>OY759353.1:12500-4709195 GCA_963662315.1 Geopsychrobacteraceae bacterium | reverse complement strand
CCACGTGTTACTCACCCGTGCGCCACTCTACTCAAGACCGAAGTCTCTTTCGCGTTCGACTTGCATGTGTTAGGCACGCCGCCAGCGTTCGTTCTGAGCCAGGATCAAACTCTCCAGTTATATTTCTGAAGTTTTGTTATCCTAGTTTGTTCAATTAACTTGAACCCTTACAAGCTCTTTTAAGCATCTGCTATTTAGTTTTCAAAGACCAGCTGTCTCGCCCACCGGGGCGAAGCGACAAGCAAGGAGTCTATCCAAACCACCTTGACTCGTCAACCTTTTTTTTCAACTTTTTTCTCAGCTACCCGGAACCGCTCCCCTTTCGAAGCTCTCCCCCGTGCAACGGATGCGTGTTATACTCAATCAAATCTCTACCGTCAACTCTTTTTTCAAGTTTTTTTCAAAAAAATGACTTATCTAAAGCTTAACATAAAAAATAGCCCCATCAGGACCTGAAGGGGCTATTAAGGCACCATAGGAACAAAAGTCCAAATATCGCCAAGGACTATACCGCTTCTATTATGTAATAATTCTTTTTACCTTTTTGGACCAGCAGGTAAGAATCATTAATTAGATCATTACTTGTTACTATATAATCCTGAGCTGAGACTTTGTTTTTATTCAAACTCAAGCCATTCCCCTTAATCGTTCTACGCAGCTCTCCCTTAGACGGAAACGCATCGGTCTCCCCAGCAAGCAGCTCAACAATATCTATACCTGCCGACAGTTTATCCATTGCGACAGTAAAGGTCGGAACGCCCTCAAAAACAGACAGGAATGTTTCCTTATCAAGCCTTGCAAGGCTTTCAGCGGTTGCATTGCCAAACAGAATCTGCGAAGCCTCAACGGCTTTGTCATACTCCTCCCGTCCATGAACCATGCAGGTTACTTCTTGAGCAAGACGCTTCTGGAGTGGACGCAGGTGTGGAGCGTTCTGCTGTTCATCAACAAGTGCCTGAATTTCGTCAGCACCAAGCAGGGTAAATATTTTAATATACTTTTCAGCATCGGCATCAGAAACATTTAACCAGAACTGATAAAATTTGTAAGGAGTCGTTAATTTAGGATCAAGCCAAACGTTGCCGCTTTCGGTTTTGCCGAACTTCCCCCCATCTGCCTTGGTAATCAGAGGGCAGGTCAGAGCAAAGGCCTCCCCCCCTTCTTTACGCCGAATCAGTTCAGTTCCGGTGGTGATATTCCCCCACTGATCCGAACCACCCATCTGCAGTCGACAGCCTTTTTCTTTATATAAATGCAAAAAGTCCGTCCCCTGAACCAATTGATAAGTAAATTCAGTAAAAGACAATCCCGCCTTGGACTCTTCGCCAAGGCGCTTTTTAACGCTGTCTTTGGCCATCATATAATTTACGGTTATATGCTTGCCGATATCCCGGATAAAATCGAGAAAGCTGAAGTCCTTCATCCAGTCATAATTATTGACTAATTCAGCAGCATTCGGCGCATCGGACTCAAAATCCAGAAACAGAGCCAACTGCTTTTTGATGCACGCTTCATTATGACGCAACGTTTCCTCATCAAGCAAATTACGTTCGGCCGATTTACCGGACGGATCACCGATCATCCCGGTCGCACCACCAACCAGAGCCAGGGGCTTATGACCGGCTATCTGAAAATGCTTCAGCATCATAACACTGACCAGATGTCCTATATGCAGGGAATCCGCCGTTGGATCAATCCCGACATAAGCCGTGGTCATTTCCTTCTGGAGCTGTTCTTCAGTCCTAGGCATAATATCGTGAATCATGCCTCTCCAAGTCAGTTCTTCAACAAAATTCATAAGCAATATTTATCTCAATAAGGGTTAGCAGAGGTCAAGCCATCCGTTAGCAGATAACTATTTCGGACCTTCCTGTACGCGCTCGATAGCGGTACAGCAACCAGTTTCTTCATCAATTGTCAGCAAAACACCACACAGCACAGGATCTTTCTTAGCAACCTCCAAACGCACCGGCAACTGAGTCAGGAAACGATCGAGAGCAGGCTCTATCTGGTTGCCAATAATAGAATCCCGACTACCCGTCATGCCAACGTCAGTCAGATAACCGGTAAACTTGTCAAGAATGCGCTCATCAGCAGTCTGAACATGCGTGTGGGTCCCTATCACTGCAGATACTTTCCCGGCAAGATAGCGCCCCATAGCCTGTTTTTCACTGGTCGCTTCTGCGTGAAAATCAACAAAAATAATAGGTGTCTGGCTTGCAAGTTCCGCAACCAAGGCCTCCGCTGACCGGAACGGACACTCCAGGTTTTTCATAAACACACGCCCTTCAAGATTCGCAACACCGACCTTAATACCAGCAGCTGTTTCAAAAACCCCCGCCCCTCTCCCTGCCAAGCCAGGAGGATAGTTGGCCGGCCGAAGCAACCTGGGTTCGCGTTCCAGAACCGGCAAAATTTCTTTCTTATCCCAGATATGATTCCCCGAGGTTACAACGTCAACGCCAGCCTTGAAGATCTCCTGCAACACACTGACAGTCAGCCCATAGCCAGAGGCTGCATTTTCACCATTGGCGACAACCAAATCAACATAATGGCGGTCAATCAAGCTATCCAGACAATCAGTCAAAGCTTTTCGACCCGCTTGGCCAACGATATCACCTATAAAAAGTAACTTCACTCACAACTCCCCAAACACGAAAGCAGGATTCCTGAGCAACCACAGCTGAACAGAAATCCTGCACATACCACAATCCTTTCCTGGCCATCAGACTTCCCATCACCAGTCAGGACCCTAACCTCTATTTTGCGTATTCTACGGCACGCGTTTCACGAATGACATTAACACGGATTTGGCCAGGATAAGTCATTTCAGCTTCGATCTTCTTGGCAATATCCTTGGCCAGAACGTGAGCAAATTCATCGGAGATCTCTTCACTGGACACCATAACACGAATTTCGCGTCCGGCCTGAATAGCAAAGCAGCCAGTAACACCATCAAAGGACGTCCCTATGGCCTCAAGATCACGCAACCTTTTCACATAGGTCTCAAGTGTTTCGCGGCGTGCTCCCGGGCGCGCACCAGAAAGTGCGTCCGCAGCCTGGACAAGAATAGCAAGGACAGTGTCCGGCTTTTCATCTTCATGGTGAGCTGAAATAGCATGCACAATTTTGGGAGATTCTCCGTATTTGCGAGCCAGTTCGCCGCCATTGACTGCGTGAGATCCTTCAAGTTCGTGACTGACGGCTTTTCCGATATCGTGAAGCAGGGCAGCTCGCTTAGCCTGTTTAACGTTTACGCCCAATTCAGCCGCCATCATCCCACAGAGAAAAGCCATTTCAATGGAATGCACCAAAACGTTCTGCCCATACGATGTTCGGTATTTCAGCATACCGAGCAGTTTAATAATCTCAGGGTGAATGCCATGGACACCAACATCAAAAGTCGCCTGTTCACCAGCCTGGCGAATTTCCTCATCCACCTCTTCCTGGGCCTTTTGAACCAGCTCCTCAATCCTGGCCGGATGAATTCGCCCATCGGCAATCAGACGCTCCAGAGCAATTCTGGCCACCTCACGTCTGACGGGATTGAAGCCTGAGATAACAACAGCCTCGGGAGTATCATCGATAATCAGATCAATCCCGGTAGCGGCTTCTATCGCCCTAATATTACGCCCCTCACGACCAATGATGCGTCCTTTCATTTCATCAGAAGGCAGCGGAACAACACTGACGGTTTTTTCGGCGACAAAATCACCAGCATAACGCTGAATAGCCAAAGCCATGATTTTTTTGGCTTTCTTGTCGGCTGTTTCCTGGGCCTCATCTTCAGTTTGCTTGATCTTCTTGGCAGCGTCATGCTTGGCCTCACTAACCATAGCGTCCATCAGTTGCTGCTTTGCCTGCTCACTTGTCAGCCCGGAAATTTTTTCCAGCAGCTTACGCTGTTCATCGTGCAACTCGTCTATTTCGGCATTTCTTCTGGACAGCCGTTCATTCTGCTGGCGCAATTGCGCTTCACGCTTATTCAATTCATCATTGCGCTGCTCAACCTGATCCAGTTTACGCTCTAGATTTTCCTCTTTTTGCAGTATCCGATGTTCATGGGTCTGAATATCCTTGCGTAAATCACGTGCTTCCTGCTCCCAGTCGGCCTTGGCCTGCAGCACCGTATCTTTGGCCTGAATGATCGCTTCTTTTTGAATAGCATCAGCTTCTTTTTTTGCATCACTGATAAGCTTCGAAGCTTCAACTTTGGCGTTGTTAACTTTAGACTCAGACAACTTACGCCGTAAGAACATCCCAAGAAAAACCCCGCCAGCCAAAGCCAGCAGAACTAAAATAATCAAGATAATTTCATCACCCATAAAAATCCTCCCCAGAGGCTATATTGAACCTGCCACACCATTATGACAGGGAATAAAGCGGGTTTCCGTAGCTATAAAATCAAGTTGCTGATCATGCGTCTCGGCAGGCAGATTTCTGACTATCTGCAATTCAAAAGCCAGGCCAACCGTCACCAGGGGACGCCTGGTCGCTAACCAGCGGTCATAGTATCCTTTGCCATATCCTAAACGGTTCCCGGCAAGATCAAAAGCAATACCTGGGACAATCATCAAATCAAAAGCTTGGGTTGCTGCAGCAGCGGATGAAGCAGGCTCAAGAACACCAAAAGCACCTGGCAACATATCCTGAGTCGTCTCGATTTGAAAAAACTGCAAATCAGAACCAGAGACCTTTGGGAAAAAAACTTTCTTCCCGAGGCCAAGCGCCAACTCAAGCAGTTCCAACGTATCAATTTCCCCCCTTACGGGGCTGTACATGGCCACGCTTTGAGCTGCTTTAAAACAACTTTGAACAGACAGGCGCTGCTGAGCCTGCCGACTTCGGGATCGATATGCATCAAGGGGCAAATTCTTACGCTCCAGCAAAATGCGCTGGCGCAAAGAAACCTTAGTCATACAATAAACTTCCTTTAACAGGACAGTACAAACAGGAGGCAAAGACAAAAGGCAAGACAAGGAAGAAACTACTTACTTTATGGTATTTTGCTGTGGGACTACCGGCAAACAGGCTTGGGGAAGCGATTACTTACAACTATCCATACCCACGACTGCAGTCTGTCGCATAATTAGGCTTTCCGGATCCACCAACAACACGAAAATCGTCTATTAAAAAGCAATATAAGATCGAACACCATATGGTGTAGCTTGTTCACTTGTCAGTGCCTTGCTGCTTGTTTCTCAGCCTTGTTCATTACAACTGAGCACATCAAAGACTAACGCTTGATAGTAACCTATGAGCATAGCGATTAGCAACCGGAATCATTATCTAGAACGTGCTCAAGCTTGCTTACTAATTGATTCAAGCGCTGTTCGTGATCACTCCCCTGTTCATTCTGTTTATCTAGAAGCTGTAAATACTGCCCGGCCAGATTCAGCAAGGTAAGCACGGTCACATCCCTGGTATCTACAGACTTTACGGACTCCATCTCAGCCAGACGCGTTTCGACAAAGTTGACCACCCGATCTATCTGGTCCCGCTCACCCTGACTGCGCAGCGTATATTCTCGGCCAAGGATCGTAACTCGGATACTTGAACTCACACAAGACCTCCGCTCTAAATATCTTCAAGACGCTTCAATATACGATCAATCTCCTCAACCAAGCGATGACGCTCTTGAGTCAAATGCTCAAGCTTCTCGCGCAATTGAGAATTATCTATCTGTAATTGTCTGTTTTTGTTAAGTAATACATCTACAGCGGTTTCGAGTCGCGCCAAAATATCCATCTTCTGCCCCTCAGGTTGTTTGAGCCTGTCGAACAACCATAAAGATTAAAACTATTTCTCAAACAATGCCGCCACGAAAGTTTCTGCATCAAAGGGTCGCAAGTCGTCAATCTTTTCACCGACGCCGATAAACCTCACTGGCAGCTTTAGCTCTTCTGCAATGGCGACAACAATCCCACCTTTTGCCGTGCCATCCAACTTGGTTAGCGCAATGCCATCAAGCTGCACTGCCTCATTGAACAATTTGGCCTGGACCAGAGCATTTTGTCCAGTGGTCGCATCAAGAACCAAAAGAACTTCATGAGGAGCATCCGGAATCTCTCGGCCCAGAACCCGTCGAACCTTCTGTAGTTCGTCCATCAAATTTACATTGTTGTGCAGACGCCCAGCCGTATCAAGCAAAAGGACATCAGCCTTACGTGCCACCGCAGCCTTCGCAGCATCAAAGGCAACTGCTCCTGGATCAGCGCCTTCGGAATGCCGAATCACATCAACCCCGGCACGCTCGCCCCAGATTTCCAACTGCTCTGCAGCTGCGGCTCGGAACGTATCTCCCGCCCCAAGAACGACTTTTTTTCCTTCAGAGGTAAACTGATGTGCCAACTTACCAATAGTTGTCGTTTTTCCAACCCCGTTTACGCCAACAACCATCAGGACAAACGGTTTAGCGCTGTCAAGATCAAGGGCCCTGGATTCAAACAATAAAATCTGTTTGAGTTCTTCAATCAGAATCTCACGAACCTGATCAGGAGAAGAAAGCGCTCCCCGATCACGCGTCTCTTCAAGACGACGGATCAGTTTCTGAGTGGTTTGCATACCCAGATCGGCAGTAATCAGAACCTCTTCAAGTTCCTCAATCAGATCATCGTCGATAACGCTGGAGCCACGCAGCAGACTATCGATACGACCAACCAGGCTGGTTTGCGTTTTTGCCAGTCCGGCTCTGAGTTTTTCAAACAGACTGAGTCGGGGTTCTGGTTCTGGTTCTGGTTCTGGTTCTGGTTCTGGTTCTGGTTCTGGTTCTGGTTCTGGTTCGGCTTCGGCTTCGGCTTCGGCTTCGGCTTCGGCTTCGGCTTCGGCTTCGGCTTCGGCTTCGGCTTCGGCTTCGGCTTCGGCTTCAGCTTCAAGGATCTGAGCCTGGGGTTCTTCTGTCAACGTGTCTGACTGCTTGGTGGGACGGCGAAAGACCTTGATAAGCAACCAGACAAAAACCAAAACCAACACAGTCGTGCCCAGATACAGCACCCCGAGAGAGGCCATTTCCAGATAGTTTTCAGGGACTCCAGCCCCCGCTAAAACAGTCGAAAGATACGCCAACACCTGATTAATGCGATCGTAGATACCCGCCAGATTTAAATTAGCCAACCATTCCATAAAATATACAATGTCCTTTTATGCGATTTTTTCAAGCCAACGTACACTATTCAATCAATAAATAAATTCATGGCGCAACTCTGCGGCACAATGCCTTATTTTATGTGCAGCTGTTGCCGTAACAGCATCACTACCAAGCTGTACAAGCAAAAAATAGTCATCCGACAAGGGAGTCACAACCGTTTTCTCAGCTTTGTAGCGAAATATAATTTCTTCAAAACAACCTGATCCAGTACGTTCCAACATTGTTTTCAGGTGCTGGACGATTATTCCACAGTGGGCGCCAATAACCTTCATATCGTACTCACTTATTCGCGCTGCCTGAGCGACGGACTCTCCTTCCCAGTCGAGAAGGATAACCCCTTTTGCCTCAGGGATATCATCAAGCAGCTGATTCAGCACTAAACTGAATGGCATAAACAGTCTCTCTTCTGAATAACTCCGGCTGTGTGACTTCGTGCATACCGGTCGGGGTTCTCATAGGATTAATCATGCATCCGCACAGATACCAGCTTGGAAACACCAGGTTCCTGCATGGTAACGCCGTACATCGTATCAATAACCCGCATAGTGCGTTTACTGTGAGTAATAATAATAAATTGCGACTGTGCTGTCATTTCTTTTACCATTTCAGCAAAACGATCGATATTGGCATCGTCCAGAGGCGCATCGACTTCATCAAGAATGCAAAAGGGTGTCGGTTTTATCAGAAACAGAGAAAATATCAGCGCAACCGCAGTGAGGGCTTTTTCGCCACCAGACAGCAGGTTCACATTCTGCAGCCGCTTACCGGGAGGTTGTACGATAATTTCCACCCCCGTTTCAAGTAGATCATTTTCATCGGTCAACAGTAGCTCTGCCCGCCCGCCCCGGAACAAGCGCGGAAAAACCTGCTGAAAAGTCTGGTTAACCTGCTCAAACGTCTCCTTGAAACGCCTACGTGTCGTTCTGTTTATCTGGCTAATGGCTTTTTGTAGATCATCAAGCGCCTGATTCAGATCATCGCGCTGTGTAGATAAAAAGTCGTAGCGCTGTTCCTGTTCGCGATACTCTTCAATCGCCATAAGATTCACTTCGCCCAGAGCATCAATTTTTTGCTGTAAGCGCTGCAACTGCAACTGCTGTCGTTCCAGTTCATCTTCAGTTGCTTCAGGAACCTGATGCTCAGCCAAATCGACCCGATAACGTTCCAGCGCATTCTGACGCACACTCTCTGCATCGATCTGCAGTTCGCGACAGCGTAATTGCAAACGACTTACGGTTTTGCGCAATTCTTCAGCTTCACTCCGGACCCGGCGCAGCTGATCGCGAAACTCTTCAAGCTCAAGTCTGCGCGATTCATGATGAGCGCGCAACGTGTCATTCTGTTGCTGCTGAGCAATACGGCGATCAAGCAACAGATCCAATTCTGTCTGCAGCCTCTCACCACGGGCCACCAATTGTCCCTGCTCGTTTATGTTATTATCTTTCTTTTGCTGCAACTGCCGAATCCTGTGCTCCAGATCGGTACGTTGCCGATCGATGCGTGCGACAGTTTCACGTAAAGAGCGTTGCTGTTGCTGCAGGGATGCAAGTTCTACTTTCTGACTGGTCAATATTTCCCGGTGCCGTTCAGTGTCTGCCCGCTGAAGCTCAAGCCGTTCGGCCAGGTCTCGGGAACGCACTTCGAGCTGCTCCTGTTCCTGCTGAGCATCATCACGACCAGCCAGAATATCGTCCTTTTCCTGACGTAGCAGCTCATCATTTTCATCAAGTTGGGATAGATCGAAAACAAGGAGTTCTAGACGCTTATTGAGACGTTCTTCTTCAGCCTGCAGAGCCTGTCGGTCTTTACCCAATTCGAGGGCATCCAGTTCTAAACGGTGTAATCCAGAGGTCACAAGCTGTTTTTCTTCTTCACTATAAAGCAAATCATCACGCAAGGAATCAAGTTGCTGTTGCCCTGAGCGGCTTAAAACTTCAAGCTCCGACAGCTGAACATCAAGCTCATCGAGTTGTCGCTGCCGCCTCAGTAGCCCGCCGTCTTCGGCAGAAACACTGCCTGAAGAAACAAGCCCTTGCCAGTCCAGGCAGTTCCCGCGGGAATCAATTAACAGAACTCCCGGGAGCAACTTGGTAGCGAGACAGTCAAACACTGAAGAGACAATAAATATTCCGGCCAGTAACTGACGAACAAAGGCTTCATGCCCGGCAGATACCCGCACCTGCCCAAGCAAAGGGGCACCAACAGGGCTGATTAATTCAGGAGGAGCGGCAGGAAGCACAAGAGTTGCCCGGGTGCCATGTTCTTCCAGAAGATCAAATAATTGCGTAACCCTCTCGACGTTTGCAACCGGCACTGCCTGCAAACGCTGGCCAAGAGCAACTTCAAAAGCAACTTCAAGATCTACCGGAACCCGGATGACATCTGGCAGCAGATGCTTCTGATCAAGAGCATTAAGCAGCAGCCGGGTCCCGTCTCCATACCCCTCAAAGTTACGCTGCAACTCGCTGAGCGACTCGTGTCGGGAGCGCACGCGATGTAACTCCTGAGACAAGGCACGCTGATTTTCTTCTCGTGACTGAATTAAAGATTTCTGTTCAACAATTTGCCCTTGCAGCGTTTCAAGTCGGGCGGTTGCCTCCCCTTGCTGCGAGCGCACCTCTTCGAGTTGACTGATGACCTCTTCACGCTGCTCACGCAGTGCCTTGAGCTGCTCCCGCACCGTCGTTGTATTGTCAACAACCTGGGCCCGGCGCTCCGCTTCAAGAATCAAGCGCCGGTCAATTTCTTCACAACGGTTACCCAGACGACTCGTCTCGGCGAAAAGCTCCATAAGACGAGTTCGGGTTGTTTCATGGTCACGATTCAACACAGCGGTCTGTTCCAGATGCTGCAGTAAAAGCTCATCTCCCTTGGCGACCATCTGTTTCAGCCGCTGCAAATCCTCATCGGTACCCTGCCCCTGGCTTGAGACACTTTCAAGTTCGTGCCTGAGCGACTGCTGTGACGTCGCAAGGCTCTCCAGCTCAGCCTGCAGCTCAACCCGCAACTGTTGGGCCTGTTCAGACTGGCGAGAGGCTAGCGACAATTCGCTCTCTACCCGCTGAACTTCAGCTCCAAGATGGTAAATCCGCTCCTGAGACTGAGAATATTCATGTTCACTGGCAGACAACAGCAGCTGCATTTCTTCAAGCTGCACATCCCCTTCTTCAAGCCGGACATCGAGGCGGGCAAGCACCTCCGCTTCTTCCCGCTCCCGTTCCGCAACAATTGCCATATCGGCAAGTAAACGCTGAAACCGATTGCCACTCAGACTCAGCTCAATACGCTTGTAATCTGCCCGCAAGTCACGGAAACGCTCGGCTCTTTGGGCCTGCCTCTTCAAGCTGCTGATCTGACGACTGACCTCACTGATAATATCGCCGAGACGGACCAGATTCTGTCGCGTTGCGTCCATTTTGCGCAGTGCTGATTTCTTACGCGATTTGAATTTCGTGACCCCGGCAACTTCCTCAATCAGAACCCGCCGTTCTTCCGGCTTGGCACTGACCAACATGCCGACTTTTCCCTGTTCAATAATAGAATAGGCACGCGCCCCGACCCCCGTATCCATAAACAGTTCGGTAATATCCAGCAAGCGGCAAGGAATCTTATTGATGAGATATTCACTGTCGCCGTTGCGAAACAGCCGACGAGTCACCATGATCTCACTATATTCCTGATAAGCTTCTGGGCACAGCTTGGCGCTGTTATCAAAGACGATAGACACCTGAGCCATGCCATGGGGCTTACGGCTTTCACTCCCACCAAAGATGACATCTTCCATAGAGCGACCACGTAAGTGCCTAACGTTTTGCTCTCCCATGGCCCAGCGAATCGCATCAACAACATTGCTTTTGCCGCACCCGTTTGGCCCGATAACACCGGTAACCCCATGCTGAAAATCAAGCGCGACTTTATCGACGAACGATTTGAAGCCGACGATTTCTAGACGTTTAATTTTCATAGAAACACAAAGGGTCCTCGAACAAGGGGGCTGCTTACAGCGACCAGTTCACAAGTTACAGAAAGGCAGAGCATGTTAACAGCCCCCTAAATACATGTAAAGATTTATAACTTCGCATAATTCTTGCTGCACAGAACGGTAATCGTTATGATTGAAGGTATTTTAAAGATGTAATTTTATCTCCATAACAGGATCCGACATCATGATCTGGTTTCCCATAAAGCTTAGCCTGAGACGCTTTTTTTACCTGGTAATTATGCTGGCAATACTTCTGGCCGGGACGATACTCTGGTTAAGTCAACTCGATTTTAACCAGTATCGAGATACTCTGGAACAGCAACTGTCGCAAATGCTTGAACAACCGGTCAAGATCGGCAATGTCTCGTTGGCCTTTTCAAGAGGGCTCGCCCTTGAAGTCTCACAACTGCGCATTGGCCATGAGGAAATGCCGCTGGCGACAGTCCCGATCATGATGGCAACCCTGGAACTGGAACCACTGCTCGACCGCCGCATCGTGTTTCATGATATTAGCTTACGGCAACCACAGGTCAATCTGCTGCTGCCTGAGGCAACCCGCAACAGCCAGAATCTGTCCCCAGCCTCTGCCTACCAGTTACCCGACACCTTGAGCATCAATCGCCTGAATGTTTCCGATGCTGAACTGAACATTTATTGCAGGAAAAACAATCAAATTCAGAGGCAGGTCAAGCTGACCAATCTGCAGGCCAACGTTTCCCATCTGCAGCCTCAAAGGGTTGCAGACATTCTAATAACCGGCCAGCTAAAAGACAGGAATACGACATTTTTGCTGGAAACGACCCTCCCTCCACGACTCGATCCGCAACAATGGCGTCACAATAACTTTCAGACCCATTTAACGGTTCGACACCTGGAAACCAAAGGCCTGCTGAATTTGGAAAACCGGAAGTTCCCCAGAACCGTTGATCTCCAGGTCAATATCGATGGAGTACCAGTCCGCGGCGCACGGGTTACCACCAGCATAAATGGTTCGCAAACAGCAGAACAATTAATCGCCTTATCGGGTTTCTGGAGTTCAGACGATCAGTCCGATCAGCTCACTCAACTGAGTGGCAACCTGCTTGGTGTCCCACTTGAGGGGCAGATCATCCTCAGCCACAATGATCAGGTAAACCACCTGCAAGGAAAACTCGGCATCGCAGGGCTGGAGCTTACTCCTGCACTGTTGAAACGCTGGCGCGTACCTCACGCTCAAGAACTGATTGCCGGGCAAATCAAACAGCTTCAATTATCGCTGGACCAGCGCTGGTCGACCACAGACAGATTGACCAGGCTGCCCAGAGTTGACGCCGCCATCGACTTGGTTCAGCTGCAGTGGCAGCGTCCTGAAATTAAATATTTACAGGACTTTTCTGCCAATCTGACGCTCCAGAATCAACAGTTGCAGATTCAGAATGGCCTTTTCCATCTCAACAACAACGCTTTTAACTTTCGTGGTCATATCGAAGCCCCGTTTAAAAACCCGAAACTGTCCTTAATTTTAACCACCCGTCTTCCAAGCGCTGAGCTAGAAGCACAAGATCAATGGCCCGAAACGTTAAAAATTGCCGGCGAAATCCCCCTGCAATTGCAACTTAACGGACCCCCGTCCGGACCTGCGTTTACGTTGAAGACCGACCTCACTCCTGTTGCGGTGAACTACGCAGAGTATTTCACCAAGCCAGCGGGCGAAAACAGCCAATTACTCCTGAGCGGAACAGTTGATGCCTCCCAGCTTAACCTGGATCAGGTCAAACTGACGCTCAACCAGCAGAGCATCATAGCCAACGGGAGCGTGCAGCGTAGCGACCCTACTCACCATTACAGCGTCACTATTGATGATATCAGCCTGAAACAGTTAAGTAACTATTCTGCATTTCTACAGCAGCTCCAGGTCGAAGGGAAACTTGGTGGTTCCGTAACCATGACCCCCGAGGGCTGGCAGGGAACACTGCGGCTCAACGGCTTTGGCGCTCACCTGACATCACTTCTGGGGAAACTGCGCAATACCACGGGAACGATTAATCTAAACAGCTCAGGGATGACCTTCCATCACCTTGCGGCAGGGCTCGGTGAATCACAATTCCTGGTGTCTGGAACACTGTCAGACTGGTCAGAGCCGTCCCTTTCTCTGGATGTAAGTGGCTCAAAAATTCGTGCTCATGACCTTATCTTCCTCAATGAGGAGTTGACCCTTTATGATCTTGTTGGTCACCTGCTGATTAATGGTGACGGAATACGTTTCGACCCGGTGGATGTTCGTCTTGAGGAAGGAACCGTTGCCCATGTCACAGGATCAGTAACCAACTTCAGAGATCCGGAGGTCAAATTAGATATCAGTGGCGAAAAGGTCGATGTGCTCGACGTCATCAATCTGTTCATCGGTCCCGACAAAGCGCCTCAGGAACATCCTGAAAAAACAAACACTGAATACAAACCGATCATCATCAGCGTCCATGCTGATCAGGGCATCATCAGAGGATTCCGCTTTCAGAACGCCAGTGGCCTGATCACGGAGACCCACGAACGTTTTGTTTTAGCACCATTGACCTTTGACAACGGAAACGGCGCCGGCACCGCCAGAGTTGTTTTTGACCGTACAGACGCAAAAGCTCCATTGAAAATTTCCGGCCACGTTAACCAAATTGACGCTTCTGTACTCCATCAGGACCTGTTTGAGAAACCTGGACTGATCACAGGGGACCTTGACGGTGACTTTTATATTGAAGGAGATCCGGGAGACAACGGCTTCTGGCCAGCGGCCCGGGGGGGCATGCATATCAAGATCAACAATGGCGTCCTGCGTAAGTTCAACACTCTGTCGAAGGTGTTCTCTATCCTGAATGTTGCCCAACTCTTTAAAGGACAGCTCCCCGATATGGACCGGGAAGGGATGCCGTTTTCCCTGATGGAAGGGAGCGTTACCCTTGCTGAGGGACGTGCAAGTACGGAAGACCTGAAAATTTACAGTGATGCCATGAACATGTCGATGGTCGGCTGGCAGGGGATTATCGAAGACAACATGGATTTCACCCTGGGGATCATGCCCCTTGGGACTGTTGACAAAGTCATGACATCAATCCCAATTGCCGGGTGGGTTCTAACCGGAGAGAATAAAGCGTTTCTGACTGCTTATTTTAAAATGAGTGGCAGCAGTGAAAATCCAAATGTCAACGCAATACCCATCGATTCCCTGTCAGATACGGTACTGGGAGTCTTCAGACGGACATTCGGCCTGCCGGGAAAACTGATAAAGGATATCAAAGGCCTGTTCCAGGAGGACGCCCCTAAAAAGGTCGCCCCCTGAACCGGGTTCTCAATCTGTTCTTTTTAAAGCATTGCTGGCCAGCATGGGCAGCAGACCTTATCAATGAATCACGTTGTTGAATAGGAATGTTACATCGCCACCCAACAAGGTCAGGGCGGCGCGGTCATCAACGAACGATTTTATCCCCGACATAAACGGTTGCAATGCCAAAGGTCAGGTCAACATGCTGAATCCGGGAGAAGCCGGCACTTTTCATCATGGAGCAGAATTCCTCCTGACGGGGAAACTCCATAACGGAATCAGGTAAGTACTGATAAGCACTGCGTTTGGAGATCAGCCCCGCGATGGCAGGCAACATTTTCTGGAAATAAAAGTAATATATTTTACGAAACAGTTGACTCCGAGGCTGAGAAAACTCCAGAATAACAGTTCGACCACCAGGCTTAAGGACACGATACATTTCACACAATCCAGCCTGACGATCGACAACATTGCGGATTCCAAATGCGATGGTAATTCCGTCAAACGTTTCGTCAGGATGAGGAATCGCCTCGCACGGTGCATTGACCAGAGAGATCCGCCCCCCATGGGGAGACGCCTTCAGCTTCACCTGACCCTGCTCCAGCATCCCCTGGGTAAAATCTTCACCAATAATCTGAACAGACACATCGGTCTGCTCTGCTATTTCAAGAGCGACATCACAGGTTCCGGTTGCAATGTCGAGAACGCGGCCATGTTTTGGTATACTAAGCTGACTAACGGCGAAACGACGCCAGCGTCTGTCAATGCCAAAAGACAGCAGACGATTCAGCAGATCGTAACGACCGGCAATGTCATCAAACATTTGGCGGACTCCACGCCCTTTGTCGGACAATTGAAACATAATCGAATCTCCTGGCAGAAAAATACTCTCACAGGTCACCAACTGACCGGAGCCTGTTTCTAACACAGAGTCGATCTGCCTCCAACTAAAAATCAAACAGGAAAGACAGCAAACAGATAAACATATGAAGGCAAATGAGAAATCTGCTTCACCGCTCGCGGTTGTGGCCGCAGTAATTGTCAAAAATGGAAAAATTCTTATTACGCAACGTCCGAAAGGGAAAAAACAGGAGAATTTCTGGGAATTTCCCGGGGGCAAAATTGAACCGGGAGAAGCCCCCCATACGGCCTTACTCAGGGAACTCAGTGAAGAGCTGGACATTATTATCAGCGTTGGGCCCCTGGTGGCAAAGGTTTTGCACAACTATGACTGGGGACAGGTAGAAATTCAGGCCTATCTGTGCGAATGGATCGGCGGGCAGATCAAACATCTGGAGGTGCAAGATCACCACTGGGTAGCCCCGGCAGATCTGCGTAGCCACAATATTCTGCCGGCAGACGCTCCGATTATCGAAAAATTACAGACGATGGATTTCGCCTGACCGATACTCCGAAGGAAGGCATAAAGCAACGAAGAAAGATTGAATACAAGCTACTTTCTGACTGTCCAGGCAGACAGTCTGCTATGTCATTATATTTTATTCAGGAGAAGAGATCATGAAAGTCACAATTACAGTGTTGTGTGAAAACAGCGTCGAAAATGTCAGACCTCATGGTTTATTAGGAGAACATGGTTTTGCCTGTCATCTGGCGACTCCGCACGGCAATTATCTGTTCGATACGGGGAATGGGCTGACCCTGCTCCACAATGCTGACAAACTCGGCATAGAACTGGCGAACCTGAGCGGCATTATCTGCAGTCATGGTCATTACGACCATACCGGAGGACTGAAACAGCTATTAGAAAAGACCGGCCCTATTACCATTTATACCCATCCAGACTTCTTCACCCCACGCTTCAGTACCCTGGGGAACAACAAGCGCGATATTGGTGTTCCGTACACCCAGGAAGAGCTTGAAGCGCTCGGTGCAAAATTTGATTTCTGCACTGAAGCTCGCGAAATTGTTCCTGATATGATTTTATCAGGAACAATCCCCAGAATTACGGCGGTGGAGAAGGGGGACCCTCAATTGATGATTAACTGTCCAGAACATGGCCAGGTCCAGGACCCCATTTATGATGATCAATCCCTGTATATCAAAACTCATGATGGTTTAACGATTTTACTAGGGTGTGCCCACTCAGGTTTGATCAATATCCTTGCCCACGCCAGTAAAGTAACCAAAGAAAAGAAGATCTATATGGTCGTTGGGGGAACGCACCTGAAATTCTGCAGTGAGGAGCAGCTGCTTGCTACCGTTCAGCGCTTAGCTGAGTTAAATGTGAAGCGAATCGGTGCCTCGCACTGCACCGGGCTGCATGGCGCACATATTTTGGCTGAAAGCTTTGGGGAACGTTTTTTTGCCGCATCAGTCGGGGTCACTATCAACGTGTAAGGCCTCCCTTCCCTATCGACCCAATAAAAAGAGGGGCGCGACATTGGCAGTAAACCGCTTTCACGCCCCTCTTGGCATTGGACAACCTGACTCCTGTCAAGCCTTTGTCAGGTAAGCTCCGGCTCGCTGCCTTCAGAACCCGGAGGATTGTCATCTCCGGCAAAGCCAGCCAGTTTCCCACTGGAAAAAATACCAGGGGCAACCGAACGTAAGTGCAGATCATGCTGCGGAAAAGGAATCTCGATCCCTTCAATACGGAAGCAACGATCAATGGCCAACAACAGTTCATTTTGAACCCGAGGCCTGTTATCGATATTGTCCAGCCAGACCCTCAATTCGAAATCGAGAGAGCTACCACCAAACTGAATAAACAGTGGCATCGGTTTCGGATCTTTCATGACATCCGGATGCTCGGCGGCGACCCTTGTCAAAATTGCCAGAACCTTCTCCAGATCACTCCCATATGCCACACCAACAGGCAGAACCAGGCGCACCCGTCGATTAGAAAGCGTCCAGTTTGTGACCTTCTGTGAAATAATCTGAGAATTAGGCACAATCAATTCGGCCTGGTTAAGATTTTCAACGACAGTAGAGCGCAACCCGATGCGAGAGACGGTACCATATTCATTATCAATAAGAACCCCATCACCAACCTTGATGGGTCGTTCAAACAGCAGAATGAGTCCGGACAGAAAATTATTAACAATATCCTGCAGGCCAAAACCGATACCAACCCCAAAAGCACTGAGCAGAACAATAAAATTTTGCAGCTTCATACCGACAAAGCCAAGGGCGATCAGAAAACCAATCAGGATTATGGCATAGTGAATCAGTTTTTTAATGGCATCGCGTACCCCGCGATCCACAGTCCTTCTGGCAAAAAGCTGGGTATCACTCATCCCCTGTAACAACCATGAGATCTGCATGGCAAGATAGAACGAAAAAAATGCCAGACCGAGCATTTCAACCGTTATGTACGTCTCGCCAAAGGTAAAACCCACACTAAGTATCCCGTTCCAGGCTTCGTTGAAGGTGGTGAAGATCCGCCATACCGGAAGCAGGTAAACCACGGCGAAGCCAACGATTAGCACCTTCAGCAAACGTTTCAGCCGTGTAGCCAGTTCGTAACCGAATCGCAAGAAAAAATCACGTTGCCGATATTGAAAAAACGTTAAGCTGACATCAATAGCGCCACCGGCCAAAAGCAGAATCATATGCACAAAAAGAATTGTCAGAGCAGTTTCGAAGGTCGCCTGAATCAGCCAGGTTGAAAAATTGATAAACCCGGCCAGCTGACCTACGAAACTGACCGCCAGAACGATAATCGCCAGGCGTGACACAGCGCGAAACAATTTCCCCTGGGCGGTCCCTCGCTGCTTGCGTGAATATTTAATCTGCTGCAACAGCAGCGGGATAAAAATCAACGCCAGTAGAGCAATATAGGTCCGAAACAGAGGTTGGGGCAAGGATGCCATGCGCACCCCGGACGTCACCAGGGAGATAATCCCGGCAAACCATAAGGTCAACCCCTGACGCCGATTTTCAACCAGAGACATGGTCATAATAACTGCCGACAATACCGCAGCAACCTGAAGGAGAAAGCGAACCAGAGTCGGAATGGACGGAGTCAGCCACCAGAATAGAATAACAGCAAGAAAGCAGCCAACGGCCAGAGGATGACTCAACACAAACTGCCACTCTTCAGTTTGTTCAAAACGTTTGCGGTAATACCAGATAGTACCGGAGCCCCCACAAAACAGAACGAACATCAGCGCCAGAGACAAACCGCCTTCCTCCCAGAATGACGGGTCAACACGTAACGCTGTCAGCAGTCCCTTACGTGCTTCATCGAGCAACCCCGGAGTAAACTGCTGATAAAAACGGCTGGAGACAAAAGATGGTGCGTTTTTTCGAAAAGTTGCCTGCCGTAAGCGCTCGAGACTAGAAGTCAGATGGTCGATTGTCGCAATCAGCCCCCCCTGCAGGACACTGATCTTTTCCTGCAGCGAAACAATTTTCAGTGAGCTGCTGCCGGTGGCCTTGTTCAGCTTGGTGAGCTGCTGATTGACCTGCGTCAGGGTTTGCGGAGGTAATTTCTGCTGCCGATCTGACAGACTGGCAGCCCAGCCTTTCCAGAATTCCTGCTCTGTCGTCAGCCGTTTACGGACCGCGTCGATCTGCCCCTGGCGGTTAGCCAGACTGTCCTGGAGACTGGCGAGACCCTCCTGAAGCTGGGCATACTGACGAATATAGAGGCTTAACCGGTCGACGTACCAATCCTCAGGAGGGCCAAAGGGCTTGATCTCGTCGTTTAAACCGGTCAGCTGTTTGGTCAATTCATGAAGACGCTGTTCCGCGTCGGCCAGTTGTGCAACCTGAACCAGTTGCTCTTCCGCCTTGCCGACGAAAGCCGTTACCGCTGTAGTCCGGCTACCAAGCTCGCCCAATCCGGGATAGGTGATTTCTGCCGAAGTATCACTGGCAACAGCAGCCTGACTGTTTTCAGAAGCCAAACTTACTCCCGAAATAACGGCAAGCAATAGCCCCAATATAATTAAAATTCTTAAAACCATTTTTTCCTCTTGAAAAACCAAAGCATGGCAACCACGCATAACAGCATAATTCCCCAGACCATCGGATAACCAAAACGCCATTTAAGTTCCGGCATTAATTCGAAATTCATCCCATAGATTCCGGCAATAAACGTTAACGGGATAAAGATGGAAGCCATAATGGTCAGCACCTGCATAATTTCATTCATCCGCTGACTGACGCTCGACATATACAGATCGATCAACCCGGATGCGGTCTCTCTGAAGTTTTCAACCGTATCGAAAACCTGCATGGAGTGGTCATAAAGATCCCGCAAAAAGACATTGGTTGTTTCAACAATCAGATCGGATTCACTGTGGATCATATTATTAACCAGCTCACGCAGCGGCCATACGGCTTTGCGCAAAAAGCGCAATTGCCCTTTAAGCTGATGAACCTGCTGCAGAATTTCCTGGGTCGGACGTTTGATTAATTCAGTTTCAAGGTAATCAAGCCGATCGCCTATTTTCTCCAGAATGTGGAAATAGCTGTCAACCACACAATCGAGTAAAGCGTAAGCCAGATAATCGGCTCCCCGCTGTCGGATACGACCGCTTTTACGTTGAAGCCGGTCACGGACACTGTTGAAAATATCCCCCGGCCGTTCCTGAAAAGTCAAAACGTTATCAGCCGTCAGCACCAGACTGATCTGCTCAGCATCCAGATGGTTGGCCACTTCGTCGTAACTCAACATTTTGAGTATGACGAGTGCGGCATTATCGAATTCTTCAAATTTAGGGGGATGTCCGATATCCAGAATATCTTCAAGCAGCAGGCTGTGAAGCTTGAACTCGTGACCGAAGCGTTCCAGCAGCCGGGTGTCGTGGAGACCATCGAGGTTAATCCAGCTGACCGTCTCACTGGTCCGTAATTTCAGGCAATCATCAAATGATACCCCTTGCCGGTGTTCAAACGTGTCTTCGTTATAATCGAGATATGAAAAACTGGGTTCACTGATTTTCTGTTCACCAACATAGACCAGTGCCCCCGGGGGAAGCCCAATTTCTTTGGCGGGATTACGAAACAAGGATGTTACGGTTTTAAAGGCGTGATCAAGCGGTCGCATAAACCCTCCCTATTGCCAGAAGATTTTGGTAGTCAATCAACCGTGTATCCGGCACGGCTGATTGACTACCATATCATGTCTCAGAAGCGTAAGGGGGCAGTTAATTAAAGGGATAGCTTCTTGCGGAAGGAATTAATATCATCCCCAGACAACAATCAGCCCTGTCCGCGGGTCTTCGTTCGCCCCGGCCGCGCCTGCTTTTCGATAAACTGATAAACCAGATCGGCGACATCTTTTTCTGTTGTTGTCTCAATCCCTTCCAAGCCGGGGGACGAATTCACTTCCATCACAACAGGCCCATGATTGGATCGCAACAGATCAACTCCGGCGACATTCAAGCCCATAATTTTTGCTGCCCTGACAGCCGTTGATCGTTCTTCCGGTGTTAAGCGCACATTCGAGGCTTTACCACCACGGTGCAGGTTGGAGCGAAACTCGCCATCTTTCCCCTGCCGCTTCATGGCTGCCACAACCTTATCGCCGATGACGAAGCAGCGCAGATCGGCCCCATTGGCCTCCTTGATAAATTCCTGTACCAGGATATTTTCCTTCAATCCACGAAACGCTTCAATAACACTTTCTGCGGCCTGATCCGTTTCGGCCAGAACGACTCCAACCCCTTGCGTTCCTTCCAGCAGTTTGATCACCAGAGGGGCGCCCCCAGCCATACTGATAAGGTCCTGAGTGTACTGGGTGGAATGGGCAAAACCGGTTACCGGAAGGCCAATCCCTTTACGGGCCAGTAACTGCAGACTTCGGAGTTTATCACGCGAACGACTGATCGCCACCGATTCGTTGACACTGTAGACCCCCATCATTTCGAATTGCCGGACAACGGCAGTTCCGTAAAAGGTTATGGATGCGCCAATGCGGGGGATAATGGCATCGATCCCGGAGAGTTCTTCACCCCGGTAATGGATTGTTGGGCGTTGAGTCGCAATGGTCATATAACAACGTAGCGGATCAACAACCTTAATTTCATGCCCACGAGCCCGCCCTGCTTCAACCAGTCGCCGGGTCGAATACAACTCTGCACTTTGCGATAAGATAACAATTTTCATCAATCTTTAACTTTCTTGCTTGAATCCAATCGCCCATTGACATAGGAACGATCGGGAAAAACGGTGACACCTTTCAGCGCATTACGGCCTAACAACATACGAAAAGCCATGTTACGGCGATTCGTCAATGTCACCTCGATGAGCCAGAGTCTCTCTCCCAGGACAACTGGGGTTTTTATGACATAACGCATTTCACGATGCCCGCCAGAATCGGTCACCTGCCGATAATCACTGACAGGACATTCACACACCACAATGGTTTTCATATCCTTCTGGCGCGGCTGGACACCAAAACGGACCATTCGGCAACCATCCCGCTCAAAAGGTTCAATAAAATATGCGTGTAAAGCGGAGGTCCGAGCCCCGGTATCGACCTTCACCTTAATGTGGTCAATTTGCAGTTCGGGCAAACTGACCCACTCACGCCAACCAACAGATAATCGCTCTTTCATCATTCATCTTTCAACACACTTCGAAATCACTCTTCAGAGCCCCTCTTCCATTCAGGATAAGTGGACGAATCCGAATACAGTTAATGGTGGACAAAATCAATAAAATAAATTTCGCTTCCAGCTATTTATTCCAATGCTAACAAAAGAAATTTCTGTCTGGTAACAGATCCCAAATACGGAGAAAAATTGCTTGGATATCACCTGTATGCTAGTTTTCGCGAGCAGTTCGAACACTAATTCCGATCAGGCCTCCTGATCTCGCTTAAGGAAAAGACCATGTCCAACTCAGTCGATACAAAGATGTTAACTGATCACGAAGCCCAGCATCATAAAAGCTCTCTTGCTGCGCTCTGTTTAACCGCGCTGGGAGTCGTTTTTGGTGACATTGGCACCAGCCCGCTTTATGCGCTGAAAGAATGTTTTCATGCCAGCCATGGCTTAGCTCCGACCCCGGAAAATGTATTTGGCATTCTTTCGTTGATATTCTGGGCCTTGATATTAGTTATCTCTGTTAAATATCTTACCTTCATTCTCCGCGCTGACAACCGTGGAGAAGGTGGAATTATGGCATTAACTGCGTTAATTCTACCCCAGAAGACCCGCCAACAGAATAACCGCAAATATCTGATCATCCTGGGCCTGTTCGGTGCCGCGTTACTTTACGGTGATGGCATGATCACACCAGCGATTTCGGTTCTTTCCGCAATTGAGGGACTTGAAATAGCGACCCCTTCCATTTCCCCCTTCATCATCCCGCTAACCGTTGTGGTACTGATTTCCCTGTTCTTGGTCCAATACCGCGGGACCGGAAAAGTCGGAGCGGTGTTCGGCCCCTTGACCCTGATCTGGTTTCTGGTTCTGGCCATTCTGGGGATTCGCCAGATCATTAAACACCCAACGATCCTGGGAGCCATGAGCCCTCACCACGCCGCTCGCTTTTTGGGCCATCATGGCTGGATTGCCATTCTGGTACTGGGGTCAGTATTTCTGGTGGTAACCGGTGGCGAAGCACTGTATGCCGATATGGGACATTTCGGGGTCAAGCCGATCCGTTTAGTATGGTTCTGCCTGGTCTTGCCGTCGTTGGTTCTGAACTACTTTGGCCAGGGAGCCTTATTGCTGGAGAACCCAGCCGTCCTGGAAAATCCGTTTTATCACCTAGCCCCTGGCTGGGCCATGCTGCCCCTGGTTATCCTGGCCACAGCTGCGACGATAATCGCCTCACAAGCAGTCATTTCCGGGTCGTTCTCCATTACCATGCAGGCCGTGCAACTCGGCTTTTGTCCACGGCTGAAAGTTACTCACACTTCAGCCCGCGAAAGAGGACAGATTTACGTCCCAGCCGTCAACTGGATTCTTATGTTCAGCTGTATTGGCCTAGTCATCGGCTTTGGCTCATCCAGTCGACTGGCTGCGGCCTATGGTTTTTCGGTAACCACCGATATGATCATTACGACCTTGCTGTTCTTTGTCGTCATTCGTGAAAAATTCAATTGGTCCCTCGCTCAGGCAGCCTTGCTTTGCTGTGGCTTCCTGAGCTTTGATCTGGCCTTTTTTGGTGCGAACTTCGCAAAAATCATTCATGGCGGCTGGTTCCCCCTGCTGGTTGCCAGTATTGTTTTTACCTTCATGTCGACCTGGAAAACCGGTCGTCAGATTCTCTACCGCAGGCTCCGGGCCAGTGCTCTGAATATTATCGATTTCATTAAATCGATTCGTCAGGAGATGCCCTACCGCGTTGAGGGGACGGCAGTTTTCATGTCGGGGAACCTGAACATTGCCCCCACGGCATTACTACACAACCTGAAACATAACCGGGTCATGCACCGGCGTGTGGTCATTCTATCAGTCGTTACAGAAGATATTCCTCACGTCGGCGAAAACCAGCGTTACAATATTGAAGAGGCGGGTGAAGGTGTTTACCTGCTGATCCTTCACTATGGTTTTATGGAGACAGCGGATATCCCGGCAGTATTAAGCCGTATCAAGGTGGGAGAGGAAGGCTTTGATATGAATGATACAACCTTCTTCCTCGGTCATGAGGCGATTATTCCATCGGACAAGCCCGGCATGGCACTATGGAGGGAACACTTGTTCATGCACATGTCACGCAACGCCCGCTCTGCCACCAGCTTTTTTAACCTGCCGGCCAACCGCGTTGTTGAACTGGGTATGCAGATTGAGTTGTAGAACAAGAACAAGAAAAGGCTAGCAACTCTTAAGTACTCACCTCAGATCATTGGCTACCTCCTCTTTTTTCAATGTGGGGGTTGTCAATGATCTGCAGTTGTTTTGACAACCTATCTGAGCTCACTGCGGCAACGTTCCCTTGATAGCAATGATCTTTAAAGGGTCGAAATCCATATCCAGGATCAATTTTTGTTCCAAACGATTGAAGAGTCAGAACAAGCCGACAACACTTCTTTTCAAAAATTCAAATCGCAACTAGCATGCCAGCGGAGCTCTCCCCCCCCCCGCCAACAGCAGCAATCCGTTTCTGGGGATCAATTCAACGGCATATTTAGGTTTTACCGCTCCCCAAACCGGCTGGAGGGACTTAGCAAAGTATTGACTGAGCTGTTGATCCGCTTAAACGTGATATCATTATATACAGCCAGGAGAAGGATAGGCAATTTGAGGTCCTGCTAAGCGGTCTTGATATTTTGGAGGACAATAGGAATGGTTAAAAAGCAGAATAAATCGAGCACGGAAGCCGGGACCGATTTGCGCCACAAGGCGGAACAACGGTTATTTGCAGAAAAGGACGGTCGTCAGCCCGACTTATCGGAAGTCGAGAAGCGGCGACTCGTGCATGAACTTGAGGTTCACCAGATTGAACTGGAAATGCAGAATGAAGAACTGCGCCGCGTCCAGCAGGAGCTGGAATCGATTGTGACGGATCGGACCGCAGAACTGACCGGTGCCAACCTGCAGCTCACTGAAGAGATTGAGGAGCGCAAGAAAGCTGAAGCAACCCTAAAAGCTGCGTTTGCGAAAATCAAGCAACTGACTGAACAACTTCAGGCTGAGAACATCGAGCTACAGCAGGTCATTTCGCGGGGAGACTGTTTCGGAGACATCGTCGGCCAGAGTCCGGCCCTCGCTTACGTCTTTTTTCGCATCGACCAGGTCGCGCCCCTGGATACCACGGTCCTGCTGCTCGGCGAGACCGGCAGTGGCAAGGGAATGGTTGCTCGTGCTATTCATCGCCGCAGCTCTCGCAAAGACCGACCGCTGATTACCGTCAACTGCACGGCGCTGCCGGCAAATCTCATCGAAAGCGAACTCTTCGGCCGTGAAAAAGGCGCCTTCACCGGTGCTCATGCCCGACAGTTGGGGCGCTTTGAACTGGCCAACGGCGGCACGATCTTTCTTGACGAAATCGGCGAGATGCCGCTGGAGTTGCAGGTTAAGCTGCTCCGGGTTCTCCAGGATGGCGAGTTCGAACGGCTCGGCAGCCCGCACACCACCAAGGTCGATGTCCGCATCATCGCTGCCAGCAACCGTATCCTGGAGGAAGAGATCAAAGCCGGTCGCTTTCGCGAAGACCTCTTCTACCGCCTCAACGTTTTTCCAATTACTATTCCGCCATTGCGCCAGCGCAATGAAGATATCCCGTTTCTGGTCAATCATTTTGTCGCCAAATTCAACAAGAAAACCGGCAAGAAGGTTACCAGTGTGTCCAAGGAAACACTGAATGTCCTTACCGAATACCACTGGCCCGGCAACGTGCGGGAGCTGGAAAGCGTCATCGAACGAGCGGTTATCACCAGTCAGGGGAACACTCTTCAGGTGCTGGATCGCTTTGAGACCTTCCGCAAGGTCGATGAGCAGGACGTCAAGGTTCTTGCCGATTTGGAACGAGACCATATTCTCAAGGTGTTGCAGAGAACCGGCTGGCGGATCGAGGGAAAATGTGGCGCCGCGCTTCTGCTGGGCCTTAACCCCAGCACGCTGCGCGCCCGGATGCGTAAATACGGCATCCGCCGCAAATAGATTGAATCAAACTGCGAACACCATTCCCTCCCACACCAAATAAGACATATCCGTTAAATATCACGGTTGTCTCCGGTTCGTCCCGCTCTTCAGTTACGTCGATATACGCATTTCCTTCATATAATCAGCCCCTTAGACAAATGTTATAACCGCCGGTGGCATCGGCGTGATCATAGCGAGCTATCCATTCAGGCCCCGAGATTCAGGGCCTGAATTCTGCGGTACCGACCTCGTGCTGTTACGAGCGGATTTCGATCCGCTTCGGCTTGGCCGACTCAGACTTGGGGATAATAAGGGTCAAGACGCCGTTGCGTAAATCCGCATGACTTTTATCTTCATCGAGAAGCTCTGGCAGCTTGAACTGCCGAAAATAGTTCGCCGATGAATATTCGCGCAAGATCGGCCGGCCACGTTTCACCGCTTCGACGGTACCGTTAATGGTCAATACCCCCTTCTCCAGGCGTATCTCCAGGCCACCCTTTTCAACCCCCGGCATATCGGCCGTCAGGGTCAGACTTTCTATCGACTCAAAGATATCGACCGCGGGAACGAGAACCCTCCCTTGAGTACGAATTTCCTCGCGTCTGGCCGGGACTGTTTCCTGTTGTTGTTTTTGTTCATGCTTTGTCATCGCTTTGTCCTCCCAGTTCGCTCTGATGTTCATTTACGGTCATGCTGTGATCAGCTCGCATGTAATGAAATCTTTTTCGGCTTTTCAATATCCGCTTTGGTCAGAGTGATATGCAAAACCCCGTTTTTGCACTCGGCCGCCACTTTTGTTGTATCGATGCTGGCGGCCAGATCGATGGTGCGCATAAATTTTCCGGCGCCACGCTCATGCCGGTGCCAGGTATACTCCTTATCTTCACTCTCTTTTCTTTCCCCGGAAAGCGACAGGTTGCGCTGCATGACATTCAAGTCGATCGTATCCGGGTCAATGCCGGGGACCAGTGCCTCGATGTAATAATTGTACTCGTCCTCACTCAGGTTGATGAGTGGATAGCCGCCGACGCTGAGCCCTGGCAGGAAGGATGTCGAATGACCTCGTCCGAGACCACGAAAGGCCTGTTCCATTTCCCTGCGCAACATGTCCATCTCCTGAAACAAATCCCAGCTTGCCATTTTATCCTCCCTTTTTGGGTGTGATGAATCTTTATGCCGTATTGAACTGCGTTTTCGCTGTTCAATACTTACCCGGGCGGAGTCGTCCGAGCGTTCGTCCATTCAAAGCGAGGGGCCGCCTGAGGGCGGCCATATCACCTGCGCGCGTTATCATCGTTTGCCGCCGGAACCTCGGCCCGAAACCTGGTCGCCATCCGGTGTCATACCCTTGAAAAATTTGAGGAGGTCACTCTCCGTGGAAAGAACCAGGGTCGTGTCTTCGGCGATAATGTCTTTGTAAGCCTGCATGGTCCGGGTAAATTCATAAAACTCCACCGCTTCACGGCTCTGGTTGTAGGCACTCGCGTAGATTTCAGTCGCTTTCGCGTCCGCCACGCCACGAATTTCTTCGACCTCCCGATAGGCTTCAGACTGGATTTTGTTCAGATCACGCACCCGATTGCCGCGGATTCTGGCAGCCTCACCGTTCCCTTCCGACAGAAAGCGTTCCGCGATCTGCCGTCGTTCGCTGATCATTCGATCGTAGATCTTCGGACGCACGCTTTCGTTGTAGTTGATCCGCTTGAAGCGGATATCGAGCAATTCGATGCCAAACACTTGAACCTTCTCGGCCGCGGCGAGAAATATCTCCTGTTCGACCAGCTTGCGACCCTTTTGGATCGGCACCAATGCGCCGATATCCTGCTCCTGCTGCGCTCCGGTCAACAGAGCGTCGCGCAGCGGCACGCGATCCTTTGTGGTGCGGATGATTTCGATCAGTTCGTGCTTGGCGACAGCGTTACGGGTCTCGCTGCCGAGAATATCATCCAGGCGGGACTGGGCACTGCGCTCATCGCGAAGTCGCAAAAAGTATTGGAGTGGATCGGTAATCCTCCAGCGGGCAAAGAGATCGACTGAAATGTAGAGCTTGTCCTTGGTCGGCATATCTGATGGACTGCCGTCCCACTCGAGAACCCGCTTGTCGATCGGGTTGATGTTCTGGATAAAGGGCATCTTGAACTTCAGACCGGCGGACGTCACGGGAGCGCCGACCGGTTTGCCGAACTGGGTGATAATGACCTGCTCGACTTCGCTCACCGTATAGATCGAACTTATCACCACGTACACCCCGACAGCCAAAAGCGCGATGAGAGCTATTTGCTTGATGTTATTCATGGTTTATCTCCCTTCTGGGAGTCGAGATTCAGCAATGGCAGGATGCTGCGCGACAGTTCATCGATAATGATCTTCTTGTGAATACGCGGCATGACATCCTGCAGGGTCTCGATATAGATGCGGCGGCGAGTGACCTCCGGAGCCTTGCTGTATTCCGCCAACAGGGCGCTGAACCGGGCGACATCGCCTTCCGCTTCATTGACTCTCTTGAGCCGGTAGCCATCGGCCTCGCGGATGCGCTGGTCCTTCTCGCCTTCGGCCAGCGGGATAACCTTGTTATAATCGCGCCGGGCTTCGTTAATCAGCTTCTCTTTCTCCTGCTGGGCCTGGTTGACTTCGTTGAACGATTCCTGCACCGGTTGGGGCGGATTGATGTTCTTCAACTGCACCTGGTCGATACTGATCCCCATGGCGTATTTGGTAGAGAGGGCCTGCATCTTGGTCAGTGCTTCCGTTTCGATTTCTTGTCGGCCGATGGTGATCACCTCGTCTACGGTGCGGTCACCGACGACTTCACGCATGACCGATTCGGAAACATAGCGGAGGGTTTCACTCGGTTCTCGAACCTCGAAAAGGAATTTAACCGGGTCCGAAATGCGGTATTGAACCACCCATTCCACCAATGCGGCGTTCAGGTCGCCAGTGACCATCTCCGTTTCTCGCCTGGTCTCCCGCTGTCCACCGCGAGAACTCTGGTAGGGATCGTTGGCACCTGGGGTCGTGAATCCGAATTCCTGTTTCAATTGTCGTTTGACCGGAACGATCGTCGCCACATCAATGCCGAGTGGCAGTTTGAAATGCAGCCCCGGCGGAACCTCCTTGAGATATTTACCAAAGCGTTGCACCACAGCGACCGAGTCACTCGGCACAGTGTAATAGGCCGTCCATGCGAGGAAGGCGGCCAGAACGAGGAGGACCAGGACGATCCCGCCGCGCGGGCCGCCACTCGACATGACCTGCTTCAGCCGGTCCTGCCCCTGCTGGAGCAGAGCCTCAATTTCGGTACCGGCATCGGTCTCGCTGCCCCTGGGGCCAGTCGGGCTGTCGTTATCATTCTGTTGTGGCATGAAACCGCTCCTCTCTTTTCCCCGCTGGGGTTCTTGCTCTGGGCCTTTGCCCAGCCTTTGCGTTGTTCGGCCGCGCTCCTTGCTGCGGTTCAGCAACTAGAGAAAGCGCAACTTACATGCCAGCACAAACCTGCGCAGATGACTTATGCAAGTGGTTGATTGCATGGAAGGAATATAAAAAAGGTGAAATGAATCGAGGAGGAATATCCTTGGTGAGGTCCGTCATATTTGACATTTCTGTCGGATAAGACGGGTTCAGAAATTTGCTTACAATGTCTCTCGATCAGGGATATTTCAATCGTTGGTCATTCGGTATCTATATCCTGTATCTTCTATTCTCGATCCATCATCTGCGCCAGGCGTCGACAAAGGTCCAGAACCTCAGCCTGATGTTCCTGCTCTTTCTGGTGGAGGAGCTGCTGCATTTCTTCCAACTGACGCTCCAGGACCTTGACGCGCTCCCGGTAGCGCAGCACGAAATCTATGGCCTCCAGATCCAGACCCAGGTCCTCGTGGAGGTGGCGAATGAGTTTCAGTTTGCCGACATCCGCAGTGCTCAAACCCTTTGCGCCATCGTGCATTTTGTGTGCAGTGATCAGCTCTTCATGCTCGCAGCGGAGAATAAACTCCTCTGATACCCTGGTCATGCGGGCGACAAGCCGATATTCGTAGTGAGCATCAGGATCATTGTAGAAAGGCGCGATCTGGTATTTCTTCATAACCTTCTCCTCACCAGTCGGGGGGGGGGGGGGGCTGCACAACTGGTCACAGTCGTTTCGTTCAACGCAAAGACTTCCACTGCTCAAGCAGTTCCTTTTCTTTAGCAGTCAGCTTTTGCGGTAGAACGGTTTCCACGGTGACATACAGGTCACCACGTTGTTCTGGCTGCTTGAGTTTGGGCATCCCTAACCCGCGCAGTCGAAAAATCCGGCCATTACTGGTTTCCGGTGGGATCGGAAGATTGACCGTACGGTCGATGCCGGGAACCGCGAGTTTTCCGCCTAACAACATGGTGAAAAGATCCGCTGAGACAGTGGTCTTCAGATCATCTTTGTCGCGCAGAAACCGATTGTCGGGCAAAACTTCAATGGTCAGATAGAGATCCCCAGAAATTCCTCCTCCCGTAGCAGCACCGCCCTTTCCTTTGACTCTGACCCGGGACCCGGTGTTGACCCCAGGCGGAATTTTGACGTCTATTTTACGACCGTCCTCCCATTGCAACGATCGCTTGGTCCCCTGGTAGGCTTCATAGAGGCTCACCTGCAGGGAATGTTCGAGGTCCCCTCCGTGCCGCGGTCGCGCCTGCTGATAAAATTGCTGGCCGCCCATATCGCCAGGGCTTTGCTGCCGGATTCCCCCACCGAACAGATTGGTAAAAAAATCCGAAAATCCGCCGCCGGTACCGAACAACTCTTCAAATTCTTCGGGATTAACCGTTCGATAGCCGTAGTTCTGATTGCTTGCCGCTCTCTCGCCCCAGTTGAAGTCTTCGGGCTTGCCTCCGCCTTGCCGATACTGCTGCCATTGGGAACTGAGACGGTCGTACTCCTGACGTTTTGCGGGGTCGGAAAGAACCTCGTTGGCTTCGTTGATATCCTGAAACTTGTTGGCGGCAGTATCGGCGGTGTTGACGTCGGGATGATATTTCCGCGCCTGCTTGCGATAGGCTTTCTTGATCTCCTTCGCATCCGCATTGCGATCTATTCCCAAGATCTTGTAGTAATCCTTGAACTCCATGCTGTCTCCATTCGCGGCAACCACAGCGGTCAATAACATCAACCGTTACGCGTTGAACCCGCTCTCGACATGCGCATCAACGCGCGGCGATCAGCACCTGCGCCGGACGTAACAACTTGCCGCTGAGCAGATACCCCTTTTGTTCGACCCTTACAATCGTGTTGGGAGCGACGCCGGGATACCGGGCCGCTCCCAGACTTTGGTGCAAATCCGGATCGAATGGCTGCCCCAGGGCGTCCATTTCTTCAACATCGTATCGGGCGAAAAATTTCCCCAGGAGGGTGCGGTTCATTTCGATTCCCTGTAGGATATTCCTGCTATCCTCTTCGTGCGAGGTATGTCGTATGGCGAGATCAAGGCCATCGGCAACGGGCAGAATGTCTTTCAGCATTCTTTCCTTTTGCGCCTCAACTTCCTGGGCGGATGCGCGTGCCAGCCGCTTTTTGGTGTTCTCCAGATCGGCCAGCAAACGCTGATATCGCTCTTTCCAGAGAGCGGCCTCCTCTGGCGACAGATCGGTGTCGGAACCCCTCTCCCCGGATTCCCTGCTATATGTTTGATGTTCATCGGTCATCTTCACTCCTCGTTTCGCCGGCGGTTCATCAACTCCCTTGGATTCATTTCGCTAATCAGGCGTCTCCGGGCGCAAATCACTTGCAGCTGAGAGCGTCAGGTTCGCCCCGCGGAATAGCTCTTCAATCCGTGCCTTGTCCAATGTTTCTTCATCAAACAGGTTCTGCGCCAGGGCTTCCAGGGCCTCGCGGTTGGCCTCGAGTGCTTCGATCGCAGCGTTTTCAGCCAGATCGATCAGTTTTTCGATCTCCTGATCGATACGCCAGGCGGTTCTTTCGCTAAAAATCTTCTCCGTGGCGAGTTTGCGGCCGAGGAATGGATGCTCTTCACCGCGGGGAAAACTGAGCGGCCCCAGCCGGTCACTCATCCCCCACTGGCAGACCATCTTCTCGGCCAGGTCCATCACTTGCTTGAGGTCGTTCTGCGCCCCGGTTGAGGATTCACCGAAGTACAGCATTTCCGCAACCCGTCCACCCAGCATAACGGACAGGCGACTCATCAGGTAGCTGCGCTGATAGTGATAGCGGTCATCCTCCGCCAGCTGCTGGGTGAGACCCAGCGCCTGACCACGAGGGATAATGGTGACCTTGTGAATCGGGTCGGTGTGTGGCAGACACCGGGCAACCAGGGCATGCCCGGCTTCGTGGAAGGCTGTAATCCGTTTTTCCTTATCGGAGAGGAACAGTTTGCGTTCCATCCCCATCAGCTGCCGATCCTTGGCCTGTTCCAGATGCTGAGTGGTCAGGGTTTCGGCATCCTCGCGGGCCGCGATCAGGGCCGCTTCATTGACCAGGCCCTGCAGGTCGGCGCCGACCATCCCCGGCGTCCCCTTGGCGATCAGTTCCAGGTCAACGTCCGTTGCCAGCGGCATGTCGCGGGTGTGCACCGCGAGGATTTTGGCCCGGTCGCGCCAGTCCGGTCGTTCGACCACCACGGTCCGGTCGAAACGGCCGGGGCGCAGCAGGGCGCTGTCCAGCACATCCGGTCGATTGGTCGCCGCCATGACGATCACCTCGTCATGCGGATCGAAACCGTCCAGCTCGGAAAGTAGTTGGTTCAGGGTCTGTTCCCGCTCATCATTGCCGCCGCCCATCCCGGTGCCCCGCGCTCGGCCGACGGCATCCAGCTCGTCGATAAAGATAATGCTCGGAGCATTCTTTTTGGCATCCTTGAACAGGTCCCTGACCCGGCTGGCGCCGACGCCGACAAACATTTCGATAAACTGGGAGGCGGAGATATTGAAAAAGGCCACTTCCGCTTCGCCGGCGACGGCCCGAGCCATCAAGGTTTTTCCGGTTCCCGGCGGGCCGACTAATAACACCCCCCGCGGAACCTTGCCGCCAAGGCGGTTGAACTTGGAAGGGTCCTTCAGGTAGGCGATGATTTCCTGCAGCTCCTGCTTGGCTTCGGCGAGCCCGGCCACATCGGCAAAGGTGACCTGGGAGTTTTTCGGGGCGTACTGACGCGCCCCCGATTTGCCGAACTGGTTCATGATGTTGCCGAACGGACCGCCAGATTTTCCCATCCGTCGGGAGATGTAAAACCAAACACCGATGATCAGCACCCAGGGAAGCAGGTTGATGAACAGAGAGGACCAAAGTGACTGGCTGGCCGCGGGTTTGACTGTAACCACAACATCGTACTGGTCCAATAGCCCAAGCAGTTCCGGGTCATCGAACGGCGGGAGCGTGGTGGTGAATTCTTTAAAGGGGCGAACCCCCTCAAACGGACCCGCGACAAGTTGGTCAGCAGAAAATGACTGCTCTGCATGAAAAAGGCCTCTCAGGTTATCGCCCTGAATGGTGACCTCGGCAATATGCTCTTGGCGGAGTTCGGTTTTGAAAAGGCTGTAAGCGATCGGGGCGACCGCAGCTTGCCCCGATGGAGGAAAATAATAGAGATAAAAACCATTGGCGACAAATATCAACATCATCACCAGAAGAAACCGCTGCAAGGGGTTTTTCAGCATTGATGATTCCTCTCGTCCAAAGTTTTGAAAATGGACCGTACAGATAAATCATAGCAGCTATTCTTTAATTAGTTCATTTCACAACCCAATTTGTCCCGTTAGTACCTTTGGATGCCGCGCGGGGACAACAAATAGATATTCAGGTAGAACGATATCCGATATCGTGAGTTGCCTGGGACATGCAGCTCGTCCGGAGGATAAGCAACACCCCGGAAAATAAACGCATTTGATGGGTGGTATACTGAAAAAACTAACGTTTTTTTGTTGGGAAAAAGGAGGAGTCTGTAGGGATAGATGATTCGGGGGCCGATTGCTACCGTGCGGGACAGTCTCTTGAAAATGTCACGAACTCCGGCGAATTTGTTCTCGATATCCCGGTTGGGTTTTTCCTGATTTTTGCAGGGCTGAGCGATCATGACATTTCTCCTGCCACGGTTTTTTACCCTGCTGCAGGGTCTGTTGCTGTCGCCCTGCGCGGTTAGAAACGGCAAAGAGCGGGTAGCTCGGACCATTCACCGGCGCAACTTCCACTAAGATCGGTCAATGACCACCAACAAGAGATGAAAAACGGGAAGCTATCAAATCAGCCTGACCGTCATATCTGGTGGTATCGTCACATGTGACGGAACCCGGTGACAGCTTTTCTTTCGAGCGACTTTTCTTATTTATTTTTTTTCCTGTAAAATCAGTCAGTTGAATTCATTAATGCGCTAAGTCTTTCCCGGCATACTCATTGCGATTAATTTCAAATGAAAGACAGGATCTTTGCCGAGTTTTTATCGGAATAGCTGTTTTCCCATTAAGGAGAAAGAATATGAATTCAAGCATGAAGGATAAAATTGAGGGAACCTTCCACGCAGTGAAAGGCCAAGTCAAGAAGACCACAGGAAAACTCTTTAAAAATAAGGAAATGGAAGCTGAAGGAGCCGGAGAGAAGATCGCCGGACAAACGCAGCGAAAAGTCGGGCAGGTCAAGAAGGTCTTCGAAGAATAGGCACGTCAGAATAGCAATTCTAAAAGACCTCAACCAAGGAGGGGAAGGTTCAGATGAAGAAAATGTATTTCAAAACATGTGTGTTCCTGACGTTATGCGCATTGACTGCTGGCTGTGCCGGCGTGAAACCCGCTGCGTCGCTACAGGAATTTACTCCCCATACGTTTCCTGCTGGCGAATACACGCAAAAGGTGGACAATTTCCTGATTATCCTCGACACATCATCGTCGATGGGAAAAGACGCTGAACAAAACATCAGAACGGGCAAAAACATTATCGGTGCTATTAACCAGAGCCTGCCTACTGACTTGAACTTTAACGCAGGCCTGCGCACCTTCGGTCATCGCGACCGATTGTGGAATAAGCCAACCACCCTGGCGTACGGTATGACGCAATACACCCCAAACGGCTTGCAGAGCTGTCTTGATAGCCTCAACACTACTGGCGGAACCAGCCCCTTGCCATCGGCCCTAGAAGCTGCCGGTGAAGATTTGCGGGGAAGTCAGGGGAAGTCGGCGGTCATCATCGTCAGTGATGGCCAGGTTATGGCAGGAATGGAAGGTGCCCCTGCGGCACTGGCGAAGCTTAAAGCGAACCTGGGCAATCAGCTCTGTACCTATACTATAGCTGTTGGCGGCAATCCCGCCGGTGAAAGATTCCTTCAGGGGTTCGCAGAAGCCGACACTTGCGGATTTTCAGAAACCGCCGAAGCGTTGGCGCAACCCGGCCAGCTCGAATCATTTGTCAACAGCGTCTTTCTGGAGCGGAAGAATATACCAGTCGCAGTCGTGCCTGTCGTTGTTAAGCCCCGTGACGGGGACGGTGATGGCGACGGAGTGCTCGATTCCCGCGATAAATGCCTTGAGACGACCAGAGGAGAAATCGTTGATGAGTCCGGCTGTACGCTCAAGTTAGCTCTGCACATCAATTTCGACTTCGACAAGTCTGTGGTTAAACCTGAGTTTGCTGCAGAGTTAAAAAAAGCCAGCGATTTCATCCTCAAAAACAAAGATGTCCCTTACATCCTTATCGCCGGGTTCACTGATTCAATCGGCGAAGATGTCTATAACCAGAATCTTTCCGAGCGCCGAGCCGCAGCAGTCAAGCAATACCTGGTCGATAATTTTGCTATCGATCCGAACAGGCTGGTCGCCCGTGGTAGTGGCGAAGCAAATCCGGTCGCAGACAACCGTACCAATGCAGGCCGAGCCGAGAACCGTCGGGGGGAGATCATCTGCTGCGCGATTATTCTTCCTGAAGGGTAGCTTCTCCCGGGGGATGTTCCTCAGACTCAGTTGCCGACGGAAAGAGAGCTGCATGTTTTACCAAGCAAACCAGCTTAAAGGTTACAAATTGTCCGGTATTGACGGCGTAATCGGCAAGGTCGAAGAATTTTACTTCGATGACCGGCACTGGACCATTCGCTACCTAGTTGCCAACACCGGAAACTGGCTTAGGGATCGGCAGGTTCTGATTTCCCCTTATGCGCTCGGATCTGTGTTCAAAGAAAAGCGCCGGATAGCAATCAATTTGACCAAGGCCCAGATTGAAGACAGCCCCTCTCTGGACAGCGATAAGCCCGTTTCACGGCAGTTTGAGGATGCTTACTACGGGTTTTATGGCTGGCCGAACTATTGGGGAGGTCCTCACATGTGGGGGAGTTATCCCTTTATTATGCGTGATCCTGAGCAGTTGAAAGATTCCAATCAGGAGGAAAAAACCTGGGATCCATTTTTGCGCAGTACGTATGATGTAACCGGCAACCACATTCAGGTCCTTGACGGCGAAATTGGCCACGTTGATGACTTTATTATCGATGACGAGACATGGGCGATTCGTTACTTCATCATCGATACCAGAAACTGGCGGCAGGGGAAAATGGTGCTCATCGCTCCTCAGTGGATCGAGCGGGTGAGTTGGCTGGAATCGAAAGTTTTTGTCAGCCTTCCCCAGGATGTTGTCAGGCAGTCTCCGGAATATACCAGGGAGTCGCTACTGACCAGAGAGTATGAGGCGATACTCTACCGGCTTTACGACCGTAAAGGTTACTGGCTCGATGAAAAGAGAGCCAAAAAACAGGAACATTGAGGATGATGCAAACTTGTTTTGTTCAGGACAAGCGACTTGTCGTTGGTGTTTTAAACACGTTGGATAGAGTAATGGAAATCCCACATAGCTCTCTTGGGACCAGGCCGGTCGTGCCTGAATGTTAACTAGCGAAAGGAGCTTGCTGATGAATCAGATAACTGAATGGATGGGTGGTGGAATTGTCATTTGGACGGTGGTCGGCATCTTCGTTGGAGCTCTGTTGATCATGGTTATTAGCAGGCTACGTAGGAAATAAGCTGCCAAAATCTCTTGAACTAGTCGCGCCGAGACAACCTGACCTGCATACGGTTCGACCAAGGAGAATGTCATCACTGCTAAGCTCTTCAGGTTTATGCCGCATTCATTCAATGTGCTGCAATCCAAACCTGGACCGACCTGACCGAAAGGGAAGAGTCCAAGATTTGCCAGCTCACGACTATGAAAGTGGCATATGCTTCTGCCTGCCCTTCCATAGTTTCTCCTCCGCCCATAAAACAAAACTGCCAACATCGTCCACCAAGAACCCATCAAATACGACATATCTGTTAAATATGACAGCCTATCCCCGGATAAACATTGCTCTCACTATCACTGTAGCGCGAATTTCTTTAATACGATCAGTTCCTTAGAAAATGAGAGTCTGTTGCCCCCTCTGGCATGCTCATTGCGACATACATGACTGAATATGTGGGCGGTTACTCCCCACAGAATCGTCAATTTTCAGAAAGGTACATCGATGGGACTCTGTGTCGAGACGACAACAGCGACAGGCTACGACAGGATCTTCCGAGTAATCCAAAAACGGATCGCCGACCGGCTGTCGCTCCCGATCGAAATTCGTTTATGGGGGGACCATGTCTATCGGCTGGGCAAAGGCGAGCCGGCCGTCGAGATCCTGGTTGAAGACCGCCGGGGGCTGGCGGCGCTGCTGCGTCTGGATGAGCTGAAAATCTGTGAAGCCTATCTGTCCGGCAGTCTGGATGTCAAAGGCGACATGCTGGGATTCGCCAGCCTGCGCGGCCTGTTGAAAGATCATCATCCCCTGCACGCCCTGTGGCAGCGGATCATGCCGCTATTTGTCGGTCGGGTGCAGACCGATCGAAAGGCGATCGCCGGCCATTATGACTTCAGCAACGAGTTTTACCTTAGCTTCATGGACCCGACCCGCTGTTATTCGCAAGCGATCTTCGCTGACGATGCAGAACATCTGGAAAGCGCTCAGCGACGCAAACTTGATTTTGCCATCGACGCCTGCCGCCTGAAAGCTGGTGATCGGGTACTGGATGTCGGCGGTGGCTGGGGCAGTTTCACCGAGCACGCCGGGCGACGTGGCGTCCGGGTCACCTCTCTGACAATTTCCAAACAGTCGGAAATCTACCTGGCCGATCTGATCGCGCGGCAGCAGCTACCCTGCCAAGTGCTTAACCGAGACTTTTGGGAACACACAACGCCGGAACCATACGATGCCATTGTTATTCTTGGTGTGATGGAGCATCTGCCCAACTATGCGGGTGTGCTTAAGCATCTGCAGCAGTTGCTGAAACCCGGGGGACGCGTCTATCTCGACGCCAGCGCCTTTCGCGAAAAGTATTCCAAGCCCAGCTACGTGTCCCGCTATATCTTTCCGGGCGACCACGCCTACTTCTGCCTGCACGAATTTCTGACCAAAGTGGCAAAAAGCCCGCTGGAGGTGCTGGAGGTTCATAACGATCGGCATAACTACTACCTCACCTGCAGGGCTTGGGCGGAAAATCTGGAAGCAGCCAGGGAAGTGATTGTTCGTCGTTGGGGAGAGCCGCTTTATCGGCGTTTTCGGCTTTATCTCTGGGGCTCGGCTCAGGCTTTTCTCAGTCGCTCGATGGATGCTTACCGGGTCGTACTGGAATATCCTGAGAAGCGTCCCTGTTGATCATCATGAGAGGCCGCGATAGCTTAAAAAAAACCACGAAATCTGGCAAGGTGCGTGGGGAATCATCCCACAACACTACAAGGACAAACTCATAACTGCCGGCAACAAAAATGATTCTGAACATAAACTTCTAAACGGCAACCTTGTCCTTAAGAAGAAGTGCCATGAAGTTCCTGTGTACAATTTCTGCCTGTCCATTCCGCTGAAGACAGTCGATTCCGACAAAATCCTTTTTAGCGACAGAGATAAGCATACCGGGGGAGGGAAAAGCTATGAAATTAAAGCGCTGTTGGTTCGCTACCGTCAGCCAACAGGATCGGGAAACCGAGCAGCCCGCTACTTTCAATTGGCCGCCGAGCCAGAGCGTCCTGAAGGGCACAAGCAGCTTATTGAAGCAACCAAAGAATAATCGTATCGGTCTGAAGAAACGGTTATAACCTGCCTCAGGTGCCTGCAAGTACGTCACCCCCATGGGCATAGGAGCCATACTAATAATTAGCCCATTGGGACGAGCAGACTCCAACACCGATAAAATGGAAAAAGAACATCATTGGCATTGCCTTGGTGATCTCTCTGGGGGTTGTGGTTCTGGGCTGCTCGGTATCGATATCGGACAGTCCGAAATTGCGCCAGTTCTGAAAGCGGGCGACCTCAATCAGACACTGTTGGATGACTTGTTGTCGTTCCTGCTCTGTGCCGGCGCGCTGCAGATCAAGTTTTAGAACCTGACCGGTCAGACAGAACAAAGCCACATAACTAGCGTTTGTAGCAGGAAGGATCAAGATCTATGCAGGAACCAATAAACCAGGGGTTGCTTGCTGCCGTGCGGGTCCGTATCTTGAAACTGTCACGGACTCCGGCAAACTACTGGGGTGAATTCGTTCTCGATCTTCCGCTTGGTATTTTTCTGGTTGGCGCTGGATTGCAATCCTTTGACGATCATCCGGTTTTAGCATTACTCACGTTCCTGACGGGCCTGTTTGTTTTCAGCTTTTTTGAGTACTTCTTTCACCGCTGGATGTTTCATGGATCAATTCGGGTCATGGTAGAGGGGCACCGCGCCCATCACGAAAATCCGTTAGGTTACGACAGTATCCCCTTCTTTCTGCCAGCGCTGATACTATTGGGACTGGTCGGGATATGTGTTTTGCTAATGCCGACCGGTTATGCGTTTCTGTTGACCGGCACCATTGCCTTTGGCTATGTCACCTACGGGCTGAGCCACTTCATGATCCATCACAGCCATTTTCGCCGAGGACTGACTCGACGTTGGGCTGCCAAACATCACATCCATCATTTTCACCCCGATAGCAATTTCGGTGTCACCACACCGCTGTGGGACATATTACTCCGCACCCGATATCTGCAACATAAAGTCAAATGAATCCCTTAAGGGGTGCCGGTGAAGGTCCTCTCCTTATTCAGACCTCATCCGGAACTGCCATATCTGACGGTTGCGTTAAATGCGACGGTATCCGGTAACGGTTTTTTATTCATCTTATCGGAACTTCATTTGATTTTCCATGTCCTGACAGGCTCTTACATGCACATCTGCGCAGGTTCATCTCCGGCACGCGAATTGCGATCCATTTATCATAGATCAATCTTTTAAAGGAGAACGACCCTGCTAGGAACACCGTTGATAGCCATCATTGTTTTGCTGCTTCTCAGTTCCATGCCCGTACGGGCTATCCGCCGGAACTGAGGTTGTCGTCCACGGTGTGGATACGGTCTGATTCTGGTGATCCGGTTCATCCTGAAAATGACCTGCCTCCAGCATTTAACAACGAAGAGGGAGGAGTTTGCGTTCATGCCATTCATTCAAGTTGTTATAGTCCTGATCGTGATCGGTTTCTGCTCGGGCTGGTCAACCGCTTCATCCCCATGGCGGGGTCCATCAAGGCCATTCTGCCGTTGTGGTCATTGTCGTGGTGTGGTGACTGCTGAACCATTTTAGCCTTCTCAATCAATTCCCTGCCTTCAAGCTGCGGGGATAGTTGCTATCCAACTCTTTATTCCAAAGGAGTGAGCCGATGGTCGATGTCATTATCAAGATGACGGTGTCTGAGGATAAGCGCAATGAAGTTTTAGGCACCATCAAGAGTCTGCTTGACCAGATTCGCCACGAACAGGGCTGCGTAAGTTGCCACTGCTACCTGGATGTCGAGGCAGAAGATGTTGTTATCTTCACACAGGAATGGAAAACCAATGAGGCCTTCACGACCCATCTCAGATCCGGATATTTCAAGATTTTGCAAGGAGCGATGAAACTGCTCTCGATGGAGCCGGAAATCAGGGTCAACACAATCATCGCTACGGATGATGTGGAGGCGCTGACAGCACTTAGAGGATAAACGAATTCGAGACGCCACATAACGGCAAAGCAATAAGGACACAATTGCTACAGACAAAAAGGAGATTGTCATGTTCATAATTAACCGCTTTAAGGCATTTCTCGATGGCCAGGTTCAGGTCGCCGCCTTCACGGGATGTGCATTTACCACTAAGTCAGAAAGCCCTGGCCAGCATATCGACGACTCGGTCACCTCCCATCCGGTGAAAACGGTTATCTTCTACGAGCCAACGTTGAAAAGTCTGCCGATCAATGTCGAATCCTTTAAAAACAATCCCAGTTGAAAGACAAACTGATACTTGGATGTTATGCTTAAATTCAACGGTCAAATTGAATGCATCTATGCGGAGAGGAATCGGCAATGAATACCACCTGCTAGCAAAGGTTCCTGCTGGTGATGCCGCCAACTCTTTTTTTCAAAAATTCAAAAGGCTACTAGCATGCCAGCGAAGACCCGCCCAGTCTGATCATGCAGGGTTCGGATTATTTGGGCTGGAAAGTGAACTCAACCAGGTCGTCGACTGAAGAGGCTGGTTGGCATACTTGGGACTTTGCTCCCAAAATCAGGGCAAAATAGCCTATGTGGCAATTCTTTGAAAAGCGGGGTCTTCATATCATCAAAGGGTGTGTTCATGTGTGAAAGCTTGCAACCACAAGCGCCATGATCAGTGAATGGCATGAAAATAGACCGCGGCATAGTGACAGGAACTGCCCGCCAAAACAAAGAGATGCCAGATCGCATGATGAAAGCGCAGCCGCTTCCAGGCGTAAAAAATTAGCCCAAAACTGTAAAACAGCCCCCCCGCCAACAGCAGCAGTAATCCGTTTCTGGGGATCAATTCAACGGCAGGTTTGATGGCTAAAATAAGTAGCCAGCCCATCGCAAGGTAGACCAGCGGCCCCATTATCTTATAACGATAGATGTAAAAAACTTTGAAAATAATTCCCAGCACAGCGATTCCCCAGGTGAGCCCAAACAGGGTCCAGCCCCAGCGTCCGCGTAGGAAAATCAGGGTAAAGGGGGTGTAGGTTCCGGCGATGAGAAGATAGATTGTTGCGTGATCAAGGATTTTGAACAGCTTTCCCCAGCGGGCATGGTATTTAAAGATATGATATAGAGTAAACACCGCGTAGGAGATGACCAGGCTTAAGCCGAAGATGAGAAAAGTGAGGAGGTGCAGGCCATTCCCATTGCGAACAGCCTGTAAGATGAGAGCAACCAGTCCGGGAATACTCAGAATAAAACCGACCGCCGGGGAAGCAATGTTGGCAATTTGGGTCGATCGGTAATAACGCTGCTCCATAGTTCATGGCCTATGTATTAAAAAGAATAGCTCTTTAAAATGTAAGTTCTTTATTGTTTTTATTTTAGCAAAGAAAAGTCTGGCGCGATGTCTTACCATGACGGGAGCAGTCATTTTTGTAAAAAGTGTCTTAAGCGGGAGCCCAGTGCCCCCGCATTATCTCGAATAATGCAGGTAAATATTTAAGAAAATGATATAAATGGTGGTATGAAGAAATCAACCCTCCGGGGCGACACCCCTAAAAATTCTACCGATAAGCCCAAAGAAAACTCCACTGTGCAAACCGCGAAGGCAAGTTTTCCCATTGCCGGGGTTGGAGCTTCGGCAGGCGGGCTGGAGGCCTTGGAACAATTTCTGCGGCAAGTGCCGGAGAATTGCGGTATTGCCTTCATTATCATTCAGCATCTCGATCCAACCCACAAAGGGGTTATGCCCGAACTGCTGCAACGCGCCACCGGGATGACGGTTTGCCAGGTGGAAGATCGAATGCAGGTGCAGCCGAACCGGGTTTACGTCATCCCCCCCAACAAGAACATGTCGATCCTGCACGGCGTTCTGCACTTGTTCGAACCGGAGGCACCGCGAGGGCTGCGCCTGCCGATCGATATCTTCTTCCGGTCCCTAGCCGACGATCAACAGCAATTAAGTATCGGGGTCATTCTGTCGGGGATGGGCACCGACGGCACCCAGGGACTGCGGGCGATCAAGGAGAAAGGGGGGCTAGTAGTAGTGCAGGATCCTGTTTCCGCCAAGTTCGACAGTATGCCGCGCAGTGCCATTTCTGCCGGACTGGCCGATATCGTCGCCCCGGCCGAGGAAATGCCCGGCAAAATCGACACCTATCTCCGCCATATTCCCCGTCTCGTCGGTCCACAACCGGACTTAATCGAGAAAGAACAGAGCGCTCTGGAAAAGGTCATCATCCTGTTGCGGAGTAGGACCGGCCATGATTTTTCCCTGTACAAGAAGAGCACCCTGTATCGCCGCATCGAACGTCGCATGGGGATTTATCAGCTGAACCGGATTGCCGACTACGTCCGTTATCTGCAGGAGAATCCCAATGAGGTCGACCTGCTGTTCCGGGAGCTGCTGATCGGCGTGACCAGTTTTTTCCGCGATCCGGATGAGTGGAACCTACTGCGCGACAAAGCGCTTCTGAAGCTGCTGGGCGCACAACCCAACGGTGGCATCCTCCGCGCCTGGTCGGCCGGCTGTTCGACTGGCGAAGAAGCCTATTCACTGGCCATCATTTTTATTGAGGCGCTGGACAAATTTAAATTGCAGGCGAAATACAGCCTGCAGATCTTCGCCACCGACCTGGATCAGGACGCCATCGATCAGGCCCGGCAGGGATTATACCGGGTCAATATCGCCGCGCAGGTTTCCAACGATCGGCTGCAGCGCTTTTTCATCCAGGAAGAGGGCGGCTACCGGATTAAGAAGAAGGTCCGGGAGATGGTCACTTTTGCCACCCAGAATATTGTCATGGATCCGCCCTTCACCAAACTGGACCTTCTCCTCTGCCGTAACCTGCTCATCTACCTGGAGCCAGAACTGCAAAAAAGATTGCTGCAACTCTTTCATTACAGCCTCAAACCAGAGGGCCTGTTATTCTTGGGCAGCGCCGAAACGGTGGGGAATTTACAGGCAATGTTTGCCGTAACGCAAGCCAAGTCAAGACTCTTTATGCGGCAGGAATCAGTCCTGCGCTTGGGAAACCAGGTTTTCCCAGCCATGCTGCCCCCCGCCATATCGCCCCCCTCTAAGGAGACAAACATGTCACGCCAACCAGCCAACCTCCAGTCCCTTGTGGAACAGAAGCTGCTGCGGGACCATTGTCCGCCGGCCGTGTTGACCACCGATCAGGGGGATATCATTTACATCTGCGGACGAACCGGTAAATATCTGGAACCGGCCTCAGGAAAGGTGAACTGGAACATCTTCGCCATGGCCCGTGACGGGTTGCGTTTTGAACTGACCAGCGCTTTTCAGAAGGCGGTTCGGAACCAGGATGCGGTCACTGTCAAAAAGATCAAGGTTGATATTATCAGTAAAGAGCCGCAACTTCTGGAACTGAGTGTCCAGCCGCTCAAATCCCCGGAAGCCCTTAAGGGGATGGTATTGGTGATTTTTAGGGAAATGGAGTCGGTGCCGGCGGCAAAAAAGGCCGCACGCGTCAAAGCAGGGGCTGCTACAAACACCAGAATCGCCGAACTGGAGCAGGAATTAAAACAGAGCCAGGAGGAACTGCAGTCCACTCGCGAGGGGATGCAAAGTTCGCAGGAAGAGCTCAAATCGATGAACGAGGAGCTGCAATCGACCAACGAGGAGCTGCAATCGACCAACGAGGAGCTAACCACCTCCAAGGAAGAGATGCAGTCGATGAACGAAGAGTTGCAGACGGTCAATGCCGAGCAGGCATCCAAGGTGGACACGCTGGAGCGAATCAACAATGACATGCAGAACCTGTTGAACAGCACCGAAATCATCACCCTGTTTCTCGATGACGAACTCAGGATCAAACGCTTCACCCCCGGCGCGAACAAACTCTTCAAGCTGATCGCCGGGGATATCGGGCGACCGCTGACCGACCTGTCCAGCGAGCTGCGTTATCCGGAATTGCCGGCGGATGCCCAGGAGGTACTGCGCACGCTGGTATACTGTGAAAGGCAAGTTACCGCCAACGACGGTCGCTGGTTCACGGTGCGCATCATGCCCTACCGAACAACGGATAACCGGATCGAAGGCGTGGTCATGACCTTTTCCGATATTACTAAAGCGAAACACCTGGAAGCAGAATTGCGCGCTTCGGGTGAAATGTTCAATGCCCTGCTGCAGACCATTCCGGCAATCATTATCGGCCTGTCGACGAACGGACAGATCCAGGAGTTCAACCCAGCCGCCGAAAAACGCTTGGGCTGCAAGCGGGAAAACATCATCGGCCGGGATTTTGTCGAGCAGTTTATCCCTGACGTGGACCGATCCGAGGTCGCAGCCGAGCTGCAGGAACTGTTGAAAGCGGAATCAGTGCAGAGCATTACCACTCGGGTTCAGGCAACCGATCAGTCCCTGCTCACCTTGCGCTGGTCAACCCGACCGGCCTTTGCCGCCAATGGCAAGATCACCGGCATCATTGCCATCGGCCAGGAAACGGACGGAGGCGCGCAATTACCTCTATCCTCAAAGAAGAGGAATCATGTCCAAGAATAAAGAGCCACCAAAAGGTGAAGAACTGCGGCGTCTGGCGGAGGAAAAACTCAGGGAGTTAGATGACCGGCCCCCTCCCCCCGAGATAGAGGATGACCATCTGCGCCTTGTTCACGAGCTACAGGTGCACCAGACCGAACTGGAAATGCAGAACGCCGAACTCCGGCACATCAAAGACGATCTGGAAACCCTGCTGGAAGAATATACCAATCTCTACGATTACTCTCCGGTCGGTTATCTCGGCCTCGACCGCAGCGGTAAGATTCTCAGCGCCAACCTGACGTGCGCCAGGTTCCTCGAAGTCGAGCGAGCCGGATTAATCGGTCGACATTTTAAAAATTTCGTTGCGGTGGAAGACCGGGCGGACTTTTGTACTTTTCTCGAAAACATCTATTCGCACCCGAACAAAGATGCCTGCGAGCTGGCGCTCAGATCAAAAGACAACGCGCTCTTTTTTGTCCAGATCGAAGCGCAGCCCACACCGTCGGGCCAGGAATGCCGCATGGCCATGATCGATGTCAACGAGCGGATGCATGCCGAGCAGGCTTCCTTAAGAAACGCGAAACTCGAATCGATCGGTATCCTGGCGGGGGGCCTCGCGCACGACTTCAACAACATCCTGGCAGCTATTCTCGGTAACATCTCCTTGGCGAAGTCGCAGATTCATGCCCCGGCAAGGCTATCTATTCGACTTGAGAATGCAGAGAAAGCTACCATCAGGGCCAAAGATCTGACCCAGCAACTGCTCACCTTTGCGCGCGGCGGGGAACCGATCAAGAAAATTATCCACATCGAACAACTGCTCCGGGATGCGGTCAATTTGTCTCTGGTCGGCTCCTCAGTAAAGTGCGAGTTCGTGCTGGACAAGGATCTTTTCCCCGTGCATGCTGATGAGGGGCAACTCCATCAGGTGTTTCACAACCTGGTGCTCAATGCCGTCCAGTCGATAGCGGAGAATGGCAAGATTGTCATCAGCGCACAAAATGTTATTTCCAGCCTGCAAGAGAAAAACTTCGTGCAAATCAGCATCACGGATTCTGGTCCCGGATTGCCGAAAGAGATTCTGCCAAAGATTTTTGATCCCTACTTCTCCACCAAGCTCAAAGGCAGCGGCCTCGGATTAAGCATCTGCTTCTCGATCATCAAAAGACACCAGGGCAGTATATCAGTGGAATCAAGTTTGGACCAGGGAACCACCTTTCATATCACCCTTCCCGCTACAGAGCCTATCGCCTTCCCTGAACCCGCGCCTGAAGATGATTTGCACTACGGCGAAGGGCGGATCCTGCTAATGGATGACGAGGAAGCAGTGCGTACCATTATGCAAGCTTCACTGGAAGAACTGGGCTACCTGGTCGAGGTTACAGCTGATGGCAGCGCGGCCATCGAGCTCTATCGTCAAAGAAAAATGGAGGGAATTCAGTTTGACGCTGTAATTCTGGATCTGACCGTTCCCGGAGGGATGGGCGGTAGAGAGGCAATCGCCAAGCTTCAGCAGATCGACCCGCAGGTGAAAGCGATTGTGTCCAGCGGCTATTCCAGAGATCCGGTTATGGCCGATTATCAACATTACGGTTTTAGTGCGTTGCTTCGCAAGCCCTACCGACTGGAAGAACTGGGCAAAGTATTGGCTGATATGTTGATCCGCTGATAAAGGATATCATTATATACAGGACCGAAAGATAGGCAATTGACGGTCCTGCCAAGCGGTGTGGATAAATCTTCTGGGGACACTGTTTCGGCGAGAGTCCCGCCATCGCTTATGTCTTCTTTCGCATCAACCAGGCCGCACCTCAGGATACCACGGCCCTGTCATATTTGGAGGTTATGTTATATGTGACGGACACCACCGTCGGATTGTTCCTGCAAGCACCACATTCGCGCTTCCTCTACCTAGTAAATTCAATCCATTGCACGCATTTTCTTTACCTGCCCGCTCAGGCACACTTGTTGCTCATATAAAACACTGGCATCCAATCTGATATCCACGGTGAATTTCTCTCCCCCCGGAATTGAAATCCGACAGGCACGGGGCAAATGATAAACAAACTTCAAAGCTCTAAAGCATCCACAAGCGAACCGGGACATTCGAAGAGGGAAAGCGGAGCTAAAAAGGCACTCGTTGTTATGACAACTTACGAAATGATGTGGGTTTGGCCGTTATTGGTCGCACTGCAGCTTATTTTGCAGATTAAATTTCAATCATCCCTGAAAAAAATGTACAGGCCTCAGCATCATTGAGGCAGCACCTGGATCAGAAGCAAACCATCGTCCCTCTGCGGCATTTTTGTCTGCAGCAAAAGGAGAAATATATGCACAGAATCTGGATCAATTTCGTGAAATCTCTCATATTTGCGGGGCTGCTTTTCATAGCGGCATGCGCAGGATCCCAGTTAAAACTTAAGCCCATTCCGGTAACCGCCAATCCTAGCGAAGAGGTCGGTAAACTCCAGGCCGAAATTGCCAACGCCCGGCAACAGCAGGTCAACCTGCTGTCCCCGACCTGGTTTATGAAAGCCGAAGCCTCCATGGGCGAGGCAAGAAAACTTATCGCTGAAAAGGGCGAAATGGGGACAATCGGCGCAGATATTTCCAGGGGCCGCGCAGAAATCACAAAAGCTCTTGAAATGGCCAATATCTCCCGTACTGTCATCCCTGAGGCCATCAAGGGGCGGGATCTGGCTCGCGCAGCTGGAGCCACGGCGTTTGGCCAGGACTATACCGAGGCAGAGGAGCAGTTCCTCAATCTGACAGGCGAAATAGAGAATAACAACCTGAATTACGCACAACGTAACGAGCAAAAAGTTGTCAATAGCTTCAGGGGGCTTGAGATCAGAGCCATCAAAGAAACAACTTTGGGGGAGGTACGCAAGCTTCTCACCCAGGCAGAGGATGAAGGAGCCAAAAAGTTAGCGCCCAAGATCTTTGCTCAAACCCGGAAGGAGCTTCAGGACGTAGATGCCTTTATTTCAGCGAATCCCTACGCCAAGGAGGAGATGCACCTGAAGGCCACCGCCGCCTTATTTCAGGCCAACCGCCTCCTCCAATTGACGCGACAGAGCGAGACCTTTCGCAATATGCAGCCGATTGAGATTGCTCTTTGGACAGAAGAAGTAATTGAGAACACCTCGCGAAAGCTCGGGGCTCCGGACATGCGTAACCAACCCACGAAGATCCAGATTTCCAACATTCTGGGAGCTTCCAGTGCCCTGAAAACAGACCGCGATTTTTTATCTGAAAAAAGCAAAAAACAGCAAACCAAAATTGACAGCCTGCTGATTTCCCAGCAGAATGAAATTTCGGCCCTCCGCCAGAAGCACAGCGCGGAAATTTCCAACCTTCAAGCAAAATTGGCAACAGAAGTGGGGCAAAAAGAGAGGGTTGAAATGGTAAAACGAGCTGAGCGGGAACGTCTGGAATTCGAGAAACAGGCGATCGAAGATAAATTAACCAGCGAGCGGAAATTCAACGAACAGTACAACCAGGTTCAGGTTCTTTTCACAACGGATGAAGCCGAATGTTACAAACAGGGGCAGCAAATGGTGGTGCGTCTCCGGGGGATGAGTTTCCCGGTTGGGCAATCGATCATCATGCCAGAAAATTACGCGCTCCTGAGTAAGGTGCAGCTTGCGATTCGCAGCTTCGATAACCCTGGGGTGACGATTGAAGGTCATACCGACTCGACGGGTACCCTAGAACTGAACAATCACCTCTCCCAGAGGCGAGCCGAGGCGGTCCGTGAATACTTACTTGCAAACGCGTTGACCAGCGAGGATAAAGTAACGGCAGTGGGCTACGGTCCGAGCCGACCGCTTTCCCCTAACGCAACAGCCGAGGGGCGCGCTCAAAACCGCCGCATCGACCTGATCATTACACCAAAAGGACAAGTTCAGTAACTCGAGGCTCCAGTCAAGAATGCAACGAGGCCATGTCCATCCGGAAACAGTGGGCGAACATGGTCTCGTTTTTAACATTGTAAACAAGATCATGAAAAGAACTCGTTGTGTAGAGATTTCTGAGCAAGAAGTCGTCTATCTTAGTTCTTTCACCTCGTTCGCCCTTTCAGATCATCAAGGACGCTATTCACAGCGAATAGAGCAGAAGATGTTCAGAAGGAATTTTTCTTTATCTGTGATTCTTTTTGTGTCAGTTTCATATGATACATCTTCTCGTCTCCGAGTTTTAAAGCATCAATCAGCTGCTCTTTATTCTCGGCGGTTGCAATGCCAAAGGCAATACCGACCTGTCCATTTTTGACGTTCTCACAGCTTAAAATCCTCCCGACAGCTTCTTCAGCAACATCGCTGTCGGCACCCGGCAGGAGAATGGCAAATTCATCTCCCCCAATTCGCGCCACAATGTCCTCGGCTCTAAAAGAATGATGTATAATCTGGCCGACCAACTGAATCAGCTCGTCCCCTGCTGCGTGACCGAGGGAGTCGTTAACCGTCTTCAAACCATTGATATCGGCCATCACGATGCTAATTGGAAACTCTCGACCCAGAGCCAGCCGTTCAATTTCTCCGTCGAAAAATGCCCGGTTATAGAGGCCGGTCAAGCCATCGTGAGTGCTTTTGTGGAGGAGTGAATTTTCGATCTCCTTGCGATCGGTAACATCATGGTCGACGCCGAGGATACTGATAATACTGCCGGCGTCATCGAAGAGAGGAGATAAGACTTTTTCCTTGTAGTTGATCCCCCCAGATGGACATTCCTTTGACTCTTCGCAAAAGTTGCAGCTGCCGGTTGCCAGAACTTTGAGGAAGGCCTTCTGGTATCTTTCTGCCTGACCATGCGGATAAACATCAAAGTCGGTTTTTCCGATCAGATCCTCGGGACAGACATCAAGGGTTTGACAAAAAGAATGATTTACGAGGGTATACCTGCCGTTCCGGTCCTTCAGCCATACGCTATCACGTATATTATTAAGAACCGCCTGCTGCTGCCAACTCACGTCTTTCAAACGCTCTTCAGCGAGCTTAGCAGTTGTGTTATCCACAATTGCGGTTAGTATGCATGTTTTTTCACCGTTTCGGGTCGGCAACCTGACACTCTGCAGCAGAACGTTGAGCTGACGGTCGTTTTTGCCCTTAAGGCTGATATCACATCTCTGCATGCCGTCAATCTGCAAAACGTTGTCGAAATGCTTTAAAAACAGGTCCTTCCCGTTTGTATCGACAATAAACCCAATTAAGGGTTTATTCAGCACCTGCTGCCGTTTCTTCCCCAGCAGTTGGGTGCCGGCCAGATTGACGTTCTGGATCTGCCCCTGAACGTCCAGGGTGAAATAACCGATTGGCGCAAAATCGTAGAGTTCTGTATAGGTGTTTCGAGATAGCTCAAGCTCTTCCTGAACCCGGCGCAATTCACCGTTTTGCATCGTTAGTTCAACCTGGTGGATCTCAAGTTTCTGAACAAGCCTTCGCATTTCATTCTCGCCCCGGGGCTGATTTAACTCTGCGGACCACTCTTTTGCGCGCAACCGAAACTCGGTCCTTTCGCTCAAGAAAGGTGTTTTATTTTTTTTCTTGTCATTCATGGTAACCCCGAAGGCCACTCTCTCAAACGCAGCAGCAAAAAGAAAAGAGTCTCAATCCTTAGTGGCTTCTATTGGTTGTTTATGTCCTTCTGCCTGGTCTGGTCCGTCCTCTAACTGGAAATATCCTATCGCTCGATTTCCCACACCTTTTGGCTGGGTGTAACGAACCAGCAAGACAAAAATGGAATAACTTCTCTCATCCAGACTCCGCTGGTCTCTCCCGGTAAAGACAATTTTGTCAGAGTCAACCCGATCGAGCGCAATTGACACTCCGAAATTATAGAACAACTTATCATGTTCGCCTTTTTTAAGGATCAGGGTGCCTCTAAGGATACCTTCTTCGGTATCATCCAGAACATCGTTGATAATGAGTTTTCCATGATAGTGCTGGGTCTTAATGGTCCATGCCCCTTGCCAAAGTTCAAGATTTTCCAATGTCATCCGTTTCTCCCATGGTTTGCGGGTGCGGTTTGAGCCGATTCTCCCTACGGGGAAAACAGACCCAGAAAATGGCATTAAGCACGACTGTTTTCCAGGAACTCTTCAGCGTCCCATTAAACATTTATCCTGCTGCTGAGAAAATTCTGGCCCCACAGTCCGAAAAGAGAACTCGATAACCAGAAACTTTTTCGTCACCCATTACAGGGGTGCTATCGGTCATTCTCCACTGCCGGCGATTCCCGTCAAAGGAACCGGTCAAAAAACTGCCCCTGAAGTCTCTGCTCACTGTCCCAGCAATTATCTGTTTCCGACATCCGAAAAACTCTAGTCTTCATTGAAATAATGTTCATCTGACAAAGTCAAATCGCAACATGCATGCCACTGATTCCGACCATCTTAAATTTAAGCAAACTACTGATTATATTTAAATTTTTAGAAAAATAAGGTGCGAGATACCGGGAAAATCTGTCATATTTAACATATCTGCAGAATATGACGAGTGCCTGAGAGATTCTTCAGTTTTCAAGGTTGAGTTTTGAAGGTATTTCTCAGAAGAGAGGTATTATTGCCGGGATGACAACGTCGTACTGGGGGATGGTTGAGGTATGTTGAGATATGCGCTGAAACGGCAGCTTGATATCGCTCTGGAAACCATGATGAAGATGTCGCAGACTTCGGAAAACTATTGGGGTGAATTCTTTCTTGATATTCCGGTTGGGATTTTACTGGTTGCTACGGGATTACAATACCCTGACGTTCACCCGTCTACAGCGTTACTAACTTTCCTGGTCGGCCTGTTTCTGTGCAGCTTTTTTGAGTATTTTCCCCCCGCTGGGTATTTCAAGGAGAGGTTCGCCTTATGGGAAATGGACACTGTGCACCCACTATCAGCAACCTGAACTCAAAAAGAAATTTTTAAACCCTTGATGTAGACCACCAGGTTTTGCGTTATCCGGAGATCACTCCGATCTGCCATATATGGCGGTTATGTTAAATGTGACGGTCGGCCATGAAGGCTCTGCAATGACCTCGTCCTTTTGATCCCGTCTTTTCCCATGAAAAACAGGTCGATAACTATTTCATGACTACAGTTCATTTACGGCATGTGAATTGCGAATAATGTAAAGGAGAAACACGAAATAAAGGAGTATCACCATGCTGGGAACAATACTGATCGTCGTCATCCTCTTGCTGTTGTTGGGCGCACTGCCGACCTGGCCTCACAGCCGTCAATGGGGTTTCTATCCAAGTGGCGGGTTTGGCCTGCTCCTCTTGATTTTTCTTATCCTGATGCTGTTTGGCAGGATTTAGCTCACAGCGTCCCGCTCTATCGAAAATTGGGCCTGCTTGCATTCAGGCCAAGGCTTCACGTTGCCATGGTTTTGACCATTTCTGGCATGTTCAAAAAATAGCCTGCCGTCAATCTGTGGAGATGAACTTGGCATAGAACTCAAACAACCAGGGGAAACGCTGATGGTAAATGACACCATCAGAATGACGGTGTCTGCGGATAAACGCAATGAAATCCCGCAAGCCATCAGAGATCTACGCAACCCGATCCGCAACGAGAAGGACTGCTTAAACTGCCACTGCTTTCTGGATATTAAGGCTGACGATATTGTTATCTTCGCTCAGGAGTGGAAAAACAATGAAGCTCTTACCACCCATCTCAGGTCAGGCCATTTCAAAGTTCTGTTCGAGGTGATGAAACTGCATTCGATCGAGCCAGAAATCAGGATCAACACTGTTATCGCAACAGGGGGATTGGAGCCAATAGCAGCATAGGGGCTGGGAATTCCGAGTCGAATTGCCTCCTGACAGGAAAGAAACCAAATCACTATCAACACAGACAGAAGGAGACCGTTATGTTCAGAATGAATTGTTTTATGACCATTCTGGCCTGCTTGATCCTGTTCGCCGCTTTTACGGGGTGTGCGTCCACCAGCAAACAGGAAAGCACCGGCCAGTATTTCGACAACTCCATCATCACTACCAAGGTGAAAACAGCCATCTTTAGCGAACCAACCCTGAAAAGCCTGCAGATCAATGTCGAAACCTTCAAAGGGGAAGTTCAGTTAAGTGGCTTTGTCGATTCGGCGGAGAGCGTCAAAAAGGCGGGTGAGGTCGCTCGCGGTGTCGAGGGGGTCGTTGAGATAAAAAACGACCTGGTTGTCAAATAGCTGCAGCCGTCTGCCGGGAGAGTGCCCATGAAAATTCTTCTTGTCTACCCTCGTTATCCCGCCACCTTCTGGAGTTTTCGCTATGCCATGAAATTCATCGACCGCAAGGCAAGCTTTCCACCCTTGGGGATATTGACAGTGGCACCGATGCTGCCTGGGACGTGGGATAAGCGGCTGATCGATATGAACGTGCACTCTATTACCGCCACAGATTTGAACTGGACAGATTATGTCTTCATCAGCGCAATGAGCATCCAGCGCCCATCAGCGCGAGAGGTAATCGATCAGTGCCTGCACCTGGGGGTGAAGACGGTCGGCGGGAGCCCGCTGTTTACGTCATGCCATGAGGATTTCCCCGACGTCGACCACCTGGTTTTGGGGGAAGGGGAAATCACCCTGCCATTGATATCAACTACGTCCCGCGCATGCCACCAGAGACCCTCATTGCCGGTTATCAAAGAATTCTCGCCACGATTTATGCCCTAGGCAGTTCTACCAGCGGGTGATTCGACTTTTTCGCGAATATCGGCCCGAGCGCGCAGGGACGCTTCCATCTACTGCAGGGGCATATCGGGGAGTTTTTTAAATCGGTTCTGCTGATGGGGATCCTCGGCAAGGGGCGGAGGTATTACTGGAAACTGTTTTTCTGGTCTCTCTGTATAAAACCGCGCCTGTTCCCGCTGGCTATTACCTATGCCGTCTATGGCTACCACTTCCGAAAGGTCACCGAACAAATCATGGCGAGTGGCCTGTTCGACGGCCAGGAAGAATGAGAAAAAAACAGTCTCGGATGTCTGAGTATTTCCGTATCCATCAGGTCAAAAACATTTAAATTTGGGAGGGAATTATGGCCAACGATAAACAACAGGAACAGCACAAAAACAAGCTGTTGCCACCTGCATTAACAGTGCGATCGCTCCACCGGCAAAGTTTAGATGCATATGAAACATCAGCAGAACCTCTGCGGCGGCTGGCGGAAAAAAAGCTTAGTGAGCAAAGTGAGCAAACCTCATTCCCCCTTCGTGAGGAGAATCAGCTGAAACTTCTTCACGAACTTCAGCTGCACCAGATCGAACTGGAGATTCAGAACGCCGAACTCACCAAAACCAGGGATGAGTTGGAGGCCGCGAACCTCGAACTGGAAAGATTCAACTCCACCGTGTCCCACGACCTGCGCCAGCCACTTACGCTTATCAGTTGTTATGCCCAGTGCCTTCAGGAGCTCTGCGACGCCCAAACCGACGAGCGTTTCAGAGAATATCTTCAAGAAATTCAAGAAATATCCCTGCATATGAGTCGACGCATCGACTACCTTCTCAGTTTTTTCGGCGGTGCCCACTGTGAACCGCGTCGGAAAAGGGTTGATCTGAGTGGGTTGGCGAAAAAGCTGGCTACGGAATTGAAGTTAATGACACTTGAACGCCAGGTCAGTTTCAAAATTTCTGAGGGAATTTGGGTCAACGCCAATCCTGACCTGTGCAGTCTGGTTCTGGAAAATCTTATCGGCAATGCCTGGAAATTTACCGGAGAAAATGCAGAGGCCGTCATCGAATTCGGGCTCACTAGGATTAATGGAAAACCGGTTTATTTCGTCACAGACAATGGCCCGGGCTTTTCGATGGCTGATGCCGAGAGGTTGTTCAAACCCTTTCAGCGACTTTCCTCTGCAAAAGCTGAAGGGTATGGCATCGGTCTGGCCACAGTGCAGCGAATCATCCAGCGTCACGGCGGTAGGGTCTGGGCCGAAAGTGTTCAAGGCGAGGGGGCAACGTTCTTTTTTACCCTGGAGTCAACGAATCGGAGAATGCCATGAAGGATAAGAGGACCAAATTCGTCGAAAAACTATCGGCACAGATGGTCGAATGGGATGAGCAGATCGACCACCTCAGGGATAAAGCGGAAAACGCCACCAACGAGGCAAAGGCTGAATACGCCAAAACCATTTCAGCCTTGCAACTGAAGCGTGATCAGGCGGCGGAAAACCTGCAGAGTATCGCGATGACCACCGAGGACGAATGGGAAGACATAAAAGAGGGATTGGAACAGATCTGGGACGAAATCAAAGATCTTTTGAGAAGCGCTACGAAAGGAGCTTGATCGTTAAGTTTCGGGAGAAAATATGCAACGAATTGCCGTATTGACGAGTGGAGGAGACGCCTCCGGCATGAATGCCGCTATCCGGGCTGTTGTGCGAACCGGGCTTAAGAATGGTTGAAAAGTGTTCGGAGTTCGGCACGGTTTCAGCGGGCTGCTTTCAAGGGAATTTATTCCCTTAAGAGCGAGAGACGTGGGTGGCATTATCCAGCTCGGCGGGACCATGCTCGGTAGCGCCCGTTGTCTTGAATTCAAAACCGAAAAGGGACAATTGCAAGCACTGTCCAATCTCCACCAGAAAAAGATTGAAGGCCTGATTGTGATTGGCGGCAATGGTTCCCAGGCTGGAGCTAACGCACTATCGCTACGAGGGTTCCCCGTCGTCGGCATAGCTTCGACTATCGATAACGACCTCGTTGGCTCCGACATGACCATCGGGGTGAATACCGCCCTGAATGTTGCCCTGGAGGCGATTGATCGACTCAAGGTCACGGCGTCCTCGCATCATCGTGCCTTCCTTGTTGAGGTCATGGGGCGCAACTGTGGTTATCTGGCTCTTATGGCCGCAATTTCCGGTGGTGCCGAAACTGTGGTCATTCCCGAAGTAGAAACAGGTATGGAATCCGTGGCTGCCGATCTTCGGGCGGCCTATGACAATGGCAAGTCAAACGCCATTGTGATTGTTGCGGAGGGTGCCCGCCACAATTCCGAGGAGATAGCTGACTTCTTCCATGTTCACCGGGAGCGGTTGGGTTTTGATTTACGTGTGACCAAACTGGGTCATGTCCAGCGTGGTGGTGCCCCGATATCTTTTGACCGTCTGTTGGGTAGTCTCCTCGGTGTGGCGGCCTGCAAGCATCTTCACAGAAAGGAACATGGAGTGCTGGTGGGGATTCTGAAGGGTCAGATCGCCATGACTCCGCTTTCAGATGTCATAGCCAACGTGAAGCAGCTGGATTTAAGTCTGTTGGATCTTGCGAAGGTATTGGCAAAATAGTGCCACAAAATGAAATTACTGCTGGGAGTCTGTCGGTCTTTACAAGAATCTACGGCAAATTTCCGATCGGCTCCTATCCGGGGGCATTTCGAGGAAATGCTGCATAATATCTTCCTGCAAACAGAGTAGTCGAGTTGGGGATGCAGATTGAGTTGTTAAAGGCAAGACAAACAAAAAAGGCTAGCGCTTTAAAGCGTTAGCCTTTTTATTTAATGATTGGCGCGCCCGACAGGATTCGAACCTGTGACCTTTGGCTCCGGAGGCCAACGCTCTATCCAGCTGAGCCACGGGCGCATGGGAGGTACTATATACGCCATCGTCAGCAAGAATGCAACCCGAAATCTTTTGACATTCGATCTTAAAACGTAACAATACTTAAATCCATAAAGTTGGCAAATCTTACTGACCAGACAAACAAGGACGAAAGTGTGCAGAGAATTCTCTTGATATTTGCGATATCAGCTGGCTCTTCTATTGGCTGGACATGCGGAAAATGGGGCGGCATCATGGGTTCATACATGACGGCAGTCTTTGGGGCGGCGCTAGGACTCTATCTAGGTAAAAGGTTCATCAGCAGCTATCTGGACGATGACTGATTCTAGAATCACTATCATCCAGACAGGTGCTATAGTATTTTGTTTATACAGGTCCGTATTCAGTGTTGAGCGTCCAACCAATCACTGTCGCACCGTAACGATTGAGAATGAGTCAACAGGTACGACAAATAGGTCGGGCAGAAATCGTAATCATCCGTAAGACAAAAACGCTGCTGTTTGGTTTTGTCAGGCAGCGCATTACGCTGCAACGTACAGCATCCATGCGTGCTTAAACAGGGACAATTAGGGTCTAAAGTGGCGCTAGCACTCTTGTGCCTATCCATGTAAGTTCTCCTTTTCATGAAATTTGCCACATAAATAGCACCAAAGTGTAAGAGTTGTGTGAGATATTGAAGATATATGGGCAAGATCAGATTCCTGAAATAAGAAAAGGCAGTGGGAATCCTCACTGCCTTTTCTTGCTTAAGCGAATCAATTTAGAAACTGGAACTATTCATCATCATGATAACTGCGTCGAATCAGCAGCGCAATGACACCGCCAAGCAATAACAGCAGCACAACACCCCCACCAGCCAGCTTTCGCTGGCCGAGAGTTTCTTCATACTCACTGATCGTGGCTTTGGTCTCCTGCAACTCAGCGTTGAATTCAGATTTCTGTTTGTGAATGCGCTCGATGTTTACCGTATGGAAAAGACGCCGGAATGAATTACGCGAAGCAAACAAACTCTCTTCCAACTTTGAGGTATCAATCCCGACGCGATGCAATGAGGCGACAGAACTTTCAAGTTTCGTCAGAGTAGCCTCGGTATCACTGATCTCATTCTTGACCCGTGCCGCACGTTCGTAATCATGGCACCGTGAACAACTTTCTTCATTGATCAGGTCAATACTGGCATAGGCAACCGCATGGTTACCATGGCACATGACGCATTGCGCGCCACCAGCATCAAGCGCCTGCCCATGGGCGCTGGCCATATAATCTTCTTTTACACCGATATGACAACGGCCACAAAAGTCAGGAATTTCTGTATAGCCAGGAGCCCCTAAAAAACCACGGGAAGGATCCATCGCCATTTCGAAATCTGTCGGATCCCCACCATGGCAGTCATTACAGGAAATCCCATTTTTCTGATGAACACTCCCCTGCCACTGTTGTACCGGAGCAGCGAACTGTTCATCCAACCCACTATGGCATTGGATACAGACTGTATCGTCTGCAGCCAGGACCGGACTAAAGAAAACCGCAACCAGCACATACGCCAGAAAGATGCCTCGAATGAATACGCTAGACTGTTTCATGAGAAATGCCCCCAAATCGACAATCCGACAAATAACAGAATCCCGAGCAGATACAAAGTCACAAATATCGGGCGCTTTGCAGGCCGGCGCTCCGGACTGCGATCCAAGAAGGGTAACACCGCCAGGAACCCCATTGCAGCACCTTGGGATGCCAACCCGAGAAGCTTACTGGGGAAGATCTTGAGCGTCTGGTAGGCCCACAGGAAATACCATTCCGGCTTGATATGTTCCGGAGTTGTAAAGGGATCGGCCGGTTCGAGAGCATCGGGTGGAATAAACAACCAGGGAGCATAAAAAGTGATGGCAACCAGCAGAGCCAGGACAAAAAAGACCATCGACAGATCTTTAATGGTGTAATTGGGATGAAACGGAACCCCGCCCGGATGTTCTTCATGATGAAAATAAGAATAGGACTCCTGCGGACGGTAATCATTACCAAACGGGGGGGACGAAATGCCAGCCCGACGGACACAGAACAGGTGAAACCCAACCAGACCCAAAAAGATCATGGGCAGTCCCATAACATGCAGGGCAAAAAAGCGTCCCAGGGTGGCTGCACCTACGGTTGGTCCACCACGCATAAATTCGATGACTTTGTCGCCAATAACCGGAACAGCACCAGCCGCATCGGTCGCAACGGTCGTCGCCCAGAAGGACAACTGGCTCCAGGGGAGCAGATAACCGGTCAGGCAAAAAGCCAGGCTCAAATTGAAAATCACGAAACCGGAAACCCAGGTGAGCTCACGGGGACGTTTATAGCTCCCCATAAACAGGACAGAGAGCATATGACCTAACAGCACAACAATGATCAGATTGGATCCAACAACGTGCAGATAACGGATCAACCAGCCATAAGGAACATCATTCATAATTGCCGTTACACTGGCAAACGCCTTGTCAGTATCCGGTACATAATACACCAGTAGCAAAATACCGGTTAGAAACTGCAACCCAAACATCGCCATAAGAACGGCGCCAAGGGTATACCAGATATTGATATTGCGTGGCAGAAGATAGCCTTGCATATTGGCGAACATCAGTTCACGCACACCGAGTCGACTATCGAGCCAGTCCATAATACCTTTTGGGATATTCACGATGCCCTCCTTAACCGATCAGTATGTCGTTGCCATCAAGAGTGACGGAGTAATTTTTCAAAGGCTCTGGTGGCGGCCCGCCCAGCACTTGTCCGTTTGCGGAAAATCTCCCCCCGTGGCAGGGGCATAAAAATTCCTGAGAATCATTAACCCACTTGACGATGCACCCCAAATGCGTGCAGACGGCACTTAATGCTACATAATCACCGGGTGCCTGTTCCAATAGCACAGCAGGCCGTCCCTGGAACGAAAAAAAGTACGGATTTGCACTACCGACCTGATCTTTTGCTACGCGAACCTGTTCGGCAGCCCCACTTTTATCGACAGGCGAAAGGAATCGAAACAGAGGCCAGGCAAAAGCAGCCGCTATGACAGCACCAATAGCCCCTAGAAGTATTCCCAGAAATGTTCTCCGTTCATTTGGCCCAGCAGGGATGTCACTCATACAATCTCCTTTGTTTCGGATATAATATGCTCTGCTTACTACTTGGAAAGACGCGCCGAAACTGGCACCCTTATTTGCGGAACGAGTGAAAAATCGGTGGGGATAATGACATACCCCGAGATACGAGTCGCATTATCAGCAAATTCCGCCTTGATATCAATGGTAACTTGTCCGCCTGGAGGGACTTCATTAGCCGCAGGCCGAGCAGTAATTCCACTGCCGATGATTTTCAATGGCTGCAAAGTGACCATTTGTCGGGACTCATTTTTAAGAACAAGCTGCGAGGTCAGCGGTTCAGGTTTAGGGACGATCCCCCAACTGATCCGTTCAGGACTGACAAAAACTTCCATTTCGACCGTTCCTCTCAGGTTAAAAACAACCAGAGGCTGTTGCGGATCGTTTGTGGTCATTTCGATCGTCTTGTGAACTTTGCCACGGAACCCTTGAGAGTTGAAAGTCAACTGCAGCTCACCTATTTCTCCCGGAGCAATACGCCGGGTAGACAATAACGCGGCAGTACACCCGCATGAAGTTCGCACCGAAGAAATTTCCAGGATGTCATCTCCGGAATTCTGAAACCGAAAGGTATGGGTAAGAGATTCCCCCTGCATGATCGCACCAAAATCAAAATCCTGACCGTCTGCCAGTAGTGCCGGAGCAGCAAAAACGGAGGCAGGAAAAAGAAGAAGAAAAACACAACACAGCAACCTGAACATCTGAAGATACCCCCTTATGAAAACATTTTACTAAGCAGAACCAGGATAATAACACTAACAATTTTTAATTGTAGCATAAAAGATATAGAGCTGAACAACTTAAGTAGAGGCAGTTCCAATTGACACGCAAAGAACCTTCCTGCTATAGATGGCCAAAAAATTTTAACTTTTTACCTGGAAACAGTCATTTACTGGTGTAATTGCGGGACCTGCCAAAGGCCCTGTCACGTCATTTCTGACCGTTTCCACCTTGAATATTTACTACTTGCAAGCATTCTGCCAGACAGGCGGATGTAAAACAAAGAAGGAGACAGTTTAAGGATGGAAAACAGTAACCGGAGAATTCTGTTCAGTAGAGAACGGATCGCACAGGAAATCAAACGCCTGGGAAGCGAAATCTCTAATGACTACAAAGACCAGGAGGTTATGCTTGTCGGTGTCTTGAAGGGGTCCTTTTTGTTTATTGCCGATCTTGCTCGGGAACTGGAAATTCCAACCGTAATCGATTTTGTCAGACTTGCCAGTTACGGTTCAGGCACCCAGTCGAGCGGCATTATCGAGTTCCGCAAAGAATTGGAAATGCCGATTAAAGGCCGCAATGTTATTATCATTGAAGATATTGTCGACAGTGGCTATACCCTTGAATGCCTCTATCATAAATTACTCCTTCAGGAGCCACGTTCCCTTAAAATTTGTACTCTCATTGATAAGCGGGCACGTCGTGAAGTTGATATTGAAGCAGATTATATCGGGATGACCATGGATGATGGTTTCATTATCGGCTACGGCCTTGACCATGATGAGCAATACCGACAGCTGCCAGATATTTATGTGGTAGATACCGATTAATACTCGTCTTCTCCGTTTTTTTGTATTAATATCTGCTTATTCAGGTTCTTAATCAAATAAGTATATTTCCTTTACTTCATTGGGGGAAAGGGTCTTGATTACAGGACCCTACCGAAAAAGGAGAATAACCGATGGTCATCATCTGCCCCGAGTGTACAACCAAGTTCAAAATAAATCCCGGCAGGATTCCTGCGGGAGGTTCAAAGGTTCGCTGTGCCCGTTGTAAAGCGGTATTTTCCGTAACAAAAGAAGTAGAGGCCGCAATTCCAGAACAGGAAGTAGTTGCCGAGCCACCACTGCAAACGGAACAGGAAGAGACGTTAAACAGTTCGACAGAATTCAGCTATGAGCGCTTCCAGGAACTGGATGTTCAACAGGAACCAGAAGAGTTTACGTTCAGCGGGACCGACGACATTACAGCCACCGGAAACACAGTACCCCTTAAGGCAGAGCCTGACGAGGACTTCCGTTTTGCGGAGGCCGAACCACAGGACAGCACTGTAGCAGGAGCTTCTCCCCGATCCGAAGAACCAGAGATGTCACAGGTTATCAACGAGGCCAAGATCCCGGAACCGAAAATGGCCGCTCAGGATCAGGAAGAGAATGAAACAGAACAGCTGTACCAGCATTTGAAAGAGAAAAAAGCCTCTCCGCTCAGCTCCATCATTAGAATTCTACTGCTTTTGATCTTGGCCGTTCTGGTTGCGGTAGGCGTATTTGTCTACATTAACGGTCCCGACAAATTAAATGACACCCTACAGCAGCTGTTGGGCCAACAAGCCACTCCCCCCGAGCCAAGTGGCTTAATCACCCTGGCGAATTTGCAGGGAAAATTTCTACACAACAATCATGTCGGTGAGGTGTTCCTGATTCGGGGTGAAGCCACTAATAATTTTTCTCAGGCCCGTTCGTCCATTCAGGTCAAAGGGATAATTTTTGATCAAAGCGGTCAACCGTTGCTGCAGAAGACAGTCTTCTGCGGCAATCCCATCGCAGACGAAGAAATTGCTGAGCGCCCGTTTGAGGAATTGGAGAAAATGATGGGGAATCAGTTTGGAAAAAACTTAAGCAATATGAAAGTGGATGCCAAGCAGACAATTCCATTTGATATCGTTTTTAAAGACCTGCCAAAGAACCTGTCTGAATTCAGTGTCAACGTAACGGCATCTAAACCGGTTAGTGAGTAATACTATACCTGAGCTCAACCCCAGTCATTTCCCTCCCCTGCAGTAGACAACTCAAGCAGAAAACAGCGGTAACCACATAAAAAAAGCGGCGCTACATACGTAACACCGCCTTTCAACATCGTCTTGCCGTAACAATTAAGATGCAGAGATAGCATCAACCGGGCAAGCGTCTGCACATGCACCACAATCAGTACAAACACCAGCGTCAATGGTGTAGATATCACCTTCGCTGATTGCGTCAACAGGGCAAGTAGATTGGCAAGCGCCACAAGCGATACATTCATCAGAAATTACATAAGCCATGGTCAAATCCTCCTAGTATTTTTTGTCTGTACCCACACGCTGGTGGGCGGTTAAAATCGGCGTTACTTTAACCGATCTTGAATCTCGTGTCCAGCCTAGAAAAAACCGAGCTTATGGCTCAACTACTGCAGTTTCTGCTCTTTACCCTCAACCAAAATTGATATCTCAGAATTAGCTTGATGCTATCTTGAACTTCAGTATGATACAAAAGAATAAAATGGATGCCTTTCAAATATTCATTGATCAGCCAAACAGAGCCCAAAGAGATAGAGGCCATCATTTTCCAGCTGAAGGTATTTTGCTCTCTTTCAGCATTACTAGTCCGCACAATCAAGGTTTCTAATCGTTCATACCCACGGTACAGGTTATAATGGATTATTCGACTGAACAAGCTATCGCCCGTTTAGCGCAAGAGAATGAAGACCTTAAGAAGGATTGTGCAACGCATCTCAGCAGCATGGAAGCGCTGGAGCATATGTTTGCCGAAGTCAGCCAAAAACAACTTTACGCTGAAATCAATTGCATGGAACTGGAGCATATATTCGCTTCTGTCACTGATGCAATCTGGGTGATTCGCGATGACGGTATCATCATTCGTGCCAATCAAGCAATGCTCGACTTACTTGGACTACCCACGGAGGAGGTCATTGGTCACAATTGCTGCGACCTGCTGAGCTACAGTCTTTGCCATACCCACAACTGCCCGCGATCAATTGCCAAAAAGCCACAGCGAAAAGAATATGACATCCAGATGACAACTGAGGACGGAGAAGATAGACACTATATTCTTAATGCCGCCCCAATGACAACCATCATTGGCACGACAGCAATCATCTGCCAATTCAAAGACATTACCTTAAGAAAAGAAACCGAAAACAAGCTTGAGGAAGCCAATCGGACCTTGTCCATGATGGCCCGATTGGATGGTTTAACCCAGATAGCAAATCGCCGCTGCTTTGATGAGACAATCGCGCGCGAATGGAGCCGCCTGTTGCGCTCACAGAAGCCACTGGCTCTGGTCCTCATAGACATTGACTACTTTAAGAAATACAACGACTGCTATGGTCACCAGGCGGGTGATGAGTGCTTGATAAAGGTCGCCAAAGCCTTAGAAGCGGCCGTTTCGAGGCCAAGCGATCTGGTCGCACGCTATGGAGGAGAAGAATTTGTGCTCTTGCTGCCCGAAATTGATATTGACGGAGCACAGCATCTGGGCGAGCGTGCCGCCGACAAAATCAGAGAGCTGCAGATTGCCCACGAAAAGTCGAACGTCGCAAACATTGTAACTCTCAGCATGGGCGCTGCGACCCTGCTTCCAAATCCGCTAAGCAGCCCGGAAGAACTGATTGCCAAGGCAGACCAAGCCCTGTATCAAGCTAAGGAAACAGGCCGTAATCGTCTGATTGCCAACCGATGATCGAAACTTACACGGTCCCTTCGATACGGCGTAAATAGCTGCGAGCCAGTTCCGCCAGTTCCGCATCACGAGCCATTTCACAGGCATTCAAAAAGTAGTGGTAAGCGATATTTCGCTGGCGCGGCAATTGATAAACAGCTTTCCCCGCTCCCAGGTAAGCCCTGGCTAAATCAGGATCTCGCGGACGTTCAGAAATAAACCGTTTGTACAAACGTAAGGCGTCTTCCAGTCGCCCCTGCGCCAACAGCACATCGCCGATTTCCAGCAGTTCACTACTTAAGAATGTTTGCCGATCCGCCCCATCTAGGTACGCGGCCACCCGCTGCTTCAAAGAGACCCTTTGCTCAGGCCCCGGAGTGGGGTCGAAAGTATCGGTAACCACGAATTCTCGGGTCTTGGCAGGATTTGCCCACTTATCGAAGCGTCGATTCATCCCCCAGGCCAGGCTCAGTCCCCCCAAAAAACCACCGATATGAGCTCCATGAGCAATCCCGCTTTCAGCGTTTCCTAAAACAAAAGGCAGTATATTGTCAATTATCAGATAAAACCCCAGGACAAGCCGTGCCGGTAAAAAGATATTGCTGGTAACAAATGGGAACAAAAACAGGAAGCAGCGAATGCGATGCTTAGGAAACCAGAGAAAATAGCACCCCAAAATACCGAAAATGGCTCCTGAAGCACCAATCAGGGGAATTGGGGACCCGGCGGCAAACAGTGCAAAAAACAGGGTGGCCAGAACACCACAGCCAAGATACACAAGGACATAGTTGATGCGCCCCAGGCGATACTCGACATTATTGCCGAATATGTAAAGAAACAGCATATTCCCCGCCAGATGCCAAAAACCACCATGTAGAAACAGGCACGAAAAAATAGTAATCAATGAAAAATCTGCCGGGCGAAAACCATACCTGAACACGAGCAGATCATACTGGCTGACGTGTTGCAGAACTTGTTGAGCACTAACGCGTCCCGAAATACCAAGGGCCCGCAGATAGTCTATAAGAGCCGGATCGCTCAAATTAACGTGTCTGAATGTCGCAGGGAGGGTAATCACCACGTAGACCAGACTATTAAGACCGATCAGAAACCAGGTGGCATAGGATCGCTGTGGGGGATTTGGGCTATCAGATATCGGTATAAACATGGCGCCTCAATATTATGCTCTGCCGTCCGCCCTGCTGCCGTTTTGCGAACGTCGAGAAGCATGACATATCCCTTGCAAAACGCGCTACAAACCCGCTATCTTCGCAAGATGAAAAAACTCACAGCATACCCTATTGTGGAGGAAAACATGTACCAAGTCAAAATTACACCAGCCGGCATTTCCTGTCCGGTTGGCAAAATTGTCTGCCTCGGCCGCAACTATCTGGATCATATCCGCGAACTTGGTAATAAAGTCCCGGATCGAGCAGTTTTGTTCTGCAAACCTGCAACCAGCATCCTTCCTGATGGCGGAGAAGTTATCATTCCGGACTACTCACAAAATTGCCACCATGAACTCGAACTGGCATTGCTTATAGGGAAACAGGGAAAACGCATCCCAGAGGCAGACGCCCTGTCTTATATTGCAGGTTATGGTGTTGCCATAGACCTGACATTACGTGATGTCCAGGACGAACTCAAAGAAAAAGGTCTACCCTGGGAAATTGCCAAAGGCTTTGATACGTCCTGTCCACTATCCGACTTTGTTGCTGCAGAGCAGGTGACTGACCCCAACAATCTGCAACTGACCATGAAAGTCAATGGCGAGATCAGGCAACAGGGCACAACGGCACAGATGATGCGCTCGGTTGAAGAAATTATCAGTGAAATTTCAAAATACTTCACTCTGCAACAGGGCGATATCATTCTGACCGGCACACCTGCCGGGGTTTCAAAGATTGTCAGCGGCGATCTCCTCAGTGGATCAATCGAGCAAGTCGGGATGTTACAGGTTTCAGTGGCATGAAACCCTCCATATCTTTGATTGGGCCAGGAAAAGTCGGGTGCGCGGTAGCCGCCCGGCTTTACGCCTCAGGGCACCCGGTCACCGCCATCGTCAGCCGAGACCTCGCACGGGCTCAGGATGCCTGCCAGTTTATCGGGTGTGCTTCAGATCTGGCGACTACTGAGCTGATAAACGCCGGCAGAGCCCAGATTATTTTGATCGCGGTACCAGACGATGCAATCACTGAAGTCAGTACAGAACTCCAGAAAGACCATCTCTTATCGGCAACTCAGACTCTGGTTCACTTCAGTGGCTTACATCCTTCAAGCCTCTTGAAAAGCCCAGAAGCACTGCTACCGGGATTGCTTTCATTACATCCGCTGCTCTCGTTTGCCGACCGCCAGCAAGCCAGCCAAAGATTAGAAAATTGTCCATGCGCATTGGAAGGTAACGATCTCGGGCTTAAAACCGGAGAGCTTCTCGTCTCCAATTTGCAAGCCGTTAGTTTTATGCTCACTGCGGACGCTAAAGCGGCTTATCATAGTGCGGCCAGTGTCGCTTCAAATTTTCTTGTCACATTGCTGGCAGCCGCAGTACAGCTTATGGACAAGTGCGACATCGAAGAGCATAAATCATTACAGCTCCTTGAACCATTAGTCAGGACAACAGTAGACAACCTGTTCGCGGGTTCTCCGGAACAAGCACTGACCGGACCTATCGTCCGCGGCGACACCACGACCGTTTCAAGCCACCTGCTCACAATTGAATCACGGCAACCTCAGTTTCTAGATCTGTATCTAACGCTGGCGCGCCACACACTACTACTGGCACGGCGTTCGGGACGCCTCGATGCGGCCCAAGCTTCTCGCTTGGGTTACTTGTTGCGCGAGAAATAGGAAGAGATAATACAGCCACCATTACGGGCACCTTTATGCAATTCTAATCATTAAGTTTATTTATTTATTTGTATATTTACAGTATATTAGCCACTCATTTATCTAAATTAAAATATAAAAAGCTCCATATGGCTCAGCAATAATGGAAGAAGGGGGGAGACACAAGGGCATTTTGCATGCAGTATATTTTACTGAAGGACAAAAGCTATTCAGTTGAGAACCTCCCCTCTGAACCTCGCCTGCTTGTTGAGCTGTTAAACCTGTGCTATCAGGACGGCGCCAATTTTGAACAATTAACCAATGCCATCACTCAAGATAGCGGTCTGACCGCCAAAATTCTTCAGGTCGCAAATTCTCCGGCCTACCGCCAGTGGAACCAGATCACCGATGTCCGGAGAATGCTGATCATTCTGGGCCTCTCCAATGTGCGCAACATTGTCACGACATGTGCTATTCAACAATTTTTCGCCAGTTTTTCCCTTGAATTTTCCCAAAATATACAATTTATCTGGTTGCGTGCCCTCCATTGCGCGAACCTGGCCGAAAGGCTGGCCAAACTGACCAGATACAATAACCCAGGGGAAGCATTTCTAGCGGGCTTACTGCATCAGGTTGGTATGTTGCTCTTCCTGATAAACCGCGAAAAAGAGTATTTGCCGGTTCTTGATCGCTACTATGCTGATCCGTCCAACTTTTTGGCCCAGGAAAAGAATCTGATGCAGGCAACCCATTGTGAACTGGGAGCGGCACTGGTTAATTCATGGAAGTTGGATTCATTCATTGCCGATGCCATCGAATTTCAGCACGCACCGACCAAGGAACTACTCGCGGCACCGGTTCTACTCAAAATAATTGCTGTTGCCTCCTCTTTAAGTGCTTACAACAATGCTTGCAAAAATTGCGAAGTTATCAGTCGTGCCGGAGCTCTTTTCAATCTGACCGAGGGGACTATTTTGGATTGTGTTCAACGGGCAGTCACTAAGAGTCAAAAAATGATTGTTGATCTAGGTTATAGCGGCAAATTTTACCTTGAAGAGCAGGAAGCAGCGTGTTGTCAGATGGAGCAGATCAGTCAGAATAACAAGCAACTGGGCCTCCAGGTCCAAGATATCGCTCTGGCAACCACAATCGCTAAAGAAGAAAGCTCTGAATATCTTGAGCTGGCCAAAAGTTTAAGGGTCGGAATCAAAACCCTATTCAACCTTGACCAGATCGTCTTTTTTCGCGTTGAAGACAACCGAACCCGACTGATCCCAATTAACGACCTGCGCAATAATCAACTCAGTGCCATCGTCTATGACCTGCCAGACACGCAAAGTGCTCTGTTAGCAGCCCTTAAAACCGGAAGAGGCGGTTTCCAAACCCTGGATAACACGACTATTACTGACCGCCAGGTGCTACGCATTCTCGGTAGTCAGGAGGCCTTTTGCCTGCCAATCGGCACTGCAGAAGCTCCCCTCGGATTAGTGGTTCTGGGTCTGCGGCACGACGAAGCTTCCAGACTGAATGTGAGACTGCCGCTCCTGCAACTACTGGGTCAAACGATTGCACAAAGTTACCGCAAATGTGAGCAGAAGATCTTTCAGGAACCAGGTATTTCGATGCTTGAGTTCCGTAAGATAACTCATGAGGTAAGCAACCCACTGACTATTGTCCGTAACTATCTGTACATTTTAAGCAAAAAACTTGAAACCTCGGTCGATGCCCAACAGGACCTGCAACTCATCAGTGATGAAATCGAACGGGCCGGAAATATTCTACTCCGCGCTAAAGAGGATACATCGGCAATAACATCTCAAACCCAGGTTAATATTAATAACCTGCTCACCAGTATCAATCAGCTCTTCCTAGGCTCTATCTATCAGGCGCGTAAGATTTCTTCGGAACTGCTTCTTGACAATCACATCCCGACCATTCTATCAGAAGCTGACAACCTCAAGCAGATCCTGATCAATATCATCAAGAACGCGGTTGAAGCTCTTCCGGAAGGCGGTACAATTGTAATAACAACCAGAGATAATTATTACCAGGACAACCGGAAGTACATAGAGGTCTCTATTCGTGACAATGGGCCGGGCATACCGGAGAGGATATTAACAAATCTATTCCAACCGGTAGAAAGTACAAAAACAGGACACTCTGGACTTGGCCTTACAATTGTCAAAACTCTGGTTGATGAACTGCATGGTCATATTTCCTGCTATTCAGCTCCGCAGGCAGGAACTGAGTTCAAACTGTTAATTCCCCGCAACCTTAAATCGTGCAAAGGCGAATCTAAATAATGGAGACAGCCTATATTTCAAAAATTCAGGAAAATCTCTTTGCACGGTACCTGATTAAGATCCTCGTTGTTGATGATGATCCGGTATTGCTTCGTAGCATTCAGGGCATTCTCGCCACTGAAGGAATGGATTCATCTGCTGCGGAAAATGGCCTTGTCGCCATTCAGAAGATTGATGAATGCCGCAATGAGCCCTTTGATATTATCCTTCTTGATCTTGAAATGCCGGGGCTTAACGGTGAAGGAGTCATTGATTATATCAATCACAACAACATTGATACCTGCGTTATTGTCGTCAGTGGCGAAAAAGAAGTCCAGCGAGCCATTCAGGTTTTGAAGTCAGGGGCCAAGGATTTTATCCGCAAACCATACCGTCCAGAAGAACTGTTGCACGCCATCAATCAGGTTTTCGAAAATCGACTACTGTCACAGCAAAACCAGAAGATGCTTCAACGTCTTGAAGAATCCGAGGCTCTACATCGTTTTATTGTCCATAACTCCCCCGATCTGCTTTACATGCTTGATCGCAACGGCTACTTTGTTTTCGTCAATAAAAATACCGTCCGCTCGCTCGGTTACAGTCGTAAAGAGATGATCGGAAAGCATTATTCCGAAATTATTCATCCCAAAGATAAAGAGAAAGCCAAACTGTTTTTTTCCAACCGGCTAATTCCCAAGAGCATCAAAAACCTTGAGCTCTGTCTGCTGACAAAAGACCGCAAAGAGATCCGCCACGTTGAAGTGCGGGCCCTTAACATTGAGAAACGACTGACCGGTGGATATAAACTCAGCCAGCATAATACCGATAATATCAACTTTATTGGATCCTACGGCGTCGCTCGTGACATTACCGACCGAAAGAAATCAGAGGAAATCATCCGCTATCAGATGAATCACGATCTGCTCACCGGCTTACCCAACCGGAGGCTTATCAACGACCGAATTGCGGCCCTGATCAAACATGCCTGTCAGACCAGAGAGCGCTTCGCAATTCTCTCCATTGACATCAATCGCTTCAAACTGATCAATGATACATACGGTCAGGCGGTTGGCGATGAATTTTTACAGAATTTTGCAGAGAGCCTGCATCGTTGTGTTCGTGAAGGCGACACCCTCGCCCGTCTTGGTGGCGACGAGTTTATTTTGCTGCTGCCCGATATCAATACTCAGCACGATGCAATGACTGTTGCAGATAAAATCATCACCCAGACAGGTATTCCCTTTTTACATAATGGTCACGATATCCATTTTACCTTGAGTATCGGGGTTGCAATCTGTCCCGAGCATGGCGAGACCCAGGAAGAGCTCCTAAAAAATGTTGATACGGCCCTGTGCAATGCCAAAGAAAAATCCACCAGCCGCTCCTGCCTGTACGATAAAAATTTAAAAAACCAAAACAGCCAGAAAGTGTTTATTGAAAACCTGGTCCGAGATTCCATCAAACACGATCGGTTTGTTGTTCACTATCAACCCCAGATAGATATTGATTCCCTGAAAATCCATGCCGCTGAAGCACTGGTCCGCATTCAGTCGCCTAACGACAAATTGATTTTACCAGGAAAATTTATTGACATTGCCGAAGAGACTTCTCTGATTTGCGATATCGGAAGCATTGTCCTGGAAAAAGTTTGTCAGGATATTCATAGCTGGAACAGGGAAGGCCTACATGTCAACATCTCGATAAACATTTCAGCCCAACAATTATCCGATGAAAATTTCTCAGAATATGTACTTGACCGTCTGGCGGCTTATGCTATTGCACCAAAAGAAATTGAACTTGAACTTACAGAGAATGTTCTGGTTCAGAATATGAAAAAAACCATTGCCAATATTGTCAACCTCACTGACGCCGGAGTAAAAATCGCTATTGATGATTTTGGCACCGGTTATTCATCATTAAGCTATCTGGACCATCTCCCCCTGCATACTCTGAAATTGGATCGTTCTTTCATGAAGAAGATTACAACGGAATGCCCTCAGGATACCATCATACCTGCCATGATCAATGTATCGACTGGTCTTAAGCTGAATTTTATTGCCGAAGGAGTGGAGACACGTATTCAACATGAATATTTAAAGAAACAGGGGCATTGCATTGCGCAGGGTTTTTATTACAGCAAACCTCTGACAAAGCAAGAGTTCCTGGCCTTTACGGCCAGACACGGCCTTAAAGCTCAATAAAAAGCGCTCGCTCTTTAGCCATTCCCCCCCCCAAAAAAAACGGTGTGAACGACAAAAAAAGCTCCGGAAACTCAATCTCCGGAGCTTTTTTAGACATATTGGAAGTACTCTCTATTCCTCTATTTCGCTTAATGCAGCATGAGCTGCCGCAAGCCTGGCGATGGGAATGCGATAAGGGGAACAGGACACATAATCCAGCCCGATTTTATGGCAGAACGCAACACTACTCGGTTCACCACCATGCTCGCCACAAATCCCCACCTTTAGATTATTACGGGTACTGCGGCCACGTTCAAAACCAATTTTAACCAGTTCGCCGACACCGCGCTGATCAAGTGCAACAAACGGATCCTTTTTCAGAACCCCCCGCTCCACATAATCAGGGAGAAAATGACCGGCATCATCCCGAGATAAGCCATAAGTGGTCTGGGTCAGGTCATTGGTTCCAAAAGAAAAGAATTCAGCTTCCTGGGCAATGGCATCTGCAGTTAATGCCGCTCGGGGCAATTCGATCATCGTTCCGATCAGGTAATTGACCTTCACACCATATTGGCTGCAAACCGCTTCAGCAATCCGGACAGCATTGGCCCGAAGAATACGCAATTCATTAACATGACCAACCAGTGGAATCATGATTTCCGGGACGATCTCGAACCCTTCATTCTTGACCAGTTCACAAGCGGCTTCCATAATAGCGCGCACCTGCATATCGTAGACTTCCGGATAAGTGATGGCTAAGCGACAACCCCGGTGACCCAGCATCGGATTAAACTCGTGCAATTGCGCGACATGGGCCTTAACTTCACTGAACTTCATGCCAACAGCATGAGCTAACTCTGAGACATCATCGTCAGTCTGCGGCAAGAATTCATGCAGTGGCGGGTCCAGTAGACGAATCGTTACCGGCAACCCTTTCATAACCCTGAACAGACCGATAAAATCTCCTTTTTGCATCGGCAGGATTTTATCGAGAGCTTTCTTGCGCCCTTCCAGGTTACTGGCGAGAATCATCTCGCGGACAGCCTGAATCCGATCCCCTTCAAAAAACATGTGCTCAGTCCGGCACAGCCCGATCCCTTCAGCGCCAAAATCACGTGCGACCTGAGAATCGTGAGGCGTATCGGCATTGGTTCTGACTTTCAGGCGCCGGAACTTATCAACCCACTCCATGAGAATGGCGAAATCGCCACTGAGTGAAGGTTGAATTTTGGGCACCACACCAAGGATGACCTCACCTGTACTGCCATCGAGAGTAATCGCATCCCCTTTTTTAACGACATAACCGGACTTGGTCGTAAATTGCTGCTTCTCGTAATCGATTTTGATTTCACTACATCCCGACACACAGCATTTCCCCATGCCCCGGGCGACAACTGCCGCATGTGACGTCATGCCGCCACGCGCGGTGAGAATCCCCTGAGCGGCATTCATGCCATGAATATCTTCAGGACTGGTCTCGACCCGCACCAGAATGACCTTTTTCTTGAGACGGTTTTGTTCTTCGGCCTCTTCGGCGTTAAACACCACCTGTCCGCTGGCCGCGCCGGGCGAGGCGGGCAATCCTTTGGCCATAACCTCTTTAGTGGCATTCGGATCCATGGACGGATGCAACAACTGATCAAGCTGGGAAGGCGCAACTCGCAGAACCGCGTCCTTCTCAGTAATAAGTTGTTCAGCCACCATGTCGACGGCAATTTTAATTGCTGCCTGGGCGGTCCGCTTGCCAGTCCGGGTCTGCAGCATGTAGAGCTTGCCTTTTTCGATAGTAAACTCAATATCCTGCATGTCTTTGTAATGGTTTTCCAGGATCTCACGAATTTGGACGAGTTGCTGATAACTTTCCGGGAGCACCTCTTCCATGGAGGGAAGATCACCATCTTTCTGTTTGGCCCGGTTTATCGGCTGTGGGGTGCGAATACCAGCGACAACATCCTCCCCTTGGGCATTAACCAGAAACTCTCCATAGAAGTAGTTTTCACCGGTAGCGGGATCACGGGTAAAGGCCACGCCGGTAGCACAGTCGTCCCCCATGTTGCCAAAAACCATCCCCTGCACATTGACAGCGGTACCCCAATCTTCGGGAATATTATTTAGTTTACGGTACGTAACGGCGCGCGGATTCATCCACGAACCAAAAACAGCACCAATAGCTCCCCATAGCTGTTCTTGAGGATCTTCCGGGAACGCCTCCCCCAACTGCTCGAGGTAGGCGGCCTTAAAAGCGCTGACCAGCTGCTGAAGGTCTTCTGCGTTCAGCTGGGTATCGAGCTGCACACCTTTTTTCTCTTTGGCTTCTTCAAGAAGGTGTTCAAGGATTTCACCATCCATCCCCTTAACAACGTTGGCATACATCTGGATAAAACGCCGATAGGAGTCGTAGGCAAAGCGAGGATCTTTACTTTGGTCAATAACACCCTGAATAGTTGCGTCATTCAAGCCCAGGTTCAGAACGGTATCCATCATCCCAGGCATGGATGCCGGAGCTCCCGACCGCACGGAAACCAATAGCGGATTGCTGCGATCACCAAACCCTTTTCCCATTCTGCTTTCCAGAAGTTTCAGGGCACTGGCTACCTCATCCCGCAAGCTATCAGGATAATTGCGATCGTTTGCATAAAATGCCATACAAACGTCCGTTGTCAGCGTAAAACCGGGAGGAACTGGTAATCCGATCGCCGTCATCTCCGCGAGATTGGCACCTTTGCCCCCAAGCAGTACTCGCATCGACCCTGACCCGTCTGCCTGTCCTTCACCGAAGGAATAAACGTACTTTGTCATGCTGTCTCCTCGAACTCATCAATAAAACTTTATTAAATCAACCCGCCTGAAGCAGACGGGTGTAAGGAACAACAAAACTTCTGACCCGAATCTAAAAGATTAAAAACATTCAGGTGTTTATCTTATCATCAGGACAAACGGCCAAAATCAGCAATATCCTGAAAAATTCTTGCAATCTGCGTTAACAAAGCCAAACGGTTATTTTTCACAGCAACATCATCTGCCATGACCATGACGCCTTCGAAAAAGGCGTCAACAGCAGGCCTGAGACTCGCAACAGCTTCTAGGGCGATAAGATAATCACCCGTTGCAATAACAGCAGCAACACGCTTTTCAACGTCTTCTACCTCGCGGAATAAGACCTTCTCACTGTCTGCTTCAAATAGAGCGGTATTGACTGGTTGTTCGAGGCCACCTTTTATAATGTTGCCAACCCGTTTGAACGCAACAGATAAAGCCTCAAAATCTTCGCGCTTTTTAAGCTCAGATAAGGCCTCAATACGTTTGACGGCATCAACAGGGGCATCAAAGCGTGCCGCCAACACAGCATCGACAACATCAGCGGCAAAATCGCGCGAGGTCAGCATATTGACCAGACGCAGACGGATAAACTCACAGACATCATTAACAATATCGTCTGCCGCGCGTAAATGTTTTTCTTGAAGCAGAGTAACGCTCTTAGTCACCAGTTCCGGAATTGACAGGGTGTAGCCTCGATCCAGGATAATACTCAAAATACCGATCGCACAACGTCTGAGAGCGTAGGGATCAGCGGTACCAGTAGGAATGAGACCGACACTGAAGCAGCCGCAAATAGTATCCATCTTATCGGCTAAAGAGACAAAAGCACCGATATGATCGGAAGGCAAATCCCCCCCGGCCTGAATTGGAAGGTAATGCTCGTAGATCGCCGCCGCGACACGCGGATCCTCACCTTCCAGCGTGGCATACTCACGTCCCATGACCCCCTGCAATTCCGGGAATTCATAAACCATCCCGGTCTCAAGGTCACATTTCGCCAACTGGGCAGCTCTTCTGGTCAACTCAACATCCGCAGGGGCAAATTTTGTCGCCAGTTCGACGGCAAGCTGAGTAAAGCGGCTGACCTTTTCGTAACTCGTACCAAGCTTTGCCTGATAAACAACTTTTTTAAGCGGTTCAAGACGTTCTTCAAGCTTAACCTTTTGATCTTCCTGCCAGAAAAACATGGCATCGGACAGGCGAGCTTTAAGAACACGTTCGTTTCCGGCCACAACAACCTTGGGATCAATAGCGTGGGTATTGGCAATGGTAATAAAGTGTGGCATCAACTGCCCTTTGTCATCGACCAGGGTGAAATAACGTTGATGCTCACGCATGCTGGTAATCAATAGTTCATCAGGAAGTTGCAAAAAACTATCAGCAATAGTTCCCGCCAGCGCCTGTGGTGACTCAACCAGAAAACTGACCTCTTCGAGAAGCTCTTCATCAGGATTTATACGCCCTCCCAAAGATTTGGCTAACTCGGCCAATTGCGCTTCGATTAATTGACGCCGTTTGGCAACATCTGGTATCACATGATGTTGTTCAGCTTGCTGCAGGTAATCTTCGACACCACTGACAGTAAATTCACCAGGGGCCATAAAACGATGTCCACGGGAACGATTACTACTGGACAGTTCACCATAAGCAAAAGGCACGATCTCTTTATTAAAAAGAGCCACGATCCAATGCATAGGCCTGGCAAAACGCACATCAAGGTCCTTCCAGCGCATCGACTTCTTGAAGGTAAGCTTACTGACAACACGCTCAAAAATTCCGGGAAGTTCTGTCTGGGTTTCTCCTCCTTCAATAACTTTTTCAATGAAGAGGTATTCACCCTTTTCGGTTTCAATGGTTTTGAGCTCAGCAACCGATACCCCATTGGTACGCGCAAAGCCCTCCGCAGCCTTGGTCGGTTTGCCTTCAGCATCATAAGCGATCCTGGCCGGAGGACCGGTAATTGCCAATTCCTGACGTTGCTGCTGAAAAGCGACATTTTGTATCGAAATAGCGAGGCGTCTCGGAGTCGCAAAAGTTCGCACATCACCGAAGGAGATACGCGCGGCCGCCAATTCCTGGCTGAAAAGGCTTTGAAGATCATTGAGTGCTTTCGGAATGAATCCGGCAGGCAATTCTTCTGTTCCCAATTCGAGAAACAATTCTGCTGACATGAATTTCTCCGCGTAAATGCAAGATAGCGAGTAGCTACCGAATAATTTTATTTATTTTTCAAAAGTGGATAGCCAAGCTTTTCACGCTGCGCAACATAACCAGTCGCACAAAGCTTAGCCATATTCCTGACACGACCGATATAGCTGGCCCGCTCAGTAACAGAAATAGCACTTCTGGCATCCAGCAGATTAAAAGCGTGTGAACATTTCAAAACAAAGTCGTAGGCAGGAAACACCAGTTCATTTTCAGCCAGGCGGATGCATTCCTTCTCATACATATCAAACAGTTGGAAAAGCATAGCCGTATCAGCCTGCTCAAAATTGTAATGAGAAAATTCAACTTCTGTCTGGTGGTGCACATCGCCATACTTGATACCGTCAACCCATTCAAGATCATAAACGTTATCAACGCCCTGCAGATACATGGCAATCCGTTCAATCCCGTAGGTAATTTCCCCGGGGATCGGCTTAAGATCGATACCACCGCATTGCTGAAAATAGGTAAACTGAGTGATTTCCATGCCATCAAGCCAAACCTCCCAGCCTAGCCCCCAGGCTCCAAGGGTTGGTGATTCCCAATCGTCTTCGACAAAACGAATATCATGAGCATTAGGGTCCAAACCAAAACTTTTCAGGGAGTTCAGGTAAAGATCCTGGATATTGATAGGGGACGGTTTCAAAAGAACCTGGAACTGGTAATAATGCTGAAGCCGGTTGGGATTCTCACCGTAACGACCATCGGTAGGGCGACGGGAAGGCTCAACATAAGCAACATGCCATGGTTCCGGACCTAATGCCCTGAGAAAAGTAGCAGGATTAAAAGTGCCGGCACCTTTTTCAATATCATATGGCTGCTGAATAATACAACCCTGGCTGGCCCAATAGTTTTGCAAAGAAAGAATTAAGTCCTGAAAAGTCACATGTCCTCCAAAAATTTATAAACGGTGCTGCTGTAACCGGTAAAATCTAATGAACTTTGGGAGTTTATCTTTGGCCCTGCAATATGTCAAGAACGAGGGGCTCCAAGTTGAGCCATGAACTTAAGTGTTTTTGGCTCTTTGGGCAGGATCTGCCGATAAACGGAAGAAAGAACCATTGTCCCTTCGGATAATGTCCTGGAACTGAATTTGAATCCTATAAAGATATCATAGGGGCCCCTTAAACAACGCGATAAAGAACCCAGGGTTCCAGGATTTACAGCAAACGCATAACCGTAACCGCAAGATGAGCACAAAGCCCCCCCACGACTGACATCGAAAGCTACCTCACGTTGCTGGCCAATATCTGCATAACACTCCGAGCAATGAAGAAGGTGAGGCAGAAAACCCAAAGCCTCTACCAGCCGCAGTTCAAAAAGAAGTTTGGCAAATGCGCTATTACCGTACTGATTAAGATAATCGAGAAAACCCGTCAGCATACGATAGACACCAGGATTGGGTTCTTCAGCAACGAGCAACATCTCGATCAGTTCAACCCCATAACTGGCCGTAGCAAAACAATGCATGTCCGCACTAATATTGTTGCGAAAACTTACCAGTTCAGCATCACTTACGACCTTAAGGTCACCCTGCCCCTCTTTAAAAGAAAAATTGGATGTGGAGAACAATGAAAGACTGCCCCCAAAGCGTTTTATACTTTTTTTTGCAGCCCTGGCAAACCCCTTAATCAGACCATATCCCGGACTGAACAAAACCAGGATAAGATCTGCTTCACCGTACACAGTAGTCTTCAACAGAATAGCATCACTGTGGTGTAATTGCTGACCACGAAATGTCTTCACCGCAGTCATCAGACTAAATATTGAAGGAAAACAGTAGCGGTACTGAAATAGATCAAAATTCCGGTTATATCATTAACGGTCTGGACAAAAGGACTCGAAGCAATAGCCGGATCGATTCCGACTTTTTTGAAAAATGCCGTAACAATAACCCCCATACATGCGGCAACGGTTATAGCCGTTACCATCGCCAGACCGACAACCAGACCTAAGTACACATTATGGTGCCAGATCATCGCAACCAGTGCGATAACCAGGCCACACACAGAGCCCATAAGCAATCCTACCCTTAGCTCCTTCAAAAAGACCTGTTTCAGCATGGAGAACTCAATCCGACCCGTGGCGAAACCACGCACTATGATAGTCGAAGTCTGCCCTCCGACATTACCACCCATCCCGGTAATGACCGGAATAAATGAAATCAGCATAATAACCTGCTCGAGAGTCGCGCGAAAATACCACATCAGGGTCCCGGTAACCACACCTCCCAATAAGGTGGTAAGCAACCAGGGCAGACGCAGTTGAGCAATCTTGAGGGATTTATAGCCAAGCAACAATTCTTCTTCGCTGGTTCCGGCCATACGCAGAATATCTTCATCGGCCTCTTCACGCATAACATCAATAACATCATCAACGGTAATAAGGCCCATCAGTTTCCCATGATCGTCAACGACGGGAATCGCTAAGATATTATACTTTGCTACAAGTTCAGCAACATCCTCCTGATCCATGTCAGTACGAACGCGTAAAACGTTAGTACTCATAATATCGCAAAGCCTGGTAATCGGTGAAACCGTCAACAACTGACGCAAAGACAAAACACCAACAAGATGATTATGCTCATCGGTCACATAAACATAGAAGACCATTTCATAGTCTTCAGAATCCTGAAGGGCAGAAATAGCCTCACGGACAGTCATATCCTGGTCAAGAGAGAACACTTCCGTAGACATGATGCCACCGGCAGTGTCTTCATCATAACCCAATAGTCGTTCGACATCTTCAGACTGTTCATCTTTAAGATCCGTGAGTATTTCCTCTGCTAACTCTTCAGAAAGACTACGAATAAACAATGCACTGTCATCGTCGGCCATTTCGTGGACAATAGCGAGCAAACGCTCTTTATCCAACATACGAGCTAAGGTCGGCCAGGTATCAGACTCAAGCTCAGAAAGAACTTCTGCTGCCTGTTTGGTTTCAGGAATAAGATCCAATAATGCTTTTTGCTGATTTAAATCAAAATATCTAAACAGATGAGCGATATCGGCAGGGTGGATTTTCCCAAGAGCTTTTTTCAAATGAGAAACAGCACCACGTCTGAGCAATTTACTGACGGTACCATACAGGACCTGGATTTTTTGTTCATGCATAGAAAGCTCCATAAAAGAATACCAGGAATAAAACGAGAAAAACGTACCATCCCATAAACAGGCAGTCAAACACAGGACAAAAAAAAAGAGCAAGAATAATCTTGCTCTTTTTAACAAACCTAATGACTTCGATGATGCTTCAGTTATTCAGCAACAGTAGCCTCGGCAACGGTCTCGCTTCCAGAAGGAACAAAACCTTCTTCAACAAGTTCAATAATTGCCATTGGAGCATTGTCTCCCAGACGGTTCTCAAGACGAATGATTCTTGTATAACCACCAGGACGATTAGAATAACGCGGTGCAATCATCTCAAAAAGCTTTGCAACAGCCTGAGGATCACGAATAACCTGGAGAGCCTGGCGACGTGCATGCAAATCACCGCGCTTTCCGAGAGTAATCATTCGATCAACGAGTTTACGAAGTTCTTTTGCACGCGTTACAGTAGTCGTAATTTTTTCACTCTGAAAAAAAGACGTTACCATGTTATGCATCATATGCTGACGATGGTCGGGTTTACGACCCAAACGTCTACCAGTTTTATTGTGGCGCATTGCTCTCGTTCCTTTCTAAAAACCAATAAAAGGCGGATTATTCTTCGTCCTGACCTTTTTGAATCAATTTCAGGTATTCGGGATCGGGGAAGGTCTCAAGTTTCATACCAAGACTGAGGCCCATCTCGGACAGAATATCCTTAATCTCGTTAAGTGATTTACGGCCAAAGTTCTGAGTTTTAAGCATTTCAGCCTCAGTCTTCTGGACCAACTCGCCGATAAGATTAATCTGCGCATTCTTAAGGCAGTTGGCACTACGAACAGACAACTCAAGCTCTTCGACGGAACGATAGAGATTCTCGTTGATCTTCTGTTTTTCGTCCTCTTCTTCCTGAACCACAGGCTCTTCAGTTTCATCAAAATTGATGAAAATCTGAAGTTGCTCCTTCAGAATCTTAGCAGCATAAGCAACGGCATCCTCAGGACGAACGCTACCATCAGTATGAACATCCAGAGTCAATTTATCATAATCGGTAATCTGACCAACACGAGCATTCGATACATTAAAATTGACCTTGGTAATAGGAGAGAAAATAGCGTCAATTGGAATTGTTCCAACAGGAGCGTTTTCATCCCTATTTTTATCTGCACTGACATACCCCTTGCCCATGGCAACGGTCATATCAATTTCAAGATCAGTTTCATCACCACATGTAGCGATATAATGATCACCGTTCAGAATTTCTACGTTACTGTCAGTAATGATGTCAGAGGCTTTAATAACACCGGCACCCTTCTTTACAATTCTGACGTTACGTGAATCATGCCCATGAAGAAGAACCTTAACACCCTTAAGATTAAGAATAATATCGGTAACATCTTCGGTCACTCCAACAATGCTGGAGAATTCGTGCTGAACGTTCTTAATACGCACCGAGGTAATAGCTGCACCCTGAAGCGAGGACAACAGAACCCGACGCAGGGAGTTGCCAAGCGTTGTTCCGAAACCACGTTCAAAAGGCTCTGCAACGAATTTACCGTAAGAATCTGACAAATCAACGCCTTCAACACGCTTGGGTTTGATCAGATCCCTCCAATTTTTATACATAAATTGATTCTCCCTCTCAAGAGACCCTTACGGGATTAATTACTTGGAGTAGAGTTCGACAATCAATTGTTCCTGGAACTCAGGAGTTGTCAACTCACTACGTACCGGCAACGCTTTGATGGTACCTTTGAAGGCATCGCGATCAAGCTCAACCCAAGAAGGAACCCCACGACGCATGACACTGTCGAGTGACTCATTAATACAAGCAACCTCGCGGCTTTTTTCACGCAGACTAACGACATCATTTGGACGAACCAGGAATGATGGAACATTAACCTTCTGATCGTTAACCAGAAAATGTCCGTGACGAACAAGTGTACGAGCCTGAGCACGAGAACCTGCAAAACCGAGCCGATAGACGATGCTATCAAGACGTCTTTCCAGCAGCATCAACAAGTTTTCACCTGTGACGCCCTTCATCCGGTCAGCTTTCTTGAAGTACAAACGGAACTGCTTTTCTTGCAGACCATAGGTACGTTTAGCTTTTTGTTTTTCACGCAGCTGCACACCATAATCGGACAATTTAGGACGACGCTGACCGTGCTGACCAGGAGCATAATTACGACGCTCTAGAGCACATTTATCTGTATAACAGCGATCCCCCTTAAGGAACAGCTTAGCGTTTTCTCTTCTGCATTGACGGCATACTGGACCTGAATACCTAGACAACTTTTCCTCCTTGTTGCTTATACGCGACGGCGCTTAGGCGGACGGCAGCCATTATGCGGAATCGGCGTAACGTCTTTAATCATCGTGACTGTTAAACCAGCTAAAGAAAGTGCTCGCAAAGCGGACTCACGACCACTTCCGGGCCCTTTTACATAAGCCTCAACAGAGCGCATGCCATGTTCCATAGCCTTGGTAGCAGCTTCTTCGGCTGCCATCTGAGCAGCGAATGGAGTACTCTTACGAGATCCCTTGAAGCCTTTTGCACCAGATGTAGACCAAGCAACAACGTTACCTACGGGATCACAGATGGTCACAATAGTATTGTTAAAAGTTGATTGAATATGAACAACACCTTTAGCAATGTTCTTTTTCTCAACTTTTTTGCGAACAACTTTTTTACCTGCTTTAGCCATGACTACTCCGCTTATTTTTTCTTACCAGCAACGGTCTTTTTAGGTCCCTTGCGAGTACGTGAATTATTCTTGGTATTTTGACCACGAACCGGCAGACTACGACGATGACGTAAGCCTCTATAGCAACCAAGATCCATCAAACGTTTGATGTTCATAGTAATTTCGCGGCGAAGATCACCTTCTACACGAACATCCTTATCGATGATTTCACGAATTTTTGCCAACTCAGCCTCAGTCAGATCATCAGTACGGGTATTAAAATCCACCCCGGCCTGATTTAAAACCTGTTGAGACGTAGTGCGACCAATCCCGTAAACATAGGTCATGGCCACTTCAATCCGCTTGTTACGCGGCAAATCGACTCCAGCAATACGTGCCAATTTTTCCTCCTAGGGCCTTATCCCTGTCTTTGCTTGTGTTTGGGATTCTCGCAGATGATCCGGATAACACCTTTACGTTTAATAACTTTACACTTATCACAGATCTTCTTTACCGAAGCTCTTACCTTCATTTTGAGATCCTTTTCTATCTTTACGAATCAAAGCGGCTTTTGACCTGACCCTTACACTTGAGTCAGAATCTCCGGCCCGTTATCTGTAACTGCAACAGTATGCTCAAAATGAGCAGAGAACTGACCATCAACAGTGACAGCAGTCCATCCGTCTTCAAGCACTTTTACGCCCGGCAAACCAACATTAACCATCGGCTCGATAGCTAACGTCATACCAGGCTTCAACTTGGGGCCCTTACCGGGGCGGCCGTAATTGGGAATCTGAGGATCCTCATGCAGGTTTCTACCGATACCGTGACCTACAAATTCCCTGACAACGCTAAATCCAGCAGCTTCCACATACTCCTGAACCGCGTGCCCTATATCTGAAAGAAAACCACCGGCCTGAGCAGCATCAATACCTTTATATAAAGATACCTCTGTCACATCAAGAAGCCGTGCAACCTCAGGTGAAACAACTCCGACCGGAACCGTGATAGCAGAGTCCCCGTAAAAACCATCATAAATTACGCCAAAATCAATGCTGATGATATCGCCTTCTTTTAACGCATCATGATTAGCAAAACCATGAACAACCCGATCGTTAGGGGACGAGCATATAGTAAATGGAAAACCGCCATAGCCCTTAAAAGCAGGCCTGGCTTTCCGTTTTTTACATTCTTTCTCAGCAAGAGCATCAAGCTCGAATGTCGTGACGCCTGGCCGAATAGTACTACGCAAAAGCTCAAGAATTTCGCCAACCATGCGCCCGGAAACACGCATCTTTTTCAGTTCGCTCTGAGACTTGACAACGATCACTGATCACCCTGCAACGCAGACACGATAGCATTCTGAACATCCTTGATGTCAGCCATACCATCAACTGACTTCAACAATCCGAGCTCATCATAATATTTTTCCAACGGAGCCGTCTGCTCGACATAAACCTGCAGACGATGACGAATAGTCTCCTCCTTGTCATCGTCACGCTGAACCAGCGTACCACCACAAGCAGAGCACGAACCATCAGCTGCAGGCGGATCAAAAGAGACATGATACCCCTTACCACACTGACGACAAGTACGACGCCCCGTCAATCGACCGACCAAAGCCTCGGAGTCTACAGTTAAAGACACCACTGCGTCAAGACTTTTTCCCAGATCAGCAAGAACATTATTCAACGCTTCGGCCTGAGGAATCGTACGCGGAAAACCATCAAGGATAAATCCGGATCCACAATCAGCCTGCTGCAAGCGCTCACGCACAATACCCACAACCACATCATCAGGAACCAAAGCCCCCGAATCCATGCAATCTTTGGCCTTAATACCCATCGGAGTTTGTGCTTTTACAGCAGCCCGCAACATATCTCCAGTAGAGATTTGCGGTATACCGAAACGCTCAACAAGATAAGCAGATTGAGTCCCCTTGCCTGCTCCTGGGGGGCCTAACAAAATAATTTTCATCCTATTTCCTAACCATGCCGTCCCTTAAGAGTAACACCCTTCATAAACCCTTCATAAGACCGGGAAATAAGATGTGCCTCTATCTGGGAAGCCGTATCCATGCCGACGCCAACAACAATCAGAAGAGAAGTACCACCGAAAAAGAATGGAACATTAAGCTGACTGATTAAAACCGTTGGCAAAACACAGACGATTGAAATATAGATGGCACCGACAAAGGTAAGACGTCCAAGTACGGTGTCAAGATAGTTGGCAGTTTCCTTACCAGGACGTATACCCGGAATGAACCCACCTTGATTTTTCACATTCTCAGCCACATTTACGGGATTAAATGTTATAGCCGTGTAGAAGTAGCAAAAGAACACGATAAATGCAATATAAAAAAGATTATACACAATGTGTCCAGGACCCATATAGCCAGCGACGGTCTTTACCCATGGAACATCGATGAAATTCGCTATAGTCGCAGGAAACATCATTATTGAGCTGGCAAATATCGGCGGAATAACGCCACTCATATTGATTTTGAGGGGTAAATGGCTTGCCTGCCCACCCATATTACGCATACCAACCACACGCTTAGCGTAATGGACGGGCACACGGCGCTGCGCACGCTCGATAAAAACAATGGCAGCTACAGTAACCAGCATCAGAGCCAGAATAAAAACAACTGTCGTAACGGTCATAGCTCCGGTATCAACCAGTCTGATTGAATTGACAATGGCTGAAGGCATACCAGCAACGATACCGGCAAAGATAATCAATGAGATACCATTGCCGATACCGCGCTCAGTAATTTGCTCACCAAGCCACATAATGAAGGCTGTACCAGCCGTCAACGTGATAACTGTCATCAGAATAAAACCGATACCCGGATTCGGGACTACGGGTTCTCCTGCAGGACCAACCATTGACTGCAGGCCGGAAGCAATACCGACCCCCTGGATAACTGCCAGCAAAATAGTACCATACCGAGTATATTCAGTAATCTTCTTACGACCCTGTTCGCCTTCCTTGGAAAGCTTCTCGATCGGTTCAAAAACCACTGTCAATAATTGCAGAATAATGGAAGCACTTATATATGGCATAATCCCAAGTGCAAATACAGCCATCTGCTTAAGAGCGCCACCAGTGAAAGCACTGACCAGACCCAACAGCGTCCCCTCAGAACCTTCAAAGAACTTAGCAAGAACATGTGCGTCAATACCGGGGGTTGGCACATGACAACCCACCCGATACACAGCAAGCATCGTCAAGGTGAAAAGTATACGCCGTCTTAATTCAGGAATCGCTAGTATGTTCTGCAATGTCGACATGCTTAGATAACCTCGGCCTTACCGCCGGCAGCCGCGATCTTATCTGCAGCAGCCTTGCTGAACTTGTGAGCCTGAACGGTCAAGGCTTTTGTCAGCTCGCCATCAGCGAGAACCTTAACACCATCTTTAAGCGCACCAACAAGGCCAGCCTTAGCGTAAGCTTCAAGATCAACAACAGAGCCAGCCTCAAAGGCGTCAAGATCACGCAGATTGATGACGTTGTAAACTACCTTGTTAGTTGAAACGAAACCACGTTTCGGCAGTCTGCGCTGAAGTGGCATCTGACCACCTTCAAAACCTGGCTTAATGCTTCCGCCACTGCGAGCCTTCTGCCCTTTGTGACCTTTACCAGCTTGCTTTCCGGTGCCGGATCCTGGGCCACGGCCAATACGCTTTCTACTTTTAGTTGAACCGAGTGCCGGTTTCAGATTACTGAGATCCATCGTCTATCCTCTATAATTAGTTCAGTCTTCGACTGTAACCATATGCTCAACTTTGCGAATCATTCCACGAATTTCGGGAGTATCCTGCAAAACGACAGTCTGGTGTAAACGAGTCAAACCCATTCCCTTAAGTACTTTTGAAAAGTACTCTTTGCGGCCAATTGGGCTCTTCTTCAGAGTGATTTTTACTTCTGCAGCCATAACGGCATCCTCCTGAGTGTACCTTAGTCTTTTTCAATGCCCCTGCGGGCACAGATTTCTTCAGGGCTCTTAAGCATCTTCAACGCATTGATCGTTGCCTTGACAACGTTATGCGGATTATTTGAGCCCAGGCACTTGGTAAGGATGTTACCGACCCCGACAGCTTCGAGAATCGGACGCACAGCCCCACCGGCAATAACGCCAGTACCAGCAGAAGCGGGCTTCAAAAGCACCTTACCTGCGCCATACTTACCAAGGACGTCATAAGGAATGGTACGGCCTTCCTGCAATGGGACCTTGATCAAGCTCTTTTTGGCCTGTTCAACACCCTTACGGATCGCCTCAGGTACCTCCTTGGCTTTACCAAGTCCGTAGCCGACATGCCCTTCACCATCGCCAACAACAACCAGCGCTGAAAAGCTAAAACGACGACCACCCTTAACAACTTTAGCGTTACGGTTAATATGAATAACGCGATCGGTCAATTCCAATTCATTAGGATCAATGCGCGGCATTAATCTTCTCCTCTACAGCTTCAATCCGGCTTCCCGTGCAGCATCAGCGAGTGCTTGAACACGCCCCTGGTACAGGAAACCGTTACGGTCAAATACGACTTTGGTTATGTTCTGAGCGAGCGCCTTTTTTGCGACAGCACTACCAACTGCCTTAGCGGCCTCCACATTACCACCATTAGCCAAATCCACATCTTTGCCTACGGATGAAGCTGCAACCAAAGTACGACCGGTTGTATCTTCGATGATCTGGGCGTAAATATGCTTTGCACTACGGAAGACAGAAAGCCGGGGGCATTCAGTGGTGCCACGAATTTTTCTTCTAACCCGTGCCTGACGTTTAAGTCTGGCAACACGTCTTTTTTGGGAAACGTCCACAGTTATGCTCCTTTAATTATTTCTTACCGGCCTTACCAGCCTTACGCAGAATACGCTCATCGGCGTATTTAATCCCCTTGCCCTTATATGGTTCCGGTGCCCTGAAGGAACGAATCTTTGCAGCGGCGGAGCCAACCAATTGCTTATCAATCCCTTTGATTGATAACTTGGTCTGCTTTTCAACATCAACGCTGATCCCTTCAGGCAACTCATAAACTACAGGGTGAGAATAGCCCAGAGAAAGAGTCAGTGTCTTACCACTGATTTCAGCACGGTAACCAACACCATTGATCTCGAGATCTTTCTGAAATCCAGTAGTAACACCAACGACCATATTATTAATCAATGACCTGGTCAGACCATGAAGGGCACTATCGCTTTTCTCATCAGTAGGACGAGAGACAACGATTTGCTCAGCCTCAACACCGATGGTCATACGCTCATGCAATGCCTGAGACAGGGTACCTTTGGGTCCGGTTATGGTCATAACATTCCCGTCAAGTGCCACTTTGACACCAGCCGGAATTGAAATTGGTAATTTACCGATACGTGACATTTTGCTACTCCTCGATCTACCGTTACCAAACGGTACAAATTACTTCGCCACCAACCTGTGACTTACGTGCGGTAACGTCATCCAGGACACCTTTGGAGGTCGAAAGAATTGAAGCACCGTGACCATTTTTGACCACAGGGATTTCACCCTTGCCAACATAAAAACGGCGTCCAGGAGTGGACACCCGCTTAATCTCATGAATAACAGGCGTGTTGTTATCGTCGTATTTCAGATAAATACGCAAAACACCTTGCTTTCCATCAGATACATGCTTGAGATTTTTGATATAACCAAGGTCTTTTAAAACTGCAGCAACGGCAGTTTTAACGTTACTTGAGGGGACATCAACCTTTGAATGACCTGCCATACCGGCATTACGAATACGAGTTAGCATATCCGCTATTGGATCTGTCATTGACATGAATGGTACTCCTTCTTGCTGTTACCAGCTGGACTTGACAACTCCGGGGAGTTTTCCCTCTGAAGCCAGTTTCCTAAGACAAATTCTGCACATATCAAACTTGCGATAATAGGCGCGTGGGCGACCGCAGATCGGACAGCGATTATACTCACGAACTGCGAACTTTTTAGGCCGCTTCGCCTTAACAATCATAGATTTTTTTGCCACAATATCCTCCGCTTAAACTTTATTTTCTAAAAGGCATGCCAATACCAGACAGCAACGCACGCCCCTCTTCATCAGTCTTAGCCGTCGTTACAATCGTGACATTTAAACCCGAAATTTTGGCAATTTTATCCAGATCGATCTCTGGGAAAATCAATTGCTCACGAATCCCGAGGGTGTAGTTTCCACGACCATCAAAAGCCTTCGGAGAGACACCTTTAAAATCACGAACGCGCGGCAACGCAATATTAATGAGACGATCAAGGAACTCCCAAGCACGATCATGTCTCAGGGTCACACAGACACCGATCGACATATCCTCACGCAATTTGAATCCAGCAATCGACTTTTTCGATTTGGTAATTACCGCCTTCTGACCTGAAATACGTTCCATTTCCAGGACAGCGGATTCCAGGAGCTTCGGATTCTGAATGGCTTCACCGAGCCCCATATTCAGAACCACCTTCTCGATCTTTGGAACTTCCATTACGTTACGGTATTGGAACTCCTTCATCAGGGCAGGGATCTGCTCCTGAGTATATGCCTCTTTCAACCTGGCCATTGAAATCTCCGTTATTTATCTACGCTCGCGTTGCATTTCTTGCAAAAACGAGACTTGCTACCATCCTCTAGGGTCCGTACGCCAGTGCGAGTCGCTTCATTACAAGAACCACAGACGAGCATTACATTAGAAGCGCTGATTGCAGCTTCCTTTTCAACAATGCCACCTTCGGGGTTCAACTGACTCGGGCGGGTGTGACGCTTGACAACGTTGAGACCTTCAACGATGACGCGTCCCTTTTCCGGAAAAACGCGCAGGACTTTAGCAGTCTTACCACGCTCTTTACCAGCGACAACTTTAACCATGTCATCTTTTTTGACATGCATCTTTACACTAGCCATTGCTTTGACTCTCCAACAGTCTAAGATTATAAAACTTCAGGGGCCAGTGAGACGATTTTCATAAATTGACGGGCCCGCAATTCTCTGGCGACTGGTCCAAAAATACGTGTGCCGACTGGCTCGTTACCAGCATTGACAACAACTGCAGAGTTGGTATCAAAACGGATAAAAGAACCGTCAGGACGTGCGACCTCTTTTGCAGTCCGTACAATAACAGCACGAACAACATCGCCTTTTTTAACTTTGGAATTTGGCAAAGCTTCCTTAACACTACAAATGATAATGTCGCCAATTCCGGCATATTTACGTTTAGATCCACCTGGGACCTTAATACAGCAGAGCTTTTTTGCGCCTGAGTTATCAGCAACGCTAAGCATCGATTGCATCTGGATCATGACTTACACTCCTAAGCAGTAACGGCCTTCTCCAGAATCTGGCGCACACGCCACCGCTTATCCTTAGACAAGGGTCTGGTTTCGACAATAAGGACTTTATCACCAATCCCGCAACTGTTCTCTTCATCATGAGCCTTGCAGGTGACCTTACGCTTGATGAATTTTTTATAAATACTGTGCTTAACCAGCTCATCGACCCTGACAACAACAGTTTTATCCATCTTGTCACTGACAACTAAGCCGATCCGGGTTCTTCTATTACCTCGTTCCTGACTCATTTTTCCTCACCCACTAGGCACTTTGTTTACTGGAAAGAACGGTCTTCACACGCGCAACATCTTTACGCAGTTGTGAAATTCTCGCTGTATTTTCCAGGTGACCGGTATGCATCTGAAACTTCAGATTAAACATTTCCTGCTGAAGCTCAGCTACCTTCGCATTCAACTCATCAACCGTGAGATCTTTAATTTCACTAGCCTTCATCGCCAACCTCTCTCTTTACAAACTTAGTCCGCATCGGCAGCTTATGAGCACCAAGGCGGAACGCTTCGCGTGCTACCTCTTCAGACACGCCCTGCATTTCATAGAGGATATGACCAGGCTTAACAACAGCAACCCATTTTTCTGGAGACCCCTTACCTTTACCCATCCGGGTCTCAGCAGGCTTGCTAGTGAGAGGCTTGTGCGGAAATGAACGAATCCAGATCTTTCCACCACGTTTGATATAACGTGTCATTGCCCGGCGTGCAGCTTCGATCTGACGTGAGGAAAGCCAGCCACACTCAAGAGCCTGCAAACCGTAATCACCGAAGGCAACTTCAGCACCACGGGAGGCCTGGCCGGTCATACGTCCGGTAAACTGCTTCCTATGTTTTACTCTTTTTGGCATTAACATGGCAAATTACTCCTGATCAGCCTACCGGCTGTTCCTGTTCTTTTCCAAGCACCTCACCTTTAAAGATGAGGACCTTGACGCCGATAATTCCATAAGTCGTAAGCGCTTCGGCGAAACCATAATCGATATCCGCACGCAAAGTATGCAAAGGCACACGACCCTCACGATACCACTCGGTACGACTCATTTCAGCACCACCAAGGCGCCCAGCACAGGTAATCTTGATACCTTTAGCACCGAACTTCAGCGCCATACTAACACTGCGCTTCATAGCACGACGGAACGCAACACGACGCTCCAGCTGCAGTGCAACGTTTTCGGCAACAAGCTGAGCATCAACCTCAGGCTTACGGACCTCTTGAATATTAATGAAACATTCATCGTCGGTAATCTTGGCCAGATCGTTTTTCAATACTTCGACCTCAGACCCTTTTTTACCAATGATGATACCCGGTCTGGCGGCAAAAATATTGATCTTAACTTTATTTGCTGCGCGCTCGAGCTCGATTTTTGAAATACCCGCATGATAAAGGCGTTTTTTCAAAAAATTACGCAGTTTAAGATCTGCATGCAATTTCTCTGAATAATCAGAATCTGCATACCAGCGGGATTCCCATGTCCGGTTAACACCTAGACGAAATCCTATCGGATGAACTTTCTGGCCCAAAGGGATACCTCCTCGATTTACTTAACATCCAAAACCACAGTAATGTGGCTGGTTGGTTTACGAATCCGACTGGCACGCCCCTGTGCACGAGGCATAAAACGACGAAGTACTGGACCCTGATCAACCATTACGGTTTTTACGTACAACTGATCAACGTCAGAAACGCCCTTTTGTTCAGCGTTGGCAACAGCAGATTTCAATAGTTTAGACAGTACAGGCGCAGTTTTCTGGGGGGAGAACTGAAGGATATTCAGCGCATCCTGAATCCCCTTACCGCGGACCATATCGACAACGAGTCTCGCCTTGCGCGGCGAAAGACGAACGTTCCTTAATTTTGCTTGTGCTTCCATTATTCGGAACTCCTGTGAAACGCGGTAATCTATCTGACCTTACTTTTCTTATCAGCACCATGCCCAAAGAATGTACGCGTTGGAGCGAACTCACCGAGCTTATGGCCTACCATGTTTTCGCTAACGAAAACAGGAACGAATTTTTTACCGTTATGGACGGCAAAAGTCATCCCGACAAATTCCGGGATGATGGTTGATCTACGCGACCAAGTCTTGATTACCTTATTACGGTTAGCCTCACCTTCAAGATCTACTTTGCGTAGCAGGCTGTCCTGGACGTAAGGCCCTTTTTTAATTGATCTTGCCACGATCTTCTCCTAAAGGCTTGAATTACTTACTATTTCTACGACGTACGATAAATTTATCAGTGCGCTTGTTAGTTCTGGTCTTATACCCTTTAGTTGGCACACCCCAAGGGGTTACCGGGTGACGACCACCAGAACTCTTACCCTCACCACCACCATGTGGGTGATCAACAGGGTTCATAGCGACACCGCGAGACTGCGGACGCTTACCGAGCCATCTGTTACGTCCGGCCTTACCGATTTTGATTTTTTCAAAATCAAGGTTTCCAACCTGACCAACAGTGGCGCGACAATCCTGAAGCACCAGGCGAACCTCACCAGAAGGTAAACGCAATTGAGCGTAACGACCATCTTTAGCAGCGATCATCGCATAGGCACCAGCGCTACGAGCAAACTGACCACCCTTACCAACTTTAAGCTCAACGTTATGAACCCAGGTACCTAACGGGATCGCACGGATAGTCAAAGCATTACCAGGACGAATATCTGCATTGTCACTGGCAACGACACTATCACCCACGCTCAAACCGTTCGGTGCGAGGATGTAGCGTTTTTCACCGTCAGCATAAAAAAGCAATGCAATACGGGAGCTACGATTCGGATCGTACTCAATCGCTGCAACCTTGGCTGGAACCTCAAGCTTATCACGACGAAAATCTACCACGCGATAGAGACGCTTGTGTCCACCACCGGTGTGGCGCTTGGTAATGCGACCAGAGTTATTACGACCGCCGGCCCGTTTCAATGGTTCGGTCAGCGATCTCTCCGGACGGCTCTTTGTTACTTCCTCGAAAGTCGAGGAAGTCATATGACGACGACCGTCCGAGGTTGGATTGAATTTTTTTATACCCATGACAATTTCTCCATACCTGCCAAAATCACGGCCTTAAACGCCATAAAAATCTATATTTTGACCCTCTTCAAGAGTCACATAGGCCTTTTTCCAGTTACCACGCTGCCCAAGGTTATGGCCAACACGCTTGACCTTGCCACGAAACTGCATAGTATTAACAGATTTGACCTTTACGTCAAATGCTTTTTCAACTGCCTGCTTAATTTCTATCTTATTTGCAGAGCGAGCAACTTCAAATGCGACAACCTGAGCCTGGTCCTTAAGATCGTTAGCCTTCTCGGTAATCAAAGGCTTGCGAATAATTTCATGCAATGGTCTCATTTTTCCAATGCTCCTTCAATTTCGGTCACAGCTGCATCAGTAAGAATCAGGTTGGGGTACTTCAGGATGTCGTAAACATTGACACCATCGGCACGCAGAACCTTGACATTCTTCAGATTACGAGCAGAAAGCTCAACCTTCGGATCAGCCTGATCGATCACAACCAGAGCACCCTCAACGTCGAAGCGTTTCAGCAATTCAGCAAACCCTTTGGTGCTGATCTGATCCATAGCGATATCTTTCATCACTACGAGCTTCTCAGCCTGATAACGCACCGACAGTGCAGAACACAGGGCAGCCTTCTTAACCTTGCGATTCAACTTGAATGCGTAAGAACGAGGCTGAGGACCAAACACGACGCCACCACCGACAAAGTGCGGAGCACGGATCGTACCCTGACGGGCATTACCAGTACCTTTTTGCTTGTAAGGTTTCTTACCCCCGCCCGCAACGGCTGCCCGATTCTTGACAGCAGCAGTACCTTGACGACGAGCTGCAAGCTGATAGCGAACCATGTCGTGAAGGAGATATTCTTTTACTTCAGCATTAAAAACCTGCTCAGCAAGCTCACGCTCACCAACCGATTTTTTATCCTGATCATATATTGTTACAGTTGCCATTATTCACTCCTGTGCCGCAGCAATTAAAACTTAATTCCCTTGCGGATCTCCACAAGTCCATTTTTGGGGCCAGGAACAGCACCGCGAACCATGATCAGGTTCTGCTCAGGACGAACATCCACAATGATCAGGTTTTGGGTAGTCACCCGTGCATTACCCATCTGACCAGGCATCTTTTTACCCTTGAAGACGCGGGATGGCCATGCAGAGGCGCTGATACCACCAGGACGACGCTTAAACATCGAACCATGGGTAGCGCGTCCACCGGCAAAGTTCCAGCGCTTCATAACACCTTGGAAACCCTTACCCTTACTGGTACCTACGACATCAATACGATCGCCAGGCTTAAACATATCGCATGAAACGACATCACCTGCTGCGCATTCTCCATCAAGAGAAAATTCGCGTACGTACGCAAATGCGCCCTTACCAGCTTTTTTGAAATGCCCGAGTTCAGGCTTGTTAACGCGGTGTGAAGCCTTGGCTTCAAAACCGAGCTGAACGGCCACGTAGCCGTCTTTAGCAACATCCTTAGCCTGAAGCACTGTACATGGTCCAGCCTCAAGAACAGTAACAGGGATACGCTGGCCATCAGCCGCATACACCTGCGTCATGCCGATTTTTTTTCCTAACAATCCGTTGGTCATAGTCGTGCCCTTATATTTCAATCACACCATTAATTAAAGTTTGATTTCCACATCTACACCAGCAGACAGATCCAGCTTCATCAAAGCATCAACGGTCTGCTGCGTGGGCTCCATAATGTCAAGAAGACGCTTATGGGTGCGAATCTCGAATTGCTCACGACTCTTCTTATCAACGTGCGGACCACGCAAAACGCAGTATTTATTGATAACAGTCGGCAGCGGAATCGGTCCAACCAGGCGAGACCCGGTACGCTTGGTTGTATCAACAATTTCAGCTACGGCCTGGTCAAGCAGACTGTGATCGTAAGCTTTAAGTCTAATTCTGATTTTCTGTGTAGACATGTTAACCTCGTATTATGCAATAACTTCACTAACAACGCCGGCGCCGACAGTACGGCCACCTTCGCGGATAGCAAAGCGCAGTTCTTTATCCATTGCGATCGGAGTGATCAGATCAACTGTCATCGCAATATTATCGCCAGGCATTACCATTTCGGTTCCTTCCGGAAGCTCGACAATGCCGGTCACGTCAGTGGTACGGAAGTAGAACTGAGGACGGTATCCTTTGAAGAATGGGGTATGACGACCACCCTCTTCCTTGGTCAGGATATAGGCCTCAGCCTTAAATTTGGTGTGCGGCTTGATGGAACCCGGCTTACACAGAACTTGACCACGCTCAATATCCTCACGCTTGACACCGCGCAGCAGAATACCAACGTTATCACCTGCCTGACCTTGATCCAGCAACTTACGGAACATTTCAACACCGGTAACAACAGTTTTGGTTGTTGCTTTCATACCGACGATTTCAACTTCCTCTTGAACCTTAACGATACCACTCTCAACACGACCGGTAGCAACAGTACCACGACCGGAGATGGAGAAGACATCTTCAACAGGCATCAAGAACGGCTTGTCAATAGCACGCTCTGGCTCAGGGATGTAGCTATCAACAGCATCCATCAACTCGATAACCTTGTTCTTACCGATTTCGTCGTCACGGCCTTCGAGAGCAGCAAGGGCAGAACCGGCAACAATTGGAATATCATCACCAGGGAAGTCGTAGCTGGACAGCAGCTCACGAATTTCCATATCAACCAGCTCAAGCAGTTCTTCGTCATCAACCATGTCGGCTTTATTCAGAAAAACAACCATGGCAGGAACACCAACCTGACGAGCGAGCAGGATGTGCTCACGAGTCTGTGGCATTGGGCCATCAGCAGCAGAAACAACAAGAATAGCACCGTCCATCTGGGCAGCACCGGTGATCATGTTTTTAACATAATCGGCGTGGCCCGGGCAGTCAACGTGAGCATAGTGACGAGCATCGGTCTCATACTCAACGTGGGCGGTTGCGATGGTAATACCACGCTCACGCTCTTCCGGAGCATTATCGATCTGGTCAAAAGCTTTAAATTCACCCTTGCCCATCTTCTCGGCAAGAACTTTGGTGATTGCTGCAGTCAGTGTGGTTTTACCGTGGTCAACGTGACCAATGGTCCCGATATTGACGTGCGGTTTTGTCCTCTCAAATTTTTCCTTGGACATAACTTTATCTCCTCTCCTCGGTCCTAACCATTGACCTTGGCAATAATTTCTTCACTTAGAGCCTTTGGAACCTGCTCGTAATGATCAAACACCATTGAGTATGTCGCACGTCCCTGAGTAGAACTTCTCAGGTCGGTTGCGTAACCAAACATGCTGGAGAGCGGAACGTGTGCATTAATGACCTGAGCGCCCCCACGGCTGTCCATACCCATGATACGGCCACGACGACTATTAAGATCACCAATAACATCGCCCATATACTCTTCGGGCACGACAACTTCTACTGCCATAACAGGCTCAAGAAGAACCGGATCTGCCTTACGCGCACCTTCTTTAAAACCCATGGAACCAGCGATCTTAAAGGCCATCTCCGAAGAGTCAACATCGTGGTAGGAACCGTCAAAAACGGAAACCTTAACATCAACAATCGGGAAGCCAGCAAGAACACCATTCTCAGCAGCTTCTTCTGCACCCTTACCAACCGCAGGAATATATTCGCGGGGGATAACACCACCCTTGATCTCATCAACAAAGGTGAAACCATCACCTGGCTGACCTGGCTCGATACGCAACCAACAGTCACCATACTGACCACGACCACCAGACTGACGCACAAACTTACCTTGAACTTCAACGGTCTTGGTAATGGATTCACGATAAGCGACCTGAGGCGCACCAACATTACACTCAACCTTGAACTCGCGCTTCATACGGTCAACGATAATATCCAAGTGCAGCTCACCCATCCCGGAAAGGATAGTCTGGCCGGTCTCCTCATCAGTGCGAACCCGCAACGAAGGGTCTTCAGACAGCAATTTACCCAGAGCAACACCCATCTTTTCCTGATCAGTCTTAGTTTTAGGCTCAACCGAAAGGTGGATAACCGGCTCAGGAAACTCCATCGACTCAAGCAGGGATGGTTTATTTTCATCGCAAAGAGTATCACCGGTAGTCGTATATTTAAGACCAACAGCGGCAGCAATATCACCAGCGTACACTTCTTTAATTTCTTCGCGCTTGTTCGCGTGCATCTTCAGCAGACGGCCAAAACGCTCCCTCTTACCCTTAGTCGAGTTCAGAACGGTAGTTCCAGACTCAGCAACACCAGAATAAACCCGGAAAAAGGTCAAGGAACCAACAAATGGGTCGGTCATAATCTTGAATGCCAACGCTGCAAACGGCCCGTTATCATCGGCCGGACGTTCAATTTCCTGCTCAGTATCAGGATCAATACCCTTAATTGGCGGAACATCTACTGGTGAAGGCATATAATCAACAACGGCATCAAGCAGCGCCTGAACACCCTTATTTTTAAAAGCGCTACCACACAAGACCGGACAGAAATCGATTTGACGCGTTCCTTTGCGGATCGCAGCCTTAATCTCAGCAACCGTGAGCTCTTCGCCATTCAGATATTTTTCCATCAACTCTTCATCGTTGGCGGAAATCTCTTCGAGCAGCGCCTCGCGAGCAGCCTCAACATCATCAACCATATCTGCAGGAATATCGATGATCTCAAACTTTGCACCCATTGACTCATCATCCCAGACAATTGCTTGCATAGTGACGAGATCAACCAGACCACGATAATTTTCCTCAGCGCCGATAGGCAGCTGAATCGGAAGCGGATTAGCCCCTAGTCGCTCACGAATCATATCGACGCCGCGCTGAAAATTAGCGCCAATACGGTCCATCTTGTTAACAAAAGCGATACGAGGAACACCATACTTATCAGCTTGACGCCAAACAGTTTCAGACTGAGGCTCGACACCACCAACAGAACAGAAAACTGCGACAGCACCATCAAGAACCTTCAACGAACGCTCTACCTCAATTGTAAAGTCAACGTGACCCGGGGTATCAATAATATTGACCCGATGATCCTGCCAGAAACAGGTAGTCGCAGCAGAAGTAATCGTGATACCACGCTCCTGCTCCTGAGCCATCCAGTCCATCGTTGCAGCACCATCATGGACTTCACCAATCTTATGCGAAACGCCGGTATAATACAGAATACGCTCTGTCGTCGTCGTCTTGCCAGCATCAATGTGAGCCATGATGCCAATATTACGCGTTTTTTCCAGTGCAACCTTGCGAGCCACGTTTTTTTCTCCTGTTTTACAAATTACCAGCGGTAGTGAGCGAAAGCCTTATTAGCTTCTGCCATACGATGAGTATCTTCACGCTTCTTAACAGCCGCACCACGGTTATTAAAAGCATCGAGGAACTCGCCAGCCAGACGCTCACGCATCGTTTTCTCACTACGCCCATTGGCATAGGTAGCAAGCCAACGCATGGCCAGGGCAGTACGACGAGACGGAGATACCTCAACAGGAACCTGATAAGTAGACCCACCTACACGGCGGGACTTAACTTCCAGAACCGGGCGCACATTCTCCATCGCAGTCTTAAACACTTCGAGCGGCTGATTACCAGTACGCTCTGCAACGATATCAAAGGCACCGTAAACAATTTGTTCGGCGGTACTTTTCTTGCCGTCGACCATAACGATATTGACAAATTTCGCGACCAGCTGGTCACCGAACTTAGGATCAGGCAGAATGACCCGCTTAGGCACTTCTCTTCTTCTGGGCATAACGTCCTCTTCTTAAGACTTAAATTACTTAGGGCGCTTCGCGCCGTACTTCGAACGACCCTGCTTACGATCTTTAACCCCAGCAAGATCAAGCGATCCACGCACAATGTGATAACGAACACCCGGCAAGTCCTTAACCCGGCCGCCACGAATCAGAACAACACTGTGCTCCTGAAGGTTATGGCCGACACCCGGAATGTATGAAGTAACAACAATCCCATTAGTCAGACGAACCCGGGCTACCTTACGCAACGCCGAGTTTGGCTTCTTTGGAGTCGTTGTATAAACACGAGTACAAACCCCGCGTCTTTGCGGACATGATTTCAGCGCAGGCGCGGTCGACTTAACGACCTTCTTTTTACGCCCGTTGCGAATAAGTTGGTTAATCGTTGGCATCTAGATTCTCCCAAATCTTTATCAATGTTCAATCTGCCCTAAAGCAGCCTTTCTGCGGGGAAAAACCCGCAGAGATTATCAATCAGCAATATCTTTGTCAAGCTATTTTTTCTTTTTAAAAAATTAGTATTTACAGAGCAAGAAGGCTCCGAAATCGGAGCCTTCAAGGTCGTCAGTCAAGCTCTTCCAACATCTCTGTGTCGGACTCGTCTATCTCAAGAGGTTCTTCCAACTTTACCTCTGGTTCGGGTATGCTTAATTCGACAGCACGATACTTGGCAACCCCCGTTCCTGCAGGAATCAAACGCCCCATGATGACGTTTTCTTTCAGCCCGCGCAAGGAATCAACTTTACCCTGAATTGCAGCCTGAGTAAGAACCTTGGTTGTCTCCTGGAAGGATGCAGCCGAAATAAACGATTCGGTAGACAGCGATGCCTTCGTAATACCAAGCATAATCGGTTCGCCGATGGCAGGTTGTCCACCTTCGGCAACAACCTTCTGATTTTCTTCCTCGAAGACCCAACGATCAACCTGATCATCGGTCAGGAAGGTTGTATCGCCAACTTCACGAATTTGAACACGCCGCAGCATCTGCCGAACAATCGTCTCAATATGCTTATCGTTAATCTTAACACCTTGCAGACGATAAACTTCCTGAACTTCATCGACAAGGTACTTGGACAGCTCTTTACTGCCTAATACCCGGAGGATGTCATGCGGATTGCTCGACCCGTCCACCAGTTCTTCACCAGCATGAATGAAGTCCCCTTCATGAACGGAAATGTGCTTGCCCTTAGGAATCAGATATTCAACTGGATCTCCAAGCTCAGGAGTTACGACAATTTTACGCTTACCCTTGGAATCCTTACCAAAGGCAACAACCCCATCGATTTCGGAAATGACAGCAACTTCCTTCGGCTTACGCGCCTCAAACAATTCAGCAACACGCGGCAGACCCCCGGTAATATCCTTGGTCTTGGTGGTTTCACGCGGGATTTTGGCCAGGATAGCACCGGCGAAAATCTCGGCCCCCTCCTCAACGTTGATATTGGCACCTACCGGCAACATATAACGTGCCGGTGCCCCATTAGGCAGCTTGACGGTTTTACCGTCCTCGCCCTTAAGGGTAATCCGTGGACGCTTATCAGCCGACTTAGATTCAGTAACGACTTTCCGTGACAGGCCGGTTACCTCATCGACCTGTTCTTCCATGGTCATACCTTCGGTAATATCGCCGAAATGCACCACGCCACCGACCTCGGTAATAATTGGCACCGTATAGGGATCCCACTCGGCAAGAGTATCCCCAGCTTTTACCGGAGCCCCTTCCTGACGAGTCAAGCGGGCACCATAAACAACGCCGTAACGCTCACGCTCACGACCTGTTTCATCGACAACCGCGACCTCCCCTTTACGTGTCATTACGATAGGAAGACCGTCAACATTATCAACCGTAATCAGGTTAATAAACTTCAGAGAACCATCAAAACGTGCCTCAAGAGCAGTCTGCTCAGCGCGCCGCGATGCCGTACCACCGATATGGAAGGTACGCATGGTCAACTGGGTGCCTGGCTCGCCAATGGACTGTGCGGCAATAACACCTACAGCCTCCCCGAGATTGACAAGGTGGCCACGAGCAAGGTCTCGGCCATAGCACAGTGCACAGATACCGCGTTTACTCTTACAGGTAAGAACCGAACGGATCTTAACCTTCTCGATACCAGCCTCTTCGATTTTAATAACCAGGTCTTCATCAATTACCTGATTTGCCTCAACCAGCAGATCGTCAGTAACCGGATCATAGATATCTTCAAGGGCAACACGACCAAGAATACGATCACCAAGACGCTCGATAACTTCACCACCTTCAGTCAGCGAAGATACCTCAATGCCATCCAGGGTGTCACAATCCTGCTCAGTAATAATAGCGTCCTGTGCAACATCGACGAGACGCCTCGTCAAATAACCAGAGTTAGCGGTTTTTAGCGCGGTATCAGCAAGACCTTTACGCGCACCGTGGGTTGAGATGAAATACTGCAACACAGTCAGGCCTTCACGGAAGTTGGCGGTTATCGGTGTTTCGATAATCGAACCGTCCGGCTTGGCCATCAAGCCCCGCATACCGGCCAGCTGGCGAATCTGCTGTGCACTACCCCGAGCACCGGAGTCAGCCATCATGTGAATAGCATTAAAAGAGGAAACCTCTACCTCTTCACCATCCTCAGAAGTCATTTTGTCAACAGCAATATTGCTGAGCATGATGGTTGCAATATCCTCTGTACACTTGGCCCAGATATCGATGACTTTATTGTAGCGTTCCCCATCGGTAATAAGACCTTCGGTATACTGCTGCTGAATGTCTTTAACTTCGTCAGCGGCAACCTTGATCCGTTCTTCTTTGGTTTTAGGTATTTCCATATGATCGAGACAGATGGAAACACCAGCCAGGGTGGAGTAACGGAAACCGGTTTCCTTGATCTTGTCGGCAAGAATTACCGTCTCTTTATTACCAGCAAGGCGGAAACTGACATCGATCAGATCTCCGACCTGTTTTTTACCCATGACCTTGTTGACATGTTTGAACGGGATGGTATCTGGAACGACTTCACGCAGCAGAATACGTCCAACCGTAGTATCGACAATCTCACGCTCGCCACCAGCGACCTGGATCATCCGCACCTTGACGGCCGCCTGAAGATCTGCTTCGCCGGCATCAAAAGCCATCCGTACCTCAGCAGGCGAGGCATAGATATTACCGGTACCGACCACAAAAGGCCGTTCACGTGTCATGTAATAGAGGCCAAGAACCATATCCTGCGATGGCACAATGATTGGCTTACCACTTGCCGGAGACAGGATATTGTTGGTCGACATCATCAGGACGCGCGCTTCGATCTGACTCTCAATTGAAAGAGGCAGGTGGACCGCCATCTGGTCACCGTCAAAGTCAGCGTTGAAAGCGGTACAAACCAATGGGTGCAGCTGGATGGCCTTACCCTCAATCAATACCGGTTCGAACGCCTGGATGCCGAGACGGTGCAACGTAGGTGCACGGTTCAGCATAACCGGATGTTCTTTGATAACCTCTTCAAGAACGTCCCAGACCTCTGACTTTTCTTTTTCAACCATCTTCTTGGCGCTCTTGACGGTTGTTGAGAAACCTTTTTCTTCAAGCTTTTGATAAATGAAAGGCTTGAACAGCTCAAGAGCCATCTTTTTAGGCAGACCACATTGGTGCAGTTTCAACTCAGGACCAACGACGATAACCGAACGACCTGAGTAGTCAACACGCTTACCAAGCAGGTTCTGACGGAAACGGCCGCCCTTCCCCTTAAGCATATCCGAAAGGGATTTAAGTGGACGCTTACTTGGCCCAGTGATGGCGCGACCACGCCGGCCATTATCAAACAAAGCATCAACCGCCTCCTGAAGCATCCGTTTTTCATTACGAATGATGACTTCCGGAGCACGCAGTTCCATTAAACGCTTAAGACGATTGTTACGGTTGATAACACGGCGATACAGGTCATTGAGATCCGAAGTAGCAAAGCGCCCACCATCAAGGGGAACCAAAGGACGCAATTCGGGCGGCAGCACCGGAATGGTTTCAAGAATCATCCACTCTGGACGATTACCACTCTGCCGGAATGAATTAATGACTTTAAGACGCTTAGAGACCTTCTTCTTTTTGGCTTCACTGGTCGCCTCTTTCATTTCGAGGCGCAGTTCTTCGCCAACAACTTCAAGGTCAATCTCAGCCAGTAATTCGCGAACCGCTTCGGCGCCCATGCCGGCAACAAACTGCCCGGCATATTCATCCATCGCCTCACTGTACTTGTCCTCCGGAAGCAACTGTCCCTTTTCAAGGGGCGTATCCCCCCCATCAAGGACAACATAAGCCTCAAAGTACAGAACTTTTTCAAGATCCTTCAAGGTCATGTCAAGCAGCGCGCCGATACGTGAGGGTAGCGACTTCAAGAACCAGATATGAGCAACCGGGCAGGCAAGATCTATATGCCCAAGGCGCTCACGCCGCACCTTACTTGGGATAACTTCAACACCACACTTTTCACAGACAATGCCGCGGTGTTTCATTCTTTTATATTTACCGCAATTACACTCGTAATCTTTGGTAGGCCCAAAGATCTTAGCACAGAACAGACCATCACGTTCTGGCTTGAATGTGCGGTAGTTAATGGTTTCAGGCTTCTTAACCTCACCAAATGATCGCTCCCGAATCTTTTCGGGAGATGCCAGCGAAAGTTGAATTGAATTGAAATTCAACGGATCTTTCGGGCGCTCAAACAAACTGAAAATATCTTCCAAAACGCATCCTCCTTGTAGGATGAGTGTTCAGCTTTTTTACTAAACGAATCTGCCAAGAGTGAGTGAATCTCAGTCTTCTTCGAGGAGATCAACATCCAGGCACAAAGCCTGCAATTCCTTGATCAACACGTTGAAGGATTCTGGCAGACCAGCTTCCAGCGTATGCTTACCTTTAACAATAGCTTCATACATGCGTGTCCGGCCAGCTACGTCATCTGACTTGACGGTCAGGAATTCCTGCAACGCGTGAGCCGCGCCGTAGGCCTCCATCGCCCAAACTTCCATCTCACCGAGACGCTGTCCACCAAATTGAGCCTTACCACCAAGTGGTTGTTGGGTAACGAGACTGTACGGTCCGATAGAACGGGCGTGGATCTTGTCATCAACAAGGTGGTGAAGCTTCAGCATGTACATTATACCAACGGTGACCTTCTCTTTGAAAGCTACACCGGTACGTCCATCGAAAAGGGTCATCTGACCACTACTGTGAAATCCAGAGCGAGCCAGCTCGCTTTTGATCTGATCTTCAGCAACACCTTCAAATACCGGAGATGCCATGGGCACACCGTGCATAAGGCGCCGCGCAAGGACTTTCAAACTGTCCTCATCGAGATTATCGATAAAGCCGTTCAGTTCTTCGTCCTGGTAGGCAGCCTTGATCTGAGCCTTAAGCGCAGATTCACTATACTGCTCTTCTACAACCTTGCGGATCTGATTGCCAAGGCCTCGTGCGGCAAGCCCCAAGTGGGTCTCAAGAATCTGCCCGACGTTCATACGAGACGGAACACCTAGCGGATTCAGCACGATCTCAACAGGAGTTCCGTCTTCCATATATGGCATATCTTCTTGTGGAAGAATGCGCGACAGAACCCCTTTATTACCATGGCGACCAGCCATCTTGTCACCGACCTGAAGTTTACGTTTAATAGCAATGTAAACTTTGACCATTTTGATGACACCCGGTGGAAGATCATCACCACGCTTGCATTTTTCAATCTTATCTTCAAAAACAGCAGCAATAATCTGCTCACGCTCTTCAAGTCGATTGAGCAAGGTGGTTACGCGGTTCTCAATTTCTGGAGCACCAGATAACGATATTTCCCGAATCAGATTGAACGGCACCTTGTCAAATGCCTGCTCGGTGATCTTTTTACCTTTTGGTAAAATTTCATTCCCGGCCTGATCTTCAAGGGAAACCGCAGCAGTCGTATCTACCAGTAAGGACCGAATTTTATTCCGGGTCGACTTGCGCAGAATCCGAACCTCGTCATCCTGGTCCTTTTTCAGCTTGTCGATCTCACGAGCTTCGATCTGCTCGGTTCGGGCATCCTTATCTGACCCTTTGCGCGAGAAAACGCGGGCGCCGATAACAACGCCTTCTTCACCTGGTGGCACACGAAGAGAAGTGTCACGGACATCTCCGGCTTTTTCACCAAAAATAGCACGCAACAGTTTTTCTTCAGGCGACAGTTGGGTCTCGCCCTTGGGAGTGATTTTACCAACCAGGATATCGCCGGGCTTAACACTTGCGCCAATACGAATAATACCTGACTCATCGAGGTTCCGCAGTGCATCTTCACCAAGGTTAGGAATATCGTCAGTAATTTCCTCTTTCCCTAACTTGGTATCACGAGCAACGCACTCAAACTCTTCAATATGGATCGAGGTGTAACGATCTTCCTGAACGAGTTTCTCAGAGATGAGGATAGAGTCCTCAAAGTTATAGCCGTTCCATGGCATGAAGGCGACCATGACATTCTGGCCAAGAGCCAATTCCCCCCACTGAGTAGAGGGACCGTCAGCTATAACATCACCACGTTTAACCCTGTCACCAACCTTAACGATCGGCTTCTGGTTAATACAGGTGTTCTGGTTAGAGCGGCTAAACTTGAGTAGATTGTAAATATCAACACCAGTGCCAGTTTCATCAGCTTCACTTTCGGCAATCTGAATAACCACACGATCAGCGTCAACACTTTCAACAATACCATCATGACGGGCAACAACAGAGTTGCCAGAATCATGAGCAACGACACGCTCCATACCAGTCCCAACCAAGGGAGCGTCAGTACGTAACAGAGGTACTGCCTGGCGCTGCATGTTGGACCCCATCAGAGCACGGTTAGCATCATCGTTCTCAAGAAATGGAATCAGCGCTGCGGCAACCGATACAATCTGTTTCGGTGAAACATCCATCAGGTTAATCTGATCAGGAGCCATCAACAGAAACTCACCGTTCTGACGAACGTTGACCAGCTCATTGACAAACACACCATCATCATCAATTGGTGCATTGGCCTGAGCGATGGAATGACCCTCTTCTTCCAAAGCGGAGAAGTATTTAATCTGATCAGTAACTTGACCGTTTTCGACAATGCGATATGGAGTCTCAACGAAGCCATATTCATTAATACGTGCATAAGTCGACAATGACGCGATCAGACCGATGTTTGGCCCTTCAGGTGTTTCAATCGGACATACCCGGCCATAGTGAGTCGGATGAACGTCACGAACCTCAAAGCCAGCACGCTCGCGAGTAAGACCGCCAGGTCCCAAAGCAGACAAACGCCGCTTATGGGTGACCTCAGATAACGGATTGGTTTGATCCATAAACTGAGACAACTGCGAAGAGCCAAAAAACTCTTTAACAACAGCGGAGACGGGCTTTGAATTAATCAGGTCATGAGGCATCAGGCTATCGACATCCTGAAGGCTCATACGTTCCTTAATGGCACGTTCCATGCGGACCAGCCCAACACGGTACTGATTTTCAAGCAACTCACCTACGGCACGAACACGTCGATTGCCCAGATGGTCAATATCATCAATGGACCCTTTGCCATTGCGCAGATCGATCAGGTAACGAACAACCTGAAGGATATCTTCCTTGGTGAGGGTTGTCTGCTCAATGGGGCTATCAACGCTGAGCTTATGGTTGAGCTTAAGGCGGCCTACCGCAGAAATATCGTAACGCTCTTCACTAAAGAAAAGACTTTCGAACAAACTGGTCGCAGTCTTAATGGTTGGTGGATCACCAGGGCGTAGACGACGGAAAATCTCGATAATGCCGTCTTCAGCAGTCTCAACCTTATCAACACGTAAAGTGTCACTCAGATAAGAACCGACATAAAGATGATCGATGAACAGGATTGGGAAGGAGTTGACCCCCTTTGCCTTGAACTCATCGAGCTTTGCTTCTGTCAACTCGGAATTACATTCGAGTAAAACTTCACCGGTTGTTTCATCGATAATATCGGTAGCGACCACCTGCCCAATAAGACCTTCGAAAAGAACAGGGATAGTGTTAACATCCTGTTCCTTCATCTTACGGATAGCAGCACGGGTAAACTTACGATTAGCCTTAACGATAAGCTCGCCGTCAGTACCGACAACATCTGTCATGGCCCGCTGTCCAGCCAGCAAATCAAAATTCACACCTTTGCTGTAAGCAGACCCATCCCAATTAATTTCTTCAATATCGTAGTAATACTGAAGCAGCTCTTCGGTGGTATAACCAAGCGCCTTAAGCAGAACGGTTGCTGGTAGTTTTCTGCGACGATCGATACGAACCCACAACAGATCCTTATGATCGAAATCAAAATCAAGCCAGCTACCGCGATACGGAATCACACGAGCGTTGTAAAGAACCTTACCGCTCGAATGCGTCTTGCCTTTATCATGTGAGAAAAAGACCCCAGGAGATCTATGCAACTGGCTAACAATTACCCGCTCAGTACCGTTAATAATAAAGGTACCGTTATCCGTCATGAGCGGTATTTCGCCGAAGTAGACTTCCTGCTCTTTGATGTCACGTATTGATTGGGCACCAGAATCCTTATCAACATCCCAGGACACCAAACGCACCTTTACCTTAATGGGTGCTGCGTAGGTCATCCCACGTTGATGGCATTCCTCAACATCATATTTAGGTGTTCCCAGATCATAGGATACATACTCCATAGAACATGTATCACTGAAGTCACGAATCGGGAAGACCGAGCGAAAAACAGCTTCAAGACCACTTTGCTTACGCTCAGAAACAGGTATTTCAGCCTGTAAAAATCTTTTGTAAGAAGTTTTTTGAATATCAATGAGATTAGGAATATCGATGATATTCGTAACCTTTGCGAAGTGCTTCCTGAGGAGCGGATTATTCGCAAACGAATACGCCATGGTTTCTCCTTTGGGTCAGGATCACGGACCGGGAAACAAGGTCCAGGCAGACACGACACCACTCTAGTATGACCAAGAACAACCTGTGAACAAAAATCATACAAGCAACAGCTGAAGACAATCTCCAGTGTCAAGAACTACAAACAAGAACACCCAGAGCCACATGACCCTGAGCTGACAACGAGAATAGCCAAGGCCACACAGGGGTGACCTTGGCTAGTAACCTTCTATTGGCTTAAGCTCTACTTCAGCTCCACACCAGCACCAGCTTCTTCAAGCTGCTTTTTGATGTCTTCTGCTTCAGCTTTAGAAGCAGCTTCCTTAACAGTGCTAGGAGCACCATCAACCATGTCTTTGGCTTCTTTGAGGCCAAGACCAGTAATAGCACGAACAACTTTGATAACATTGATTTTCTTGTCACCGGCGCTGGTCAGGATAACATCGAACTCGTCTTTTTCTTCAGCAGCTTCAGCAGCAGCCGCAGGAGCAGCAGCAACAGCTACTGGAGCAGCGGCAGAAACACCAAAAATTTCTTCCAGTTCCTTAACGAACTCAGACATTTCCAGTACGGTCATACCCTTCAAAAATTCTACAACTTGCTCTTTAGTAATATCAGCCATTTCTTCCTCCGAATATATTTTTTTAAAATTATTGTGTATAGATTAATTACGCAGCCTTGGCCTGGCCAATTGCGTTAAGCACTTGAACAAGAGACCGCGGAATTGCAGCCATAGTACCAACAAAGTTGGAAGCAGGTGCATTCATGCAGCTAAGAGCTTTAGCAAGCAGCTCTTCACGACTTGGCAGATCAGCCAGCGCTGAAATATCAGCAACACTGAGCACTTTCCCACCAAGTACACCAGCCTTAAGATCGAAAGCCTCGACATCCTTAGCAAATTTGCTCAGGATCTTGGCCGGAGCTACCGGATCAGCACCCGCGATAGCAACTGCTGTAGGACCTGCACAAAATGCCTGCAGCCCTTCAGCAGGAGTACCCTTCGCAGCCAGTTTCAACAGGTTGTTTTTGACAACACGATATTGAACGCCAGCTTCGGTCAGTTGGCGGCGCAGAGCAGTAGCCTGCTCAACATTAATACCACGATAATCAGCAAGAAATGCTGCGGGAGTGTCAGCCAAAAGCTGAGACAACTCCTGAATAACTTGTTCTTTTTCTGTTCTATTCATGAACTCTCCTCCTTTCTTTAGGATCTTGGGATACTATCCCGCCCTAGTCAACATGAGGGAGGTCAACGACTGTGTCGCTCACACCCTTGAGCCTCGGCAGGTGGCGAACCATTAAACTTACTGTGCCTGCTGTCTTTGACTTAGAGCTATCAGGTTCTGATCTTACTTAATCAGAGCCTGAACTTGCGGTATATCAATATTAATCCCTGCGCCCATGGTGCTAGACAAAGAGATCTTTTTAAGATATGTCCCTTTTGCAGTAGAAGGCTTGGCCTTAACAAGGACATCAAGCAGAGAAATAATATTCTCTTTTAATTTATCAGCGTCAAAAGACACCTTACCTACTGGCGCATGAACAATACCCGCTTTTTCAACTCGATATTCAATCTTGCCGGATTTTGCCTCATTAACAGCACGAGCAACGTCAAGAGTTACGGTACCAACCTTAGGGTTAGGCATCAAGCCACGAGGCCCAAGAACCCGACCAATTTTACCGACAACACCCATCATATCCGGTGAAGCGATAGCGGTGTCAAATTCAAACCAGCCACCTTGAATTTTTTCTGCAAGGTCTTCAGCACCGACAAAATCAGCACCAGCATCAAGTGCCTCCTGAGCTTTTTCACCTTTAGCAAAAACGAGGACCCTGACTGCCTTACCAAGACCATTAGGGAGGACAACGGCGCCACGCACCATCTGATCTGCTTTACGCGGATCGACACCAAGTCTGACACTGACATCCACAGTCTCATCAAACTTTGCAAAAGCTCCCTGCTTTACCAATTCAAGAGCTTCGTCAATTCCATAAAAGCGAGAACGATCGATCTGCGCTTTTGCGTTCTTGATATTTTTACCTGTTGCCATCTGTATATCTCCACTTATACGCCAAATCAGGCGACTTCAATTCCCATACTGCGAGCAGTACCTTCAATAATGCGGACTGCCGCCTCTTCAGAGAAAGCATTGAGGTCTGGCATTTTCAGTCGAGCGATCTCAAGTACTTGATCCTTGGTGACCTTGCCAACTTTGTTCTTATTCGGAACGCCTGAGCCACTTTTCAAGCCCGCCGCACGCAACAGGAGAACGGAAGCAGGGGGAGTTTTGGTAATAAATGAGAAAGACCGGTCAGCATAAACCGTGATCACAACCGGAATAATCAAACCTTCCTGGTCAGCGGTTCTTGCATTATAAGCCTTACAAAACTCCATAATATTGACCCCATGTTGACCCAACGCGGGACCAACTGGCGGCGATGGGTTTGCCTTACCGGCAGGGATCTGCAATTTAATCTGTCCGACAACTTTCTTGGCCATTACTGGACTCCTTAAACGAACTTACGTTCTCCCAGCTCAGCTGGTTTTTTCGACCTGTATAAATTCTAACTCAACCGGTGTTACCCGGCCGAATATACTAACCATAACTTTAAGCGTGCCACGATCAGGACGCACATCCTCAACAACACCGGTAAAGTTCAAGAACGGACCGTCTACAACACGAACGGTCTCACCAACCTCAAATTCAACTTTTGGCTTGGGCTTTTCAACCCCTTCCTCCATGCGGTTGGTAATCTTGTCAACTTCTGCTTCCGGAATTGACGGGGGATTCTGACCACCACCAACAAAACCTGTTACCTTAGTGGTACCCGTAACAACATGCCAGGTTTCGTCATTCAACTCCATTTTTACGAGGATATACCCCGGAAAAAATTTTCGGGTGGACGTTTTACGCTCACCCTTTCTCATCTCAACGACCGTCTCCGAAGGTATCAAGACCTCATCAAACTGATCCTCAACGCCCATCGATCTGATACGCTCTTCCAGACTCAGCTTGACCTTATTCTCATACCCGGAGTACGTATGCACACCGTACCATTTCATCGCCATAACTTCAGACGCTTTCTCCTCAACCGAGGATAAGACGGATAAGGCGCGAGAGAATTATATCAACACCCCCAAGAAAGACCGCACAGAGCAAAACCAACACTATGACCACCGCAGTGGAACCATAAGTGTCTTTTTTAGACGGCCACGTAACCTTATTCAGCTCTGATTTGACGTTGGCTAAAAATTGATTTGTCTTTCCAATCATCTTTTCTAGGCCTCACTGCAGTGTTTTATTTAAGGCTGGCAGGCCAGGAGGGACTCGAACCCCCAACACCCGGATTTGGAGTCCGGTGCTCTACCAATTCGAGCTACTGGCCTGCAAGGTAAACCCTAAGCTCGTTCTGCCACCTAATTACTTTGTTTCTTTGTGAGGCGTATGCTTACGACAGAACCGGCAGTACTTACTGAACTCCAGCTTGTCAGGAGTATTCTTCTTATTTTTAGTGGTCGTATAATTCCGCTGCTTGCACTCAGTGCACGCAAGAGTGACAATGTCACGCATAACCTTAACCTCATAGTCCCCTCCCGACCGCAGCCAGGAGGGGTTATCTCGCTATAAAAGCCTATTAAGCAATAACTTCACTAACAACGCCGGCGCCGACAGTACGGCCACCTTCGCGGATAGCAAAGCGCAGTTCTTTATCCATTGCGATCGGAGTGATCAGATCAACTGTCATCGCAATATTATCGCCAGGCATTACCATTTCGGTTCCTTCCGGAAGCTCGACAATGCCGGTCACGTCAGTGGTACGGAAGTAGAACTGAGGACGGTATCCTTTGAAGAATGGGGTATGACGACCACCCTCTTCCTTGGTCAGGATATAGGCCTCAGCCTTAAATTTGGTGTGCGGCTTAATGGAACCCGGCTTACACAGAACTTGACCACGCTCAATATCCTCACGCTTGACACCGCGCAGCAGAATACCAACGTTATCACCTGCCTGACCTTGATCCAGCAGCTTACGGAACATTTCAACACCGGTAACAACAGTTTTGGTTGTTGCTTTCATACCGACGATTTCAACTTCCTCTTGAACCTTAACGATACCACTCTCAACACGACCGGTAGCAACAGTACCACGACCGGAGATGGAGAAGACATCTTCAACAGGCATCAAGAACGGCTTGTCAATAGCACGCTCTGGCTCAGGGATGTAGCTATCAACAGCATCCATCAACTCGATAACCTTGTTCTTACCGATTTCGTCGTCACGGCCTTCGAGAGCAGCAAGGGCAGAACCGGCAACAATTGGAATATCATCACCAGGGAAGTCGTAGCTGGACAGCAGCTCACGAATTTCCATATCAACCAGCTCAAGCAGTTCTTCGTCATCAACCATGTCGGCTTTATTCAGAAAAACAACCATGGCAGGAACACCAACCTGACGAGCGAGCAGGATGTGCTCACGAGTCTGTGGCATTGGGCCATCAGCAGCAGAAACAACAAGAATAGCACCGTCCATCTGGGCAGCACCGGTGATCATGTTTTTAACATAATCGGCGTGGCCCGGGCAGTCAACGTGAGCATAGTGACGAGCATCGGTCTCATACTCAACGTGGGCGGTTGCAATGGTAATACCACGCTCGCGCTCTTCCGGAGCATTATCGATCTGGTCAAAAGCCTTAAATTCACCCTTGCCCATTTTCTCGGCAAGAACTTTGGTGATTGCTGCAGTCAGTGTGGTTTTACCGTGGTCAACGTGACCAATGGTCCCGATATTGACGTGCGGTTTTGTCCTCTCAAATTTTTCCTTGGACATAATAGAACCTCCCTTGTTGTCTTTCGTCTAAATGTGTGCCGCGCTAGGCGCCTATTGAGTTAGTATACAAAATTGCGAACACGAAAATCCGCAGAAATCGGACTGGAGCCCACAACCAGATTTGAACTGGTGACCTCATCCTTACCAAGGATGCGCTCTACCAACTGAGCTATGTGGGCTTATTCCTTTTTCTGACGGAGTTTTAATGGAGCGGGAAACGGGATTCGAACCCGCGACCCTTAGCTTGGAAGGCTAATGCTCTAGCCAGCTGAGCTACTCCCGCCCAAACTCGTCGTCAATCTTCACTGTGCATTCAGGACTCTACTATCGCCCCCTGTCCCAGTTCATACGGTATCTACCTCCTGGCGCAAACAGAGATTCGTGCTTTGTCCGGCAAGATTCAATGGTGGAGGGGGGAGGATTCGAACCTCCGAAGTCTCTGACGGCAGATTTACAGTCTGCTCCCTTTGGCCGCTCGGGAACCCCTCCAGGGGAACCTTATCTTACATTATTCAATTGTCGGGCTTACCCGGTTTTACAACTGGAGCTGGCGAGAGGAATTGAACCCCCAACCTACTGATTACAAGTCAGTTGCTCTACCTATTGAGCTACGCCAGCACAGGACGGGCTTTATAACCCAGCTTTTCCGCAAAAGCAAGAAAAAAAATCATCTTTTATTCCTTGCCCGTTGTGCGTGACAACAGGGGGGAGTTATAGAGCATCATAACCAAGGTGTCAACCAAGAAAATTCATTATTACAAATTATTCTCAGCTATATACCTGTTTATGTTTCCACCGAGCAAAGGACTCAGCTCTCACCTGCTCAGCACAGAGCCATTTATATTTGACGATTCTGCCTCAGCACTTCAAACAAAGCAATTCCGACAGCAACAGAGGCATTAAGAGAATCAAGGTGCCCTTGCATCGGAATAGCCAGTAGACCATCACAGTGACTGCGAACATTTGGCCTGATTCCACGACCCTCACTCCCGACTATCAGGCCGATATTGCCACGTAAATCAGACAAGAACAAATCCGATGCCCCGGCATCACCTGCCAGACCATAGCACCAGATGCCGTTTTTCTTCAGATCATCAATCGCCCTGGACAGATTGACAACCTGACATAGCGAAATATGTGATAATGCCCCAGCCGCAGTTTTTTCAACAACAGCCGTGACCGGACATGACCTGTCCTTGGGAACAATCACCGCCTGACAACCGGCCTGTTCTGCACTCCGCAGTATTGCACCGAAATTATGCGGATCTGTTACCCCATCGAGCAACAAAAAAAAAGCCGCGTTTCCGCTTGCCCGCCAGCGTGAAAGGATATCATCCAAATCACTGTAAATAAAAGCCGCAACCCTGAGCAGAACCCCCTGATGTGGAACCTGCCCAGCCAAGCGTTGCAGATCACGACGTTCAACCTGACGAACCGGCAGATGCTTTTGCTCGGCCAACCCAACAATCTCATCCAGTCGTTCATTCAGCTTTTCCTTGACTATCCACAATTCAAGCAACTGACGACTACTGTGCAGCAGGGTTTCTTTTACCGGATTTATGCCAACAACAAAATCGCTCATACACTAAACATCTAGGGCACTGGCAATTTCGGACAAAATAGCTTCGGCAGCCTGTCTAGGGTCAGCAGCCCCAGATATTGGACGACCAATAACCAACGCGGTAGCACCCGAACGAATCGCTTCCGCAGGGGTCATGACACGTTTCTGGTCGTCTAGCGAAGCATTTGCCGGTCTAACCCCGGGAGTTACGATGGCAAACTCGGGCCCGCACGCCGCACGAATTAAAGAAATCTCACGCGGTGAAGCAACAACGCCGTCAAAACCGGAATCTTTGGCCAGGCGCGCCAATCGCACCACCATATCTTCAACCGGGTGAGCAATTCCCACGCCACGCAGGGTTTCCTCAGTCGAAGAAGTCAGAACGGTAACCGCCAGCAAAATCGGCCTTTGACACCCGGTTTCGGCACAATAGGCATCAACTTCTTTAACTGTCTGTTCCATCATTGCTGCTCCACCCAGAGCATGCACATTGAACATTTTGACCCCAAGCTTGCATGCCTCTACCGAGGCTTTGGCAACAGTATTGGGAATATCATGATATTTCAAATCAAGAAAAACCTGTCCACCATAGCCGGTTATCATCCGAACCACTTCAGGTCCGCTACGGGTAAATAGCTGCTTACCAACTTTAAAGATACCAACCTGATCCTTAAGTTTAGCAACCCACTGTTCAGCCTTTTCAAAATCATCCACATCAAGAGCAAAGATCAGCTTTTCTTTTGCAGTCATATCTATTTCTATACCCTTCCAACGAGCTGACGAACTTTCGCCGTCACATCCTGAACCTTGGCAATCAAAGGGCGTGCCTCGTCGGCAGCCATTACACGCCTCAGTAACATCGTTTCAACATAAGCAACTTCACACAACGCATCAGCTAGCAACTTACGGCGATCTCCCTCAGCCAACCCCTCAAGGTTGGCGACAACTTTCTGTCCATCAAGAGCTCCGTCACGCTGAAACTGCACATCCCGCAGCACATAGGAATACGGCTGAGGCAACTCACGTAAACGATCAGCCAACTCACTGACCGCAGCATCTCCCTGTTCTTTCAACTTCACAAACAGCCCCCGGAACAAAACATTATAAATGTTCAGTATCTCACCAAGAGGTCCTTCAACTTCAATGTTCGGCGTATCTTCCATGACCAGCAGACGCTTGCCGATCAGCTCATGCAGAACACGCAGACCCTCAAATTCGTGAACCCCTGCACGACGGAACAATTCCTTAGCAGACAAGCTTCCCGAACGAGCCAAGCGGAGTAGCCCGGCTTCAGTCTGAGTCAAGTCATTCCCTTCAACAGCAGTCAGCTTGGGGTAGTAGTCGAGTGACACAATTTTACGCATAAACAAGGCGCGCTCATCCTGACGCCGCAAACCTTCCATGATCAGGTTCTGGGTACTCATGGACAATCGAAGAATCTGTTCCTGCTCAATGGCAAGGAGCTGAAAAGAAAACCCTCCGGAAGCAACACCAAACAAACTGTAAACGATGCTCTCGACCTGAATACGCGTCGCCATCCACAAATCCTTCGGGGTAGCGACGCCAAGGTCAACCAGCACTTTGGCGAGTGTTGTATTGGCCCGAACCGCAGCACGTGCATGCTGTAACAACTTACGTTCAATCTTCCCCAGTGAAAAAAGGACCTCCCCAAGATCTTCACTCAAAAAAGAACTGGTCGCGTAAACGATTTCCCCTTGTTGGTAATATAGGGACTTTGTCCCTCCAGCAAGCTCAAAGGTCAGAACTCCTGTTTTTCGGAACATATTAAAAAAGGACAACAGATCAGGCACGCAACCATCGACCAGAACACCAGCCATCTGAACAATGGACTCCCTATCAGGTCGGCAGAGAAACAGGTGGTCCGTCGATACAGACACGACCTGAAGCGCTCCCCCCTTAAGAGCGACTGCCGCACCTTTTGGCAATCGCAACATTCCGTCGCTGTTAACTTCTAATACACCCATTGCTTTTGTTAGCTACGCTTCCCATTTAGTTCAATCTCCACGCACGAGAAAACCTGATTCCGCGTTTGCAGCGCGTGCTAAAATCAAACCAATTAAAAATTCAACCCCTCGGCAACCAGCTGTTCCAACTTATTGACAATCTTGTCGACAGCAACCTCAGTCTGTTCTCCAGTCGCTCTGGCCTTGAGCTCAACATTGCCTTCCTTAAGGGTTCGGGCTCCGACGGTAACACGCAAAGGAATACCGATCAGGTCTGCATCCTTGAACTTGATCCCCGGTCTTTCATCGCGATCATCAAGCAGGACCTCGATCCCAACGCTTTCCAATTCAGCGTAAAGCTTTTCAGCCGCTTCACGAACTTCATCATCCTTGGGATTAAGCATACACACAAGCACCTGAAAAGGAGCAAGAGGCATCGGCAGCATCAGGCCATTTTCATCATGATTCTGTTCGATCGCTGCGGCAACAGTACGGCCAACACCGATGCCGTAACACCCCATAACCAACGATTGAGCCTGTCCTTTATCGTTAAGAACCGTGGCATTCATGGCATCTGAGTATTTGGTACCAAGCTTAAAGACATGACCAACCTCAATTCCCCGCCAGCTTTCAAATTTCCCACCATCGCAGCGTGGGCAGGGGTCCCCGGCAACCGCCTGGCGTATATCAGCAAAGCGGGTTACCGCAAAATCGCGCCCATGATTAGCGCCTATATAATGGACATCAGCAGCGTTACCTCCGACCACAAAGTCAGCCATGCCGCGAACTTCGCTATCAGCATACACCGGAATGGTCAAGCCAATCGGACCAGCAAAACCAACCGGAGCAGCGGTGACCTGACGGATAACATCATCCTCAGCAAGCAGCGCCCAGTCGACGTCCAACAAGTTAGCCAGTTTGATTGAATTGAGTTCACGATCACCGCGCAGCAGGACAGCAACAACTTCATCCTTGGAGGTCTGAACAATAAGTGTTTTGACCAGTTGCTGGGCAGTCACGTTGAGAAAGTCCGCAACATCTTCGATAGTTCGCTGATCGGGAGTATCGATTTTCTGCAATGGCGCAGTAGCTGTTGCGGTTTCCATATCACGATAATACAATTCAGCCTTTTCAATATTGGCGGCATACTCGCAGGTATCACAGGAGACGATGCCATCTTCCCCCGATTCGGCCAGAACCATGAATTCATGGGAGAAGCTGCCACCGATGGCACCGCTGTCGGCCTCAACGGCGCGAAATTTCAAACCACAACGGTTAAAAATATTACGATAAGCCTGGTACATTTTTGCGTAAGATTTATCTGCTCCGGCATCATCAATATCAAAAGAATACGCGTCTTTCATAATAAATTCACGCCCCCGCATCAGTCCGAAACGGGGTCTGATTTCATCCCGGAACTTGGTCTGAATCTGATACAGATTCAGCGGCAGCTGACGATAGGAATTAACCGTATTCCGTACGATATCGGTAACCACCTCTTCATGGGTTGGTCCCATGCAGAAGTCGGCATTTTTACGATCCTTGAAGCGCAACAGTTCTTTGCCATACTTTTCCCAGCGTCCCGACTCCTGCCACAGTTCCCCGGGGTTTGCCATCGGCATCAGGCACTCGATAGCCCCTGCTTTGTTCATCTCTTCTCGGATAATCTGCTCCATTTTGCGAATAGAACGCAGACCGAAAGGCATATAATTGTACACTCCGGCAGCAACCTTGCGGATCATACCAGCACGCATCATCAGCTGGTGACTGATAACTTCAGCGTCGGCAGGGGTCTCTTTTAGAGTAGGCAGAAGGTATTGAGAATAGCGCATAGAAAATCTTCCTGTTGTTTAAGTAAATAATGACCAATTCAATAACAAGGCACAAATATCAATTATATCGTTTCAAGCCACAAGGTCCCAGGGTACACCCAAAGGCAACCTTACCGGAAATCATAAAAATAGATAGGATTGATTGGGGAAATTAACCCGATTCAGGAAGAAAAGCAAGTTGGGATGCATGCCAGCAGGCATCGTCTCCAAAGGAGAAGCAAGCGCCCCTGCAGAACGAAATGCTACAGGCAGTCATCATATCCGACAAACAAATCATCCAGAGGTCTTATCCTCATGCCTGCCCCGCTCTTCAATCAATCGCCATGCTTCTGCCACCAGAGCATCGGCCAATTCCGCCTGGGGGACTTTGCGTACGATTTCACCATGCCGAAACAAGATTCCCTGCCCTTTTCCACCGGCAATACCAAGATCAGCCTCACGCGCCTCCCCGGGCCCGTTGACAACACACCCCATGACCGCAATAGTCAATGGTAAAGGCAGGTCCTTCAGGCGCCGTTCTACCTCTTCTGCGGTACCGATCAGGTCAATCTGGCAACGTCCGCAAGTCGGACAACTGATAAATACCGGCCCGCGTTCCCTGAGCTTGAGGCTTTTAAGAATCTCCCAACCGACACGGACCTCTTCAACCGGATCACCGGTCAAAGACACGCGCAAGGTATCACCCATGCCATCACAAAGAAGAGTCCCGATCCCAATGGCACTCTTGATCGTGCCACTCCAGGTGGTACCCGCTTCAGTAATCCCGATATGCAGCGGATAATCAACCTGCCCGGCCAGAAGTCGGTAAGCATCGACCGTACGGGCAATATCGGAAGCTTTCAGACTGACTTTGATTTCCTGGTAACCGAGCTCTTCGAGAATCCGGATATGCCCCAGAGCACTCTCCACCATGGCCGCAGCCGTTGGGTGACCATGCTTGGCGAGCAGGTCCGCTTCAAGAGAACCTGCATTAACACCAATGCGAATCGGCATCTGACGTTCCGAGCAGGCCTGAACCACCTCTTTAACTTTCCAGATTTCGCCGATATTGCCGGGGTTCAAGCGCAGACCGTCAACCCCCTGCTCGACTGCCGTCAAAGCGAGGCGATAGTCAAAATGGATATCGGCTATCAAGGGAATAGCGATCCCTCTTTTTATGTCTCCCAGCGCCAACGCCGCGGTCTGGTCCGGCACCGCACAGCGAACCACTTCACAACCGGCCGTCTGCAACGCAGAAATCTGGGCTAATGTGGCCGCGACATCACGGGTATCGGTATTGCACATAGATTGGATGCTGACCGGAGCATCGCCGCCAATTTTAAGATCTCCCAGTTTTATCTGACGTGTCTGTTGCCGCACGTTTATTTCTCCTGCAGGTTTATATAAATGCTATTTCGTACCGATAAAGTTTACTGAGAAGCAGTCTAGCCAACTTGCCAAGCAGAAACAAGAGGACAATAATTGACAGCCCCCCCCGCCAGAGAGTAAGCTGCGTTTCTTTTTTCAAGGCTGTCAGGAGCTCGTAATTAACTATGCGTAAAACAATCAAAAACAAAGCTGTTAGAGGGAAAACTGCCAAACCGGAAAAAGCAACATCAAAACCCGCTCAGCAAAAACCCACTAAAGCACCAACCAAAGAAACCATCAAGCTCACCATAGACCGGCTTGATACCGAGGGGGTTGGCCTGGCGCCTCATGAAGGAAAAATTGCCCTGGTCCAAGGGGCTTTCCCGGGAGAAACCGTTGTTGCTGAAGTTGATCACATCGGCAAAACCCATATATATACGCAGTTGAAACGCGTGTTACGCAATGCTCCCGAACGGACAGCCAATCCACCCTGCAGAATTGAGCAGAAATGCCTGGGATGTTCACTGATCGCGATGAAATATCCGGCCCAGCTGGACTATAAAAAACACCGTGTCTGCAACGCTTTTGCTGAGCAAAAACTGAGCCCGGAGATCAACGTTGAACCGGTTCTGGCCTCCCCCGACCCGACCCACTACCGGGCCAGTGCCAAACTGGTATTTGGCCGCAAACGTGAACAGGTGTTGTTGGGGCTCTATCAACGCGGCAGCCACGCGGTCATCGACTGCCCGGACTGTCCGGTTCATCACCCCTTGATCAACAAAGTTGCTGCGATTGTCAGAGAAGAAGTCCAACGCCAGAAGATATCAGTGTACAGTCCCGTGCATCAGAATGGCTTGCTCCGCTATCTGATGATCCGAGTCAGTCCGACCAGCAACAAAGCACTGGTCACTTTTGTCTGTCATTATGAAGATCACCAGTACCTGCCAAACCTGGCCAAATGGCTGATGCGCAAAGCTCCCGAAGTCATCGGCGTACATCAGAACATCAACAGTTCCGGTGGCAACGTGATTATCGGTCAGGAAACGCGCAAAGTCTTTGGCCTGCCCGACCTCATCGATCAGGTCGGTGACATTAAACTACGCATGTCTCCTGAAGCTTTTTTTCAGGTCAATACCCTGCAGGCTGCCCGCATTTACGCCATGGTCCGTAAATGGGCCGGCCTGACCAGGCAGGACACGGCTATCGACCTGTTCTGTGGTATCGGCGGAATTGCTCTGCATCTGGCCCAGGATGCCGGCTATGTGATTGGCATTGAATATGTTGCTGAAGCGGTTAGAAACGCTGCAGAGAATGCCCGTTTTAATCAGCTGGACAACACCCGTTTCTTGTCAGGTGATGCCGCCATAGAATTTCAGAAAGTTGCCGCAGGCGGCAGAAAGCCCAAACTGGTTACAGTCAATCCACCCCGCAAAGGCTGTTCGGAAGAACTGCTGGCCGCATTGGGAGGAGTACAACCAGAACAGATCATCTATGTTTCATGCGATCCTGACAGCTTGGCCCGCGACTTGGCCATCCTTGGCAAAAATGGCTACCAGATAATCAGGGTACAGCCGGTTGACATGTTCCCTCAGACCGCCCATATTGAAACTGTTGTCCATCTAAAACTGGGTTAAAACCAGCCTCGGTTGTATTTTCACCTGGTAATCTGTAATAGATTAAAAGGCCTCGCTACTCCATAGAGTACGAGGCCTTTTTTTGTTCAGATTCTCCGCGTGAATGTCCAGAATCAGAATGGTGACGGGACATCCATAACATTGAAAATGCAGCGTACAAAACTGCTGATAAGAGGTTCCGTTTCACGGCCTTTTTGCATAACAACTGACCGCTTACGGGAATGGGGAAAGTCTTGGACATAATGACCCACCATCTGCCCGGTTTCCAGGTATTCACAGACCAGGCTTTTTGACAGGAAGGAAATCCCACCACCTGACAGAACAGTATGACAGGTCAGACGCAAGTCATCGGATGTGACGACTCCGGAAAAATTATCCAGACTATAGCCAAAGGTATCAAGCCCACTACCGATCAATTGCCGCGAACTGCACCCTTCCTTACGCGCGAACAGACAATAATTAAATAACTCCTCAAGAGCAATTTGCGGCGTGGCCAAACCCAGCTTGGGAGAACTAACAAACAGTAATTGATCATCAGGCAAAGAATAGGACTGAAACAGGCTCAAATCAGCATTGGCGCAATGTTCAACAATAGCGATATCAAACTCCTTCAGCATAATTCCTTCCAGAGCCTGATCGGGGCTATGCAGTAAAAATTTAAGATCAGCAGGAGCCCCGCTGGTGAGCATAAAACGATTCAGAACACCGGGCAGATAAACGGTCCCGAAAGTTGGCGTACAGCAAAGAGAAACCTTCTGCCGCTCTTTTATACGTTTTAGTTTAGCCAGCATTTCAGCTTCAATAGCCAGCATTCTCTTCGCGTTATCCAGCACAATCTCCCCAGGGCTGGTCAATGAAAGCGTCCCTCCGGAACGATCAAATAGATCGTAACCAAAGGCATCCTCGAGAAACTTGATCCGTTGAGAAACAGCAGACTGGGTAATATGGAGTGTTTTCGCGGCTTGAGAAAAACTGCCGGTATCGTTGATGGTGATAAGCGTCTTGAGATAACGGGTGTCCATTCGGTTTTCCAGATATCAAAAAGGGTAGTTATCAGTTTTACTAATACAGTTATGAAAATGATTCGTTTCAACATCAGTTTATAGCTGAGTTAGTATCAGAACGTCATGAATTGTAACACATCAGGCATAGATCAGAATAACTATTCTGCGCGGAAAGGAGGTCTATCTGAAAGGATAACAGGACTTACCACTGCCACATGCAAGTTCTATTTTCACACCGATTGTGAACTGAAGGAGGCAACATGCGATTCAAATCATCCGGCACCAGAAAGGGCCGGCTGGTCTGCTTGATCCCCCTGATTCTTATTCTGGCCGCGTGTGCGACCGGAGCGATCAGGCAAAAGCTGCTGACCATGCCGGAAATTGAAGGTGCCAGCTACATCGGGCAGGATACCTGCCTGGAATGTCATGAAGGTATGGCAGAACAGTTCAGTCGCAACGTCCACGGGCGTCTGGCTGATTTTGAAATGATGGGCGCTGAAAAAGGCTGTGAATCCTGCCATGGTCCAGGCAGCCTGCACGTTGCAGGAGAAGGCGACACCAGCCACATTCTGCGTCCAGCCCAGCTTGCTGCCGAAGAAACCGGGGCGATCTGTGCCACCTGCCATAGCGCTGGAGGCCTGATGGACTGGACTCATAGTGAGCATGCCTTAGCAGATCTCAGCTGTACCGACTGCCACACCATGCACTCTGAAGAACCGCTGAAAGCCAGCCTGAAACAGGAAGATCCACAGCTCTGTTACTCCTGCCACCAGGAGATGATGGCGAAAAGCAACTTCCCCTCTCATCATCCAATCAAAGAAGGAAAAATGGATTGTGCGGACTGCCACAACCCGCACGGTGAGCTCAACACCCATGAGCGCACCAACGATCTGTGCCTTGACTGCCACAGCCGTTACCAGGGGCCCTTTGTCTTCGGGCATGCCCCGGTTGAAGACGATTGCACCATCTGCCATGACCCTCATGGCTCAGTCGCCAACAACATGCTGGTTCAGAACGAGCCATTCCTGTGCCTGCAATGCCATGAAGGGCATTTTCATATGCTCCGCGAAGGCTATACTCCCACGTCAGAACAAGTCGCTGCGGGAGCGGATATTGCCCGGGCGAATCCACATGGCGCAGAGGGATGGCAGATGTCATTCGGAACCAAATGTACATCATGTCACAAAGTTGTTCATGGTAGTGACTTCCCGTCTCAACCACTAACCGGCACCGGGTTGACCCGCTAATTGAGGAGGACAAACATGAAGCACCGCCATCTCTGGCTGTTTGCATCGTTGTCAATCCTGGTCATGCTTGGAATGACGTCCCTGGCAATAGCAGAAGGGACCGTCTCAAGGGGCTCCGTCGAAATCGGAGTTTCAAGCGTCGATACCAAGGACAACCCTGCACGCGTCAATGAATATGTTAAGGGCCGTTCTGAGGAAGGTCTCAGCTTCGCGCCTAAAGTTTCCATAGAAACGCAGGCTGACCATTCTGCTTTTAAATTTGATGCCGACATTCAAGGCCCACGAGATCAGCAGTACAACCTGGAATTTGACGCCAAGCGCATTATTCGCCTCAAAAGCGAATACTCGGCTCTGGAACACTGGAAAGACCACGATAATCTGGAGCATATCGGTGCGACAATGGTTGGTGACTTAAAAGCAGGACAGCCAACTATCTTTTCCGATGCAACGGTTCCTTCAGGCTATGCAACACCTGAGGCTAGCCACGACACCAGGCTCTATGATCCGACGCGGGATGCACAATCCGCGTATGACCAGGAAATCTCCAACGATTATATAACCACCCGGCGCGAGTTTAAAAACGAAGCCGATCTCACACTGCCAGGCTTGCCCAATATCACCTTCCATGCCGGGATCAGAATTGAGGACCGGGAAGGCTTGGAACAAACCATCGGGCTCAGCAAGTGCGACGCCTGTCACGTAAATGCGGAGAGCAAAGAAATCAATGAAAGGACAAGGGACATCAGCTTCGGAGTCACAGGCAAGTTCGGTCTGGCAACCGTTGAGTACGAATACCTGACCAGGACCTTCGAAGAAAACGGTGCCACTCCAACACGCCTTTACGACACCGCTACAACGACCCATTCCGGTGACTATTTGCTGTACGGAGCAGGGACTACAGCAGCGTCTGAACTTGAGTACGGAAAAACTCCCGACTCGGAAAAAGACAGCCACATGCTGAAAGCGCGGATCGATTTCACCAAGGATACAAATATCAGCGCCAGCTATGTGAAGGCAGATGTCGAAAGTACCAAAGCACCTGACGCCTCCTTCTCTTTGGAGAACAACACTCTGTCAACCGAAATGGAATCATTCGGTGTCAAGCTGGCAACCAGGATCAATTCCGTCTTAAAGTTGTCGCTCCACGGCAGTACGTACGAAATTGACACCAACAGTAATGCCATCACCTATCCAGAAAGAGAAGATGTCTTAGGTTCCTTTGTCTTGCCGTTTGACAGCGCAACAGATAAATGGTCTTCAGCTGAAGAAAGAAAAGTCTCGAACCTAGGAGTTGACGCGGTATATCGACTGGCCAAAGCCACGACTTTACGCCTTGGCTATGAGTATGAAAATGTCGAGCGCGAGGAAGAGGAACTGGGCGAAACAACCACCCATACATTCAAGGCCGCGTTAAAAAGTCGTTTCAACAAAAAACTTTCCGGCCGAGTGAGTTATGAATACCAGAATATCGATGACCCCTTTGGAGCTGACGAAGCAACCGGTATATACCAGCTTGACGGCACCAATGTTGATGGTTCTGGCCTGGTTTATGAGATTATCGGAGATGCCAGCACAGTGTTCGCTGCCGGGGATCTAGCGTACTGGAATGCCGTATATCCAAAACGCGATCTTGCCGCAACAAATCAGCCGGATACAGTCCATGAGGGCAAGATAAATACCACTTGGTCTCCTGCCGCCAATATTGCTGCAACCTTTTTCACGCGGCTACGCTACGAAGAAAATGACGAAGTTGGCTTCAAACAGTCAACTTTTGTCCCCGGTGCGAATATCTGGTACGCACCAACAGACAAGCTGAATTTAACCATGTCGTACACATTCAGCAAGCGGGATACACAAAACCGGGCCTGTGTTGGCTGGTACCATGGCTGAGCGAACGACGTATCTCCGACGTTGTCGGAGACAAGTGCAAAACAATACCTTGTTGGTTCAGTATGTGATGATGATGTTGACTACAAATCCCAGGTTCATACGTTGTCCTTTGCCGCTGACTATCAGGCAACCAAGAAACTTAAAATCAATGCAAGCTTTGTCTATAACAAGGCACAAGACGATTGGGAATGGACCTTTTATGAAAGAGCGTCTTTGGGTGAGGTCGTTATCAGAAGTGGCGCTCTTAACGCGGGAGCGGTCTATGACACTGCAGAATTGAACAACCTGATCGACTCCTATTCAGACTTGTCCTACGAACAGTATCAGATGACTATCGGTGGAACATACGCATTTACAGAGAATGTTTATGCCAAAGCCTCTTTTACCTACGACATCTTCGATATGCAGGAAGAGTATGTCTACGGAAATGAGGATGGGACCACTTACTACGGTTATGTCGGTCTCGGCTGGAAATTCTGAGTCTACTTAAGTTCCCATGCAATCTATTTGCAGCCCGGTGTACGCGCCGGGCTTTTTTTTGTGCCCGTGATATGCCAAAGAAGATCCGCCGCATTGAATTCTCCGATACAATCAATTAGAGTTGTTTCTATTGTAATGCTTAATCTTTTTTACCTCCGAATAATGAAGGACATATCGTCATGATCAAACTCGACTACAGTCAGCATCAGTGCCCCTACCCTGTCATTGAAACCCGCAAACAGATTCTCGCTAATCCGGGGGTGGTTCTGGAAGTTTGCGTCGGCGACGAAGCAGGAAAAGACAACGTTTCGCGCCTAGCCGCGAAAATGGGTTACCAGGCACTCGCTGAAGCCAAAGGTCCTGGCTTCACACTGACCCTAACCCCGGAGGGGAGTATCCCTGCACAAACCCATCAGGCCGAAGCTCTGCAAACATCTCCCCAGAAACAAGCCTCGGTCGTTTACTGCGGCAGTGATCGCATGGGACAAGGTGACGACGCTTTTGGCAAAATACTGATGAAGAATTTCCTGATGACCCTCCTTGAAATGGATCCGCTACCAAGCCATATACTCTTTGTCAACAGTGGCATAAATCTTACGACTGAAGAAGGCGATATACTAGAAGCTCTGGTAAAGTTAAAGGATCGGGGAGTTGATCTGGCCAGCTGTGGTCTTTGCCTTGACTTCTACAATCGTAAGGACGAACTCAAAGTTGGGCGTGTCACCAACATGTACGAAATCGTGGAATTGCAGAATCTGGCCGCCAGAGTCATCGTTCCCTGACAACTGGAGTCTCTACCCCCATAAGAGGAGTCAACATGCTGTTGCAACGTCAGAGTGGTATCCTACTTCACCCGACTTCACTACCTGGCCCCCAGGCGGTTGGCTGTCTTGGAACGGAAGCCTATCGTTTTATCGATTTTCTGGCAGATGCCGGGCAGAGCGTCTGGCAGATACTCCCCCTGGGGCCAACCGGTTACGGCAATTGCCCGTACAGTTCGTTTTCCGCTTTTGCCGGCAACCCGCTGCTGATAAGCCTTGAACAACTTGCAGCAAAAGGCGATCTCGCTTATCAGCAACTGCCGGAGGTTAAAGCCTCAGACAGTGCGGATTATGCTGCCGCCATTGAGGTTCAGGAACCTCTTTTTAAACAGGCCTGCCAACAATTCAAAAACAACACAGCCAACCCGCGGCAGGAATCTTTCAACAACTTCTGTCGGGAGAATCAGTCCTGGCTCGATGATTATGCGCTCTTTGAAGCCCTGCGCAGGGCGTATAATTATGCGGACTGGCAAACCTGGCCCAATGCGATCAGATGCCGTGAGTCGAAAGCCCTGGAAGAGGCAGAAAAGCGGCTGAGCGACGCAATCTACCTGCAGAAGTATCTGCAGTTTGCCTTTTTTGAACAGTGGTTTGCCATTAAGGCCTACGCTAACAGTAAAGGCATTCAGATTTACGGCGATCTGCCCATCTTTGTCGCCCTGAATTCTGCCGACGTCTGGTCAAGGCCACAGCAATACCACCTTGATGAGCAGGGGCAACCGACCCTGGTCGCCGGAGTTCCCCCCGATTATTTCAGTGCCACAGGTCAACGCTGGGGAAACCCGCTTTACCGCTGGGACCAGATTGCCGCAGACGGGTTCAGCTGGTGGTGCGAACGCTTTCGCTGGAATTTTACACTTTTCGATCTGGTACGCGTCGATCACTTCCGCGGGTTTTCAGCCTGTTGGGCAATTAATGCCACAGAGCCCACCGCCATTAACGGTTACTGGATGGAGAGCCCCGGGCGAGAGCTGTTTTCATCATTGAAAGAACAATTCGATGCGCTGCCGATCATTGCTGAAGACCTGGGCATCATTACGCCGGATGTTGAAAAACTGCGTGACGATTTTGGCTTTCCCGGCATGAAAATTCTCCAGTTCGCCTTCGATTCTGACGCCCGTAACCCCTATCTTCCGCATAACCACATTGCCAACGCTGTTGTATACAGCGGAACTCATGACAATAACACCACTCTTGGCTGGTGGCAGAATCTTGAGCTGTCCACACAACAACGGGTACTGACGTACCTGGGGCTGCCCCAGCCCGATATGCCCTGGCAACTTCTGAAAACGGTCATGGCCAGTGTTGCACGCATGGCTATTGTGCCGCTACAGGATATCCTTGCCCTGCCTGCTGAAAATCGTATGAATATTCCCGGCACCGCTGAAAACAACTGGCAATGGCGTTATTTATCAGCGGCGCTCGACAGCCGGTTGTCCGAAAAGTTACGTGAATTATCACATATCTACGGTCGAAACCTGTGCTAATACACAGAAATAGGCCACGGATCGCAGAGTCTCTTGTTTGCCCATTCCAGCCTGTGCTATGTTGCTAGTCAATAACGATATAACAGTATTATATTTACATCGGAGGACATTTGTGAACAAATCATTCATCCTTGTTTTAGCGAGCACTTCCCTGCTGTTCTTCTCTGCATGTTCCAAAGATGAAATCCCTACGGCCCAGGCTGCTGAAGTCAAAGCGCAGCCGGAGGAGCCCGCCCCCCCCAGTCAGCCACCTGCGCTAAGTGGCATGTCCGGAACGGTTGTCGAAACCATGGATGCTTCAGGCTATACCTATGTTCAGGTTGATACCGGAAAAGATAAACTGTGGGCCGCTGCGCCCCAATTCAGCGTCGCCATCGGCGATCAAGTTGTTGTCCCCCAGGGAATGGCGATGAAGAACTATCACAGCCAGACCCTGAACCGTGATTTTGATGTTGTATATTTCGTTGAATCAGTGCTCAACGCAAGTAATCCTGACATGCCTCCTGCTATGGCCAGCACGGACAAAATGCAGTTACCCGCTGGTCATCCGCCGTTATCCGGAGCGACTCCGCCACCAACTTTAGACTTCAGCGGTCTGGAAAAAGCCGCTGGTGGTTATACAATTGGTGAAGTCTACGCCGGCAAAGAAGAACTTTCCGGAAAAAATATCACTGTGCGTGGCAAAGTTGTGAAGTTCAGCCCTCAGATCATGTCGACCAACTGGATTCACATTCAGGACGGCAGCGGAACCCAGGCTTCCGCGACCCACGATCTTACTATTACAAGTAATACTACGGTCAAAGTTGGCGACACAGTACTCGTCAAAGCTCCCCTGACCCTCAATAAAGATTTTGGCTACGGCTACAAGTACGATCTTATCCTGGAAGGGGCAGAAGTTACTGTCGAGTAATTCCTCTAACCAGTTCATTCACCACGACAGGGCCTTGATACATTGTCAGGCCCTGTTTTTTTGCTTGCTCGCCCAGTCCAAACCTGCAATTTTTATTGCAGATACAATTCTTCAACATCCTGACATTCTCTAATAATTTCATTAATTTAACACCGAATCACTCACTCTGTAACAATTATGATTGCAACGTTCCCTTCCTATCCGTACGGTTAAAAAACCATAAACTTATTCCCGAGGAGGTCTCTAAGCATATTTCAACCATTGGCATTCTTTGTGCAAATTAGTTATAACAAACTATTAGCCTGGAGCAATACTGATGAAACGCATTCTTCTCTTTGCACCCAAAGATAGCTATTCCCAGCACATCACCTTATTGCTGAGAGTAGCCAATTTTGATTGTATCAGCAGTAAATCCATTGATGAGGTGTTAAACTGGCTGTCTACAGACCATTTAAAAGAAGCCCACTTTAATCTGTTGCTCCTTAACAGTTGGCCAAACCTGGAAAACCGTACCAGTTTGTTTCATGAACTGGTCTCGCATTTAGAGATTCCGGTCATTTACATGTTAAGAACTGGTGCGTTTAAACCATCTAGAGCAGACTACAATATTTCTGTTTGCCACCCGGAAAAAATGCTTAAATGCATTAATACCCACCTTTACGACGACAATACAAAGACCATGGAAATATGTACTATCGCAGCCTCAGATCGAGGCCACCCCTCCCCTTTTGTTTTCTGTTGTTCATGTTCCGCTAACGAGCAGCAAAAACAAAACGTCGCAGCAAAAAAATCCCAAACAAACGATCAAAAGAGAACCTCATATAGCCGCAATACACAAGTAAACAGAAAGGAACTGACCAGATGAACTTTATTCGAAATCTTAGAATTGGCACAAAAATCTATCTGGTATCAGCTTTTACCGCTCTGATTTTTGTCGCAATCCTTGTCGCTTTCTATTTTGACTATCGTCATGAGATTTATCAGTCGACTGAAGAGAAAGTGGCAGCATCAGTTGAGACAGCCTGGTCAATTATCGATCATTTCAGTAAAGAGGCAGGTAATCGCTTTTCCGAAGAAGAGGCCATGTCCTTAGCAAAAGCCACAATCAAAGATTTACGCTATGAAGGAGATGGATATTTCTGGATAAATGATACCCGGCCCAAAATGATCATGCATCCAACCAATCCTAAGCTTGACGGACAGGATCTTTCGACAATGAAGGATCCGGACGGAGTTAAGCTGTTTGTCGAGATGGTCAAGGTTTCCACCAACCCTACGGGTGGCACCGTCCACTATCAGTGGAACAAGCCAGGCTTCAAGGATCCTCAACCCAAAATATCGTTTGTCAAAAAACATCCGAAATGGAATTGGATTGTCGGCAGTGGAGTTTACGTTGATGACCTGGAAACGCAGATCAATAAGGTCTTTTTTACCATATTCTCCGTGCTCGGAGTCTGCCTGTTACTGTCAATTGGTCTGATTTACCTGGTGACCCGTTCCATCACAAAACCGATGAAAGCCACGGTCAGCATGCTTGAAGACATTGAAGGTGGCCGTTACCAGAGCCGACTCAATCTTAAGCGGACCGATGAAATAGGCCAACTGGGACGAGCCATGGACAATCTGGCCAATAATTTTGAAAACACCATACTACCTATGCTCGATCAGCTGTCCAGGGGAGACTTGAGTTTTTCACCCATAGCAAAAGACGATCAGGACAGCCCGATGATTGCCCTAAAAACGGTTAGCGACAACCTTAATGATACGATGAACACCATCCAGTCTTCAGCGCGGCAGATAAACGCTGCCAGTGGTCAGGTATCTGACGCCAGTCAATCCCTGTCGGAAGGCGCCACCAATTCAGCAGCCTCGCTGGAAGAGATTTCCAGCTCACTGAATCACCTCTCTGGCCAAACCCGCCACAATGCAGAAAATGCGAATAAAGTGAATGCCCTTTCCAGTGAAGCCAAACGTGTCGCGGAAACAGGGAACAACCGGATGCAACAGATGGTGGCATCAATGACCAACATTAACGATGCGAGCCAGAATATTAACAAAATCATTAAAGTCATTGATGAAATTGCATTCCAGACCAACTTGTTGGCTCTCAACGCAGCAGTAGAAGCAGCACGTGCCGGTCAACACGGTAAAGGGTTTGCTGTCGTTGCTGAAGAAGTACGTAACCTTGCCGTACGCAGTGCCAAGGCAGCATCCGAAACGGCCGAACTGATCGCCAGTTCAGTTGAGAAAGCCGAACATGGTACAGAAATAGCGCAACAAACAGCAACCGCCCTTGAAGAGATATTCACAATTGTTTCAAAGGTATCAGATCTGGCCGAAGAGATTGCGGCTGCGTCAAATGAACAGGCCGAGGGGATTGTCCAGATTAATGAAGGGCTAAACCAAATTGATCAAGGAATCCAGCAAAATACTGCTACAACCGAAGAAACAGCGGCATCCGCCGAAGAATTGTCCAGTCAGGCTGAGGAACTATTAAACATGCTGAGCAAATTCCTCCTAAAAGGAGTGCCTACTCCGCGCCAGGCCATGACAAACAAGCCTGCAGTTAAACACCTGGCTATGCCGAAGCGGCGCTAAAACCTTCGGTTGCGAAAAATGCCGGGACGGAAGGGTGGAACCAGTTGGGGAAATAATCGAACAAACCTGTCATTGCCCTTAATGACAACAACTTTGACAAATTTAAAGCATAGAGAAACAACCGTTGCAGTATGCTCAGCAACGGTTGTTTCGTTTGACATGTGAACCATGCAATTCGAATTTACAATGTTTCACTGAGAAGTATCGTGAAATGCGTTAAAAAGAGTTACAGCCAGGCTCGCGGAGAGACCCGGCATCTGTTGCAACTCCACCAAAGAAGCTTCTTTCAATTTTTTCAAACTGCCAAAATACTTAAGCAACGCCTTTCTCCGCGCCGGACCAATGCCGGGGATATCTTCCAGCGATGAACGTAGAGTCGCCTTATTACGCAACTTACGATGGTAAGTAATTGCAAACCGGTGTGCCTCATCACGTAAGCGTTCGAGCATATACAGCGCAGCAGCGCCCTGGCGGAAATTGACAGGATTTTTCCGTCCTGGCAAAAAGAAACGCTCTTCACTCCGTTCGACGGCCTTTCCGCGCACATTGGAAATAACCCGGCTCTTGGCAATACCGACAGCCCCAATCTTCTGGCTGAGCTGATAATCGCGCAGCACTTCGGTCAACACCCCCAGTTGCCCCTTGCCACCGTCAATAAGTATCATATCAGGGAGGTTGCTTTCAACAAGACCACGTTCGAGGCGGCGCTTCAATACTTCAGTCAGGGAGGCATAGTCATCAGCCCCTTCAACAGTTTTTATACGAAAGCGCCGGTATTCAGCAGGTGCGGCATCGCCATTCAGCAGCACGACCATGCTGCCGACCGACATTTGTCCCTGGACATTGGAGATATCATAGCATTCGATCCGCTCGGGAAGTGCCGGGAGGTGAAATTGGGCCTGCAGTTCCTGGAGAATATCCTGCCGCGCCTGCTTGCGCTTGCCACGCTGCTTATATGCTTCGCTGGCATTACGTTCCGCCAGCAGGCAGAGGCGTTTCTTCTCCCCACGCTGCGGAGCTATAAGATGAACCTTTTTCCCCCGTTTTTCACTCAACCATTCCCCCAGCAGGTCACTCGACTCCAGGTCGAAAGGGAGTAGCAACTGGTCAGGAAGAATAACTTCCCGCGCGTAATATTCCTGCAAAAAACCACTCAGCAGATCCTCCAGGTCAAGCTTCCATTCAAGCAGGTAGGTCTGACGCCCGATCAACTTCCCCTGGCGGATAAATAGCAGAGCGACCTCAACCTCGCCACCTTCCCGATGCAGGCCTATGACATCCTGGTTGCCACCGCCATAATCGGTGACTTTCTGTTTCTCAACACTTTTTTCAATCGCTTTTATCTGGTCACGCAAGCGGGCGGCCTCTTCAAAACGCATCTGCTCTGAAGCACTCAGCATCCGTTGCTGTAAACGTAGAATAACCTCTGATTCCCGTCCTTCCAGTAACTGGATAACACCATCGACCAGCTTACGGTAATCCCCCTGGCTGATCATATCGTGACAGGGCGCACTGCACTGGCCGATCTGATGAAACAGACAGGGGCGCCCACGTTTACGGCAGCGGTCAATGGGGTAATGTCGCAGCGGGAAAATACGGTAGATTTCTTTCAGGGTTTCGCGAATTGCCCCAGCGGATGAATAAGGACCAAAGTAATGTGCTCCGTCATTTTTCACCTGCCTGACAACCTGCATCATGGGGAATGGATCATTCAGATTGATGCGCACCGACACATAGGTTTTATCATCGCGCAACTCGATGTTATAGCGCGGTCGATGTTTTTTGATCAGGGTGTTTTCGAGGAGCAGCGCCTCTTTTTCGGTATCGGTCACAATCACTTCAATACGCTGCACCTTTTCCATCAACAACGGGATATGTAGACGTCCGTCACCGCCTGGAGTGAAATAATTGCGCAACCGTGCCCGTAAGCGTTTGGCTTTGCCTACATAGAGAATGTCATTGTCATCACCAAACATCTGGTAGATGCCTGGTGCCATGGGATATTTGCTTAAATCGATATCAATCATAAATATTTATCAACAAATGGAAAAGACCATCCTGATTGCACAGTGACGGCTACCACCGCCAACTTTTTGTCTGGTGCGAATGTCACAACTTGGTATAATAGCACTTTACTTTGAGAGGACCAATGGCGAGCAGCAAATGGAAACTGAGCTGCTCATTTTTGTAAAGGTACCGTTTGTGAACCCATTCTGGCAGAATATCTTCCGCAATCGCGGTTACGAAAACACTCTGAATTATTTTCTCAGCACTATTCCGATTTTCAGCAAACTTGAGAAACGTGAACTGGCACTGCTGGAAAACACCGTCCATATCCGTAATTATGCTCCAGATGAAATTATCTTCAGTGAGGGGGATATTGGGTCGGGAATGTATCTCATCCGCAGCGGAAAAGTCCAGATTTACAAACATGACGAGCTTGGTCTAGAGCAGGATATTACGCTCTTGGAAGCTGGTGATTTTTTTGGCGAAGTTGCGCTTACAGCCTCACGACCTAGAAACGCCGCGTCGCGAACCACTGAAGCAACCGTCCTGGTGGGGCTGTTTCGCTCGGACTTTCTCGACACAGTCCGGCGCCACCCGGTTCCGGCGGCAAAAATTCTGCTTGCTCTTAATCGGGTCATCAGTGATCGCCTGCTACAGTGCAGCGCTCAACTTGATGCGTTGAAGAAGCAGTACAGTAGCGAACTGGAGCATCTCAAACATGAATGAGCAGAATCACTGGAGCCGCTCTCAGGTTGCTGTCCTTTATCTTGTACTGACCACGGGTATTGCTTCGGGTATCATTATCTATTCATCCGCCTCCGCCTTTACCGGATTGTTCAAAACAGCAACCAGCGGACTGTTCCTGCCGATTCTGCTTTCGCTGATTCTGTCGTTCTTACTTGACCCCGTTGTCCAGTTTTTTGAAAGTGCCCATGTCAGCCGCACAGCCAGCATTTTTATTGTGTATATTCTGTTGGCCGCCATCATCGTGCTGTTGATGCTGATTATTGGCCCGCCCAATTGGAAAGGGATGATACAGGCGTTAAAAGCTGATTTTCCTCGCTATATCAGCCATGCCATCGAATATACGAGCAGCTTGCTGGCAAAAGTTCAGGACCACTTCCCCTTTGTGAAAAATTACGATATTGCCGAGCGCATGCGTGCCGCGTCACAAAATTTCATTGGCTGGCTGATTACGGAAACGCCCCGCTCAGCCATGCGTCTTGGTAGCTTAATGTTACTGGTCCCTCTTTTTTCGTTCTTTTTCTTGCGTGACAGCAGACGGATCATGCGCAGCCTGATTTCCCTGACCCCGAATCGTTACTTTGAAATGGTTCTGGATATTTACGCCCATATCAGCTGGCAGTTGGCCCATTTCATCCGCGGCCGCATTATCGAAGCTCTGATTATCGGCCTGGTGGTATGGTTCGGGTTAACCCTGACCGATATCCGCTATGCGCCGATTCTCGGAATTATTGCCGGAGTCACCAACCTGGTGCCCTACATTGGCCCGATTGTCGGCATGCTGCCAGGCCTGATCATTGCCCTTGTCGACCTGGGTCTGGGCGGACAGTTCTGGTGGATTTTTGTTCTCTACATCTTTATCGCCCAGATCATTCTTGATAACTTTATCCTGATCCCGATTCTGATTTCAAAAGTATCAAACCTGCACCCGCTATGGGTGATTCTCGCTATTGTCATGGGAGGTAAGATCTACGGTGTCATTGGGATGATCATCGGTGTTCCGATTGCCAGCATTATTAATATTATTATTCTCGAGATCAGGCAGTACCGGCGTTCATTCAACCCTTACAACCGCTACTTCAGCAGTCGGGGAAAACTCCTTTGACAGCCAGTCTTCAGGAACTACTCAGACAGCTTCGCCAGCTTGTCGCGCAGGTTGGCGAATATCAGATCTCGGCCTTTCGTAAACACCCGGTCGGCTGGGGTTCCGAAAAGGATGTACGTGAGTTCGTCTCAGAAGTCGATATTCATTCCGAAGAACTCCTGATCGCCGGGCTGCAGAATTTACTTCCCGAGGCGGGTTTTTATGCTGAGGAAAGCGGCAAACAGGGAAATGATACATTACGCTGGGTTATTGATCCGCTGGACGGAACCACCAATTTTCTCAGTGGTCTTGATCAGTTCAGCATTTCAGTAGCGCTGGAAGACAAACAAAGCACTCAGCTTGGCATGGTGTATCGCCCCATGTCTAAGGAATGTTTCAGCGCGGTACGCGGATCAGGGCTCTACTACAATGGCACGCGCCGTCATCAGGTGCCAAACCCGCCCCTGCAGCAAGCGCTGGTCGGCACCGGCTTTCCTTACCGTTCCCCCGACCTGGCCAAAGCCTTTTTTGCCTGTGCCGAAGATATCCTTTACCGCTGTCGAGGCCTGCGCCGTTTCGGTTCTGCTGCCCTCGACCTGAGCTATGTCGCGGGCGGTTTTCTACAGGGTTTCTGGGAAAGTGACCTGCAGTCTTATGATGTCGCTGCCGCCTTGCTGTTTCTGGAAGAAAGTGGCTGTGTTGCAACCAACCCGGCAGGTCAACCTTACTCTCCTTACCGCGATCGTCTTCTTATCTGTGGCCCGCCAACAGTTCAGCGGAATTTACAGCTCATTGTCGCAGACCATTACCTGCGGTCACCTGAGCAAAGTAATTAGCGCTGATCCCAGAACACCATACAGCCAAAACTGACCAGCAGCAGTCCGATCATTCGGTCAGCAAGGCATTGCCAACGCCCGCCCGCCCTGAACAGGGTCTTTATCTTTAAAGCCGCTCCGGCGAGAGCGCCCTGATAAACCATGGCAATGACAAAATGAACTGCGGCCATAGCCAACGACTGCTTAAGGGTAGAACGCTGCGGATTAATGAACTGCGGTAAAAAAGCCATGTAGAACAACAACGTTTTCGGATTGGAAACATTGCAGATCAACCCCTCACGCAAAGACTTGAGCCAGGAGGAATTTTGTCGGGAAACCGGCGCAGCAGCACAAAACTGTGGTGGGCTTTGCAAGCGGGCATTCCATAGATTGATCACGCCCAGCCACATCAGGTAGCCACCACCAGCCAACTTGAGCAGTTGGTAGGCGGTGGCCGAATGAAGCAGAAAGGCTGAAATACCAAGGGCCGACAATGTTGCATGAACAAACAGCCCGCAACAGATACCGGTACTGGTCCAAAGACCATCCTTTAATCCGCCACGAATGCTGTTACGCACCACCAGCAGAGAATCAACACCGGGAAACAGTGTCAATAAAGTAATCGCGATGGTAAAAGACCAGAAATTGTCGATCACTTAATTGTTACCCAGTTCCCGGGAACGTGCAGCTGCGGCAGATACCGCTTCCATCAGGGTCGTGCGCAGCCCATTTTTTTCCAGCGTGCTTACCCCGGTAATCGCCGTACCACCAGGAGAACAGACGCGATCTCTGAGGATAGCCGGATGCTCTCCGGTCTCACGCACCATCAGCGCCGCACCGACCACGGTTTGCACTGCCAGGGCATGTGCGATGTCACGCCGTAAACCTTCGCGCACACCACCGTCAGCAAGAGCTTCAATAACTGTGTAAATATATGCCGGGCCCGATCCAGACAATCCGGTTGCCGCATCCATTTGCCGCTCGTCAATAACCTGGACCGTTCCCACCGTTTGCAGCAGTTCTTTGACCACCACCAGATCTTCTTTGCTGGCATGGTGACCACGGCAGATGGCACTGGCCCCTTCACCAACCAGAGCCGGAGTATTCGGCATAACCCGAACCACACGTGAAGCCCCCTGGAAGAACTTTTCAATACCCAGGCAGGTCACCCCGGCCAGAATTGATACAATCAGTTTTTCTTCGCGATAAGCGCCAGCCACCTCCTGCAGAACTTCCACCGCAATCTGTGGTTTGATCGCCAATACAATCAGATCACACTTATCCATAACGTCAAGATTGTTGTCTGTAACTTCGATGCCAAAGGTATCGACCAGATGGTCCCGGCGCTCGTCACTCGGCTCAGAAGCCATAATGCGTGATGCAGGGCAAGTGCCACTCAGCAAGCCTTTGATCAAAGCTTCCGCCATATTCCCGCCACCGATAAAACCAATTTTCTGGATATTTGTCATTCCCGTTGTCCTTTCCATGAGCTACTGTTTTGGGTACAATTCAATCTGTTTATCACAGCGCAGTTAAAAATTCATCCGCAGAAAAGCAGGTGGGCATAAATTGCCTTGACAGCGCTGACTCTCACGGGTACTAGAAACATGCGCAATCCTTATCCATCAATGACTTCCGATTACGCAGACCGAAAAGAATATACTCTTTTTATTGGGATTTAACATATGGATCTTTGGTATACCGAAAAGCATAGCGAAAATGTCGGCCTTGCAATGAAAATCAGCAAGACCCTGTTTTCCGGAGAAAGTGAGTTTCAGAAACTTGAAATCCTTGAAACCCTGGAATACGGACGTATGATGCTGCTCGATGGCCTGGTGATGGTCACTGAGCGGGATGAATTTGTCTATCACGACATGATTGTCCACCCGGCCCTTTTCACCCACCCGAATCCCAAGAAAGTCCTGGTTATCGGCGGTGGCGACGGTGGCAGCATTCGTGAGATCGTCAAACACCCAGGTGTCGAACTTGCCGTCCTGTGCGAAATTGATGGGCTGGTCATCAACAAATCCATCGAATTCCTCCCCTCGATGGCCTGCGCTATAGACGGTTCCAATCCACGGGTTAAATTACATGTAGATGATGGCCTTGCCTATATCCGTGCTCATCAGAATGAATTTGATGTCATCCTTGTGGATTCTACCGACCCCATCGGACCGGCGGTCGGTTTGTTCGAGGAAGATTTCTACCGCCTGGTGTTCTCAGCGCTGAAAGAGGATGGCATCATGGTTGCGCAAAGTGAATCGCCCTTTTATCACGCGGAAATCCAGAAGAATATTTACAAAAACCTGCGTGCCGTATTCCCCCTGGTTGATATGTATCAGGCCTTTATTCCGACCTACCCGAGTGGTTTGTGGAGTTTTGCCTTCGCCAGTAAAAAATATCACCCGGTTAAGGATTTTGATCGCGAACGTGCTGCAACGAGAGGCTTCTATACCAGATACTATAACGAAGACCTCCATCTTGGCGCCTTCATGCTACCAACTTTTGCCCGGGAAAATATTGAGTAATGAAACAAAAAACCGCAACATCCTGGTCAAGCAGCGACTCTGCAGAACTTTATGGCATTAACCATTGGGGACAGCCACATTTTTCCGTAGCTCCAAACGGTGATCTGCTCGTCCACGATCAATTCGACAATGGTGACGTCGCCATTGCACTACGTGACATTCTGCAGGGGGCACGTGATCGTGGTCACCAATTACCACTATTGATCAGAATCGAAAATTTCCTTGATACCCGTATCTCCGTCCTCAATGAAACCTTTCGCGCCGCAATTGAGCAGGCCGGCTATCAGGGACGTTACAACGGCGTATTTCCGGTCAAGGTCAACCAGCAATGCGCTGTTATTGAAGAGATTGTTCGCTTTGGTGCCCGCTACGAACACGGCCTTGAAGCCGGCAGCAAGCCGGAGCTGATGCTCTGCCTCGCTCATCTGAACGACAGTGGCCTGCTGATTTGTAATGGTTACAAGGATAAAGACTTTATTGATCTAGGACTGTGGGCCAACAAACTCGGGCATCGCTGCTTTTTTGTCATTGAATCGCCGAATGAACTACCCCTAATCATTGAACGCAGCCGCGCCCTTGATATTCAACCTTACATCGGTGTGCGGATCAAGGTATCGGCCAAGGTCGGCGGCTTATGGACAGAAACCAGCGGTGATCGCAGCAGTTTCGGCCTCAGTACCGCACAACTGATGGCAACCGTAGATACGCTACGCCAGGAAGGCATGCTGGACTGCTTGCAGTTGCTGCACTGCCACCTGGGTTCTCAGATACCAGATATTGAAGAAATCCGCAACGGAGTCAGAGAAGCGAGTCGCTTTTATGCCGATCTTGCTGCGGAAGGGGTTCCGTTGCAGTATATCGACCTGGGAGGTGGACTGGCTGTCGACTACATTGGTAACCAGTCAAAACACTGTCACTCGCGTAATTATGATCTCGCCGGTTACTGCAGTTGCATCGTTGAGACGATCAAGAACACTGTTGACGCAAGCAATATTCCCCACCCGACCATTATCACCGAATCGGGTCGGGCAACAGTCGCTCATACCACGATGCTGCTGTTTAATATTCTCGATGTTATGCGCTTTGAACCTCTCCAGCTGCCCGAACAGGAGCCAGAAGACGTTCACCCGCTTATCAGCCGCCAGTATCACCTCTATCAACTGGCTGACAAAATTGATCTGGCAGCAGGGTACCTTGAAGCGCTGCAGACCCGCGACCAGATTCGCGACCTGTTCAGAAACGGGGAGATTCCCCTGCGTCACCGTGCCATCGCTGAAAACCTGTTTCTGGCCTCTGCCGGAATCATGAACAAACGTAAACAGCTTGTGGAGCAGCCACCCGTCAGCCTTGACGGAATAGAGTATCTTCTGGCCGATATTTACTACGGAAACTTCAGTATATTCCAATCGTTACCCGATTCATGGGCGATCAGCCAAGTTTTCCCCATTGTCCCGATTCAACGCCTAAACGAGCGCCCTGACCGCTTGGGAACCATCTCGGACTTAACCTGCGATTGTGATGGCAAACTTGACCATTTCATTCTGGGCCAAGGGGAAAGTCAGGTCATGCCTTTACATTCCTTACAGGACGGAGAAGATTACGTTCTAGGTGTTTTTTTAATGGGTGCATACCAGGAAACCCTTGGCGACCTGCATAACCTGTTTGGAGATACCAACGTCATCAGTATCAGGATTAATGATGATGGCGGTTACGATGTCATGAAAGAGCAATCTGGCGATACGATCAACGAAGTATTGGATATGCTTGAGTACAATCCGGCCTTCTTTTATGAAAACTTTCGTCACAAGATCGAAGCTGCCGTCAGGAACAAAAAGATTGCCGTCAGAGAACGGCAAGAACTGTTAAACCTGTTTTCAGCACAACTTCACAATCAGACCTATTTTAATCTCTGAAAGGGCTATTATGACGTTGGCAGAATTGCGGAAATGTGATGGTCGCGAGGGACGCCCTGCCTACGTGGCAGTCAATAATGTCATTTACGATGTAACAAGCAGTTCGTACTGGGCAGAGGGAAATCATCTGGATGCCCATCGAGCAGGTGCCGACCTGACCAACGAGCTCGCAAAAGCTCCACATGTTCGCTCTATCGTTGAACGTTTTCCCGTAGTAGGGACACTCGAAGCACTTGAGCGGGACGGGCAGAAGAAGCTGTCATTGGTCTCAATTGCCATCATGGCAGCCGTGCTGATCCTGCTTATTGTTACTTTTCTTTAGCCTTCGGCCGGAAGCGGTCCCTTAGCAGCGTTCCTGCCCTGTCCCTCGCTGAGAAAGAATGGCCACTGCGGTGGCCATCAGGCCAGCAGAGCGTCAAGAATATCGGGCAATTTGGTACAGATTTCGGTCTTACCAAGGACCTGAGTAATATTGGTCTGCTCCATTCCCCGCTCCTGCATTGTCAGGAGATGACCGGAGCAGAGCACCACCGGAGTTGTCGGTGACAAACTGTAAACCTTCTGAGCCAGCTCGATGCCGGTCATTTCTGGCATCGATTCATCAGTAATAATCAGATCAAAGAGATCCGGTTCTTCGACAAATATGTCATAGGCCTGACCGCCGCTGAAAGCCGTGATCACTTCATAACCAAAATCTTCCAGCAGATCCGCTCCCAAAAGAGCCAGGCTTTCTTCATCATCAACAAATAAAATGCGTTTTTTCATCATATCAACCGAGTGAAGAGTGTTAGAAGAGCGTTAAAAAGCACTATACAGACACCAATTTCAAGAAAACCAGGGTGTCTGAACCCACTGTAATAGCGACATTGCAATCCATTCTGACATAAATACAGGACTGCTGGAAAGAAGTTGTACCTCAGGAGCAATGAGAGTTTTATCATAATCATTCGCTAATCAGCAAGGCTTTCTTGATAAAGTCGATGGCGTGCCAAGGATTTAACTTGATATATTGAAAAGTAATTAATAAAATAAAACCAACAATCCAAACAGCAGGGAGGACGTATTATGGCAAGGCTGGTGGAAAACCCTGATCTCGCGTTTCGCCTGGCGCGCGCTATTGTCTCTGATATCGCCCTTTACAACCGTGACAAGGTGACACAAGGGATTAAAAGTGATAATATCTTCGAACTCATGAACGAAGAACTTGCAGAAGGACGCGAACATTTTTTCTCAAGAGTTTCACCTGAAATGGAAAATCGTGATCACCTTTATGAACGCGCTATTGTTGATGTCATGATCAAACAAGCGGGAAAAATTGAAAGTCAGATCTGGTAGATGAATTCAAGCAGGCAGCTGTTTTTTGCCGAGGACAATCCGGTATGCAGACTCGATAGCTTTATTGCTGACAGCCTGCCCGATATCAGTCGTTCGCAGATTAAAAAATTGATCGACAGCCAAGCGATAACGATCAATGGTGCTGCCGTAAAAGCCAGCCATAAACTCAAGGGGGGAGAAACAATCTGTGTCGATCTTCCTGCCCCCGAGCCAATCGAAGCGACCCCTGAAAAAATACCGTTACAGGTCCTTTACGAAGACAGTGACCTGATAGTTATTGATAAGCCGGCAGGAATGGTCGTACACCCGGCAGCGGGTCATACCCGTGGAACCCTGGTCAACGCCCTGTTGCACCATTGCCAGGACCTGGCCGGAATTGGTGGAACCTTGCGCCCCGGAATTGTGCATCGAATTGACAAAGACACATCGGGAGTCATGGTAGCAACCAAGAATGATCAAAGTCATATTCACCTGGCTGAGCAGTTTAAAGAGCATACCATTAACCGGGTCTATATTGCCCTTGTTCAGGGCTGTCCCAAAGAGACCAAAGGAACTATCAACCTGCCGATCGGTCGTCACCCCGTACAGCGTAAGAAAATGAGTAGTATAGCCCGGCAGGGAAAGCACGCCGTCACCCATTGGAAGGTATTACAACAGTTTCCAGCCGCCCAAATGACCCTTATTGAATTCAAGCTTGAAACCGGAAGAACCCATCAGATTCGGGTCCACTTTTCAGAGATGGGCTACCCACTGATAGGCGATCCCCTGTACGGCCGTTCACTGGGTAAAACAACTCAGGATCTGCAGCTGAATAAACTGATCAAAGCCCTGCCAGGTCAAGCACTCCATGCCCGGACCCTGGGATTTATTCATCCTAAAAACGGGAGATACCTCGAATTTTCTAGCGAAATTCCTGAAACTCTGAATAAAATCATAGACTATTTAACCCTGAAACAGTAAAAATCTGACTGATAATAGAGCAGACATGTTGCAGACCGCTGATTGAAGTTGACCCCAAACACCCAGCAGCATAGACTTGTCTGCTTATATCTTTTGCATCAAATGGAGACATTATGAAACTTGTCCGCAAGGGAAAGATATCTTTCCTGCAGCCTCAGCTTGCTAGCGATACGATTATCGCCGGCTTCAGTACCCGCAATGGCGGTGTCAGCCGCGCCCCATACAATTCACTGAATTTAAGTTTCGGTACCGATGACATGCTGCAACACGTTGAAGGTAACCGCTCAACATTCGCCCGCAGCTTTGACCTTGACCCGCATCAGCTTCTCACCGTTAGGCAGGTTCACGGGAAAGACCTGTTGCTGATTGACGAACCAAACCTGGATTTGTCACATTTCCTGAATATTGAAGTCGATGCCATTGTGACCAACCAGCCAGGAATCATGATTGGTGTCCTCACCGCAGACTGCCTGCCAATCCTGATCTGGAGTGAACAACAAAAAGTTATTGCCGCGGTTCACGTTGGCTGGCGCGGTGCCGCAAACGGCATTATCGGCAAAACAGTTGAAACCATTATCAAACAATTTAACTGTTCCACTTCAGAGCTCAAAGCAGCAATAGGTCCCGGAATCGGTGCCCATAGTTATGAAGTGGATCGACCGATACGAGACAGCTTCCGTAAAGGAACAGGGTTCTGGAATGAAATTGCCAAGGAAACCAGTCTTGGACACTGGCAGATTGATCTGTCGCTCAGCAGCCGTCTGCAACTCGAACAACTGGGATTATCTCCCCAAAACATTGATGTAGCAACAGAATGTACCTGCTGTCATCCGGAGATTTTGTTCTCCCATCGTCGCGACAAGGGCACGACAGGTCGTCAACTGGGATTTATAATGTTACCCTAATTTGATTATTTTCCAAAAAATCTTATCCATTCAGATTTTTGTCAGATCCTATGATTATAATCACCTCCATATTGAACAACACAACAGTTCAAAAGTAAGTACCGGAGGGGGGAAGCCCCCATCGTTTTAAACGATGGGGGCTTTCGTCCGTTTAACCCCAGCATCAGCAAAAGCTCTTTTTACTCTCATTCTTATGGTTTTCTATTCGGTCCGGCAGGAAAGTCCTCGCTTAAAATTTCCAGTCTTCAGAGGCGCAAAAGCCCTTCCTGAAACGGCACTGAAAAACGCGGGTTGTCTAGATTATTGTTGAGCGGAACGGGCTGCGCCACCCCAAAAGATCGTTTTCGGTAGCATACTTCATTTGCGCCAGAACGATGGGAAAAATAAAACCAGAACCGTAAACAGCTCAAGCCGCCCCATCAGCATACAGACGATCAGAACTCCTTTGCCAAAATCAGGGACATGGGCAAAATTGTCAACAGGGCCGACACTGCCAAGCCCGGGACCTATATTGGCCAGGCAGGCAATAACTGCTGCGGCAGACGAGACGACATCCATGCCGGTTGCGGCAACCAACAGCGAACCAACCACAAACACCGCGATAAACAGAGCGAAGAAACCCAGAATTGACTGCATGACTTCTTTATCCACCGGAAGGTTGCCAAGTTTGACCAGGCGGATAGCGCGCGGATGAATCAGACGAAACAACTGCACCTGGGCATGTTTAAACAACAGCAGAATCCTGGCAACCTTAATACCTCCGCCGGTCGATCCTGCGCAACCGCCGATAAACATCAGCAACACCAGCAGATATTGGGTGACAACCGGCCATAATTCGAAATCGGCAGTTCCAAAGCCAGTGGTCGTTATAATGGACGCGACCTGAAACAGAGTAAAGCGCAGATTTTCAGCCACCCCGGCATAGATATTATCCCACCAGTTAAAGCCCATGATAATCGCCGTAGTCACAACAATAATACCAAGGTAAACCCGGAGTTCTTCACTGCTGAAAAAGTCGCGTGCGCGCCCGCGTAGCGCGTGAAAGTGCAGCGTAAAGTTAACCCCGGCCAGGATCATAAACAGGGTGATAACCCCGTCAATATAACTGCTGTCATAAGCCCCAACCGATGCATTTCTGGTTGAGAACCCCCCAGTCGCCAGAGTCGCAAAAGCATGACAGATCGCATCAAAAAAAGACATTCCGCCAAACATCAACAGTACGGTTTCGACACAGGTCAGCAGGAAATATACTCCCCACAACATTTTTGCCGTATCCTGAATCCGGGGTTTCAGACGATCGGCAGTCGGCCCCGGCACTTCAGCTTTAAACAACTGCATGCCACCGACCCCCAGCATCGGCAAGATGGCCAGGGACAGCACGATGATCCCCATGCCGCCCAACCAGTGGGTTAAAGCACGCCAGAACAACAGGCTCTGAGGTAAAGACTCTATTTCAGTCAAAATCGTCGAACCGGTTGTCGTAAAGCCACTCATGGTCTCAAATACGGCATCGATTGGGGAAACAATCGCTCCGGATAAAAGAAACGGCAAGGCTCCGAAAACCGCAAAAACGACCCAACCGAAGGTCACGACGGCAAAACCTTCTCGTACTGAAAGCTCTTTTTTACTGCGACAAGCCGCCATAATGATACCACCGACCAAGCAGCAGATCAGTACCGACATAAAAAATGCCGACCAGACACCGTCATTGTAGTAAAGAGAAATAGGGATCGGTACAATAAGGGTCCCTCCTAGGCACAACAGCAGGGAGCCAAGAATTCTTAAGGTCAGCAATAAATTCATTCAGGCAAAAAACCTTTCAACCTTCTGCAGCGCTTCGGGCAAGGTAAAGATAACCACATGGTCTCCTGTTTTTAGAACACTGCCTCCAGTCGGAATTTCATAAGAACCGTTGCGCACAATCGCTCCGATCAAGGCACCACGGGGAAAATTGAGGTCCTGCAGGCTCCGGCCATTGACCGCACTCCCCTCTTTGATCTCAAGTTCCAGTACCTCGGAGTTGCTCCCCTCTACAGCGGTCAGTGAAATGACTTCTCCCTGCCGGACGAATTTAAGGATAGCGCCAGCAGCAGCAAGCCGGGGAGAGATACAGGAGTCAATCCCCAGTTCTGTCGCCAGTCCAATTAATTCAGGTTGACTAACCAATGCCAGGGTTTTTCTAACCTTATGTCTTTTAGCTAGCAAACAGGTCAGAATATTGGTCTGGTCATTTTCCGTTACAGCGATAAACACACCCGATTCGGCCAGCCCTTCTTCCAGCAATGTCTCGACATCAAGCCCTTCAGCATTGATAACCAGAGTTTTATTGAGCTGCTCGGCCAGTTTGTAGCAATGATCTTCGTCTTTTTCGATCAGCTTGGTCTGAATGTTGAGCTTTTCAAGGTTCTGGGCAACTTGTAAACCGATACGGCTACCGCCCAGCACAAAGGCTTTACGGGTCGTGCGCTTTTTAAGCCCTTCCGATTGCAGCAGATAGTTGATAGCGGGCAATTCCTGTTGCGGTGCAAAAATATAGATCCGGTCACCAGCCTGGATCGTATCGTCTCCACGCGGAATGATGGTGGTATCACCGCGGCTGATGGCAACCACCACAAAGCGGTACATCCCCCGTAACTCGCCAAGTTCAGCCAGCGACAGATTACACAATGGGCTATCAGCATCAATACGGTAACCCTGGAACAGGATCTGCCCATCAGCAAACTCAGCGACATCAAAGGCGTGGGTACTGCAGGCGATTTTTGTCAATTCATCGGCAACGGCATCTTCCGGGTTGATCAACAGATCAATCCCTAATTTTTCTTTAGAAAGGACCGCTTTGCTACTGGTATATTCAATGTTTTTAGTGCGGGCAATCAATATCCCGACATGATATTCCCGCGCCAGCAGACAGGCCAGGATATTGACTTCGTCAGTATTGGTAACGGCAATAAAAATATCGGCCGATTTAATGCCGGCCGTTTCAAGGATTTCAGCACTGGCCCCATTGCCCACCACACCCATGACGTTCAAGCGATCTTGAGCACGTTGGACAACGTCTTCGCCCTGGTCTACCAGAGTGACCTCATGCCCTTCACGGGAGAGCCGATCACATAAAAAATAACCGACCTGACCGGAGCCAACTATAAGGATTTTCATAAGTTATCTCACCTTTTTCCGGGATCCCCCTCGCACGCACAATTTGGTAAGATCGCATAATTTCATGATTTGTGCAATAATTCGCCGACCTCATAATATATACGCCAGGAGCAGGACATGGATTGGTTCAACGACATTGACGAAAGCCATATCAGCCGCGAACGGGCCAAGGCCCGTGAAATTCGCAAGCAGGGGTGGTGGAAAAATAAAATTGCCAAAGGCATCTGTCATTATTGCGGCCAGCAAATACCGCCAAAAGAATTGACTCTGGATCACATTGTGCCTCTAGTCCGAGGTGGCCGCAGTACTAAAGGCAACTGTGTTCCAGCCTGTAAAGAATGTAACAGCAAAAAACAGAGCTTGCTCCCGATTGAATGGGATGAATATCTTACTGAGTTGAAAAAAAGTTAATTCCGCAGCTCCTAGCTAAACATTAGACAAAAGTTTTCCGCAGGAAATTTCTCAATTATGTCCGTATAACTCGGCGCGCGACAAGCGCTGCAAAAATAACTCTTGCCAGATAAAGCTGCGCAACCCTTACTGATATGATATCTTTTATACTTAGGCCGCCAACGCTTATCGTAGAAGAGGATAGTATATGCGCAGCACTTATCTATTTGCACTTCTCCTGTTACTCTTTTTTGTAACGAGCACAACTGCAAATGGACAAGCACCCCCTGAATATGTGATGAAGGTGACCGTTGGCAACCCCGAAGCCCAATGGCATTTCGGTTGGACTCCCTTTGTCATATTTAAGCACGAGGTTGAAAATCGGTCTAAAGGAAGAATTCAAGTTGATCTTTTTGCTGAAAAGTTTGGCAATTCTTCTCTGGAAATGATCGACATGATCCGTAACAACATCGTTCAAGGCAGAGATTTCGCTGACGGCCATTTTGCAACCATCTATCCCCCAATTCAAGTGTTGTCAATCCCATATTTATTTGCTGAACGAGAAATTGCCTGGAAAGTCCTCGATGGACCCTTTGGTGACAAGCTCATTGCCGATATGGCAAAAAAAACCGGCTTGCGTCCCCTTTTCTGGCTAGAAAATGGGGGTTTCAGACATTTTTCGAACAACAAACGTGCCGTCCACAGTCCCGAGGACATGAAAGGGCTCAGATTTCGAACCATGGAAAGCCCCCTACACCTCCAAATTGTAAAAAACCTTGGAGCTCAAGGCATTCCAATTGGGTGGTCACATGTCTATGATGCCATAGCCGAAGGTATTGTTGACGGCCAGGAAAATTCACTGGGCACATTTATGATTCCTCACCTTGAAAAGATACAAAAATATATCGTCCTGGATGGACACATCTATGCGACCTACACTTTTTTGATCAATGAGCAGTGGTATCAGTCGCTCCCCCCTGATCTGCAACTTATTCTAAGACAAACAAGGCCCATTGTTTCTGCTGCGAATCGAGGTCTATCAGTGGTGTCGGAATATAATGCTTTTGAGTATCTGCGCAGCCAGGGTATTGATATTTACAAACCAACAACACAGGAATACATGCAATTTCGTCAGCAGACGCGGCAATCAGCAACATCTTGGTTAAATGAGAATATAGGCAGCCACTGGGTCAAAGAAGTTCTTGAAGCAACAGAAGAAGCGGAAAAAGAACTCGGTTTTCAAGAATAAAACCTATCAATGACCCAAAAAATCAGAACGTATATCATGTGACATCTGGATCCACCTCCCACAAGACAGGCCAAAATATGCAGGAAAAAACTATATTTAGTAATAGTCTGCAGACACGGGTCCTATTCTCTATTTTCCTGTTGCTGGTTCTTGCACTCAGTTTAAGCTCATTCTTTACCATCCAGGATCTGAAAAATAACTTCATCCAAGCGGTTGAATGGCGCTCTGTGTCTCTCGCCCAGAGCATCATTGTCGATACCACGGCAAGGCAAAAATATCTTTCTGCTGAAGACATTTTTCTAAACCTTGAAACAGCTTACCTGCACTGTAAAAAACTCTACGAAGCCAACAAAAGCCTCCATGTTTCCTTCATCTCTGTGCTTGATAATTCTGGACGGATCGCCGCTCACAGCGATCCGCAACAACACGGAAAAACACTGACAGATCCCCGTCTGCTTCAGGCCCTGACGTCCACGAAACCGTTAACACTACTTATTGAAAACGACTATCACACCTTAATACCAATAATTTACCAAGAACAAATTATTGGAACCGTGGATATCGGTTTTCCGAGACTGATTGTCGCGCAAAAAATTTCGTCAACAGTCAAAAAAACCGCCACCATAGGTTTGGTATTCTTCTTTTTTGTATTTGTTCTGGTCTGGGTCGTCTTCAGAAGACTGATTCAAAAACCAATTTTCAGCTATATTGAGGCAACCAGCAATATTGCCAAAGGCAACCTCGAAAAAGCTATTCCACTCTATACAACACACGAATTTTCTTTATTATCAGCCAGTCTGGTTCATATGCGGGATTCTATCCGTACCAACATATTAAAAATTGAGGAAAAAAACGAAGAGGTCAGGGCCTTGATTGCCTGTTCTCCCGTGGCCCTGTTCAGTGTTGACCTTCAGTACAAAATTGCCATCTGGACAACCTCTGCAGAAAAAATGTTTGGCTATTTAAATGAGGAGATTACCGGTCAACCACTCCCCATTTGTCAGCAAAACAACGAATCTAGCCTTGACTCAATCTATGACGGATGCAGCAAGGGGCTTCCCCAGAGAGCTCAGGAACTAACATTTTACCGCAAAGACGAGTCGTTTTTCCATGGCTCGGTACTCTGCGCGCCAATCAAAGACAGCCTGGGAATGCTGACAGGATTCATGATGTCGGTCGAAAATATTAATGAGCGCATCGAGCGCGACAGAGTCAATAAAGAGTTGCAGAATCAATTAATCCAGGCCCAAAAGATGGAATCTGTCGGCCGTCTGGCGGGAGGGGTCGCGCATGATTACAACAATATGCTTGGAGTTATTATTGGGAACGCAGAAATAGCACAACTCAAAATTACAGAAAGCGATCCCTCCTTTCACCACTTCAACGAAATTTTAGTTGCAGCCCGTCACTCTGCCGATATTACCAGGCAACTTTTAGCCTTTGCCAGAAAACAAACAATTTCTCCTCAGATAATTGATCTGAACAATAATGTCCGCCAAACGCTGCAGATGTTAAAACGACTGCTGGGGGAGAATATTGAGCTGAAATGGTATCCGTCTGAACACCCCTGTTTCGTCAAAATGGATATTACCCAGGTTGACCAGATTCTCGCCAATCTGTGCATTAATTCCAGAGACGCATTACCACATGGTGGTACGATCACGATTCAGACCAGTAAAAAGGAGATTGATGAAAACTACACCCTAAACCACACCGAAGCACTTGCCGGGCACTATATCTGCTTAAGTATCAGTGACAATGGCATTGGCATGGATAAACAGGTCAGGGAAAAGATATTCGAACCATTTTTCACCACCAAAGCCGTTGGAGATGGGACAGGATTGGGACTGGCAACCGTCTATGGAATCATAAAACAAAACAGCGGCTTTGTGAATGTCTACAGCGAGCCCGGCAAGGGAACAACATTTAATCTCTATTTTTTGGAGCACACCAACCAAACAGAGTCCAGCAAGGAGATACCACAAGCAGGGACATATGCAGGCAATCAAGAAACAATTCTTCTCGTCGAAGATGAACCTGCGATTCTGGCCATTTGTAAGCAGATGCTTGAAGTTCTCAATTACCAGGTACTGGCCACCACTGATTGCCACGAAGCATTAGCAATTGCCCAGGAGAATCGCACTGAAATCACCCTATTGCTCAGCGATGTCATCCTGAAAAATCTCAGTGGACCAGAGCTCTGCGAACGCGTTCGCGCCATCATCCCCCACCTGAAAACACTTTACATGTCAGGCTATACTGCGAATATCATTGCTCAACAGGGCATCCTTCCCGAAGATATAAATTTTATTCAGAAACCTTTTACCCAGCAGAAATTGGCCGAAATGGTCAAAAAAGCCCTCCAGTGCCCTGAAAGCTAAATTTGATCGACAGCCATTGCAGATGCCATTATTTATCGGCAAGGCCTGTCCACTTCCCCCTCACCCTATTTATCCCCACACCCCGGCGATTCGTTCACCACAAGCAGAGCAATGTCCCGGCGCATCAAGGCGCAGATTAGTCACCAGATAACCACTTCGCTCGATAACGGCGGTCTGACAATGAGGGCAACGGGTCTCGACAATGCCGGAAACGTTACCGGGATAAACAAAGTGCAGCCCGGCAGCATGCCCTACGGCAACAGCTCCGGCGATAGTTTCTACAGGGGTTGCCTCGGTTTTTTTCTGCTTATACTGAGGGAAAAAACGGCTGACATGCCAGGGCACCTCAGGCCCCAACTCAGTCGCGATAAAACCGGCGATATCCTGCAACTCCTGAGTGCTATCATTAATTCCGGGGATAATCAGGGTTGTGACCTCCACCCATACCCCCAGATCCCGTAATTTTTTCAAAGAATCGAGAACCGGTTGCAGCGTTCCTCCGATATAGCGTTGATAAGTCGCATCGGAAAACGCTTTCAAATCGATATTGGCCGCATTCAGGCAGGGCGAGAACATATCCAGCATCGCTGCAGACATATAACCGTTACTGACAATGACATTGGCCAGCCCGGCCTGTTGCGCCAACTTTGCCGTATCGTAACAATATTCAAAGAAAACCGTCGGCTCAGTATAGGTATAGGCAATGGAACGGCACCCGGAACGAACAGCTGCGGCCACAACCTCTTCAGGGCCGAGTTTACGGCCACTAACAAAATGCTGGTCGCGCGGCATCTGTGAGATTTCCCAATTCTGGCACCAGCTGCAGGAAAAGTTACACCCAGGAGTAGCAATTGAAAACGACTGACTGCCCGGCAAAAAATGGTTAAACGGTTTTTTTTCAATCGGATCAACATTCTGGCTGATCGTCCGCCCATAAACCAGGGAATACAGCGTACCAGCCCTGTTTTCCCGAACCTGGCACACCCCCCTTTTTGCATCAGGAATAATGCATTTATGCGCACACAGCAGGCATTGAACCTTGCCATCATCAAGTTTTTGGTACAGTAACGCTTCCTTCATTTACACCTCGATAACAGTCCCTCCGTTAATAACTATATAACACATCCGCCACCATCAGAGCCAAGTGGCCATTCGATGCCTCAGCACACTGCGAATACTATCGGTATGAAACCCGCAGGACCTTGGCCCCACGGATATGACGTTCTTTCAACTCGACAAGGGCGCGGTTTGCGTCGCTGAGGTCATATTCTTCGTAAACGGGATGGACAGGAATCTCAGCAGCAAGTCGAAGAAATTCCTGAACATCATAACGTGTTACATTTGCCACACTTTTAATTTCTTTTTCCAACCATAAATGGGCAGGATAGTCGAGCTCTGTCAACAACCCACGATCATGAGATTCTTTACGTATCGCGTTAATTACCAGACGCCCTCCCGGAGCGAGAGAACGTAAGGCAGACAGAACCGGCTTCCATGCCGGCGTTGTATCGATAACCGCCGACATGAGTTGCGGCGGTTGCGCATCGGTTGTTCCGGACCAGGAGGCTCCCAACGCAAGGGCAAATTGCTGTTCCTCGGGACTGCGGGCAAACACATAGACCGGCACCGCAGGATATAGGTGTCTCACCAGTTGTAACACCAAATGGGCCGAGGCACCAAACCCGGTCAGCCCGAGTGGCCCCAAATTGTTGTGCATGCCAGTCAACGCTAAAGAGCGATAACCGATGGCCCCTGCACACAACAGCGGCGCGGCTTCAGCGTCATCGAATAGCTCCGGTATGTTATGCACAAAAGCTGCGGGGGCCAGCATGTATTCAGCATACCCACCATCACTATCACGCCCCGTGGCGAGATAGTCGGGGCATAAATTCTCCAGTCCCTGACGACACCAGGGACAATCACCACAGGCCGAATAGATCCAGGCGACGCCGACCCGTTGACCAACCATTGCCGTTTCGACGCCAAGCCCGACCTTATCGACAATACCGACAACCTGGTGGCCCAGTATAACCGGATAATATGATGGCGGGGTTCGCCCCTCAATCTCATCAAGCTCAGTATGACAGACGCCACAGGTTAATACCTTGAGTCTGACCAGCCCCGCGCCGGGCTCCGGGACAGGTCGGTCAGCCAAGCGTAACGGCCTTTTATTGACCCGCAAATCGGCTGTCTGTTCAAGAATCATTGCACGCATAGACACCTCCAACTCAACAACTATAGCACGAGCGTGACAATAAAGAGCAGGCAAAGACTGGACAATACCACCCTGCTACAGGCACAATAGAAAAGATTATAAAGTTTTCACGTCCTCGTTAAGGAGAGCTTCGTGGCGGGAACAAATATGGAACTGTACCAGCATAAACAAATCCTTGCGGTTATCGAAAGCCTCGCATCCAACTATCTGCAGGGCAAACGCCGGGCTATCCGCCTGTCCATGATCTGCCTGCTGGCCGACGGACACCTGTTGCTTGAAGACATTCCCGGCCTCGGCAAAACCAGCCTGGCCCTAGCCCTGGCAGGGATTCTCGGCCTGCAATTCGGCCGTATTCAGTGCACCAGTGATCTGTTGCCATCGGATATCACTGGTCTGTCTATATTCAACCGCCAAAACAATGAATTCAACTTTGTCAAAGGGCCGATTTTCAACAATCTGATTCTGCTCGACGAGGTCAACCGGGCCATGCCCAAAACCCAGAGTGCCATGCTGGAAGCAATGGAAGAAAAGCGGGTGACCATTGAAGGGACCACCTATCCTCTGCCTGAGCCCTTTTTAGTGATTGCGACCCAGAATCCGGCGGAGCAGATCGGGACCTTTCCGCTACCCGAATCACAGTTGGATCGTTTTTTGATGACCACCGGTATCGGCTATCCCTCTGCCGAAATGGAAAAACAGATTCTCCGTCATGGAAGTATTCGTGATGAATTGTCAGAGATTACGCCACAACTGCACAAGGACGAGCTTCTTGCAACGACCAAATATATCCGCTCGGAAATCATGCTGGGTGACCTGGTTATTGATTACATCCACACACTGATCGACACATCGCGCAGTCATCCCCACATAGCGGCCGGCTTATCAACCCGGGCAGGCCTGAGCCTGGCCGCTGCTGCCAAGGCAGAAGCCTACCTGAACGGACGTAACTATGTCGTACCTGAGGATATTCAGCATATAGCGGTGCCGGTGGCCGCCCATCGTTTGATTTTTAACCCTGAATATCAGATGCTTAATAAAGAAGAGGTCTTCCGATCGCTACTCGAAAAAATTCCCGTTCCTATGGGCTAAAACTCACCAGGTCCGGGGCAATTTATATTGTCATGACCCTGCTGCTCGGCTTTGCCGCGGTGAATACCGGCAATAACCTGCTGTACCTGATGGTTTCAGCGCTGCTCGGCTTTATGGCAATTTCCGGGCTCATGGGACAGCAGAATCTCAAGAAGCTCAAGGTCACAGTCCTTCACGGACAGGATATTTTTGCCGGGTTGCCTGCCCAGATAGAGGTTCAACTTGAAAATACCCGCAAATACCTTCCCGCGTTTTTAATTGAAGTTGCTATCGGCGATAACTCCCGGCTGTTTTCTGTGTTGGCACCAGGAGACAAACAACATCTGACTCTTTCACTAATCTTGCCCCAGCGTGGCTATCAGCAGCTTACCAGGATCTGGGTTAAATCACGTTTTCCCGTAAATTTCTTTATCCGCTCAAGCCGTTTGCCCGCTGTCGATAACATCCTGGTCTATCCTATGCCACGCCCGGTCCACCATCCAACCGGGGCTGCTGCGACCATAGCCAGACGCCAGCGTGACCTCGCTCAACCAGGACAGGATGGTGAACTACGCAGCATCGACGCCTACCAGGGCAGAGATTCCTACAAAGATATTCATTGGAAGCATTCCGCCCGCCAGGATGACTTCAAGGTCAAGCGTTACCAGCATCAGGGGGCGCCTGCGGTAACCCTGAGACTTGAGGATTTTAGTGGCCCCCTGGAAAACCAGCTGAGTCAATGTACTTTTGTCGTAGAGCAACTGCTGCGGATTAACAATGCTGTCGGTCTGCAACTTGGTGAACAGACATTTGTTCCACAAACCGGTCTACAGCAACGCAACCGACTATTGAAAGAGCTAGCCCTTTATGATCTCCATTGAACACATCCTGAAGATCCAGGCCTATCTCGCCGCAGGGGTTGGGCTGATTCCGGTTCTGCCATTTCTGGGGTCATGGGTCCTTGCGGTTCTGTTCGGGGCATTCAGCATCGGAATCGTAACGGATGTTAAAAAGTTCAAAACCCTCTCCGAACCTGTTTGCACCCTTCTGTCCATCGTTTTTTTCCTGTTGTTTATCGCCCACGTTTCACTGGCTGATCTGGCCACACCACTGCTTGAATTTCTCTGTCTGTTACTTGCTGTGCGATTGGCCGGCCCCAAAACAGCGCGCTATCTGCTGCAGATTTTCCTGTTGGCGAGCATGATTCTGGCAGGTTCGTCAATGCTGGTCCTGGATCCGGGCTACCTGATTTACCTGGTCATCATTATTTTTCTGGTAACAACAGGGTTAGTCTTTCTCAGCTTTTCGGTCACCGATCCGACCCTACGCTTTAGCCGCGGGGACTGGCGCTACCTGACGAAGGCGGCATTACTGCTGCCAGTCGGATCATTGCTGCTGATGGTATTTTTCTTTCTTATTTTGCCGCGTACCCAGACACCTCTCTGGAACTTTCTAAATCCTGAAACCAGAGCAGTTACCGGTATCAGCGACCAGGTAAAACCTGGACCGATCAGCGACCTGACCGCCGATACGACCCTGGTTTTTCGTGCCGAAACCACACCCATGCCACCGGAACAGCTTTACTGGCGAGCGATTGTCTTCAGTCGCTTAGAGGGGCAAAGCTGGCACCACGAAGCAGCCGAGCCCCAAGAAAAGGTGAGCAGCGCCCAAAGCCCCCCTCGTATGCTGACTTTTTACGCAGAACCAAAGAGCGACGTTCACCTGCCGGCGCTGGATCGACCGGTCAAGATTCTCAATGCTCCCGGGAACTGGATAACATTACACAGTGATGGTGCCCTGCAACTCCGCAGGCCCAATGACAAGAAGTATCGTTACGACATTCAGGTACAGACCGACGCCCAAAGTGTTCTGCATGGTAACCGCCAAAAATACCTTCAGCTTCCTGACCGCCTGAGCGAACGGACCCGCCAGGAAGGGCAACGCTTGGCACAGAACTCCAATTTTTCCGCAAAGGTCAGTGCCCTTAATCAATTTTTTCACAGCCAGAAACTCAGTTATTCCACAACCCGGCTACCTGTCACAGCTGATCCGATCGACACCTTCCTGTATGTCAACAAGCGCGGCTACTGTGAATATTTTGCCTCGAGTTATGCCATCCTGTTAAGGCTGGCAGGTGTTCCGACCCGCCTGGTCGGAGGGTATCTGGGAGGGGATTACAATGAGCTGGGAGGCTATTACCTGATCACCCAGGACCAGGCTCATGTCTGGGTGGAAGCACTCAATGATGAAGGCATCTGGCAACGCATTGACCCAAGCCGCCTGGCAATCAACAGTACAGAAGCCTTTCAGCTGGCGCAACGGACCCGCATATCGTCACTGTCCGCAGTCATCGATGTTCTCGAACATCATTGGAGTCAGTTTGTCATCAATTATGATTTGCGTCAGCAATTTGCTCTGATAAAATCTCTCCTGCACGTGGTTAAGGAACTTCCTAATATAAAGAGCAGTGGCTTTTTCAGCATTGCCTGGGTCGCTTCTGGAGCGGGAATCCTGCTTCTTTACCTCGGGTGGCGGCGTTGGCAGCAGCCACACAAAAATCTACTCAGGTCTTACCTCAAGGCCGTTGCAAAAATGAACTATCCAACAAAATTTTCTCCGTCAACGGGCCTCTATGACCTTGCCGAACAGACCCAAGAGCCACTTTGCCAGCGGTTTGCTGAAATTTACGGTCAGGCGATTTACCAGAACAGGCGACCTACCTCCGAGGAGAGGACTCAACTCAGGCAGATTATCCGGCATCTGAAATCTAAGCAGCAGACCTGACCTTCTCTGACTGATCAGAACGATCTGCCACACCACTCCCTCCCCATTAAATAATCATCACTTTCAACGATCTATGATCATGCGGTCATTGAACATAATACCTCTCACGTTGCGCCAACGCTGACGGTCAGCATCAGCGGGATAGCCCTGCACCCTGGCCACCCTTTTAAGCTGGCGAAATTCTCCTATGTCGGAGACCAGCGTCTCTGCCTTGCTCATAAATACAGTCCATGGGAGACAGTGGCCCCACCATCCCTTTCCATAACAGTTCTCCGTGTTCTCGCTTCGGCAGCTTGGCAAGTCTGAAGATATTGTCTAGAATTCTCATCATGAACATAGCTGGCAGCTGTTGTCAAAACTGTCCCACACAGCGCCATGCCCAATTTAAAAACGCTGGGTACTTACCAATAAAAGCAAAGGAGAATTATCTATGGATCTTGGCTTAAATAATAAAAACGTCATTGTCATGGCATCAAGCTCAGGGCTGGGGAAAGCGGTTGCCTGCGAACTAGCGCGTGAAAAAGCCCGCGTCATGCTGTTCAGTTCGTCTGAAGAAAGACTGAAAGAAACGCAAGCAGAAATTAAGGCCGCAACGGGAAACAAACCTGAATATTGTGTCGGTGATTTGACCTGTGCCCAAGATATCAAACACTTGGTTGCGACTACAGTCACCAGCTTCGGAGGGGTATTCGCCCTGATCAATAACAGCGGTGGCCCTCCTGCAGGAACCTTTGACAGCTTCGATGATGAAGCATGGCAAAAAGCTTATGAACTGACGCTGCTTTCCTATGTTCGTGCGGTTCGCGAGGTTCTTCCTCATATGCGTGCTGGCGGCGGTGGGCGCATTCTCTGTTCAACCTCATCCTCCATCAAAGCAGTTCTCGACAACCTGATTCTGTCCAATACCTTCCGCGCCGGGGTTGTTGGCCTGGCCAAGAGTCTGTCCCAGGAACTTGGTAAGGACGGAATTCTGGTCAATGTCATCGCTCCGGGGCGTATCGGCACAGCCAGAATCGATCAGCTCGATGCCATCCGCGCCGACAAAGCAGGAATCTCAGTAGATGAACTCCAGCAGAACACCTTCAAAACCATTCCACTGGGCCGCTATGGAGAACCCGCCGAATACGGCAAGCTAGCCGCATTTCTCTGTTCTGCTGCCAACACCTATATTACCGGCCAGTCCATTGTCGTTGATGGTGGCCTGGTCAAAGCGCTTTAAAGTACCCCTCCTCGTGGATTTCTTTCTACGAGGAGGACTGCTATTATTTTGAGCTAATCATTATTGAATTTGACAACTCCACGGCAGCCTGGCATCCTTTCAAAAAAGACTACGTTTCTCACAGTAGGACATCTTGGGGAGATTGTTTATGTCATTTGAAAAAGCTCGCCTCGGAAGTCATTGCCCACAGATTCTTGGCTATGACGGTCGCCCCACTTTAAGCCTTCCACCTAACTGGCAAGGTCTACAGATTGAAGAAACCATTGTTCCTGGCGACGCTGAATGTGGTCCTCAGTATGCAGGGGTGCCAATACTGTCATTTTGCCTCAGCGGTGAAGTAAAGCGCTGGTACCGAAGTGGTGTAACGACCCGCGTATTTGACAACGGCGCTCCCGGCTTCGATATCTATGGCCAAACCTTTGAAAGGGATTTTGGCAAGTGGAAAGGGGTTGAAGGAGCCAGTCTGCGCCTGCAACTTCATCCGGAAACGATTCAGCGCTACCTGCCTGATCAGGCGTTAACATTTGATCTAGAAACCCGCTTTGCCCTTATCGACAAGCCTCTCAGAGAGATGGTGCTGATACTTGCCAGCGAACTCAAGAATAATCAGCCCAACGGGCTGCTATTTGCTGAAGGTGTCTCTATGTCAATTCTTGGCTGGCTGCATCAACATTATGCCATCAAAAGAAGCCTGCCCCACAAGGAACACAGGCTGTCAAACCGCCACAAAAACCAGATTACTGATTTCATCACAACGTCACTGGGATCTGAACTTACTGTTGAAAAAATGGCCCACGAGGTTGGCATCAGCCCAGGTCATTTTGCCGTTCTGTTTCGCAGAACGTTTAGCCTGACGCCACATCAATACGTTCTGAAAAAACGCACTGAAAAAGCTGCGGAACTTTTAAGAGCCAAGCCAGAGCTATCTATATCGGAAGTGGCAATGGCTACAGGTTTCTCCAGCCAGGCCCACTTGACCTATACATTCAAACGTTACCTGCAACAAACACCTGCCCGCTGGAAAAGTAGCAAATAAATTCCCTCTGTCTGTCGCGTTCTGCGGTGCAGGTCGGTACGCTTGAGCTCCTAAATCGACAGTTCTGCTTGCAAACCTGACGACTTTACTGGTACCCCAGAAATGCACCCCATATAAAGCTCTACAAATCGTGTTTTTTTGAAAAAACATCTTAGAAATCTGAAAGACTTCAGCCCTTCCAACCTACTACAATATAATTCCAACAAGAAAACCTCCATATCACTAAACAGGATATTAATATTTATAAAAATTAATTCTACCTCCCTATTAACGAAAGAAAGGAGCCTCTGGAAAAAATCAACGTTTATGCACAATGAGACATATCGGATGCCTATTTTTAATTTCCCAGGAGGATAATGATGTACGTACGTTCAAAATCGAATGTTTTGTATTTATGGCTCGTCACACTGATAACAATAACTCTTGTCATCAGTGGTTGCGGTTCCGACAGCAAAAACAGCGACGAAGAGATTATCGTACCGGATGCAACTGATTTCAATGCCTACACAGAAGCACTGACCCCGGTTTACAGCCAGGCAACACAAATGCCATTGACCGGCTATTTCAGTAAGGCTGTTGGTACTGAGCGTAGCTTGAAAGTATATATTTCAGAAGAGGCTCCTCTTCGCTCTAAATGGATTGTTGTTGCCGTTCCTGATGGGGTTGAAACCTATACATTCCTATACGAACAAGGCTGGATTCAACTAGCAGATAAAAAGGGGGAAGCGATCCTTGCTCTGGAACCAGGAGCTGACGGTTGGGGTAGCACTGCGGCTGAATACGATTATGTGACTGCCGCCATGTCATTTTTGACCAGCACCAAGAACGATAATTCAATATCCGTTATTTCAACCTACAGTACCTTTTACCTGGTCGGTTATGAAGGAGGCTGTGCACCGTTGGAAGCATGGGCTGCGGAATACCCGATTTTTGTTATCAGTCAGGCCTACATAGGTGGACCAGGTGCAGGTCAGAACTATCTCGACACTGTAGGAGCCCAAGAATATAACGGGAAAAATACTGGTGGTTACAATGCAGGTCCAGATGATGCAGACTTCATTGCAACATTGCAGTCCCTTGGTTACAGTGGCGACTTCATCACCCGTGCAGATGTTCCGGTGCCAACCATGTTTGTCGGTTACGAAAACTCGGACTACAGCATTGAGTACTGGAAAAAAGCCAACGATGTCCTTGCCGACCCGGATGGTGATACTTATTTCCAGGATATCAACTCACAAGCATGGCAGACCCAATATGCCAACAGTTGCATTCTGAAGGATAATGCCGATGCCACCTACGGTATAGCCCAGGTCAAGGTTAGCCAAAGCTCAGGAATGAAAGCCACGGCAATTTATGATTTCCTGTCAATTTACATCCGCTACACCAATACTTTTGCTTATAGTAACAATCTGGAATACCGGCTTGACTATGCAGAAATGATGGTCAATGCACAAAAAGAAGCCGCGACAGGAGTTAAGGAAACAAAACTCGTCGCCAAAGTAGATGGAACAACCATTGGCTATCAAATCTATGCCCAGCAAGCAACGGCAGTAAAAGCTTTCAACGATCCGGATTCAGGGACTGTCATTACCGGTATCTTTGCCTTTGAAGACTACAATAGCGACGGAGTTCTCGATCCTCGTGATTATCTGATCTATGTTCCAAACAGTGCCAAAGACATCTGGGGTAGTCAGGGAGCACCTGTTGTGATCGTCCATCCGGGCATGACCCAAACGGCTAGTGTTTTCATGGACTGCGCCATGTGGTGGCAGGTCGCGGATGATGAAGGCTGCATTATCGCCATTGTCGGTGAAAAATATAATGGCTCAACGGGAACCAGCACAACCTATGACTTCACTATGGAAACCAATGCCAATTTTGATTACGTCCTTGCTGATATCATGGCAACCACAGCAGAACATTACAATATTGTTCTCGACCAAACACGCATCTATGGGGCCGGCCATTCCCTTGGATCAAAGACTGTTCAAGGCCTAGCCTTAAGCAACACAGATCTGTTTTCCGCTGTCGCCAGTACCTCTTTCCCCTCCATGAGCCTTAGTGGAGAGGTGATTGAGGAGTCCGGGGAGATGATCCCCATCTACTTGCAACACGGTGAAAGTGATCTCCCCTTTGAAATGCCTGACTTGTGGGCTTCAACGCCACTTCAGGACTGGGCGCAAAGTGTTTTTGATGCCAATGGCCTCAGCACCGATATCGATAGTTTTGACTATTCGGACACCAGTGGTCGTTTCGATACCTATGGGTGGAGCAATTCCCAAGATATCCCACTAGTCCAATATACCTACACCTTGGTTCGCGAACATAACTGTATTCCAGAAGAACAGGTTCTGGCTTGGGACTACCTGAAACATTATAGTTTTGAACGCGACGGAATTGGTAACGTAACCGCACGTTATTACAGTACCTCTGGCTTTACAACAGATGATTCTGTAGAAATTTTACGCAGCAAGTAGCCTGAAATAAACGGCAGTCGGAACTTAAAACAATCCGACTGCCGTTGCCATCATAAAAAGGTCGTACCGAACAAACAGCAAAATACAATTATCCTACCTAGAAATACATACAACAGATACGTCTAGGCTCATCGCAAAAGAGATACTCCCTCACACCAAGTGATTAATTTCTTATCATTCACTTATTTACCATTGAATTAACAAAGACTTAAAAACAAAACCACAAAGTAAACAATGTTTTAAATTGACACAAGAACGATCCGCCGCTATGCTCTCAACAAGAAGCACTACCTATCCATTAGGACCTTATCAGAAAGATGGTAGCTTAATGAGCAATGAGAGATCTCGATATGGAAGCCATTGTCCACAAGCTCGAGGGGCTGACGGACGATTATTGCTTAACTTACCCGCAGACTGGAAGGGTATCCATATCGAAGAATCTTTCATTCCGGAGATAACACAAAGCGGGCCCCAATATACCGGAGTTCCAATGCTCTCCGTGGGGTTAAGTGGTGGTGGACAATGTTGGATTCGTAGCGGTAAAAAAACCATTGAAGTTACCAATGGCCCTCCCACTTTCAATGTTCTGGGCTCAACTTACGAACGAGACGCCTCTTATCGCAAAGGACAAGCAGGCACCTGCATGAGCCTAAAGCTTCCGCCTTCAGTAATTCAGCGGTATTTACCAGACCAAAGCGGTAACTTTGATCTGACCACTGGCTATGGCCACAAAGACTCAACCCTTAGAAACACGATTCTGAACTTAGCTGGTGAGATAAAATCAGGAATGCCTAATGGCTCTCTTTATGCCGAAGGATTGTCTCTATCAATCATCGGCTGGTTGAACAACCACTATAGCCACAGCAAAAAAGCGGAAAAAACAGGACAAAAGTTATCGACACGCCATCAACTGCGTCTGAAGGAATTCATCGATTCTTCCCTAGACACCGAATTAAGCATTGAAACAATGGCTGTTCTACTGGGTCTCAGCCCAAGTCATTTTTCTTCGTTATTCCGCGCGACCTTTTGCATTTCTCCACATCAATACGTACTGAAAAAACGAATCGACAAAGCAGCGCATCTACTGCGCACCGAGCCGGAGCGATCAATCATGGATATTGCCATAGAGACCGGATTCTCAAGCCAGGCCCACCTGACCTATGTATTCAAGCGTTACATGAAATTACCCCCGGCCCGTTGGAAAAAATTATAGAAAAGGCAACTTGCCATTTTTAAGGAAGAAAAAAAGACCTCATTTCTTGAGGTTTAGAATTCTCTTACTTAAAAACCTCAGTTCAAATGCCGATACTGCGGGACTATCTGAAACATTTCAGTATCGAAACGGATGCATCCGACACTATCACCCGTTATTGCAGTTCATCTGGGTTTAAAAATCCGCATGATACATGTCAATTCTACCCACCTGCAGCTAACGGACCAGCTTAATTGAATCTTTAAGCACGCCCCGGAGGGTTACCCTTTTCGGGGCGTGCTATTTATATTTAGCTGCCGGTCCAATAGCTAGTTGCCATCCGAAAACTCCGAAGGGCAACGCTAAGTTTTCAGATTGGAAACGAGTAATTTCTCATTGTGGCAAGGAAATCAAGGGTTTGTGCGGAGGCGTAGTACTTTACGCCGCACAAGAAAACCCGCAGATTGACACCGCCACAGCGGAAAAGGGCCGTTTCCGGATGGAAACTAGCTAAGTCACTATTTCATATCAACAATTATCCTTCCAGAAACAATAGTCATCAGTTTTTGAAAGATATCATCAATTTCTGAAAGACTGATTTTTGAAACTTCCATAAGATATGTACCACAGAGCAACATATTGTCCTACCTGAAGACATGCTTTGAGAAAAGCGAACAATCACCCTGAGCAGCCTTGCTGGCAAGTTTGATTTTCCGATGTTTTGTTCAGGGAGGGGATACGACTCGCGATATATTTCGTTCAGTTCTGGCCAAAGACTGTAACATTCCAGCCATTTGGCGTCTTATTCACATTACGGAGGTAAGATATGAAAAAAAGTAAGTTTTGGTTATCACTGCTCATGATTCCCATGTGTCTGTTGATTTGGTCTTGCGGCGATGACAAGGAAACCAATGAATTGACAACCAACAGCAACTACTATTTTCAAGAAGAATCTGACTCAACACCGGACTACGATCCTGAGTCCGCCGCTATCGTTCAATCCTTTGCCACGGTTCGCGAAGCAGCAAACGGTTTACCTGAACACACAGTATATCGCCCTGCGGACTTGAGTAAATTTAAAGAAGGCTCTATTCCTGTTGTCGTCTGGGCCAATGGCGCGTGCCGTCCAAGTAATTATGGCTTTGTTTTTATCTCAACCATGGTCGCTTCCCACGGGTTTATCGTTATTGCCAATGGTGCTTACGACTACCCTGCTATCAGTGGCGGAAGCGCAGATCCACAGAAACAGATCGATGCCATGGATTGGCTTGAGTCTGCGGAAGGCCTGTTACAACTCAAAGGACGTGCCGACATCAGTAAAATTGCTGTCGCTGGACAATCCTGTGGTGGCAACGAAGCCCTGATGGCAGGTAAGGACGAGCGGACCAAAACCATTCTGGCCTGGAACACTGGTTTCTTCCCGGATGATTCAGGTGTCACCCTTGGCGGTGAGCGTGCGGACCTGCTCGACCTTCACTCTTCGGTTATTTTCATTAGCGGCGGAGAATCTGATGTCGCTTACTCAAACACTAATGCCAACTACGAAATTGCTGCGGGTAACGATACAAACTATCCGTTTGAAGGGGTTCCGGTTTACTACGCAGAACATATTCATGCCGGCCATTCCGGTCTGCTCTATGGCATCAATGAAGGTAACGGAGATACAACCCTGCTGACTGAAGCGGAACGCCTCTATGTCAACTGGCTCGATTTTACCCTGAATGGAAACGATCAGGCACAGGCGTACTTCTTTGACAATGGCGTAGCCCAGATCGACAAATGGGAGGGCTGGTATCCTCTCTGGAGTCCGAAGGTTGACGCTGAAGAGGCTGAGGTTTGGAAGACAAGATCTCAAAACTGGGAATAACTTGAGATTCATTGCGACCAGTTATTAACCAAAAGACCCGATTGATGCACTCAATCGGGTCTTTTCTTTCTCAACAACAGATCGAGAAGGATACTACCGGCAGAGATCAATCAGCTCAGTACCGGCTTTCACCTGAAGCACATCAAGATAGTGACTCACTGCTGTCTCATAGTTTGATCAATAAAAACAATGGCATGGAGCCCACTCGTGTTACAACAAATTCGCCAAAATCACATTAAAAACAAGGAGTTACAAGCCATTGCGCATTGTAGTACTGTTCTTTCGCAAATTGTACGTATTTTCCCGAGACATGAATTTCAGGCTCTGGCGAACAAGCATCACATCGGCCAGAAATTCCGCTCATTTTCTCGCTGGTCTCAATTTGTAGCTTTGTTGACAGCCCAACTGACCGGCCGCAACAGTCTACGGGATATTACCGATAATATCGCGGCTCAAGGCGCCAAGCTCTACCACCTTGGTGTCAGGCCATTCAGCCGGGCAACCTTGGCCAGAGCGAATGAAATACAGCCTCATCAGATGTACGAGGCCTTGTTTCAGCCTTTGATGCATCAATGATCGACCTGACGCTGTCCCTGTTTCCCTGGGCAAAGTACTGCAAAGAGAAAGGGGCCGCTAAACTTCATATTGGTCTGGATGCAGATGGCTATTTGCCAGCCTTTGTCGATCTGACCGAAGGCAAGGAGCATGAAATCAAGAGAGCCAGACTTCTGAATTTTCCCAAGGGCTCCTACGTTGTTTTCGACCGGGGCTACACGGACTACACATGGTATCAGGAGCTCACGAAAGATGGCATTCGTTTTGTCGCTCGGCTGAAAAGCAATGCGGTCACCATTCCAGGCAAGAAGCGTCGGGGCCGGAAAAGTCTAGGAGTCCTCTTGGATCAACAGATTCAACTGCAAGGCATCAACGGATCCTTCCGCAAGGTCGTGTATCTGGATGCGGAGACCGACATCACTTACGAATTCGTGACCAATGCGCTGGACATTCCAGCGGCAACGGTCGCTGAATTGTACAAAGAACGCTGGCAGATTGAGCTGTTCTTTAAATGGATCAAGCAAAACCTGCGCATCAAGAGCTTTTTAGGCACATCCCGCAATGCCGTGATGACACAGATCTGGATTGCCTTGTGTGCCTATCTGGTGCTGGCGTTCCTGAAATACCAGTCGAAGGTCGAACGCTCCATGCAGCAGATGTTACGAATATTACAGCTAAACTTGTTCGATCGACGCGATTTCAAAGAGCTGTTCTTACCACCAAACAAAAAATACCATTATATGACAAGCAGTTATCGTTTATTTGAAACTATGAGACAGTAGTGATTCTATACCGTTTTTAAACCTTGCCAGTGCAAAGCTTATAGGTTTTCAGCAGCTGAATAGGCATTCATCTCGCACTATTATAAATGAAGCATAGGTATGAGGTATTCTCCATTGGCTGCATTTCCACACTTTTTACTTGACTTTAATAAGTGCGACCGTAACTATTTGCTACATTCCGTTACTTAACAATAATTAAATTTCAACAATAGAATGGAGAGAAAAATGAAAAAAACATTTCAGCTTCTGACTATCGTTATCATGCTGTGTATATTGACAGCTTGCAGTGATGATGATTCCTCTTCAACCAACCATGCCCCGGTCGCAAATGCCGGTGCAGATCAAAGCGTCATTGTCAACACACTGATAACTCTTGATGGTTCCAGCAGTACCGATAGGGATGGAGATATTCTATCCTACAACTGGCTGATTGTATCAGCCCCTGCCGGCAGCGCGGCAAACCTTTCTGATCAAACCATAGTGCGACCAACATTCACTGCCGACCAGGTAGGAACATATGAGATTAGTCTGGTCGTCAACGATGGCGAGGATGACAGTGCTGAGGATGTTATCGTTGTCACGGCGGCATCAGCTAATGCCGCACCAATCGCCAACGCCGGTACAGACCAAAATGTTGCTACCGGTGCAACCGTCACTCTTGACGCCAGCGGCAGCAGTGATGCCGATGGCGATTCCCTGAGTTACGCATGGTCGATAATCAACGCTCCTACCGGCAGTACATCAACTCTTTCAAGCTCGATTATTCAGGCTCCGACCTTTACCGCAGATCTGGACGGGACGTATGAGATTCAACTGATTGTAAATGATGGAGCCATTGACAGTGCAACAGATACTGTTATCATTACGGCAGCCACAACCAATTCAACTCCGGTAGCCAATGCCGGACCGGGTCAAAATGTTAATGTAGGAGATCTGGTCACATTAGATGGCAGTTCAAGCAGTGATGCGGATGGCGACCTTTTAGTTTATAACTGGTCATTGACCAGTGCTCCTACCGGTAGTAGCGCAAACCTTTTTGACGCAACCGCTGTCAATCCAAATTTTACTGCTGATGTTTATGGTGACTACGTGTTCAGTCTCACGGTTGATGATGGGACAGCGACCAGCAGTATCGACACGGTTACCATATCTACCCAGTTTGCGCCACCCGCCAACCATGTTGCCGTGAACTTCACTATCGATGACTCAGCAAACCAGACCTATGACAACAGCGACGGACTCGCATGGAAAGGCTCCTTCAGCTTCAGCCCTGCCACGCGCATCCTCTCATTTAACGGTAGTTGGGGTGGTCCCTACGCCATGCTATATGATGATGGTCCATGGACATCCGGTGGGCACGAACCAGAAGGAGCCTCCGCTGGTGACCATATTTGGGGAGTGACTGTCTGGGTTTCAAACACAAATACACAGTACTTCGAGTATGGTGCGATCCGCAATTCAGTCGATGGGTCTGATGGTGCCTGGATCTGGACTGGAGCGAATGGGACCTTTACTGTCAATGCGGGAGCCACCAGCGCGATTGATGCTACGGGACTGAGCATCGCAGCTCATGGCACGATTGATCTGTGCCTGACCATCGATATTTCAGCAAATGCAAGCAACCTCGCGTTGCCCTTCCAGGGAACTGATTATGCCAATAAAGTTCAGGTCAAAGGAAGCGCTTGGAATTGGAATTTAGTCACCGCTGATGATGATGGTAACGACTGTGACAGCACGGCAAACGATGGCATCTACTCATTTATTCTATCGGAAGCTATCGGCAAGCATGATGGGTTACTGCTCTCGGGAGCGACCTCTGAGTTTATCTTTGTTTTGGATGGTGTTGAATATCGCACCGCCGGTGCAGCCAGCGATATTGGCGTCAGTGCCTACACCTCACCGCTGGGTAGCTGGATTCAGCAGCCAGTGAAGGTTTATGCAGACGGTAGTCTTAATACCTATATTACGGTTCCCTGACATGCTAAGCTCCGGAGGAAGGAATCACCCCCTCCGGAGCTTTAGCCCGCAACCCGCTTTTGTCGATCTGGCCACAGTCTAATGATCATTCGCGAACAATCCCCTTCCACCATGACTGTGTAAGATACTAGGTCTAACCACAGGCCTTTGCCTTTCTCTCCTCAATGGATATGTCTCATTTCAAAGCGAAATGAATTCTTTTGCATCGGTATTTTAAGTTTTTAAGGACAACGATTTAAAACTTTATACTCTATTGATCATTCAGGTCATATCGGCTCCGGGTTAGCACGTGCCGATAAACTGAATGCGCATTGAAGCAAACATCCCTTTATTAAATCGAACAAATTTTCCACAGTACCCGGTTTAAAAGCCCTCCGACGATTCCGGAGGGCTTACATTTTCAATTTTTTTCCAGGATTAGCATTTCCAGCGTTCCAAGATAAAAACGCTTACTCTGGCGAACGGCAAACCCACTTTCAACCGCTAAACGATGCAGACTGTCGCGGTCTGGGTAACTGCGCAAGCTGGCAGAGATATAGGAATGGACTTCAGGATTGCCATGGAGCATCAGTCCCCAAAAGCCGCACCAGTATTTCAGCACAGCATACTGTACCGACTGAAACCAACGGCTGGCAGGCTTGGAAAAATCGAGTAACCCGACAACTCCACCCGGTTTTAAAATACGGTGCATCTCCGTGAAGGCCTGTTTCAGATCAGGAGCATTACGCACTGCGTAACTACCGGTTATAATATCAACCGAGGCATCAGGAACTACCAGCGCTCCCATATCGCCCTGCAGAAACTGAACGTGCCCAAAGGCATTTCGTCGCTCAGCCAGGTCAAGCATAGCGGGGGTCAGATCGACACCGATCACTTGCCCGTCAGGATATTTTTCAGCAACCATAAAGGTTACGTCACCGGTACCACAGGCCAGATCGATACAGACTGGACTCTTATGCACGGGCAGTGCCCTGACGAGATGGCGCTTCCAGGCCGTATCACGCCCTAAGGACATCGCCTTAGTGGCAAAGTCATAATGGCGGGCCGCTTCGTTGAAATGCTCCTGGTTGTAGGCTTTTTTTCTTTCTGGCGAATCGATATGTTCTTTAATTTTCAAAGAAAATTTTTTCTGCATCGTTGTGCTCATTGTCTTTCCTCTCGGACGAGATGATTCAGTTGTTCCCGAGCATCGTCACGCTCAAGATCAAAGTTTTCGTGAAGAATTTCGACCATATTTTCCTGAACGTAAATACCGTTACTGGTCCAGTGCGCCAGGTCTGTACCCTCGACAATCTGCAACGCTCCGATGGCCCCGGCCAGAGTCGGTTGGAACAAAGCCACCCGGCTTTTCCCTCCAGAGCTGATAAATTCAATGGCAAGAGCCTGACGTTTTTCATCGCGGTTGGTGCGTTCACGAAAGTTTTGCCAGACCTGTCCGGTGGCTTCAAACAGCGCGTCCCGGTAACGCTGAGACTCAACAAACCCCTTACTCTCTTCAGTCCAGCGTTTGCGTTCCTTATCATCAATAACAACGACAACCCGCTTCAGTATCGGGCTGTAAAGCACCGTTCTGACAACAACCTCATGACTGCGGACCAACAGCTGAACTTCTCCATGCGGATCATCCGCGGACGGAACTACAACTCTTTGCAAAATTGTTTCAGGGGCTCCGCTATAGGCGAGTGACAGGCTAGAGAAAATCATGACCATCAAACACGAAACAATTGAAACATTTTTCATACCTGCCGCTCCTTGATCTCCACAGGGCTCCACAATAACAGGCTGGTCGGTAAAACCAGCAGATCACAGAGTAACGCGCCACACAGCGTACCCCCGACCAGGAATGAAAAATAGATTGTTGGCTTGAAACTACCGAAACAACCGGTCCAGAAGCCAAGGGCTAAAATGACGGTTGAAATAACCAAAGCCCGCCCGACCCGGGTTGTTGTCAAACGAATACGCTCAGCCACAGAATGACCCTGCAGCCGGTTAAAACTGACCAGATAATGAATCGTATCATCGACGGCCAAGCCAAAAGCGACGGCACCAATCATCGCCGTACCGGTACTCAGATCTATTCCGGTCCATCCCATCACCCCCAGAACCCAGACAATCGGAATGATATTGGGAATCAGGGCGATCAGGGTCAGGCGTAAATTACGCAGTAACCCCAGCAGAACAATCATCACCATCACCAGCGACAGCGCAAAACTCTTCAACATAGCGCTGACCAATTGCCCGGAATCGCTGATAACCTGGTAAAAACTCCCGGTCGGTAGCAGCGTGTAGGCCTCACCAAAAATACTTTTCCCGCTCCGCTGCAGATCATTGACAACGGCAAGCGCTTTTCGACTGCCTACATCACTCAAAAGCAGCGTCAGCCGCACGGTTTTATGGTCGTTACTGATAAATTGTCTGGCTATCGCAGCGGCCTCCGGCTGTTGCAGCAAGGTTAACAGATAGTCAAGATCGTCCTGGCTTTCGGGTAGCATCAACTTGTCCTCACCCGTCTCGGCCCGCTGTAGTTGGCGCAACAGAGGTAAAGGAGAAAAAACTTTCTGAACCGCCTCCTGCTTAAGAGCAGTTGCTGCAAACATATCCAGTTTCCGGAAATCGTCGAGTTGTCGAAAAGCCGTTCCATCGCTCTTTTCGAGCAGAAATTCCAAGGCGTTAATACCGCCGAAGTGTTCATCAACAAAGGTACTGGCCACGGCCAGGTCAGTATCCACGCGGAAAAATCCGGTCAGACGGGTATTATTTTGCACCTCCGGCAGGGCAATCACGGTCAATAACAGCGATAACAGGGTAGCGAATATGATCAGCCACGGATAGTTGAGGGTTAAGTTCGAGATGGACTTCAGCACCTTGCCTAACACACCCGTTGTTCTGCGGTAGCTTTTTTGCGGTACGCGGAAAAAGGTCAGGGCAAGCGGCAGAAAGGTCAGCGAGATAACCAGCGAGAAGAGCACTCCAATGGCTCCAAACCATCCGAACTGACGCACGGCCGGAATTGAACTGACCGTCAGGGACATTAACCCGAGGGCCGTCGTTAACGCGGTAAGAAAACAAGGCACGGCAAGTTCCTTGACGCGCTGCTGCCAGGCGGAAAGGTCATTGTCAGCTGAAACCGGAAGCATTAGCCAGCCATTGTAAAGATGCACGGCATTCGAAATACTCAGAATCATCACCACAGGAGGCAACAGGGAGCTGATGGTGTTCATGGCAAATCCGGCCAGGGCATACAGTCCCAATGTCCAGATCAGACTGATGCCCGTTGTTAGCAGCGGCAGGAGCACACCTGTCATATGGCGAAAGATCAGTGCCAGCAACACGCCGAGGACAACCACCACCAGGGGCAGGACAACCCGTTGATCACGCTGAATAAATGCGACGACATCATGCTTCTGGACCGCAACTCCGGTCAGATGAAACTGTGCTTGAGCCGAATAATCCGTCATCACCTCGCGGACCCTGGAGATCAAGTCAGGCAGATCATTATCGGCCTGACCCAACACGGGTCGAATCAGGAATCCGGCACTGTGCCCATCCTGTGAAACCAGCAAATTTTTATACTGCGGATTCTGCTCCAGCGCGGACCTGAGCAAGGCAGGCCAATCTGCGCCAGCGTCATCACCGGGTAACAGCGGTCTGCTCTCTGCGCCATAACGTCCCGGAACCAGCTGCAGCGCAGAAGTGAGACTCAGTACCTGGGCCACGCCTGGCAAACGGCCAATCCGCGCATTCAGTTCAGCAACAAGATGGATACCTTCAGAACTTTGCAGCTGCGGCGGCGTAACACTCAGAAACAGAGTCTCATCGTTACCGAAGGTCTTGAGCAATTGTTGGTGGAGTTGTTGCTGGTCCGGGAGTTGAGAAGTCATGGAGCGTGGATCCCCCTCGACCGTCAAGCGCGTCAGGGGCATCCCCAGAGAAATCGTAACCAACAGCAACACGGCCAGAACCGGCCATCTGCCACGACCGGTGATCCAGCGCAACCAGGTATCGAAAAGCACAGGAAACAATCCTCTCTTGCGGTCAATAATCAGCAGCAACCGACTCATGGCGAGTCACAGATTTTTGTGCCACACCGGGTCGATATGCTTCAAGCAGCCCCATCTCTACAGTCAGTCCGGGGCCGAACGCCATGGCACAGACATTCTCCCTTTCACCACTGTCATGCTGCGCCAGGATTTCTTTGAGAACGAACAGTACCGTGGCGCTGCTCATATTGCCGTAATCACGCAGCACGGTGCGTGACGGAGCGATCTGATCAGGCCGCAATTCCAGACTGTCAGCAACCTTGTCAACAATCGCCTTCCCTCCAGGGTGAACGGCCCAGTGACCAATATCAACTCCTGAAAGACCACTCTCTTTCAGCATCGGATTAATGGCCGCTACGATGTTCGCGCCGATGATTTTCGGAACATAACTCGACAGGGCGATATCAAAACCGTGATCACCGACCGACCAGGCCATATCGGCCAGGCCATCCGGAATCAGATCACTGCGGAAATCTCCAAGACGATAGCCCGCTTGCCCGGAAGCCAAGGGGCGCGCACTGACCAATACTGCGGCAGCGCCATCACTGAACAGCGAGTTGGCCAGCATGGTATCTTCACGTTCATTCAGCTGCAGATGCAGGGTGCACAGTTCCAGGCACATAACCAGGACAACGGCCTTGGGATTTGCCTGGCAAAACTGCTGGGCCATACGTAACCCGGGAAACGCCGCATAGCAGCCCATAAACCCGATATTATAACGCTGGGTCTGCGGCACCAGCCCCAGATCATTGACAATATGATAATCAATTCCGGGATTACTGAAACCGGTGCACGACACGGTCACCACGTGAGTAATATCGGCCAGCGTCAGCCCCGGACAGGAAGCAACTGCCTGGCGGGCCAATTTTACCGCCAACCGGCGCGATTCACGGGCATAAATATCATTACGCACCGCGGTCGTCGGTTCGCGTCTGCGCCCCTGTTCATCGCGGCTGAAAAAGTCCCCGGGCAGGTTATCATCAAAACTGGAGATAACACTGTAACGGGTATCAATCCCTGACTTTTTGTATAAAACGCGCACCATACGGGCCATTTTTTCATCCTCCAGCCAACTTTGCATCTTCAACGAAGCAAATTCCTGAGGATAAACATAATCGGGGGTCATGGTTTCTATATGATGGATCCAAACGGACATAGGAGACTCCTTTAGGTTCTGAGACTGTCACCCGAACAGGGTAACAAGGCTATGGCGCAGCCAGGGCCGCACTTTCTATTGTCACTTCAACGCTAACCTGAACTTCATCAGCAACCCGGATAATGCCCAATACGCCTGGTGGTTCAAGGTTAAAACTGGCCAGAGAAACAGGGAACTCAGCCGTGAAGGAGAGCTGCTTTCCTGCCAGATTGATATTTTTAAGCGTGGCATTGACGTTGTTCGTGACATCACGGATGGTCAAGTCAAAGGGCAGACGCTTTTCACTCTGGATACGGGCCATAAGGTGCTGGGGGTTGAACTGGGGGAAATGGCCGATAATAAAAGGGAAATGATCAGCGTCGAACATTTTAAACATGCTCGCATCACGGCTGTCATTATCCGTATCCATGCGCTTAACAGCCACCCTGACGCTGCCATCCTGAAACATAAGCTCTGTCCCCTGCCCGTCAAGCTCTTGAAAGGTAAAGGGTTCGCAACTGGCCACCCCACTAAAGCCATGCAGAGTGGAGTCACCACGAAAACGGATCTGACAAGAACCGTTCAGATCTGTGGCGCCAGCAACCACAGTCAGGAGCACGACAAGCAAAGTCAAAGACATGCAGATTATTTTGATCATGAAATCTCCTCCTTTCAGGCCCTATCGAAGAGAACCTGTTCCACCTTGGCCAGCAGTTCGCTGACGTCAAAAGGTTTGGCAATATAATCAATAATACCAGCTTCCTCATTTTCGCGTTTGTTTCGGGAGGGAAGGCAGGCACTAAAAACCATACATGGGGTTCCGCCGGTCAGGTCCTGAATCTTTTGACACAGGGTCAAGCCATTGGCTCCGGACAGATAAACGTCGGTCAACACCAGGTCAACCCGTTCCTGTCGCAACAGTGTCATAGATTCTTCCACCCCAGCTGCAGTCAGCACCTGATATCCGGCCCTGCTGAACAATCGGGACAGGATAATCCGGTAATTTTTTTCATCGTCAACAATCAGAATTTTGCGGTTACTTTTAAGATTTTCATGCATAACGACGCTGCCCCATCTAACAATTTCAACCTGGCTTTATTCCGTGAATCTGACCGCACCTGACTATGAGCATGCAATGTGCCAAATTCATAACTCATTGAATTCATAAGGCTGTTAAAATAAAAATGGGGAGATATGTACAAATTTTTGTACATATCTCCCCACCGCAACGATTCTGATGCCTAAAATTTTAATCGCTATTCAGATCGACACAGGCATCAATCGCTGCTCAACCCAAACTTGCGCAGTTTATATTGCAGATTGCTGCGACTGATCCCCAACAGCTTGGCTGCCGAAGCCTGAATACCACGTGCTTCGACCATGGCCTGGCGAACCAGGCTAGCCTCAAAATCATCAAGCTTCTCTGGCAGCGGCTTGTCAAAACCCGGTTGTGCTACCGGCCTGTCGGTAACAGCATGAGTAAGATTACTCAGAGAAGCGGGAAGATCATCAGGCAATAGTTGCTCACCCCGGCAGAAGATAACACCGCGCTCAATCACGTTCTGCAACTCACGAATATTCCCCGGCCAGTCGTATGCCTGCAACAAAGAGAGGGTATCGGCAGCAAACCCCTGAACGGAACGACCCAGTTTGCGCGAGAAAAAATTCAAGAAATGAAAGGCCAATAAGGGAATATCTTCGCTACGCTCACGCAATGGCGGTAATTTCAGGGGAATAACATTGAGACGATAGTAAAGATCTTCGCGGAACTGTCCGCTGGCAATCATGGCGACCAGGTCCCGATTGGTCGCCGCGATAATACGCACATCGCAGGAAATTTCGTGGCTACCACCAATACGCCGAAAGCTTCTTTCCTGCAGTACGCGCAACAGTTTAGGCTGCAGAGCCAGCGACATCTCACCGATCTCATCGAGGAACAGCGTCCCTCCAGCTGCCATTTCCAGTAAACCACGTTTACGTTCTCCGGCCCCGGTAAATGCTCCGCGCTCATGGCCGAACAGCTCACTTTCCAACAGATTTTCAGAAAAAGCCGCACAATTGACACAGACCATGGCACCGTCACTACGCTGACTGGCTCGGTGTAACCCCCGCGCCACCAGTTCTTTACCGGTGCCGCTTTCTCCGGTAATTAAGACCGAGCTTGGTGCTGGCCCGATCCGCCTGATTTCATCCCGCAGTTGCCGCATAGACGGGCTGTCACCAAGCAGCTCCCGCGTTTCACTCTGTCCAAGCTGGCGCCGTAGCAGATCATTCTCCTTGCGCAACCGGGCAAACTCCAGAGCTTTGCCAACCACCAGCAGAATTTCGTCGTTTTTAAACGGCTTGGTCAGGTAGTCAAAGACTCCCTGCTTCATCGCCTGAAGTGCTGTTTCAACCGTTGCAAAAGCAGTCATGATGACAACGGGAAGAGACGCGTACTGCTGCTTGACGGTGCGGAAAAATTCCATACCATCCATCCGTGGCATACGTAAATCGGAGATCACCAGATCCACATTTTCACGCGCTAGCACTTCCAGCGCCGCAAACGGATTTTCTTCCGTGGTTACCTGGTAACCGGCTTCCGTCAATAACCGGGTCAGGATAATCCGATAGTTTTTTTCATCATCAACAATCAGAATATGCGCCATTTATTTTCCCCGAGCCGGTAAAACAATCGTCATCCGTGTCCCTCCTTCAGGCTGACTGGTGGCCAGTATTTCCCCACCATGACTCTGGATAATTTTGTAGGAATTCGCCAGACCCAAACCTGTTCCATGCCCCTTGGTCGTAAAAAAGGGATCAAATATGCGCTCCATATGCTCAGCGGCAATACCTGCCCCGTCATCGCTTACAGAAATCACGATATTATGCTGTTGCTGATCAAGGGTGACATTGACATGCCCATGCTCAGCAGTTGCATCAAGAGCATTGAGCAGCAGATTAAGGACCACCTGCTGGATCATGCCGGCATCAATATCAGCCTGGCAGTCAGGGCTTTTGACCGTCAATGTCAACGCCACGCGACGTTGTTGAGCGGTGACCTGTAATGCTTCTGTCTGGCGCTTAAGAAGCTCGGCAAGATTACAGGATTCAATATGTGGCTCGAGCTGACGTCCAAAAAATAGAAAATCACGAATCAAGCTGTTCAAACGGCTGGCTTCTTCCTGAATAATATCAAGAAGCTGCCGATCCGGCTCGGAAATATTGCCAGCTTCAAGCATCTGAGCAGAAGAGGAAATGATCCCCAGCGGATTACGAATTTCATGAGCGATTCCAGCAGAGAGTTCCCCCAATGAGGCCAGACGTTCCTTGGAGCGCAACTGTTTTTCCGTCTGTTCAAGCTGCAAAAGATGCTGCCTGTGTCGCTGTGCAAAGTCCTGAACCAGGGTGCCAACCAGAAAAAACATGATCCCAAACCCAAGTAATTCAGGAAGAACCTCACTGCGCAGATTCTCATTAACAAACAAGGCCGCAGGCAAATGGGAAATAAACAACACCAGAGCAACACTACAAACCACAAGGGTATGTCGCAAAGGGAGAACTGAAGCGCTGAGGATAATCGGCAAAAAATAGACAATCCACAGAGGACTCTCCTCTTCGCCCCGAGTCAACCACACCAACAGCGTACAGCAGAGCAGATAGATACCGATATACAGGTAACGGATGTTCTGGTGCTGGCGCGGATCCGTAATGCGGGAAGCGCTATAAAAATGCCAGCCACACAAAATGATAAAAAACAGGGCCCCGGGCCAGAAACTTCCGCCATTGTCAAACAGAAACAGAATGATCAGCAGCAACAGAAACAGGCTGCCCTGAATCAGGGGCATGGTTGAAAAACGGCGACTGCCCTCCATAAAGCACTCCTCAGGGGTTCACCTGCCGGTCAAGACAAACGAATCGATCCGGGCGTACAATCAGCAAACGGTTACGGCAGCCACCGGTCCATTGGTCAAAAGAAACAAACACTTGAGCCAATTCCCCTTGTGAAGGGATGGTTAATACAGTTAAACCTCGGGCATTCCAAACCTTAAGTTCTTCAGCTGAAAAGCCCTGTTCCGGCTTAAGACCAAAACTGACCAGCGTATAATCCGGTCCCAGTAATGAATCAAACAGGCGTCCATCAGCCAATCTGGGCTGGGGTAAAAGCATACCGCACCGAGATCCCCTGGCAACCGGTCCATAAACCGGTGTCACATTCTGACCACGTATTTCCAGCATCTTCCGCAAAACAGAGAATTTACCGGCAACTCCAAACAATGTGCTGACCAGCGAGGCATGAAAGTCACTGCGCGGCATCATCATACGCCCCATGCGCAGTGCCAGAGCGAGCATTTTCTGCTGGTGAGGACGACGTTCCTGCTCATAGCTATCCAGCAAAGAAGGCTCAGCTGTACCATTTATGGTCTGCACCAATTTCCAGAACAGATTATGGGCATCGCGCAGACCGGTCGCCATCCCCTGCCCGGCAAACGGTGGCGATAAATGAGCGGCGTCACCAGCCAGAAAAACCCGACCAGCGCGGTAACGGTTAACAATACGGGCTTTGTAGGTATGAACAAGTTTACGGACCAATCGACTGTCATTATCCGTTTTGCGCTGGTTGATCAAATCTCTGATAAAAGCGTTATCAAGGCAGCGCTGAGGGTCGGGATAGCGATGCTTACGCAATAAGAATTCCCAACGCCGGTACCCCAATGGTAAGGGGATCGTCGCGGTCGGACAACGGGCATCGCACCACACTTCAACCCCTTCGGTCAGGGGCTGATCGGCCAGATTCGGGTTCAGGATATCGACGATCAGCCACGATTCTTCATAGGCCATCCCCTCAAGGGCAAGCTTGAGCTGCTCACGCACGGTACTGCGTCCCCCATCACAAGCAACCAGGTAACGTCCGGAAAAACGCTGCGTCCCGTCCGCTGCCGCAGCATCGACGCTGACTGTAGCGGAAGTCTGAGACAGCTTTTTGACCTCATAACCGCTACGATAATCTACCGAATCAAAACGCTTCAGGCCATCTTGAAGAACCACCAGAGCATGATGATAGAGAAAGACATTGCCACGTGCGTAGCCAAAGGGGCGACCATGCTGCTCCAGGCTGAAGATGGCCCGGTTATCGGCACGCCGATAGGTAAAGACCTTATCCCCTTCAGCCCCCTGGGCAATATACGGCAGCAGCGCTTCAATCAGGTCACACTGCTGCCAGATCCGCAGGCATTCATCGTCAAGTGCTACGGCGCGAGGTTGATCAGGCAGAGAGACATCCTTTTCCAGCAGCAGAACCCGTAAACCGGATGGACCAAGCAGGTTAGCCAGGGTCAGACCAACCGGACCAGCGCCAACAATAATAATGTCATATTCAGGGGTCGCAGCATCAATCATCAGAAGCCTCTACGCTGGCCACAGTAACGCTATCTGCCGTTAACTGAGCATAGAGCTTTTCATATTGCCAGGCAGAATTTCGCCAACTGAAATCACGCGCCATGCCCCGCTGAACAACGGCCTGCCACTGATCGGGCTGGGCATACAGCTCCAACGCCCTGTCAATGGTCGCAAGCAGTTGGGTGGAATCACTGTCTTTGAACACAAAGCCGTTCCCCTGTTCCGGATCGACGGCGATATCGCTCACCGTATCAGCCAGACCGCCGGTCTTTCTGACCAGGGGTAAAGCACCATAGCGAGAGGCGATCATCTGCGTCAGACCGCAAGGTTCATAGCGACTCGGCACCAGAAGCAAATCCGCGGCACTGTAAAGCTGGTGAGAAAGTCGTTCATTAAAGGTCAGGTTAATGGAGACCTGTTCGACATTCTGCCCCTGTTGTCGCTGCCAGAAACGCATCTGTTCATTATTGCCAGAGCCGAGCAGCACAAACTGGACCTCACGCTGCATCAGTTGCGGCCAGATCTCTTCTATCAGGGTAATCCCCTTCTGCCGGTCTAAACGACTGACAACAGCAATCAATGGAATGTCAGGTGCGACCTGCAGACCAAGGTCCTGCTGCAGGGCTTGCTTACACCTCAATTTGCCGCTCAGGTTGTCATGACTGAAAGGATAAGCCAGGGCCGGATCATGCTCCGGGTCCCAGATGCGCTCATCCAGACCATTGATAATGCCGTACAGGTCACGGCTGCGACTGCGCAGGATACCGTCAAAGCCGTGCCCCTGCTGCTGCCCCTGAATCTCCAGACAATAGGTCGGGGAAACGGTGTTGATCAGGTCGGCATAGACGATGCCCCCTTTAAGAAAAGACAGCCCGCCGTAGTATTCAAAAGCGTCCGGGCGCCCCAGTTCATAGGGCAGTTCCAGCTGCGGCAGTACCCCGAGGGAAAACATCCCCTGGTAACCGAGATTATGAATGGTCAGCAAGGTTTTAGTCCGGGCGAAAAAAGCCTGATCCCGGTAACTGGTTTTCAACAAGGCCGGCAGTAGGGAGCTCTGCCAGTCGTGCAGATGCAGAACATCCGGACGGAAGTCGAGCAATTTAACCGCTTCCAGAACCGCGCGGCAGAAAAACCCGTAACGCAGGGCGTTATCACCATAATCACCATCGGTAGTTCCATAGAGTGCCGGGCGATCGAAAAACTCTGGGGTATCGATAAAATAATAAGGAACCCCGTCATAGACAGCCTCTTTCAGGCTGGCGCGCCGGGCGACGCCTTGCAGGGTAATCTCCAGACTGTATTCGGTCTTGACCAGTGGAAACCTGTCCTCAGCAATTTGATAAGCCGGAATCATGACCCGCACATCATGCCCCAGCTCACGCAAAGCCACCGGCAACGAGCCGATGACATCAGCCAGTCCTCCCGATTTGGCAAACGGGGTCGCTTCAGAGGCAACAAACAGAATGTTTTTGCCATCCTTGTCACTGGCAACCAGGGGCAGATCGGGGGACTCCGTCGGATCAAGACTGGCCACCAGGCGATCACAGCAGAAACCGCTCTCCTCGGCAAGGACAACAACCTGTTGCAAGCGCTGAATAACCTTGGCGATATAAGCATAATCCAGACCCTGCCGCGCTTGCCTGCTGATGATAAATTGCAACGGCAGCAGCTGCAATGTCGTGAAACGCTCCTGACTGAACCAGTCACGATAATCATAATAATGAGCAGCGGTCAGCCGCCGTAAAAAGCGATCATTGAAAAGGCGGTCGAACAGACGGAAGCAGTCCCTTTTTTGAGTGATATCAAAACGTTCCAGGCAATTGGCCAGCAGCTCAAAGGACGCCTCCTCAAGATTCTCTTCAGCAAACAGCTGACGGACCAGAATCTGAATTTGCCAGGCAGGACTCATTTCACTGAAGGGACCGGCATAAATCTCTGCCAGTTCATCGACCAGAGGGGCAATGGTTTCCGGGACGAGCTGTTCAGCTGTCAGGCCAAACAGAGTGTTGACCTTTGCCAAGCTCCCGTCCAACAGCAACAGATCGCGCTCCAGATAATAGTTCGGTCTCGGACTGTCACCAAAACGCTGCCAGACCTGCTGCCAGCGCCCATCTCTGTCATACAGTGCGGTAAACTCAGTCACCACACGGTGAGCATAAGGCGGCAGCTGAAACTCCCCGCCGTCCTTTAGCAACCAAGCTGGCTGCAGATACTGCTGCCCTGTGCTCAGGTCCTTCATCAGGACAAATTCCTGGTGCAGATCAATATGGCAGGCGTGCTGGAAAGAAATGCCATCCTTGTCGGCCATATACACCGGGGCGCCGATCCGCCCGCTGATATGTTTATTGGAGTTGTTACACAGGATAAGAACGGTACGCTCTTCAAGGCGGTTGCTGTAAACGAACACATCCTCTTCAACACCATAAACCGACAGGAAATTGTAGAGCTGAAAACTGCTGGCTCCGCTAAATAAAGCCCGCTTGCGCAGTAAAGGGAACAATTCACGCCGATGTCGTTCCTGCAAAGCCTGGTTCGGTTGCTCCTGGTAGCGCGGCGCCAGATACTCCATGCCATACTTTTCAGTAAAACCTTCAAGCTGGCCATGGCCAAACATGGGTAAGCCGGGCATGGTCGCCAGCATGGTCGCGACACAGAAATACTTATCACCGTCACCAAACTGTTCAATGGCCGGTTTTTCATCCGGGTTACTCATGAAATTGACAAAGCGCTGCAGAATGGCCGGATCAAATTCTAGAATATTTTTCAGGGTTTCGCGATACTTGGCGTTTTCCTCGCGCTTGAGCATATTCATGAAGGCGCTATTGTAAACCCGGTGCATTCCCAGGGTCCGGACGAAATAACCTTCCATCAACCAGAAAGCTTCGGCGATCAGCAAGGTATCCGGCACTTCGGCCCGCACTCGATCCACCAGCTCGCGCCAGAACTCGATGGAAAAATAGTGATTGAACTGCTCATGACTTAGGGCGTGGTCCTGGCGTGACGGCACCCCGGAACCGCCACCCGGCAACGGAAACCAGAGCCGCTGAAAGTGGCGCTTGGCCAGAGTCATGGCGGCATCAAAACGAATAATCCGGAAATCGCGGGCCACCCGGATGATCAGCTGGATCATCGCCTCGCGCACCTGTGGTACCAGATAGTTGAGCTGAGCGGTATCATTCCAGGGCAGGTGTGTCCCGTCATTACCGTGATAAATAAACCGGGTTTCACCGCTGTGACGATGTTGGTAACGACAGACAACCGCCGCTTCACTGTGATCGTAATAACCATCCTCAATCTGGATGGAGTAGTTAGGATCTTCACTCAAGTCAGGCCCGGTGAACCGATAGCCCGGGTACGGCGGATAAGGGAGCTGGATAAACCAGTCCGGATGATCACGCAACCAGGCCGACTCGATACCAGTGTGATTGGTGACCACGTCGCAGGCCAGGTCAATGCCGCGCCTGCGGCAGCGGTCCTTGAGCTGATTCAGAGCGCCCTGTCCCCCCAGATCATCGGCGACAACATACTCATCAATTGCATAAGCAGATGCCGCAACCTGGACCTGTCCGTAGAGTTGTTTAATCTTCAGTGACGCCTTGGAACGTTTCCACAACCCGATCAGCCACAGGCTGCTGAACCCCTGACTGGCCAGTTCATTAAGCTCTTCATCGGGAATCTGATCGAGAGTCCGGATATCACGGCTGTATTTTTGCGACAACTGAGCCAGCCATACATAGGTGGACTTGGCCATCAATACGGTCCGTGGCATCCAGTCGGTATCAACCGTGAAATTGGCATATTCTGCATCACCGAAGACCATGGCATTGAAGGGCTCCAGTTCCGGCTCACCCGGAAAATCGGGACGCCACCCTTCCCGCTCGTACTGTTCAAAGGCACTGCTGATCCGAGCCAACAGTTCTTCCGGTAGGATATCGGCCCATAGCTCACGCAACAACTCCAGCTGTTCCCGCAGACTGGCCCCACGCTGCAAAGGCTCAAGCAACCGCGCCAGAAGGGTTGTTGGCCGGTCACGGAAACCATCATCAAACGCGGGGATATCCGTATCGAGCCGTAACAGTTGCCCGCGGTAATCGCAATGCTGCTGAAGGCGTTCCTCCTCGGCAGCAAACAGCTGACGCACCGGTTCCAGGGCAGGGTTACGTGACTGCACGTAAAGTAACAGCAGCTCGATGAGCAGTTCATGGTTCTGCTGAGCAGAGTCGATCTGTTTAAGCAGCTCACCGACACCAACTTCACGCATCTCGACCGGTAACGCAGGAAACTCCTGCACATAGTACCGAAACGCCGCGTCCAGACGCGGCAATACAATCTGCGTACCACCAATATCAACCTGATTATGACGCACCTTCCCTTGGCGCAGGCCGAGAAAGGACATCGCCACCTGGCGTAGAACCTGATTGAGAGTCGCCCACAATTCAAGCTCGGCCGCGGTCAGACCTTTATGACCATCCCGATTCAGGTAGTCGGCAAGTAGATGGCGAAAGTAGGTGCGTTGCGGTCGCGGCTGACGCTGGAACTGAAGAGTCAGATCAGCACCGCGCCAGGCGCTACCGCCACATTGAACATTCAGAGGGTAGCAGGTATCACTAAAATTCATCATCATGAGATATCTTCTTGGGTTAGGTCAGCACGCCGTAAAAAATCGGCGGCTTCTTCCGGTGGAGTAGGATTGATATGAAACCCTGACCCCCAGTCGAAACCGGTTGAACGCGTCAACTTGGGAGCCAGTTCAATATGCCAGTGAAAATAGTTGGACAGTGCCATCCATTCATCCTGACGTCCCCAGCGTAAATGCATGGGTGGTGAGCTATGCAGGACAAACGAGAACGGCGGGTCACGCAACACAGCTCGGATACGCCGCAACATATCACGCAAGACACTGGCAAGCTGGCGCAGCTGTACATCATTCTGCTGGGTAAAATCGTAGTGATGAGCAACCGGGGCAATGAGCACACCAAAGGGGAACTTGGCCGCGTAGGGTGCATAGACAATATAGTTCCCATCATCACTGACGACCCGCGAAGCCGCCCGTTGCTCCTGGCGAATCAGGTCACAGAGCAGACAGCGCTGCTTGCGCTCATAATGTTCACGACTGGTCCGCAGTTCGGTGGCCACCATGGGAGGAAGCACCGGAACAGCGATCAGCTGGGAATGGGAATGAGGAATATGTGAAGCGGCACCCACCCCGTGATTCTTGCAGATGAACAGATACCGAAAACGACTGTCATTGCGCAAATCAAGCATACGCGCCCGGTACACCTTCAAAACTTCCGTGATCTGGTCCTCGCTCATATCAGCCAGGGTCGCTCCATGCTCAGGGGTTTCAATAATGACCTCATGCGCACCAATGCCGTTCATACAATCGTAAAGTCCTTCAGCGCGACTTTCCAGTTCTCCTTCTATCCGCAACGCCGGAAAACGGTTTGGAATGACCCGCACCTGCCAGCCAGGCTGGTTGGGAGCACTTCCGCCTGGCCGATAGGCCAGAATTTCCGGCGGAGTACGGCTCTCGTTGCCGGCACAGAAAGGACAGGCTCTGGTGGTTAAAACTTCAGGGGGGTGGGAAAAATCGAGGGGCCAGCGCCCCTGACTCAGGGTCATAATAACCCAGGTATCTCTTAATGGATCCCAGCGTAGTTCAGACACAATGGTTATCCTTTCATAGCCACTTTTCCTCAATTATTGCAAAAATGCGGTTAGGGAAAAGGTGGCATTTCAATTATTCTTCATCTTGCAATCCGACATCCTCAGGTTCATACCGACCAGTTATTCTCATCAAGAGTATGCCCACGGTAGCACAGTCCGGCGTGCCCTTCTGCTGGCCAGCGACCGTTTTCCCGACCATCGCGTACCGCATGACAGGTCAGGTTAATACTGTCACCAACCTTGAGCCCCAACAGATTAAGGGGAATCGCCATTTCCAGGACATGATTGCAGACCCCTTCCCCCTGACCAAGGGACTCTCCTTCACTACACACCCACAGCAAGCTGTCGGCAAAGTTAAAACGGGCATAAAACAACTGCTTGGCCGTGATACGCATTTCGAAGTAGCCCTGCTCCCGGCACAAGCGTTTAAGCAGTTCGGCCTGATTAATGCGGAAATAAAGATTTCTGTCATCATAGCCATAATAAAGGGACTCAAGTCCGCCCCGACTGGAATACATGGCACCACCACTGGCCAGATCAATAAGACCTGCCGACAGCCATTCAAAATAATCCCCGATCCGACCATCGATCTGTGGAGTGAAGCAGGCTGTCGGTTCGAATCCCGTGACCTTCTTGACCACCGGTTTGATGGCCTGGTTAATACGCGCCGGAACCGGCATATGCTTGAGATGATAGAGCCCCTCGATGTGGAGGCGGAACAGGCGATCAAAAATATCGGCTTGGGCGGTCACATGCTCATCGCCATACCACCAGAACCAATCACTACCCTCGGCTCTTAGTAGTTCCCGGACCAGTTCGCTTAAAGGTTGGTCGGGGCTGGCCAAGGCCTGCTGGATTTCATCGCTAAACAGTTCGCGGCGAGTCTGGGCCAACAGTTCCCAGGCCATGTTTTCTTCCGGATGTCCGATCCACGTGGTGAAATCTGACCGTATCCATGACCCCGACGCAAGGCGGGTCAAAGGAGTTGGTACGGTGCAGGAGAGCATCTCTGAAATTGTCGTCAGCTGCATTTCCGGTGCGGCTATAATGCCCTTGTAAAAATCTCGCAAGAAAGGATAGCCGTTATCCGGATAACGTTCCCAGCAGTTCTCGCCGTCCAGAATAATAGCGACCGTCCCGCCTGGGGCCATGGTCGCAATGTGCTGCAAACGCCGCATCAGGTCTCCGACCGCGTCTGCAGTGTTCCAAGTCGCATACAGAAAACCGATCCGATCAGACAGCTCACGATCGCGAAACAAGAGGGGCAAATCATCATAGGAATAAACCCGGTACAGCAAACTGCGATTTCCCAACCCGGTGTCCAGACTGCGGGCCAGGATATCCTCATCTGTCGCCGCCCACAGAGCTCCTTCTTCGCGCAGAATGCGTACGGCATCCTGGCTGACAGCGCCTTCTGCCGGCCACATGCCGCGCTGACGTTGACCAAAGACCCGATTTGCCGTGGCAAGCCCCTCGCGTACCTGCAGACGGGCATCATCAGGGTAGCGGAACGTGGTTGCCGGTAGCGGCAACCCGGGGGAAGGTTCCTGGGCGGTCTGAAGATTACACAGCAACGGCAAAATCGGGTGGGCATAAGGCGTGACGGAGATCTCGATCAGACCCGCTGCTTCCAGTTCCCGGTGAAAAGAGAGAACGCGCTGCAGTTCTTCATTACAGCACATAAGCAGCTCCTGCTTCTGGCTGACCGAAAAATTTTCCCCCTGACTCAGAAGGTAGCCGACCAAAGGTTGCTTGCGACGCATATGGGAGCCGGTCCAGGCCAACAGAAACCAGACCTGCAGATCAAGCAGATCCTGATCACTGAAGGTAGCAGCTGTATGTTCCGGCTTACTGCCACGTTGCAGGTACAGCTGATGATAGCGTTTATTCACGTGAATCTGAGTTTCTTCATTGACTGAAAAGAATTGCTTAACCAAAAAAATGCGCTCGTCAGCAGTCAATTCGGCAGGATTTTGATTAATGATTTCCAGCCAACGATCACGATCCTGGCCAGCCACATAACGTTCCAGTTGCTCAAGCAGAGACGGGACCAGATTAACCGTCACCCGGGCACCGGTTTCAGCAATGGTTTCCAGCATCTCACCATAATCTTTAACCCCGTGCAGCCAAGTCCAGGGCAGCAGGGTCTGGCCACTGATCGGGTCGCGGTAATCGGGCTGATGCATATGCCAGAGAATACAGACATTCAGAGGGGCAGCGGAACTTTGATTAAGAACTTCATGAACCATAGTTTCTTCTGCTTTCTACAAAAGGCAATCACTTTAAGCAGTTGGATTTCTGAAGAGGAAGCCCAACAAGATTTCTAAAATCATACGCCTAATCCGCTCATTTGTCAGCGGCGCAGGGATAAAAACCAATAATAACAAACAATCGCGCAAAATATATTACAAATCCAGATAAGATTAAAAATACGAAGGGCCTTGCCCCGTGAGGACAATACTGGCATAGTGCCGTCCATGCGAAAAAAAGCCTTTAATCTATACTCTACCTACCTTAAGCAACGCTTTGGGGGACGGGTCCATAAAATATCCATCGACGCAGGATTTGGCTGTCCCAACCGGGATGGTGGCCGCGACAAACATGGCTGTATCTTCTGCGATACCAGTGGTTCCGGTGCGGTTGGCATTGAACGCGACGTTTCCATCGCCGAGCAGATCGAACGCGCCAAAGAACTGATGCGCAGAAAATACCGCGCTAAATGGTTCATTGCCTACTTTCAGCCGTTTTCCAACACCTTCGGACCGGTTGAACATCTGCGCAGCTGTTATGACCAGGCGCTGGCCGTGGACGACGTCATCGGCCTGGCGGTCGGCACCCGCCCCGACTGTCTGGCAGACCCGGTTCTTGACCTGCTGGCGGAATACCATCGCAACACCTATTTCTGGCTGGAAATGGGGCTGCAGACAATTCACGATAAAAGCCTCAGCTTCCTTAAGCGTGGCCACGATTACGCCTGCTTTCTCGATGCCTACCAAAGAGCCAAACAACGCGGCTTAAGAGTGTGTGTTCACGTTATCCTCGGACTTCCCGGAGAAACCCGCGAAGATGTCATGGCCACTGCCGAAGAGATGGCCCGCCTCAAAGTCGATGGCATTAAAGTCCACCTGCTGCATATTCTGGAAGGAACCCTCCTGGGAGATCTTTATAAACAGGGTAAAGTCCCGATGTTTGAAATGGATGAGTATGTGCAGCTGGCAGTTGATTTTATTGAACGGCTGCCACCAACAACCCTGATTCAACGCCTTACCGGCGATGGACCACGAGACATTCTGCTCGCACCGCTGTGGTCTATGAGTAAATGGGAAGTGCTCAACGCCATTGATGATGAACTGGAAAAAAGAGGGAGCAAACAGGGGGATCTGTATGGCGGTTGAGCAATACAGACACAGACCACCATACGGGGAGCTGCTTCCACATGGAATAGGAGCTCGAACAAAAATTCTAGTTGTTGGATGAACGGTATTCGTTTAAATCGGGAGCTATCAAATTTGGCTTAAAAATGGGTAGACAAACCCATACGCCCTGCAAAGGGATAAATAAATGCTGAACCGTGCCGATCAGGATGGCAGATTTGCTGACGAGACAACTTCTCCGGGCTGTGGCTGCGCAGTAGGCGTTGCACCACTCCACGAAATCAACATCAGGGAAGCCCAAAGAATACTGATAAAAATAATGATTAATTTCGACATGGCGCGAAATTTAACAGAACGTAGAATGATTGGCAACAGAATATTTTTGGTGTTTTTATATGGTCTAACGAATGGTTAAAAAAACACGCTAAGTGATAGAATCTAAAACAGAAAATGACCTCACTTATGAAGGGAAAACAACCTGATGTTACACCCTTCATCCTTATTGCACTAAGGAGACAACTTTTATGGCATTAATTGATGTTACGTTTCTTGAAGGCGTTCAGATCAACGCCAATGTCGATGGATTTGACATCCTGACCGACCAGCCAGAAAGCAACGGTGGCAGCAATGCAGGACCGAATCCATACTATCTGTTTCTGGCCGGTCTGGCGACCTGTACAGGATTCTTTGCTCAACGCTTTTGTAAAGAACGTGATATAGAAACGGCAGGTCTGGGACTGACCCTCGACTTGGAACGAGACGAGGCGACTCACACGACAACAAAAATCATCATTAAACTCAAACTTCCCGAGGTTTTTCCGGCGAAATACCAAAAAGCGATTCTGCGTGCAGCAGAACAATGTGCGGTCAAGAAAACCCTGGAAAATCCACCTGAAATTGAAATGGTTACAATTTAGACATTGTCAAGCTGCTTCGGGTTCGTTGCTGCGAATCCGAAGCTCTCAAACAACACCTGATAAGCACTACTTCTCCATTTCACATCTGAATCTCAAAAAAATTCTCCGTTGTCAAAATCGGACAATGTCTGCCTTCCTAAAGGCCCGAAAATAATGCGCTCCATAAAGATTTTATTCAATAGTTTCATATTGTTAAATCATCAAGAAAAGATTCTCAACAAATAGGAATAATCCTTGCTTAAGATTATAAACATAAGCGCACGATGCCAATATCACAAGGAGTGTCCATCATGGAAGAAGCGAAAATGCCACTGCTCGGCGATCAGTTTCCAACCCTGTCGGTCCTCACCACCCAGGGCCCGATGACCCTGCCAGACGATATGGCGGGCAAATGGTTCATCCTGTTCAGCCATCCGGCAGATTTTACTCCCGTCTGCACCACGGAATTTGTTGCTTTTCAGGAAAAATTTGGTGAATTTGAGGCGTTGAACTGCGCGCTGATCGGGCTCTCCATCGATCAGATTTTCTGCCACATCAAGTGGATTGAATGGATTAAAGATAATCTCGGGGTTGAGATCAAATTTCCGGTTATTGCCGCCAACGACAGTCTCGCTGCGCAACTCGGCATGTTGCATCCGGGGATGGGGACCCAAACCGTCCGGGCGGTGTTTCTGGTCGACCCGCAGGGCTATGTCCGTCTGATCCTTTACTATCCAATGGAAGTCGGCCGCAATATTGACGAAATCCTGCGTGCCGTCAAGGCGTTCCAGATTTCAGACCAGCAAGGAGCTATGCCGGCCAACTGGCCAAACAATTCTCTCATAGGTGATCGTGTTATTATTCCACCTCCGATGGACGTTGATTCGGCTGAGCAGATCAAACAAACGGTTGACGGGTATGACTGGTGGTTCTGCCATAAGCCATTGGAATAATCAGCTGCTTTGAACTGAAATCGCTTTCCAGGCATTTTATGAACCCCGCAGAAATCTGCGGGGTATTTTTTATATTGCCCAACCACACGCGATCTGATTATTCGTAAGGGCTCTTAAAGACAGGAATAGCAACAATCATATAAAATGGCGCATAGCTTAAACATGCGCCATTTTATAAATCAAGCCAGCTCTTTGACTGCCCCCAGCAGGGACGGAAGATCAACACATATCCGTTCACAGGAACGCGGCAACTCCGGTCGACGAATAAGGATAACCAAACAATCTTCCTGCCGGGCCGCGGCAATTTTTTCGGCAACCCCGCCCTGCGGGCCACTCTCCTTGGTGACCATCACACCAATCCGATGATCAGCGATCAGCGCATGATTCTGCTCAACGCTGAAAGGACCGCGGGCAAATATCCGGTTGCTCTCGGGCAAACCAACCTCATCACAGGCAGCCTTAGAATCTGGATGCGGAAGCACCCTGGCGAACAAGGGAACCCCCTGCTCCTGAGCAGCTTTGACGTAAGGAGCCAGATTGCGCGAACCGGAGGTCAATAGAATTGGCGTGCCAAATGAGGCAGCCAACTGAGCCGCTTCTTCGTGATCAGCAACTTCAAACAGATTATCGGCATCATACTTGCCATGCTGACGTTGATAACGCAGACACGGAATACGCAGCTTTTGTGCAACCTCGGCAACCGTCTCGTGCAACGCAATAGCATAGGGATGACCGGCATCAATCACCAGCCGCACCTCCTGTTCAGCAATCAACGCTGCCATGGCATGACCATCAAGCCGGCCACAGCGTCTGGCAATCAGAGGATGACTGCCGACATTCAATTCCGCATCAGTCGCGGTTGAAACCAGGACAGAAAACCCGAGATCTGCCAAAGAGGTGGCAATGTCAGCCGTTTCAGACGTCCCCCCAAACAGCAGGATCATCGATAATAGCCCCGCGGGGTTACCATCCGGCCATCAAGCATAACCGTGCTGCTATTGCCGATAATAACAATAGAGTTCATCCCGATTTCTTCATCAAGAAAATGACCGAGATCGGAATAGACAACCTGCTGTTCTGCACGGCTGGCTGCGGTGACAATGCCAACCGGTGTCGTTACCGGCCGCTCGGCACTGAAAATTGCTGCCGCTTCTTCAAGTTGAGAAACACGCTTTTTGCTGCGTGGATTATAGAGCGAGACCACCATATCCGCTGCCGCAACAGCTTTAAGACGTGCCACAATCTGCTCCCAGGGCACCAGCAGGTCACTCAGGCTGATGATCGCAGAATCGAGCATCAACGGAGCACCAAGCTGTGCAGCTGCGGCATTCGAGGCGCTCACTCCAGGAATAACCTCAATTTCAACCTGGTAGCCTTCAGCCGTTGCCATCTCCATCGCCAGACCGGCCATACCATAAATCCCTGAGTCACCTGAAGATATCAGCGCAACAGTGGTCCCGGAAACGGCTTCGTCCAAAGCCGCGCGACAGCGTTCTGACTCCTGGCGCATACCGGATGTCAGGGTTTGCCTGCCAGTGCAGAGATCAGCTATAGAGTCAACGTAAGGGCCATAGCCGACAATCAGCTGACTGTTCAGAATCGCTTCTTCAGCTCTCCTGGTGCGATCAAGGGGATTTCCCGGGCCTATGCCAACGACGTACAATTTTCCTGGGCTATTGCTATCGTGATTCCCGACAGCGCCTGTTTCCTGACGATTAATGATGTCCTCCTTCCGGCACACAGAGCAGCCGGTTCGGCAACTGCCGGCAGGTCAACCTGGGCAGTGACAAAGTCTGATGATGTAAAATTCTGATGACAGTTACGAATGGTGTCATCAGCGATAATTCGTAATGGTATATCAAGTTCACTGGCCGCTGCCAGCAAACCGGCTTCGTGCTTTTTCACTCCGGCCGTTGCAATATAACGGACCCGCTCAAGGGGCAGAGCGTTATCGGCCAGGACCTTCTCAATTGCGGCCACTATATCCGCCTTGGCTTTCCCCTTACGACAGCCGACACCGACAATCAGATCCTTGACCGCCTCGGTCGTAGTGGAAATAACCGGCTCTGCGTCAATCAGGTTGGCAACCTGCACCGCCAGATCATTTGCCCCCCCTTCATGCCCACTGAGCAGGCTGACAACATGCCGCCCACCGACATCGGCAACAACAATAGCGGGATCTTTGTACTTACTCTGCGGACAACCAGCCAACGAACGCACGACCACGCCACAGGGAGCAACAAAGATCAATCCGTCATAGCGGGGAAACAGCTGTGGTGTCAGTTCCAGGACCCGGCTGAACAGCGTCACCCCGACATGCCCATGGATACTGTCATGCAGAAAGATATCGAGTTCCGGAATGCCTGCTTTGACCGCCTGACAGACCCTCAGTCCGGGGACAGAGAAGGTGACCGCAGCCAGCTTCATTTTCCATCACCCTGACGGTAACCGTGGGTAAAAGCGTGATGATAAAGCTTGGAAACCGGAATATCACGTGACAGCGCCTGCCCGACAATAATCATCGCGGTTTTACGGATATCTTCCTCTTCAACCTTCTGCCCTATGTCGGCCAGGGTCCCGCGCACGATTTTTTCATCGGGCCAGGAGGCATGAAAAACAACAGCAGCAGGACAATCCTGCCCATACCAGTCTGCCAACTCCTCGGCAACATCCGCCATTTTATGGACCGACAGAAACAGGCATAAGGTCGAGCGACTCTGGGCCAGGATTTCCAGCTCCTCTTTTTCCGGCATCGGAGTGCGCCCTGAAGTGCGACTGAGAATAATCGTCTGGGACACTTCAGGAGCCGTCAATTCGGTCTTCAAGGCTGCCGCAGCGGCCTGGAAGGAACTGATCCCCGGAATGACTTCGTAAGCTACGCCCAGCTCGTCAAGGCGATTCATCTGCTCGCGAATCGCACCATAGATCGACGGATCACCGGTATGCAAGCGAACCAAGTCAGTACCGCTATCGCGGGCCTGACAAAATACCACCTCCATGTCGTCCAGAGACATGCCCGCTGAATCATACAGCTGGGCATCTGCCGAAACCAGACCAACGACTTCGGGACTTACCAGCGACCCGGCATAGATGCAAATACGACATTCTTTTAACAAGCGCTGAGCTTTAACCGTCAACAATTCGGGATCGCCAGGACCTGCCCCGACAAAATAAACCTTCATGATACGCCTTCTGTATGGATAAGAATAACAGCAAGATTGCCAGTATCAGCGGCAGCGCCGCGCAGCTGGCGCAGATCGGTCTCAATATGCTGACCGAGCAATCCGGCACGGGCAATAAAAACCGCGTCATCGAGTAATTGATATTCATCAAGCAGCTCAATAAGATCCGGTAAATGTTTACCGATCTTCATCAGTACCAGAGTACCGCCGGACTTAAGAGCCGAACGGACCGTATCAAGAGCGGTTACTGATGGCAAAATGGTCACCGGCTGAGTCCCTTCTCCCAGGGCAAACCCGGTCAGTGCGGCAGCGTGAGATACCGAGCTGACCCCCGGTACAATGTTAACCTTGAGCTCCGGCGCCACCAGCTGCAACGCCCGAATAAGATAGAGAGACGTTGAATAAAGCTGGGGGTCCCCCAATGTGACCAAGGCAACATCGGCACCACCCCGCAAGAGCTCAGCAATATCTGTTGCCGTCTGCTGCCAGTGATCAGTCCTTGACTGACAGTCAGGAGCCACAGAGAAGCTGACTTCATGAACAGTACAGTCCGGCTGCGCATAACAAACCACCACGTCACGCAACCAGGTTTCTCTGGTCAGTTTGGACACAGGAACGAAAACATGTGAGCTTTCCTGTAACACACGGACGGCTTTCAGTGTTAACAGTTCAGGATCGCCGGGACCGACACCAACAATGAAAAGACTGCCTGCTTTCAAGCCAATAACTCTTTCCGTAAAAAAACAAAAATGGTCCGCGAAGAAAAACGTTCCTTCACGAGATCGCTACCACGATAAAACATCTGCAGCTTTTCCGTCGCCAGGGTCAGATCTTCGCAACTGGCAACCAGATATTCATCGTGCAGCATGTCAAGCTGTGCGGCACACCAGTTGATAGCATCAAGCGTTCCGGCCAGGATAGCAACTTTGGCGTGCTGTTGCAGATCGTTAGTGGTGAGTTGCGGTAAGCGTCCATGGGCACTAACCAGCAGTGCGTCACTCCAATCGAGGGCCAAGCGGGCAAAAGCAACCTGTACGGATGAAATCCCCGGCAACAGCGTACAATTCTCCCGCCCAAAGCGCTTGATGACCAACTGGGCGAGACTGTACAGTCCGGTATCTCCTGAAACCAGAATCACGATCTGCTGAGGCGCAAAGTTCACGACCTTTTCAAGCACAACAGACATGCTCCCCTGAACGATAATCCGTTCACAGTTCAGGTCAGCAAACAGTTCCAGCAGATGCGGAGCGCCAACCAGCACCTGGGCGCTGTCCACGGCCTTTTTAACCACTGGGCACAGGTAATCGGGATGCCCCGGTCCACAGCCGGCGACAATGATCGGTTTCATCTTAGCCATTCAGCACCATCACGCTCAGGACGCCTCATGCATCTCAAAACGATGCTCGTCAGCCGTACAGACAGAAGTCCCCAGAATATCACCGGCCAGATTGATTAGAACCACTGTCACCTCCGGCGTTCCCGGAAATTTTTCCTGAATTTTGTGGGCAATCTCACCCGCCACCTTCTGGGCCAGGCACAAACGTTCCTTTCCAGACAGCGAGATCATGAACAGCTCTTCTACCGTATTCTGCTCGGTTTTTGTGCTGATATTCAATTTCTGACAGAGCTGGTGCAGCCAGGGCAATGGTGACGGAGACTGGGAGGAATGGGTCTGCCAGTGCCCTTGTGGAATTTTTGCCAGTTTACCCGGATGCCCGAGGACCATTAACTTGTTTAATTTCAACGGCGCAACCAGTCCGAGCATATATCCCCACTCGTTACTGACATCAACAATCTGCTCAGCACGAACCTTGAAATGTTGCTGTGCCGCACGATTTCCCATATGGCCAGGAACGAGCACCAGCTCATCTTCACCATTGGCGATGGCAACATCAAGGGCACATTTAAGAGCGGCCTGCAATGCCGGAACACTGAACGGACGAACCCGCCCGGAGGTACCCAGAATGGAAATTCCGCCAACAATGCCAAGGCGGGGATTAAAGGTCTTCTGTGCCAGTTCTTCGCCGCCAGGAACACTCACCGTCACATCATAACCGGTTTGGCAGACTTCATTGAGAGCAGCAATAATCTGCTCGCGCGGTCCCGGATTAATAGCGGCTTCACCGGGAGGCAAAGCCAATCCCGGCCGCGTAATGGTTCCGACGCCAGGGCCGGCAAAAAAACGGGTTTTCTTGGTCCCGTTCAGGCAGACCGTGGCTTCGACCCAGGCTTCGTGGGTAATATCGGGATCATCGCCAGCATCTTTCATCACCGCGGCGGACGCACCACCCTGCATAAACCGTAATTGAGATACAGCGTAACTGACCCGGCTGCCATCCGGCAAAGGAACCTCGGCCCGGCTGGGTTTATTCCCACTGATCAGCAGCATGGCCGCAGCCTTGGCCGCCAGAGCAGCACAGGTTCCGGTTGTCAAACCATTGCGCATCGGCTACCCTTCCCGCCAGCTCCGCTGCCCAAGATGGATCACCATGGTGGTCATATAACCCAAAGGTTCCATCTGCCACTGACTCAGATCGGGAATAACCTGTTCATGATCTCCCTGCCCTCCCGCACTGACCAGACTTGTATGCGCCAGCAGATGATGACGCTCAAGCAAGGCCACAAGTTCCTGCAGACGGGTGGCCGCTTTAAACAGCACCAGGGTTTCGCAGTTGGACAAGGCTTTTTCAACGGCAGCCAGATCCGTCCCCGGCATGATCAACAGGCGATCTTCCTGCAGGGTTAAAGGTCTGCCAAAATGGCTGGCGACCATCTGAAAAGCACTGATGCCTGGCACCAGATGCAGATTTTCAACCGGGAGTAATTCACTGAGAGCTTCCAGCAGATAAGAACTGGTCGCATAGATCAGCGGATCACCAAGGGTGATCTGCACCACCGACTTACCCGCCAGGCATAAAGAACTGACCTCATGCGCCAAGTCCGCCCAGCGTTGCCGGGTTTTGACATTTTCCCGGGTCATGGGGTACTGGTGAACCACAACTTCCTGCGCGTGGACAAAATCCTTCACGGCCCGTAAGGCGATACTTTCCCCGGACTTATCTGATTGCGGTGTCACAATAACATCAGCAGACTCAATCAGCCGGGCGGCTCTCAAGGTCAGCAGGTCAGGCTCCCCGGGACCAACGCCAACAGCGTAAAAGTGACCCGCCTGGGCAGTTTTTTTATGCATAATCAATTCTCTATTCAAATGTTGTTAACGCCATAACAGCATTAATCCGAAGGTGCAGAGCAACAAAAACAGAACCCGTATAATCTGGGCCGATATCGCGATAGCCATACCGGTTCTGGCACCGAGAATGGCAATGTAGGTCGGCAAAGCGTGGCGCAGAGTTCTTACCGGTGCCGTCACCATCGAGCCAAACAGGATAACAATAACGGCCTGGCGGGTGGTGATCTGACCGGCATCGATGAAATTGGCAGCAGCAATCGCACCATTATACAGACTCAGGGCCTGGGCCGGAATGATAGCCACCGACTCAACGGGTAGAAACTTAAAAGTAAACAGTTCCGGCATGGTATCGCCGAGCCATTTAAAAAAACCATAATACTCGAGCAACGACATGCAAAGGAAGGTCGGAAGCAGGCAAATCAGTAAACGCTGTAAGGTTTTGCGTGAGCGTTTCCAGACAGTAACCCAAAACCCGCCCTTGCGCTCGCGGCGACTATAAATTTTAACCTGTTCGCCACGGTCAGCTTCAATGGCACTGCCATGCCAGTAACGGGCCAGGATAAATCTGGAAACCAGCAGCGTCAGCAAGATCTGCAGACCAATGGCCAGAAAACGCACGCCAAACAGTGCTGCGGTTGCCTCCCAGCCGAAGGCAACGCCAATCGGCACGACAAAAGTGGGCAGATGGGCAAACAGAGACAGTGCCGACACGACATAAACAGAGGTGTACAGTTCCCGGTTATCAATGGTCCCGGCATCACGTTGACCGACCAGCATACTGTTGGCCACCGCCCCAGACTGAAAGGCCATTAAGAAGGCAGGCCCGGCATCACGTCCAATCTTGCCAAGAGCGGTAAGAGGCCAGGTCAGTACCGACAAAATACGCATAGTCCCGGACACTTCGAGAATCTGCCCGACCAAAATCCCGGCACCAATGTACAGCGCCAGTTCCAGAAGCAGCATCCCTTTGCGTGGCCAGAAGGACAGATGCATGAGCCAACGACTGTAGTCTGAAGGGCTATTCTGCTTTTTCCCCTCGGCTTCAAACGCTTTCCCGGTTGCTCCGGTCGGCTTGACCCGAGAGGATACTTTCTTTTCTGTCACCATGGTCTGTTGCTTAACCACCTGATCGCTACCGGCAGAGGGCGCACTCCAACATACGGGGTGCAAACAACACAACATGAATGTTGTTAACAGACAAACCGACTTAAAACGCTTGAGTATCATTTCAACAATGCTTCCAACCTATCTGCTGCCAGGCCTATGCCAGCGCCAAACAGGAGAATTTAGGCCTGATCTTTCGCCAGCCCACACAAGGCATGCAACGCCGCAACAGCAAGGGGGCTCCCACCACGTCGGCCGGTCAACACGATAGAAGGCAGTCCTGTCTGGATCAGCTCCTTTTTGCTTTCGACAACGTGAACAAACCCAACCGGCATTCCAATAACCAGCGCCGGACGAATATTATCTTCAATATACATGCGATTCAGTTCCAGCAAGGCCACAGGAGCATTACCAATCAGGACAATCCCGCCATCGAGCTGTTTTCCAGCTTTGCGAATCGCAAACAAAGACCGTGGCAGACCTGATTGGCGCGCCTGTTCGGCAACATCCTCATCAGCAACGTGGCACAAAATACTATCGCGGGTATAGTTTGGATTAACCCCCTGCAACCGCGCCACGGACAGACCACTGCGGATCATGTTGCTGTCGGCGTAAATGGTTTTCCCGGCACGCAGCGCGTCGCAACCGGAAGCAATCGCACCATTGGAAAAACGGATCAGGTCACTCATGGCAAAATCAGCGCTGGTATGAATCAGGCGTCTGACGACCTGCCATTCCTGGGAAGAATGACGGTAACCTGTCGCTTCAGCATCAATAACCGCAAACGAGTATTCTTCAATCTCCTGGCCACTGATAGGATCTTCCAGGAGTTTATGAATCAACGGTTTGTCTTCTCTCTCTGTCATAAAAACAGCTCCTTGTCACATTGTATTCAGCATGCTCTTAATCAGAAACAGCTTCGGAATCCCTCAATCTGGCGATAAACATATCGAGCGCGCCAGGATGGGAAGCGAGATTCAAATGAGCATAACTCGCCAGGACATTACCGCGTTGGTACCCTTCTGGCCGGATCTGCCCACCGCGATTCTGAGTCAGCCGGTAGACAGCTTGCCAACCGCCAGCGCCGGTTGGTTCTTGAATAAGTTCCGAGTAATGAAATTCATGTCCACGAAAGCAGGTTGAGGCATCGCCAAACAGTGAGTCAGCAGTCAACTCGGCGGTTACATATCCAAGGGTTTTACGCTTGTCCAGCATCCTGGTCCAGGTCGGAATCTCCCCGACCAGTGAGTAGCGATGCTGCTCATATTCAACCCCAAGGGTCAGATAGATCAGTCCTCCACACTCGGCATAAACCGGTTTGCCCGCAGCACAAAATTTTCTGATATCAGCTAACATGCCGTGGTTATCCGCCAGCTGTCCGGCATAGACCTCTGGATAACCGCCCCCCAGGTACAGACCGTCAAGGTCCGCAGGTAAATAAGTATCCGTAAGCGGTGAAAAAAATATGGGTTCACACCCGCGTACCTTGAGCTGGTTGAACAGGTCGGCGTAATAAAACTGAAAAGCAGCATCCCGAGCGACACCGAGCCTGACGCGTCGTCCTTCAGCGCTATTGCGCCCCAATGATGTTGAACCTGAAAGTGGGCCAGCCATATGGGCTTTTTCCAGCAACTGATCCAGATCAAGCGAGGTTTCGGCTGCAGAGGCCAGTTGCGCGATCAAATCATCCGACAAGGTTTGCTCATCGGCAGAAACAAGACCGAGATGGCGACTGGACAATTGCGGCAACCCATCGCGCGGGATAGATCCCAGCAGACCAGGCAGCCCGGCAGCCTCCAGCGCCTCAGCCAGCAACTCCGCATGGCGAAGCGACCCGCAGCGATTGGCAATCACCCCGGCCAGCCGGACCCGATCCTCAAAATGATGATAACCGTTCACCAGAGCAGCCACGCTACGGGCCATGCCGTGGCTGTTTACCACCAGCGCAACCGGGATATCCAGCAGGGCGGCTATTTCAGCGCTGCTGCCCGACAGGCTGTGACTGCTGCTGCCATCAAACAGCCCCATGACGCCTTCAACCAGGCAGATATCAGCATCACATCCGGTCCGTACCAGCAGGTCGCGCAGGTAGTCGTGGCTCGACATCCAACTGTCAAGGTTATAGCAGGGACGTCCAGAAACTCTGGCCAGATGACCGGGATCAAGATAATCGGGGCCAACCTTGTAGGTCTGCACAGCCAGCCCACGCTGACGTAACGCCGCAACCAGTGCCAGCGTTATACTCGACTTACCGACTCCACTCTGGGTCCCGGCAATCAGCAAGCGTGGTATGCTCAGTGCAGCGGCAGTCATTAATACTCGATCCCGATCTCAGCAGGTTTTCCAGCTTCCATGGCATGTTTGATCGGCACCACTTCAGAAACGGTATCTGCAACCGCAATAAGGGCCTCGGTCGCATTACGACCGGTCAGGGCGATATTGATATCGTCACGAGACTGCGCCAGAGCATCCAATACCTGCGCCTCATCAATCAGACCACAGGAAATCGAACCACAGATTTCATCAAGAACCAGCAGGTCATAAGCGCCGCTCTGCATTGCGTCTACAGCTTCGGCAAACCCCTTCTGGGCCGCCTCACGGTGAGCTGCATATTTCGGGCTATCCGGTTTTGGCACAAAGCCGAGGCCGGTCTGCTTGATCTCGATACCAAGTTTTTCACGCAGCGTATGAATTTCACCGGTGGTGTCATCAGACTTCATGAACTGCAGAATTTTGATTCTGTGACCATGCCCGTAAGCACGGATCGCCATGCCGAAAGCGGCCGTTGATTTCCCCTTGCCGTTACCGGTGAAGATGAGAATATTCTTTGCCATACCTGTTTAGCCTTTCCTTCTCTCCCAACAGGAGAGATTTCAGATGTCAAATTTGAGATTTCAAATATTCTGTGTTCGCTAAAAATTCCGCAGCAACAAACCAACAATAAGCACCAACAGCGTCGTCACAACCATCAACTTCACAACGTGCAGAATATGCTTACTCTGCAACGGCTGATCGGCATCCCCCATGTAGGGGCGAAACGATTTCTTGCCAAAGTAACTGTTCTCTCCTCCCAGTCTCACCCCCAGAGCTCCGGCCATGGCGGCTTCGATCTGGCCACCGTTGGGACTCGGGTGCTGATGGCGATCACGGCAGAAAATGCGCCAGCTACGCCGCCAGTCATAACCACAAACAGCCGCAGCAGCAGGGACCAGCAGTGCGGTCAGACGGGCCGGGACAAAGTTGACCAGATCATCGAAGCGGGCCGGGGCCCAGCCAAAATGAAGATAACGCTCGTTTTTGTAGCCGAAGTTCGAATCCAGTGTATTGACCGCCTTATAGAACAACGCCCCCGGCAACCCGGCGATAAGCGCATAAAAAAGTGGTGCTGTCACACCGTCAACGGTATTTTCAGCTACGCTTTCAACCGTTGCCCGAGTAACTTCCCCTTCATCCAGATCCGCTGTATCTCGACCAACGAGCCAGGACACCCGTTCACGGGCAGCAACCAGATCGCCAGCCTGTAACGGTCGATAGACAGCCAGAGCATGGCGCCGCAGATCCTGCATGGCGAAGCAGGTATAGAGCAGAATAATGCTCACCAGATCACCCAGCAACGGATGCAACAGGGTGAACAACTGCTGAACCACAACCCCACAGCCAACCGTGCCACCAATCACCATAATAACGACCGCAATGCCAGCCTGCCGTTCGGGCAACACTTTGCGTAACGGTTCTTCAACCCGCCGGGCCAGCCAGCCGATCCCTTTCACCGGATGGGGCAGCCAGCGCGGATCACCACATAGTGCGTCCAGCGCCAGCGCCAGCAGAATCTGCCACGACAAAGAGATCACAGTTTCAGAATCCGGTAAATGCGTTCCATATCCAGATGCTCACGCACATGAGAAGCCAGGCGGTCAAGGGCAGGTTCCAGATCATAAACAGCGCGGGAGCTTCCCAAAGCTACCCACCCTTTCCGCATGCGCACCCGGTCCAGAAACCAGTTGCGGAAACCGTCGGCGTCAAACACACCATGCAGATAGGTTCCCCAGATCCAGTCACGCCCCTGAGCACTGCACCCCAATGGCATACCATCATTACGCTCAACCAAAGGGTCTACATTATTACCGGTACTTAAACCATGGTGAATTTCATAGCCGCGCAAAACCTCGCCTGAACCCAGGTGTCGTGCCTGACAGCTGGTGGTGGTCTTCTGCGGGGCCAGAATGGTGTTCATGTCGAGCAAGCCCAGCCCCTGGCACTCAAGTCCGCTGGACTCAATGCCGTGGGGATCCGAAATTTTTTGCCCCAACAGCTGATAGCCCCCACAGATACCGACAACCTCGGTCGTTCCACTTGCAGCCAGGTGTTGCACGGCACCGGCAAAACCGCTGTCTTTTAACCAGCCAAGATCATGAATGACATTCTTGCTGCCGGGCAGAATAACAACATCAGGAGTGCCCAAATCAACCACCCGGGTGACCTTACGCACATGAGCATCTTGTGCTTCGCGCAGAGCATCAAAGTCGGTAAAGTTGGAAATATGCGGCAGATCAACCAGAGCGATATCGAGCACATCACCAACAGGCCGCGTTGTTTCGAGCAGACCATCTTTGAAATCTACAGAGTCCTCTTCCGGTAACCCCAGCTGAGGTAAATACGGAACCACCCCCAGAAACGGTTTGCCACTATGCAGACTGGTGCGCTCCAGAGCATCTCCCAGTAACGTCGCATCACCACGGAAGCGATTGATGACAAAACCTTCAACCAGACCACGTTCCCACTCGTTGAGCAGCTCCATGGTGCCGACAAAAGAGGCGAAAACACCGCCGCGGTCAATGTCGCCCACCAGCAGAACCCTGGCCTCCGCATAGCGGGCCATATTCATATTGACAATGTCGCGTGATTTCAAATTGATCTCGGCTGGACTGCCGGCACCTTCAAGCACCATAACCTGATGCTCCGCTGCAAGACTGTCATAACAATCGCGAACGTCACTGAAGATCGCGGCTCGACGCGCTGCATAATCTTTAAAATCCATGGTCTCAAGCACCTTGCCACAGACAATCACCTGCGATCCGGTCCTGCTGCTCGGCTTTAACAGCACCGGGTTCATGCGTACATCGGGATCAAGACGGGCCGCCTGGGCCTGCAGCACCTGGGCGCGTCCCATTTCCCCCCCCTGGAACGTGACACAGGAGTTCAGTGACATATTCTGAGCCTTAAAGGGAGCAACACGGACACCATCCTGCTGCAGGATACGGCACATGGCCGCGGTCAGGATACTCTTACCGGCGTTCGAGCCCGTGCCCTGAAACATAAGGGCCGGAGTTTTACGGGTTCTGGAGATTCCTTTGGAGACCGGCTGCAAAACACTTTCCAGGGCGTCGCACAAACGCCGGTTTTCATCTTCATTGCGCACAGCGATGCGGACATAATTGTCGCCCAAGCCATCGAAATTATCGCAGCGCCGCACCATGATGCCCTTCTTCAGCAACGCCTTGATGAGCGCCGCGGCCGCTATGCGCTGCGGATCGACCCGCACCAGCAGAAAGTTGGCAGAACCGGCCAACGGGGTTAATCCCGGCAACGCCGCCAGACGCTTAAAGAGCAGATCCCGCTGCTGATCCACATAATGGCGCGTCGCAGGCAGAAACTCGTTATCCTGAAAAGCGCGGGTACCAACGACCTGTGCCAGGACATTGACCGACCAGACAGGCAATGCCGCTTTAAGCTGCTTCGCCACCGCAGGCGGCGCAATCACAAAACCAAGGCGCAGCCCGGGAATCCCCCAGGCTTTGGTCAAAGACTGAACAACAATCAGATTGTCCAGGCTCTGTTGGCGCAAGGAATAGCTATCGACGTCACAGAAATCGATGAACGATTCATCAATAACAAAGACATTGTCCGGGCAACTGGTAATGACAGCGAGTAAGTCCTCTCGAGAACACAAGGTGCCGGTCGGATTGTTCGGCTGCCCGATAATCACCATCTGCCCCGGTTTAAGCGCCTGCTTCAGGCGTTGGGTATCAAGCGCAAAGTCGGTTTCGGCAGTCAGCACAAAGGGTTCAACCATCACCCCAGACTGTTCCGCCGCCAGACGATATTCAATATAGCTGGGTACCGGCAATAACAGACTACGACAGGCAAGTACCCGCGGTAATGCGGCCAGTAACTCACTGGCACCGTTACCGACCACGAGCATTTCCGTCGGGACATCCAATGTGGCAGACATGGCGGCAAGCAGTTCGGTACACTCAGGGTCAGGATAATGAAGCAGTGCTTCAACGCTGGAACTGATCAGCGGGCGCAACCAGTCGGGAAAGCCAAGGGGATTGATATTGGCCGAAAAATCGAGCAGCTCGCTTCGAGGGATACCTGCCAGGACGGCAGCAGCGTTTAGATTGCCTCCATGCAAACTCATGCCAAAACTCCGAGATGAGCCAGTGCTACAGTGACCAGAGCCGGAGCCAGCTCAAGCAACTCACTGGCAGCCCCGAGAGTGTCCCCGGTATAACCTCCGATCTTCCGCATGAAATATCCTTTTACACCCAAGAGCAAACTAACACTCACAACAATTGTCCATAAACCCGGATGCCAGCCCAACATTAAAACAGGTAACAGCACCAGCGTCAGCCAGGCGATCAACACCCGAAGCGAGCCGCCGCTATCTTTGGTAAACGCCGCCGTGCCACCTTCAGGCCGGGCATAGGGGAGCCAGGTAATCAAAAAAGCGATAGCACAGCGTCCGCATACGGGCATCAGCACAATCACGGCAAAACGGTAAGCTTCAGGCAGAGCAACCAGCAACGTCCATTTGGTCAGCAGCAGCAGAATCAACGCCGCCACCCCCATGGGTCCGGCACAACTGTCTTTCATAATCTCCAGCATCCGTTCACGACTCCGGCTGCTGAAAAAGGCATCCGCGCTATCGGCCATGCCGTCCATATGCAAAGCGCCGGTCACAACAATCATGCCAGTCAGAACAATAGCACTGGCAATCGACACGGGCAGCAGCCAGCACAGTAACAGGTCGAAAACGCCAGCCAATAGGCCGATTAGCAAACCTACGAGGGGATACCAGTCGGCACTCTTTCGGAAACTTTCCGCATCGCCACACCACCTCTCAGGAACCGGCAGAATGGTCAGAAAACGGACGGCTGAAAATAACGGCTCTAGACATTTCATGGGCGCTCAACTTCGCTTTACGATTTCAGATATGAAACTTCAGATTTCACAGCTGAAGCATACGAGGAGACAAACGACTCTTTATTAACATTAACGAGCTGCGGTACTCACTGCGGCTTCTTCAAAGGTAGCCATTTCGGTCAGCAGCGCGACCGCTGCCTCAACCAGGTTCATGGCAACCGCAGCACCAGTCCCTTCGCCAAGGCGGAAGTTCAAATCGAGGAACGGTTCTTTGCCCAGGACCCGCAACGCAGCAACCTGCCCTTTTTCGACACTGCGATGAGCACTGATCATGAAATCACAGCAGGCTGGGGCCAATTTAGCCGCCACCAGTGCTGCTGCCGTGGAGATAAAGCCATCAACCACAACAGGCTTTCTCAGAAGAGCGGCCCCCAGGATCAATCCGGCAAGCCCGGCAATTTCAAAACCGCCGACTTTGGCCAGCACATCCAGAGGATCATTGGCATCCGGCTGGTTTAAAGCAAGAGCATCCTCGATCACTCTGACTTTGTATTGCAGCTGGCTATCATCCAGACCGGTGCCGCGACCAACAGCATCGGCAACCGGAATGCCACAGAGGGTCGCGACAATGGCACTGCTCGGGGTGGTATTAGCGATCCCCAGTTCACCGGTACCAAACACATCGGTCTCATCAGCCAGCTCAAAAGCAACTTCGATACCTGCTTCCAGCGCCTTAACCGCCTGATCGCGGGTCATCGCCGGACCTTCGGCAAAGTTATTGGTACCATGGGCGATTTTACAATTGATGACGGCAGCGGCAGTTTTTTCATCCAGCTCAGCCGCAATCCCCATATCGACCAGAACCACATCAGTCTTTGATTGCCTTGCCAGAACGTTGACACCGGCCACTCCGGCAATAACCCCCTGAGCCATCTGCAGCGTAACTTCCTGGGGGAAGAGGCTGACACCACTGCGGGCAATACCATGATCACCCGCCATGGTGACAATTTTGCGCCGGCTCACCGCAGGCGTCGTGGTCCCTGTCATACCGGCCAGATCGAGAGCCAGGTCAAGTAAGCGTCCAAGCGCCCAGTGTGGCATAATCAACTGGTCCAGGCGCTCTTTCGCCTTGGCCCGTACGGCATGATCCTGGCCGGTGATGTTGGCAATAGTCTTTTCTAAAATGGTCACAAAAAACCTCCCTGGCATAATCAATCTGGAACTATCAGTTCGTTTACCCGACAACAAACGCAGGCCGGATAGCCGGCTTTCTCCACCACATTCCCAGCTATCCGGCCCTTCCCCTGAGAGAGGGAATTCTTTGTGTTCAAATTGGCAACGAGCCCTTTGAAAACCTACGTGCGGCCATCCGCTGTCTCAGGATGGCTACACACTCACTTTTTACCACTGACTGCGGCCTCTTCAAAGGTCGCCATCTCGGTCAGAATCGCGATAGCACCTTCCACCAGATTCATGGTCATCGCCGCACCGGTTCCTTCGCCAAGGCGAAAATTAAGGTCCAGGAACGGCTCTTTACCTAAACCGGCCAGGGCCGCGACATGACCTCGCTCGACACTCCGGTGCGAGGGAATCATGTAATCTATAGCTGCAGGGGCCAGCTTTCCGGCCACCAGCGCTGCCGCAGTGGAGATAAAGCCATCTATCACGGTAGGCTTGCCCATTGCGGCCGCCCCGATGATCTGTCCAGCAATCCCTGCGATCTCGAACCCACCGACCTTACTCAAAACATCGACAGGATCAGACGGATCGGGCTGATTGACAACCAATGCCCGCTCGACAACAGCAACCTTGTTTTTCAGCTGTTCGTCATCGAGCCCGGTACCGCGTCCGGTGGCTTCAACCGGAGAAATACCGCATAATGCCGCGACGATGGCACTGCTTGCCGTCGTGTTGCCAATACCCATTTCCGCCGTGCCAAACAGATCCGTTTCCGGGGCAAAAGCCGTCGCAACCTCTATTCCGGCATTAAGGGCCGCCACCGCCTGCTCCCGGGACATCGCCGGGCCTTCGAGAAAATTATTGGTCCCGCGAGCGATTTTACGGTTGATGATCAAGCCGCTTGCCGCATCATTGAGCTGACCGGCAATTCCCATATCAACAACGGCAACCTTGGCTCCGGCCTGACGCGCCATGATGTTACACCCGGCAACTCCGGCGAAATAACTCTGAACCATCTGTACGGTCACTTCCGGGTCAAAGCGGCTCACTCCGGCAGCCGCAACACCATGGTCACCACACATAACCACAATAAGTTTGCGTGCGACAGAGGGTTTCATTGAAGCATAGATACCGGCCAGATCAAGGGCCAGATCCATCAGGCGGCCGAGAGCCCAATGCGGCATAATCAGCTGCTCCAGGCGGGCAAGAGCCTGAGCCCTGATCTGCAGATCAGGTGCCGGGATAGATGCGATTGTTTGTTGCAGAAACTTCATAATTTGCTCCGAAAAAGAAGGGGGGCCTGGTGCTGCTCATTTAAAGCGCAGGGGCAAACCGGAAACCATAAAGATTGCTTCGTCAGCGGCACGTGCAACCAGCTGATTGCAACGCCCGATCAGATCGCGATAACGACGGGATAAGGGATCTTCCGGAACCAGCCCCATCCCAACCTCATTACTGACGACGATGATGGTGCGCAGCCCCTGGCGACAAGCATTTAGAAAATTCTGACACTGAGGTTCGATGTCTGCTTCGGTAAGTTCCTGCTGCTGTTGTTCAGCGACATAGAGCAGGTTATTGACCCAGAGGGTCAGGCAATCGATGAGAATCACATCGACATCAAGCACTTTCAGTAAAGCATGATCCAGCGCCAGCGGTTCTTCGATGGTCTCCCAACCGCGCCCAGCCCGTTCCTGTTGATGTCGGGAGATGCGGGTATCCATTTCCTTATCGATGTGCGGGCATGTGGCCAGATAGGCACGGCGCCCAGGCAGACTTTCAGCCAACTTTTGCGCATAGGCACTTTTGCCACTGCGGCATCCGCCGCTTATGTAGATCAGGCGCTGTTTTTGTGGTTGCGTGTCGTCAACGGACAATTTAAATTCCCCATATGCGGGACCTTCCTTGCAGTACCAAATAGGAATCCCGGTGCCTTCAAAAGGCACCGGGATTCCGTTTTTAATCCAGTAGCATTTTGGTTAACCTGCGAGCTCAGTCCACGAAGTTCAGGCTAATAAAGGCGAAGTGGGAACAAGTATCTGACTCCCAGGCAGTACCTGGTTACAGTGGCGGGTCCGTGACGGATTTACACCGTCTTCCTTGTTGCTCTTGCCGATCTCAAAGTGATAAATACCTTTTCCCCACCATTGACAACCTGCCAGGGAGGGAAAAAGTGGCCCGATTAAAAGCCAAAACCATTTTCGCTGCAAGATATTTTTTCCCCGTAGATTTGATTTCTGAATGACAGGTCGTTTTTGCGGTCTGACCGGACGCATTCACCACCCGACCTACGGAAGCACTGACAACCTGTTGAATTATAAAAGAATTCATCAAAATAATTCATTTGACTTCAAGCCTGCACTCGGCGTATACAGTGGTCACAATCAAGATTACTGGGACAGCTTCATTAGCGAAATGAAGTAGGGAATTCCGTGAGAATCGGAAACGGACCCACCGCTGTAACCGGGGACAAAGACGACAATCGCCACTGATATCTATTTCGGGAAGGCGTCGTCTGCGGCTGAACCGGAAGTCAGAATACCTGCTACCCAGTAAATTTTCTGTCCGCAGGGGACCATGCGGCGGGATACAGGAATCGGCATCAATGGGTAACCGAAACCAGCATTATTATGGGTTTCGGTTTTTTTTGTACACTGTTGTTCAGCCCCTTTCCAATCCGCTTAAGTTTTTTCTGCGCAACACTTTTAATACCGGGATCAAAAGATGAAAACGTCTGTAACTCTGCCTATCGTGCTGACAAACCCTGGGGTACTGCTTATCGGTGGCGGACAAACTGCACTGCTGAAGGCCAGAAATCTGCTGAGAAACGGCATCAGCTTCCGTCTCGTTGCTACAGAAATCTGCAGCGAGCTGAAACAACTGGATATTGCCTTTTCTGAACGTCCTTTTCAACCGGGCGATCTGCTCAATACTACACTGGTCGTGGATGCGAGCGGCAACCAGGAACTGACCCGGCAACTGCTGGAAGCCAAACAGAGCCATCACTTTATGCTGAATTGTTGCGCCGACCAAACCGTCAGTGACTTTCACTTTCCGGCCCTGTTAAAACACGGCCACCTGAAAGTCGCGGTATCAACCGATGGTGCCAGCCCGACCATCAGCCGCCAGGTCAGAGACAAAATTGCGAAGATCATCCCGCCCCAACTCGAAGGGCTGGTCGCCAGCAGCAAACAGGACCGAGCTTCCGGTATTATTGACTCCCAAAACACTCTGACCAAAAGCAATCGCGTGCTAGCCCAGGTTGCACTGATCGGCTGTGGCCCTGGGGATCCGGATCTGCTCACCATGAAAGCTTACCGGCTGATCCAGCAGCAGGATGTCGTCCTTTACGATCATCTACTGACACCGGAAATCATGGCTCTGATTCCTGAGCATACCGAAAAGATTGCCGTCGGCAAACAGAAGGGTTGCCATAGCTTCAAACAGGAAGAAATTAACGAACTGATCTACCAAAAGGCACTGCAGGGGCTGAATGTTGCGCGTTTGAAATGCGGCGACCCCTACATTTTCGGGCGTGGTTCCGAGGAAGCCGAATACCTGATCAGGCGTGGGATCAGGGTAGACGTTGTCAGTGGTATCAGCTCGGCCCTGGCCGGCCCGGCCTGTGCAGGGATTCCACCGACAGCCCGTGGCTATGCAACCAACCTGTCAGTCGTCTCGGCCCATCTTGCTGGCAGTCGCATCAACGCTGACTGGTTTCCCATGCTCAAAATTCCCCATCACACTACGGTTGTCCTGATGGGCCTGAGTTTCGCCAGCGAGATCAGTGAAATGGCCATCAGCCAGGGCGTAGCTAAAAATCTGCCAGTGGCCATAATCGCCAACGCTTCACGCCCGAACCAGCAGGTCTTGATTACCGATCTGGAGCATCTGCCTGCGACAGCTCCTCTGGCAGAGCGTCCGGCCATCCTGGTCTTTGGCGATGTTGTCAATCTGCACCAGGTGCTCTGCCAACCAGAGGAATTCTTTTATAAAATGGCGCAGTAGTCAGTCCCCAAGTCTCAGTCAGGGGCGTATGGTGATACGCCCCTGACAAACCTCTGCCCATCACACTCCGTCCGGTACTGGCACCCGCCTTGCAGGTTGTTAGTTCGCATCCAACGACGGAGACGGCCAATGGACAGACACCAACCGATTATCTTCACCGATCTGGACGGAACCCTACTTGATCATCACACCTATAGCTGGGCTCCGGCTCAACCCTCCCTGTTTAAGCTCAAAGAGCTTGATATTCCGGTTATTATCTGTACCAGCAAAACGGCAGCTGAAGTCAAAGAACTGCACCACGCGTTACAGCTGACAACCCCCTACATTGTCGAGAACGGGGCAGGTATTATCTTTCCGCCAGAAGGTCCAGGGGAACGGCAAACTGCTCATTTTTTTGGCAGGCCCTACCAGGAACTGACTCAGCTGGTGCACCAGCTCCGTAACAAAAAGAGCTATCGCTTTTCTGGCTTCAGTGATTTTTCTACAGCCGACGTCATGGCCGAAACAGGACTTGACCATGACTCTGCAACTGCAGCCAAAGACCGCCTGTTCAGCGAACCGATCCGCTGGAGCGACACCTCCGAAGCTCTCGAACGTTTTCGTCATGACCTTGCCTCATACAAACTACAATTACTCCGCGGTGGCCGCTTCTATCATATCCTCGATGCACAAGCCGACAAAGGAACCGCAGTCCACTGGCTGACCAGATACTTTCGCCAGCAACGCCCAAAGCAGCGCTGGTTCAGCGTCGCCCTTGGCGATGGCCCCAACGATCAGGCCATGATGGAAGCCTGCGATCTTGCCGTTGTCATTCCGTCCCAAAGCAGCGTTGCACCAAAACCCCGCAGAGGCAAAATCCTCCATGCCAAGCTTCCGGGCCCACGGGGTTGGAATCAGGCTATTCACGATATTTTATTACTCTATACCGACAAAGGAATCGATCATGGCTGATTTTTTTCAGAACGGGATCATTACGACCCTGCATAATCTCACTGACCGACCTCTTGAGGAACTTGAAAAAGACCTGGACAGATTTTCAACCCGCAGCCCTATGAGTCTGGTCCTCCCCTCCCTGTTTTCAGAACTCGAAGGACCGGCACTGGGACCGATCCTTGACGATCTTAAAAATGCTTCATACCTGCGTGAAATTGTCATCGGCCTCGACCGTGCCGATGAAGCACAGTTTCATTATGCCAAAGACTACTTCTCCCGGCTGCCTCAAGAGCACCGCATTCTGTGGAATGACGGACCGCGCTTGCGCAGTATCGATAAAATGCTCGCCGACCAGGGACTGGCCCCCAAGGAAATGGGCAAAGGCCGCAACGTCTGGTACTGCTTTGGCTACGTTCTCGCATCCGGGCGCAGTCGCGCTGTTGCATTACACGATTGCGACATTGTGACCTACAAACGGGACATGCTCGCCCGCCTGATCTATCCGGTTGCCAACCCCAATTTTAACTATCAGTTCTGCAAGGGCTACTACTCCCGCATCGCCAGTGGCAGTCTCAATGGCCGGGTTTGTCGCCTGCTGGTTACACCATTGATTCGCTCGTTACAAAAAATCGTTGGCCATTCCGAGTATCTCGATTATCTCAACAGCTTCCGCTACGCCCTGGCCGGTGAGTTTTCCATGCGTGTCGATGTCCTCAATGACCTGCGTATTCCGAGTGACTGGGGACTGGAAATCGGTGTTATTTCAGAGATGTATCGGAACTACGCCACCAGCAGAATCTGCCAGGTTGACATTGCCGATATCTATGATCACAAACACCAGAACCTGTCCGAAGATGACCCGAATGGCGGCCTATCGCGCATGAGCACCGATATCACCAAAGCCATCATTCGCAAGCTGGCGACCCAGGGGGAGGTGCTCTCCATGGAAACCTTCCGCAGCTTAAAAGCTACCTACTACCGCACCGCCCTCGATTTCGTGCAGCGTTTTTATGATGACGCCATCATCAACGGCCTGAAAATTGACCGCCACAAGGAAGAAAAAGCGGTGGAATTGTTTGCCGAAAATATTGTCCGGGCCGGTGATGTGTTTATCAACAACCCGATGGAAACCCCCTTCATGCCAAGCTGGAACCGGGTTATCAGTGCCATTCCGGATATCCTGGATCATATTTATGAGGCGGTGGAGGAGGATAATAAATAGGTCTATCTGAAAATTTCGAAATTTTAAAACAAGGTCGCCGGTTTCTGGCCATCAGGCGCGCCTTGAGCCGTCAGGCCGGCTACTAAGTTGCCGGCGGTTGTGACAACGGAGCGACACTCGACCCGGAGATTTTTAAGAGCGCCCTTTTTGCCTACTTTTTGTGGCGTGATTGTGACAAAAAGTTGGGCGCCGGGCGGGGGGCGCGTCCCCGCGAATTGGCCTTTGCCTGTTGCAATAAAATCATTAAATCAACTTTCCCCTGTTACGATTTTTATTTTCGTGCTACGGTCTCATCCACTGAATTGACAATACAATCAAGTAACGGAGGAAGGCGATGAAACAACGTATATCTTTAATTCTGCTGGGACTGTCCTTTTCCCTCGCACTAACCACCCCCGCCCTGGCCCACTTCGGCATGCTGATCCCATCCGATTCCATGGTTATGCAGGGCGACAAAAGAACGATCCACATTGAGGCATCATTTTCTCACCCTTTTGAGACAATCGGCATGCCCCTGGTCAAACCGGCCGTGCTCAGCGTGCATACGCAGGAAAAGACCTTCGACCTGCTCCCCCAGCTTAGGCAGGCTCAAATCATGGGAGAACAGGCCTGGGCTATCGATTACCCGGTAAAAAGACCGGGGGTTTACCAGTTTTACATGGAACCACAACCCTATTGGGAACCAGCAGAAGACTGTTTCATCATCCATTACACCAAAACCATAGTCGCCGCCTTTGGTGACGAAGAAGGGTGGGACCAGGAACTCGGGCTGAAAACGGAAATTGTCCCCCTCACTCGCCCCTTCGGTCTGTATGCCGGCAACAGCTTTCAGGGGATCGTTAAATTAGACGGCAAAGTGGTTCCTTTTGCCGAAGTTGAGGTTGAATTTTATAACCGCGATAAAACCGTACAGGCGCCAAGCGACTATTTCATCACTCAGGTCGTTAAAGCCGATGCAAACGGGGTCTTCACCTACACCCCTCCGGCAGCCGGATGGTGGGGCTTTGCCGCCCTGAATACGGCGGCTGAAAGAATTGCCCATGAAGGAGAAGAAAAAGACGTTGAACTCGGTGCGGTTCTGTGGCTTGAATTTTTTGAATGGGCCGGTAAATAACTCCAACAGCCACAGGTAAGCTAACGTCCTGCCGACCGGGCTGACATGTTCGCTTACCATCTTATTCTAATAGAGAATTCAGTCATGCATATTTCAGAAGGCGTTTTGTCTGGCCCAGTCATTTTCAGTGGCGCTGCCCTTGCCACCGTCGGTACCGCTATCGGCCTTAAAAAACTGGATTTTGATCGCATTGGCCAAGCCGGCCTGTTCGCAGCCGCTTTTTTTGTCGCGTCTTTGATCCATGTCCCCATCGGTCCGTCCAATGTCCACTTGATCCTCAATGGACTGGTTGGCCTGTTGCTGGGATGGAGCGCCTTTCCGGTCATTCTGGTCGCCCTGCTGCTCCAGGCCGTACTGTTTCAGTACGGAGGCATTACGACCCTCGGGGTCAATACGGTCATCATGGCTGCACCTGCGGTTGTCGGATATTATATCTATACAACGACAGTGCGCTTTAAACCGAAGCTGATATTACCAGCCGCCTTTGCGACCGGCTTTGTTGCCGTACTTCTAGCCGCCCTCCTGGCGGCAGTTGCTCTGATTTCTGCCAATAACGATTTTTCAGAAGCGGCGATAATGCTGGCATCCGCACATTTACCCGTCATGGTGATTGAAGGAATTATCAGCGCATTCTGCGTCGGATTCCTGCACAAAGTCCTTCCGGAAATACTCCCCCCAGTGAAACAGGGAACAGATTGGAAAATGCCATGAATCATGCTCTACGCAAAACCTTTGTCATGTTTATGCTGTGCCTTGCTGCCAATGTAACGCCTTTTATATCAACACCAGCTTATGCCCACCGGGTCACGGTTTTTGCCTGGGTTGAGGATGGCCAAGTTTTTACCCAGAGTAAGTTTGGCGCCGGGACCAAGGTCAACAGAGGTAAAATCAGCGTTTATGACAGTACGGGTACTGAACTGCTAAGCGGCCAGACGGATGACAACGGAGAATTTTCCTTTCCTATACCGGCAAAAAGTGCATTAAAAGTCGTCCTCGATGCGGCCATGGGGCATCGTGCTGAATGGACCATCCCCTTAAGTGAACTGAGTGACCAGCCGGAACAGAATCTCCCGCAACCCGCCGTCACCAAAGCTGCGCAAGCATCTGTTCAATCACAGAGCAGTGTGCAGAATTCTGCTCTGTTGGAAGCAACCATCGAAAAAGTGCTCGATCGCAAACTCAAACCGATCAGCCATCTGCTGGCGGAAATGAACCAGACCGGGCCTTCATTGCATGACATCATTGCCGGATTAGGCTACATTGCCGGTTTGATCGGCGTTGCCGCCTGGGTTCAGTCTCGGAAACAACGTCCTTGAGGGGACCAGGATTTTTTGAGCAAGTTTTTTAATCATTTCGACATAACGTACAAACAGCAGCACGTGGCGTGCCATGAATTATGCTTCTTGAACCGCTCATCATATTGGAATCCCCCTTTGCGCGGATTAATATCCGCGTCAAAATTATCTTTGCGGTCGTGTTTTCTTTTACGGTCGCCCTGACAAACAGTTGGGCAGCACTTGTATTTGGCCTGCTGAGCGCCCTGGCCCTGATCCGCCTGACGCATCTGCCGACCATAGAAATGTTGAAACGGCTGCTGCCGGCCTGCGGTTTTCTGCTCTTTTTAGGCCTGGTTCTTCCTTTTACCATCAATGGAACAGCCATCTGGACCTATGGCCCGCTGACACTGACTCAGCAGGGACTCCTGCTGGTCGGCCAAGTTGTCCTGAAATCCCTTGCGATTATGCTTATTTTTATGGCCCTGGCCGTCAGTACAACGGTAACAGCCCTGGGACAAGGATTGCAGCAACTGTATCTCCCGGAAAAGCTGGTCTACCTGCTGCTGTTCTGCTATCGTTACATCTTTGTCATTGAACAGGAATACCGCCGTCTGGAAAAAGCTGTCCAGCTGCGCTGTTTTCAGGCCGGAACCAATCTGCACACGTATCGGACCTATGCATACCTGGTCGGTATGCTGTTTGTGCGTTCATACCTGCGCGCGGACCAAGTTCACAAAGCGATGTTGTGCCGGGGTTTTCAGGGACGCTTTCTCTGTCTGGAAACAAGTTCCTTCCGCCGCCGGGATTATGGCTGGCTCGTTCTTTTTGTTTTCATCATTCTCGGTCTGGTTGTACTCCCATGGCAAACACACCTGTTTTAAAATTTTCCGATATCGCCTTTTCCTACGCCGGGAACCATACGGTTCTGAAACATCTGGATTTCGAGTTATTCGCGGGGGATCGTATCGGGCTGACCGGCTCCAATGGCATCGGCAAAACGACCCTGTTCCATCTGGCCGTCGGCTTACTGAAACCCGAAGCAGGTCACGTTGAAGCGTTTGGTCGCCCACTTAGGGACAAGAAGGACTATCTTCGGGTGCGCAAAAAGATCGGGCTGCTGTTTCAGGACGCAGACGATCAACTGTTCTGCCCCACGGTTATTGAGGATGTTGCTTTTGGGCCGCTGAATCTGGGGCTTTCACCTGAACAAGCCAAAGCAACCGCAATGGAAACGCTGAATCTGTTGGGACTGCAGGGGTTTGAGCAACGCCTGACCCACAGATTATCCGGAGGAGAGAAAAAACTGGTCTCACTGGCGACCCTCTTGGCTATGAAGCCGGACATTCTGCTGCTTGATGAACCCACCAACGGTCTTGATGAAAAAACCCGCGAAAATCTGCTGCAGATTTTACTGAATCTGGATATCACCTACGTTGTCATTTCCCACGATTTCGAGTTTTTAACCCGCGCCACCCGCAAGATTTACGCCCTTGAAAAGGGCAGGATTCTAACAGACCAACCGGTCTCAATTCACCAGCATACCCACGCGCACATTCATGGGGAAGTGCCCCATCGGCATAGCTGATCACGAGGGCAGATGCCCTCGCGATTTTATATTTCATATCACTGCTGTCCGGTTAATAGCTGAATAAATCCAGCTGGTTACTATCAGGGAGATCTTGAATTTGCTTGAGAGCATCAGCAACCAGTGAAGAAATGGGCTTTTTCTCAAACAAATTGACCTCCAGGATCTGTAAAAAAGTGTAGAGCTCACACGGGATTTTGAGCTTTTTCTTCGCAATAACAACCAGAAGGTAAATGCACAGCGCTACCCATATCTGGCTCTTTACGCCGTTGATCGATGTCCCGTAAAACGATTTGATCCGCAGGTGCTGCTTAACCCATTTGAAAAACAGCTCTACCTGCCAGCGCTGCTTATAGACTTCGGCAACTGTAGCTGCTGAAATCGTAAAATTGTTGGTCAAAAAGACCAGGTGTTTATTTCGATCTTTGTCAACATAACTGACCCGGCGGAACTTTTCCGGATAGTCCTTTTTCGATTTGGGAGTGACTAGGACAATCGTCTGGTCAGCTTTGATTCCGGCTGACTTGTCTTTGTCTGCGGAATAAAGTCGCCTGTAACGCAAATTGTCTTTTGCCCTGATGACGAAGAAACCTCCTTGTTGATGCAGCGCATAGAGTCGCGAGAAGTCGGTATAGGCCTTGTCCATGGTGTAAATGGCATTCTCTGTTACCGGCAGAGAATCCAACATTCGGACATCATGTACTTTGCCTGTTGTGACGGCGACATAGGTCGGAATGGTTCCTCGCAGATCAAGCAGAGTATGCATTTTAACCGCGGACTTCGTCGTTTTGTATTCTGCCCATGGGAATAGAGACAGGCACAGATCAATGGTCGTTGAATCAAAAGCATACAGTGGCTGGCCAAGTTCAAGGGCAAATGGTTCGTCACAGTAAAGTTGCTGCGCCATGTGTATTAGAATATGGCCGAAGTCCTGAAAGATGCGCCAGTCCCTGCGCTCACTGGCATCTGCCAGAGTTGAGCGGGACACGGAACCGCGAAAGCCGATGTGGTAAAGCTTCTCTCGGTGAGAGTTCAAGCAGGTTTCGATATCTCGCAAGCTTTCACGGCTGGCCATTTGGGCATAAGCGAGGCACAGAAATTGATCGAATGTCGAAAACTTTCTGGCTCTGTAATCGCCCCGATAACGGTGAACGCACAAATTGAAATCGTGACGTGGCAGAAACTGCAGCAGTTGCCTGAAAACGGTTTGGCCTGAATTCATCGATACCTCCTGCGATAATGGATGGTATCTCCCCATATTCATGGGGCGAATTCAAATCGAAAACGGAACAGTTATGTCAAAGAACAATTATTATCAGTAACTTACAGCACTATCCGACTTTTTAACCGGACAGTAGTGATTTCATATTTGAAATTTCAGATTGAACTACTAAACCTATTGCACCGTAAAGAGACGAGATTCACCGAGAGATCTGTTTCCGAACACCTGAATTTTGAATTCATTCCCCCACCTTTTTCAGCCACAGCACCTGGTAGGGCGGCAGTTGCACGAGAGACTGCAGGCCGTTCACCTCTTCACCGGTGAGCAACCCCAGCCAGTGACCAGACAGGCTCTCTTCCAATGGTCCTTCCAGGTACAGCGGGAGCAACTTGTCAGTCATGTTGTGGACGCACAAAACCTTTTCCAGGCCGTCAAGGCTGGTGCGCCAGAAGCCACAGATCTGATCGCCCAGATGGATAATCTGTTGGCGCCCATCAGGATGAAAGGCCTTTTGCTGGGTGCGGATTTTTATCCGCCGCCGCAATTCATTAAAGACAATCGCCTGGGGTGATTCAAAATCCCCCAGCAACGGTTCAAGCACCTCAAGGTCCCAGCGATGGCGATTGATCAGACGCGCCCGACCGCCCTTTTCGACCCCGGCATAATCGTTGGGCGTTGCCAGCAGGCTGTGAATGTAAAAAGCCGGGACGCCACGTAAGCCCAGCATCAAGGTCTGGGCCAGCAAAAACCTGGCGATCTGCCAACTGTCCTCCCCAATCCAGGTCCCTTTCAGAGCATCAAAATAGGTGATATTTATCTCATAGGCACTTTTGCTACCATCATTATTGGTTCGATAACTGATCAACCCGCCAAATTTTTCCATCCCGTTAAGCAACAGGTCAATCTCCCCCTGCGGCATCAATCCTTCCAGGGGGCGCATACCAATACCATCATGGGACGCGGTAAAATTCAGGAAAGTACAACCAGGCGGAGTGGAGCAACAGCTGCGCGCCCAATCGTTCAGATAACTGGCATTGCCACGATACAGGCTGTGCAGCAACAACGGTGCCAGGCTGAACTGGTAAACCATATGCGCTTCGTCACTGTCACCAAAGTAACTGACATTCTGTTGATGAGGAACGTTCGTTTCGGTCAGCAGAATACTTTTAGGGAATGCGATTCCCATAAGGTTGCGCAACACGCGCACTGCCTCATGGGTTTGCGGCAGACTCATACAACTGGTGCCATACTCTTTCCATAAGAAAGCAATGGCATCGAGGCGGATCAGGCGCGCCCCATGTTTCAGATAGTTCATCAAGATCCGCACATATGCAAAAAAGACATCGGGATTGCTGAAATCAACATCGACCTGATCGGCGCTGAAGGTCGTCCAGACATTCTTTGCCCCCGCGGCCGTTGCAACAGGGGTCAACAAAGGAGATTCCCGGGGTCTGACAACCTTGCTTAACTCGGCATCCGCTGGTGGTGTAATAAAATAATCAGCGCCGGGCTGTTCTCCACGGATAAATTGACCGAACCAGGCATGCTGGCTGGAGACATGGTTGATCACCAGGTCAAACATCAGATCAAACGTTTCATGGATCGACGCGACATCGTCCCAGTCCCCCAATAAGGGGTTGACCCGATCGTAATCAGTGACGGCAAAGCCATCGTCAGAACTGTAGGGGAAAAATGGCAGAATGTGCACAATATTGACAAATCCGTGCAGCCGTTGCCTAAGAAATTGGCACAATGTCCGGAGTGGCAGCTGTTGCTCCCGGCGAATTGAGTCCCCGTAAGTAATCAGCAGCACATCTTCCTGATTCCACAGCCGCTCTATATCGGACGTTTCAGACTCATTGCCCAGTCGCCTAATTTCAGCTACCAGTCGTTTGGTCAGGTCAGCAGCGATCTCAGCAGAATAGATCTTTTCCAGCCGGGACTGCAGAATATTAAAGGCCTCGTTCTTGGTTTTGGATGGCACCAGAAGCATAATTAAAACCTCTTTATCTACTGGGCTATAGAATTATGACAAAATTTATATGAATTTGTCGTGCAGAAACCACGCCAATGAAAAACAGAGGTTTTATTCAGATTAATCAGTTTTGGCATTGTCCATGCTTAAATAGTAGCTCATTCCTAGAGTTTCGTGATGTTTTGCTGAAGCAATGAAATGAGTTACTGAACAATGACTGATCAGAACCAAAAATTATTCCGGGCCCTGCTGGATGTCGGCAAAGAATTGGCCGCGATCACCGATGTCGATCACCTGCTGTCCAGAATTCTTGATATTTCCCGCGAAGTTTTTCACTTTGAAAATGCCATCATCCGCTTGCTGAACGAAGACAGCCAGCAGCTCGAAGCGGTTGCATCATTCGGTTACAATCAGACCGCGGTTGAAAAACCGATCCCTCTTGGAGAAGGGATTATGGGTAAGGCCGCCAAATATGGCCGTCCGTACCTGATCCAGAACGTCCATCAGGATCTTGACTACATTCCGGGGATTGAAGCGGCCGGGTCAGAACTTGCGGTGCCCCTTATCGCCCGCGATCGCGTCATCGGTGTCTTCAACGTTGAAAGCCCTCTTGAGGAAGCGTTCAATGCCAATGATAGTGATGCCTTGTCAATTCTGGCAGGCCAAGCGGCCATTGCCATAGACAACGCCCGCTTGTACCGCGAATTAGGTACGGCCAATCGCAAAAATGAAACTCTGCACAATCTGAATCGCCAGATACTCTCCAGTATCAGCATTGGGGTCTATACCATCGACCGCGATATGCGGATTACATCATGGAACGAAAGCATGGCGAACATCAGTCGTATTCCAGCAACAGACGCCATTGGCAGGTCTCTCCCAGACTTATTCCCGACTCTGGAGGAAGAAGGAATTGCGGAGCGGCTGAGAATCGTTCTTAAAGGTGGCGAAGCCCAGAAACTACGCCTGCTTCACCGTGGGCAAACAGGAGAAAACCGTCTCCAGAAGCGCTTTTTGGCACCGCTCAAAGAAGCAGGAAAAACCATTGGCGCCGTCGTCGTTGTTGAGGATATTACCGAATTTGAACAATTGCTGGCCCAAACCATACAGTCGGAGAAACTTGCTGAAGTCGGCCGCATGAGTGCCGGCATTGCACACGAGATCAACAATCCCCTTTCGGTCATCAGCTATGCCTGTGAGCTGCTGCTTGCCGAAGATGGTTATAATGTCGACCAGCAGGAGCTGCTTGAAAGAATTGATACCGAAGTCGAACGCCTGATGAGCCTGACCTCAGAGCTGCTGTCATATTCCGGTTCTCAGGAAGGTCGTAAAAAACTGACCAACCTGAACGACACCATAGCCAACATTCTCAAACTGCTGCGCTATGAAATCAACAAAACCCAGACAGAAGCCAGTCACGAAATTACACCTCTACCACTGGCAAACATCGACAATAACAAGTTCAAGCAGATTTTTATCAACCTGATTCTCAATGCAATTCAGGCCATGGGCCATGGTGGCGCCATAAGAATTTCCACTGACTACGTTAAGGGTGAAGGCATTTATGTCCGTTTTTGTGACAATGGTCCCGGCATTCCCGAAAAGCTGCGTGAACAGGTTTTCGAGCCCTTCTTTACCTCACGTAAAGATGGAACCGGAACCGGGTTGGGACTGTATCTGTGCCGGAAAATTATTACCGAATACGAAGGGCACCTTAAAATCATTGATACCACGATGCAAGGCAGCTGCTTTGAAATATTTCTGCCCGAAAAAAATATTGAGATCTGAATCTGGCTGCAGGTGTATGCCTCAAGAACAGGCACACCTGCCAGTCCATTTTTTAAGCAGCCAAAACTTTTTATGTATATTTTTTCGCCATAAAGACGAGAAACAGCACCTGCAGCCCTTAAGTTTTCTCTGTCATTCAATTGGTACAAAGTCTGCATTATCAAGGAAATAGAAAAACGTCATCAAAACAGCAAGAGCAAGGCGAATATTGGCTAAACTGCGGAGATGGCACCAGCAGATAAACATTTTGAGTCCATTTTTAACGCCGCAACGGCAATGCACAGATGTTTTTATTCAACAACTTGCTAGAGAAGCTCTAAGCACCACAACAATATAATATTCAATGCGCTCTTCATCGCATTACGACAGAAGAGCAGTCAGAGCAAAGGTGCTCTGTTTCCTACACCGGGGGCAGTGCACCTTTTTTTATTTATCGAACCTGTAAGGAGAACCTCAGGATGAAAAAAATTGAATGCATCATCAAACCATTCAAGCTTGACGACGTTAAAGCCGCGATTACAGATCTCGGAATCAACGGCATGACCGTTTGTGAAGTGCGTGGTTTCGGTCGCCAGAAAGGGCACACCGAACTGTACCGTGGAGCCGAATACCAGATCGACTTCATTCCGAAAATCCGCATTGAGCTGGTCGTCAATGATGATCAGGTCGAAACCCTGGTTGAAGCAATTCAACGCGAAGCCAGCACCGGTCGAATCGGCGATGGAAAAATCTTTGTCAGCACAGTTGAGCAGGCCATCCGTATTCGTACCGGCGAGTCCGGTAGCGATGCCCTGTAATAGACTATTTAGTCCACACTCTCATGATTTAATGATTTAGGAGATATCTGCCATGAGAAAACTAACCTCACTCTTGACCATCGCCCTCGTGCTTGGCCTTCCCTTTCTGTCCCTAGCTGCTGATGCTGAACCGCTGACAGCTGATGCGGTTCAGAACAACCTCAACTTTGTCTGGACCTTGATCGCAGCCTTCCTGGTTTTCCTTATGCAGGCCGGTTTTGCTATGGTTGAAGCCGGGTTCACCCGTGCGAAAAACGCCTGTAACATCATGATGAAAAACATGATGGACTTCTCCGTTGGCGCCCTGGCCTTCTGGGCTATCGGCTTCGGTCTGATGTTCGGCACGACCAACGGCTTTTTCGGCACCACTGATTTCTTTTTCGGAGGAGCTACTGGTGACGCCGAAGCGTGGAACTACGCCTTCTGGATGTTCCAGGTTGTCTTTGCAGCAACTGCTGCCACCATTATTTCCGGTGCGGTTGCTGAACGGACCAAATTCAGTGCCTACATGGTTTACTCAATCTTTGTTTCGGCCCTGATCTACCCAATTTTTGGTGGCTGGGCCTGGGGCAGCCTTTATCATGGTAGTGGCTGGCTGGAAGGTCTCGGTTTTATCGACTTTGCCGGTTCAACTGTTGTCCACTCCATGGGTGGCTGGCTGGCCCTGGCTGGTGCTATCGTCGTTGGCGCCCGTGCCGGTAAATTTGATAAAAACGGCAACGTTAAACCAATTCCCGGCCACAATATTCCAATTGCCGCCCTCGGTGTTTTTCTGTTGTTCTTCGGCTGGTTCGGCTTCAACCCTGGTTCTACCACCACGGGTGACACATCTATCGCTTTGATTGCCGTCACCACCTGTCTGGCAGCAGCCGCAGGTTCGGTTACCGCAATGCTTTACACCTGGGCCAAGTTTGGCAAAAGCGATATCGGTATGACCCTGAACGGTTGTCTCGCCGGCCTGGTCGGGATCACCGCCGGGTGTGCTAACGTGACCCCCCTGTCTGCTGTTATCATTGGCGCCATCGCCGGCGTTCTGGTTGTCTTCTCTGTTATGTTCTTTGACAAAATCAAAATTGACGATCCAGTCGGTGCTGTTTCCGTTCACGGTGTTTGCGGTGCCTGGGGAACCCTCGCCGCCGGACTGTTCGATACCGCTGGATTCTCCCTGCACACAATCGGTGTTCAGGTGATCGGTATTGTTGCCTGTTTTGCCTGGGCCATGATCTGCGGCCTGATCCTCTTCAAAGGGATCGATATGGTCATCGGTATGCGAGTTACCAAGGAAGAAGAGCTTGCCGGCCTTGACTTTTCTGAACATGGCGCCAGCGCCTACCCGGATTTTCACACGGTACGTCTCGGTTCAGTCTTTACTCCCGAAGATACGAAAAAGTAATTTCCCACCTGCAAAACATGAGTGCCTCCTGCCGTGGGGAGGCACTCATCGCTTACGCGTAGCGCGTGACACGCTACGCGATTTCACCTTTGAAATTTCAGGTTTCATAATCCTCAGGCCGTATGGCCTTACACCCACGTCCATCCCACATTGCCACCATGTTTAGCGGTTAAGCACAACAGAACCAATCTGCATAATTTTAAGGCAACAATTATTTGACTTCTACTTTTTCTCCATATTTTCAGCATATTACAACTTGGCACGGTAGCTGCTAATAACCTGTATAGGACAAACATTTAATTTTAAATATGCTGAAAAAGTAACTTCCCACTCTCACAAGGAGACCTCAGGATGAAAAAAGTAGAATGCATTATCAAACCGTTCAAACTGGACGATGTCAAATCCGCCATCACCGATCTTGGCCTTGGCGGCATGACCATCAGTGAAGTGCGTGGCTTCGGCCGTCAGAAAGGGCACACCGAACTGTATCGCGGTGCCGAGTACCAGATCGACTTCATCCCGAAAATCAAAATCGAACTGGTGGTTGCCAATGATCAGGTCGAAGCCCTCGTCTCTGCCATTCAGCGCGAAGCCTGTACCGGCCGCATCGGTGACGGCAAGATCTTTGTCAGCAGCATCGAACAGTCGATCCGCATCAGAACCGGTGAGACCGGCGACGATTCGTTGTAAATCCATTTCCGGCTGTACGTACTTAACGACAGTGATCACAATAGATTAAGGAGAAATTCACCATGAAAAAACTGGTTTTGGTCCTGCTGACCTTCCTGTGCCTGATACCGACCCTCGCTTTGGCTGAGGATGCTCCGGTTTCCGAGATGTCTTACATTCTCAACACCTTTTCCTTCCTGGTCATGGGGATTCTGGTCATGTGGATGGCCGCCGGGTTCGGGATGCTCGAATCAGGGCTGGTGCGCTCCAAGAACGTGGCCACCATCTGTCTGAAAAACATCTCCCTGTTCGGTATTGCCGGCATTCTGTTTTACGTGGTCGGTTACAACCTGATGTACGCCGGTGTTGACGGTGGTTTTATCGGCAGCTTCGGTTTCTGGTCGGCCGATGATGCCGCGGCCCTGGCCGGTGATTATTCCGGTGGCTATGCCGCCGCGTCTGACTGGTTCTTCCAGATGGTGTTCTGTGGTGCGGCCTGTTCCGTGGTCTCGGGTTGTGTTGCCGAGCGGATCAAGCTGTGGAGCTTTCTGGCCTTCTGTGTGGTGCTGACCGGGATCATCTACCCGATTCAGGGCTCCTGGACCTGGGGTGGTGGCTGGCTGTCGGAAATGGGCTTTACGGACTATGCCGGATCGACCCTGGTTCACTCCGTTGGTGGCTGGGCCGCGTTGACCGGTGCCATCATTCTGGGGGCGCGCAAAGGCAAATACGGTAAAAACGGTCGGATAAACCCGATGCCCGGTTCCAACATTCCTCTGGCCACCCTGGGGACCTTCATCCTGTGGATGGGCTGGTACGGGTTTAACGGTGGTTCGGTTCTGGCTCTGGGCGCTGCTGGCAGCGCCATCGAGATGTCCAACGTTATGGTCAACACCAACATGGCCGCCTGCGGCGGAATGATCGCCGCCATGATCCTGGTGCAGATCATGTACAAGAAAGTTGACGTGACCATGGCGTTAAACGGCGCCCTGGCAGGTCTGGTCTCCATTACAGCCGGTCCGGCCACCCCGTCTTTGGGAGCGGCAACCCTGATCGGTGCTGTCGGTGGCATCCTGGTTGTGCTGGCTGTTCCGTTTTTTGACAAGCTGAAAATTGATGACGTTGTCGGTGCTCTGTCCGTCCACCTGGTGTGTGGTGTATGGGGAACCCTGGCGGTTCCATTCACCAATGATGACGCCAGTTTCGGCGTGCAGTTTATCGGTGTCGCCGCTACGGCGGTCTTCGTGGTCATCACCACCTCTGTGGTGTGGCTGCTCCTGAAGTACACCGTCGGTATCCGCGTCAGTGAAGAAGAAGAGATGCTCGGGTGTGACTCAACGGAAATCGGTATGGAAGCCTACCCCGACTTCCAGCGCGTCAGCATTGGTGGCGCCAGTGGCATTTCCGGTTACACCTCTTCGCCGGAAGGGCGCTAAGCCAAGAAAACATCGAGACCTTAATCACCTATCAAAGTTAGTTTTGCGACTTAACGCTCCCCGCGCTTATCCGCGGGGAGCCCCTGCTAAGCAGACAAGAAGGATCCCAACGTGAAAACTGCGTTAGTTGTAGATGATGAGCCCCTGATTCGCCGTCAAGTGTGTAATGCACTGGCCGACTATGGATTTAACGACATATACGAAGCAGCCGATGGCGCACAAGCTGTCGCCATGGCGGCAACCCACAAGCCATTGTTGACGATTATGGATGTCACTATGCCGGTAATGGACGGTGTGAGTGCTGCCGCTAAAATCAACCGCGATCCCTGTGGAGCCATAGTCCTGCTGACCGGAACCATCGATCATGAAACCGTGTCCCGCGCCCAGGATGCCGGTGTTCATCAGTATCTGATGAAACCCTTTAAGGAAGAGCAATTAAAAATCAGCATCGACTTGGCAATCCATCAATTTATTGAACTCTCAAACCTGCGCGACGAGGTCACTGCCCTTAAGGACAGCCTAGAAACCCGTAAACTGGTCGATCGGGCTAAAGGAGTACTGATGAAGCAAGGGCTGAAAGAGCCTGAAGCTCACCGTAAGATTCAAAAACTGGCCATGGACAAGCGTAAGAGTATCAAAGAAGTTGCTGAAGCGATTCTGTTGATGGAGGGTTAAACTGAACACGCACGTGACCCATATTAACCTGTGTAATCTTCCACCGTGGTCCATCGCATCACCATTGTACAATGCTAACCCTCAGGCACTTGAAATTCAGGGAGCCAAACACATGGGAAGGTTGCTCTTTGAGGAACTGGACCGGATTGACAATGCTGAGGAACGCGGAAGTCGCTTTCACGACTTTATGGATGTCACGTTTCAGCTCCATCAGTGGCAGCGGGAAGCATCGCGAAGCAGCCAGAAAAGCTTGAAAAACAGCTATCTGCGTTTTTTGCGCGGTTGGCTGTTTGACAGCAATTCCATTGAAGGAGCCGTGCTCAAGGGTTGGGTTGAATCGCGCCTGGGCCTGATCCCCACGTTTCATCGCAATAAAATCAGGGATATTCACTCTGAAGAATACTACCAGTACATGGTCGACCGGATGAAAGGATCATCCCGCACCAACGCGATCTTTTCGCAACTGGATTTGGTCTACACATTCATTCAGTACGAACTTAAACGGCAGATGCCGGGTTGCTCACATCTGACCCTGTATCGCGGGATCAATGATTTTGAAGAGCATGTCATTGTCGAAGAAATCGAGAAAAATCGCTTTTATATGCGCTTGAACAATTTAAATTCCTTTACCGGTGATTTTGAAAAAGCCTGGGAATTCGGTAGCCGTGTTTTGCGTGTTTCAGTCCCTCTGCCAAAAATCTTTTTCCTCTGCGGCATCCTGCCCAAATCTCTCTTTAAGGGGGAGGATGAATACCTGGTTTTTGGTGGCGAGTATGATGTCAAGGTGATGATTGGCGGATGAGTATTACTACGGAACATCACTCGCGCGCCCTCGCCGCCTTTTTAGGGCTGGCGATTGGCGATGCTCTGGGAGCAACAACGGAATTTATGACCCCTGGAGAGATTCAGGCTAAACACAAGAAGCACCGAAAAATGATCGGTGGTGGTTGGCTGGGAGTCAAACCGGGCCAGGTGACCGATGACACAGAGATGTCACTGGCTATTGCCCGGGCTATTGTTGACTGTAACGGCTGGGACCTTGCTGCCATTGCTGATAATTTTGTCACCTGGATGCGCAATAAACCGATCGACATCGGTTCCACGGTGCGAAAAGGGATCCGCGCCTACATGAACACTGGTGAACTGCAGGTTCCGCTTAATGAATGGGACGCCGGTAACGGTGCGGTCATGCGTATGGCTCCCGTGGCCCTGGTCTCGCTCGGTAGTGATGAGGCCCTGAAACAATATACGTTAGAACAAGCCCGGCTGACCCATCACCATGCGCTTTCCGATGCGGGGAGCATTACCGTCGGTAAGATGGTTCAGGCCGGAATACTCGGCACCGATCGTTTCTCACTGCATGCCGTTACCAGAGAGCTGACCGAGGCTTACCCTAATTTTAAGTTCAACAAATATAAGGGACAGGCGAGTGGTTATGTCGTTGATACATTGCAGACAGTTTTTCATTACCTGTTCTCCACGGCAGATTTTGAAGAGTGTCTCATCGGTGTCGTCAACCAAGGAGGAGATGCTGACACCACAGGAGCCATCGCCGGAATGATTGCCGGAGCCTTTTATGGTTTTGATGCGCTCCCCAAAGACTGGCTTAAGAAACTGGACACCAAGGTTCGCCAGGACATAGAAGAGCTAACCCCACAGTTGATGAGCCTGTCACCGCTGGCACGTCAGTAAAAAAAATTATAAGTCGTTGCTACAGAGAGGTGGCATCAGAAATTCAACAGCCACCCGCATCTAAAACGACCGTTTTACCGGGTGCAACGTCAGGAGAATAGCAATGAGTGAAACGAACTTGTTACCTATCAGCAAAGCCGCCAGCCAGATGAAGAGTACCGATCTCAATGTTCTCATGCATGTCAAGCGTGGTCTGATCAAGGGAGAGGAAATTGATGGCGAATGGTTTGTCGAGCAAAGCAGTTTATCCGAATTCATGGCCAGCCATGCCGGGAAAGCCGACGTCTGTGAGAAAAAACACCATTGTGGCGCAGGTGGCTGTGGATCGTCCTGCAGCTAACAGGAGTTATTATGCCCGTTATAATAAAGCCTTCAGACTTGTTTTATAAATATAAGCACAAAAAAGAAAACCGGGACGAACCAAAGTTCTCCCAAAAACCAGATCCGAACCCGTTTGATCGTGATGATCTCTACGATGTCCTGGCCATGCTTGAAGCCGTCATGAATGAGCTTGGTTATGAAGACGGCAACATTCTTGAAAAGCTGGAAGAGCTGATGATTTATGAGATGCCACGGTTTATCGAAACCAGAGAAGAGGTTTTTGATTTTCTGGTTTCCGTTGCCCGAGAGCGGATGGCCCAATGACTCAGTTGCAACTGATCAAGGGGGATCTTTGGGATTACCATCGTCGTGGATGTATCGTTGCTGTAACCACAGGGGGACTGGTTCAAAGAGACGGTACATGCGCCATGCCGCGGGGGTGTGCCCGTCAGGCTGCTGACAAAATAGACAACCTTGCCTACACATTGGGCACCCAAATAACCATGCATGGCCTGCATGTTTTTGATCTGGGACATCGGATTGTCTCTTTTCCCGTTGAAGCAAGCCCTTTTGAAAGACCGGAGCTTAAAATTATTGAGCAATCCTGTCGTGAGCTGGTTGAACTTTGTAACTACAAGAAATGGCAGAAAATCATAGTCCCCCGCCCAGGCTGTGGCCTCGGGGGACTCGCCTGGCAAGATGTCTGCCCTATTCTTGAACATCATTTTGATGAACGTTTTTGGATCATATCCTCAGGAGAGTTTGAATGAAATTCGCACAAATAGGGAATCGAGTGGCGGTTCATTATATTGGAACACTCGATAACGGCCGCATCTTTGACAGCCGTGACGACGATGCGCCACTTATCGTAACCCTGGGAAATAACGAAATCTTCCCCGCTCTGGAGGCTGAAATTATCGGCATGAAAGAGGGGGAGGTTAAAAATATTCTGATTGCGGCCAAGGATGCTTACGGTGAACGACTTGACGGAAACATCTTCAAAGTAAAGCGCAGCACTTTCCCTCCCGATAAAGAACTCAAGGTAGGGCAAAAGCTGAACCTTGAATTTGCTGACGGAGAGACACGCATTATGATGATTATCAAGATCGAAAACGACATCATCACCCTTGATGGAAACCATTCCCTGGCCGGGCTCGATCTGACGTTTGCCCTTAAACTTGCCGAAATATTACCATCCAAATAATATCTTCAAAGGTGAAAGGACCACTCCTTTCACCTTGTTATTTCCCCCCAACCCGCTTATGCCCTTTTCTAAAAGATTATTTTCTAGGCACATCATCAATCTTTGCGCCCTGTAACGATTCACGATTTTTCAATTTCAGACCGTTAAGCGTAAGAGCTGCCTGGCACAAACCTCCTGCACCAAGTTCCTGACTGAAAACGTCAGGCATTTCCAATGCTTAGAAAGATTGCACAAACAATATGCTCATGCACATTTTCTATGCAAACACGCAATTGCACATTGGTCAGACAAGAAGGTTTTCAGACGTACAACTTTTATATTTTAAGTTTTCCCTTTTTCTTTCAGCACTTTACATTTTTTTCAACAAACTTGGCACAGGTCATGCTTATATATCTGGCATCAACAACACGATGTCGTGACATTGATAACTGCAATAGGTAAAGATGCCCGAGATTTGATTTCACTGGTTTAAACCTCAACGAAATCGTTCTTCGGGTTTTTTTTAAACCAAATCACAACACGGGCTCCACGCTGGAGTCATATCGGGTAATGAAGCCCGGAAATCGTTCATTGATTTCCGGGCTTTATTCTTAAGCAAGCACTATTTCATTCGGGCAGAGCTGCCTACCAGTTCCAGAGATATGGACAATTTAAGGCAGTGACCTGAACAGTAATCAGGCCGGGCCGACCTGTATGAGACAACATCAATGGAGATGCCGCCATAATGCACAAGGTCGGACCAGCCAAAACCAAGGCGGAACAATCCGTCACAAACATTCCAGGAGGAAAGAAAATGGCATTAAAAGAAGGCGCAAGACAAATCGCAATCTACGGCAAAGGCGGCATCGGCAAATCCACAACAACTCAGAATACTGTTGCTGGCCTGGCATCACTGGGTAAAAAAATCATGATCGTCGGCTGTGACCCTAAAGCAGATTCCACCCGTCTGATGCTGCACGCAAAAGCACAGGACACCGTTATGGATAAAGTCCGTGAGCTTGGAACTGTTGAAGACCTTGAACTCGAAGACGTTTTGAAGGTTGGTTACGGCGATACGAAGTGTGTTGAGTCCGGTGGTCCTGAGCCGGGTGTTGGATGTGCTGGCCGTGGTGTTATTACCGCCATCAACTTCCTCGAAGAGGAAGGTGCTTACACTGAAGACCTCGACTTTGTTTTCTACGACGTTCTTGGTGACGTTGTTTGTGGTGGTTTCGCTATGCCGATCCGCGAAAACAAAGCCCAGGAAATCTACATTGTTGTTTCCGGTGAGATGATGGCTATGTACGCTGCCAACAACATCTCCAAAGGTATTGTTAAGTATGCTTCTTCCGGTAAAGTTCGTCTGGCTGGTCTGATCTGTAACAGCCGTAACACAGATAAAGAGGCCGAGCTGATCGAAGCTCTGGCGGCCAAACTCGGCACCCAGATGATCCACTTCGTCCCACGTGACAACCAGGTTCAACGCGCTGAACTGCGTCGTATGACCGTTATCGAGTACTCTCCTGAGCACCCACAGGCACAAGAGTATCGTACTCTGGCTCAAAAGATCGTCGACAACAAAATGTTCGTCGTTCCGAATCCATTGACCATGGATGAACTGGAAGATCTGCTGATGGAATTCGGTATCATGGAAGCTGAAGACGAGTCTGTCGTTGGCGTTGCTGAAGCTTAATCTGATTTTCGAACTCTTAAGTGACTGATCAGAAGTCAGGTAAGTCGCGGCTGATCACTATTATGCACTTGCCTGACTTCCCATAAACCGTTTGAAGGAGCAACAAATGGCTGAGAGAAAGCCCATTGAGGGCATTAGTAAAGAAAGAACCGAGAAGCTGATCGAAGAAACCCTCGCGTTCATGCCTGAAAAGGCTGCAAAAAAGCGCGCCCCTCACCTGGGTGCCAACGAGCCAAGTGATTCCGTCTGTGCCGTTAAATCCAACCGTAAGGTTGTTCCTGGTGTTATGAGTCAACGTGGTTGTGCCTACGCCGGTGCTAAAGGAGTTGTTTGGGGCCCGATTCGTGACGTAGTTCACGTATCTCACGGCCCGATCGGTTGTGGTGTTTACAGTTGGGGTACCCGTCGTAACCTGATGCAGGGGATTCCCGGTGTTACCTCCTTTCCGATGGACTTCACTTCTGATTTTCAAGAGCGTGACATCGTTTATGGTGGAGATAAAAAGCTCGAGAAGTTGTTAAAAGAAGCCAACGAACTGTTCCCCCTGTGTAAAGGGTTGTCCGTTCTGTCGGAATGCCCGGTTGGACTGATCGGTGACGACATCAACGCCGTCACCAAGAAGATGGAAAAAGAGCTGGGTAAAGTCGTTATCCCTTGTAACTGTGAGGGTTTCCGAGGGGTTTCCCAATCGCTGGGTCACCACATCTCCAACGACTCGATCCGCGACTTTCTGTTCGGCAAGTACAAGTTTAAAGATGAGCCGGGTCCTTACGATATTGCCCTGATCGGTGACTACAACATCGGTGGTGACGTCTGGGCAGCTAAGCCGATCCTTGAAGAAATGGGTCTTAATGTTAAAGCAATCTGGACCGGTGACGGCGAGATCGAAAAAATCTCTGCCACCTACCAGGTCAAGCTGAACGTTATCCACTGCTACCGCTCCATGAACTACATGTGTAAGGTCATGGAAGAAAAATACGGTATTCCATGGATCGAGTATAACTTCTTTGGCCCGACCAAAATCGCTGAAAGTATCCGCGCTATTGCCGATCGTTTCGACGATTCCATCAAGGAAAAAGCTGAAGCGGTTATTGCCAAGCATACTGCCGAAATGGAAGCGGTTGTCGCTGAGTACAAGCCACGTCTTGATGGCAAAACGGCAATGCTGTTCGTCGGTGGTCTGCGTCCCCGCCACACCGTCGGTGCCTACGAAGATCTTGGTATCCAGATTACCGGTACCGGTTACGAATTCGCCCACCAGGACGACTATGATCGTACCGCACCGGAGTTGGCTAAAGGAGCACTGATATATGATGACGTCTCTGAATTTGAATTGGATAAATTCGTTGAAGAATTCAAACCTGACCTTGTCGGTTCCGGGATCAAAGAGAAGTACGTCTTCCAAAAAGCAGGTATCCCCTTCCGTCAAATGCACAGCTGGGATTATTCCGGTCCTTATCACGGTTACGAAGGTTTCAAAATCTTTGCCCGTGACATCGACATGGCGATCAATTCGCCTACGTGGAGCTTAGTCAAGAGTCCCTTTTAACAATTGATTTCCAATGAAACCATCGATATCCAATCACCACCGACCCACCAGGGTCGGTGGACAGGTGGATTGTATGCAGCCACCGGATATCTTTAAATGGTGAAAAATAGAGGAGTTATCGCCATGAGCGAACAAATTGTAGCAAAAGAAATGACCGAGCACTCTCCGGAAGAGATTGAGCGGGTTAAAAACTGGATCAATACTGAAGAGTACAAAGAACTGAACTTCTCCCGTGAGGCTCTGGTTATCAATCCGGCTCACGCCTGTCAACCTCTGGGTGCCCAGATGGTTGCCCACGGTTTTGAAGGGTCCCTGCCTTTCGTTCACGGTTCTCAAGGGTGTGCTTCTTACTTCCGGAGTACGTTCAGCCGTCACTTCCGTGAGCCTTCAGCAGCGACCTGCAGTGCCATGACTGAGGACGGTGCGGTTTTCGGTGGTCAGAACAACCTTCATGAAGCACTACAAAATGCATACACTCTGTACAAACCGGCTATTATGCCGATCTACACCACGTGTATGCCTGAAGTTATCGGTGACGACCTGAACTCATTTATCAGAAATGCCAAGAATGACGGTCTCATCCCCGAAGATTTGCCGACCCCTTATGCCAACACTCCCAGCTTTAACGGAACGCATATCAATGGTTACGACAACATGCTGGCGTCCGTGCTGAAGTACCTTACCGAAGGGAAAAAAGTCGAAGGCAAATGTACCGGAAAACTGAACCTCATCCCAGGGTTCGATGGCAACACCGGAAATCTGCGCGAGTATAAGAAATATCTTGAAGCCATGGATATCCCCTACACCATGCTTCCGGATGTTTCTGACGTATTTGATTCTGTCTGTGATGGTCACTACAGCATGTATCAAGGAGGAACCCCTCTTGCAGAGGCCGCAGATTCCATCAATGGCAAAGCGACTATTTCGCTGATGAATTGGTGTACCAAAGAGTCCATGAAGTACATCACTTCTGAATTTGCCGGTGAAAACCTGATTATGCCACTGCCCATGGGGATCAAGAAAACTGATGAGTTCCTGATGAAACTGGCTGAACTGTTCGGTAAAGAGATCCCGGCTTCTCTGAAGTCCGAGCGTGGTCGTGCAGTTGATGCCATGACCGACTCACATCAGTACATTCACGGTAAGAAATTCGCCATCGCTGGCGACCCTGACTACCTGCTGGGCATAGTTTCCTTCCTGCTGGAAATGGGCGCTGTTCCCTACCACGTTCTCTGCTCACGTTCCAACAAGAAATTCAAGAAGGAAATGGAAGCTCTGTTGGCGACCTCTCCTTACGGTGCTCAAGCAACTGTTTACATTAACAAAGACCTCTGGCATATGCGCAGCCTGTGTATGACTGATCCAGTTGATGCAATCATCGGTGATACTCACTGTAAATGGGTTGCTCGTGACGCCAAGATCCCTCACTTCCGGATCGGCTTCCCGATTATCGACCGTGTTAACCTGCACCGGACTCCGGTTATCGGTTATCAGGGAACTATCAATTTCCTGACTACTATCTGTAACAAGTTCATGGAAATCAAAGATGAAACTTGTGAAGATCAGTGGTTCGAGATGATGCGTTAGTCGACTGACCTGTCTGCACACCTCGTGGTTGCAGACAGGTTCGGTGCTAAACGAGCAAAACGGGACGGTAAAATTATGACTCGGACCAGAAAATTACAGCTCGTAGAGCAAAAGCATGGGCGAGGTGAATCCATGAAAGTAGCATTTGCAAGTACAGATAAAATCCACATCGATCAGCACTTCGGTCGTGCTGAAGAATTTTATATCTGGGATATCTCCAGTGACAGCGCCGAATTTAGCGGAATCATCCAGGTAAAATCAGAAGGAGATGACGAAGCCGATCGCATCGAAGCACGCTGCAGCGGTCTAAATGATTGTGCTCTGGTTTATGTTGCTGAAATTGGTGGCCCAGCGGCGGCACGCCTCGTTGCCAAAAGATTCATCCTCTCAAGAGTAAAGATCGAGCACCTATTGCAGATACGGTGGAAAAATTACAGCAGGTTCTACAAGGAACTCCACCACCATGGCTGCGCAAAGCCATGATGAAAGATGCGGCCACTAATCAGCCTGGCTGATGCATTTTGAAAACATTTCTATTTGATTTAAGGAGACGAAAACAATGGCTTTAATGACCGCAAAAAGACGCGGAGGCGACAGCTGGACTCAGACTTTTGCTGATGCAATTGACCCGGAAAAATGTATTGGTTGTGCACGCTGCTACAAATCGTGCGCGCACAAGGTCCTTGAACCTTTCGAAGATATTGATGACGATACCGATACCGTCCGTATGATCATGACCATCTCAAATAAAGACAACTGCGTCGGTTGCGCCGCTTGTGGCGTTGCTTGCCCGAAAAAATGCTTCAGCTTCACCACTGTTGAAGCTTAGGTACAGATTAAAAGGAATAACGTCATGCGAATTGCCGTGGCCTCAAAATCAGGCATCACTATTGATCAGCATTTTGGCCATGCCGAGGCTTTTCTGATTTACGATTATCAGGGCGACAATAGCGAACTGCTCTGTAGCGTCGAAGTTGATAAATATTGTGCCTTTGATCCAGACAATCCGTTTCGCCATAAACAGTTCGGCGGGATATTAAGCGCTCTGGAAGGCTGCAGTGCTGTCGTTACAGCTGCAATCGGTGAATTACCCAAAAAAGAACTGATCAAAGCTGGTATTGTCCCGGTCACGACTCAGATCACCATAAGCGATGCTCTGAAGATGGCTTCAGATATCGTCGCTTCGGGGATTCTGGCGCGACTGCCGAAATAGTCACAATGTTGTGATCTGCTTAAAGTTTACACGTTTAAAATCCGTAAGTTCATTTTTTAAGCTGCAATTGCCACTGGCAGGGGTAACACGTGGTCCTGAGGTGCACGTGTTACCCAGTTTTTTTAACCTGAAACCTTGGCACAGCGAATGCATTATAAGAGTCAGCAAGAAACAGACATAAGGACGTGTCGGTGATAAAGGTAATGAAGCCCTTGAGTTTATTCACTTGAAAGCTCAAGGGCTTTTTTCGTCAGCAACGGTGCTTGAATCCACAACAACATGTTTTGACAGGAGAATCTGTTATGGCAAGCACATGTCCGATGATGAAGATGAAAAGACAGACCGACCACCCCTGTTTTGGTGGCGATCACAATAAGGCCGGGCGCATTCACTTACCCGTTGCCCCTGGCTGCAATATCAAATGTGGCTTCTGTGAACGCAAATTCGATTGTGTCAACGAAAGTCGCCCAGGGATAACCAGTAAGGTTCTGACTCCGGAGCAAGCCGTCGAACGCGTCCGACTGGTACAACGTCACATGGCCAAGCAGGAAGGTGGTCCACAGCTTAAAGTGGTTGGCATTGCTGGTCCCGGAGACCCGCTGGCAAACCCTAAAACCTTCGAAACCTTTGACCTGATTCGCGAAACATTTCCCGACATGACCCTGTGCCTGTCAACCAACGGCCTGAGATTGCCTGAGAACATCGACAAGATTGTCAAACTCGGTATCCACAGCCTGACCGTGACCATCAATGCGCTGACGGCAGAAACGGGCGCCAAAGTTTATGAATGGATTCGTTATGACCGGATGAAACTTGCCGGAGTAGAAGGCGCTGCCTTTCTGCTGGAAAAGCAACTAGAAGGTGTCCGTCTTGCTGCAAAAGCCGGTTTAATGGTTAAAGTAAACCATGTCTATATTCCCGGGGTAAACGACCACGAAACCCTCGACCTGGCTATCAAAGTCAGAGAACTGGGTGCAGACATGATGAACATCATGCCGATCATACCGGTTGGAAAGTTCGAAGGAATCGAAAGGCCTTCCGACCTGACCATGGAAATGGTCCGCAATCAGGCTGAACTGATCCTTTCCCAGGCACGCCACTGCAAACAGTGCCGTGCGGATGCTGCCGGGCTGATTGGTCAGGATATTGATCTTGAGCAACTTGAACGTAAGCAGATGGCAAGCTGATCCGCTCACAATAGACAATTTCAAGCGGTAACTGTTTCATACAGTTACCGCTTTTTCTTTAGCTACCGCTGTTGATATTTCCGCTAACTAACTGCTACAGTATCGCCATTACCAATAACACAACACATAACTAAAGGAGATGATTGATATGTGGGCTTATTTACGCAAGGGCTGAACCAGCTGCACCAAAGCTCAAGAGTTTCTTGAGCAAAACGGAACATCTCTGGAGACTGTTGTTGATGCACGCAAGACCCGCCTAGACGCCACTGAAGCCTGGGATTTACTTAAGAACGCAGAAAGCATCGTCGTTGCCAAAGGGCAGAAAGTCGTTACCTTTGGAAAAGGTCAATTAAATAAAGAGGATGTCCTTAAAAACGCTATGGGGCCAAGCGGTAACCTGCGGGCTCCAACGTTTAAAGACGGTGATCGCTTCATGATAGGGTTCCATGAAGACGAATACAAAGAATGGTTCAAGTAGCAAAAAGGGGAACGTGTAACGCGCTCCCCTTTTTCATTGTCCAAGGTCTCAACGATATGGAAACCACCTGTTATTGCACTGTCGATCCGGCGATAGCGAGCTGCTTTAAAAAAGTAATTTCATCAGGAACCATTTCTTTGGCGTATTTATCCCCCATATTGACCGCCCAATAAAGACCTGCCGGAGAGAACTGAGCAATCGCAGCCCCTGAGAATATTGCGTATGGAACATCCTTTCTAGCCCATGCTGCTAACCGTTCAGCGCCATCAAAAAGCATCATATAAGGCTTCTCTGCAGATTCGAGGATCATTGGTGTGACCCCACCGTGCTGATCAATTTCTTCCGGCGATCCCTGATGTGCAAGGGGGACATAAAAGTCGGTGGTCAAAAATAACTGGTAATAAGTTTCTTGTTGGTTTTCATCTTCAATATAGGCTTTAAGAGCATCGTCAAGCTGGCTCATCGTATCTCCTTCTTAATAAGAGCAGCTCGACAGCTGCTCCAAAATATTATATTGATCACCCCAGGCTCCGGTTTGACTTACTGGTAAACAACAGCGTCTTCGCTTTCATCAACAAAACACAAAGCATAATCACTGCAGTCAGCGCAATTTGGCGTCTTGCACAAGGTTCCCCCATTTAGATCACACACTTGTTTAAATAAGAAACGTTTCCAGCGCATATTTTTATCATTAGCAGCTGCAAGCAACGGCAAGTGGCGTCTGATGGCGGAGGACAGTTGAGGGCGTTGAAAAAAACCCATGGCAACCCACAAATGACCAGGGAAAGCAGCGCGAGCAGCAATAATGTGGGCCAGCAATTTACCCGCCTGGCGCTCATAGACACTGGCCTGTGGTGAGATATAGGATAACAGCAGGGTCAAAACATCATCGTTCATAGCTGGCAAAGGGCTAAATTTCTGATCTGCGCCAAAATCCAGCAAAGCCTTATCAAAACCGGGGAAGAAGGTCGTCAGTATCCGCTGAACCACCTTGTCATCAAGTCCGAGCGCTTTATGAACCGGCCAGGCATCCTGACTCGCAACGGTCAACAGACAGGCAAACATCTGCCGGTCATCTATTTCCGCTTGAGACATCGCCGGAACAGATCCTGCCAGCAAAGCTTTGTAGAGAGGATCATTTTCACTGACCCGCGCATGAGCGTCTGCAGGTTCGCTGACAATCGTTGTGGACACGACAGCAGCCGAACTCATGGCACTCTTTACCGCGGCCCGCAGAGCTTCACTGGCAAGATCAGCACAATACGATCGTTCCGGCGGCAAGGCGAAATCCATATGCTTATGAATGGAGTCACTTGATATTCTGGCAACTTCGCCAAGAGTCCTCCCCTCGCAGTATTCAGCAGCGGCAGCACACGCTGCGATGGTAAACCCGCAGCCAAAAACCTGAAACCGGAGTTTCTGAATACGATCCTGATAAACCGACAAGGTGAACCGTACCGCTAAGCGATTGCCGACCTGTGCGCCTTCAAGCCCCGTCTCCCCTATCCCATCCGCCTTGTCAATAAAACCGACCCTACTGGCATCATTGACGTACTTTATAATATTTTCGCTATACAGGTTCTCCATGAGCAATCCTCATCTGGCATAACCAATTTTCAGATTCGTAACGAGCGATGTCTTGAATGATCGCGAAAAGCGGCCTTTGCCACACACAAGCAAAGGTGCTGCTTGATGCAGAGATGGTGCAAAAGAGCCGTTTCCGGATAAATTTTAGCTATGCCGTCCTTTTCAATTTACGTTGATGATGGTGTTTCTGCTCTTCCCTCAGAGCATCAGCCGCATTTGCGATTTCAAACAGAAAATATGCTCCGCCTTCGTAAAGCACATCATATTTCAACGCATTCCCGACTTCTTCATAATTTGGAAATCCGCGCATCACTGCTTTTTTGCCAAACCGGTGGGCCAGAGCCATAGTGTGATAATTACCGATGATCACATCGTAAGCCGCGTGCATTTTTTCAGCGTCTTCCAGGTCGCCGACAAAGATTTTATCTGCTTTGATAGCTGCCAATACCGGAGCATCCACGGTAGAGACAGCCAAAGCTATCGTTCCGCCGGCTTCCGTGAGTGATGCAGCCATAGCAACCAGGTGGTCAGGCTCGGCAACCAGCAGAAACCGCGTCTGTCCCAGGGAAAAATGGCTGTCAAGCAAGGCATCCTGCAGACGTTTCCGCCAGCGAACCACAACTGTTGGCGGTTCATTTTTATGACTGATGCCCAGTAACCAGGCGATCAATTCATCTGATCCAACCAAGCCACTGACGTGATCAAAATGCTGATGCTGCACTGCAGCGTTTTTCTGTTGCAATGAACTGCCGACACTTTTTACCGATGCGCCCACAGTGACGATAAAAGCAGCATCTGCCAAATTCTTAATCTCTTCGAGTGTCACACCACCACTACTGAGGGAGGCCTGTTTCTCACCCAGATGACCATCAAGAGACAGAGATAAATCAGGAATAGCGATGACGTTAAAACCAAAAACTGCGATCATCTCCTTGATCTTTTCCACCTCAACAGGCCCCATACTGACATGGGGGACAAACACCACCTTCTGCCCATCAATCTCAGAGCGCTCCACGGTCAACTGATTGATCATGGCTTTCACCGTCAGGGTCCAACCGCTTTCGAAGCTCCCTTCATAGTCAGGGGTATTCACGTAGACCAGAGGGACATCGATCTTGCTGGCCACACCGCGAATATCGTCCCCTTTGGTTTCCGGTAGTCCGGTTGTATGTAAGCCGATGAGCTCAGGGGTGACTTTCTCACGAATATTTTTAATCGACTCGACAATACTGTAATCACCTCCATCAAGCACTGCGGTAACATCCGTAACGGCGGTTGTCTGCAACGCAATAGGTTCACAGAAATGCCGGGTAAAGAGTACCTTGGTAAAACTTGCACAGCCTTGGCCACCATGCATCAGTGGCATGCAGCGATCGACACCTAAAAAGGCCAGTGCCGATCCCATGGGCTGCGACAGCTTATGCGGATTGACCTGCAATGGCTTGTTGCTTTTGCGAACTATTTCTCCCATGGTGCTTTCCTTTCAACCAGTTTGAATACCGGGTTCTGCAACGAATTTTTCAAGTCTTCCGCCAGGGTCAGCAAGCCGTTATAGCCGCCGTAACTTTTCTTCTTCTCTTGGTTAACGTCCGTAAATGCGATCCGTTTTTTGATCGCGGTATACAGGGAGCGCCCGCCAGCCAGCAGTAAATGAGCACCGGTATCATCGATAATTTTGGCCTGCTGGGTTGCCGGTGTTGTCATAAGGATGGCATTTTCACCAAGATATTCACGGGCCTTGGCTTTATCTTCTTCTGTCGCTTTCCGTACCGATGTCGCAACCACTTCGATACCCAGATCCTGCAGTGCCGAGGCGATCGACCAGGACTTGTTCCCACCTGTATTCAGCACGGCTTTTTTACCAGCAAAAATTTCGCGATAAGGGATCAGGTTTTCTTCCAGGAGCGCTTCTTCACGCTCAACCAATGCACGGGCGCGTTGGATAAGGTCGGCATCCCCAAGAGCTTCGGCAATCGCCATAATGCCTTTGGAGGTATCGGTCTTGCCGTAAAAGGAACAGGAGATCCACGGAATACCATAATCCTCTTTCATTTTACGGGCCATGGAAACCAGAGCCTTGGCACAGACAATGACATTCAGCTTGGCCCTGTGAGCGGTCCTGATATTGCGAATACGGCCATCACCGCTAAAGGTCGACAACACCCGAATGCCAAGTTCTTCAAGCAGATGCTTGTACTGCCATAACTCACCGGTATTATTATGCTCACCGATTAGGTTGATATCGAAAGGGGTCGTTTCTTCCGGCTCCAGCGTTCCAATCAGGTGGCGCAATACAGCCTCCCCGGCAATCCGGCTGCCAAGATTCTTGGCGCCGACAAACCCTGGGGCATGAACCGGAACACAAGGAACACCATGACGTTCAAAAGCCTGCTTGCAGACCATGTCAATATCATCACCAATAAGCGCAGTGACACAGGTCGAATAGACAAAAACCGCCTCAGGTGCGTAATGATCAATGATGTAATCGATGGCAGCGGACAATTTCTGTTCACCGCTGAACACGACATCATTAATGTTGATATCGGTCACAAAACCGGTCTGGGTCAGATCACGCCCAGCCCAGGTGGTGGGCGTCAGACGCGTCTCCCAGCTGCCCCCAACACAGGTCATCGGGCCATGCACCAAGTGCGCCGTATCGGCAAAGGGAAACAGTGCAATCTGGGCACCATCAAGAGCACAGCCACCGGTTGTGGCTCCCGGCTTGGGAGCATTACAGGCTGACTTTTTAGTTTTGTTATGTTCGCAGGCGCTCTCGTCGAGCAGGTCTTTGATTTTGGGTTTAGCGGACACGACGTTATTCCTTTCGGTTGTTGTGGTTTCAACCCGTCGCGTCATTGAGAAGGGGGAACTCCGGTCATGCAGCAATGTCACTACCGGAGCGTGGTTAGCTAATATGGAGGTATTGCAAAACACCGGCCAACATCAAAAACTTTATTTTCCAGAGCTTTTATTTGCAAGCAGCGGCTTTATAAAAAAATATGAATATTAATTGAGCAGAGTGCTTATTTGTTTGGCACATAAAAAAGCCCCCGCAATTTGCGGGGGCTGAATAACAATTAATCATTTAATTCTTGTTATGGACGGGAAGAACCCAACCAGGAAGCGCCTTCTGGATAGGTTGCTGAATAGTCAGCAATCGTTCCGTTGATAGCGCCATCTTCCATCCAGTCAATCGCATCGAAAATAGCACGTTTTACATAATAACGGTTGTGCGCAAAACCGCCAGGCTCATCAGAAGGCAGCTTGGAGTTCTGGAAAGCACCACGATCATTTTCAACTTCACTGGATTGGTTAACAACTGCTTCCTGGTAGTTAGTAATGGTGTTGGCAAGCAGAGCAAGAAGAATATCGCCTGCTTCCTTATAGCCTTCGGCTTCTTCTTCAAGAGCAGCAGCAGCACCGGCAACCGTGAAGGTACCATTATCATTGGTTGTATCTTCACTGACAAAAGCATAGCCATGGCCACCACTGTGACAGGTCACGCAGACATCAGCCTTGATTGCCGTGATAACGCCGAGATCATCCTTCTCAACAACATCAAAGGAATGGTCAGTTGCTTCGCCATTCATGTGACAGGCCACGCAAGGACCTTGACCTTCAGCATCAATGCTGTCGTGGGCAAAATACGATACGTTGGAGTAATCAAGGCCTGGATACTCGTAAGCAACATGGCTGTACTCGCTGAACAGATCTGCTGCTGCCGGAGCATGGTGCCCAGCAAAGCGGCTGCTTGTCGATGCCGTTTCGTTGTTACCACGACCGGAGTGACAGACAACGCAAGTGTTGGAACTGCCGACATCCGGGAAGACAATTGCTTGCTCATTGTAAGTATAGGTTGCGGTTACAGCGCCAGTTACGCGCAACTCACCAGTTTCAGCGTTGACATGACAACCCCAGCAGTAGAGCAGTTCGTTCTGACCGGAGCCGGCGGTAGGATCTGTCGACCACCCAGACAGGTGGGAGAAGTCGTTGGGCAGATCATCGATATCGGAAGAAGTTGCATAGGTGTCCATGGCTGTATTATAAGCCACGCTGTCCGTTACATAATTCTTAAACCCGGTTGCGGTATGACACATTTGGCAACTGGCGCGACTGGTCTGATCCCAATTATAGTGCGTAAACCCACCACCACTGGTTGTTTCATCACCACCGGCGGCGGTAATATTATCAACATTCTCAACAGTTCTGAGGCCTGAATCTACGGCAAGTTTCGCCTTCATCAACCCTGCTGCGTGTCCGGAAGAAGCCCATTGCGTGTGGATCGTCAGCTCTTCAGGATCGGAAGCATAACGGGTATTCGTCGTCAGCTCGTGGCCGTGACAGTCAAAACATGGATTGGCGGAAGTTTCACGAATGACATAACCTTCAACCATGGTAGCCGTTGCAGGATTGTCAATGTGAGTGGTTGAGATGGTCCGGTACCAAGCAGTATTATGATAGAACTCTGCAGTTCCACTGGTAGCTGATCCAGAACCAAACACAACTGTGCCATCAGCAGATTTATAGTTGTGGCAGGACGTACACATATCCAGCTGGTCAGATTCACCATTCTGGTTCGGGTCCCACGCGAGGGGATCAAACTGGACCAGTTCACCAGTCAAGGTGCTATGGCAGGTAAAACAGGCACCAGGGCTATGCAGTAGAGGGTTACCATCGGCATCTTCATTCTGGAGGGCCTCAACCTGGCCAGCGCCAACTGCAGACCCGTAAGCTACGATAGTTGAAGACAGGTAACTCTTATCACCAATAACATCTTTCAGATAGACACTGCCTTCACCAGTGTGACAACGCTGGCAATAGCGGGTATCATGCCCATCGGCTTCAAATTCGGTATTCTCGGCATCTTCATAGTTGTGCTTAGATGCCAGAACTTTATCCATTTTGTCCTGGATATCAGTGTGACAGGTTGCACACTGAGCCAGTGTCAACTCAGGATAAGGAATCGGCCCATCACCGTGATGGTACTGACCACCACCGTGACATGCTTCACAATCATGAGTTATGGCAGACCCTAAACCATTTTCGTTCGAGTTCACACCGACAACAGCATTCAACTCAGTGTGAACATCCAGGGTGTGACAGATCGTACAGTTGCCGACATTCTCTGCCGTAGCAACATCATCTGTGGACTTTGTGACTTCGTCACCTCCGCCACCACTGCTGCCGCACCCCCAGAGCATTGCGCTGGCCAATACTGCGATCAGTAAAACCAACCATTGTTTTCGCATTGAAATACCTCCTCGTGTGTTAAAGATGAATTTCGCGATTAGTGACATTTACGGCAAGTTCTACCGTTACTTGCATCACTGATATTGTCTTTGAAATCATCCCAATCCTTGGGGTGCGGGTTAAAACCGACAACACCACCTCTCGCACTGTGACAACGCAGACAGACATCCCCTTCGGGGTGGCAGCTCTGGCAGGTTGCCAAAGATCTTCTTGCTTCCCTGGCATGACCAATCGACCAGGTGTGGAAATCCATAGATGCGCCGGCATGGCAATTATCACAAGCCAAGGTGTTACTGAATCCGGCGTGAATAATGTCAATATCCGTCCCCTCTAACCCCAGGTCAAAGGTTCTGCGATGTGACGGGCTGCCGATGTCACCACTGTTAAAACGCCAGGTGTCGTGACAGTCATTACAGAATTTCGTTTCATGGCAGCTATTACAGCTATTCTGGTCAGCACGAGCCGCTAACGGATGGCTGACATGGAAATCACTGCGGTGAACATTGATCATGTTATTACTGTACTCACCCATTTCATGGGCAAGGCCAGCTTTGTGACAGTCAAGGCAGTCACTCTGCTCGTGGCACGAAGCGCAATTGGTCTGCGGACCTTTGGCCGACGGGCCGTGGTTCAGAGACCAGGCCGCCCCATGGGTATAAGGTTCGGGCAGAGAAACTTCATCAACCAGCGCCTGATCGTGACAGTCCAGGCACACCTTTTTATCCGGAATAATGGAAGGTGCGTTGTCGACATGGCAGGTTGAACATTCGGCGTCAACATATTGCTCAACGTGGGCGGTGTGATCGAAATCAGCAGCCCAGAGCGGGGCAACCAGAGACGCCAGCAACAGACAGACTGAAATAGATACTGTGCGGATCATAAGCTGCTCCTTCTTAGAAAAGTACATTCAGGCGAAGAGTGCCACGGTTGTAACGATCCCACAGATCGCTTTTGATGTACTCAATTTTGGCCGTGGTATTGATCTTATCGCTAAACTCGTATTTGACATCCGCCCAGACACGTGTGCTGGTCGTTTCATTCTGATCGCTGTCATCGGTATCGTAGTAAGCGATATCACGCTCAAGGACATCGACATTACAGCCAACGCCAATCTGCAAGGGCTCAAGCACCCGATAGTTGCCATAGGCCTTGACTCCATACATCCCCTGGCCATCATCATCATTACGATAGACTCCGGACAGGTAACCGTAGAACTGACCGGTGCGCAGCTTTTCAACGCCAACTTCGATAACATCAGCATCATCAAACTCTTCATACATCTCATGGGTCAGACGCCCGTAGAGCTGTACATCGCGGGAGATCTTCCAGGTCAGTTCTGCAAGAATTTCCTTATACTCATCAACAGCAAAAACAGAGTAGATGGATGTCGCGGAGAAAACCGGCATTGAATACAGATATTCAAGACGCAGGGTGAAAGGCTGGTTAAAGCGGTACTTACCACCAACCAAAGCGTAACTGAGACGTTCTGAAATCAGGTCCCACTGCAGTTCATTGTACAACCAGAGACGACCACCCAGGTCGTAGTCAGCATCAAACCCGACCAGCTCCTGAGCAATCAGCCCCTGATCCCACTTTTGCAGATAGGACACATTGGTGGTCAGATCGCCATCAAAGAATTTACCGCCAAGTTCGATACCGTCGATAACATCTTTAATATTGTAGCCATCATAGTATTTGACATCGCCACCACCAAAAACCCGGACACTGTATCCTGCCGGACATTCGTAGCGCAGCGACAGACCGTCCATCATCGAGGCACCGGCGGTTGTCGAGATAAACTGGCGACCAAGGCGAAAATCAAATCCGTCAAACAGGTCACGCTTTTCAAGATAAGCATAGTAGAGGCGGCTATCGACATCTGTTTCATCGGCGAAATCATCCGCCAGACGTCCATAAAGTTTGAAATTGTAGCCCTTGCTGACGAGATCTTTCACATTCAGCTGAAGATACTGATAGCCGGGGATCGCGGTTTCTTCAGCAGCAGTATCGTACCATTCGAGCACAGTGCTCGCGCGGCCGGAGACGGATGCGGCCTCAACAGTAGCCGATATCCCCAGGATAAGCGGAACCAGCAGTAAGCCCAGACAAACTCCTTGCCAGATTCTCATACAACCTCCTGTCCAGATGTGTAGTTTATAACTCTATTATAAATTCACTACAGCGCCTCAAAAAGTGGCAGTTTCTCAGGCACAAAAAGTGGTGGCAGATACACCAACAGAGCAAAGAGATACATTCATCCCAAAGACCATATAGAAAGGTTTACACCATAGATACCTTAGTCGCAACTAAATTTTTCTGCACGACACGCAAAAAAACCTTGATTTTTCAATATCTTATCATTTCGCTCAGGATTCCTACATTATTCTACTAAACAATTATTACAATATTCATATTTACCATTAATGAAAAAAAATGTTAAAAATCAACGCAATAGAACAAATTGTTTTCATACAAAAAGAACGCATATTCTTTGTTTTTGTTTCACCGATTTTTTCTAGTGGTTTTGTAAATATCAAACACGCACAAATATTATTTTTCAAATACCTTATCATTACCACAGAATCACCGCCTTTATCTTACCGAGATTAAAGGCGTTCTCCTGCAGGTACAGCTTAATCATCAGGAATCGCTATTCACGACTGCTCTTAATTTCAGACTTTTCTGTGTGCCTGATTTGCATCAGATTACAGTCCTTTCCGGGTTCGCATCTGATAAGAACACTTAGGCTCGCAAACGCATTATTCATGCAGTTTATGCCCAGCGGTTCTTTGATCATTTATGAACCTCACCGCTTGGTGCTGAATTATCCACCACCTGCCTAATAATTGATCAGCTCTATACGCAAACAAGACCTATTTCGAACACCTATCATCACGTCAAAACCGCGGCACGCTACTTGCTTGGCAGGAAATTGTCCTATTTTAAGGGTGCTGAACTATTTAAATCCGTGAGGGAAGCGGCCATGGTTAAAAAACCTGAACACAATATTGTTATCGATGACACAACCTTAAGGGATGGTGAACAGACCGCCGGTGTCGTATTCAGCCGTAAAGAAAAAATCACCATTGCCCAAGCGCTTGACAGCATCGGTGTCGGAGAACTGGAATGCGGCATTCCTGCCATGGGAAAAAATGAGCAGCGAGACATCAAGGCCCTGATCAATCTGAACCTGAATGCCCGCCTAATCAGCTGGAACCGTGCCCTGATCAGTGATATCCAGGCGTCAATCGACTGCGGCCTGCAGGCAGTTGATATTTCCCTGTCCGTTTCGGACATCCATATTCAGCATAAATTGAACAAGAGCCGGGAATGGGTTAAAGAACAGTTGAAAGTCGCACTTGGCTTTGCCAAAAAACACCAGCTTTACGTCTCTGTCGGCGGCGAAGATTCGAGCCGGGCCGATCTGGACTTTTTGACAGAACTTCTGAGCATCGCCAAGCAGGAAGGGGCCGATCGTTTTCGCTACTGCGATACGTTAGGAATACTTGATCCCTTTACGATTTACGAAAACATCGCCTATCTGCGTAACCGTGTTGATCTCGATCTTGAAGTGCACACTCATAATGACCTGGGTATGGCAACCGCCAACGCCATTGCAGGCATTCGAGCTGGAGCCAGATTTGTTAACACGACGGTCAATGGCCTAGGAGAACGGGCCGGCAATGCTGCGCTTGAAGAGGTTGTCATGGCGCTAAAACATGCCGTCGGCATTAATCCGGGGATTCAGACCGAACGCCTTGCTGAAATTTCCCGATATGTCGGCAAAGCCAGTAAACATCCGGTCCCGCACTGGAAACCAATTGTCGGTGAAAAGGTTTTCTCTCATGAATCGGGCCTGCATGCGGACGGGATCATCAAGAATCCCAAGAACTACGAAGGGTTTGATCCGGCTGAAGTCGGACTGAAACGGCATATGGTGCTCGGCAAGCATTCAGGGTCCCATGGTTTGCGGCAGCGCCTGGAGGCTTTGCAGATAGACCCGCACAGTGTCGATCTTGACGCCTTGCTCAGCCGTGTCAGACAAGTCGCCACACGGAATAAACGGCCGCTGAACGACCGGGAACTCCTTACCCTGTGTCGCAGCGCCGCCTGAAAGGATCCTGCCTTCTATGCAAATCGGCCCTTTGAAAAGCACCGACTGGCCACTCTTTAAAAGCTGGGCAAACACGGAAGGATGGGAAATATCGTTTCAAGAAGAACGCCTGTTCCTTAATTTCTGGCAACAGCATTTTTATGTACTGCGACACCATGGTGACTGTTGCGGATTTATATCGGCTGTTGCCTACAAAATCAGCGGTTGGGTCGGGAACCTGCTGATTAATCCGGAAAAACGCCTCCAGGGGTATGGAAAAACACTCCTACTCCATGCCCTGAATCTTCTTACCCACGCCGGAATTTCCCATATCTGGCTGTTAAGCAATAAGTCTGCCCAGGACTTTTACATCAAGTTTGGTTTTCAAGAGCACGATCAAATTACGACATGGGAAACCACTGGCCGTGGAGTTCTTCCCCTGCAATCCAGCTGCGAACTCGACGATTTCATAGCTTTGAATGCGCATTGCTGGGGAGAAACACAGCGCCCATTGCACCACCTACTGGAAGTCAACTGCCTGCCACTGCAAAGTGGCCCCTGTATGGCGCTATTGCAAACCGGACCTAATCTCTGGCAGTTAGGTCCCTGCATTACGGAAAGAATCGACGTCAATGCCATTCGCCAACTAGTCAACCAGGCCTGCGACAAAACTCCGGAAAACAGAACCCTGCAAATGCATGTGCTCAATACGGCAGAACTTGATCTACCTCTGAAAAGCAGTGGCTTTTCAGCAACCAAGATCAGAACGCTGATGTACCTTGGGGCATCCCCACCATTCCTCAAAAATATTTTAGCCCTGGCCAGTAACGGCAGCTTCGGTTAAACCTCCACCAATACATTCAATATTGTTCAGTTCTACTCGTTAACACCCTGAATTATCACTATTTTCATCCCACTTACAAAATCACGACAATTTACACGCATAGGAATATTTCCCATTGACACAGTGCTTACAGGGGAATATTCTTGTTTTGTGCATATGCACATGAGCTTTCATTTTTAATGGTTTATTTAACCAGATAGGAGAGAAGTTATGCCTTGCAAAGATGGAACAGGCCCGCTAGGGCAAGGATCTGGAATGGGTAAAGCCCAACGAAACGCGGCACGGAATCAACTCCAGCAATGCGGTACCGGCTGGGGACGTAAGCAGTCCCCGGAAAGCCTGTCGACCCCGGTGAGACAAGGGGGCATGGGCCGCAGGTTCAACCTGACCAATCAGGACGAATCCATCCGACCACCTGTCGCTTCAGGACGACGGGCACATTGCCGTTACCGGTTAATGTCCAGCAATCCCAACGCTTAACTTGACATGTCACCCTGCCCCACAGCAGGGTGACTTTTTAACGCAGAGGCGCAGGGTGCACATTTAGCCTTAATAAGGCTGAAAGCGCTAAAAACCGTGAACGCAACTCTGCGTTGAGAATATGTTGCACACCGACACCCATAGAATGGAGAACAAAGGAATGATCGTTGCAGTTACTTCAAAAGAACGCTCTTTGCAGTCAGAAATTGACCCGCGCTTTGGCCGGGCAGCTTTTTTTATGATTGCCAACACTCTGACCGGCGAAGTCTATGCTCATGACAACAGCAAAGGGATTGATGCCGCTAACGGGGCAGGTACCGGCGCAGCCCAGCTGATGGCTGAATTCAAGGTCAACATTCTTTATACCGGCGCGGTGGGACCGAAGGCTGCGGAGGTGCTGAACAAGGCGGGTATCAAGTACGTTGAAGATACAACCGGTACCGTTGAGCAGGTTCTCGACAAACTGGCTGTGGATGATGAAACTCAACAGGCGGCAGGCGGGCAGGGAGCAACCGTTGAACCGCCAGAAGAAGGGGCTACCCGACTTGCCGTGCCAGCCGATAGCGAAGAGGGCATGAACGCCACCCGCTCCGGTCACTTTGGTAAATGTAACTATTATATGCTGATCGACATCAAAGACAATCAGATCGTCAATGTCATTCCGCTGAAAAATGGTGGGCACACCACCGGCGGCTGCTTTGCGCCAGTTATGCTACTTAAAGGCAACTATGTTTCCAACCTGGTTGTTGCCGGAATTGGCGGACGCCCTCTGCAGGGGTTCCGTCAGAGCGGCATCGAAGTATTCGGTGGCAGCGGTCAGACCGTTCAGGAAACAGTCGATCTGTTCCTCAGCAATCAGCTGCAACCATTAAGCCCGGCACAGGTTTGTGGTGGAGGCGCATAAGTGATCCTCACGGTCGTCAGTGGCAAGGGTGGTGCCGGCAAAACCACCCTTGCCGTTTCCATTGCCGAGATCCTGAATGCGGAATTTTATGATCTTGATGTCGACGCCCCCAATGCTGAATACTTTCTGCAGCCGGAATTTTCCCGGGAAGCAGTCATCTGCCAGCCAACACCTGAGTTTGATGCATCTTTGTGCAATAGTTGCGGACGTTGCACCAAAGAGTGCCGCTTTAACGCGCTCTATAAAATTCTCGACACGGTCTACCTGACCGAACAGCTCTGCCATGGCTGCGGAGTCTGTGAAGCGGTCTGTCCGCAGCAGGCGATCAGCTTTGCCGATACGCCCGTTGGCCGTATTCGTAGTGGCTATTCTGCCCGTACCAACAACCAGGTGCATATCGGAGATCTTAATGTTGGATCAACACGTGGCACCTATCTGATTTCAGAATTGGTGAAACGGATTAACCCGGCAAACCGATCGGTCATTGATGGGCCACCGGGCAACTCGTGCGCAGCCGTTGCAGCAATCAAACCGGCGGATTTTGTCATTCTGGTTGCCGAGCCAACCCCTTTTGGCATGCATGACATGCAGCAAACCGAACAGATTCTGCACAATATGAACAAAAAATATGCAATCATTGCCAATAAAGTTCACAATCAGGCACTGCTGCACCAGATGTTTTCCGGAAAAGAAAAACAACCCATTTTTTGCTTACCCTTGGATGCTGCATACCACAAGGCCAACCTTGACGGTAAGATTTTGAGCAAGGAATTTTCTGAGGTTCGCCAACAATTATTGCAATCATTAAGTCAAATCAGAGAGATAGCCTAATGCGTCAGATTGTTGTACTAAGTGGCAAAGGGGGAGCGGGAAAAACCAGCATCACCGCCTCGCTGGTCAAAATGATGGATCATGTCATTGCCGTTGATGCCGATGTTAATGCCTCCAACCTCCCCCTGCTGCTGCCCCACTCCCGCCAACATAGCAGTCCCTATCATGGTATGAATATTGCTGAAATAAATACGCAAAGCTGTATCAATTGCGGTCGCTGTGTCGCTGCGTGCCGTTTTTCCGCAATCAAGCAACCGGTCCAGGGCAGGCCCATAATCAGTGGAGACTGCGAAGGATGCGCCCTGTGCTCAATTATCTGCCCGACCAAGGCCATCAACATGGTCGAACGCAAAAGCGGAGACTGGTACGTCAGCCAGCTGAATAACGGCTTCATGGTGCACGCTGACCTGATTCCCGGTGAAGATAATAGTGGTAAATTAATTTCGCGTATCAGAAGAGAAGCCACAGCAGTTGCAAAAGATAACGAAATTCCCTACATTATTACCGATGGACCACCCGGGACAAGTTGTCAGGCCATTTCCTCATTGACCGGCAACGATCTGGTCCTGGCGGTTGTTGAAGAAAGCCTTTCCGGCCTGTCCGATTACCGGCGGCTCGCGGAATTGATTGGCAAGTTTTCCATTCCGCACCTGGCGCTGATCAACAAAGCAGGATTCAGCAAGGACATAAACCAGAGCATTATTAGGACAATCACAGAGTTTGGCGGCACGCTTATCGGCAAGATTGCGTATGATCCGGACATCCCCCAAGCTCTGCAGGAGCTGCACACGCTTGCCGACATGGACAAGTATCGCAACCTGTTTAAAACAATCTTGGCAAGAATACTTGAAGACCCCTGACCTAAAAACACGAAAAAGGAAATGGTTACATGAAGGCTGTTAAAATTACTGAAGGAATTCACTGTTTACCCGTCAATCTGGAAAACTACCAATTATTTGAAGGCATGTGGCCCATGCCCAACGGTATTTCCATCAACGCCTACGTGGTCAAAGGTGAAAAAACAGCCTTGATCGATCTGATTGAAGATGTTAACGGCAAACCGGCTGAATTTGAAGCCGAGATGCAGTCTATCTCCCTTACCGCCCAGGATATTGATTACCTGATTATCAATCACATGGAACCGGACCATAACAGCTGGCTGCCCGTCTTCCACAAGAAAAACCCCGATGTCCAAATTTTCCTGACTGCCAAATCAGCGCCGCTGCTGAAAAGTTTTTACAACATCGAAAACAATGTCCGCATTGTCAAAGATGGCGACACGCTGGACCTTGGCAATGGGAAGGTTTTGACCTTCTACGAAACACCAAACATCCACTGGCCGGAAACCATGATGACCTTCGAGCAGAGCAGTGGCACTTTGTTTTCCTGCGATGCCTTCGGTTCCTACGGCATTTTGAATGATGTCTACTTTGATGACCAGCTCTCCACAACCCAGCATGAGTTCTTTATCAACGAAGCCCTGCGCTACTACGCCAACATCGTCTCCAGCTTTTCAACCTTTGTCACCAAGGGGATCGAAAAACTGCAAGGGCTTGATATTAAAGCGATCGCCCCGTCTCACGGCATTATCTGGCGTGAAAATCCCAAAGCTATTATTGACTCCTACGCCCGTTTTGCCAGCTACCTCAACGGCCCGGCCGAAGCGGAAATCACCGTCATCTGGTCAAGCATGTACGGTAACACTGAAAAACTCGTCAATAATATTGTCCAGGGGGTCCGCAAAGAAGGGTTGCCGGTTCACGTCCATCGCGTGCCGGAAGAACATGTTGGCGTTATCCTGGCTTCGGCCTGGAAATCCGCCGGCCTGATCCTTGGTATGCCGACCTATGAATACGAAATGTTCCCCCCTATGGCCTGGGTTATCGACATGTTCCGCCGCAAAAAGATCTGGAACAAAAAAGTCCTGCGCTTCGGCTCTGCCGGTTGGTCCGGCGGCGCACAACGCGAACTGACCGCCCTGACCGAAAAGCTCAAATGGGAATTTGTTGAGCCGATTGAATGGAAAGGTGCGCCAGGCGAAATAGAACTGGAACTTGCCACGCAGCGCAGCCAGGAACTGGCCAAAGCGGTCAAAGAGTTCGCTGCTAAATAATCTGAGCGGAGTATATTCACTAAAAAGTGCGAAGCCGCAAGGTTTCGCACTTTTTTTGAATTTCCGAATCCAGACATTGCCAAATTTTTCTTTTAGACTCACCCTTCTTCAGTCCCTTGCTTCTTTACGTTCCCCTTGCCCGGCATCGCCACTGTAAACCAGGGCATGTTTGGTCATGATCGGTCCAATCAGTTCAAAAATAATTGTACCACTGATCACCACCGGCATAATGGTAGCCTGCAGATGCGGGAATCTTTGGCAGGCAAAAAGGGCCATCCCCAGTGCAACTCCGGCTTGCGGAAGCAGGGCCTGCCACATGTAACGGCTGATATTAGGCGCAGCATGGCTATACGCCGCACCTAATTTGACCCCAAAGAAGCGGCCAATAATCCGCAACATAACATAAAGAATAAAAATATGGCCGGCACTAAGTAGCGTTTCCAGTCGCAAAGAGGCTCCGGACAGCACAAAGAATAGCGCCAGAAACGGCCATTCGATCCCTTCGATCGCATGAAAAGGACGGTTATGGTGGCTGGCAAGATTTGTGACAACGGCTCCCAGGGTCATGGCTGACAACAGGAAAGATACCTCCAACCGGAAAGCAAGCCCGGCGCATAAAAACACAAAACCGAGGGCTTCTACCTGGGTTGGTTCACCTGATCGCACCCTGCCCGTCAGAAATGCCATGGGTAAACCGACGCTGATACCAAGAACAATGGCACCGCCCATATCCCACAGCCCCGTCGCGACAATGGCAGCGATCCCCTGGGCATGAGTAAAGGCCATAACCAACGAAAGTACCAGGGTAAAGAAAATAATACCCCACAGATCATCAACCCCGACAATACCTATCAGGGTATTACTGAACGCCCCCTTGGCATTGGTTTCGCTGACGACGTCCACCGTGGCGGCCGGATCGGTTGACGTGGCAATTGCTCCGAGCAACAGCGCCGCTTCAAGTGGCATGCCCAGAAACATCAATCCTGCCGTTACGATTACGATGGTGATAATCACCATGGTCAGAGAGATATGAAGAACCTCTTTTCCCGAGGATCTGAGAAAAGCCGTTGTCAACTGCCCGCCAACCAGAAATCCGATCATGACCAGGGCCATATCAGCAACCGCTGGAAACCAGGCATAGCCATTAACCGGAACTATATCCAGGCCCGAAGGGCCGATTATGACTCCAAGCAGGATCAGTAGTGATACTCGCGGCAGAAAAGTTTTGCGGCCAATCAAGTCGGTCAGCAGAGCTAGCAGAAAGATGCCTCCAAGGGTAAGAAAAAATTCTGCAAAATTGACCATAGAACCACGCCCTTCCTTATTTATTGACCACCCTTTCAGAGACGCCTGTTTTAAGCATAGCACGTTCAGTTCACATATTATCCGTCTGCTCAGGAAACAAAAAATAGATGATTAACCCTGCTCTTTACATTAATCTGATGAGAATAAAAGATCTTCAGGAGGAACCATGCTGAAAGCTATTGCGCAACGCCGCAGCATCAGGCGCCGCACCCAACCGTGGTACTTTGTCAGTGTTCATAATCCACAGATAAAAGAAAAGCACCGGAAAGCCCTTGCGGACATGATTCATTTTGAGCATTGGTAAACGAAGGTTATAGGAACTGACTCTTTCCATATTGATTACGCTTATGATTAATAATTATTCGCTTTTTGTCGCCCTGGCCCTCACGGTGGTCATAATTCCCGGGCCGGCAGTGGTGCTGACGGTAAAAAACAGCCTCCAGTACGGATTCAAGGTGGCGACAGCAAATATTATTGGTAACTTTATTGCCATGGTGATGCTCGCATCCTTCTCGGCTCTGGGGTTGGGGGCGATCATTCTTGCCTCCACCGCTGTGTTCGCAACCATAAAGCTGGTCGGATGCGGGTATCTGGTATACCTGGGTCTTAAGGCCTGGAAGACCCCTCAACAAAACCTGCCGAATCTGGAAGCTGGTCGTAAAAAGCATAGATCTTCCCCTGCTGTTTTGAAGGAAGGATTTTATGTCGGTATTGCCAACCCGAAAGCCATAGCCTTCTTCACCGCTTTATTTCCCCACTTTATCGATCAAGGCAGGGCATTCCTACCTCAGTTTCTCACGCTGATATTGACCATTGAAGGAATTTCATTCTGCGTCTTAATGCTTTATGCCTGCCTTGCCGCCAGGACGGCTCCCTACCTGGCCAAAAGCAGTTCGCGATATCCTTTCAACAAGCTGACGGGCCTGTCGTTTATCAGCTTTGGAGTTGCTTTGCTTTACGAGGAATAAAAACAAGAACAACCGGTAAGCCACAGTGGCAAAAGACCACACTAGCGGCACTGTCTATGAGCTACAACATTCATAAATATCATGAGAATCACATTACAGAAGATGTTTCTCGATTATGATGGCAGCAATAATTCAACGATGAGCATGGAGGATATTAACAATGTGGAACAGAAATCAATACACAGGTCCTGGCGGCGGTATGTCTAAAAGTCCGGGAGGTGGTCTATCTACAATCTCCGATTGTGGCGCCTCAACCAAACCGGGTGGCGGCATGTCTACAGCACCAGGAGGAGGGTTGTCAGAAAAAGAAGGCGGAGGTCTCTCAACCGAGCGGGCGGTGGCTTGTCTACGGAACCGGGTGGCGGCCTCTACACAGGGCCAGGGGGAGGACTTTCGACCGAACCGGGTGGCGGTCTGTCCAGCGCACCGGGCGGCGGCATGTCTGACGGCCCGGAACCCTACATGAGCAAAATCCCACCATGGCCGGTATTTGTTAAAGAACTGGAAAAACGCGGGTTACAGGCTGAGGCAGATCTGATCAGGAAACATTTACCCTACGAAGTTGAATAAAATTCTGTTTTCATATAATCAAAGGCTTAGACCAAAACCTAGGGGGTCTCGCCCCCGAACTGCACCTTACTTTTGTCCTGGTCAACAAAAGTAAACAAAAAGGCCCGTTGAATCCGATTTATTCATCGAACTCAACGGGCCTTTTTGCTTACAGCCTACGGCTTACCCGTCACCTCATTTAGGTAACGGATTGGTCGCGCGCATATCAACAGCAGCCGGAACACACCCTTTTTCTGCACTGGTAACATCACTCATCAAGTTACTTGCAGCAATCTGCTTCATCCGCTCAACCATTGCCGTCTGACGCTCGGCAACCAGCTCCTTACGATCAGGCAACTCAGCATATTCGATCAGACTACCGCTCATCAGTTCCTCAACATTAACAACGTCAAGGCGATGATCATGCAGATTGAAACGCAGGATATCACCATCAACCAGGGAACCAATACCACCGCCGCCAAAAGCTTCAGGGGTCACGTGGCCGACACAGGCCCCCTTGGTAACCCCAGAATAACGGCCATCGGTCATCAGGATTGACGATGCTTCAAGAATCGAGTGATGCTTCAGGTGATGAGCTGGAGCAAACATTTCCGGCATGCCGAAAGCTCGAGGTCCCTGCCCGGCGATAACAAAAGCAAATGACAAGGCTCCCGAAGCAACCAATTGATAGATGTTTGCACGGTCAAATGTCGTAAACTCGCCTTTTGAGTTGTGCTTCAAGATGGACTTAATCAATACTTCCGGCTGCTTTTCGACAAGGCTGCCCAGCATATCGAGAAGCTTCGGTGAAGAAATTTCATCAATACACAGATGCTCATTCTCGTAATAACGAACAAACAACAACTGATCGTTAAAGCGCGCCAGCTGACGATCGGTCATACCGGCCAGCTTGACAATAGCGGTAGACATGAAGTTGCCACGCAGAACCTCTACACCGGATGTCTGACGCACCGGCGTGGTGCGAATTACTGACTTATCACCCAATGCGGGATCGATAGGGGACTCGAACGCAGTGATCCGCTCACCCCAGGTTTTCCCGGTCATGGTCGGTGCATCAAGATCCATAGCAATACCGAGATCACTCAGAATCCGGTAGATACTGTCGATGCCATGATTCTGCCCCTTCAAAAACTGTTGGGCCAGGACAAAAGTATCGCGATTGTCGGTCAGACTGTGAGCAAACAGTTCCGGTACCGGAGTCTCTTTACGCACTTTTTCATAATCAAGGATAGAAATATCGAAACCGGCGTATCGCAAAATGGCCGGCAAGTGGAGCAGGATATTGGAAGAAGAACCGGTGGTATTATGCAGACGCACGGCATTTTTAAAGTTTCTCCCAATCACATTGGTAACGCGCAGCTCGTCCTTATTCAAACTGTTAAACAACATATCGACGGCCTTGGCAACAATTTCAGGCGCCGGTGCATCAATCAGCAATTCCGCTTCAGGCGGTGCAAAGCCAAGGGCCGAAATCAAGGTCCGGGATGAGTTTCCAGTACCATTGAAAGCGCACACCCCACCCTTTTTGTCACAGGTTGCTGCAGCCAGGGCATTCAGAATTTCGCGTGCCTCTTCCTCACCAATCAGATCAAGCTGAACAGCACGATGCATCTGGCCAAGGAACGCCTCGCCAGAGGAGCACTGCAGAATATAGCGCATATTTTCCGCAATATCGTCGGCCAGATCGGCATGTCCGGCAGCGCGGGAACGCTCCATCAGGGCATCAAGTTGAGCTTTGGTTCCGGCAGGGATTGAACCACCTTTAAGCACATGTTCCGGAACAAAGACAGCCCAGACCGGAGCCTGTTTACGCTCCGGGTGAGAGCGGGCGACGTCAGCAGCAGCCAGACCGGAAAGCACGGCAGCCGGGAACTTGTCACAACTGGAAAGGACATAGGCGGCGTGATAAGAATGGCCTTCAAAGGTGATATTGACCGCTGTGGCCGTATGATTCCGCGATGCCAGCGAGTAGCTCTGACCAATATTACTCTGGGCGGTACCATCACAGATAACCGGGATACCAAAGACAAAAGGCAGACCACCATTGTGCCAGATACGCAGGGTCGCCAGGCTGATATGCATATCATCACGCAAATGAGCGGGATGATCCAGGGAACCGGTGATAATAGCAATACGTGGACGATTGGCAACCAGACGTTCGACGATGTCTTCAAGAGTAACTTCACCCGGATCAAGAGCAGGGTCAAGCGCCCGGACATAATCCCAGGCCTTATTGATGGCGGCCAAAACACAAATTGGCTCATTAGACAATCCCTGAATACATTCACGATAAGAATTATACTCCTCGTCAATGACGAGATCTGCAAACTTTTTATCCATCTTAGATCCTATCCTTCTGAAAAAGAAATTACCAAACAGCTCATCCATATAAAAAGCTGGAAATCTGCTTTTTGTGCCTTCACAGAGAACTGTTCCATCCGACAAACATAATTATGACAACTCGGCTAACTGCAGAAAAACCAGTTCAAAAGCACCCGATTCGCCGTGCGTGGAGATCATGTTTTACTCTACAGAATCTGCCTAAAAAAAAGCCATCAAGCGCAGAAAACAGCGTGATTGCCTTACTTGAAAATTGAGACCAGCGTACCAGTCAAGACCAGGCAAAAAGATTGTGCAGAAAATAATTTTAAAGTTGACCTGAAGCCCTAGTTAGCTTAAAAAGAATCATATTATGTAATGATCATAATACAGAATTAATTTTGTTTCCAGTCCTTTGATTCGACCGTCGGCATGAGCGTTTATTCCTGCCGGACAACAGCCTCAGATAACGGGTCATCGTGGAAAAAGGAGACAACTTTGCTAGCGAGGTGCACTATGACATCAGCAAAAGAGACCATCAGCTTTGATGCCTGTTATGTTCAGGGGAAAAAAGATCTTTACATTGGCAGAAAAACTGTTGAGTACAACAAAGACGAAGAAATTCTCGTAAAAATTACTCGTGGCGGCATCTGTGGTTCAGATATTCACTATTACCAGGAAGGTGGCGTCGGCGACTTTAAATTACAACATCCCATGGTTCTGGGGCATGAGGTCATCGGTATCATGGTGACTGACGATGAGCGCAACGGGAAGAAAATTGCCGTAAACCCGAGTCGTCCCTGCAACAGCTGCGAATACTGCCTGAGCGGCCGCAGCAACCAGTGCCTGGATATGCGCTTCTTCGGCAGTGCGATGCTTAACCCTCACGTTGATGGCGCTTTCTCAGAATATGTTGTTGTGCGTCCTGATCAGTGCATCCCCTACGATGACAATGCTGATGACGATGTTATGGCCTTCACCGAGCCACTGGCGGTTGCTATTAACGCTGTGAACCAGGCAGGTAGCCTGCTGGGCAAAAGAGTTCTGGTTACCGGCGCTGGCCCAATCGGGTGTCTGGTCATTGCCGCCTGCAAAGCTGCCGGTGCCAGTGAAATCGTGGCAACCGATCTGGTTGACAAAAGTCGCGAACTGGCTCTACTGATGGGTGCTGATGCGGCCTACAACCCGGCAACAGACGACATGAGTCAATTCAAGGCCGGCAAAGGTTATTTCGACGCCAGTTTTGAAGCGTCCGGTGCGATCCCGGCGATTCAGGGTAACATTGAGCTGACCAAAGCTGGAGGTGTCATGGTTCAGGTTGGTATGCGCCCTGGAATGGTCGACTTTCCGCTGACGAAATTCCTGGTCAAAGAAATCCGTTTCGTCGGTTCATTCCGTTTCACCAACGAATATGTCACAGCGGTACGCTGGCTCGAAAAAGGGCTGGTCGACCCCCGTCCCCTGCTGACCAAAATTTTCAACTATAAAGATATTGTCGAAGCTATTGAACTGGCCACCGACAAAACTAAAGCGATCAAAGTCCAGGTATCTTTCGACTGATCTGCTACTCTTGATACTTGCAGGTGCAGCATTTATAGAAAATCTGCACCTGCAGGTATGTTTCATACTTATCCAGACGGAGTGTTAAAGTGGAAAATCTTTTCGATCTGAAAAATCGTAGAGCCCTGATCACTGGTTCTGCCCAGGGAATCGGCAATTTGCTGGCTAAAGGTCTGGCAGCCCATGGCGCCAGCATTGTCATCAACGACATCACGCAGGAGCGCGCCGAAAAAGCGGCTCAGGAGTTAGTGGCAGAAGGCTATGATGCTGTTGCTGTCGCCTTTGACGTCACCAGTAAACAGGCCATTATTGACGGAGTCAAAACAATAGAGGACACGGTCGGGCCTATCGACATCCTTATTAATAACGCCGGCATTCAGCGCCGTCACCCCTTCCTTGAGTTTCCGGAAGAAGAGTGGGATCAGGTCATCAACGTTAACCAGAAATCGGTTTTTCTGGTTTCTCAGGTTGTTGGTGAATACATGGTCAAGCGTCAAGCAGGCAAGATCATCAATATCTGCTCCATGCAGTCTGAACTGGGTCGTGACACCATCACCCCCTACGCAGCCTCAAAGGGCGCCGTCAAGATGCTGACCCGCGGCATGTGTGTTGAACTGGCCCGCTACAATATCCAGGTCAATGGCATCGCTCCCGGATACTTCAAAAGCGAAATGACCAAAGCCCTGGTCGAAAATGAAGAATTTACTGCTTGGCTGTGCAACCGGACACCGGCTAACCGCTGGGGTAACCCGGAAGAACTCATCGGGGCAGCCGTATTCTTAAGTTCCAAAGCTTCTGATTTTGTTAATGGCCATCTGGTATTCGTAGATGGTGGAATGTTGGCAGCAGTTTAATCGACTGACCTGCCTGTTTTACTCAATAACTGGTCACACACACAAAGGAGACGAAGATGAAGAAGTTGTCAAAGGTGAGCTTGCTGATCCTGTCGTTCTGCATGATTGCATCCAGTGCGTTTGCAGCGCCACTCACTCTCAAATTCGCCAGCACCAATGCCGCCGGTGAACCCTCGTACGAAGTTCAGAAAAAGTGGACTGACGCTGTCGAAAAAGCTTCTAATGGTCGTATTCGTATCGACCTCCTGCCTCTTGATGCTGTTGTTAAGTCATCTGACCTGCTGACTGGCGTCCGTAACAAAATCATCGACGGTGCTGTTTCTACCTCAGCATGGTATTCAGGTGATGACGCAGGTTTCGGTCTGATCGGTGATACCATCAGTGCCTGGAATACCGACGAAGACATGTTCAAATTCTACTACTTCGGTGGTGGTATGGAAGTTGTTGATAAAATCTTCAACGCTTACGGTGCCAAACTGATCGGCGTTGTCATGACCGGTGCCGAATCACTGCCATCGAAAAAGCCTCTCAAAGGTGTTGACGACTTCAAAGGCGTCAAAATGCGTGCTCCATCCGGTCCGATCCACAAACTGTTCGCTAAAATGGGTGCTGCTCCGGTAGGTCTGCCCAGCTCCGAAGTTTATACCGCGCTGGAAAAAGGCGTTATCGACGCTGCTGACTACACCACCTTCTCCGGTAACTTCAAAACTGGTGTTCTGGATATCGCCAAATACCCGATCTACCCAGGTATCCACTCCTCACCGACCGTTCATATCATCATGAACCTTCAAGAGTGGAACGCTCTGCCAGAAAATGATCAGATTTTCATGCAGATGTTCTTCAAAGGTATGGCTCTCGACTCAATGCTGCGTCCTCACTACGAAGACCGTATCGCTTACAGCGACGCCGTCAAAAAAGGCATTGAGCCGATCGCATGGAGCGATGAAGAAAAAGCCAAAGTTCGCGGGTTTGCACGTGAAATCTGGGAAGAAACTGCCAAAAAATCTGAAATCGGCAAGATGTACTATGATGCCCTGCAAAAATACCTGGCATCTCAAGGTATGAACTAAGCCGTTAGTTGTCATTACATTCAGACGCGGACCGCGGCCAAAGTGCAGTCCGCGTCTGTCTGTTTCAGCTCAAGGTGAAGATCCAATGAAACCGAGTCTGGTAATCGATCGTATTTTTGTCCGCGCGGGCCACTTTGTCTCGATCCTGTTTTTGATCGTGGTCCTTATTGCTTTTTACGAAGTTGTCATGCGCTACCTGTTTAACGCCCCAACCATGTGGGTGCATGAAACAACTTCATTCCTGGTCAGCCTGGCCATGCTGTTTGGCGGTATCGCTTGTTATGCCGACGAAAAGCATATCGCCATGACCTTCATTGCAGATAGCTTCCCACCCAAATTGCGTTGGGCGTCCATGCTGTTTGTGGAAATTTGCACCCTGGTTTTTTCTTTGATGATGACCTACGGTGCGTTTTTATCTGCTAAAGATGCCTTCTTCTCCCCCTTCGGCACCTTTCGTATGCAGACCTCCGGTAGCGCACTTGACCCCCCGTTTCCGGCGATCAACAAGGGATTCTTTTTCGCGACCTGTATCATGCTGGTCTTCCTGGTGGTTCTGCACCTGTTGCGTCACCTGCTGACCTATAAAGAACAAATCGAGAAGATGAAGCTCGATAAGCAAGAGAAGGAACAAGCCAATGCTTAGTGCCATGGGAATTGCAACTGGAACCATCGTCATTTTTCTGATGATGTTGTCGCTGCTGTTTGTCGGCATGCCACTTGGCTTTCTGACCGGCTTTATCGCTCTGTCCATGTCGTTTTTGTGGTTTGACAGTGCCAATATCATGCAGATGGTCGCGACCCGGGTCAGTGACTTTACGACTTCGTATACCTTTGTCGCGGTCCCTATGTTCGTGCTCATGGCCACCATGCTCGACAAAACCGGCATAGCAAAAGACCTTTACAACGCCATGCGCGTCATGGCTGGTAAAATCAAGGGTGGCGTTGCTATTCAGAGTATGATCGTCGCCGTGATTCTGGCCTCCATGTCCGGGATCATCGGTGGAGAAACGGTTCTGCTCGGCATGCTGGCCCTGCCACAGATGCTGCGTCTTGGCTATAATCAGAAACTCGCCATCGGTACCGTTACCGCAGGCGGTGCGCTGGGAACCATGGTCCCTCCGAGTATCGTTCTTATTATTTACGGAATGACCGCCAATGTCTCCATTGGCGATCTGTTCCTCGGAGCCATTCCTGCTGCGTGTATCCTGTCGGGCATGTACATGGTTTACATTCTTGTCCTGTGTAATGTCCGGCCAGACTTCGGCCCGGCCATGGGTGAAAATGAATGGGCCAATATGAGTCGTGCGGAAGTCAAGAAAATGTTCCTTGATATCCTCGTGCCTCTGCTGATCGCAGGCTGGATTTTGGGCAGTATCTACGGCGGCGTCGCTTCTGTTACCGAATCGGCATGCGTCGGTGTTGTCGGTGTTGCCATTGCGGCAGCAATCCGGCGCGAATTGACCATTGCGGTTATCTTCGAAGCCCTTAAACACACCATCCGCACCGTCGGGATGATTATCTGGGTTGGTATTGGTGCGACCATGATTATCGGCACCTACAACCTGATGGGTGGCGATCGGTTTATCCATGACCTGTTCATGGGTCTTGACATGCCGCCGATCTTTACCATTTTGATCATGATGTTCATCCTGCTGATTCTGGGCATGTTCCTTGACTGGATTGGTGTTGCCATGCTGACCATGCCAATCTTCGTTCCGATCATCGTCAGCCTGGGTTATGATCCGATCTGGTTTGGTGTGTTGTTCTGTGTCAACATGCAGGTATCCTTTTTAAGTCCGCCATTCGGTCCGGCAGCTTTTTACCTGAAAAGTGTGGCACCGGAAGGTATCGAACTGACCGATATCTTCAAATCCGTCTGGCCTTTTATTTTGATGCAGATCGCAACGCTTGCCATTCTGTTGATGTTCCCGGGTGTTATTACCTGGATTTATAATTAATCAACAACTGTCACAACCTTATGATACAAGCCGGTTCAGATCTCTGAATCGGCTTTTTTATTATCTGCCATCGCTGCTAGAACCGTTTAAATACACGCTTTACTCAAGTATACTCACCAATACTCGCTTCAAAGCTTTTCTTTTTGATCATCCCTCGCTAAAACATTAACATGTCAAACGCGGGCAAAAGGATGTTACAACTGTGCCGCACGTCTATTTCTTCCAACAGGAGCGAACTGGTTTGCCATATAAAATTTATTTATATACCTGAAAGAATTGACCAGGCCGGTATCACCTTCCTTGAACAACGGGGGTATCAAATCGTTACCGGCAATGGCCTTAGTCGGGACCAGATTAAACAGGATATCGCAGATTGTGACGCTATGATTTTACGCATCATCAAAATCAATCAGGACATCCTGAACCATGCCCCCAAGCTGAAAATCATTGCCCGCTACGGTACCGGTTACGATAATGTCGATCTGAAGGCAGCGCAGCAAGCCGGTATTCGCGTGACCTACTCACCCACCAGCAACATCATGACTGTTGCTGATCATACCCTTGGCTTCATCGTTACCAGTGGGCGCTATTTCCGTATAGGTGATGTGGCGACGCGTTCGGGCAACTTTGCCTTCCGGCATCGTGCCGTGAGCTGCGACTTTGCCGGAAAAATCTAGGGATTCTCGGCCTAGGGAAAATCGGTCTGGCAGTCGCCCGCAAAGCAATGCTCGCTCTCGACATGAACATTATTGCTTATGTTCGTGACAAAAGCAGGGATTACGGGCTTGCTGGAATTGAGCTCACCGAAGACTGGGAGTTTGTTTTTCATCATGCAGACATTATCAGTATCCACCTACCGGTCACAGAGCAGACCAGGAACTGCGTCAGTAGCAGGGAATTTGCCCTGATGAAACCCTCAGCCCATTTTATCAATTGCTCCCGCAGCGAATTGGTCGATGAACAAGCACTGATAAACGCTTTAAAAACCGGTCAGATCGCGGGGGCCGCCCTAGATGTGTTCGCCCCTGAACCACCAGCTCTGGATAATGAACTGCTTAAATTGGACAATGTGATTCTGTCCCCTCATAATGCGGGAACGACAAAGGAATCTGCGCAGCGCGTCGCATTGGAAGCAGCGCAAGCCATTGATGACATACTAAACGGCTGGACAGCGAAAAACATTCTGGTCTGAAGACGTATCGGTTAAGGGCGATCGCCTCTGAATGCGGCGCTCGCCCTTAACAATTCAAGCCTCTTACCAGTTTTCGGCCAACAGCTCGAAATGCGCCTGAGGGTGGATGCAGGCAGGACACTTCTCAGGGGCGCTGGTACCTTCGTGCAGGTAACCACAGTTGCGACACCGCCAGACAACCTTTTCCTCCCGGGCAAAGACCCGGCCATGCTCGATATTGCTCAGCAGATCGCGAAAACGTTTTTCATGCTGTTGCTCTGCGACACAGATTGCGGTCCAGGCAGCGGCTATCTCAGGAAACCCTTCCTGGCGGGCAATGGCGGCAAATGCCGGGTACATATCGGCATGTTCTTCCAGCTCACCGGCGGCAGCGGCCGCCAGATTCTCCGTTGTCGACCCCATTTTTCCAGCCGGATAGGTCGCTGTCACCTGAAGGTCACCACCTTCCAGGAATTTAAAAAATCGCTTGGCATGTTCTTTTTCCTGATTGGCTGTTTCCTCAAAAATGTCAGCAATCTGAACATAGCCATCTTTTTTGGCGATGCTGGCAAAGTAGTTATAACGCATACGTGCTTGCGATTCCCCGGCAAAAGAAATCAATAAGTTCTTTTCCGTTTCGGTTCCTTTGATACTTTTTGACATTGTCAATGGTCCTCCTTGTTGGTGACAGACAAAAACAAACACAAATTGCTGTACAACCTTCAGTATAAATCAATACAACCAACAGACAAGGCCTGATTGACATCTCCCGCCACAGAACAGGGCATCAATCAGGCCTTCAGGTTGTAATGACAGGTGTTTTCCACAAAAAATTATTACTGACTTAAAACCCGGACCTCGACAGCCACGGACATCTGCTGTTCCGTTGTGCCCTGAAACACTCCCCGCACCGGCTGGACATCAAAATAATCGCGCCCAACCGCCGTGCGCACATACTGCCAATCGACCAGCTTATTATTGGTCGGATCTATGCCGATCCAGCCAGCACCTTCATGCCAGGCATGCACCCAGGCATGGGTTGCTCCACTACCGCGCAGGGTAAGATCGTCAGCCTGATCCTCAGTGTTTAAAACATAACCACTGACATAACGAGCCGGCACACCATGAAGGCGTAACACACCAAGCAAGGCATGGGCCATATCCTGACAGACCCCGGCCTGATTGGCAAACAACTCACGAGGGGTTGAATAGACATTGGTCACATCCACCCGGTAAGTAAAGGTCTGATAAAAATAAGCCGCAAGCTCCTGCAGAGCGGCCCTGAATTCCGCTTCAGTAGCGGTTGAGCTTAAGCCTTCAGTCACAGGAACTTCACCATACTCGATCAACTGCGGCACTCCGGCCGTCCAGTCGAGAAATTCGACCAGCCTGTCCTGATAAGGGCGTGGATCAGGTTCCGCTTCGGCACCACAGCTGAACTCATTGATGGTCTCGACCTCCGAAACAGCGGTAATGATCAGGTGATTATGCGGTTCGAGCAGATTAAAGTGCACCACCTGGTTGCCGAAGTGATCGATGTGTTGGCGCAAATTCACTTTCGGATCAATACTGATCTCGTGCTTCAGAACCCGCTGCAGCCCAGTATCGACTGGCGACATACGCAGTTCATTGTGGGACTGGGATACCGCCTCACTGTAAGTAAAACTAGTTTTATGGGTCACTCCCAGCACAACCTTCTGATTCTTGCCTAACGGTTTCATAGAGCTCCCCTACTGTTGTGGTATCTGAATCGCCAGACGCCGTTGATGTTCATCCAGGACGGTCACGGTGATTGAGTTAAAATAAGCTTGATGAGTCATGCCAATGAGCATCTCTATCCTGCTTTCCAGCGCTTGAAGGAACTCAAAAAAGCCGGTGGCAAGAATATCTTCACCATGAACACCTTCGCGCAGGTCTTCCAGGAATTCTTCAACCTTCATAAACAGCTTGAACTGCTCTTCATTATACATGCCGATGCCCCTGAACGAAGCATGAGCCTGCTGGATACAATAGTGAACAGAACGTGGAAAACGCACATTGGTCAACAACAGATTAAGCACATTGGCCGGGTCAATACGCGCCAGATAAAGACGGCGATAAGCCTCATAACCTGACACCGAGCGCAGCAGTCCCTGCCACTGATGCAGGTCAACAGGCGTACCAACATCACTGGAATGGGGTAACAGGATGTGGTACTTCATCTCGAGAATACGACAGGTCATCAGCGCCCGTTCCAGTGCACTGCCCAGTTGGAAAAAATGCCAGGATTGACCATGGACCATGGTATTGTTGGTCAGTCCGTAGAAAGCATTGCAGAAGCGCTGAATCTTCCAGTTAAACAGCTGCTGTTCACGAATACTCCTGAGCTTCTCCTGATCATGATAGGCACTGTTGAGCAGAAGCCACATCTCCTCGCTGATCCGTTCCCGCACGGTGCGCGCCAGCTGACGGGCACGTGATAGACACGATGCCACGGAATAGGCATGACTGGTATCCCACAACAGATAGTTGATAACCTTCTGCCTGGTCACCACATCATATTGCTGGTGGTAATTATCATCGATACGGGTAACAGCAAGCAGCGGTGACCAGATATCCATTTCAGGGACAGACTCCCCCTGAATAGTCATCTTTTCATTGACCTCAAGCAAACGGGCGATATTTTCGGTACGTTCAATCTGCTGCCCAAGTTCGAACAAATTTCTGGCAATACGACTAAGCATTCGCACCCTCCTGACGGCTGTCCCGCAGAACCCAGGTATCTTTACTGCCTCCCCCCTGCGATGAGTTGACAACCAGACTGCCGCGCTTAAGAGCGACCCTGGTTAACCCGCCAGGCAGGACTTTGACATCACCAGCCGCATTACAAACAGCAAACGGCCGCAGATCAATATGCCGAGAAAAGAACCCTTTTTGCCCCTCCTGCTCCAGAAATGACGGATGGGTGGACAGTTGTTGAATCGGCTGAGCAATGTACCCTTCAGGCCGCTCAAGCAGCTTGGTCCGGAACTCCGCCAGCTCGTCCTTGGTGGCATGGGAACCGACCAGCAGACCATAGCCTCCTGAAGCATCCGTAGGCTTAACGACAAGGGATGCGAGGTTCTCAACCATGTATTTGAGTTCATCAGGCCGCGAGCCGAGGTAGGTCGGAATAATCGGCAAAATCGGATCTTGATCCAGATAGTAACGGATAATATCCGGGGTGTAAGCATACAAGGCCTTGTCATCAGCAACACCGTTGCCCGGCGCGTTGGCCAGGGCGACATTGCCGGCCCGGTAAGCGTTCATCAGGCCGGGAACCCCAAGAATGGAATCAGCCCGGAACACCAGGGGATCAAGAAAATCCGTATCGAGCCGCAGGTACAGAACATCAACCCGTTTCAAACCGGTGATGTCCTTCATATAAAGCACATCCTGATCGACAACCAGATCCTGCCCCTCGACCAATTCGACGCCCATTTGCCCGGCGAGGAAGGAATGTTCAAAATAAGCAGAGTTGTAAATACCCGGCGTCAGAACGGCGATGGTCGGTTTCTTGGCATCAGTCAAAGACACCAGGCTGTCAAATAACATCTGCGGATAGTGGTCAACCGGAAGAACCCGGTAATTTTCCATCAGCTCCGGCAAGGCCCGGGCCATGACCATGCGGTTTTCAAGAACATACGAAACCCCGGAAGGCACCCGCAGGTTATCTTCCAGGATATGGAAATCACCGCTCTGGTTACGAATCAAATCAATCCCGCCAATGTGAACATGAATACCGCCAGGAGGATTAAGCCGCGTCATTTCGCGGCAATATAGACTGGAGCCGACAACCTGATGGGTCGGCACGACTCCGTCTTTAAGAATTTTCTGATCGTGATAGACATCTTCCAGAAACAGGTTCAGAGCGGTCATACGTTGAATGACCCCGGCCTCTATATGGCGCCATTCAGTGCTGGTCAGAATGCGTGGCATCAGATCGAAAGGGAAAATCTTTTCCGTACCACGGGCGTCAGAATAAACGGTAAAGGTGACCCCCTGATTAAGCAGAGAAAAATCAGCAGATTGCTGCATGTCTGCAGTTCCGTCCACCCCTTTGTGCCGAAAATACTCGACCGCCTTTTGATAAGTCCCCCTGACCTCACCGTTGGCACTAAAGGCCTCATCGTATGGGGCAGCATCACAACAATCAAACAATTCCGGAATTTGTGAACTCATAGATAGCATTACCCGTCTGAAAGAGAAATAAGCGCAACCGCACCTGATATTGCTTGAACCGTGCCTGTTTCATAAAAATCGAATATCATCGCTAAAATCCGTAGAGCCGTAGCCTTCCTGAATGATTTATAAATCATTTTCAGCAACAGTTTGAATAAATTTTACTCACTTTTCCAGGCAACTGCTGAGACATTAAGCGAAAAAGTCCGTCTCTGGCGCATAGGATCTGCCGTTTTATCGGAATAATAGCTGTAATGAATATTGACTCTTACGATAAATTGCGGTAGAAAATCAGACCTCAATGCCGCTATAGCTCAGCTGGTAGAGCAACTGATTCGTAATCAGTAGGTCGTCCGTTCAAATCGGATTAGCGGCTCCAGTTAAAAAACGGGTACTTAGGTGAAAATTTCACTAAGTATCCGTTTTATTTTCTGCTGTTCTCTCCCAGCACTCTCCCAGTTCTTCAATTTCTTTCCAGCCCTCTTTTCTTCACAGATCACAGCGGGTCCCTGTAATTAGCTTCTTTTAATCATTTAAAATTTGACAAAGATCCTGACTTGCTGCATATTAGTGGCCCTAATTTCATAATTAGGCTCATTTCCCGAGCCAAACTATTCATCACAACATGACTCACACACAAGCGGATTCTATCCAGCCTGCGTATACGTGCGTCTACTATCCGCCCATCCACAGGAGCACACATTGACAGACAGTACCACTGTAGTATCAACATCCAACCATACCCCATTTGACTTCGCAGTATTCGCTGAGAAGTGGCCCTCACCCATAGTCGCTCGCAGTAAAATCTCAGAGTTCACTGGTGGCACATACACTTCAGGCTACATGGCTAATCTTGACAGCGCACAAGAAGGGCCTCCTCACATTTTAGTGGGCAAAAAGATCTGCTACCCCGTCGACACCTTCATCACCTGGTTTGCAGCTCGCGCCGCAGTCAATTGACCGAGCAAGCCCGCCTTACGAGCTTGGCGCCACCCACTCACCATACTCCGTCACCACTAGGTGCCTTAATCGCTTCAGCAAATCCGCATGGATACTGCGTCGGCCCAATATTTGATTGCTTCGCTAGGGGATTTATCCTGGCAAACAGGACAATAACCGCAATATAATACTATCTGCCCAAGATGCCACATAAAGGGAGTTATCGACACTCCCGTACCCTAGATTCAGGGTAAATAAATACGTAACTTAATCTAATATTTTTTTACTCAAATCTGCACATAACTAGATGAATCCCCCTACAAAACCAAACAGGAGTCATCTAGTTATGTCCGCATATATCCGCAAAACCAAAGCAACCTCAGACATCATCGCGCAAGAACTTAACCTCCTGCATAATGCAGTAAACCACCGCCTCGCATGCGGTGTTTATTTACTCGACGTCCTTACTAACAGGTTTGGAAGCAATGAAGCTTTATTCAGCATCTGGGCGCGGCGCGAACTCGACGCCAGCCCCCAGTCTGTCTGGCGTTACATCGAACTTGCTCGCAATAAAGACATTATCCCTGACGGTGCAACACACCTGATCGACGTGTACCGCACACTTGGGATTGACGCCTCAGAATAACCCTACCCTACCAACAAAGCTGACTCAGGCCAGAGTTAGCTTCATAAGTCCCGTCGACGTCGTCGCAGCGTCGGCGGGCCTCTCTTTATTCCTTCGCTGCGACGCCACAGAGAGCCTACTCCATGCGATTGCAACAGTATACCTTGTACCCAGATGGTACGTTGACGTCGTCTACGTACGATTACTACACCACACACAACAATAGTAACACTGCGCCTGCAGCAGATATAAACCTCACCACAATAGGAGCACCAAGGGCTGAGATCCAGACGTTCACCCCGCAGTCTCAGCGTCGTTACCGCCGGTGCGCCCACTCCATCGACTGGGAACCCTACCTAGAGCTTGCGAAGGGTAGCCCTTCGGGTAGAGGATTTTTCCTGACGCTGAACATGCCGACCGGCACTGACTACGCTAAAGGAGACCTAGCCAAAGTACGTAGGGCGCTAGGGCGTAGCCTTAGTAATCATTACGGCCCCGACTGGCAAGGGTCCATCTGGAAAGTGGAACTTGGCGCAACAGGCCTATTGCATCTACACCTAATGATGTTCTTAGCGGTACGCCAGCAGATCAGAGACGTTACCGCCACCATAAACACCATCTGGCGCGACCGTATCCACAAAAACGCGGACCCAGAATCATTACACCGCAGTGTTAATGTCCAGGCCATGTACCACGGCAAGCATCGCCCAGGCGCAGGCGACCTTATCCACTACCTCAGCAAACAACCAGTTGCCGACAAGGGCACGGTTTGGCAGTACGGCAAATGCTGGGGCTGTCTCAGCGAAGACTTACTTCCAGTGGCTGACCCTGTTACCCTAGTGCATAGCCCAGCCGACAGAGAGCAGCGCACCACCCTGCTGATCCAGTGCCTAAAGGATCATCCTATAGCGGGCCAGCTCCTCAAAGTGCAGCAACTAAACCTTAAGTGGGTCGGTTTTTCAGTTGAGCTTGACCCTCAGACGCAAGCGGAGGTCTTAGAAGAGTATAAATATCGCTGCATCGTGGATGGTCTTGATCCTGCGCCACCGGACCCACGGCAAGAGGCGCGGATCGACCTACCCGATTGGTAACAGCAGTAGTAGTAGTAGTAGTAGTAGTAGTAGTAGTACCTAGTAGTGCATACCGGAACACACATCACCCCAAACTACACCACCATTAAACTAAAGTTGCTGGGATGTTTGTATTGTGAATGAGTATTGGTTTTGCTAGGCCTACGGCGATAGGTCGTGGGGATATGCTATGGATGTTGTAGGGCCAGTGCTCGAGCCAAGGTAAAATCCACAGTGCGTTTCCGATCAGCTTCGCACCCTAATGGAGTCGCATGTCACACCCATGCGCAAGTTGTGCCAACGACAGTGCGTTTCCGATCAGCTTCGCACCGTGGGCTTGAGTGGAGACGGTTTAGGGATAGGAAGTGCCAACGACAGTGCGTTTCCGATCAGCTTCGCACCACTGGATTATTATTAACTTCTATGTATTTACAGAGTGCCAACGACAGTGCGTTTCCGATCAGCTTCGCACCCAAAGCACCCCTTATTGATAGGGCAATCAGGGTGGGTGCCAACGACAGTGCGTTTCCGATCAGCTTCGCACCACTTGATCGATGAGTACGGGGATACGGTGATGCCGTGCCAACGACAGTGCGTTTCCGATCAGCTTCGCACCGGTCTGTGACTCCCTGGCTTCTCATGCGTTCAGTGTGCCAACGACAGTGCGTTTCCGATCAGCTTCGCACCTCAACCCTTTGCGATCTGTTTACCATGGTGTGTGGTGCCAACGACAGTGCGTTTCCGATCAGCTTCGCACCGTTCTGAATCGCTAGGATACCCATCTGGATCACTGTGCCAACGACAGTGCGTTTCCGATCAGCTTCGCACCTCCTCGCTCATATCTCTTTGAAATTATGTGGTTTTTCTGTAAGAATTTGCGAAGAGCAGTCCACGATAGCGTGAGTAGCTCTTGCCGGGCAGGGTTAGTATTGGAATGCCTGAAATTCCAGCAGATTACGATTCCGCGAATCTCCCCGAAAAACGACAAGCGCTATAGGTGCGCGCAGTTACTATTCATGCTGACAAAGAACGGACTGTTGTCTCGACTGTTGATGACGGTCTGCTCTCCGCATGGAGTCCGTCATCGGGGCACTTCAGCCGATCTTGGATGCGCCTATAGCACAACACTCATTAAATATACCGCTTAAATAGAAAATTTCAATCTCTTGAGTTCTTACCCTTTAATGCTTTTACTGTCTTAGCTTTAACCATGCCCCAGAATGATTTGGCAGGATACCAGAAGTCTGCTGGCATTACCTCTCCAGACGGATCCCTGAAAAACACGACTATCTGACCCGTAGCCTCGAGTACGTCGTCTGTATTATCCTCGAGGGCATCCACGTCTATGCTGTCATCGTCCTGAACTTCGCCACCTAATGATTTATACCTGCCGGGTGTGATGGTTTCCCATCGACAGGAACCGCTATCGTGTCCAGTGGGAACAAGCCAGCCATAGCTTCCTAGTGAGCCTCGCAGTCTTTTACCCATGGATTTTGGTACCCATCGTTCTTCATCGTTAATCACATGCTTACGACAGGGGATCCGGAATGCGTCTGCATGTCGCGTCCAGAAGCGTCTCTGTAGGTTCTGGGCAGCGTTGATGTCAGCGTGTATGGTGTTGACACGGCATTGCTTTAGTGAAGCAAACCACTCCCCCCCGCGCAACGGCACTAGATCACCAACCTTTAGTTTCACTGGGTCGAGGCCAGGGTTTTCCGTCGCGAGGATATTCATAAATACAGGATCGTTTATATCTCCAAGAGTTAATGCGTGGCAGCGGACCCCTGGAGCCTGAGTTCGTGCATGATAACGACTGGAGAAGTCCGCGCTTGTATCGCAGGTGTTAAGGCCATATATTTCACCCTGCATTGCAACTTCATTGGGGATGGCACGGTGTGACCAGAGCATGAGGCTCGAGTTTTCTCTGCGCGGCCGATCAGTTTTCATGCGATATCTGCTCAAATCTTCGAACAGGACGATGTGGCAGGGGACATACCTTTTCTCCCAACAACCTTCGCGGTTGCGTAGGTACCCACGTGATGCTTGCACTAGGAGATCCGCACCTGTTTTAAGCCGGTCGTCTTTGAGTCCCTGTATATGGTCCAGAAGTTCCGATGCAAAGATTCCACGTTTTGCACGATCAAGACGATTTATCTGTCCAGAACGCTGCCCCGATAGGCTCCAGCTGACCAGAAGCTTCCGAACATTCGTCAGGTAGTCGATAGACCATAAGGTTTTTCCAGAGGCCCCTCTGAATGACCGGTTGCGAGTATCCCGTCGCCATTCCCCAATTTGCCGTCCAAGGTAGTGCCGATACTGGGTTCTGAGATCTTCACAGGAGTTCAGCCATTCCTCGGAAGAGCAGGTGTAGCTATCCGTAAATGCGTCAAAGATCTCCTGTTCATGCGAACAGATAGTCGTGCCGGCCTCTTCACTGAGGAGACTCTCAAAATACAGTTTCCTCTCTTTCGGGTCAGACAATGCATCCAGAGGGTATAGCCTTCGGTAACGGTTTAGACCCTTTCGCAGTGACCTAAGTTCTCTGCCCTGTTGACGTCTCCATTCGAGAACCTTGTGATCTGGGTTTTCTCCTGGAAGAGTAAGCAGGAAGGACCGTTCATGCAGAGCGCACAGGCCATCTATGCCGATAGGCAACGCAAACTTATTCGGATCCGGCAGTGATTCCGTCAGTGTGAAGACAGAGCATGCGGCAAAAGAACGCATGCCAAGGTCCACAGAGAGAACCCGAAGACCAGGAACCACTTCCTGACTGTGTTTGACGGATCCTCTTGCCGATAGAAAATGATTGACCATCTTCGGACGTTTACCTGTCCATCCATCAGGAAGCTTGGCATCAGTATCAATGGATACCTTAAGGAAGGCAGGACCGATGTGACCATTCTTAATTTGCGAGAGTGGTTTATTTCGCAGCCAACTCCAGTCCAGTAATAGATCCGCTGCTCCGATAATTCCGGTAAACAATTCACCAGAAGAAGATCGATATGTGGTGTGGATGTTTTTCCCCTGCTGTTGAAAAACTGGCTGGCTGAACTGTCCTGACGGGGCGACTAGGAACGTATGTTCAATGTCTTTGAGACGATTGTCGTCAGACTTTGATAGTAACGGCAGCACTACCCACAGATCGCCTCCTGAATTGCTTATCTTATAATTCTTGAGGTTTGATCCGCCTTCAGCTTCCCACTGGACGCTGCGAGGATGCATCAGTGGGTCGGGAAGGGTCATGAGTGCTGTCTCTCGTGATCGCTCGGTAAGTGCCAACATTGCGTTATAGTGAGCAAAAAGTGTCAGTAGATCTTTGCTGCCAGCCCATACTGTGTGGTTTTCTGGGCGAGCCAACCACATGAACAGGTGCGGATCGCCAAACTTACCGACAAGCCGAGCTTGTTCATTGGCCAAAATAGTCCTGAGTTGGTCTTCTTCTTGGTTGTTTGCATGGGTCCATTTTTCACGAAGACTGTCCCAACCCCTGGCCATGCGACGGTTGATGCGGAAAGGGCGAGTCAACCCAAGGCTCCCCCGTTCTAATTCAGCTGAGCGCTCTGCCTAGTAGTTTCGAAGAGCGGCAAGGCCAGGTTCGATGTTGCTTTCACTCAGCTGGGACTGGGTAAATTGTTCAAGCCGACTCATGCGTTTGTCATGCTCCTCCACGGTGAGAATGCAGCATGACTCCCATGACAGCAGATGGGCAGTGGCCAAGCGGAACGACAGGCGATCCCAGCGGGACAGCTTTCCTTGCGATTTTTGAATTTGCGGAGCAAGGTACGCTGGGAAAAGCGGCAGGACTCCCATACTCTTGAGGCTTCTGACAATGGTTGGTACTCCTTCGGCTTCCTTTAGCTTCCTGTCATAGTCTTCAATAAAAGCAGGGATCCAATCCTTTTGATCTTTGGCTAACTTGACCCATTTAGGAGGAGCTCCCGATGGACTTAATCGTTCTTTACCATCCTCGCTTTTTAACCATTGTTCAGCGGCGCTAAGTGCGTCAGAAGCGCCATCACGAGCTCTGTCGAGCCAGTCCGGCGGGACTCGAATCTTGTCGAAGACTGAGAGATATCCCAAACTCTCCCGATCAGTTAATGGGCCTATAAAACCATTGGCATTTTGGGCACTGCCCTTCTCGCCTATGCAGGAGGGGACGATAGCTGTGTAGAGGTCACGTAGTAATCCCTTTGCCTTATCGTTGTCTATTTTTGTCCAGGATTTGCTTTGTTTATTACGTCGTCGTGCTTCTTGAATGAGGTTGTCCAGCTGTTGCTGAACCACATCTTGAGAGACTTCCTGGCCCTCGGCAATTGCATAGTGTTGCCCTCTCATGATAAGGAGCATCTTTTCATAGTACCGAACCGCTTGGTTAATAACTTGGTGGGTTGTCCAGATGTCTTCTCGAATATGTCTTTCGCTCTGATTCCGTGGAACTACTAGCTTGACTTTAATTGAACGCGTTGGCATAGCCCCTCCGTGTTGGCATCGGTATAGATATCAATAACTAATTGAATCACTGATTACATGAAACACAAGTAGAATTTTATATGAGATCTGGTGGGAGAGGTGGCCTTGTCAATTCCCCATGCCTTCCGTTTTTGTTAGGTCAACAAACTTCCAATCCTTATGGGTTATCATTGCTCGCAGTAGGGCATGCCCCAGTGCGAGTACCAATATCGTAAAGTTCTACTCTCATATTCAGCTTGATCTCTAGACCCATGTGAGACACTCTCAGGAGTATCTAAACCCATATGATAAGGAGACACCAACATGAAGTATGGTTATGCGAGGGTCTCAACCATAGACCAGAACTTAGACGGCCAGCTCAAAGAGCTTGAAGCTGCTGGTTGTGATCAAATATTCAGCGAGAAGATCAGCGGTACAAAGTCCGCCAAAGACCGACCCGAGTTAGCCAAGCTCCTGTCCCAGGTACGCACTGGCGATCATGTCATAGTCGCTAAGGTTGACCGTGCAGCACGTAGCACCACAGACCTCTTAAACATGGTAGAGGATCTGGACCGCAGAGGTGTTAAGTTCACCGCGTTAAACTCACCAATCGATACAGCCAGTCCGACCGGTAAGCTTATGCTTGAGATCCTCGGAGCGGTAGCGACGTTCGAACGAAGTATGATGATAGAGCGCCAGCGTGCAGGGATCGAACGCGCTAAGTCAGAGGGCAAATATACTGGCCGTCAGAAGACTGCGCGTAAGAAGGCCGACGAGGTCATCAAGCTGGGACAGGCAGGGTTTACCAAGGCAAAGATTGCAGAGACTCTTGGCATCAGTCAAGCGTCAGTGTACCGGATCTTAAAAGATGCAAAAGCCCAAAAACAACCCTAGGTAAACTACCTCCCGGCCCCTGATCGTGCAGCACAGAGGCGCTCAGGACCTCACAGCCCCCATCCTACGCAGGTGGGGGCTGGGGTTGAATACTTGAGCTGTACTATCCGCGCAACCCCCTCTTTTCCTCGCGTTGACCCAAAACGATCTATATATAGTATATCTTCGCGTTAAATGGTTTAGGTAGGGGCCACCCCCATCAAACTGCACAGGTTTTCAGCCTGCCAAAAGGGTACCAGCAACCCGGAAAAATGAAAATGAGGCCCTATATAACTATTAGTCACCGGTGGTGCTGGCGTCCTCAGCGCACCGCAATACATGGGTCTCCCACTTGATCAGAGCCGCCTGTATCTCGTCCTCATAGTCGTATTTGGAATAGTGTCTACTTGTCACTCCCGACGGCCTGTGTCCTATCGTAACAGACGCATCAGCCAACGATACTTTCTGCCGCTGCAGTCCAGTCGTTATAGTCCGCCTGAAGTCATGACAGGTAAAGCGCTTCAGACCGAAGTATTCTCGAGCAGCCAACCAGTGCGAAAACGACGACACATCATACGGCTTCCCATTCCCCTTCTTGATACTCGGGAACACAACCGGCCCACTATCTCCGATCAGAGATTTTGCGGTACCCGTCAAATAGACTCGATTACTACGCTTTCCCTTGAACCGCGCTCGAGGTATTTCCCACCAATCGCCGTCAATCTCCGCAGTAGTCATTCGCCTTGCGTCAGAGATCCTGACCCCTGTAATCAATGCGAACTTAACACAACGGATCATCTCAGGCTCACCCTCTGCCGTTTGCAGTTTACACCAGAGCTTGCCAACCTCTGCGTCATTCAAGAATCGCTCACGAGGTTCAGGAGCCTTAGGCGCTTTGATTTCGGTAACCAAGTTTATTTCAGCATAACAGTGCGGCTCTTCCTTCGCCCATGTGTATAACGACGACACCGCAGCACGAATGTTTTTAGCGTGAGACTGGGAGCGCTCGGCGAGTTCGTTAATCCTCATAGCAAGGTGCCGCCGCTTCACATCACAGAACTTCCATCCCCTCAGAATACCAGTTCCCTTTGAGGGTTCCCAGTCCATCAAATGAGGCAAGTCTCGCTCATACTCCTCCAACGTCTTAGTCCGCAGTTCGGACGCCTTCGCCGCCAGGAACTCTTTAGCAACCTTCTCAAACGTAGGCGCAGCGTCAGACAGCAAGGACTGCTGCCGCCGCTTATCTTTCAAAGTTCGTGGCCCCTCTCCGGCTTTATTATTAGCAACAAGCTCGGCCCTAGTATCCCTGGCCTTGGACTCAGACCACCCATCACTAGCCCAGCCCCTCCTCCTTAGTCTTACCATCGACTTGATAACGGATAGCGTAATACACATCAAACTTCACACCATGCTTGCGCGTATCATGCTTATAGCACCGGACGCCAGTTGATCTTGTTTTCTCCCACTTCACAGCCATAAGCTCTCCCAATCATCTCCCAGCTTTTCGTGTGAATATATCTAATACCAACTGATGATATATGAAGATAAAAAAGCTGTCAACGTCAGCATTTAAGCGTTATTGATAGAGACATGTGATGGAATGTGAAACTGGGAGAGAGCATAAATCAACTGATTCGTAATCAGTAGGTCGTCCGTTCAAATCGGATTAGCGGCTCCATAAATTCAAGCACTTAGCGATTTTCGTTAAGTGCTTTTTTTATTAACTTTTCAGAGAATTTCAGAACCAGCATTACTCATGCAAAAACAGAAAAAAAACCTCTTTAAAATTGAAAGCTTGCGCCTTACGCACTAAATATCCCGTAATCAGTAGCGCTTCAACTCAAATCCGACTAACAGATATAATAAAATCAAACTCTTAATAGATAAGTTGCTAAGTGCTTTTTGGGGTAGCCTACCCTGCAATCTCACCAGAAAGGTGCGCCGTACTGGATTCATAAAATCTAGATCTAATCTAGTAGGCAATGTCAGATTATATCATGCCCAACAACAGCAAAAGCTCTCAATCAAATATCCTCAGATGAGGGGGAACAGACTTTTGACAGGGCATTTGACGACAGCAGTCCGTGAAGTAGTGAGTCACCTGCTGGCACGTCATAATTGCTAAGTTATAACGGCCTAGTGCGTTTCTCCGTTATGGCTTCAACAATACCAATCCCAATCATTGCCCTTATCTTCATCCGAAAAATATTTGATTCCTCTGAGGTTTGCCTTTATTCTACCGATGACAATCAGGCAGATATTTCGGTAGAATAAAACGATCCTGGTCGCAGGGGGCATCCCCGCAAAATACTATACATGCCAATGAAAGACGATAAGTAATGACAACAAACACTGATAAACACTACCTCCGCAGCTCCAACCTTGTGGCTGCCGATATGGATGGCGACACCGTTATGATGAGCATTGAGAACGGCGAGTATTATGGTATCAGCGGTGTCGGTTCACGGGTGTGGGAGTTACTGGAAAACCCGGTCACCCTAGAGACGATTGTCTCAACTATCTGCGCAGAGTTTGATGTCGATCAACAAACCTGCCAGACTGACATGGCAAGGTTTCTTGACGAACTGGAAACGCACGATCTGGTCAGCAGCCCAGAGGGAGTGTAGTTATTTGTGTCAGCACTCCGCACCTTTAAGCGCAAAGCCATTAATTTCTTGCGCAAGCCGCTCTGGACAAAATTCTGGTTCCTCCCCGCCTGGGTTTTGTTGGGAATTGCCAAGACTGCAATTTTCACCGTTTCGTTCCGACGTCTTGCGCCATTGTTGGGCGTCAGTACAAGCATAGCTCCTTTTGTGCCACTGGTAAACAGCGCTGAAGAGCAACGTGCCCGGCAAATTGCGCGACTGGTCGCATTGACAGCTCGCTATACACCCTGGGACTCCAATTGTTTTCCTCAGGCGGTCGCCGCCCGTTTACTGCTGGGGCTTTATCACATTCCTTATGTTCTCTACTTTGGCCTGATGAAAGACCCTGACAGTAGTGAGCTAAAAGCCCATGCCTGGGTGGTCACCGGCCGAGTTGCTGTAACCGGAGGCGTCAGTTTTAATTGCTTTACTGTCGTTGGTTGCTTCTTGTCACCGTGCATCGCAAAATCAGGTGGCGCTCTGAGCCAGTACGTCAAATAAACATAAAGAACCTCAGTCACAAGGTTTTCAATTGATTACAACCCATGCAAATACAATGAATTTTCATAGCGCATACAGTCTGACAATAGCCAGCGAACTGCCCTTGCCAGAACTGACTCCACTGATCAACCCGTCAACAACAGAGACCGATATTACCATTAAACTGGGCAAGGTCTCTGATGGTGGAATTGAAAACGGCGAACAGTTGGGCCCGTTTCTCTGGGTCAGCCCGACCAGTCTGTGGCTGCAGGTGCCACATGTGGCCCGTTTTCTTGTTTCCAACGGCACAGAGATTGTCATCGATCCCGAACCTGAGATTGATGAAGACAGTGTTCGCGTTTTTCTATTGGGTTCAGCCTTCGGTGCTCTTTTGTTTCAGCGCGGGCACCTGGTCTTGCATGGCAACGCGATCCGTATCGGCGATCAGTGTATGGTGTGTGTCGGACATTCTGGAGCGGGCAAATCGACGCTGGCCGCTGGATTCATGCAGCGTGGTTATCAGGTTCTGGCTGATGATGTCATCCCGGTAGACTCTCAGTGCTGTGCTCTGCCCGGCTTTCCACGCATCAAACTGTGGCAGGATGTCGCTGACAAGCTCGACATCGAAACCGAAGCGTTACGCCGTATCCGCCCCAATCTGCAGAAATACAATTTGCCCGTGGAGAGGGAAAGCGCTACACAGGCACTTCCAATCCGCTGGATCTACATTCTTGGCAGTCGTGATGTTAAAGGTATCACAATTGAGCCGATTCAAGGGATGCAAAGGTTTCAGCCTCTGCGCAACAATACTTATCGGGTGCGTTTTCTTGAAGGGATGGCACTGAAACCTGACCATCTTCAATTATGTGGCCAACTGGCCGGGCGCATTCGTCTAGCACGTGTCACTCGCCCCAGAATCGGTTTTACTTTGGATGAAATGATCGACACCATTCTTGCCGATATCGAAGGGAATCCTTGATTATGGGTGGCATCTACTGGCTGGCCTCTTATCCCAAGTCGGGCAACACCTGGTTTCGAACATTTCTGCGGAACCTGTGGGAAGATGGGGATGAACCGGTCGACATCAATGAGCTGAACACAGGAGAGATTGCCAGTGGTCGGGGCTGGCTGGACGAAATCCTGGGATTTGACAGTGCTGAGCTTGATCCTGATGAAATGGACCGGTTACGTCCTGAGGTGTATCGCTGGACACTGCGTAACAAAGAAGTTGGTTATCACAAAATCCACGATGCTTACACCTTCACGCTGGATGGTGAGCCTTTGGTCAGTCAGCAAGCCACTCTGGGAGCACTATATCTACTACGCAACCCGTTGGATGTCGCTCCGTCCTACGCGAATCACAACAACTCCAGTATCGATGATGCCATTACGCGCATGAGCGAGCCGACACACGCGTTGTGCAAAACGCGGAAAAGCCTGCCCAATCAGGTCCGGCAGAAATTGCTCAGTTGGTCTGAGCATGTCCTCAGTTGGGTCGATGCGCCAGATTTGAATATCGAAGTGATTCGCTATGAAGATATGCTCCAGAACCCGGTATTAACCTTTACCCGGGCCGTCAAATTTTTAGCTCTTCCTGACGATCCGGCACGCATCGACAAAGCCATCCGTTTCAGTGACTTCAAACTGTTGGCGGCTCAGGAACGGGAGAAGGGTTTTCGGGAAAAGCCACCAAATACAGAGCACTTTTTCAGACAAGGAAAGAGTAATGGCTGGCGCGACAAACTGACCGCTGAGCAAGTTGAACGCATCATTGCCGATCATGGCGAGGTAATGACTCGCTTCGGCTATCTTGATTCTGATGGTCAACCGGTTTAAGGCTCCCTGTGAAGCCCCAACTCCACATACGCCTCTGGCATTATTTGCAGCGTGAAGTTCTCAGGCGCCATCTGCCCCATGGCCTGCTCGGTCCGGCTTATTTCTGGCCTGGGCAGAATGAGCTTGTCCTTCAGCACCGCCGGATCTGGTGGCATAGCGGCACGCGGTGGCCACGGATCATCTGGTGTGGTGTCGAATTATTTCTGTGGCTACGCTGGATTTTTCGTCACGCAATTCCGAACTGCCAAAAGGTTACCGGTCGTCTGGCACCGGTTGTGGAAGCAGAAGAAGACATCCCCCGCAAGACACAATTCCGGCGAATTCTGAAGCTTGCCCTGCTATGGTCAATTCCACCGTCAGAGAGCTACCAATACAGGCTTTACCGCGAACCTCACAAAGCCCTTGATTATGTTTTCCTGACAGAAACGCAAGCCTATCACTCATGGCGTAATGAAGCTCTGGGCTACACACCAGCGTCATCTTGTTGTCTCCAAAGCAAGGACCGGCTGGCAAATCGCTTAAGCAATGAGGGAATCCCAGTTGTCAAAACAATTGCCAAAGTTGCTATGAACGACAAGCAGACCCGGTCTCTCAACAATTTCATTGACGAAAACGGCAGAGTTTTCTGCAAGATGAACAGCGGCAATCAAGGGCGGGGGGCATTTGCTGCCTGGCGGGCAGAGTCCGGACTGAAAGGTCACTGTTTTAGTGGTGAACATCTGGTCGATACTGCTGCGGTTGAGCAGGCCTGGAAAAACTTACTTCAACTCGATACGGTGCTTGTTCAACCCTGCTTACAAAACCACCCTACCCTTGCTCCCTTAGCCTGGAACGATGAGATTATTACCATCCGTTACATTAGTCAGTGGCAGAAAAGTGCAGTCGCTTCGGCAGCCAGTCACCTATCGTGTTTATGTGCCACGTTGGAAGTTCCAGCAGGGGTGAATGAGAAAAACAGGACCTGTTATGCCATTCTTCAGATCAATCCCACAACAGGGCTCATTGAATCTGCTATCAAAGAGATTTGGGGAGATAATCGTATTCGGGAGCGGGTTTCCCACATTGAAAGTTTGACCAAACAGATTGGCAGACTTTCAGGCTGGGAGCAGGTGGTCGCTCACAGTCATAAGGCCCATAGCTGCTTTCCGGAGATAAAATCAATTGCCTGGGATTGGGCCATGTCAGATGAGGGACCGTTGCTGTTGGAAGGGAATGTCGGTTGGGGATGTTCCGCTCCTCAGATATTTATGGGAGGGCTGTTGGCAAAACAGCATTAGCCATACCACCCAGTTCCGGCCACTATATTGTAAAAGATTCATTCAAAATCAAATAGTTGCACTGATTAGTGCTGGTGCGAAAGCAGAGGTATTAACTTGTCAACAAATACATATGCTATAGAATTCTCAGGTCAACTACACAATATCCCCGAGCTACTCTCCAAACTCAACCTTGAGAGTCGTCAAGAGGAGGATCTCATCGCCTTGCTAAAGACAGGTTGGCAGCGCTGGGGCACGGGTCTTGCGGAGCAGCTTGTTGGTGATTACGCACTGGCGCTCACTGACAAATCAGCAGGCCTGACCTATCTGGTGCGGCACCCACTGGGGATTAAGCCCCTTTACTATCGGGTGGAGCAAGGGGAATTGTCCTACGCTTTTACCATCCCGGAATTACAGCGTCGTTGTCCGAAGCCGCTGACCAAAGATATGGACTGGGCCGCAAGCTATATGCTGCATATGTCCTTCAGTCAGACAGAAACCGCCTACAAGGAGATAAAAAAAGTTCCCCCCGGGCACTGGCTGACCTGCGATCATGCCGGCAATATGGTGATCCAGCACTATCACCAGTGGCAGGACGATGCCCCTCATGCCATAAAACGTGATGAGAAATGGGTCGATGCGTATAGGGAGGTTCTGGAAGAGTCGATCCGCTGCCGCATAGATAGCGATGCCCCCATGGGGACGGAAAACAGTGGGGGGATTGATTCCGCGACCATCAGCGCCTACCTGGCGCATTTCCTTGGAGTCCCAGGGGACCGTCTTTACAGCTTCGGTTTTGCTCTGTGCGAACAGGAACCTGCCTTTATTCTGGAGACCAGTCAGGCACGAAGAATACGTCACAACTATATCATTTCAGATCGCTATGGCCTGGAAGATGGCAATGATCCCGTAGCTGACGGACTGGCTCTGCTTGGATATCCCGAAGAGCATGGCAATGCCGGTGCCCACACCCCCTTTTATCGGGAATGTCAGCAGCGCGGGATTCATACTTTATTCTCTGGATTTGGTGGTGATGAAGTGGTGACTAATCCCGGCCATCATCTACGTTATGAACTGCTGGACGGCAGACACTACCCGGCCCTGTGGGATATTTTGCCGGGCGATCCGCTGCGCAGAACGCTACGTTTACTGAAAACGTCCGTGGTAGCGCGCAAGAACCCCAGCCACCGACCTGCTTTTCTACAGGCCTGGAACCAACGCTGGCCGCACCAATTGCTCCGCCTCGAGGTTGTTCAACGACTTGATCTGTATGAACGCTATATGGAAACGGCTATCTATGACGCCCCCTATCGCCGAATCAACGATTTTATTCTGCAGCATCACCTGAAGAAAATGCAGCTGACAGCCCGTCTGGAAAACTGCACCGTGATGGCAGCGGCTTACGGTGTCGATTACCGTTGGCCTCTCTGGGACGTCAGATTGGTCCAGCAGTACCTGTCCACTCCCAGTATCGAAAAAGTAGGACCCAAAGGGATGGGGCGTTACCTGCATCGTCGTGCCATTGATGGCGTCGTGCCCAAGCGAGTGGCGTGGAAACCGAGCAAGGATATGGGCTATGGGCAACTGCATCAGAAGATGCAGGAAAGTGGTGTTATCCAAATAGCCAAGGACGCCAGAGAATTGGAAGCAAATTTAGAACCTGCGTTGGCTGAATTGATCGATCTGGAGAAGTTGCGCACGCAAATAGCCAGGGCAGAACAGGGCCACGTGAGTCAGGAATTTGCTTTTTTCTTCCGCCGTGGTATCCGGGCTATGCAGTGGTTGGACGGGTGGTTGAAGGGGTGACGACTGTTTTGCCTGCAGCGGAGGGGGCTCATGCTCTGTTGCCAGCAACCCTCCTATCAGTTGGAGTAACTCAACCTCGATCTGACAGTCGGTGTAAGATTTGGTCGAAGTCAAGAGGGTTTGGCATTATCTCAAAAGACAGGGATTGTGGGAATGCCCCGAATGGCGCTAGTTTAAGCACTCTTAGCATGATATCTGCTCCTATGTTGAATCTCCTTCATTTCATGTCTTGGTGCTGTCATTCTTTGGTAGTTTTTGGGTCTTCGTTTCACACAGCGAGGCTCACTTCTGCCTGGTCTCTGATAAATGGGAACATCAGTTATAGCGTCATATAGATCGCTGATCAGCCGGAATTGTTCTGCCGGACTGAGCTGCGCTTGATTCATGTGTGATTTCCAGTTTCGCAGTGCTTGTAAGCTCCCCTTGAAACTGACAATCCGGGGATCAATATCCGCTTCTTCTGCCGCCTCGTACATCAACCGCCGAATGCAATTATAGGCGATGAAGTGCATCAATATTTCTTTGCGAATCATCTCCGGTGACTGGCAACGCAACACATCCATGCCCATGGTTGTTTTTAGGTCACGAAAGGACAGCTCCACATTCCAACGTTTAAAATAAAGCTCTGCAATGTCTTCTGCTGAATATTGTGTGGCATCGAGCAATGTTGTCACGATGTAAAAGCTCTGTTTTCTGAACCCGGGGCACTCAATTTCAACCCTTATCTGCCGTAAGGTCAGTTCTTTGGGAAGAGCTTCCCATTGTTCTCTTGTATAAGCAAATTTCTTGGTATATTTAGGACGTTCCCAGTTGATCTGCAGATCATGAGAACCGAGTTTCTTTTGACATGCCCCGGCGGTAACGGGGGCTCTACGGGCAAGGGTGACAACACTATCAACCTTGCGCTTTTTCAACTCTGAAAGATCGAAGTAGTTGCAGAATCCCTTGTCTCCCAAGAAGATATCGCCTTCGTTGAAAGTTTGCCACTGCTTGCGAAACATGGTCAATTCACTGTTTTTTTTGTTACCTAGTTCGAAGCTCAGCAATCCCCCTGTCTGCAAAGAAAAACAGGCGCAAATATGGGCAACCGGAAAGCTGCATCCGGCCTTCAACATGGACGACTGAGGCCAAGCTCTTTGATTCATTAACGTGTCGGGCATACTGATTCCTGTCCCATCGACAACAATGACGCGCCGGTTATTCAATAAGCCGCTTTCTGGCATTTTTTCAAGTTGCGTAGCGGTATGCTCGAGAATGTCGGAAAGCATCACTTCATCCAGATTCTTGCGAGCTGTGCAATAAGATGCTGTTGAAGACGACGGAATGAGGACGCCCTTGAGAGAGGCGTAGGCCTGAAGCTTGCGGATGACTTCCTTGCAACCACCATCGGCGTCCAGGATCTGGCTAAAAAAAGCCCAGAAGGTGTTCTCTTTGGAAAAGAGTCTTCTGCGGCTCATTTTCCCAACCTGCTCAGGCTTGAGAAGCGAACAGGGGATGAAATTTTCAAAAAACTCGCCGATTTGTTTGAACGATTTTTGTTTCAGCAGGGCCATCTCTTTGGCAAGTTTTTGCTGTGCTGATTGTGGCTTTCGGCGAAGTGTCTGAAGGTGGAATCCTGGGAACATTGGCGTTGTATTTTTCATGCATCATTATGTCATTTTAGGCCAATATTTTCAGCTATTTCCTTCATGGTAATTTGCTTAAACTAGCGCCATTCGGGAATGCCCCATAATCAACAATTTTCAGACCAAAAATCAGAAGTAGGACGAATAGTTGATTTAGACATTTTTATTTTATATAATTTGCAAAGTTTCAGCCGGCTGTGCTGCCTCTCATTGTTGCCGCACGATCTTGCATTATTCCTTAATTAAAGCTATGAGAAGAGGAAAATACTATGATTTTGAAGACTACAAGCATAAACAAAGATGATGAAAAGCAGCCTTATATCCCACCATTGTTGGAGGTCGATTTAATGAAAACGGCATCAGGAAAGGATTTTGGACCGGTAGAGACGACATCTAATTTATATGGACCATCCTAACCTACTGAGAACGAACGCGCCCCACTGTTTCTGACAAAAATCAAACAATCACATCCTTCCAAGCCCACAGCCATTGGCCGTCAAGGCTTGCTGATTGATTCGTTTGAATATGAGAGATGGTGTAATACAGCAATCCAAATCCGGGTAAACCGCCTATGAGTGCTTACCCGACCGCGCAAGCCCCCATGGAGACAAAGGTACCATCGCTGAACGTACTGCCGGAGCCGATCAAGGTCGGCTCCTTGCTCATGAAGTCGGCTGGCACGTTGCAGCAAACGGTCCAGGCTTTGCCGAGCGGGTCTCAATTTACGGCCAGGGTGCAAGCGATACCCCAGAAAATCAAATCCTTTGTGTGTGGGGCCAATATAGCGTTTGTCCGGATGCTCTGTCCAGAACCTGATACATCTTTTTGAGTGCGCCGCGCAGCTTATGGCGGGTTGGCGCGAAGATCACAAAATCATCCATAAAACGTTGATAGCAAAGACCGCGGCTGGTCTCTTCGGCTTCCATTGCCCTATCCAGCGGCGTCAGGTAAAGAGCACCCAACAGCGGTGAAATCGCTCCCCCTGCGACCATCCCTTTGCCGCTGTCATGGCCATCGGGAAGTGTCAAATATCCTTGTGGGATATTTTGCCGGGCGATCCGTTTCGCAGAATGCTTCGTTTACTGAAAACGTCCGTGGTGGCGCGCAAGAATCCCAGCCACCGACCAGCCTTCCTACAGGCCTGGAATCAACGCTGGCCACATCAGTTGCTCCGCCCCGAGACTGTTCAACGACTTGATCTGTATGAACGCTATATGGAAACGGCTATCTATGACGCCCCCTATCGCCGAATCAACGATTTTATTCTGCAGCATCACCTGAAGAAAATGCAGCTGACAGCCCGTCTGGAAAACTGCACCGTGATGGCAGCGGCTTACGGTGTCGATTACTGTTGGCCTCTCTGGGACGTCAGATTGGTCCAGCAGTACCTGTCCACTCCCAGTATCGAAAAAGTAGGACCCAAAGGGATGGGGCGTTACCTGCATCGTCGTGCCATTGATGGCGTCGTGCCCAAGCGAGTGGCGTGGAAACCGAGCAAGGATATGGGCTATGCAGTGGTTGAACGGGTGGTTGAAGGGGTGACGACTGTATTGTCTGCAACGGAAGAGGCTAATGCCCTGTTGCCAGCAGCCCTCCCATCAGTTTGAGCAACTCAAACTCGATCTGACAGTCGGTGTAAGATTTGGTCGAAGCCAAGAGGGTTTGCATTGTCTCAAAAGACAGGGATTGCGGGAATGCCCCATAATCAACAATTTTCAGACCAAAAATCAGAAGTCGGATGAATAGTTGATTTAGACTTTTTTATTTTATATACTTGGCCAAGTTTCAGCCAGCCGCGCTGTCTCTAGGTGATGGTGCATGTTCAACTCTTTTTCAAATATATAACTGATGCGAGGAAAAAGACATGACACGCAATAAATTTATAGAGCGTAGAGAAGATGAAAAGCTGCCGTACAGTGTACCAGAGCTTACCTTAATTCTAGTTGGACCATCGACCTACGGTAAGTTTTTGTATTCAACAAGTGAGGCGACGCCTAACATTGGTCCGGGGTCCTAACCTACTGAGAACAAACGCGCCCCACTGTTTCTGACAAAAATCAAACTATCACATCCTTCCAAGCCCACAGCCCTTGGCCGTTAAGGCTTGCTGATTGATTCGTTTGAATATGAGAGATGGTGTAATACTGTCGTCCAAATCCGGGTAAACCGCCCATGAGTGCTTACCCGACCGCGCAAGCCCCCATGGAGCCAAATGTACCATCGCTGAGCGTACTGCCGGAGCCGATCGTTGTCGGCTCCTTGCTCATGAAGCCGGCGGGCACGTTGCAACAAACGGTTCAGGCTTTGCCGGGCGGGTCGCAACTTACGGCCAGGGTGCAAGCGATACCCCAGAAAATCAAATCCTCTGTGTGTGGGGCCAATATAGCGTTTGTCCAGATGCACGCTGAGCTTCAGCCTGTCCAGAACCTGATACATCTTTTTGAGTGCGCCGCGCAGCTTATGGCGGGTTGGCGCGAAGATCACAAAATCATCCATAAAACGTTGATAGCAAAGACCGCGACTGGTTTCTTCGGCTTCCATTGCCCTATCCAGCGGCGTCAGGTAAAGAGCAACCAATAGCGGTGAAATCGCTCCCCCTGCGACCATCCTTTTGCCGCTGCCGTGGCCATCGGGAAGTGTCAAATATCCTTCTACAAGAGCCTGAAGTTCCGGTTCTGTGTTTGCGATCTTGAGCTGATCCAGCAGAAGCTGATGATCAATAAATTATCGTCTTGCCGCATCTGATGACACTCCCAGCCGCCATTCTATCATTAGACTCAACTCCGCATCGCCGCAACAATCTGCTCGGCCAACTCTTCAGCCGAATATCTGCTGCCATCAATAATCAACTCTGGATTATCCGGAACTTCATACTCAGAATCAATGCCGGTAAAGTTGACCAATTCGCCACTACGCGCCTTTTTATAAAGACCTTTGGGATCGCGCTGTTCACAGATTTCCAGCGGGGTGTCGACAAAGATTTCGATGAACTCCCCCTCGTCCAACAACTCGCGGGCCAGGGCACGTTCACTTTTGAATGGGGAGATGAAGGCCGTCAAAACGATGATTCCGGCATCAACAAAAAGCTTGGCCACTTCGGCGATGCGGCGGATGTTTTCAACCCGATCGACATCGGTGAAACCCAGATCACGGTTGAGACCGTGACGAATATTGTCGCCGTCCAACAGATAGGTGTGCTTGCCCATGGCGTGCAGTTTTTGCTCCACCAGATTGGCGATGGTCGATTTGCCGGCCCCGGACAAACCAGTAAACCAGAGCACCTTTGCCTGCTGGCCTTTCAGGGCGCAGCGGCTCTGCTTGTTCAGGCTGATAGACTGCCAATGAATATTATCCGCCCGGCGCAAAGGATAATCGATCATTCCGGCCCCGACGGTAGCATTGCTGAAGCGATCAATTAGGATGAAGTTGCCGGTATGCCGGTTTTCGCTATAGGGATCAAAAGAAAGGTACTTGCCAAGGCTGAGGTTACAGACCCCGACTTCGTTCAACTCCAGGGTTTTCCCCGGCTCCAGCTTTAGAGTATTGACGTTGATCTTGCGTTTCAGTTCGCTGACCTGAGCGGGAATTGTCGCGCCCCCGGCTTTCAGCAGATAACTGCGGCCGGGCAGTAGTGTCTCTTCATGCAGCCATACCAGTCGCGCCTGAAACTGATCGGCATAATACGGCCGCTGCTCAGGGCAGCAGAGCATGTCTCCACGGCTGATATCGATTTCATCTTCCAGGCAGAGGGTTATCGCCTGCCCTGCCACCGCTTCAGCCAGATCGCCGTCCATGGTGACAATACGTGCAACCCGACTGATTTTCCCTGAAGCGGCAACAACGACGGGATCCCCTGGCCGGATGGTTCCTGAAGCGATAGTTCCGCTGAAACCGCGAAAATCCTGATTGGGGCGATTCACCCACTGGATGGGAAAACGAAAACTCCGCCTTTTGGCCGAGTCCGTGACAGCAATGTGTTCAAGACATTCGAGCAGCGCTGGACCGAAATACCAGGGCATGTTGGGCTTAGCTGTAAGCTTACAGCTCGTCACATGATCCCCCTGCAAAGCAGACAGGGGAATAAAGTGGATATCTTCAAAGCCCAAATCAGTGACGATGGCCCGATAGTCGTCGCAGATCTCCGCAAAGAGCTGCCGACGGTAATTGACCAGGTCCATCTTGTTGACGGCGACAATGACATTTTTGATGCCGACCAGTGAGACCAGATAGCTGTGACGTTTGGTCTGAGTCAGAACCCCCTTGCGGGCGTCGATGAGGATGACCGCAACGTCGGCCGTCGAGGCGCCGGTGACCATGTTACGGGTGTACTGTTCATGGCCGGGCGTATCGGCAACAATGAATTTGCGCTTGTCGGTGGAGAAAAAACGGTAGGCCACATCGATGGTAATGCCCTGCTCGCGCTCGGCCTGCAGCCCGTCGAGTAGCAGGGCATAATCGATGCCCCCCCCTTGCGTACCAACGCGCTTGCTGTCCGCTTCAAGCGCCGTCAGTTGGTCCTCAAAGATCAACTTTGAATCCCACAGCAGTCGCCCGATCAGAGTGCTTTTGCCATCGTCAACGCTACCGCAGGTGATAAAACGCAACAAGTCTTTCTGCTCCTGAGCTTTGAGGTAGTCGTTGATGTTATCAGCAATCAACACAGATTGATGGGCCATCAGAAATATCCCTCTTGCTTTTTCTTCTCCATCGATCCGGCCTGATCGTGATCAATCAGCCGCCCTTGCCGCTCGCTGGTTTTGGTCAGCAGCATCTCCTGAATAATGTCGGGCAGAGTGGTCGCCTTTGACTCCACGGCCCCGGTCAGTGGATAGCAGCCAAGGGTACGGAAACGCACCGATTTCATTTCAACCTGCTCGCTGGAACGTAGCTCCAGCCGTTCGTCATTGGCCATAATCAGCATACCGTCGCGGTTAACCACGGGGCGTTCCTTGGCATAGTAGAGCGGCACGATAGGGATATTTTCCTGATGAATATACTGCCAGATGTCCAGCTCGGTCCAGTTGGACAGTGGAAAGACGCGGATGCTTTCTCCCGGATTGACCTTGGCATTGTACAAATTCCACAGCTCCGGGCGCTGATTTTTCGGGTCCCAGCTGTGATTGCTGGTTCGAAACGAGAAGATGCGCTCTTTGGCGCGGGATTTCTCTTCGTCGCGCCGCGCACCACCAAAAGCGGCATCGAACTTGTATTGGTCCAGCGCCTGCTTCAGCCCTTCGGTTTTCATAATGTCCGTGTACAGAGCGCTGCCATGGACAAAGGGACTGATCTTTTGATCCACACCCTGCTGATTGGTGTAGACCAGCAGCTCAAAACCATGCTCAGCGACCATGCGCTCGCGGAAGGTGATCATTTCACGAAACTTCCAAGTGGTATCGACATGCAGCAGCGGAAACGGCAGCTTGCCTGGATAAAAGGCCTTGCGTGCCAGATGCAGCATAACCGACGAATCTTTACCGATAGAATAGAGCATCACCGGGTTGGCAAACTCGGCGACCACCTCGCGCATGATGTGGATACTCTCGGCTTCAAGTTGTTGAAGGTGATCCATGATCCGTTGTCTCGATGTTTGCAACCGCCACCCATGACAGAATAGCGCCGTTGTTTCTTGGCAAAAGCGTTTTAATTATCAGCACAAAGCACAATCAAAAAGTTGTGTCTGATCTGTAAGATTGCTAATATAGCACGCCGTTGTTCACACTCCAAAATGCTTTCCGCTACGCAGTGACCCAAAACTGAAAAAGGGCAACCATCAGACAGTCATGAAATCTGTTCAATTATTTTTCCGCTTGCTCGGGACTGCGCCCCGACATTGGCCTATGGGCCTGTTTATTCTGATGGCCCTGTCAAGTTTCACTGAAGGGATTGGCCTTTTGCTGCTGGTCCCCATGATCGGCGTCCTAGGAGGGCGCGAAGCGGACACCAACCCTCTGGTCGAACGCCTGGTCAATCTCATCCAAGGACTGGGTTTGCCGATATCGCTTGAGGGGTTACTCATCTGCTTTCTTATTCTGATTGGCTTTCGCAGCGCCATTCAGTACCTGCGTGAGAGACTCTCATCAATTTTTCAGCACCAAGTGGTCGATTCTCTGCGGTTGCGCTGTTTCTCTGCACTGTTACATGTTGAGTGGCGCTGGATTGTGGCTGGAAAAAAATCGGACCATGCCAACCTACTATTAACTGATGTGGGCCGAGCCGGGGTCGGTTTGAATTTTGGTTTGGGGCTGACAGTCAGCATCATCAGTGGCGCAACTTACTTGGCTACCGCCTTCGTCTTGTCCTGGCCGATCACAATGCTAGCCTTGGCAAGTGGCGGTCTGGTCTTTTTTATTCTGTCAAAACAGCGTCGAACAGCCTTGTCCTTGGGGCAAAATCTGGGACAGGCAAACCGTAATCTGCATCAGAACCTGTATGAAGCTCTGGCAGGGATCAGGCTGACCAAGATCTTTGGTACAGAAACCAGACACCTTGAAAATTTCAGCAATACCATTGGCCAACTACGACAGCAGCAACTGCGTTTTGTGGCCAGCACCAGTCTGTCCAAGGCCCTCTTTCAATCCCTTGGAGCACTCCTGCTGGCTCTGTTTCTTTATGTTGGCATCACATCCCTGGGAATACCACTGGCCGAGTTGGTAGTCCTTGTCATGCTGTTTTCTCGTCTGATTCCTCTTTTTATGACCGGTCATCAACATTACCATCACTGGCTCCATGCCATGCCTGCCCTCTTTGAGATAGAAAACCTGCTGCTGGACTGCCAGCAGAATGTAGAACCACCACATACTTTATCGGAACACCTCACCATAATCAAAACAGCGCTACAGGTGGACAATCTGACGATTCATTATCAAGGACGGGACCAAGCTGCGCTTAGAAACATCACTCTCACCTTTCCCGCAAAGACGACAACGGCCATCATGGGCGAATCGGGTGCAGGCAAGAGCACTCTGGCTGATGTTTTATCCGGTCTACTGATTCCGGATTCAGGGAGCCTGCGTATTGATGGTACCATCATCGAGGGCTCTGACCGTATTGCCTGGCGCCATTGTGTCGCCTATGTTCCTCAGGATGTCTACCTGAATCATGATAGCGTGCGCAATAATCTGCTCTGGGGTGCAAATGGTATTAGAGACGAACAACTGCAAGAAGCATTGGACCGAGCTGCGGCCAGTTTTATTTATGACCTGCCTGAGGGGCTGGATACGCTGGTTGGAGATGGTGGGGTTCTCCTATCCGGTGGAGAGCGTCAGAGGCTGGCGCTAGCAAGAGCTCTGTTAAGACGCCCAAGCTTACTGATTCTGGATGAAGCAACCAGCGCGCTGGATCTGGAGAATGAGGCCCGTATTCGCACCGCCATTGAAAATCTGCACGGGGATCTGACCGTGGTTATTATCGGTCATCGCCTGCCGACCTTGGAGCATGCCGATCAGGTTGTGGTGCTCGAGATGGGGCAGGTTGTTGCGGAAGGTCCATGGTCAGAAATTAACAATTGTCTGGAGAGAAATTAAATGGGGCGTCCTTTATCTGAACTAAAATCAATTCTTCTCGATCTGCTTTTTCTAAAAAATGTCAAGTCGTTATCGGCAACAAACGACCTTGACACATCGGATTGGAAGACTATGAGGGAAATGCTTCAGGAACACCGCCTAGGACCGCTGATGCACTGGCGCTTAACCCGAGAATGCCCAGAAGTATCCGTGCCTCAAAGTTTACGTGACTTCTGTGCCAAAAGCTTCAAAAAATCAACCATGCGTTCTATGACGCTGCAACGTGAGCTGCGTCACCTCCACCAAGCAATCGAACCGTCTGGATTCAAATACGTTGCGCTAAAAGGGGCATGGCTTGCCTTTCATGCTTATCCTCAGCCAGCGTTGAGACCTTTGCGTGATCTTGACATCCTCGTTCCTGAAAGAAATATTTTTGATGTTTATCAAGCGTTGATCGACGCGGGGTGCCGCCGGGTCTACCCAAATAAAGGATGCATTGAAAGTGTCGCGAAACATGCCCGACATCTTCCTCCGCTATGGTCAGTATTAGGTGGTGTCACGATTGAACCACATCTCAGGCTGACAACCCCACATCCTGGGAATGAACCAGTCAGCGACCTTGCAAATGAAGAAATGACTTGGACACACATCGTGTACGATGAAGTGGCAGGGGTAAAAATTCCCTACTTATCACCAGCTGATCAGTTATTCCACTTAATTGATCATGCCGTTTATGAACATAAATTTACCAACGGACCCTTGACCATCAGTGACCTTGGTTACCTCCTGCAAAGCAGAACCGTTGACTGGACATACTTCTGGTCCTTGACACAAAAGGCAGAACGTATCCGTGGATCGGTCTTGGCGCTCAAAATGTTGGAACACTTCTGGGGAAAGCAGGATATTATATGGCCCGAAAACTTAACCGTTGAACACGAAAAACTTCCCGATATGATCAGTAACGCTTGTCAACTGATTCTGAGAGACGTGGACTCCAGGAGTGTGAGATACGGGCACAATCTCATTGGTAGAAAAAGTTTTCTAAAAAAGATCACATATCTACTGAGCTTGATATTTCCGTCAAAATCTATCATTTCAGCCCGATATCCTATTGCCGAACGCTCTGTTTTGCTTTATGCGTTTTATCCTGTCTACTGGGCTCTGTTCCTTAGGCGGGGATTCGAATTTTTGAGGGATAAACAAAGAAATGTATATCAGGCTGAAACAGCGATATTGACTGACCTTGAGGTTTGGTTAAGATAAAACCCTCCTTGAGGATATTCAAATATACAATACATTCCTCGTGGGATTTTATGCCAGAAAGGGCCGGAGTGAATCCACAACAGACAAACGACGAAAACAGTCTCCTCAAGCTACTGCTGGTCATCGTCCATTACAAGAAAATGATCATCCTCACCTGCCTTGTTGTCTTTGTTTTGGCCTGTGGGTTGACGTTGCTAAAACCGGATACTTATACAGCTACAGCGAGGTTATTACCTCCTCAGGAAAACTCTGATGGTCTCAGTGCCAACTTGGGTGGAAGACTAGGAAGACTTGCGTCTTTTGCGGGACGTCGTGCCGTCAGACAGACATCTGAACAATATATCGGCATGCTCAAAAGCCGAACCATCAACGATGCTATTATTGAGCGGTTCGATCTGATGAAGCGCTTCAAATTGAAAGTACGATCAAGTGCTTATAAACGTTTAGCTACCAAATCAAACTTTTCCTTTGGAAAAGATGACCGCATCCTAACTGTCAGTTTCCGTGACAAAGACCCTCAGCTTGCCGCAAATATTGTCAATGCCTATATTGACGAACTGAAGCGACTCAATGCCACAATCAACCTGAATAACGCAGGACGGGAACGGGTGTTTTTGGAAGATCGTTTGAAGCTGGTGAAGGCCGATTTAACAGACGCAGAAGAGGCCCTGAAAACCTGTCAGGAACAGAATAAAGCCATCCGGATCGAGGATCAGGCCAGCGCTATCATCTCCGCCATTGCGGCCCTGAAAGGAGACCTAGCCAGTATGGAAGTTAGACTTGGTGTCCTTCTGTCTTCACAGACCGAGAAGAACCCCGAAGTGAAAGCCTTGCGTGAAGGAATCGCGCAGGTCAAAGAACAGATTGCCCGCATGGAACGCTCCCCAGAAGGCAAGGAGATCCCAGACATCTTCATGGCGACTTCTGCAGTCCCAAGGTTGGGTCTGAGCTACGCACGCTTACTGCGCAACTTGAAGATTCAAGAGGCTATTTATGAATTATTAACTCAGCAATATGAAGTTGCCAAGATCAGCGAAGCAAAAAACATGTCAACCATCCAGGTTCTGGACAACGCAGTACCACCCGATCTCAAGAGCGCACCAAATCGGGCGTTTCAGGTCATCATTGCAACTTTTGTCGCCGGGTTCTTATCCCTCATTATCGCTTTTATCCGAGGTCTCATCAGTAACCTTCAAGGGGAAGACCAACAACTCTGGGAACAGATAAGATTTCACATGGCACTGAGGAAAAGGCGTTGATGACCAGTCAAGAATTTTTAACTTTCGATTAAAATTTCATATCATTTCATAAGCATCCAAGGTAATTCTTCAAGAGGGGCCACGTTTCAAACGCGACCCCTCTAAATAGGTTTCTTTGTGTTCATTGAGAAGCGCGTATTTTGTAGGAGCGCCCTGCGTCCCTCTTTTTTCTTGGATTTCAAATCCGACCCTTCCAGATCACTCTGATAATTCCTCACCAGATCGATGACGCTGGCATGGCGATATTCCCGAACCCATGTATTCACTCAATCCAAAAACGAATTGAGTGATTGCCATAATTTCGACATGTATGATAAAGCTACAGCGCATAGAAAAAATAGATACTTGACAGACTAAAAACCGAAAGCGTTAATACCGATCTATGGTGGGGCTTAAATTGAAGTAACTCAAACTCGATCTGACAGTTGGTGTAAGATGTAGTAATCGAGACTTGATCTGACAGACAGTGTATTAACTTCTTGCCTGCTCAGCATATTAAATATCCCTAGATGATCTAAGAAAGAGTAGCATAAGACATATTGGAAAGCCCCCCTCTCTGAAAGCAAAGGAGGGGCTTTTTATACTGAAAATCGTGACTTATGGAAAAAGGGCTTGCGCGGTCGGGACCCGGTGGTTTTGACTGGTCACGCTAAAAGTGCAATTTGAATCGCCACCAGTGTTTTAGACACTCCAAAGCTATAAATATGTCTCCTATACCCTCTCCCCCCGCCTAGACATCAACAACAAAAAAAGGCACCGCCCTACATATAAGACGGTGCCTTTAATTATTTGGTTCCGGAAAAACCAAGAAAGATCAATTTGGTCCCCACGCCGCCAGTGACCAGGTCAATGCGGGCATTGGCAATTCCTTTGATAGCCTTGTGAACATAGACGGTGGTTCCGTCAACGACCCGTGGCTCATAATCCTGCTGTTCGGTTGAATCTGGCTGTCCCCATCGCACCGATGGGATGTCTCGCGACTGTGCGCCGCCTCAGCTGTAGCAGACCTGCTTAGCCAGACCGATGGTTGCATTATTGCCATTTTCAGTAATAAATTTGTGCGCTTTTGGTGTCAGTTTTAAATTCATCCCAGATTCCCCTTTCTCGCGTCAGCAGACAACAGGGCAATAAAAAACCCAAATCACAATGTGATACTTTTTACTACCAATAACATTTTCTTCTTCACAGAAAAACTATATTCAGTAGATCAACCACCGATGACGCTGCAGTATCCGATGTCAGAACATATCCGGCATAAACCTTTTTTCATTTATCACCTCTAAACATTCTGATAAATTGTAAGCATAAATGCTTAAGAAATAGCAAAATTTCAGAAACCAGGTAAGGAGGAAGGTCATGCTTCGCAAATCGGCGCTTTACACGATCCTTGTCTTGATCATTCTGATCCTGCTTGGTGGCTATTGGTTCCTGCGTCCAAAAACCCCGATAATGATTGGCTTTGTCGCCGGGATTACAGGCAAATACGCCGATCTGGGCGTCGATTGTCGCAGAGGGGTTGAAATTGCCGTCGAGCAACAAAATCTCAAGGGTGGAATTCATGGTCATCCTATAGAAATCATTGCCCTCGACGACCAGCAAAAACACGAGGCAGCCATTAACGCTGTCGCCTCCCTTCTTGAGCGCAAGGTTCCGGTCATTATCGGACATTCCACCAGTAGTATGTCGGTGGCAACACTCCCACTTGTTAATCAATCAGACACCCTCATGATCTCCCCGACCTCCTCAACCCAGCTCCTTAAAGATATCGACGATAATTTTTTCAGGACTTGCACCGTTTCCAGCACCTCCTCATCGATGATGGCGCGCTATCTCAGCCTGGAAAGATCTTTTAAGCGTGCAGGTGTCATCTACGACCTTGGGAATAGCGCTTACACTCAAGCATGGGTTGAGGCGTTCAAGGAATCCTTCCTTGAAAACAAAGGACAATCGGTAATCGATATGCCCTTTATATCTAAAGACAACACCAAACTCCTCCCCCTTGTCGAACAGATGCGCAGTCATCAAATTGATGTTCTGATTATAGTCACCAACTCTGTAGATGCAGCCATGATCAGCCAGCAAGTTCGCAAAAGTAGTTGGGAGGTCCCCTTGGCAATGGCCGACTGGGCAGCAACTGAACAGCTGATCGATCTTGGTGGAAAAGCGGTCGAAGGAGTAATTATTCAGCAAATTTTTAACCGCACAAGTTCTAATCCGGCCTACCTGGCTTTTAGGCATAGATTTCTTGAGCTATATAAGACAGAGCCCGGCTTTGGCGCGTTGCATGCTTTCGAGGCAGCTCAAATAGCCATACAGGGAATCCAGCGTAAAAACAAACAGGAAAGCCTTAAGGAGGCAATTCTGAGAATTGCTGAATTTCAAGGATTGCAATTCAAGATCCATTTCAATAAATACGGTGACTCAACTCACGCAACCTACATGGGACAGATCACCAACGGCGAATTCGTCATCAATGAGGAATTCCAGTGAAAAAAAATCAGACACTACGGAAATCACTGGTCATATCCAATACTCTGATCAGTCTCATTCCCTTAATATTTATCGCGCTGTTCATCCTGCTTTTCGTGTTTCAGGATAAAAAGCATGACTTCATGCTAAGGACTGATCTGCTATCCAGAGGAATCCGCAGCCAGATTCAACAATTCATGGATCAGCCCCAGGCAACTCTGAGCACGATCGGCTCGGTTCTTGGCAAACCCGGCTTCGCCAGCGACAATACCATCACAGACCTGCTTAATAACTCTATTCAGGAATCTGGTTATTTTGAATCCATCTATCTTCTCAATGCAACAGGTAAGGTCATCAGTGCTGGGCTGCCCGCAGAGCGAGAATTTTATCGCAGAGATGTTCTCGGTATTGAACTCGGACACAAAAAGGAATTCAAAACAGTAAAATCCTTGCGGCGTGCCGTCTGGTCCGACACCTTTCTCTCTCTGGCCAGCGGTACCACAAGCGTCACTCTCTACATGCCTTCCGGCCAGTACACTCTTGCGGCAGACATCAACCTTAAGACCCTTGAAAACTTTATTGCCCAACTCAGTAATGAATCGGTCACCGCCATGGTTATCGACCGCAACGGCGCGATTCTGTTCCACCCGGATCAAGAGCTTACCGGTAAAAGTATTATGATGAACGATATCGCTTTAGTCGCCGCGGCTCTTCAGGGGAAAGACCAAAACGCTCAATTCACCTGGCGAGGGACAACCTATTTCGGTTCCACCCGCAAGATCACTCAAATCGGCTGGATATCGCTTATCGCTATTCCGACAAGCATTTTTTCGTCCACCCTGGTAATTCCTCTACTTATCTTTGCCGGCGGCATCTGTTGCGCTATCGTCTTGTCACTACTACTGGCGTACTACCGCGCTAAAAAAGTTGTCATCCCTTTGACCAAGGTGATGCAAACAAGCAGAATTATCGCGCATGGAGATTATTCCCACTCCCTTCCTAGCAGTAACTTTGTCGAATTGCAGCAGCTTTTGGAAAGTATCAGCCAGATGGCAACAGCCATTCAGCACCGCGAAGGGCAGTTACGTGATAATGAACGCAAATACCGTGAACTGGTTGAAAGCACCAGTAACCTTGTCCTGCGCCTTGATCATGACCTGACCATAAGCTATGCCAACCACACAATCTCCAAACTGACCGGTATTTCAACTTCAGATATTGTCGGCCTACCCCTGAAAAACTGTATAAGCGAAGAAGATTGGCCAATATTTGAAACGACCCTGAACAGCTGGATCGCCACTGCTCAAGACAGCGGCAGTCTTGAGTGCAGCATGGTCAACAGCAGCCAAGGTAATTCACGCTTGCTGTTAACCGTCAACCTCCATTTTGATTCCACCGGGGAACTGCTTGACCTGAATATCATTGGTCATGATATGACCATTCGTTACCGTATCGAGCAGCAACAAAAAGAGCTCAATGAGCAACGTCAACAATCTCAGAAAATGGAATTGTTAGGATTAATGGCCGGTGGTGTCGCCCACGATCTTAATAATATCCTGTCCGGCATCATCTGTTTGCCGGAAATGCTCCTTTTGAGACTCGGTCCCGATGACACCATGAGGGATCCCCTTAATATGATTAAAACCTCGGGAGAACGCGCAGCTGACGTTGTTGCCGACCTGCTTACTATTGCAAGGGGATCGGCATCCGTACACCAGTTGAATGATATCAATGACATGCTTCGCGGTTATTGTAATGCACCAGAATTTCTTAAACTGAGAGAAACCCACCCGCATGTCTTGTTTTCATTTACCCCGGCCGCAGACCTATGGCCCTGTTCATGTTCCAGAAGCCATATTGAAAAAACCTTTATGAACCTGATTATCAACGCTTTCGAAGCGACTAAAGATAGGGGGAAGGTACAGATTTCAACACAGAATATTGATGTCGATAAACTTAGAGAGCTATCCACTGAGTTAAAGGAAGGCCCCTTCATTGCCATTGATATACAGGATAGTGGAAGTGGCATTTCAGCAGAAGATATCGACCGAATTTTTGAGCCGTTTTTTTCCAAAAAAGGGCTGGGCAGAAGTGGAACCGGCCTGGGCCTGGCTGTTGCATGGAATGCTATCCGTGAGCACGAAGGAACCATCCTCGTCAAAAGCTCACCGGCGGGAACCTGCTTTACCATATTGCTCCCAGCGGAACACGACGCTTCGATCTCACAGGACCATTTGGAGCGCAGAAATCTGCCCAAAGGGGACGGGGAACGCATTCTTGTTGTCGATGACGAAGAAATTCTCAGAAAAATAGCCTGTGAAATGCTGAATCTGCTTGGTTACCAAACCATCTCTGCGGCCAGCGGCGAAGAGGCCCTTGAAGTGTTACACTCCACAGGTGTCGATCTGGTTCTGCTCGACATGCAAATGGATCCGGGCATCAGTGGAAAAGAAACTTACTCGCGCATCAAAAAAATAAATCCAGCCCAAAAAGCTCTCATTGCAACAGGCTACTCTACCAGTATAGATGTCGAAGAAACAATACAGTCCGGAGCGGCAGGACTCATAAAGAAACCATATAATATTAATGGGTTGGGGGAAGCAATCAGTAGAGCTCTAGGAAAATCCAGGAGTTCTTGACAGAGCATGACTGCAAATAAGCGAAACTTAAACCCCATCTTTTTATGCATATTTCATTGAACCCTTTCGTTCAACATGATAGGGTAATTTTTGCCATTTGTTGTTTCATTTACCGTAAATATAGAAAAGCCTTCGTCTGATCAACGAAGGCTTTTCTATATTTACAACACATATGATCAGCACTCAAAACACAACAGCCCGTTGCTACGCTTCCGGTAACAACGGGCTGTCTTACGTTTTAGATTAATTGCGACATTATCAACTCAACAATAGAGTGCTCCTGCGCTGCTGATTCTCTTCAAGTTGAAAGCGTTGCAACATGTTCAGCAACTCTGCAGCCTGGCTTGACAGCTCTTCAGCGGCAGCAGCACTTTCCTGGGCGGTCGCAGTGTTTTGCTGAATAACCCGGTCGATCAGACCGAGCCCTTCATTGATCTGGCCAATCCCACTGGCCTGCTCATTGGAGGCCGTTGCGATCTCTTCAGCAAGATCCGACACCTTGGAAACGCCACTGTATATTTTTTCCAGGGAGCTGGCGGTTTGGTTGGCAATTTCGACGCCATTGCTGGTCTTGGCCACGGAACCGGCAATCAGCTCGCTGGTTTCGGACGCGGCCTTGGCGCTGCGTGCCGCCAGATTACGGACCTCTTCCGCAACCACGGCAAAACCTTTCCCATGCTGACCTGCCCGGGCAGCTTCTACGGCGGCATTCAAGGCCAACAAATTAGTTTGGAACGCAATTTCATCGATAACTTTGATGATCTTGTTAATGCTCTGACCGGCATCACTGATATCTGCCATGGCCGCAACCATACGTTCCATCTGTGCGTTGCCTTCTTCTGCAGCACTCCGGGCCTCGCTCGACAGGATATTGACCTGGCTGGCATTGTCGGCGTTAATTTTGGTCTGGCTAGACATTTCATTGAGAGAGCTTGAAATTTCCTCAAGAGACGCAGCGGATTCCGTAGCTCCTTGAGACAAGGACTGCGAAAAGTCACTGACGCTCACACTGCTCGACGAAATCTGCTGGCTGGCGACAATCTGCTGCCCAACCATGGAACTCAAGTCATTACGCACTTTGCGCAGGGCCTTGCGCAGCTCATCTTTCTTGTTGTCATCGACATCCATATGAAAGGACAGATCTCCGACAGATAACGCTTCCAGCGCCACACACACCTGCTTCAACTTATCGACCATATTGGCAATGGAACCCAACAGCTTACCTATTTCATCCTTGCGGGATGAATCGACATCAACATGGATATCACCGTCAGCCACCTGATCAACAACTTTGATAGCCCTGTTTAGCGATTTAATCAGGTCAAAAGAGATCCAGAACAGTACAATGCAGGTCAGAATGGTACAAATGACTGATCCACCAATCATCATTGTCATCGCTTCTGTTTTTGTATCATGTGCAGCGTTGGATGAATTATCGAGCAACTGGTTGCCATTTTGTTTCATTGCGGCACTGTGTTTTTTCAACGACTCCAGCAAACCCGCAATTTTAACGTTGACCTCATGCAATTCATTGCGTGGCCCGACAATAGTGTCAAAAACAGCCAGGTACTCATCAAGCAGGGTAACAAAAAGCACACCATTTCTGGATTCAAGCTCGCCCATATTCTGGTCAATCAGGGTCTGCTTAAGCGCAAGAATAGATGCCTTAACTTTTTCGGCCTGTTCCGGATCTCCCTCATTAATATATCTGGTCACCAGTACCTGAACATTCAGAATCTTTTCACTCATCGATGAGAACCAGATCTCTTTTTTGACCTCTGCGCCCTTTCTGAACACTTCCCCCTGCAACCCTTCCTCGTTGTTAAAACCGACCTGCTGCTTCAACTCGGCGAAACGTTTTAAAGCGCTTTGAAAATTGTCTGAGGCAGAAATGATCCAGGCAATGTCTTCCGCCAGAGCGGACCCCTTAATCTGCTCAACCTGCTGAGTAAGGTTGCTCTTATGCTCATTAAGAACCTGATCCATCGTCGCTAAAAAGCTATTAACGCCATCCGGAGTCAGAATTCGGCTGTCATCAGCAATCTTAAGTAACGTCAATTGAACCTGTGACGCTTCCCCGGTACTTCGTGCGACAGAATCTGCCTTATCTATAGCAGAACTCATTTGAAATAGCCCAGTGATTGCTAAAGTCGACAAGAAGGAAAAACCAAGGATTGCCAATACCAGAACCAGGACCATCTTCTGTTTAAAAGTCAGACTTAATTTCACTTAGCTCTCCTGTTCCAACTATTATTAGGTGTTTAGAGATTGCAGAAATTTCCTTGCATTAACTAGATCAAACCATAAATTAAATTTGTCAAAATATCAATATTTTTCTATTAAAGCATACTAACCAATATGGTTTCAAAATCTCTTATTATTGACTGTTTTACTGTCAATACCTTGCGTCAAACAAAACACATCTACTAAAGTCAACTAAAATGGTTTACCTCGTTATCACGGCAAAAGTATAGTGACAGTAAGAGATGAACCAACCACATTGAAACCTGAATAATCAAGAGATGAGCGCCACCATGAGCAATCAACACACATCCACAACATTTATCATCAATCGGTTTCATGAATTTCTGGATAAAAAACAATTCATTGCAGAAGAGGACCTGATTCTGCTTGCGAATGAAACAGGCCTACCGTTAGCTGAGCTACACGGTCTGTTGAGCTTTTTCACCTCTTTAAGGACCAGAAAACCAGGGAAAAACCGTCTTTCCGTCTGCTGCGGCACGCCCTGCTATGCCCGCGGGGCAGAAACCATTTATAAGCGTCTGGCCAGTGAACTTGAGCTGGATGAGGACGGCACGTCTCTTGACGGCCTGGTGACCCTTGAAAAAGTTCAATGTGTCGGGGCATGCAGCCTAGCTCCCGTGATCAGCATTAACGGCAAACTGGCCGGAAATATCAAACCCAGGCAAGCCGCCATGGAATTGCATGAATTGATCAACCAGAGCCGCTTAACGGGCGAACAGGACAAATGCCCATGAACCTTTCTGCCGCCCGTCACCATGAACAGCAACAGAAACCGACGACCGTCAGGCTCCTGCAGGAAATGGCCGAACGTTTCAGACTCGCGCAGATCCCCACCGCACTCAGAGAACTGTTTATGGTCGGCCAACAGCGCCTGTGCCCGGAGCACCGCGTGCGTATTGGTATCGGCATGGCATCATGCGGCATGGCAGCCGGAGCAGATATCCGCGCCATGCTGCTGGAAGCCCGTCGCGATCTGGAACAGGCTGCGGATATTTACCATGTGGGGTGCATCGGCGCCTGTTACGCGGAACCTCTGATCGATATTCGTACTATTGACGGTCACCACTATCTGTTCGGCAAAGCCGGCACCAGCAATCACTGGCCCATCATCCGAACGGCCCTGAAACAGACCTTTCAGCATGGGGCCTGGATGATTTTGAAGGAGCAGCAAACAGGCTTGCTGACAGGCTTTCACGACCTTGAGCTGGTCAGAAGCATCGATACCAGTCTGGGTTCTTTTTTTGCTCACCAGCGGCGCAGAATCAGTCGCCATTGTGGTTTGATTGATCCCAGCAGCCTGGCGGAATATGTCGCCACAGGTGGCTATTTTGCCCTGGCCAGGGCCCTGGCCAGCGGGCAGCCTGAGCTGATCATCAACACCCTTGCCGCAGCCAAGTTACGCGGTCGTGGTGGCAGTGGCTTTGTCACCGCAGAAAAATGGCGCTTAGCAGCAGCCTCGCCAGATCCGATACGTTATGTCGTGGCCAATGCTGATGAAGGGGACCCCGGTGCCTACATGAATCGGACCCTGTTGGAAAGCGACCCTCATCAGGTTATTGAGGGATTGCTTCTCGCGGCCTATGCTACCGGAGCCCGGCAAGCCTATCTGTTTGTCCGCAATGAATATGAACTCTCCATCACACGCCTGCAAAAAGCGCTTGATGATGCCTATGCTGCAGGCCTGCTGGGCAGCAGCATTCTGGGCTCCGCATTTGACCTTGACATGTCTGTTATTCGCAGCGGGGGGGCCTTTGTCTGTGGCGAAGAGACCGCTTTATTGCAGATTATGGCGGGAACCCGCGGCGAACCGATACGCAGACCTCCGTATCCGGCAGAAAAAGGGTTTCAGGGGCACCCGACAATCATCAACAATGTTGAGACTCTGGCCAATATTCCCTGGATCGTTGCGCAAGGGGCTGAACGTTTTCAGCAAGCCGGCACGGCGGACAGCCCCGGCACGAAAATTTTCTGCCTGACCGGTGATATCCCCAGAAGCGGGTTTATCGAAGTCCCACTTGGCACTTCGGTGAAAACAATTGTCGTAGATATTGGCGGGGCATTACCTCGGCAGGTAAAAGCCCTGCAGATCGGTGGCCCGTCAGGAGGCCTGCTCCCCTACTCCGACTTTCCCCTCGATTTTTCCACGTTGCAGACCACCGGCGCCATGATAGGCTCAGGGGGGCTGGTGGTCCTGAATAAGCACCGCTGCATGATTGATCTGACCCAACAACTTGCTGCATTTCTGGCCAATGAGTCGTGTGGCCAGTGCCTGTTTTGCAGGGACGGCCTTGCCCAGCTCCATAATCTGCTTAACGATCTGATCAGCCGCCGGGCAACCACTGAAACGCTCAACGACATCGTTGACCTGGCCAGGACCATTGCCGCCACCTCGCGCTGCGGACTGGGCAAAACAGCAGTTAATCCCCTGTTAACGGCTCTGAACTATTTCGGCGCGGAATTCCAGCAACATCTCGACGGTCTGTGTCAGGCTCTGGCATGTAATGATCTGATCCGTTACCAGATTGTCGAAAAGCTCTGCAGCGATTGTCTGGCCTGCTATAAATACTGCCCGGTTAACGCTGTTGAACTGCTCCCCATCAGTGGCCCGGGTCGCTACGTTTTTAATATGGCGATCTGCATTCACTGCAAAACCTGTATCGAAATCTGTCCCCATTCCTGCATCGTTCCCATCCCCAGAGGAAACGCATCATGACGACTTCAGTTGAGCTGACCGTAAATGATAAAAGCCTTACTGCCGACCCTCATCAATCGTTGCTGACCACCCTGTTAGTGACCGGTTTCACTATTCCTCATCTCTGTTATCACCCGGCTCTACCACCACAAGGGCGTTGCAGTTTGTGCCTGGTAGAAATCCGCGAGGGGGAACAGTGGCGAGTTGAGCACGCCTGCCTGCTGAAAGTTCAGCAAGGGATGATCATTCGCACCCATTCAGAGACCCTTGGCAGGGCACGTTATCTGGCTGCATCACTCCTGAGCCGCAGGGGACCATTCCGCAAGCAAACAGCACAACAATTATTGACGTCAATAACCGGCGCTCCCCCTGCCGGGGAGCTGTCTCAACCCAACCATATTGCAGGCTGTATCCTGTGCGGGCTGTGTATCAGCATGTGCCGGAAAATCGGCCACAAGCGACTGACATTTTTAGGCCGGGGACCAGAACTGGCCGTTGGCTATGTCAGTGAACAGTCCTCCTGTAACAGCTGTCATGCCTGCGCCACGGTCTGCCCGACCAATTTCATTGACAATGATGGCGCGACAACCTTCAAAAAAACCTTGTATAACAAACAGGGAGATAAAGACCGCCCCACCCCCTCATCTGATTAGATCATCGTTTATTGCACCATAGACTCCTCCGAAATTTGTGGTAAACTCTATCTTTGCCGTACTTTCGCAGGCATTGCCCGCCTAAAGGAGGAGCTGCATGAAAATTCATGTTGTTTATAAAAACGGCCAGGAAGATTTTGTAGACCCGAAATTCCTTGATATCCTGCTTTATCTTGGTGAGATTCAGGAATTTCGCAGAAGTGATCATTGGGTCAACGTCATAGATGGGCCTATTCGATCGTTCAGACAGAAGCACTTTCAGGGGGATGAGCGAAGGGCAAATGACCATGCGGAGTTTATTTCGGTACCGGTGATGGAATAAACACACAACCGGCTACACGCAGAAAAAAGCTGGCGGCAGAGCCGGTCATGCGAAAAGCACGAAAACTATTCAGCAGGTTTAAACATCCCTTTGAGCTTGTTGACCGTTTCTTCAACTTTTTCTCCTGCTTGCTCAACCTGCCCTTCAACCTTTTCACCCGCAGTTGCTGCCGCTTTTTTCGCCGAATCGACTCCTTCAGCCACCGTCTCACCGGTTGCCTCGGCCGCCTCTTTCGCTTTTTCCACGGAAGAATGGACGGCATCCTCAACTTTTTTTCCGATCTTAGCTGCGGACTCTCCGGCTTTTTCAACGCTCTGATCAATTTTTTTGCACACCAACTTTTCACTTATACATGGTTCAACAGTTTCAGTTCTTTCGGGTGGGGCTGCAGATAGACCTGCTGCTTCAGGTAGACCTGATCATATTTTCGCACGTAATGATTCAGCAGCGTCAGGGGTACAATCAGTGGCACCAGACTTTGCCGATAATTATCGATCAGCTCGAGAATCTCCTGCTTCTCATCGCTGGCCAGATCCTTTTTGAAATAACCCATAATATGCTGCATAACATTGACGTGTTTACTGACTGTGTTTTTTTTCTGCAGTGCGCTTTGCAGCAGGGTCACATAGCGGGCAAACAATTCCTGCTCGTTCAAACCACCCTGATTAGCGACCAGCTTACCCATGTCGCGGTAGATTTTTTCACTGTGGCTCAAGATAAGCATTTTATGCTGGCTATGAAAGGTCACCAGGCCACCGATACCGGATCCGCTTTTAACCAACTGACGCCAGCGCCGCAGGGTAAAAATAGCGGTAATAAAGTTCTCCCTCAGCTTGGCATCATTCAGGCGCCCCTCTTCTTCAACCGGCAGTAGAGGAAAATGCTCCTGAAAAACCTTGGCAAAAGCACCAACACCAACGTTCTGAGGAACGCCATTATGATCGTAAACCTTCACCCGCTCCATACCGCAGCTCGGTGATTTGGACTTGAACACGAAACCATCCAGATCTTCCTGCTCCAGTTCGACAACTCGTCCTCTGGCCCAGCTGGCCATGCGTTCGGTCATATCCTCACCACTGCGCTTAAACATCAGCCGGGAACTTCCATCTTCTCCCCGCGTCAGACGCAGGGTTTCCCGTGGGATCGGCAGACCAACTTCAACTTCGGCACAGACCGGGACAAAATCGACATAATCCCCCAATGTATCCCGCAGATAGCGATCCAACTTGTGTCCACCGTCAAAACGGACCTGCGCTCCCAGCAAACAGGAGCTGACTCCCAGTCGAATTTTATCTTCCATAGCCTAGCCTCTCCGTAATAGTGAAACTTTATTTGGTCGGGATATCTGATTATAATGACTATTAAACACAGAATAGCGGCCAAGTCAGCATATGACAAGGGAGGCAGGATGATAAAACACGATTCAAAGCCGACTGTTTTCATCGCCGGAGCGACTGGATATATTGGCGGCCGTCTGATTCCACGCCTGCTGGATCAGGGCTATGCGGTCAAAGCCCTGGCGCGCAATCCAGAGAAATTATCAGCCCGCCCCTGGGCCACTCATCCTCAGCTGACCATCTGTAAAGGCGACATTCTTGATCGGAATTCTCTCATGCAGGCCATGGCCGGTTGCCAGGCCGCCTATTACCTTATCCATTCCATGCATCCAGAGGTTGATGACTTTGCCGCAACGGACCGCATTGCTGCCACCAACATGGTTACAGCCGCGACCGCTAACCAACTGGAACAGCTCATCTACCTGGGAGGCCTGGGTGACCAGCAAGGCCCTTTGAGTCACCATCTGCAGTCACGTTCAGAAGTCGGAGATATCCTGCAACAAGGTCCGGTTCCGGTAACCATTTTACGAGCGGCCATGATCATCGGTTCTGGCAGCGCCTCTTTTGAAATTCTCCGTTATCTGGTTGAGCACCTGCCGGTCATGATCACCCCACGCTGGGTCAACACCCCCTGCCAGCCGATTGGAATACGCAATGTCCTGCACTACCTGATTGGCTGCCTGGAGCAGCCACAGATGCGCGGCCAGACTTATGATATCGGCCAGCGCAACATCTACAGTTACCGTGAGTTAATGCAGATCTATGCTGAAGAAGCCGGTCTTCACCGGCGCTGGATCATCCCAGTACCGGTGTTGACCCCACGGTTAAGCTCCTACTGGATCCATATGGTGACCCCGGTCCCTGCAGCCATTGCCAGACCGTTGGCGGAAGGACTCAGTAATCCGGTTATCTGCCGGGAACACCGCATCACCCACCTGATCCCTCAGGAACTGTTCGATGCCCGCCAGGCGATCCGTCTGGCTCTTGAGCGCATCAGGCAACATGATATTGAAACAACCTGGAGCGATTCCGGACAGGTACCACCGGCAGAATGGCGCATAGAAGGTGACCCGGAGTGGGCCGGAGGGCACGTCTTCACAGATAACCGCAGCATGACCCTGGAAGGTCAGCCCGCGGAAATCTGGCCGACAATCAAACGACTCGGCGGGGATGTTGGCTATTATTATGCAGACTGGCTATGGCGGCTGCGCGGACTCATTGATAAACTCTGTGGTGGCGTTGGCCTGCGCCGTGGCCGCCGCAGTGCCGAAGAGCTTTACCCTGGTGATGCCCTCGATTTCTGGCGCGTTGTCGCCATTGAGGACAATCACTTCCTGCTGCTCTCCGCAGAGATGAAGCTGCCCGGCAAAGCGGTTTTACAATTTCGCATCGAAAAGATGGATGATCAGAACTTTAAGCTGATTCAGACGGCTTATTTTTTACCGAGGGGCTTGGCCGGGCTGCTCTACTGGTACGCAGTGATGCCTTTTCATCATTTTGTCTTTAATGGCATGCTCAGAGGCATTGCCGAAGCGGCAGGCAAACAGAGTAAAGCTCCGCTCCGTCATCACTAAGCTGCTTGAGAAATCAGCTTGATGCAGACAAGTCGGAGCGCTGTTCCCGATCAGAAAAAAACAGCTCTATGACGGCATCAAATTCCTGATCAACCCGGGCCAACAGGGGGGCCAGTTGAGCCGCATCCAGCTCAAGCTTTTGCCATGCCCGCTCCTGAAGTTCTGGAACTGTCTCCACCAGCAGCAATTCATGACCACTGAGGTGAGAAAAAATATCAGCGATATGAAGGATACAGGCCGGCAGTGAATAATTGGCCAGACGCGGGGAGTGATGCCCGCCAATCATACGCACCAAAGTCGGCTCCAGTCCCCAACGTTCGCCAAGAAGTTGTCCGACCAGGGCGTAATCCAATTTAAGAACGTCCTGCTCGGCACGAAACATCGCCTGCCCTTGTTGGCGGGCTCGGACAATGGCAACCGTATACTGCTGCGGCATACGTTCCACCATTGTCAGGCGCCCGATATCGTGAAGCAGGCCACCAGTAAAATACTGCTGTGGCTTATCCACCTCGATAAGTTCGGCAATCGCCCTGGCAAACAGACCACAACGAATGCTGTGTCGCCAGAATTGCTCGGCGGGAAGAACCCCATCCGGAAGCTCGGCAAACTCCTTGATCAGACAGCGTCCCAAGGACAGTTTTTTCAGTTCATCAATGCCCAGCAAAGAGATGGCCCGCGGCACCGAGTCGACCCTTTTGGTGAGCCCATAATGCGGGCTGTTAACCATACGCAGCAATCTGACCGTCAACCCCGGATCTTTATCGAAGACTGACGCAAGTTTGGCGACAGACAAAGAATCATCATCAAGCAACGCAACAATCTGGCTGAAAACCAGGGGGATGGAAAACAGTTCTGCAACACCGCTTAACAGCAGGGGCAGCTTAAGCGGGGGAGGAACTTCCGTCTCAGGAACGGCAAGATGGATGGCTGGCAATACCTCGCCGGGTATTCCCTTCTGCAGTTGGCGGGCATTCCGTTGAACCAGATGCCGACAGAGTGTGGCCAAGGGTTCAAGCGCCGGGTTATTCAGAGATAATCGCCCAGCAAGAGCTTGCGCTGCCTGGTCTTTAAAGGGCTCTAAGGCACGCTGCTTTTTAAGGTACGCCGGGTTGAGACTGGTCTCTGCAATATCCGCTTCGACAACTCCCCAGGCATGCAGTGCACTCAGGGCAGATTCACGCACCATGCTATGAGCCGCAAGAATAAAGCGACCGGAAGGTGAGCGCAGGTCACTGTTCAGAATCATTCCGGGGCTGAGATCTTCAACATAAACCAGGGGCACAGGTCATTTCCTCTTCGCTTTTCATTTCGGATCGTAGTGCGTATTGATCAACCAACACGTAACCATAAAATAAAATTGAAGATTTTTCTATATGCATATTTTTCCCAGCACTTCTTCCCAGTTTAGTTAAACTTAATTGCAGCGACAGGACATTTATTTATATCGACACTTTCCTCAAAACAATTAAGCCTGTAACACACATAACGTTCTTTGCCAGCCGCTATATTTTTATGGAGCCACAATGCTACTGAAATGGACGCCAGACCGTGAACGCGACAATCTGATCGCCCTGTTGATCGTTGCCATCCTGATCGGGATGCTGACCGGCACCCTTGCCGTTGCCTTTCGCTACCTGCTCATTGTCACCACAGATATCTTCTGGCCCGATGCCTTTGCCATGCTCGAAGTCGGCAGCTCCTACCCATGGTACCTGATCCTGGTTATTCCTGCTGTTGGCGGGCTGATTGTAGGACCGCTGATGACCCGCTTCTGTCCGGAAACCCGTGGCGCCGGCGTTCCTGAGGTGATTGAAGCCGTGGTTAACCGCGGCGGCACCATCCATTACCGAACCGCTCTGTTCAAAACCCTCTTTACCTCATTATCCATTGGCTGTGGGGCCTCAGTTGGACGCGAGGGACCAGTTGTCCACATTGGCTCAGCAGTCGGGTCGGCACTCGCCCAGGTTATCGGCCTGAACAGTGAATGGAAACGGGTGTTTCTGGCTTGCGGCGCAGCGGCAGGCATCGCTGCAACCTTCAACGCCCCGATGGCCGGGATGTTGTTTGCCGCGGAAATCATTCTGGTTGATTTTCAGGTCAGCTACTTAAGTCACATCGCTATTTCCGCAGTCACAGCAACGGTTATTTCTCACCATTTTCTCGGCAACCTGCCGGCCTTTCAGGTTCCGTCCTTTACCCTGGCCAGTTATCTGGAATTACCCTTGTATGGAGCCCTCGGCTTCTGCGCTGGTTGCGTATCGATTATCTTCATTCGCAGTATTTCAACCACCGAGCAGCTCTTCAGTCGTTTCAGAATTCCCATATCCTGGCGTCCGGCCTTGGCCGGGCTTGGCCTTGGCGCCGTCGCGATTCAGTGGCCGCATATACTTGGAGTTGGCTACGAATCGATTAACCTGGCCCTTGCCGGCCAGATCTCTTTGTCTCTGTTACTGACAGTTCTGGTTCTTAAATTGCTGGCGACCGCGGCAAGTGTCGGATCCGGATTTTCCGGTGGGATTTTTGCGCCGTCCCTGGTGCTGGGAGCCCTGCTTGGCGCCATCTTTGGCAACTGTGTCACCCTGTTTTTCCCCGCCTATACAGAGGCCAGCGCCGCTTACAGCCTGATCGGCATGGGAGCGGTTGTCGCAGGAACAACCCTGGCCCCGATTACTGCTATCTTTACCATTTTTGAGCTGACCTACAACTTCGAGATTATTCTGCCGCTGATGACCTGTTGTATCACCAGCATGATGACGGTCCAGAAATACTATGGCTACTCCATCTACGAGACCAAATTGCTCAGCCGCGGCGTTAAAATGGTTCGGGGGCATGATGTGAACCTCCTGCGTTCCCTGCTGGTCGGAGATTTCATGTCCACCGAGTTTGAAACCATCAGGCCCGACACGCGTCTGGGTGAAATTCTGGCAATTGCAGAAACGACAGATTATCCCCACTTCCCGGTCATAAACGACCAGAAACAACTGCTCGGTATCCTGTCGATGAGTGATTTGCGCAGCTTTATTGCTGAAATTGGTGAATTAAGTGAGCTGGTTGTCGCTTCCGAGATCATGACCAGCCGGGTGATTATTGTGCGTCCGACAGATAATTTTGAGACAGCCTTTGAATTTTTTGAGGGAAAGCAGATTTCAACACTGCCGGTGGTAAGCGAAAAGGGACACATGCTGATCGGCATCCTCAAAAAGAGCGATCTGCTATTGACCTATAATCGCAAAGTCTTAAAGACCAGCGGACCTTTCTGAACGTGAGTTTATTATCGGCTCATCGTCAGTTTCACGCGGTCAGATTGACGGTCGGACATAACCGCTCATCCGGAAGATCTGCAGCACCGCAACTCGTCAAGCTGCGTGCCAGCCCTGGTTCTTTTATCTCGAAACATCTCACGGACCTCTAACAATCATCATTTAATTTTGATTTTCTGAACAATTGCGTTACGTTAATAATTCGTTTTGACAATATTTTCTGTTCCAAAGCAACCACAACCGTGTACTTCAGACAGGAGGAGAACTTGCTGCGCAAAATCCTAAGAGCAATTGTGGTGATCGTTGTTGTTTTGCTGGTAATTCAAATCATCCCTTACGGGAAAGATCACACGAACCCAGCCGTTATTGCCGAACCGGCCTGGGACAATCCCCAGACTAAAGATCTGTTTGCACGCGCGTGCGCAGATTGTCATAGCCACGCTACGAGATGGCCCTGGTACAGCAACTACGCGCCCATATCCTGGCTGATTGCCCACGATATCTCTGAAGGTCGGGAACATTTCAATGTTTCCGCCTGGGGCGTTCAGAAAAAAAATAAAGGGGATGAGGCGGCAAAAGCTGTGCTTGAAGGAGAAATGCCACCCTGGTTTTATGTTATTCCTCACCCGGAAGCCCAGCTCAGTAAGCAGGAAAAAGCCAGTCTGGTAACGGGCTTGCAGAAAACCTTTGGCAGATAAGTCAACGCCACACGAAATGATAAAAACGGCTCTGTTGCTGACCAACAGAGCCGTTCCTTTACTCTACCATTTCCTCTTCGAGAATGACGGAATCCTCTTCATCCTCCGGCACATCGACCGGGCCAACCTGTGGCAATTGCCAGATATCCCGGTTGTATTCCAGCATCGTCCGGTCGGTCGAGAATTTGCCGCCACAGGCGGTGTTGAGAATACTCATGCGTGTCCAACCTTCCTGATCCTGGTAAGCTGCGGCGACACGCTGCTGAGCTTTGACATAATCGGTAAAATCAGCCGCCACCAGCCAGGGGTCGTGGGGGTTTTCAATGGCATTGATCAGAGGTTCGAAAATTCCCGGTTCAAACTGGTTAAAGTGACCACTCTTCAGCAGATGCATCACCCGCTGCAGATTTACATCAGCAGCGATAATTCCCTTGGGATCATAGTTCTGGCGACAGGTTTCCACCTCTTCAGCGGTCATGCCGAAGAGGAAGAAGTTTTCATCGCCAACCTCTTCACGAATCTCAATATTGGCACCATCCAGAGTACCGATAGTCAGGGCACCATTGAGCATGAACTTCATATTACCGGTGCCGGAAGCTTCCTTGCCTGCAGTCGAGATCTGTTCGGAGAGGTCCGCTCCGGGGCAGATAACCTCCATGGCTGAGACCCGATAGTTGGGCAGAAACACCACTTTCAACAGATCACCAACCTGAGGATCATTGTTCACCAGAGTCGCAACATTGTTGACCAGCTTGATAATCAGTTTGGCCATCTGATATCCCGGTGCGGCCTTGCCACCAATCAGGACACAGCGTGGTGTCCAGTTATCAATGTCACCCTGTTTAATACGATCGTAAAGATGAATGACATGCAGGATATTCAGCAATTGGCGCTTGTATTCATGAATCCGCTTAACCTGAATATCAAACATTGAATCAGGATTGAACTCAACTCCGCAATCATGTTTGACCAGGTGGGCCAGGCGCTGCTTATTGTTGAACTTCACCCGCCGCCAGTCGTCCCGGAATTGCGGATCATCAATATAAGCAGTCAGTTTTTTAAGCTGATCCAGATCGGTAACCCAGTCCGGCCCGATTTTTTCATCAATCAGATTCTTAAGTCCGGGGTTGGAATACGCCAGCCAGCGTCGTTGGGTCACGCCGTTGGTCTTGTTGTTGAATTTTTCCGGCCACAGTTCATAAAAGTCTCTGAACAGGCCTTCCTGCAACAGCCGTGAATGGAGCTCGGCAACCCCGTTGACAGAAAAGCTGCCGACAATCGCCAGGTAGGCCATGCGCACCTGCGGCTCTGGCCCCTCTTCAATCAGCGACATCCGTTGTTGACGTTCATGATCTCCTGGCCAGCGCTGCGCCACCATGGTCAGGAAGCGGGCATTGATTTCATAAATAATATCGAGCAGGCGTGGCAACAGGGTACGAAACATACGAACCGGCCACTTCTCCAACGCTTCGGGCAGCAGCGTGTGGTTGGTATAAGCCATGGTAGCGGAGGTAATCGCCCAGGCACTATCCCAGTCAAGACCACGCTCATCAAGCAGAATGCGCATCAACTCAGCCACCGCGCAACTGGGATGGGTATCGTTGAGCTGGAAACTGTTTTTTTCGGCAAAATTACTTAAGTCATGCCCCTTAATAATAATCCAACGATCAACGACGTCCTGCAAACTGGCCGATGCCAGGAAGTACTGCTGGCGCAAGCGCAGTTCTTTGCCATTTTCACTGGCATCATTGGGATACAAAACCATGGTGATTTTTTCGGCATCATTTTTACCGGCAACCGACCCGGCATAGTCTCCCATATTAAAGTCTTCCAGATCGAATTCTTCCGTCGCCACCGCTTTCCATAACCTCAAGGTATTAACGGTACCGTTGCGGAAACCCGGCACCGGCACATCATAAGGCATGGCCCAGACATCGCGGGTATCGACCCAGCGCACCCGCAACCGCCCGGAGGCATCGTTATAGAACTCACTGCGCCCGCCGAACTTGATGCGTTGCCGATATTCGGGACGTTCCATCTCCCAGGGGTTGGAGGATGACAGCCAGTGATCAGGCTCTTCGATCTGGTAACCATTTTTTAGTCGTTGCCGAAACATACCGTACTCGTAGCGGATGCCATACCCCTGCACCGGCAACTGCAGGGTCGCGCAACTGTCCATAAAACAGGCCGCCAGACGCCCCAGGCCACCATTTCCAAGCCCGGCATCCGGCTCAATATCTTCCAACTCTTCAAGTTCAAGACAGACATCGCTTAAAGCATGGGTCAATTCATCTTCCAGCCCAAGGTTCAGAATCGCATTGCCAAGGGAGCGTCCCATAAGAAACTCGAGGGACAGATAGTAGGCGCGCTTACAATTACTTTCCTCGTAAGCATACCGGGTTTCTTTCCAGCGCTCCATCAAACGGTCACGCAGAGTCAGTGCCAGCGCTTCATAGGCATAGTGGGTCAGGCGACAATGTTTATCCCGCCCGAGATGGTAAGTGTAATAGCGACGAAAATCGAGTTTAAGGGTTGCGCTGTCCATCCCCAAAAAAGGGGCATCGGTTAACTCAGGGCAGCTGGCTTTGTTTTTAAAACGTTTATAATTCATAGTCATATCCAGTTTCTATGAAGTCGAAAAGATATGTCGGAATAAATAAAACCGATTCCGGTCACCTTATAAAAGTATCACATGGACAGGAAAAGGGGGAAGACAGGGGAGAAAAAATGCCTGCGGCGCCGGAAGACACCAAAATAAGGCACGACGGCAAAGAGTCTGCCTGCGCTCCGATAGTTATGCCTTCTGCTTTACAGTGCTTTTCAACACAGCGTCAAAGGACAGTCTTTGTTCCATTTGCTTCAGTAAGGATAACGCACCTTGGGTGACATTGATATTCTGCTGATTATCATTATCACTAACCTGTTCCTTCAGGATACTGTTAAATTCAAGGACCATATCCCGTTTTCTGTCCGGATCATCCCAAACACGCGAATAGTATTTTATGCTAACGTCTTGCCCTGAAATCTGACTCAGGCGCTTTGTATCCAAAGGAGCGAAAGGCAGTCTCTCTTTCAGGGATATTTCCCCTCGATTGAACATGTCCAATGTCAGTTTATCCATCTCATTGGGGCTCATGTTATGAATGTCGTAGGACTTGGTCCTTTGTGTTGCGTTAAAACCTGCAGTGGCAGGATTTACTCCGGATATTATTTGAGTCATTCGGACATGTCCTCCTTTGCTGTCGTTCTTTTCAACTATGAGGTCTTTTCCCAGTCAAGGTCAGGCGAACTGCGACTGTGGACCAAGGTAAATGTCGTTACGGCCCACAAGGCACACCCGCACTCAAAATCAAAAGGGCTATAGATATTATCGCCAGTTTCCCCTTATGAGTTTAGACAAAGAAAGAAATTGTCTGCCCTTGTGAAGAGATCTCTTTATTTGTTTAAAAACATGTGCTGACCGGTGGCGATGTTCTCCGACAACAGCCTAGGTTTAATCTGAAAGAAACCGCAGCCGCAGAAACTTTCGCGTTCATCCACCGCTGGTAGGCAGCTGGCAGTTCTAAGGTATTTTTCAGCCCCATCAAGAAATTTGTCTTATGGCTCCCATCAACTCAGACAGTTTATAAGGTTTTTGGATGAAGCCCGCGATCCCCTTCCCCAGGAATCTTTGCGATACTTCATACTCATTATAGCCGCTGGACATGATCACTTTAACATTTGGATCCAGCCTTTTCAGCTCCCGATAGCATTGTTCACCATCCATTTTCGGCATAGTCAAATCAAGCAACACAAGAGCAATATCCGGATTCCCTTCAAAGACCCTGAGTGCTTCCCGGCCATCGCTGGCTGTTACAGGGGAAAAACCCAGCTCTTTTAACATCTCAAGGCCAACACCGAGCACGGTCTCTTCATCATCCACCAGCAAAACTTTTCCCGAACCAACCCAGCCATCATCTTCAGGTACGGGACTCATTGCCTCAGCTGTTTTTTCAGATGCGGGGAGCAAGATCTTGAACGTGGTCCCTTTGCCCACCTCGCTGTAAACTTTTATCGCCCCTTTATGCCCCCGAACGATGCCCATGACAGCCGACATACCAAGTCCTCGTCCGGTAAATTTCGTCGTAAAAAATGGATCAAAAAGTTTGCTCATGGTCTTTTTGTCCATACCACATCCGGTGTCAGCAACCTCGAGGTAAACGTAATAACCTTCGGTTAAATCTTCATCCAGCCAAAGATCCTTCAGATAGCTCTCATCACAGTTCATGCATCCGGTTAAAATCGAAATAGTACCACTTCTATCGCCGATGGCTTCTGATGCATTGATGACCAGATTCATGATGATTTGCCGAATTTGCGTTGAGTCCCCCTCGATGGTCGGCAACGGAACAGAGGGGCTAAGGCGCAGAACGGCTTTCTTGGAAATGGTCACCTTCAACATGTGCAACATTTCTTCAAGCAGGTGGTTCAGATTAATCGACTCGACAACAAACTTGCCTTTTCCCGAGTAAGCCAGCATTTGCTTCGCCAAATCGGCCGCCCGCTCTGCCGCATTTTCAATTTGTTTGAGATTCTCAAAGGCTGCGGAACCGGGTGGCAGACGTCTTTTTGACAGCTCAGAATGTCCCATTATCGCCGCAAGAAGATTATTGAAATCATGTGCTATCCCGCCCGCCAGAACCCCAAGGCTCTCAAGCTTTTGGGTTTGTACCATCTGTTTTTCGAAATTGAGACGTTCCTTTTCTTTATGTTTTTGTTCAGTAATATCACGGACTAAGGCCAGATTATAACTGCGCCCACTGTATTTGAAGTAATTCGCTGTGACGGCTACCGGGAAGATTGTCCCGTCTTTGCGCCTATGAAAGGTTTCTTCGTTGATAACACCTTGCTCCTGCAGCAGCTGCCAGTGTTCATCCCATTGTTCGATGGGAAAATCAGCACCGACATCAGTCACCGTCATTCCGATTAATTCATCTCGTGAATAGCCCAGTGCTTGACAGGATTCATCATTGGCGTATTTTATCCGCCCTGTCTCGTCCAGCAGATACACTTCATCATTAATATGATTGATGGCGAAGGTCATGAGCGCCGCACCTTCCTCCGCCTGTTTGCGTTCTTTAATTTCAGCGATCAGCTCTCTGGTTTTTTTCCTGACTTGTCTTTTGAGCGAACGGTTCCAGAAAAAAATCCCGATCAGGATCATGAGCACCGGACCGACAACAAAAGATGAATATTTGAGGATTTCTGTCGGCGTCAGGCCTGCTTCTTCATAGATTCCAAACCATTTGGAATAGATCTTCCGATACTCGCCGGAAGCTTTTAAGGCCGCTAACGTTTCGGAAAACCTTGCCAGTATCGCCTCATTACCATGCAGTACAGCATAACAGTATTCCGGGGCATGGACCACTTCCTGGCCAACGGCAAGATTGCTCCAGCCATTTTTCCTGATCCAATACATCGCGGGAATGCGTGCAACAAGAACACAATCCGCCTCTCCATCCGCCAGGCGTTGCAAGGCCTCTTCCTGGGATTTCACCGTTATCAGTTGTTTGCCGTAACCGAATCCAACGGCAATATCGTGCATGATATCGCCATCCATGACCAAAATGGCTTTCCCCTTCAGATCCTGAAGAGTTTTAAGTTTGGGTTCACCCTTGCGCGTGACGATAGAGTGGCCAACAATCGAATAAGCCGGTGAGAAATCAAAAACTTTTTCTCGTTCAAGGGAATAAAACATCCCCTGAACAAGATCAATATCCCCGTCAGACAAACTTTTTCTGATTTTGCCCCAGCTGTCGAGTCTGATCTGCACATCCAGATTCAGCTTTTGGGCAATTGCCCGCGTCAAGTCGACATTAAAGCCGGCCGGTTGGCCGTTCTCATCCAGGTATTCGTATGGTGGATAGTCATTGTCACCACCAATGATCAATCGGCTCTTGACATTATTCTCGATGGAGGCAAACCATTTTTGCCGTAAGCGCTGAGAAGTCCCGTCGGCAATCACAATTGACAGGCCTTCGTTCAGAACAGAAAGGAGATCGGACGCTCCCTTAGGGACAGCAAAACAAAAGGATTGAACAAAATCCTTCAAAGGCGGGCCAGCAAAACGCAGGCTTTTAATACCTAGCTTGCTGATGATCTGCGTCGCCAGCAGCTTTTGGATCACGACTGCGTCATATTGTCCGGCGGCAAGTCCACGCAACGCGTTTTCAAAAGATTCTGTTGTGACAATGTTAGCCTCAGGCTGACTGCGGCGCAGAAAATCCTCAGTACTATCCTCTCTCAGAACCGCAACCGAGCGACCGGCTAAATCTTCGAGCTTTGAAATCCCCTGTTCATTCTCCCGGACAACGATCGTGCCGTGCATATTCAAATAAGGGAAGGTGAAATCAAAAACACCTTCTCGCTCAGGAGTTCTTCCCACCAGCGGTAAAACCTGGATTTTTTTATCAACCAGCGACTGCTTCACTTCCGGCCAGGAACCAACATTGAATTTGACGTCATACCCCATGGCCCGAAGGGACGCACGTAAAAGTTCGACCGCAAAGCCACTGGCCTCACCGTTTTCAGACACAATGGACAGTGGGGGATAACCATATTCTGCTGCGGATTGAATAACAGGCAAAGAAGGGGGCGAGGCTTCGGCAGGCGGAAGGGAAAGACATAAAATCAGGCCGAAAGTTACACAGAAAAGGGATAGAACGGATGGCAAAACGGAAATCAATCCGAGGAGCTTTCCGATGACTTTATTGAGAGAATAAACCTTGAACTGCCGCTGGAATCTCTGCATCAAAGCACCTTTGTCGTCAAAGCATAATTATTCTGTTCGAACTAGAAGTACTTTAAGATCATAGTGGCGTCAAATTAAATCTAATATTTCCATGCTTCTCTGCCATCAGGCAGTTTTTGATAACTGATTGTCTGATGAGTTGGGCCGAGAGTACCGACACCTTCATAGCCAGTCATGCATCCGCTAACTGTGCAGCCGACGGTTAAGGATTAAAAACCATAATCACCGTCAACAATAAAGACCGTAATTCGCTCAGAATCAAACTGTCCTTGAATAATTGTGAAATAATTGCAGATCCTATCTTCTGCTTTGCAGTCCATGCACTTGCCGCTCCGTACGCAAGGTGTTCTTTTCCCCAATCTTTTCGCATCAATTGGGGCAGCAATATTCCTGACCCGATTAAAGGCCTCGTCTTCTGAGGTAACGATTTTATTGGTTCCGCAAATCAGAAAAACTTTTGATGGCCCATAAATAATTGGAGCAACTCGGCTTCCGTTGCCATCCAGATTATAAATCTTCCCATCGGTCGATAATGCGTTTATTCCAGAGAAAAAGAGGTCTGCCGCAAAGTTTTTTATATAGAGGTCCCTCTTTTTCTCCCGGGAGATATTGTCTGCGTACTTATCTAGAAAATTAACCTCACTCTGGCGCAACAAAGAATAAACACCCAAATCTTCTAATGTTTTGGAATCTCCGACACCAACCGTCATTTCTGACGTCAAACGCTCTTTTATGCAGGTAAGCAGCGTTTCTTGAGAAGGAAAATACCGTGCTTTAATTCTATTTCTAGACAGCGAAGATATTGTTTTAGTTACTTTTTCATCAACGTGGTTCATTGTGCAATCCTGGGAAAATATTTTTACAATAACGATAAACTGGCGGAACACAATTTTCTGATCAAAGCCTCCGGTCGCCGAACCATGTCCGAACAAAACACCTGGGCCGATCTCGCCAAGATCGTTTTTGCGACGGGGTGTAACAACATTCTGGTGTTATTCAGTTCAATACAGGATATTAACTTTGCATTTAATAATAATGTGAATAGCGTCATCACCCAATTGACGCTGCAACATCTGATCAAGGGGATACAAGTTTCCCTTTTGGATAAGACCCAAGAAACTTCACCTTATTGATCGCTTGAATGTCTTTAAGGGCAGCGGAAATATTTGGGGCTTGAACGCGTCCATCAAAATCAATGAAAAAATGGTATGTCCCAAATTCCCTGCAGGTTGGCCGGGAGATGATTGAGGTCAGGTTGATTGCCCTCCTGGAAAATGAGTTCAATATCTCACTCAGTAAACCGGGACGGTCTGTATTCTCCAGGACCACAATACTGGTTTTGTATTCCTCGCCCGCAACCGGCGCTGATGTTCTCGTGCTGTTCGATAATGCGAGAAATCGCGTCTGGTTTTGCTTATAATCATTGACGTTTTTTACCACTAACGGAAATTCACCGACGCCAAAAGAACCAACAGGTACGATAGCAGCACCCATCCCCCCTTTTCGGGCCAAAGCTAATGATTCTATATTGCTCTCAGTTGTAACAATTTCGATCTTTCCTAAAGAGTCAATAAACTCACGACATTGGCCTTTTGCAACAAATTGGACAAACAACTGATTGATCTGTGCCAGTTCGCTCGTCATGCTGACAAGGCAGAAATGAACCGACAGCATAATCTCACCAATGATTGTCAATTCAGCACGAGCCAGGTGATCAAGCACTAAAGGGATAAACCCTTCTGAAAAGTTTTCGATTGGCAGAACGCCAACCTCACATGTTTCTCCAATGGCCTTTAATGCGCTGCCTATTGAGGGGAAATACACCACCTGCCATGCCCCTTCCAGGGTATCGATATACTTCGAGGTTGCGGCATCAGAAAATGTCCCTTGAGGACCCAATGTTAGGATTTTGTTCATATTTTACTGCTCAGAAAGGTTGTGTGACGAGAAAGGTGAGAAAACTTCTCTCAATATATTCCACAGGGCATTGTCATGCGTTGAATATCTATTGGTGTCAGTAATTAATGCTCGTCGTCGTTACTGCTTCCTTTTTTATATAAACAGAATTTAAGCCCATTGCCCACTTTTTTATCATATTTTCCTCCCCTGCATGGCAACTACCTAGCAATAGATGACAGTTTTATTAAACCACTCCCATTAGCAGGCAAAACTCTTGAACCCTCAGAATATGGCGTGTAGAATCCACCCCTTTTAAAATTTTACTAATTCAGGAGTAAATGCAAAATGGAAGATCTTACCTTCGGGGCACTGGCCATTCTCCCACCCCTTATCGCCATTTTTTTTGCCATGTGGACAAAACAGGTGATCATCTCCCTTCTCGCGGGAATCTGGGGAGGCGCCACCATAATCAATCACTGGAATCCCCTGAAAGGACTTCTCGAAACGTTCTCTCATTACATCGTGGGCAAATCACTGGCCGATGCGTGGAACATCGGCATCATCGTGTTCCTTCTGGCGGTGGGAGGCATGATCGGACTGATCAGTAAAATGGGCGGCACTCAGGCCATTGCCGAGACAATTGCCGCAAAAGCCAAGGATGTTCGCTCCACCCAGCTGGCGGCGGCCCTTATGGGGGTAGCCATTTTCTTTGACGATTACGCCAACTCCATCATCGTGGGCAACACCATGCGCCCCATTACGGACAAGCAGAAGATTTCCCGGGAGAAACTCTCCTACATCGTCGACTCCTCTGCGGCTCCCGTCTCTTCCATGGCGCCCGTATCCACCTGGATTGCCATGGAGCTGGGCCTCATCGCCTCCGGGCTTCAAGCGCTAGAGATAAAGGGGAACTCCATGCTTGTCTTCTTTCAGACCATCCCCTTTCGCTTCTACTCTCTCTTTTCTCTGGTCCTTCTATTTACCCTGATTATCAGAAAAAGGGACTACGGAACCATGCTCAAGGCGGAAATCCGTGCTCGGAAAACCGGGCAGGTTTACCGCGCAGGTTCCAATCCCATGATCATCGAAGATAAAAATCTTTTGCCCGAGGAAGGGACCAAAGTATCCCTTCTGGATGTGATCATCCCCATCGGCCTATTTATCATCATTACCATTTGGGGACTCTGGTACAACGGCTACGAAGAGGGCCTTTCCTTCAGGGACGCCATAGGCAAAGCGGACGCGTCAGTGGTCCTTACCTGGGCTGCCTTTATCAGTTCCATGGCCGCCGGAATCCAGGGGATGATGCGTAAAAGATTTAACATTTACACTGCCGTCGACGCCTGGATGGGCGGTGCCAAAACGATGATGACGGCGGTTACCGTCCTGGCTCTGGCCTTTGCCCTGAAGGCGGTCATTTCCGAGATGCAGCTGGCGAAGTGGCTGGTGACGGTCATTCACTTCTCTGAAGGGGGGCTCGCCACCATCCTCCTGCCGACCCTGGTATTTATCACGGCCATGTTTGTGGCCTTTTCCACGGGAACATCCTGGGGTACAAACTCCATTCTCATGCCCATTGTCATTCCCGTGGCCGCGAATGTTTCGTCCGCTTCGGGGACGGTGACGCCCCTGATTCTGGCCTGTATCGGCAGCGTGCTCACAGGGGCCGTTTTCGGGGACCATTGTTCACCTATCTCCGACACGACCATTCTCTCCTCATCTGCCTCCGGCTCGGACCATATCGACCACGTAAGAACCCAGGCCCCCTACGCCCTGACTGCTGCGGGAATCGCCATACTCCTGGGAACCCTCCCCGCCGGTCTGGGCATTCCCAGTTGGATCAGTCTGATCGCGGGTGCCGTCGTCATCATTCTGCTTGTCGGTTTCGTAGGTAAGAAAATCGACTCGGAAGGGAATATTATTTAACTTTTCCCTACGAACTCCTTCTTCTTCCCTGAACAGCAAGGGGAAGGAGTTCGTTTGTCTGGGCTCTGTTGACGGTTTTGTAACCCAGAAAATCGAGATATTTCGAAATCTCCGAGCTTTTCCTCCTGCCTCAATGGTGTTGATAAGCCGCGGCGTAGAGCCTTTTAAAATTGGTACAAAACGGTACGAAACCAGCTGACCTGTCAACCGTCAGCTTGATTTCATGAATATGTCCTTTAACTTGCAGCTTTCTTATTTTTTTTCGGTTTAGGTTTTGGTAACTCCTTCTCGGTCAACCTAATCAATTCACTTAACCACTCTTTGTCATCCAGTTGATCTTCTATTAAAAAAGCAGGTTTTGCTCCTTCATAAGGAGGTGCTTCTGTAATGTTGCCAATAAATGTTCGGCCAGCATTGCTGGGCTTAACAAATAACTGGTTGTCACAAATCAAAGCGACAACCTTCTCATTGCAATAAACAGCATATTCTCCAAACATTTTCCGGTACCGTATGTCTCCAGCACTTTGTATTTGCTCGGAGATAAATTTCACGAAATCTTCATCTGAAGCCATCGGTTAGATTTTCCTTTCAAGAATGTAATTACCTAGATTGTTATGTGTGTTTTTCATTCTTGCTTTTTACAAAAAAGAAAATTATGCCTATGAACGATATTGCAAACAGGCCAACAGCTACAACTTTATTGCTTTCCGAAAGGTGGAATGACCCACCAATGAAGCCAGCTAGCGGGCCGGGATTGCTCTGAATAGTAAACCCAAAAGCAAGGGCACGGGGTTGCGCCCCGCACGACGCCTTACTTTTGTCCCAGGCGGGCGACAAATAGTAAGCACAAAACGCCCTTCTTTAAAGGGTCCGTACTCTGGCTTCGTCTCTCCAAAGGAACATCCAGCACCTGACCAGCCGGCCGACGGCGCAATACGCGCCTGATGGTCAGAACCGCATTATTGATGGATAATGGATTTAAAAACGAATACCGATAATCCCATGGCATTCCTCACCAACTAACGTCCTTGCCCATTAGCTGCGACAGCAGCGTGGGCTGCCGGTTAATTGCACCTGGAAATCTTTTGACCCTAGCCCAATACAGCTATCGTCAGTGTGTTTGACCTTCAAAGATCTTTTTGCTTCGTTTTTCCATCGTTGGGAAAAATGAAGCCGGCTGGCGGGCCGGGACCCGCCGGTGTTGTCTTTTATGATTGAAATAAAACAAGCAAAGTCGCGGGGTTGCGCCCCGCACGACGCCTTGCTATTTGTCCCAGGCGGGCGACAAATAGTAAGCACAAAACGCCCTTCTTTAAAGGGTCCGTACTCGGGCTTCGTCTCTCCAAAGGAACATCCAGCATCTAACCAGCCGGCCGACGGCGCAATGCGCGCCTGATGGCCAGAACCACAAAAATGCCGCTGGCATTTTGATGTGTCCACTTAAATTCGATTCTGCCCATGGATGCGGCAGCATCGTTGGGCGGTCAGTTAACTACGGGTAGCAACGATTAGACGTTGACCGAATCTATTCTCGTCAGTGTGTTTTACTTTAAAAGATTTTTTTGATTCGTTTTTTCATCGCTTGGAAAAAATGAATCCGGCTGCCGGGCCGGGACCCGCCGGTGTTGTCTTTTATGACTTAAATATAACAAGCAAGGTCTCGGGGTTGCGCCCTGCACGCTGGGTGGTGTGGGGACTGGGGGAGCAAAATTCCCGGATACCCAAATAATTCTGAGATTTATAAGCCCTGACTGGCAATTTGGAAATCCCTAACCCGAGTATAGTCGAGAGCTGATTTGCAAATTGCGTAGATTTTATCATGGTTTCTTGCCCTGCGCGCCATGTCTCTTAGTTGTCGTCTAAAGTACTTTAAATCAGGTACAGCCGTGGGGCGAGGAACGTAGTTCATTGCCTCTGAGCATGTGTTTGCTTGCTGTAAGAGTTCGGCAGTTAATTTGAGTACCTTTTCATTCATGTTCCATTTTTCTGCTTTAGACCCAAATATAAAAATCAGGACAGTTCTGAGATCTTGTTCCTCTGATGTTGTAAGTTGCACTATATCCCCTCCTTTATGTTGTTATTGCTTCAGTTCAACAGCAGCCATGATTCTTTTAAAATTTTCGAAAGATGTATATTTAGCGTAGATTCGGGCATAACTTTTCCGACTGTTGGCGTCAAAAATATAAGCCGACATAGAGTTTCCAGTGAACGTTGATGTATTTTCCCAGATATAGATGGTTAAGGGACCCTTTGTGGCGGTATATATTGGATTTCCGTTTTGGAAGGCCATAGTTTTGAGGAATAGAGCTTGCCTCCAGATCCATAGGTCATTGGGATTGTTAGGAGGGGTGTCGTTTATGGTTTTTGTAAATGTCATTTCAGCAGAATCAGCAACACTGTAGTTACTAGTTTCTGGGATATTTAATTCTGGTGTTAGTGAGTACCGAGTTTCCAGATTAAAGGTGAATATGCTTCCATCCTCACATACGAAACTAACATCTTCTCCCCAGTGTTTAATGGCTTTTTCAGGCATCGATGGGAGTTTGAAGACGTAATTTTCGACTGCTACTGTGAATACACTATCTTCGATGGGCTCTGGCCATTCAATTTGCTGAGCAATTTGAGTACAGGCTTTACCTTCGCAGGATGGAAATTCTGTTAATTTTGCTTTTTGTGCACAAGCTGATAGCCCAGTGGTGCTGGTTAATAACAACAATATAGTGAAATTTTTCAACTTTGACATTTTAGCCCCCTCTGATTTTTTAATTAGAAAATGATTATAAGTGGTAGTGCCGCCAAGTCAAGTCATTCGAGGACGGAAAAGAGGTGTTTTGGTAGGAAATGCCTATTTCTTAACGTCTTGCATAACCGGCGGCGATGTGAAAGGCCACTTACCCCCGAAGTTTACGAATATTTGCGCAGCTATTTTCCGTCCGTGTTGATTCTGTTGTGTACGCCCGGCATGGGGGTGATCTTATGGGGTAAAGTTCCCTGTACGTAGAATCCTAGCATCACACATGTGTGATGTCATTAAAGTACTAGCCGACGGCAAGGGCGTCTCCGTGAGGAGAGGTCTGGAGGAAGCCCGAGTGCAAAGCTGTGAGCCGACGAACAGAAACAGTATATAAGGCCGGGTATCCGGGCAAGTCAGCACACCATGGAGAAGTCCCACAGATTCACGATACCTTGGTAAATACTGCGGCCCAAGCAGTGACAGATCACGTTCTTATCCGGGGAGATCTGTCTCTCTTGCGGGACGATATTCCCGCGCGGCATCTGGTAACGGCTGGCAGGCCGGGACCCGGTGGTGTTATCTTTTATGATTGAAATGAAACAAGCAAGGTCGCGAGGTTGCGCCTCGCACGACGCCTTACTATTTGTCCCAAGCGGGCGACAAATAGTAAGCACAAAACGCCCTTCTTTAAAGGGTCCGTACTTGGGCTTCGTCTCTCCAAAGGAACAGCTCGCATCTAACCCGCCGGCCGACGGCGCAATACGCGCCTGATGGCCAGAACCGCATTATTGATGGATAATGGATTTAAAAACGAATACCGATAATCCCACGGCATTCCGCACCAACTAACACCCTTGCCCATTAGCTGCAACAGCAGCGTGGGCTGCCGGTTAATTGCACCTGGAAATCTTTAACCGTAACCCAACACAGCTATCGTCAGTTATCTTGACCTTCAAAGATTTTTTTGATTCGTTTTTTCATCGCTGGAAAAAATGAATCCGGCTGCCGGGCCGGGACCCGGCGGTTTTGACTGGAACGGCATCAAGGTCCGTACGTGTTTCCAGGTGGCAGAAGACCAGGAGGCAACCAACGGTCCGACTTCTGTTTAAAGAGTCTTGATAAGTGTTGGGGAGCAGGATCGTGACTGCAGCCCGTTGAAAAGCCCAAGTCAGAAACCGGATGGATGCTTAGTAGATCAGTCGCTTATCAAAGAACGAAAAGGTGAATCTTTTACGTTAACACTATCCTTTACCCTTGACGGCCGGGGGCCTGATAAGCGTTAGGTTGCTTTTCGTTTCATGTGAATTAAGGCAACTTTTTCATTGTTGTAGTTGGTGCGTTCTTCGATTTTATATGGATTGAAACCCATTTTCGAGTAGAGCAATAAACCACCAATATTGCTATTGAAGCACGATAAATGTATTTCTTGAATTCCGTAAAGTTCAACGGAAATTTTTGTCAAGTGTCCAATTAGTGCACTGCCGATTCCTGTACCGCGAACCGATGAAGACACGACGACATTTCCGATGAAACATTTTCTGTTTTCTTCAATTTTATAAAGGCTCGCAAAACCGACCACTTTTCCATTTTTTGTGACTACCGTTGGATTGTGGCGTTCTGCAATTATGTTTTTGAATTCTTCTTTCGAGAGTGGAAATGATGCTTTCGGGGAAAGGAAGAAAAGTTCCTCTTTGCTTTGCGGAAATTCGCAAATTTGAGGAATGTCTTTTTCCTGAACTGCACGAAAGGCGATCAATTTTCCCCTCCAATTATTCCTTGAACCACAAGATAAGATCGCGGCTCGTCCCTCGCGCTATCTATCCTTATTCGTTATGTGCGCCTCTATTGATTTCTGTATAAAGTTTAGCTTGAAAAAATTGCCATCTTCATTCTTGATAACTAGCATATTATTGTCTTGATATATATTTTTAATCAACACCCACTGGACATCATGCTCCGAAAATGGGTTCATAAAGGTTTTATATATTTTCTTTTTCCATAGTATTTTATTATTGCTTATTTTCTTAGCCTCAATGAAGGTCGTATGAAACATAAACTCGTCTTTGTATGATGCTGAATATTCGATTCCATCAATATCAATTTTATCGCGGTAATTATTAAATGGTCTCTTAGCGAAAGCCGGACCGGCAATAACTGTCTGCAGCAGCACAAAAATTATGAAGATATGTATGGTTTTATAATTCATGCACATAACATGTAATATACCTGATATTGACCGTGTTATAACACGGCTACAGTTTCCTTCTGTTTCAATTTTCAATATAATATCAAAATTCTGACAATATCCTGAAAAAACCGTACGCGTGATAGACAGTTTGATTCCAACAAAAACCATCAACAAGCATCCCTACAATGAACAGGCAAATAAGTAAGTCAATGCCTCAAGGACTTCCTTGACAATAAGCCACAATCAGCAGCCGGGATGTTTCACCAGTTTGCCCTTAGCCAATCCCGCCAAAATAAATATTGAGAACCAAAATACCCAGGCAGACCAGCACAAAAACATATTTAAGCAATCCACGAATAAACGGACCAACCGGATAGGCGCTGCCCAGATTGATAGCCCGCAAGGCGTTCTCAGCTCCCCATACCCACTGGGCAACCAGCACGATGAGCAGCACTCCGAGAGGATAGAGGTAAATGGTGATCAGATCGACAAAAGCTCCGAAGCGCCCCATATCGACAGCCAGCGGCAGCCCCAGCGCAAACGCCACGGCAATCACCACCAGGGTTGCCCGCCGGCGTGAGAGACGGAACTGATGCATCAGGGCTTCGGTCGGAATCTCCATGAGATTGATAGCGGAGGAAAGACCGGCTAAAAAGACACTGAAGAAAAATACGAAACTGAAAAAGTGCCCTCCCGCCATGCGCTGGAAAACATAGGGCATATTTATAAACAGCAGCCCCGGTCCTTTATCCGGCGAAATACCGAAAGCGGCCCCGGCCGGAATAATGATAAACGCGGCCAGCAAGCTGGCGACCATATTGGTGATAACAATCAGATAAGAGAATTTCGGTATGTCCGTGTCTTGTTTCAGATAGCTGCCGTAAATCAGCATCCCCCCTAACGACACGGTAAAAAAGCTTTGCCCCAGAGCCATGATCCAGAGCTCCGAAGACTTGAGCAAATGCCATTTGGGCTGCATAAATTCGACAATGCCAGCCATGGCTCCGGGCAGGGTCAGGGTATTGACAATCAACACGATAAAGATAATAAACAGCCCGCTGATGGCCCACTTATTGGCCTTTTCAACCCCTTTTTCGATACCGAAATAAACAATCCCGCCGGTGATGAGCAGATTGGCCAGATGCCAGGGAACCACATCCCAATGGCCGCTGAATGCGCTGAAGTCGGCTGGCGGATCAATCTGCAGCAGATCGCCACTCAAAGCGAGCCACAGGTATCTGAGAATCCAGCCCATGACAATCAGATAAAAGACGGTTATGCCACTTTGGGCCACAATCTGGAAGCCCCCCAGCAAACGCGCCACCACTCCCCTTCTGCCACTGAATGCAGCTTCAAACGCCTTCATCGTCCCCCCCTGAAAGAAACGTCCGAAAGCCAGCTCACTCATAAGGCCAAAGACCACCAGTCCGAAAGAGAAAAGAACATAGGGGATCAGAAAGCTGATGCTGCCATAGTGACTCAGCCGCCAGGGAAACAGCCAGATGTTACCCAGACCGATGGCACAGCCGACGCAGGAGACAAAAAAGCCGAAGGAAGAACTCCAGTGTTCACGTTTCATGTTCTGTTTTGCTCACTATTTAAGAAAATAAGAAGGGACAGGCTCAGGCGCCTGTCCGTTGTTGACCAGCCTCATTGCTGAAAATATCTACTTCGCTATCAAATTTATCCCGGCGGAAAAGGGCCGCTTGCGGACCGAAACTAGTGGGCTTCGGCCCAGTTGTTTCCGGCCCCCAGTTCAACCTTCAGAGGCAGATCCATCGCAACAGCCCCTTCCATCTCGGCTCGGATCAGCTCACATACCTGGTCCACTTCTTCGCCGGGGGTTTCAAAGACAAGTTCATCGTGCACCTGCAGCAGCATGCGGGTTTGCAGTCCTGCTTCGCGGAGTTTGCGATCAATATTCACCATCGCCACCTTGATGATATCGGCCGCGCTGCCTTGGATCGGGTAATTGATGGCATTGCGTTCGGCGTAACTGCGCACCGCACCGTTTTTACTGCTGATTTCCGGAATGACGCAGTGCCGTCCCAGCAGGGTTTTTACGTACTGATGCTCCCTGGCCTCTTCTTTCTTCGCTTCCAGGTAGTGCAGAACAGCCGGGTAACGCTCGAAATAGTTATCGATAAACTGCTGCGCTTCAGAACGGCTGATCCCCAGATCTTTGCCCAGACTGAATGCACCCATACCATACAAAACACCAAAGTTGATGGTTTTGGCCTGGCGGCGCATTTCATCGGTTACCAGCTCGGGGAAAACGTTGAAAATTTCGCTGGCGGTGCGCTTGTGAATATCCTCACCGGCGGCAAAACTTTCTTTCAGTGCTGGGACATCTGCCATGTGGGCCATTACCCGCAGTTCAACCTGGGAATAGTCGGCAGACAACAGCGTCCAGCCTTCACACGGGATAAAGGCTTCACGGATACGCCGCCCTTCAGCGGTACGGATCGGGATATTCTGCAGGTTGGGATCGCTCGAAGATAAGCGCCCGGTTGCGGTCACTGTTTGGTTGAACGACGTATGCAGACGTCCGGTCGTCGGATTAATCAACTTGGGCAGGGCATCACTATAGGTGTTCTTCAGCTTACCGATGGAGCGATACTCAAGGATCTTCCTGGCGATCTCATGCTCATCCGCCAGCGCGGTCAACACCTCCACATTGGTTGACCAGCCGGTCTTGGTCTTTTTGCCTTTGGGCAGACTGAGTTTTTCGAACAGCACCTCACCAAGTTGTTTGGGTGAATTGATATTGAACGGACCGCCAGCCAGCGTATGAATCTCTTTTTCGAGAACCGTGAGCTTTTCACCCATCTGACCGGAGAGTCCGTCAAGAAAGCCGGCATCAATACGGATTCCACTCCATTCCATGCGGATCAGCACGTCAACCAGCGGCATTTCCACCTGGTAAAAAAGATCGGCCAGTTCCCCTTCCGGTAACTCAGCCAACAGTTTTTCGGCCAGTCGCCAGGTGATATCGGCATCTTCTGCGGCATATTGAACGGCTCTTTCAACTTCGACCTCGGAAAAACAGATCTGATTTTTCCCGCTTCCGGTCATTTCGGAATAAGGGATCATGCGGTGATTCAGATGCTCCAGGGCCAAGGCGTCGAGCCCATGGGATTTGGCTTCGGGGTACAGAATATATGACAGCACCATGGTATCGACCTTAATGCCAGCCAGCTCAATACCGGCATTGCGCAGCACCAGGGCATCGTATTTGATATTCTGGCCGATCTTGCCCAGGTCAGGATCTTCGAGCAGCGGTTTAAGCTTGCTCAGCACCAACTCCAATGGCAATTGATCAGGCACCCCCAGGTATCGGTGACCAACCGGGATGTACCAGGCTTCGTGGGCCTGAACCGCAAACGACAATCCGACCAGCTCGGCCTGAACCGCGTTGAGGCTGGTGGTTTCCGTATCAAAAGCAAAGGTTCCGGCGTCTTTAAGAGTCCGAATCAACTGATCAAAATCAGCCTCGGTGGTAACGGTGAAGTAAGTGCTCTCGGCCTTGACGGTTGGCTTTTCCGCAGTAAATTCCTGCTGCAATTTATGGAATTCCAGGGTCCGGAACAGCTCTTCCAGCGCGGCGCGATTCGGCTCCCCGACGGCAATATCGTCAGCCGTCACCTCAATATCGAGATCATAGACCAGATCAGCCAGCTGCCTCGACAGCCGTGCCTGATCAGCAAACTCGCGTAGATTTTCCTGGCGTTTTTTACCTTTGACCTTATCGATATTGGCGAGCAGGTTTTCAATATCACCGAACTCCTGGATCAGCGCACTGGCGGTTTTCTCACCAATGCCAGGCACCCCTGGAATATTATCGGAAGTATCCCCCGCCAGCCCCAACACTTCGAGAACCTGCTCCGGGGGCACCCCAAAGCGCTCAATAACCTCGGCACGGCCGGAGACCTTCCCCTTCATGGTATCAAGCAGTTGCACATCGTCACACACAATCTGCATCAGGTCTTTGTCACCGGTGACCACCGTGACGTGAAACCCTTCGGCGACGTAACGCTTCGCCAATGTGGCAATAATATCGTCCGCCTCGTAGCCTGGCAGCTCCAGAGCCGGCAGATTGAACGCCCGGACGACATCCTTGATCAGCGGAATCTGCGGGACCAGATCCTCGGGCATGGCGGCGCGGTTGGCTTTATAGTCAGAATAGAGATCTTTACGGAAAGTCGGGCCTTTACTGTCAAAGATGACTGCGATATGATCAGGGTGCCGATCGCGCAGCAGGTTCAGCAGCATATTGGTAAAACCATATACGGCATTGGTCGCCTCGCCTTTGGAGTTCGACAGATGCCGGATGGCAAAATAAGCACGATAGATATAGGATGAACCGTCAACCAGATAGACCTGTTCTTTCTGTACCGTCATAAAATCATCAACCTTTCAACTTTAAATGAGTGGCAGGATTATTCCATACCCGGCTCCAAAGTAAAAGCCCCGTGTCGCGCAAAAAGAACTGTACCTTAACGACACTCCAATCTTGACAAGTTAACTCCGATATTATTAATCTTTTGCTATGGTTATATTCCCTTCCGGAAACAAGCCAGCCACCGTAGCGGAATCTTCTGGCAACCATTCCCATGTGCACTTAAAATTTCCCGCATATGACCGGCGTTTACAGAGGATACTGAGCGATTAATGTACCGGAGGGACATTATTCAGTTGCTATCTGAAAATTTCGCGGGCAACGAAGTTGTTTCTGATTTGGAAACGAATTTTTTTTCGCAAGATTAAAGACACAGATTGACGCAGAGATTGCGGAAAAGCACCGTTTCCGAACTGAAATTATTTGTAATGACCTCATTCACCTCTTACTTCATCGGAGGAAAACAACATGCACGATAATTTTGAAGATCATGACGAATCGATCGAATATGAAATAGAAGTTGAAACCGACGCGGATGTCCAACCGGTACCGGATGATGGTCTGGTTCTGGCACGGGATGTCCTGCCGGCCCGACTGCCGATTATTCCGTTGCGTCCCCGTCCGGCCTTTCCTGGCGTCATCATCCCGCTGACCGTTAACGGTGAAGCACGCGTCCGCACCATTAAACAGGCGATGGAAACGGACTCCCAGGCCATCGGGTTGGTTATGGTCCAGGAACTTGAAGATGAAGACTCCACGACCAACCTGCAGCGCGTTGGTGTTGCGGCAAAAATCCTGAAACTGATTCATACGGATGACAACAGCGCCCATATTCTGGTCAACAGTCTGGAACGGTTCAGCATTGATGATGTCAGCGAAATCAATGGCGTCATTTTTGCCGATGTTTCGTACTTCTTCAATCAGGGTCTGGCCAGTGATCCGGAGCTGAAAGCCTACTCCATGGCGATCATCTCCACGCTGAAGGAACTGGTTCAGATCAACCCCCTTTATTCCGAGGAAATCAAGCTGTTCCTTGGCCGTTCCAGCATGGACGACCCGGCCCGTTTAAGTGACTTTGCGGCCAACCTGACCAACGCCGATGGTTACGAACTGCAGGAAGTGCTGGAGACCTTTGACCTGCACCGGCGTATCGATAAAGTTCTGGTTCTGCTGAAAAAGGAACTGGAAGTTTCACGTCTGCAGACCAAAATATCCCAGCAGATCGAAGAAAAGATTTCCAAGCAGCAGCGTGAGTTTTTCTTACGAGAACAGTTCAAGGCGATTAAAAAAGAGCTGGGGCTGGAAAAAGAAGGCAAGACTTCTGAGATCGAAAAGTTTCAGCAACGCCTGAAAAGCCTGACACTCAACGACGAAGCTCAAAAGGCCGTTGATGAAGAAATCCAGAAACTGCAACTGATTGAGCCATCGTCTCCCGAATACACGGTCAGTCGTAATTACCTGGACTGGCTGACGGTTCTCCCCTGGGGCAAATTCAGCAAAGATTCCTACGACCTCAAGCGCGCCCGTCGGGTCCTCGACCGCGATCATTACGGCCTTGAAGATGTCAAAGAGCGGATCCTCGAATTTGTCGCTGTTGGCAAAATGAAAGGTGACATTTCCGGTTCCATCCTGTGCCTGGTCGGGCCTCCCGGGGTCGGTAAGACATCCATCGGTAAAAGTATTGCCGATGCCCTCAAGCGTAAATTCTACCGTTTTTCTGTCGGTGGCATGCGCGATGAAGCGGAAATCAAGGGGCACCGCCGGACCTATATCGGCGCGATGCCCGGCAAAGCTATCCAGGCCATGAAGAGTGCCGGCACCGCCAACCCGGTTCTGATGCTGGATGAAATCGACAAGATCGGCGCCTCGTTCCAGGGGGACCCGGCCTCCGCGCTGCTGGAAGTTCTCGACCCGGAACAGAACGGCAGCTTCCGGGACCATTATCTCGATGTCCCCTTTGATCTGTCCAATGTCCTGTTTATCGCTACGGCGAATCAGCTCGATACGATTCCGGCACCATTGCTCGACAGGATGGAAGTCATTCGCCTGTCCGGTTACATCCTTGAGGAAAAACTTGAAATCGCAAAACGGTACCTGGTACCGAAAGCCCTGGAAAACCACGGCCTGAAAAAGACCCAGGTCAGTATTCAGAAAACTGCGCTGGAAGACATTATCGATCATTATGCGCGTGAAGCCGGGGTGCGTGGCCTGGAAAACAAGATCAAGAAAATCATGCGAAAAGCAACCATTCAATTTGCTGAAGGACGTGAAGACAAACTGACCGTCACCAAAAAGGATGTTGAGACATTCCTCAGCAAGCCGGTCTTTGCCGATGAAGAACTGATCACCGGTTCGCACGGCGTCGTTACCGGTCTGGCCTGGACCCGCATGGGCGGAGCCACGTTGCAGATCGAAGCCACTGCCATGCGTAGCAAGGGAAAAGGCTTTAAACAGACCGGGCAGCTGGGCAAGGTTATGATCGAAAGTTCCGAGATCGCCTATTCCTATACGATGGGCCATGTCAACGAATACAAGATCGATGAAGACTATTTTGACAACCACTTCATCCACCTGCACGTCCCTGCCGGAGCCACCCCCAAGGATGGACCGTCGGCCGGGATTACCATGACCACGGCCCTGTTGTCGATGATTTTGAAGAAACCGGTGCGTAACAAGCTGGGTATGACTGGGGAATTGTCATTAACCGGACGGGTTCTGCCGATCGGCGGCGTCAAGGAAAAAACCATAGCGGCACGCCGGGCAGGATTGAAAACTCTCATCTTCCCCAACGACAACCGCAAGGACTATGAAGATTTACCGGCATACCTCCGTGAAGGAATTGAAGTTCATTTCGTCAAGGAGTATCCCGAAGTGTATAAAATTGCTTTTAACCTAAAATAAACCAACAAGGGAGTCAGACTTAAATGAACGTTGAAGAGATAAAAAGTGCCGTGATGGGCCTGTCAACAGAGGACAAGAAAGCTTTTATCCTCGAAGCACTGCCCGACCTGGCCAAAGAGGTCATTAACGAACCGGGTTTTATGTTGCAACTGTTCCCGGTCCTGCTCGGCATTCTCAAGGAAAGCGGCATGGATCTGCAGCAATTATTGCAACTGGCTGCTATGATGGGCAACCAGCAGCAGTGAAAAACTGACAAATATCTCGAAATGGTGTACTATTACCATTTTTGATCCTGCGCCAAGACATTTAAATGCCTTGCAAAACAGGACATGAAGATCGTTGAGAACCTTTTAACCAGGTAAAAAAAGCGAACAAAGGAGGCAACATGAAACGTTTAGGAGTCATTCTTGGTGCTGCTAGTTTGGGCATGTTACTCTTGTCCGGCTGCGTCGCTAAATTGTCTGAAAGTGATCAGGCAAAGCTCGACAACGCCTTAAAAATTGCGGAAAGTGCCCAGGCATCTGCAGCCAGCGCCAGCAAGTCTGCTGATCGCGCTGAAGCTGCCGCAACAACAGCAGAAGCCGCTGCTGCTAAAGCTATGAACTACGCTGATGCCGCCAAAGCATCTGCCGATGCTGCCGAAGCTGCCGCGACAAGTGCAAAAGTCAGTGCTTCAAAAGCTGCGACTGCTTTCAAGATGACGCAACAGAAGTAAACGGTCTTTGGTTGACTGTTAAAAAAAGCCCTGTTCTATACAGGGCTTTTTTGTTTGAATTCATCAAGATTCTGGCGTTTTCGGCACTGAATGACTGCGGCTTATTGCGCTTTGTCCCACGACAACCGGAATCCCTTTTGCTTCGCTGGCGATCTTACGCAGCAAGTCCTTATCTGGCTCCCCCTGCCAGCCCGCCTGATCCAAGCGTGCCATGACCTCTTGTTCCAAATCAGCAAAACGCCCCAGGTAGTCGGGATGAACTTCCACCACCAACTGTCCGTCGCTGCTTACCACCTTGACCGGCTGATAAATAATGGTCACCGGAGTCCCCCGCTTGACCCGCTTAACCAGGTCTTCAATATCTGCCTGGTAGAGCCTGATACAGCCATGACTGACCCGCCGACCAATACCAAACGGGCGGTTGGTTCCATGGATGCCGTAGCCGGGAATTGACAACCCCAACCAATAGCGTCCCAGGGGATTATCAGGACCGGCTTCAATTATCGACGGCAAATCCGGGTCACGCATGACTTCCGGCCGGGTCCAGACCGGATCCTCGATCATCTCGGCAATACGATAGGCCCCTTCCGGAGATTGCCACCCTTCGCGCCCCAGACCGATGGGATAAATCCGGATACGGTAGGCATCATCCTGCTTCTCCACCAGATAGAGGCGATACTCGGCCAGGTTTACCGTAATGCCGGGTTCAAAGGTCTGCGGAATAACTGCGGCATAGGGGAGCAGTAATTCAGACCCCACGGTCGGCAACCACTCGTCCTGCCCCGGATTGGCATTAACCAGAGCTGAAAAGCCCAGGCGCCCACGCCGAGCGATTTCCATCAGCGTTTCATCGTTGCCAACGACATAGGGGCGATTACTCCCGACCACGCCACCGCGATGGGGCGTTATCAGCGCCTCGCTTGCAAGCCGCGGGTACCAGGCGTCAGCCGACATGGAAAAAACCAACATCCCGAACAGGATGGTTAGAGCCACTGAAAACCTTGCACGAGTTGATTGTCTGAGCATGTCTATTACCTTATTGACCTTGTACAAATCGATCTGCTAGATTCATCGGCATTGAATTTTACATGAACACTGTCGGGGACAGAATCATTTTCTGTCCCCTCCTTTATGGATTTACAGGAGGAATTGCTATGCGTGTGCTGTCCGGTATCCAGCCATCGGGTTCACTTCACCTCGGAAACTTCTTCGGCATGATGAAGAAGATGATCGATCATCAGGAAAATCAGGATCTCTTCTGCTTTATCGCCAATTACCATGCCATGACCAGTGTCTCGGACGGTAAGGTCCTGGCCAAAGGAACCCTTGAGGCAGCGGCCAACTTTCTGGCCTTGGGTCTCGATCCGGAAAAAAGCACCTTCTGGGTTCAGTCGGATATTCCCGAAGTTCAGGAGTTATCTTGGGCGCTGTCAAACTTCACCCCCATGGGCCTGCTTGAACGCTGTCACAGCTATAAAGACAAGGTCGCCCAGGGGATCAAACCGAACCACGGTTTGTTTGCCTACCCGGTCCTGATGGCCGCCGACATTCTGCTGTTCCAGAGCGACGTCGTCCCGGTCGGCAAGGATCAGAAACAGCATCTGGAAGTCGCCCGCGATATCGCCATTAAATACAACAATGAATATGGCGAGGTCTTCACCCTGCCGGAACCGGAGATCGACGAAGATGTCGCGACCGTTCCCGGTCTCGATGGCCGTAAAATGAGCAAAAGTTACGGCAACACCATCGACCTGTTTCAGGATGAGAAGGCCCTGCGTAAGCAGATCATGCGCATCGTCACTGATCCGACCCCGGTCGAAGAAGCCAAAAACCCCGACACCTGCAACATTTTCCAGATCTACCGTCTGTTCCTTGATAAAGAAGGAGTCGCCGAGCTGCGCAAACGCTATGAAACTCCCGGCCTGCGTTACGGTGACGTCAAACAGGAACTGTTTGAGACAACCCGTGACTTTTTCGCTCCTTATGCCGAGAAGCGCAAGGCGCTCCTTGAGGATCCCGACAGTCTGCGCAAAATCTTGGCTATGGGTGCCGACAAAGCACGCTATGTTGCCAATAAAACCCTGCGCAAAGTTCGCAAAAAAGGCGGCCTGACTTATTAAACATATGGAAACGCCCTGCAAGTTCAGCTGCAGGGCGTATTTCTTTAATCGATGGCTTCGTCGTCCCGGGTAAAGGTGACAAAAGCCATTGCCGGGCGCCGGCTGGCTTCGCGCATGGCAAAATGCACCCCTTCAAACTGCCATCCCTCAGCCGTCCAGGTGTTCAGTATCTGCTCCAGACTCTGGTCATCAACCTGGCTTGTTTCGACGACTTTGTATATGATCATGGTTTAAACTTCTCCATTTGTATCGCTAGTAGAGGCTAACGGGATAGCCTAGGACTTAGAAAAAAGCTATGACTGCCACCGAAAAAAAATTCACTTTCCGCCTCAAGCTGACGCAACAACAATTCCTGCGCTACTACCAGGGGAGCGCCAGCAGCGTTCAAGTGCGTTCAGAAACTGGCCAGACCCTACAATTTCCGGCCTATCGCCTGCGTTCTTTTTTAACCGCCAGCGGCATAGAAGGCCGCTTTGCCCTGATCGTTGACCAGGACAACCGCTTTATCCGCATGGAAAAGCTCAGCTAGTTTCTGCCGTTCCTCAAGCAACGTTCGCTTCGGTCTTATCAGCCACCCTGTTCTCAAGACCAACAACCCGCTCCACAAGCGGCGGATGGGAATAATAGAAAGCGGTATAAAGGGGATGTGGAAACAGATTGCTGAGATTCTCCCGCGCCAGTTTGACCAGCCCCGAAGCCAGCGGCCTGCCACTCCCCACCAGATTAACGGCAAACTGATCAGCTTCACGCTCCTGACGACGGGACCACCAGCTGCTAACCGGAGACCAGAGATAGCCCACCAGTGAAGCGACCCAACCAAGCACCAGCAGCTGAGCAAAAAAGGACAGATCATATAAGCCCAACCAGCCGGGAACCAGCTGGCTGCGTAACAACACAAAAGCGGCCCAACAACAGAACAACGCCATCATTTGGCTTTTAATCAACATCTGACGCAAATGCCCGCAACGCCAATGCCCCAGTTCATGAGCCAGTACGGCGAGCAACTCCTGTTTTTCAAGCTGATCCATCAGCGTATCAAACAGCACGACGCGTTTCACCTTGCCGATACCGGTAAAATAAGCATTACTGTGGCCACTGCGGCGTGAAGCATCGACCTGCAGGACCTTGCCGACAGTGACTCCAGCCCGATCAAGCAACTGCCGCACGTCCTGCTCCAGATCTTCCCGTTCCAGAGGGGAAAATTTAAAAAACAAGGGCTCAATCAAATAGGGCGACAGGAACAGCAGGAACAGGGACACTATGGCCCAGAAGGCCCAGACCCACAACCACCAGCTGCCAGGAGTCCGTTCAATCAGCCATAAAGCACCTGAGGCCAGGACGATAAACAGAACACCGCCAATCAGCAACGATTTCAACAAATCGGCTCCCCACAAGCCCAGACTCATACGGTTGAAGCCGAACTTTTCTTCCAGCACGAAATTACGGTATAGGGAAAACGGCAGGCTCAGGATCAATTGCACCAAGGCCAGCACGCCAAAAAATACCAGTCCCTGTGCGATAAAGCCCAGCTCAAGCCGCCCGACCAAAGTATCGTACCAGGGAAGCAGGCCAGCGAACAAAAAAACCACGGTCAGTACGATACCAACCAGGTCCTCAACAAACCCGAGCTTGTCCCCGGCCAGGGCATAAGCTTCACTCTGCTGCAAACGCTCCTCATCGATGTGTCCGGCAAAGGATTCAGGCAGTCTTTTGTCTGCTTGCTGGCGGTGGTGCAAGTTGAGATATTCAAGTCCAAAGCGAACCCCGCTGAGCAACAGATAGCCAATCAGAAGAACTAATTTCATCGTACCTTACTCCGGTCTTTTGCGCCGAATCAGATCTCCTGCTTCAGCCCATTCTGGTAGTTTAATCAGTAGCTCGGAATTGGGCTGCCCGGCATTAACGACCATTCCCTTACGATTCTCAATGTGATCAACAACAAACCTTTCCTGGCGCATCTGTGGTCCGATCAGTTCCAGTTCATCACCACAGATAAAACGATTACGCCCTTCGACCCACAGCCCCTTGTCATCTTCACGGACAAAGCCGACAAAATCGTGGGTACGGATATAATGCGTGTCATCTGAGTGAATTTTGGCGTCATCATGACCAAACAGAAACCCGGTATCATAAGGACGGTGACTGACCTTTTCCAGTTCACGAAGCCACTCGGGATCATGGTCATGAGGGTCTGCCCACAGCCGATCAATGGCGTCGCGGTAGACGCGAGCTGTTGTCGCCACGTAATAGAGACTTTTCATCCGCCCTTCAACCTTGAAGCTATGAACACCGGCGGCCATCATCTCCGCCAGGTGGTCGACCAGACACAGATCCCGACTGTTCATGATATAGGTCCCATGGGCGTCCTCTTCAATACTGAAGTGTTCTGCAGGGCGCGTTTCTTCAATCAGGGAATACTGCCAACGGCACGGCTGGGCACAGTCACCACGGTTGGCACTGCGCCCCAGCAAAGCTGAGGATAAGAGACAACGTCCCGAATGAGCGACACACATGGCACCATGAACAAAGCACTCGAGTTCGATGCTGGTTGTCGCCGCAAACTGCCGGATATCCTCCAGGGTCAGCTCGCGGGCCAGATTCAGGCGGCTGGCGCCATTGCGCTGCCAGAATTCAGCCGTACGCGGGTTACAGCTGTTGGCCTGGGTGGAAATATGCACCGAGCGCTGCGGATCGATCTGTTGAATGGTCATCAACACCCCCGGATCAGCAATGATATAGGCATCAAGATCCACGGGACGCAATTCCTCAAGCAGGCCCTCCAGGGGCAACAGCTCCTGCGCCCGCAATGACGCATTCAGAGTCAGATACAGTGCCACTCCAGCTTCGCGGGTCAGGGCCCGCGCCTCGCGCAACTGATCCAGATCAAAATTACCGGCGTGGGCGCGCAGACCAAAATCGCCGGTACCCAGATAAACAGCATCGGCCCCATAGCGAATCGCGGTTTGCAATTTGGCCATATCCCCAGCGGGCATAAGTAATTCCGGCTTGGACCGGATTTGTGACTTCGTCAAGTTATTGGTTCTCCTCAAAGACTGTAATTATTGCTTATCAAAGCCTTTGAGCATAGCATAGAACCTTGCCATCTTGAAACGCTTGAAAAGAAACTTGAAAAGGAGAAACGCGAGATGCCTGTCGACAAAGCACAGCAGTACGTTGCAGCCATAAATAAACACTATCCCCTCACCGGGCTTAAAATCCTTGAAATCGGTTGCGGCGACGGCGACATAACCCGGTCTCTTGCTGCTGAGTGCGCTCACATTACCGCTGTCGATACAGATCAAACCAAGCTGCAACAGGCCCGTAGGACCATAACCATGCCCCATATCACGTTCCTTCACGCCGACGACGAAGAACAGCTGGTCCGGAATGGTCCCTACGATGTTGCTGTTTATACCTTGTCCCTTCATCATATTCCTGCTGCATGCATGCAGAAACACCTGCTCCAAACCGCCCACAGACTCAAATCTAAGGCACCGATACTGGTTGTTGAACCGGGTGAAAGCGGGTCTTTCATGACCATAAAAAAAGAATTTGGCGCCGGCAGTGGAGACGAAAGTGAACTGTGCCAGGCGGCGTTTCAAGCCATGACGACCCTTCCCGGATTTACCATGGACCTGCAATACTCATTCGAGGTTGAATTCTTCTTTGCTGACGAAAAGGATTTTGTCCGCTCAAAGCTGCCGGACGCGGCCACCCTGCCAGCACAAAAACTATGCAGATTAAACAGCTTACTGTCTGCTAACCGACGAACTGATGGGATCGGGCTGACGGCACAGCGTTGGCTGTATCGTTTACACCCTGAGAAATGAAGATAAAAAGCGAGAATTTTCAATACGTTTTTGCTGATATCCACCTTTTTCCAGCTTGACAACCAGCGGAGAAGACTATAATTTTTATAAATTAGATTTAATTTTTTTCATTCTAAGACAAGTCTCTGGAGATGAACGGTTTGAATAACCAGAACTCGCACAACACTCTTTTCACGCTTATTGCATTCAGTATCTTACTGACATTCCTTGGCGGCTGTGCCCAACCTGCTTCAGTGGCTCCATCTTTCGCCCTGAGAGAACAACTGCAAGAGATTAAACAGCAACAGGCTGTTCAGCAGCAGCAATTGCAGGATCTGGAGCGCGTCATCGTACAACTTCAGCAGCAACTGGCCGGTGGTCAGACGCTGGCAACTGACAGTCTGTCGGCCAATACAAATATGATTCAACAGGGTCTGCACCCAGAGCAGCATAGAGAATTCGACTCTCCGGCCCCCTTACCACAGGCGGGAACGGCAGACATGATTAGGGTCGCAGACTCTGCAACCAGCTATCTGACCGCTTTCTCACACCTTGCCAGCGGTCAATACTACGCAGCTGAGGCTGGCTTCGAGCAGTTTCTGATCAATTATCCTGACCATCAGTATGCACCCAACGCGCGCTTCTGGCTGGCCAATGCCCAGGCCGCTCAGGACAAAACAAGTCAGGCGGTTAGCAATCTGCGCCAGATCATCAGCAACCCGGCCGGGCAGGAAAAAGCCCCGGCAGCACTCGTACAGCTGATTAACCTTTACCAGAAAGTCGGCCTTAACGCACAGGCGGATGAAGCAATAAATCAATTGCGGGACAATTATGGCAACACCCCGGAAGCCAGATTCTTTGGCGAAAAAAATTCCGGATTAAATTAAAACGGATCGACTTTATTCAAAGTGAGGGAATTTATGATACGGACAGTTTTCCGCTGGTTATCACTGCTGATACTGGTACTTGCCATTATTGGCCCGGGCCTGGCAATGGCAGAGAAAGGCCGCATCTATACCATCAAAAAAGGGGACACCCTGTGGGACCTGTCCAAAAGATTTATTGATGATCCATACTACTGGCCGAACGTCTGGGCAAAAAATCCTGGAATCACCAATCCGCATCTGATTTATCCAGGGCAAAAAATCCGCATCCTTGACGGCAAACTGGAAATCATTCCGGCCTATGGCGAAGCAGAAAACAAAACATCTGATGCGGTTGAAGCGGCTCCGGTTACTCCTGGTGAAAACAACGAACTGGTCCAGATCAGCATGCCCGATTCCGGACTCGGCTTTATTCTTACAGATGAAACACCGCTGGGACTGGTTGTTGATGCAGTTGATAATCGCGTCTTGCTGACCAAGAACGATCTGGTTTTTGTCAAAATGAACGACCTCTCCGGCGTCACGGTCGGCGACACCTACGGACTGTTTGAACGTGGTTCGTTGGTCAAGCACCCGGTATCGAAAGAACCCATAGGCACCATGATGTTTAACGTCGGGTACCTGCAGGTCACTGAAATTAACGGTGCAACTGTAACCGCTAAAATTATCGGCAGCTACCGTGAAATCACCCGCGGCGCCGAGCTGTACGAATATGCCCCCCCCCAACAGGAAATCATTCTGGAGCGTGCTACCGTTAATCCATCTGCAGTCGTTATCGCAGGCCGCGATGCCAAAACGACCATATCCACAGCCGACATCTTTTTTATCAATGCCGGTTCAGATGACGGATTAAAGTCAGGCAACCTGTTTTACCTGTCCAGACCACGCCAGGTATCTAAAGAGTTTCTCAAGCAAGCCGGAAATATGGACCTTCCGGACGAAGTGTTAGGTGCCGCGGTTGTGCTTGAAACCAAGGCGAAAACGGCTTCGGCTGTTATTATTAAAAGCGTAAAGGAAACGGTTATCGGCGACCACACTGAGTTTGTCACCCAGTAACCAACACCACATCATTGCTTAGACAATAAGAAAAAGGATTGAGCGTTCAATCCTTTTTCTTATTTGGCGGCAACCATTCGGAGGGGGAATGGATCAGCATCATCTTGCACTACTCAAGCTCCATCTGACTAAAGGTATCGGACGCATAGGTCTTTTTAAACTTCATGATTACTTCGGAGATTTTTCTGCGGCACTCCACGCTACACCAAAGCAGTGGCGAGAAGCTGGGTTAAACCCTGGCCTTTGTGAAAAAGTTCCGGCCGACAGTCACGCAGGACTGGTTCGGGTTCTTGACAAAATACAAACCTTCAACATCAGCGTTGTTGCTTTCTCGGATCACGACTATCCGGCGTTATTGCGCAACATCTATGATCCACCTGCCCTGCTCTATCAACGTGGACAACCAGTTCCGGAAGAATGTTTTGCCATTGTCGGCTCCCGCAAAGCTTCCGCCCCCGGCATGGTTTATACCAAGGAAATCGCCAGTGATCTGGCTCGCCATGATATCTGCATCGTCAGCGGCCTGGCCCGGGGCATAGACAGCGCAGCACATCATGGAGCCTTGGCGGTTAAAGGAAGAACTGTTGCCGTGCTCGGCTGCGGGGTTGATATTCCTTACCCGGCAGAAAACCGCCAGCTCTTCAGCACCATTTTGCGCAACAACACTATTATCAGCGAGTATCCTCCCGGAACGCCCCCCCAGCCTGGCTATTTTCCCGGCCGAAATCGCATTATCAGCGGTATCAGTAGAGGCGTACTGGTTGTCGAGGCCAGTGAAAAAAGCGGATCGTTGATTACCGGAGATTTTGCCATTGAGCAGGGAAAAGACCTGTTTGCCATCCCCGGGGCACTGAACAATCCGAATAGCAAGGGGACCAACCGCCTGCTGAAAGAAGGCGCACAGCTGGTGACAGAAACAACGGATATCCTGCAGATGCTGTGGCCGTCACGCAGTTCATCTGAACAACGGAAAATTGAGGAAGATTTTACTATGACCCTTGGCGAACCGGCCCGATCTGTTTTTGAGACCCTGGGGCTCAATCCCTTGCATAGTGATGAAATAGCGCGGAAATGCGGCTTGACTCCCATGGAGCTTTCCGTTATTTTACTCGACCTAGAGCTCCAAGGTCGAGTTCAGGCCCTTCCCGGTCATCACTATATACGCAATCGGTTGTAACACATTCCTTCTTGATCAGCCGACATTCATATTTGGAGGAGTTTTGCGGGAGCGTGTGCTGGCGATCGTCAATCTGATCGCGCAATATGTATTGGGTGCAGAAGACAACCCCATCAACGAGCAGGAACTCATTGCAGAGCTGATTTCTGTTGGCTACGAAGCTGAAGAAATCAACGACGCATTTTCCTGGATGGAGACGATTGCCCTGCGTCCGACCGATGAAAAGGCCCCAAATCCGTTGCACAACAACGTAACCTACCGCCTCTTCAGTGAACCGGAACAACAGATGCTGACCCTGGAGGCACGCGGATTTCTGATCAGGCTGAGAACCATGGGCCTGCTGAACGATGACTGCCAGGAGGAAATTATTGAGCGCGCCACGCGTGGGGCAGAAGACCCGATCACAGAACCGGAAATCAAACTGATTGCCATTCTGACCATGCTGTCACGTTCCAGTAGTCTCTGGCTCAGGGAAATTGATTGTTTCCTTGAAAATGACTGGACACGCATATATCATTAAAAAGCACTGGTTGCGCTTCAAACGCAACCTTTTTTATTTTTGGCTCGGAGGGGAGCAACCCTGGGCGCTACTATTGAGGAGAAGATGGGACAATCACTGGTTATCGTTGAGTCGCCGGCAAAAGCAAAAACCATAGAGAAGTTTCTTGGCAAAGGCTACAAAGTTCTAGCCTCCTATGGTCATGTTCGAGCCCTGCCAAGCAAACAGGGATCTGTCGATGTCAGCGATAATTTCAAACCGAAATATCAGGTTCTGCCGGACAGTACCAAGCAGATTTCTGTCCTGAAGAAAGAAGCGGCCAAAAGCGACGAACTTATTCTCGCAACCGACCTTGACCGCGAAGGGGAAGCGATCGCCTGGCACCTGCTGGAGGCTTTGGGTATTGATGAAAATTCAACCAAGCCGGTCGTCAAGCGGGTCACCTTTCACGAAATCACCAAGTCGGCCATCACCGATGCGATGAAGAATCCCCGTCACATCGCCCGTGATCTGGTAGACGCACAACAAGCCCGTTCAATTTTAGACTATCTGGTTGGCTTTAACCTCTCCCCCTTTCTGTGGAAAAAAATCCGCTACGGCCTATCCGCCGGACGGGTTCAATCCGTAGCACTGCGCCTGATCTGCGAACGCGAAGATGAAATCGAAGCCTTTGAACCGCGCGAATACTGGACACTGGAAGCATTGCTGAGCAATGCCGAAGAGAGTTGTTTTACTGCTAAATTGCATAGTTGTGACGAAAAAAGCCTGGGCAAGTTTGCCATTACCACCGAAGAGCAGGCGCGCCAGATCGTCAGCGAACTGGAACAGCAGAACTACAACGTCAGCAACCTGGAGCAAAAGGAACGTAAAAGAAATCCGGCGCCGCCGTTCACCACCAGCACCCTGCAGCAGGAAGCCAGCCGTAAACTTGGTTTTTCTGCGCGCAAAACCATGAATATTGCCCAGAAGCTTTATGAAGGCATTGAGGTTGGTGATGGCACCCACGGTCTGATCACCTACATGCGTACCGATTCCGTCGCCTTGTCGGATCAGGCCACGAGTGAAGCGCGTGAGGTTATCTGTAGCCTCTACGATACCAGCTATGCCCTGGCGAAACCACGTGTCTTTCGCAACAAAAGCAAGAATGCCCAGGAAGCTCACGAAGCGATCCGTCCAACCTCGGTGGCGCGCCTGCCCAAGCAGCTTAAGGCCTTCTTGAGCTCCGACCAGTATCGCCTTTACGAGCTGATCTGGAAGCGTACCGTTGCCTCCCAGATGGCCCAGGCTATTTTTGATGCCACTAGTGTCGATATTAGCGCCGGTGAACGCTACAGCTTCAGGGCGACTGGCCAAATCCTGCGCTTTCCCGGTTTTATGGCTCTCTACATCGAAGGCACTGATTCTGATGATGATGAGAACAAAGAAGGGCTGCTTCCGGCACTGCAAGTTGGCGAACATTTAACAAAGCAGAAACTGACTCCGGAGCAACACTTTACTCAGCCACCGCCACGCTTTACCGAAGCCAGTCTGGTTAAAACCCTGGAAGAATATGGTATTGGCCGCCCTTCAACCTACGCCAGCATCATGGCGACACTGGTCACCCGGAAATATGTACGCCTTGACAAGCGAACCTTCTTCCCTGAAGACACCGGCCGGGTGGTTACCAAGTTGCTGACCGAACACTTCAGCCAGTACGTTGATTATGATTTCACTGCCGAACTGGAAGAGGAGCTCGACGCTATTTCGCGTGGGGAACAATCATGGACCCCGGCGATCAAACAATTCTGGGACCCCTTTATCGCCCTGCTGCGGCGTAAAGACCAGGAAGTCAGCAAGGCTGATGTTACCACCGAAAAAACGGACAAGGAATGTCCGGAGTGTGGTAAAGAACTGGTTATAAAACTCGGCCGCTCAGGACGTTTCCTCGCCTGCTCAGGGTTCCCCGACTGTCGCCACACCGAACCTCTCAAAGGTGAAGACAAAGAAACGGAAGAACCTGTTTTTTCTGAAGAGAAGTGTGACAAATGCGGCTCGCAGATGCTGATTAAAAACGGCCGTTATGGCAAGTTCCTGGCCTGCAGTGGTTACCCCAAATGTAAAAACATTCAGCCGCTGGAAAAACCCAAATCCCTCAACATAACCTGCCCGCAATGTGGGGAAGGGGAAATGCAGGAGAAAAAAAGTCGCTACGGTAAAATTTTCTATTCCTGCAACAGGTACCCACAGTGCAAGTATGCCCTGTGGAATCCACCCAAAGCGGAACCGTGTCCCAAATGTGGCTGGCCGGTCACTGAAATCAAAACCACCAAGCGCTGGGGTACGGTGCAACGTTGTCCGCAGGAGAGTTGTGACTGGGAGAACGTTTTAATTGCTCCCGAGAAAAAAACGCCGGCCCCAAAAAATGCCAGCGCGACAAAGAAAACAACAAAAAAATCCTGATCGCTCCTGCAAGATGAAATATAATAGCGCCGGCCGGAATCTTTCATTTCGGCCGGTTTGCTTTTTTAAGGAAGAAAAACTATGGATATCAACATAATCGGTGCCGGTCTGGCCGGCACGGAAGCTGCCTGGCAATTGGCGCAGGACGGTTTTCAGGTCAAACTGTTTGAGATGAAGCCGCTGCAGTTTTCCCCTGCGCACCAGAGTGAAAAACTCGCAGAACTGGTCTGTTCCAACAGTCTGCGCGGCAGTGGCATGAATAACGCTGTCGGCTGCCTGAAAGAGGAGCTGCGCCGCTGTGGATCGCTATTCCTGGAAGCAGCCGACGCCACAGCAGTCCCGGCCGGAGGTGCCCTGGCTGTCGATCGGGATGAGTTTTCTGACTACATAACCAACAAGATAAACGGCGCCAGCAACATCGAACTGGTCAGAGAAGAAGTGACACAACTGCCAACCGCAGGTCTGACAATTCTGGCCAGTGGTCCGCTGACCTCGGATAAGCTGTCTGCCGAGCTCGCCAAGCTGACCGGCGCTGAGCACCTGTATTTTTACGATGCCATTGCCCCTATTATAGAAGCCGAGAGCATCGATTACAGCAAAGCCTGGCGCGCCTCCCGCTACGACAAAGGGGGAGACGACTACATCAACTGCCCTCTCGATAAAGAACAGTACCAGCAGTTTGTTCATGAACTTCTTGAAGCGGACAAGGTCGCCGGGCGCGAGTTTGAGAAACTGATCCACTTTGAAGGGTGCATGCCGATTGAAGAAATGGCGTCCCGCGGTGAGCAAACCCTGGCCTTCGGACCGATGAAGCCGGTTGGCTTACCCGACCCCAAAACCGGAAAAACACCTTACGCCGTTATCCAGCTGCGTCAGGACAACCGCCATGCGTCGTTGTTCAACATCGTCGGTTTTCAGACCCGTCTGACCTATCCGGAGCAAAAACGCATTTTCCGCATGATTCCCGGCCTTGAAAACGCCGTATTTGCCCGACTCGGCAGCATGCACAGGAATACCTTTATCAATGCCCCGGCCTGTCTGTTGCCCACCCTGCAGTTCAAGCAGGCTCCGCACATCCTTGCTGCCGGACAGCTCAGTGGCGTTGAAGGTTATGTCGAGTCAGCGGCCTGCGGCTTTCTGGCCGGGATCTTTGCGGCAGCACTGCTGCGTGATGAAGCTGTGCCGTTCCCCCCGGCTGAAACCGGATTCGGCTCATTGCTTAATCACCTGTCTTCAGCGGAAGTCGACAATTTCCAGCCGATGAATATTAATTACGGCCTGTTCCCGCCCCTGGAAGGACGCAAAATGAAACGCGCTGACCGCCGCCTGGCCATGGCTGATCGCGCCCTTAATGCGTTACCGGCATGGTGGGGACCAATTGCCGCAAAACGGCAGGAGCTCAAGGGGTAACAACATGCCGACAGATCGTATTATTCTTGCTTCTGGATCGCCCCGCCGCCGCGAGCTTCTTGAACAGATCGGCCTCGAATTTGCCGTTGTCCCGAGTAACGCTGCGGAAGATGTTCTGCCCGAAGAGACGCCTGAACAGCTGGTCCAGCGCCTGAGCCTGGCCAAGGCTCAGGAAGTAGCCATGCGAGCTGATGTCACGGGTCGCTGGTATATCGGCAGCGACACCATCGTTTTATGTAACGACCTTATTCTTGGCAAACCACGCGATAATGACCATGCCCGCCAGATGCTTCAGCAACTGTCGGGACGTGAACATCAGGTTCTGTCAGGCATTGCCATCATAGACCGGCAGACTGGTCGCCAACATGTCGAAGCCGTGGCGACACGGGTGCGCTTTCGGGATTTGACAGACGAGGAAATCGCCCGCTACATTGCTACGGGAGAACCTGCCGACAAAGCCGGGGCCTACGCCATCCAGGGTCTTGGCGTCTGCTTTGTCGCCGGCATTGAAGGCAGCTACAGCAACGTTGTCGGTCTGCCGTTATGCCGTCTGACTCTCGCCCTGAAAGATTTTGGTGTTCCTCTGAAAATTTAACTCGAGGTACGTTCATGAACGACATCACTGCTAATATTACCCAGATCCGTAGACGCATCGATGCGGCCTGTGCCAGAAGCGGACGCAGTGCTGACAGCGTCCGGCTGGTTGCCGTATCCAAAGTCAAACCGGCAGAACTGGTTGACGCTGCCTATGCAGCCGGTCAGCAGCTGTTTGGCGAAAACTATGTTCAGGAATTTTCACAAAAGGTCGGTATCGTCAGCGCTCCGGTCACCTGGCATTTCATTGGTGCCCTGCAAAGCAACAAAGTGAAATACATCAGGGGCAAGGTTGCCATGATCCATTCGGTCGATCGCCTGTCCCTGGCCCAGGAAATCAGCAAGCAGTGGAGCAAATTGGACCACTCCATCGACATTCTGATTCAGGTCAATATTGGCGATGAAGCGAGTAAGTCCGGCTGCCAACCTGAACAGCTGGAACCTCTGGTTCGTGCCATCGCCGAGCTGCCTCATTTGAACATCAAAGGGCTGATGTGCCTGCCTCCCCATGATGACGATGCGGAACGTGTCCGCCCCTATTTCAGGCGCCTGCGTGAACTATCGGACCAGATCACTGCGTTGCATATTGACGGAGTCTCCATGCAGGAGCTGTCCATGGGAATGAGTGGAGACTTTGAAATTGCGGTCGAGGAAGGTGCGACCCTGGTGCGGGTCGGTACCGCTATTTTTGGTGCCAGAAAGTCAATGAACTGATATGAACGCTCCCCAATACCTGCTTTTCGACCTCGACGGAACCTTGATCGATTCTATCCCGGACCTTGCCTTGTCTCTGAATCTGTTACGCGCGAGCCTGAATTGTCCTCCCCTGCCAATTGACGAGGCAGCGTCCATGGTTGGCGATGGTGTTTCCTTACTGGTCCGCCGTGCCCTGGGTGAGCATCTGTTTCGGCCCGAACATGTTGAACGTTTTCTACGTATTTACGACCAGCACCTGCTGGATAATACGTGCTGCTATCTCGGTATCGAAGCGCTTTTGCAACAGCACACGGCCGAAAATATGGCCATTATTACCAATAAACCCCACAGCCAGACCCTCGCTATCCTGGAAGGGTTAAAGATACATCATCTTTTTGCCGTTATTATTGGCGGCGATACCTTTGCACAGAAGAAGCCTGATCCGTTTCCGGTCAGGCAAGCGCTTATTGCGCTCGGCGCTGCCCCCAGCCAAGCGGTGATGATCGGCGACCATCATACTGACCTGCACGCCGGTCAGGGTGCCGGAACAGCAACCTGTTTCTGCCACTATGGCTTTGGCAACAGTGGTGGCTTGAATTATGACTTTGAGGCCAAGACAGCCGCTGACTTAAGCCAGCTTTTCCCGGGACCTTATCGTGCCTGAAAACAGACTGACTTATCGGGAAATCGCCTGGTTCTTTTTCCCTCTAGTGCTCAATGTTCAGCTCATGAGCATTTCACATACCATCATCAACAGCGCCCTTGCCCGGCTGGACAATTACCTAACGGCGCTGGCCGGAATGTCGGTTGCCCTGATCACTCATTTGTTTCTGTCGTCGCCGACCTATCAGAATCATACCATCACCATGGTCATGGCCCGCGGACGTCATTCTGCCATCGGCACTATGATCTATATCCTGACCACCTCCTGCTACGTTGCTATCATGGTGGGACTGGTCGCTTATACGCCGGTCGGACATCTGGTGTTTTCTTTTCTCGGAACGCCACCCGAAGTCGCCATAGAAGCACGTCGTGCCATGCAGATTCTGGTCATCCTGCCGTTTATCAGCGGCTTTCGTTTTTTTTGCCAAGGCCTGTTACTACAATTACGACGTACCGGTTTAATCTCGCTGGCAACCGGGGTGCGCGCAGTCTCACTGTTTTTCTTCCTGGCCATCGAACACTCATGGTTCAGTGGCGCACGTCTTGGGGCCTTTGGTCTGGTCTGCTGCATCGCGACTGAAACCCTGGTTATCGGTATCCTGCTGCTTCGCATTCATCCCTATTTCACCCAGGCCGGTCCACAAAAGTCCGTGCGACAAATATTTCAGTATGGCTTGCCTCTGGCCTACTCATCCTGCCTGCAACAGGCCATCCCCCTGCTTATCAGCGCCATCATCGGACGCCTCAGCGACGGTGCTTTGGCACTGGCCGCTTTCGGTGTCTTAAGAGGCCTGGTCTTCCTGCTCGCAGGTCCGATGCGCAATCTTCAACAGGCACACATCGCCCTGGTCAAAACCGCCAGGGACAGTCGCCGACTATTACGCTTCAGCATATTTTTCGCCGCGCTGCTGAGCATTCTGTTTCTGGTTACGGCCGGACCGGCGGAGCACATTGTGCTTGTCCGGTTGCTCGGCGCTGACCCTGAACTGGCCCGCTATATGCGGTTTGGCATGATCCTTTGTGCGATCTTTCCGTTCTTTTACGGAGCATCACACCTCCTGCGAGGCTGGTTTTCCAGTACCGAAAAAACCGCTTTGCTGGGAAAATCCACGCTCATCAAGTGTGCTTTCATCCTGGTGTTATGGTGGCCCACCGTTTACTTTCAGCCGGCGGTGTCGGGAATTACCATAGCAATGCTGTTACTGATCAGCTCAGAAGTCATCGAAGCCGGCTATCTGTTCCTTCAACGCCGCCAACAGGACTGAAGATTCGTCTTGTGCAGGTGACGTTTCTCTGTTGCTTTCGCGCCCGTTAAAAAATCAATTTTGGGCGTATTTCCAAACGTTTTCCCATGACAACAACGCATAGTTGTGATTAAATGCCGAATTCCTGAAGATAAAGAAGAATCAGATAAAAGGAGTACTGTATGTATAGCTGTTCCGACTTAAAAAAAGGTCTCAAATTACTGATTGATGGCGATCCTCATGTGATCGTCCAGTATGACTTTACCAAACCCGGTAAAGGTCAGGCCCTGTATAAATGCAAATTGCGTAACATGATCACCGGGTCTCTGTTTGACCGCACCTACCGCAGTGGTGAAACCTTTGAGCCAGCCAGCCTTGAAGAGCGCGACATGCAGTACCTCTATCAGGACGAAACCGGCTATGTGTTCATGGATAATAAATCCTTCGAGCAAATTACCCTGAGTGAAGAAACCTTGGGTGACGATAAATATTTCCTGATTGACAATATGGAAGTCAGTATTCTCATGTATGGAGAACGTGGCATAGGTATCAGCCTTCCCAACTTTGTTACACTGCGCGTCACCCAGGCGGATCCATGGGTCAAAGGCGACACCGCTGCCGGCAACAACAAGCCGGCCACCGTTGAGACCGGATACACGCTACAGGTTCCCTCCTTCGTTGAAGAGGGCATTCTGATCCAGATTGACACCCGTACCGGCGAATACTCAACGCGCGTCAAGGAATAGCCAAGTTGGAACCCAACTGGCAGCTTGCCCGAAAGCAGGATGCACTCATCAAGCGGGCCCGGATCATTCAGCAGATCCGGGCTTTCTTCGTGGCACAAAACTTCATCGAAGTAGAAACTCCCCATCGACTGCCTGCCAACGCTCCGGAATTATACATTGATGCCATCGCGGCTGAAGACTGGTTTTTGCAGACCTCCCCGGAACTGTGCATGAAACGGCTGCTGGCGGCCGGATACGATAATATTTTTCAGCTTTGCCGCTGCTGGCGTGCCGGCGAACGCAGTAACCGTCACCTGCCGGAATATACCATGCTTGAATGGTACCGCCGCGACCGCGACTACCACGACCTCATGACCGATTGCGAAAACCTGATTAATGCACTATGCCCCATATGCCCCAATGCAACACTCAATTACCAGGGCCATCCCATATCCCTGCAGTCCCCCTGGTTGCGGCTCTCTGTTGCAGAAGCTTTTGATCGCTATGCATCCACTTCCCTTGAAACGGCTCTGGCAAACGACGAATTCGATACAGCAATTGCCCTTCAGATCGAGCCACAGCTACCGGTCAATCAGCCGGTTTTTCTCATTGATTACCCCATCCAACACGCATCTCTGGCCCGACGCAAAACGTCAAATCCGGCCTTTGCCGAACGCTTTGAACTGTATATTGGCGGCATGGAACTAGCCAACGGCTTTTCCGAACTAACCGATGCCCAGGAACAGCGGCAGCGCTTCAGTAGCGAAGAAGCCATCCGCCGTGACCGGGGAAAAACTCCCTACCCGACGGCCGAAGCATTCTTACGGGAACTGGCTCTTCTCGACAGTGCTGCAGGAATAGCTTTAGGCATTGACCGCCTGATTATGCTGCTCTGCGATCTTCAACGTATCGATGATTGTGTCGCTTTCCCTCCTGAAATCCTCTAAAGGCGCGCAGAAGCCATACGCTGTAACCAGCCAGCCTATGATCTGCATACCACTGACTCCCTGACCCACGACCGCAGCTTCACGACTTCCTGTTGAGCTGATTTTTCTATTGACTCAATTATAAAACATCGTGCTATTATCTGTACATTCAAAAACCAATATAACTAAATATATACCAGATCGAATCATTTATCCTGTAATTATAATATTTTATACCTGAAAAATGATAAATCTACTTTCTAACGCTGTTACTTTTTATCATTGACCACACATTGAGAGAGGAGCATCACATGGGACACGGACCCGCAGTTAAGCTTAGCAAGGACAATGCCGCAGGGTACAAAACCAAACTCGGCATCAAGATGTTTATCATCTACAGTCTGGTTTACGCCACCTTCGTAATTATCAATACAACCAACCCCAAATTGATGGAAAGCAGTGTTATGGGACAGACCGCTGCTGTTATCTGGGGATTCGGGCTGATCATTCTGGCTCTGGCTATGGCCGTCATCTATAACGCATTCTGCAACAAAGCAGAAAAACAGCTGAATGACTAAGAAAGGACACAGCACATGATCTATAGCCAATCACCGCTCGCCATCGGACTGTTTATCTGCTTTGTCCTGTTTGTCCTGGGACTGTCCTTTTTCCTGGCACGAAGGACCAGCTCTGCAGCAGGGTATTATGCCGCCGGCGGCCAGATTCATTGGATGACCAATGGTATCGCCTTCGCCGGTGACTATCTTTCCGCGGCATCATTTCTTGGCATTTGCGGCATGATCGCAACGGCAGGCTATGACGGATGGATGTACTCCATCGGCTATCTGGCGGGCTGGATTGTCGCCCTGTTTTTGGTTGCCGAACCGATGAAACGACTCGGCAAATATACCTTCACCGACGCCCTTGACTCAAAGTTCAACTCAAAGGCTATTCAGCTCATGGCCGCCATATCAACCCTCCTGGTTTCAGTTTTTTACTTGATTCCACAAATGGTCGGCGCCGGAGTCCTGGTGCAACAGTTACTCGGTCTGCCGCACTGGGTCGGGGTATGCATCGTTGGTATCGTTGTCACCATCATCGTTGCCACAGCGGGCATGGCATCAACAACCTACGTCCAGTTCTTTAAGGGCGCCCTGCTGCTTATCATGTCTACCGTTGTCGTTATCGCAGTTCTGGTCCGCGGCCTATCCACGACGCCTGAAAACCAGACCACTGCCTACCACGATTTCAAAACCCTTCAGGCCGATGCCGATCTGAATATTTTGAACTCAAGCTATAGTGTAGTTGCCGGACTCGACTCTGCTTATGGCCAGGCAGGCTTTATCAAGCTGGCTAAACATGGCGAAGAATCAATCTGGCAGTTACATAAAACCGACACAGGCTACAACCTTGAAGAAACACTTTACGTGACCAAACTGCACGACGGGACCAAATTGTTTAATGGTGCTCCGGCGGAAGATGGAAAATTTTTTCCGGTCGGGCATATCAAAGAGCTTAAAGTAAAAGGCGAAACCGTCACAGCAACCGGAGCCGTAGGCCCCTTCGCTTACCTGTCGGCCATAAAAGACTCCACGATTGTCCTGTGGGGAAGCAAATATATTCAGGACGGCGACAAGCTTCTGACGGTCTACTATCAGAAACCGACGCCAGGATCCCGTATTCTGCGCCCTGGTCTCAAATTCAAGGTCGACAATGCTACCGGCTTGCAAAAGTTCAATTTCATGAGCCTGATGCTGGCATTGTTCTGCGGAACGGCAGCGCTGCCCCATATCCTGATTCGTTACTATACGGTTCCCAGCCAAGCAGCGGCACGTAAATCGACTATCGTCGCTATTGCAGCCATTGGCTTCTTCTATATCCTCACCCTGTTCCTCGGCATGGGGGCTATGACCAACGGGGTTATCAATATCACCGACAACAATATGTCTGCACCACTGCTGGCTCTGTCCTTCGGTGTCATATTGTTTGCCGTTATTTCTTCGCTGGCATTTGCCACCGTCTTGGGAACAGTATCTGGCCTGATTGTCGCAGCATCGGGAGCCATTGCTCATGACCTGATGGATAATTTCCTGGGTATGCAGATGAGTGACCATGCCAAGGTCAGAGCTGGTAAGATTTCCGCCATCATAATCGGCGGGATCGCTATCTACCTGGGTATCGTCTTTGAAGGTATGAACGTTTCCTTCCTGGTTGGCTGGGCCTTTGCCGTCGCAGCATCAGCAAACCTGCCTGCTATACTGATGCTGTTGTTCTGGGAGAAAACAACAGCCAAAGGAGTTGCGGCCTCAATTTTTGTCGGTCTGGCCAGCTCCCTGGGGCTGATTCTCGTATCTCCAGACATGTGGGTTCGTTACGGTCTACTGCCCGGCGATGCTCCGGTACAGTTCAACAGCCCCGCACTGATATCCATTCCATTATCTTTTGTAGCCCTGGTGATCGTTTCCCTGCTTTCACAAAAAGGTGAAGAGGCAATTAACGCGGCAGGAGAAACCGCCTGACGTGATCCCTTGAAATCCACAAGCGAATCTGCAATACTCTGGGCCGCGACAGCTGCGGCCCACTTTTTTCTCAGCAACACTGCTGGCGCCTGAACTTGCCCACATAAACTCGTATCAACATACGGCACAACTGAAGAGTCCAACATGCAGCGTTTTCGTTTTACCATGATTGCCATCTGCCTGATTTTGTCCTGGCTGGCCTATGCCGACATCACCCAGTTCGGCCGCAATATGTCTCCAAAGGACATGACCATCAAGGCCATTGAGTCAGACGGGCCTCAAAGAGAATGGCTTCATATCACTGAAGGCTATGTCAACCTGACGGAAGCAATTAATATGAGCGGGACCATGGAACTGAACAGTTTCCTGGTGCCGCTCAAATCCTCGCCTCAGGAACAACAGGCAAAAGTCTGGTTCGAAACCCGCGATCCAGCTCTCATCGATGCCCTCAAAACCTATTATTTTCAACTTGATACAGAAGAGCAGCGCAGCCGATTCCGCGCCCAGAACCAGGAGCTTTTTTTGGGTCAGCGCGAGGTGACTGGCCTAATAACCAGTGGCCTGATTGCCAACAGTAACAGGGATAAACTTATCCAACTCTTGACCGACATGCACATTGCGGTTCAGCCCGATGTCATCTTTATCAGTGAAGGCAAAGAACCCGTCAAATGGCGCGGTTTCATTTTTGCGTTCATCGCTCTTGCCGGCGTGATGAAAATCACTCGCGATATCAAAACCGAGCCCAAAAAAACAAGAACTCCCTGACCTCACCCGTCAGGGAGTTCTTCAGCCCCTCTTACCACACAACCTTCTTCACCCAAAACACTGCTGTTATCCTATCCACTCACAAAGCCGTGTAATAGCAACCAGCACACGTTCACAATAGAGCTTTAAAAACTCTTCACCCAGTGGCTGATCCGCTGCATACTGCTCTGCTGCGGCCAGAGCTCTGGCACCATCAAAATCCACGAATGCCATCCGCGCTGTTAATTCTTTACGCGGACGGCCAAAACTGCTTCCAGGTAATATGGCTACGCCGGTTTCCTGTAACAAGCGGTTACACAACGCTTCACCATCTGTTATTCCACGGCTTGCAAGACGGTCGCGTAACGGTTCAAAATCAGGGAGCATATAAAATGCACCGTCAGGTCGGGCGACTGAAACACCGGCGTCGGTGAGCTTGGTCCAGACCCAGTCACTCAGAGTGCTGAGAATTCTCCTGGAATTATGCAGATAGCGTTCAATCAGATCGCCCCCCTGAAACGCTTTGACGGCGGCATACTGAATGGGAGCACTTGTTGCTGTAAAAGTTTCGCTGGCGACAACAGCCATAGCTTCCATCAGCCATTTCAACTCAGCTGGGAAGGCAAAAGTACCAAGTCTCCAACCGCCAGCTCCCGCCCATTTGCTGAGTCCACTTGCGATAATGGTTCCTTCCGGATAATAACGGGCAATGGACTGATGACAGCCTTTAAAGTTAAGTTCCCCATAAATTTCATCGGAGAGCAGAATCACCTTGTATTTTCGTGCGACAGCAGCCAATTCCTCCAGCTGTTGTGCAGAATAGGAACACCCGGTTGGATTGTTCGGATAATTCAAAATAACAATACGTGGTTTGCTGGGATCTTTAGCACAAAGGCTTTCCAGCTCTTCTGGAGTCAGCAGCCAGTTATTCTGTTCCTCTGTCTCCAGCCAATAAACATGCCGGCCGACGATATGAGCTTGAGGAGCGTAAGAGACCCAACTGGGTGTTGGTATCACCAAGTCTCCATAATATACCAGCTGCAGAATAAACATCAGCTCTTTGGAACCTGGACCAATCAGAACATTCTCCTTTGCGATGGGAATATCCTGAGTGCGGCGGTAATATTGAGCGACAGCTTCGCATAAAGCGGGAAGCCCCCTTACGGGCAGATAATCCTTCTGGTGAGCATTATTCTGCAATTCTTTGACAACCGGACCAGGTACAGGGAAAGGCGACTGTCCCAATCCAAGCTTGTAAACCTGTTTTCCTTCGGCAATCAACCGATTACTCTCTTCATTTATTCCCAGCGTTGCTGACACCGGCAAGCCACGTACATTAAGATTCAAATGCACTTCATGATGACCATTGACCATTATTAACTCCTCGCCTGATATATAAAGTTAACAGCCTTCTATTTGTCGATTGTCGACATTATTCACATTTGCTTTATAAATACAACTCATTTAAGACGGTGTCTTCATTTTAACCACGCCATCTAGGTAATCACGGCCTCCAGCCGAATGCTAACGCTTCACTGCGTTGGTAACATCCCAATAAAAAAGGCCGGGGAGAAACCCGGCCTTAAAGTATTTACGGTTCATTATTCAAGAGTTATCAAGAAATTTCGTGTGTCTTACTGCGCGTCCTGTTTGCCAGAATCACCGGATCTACAACTTCTCCGCAAACGCTGCACTTCCATGCATCAAAAGCTCTGACAAAATCGTAGTACTTTTCTGAATACATCCTTCCCTTACATTTTGGACATTTCATGTGACACCTCCTGTGGCTGTATACTTGACAAGACGTACAATTATAAAGCGCTGCAAAGAAGCCTTTCATATCACATGCCAAAAGCAGAAAAAAAATCACCACATTTCAAAATACTGCTTATAAACTTCGTATATTCAGCAAGTTACACATCAAAAACAACACGCTTAGACACTATTTTTATGCTTATAGCCAACCGTCCAGCAATGATAGCAGAAATTGATCGTCATTATTTTGGCGAGTCAGCAAAAAATAAACTTTATTTTATGTTTTTTTACGGACATTTGAAATGGGGGCTGTGAAAAAAGCTGACAAAAGCAGATTCGTCAATATTCTGACGAAACAGAATGAACCGTTTATTTTTTGACGCTAGATAAGAATTGAACTGCAAAAAGCAGTCAACCGGCAGACGATAAAAACCTGCCGGTTGATAAATTAAGCCCGAAACGGTGAAAGAAACGCTCTTCAAGCCGATCAAAAAAATTATAGGCTATCCTTGTATAACTTGTAGATCAAAGAATCTGCTACCGCCTGATACGAAGCGTCTATCACGTTAGTGCTGACACCAACGGTTCCCCAACGCCCATCATCATCTCCTGACTCGACCAGCACTCTAATAACGGAATCTGTCCCGCGGCTTGCCGGAAGCACACGGACTTTGTAGTCAAGCAGTTTAACATCGCCAATCTGAGGATAAAAATTGATCAATCCTTTACGCAAAGCCTTATCAAGCGCATTAACCGGGCCATTTCCATCTGCTGCGGTATGCTCAACCTTGCCCCCTACCTTGACCTTGATGGTCGCTTCACTGACCGGATCTTTATCACACTCAGGCAGCGTATCAATAACGCGGAAAGCGGTTACTGTGAAGTAATGCTTGAGTCGACCCATCTCTTTAAGCATAAGTAACTCAAAAGAGGCTTCAGCACCTTCAAACTGAAAGCCACTGTTTTCCATATCCTTGATCTTTTCCAGAATTTCCAGCGTGACAGGATCTTGACTGTCCAACTGAAGCCCACATTCTTCAGCCTTGGCAAGGATATTAGCCCGTCCGGAAAGATCTGAAACCAGAACCCTGGTACGATTCCCTACGCTCTCAGGCCGGATATGTTCATACGTTTCGGGATGGCGTTGAATCGCGGAAACATGGACTCCTCCTTTATGAGCAAAGGCGGAATTGCCCACATAGGCCTGATGTTTATTGGGCACCAGATTGGCAAGCTCGTAAACAAAACGCGAGGTCTTCCGCATGTATTTGAGTTGATCATCGCCCAGAACCTGATTCCCTAATTTCAATTGCAGGGCCGGGATAATTGAACATAGATTTGCGTTGCCACAACGCTCTCCAAAACCATTAATGGTTCCCTGGACATGCACGGCACCACAGGTTACGGCAATAAGAGAATTGGCAACGGCACATTCACTGTCATTATGGGCATGAATACCGATCGGTACGGAGATGGCCTGCTTTACAGCTTCCAGAATGGGCGGAATTTCGTGAGGCAAAGTCCCGCCATTGGTGTCGCACAGAACGATACAATTCACTTTTGCTTCAGCCGCAGCAATCAGCGTCTGAAGCGCATATTCCGGGTTGTTTTTATAGCCATCGAAGAAATGTTCGGCATCATAAATCACTTCTGGCAGCCACTGTTTCAGATAAACCAGAGAGTCATTTATAAGTTCCAGATTTTCATCCAGAGAGATTCTTAGAGCTTCAGTGACGTGAAAATCCCAGGTTTTGCCGAATATGGTCACAACATCCGGTTCTGCCTCCAGCAGCATCTGGATATTATTATCCTCAGCCGGAGTTATTCGCGCCCGCCGTGTTGACCCGAATGCCGCAATTTTACTGTGGCTCAGCTTTTCGGATTTTATCGCTTTAAAAAAACCAATATCTTTCGGATTGGAACCGGGCCACCCGCCCTCAATATAATCAATTCCGATATCATCAAGCCGCTTGGCTATCCGTAATTTATCCTGAATCTGAAATGAGATATCTTCGGCCTGGGTGCCGTCTCTTAAGGTGGTATCGTAAAGGTAGATCCTTGTCATGAAGTGTCTGTTCTCCTTGTGCCCTGCCTCGCATTAACTGCTGCGAGGCGGGGCACTGAACCGGCAATCAGTGCTCTTCAGCTTCTTTTTTGTCCAGGCCGAAAGCTTCGTGCAAAACGCGTACGGCCAACTCTGTATACTTGGAGTTGATAACACAGGAAACCTTAATTTCACTGGTTGAAATCATTTCAATATTAATCCCTTCACGGGACAAGGTTTCAAACATGGTACTGGCCACACCTGAGTGGGAACGCATACCGACACCGATGATCGATACCTTGGAGATATTCAAATCACTGCTGACCCCACGTGCGCCGATTTTCGAAGCAATCTCTTCAACAATCTGGACCGCCTTTTTACAATCACCCTTAGGCACGGTAAAGGTCATATCGGTTGCACCTTCGTGGGAGATATTCTGGATAATCATATCAACAGTAATATTGTTGCTGCTCAAAGGCGTAAAGATCTGTGCTGCGATGCCTGGATGATCGGGAACACCGAATATACTGATTTTGGCTTCATCTTTATTATATGCAATACCGGAAACCATTACAGATTCCATTTCATTATCCTCCTTCATAACCAGCGTACCAGGAGTATCATCAAAACTGGAACGCACATGAACAACAACGTTGTATTTTTTGGCAAATTCAACACTACGGATTTGCAGGATCTTGGCACCCAGAGATGCCATCTCGAGCATTTCCTCATAAGAGATCTTCTCGATCTTGCGTGCTTCCGGAACCATCCGCGGATCGGTCGTATAAACGCCGTCGACATCGGTGTAAATTTCACAAACATCCGCTTTCAATGCTGCCGCAACGGCAACAGCCGACGTGTCTGAACCACCGCGACCGAGAGTGGTGATATTTCCTTCTCCATCGGTGCCCTGAAAACCGGCAACAACGATAATAGTCCCGCTCTTCAGATCTTCACGGATTTTCTTATCGTCAATGTTTTTAATCCGTGCCTTAGCATGGGCTTTATCAGTGACCAGCGGAATCTGAGACCCCAGGTAACTTTTGGCATTATACCCCATTGATTGCAGGCACATTGACAACAGAGCAATAGTGACCTGTTCTCCCGTTGATACCAGAACATCATATTCACGCTCATTGGGAAATTCGCACACTTCCTCGGCAAGAGCAACGAGACGGTTGGTTTCTCCAGCCATTGCTGAAACAATGACTACCACATCATTCCCGTCATCGAATGTTTTGGCAACCCGGCGTGCAACATTGCGGATCCGTTCGACCGTCCCCACCGATGTCCCGCCGTATTTCTGTACTACCAAAGCCATAACAGTACAATCCTCCTTATCAGGAAAAACCGATGAACACAGTCTATATTCATCGGCATTTATAAAGACTTTATATTCGGGAAATCCTCGAATAATAGCAAGTGGTTTTCAGAAAAAAGTCAGCTTTCTTACTAATTTTCAACAGTATTTTCAGGTTGCACTTTTGCTTTCAACTGTCTCAAAATGAGCTCATGACGCGCATCAGTGGCAACAAACTCCAAACGCCGCTGTGATTCATCAATCCGCGTAATCGTCAACCATAGTCCCGGGGCGTGTTCATCTTCCATTTTATCGGGCCATTCGACCAGTGCTACGCCACGCCCGAAGGCATAGTCCTCAAAACCAATGTCAATCAATTCGTCAACATCACCGAGACGGTACAAATCAAAATGATAGAGGTCAAGTCGGCCTTGATATTGATTCATCAGGGTAAACGTGGGGCTGGTTACCGGGATCTGCGGATCAATCCCCAAACCACGCGCAACCCCCCGAGCAAAAACAGACTTACCAGCCCCAAGATCACCCCGCAACAAAATCAGAGCAGGACTATCAAACAATGCCCCCAGAGCATAGCCCAACTGCTGGGTCTGTTCTTCGGCGTTGCTGATATACACCCATTTATTCAAAATTCAGGCCTCCATCGCCTTGATCAGATCCAGTCTGGCAACGACCCCGATCATATGATCATCCTCGACAACCGGAAGCAGATGAACCTTATGCTTACTCATCAATCCGGCGAGGTCACGTATCGTATCATCAGGGGCACAGGTCACCAATTTATGATCAAGAAGCTCGCCAACCAGGGTTGCAGTGACACGTGCAACTTCTTCCTTAAAACGCTTTTCACTGTCCAGATAAAAAACCCCGTCAAGTAACGCAACAACCGTAGGAATGTGTAATGGTTTCTGCTGTTCGACCAGATCCGTTTCACTGATAACTCCGACGAGACGCTTCTCTGAATCGAGCACCGGCAGATTGCTGTAATTGGTTTCAACAAAAATGCGTGCCACATCTTTCAGACTGGTTTCTGTGGTCACAGAGACAACATTGGTGGTCATGATTTCCCGGGCAGTCAGCATATAGAGCCTCCTTTTGCTAGTTCATGACGTGTTTGCGGCAACCAGGAGATCAGATCAGAAGCGATAACTCCTGCATTGCCATGAAGCTGTGCGGCAGACTCTGCTGACCGGCCATGCAGCCAGGCTCCGAGAGTTGCAGCTTCAAAACTTTCAAGGCCCTGCGCTACCAGTCCGGCGATCAGGCCAGTCAGGACATCACCACTGCCACCACTGGCCAACGCGTCACAACCACTTGCGTTAATATTGATACGGCCATCGGGAGCAGCAATGATGGTGCGCATGCCTTTTAACAATAATACGACACGGTTCTTAACGGCAAACTCTCGGGCGATCTCGTATCGCCCGCTTTGAATCTCTGCAACACTCAGTCCACTGAGTCTAGCCATTTCCCCAGGATGAGGGGTCAGAATTAGCGGCGGCCTGCGAGTCCGGGTCAGAAGCTCCGGGCGTTGTGCCAGCAGGTTCAGGCCGTCGGCATCGATAACAACGGGAACCTGGACATAAGACAGCAGCCACTCCAGAACATCACCCAATTCTGCGCTCTGGCCAACGCCGGGGCCGAAGGCAACAACCTGCCTTCCGGCAATCAGCTCAGGCAGTTGTTCTATGGCCCCTCTAGCGATGAGACCCGTTGCATCCGTTGCCAGCGGAGCACTCATTACCTCGGTCAGCTTAACTTCAATAATATCATGAACTGAGGCCGGTGTGGCAACTGTGACCAAGCCGCAACCACTGCGCCCGGCAGCACTCCCGGCTAAAGCAGCAGCGCCACTCTTGCCGGGAGCCCCGCCAATAATCAAGGCGTGACCAAACGTTCCCTTATGACCACTAATTGGTCGTTCTGGAAGCAGGTTCGCAGCTTCATCTTTGTCAATCAGGCGTGTTTGACTGGCAAAATCAACCCGATCCATGAACGGGATACCAATATCAACCACCTCGAGACGGCCACAGTATTCGGCACCCGGCTGAGACCCATGGCCTATTTTAGCCTGAGCAAAGGTTACTGTCAGATCGGCACGCACAGCGCGGCCACAGATACGCCCGCTTGAACCGTCGACTCCGGAAGGGATATCTACGGAAAAAACCGCGGCAGAAGAATCATTTATCAAACCGATAAGGGTATCCTGCAGTCCACGTACTTCTGAACTCAGACCGGTTCCAAATATGGCATCTACCACGATACCAGGCGAGATTTGCGAAAAAAACGTCCTGCTTTGCGCTTCATCTTCACAGTAACTCACCGCCAACCCCATGGCCTCGGCAATATCAAGCATGATCCGGGCATCACCGCTGATATCGTCTCGACTGGCCAGTACCAGAGTATGGACCTGCCACCCTTGGTCGGCAAGAATGCGGGCCATAACATAGCCATCACCGCCATTATTTCCCTTGCCGCAAACAATCAGAACCGGGCCGGGGAACCTCGCCTTGAACTGTTTATTAAAATACCGGCAACAAGCGCGGCCGGCATTTTCCATGAGCACAGCTCCCGGGATCCCCAAAGTTTTTATCGCCCCCTGGTCCAGAGCAACCATTTCAGCAGCAGTGCAAAGTTTCATCAGGCCTCCAGTACAACTGTCGCCACCGCATACTCTCCGTCATGCGAGTAGCTGAGAAATGCTGATTTCGCCCCTCGCTCAGCCATCAACTGCGCCGCCCTGCCGCTGACCTGTAATGACGGACAACCCAGTTCGTCCCGCACCACTACAACCTGCTGCCAGGTCAAACCATCGCGTAACCCTGTACCAAGCGCTTTTAAAAACGCTTCTTTGGCTGCAAAACGTGCTGCCAGATGGGGAGCTGGATCGCGCTTGACAAAGGCATATTCACGTTCTTCACAAGAGTAGACCCGCTCCAGAAATTTGTTATCAGGAGTAAGAAATTTACGAAAACGCTCAATCCGAGCCAGGTCTGTTCCGATCCCGATAATGGCCAACCAACTACCCCTTTATCAAGGCGATCATTTCACGCACCGCCTGGTCCATACCAACCAAAGCGGCACGGGAGATAATGCTGTGCCCGATATTGAACTCCTCAATCCCTTTTAAGGCGACAACCGGCGCGATATTTCGATAATCAAGACCATGCCCGGCGTTTACACCAAGGCCCAGTTTGCGTGCCGCACTGACGGCCATTTCGATCCGTTGCAATTGCAGGTTCCGCTCTGCCGAAATTCGGGCGTCACAGTAGGTACCGGTGTGAATTTCGATATAGTCTGCTCCGACTCTGTGACTGGCTTTAATCTGATCAATGTCAGGCTCAATAAAGAGACTGACAACGATACCGGCCTGGCGCATCAGGCTAATCTTCTCTTTGAGAGTAGACTGCAGCAAACAGACATCAAGTCCGCCTTCAGTAGTCAGTTCATGACGCCCCTCCGGGACCAGGGTCACAGAATCGGGCAATACCCTCAGAGCGATGGCAACCATTTCATCGGTCAGGGCCATTTCGAGGTTAAGTCTGGTCTTAACTGTTTTACGCAGGATCTCTACGTCTCGATCCTGAATATGCCTGCGATCTTCCCGCAAATGTACCGTTATCCCATCGGCTCCCGCCAGCTCGGCAATGGCCGCCGCAGTCACAGGATCCGGTTCACTGACTCCCCGGGCCTGCCGGATGGTTGCAATATGATCAACGTTTACGCCTAGTTTTGCCACAGTTCACTCCATAGTCTTTACAAAATTTAGGAAATCAGGCCCCGATGTGTTCGCGAACGCTATCGGCCAGTTGATCGGCCAGGACCGCGATGCGATCCTGGCATTCCCCTTCCAGCATAATCCTTAATAGGGGTTCAGTGCCGGAATAACGGATCAGCACACGCCCCTTATCTCCGAGCTCTGCCTCGACCTCATCGATCACCTTTTTAATCGGAGCAATATCCTGCAGATCGGCTTTTTTCCTGACCCGGGCATTAACCAACACCTGGGGCAGCGATGTCATCACCTTGGCCAGCTCGGATAACTTTTTTCCACTTTTCTGAATAATGGCCAGCACCTGCAACGCGGAAAGAATGCCATCGCCAGTCGTATTATGATCCAAAAAGATCATGTGCCCAGACTGTTCGCCGCCAAGGTTGTAACCATTTTTGACCATCTCTTCGACAACATAACGATCACCAACCCCGGTACGCACAACCTTGCCGCCAGCCTTTTTCATTGCAATATCCAGCCCCATGTTACTCATGACGGTGGCGACAACCGTATTCTTCTCCAGGGTACCGGTCTTGATCATTTCCACGCCGCACAAGGCCATAATATGATCACCATCAACCTCGCGCCCTTTTTCATCGACGAAAATGACCCGATCCGCATCCCCATCCAGAGCGATGCCGAGGTCAGCCCGATATTCTTTGACTTTCTCGGCCATAACATCGGGATATAATGATCCGCACCCCTCGTTGATATTGGTCCCGTCCGGTTTAACCCCGATAGGAATCACCTCGGCACCAAGCTCCGTCAGCACTGCAGGAGCAACCTTATAACCGGCCCCGTTAGCACAATCAAGGACAATTCTCAGCCCCTGCAGATCCAGCTCTTTGGGAAAGGAGTTCTTCAAAAAGACGACATATCGCCCAATGGCATCATCAATCCGGTAAGCTTTGCCGACCTCATCGGCGATAGGCCGTAATTCATCAAGACGATGATTGAGAATGAGTTCTTCAATCTCCAGTTCCAGCTTGTCGGGTAATTTAAATCCATTATTGGAAAAGAACTTGATCCCGTTATCCTGATAGGGGTTATGTGAAGCACTGATAACCACGCCGGCGTCAGCCCTCATGGAAGAGGTTATAAAGGCAATGCCCGGAGTGGGTAACGGCCCCACCAGAAGCACATCGACCCCCATGGAACAGATACCGGCCACCAGGGCATTTTCAAGCATGTACCCTGACAGGCGGGTATCTTTACCGATCACGATCCGATGACGGCGGTTGTTATCTTTTTTAAATACAAAAGCAGCTGCACGGCCAAGCTGCATGGCCATTTCAGTTGTCATCGGTTCAATATTCGCAACACCACGGACACCGTCGGTGCCAAACAGCTTTTTCTCTTTGGACATCATTTCACCCCTTCTACAGGCTGCGATCCTGGCAGCCCACCTTCATTTATCATTTCAGGAGCTGCCTCTACAGCCCGCACACCGACTTGAACATCCGTTGTTTTTTCATCTTTAAAATAGGTGTAGGTCCCGCTGTGAATCAGCGGAACAATCACCGAAAAGCCCTCATTGACGCCGGACAGATCAACATCCTCGGTCCTGACCTCACTGATCCCTTTCAATTCAGTCTCAGCCCCGGCAATGGTAACCTTATCAGGAACTGCCCGCACACTTTCAACCTCAAAACCCGCCAGAGGCTCTCCGGTTAATGAGATATTGATCGGTACCAGCTTTTCCTTGATCCGTTCCAGTTTTAGATCAATAAAGGAAGGGGAAAGTCTGGTCACGCGCAATCCGCTCGGAAGATTCAAGCGTTCTTCCAGGCGCTTGAAGGTTGTCAACCCCGGCCTGAGATCACCCAGATCAACAACAATACTGATATCGTTGGGACTGACTTTCATCAGCAGGGTCCGTGGCCCACTGATCCTGACATCCACCAAACTCGGAACCTCATTGGCGATCATCAGTTGTGCGGGAATATTCTGCATTTCCAATGGAACGCGAAAACCAACCTCCAGACGCCGCTCCCCCATGATAAAAATCCACAACAAGATAGCAAAGACGATTGAGATCAGTTTCAATGTCCAGTTTTCAGTAAGAAGCTTGAACATTGCCGTCTATCCCTTCTTCTTTTTCTTGTGCAGTTTGACCTTGCGTGGCTCCAGCAATCTGCCAAGAACTTTTTTAAGGCTGACAGAATCAAGGTTGCGCGTGATCCCGCCATTGACCGCCACAGAGATCTTGCCCGTTTCTTCTGAAACGATGATGGCAATAGCGTCCGATAACTCAGTAAGCCCAATTGCCGCACGGTGACGGGTCCCCAGGTCGCGATTCAACTCGGCCCCCTGACTAAGCGGCAAAAAACAGCCGGCTTTGGTCAGTCGCCCCTGTTGCAGTACCAGTGCACCATCATGAATGGGAGAAGACGGCATAAAGATCGCCCGAATCAATTCCGTGGTGACACGCGCATCTATTGTGGTTCCGGACTCAAGAATGTCGTTGATCCCGGTTTCCCTTTCAATAGCGATCAGCGCTCCGATTTTACGATTTCCCAGCGAGACACAAGACTTTACCAGTTCGTCAATGACCGCAGATTCTTCAAGGGCGTTAGCACTGCCTAAAAAGGGATTACGCCCGACATGCATCAGGGCACGCCGGATATCATTCTGAAAAATAACAACGATGACCAGAATTATTGAGGAAAGGAAATTGCTCAGGAACCAGTTGAGAGTATGCAGATCGCCGACCCGGGAAGCCATATAGACAACCAAGATGACGGCTAAGCCGAGCAGCATCTGAACCGCCCGCGTCCCCTTGATCAACAGGATAATACGATAGATAATAAAAGCGACAATTAAGATGTCAACGATATCGAGTATGCGGATATTGGAAAAGACATCGAACATTGTCACGCCTGTCTAATAGTTAAAGAGTCACCCTGAAAACAAATGGAAATCCTGCATGGCTGCCATCACCTTGGCACCTGCCCTTCGCGTATCGCCCACGCCACTAAAGCAGCCTCACGTGCCGGAGCAACATCGTGAACCCTGAACAACTGCACGCCGGCTGCTACGCCAAGAGCCACCGTCGCCAAGGTTCCGGCCAACCGGTCCCGGGGGTCGGCCTGCCCGGTTATCTTACCAATAAAACTCTTTCGTGAGGTCCCTAAAAGAACCGGATGCCCAAGGGTATGAAACCGTTGCATAGAACCAAGCAGGATCAAATTCCCATCGACATCCTTGGCAAAGCCGATACCCGGATCAAGGCCAATCTTACGACGGGGGATTCCCGCCTGCTCGGCTATCTGGACACTGTTCTCCAAAAAGGCAACAACCTCACCAACCAGATCGGTATAGTCTGTATTGGCCTGCATTTCCTGTGGCCGTCCCCGGGTGTGCATCAGGAACAGACCTGCGTCAGTCTGAACAGCAACCTGAACCATCCTGGGGTCGAAGGTTAGACCACTAATGTCATTGATAAAGTTAGCGCCGACAGCCATGGCTGCCAGCGCAACTTCTGATTTCGTCGTATCAATCGAGATGGGCAGGTCTGTCTCTTGGCGGATCCATTCGATGGCTGAAACAACCCGCGCAATTTCCTCCGTGACGGAAACAGCAGGGGCTCCAGGTCTGGTGCTTTCCCCACCGACATCGATTATCGCAGCACCTGCGTCCTGCATGGCAAGAGCCCCAGCCACAATGGACTCACGTGTCACAAAGCTTCCCCCATCGGAAAAACTGTCCGGGGTCACGTTCAGAATGCCCATAATCGCAGGCAGGCGTAAATCGATGCTGCAGCCACGCCCTTCCAAGTACGGCTGTGCCGCAGTCACTATTGGGGAACCTCGTCTTCTGGGACAACCGGTTCAGCAACGGGTTCAGCACTCGTCTGTTCAGGTTGAGCGGCAGCAGCCGACTCACTATCCCGAACAGCGCCCTCGGCATGCACACCCTCGGCAATAAAGCCACTTTCCTGTTCTGCTTCAATCTGTTTGGGAAGCAGATATTCAGGCGCGCCATCAGGGAAAACAACATCAATGACTTCACGTCCGTCGAGAGTTTCTTTTTCCAGCAACAGTTCGGACAGATCGACTAACTGCTGCCGATGCTCGTTCAGCAGCTTCTTGGTCAGTTCGTAGTTTTCAATGATAATCCGTCGGATTTCATTATCGATATCGACGGCAGTCGACTCACTGTAGTTTTTGGTATGCCCCATATCGCGGCCAAGGAATACTTCGCCTTCCTTCTCGCCAAAGGTCAAAGGTCCGATTTTTTCGCTCATCCCCCATTCACATACCATCTTGCGAGCGATGGCTGTGACCCGTTCAAGGTCATTGCTGGCACCGCTGGTCACTGACTCGAAGGTCAGCTCTTCAGCAATTCGGCCGCCCAGCATGGCGCGGATACGAATATTCAGCCCTTTTGCTGTTTCATTATATTTTTCTTCGCTGGGCAGGTACATGGTCACACCCATAGCACGGCCGCGCGGAATAATTGAAACCTTATGAACCGGATCAGAACCAGGAGTCAATAACGATACAAGAGCATGTCCAGCCTCATGATATGCTGTCACCTTCTTCTCTTCCTCGGTAATTACCATCGACCGGCGCTCGGCCCCCATCAGCACCTTGTCTTTAGCCATTTCCAGGTCGTCTTTATCAACCTTGACCTTATTGGCACGGGCAGCAAGCAAAGCCCCCTCATTGATCAGGTTGGCCAAATCCGCACCGGAGAAACCAGGCGTTCCTTTGGCGACGATTTCAAGATCAACATTGTCTGCCAATGGAACCTTACGGGAATGGACCTGAAGAATCTTGTGACGCCCCCTAACATCTGGACGTGGTACAACAACCTGACGGTCAAAACGACCAGGACGGAGCAAAGCAGGGTCAAGGACATCCGGGCGGTTGGTTGCCGCAACCAGAATAACCCCCTCATTCGACTCGAAACCATCCATCTCAACCAACAACTGGTTCAGAGTCTGCTCACGCTCATCATGGCCACCGCCAAGACCGGCACCACGATGGCGACCGACAGCATCGATCTCATCAATAAAAATAATACAGGGAGCGTTTTTCTTCCCCTGCAGGAACAGGTCGCGAACCCGGCTGGCACCGACACCGACAAACATCTCAACGAAATCGGAACCGGAGATAGTGAAAAACGGGACCCCCGCCTCCCCGGCAACGGAACGTGCCAGCAAGGTCTTACCAGTACCTGGAGAACCAACCAACAGCACCCCTTTCGGGATCTTGCCGCCCAGCTTGGTAAATTTTTTGGGATCCTTCAGGAACTCGACAACCTCTTCCAGTTCCTGTTTTGCTTCGTCGACACCGGCAACATCTTTAAAAGTCACCTGCCCCTGAGTATCTGTCAGCAGTTTGGCTTTACTTTTGCCAAAACTCATGGCTTTACCGCCGCCAGACTGCATTTGGCGCATAAAGAAAATCCAGACCGCGATCAGCAACAGAATCGGCCCCCAGGACACCAACAGGGTAAACCAGAAGCCCTGATCATCTACCGGTTTGGCTTCAATAACGATCCCTTTGCTCTTCAACTCCGGAATCAGGGCGTCATCCATCGGTGCGTAAGTCTGGAACTTGCTACCATCCTTATATTCCCCGAGCAGCTGATTCCCCTGAAAGGTGATACTGCCTACCTGTCCGGCATCAACGGCCGACAGAAATTCCGTGTAGTTTATCTGTTTCTGCTCTGTTTCCTTTTGCGTCATCATATTGAAAAGCATGATCATCAACAGAGAAATGACCAGCCATAGTGCTAAATTTTTCTGAAATTGGCTCACAGGACCCCCTAGTGATTAAATGGATGTCTGTAGCACCTGATAGGCACCAAAAATATGCTTAAAACTAGCTGAAAAAATTATCATAAAGAAGATAGACTCACAAGCTATTTGTCCCTGAATCAGAAGAGAAAGACACTTCGATGCGCAAGATGTTCTGAGTGGCGGAGGTCACCCCGGCCAGCGCCGAACGTCTGTACCCGATCAGCCAGACAATTTCCTCTCCGGCAACCAGCACCAGCAGCTTCCTGCGCTCTTCCAGTTCGATCTTGGCATCCCCGAGATAGCTTTTAATTTTTTTCCTACCGGTCATCCCCAGCGGCACAAACCGATCGCCCACTTTCCAGCTACGCACCCGAAGAGGCTGCCCTAGCCTTTGTGCATCCAGCTCAATGCACATGGCCGTCTCGCCCTGGGCCTGAAGCTGCCATGATGAGCTCAACACCTTGCCATTCGGCAACTCAAGGCGACCAGGTACAGGAAGAAGCTCATTATAGTCCGGCATTGGAGCCGGTGCCAAGAGACGCAACCATAAAGTTTCATAGCGCCTGGCGACCCAGCATCCGGGCAGATCCAGCTGAGCCTGACTACGTTCTCCACGGAGCATCTCAGCAACCGCATAGAGATGAGTGCTTTCAATGCCGGACAAGTCCCCCCTGACCTGCCGCAACGCTTCACGGAGAACACGCATACACAGGGCAGGATGGAGCTGCAGCAGCCCCTGCCGCGTCAATCGGAGGCCATCATCAGTGTCAACAACACAGTCGTCAAACTGTCCGTCAACCTGCTCCGCCCAATAATCATCTTCCTCACGAAACTGTTCAATGAGAGTCGCGGTACGTTGATTAAACGCCGGGTTCATGTCACGTAACAGTGGCAGAATGTGATGCCGGATCCGATTGCGTAAATAGACCGGATCACTGTTGCTATTATCGTCAACCCACTCCAGCTGACACTCTGTAGCATAAGCCAGTATCTGCTGACGCGTAACCTCCAACAGCGGGCGCCACCACAGACCGGACCGCTTTCTCATGCCGACAAGGCCAGCCTGCCCACTGCCACGCACCAGGCGCAACAAGAAGGTCTCAATCTGATCATCCTGATGATGAGCAAGCGCGACAAGTCCGCAACCATAAAGCTGAGACAATCCAGCAAACATGGCTCGACGCGCATGCCGACCCGCCATTTCCAGGCTTTCGCCCTGCGCTTTTGCCATCTCGGGGACGTCCATCCGCTCGACACGACAGAAAACCTGCCAGTCCTCACACAACCGGAGAACAAACTGTGCATCAGTATCACTTTCGACCCGAATCCGATGATCAAGATGGGCCACATAAAGTTCCAGGTTATGACGTTCACGTAACTGACACAGGACATGCAACAGAACAACAGAATCAACACCACCAGAAACCGCAACCAGAATATTGCGACAATCCGAAGGCAATTCTGATTCAACATGCGCCACGAGTGATTGATTATTCATGATGATCGGCCGGTAAAGAAACCAAGGTTAGTAAAAATATACTATAAATGAAAAAAGCTCTTCCTGAAACCAGGAAGAGCTTTTTTATTGATGGTGGCGGTGCAGAGATTCGAACTCCGGACACTGCGGATATGAGCCGCATGCTCTAACCAACTGAGCTACACCGCCAAATTTATATTCAACTCTAATGGGCTGATTTTATATTTGGTTGCGGGAGAGGGATTTGAACCCCCGACCTTCGGGTTATGAGCCCGACGAGCTACCAGACTGCTCCATCCCGCGTTACGAGGACCGGAAGATAAACCCCCGAGACCATAATGTCAATCAAAAAAATTTCTTTTTTTCCCAGTCCCACTATTTTTTTACTGACGCGACACAAAACCCTTCACGTTTTCCTGTTGCGCCAGAACCTTCTGGACCCGCTTAGCAGCTTCCGCATCGGCGTAAGGCCCCACCCGAACACGGAACCACCGCCCTTTAGCACCAAGATCGGCAGCCACGACAAAGGCGGGGTAGTGCTGCTTCAACAGTTTCTGTTGTAAAGCCCTGGCATCTTTTTCTGCATTGAAGGAACCTACCTGCACAGCATGGGACCCACCGCTAACGGCAGCAGGCAAGCCATCTGAGGACGCACTCTGTTTAACCTCGGCGGCAGCCACCTTGGGCTCAGGAACAGTTTTTACTGGTGCGGGTTCTGCTTTGGCGACAATGGGCTGTTCCGGCAATGCGATCGGAGGCTGCTGAACAGCTTCTTTTTCGGTTGATAGAGCGACGTTTATGCCACTGCCCAGAGGAGCAGCCGGTTTGGAAATATCTTCGTAAAAAGACAGTTTTGGATCTTCCGCGGCCTCTTCAGGAACCGGCACCCCGGCAACATCAGGCTCACGCACATCGACAGCATCGCTTCCGGCACCTTCGGGCGCAGGAGGTATCGCCGGTGCTTCAGCAACAAGCACCCGCTCAACCTGGGTTTGCTGATACGCCTGTTCCCGTTCTGCACCACGACGACCGATCATCACCCCCAAGGTGAAACTGACCAGAGAAACCGCAAGCACAAGAACCAGCAAAATAATAGCCTGACGTTTTTCCATTCTGCGTTGTGTCCGGGTTTTTGTTGCCCCGCTCATAATTTTTATCCCCCTAAGGTCACATCTGCTCCGGAGCCGATACGCCCAACAGAGTCAGTGCGTTACCAAGAACAACCTTGACGGCATTGACCAGGTACAACCTGGCGCGACTGGTTTCTGCATCGTCAACGAGAACCCGCTGACGATTGTAATAACTATGGAACTGGGCAGCAAGGTCCTGAAGATAAAACACCACGCGATGGGGCTCGTAATTTACTGCAGCCCCCGCTACCGTTTCCGGGAACCGGGCCAGCAAGCGAGCCAACGCCAGTTCTTCGGGAAGAATCAATTTTTCATAAGCAACCTCTCCGGTTGCCGGCATAGAAATTCCTGCCTCTTCAGCATTGCGGTTGATACTGCAGACCCGGGCATGGGCATACTGAACATAGTAAACCGGGTTGTCACTGCTTTGCTGCTTGGCCAGTTCCAGATCGAAATCGAGCTGGCTGTCACAGCGGCGAATAAGAAAGAAGAAGCGGCAGGCATCACGCCCGACTTCATCGATAACTTCGCGCAGGGTGATAAAATTACCGGAGCGCTTACCCATGATGAAAGGGACCCCATCGCGCAGCAAGTTGACCATCTGGATCAATAATACTTCAAGATCTTCCGGTGCATGCCCAAGACCGGCGAGCATGGCCTTCATGCGCGGGATATAACCGTGATGGTCTGCCCCCCATACATCGATGACCCGATCGAAACCACGATCGAATTTTTCCATATGATAAGCAACATCAGATGCGAAATAGGTGTAACTACCGTCCGATTTAATCAACACCCGATCCTTGTCATCACCATATTCGGTTGTACGCAGCCACAGAGCATTATCCTGCTCGAAAGACAGCCCCTTCGTTTTCAGCTTAGCCAGTTCCTGATCGACCATGGAACGGTCATAGAGGCTTTTTTCACTGTACCAATTGTCAAAACGAATACCGAACTCCGCCAGATCTGTTTCGATCCAGGTCAGAATCTCGGCAACGCCAAAGCGTGAGCAGATTTCAATGGCTTCCGCCTCATCGATACCACGCAGATCCCCTTTTTCCGCCTGCAACTTACGGGCGACATCAGTGACATACTCGGCCTGGTAGCCATCTTCGGGAAAATCAATCTGCTCCCCCTGCAGTTCGCGCAGCCGTAACAGGATCGAGCGCCCCAGGGTTGCCACCTGATTTCCCGCGTCGTTAACGTAATATTCACGTTGTACATCATACCCTGCAGCCTGCAATACGGCAGCAAGAGCATCACCGACGACAGCACCGCGGCCATGACCGATATGCAAAGGACCCGTAGGGTTGGCACTAACAAACTCAACCTGTATTTTTGTACCATTGCCAACATTGCTGCGACCATAGTCCGCAGCGCTGGTCATGACCTGGTCAAGTACTTCATACCAGCATTTAGCAGACAATCTGAAATTGATAAAACCCGGTCCAGCAATGTCCACAGTATCACACAGTGGATTTTCCTGCAGGCGCTTGACCAGCTGTTCGGCAATCTGACGCGGAGCTTTGCGCTCCGGCTTGGCCAGGGTCATAGCGAGATTAGTTGCAAAATCGCCATGTTCAGCGTTTTTCGGAACTTCCAGTTGAATCTCTTCAGGAAGTTCCCCACTGTTAAGTTCGCCGGACGCGTAGCAATCTTGAAGAGCGGCCATAATGGCCTGCCGCAATTGTGTTTTCATTCTTTTACTTGCCTCTTATCTTGTGCAATAGTATCGGGAATATGATAAATCAGCTCACCTTCGCGGACCATCCCAAGTTTCGTCCTGGCCAACTGTTCCCAATATGATTTATCGTTTTTTAAACGTTCAATTTCTTCTCGCAACTTTTCATGTTCAATCTGCAGATCGGTCAGCTGCTGCTCTAACTGAGCTTTTTGCTTCTGGGCCTGAAGAATACGCAGAACACCGCGGTTGCCGAATACGGCATAAACAAACATGAGCGAAATAACCACCAGCAGCGCCAGGGTCAGCACATTTTTCCGCCCACTGGAAGATCCTTCAGTTTCTTGTTCAGAACTCAACTATCGACTCCACCTGCAACCAGTAACTGGGGTTCAGGTTCGCACGCCGTTAAGGCAAGGTCAACTTTCTTTTTTGCAATTAGGTACGAGTTGCAGAGCAATACCCCTAAGACAACCCACAAGCTTTCAAAGCGAAACCTATATTCCGCCAGGTGTACCGTTTCCACCGACTGATCCCAGCCCACTTAAGCTGAAGGACAACATAAACGAACGATCATCCTTACGGTCGCGCATGGTCAATGTGACCCCCCAGCATTGATGCCGGTACTCAACAGCAACTTCCTGCTCAAGATCATAATTGGTGGTCAGGTCATAACGCTGCTGATATTTAAGATATACAGGTTTAAGATAAGCCACGCTTAAAGCTGCTGCCGCATATTCAATGGCCTCTTCACGGTCATAACGATAGCGGGCAGAAAGAGAGTTTCCCGCCCCGCTATCAAGGCTGATCTCAGCAGCGAACTTATCCCACTGCCCGGCATCAGTATCCAAGGTTGCATCACTGCGTAATGACAACCACTCGGTGGGATACAACTGAAATTCGCTCCGCAGGTCGGTAACCCGCTGTCCTGCCTCTTCACTTCTGAGGTCATGTAACAGGCCAAAGCGTAAATAAGCAAAATCCCTCACCTGCAACACCCCTTCACTCGAGGTGAATCTTTTCACCAGGCGCTGGACCAGGGCATATTCAAGGTGATTTTCTTCAGCAATGCGATCATAGGCATCAAATTCTGGAAGATTTTCCTGATCGACATCGGGAACATACCGGTAAGAGACTTCAGGCCAGACCAAGTGTTGCCAAGAGCCCTGCCCGCCAACATATTCTTTCTGCACTGGCACCATACTCAGCTTGGTCGAAATTTCAACGGAGCCGCTGTTGTCATTATCACTGTCGTCACTCAAGCCCCAGTAATAGCGCTCCCGCCAGGCAACTTCGCTGTCGAGGTCAACATAACGGCCCAAGGGGATCGCAGCACCCACAACCGGCCGTAGCATCAGACGCTCGCCACTCAGACCCTCCTCGCGCCAGAAATGACTGTATTCAGAGGCAAACCGATAATAAAATGGCGTCTCGTCTACCTGTTGGCGGGACGTATCAAACACAATGCGGGGGAGTAACTGCAATGTCGTGTCAGCATCAGTTTCCAGGTCCTGGGTATAGCGAAACTGCCCGGTCAAGCTGTAGCGCCCCCAATGACGTGACAAAAACAGCTTTGATTCGAGACTATCCTTATTGTACTCGCCGGCAATGCCGCCAAAATCACTGAAATAATCATTATCATTCACATATTTGACGTCAGCAAGCAAGCGAACCTGTCCCGGCAGGGTCCCGTCATGACGCCACGCTACGGCATAGCGCTCATCGCCCTGATCGATATCAATATGATAAAAGCGTGCTTCACCGGCATTATTGGCACCAAAGATATAGCGATATTCAAGACCCTCCCCCAACCCCATCTGTGACAGATAATCGAGATACAGGGTGGCATCCTGATTTACCCCGAGTACCTGATAATAGGCGGCACTGTACTGAAAGCCACGCTTATCTGAATAGCCGATACCGGGGACCAACAGCCCCGACTCCCGTTCGGTTTTGGCAGGGTAAATCATATAGGGGAAATACATGGAAGGGACATTATTCAAATAAAAAACCATATTTTTCGCACTGGCGTAGCCACCCAGAGTCACATCAAGCTGGCTGGCGCCAAACTTCCACGAAGGAACCTCACCATCACAGGTGGTAAAGGTCCCGTCGTAAATGCGATAATCCGACTTGCCCCGCCGCTCAATACGGTCCCCGTAGACATGCAGGTTCTGGTTGCGCAGGAAAAAGTGCCCTCCTTCGATCAAACCGGTCCCTTGCTGTAAATTATAATGAACTCGGTCTCCAGAGAGCTCTTCATCAGGCGATGTCAGCTTGACATCCCCTTCTGCCTGAAGCTCACCCGACACCTGGTTCCATTCCAGCGCGTCACCACTGACCGAAAAATCGCCCTGGGTCAAAGTCACATTACCAGTGGCCCGGTAGAGACCCTGATTCTGATCATAGCTCAGCTCATCGGCTTCCAACTGAACCGCCACATTGGCGGCGCCCAGCTGCGCATAGTCCGCAGCGAACACGGGCAATCCGGTGGCAGCAAGAAATATCAGGAGCTGGAGATATACTATCTTTTTTAGCATCATTTTGAATTCTGTCAGACGACAATGTCTAAAACATGCGGATTATCAACCAGCTGGGCACGCAAATCAGCAATCAGGAACAGTGATCCGGCAATCAATATAATATCTCCAGGCTGACGCAGTTGCCGTGCGGCCGTTAAAGCTTCGCGAGGTTGTGTAAATATTTCGGTCACCACCCCGGCTGACCGGGCGCTCTCAAGCAACGACGTTGGATCAACAGCCTCCACACCGGGAGGAATGGTTATATACAGGCGTGCAACAAAGGGTAAAATTGTGCTTAGCATAGCGCCAGCCTGCTTATCGGCCTTACAGCCAAAAATCAGATGCACACCGGAGATCTCGCTGCGCATCAGATAATCGGTCAACACTGCCATTCCGGCACAATTATGCGCCCCGTCGATCAGAATCCGGTCAGCCAGCCACTCCAACCGTCCTGGCCAGCGCAACGTGCGTAAGCCTGTGGCGACAGCAGCGTCACTAACATCCAGACCAAGGCCTTTCAGAACATGAACAGCGGCAACGGCAAGGGCCAGGTTCTGCCATTGATGGCAGCCAGGCAAAAAGGTCATGAACGGGCCAGAAACATGCCCGGCCTCAGCAACACTAAAATGCTCTCCATCAGCAGCAATGAGTGTCTCGAAATCTTTGCCAGCGACGATCAACGGGCTGCCAAGGTCACGGCATACCTGCTGAATCACGTCCGCTGCTTCGGGGTCCTGAGCGGCGCAGACCACCGGAACCCCCGGCTTGACAATACCCACTTTTTCAGCAGCGATAGCCGCAATGGAATCCCCCAGATACCCGGCATGGTCAAAAGCGACTGGCGTTATGATCGACAGTTCCGGCCCCACGACATTGGTCGCATCCAGGCGCCCCCCCATGCCTGTCTCAAGCACAACCCAGTCGACCTGCTGTTGCGCAAAGCACAATAGGGCCATGGCGGTGGTCACTTCAAAAAACGTCGCTTTCAGCTGTTCGGCGTGGGGTCGGAATGTGTCAATCAGGGCAACAACTTCAGCCTCACTGATCTGCCTGGTATTGACCCGAATGCGCTCGGTAAAGCTATGGAGATGAGGAGAAGTATACAGACCGGTCTTAAAACCAGCAGCATGCAGAATGCTGGTTAAGGCGGCACTGGTTGAGCCTTTACCATTGGTCCCGGCCACATGAATAATCCGCAGCTGCTGCTGCGGATTACCAACCCGGTCAAGCAAACTGCGGATATTGTCCAGCCCAAGCTTAATGCCAAAAAACTGCAGAGAGAACAGGTAATCGAGACTCTCCTGATAACTTTTCGTCATTACTTGATTATTGTTTCAAAAAGATTCGCAGAATCTGAGCCAGCTTCTGCTTCATTTCCTTACGCTGCACAATCATGTCGATCATGCCATGTTCAAGCAGATATTCCGAACGCTGAAACCCTTCCGGCAAGGTTTGGCGAATCGTCTGCTCAATAACCCGCGGTCCGGCAAACCCGATTAATGCCCGCGGTTCAGCGATGTTCAAGTCTCCCAGCATGGCGAAACTTGCCGTAACGCCACCGGTTGTCGGATCGGTCAAAACGGAAATATAGGGAATTCCGGCGGCTTTCAGCTTGGCTAAAGCGGCACTGGTTTTGGCCATTTGCATCAGCGACAGGATACTCTCCTGCATCCGGGCACCACCAGACGATGAAAAGATCAGCACAGGCGCATTGGTTTCCAAGCCTTTTTCGATGGCACGGGTAATTTTTTCACCAACAACAGCCCCCATACTGCCACCCATAAACGAGAAATCAAAGACAGCGACGACAACGGGAATACCGTCAAGGCTCCCCTCACCACAGATAACGGCATCGCCATCACCCGCTTTTTTGACCGCCGCCTTGATACGCTCTTTGTAGCGTTTGGAATCCTTAAAATCGAGAAAGTCAACGGAACGCATGCTGGCGTCCATCTCGGCAAAGGTGCCGTCATCGAGTATCTGCGCGATCCGTTCACGGGCTCCAATGCGGAAGTGATAATCACACTTCGGACAGACATTCAGATTACGCTCAATCTCCTTGGCGTAAATAATTTCCTGGCAGTTCTTGCATTTTGACCAGACCCCCGCAGGAACCTGAACATTCTTTTTTTCCGTGGAAACGGTAACCGCTTGCTTTTTCCGAAACCAGACCATGGATTATCCTTTTTATTGTATGCACCTACATCACTATGAGGTGTGAAGCATCAAACAACGGTAAAACCGCATTAGTTTGCTGCGGGTAGAAGCCCTGACTTGAGCTGTGAAATAAATCCGCCAACTTTTTCTAACAGTTCGGGACGATCGGCATATTCATGAATCAATTTTACCAAGGCGCTGCCAACAACCACGCCATCGGCAAATTCACCGACCGAAGCGGCATCCTCTGCCGTGGTGATACCAAAACCGACTCCAACCGGAACGGTCGTCATATCCTTAAGAGCCGAAACCGCCATACGGATATCTTCCGGAGCAATTTTCTGTGCCCCGGTCACCCCTGTCATTGAAACGTAATACAAATACCCTTTAGCCTCCGCAGCCAGGCGCTGCATACGTTCAAATGGTGTCGTCGGGGCCAACAGGGTGATCAGGTCAAGACCGGAAGCGGTCATGGCATCAGTAATCTCCCCGGCTTCTTCCGGCGGCAGATCAACGATCAGCAGACCATCAACCCCGGCAACCGCGGCGTCTTTGGTAAAACGTTCAGCGCCATAGCGATAAATCGGATTATAATAACCCATCAGGACGATGGGCACCTCCGTTTCACGTCGCACCTCGGCAACCATGGCAAGAATTTTTTCCTGGGTCACCCCATTTGCCAGGGCCCGTTCCGAGGCCGCCTGGATGGTGGGTCCATCCGCCATCGGGTCAGAAAACGGCACGCCAAGCTCAATAACATCTGCCCCGGCCTGAGCCAGTGCCGGAATCAACTTGGCCGTCGTTGCCAGATCTGGATCACCGGCAGTTATAAAAGGGATAAGCGCCTTTTCACCGCGCTCTTTAAGTTGCGAAAAAACTGTTTCTATTCTAGACATAAGCCCCGCTCAATACAGTTTCCGGCCGGAGACAACCCGCTTCCAGAAGGAACATCGTCGTTTATTCAGTCACGGCCAGCTTGACAGCTTGCATAAAGCCATCAGTTTAGCCACTCCCCTATCTCATTTCAATCCTTTTCTAATCCCAGCAAAACAGTATCAGGAAGGCGTCTCTTTTGAGCCCGAGGCATCTGCCCCCTGCTTCTGGGCACCCTCGGCTTGCGGCTTTTTGCTTTTCGGCCGCCGCTTTCTTTTACGCCGTTTGGGTGCCCCGCTTTTCTCAGGCGGTGGCGGTTGCGGCTTTTTGCGTTTGGCCGAAGCCCGCTTGAAATCAAAGTCGAAATCTTCATCCAAGGGCATTTCGCTGGGGATGGGAAACCCCATATAATCTTCGATATCGGCAATGACGTAAACGGTCTCTTCATCAGCAAAACTGATGGCCAGGCCACTGGCACCGGCGCGTGCGGTACGACCGATACGGTGCACATAATCTTCCCGGTCCTGAGGCAGATCATAATTGATGACATGGGTCACACCATCAACATGAATTCCCCGAGACGCGACATCGGTGGCCACCAGATGCGTCAGGCTCCCCAGCTTGAACTGGTCCAGAATTCGCATCCGCTTTTTCTGCGGGATATCACCTGACAAAACAGCGCTGGCAATACCGTTGGCCTGAAGCAAAGCATCCAGGCGCTCCCCTTCCGCTTTGGTGTTGACAAACAGCATCACCCGTTCAGCGTTGTCGGCCTCCCGCTTCAAGAGCCCCATAAGCAGTGCAAACTTCTCATGACGCCCGACATGGTAAAGAATCTGCTCAATATTTTCAGCGGCAACCTGCTTTGGAGCAATCTCTACGCGTTCCGCAAGATCCATAAACTCGTAAGCCAGTTCCATGACCTGCGAAGACAGGGTTGCCGAAAAGAGCATGGTCTGGCGTTTTTCAAACGGGGGAAGTTTACGCAGCAGGTAACGCAGATCCTTGATAAAGCCCATATCGAACATGCGATCCGCTTCATCAATCACCAACGCTTCGACCCGCTTAAGGGAAAAAACTTTTTGTTTGTAGTAATCGATCAGGCGCCCGGGTGTCGCAACGATAATATCCACGCCATCCTTAAGAGCCTGGCGCTGCTTCTCATAATCGACACCACCAAAGATCGGCTGCACCTTCAGATTGGTAAACCGTCCGAGGGTCTCGGCATCCTTGCAGATCTGCACCACCAGCTCACGGGTTGGGGCCATGACCAGGGCGCGCGGATTATTATCCGTCGTTTTGCTGGAGGACAGCAAGCGGCAAAACAGCGAAATCAGGAATGCCGCCGTCTTCCCGGTACCGGTCTGCGCCTGTGCGGCAACATCTTTCCCTTTAAGGGCCAACGGAATCGATTCCTGCTGCACGGGCGTCAAGGTTTCAAAGCCAGCGGCAACAATCCCCTGCTGTACCACATCCGGCAGCGGCAGTTCAGAAAATTTCATTACAGTTCAACTTTCATTGCATCAGCAACAGTATGGATATCCTTATCCCCGCGACCCGACAGACATACCAGGATGATCTGGTCCTTGGCCATGGTCGGAGCCAGATTAACCACCTGGGCGATCGCATGGGCACTTTCCAGGGCGGGAATAATTCCTTCAATGCGGGTTAGTTTCAGGAAGCCGTCGAGCGCTTCATCATCCGTTATAGAAACGTACTCGGCACGTTTAATATCGTTCAGATGAGAGTGTTCAGGTCCGACACCCGGGTAATCAAGTCCGGCCGATATGGAGTGGGCATGCTGAATCTGGCCGTCCTCATCCTGCAACAGATAGGTTTTGTTACCATGCAGAACACCAGGCAGTCCGGCAGAAATAGACGCCGCATGCTTACCGGTTTCAACACCGAAGCCAGCCGCTTCCACGCCCAGCAAACGCACAGAGGTATCCTTAATAAAGGGGTAGAACAGCCCCATGGCGTTGGAACCACCACCGATACAGGCCACCGCGACATCCGGCAATTTACCTTCAGCTTCCTGCAGCTGTTCCTTTGCCTCGCTACCAATAATCGACTGGAAATCACGCACCAGCTGCGGGTAGGGATGGGGTCCGGCTACCGTTCCGATAACGTAGAAGGTGTCGCGCACATGGGTGACCCAGTGGCGTAAAGCGTCATTCATGGCATCTTTCAGGGTTGCGGTTCCACTGGTACATTCCCGCACCTTGGCGCCGAGCAGACGCATACGGAAAACATTCAGAGATTGGCGGCGAATGTCCTCCTTCCCCATGAAAATTTCACATTCCATACCGAACAGAGCAGCAACGGTTGCCGTTGCCACGCCGTGCTGCCCGGCCCCGGTCTCGGCAATAACCTTCTTTTTCCCCATGCGCCGCGCCAGCAGAATCTGCCCAACGGTATTGTTAACCTTGTGGGCACCAGTATGGTTCAGGTCTTCCCGTTTCAGGTATATTTTAGCCCCGCCAAGCTCTTTGCTCAGCCGTTCGGCATAATAAAGCGGACTGGGACGACCGACATAATTTTTCAGGTAATACTCAAATTCACGATAAAACTCAGGATCCTTCTGCGCCTCAGCGTAGGCCTGCTCCAGCTCGAGCAGGGCGGGCATCAGCGTTTCCGCGACATAACGTCCGCCATAGATCCCGAAATGACCTTTTCCATCCGGATAGGTATAATTCATGCGTTCCTCACCTGCTTGATAAATTTTCTGACTTTAGCGATATCTTTGCATCCCGGGCTCAGCTCCACGCCACTTGAGACATCCACACCATAGGGTCTGACCGTCGCAACTGCGGTGGCCACATTGTCCGGCGTTAAGCCACCAGCCAGAATAACCGGCCGGTTGACATTCAATTGCTGGACCAACTGCCAGTCGAACCGATGCCCGGTACCACCGTAAGCCTCGTCACTCCAGGCATCCAGAAGCAATGCCGAAACCGGATAGTCCGCAGCACCGTTCAAAGAATCTGTATCTTTGACCCGCAGAGCCTTTATGGTGCGCCACGGAGCCAGATGACAATCGTGCGGCTGCTCATCACCATGCAGTTGAACGACATCAAGGCGTGCGTTCAGCATGGTCTCCTTAATTACGTGCCGATCGGCATTGACAAACAGGCCAACAGTCGTCACGAAGGGGGGCAATACGCCAACAATATCGGCAACCGTAGCCACACTCACACAGCGGGGGCTTTTATCATAAAAAACAAACCCCAGGGCATCCGCACCCGCAGCAACAACAGCAAGCGCATCTGCAGCCGAGGTAATGCCACATATCTTGATTCGCGGCGTCTGCATATCAGTCCGTAATCCCCAGCAGCGTTTGCATTTTGGCCCCGATATCCGTTTCGCGCATCAGACTCTCGCCAATCAGAAAAGCTCCGGCCCCGGCCTGTTGCAGACGCTCGATATCGGCGCGGGTATTAATTCCGCTCTCGGCAATCGCCAGCTGTTGCGGTGGTATCCTGCCGGCCAGCCGCTCTGTTACACCAAGGTCGGTGACAAAGGTTTTCAGGTTACGGTTGTTAATCCCTATCAGGTCAACCGAAACCTTAAGCGCCCGTTCCAGTTCTTCCTCATCATGCACCTCGAGCAAGGTATCGAGCCGTTGTTCGGCAGCCAACCCGGCCAGATCTGCCATCTGACCATCATCCAGAGCCGCAGCGATCAGCAAAATAGCATCAGCTCCTGCGGCACGAGCTTCATACACCTGATAGGGGTCGATAATAAAATCCTTACGCAGCAAGGGAAGCGACACCTGCTCACGGATCAGGGCCAGGTAGCGCAGGTGGCCCTGAAAAAACTGTTCGTCTGTCAGTACCGACAGGCAGGTGGCACCATGATCCTGATAAATTTCAGCGATGGCGAGGGGATCAAAATCCGCACGAATAATCCCCTTGGATGGTGACGCTTTTTTTACTTCGGTTATCAGGGCAGTGCCGCCTGAATCGCGCATGGTCCGCAGCGCCCGGGCAAAACCGCGGGGCTGGTCTTCCAGATCACCGATACGGGCCATCTGATCGGCGCATGACATGCGACTTTTCGCCGCTGCAACTTCCTGCTTTTTCGTTTCTAAAATACGTTCAAGGATCATTGATTCGTCATCCGTATCAGATCGTCAAGAGTGGCCTTGGCCCGGCCACTGTCAATACTGTCGCTCGCCAGTTCTATCCCGCTATCAACATTTTCCGCCAACCCTGCAGCAACCAGGGCATAGGCACTGTTCAACAGCACGATATCCCGTTTGGGACCAGTCTCACCGGTCAGAATTGCGGTGACAATACCGGCATTTTCTGCCGCATCCCCCCCCTGCAATTCGGCCAGCGAGCAGCGTTTAAAACCAAACTGCTCCGGCTCTATCGTCTGAATATCAACGGCATTGCCGCTAATTGCAGCAACCAGGGTTGGTCCGGTCAGGGTAATCTCGTCCATCCCGTCACTGCCGTGAACCACAAAGCCGCGTCGGCACCCCAGACTCAGCAGAACCTTAGCCAACGGTTCCACCAAATCTTCCCGATAGACGCCCAGCACCTGGCGGTTGGCCCCAGCCGGGTTCGTCAGAGGACCGAGAACATTGAAGATCGTGCGTATGCCGATTTCGCGGCGCGGACCAATAGCGTATTTCATCGCTCCATGCAGAGCCGGGGCGAACAGAAAACCGACACCGATTTCATTGATACACTCGGCGACCAATTCCGGAGCGACATCAAGTTTCACCCCCAGCTGCTCAAGAACATCGGCACTACCGCAGGATGAAGAAACACTGCGGTTGCCGTGCTTGGCGACTTTCCCTCCACAGGCGGCGACAATAAGGGCAACCGTTGTCGAAATATTAAAGCTGCGTGTTCCACTGCCACCGGTACCGCAGGTATCCAGAATGGTCTCGCGGTCGATATTGATATCATCACGGTCAATATCAACAACATCCCCGACCCGGATCGGGGTCGCATGAGCGCGCATCACCCGCGCCGCACCAATGATCTCGGGAATGGTTTCCCCCTTCATACGTAAAGCCGTGATAAAAGCCCCGATCTGGGCAGGGGTCGCCTCACCGCCCATAATCTGGTTCATGGCATCAATCATTTCCATCTCGTTGAGATCCTGGCGCTCAACCAGCTTAGCTATTGCTTCCTTGATCATAATCGCTCTCCACTCATAACGGACGCATTGAGGTAATTTGTGAGCAGATTTTTCCCCTCACTGGATAAAATAGATTCTGGATGAAACTGAACACCCCAGACAGATAAATCGCGATGCTCCAGGCCCATGATCTCATCCTCTGCAGTCCAGGCCGTCATTTTCAGACACGCCGGAAAGCTTTCACGTTCGGCAATCAGCGAGTGGTAACGAGTTGCCGTAAACGGGTCAGACATCCCGGTAAACAAGAGGCTCCCATCGTGATAAATCGAGCTGGTTTTACCATGCATCAGCTGCGAGGCCCGTACCACCCGGCCACCGCAGGCCTCTACAATAGCCTGATGCCCCAGGCAAATCCCGAGCAGTGGAATTTTTCCGGCAAAGCGTTCAATTGCGGCAATGGAAATTCCCGCCTGGGACGGCGTACCCGGGCCCGGAGAGATAACCAGATAATCTGGGGCAAGCTCAGCAATGTCGTCCAGAGTCACCTGATCATTACGCACCACCTTGACATACTGCCCCAGTTCGAGAAAATACTGAACCAGGTTATAGGTGAAGGAGTCGTAATTATCGATCATTAACAGCATGTTATTCCAACAACTTATCAGCCAAATCCGGACATAGAGGACACAACCGGAGTCAGGTTCAATAGAAAGTTCAGTCGGTTACAATAACAAGCTCATGAGGAAAAATCACTAACAAAGCGTTTTTTGAAGAGAAGTAGCCAAATAAACCATGTGGTTCCAAGGGCAGACAAGATAAGCAGCTCAACAACAGTCAATCTGCACGGGGCGGCACTCTTCGTTTCAATTTAAGGCCTGACAGAACGAGGTACCTCTTTCAAGCTTTTTCATAACCAGCACCACAATTTGAAATCTGACCTGGAGACGACCTATACTGGCAATAAGGTAAATTAAAAATATGTCCATTTCAAATCGTCAGGAGTAAAATATGAAACATGTCGTTATCACCGGAGCAAACCGTGGTATCGGGTTAGCTCTGGCCGAACAATATCAAAAGCATGGCTGGCGGATTACCGCTGTCTGTCGTTCCTCTGCACCAGGGATTGAACGGGTTGCTGCCAGAGTTATCACCGGTATTGATGTCACCCGCGCTGCAAGCTTAGTCAAACTGGCCAGCGAACTGAAAGACGACAGCATTGATCTGCTGATCAACAATGCCGGTCTGTTGCAGGATGAAGTCCTTGGTTCCATTGACTTGGATTCGATCCGGGCTCAGATGGAAATCAATGCCTATGCCCCTTTGCGGGTCACCGAAACACTCTTGCCAAACCTCACCAACGGGAGCAAGATTGCCCTTATTACCAGCCGCATGGGCTCGATTACGGACAATACATCCGGTGGTCGTTACGGTTACCGTGCCTCTAAAGCAGCGCTCAATGCCTTTGGCAAATCCCTGGCAATGGATCTTAAAGAGCGCGGCATTGCGGTAGCGCTGCTGCACCCCGGTTTTGTTAAAACCCGCATGGTTAATTTTGGGGGAATGATCACCCCGGAAGACTCTGCCATCGGCCTGATCGCCAGGATCGAAGAACTGACGCTGGATAACAGCGGTTCTTTCTGGCATACCAACGGCGAAAATCTCCCCTGGTAAAGGGGATGGGCAACGGTGCCCCTACCAGCACGGTTGCCCTGATTGATTGTTATTCATCTTACAGGAGACCTGTCATGACTTCAGTCGCACATCTTGTCTATTTTTCACCGACCGGCACCACCAGAACCATCGTCAAACAGATTGCCACAGGCTTGAATCCTGGCAGTATTATAGACCACGACCTGACCCGGCCAGGCACCGCCAACGATTTTATAATTAGCGATGGTATCGTCATTTTCGGGATACCGGTTTACGCCGGCCGAGTTCCTGAAGTCTGCCTTGAGCGCTTTGCCGAAATTACGGGTACCGGCACTCCGGCAGTACTGGTTGCCCTGTATGGTAACCGGGCCTATGAGGATGCGCTGGTTGAACTGCGCGATGTGGTTGAAGGGCATGGTTTCAAAGTCGTTGCTGCCGGGGCGTTTATCGGTGAACATTCCTATGCGACCAAAGACTATCCGGTCGCTCTAAGCCGACCAGATGATAATGACTGCAAACAGGCCCTGCAGTTTGGCCAGCAAATTGCGGACAAATTGCAAGCAAGCCCTGATCAGGATCCCGTCATTGCCGGCAACCATCCTTACCGGGAGCGCGTGACCTTTGGCGGGGTCGCTCCGGAAACAGCGACAGCCAGTTGCACCCTGTGTAATACCTGCGCGCAAGTCTGCCCGGTTGATGTTATCCGTGTCACAGACAGTGTTACAACAGACGCAGCCAACTGTATCATCTGCTGTGCCTGTGTCAAAAGCTGCCCGACCAGTGCACGGATCTTTACCGATGAATATGTTCAGGTCAGACGCGAGATGTTGCTGAAAAACTGCAGCGAACCAAAGCAGCCAGAGCTGTTTTTATAACAGGGCACAATAGCGGATCGGAGTCTGTCAACGAACAGGCTCCGACAGGATGTCCTCTTGCACCTGCATCTGCAGTTCTTCGTGCCGAAACATCACAACCGGCATTGACCTGTAGAGCCAGGCCGCAACAAGAGCGGTAAGGGGAGCAACAGCAACCAGACCGATACTCCCAACGAGAGTGCGAAAGATCTCTGCGGCAACCATTTTAAAATTCAAAATGCGCAGCAGCGAGGTGTCTTTAGAGACAAACAGCATCAGCATGGTCAGGTAGCCTCCCGAATAGGCCAGCAAAAGGGTGGTCGTCATGGTGCCAACAACCGCCCGCCCGACATTCAGTCCCGAATTCAGCAGCTTTCTTGTGCTGATGTCCGGGCAGGCCTGTTTCACCTCCAGCATCGAAGCCGCCACATCCATGGCAATATCCATAGCGGCTCCTGAAGCCCCAAGCACAACAGCAGCGTAAAAAATTTCCTGCATGTTCAGGTCAAAGTGTCCCGAAAGAATCAGGGTGGGCGCAAACGGCGCTGTCATACCGCTGAGTTCGAGCAATTGACCAAAAATAACCGTCAACAGCAAAGCAACCGCCAAGCCCGCCAGAGTGCCAATGGTTGCCGCTACGGCTTTGCGTGACACGCCACCGACCAGAAAAATGATCATTATGGTCAGCAGCGTCAACGTGAGGCCAGTCAGCAGCAACGGGTTCTGCCCCGCCAGTAGACCGGGCAATAAAAATTCCCACAGAATAACAACGCTGGCGACAAAACTCAGTAAAGCTTTCAGTCCGACTGTCCCGGCATAAAGCACCAGCAACACAACAAAGACAGCAAACAGAATGCCTTCCCAGCGTTGGCGATACTGACTGATCGTTTTCGCGTAACTGATTCCATCGCCTGTTATCTGGGCAGCAACAATAGCGGTGTCTCCGGGGCTATAGATCTCATCAATCTCCAAGGATCCAATCAGGCCGTTATTGGCACCAATCGACTGTCCTTTAAAGGGTCCGTTCATCACGGTTACGGTAAGAGTCTGACTGCCTAAATGACCGACGCCGGATGAGATCAGCTCCGAATTATCGACCGCAGTAACAACCCCACGCAACTCAACAACGTCGGTCTGAACAGGCTCAGAGTCCGCCTCTATCGTCCCGAGACCCAGGCCGCACAAAAGAATCATGATAAAAAAAACAACTTTTCCTGAAGTCACTTTTATTTGTTTTCCTGTAAACTCTATGAGCCGCACCGACAAGTCCCGCTGCGGCTCATATCAATAAGAATATAAGCGTTGAAATCGTACCTTTTGCAGTAAAGACAAATGGACCGTTCCTTTTACTGAGCCAAAGCCAAGTGTTTCTCGGTCAGCTGAAAGTGCAGGACGCTAGCCATGGTTTTGGCGATTTCAGTGTTATCTTTAAAGCCCATAAAACTCATGGCATCAACACCGACGGCCCCCATTGGAATCTGGGTTGCGGTATGGGCAAAAGTTGTCCACTCAACATTGGCGCGCTCACTCAGAATATGGGCAACAGCGACCTGGGTCGGTGAATAAGAACCATACGCGGCCGCATCTTTTGCGCCTGCATCCTGCAACGTGGCAGCTTCGATAAGGCGTTGTTTTTCTTCTACAGTCATGTCTGCCAGACCAAAGCGCTCAGCTACGGTCTTCAGGTAGGCATCAACGTCTCCGCTATAAACATTTACCATCACATCTTCTATTGATGCTTTGGTCGACTGGACAGCGTCCATTTTCAGAAAATAATTTTTAGCAAAACCAAGTCCCAGGCCACCGGTTTCATGATCACCCACCAGTACAATCAGAGTTTCCTGGGGATGTTGCTTATAAAAAGCAAGGGCCACTTTAACAGCATCGTCAAGTGCCAGGGTGTCATAAATGGAACCTGCAACATCATTGGCATGACAGGCGTGATCGATACGCCCGGCTTCAATCATAAAAAAGAAGGGCTTATCGTGACTCATGAGAACGTCAATGCCCTTGTTGGTCATTTCAGACAGGGCAGGAAGTGAGTTATTGTTGTCGTTAATACGATCAAGCTCATAAGGAATATGAGAATAGGTTAAAGCCGCAAAGACCTTGGAATCTTTTCCAGGGACAAAGCTTTTGAACGCCGCTGACGACTTTTCACCGACGAAAGTCTGGTACCCGGCAACTCTCATCTCCTGGACCAGGTCCCTGTCGTCCTTACGCTTGGATTTGAACGCCCCCCCTTGTTTCACGAAATGACGGAAGCCACCGCCGACAAAAAAATCAACGCCACTGTCTGACATATCAGCGGCGATTTCATTTTCGGCATCGCGTGATTTATTGTGGGAAGCAAACACCGCCGGGGTGGCGTGAGTCAGGCGGGTGGTTGTGACAATCCCGGTTGCCCAACCTTGCTCCTGCGCAGCTTCAATCAGGCTTTTGACCTTTTCACCATTCGGCAGTTGACTGATGACGCCGTTATTGGTCTTGTAACCAGTGGCCAAAGCAGTCCCGGCAGCAGCAGAATCCGTCACCAGGGAATCGCTGGAATACGTCGTATTGATCCCGACAACACTCATAGTGTTCATAGCTAGCTTCAGCGACCTATCACCTGCAACCTGTTGAGCGTAATACTCAGCGACCTGGCGTTGCGAGGCGCCCAAACCATCGCCGATGAAATAGAAAACATATTTAGGGGTTGCAGCAAAAGCTGAACCAGCGACCATGGATACCATGAATACAGTCAGTAAGAATGTGCTTCTCAAACGTCTCATTTTGTACTCCTCCCGAAACAAAGATAAATTTATGTCGAACCCGAAAACCAGCAAACTCCAGATCAAATCTCCGAAGTTTTAGTGTAGATCACGTGTATGTACTCTCTCTTTGTTAGCTTCAGGTTTGCAATTAATGAAAATTCTGTTCAGTGGCGTTAATCCTCAAATCCTGTGGAAAGCTAGCATTCTTTCAAGTTGACAAATCGGATATTCCCACTATAATTGCGAGTGTTTTGGTTAGGAATATAATCCCAAGGAGTGAAAACATGAAAAAGTTCGTCTGTACTATCTGCGGTTATGTCCATGAAGGTGATTGTGCTCCACAAGAGTGCCCTCAGTGTAAAGCGCCTGCCGCCAAATTTATCGAACAAGATGCAACTGCTGCCCTGCAGTGGGCTGATGAACACCGTATCGGTGTAGCTAAAGATGTCGATCCGGAAATCATTGAAGGTCTGAGAATGAACTTCACCGGTGAGTGTACCGAAGTTGGCATGTATCTGGCCATGAGCCGTCAGGCTGACCGTGAAGGGTATCCTGAAGTTGCTGAAGCTTACAAGCGCATTGCTTTTGAAGAAGCTGAGCACGCTGCCAAATTTGCTGAGCTGCTCGGGGAGTGTGTTGTTGCTGATACCAAAGCCAATCTGCAGGCTCGCGTTGATGCCGAACATGGTGCTTGCGCTGGTAAAAAAGCCCTGGCGACCCGCGCCAAAGAACTCAACCTCGACGCCATTCATGACACTGTTCACGAAATGTGTAAAGACGAAGCACGTCACGGTGCAGCCTTTGCTGGTCTGCTCAAGCGTTTCTTCAACTGATCACGACAGCAGTGTGTTCCGCGCGTTTGATTCGCTGCGGTAAATCGTACAACAAAAACGGCCCTCCTTAGCGGGGGCCGTTTTTGTTGTACTGCCTGTTCAGTAAAAAGAAACTATCATGCGGCTTTTCGCGTTGGCCAACTCAGGACATCACCCCGAGGACAGGCCCTTTGACAGGCTGAACATTTGATACAGTCTTGCTCCTGCTGAACACCCCCGTGCCGGTAAACTGCAATTTTCAACTGCATCGGACAGGCCTGTTCACACAAGCTACAGTCTTTACAGGACGCTGCAACCTGAAGTTGATACTTTGCGCCCCCCAAACTTCCCGCCATGGTTCCAACCGGGCATACGGAACACCAGCTACGGGCACTGTAACGCAGCCCCAGTGCGACAGCAGTCAAAGACGTCAGCAAGCACATCTGCCAGAAAACCCGTCCCCAATGTTGCCATTGTTCTGGGTGCTGGGCCAGTCGATACACCATAAAGCTCATCAGGACAACAACGACAGTCCAACGCAACCTGCTATTCTGCAGCACAGCAGGCATCGGCTTGTTACTGGCCACCAGGCTGAACCAGCTGTCGAGGAAACTGCCCCGTGGACACATATTGCCGCACACCCAGCGACCACGAAACACCCCTCCACTGATCCCGGCAATCATGGCAACCGGCACAATGAAACCCAGAATCGGAAAGCGCCACCCCAGAGTTAGCACGGTGACCATAACCAAACCAAGCAACCACTTATAGCTGACCTGTTTTGACATCGTAAGTTGGCAAGCATTGGTAGAACTCGTTGTTTTCATTTGCACTCCCTTGAATAATATTGGAAGCCTTATATATGTCTACACATATATTGTCAATCCAATATTGCCCCACGTGTTGTTTTCTGCATATTGCTTCTGCTAGCATAAGATGCATCTCTCAGCTGCAGGCAGAAGCGTCGCAAGTTGTTCTGTATAATGGATATTGACAATGGAAGACTGACACTCATGTACTTTTTTGACTATGATGAACCCCTGTTCCGGCCTCCATCCGAAGCCCGATCCCTGATCTTTCAGATCACGATCGGCTGTTCGCAAAACAGTTGCAAATTTTGTGGCATGTACAAAATGAAACAGTTCAGAACTCGCTCACAGGCAGACATCTTTGCAGAGATCGAATCACTGCCAAACACTTACCGAAACCAGATTCAGCGTATTTTCCTCGCCGATGGAGACGGGTTGGTCTATCCCCAGGAGGGTTTGGTCCGGATTCTTGAAAAGCTGAATGCGACATTTCCCAACCTGACCAGAGTCAGTGCCTACGCATCACCCAACAGTCTGACGACAAAATCGGTCGAGAATCTTCAGCAGTTAAAGGATCTTAAACTGCGGATTCTTTACTTTGGTCTTGAAAGTGGAGACCCTCAAACACTGCAGCTGGCCAACAAGCACTTCCACCCCGAAACGATGCTTGACCTGTGCCATAAGGCTCAAACTGCGGGTCTCAAACTTTCGGTGACAGCAATACTCGGTTTGGCGGGACGTCTACGCAGCAGTGAACACGCACTAGCAACAGCTGCCTGGATTAATGATCTGTCACCCCAGTATTTTTCGTTACTGACCATGTTCAGGCGTCATAATGACGCATATTTCAAACTTATTGACCCCTTGAGTCATGGCGAGGTATTACAGGAAGCATTACTCATCACCAGGCACCTGAATCCTCAGCGTACCATCCTGCGCTCCAACCATGTCTCAAACATTCTGCACCTTGAAGGAAGTTACCCCAAAGATCGTGAAAAAATAATAGCCCAGGCCCAGGCAGCCCTTGAGCTGGGCCAACAACACCGGGAATGGTTCCATTGTGTGCCCGATTATGAAGAGGAATATTTTTAATTAATAAGAGCGATATTTCTGATATCGATGTATAATGCCTGGCAACATTGGCTAAATCAGAAATGAAAAGGAGGAAACACATTATGCAACGGATGCGATTTTTGCTGTGCGTCACACTGATCCTGGTTTTTCTGACCAGCAGCGGCGCAATGGCAAATCAGTATCAGGAAACGGTCAACATCTACTCAAATTCGCCGGTCGTGCGCCCATATTTTAATACTGCCTACGGCTATGCGATCTTCCCATTGGTTGGCAAAGGGGGCTTTATTATCGGCGCCTCTTACGGCAAGGGTAGAGTCTATCGCCAGGGACAACTGGTTGGTGAAGCAACCCTGGCAAAAGCGTCTATTGGTGCCCAATTGGGGGGCCAGGCTTTCAGCGAAATCATCTTTTTTGAAAACCAGGCAGCCTTCGAGCGTTTTACCAGCACCAAATTTATCTTTGAAGCCAGCGCCTCGGCCGTGGCTATTGTTGCTGGAGCCCAGGCTAAAGCAGGCCCTGACGGTTCAACAGCCAGCAAAAGTCTGAATACGGCAACGGCCGACCAGACAGGCTCCGGTTACCGTAACGGGATGGCAACCTTTATTCATATTAAAGGGGGGCTCATGTATGAGGCATCTATCGGCGGCCAGTCTTTTGAGTACAAAGCACTCTAAACACAATCAGAAAATTTGACCTGTTCTATCCCGGGCCGGATATTCAGAATTATTGAATTCCGGCCTTTTTAATGTGCGGAAGCGCAATGAATAAGGATAATACCGCTTAACGGAACGATACTTTCACCAGTCACAGTACTTAAGATATCCACAAAGGCTTGACAAGGGACACCGGGTAACCATAACCGACCAGCGGGTCCACTTTTGCAAAGACTAAGTCAGTGGAGTTCATCTGATCGAAGTCGCGATTGATTATTGAGAAAACTACGATGAGCAGAGCATAGACCTCAGTTGTACCGTCCGCCTGATCCGATCACCAAGAATATAGTGACCAGCTTTTTCTCCAGTTGATATGATCCAAAACGAAAAAAATGACCAGATTGGTCATTTTTTTCGTTTTGGATCTAGCTCTCATTTTCAAGCCCTTGTATATTGAGCAGTCTGTCTTAGTAAAAGCATAATAACAATCTCATTCTCGCCAACATAACTCTCTTATTTCCGGCGAGGATGAACAAGAAAGGTCTACATAAAAATGAGTGGCTTGTTTTATCTTTTTTCCATCATCCTCGCCAACATCCTGGTCCATCTGTTTGGTGTCGTCACCCTGTTCGGTGTCAGTTTTCCGGCAGGAGCTGTCGCTATCGGCCTGACCTATTCAGCCCGCGACCTGGTCCAGGAGCGTTACGGCAAATATGGTTGCTGGATCTGGATGCTGGCCGCTGCCTTGATTACCTTTGCCTTTAACCGCAACATCGCCGTCGCTTCGTTGGCCGCTTTCCTGATTGCCGAATTCTGCGACTGGTGGTTTTACACCAGAATGACGGGCAGCGTTGAAAAGCGTATGGTTCTGAGCAATCTGGTTTCCACGCCATTGGACTCTCTGGTCTTTGTGCTGTTAGCTTTTGGGCCAGCCTGGCCAGTCATTTGGGGACAAACCGTGATCAAACTGCTTAGCAGCTTGTTGATTCTGCCCCTCTTCAAAGAAGGAAAGCTCCGCTTTCGGAAATTACCTCCCGAACTCCAGCAAGGCTGAACCTGGGAGAACTGAACGCTGGTCATATTCAACCAGCTTTTAACCGCTCAAAGGTGTATAATCACAACCTGCATACGAGGGGCCACATTTCATGTGGCCCTGCGCCGGACCAAACCTTCGCGCTGATCCGCTTCCATGCACTTTATCAGCAACACCTGCACACCCCAGATAGCGATTGTATATTTCAAGTTTGAAAACGGCTTTTTTCTCACGAGACTGTTGTTTACGTCACTCTTAAAAAGAACGCCTGCATCAACGCAACAATTAGGAACGCCCTGTGAAACCATTATATCAACGCAGTAAAGCTCTCTACGTTATTTACCTGGCCGCGCTGGCAATGACAGCTCCGTTAGCCACTGACATGTACCTAGCGGCAATTCCCCAGATCGCGCAAGGATGGAATGTCGGCAAAGACCTTATCAACATGACCCTGGTTTTATGGTTCATATCTTTCAGCCTGTTTATTCTGGTCTCCGGATCGCTTTCCGACAAATACGGACGCAAACCGATTTTGCTGGTTGGATTGACCCTTTTCGTCGTGTCATCATTTTTATGTGCTGCTGCGCAGAATGCCTGGCAACTGATTTTTTTCAGAGTCATTCAGGGGATGGGGGCAGGTGCGCCAGCTGCAATCATCATGGCGATTGTACGCGACCGTTTCAGTGGCACAGAACGGCAAAAAGCCCTCGCTTACATTATGACTCTGGTTGCGGTTGCTCCGATGATTGCGCCATTAATCGGAGCGTTGTTATTGAAAGTTGGTAGCTGGCGTTTTATCTTTCTGCTCCAGGGGGCTCTGGTGACTATTACCCTGCTGGTTACGTTCACCACCAGGGAAAGTAATCAAAACAAACTGGATATCAGCCTGCAGCAACTGGCCACCCGCTACAGTATTCACCTGCACAATCGATCATTTCTTATCGCCGGGATCAGTATGGGGCTACTGGTCATCCCCTTTTACGGCTACATTGCCTTTTCGCCAATCTTCTATATTTCCATTCACGGACTTTCGGAAACCACGTTCAGTCTGTTGTTCGGGCTCAACGCACTGGTCTCCATGGCCGGGGCCTTTACCTCATCCAAACTCATCAAGCACTTTGAGGATAAAACAATTCTGACCATCGCCATCTTCGGCTGTATCGTCGGCGGCGCCGGGCTATGCCTTTTTTCACGCCAGCATTACCTATTCTTTATGCTGTTCATCGCCATTTTTTCCTTTTTCACCGGCCTCAGCCGCCCAAGCAGTGGGTCATTGCTCCTCGGCCTGGTCAAAACAGATGTCGGTTCCGCATCTTCCCTGCTGGTCTTTTACCAGTTTATTGCCGGTGCCGGCTGCATGGCGTTCGTGACCCTTCACTGGGCCCGCCCGACCCTCATGTTCAGCATGATGACACTGTTGTTACCCCTGCTGGTATTATTGCTATGGGGAAGGATAGCCGGCACATTGAACCCGCAATACTGAATTAGTCGGGTCTGCAGTACCTAATATTTTCGAAAGGCTCATTAAGGTTACCCTCTTTCGATTTCAAGACGTTCAACAAAGTGAGCGTTGCGTTGCTGCCGATAAAAAAACGCCCCTCAATCAGACGCAATTGAGGGGCGTTTTCGATCATACCTAGGGGATGACCGTACTACAGTTGTCCCCCCCCTAAGACCTTGTACAAACTGACAAGGTTGGCCAGATAGGCCTGTTTTACGCTGACAGCACCTTGTTGAGCAGAAAACAAGGAACGTTGCGAATCGAGCACAGTCAGGAAATCATCAATGCCATTGTCATAGCGCGCCCGGGATAGTTCATAGGCCTTGCCCGTGGCGGCCACCAGGGCATTCTGAGCATCGAGTTGTGATTGGTAAGTTCCACGTGCGGCCAGTTGATCGGCGACTTCTTTAAAAGCAGTCTGAATCGCCTTTTCATACTGGGTCGCGGCAATCTTTTCTTTGACTTCCGCGACTGCCAGGCTGGCTTTCAACTTGCCCCGGTTGAAAATCGGAATTGTCAGTGACGGAGTAAAGTTCCAGGCATAGCGAGCGCCTGAGGTCAGCAGCCCGTCAAGACTATCACTGGCCAAACCTAAAGACCCGGTCAGACTGATGGTTGGATACAGGGCTGCGCGCGCAGCACCGATATCGGCATTGGCCGCTTTTAGCTGATGCTCTGCTCTACGGATATCCGGCCGCGCCAGCAAAACTTCCGAGGGCAGGCCGACCGGCAGATTATTCATGAAGCTGATGGAATCAATGCTTTCAGCATTCGCCAGTACATCATCGACTGACGCACCTGTCAAGTAGACCAAGGCATTTTTATCCTGCGCCAACAAGCGGGTGTATTGGGCAATGGACACTCGCGCGCTTTCAACTGCAGTGGCAGCCTGAGCCACATCGAGCTGAGTGGCCGAACCAACTTCGAACTGCCGCTTGATAACATCGTAAGTATGCTGCTGAGTATCGCGGGTCTCTTTGGCCAATTGCAGAAGCTTCCGATCTGCCAGAAAACTCAGGTAGGCATTGGCCGTTTCAGCGATCAGGGATATCCGCGCGCTGGCCAACGCTTCTTCCGTCGCCAGATAGGTTTCCAATGCTTCTTGATTCAGAGATCTGACTCTGCCGAAAAAATCCAGTTCATAGGCGGACAAGGCAATATTGGCACTGGTACTGGTGTAGGTATAACCTACTCCGGTGGTCGCAGCGTCATCCGGGACACCAGCCCGTGAGGCACTGGCATTAGCGTTAACAGTCGGGATCAGCGTTGTTTTTTGAATACGATACGCGGCCTGGGCCTGTTCAATATTCAGAACCGCCACTTTCAGATCGCGGTTATTTTCCAGCACTCGCTCAATCAACAATTTTAATGGTTCCGACTGAACATAGGTCTGCCAGCTTATTTCGCTGGGGACCCCGGCTTCATTTTCCAGATAGGATTCCCCGACCGGCCAGCTTTGTGTTACCGGCAATTCCGGTTGCTGATACTTGGGGATCATGGAACATCCCGCCAGCAACAAGGCCAGGGCAATAACAGATATAAATTTATTCAACATGGCTGACCTCTTTCTCTGCAGCTCTTTGAGCTTTACGCTTTCTGGTCATGGACCACTTTTCAATAATAATAAAGTACATCGGTACAAATACGATTGCCAGTGTTGTGGATCCGATCATACCACCGATAACCCCGATACCAATGGCATTCTGACTGGCCGAGCCAGCACCGTTGGAGATAGCGAGTGGCGTTACCCCGAGAATGAAGGCCATGGACGTCATCAGAATCGGCCGCAGACGTTGCTCAGCAGCCAACATGGCAGAAACGATAACACTGCGTCCACTTTCATAGAGACTTTTAGCAAATTCAACGATCAGAATGGCGTTTTTCGCCACCAGACCAATGGTTGTCAACAGAGCAATTTGGAAATAGACGTCATTAGACAAACCTTTCATATAGGTCGCAGCTACCGTACCAACAATACCCAACGGTACGATTAACATGATCGCAAACGGAATCGTCCAACTTTCATACAGAGCAGCCAGGCACAAGAAAACAATCAACAAAGAGACCGCATACAGCATGGTCGTTTGCGAACCGGCCAAGCGTTCTTCATAGGAGATACCAGTCCATTCGATACCGATACCAGGCGGCAACTTCTGGGCCATTTCCTCAATTGCCTCCATGGCAACCCCAGAGCTCACTCCCCCTGCCGGGGCACCCTGAATTTCCATGGAGGAGCGGCCATTATGGCGTTCCAGACGCGGTGATCCATACTCCCAACTGCCCGTTACGAAGGATGTGAAAGGGACCATATCGCCCTGCTTGTTACGCACATACCAGCGTTCAACATCCTCCGGCAGCATGCGGTAAGGCGCGTCACCCTGCATGTAAACCTTTTTGATCCGGCCATCATCGACAAAATCATTGATGTAGGAAGACCCCCAGGCGATACTGAGCGTGTTGGTAATGTCGCCTATTGAGACTCCCAGAGCCGATGCCTTTTCCTGATCAATATCCAGTTTATACTGCGGCACATCAGACATCCCGTTGGGGCGCACATTGGACAGTCGAGCATCCTGCGAAGCCATGCCCAGCATCATGTTACGCGCCTGCAATAAGACTTCGTGCCCGAGGTTGCCCTGGTCAATAAGCTTGAAGTTAAAACCACTGGCATTCCCAAGAGCCGGGATTGGCGGCGGGGTAAAGGTATAAACATTGGCATCCTTGATGCCGTTTCTGAGGAACAGGTTGACAAAGGCGCGCTGGGCAACAGCCTGAGCCTTCTGGTCCGGGCGCTGGCGCTCGCTCCAGTCTTTCAAACGCACGAACCCCAGACCAACATTCTGCCCTTGACCAGCAAAACTGAAACCGGCCGCAGTAAAGATACTTTCGACATTTTCTTTTTCCTGGGTGAGAAAATATTCCTCAACCAATTTGGCACTTTCCCGAGTCCGCTCAAGAGTCGCCCCGGGTGGTGCCTGGATCATCATCATCATGATCCCCTGATCCTCATCAGGCAAAAAAGCCGTTGGCAAACTTCTGAACATATACATCAGGCCACCAACAACGATCAGATAAATCAGAAAAAACGTAATGGAGCGGGCGGCAACAAAACCGACACTCTTGCGATAGCCACGCTTGCCGCTTTCAAAGGTCCGGTTAAACCAGCCAAAGAACCCTCTTTTCTTCAGGTTATGCCCTTTTTCGACCGGCTTGAGCATGGTTGCACACAGAGCAGGGGTAAGGATCAAAGCAACCAAAACGGAGAGCGCCATAGCTGAAACAATGGTAATGGAGAACTGCCGGTAAATGGCACCGGTTGACCCGCTGAAAAAAGCCATCGGGACAAAAACAGCGGACAGTACCATGGCAATACCAACCAGGGCACCGGTAATCTGGGTCATCGATTTTTTGGTGGCCTCTTTGGGAGGAAGACCCTCCTCACTCATAACCCGTTCAACGTTTTCAACCACAACGATCGCATCGTCAACCAGCAGACCGATGGCCAGAACCATAGCGAACATGGTCAGCACGTTGATGGAGTAGCCAAACGCCGCCAGAACCCCAAAAGTACCGAGCAAAACAACCGGAACCGCAATGGTCGGGATCAGTGTCGCCCGGAAATTCTGCAGAAACAGGAACATGACAAAGAAGACCAGAACAATGGCTTCAACCAGGGTCTTGAACACTTCATGAATCGACAATTCAACAAATGGAGTCGTGTCGTAAGGATAAACAACCTGGTAACTCTCAGGCATATACTGCTGCAGATCTTTGACGCGCTCTTTAACCTCAGCAGCGGTAGCAAGAGCATTTGCTCCGGTACCAAGGTAAATTCCCATGCCACTGGCAGGCTTACCATTATAGCGGGCGATCCGGGCATAAGATTGGGTACCCAGCTCAATCCGAGCAACATCCCGCAAGCGTACCTGGGACCCATCGGTCTTGACCTTAAGCAGAATATTCTCAAAATCTTCGACCGTTTCCAGTTTGGACATGGCCTTGATTGATGCATTCAACTGTTGTCCGGCAACCGCTGGAGCTCCACCTAATTGACCTGCGGTAACTTCGACATTCTGAGCCTTAATAGCGGCACTGACATCGGAAGGCATCAGGTTAAAACTATGCAGTTGCTCGGGATTTAACCAGATCCGCATGGAGTGCTGTTCACCAAAAACCGTAACATCACCGACGCCACTGATCCGACTGATCGGCTCGGACATCTTTGACCGCATATAGTCACTGATCTCGAACTCAGTAACCTTGGGATCGGTCGAATAAATACCGATAACCATCAGAAAGCTGGACGAGGCTTTCCTGACATTAACCCCCTGCTGCTGAACCGATTGGGGTAACAGGCTGACAACACTGCTGACCTTGTTCTGGACCTGGACCTGGGCGATATCGGGGTCAGCCTCCGGCTCAAAAGTCAGAGAGATCTGCAGGTTTCCATTGGAATCGCTGGAGGAAGAAAAGTAACGCAGATTATCGATACCGGTCAGACTCTGTTCAATAATCTGGGTAACACTGTTTTCCAGAACTTCAGCCGATGCACCAGGATAAGAAGTACTGACAGAAACACTCGGAGGTGCAATTTCCGGGTACTGTTCGACTGGCAGGGTCTCGATGGCAAACACCCCTCCCAGCATAATAACTATCGCGATGACCCAGGCAAATATGGGTCGTTCAATAAAAAATCTAGGCATTGCTCATATCCTGTCGCTATTGCGCTGAAGTGGACATTTCAACCGGCTTTACAGTGGCTCCCGGACCAATTTTCTGAATCCCTGCGACAACCACTTTATCGCCATCTGCTAATCCGGAAGCAACCAGCCATTTATCGCCAATGGCCCGAGAAACCTTTACTGGCCGTGGGTTGACGACATTATCAGGGCCGACAGCCCAGACAGTTGTTGCTCCGCCCGCACTTCTGACTACTGCCTGTTGAGGAATACTGATGGCGTTGGCCATGGTGCTTTGCGCAACACGTGCTTTTACAAACAGACCGGGAAGCAGATAATTGTCAGGGTTAGGAAAGAGAATACGCAGCTGGACCATACCTGTTCCCTCATCGACAGTCACATCAGAAAACTGCACTTCACCTTTTTCCGCATAGGGTTCTGTTTCGCCTTCAATAAATAACTGAGCCAACATTTTTTTTGACTTATTCCCGCCAGAGAACTGTTTACGCAATTTCAATATCTCAGCACTCGACTGGCTGACGTCGACATAAACCTTGCTTAAATTTTGAACTGTCGCCAGAGCCGTTGACTGGTTAGCTGTGACCAACGCCCCTTTGGTGACTGTCGATTTGCCAATCTGACCGGAGATAGGAGCAAACACTTTGGTATAGTCCAGGTTGATTTTGGCATTTGCTACAGCTGCCCTTGCCACTGCGATATCGGCTTTCGCCTGTTCAAGAGAAGCCAGAGCATCATCATAGTTCTGCCGGCTGACGCCACCGACATTCACCAGTTCGCGATAACGCTCAACCTTGGGCTCAACGGCCTTCAGATTGGCTTCAGCTTTACGCAGATCAGCCACCGTACTGTCATAGGCTGCCTGGTAAGGAGCGGAATCTATCTGGTATAATTGATGACCTTCTTTAACGAAACTCCCCTCGGTAAACAAACGATCAACAATAATCCCTGTGACTTGGGGGCGGATCTCTGCTATCTGGTAGGACGAGGTTCGTCCTGGCAAATCCTGTGTCAAATCGATATTCTGAGCCTTGACGGTAAATACCGTCACCTCAGTTGGTGGTCGCTGCCCTGCACCCTGCTGCTGAGCCTGGGCTGGTGCAACCTGAGGCTCTCCGGCAATAAGAAAATAACCTGTGGCAATTAGAACCAGGAATAGAATCCCAGTCAAAAACTTCGATTTCATATGAATCTCCTGCAAATTTAAAGGACTATACGGTCAATAAGCTTTTTAACATCTTGCTGCATTTTTGTTTCATCCAGATGAGAACCACCATCACGATACGGCATAGTATTAAATGGTCCAATCACCGTTCCGTAGATCATCTCCGCCATGATATAAGGATCGACCTCGATAAATCCGCTGCACTCGATCCCTTCCTGGCAAATCTTGGCCAGCGGATGCATCAGCAGCTCTGCCCGTTCAAGAAACATCATCTCCGCGGTCTTGTTTTGCCAGACAAAACGAAAATAGGCTGCCAAAGTATCGGACATTCCATAGATCGCATCAATGAATAGATGTAATTTGACCAGGGGTTCGTTGGCACTGGTAAATATCTCCTGATGGGATTTCACCAGCGGCTCAATAACCGCCTGATGAACATGATCGAGCAATTCTTCTTTGTTCTGAAAATAATTGTACAAAGTTCCTTTTGAAACTCCGCACTGACGCGCCACTTCATCCATGGTGATCGCAGTATTGCAATGAATCATATTCAGAATCACCTCAACGATCTCCTGACGGAGCAATTGATCCAACATTTCCCTTTTCTTGCGAATACCTGTCATAGACATAACCTTTAAGACTTTTATTTCATAAAAGAAGACTGCCCTGATAGCTGGCAGTCTTTGTTTTTTCCATCATTGGAAACCCTAAAGTCACAAAGTGACTACTTGGTCAATTTATGACCAAACGGTCATTACAGTCAATACCTGATCTACATTTTTTATGTTTTCTCTGCTAACTGTAATCATGACCAGCGCAGAGCTTGTCAATGAGGAGCCATCTGAACATTCTTTAGCTAAGACCTCTTCGAATGCAGTCGATCTTGGTTTAGAGCCAGAATTGCAGGTGGTTGAACAACTGGCGAAAAAACTTTCCGGCGCTACCGGATAAATCATTAGGATGAGACGCCAGGACAACAATGGAAGACTGAATTTGGCTTTGGATTAAGAAAGCACGCCATCCCCGCCCCCCACCACTGAGGTATTCTGTTATTCTACTAGGAGCTTCAACCTGCCGCTTAGATAAGTGATTATTAACGTATAAATACTCAGCCATTTCCTCACTAAACCATCACCATTTTGTCGATTTTTTTTACTCAGAGAGATGTTTATTGTTTTTTAATTTTCCAACTTCACATATTATCAAAGATAACCTGTTAACTATACAGCGGATATCAGTCATCAATATCAAGGTTGGCACATATTATGCTTAGCAGATGACTTATATTTAGACTAATAAACTGACACATGACAGATAAAGGGAAGATAGGATGAAAAAAGGAATATTACTGGCGATACTGGTTGTTTTTGGATGGGCTGGTGTTGCTAGCGCCCTGAGTTATACTGACCTGGACAACACCAGTGTGACCTTTAAGGAATCAGCTGGCACCGTATCCTACACCTGGTCATTCGACCTGGTGAATGATGTCTTAGCAGTGGGAGATATTGATAGCAACGATGTTATTAATACGGCATACCTTGGCTTTTCGGTGAAAGATGATGACGGGGATTTTTTCCTTTTTAATGAATATATCGATATTACCGTAAACGGCGTAAAGTACGTTAACGATTGGGAAATGGATAACGGGGATTGGTTTTTAACCAGCCCTCTGATCACGTCACAAAGTGGATCCCTTGTTGATTTCACGGTCACCTTTGATGACTATGATGGGTGGAAATGCACCACTGATACAACCGTTTTCAATGTTAAGATTTACGGTGATTATACTGACGTTGCCCCAGTTCCAGAACCTGGCACCTTCATTCTTCTCGGTGCCGGTCTCGCAGGCCTGGGTCTCTACCGTCGTAAACACTTGAAATAAACCTTTCTGACGAAAAAATCATCTAAAAAGCCCGATAGATAATGTCGGGCTTTTTTACATTTCACACTCATCTACCCCTCCCTGGAACCCCGCTGTTGAGATTCCAGCTTAGGTCCTACTCAAAGTTCTCAGCATTTTCAACTGTTGACCAATTAAAGAAAAAAATGACTCAGTTAACCAGACAAACAAATAACCAAAGTCTCACACTGCTACTAGGCATTCAATGCAGAGAAGCCAGGCATTGCAAATTTTCCCATTGACAAACCGACTCAATGTACTAGTATCCTAGTACATGAATACACAACACTACATAAAAGAACTCATCGACTACCTGCTTGCAGTCAAAACTCCCGCAGAGATGGAGAAAGCCTTACGCGCCCTTCTCACTCCAGCAGAGTTTGACGACATTGTTAACCGCCTGCAGATCTTCCACATGCTTGAGGCTGGTGAACCGCAGCGTAAAATTGCCGAACACCTTGGGGTCGGCATTGCGACGGTATCCCGCGGTGCCCGTGCCCTTAAAGACTTTCAGGACAAATAACTATGACCACGCAACCAAAGCCCGAGCGACTGACTCTGCCGCGTAAGCCGAGATATGTCACCATCACCGAAGATTGTGACTATTTCGAGCTGTTCAAGAAAGTGGAAAAACGCTTCGACAACTGCTTTATTCTCGAATCGCTGGGAGAAGAGAGTTATGTCGCCCGCCACACCCTGATCGGTTTTGATCCGGAAAAGCAATTCTTCGCCACCGGCAACAGTCTGACTATCAGTGAGCGCGACGGCATCAGCACCAGCTACGCAAGCGACAATCCATATTATCTGCTGCAAGACATCATTCCGCAGAATATTCTGTCGCGCAAATATGCCGGTGGGCTCACTGGTTACCTGTCCTACAACGCTATGAGCTATTTTGAGCCAACCCTTGACCTGCAAAGCAACCCCGACTTTGACACCTTCCGTTTCGGGTTATTCAAAGACGGTCTGATTTACGACAAAATGACCGGTGAGCTGATCTATTTCTATTACGATGAATGCCGCATCGACCTGATTCGCGATCTGCTCAATACCCCCTACCCCGGCAATGGGCCGTTAAAGGTCATTCCCGGTAAAGTCGGCATGAACCGCGAGGAACACACCGCTGCGGTCATGAAGGTCAAGCAGGACATCATCGACGGCAAGGTTTTCCAATGCGAGGTCGGCTTTAAAAGCCATTTCACCCTGGTTGGGGATTGCATTAACATTTACGAGCGAATGCGCGAAATCAACCCTTCACCACAGATGTTCTATCTGAAATTCGGTGATCAGAGACTGATCAGCGCCAGCCCAGAGCTTCTGTTCCGCCTGCGCCAGGGAGAGATGGAAACCTTCCCGCTGGCCGGTACCACCAGGCGTGGTGCGACTCCCCAGGAGGATGTCGCCCTGGCCCGTGAACTGCTTAACGATCCGAAAGAGATCGCCGAACACAATATGCTGGTCGATCTGCACCGAAACGATATTGGTCGTGTCGCCCGCTTCGGAACCGTTAAAGTCCGCAGCCTGATGGACATCAAGCGCTTCAGCCATGTCCAACATATCAGCAGCGAGATTGTCGGCATTATCGATGAAAAGGAAGATATGTTTTCGGCCCTGGCCAGCAACTTCCCGGCCGGCACTCTGACAGGCGCGCCAAAGATTGAGGCGATGAAGATCATCAACGCTCAGGAGCCTGATGGGCGCGGACCTTACGGAGGGGCCGTTGGTCATTTTTCCTTCAATGGTGATTGTACCTTCGCTATCCCGATCCGGACTATCTTTGCCAATGGAGAAAAGGCCTATGTGCAAACCTGTGGTGGCAATGTCTACGATTCCAATCCGGCCGACGAATATCAGGAGATCATCCGCAAATTCGCCGGCACTAAAAAAGCGTTGGAACCGTTTATCGTCACACAGGATGAGGAGGCCCCGGTATGAAAGTACTGATTATTGATAACTACGATTCCTTTACTTACAATCTTTATCAGTACATCGGTGAGATTCTGTCGGCGGAAAAACTTGCCGGCAAGCTTGACGATTTCACCATCAGTGTCAAACGTAACAATGACATCAGCATTGCCGATATCACAGCATTTGCACCTGATCGCATCATTATCTCTCCCGGACCAGGCTCGCCTGATGACGAGGCCTATTTTGGTGTCTGTGCCGATGTCATCAAGCTCCTTGGCCCGAAAATTCCGCTACTGGGAGTGTGCCTTGGAATGCAGGGGATTGTTCATGTGTTTGGTGGCAAGGTAGTGAAAGCTCCACTCCCCATGCATGGAAAAACCAGTCCCATTGATCATAATGGCAAAGATCTGTTTGACGATATTCCAACGCAACTGGAAATCATGCGCTACCATTCACTAATCGCTGAAGCGCAAAGCTTTCCTGAGGAGCTGCAGGTTACAGCGGCGGTTGGCAGCCTTAAAAATGAACAATTTGACGATCTGGCGACAGTGCGTGCCGGTGGTGATTTTGAAATTATGGGGGTGCGACACAAACGCTTCCCGATTCATGGCATTCAGTTCCATCCGGAATCATTTGCAACGGAAGGTGGACGGGAGATTATCCGTAACTTTCTTAAGTTGCCTGCTAAAAAAGCCTTATTTCCTGTCATTCAATTTTAATCCGCACCAGGGCATGTCTTTCTGGACATGCCCATTTTTCTTCCTCCCTACATCGCCCGACAATGTGTCGATTTATTTTACACAAAGTGACCTTTTCGCCAAGCTCTTATCAACTTATTGTGATCATTAAAGAAAAAAGTTGGCACAGTTTGAGCTTTGAACAGGACAACTTTTGAATTTTTATTGTAAGGAGTCCTACATGCGTTCAATTTTATTACTTATTGCATTGCTTTCTTGCTTATTTGTTGCAAATGCTTTTGCTATTCCAGCGTCTTATGGTGAAGCGAATCATTCAACAACAGCCTGGCAGGATCTTTCATCGTCAACAAGTGCCGGTGGTGTAAGCTGGAGTACCGATGGGATCAACTGGGGCAACGATACTCTCTATGTTGGTCAATCAGTGGTCTTTAAATTTTCCGTTCATAAAAACAATGTTGGTACGCATTTGGCCGATCATCTTAAGGCTTGGATAGACTGGAACTTCGACGGTGATTTCGATACTGACGAGGCAATTATTTATGAACAAAGAGCATTGACCGTTTCCGAAGCTGGCAATATTGGCTCATGGAATAAACCTTCGGTCGCATATTTTGAATTTTATACTGCCGCCATAAATATTATGGAGGAGTATATTGGAGAAACATGGCTCAGAGCACGAGTAACTTGCAGCGAATCCCTTTGGGGCGGAAAATGGGATAAGCAATTTAACCAAACCAGCGCATGGTTTGATCAACATTTTTACGCAACTGGCTCATATCATCAAGGGGAAGCGGAGGACTACAGACTCACCGTTGCCCCGGTTCCTGAACCGGCAACCTTCATCCTCCTCGGTGGCGGCCTATTAGGTCTTGGCTGGTATCAACGAAGAAGAAAATAAAGTTAACTATAATTGTAAAGTTATTCGACGAAAGCCGCGCCACAGACACTGTATGGCGCGGCTTTTTTTTTAAAAATAACGACAATCTTAACTTATTTCAAAGCTATCGGATGCCCCTGCTTGGCAGCATCAGCAATGTGCAAGACAAACAGCTCGGCGAATTGATCATTTTCGCCCAACCCGTGAAGAACGGTCTCAACCTGATAACCGGCTTTAGTGAGCACAGATTTCCAGGAATCCTCTTCCGGACCGGCCATGTCGTTGGTGGCATGATCGCCGGCAACAATCATAAAGGGTTTCAGCAGAACCTTTTTCTTGCCACTGCGCTTCAGAGCGGCCAACACATCGTCAAGATCAGGAGCTCCCTCGACAACCCCGACAACCGTTTTGGTTTGTGGGTAAGCAGTGTTCATCTTCTTTTGTACTTCTGCGTAGATGCCGGTCGACCATTTCTCGTTGCCATGTCCCATATAAACCAGCACGGCATCCTTTTCCCTGGCAAGTTGCGCATCAGCGGCCAGAGTTGCAACAACAGCGTCGACATCCTCATGGTAGCTGTAAAGATCACCGGGCATACCGAGAGCCGGACGGCCCAGAACAATCTGATTGAACGGACGCCATTGTGCTTTCAAAGTATGGATGGAATTCAGGGCCTGAATATAACTGTTCAGGTCGTGAGATTGTTCCATAAAAAACATATGGGTCGGCTGCACGATAATATCGCTATAGCCATCCTCCTGCAGATCACCCATGGTCGAGATAATATTTTTTACAAAAAGAATCTCCTTCGGTATCCCTTTGTTTAACCATTTGTCCGCTTCAGCCTGACGCTTTTTCCATACGGAGCGAATAATGTTTGACGTAAAGGTGACCCGTACCTCGGTTTCAGGGTAAGCTTTTTTGACGCGATCGATAATATTGGTGATCGCTTTCAACCCTGAAGGGACCGTGGTCCCGAAGCTGGCGATAACGATAGCGGATTTTGACTTTGCCATAGTGTGTCCTGAAGCGAAAGAACTGGTGGTTACGACAAGTATTGCCAGCATTAGCAATACCACAACTTTTACTCCCATGTTTCTCATGATCTTACATCTCCTTATGTAATCCATAGAAAGAAATCATGCTACCATCCGGAAAATAAAAAAATCCCCGAATCAATAGCTGGCATTGATTCGGGGATTCCCAGATTTATCCACGAACAAAGAGTACAAGCGGACCAGGCGTGTACGACGAATGACATTCAGACAGGTCTTCTGACTCGCGGATCAATTTACTAACTGTGTCTTCCCATCGTTAACGACAGTGACATATTACAGCGTTCATCCCCGGTTACAGCGGCGGGCCCGTTCCGGATTCACACCGGATTCCCTATTAAGCCTGTGCAGGCATCTGAAATAATGTGATTAGAGTGATAAAAGATTGGGAATTCATTGTCAACAGAAACAACCGTAATTTAATCATTTAAAATATGCATAACCAACAACAATTGACCATGATCGAGAAAAAAATTTTGCGAGCAAAGCGACCAACCCGATTTATGACCATTTCGGTATTGAATATACAGTTAAGCCAATCTATAATGACCTATCGATAAAGTTAAACCCACTGTGAAGCGGGGACAGAAAGCGACGGATCTTTCCTCGATAACCTGGATTGAGATGGCCGGGCTGCCGAATGCATAACTTATGGATTTGGCCGTTCGGCCATTTGCTTGCCTGGAGGACTAACCCTCACAAGGAAAGGATTCACGTTATGAATAGTCATTCTCACAAACGGGTTCTGGCCAGCGTAGTTGCCCTGGCGGTATGGCTAATGCTTCCCACATTGGTCATGGCTGAGGGTTACACTCATGCTCTTCACGAAGTCAAATCTTTCGATGCCGTATATGATGTCAGTACCGCAGACCCGGTCATGGCCAACATCGTATTCTGGGCGGTTAAAAATTCCTATGAAGTTCCGGAAGTTGGTAGCATCGGCGCGCGAAGAATAGCCGTAGTATTTCATGGTTTCGCGGTCAAGTTGTTATCTACAGATAAATCCCTCTTCAAAACCGAGGACTTGGCCGAAGTCGCCAAATTCCAGGAGACACTGAAACAAATGAAACAGAGTGGAGTCACCCTTGAGGTCTGCCAATATGCCGTTAAAGTGGTCGGCGTTAAGGAAGCAACCATTCTCCCGGAAGTGGACCGGGTCGGTAACGGATTTGTGCCGGTGATCGGTTATCAAAATCAGGGCTATGCTGTGGTCAGGCTTCCCTAGAAAAAAATCACGAGGCGGTTGGCCGTTGAAGGCCAACCGCTCGAATCAAACCCTGCAGATCATTACTCAGCATTTTTCAAGCAAGCCATTATCCGTGTGACAGAGGCATGCCTATTCCCCTAATTGTCTCATGAACAACCAGATAACCGGTGGCAGCACCAGCACGTAGGCGATACACAAATAGGTAAACGACTGTTGGACGCCAACACGGTCGGCCAGCATGCCTATCAAGGGACCAGTACAAACGAAAACCAGGCGAAAACAGAAGGACTGCAAAGAAAGAATCCCGGCCCGGTTGGCAGAAGGGATGAGTCGTTGAACGTGATTCAACAGCATCGGCCCGCGTAAACCACGCATACAGGTCAACAGATAATAGAAAAGAAACCCCCAAATACTACTGGTCATGCCCAATCCCAGATAGCCGGCCACAATGAAGACAGCGAACAGAATCACCATACGACCATCGCCGAATTTTAAATGGAAACGGTGACTGATCAGGGCAAATATGGCCACGCTCAGGTTGGCGCCGGCCCAAATCGGTCCAAACCAGGATACGGGAACGCCACAGTCCTGCATATACGGCTGAATCAGCCAGACAGGATAGAACGAGGAGAGATTCAACACCAGGACCAGCAAAATGGTATAGCGTAACCGCTTATTGTCGATCAGGGCAAAACGGGTGGATTGCCAGGCTTCAGCAATGTGACTGGTGACGACACCAGCGTCCCGTTCCGGCTCGGTCAGCGTACGCGTCAGCAGATAGGCCAGCCCCCAGACCACCACCTGAATAATAAAGGGCATAATTGGAGCATAAGCGTACAGAACTCCAGCGAAGATCGCCCCACAAGCTTCCCCGATCTGCCCGAAGCCGCTCATGCGTCCCTGGTGGCGAGTATAAAAAGCTTCCTCCGGAGTTCTTTTAATACTCTCAAACAGCAAGGCACTGTCGGTACCACTGACAAAGGACATGGAAACACCAAGAAAGATTTCTGCGACCATGACCGCGGCAAAGGATGTCGCAACCGTATATAGCCCCCAGCCGATCACCCCCAGCAGGGCCGCATAATTAAGCGCCTTACGGTAACCAATGCGGTCACTGACGTAGCCCGACGGATACTCCATGATCACCATGGCGACAGCGAAGATCCCCTGTAACAGGAGAATCTGCGTCAGACTCATGCCGATCTGATCCTTCCAGAACAGAGTAATGATCGCCATGGGAAACAGGCTCATCTTCAGGAAGGAAAAAGCGTATAATTTTGTGATATTTGATTGCAGATTTGACATAGGCGGCATCATAACCTGAACCGTAGCGAATCACCATCTGAATTGCTCCGCGAGATACCATCAAAATAATATTCATGTGGCAGTGGAAAAAAACTATTACAACCCGTCACAACAGGTAAAAATAGCGGGTTGAGTATAAGGCTATTTTCAAAAAATACCTTACAAGAGATCTCCAACGCCTACAGTGCCCGAGCATTCAACCGCTTCATCGTCACAGTGGCACAAAATCATTAATATTCGTAGTAGGTTCCTGACACTCATCAAAAGCTCCCCCTCTTGAAAAAAGAAGTGCCTATCCATAAATGGTAAATAAAGATTGATCATCCCATCAATCTAAGCTAATATCCATTAGTCAATTCAAATGAAAATATCAGGAGGGTAAGATGGTTTTTTTTGCGAACGCGACAGCTGAAAACCTGAGCAGTGCACAATTGAGTACCAAATTCTTACTGATTGCGGAATTGGAACAGAGTGGTGATTTGATCAGGCAGCTCACCCAGGATCCACGTATTACTCTTGGTGTAACAGAATCATTTCAAAGCTTTTTCTCAAACAGCAAATTTAACAATACCTGTTGGTCCGGAATTCTTGTCAACTATCCAACCTACAAACGTTTCAGCGCCCGGGACAAAGATCTTTTCCACTCGCTAGGACAGGGGTATCCTATTCATTTTGTCCAAAAAGTTGCAACGGGAGAACTTCAAGGTATCGATCCTTCCTGTCTTGAAGCCACACATATTCATGATTTTCTTAACCGCTGTATAAAATATGAACAATCCCGCCCCCTGCGGCGTCAACAACGCTATGAGCTCAAGACCATAGCCTGTATTCAATGTGTCGCTCCAGCCCGTTGGACTGCTGACTCAATCCCTGAAACCGTTCAATATTACGAAACAACATCAACCCTGAATGTATCCAAGGGCGGAGCCTATATTTTAACGATCAGAAACTACTGTATTGGCGATATCCTTAACGTTACCCTGCCAATACTGGGAGATGAATCGAGTATTCGCAGTGAGGTACGCTGGGTAAAAAATCAGGACACTGAACTCACCGAACAGGCAGGCATAGGGGTTAATTTTTTAAGCGTTTCAGCACAACAGCAAACCTCTCTGGAATCATTACTTAGAGGCTGACGAGCGGAAACTCCTGCATTGTGTAGGTCCTGCGACCGGGTATTTTCTACCAGCGTTCCTGGTGAATCAGATCATTCAGGTCAAGGCGCGGTAACCAGCCAGCACTTTCCAATTCAGGTTTTTCTTTAAAATAAGAAACATATCCCAGACACATATAACCGATAATATCGATTTCTTCCGGGATATGGAGAACCTCGCGCAGTACCTGGTCATGGATAATGCTGACCCAGCCCATACCGAGATTTTCTGCCCGTGCCGCCAACCATAAATTCTGTACAGCGCAGACTGCGCTGTACAGATCCATTTCCGGCTTAATTGTGCGCCCAATAACTACCGGACCGGTTCTGCGGCGATCACAAGTGACACAGATTCCTAGCGGCGCCTCTTCAATCCCTTCCAGCTTAAAATTACGATATTGCTCTTGCCTGCCACCACTGAACATTAAGGCCGACTGTTCATGGGCAGCAGCGAACCCGGCTTTGATTGCTTTTCTGGTCTGCTCTTGCTGCACCAGGATAAAATCCCAGGGCTGCATAAAGCCAACACTTGGAGCATGGTGAGCAGCCTTCAGAACCCGACGCAAGACACCTTCAGGAACCGGGTCGGGCAAAAACTGACCACGGACATCACGCCTGGAGTAAATCACTTTATAAAGAGCATCGCGCTCGGTTTCATTAATCAACATGGGCAACCCTCACATCAACGACAGACAGGAGATTGTTCTCAAGGTTCACTGTTGTAGCAGAATTGACTGCTCCTGAGGGAAAAAAAACAGTTAGCGGTAGCCTTTTGATACTGAGAAGCTTTTATCAGCCGCAGCAAGGAAAAGGACAGCGAACTTTGGTCAACAGGGAAGTTCAATATGGAAGGTCGTCCCGACATTTTCTTCAGAGGTAAAAGTGATGGTCCCGCCACATTTGTCGATAACACGGTAAGCATATGACAACCCCTGCCCGGCGCCTTCACCAACTTCTCTGGTCGTAAAAAAGTCTTCAAAAATCCGATCCCAAATTCTCTCAGGAATACCGCAACCGTTATCTGAGATAGACAGACGCACCCTGTCACCATCACAACTGGTCTGAATGGCAATACGCCCTTCAAAATGATCCTGCTTCTTCCTATCCTGAATAGCATGAATAGCATTGATGAGAAGACCCATGATAGCCTGATTGATCTCCTTGATCGCACAATTTATTTCGGGGAGATCATCGGCATAACACTTATCGATAAAACACAAATCCTGCCACAGGTGATGGCTCAGAAGAACCGAATTTTCAACGGCCTCATTCAGGTTGACTGTTTTAACGGCTGCGCATTCCGATCCGGCGTGCAACTGCAACGCTTCAATAATCTTGCTGATGCGCGTGACCCCCTCATCGGTATCATTTTTAGCCTGCATCATTTCATCAAGAAAATAATCGATATCATACTCGTTACGTATAGAATCTATACTTTCACACAAAGCACCTTCACAGCACGCCGTATCTTGACTCTTTTTCAAGAAACTGACCCGCTTCATAAACGCTTGAATACTTTTGACACCGCTGGCGATAAAGTGAAGATTACTGCTGATAAACTGCAAAGGGGTGTTAATTTCATGAGCAACACCCGCAGACAAGATGCCAATCGATTCCATGCGTTTGGCCTGGGCCAGCTCCTGCTCCTGCTTGCGCATGATGGCGTAAGTTCGTTCACGCTCTTCGACTTCATAAGCCAGCAATTGATTCAGCTGTTGATTCTTCACCCCAGTCAGCAGATTTTCCAGGTTGGTTTTGTACATAACCCGGCCAATTTCCACCAGGGTCAGTCCATAGATAATCCCAAGAATGCCAAGAATCGTATAGGGGAATCCATCGTTAAAAAACAACCTGACGACAATTGACAACAGGGTCAGGCAAATAAAAGGCAGATCTGCGTATTTCCAGACACTGTCCCTGGCTACAGCTAAAGCCGGCGTCGCGGTCAGGGTAATGACCCAGACCATCTGTTCTAAAGGAGCATTTTCTGGCCATAAAAACACCACCGGGGCACTGTATACCAGTGCACTGGCAATAATAGCCCCAAATTGCAGGTGAATCCATTTATAGACGGCAGTTCTCTTAGGATGGGCTTTATGAAAATTGAATGAAATCAGCCAGCGACACGAATAGACCAGCACAAAAACGGCCAGCCAGATAAGCAAAGAGGTGTGATCGACAACCCGCCAGGTCGCGACAGCCGCACAGATAGCGACGATGATGGAACTCAGATTATGCACCCAGGCCTGATAAAACAACTGATAGGCCAAACGTTCATGAACCGTGATAATCACTTCTTCGGTTTCATAGGCTTCCCAACCATGCCGGTCACCCTCGACAAATTCAAATTCGGTGTCTCCAACATAACTGTGAACATCAGTCGGTTTTTGTTCTGGCATTTTGCTCAGCACAGCTTTAGCCCCCACAATATTGTCAGGCTGCCTTCGTTAACCATTTCTAAGTTTGCGACGAGTATGCCTGTTTTCCCATCGAAAGGCAAACAGAAAGAAGATGCTGAAAACAGGTTCACAGACGAATGCAACCCGCTACCAACCAACCTCTTTCACCTGATACAACGCCGTTTACGCGCTCTTGGCCAGGGCATCGACAGAATCCCCGCACCAAGTATCAACTGACACCGAAGCGAACCGCCACCAGAGAAAATGGCTCTGGAATATTTCTGAAATCAACACGATCCCATAAAAATAGGCCTTTCCCCTTGCATTCAACCGCCACTTTCGTCTAGAAACGTTTCTTCGCAAAAAAACAGATCAGGAGAAAAGCTTTGCAGGTTGTATGTGGTATTGATTTTGGCACCAGTAACTCAGCCCTGTCCGTGTACCGTAACGGGCAGGTAGAACTTGTCGACGTAGATATGGACAGTCAGACCCGGAGTCTGATGCGTTCGGTTCTCTATTTTAACGAAGATAAGGAAATCTTTACCGGGTCCGAAGCGATCCACCAGTATATCGAAGATGGTGGCTACGGTCGTTTTATGCAGTCGATCAAAACCTTTCTCCCCAGCAGCAGTTTCAGCGGCACCGAAATTTTCGGCAAACGCTATGGCATTGACGATCTCGTTGCCATCATTCTCAAACAGCTGAAAATACGGGGCGAAAACCATGTCGGTTGCCCTGTCGACAGTGTCGTCCTGGGGCGTCCGGTACTTTTTTCTGAAGATAAAGATAAGGATGATGCCGCCCAGCAATGGTTGGAAAAAGCAGCACGCAAAGCCGGTTTCAAACATATCAGCTTTCAGTTCGAACCCCTTGCGGCCGCGCAGACCTACAAAGAATCACTCGCTACCGGGAAGGAAAAGATTGTCTTTATCGGCGATTTTGGTGGTGGGACTTCTGATTTTTCCGTGATCCGCGTGACCGGCGGTACGACGAATAACAGTGATTTCCGCAATGATGTTCTCGGGCTTGGTGGCGTCTATGTTGCTGGCGACAAGTTTGATTCACAGATCATGTGGGACAAGGTTGCCCAGCATTTTGGCCGCAAAGCCAACTACAAGGCGTTTGCCACAGAAGAGTGGACCGAAGTTCCGGGCAGTCTTATCTACACCCTGAGCCAATGGCACCGTATCCCCCTGCTGAGGACCCGCCAGAACCGTGAACTGATCCGCATTATCAAACGCACCACCGATAGCCCGAAAGCTATTCAGAACCTGGAAAATATTATCGAGGACAACTACGGTTTCTCCCTGTTTCAGGCCATTGAAAAAGCCAAGTGTGATTTGTCGGTAAATGAACAGACCAACATCCGCTTTCAGGACGCTGATCTGGATCTGAATGAAGCCTTAAGCAAACTGGAATTTGAAGAAATCAACCAGACCAATTTCAGCAGGATTGAACGCTGTATTGATGATGTACTGGTTCAATGCGGTCTAAGCGCTGATCAGATCGATACCGTATCACTCACCGGCGGAACTTCAAAAATCCCCTATATCCAAAAACTGTTCAGTGACCGCTTTGGCTCAAACAAAACCGAAAACCACAACGTTTTCACCAGTGTGGCCCACGGGCTGGGACTGAGCGCGCCATTACTTTGCGCATGACATCAGGCCAATACCCAAAAGAGCGGAACGCTGCGACGCTACTAAATGCAGCCTGTTTCTGGTTATCATTAAAAGCTTAAAAGTCGCGAAAAGAAATAACATGTCACTATCTTAGGGATTGTTATTCAGCTCCCATATGAGATATTATTAATCCTCATTTCGCTTGCAAAGCCTTCGCCCCAGGACTCACTATGAATGAAAAGGTCAATGAACTCATTGTCCGCATGAAAAAACAAAACAGCTTCCCGGCTGTTTCTCATTATATTGGTGAGATAAACGCCAAAGCTTCTGTCAACAGCGATGCCACGGTTGAAGAGCTGGCTGAACTGATCTTAAAAGACTTTTCCTTAACCAGCAGATTGCTGAAAGTGGCTAATTCTGCCACCTTTGGTCAATTCTCCGGAACGATTGCGACGGTATCCAGAGCCATTGTCATCCTCGGCTTCGAGCAGGTCCGGCTCACCGCGGCCGGATTGATATTTTTTGAAAGTCTGCAGGGGAAAAAGTTGACCCCGCTCATCAAAGAAGGCGTCCTCTCCAGTTTTTTAAGCGGTATCATCGCCCGCGACCTGGCAAAAAATATCCGTCTTAATGATTGGGAGAATTACTATATCGGGGCCATGTTTCACAATTTTGGTCGGCTTCTGGCTATTCACTATTTCCCGGAAGAATTCAGCACCTATCTGAAGCTGCGCGACGATGGGATCAATGACAAACTTGCCGTACTCAGAGCTCTGGGGGTCACTTTTTCCGATCTGGGCGTCGGGGTGGCGAGATTCTGGGGGTTACCGGACCAGATTATTGTGAGCATGACTCCTCCGAATGAAAAAGATCTGGAAACAAATCCAAAAAGTTTAGGCCACCAGCAGCTATTGCCGCTGCTGGCCAATGAGATTTGCGATATTACCATGAACGCCCCGGCCGAAGAGATTCGCTTGAGGTTAGCTAAAGTCATGGCCAGATTCCGTAAGATCTACCCGCTGGATCTTAAACAGGTCGTCGCTATTGTCGAAAATGCCGCGGATGAAATGAAGCTGTTCGCCAGTGCCCTGCGCTTTTCTCCCGAAGATATCCAACGGATTAAAGACCGTACCAGTCTTGATGAGCATGCCACCGATCATCCCCAAAGTGACAGTGAAACAGGTACACAGCCGCCATTCCTCGACAAATATGCCGTTACGAGCACAGAACTGGCAGATATCCTTCCCCTGCAAGAGCAACGTAAACAACAGCTGCAGACGGGTCTGCAGGATATCAGCAATATCATGCTTGACGATTTTACTCTGGACGACATCCTTGGCAAAATTCTCGAAACCATTTATCAGGGGATCGGCTTTGACCGGGTGGTCATTTTCTTTAAAGATCCCCGTTCCGGACAGATGCAGGCCCGCTATGCCCTTGGTCAGATGGCCAGTACTATCACGAAAAACGTCTTTTTTAGACCTGAGCCCTCGGCTCGCGACCTCTTTAACGTCGCGCTGTTTGAAAACAAAGATCTGTATATTCATGACGTAGCTGCCCCTGACCTTAACGCGTCAAAACCTGAATGGTTTCGTGGCGATATTGCCTCTGCAAGTTTTGTGGTGCTGCCAATTGTCATCAATCAAAAAGAGATCGGGCTGATCTATGGAGGACATAACCAAGCCGGCAACCATTTGGACAAGAATCAGTTAAACACCCTGAAAACATTAAGAAATCAGGCGGCTCTGGCGATAAAGCAGGTCTTCACCCGCAATTGAAGGACAGTCTGCTAAAATCCTCGGCTGAATTCACTCTGAGCCAAAACGATATCGCAACGGCAACCGGGGTGGTGTTGCAGCAACAGAGGTAAAACCTGGTCAATTGCGACCTCTCTCCCTTTGAGTTTTTTACAGTGGACACATGAATCAGCCGCGGGACTGATGGCAACCCGCTCAACCCGAAACTCCTTCCAGTCGGCTAATTTCTCTTTAAGGGAGGTCCCGAAATATAGCCAGGCGGAAAACAGTTCCTTTCTTTCTCTGATCACCTTTTGGATCAGTTCTTCATGCAACAGTTCCAAAGCCGAAGTCCTTATCCTTCGGTAAGCAGAAGAATAACCCATACCGCGGACCAGTTGCTTTTTGGTCGCCAGCCTCGACCAGGAGCAGTTCTCCTGATCACAGAGATTCCTTAGCTGTTTGCGGGTCAGATGAGGCAGAATTTCAGCTGTGGTTTTTCTGTGGAATTGTTCTTCAAACCGATACAGCTCATAAGCAGCAGGCCATTGCTCAAGCCCCGAGCTGTCAGCAAAAACCGCTATCCATTGATCATAAAGGGACCATTGAAAACCATCATGAACATATGTTTTTGCCTTGTTCCTTTTGGGCGGACTTCCTTTTTTCTGGGCCGTGGCGGTGGCTTGCAGAACCATTTTCTTCTGCAGAGCCGAAAGATCCGTTCTGTCCAAATCGAAACAGGCCGTTGATGCAGCAGCCACTGTGGAGGCAGATGAGCACGCGGTAACGGAAGGGGAGCAAAAGGGGCAGGACACGTTACTTTCAAAGTAATGATTGTTACAATGTTTACACTTCACAAAAGCCATATTCCCTCCGTGAGCAGCGGTGTCAGAATCTGGATTGATCGCGTTGCATCATGCCGTAACATCAACGTGTTTCAATATCTTGCTTTTTTTAATCCCTTCACATCTGGTGAGCAGAGGAAATCACGCCACCACAACCTTATTACGTCCTGAACTTTTGGCCTGATAGAGTGCCTGATCGGCAGCACTTAAAATCTGCCCCAGAGAAGAAAGATTTTCCGAAAGCTGGGCAACACCGAGGCTGACCGTGAAACTGATAATACGTCCATCCTCTAATTCCAGCGAAGTATCCTCAATGCGTTTCCGTAACCGATCGGCGACATCCAGCGCGGCCTGGCTATCCGTCTGGGGCAATAATACGGTAAACTCCTCCCCACCATGGCGGCAGGGCAGATCCTGCTCGCGTAGTGTATCTTTAAGGGTCTTAGCCAACTGTTTCAGGACCAAGTCGCCGATACCATGGCCATAGGTATCATTGATCGATTTAAAACGATCAATATCCAGGATCATCACAGACACAGGCATATTGTATCGATTGCTGCGTTTGATTTCTTCCTCACTGCTTTCAAAGAAAAAGCGCCTGTTCTTAAGCCCGGTCAATTCATCAGTATTCGCCAGGAAGGTCAACCACTGCTCATTTTCTTTGCGCTTCGTCGCATCGCGAATACTGCCTTGAGCATAAAAGTCGTCACCGAGCTTAAACGGGGCAACAGACAAATCAACCGGAAATTCACCCCCGTCCTTACGCACGGCAAGGACTTCCTGAGGGAAGCCGATAAAGGGTCCGCTCCCGGTCCGATAAAATTTTTCCAACCCTTTATATGCTCGCTCCCGAAACCGCTCTGGGACAATAAACTGGTGTAATTTCTGCCCCATTGCTTCAGCGTTTGTCCAGCCAAACATTCTTTCAGCAGCAGGACTCCAGAACAGAATACGATCATTCTTATCAAGGGTGACAAACGCATCCAGCGAAGCTTCCGCCATGGCCCGCATCATTTCTTCACGGGCCTTAAGTGTCTCCTCAATTTCCTTACGTTCCGTAATATCGAGAACCGTGCCATGCAGGTATTCGGGTTTTCCTGCCCGACTGTAATGAACGTGACCACGAGCCTGAACATAACGAACCTGACCACTGGGTAAAATAATGCGATGATCAATAGCGTAGGGAGCCCCGGTTTGTTCACTGTTTTTAAATTTTGCCATAATCAGTTCAGTCTCATCGGGGTGAAACATCTTGACGATCTCATCCATGGAAGGAGCTTCCGACTGGGGATTCAGGCCGAAAATCCTGAAACACTCCCGCGACCACCAGACCCGGTTGGAAAGCAGTTCGAGCGTCCAGTTTCCAAGGCAAGCAATACTCTGGGCCTGCCTGAGATTTTCCTGAGCTTCGGATATGATCAGATTTCGTTTATGGGAACGGTAATGACCAACACACAACAATAAGAAAAGCACAAACAGGAAAAAATGGATCGGTTTTGCCAGAGGAAGATCCAGGTGTGATTTCGGAATCAACCTGGGCAGACCAACGATATCCCATTGTCCGCCGGGAAATGAGATCGGCATAAAAACAGAAAAATCCGTTTTGACAAAATCATTTGCAGCGCCCCAGAAAACCAGATCGTCGTTTCTGTTGCGAAGCGCAATTTTCAAAGACTCCTTATGGAAAGCAACCTCCGAAAGGAGCTGCTCAACATCGATCACCGTTGAGACCAGTCCCCAGTAATGTTTCTGTTGATGCCTATCAGTAACCATAATGGGAGCCCTACCGATGATTCCCATTCCCCCCTGCACCAATTCTAAAGGACCGTCGATAATCATATTGCCACTGTTGGCAGCCCTCTCAATATTCTGAAACTGATTTGGCAGGTTCCGGTAATCAAGACCAATAACCTTTTCGTTTCCTTTTTGAGGATAAACATAAGTCACCGTATATTCTTCCGCCAGACCGATGTTTCTTATCGATCTTGATTCGTTAATAATAGGTTCAACATATCTTTCAAACCGCTCCCGGGTAATGTAAGCAGGATCAATAGCGACAAAACTTGCTGCACTCTTGGTCAGAAGAATGTTGCTAATCAGCTGCTCTTCAATAACTGTGCGTATTTTGGCGACCTGATAAGATGTTTCCAACAACAACTGGCTTTTATGCAGGCTATATATTTCATACTGAAAAAAACCATCAAGACCAATGATCAGGAGGCAGGTGATAATGATTTTTATAAATAGCTTATTGAGCATTATGCACCTGACAGGAGAAGGGAAGTAGCAAGCTGGCCGCTTAATTGTAGCGGGAAATAGATATTTTTCAATCGCTAACACAAACAAAGTTCAGGCGAATCAATACCTTAAAAGCGATCAGTCCCTTATTGGACTTATTGAGAGAATCAAAACCATTTACCTTGCCGAGGTTGCAATCAATTTTACACCAGGGGTCATCCGTGCTATGTTTCAGACCCTTATATTTCTTGACGCGATTCTGTTTATTTTTTCCGATTTTATAGTTCGTTTCTATGTTTGATCTCAACAGTCTGAACCCCCAACAACAAGCCGCCGTCATTCACCGTGACGGCCCCTTGCTGTTGCTCGCCGGTGCCGGCTCCGGAAAAACCCGGGTCATTACCTGTCGTATCGTGCACCTTTTGGAATCCGGTGTTCCAGCTACTCAGATTCTGGCGGTCACCTTTACCAACAAGGCAGCCCGGGAAATGCGCGAACGGGTCGAGGAGATGATCGGCAAGAAGGCCTGCAAAGGGATGATCGTCGCCACCTTTCATGCTCTGTGTGTCAGGCTCTTAAAGAGCCACATCGACCGTCTTGGCTTCAAAAAGAATTTTTCCATTTACCCGGCCGCTGATCAACAGCGTCTGATCCGTGACCTGCTGCGCGAACTGTCCCATGAAACTTCCAGCAAAGATGCCGACCAGGTGCTGTGGCGTATCAGCGCGGCCAAGAACCAGTGTCTGCTACCTGAGCAGTACCAGGGCAACGAACGCGACCCCTTTTCCCTGGTCACAGCCCATATTTATCCGCGTTATCAGAAAGCGCTGAAAGCCTTTAACGCCGTCGATTTTGATGATCTGCTGGTCTTCGGAGTCCGCGTGTTGGAAGAAAACCCGGATCTGCTCGACCATTACCGCAAACTGTTCCGCTACCAGATGGTTGATGAATATCAGGATACCAACCCGGTCCAGTACCGTTTGCTGCAACTGCTCGCCGGAGGGCATCATAATCTGTGTGTGGTTGGCGATGACGACCAATCAATCTATGCCTTCCGCGGTGCCGATGTCAGCAATATCCTTGGCTTCGAACAGGACTTCCCCGGCACAAAAGTTATCAAGCTGGAACAGAATTACCGTTCCAGCGGCAACATCCTGGCCTGCGCCAATGCCGTGATCAGACAAAACCGCAAACGCTGTGAAAAATCGTTGTGGACTGCTGACGGCGATGGAGCTCAGGTGGAATACCTGCTGTGCGAAGACAGTGAAGACGAAGCGCGTCTGGTCATGGAAAGGATTCACACCGAGATGGCCCGCGGCACCTGTCAGCTGGGTGATTTCGCCATTCTGTACCGCACCAACACCCAGTCGCGCGCCTTTGAAGAACAGCTGCTGTATGAAAATATCCCCTTTGTCCTGATCGGCGGGCAGCAGTTTTTCGAGCGCAAAGAGGTCAAGGACGTGATCGCCTACCTCAAGGTCATCCTCAACCCCACCGACGAGGTCAATCTGCTGCGGATTCTCAATTATCCCAAGCGCGGGATCGGAGAAACGAGTATCGACCGTATGATCCGTTATTCGGCCGAACACAACATCTCCCTGTGGAAGGTGCTGCACCACCCCGAAGACGTAGGCGACATCAATGCTGCGACCTGTGCCTCAATCGCTACATTTACCGAATTGATCCGTAACTATCGGCGCATGTTCAGTAAATCGCTGCCTCTGGTCGATACTCTCAAACAGTTTCTAGCCGAGGTCAAGCTGGCGGAAGAAATTTATCGCCAGGAAAAGGATCAGGCGGTGGCCAGGAAAAGGGTCGAGAATCAGGAAGAAATTCTCAACAGTATGGCCTATTACGTTGATGTGGATCCCCTCCCCAGCCTGTCCGGATTTCTGGACCGGATTTCGCTCCATGATGATGACCGTCCTGGAAAAAACGACAAGGAGAGCAAACTCAACAGTGATGCTGTCACCCTGATGAGCCTGCATTCGAGTAAAGGGCTTGAGTTTCCGGTGGTTTTCCTGGTGGGAATGGAAGAAGGCTTTCTGCCCCATAAAAAGTCGATCTACGAAACTTTTGATATTGATGAAGAACGCCGCCTCTGCTACGTCGGCATCACCCGCGCCCAACGCCAGCTGGTCCTGTTGGGGGCTCGGCGCCGACGTAAATATGGCAAGCTCGAACAACGCGAACCGAGCCGTTTTCTCACCGAAATCCCGACAGATCGACTCCTGGTTGCCAATAAAGCGCGTGCGCTTGGAAGCTCCCCGGAACAGCAAGCCATCAGCGCCAGTAACTTTTTCAGTAATATGAGCAAAATGTTCGGTGACGATTGATTCAACAGATGAAAATAAAAAAGCCCCGCGAATTCAGTATCGGTTAGCGGGGCTTTTTTATTTTCTTGTTGGTCTCTGAATACTTCGGCTAGAAACCCGATAGATTCTGATTCGGAAACAAACAGAAACTAATTGTCGCCAATTTTTATATCAACCAGCGCCTGGAAACCGGAATCGGTCCGGGTCACATCGATGGAACGTATTTTGGTCCCGGCATCGGAGATCAGTAGACTTACCCCTTCAGCGATACGGGCCTTGGTAACCACATCCTTGGCGTAGCGGGACAGCTTCTTGCTTTCGATGCGCAGATCGTCATCCAGAGCGACACCATGCATTTGGCTGGCGCTGTCAAGCAACTGATTCACCTCATCATCTGACAGATACTGTCCGGACAGGTCCTTCAGCCCAGCGACCGTCATCTCTTCCTCTTCAGCCAGGCGTTCCTCCAGCTGGCGACCGAATTCAAGAGCATCCCCCGGTGCTTCAACCTGCCCGGAAATAGCCTTAAGCAACGCCCCGGCTGCCTTGGCACAGACCTTGGGAGTCTGACTCACCGACGCCTTCAGAAAATCATCCATCCAGTACTTGGTCTTCTGACCCAGGTTATCAACAACAAACACTTTCGAACTGTCGGCCAGCACCACCGCACCTTTCTGAATCTTTTCCAGCGGCACACCGGTATGTCCGGCAACCCGGTTGACACCCTGTTCGTCACTCACTTCAAGGTAATGACTCCGGCTTTCAATCCGGAACAGCCCCAGCGCCTGCAAAGGTTCATGCTCACCGGTAATATTATCAAACAGAATAACCAGAAATTCTCCGCCACCAATATTCGGATGGGTCGAGGCACTGTAAAGGTGACGCGCAATCGCTTCACTCCCCTCCATAAACGCCTCAGAATCAGCAAAAATCTGGGAGGAGTAATGATGGACGAGATTCAGATTGAGGTCTGACTCATGAAACAGATGATATTGTTGCCCCCGTTTCAGGGTCGGTATCAGGAAACTGTTCAGCAGCAGTTCATCCAGATCGGCACTGCGCGGACTTTCTCCGGCTGAGATGGTTATTCCTTCTTCGTTCAGCTTGTTGCCGACCTGATGAACAACAAGCTTTGCTACGGTCGCGGTACTAAAATCGAACACTTTAAATCCTCCAGACTGCCGAACTGTTGTTTCAGTAGCAGAATCCCAGAACCGGCATATTCAGTCGTAATAGGTTAACCTGAAGCAGTAATGAGGACGCGGTTGTCCTTGTTTGTAACTCATTATGCAGGGGCAGGTACTTAATAAAAGGGGGAGAGTCTAGCGCTGTTTTCTACAGAAATCCAGTGCTATCACTGTTATCCAAAACAACAAAGGCCCCCACGCGAGGGCCTTGTTCCAAAGGGTTCGATCAGGGGTCAATAAACCTCGTGGTCATTCCCCTTCATCGTCTCTTCTGTCAGCTGCTCTGTTCTGGGCATTTTGGTCCGATAGCCGGGTTTGGCCAGTATTTCCAAATAGAAAGATTCAAGCTGATCGGCTTCAGCACCGGAAATCGCCTTATTAATCTGAGAAAGATGAATCACCTCACTGCTAGCTTCATCAACTCCAAAGCGGCAGTCAAAATCCCAGAAATCAGCTCCCGAGGGAAGTTTTTTACCCCGCTCGCGCCGGATATACTTTTTCACTTCATGTTTGATGGCTTCAACAAGACGTGGAACTTTGATTTTAGGGTGGGACATTTTGAACGTTTTTTTCATAGAGATACCATTCACTGTGATTGACTGCATTGAAATTAATTTTCAATGGAATCGCATAATAACATTGATAAAAGATTTTCTGCACTCTTTCATGCAAAGGAACAGTTTAAAGAGTGAACCTTCCCGTCAGCAAAGTTTACGCGACCATGGCAGTAGTCGTCACCGCCCGTGACCACGGACACTGTTCCTGCCCTGGCTGATTAATTACCTTGCTTTTATTCCCCAGACCGTTAAGCTAGCCCAATACCCTTCGTTATGTCATATATCCTGGATAGCTGGCTTAGCGCCTGCTATCTCAAGGAAAATAATGACTGATCTTCGCTTGTCCTACCAGACCATAGAGTTTGGGAAAATAGATATTCACCTCTGTACGTTACGCGATAAACAACAATTTCAAGATCCGAAAGGTCGTGCCGAAAAACTTGGGATATGCTCCGCATCCTGGCCCATGTTTGGTGTCGTTTGGCCCTCAAGTTTAGTCCTTGCTCACTACATGTGTGACTACGACACCGGATCAAAGCGGATTTTGGAAGTCGGATGCGGCATCGCCCTTTCCAGTTTACTCCTGAATAAACAATCTGCGGATGTCACAGCCACAGATTACCATCCGGAAGTGGAGAATTTTTTACAAAGAAACACGCGACTTAACGACAGTAAAACCATCGCTTTTGAGCGCACGGGTTGGGCTGACGATAATGACCGGTTAGGCCTCTTTGACCTGATTATTGGTAGCGATCTGCTCTATGAAGACCAACATATTCAATTACTGGCAAACTTTATTCAGAAACATGCGAACTCAGCATGCGAAGTTATTCTCGTTGACCCTGGTCGGGGACGTAAAAACAAAATAAGTCTGATGATGGAGGAATTCGGATATACCTCCACTCACATTAAACCAGATCACACCGATTATCTTGCGCAAAGCTTCCGAGGGGATATCCTGAGGTTTCAACGTTAAAAGTCAGGAGCATTCCAGGACAAAGGATCATGAAGAAAACAACCCCATGATCCATTCATGATGCTGCCCCCATAGCAGCTTAATAGCCATCGCCATCGACATGACTGTCACCAGCGGACGAATCCACCGCTGCCCCTTGGTGACAACCACCTTGGCCCCCATGCGGGCGCCAAAAAACTGGCCGGCGGCCATGACCAGCCCCACCTTCCAGACTGGCAACCCGGCCAGAATAAAGAAGATCAGCGCCGAGATATTAGAGGTGAAATTCAATACTTTGGTTCGGGCGGTGGCCTCCACCAGAGACAGTCCTCCAAGCACAATAAAACTAACCGCAAACAAAGACCCGGTGCCCGGCCCAAAAAAACCGTCATAAAAACCGATACCAAAACCGGCACTCAGCGCAAAGGTCAGATCCGAAACTTTTGCCTTGCCTGGATTACTCGAACGCGACAACAAAAAATACAGTGAGATACCAATCAGCAGAACAGGAATTAAACTGGTGAGAATGGTGGCATCGATACGCTGTACCAACTCGGCACCAGTCATAGCCCCGCAGAAGGTAAACAGGATGGCACAACGCAATTGCTTCAGCGATACCAATCGTCTCCGGACGAAATAAAAAGTCGCAGAGAAACTGCCAAAGGAACTTTGCAGTTTATTGGTCGCCAGCACCTGTGCGGGGGGCAGCCCCGCGGCCAATAATGCCGGAACGGTGATCAGGCCGCCCCCACCGGCAATGGCATCAATAAATCCGGCCAGACCAGCGGCAAGAAACAGCATTCCCAAAATATTGAAAGAGATATCTTCCATCCATTACTTCTCCCTAAGTGTTCTATAGCGGCCTCACTTTATACAGCCAATTATTGTTTAGTAAAACGGAAAATATTCACACTCAGGGTCAATGTCGTCGATTAACGAAAATCGTACCGGGATTATAGACCGTCCTGGCAGTCGCCAAAGGCACAGGTTAAAACAAACATTGACCAGAAAGGTGTTTAAGCGAGGGTTAAAGACAATAAAGATTGAACAGTATAAATCCCCGCAGGGAAAACGGCAGCAGCTTCCAGAGCCGTCGATTTATTGCCGATTCGATCCACAGAGATCTTTAGGTCTGCTTAGCAAAGGATCTATAGCTTCAAAAAAACGCTCCCATTGTTGGCTCATTCCCGCTATACCTCGCCCTCAACCTTATGCCGATCATTGCCAAGCACTAGTCTGATCCGCTACTTTCCGCAGCCATAGCCCGACCAATGGCAATTGGCAAAACGCCAGATAGCTTTTTCCGTGTCGACCAGTGATAAGCAACAGGTCGTCCCTCACTGTCAACCCGGAACCACATCATACCGGCGCCCACACCACCACTGCCTTTTTTGCGGGTATCCTGAAAATGACCACTTCTGGAGGCATCCAAAACGCGCACACGTATCATTTCATCATCTTCCATTACCGGTTTTTCCAGGATCATCAGCACATGTCCAGTATTGCCTTTTTTCGGCAGAGGATCTTTGCGCCAGGCCACGATATCGCCGGGTTCTGCATCCATCAGCCGCACGATGCGCCGCCACCCCCTGTCGGCCCGCTCCGCAGGAGTATTGCTAAACCTGGTATAGAAATTTATAGCGCGGGCATGGCTATGACGCGGATCAACAGAGACAGATCTGAGCGCCTGCGGAACCACAGAAGAGAGAAGAAAAGATATGAACGCAGAGCAATCCAAACGATACAACCCCTCTGCTTCATCAACTTCAGAGGTATGGCTGTACTGAGTTGATTTAACGTTTGCAAGAACCCGTTCGGCCTGAAACAGAAGCTGCCGGGAGGAAGAAGTGACAGCAATTTCAGTACTCTGGGCCAGCAACGGTTGCGGAAAGCAGCCCCATAACAGTACAGAGAGGATGACAAGCATCAGAAAATGTACTCTCCCCATAAAATCATGCTCCTGTTGGAAAGATAAAAGAAGATATCTGGAGGACAGAACCCCGCTTAAAGCTGCGCCCAGGGCAACCAGGGGAGTCCGGCACGCGGCCCCTCACGCATGCGCTGAGCCGCCCCCTGTTGGTAACCATACACCCGCACACCGAAAATATGCAGCATAATGCTGATCGCACGTTGGCGGCTGAGCGTCCTGTCACATTCCCGCTCAAGGTAACGACAAAACTCAGCTTCAATCTGCTCCAGCCGTGAGCAAACAGCGCGGGAATGAATACGATCTGGGTGCGCCGTTCGCAGACAGCCATCTTTGACCCATGGGGGATTGAGCCAACCTTGACCGTCAGCAGCCTATTGGAACTTGACGAAAAATTGCCCCAATGTGAATAATCTCCCCTTATAGAATCTGGCTAAGCCTTAAAGGAGAAACCATGCCCGCTACTTCTAGCCCCATTAATGTCAATTGCACCTGTAGCAACACCGCCTGCCCTGCATGGGGAGACTGCCGCCAGTGCGTCCCAAAGCATCGGAACCGCGGCGAAATTCCCGGGTGCTTCTTTTCAGAAGCAGGGGAAAAAACATATGACCGATCGATCGATAATTTTCTTCGTGACAGCGCGCAGCGTTGAATTTGATGTTGTAACTAAAAAGGGCAATTGGACGGCAGGTGATGCTATCCTTTTGCCTTTTTTCCCATGCTGAGGTCAGCATCAAGCCACTCGCAATAGCCGCCTGAGCCAGAGCGAGCGCGTCATAAGCAAATGCTTTGGGGGAGTTGCGATAAGGCTTCGGCAAAGCCTCTCTCAGCCCTGCAACGGCAGCAAAGCAAGCTCAACAGTTTGAAACATGAAAACGGACTAAGTTCCCCCCTGCTTCCTTGGCTTCATACATAGCGTTATCGGCCCACTTGACAACGCAGTCCTGCTCCTCGTGTTTGAAAAACTGAGCAACTCCGATGCTCGCCGTGCACTGGTGTGTGATAGTCTCTGCCCTGCCATCGTCCCGGACAACATTCAGGACATAGGGTTCAGCCAAGGTCCCACGGATTTTCTCTGCGATGTGACCAGCTTGCCGTGTTGATTCTGCCTTACCTGCGGACAATCCGCTGACCAGGACAACAAACTCATCGCCGCCGAAGCGCACCACCGTATCGGTTCCACGGACACAACTTTTCAAGCGCAACGCCGCCTCGATCAGCAACAGATCGCCAGCATCATGCCCATAACCGTCATTGAGCGGCTTAAAATTGTCCAAATCAATGAAAATAAGGGCACCATAGTGGTCATTGCGCTTATTGCCAGCCACTGAAAACTCGAAATAGCTATTGAGCAGACGGCGGTTCGGCAGGTTGGTAAGCTGGTCATGGAACGCCAACTGACGCACCTGTTCTTCCATCTGTTTACGTGCCGTTATATTTCTGCTGATCCGGTAGTACCCGGTGATGATGCCTCGCTCGTTACGGTCGGGGGTTGCGATGATTTCAGTCCAGATCAGGCTGCCGTCTTTACAGCATTGCCGAACCTCAACAGGATCCTTGCTCATCCCATGCTCCCAGGAGAGACCTTCTGTAAAGGTGGCTCTATCATCAGGCTCTATTAATTCCAGTAACGGCAAACCAACAACTTCTTCGGAGTGATAGCCCGTAACCCGAGTAAAAGCAGAATTGATCGAGACAATAGTGGCGCTTGGGTCGGTGATCAACGTCGCCTCGGGACTTGCATCGAACACGGTGGCGTTGATACGCTGAAGCCGTTCATTTTCGGCCTGATGTACAATGAGCAGAAGCTGACGTCGGTAGAAGACAACGACAAGCAGAACGACCACGAGCAAAGTGGGAGCGACTATTCCCACCAGGGTATTCGCCTCCGACTGCCAGTTTAGCAGGGCATAGTCACGTTTGAGATGTGTAACAACCACAAAGGGATAGAGACGGGAGGCACGAAATGAGGTCAAGACATGCAGACCATCTCCCAGCTGCTGCTCAAAGGCGCCAAACTCTCCTTCGGCCAGATCGAGCTCGCGGGAGACATATTCACGGAAGGTTCCCGGCGGTTGGTCCGGGTCGGTGCTCATGAGTAAAATCCCATCATAGCGCACGATCTCGACCAATCCTTTATCGGCAGTGATCGTCTGCGTCAAGTGATTGACAAAATAATCAGGGTTAAGAGCGAAGAGCAATGTTAACGTCTGACCGTTCACGGTCAGAGTTCTGACCATCGGGATGAACCTTGGCGCAAATTCATCCCCAGAACCGGGGTGGCCGTCAGCGAAGTCACGCCCGGTCCAGGGAGGGCCAATCCGCAAAACTTCCTGCCCTTTTAGTGTGGGGGGCAAGTAATCATCGACTACGGCAATAATAGCGAGATTGGCGGCGTTAGAGCTGGCAATTATCACCCCATCCGCGTTAAGCAGCGAGATCGACCGCAGAAACGGCGCGTGGCGCAAGGTCCTGTTAAATTTTTTTGAGATTCCGTCAAGGTCCGCCAAGCGGCCCCCTTGTCCAAGGATATTGGCTCCAATAAGGCTTGTAACGTGCAGGCTTTGCGTTATGAAATCCTCGAAATTTCGCGAATGCATCGCCGCTGTTTCGCTACCATTGAGCATGGCTTCAGAACGCAGCCGCCACAGGGTATAAGAGGTCAGGATGAGTGTCGCACAGACGAAAAACAGCAGGGCGCCAAAACAATATTTTCGTAATCGCCTGGCCTGTTTATTCATGGACGACGATAGGCTCCAGCTTGTGACGCTTCGCCGCGGCCATTAGGCGGCCATCACGTTTGATATCGCTGACGAACTGTTCCATGCGCGCATACCAAATATCATCGTCCAGTTTCATGGCATAGGCATAGGGAGTAACGTGATAGGTTTTTGGTGGCACAACAAGACGTGCCCAGTCGGCATTGGCCAGAAACCGTTGGCTATAGGGGAAATCCGTCATGAAAACATCGGCGCGTCCTGACTGTACTTCCTGCTCGCGGGCAAAGGGCGTATCAAGAACAAGTAGCTGGGCAGCTTTGAGTTTTGCCTTCATAACAGGCTCATGCAGCGTACCTTTGGCCACCGCCACAATCGAGCCAGGGCTGTCAATATCTTCCCATTTCTTGATCCGGCGGTTGGTTTTGGTCGTTATTGCATAAATGTCGCTCGCCAGATGACTTTGAGTAAAACGCAGGTGTTTTACTCGCGAAGGTGTGATCCCGATAGCAAACATAGCGACATCACAGCGATCCTTCGTCACATCATCAATAAGCGTAGCAAAGGAACTGTCAACAAACTGCACGGCAACAGCCAAATCTTTACCAAGCGCTTTAGCCATATCGATATCAATTCCGGAGAGTTCTTGAGTTTTAGGATTCCGGTAGGTGATTCCATAATAGTCAGGCCAGATACAGACACGTACAACCTTAGCAACCCGGATACGGTCGAGACGATTTACGGATTTGCCAGCGGCTTCAGCCTGTAGTGGCAAAAAAATACAGCTCACCAGCATGATAAAAATAAAAAGGTTACGCATAGGAATCACCTTTCTCAATATCAGTTACCCCAAAGTCGGATTTGATTGTGACTTAATTCTGGAAACGTTTACAGGATGCGGTGTTTTGATATGGTATGCCTCCAATATGCGACAGGATTAAAGAAGTTGCCTGATCCTGTTACTCTCAATTATCTTAAACACCAAAACATGAAGAGGCGAAAAACCTGCTTCATTAACAGCTGTTAGTGATTATACATTATCTCTGGCTAATCTCAAAGTTTTGCAATGAATTTGGTGCCAGACAAAAAAACTCACTAAAAAGGTTTCAGCTTCTCCTTTTTTGCCCACCCTGACAGATCAAGCAGAATCGGTTTAAGCCGGTGACCTCGCTCACTTAAAGAATAGACGGTTTTTTCAGGGAGGGCCTGTTTCTGTTTTTCGATTAATTGGTCTTTTGCCAGCGCAGATAATTGCCGAGCCAATACCTTTTCGCTCACACCGACAATTGAACGATGTAACTCATGAAAACCCATATCCTGATGGATAAGACGATAAAGGATCACAGCTTTCCACCGGCCAGATATAACGTCCATCGCCATGGTCAATGGGCATTTTTGCCCTATCATTATTCGGTTTTCATGATTTGAAGTCATTTTTTTCATACATAGCCTGCTACTGACAAAATTGTCAGTCTTGTCTTCTTACGTCATCCCTTTATTATGACTTATAAACCTGAATCCGTGAGGTAGCCAGTCGGCACTTTCACGCTTTGCCTGCGAACCCATTTTCGCAGTCAATTTTGATTCAAAGCTGACCTGATCTACTCCGATGAGCACAGGTAGCTACGTTCTTTGACAATTCAGCTGATTATTTTTTCGTTCGTCTTGCTCCTTTGTAAATTGAGGACGTGCGTGACTGTGCACGTCCTTGGCCGCGGTATTTTTCAGCACTGTACTGATGCGTTTCGACATTAGTCATAGGCAAAATGCTCATAGGTCTTGATGAAAGCCTGTGCCTGCCTGATCGCATGGCAACTGAATCGCAGCATCAAGCCATGGGCGTGACGAAGAAATCGGGCAGCGAAGTACATCAAATCCTGCAGTACGGTTTTGAGGCGCCGACGCTGTTTGGCTCGACGGGCCTGTTTTTTGTCCATCAGACCGACCTGGCCGATGGCCCGCAACAGATTGTACGCCAGCCCGGCACAGCTCATCACCAGAGCGTTGGTCGCAAGCTTGCCCGATGGCAGCCGCTCCAGATCCAGGTCGGTCTTGAGTTCGGAATGATACTGCTCGCACAGGGCATGCCCCTTGTAGAGTTCGATGATCGTCTCCTTGTTGCTGGAGAGACTGGTCCACCAGCCTTCAATCTCGATATCGGGAACCAGAAGTGGACCGTTTCGATCAAACCAGCGCTCAGAGGCACGCAGAACACGACGTACCTTGATGGTTTTGTCTTTGCCCTCGCCATCGTTGTAGGTCCGTTCAACCGTTTCCGTCATGATGGCGATCCGTTCGTCCTTGGTGTCTTTCACCAGCTTGCCGTGGGCAAAGATTTCCGTGGCTTTGATCGGAACATCGGTGTTGCGCGGATTCCATTTGATGATGAAGTCGGCCTTCTGCTCTTTCAGGGCGATCAATGTCGCCAGGGCATCATGGGCGCTGTCCAGTCGCACCAGCAGTGGGGCGTCGGTTAGCTGATGGGCTTTGTGCAAGGCCCGTAACAGCAGAGGGATAAATCCTTCCTGAGCATGCTGGGAACCGGGACGCTGTTCGATCTCCAAACACCAGCCTTCCAGTCCCAGCCAGACACCAAGAGGGGCGTAACCGTTAAAGCCTCGATACGTGTAGGAGACACCCTCTTTCTTGGTGTCCGAGTTGTCGAGAGTGAAAACATCCAGATCAAGAGGCATATGCCCAGTGGACAATGGCGAGAGTTGTGCCTTGGCTTTCTTGAGAAACTCCACCGAACAGAAGTCGACGATGATCCGCAAGACCTCGGCGAACTGATCGAGACGCTGCCGCAATGTTTCCTGTGAGGGCGTTTTGGTTAGCCCCAACGAGGTCCGAAAAAACTCATCGTCCTCAAAAAAAGGATGGATAGCGGCAAAATCGCTTTTACCCTGACAGAGCAGACCCAGATAGCTGCGCAGGACATCGGACGTGGCGATTCCCCGTTTGGGAGCCGCTTTATCGACCCGCGAAGCCAGCGAGGTATAGCGATTCAATGCCACACCGACCAGAGCCAGGCCAGACTGAGAGGTGTAAAATTCCTGCTTTGACTGCTCAAGCTTGAACCGGGGAAATGTCACAACCAAAACTCCTTGGGTGAAATTCGATGCGATTCAAGAATAGCAGAAAAGCACTGTAAAATCAGCTGATTGTCAAAGATCGAAAACAGTTTTAAGTTTGTTAACTCACGGATTCAGGATAAAGACATAACGTTAACCCTCTAATACTCCAGGAAAAAAAATGAAAGCACTTTTTTTTGAACAATATGGCTTGCCGCACGAGATATTGGCGCTGAAAGACATTCCTCTACCCAGCATGGCAAAATCGCATTCCTTGGTAAAAATGCTCTACGCCTCAATAAATCCCGCAGATCACATGTTTATACAGGGGCAGTATGGAATCAAGGCTCAATTTCCGCAAATTGCCGGATTAGATGGTGTCGGTCTTATTCACCAATCTGGCGGCTCGCTCCCGGCAGGAACCCTGGTCGCCTTCCGCTACCCTGGCGCATGGGCTGAATATGCACTGGTTCCTGACCATAACCTCATTCCGCTTCCTGACGATTACCCCATGGAAAAAGCAACCCAACTTGTCCTTAATGCGGCAACCGCTTATGGCCTGCTCAATACCCGTCAGGATCCGGGAGAATGGTTATTTTTAACCGCCGGCAGCTCAACCGTTGCAAAACTGATTTTGCAATTTGCCGTCAAAAGAAAGATTCAAGTCGCCTGCTCCATTCGCGCCGGAGAAGATGGCGAAAACCTGGAAAAGATGGGTGCAAACCTGGTTGTCGATTCATCGAACCTAAGTGAAATGAAAACCAGGATTATGGACGCAACGAACCAGCAAGGGATTTCGACCTGCTTTGACTGTGTTGGCGGACAGCTCTCTACAGCTCTTTTTGAATCCATGGCAACAGGGGGCCGCTATATCTTTTATGGAGCGCTGGACAACGCTGACATCACGATATCTGCGCCGCAAATTCTGTTTAAACAGTTAACAATGCAGCCCTTCAGATTTCAAAATTTTCTAGACTCCCTGGATGACATCCACCTGTTTTATCAGCAGTTGATCGGTTTATTTGGTGATCCCGGGATAAAGGTCGAGATAAACAGCAGCTTTTCGCTCGAGCATTATCTGGATGCGTTGCAAAAGAGACCTGGTGAGAAGGTATTGTTGCGGATGACTTAAAAGCACTGACAGACGTTCCAACGTTGCAGTGTTTTCTTCTTTTATCTTGAACTCGATAGGCAAAGACAAAGCCACGGGGTTGCGCCCCGCACGACGCCTTACTATTTGTCCCAGGCGGGCGACAAATAGTAAGCACAAAACGCCCTTCTTTAAAAGGTCTGGACTCGGGCTTCGTCTCTCAAAAGGAACATCCAGCATCTGACCAGCCGGCCGACGGCGCAACGTGCGCCTGATGGCCAAAACCGCACTATTTGATGGATAATGGATTTAAAAACGAATATCGATAATCCCACGGCATTCCGCACCAACTGACGCCCTTGCCCATTAGCTGCGGCAGCAGCGTGGGCTGCCGGTTAATTGCACCCAGCAACCTTTAAACGTAACCCAACACAGCTATCGTCAGTTACCTTGACCTTCAAAGATCTTTTTGCTTCGTTTTTCCATCGTTGGGAAAAATGAAGCCGGCTGGCGGGCCGGGACCCGCCGGTTTCGTCTTTTATGACTTAAATGAAACAAGCAAAGTCGCGGGGTTGCGCCCCGCACGATGCCTTACTATTTTTCACAATCAGGCTAAAAATAGTAAGCACAAAAAGCCCTCTTTAATATGTCCGTGTTCGGGCGTCGTTATGCGTCAAGAGGCAATCAGCAATTGACCAGCCGGCCTGACGGCTCAAATCGCGCCTGATGGCCAGAACCGCATTATTTATTGATGGTGGGTTTAGTAGCGAAAACCGATAGAAACTCTATACTTCGTCTTCCAACTAACGCCCTTGCCCATTAGCTGCGACAGCAGCGTGGGCTGCCGGTTAATTGCACCCAGCAACCTTTAAACGTAACTCAACACAGCTATCGTCAGTTACCTTGACCTTCAAAGATCTTTTTGCTTCGTTTTTCCATCGTTGGGAAAAATGAAGCCGGCTGGCGGGCCGGGACCCGCCGGTTTCGTCTTTTCAAAAACTAGGGGCACTCCCGAATGGCGCTAGTCCCCCCCTAGTTTACCCATCAAGAAAGGAATGTCATTGAGAAAGTCCCGCACGATTATGCCCATTTTGGGAGGAGAGTTTTTATTTGATCCGCTTTATTCTGTATTTAGATACAATATAGAATGATTCCTGTTCAATGCAAGACGCCAAGGCGCTGAGGACTCTTTTGATAGGAGAGCTGCTTCTGGCGGAGCTAACAACACCAGCAAGGAGGAACTTTCATGACTGTTCAGCAGATTCTTGAAGATACGCACCGCTTTCTGGAGCATCTCGGGCTGGGTGAAGAGCCGTTCGGCGTCTATTACGCAGACCACCTGCCAGACAATGCCGTGGGCCCCAAAACCGGGGTGCCCATTTCACGAGAACTGGAAGAATCCGGGCAACTCGATCTGCAGGAAGCCATGAAGACCTTTTCCTGTGTCATGGCCAACATCCGGCTGGCACGGAAGAAGGGCTGCGCCGCCTTCATTTCCAAGGAAGAATACGGCTGCTTTGGCGGCGTGTATTACTGCTCCCTGTTGAAGCCGCATCTTCGCTTCATCGAGCACTATGTGAGCACGGGCTTCAGTGGGACGCCGGTGCATGGTGAACGGTACATGCCAACCCCGGAGGCGATGCGAAAATTTCTTGCCGAGGTCGATCCGCGCAAAGCCCCGGCAAAATACTGCATTTTCAAACCACTCTCCAGCTTTGCCGATGGAGAAGAACCGGAGTTGGTGATTTTTTTCGCCCGGCCCGAAGTGCTGAGCGGTCTCTTCACCCACACGGTTTTCACGACCGGGGATATGGACTGCGTCGCCTCGCCCTTCGGTGCGGGCTGCACGAATATGGTCGCCTGGCCGCTGTATTATCAAGGGCAGGGTGTCGAGAAGGCCGTAATCGGCGGTTTTGACGTGTCGGTCAGGAAGTATATGAAAGGGGACGAACTGACCTTCACGGTGTCCTGGTCTCTCTATCAAAAGATGTTGCAGGCCTTGCCGGAATCGATGTTCAACGTAGATGGAGCCTGGAAGGAGGTGCGCAAGAAGGTGGCGCGCAGTGCCAAGGCCTGGGGGGAAGATGCGCGGATCGAAGAAGCTTAAAGGCGCTGGGAAAAGTCCATTATTTTCAGAGAGCGACCATCTGTAACCCCATAAAATGGATTTCCGTGATTTATCAGTCGTCCAGGGATTGAAGAACCGCTGCCAACGCTGAAATGCGATAAGGCTTTTGAATAAACCCCGACAGCCCTTTGCCAATAAATTTCTGTCCCACTTCCTGTTCGTTATAGCCGCTGGCCATAATGATTTTCACCGCAGGATCGATCCGCCGCAGTTCCCGGAAGGCCTCGACACCATCCATATGTGGCATAGTCAGATCCATCAGCACACAGTTAATCTGTTGCTGCTTTTTTCGAAAGAGCTCCAAGGCTTCTCGCCCATCGGAAGCCGTCAGGACCTCAAGCCCCAATTCCTGAAGCATAGCCTTTCCGATAGCACGCACGGTTTCCTCATCATCGACCAGCAGGATCGTGCCAGTCCCTTGCCAGATCGTTTCAGTTTTGCCCGAATCATAAAAGGTTTGAGATCTGGATGAAGCCGGAAACAAAACCTTAAACGTGGTCCCCTTGCCCAGTTCACTATAGACTTTGATCGCACCTTTATGACCTCTGACTATCCCGAGAACGGCTGCCATGCCGAGTCCACGGCCGGTAAATTTGGTACTGAAAAAGGGATCAAACAGGTGGTTGAGTGTATGCTTATCCATCCCACACCCCGTATCGGCAACCTCGATAAAGACATACATCCCCTCGGCGAGATCCTCGTTGAGAAAAGTACTCTTCAAATAAGCCCGATCACAATCCATTGCTCCGGTCGAAATAGCGATAACCCCACTTCTTTCCCCGATGGCCTCTGAGGCATTGATGACCAAGTTCATAATGACCTGGCGCAATTGCGTGGCATCGCCCTCTACGGCGGGAAGATTGGGATGGAAATTGAAGCGTATCACTGCTTGCTTGGATATCGAGACCTGCAGGATATGGGTCATTTCCTGGATGAGTTTATCGAGATTCAAAGTTTCGACAACAAAATGCCCTTTTCCTGAGTAGGCGAGCATTTGCCCGGCAAGGTCGGCGGCTCTGCTGGCAGCTTGTTCAATCTGCTGAATATTGTCCATTGCCGGAGATTCGGGAGCGATGCGCCGCAAGGCCAGGTCGGCATTCCCCAATACCGCCATCAGGATATTGTTGAAATCATGAGCGATGCCCCCGGCGAGGATACCGAGACTTTCCAACTTCTGGGCATGGAAGATCTGCTCTTCAAAACGACGCTTTTCTTCCCGCATTCGCACCTGTTCAGAGATATCGGTGATAATCACCGCAAACTGTCCTCTCGCCGGAGAGTAAGCCACGACATCAAGATGGCGCTCCAGCCCTTGAGAATAATTCTCAAAATGAAGCGGTTCACCGCTCAAAGCAACCTTGCCATAGGTTTCTATCCAATGTGCTTCTGTGTCCGGGGAAATCTCCAGGACTGTTTTGCCGACAATGTCCGCAGCTGTTTTGCCGAGAAGCTTTTCAAAGGCTGGATTCACATCGAGAAAACGATAGTCGATCGGGTTTCCACTGGCGTCACAAATAATTTCGTGAAAAGCCATGGGTTGAACCATTGAACGATTCAAGGTTCTGAAACGTTCCTCGCTCAGCCGCAGCGCAACTTCCGCTTCTTTCTGAGCAGTTACGTCGTTGCCGATAGCCAGAATTTCTTGAACATCTCCCCGTTCATCGACGATGGCCTTATTGGTCCAGGTGACCCACACCACTTTACCGTCTTTTCTGATATTTTGGTTCAGAACAGAGGAATGTTGTTCAGCATGTTTCAGGATATTTTTGACAAAAACGGAAAGATCCCCTCCAGAGCTCCCTTCAATTTCCGGCACCAATTTCAGGATCTGCTGGCCCAACAATTCCGGACGCGAATAGCCAAAAAATCGCAGGCCAAATTTATTGACATAGCGAATGATCCCCTGAGAGTCCCAGCGAATAATGATGCTGTTGGCGGTCTCCAGGAGTTCGCGGTATTTTTTTTCGCTGGCTGCCAAATCGTTCTCGGCCCGTCGGCGTTCGGAAATGTCCTGAACAACGGCCAAGGTGTGCAAAGGCTGCCCATTCGTGTCACGGACCAAGTTTACGGTCAAATGTGCCCAGGCCACGGTTCCATCTGGTCTGAGATAACGCTTTTCGGTCTTGAAACTTTTGATTTCGCCACGAATCAGGAGTTTAAGATTAACCTGGGTTGCGTAGCGATCTTCGGGATGGGTAACCTCAGTAAAGGATTTCTGAAGCAATTGGTCTTCTGTGTAGCCGGTTATTTGACAATAGGCGGGATTCACTTTGAGAAACCGCCCGGTCGCTGGATCAGCCATAACGTTGCCCACACTTGATTGCATAAACATGATCCGGAACTGCTCTTCGCTGGAGCATAATGCTTCTTCGGCACTCTTTTGGCGAGTAATGTCCTCCGTGAAAAGGATGATTCCACCAACCTTTTCAGAATCGTCAAACCAAGGCCGGATCTCCCATTTGATCCACTGCACGCTTCCGTCCGTGCGTTCAAAACGGTCTCCTGCCGACTGCAGGACCTCCCCATTCAGTCCACGGCGATGATCATCTCGACAAGTCTTGGGGAGTTCTGGGAAAACGTCATAGAGCGAAACTCCCAGCAGATCACGGTCACCGAGGCCATAATCTGTGCGCCAACGACGACTGACGAGAAGGTAACGCATGTCACGATCAAACATGGCCAAGGCACAAGGCGCATGTTCGGCGAACAACCGAAGTATCTCCATGCTTTTATGAGGCATTCCCTTTTCCATGATCTAAATTATCCCTCCGGAGAATTAGTCACTCAGTAAATAAAAAAACCGCCGGTCAGCAATAAGCCGACAACGACGGTTTCAAAAAGTTATCCCTTCAGATCCTTAGCCAAGGTACCCTCCAGCTAACCAAGATTAAATTACAAAGTTAATTTAACCCAGAGGACGCCCTTGGGGAAAGTAAAATATCCCATGAACTCCTTGATAAATATCAGGGAATCTTTTCTGAGGCCAAGGACTCATGTTAGCTAAATTCGCGTGATGGGGTAATTTTTACCCAGCCTGTCACATAGAGTCGGTCAATGGTCTCATCCGGGCCGCTGTCGTCAATATTTGATTAGAGGTCCTGGTGTTAATTCTTTTTAGCGGAAGAAATACTTTTAAAATCTTCTACAGCTTTTGAGACTTGGGACAAATCCTCATAATAGATAAAGTTGACTTCCGTTTCGCCAAAAGAAAGTCCAGACAAAGACATAATTGAAACTAATAAAATGACAATAATGCTCTTTCTCTTAAGAAAAAACATCGATCATTGCTTTCCAAAATTTACCTAAATTGGTTCCCATGTGCTTGAACCATTCATCCTCACAATCTTTTCTCATGGCTGTTTTTGTTATGCTGGGTATTGTGATCCGGCATAGAAAAACGAGCCCCCAAATAGATCTGTCTCTTTTTTCTACAAAGACAACATTGTCGACGCCTTTGTTAAAATTAATTTCCATTAAAATACCCACAAATCACCCGAGACACGAAGCAGTTGGATGAAGAAGCTGCGCTTTTTTGAAGGTATCTTTCCAAGAAGATATGGCTACCCTTTCCAAGTGCGGTGGGTACCAATATCCACGTGGCGAAACGTGCTATACACTCCAAGACCACCAATTTTATTGTCCTGATACTTTTTTTGACAAAGATCAAACAAAGACTGTCGAACAGAAAGGTGTGCTGTGATATCTGCAGCATTACCCAGTAAATGTTGGGAATTTGATGCCCCACCAACTTTTTTATTATGTGCTTTGCAGCGATACCCACTCGTTACCGTTAACGAAGCACCTAATTCTTTCTCAATATCTTTGACCAAATTAACAACTTTATCGGAAATCTGATTCCCCCCACAACAAGGACAAGAAAAATCCGCACGTGAAACTGACATATCCCCTCCAGTTAAGATTTATTGGTTCATAGACAACCTAAATAGACATCAATCTATAAAGTTAGACTCCTTTGCATATTTTTCTGAAAAAATCATTTCCAGACGATTAATTTCATTTTTGAGCTCGTCCTGTCCTTTTTCTCTTTTCAGTTTTTTAATTTCTAAATCTTTTTTCAACAACTCTATCTCCAGCTGAAGACAATAACCGTTCACATAAGTAGTCCAATTGCTAAAACCAATATTCTGGGTGCTCCAGTCTAGACTAGCGATCTCTTTTATTTCATCGGTACTGAGATTGGATGAAAGATGCTGACCGGGTTTTAGCTTACTTCGATAAAAAGCTAACTGTTGATCCTCAGGCAAAGAAGAATGGCTGAGAACCAGATCAAAAAAGGCTCGATATTCTTTTAAGGATGCATCAATCTGAGCGAGACGTTCTTTTGCTTCTTCTGAAGTAAACTTACGTACACCCTGAACATCTTCGCTTAAAGCAAGCGAACCGGTTGAAAAAAGAACCATGACTACAACAAAAAATTTCTTTAACATTCCCCCCTCCTTATTAATTAAAACTCTCAATCAAATTAAAATACCTAAAACTTTTTAGCTGTCAACCCATCAGCCTTTTCCCCTCTTGCCAAAACAGTCAAATCTTGTGCTATAGTAACTGACTGACACGTCAGTCAGTTACATTTTACCGTTGAGGCTCATATGACACCTACCCCCATAGTAAGCAAAGACACCCGCACCCTGCTTTTGAATGCGGCTATCGATATGTTTCACGAGAAGGGCTTTCAGAAAACCCGGGTTTCGGACATTGTCGCCGCGGCCCAGGTGGCCCAGGGAACCTTTTACCTGTATTTCAAATCAAAGGATGACATCTTCCTGCACATCGCTGCGGACTTTAAAAATCACTTTGCTGAGCTGATTGAAAATTCCGACCAGTTACTCAGTGGTGAAACCTATCAGGAGATCAGGGAGAACCTGCTGGTCTTCATTCGCCAACTGGTGCAACTCTACTCGGAAAACACCAAGATGGCGCGGATCCTGTTTTACGAAAGCGGTCAGGTTGACTGTCAGTTCCGCCATATCTGGCAGGAACTCTACAGCTCTTTTATCGAGATGGTGAAACGTCACCTGGAGCTCCACCAAAACTCTCCTTATATTGTCTTTGAAGATGCGGCAACCGAAGCCGCCTTCCTGGTCGGACTGCTCAGTCGCAGCCTGCTCTATTTCATTGAACAGAAACATGACCTCGACTTTGATACTCTTAGCCGCCGCATCACCGACTTCATTTTAGGGGGGATCAGTAAACAGGGAATGCTGCCCCCGTCACACATAGCCTTTGAGAATGAGACGAAACCATGTTGAAACTCTTTTCCCCAAAGATCATTATCTGCGTCCTCACCCTCCTTATGTGTGCCTGTCATAATGACCAGCAACAGCAACAGACGCCTCCACCAACACCGGTTCAGGTCGCCAAACCTGACCGACACCGCATTCAACAAACCATACCGGTCAGTGGTACAGTGGTTTCCCCTTTCGCGCCAACCCGCTGTTCCTTTCTACTGGCCGGCAAGGTGGTGCAGGTCGCACTGCGCGAAGGAGAGGTTGCCAAGCAGGGTCAAGTACTGGCCACACTTGACACAACCGAATATGCTGCCGGGTTCACAGCAGCCAAGGCTCAGCTGGAACAGGCAAAAATTGCGGCCAATCAGGCCGCTGATGAACTAAAACGCATGCGTTTTTTATATGAGCGTCAAAGCCTGGCACGCAATGACTACGAAAAGTATCTGGCTGCGGCCAAGGCGGCAGAGCAGAAAGTCGTGCAGGCCAAAGCCAATGTGACCGTTAACCGCAAACACCTGGCCGATACCACCCTGCTATCGCCAACCAGTGGCTACATTGCCAAGCGCTATATCGAACCTGGCCAAACAGTGGCCGCCGGTATGACTGCTTTTGAAATCGTCAAACTTGATCCGGTCGAAATCCTGATCGGGGTGCCCGAAACCGATATTCATCAGGTTGCCGTTGGTCAACAAGTGGAAATTACTCTCCCGGCACTGCCGGAGCAAACCTTCTACGGGCAGGTTAAAGTCGTTAATGTTAGTGCCGATCTGAGCTCCCGCAGCTATATGGCTCGCATTGCCGTGGACAACCCAGAGCACCTGCTGCAACTGGGCATGGTGGCCAAAGCCCAAATCATTACCCGGACAGAGCGGGATATTCTGACCTTACCGGTTACCAGCATCGTTCGCGATCCTCAAGGAGCAGCCCTGGTTTACATCTATTATCCCGAACAGCAACGCGTCCATACCAAGCGCATCAGTACCGGAGCCCTGTACCGCGACCAGATCGAGATTACCAGTGGCTTAAACGGTGATGAAGCTATCGTTATTGCCGGGCAGGAAAAACTGCGTGAAGGCATCGAAGTCGTGTTAGCCCTTCCCCTTCACTCTCAGACCTCTAAGCCTGAGGTGCTACCGCAATGAACCCGATCAAAAGCTCACTGCATCATCCGGTTGTCGCCCTGTTTTTTGCGGCCTTGCTGTTTCTGGTCGGCATGCATGCCTTTACCACCATGCCTAAAACAGAGGACCCGTCAATTACCATCCGTACCGGTTTAATTCTGGCCCAGTACCCGGGAGCGACCGCCGAACAGGTTGAAAAACAGGTCACCAAAACCCTCGAAAAACACATCTTCAAATTCCCTGAAGTCCGTAAGGAGAAAACCTTTTCCACCAGTCGCCATGGGCTGGTGGTCATCAATGTTGAATTGGAAGATAACGTTGACAACCCCGATCTATTCTGGGCCAAAATGCGCCATGAAATGAATGAGACCGCAGCCACAGAGCTCCCTGCCGGCGTGCGCGGCCCCCTGGTAAAATCTGACTTTGGCGATACTGTCGCCATGCTGGTCGCCATACATGGCCAGCGCTATGGATATCGTGAATTACAGGATTACGTCGACCGGATTCAAGACCAACTGCGGACCATTCGTAACATTGGCAAAATGGCCACTTACGGCGCTCAGAACGAGCAGGTCTGGGTAACCAGCAGCAAAGAGCAGATCGCCCAGCACGAGACCAGTCCCCTGCGGATTATGCAGGCGCTGCAACAACAGAATGTTATCAGTGCCGCAGGTTCCGTCGATACCCCGAGTTTAGATGTTCCCCTGCGCATGCAAGGAGCATTTGATACCGAGGAAGACATCCGCAACCTGCTGGTTAATGTCTCCCCGTCCGGGCAGCCGGTCTATATCCGCGACATCGCCCAGGTCACCCGTCGTTATCAGGACCCGACCTTTATGGTTCGTTACAATGGCGAACCCTGCATTATGCTTTCTATCGAAATGCAAAAAGGCAAAAATATTGTCCAGCTGGGAGAGAGTATCAGTCAGGTCTTTTCGCATCTGGATACCCAGTTACCCCCGGACCTGAAACTTGATATTGTCGCGGATCAGCCAACAGTGGTCAGCGAGCGCATCAAGGACTTGAGTCATGAGTTTTTGCTCGCCATCGGCTCAGTCATTCTGGTCACCATGCTGTTATTACCGTTTCGTGTCGCGCTGGTTTCAGCTATTGCCATTCCGATTACCCTGGCCACGACCCTCGGTATCATGGATTACTGCGGCATTGCCCTGCACCAGGTGTCAATCGCTGCGCTGATCGTTGTGCTGGGTATTATCGTCGATGATGCCATCGTCATCGCCGATAACTATGTCGAACTCCTTGACCGCCAGGTGCCACGCGCCGAAGCCGCCTGGCGCTCAGCAACCGAAGTGGTCATTCCGGTCTTTACGGCGACGATTACCATTATCTGCTCGTTCCTGCCGCTGTTGATTCTGACCGGTTCGACAGGCGAATTTATCCAGGCTCTGCCCCTGACTGTCACCATAGCCCTGAGCGTTTCCTTCATCGTCGCGGTACTGCTGACCCCGATTCTGTGCCGCTTCTTCGTGCGCCAGGGGTTACATGACAAGTCTCCTCAAAAAGGCAAGAAGCACCTGTCATTGCTCGACCGCCTGCAAAACAGCTATGCCGCTAGCATACAATTTCTGATGCGTAGAAAAATTTTCGCCCTGCTGCTGGCCGTTGTCGCCCTGGTTGGCTGCGCCCTGCTATTCCCCCAGGTGCCACGTCAATTCTTCCCGTCTGCCGAACGTGATCAATTTGTTATTGATGTCTGGATGCCCCAGGGCAGCCGGATTGAAGCAACCGACGCAGCACTCAAACGCATCGAAACCGATCTCTCCCAGCGTCCCGGCATTGTTGAATATGCCAGTTTCATCGGCCAGAGTGCCCCACGCTTTTACTACAACGTCAATCCCCAACAACCGGATACAGCCTATGGTCAACTGATTGTCAACACCAGGTCACTGGAAGAAACACCGGGATTGGTCGCAGCCTTAAGTTCTGATCTGGCGCTGCTGGTCCCGGAAGCGATGGTCGTGGTTAAAGAATTGCAGCAGGGTAATATTGTTGAAGCCCCGGTTGAAATCCGCATTTCAGGACCCAAGCTTGAAGAACTAAAAACCCTGGCAGCCGAAATTCGTACCATGATCAGCACCATTCCCTACGCCCGTAATATTCATCATGACTATTACAATGATGCGGTTATGGCAAACGTCAGTGTTGACAGCGAGCTGGCCAACCGCCTCGGGCTCACCAACGCCGTTGTCGCCCGCACCCTCTATGGCTCGTTTAGCGGTTTACCGGTGAGTATTTTCTGGGAAGGAGATCGCCCGGTGACGATTCTGCTCAAACTGGATGCAGATGACAGGAAAAACTTCAATGATGGGGAAGATGCTATCGTCACCTCACGGCTGACAGGAGCCAGCGTGCCATTGCGCTCAATTGCCAGCATTGCCCCTGAATGGGAAACCGGCCGCATCGTCCACCGTAATGGGGTACGCACCATCACGGTCCGTAGTTTCGTCAGTTCAGGACACTATGCATCCGAACTGCTGGCCGCCATCCAGCCCAGGCTCGCAAAGCTGAAGTTACCGGCGGGCTACCAGATATCCTATGGTGGCGAAAGAGATAATCAGGAAGAAACCCTGCCTAAAATGATCGCAGCGCTGGGGATCAGTCTACTGGCTATCTTTATTGTGCTGCTATTCCAGTTCCGCAACCTGCGTGAACCGATTGTCATCATGTGCTCCATCCCCCTGATGCTGCCAGGAGCGGTATTGGGACTGTATATGACCAACAACGCCTTCGGCTTTACCGCCTTTGTCGGTTTGATCAGCCTGTGCGGCATTGTGGTGCGTAATGCCATTATTCTGGTCGATTATATCAACGAACGCATTGCTGAGGGGCACACGCTTATCCAGGCCGCTACCGAAGCCGGCGAGCGGCGGCTGCGACCGATCTTTTTAACCACCATGGCGGCCGCTGTCGGAGTCACCCCCATGATTCTTTCCGGTTCAAGCCTGTGGAGTCCGTTAGCCAGTGTTATCGCCGTAGGGTTGTTCGTTTCCATGTTTTTCACCCTGCTGGTGGTTCCGGTTCTTTATGTTCAGGCCTGTTCTGGTTTAGACAAGCATAAGGTCACGGCCACGGCACTTGTCCTGATGTGCAGCCTGATGCTGGTACCTGCTACTGGTGATGCTTCAGAAGTTCAGCCATTATCCCTGTCCCAGGCTATTGACCTGGCTCTTGAAAACAGTAACCTGCTTAAGATTTCCCGCGCTAAAGTCGCTGAAAGCAGATACAAAGAAAGTCAGGTAACAGCTGATTATTACCCACACTTAACCGATGAGCTGACCTATTCGTACCTGAGTAATAAGCAGGTCGTACAAATTCCGGCCGGATCTATTGGAACGGTTCCGGGGCTTGGTAACTTCCCCGCGGATACGGTTGAAATTGACCAGGGCTCCCAAACAACATTACTCAACGCCCTGACACTGAAACAACCGCTGACCCAGATTATCAAAATCGGCGATGCTGAGGACGTTGCCAACGCTGAACGGCAGATATCCGAGGCTCAGCTTCGGCAGGTCCGGGCTGAAATCATTTACGCGGTAAAACGCCTCTTCTATGGTTTGCTGCTCGCTAAAGAACAACAGCACAGCGAACAAGCCACTATAGCAACGGCCCAGGCCATGCTGGCTGATGTAAGCAATGCTGAAGCAGGCGGTGTCGTGTTGCCGGTTGCGGTCACTGCCGCCAAAGTGAAACTCATGGAAGCCAAGCAGGCCTTACTGACCAGCCGGATTCAAAGCGCCGACTTAAGTGCCGACCTGAGCAAACTACTGGGACAGCCTTTAGACAGTGAATACGTCCCGCTGCCGGAGAATCTGGTGATGCCTGACATGCCTCCCCGGCAGGAGATTATCAACCAGACACTGAACAGTAGTCCCGACATCGAAGCCGCCTACAAGCAGGTCTTGAAAGCGAATAGTGGCGTCAGTGCAGCCCAGCATGCCCATTTGCCTGATGTTGGCCTGTTCGGAACCTATATTCACCAGGATGGCATCTCCTTTTTAAAAGAGGATATCGGCATGGTCGGCATCCAGATGAATTGGGATGTGTTTGACTGGGGAAAAAAGGCTGCGCAGACCAACCAGCGAAAGATGCAATTGCTTCAGGCCCAGAGACATCTGGCGCAGGTACAACAGGACGTTGAGGTCAGTATCAGCAAAGCCTACCGCAAACTGGAACAAATCAGACAGCTGGTCGAGGTAGCCAGTGAAGCGGTCACTTTGCGCCGTGAACTGCTGCGGCAGGGTGACGATCAACTGCAGGTTGAAACCATTACCCCGGCGGCTCATGCCCAATTGATTTCGGATCTCAAAACAGCGCAGTATAAACACTTAGAGGCACAGGTCGCCTACCAACTGGCCCTTGCAGAGTTGGAAAAAATATCAGGGCAATAACCCCTTCTTTGCCCCTCAGATATAACCTGACAGATTTTCCGGAAACGCTTAAGGTTACAAAGACGATTGTGCCAAGACGCCATTTCCAGACTAAAATAAAAAAAGTCTTGGATACTTAAATATTAAGGAGTGCTACATGAACAAAGATAAACAGAAAAAAGACATAGATAAACTGAAGGAAAAACTCTTTTTCACCAAAAAATCGACCTGGAAAGATGTCGGAGCTGATGGTGAAAAAGACATCATGGCTTTTGCTGAAGGGTATAAAAACTTTCTCGACGCGGCGAAAACCGAGCGGGAAGCCGCTTTATATATAGAAAAAACAGCACGGGAAGCGGGTTATGTCAGGCTGGAAGAGGCCGGTCCTGAAGATAACAAGCTGATTCTTGTCTTTGACAAGGTCAGTTGTATCCTCGCTGATCTTGGAAACAGAAGCACTTTGGAAAACGGTTTTCTCATTGTCGGAGCCCACATCGACGCACCACGTATCGATCTTAAGGGGAACCCTCTTTATGAAAGTGAGAACATGGCCTATTTCAAAACTCATTATTACGGCGGAATTAAAAAGTATCAGTGGGTCACCCGCCCCTTGGCCATGCATGGCGTGGTGATTATGAGTGACGGAACAGAGAAAACCATCGTCATCGGAGAGCAGGACACAGATCCGGTCTTTACCATCAACGACCTACTGCCCCATCTGGGCAAGGATCAGATGAGCAAGGAAGCCAGTGTCTTTATTGAAGGGGAACAGCTCAATATCCTGACCGGGTCAGTTCCCTACGCCTATGATGACGATAAAGACCACGTTAAGCTGGCCATCATGAAGTTGCTCTACGACAGCTACGGGATCACCGAAGGTGATTTCATTTCAGCTGAGCTGCAAATGGTTCCGGCAGGAAAAGCCAGGGATGTTGGTCTCGACCGTAGTTTTATTGGTGGCTATGGCCAGGATGACAGAATCTGTGCCTATACCACATTGCAGGCATTTCTGAATGCCGAAGCGACCCATAACAATCGCCTGGCGGTGTTCTTCGATAAAGAAGAGATCGGCTCCAAGGGTAATGCCGGTGCCGATTCGAATCTTATGGAGCGGGCCATCAGCGCTCTGATGCAGCACGCCGGAAAAGGAGACTACCAGAGGGCGCTCGCGGCTCTGTCTTCTTCAAAAGTCCTTTCAGCCGACGTCAATGCCGGAATCGACCCGGAATGGGCCAGCGTCAACGACAAACTCAATGCCGGGAAAATCGGCTACGGCGTGTGCCTGACCAAATTCACCGGGGCCAGGGGTAAATCCGGTTCCAATGAGGCCCATGCTGAGTTTACTGCTGCAGTCAGAGGTGCATTCGAGAAAGGTGGCGTCTTATTTCAAAATGCAGAACTGGGTAAAGTTGATCAGGGGGGCGGCGGCACCATCGCCATGTTTCTCGCCTTCTTCGGTATGGATGTCATCGACTGTGGACCGGCACTTCTATCCATGCACGCCCCCTTTGAAATAGCCTCAAAAGGTGATTTGTTCCATACCTATAAAGCGTATAAAGCTTTTTATGAGTATTTATAAGTAGAGAGCCATAAGCGTTTGTCGTTACAGGCCGGGCTCGACTTGTAACGACAAACGTTCGATACAATAGATCATCCCAATCCATCCCCCGCCAACAGCAATCCTTCTTTTCATTTGAAAAGAGTACGAATCTGGGCATAATAAGCAGCCCAAACTTTGAATAAACAGAAAGAGCTGAAAATGGAACTTCCCAAATTAACCCTGGCCGACCTCGCCCGGTCCGGTCACGTGACACGGTGGCACAGTGTCCGGACTTTTCGTGAACAAACCCTGGCCGAGCATCATTATATGGTGGCACGGATTTCTCATACCCTGGCCAAGAAAATTTTTGGCCCGGCCATTGATGATACCGGTTTACTGGAAATCATGGACTATGCCCTGCTGCATGATACTCCGGAACTTTTAACCGGCGATCTTCCAAGTCCCTTAAAGTGCCATATCGATCAGATTTGCACTGGCGAAAATCCGCTGGATAAAATCGAGCAGGCCATCGCCCCCTGGCTGCACAAAAAAAAGCTGGACATGAAGCAACAGCACCCGGAATACCTGATGGTTATAAAACTGGCCGATCTTATCGACGCCCTGGTTTTCATTTCCGCGGAAGGAATGGGTGAACACGCTAAAGGCGTTGTTGCCATTTTGCGCAACCAGTTTTCCAACCAACAGAAAGAAGCCGCCGAGGCATTTCCGCAATATGATTGGACCTGTGTTCAGCAGGTGTGTTCCGAATTACTGGAAAAAAGTGAAGCGAATAAGTTGGCCTTTGAAGTGAATCAGAATATCTAGTTGGCGCAACGAACAATCGTCGCGCCTTGAATTTTCCGTTTCCAAATGAGTAGCTAAAGCGGCCGAAAAAGTTTCCGGGTACGGCCCAGAGCCGGGGGCATGCGGTGCATGCTACCAGTGGCTCTGGTGAACGGCATGGCCATGTTGGTGAATCCACCTGAGCTCTCGCTTGATTTCCTCAATGCCAAGTTTGGTGTTGTCGGTAAAGCGGGTCTGCTTTGTGCCGGACCAGAACCTGGATACTGCGCGCCATCCCGCTAGAAAATACCTTCTCAAAAGCAGGATGTTCGACTGCATGCGGAACCCCAGGGGTTGTTTCTATGTGAAAGACTCTTTCTGGTTACCGGCGTCGGCTAAGCAGAAAATCCCTCATGAAACCTGGGTTTTCACAGCAAACAGCATAATAACACCTTGAGAAATCAGAAAACTACCCACCGGCGGTTACAGATGGGTAGTTGATACCTGCTTAAGTTGAACTTTTATGAATAAGAACCAGAGTTTCATAAAGATCATTTACACCGATCTGCCCTGGTGCCGAAGCCTTCTTGGCGGCCCCGAAGGTCAGACATGACCCGAAAATTTCTCCTGCCAGGCGACTTACGACTCCCTGCCCGGCCATCGACATGGTAATAAGCGGACGGTCAGCATATTGCTCTTTCATGACGACAGTCGCTTCGAGCAGGGTCAGCACATCAAGCGCGCACTGAGGCATAACGGCAATCTTGGGGATATCTGCCCCCATGTCCTGCATTTTTCGCAACCGGTAAATAATATCGTCTTTTGCTGGAGTCTTGTCGAAGTCATGATTGGAGCCAACAACCTTGATCCCTTTGGCATGGGCGGCAGCAACAAGATCCTTGACAATGTCATCGCCAATAAAGATCTCGACATCCAGCAGGTCGATAAGCCCACTGGCAACGATATCGCGGTTCAACTGTTGGTATTTCTCAGCTGACATCTCACGATTGCCACCTTCCTTTTTGGTCCGGAAAGTAAACAGCAATGGAATATCATTCAGTACGGGCCCCAATTCTATCAGGACATCAACAACCTGAGCAGAATCCTCGACCCCCTCGAACCAATCGACCCGCCACTCAACGACATCAACGTGAATATCTTTGAAGCTTCTCGCTTCTTCGACAATAGCGGCTTTGGTTTCGGCAACAATTGGCACACAGATTTTCGGAACACCTTCACCAAAAATGACATTTTTTACTTTGACCGTTTCCATCTAAAAGCTCCGTTCAATATCAAACTTTACGGCTTAATATCGTGTAAAAATATATTTTTTCTGTACCGGGCAGACCTTACTAAAAACGACGAGCAAAAACTGCTCGTCGTTTTAGTAAGGTCAGTTATCTCGATTAGCTCTTTTACATCTTTGGAATGTTGAAATCTGCCGGATTATTTTTCCCGGCACCCGATTCCCAGATCAACCAGGACATCAGTGAGCGCCAGTTATTCATGAAAGTGCGTGCTTTTTCTCCGGTATAACCAAGAATTGACAGACCATTGAGTTCGGCATAGTCCCTGAATTTTGGATCTTCAATAGCAACCCGGTAAGCAGTGGTCAGTTTATCAATAATCGGTTGCGGGGTTCCTTTTTTAACAAAAACGCCATAGAAGAAACCCGATGCTCTCATAACGTCTTCAAATGCTGGATTCAGCTTGGTAATATACGGAACCTCTGGAAGTGTGTGATTTGGCGAGTTTTTCATGATAGCCAGAGCGCGCAAATCACCATTTTTTACGTACTGCGCAGCAGCACCGACAGCAAGGCCGCTGACGTCAAGCTGACCACCCAGCAAAGCGGTTACAAGCGGACCATCGCCGTTGTAGGCAACAGCATTAAACTCTGCTCCTTCAATCTTCTTGATCAGCTTGGAAGTCACCCATGGCTGACCACCAACCCCACTGATACCGATTGACAGGCCACCCGGATTAGCCTTAGCGGCTTTAATCAGATCAGCGTAAGTTTTGATCGGAGAATCTTTAGGTACAACGATGACGGTCGAACCCTGAACGAAAAGCATAATCGGATCAAACTCGTCATAGCTCAGCTGAGAAAGTCCGAGAACTTGATACAACTGAGGGTTCTCTGCATGGAACAACAGCGTATAGCCATCAGCCTTGGCAGAAAAAGCGGCTTGGGTAGCAATTGCACCGGTAGCACCCGTTTTGTTAGCAAGGATGACAGATTGGCCAAGAGTTTTTTCAGCCAGTGGCGTTACCAAACGGGACACCGTATCTGTACCACCACCTGCGCCCCAGGCAATATAGCCATTGATGGGGTGGGCAGGATAGTCTGCTGCACTGGCATTTCCAACCAGCAACAGGCCAGCCATAACAACCAATGCAAACCATTTTAAGCATTTCATGTTTCTTCTCCTTTGATTAATAAAGCGGTGAAACATCCTTACGGTACGGCTACCTCACCGTACCAAGCATCAGTGATTGCAGATACGTCGCTGCCTCTTTGCGCGAGTACCTCAATTCAATTTCTTTTGCGATCAAAACATCAGGCCCCAATTCACTGGCCTCAATATCCTTATCAATATGTTGAAGAATCGTCTTTGGATCTGAAGAGGAAAAACTCTTCAAAAAAACATCTGGAAACTCTGCAACCAACTCCCGGAAATAGGCTTTGCGCTTAACATCATCCAGTAAAGGGGCAAGTTCGGCACGCTGCGCGCTGTCAAACATTTCACCCAACAACCCCTCACAGGGCTTTCTTATATCGAATTCACGGCCTGCAGACTGGGCGGCATCATATTCATTGGTCGCAAATTTGCCATACCTGAGCATGACCCGACTATGCACCCGTCGCCACGGATGCATAGTGAACAACCGGAAACGGACCGTCATATACAAGGCGACAACAAGGAAGGGAATATACATAAACCAGGCCAGAGAACCGGAGAGCAGGTTTATAGCAACACCACAAACAATCAGTGTGAGAATTGATACCCAGCCAAACCCCAAAAACCAGGAGATTTGCATATTCAGTGCTCCTTCTGTCATCACCCTGTTCATGTTCAAGATCTGCCGAACAGACCTTTAATCCGCGCCATCAGGGTCGGGCTCGAAACAATTACTGTCATGACCATAATGGCAAGAATGACCAGAGGAACCGGATTCGTCAGCATGCCAAGGAAGAAATCCCCGGCTTTGCCATGTGCCAGCTGCACGCCACGCCGGAAGTTCTCGTCAATAATAGACGTCAGAATAACCCCCAGAACCAGCGGCGCAACGGGATAGTCATAGCGTTTCATGAAGTAGCCCAGGATACCGAAACCAATCATCCAGTAGATGTCGGTAATGCTATTCTGGATCGAATAACCACCGACAAAGGTCAGGACAACGATAATCGGAATGATATAGGGCTTGGGAACTTCAACAATCTTGCTGAAGGCACGAATGCCGGTCATCCCCCAGACATAGAGGAAGACATTGGCGATGACCAGTGCTCCGACAACAAACCAGAAAAACTGGGGCTGTTCACGCATCAGCATAGGACCAGGGCGTAAACCGTGAATAATCAGAGCACCAATCAAAACAGCGGTCACTGAATCGCCGGGAATACCAAGGGTCATCATCGGGACAAAAGCCCCCCCAATAGCCGCATTGGCAGCGGCCTCGGGTGCAATCAACCCCTGATAAGCGCCCTGGCCGAAAGGCTTGGGATAAGGATTCTTTTCCGTCCGCTTAGCGTGGTCATAGGCCATCAAGGCAGCGATATCTCCACCAGTTCCCGGCAACGCGCCAACCACAACTCCAATAATAGAAGCACGTACAGTCAGGAACATATTATCCATAACCGCAGTCCATTCAGGAGTGACCCTTGAGATATTCTGTTTGACAGCAACGGCCTTGGTCTGTAGCTGCATAAGCGTTTCAGAAATCCCGAAGGTCCCGATCATAACGATGACAAAGTGAATGCCCCCCAACAGGTTGAGAGTGCCGAAAGTCATACGGCCCTGGCCAGTTTCCGGGTCCATGCCGATCAGACCAACAACAATACCGATAAATGCCGCAATCAACGCCTTAACCATGCTTCCCTCGGCAAGGTTGCCAACCAGAAACAGGGCCATAAAAGCCAGCAGAAAATAATCACGGGGCTGAAAGACCAGAGCAAGTTCGGAGATCAGCGGAGCACACAGACCAAGAACAACAATACCCAAAAAATTTCCGATGACAGCCTGGGTTGTCGACAGCCCCATCGCTTGACCAGCCATACCCATTTTGGCCAGCGGGTAGCCATCAAAGGTTGAGGCGACCGCTGCAGGAGCGCCAGGGATATTCAGTAGAATCCCAGCCCGGGCTCCACCATAGACACCACCGGTATAAATGCCGACCATCACTGCTAATGCAGGCAGGACATCCCAGGAAAAAGTAAAAGAGATCAGCAGAGAAACTGCCATGGTGACAGACAGCCCGGGGATTGCGCCAACATAAAGTCCGACCAAGGTACCGCCAGCTATCCAGGCGACCAATCCAAGGCTCATAAAAGGCTGAAGAAAGCCTTCCAATCCAGTATACATAGTTACTTCCTCCAGACAGAATTACGGCAAAACAACTTGAAACAAGGTGGAAAAGATCAGGTAAAGTACTCCCAATACCCCCGCCGAAACGAGAACTTTCAGCCACAATTTCTTAGGCTCGAGGAGATACATCGTCGCAACAAGAAAGATAAACGTTGAGGGGACAAAATGAAGTGTCTCCAGAATAAAACCGTAGATGGCAAGAGTGATCAGCAGGATAACAACTTCACGATCAAAAAGATGATGCATCAGATCAGCGAAGGACCCATCCCGGTACCCTTTGCGGAAATACTGAATACCCAAACCCAAAATCATCAGAATGGTGCCCCCGCCAACCAACTGGGGAATACTGCCCGGCCCGGCGGTAACGCCCTGGAAAAAGCCTTCGCTCTTCAGAGAATCGACAAAAAGCGCAACGACAATGACAAACAAAATCATCATCATCTTATATTCGCCTTTAGGCCTTTCGTGATCAGAGACTACAGAACCATCTTTCGCATGCTCGGTCATGGTTAACCCTTCTCAAAACGTGGAACAGAAAATCACCAACATAAATTCCGCCAACACTTAAATATAGTGCCAGTGGATGCCTCTACCTATAATCACCCTCTCAAACGGGCGCAAAATCATCGATCATCAAAATTGCCAAAATATTGTTACAAACGCCCAGCTCACTATCCCTACCAATAGGACGCCAAACTCTACCAAAAGGATATTTTCGGGGGGATAAAATGTCAAGAATTTAAAAAACAATCCAAATTCAGCAAAAGCAACGATAAGAAAGCATTCAAAAGCCCAAAGAAAAAATAGATATAATCCTGTATTATCTGCTATTTAAAGAATACAGATCAGCATAAAACCATATTTCCAAAGGAACTAAACAATCAAGAATAAAGCTTCTTCAAGCCTTTTTATTGGTTTTTTCAAATCAGCATATCCTATTATCTCAACTTTTTATTATTATTATTAAAATAAAACCAACGTAGAACGGAATAAACACTTACCAACAAAAAACATTTATCCTTTAAAACTTACGATTAAACTCAAAAAAAAGGACGTAATACCAAAAGACAAAAAAAGTTCTTGCTAAAATATCCTAACAGTAAATACCTTAACGTCGTTCTAGCATTATTTGATCTGCTGCCCTTCTCCCTACCCAAATCCAGAGGACAGGCCGATCAGTTTTAAAGTTGGAAACGAGTCATGTTTCACTAATAGTCAGAAAATCAAAGAGAGGTACTGGGTGCTGCGCCAGGCACAACAAAAGTCCCCTCATTGAGCGGCCCGGCAGCTATCAAAAGAGGTCCATTTTCCGACAACAGACACATTAGCATTCGTAGGCTTCTGATATCAATTTGTTCCAGCAGGGAATTACGTCATGAGAGCAGCGGTACTTGAAAGACCCGGTTCAATCACAACCACCGTAACAGCAGAAACACCGACCGTAAAACCAGAAGAAGTTCTTATTTCGGTGAATCTAAGCGGAATTTGCGGTTCAGATCACTCCATCTTCAAAGGAAAATACAACAACCCTTTTCCAATCATTCCTGGACATGAAGCAGTCGGAATTATTGAAGAAGAAGGTGCTAAAGTAACCAGATTCAAGAAGGGGCAGCGGGTTATCATTCATCCTAATTATTCTTGCGGCGAATGCGACATGTGCCGCAAAGGTCTTAAAAATATTTGCCGTCACAAAATCCGAGTTGGGATTGATACCAATGGCGTTTTTGCCGATTACATTGCCGTTCCGGAAAAAGCTCTTTATCCGGTTCCATCATCCCTGACAGACGCAGTCGCTGTTTTTGCAGAACCTCTGGCGGTTTGTGCGCACGGCGTTCAGATGGCCTCCATCAATCCGGAAGATCGCGTTCTGGTGTTTGGCGCTGGAGTCATTGGCCAATTGACATTACAACTGGCCCTGCAGCACACCCAGCATGTGTACGCCTGCGACCTGATTGATTTCAGACTCGACATTGCGCGCCAATTCGGTGCCCAAGAAGGAATAGTCACCCAACAGCGCCTCAATGATCTACACAACTGCTTTGATGTTGTTTTTGAAACCAGTGGTGCGAACTCGGGGCTGGAACAGGCAATCCAGCTTGCAGCGCCCAAGGCCACTATCATCCTGCTGGGTGTCCCTGCCACGCCAAGCCCGATTGCTGTTGAGCAAATTGTCCGCAAAGAGCTGCAAATTAAAGGGTCTATGATCTATACTGATGAAATTCCTCATTGCATAGAACTTCTCGACCAAGGGGCTATTGATACCAAGCCACTACTATCCAGCATCATTGGTCTTGATCAAATACAGGAAGCCCTTGACAATTTCAGCTCACCTGAACGTTTAAAAACCTTAGTAAAAAACTCAAACTAAATATTCGCATAATATTCAATCAGATGTCTTTTCACTAACGTATACGGATAGGGCCATGCAGAAAGCTGCTTACAAGGATATTGTACCGGGAACGACAACCGCAAAGACAACCAATTACCCTACGGTAGAATCAGTCATTAAAGCGCTTGAAATTCTGGATTGCTTTAACCGGCAGGAGGCAGATCTATCCCTCAAGGAATTGTGCAGCAAAACAGGCCTTTACAAAAGCAGAGTTCATCGCCTCTGCGCAACCCTGCTGGAATCAGGCTATCTGGTGCGCTCATCATGGACCAATTACCGCCTGGGACCAAAGCTGCTCAGTTTGGGAAAAACCTATGAACAAACCAATTCTTTAAAGTCCGTCGCGTCAAACTACATGCATGAACTAAGTCGTAATACCGGGGAATCAACCGCTTTATTTACATTGCATCAGAGTAATTGCATATGCATCGCCCGTAAGGTCAGTGAAGCCCGACTGGTTTTTACTATTAACGAAGGGGACACCATGGAACTACCAGCCACAGCTGCCGGCAAAGTTTTACTGGCCTATGCCCCTGCTGACTTTCAGAAAAAATTTCTTGATCAATCAAAGCCCAAGATAATTGCCAAACACTCCCAACCTGCACCAATTGATTTCGAGAAAGAGTTGAATTCGATTCGTGAAAACGGCTATGGTTTTAACGAGTGGGAACTAGAGGTTGGTATTTCCGCCATCGCAGCCCCGGTTTTCAATTATGCAGATCAGGTAACTGCTGCACTTGCTATTATTGGTCCCAGCCAAAGATTCACCGGCAAAGAGAAACAGGCACTGCTTGTCGAACTACTAAAAACCTCTGAACACATATCCGGCCTGGTCTGATCGCTGGTTCATGGCACGATGATCCGCGGAGGGAAAACCGCACAGTCAATGTGCTGTTGCCTATGATGAGAAGATATCATGACACTAGAAAACACGGTCCCATGGTTTGATTCACAGCCCGAATCATTACCTCTGGTCGACTCTGTCAGCTTTGCCTTGCAAATTCTCGGCTTTTTTTCCGAAAAGACGATTGAACTTTCAGTTGAGGCGATTAGCCAAAAAATCGGCCTCAATGAAAAACGCACAACGAACCTGTGCCACACACTGGTTCACTCCGGATATTTGGCGGAACTTACCAACAATGTCTTTCGTCTGGGAGCCAAGACCCAGACGATGGGAAAGATTTACGATAAATCAAACCCCTTCAGATCTCTTGTGTCTCTCTACATGAGAGAGTTGACAGCGAGCACCGGGCTATCAACGGCACTATACGTTCTTGATCGGGGAAAAGGCCTGTGCATTGCAAGTGAAATGGGTCATGCCCCGCTAGTATACGTCGCCACTATCGGCGATGAAGTCGATCTGCTGCCAACCGCAGCAGGGCGTATCCTACTTGCCTATTCGCCGCCCGAAGCAATTAACACTATCTTACAGGAAGCAATCAGGGAACAGTCTGCAGACAACCAGGCTCTGGAATTTGATCAACTCCAGCACGAGCTGATCAATATCCGCAAAAAAGGATGCGCTTTTTCCGACCAGGAAGCGACGGATGGTGTTTGCTCGCTAGCAACACCGATCCTCAAAAAAAATAATCTCGCTATTGCTGCGCTGTCACTCATCGGCCCGAGTCATGTTTTTAAGGGCGAAGGAGAAAAGACATTATCTGACAGAATTCTTTATATTACCTTGAAGATTAAACAACTGATGGGCAATTGACCTGTGCAATCGTCCTAGACCGTTTTCAATCAGTCGCTTGTCAAAGAACGAAAAGGTGAATCTTTTGCGTTGACGCTATTCTTTACTCTTGACGGCCGGGGGCCTGATAAGTGTTCGGTATTCTTCAATACGTAGCGAAAAGGGATTTTAAGCTTTTCTCTATTACTAGAGTTGATGTATTTCCGATGCTCCCCTTTGACTACGTCTGCATCCAGCAGGATTTTCCAGCGGCCATTGTCTCCTAAATCGGTATCGTCTAAATCTTCGATTGATGGCCCCTGGAGGACTGCTCCGCTATAAATTTTACCAATCACATCGCCAGTCTCTGGATTGGATATCTCAACATCCTGTTTAATTTCCATGTAAACTATGCCATCGCGATAAAAGTACCACCGTAATAAATTTGGGATATTCGTAACAAAAAGCGCTATGACAAGGGCAACGATTACAGTTAAGTAAACAATATGGATTTTAATATTTTTCATATTAGCCTGTACACTGAACGACCTGCATCACCAGTGGCGCAATTGAACTTGCCGCATCAATGCCGCCGCGCTTCTCGCCACCAGGTAAATGCATTTGTTAACCTTTGTTCATCCTCGTACTAGCTTGCTACCCCAGTTCTTTTTTAGTTAGACAAAAGAACTGGGGTAATAACAGTTTGAAATTGAAAGGTAAATCTCAAGTCTACAATTTCTATGGCCTGTCTAGATACAGGTCAACACAGTGTTTAATGCCGTTCATGTTCATGTAATCTTCACCTAGCTTGACCTGGTTTAAGAACGATATGGATTCTGATGAGCCTATATCTCCAATTGACTTAAGTGCCATGAATTTCGCTAAGTCGGCATTTTGTTCATATTTATTCTTGAGGAAGTTAAAATTTCCCTCAGCTCCAAGCACACCAATTGAGGAAAGTGCAACAGATTTGGTCATGGGATCCTCACTTTCTGAGAGAGCTATAAGTGTATCCATGGCCGTGGAGTTATTTGACCCACCTAGTTCTAATACCGAAATGTATGTATTTTGGTCTTTTTGCTCAGAACTTTGTTTAGCTGTAGCAGCTAATTGTTCAACCTTGCTTGTGCTCATGCTATACCCAAGAGCATAACGGTTTATCTTCGAGGCTATTTCTTTAATGACCACTGACATAGGTATATTAAAACATGGATCTAGTATCTCATTCATAGACCACACTGGAACTTTTCCACCATAGAAAAAGGAAATAATTTTGAATGTCTTGTCGTGAACTTGCAGTTCACCATAAAATGAATGGGTAGCTATCCATGGGGAAAAACCGCTTACGCGACGGCTGACTATTTCATATTTTTTTATTAATAGCACAAGGTCAGCTTTTTCTGGTGATTCTTCTTGGACTATGGTTACAGGTATGCCACGAGCTGTTAATTCATTTTTTAATGATTGAGAAAGCCAAGCAATAGGGTTCTCAACATTTTCTAATTGTATATTTACTTGTTTTAAGTTGGCTGTTTTCTGGTGAAACTCTTTATTGGTTCTGGCATCTTCAATTTTAATAAGAACTGTCTTGTTGTTAGTTGTGTCATATTGGACATCAGGTGTAGCAGGGTTGCTAATTTTGTAATTGAGGCTAGCACAGCCAGTTAGAGAAAGTAATGCAATAGCAAATAAAAGCGTAACTCTCACAAGTCGTTGTTTCATTGTAATCTCCTAGGTAGATATTGTTTAAGACTGCACGTTTTGAGGTTAACATCACTGCTGTCTCATAGTTTGATCGATAAATAAAAGGATCGGAACCCGTTTGTGTTACAATGAATTCGCCAAAAAACACAATAAAGACAATAAGTTCTGATCCATGGCGCATTAAAGCACTGTTCTTTCTCAAATTATACGAATTTTCCCGAGACATGAATTTCAGACGCTGGTGAACAAGCATCACCTCGGTCAGAAATTCCGCTCGTTTTCCCGGTGGACCCAGTTTGTGGCCCTGCTCACAGCCCAACGGACAGGCCGCAGCAGTCTGCGGGATATTACTGATAATATTGCCACCCAGGGTAGCAAGCTCTACCATCTTGGCGTTAAACCGTTCACGGGCGACCTTAGCCAGAGCGAACGAAACACAGCCTCACCAGATGTACGAGGCCATGTTTCAGCAGTTACTGGCTCGTTGTCAGAGTTGCGCACCGCGAAAGCGGTTCAAGTTCAAGGAGAAGCTTTACCTTCTTGATGCATCGATAATTGATCTGACGCTCTCCCTGTTTCCTTGGGCAAAGTACCGCAAGGAGAAAGGAGCAGCTAAACTCCATATCGGCCTGGATGCGGATGGCTATTTGCCAGCCTTTGTTGATCTGACCGAAGGCAAGGAGCATGAAATCAAGGTCGCCAGACAACTGGATTTTCCCAAGGGCTCCTATGTTGTTTTCGACCGGGGCTACACTGATTACAAATGGTATCAGGAGCTTACGGACGAAGGTGTCCACTTCGTTGCAAGACTGAAAAGCAATGCGGTCACCATTCCCGGCAAAAAGCGCCGGGGCCGGAAAAGTCCAGGAGTGCCGCTGGATCAACATATTCAGTTGCAAGGCATCGACGGAACATACCGCAGGGTCGTGTATCTGGATGTCGAGACCGACATCACTTATGAATTTGTGACCAACGCACTGGACATCCCGGCGGCAACGGTCGCTGAACGGTATAAAGAACGCTGACAGATTGAGCTGTTCTTCAAATGGATCAAGAAAAACCTGCGCATCAAGAGCTTTCTTGGAACTTCACGCAATGCTGTGATGACTCAATTTTGGATTGCTCTGTGCGCGTACCTGGTGCTGGCATTCCTGAAATTTCAGTCGAAGGTCGGACGCTCAATGCAGCAGATGTTGCAAATATTGCAGCTAAAGTTGTTCGAAAGACGCGATTTCAAAGAGCTGTTCTTACCACAAAAGCAAAAAATATCGTTATACAACAGGCAGTTATCGCTTATCCAAAACTATGAGACAGCAGTGGGTTAACGGCTTTGCATAACCGGTGGCGGCCATGCGTTTCGATTTAGTAGACTTCTTGCGGATTTTGCATAGCTCCGTTCCATCCGGTTGATGCTGGGGTTAGACAACCCTATTTGATTGGTGAAAATGATGCCGCAAGCATAATTTTATTCTCTTGTTTTTCGAGCATACGCATGGCATCTGGAAGAAACTTTGATTTCCAGTCCGGATCTTCGTAGAGCTTTTTGCGTTGGATTGTTCTTTGGTCAAGGCTTTCATAACGCCAGATATGGATTACTTGATTTAACTCACCGATGTCCGTGTACCAGTAACCAACAAGCTCAGAATAACGCTCAAGGATTGGCAACCCTACCTTTTCAAAAAGAGACATATATTCATTAATCATCCCAATTCGAATTGTATAAGTCCTCATTTCAAAATACATAAATTTACTTTCTGCTATTTAAAATAGATGTCTAACATGTAATATACGTGATATTGGACGTGTTATAACAAGGCTGATCTTCACAAAAACTCTTCATTTCCAATTAATAACAATAAGTTATATCAAATTTCTGAATATTGCCTCTGCGTGATATATAGTCAATTACACACAAATCAACTCAAGATCTGACACACAAAAAAACCGCAACCTGAAGATTCCCCAAATCTCACAAATTACGGCTTTTCATTTAATGTTTTCAAAAACAATGCCCCGTAAAACTACACCCAAAAACAGAACATTACAATATTTTTATTTTCCCTCTCAATTCGGTTCTGCCCATGGATGCGCAGCATCGTTGGGCGGTCTGTTCACTGCTAGTTGCAACGATTAGACGTTGACCGAATCTATTCTCGTCAGTGTGTTTGACCTTCAAAGATTTTTTTGATTCGTTTTTTCATCGCTGGAAAAAATGAATCCGGCTGCCGGGCCGGGACCCGGCGGTTTCGTCTTTTATGATTTAAATGAAACAAGCAAAGTCACGGGGTTGCGCCCCCGCACTGCGCCTTACTATTTTTCACAATCAGGCTAAAAATAGTAAGCACAAAAAGCCCTCTTTAATATGTCCGCGTTTGGGCGTCGTTGTGCGTCAAGAGGCAACCAGAAATTGACCAGCCGGCCTGACGGCTCAGATCACGCCTGATGGCCAGAACCGCATTATTTATTGATGGTGGGTTTAGTAGCGAAAACCGATAGAAACTCTATACTTCGTCTTCCAACTAACGCCCTTGCCCATTAGCTGCGACAGCAGCGTGGGCTGCCGGTTAATTGCACCCAGATACCTTTAACCGTAACCCAACACAGCTTTCGTCAGTTACCTTGACCTTCAAAGATCTTTTTGCTTCGTTTTTCCATCGTTGGGAAAAATGAAGCCGGCTGGCGGGCCGGGACCCGCCGGTGTTGCCTTTTATGATTTAAATGAAACAAACAAAATCACGGGGTTGCGCCCCCGCACTGCGCCTTACTATTTTTCACAATCAGGCTAAAAATAGTAAGCACAAAAAGCCCTCTTTAATATGTCCGTGTTTGGGCGTCGTTGTGCGTCAAGAGGCAACCAGAAATTGACCAGCCAGCCTAACGGCTCAGATCACGCCTGATGGCCAGAACCGCATTATTTATTGATGGTGGGTTTAGTAGCGAAAACCGATAGAAACTCTATACTTCGTCTTCCAACTAACGCCCTTGCCCATTAGCTGCGACAGCAGCGTGGGCTACCGGTTAATTGCACCCAGATACCTTTAACCGTAACCCAACACAGCTATCGTCAGTTACCTTGACCTTCAAAGATCTTTTTGCTTCGTTTTTCCATCGTTGGGAAAAATGAAGCCGGCTGGCGGGCCGGGACCCGCCGGTGTTGTCTTTTATGATTGAAATGAAACAAGCAAAGTCGCGGGGTTGCGCCCCGCACGACGCCTTACTATTTGTCCCAGGCGGGCGACAAATAGTAAGCACAAAACGCCCTTCTTTAAAGGGTCCGTACTCGGGCTTCGTCTCTCCAAGGAAACATCTCAGCATTTAAGCAGCCGGCCGACGGCGCAATACGCGCCTGATGGCCAGAACCGCAAAAATGCCGTTGGCATTTTTATATACCTTTTCCAATTCGATTCTGCCCATGGATGCGCAGCATCGTTGGGCGGTCTGTGCCCTGCTGGTTGCAACGATTAAACGTAGACCGAATCTATTCTCGTCAGTGTGTTTGACCTTCAAAGATTTTTTTGATTCATTTTTTCATCGCTGGAAAAAATGAATCCGGCTGCCGGGCCGGGACCCGGCGGTGTTGTCTTTTATGATTGAAATAAAACAAGCAAAGTCGCGGGGTTGCGCCCCGCACGGCGATTTCAAAGTATTTGTTCTCAATAGTTAATCAAAAGCCAGCGCTATTTTTTCCGACATTTTTGTAGGAATAAATTCCGTGACTTCATATTCTGCTAAACCGTGAATATTAAACGGGTCCTCCGCAATAATCTGATCAATTGCCGCCCTTGAATCACAAAGGGCTAAAATGATCCCCCCTGTTCGTGGAACTTTCCTTCCAGAAGCGATAAAATGCCCGGCAGCGTAGTGGCGATCAAGATATTCAAGGTGAGCAGGCAGGTGCTTTTCAATGTCACTTAAATCGCAGATGTAATTAAGAGAGACGATAAACATTTGTTTGTAAACTCCTTTCATTCCAACGAATACAGAACGTTTTCACAACGGCTATCCGATCAACCAGTTCGCTAGTTGTCCTTTGATGGATAACTAACGGCATTCACGAGCATTGCCAACAGTTCATTATAATAGTCGAATTGCTTCGCTGGATCAGAAAAACTCAATTTTATAATGTAATAATTTTTATGGTAGAGATAAGCATATGCGAGGGATTTGGATCTTGCGCACTCCACCTGTTCTTTCGGTTTTACACTGGTGCTAGTTATAAGAGTTGGTGAAATAAAACTACCCTTATCAAAGTAGATTGCTCGTGAAGAATATACGTAATAGTCAAAGTCAAATTTATTGCCATATTTGTTCACGAAGTTTTGTTTTTCTTGATTTTTACACCCTTTTAGGTAGCTCCACCTATACTTGGTATTGACCCTGTTGATGTCACAGTAGTTGTTATAGAGAGCAATATAAAAGACACCGCCATATTTTTTTTCGATAAATTGATAATATCGGATTTCCCCGTCGTCAATTTCCTGAGCTTTGATGAGACCCAGAGATTCGGGAATTTCGATTTTCAAACCATAATCTTCCATTCCATAATACTTAGAAGCGGCTGCTTCTGAAGTCACGTCGACCACGTCCTTCTGAATCGTTCGTATTGGGGCGCAGGCCATGCTAAACAACAACGTAAATAAAAGTGCGAGTATGCAAAAAAACCTCATTTCTCCTCCTGCACCGAACTAAAATCAGACGACCTAAATGCCGTATTTCACTGAAAGATTAACCAAGTCTCAAGCCAACAACCTATTTCGGCACGAAGATTAAGGACATCTCCTGACAAAAAACAAAACGCTTCATTGCTTGCGACAACAAAAAAACCGCAATCTGCAGATTCCCCCCACACAAACTACGGCTCTCTTCTCATTTTTTTTGCAACAATAACGACGAAGCTACACCCTCCAGCAGGACATTACAATAATTTTATTCCCTCTCAAATCACCCTGAAATCTTCCTCATCAGGCAGCCAAAACATCCGCAGCGACAAAAAATACTTCTGCCCCGTAAATTCAAAAGGCCGACCAGAATTTCTGGTCAGCCTTTTCCCGCGGAACTAATCCTTTCGGGCCATGCCCTTAGAGAGGAATCAGTAGAGACCCATCTTTTCTTCGGTCATGCTGATGTAAATATTTTTTGCCTGGGAATAGTGTTCCAGCATCATTTTGTGGGTTTCGCGTCCGATACCCGACTTTTTATAGCCGCCAAACGGGGTATGAGCCGGCAACTGGTTGTAGGTATTGACCCACATACGACCGGTTTCAACCGCTCTGGCGACACGCAGGGCACGGTTAATATCTTTGGTCCACACGGCGCCTCCCAGCCCGTACTCACTGTCGTTGGCCATTTTGATAACGTCCTGTTCATCTTTAAATTTGATAACACAGACCACCGGCCCGAATATTTCTTCCTGAGCAATACGCATTTTGTTGTCGACATCGGCAAACAGAGTCGGCGCCATGAAGGCACCTTTACCCAAGGAACCATCAGTGATTTTAGTTCCGCCGGTTACCAGACGCGCGCCTTCTTCCTGGCCAATATTGACATAGGACAGGATTTGGTTGAGCTGACCTTCATCAATCTGACACCCCATCATGGTGTCATCTTCCCAGGGCAGACCGACTTTTACCTTTTTGAAGGCCGCGGCCATATCGGCAACAAACTTGTCATAAATACTTTCCTGCACAAAGACCCGGGAACCGGCGCAGCAAACTTGTCCCTGATTAAACAGAATCCCAATCTGGGTTCCTTCAATGGCTTTTTCCCACGGGCAGTCTTCAAAATAGATATTGGCCGATTTACCCCCGAGTTCTAACGTAGCCGGAATCAACTTTTTGGCTGCGGCATCGGCAATGTTGTAACCGATTTCCGTGGAACCGGTGAACGCCAGTTTTGAAAAATCGGGGTGTTCAAGGACGTAATTACCGGTCGTCGCTCCTTTACCGGTAACAACATTAACCACGCCAGGCGGTAATACCTGATCAAGCAGTTTGGTAAACTCAAGCATACTCAATGAGGTTGTCGATGAGGGCTTCATGACCAGGGTATTGCCTGCCGCCAGGGCCGGGGCAATTTTCCAGGCCGCCATGAGGAAAGGAAAGTTCCAGGGAATAATCTGGCCGACGACACCAATGGGCTCACGCAGGATGATGCTCATGGTGTCTTTGTCAATCATCACTGCTTGCCCTTCCTGGGTGCGGATGGCGCTGGCAAAATAACGAAAATGGTCACTGGCTAAAGGCACATCAATGGCCCGTGTCTCGCGGATCGGTTTACCATTATCCAGGGTTTCAACCATGGCCAGTTTTTCGGCATTGGCATCAATAAGATCGGCGATTTTCAACAAGTATTCTGCCCGCTTTTGCGCGCTGACATCTTTCCACTCGGGAAATGCCTTCCAGGCAGCGGCCACGGCGGCATCAACATCTTTTTTACCGGCATTGGCACAGGTGGCGAGCAATTCTCCGTCGGCTGGGCAATAGGCTGAAAAGGTTTCTCCCTGTTGAGCATCCATCCATTTTCCATCAATATACAGCTGGTACTTGCTATCGATTCCTTCTCTCACGGCTAATCCTCCATCTGTGGTCATGGACCTTCTGGTCCGGGTTCAGGCAGACACAACCTACAAAAACGTGCCATCAAAATATGGTTATACTAAGAGCAATGGCTGTGCCATAACCTGCAAAGATGTCAATTTCAACGGCAGATAAGTAAAAAGGAATGGTATTGTGCGGGGTTGATTATTCTAGAGATCAAAACACAATTATACTTCATCTCTTTGCTCGATGTAACATTATAGAGCAGCTGTCAACAAGATGGAGCAACTGTCACTTTTTTGTGACAGTTGCCTAATCAAAGAGATAGTCCCGTGAAATGTCGTAGGAACGCATTTTACGATATATGGTGTTGCGGGAGACTCCTGTGTCTCGGGCGATTTGGCTGACGTTGCCATGATAACTGCGGAGTAAATCGAGAAGCAATTTCCGTTCGCGGCTGGCCACCAACTTTTTGAGACCGGTATTCACTGTTAAAACCGGTGTCGGCTCCGTACTCTCCTGGATGATCGTTCTAGCGATTTCTGCTGGCAGGTGCTGGCTTTCCAGCCGCTTTCCTTCGGCCGCATATATCATTTTTTCGACACTGTTTTCCAGTTCCCGGACATTTCCCGGCCATTGATAGCGGCCTAGCAACTGCCTTACGGTGGGAGAAATATCTTGCGTCACAATATCGAGTCGCTGACCGATTTTGTGAAGGAAAAAGTCGCAGAGAAGCTGTACGTCGTCACCCCGCTCCCGCAGCGGCGGCACAGCAATTTGCACCACGTTGAGGCGATAGTAGAGATCTTGGCGAAAATCACCTTGTTGCACCGCTTGCAGAAGATTGGTGTGGGTGGCGCAAATGACACGAACATCAACCGGAATAACCCGATCACTGCCCAGCCGGGTCACCTGCCTGTCCTGCAGGACACGTAACAAGACGGCCTGTTGATCCAGAGGCATGTCGCCAATTTCATCCAAGAGCAAGGTCCCCCCTGCAGCCATTTCAAATTTGCCCGGCCGCCCCTTGGGATCCGCCCCGGTAAAGGCCCCAGGAGCATAACCGAACAATTCGCTGGCAATCAGATCACGCGGTAGAGCGGCACAGTTTAACGCCAGAAAAGGGCCTCTGCGCCGTGCGCTGGCGTTGTGTATAGCCTGGGCGAACAGTTCTTTTCCGGTTCCGCTTTCCCCCAGCAACATCACGTTACTGTTGTTGGTCGCAGCTTTTTTGGCAGCACTTATGGCGGCGGAAAAATTAGCGTGCCGACCGACAATATCACTAAAGATAAAACGTGCCTGAGCGCCACCGAAACGATTGGCCAGCTTTTTCATTTTCTGAATAGGATTGAAGAAAATTACGCTGCCATTACCATGACTTAAAGGACGTACGGTAACCAGAGCATGAATACTCCCGGCTGCGGTTTCGAGCATCATTTCCATATCTTTGCAGGGCTGGCTATTCTGTATGATAGTCGCCACATCCGGGGCATGACCAAAGATATCGGCAAGGGTATGGCCGACAACATTATCGCCCAGAGTTCGGCTGGCAATGGGATTAAGCCGGGTGATCACGCCACTGCCATCGACCAGCAACGCACCGTCGGACATGGTCTGAAAAATATTGCTTAGATGTTCATTAAGGGCTGTCAGTTCATGATTGCGGCGCTGGACACGAAGCTGGTCGCGAATCGCCTCGGCGGCAGCAGCAACCATACCCAGGGTATGTTGATGGGCGGCATGGGAAGGTCCCGACATTTGCAGCACACCAATCAATTCACCATTATCGGAACGCACCGGTGCGGCAGAACAGGTCCATGAATGGAGTTTCTGACAATAATGTTCGCAACCTGAAACCTGAAAAGGCTGCCCCAGTGCCAGAGCAGTACCGATACCGTTGGTCCCCCCTTCGGCTTCAACCCAGCAAGCTCCCTGAATCAGGTTAACCTTGGCGGCAGAGCTGAGCGTATCAGCATCCCCCAGGGTTTCCATAACATAGCCCCGCTCATCGGCCAGCAGAACAATAAAACCAGAGCCTTTGACCAATTCATACAGATGGGTCATGAAATGCCGGACGGTCTCCAGATAATATTTGCGGGCATCAAGTAATTGGGTGATCTCTTCCGCAACCAGAAGCTGATGGGAAACGCCATCATACGGATCCACACCCGATTGACGACAACGTTGCCATGACGCATGAATTTCACTTCTGATCCCATCGGTGGGAATGGAGCGGCCCCGTATGAACGTGTTCCAAATCGCTTCGACATCAGGAATATTTTGATAAGAATTCTTCATCATTACACTCACTGAAAGAATAAAAATGAACGGCTATGTAGAAAAAATCGGCTATCAGAGGATAATTACCTCCGGATCTTATCAGATTAACTTCATAGATACAGTCAAAAGAAGAATCATGAAGTTGCTATTTCATCAGGTCTATACGCAATATCTCAATCGTAAGCTGAATCAGAGCGGTCGTATTAGGCTGAATCACTTTTTCTTCTGCATTGTTGAAAACGACGAATACCTTTGGATCGTAGCACGTCCGATCAAGGTCGGTCTGGTAGACTATGCCGAGGATTATCGTTGGTCCAGCGCAAGAGCCCATTTGAAACTGGCTCAAAACGATCTTTTACAGGAGCCGTCCTGGTTGGACGAAACAGACAGAAGCCGGGGAGACCAAGAAAACCTGGAGAGTGCCCCTAGTTTTCCTCCCCTTTCAATAACTCCGTTTGAAATTGACTTGGATTAAGCCCTCCTATAACATCGCCGTGCAAAACTTCATTCTCACGCAAACCTTATAAAAGGGCGAAATTGTTGGAAACTAAAAAAGTCAGTTTGGGTAGCCATTGCCCTTCGATTCTAGGTGCTGATGGCCTTCCGGTTTTAAGTCTTCCAGAACACTGGCCAGGAATAGTCATTGAGGAAACAATTATCCCTGGATGTGCTGAATGCGGCCCACAATATACAGGAATGCCCATGTTATCTGTCGGGCTAAAGTCAAATTCCAGACGGTGGTATCGTAGTGGTTACAAGACAGAGGAGCTGTGCTTGTCGCCGCCTGCTTTTGATATGTTAGGTTCGACCTATGAGCGTGATCACGCGCGTTGGGAAGGGGAAGAAGGACGCTGCCTTAGGGTTAGTCTGCCACCTCATGTTTTGCAGCGCCATTTCCCTGATGATTCCACCCAGTTCGATATGGAGACGCGTTTTGAGAATATCGATTATCCCCTCAGAAATACTATTCTAGCCTTGGCGGCAGAAATGAGAGCCGGTTTTCCCAATGGGGAAATGTACGCCGAAGGGTTGTCGTGGGCGGCTCTGGGGTGGCTTCATGCCAATTACCGCAAGGTACAAAAAGTTTTTAAACGGGAGCAAACACTTACCCGTAGCAAACAACAAAGGATCATAGATTTCATCGAGGCCTCCATCGATAGTACGATCTCAGTTGACCAGCTTGCCGCACTTGTCAATATCAGCCCAAGCCATTTTTTCCCGTTGTTCCGCCGTGTTTTTGGTGTAACTCCTTATCAATATGTCATGAAAAAGCGGATTGAGAGGGTTGCCTGTATACTCAAGACAGAGCCAGATCGTTCCCTCTCCGAAATAGCGCTTGCTACAGGTTTTTCCAACCAGGCACATATGATCAATGTCTTTAAACGGTTTAAACATCAAACCCCGCTTCGCTGGAAACTCAGCAATCTATAGGTATTTGTTCTCAACCCTCTTTCTTCTCTGTTATCTTAAACAGTATTCTATTTCCTTGCTTTTGAGCGAGCTACCTTGATTTATCCAGCCAGTATAAAACCGATATTTTCTTATCGCTTTACCATGGCGCTATTTCCGGCCTTGTAAAGACTATCAAAATAACCTTCCCTAAACAATTGAGATCACAGAGTTTTAATCTATCCAGAATTTAATAAAACCCTCTTCCGTCTGCAAAAATCATATTTATTTGAAACAATCTCATAGCAATTTAATATACAGCCATACATCGGGCTATTTACAATGCGGTTCTAAAATTTCATTGACTTAATCTCTATTGTAAGCGTTGCAACAACAATAATAGCTCGGGAACCGGTACCGGCTATTTTTTGTTATTTGGTCCGTTATAAGGGGCTGATTGTTCACTGCCATTAGGCATAAAAACAAATTGGGAGGTAGTTTATGCAAAAAAGAAAGTTCTGGTTATCGCTGTTGATTGTTCCGTTATGCTTGTTAGTTTGGTCGTGTGGAGATAATGATTCCTCGAGTCATGATGACACTTTGCCACAACTAGATGCCGCAACACCTGGGACCCTGTCTGTATGTACCGATCTGATTTCAACATTCTCTTTTGCCGATACGGTTATCGATAGTGCAGAACTCATTGATGCTGGCGAGGTGACTTATACTACTGGTGAAACTTATACCGCTGGTGAGCATTGTCTGCTTAAGGGAAAAATGAATGAGCGTATCGGTGTTGATACGATGGTTGGCAATACCTACGCTATTAGCTTTGAAATGCGCTTGCCTACCAATTGGAATGGCCGATTCTATTACCAGGCCAATGGAGGGTTCGATGGAGTTGTTCGTTCAGCTGTCGGGCGGTTTATGACATCTAATGGCTCTGGTGCTGCAGCTCTCGGTAAAGGCTTCGCGGTTATCAGCTCCGATGCTGGGCATGGTTCACCAACTCCGTTTTTTGCGCTCGATCCACAAGCCAGACTTGACTATGGATACAATGCCGTTGCGGAGTTGACTCCCATGGCTAAATCACTGATCGAAACAGCCTATGGTAAACAACCGGATCGCTCCTATTTTGGCGGCTGCTCCAATGGGGGCCGTCATGCAATGGTCGCATCTACCCGCTTTAGTGATCAGTATGATGGTTTCCTGGCTGGCCACCCCGGTTTTAATTTGCCAAAATCTGCCGTTGCACAGATCTATGGAATACAGCAATATTCAACACTGGTAAATGTGGATACTACTGACGATGCTACGACCTTGGCTTCTTTGCAAAATGCTATCAGTGCCGCAGAGTTTGACCTAGTCGCCCAAAAAGTTATTGAGCAATGTGATGGTCTTGATGGTGCTAGCGATGGCATGATTGGCGATCCCTATGGTTGCAAGATGGCGTTTGATCTTGATCGCGATGTGCCGACATGTATAACTGTTAGGGACGGCACATGCTTGACATCGGATCAGAAAACTGTTTTGGCAAATATCATGGCGGGTCCCAAAAATAGAGATGGCGAAGACATTTATTCAAGCTTTCTCTTTGACGCAGGTATTGGCAGTGATGATTGGTTCATGTGGGAGTATGTGATGGGCCTTACCCGCGATTCAGGCTCTGTCGCCTATGCTTTTACAACCCCTCCAATTCCTTATGTTGGCACCATGTCTGATTACGACTTCATCCAGGGTTTTAGCATAGAGGATGATGCGTCGACCATCTACGCAACGGATGAGACTTTTACCGAGTCTGCTATGGAATACATGACGCCACCCAACCCAACCGATCTTTCTAAACTGAAAAATCGCGGAGCAAAAATGCTCGTGATTCATGGGACTGCTGATGCTATATTTTCAGCAAATGACACTGTGAACTGGTATGAAAACCTTGAAGCGGCTAATTCCGGTGATGCTTCCAACTTTGCCCGATTGTTTCTGGTGCCAGGAGAGGGTCACTGTGGCGGCGGCCCGGCCACCGATAAATTTGATGCCCTGGAAGCGCTTGTAGATTGGGTCGAAGGGGGCGTTGCTCCAGAAAAAATCACTGCTTCAGTACGTGCTGAAAACAGTGAATTACCGTCCTCCTGGTCCAGTGAACGTACTCGTCCACTGTGTCCGTACCCTCAAATTGCAAAGTACAATGGTAGCGGAAATATAGAGGATGCAACGAGTTTTACCTGTGAAGAACCTTAAACATTCATCAGCTATAGCTTAAATTTGCCATGCTTTACAGCCTGGAAAATTATAATTTCTAGACTGTTTTTTCTAAGTTGACGCAAATGTCAAATGGCCCCGTAGAATTCCGGGGGCAGTATATAAAAAAGGCCATCCTGATACAGGGTGGCCTTTTTTATTTGGTGGGGGGACAAGGGACCTTCTCCTGAAAGAAAACCTGGCTCTCGCCGCCGCCCCTGCAACAAGGCACCCGATTTATCGACTGAATCCGACCAGGAAGATGGACTTTACCGCAGGAAAGGCCTTGGAAAAAATCCAGGCGCTGCAACAGCTCTCAACCGTCGGCTTGATTTCATTGATACTAGTGCAGGCCCCCTCCATAGATAACGGACCATCCGCTATCTATGAAGGGGGCCTGATAAGTGTTATGCATTTTTACCAATAATCTCATGACCATATGAATTGTCGATAGAACACTGCCAGATACCACTAGCCGATTTATTGAATACATATGTGGCCTTACGTTCAGTAGCAGGAAAACCGGGACCAGATACTACAGTGTTTGCTAGCACAAGCGCTGTATCTCCTGACTCAAGGATTTCCAAACCATTTTGTTTAACTTGCAGGCCATTCTTAAAATATACAGCTATAGCTTCAAACGCTTTACGGATTTCATTTTTCCCGATGGCATTACGGCCAGGCTCAATAACTAAAACTGCGTCATCAGTATAAATACCCATGAGCACATCAAAATCTTCAGCGACGATGGCTTTATCGGCTATTTCAATTTGAATTTCCACTGGATGTCGTTTCACAACCCATTTCTCCTTTATGCATAACGCCTGCCTCAGCGGGCGCGTGGCCCTTTCACTCCGCTGAAGGCTGATGTTATAAACCATTTTTCGATATTACAATTGTTGTCAGAGACTTGTATGTCGCAAGCTGCTTTTCATTTAAACAGGAAAAAAAATCCTCATCGGCACTCTCTATGGCAACAATGGCTTTTTGAATTATCTCCAGACCTATTTTTGAGAAATGGACATTTGTTGCTCGGCTATCTATTGCCGACCTCTCTCGCAAGACCAGACCTTTGCTTTCAAGCCGTCGAATCGCTTTAGAAACCGTCATTTTATCGATTTTTGCATGCTCAACTAAATGTGTCTGAGTTGTAGGCTCTTCTTTTTCTTCAAACCATCTTAAAGATGCAAGAATAGCATATTGTGTCTGTGTAATGCCGAATTCGGCCAATACTTTTTCCAGCTTTGCTTGCCAAAGAGCAGTGATTTTCCATAGAAGGAACCCTGCGCTATCGTCTGCCTTGTCGTATCTGAAGGGAGAAGACTCAGCCATTTCTAACCTTTTCAATAAGTCTATCTGTCTGTTCTTCAAGCCCTTTTGCAACATTTTCGGCAACGAGCTTCCTCCATAAAAAAGACAGTGGTCCATCGATTCGAATTGTTGACTTAATTTCTAAATTTTCACCGTGATCAATTATTTCGTGTGAATCGAACATTCTTGCTAAGGGAAATCTTGTGAGGTCAACAAAAACGGAATTGGGTTTGACCTCAGTAAGTTCAAGTTTGATCTTTGGACCACCTTTCGGTTTGAAATGGATCAAGCCGCCTTTTCTGAATTCACCATTTAGCTTTGCGAATTCGATATCATCTTGCCATGTGTGCCAGTGATTGACATCAGTCCAAACGTTCCAAACCTCAGCAGCGTTCAGTTTTTCAACTGTCTTGCTGTAGCTCTTTGTCCACATAGTAACCTCCATTTGTTAACTTGTTTGGATATATTGTAAACTGGTTTACTATAATGTCAAGAGCTCGACGACTTATAACGGTTCTAACCGGTGGCGGACATGCGTTACAAACTAGTAGACTTCTTGCGAATTTCGCCTAGCCCTGTCCCATCCGGTTGATGCTGAGGTTAGGGTGTTTCTCTTAAAATGCTTAAAAATTTAAAGACCCTGAAGTAAAGATATGTAGCCAACCCTGGCAGGGGGAGTGAGATAAAAAATGCCTGTTTTACCCCCATTCTTCCAGATGATTGGAGGCCTGTCTCGCTCCCACAATATTTGCGCGATGGTCGAACACGGCCCGCGCCGGCTGAAGCCCCTGCCCCGATTCCGTAACGAACTGGGATCATCAGCACAACCGATGAAGCCCGCCTTTTTGACTGGAACGGCACCAGGGTCCGTACGTGTTTCCAGGTGGCAGGGCAATAGGATGCAACCAAAGATCCGGGCCCTGTGTAAAGAGCCTCAATAAGTGTTTGGGAGCAGGATCGTCACTGCAGCCCGTGTGAAAGCCCAAGTCAGAAACCGGATGGCTGCTTAGTAGATCAGTCGCTTGTCAAAGAACGAAAAGGTGAATCTTTTGCGTTGACGCTATTTTTTACTCTTGACGGCCGGGGGCCTGATAAGTGTTAGCTACTTTTTTCCGAACAAATAACCGACTAAAGTTCCAAACAAAACTCCAATTGAGGAATCAAATTTACCGAGATAGGTCAAGATACTAGTAGCTACGATTACAATGATCACAATCAGACCCTGAATCCATTTTTCAAATTTTGCATGACTTGTTGATTTTTCAAGAGTAGCAATTTTTATGTCTTCAAATATCTTGATTGTTCTTGAAAGAATTTCATGCCCTTTGTCCGACTTTAAATATTCGAAAAACGGATCAGGTTGAGTATTTTTTTCTTCCTCCGGACCTAAAACTTCTGGCTCTTGAATATTTTCTGATGACATTGAATTTCCTTAAATTATTTTGGGTAGCTAACGGTGAAATAACCGGTGGCCGACGTCGTTACAGCTTAGTAACCTTCTTGCGAATTTCGGCTACCATTGTTCCATCCGGTTGATTGTCTTGTGTACGCCCGGCACGGGCGTGATCTTATGGGGTGGAAGTCCCCTGTACGTAGAATCCTAGCATCACATGTGTGTGATGTCATTAAAGTACTAGCCGACGGCAAGGGCGTCTCCGTGAGGAGAGGTCTGGAGGAAGCCCGAGTGCAAAACTGTGAGCTGACGAACAGAAACAGGATATAAGGCCGGGTATCCGGGCAAGTCAGCACACCATAACGAAGTCCCACGGATTCACGATACCTTGGTACATACTGCGGCCCAAGCAGTGACAGATCGCGTTCTTATCCGGGGAGATCTGTCTCACTTGCGGGACGATACTCCCGCGCGGCACATGGTACCGGCTGGCGGGCCGGGCCCCGCCGGTGTTGTCTTTTATGATTGAAAAGAAACAAACAAAGTCGCGGGGTTGCGCCCCGCACGACGCCTTACTATTTGTCCCAGGCGGGCGACAAATAGTAAGCACAAAACGCCCTTCTTTAAAGGGTCCGGACTCGGGCGTTGGTTCTCCAAGGAAACATCCAGCATCTAACCAGTCGGCCGACGGCGCAATGCGCGCCTGATGGCCAGAACCGCATTATTGATGGATAATGGTTTTAAAAACGAATACCGATAATCCCACGGCATTCTGCACCAACTAACGCCCTTGCCCATTAGCTGCGACAGCAGCGTGGGCTGCCGGTTAATTGCACCCAGCAACCTTTAAACGTAACCCAACACAGCTATCGTCAGTTACCTTGACCTTCAAAGATCTTTTTGCTTCGTTTTTCCATCGTTGGGAAAAATGAAGCCGGCTGGCGGGCCGGGACCCGCCGGTGTTGTCTTTTTATGATTGAAATGAAACAAGCAAAATCACGGGCTTGCGCGCCGCATAAGATCTATTGCCATCGTCAATCTGTTGGCCAAATCCTGATCATTGCGTGACAGCGCCCCCTCGATTCCCAAACGGGCTTTTTCAATAAAATTGATGCGCGTCGTGTCTGCAGCCATCTCTGACGACTGTGGGCCTGCCGCTACCGCAACCTTCATTGTCATCCCCAAGAAGGGTGAACTTTCATCGAGGGACATTTTGCCGCTGCGGATTTGGTTGTTCATCCAATCGAACAGGTCCTGGCGGGTCATGTTGGCGAAATCTACCTGTTTTCCGGTGGAGTTTTCGCCAGTAGCTGTTGCCAGTCTGGCCGCAAACGACGTCGCCTTGGCACTTGTCGCGGAGGGAGTTTGTGCGCGCTGGCTGGTATAAGGATGCGTGGTCTCTGTACTGATCTTCATGGATTTCTTCTCCCGGCACCTAAGCCCATACAGACATTACCTGATACTCATCGGCAATAACTTCACATAAGTAAAAGAAAATTTCACAATATCTCTCAAAGGCCGCACTCAACGTGATGTGTTTTTCCACAAGAAAGCCAATATAGGGGAAAAAACGCCTGCTACTTGCCCTTCAGTAGTCCCACTTTCGATACTCTTCATGTTCATGTTTCATTGTTTCATACAACCAAACCATGCGGTCCAAGTACCAACTTTTTCCAAGGTAGGCCAGCGCTGTGCCAAGGATTGCGCCCCACACGGAATAGTAGACAATGGCCCAAATCGCCAGCGCCATACCGCTGGAAGAAATCGCATTGAGAATGCCAAACAGGGGGGTTTTATGAATCTCTGGAATCTCAACATGGTCTCTATTGAGATAAACTCTCTCGCCCAATACAGATTTTGAAGCCCAATTCTTGGTGGATTTTGGTTTATTGAAAAACACGGGGTTAAAAAACATCCACAGAATGGACAGTATTCCTGGAACTAAACACCACCAGCCGATCCAAACGCGACTCCAAAAACCGATCACAATCAAGGGAAGAACGGAATATCGTGTCCAGACACTCCACGGATTCGAATGTTTCATCCAATTCTCGTCTGTCAAGCGAAATGCCTTTGCTACTGTGCGTTCCAGAGTCATTCGGTCTCTCTCTCGATGGAGGTGTAAAAACCACTGACCGTATGAAGAAACATTTCCGGGTCATCATTAAAGGCAACATGTCCTGCCAAGGGAATATTCACAAGACGCACTTTCTTCCCCATACCACGAAGCCTCTCCATACTTTCGAGTGAAGTCAGTGGATCCCTTTCACCACGGATGGCCAGTATTTCATTGTCTATTTGCGTCACCAGCGCCCCAGGGTGGCCATCACTGCTCAAATCCGTCCACATAGCTACAACTACCTTGGAGAATTCGTCGAAGTCAGGCTCTGGATTAAGGCGCTTATAGCTTTCATAGCTCAAAGGAAAAGCCTTCTTCCAGATATCCACGTTCATCCCGGAAAGCATGGCCCATACAGGGTCATGCTCACTCATTTCCCACCTTGCCCCGACTGTTATTAATTTACCAAGCCTTGGATCTTTTCTTGCGGCATAACGGTAGGCGATGATGCCACCATCACTGAATCCAAGGAGATTGAATGCCGCAATTTCAAGGGAATCAATGATCCGGGCAAGATCATCTGCCAGCAGCGTATAAGAAAGTTTTCCCGTCCCCAGGCTCGATTTTCCATGTCCGCAACTGTCGATACCAATAAGCCTAAATTGACGGCTTAAAGCCGGAGCAATGGTATTGAAGTCTTCCATATTGCCAAATCCACCATGCAACATAATCAATATTGGCAGCTCCGGATTTCCTTTTTCCTCAACGTATATTTGGGCATCGTCGCAGGAGATGTAGCGCCCGGACATATGATCATAGATATTTTCAGTGGTCATCTGATGACATTTCTTTCATGAGATGGTCATGCCGCACAGTCTTCCCTCTCTGCTCTGTTTTGTTTTCAGATTTTCCGTGACCGATTCAATGATGAGATCTGCATCCCCATGGTTCCAGCGCCAACGATGAGTATTTTTTGGAATGTCATATTTCCCCCTAGCGAAAAATCCCATATAGAAACTGGTGCACGGTGCGGTCAATCAAGCTTTGGTTTAATTCAGCATAGCCGTTGAGGGATATGCCGATATAGGTATTGGTCATGCCCAGAAAAGTTGCGGCATAAGCCTGATGCTGCCCCTCCATATGCTTGTTTTGCTCTGCGGCAGCGACAAAAATCTTTTCCAAAAATCCCTGTTGCCTGAGGCTAAAGCCCAGGGCGGCATCAAATGCCTCGCTGTGAGCCGGAGCAAACCACAGGGACAGCTGCAGGCGGTAAAAATCCGGATTTAAGCCGGCAAAATTAAAATATGCCGAGACAATCCGGCTAAGTTGTTCTTGCAAGTTCCCATCTAGCGCGGTTGCTTCCTCAAGAAGCTGAAACAAGTCGCTGAATCGGGATTCCAGCAATGCCAGCAATAAGCCTTTTTTACTGCCGAAATAATGATACAGGGTAGGCTTGGTGACCTCCGCCGCGGCTACAATCCGCTGCACCCCGACCGCGTCATAGCCGTGCTGGGCAAATAGTTCAAGAGCTGATGATAGTATTTTGGTTTGATTATCCATGGTTCCCGTATTTCAGTGATCAGATTATTTCTTCTCACTATACCGACCGGTAAGTATAGCGTCAAGAATGATCTGTCCGTCGTCAAAATCCAAAAAGGGGGCGGATATCTGGAATGGCACTCGTTTAATAGTGAATGCAGCAAAACCGGGACTGCCCCCGATGACCCTGGGGACAGTCCCGAGTTTACTGCAGTGTTGCTTAACCTGGCGCCATTTCAGGGTATCCGTAATTTTTCCCAGCCAGGTCAATTCCGTGTGTTGGCTGCTACCTCATCGGCAGCCTACAACAACGTCGACACTCTGTATCTGCTTATTCTGCCACTGATTTGAGACAATATTCGCTCAGATCAAGCGCCGGCAGGATGTTATCCGGCAGGCTTTCGAAATAATCCAGCAGTGGGACATAGTAGAGGATGGAAGTATCCTCATACACAGTTGAGTCAGCTTCTCTCACGGCGGCAAAGGTCAGATAGTTATCCTTGCCCTGTGCCGTGAACGAATTGGTTGCCACAGTGTAAACGGTATCGGCGGCAATATCCGACCACACCCCGCTTACTCTGTCCTGAACTTCGACATTGGTAATGACATGGGTCGCGTCGCCGCTGAGATTGACATCGTAACGCAGCCCCGAAGCGTAGGGGAAAGCACCGGTCGAACCTGAATTGAGCGAGTAGTAGGCACCTTCGTTCAACACCTTGACGATATCCGCGCCTGTCATCTTGATCATGACAACCGTATTGGAAAACGGCAGCACCTCGATCAGCTGCCCCAGGGTGATATCCCCTTCAAGAAGATTGGCTCTGACCCCACCGGCATTCTGAATCGCCACATCGATCGCAATGTTGGTTCTTTTGAAGGCATCGGCAACAACCTGCCCGGCATAACTTCCCGTCGACGTATCTCCGGCGGCAAAAGCGGTTGGAATCCTGGTATTGCTCATCGTCTCGGAGACAGAGCCCACCACCTTCGCCTGGGTGGCGATCATCTCTGACCGGTATGGTTCAAGAATGGTTTCGATGGTCGGATTGACCTCCGCCACCCGCAAAAGGGGAGACGCATCCACGGCGGCGAGAATTTCGCTTTTCACCGTATCAGACACCTCGACATAGGCGTTACTGGCATCTTTCTGCTGAAAAGTAGCGCCGATCGGAATAACAATGTTGCCGCTGATGTTTTCAACGATGCCATCAGCAGAAAAGCCCACATCAAGGATCCCGACGGCACGGGCATAGCTCCAGGCGGTGACAACATAGACCGGTTCCCCTTCAGGTCCGGTCACCAGAGTCGGATAGGCCCCTATCGAATCGAGTTCGGCAATTCCATCATGGGTATATCCTGCAAAAGGCCCGGTCTGATCGTTGGCATAGACTCTGCTGAGACCGATCTGTTCGAGTTCGCTTTCAGCGCCGATGAGGGAGTGGGTATCGCCGCCAACGATAATATCCAGGCCGGGAACATTTTGCGCAAAAACGATATCGTTGTAATAGCCGACATGGCTGACCAGAACGATCTTATTGACGCCCTGCGCTTCAAGCTCGGCGACAGCCTGATTCGCAGCAGTTATCTCTTCGGTGAAGGTGACATCATCAGAGACCAGCGAAGAATTCTTGGTCTTTTCGACCTTCAGAACCCCGATGATACCGATTTTCTCTCCATCGATATTTTTAATGACATAAGGTTTGATGTCGTCTTTGACCGCATAGAGAGGGCTAGCCGGTTCAGGGCTCATATTCGAGGAAAGGATCGGGAAATTGGCCATGGCAACAAGCTCGGCAAGTCTGCCATCGCCTTCATCGAATTCGTGGTTTCCGAGCGTGTAGCCATCCAGATGAAGTTCGTTAAAGATTTTAAAATCTGGCTCACCTTTGAACAAAGAGAAGTACAATGTGCCACTCAGTTCGCCGCTGTTGACAACGATACTGTGATTGTTGCGTTCTTCCTCGATAACGGTGGAGAGTCGCGAAAAGCCGCCCATGTCCACCCGGGTTGACACATTATTGATGGTCAGATCGTAGCTTGAGCTGTCCAGGTATGAGTGATGGTCATTGGTATGAATAACCCGCAGATCAACGGCATGGTGTGACTCATCATTATCATCATTGTTGTCACCACATCCGGCCAGGCCGGTCAACCCAACCAAAAGCAATAAAGACAGAAAAAAGCCTTTCCACTTCGAAAAATACATATTCATCTTACCTCCGAATTGTTCCCGTTGCGAATAGCAACAAGCGATCAGTTAATTTGGCTTTGTTTTTACCGTTCTGCAAGACTTAAAACCATTTAAGTAGGGCAGTCATTCTTTACGCTTCTAAGTTGTGCAGGCGCAACCTGGCAGAGGCTTCCGCATAGAGCAAAAATCGGCAAAAAACAATCAACCGTGTGTATGCCTTTCTGTATCATTCAGGTTAGCGAGAGATTAGATAATTGCTTTAATCTGATGAAGAAGAGTGTGGGATGCAGGTTTGCTTGCCTGTGGATAGGAAGAGGTCACGGGGAGCCAGTTGCCGCGGTCTTAACCGCTCACAAAAGGGGACAGTTTGGTTTTTCTATGGGAATAAAGAAATTTTCAATCAAAGGCAAGATCGTGGGCTGACTGTGTTCCCACCACGACTACGCTAAATTCTACGCAATCCCGGCTTTCATCAGGGTATTTGACCTTTAAGCGATTTTTTTGATTCGTTCTTTCAGCGCCGGGAAAAATGAACCCGGCCGGAAAGAGCTCCGGCCGGGTTGGTTGATTCCTGATTACATGTTACCAACGCTCGCTGCCGTGGCAAGCAATACTGGAACAGGAGCTATTGCTGTAACTGCCAACACGTGTTCCGCTGCCGCCGACAGTCGAAGCCGCTGAAACTTCAAAATTATCGGTCAACAGGTCGCCAATGTGGTTCGGCATACGTGAGCTGTTGTGGCAGGTCGTACAGCTGTAACCGCTGTGCTTCCGGTGTCTGCCGGAGGTCTGACTGATATATTCGCCTGCACTTGAATTGTGGCAGCTGGTACAGCCCGCAGTCAGGCTGATCGAACCGCTCCACCAATCAGGGGTGGTCTTGCCACCGTGACAGCTGATATTGCTGCAGGTGCCGTCAAGGTTGTCGGTCGCAACACCATAGGCGGAGTTGTAATCAGTAGGGAACGCCAAGTCGACGGACCCGTTATGGCTTGCGTCAGTGTGACAGATTTGGCAATTCGTGCCGATTGATGCGATGGCCTTATGAGCGCTGTGGGCGCCATCAATGTTCGGCTCGCTGGTCCCGTTTGGTGGTTGAGCGTGGCAAGCCGTACAATCACTGTAATCCGGGCCACTGTTCCCGTTCGTTGCCGGTAAGACGTCGGCAATGGCCTGAACTTCTTCGCTAGTCAAGGTGCTGAGGAAACCCATGTTGCCAACATTCTGATCAATGGCACTTTGGATCTCAGTAGCGGTCCGCCCTGGTTTGTTGGTGTTGGCGAGCGTTCCGTGACAACCGGCACATTCACTGGCGTAAAGAGCGGTTCCATCAGCTGGCAGGGTCGGATCAACTGGCGGCGCTACGGGCAGGACGTCGGCAATGGCCTGAACTTCTTCGCTGGTCAAGGTGCTGAGGAAGCCCATGTTGCCAACATTCTGATCAATGGCACTTTGGATGTCAGTAGCGTTCCGCCCCGGTTTGTTGGTGTTGGCGAGCGTTCCGTGACAACCGGCACACTCACTGGTGTAAAGAGCGGTTCCGTCTGCTGGCAAGGTCGGATCGACCGGCGGCGCTGCGGGCAGGACGTCGGCAATGGCCTGAACTTCTTCGCTGGTCAAGGTGCTGAGGAAGCCCATGTTGCCAATATTCTGATCAATGGCACTTTGGATGTCAGTAGCGGTCCGCCCCGGTTTGTTGGTGTTGGCGAGCGTTCCGTGACAACCGGCACATTCACTGGTGTAAAGAGCGGTTCCGTCCGCTGGCAGGGTCGGATCGACCGGCGTTGCAACAGGCAGGACATCGGCAACGGCCTGAACTTCTTCGCTGGTCAAGGTGCTGAGGAAGCCCATGTTGCCAATATTCTGATCAATGGCACTTTGGATCGAGCTGGCGGTACGCCCCTGGATGCTCGTGCTGGCCAGAGCGCCGTGGCAACTGGTGCAACTATTGGAATAAACCGTGGCCCCATCAACCGGCTGAGTCGGGTCAACCGGGGTGGACCCGGGCAAAACACCGGCAATGGCCTGAACTTCTTCGCTGGTCAAGGTGCTCAGGAAGCCCATGTTGCCAATATTTTGATCGATGGCACTCTGGATGGCGCTCGCTGTATTGCCTTGGATGGTAGTACTGGCCAAGGCGCTATGGCAACCGGCGCACATATTTCCATAGAGGGTCGTTCCATCAACTGGCGCGGTTGGATCGGTCGGTTGTTGGTTCGACAGCACTGCTGCAATGGCCTGGATTTCTGCTGTGGTCAGGTTGGCATAACGACTCATGCCACCAAGGTTTTGGTCGATGGCCGTTTGAATGGCGTCAGCAGAACGCCCCGGAATATCGGAATTAGCCAGATCGCCGTGACAATCTGCGCAATCATTTGCGTAAAGCGTTGTCCCATTCGGGCTTCCATTTCCAGGGTTTTGTCCGGACATGCTGTTCAACATGTCACTGCTGGCGGTCATGGCTTTATCATGCAATGCAACAGGATCAATGCTCCCATTGTTAGTGAGTTGGAGCTTCATCATGGCGATGACTGGCCGCGTGTAGGTCACCGATGCATTGATGAATTCCTGCATAGTCGGTCCACCGTTGTTCTGTGCCGCGGTAATTTGGGCAAACAGTTCGGATGACAATGTCTCTTGAACTGCATCAAGACAGCTTGTGAAAATTTCAAATTCACTGGAGGCATTCATATCCAAAGCAGTGGTATGCGGATTATTTTTTGCCTCAAGATAGTTAGCGACGGCCATGGCGGCCTGCAGCCGGGTCAGATCGGCAGAAGTCACGTTGGATGAGAGATTGTCCAGACCGGACATGGGATCAATATAAATATCTCCGGCTGAAAAATCGGTCAGCCCTGCCGTTTGCAGTAGCGCCACCACGTCGGTTTCGGTGCTGCCGTTGGCAATCAGTGTGGTCAGCGGTGAAACGACCAGAAGACCATTGTCGTTCGCGCGAATTTGCCGCCGTAAGACCACCTGATTTGGTTCACCGACGTGGGTGCCGAGTTGACTGATTTTTGTTTCAATGATCGAACCAACTTGAACTTCTGCTGAAAATTCGAAACGGCCCTGCGCATCGGTAAGGGTTGAACCCCTTTGCAGGATGGTTGTGCCATCTTCGGCCACTTCCTGAAGGATGGCACCGTTGATATATGGATCGACCAAAACCCCTGTCGATCCATTGTCGGTCACGCTGCTGTCGCCACCGGATCCCGAACCTCCACAACCTGACAGCACGACAATTGTTGTGACCATAAGCCACAAAAAGACTTTCTTTGAAATTTGCATCATGAAACGTTCCTTTTCATTTTATTTTATTTCATTTGTTGTTAGAGCTGGAGTAGTTGCTCCCTGGGTGTTCTTAACGAAAATTTGCTAGCTAAGCTCAATAAAAAAGCTCATCTCCGATAACGAATATGAGCTTTAAAAAATCTTGGAAGGGCGGGAGGGATGCTCATTCTTTTTGACAGCCCGGCTGTCCAATCCCTGGACCCGTGGCTTTGCGTCACCAAATTACTTTGGCTTTGCCCTTATCGGAGATAAATAATTTATTTGCTTTTAAAATATAGTGATAAAATTAACAACCTCGACATTTTACATAATCCGTTCTTGATCAATTCGGTCGGCAATTTATCACAGGTAGAAATTTAAGACAATATGCTGATCATGTATCAGCCAACATTTATTGCCGTGTCTGTATATTTATATAATACGTCTAGAATATAGACAATTATCCCGCACAATAGGAAGAATACACATAGTGCGTTATGTCTTCACTGAGAAGGGTCGAGTGACGGCATTTTTCTGCATCCATCCACTTCAAGCGGTTGGTTCTGGGGTATCTCTGACTTCGGATGGCTAAGGAGGTTAATCCGGTACGCTTATTAACTTACCGGATGACAAATAACGGAATGGTTCTAAAAATGGCTCGGACGTCCATGGCCGTCCTAAAAACTGTTCGATATCGGCACTGGCATCATAATCATTGGTAAAAATGATCTCCCTCAGGCACCGACCCGATTCTGGATTCATCAGTCCTTGTTCTGAGTCCAGAAAGACTTGAGTTATGCTGTTTAACCTCTGCTCACAAAGCACCTGTTGTTTGATTCGATAGTTGCTCGGTAAGATACTCAAGGGCTTTTTCTAGCTGTGCGTCCTGTCCGGCGCAATAACGAATATCGAATGGAACTTCAATATCTGGTGGAACACCAATTCCTTCCAGATTAACACCATCGACAAAGGCGCTTTGCACTGCAAGAAAAAGGACAGTACCGTCGGACAATGGAAAAAGCTGACCTCCAAGGACATGCCCCGGCGTCCGCTCCCCAATGACTTTTACCTGTTCATATCTTCGAGCACCATGTGCCAGCAGTTCTTTTCCACTTCGACTATACCCGTTAACCAAGTAAACCGCCTGCTTTCGCCATTGGGAATCAAAAACAGTTACCGTGCCATCTCGGTGATGCATCTTGAGGATCGGAATATTCGTATTAAAGATATTAAGATAAGATGGTGCTGCTCCACCCAGGCCATATCGCAAATCAATGATCAACGCATCGGCTTCTTTCAATTTACCCCAGGCAATAGCATTCAGTAATTCCTGCTGGTACTTATCACCTGCGTAAGAGTAAATATGAATATAGCCTATGCGTGCTTTATTCCGTTCAATAATCCGGATACTCGATTTTTCTGCTTCCAACATCTCCTGCTCGGGATTAACGAGTACAGGTCGCACTAAAATTGTGAAGGGCTCGTCCAGCTGCTTTCGGCGTATATTAAATACGACATCTTCCCCAATATGGGAACGAAGTGAAGCGATTGGCAAGAACGGTTTAGCATTAACGGACAGGATTTCATCACCCTTTAACAGCCCTGCTTGCAACTTTTCCTAGTATGCGAAGGCCCCGGAATCTGGCTGACCATTATCCATCCGTTCGTCAAGCTGCAGGTGAGGAACATATTCATACTCAGGAGGGGTGAGACCATCGGGCAAAGTCAAACCCGCATCGCGAGCGGTCGAAGCTGCCGTCAAAGAATAATCCTGACTGGACTCATTATTGAAATATGGATTCGAACCACTGGTATTATCAGCAGCATTCAGAGAAGCGCCACTGTCTAAAGCCGATTGATGGGTCTCTTTCCAGTTACTTGACAGCCAGTTACCACTTAACTCAACCTGCCCGGAACTGTTGAGAATAGCCAGATAACTCCCCCCGCCACTGGCATAGATGAGATTGTTCATCACCACCGCTTCTTCATCGTTGGTGCTTAAGCGCAACAATGTCGTGTTGCTGCTGCGCGTCGAAACAACCGTATTATGGTAGAAATAGAGCGTCCCCTTACGATATCGATCTGTCGTACCGCTATCTCCACCATAGTGAACTATCTGGCTGTTACCGGCGTCGTTTGGCTCAACTAACACATTGCCATAAACATAGGTCGCGTGATAGCCGGCCCCATTGTAAAAACTCTCATAGTCACTATCCACCAGATCTAGCTGCCGGTTTCCTGCTTCGATCCAGTTATAGCGGATCACGGTCCCAGCGGAGCGATCCTTTAAGTTATTCCCCTCGCAATTATCACGCAGGGGACCATAATGATTATACTCAAAGAGGATGCCATCACTCTCTGTATAGCTGTTGTGCTCATAATAACTGTCGGAAATCCCATTGTCATAAATATAGTTGGCACGCACCACCAGATTACTCGAGAGATGACCGCTGAACAGGCCATTGCCGCTATCGCGCAGGGTACACCCCTGAATGGTGATATGATCTCCCTCCTCGACATGCACCGCCGCAGCGTTGCTGGCATAATTCTGGATCGTTCCTGACGTCGATGTATATCCGTATGCCAGGCGGCCACTACGGATATCCAGATTTTGTAAAACAATGTAAGCCGGTCTGTCGTTGTCATTGCTTCCCGTATAATTACCCACCTTGATGACAGAGCGGCTCTGATTCAGATAGTAAAGAGAACTGCGTGTCACTGCCCCATCACCAGAGATAACCGGTTTATTGCCGCTGCCATCGGCAATACCAAGGACCACAACAGGTGCATCTTCCGTCGCCGTGGTGGTAATCAACCATTTGTCGGAGTAAGGGGTACTACGATAATGAATGCGCACCAGGGAAGATGGTGGCAGAGACTCCCAGGGAAAATCGGAAGGGGTTTCGTAACTCTGTCCCGGACCGATATCGTAAACATTGGTAAATGCGGCGGCATCCCAAACCGGCAGGTCTGCAGTTACCTCGGTCAAGTCTGGATTTGTTGCTTCAGAAGGGTTGGAGCTACCAGTTGCGCTATTACTACCGCCACCGCCCCCACCACAAGCAACCAGCAGAGCCAGCATAACAACAGGAAATAAACGAGCAATAGATACAGGTCGCCAATCTTTAAGACTTTTCATTCCATCCCCCCGCCACTTTTCATTTAGGTTAAAAATTGATTTTTCAATAGGACAATTTAACAGGTTCTGTCCCCTTTTTACACACATTTTCAATTCGGCTCTGCCTGTGGGTGTATCAGCATCGTTGGGCGACCCATTAATATTGTCTTTTTTGATTGAAATGAAACAAGCAAAGTCGCGGTGTTGCGCCCCGCACGACGCCTTACTATTTGTCCCAGGCGGGCGACAAATAGTAAGCACAAAGCGCCCTTTTTAAAGGGTCCGTACTCGGGCTTCGTCTCTCCAAAGGAACATCCAGCATCTAACCAGCCGGCCGACGGCGCAATGCGCGCCTGATGGCCAGAACCGCAAAAATGCCGTTGGCATTTTCCTGTATTCACTTCAATTCGATTCTGCCCATGGATGCGACAGCATCGTTGGGCGGTCTGTTCACTGCTGATTGCAACGGTAAAGCGTAGATTGAATCAATTCTCGTCAGTGTGTTTGACCTTCAAAGATTTTTTTGATTCGTTTTTTCATCGCTTGGAAAAAATGAATCCGGCTGCCGGGCCGGGACCCGGCGGTTTTATCTTTTATGACTTAAATGAAACTGGCAAAGTCGCGGGATTGCGCCCCGCACGACGCCTTACTATTTGTCCCAGGCGGGCGACAAATAGTAAGCACAAAACGCCCTTTTTAAAAGGGTCCGTCCGCGGGCTTCGTCTCTCCAAAGGAACATCCAGTATCTAAGCAGCCGGCCGACGGCGCAATGCGCGCCTGATGGCCAGAACCGCAAAAATGCCGTTGGCATTTTGGTATGTCCACTCTAATTCGGTTCTGCCCATGGATGCGACAGCATCGCTGGGCGGTCTGTTCACTACGGGTAGCAACGATTAAACGTCGACCGAATCTATTCTCGTCAGTGTGTTTGACCTTAAAAGATTTTTTTGATTCGTTTTTTCATCGCTGGAAAAAATGAATCCGGCTGCCGGGCCGGGACCCGGCGGTTTCGTCTTTTTTGATTTAAATAAAACAAGCAAGGTCGCGGGGTTGCGCCCCGCACGACGCCTTACTATTTGTCCCAGGCGGGCGACAAATAGTAAGCACAAAACGCCCTTCTTTAAAGGGTCCGAATTCGGGCTTCATTTCACCAAGGAAACATCCAATATTTAAGTAGCCGGCCCACGGCTCAGATCCGCCTAATGGCCAGAACCGCAAAAATGCAATCTATTCCGAGGGAGAGGTTCTAAGTATAGCTACAAAGCTCGTTTCTTGAATTTTTCTCAAGCGAATGCAAAATTAGCTAAGAACCTTAATTCCTCACTTGAATTAGTAAATGAGTTTGGTATGGAGCCCGGCAATTTCGCTGCGAATAATATGGAGATTTTTCAATGAGAAAAGATAAAGTTTTTGGTCAGCTAGAGTATGAATTCCAATGGTTTGGTGAAAAGAGATTTGACTTTAATGGTTCTGAAAATATTATTACCCTAGCTGTTTATGGGGAAGAAGACGAAGAATTTTCAGCTAAACAATATGAGTCATACACGAAACTTTTAGACAGCTGGAGTGAAATTCAAAAATCCGTTATTGATCGTGGACTGTCTTACTACATTGATCTTAGAAAAAAACTCGGCTATGAGGTTCAGGAGAATGAACATTATCCTAAGATTGAAAGCAAAGATGACTTTTTGAAACATATAGAATTTGTTGGGATTACAATCTTTGCTGCCAAAAAACTTGACGGAAGATACGTTGGTTTGACTTTTGATTGCAGTTGGGATGAAGAGAATGGATTGGGGTTTCTGTTGATCAATGAAAAAGTTGAAAAAATTGGTTATCAAGATGTCTCAATGTAAATCGGCTAATTCCTGAAAGTTTCCGGGGCATAATTCCGGTCGAATCCTCAGCCCTAAATAGCCATGGGCCGGTTAATGTCAACAAAGATGTCGCCTGTTTTTTTACAATCAGTTTTCCCTTTTTACATAATTCCGGAGATATAACACTTCATTTTCTGAAATTGGTATTATGTCTCCGGAATTCACTCCCAAAGATCAAAACTCGTTCCCGATCATCTCTTCACAGACTCCGTAGTCAACCATCATACCAACAGTGAAATGAAGGAAAATATTATCTTGCCCAGCAACAGGGACCCAAAAACTGATAAATTCTTTTTCGTTCATGCTGATTTTTCTAAATTTTTCTTTCTGCTCAGCAAGCGCATTATTTGCAAGGCAACCTTTATGGGATTCTGGCGAACCCATTTTAGAGCAGATCATACCTTCTGCAAAACCGAGTGATGCACAAGCAGCATTCACAGCAAGAATATTTCGTTTTTTGTCAATCAGCATCACTCCTTCCGGAAATTGTCCCCACATCATCCGAAAAGCATCAATCACACTTTCATCAACCATTTTCATCCTCCATCATATTCAACGATATTGTCATTCTCTGCATGTATTGCCATACGGGGCAACTCATGCTACGGTGAAAAGCATGATACAAGGCTTCATAGCTTTTATCTTATCGTATCGGACATTAAACATAATCAATTGGATATAAAATGTTTTGGAGCGTAACCACGACCCTCTCGGAATCTTCCGAATGGCATTCTCACGACGTTTTTGAACTTATTCTCTGTCGTTCCGGCTCGGGACTGTTGATTCTCGATCAAGAAAATATTGAGTTGGTAAGCCGGCGGGCTATCCTGATTGCGTCAAAAGCACGCCACAGGTTTGTTTTTCGAAAGAATGAAACGGCAGATTTTAAATTTGTCTGCTTTACACCTACGGATATAGCGACCCATTTGTCAGCAGCTCAATCATCGTTCCTGTATAATTTGGATAAACGTGGATACTCGTTTACTGACTTTCCTGAACAAACATCTCTGCCATGGGAGTTAGTCGAGATGATTCCAGATGGTCTTGGAGATCAAGATCCCGGTGAGGTGCACATTGCATGGGCAGTCATTGGTTTGCTCTTAGCTTCATGCATGGGAAACAAACGAGACCCTGAAATGGCTTCAGGATCTAATCATCTGAATACAATAAGAAAAATATGTGAGTGGCTGGACAGAGAGCCAGAGGACCCAGGAGACTTAAACGAGATAGCGTTGCGGTTCGGATTGTCTCGAAGCTTGCTTACACGCGAATTTAGAAGTTATACGAATACAAGCATTGTTGAATATATCAATATCCGACGCCTCCAAAAAGCCGGAATAATTCTTTCCTCAACAGGTGTAGGTATTGCCGAGGCAGCATTTCAGAGCGGTTTTTCAAGTTTACCCAACTTTTATAGGCAATTTAAAAGAATGTATGGTGTATCACCAGCTGAATTTCGCGATCAATTCTTCAAAAAAGTCAAAGAGGAGGCTTGAAAGATCAGGTTAATTCCGGGGACATAAGACTTATTTCCTAAAATTGGTATTGTGTCCCGAATGGCGCCGGCCCCTTGCCCATTAGATGTGCAGCATCGTGGGGTGCCTGTGTTTCCACCGTGATTACGAACAAAGCATATGCAATTCCGGCTTTCGTCAGTGGTTCCAAATGTACGGATCAAGTACATAGGTAACAGATTAGTCAATAGACATGGGTAACACTTTTAAGCGAGAGATATGAGGTACTTTTTTTGACAGCATTACGCTCATCAAAACGACCTAGATAAATAGGTCCAAAGTAAACGTCAAAAATCCCTTGCTCCACTTCATTCAGACCAACACAGTAATTTATAAGAACATTCGATATGTAAATCGTATGATTTCGAAAATAAACAATTCCGGGATGTTGGACTGACAGCTGTTCATAATAATCGGGATAGATAAACTCGTGAGGATCTTCTCGGTATATTCGTTCAGAAGCCTTATATACTGATGCTGGCGTTTGTTGTTGCAAGGCTTCATGCGGCCGGTTCTGATTATAATCAGTTATAAATTGATCGAAGCGTTTTTGCTGGGCCCTAAACCCTCTTTCAGGTGGCTTTGTTACAGCTTGCTTAAGAGTTCGATGCATACGTTCGTGTCGACCATTTTGCTGAGGTTTACCAGGCTCTATGCGCTCAGGAAGAATACCTAAAGAGACCCACCAAGCCGACAATCGAGATAAGCCTGCTGCTGCTCGACTTGCAAAAGGGACCCCATTGTCTGTCTGGATACGTCGTGGAAGCCCATAGTCTCGGAATATTTTTTCAAAAGCACACTTGGTCTCTTCGAAGCGTGGACCTTCAAAACCTTGGCAACACAGTAAAAATCGACTTTTATGATCCATAATCGTCAGCGGGTAGCAATAGGCTCCAGATCTCATTTTAAATTGCCCCTTGAAATCTGCAGACCAAAGATCGTTCACGGATTCGACCGGTGCAAACGGCTGCGGAAACGGTGAGACTCTTTGTTTTCGATGCCGTTTTTCGACCATTCCTGCATCGTAAAGAATCTTGTAGATGGTTGTTTTTGATGGAATAGATTCATTCGGATATTGTTGCAACAAAAGCTTTTGTATCTTTTTAGGTCCGAGAATGAGGTCGCCACATTGGCGCAACTTGAGAATGGCCTGTCTGATTGGGTATGGGGTCTGTTGCGGCGAGGATCTTGGTTTTCGGCTATGCTCTAAAAGACCATCGACTCCAGACTGTTGATAGCGAGTAAGCCATTTGTAGCCTGTTTTACGACTAATACCATACTGAATGCAAAGATCAGTAAATGAACGACTTTCTCTCAGAAAGTCGGCTATAAAGAGAACCTTTTGATCCATAGGATTCACCTCTAACCAGGGCATAGGCACCTCCTTTGTGAGATGCCCTTTAGTATAGATCTGTTACCTATGTCCCTGTACTAAAGTGTTACCTATGTCTATACACCGTACCCAAAAAGATTTTTTTGATTCGTTTTTTCATCGCTGAAAAAAATGAATCCGGCTGCCGGGCCGGGACCCGGCGGTTTTGATGTGATTTTATCTAAGATAACTTCTGAAAATTGATCCCGAGTTGAAAAGACCGCCCTTAAAACTTCTACTTAATATCTTGACTCAATCTAAAAAAACGCTATCCTCTCCTCTCATTAAAACTTTCCAGATAGTTATTTCTTATAGCAACTTATTTTATCCTTGAGGGGGGATACCGATGAGACTTGTTGCTGCCAGAGATATTACGGTTGCTGACCTGCCGTATATTTCCAATCCTTTTTTCGCTAAAAACGATGTCCGTGACGCCTATTGTGGCGGTTTTACCAGCATTCATAATCTAAACGAATTCGTTCCTGTCCAGTGGCGCCATTATCAACAGGGGCTTGATGAGCTGCTAAAAAAAATTGACAAGATGGAAGTCTGCCTCGTCTACTCTATGAAGCTCCCCTTCTTGGGGGTCGTCTACTGGCAGCAGGACCCTGACTACCCGAACAATTCTCAAAAAGGCCGCTGGGTCGCCAGCCTATCAGGAATAAACCAATATGCAAACCTGCAGGGAATAGTCTCATCTGCTTACAGTAAAATCATGGTACCGCAAACCCACAGCCAGCAGGCCTCTTTGCAAAGCAGCACAGCCAAAGCGGTGGTCAACCAAGGGTTTGAGAACAGTGTCGAAGGCGACACCTGCAAGTCCTTGCCTAAGAAACAAGTGATGACCAAGCCTGAGAAGGAAAGTCTTACGTTAGGGGGAGAAACAGGCAAGCTTCCTGCAGCATTTAGGCAAACAGAGTTCGCCAGCTCCTATGAAGAACGTATAAGTAAAACACCAGCGATAGATAATGTTGTTGTTTGTTTTGAAGGCGTTAGGGGAGAGTCTCTGTGTGCGCTTAAGCCACCACCCGATCCAGATATTAATAAAATCTTGGATGATGTGGATGTTTCTGGCATAGAATATAAAAATGGTGTTCCTGATTTTTCTACAGTCTCTCTGGTTGAATTTGAAATTGACTATATGGTTGGAGGAAAAGGAAGTATAGGTACAAAAGCAAGAAATATTAATTTTAGCCAGGCCGATGAAAAACTGGTAAATAAGCTGAATGAGTCACCAGCTTTAGCGGGTAAAATGGGGTTTGAGTCAGGCAGTGTTACATTGAAAGATCTGCAGAAGTATAGAAAGAAAAACAACCTTACATGGCATGAATTAAATGATTGCAAAACTATTCAATTAGTCCCAACTAAAATTAATAGCACATTTCGTCATTTAGGTGGTGTTGGTGAAGTTAATGCTGGTGCTTTCGAACCAGGTGGATTTGCTATTTAACGAAAAAGGAAGTGTTAACGATGATTAATGATCCTGTTTTTGGCGCATTGGAATATGATTATATTTGGTTTAGAAATATAGATGTCCTTTTTTTTGACAAGAAAAACACAATAAGTCTTATGATTAGCGGAGATGATGAAGGAATATTTGAGAAGGAGCAATATGAAGCCTATACATCAATAATGGAAAAATTATCAAATTTAGATGGTGAAATATTAGAATTTGTATTCGATTATTATAGGAAGGAAAGACATCAGCTTGGATATGATGTTGAAGATAACGAAAATTATCCATTAATAGAAAGAAAGGAAGATTTAGTAGATAAAGTATCTATCGTTGGTCTCATAGTCCCTTATTCCGGTACTTATGAAGGCAGGGAAATTGGTTTGACATTTGACTGTACTTGGGACGATGAAAATGGGATAGGCGTGTATCTTCTTGACGAAAAAGTTTTCAAGGTTGGTTATCAAGATATTGTTATGTGAATCTTAAATTCGAGAGGATGTTCAGAATTTTGTGTCAGGCTCATAGGCTGAGATGTTTTTCCAGCCAACCCGAAAGAACAGCGCCACAATGCGCAGGACTCGTAACCCACTGTTTTTTTCAATTGGTTTTTGGCGAAATCATTGTAACACGGACAGGTTCCAAGTCTTTTATTTTATTGAACTAATTGTAAGGCAGCAGTGATTGCTGGCCAGAAACTCGATTCTGCCCATGGATGCGACAGCATCGTTGGCGGTCTGTTCACTGCTGATTGCAACGGTAAAGCGTAGATCGAATCTATTCTCGTCAGTGTGTTTGACCTTCAAAGATTTTTTTGATTCGTTTTTTCATCGCTGAAAAAAAATGAATCCGGCTGCCGGGCCGGGACCCGGCGGTTTTGAAGTAATTTTCAGCAGATGGATTCCACAATTTCATACCGAGCCAAGAAGACCGCCCTTAAAACTCCTGCTAAATATCTTGACTCAATCTAAAAAAACGCTATCCTCTCCTCTCATTAAAACTTTCCAGGTAGTTATTTCTTATAGCAACTTATTTTATCCTTGAGGGGGGATACCGATGAGACTTGTTGCTGCCAGAGATATTACGGTTGCTGACCTTCCGTATATTTCCAATCCGTTTTTCGCTAAAAACGATGTCCGTGACGCCTATTGTGACGGTTTTACCAGCATTCATAATCTAAACGAATTCGTTTCTGTCCAGTGGCGCCATTATCAACAGGGGCTTGATGAGCTGCTAAAAAAAATTGATAAGATGGAAGTCTGCCTCGTCTACTCTTCCAAGCGACCTTTCCTGGGGGTTGTCTACTGGCAGCAGGACCCTGACTACCCGAACAATCCCCAAAAAGGCCGCTGGGTCGCCAGCCTGTCAGGAATAAACCAATATGAAAACCTGCAGGGAATAGTCTCATCTGCTTACAGTAAAAGCATGGTCCCACAAACCCACAGCCAGCAGGCCTCTTTGCAAAGCAGCACAGCCAAAGCGGTGGTCAACCAAGGTTTTGAGAACAGTGTCGAAGGCGGCAGACGCAATTTTTTGGGCCAGAAGCAGGTGATGGCAAGGCCTGAGGAGGCCGAAAGAGGCGATCACGTATTGCAAGAGGCTACTGCTTTTAAGCAAACTGACTTTGCAAGTACCTACAGCATGCGACTTTCTCAGACGCCTGCTGAGACAAATGACGTTGTTGGCACAGCGTTGACCGCTGGTGGTTTGAGATCTGGGCTTGGACTTTCGAGAGGGACTGTAGTATCGTCTGCTGGTGAGAGAGTGGTTCCAGACAAAACACCTTTGATAGAGAGTGAAAGTGGTGGAACACTAATTTTCCATGAAAATCTGGATGGACATACCATTAGGCGACATGTTGGAAAAACCGATGAACAGTTATTGCAACGGTTAGATGCTGAGCCCGATATTTTAGGTTCATCAACATACCCAGATTTAGAGACAGCTCAGAGAGCAGTTGGAGATGTGTTATCGAGGAATCGCGATAGCGTTCAAGATTGGCTAGTAAACAGTCCAAAGCCCAGGCTCACTCTTAATGAAACACTTGATTACGAGGTCGGCAGGGTTATTCCTCAAGGCGCTACTGTATCCCAGGCATCCAATAAATCATTTGTGCTTTTGGTGAAAGATCCTTTAGCTCCAAATGGTTACCGTGTTCACACGTCGTTCCCCAAGCCAAATGATTAGGAGTTAATAGTGAGCGAAATATTTGAATACTTCTTTGATTCATATTTCCATCAGGATTGGCGCGATGATTATGAGTCATCGCTAGCCGCTGTAGAAGATTTCAAAAATACTGAACCAACTGAGTCTATTGTTCTGTTGGTTTATGGTCTAAAGGAACTTCTAAATAAAGGCGATTTGCCTCAAGAGACATTCAATAAGTTAGGTGGTAATTTTAAACCCGAATCGGAAAGCATGTCTGTTGTTGAATGGATAGATAAGGCATTGGTGGTTTTGGAGGAGTAACTTTGTGTTGTTCCAGACAGTATACCTGAAGGTATAGTTTATCGTCGCACTGATCTTACTGGAGATATTGGAAAAACTAGGGACGCTCCCCGGCCTACGGGGCCTCAATGTGGCATTCAACTGATATTCCATGCTGTCAATAAAGTTCTCCGAGCCGAATGGGCGACCGGTGCGGGTGGCGCTACGCAGCTTGGCTTCCGCGTCCTCATCGCTGTTCAGAATGAATTCGGCATATCGGTTTCTGTCTGTTTCTTCCAACCAGTACGACTCCTGCAAAAGATCGTCTTGAGCCAGTGTCAAATGGGCTTTTGCGCTGGACCAACGATAATCCTCGGCATAGCCCACCAGACCGACCTTGATCGGATTACGTTCAATGTACCGTGCCACGGTCCAAAGGTATTCGTCGTTTTCAACAATGCAGGAGAAAAAGCGATTTTGCCAAATACGACCACTCTGATTCAGCTTACGATTGAGATATTGCGTATAGACCTGATTGGTCAAACCGATACCACGAGCAAGCGCGTTTTCTTTTTCCGGGACAACCAACAGATGAACATGGTTATCCATCAGGCAATAAGCCCAAAGGTGTAAATGAAATGCTTTGCTGTACTTATCCAGCAATTGCAGGTAGGTCTGCCTGTCCTCATCGTCGAAAAAGACAATAGAGCGGTTATTGCCACGCTGGGTAACATGGTGAGGGTATCCGGGTGCAACTATGCGAGCGATTCTTGGCATGAGAGGAGTGTAGCGGCATTGCAGGGTTAAGATAACTGTTAAATAGGGGCAGTGTTTGAATGCATAAGTAACGAAAGAGGAAGCCTCCAGATGGCGGACAGTTCATAATATGAACAGGCGGGGTCGAATTCATCGCCCCGAGTCAGACCCAAAAGGAGGCTTCCATGGAAAGTATTCACTACATTGGCCTGGACGTCCACAAGAAAACCATCGCCTATTGCATCAAGAACATGAGCGGCAAAATGATTGATCAAGGGATCGTTGGAACTGAGCGCAGGGCTCTTCGGACGTGGCTATCGGCCTTGCCTGGCCCCTGGATGGGGGCTATGGAAGCGACACTGTTCACTGGCTGGATTTACGATTTTCTCAAACCACACGCGATTGAGCTGAAGGTTGCTCATCCGGAAATGCTCAAGGCGATTACTGCGGCAAAGAAGAAAAATGACCGGGCAGATGCTGAAAAGCTGGCGGATCTTCTACGAGTCAATCTTCTGCCCGAATGCACCATGATGTCCGAAGAGCTCCGGGAATTACGGCGTATTCTTCGTTATCGGAATATGGTGGTCCGCACGGCAGTGCAAATGAAAAATAAAATGGCCGGATTAATGATGGAAGTCGGCGCGACCTACGACAAAAAACGGTTGTATGGGAGCAAATACTTCAATCAACTGATGGAGCGGGTAGGCGATGTGCCCGATTCGGTCAAAGAGCTGTTACAACTGAGCCGCAGTAATCTAGAGCTGTTTACCGCCATCCAGAAGAAATTGGTTCGGACTCTCCGGGAAAATGAACTGATTCGGCAGAGAGTTGAGCTTTTGATGAGCATTGCCGGGGTTGGAGAAATTATGGCTTTGACCTGGGTGTTGGAGATCGGTGATCCAACCCGCTTTCCCTCCAGTCGGGAAGCCATCAGCTATTGCGGACTCTGCAGTGCACAACGGGAATCGGCCGGGAAAGATCAACGAGGGCCACTCTCCAAAAAACGCAACAAGCACCTGCAGACCATGCTCATTGAAGCCGCTAAGCTAGCCCCACGATGGAATATTCAACTGGCGGAATTGCATGAAAAAGAGTTGACCAAAGGCAATCGCAACCGAGCCACTTTAGCTGTTGCACGCAAGCTGGTTGAATATCTGTTGGCCGTTGATCGACGTGGTACAGCTTTTGAGGAGAGACAATCTCAGGTCGCCTGAGTTGGAGAAAAACAGATACTCTTTACATCAAACGATCTTCCCGCCGGGCCTTGCGGACTAGGGACTACGTGAGCTTCGCTGCACGACATTGGGAGTGTTTCAAGGCTGGCGGGTTGGCCCAAACTCAATCTTCTGTGAAGGGATGATATCCCGGAGACAGCACATGGATGTCTGGTCGCTGATTTAGCGGACCAAAAGAATAGATTAAAAAGATCGAAGGATGCAAAGGACAAGGAAAAACAGAGTCGCCACCGGGAGTAGGCCCGCGAGGTAAAGGGAAACCTCCGCTTTCCCCTTGACTTTACTTATCATGGATGTCCCTAGTTTTCAATATCCGACGCCTCCAAAAAGCCGGAATAATTCTTTCCTCAACAGGTGAAGGTATTGCCGAGGCAGCATTTCAGAGCGGTTTTTCAAGTTTACCCAACTTTTATAGGCAATTTAAAAGAATGTATGGTGTATCACCAGCTGAATTTCGCGATCAATTCTTCAAAAAAGTCGAAGAGGGAGTTTGAAAGATCAGGTTAATTCCGGGGACATAAGACTTAGTTCCTAAAATTGGTATTGTGTCCCGAATGGCGCTGGCCCCTTGCCCATTGGGGTGCCTGTGTTCCCACCGTGATTACGCACAAAGCATATGCAATTCCGGCTTTCGTCAGTGTTTCCAAAAAGATTTTTTTGATTCGTTTTTTCATCGCTGAAAAAAAAATGAATCCGGCTGCCGGGCCGGGACCCGGCGGTTTTGAAGTAATTTTCAGCAGATGGATTCCACAATTTCATACCGAGCCAAGAAGACCGCCCTTAAAACTCCTGCTAAATATCTTGACTCAAGCTAAAAAAACGCTATCCTCCCCTCTCATTAAAACTTTCCAGATAGTTATTTCTTATAGCAACTTATTTTATCCTTGAGGGGGGATACCGATGAGACTTGTTGCTGCCAGAGATATTACGGTTGCTGACCTGCCGTATATTTCCAATCCATTTTTCGCTAAAAACGATGTCCGTGACGCCTATTGTGGCGGTTTTACCAGCATTCATAATCTAAACGAATTCGTTCCTGTCCAGTGGCGCCATTATCAACAGGGGCTTGATGAGCTGCTAAAAAAAATTGACAAGATGGAAGTCTGCCTCGTCTACTCTATGAAGCTCCCCTTCTTGGGGGTCGTCTACTGGCAGCAGGACCCTGACTACCCGAACAATCCCCAAAAAGGCCGCTGGGTCGCCAGCCTGTCAGGAATAAACCAATATGCAAACCTGCAGGGAATAGTCTCATCTGCTTACAGTAAAAGCATGGTCCCACAAACCCACAGCCAGCAGAGCTCTTTGCAAAGCAGCACAGCCAAAGCGGTGGTCAACCAAGGTTTTGAGAGCAGAACCGAAGGTAGCAGACGCAAGTTTTTGGGCCAGAAGCAGGTGACGGCAAGGCCTGAGGAGGCCGAAAGAGGCGATCACGTATTGCAAGAGGCTACTGCATTTAAGCAAACTGACTTTGCAAGTACCTACAGCATACGACTTTCTCAGACGCCTGCTGAGACAAATGACGTTGTTGGCACAGCGTTGACCGCTGGTGGTTTGAGATCTGGGCTTGGACTTTCGAGAGGGGCTGTAGTATCATCTGCTGGCGGAAGAGTGGTTCCAAACCCAAAAGTTAATCTATACAGCGCTGCTCCAGGGCCTGTTAACTTTATGAAAGGTTCAGACCGTTTTTACCTAAACGCGTCCAAGCGCCCTGATGTTGATCCCGATGGATATTTTGATGTTGTTGCGCATGGCTCACCTAATAAAATTCAAATAGAAACTCCAAACGGTCCTGAGTTAGTTGATCATCGAACGGCTTCTCGTTTGATTGAGCAGCAGCCTGGTTACAACGGGCAAAATATTCGATTGTTCTCATGTAGCACTGGTGCTTGTGATACAGGCTTCGCCCAAAATCTTGCTAATAAATTAAATGTTGAGGTTCAGGCTCCTACGGACCTGCTTTGGGCTTATCCGAATGGAAAAACCTTGGTTGCACCAAAGGCACCAAATGGGCAACCAAACCTAAATAGCCTTGGCGAGATAAAGACTTTTCTACCAAAGAAAAGCCAGTAGGAAGGAGTGATTTATGAGTGATATAAAAAAATGCGAAGAGTGTGGGGCAGATACTGAATATCGTGTAGAAGGCAGCACAGAAGGCTTTTTCTGTACCCAATGTGATTGGGCGCTAGTGACTACTCGAATTTCTGAGATCGCTCAGGATATAACAAAATACAAAATGTATTTGTTATCCGCTGACTCAAAAAACAAGGAGCAACTTAAAGCTGTTTCTGAGGTTGCTAATGTTAATTTTTTACAAGCGAAGAAGATGTCTCAGGAAGATAGGCCGTTGGTTGTAGAAGATGAAGCATTAGCAATAAATGAAGCTCGAAAAACATTTGATAAATTATCTATTCGCTACGAAATAGAACCGAACTTTCCTTATTAAGATAAAGCGTGGCAAATGATTGCAGCGTTTTATCTTTTAGCTTTTGATGACCACCTTTCAGCCTCATATTTAATAATCATCCCTTCGAGCAGTTCTTGAATGATCCGCTGCTCTTCTGATGGCATGGCCGCAATGGCCTGACAATTCTCAAGACCGATACCCTCGGTCGTCGTGAGCCTACCAGCTCAGAACAACGTGATGCGTGGCTGGATGCATTTGAACGCACCAGCATGAGCGGAGAAAAACTAGGGACGCTCCCCAGTTTTTCCAGGTCTCCCCGGCCTACGGGGTCTCAATGTGGCATTCAACGGATATTCCATATTGTCAATAAAGTTCTCCGAACCGAACGGGCGACCGGTACGGGTGGCGCTACGCAGCTTGGCTTCCGCGTCCTCATCGCTGTTCAGAATGAATGCGGCATACCGGCTTCTGTCTGTTGCATCCAACCAGGACGGCTCCTGTAAAAGATCATCTTGAGCCTGTGTCAGATGGGCTTTGGCGCTGGACCAACGATAATCCTCGGCATAGCCCACCAGACCAACCTTGATCGGATTACGTTCAATGTACCGTGCTACGATCCATAAATAGGGGAAGTGTTTGAATGCATAAGTAACGAAAGAGGAAGCCTCCAGATGGCGGACAGTTCATAATATGAACAGGCGGGGTCGAATTCATCGCCCCGAGTCAGACCCAAAAGGAGGCTTCCATGGAAAGTATTCACTACATTGGCCTGGACGTCCACAAGAAAACCATCGCCTATTGCATCAAGAACATGAGCGGCAAAATGATTGATCAAGGGATCGTTGGAACTGAGCGCAGGGCTCTTCGGACGTGGCTATCGGCCTTGCCTGGCCCCTGGATGGGGGCTATGGAAGCGACACTGTTCACTGGCTGGATTTACGATTTTCTCAAACCACACGCGATTGAGCTGAAGGTTGCTCATCCGGAAATGCTCAAGGCGATTACTGCGGCAAAGAAGAAAAATGACCGGGCAGATGCTGAAAAGCTGGCGGATCTTCTACGAGTCAATCTTCTGCCCGAATGCACCATGATGTCCGAAGAGCTCCGGGAATTACGGCGTATTCTTCGTTATCGGAATATGGTGGTCCGCACGGCAGTGCAAATGAAAAATAAAATGGCCGGATTAATGATGGAAGTCGGCGCGACCTACGACAAAAAACGGTTGTATGGGAGCAAATACTTCAATCAACTGATGGAGCGGGTAGGCGATGTGCCCGATTCGGTCAAAGAGCTGTTACAACTGAGCCGCAGTAATCTAGAGCTGTTTACCGCCATCCAGAAGAAATTGGTTCGGACTCTCCGGGAAAATGAACTGATTCGGCAGAGAGTTGAGCTTTTGATGAGCATTGCCGGGGTTGGAGAAATTATGGCTTTGACCTGGGTGTTGGAGATCGGTGATCCAACCCGCTTTCCCTCCAGTCGGGAAGCCATCAGCTATTGCGGACTCTGCAGTGCACAACGGGAATCGGCCGGGAAAGATCAACGAGGGCCACTCTCCAAAAAACGCAACAAGCACCTGCAGACCATGCTCATTGAAGCCGCTAAGCTAGCCCCACGATGGAATATTCAACTGGCGGAATTGCATGAAAAAGAGTTGACCAAAGGCAATCGCAACCGAGCCACTTTAGCTGTTGCACGCAAGCTGGTTGAATATCTGTTGGCCGTTGATCGACGTGGTACAGCTTTTGAGGAGAGACAATCTCAGGTCGCCTGAGTTGGAGAAAAACAGATACTCTTTACATCAAACGATCTTCCCGCCGGGCCTTGCGGACTAGGGACTACGTGAGCTTCGCTGCACGACATTGGGAGTGTTTCAAGGCTGGCGGGTTGGCCCAAACTCAATCTTCTGTGAAGGGATGATATCCCGGAGACAGCACATGGATGTCTGGTCGCTGATTTAGCGGACCAAAAGAATAGATTAAAAAGATCGAAGGATGCAAAGGACAAGGAAAAACAGAGTCGCCACCGGGAGTAGGCCCGCGAGGTAAAGGGAAACCTCCGCTTTCCCCTTGACTTTACTTATCATGGATGTTCCAAACAGTAATGTTATTAAAAGCACTGTTGGTAAAAACAATGTTCAGTGGGTGGCTGATTCGAATGGACTACCTCTCGAATCTTCAGGAACTTTAAAAGAATATTTTAAAGGTGCTAAGCGAAGTCCTGCAGAAGTTAAAGCTCAATCAGCAGCAGGTCAACGTGGTTTAGTTGACGATCATGGCGGCCATCTCGCTGCCCACCGTTTCGTCCTTGGAAAAACCGGGTCACTCCCCAGTTTTTCCAGGTCTCCCCGGCCTACGGGGTCTCAATGTGGCATTCAACTGATATTCCATATTGTCAATAAAGTTCTCCGAACCGAACGGGCGACCGGTGCGGGTGGCGCTACGCAGCTTGGCTTCCGCGTCCTCATCGCTGTTCAGAATGAATGCGGCATACCGGCTTCTGTCTGTTGCGTCCAACCAGGACGGCTCCTGTAAAAGATCATCTTGAGCCTGTGTCAGATGGGCTTTGGCGCTGGACCAACGATAATCCTCGGCATAGCCCACCAGACCAACCTTGATCGGATTACGTTCAATGTACCGTACTACGATCCATAAATAGGGGAAGTGTTTGAATGCATAAGTAACGAAAGAGGAAGCCTCCAGATGGCGGACAGTTCATAATATGAACAGGCGGGGTCGAATTCATCGCCCCGAGTCAGACCCAAAAGGAGGCTTCCATGGAAAGTATTCACTACATTGGCCTGGACGTCCACAAGAAAACCATCGCCTATTGCATCAAGAACATGAGCGGCAAAATGATTGATCAAGGGATCGTTGGAACTGAGCGCAGGGCTCTTCGGACGTGGCTATCGGCCTTGCCTGGCCCCTGGATGGGGGCTATGGAAGCGACACTGTTCACTGGCTGGATTTACGATTTTCTCAAACCACACGCGATTGAGCTGAAGGTTGCTCATCCGGAAATGCTCAAGGCGATTACTGCGGCAAAGAAGAAAAATGACCGGGCAGATGCTGAAAAGCTGGCGGATCTTCTACGAGTCAATCTTCTGCCCGAATGCACCATGATGTCCGAAGAGCTCCGGGAATTACGGCGTATTCTTCGTTATCGGAATATGGTGGTCCGCACGGCAGTGCAAATGAAAAATAAAATGGCCGGATTAATGATGGAAGTCGGCGCGACCTACGACAAAAAACGGTTGTATGGGAGCAAATACTTCAATCAACTGATGGAGCGGGTAGGCGATGTGCCCGATTCGGTCAAAGAGCTGTTACAACTGAGCCGCAGTAATCTAGAGCTGTTTACCGCCATCCAGAAGAAATTGGTTCGGACTCTCCGGGAAAATGAACTGATTCGGCAGAGAGTTGAGCTTTTGATGAGCATTGCCGGGGTTGGAGAAATTATGGCTTTGACCTGGGTGTTGGAGATCGGTGATCCAACCCGCTTTCCCTCCAGTCGGGAAGCCATCAGCTATTGCGGACTCTGCAGTGCACAACGGGAATCGGCCGGGAAAGATCAACGAGGGCCACTCTCCAAAAAACGCAACAAGCACCTGCAGACCATGCTCATTGAAGCCGCTAAGCTAGCCCCACGATGGAATATTCAACTGGCGGAATTGCATGAAAAAGAGTTGACCAAAGGCAATCGCAACCGAGCCACTTTAGCTGTTGCACGCAAGCTGGTTGAATATCTGTTGGCCGTTGATCGACGTGGTACAGCTTTTGAGGAGAGACAATCTCAGGTCGCCTGAGTTGGAGAAAAACAGATACTCTTTACATCAAACGATCTTCCCGCCGGGCCTTGCGGACTAGGGACTACGTGAGCTTCGCTGCACGACATTGGGAGTGTTTCAAGGCTGGCGGGTTGGCCCAAACTCAATCTTCTGTGAAGGGATGATATCCCGGAGACAGCACATGGATGTCTGGTCGCTGATTTAGCGGACCAAAAGAATAGATTAAAAAGATCGAAGGATGCAAAGGACAAGGAAAAACAGAGTCGCCACCGGGAGTAGGCCCGCGAGGTAAAGGGAAACCTCCGCTTTCCCCTTGACTTTACTTATCATGGATGTCCCTAGTTTTTCCTTGGTCTTCGTAGCGAGATACGATAGATACGTCGATGTATGTTTTCATATGCTTCCTGCCGAAGGTCTGTTTGGGGTCGGACCAAGATAACCATCTGTTTTTATGATGAAATAAAGTAAAAAAAACCACCTTTTTTACCTTAGGGCATGGTTTTCTCCGCTAAAATGCCAATGAATCCATGCTGTTCGATCAATTGCAAATTTAAGCAGGAAATCGGAAATCCTGCTTGTGACATCGATAAGTGACGTGCCAGACATAGCCAGCCAAAAAATAACGATTTGCGCGTGGCATTTCGTTCCCCCCTTTATTTTTAGGTAAAAATAGCGTGTTTAAGCGTAATAATTGCCCTTTTATGGCTTAATTTCTTTTACAAATTGGACAGTTAGCTAGGCCCGCCCCCGCGACCTAATCACCCCGCACTAATAACCTACAGAAAGCCATTACGACCTTCATTTGGATTGCCGGTAAACACAGTCATTTTCAGACCATCCAATACTGAATCGGGTGGATGCTGGTTTTCGACAATTACGATCTGGCTATCGGTACTATGGTGATCGACAAGATAAGAATAAAAGCTCTCTTTCAAATTTGTGCCCTGTAGCTGCTGATCTTCGTCGCCTTCCGGCTTGAAATAAGCTAAAAGCGGGGAGTCCAGGACAACAAAGCCAGGATGCGGCAGATCGTTTTCCAGGCAATACTCCAATAATGCGATCGTTACCGCTGAGTGTGTAATCGCGCGAAGCCCTTTGCCCCTGCTTCCTCGCGGCTTTCCATCGATAACAAAATCGGTAGTTTCCTTGTCAAAATGTACAAGGCAGTCACCGGGGAAATCCCATGCCTTCAGCAATTTTGAAACTCTAAGTGAAAAGTCATGCGCAACAGAATCAGGCAGACCGGAAACGATAGCAACAGACACACCTTCTTCGCCTTCATCCTGCACTAAAGACATCTTGCGTTCTTCAAGCTTTGACACTCTCGCGTAAAGATCGAGCCCTTTTTGTACCTCGACCCGCTTTTCAATAAGCTCAGTGAAGGACGCCCTTTCTTCACTCACTGTCGGTGCAACGGTTTCCTGAATCTGGGTATTAACATTCCCATACTCTTCATTCTTATTTGATAGCTCTAGTTCTTTAGAAACTGCCTCGGTCTTTAAATCAGTAACAGTCCTTTGGAGTTCGCCTTTAAGCCGCGCTATTTTCTCGATCTCTGCGGAAGCCGCCTGAACGATCGCTTCAACGTCCCCATCGCAGGCAGCATCATGTTGTTGTGCTTCCGGTGATGCTCCGCAGAGAGGGCACGGAACCGATTCCACATGAGCAAACATCGCTCCGCTTTCCTGGATTGCTGTTAGACGTTCAATATCGACTGCATAATGCTCCAGGAGCAGATCAAATCTCGTCAACAGATCCGCAATCTCGTCCAGTCGGTCTTGAATCGCCGTTCGGACATCCACAAGTTCCCGCCGTTGCGCCAAAAGCGAATCGAGGTGCGACTGAACATTATTGAGAGTTTCCCTGCGCTGCTCGATAGTCCCGTCAAGGCGATCAATCTGCTCTTTAAGGTCTGCCTCTTCTTCACCAACATCGGCAAGGTCCTGTCTGATATCGGAGAGTAGTTCATCGATCAGCTCGATTTGTTTCGTTCTATCTGTTCCAGCCCGCGTTGTCTCAACAACATCGGAGTCATCAACGCCCGTAAGAAGGAGTTTAATGGTCGCCAACTCGGCAGTTTTCAAAGTGTATTGACCACCCCAGAAGGGCGAGCCGCTTTGCTGAATCTCGCCTTCCTGGACAACGGCAAGTCTTGCCAGATTTCTGAAACTTAAACTCTGCGTCGTACCATTCTTCTTGCTTCGCAATATGCGTTTTCCAAGAAGCCCGATTTTATCGAGAAGTAATCCCGACATATTCTCGGTTTTTCCATGACCATGATTTTTTCTAAGAACTTCAACTTCGGCTTCCTCATCAAGCAAATTTTGGACCTTGAAGTTTCCGCCAGAGCTTGCACGATAGAACCGCCATTTCTCGCCGGAGGTCACATCAAGATCTAATTGGACTTCACCGAACGGGGTTCGCTCCGGAATATCCCTTAGTTCAGACCCTCCAAGCATGAAATCAATCGATTCAGCGAGGAACGACTTCCCTGTGTCAGACGCGCCACAAATCACATTTACACCGTTCGAGAATGCCATCTCGACTGTCTTCTTGGGACCGGAAAAGGCTATTCGTCGCAGTTGGAGGTAACTATTGCTCATTGATTCCCTCTCGGTCTATCTATGACCTGGAACTGGCTTGACCAATTCTCAAACAGCCGGTGCGTGATTTGTCGAATATCCGATGTTGCCACACCTGCAAACCGCTTTACCGCCCATAGCGCCCGCTCCTTGAGCCTCTGAGAATAGGTAGCTGTAAGTGAGGCAAAAAACGGCGCAGCCGCGTCTCCAGCGATGTAGTCGAAACCACCTTCTGCGGGTATCCGCTGTATGAGGTTCCGGCTCGCCATCAATAGAAGGCCATTTTCAATCAGCCCGCGTCTAACAAGCAATTCTCCTACCCTCATAGGCAGGGCAGCGTGAAGGCTTTCAGGACCATCGGCATCACCGGAATGGACGACGAGATAATCCATTTCGACCAGTCTTTCGAGGTCGAAAGCCTCTGGATAGGCAGCGACCAAAATGGCCAGGGAGCGGATACCGGTTTCCAGCGGACTGTTGAATGGCGCTGTGCGTGAGTGCCTATTCATCATCCATCACCCATTTGAGACGATCTTCATTCGCTAGTTGGTGGCAGATGCCCTGCCGGTCCTGCGATTTAGTCACTGACGAAAGTGGATTTGCGGTCAAAGCGACAGATGATGCCTGTACCACTGTCGCTTTCATCCTTTCGTACCCGTTGGGATGGGGGGAATCCGTAACGTCTACGACGCCATGATAGACCTCATCCTGAAGATCATCGAATGTCCCTTCTGGCACCGTGTCTCTGGCAAAGTTTCTTAGCGCTTCGGCATGATAGAAGCGCTCGCGTTGTCTACGGAAATCCTTTTCCAACATGTTGTGCGCGACTAGTGCGCTTGTATCTTGGATCGGACACCCTAAATGATCTCCATAGGCGTCAAGGAGCTGACGGATATACCGGCTCTCGGATGCCGCAGGGGCGGCAGGAGGCGCGTTGGGGTTAGGTCGCGCAGGCAGACCGCCCCCAAACCGGACCGCGTGAAACCCGGTATTGCTATGCGCTTCAATCAGTTCGATGTGTGACTTCGATGAGAAGATCGTAAAATCAAAGAGATCTACATACGAGAGCAGCTTTCCGCTGAGCTCGATTTCCTTGGTTGAGGTGATTCCGCTTTTACAGTGTCCTTCCCAATTTTCCTTGAATTTTTCACAAAGCTCGTTCGGCTTATTTAGAAGTTTTTCTAACGTTGTACCAACACCAAGGGATGCCACAAAATAATGTTTTCGGGGTGGCGTATATTCGCCGATACTCGAGTAATAAATGATCTTACCCAGCTCGACCCAAATGTCGCTTGGTCGCAACGGATGTGCATAACGTTTGCATTGATAGTTGTCCCACTTATCTTCAAAACCCTTGTCGGTGCAAAATCCGGCGACATCAACACCGCAATCTCCCGACCCACCGAAACGGCGGACTTTGACATACACACTCTCAAGGCTGGTCGCCCATTCCTCGATAAAATCTTCCCATTCATCAGGGCTGAAATTTTTGACGCGGATCGGTTTGGGGACGGGAATACCTGACTGCACATGAGCAAACGAAGGTGCAGCTGTTGGCAACGTAGGCTTTATCTTCTTGAGATCGGTCTCAGCAATCATCCAATATGTCCCTTTGCCCTCACAAAACGAAACGGTTTTCCAAGCAAACGATAAGCAACTTATTCATGGTTTCATTGGTCTTTAGGCATAACTTACGAAGCTAAATGGCGGCACTGCGACCTACGAGGTCCTCCGCATTATACGAATACCTCATTGTTCCATCCGCTTGAACGGGCGTTAGGCGCTAGCTGAGAAGCTTCATCAATAAAAATGACTAATCAAAAACAAAAGAGACAGATTCTCTTCACAGGGCATTCACGGCAACAAAAAAAGCCGCAATCTGTAGATCCCCAATCTCACAAATTACGGCTTTTCATTTAATTTCCTGAAAAACAATGCTTATAAAAATACACTTAATAAAGCATCATTACAAGATTTTTATATTCCAGTCTTTCACCCCGAATAAAACTTCAACCCAATCAAAGAAAAGATCAACACCGACAGAAAAAACATCCGCCCTATATTAACGGGATCACCATACATGGTGATCCCGAGAAACACAGCGCCGACAGAACCGATACCGGTCCATACGGCATAAGCCGTCCCCATGGGGATGGTCTGCATGGCGCGGGACAAGAAGTAGAGGCTTAACGCCGCACCAAGAATCACCCCGATATCTGGCAGGATACGGCTGAAATTATCCGATGCTTTCAGGCAGGTGGCAAAAAACACTTCAAACAAACCGGCAATGAACAGATAGCCCCATCCCATCGTCAATTCTCCCTTCCATTACAAATGCACCATGCCACATGGGTGTTAAAAAACGTTTTCGAGGCAGCAAGTGCAAGGCAGATAGTTTTTAAGCATCCATGTAGTTGCGCCAGCCACCAAACTCGCTAATCTCTGTCGCATCAGCAATCGCCCAAGGTTCACAGATAAACCCTTTGACCGTAGAACCATCCACCAGGGTCAAACTGCCGATTCCCAAGGGGGCGGGAACTTCTGCGGTGAATTCACCGAACGCTTCCGCGCTTAAGCTCCAGACTTCAACCTCCAGCCCCTTCCCTGCATAGTGCGGATCACGTATCAACCCGGGCTTGGCCGGTTTGGTGCCAGCCAAGGCATAGAGGCGGTAGTCGCTCGCTGTGCGCGTGGTCTTAAGCAGCACCCCACCCCGACTGGTGAGTTGGAAGTTCAACGGTTGACCGCTCAAATGCGCACCAACCACAGCGACCTGAACCAGATCATCAGGAACTGTGACCGATATTTTAGATGCTTCGGCCAACGGATAATCGGTGCCGCCAACCTTCAGCGCTTCACTATTGCTGCGATGTAAACGATCAGCAATGGCCGCCAGGCTGGCATCACAGAAAGCCGGGGCCATCAGGGTCACGCCGAACGGCAGACCGTTGCTGGCGCGAAAGCCGGCCGGTACGGCGATGGCGCAGTAGTCGAGCAAGTTGACGAAGTTGGTGTAGGTGCCGAGGCGGCTGTTCAGTTCAATGGGATTAGCTGCGATCTCGGCCACCGTGTAGGTGGTCGGTGCTGTCGGTAACAGCATAATATCCATATCCTGCCACTGCTTGGCGCACACCTTCTCCAGCTCGCGCAAGCGGTACTCTCCCTTAAAAGCTTCAACCGCGCTGATTTTGGTCGCCCCAGCGACAATAGTGCGCACCGTCGGGTCCATATCCGCGCCATGCTCGGCCAGAAAATCACCGATGGCTGCGGCCCGTTCGGCGACCCAGGGCCCGGCATACAGCAAGGCAGCGCTCTGCTGGAAAGGACGGTAATCTATCGCCACCCCTGCCCCGCCCAGTGCGGTTAACTTATCAATGCTGGCGGCATACAGTTCGGCCGCTTCATTATCGCCAAAGAACTCACGCTGCTCTTGCGGCAAGTAACCAAAGCGGAAACTTTCCTGCGGCAGGGATTTTGCCTTTGCGACCCGAGAATAAGGATCACTGTCATCCCCGGCGGCCATGATGCTGCGCACCAGGTCTCCTTCGCCACAGCTGGCGGCAAACACGGTCACGCAGTCCACCGAACGGCAGGCCGGAACCACGCCGCTGGCACTGACCAGCCCCTTGGTCGGTTTGACTCCGACCAAATTGTTGAAGGCCGCCGGAACCCGACCTGAACCGGCAGTATCGGTGCCCAGGGCAAAGCTGACAAGCCCGGCCCCGACCGCCACGGCAGAACCGGAGCTTGAACCACCGGAGACATAGTCGCTGTTGAACACGCAGCGCGGCGCTCCATAAGGGGAACGCGTCCCGACCAGTCCGGTGGCAAACTGATCGAGGTTGGTCTTGCCAATCAAAATGGCCCCGGCCTCAAGTAAGCGGGCGACGGCAAAGGCATCGGCCTGCGGCTGATAGGCGTAAGCGGGACAGGCCGCCGTTGTTGCAAACCCGAGACAGTCGATGTTGTCCTTGACGGCAAAGGGAATCCCGTACAAGGGCAAAGTCTCCACCCCCGCAGGCTGCTTGTACAACCATGTGGCACGGGCCAACAGCTGCTCGCGATTGGCGCGACTGATCCATACCGCCGGATCGGCATAGCTGTCACAGCGACGCAGGACTTCTTCGACCAATTCTACCGGGCTTAAACCCTGCTGGTAAGCGGCGCGTAACACCGGAATTTCAAGACTGGTGATGGTCATCAGGCAACCTCCTCAATAATAGCCACCGGTTGTCCGGCCTGTAGCGCTTGTCCCGGCTGGCACAACAGTTCGCGGACGATGCCGCCTTTGTGGGCCTTGATGTCCAGTTCCATCTTCATCGACTCGACCACCAGCAAGGTCCCGCCAGCTTCGACCCGGTCGCCCGGCTTGACCTTGAGCTGCCAGACATTACCCGGCACCAGGGCCGGGGCCAGGAAACAGCCTTGCGGTGCAGTGACCGGCTCGCTGGCTTCGGGAGCGATATCGGGCTCGGCCAGCACTTCGGCCAGCCCCATCTCTTTCCAGCGCTGACGCTCCGCTTCAAATGACGCTTGCTGGTGCTGCTTGGCAGCGACGATCGAAGTATGGTTATCACGCAGGAACTGGTTGTAGTCCTTGAGGCTGAACTGCTCCTCTTCGATACGCACCTGGTATTCGCCATGGGGGAAGCGTTCGCGCGCGTCGAGCAGTTCTTCGGCCGAAACCGGGAAGAAACGGATACGGTCGAAAAATTCCAGCAGCCACGGTTTCCCCTGCGGGAAGCAGTCGGTAGAGCGGAAGCGGTTCCACATCTGGATGGTGCGGCCGACAAACTGGTAACCGCCGGGGCCTTCCATGCCATAAACACACAGGTAAGCGCCACCGATACCAACGGCATTCTCCGGGGTCCAGGTCCGGGCCGGGTTGTACTTGGTGGTGACCAGGCGCTGACGCGGATCGACGGGTGTCGCCACCGGTGCGCCAAGGTAAACATCCCCTAAGCCAAGGACCATGTAATCGGCGTTAAACAGCACATCTTTGACCGCCTGCTCATCGGCAAGGCCGTTGATGCGGCGGATGAACTCGATGTTGGACGGACACCAGGGCGCTTCGGGATAAACCAGTTCCTGGTACTTGCGGATCGCCAGGCGCGTCTGTTCATCATCCCATGACAGGGGCAGATACACGGTGCGGCTTGGCACGACGATCTCATCAATAGCCGGCAGTTCCTGCTCGGCGCTGGTCAGCATATCGATCAGCTTGCGACACGGCAGCAGGCGGCTGTCGTAGTGAATCTGCAGGGAGCGAATCCCTGGAGTCAGATCGATAATCCCGGCGACCTTGTGCTTTTCGACCCACTGCTGCAGGGTGTGGACCCGGAAGCGCAGGTTGAGATCGAGCAACGGCTCGCCAAATTCGACCAGTAGATAGTCGTCACCACAGCGCCGGTAGCAGGTGCGGATCTCCCCGACCTGACCATTGCGCAGCACCGGGCTCACCCTTTCTGTGACGGATCGGCCAGCAATAATATCAATCTGCGCAGCGGCTGGTTTCAGTTCTTTTAACGCCATATCCTGCTTGTGGCGTAAGGCCGTGGCGTCATCCTCACAAACCTGGACGAAACGCACCTTGTCGCCCGGTTTGAGCTGGCCGATCTTCCACAGGTCGGCTTGAATAATGGTCGCCGGGCAGACAAATCCGCCCAGGCTTGGCCCGTCGGGACCAAGGATAATCGGCATGTCGCCGGTAAAATCGATGGTGCCGATGGCGTAGGCGTTATCATGAATGTTGGACGGATGCAAACCGGCCTCGCCGCCATCCTCACGCGCCCAGTGCGGTTTCGGCCCGATCAGCCGGACCCCGGTGCGGGCACTGTTGAAATGGACTTCGTAGGCGGTGGCAAAAAAGGTTTCGATATCCTCGTCGGTGAAAAAATCGGGTGCCCCATGGGGACCGTACAGAACCTTGAGGGTCCAGTCGTTGGTCAGCTGGGGCAACAACCCTTCAGCACAGCCGGTCACCACCGGCGTCACGGCACCTTCGCTGGCAATCCGCAGCACATCCCCGGCCTTGAGCACCGCAGTGCCGTGGCCACCGAAGCGCCCCAGACTGAAAGTCGCCTTACTGCCCAGATAATCGGGGGCATCAAAACCGTTGCGCACCGCCAGGTAGCTGCGCTGGCCAGGACCGTCGATCTCGGCCAGTTCCAGGGTCTGCCCCGGCCGTACGGTGACCGGCTGCCACATGGGCAACGGTTCACTATCGAGCAGGGCGCGCATCGGCGCACCACCCAGTGCGATGACCGTCTCGCAGTTAAAACTGAGCACCGGGCCGTTCAGGGTCATCTCCAGCCCGCAGGCCCCTTCGGCGTTGCCGACGATACGATTGAGCAGGCGGAAGGAGTAATGATCCATGGGACCACTTGGGGGGACGCCAACATTCCAGTAACCGAGACGCCCAGGGTAATCCTGCAAGCTGCTCTGGGCACCGGGTAGCACTACGTCGATGGTGCTGGCACGATACGGCAATGCGTCGAGGGCCTTGGTGTGGACCTGCCCGTCGCAGAACAGCTCGGTTGTACTGATTTGAGCCAAGTAAGCCAGGTTGGTCTCGATACCGTAGATGGCGCTGTCTTTCAGGACCTGCTGGAGCTTGCCGACCGCCGCGGCACGGGTCGCGCCCTTGACGATCAATTTGCTGAGCAGCGGATCGTAAAACGGCGAAATCTCGCTGCCGGTAGCAACCCAACCATCAACCCGGCATTGGGCAGGGAATGCCACGTGAGTCAGGGTGCCAGAGCTAGGCTGAAAGTCTTTGCCCGGATCTTCGGCATAGATACGCACTTCAATGGCTGCCCCCTGCGGCTTTAGCTCCATCGCGGATAAGACTGGCAGTTCCCCCGCGGCTTGCAGAACCATCCACTCCACCAGGTCAACGCCGAACACTTCTTCGGTCACGCCATGTTCAACCTGCAGGCGAGTGTTGACCTCAAGGAAGTAGACCGCATCGCTGGCGGTATCGTAGATAAACTCGACGGTTCCGGCTGAGGCATAGTTCACGGCCCGCCCCAGTTGCACGGCATAGGCAGCCAGCTCGGAACGCTGCAGATCGCTGATCCCCGGTGCCGGGGTTTCCTCGATGACCTTCTGGTTGCGGCGCTGCAGGGAGCAGTCCCGTTCGCCCAGGGCAATCACCTCCCCCTTGCCGTCGCCAAAGATCTGCACTTCAATATGACGCGCGCGGGCGACATACTTTTCCAGAAACACGCCGCTGTTGCTGAAGTTGTTCTGACTTAAACGGCGCACGCTGGCAAATTTATCGGCGAGTTCCTCAGGGGAATAACACAGCTGCAGACCGATGCCACCGCCACCGGCGGTACTCTTGAGCATAACCGGATAACCGATACCGATCGCAGCAGCCAGAGCCTCATCCAGATCTTCAATCAGCTCAGTACCGGGCAATAACGGCACCCCGCTGGTCTTGGCCAGATCGCGGGCGGTATGTTTGAGGCCGAACTGGCGGATCTGCTCAGCGTCGGGGCCGATAAAACGCACCCCGACAGCGGCCAACCTGCTGGCGAAATCGGTATTCTCGCTTAAAAAGCCGTAACCGGGATGAACCGCTTCAACCTGGTGCTCCTGGCACAGAGCGACAATCTTGGCCGCGTTCAGATAACTTTCAGCGGCAGCAGCCGGACCGACACAGTAAGCCTCATCGGCCAGGCTGACATGGGCGGCATGGCGGTCAGTTTCGGAATAGATGGCCACCGCGACAATCCCCATCTTCTTGAGGGTACGGATGATACGGCAGGCAATCTCGCCACGATTGGCGACCAGAACTTTTTTGAACATAGTCTCCTCCCCTTGGGTCAGGCTGCGACAGCCCCATCCCAAACCAGAATTTCCACCGGGGTCGGGTTGTAGGCGTTGCAGGGGTTATTGAGCTGGGGACAGTTAGAGACCAGAATGATGATATCCATGTGCGCCTGCAGTTCGACATACTTTCCGGCATCACTGATGCCGTCTTCGAACGTCAGGCCCCCTTCCGGGGTTACCGGAACGTTCATGAAGAAGTTGATGTTCTCGGGGATATCACGCTTGTCCATGCCGTACTGCGGGTTTTCGGCCAGAGCCAGCAACCAGCTGTCGCGACAGGCGTGCATGCATTTCTTTTCCAGGGCGTAGCGCACCGTGTTCGATTCAGTGGCGCAGGCACCACCCAGGGTGTCGTGGCGACCGCAGGTATCGGCGATAATGTCGAGCATCGGGTTGCCATCGTTGGAGACCAGGGTCGTTCCGGCGCTTAAGTAGATATTGCCCTGCTCGCGAATGGTGTTAAAGGCGCTGTAGCGTTCCGAGGGATCGTTGGCGTTATAAAAAATGGTATCGGCGGCCTGGTTCCCTTCCATATCGAGAATCCGGACCACCTGCCCTTTTTTGACCACCTCCATCAGGTAATCACCGGCGGGGACAACCTTGCGCCAGGCGGCGCTTTCTGCTGCGTAAATACTCTGCTTAATCATGGTGTTTACCTCCCCCTACAGACCGAGATGATAGAGACGGTTATTTTCAAACCCACGACCGTTTTCCGGGCGCGAGGTCCGGCACAGGTCATCGTCAGCAACCGCCGCAGCGGTACTGATCTGATAGGTCACCGGAGCCTTGGGGTACTCGGCAGCCGGGTTGAGGGGATGGGGGCAGGTATGCAGCAGCACCAGGGTGTCCATCTCAAAACGTAAGACCACACTGTCGCCAGCGGTGCTGTTGCCCGTGACATAGGTCATGGTGCCGTCCTCATCAACCGCTACCTTACTGAACCAGTTGATATTACCCATCAGGTCGCGTTTGCCCATACCGTACTTACCGGCTTCAACCAGGAAACTGTCGCGACCGTTCAGGGTCCAGCCGTTGCGGTACTCCTGATAGGGGTTCTCTCCCCATTTTTCAGCGACCATGACCTTGTCGGTGTCACCGCTGACGGTATCGTGCCAGCCGACACTGTCTTCGGTAATCGAGCAGAAAATCCGCCCCATGTCGGAGTACAGGCAATGACCGGCGGTCAGTTTGAAGGTGTGCTGACACTTGAGGGTATCGGGCGCGTTGTAGCGTTCGAAAAGATTGAGGGGGTTATAAAACAGCATCGCCACATTGGCACCGCCGTTGACATCGATCAGACGCAGGCTGGTACCACGCCGCATCAGCATGGACCAGTGCGCACCTCCGGGAAGGGTATCCTGGTACAGGATTTCAGAAATTTTTTTCATCAGGCTTCTCCATGACGCACAGTCTTTGTGCGAATCCGGGTCGTCCCGGGTTTGTTCCACAATGGCGTATGCCATACCGGGTCGTCCCGGCCGGAAGTTTTTTCTAAGATTAAATATTTAACAATGCTCCAGGACGGGCTTAGGACTTCCCATCGGAAGGGTGTCTGTCGCCCGGATGGCGACAGTCAAGCACCATGGATGGGTTCAAGCGGCCCTGGAGATGGGAAGGCCTAAGTCCGGCCATTCCCGCAAAGCAAACTATCCAACCAACTCTTAGCCCGCAGCTTGCAACTCTTTGAGGGCAAACCCCTCATCACTGCCCCCTTCCTGTCTGGCCTTGAGCTTTAACGGATCGTTTTCACCCAGCTTCAGGTCAAGGGTGATGGTCGCACCATAGTGAGCCAGTTCCTCTTCCCGGGTCCGGTAGCGGTCAAAGACGATAATCCGGTTGCCTAAGTGAAACGCCTCGCGCAAATCATGCGTGACCATGAACACCGTCATGCCGGTTTCCCGCCACAGCCGCAGCATCAATTTGTGAATATCCGCGCGAATACCGGGATCAAGGGCCCCGAACGGTTCATCGAGCAGCAAAACCTTGGGTTTCTTGATCAGCGCCTGGGCAATGGCCAGGCGCTGTTGCATACCACCTGACAACTCTGAAGGGTATTTTTCCCGTGCGGCATCCAACCCAACAGAATCGAGATAGTGGCGACATTCATCGAGCACCGCCCGCTTCTTGCGGCCAAACAGCTTGCCCAGGATTTTTGCCTGGGAAAATTCCAGCCCCAAGGCAACGTTTTCCTGGACATTAAGGTGCGGAAACACCGAATAACGCTGAAAAACCACGCCCCGCTCCTCCGACGGTTCCAGGGCAATCGCTTCATTATCGAGGAGAATCTTCCCATCTGTCGGAGTCTCCTGACTGAGCAGCAGGCGCAGGAAGGTCGACTTGCCACAACCGGATGGACCAACGATGGAGACATAGGAACCGGACGCGACATCAAGGTTGATATTTTCCAGCACCGGTTGACTGCCGAAGTACTTCCAGACTTTTTCGACTTTAACGTGCGACATCAACGCCCCCTTTCCGCGGCAAACCAGGGGAACAGCCAGCCCTGCAGGCGTCGCAGGAAGAAATCAAGGGCGAAGGCCAAAAAGGTAATCCAGGCGACATAGGGCAGGATGGTGTCCATGGCCAGGTAACGCCGCAGCAAAAAGATGCGATAACCCAGCCCACTCTGGGCGGCGATTGCCTCGGCGGCAATCAGGAACAGCCAGGCCGATCCCAACGTCAGGCGTACCGCATCGATGAGCCGTGGCCAGACCTGGGGCAGAACCACCCGGATCGCCAGCTGCCAGGAGCTGGCACCGAGGGTCTGAGCTTTGATCAACTGTTCTCTGGGAAGTTCTTCGACCCGCAGCGTGATATCACGAATAATGATCGGGGAAATCCCAATCACAATCAGGGCCACTTTCGAGACTTCACCAAGACCGAACACAATAAACAGGATCGGCAGAACCGCCAGTGGCGGCAGCATCGAGGTCACGGTAACAAACGGCAACAGTCCGGCCCGACAGATGGGCAACAATCCAATGTGAACCCCGACCAGCATACCGATCAAAGTCGCGACCAGCATGCCACACCCCAGCCGTGCCATGCTGGCCAGGGTATCTGCCCACAGCAGGTAGTCACCGCTGCGTTTGTCTGCGGTAAAGGCCACCCGCTGAATGGCGTCGGCAAACGACTGGAGGCCGGGGAGCAACTTGTCCTTCGGGTTGTCCGCGAGGCGTATTTCCGAACCGACCACATAAGCCAGCAGCATCAGGGCAAAGGGGAGCAACATCAGCACAATACTGATATGCCGGTCCGGCCTTCGATTGATCATGCGTAATTTCATGATAATCATTTCCAATCTGAAAACGTGTGGTTGATAATCTGCTTACAGTTTGTTTTCAGCAGCCAGCTTCATATAGGAGGTATCGAAACGGAAGGTGACATTGCCGCTGTCGCCCAGAACTTTGCCGTCCGGAAACGCGATACCGACCACATCCGGGCTGGCCGCGGCGTCGCCGAGAAGACCGTGTTCAAAGAGGAAGTTGCGGACCGTATCCATGGTCCGGTGCAGTTGCTGACTCTGGCCGAAGAAGACGGCTTCATCGGGACGGAAAAACATCTTGGTGCTGTTCAGCTGCATGTCGTAGCCAGCCAGATCGGTGCCGGAGGCCTTGCCCATGGCGGCCCGTGCGTCCTTACCGGCCGCGTCCTTCCGCTTCATCAACGCCATCATTTCGTACCAGGCACCAGTCAGAGCTTTGGCAAATTCCGGGTTTTCCTGAATCACCTTGGTATTGACAACGGTCAGGTCGATAATTTCTCCGGGGATATTGCTGGAATCAAAAACCTTGTGGGCATCCGGCATCGTCATAATTTCGGCAACCAACGGATTCCAGGTGGTTACCGCGGTAACATCCGGGGTAGAAAAAGCGGCGATCATATCCGCATCAGAGGTGTTGATCACGGTAATATCGCGTTCTTTAAGGTTGATGGAATCGAGGGCGCGGGCAAGCAGATAGTGAGAAACGGAGAGTTCAACCAGATTGACCGGCTGCCCCTTGATCGCGGTCAGTTTATCGGTCCCTTTGAGGATGACAGCGTCATTACCGTTGGAAAAGTCCCCAATCAACAATGCCGTTGTATCGATGCCGCCGACACAGGGGATGGCCAGGGTGTCCATGTTGGTGGCGGTTACAGCGTCGAAAGCACCAGCCGTGTATTGGTTGATCGATTCAATATAGTCGTTGAACTGCACAACCTCGATATCAATGCCATACTTGTCAGCCCACTTTTTAACGATCCCCTGGGCAGCAGCTTCCCCCCAGGGCATCCAGCCGACATAAATAGACCAGGCCAGTTTGAAATGGTGACGCTTTTCTGCAAAAGCTGAGGTGGAAAGAGAAGCAGTCATAAAGACCGCGACAATGAGAATGGTGAGAATACGTTTAGTCATGATGCCAGACCTCCTAATTTGTGTAAGGTTAAGAGGGCTGACGGAGAACCAAGGTTTTGGCTTTAACGTTGCCAACCCTCACGATTCTCCCGGGCTTTTATCCCGCCGTGTACCGGGCCGCTGTTCACCGACCAGGCTGCAGCTCTCGGACCAGTCACTTCTTAAAAAGCCGGAACCCTAGCTGCACTACTTTCCGAGGTAGATCTACAGGAAGCGTGCCAAAACTGCAGAAACCCGTTATCCCTACCACCAGCTCGTCAATAAACATCCTAACTGATCATGTTTTAACCACAAAAAAATTAAATCGCCCATTTTTTAGTCACATCGAACCTGGAGACAGGCCTCTGCCAAAAAGGCCGCACATATGTTCAGCCTCTTCCTTCTTTAACCCTTCCGGTCATCATTTTCAAAACACCACTTCATTAAATTGCTGCTCATTCCGGCAAACGAAACATTATTTGCCATAATTCAAATAGTCGACCTATTTAGTATGAAATACTCCCGCCACAGCAACCATGATATGTACCAGACGTGTAACTTCATCCCAGAAAGGAAGTAAATAACACCAGATATCTAATTTTTTATACTATCTATATAAACATCGTTTTACTATTTTTTTAATATTTCAATAAATCATTTTTTATAAATATTAACTTATAGTTAGCTTCAGCAAGCACAGCCTTAACCACCCACCAATAACCACTACAAGCGCAATTATTCGAAAAACTGAATTGACAATAATATAACAGCGTATTATCGTTCTTACATAAAAGGTATCAGCCATAACATTTCTGACCAAAATGAAGAGCCGGTTTAAAGCCGGCCCAGCAGGTAAGGGACGCTATGCCAGGCAGGGATAAAGAATCTTACAATATCCGCTCAGTAGAGAATGCACTGCTTCTACTTGAAATCCTCGCCAATGAGAATACCAAACTCAGTCTGGCCCAGCTCAGTGACAGGCTGGATATGACCAAAGCCAGCCTCTTCCGCCTGATGGCAACCTTTGAGAACCATGGCTATGTCGAGCGTAATCAGCACACGGGTGAGTACCAGCTGGGGATGAGTGCTTTTGAAATCAGCCAGAAGCTGCTGTCGAAGATGGACCTGCTAACCAAAGCCAGACCCGTCATGGCACAGCTGGTCCGTCAATGTGACGAAGCAGTCTACCTGGTTGTTTGCCGCGGGCGCGATGTCCTGTTCCTGGAAATGGCCGATAACACACAAAAGGTAAAAGTCGTTCCCCTGGCGGGGGAACGTTTCCCGACCGAAAACTGTGCCTCCGGAAAGATCTGCCTGGCATTCTCTGAGCGGCTGAAAGACCTCTACATCATGGACAACAAGCTTGAAGAAGAGTTGGACAAGTGCCGTCAGCGCAGATACTGCATAGACCGTAATGGCGTTGGCGAAGAGAGCACCTGTGTTGCGGTGCCTATTTTTACGCAAGGAGAAATGCTGGCCGGGTGCCTGGCCATGGTCGCCCCCAGCTTCCGCACTGACAGGGAACGGATTCATAAGGAGTTACTGCCAGCCCTGATCGCGGCTGGCGAAACCATATCGGCACGACTCGGGTTTAGCCCCTACACTCCGAGAATACAAAGTTAACCACGGATGAAAAAGGATCTTGAGTAACGAAGGCGATAAAGGAGGTTATTAAGGGAAGCAAGACTTCAGATTCAATCCAGGGCTGAAAATGACAGGAACACACAAATTTTAAGAGGAGGTTATGTATGGACGACAAAGGTGTTGCTTATTGGAAAGCGGTTTTAGGGCTGATCAGAAATGTGCTGATCGTCTGGTTCGTTGTTTCTTACGGCTTCGGCATTCTACTGGCACCGGTTCTCAACAACATTTCTCTTGGTGGCTATCCCCTTGGCTTCTGGTTTGCCCAACAAGGGTCAATCTACATTTTCGTTGCTCTGATTTTCATCTACGCCAAACTGATGGGTAAGATCGACGAAAAATTTGACGTTCACGAAGACTAGGGAGGCACACGACTATGGGACTTACAGCTATGACATATCTCGTTGTCGGCCTGACCTTTGCCATTTATATCGGCATCGCTATATGGGCCCGCGCGGGAAGTACCAGTGAATTTTATGCAGCCGGTGGCTCAGTCCATCCGGTCCTTAACGGTATGGCAACCGGCGCCGACTGGATGTCTGCAGCATCATTTATCTCCATGGCCGGCCTTATCGCTAACATGGGTTGGGGTGGTGGCCTGTTCCTGATGGGCTGGACTGGCGGTTATGTTCTGCTCGCCATGTTACTGGCTCCCTACCTGCGTAAATTCGGCAAATTTACCGTACCGCAGTTCGTCGGTGACCGTTTTTACTCCAAAGGAGCGAGCCTGGTTGCCGTTATCTGTCTGCTGGCGGCATCGCTGACCTACATCATCGGCCAGATGACCGGTGTTGGAGTTGCCTTCTCACGCTTCCTAGGCGTCTCTAACTCAACCGGTGTCTACATCGGTATGGCCATCGTTTTCATGTACGCCGTTTTTGGCGGCATGAAAGGAATCACCTACACCCAGGTGGCTCAGTACTGTGTTCTGATTCTGGCTTACACCATACCGGCCATCTTTATCTCCATGCAGCTGACCGGCAACCCGTTACCTCAGCTGGGCCTCGGCGCCACCTTCAGCGGCACCGACATGAGCCTGCTGGCAAAACTTGACCATGTTGTTACCGACCTCGGCTTTGGCAAGTACACCACCCAGGTTCCCGGAAGCATGCTCAACTACTTTGTCTACACGGCATCCCTGATGATTGGTACTGCAGGGCTGCCCCACGTTATCATGCGTTTCTTTACCGTACCTACGGTCAAGGACGCCCGTTCTTCTGCCGGTTGGGCGCTGGTCTTTATCGCCATCCTCTATACCACGGCCCCTGCCGTTGCCGCCATGGCGCGCCTTAACCTGCATGCGACCGTTAATACCGCGGTAAAATCCGGCGGCGATATATTCGCGCCTGAAAGCAGTATCGTCGCTAAAGATCGTCCTGACTGGATGCACCGCTGGGAAGTCACCGGCCTGCTGAAGTTCGAAGACAAAAATGGTGATGGCCGTATCCAGTATTACAACGACAAATCGAAAGATCCGGCCTTCCAGGCCAAAGTTGCGGCTGCTGGCTGGAAAGGCAGCGAACTTAAAGTTAATCAGGATATTATGGTTCTGGCCAACCCGGAAATCGCCTTGCTGCCCAACTGGGTTATCGCCCTGGTTGCAGCCGGTGGTCTGGCTGCGGCATTGTCAACGGCTGCCGGGCTGCTTCTGGCCATTTCATCGGCGATTTCTCACGACCTGTTCAAGAACGTCTGGACGCCGAATATGACCGAAGCCCAGGAACTGCTCACCGGTAAAATCGCCATGGCCGGATCGATCGTGGTCGCCGGTTATCTGGGTCTCAATCCTCCGGGGTTCGCTGCCGGTACGGTTGCCATCGCCTTCGGTCTGGCTGCCAGTTCCATCTTCCCGGCGCTGATGATGGGCATTTTCAGTAAGACCATGAACAAGCAGGGCGCAATTGCCGGCATGCTGGCAGGTCTTGCCGTGACCATGATCTACGTCTTCGCCCACAAAGGTATATTCTTCGTCAAGGGAACAGAATTCCTGTGGATGTTCGGTGGCAAGCCTGACTTCTTCTTCGGGATTTCACCGAATGCCTTCGGTGCTATCGGTGCCATTGTCAACTTTGCAGTCGCATTTGCCGTCAAGAATATGACTCCGGCCGTTCCTGATCATATTGCTCAGATGGTTGAAGATGTGCGCACGCCGCGTGGATCGAAGGCGGTTGATGGTGCCCACCACTGAGTTTTCATTTGGCAACGGCCCTTTTCCGCCATAGCGGCGTCAATCTACGGGCTTGCTTGTGCGGCGTAAAGCACTACGCCTCCGCGCAAGCCCTTGATTTCCTGGCTACGACGAAAAATTGCTCGCTGCCAATCTGAAAACTGTCCTGAAAAATACTCAAAACCTCCCCTGCTGCACCTGGCGGGGGAGGATGAAACACAAGGGAGCACGCTTATGATTTTTGATGTCAGCATCGCAATGACCTGGATTCTGTTTCTGGCCCTGTTTCCCATGGCCTTTTTCTGGCTGCGCCGCAGTTGGCGCATTCTGGTCCGAAAGAATTATGCTGAAGTCGCCATCAAACGCGGGCTGCCCCCTGCGCATCCGAAAAAATGGGCTCCGGTGACCGGTCTGCTTAATCTGGCCTGTGGCGCTATAGCCATCTGGATTATTATCGGGGTGGTGATGGCGCGCTTCACCTATGACGAGTGGAGCGCTATGGCCGGGCTGACAATCTGGGGAAAGATTATTGCTGACTTTATCATCCGCTCCCAGGCGCACCCGTTTACTTTTGGCCGCAAAAAGAAATTGGTTACAGCGTCAAAATAGCAAAGAAAAAATTGAGTTTCTGCATCGCAAACACTGAGAGTCAACGGACTCTCCCTTTTCATCACAACAGCCCTGTGGTAATAATTCATGCCAGAGTCCCTTAGCGGACTTTGGCATCTTTGCATGTCCCAACCGGGAACAGATTCACACCATTCTACCTGTATGAGGTTGCTGATGGATCTTGTTAGGACCCTGGCCGAAGCCGAACCTTTCTCCACCCTGCCCAAAGCAGTCTGCGCCCGGCTGAACGAGGCTGCAGTTCTAAAAAAGTATCCACCCCACATGCATATTTTTAAACAGCAGGATCCTCCTTCGGGATTTTTGTATGTCATTAAATCAGGGCTGATTGAGATTGTTGTACAGACGCCCGGCGGGGTGGAAATGATCGTTGACTACCGGCGCGACGGGTCGTTTTTTGGCGGCACCCCGATCTTCACCGACGAAGGCTATACAGCGGGAGCGCGCACCGCCAAAGAAACCACCTGTTTCCTGATTCCCCAGGAGGTATTGCACGATATCGCCACAGATTTTCCGCACCTGGCTGAACATTTCAACAGGGTCATCTATTCGCGTATTCGCAATCTTTATTCAGAAATGGTCAGCGAGCACAGCCAGAACACCCTTGCTCAGGTGGAGGCCTATCCGTTTAAAAAGCGTCTGTCCGAAATCATGAATAGCGAGGTCCAAATCTGTTCACCCGACGCCTCGGCCAAAGAGGTGGCCATCGCCATCACCCGCAGTGGCAGCAGTGCGGCCCTGATTTGTGACCAGGACAGAAACCTGATTGGCATCATCACTGAACACGATCTGGTCGCCAAAGTAATCGCACTCGACAATACCGATTGCAAACAGACCCCGGCCAGCATGGTCATGACCTCCCCCCCGTATACGCTGTCCCCTGACACCTTTATGTATGAAGCTGCCACCTTCATGATGGGAAAAAAGATTCGTCATTTACCAATCCTCGACCAGGGCGAACTGGTCGGACTGGTGACACTGCAGGACCTGATGCGCTACCGCAGCCAGAAATCGATGCTGCTGGTCGGCAATATCAGCCAGGCCGATTCCATTGCCGATCTGGTGACGGCCCGTAAAGAGCTGGTCAAGGTCGCCCGGGTATTGCTGAGCGAATCCCGCTCCCATACTGAAACCATGGAGATTATCTCTTATATCCACCACCGCATCATTCGCCGTGCCTATGAGCTGGTACTGGCGGCCCGACAGCAGTCCGGGGCAAAACTTCCTGAAATTAAACATTGCTTCATCATCATGGGCAGTGGTGGCCGTAAAGAGATGTTGCTGGGGCCGGATCAGGACAATGGTTTTATCTTTGAGGACTACCCGGAAGAACGCAGTGCTGAGGTCGAAGCGTTCTTCGTCCCGTTTGCGGACGCGCTGGTGAGCGCCCTGGCAGACATCGGCTATTCGCGCTGCAAAGGGAATGTCATGGCCAGCAATCCGCTGTGGCGGGGACGGCTGCAGCAATGGCTGGAGCGCATCAGTTCCTGGATCAGGGTCCCGGAACCGCAGCGGGTTCGCTATTCGTCGATCTTTTTCGACTTTATGCCGATTGCCGGGGACGCATCCTTATGTCAGGACCTGCGCGATATCGTTCGTCAGTTGATCAAGGCCCATCCGATTTTCCTCTATCACATGATGACCCTTGACTTCAGGCACAAGGTTCCCCTTAGCCTTATCGGTCGTTTTGCCCCGGATCGCTCGGGAGAACACAAGGGGCAACTGTCGCTCAAGCAGGCGGGCAGCATTTTCATTGTTGACTGCGTGCGCATGTTTGCCCTTGAGCAGCAGTTAGAGGCAACCACCACCATCGAGCGCCTGGACAAGCTGGTCGAATTGGGAATTTTCACCCATGAGTCGGCAGAACACATCAAGGCAGCCTTTGAAGCATTTACCTTCCTGCGTCTGCGCAACGAGATAACACTCCTCGAAGCGGGCAAGCCGCCAAGCCACTATTTGCCCCCCAAAAGTTTAACCAACAACGAGCAGGATCTACTCAAAGAAGCGTTCCGCGTTGCCAGCAAACTACAGGATTCAACCAAGCACCATTTTTCGAAGATGGTGGGATGACAGTTCCCTCTCCCTGAAGGAGAAGGAACTCTCCGGTACTGATTTGGCACAAACTATCTTTCTACCGGATACCCCTTCTGCATCCAGTCGGAAATGCCGTAGCGCAGGTTGTAGATTTTCTTAAACCCGTTCTCAATCAATATCCGCGCCGCCACGGTGCTGCGGTTCCCGGTCGCACAGTAAATAAACAGGTCGCGTTCCTTGTACGGTTCCAGCTCTGCCAGTTCGCGCTGCAGGATCTGCACCGGTACCAGGTGTGCCCCGGCGATATGGGCATCCCGATATTCTTCGATGGTCCTGACATCAAGAATAAACGGACTGGTGTTTTTCAGAATCTCAGCAGCTTCGGCGCTACTGACCGCCTTATAGGAAGGTGCCGAATATTCAATGACTTCGAATACGCCCTTGGCAGTCCCGGCCGTAAAGGGGAAAGTGCCGGGAATCGACATTTTGACGTAAGACTTTCCTCCTTCTTCAACCGGAAAGGATTTGACCTGACGCAGCCCGGGAATGTCGATTTCAAACCGACTGGCCCCTGCCAGGCGAGGCTGAATATAATCGCCACGATAGACGACAAAGTGATTTTCTCCGGCAGGATCAATGCTGATGATACGCAGTCCCCCTTCAATCGTCCCGGAGATAACCGCTTCCTGAGCCACTGCAAGACCGCAAAGCGTAAATAAACAGACAAACAACATGAAACTGGCGAGGGCAAGGCGTCGTATCACAAACTTCTCCTTTTCTTCCACAGGTGGACAATGAATGGCAAAACAGTCCATTCTATATGAATTTTCATATTATCTAATTATTTGCCAGAAAAGCAACTCCTGCCCGCACACTGATCATAATCAGACTTTTCATAAAATCCTGTTCTAAAAATTAAAAAATGCTCTTTACAAGCTGATAGCAGGAGATTATCGTTAACATACAGCAACATGGAAAGTTCAACGACAACGGTAGCTCTTTCTCCCTGTTCAGATCACGCTGTCAAAAGGAGATAAGGACACAATGACCCGCGATCAGGAACTGCAGCGTTACTGGAAAAAAAACGTGACCTATATCGTATGTCTCCTGACCATCTGGTTTGTGGTTTCCTTCCTGTTTGGTATCTTTCTCGTTGACCAGCTTGATACCTTTCATATTGGCGGCTTTCCGGTTGGTTTCTGGTTTGCCAATCAGGGTTCTGAACTCATTTTTTGTCTGCTTATCATCATTTATGTCTGGCTGCTGAATCGACTGGATCGCCAGTTCAACGTCTATGAAGACTGACCCCAACCCGTTTCAGGGAGACCTACTGCCATGAGCATCACCACCTGGACCTGGGCTTTAATCGGCATTACCTTCGCCATCTACATTCTGGTCGCGATTCGGGCCCGGGCCTTCTCTACCGGAGACTTCTATACAGCCGAACGCACGATTCATCCCATCCTGAACGGTATGGCCACCGGTGCTGACTGGATGTCTGCGGCCTCCTTTATCAGTATGGCCGGGCTGATCTCGTTCCTGGGACGGGACGGGTCGATGTACCTGATGGGCTGGACCGGTGGCTATGTCCTGCTGGCCATGCTGCTCGCTCCCTATCTGCGCAAATACGGTAAATTTACCGTCCCTGAGTTTATTGGCGACCGCTACTATTCGCAGGGGGCGCGGATCATTGCCCTGCTGTGTGCTATTTTCGTCTCGTTTACCTATGTAGCCGGCCAGATGCGCGGGGTGGGAGTTGTCTTTGCCCGCTTTCTGAATGTCCCCATTAACACCGGTGTCGCCATCGGTATGTGTATCGTCTTTTTTTACGCTGTCCTCGGCGGCATGAAAGGGATCACCTACACCCAGGTAGCCCAGTATTGTGTCCTGATTATTGCCTATATGATTCCGGCCATCTATATTTCACTCATGCTGACCGGTAACCCGCTTCCATCCCTCGGCTTTGGCAGCACCATCAGTGCCGATGGAGCACGGATACTGCAGAATTCAGCACTTGAAGGGCGCTACCTGCTGGAGGCCCTTGACGGTATTCAAAAGGAGCTGGGCCTTGCTGCCTATACCTCTGGCGAGCGCCCCAAGCTCGATCTGTTTTTTATTGTTGTCGCCCTGATGGTCGGCACCGCCGGGCTGCCCCATGTCATCATCCGCTTTTTTACCGTTCCCAAAATCAAGGATGCCCGGGCTTCGGCGGGCTGGGCGCTGATATTTATTGTCTTACTCTATACCGCAGCCCCCGCCGTTGCCGCCTTTGCCCGTATCGAATTTATCAACACCATTCATAACACCCGTTACGAGAAAGCTCCCGGTTGGTTCAAAAATTGGGAAGCCACCGGGCTGATCGCCTGGATCGATAAGAACAATGACGGAATTCTCCAATATGGGCCAGGTCAGGCGATTGTCGGAAAACCCAAATATAGTGGCGCAGCAGGAAGGCACGGAGAAAAGCTGGTGGCAAATCTGCAGACCACCAGCCCCAATGAAATTTACGTGGATCAGGATATCATTGTTCTGGCCAACCCTGAAATCGCCCACCTGCCCAACTGGGTGGTCGGACTGGTCGCGGCCGGCGGGCTGGCCGCAGCCTTGTCGACCGCCGCCGGGCTGCTGCTGGTAATTTCCGCCTCCATTTCCCATGACCTGATGAAAGGTGTCCTGATGCCAAGCATGTCAGAAAAAGGGGAATTGCTGTGGGCGCGCTGTGGCGCTGCAGGGGCGGTGGTGGTTGCCGGCCTGCTGGGAATTTTCCCGCCCGGCTTTGTCGCCCAGGTGGTTGCCTTTGCCTTCGGCCTGGCCGCCGCGTCATTCTTTCCGGCCATTATCATGGGGATTTTCACCAAGAAGACCAACGTTTACGGAGCCATGACCGGCATGGTGGCAGGAATCAGCTTTACTGCCTGTTACATTATTTATTTCAAACTGATCAATCCGGGAGCCAACAGTGCGGAACACTGGCTGTTCGGTATTTCACCGGAAGGAATCGGCACGGTCGGTATGCTGATCAATTTTACGCTGACGATTGTCATCTCCCACTTTACTCCGGAGCCCCCACAGGAAATTCAGGATCTGGTCAGCCAGCTTCGCTATCCAGTGGAACGGACTCAAGGGGAGACACGTATTTCTACCAACGCCAGAAAACCCTACTAAGATCGCGCTCACTGCGGTTCACAATGTCAAAATTGAAAGGTCAGATCTCACAAAACGGTAGCTTTGCTCAGCAACGCATCAGTTTTCAGATTGGAAACGAACTATCGCCGCAAGCTTGCCTCGCTCAGCACTTTGCGCACGACTTTTGCCAGCTCGGTCATACCGAGAGGTTTCATGCAGAAGGCATCGATACCAAGAGCCTGGGATTCGGCCCTGTTGATTTTGCTGCTGTAACCGGTAATCAGAATGACCGGCAGATCCCCTCTGATGCTCCTGATCTTTCTAACCAGGCTTTCACCAGTCATGACCGGCATAGTCTGATCGGTGATCAACAGATCAAAAGCTGTGGGTTCCCGCAAAAATAGCTCCAAAGCTTCATGACTGCCGGGCGCGGTTGTTACCCGGTAACCAAGCTCAACCAGCATCTGTTCCACCAAAGCCAGCAGGTTGAGGTCATCATCCACCAGCAGAACCCGTTCCGATCCCCCTTGCGGCTTTTCCTCCTCCTGTAGATTTGGCCTATCTGCAAACCGTTGCTCTTCTAGCGGGAAATACAGATAAAAAACTGATCCTTCCCCGACGCTGCTTTCGACCGCAATGAAACCTCCGTGCTGATCGACTATCCCCTGAACCGTTGACAATCCCATTCCGGTGCCACGATCGATTCCCTTAGTGGTAAAAAAGGGATCAAAGATGCGATCAATAATGTCTTTTTCTATCCCGCAGCCACTATCTTCAACCGCCAGTTTGGCATAAGCCCCTGCGCCACTGCTACAACGGGCAGGGATGTCGCAAGCCTGTAATTCTACCCTCTCAAGAGCAATCTTGAGCGTCCCTTTCTCATTCATAGCGCAGACAGCGTTATTACACAGGTTGATTAATGCCTCCTGGATCTGCCCCGGGTCCGCGTTCACAATCAGGCTTTGAGAGGAAGACAGATGGAGCAACCTGATTGACGCCGGCAGCGTTGATTTCAGCAGATTCAGCGTCTCATTGATAACAATACAGATATCGACCGCTCCGAGCTCTTTGCGGCCCTGATGACTGTAGGTTAGAATTTGCGCGACCAGATCACGCGATCTGAGCACTGCGATTCTGGCGTTGTTCAGATATTTAGCCAGGGCTTCGGGGTCCGCCTGCTTACGCACCGCCATCTCCAGATTACCCAGGATAATCGCCAGGTTATTATTAAAATTATGCGCAATGCCACCAGCCATTACGCCAACAGCCTCCATTTTATACTTCTGGCGCAACTGCAGCTCAAGCTCTTTACGCTGCTCTTCACTCCCCTTGCGGGCAATAATATCCCAGGCCATAAGACCAAAGGCTGTCAGCAGGCGCACATCTCTCTGGTTGTAAAGACTGTCTTTATTACCAACACCCAGAATGGCAAATATCCGGTCCTTATCAAATAGAGGGATAACCAGGTCTCTGACGATTGGGGCATGCCCTTCAGGAAGACCTTTTCGATGCGGCAACCCAAGGTAATCATTATGGATAACCGGGGCTTTCTGGCGCACACAGTCAACCCAGACCCCTGCTTTAGATATCGGGTAATGATTCTCACCTGGATCTGCTACACAAAAATGCTGAAGGGTCGCGGTTGACCAGACCTGCAGAAACAGATGATCCTGATCTTCGTTTACGAAATGCAAAAAACCGATTTTACTGTGGGTCAGAAGCTCTGCTTCATCGACCAATTTTTGCAGCAGTTGTTTTTGACTGAGATGGACCGCGGCTTCATTCAGATGCAAGCGCGCCAAAAGCAAAGCGTCCTGCTGCTTACGTTCTGAAACATCCCGGGTGACGGTCAAAATAACCTTCTGACCATCAATTTCTACGATACGAGCCGACATCAACCCAAAGATGACCTGGCCGCTCTTATCGAGAAATTCAGCCTCAAAGTTTTCAATGTTTCCATTCTTGATGAGCTCTGTAACCATCCGTTGGCGGTCGGCCTGATGCTTCCAGATATTTACCTTGAGTGAAGAGTGCCCGACCAGTTCGTCATACGCGTAACCTGTCAGTTCCAAAAAACGCTCATTCACATCAAGATAGACTCCATCTTCAACCCTGCTTAAAGCAACCGGCTCCGGTGAGGTTGAAAAAGTAATGCGGAACTTCTCTTCACTTTCAGAAAGCTTCTTTTCGGCCAGTTTTTGCTGGGTGATATCGGTCATCATCCACAAAACGGCCTGGCCGTTGTTGATCGGTTGACCGGAAATCTGCACCCAGAAAACGCTTCCATCTTTTTTTCTCAGTTGGTAGGGAACGCTGACAGCATCAGAGCTAAGAACCTTATCAAAAGCCTGTTTGCCAAACTCTGCATAACTTTCCTGCGACAAGTGCAAAATCGTCCCTGGCAGGCCCACTGGTTCGCTCGGGTCGCTATAGCCGAACATATGACAGAAGGTTTGATTGACGCGCAGAATGACCCGTTCCTGATCAACAACGGCGATGGCAATATGGACGTTGTCGAACAGTTTTCTTTCCAGATCGGAGATCAGGTCAGATATAGGCTTCACCTCTTTTTCGGACATATTTCATCCTGATAAAACAACCACAATCCTGAACGAGTTTGTTTTTTTGAAAACGGGCTGGAACATCAGCATGACACTATTTAAAGTGTACGGGATTTAACGCCCTTGTCAATTTGCTGCACATTCTGCCCTCACGGAGAATGTGCAGCAACACAGCAGTAAAACACCCGGCGTCAAGTAAAAAAGGCACGGAATTAAATCCGTGCCCTTTCCAAAACAAACCTTAACGTCTGTTTTTAAATCATTGCGAGGGGTTGCTTTTAGTGACGATAACGTCTCTAAAAATTACTCTCAGATAAGAGCTTTTACAGCCTCCAGAGCAGCTGTATAATCAGGCTCTGCTGTCACTTCCGGAACGAGTTCCACATAGCTGATCTTATCGTTCTGATCAATGACAATAACGGCGCGGGCAAGCAGTTTCAAGCCGCTGAGCAGCAATCCGTAATTCAGGCCGAAGGATCGGTCCTGATAGTCGGAAAGGGTTTGAACCTTATCAATGCCGGCATTGCCGCACCAACGCTTTTGCGCGAAAGGCAAATCAACGCTGATGGTATAAACGGCAACGGAATCTGGAAGGTTTGCAGCATCCTGGTTAAAACGTCTGGTCATGGCGTCACAGACCGGGGTATCCAGAGAAGGAACAACCGTGATCAAGCGCACCTTTCCGGCATCAGTTGCCAGAGTAACCGGCTGCAGACCATTATCGACAACTGTGAAATCAGGTGCGGCAGCACCAACTTTGAGCTCAGGACCAAGCAGAGCAGCTGGATTCCCTTTAAAAGTAACAGCGCCTTGACGCTCTTCATAAGTACTCATTTAAGCCTCCTGTCGGAATATTTGCGATGAGCTGGAATCCGGACCAGTCCGGCCCCCAACATGTACATCTTAAACGTTGTTGAAAATCATAAATGCAAACAGTCATAATTTTAGCGGACTATTTCAAACTGTCAATAGGAATTATTACCACATTTGTCACATATTCAGATATTACGCCGTGCTTCTGATTGTTTCAAGCCATATTGAGTGCGGTTCTGGCCATCAGGCGAGATTCGAGCCGTCAGGCCGGCCTGTCAGTTGCTGCCCGCAACCTGGGAAATAACGACGCCCGCGCACGGACATATAGAAGAGCATTTTTTGGTTACTTTGTGTTGCTCTGGACAAAAAGTAACTCGCCTGCAGGGGCGAGGCCCTGCGGTCCTTTTTTTTGACTGTTTCTACCAAAAATAAAGTTGTGAGGTCGCGCCCTCACACTGCGCCATACTTTTTCCAGGGCAAAAAAGTATGCAAAATGCCCAGGAAGGTCAAAATAATTGACGAGAAATGCTACAAACTTCGCTTAAAAGAATGATGGCTAAATTGAGCAACAGCCCACGGTGCTGCGCACCTAACGGGCAAAAGGCAATCGAAGGAGGGAATACTTCTGTAGATCTTGTGTTACTTGCTGCTGAATGCTTTCAGATATTCACTAGTTAGGGGAAACAAACATGATCTGCCCGTCATTCCTGATAATTCAGGAATGACGGGCGCTATTCGGCTACCCTTTAAGGGGCGGGACAATCATTACAGTGCGATGACATTTACGCAGAATCTTTTCTGCAACGCTTCCTAAAAAGGCGTAATGCAGGCGCCCTTTACTGTGACTGCCCAGAACAATCAGATCAACATCCAGTCGGTCCGCAGTTTTCAGGATCAACGGAACAGCCTCCCCGTGATGAACTTCAATTTTGGGCGCATGAGCAACTTCTTCCTCCATCAGCTCAGTTTCCTGCTGAATAATCTGCTGAATCTGCTCTTTGGTTTTGACCACCAGCTCAGCTTCATTCTCTTTATTGAGCTTTGCCAGCTTATCGGCCCCCATGTTCAGCGCCACCATGTTCAGCACCGCAGGATCCACCGTAGGCATGACATGCAGGACATAAACCTGCGCGTGGAATTTAACCGCCAGCTCCAATGCGTACCGAACAACTCTGGACGCTTCTTCGGTCAGGTCATTGCCAACCAGAATTTTCTTGATTCTTACCGCCATTGTCACCTCCAGACAGGGGGCTCGTCATTGAGCCTGAGTCCTGTCAATAAAAGTATACCAACTTATGCCGCACGTATCTTCTGCTCCCTTTTCAGCGCATCTTCAACCTTGCGGCGCCGCCGCTGGAGCCAATAGAGGAAAGCGTAAAACATAAAGGTCGGAATATAAACAATCTCCTTGGGCAGACGATGTGTCGCCACCTGGATATTGATGATTTCCTGATCAAAATCGATCCCGGCCTTTTCCGCAGGACTGGAGAATCCAACGTTATCAATAAAGATCCGGCCGTCCTCCTCCCGGGTTTCAATGCCGATCCCCGCCAGTCGCTCGGCCCCGGTTGCCTCGGCACCAACAGTCAGCATGATCACCTTGGTATATTCCTTACCGTTCAGCTTTTCACCTTTCAGGGTCAGCCGCAAAGGAGAACCAGGGTCCTCTTGAGCAACCCAGCTTTCAATCTGGGTCGGTGGTTCCTCCACCAGGGGCGGATAGAGTTCATCCCAGATCAACCCTGGGCGAAACAGCAACAAAGCGATCGCCAACAAAGCAATGGTCTCCCATAACCGGCTTTTAACCAGAAAGAACCCTTGTGTACCGGCCGCGAAGGCGAGCATGGCGAAAACTGCGGCGAGAACAGTCACCAGCAGGTGGTACCAGTGATCGATACCAATCATCAGCAACTGGGTATTAAAAATAAACATGAAGGGAAGAATCGCAGTACGAATATCGTACATAAATCCCTGAATCCCGGTCTGGATCGGATCCCCGCCTGAAATCCCCGCCGCCGCAAACGCAGCCAAACCCACTGGCGGCGTATCATCGGCCAGAATCCCGAAATAGAAGACAAACAGGTGCACGGCGATCAGAGGCACGATCAGACCATTTTGCGCGCCAAGTTCGACGATAACCGGCGCCATCAGGGTCGACACGACGATATAGTTAGCTGTCGTCGGCAATCCCATCCCCAGGATCAGGCTGATAACGGCAGTAAACAGCAGGATCAGCATCAGATTACCACCGGAGATAAACTCAACGAATTCGGTCATGACCAGGCCGATACCGGTCAAGGTCACGGTACCGACAACAATGCCGGCAGCGGAAGTGGCCACCCCGATACCAATCATGTTACGGGCACCGGCAACCATCCCGTTGATCAGGTCCTTAAACCCGGCGGCAAAAGAAAACTCTTCGCCACCAGACTTACGGAAAAACCCTTTCAACGGCCTTTGGGTCAGCAGAATAAAAATCATCAGAACAGTTGCCCAGAAAGCCGACAGTGCCGGTGACAGGCGTTCAACCGTCAGGCACCACATCAACACCACCACAGGTAACAGATAATAAAGTCCGGCCTGGGCAGTGGGTCCCAAAGGAGGCAGCTCAACAATTTCCAGACTGCGCTCGAGTTCCGGCACCCGACAGGCAACCCACAGCAGCAGCAGATAAGCCGCGACCAGCAGAACGGAAACAACGTAGATCGTCGAAGAACCGGCCACTCCTTTGATCCAGCCAAGTCCGAAATAAGTGACACCACCAATGATAATCAGGGAGAGAATGGTGATGACAAACGAAAAGATTCGCTGGGTAATGGTTTTGGTAACGATCTTTTCCATCCCCTCGAGCCCCATCTTACAGGCCTCCAGATGAACAATATAGACCAGTGCCACATAGGAGATGATAGCCGGCAGAAAAGCATGCTTAATGACGTCGATATAGCTGATACCGACATACTCAACCATGAGGAAAGCCGCGGCACCCATGACCGGTGGCATCAACTGGCCATTGGTCGAACAAGCCACCTCAACCGCCCCGGCTTTTTCTGGTTTAAAACCGACCTTTTTCATCAGTGGGATAGTAAAGGTTCCGGTGGTGACCACGTTGGCGATGGAAGAACCGGAGACCAAACCGGTCAAACCGGAGGAAACAACCGCCGCCTTGGCTGGACCGCCTTTAAGATGGCCAAGAGCGGCAAAAGCGCTACGAATAAAATAGTTACCAGCACCGCCCGATTCCAGCAACGCACCAAAGAGCACAAACATGAACACCATGCCGGTGGAGACACCAAGGGCAACACCAAAAACCCCCTCGGTGCTCAGCCAGTAATGTGACATCCCTTTAACTAGGCTTGCTCCTTTATGGGAAATGACATCGGGCATGTACTGCCCGCCAAAGGTATAGATAATAAAAACCGTTGCTACGACCATCAGCGGTGGTCCCAAGGCCCGACGTGTCGCTTCCAGAAGCAAAATCAGGCCAACCACTGAAACAGCGAGGTCCATGGTGGTCGGATTACCGGGACGATCAGCCAGCTGCCGATAGAACAGGAACAGGTAACTGGAACAAAAGGCCCCAACAAGACCCACAATCCAATCCTGAACCGGAATATATTTGGTTGGTGAACTTTTAAAGGTGGGAAATGCCGTAAATGACAAAAAGACAGCGAAGGCCAGATGGATAGCCCGAGCCTCGGTATCATTCAAAACGAAAAAGTTCAGCATAAACGGCAGCGGAGAAGCATACCAGAGTTGAAACAGAGTCCAGGTCAACGGAACAAAAAACAGGATCTTTTTAGGAATTGTTCCGGTCGGATTGCGTGCACCGGATTCAGATTCAACAATCGCTTCGGCAGTGCTTATATCAATGTCATTATTCTCTATGGCCATAACATGAAATCCTCGCGAAGGTAGATGTTCAGGCTGACGTCAACCAGGAAGGTTTGCTTTTGCCAGCAGACATTCAGTTTCGCATTAGTTTGTTGCTAAACGGTAAACAGGGACCCCAGTGGGGTAGAACAAAAACAGGCAACTTTACATTTTGTTTTTGCCAACTAAACAAGGTGAAGCTTGCCTAACAGGATAGCTTTTGGAGAGTTGGAACAACTTGAAAATGGGAATGCCCCGCAAATCGCGGTGCATTCCCATTTTGCTAGAGCAAGCCGCTCATGTTTATTTCAAAAGGCCAGCTTCTTTGTAGTACTTGGCAGCACCGGCATGCAGAGGAGCTGACAGGCCGTCTTTGATCATTTCTTCTTTTTTCAGGTTTTCAAAAGCGGGGTGGAGCTTTTTGAAATCGTCAAAGTTTTCAAAAACAGCTTTTACGACATTGTAAATCACGTCTTCAGGAACTTTAGCTGAAGAAACAAAAGTCGCACCAACACCGAAGGTTTTGGTGTCTTCGTCAGTACCGCGATACATACCGCCAGGGATGGTGGCATAGCGATAGTAAGAGTTCTCTTTGACCAGTTTGTCAATAGCAGGACCAGCAACGTTTACCAGAACTGAATCACAAGAGGTGGTCGCTTCCTTGATGGAACCACTGGGGTGCCCAACAACGAAAACCATGGCGTCAACTTTGTTGTCGCACAGAGCAGCTGCCTGCTCAGCGGACTTCAGCTCGGAAGCCAGTTTGAAATCATCCATGGTCCAGCCCATTGCGTTCATGACAACTTCCATGGTGCCACGCTGACCGGAACCCGGGTTGCCAACGTTAACGCGTTTGCCTTTGAGATCGGCAAAGTTCTTGATACCTGAATCAGCACGGGCAACAACGGTGAACGGTTCGGGGTGAACAGAGAACACGGCGCGCAGGTCCTTGTTTGCGCCAGCTTCTTGAAATTTGCTGGTGCCGTTATAAGCATGATACTGCCAGTCGGACTGGGCAACACCCATATCAAGTTCGCCATTGGCGATAGCGTTCAGGTTGTAAACGGAGCCGCCGGTACTCTCAACCGAACAACGGATGCCATGCTCTTTTCTGGTTTTATTCACCAGTCGGCAGATAGCGCCGCCGGTCGGATAATAAACACCGGTCACGCCACCGGTACCGATGGTAACAAACTGGTTTTCAACAGCAGTAGCCATACTGACCGGAATAAAACTTGCGGCAACAGCAAAAGCCAACAGGTACATGAACACCTTCTTCATAAAACTCCTCCTCTTCGATGATAGGGTAGAATGTTGCTGCGATTGTAGGATACAGGGTTAGAATGTCGCACAACATCCGCTGATTGGTATTCGATCTTTGGTGATGAATCTTAGCAAACGCTACAAGTCTAGCGTAAATTCTCTAATGAGCAAGTTTGATACCAGAAACAGCTGAGCAGAAAACCTTGTTTAAGTTCAGTAGTTTAAAGGAACAGACCACAATAGGAAGGAAAAATGATTTTTATAACCAAACAACTAGAATCTCTCAAAAAACAGATATACCTCAATATTTTCGTAAGGTTACAACCCCTATAACCAAAGTCATAATTATAACTTTTATTATAGGGGTTCACGGCTCTTCAGGAACGTTCCTGACGTAAGCGCTTACTGAGCGCCGGTTGCGAAATCCCCAGCAACCGGGCAGCCACCGACTGGTTGCCACCTGAACGTTGCAGCGCCTCTTCAATCAGCAATGCAGCAGACTGTTGCAGGGTCGGCAACTCTTCAAGCCCGGCAAAAGGACTGCTGCCGGAAACCAGATCATGCTCAGGTTCAGGAACCTGCGCTCCTTCAATGCGTTCAAGAAAACTTTTCATCGACAGGGTTTTCCCCTGATGCAAACTGACCGCATCGTATATCATCGATTCGAGCTCGCGAATATTCCCCGGGAAATGATAGGTCGACAACAGCACAACAAGCTCCCGTGGTGCGGTCGGTTTCTTTTTACCCAGTTTTTCAGCGGCAACTTTCAGAAAATAGTCAAGCAGGAGCGGCAGGTCATCTTTACGCTCGCGCAGAGGCGGCAGGTGGACGTGATGGGCCAGTAACCGGTAATAAAGATCGCGCCGAAATTCACCTTTGGCCATTCTGGCGTCAAGATCGGCATGGGTTGCGACTACCACCCGGGCATTCATCTGTTTCACCTTGTCACTGCCAAGGGGGTAGTATTCGCCATCCTGCAACAACCGTAACAGTTTAACCTGGGATGCGGGACTTAAGTCTCCTATTTCGTCGAGAAACAGGGTGCCCCCTGCCGCGGTTTCAATCATGCCGCGCCGCACACTGTCCGCCCCGGTAAACGCACCGCGCACATGACCAAACAGGGTATCGGCAAAAACACTGTCATCGACTCCGGCGACATTGACCGAGACCAGCTCACCACTGTTGCCACTCAGTTCATGAATCGCTCTGGCAACCAGTTCTTTGCCGACCCCACTCTCTCCGGTGATAAGAATCGGCTGGGAACTGGGCGCAACGGCCTCTAGGTATTGAAAACGGGCCCGCATTGCCGCGTTATTGGTCACAATAGAAGAAAAGGCCTCAGGAGAATCCAGTTGGCCACCCAACAAACGCCGACGGATATCGAGGTTTTCATGCTCCAGCTCGATCATGCGAATCGCCCGGCGCACCCCTTCAACCAGCCGTTCTTCATCAACAGTTTTAACGAAGTAGTCAAAGGCCCCGAGTCGCATGCAATTGACAGCAGTTTCAAGCTGATTCAGGCCACTGAGAATAATGACCCGCACCTGGGGATAATCGGTCACAATGCGAGCCAGCAGCTCTTCACCGGAAATATAAGGCATGGTCAGATCAAGCAGGACCAGGCCGATCTGATGCTGTGCCAGCAGCTCCATAACCTCGCGGCTGTCATGGCATTGAAGCAGATTGGTTATCCCGCCAGGACCTTCCAGCGTCATGCTGAGGCTGCGCAACCAGGGGAGTTCATCATCGACCAGCAATACACTGAAGGCCGGGTAGAGTTTTTTATCCATGTTCTTCCTGTTCTTGTTCCTGATCCTGATAAATCGGTAGTAGAATCCGTACGCGCAGCCCTTCGCCTGGCGGCGAAGAAAACTCCATCCGCCCCTGGTGCGCTTTAATAATGCCGTCGGAAACCGATAGCCCGAGCCCGGTCCCACCGCTCTCGCGCTTGGTCGTAAAGAAGGGATCGGTCATCCTTTCCAAGGTTTCGCTGTCTGCCCCTGCCCCTTCATCTCGCACTTCAAGCACCACCATACCAGCATGGGGCAGAACATAGGTCCGCAGGTGGATCCCCTGTTCTTTACTGGTAAGCGCCTGACAGGCGTTGAGCACCAGGTTGACAATAACCTGCTCAATCCGGTGCCCGTTCCCCCGGAACGGAGGTAAGCCGACGGCGTAATCCACCTTGAAATGGTTGGTTGCCTTGCGCAGCGCATTATCCATCAGCCGCAACGCCGCCCTGACAACACCGTTCAAATCAACCTTATCGTCAAGCCCCGAATCGTTGCGGCGTGAAAACTCCTTCAGATCTTCAACAATACGCCGGATGCGATTCGAGCTTTCCAGCATTTCATGCAACATGACGGGAATTTCTTCCTTCATGCGCGAATAGGGGAACCAGCCCAGTTTAAAATCTCCGTGCGCAGTCTGATAATTATCAAGAATCGGTTTCATATCCTGATAGGCTTTTTCCAGCTGCGGCAGACTCAATTGAATCAGGCCATTGGGGTTGTTGATTTCATGCGCAACTCCGGCCACCAGAATCCCCAGCGACGTCATTTTATCGGCGTGCAGCAGCTGCTTCTGCCGGACCTGCAATTCTTCGGCGGCCCGCTTCCGTTCGACAATCTCCCGTTCCAACTCTTCGGTTCGCAGAGCCACCTGTTTCTTCAGGGTCCGTGACCATAACACCGAAACAATCAATGCCAGCAGCAGCGGACCAAGAATAACCCCACTGTAACGGATAATACGAATCCACGGGATCGGCTCGGGCTGCAGCACCCCCAGCCATTTTTCCCTGATTTTGCGGTATTCCCCCGATTTTTTCAGCAGGGCAAGCCCTTCGTTAAAACGCGCCAGTTTTTCCGGATTCCCCTTTTTGGCGGCAAAACCGTAATCCTGGGCGACAACAGGACGGGCGATGGGGTGAATATTATCATAATGTAATTCGCTGATCAGGTATTCACCTGGCAGTTTTGCGACCAGAGCGCAATCGTGCTGCCCACGCGCCAGTAAGCGCAGGGCATCCGCCAGGGTTTCCACCATAAACAGGTTCGCCGGAATCCCGTTATTGATCATGAAGTCATGCATGACGCTCCCCTTCATGACAATAACCTCTTTTCCGGCCAGGTCTTTGACGTCTTTAATGGTGACGTTCCCTTTACGCACCCAGATCGACTGATGCACTTTGGCATGAGGGATGGAAAAGTCGACCTCGTCGAGACGCTCACTGGTGTGAGCCATCCCCATAAGGATATCAATATCGCCACTTTCCAGTGCCTGGCGCATCTGCGCCCACGACCCCAGTTGAATATTGACCTCCATCCCCATCACCCGGGCTATCGCCTGGGTCAACTCAACATTGTATCCGGTCGGCAGGCCGGCCTCATCGAGGTACTCATAGGGAGGATAATTATAATCCCCGCCAATGCGGACCGGCCGCTCAAGCAACGCATTGTCATCTTCCGCTCGGGCGATGACGCTGCTGCCGATCAGGAAGAACAGCAGAACGAGGAGTGACAGGTTGCGGAAAAAATATTTAGAAATGTGCATGTCCCGGAGTCCGAGGGAAGGGGATCACGTCACGGATATTTTCCATTCCGGTGACATACATCAGCAAGCGTTCAAACCCCAGGCCGAAACCGGCGTGAGGGCAACTCCCCCAGCGCCTGATATCGAGATACCAGGACAAGTCATCAGGTTCAATACCGGTCTGAATCATACGTTCTTTCAGCAGATCATAACGTTCCTCGCGCTGACTGCCGCCAATGATTTCCCCGACCCGTGGTACGAGCAGATCCATGGCAGCGACGGTTTTTCCATCGTCATTGAGACGCATGTAAAAGGCCTTGATATCCTTGGGATAGTCGGTCACAAAAACAGGACCGTCAAAGACTTTTTCGGTCAGATAGCGCTCATGTTCAGACTGCAGATCATTTCCCCAGGCCACCGGGAACTCGAATTTCTGGGTCGATTTTTCCAGCAGGGCAATCGCTTCGGTGTAGGTTACGGTGCGAAAATCTGCCTTGGCCAGGGCTTCCAGTTTGGCAATCAGCCCCGTTTCGATCCGGTCATTGAAAAAGGCCAGGTCTTCCTGACAATGTTCAAGGGCATAGATCACCAGGTAGCGCAAGAAATCTTCCCCAAGCTGGCAATCCGCAGCCAGATCGGCGAAAGCTATCTCCGGCTCAATCATCCAGAACTCAGCCGCATGACGGCTGGTATTGGAGTTTTCCGCACGAAAAGTCGGCCCGAAGGTGTAGATATCTGAAAAAGCGGTGGCAAACAACTCCCCCTGTAACTGACCACTGACCGTCAGGCCGGTTCGCTCGCCAAAAAAATCCTCCTTCCAGTCGACCTGACCGTTTACCAACGGCGGTTGAAGCGGATCGAGGGTTGAAACACGGAACATCTCCCCGGCCCCTTCACAGTCATTGGCCGTGATAATCGGTGTCTGTACGTAAACAAAGCCCTGTTCCTGGAAAAATTTATGCACGGCAAAAGCCAGCTGGCTGCGCATTCGGAATACAGCTCCAAAGGTATTGGAGCGTGGCCGCAGGTGAGCGATGGAACGTAGATACTCAAAGGTGTGGCGTTTTTTCTGCAACGGGTAGCTGTCATCGGCCTCGCCGACAATTTCGACCTGTTGAGCATGCAGTTCCCATTGCTGGCCAGCCGCCGGCGACGCAACCAGGGATCCACGCACGGCCAGGCAGGCGCCGGTCCCCACCTTGGCAACCGCATCATAGCCCGGCACACCAGGCGTCAGAACGATCTGCAACGTGGCAAAACAGCTGCCATCGTTTAAAGCGATAAAAGAGACATCCTTGCCCCGCCGGGAAGAACGGACCCATCCGTTGACAGTCACATCAGCACAGGGCTCCTGCACTGTCAGCAGTTTTTTAATTGAAATTCTGTCGGCTCTTTGCATGGTTAACCTCATGTCATATAACGTGAGACATTGCAGTGCCGGGGAAAGGGTCGCCGGCACCACATGCTACAGACTGCTGCAATCACTCGCTGCTACTATATAACAAAAAAGCGGCTGCTTCTGAACAGAAACGCCGCATGGGACAAAATACCGGATTAAGACTGCACTGTTAATCGACAAAGCGCCCGACTCTGGCTTCAAGAAAGGGACCGTAATTCTTGTCCATCACCATAATATGGTTCACCAGCCACTCACGCATAAAACGGAGCAGCTCTTTTGCCAGTTCATCCTGATCGCTGTCCATCTTGGCCTTTTTGTCCTTTAGCTCATTGATAAACGCCTTATGCTTTTGTAAATGAGCCTGAAAGTCGGGATAACCATATTTCTCCAGCAATTTTTCTTCATGTTGAAAATGGTCAACGGTGTACCGTTCCAGATCGGTTAATACCGCTGCGATAACCGAGGGGCCTTTCTTGTCACGAATGGCGCTGTAGACAAGATTAATCAGATTCAGCAGTTGTTTATGCTCCTCATCCAGGATATTAATACCGGTTTCGTAGTGTTTTCTCCAGATAATCACGCTCATCAATGATCTCCCCGTTCATGCAGTTCAACGCGGTTAAAACAGCCTATTCGTTCGGAATAGCCGGATATTTTATCAACGCTTCAACGGCAGCACCAATACAAAACAAGTTCCTTTATCTATCTCGGTTTTTACGCTTAACGATCCACTATGATTCTGACTGACAATAAAATAGGCAATCGACAAACCCAAACCGGTACCACGGCCAACTTCACGAGTTGAATAAAAAGGATCAAAAATACAGCGCACCGTTTCTTCGTCTATCCCCGGACCATTGTCTTCGATCTCCAGGCAGATATGTGCGGCATCGGGAGCATAAATTCGCAGCGAAATACAGGGATCTTGGATATTATTCCCTTTAAGAGCCTGAGCGGCATTTTTCAAAAGGCTCAAAATGACCTGCTGAATCTGACTGGGCTCACACTGCAGTTTTTCAACCGGTTTGAAATCGCGCTGAATGCGGATCTTGTGAAAATCAAATTCATGGCGCATATCATAATCACTCGCGGCCAGATCAAGAGTTCGCTCCAGTAAATCCGGCAAGGAGCTGAGGGCAAAAGCACTATCTCCGCGACGACTGAAGGACTGGATATTTTCAACGATTTTTGCCGCCCGCTGACCGGCGCTGGCGATGGAATTAAGCATTTTCAGGCAGCCGCGTTGTTCACAATAGGCCGCTATAACCTCAATGGTCGTTCCCAGTTCTTCGGCAACACGGCGATTTTTTTCCAGGGCCGGGGAAAGACGGTGATTCAGCACCTGAACATTTTGCAATACGGCGGCCAGGGGGTTATTGATTTCATGGGCCAGCCCCGATGCAAGACTGCCGACCGATTGCATTTTTTCGGAGCGGACCATCATTTCTTCAAGCTGTACCCGTTCGCTGATATCATCAATATGGATAACGGCGCCCCGGTTCTTTTCCACCGACACCGGGTAAATCAACATATCAAAATAACGTTCCGTTTCATCGTCTTGATCTGCAGCCCCCTTCAGTTTGCTTAGGCGGGTCGGTTGCAGAGTTTGCAGCGTCGTCTGCAATGCGCCCAGGTAGAGTCCGGGATCAACAAGATGAAAGGATTCCTGAATCGGGGTCCCGATGACCCGACTTGCGGGCAACCCCTCTTCCAATTCGGCCCGTTGATTCCAAAGTGAAATTTTTTGGTCCGGATCAATGCCGATCAGAACCGAAGGCATGGAATCGATGATATTCTGCAGGTAGATCTGCAATTTCAGCAACGATTCCTGGGCCGCCTTGCGCATGGAAATATCCTGCAGGGTTCCTTCGATATACAGAATTTCACCGGCGCCATTACGAACCAGTCGATTATTCAGTGAGGCCCAGAATTTTTCCCCATTCCGACGAATCAGCAGACATTCGAACTGCTGGATCTGGTTGGTGCGATAAAGACGGCTGAGTATATTTTTGCGCATCTTTGGATCCGCATAGTGAACACTGCCAAAATCAAAATTGTTTGACAACGCCTGTTTGCGGGACTCGTAACCAAGCATTCTGATGGCCGCCGGGTTAATCTCGAGAATTTGACCGGTCATAGAGGTCCGGAAAATTCCCTCGGTCGCATTGGTGAAGATTTCCCGGTAACGAATCTCAGAATCGACCAGTGCAGAGACATTCTCCTGGATGTAACCAAGCATCTGGTTAAAACCTTGCTCAAATTCATTCCATTCATCCTGGCGTTTCAGAACCATTGGTGTTTCCAGATCGCCCTTCTGAAACCCTTCAATGCGGTTAAGGACCTGCGCCATGGGCGAATATATATGATGGGTGAAAAAATTGTGCAGGAAAAACCAGGCCATGGCCGCCAGCAATGACAGCAGGCACAGAACCAGAATCAGGGTCGTTACGATGCTGTGATCAATCACCTGCCTGGTTTCTTCAACAGAAGAAGCCGCCAACTGGTCCGAGATTTCCATGGCCAGCAAGACTTGGGTCGTCTTTTGTTCAAGAGCCCGACCCTGCTCTCCCAACAAGATCATTTCCAGCTGATAAAGGCGCATCAGGTATTGATAATATTTGAGGGCACTGACCAGGTGCCGACCAAATTTATTGATCGGTGGCGGCGAGGCAATCAGCACGTCCATACGCAGTACCAGTTGGTTCAGTCGCTCCTGTAGCGGCGGAGGAGCAGAAGCATGACCGTTAAGTAATTGTTCCTTATTCTCCCGCCCATTGGCGCCAGCTATCGCCAGCAGACATTCACGGTACTCGGAAAGCAGTAGAACCAGATGCTCGAAAGAAGCGATATCACCCTGTCGCTGCGCAACCTGAATGATCTGTTGCGCAACGATCTCCTGCACCAGGACCAACTGCTCGTTAATATCCTCATCCTGCCCGGAACGCCAGGCGAGCAGCACATTGATCCATTGGCAACGTTTGACGAAACGCAGAAACTCATCCCTTAGATCACTCAACTGAGCAGTAATTTCCGGATTATCGATACGGAACGCCAGGTTTTCCAATTCCGTAACAAGTTGCTTACTTTCGGTTTTTAAAAAAGCTTCATCACTATAAAAGCTTTTTCCGAACACTCTTAACCGAGTATACAACAGCCCAAAATCACGGCTGTTACGGGAATTATCCACGACTTCCTTAAAACGCTGAGCCACAATGCCGTCCAGATTGCCACGTACCCCGTTCAGAGAGTAAAACAGGACAACCACGATCACGATAAAAGACATCGCCAACAGGATTGAGAGCCGCTTCAGGCGAGCAGCAAGAGCAATATTTTTATTCACAACGGTTCCCCGCAGCAATGATCATAGTCTTAGCATCCTTAATCCGGGCGGGCATCAGCCCCAGGTCCACTTCCTTATCGGGAAGATAAAGCGGGACTTCCAGAAGCACCAGTTAACATAAACTAATATTCACTCAAGCTATCATGAACCCAGATATTATTGTACCAAAAAGGTTGTGTTATCTTGTTGCCAGAGACACCAATAAAAAAGGACCTTTCAGAGGTCCTTTTTTCAATATATTGAATACGAAACTTAACTCGTTGCCATTCGGAAACTCCGAAGGGCAACGAGTTAAGTTTTCAGATTGGAAACGAGCAATTTTTTGTTGTGGCAAGGAGATCAAGGGGTTGCGCGGAGGCGTAGTACTTTACGCCGCACAAGAAAACCCGCAGATTGACACCACCACAGCGGAAAAGGGCCGTTTCCGGATGAAAACTAACTATGCTCGCGCGATTTCAGGAACCGTACACCCTCCCACTGTTCCATGGTATGCCCAAGACGCCATTCACTGGCAGCCAGATAGGTCAGATGCCCTTCAGCGTCGTGGGCCAGATGCACCTGATTCTTCTTCTGAAAATCATCAAACAGCTTGCGGTCATCACATTCAATCCAGCGGGCGGTTGAATAATCAACCCCTTCATAAACCGCAGCGACATTATATTCCGACTTCAGGCGCTCCATGGTAACGTCAAACTGCAGCACACCGACAGCTCCCAGAATAAATTCCGCACCCGAGACCGGCTTGAACACCTGCACAGCGCCCTCCTCCGCCAGCTGGATCAGCCCTTTATGCAGCTGCTTTGATTTCAGCGGATCTTTGAGTCTGACCCGGCGGAAATGTTCAGGGGCAAAGTTGGGGATACCGGTAAACTTCAGGGTTTCTTTTTCACTGAAGGTATCACCGATTTTAATCGTTCCGTGATTATGCAGGCCGATGATATCTCCGGCAAAAGCTTCTTCAACGTTGGCGCGATCCTGAGCCATAAAGATGGTGGCGTTGGAGAGAATGATATCTTTGCCCAGGCGGTGATGACGGACTTTCATGCCACGGGTAAACTTACCGGAGCAGATACGGAGAAAAGCGATCCGGTCACGGTGGGCCGGGTCCATATTGGCCTGGATCTTAAAGACAAAACCGGAAAATTCCTCTTCTGCAGGGCTGACCATCCGTTCAACCGTTTCACGCGGACTGGGTGCCGGAGCCAGTTCAACGAAGGCGTCCAGCATCTCCTGTACCCCGAAGTTATTGATGGCACTGCCGAAAAAGACCGGGGTCTGGTTGGCACGCAGATACTCTTCCAAGTCAAAAGGATTGGCGGCACCTTCGAGCAATTCAATATCGGAACGCAATTCGTCCGCCTGAGAGCCGAGGATCTCATCCAGTTTTGGATCGTCCAGAGAGGAGATCTTCACGGTTTCAGTCGTGCGCGAATCACTCCCGGGGCGAAACAGGTTCAGCTCTTTGCGGTAGATATTATAAACCCCTTTGAAGCGTTTCCCCATGCCGATCGGCCAGGACAGTGGCGCGCACTCAATCTGCAGTTTTTCTTCGATATCGGCCAGCACATCAAGAGGATCGAGACCTTCACGGTCCAGCTTGTTGATAAAAGTCAGAACCGGCGTATTGCGCATCCGGCAGACTTCCATCAGCTTTTCAGTCTGTCGCTCGACACCATTGGCACTGTCGATGACCATCAAGGCGCTGTCAACCGCAGTCAGAACCCGGTAGGTATCCTCGGAAAAGTCCTGGTGACCTGGAGTATCCAGAAGATTGACTTCATAATCACGATAGTCAAATTTCATGACGGATGACGATACCGAGATGCCCCGCTCTTTCTCGATACTCATCCAGTCACTGGTGGCATGGCGACTCGATTTCCGGGCTTTGACCGTTCCCGCCATCTGGATAGCCCCGCCAAACAGCAGTAATTTTTCCGTCAAGGTTGTTTTACCGGCATCAGGGTGACTGATAATCCCGAAGGTGCGGCGCTTGCTAACTTCCCGTTGCAGTTCTTTACTCACTTCTTTCGTTCCTTTAAAGATATTTTGAGGGCATTCAATCAATGCGAATGCCGTTATTGATTCTTTCTTTTCTTGACCCGCCAGCGCCTATGCATCCAGAACCATTGTGAAACATCCTGGCGGATCGCGGCTTCAATAATATTGGTCAGCTTCTGGGTGTTCTGTATAACCGCATCCGGGCCACCATCGTCGAGCAGCAGCATCGGCTCAATCCAGCCGCGGTAACTGTTGTCCGGGTTACGTAAACAGAACAGCGGCACCACGGGAATCTGATGTTTCATCGCCATGCTGGTGATGGCGCTTGTCGTGTAAGCGTCACGATTAAAAAAGCACGTCACGACCGACCCAGGTGGAGAAATATGCTGATCGAGCAAAACCGCAACAGCATGCCCGGACTTAAGGGCGGTCCGGATCCGTCGCGCACCCTTCTTGCTGTTTAATATCGAAGCCCCGTACTTTTCACGGATGCCGGCAAAGAAGCTATCAGCCAAAGGGTTCTTCATCGGTTTGGCGACAATATCACAGGGGATTCCCAGGGCGGGGAGCAGATAAGACCCGGCCTCCCAAAATCCCAGATGCCCCGTCATCAGGATCACGCCCTTATCCAGGCGCAACGCTTCGTGCAGATGTTCCAGCCCCTGAATTTGAAAAGTGTTTCTGACCTGATCCAGCGTCAACAATGGAAAACGCAACATTTCAACGGCGTTTTTACCAAAATGGCGAAAATTATCCTGGATATGCCGATCAATCTGATCCCGGGACAACTCCGGCAGGGCATTGATCATGTTTTCACGGGCGAGCTGATAACGTCCTGTCATCACTTTGCTGGCGGCAACGCCCAACCAGCCCCCCAGATTAAGAGCAGTATCACGAGGTAACATCCTGGCAATCATACTGACCAGACGCAACAACGCATATTCAGCCCGGAACTTCAGAGACTGGTAAAATTTATAAGTTCTCGTATTTTTACGTTTTCGCTTTTTTGCCACTCTCTAAATAACCTTCAGATAAATCGGTATTTCATCATAAGCCGTCAACCAGCAGTTCGCTGTCTAAGCCGGGCGCAGATTCAAATCAAAACAAAGCTGTACACTATAGCGCAATCCAACTCCCCGAGGAAAGGAGCTTTTTATAATCATGCCCGGCAGCTTTCACTTCGAGCAAATTTTATCCGCCTATTTTCTTGACCACGCCACGCTGATGATTCTATTCTGCCCCGTTAAGTTGTCTATTATTTCCAACCAGAGTAAGGAGTATAACCAATGGCGGTTTTTGAAGCGAACCATCCCCTGATCAAGCACAAACTTGGCCTGATGCGCCAGAATGACATCAGCACCAAGGACTTTCGGGAACTTGCCTCGGAAGTTGCCCGGCTGTTGACTTACGAAGCGACCAAAGATCTGGAAACTGAGCCGGAGACCATCAATGGCTGGTGCGGACCGGTAGAAGTTGAGCGTATCAAGGGTAAAAAAATTACCGTCGTTCCTATTTTACGGGCCGGACTGGGCATGATGGATGGGGTTCTGGATCTTATCCCCAGCGCTAAAGTCAGTGTTGTCGGCCTGTACCGTAACGAGGAAACCCTCGAACCAGTGACCTATTTTGAAAAACTGACCAGCAGCATGGAAGACCGTACCGCCCTCATCCTGGATCCGATGCTGGCCACCGGCGGCTCCCTGCATGCCTGTATTGATATGCTGAAAAAAGCCGGCTGCAAAAGCATTCGCGGACTGTTTCTGGTTGCGGTACCGGAAGGCCTCAAACGTATTCAGGACGCTCATCCCGATGTCGATATTTATGTTGCGTCGATAGATGAACGCCTTAACGAGCAAGGTTACATCCTGCCCGGTCTTGGTGATGCTGGGGATAAAATCTTTGGCACCAAATAAGTATTCTGTCCCAAAATTGACCAGATTATCGTTACACACCAATAAACCCACTATAGTCATGGAGAGGATTCAATGAATCAGTCCCCTGCCCCAACTGATTACAACTTCAGACTGAAAGACTGTCTGCTTGGCGCCCAGATGCTGTTCGTTGCTTTTGGTGCTCTGGTTCTGGTCCCGCTGTTGACCGGGCTTGACGCCAACGTCGCCCTGTTTACCGCCGGCCTTGGCACCCTGGTTTTTCAGCTGATCACCCGCGGCCGGGTTCCGGTATTCCTGGCCTCCAGTTTTGCCTTTATTGCACCGATTATCTATGGCGTCAAACAGTGGGGGGTTCCCGGCACCCTGTGCGGACTGGTCGCAGCAGGTCTGTTTTACGCAGTTTTAAGTGGGGTTATTCGAGTATTTGGTTCCGGAGTCCTGCATCGCCTGCTGCCACCCGTGGTCACCGGGCCGGTTATCATGGTTATCGGCCTGTACCTGGCCCCGGTCGCCATCCACATGGCCTCGGGACGTACCGGTGACGGGGTCGCCTGGCTGGTACCGCAGAATACCGCCTACATTGTTGCCGGTGTCGCCCTGATCGTGACCATCCTTGTATCATTGCTCGGTCGTGGCATGTTCAAACTGATTCCGATTTTAAGCGGTATCGCTGCCGGCTACCTGACCTCGATCATTCTCGATATGAGCGGCTTCAGCGCCTCAACCCAGGCCGTCTTTGATCCGGGCACACTACAGAACTGGACCGCTCCCAACCTGATTTCTTTTCAGAGAGTGATTGAAGCCCCCTGGTTCTCCATGCCAAACTTTACCTTCCCAAGCTGGAACCTGGAAGCGATCTTCTATATTCTACCCATCGCTATTGCACCGGCTATCGAACACTTTGGCGATATCCTTGCCATCAGCAGTATCGCCGGTAAGGATTACGTCGAAGATCCGGGCATTAAGAACACCATGCTGGGTGACGGTATTGCGACCAGCCTCGCTGCCATGCTCGGCGGGCCACCAAATACCACCTATTCCGAAGTATCCGGTGCTGTTGCCTTGACCCGCAGTTTCAACCCGGCGATTATGACCTGGGCGTCGATCACTGCCATTGTCCTGGCCTTTGTCGGTAAACTCGGCGGTTTCCTGAATACCATTCCAGTTCCGGTAATGGGTGGAATTATGGTTCTTTTGTTTGGTGCCATTTCAGTTATTGGTATCAATACCCTGGTCAGAGCCCAGACAGATCTCATGGAAGCACGCAACCTGGCCATTGTCGCCATCATCCTGGTGTTCGGGATTGGCGGCATGAACTTTGACCTGGCTATTGTCAAATTAGGCGGTATCGGACTGGCTGGCGTAGTTGGCGTCATCCTCAACCTGATCCTGCCCAAAGGGCGGCCGCACTGATTAAGCTGAAATAGGTGCAGTGCAATAAAAAGGCTTGTGATCCGGTATGGGTCTCAAGCCTTTTTTATTGCGACCTTGCCAACAAGCACTTCCCCCTCACCAAAATATCTTTTCTGAGTTTTTAAAATACTCCCATAAAGGGAGGGCGACCTTAAGTGGTCGATCAACAAAAAAAGATTGACCGAGTTTCAATCCACGCCCTCGCAGGGAGGGCGACAAAACCGGTACGGTTGCCTTGACGGGCGATGTGGTTTCAATCCACGCCCTCGCAGGGAGGGCGACGGTGGCAAGATTGATATGACTCCGGAACTCCGCAAGGTTTCAATCCACGCCCTCGCAGGGAGGGCGACCAGTTCGCTGACCTTCGTCCAGACCTGTACCACCTGTTTCAATCCACGCCCTCGCAGGGAGGGCGACCAGCGAGGTGGTCATGGCCTTCTGGTCGGTAATCGTTTCAATCCACGCCCTCGCAGGGAGGGCGACCTACCCACCGGGTATTTTTACGAGGATAACGCCATGTTTCAATCCACGCCCTCGCAGGGAGGGCGACGTTGCGCTGGTGTGGTGCGGTCTGTTGATGAGGCGCGTTTCAATCCACGCCCTCGCAGGGAGGGCGACGAAAATCGGTTTGCTCTTGTCACCCCATACCTGACAGTTTCAATCCACGCCCTCGCAGGGAGGGCGACGATGTGGCTATAACCGACGGAGACGACACGGACGAGTTTCAATCCACGCCCTCGCAGGGAGGGCGACGCAGCTATCAAGCCCGCTGTCAACCCAGACAACAGTTTCAATCCACGCCCTCGCAGGGAGGGCGACCTGTGCGCTTTAAATTACGCTTACTGCTTTCACTGTTTCAATCCACGCCCTCGCAGGGAGGGCGACTAGCACCGGGCGCAATCTGGGACGACACAACCCCGTTTCAATCCACGCCCTCGCAGGGAGGGCGACGTCGTCGTTAAATGGCCGTCGGTAGTGCATGTGTGTTTCAATCCACGCCCTCGCAGGGAGGGCGACGGGCGAGCGACTGGGGACCCGTTCAAGGCTTGTCCTTGTTTCAATCCACGCCCTCGCAGGGAGGGCGACGGGTCGGGGGCCGACGAGGGAATTAAGGACCCTGAGTTTCAATCCACGCCCTCGCAGGGAGGGCGACAGAGGGAAAGCGGAGTAATCACATTCTTCGAGGGGTTTCAATCCACGCCCTCGCAGGGAGGGCGACTTCTTTAGACAAAGCCATTGCTGCGTCTCTATGGTGTTTCAATCCACGCCCTCGCAGGGAGGGCGACACTGCTCAACCGCGTATACAAGGTAGTCATCCCAGTTTCAATCCACGCCCTCGCAGGGAGGGCGACGTTTCGCCTCATGGTCGGCATCACGGAACGCATCAGTTTCAATCCACGCCCTCGCAGGGAGGGCGACTTTGGCGTCTTGTTTAATCGGAATTCGTCTTCTGCGTTTCAATCCACGCCCTCGCAGGGAGGGCGACTTCTCTCTTGTTCGGTCAGTTCCGTGTTGGCCAGTTTCAATCCACGCCCTCGCAGGGAGGGCGACGGACAATATCAAGATCTTTAGCAGCAATAAAACAGTTTCAATCCACGCCCTCGCAGGGAGGGCGACGTCTGATCCCAAGCGTAACCCTTCAGGCCAAGCATGTTTCAATCCACGCCCTCGCAGGGAGGGCGACTTGCAGCCTCACCGCTTTTCAATCCTTCAAGATGTTTCAATCCACGCCCTCGCAGGGAGGGCGACTCAAAGGCCCCAAAAAAGAGTTTTTATATTGACGTTTCAATCCACGCCCTCGCAGGGAGGGCGACGAGGATTAAGGCCGGAAGTCGTGACGGTGTTTATGTTTCAATCCACGCCCTCGCAGGGAGGGCGACCAGGTAGGTGGTTCAAGCGGCAGCGCTTGACCATGTTTCAATCCACGCCCTCGCAGGGAGGGCGACGGTCGAGGAAGCGTTAGCGGATTACGACAGGTTAGAGTTTCAATCCACGCCCTCGCAGGGAGGGCGACAGGTTATGGTTCTATACGGACTCGTTAATATCTGGTTTCAATCCACGCCCTCGCAGGGAGGGCGACTTCGATACCAGAGATTAACGCACATCTTTATCATTTGTTTCAATCCACGCCCTCGCAGGGAGGGCGACGCCAAAAATTCTCGTTGTAGATGGTGGATCAGGGTTTCAATCCACGCCCTCGCAGGGAGGGCGACTGTAGGCGTTCTGCTCGGCAGGCGTTAATTTTTTTGTTTCAATCCACGCCCTCGCAGGGAGGGCGACGTAGGCGTTCTGCTCGGCAGGCGTTAATTTTTTTGTTTCAATCCACGCCCTCGCAGGGAGGGCGACTGTCACTGGCATATCATCCTCTACCACCTCTACTGTTTCAATCCACGCCCTCGCAGGGAGGGCGACCATGATTAGACCCCTTAATGTTAAATTGTTAGTTTTGTTTCAATCCACGCCCTCGCAGGGAGGGCGACTGTATTCTCGCATTTTGTCACCACCGTAATAGTTAAGTTTCAATCCACGCCCTCGCAGGGAGGGCGACCTTTGTTCCGCTACCGTTCCCGCACAAATCAATGGTTTCAATCCACGCCCTCGCAGGGAGGGCGACAACATATAGTTTCCGGCCTTGGTTCGTTAAGCTTGTTTCAATCCACGCCCTCGCAGGGAGGGCGACATATTTTTGCTCTTTATAATTCTTTTGATTTTGAGTTTCAATCCACGCCCTCGCAGGGAGGGCGACATCAGTCTGGCAGGGATTACCGACCCGGAAGAAAGTTTCAATCCACGCCCTCGCAGGGAGGGCGACTGTGAATATCCACACAAATAGCTATATATCTCTTGTTTCAATCCACGCCCTCGCAGGGAGGGCGACACGTAATCGCCACGGTTAACACTCCCTGAAAAAGGTTTCAATCCACGCCCTCGCAGGGAGGGCGACTTGAGTGTTGATCTTCACAAAACACATTTCTAGCTGTTTCAATCCACGCCCTCGCAGGGAGGGCGACGGCGTTTGCAGAAATGTCTTTAGTCATGACATTGTTTCAATCCACGCCCTCGCAGGGAGGGCGACGCGCACCGGACACACCAAGCCACAAGCACCGGTTGTTTCAATCCACGCCCTCGCAGGGAGGGCGACGGCTTTTTGCCCGGTTAGTATGGCTGGGAAAGGAGTTTCAATCCACGCCCTCGCAGGGAGGGCGACCGAAGCTGTTGACGATGCGTTCTGTACCGAACTTGTTTCAATCCACGCCCTCGCAGGGAGGGCGACCACAGCATCGCCACCGGTGTTGCAACCCTTACCATTGTTTCAATCCACGCCCTCGCAGGGAGGGCGACCCGCGAGGAACGCTTCGCAACCGTTGATGATGACGTTTCAATCCACGCCCTCGCAGGGAGGGCGACCCTGCGTGTTCATGACTTAGGAATCTCGGTAGACGTAATCGCAGGGAGGGCGACCAGGTCGGTAGACGTTTCAATCCACGCCCTCGCAGGGAGGGCGACGCTTGCAAAACACCGGCTACCAAATTGCCATGAATGTTTCAATCCACGCCCTCGCAGGGAGGGCGACGCTCCGGAAGAAAGACAAGATGCGCAGGTTTCGTGTTTCAATCCACGCCCTCGCAGGGAGGGCGACAGCGAGACGGGGCAAATAATGGCGTTCTTTAGTGTTTCAATCCACGCCCTCGCAGGGAGGGCGACTGCATGCTGCTAACAGCATGATTCTGCATTTCTTTTCTTTTCATTTCTGCGAACCAGTTTATTTCTGGTTCAAAATATCATTGGTCATTACAGCACAGTTCTCTTTTCATTCTATTTTCAAAGATCTACCTTATGCGCGAACCCTCCGGGAAAACAGCAACCACTTGGGGTTCGCTAAATGATCAAAGGGCCTTCCTGGTCGATAGATTCTTTAGCCCCAACATGCTCCACCCTTTTCCGCCAGTTTGCTCCTAAAAAATAAAACCTCAAGCTATCCTGCTCATCGTCAATAATTTCAACCAACTGCTGGCGCATCACGGTCCATTGGGCCGGATCCACCAAGCATTCAAAAACTGAATATTGAACCCTCTGACCGTGATTCTGGCAAACCTTCGCGACCCGGCGCAAACGCCGGGCACCAGCACGATCCATAGTTGCAACATCGTAACTGACAAGGACCATCATGGCTTACCTCCATAAAAAAGGAGGGTAGGCATCCAGGTCACCACGTAGATAACGGCTTAACAGTTGCGCCTGGGCAAATACCAGCATACCAACCGGTATTTTTTCATTCAGAAATGGATGGTCAATCTCTTCCTGTTTGCGTTTCTGATAAGCAACAAGAAGAGTTTTGCGCGTATCATCATCCATACGGACAGCACCAGATTCTGTGATAGTAAAATCCTTCTTTTTTACCTGCCCTAAGTTGATAAGTGACAGAACCAACCGGTCTGCCAGCATTGGCCGAAACTCTTCCATCAAATCAAGGGCCAGTCCGTAACGCCCAGGACGATCACGGTGCAAATACCCAACAGCGGGGTCGAGTCCAACAGATTCAAGGGCACTACGGGCATCGTGATAAAGGAGTGCATAAGCAAAAGAAAGAAGACAATTTATAGGGTCTAAGGGCGGCCGCCGGTTGCGACCGGAGAATACAAAATCATCCTTTTGGGCAACAATCAGATTGTTGAAATGATCAAAATAATCACGGGCCAGCCGCCCTTCAATACCACGAACTGTATCAAGATCGTCTTCCTGCAATAACCGTTGCCCATAGCGAGAAATCTGTTGGCAAACCAAGGACAAGGCTTCGGCATCTGTCTTCTCAGCATGATCACGCAGCACCCGGTTCAAACTTGTTCTGGCATTGCTAACTTTACCAATAACAAACATCCTTGCCAGTGAGGCCGAAGACTTCAAACAATCCGCTTGTCGATACTGTTCACGGCGCAGCAGAACATTGCCGGAAACCGGCCCCTGGACTCGGGCCAGAAAACGACCGTATTCGGTCATAAAACTGACGGCAACGTCGTTTTCGGCACAATGCCCCAACAAAAACGGGCTACACAAGACATTGCCAAAGCAAACAATCGAGCCGAGGGTATGGATGGGTAAACGCAACCGGGTTTCGCGCTCGACCTGAACCGCAACAGTTTCTCCTTCTTTGTGCAGATAGGCCCCTTGTGTTGTTACATAGAGCGTATTAAGCATCTTCCGCATGAATCCCTCCCAACATACGCTTCATATAGTGTTCAACCGATTGCCGCTGCCCGCAATTATGCGGCAGACAGATCGACAGCAAAGAACATTGGTCACATTTGGCGGAATAGACCGCTGGGGGAGTTTTTCCCTTTTCCAGCAGCGTATGGACGGCATGGCAGATATCCTTGGTCAGTTGCCGTAACTCATGGTCAAATACAATTTCTTTACGGCGCTTTTTCTGACCATAAAACAGGGCACCTTTAGCGATATCAATATTGAGCATCTCCTCCAGACAAAGAGCCTGCGCGCATAACTGAACGTCATCACAACGATCTTGTTTTGGGCGGCCCCGTTTATACTCTACGGGAAAGACGGTACCGTTATCATGAAATTCAACAACATCCGCCTGACCACTTAAACCGAGCCGCTGTGAACAGATAGGCAAAGAGCGAACATAACGAATACTCCCCTGCCGGGAGTTTTTACTGCTGTCGGCCCGCTCATGCAGAACTTTGCCCTCTGCCGTGTAGCGGTTTTCGACCCACTGCTGTTCCAGATGAATCAGCGCACACTGTCTTGGGCAATAGATAAAATGCTGTAAGGCCGACAGCATAATGTAGTCATCTTCTTGATAACTCATCGTTTTTTCCACGACTGAAATTGCTGTTGATAATTATGGTCAAGCTCGGCCAGGAGCTTGTCAGCGTCCTTTTGCCGATGATATGAGTCCTTCGATTTTTCCGTCAGGTGACGGGTGCCTTTTATATCGGTTTCCTGTAAAGAAAAGGCCCAGCCGCCAAGCTGTCGCGCAATCTTGCGCGACAGCAATCTCAAATTTGAAATTTCAGATTTCAGATCACTACTGTCCGGTTAAAAAGTCGGATAGTGCTGTAAGTTACTGATAATAATTGTTCTTTGACATAACTGTTCCGTTTTCGATTTGAATTCGCCCCATGAATATGGGGAGATACCATCCATTATCGCAGGAGGTATCGATGAATTCAGGCCAAACCGTTTTCAGGCAACTGCTGCAGTTTCTGCCACGTCACGATTTCAATTTGTGCGTTCACCGTTATCGGGGCGATTACAGAGCCAGAAAGTTTTCGACATTCGATCAATTTCTGTGCCTCGCTTATGCCCAAATGGCCAGCCGTGAAAGCTTGCGAGATATCGAAACCTGCTTGAACTCTCACCGAGAGAAGCTTTACCACATCGGCTTTCGCGGTTCCGTGTCCCGCTCAACTCTGGCAGATGCCAGTGAGCGCAGGGACTGGCGCATCTTTCAGGACTTCGGCCATATTCTAATACACATGGCGCAGCAACTTTACTGTGACGAACCATTTGCCCTTGAACTTGGCCAGCCACTGTATGCTTTTGATTCAACGACCATTGATCTGTGCCTGTCTCTATTCCCATGGGCAGAATACAAAACGACGAAGTCCGCGGTTAAAATGCATACTCTGCTTGATCTGCGAGGAACCATTCCGACCTATGTCGCCGTCACAACAGGCAAAGTACATGATGTCCGAATGTTGGATTCTCTGCCGGTAACAGAGAATGCCATTTACACCATGGACAAGGCCTATACCGACTTCTCGCGACTCTATGCGCTGCATCAACAAGGAGGTTTCTTCGTCATCAGGGCAAAAGACAATTTGCGTTACAGGCGACTTTATTCCGCAGACAAAGACAAGTCAGCCGGAATCAAAGCTGACCAGACGATTGTCCTAGTCACTCCCAAATCGAAAAAGGACTATCCGGAAAAGTTCCGCCGGGTCAGTTATGTTGACAAAGATCGAAATAAACACCTGGTCTTTTTGACCAACAATTTTACGATTTCAGCAGCTACAGTTGCCGAAGTCTATAAGCAGCGCTGGCAGGTAGAGCTGTTTTTCAAATGGGTTAAGCAGCACCTGCGGATCAAATCGTTTTACGGGACATCGATCAACGGCGTAAAGAGCCAGATATGGGTAGCGCTGTGCATTTACCTTCTGGTTGTTATTGCGAAGAAAAAGCTCAAAATCCCGTGTGAGCTCTACACTTTTTTACAGATCCTGGAGGTCAATTTGTTTGAGAAAAAGCCCATTTCTTCACTGGTTGCTGATGCTCTCAAGCAAATTCAAGATCTCCCTGATAGTAACCAGCTGGATTTATTCAGCTATTAACCGGACAGCAGTGATTTCAGATGATTGAACGCAGCAATACGTTCAATTACATGACAAATGGAGCGCACTTCCCCAGCGGAGCCTTTGGCGTAATAAAGAAACTGGATCAGTTCCGGAGTCGTGCCGCGTTCGAAGCCCTCGGCAATATTATTCGGCACCGACAAGGCCGCCCGTTGGATCTGGTTGGCAATATCGCCCCGACCTTGAAATGACCGATCTTCGGTTATCTGAAAAACCCGGGATGTCAGGGTAATGCCGTCCTTCCAAACAGGAACGTCTTCAAAGTTTTCATATTTCATTATTCCCCCCTCCACAGTTGCGCTTAGGCACAACTGTGATTTCAGATTTGAAATTTCAGATTTCAGATCGCCAACGGAGTTACTGTGAAATCTGAGATTTGAAATTTGAGATCACCAACGAAGCTGGTATCAGAAACCTTCGATCACTTCAGGCACCAAGCCTCCCATTGACTCTAACTGATAACTTCCATCGACATTTACAGTTAGAGAACGATGAACTTTTGCCGAGGAATACTGACCAGCCTTGCTACTGTGCTGCCACCAAATAACCTTTTCTACCGCCATACTCCCCTCAGGACGGGCCGAAGAGGCATCACCTTCAAATAACCTCGGCAACACAGTTTTGATGCTTTCAGCATCGGCGTTACTGAATCCGGTCCGTTCAGCCAACTGGGGATTCATACTGCCAAAGGTCACATAAACGGCCCTATCGACCCGGTGTTTCATCCCCATGGTGTCTGAGCTTCTTTTCGTACCGTCTCCTTCACCGCTTACGCTTTTGGTAATCTGGGTACTGGTTATACTGACAGGCTCAATGCTGAAGGCGGACTGGATAGAAACCGGCCCACGGATAGGGATAGACACCCCGTCCTTTTCCTCACCCTTAAATGCGAAAAGTTGCCCAAAAGCTCTGACATCAATCCACTTATCACAGGCCATTTTCGCTGCCTTTTCCGGCGAAGTTTTTTTGCTGTTGAAGGTCTCTTTTCCCAAACCATGAGTCCCGTCCTCTGCTCTTGCTTTCAAACTCGGCATACCATCCGTTTTCTTTTCATCGGACTGAACAAAGATGGCATGCCCGGCATCCTGCATCCTGTCACGGATTTTACGTTTCAGACAGACATCGGTCACTTCACCGAAGCCGTCATAATCGGTCCGGGGGCGGTTTCCATTAAGAGGATCACCATTGGGGTTAGCGTGTTTCACACTGAAAATAACGGCAAAATCAATTTTGTGTTCGAGGCTCATAGGGTCATCTCCTTTATATAAAAATTTAATTAATCTTCAGCAGTCTGTTGACGATAAAACATCCGTTGACAATGGTAACCAAGTAGAAATTCACCGGACAAAGCCTTGTCGCTTTCAAAATCACCATTTCCAAATGCCGACATGATTTTATCCGTCTCTTTTTTTCTGTTTGTCAGAAAACCACCCCGGCTGTTTTGCAGCCTCTGCATATATGGTTGCAGTGAAAGCTCTAGCGTACGCCAGGTCGAAAACGGCCGATCAGCATAACGTTGCATCAGCCGTGCTGCTGTCGTCGGCCGATTCTCACCAGCAACAGATAAAGCCACCTCCTCGATTTTTTCAGCAACGGCCAGAAGACGCCCGTAAAGATAATCCCTTGTTGTTCTGTTCTCATCTAATGACATTGTATATTCTCTCCTTTGCTGTTTATTTGGATGGCGCTGATAGAACCCTCGGTAAAGGGCACAGGCCACGCCCATATTCCTTTCCCACTCCCAAAATTCAATGTTGTTCCGGTTACTGACGCGCCGGACAGCGTTCATCATGATATCCTGCGGGAAAGGCTGGCCGTCTATTATCGCGGGAACGATGCGTTCCAACAGATTCTTTCTCAGCGTATCATTACTCTTTAAAACATCCCCGTAGGCAGCGTCTGCAATGATGCGTGGGGCTGGTGAGCTGACTGGCCAAACTGTCTTTTTCTGCCCCCCTTTTCCCTTACCTGTTGCGTCTGTTTCGATGACGTGCCGCTGCGGCCAGGAGAAATGCTGATGCCAGCTTTCCAGGCGGTCAAAAAATTCACTGGCCAGTAACTGGCGGTAATATATGACACTCATTCGCCCCGGAGTCGCTGAATCGAGCCCCATTATCAGAATCTGCTCGTTCGGCTCCAGCTTTGCTCGATAACCTCTGAGATAATTATTGAATTTATGTGCAAAAGAGGCTCCGAGATCTATGGTGTGATCAAGCTCTTCGGTTAACTGTTCTTTGTCAGGCGGTTGAAAAGTCAGCGGCTGTGTTAGTAGATCAAAGCTACTGCGCAAAGGTTCGGGAATACCTTTTCCCGACACAGCCCAGGCTACAAAGACTTGATCTCCATTGCGAAAGCCCTGCCTGTCGATCAACCAGCGCAGTGCATTATGGGCTTTTTGAGTTACCTCGTAGCCAACAGCAGCGGCTTGACCACCATCTCCTTCAGTGAAACGGCCACGAAAGGTGAACCCAGAGGAATCATTGGACGACAGCAGTTTCGCCTTGTCTCCACTATGGCGGAGTTTCGCCGGATGGTTGGTTGCCAAAACACAATCAGAACCGGTCACATAGCAAAAGCCCGATACTCCTCCGTCTATACTCTGATATTGAATCCAATTTTCTTGCAGGTCTCTATCTATCCAGGTTTCCGCCTGAGGATCGCCCGTCACTTCAACTTGCCAGCAGACCAGTGCATCCCCCTGTTCAATTTCTGCCTTGTCCTTTTCGATACGTTTTTCTTTGGGCAGAGCAGGCAAAACCTTAAAGATTGGTGGCGTATTACCTTCGGCAGACCAATAGGTCAGCAACTTGCCGTCGTCTCCGAGGTGAAGAACACCTTCCCGAATAAGATCCGCAATAACACTTCCTTTATTGATGTAAGCGTAAACTGCTGCAATTTTTTTATTGGTTACAGAAGTGTCAGACCATTTGCGCAATTGCGTCTCGTAGGACACAAAGTACGATTTTTTCCTCCCACCGAATTCAGGATAATCCTTGGCGATATATTGCAGCTTGTCTGCCAAGGGATGCGGCGCTTCACCACTACTTCTCCCTGCTGACTTTTCTGTAGCCGGAAGCACAATTTGAGTTTTTTCCAGAACCTCTGCACGCAGAAAATTGCCGTTACCATCAATAACAATCTTGATATGAGCATTTTGCAGGGTATGGCTGATCGGCATCAGCTTTTGATCAGCTGGCAAATCTAGTGAAGTTCCCGCTTCGTAGGTTTCATACAGTTTGGCCAGCCAGCTCATAGCAATGCCTCCTCCTGCTCCACCGCCATCAGGTTCTCGCCCAAGCCAAATCGTTTTGGAACCATCTTGCGAATAATGCGGCAGGACTCACACTCCTCCGGTCGGGGATATTCAAGAATCCCCTTGCACATGGTTGCCCTCCAGAAACGACTGCGCAGTTCATTAGTTCCGGTTTCGTCAGGGTAATCAAAGCCATGGAACATCAGGCCAAAACCAAGTTCGTCAATATCATCATAAGCTCCAGCCCCTTCGCCGAACACGCAGGGTTCAACGTAGCCCTGACAATCGCGTGTCCCGAGAAAGATATCCTGCCGACCTCCCTTTTCCAGCATTCGCGTAGCGATGCTGAAATGCTTGCCATCGATACGATCCCTCGCCAGGTCCGGTTGATTTTCATTCCACTCAAAGTGGGCCTCTACCTGGTATTCGACCTCATGGAGAAATGTGTAAATGGCAAGGCTGTTCCCACCACCCCAGACCAGAGGTTTCATGCCTTTGGTCTGGGTTCGCAATGGTTTTATTACTCTGACCTTGTCAACATGCCAGATCAGTGTCGGTTTCCAGTAGATCGACTTGAGCACCCCCTTGATCGCTTCATAGGTAGGCACATGATAGGAACACTTTTCCCCGCCGACCCTGGTCACGGGATCAGTAAACAGGGCATAGCGCCCCCAGAGTCTGAAACTGATACTATTCTTCATCGAACCTCCTCTCTAAATGACCTGCGGTTCAAAATCGGCGACCACCTCTGTAGCCAGACCGAACTTTTCACTGTAATAACGCTCATCGAGGTAATAGAAAATCCCATCTCTTACCGAATGGACTGCCTGCTCCTGCAATAATTTGCGCCAGACATTGGGAAAGACGTTAACGCTGTACTGCTGCGCTTCCTTGAGCAATTGTCTGATCCTGTCGGGATTCTGCTCGGCACAGAGATCGCTGATGATGAACTTGCCACGTTTAAAGGGAACAATGACCGCCTGGGTAGGGGCGTCGATCGCCTTGAAAATATTTCCAGCGGTTTTAAAGGATTGCCGCAAGGCCAGTGGCGAAGTTTTGCCAACATTGTTGCGGTTGTCGCCAAGCAGATTGAGCAAACTGTCACCCCGCCCAGCTTCCTTGGCGCTAACTTTGTAATCCATGTCGTCTGCACGTTGATAAAAGTAATATGAGAAATACTGAGCCATCGTTTCCGGTGTCAACAGATCCTCGTCTGCTGTCTCGTTGAAAATCCTAAGGGCCTTATCCCGCCCCTCACAGATATCGGTCAGCTGCCCGATTTTTTCCTCAGCAGGATTGACAACAAAGACCTCAGCCATCGTCTGACGACCGTTACGATTACAGCGCCCGGCAGCCTGGGCAATGGAATCAAGCCCGGCGAGAAAACGGATAACCGAAGCAAAATCAACATCGACACCGGCTTCAATCAACTGAGTACTGATACAAAGAACCGGTAGACCCGTATCCAGGCGATTTTTAATCTCAGCCAGCTTTTCCTTGCGCTGATCAGGACACATACCTGTGCTGAGGTGGAAAACGCTGCCAGCGCCCAACTCTTCATTGCAAACCACATAAAGCCGCCGGGCCCAATCTTTGGTATTGACGATTACCAGGCAACTGCCCTTAGCCCGGTATTCATTCATGGCCAAATCAGCGATTTCTATTTCAGTCCACCCATGCGGTTTAATCCGATTACGAATCTGGACACGCTTAAGGTCCGCAAAGAGTTTACCCACATCAGCAATCAGCTCATTTTCCGATAAAACGGTCAATTGTCCCTTGTCAGGATTCTTCAGTTTGTTCAGCAGTGGTTGCGTTGCGGTACACATCAAGACAGTTGATCCCGCATGATCGGTAAGAAAGTTGATGGCATTGCAGAAAAGATGGACACAGTTAATCGGCAAGGTCTGAATTTCGTCAAAGATCAAGACCGACTGCGCCAACTGATGCATACGCCGCGGACCACGGGTTCCACCACCAAAGAGGGTTTCAAGAAACTGTACCATGGTCGTAAAAACAATCGGCGCATCCCAGTTTTCACAAGCCAATTTACTTTGCCAAGTCTGAACCTCAGGTTCCAGATTAGAGTGATGCTCCAACACCCACGAGAACTCATCCTCTTCACGTTCAATCAGCTTACGGATTTCTTCAGCGTTCTGTTCAATGATCGAGGTATAGGGAATAATACAGATGACTCGATCAAGCTTGTGTTTCTGGGCGTGGTGCAGAGCAAAACGGATCGCGGAAAAGGTCTTACCGCCACCCGTCGGAACCGTAAAAGAGTAGATACCTTGTCCATCAGATGCGCGTTTCTTACACTGATCAGAGATATCGCGCCGGAGATGATCGATTTCATGCTTAAATGGCAACGCTGCCAATTGCTCTTCCAAACGCTCAACAGCAATCTGCCAATTGACAGCAATATTCTGCCGAATTATTTTGTTTTGCGGATTTTCGTGATCAGCACTATCGATTCTATCGGCATCAATCAAGCAACTATATAGAAACCTCACCAGTAGTCCGACTTTGAACCAACCAACAAGTAGAGGCTGACCCGGTTTATTCAGGATTGCAGAGATTTGCGGTAATAGGGATTGCAGTATTTCCGGACGAGATAACTCATTCAGACGTTGGAGAATAGCTCCATCGGCATTTTTCCGGCATTCGGAGAGATGTGTTTTTTCGTCCTCCTTGACCATGCGTCTCGAAAAAATGTTATGTCCATCAGCATCGAGACTGTCAATCAATCCACCGTGATGGGAAGCAAGACACAGCGCCAAAATTTGACCAATCAGTTTCCCGGCCTCACCGTAATTACAGCTCAACTGCCAAAGCCACTGGGCACCGGCTGTAGAATGATCGATGGTTCCTCTGACCACTTTAGTATCAACATAATCGTCATCAAGATCTGGATTATAAATACCTGTTGCTGATTTAATATAAGCCTGGAATTGTTCACTATATTTGCCAAAGTCATGAAGTAACCCCAGCAGCTCACCAAGTTCCGGAACACCTACCTTGGTTGACAGGTCACGACATAAGTTTCCTACAGCAGCAAGATGACACCTGACAGATTGTCCTTTATGCGCAAAATATTCCACTACCGTTCCCTCCTAAAAATCAGCAGGTCACAACACTAAATCCCACAAAGTTAAAATTCTACCACATAAAACAGCCCCCAACCGTCTTGAAAAAATAACGGCAAACAATGTCAAAATAAGTCACACACCGCCTGCTATATAAAATTATTCCCTCATGCGGCTTATCCTCTCGGTAGTTGAATAAACCTGAAAACAAAAAACCGGCCCGCACCATGAAAGGATACGGACCGGTTTAAGATTAAAGTTTTCCCCGCCTGCGTAACGATTCTGTCGAATTACGCCGACTTTCAGGATCTCCCGGAGCCAGCGTTCCCTGGGCGCGGCCAACTTCGACCCATGTGCTGAATTTAGCATTTGAGCCATTAGTAACCCAAACCACTGCCGTACCGTCAGGTTTCACCCCGGTGACCAAAAAATTCGCACTAAACTTAAGCTGAGGTAGATTGTACATAATCTCTGCAGCATTCTTTTGTATCGGGACTGTCACCTCGTAAAAAACCTGTTGCCGATAATTGAACCAGTATATATAGACCTGTTTCGGCACAGAAGGTGTGGGAAAGAGGCTAATCATTCCCATAGCTCTCTTCCAGCCACCAATAAGCCCGCCACCCGATTTTACTGGATAGTCATCGAATTTGACTTTTTCAATCCAGACGGGTTCATCACCTGTAGAGCAATAAGAAATAGTGTATTTTTCAGAATGCGTTTTTTCCAAACTTGAACATGCTGACAGCATTACAACTAGCAATATTAAACTGATCAATCTTTTCATGAGTTATTCTCTTCTTCATTTATGGCTCTATAAGGCTGATTTGGGAAGATATCCCGCTTACCATCGGTTTCAGCATTCATACCAATAGTTTCACTGATGTATGCCAGGCATATCTTTCGATGAGATCTGTGGATATATACATCGTCAAGCTGTTTAATAGCTGTCGAGTTATCTGCTGAAGCCTGTTGTAGCAAATGCTCTAATGTCGGAGGAATCAAATCACCTTGATCTATGGAATCAAGGCTTAACCCTTTTGCCAAGGCTTTATCATACATAGCTTTGAGAGCTACTTTTGCCAGATCGTTTTTAGTGCGTCGGATTTCAAAGAAATAGGCAATATCACCGTTACAATCAACTTCACACTCTATTCCTAATCTGTCACTGATATCTTTAGCCTTTGCCTGCATTTTTAGGCACCACCGCTTCCAGTGTTCAGGCGGATGCAAGCGATCCGTAATCTCATCTCGTGATTCGTACTCCTCGCTACTGCCTTCAATGTAAATCCGCTCAGGTGTATTGTCGTAACCACCGCCGACATCCGAATGAACGCCGAACATTTCTTCTTCAACCCAGTTTCCATTGCCTGGCAGAATACTGGTCAGAGGAAAGTTTTTACGGATCTCATCGCGAGCCGTCAGTTGATAAACAAATTCAGCAGTATTGGAACCAAGGTAAGGATTAATAAAGCCTTCATCATCATTCCCGGCTAAAAAGAATGACCCAACCGAATCAAACAGGCCAAGGAAACGTGTTCGTACCTCAGCTGCTAAACGTGGATACAGAGCCGAAACGGTCATTATATTCCTCCGGTCATCAGCCAGCGTATCGCCACCAGGGGTGTCAATTTCTGTTGCGCGCAGACTGGGCCGGATCGGCAAGGTTCCTTGATACGGCGATTGTTGTAAATCAGGCAACCCCGCCTGAATCACGTTGGCAAAATGGCGGGCCAGCATCGCCCCCCGACTAAAACCAAACAGATCAAAAATTACTTTTTCAGGTTGACCATACGCTTGGCGATATTCATTTAGAATGATAATAAATTTATCTCTTGCTTCTCTCAGCCGAGTTCCAGCACCGTAGGTTCCTAGCCCCGTGGCAAGGCCAACGAGAGATAATTTTTCCGCAACCTCTCCTCTGCGCGCAACAACAGCTTTAGTCCCCACTCCTTCAACATAAATTCTTTGCTTATAGATCTGGGACGTTTCTTCAGGAAAATAGAGATCATGCAGCTTCGCCACATTGGTATGCTGCTCCGGTGGCTGGGCCAGCATGTTATTGCCGGTGCCGTCAAAGAACACTCCGATGACAAGTTCAGGTTTGGTGGGTTCAGACGCGGGATCGTTCTCTGCGGCCGCTGTTGCTGAACTTGCATGACCACCCCCTGCTGCTGTCTGCGCGCTTGTACCCGTTTCATCCTGAAAATCTTCGTCTTCTTCTCCATCACCTATCGCGACCAGATCATTCTGAACATGCAGCCGATCACCACTGATTTTCAGCGCTACGCCATTGGGCAGCTCGGCATCATCCAGGCCTTTGACACTCTCAAGGCGATTGTTTTGGGGCCGGGGAGCTCCGGGTTGTACGAGGGGCATGGGAGCGGTGTTGGCATTGTTGCTGACCATGTAGTCCCCCTGCCTGACCGCAGCGATCCCTTCGATATACACATTGCTGGACGCAGTAACGAATTCGGCTTTTTCGGTAATGGTGCCGCTTTTTATACCTTTGCGGTTACCGGGTTCGTCACCACTGCTTTTGGCAAAAATGGAATTTTTATGACAGACGGGATGCCCGTTGATAAAAACGGTGCTGGCGGTTTGTGCGGCGTCTTCACTGCGGGCAATATTGGTGTAAGGAATAGGCACAACAGCTTTGCCAACCTTGGTCAAACACACATCGACAGTGGTCAGTACGCCACCACTGCCTGCGTGGACAGCCGTGCGGCCGTTGATCAGGACATTGCCGCCGACTTTGGGCGGACTTTTCTTGTTATTCTTGTCGCTCATGATTTCCCCCTCCACAATTGCGTTTTGGCGCAATTGTGATTTCAGATTTGAAATTTCAAATTTCAGATTGGCGTGTGCGCCACGGTGATTTTTGAAATAGCAATCAGATCTCTACAGGGGGATAATACTCTACGGTTCCAACATTTATCTGACGAGCAGTTACAGTTGCCGTAAGTAGCGCCGTTCGGGACGCCCGACAACGCCGTAGATAAGATCGGTTTTGAGGAACCCTTCGGTGACGAGAAATTCCAGATAACGGCGGGCGGTGGAGCGGCTGATGCCAACCTGCTGGCCGACTTCTTCGGCGTTGATATCTTTGACCTCGGGTCGCTCAAAAACCTTGCGCACTTTGGCCAGGGTTAAGGGGTCGATCCCTTTGGGGATGGCGCCGCTGGTGGTTGGTTCGCCGCCCTGCTGAGCGCGCAGCAGGCGGTCGACATCTTTCTGTTCAAGGGTTATACCCTGCTGAAGATGCGCAAAATAGGTCTGAAAGTTCTGCAGCGCTTCTTGAAAGCGGGGAAAATGAACCGGCTTGATAATGTAATCAAACACTCCACCACGCATGGCTTCCTGCAACGAGGCGATTTCACGGGCGGCGGTGATCAGGATAACGTCACAGGGCTGCTCACCGGCCCGCACCTGGCGTAATAGTTCCAGACCGTTCCCTTCGGGAAAAAACAGATCAAGCAGAATCAGATCCGGTTGCAGAATGTCGATCATCTCTTCAGCATCGGCGATTGTGTTGGCGATCCCGACAACTTCAAAGCCGGGTATTTTCTGGACAAAGCGCTGATGGAGTTCGGAAATACGCTGATCATCTTCGACCACAAGGATGCGGATTATATTTTCATTCATGTTGATGGCCCTGTTCTTTTTGGAATGATGACGGTAAACAGAGCGCCCCCCAGCTCTCCTTCGGCAAAAGTAATTTGCCCCTGCAAACTATCAACGGCGCGTTTGACCAACGCCAGCCCGGTCCCTCGCCCGCTCCCCTTTTTGGTGGTCACTCCATTTTCAAACAACCGGTCGGCAATCTCGGCGGCGATTCCGCCACCAGAATCTTCAACCTCCATGACCAGGTCGGAGCCGAGGTCGGTCAGAAACAACCTGACCAGTCCGGACGGACCCTTTTCACGAACGGAGTCAAAGGCGTTATCAAGCAGGTTGCCGAGAATCGTGACCAGAGTTTCGCGATTAAGTGCGGCCGGAAGATCCGAAAAGGAGTTTTCCGGGTCAAATTCAAGGTCTATTTTCAATTCGCAGGCACGGTTGTACTTGCCTAGAATCAACCCGGCAATCACCGGATCAGGAACTGCATCGGCCAGGTTGCGAACCAGTTCCTGGTAACCACTGGCTTCGTTGATGACCAGGTCGAGGGCTTCCTGATGCGCGCCAAGCTGAAGGAGGCCGGCAATGGTATGCATTTTGTTGGAATATTCATGGGTCTGAGCACGTAATAATTCCGAATATTCCTGCATATGTGACAGTTCCCGGGTCAGCCGATCAAGCTCATCCTTGGGGCGGAAACTGGCGACACTCCCTTCTGAAGGCTTTTCAAGGGGAACAACGTTCACCAACATCACTTTTCCGGCCATGATCATCTCGGCATCAAGGACCCGCAGGCCAGCCTGAATCGCCCGGACCAGATCGGATCCGGGGCAGATTTCAGCCAGGGCACGCCCACGTAACTTCCCCTCAAAGCGCTCGCCAATATAGCCGCGCGCCGCCTGGTTGACATAGGTCAGACACCCCTTGCCGTCAACGGCGACAATTCCTTCACGAATCGCTCCGATAATGGCGTTACGTTCAAGAAATAGTGCCCCTATTTCGTGAATTTCGAGTCCCATGATCGCGGCCTTGAGCCCGCGGGCAATAATGGTGGCCCCGATGACACCAAAGCCCAGAACAACGGCAATATAGCCTAATATTTCACGCTGTTTCTGATGAATGATTTCGTTGATATGGTTGGTCATATAGCCAACGGCGACAAACCCGATAATGGTATTGTTCCAGTCGTAAACGGGAACGATACCACGCATGGAAGGCCCCAGGGTACCGATCGCTTCGGAACTGTACTCCTTCCCTTCACGCAGGGCGGGTCCAAGATCCCCTCCGACAAAATGGCGGCCGATATTATCCGGATTGGGGTGGGACAGACGGATCTCGTCACGATCGCCAACGACTATATATTCAGCTTCGGTTTTGCTGAGCAGGTCTTGGGTGAAACGCTGCAGGGAATCGGTATCGCGGGCCATGATCCCGGCCCGGGTCAGCGGGTTTTCGGCTACGGCATGAGCGACTTCAAGTGCTCGCTGGGAAATTTGTTCCCGCAACAGTTCTTCGGAAAGATCAGAAAACAGGGCTCCGATCAAACTGATATGAAAAATCAGCAGAGCGGTTACCAGCAGACTCAACTTGCTTTGCAGGCGCCGCGGTAGATAACGATCAACCAGCAGATAAAAGGCGTTCATGTTCATAGATCAACCAACCATCAAACCAGTTATAGGGGCAATAAGAGTAGCCCCGGCCAGCATTAGCATTTCCCGACAAGTTGCAGCACAACCTGACGGGTCTCAGAAAAGTCACGATGCCACAATCCCTGCCAACCACAGGCGATGGCACCGGCCACATTTTCCTGTCTGTCATCAATAAACAACGTTCGCTGCGGCCCCAGTCCAAAGCGCTGTTCGGCAATGGCAAAAATCTCCGCAGCCGGCTTCATGCGGCCGACCTGAAACGAGGCAAACAGGTCGTGACACACCTGCGCTAAACTGTATGTTTCCTGCAGATACGCCCAATGAATCGCGCTGGTATTCGATAACAGATAAACGCGACAGCGCTGCTTCAGTTCTTTTGCCAGGGCAAGCATCGGTTGTACCGGGGTAAACAAATCTTTCCAGGCGGCAACCAGGGTCTCTTCTGGCAAGGGGTTCGCTAAACAGGCATTGATCCGCCGCAGAAATTCAGCATCTGAATAGTGACCATGTTCATAGGCAAGCAGATCAACTTTTGAAACAAAGTCTGCTTCCGAAGCAAAGCTGCCACCCCGGCTATTGAGCAGTTTGAAAAAGCCATCATAACTATAGTCGATCAGGACTTTTCCAAGGTCAAAAACAACAGCATCAATTGCGGGCATAGGTCGTAACTCCAGGCTCTGATTCACTCCGTTCCTTCTCCCCGAGGGAGAAGGTGCCCATCGGGCGGATGAGGGGGACTGCAAGCATTTTCCCCTCACCCGACGCTTCGCACCACCCTCTCCCCAAGGAGAGGGTATTATTTAGAAAATTTTTCTCAAGGTGACGCAGTGATTGCGGAAAAGGGCCGTTTCCTAGCGAATCTTTCTGCATTCCAGATAGAAGCGTTTCTCATCCGCCTCGCCCATGGAGAAGGTTTTGCGTGGCAAAGCCCCGTCATGGACAATGGTGCGAAACAGGTCATTCTTGGCAATGGAGGGCAGGTAAAAACCGGCCCCGTCCGCGCGACTACCCAGCTCGGTGACAGGGATCGTACCATGAATATAGTCAACTTTTACAGCGGCATGCTGTGCCAGGTAGTCGTCAAGAAACTCCTGCAAGCTGGCAACCGCCAGGGTCAGCTTGGGATCGGCGATCTGGCAGACGCAGAAACTCCCCGCAAACACCGCGACAAAAACATGCCCGGCCAATGTTTTTGCCAAAACTTCGGCACTGGACAGATCGGAACAGGGATGCATGGTTACCGGTGTCCCCTGGGCCGCGAAAAAATCGGCCATTTCCTGCTGCAAAGCTATCGCATCAACGTTGAACAGCACCCGGTGAATCGCTTCAAACTCAAGGCCGGCATCATGCAGGTTAATCAGCTCAACCAAGGCACAACGAGCCGGATGTTCCATAACATCCCGCGGATCGGCAGCCTCAGCCTTGAGCTTTTCCCAGATCGCTTTCGCCGTTGCAAAGGAATGATTGCCATCCCCCATGGCATAGAGCATCACGTCATCATTGCAGTCATAACGCTGATGATAGGCAGCAGGCTCTGCAAGTTTTTCCAGCGCGCCAACCACCTGTTCAATCAGTGCGGGCTGATCAACGCGGTAACCTTTCACATGACCACCACCAGCGAGCAGTTCAAAATCGTAAACGCTTTCCAGCTGTTCCTGGAACAGCGGTTCAATAACGGTTCGTTCAGGGTCATCAATCAGCACCATGATATGCGGCAGCTCAATGGGTGCGTTCTGACGCACCTTGATGCGGGGCGGAAGACGGTCAAGGATGGTTCCTTCGGTGGCACGAATCAGGCTTTGCGCGCCTTTGTTGTAATCATACTGCTCCAGGTCCAGGGCTACGATCAGCCCTTTACGTGACGGCACTTCCGAGGTTTTCCGGTCAATCAGGATAAAAGCGTTGTCCTGCTCGACCAGGCTGCCATCAGCCAGATACTGTTCCATGGTCTTATTGATGTCGGCGATGCGCTGTTCAGCATTGTTGTCTTCCAGATAGACTTCCGGAAAAATCATATTGAGGGTTGATGGCTGGCCAGCCAGCTGATCGGCCAGGCGCTGCCAGTAGGCGCGATCAGATGTATATTGATCGCAGGCAATCACTGCCCAGTTCTGTATGACGATATGTTTATTGGGTAAAAGAATTTTCGGTACCTGAAGACCGACTTTAGAGAAATTCATCTTTGGTCATCCTTTTTGGTCGTTTCACTTTCGACATATAAGACACAAGCATCGGGAGAATATTGGTAACACGTTTTACCCGTCTTGAGAACTGTTTAGTCATACAAAAACCTTAAAAATCACCCCTTTCAATTATCTTGACATCACCGTTCCGATTGCCTATAAGCACACTACAATTTAATACTGTTTCAATGATGCCGCACCGAACCTTAGTGGTTCTTTGGCCTGCTCCTGCTGAGCAGATGGGAAGTGAGGTGCAAAGCCTCCGCGGACCCGCCGCTGTAAACGAGTCAAGCCAGACAACATGCCACTGGAACTTCAAAACCGGGAAGGCGTCTGATCCTTCGATGGCCTGTCGAAACCTCGTGAGCCAGAAGACCTGTCATGAAACACTAAGATCTTTCATCTCCCCGGGTATGGGAGCGTGGACATCGTGTGGTTATTTAAAACGGACAACCCGCACCAAGTCATCATTGGTAGCGGGTTTTTTATTTTTCATCGACCACAGACGCCAGCTTCCGGGGGACAGACTTTCAGGAGGAATCATTCCAATGCAAAAATTCATCATGGCCCTGTCTGCGGTTCTGGCGCTGACAAGTAGCGTTCAAGCCGAACCCATCGTTATGGATCCGGTGGTGGTTACGGCGACCCGAACCGAAACTCCGCTGAGTCAAATCGGCAGCTCGGTCACAATCATTACCGCAGAAGAGATAGAAAAGAAACAACAGAGCAAAGTTATCGATGTGTTACGGAGTGCGCCAGGAATCAGCATTGCCCAGAACGGTGGCATGGGAAGCTCGGTGAGCATTTATCAGCGTGGCACAGATACCAAGCATACCCTGATTCTTTTGGATGGTATTGAATTCCGAGATGCATCAAGCACCGGCGGTGGCGCAAACCTGGCCAACATCAGCACCGATAATATTGAACGCATTGAAATTGTCCGTGGCGCTCAAAGCGTCATCTACGGCTCAGACGCTATTGGTGGTGTCATCAACATCATTACCAAGAAGGGTTCCAGTGAACCGCACGGTTATGCCTCCATTGAAAAGGGCGCCTATCAAACGACTGAAACAACAGCCGGCATTTCCGGGGGCAGCGATACGACCCGTGCGTCTTTTTCCTACTCTCATATCAACACAGACGGCTTTTCCTCTTACAATGAAAAGGATGGCTTCTCTGAAAAGGATGGTTATAAGAGCACCAATATCGGTTTGAACCTTGGTGTTGACTTAAGCAAGATCTTCACCCTAAACATGAACTTAAGGATCGCGGATGCTGAAACGGAATTTGACTCATACGACAGTTCATGGATGATGGCTGATACTGACGCAGTGACAGATTCTTTCGAGGTCGCAGGTCGGAGCGAAGGTGTTTTCTCGTTACTGGATGGCCGCTGGAAAGTCATTATTGGAGCGTCTGTCACGGATTCAAATCATACCACCAGCGGAACCTATGACAATTATGAGTACAACGGTAAAGTCACCAAAATTGATCTGCAAAACACCATTAAGCTGAATCAGAACAATACATTGGTTGTCGGTCTTGAAACAGAAAAAGAAGAATACGATACCAGCTATGGCGATGCAGGTGAGGTTCGGAACCGAGCCGCATTCGTTCAGAATCAGCTTATCATTGATGATTTTGCCATCGCTCTTGGTATCCGCATGGATAACCACGAAGAATTTGGAACGGAGACAACCTGGAGAGTCGCTCCGACCTATAATTTCAAGACGTCAGGAACTAAATTAAAAGCTTCTCTGGCCACTGGATTCAAAGCTCCGTCTCTCTACCAACTCTATTCCTACTATGGAAATACAGAGCTTGACCCTGAAACCAGCACCAGCGTTGACGTTGGCATTGAACAGGAGTTTCTGGACCGCAGCCTGATCCTTGGCATCACCTGGTTCCATAATAAGATTGACGATTATATTGACTACAGCTTTGCGGCATCGCAGTACTACAATATTGAAGAACTGACAACCGAAGGGGTTGAAACCTCTGCAGATTGGTATCCATGTGACTATGTTGACGTGAAGCTCGCCTACACCTATACGGATACGGCAGACGGAAGTGGCGCGCGCAAAGCACGGATTCCCCTGCACAAAGGATCGCTGGACGTAAATATGTACCCCATTGACAACGTTCAGGTAAATGTTGGTATTCTTTACGTTGGGGAACGTTATGATGGCTCTTACTCTGATGAGACCCTGGGTGGCTACACGCTTGTCAATCTGGCTGCATCCTGGCAGATTATTGAAAATCTGAAGATCTATGGTCGGGTTGACAATCTATTTGACAAGCAATATGAAGAAGTTGCCGGTTATGGTACTGCTGGAGCTTCCGCCTACCTTGGCCTGAAAGCCAGCTTCTGACCCTCACCCATATCTGCCCGGGCCATTGGCCCGGGCTATGGACAAATGAAATGTTAAAATCCCTGCTGCCTATACTCCTGCTACTCCTCACCAGTGCCATGCCACTGAGTGCAGCAACCTTTACCGATGAACTTCACCGCCAGGTCGAGGTTCCGGACCATCCGCAGCGGATCATTTCCCTGGCCCCCAGTGTCACAGAGATTCTGTTTGCCATTGACGCCGGTAACCTGCTGGTTGCCGTCACCGACTATTCCTCTTACCCGGAACAGGCAAAATCACTCCCCAGCGTTGGCAGCTATGCTGACCCGGGCCTGGAAAACATTCTCAGCTATCAGCCCGACCTTGTTATTGCCACCGCATCGATGAACAGTCCCAACCTGATCCACCAGCTGGAAAAGCTCGGCATCGCCGTCTATGTCATGAACGCTCTGTCGGTCGAGGAGACGTTGACCACGATATCGACTCTGGGGCAACTGAGTCGCCATGAGCAACAGGCCGAACAGCTCTGCAACGATATTGAATCCCGGATTGCCCGGGTGAAGCAGGTGACCAGCAAGCAGGAACCGGTCACGGTACTGGCGGCAATTGTGCTGCAACCCCTGATGGTGGCCGGCCCCAATACCTTCGTCAACAGTATTATCAAGATAGCCGGGGGCCGCAATGTTGTGGACGATGGGCCGTCCCGCTACCCAACCTGGAATTTTGAAGCATTGCTGGAGGCCAACCCTGATTTTATCCTTCTCTCTCCTCATCCCGGTCAACCGAGCACGACCAGCTTTTTTGCACCATGGCCGCAGCTGACCGCGGTCGCCAGAAATCAGATCATAGAAATCAATGCCGACTGGCTTTACCGCCCCGGACCACGTATGATCCTCGGTATTGAAGCCCTGGCAAAAACCCTTCATCCGGACCTGGCAACTGATGCACTTGGCAAAAAACCATAAAAAATGGCTGTGGCGCATTCTGCTGATTCTCTTTCCGCTGGTAGCCGTTCTCTATTCTCTGCAGGCCGGGAGTATGAACCTGCCGCTGACCGATATTTTTGCCACCCTGAGTCACGGGATTGGCAGCAGTGTCAGTGACACGGTTATCTGGAAGATTCGTCTGCCGCGTATCTTTCTGGCCGCCATGGTTGGCGCGGCGTTAAGCCTGTCCGGTGTCACCTTTCAGGCCGTTTTGCGCAATCCCCTTGCCGATCCTTACCTGCTGGGTGTTTCCGGCGGAGCCGCCCTTGGTGCGGTTGCGGCACTCACCCTTGGTGCTCACTCTGCCCTGCTGGTTTCCTGCGCCGCCTTCATCGGTGCCCTGGTCGCCCTGGCCATGGTTTACCTGGTCGCCCGCGCCCACACCTGTTCGTCCCACACCCTTATTTTATCCGGCGTGATGGTTGGCAGTCTGGCTGCCGCACTGCTGCTGTTTCTGATCTGGCGCGCCCCGACCGAAGCAACCCGTCAGGCCATATTCTGGTTGGCCGGCAATCTGTCCCTTGCGGATCCACGCTGGATCTCCTGGGGCTGGCTGTGGGTAGCCATCTGCTTTGTCCTGCTCTGGTGCCAGGCCATCCCTCTCGACCTGCTCACCCAAGGGGAGGAGACGGCACTGGATCTGGGGCTGAACGTCGGCCGCACGCGCCTGATCCTGTTTATTCTTGCTGGCGCCTTAACCGCCTGCGCTGTCGCCCTGGCCGGGCTGGTCGGGTTTGTCGGTCTGGTGATACCACATATCTGCCGCTTACTGTGGGGGCCGGCGCATCGGACCCTGCTCCCCCTTGCGGCCCTGTTCGGTGGCAGCTTCCTGATCCTGGCCGATGCCCTGGCACGCAGCTTTTATGCTCCGGCGGAAATCCCGGTCGGTGTCGTCACAGCTCTGCTCGGCGCCCCCTTCTTCCTCTATTTGCTGCGCCGTAAGGGGGGGATATGATCAAGGTCGAGCAGTTGCATTTCTGCTATGCCCAGAAGTGCCTGTTTTATGATTTGAATTTACAGTTCAATAAGGGTGAAATCATTTCGATCCTTGGCCCCAATGGCTGCGGCAAATCGACCCTGCTGCGCTTATTACGTGGCAATCTGGCCCCTGAAACCGGGCGCGTCCTGTGGCACGGCAAACAGGTCTCCACAATTCCGCCGCGCGAAATGGCGACCAAGGTCGCAGTCGTCCCGCAATCAACCCAGATTGATTTTCCTTACAGCGTAAGTGAAATGGTGGCAATGGGGCGCTACCCCCATCGCCGTTCCCTACTGGAGGGGAGTTCGAAAACCGACCGCGAGGCCATTCGCCATGCGCTGGTTGTGGCTGATATCCTTGATCTGGCCGAACGCCCCGTGACCCAGCTCAGCGGCGGGGAACTGCAACGGGTACTGTTCGCGCGCGCCCTGGCCCAGCAGGCCGACGTCCTTTTCCTTGATGAAGCCACCAGTCACCTGGATATTGATCACCGTCTGGAATTGAGTGAACTGCTGGTCAGGCTGAACCGCGAACAGGGTACGACTATCGTCCAGATCAGCCACGACCTTGACCTGGCCAGTGCCATTTCCGACCGGATTCTACTGCTGACCAGACTCGGTCAAGTCGCCGGTTTTGACACACCGCAACGCATCATGACCCCGCAAAACCTGCAAAAGGTGTTCAAGGTCAGTGTCTCTGTGGCGGAGAATCCCCTGACCGGAACACCACAGATAGTTCCCCAGATCAACACTTCTGCAGTGCAACTTGACGGGTTGAAGGTCCACCTGTTCTGCGGAGGAGGCAGCGGCAAAAGCCTGTTGCGCAAGCTGCAATACGCCTCGGCCACCATATCGACCGGTCCGCTTAATCAGGGTGACTCAGATGAAGAGGTTGCCGTCGCACTGGGTACCCGGGTGATTCATGAAGTCCCCTTTCAGCCTTTTTCCGACCGAGCACTAAAGGAAACCCGCCAGGCTCTTGATGAAGCAGACATCGTCATCATTGCCACGATCTGGTGGGGGCATGGCAATACACGCTGCCTGGAACTGGCCGCCGAAGCATTGGCACGCGGTAAAAAAGTCATGCTCATCGACCCGGCCAAAGACCAGGACTTTACCGGCGGAGAAGCCTGGAAGCAGATCGAAGCCCTCCTTGAAAAGGGTGCTGAACAGGTTAGGAATGAAGATCAGCTGTTGCAGAATCTACAACATATAGATTTCTGAACCGGACAAAGCGGCTTACCGGAAGCGGAAGAATACCTGAAGAGCCTTAAAGCCGAGGTCGAAACGGACCTGATCTCGTTCTTCAGAGGTGCACAAGCCCAGTTAAAGCAGGCATTTCTTAATTTGGAATTAAACGCTTCGCAAGCGAAGCCCGACGATGGAATCCGGACGCCGATGTACAGCTTGAAAAAGCCGGCATATACACCTTCACTGTCGGCAGTAAGCTCGCGGATGGGGTAAAACGCAACTTTGAATTTACCTATCATGTCCACTAACTGTTAACCGATATCTGCCCGCAAAACGCTGCGTTAGCAAACAGGAGTAAGCGTAGCGCTCTGCGGGTATGATCAACACACAAGTCGGTTCTAATTTTTTCAGTCTTGACATCTCGGAAAATTTATTGCGTCATGGATGGATTATTTTAATTATTTAAAGGCTACAAATAAATCTACTCATGAATGCTGTCTGGACATCGTCACTCGAACGCCAAAGAAAACGGAAACGCCGCAACCGGCGCATTCTCTTTTCGGTCTTATTCCTTTTTATTGCGATCAGTATCCGAGCCTTCATGCCAAGCAGTCCAGATGCTTCCGTTCCCGAACCAGAACTGGTCACCTCACCGCCTGCAGCAGCTGTCATTCCGGAAATCTCCCCTTCAGACCTACCTCCTGCTCCAGCTGTCCCTGACCATATTTTTACACGCGACATCAGTGATGGTGATACTTTAAGCGCCATCTTTGACGGCTTTCATATTGATCAGCAGACCATGTACCAGGTGCTCGCCGCTGATGAACAACTGCTCGCCCTGGACGTCCTGCGCCCCGGAAACCGTCTGACCTTTACTCTGGATCCAGAAACCAGAATTCTGCAAACCATGGAACTGTTCATCCATCCCGGCAAGCAGGTCCTGTATTCGCGTGTTGATTCTGAAACCTTTGAATTTAAGGAAGTTGAAATTCCCGGAGATTGGCAAGAAAATATTGTCAATGGCGAGATTCAAGGCAGTTTCTTCTTGTCGGCCATGGCAGCCGGATTGACCGAACAGGAAACGGCGAATATTGCCGATTTGTTTGATGCCAAGCTCAATTTCAGCAGAGATATGCGCGCCGGTGATCGCTTTGAGGTGATCCGCAGCGATCAATATGTCAACGGCGTTAAAACCGGGCAATCGCAGATTCTCGCTATCCGTATCGACGGCTACCGCTATGAAATAGACGCTTTTCTGTTTGAAGATGGTAATTATTACGATCATAACGGAGAGAGCCTGGCCCGGGCGTTTCGACGCTATCCTTTCACCGGAAATTACCGTATCAGTTCACCGTTTAACCCGCGCCGTCGTCATCCGATTACCAAACGCATTTCACCACACAATGGAACCGACTTTGCCATGCCAACGGGAACCCGCATCCAATCTCCAGGCGATGGCGTTGTGACTCGGGTTATCAGTCACCCTTATGCAGGAAAATATGTCGAGATTCAGCACGGCAGCCACTACAAAACCCGTTTTCTTCACCTCAGCAAAATCCTGGTCAAACGGGGGCAACATGTTGAGCGAGGCCAAACCATCGCCCTGTCCGGCAATACTGGTCGGTCAACCGGCCCGCACCTGCATTACGAGATGCACATCAATGGCCGCGTGGTGAATGCAGTTAAAGCCAAAATCCCCATGGCTGCCTCTATCCCCAAAGACAAACTGCCAAAGTTCAAAGAGCTCGTCACATCTCTTATGGCAAAAATGGATCAAAAGCCGGAGCAGATTGCCCAGGCCGCAAAAGCACCCGTTACAACCGGCATTTCGAATAATTTTTAACTTGTCTCTCGCTTAACCTTCGGATAACATCCACGGCTTTTTGCATCCACCTCAACATTTAGACATTTTCTCCATATTCGAAACATTCGTTTTTTAATTCATATACGACAAAGGAAAGACATGCTGTTACTCTCGAAAAAACAGGATTGGCTGGGAAATACCCGAGCCGATCTCCTGGCAGGCTGTGTTGTTGCCCTGGCCCTTATCCCTGAAGCTATTGCTTTTTCAATTATTGCCGGCGTTGATCCCAAAGTCGGACTCTATGCCTCGTTCTGTATTGCCGTCATTAGCGCCGTCTGTGGCGGCCGCCCCGGCATGATTTCAGCGGCCACCGGTGCAATGGCTCTGCTTATGGGGTCGCTGATCAGGGAACATGGATTGCAATACCTGCTGGCGGCAACCATTCTGACCGGTGTCTTGCAGATCATTGCCGGCTACCTGAAATTAGGTGAATTGATGCGCTTTGTATCACGGGCGGTGGTAACCGGCTTTGTCAATGCCCTGGCCATTCTGATTTTCATGGCTCAGCTTCCGGAATTGACCAACGTAACCTGGCACGTTTACGCCATGACGGCCGCCGGGCTGACGATTATCTATACCTTCCCGCGCCTGAATAAAACCATCCCGTCACCCCTGGTCTGTATCATTGTCCTGACCATTGTCAGCTATGTCCTCAAGCTCGATATCAGAGCTGTCGGAGACATGGGTGAGCTGCCCGATTCGTTACCGGTATTCCTGATCCCGGATGTTCCGTTTAACCTGGCAACACTGAAAATTATTTTCCCTTACTCTCTGGCATTGGCGGTCGTTGGCCTGCTCGAATCACTGATGACCTCAACCATTGTCGACGATCTCACCGACACCGAAAGTGACCGTAACCGTGAATGCAAAGGCCAGGGGCTGGCCAATATCGGAGCCGGGCTGCTGGGCGGTATGGCCGGTTGTGCTATGATCGGGCAATCGGTTATCAATGTGAAATCTGGGGGGCGCGGGCGGCTGTCCACCCTGGTTGCCGGGGTTATGCTGCTGATTCTGGTTGTCTTCTTGAGTGATCTGGTCTCGATTATCCCCATGGCAGCACTGGTTTCAGTCATGATCATGGTTTCAATCGGAACCTTTAACTGGGACTCAATTCGCGAGGCCCGCAGGCGACCACTATCGACCAACGTTGTCATTCTGACCACCGTCGTTGTCGTCGTTGTGACTCATAATCTGGCTTTTGGCGTACTGGCCGGCGTGCTTTTGGCCGCCCTGTTTTTTGCCAACAAGATTGGCCACTTCATGTATATTCGTTCCAGTCTCAACGAATCACAAGACCATCGCTGTTATCGGGTGGTCGGTCAGGTCTTCTTTGCTTCAGCCGGTAAATTTGTTGCAGGTTTCGATTTTCGTGAAATACTGGACGAAATTACCATCGATCTGAGCCGCGCTCATTTCTGGGATATTTCTGCCGTTGGAGCACTGGATAAAACCGTCATCAAATTTCGCCGCAACGGGATCAAAGTAAATGTTGTCGGCCTGAATGAAGCCAGCGAAACAATGATCGATCGTTTTGGCTGTTATGATAAGCCGGAAGAACTTGAACGCGTCCTGGGAGGTCACTGATGCTTGTTAACCCTACTGCCATGAATGTCGCCTGTGTCGACGGTTCACCTTTTACCAACGCCGTTTGCGCCTATGCCGCCTGGGCCAGTGAAAAAGTCGGGGTCAGCCTGAAACTGTTACACACCATTGAGGAACGGATGTCATCTGCCAGTGACCTCAGTGGCAGCATTGGCCTGGGGGCCAGAGAACAGTTACTGGAAGAACTGGTCAGCCTCGAAGAAAAACGCAGCCGCATCCTGCTTGAAGAAGGCAAGAATATGTTGCACCGCCTGAGTGACCAACTGGTTAAGGATGGTCACCCAGCGCCGGTATTGCGTCAGCGGCGCGGCACATTACAGGACGCTCTTATTGACTGCGAAGATGACATACGGGTGTTATTCATGGGCATTCGAGGTCATGAACACATGGGGCAGGAGCAACTCCTGGGACAACACCTTGAAGGCGTTGCCAGATCACTGTATAAACCGATTTTTGTCGTCAACCGAGAGTTTTCGACTCCCAGTCGGGTGATGCTTGCCTTTGACGGCAGTGATGGTTCCCATAAGGCGCTGCAGATGCTGACCGACCGACCCTTGCTCAAAGGGCTCCCTTGTCACCTGGTCTATGTGAACCCATCCACCAAGGTCAAAGATAAAATTGAGCAGGCAAGTGCCCGCCTCCAACAAGCCGGTTATCAGGTCACGGCGACAGAACTGAGTGGCCCACCCGAAGCGGCGCTGTGCCAGTATCAGCAGCAGGAACAGATTGATCTGACTGTCATGGGTGCCTTCAGCCACACCAGAATTCGCGATTTACTGATTGGCAGTTTTACTGTCAAAATGCTGCTCAACACCAAGCAACCATTATTGTTGCTGCGCTGATCAGCAGTTTGCCACAGCCCCCCTCTTTTTCTCGGGGAAGCACGTTTATACCCGTACTCCTCATGGACAGGCTTCTTTTTAGATGAAGTGGCAATTACCGACTTGCTCCTGTCTGTCGAAGTGCTAATATATAGTCGAGTTGAACGCTCCCCTGGGGGTCTTGCCTAAAGGCCTGCGGGGACTTTTCTTAAGAGGTTCAGTCCTGAAACTGGCTACGGCAGCCAGTCATCTTGTGGCCGGTGATCCGGCGCAATACTTCACCCAGGACCAGCCGGCGGCCAATGATGTCCTCCTCGTAATCTCTTCTTTACGCTACTGCCTGTTTCATTGCTGAAAGGAGAATCTCACATGACCCCGGTCAAGAAACTCACCCCTTCCATCTGTGGCGAAATCGAAGCCAAAATCAGGGCGGCACTGGCCCCGATTGCCGAGGAGTACGGCATTAAGGTCGAGCTACATAACACCCGGATGTTCCCGGATGCCACAACCTTTTCCGCCTATTGTCAGTTTACTGTTGCCGAACGGGAGAAAACCGTGGCCAGCGAAAAAGAAGAGGAAGATTTCCTCTGTTACGCGGAAAGCTTTGGCATGCGTGCTGAATGGCTGGGCAAGTCATTTCAACGCGGGAACTTCAATTACAAGGTCGTCGGCCTGAGGGTTGATTCGCCAACTGAATGCGCGATTATCGAGCGCTCGGACGGTGCCCGTAGCTATGAAAACGGTAAACTGGTCTCACATTACTTGACCTGAGCGAGCCTCGGAAAACCTGGTCCGACATTGCGTTGGGCCAGGTTTTTTAGCGCCAAAAAATGATTCAGATTAGCACTTTGGCAACGATTCTGATATTGTTAATAGACCTATTAGCGACAGGATCAGTATGGCCCCTAACAGCAAAAAGCGAATTTTAATTGCTGATAAAGACGCCTTGAATGCCGCAACCCTGATTGGCACGCTCAAAGATGCCTATCTGGTCGCCACCGCCCAAAGCGCGCATGATATTGACAAACAGCTCACCATGCACGCAATCGACATGATTCTGCTCGACACCCGGTTGCCCGATGCCAGCGGCATTGACATCTGCCGTAAACTGAAACAAACCTCCGCAACAGCCAACATCCCGATTATTTTCGTTACTTCAGACAACCGTGTCAGCACTGAAGCCGATGCCTTTAAAGCCGGAGCAGACGATTTTATCGCCCGCCCCTTCAATGCGCCAATTGTACTGGCCCGGATCAAAAACCAATTTAAACTCAGTGACGCATTTAAAGAACTCAGGCAGCTGCATCAGCTGGCCCTTGATGCCAATCCGAATACCCAGCTCCCCGGAAATAACAGCGTTCTGATGGAAATTGAACGGGCCCTGTCCAGCAGAGATTCCGTCTGCATTGTCTATGCAGATCTGGACAACTTTAAACCATTTAATGATCATTATGGTTTTGCCAAAGGTGACGATGTCATTGCCTTTACCGCTAATGTCATCCGGGTTGCGCTGCAACAGCATGGCTGTGCCAATGCCTTTCTCGGTCATATTGGCGGAGATGATTTTGTCTTTAGCGTTGCCAGCCAAAAATGTGCGCAGGTGTGCCAGGATATTGTTCGCCGTATCGATGAAGGGATTCCCCAATTCTACAATGACCGGGATCGCCATGCCGGGTATATCATTGCTGAGGGAAGGGACGGGGAGGAAAAACGTTACCCACTGATCAGCTTAAGTATGGGGGGCGTTGATCTGAGCAAAAGAACATTCAGCAATGTTCTCGAAGTTGTTGATATCTGTACCGAAACAAAATCAGCCGCCAAAAAGCAACCGGGGAGTAACCTGCGGTTATGCCAACGCCAACAATTGCTGCCCGTCGCATCACAACCGTCCGGAATTATGGTTCATGAGGTTTAATGACCAGCGCATAGCCGGTAACCAGAGCCTCCACAACTTTTTTGCGGCCACTGGTAACCAGGCGCTGAACAGTTCCCCGTGAGATCCCCATCTGCTCTCCCGCCTGGGCCTGAGTCAGACCGTCTCGATCACAGAGTGTCATCGCTTCAAGTTCATCAGCTTCCAGCTCCAGCCCTTGCAGTTCCGACATCGGGGTCCCGGCCGGTTTGAAGATATGGTCAGTAGGCCGCCTGCTGGGGCAACAATTCCTTGGTTTTCTAGGGCGTGGGCTCATGCTACCTGGTTCCTCGAACAATACGTCACGGGCGATGGTGAACAAACTTCGCTAAAATATGGCAGGTTAGGGCGATTTTTGCAACGCATGGCGAACGTCAACCGGTGAATTTTGCATTCTTAGGTAAAACTATTTACAACTTCGCTGGTGTTTTCTCAAGAATCTCAGTCAACAACGTCATAAAGTCCCGATAATCGCGCTCATTTGCCAATCATGCGTTAATAATAATTGTTGCATTTTTTCCTGTTTTGAAAAAAGATACAGTTTAATGAAAAAAAGAAGTTTGTAGCTTTCAATGATGAAAACGACTCTCGTTCAATTTTAGGTCGAGCAAAGACGCCGCCCGCATCCGGAACAAGTGTACCCGGCAGGCGGTTTTTATTTCCCCCCTGCATCCTGATAGAACCGCATTCTAAATCCTACTTAGGAGGAACTATGAAACGTCTATTATGCACCATGCTCTCCCTGTTCCTGACGCTACTGCTTGTCATTCCCGCGTTTGCCGCTGATACCATCAAAATAGGGTTTAACCTGCCTTTGACCGGCGACATCCCCGAGGTTGGCGAAGGGTCCAAAAATGCTGCCGAGATGTACCTGGCCGACATTAACGGTGCCGGAGGACTCGAAGTTGGCGGCAAAAAGTATAAACTTGAGTTTATTTTTATGGACAATGAGTCCAAGGCCGAATCCGCTGTCAGCGCGGCTCTTAAATTGATCGAGCAGGAAGAGGTTGTTGCCATTATCGGGCCAAACTCTTCCAAGCAGGCAGTTCCTGCTGGCGGCACCTGTAACGATAACCGGGTACCGATGATTTCTCCCTGGTCAACCAACCCAGACACAACCAAAGACCGCCCGTGGGTTTTCCGTGCGGCTTTCCTTGACCCCTTCCAAGGACCAGTTGCTGCCGATTTTGCGGCTAAAAAATTCGGCGCAAAAACATCCGCGGTTCTGTTTGATGTCTCGAATGACTACTCAAAGGGACTTGCTGACATTTTCAAATCATCCTGGGAAAGTAAAAACCTTGGTCCGGTTGTGGCATTTGAATCTCACGGAACCAAAGATCAGGATTTCTCTGCCCAGCTGACCACAATAGTCGCGGCCAAACCTGACTTTATTTTTGTTCCTGACAACTACAACCAGGTTGCCCTGATTATTCAACAGGCCCGGGATCTTGGCTATAAAGGGCCCTTCATGGGTTCTGATGCCTGGGGAACTCCAGACCTGATCAAACTGTGTGGCGAAGAGTGCTATGGCCAATATTTCTCGACGCACTATGCTGCAGCTGGCGCAAAGGGTGCGACAAAGGTATTTATCGATCGCTATGTTGCGAAATACGGTTCAGAACCTGCGGACTATGCAGCTCTGACCTGGGATTCCATCGGTCTTCTGGTAGAAGGAATCAAAAATGCCGGTAAAGTCGAAAAGAGCCCGCGCAAAATGCGCCAGGCGGTACGCGACGGTTTGGCCGCGATCAAATCATTTGATGGCATCACCGGTTCTTCCAAATTTGACGCACAGGGCGACCCCATTAAATGCGCCGTTGTCGTTAAAATCTCTGAACAGGGCCAGTTTGTCTTTGAAGAATCCGTTTGCCCTTAACCTGACACTCTTATATCTAGCAGCGCGGGGGCTCATGCCCCCGCTTTACTTTTGGGTTTGCTTCTAAAAATCACCTTTTCTTAACACGTTTATGCACAAGGAAGGACCTCAGTGGATTTCATCTTTCAGAATATTTTGAATGCCTTGCAGTGGGGCAGTTTTTATGCCCTGATTGCGCTTGGCTACACCTTGGTCTATGGGGTGTTGCGGCTCATCAACTTCGCCCACGGCGATATTTTTATGGTCGGAGCCTACATCTCGTTCTTTGTCGCCAGCTTTCTGTTAAAACCGATGATCGGCTTATCTCCGGCCCTGACTTTCGCCCTGACGGTGCCGCTGACCATGTTGCTGACGGCCTGTGTCGGAGTCACCCTGGAACGCATTGCCTATCGTCCCCTGCGTCGTAAAGGAGCCCACCGCCTTTACGTGGTCATCACGGCATTGATGTGCGGACTGGTCCTTGAATATTCCAACCTTGCCGTACTTGGCGCCAGTCGACTGAAATTCCCGGAACTGATTGAAAAATCCATTTGGCACATTGGCGGAATTACCGTCACCAATCTGAAAGTCCTGGTTATTTTTACCGCTATCATGGTCTTTTTGTTTTTACAATGGATCGTTACCAAGACCCGTATCGGTATGGCAATGCGTGGCATCTCCTACGACAAATTTGCCATTCCGTTGATGGGTATTCCCATGGATAATATCATCGTTTTTACCTTTATCCTGGGTTCCGGTTTTGCCGGGCTGGCCGGATTGCTGTTTGCCATGAGCTACCCGGTCCTGGAACCATTCATGGGCATGCTGATCGGCTGGAAAGCATTCATTGCCGCGGTTGTCGGCGGCATCGGAGACATTAAGGGCGCTTTTGTTGGCGGCTTTCTGCTCGGTTTTATCGAAGTCGGTGTGGTGACCGTTTTCCCGTCAACTTACCGCGACCTTTTTGCCTTTACCATTCTACTGCTGATTTTGTGGATGAAGCCGACCGGATTATTCGGCATGCCTCAATCGACCAAGATATAAACGGGAGAAATCGACATGACCAGATATTCTCTCAACATTTTAATGGCCGCGTTTGCAATCGTCCTGCTGGTCCTTGCCCATCTTGGAGTTCTGGACAATTACGTCCAGATCGTCGTTATGACCATCGGGATTAACATTATCATGTCGACCAGCCTGAACCTGGTCAATGGTAATATGGGTGAATTTACCTGTGGCCACGCGGCATTTATGTGCATCGGAGCCTATATTTCATCCATACTATCGGTTTTCTGCTTCGGCTCCAAGTTCGGAGATCCGTTACTCCCGGCCGCCTCAGTCATTATTGCCTTTCCGGTTATTCTTCTGATCGGTGGTTTGGTTGCCTCTTTGTCATCGCTCTTGGTCTCGATTCCATCCTTCAAAACACGCGATGACTATCTGGCTATTATCTCTATTGCGGTTAATTACATGATCATTTCCGCTCTGGAAAATATAGATTTCATCGGTGGATCCCGTGGTTTTCAAGGCATGAAAGACACTGTCTGGGCCATGATTGATATCTTCGAAGGTCCCTGGATGCTGTTCTGGGTCATCCTGTTCACCACCTTTACCGTCTGGACTATCCGCCGCTTTATCACATCAACCTACGGTAAAGGAGTTAATGCCATCTGCCAGGATGAAGTTGCCGCAGAGATCATGAGCGTCAATACCAACAAGATCAAAATTGTCAATTTTATGCTGGCAGCGGGCCTGGCCGGGTGTGCCGGGGGGCTTTATGCCCACATTATCGGTTACGTCAATCCGCAATCGTTCAACATCCTCAAATCTACCGAAGCCATGGTCATGGTTTACCTCGGCGGGATGGGATCACTTTCGGGAGCTATTATTTCTGCCATCCTGTTCACCGGATTGCTCGAGGTTCTCCGTTCACAGACCATAATTGATGGGCTGATGTCCCCTTTCACCATGGTTTTCCCGGATTGGGAGCCTTCGGCCGGGGTGATAAAATGGGTCGTTATTCCACTGCTCCTTGTTATTGTCATGCAGTTCCGCCCCGAAGGGATCATGGGCAACCGTGAACTGTCCGACATTTTTCCCAAGCTCAAAAAATTCTACAGGTTTAAATGATGACACATGCGCAATTAAAACCGAACGTGACTCCAGTATTGGAAGTTCGCAGTATGACGCAGCAGTTTGGCGGACTTAGGGCTGTGTCCGATTTTAATGTCACCCTGATGCCCGGTGAACTGACCGGGCTGATCGGTCCAAACGGCGCCGGGAAAACCACGGTATTCAACCTGGTCAGTGGCTTTTATCAGCCGACCCAAGGGCAGATTCTGATCAACGGCCACGCAACAGCCGGATTAAAGCCACACAGGGTCACCTCTTTGGGTGTCGCCAGAACGTTTCAGAACATTCGCCTCTGGAACGACATGACGGTTCTGGATAATATTCGCGTTGCCCAACACTATCAGCTGGGTTACAGCTTTTTCGAAAGTATCATCCGCAATAAGCGCTACAAACAACGTGAGGCGGAGATTGCCCAGGAAGCAGAAGAGTTACTGGAAATTTTTGACCTGAAACGCTTTGCCAGCGAATACCCGAAAAATCTGCCCTACGGCACTCAGCGAAAACTTGAAATCGCCCGTGCATTGTCAAGCCATCCGCAACTGCTGCTGCTCGATGAACCCGCGGCGGGACTGAACTCTGCCGATGTCAAAGATCTGATCCGTCTGGTTCGCTGGATTCATGATACCTTCAAGGTCAGTATCTGGATGATTGAACACCACATGGATGTTGTCATGGAATTGTGCAGCCAAATCAAGGTTATCGATTTTGGGGAAACGATTGCCGATGGCAACCCGGAAGAGATTCGCAATAATCCTGCGGTTATTTCCGCTTATCTTGGAGATGATAATATCTGATGCTGCTGCAAGTTGAAAATTTAGAAGTCAAATATGGCAACATTCAGGCCCTGCACGGAATCACCTTTCACGTCAATGAAGGAGAGATCGTGACTTTGATTGGAGCCAATGGCGCCGGAAAAACAACCAGTCTTTACACCATTGCCAGATTGCCACCGCCTGAAGCACCGCGTGTCATTGGCGGGGACATCAGGTTTAAAGGAGAATCAATCCTGAAAACCAGACCGAGCGATGTGGTCAAGGACCTCCATCTGGCATTATCCCCCGAGGGAAGACGCATTTTCGGCAACCTGACGGTTATGGAGAATCTGAAGATCGCCACCTACTCGCGGGAAAAAGGTGCCGACTTCGATGCCGAATACGAACGGATCTTCAACCTGTTCCCACGCCTGAAAGAACGTCGCGATCAACGCAGTGAATCCTTATCCGGTGGCGAGCAGCAAATGCTTGCTGTAGGCCGCGCCCTGATGACCGGCTGTAAGGTCTTGCTGCTGGACGAGCCAAGCATGGGACTGGCTCCGGTTCTCAAATATGAACTGTTCCGCAAACTGAAGCAACTCAATGAAGAGGGGATGACCATTTTACTGGTCGAGCAGAATGCCAATCTGGCCCTGCACCTGGCCCACCGCGGCTATGTCCTTGATACGGGAAATATTGTTGCAGAAGGAACAAGTGAAGAATTGCTGGGCAACCCGGAAGTCAAAAAGGCTTACCTGGGGGGATAACATAAAGTTAAACAGGTGGTTCTTTTGGAAACGGGGTCGTACATCATCAGCTATTGTACGACCCCGTTGTTGTTAAAGGGGATAATTTTAACTTGATAATGGACAACTTAAGTTTTATTATTTGTCATTAATTTGCATATTCTTATCCTCATGTATTAGGAGTTCCAATGCGATCAATGTCACTGAGAACCAAGCTGGTTGCTGCCGGCGTATTGATTCCTGCTGTCCTTCTTATGGTTCTGTTCATTCTCTATTATCACCATGAAAAACAACTGGACATTAATGCAGTTGTCGATAAATCGCGCATGCTCTCGCAGACCATTGAATCCGTGCGTCAGGAAATGGAAGATAAGTGGCAGCAGGGACTGTTCAGTATTGAACAGTTAAGAGCGTGGGCAGATAAGGGCGAAAAAGATAAAGTATTTTCTGCTGTGCCTGTCGTATCAGCCTGGCAGGTTGCCATGCGTAAAGCTCAAGAGGGCAATTACATTTTCAAGGTTCCCAAATTCCAACCTCGCAACAGTAAAAATACTCCCGATGACATGGAAAGTCGCGCCCTGACACTGATGAAAAATCAGCAGCTGGGAGAGTATTATGAGATCGACGAAAAAACCAACTCGGTGCACTACTTCAAGGCGGTTTATTTAAGTGAAACCTGCCTTTACTGCCATGGTGATCCAGGGAAATCCAATGAATATTGGGGCAACAGCAATGGCCAGGATCCAACCGGTACGCGCATGGAAAACTGGAAGCCCGGTGAGATGCACGGTGCCTTTGAGATCATTCACTCTCTTGATGAAGCCGATGCTGTCCTTGCAACTACTATCAGCTGGTCTGCCGCTCTGCTGGTTCTGTTTCTTGTCATCCTTGGCGTTATTATGGCTATCTTTACCACCCGCGCCGTTATTCGCCCGGTGCGTAAATCGATGAACATGCTGATTGGCCTTGAACAGGGCAACCTCGATACGCGCATTGATACGCAACGTACCGATGAGGTCGGTATCCTGGCCCAAGCGCTGAACCGTTTTGCCGACAACCTTAAAGATGAAGTCCTTGAAGCCTTTAACCGGCTGGCGAAAGGTGATTTCAGCTTTGAAGCCAAAGGGCTGATTGCCCACCCCCTGAAACAGGCCTGCACCGGCTTGACCGAGGTCATGAAAACCGTCCGCGAAGCAAGCGAACAGATTTCTTCCGGGGCAATCCAGGTCGCGGAAACAAGTTCCTCGCTGGCCAATGGGGCAACGCAGCAGGCTGCGGCTCTGGAAGAAATTTCAGCATCAATGGTGGAAATGAATGAGCAGACATCCAACAACGCTGCCAACGCAACGACAGCCAATAAGTTGTCTGTTGAAGCACGTGACGCTGCCGATAAAGGCAACCGTCAGATGCAGTCCATGGTGAGTGCCATGGCCGAGATCAAGGCATCATCTGACGATATCAGTAAGATCATCAAAGTTATTGATGAAATTGCCTTTCAGACCAATCTTCTCGCCCTTAACGCTGCAGTTGAAGCAGCCCGGGCGGGTCAGCACGGCAAAGGTTTCGCTGTCGTTGCCGAAGAAGTCCGGAATCTGGCCGCTCGTAGCGCAAAAGCGGCCCAGGAAACGACTGCACTCATTCAAGGTTCGGTAGATAAAACCAACAATGGTGCCATCATAGCCCAGTCAACGGCAACCTCACTAGCTGAGATCGTTAGTGATGTGACCAAGGTTTCTGACCTTGTCGCTGAAATTGCTGCCGCCAGCCAGGAGCAGTCCCAGGGCATTGCCCAGGTTAACGAAGGACTTGTCCAGCTGAACGATGTTAACCAGCGGGCGACCTCAACCTCTGAAGAAAGCGCCGCCATCGCCGAACAGCTTTCCGGACAAACTAGCGAACTTATGGATATGCTTGGTCGCTTTACTCTTAGCCGGGCTGCAGCTACCGCCCAGACAGCTCCCCAGAAACCTGTGACTCCTGCGATCAGCTCTCAGCAGCCTGTTGCGGCGGCGACAAGATCTGGCGCACCGTCACAAGCGCTTCCGCCCCGAATAAGCGTCAAACCCTCTCCGGCCACCAACGATAACTGGGGAGGAATCAGCCAGAAACAACCGGTCATTAAACTGGATGACGATGATTTCGGAAAATACTGATCGGCAGGTAAGCGTTTAGCACAACACGATAGAAACACCAAACCCCGTCAATATTAACTGGCGGGGTTTGGTGTTTCTCCGGTAGTCTGGTTTCCACTTAACAACTCGTTTCCAAGTCATGATGAAGCTAAAACTATATCCCTCTGGTTGAAAAATGGAATTTCTTGAAATATGCACAGACCTGGTCATTCCGTTGAGTGAAATTATCCTCACCGCCGTGCGCTCCCAGGGCGCGGGGGGGCAGCATGTCAACAAGACAGCCACGGCCATTCATTTACGCTTCGATATCGGAACGTCTTCGTTACCAGAAGACCTGAAACAACGCCTGCTATACAGTGGCGACAGTCGCGTTAATACTGCGGGTTGTTTTGTCACAAAGGCCCAACAGGCACGCAGCCAAATACAAAATCGGGATCAAGCCTTACTTCAGTTGAAACTGTTTATAATAAAGGCGCTCAAGGTCAGGCGGGTCAGAAAACCAACCAAGCCGACCAAGAGCGCCAAGGTAAAACGCGTCGAAACAAAAAAACAACGCGGTCAGACAAAACAATTACGGCAAAAAGTTACCGATTAAAAACTACTTTACGTATGAAACGTAATCGGGTTGCCACTGGCATGCTTCAATGTGTTTCAACATGTCAGCCGGACGTTCGATCGTTGCCAAACCGTCTTTGAAAACCTCTTCGGCAACAGCAACACCAATTTTGGCAGAAACCTCACGAATCCGAGACAAAGCAGGGTAAATACGGCCCATCTCCAGATCGCTCTCAAGCACCTGATCGGCCAAAGCTCTGGCAGCCTGAGAAAACATACGATCGGTGACATGCTTGGCTTTACTGGCGACGACACCCAAACCAATCCCTGGGAAAACATAAGCGTTATTCCCCTGTCCCGGGACAAAAGTTTTTCCATCCATAACATGTGGCGGGAAGGGGCTACCGCTGGCAAATACTGCCTTTCCATTTGACCAGTCATAAGCTTCAGCAGCAGAACATTCCGACTTCGAGGTTGGATTTGACAAAGCGAAGATAATCGGATGCTCGTTATATTCAGACATAGCTTCAACGACTTCCTTAGTGAAGGACTTCGGAATGGTTGATACCCCGATAATAGCCGTTGGTTTTAGAGCTTTAACAGCATCAAGGAAAGTTGCGGCATAAGGGAAGTCATGAGCGTATCTCAGTTTATGCTCAACCAGATTGTCACGATCTTTAACAATCAGCCCCTTTGAATCGACAAACCAGCACTTCTTACGTGCCTCTTCAAGTGTATCTCCATCATCAACCATGGCCGAAACAATAAGATCACCAATGCCGATACCAGCTTCACCAGCGCCAAGGAACAGAATTTTCTGCTCACGCAAACTCTTTTTGGTAATGCGCAATGCTGACAGAAGACCGGCCAGAGTTACCGATGCCGTACCCTGCATATCATCATTGAAGGTACAGATTTTGTCGCGCCACTCCTCCAGCAGACGGAAGGCATTGTGGTTGGCAAAATCTTCAAACTGCACCAGAACATCAGGCCAGCGTTCCGTTGCAGCGGTAAGAAATTCAGAAACGAACTCATCATATTCCTGGCCGCGAACCCGGTGTTGACGAATGCCCAGGTAGAGAGGATCTCCCAGATACCCTTCATTTTCGGTTCCGACATCCAGCATTACCGGTAAACACTGAGCAGGTGAAATACCAGAACATGCGGTATACAGAGCCAGCTTACCGACGGGGATACCCATACCACCAGTCCCCTGATCACCAAGACCGAGAATTCTCTCGCCATCGGTTACGACAATGACGCGCACATCATTGCAGGAATGATTCTTAAGAATTTCAGCGATATTCCCCTTTTCCTTTATGGAAATGTAAAGTCCCCGGGAACGACGGAAGATATGCCCGAACTGCTGACAGGCCTGACCGACAGTCGGGGTATAGACGATCGGCATCATCTCATCAAGGTTTTCCATCAGGACACGGTAAAAGAGGGTTTCATTACGGTCCTGTAGACTGGCAAGATGGATGTAACGCTCCAGGTCAGTTTGTTTACTGCGATGATTCTCAAGAACCCGACAAACCTGTTGTTCAATGGTAAAAACCTGGGGTGGCAACAGGCCGGTCAGTCCGAGTTGCTTACGCTCCTCTTCTGTAAATGCGGTCCCCTTGTTCAGCAGTGGGTCGTGAAGTAAAGCGGTACCGGTAGGCATGGTTCCATGACATTGACATTCTCTCTCTGACATAAAAGCTCCTTGTAGATAGGAAATAATAAAAACAAGATCCTGGCTAGTGAGATACCAGAACCTCTAAATATGCGCAGCATTCTAATACAAACCAATGCATTTGAAAAGAAATCTCATATTTCGCAGGCATTTTTTTTAGTCAGGCTGAAGGATGTAGGAGGGGGCAACAAGAAGGAGAAGCAGAGATAGTGCTATTAGCTTAATAATATCAACACTATGCTCTGCATAAGCAAGTAGGCCAATAATGAGTTACAATAGATCCTGTTTAACCTTTTCGATAGCCTCAAAATCCCTGGCCGCATAGGAAATCATGTTCTCCATGGCCTTGATGGCTTTTTCACGGTCTCGGGCTTTAATAGCAGCCACAACTTCTCTGTGCACCCGCAAAGATTTCTTGGCCGCATCAAACTCCATATAGCGTCGGAAAATAGTTCCCAGAGTACTTTCAATCACAGGCCGTAACGAACTGACAACCAATTCATTACCACAGGATTCCAGAATCGACAGGTGAAAACGCATATCCGCTTCAATCTGAGCATCGAGATCTGCGGCAATTTCCATATCGTGAAAAGCCTGAACCAGCCGCTCAATTTCCGCGTCTGAGGCACGCTCAGCAGCAAGACCTGCTGCCATGGGCTCAACCATACTCCGCAACTCGACAAGATCCTTAATCAGATCGATATCAAGGTCCGCATCAATACGCCATTTAAGCAGCACAGAATCATTCAGAATCCAGCGCGAAGGATCACAGACACGCGTTCCGATGCGGGGACGAACCTGAACCAGGCCTTTGGCATCTAAAAAGCGAATTGCTTCCCGAATAACAGTGCGGCTGACATCAAATTGCTGACACAGCTCATCTTCATTGGGCAGCAATGACAAAGGTTCGTATTCGCGCCGAATGATTTTCAGGCTCAAGGTTCGGGCAACTTGTTCATGCAACCTGGTTCGCTGCACCGGACTTGCGAAATTTTCCATCATAAATCCTATCGCAAAATGTGCCTGCCTTGCGCAAAACACATCATTATATCTAAGCAATCATCATTTCATATTATGTTTTTTGGAATAAAAAGCCAATAATTTCTTCCCACCATTTTCACAGCAACACAATATTCTTGTATAATTGCCAGAGATAATGGTCTTTCCTTAGACTGACTAAAGAGAATTTCCCGCAAAAATCCATCGCAGGTCCAACCTGTTTTACCTGCTGTATAAAATCTGTCGCCGGAAGATTCACTCTCCCATCAAAATGGCATCCTGTGCTTATTTCAAAAGAACCCGGATCAATAAATTCCCATCTCCCTGGCATGCCGCTCCGGGTCAGGATCGGCTATGGACGGAACAGAATCGATATATTCAAGGTATTGCCGTGGCAGGCCGGCTGTTTCGGCACCATGCAATACGTGTTTTTTGTACCAGAAATAAGGCTTTAAATTATTCTGAACCTCGGTCGCCACATACAGAAATACTTCACACTTCTGCCCCAGATCAATCATGACCGTTGCCGGCTTGGTCAGGTAATGGCGCCCCAACCCTTCATAACCATCAAGGACCATCTTATCTGCCGATGATATCCGGTAAACGACGCCGTAAACCATATCACTGTCATTGCCTGTATACAGAGCATCACATTTTCCAGAGACATCCATCCCCGGCTTGGAAAACGTTAAACGATGCCCAGGCAGCTGGGCTATCGTAACAAATTTGGCCAGAGGAATACGGGCCTGTATTCGCGGCACCGACATGTTTGAGCCATAGGCAAAATAGAACAAATCATGAGTTATCATCACTGCTACCCCTCTACCGGGTGCTCTGGCGTAGCTAAAATCAACTGATAGAAAGCCAGATTCTGCCATTGTGAAAATTTATACCCTGCATGCTGAATGGTACCACTATGGAAAAAGCCGAATGTTGTATGCAGAGCAATACTGGCCGCGTTTTTTTCATCGATACCCGCAACCATCGTATGATAATCCTGCTCGACAGCCCTCTCAATTAATGCCGCCATCAGCTGGCGGCCAATCCCCTGGCCACGAAAATCTTTATGCACATAGACAGAATTTTCGATGGTGTATTTATAGGCTGGCCACTGCCTGAAAGGCCCGTAAGAAGCAAACCCAGTCAGCTGGCCATACTCATCAAGACAACCCAGTACCGGATAGTTGCCGGAATCTTTGGCCGCAAACCATTCAGCCATAAAGTCCATAGTCCGTGGCTGATAAGCGTACAAGGCTGTTGTGTTGGCGATAGCCTCATTAAAAATATCAAGAATACTGTCGGCATGTTCAGAAAAACGACAAGAGATAACCCGCATCATTCAATACATCCCCTATTTTTCCATTAAGTGGCACACAGAAATAAGCTTGTTCTAATACAAAAAGTATCATACATTAGCGTTACACAACTCAAATGAATATAGCCATGGAAAATAATCACTACCTTATTGTCGAGCAGTCTCCTCAGCCCATAGAAGACCTTAAAACGCTTCTGAAGCTGCTGACCACAAACTTTAACCTCGACACCTATCAATGTCGCCAGCGTCTGGTTGGCAAGGGGCTGTCCCTCCTGACTCAAGGCCCCCAGGAAACTCTGAGGAAAATTACCCTGTCTTTAGCCGAGTTCAGGGTTTCTCACTGGCTGATCTGCCCGACCAAACCTGCTTTTGTTCCGCAGCGGATAAAAGCAGTGACATTAAGCGCGGACGCGCTCTTTTTTACGTGTCAGAAAAATTCTGTCACTTTTTGCAAAGGAGCCAAGGTCCTGGCTGTTTTTGCTGATCTGTCGGGCGACTTGGCCATGAAAAGCGTCAAACATCTGTTGACCAGTCATGCCTACCGCGGCCGCGATCATGTCGAACATATTAACGATGATAAAATGTTTCAGACCATCCTGCAGGGCTCTCCGGTTTTAGATTTATACCTGCTCGATGATAACAATTCCATTATTGATGGTGTAAGGGTCTTTCCCGGCAAATTCGATCCGAAAGGGCTGGGAGAAAAAGCCACCCTGAGCAGCCGCCAGAACCTGAAGACAATCCTCGACCTTATCACCAGCGAATATGCTGCCGAACTGACACTGCGCACCGACTTTGGCCTCGTCAACCTGCCGGGTTGCAATCTGAACCGCGATAACCCTGAAGATCCGGAAACACTACGCCAGAACCTGCTGAGCCTGACCCGCTACGGTTGGCTGATGGCTGATATTGTCCGGGCTGACAGTCTAAACAAAAAATCGACAGAGCCAGATCCCGAACTGACCGCTATGATCACTCCATTGTCGATCGCAACCGGCTTGGCAAGCGCTACCCCTCTGAGTCAGGACGTCCAGAAAATCCTTGCCAAAGAACTCGCAGACCAACCTGACCACAGCAGGCAATCCGAACAGGCTCCTGCTGCTCCCGGATTACCTGCTCCGCCGCAAGGGGAAAGCGGTCAACGCTGGAATACGCCAACCTTTTGGTTTGGTTCAACAGGTGGCCTCACTCTGGGACTGATTATTGCTGCATTGGAAATCGACACCAGTCACACCCTCAGAAAGCTGCTTGCTCGGGCTTTTGCTTCAGGGGCTGTCTCCATTTGTGCCGCAGCACTGATGTTCTGGTATGCCTTTTATTTTTTACGCATCAAAAGACAGATCGAAAACACTCCGACCAGTCGGGTCCGCTCCATCGCCATGGGTATGGTTGAGGTCAAGGGGCGCGCTCTGCGTAAATATGCCCTGGTGTCCCCCATAACGCATATTGCCTGCGCCTATTACCGGCTGACCCGTTACCGCCGGGGGAAAAATAACACCTGGGAAATCGCCAGCGTGTCATCCAGCCACCATGTCCCCTTCTATCTTGAAGACGATACCGGTCGTGTTGAAGTTGATCCGTCCGCCTGCCGTGTCAGTGCCGGCTCGCGTCAGGAAGGGATGCCTGGCCAGGTGGGATTATTTCATGTTGATGCCGACAGTCAAGAAAAATGGGTTGAGGAAATTATTGTCGAAGGAACACTGCTATACGTTCTCGGTTATGCTGAAGTAAAAAAAGCCTCGGGACCAACACTGGTGGAACGTAAACAGCTGGCATTAAGGGAGCTGAAACAGAACCCTCATCTTCTTAAAAAATACGATACCAATGGCGATGGACATATCAGCGCTGATGAGTGGGACGCTGCTCGTGCTGAGGTCGAAAATCAGCTTATTAAAAAGTCTCTTGCCGATAGTCAGACGCGGAAAAAGCAGGAAGAACATATTGTTATCGGCAAGCGCAAAGGTCGTCCGTTGATTATTTCGGAAACCCCTTCCGAAGAACATTTAACAGCGCGCTATCTGGCTTATAGTCTGCCCCTGTTTATTTTGGCCGGGGTCGCGACCGGGTTTTCAGTTTATTTGATGATTCGCAATCTATTCTAATTTTTCAAGACAAGGAGAATACACTATGGCTGGTTGGATCACTCTGGGAGTTTTGTTACTCATCCTGGTTGGCATCGTTTTTTACGTCATTATCATTTACAATGGCTTCATTGCGCTTAAAAATACGATTAATCAGGACTGGAGCAACATCGACGTGCTCCTGAAGCAGCGCTTTGATGAACTCCCCAAATTGATTAAAATCTGTGAAGGCTATATGCAGCATGAACAGAAGACCCTGGAAGCGGTTGTCAAGGCCCGCTCCATGGTTAATTCGGCACGCAACGACAGCCAGCGCATGGAAGCACAGAACATGCTGACCGATACCCTGAAGTCCCTGTTTATGGTCGTGGAACGCTATCCTGACCTGAAAGCGGATGCGGGCTTTCGCCAGTTAAGCAACCGGGTTACAGAGATAGAAGACCAGATTGCGGATCGCCGCGAGCTCTTTAATGCCTCGGTCACAATATATAATACCAGGCTCGAACAATTCCCGGACGTGCTGATTGCCAGAGTCTTTAATTTTCCGCAACGCTCCTTATGGCAGATAGATCCGGCCCATCGTCAGGATGTCGAAATAAATTTTCAACATAGCTGAAAAAGATTTAAATATTGCTGCCGGACCGTCGAAAAGATAGCAACGGCTGAGAAGCGATATCCCGACAGGAAAGCTGGAGTCTCATGGCATTGAATTACTATCACTTGCTTGGCATCCCCCCCGATGCTGATCAGCAAAGAATAAAGTCTGTCTACCGCAGTCTGGCAAAACGCTTCCACCCAGATGCAAATAGGGGTTCGGACGCAGCGGCAGAGTTGTTCCGACAGGTTAACCAGGCCTATAAGGTCTTGTCTGACCCGATTGCACGAGCCAGCTATGACAAGAAGTTGGGAATTGAAGAAGCGCGGCGGGAAAAGGAAAAACCTGGCAGCACCGCCAAATCCAGGCAGGACCCGCAACAGAAATTCAACAAATTTCTCAATTCCCTGCTTGAAGCACTGATCGGCCCGGAAGATCCGTCCCCCGGGCCGGTTGTTCAGGCTCAAACAGCAACGACCAGAAGACCCCAACCAAGGAAAGCGGCCTTTAACGCATTTTATAAGCAGGCCATGGAAAAAGAGTCTGCGACATACATACGCGGCCGTGATGGAGTTTATCGCAAGCAACCACCTCAGCGCCCAAGTCCTGCCAAAGACAAACCCGTCCTGTAAATACCATCCCTGCTAGACCCGCAATTTACTTTCCAGCTGAGTCAAAATATTACCAAGCACAGTAATAAATGAACTTAACTCCGCCTCACACTGCTCGATGGAGCAGCCCGCTTTTATTTTCGCTTCAAGAACCACTGCGTGCTCTCGCAGTTCTCCGGCACCGATTATTCCGGCCGAGCCTTTGACCGTGTGCACCAATAACGTTGCTTCATCCCGATTTCCCGCGGCAAGAGCCTGCGTCAGCTGTTCAGCAGTACGTCTGTTTCCAGACAGGAACTTTTTCAACATCTCAAGGTAAACGGCCTGCTTACCAGCAACCCGGTCGAGACCTTGAGCCAGGTCAATACCGTCAATGGTGTCGGGCAGCAAGACCTCATGCATAACGGGCGGGCGCTGTTCTGCAGGATCTTTACTGCGCTCGGTATATTGCAGCCACTTCAACAGAGTCTCCCAAAGCTGATTCAGCTCAATGGGCTTGCCGATAAAGTCGTTCATTCCGGAACTCAGACACATATCGCGATCATCCTGCAACACGTTGGCCGTCATAGCGATAATCGGCATATCAAGCCTGGCGGGATTTGCCCTGATGGTCCGTGTCGCCGCAATACCGTCCATGACCGGCATCTGCATATCCATCAGCACCAGATCATAATGATTCTGCCGCACCATCTGAACCGCAATTTCCCCATTGTCAGCGGTATCGGCAACAAACCCCGCTTCCTTCAACATGGCGGTAGCGACCAGTTGGTTCATCTTATTGTCCTCAACGACCAGAATACGCTTATGAGCAAATGGCTTCAGTTGCTCTTTAAACATGTCTCGTGTCTCCTCTTTCCCTAGCAATACTGGCGTTTCTGGAGCACTGCCAATGCCTACAGAAGCCGTAAACCACACTTTGGTCCCATGGTGAAGACGACTTTCAATGCCCATCTCGCCATTCATCAACTCAACCAAGCGCCGACAAATCGCCAGCCCAAGCCCAGATCCGCCATATTGCCTGGTAATTGACATATCCGCCTGCTGAAAACTGTCAAAAACAATCTTCTGCTGCGCTGCCGTCATACCAATACCGGTATCGCTAAGAGTAAACTTAAGGATAACCTGGTCTGCAGCACGTGAAATTTGGGCAATATTGAGACGCACTTCGCCATTATGAGTGAATTTTACGGCATTGGAACCAAGGTTCAGCAAGACCTGCCCGATCCGCAGTGGATCTCCAACCAGATAATTCGGAATAGTGGAATCAATGGAAAAATAGAAAGAGAGGGGCTTGTCCTCTATCAGCTTGCCCAATGTTGAAGCAAAACGATTTATGACTTCCTCCAGGAGAAAGGGCACATGGTCAATATAGATTTTCCCGGCTTCAATGCGTGAGAAATCGAGAACACTATTGATAACGCCCAGCAGATGTTCTCCTGATGTTTCAATATCTTTCAGATATTTTTTTTGCAGTTCAGGATCATCGGTCTGCAGAGCCAGGTGCGTCATGCCAATCACAGCATTCATCGGAGTGCGGATTTCATGACTCATGTTAGCCAGAAACTGGCTCTTCAGGCGGTTGGCAGATTCAGCATTGATCTTGGCATCAATGAGATCTTCAGTGCTCCCTTTCAAGGTTTTGATCATGCTACTGAAGTTCTCATTTAATATGTCAATTTCTGAAATCCCGGTCGACGCAAAGTCATGGACAACCAGAGCCCGCCCTCCCTGCTGGGTTTCAGCGCTTAAGCGAGCGATCGGGGCAGCAATGAGCGTTGTCAATTTTTGGGTCTTATGAACCAGAACGAGAAAAAACAGGACAAAAAACAGCACCAGACCGCCAGCAGCTCCATACCCCAGCATGCTGCTGAAACGACTTAAAGCAATGACCGGCTGTAGAACCTTTTCTCGGTCAATAAGAGCCAAGAGGCGCCAACCAGTTTCAGCGATTATTTCCTGGCTGAGAATATAGTCAATGCCATTAATTGACACATTGCCAATCTCTTGCCCTCCTTTAAATATCTCCTGCCACTGACGATTGGTTGTATCAGCGCCCATATGAAGCAGATTGAAACTATCCGGTTTTTCGATAGTACTCCTGATACTGTTCTGGTAATCATATTCTTTGAGTTCCCGCAAACCGAGAATCTGTTCAACCCGCTGTTGCATCGCCAGAATCGTACCGTTACTATCGACCATCATGACCCCCGACTCCCAGGGGATTTTAAGGTTCAGGATATGGTTGGCGAAGGTCTCAACTGTCACATCGATACCGCTGACCCCCTCGAGGAAATCCTTCCGATAGATGGGAACCACGACAGAAACCATCCATCCCTGTCCGGCCGGATCCAGATAGGCGCCGGTCCATACCGGCTGACGATCGGGATTGTGCACAGCATCCGCCAGATAGTAGAAATTATAATCTTCCATATTGATGGCAAAACCATACTGACCAGGGGCGTCGGCCATATACGGGTACAGACGGTTCATATCGTCCCAGGTATTGAGATAAGCCTGCACAATAACCGGATTGCCTGTGACAATATGCTTCATGAGCGGATCAAGCATTTCACTGCAGCGTGCTTTGTGCAATTCCGTCAACCCTATGGCTGTGGTGCTGGCGTAGTACAGTGAAGAGCCACCATTGTCGACCGTCTTGTAAAAAGCCTGATTTTCATGGACAGCAAACTCGGGTTCGCCATTCGGTAAAAAACAGTAGTTCGGATGACTGAAAAAACTACTGTGATCACGTTGCAGAAGCAGTGCTGTTTGAGTTATGGAACTGAGCTGACCATTCAGAATTCGAGCTTCTCTGCTGGATATTTCCTGAATACTTTTCGTAACTTCACTTATCTGCAGAGACTGGCTGACTTGAGAGATGTAGAGGTTAAGAGCAAAATAGGCAAAGATCAGGATGAGCTGCAGAATAAACGCAGGGACAATAACACTTTTAAGATAATGATGATGCATCAGGGAACTGATGCTGTTTTTTTTCATCATGAGATACCGTGACCGAGAAATGTAGAGCAACTTTAATATATACGGTAATCTTAATTATCAAACAGGATCTTAACAACTACTAACGGAAAAATATATCACTTTCCTACTTAATATTCATTTTTCCAATATTCAAAAACATCCTGATTTGCCCTTGCCCAGATAATCAGTGTATTATGCACTGTCAGAAAAATTCAACCCAGGGAGTGGAGGAGTATGACCGAAGATCTCAGCAACTTGAAGATGTGTGAGTTGAAGGCTCAAGGATTAATGGAAGAAATTGACAAACGCTCAGACAAGCCGACGGTCGTCTGTGGCAAGTGTCAGGCCAAAGCCAACCAGCCAGAGCACCTGCACAATCCCCGCCCCCTTCCGGCGAAAAAAATGGACAGTTACTGGTAATGTCCTGCAATCACTAAATTGGGATCTGCTTTACAGGAAGACGCATTGTCCCCTTGACGCAAAGCCCCATAATTGTGTAAAAAATCGACACTTCAGATGGCTTCATAATTATTTTACTAAAGGATATATTTCACCATGATCAATGCCAGTGACCTGCGCCGTGGCGTTATTTTCAAACAGGACTCAGCACCATGTGTCGTTATTGATGTCGCCTTTCAATCACCGACCGCCCGGGGTGGTAATACCCTGGTTAAAACCAAGTACCGTAACCTGATGACCGGTCAGGTCCTGAATACTTCTTTCAAATCGGGGGACCGTCTAGATGAAGCCGATTTCAACCGTCGTAAAGGACAATTCCTTTACAGCGATGGCGAAAAAGGCATTTTCATGGATCAGGAATCCTACGAGCAGTATGAAATCGGTGGCGACCTTTATGACGATATCAAAGGCTACCTGCTTGAAGGGGGCGAAGTTTCCCTCGGGGTTTTCAACGATCAGGTTGTCACCCTGGAAGTACCGCAGGTGGTTGAACTGCTCGTCACTGAAACCGCACCAGCAATCAAAAACGCCACTGCAACAGCCCAGACCAAAGAGGCGGTACTGGAAACAGGAATTACGGTTCAGGTCCCCGGTTACCTTGAATCAGGAGAAAAAATCAAGGTCGACACCCGTGAGTGCCGCTTTGTCTCACGCGCCTAAATCTGACGGCTGTGCCTAAGCCAGGCAACAGTTGCTTTATGCCTTAAGTGTTAGGCATTTTGAGCGCTAGGCCTGGCTTGAAAAAGGCAAAACAACGACAACGCTCAAAAAACTGATTAATACGAATCTTCCGCAAAATCTGCTCCCCCTTTCTTAAAGGGGGATTCAGGGGGGATTTGACTTTTGTGTTGGCTGCCAAATCCCCCCCTACCCCCCTTTGCAAAGGGGGGGTGATTCTTCTATAGCGGAAGATCGGTGTTCATCAGGATGATCAATGCCTGGCTGGCAACGCAGGGGCGTAAGCCCGACTCCTTTAATGCCGTCGAGCAAAAATTCCGCCGCATGGCCTTCAACATCATCGCCCACAACCAGGACGACCACGTCAAGAATATTGCCTTCCTGATGGACAAGAAAGACCATGGTCCCTCTCCCCGGCATTCGATGTCACCTACAGCTATCACCCGGACGGCAACCGGATCAGCTCTCACCAGATGACGCTCAACCAAAAACGCGACGGCTTCAGCATGGATGATTTCAAGGCCTGCGCTGGAACAACTACGCCGAAGAAGTCCATGTCGCCCCGCACTGGCGCGATGAGATTTCACGCAACCTCGGTAGTGTAAAGAATCTTTCGCTTTTTTCGGCAGCGCCCGATTTTAGTTAGCCTGCATCCGCCTCCATCATTTGCTCAAAATCCTGTTCCCTGAGTAAGTCCATGTTCAGATATTTCTTCTGCCCCCATTTTGTTCCAGCAATATGTCGTAATCTTGCGGCACACAGCATTAATGCCGAATGACCATCGGGGAATGCGCCGACAACCTTAGTTCGGCGCCTGATTTCCTTCATAATACGCTCAAGAGCATTGTTGGTGCGAATCCGACTATGATGACTCCTTGGAAATTTATAGTAAGTCAGAGTTTCATCTATCGACTCCCGAACTTTCTGAGCGGCCTCTTTCAAACGTAAGGCTTCAAGCTTTTCAATGATCTGCTCAGCTTTTTCCTTGGCTGCAGCTTTGTCTTCAGATGCATGGATCGCTTTCAGCATGGCCGCGACGTCTTTAACCCGTCTTCTTGGAACAGTATTGAACACATTCCGGTAAAAATGGACCATACAACGTTGCCATTTGGTCTCCGGATAGTATTCGGCCAATGACTCTACCAGCCCCATACAGGCATCGGTTATAAACAGGCGAACACCGCGCAAGCCGCGCTCCTTCAAATGCCGCAGGAATCCAGACCAACCCGCCTTGTCTTCTTTGTGTCCCTCAGCAACACCGAGAATCTTGCGATAGCCATCACTGTTAACGCCGATCGCAACCAGGACAGAAACGTTGCTGACTTCTCCGGCCCAGGAACGTTTTAGAACGATACCATCCAGATAAACATAAGGAAATTCGTCCCCAATGGGCTGCTTCCGCCATTGCTCGATCTTTGTGTAGACTTTTTTATTCAGATTGCTGATCGTTCCGGGACTGACTTTCGTGCCCCACAATGCTTCGGTAATATCCTCGACACGTCGAACCGATACACCAGCTAAATACATTTCGATCAAAGCTTCTTCAACGGATGCTTCCCGACGTTTGTAGCGTTCAATGATCGCTGTCTCAAAGGTCTGTTGCCTCAATTTAGGGACCTTTAAATTGACTTCACCAGCCGTCGTTTGAAGTTTCCTTTGATAATGCCCGGCCCTGGTATCAGTACGTGCCTCATTTCGTTGGTATTTCTCAGCATTGCATAAGCGATCGGCTTCTGCATCCAACATGTCATTCAACGTCTGCTCGACGGTACTACGTACGATTTGACCCAAATGATTTTTGACAGCAGCTTCATTCAGTTGAATGATCTTATCTTGCTTTGGTGTACAATCATTTTCCACGGCAGTGTTCTCCTTTGGACTAGAGTTTGTGTTTGGCGATACAATTCTAAACATTTAGGACACTGCCGTGTCTTTTTAAAAAAGCGAAAAATATTTTACGTTATCGCAACCTCCGGATCTCATTGGTGTAAACATTCGTTTTAAAACTTACGAGATTTTGAGGGATTTTATGCCTATGACTGTCCGATTTCACCTTAGGCGAAGCAAGATTCCGCTGCAGCAAAATTTGCGAGAACGCTTCGCTCCACAATTTGGTAGCCGGGACGTTTAATGTGCTAGAGATGATGACGGAGACTTATTGGAAATTGGGGAGCGTACCTCATTTACCCATGTCTCGTTTGTGAACGTGGGTTGCGTGACAATCACGTAGAGCCACATGCTGGAGTAGCAAAGGGGGACGTCCTTTACATTTCCCCATTTAATAAGTTCTGTAAGGCACCCCCTTCCTCATATAAGACCCTACCCTTAAGGCTGAACGAGTTGCGGAATAGGCCAGGTGTTGTCCGACCTCAGTCCCCTTTATGCGGTTGAGAAGACCCCTCTGTGCTCCTGCTCGCAACAAAACCTAATTATATGCCCGGCTATAATTAATGAAATCTTCAGTCGCATGCAACTTTCCAATTTGATAACCAAACGCATCATAGTTGCTGCGTTTGATGGTGTATTTTTCTTTGAACTTGCGCCCGTTTGCGCATATATATAATGAGTAATAGACATAACGAGTGCCTGCACCACCTGGATTTGCAGGGCTAGAAGCAACAAATATCTTATCAACATTCTGAGTTTTGCATAATTCTTCACTGACCGAATTATCTCTGTCATCTTCTATCAATTGTTTGGTTTTATCTAGGTCTGTCAATGTCTTTACAAATACATGATCTGGTTTTGTCTTAAAGATCTGTTTATTGATCAACCTTAGATAACTTTTAGAAAACGCCTCAGTGGTACGATCTGCCCTTAACCCATCGCGCCGACCAGGCTCTGCGCGGGCAGCTAATAGGATTGTCTGTTGATTGGCTGCAGCCGCAACCGGTATTGGTGTTTCTGTCAGATCAATTTTTCTGAATTGGAATTCCTTTTTAATATTGAAGACAAGCTTATCCACCCATTTCATATAATTAGGATGAATGAAATCAAACCTGTTTTGAACCTTCTTAAATTTCAAATTATAGCTATCTTTATAAGATATAATTATTTTGTCTGGAGTATAGTCAAGGCAAATAAATGCTGTATGCTTGTTTCTTACGACTAATTTTGCAACAAGTTTACTTGGTGCTGTTGATTCAATTGACCATTCTTCTATCTGAGTTGTAGTTCTACGTATAGATTCTACAAGTATAGATTCGATTGTTTTTATAGTTTGCTCGCCAGGGTTCACAAAATACAGTGGAGATGGATTCTCAAGCAATACAGCAGATGCAGCATGAACAACGTTTGCACAACACAGGATCATTAAGCTTGTAATTATAGTTTTTCTCATATCAGACAGTGTCCTTTGCAATTGCAAGAAAATGCGTTTATAACATGGACGTTCTTGGTCAACAAAATGATTTTAAAAGGGGCCAACAAGAAGGACACAGCACAACATTAAGCACACATTAAGGGGTCACACACATTAAGGGGTCACCACACATTAAGGGGTCACACCTGGACATGGGACATCCCCAGCCAAATATTCTCAATCTCTTTCTGTAAATCAGGATCCGACTCCACCTTTTTGGCGAAACGCTGGTAGTTTTTTGCCACTGCGGAGCAGCTCATCCCGCCAAGAACCTCTCCGGCTTCTCGACTTGTGGTTCCGACATAATGCTTGAGAAGGTAGATCGCCCAATTGCGGGCGAACAGCCCCGAAGGTTTGGGCAAATCCTCTTCGCCTAACTGAAAATGGTGTAATATGCTCGCCACCACCTGCCGCTCTGAAATACTGCACTGAAGTTTTCTTCGACAGGGAATCTCTTCATCCTACAGCTGCTCGTTTCTCAACCGGTCGAGAGTGCTTCGAACAAAACTCTCACGACCCATCACCAATCCGGCATAAACCGTATCAAATGGATTTTCCAGCTCTTTCCCAATCGTCTTTTCGACAAAGTCCTGATATTTCTTCCGAGCTGCAACGTGCTCTTGCGACAACATTTCCAGGATCACCTGCGGCGATGAAACTTCATCGGAAGTATCCGATACAAAGTACCTGTAGCTGCTGTGCGAATACTCCCCCGGATGATCCACCATCCCGGCCCGAACCGGGTTGAGATGCAGATATCGACTCAATTCCAGGAGATAACTATCCCGGTCAACAAGAATCGACTTGAACCGCCCCTGCCAAAGATGTCCCGAGCGCTTCCTTTTCGTGTAGAGCCCTTGAGGAAGTGCATCACCTTGCTGAGGTTCCCCTCCGGTGTTTCAAGAATCCGATGGTAGTGATTTCCCATCAACACGTGTGCATGGACAATACAGCCGAAGCGTTTTTTGGACAGCTTCAGATACTCTTTGAACTTGGTGTAATCTCTCTGTGAATGATAAATTTTCTTCCGCTCGTTCCTGCGAGCAGTGATATGGTAAATCGCTCCTTCGTATTCCAACCGCAATTGACGCGCCATAGTCCCCCCCCTCCATACGACATTGCTATTTTAGATAACTAGATTGTACTCGATGTCCCATGTCCAGGTTTGACCCCGATACCTCCCTGCCCCCGAGACTTCCTGTCTGTGTAAAGAGCCTCGATAAGTGTTTGGGAGCAGGATCGTGACAGCAGCCCGTTCAAAAGCCCAAGTCAGAAACCGGATGGCTGCTTAGTTGATCAGTCGCTTGTCAAAGAACGAAAAGGTGAATCTTTTGCGTTAACGCTATTCTTTACTCTTGACGGCCGGGGGCCTGATAAGTGTTAGGCCTGCCTTTTTCTGGTGTTGATTAACGTGTAAATACCATAAACCATTTCTTGATTTTCAAACTGTTCGGTTTTCCCTTTTATAAAGTCGACTATTTCAGTGACAGGTTTCGCACCCACAACCATTGATTTTAGTTGAATGTAGAGATTTGAAATTGAATGGTACCATTTAGTTTGGAGGGGGAACGAGTCAATAATGAGAAGTTGTCCCCCTGGCTTTAAGATTGAAAGTGCCTTTTCTATTGCCTTTTTATAGTCAGGCATTGCAGTTAGTGCGAGGCAGAAAACCACGGTGTCGACTTTTTTTGATGGAGAAAACTCATACATGTCCATGCATTCAAACTGGACATTATGCCAACTGTGATTTTCTTTTTTTCGGTTGGCTATTTCGATCATTTGGCTAGAAAAATCGATGCCTATTATTTCAGACGAATCATCGGTTTTTTTCAAAATGCTTGGAATGACAGATGCGGGTCCGCAGCCAAGTTCGACTAAAGTACCTCCCGTGGGAAGATCGACTTTATTTGCTACTTCTTCGTAAAGGCGGGTAGCCTGACCAAGGCTCATGAGGTAGGCAATAAAATCGTAACTTGAAGCTGCAAGCTCATATTTGTTTTTGTTTGCTACTTGCCGAATGTCCAATTACACCTCCAGTGTTTGTTGTGTTTCAGTTCATTTAAGAAGCATAACCAGTTGAGCTAAGCGGCGGCGATAGAAAGTTTCAACTAGTACCGACTTTAGCGTATTTGTAGATTATTACAGCCGTCCGCTTGAGCGGCCCGTTAGACGCTCGCTGCGACGTGCCCTTGGTGCATCTGGTTTTGATTTTTAGCCAAATGAGAGGTGGGTGGATTGTTCCATGCCATACGAAGCGGCCACGTGTTTGTCCGCATGAACTTGTTATGCTTGCTAACACGAGGCAGCCCATAAAACAAAAACGCCGCAATCCATAATTTCCGGATCGACGACGTTTAAATATCTACTTATAAAATGTCCATCCCACTTCCTCCCCCAATAAGTGAAATAAAGCCATAAGTGTACGTTATGTAAACCTACTTATTTTTTTTGTCAAGACATGTGGAAGATTGTATTAATCAGTTAGCCTATTGCTGGCAATTTATCCCTTGTCAAAGAACAGTGGACGGCCTTACCATAAAAGGGTTGTTCCCGATGGGTCTGTATTCAACAAACAAACCGGGGATACCTGAAACAATGTGAAGCCGGAGGGCAAATTATATTTGCCCGTTGCGCCTGCCGCTTTAAATCACGATCGGGAAAATGCAAGTCACCTTTCTGTACCAGGATAAACATGCTTGAAATTGAAGACATCAGAACTCGCCTGACCAATTATCAGCCTCGTCTGTCCAATATGGACGCAGAGCGTCAGGCAGCGGTGGCAATGATTCTCCGCCATGGCAAAAAGGGAACAGAAGTTCTGTTTATTCAGCGGGCGGAGCACGAGAAAGACCCGTGGTCGGGGGATCTCGGTTTTCCCGGTGGACGCATCGAAGCAGATGACCCGTCTCCGCGAGCGGCTGCGGAGCGGGAAACGTGGGAAGAGATCGGTTATACGCTGACCAACGCTAATTACCTCGGTCGTTGCGATGACATGGCCGGGGCCTTTCTTTCGGTCCGGATTTCGTGTTTCGTCTACACGATTTCGGAACAAGCGGTCTTTCGCATCAACGGAGAGGTGGTCAAATATTTCTGGATTCCCCTGGCCACGCTGCTCGAACCGCAACGCAACAGGCACATGCACTTTTTTCATCGCGGAACAGACCGCCAGCATCCCGTGGTTCATCTCAACGAATGGAGCTCCCGTCCATTGTGGGGGATCACATACCGGCTGGTGGACAATTTTTTAAATCTTTTTGATCTCTCCTTCACCTATTCGGAAAAAATCGCCTGAATTGGCGTGCCTCGTTTCCCACAAAGGAAGTAAACATGAAAATATGGGTCGATGCCGATGCCTGCCCGGGCGTAATCAAGGAAATCCTGTTCCGTGCTGCCGAGCGAACTGGCATACCGTTAACCCTGGTCGCAAATCATCAGATGAAGGTGCCTCGGGGGCAAAACATCAGCTTTATTCTGGTCCCCCCAGGTTTTGATGTGGCCGATAATGAAATTGTCCGCAACCTGTGCCCGGGAGATCTGGTCATTACCGCTGACATCCCCCTGGCTGCAGAAGTTATCAGTAAACAAGGGCAGGCACTGAATCCGCGTGGCGAGCTTTATACTCCGGAAAATATCCGGGAACGCCTCAATATGCGGGATTTTTTCGACACCTTACGGGCTGTCGGCATAGAGTCCGGGGGACCGGCAGCGTTCAGTAAAAAAGACCGCCAGTACTTTGCCGGTCAACTGGACAAACTGCTGGCCCAGCATCAGCAAAAACGTTAACACCACTCACGATTTAAAGAAGGTTCATCATAGCAACGACTTTAATACGCCTCAGCATTTTGCCTAACCAATTACCCCCGTACAGGAAACATCTTCTCAGCGCAAAAAAGACGGGCTAAACACAGCCCGTCTTTTTAACCACCTGTTATTATTATAAAATATGGTTATTTTTCCAACAAGGTCACGTCGATCTGATAAACCGCAACTGTGCCACTGACTTCGTTGGCAACCAGAACCAAGGGAGATCCGTTCGGGCTGTCTGCTGCTGAAACAAAAGTAATTCCTTCTGGGCCGAGATCACCCGCGGCTTCGATATTGTCAGTCGCAACATCACGATTGTTGGTGTACATAACGTACTCTGGAGCATACGGATTGGAAACATCATAGACCATAACCCCGCCCATTCGCTCAAGTCCGACAAAAGCATAGGTGTGACCATTAATAGCACCAACCGCCACGCCTTCCGGCTCAGGGCCCTTGTTGTCGCTCCGGTCATCACCGGTATTTTCAGCATTATCGTTGTTAAAATCGCTGCCATAGATCTGTGCGGTCAGGACTTCGAAATCACTGGCAGAATCAAACACCTGAAGTCCGGTCTCAGCATCCCAGATGGAGAAGGAGCGCGCACCATAGGCATACAGCTTTTCAAACTCAGTGCCACCGTTCATAGCGACCGTGGTGAAGTAAGAAAACTTCAGACGCCGCAGTTGATTATCTTCGCCAAAACCACCTCTGGTCGCAAAATAGGGATTTCCTTCGCTGTCAACCAATGTGACATTATCGCTGTCATAGTAATCTTTGGCAGAAAATTCATCGACGCAGATACCATCATCGGCAGAAAAGAAGTAACCGGCCGTTTCACAACTGGTCTGGTCAGTAATACCGTTTAGCCAATCTTCACGGGAATCACCTTCGTTGGCGGTAATCAGGTAGGTTTTACCGGCCACGGTGTAACTGGCAATGGCATCGGGCATGTATATGCCCATGACCGGAAGACTTTGAATATTGACGCCATCCTTCTGGCTGGCATCCAGCTCATTGCCCGGAATAGAGTGATCTTTGAAGCCCAGGCCAAAGATTCTTTCAACCCTGTTGGATGTCAGATCGATAACAGCAATGGCGTTATTTTCCTGCAGGACAACATAAGCGGTGGAACTGTCGCTGCTTACAGTGAGGTATTCAGGTTCAAGACTCTGAGCAACGCTTGCTTTGTAACCCTGGGAAGCAGCGCCACTGTAACCATCGATAATCATCCTGGTAGCGGCATTTGCTGGCAGGTCAGCGTCAGTAAAAGTAATATTGGTCACCGAGTAATCGCTGGTGGCAATAACGCTGACAGAACCTTCCGGATCGACGCTGTAACCTTCATTCGGCTCACCTTCGTTGGCCACAACAATCTTGTTGCCATCAGGGGTAAAGGTCACCATATCAGGCAGCGCACCAACCTGAACAGCATCAATGTAAGCATAAGTCGTTGCATTGATAATCACGACCCAGCCATTATCGGTCTTCGGATTGGCCTCGACTGCCACGGCGACCAGATTGCCGTTACAGGCAACACTGTTGACTGCACCGACAACAGCGGCGCTTGTCGCATCTCCATTGGCAACCAGCAGCTGCTGAATATCGATGGTTTCATCAAGGGAAGGATCACTCAGATCACTGGCATTAAAAACATCAACCTTGCCATTATCAGCATTAACCACCAGCATTTTCTCATGAACAGCATCAAAAGCGACAATCTCTGCAGCACTGGCATCGAACCCGCGTGATTCGGTGCTGGCCAGATATTTCAGGGAGACGACCTGGTCCGCTGTATTATTCCCATCAGCGCCGTTATCGCCATCATCAGCACACCCTGCCAACAGAGAGAGGCCCACACTACAGAAAGCGAACAGTATCAGAACACATTTACGTTTCATCAATTTCCTCCACAGATTAAGTTATTATCCAAGCTGGTAACTTAATAAAATCAATGTTGGAAACAGATAAGGCTTGTGTCAGAGAATTGTAAGAAGAAGACGAGTATAAATAAAAAAGGGCCACTGCAGCAGCGGCCCTTTTTGTTTGGCGGATAAACAAGCGATTACTTGCTTAAATAGTCATGCATTGCCTTGGCAGCGGTTTTACCATCCCCCATGGCCAGAATAACCGTGGCGCCACCACGAACGATGTCACCACCGGCAAAAACGCCGGGCATTGAGGTCATCTGGTTTTCATCAGCGATAATATTGCCCCACTTGTTCAGCTTCAGATCCGGGCAGGTGCTGGTCAGCAGCGGGTTGGCCGTAGTGCCGATGGACATGATAACGATATCGGCTTCCAGCTCGATTTCACCACCTTCGATGGCCACCGGACGACGACGACCTGATTCATCAGGCTCGCCCAGTTCCATCTGCTGCAGCTTAACACTCTTGACCCAACCGTCTTCGCCACCGCCGATGGCCAGCGGAGCAACGAGGAACATGAACTCGATCCCCTCTTCTTCGGCGTGGGCAATCTCTTCAACCCGGGCAGGCATTTCTTCTTTGGTCCGGCGATAGGCCAGAATAACCCGTCCCTCACCCATCCGCTTGGCGGTCCGGGCCGCATCCATGGCGGTGTTACCACCACCGAAGACGACGGTCACTGGACCTCTGGCAACCTTGGTGGTACTGGTACGCTTGTAGGCATCCATCAGGTTGACACGGGTCAGGTACTCGTTAGAGGAATACACCCCTTTAAGGTTCTCACCCGGCAGGTTGAGGAAGATGGGCAGACCCGCGCCATTGGCAATGAAACAGGAATCGAACTCGTCCATGATCTGCGGAATGGTGATGGTCTGACCAACAATGACGTTGTACTCAAACTTGACCCCCAAAGCGCTCAGGTTCGCCACTTCGTTATCAACAATCTTTTTCGGCAGGCGGAATTCCGGAATCCCGTAGCGCAACACCCCACCGCTGGTATGCAGAGCTTCAAAAACAGTGACGTCATGACCTTTGCGGGCCAGTTCACCTGCAGCAGTCAGGCCACCAGGGCCACAACCGATAATGGCAACCTTTTTGCCGGTCGGGGTGACATCGGGTACTTTCATTTCCATGTTTTCTGCAGCCCAGTCGGCGACAAAGCGTTCGAGCCAGCCGACAGCGACAGGCTCACCATTTTTACCCCGCACACAGACCCCTTCACACTGGGTTTCCTGTGGACAGACGCGACCGGTAGTTGCTGGCAGAGCATTGTCTTCGCGCAGGATCTCTGCGGCTTCATCAAAACGGCCTTCGGCAACGCGGGCCAGGAAGTCGGGAATACGTACGCCTACCGGACAACCAGACACACAGGGACGGGTTTTACACAGCAGGCAGCGCTTGGCTTCCTGGACAGCGGCTTCGGCGGCCAGACCGAGGTTGACTTCGGTAAAATTGGTGGCGCGAACGTGAGCATCCTGCTCGGGCATGCTGGTCCGGGGGATCGCCATCCGCTCTTTGGGGGTCAGGTTGTTTTCCTTGCCACCACCATTCATACGACAACCGTAACGATCATGCTGATCGTTGACATAGTGCTGCTGACGGGCAGACAGTTCTTTGAAGTCGACCAGATGACCGTCAAACTCAGGACCATCGACGCAGGCGAACTTGACTTGGTTGTTGACGGTAACGCGGCAACCACCACACATGCCGGTCCCGTCAACCATAATCGGGTTGAGACTGACGATGGTATGGACCCCATAAGGCTTGGTCTGCTGACAGATGGCATTCATCATCGGGACCGGGCCAATGGCAAAAACGGCGTCTGGCTTGCGGGCATCATCCTTAAGAATCTCTTCCAGAGGAGAGGTGACAAACCCTTTAGTTCCCAGAGAACCATCTTCAGTTGTAATCAGCAGCTCTTTACTGAAAGCACCCAGTTCTTCACGCAGGATAACCAGGGCCTCGCTGCGGCCACCGATGATGGTGGTCACTTCATTACCCGCAGCAGCCAGCGCTTTGGCCAGAGGAAACAATACAGCCGTACCAACACCACCGCCGACACAGACGACTTTGCCAAATTTTTCGATCTCGGTAGCTTTCCCCAGCGGACCGGCAACATCGCGGATATATTCACCAGGCTGGCGACTGACGATCTTCTTGGTCGCATCACCGATGGCCTGGACAATAATAGTAATTGTGCCTGCGTCCTGGTTTTCATCAGCAATGGTCAACGGAATACGTTCATCCCCTTCATCACAGCGGATAATAACAAATTGACCCGGTTTCCGTGCTGCGGCAATCCGGGGTGCTTCAATGACCATGCGGTGAACCAGTGGAGCCAACACTTCGTTTTCTAAAACGCGATACATAAAACCTTCCTCTTGCGTGCCAGTCGGGCAGGCATCAGTTAGAAATGGACGTTATTGTTCCTGTGACGCAGTGCCACAAAATGATAAAAATTTTACAAAAAACACCATCACATTGAATTGATGTAGCAAGGTAAGCTGGTTAGCCCCGCAGAAGAATAGGCTTTCACACAGGATCTCAAACTATGCGCAGCAACAACGCCGCCTCTCTCTTTTCATTGAAAACCGTCCGCCCGGGTTGGCTCGCCAACCCAGGCGGACGTGAAAATCGCAGCAGGTAACCCTGCGATTGATGCACGTATTATTCTTTATTAGCCGATTTTGAAGCTCTTATCGGCAAAAGAATATTTGAAGTTCATATGGTCAGTATAGGTGCCTTCGAGGATTGCAACAACGTCCTCGATAAAGACCAGTTCCTCGTTGGTCGGGATAACAAAAACCTTGATCGGTGAGTCTGGGGTGGTGATCATGGTTTCAGCCTTACGGGTTCTGGTCTTGGCGTTAACTTCTTTGTCCAGAATAATCCCCAGGTGTTCGAGACCTTCAAGAGCTTTTTCACGAATAATGCAGCCCATCTCCCCAACGCCAGCGGTAAAGACAACTGCATCAAGGCGACCAACGGCAGCAAAGTAAGCGCCGATATATTTTCTCAGGCGGTAGCACTCGACATCCAACGCCAACTGGCAGCGGGCATCGCCCTCTTTAGCACCATCTTCAACATCACGACGGTCAGCATACTTACCGGTGATACCGAGGATACCTGACTGCTTGTTGAGAACAGTATCGATCTCTTTAGCGCTGAGTCCTTCAACCTGCTGAATGAAAGCAGGAATAGCCGGATCGATATCGCCACAACGGGTCCCCATGACAGCACCTTCCAGCGGAGTCAGGCCCATTGAGGTATCAACACAGATACCGTTCTGGATCGCTGCGTGGGAAGCACCGTTACCAATGTGCATAGTCACCAGGTTACAGTCTTTAGGATCCTTGCCAAGCAACACGGCAGCACGCTTGGAAACATACAGGTGACTGGTACCATGGAAACCATAGCGACGCACACCGTGCTTTTCATACCACTCAAACGGAACCGGATAGGTATAAGCTTTTTCCGGCATGGTCTGATGGAAAGCGGTGTCGAAAATAGCAACGTGTGGAACATTGGGAAGAACTGATTTGGCTGCTTCAACACCGGCAATATTTGCCGGATTATGCAGTGGAGCGAGATGAGAAAATTCCTTGATGGTGTTGAGAACTTCGTCATCAATCATGACGCTGCAGGTAAACTTCTCACCACCGTGAACCAGACGGTGACCAACAGCTGAAATTTGCGACATATCTTTAACAACACCAACTTCTTTATTCGTCAGAGTCTTGATGATCAATTGAACAGCGACGGTATGATCAGGGCACTCGTACTCTTCACGATACTTGTCCCGGCCTGTGACTTCATGAACAATGTAAGAATCGCCGATGGTGACGCGCTCAACCATCCCCTGGGCAACAACTTTTTTCTCATCCCAGTTGTAAAGCTGGTATTTAACGGATGAACTTCCGCAGTTTAATGCCAAAATATCCATGTACTACTCTCCTCTTGTTATGAACGTAATAGACTTAAAAAAGCCAAGCCTTACATGTCTGTCTTTATTTCACCAAAGAAAACGACACGTCGATAAAATTACTGTAAAAGCATACGACCAACTCGCATACTTCAGGTATTTCTGAATGCAGACTCATCTGGCAAATTCCCCATGCCGTCAACCTGTTCAACATCTCCGTTGAGTGGATCACCCGAAAAAAAATAAACCGTGATCCGACTTATCCGTAAATCCTGACAAGCATCTTTGCATGAACGCCTATTAACATCATACGCGAAGTTAATTCGAGCACAGGACGATTGGCTTAATCAACAGAAACCTATGGCAAGGACAGGTCAACTCGAGCGACCGGTTCAAATTGACGAACAAGTGGTATATATCCAAAGGTAACCTTTTCCGAAAAATAAAAACGCCACAAATCATAGCCAGAACAAACCCGGTATGGCAAATATTATTTTCATATTTCGGACCTAAAACAGCAAAAAATCCCTAAATTCAAATAATAGGACAAACTCTCTTTACTACGTTATAAATTCAGTCGAGTGTCGCTATAAAATCATGGATAATTGAAAAATATTCCCGCGCATTTTCAAACATGATGTCATTATGGTTTCCATGCTCAAAAATGTTGATTTCCTTCCTCCCGCGCACCCACTGATACAGCTGTTTAGCATGATCAACAGCAACGATACCGTCATGTTGCGTATGCAGTATCAGTACAGGTCCAGGATAACCGGCCAGCTTCTTTTGATGATTGAGAGATTCATCCACCACCCTATCAAAGTCTGCCATGGTGACTCCGATTTCGTCCGGGGACACTCGCAATAATAAACGCTCCCGAACATCGGCAATACCACTCTCAATAACCAGCCCGCCAATAGCCGGATACCTGGACACCGCCTCCACAGCAAAAATTGACCCGACACTGCGTCCAAAAACAATCAGCTGTGACTCAGGTAAAGCCAGTGCCTCAATGATAATGGCGACATCATCCAGCATTTTCCCCAGTTCCGGATTACCGCTCGATTGGCCGTAGCCACGGTATTCGGCCAGCAACAGATTACAACCAATCGCCTTGCAGAACGCTGGAAAGACCTCAAGCCAGTCATCAACAATTTCCCCGTTACCATGGAAATGAAGCAGGGTTTTCCCCTGCTCATTGAAGTGATGATAGCTGCAGGCCAGTTGCGCATCACCGCAGTCTATCCAGAAAGGATCTTTGAATTGACCCCGTAGCGGGAAAAAGTAGCGCTCTGCTATCAGGTGATGATTCAGCACATTATAGTTCATGACTCTAACCACCTTATTCTTCAGCATTAAAAATCATCTCGGTCGCTTCCTTTCCCGGCGGTACCATGGGAAAAGCATAGGTATCGGGATGAATATCAACGTCCAAGACGACCGGGCCGGGGTATTCCACCGCCCATTTCAGAGCCTCGCGAAACTCGGCCAGCCCTTTGACCGCGCGACTTTGGACGCCGAACCCTCTGGCCACCATACAGAAATCAACCTTGGCTTCCAGATTGGTAGAAGCATAACGTGAGCCCAGGAATAAGGTCTGAAACTGCCGCACCATCCCCAGCTTGCCGTTATTGAGAATGATACATTTGACCGGAATTCCGTATTGCGAACAGGTCGCCAGCTCCTGGCAGTTCATCTGGAAGGCACCATCGCCGTTGATAGCAAATATCGGTCGTTCCGGGCTACCGACCGCCGCCCCAAGAGCTGCCGGCAAAGCATAGCCCATCGTCCCGAGGCCACCGCTGGTAATGTACTGACGCGGCTGATTGAAGGGATAATAATTGGCAACCCACATCTGCGACAAACCGACATCGGAAGCCACCACCGGGTTATCTCCGGCAGCCTCATGCAGGGCGTCCATAATCTCATGCGGCATCAGATGGTCACGCTCATGGCGTGGTAAAGGACCACGTTCTTTAAAGGTTGCGATTTCCTTCAGCCATTTACTGCGATCTTTAGCGTCAATCAATTCCTGCAGATTAAGCAACGCTTCAGCGGCGTCACACACTATTGGCAGCCCGTCCTGAACCACCTTGTGGATACTGGCCGGATCGATATCAAAATGGATAATTCTGGCGTTGGGAGCAAAGGCTTCGACCTTCCCCGTTACCCGGTCATCAAAGCGAGCACCGATGGCAATCAGGCAATCGCATTGATTCACGGCCATATTGGCATACCAGGCCCCATACATGCCCAGCATCCCCACGGAAAGTGGTGAATGCGGGTCCATAAGCCCAATCCCCATCAGGGTGTGGGTCACCGGAATCTGCCCTTTTTCAGCCACGCCCCGCAGTAACGCTGCAGAATTGGCCTGGACAACTCCGCCACCGGCATAGATAAGGGGTTTCTTGGCCTTATTGATCAGTGCCGCAGCGCGCTGGATCTGCTTGCTGTTCAACTGGGGCCGCTCCTGATAACCACGCCGTGTCACCTGCTGCGGAATACTGTCTGTGCTCAAAGCGGCAATAACATCACTGGGCAGATCAATAACCACCGGTCCCGGTCTTCTGGTCCGGGCAATATAAAAGGCCTCACGAACTATACGGGCCAGATCCTTAATATCGGTAACAATATAGTTATGCTTGCTGATCGGGCGGGTGATACCGGCAATATCAGCTTCCTGGAAGGCGTCGTTACCAATATCTCTGGTCGTCACCTGGCCGGTTAAGGCCACAATCGGCACCGAATCCATATAGGCGGTGGCAATACCGGTGACCAGATTGGTGGCTCCGGGCCCGGAAGTGGTCAGACAAACCCCAACCTTGCCGGTCGTGCGGGCATAGCCATCGGCGGCGTGCGCCGCCGCCTGCTCATGTCGCACCAGAATATGTCGAATATCCGGATCATCCATAAGTGCGTCATGGAGCAACAGGGTCCGTGCTCCCGGATAACCGAAAATCGTATCTACCCCTTCCAGCTTGAGGCATTCGAGCAAAATCTGTGCACCGTTTTTCATCCATTTCCTCCTGTTAATAAAAAAGACCGCATGAAGCTGGTTGTCATGCGGTCCTTAAAAACAGAAAAGGGAGCGCAGGACAAAAACCCGAGCTCCCTCGATACGTCGAAGATTGAGCCGAGTCGTCAGTTAACGACGACCACGACTAGTACAAGAATGAATGTTGCTATGCTGTTCAACATGTTGGCATCTCCTTGTGTGCAAAGATATTTATAGGTAAATTTAAACTTTTGTCAACCAGGGAATCTTCAACACTTCCAGCAGCCCCTGATTTTGTCACTGTCAGGGATCTCAGCTCCGTTCTCTTTAGGGAGAAAGGACAGCCTGTTTTTGTCCGCGGTTCTCATCGAGCTGTTCAAGCGCGACCAGCGCCTTTTTGTAATTGTCCTCCATCACCACAATATGGCGCGTCAAAATATCCAGAGCGCGTGACAGATCCCCCTTGCCGAACGCCTCAGCGATCTGATTATGTTCTTCATAGGAAGGCTTCTTATGGATTTCCAGAGGCTCAGAAAGGTGTGCTCTTAAAGCAGCTATCTTGCCGGACGCCATCGCATAGGCCTGCTTGAGATAATGGTTACCGCAATAATCAAAAAAAACCTCATGGAACCGGGTATCCGCTTCAGCATAAGCTAGAGGATCATTCAGACTCTTGGCCTCGGCCAGCAGCTTGAGAATATCACTCAGCGAGTTACGGGCGTTGACCAGATCATAGTTGATGGCAAGCGTCATCGCCTGCTGTTCCAGAATCAGCCGATACTGAATAAGTTCCCCCAGGTCATCGGAACCGATGGTAAACACAAAGCTGCCACGCTGCGGCAGGATAACAATCAACCCTTCCAGTTGAAGCATGGAAAATGCCTCACGTACCGGCGTCCGGCTGATGTTCATGGATGCGGCAATCTGTTCTTCGGAAAGCATTTCTCCCAGTTTGAATTCGCGCCTGAAAATCATGCTTCGGATTGTTTCGGCAACATCAACAACCAAAGATTTAGGGCGTTTTCTCGCTATGGTTTTCATCTGTTCCGCAGAAAGTATTCTGGCCATCGATCCCCATCCTTTCCTGTTTTTTATCTCACAATATCCTACTGAGAGCTTTATGTCATAAATTTTATCCCAACATTGCATTATTGCGCTTGTACCTCAGGTTAAACAAGCATACACTTGTACCTCACCTGCAATCATTGCATAGGCAGACTATCACTCCCGCAGATACACGCGCTGATTCATGTCGAACACAAGGAGACAGTCGTAATGGAACAAAATCTTGCCGGCCAGACAGCTATTATCACTGGTGGAATTCGCGGTATTGGGCTTGGCATTGCTCGGGAACTGAATGCCCGGGGCTGCCAGGTTGCCCTGTGGGATATAAACAGCGCCGCATTTGAAGAGGAGAAGGCCGGTTTCAAACCAGCTTTCGTCCAGAAAGCCAATATTGCTGATCTTGCCAGTGTTGAGAACGCCTATCGGGAAACCGTAAAAGCCCTTGGCAAGGTTGATATCCTGATCAATAACGCCGGGATCAACGGTCCCGTTGTCGCATGCACGGAGTACCCTCTTGAAGCCTGGGACAGGGTCCTGGCGATTAATCTGACTGGTGTCTTTTACTGTACCCGAACGGTCCTGCCGGATATGCAGGCTCGTCAGTCCGGGCGCATCATTAATATTGCATCCATGGCGGGAAAAGAAGGCGTTCCAGGAATATCCGCCTACGCAGCGGCCAAAGGCGGGGTTATCGCTTTTACCAAAAGTATCGCCCGAGAACTGGCAACCAGTGGTATCCTTGTCAATGCCATTGCCCCGGCTATGACAGAAACTGAGCTCTTCGCGCAAATGACCGAAGAGCACATTAAAACTATGACCGCAAAAATTCCGATGGGCAGGGCGGTTCAGATTGAGGATGTTGCCCGTATGGCGGCCTTCATCGCCAGCCCCGACTGCAGTTTTACGACCGGCTTTGTATTTGATGTTTCGGGGGGGCGCGCAGTGTATTAAAGTTTCTGCCCTGAAACAGTCCATTTCCGAAGCAGAAACTGTGTAAAAAAATGTTTCCCGGTTGCCATCCTAGGGGCGGATGGCAATCGCCTAGATCCGTCCTAACAGCCGCAGCAAACCATCCAGCGCCGTGTAGGGGTGCGGCGGGCAGCCGGGAATATAAAGATCAACCGGCAGCAGATCCCCAATGCCGCCACTCCCATCATGGACTTCAGGGCTGCCACAAAACGGACCACCACCGATGGCACAGGCCCCGGAAGCAATCACCAGCTTCGGATCAGGAATTGCCGCATAAGTGTCAAGCAACGCGCTCTTCATATTTTCCGTCACCGGCCCGGTCACCATCATACCATCAGCGTGACGCGGTGAAGCGACAAACTGAATCCCGAAACGACCAAGGTCAAAAACCAGGGTTCCAAGCACGTTCAGATCGGCTTCACAGGCATTACAGCCGCCGGCTGAAACCTGGCGTAATTTAAGCGAGCGGCCAAACAGCTTGTGCATCTGCTTATCGAGTTTGTCCGCCAAGCGGTAGGTTTCATCGTAAAGGACCAGATCTTCCCGCTTCCTGACCGCCAGCTGATGATTGCCGGTGAACGAGAGAGCCCCCAAGGCAACGGCAGGACAGTCCGCGCAGAACAGGCAACGTCCCAGATCCAGCTGCAGACAGTTGTCAGCGTAACTAAGTGCCGTAAACGGACAGGCCGAAACCGCGACTGAACAAGCAGTGTGGCTCAAGTTAGCAGTTATAAGCGGACGACCACGGAAACGATCGGAAAGTTTGGGAGCCTGCTTAGGGAACTTGCTGGTCCGATGCCCCTGGCGCAGTCGTTCTCGAATAATATTCAGCATGGTGGCTACTCCCTATAAATCGAATCCACAGTAGGACAGGTTAAAGCTCTTGTTACACAGAGGAAAATCGGAAATCTGCTCACCTCGCAATGCCATCGCCAAGCCGCTCCAGTTATGAAATGACGGGTCGACGATTTTGTAGCGAGCCAGACGCCCGTGCTCATCCGTGATCCCGACATGCACAACTTCCCCCCGCCACCCCTCACAGATGGAAACTGCCAGAGTCTCAGGAACCAGTGGTCCCGGATTATGACTGAGCGCCCCATCCGGTAACGCCATGAGTGCTGCATCGAGCATGCGATGCGAGGCATAAATCTCACGACGCCGCACATTGCCGCGAGCGTAGACATCGCCATCACTTTCCACCACCGGATTGGTAAATGACCGATCCCCGTTCACACCGGGAAAGTGTCTGCGGCTGTCACGAATCAGTCCGCAGGCCCGGGCGGCAACACCAACCAGGCCCAGAGCCACAGCATCGGCACTGCTCACCTGACCGGTCCCTTCCAGACGGGCCAATACCGACGGGCTGTCAAAACACAATTCAATGGCACCGCGGGTTTCAGCAGACAGCACCTTAAGGCGCTGCACAAGCGTTTCCACCCGCTGCGGTTCCAGGTCAAAATGCACACCACCGGGGCGTACCAGCCCGCGCCCGAAACGGCTGCCGCAGATTTCGGCCATCAGGTTCAGATAATCACCGCGCAGGCGACCACAAAAAGCGGAGGTCGGCAGAAAACCAACATCACCGGCAATGGCCCCGATATCACCCACATGATTAGCCAGACGCTCCAGCTCCAGCGCTATACCACGGATAGCCTGCGCCCGTGGTGACAATTGGACTCTGGACAGGCTTTCGATAAGCTGACTGTAAGCTGTGGTATGGCCGATGGTGGTGTCTCCGGCGACGGTTTCCAGCTGATAAATGCTGGTGGGATGGGGCCCACCGGCAAGGAGCTGCTCAATGCCACGATGCTGGTAACCGAGGGAGATTTCCAGGTGCAGGACCTGTTCGCCATGGCACTGAAAGCGAAAATGTCCCGGTTCGATCACCCCCGCATGCACTGGACCAACAGCAACCTCATGGACCTCTTCCCCTTCGACCCGGTAGAAATCCATATCACCCGGAACCGGGTGCTGAGCCCGATTACGCCCCCAGATATCGGTGCCATCAATCCAGCTCTGATGAAAACGTACCGGTTTAAGCCATGGGTGATTTTCAGGACGCACATTAAATTGTTCGGCAAGCTCGCGCTCGAACAGGTGCACTTGCGGACACTCTGGTGTCAGGGCCTGAAAACTCGCGCCGACACGGGTCCGCAATACGACCAGCTCACCGGGAATATCGCGCGCCAGGACCGCATAGAGATCGAGGCCATCTGTGGCCGGTTGACCGAAATAGCTGACCACCCGAGCTTGCGCGGCAACCTCTGCAAGCAGAGTGCTCCGGAAATCGGCCCAATCACAATAGGGTAATTGCGCCAGGGGGAGCGTTGCCTGGTTCTGATAATTGAGAATAGCAACCGGGCTCATGGCTGCACCTCCAGCAATGCGGCTGCTTGATGCAGGATTTCCTGCAACCGCTCTGGAATATAGACACCGAGGACCAGAATCATCAGCATGAAGCACAGGGGCGAAATAACCAGTAACGGACGATCACGGTACGCAGGGATCTGTTCGGAAGCAGCGCCCTGGGTTGCCGTCAACACCGTGCTCCCCATACCGATAAATATGGTCGCCAGGAAAAACAGCACCAGCAAACCGATAACCAGCCGCTCATCAGCAAAAATACCACGAAGGATAGTAAACTCGCTCATAAAAGGTCCAAACGGTGGAGAGCCGGTGATAGCCAGAAAACCGGCCAGAAACAAGGTTCCGGAAACCGGCAGCGTGCGCATGGCACCGCGCACCTGCATCAGGTTTTTACTGGCATAAGCACGCTGAATGTTACCTGCGGCGAGAAACAGTCCTCCCTTGGTCAGGGCGTTGTTGATCAGGTGCAGCATGGCGCCGAATGTCGCCAGTCCGCCGATCCCAACACCGATGGCCAAAATCCCCATATGTTCCACGGAAGAATAAGCCAGCAGCCGCTTGATATCAGGTTGTCCAACCATAAAGACCGCCGCAACCAAGAGTGACAGAATGCCGATACCAAGCAATTCCTGGCGAGCCATGGCTCCGTCACCGGCGGCAGTCATCAATTGCACACCACGCAAAATAGCCAGAAAAGCGACACTGGTCAGGCCACCCGCAAGCAGCGCACCAACCAATCCCGGAGCCTCACCATAGGCATCGGGCTTCCAGGTGTGCAGCGGCGCAAGCCCCATCTTGGTACCAAAACCGACCAGCATAAACACAAAACCGCTATGCAGCCACGGCTTACTCAGCAAATGTGCCTGGCGCAGCAGATGATCAAACTGAAGACTGACGGTCACGTCACGCCCCAACGCCGCATAGGCGGTAAACATAATGCCAAGCATCGCCAGGGCGATGCCGACCGAACAGATCAGCAGGTATTTCCAGGTCGCCTCAATTGAAAGCCGGTTACGATTGAAATAAATCAATGGAGCACTGGCGATGGTTGTTGTTTCAACTGCAATCCACAACAGACCCAGATGCCGGGCGGCAACCGCCAGGGTCATCGCACTGAGGAACACCAGCAGACAGGAAACCATGACTTTATTTCCCCAGTCCCGGCGCAGATCCAGATAACCGACGGCATAGAGTGCACAGCCAAAAAACAGCAGACTGGTCACCACCAGCACCAGACTCGATAACGCGTCGAGACCAAGCCACTCACCACTGGCAGGCAGGTAACCCAAGCCGAGCAACAACGACAGCAGCAGGTGCGGTGCGCTGGCTGCTATCAATAGCCAGGAGCGCACCTGGTACCAGGGGACCAGGAAGCTGACCACGGCAGCTATCAAGGGAATTGCAATTAGAACAGCGACCATATCCTTATTCCTTCAGCGCTGAAAGGCGTTCAGTATTAATCGTTGAAAATTCACGACTGATGGTATTCATAACGATCCCCATAACAAAGATACCCACCAGCAGATCAAGCAGTACCCCGGCCTCAACCATCAATGGCAGAGCTTCGCTGAGCAGCACCCCGATAATGAAGATACCGTTTTCCAGCATCAGGTAACCAAGCACCTGAGTGATCGCTTTGTGTCGTGAAATTAGCAGCAGAAAACCGGCGAACATGGTTGCCAGCGCCGTAGGAACATACAGGCCACCATGATGCTCGGGAATCAGGGGCAGCAGATCGGCAAACAGGAAGGCACCTGCTGTCGTCAGAGCGCCCAAAATCAGCGTGGGAACAAAGCCGATGAGCGGTTCCAGTTCACGGCGGATTTTCACTTCACGAATGGCCCGGAACAGCAGCCAGGGGATAAATACCCCCTTGAAGGTAAAAGTCCCCACGGCCAGAATGATAGAATGCAGGGAAAACCCGTGGGTCGTCAGTGGCAACAAGGCCAGTAACGCCCCCTGAAAGGCAACAACCCGGATACAGGCTCCGAGCCGAGCACTGCCCAGGGTGAAAAAATTGATAAGAATCACTGCCAGTAGCAGTGGATTTGTCCATTCCGTCATGACTCTTTCTCCTGCACCATAAAAACCTGCCAATTCATCAGCGCAATACCAGTACCAGGGCAAAAATAGACAGCAGCGATGTCCCGATCAGCACCTGTGGCACGCGTGGCAAGCGCAAGCGCGCCATGGTTGATTCGACCACGCCAATCAGCACGGCAACACACAGCAACCCGGCCAGAAACATCAGCGCATCGCTCAGCCACCAGCCGAAGCGCCAGGGGAGCGCCAGACTCACCAGCAGGGAACTCAGGACCATTAACTTGAGGCTGGCGCCATAGAGAATCATACCGAAAGCCGGACCACTGTGATCAAGAACCATGACCTCATGAATCATGGTCAATTCCAGGTGGGTGGTTGGATCATCAAAGGGTATGCGCGAGTTTTCCACCAGCAGGACCACAAACAGGCAAACCAGAATCAACCCCAGGGAGGCCCCGGCTCCATCACGCCAGGCGGCGAGCAGATGCGATCCGAACAGCGCATTAAGAGACAGGCCGTCAGCCAGACGCGCCAGCACCAACAAGGCAAACAGCATTGTCGGCTCGGCCAGACAGGAGAAGGTCACTTCACGGGCAGCCCCCATCCCTTCAAAACTGGAACCGGTATCTAAAGCTGCAGCGGCGGTAAAAAAGCGCGCCAGCCCGAACAGGTAAACAAACAGGATCAGATCGCCGTTAAAGGACAGTGGAGCCGGCAAACCACCGAAAGGGAGCAGTAATGCCGCCAGCACCGGAATCACCAGACCAACCACGGGGCCGGCCAGGAAGATCCAGGTCGTCGTCGTGCTGAAGACAAATCCTTTGCGCCACAACCGGGCCAGATCATAATAGGTCTGCAGTAGCGGCGCCCCAGCCCGCCCACCAAACCAGGCCTTGGTTTTCGTGATCACTCCCAGCATCAGCGGGGCAAACACCAGTAATAATGCCACATGCAGAACAAGCCTGCCGATCATGAGGAGTTCCCCTTTCAAATAGTAAGAGTCAGCAACACAACAACTGCCAACCCAACATAAAGCAGATACATGGCAATCACCCCGTTCTGAACCATGGCCCGCAAGCGGCGAAACAGCCGTCCACAGTGGTAACAAAACGGGACCAGCAAACGGTCAAGAACCAGGTCGGGGGTATGACTGGCAAAGTTGGCGGTACGCGGAAACAGCTCAGAGACCTTTGCGCCATGCCGTTCACGACCGAGTCCAAACTGAAACAGGCGCACCAGGCTATCGGCAAAAGAGCTCGCCGTGTACTGCATGCGTGGTGCCGGAAACCGGTATCCACACCCCCAGGTGCCCATACTTCGCACACCTTTCTTACTGCGTTCATGCAGCAGCAACATCACAACAACAAGCATCACGACCAGCACCCAGGCCAACAGACTAATCCAGCCAAGGGTATTGAACACCTCTTTATGAAGCGCCAGATTGGCACTGACGTACCAGCTGTTTACTGCGGCACTAAGCAATGGCACCAGGGTACCCGGCAACAAACCGATCCAGCCGCAGGCAACCAGCAACAATGCCATTGGACCCAACATGGCGGGAGGAGCCTCGTGAGCAGCAAAGGCCGCCTGAGAGCGTGCTTCCCCCAGAAACGTGATACCAAACACTTTGACAAAACATGCCAGAGCCAAACCACCGATCAGAGCCAGCGCTGGAGCGGTCAGGGTCGCCAGGGTGACCACGTCTGGAGCAGGGGGCAGTGTCTCAAAGGAGCCCAGATAAATCAGCCATTCACTGACAAAACCATTGAATGGCGGTAAACCGCTGATCGCCACGGCAGCGCCCAGAAACAGGGCTCCGGTCCATGGCTGACGTTTCAACAGACCGCCATAGTGGTCGATGTCACGCGTGCCCACCGCGTGAATCACCGAACCGGCACTCAAAAACAGCAGAGCTTTGAACAGTCCGTGATTGACAACATGCAACAGGCAACCGGCAATCCCCAACGCGGTCAGACCCGGCAACTGATAACAGCGCCCCAGCAGGGCCAGACCGAGACCCAAAGCGATAATGCCGATATTCTCGACACTGTGATAAGCCAGCAGACGTTTGATATCATGCTGCGCCAACGCCAGGGCCACTCCCATGATGCCCGAGATCACTCCCAGCGCCAGGATCGTCCACCCCCACCAGGCCGGAATCTCACTGTAAAAAGAGGTGAGCCTGACCAACCCGTATATACCGGTTTTTATCATCACTCCCGAAAGCAGCGCCGAGGCGTGACTGGGTGCGGCCGCATGAGCACCGGGCAACCAGATATGCAACGGCATCAGACCGGCTTTCATACCGAAACCGAATAACCCGAGTAAAAAAACCAGACTGCTCCCCGTCAGAGACAGCGCCCCGGTCAACGGAAAATCGAGGGAACCTGACGCGTGCCCCACCAATGCAAACATGGCAAACAGAGCCAGAGTCCCGCTATGCGTCGCGATCAGATAAATAAATCCGGCCCGGCGGACCTCTTCCTTATGATCCTCCGTGGTGATGAGGAAGAAACCGGATAGCGCCATCACTTCCCAGGCCATCAGAAACAGGATGCTGTTCCGTGACGTCAGCAGCAGGATCATAGCCGCACTGATTAGTCCGTAAAACAGCCGCAGGATGGATCCGCTGGCCGGGTTATCTTGCTGAGGCCAATAGCGCAGACCATAAACCGAGCCGCAGGCGACGACCAGAAACAAGGGGAGTAAAAACAGAGTGCTGATGGCATCAAGTTGCACAGCAAACACCCCACCGGGGAGCGACCACCCCCAGGAAAGGTCCGCACTGGCCTGGTAGAGGAAGACGTCAATGATGGCCATCAGGCCGCAACCGCACCCCGCCAGGGTCAGGCAACAGGCCAGCTGCTCTGCACCGCTGCTCTGGCGCCGCCAAAATAGCCCCGGAACGCCGGCACAGGAGATCAATATCATTCCTGCGACAAGCCAGATCATCTCATCATCCTCCGTGGCTGCCGGCCCAAAAACTCCAGGCCATCAGTATCGCGCTGGCAATGAAAATGTAGCACAGGTAAACCTGCAAACGCCCTTGCTGGAGCCAGCGTAAATGCTGGCAACGCCAGGCAAGCGACAAAAACAGCGGTTGCAGAGCCCGCACCAGAAGCGGGTCGGTCGACTGCTGGTCCAATTGGGTCGGCTGCGGAAAAACCTCAGCCACCTTCCCCCCGCTAACCACTGGTCGCAGTAGCTGTGGCAGCAGATAGCGAAAAGTCATCTCCGAATAACTTTCCCCCGTATAGGAGATACGTGGTGACAAAAAACGAAATCCGCACCCCCAGGTATATCCTCTGACCAGTGGCCGCCTGCGACGCAACCAGGCCAGTCCCACCGCTAACAGTATCAGTATAACCAATAACAGCAGTGCCCATGGTCCAAGGGGGGCAACAAGTATTTCCGGCTGATGACTGACCGGCTGCCCGGTCAATACAGCCAGAGGCCAAGCAAGCAAGGACAACGCCCCCTGCGGGTATAAACCGATCATCAGACAGCCACACAGTAACACGCCCATGGCGAGCAACATCAACGGAGCCGCTTCGTGAGCCCTGGCACTGCGCGGATCACGCGCTTCACCCAACAAGCAGATTCCGATCAGGCGGGTGAAGGTGACCACCGCAAGAGCCCCGACCAACCCCAGCAACCCAAACAGCAGTAACGGAACCAGAGCCGCCATACCACTATGCAGAGTGCCGGCCGTCAGCAGGCTGGAATAAATCAACCATTCACTGACCAAACCGTTGAGCGGCGGCAGAGCGGAAATCGCCAGGCTGCCGCCAACCCACAACATCCCGGCCAACGGCATGCGCCGCAGCAACCCGCCCATCAGGTTCATATCGCGCGTCCCAGTTGCGTGCATCAGGGCGCCTGCGCCCAGGAACATCACCCCTTTAAACAGAGCGTGGTTCCACAAGTGCAGCAGCGCACCAGCAAAAGCAACCAGGGCGATCAGATCATGCCCCTGGGCTTTTAATGCCATACCAAAACCCAGCCCGAGGAAGATTATTCCAACATTTTCAACCGTTGAATAAGCCAGGCAGCGTTTAATGTCACGTTGCTGGGTCGCCAGGGAGATGCCATACAGAGCCCCTGCCGCACCAAGCAGGCAGACCAACCACCCCCACCATGCAGGAGCCGCAGGCAACCAGCCGACAACCCTGAGGATTCCGTAAATGCCTGTTTTAATCAGCACCCCGGACATCAGCGCCGAGACATGGCTGGGGGCAACCGGGTGAGCATCAGGCAACCAGACATGAATGGGAAACAAGCCAGCCTTTACCCCGAAACCGAACAGGGCCAGCAGAAACAACACCGTAGCCGGAACCGGACGCAACAGCGTCAAACTGCTGAAGTCACTGAAATTGAACCCGCCGCTGTAACTTCCGGCCAGCAAGAACAGGGCCAGCAACAGCACCATGCCGATGTGAGCAGCCAACAGGTAAAGCCAGCCGGCTTTGCGTACTTCGTTGTGTTGATGTTCCCAAGTGACCAGGAAAAAGGATGATATGGTCATGATTTCCCAGGCTGCAAGAAACAGGACCGCATTGGCCGCCGTCACCACCAGAAGCATCGCAGCAACCATGATATTGAATAAAAACCAGTGCCCACCCAGCACTGGCCGGGCGCCGCCAGTCTCCCCGTGTCCCATGTAGGGGCCGGCATAGAGGGCGCAAAACAATGATAACAAAGCAATCGGCACTACAAAAAAGGCCGCCAACGGATCAAGCTGCAGAGCAAATGCTCCCCCCGGCACCAGCCAGGGCTGCATATAAGCAAGGGACGCGCCCCTCACCAGAACCGGCAACGCTACCCATAAGGCCAGCAGTGCGGCCAGCGCGACCGTGAGAATGCCAACGACCGATACCAACCGGCTTTTATACAACAGTAATGACAACAGGCTGCCACCCAGCAGAATCAGAAGTGCCAAACAAAAGAGGTTCATAAATACCGATCAATCTCCAACGGGGGTAGCGCCCCACTAACGGGGATTAAGCTTTGCCTCGGCTGTGGCCAGGGCAGAAAAAATATTTTCACGACTCTCCTCGGCCTGCAACACGGCCAGAAATTCGGATTGCTGCAGCACAAACCCGAGACACGACAGCAAATGCAGATGAGCGCGCAGGTTAGGAGACATAATCATCAGTAAAATGTTGACCGGGACCCCGTCCAGAGCCTGATAAGGAATCGGCTGCTCTAGAAAGCACAGGGTCACTGTCGGCCGGGTAATGTTCAGCAGACCGGGGCTGCGCGGGTGAGGAATGGCAATGCCATCGCCGATCGCTGTCGAGGCCAGTTGCTCACGAACCAGCAGCGCCTGTTTCAGGTACTGACGATCGATCTCTTCCGGCAAACGCAGGTGACTGACGGCATCAGCCAGAACCGCATCCCGGTTTTTCCCGGCAATCCGGTAAAAGATGCCTCCGGCCTCAAGAGCATCGGATAAAGTCGGCAGCGTCTGAGCCTCTGACTCAGGCTCACTGAACGCATCGGCAGCAACGCCCAGCCTACGGGACGTGGCCCATTCCAGCAGTTCCGCCCGGTTAAAACGATAACTGCCCTGAATTTTCAGTGTTGGCAGGTTTCCCTGCTTAAGCCACCGGTAAATGGTCTTTTCTGAAACAGACAGAAGTTGAGCAGCATCTTTGACAGAAAGGTTCATTTATCACTCACTAAGGGCAATTTTCTTTTCCTTTGGACATTTTTGGACATTACTGCCGAGAGAAGATAATTGTCAATATGAAATTACCGTTGAAAAGCGCTCAAAAAGATCGAGCTTACAAACGATCTGGTCGTTATGTCAGGTGCTTATGAAATGACGATGGAGGCAATCAGAGCCAAGATAATTGACATATCATTTTAATGACTTGATAATGCTCGCCATTATCAATTTTTTAAATGCAGGTGGAGGAAGAGGCAGCCACTCAGTTGACAGTTGCCGTACGACATCACCTGCCTCCTTTAGGACATCAATGAACACTTCTGTAAAAGAAGCCGCCGAGCTGTTGAGCGTTTCAGAAAAGACCATCTATCGCTGGATCAAGCAGGAAGTACTCCCTGTTTACCGGGTCAATGAACAATACCGGTTCAACCGGGCTGAGCTTTTAGAATGGGCGACCTCAAGGCGCATGGGGATCTCTCCGGAAGCGTTTCATGAACCGGAAGCGATCGGCGCACCACTGCCATCACTGGTGGAATCGCTGGAGACCGGTGGTATTGTTTATCGCCTGGACGGCAATACTCGAGAAAAAGCGCTGTCACGATTGGTCGATGAACTACGCCTTCCCGAAGAAGTCGATCGTGATTATTTATTGAAGGTCCTGAACGCTCGGGAAGAGCTGGCATCAACCGGGGTCGGCAACGGTATTGCCATCCCCCACCCCCGCAATCCGGTGCTGCTGCATATCACCAGACCCAGTGTCACCCTTGCCTTTATGGAAGAACCGGTCGATTTTCACGCCCTGGACGGCAAACCGATCCATACCATGTTCTGCCTGATCTCTCCAACCTTAAGAGCCCACTTGCACCTGCTGTCATCCCTCAGCTTTTGCCTGCGCGATGCGGCCGTCAAAGCCGCCATAGAAAATCAGGCCAGTCGTGAGGAGATTTTTTCAAGCCTCAGGAAGGTGACTGAGAAGCTGACCGAACTCAGCCCTCCTGGCTAAAGCCACTCACCCTGGCCGCGACTTGGTTGCCTCCCCCTCGATAAGCATAAACCAGATCCCGTTGTTAATGGGCTTGTGCTTACTTGCGGCGCAGAGCCAACACGACGTTGGCAGTAAAAATAAGTACGGCTCCACACCAGCCCGCCAGGGGCAGGGCAGGATCATTGACCAACAGCGGTCCGAGAATTGCTGCCAGCAGAATCCGCAAAGAACTGATAATTGACCCCTCCACCGCCGTCACATACAAGAACCCGAAGGTCAGCAGATATTGGCCTGCAATCCCGGCCAAGGCACAACCGAGCAGAAATGCAAATTCATGCAGATTCGGAATGAAAAAAGCTTGATGGAAAAACAGATAAATCAACAAAGAACCAAGACCGAACATAAAGAACAGAATCGTTTCGGAATCGTGATAGCGGCGGCTGACATTGAGGTAAATCATCGCTGCTGCCGCGGTAATTCCGGAACCTAACCCCCACATGTTGGCGATCCCGAAATGAAATTCTTCGGGGAACAGCACCATCCAGATACCAATCATGGCGACAATGACAATCGCCACGGTTTTCCCGTCACGCTGGCCACGCAGAAAAAACCAGGAGAGAACGGCGACAAACAACGGGTAGGTCATATTGAGGATATTTGCTTCCGCCAAAGAGCCAAGTTCAACCGCCTTGAAGAAACACAAGACGGCAAAGGCATTGGTCACCGTCCTGCCAATCAGATAATGATAGCGGACTGGCTTGATCCATTGGCGTTGCCACAACAACGACATGCCAACCACAATAAATCCGACAAAAAACCGTGCGAAAACAAAATAGGAAGAATCGATAGTCACTGCCCCTCTGGACCAGCGAATGATCACGGTGGACAAATAGAAACAGAACGCCGATAAAAATATGGCCAGCCACCCGAAGATCTGACGGGAGACATTTGTTCTAGGTTTTGAAACACTGACAGAGGTGGCAGACATAGGGATAATATTCAACCGGGCAACAAGTAAGTCACTAGGAAACTACGCCCCAAATTAAGCAGGGTAACAATTTTTCAATACCGGAAAACCCGTGACCTCGCGGCAACACAGATTTTCAACAAACTCCTTTTTAGCATAGATTCACCACTGATGGATATTACTCTGCCTTTCTGCCCCGGTCGGATCAAGATTTTTGCGCTATAAATCTGCAGCAGGCGTGCGCCACTCTCCGAGTCTGCACGCAGCATCGAGAACAAGGACGAGGAAGGGAGGATCATATTTATCAACCAGAACAACCTTTAGACCAGCTTTCGTCCGTTGAAAGGCAATCGATGCACCAATTACCCCTGCGCCTATAATGACAACGTCAGTAGCGAGTGCAGACAAAATACCCCCTTATCGTTTTGTCGCCGCGGGGGCGGTCAGCCAGGAGTCGTGGTAACAAAGCGTCCGAAATCAGGGAAATCCCGATAGACCTTTGCAGCAACTTCCGGCAGGTCCTTGAGCATGCGGAAGTCACGAAAATCAAAACCGGGAGCCACAGTACAGCCGACCAGGGTGTAATCGCCCAGTGACTCGGCAGCCTGCCAGTCATATGCCGCGATGACCTGTTTGAAGCAGCAGGCCTGAGGGTCGAGAGTCAGGTCACGCAGTGCATCCAGGTTTGCCGAAAGACTTAACAGGCGCAACGGGCTGCCTTCATAAAAATGCCAGATTTCATCATGCTGAACCCGATGCCAGTGGCTGACCTGACCGGCAACCAACAAAAAATAGATATCCGTAAAAGCGGGTCTTAAATCGTGAACATTGTCAGAATGGACAGCAAGTCCAGAACGGGTCATTTCACGAAAATAGCCCCCTTCCGGATGCGGCTGCAAACCAAGTTGACTGATCAGTTGCCGGGCACGAGGATGCATAGAGTTTCCACCTCATTCGGTTGCCAGTTAATGAAAAATAAATGCGAAAAGTGAATTTTTATAGAGTAGCAGATCTGAAACCGGACTGTAAACCACAGGGGGAGACGGTTATCAGTTGCCCGGTCCAGATCGGGCAACTGATAACAAATAAAACGTTTATTGCTTATTCAGAACACTGATAACCCGCTCAACACCACGTCGATTGAGGGTTTGGGCACAGTAGGTTCCACCTTTGCTGGAACCTACTCCATCCTCCCACTGATCCAGAGACTTCCCCTTGGGGCTCTGCAGGTCGAATTTCATATCGAGGGAAGTAGATCCGGCACCATAGCCGACAAAAGCACGCAGAGCACGGTTTCCTGCATTGAAATCTTTTACCGTCAGGATCCATAACAAACCGTCTTGCTGGCGGTAATCCTGCTTGCGCTCAATCAATTGAGCATCAAAATGAGCACGTTTCAATTGCTTGATGATATCCCGCTTCTGCCATTCTAAAACGCGATTAAGTTCATACTTCTGCTCACCATTAAGGTTGGAAAGTTGTCCGTCATTGATCAGAACCACAATCGGCTTGCCATTATGTTTCTGTGTGTTGACTTTGGCTGTCTGTGCGCCACAACCGGCAAACACAAACAGAACAACAAACAACAGTGGTAACAATGCTAATTTTTTGAACATAGAGTCCCTCCTGGTGGAAGTGGGTTGAAAGCATGGCCTGTCAAAGTTTGAGCCATACCGGAAATATTTTTTTACCCCCTAAATAGCAATCAACGATGCAGAACATACCTGATTTAGCAGCAACATGCCACCCTTATTTGTGAGCAAAAACTAATCCAGATCCGCATCGGACTGCTCCGCTTGTGATCGCCTCCCCCCCCAGAGGGAAAGATGTAACATAGCAATAAGACAAATGACGATCGCACATACTTAAAAAAAAGTGGTCACCGAACAGAAACAGGCTATGATAGGCCCCCAAAGGAGATAAGCATCCGGTGAAAAACACCTCGCAATTGACCTGCACACGCCCTTACGAATGGTTTGAGATTCACCGCCACGGGAGTGTCTTTTTATGTTGCCCGGCCTGGCTGAAACGCCCCATTGGTAACTTGCTTGAAAAACCGTTAAGCAACATCTGGAACAGTCCGACAGCCCGGGAATTACGCAAAAGCGTCAAAAACGGCAGTTTTCACAACTGCAGCAAAAGTCGCTGCCCATTTTTACTGGCGCATCGGCAACCGGTCCAGCAGCTCAACAAGATTGCCAAGGCTGAAATCCGGGAGGCGTTGGCCGCTCCGACTTCAGAACTCAGCTATTCCCCGCAGAAGCTCAACCTCTGCTTCGACCTTCGCTGCAACTTGGCCTGCCCCAGTTGCCGTCAGCACCATTTGATCATGAACCCGCAGGAACAGCTGCAGATCGAAAAAATAACGGCTATCGTCAAAGAACAATTGCTCCCCTTTGCCACGGAAGTGACCATGAGCGGTTTCGGCGACCCGTTTGTCAGCCCCGCTTACCTGGAGATTCTTGCCAGTTTGAACGCACAGGGTGCAGAGGGGGCCAAGCTACGCCTGCACAGTAACGGACAACTGTGGACGGAGCAGCGCTGGCAGCAGTTCAACAATCTGCATCAGCGTGTCAGCGCCGCTGAAATATCGGTCGATGCAGCGACCGCTGCCACCTATCAGAGCAATCGTCCGGGCGGGTCCTTTGAAAAACTGCTGATTAATCTGAAATACCTGGCCCGCCAGCCGTTTAGACTGACCTTAAGTATGGTTGTGCAAAACAATAATTTCATCGAGATCCCCAGGTTTGTGGAGCTGGCTGCAAGCCTGAATACTGGCGTCTACCTGAGTCAGCTGGTCAACTGGGGAACTTTTACCAAAACTGATTTCCTGGCTCGCGCCGTACACCTCCCTGGCCATCCCCGTCACTACGAGCTGACCCACATTCTCCGTCAGGTCGAACACCTGCCGGGTGTCGATATCGGCAATTTGCAACCATTAATCCTCCCCTCCTCTTGAATCATTTCATTACTATTGTGGTAATATATCCATTGCCATTCAATTCACAGATGTCAGCTTAAACGCCTTTCAAAAGGAGTTTATCCATGAACCGCATGCGATTTGCCGGCTTTGTCTCATTTATGCTCGGTCCGTTTGCTATCGTGCTGCTGACAGCATTCAGCGGACCGGCAGGACCTCTTACCTCTGAGGACTACCAGTTGCAGGTGATCAAACTCGCCGGCAATCTTGAAAACCCGTGGGGGATGGCATTTATGCCAGAAGGTTCCATCCTGGTCAGCGAACGACCTGGCCGTTTACGTATAGTTAAAGACGCCCATCTGTCTGAACCTCTGGCGGGGTTGCCAGCGATTGCCCGGCATGGCCAGGGCGGGCTCCTTGATGTCGCCCTTCATCCTGACTTTGCCAGCAATAGACGCATCTATTTTTCCTATACTGCACGCGACAGCACAGGGGTTGGGACTGAAGTTGCTTTTGCCGAACTGCACGTGAACCGGCTGGAAAACCTTACCGTCATCTTTCGCATGAAGCCAAAATCCTCCACCGGACACCACTTTGGCTCGCGGCTCGTTTTTGATGATCAGAATCATCTCTTCATCACCCTGGGCGACCGAGGTGACAAGGATCGGGCTCAGAGGCCCGGAGACCATGCCGGGTCAGTCATCCGCCTCCATGACGACGGGACCGTCCCACAGGACAATCCCTTTGTCGGCCAACCAGGCTGGGCCGCTGAAAAATTTGACCTGGGGCACCGCAATATGCAGGGGGCGGCGTTCCATCCTGAAACCGGCGCCCTGTGGACCCATGAGCACGGGCCACAAGGCGGGGACGAAATCAACATTGTCCGCCCCGGTCGTAACTACGGCTGGCCGGTAATTACCTATGGCGTGAATTATGGGATCGGAACCAAGATTGGTGAAGGGACCAGCAAGGCGGGAATGGAACAACCACTGCACTACTGGGTTCCCTCCATCGCCCCATCCGGGATGACCTTCTATACCGGTGATAAATTTCCGGCCTGGAAAGGGGATCTGCTGGTTGGAGCTCTGAAGGACCGGATGCTGGTCCGGCTCGAACTCTCCGGCGAGCAGATCGTTCATGAAGAGCGCTTTCTGAAAGATGAAATAGGCCGCATCAGGGATGTGCGTCAGGGGCCGGATGGCTATATTTACCTTCTGACCGACGAAAAGGATGGTGGACTTTATCGGCTGGAACCCGTCAACTGACCCTTTTTATTTAGTTGCCATCCAGAAACTCCGAAGGGCAACGGTTAAGTTTTCAGATTGGAAACGAGAATTTTTTCGTTGTGGCAAGGAAATCAAGGGGTTGCGCGGAGGCGTAGTCCTTTACGCCGCACAAGAAAACCAGCAGATTGACACCGCCACAGCGGAAAAGGGCCGTTTCTGGATGAAAACTATTTAACATGCCGATACGCGGCTAACGCAGCCTCGCGAGACGCCTTCAGATCAACAACCGGCAGAGGATAGGTGGTGCCAAGCACAACCCCGGCGTTCTTCAGCACCGTTTGTGGAGCCTGCCAGGGGCGGTGCAGGTATTTATCCGGCAGCTCCTGCAGTTCTGGAACAAAACGCCGCACGTAGCGACCAGAGGGATCAAACTTTTCCCCCTGTGCCAGAGGATTAAAGATGCGGAAATAAGGAGCCGCATCGGCACCGCAACCGGCCACCCACTGCCAGCCGAAACTGTTGCTGGCCAGATCGGCATCGACCAGGCAGTCCCAAAACCAGTTTTGCCCCAGACGCCAGTCAACCAGCTGATTCTTGACCAGGAACGAGGCAACAATCATCCGCACCCGGTTATGCATGTTACCGGTTTCCCACAGTTCGCGCATGCCGGCATCGATAATCGGATAACCGGTTTTTCCCCACTGCCAGACCGTAAAAGCCTCGCGATCCTGAGTCCAGGGAAAGCGGTTGAACTTCTCGTTAAAACATGCTTCCGGAAGGCGTGGAAAATGATAGAGCAGGTAATAGGAAAACTCACGCCAGGCTAGCTCCCTCAGGAAATGGTCAAGATCATGTTCACACTGCTGGGCAAGACCAGCAGCCTGGGTCGCATGCCAGACCTGGTTGGGTGATATTTCACCAAAATGCAGATGAGGTGAAAGACGCGACACCTTATCCAGAGCCGGGAAATCACGCCCATCTTTGTAACCGCTCAAACCTTCTTCCAGAAACCGGGCATGGGCCTGCGCCGCCCCATCCTCTCCAATGTGCCAGTAGGTTTCCATCTTTTCGTACCAGCTCAACGCAGGTAACAAGCGAAGCTGATCAAGACTTAACGCCTCAACAGGGTCGGCATGCAGGTCAAGAGGTGGCCGCCCGATCAGTTTGCGCGGTGCCGGCTGGCCCAGGCACCCTTTACGGAAGTAGGGGGTGAAGACCTTGTACGGGGTGCCGTCCTGTTTCAAGACCTGCCAGGGTTCCCACAGCAACGAACCATTATAACTACGCGCCGGACACCCCTTTTCGCCAAGATGTTCTTTGATAACCGTATCACGCGCAATCCGCCATGGTTCGTAACAACGGTTCCAATACACACCTTGGGCACCGGTATTCTTAACCAGCTGAGGGATAAGCGTTGCCGCATCACCGCAAAAAAACCGCAATCGGCCACTGAGACTGGCATTCAAAGCCCGTAAAGAATGGTGCAGCCACCAGCGGCTGGCGCACCCCATCCGCCAGTTACCGGCACTTTCATCATCGAGAATATAGATGGGCAAAATCCTGCCGGCCAGTGCAGCGGCAGCCAGCCCTGGATTATCATTCAGGCGTAAATCTTGACGAAACCAGAAAATAACCGTCGGTGAGCTCATACGACCCTCCATTATCGACATCCCACTTTACCATGCCCCCGGCGGGAAAAAGCAATGAGCCGGGGGAAATTATCTGTCGATTTTTATCACTGCCAATAGCTGGCCGTGATATATAAAGCGGGTTTTCATTTCACCCATTTCACCTATTGCTCTGGCGAGTATTGTATGAACAAAAAAACCTTACATGCCGATCTGCTGTTATTGCTGACGGCCGCTATCTGGGGATTTGCTTTTGTTGCCCAGCGCGTCGGTATGCACCATGTCGGTCCCTTTACCTACAATGCCATCCGTTTTGCCATTGGCAGTGGTTCACTCATACCTCTGATCATGATAACCCAGCGCAAAAAAAGCAGCGCTCCTGGCTCAGGAAACGGCCGGGCACTTATGGTTGGCGGAATTCTTGCCGGACTCGTCCTGTTTGCTGGAGCGTCACTGCAACAGGCGGGTCTGGTTTACACCACGGCGGGCAATGCCGGCTTTATTACCGGACTCTACGTGGTCATGGTTCCTATCTTTGGCTTGTTCTGGAAGCAGCGCCCTGAAATCGGCACCTGGGTCGGTGCCATTCTGGCCGTGGTCGGGCTTTACTTTCTGAGCATCACCGATGCATTCAGTATCTCCTTCGGTGATTTCCTGGTTCTTCTCAGTGCTTTTTTCTGGGCGGGTCATGTGCTGCTGATTGGCTGGCTGGCCCCGAAGATGAATGCTCTGAAGCTGGCGTCAGCCCAGTTCGCCATTTGTTCCCTGCTCAGCTTTGGTGTCGCTTTTGCTCTGGAAGACATGACTCTGTCCGGCATTGCTCAGGCACTTATTCCCATTCTTTATGGCGGACTGTTTTCCGTAGGTATCGCCTATACCCTGCAGGTTGTTGCCCAACGCCACGCTCACCCGGCGCACTCCGCCATTCTACTGAGTCTGGAAGGGGTTTTCGCTGCGCTTGGGGGGTGGTTACTGCTCTCAGAAACGTTCACGTCACGCTCGTTACTCGGCTGCGGACTCATTCTCTGTGGGATGCTGTTTTCCGAACTTTCCAAATATCTTCCCCGCAACCAGTAACACCCATATTCAATTTAGCGCGATCTTTTTAAATATTATTTGATATTAATTAATCTTTATCGTAGAATTTACAAATTCCTGGTACCTCACTATATAAACTTATGTAAGGTTTCGGTAGCAAAGCTGCCACTGCCCTTTTTCAACTTTGATAAAGGTATGTTTCTCAACACAGAAACAAGGTGGATATAATATGCTGCATCCTACAATCACGGACAACATCAGCTCATCGCTTCTGATGTCAGCCGTCGAACAAAGTCCCACCTGTGTCCTGATTACGGATCAGGACAAGAAGATCATCTACGTCAATCGTAAATACTCTGAAGTCATGGGCTATTCCGCTGAAGAAATTCTGGGCCGTACCCCCCGCATTTTTTATGACCACGAGCAGATCGATCAGCAGTCCATGCTCGCCACGCTTATGGCCGGAAAACAATGGCGCGCGTCTCTACTCAACAAGAAAAAATGTGGTGAACCGATCTGGGAACAGATTGCGATCTCCCCTTTGCAGAGCGACAACGGTGAAATAACCCATTTTCTGATCATTAAAGAAGACGTCACCGATCAGAAAAGAACCGAAGAAAAACTGGAAAAGACCCTGGCAGAAGCAACCCAGATGGCCATAAATCTGGAGTTCCTTAATGCCGAGCTGAAAAATACCCAATCTAAAATGATTCAGGGCGAAAAAATGGCCTCCATCGGTCAGCTGGCGGCCGGTGTTGCTCACGAAATCAATAACCCGATGGGCTTTATCGCCAGCAACCTGCGCACCTTGGATAAATACATTAATCGCATCATTCAATACATTGATGATTCAAAATCGGTCATAGAAACACTGACCGCGGAGCAGCAGCAACAGCTTAAAGACATGCGTAAAAAACTGAAACTGGATTACCTGCTGGAAGACAGCAAGGATCTGGTCAAGGAATCGCTGGATGGTGCTGAACGGGTCCGGAAAATTGTCCAGAACCTGAAAACCTTCTCACGAGTCGACCAAACCGGGATTCAGCTGACCGACCTGAATGAGTGCATTGAGAGTACCATCGCCATCGTCTGGAATGAAATCAAGTATAAGGCGGAGCTCACCAAAAATCTTGGGGATCTGCCTCAAATCGAATGCAACTCACAGGAATTGACCCAGGTATTTACCAACATTCTGGTCAACGCCGCCCAGTCTATTGAAAAAAGCGGCCAAATAACCGTAACCAGCTATTATGAAGATCCCTATGTGATCGTCTCCATTGCCGACACGGGATGTGGCATGTCAGAAGAGTCACTGCAGAAGGTGTTCGAGCCATTTTTTACCACCAAACCGGTCGGTCAGGGAACCGGTCTCGGCATGAGCATAAGCTATGAAATCGTTAAAAATCACGGAGGTGAAATAGCGATTGAGTCAACTGTCGGGACAGGTACAAAGTTCACCATCAGACTCCCCCTGTCACCTCCTGATAATAGTGCAGAAAACGATGTACCCGGTCTTGACAGCTTTCCCGGCCAAGAGTTTGGCAGCTGACCTCAATAAGGAGCCTTAGATGACCGAACAGGCCACAATTCTTTGTGTTGATGACGAAAAAAATGTTTTGAAAGCGTTGCGACGACTGTTCCATGAAGAAGATTATGAAATTCTGCTGGCTGAATCAGGTCGCGAAGGGCTGGCTATTCTTGAAGAACACAACAATGTAGACCTGATTGTGTCCGACTACCGGATGCCGGAAATGAATGGCGTCGATTTTCTGCGCGAGGTTTATACCCGTTGGCCTGATACTGTGCGTATTGTTCTGTCAGGTTATGCAGATACAGCCGCAGTGGTCGAAGCAGTAAATCTGGGCCACATCTATAAATTCATCCCCAAGCCCTGGAATGACGAAGAGGTTCTTTCAACTATTCGATCGGGGCTTGAAACAAAAGCGCTGCGCAAACAGAACGATCGCCTCAGTCAGGAGTTGCAAACCAAAAATCAAGAGCTCGAGAAGCTCAATAAAGAACTTCTGTCCGTCAATGAAAACCTGGAAAGCCTAGTTGAAAAGCGCACCGAAGAACTGGAAATCCGCCACCATATTCTGCAGGTGTCGCAGGCAATTCTGGATGTTCTGCCAATGGTTGTCGTCGGTATTGATACGGAGGATATGATTGTCAACTGCAACCGCGAAGCCGATGATCTGTTCAACAACGCAACCTTCGGGCTGCTTGGTTTCAGACGTCAGACCGTGTTGCCAAAATCAATTAACGAATTGATTGATACTATGCTGCAGCAGTTGGATCAGACCCAAAAAATCATGTTTCGTCAGCAGGCATACCAATGCCAGATATGCCAACTATCACCAACAACTGCCCAGGGTTATATCCTGGTAATGATCCCCTTAGCGTAAGCGAAGATCTCATTTTGAATCTGGAAGCTGTTATGGAATTATCCGCCGAAGTCACCATTCTTCTTGTTGATGATGAAGTCAATGTCACCAAATCCTTGCGCCGGTTGCTGCAGGAATGTGAGCAGTTGACTATCCTGACCGCCCAGTCCGGTGCCGAAGGACTGCGCATCCTCCAAGAAGAACCGCAAGTGGGTGTCATCATTTCCGACCAGCGCATGCCGGAAATGACTGGGGATCAGTTCCTGGCCAAAGCGCGAGAAATCGTGCCTGATGCGGCGCGGATTCTGCTGACCGGTTATGCCGATATCGACGCCTCCATCGCAGCGGTCAACCAAGGCGGTATCTCACGTTACCTGACCAAACCCTGGAATGATGATGTTCTGATAGATGCGGTCACCACTGCCGCCGAAGGTTACCTGCTGATTCAGGAGAACCGCCGCCTGAACAAACTGGTCCGGCAACAGAAAAAAGAACTCGAAGACTGGAACCAGCGCCTTAAGCAGCGCGTGCTGGATCAGACATCACAAATCAGAGCCAAAAGTGACACTCTGGCCGAAACCAACCAGCACCTGCGGGAAAGCCTGTCGGCCACTATCGACGCCATGTCGGCCATGATCGAACTGCGCCATACGGCTCTGCCCGGCCACAGCCGTAACGTATCCACCTTGCTTGCGGCCATGGCCGAAATCCTTGAGATGGATCCAACCCTGAGCCAGGATATTGTCAACGCCGGGCTGCTGCATGATATTGGCAAAATCGGCGACAGTTCCTCCCCTCTTAATAAAGCACCGCAGCAGTTGAATTCCCAGGAACTGGCCGAATACCGCAATCATGTTATCCGGGGACAGGCAGTGCTGGACCGGGTTCCCGCTTTGCGTAATATCGGCACAATGATCCGTCATCACCACGAGAATTTTGATGGCTCCGGTTTCCCCGATGGCCTGCAGGGTGAGGACATTCCTTTTGGTTCACGCCTCATTGCCGTTGCCAATCAGTTTGACCGGGTTCTCCAACAGCAGTTTGAGCATACCGAGGATAACATTGACGCGGCGACTGAACAGCTTAATCCACTATGGGGTACCATTCTTGATCCGTCCCTGAAGCAGGCTTTGGTTGATGGCGCCCACCGTGTATTCGGTCAGTTGAGTATCAGTAGCGAGGGGCGCGAACTGCAGCTATCGCCCAAACAGCTTGAGCCAGGGATGAAATTATTAGCGGACCTGCACACCGGCTCCGGAGTTCTGCTACTGGGGAAAGGTACCATTTTTGATGAAAATAGCATTGAAGCCATCAGGCGCTGCGCAATGATCGATCCCTTTGACAAAACCATCCATGTGCTGACCAAGGAGTAAAATCCAGGGCCATACCACGGAGGGGACAGAAGCCTCTCCCTGCTGTTCAATCTCCGTATGAAAGCTAATGACAATACTCTTCGGAAAGTGCATATGATTCCGTGCTGCTGTACCGCTTCAACTGGTCCGCAGTCAGGATTTTACGTGCATCGCTGAGTGCCTGCAGATGACGCAGGTGCAAGTCACCCTCCAGGGTGTTGAGCTTTTGAATCAACGGTTCGGCGTCCTTGGTTGTCCAGTCGGCAGAGGACAGCAGCTCCTGGATTTCTTCCAGTGAAAAGCCCAGCTTTTGGCACCTTTTGATAAACCGCAGCTGCAGAATAATCTACAATTTAACAGGATCGTTTTCCACATTAGGGACCGAAGCTTCACAGTAACGATTGCGACCTTCCGATTTGGCCCGGTAAAGAGCCTGATCTGCTGCTCTCATAACCGATCCGATATCAAACGGCAACGGGGGAATCGTTGCAACGCCAATGCTGACCGTGAGACTGACAGTCATGTCAGCCCCAATTTTAATCTTGGCCGAACTGATCTTTTCCAACACCCGCGCAGCAAGGTCTGCGGTATTATAAGGGGTGGTTTCCGGCAGAATAACCGCAAATTCCTCACCACCGATGCGTCCAAGAACATCCGTTGCACGCAGGCTGCTGGTCAGAATACGGCCAATTTCGATCAAAACAATATCTCCGCCCTGGTGGCCATAAGTGTCATTAATCTTTTTGAAATGGTCAATATCGATAATCAGCAATGACAGGGGGTGTTGATAGCGTTTAACAAACTGAAAAGTTATCTGGGCTCTTTCCATAAAGGCCCTACGGTTCAGGGTATCGGTAAGGACATCGGTACAGGCCAACTTTGTCAGTTTTTGATTAGCCTCTTCAGCGAGCTGCTTCGCTGTTTCAAGTTCAAGCTCAGCTCGCTTGATGTCATCAATATCCGTCGCGGTGCCAAACCATTTTACAATTTCACCCAACTCATTGTGAATCGGGAAGGCGCGGCTTAAAAACCATGAGAAATGACCATTAGCCCGCTTTACCCGGTGTTCAATTTCATAGGGGGTCCCGGTTTGAGAGGCCATTTCCCAGGCGGCAATCGTTTCTGCCTGTTCATCAGGGTGAACTACGGGGGCCCACTCCCAACTGCCATCCTCCCGTTGGGTGAACCCCTCAAATTCAATACGCCGCTCATTGTAATAATCAACCACCCCCGACGCATCAGCAGTCCAGACCAATTGCGGCATGCAATCGGCTATCTGACGAAAACGCACCTCACTATGACGCAATTTTTCCGTTATTTTTCGTGCTTCAGTAATATCCTGACCGTAAAAATTGACATAAGACCGTGCGCTAACCGGCACCAGGGTCATGGTAAAGTAGTGATCAACATTGTTGAGGTTCAAAAACTGATGGGTATTTTCTGCCAGAGCGGTCTTTACTTTCTTCACCATAAAGCAGGGGACGGGTTGGCCGACAAGGCAATTCCAGGGGCTTAACAGAGCCAGAGCAGGCCAATTGGCATAAAGCAAAATCCCCTTGTTGTTGACCCGCATAACCGGAAAGGGATTTTCTTCAGGGAATAGAGCCAGATCACGGATTCTATGACTAATCTCGTCTGGTAACATTCCGGCCCCCACTTCTCCTCTCACTTGCCAAAGAACTCTTTAACACCATCAAGTAAAGTACTTGGCCATATATAAGAATAAAGGAAGAACGATCATTCGCAACTAACTTTGTTCACAATTAACAGGTATCGGTTACTCCCTCGGAGTACTGGCACAAATGGGAATAGCCATCAGTCGCAGCGAACAGTCGTGCCGGTTTTTAACGACTCGTAAACAGCGCAAATAAAATCCACCGATCGTTTACCTTCCAGACCATCAATCAAAGGGCGCCGACCCTGCTGAATACTTTGAATAAAATCTGCAACGGCCAAACAATGGCCATGGTCTCCTATAGCCGTCGGATCAGCCGCCCCTCCAAGCCCAATCGCAACCTGAGACCGGATCTGTTCATCTTGAGGCTGTTGATCCACAAATTCCCAGCGCACGATACTGTCCCCTTCGATTCCGATCGTCCCTCGCTCACCCGAAATTTCCAGCCGTCGGGGAAACCCGGGAGCACAAGAGGTTGACGCCTCGATGGTCCCGATCGCTCCATTCTGAAACGTCAACAGTGCCGCGAGATTGTCTTCCACCTCTATCCGTTCGTGCGTACGCGGTCCCTGCACTGCCGTAACACTGGCAGGATCTCCGGCGAGATGTAGAAGCAGGTCAACGCTGTGGATGCCCTGATTCATCAAGCAGCCACCGCCATCAAGAGCCCAGGTTCCACGCCACGCGGCAGAATCGTAATACTCCTGGCTTCGATACCAACGCATCTGACAGCTGGCAAACAGAATTTTCCCCAGGCGGCCACGGTCAATGGCCGCTTTGGCCAGACGCACACTTTTTGCAAAGCGGGCCTGAAACAGCACCCCTAATTGAACCCGTTGCCTAGCGCAGGCGACAATTAAATCTTCGCTGCGCTGGCTGGTAATATCCAACGGTTTTTCGCACAGCACGTGCTTACCGTGCACAGCAGCCTGCAAACCGATCTCCAAATGGGTGCCAGATGCCGTAGCAATAGTTACGGCATCAATGGTGTCACTGGCCATGAAGCTGGCAAGATCATGGAAGGCCGTGATGGCATATTGATCAGCAAAAGCCTGCGTCCGTTCGGCATTGCGTCCGTAGACAGCAACAACCTCTGCGCTATCGGACTGCATTATGGCCCGGTAGTGCACATGTGCGATGGTCCCTGGTCCGATAATACCGAAGCGTAGTTTTTTATCTGGCATAAGAAATCCCCTGAGCCGGCACTTATAGGTTTCATGGCCTAAGCAGCCAGGCCAATTAATCTCAATCGACCAATATTAATTCCCACATCATATATTAGTATATAATCTAAGTTCTAGCAGAGCACAGAAAACGCAATTATGGAACACGGTATACAGATATCAACGATCACTGTTGTTCACGACCTGACGGAACGCAAACATCTTGAAGCGAGTATCCGCGAAAGCGAGGAGCGCTTCAGGATTCTGTCAAACGCAACATTTGAAGGGATCCTGATTCATGATGGAAACGGCGCTGCCATCAGGGACATCAACACCAGAAAGATCATTGAGGCAGAAAAACGCGCACTGGAAAAACAGCTACAACAAAAATACAAAATGGAAGCCGTTGGAGAGATGGCCGGAGGCATAGCTCACAACTTTAACAACAATCTTGCAATTATTCTTGGGCACGTCGAGCTGCTGGAAAGAAAGTTTCTGGCAACGGCACAACCGTCCTTCAAGAAATACTTATCAAATGCCAAAACAGCAGCCCTGTGTTCCAGAGACCTGATTGCCCAAATAATGACTTACAGCCGCATCAGCAGCGAAACCTGCCCACGCATTAAAGCGGATCGCGGTCGCATTCAAGTAGCACTGCATAATCTCTGCAACAATGCCATCCATGCCATGAATGAGAGTGGTCATCTGGTAATCGACCTTAACTGCCAATATATTGGAAAGCATGAAATCCCGGCGCAATACGAATGTGGGCCAGGAGATTACATCCAGATTTCAATCAAGGATGATAGTTGTGGAATCGCCCAGGCAAAGGTAGGTAAAATTTTCGATCCGTTCTTTACCACCAAAACTATTGGCCAAGGGACTGGCCTCGGGCTGTCAACGGTGCAGGGGATTGTCAGACTTTATGGTGGCTTTATTACTCTGGACAGTGAAGTTAACCGGGGCACGGTCTTTACCCTGAATTTCCCAGTTACCCATGAAGAACCTGTGACAGAAGAGCAACAGAGCACGGATCAGATCCCCCATGGTAACGAAAGCATACTCCTTGTCGATGACGAAGAAATGCTGGTCAATGCCACTCAGGAGATGCTTGAAAGCATCGGTTACAGGGTCCAGGCGCTGCAGGATCCGCATGTTGCGCTGCAACAGTTCAGCGCTACTCCGGAAAAATATGACCTGCTCATCACCGATCAGATAATGCCGAGGCTGACCGGCAAGGAACTCGTTATGGAGGTCCGTAAAATCCGCGTTGAGACAAAAATAATTCTTTTGTGCTGGATGCACCATCTGCAAACCGTCACCTCTGACCAGAAGTCACAGGCCTAGGCTTGCTTTATATGACTGTAATTCAGCAACAATCAGACGCTGTTGTTTTTTAAGCTCAGCTATGACGGTGCCCATGCTCCCGCTAAGCAGATTCTGATTCGAGAGTTGCTTTTCGAGGCCTCGCACATACTCCTGAAACAGATTAGCTCCGACATTGCCACACAACCCCTTCAAGGCATGCAGCGCAACGCTTGCAGCATCATACTGTGCTGAGCGGAGACTGTTAATAACCCTGTTGAGTAAATTGTCAAGGTCATCGACGAAGGCGTCAAGAACGACTCCCTTCAGGTCGCTGTCTTCTCCAATCAGTCCATCGAGAAAACTCGGATCAAAAACGACAACCCTGTTTGCCTGTTGGGAGACAACGGGCAACCACTGTTCAAGACAGTGAAACAGGGCATACGGGACGATCGGCTTGGAGAGATAGTCATTCATACCGCTATTCAAACAGTGTTCACGGTCCCCCGCCATAGCATTTGCCGTCATCGCGATAATGGGCAGATCAACGAGTTGCAGATCGTTACGAATATGGCGGGTTGTCGCAAAGCCATCCATGTTCGGCATCTGACAATCCATCAGAACCAGGTCAAAATGTCCATTTTTCAACAGCTCCAGGGCCTCGTAGCCATCATCGGCAACTGTCACCTGATACCCCTTTTTTTCGAGTATTTTACGAGCTACTAGCTGATTCATTTGAACATCTTCAACGACCAGAATATGTGTTTCTTGGCCAAATGAAGACTGGCTGAAGTCGACCTGCTGGCTGACCGGAGTCTCCTCCGGCATACAACAGATAACGGCCTCCTCGAGGGGCAGAGTAAACCAAAAGCAGGAGCCCTCACCGACGCTACTAGCCACACCTATGTCTCCTCCCATGAGGTCAACCAGCTGTTTTGAAATAGCCAGTCCCAAACCGGTTCCGCCATAACGGCGGGACGTGCTGGTATCAACCTGTGAAAATGGACGAAACAGATACGGCAAGGCGTCTTCAGCAATACCGATACCGCTATCAAGGACACTGAACTTGACCCGCGAAGCACTATTTTGAGATTCCACAACGTCAACCGTGATAGAGACTGAGCCGCGTGGCGTAAATTTAATGGCATTACTCAGCAGATTGGTGACAACCTGTTTAAGGCGCAGCGGATCACCCATCAGCTGGAGCGGAACAGTATCGGCAATGGTAACAGCCAGGGACAATTTCTTTTCAAGCGCCTGAGGCCGCAGAATACTGATGACATTTTCAAGCGTAGTATAAAGATTAAAGGAAATCTTCTCGACCCGCAGTTCACCAGCTTCAATTTTGGAAAAATCGAGAATATCGTTAATAATAAACAGCAAATTCCTGGAACTCTCCTTCACTGCAGCAGCATACTCATACTGTTGAGTATCAAGATTGGTCTCCAGCAGCAACTCGGTCATACCGACCATAGCATTCATCGGGGTTCTGATCTCATGACTCATATTGGCCAGGAATTGCCCCTTGGCTCGTGCCGAATGCTCAGCCTGCTCGCGTGCAATAGCCACTTCCCTGGTTCTATCAAGGACCAGTTCTTCCAGCTGGCTGCGATGTTTCAGCAGCTCATGTTCATGCTCCTTAAGCTTGGCAATCTTATCCTCCAGTTCCCGGTTAACCTTGCGCAACATGGTATAAAGTTCGAGGCTTTCAATATAATTGGCACAGGAGTGTAACAACAGGGTCAGAAATGTCAGTCGCGCATCTTCGCCACCATCGATTTTCGGTTCTCCGATAAACATGCCACGGATACGCGAAACCGTCGTCACAGAGTGAAGAATCAGTACCGGGTGCTCAGCTGTTGCTTCAACTCTGACGGCCTTGTTACGGTTCAAAGCCCAGGCGAAAGTTTGATCATCAATCAGACCATCCACCCAGTTTTCCAACCTGGAGTTCAGGGCTTCCGGATAACTGTAGGCGGGATAAAATGAGGCCGTTTTTTCATCGACCAGATAAAAACAGATATTTTGGAAGTCGAGAATATTCTGAATTTTAAGAGCTGTCTCTTCCAGGATCTGCTGTTTGTCGGTCGCCCGTAACGAGATAGAATCAAAAGCCATCATGTTGGCAACACAGCTGAGCAGTTCATTTGCTGCCCGACACGACAATGCAGAAGCCCCCTTATTTCCACACCAGCCACACGTCTCAATATGGTGCCGGGAAAGTTTATTCATCGGACTCTCTCTCACAGAAAAATATTGACAACATCACGAAACATACGATCCACCTGAATCACCGCTGCGGCCAGCACCCCTGGCGAAATCCCCTGAGAGTCCCAGGCTTTGCTATCAAAAGCCGGCCACGCCTCAGCCCCCGGGGCGTCATCACCGAACACATGTGCAAGCAGATTGGAGATATGCAACAAGGACGCTTCCGTGTGGTAACGTTCACGAGCCGGCTGATGATGGTCGCCAATCATCTGGATCAGGTTAGGAGCAATATTCCAGTCATCGCCCAATCTCATACCGACATCACTGTGAGTACATTCCAGCAGCTGTTGCTCAGCCTGCTCCAGCGGCAAGCGCTGCTGCCGTGCATAATTCATGACGCGACTGTACTGCTCTGGGATTTTCCGCAACATGACCAAGCGACCAATATCGTGCAGCAAACCACCGACAAACATGGTTTCCTCAGAAACACCAACCTTGTAACTGCACAGCACCTGGGCAAACAGGCCACAGCGGATCGCATGCTTCCAGAAGGCTTCCATATCGATCAGATCCACAGGAACATGCTTGAATGTCTGGACAACAGAAATCCCCAGAGCCAAGGTGATCAGCTCATTGGTGCCCAGCAGGGTTATCGCCCTGGTGATTGAGTCAATTTGACCGGGAAAACCATAAAAAGCACTATTGACCAGGCGCAGCAGTTTGAGGGATAAATTCGAATCTTTACTGACGATATTGGCGACCATAGCCGATGAGGCCTGTGGGGAATGAATAACTTCAACGATATGAAAATAAACCGAAGGCAAGGAGACCAAATCGGAAAGGCCACGTACCAGCATCGTAGGATGCTGCCTTTCTACAACAGCGGGCAGCAGTGGTTTGTTATCGGCAGCCAGAGACGGAAAAGCCGTTCCGCTAGCCAGACGTTCAGCATACCGCTGAGAGGCGAGGCGTACCAGCTCAGACAGCATGGGATGTCTTAAATCGAAACAGCCTAGATGTTGAGTGATGAAGCTTCTGGCCGTTTCGAGGTGTTCCTGCTGCAGGGTACCACCAGCAGGTTCTTTGTGCTGAAAACTGTTATCAACGATGTCGGCCTCACTGACCCCCCACGACTTCAGAACCTTGAGATGCTGTGCCTGCAGCGACACCCCTTTACCTATAATCAACCGCCCCTGGCGAGTCAGCAGGTCTTCCTGCAGCACCATTCCCTCAGTCAGATTATCAACAAACACAATCATAATCAGACAGCCTTTATCATCAGCACGAAAGCGCTATTTTCTGCTCACCCGGATCATCCTGGTAGATTTTTCGGATCAACAGGACTTCTCTGCGGGATTTAAAAAAAGCATCAACACATTGCGGATCGAAATGAGTACCGCACCCCTCTTTTAACGACGCGAACGCTTCATCGACACTCCAGGCGCTCTTGTAGGGCCGCTCAGTCGTCAATGCGTCAAAAACATCGGCCACGGCACAGATGCGTCCAACCAGAGGGATAGCTTCTCCGGCTAAACCACGCGGGTAACCACTGCCATCGAATTTTTCATGATGACTCCAGGCAATCAGTGCCGCACACTGCAAAAGTTCAGACGGGCTGTCTGCCAAAATGCGATAGCCAATTTCCGTATGCGTTTTAATTTTATTGAATTCTTCCGAAGTCAACCGCCCCGGTTTAAGCAGGATGGTATCGGAAATTCCGACTTTCCCAACGTCATGCATGGGTGCCGCCATAAATATGGTCTGCTGCTCTTCCTTGCTCAGTTGCAACTGTTCAGCAATCAGTTTCGAGTAGTGCGCCATACGCATGTTATGAGCACCGGTTTCCGGATCTCTGTGCTCCGCCGCGTTGGCCAGACGCATGATGGTTTCCTGCTCACGCTCGCAGATTTTCTGTGTTGCCTTTTCAATTTCGCTTTCCAGCAACAGAGCCCTTGATTTCAGGTCCTGCTGATGCTTACGCAGCATAATCATGTTGCTAAAGCGCGCTTCAAACTCAAAACGATCGATCGGCTTGGTCAGAAAATCGTTGACCCCGGCTTTTAACGCCCGATAGCACAGCTGCCGTTCATGATTAGCCGTCACCATGACCACCGGTACATCATCACAATGAGGCAGCCGTCTTAAGGCATCAAGAAAATCAAGACCATCCATATCCGGCATCATGTAATCGAGAATAACCAGATCGGGAGAATTGTTCTGACAATACTCAAGGGCCTTCAGCGGAGACATAAAGCTTTGCGTATCCGTGAAACCCTGCCCCTTTATCAAAGATTCAACAAGCAACAGATTCGTTTTTTGATCATCGACAATTACAATATCCATGTGTCCACACAAGCCCCCCCCCCAGTAAAAAAGGTCCGCTCCAAACTACCAGATCCAACCCCAAACATCAAATCTTTTTAATTTCAAATAACTCATAAATGAATCCTCACTCAATAAAAAATCCCCTTTCATTATCTACAAAATGAAAGAGGATTCAACCTTGATAAAGTAACAATCAGTTATGTACACCATCAGATAATATCTGGATATTCAACAACTTCTCCCGTTGGGGTGGTGATACTTAGCATGTTCCCCTTTTTCTGCACATACTCGGGAACCAGGGGGACTTTACCTTTGCCACCCGGCAGGTCGATCACATAGTGAGGCGATGCCAGTCCGGAGACCGGGCCGCGTAACGACTGGACAATCTTAAGCCCGGTGGTAACCGGGGTGCGAAAGTGGGAGGTCCCGCTGGTCAAATCCATATGATGCAGATAGTACGGGCGAACCCGTATTTTCAGCAATCCGCGGAACAGCTCACCAATCACCTGGGCATCATCGTTCACCCCACGCAGCAGAACGGTCTGGTTACCCAGCACAATACCGGCGTCGGCCAGCCGCCCGCAGGCTTCGGCAGCAGCGTCAGTTAATTCCCAAGGATGATTGAAGTGGGTGTTGAGATACAGGGGATGATACTTCTTGAGCATGCAACACAGTTTATCGGTGATCCGCTCCGGTAACGTGACCGGCACCCGCGAACCGATACGGATTATGTCCACATGCGGAATCGCATAGATTCTGGCCAGCAGATCTTCCAGCACCGAGTCAGGCAAAATCAACGGATCGCCGCCGGAGAAAATAACATCGCGAATAGCAGGTGTCCTGGCGATATAATCTATCCCGTCCCGCAATTCGCGAAAACTGAGGGACATACTGGAACAACCGACTTTCCGTTTGCGGGTACAAAAACGACAGTAGCCTGCGCAACTACCCGAGACCAGGAATATAGCCCGGTCCGGATACCGATGCACCACAGACGGAACGGGAGCCAGATCCTCTTCGGCCAACGGATCAATCAGCCCGGCATCATTCAGTTCGGCCGGATCAGGAACACACTGGCGCCAGATCGGGTCGCCGACCTCACGAATCAGACTGTAGTAGTAGGGCGTAATCCGGAAAGGATAGCGCGCCGTAACAGCCTCCAGAGCGGTCACATCGACCTCAAAACGTTCCGCTAACTGAGTTACGCTGACAATACTGTTGGCAAGGCTCTCCTGCCAGGCTTCACGGGCCATCAGTCACTCTCCCGGGAACACGTCTTAGCGGAGGTAATCCAGGCAATAAGTATCATCAGCAAAAACAGCAGATCACGCAGGATAGCCATAAGCGGGGTCGTAGGCGTTTCAGATCCTGGTTTAAAACAGCCGCAATCGATATCCAAACCACGAACCAGGGCTGACGCAAGAGCTGCGATAAAAACCACATTGAGAACACATAACACCAGCAACGCAGGCCGGATACGCTGGTTGATTAACAGCAGGAAGCCGCAGAGCAACTCAAGATATGGCAACGTCGCGGCAACCAGGTAGTTCCAGGCGTAGGGCAATATCTGGTAATTGGCAATCTGCCCGGCAAACCCGACAACATCGTGAGCCTTGATCACACCGGCATAAATAAATACTGCAGCCAGAACCAGACGGCAGACATGATGAAAAGATTTAGCCATCATTGTCAATGCCCCTCCCCGGCAAGAGGCCGCCCGGCATCCTTCCATTCAGGAAAACCACCTTCATATACCAGCACGTCAGTATAGCCTGCTTGCAATAATAACACTCCGAGATCAAACGAATCGGGACAACCAAACCCACTGCAATAAACAATGAGGGTTGTATCCAATGGCACATCACCCTGCAAGGTTGCGATCCCCTCCTGAGCCTGGCCTAAAGGCAGAGAGACAGCCCCCTGAAGGTGAGCAGTCTGATAAGCGGAACAACTGCGTGCATCTATCAGGACCGCGCCAGCGGCTAATAAGGAATCCAATTCATCAAGCATTACCGGCAGTGGTAATAATTCTTGCTGATTTGCAGTTGCCTCCATCTGAGTTTTTTCCGTGCCAGAGGATGTGACCGTTTTTCCGGAAAAAACACTGAAAACCATGGGAAAATGAAGACTCAGTCCGACAGCAAAAGCCAGAATAACCAGAATCAGCGCCTCCAGAATAACCCGGCGCAGATCTGCTCTGAAAAAGCTGTTACTCATCCGGAGATTCCTCAAGATTTTCCGCTAACGTCTCAAGCATTCTGGCCAGGCGGTGATTATCTTTAACCAGATGGTCAATACGCTTATGGCAGTCAATGACAACCTCGTTAAGTTCTTCCACCTGCAAGGCCTGATGAGAAAATTTGATCTCGAGTTCGGTCAAACGTTCCTGCAGCTCTTCGTACATACCAATTGTCTCCTTTGTTTTGCGCAGTTTTTATATAGCTTGAGAGGCTACTTACTGCCAACCGATTTTTTTATGAGGATTTACAAACTCCAAGGCAATGTGTATTCTTTAATGGCAATCCAACCGTTATAGTCCAACTATCCTTAACCCATTATCGACTACACCGCGAGGGATTTTGCTGACTAGACACGTACTCACTCTAATTGTTGTATTGTTCTTCTCGGCAGGACCGCTATTTGCGGCCAACGACAAAGTTGAGCTGATAGAACAACTCGGCCAAAAAATCCCCCTGAATCTTGATTTCGTCGACTCAACGGGGGCCAGCGTTAATCTATCCCAGTTGGTCGACCGACCGACCCTGATCGTTCCGGTTTTCTACAACTGTCGCAATGTCTGCAATATGATGTTGGGTGGCCTTTCTGCCGTGCTCCCGGAGGTCAAACTGAAGCCAGGAGAATCCTACAACGTCATCACCATCAGCTTTGCCCCCGAAGAAACAACCGCGATGGCGGCCCATAGTAAACAGACCTTTCTCACAGCGATGCAGGCGCCGTATCCCAAAGAAGCATGGAGATTTCTGACCGGTACCCAGGAAAACATCCTTAAATTGACCGATTCAGCCGGCTACTATTTCAAAAAGGAAAAGAATGACTTCCTGCATCCCATTGCAGCCTTTGTCGTCACCAAAGACGGGACCATTGTCCGCTACCTGATTGGCCAGCGCTTTTCCCCGATTGATCTGTCCATGGCACTGCTTGAAGCCAACGAAGGTCGCATCGGCAAACCGATCAGCAAGGCTCTGCAGTTCTGCTTCAGTTACGACCCGGAAGGACGCCGTTATGTCTTCAACCTGATGCGTGTCAGCGCCACCGTTATCCTGTTAACATTGGGGAGCTTTTTACTTTTTCTTATCCTCGGCGGAAGAAAGAAGAAAAAATGACCGATACTACTTTGACCAATACCGGATTCTACAGTGAAAGTCCAAGATCAGGAATTCTTGGCTGGCTGTTGTCGACCGACCACAAACGCATCGGCATCATGTATCTTTGCTGCATTGTCACCATGTTTATTATCGGTGCCTGCCTGGGTATCGCCATCCGCCTGGAACTGATAGCTCCCGGGGTCACCATTATGGGACCACAGACGTACAATGCTACATTTACGGTCCACGGCATTATCATGATCTTCCTGTTTATCATCCCCAGCGTACCGGCAGCATTCGGCAATCTGGTTCTGCCGATTCAGATCGGTGCACGGGACGTTTCCTTTCCGAAGATCAACCTGTTGTCCTGGTATTGTTATGTGGCTGGTGCCATTCTTGCTGTGGTTGCCATCTTTTCCGGGGGAGGAGCCCCGGACACCGGCTGGACTTTCTATGTCCCGTTCAGTACCCAGACCAGTACTAACGTCAGTCTGGCGGCTTTCGCCGCTTTCATGCTCGGCATGTCATCCATCCTTACCGGTATCAATTTCGTCACCACTATCCACCGGCTGCGGGCTGAAGGGATGACCTGGGGTCGCCTGCCGCTGTTCGTCTGGACCCTTTACGCCACGGCCTGGATTCAGGTCCTGGCCACGCCAATGCTGGGAATCACCCTGGTGTTGGTCATTCTTGAACGAATCTTCGGGGCCGGATTGTTTGATGTGGCCCGCGGCGGTGACCCGATCATGTTCCAGCACCTGTTCTGGATCTACTCCCACCCGGCGGTTTACATCATGATTCTGCCCGGCATGGGAGTTATTTCTGAGATCATTCCAACTTTCTCACGCAAGCCGTTATTTGGTTACTGGGCCATGGCCTTTTCCAGTCTGGCGATTGCGTTTGCTGGTTCTCTGGTCTGGGCTCACCACATGTATACCAGCGGCATGAGTGATTTTGCTATCATGATCTTTTCCTTTTTAACCTTTATTGTTGCCATTCCCAGCGCCATTAAGGTCTTTAACTGGGTTTCAACCCTTTATAAGGGATCAATCGAAATGGCACCGCCCATGCTTTATGCGCTGGCTTTCATTTTCAATTTCTCCATCGGCGGCCTCGGTGGGCTGGCTCTTGGGGCAGCTGCCAGCGATATTCACCTGCACGATACGACATTTGTTGTCGGCCACTTCCATTACACCATGTTCGGCGGGCTCGGCTTTGCCTTTTTCGGCGCTCTTCACTACTGGCTGCCCAAATTCACTGGTCGTATGTACAATCACAAAATTTCAATGATCGCCTTTGCCCTGCTGTTTGTCGGTTTCAACGTCACCTACATGGCCATGCAGGCCGTTGGTATTCAGGGGATGCCGCGTCGTTATTACGACTATCTGCCGGAATTTCACACCCTTAACCTGGTTGCGACTATCGGTTCCTGGGTGCTGGCCGTTGGCCTGATCATGATGTTTGCCAATTTCTGGCACGGGATTCGAAAAGGGAAAATCGTCGGGATGAACCCGTGGGGCGCGGCAACGCTGGAATGGCAGGTTCCGTCACCACCCCCCATGGATAATTTTGGACCGCAGGATCCAGTTGTCACCAAAGGTCCCTATGAATTTAAAGGAGTCGTAGCCGATGAGTATTGAACACCGCGACGATGTCGGCGCCCGCTTCGGTATGTGGCTGTTCCTGTATACCGAGGTGATTCTGTTTAGCGGGCTCTTTATTCTCTACGCAATTTCTCTGGCTAAGTTTCCCGCGCAATATGCCGAGGCCAGCCACAAACTGAATATTTATTTCGGAACCATCAACACTTTGGTTCTGCTCACCAGCAGTCTGACCATTGCTCTGGCCATTACGGCCATTCAGCGCAATGAGACCAAGCGCTGCGTTAATTTGTGCTGGATCACCATCGTTCTGGCCATCGTGTTTCTGATCAACAAATACTTTGAATGGTCCATAGAGATCAGTCACGGTATTTATCCTGGTTCTGAACACCTGGCCGAAATGGGAGCAGGAGTCTCATCCTTCTTCAATCTGTACTACTTTACGGCCGGCCTGCACGGGCTCCATGTTGTGCTGGGCGGTTCTCTGATCGCCATTGTTGCCAGAATGGTTGCCAAAGGAAAAGTGACCAGCGATCGTTATACCCTACTGGAAAACAGCGCTCTTTACTGGCACCTGGTCGATCTGGTCTGGATCTTCCTGTTCCCCCTTTATTATCTGATTTTGTGAGGTGAACCATGTCTGTACACGAACATGAGCACAAACACGAACCGGTCCCCTACCGGACCTTCGTCCTCGTCTGGGTTGCGCTGCTGGTTTTGACCATCATTACCGTTATCGTGTCACGCATTCACCTGGGAGCATTGCATGTCTGGGCAGCGCTGGGGATCGCCTCGATCAAGTCGGCTTTGGTCATCTTTATTTTTATGCATTTAAAGCAGGAATCACGCCTTTTTAAAATCGGCCTGCTGGTATTGATCGTGATTTTGGCTATTTTTGTCGGTCTGACGTTTACCGATATCCTTTATCGTTAGGAGTGATCCGTGAACCAGCTGAATAACCCCACGGCCCAGGCTGTCGATAATGTTCTGATCTATATTTTCGGTTTTTCCCTGTTACTGCTGCTGGGAATTACTGTTGTCACCATCTATTTTGTCATCAAATACCGGCGGTCAAAAAACCCGGAACCAACCTCTGATTGCCACGGCAACTGGTTACTGGAAACGATCTGGACGGTCCTGCCACTGATTATTGTTATGACCATGTTCTGGTATGGCTGGACAAATTATGTCGGCCTGACAGAAGTTCCCAAGGATGCGATGGAGGTTAAAGCCATCGGTCGCATGTGGTCATGGCAATTTGTCTATCCGGATGGCCGCAAAGAAACAAAACTCTATGTCCCGGTGGGCAAGCCGGTCAAGGTCATGCTGACCTCCACCGATGTCATCCACAGCTTCTTTGTCCCCGCCTTCCGCATTAAAAAAGACATGGTCCCCGGTATGGATACTTACGTCTGGTTCAAGGCAACCGAGCCGGGCAGTTATGACGTTCAGTGTACCGAATATTGCGGCGTCGGCCATGCCGACATGCTGACCACAATCGAAGTTCTGCCAGAAACAGACTATACACAATGGGCGGAACCAAAACCAGAAACCAGCACAGAACCACGAGGACTGACCGTTCTCAACGAACAGGGCTGTCTCGGCTGCCACAGCCTTGATGGCAGCGACGGGATTGCTCCCAGCCTGTTTGAACTTGCGGGGGCACCGCGCCAACTGGACAAGAATGGGCAGGCCATCGAAATCACCATCGATGAAGCTTATCTGAAACGCGCTATCAGGGATCCGGGCAGCGAAATCGTCAAAGGTTACGATCCAATGATGCCAGATTATGACGAAGCCACGATCAACAACGATGATCTGCAAGCCGTCGTTGATTTTCTACTAGGCAAAGCATTAACACCGCCAGCAGGGCCTGATGGAGCCACCCTGATCGAAGAAAATGGCTGCATCGGCTGTCACTCGACGGACGGCAGTGAAAGTATTGCCCCAACCTTTAAAGGACTGGGCGGCAGAGACGTCACGATCGAACGGAATGGCAAAGAAGTGACAATAAAAGTCGACGCAAATTATTTACGCAAAGCCTTACTCGAACCAAACAGTGAACTGGTCAAAGGGTACGCACCCATGATGCCAGCTACGGACTATCTGAGTCCGGATGAGATTGATGCCATTATTCAGTATTTACTGAAACAGTAAAGTTTCTGATTTCACAACAGAACAAAGGGGATTTATCCGTGCAGAAACCACCCCAGGTAAAAACATTGGCCCTTGAAAAACCACGTATGCTGGCTCAGGTCAGGTCGTTAAGGGCACTGTTCCGCCTTGAACTGTCGATGATGGTTGCCCTGTCGACCCTGGCCGGATATCTGTTTGCCGATGGGCTGTGGGATCTGCACATGTTCTTTGTTACCCTCGGCGTCGGGCTGCTGTCGGCTGGATGTTCTGCCCTTAATCAATGGCAGGAGCAGGATCTTGACAGCCAGATGCTGCGCACCCAGAATCGACCTTTGCCTGTCGGCCTGCTGTCACCGGAAAGTGTCCTGGTCCTGGCGACACTGGCTCTGAGTGCAGGCATTATCCTGCTTAATGCCTTACCTTACAAACTTCCATTACTGCTTGGGTTGCTTGCCATCATCTGGTACAACGCAATTTACACACCTCTAAAAAAGCGTACTCCATTTGCCGCTATTCCCGGTGCCCTCTGTGGTGCGCTGCCACCATTGATCGGCTGGACAGCGGCAGGCGGTCTCCTGCTGACCCAACAATCCCTGACCCTGGCCGGAACTTTATTTATCTGGCAGATCCCTCACACCTGGCTGTTGCTATGCCGCTACCGTGACGATCTGCAAAGAAGCGGGTTACCCAACCTGTTTGAATCGATCCCAACCCGGCGTCTGCTGCAAATCAATTCCTGCTGGCTCCTGGCATTATTGTTATGTTATCTACTCTTTCCGCTGTTTGGCTTTATCAGTCACCCGACCCTGGTTGTTCTCTTTTTGACGGGACTGTTCTTGCTGGCAATGTTGATGACCAAAGCCTGTCTGCAGGTGGCAGGTAACGGAAACACCCTCAAAGCCTTTCACCTGACCAACATCTCGATGGCGTTACTCCTGTCGATCCTTATTCTCGACAGTATTCTGACCTTTTAGTACCAGAGAAGACGCCACCTTTTCATAAAAAATCCCGGGCAGCGTTAAGCCGCCCGGGCAATCAGTGCGCTCACCTCTGAGGCACCTTTAATTCGAAGACAGGGTGAAGGGGCCCGCCTTGGATCTGTTTGTTCTGTTACCGATGCTTATGCAACGATAATCTCGGCGTCGGTGAACTGTTGAATATCCTCAAGCGAAGAACCCGGCATGATCTCTTTTAGTTCAAGCCCTTTGTCTGTCACTTCAAAGACGGCCTTTTCGGTAATGATCATGTCGACGCATTTCACCCCGGTCAGCGGCAGGGTGCACTGCTTCATGATCTTGGGAGTCCCTTTTGCCGTATGCTGCATGGCGACAATGACCTTCTTGGCTCCGGCCACCAGATCCATCGCTCCTCCCATCCCCGGCACCATTTTACCCGGCACAACGTGACTGGCGATATTCCCCTGCTGGTCGACCTGCAGGGCTCCTAAAATCGTCACATCAACATGACCGCCACGGATGATGGCGAAGGAGGTGGCGCTGTCAAAGAAGCTCGCTCCGGTCAGGATATGTACGTGCTGGTTACCGGCATTGATGATGTCGCTGTCTTCTTCTCCGGGCGCGCATAGGGGACCCATCCCGAGGATACCGTTTTCGGCATGCAGGGTGATGTGCACCCCGTCCGGGACATAGTTGGAAACCAGGGTCGGCAGTCCGATGCCCAGGTTGATCACGTCGCCGTCTTGCAGTTCCTGCGCGGCGCGTTTGGCAATGATCTCTTTATCGCTCAGCTCAGCCATGGAGCACCTCCTGCAGTTTCTCTTCAGCTATCCGGTATTGTGCGTCCGACAGCACCACGGCATCGACAAACACTCCGGGGGTCATGATCTGTTCGGGACCAAGCTCTCCCACTTCGACGATCTTGTCCGCTTCGACGATGACGTAATCGGCTGCCATCGCCATGACGAGGCTGAAGTTTTTGGAGGTGCCACGGTAAAAGACGTTTCCAGCCCGATCGCAGATGGTCCCTTTGATGATGGCGACATCGGCATGCAGCGGCAGTTCCAGCAGATACTCCTTGTCATTGACGGTCAGTTTCTGTTTCCCCTTTTCAACTTCGGTCCCGATTCCCGTCGGGGTCAGAACGCCGCCGAGACCGGCCCCCCCGCAGCGGATCCGCTCGGCCAGGGTGCCTTGCGGTACCAGTTCGACCTCCATCTCCCCGGCATTCATCTGGGCACCCGATTCGGGGTTGAGGCCGATATGGGAGGCATAGAGTTTTTTTACCCGCTTGTTGCCGATCAACTTCCCCGTGGCGACACCCGGTACGGCGGTGTCGGTGGAGATCAGGGTGATGTCGCTAATCCCCTGTTCGACCATGGCGTCGATAATGGTTTCGGGGCTTTTGACTCCCATGAAACCATTACTCATGATGGTCATGCCGCTTTTGATATGCGTCATGGCCTCGACGATTGTCACTTCTTTGTTCATGATGATCTCCCTTAGCGTTCTACGCACATGGCGATACCCATGCCGCCACCAATACACAAGGTCGCCAGACCTTTCTTGGCATCGCGCTTTTGCATCTCGTACAGCAGCGTGGTCAGGATCCGGGCTCCGGAGGCCCCGATGGGATGGCCAAGGGCGATGGCGCCACCGTTGACGTTGGTGATGGCCGGATCAAGCTCCAGTTCTTTCATCACCGACAACGACTGGGCGGCAAAGGCTTCGTTGGCTTCGATCAGGTCAAGATCACCCACCGTCCAACCGGCTTTTTTCAGGGCCAGCCGCGTCGCTTCGACCGGGCCGATCCCCATGATGGCCGGATCACAACCATGCCAGCCGTAGGAGACGATCCGCGCCAGGGGTGTCAGGTTTTTTGCGCTGACGGCGTCCGCTCCGGCAACAACGATGGCGGCCGCGCCGTCATTGACACCGGAGGCATTCCCGGCGGTAACGGTGCCGTCTTTTTTAAAGGCGGGACGCAGTTTGCCGAGGGATGCAGCGGTTGTACCGAAACGGGGGAATTCATCCGTATCAAAAACAACAGGATCGCCTTTACGCTGCGGAATCAGCACCGGCACGATCTCGTCTTTGAACCGACCTGCCGTAATGGCCGCTTCGGCCCGTTGCTGGCTGAGCGCCGAAAAAGCATCCTGATCTTCACGGCTTAACGCGTACTTGGCTGCCAGGTTCTCGGCGGTAATCCCCATATGGTAGTGATTGAAGATATCCGTCAGCCCGTCATGAACCATGGAGTCGACAATCTCGCCATTCCCCATGCGGTAACCGTTACGGGCTTTGGGCAGCAGGTAATTCGCCATGCTCATGTTCTCGCTACCACCAGCAACAACAAGTCTAGAGTCTCCCGCGGCAATCGCCTGCGCCGCGGCAGCAACAGTGCGCAAACCGGAGCCACAGACCATATTCAGGGTCTGGGCACACTTGTCCTGCGGGATGCCTGCCGCAATCAGCACCTGACGGGCGATGTTCTGCCCTAATCCCGCCTGCAAGACACAACCAAGAATCACTTCATCAATCTCTTCCGCACTGACACCAGCACGTCGCAGGGCTTCGCTAACCGCAACCCTGCCAAGTTCAACCGGGTCAGTCCCGGCCAGGCTGCCACCGAAACTTCCGATCGCTGTGCGGGCCGCACCGACTATATAGGTTTCTTTCATAACACAACCCCTATCGAGTTAATTAATGAGGCAGCGGCAAAGCTGCCTCAGCGACACTACATGATGAGCAGAATCAGGGATGTCACGACTCCGCCCCAGATCAGGGCAACGGTGCAGTAGCCCATTATATCGCGAATTCCCAGTCCGGCAATGCCAAGCAACGGTAACGCCCAGAAGGGCTGTACCATATTGGTCCAGGCATCCCCCCAGGCAATTGCCATTGCCGCTTTTCCCAAAGGAACACCAAGGGCTTTGGCAGCAGGCATGACAATTGGTCCCTGGACAGCCCATTGCCCCCCACCTGACGGAACAAAGAAGTTAACAATACCTGCGGAAAGATAGGTGAAGAAGGGGAAGGTGGTAACGGTAGAAACTTGGACAAACCATTCGGAAATCGATGCTGCCAGACCTGAACCGACCATCATTCCCATAATCCCGGCATAAAGGGGAAACTGAAGAACAATACCACCCGTATTTTTAATCGCTTCATTCATGACCCGCAGGTAATTGGCCGGAGTTTTGTGGAGCAGAATACCCAAAAACAGGAAGATCAGGTTAACGCTATCGAGTCCTAAAGAACCTCCGGTAGTAAAATAATAGACGATGTACGCCATACCAAGAATTCCCAGCAGCAGAGAAACTATCATCGAGTTCTCAATTTTTTCAGCGGGGGTCATCTCTGACTTTGGCTTAACCTCGACAACTTTTTCGTCATCGGCAAACAATGCAGGATCCGCCTCGATGACTTCTTCTTCCTTGGGTGACATCAGCACGTTGATAATCGGTAAGGAGATTAGCAGGATAACGCAAATCAACAGGCTGTATCCGGAAAAGATCGTGTCAGCGACAGGGATTTGAACGCCCCCGGTAATTTGGGCCATGAACCCTTTACCATCAGCAATCTTAAGAGGGATCGACCCGGACAGTCCGGCATGCCAGATAATAAACCCGGTATAGGCTGAGGCAACCAGCAGTCCGTAGTGAATTCCTTTAACCTTTTTAACCATTTCCCTGGCCAGCAAAGCACCAACAATCAGTCCAAACCCCCAGTTGATCCAGCAGGCAACCAATGCAACAAAAGTCGTCACCATAATGGCCTGGGATGGGGTTTTAGCTATTCCGGCGATTCCCTTCAGAATACCTTCAACAACTTTGGTCTTTGCCAAGGTATGACCGGTCACCAGCACCAAAACCATCTGCATGGCAAAAGCTAGCAGTTTCCAGAAACCATCTCCCCAGTATTTCACCATAGAGATGGGTGATTGCCCCTCAAGAATCACTCCAAAAACAAAGACAATAAACGTCAAAATTGCAGCAAACAGAAATGCGTCCGGCAGCCAACGACGGACAATTTTGGTGAAAAACGCAGCAAGCCCTCGAATCATATGTTTCCTCCCTGGGTGATTTTTGTCTGTAACAGAAACAGACAACAGTTAATGGTGCGGCAGCATCTGCACAGATGAGCACCATTCATGCCAAAGGAACATAGCCATTAAGTACAGGTAGTTATAAGGATTCTAAGAGAAATAGAGCTTTGAGGTGTGAAAAGTTTTGGGGCCAATGTGTAAAGATTACACAGAAATTCTCATTAATCCGGAGACAAATTGTATTTATCAATTTTATAGATCAAGGCCTTACGGCTCATTTTGAGTTTTTCTGCGGTTTTGACCCGGTTCCATTGCCATTGGTCAAGATGTGCTTTCAAGATACTTTTTTCTGTGTTTTCAAGCATCTCCCTCAACGATTCACCGTTTGGCTGAAACCCTCTGATCGCTTTATCATGCAGTCCGGCAGTGATTGAAGCAGGAAGATCCTCTTTCATGAGAACTCCCCCCTGCCCCATGACAACAGCACACTCCACCGCATTTTCCAGTTCCCGAACATTGCCCGGCCACGTATAGCGTAGCAGTGCCTCCATGGCTCCCGCATCAACGCGCTGAACTTTTTTATCATTTTGCTGGTTGAGGCGATTAATAAAATGCTCAACCAGCAGCGGGATATCTTCCCCCCGCTTACGCAACGGCGGGATATGAATACACACCACATTCAACCGGTAATACAGGTCTTCCCTAAAACGACCATCGAGAATCGCTTTCCCCAGGTTAATGTTCGAAGCGGCAATAACCCTGACATCCGCACGGATCGGTACACCGCCGCCGATGCGATAAAATTCACGATCCTGCAGGACCCGCAGGAACTTGGCCTGCAAATTCGGACTCATTTCACTGATTTCATCAAGAAAAATAGTCCCTCCGGCAGCAATTTCAAACTTGCCTTTTTGGATATTTGTCGCACCGGTAAAGGCACCCTTTTCGTGCCCAAACAATTCATTTTCCAACAGCGTCTCCGGAATTGCCGCACAGTTAATATTTATCAGCGGCCCCTTGCTACGATTACTGTTGAAATGGATGGAGCGGGCAATCAGTTCTTTCCCGGTACCACTTTCCCCCTCAATCAGAACAGTACTGTTTGTTGGAGCAACCCGGCCGATATTTTTGAAGACTTCCTGCATTTGTACCGATTTTCCAATGATATTATTGATGGAAAAACGGCTACTGACGACCTCCCTGAGCGTCTCAACTTCCTTAGTTAAATTCTGTATTTCAAAAGCGCGCCTGACGTTGACCAGAATTTCAGAATTGTTAAATGGCTTGGATATGTAATTAAAGGCCCCAAGCTTCATTGCTTCAACAGCCGTATCAACACCAGCAAAAGCAGTCATCATGATGACATCTGTCTCCGGCCACTTTTCTCGAATGACTTTAAAGGCATCCAGGCCGGTCATAATCGGCATCATGATATCCATAAGAACCAGGTGGGGCTGCTCTTGTTCCATGATCGTCAAGGCTTCTTGCCCGTTATTAGCGAGATACGTTGTAAAGCCCTGTTTTTTGAGCAGCTCGCTGAGAAGAATCCGGATATGTTCCTCATCATCGGCTATCAAAATGTCCTTTTCTGGCGTTTTCATAGCAATTCGATCTTTTCTGCTAGAGGGAATAAAAGGATAAAGCGAGCACCTCCACCATTGATATTTTCTGCACGGATCTCGCCATGATGTAAAGCTACTATCTTCTGCACTACTGCAAGACCCAGACCAGTACCATCACTACGTGTGGTAAAAAACGGACTGAATATCCGATCAAGATGATCCGGGACAATGCCTTTCCCATCGTCTTCGATGGTCACCAGGATACCCTCCTGTGCCACTTCAGAGCGGACCATGATCTGCCCTTTCCCTTCAAGCGCCTGCACGGCATTCATCAGCAGATTAAGAAAAACCTGCTTGAGCTGTTCCGGATCCCCGCTCATCTCAGGGAGGGTCTCAGCCAAGAAAGTCTCGATGCTTATTTCCCGCGGTGCCACGTTAATATTGACCAACTGCAGGCTGTCCATCAGAATTTTATTAATGTTGATATTGCTTCTGAACGTATCGCTTGGCCGGGCGTAATACAACAGCTCATGAACAATTTTATTAAGTCGGTCCGTCTCGGTAATGACAATATTAGTATATTGTCGCTGCGGATCATGTTCCGCCATCTCCGATTCAATTAATTGCACAAACCCTTTAATGGACGTCAGCGGGTTACGAATTTCATGGGCCACACCGGCGGCTATTTCTCCTAAAGCGACCAAGCGGTCAGTTTGCTGCATCTGTTCTTCGAGCTTGCGTCTTATGATCAAGCGCTCAGCAAATTCATTAATAGATCGGGCAATTTCGCCTAAATCTCCAGCCATGGGGGGGATCCGGAAAGAGGGATCGTCTTCAATGATCTTTATTGCCGAATTTATTTCATGAATCCTCCTCCCGACGACCTGAGCGATAAAGGCCGTCCCCAAAAAAGAAAAGAGAATACCGACGCCAATAATGACATAAGACGTTGAAGACATTTGGTGAAGTTGATTGTTAATGTCATCGACCAGCTCATTGGCCCAAACATAACCGATTACTTCACCATTTCTGATTAATGGCAGCATGCAATTCATAATTGAGCCGCGCACAAGACGCCCGGTCTGAACCATGGGCGTAGCATTTTTCATAACCTGAAGCCCCTGATGATCAGCCTTGATTGACAGTTTGACCATATGTCCCAAAAGGTCACTGGGGCCATAAGTGATTATCGCATTCAGATCTTTTGAATAGTAACCAACACCGATACCAGGCTGAGCTTTGGCGACGCTATCAGTGAATGCTTCCAGACTGTTGTTAAGGATCTCTATTTTCTTGTCGCGGGGCGCATCCTCATACCCCTCAGCGACAAGAATGTCGTTAAATGTCCCTTTTAAGCCATTGTCCAGAAGATGGGTAAAAGCAAAGAGTTTATTCTGTTTTTCACTGACGAGAGTGGCTCTGGCATGTTGTATCAAGTAATAGCCAACACTCAAAGATGCGATGGCAATAATTGCTGACATGCAGAAAAAAATAAATGTCCGAACTGGAATGTGCCTCATGGGTACTCCATGTTCAATGGGGATATTATAAGGGTAAAAGCAACATGATATTGGCCGCCAGTATTGCCAAAGATAAGCAACTTGTCAAAAAAGATTCTCGGACCAGTGCGCTCCCTTTTCATAAAAAATCCCGGGCAGCGTTAAGCCGCCCGGGCAATCAGTGCGCTCACCTCTGAGGCACCTTTAACTTGAAGGCAGGGTGAAGGGGCCCGCCTTGGATCTGTTTGTTCTGTTACCGATGCTTATGCAACGATAATCTCGGCGTCGGTGAACTGTTGAATATCCTCAAGCGAAGAACCCGGCATGATCTCTTTCAGTTCCAGTCCTTTGTCTGTCAATTCAAAGATGGCCTTTTCGGTAATGATCATGTCGACGCATTTCACCCCGGTCAGCGGCAGGGTGCACTGCTTCATGATCTTGGGAGTCCCTTTTGCCGTATGCTGCATGGCGACAATGACCTTCTTGGCTCCGGCCACCAGATCCATCGCTCCTCCCATCCCCGGCACCATTTTACCCGGCACAACGTGACTGGCGATATTCCCCTGCTGGTCGACCTGCAGGGCGCCTAAAATCGTCACATCAACATGACCGCCACGGATGATGGCGAAGGAGGTGGCGCTGTCAAAGAAGCTCGCTCCGGTCAGGATATGCACATGCTGGTTACCGGCATTGATGATGTCGCTGTCCTCTTCTCCGGGCGCACATAAGGGACCCATCCCCAGGATGCCGTTTTCGGCATGCAGGGTGATATGCACCCCGTCCGGAACATAGTTGGAAACCAGGGTCGGCAGGCCGATGCCCAGGTTGATCACGTCGCCGTCTTTGAGTTCCTGCGCGGCGCGCTTGGCAATGATCTCTTTATCGCTCAGCTCAGCCATGAAGCACCTCCTGCAGTTTCTCTGCTTCGATCCGGTATTGCGGCTCCGACAGCACGACGGCATCGACAAATACTCCGGGGGTCATGATCTGCTCGGGACCCAGTTCGCCCACTTCGACGATCTTGTCCGCTTCGACGATGACGTAATCCGCGGCCATCGCCATGACGAGGCTGAAGTTTTTGGAGGTGCCACGGTAAAAGACGTTTCCGGCCCGATCGCAGATGGTCCCTTTGATGATGGCGACATCGGCATGCAGTGGCAGTTCGAGCAGATACTCTTTGCCGCCCACGGTCAGTTTCTGTTTCCCCTTTTCGACTTCGGTCCCGATTCCCGTCGGGGTCAGCACTCCGCCAAGACCGGCCCCCCCGCAGCGAATCCGTTCAGCCAGGGTCCCCTGCGGCACCAGTTCAACCTCCATTTCACCGGCATTCATCTGGGCACCCGATTCCGGGTTGAGACCGATGTGGGAAGCATAGAGTTTCTTGACCCGCTTGTTGCCAATCAATTTCCCCGTGGCGACACCCGGTACAGCGGTGTCGGTGGAGATCAGGGTGATGTCGCCAATCCCCTGCTCGACCATGGCATCGATGATGGTTTCGGGGCTTTTGACCCCCATGAAGCCATTACTCATGATGGTCATGCCGCTTTTGATATGCGTCATGGCCTCGGTAATTGTCACTTCTTTGTTCATGATGATCTCCCTTAGCGTTCTACGCACATGGCGATACCCATGCCGCCACCGATGCATAAGGTCGCCAGCCCTTTCTTGGCATCGCGTTTCTGCATCTCGTACAGCAGCGTGGTCAGGATCCGGGCCCCGGACGCTCCAATGGGATGGCCAAGGGCGATGGCGCCGCCATTGACGTTGGTGATGGCCGGATCAAGCTCCAGCTCCTTCATCACCGACAACGACTGGGCGGCAAAGGCTTCGTTGGCTTCGATCAGGTCGAGATCGCCGACCGTCCAACCGGCCTTTTTCAGCGCCAGGCGCGTCGCTTCGACCGGGCCGATCCCCATGATGGCCGGATCACACCCATACCAGCCGTAGGAGACGATCCGCGCCAGGGGTGTCAGATTCCTGGCGCTGACGGCGTCCGCTCCGGCAACAACGAGCGCAGCTGCGCCGTCATTGACGCCGGAAGCATTCCCGGCGGTGACGCTGCCGTCTTTTTTAAAGGCGGGACGCAGTTTGCCGAGGGATGCAGCGGTGGTGCCGAAACGGGGGAATTCATCCGTATCAAAAACAACAGGATCGCCTTTACGCTGCGGAATCAGCACCGGCACGATCTCGTCTTTGAACCGGCCCGCCGTAATGGCCGCTTCGGCCCGTTGCTGGCTGAGCGCCGAAAAAGCATCCTGATCTTCACGGCTTAACGCGTACTTTTCTGCCAGGTTCTCGGCGGTGATCCCCATGTGGTAGTGATTGAAGATATCCGTCAGCCCGTCATAGACCATGGAGTCGATGATCTCGCCATGCCCCATGCGGTAACCGTTACGGGCTTTGGGGAGTAGGTAGTTCGCCATGCTCATGTTCTCGCTGCCACCAGCAACAACGATGCCGGAATCACCGGCAGCAATGGCCTGCGCTGCGGCAGCAACGGTCCGCAGGCCGGAGCCACAAACCATATTCAGGGTCTGGGCACACTTGTCCTGCGGGATTCCTGCCGCAATCAGCACCTGACGGGCGATGTTCTGTCCTAATCCCGCCTGCAAGACACAACCAAGAATCACTTCATCAATCTCTTCCGCACTGACAGCGGCACGGCGCAGGGCTTCGCTAACCGCAACCCGGCCAAGCTCAACCGGCCCGGTCCCGGCCAGGCTGCCACCGAAACTTCCGATCGCTGTGCGGGCCGCACCGACTATATAGGTTTCTTTCATAATAATTCCTTTGAATCCTTGATAGTTCTCTTTATGGCAGATCAATTTCAATAGTCAGCAAAGACGAGCTCAACGATTTCCCATGTGTGTCAAGAGCCAGAGACGAGGTCACCCCTCCGCACAGTGCTTTTTTCAAGACGAAGTTGAAGCTACAGATACAAGGGAGTTCGTAACGGAGCACTTCACCATGAGCCACATGTTCAAAATGCTTCTTGACGACCTCTGCCGTGACCTGTTCTTTAAGCAGCTGATAGTGACTCTCGTCATACGGGATTAACGAAATATTCGAAGTGTCCCCTTTATCCCCGGTCCTGGCATGAGCCACTTCCCAAAGTTTTACTTTAGCCATGCTATTCGACCTCCTTGACAGCTAATTGCCGTGTCACCATGTGGCGCGGAATAAAGGCCGACATTACGGCAATAATCTCACGAACCCCCTTGGTTGCTCCCCCGCCACCGGCAGGGCCATTGGTATAGAGCGTTTCGACCTCTCTGCCGATTAAAGCAGCATCTTTTGCGGTATCTGTTTTTGCCGCAACCCGTAACAACACCTCGTAAGGCTCATAATTATCAGTGCTAGAAGCTTCCCGGTGCAAAGCATTAACTCCCACTAGGTCAAAACGAATTTCCGAATATTTTGCCCCGATATTCTCCAGTCTCTGGCGTACTGTGTCAGCAGCCAGCTCTGCGCGAGCGACAGCCCCGGGGCCGGCATAACCGATGGCTCCTTCACCAATAAATCCCCCATGGTAACCGATGCTCACTTTTAATTGCTCTGGCCTGGGGTTACCATCTCCGCCAGAAATACGCACCCGGTCTTCACCTACCGTAGCAAAGCTGACCTTTGAGAAATCCGCAGTGACATCAGGAGTCTTGTATTGAGTTGGGTCATGAATTTCATATATCAACTGCTCTTTACACGTCGAAGGAACGACCTTCCCCCCCTGATTGGATAGCTTTGTAACAACGGCATCCCCATTTTCCGCGACTTCCATATATGGAAACCCAAGATTAGCGAAATCGGGAACCTCCTTTTTGCCTGGTTCAGCGTAATATCCGCCGGTGACCTGGCCTGCACATTCAAGCAAATGCCCGACCACAGTGCCCTTGCCCAACAGTGTCCACTCTTCAAGATCCCAATCGAATTCGTGGACCAGGGGGGCCAAAAACAGTGCCGGATCGGATACCCGTCCAGTGATGATCACATCGGCCCCCTGCTTCAAGGCCGGCAAAATACTCTCAATGCCGAGATAAGCGTTGGCAGAAACAATTTTGTCAATCGATTCGCTTAATGGTTTTTGTGTTTCCAGTAAAATCGGATCAATGTCTTTCACAACATCAGCAACATCATCCCCATAAACAGCGGCTATTTTTAGACCTTTGAGATTGTGCTTTCTGGCAATTTCTAGCGTTTTCTCAAGAGCGGCCAATGGGTTTGCTGCCCCCATGTTGGTGATCAGCTTGACCTTATTTTCGTAGCACAATGGCAACATGCGCTCCATCCGTTCGATAAGCAGCGGATCGTAGCCATCGAGGGGATCTTGAGATTTTTTCAATTGAGCCAGAGCGATGGTTCTCTCTGCCAAACATTCGAAACAGATATAATCAAGCTTGCCACTGCGAACCAACTCTTCGGCTGGCTCAATCCGGTCCCCCGAATATCCCGCTCCAGAACCGATAACAACAGTTTTTTTATTATTCAAAGTCATTCAATGTCTCCTGCAACAAATTCAATCACAACCTTATGGCACCGGTAATCACTGCCACAAAAACCATCACCAGAGTCACCAGAAACGCCAGAGGAATGGTCTTCTTTTGATGATCACCCAGATCAACTCCTGCCAAACCGATAAGCAGGAATGTGGATGCCGTCAAAGGACTCACCGGGAACCCGGTTGTCATCTGACCGAGAATTGCCGCCCTTGCTACTTCAACTCCTGCAACACCAAATGCTTCAGCAGCTGAGGACAAAACGGGAAGGACGCCAAAATAATAAGAATCTGGATCAAACAATAGACTGGCAGGCATCGAGGTAATCCCGGTAAGAACCGGTAAGTGCCCGCCGATACCTTCCGGTACAAAGGAAACGATGGCCTGGGCAAGTTCCTTGATCATGCCCGAGCCCTTCATGATTCCGGTGAAAATACCCGCCGCAAAAATAATGGAAATCATCAGGATAGCGGCCTGACCATGAGCAGTAATACGTTCCTGCTGCGTCTTTACGTTAGGATAGTTAACCAGCAGCGCAATTGCGAGACCAACAACAAAAACGGCGGGCAGTGGCAGAATCCCTTTCACCAGACAGATAATGGCCAGAACGGTTAAAGCGATATTGAACCAGAACAATTTAGGCCGTTTCAGTTCGGAATTATCATCAAACATGTGTTCATCCAGCTGTACCTGCATATCTGCAGGCATATTGCCCAGGCGCTTTTTTTCCCCTTTACCCAGCCAGTAGCTGATACCGAGAACAGCAATTAGACCGGCAATAAAGGCAGGGAGAACTGGATTAAAGAGATCCTTCATTTCAAGGTGCAGTGATGTGGCGGCCCTTAATGTCGGCCCACCCCAGGGGACAACATTCATTGTCCCTGCCCCCAAAGCGGCAACACAGGCCAATACTCTTCGGTCAATTTGCAGTTTATCGTAGATGGGGAGCATGGCCGGAATACAGACGAGAAAAGTTGATGCACCAGAACCATCAAGGTGGGCAACCATCGCAATAAGCGCCGTTCCCATAACAATTTTTACCGGGTCTTTGCCGCCAAACCGGATAATACCTTTTATAATCGGGTCAAACATCCCGGCGTCATTCATGACACTGAAGTAAAGAATGGCAAAAGTCAGCATGATCCCGGTGGCAGCAACGCCCTTCAAACCATCCAGCATAAGTTTACCGATTCCGGGCCCTAAGCCGGCAATAAGACCAAAAACTATCGGTACCCCGACCAAAGCGACCAGAACAGATGTGCGCTTGGTCATAACCAAAACGAGCAACACCGCGATAATGCAGAAACCCCAAAACGCCAACATACAAACCTCCTTGTTTAGTTGATGAATAAACACAGTTTCCAGTTTCTCATTATCAACATGAGCAAGCTCAGTGCCAGAACGGAAAAACTATTTATTTAAGCATGTTACACAAAGAGAAACCCATTCTACAGCAAAGGCGCTTCTCAATTTTGAGAAGCGCCTTCACAATTCTGATCTGTAGAATATGTAGGAATGCTCGCAGACAAGAGGCTTTCTCAAATATGAGAACAACTTATCGGTTTCTTATATTTGAGAAACTAATCTTCCAGCTTCCGGTATAGCGTTGCCAAGGAAATACCCAAAGCCCGACAGATTCGCTTTTTACTTTCCAGAGATTGACCTTCTCTCGTTATCAAATTGCGCAACAGTTCCTTCTCGAACTCTTTTACCTGCCGGGCTAAGGGCTGCAAGGATCCACCTGCTGAGCCTTGAGAAAATGACATTGTCCGCAAACGTTCTGGCAAGTGGCAAAGGCAGACAGACTCACCACGGTCGACCATATTGCAAACATATTCAATAACATTCTTCAGTTCCCGAATATTCCCGGGCCAGTCATACTTGAGTAAGACCTGTTTTACTTCACCTGACAAAGAAAATGTCTGCCCCTCAAGATATTCGCCAGCAAAATAAAAGCTGAGATCGATAATATCTTCCTTCCTTTCCCGCAGCGGTGGTACCGTTAGCTGAAATACATTCAGGCGATATAACAGATCCTCCCGAAAGCGCTCCTTCTTCACCATTAATTCCAGATCTTGATTGGTCGCGGCAATGATGCGAACATCATACTCCCGCTCCTGAAGCTCACCGACCCGGCGCACCTTATGTTCTTGCAGGATACGCAATAACTTTGCCTGCATATCGAAGTGCATATCACCTATTTCATCAAGGAATAAGGTTCCTTTATCAGCCATCTGAAACAGACCCAGCTTCCCCCCACGTTTAGCGCCGGTAAAAGCACCATCACCGTAGCCAAACAACTCGCTTTCCAGTAAGACGTGTGGAATAGCCGCGCAGTTCACCGGGATAAAAGGACCATTTTTACGCCGACTTGCGGCATGAATTCCTTGGGCAATCAGCTCCTTGCCCGTGCCACTTTCCCCCAGAATCAGCACATTGGCATCGCCAAGAGCCGCTCTTTCTGCCAGGGAAATCATTTGATTGAATTTACCAGAGACCCCTTTAAGCTGATGCAATTGGAACTTAGACCGAAAAAAATTAGCCACGGTTCCCTGCAGATTTTTTAAGGACTTCTCAGCATTGGCCAAGGCCTCAGAGAGTTTTTTTACCTCGGTGATATTCTTGACGATAGACACGCCACCGACTATCGTTCCATCAACGATAATAGGTGCCATATCAACAACATATCGCGTATCACCTACTTCTCGATACACTCCGGAAAGCGCTTTTCCAGTTCGGATCACAGAAGGGAGCATTGCGCCAGGCCGAACCACCTCCAGACTTTTATTTAATAATTCATCCGCAGAAACCCCTATGATTCGGGAATATTCCGGGTTGGTAAAAAGGATAATTCCATTCTCATCAGCAACCAAAACTCCGTCATTAATTGAGTTGAGAATGGGAATTGAGAGAGTTTGAATAAGGCGTTGTCTGTCAAATATTTTAGTTGAGCTTTTATGCATAGCAACCTGCAGTTAAAAAATAAACGTGTTCTGTCTTCTCCCTGTAGAGAAACCGCTGTCAGGGCAACAAACGCAAATTCTAACAATAGCCAAACTTCAAAAAAAAAACGTCCCCATCCAAAGTCAATTATTTACAGTTCAGAGATACCATCATACGTACAGAGCAAAAAGTCAAAAATCATTTTATCTTTTACGCATTCACAACCTGCAACCAAGTGAAAACCTGCTATAAAGATCCTTAAGGCGCTCTTTGCTAACCCATCAGGAGGCGAAATGCTCATTGTCAGACTATTCCTATGCATAATTTTACCCTGCTGTTTTCTGCCCTCAGTCACCGCAGCCCAGGAGCTTACTCCTCTTAGGACCGCTAATCAGAACCCGCTGGTTGCCATATACGGCTTGCCCGCCACCATGCCGGGAACTCTCATTGCTACAGGACAGACCGAATTCGAACTGCGTGTCGATATTGCCAGCTTATGCAGTACCTCTACTGGTGCCAATGAGAGCATTCTCCTTGATGGTGAAAGCTACCGCTATACCCTGGCAGTCAGATATGGCATCGGGCGTGACTTTGAAATAGGGATGGAACTGCCATATGGCCAGCACAGTAAAGGTTTCCTTGATAATTTCATTTATAACTGGCACGATTTCTTCGGCCTGCCCCAGGGGGAACGCAACGACCTGCCGGAAGATCAGCTGACCTATTCATACCAGAGTAAAGACTCCAGTCTCCTGGTTGATGAGGAAGAATCAGGGCTGGGAGATCTGCGCTTGACCGGAGCCTGGCGCTTAATGGGAGAACCGGGCGATGTCCACCACTTGTCACTGCGCTCCAGCCTTAAGCTTCCCACCGGTGATGACAAGAAATTACTCGGCAGTGGCAGTACTGACCTGGCATTATGGCTATCCAGTTCGCACTTTTATAACCAGAAAACAGTGGGACTTTTTGCCTCCGCCGGTCTGTTAATGATGACCGATGGAGAGATACTGGCAAACCAGCAGCGGCATGTTGTTGGCTTTGGCAGCCTGGGTATCGCCTGGCAAACCTTTGAGGCCGTTGCGCTGAAACTTCAGCTCGATGGCCATAGTGCTTTTTATGACGACAGCACCTTTGCTGAACTGGGTGAATCAGTGCAGCTGATTATGGGAGGAACCATTGATCTAGGAACCGAAACCAGTCTCGACCTAGGTGTCAGTGAGGACATTGTCGTTGATTCCGCTCCTGATGTTGTTTTTCATTTAGCCCTGAAAACCAAATATTAGCGTTTTGCTAAAAATTAATTTTTCCAAAATTTTTTCTTGCCATAGCTTCAAAATTAACAATAATTAACGTTCTACTGTTACTACTCCTGTAGAAGATTATTTCGTGAGAGACTGAGGAGCGTATGAAGCTTAAGAACAAAATTATTGCGATGACCGGGGGCACCTTTCTACTCTGTATGCTGATATTTGCGTTGCTGGTCAATGTGAACAGCAAACGCATGATGACCGACCAGATTATGAACAGTCAGTTGGGTCTGGTGACACAAACGAGCGAAACCTTCAACCAATGGGTTGCAGTACGTAAAAACATGTTGTTGGCAACAGCTGAAGAGATCTCAAAACTCGATCTGGAAGCCGCTAAAGAAACCCTGCAAATTCTATCAGCGACCGCCATGGGTGGTGATTTTGTCGAAGCTTATATTGGATACGATCACGACGGCAGCTTTCTTGATTCAAGCGGTTGGATTCCCCCCAAAGATTATGATCCACGCAGTCGACCTTGGTATAAGGCTGCCGCTACGCAAGGACAGGCGATTCTGACTAAACCATATATTGACGCCAATACCGGCAAGATGGTTATTTCATTTGCGGCCCCGGTATTCAAAAACGGTAAAAAAATAGGCGCTGTCAGTGCCGACATTTTCCTGACCTTCATCGTTGATACCGTTCTCAGCACCAAAGCCAGCTCTCAGGGCTATGCCGTGCTGGCCCACCAGGACGGATCGATCATCGTTCATCCGGATAAAGAGCTGGTCAATAAACCTTTACCCACAGACCTGGCCACTGCACTCAGTAGCATGGCCAAGCAGAACTCAGGGATAATCAACACTGACATCAGCGATGTTGCCAGCATGATGTCTTTTTCCGAGGTTAAGGAAAGCGGGTGGAAACTTCTGGTCATCAGCCCGAATAGCGAAATCTATGCTCCCGTGTGGAAACTCATCTACCTGATGTCCGCTCTGGCTATTGTTTTTGTCACTGTCAGCATCATCGTCGCGTACTTTATCGGCCGCAGCATTGCACAGCCGATCAGCCAGACGGTCAAGATGATTGAGGATCTGGAGCATGGTAAGCTCACGACCCGACTGAACCTAAAGCGCCAGGATGAAATCGGCGCCCTGGCCAAGACGATGAATGACTTTGCGGATAATTTGCAATCAGAAATGGTCGACAATCTGCAGAAGCTTGCCGATGGCGATCTTGATTTCGAGGTCATTCCCCGCAGCAAAGATGATCAGATCAGAGGAGCATTAAACAAGCTGGGTTCAGATTTGCGTAAAATCGTTACCGAAATTCAGGCGGCAGGGAACCAGATCGATATCGCCAGTTCTCAGGTTTCCGATTCCAGCCAGACACTGTCGCAAGGAACGACACAAAGCGCAGCATCCCTCGAAGAAATCAGTGCCTCCATTAACCAGGTGGCAAGCCAGGCCAACGCCAGTGCCCAAAGTGCGACTCAAGCCAGAAGTTTGGCTCAGGAAGCGACTGCGGCGGCGGCGGCGGGGAACGAGAAAATGGTATCCATGATCGGAGCCATGGCCGATATCGATGAAGCCAGCCAGAGCATCAGCAAGATTATTAAAGTCATTGATGAAATTGCCTTCCAGACCAATCTGTTAGCCCTGAATGCTGCTGTCGAAGCAGCGCGGGCGGGACAACATGGCAAAGGCTTTGCGGTCGTCGCGGAAGAAGTTCGCAATCTTGCTGCACGCAGTGCCAAAGCGGCCAGAGAAACTGCCGATCTGATCACAAACTCGGTTGAAAAAACCTCGACAGGGACTCAGATTGCCGAGCAAACGTCGGGAGCGCTGGAAAAGATCGTTGAAATCATCAGTAAAGTTACTGATATTGTCAGTGAAATTGCCACGTCAAACAGTGAACAGGCCCAGGGGATTACCCAGATTAACCTTGGCCTGAGCCAAATTGACCAGGCGGTCCAGCAGAATACGGCAACCGCTGAAGAATCGGCAGCAGCAGCAGAAGAGTTGGCAGGACAATCGGCCCACCTTAAACATATGCTGTCCCACTTTTCACTGGCAGCAGGAACGCATCTACAGCCACCGGCACAGCGTCGTCAACCTAAGCAGTTAGGCGGCGGATGGCCTAAGTAAACCGTTTATTCCAACACGCCGGGAACAACACAGAATTGCTTGATGGTCCCGGCGTGCCCCGCTATAAACTTCCCCCGGCAAGCCAACTGTCAAACCTTTCCCTTGGCCCACGCGACAAAATCCGGTCCAGCCGTTCTTTATCGTGCAGATAAAGGCAGTGACGAATCGTCGTATAAGGTCCAAAGGAGTGTTCCGGATTACGCATCAGAAACTCTTCACGATACTCTTTGACCTTTTTTATGTGATCGACCAGGCCCTGATGCAGGTCAGCACGGCTAAAATTGTTATCCAGACGCAGGATCTCCTGAACAAAGTTATCAACCTTATAATCTTTGAATTCAAAATCCTTAAAAAAGTGGCTTGCGACCCGTAAAAAGTTAAAAGCGTTAATCTGCTTGCCGGTAACCGCAGACACCAGTTTCGCATCAGTCGCGTTATTATCCGCAGTATCGACAAAAGGAATCTCGGTTTCCTGTTTAAGCAAAGCGCTGGTAGCATTGCGGATTTCTATAAATTCCCGATCCGCCAGTTCAAACAGGGCCGCCAGAACGTTAATGCGCCGTTTCAAATCCGCCGGGATCGACTTTTTATATTTAATTTTATGATCAAGGACACTCCAGGCATCCTGAATCAGAGAGCGGATCTGAACCTCGAATTTAATCCCGAACAGCACCTGATGTTCAGCAGCGGCAGCGTTGATTTTATCGTTATATTCGATATCCATGTGCAGACCTTTGTAACCGAACATATCCGGCGTCTTTTCCTGCACTGAAATTCTATCCGTAATATTAAGAATATCGAACTGACTGCTTAGAATGTCGGCAATTCTGGAGATCTGATCCTCATAGATACAGACGACCCGAATGCCAATCAGGTCAGACAGATAATCTTTTATTTCGTAAGGCTGTTCGTCGTTTTCCAAACGATTCTGATATTTGCGCTGAAATTTTTTAATACACTCTTCGCGCTTTTTTACCCGCCCTTCAACCTTGGTGATTTCACCGATATCAAACTGTTTCAGCAGCAGAACAACAGCGCTGATACAGGCGTTCTTAGCCTCTTCCAGAATGACCCGATTACTGTCATAGAAAGTGCGAAAACTCTGTTTTTCAAGTTCAAAATCCAAAGATGCCACAGATAAAGCTCCTCACTGGGTTGACCTGTTTGACCTGACAGAGAATCAGACCCGTCAACCTGCTATGTGCCGTAATCGGCTACAGTGCTCCTGCCCCCCCTCAGGCTGGCAAGGATAAGCCTACATAATCAACAAATCAAACTAGCAGATTTGCATATATTTTACCCACCAACAATAACATCAGCCCGCGTCCTGGTTACAACAGAAAAGTGTCAGCATTCGGTTTGAGACGTTGCGACACCATTGAAGTCGGGCAACATTGCCAACAAAAAATCCCGGCCTGATATGCAGACCGGGATTCGGCAGATGCAAAAAATTCTTTTTAATCAGGGTTTAAACAGCATTTCAGCCGCTTCATAGATGGTTTCTGATAAAGTCGGATGCGGATGGATCGACTTACGCAAATCTTCAGCAACTGCCGCCATCTCTATTGCAACAACCCCTTCCGCAATCAGTTCACCAGCACCGGGGCCCGCGACAGCCTCCCCCAGAACCCGATCAGTTTCGGCATCGACAATCAGTTTCGTGATACCATCATCACGCCCCAGCGTCAACGTCCGGCCATTGCCACGCCATGGCATTTTAGCCGTTCTGACTTTGATCTTCTGCTCACGCGCCGCTGTTTCAGTAAGACCGCACCAGGCAATTTCAGGATCGGTAAAGACCACCGCAGGAATCGCCCGCGGATCAAAAACCGCTTTATGCCCGGCGGCAACTTCCGCGGCAACATTGGCTTCGCCATAAGCCTTGTGAGCGAGCATCGGCTCTCCGGCAATATCGCCGATGGCGAAAATATGCGGCTCAGCGGTCCGCTGCTGCCCATCAACCTTGATGAACTTTTTCTCCGTCAGCTGAATGGCAGTATTCTCAAGACCAAGAGTTTCAGTATTCGGTCGCCGCCCGATGGAAATAAGAACCTTATCGAACCGCTTGTTGATGGTTTCCCCATTTTTGTCCTCCAGAGTAACGGCCACCCCATTTTTCTGTTCTTTGAGCTCCACCACCTTGGTCTTCAGAAAAATATCCTCAAACTTCTTATCCAGACGCCGTTTGAGTACCGACACCAGATCGCGATCACAACCGGACAACAAACTATCTGTCATCTCGACCACGGACACCTTGCTCCCCATGGCAGCATAAGCGGAACCGAGCTCAAGGCCAATATACCCACCCCCGACCACCAGCAGGGATTTCGGTACATCCGCCAGCTCCAGAGCACCGGTTGAATCGATAATGCGGGAACTGTCAGGGTCTATACCCGGCAGCATGATCGGCCGGGAACCGGTGGCCAGAATCGCCTGTTTAAAGGTCAGCTCACGGGTTTCTCCCCCAATGCTGGTCACTTCCAGAGTTGTCGCATTTTTAAACTTGGCCGTCCCTTGAATATAGGTAACCTGCTTCTGCTTGACCTTGCTCCCCAGACCACCGGTCAGCTTGCCGACCACCTCATTCTTCCATGCACGAACCCGATCGATATCGATCTTCGGCTTCGCAAAAGAGACACCAATTTCGTTCGACTCTTCGGCCTCGGATACCAGTTTGGCGACGTGCAGCAATGCCTTGGATGGAATGCAGCCACGGTGCAAACAAACACCACCCGGATTTTCTTCGGGATCGATCAGAGTCACCTGCAAACCCAGTTCAACCGCTTTAAACGCAGCGGCATAACCACCTGGGCCAGCCCCAATGACCACCATCTCGGCATCAGCATCGGTCAGAGGGGTTGTTACAGGAGCTTCGGCGGTCTTGACCTCTGCGCTTGAGGGTTCTGAAGGAGACGGTTCTGCGGCAGGAGGCACTGATGCTTCCGCAAATTGCTCTCCGCCAGCGTCAAGTACCGCAATAACCGCTCCCACGGCTGCGGTATCCCCTTCAGCAACCTTCAACTCCTTCACCACTCCGGCCTGTGGCGAAGGAATAGCGACAACCGCTTTATCGGTCTCAAATTCGATCAGAGACTGATCCTCTTCGACACGATCGCCAACGGCAACCAGAACCGAAATAACCGTTCCCGACGTCACGCCATCGGAAACTTCCGGAACAATAACTTCAAGAGACATAAAATTCCCCATTTCTTTAATTTCATTTAGAGGGAACAGCGCTACCTGTCAACGCCCCCTAAAATATGAGATCTGAAATTTCAAATTTGAAATCGCGAAGTACAGCAAGCGTTCTGCGCGTATCTCCAGCAATTCCCTACTTCATCATCAGCTTGATAGGCTCTTCAAGCCCTTCACAGATAAAACGCAGGAAGCGCGCACCATCAGCACCATCGATGACACGATGGTCATAGGTCAGCGATAGCGGCATCATCAATTTAGGCTCGAACTCCTTGCCATTCCAGACCGGTTCAACAGCGGAGGTCGAAACACCCAGAATCGCAACCTGTGGCGCATAGACAATAGGGGTAAAGGAGGTTCCACCGATGCCGCCCAAATTGCTGATGGTAAAGGTGCCCCCCTCAAGTTCGGCCGGGGAGACCTTGCGCTCACGGGTCTTTTCCGCCAGTGTCGCCAGGTCTGCGGCGATAGTCTCAATCCCTTTGCCGGCGACATCCTGAATAACCGGCACCAGCAGACCATTCGGGGTATCAACCGCCACCCCGATATTGATGTAATCTTTCAGCACCAATTCTTTGGCGGCCAGATCCAGGCTGCTGTTAAATTGTGGAAAGGCCTTCAGTGCCGCCGCACATACCTTGGCCAGAATCGCCGTCATGGTCAGCTTAACAGAGATAGATTTACCGCTATTGTACGCTTTGCGAAACGCTTCAAGGCTGTCAATGCACGCTTTGTCATATTGGGTCACCATCGGGATGGTCGACCAGGCGTAGCCCATGGCATCTGCCGTCACCTCACGCACCCGTGACAGAGGTTCCCGAGTCACGGTCCCCCACTTGCTGAAATCAGGTAAGGTCCGCTGGGCGTGCAGCCCCCGGAACTCGGCAGCAGCAACCGCATTGACCTTGCCCCCCTGCAATTCCTGCATCGCCCGTTTGACAAACAGGCGCACATCCTCTTCGCTGATACGCCCTGCGGGACCACTGCCCTGAACCTGGTAAATATCGACACCAAGATCACGGGCAATACGCCGCACTGAAGGCGCTGCCGGTGCGACAACGTCATCACGCCGAACACTGGTCAGATCAACCGCAGGGGCACTGTTCGGTAACGGTTCCAAAGCGGCTGCCTGTACGGCTGGGGCTTCAGGTGCTGGAGCTTCTTTCTCTGCCGGAGACACTGCTGCAACATCCTGAGCCTGCGCTGGCTCCGGCTCTGGTTCTGGTTCTTTGGCCGCTTGAAGCGTTACCGAACTTTCAGCTGCTTCGAGCACGGCAATCACCTCGCCAACGGCAGCCGTATCCCCTTCTTCGACCTTGAGTTCTTTCACAACACCGGCCTGCGGTGACGGAATGGCGACCACGGCTTTATCAGTTTCAAACTCAATCAGGGACTGATCTTCTTCAACCGCGTCCCCAACAGATACAAGAACCGAGATGACGGTTCCGGATTTCACTCCGTCGGATACTTCCGGGACAACAACTTCTATAGACATATATCAATCCTCTACTCTTAGTCCTGGTGCGGATTCAGTTTGTCAGGGTTAATCGCCAGTTCGTCAATCACCTTGGCCACATTGTCCAAGGAGCCATACCCAGCCTTGGCCAGACGATACAGGGCGGCCACTGTGATATAACGAGCGTCGACTTCAAAGAAATCACGGAGCGCTTCGCGCGAGTCGCTGCGACCGAAGCCATCGGTTCCAAGACAGTGAATTGGCCCTGGTAACCATTGCGAAATGGTCGCTGGCAGTACCTTCATATAGTCAGAAGCAGCAATAAAGATGCCTTCTTCTTTTTCCAGCAGTTCCTGCAGATAAGGTTTGCGCGGTTCCTGGTCGGGGTGCAGCAGATTCCAGCGCTCAGCTTCTGCAGCATCCTGATACAGTTCCTTGTAACTGGTCACACTCCAGACATCGGCAGAAACGTTGTATTTCTCTGTCAGCAGTTCTTGCGCCTTGATGACTTCGTTGAGGATTGAACCACTACCAAGCAGATGAACTTTTTGCTGCCCCTTCTTCTTTGGTGACTGACTGAAACGGTACATCCCTTTCAGTACACCGGCCCGAACATTGGCACCTTCCGGCATAGCCGGCATGCGGTAAGTCTCGTTACCGACGGTCAGGTAATAGATCAGATCCTCCTGATGACAGTACATGCGGTTCAGCCCTTCCTGAATGATCAGCGCCAGCTCAAAGGCAAAAGCCGGATCGTAAGCTTTGACTCTGGGTGGCGTCAGTGCCAAAACGTGACTGTGACCATCCTGATGCTGCAACCCTTCACCCGCCAGGGTGGTGCGCCCGGCAGTGGCCCCGATCAGGAAGCCTCGCGCCCTGCTGTCACACGCCTGCCAGATCTGGTCTCCAACGCGCTGAAAGCCAAACATGGAGTAAAAGGCGTAAAACGGAATCGTCTGAACCTGATTATTTGAGTAGGCGGTCCCGGCGGCAATAAAGCTGGCCATTGATCCGGCTTCACTTAAACCCTCTTCCAGAATCGCCCCGGTTTTTGTTTCGTTATAAAACAGCAGGCTGCCCTTATCGACCGGTTCGTAAAGCTGCCCGGCATGGCTGTAAATACCAGACTGGCGGAACAACGACTCCATACCGAAAGTGCGCGCTTCGTCTGGAACAATCGGGACAATCAGTTTACCGACTTCATCGTCCTTGATCAGTTTGGCCAGCAGATGGACAAAAGCCATCGTCGTTGCCAGCTCACGGTCTCCCGAGCCGCCAAGATATTCACGCACCAGCCAATCGGTCTGACAGGCCATGGGACGGCTGCCGTCAAAACGACGCGGCAGGCTGCCGCCAAGCGTTTTGCGACGCTCACGCAGATAAATCATCTCCGGGCTGTCTTCAGCAGGCTTGTAAAATGGAGCTTTGGCAATATCCTCATCGCTGATCGGAATATTAAAACGGGTCCGGAACTCTTTCAGTTCCGCTTCATTGAGCTTCTTCTGCGAGTGAGTAATGTTTTTCCCTTCGCCTGCTTCTCCAAGTCCGTAACCCTTAATGGTCTGAGCCAGGATCACTGTCGGCGAGCCTTTGTGCTCTACAGCCGCTTTATAGGCAGCGTAAACTTTTTCCGGGTCGTGCCCGCCACGTTTGAACCCCCCAAGCTGTTCATCACTGTAACCTTCAACCAGTTTCAGGGTTTCCGGATACTTTCCAAAGAAGTCCTTGCGGATATGCGCCCCGTTATTGGGAGTATAACGCTGCATTTCACCATCAAGCACTTCGTCCATGCGCTGCACCAGTTTGCCGCTCTTATCGGCAGTCAGTAGATGGTCCCAATCATGGCTCCAGAGCACCTTGATGACATTCCAGCCCGCGCCACGGAATGCCGCCTCCAGCTCCTGAACAACTTTGCCGTTGCCACGCACCGGTCCATCGAGACGCTGCAGGTTACAGTTAATAACAAAGATCAGGTTATCGAGCTTTTCTCGTGAAGCCAGAGTGATGGCGCCAAGAGATTCCGGCTCATCCATTTCACCATCTCCCAGCATGGCCCAGACTTTGCGACCACTCGATTTTCGCAATCCACGATCAACCAGGTAGTGGTTGAAGCGCGCCTGGTAAATAGCACTGATGGCGGTCAAACCCATGGATACGGTCGGGAATTCCCAGAATTCCGGCATCAAAAAAGGATGCGGATAAGACGACAAACCTTTTCCGCCGCTCAGCTCACGGCGGAAATTCTCCAGATCTTCTTCTGTCAAACGCCCTTCAAGATAAGCGCGGGAATAAACGCCCGGAGCAGCATGCCCCTGAAAATAGACCATGTCCCCGAGGTAGTCATCGGTGCGTCCTCGCCAAAAGTGATTAAACCCAATTTCCCATAATGTCGCGACCGAGGCAAAGGTGGAAATATGACCGCCAATACCGGAAGATTCGCGGTTGGCTCTGACAACCATAGCCATGGCATTCCAGCGGATAATCGATTTAATACGTCGTTCCAGCTCACGATTGCCGGGAAAAACCGCCTGCTGGTCATGAGGGATCGAATTTATATAAGGGGTGTTGGCAGTAAACGGAATATTGACACCCTGTTCCTGGGCTCTGATCTGCAACTGCCTGAGTAACTGTCGGACCCGTTCCGGACCCTGTTCTCTTAAAACGTAGTCAAGAGATTCACGCCATTCTTGATTTTCAATTTCATTAAGCTGATTCAAACGTTCATCATGTTTAGCGGTCATCTGGAATTACTCCTTGATAAATATGGCAAACCATATGTGACATCTACAGGTCCTTATAATACACAAATATCCTAGTAAAAACATCAGGTATGGCAAAAAAATCCCATTCCGAAGGTAAACTTTATCTTTCAGACGGTGATAATAACAATATGCATTGACCATAAAACGTCTTGATTTAGTCGCTTAGATGCATCAATAAACATTGATCAATATTCAAGATAGTCTTATTACAACAAAGAATCTTAACCCGGTGCAGATAAGTAACACTCCAGATCAGTGCTCCTCAGCGCAATCATTGGGACCGCAGTTTGCCGAGCGCACCAATTTATTATAACAGCAAAGCCTTCGGCATGAAGGCTTTAACTTTTGCCGCGGATTCTCAGGTGGGCAATAAGATTCTTAACGGGTAAGGTTAGCGATGGGAAAAAGTCGGTTTCCTGATCAGAAACGAGAATTATTTTACCTGTGCATGCACAAGCCGTTTGGTGCAGAAATTGTAAAAAGGCCGCTTTACATCTAGCTGCAAACTAGTTGAGGATACGGTACGGTCCGGTCTGATAACTCCGCAACTCAACATCCCCTTCATGTTTGACAATTGATTTGAAACGGTCCCGGTTAACCGGGTGACAGATCCGTTGATAGGCATCATCAAGACTGCACCACTCAACTTCGGGAGTTTCGTCACTGGGAGTCAGGACACCCGAAGCATAGCGGGCCTGGAAGCAGAAAACCAGAACAGCAGGATTGGATACTTTAGACCAGATAACTGACAGTTTTGCATGACTGATCGTTACACCGGTTTCCTCAAGCACTTCCCGGCTCAGGGCAAAAATGAGGGTTTCGCCCTCTTCGACACGCCCTTGGGGTAACTCCCAACCACGAATATGGTGGTTGACCAACAGCAGCTGATTTTCTTCATTGCGAATCAGGCAGCAGACGACAACTACATGTTTTGGTTGTTCGCTCAATTGACTCCTCCCTGCTTTTGGTTCTTTGGTTCACTCACTTGGCTTTGGAGTTGAGCTGCCTGGTCATCTTTGGGAAGCAATACCCACAGCTGCCCCTGTTGCTTCATTTTTCCAGCCACGGCACCGGCTTCAGGACCCATTCCCCAGAAAAAATCGGCCCGAACCCGGCCCTTGATCGCACCTCCGGTATCCTGAGCAACCATCAGCTGTTGCAGGGGATAATCCGTGCCCGGATAGGTTGTGGCGATAAATACCGGAGCTCCCAGGGGAATTGTACGCGGATCAACCGCCAGGCTGCGTAATGGTGTCAGAGGAACCCCCAAGGCGCCTGGCGGAAACAGATAATCGCTCGACAGTTCACGGAAAAACACATAGCTCGGATTTTCAGCCAGCAACTGCTCCCCGGCCTCAGGATTTTCCTGGACCCAGCGACGGATATTCTGCATCGACATCTGATCACGCGTCATTGCGTTACGCTCCAGCAGCAGTTTTCCGATAGAGCGATAAGGGTGACCGTTCTGATTGGCATAATTGATCATCACCCTCTCACCGTCAGGCAGTTTGATCCGGCCCGACCCCTGAATATGCAGAAAAAACAGCTCGACCGGATCCTTGACCCAGAACAGCTCCTGCCCGAATAGAGGGCTGTCTTTCACATCGATTTCACTGCGGTCAAAATAGGGAACAACCCGATTTCCTTCAATCCGCCCACGTAGCCGGTAATTTCCCAACTCCGGATATAACTCCGACAGATCAATGATCAACAGATCATCCGGCTGACGATATACCGGGTAGCGATACTCCGTGGTCGGGACCCGGCTCCCTTCCAGCTCGGGTCCATAATAACCGGTGATCAAGCCGCCACTGCTGCCATCATCATTCACCACCCGATAGGGCTGAAAGCGGGTCTCAAAAAATTGCCTGGCCCTCTCATCAGAAACAGGAGATATCGACTTGGCATCCTGACACACCTGTTCCCACTGATCACGCCGCCCGACGGCTTTACAGCTAGCGACAAAGGTCCGCAACGCTTCAGCCGAGCGATCAAACTGCCAGCCCGCGACATCCTCCCAGGACACTGGCAGCAAAGGCTCCACCGGCACCGGAGGTGGCTCAACCGGCTCCGGACCTTTAGCGATACACCCCGCCAGAAAAACCAGCAGCCAAATTGTCAGAACAAGCTTCTTCATGGTGCCATCCCGATATGTTTCTCTATTGTCAAGACCATTTCCTGCCGAAAACAGTAAGTCACTCCCACACAGTTTCTGATTCGGAAACGAGCAATTTTTCGCAAGAGTAAAGGCGCAGTCTAACACAGAGATTACTTGCAAGGGCCGTTTCCGGACAGAAACAGATTACAACATATCCAACGGATCAACATCAATCGCCAATGTCACCTGTTTGGGCATTCTTTTCTGGAAACCTTCCAGACTCGCCAACAAGCGATGTAACGCCGGCCGCTGAGCCGCTTTCAACAGCAACTGAAAACGGTTCTTGCCACGCAGACGTGGCAACGGACACGGACTGGGCCCCAGGATTTCAACCGCCGTATTCTGCTGTAGCAGATATCTGCTAAGTTCATCAGCTGTGGTCTGCACTTGGTTGCAGATATTACCAGACAGCACCAGATTAGCAAGGTAACCACAGGGCGGGTAGGCCAATTCCTGGCGGAACGGCACCTCCTGTTCGTAAAAGGCCAGATAGTCATGCTGAATCGCGCAGGTCAGCGCATAATGTTCCGGATTGTAGGTCTGAATATACACTTTCCCGCCCCCTTTTTCCCGTCCTGCCCGCCCGGCAACCTGAGTCAACAGGGAAAAACTGCGCTCCGCCGAGCGAAAATCGGGAAAATTCAGGACACTGTCGGCTCCCAGCACCCCCACCGTGGTGACCCTGGGAAAATCGTGCCCTTTGGCGATCATCTGGGTGCCAACCAGGATATCAATCTCACCAGCCATCATGCCGCGGATAATCTTATCATGAGCGCCTTTGCGGCTCGTGGTATCGCGATCCATCCGACTGATACGTGCCCCCGGAAACAACTCAGCAAGTTCCTGTTCCAGGCGTTCCGTGCCAGCCCCTTGCGGTGTAAGATTCCCCCCCTGGCAGTGCGGACAGAGATCAGGAACCTTGTCGCCATAATCACAATAATGACAGCGTAGCTGGTGATCACGCTGATGGTAAGTCAGGGTGATATCACAATTGGGACAATGAAAACTGCTACCGCAATCAGGACAGAGCAAAAAAGGTGAAAAACCCCGGCGGTTAAGCAGCAATAACGATTGCTCACGCGACTCCAGAGCCTGCTGAAGCGCTTCAATTAAACTGGGGGCTAATGCACCTTCTCCCGGATTTTCTTCTTTCAGATCGATCAGTTTTACCTGGGGCAAAAGACCATCGTGCACCCGCCCTGGTAACGACAGCAATGTCAGGGCGCTATTCTGACTGCGATAATAGCTACCCAGGCTCGGCGTCGCGCTACCGAGCAAAACCGGACATTGTTGCTGTTGTCCCCGGATCAGGGCAAGATCCCGCGCATTGTAACGGAAGCCCTCCCCCTGTTTATAGCTGCTGTCATGCTCTTCATCGACGATAATCAGACCTAATTGCTGCAGTGGTGCAAAAATAGCGGAGCGGGCACCAATGACGATCTGCACCTGTTTGCGGGCAATCCGGCGCCAGGCATCGTAACGTTCACCATCTGACATGCCACTGTGCAGAGCAACAATCGTGATTCCGGACGCTTCAAAACGAGCCCGGAAGCGGGCCACCAATTGCGGCGTCAGAGAAATTTCCGGAACCAGGATCAGGGCCTGTTGTTGCAATTTCAGGCAATGACTGACCGCATGCAAATACACTTCGGTTTTACCACTGCCGGTGACCCCATGTAACAGATAACCACGGAACTGTTTGAGTTCAAGGACGCTGATCAGCTGGTTAACCGCTTCCTGCTGGGCAGCGTTGAGCTGCGGAGGAACATCAGGATCAACCTGCTGAAGCAAGAACGGATCACGGATCCGTTCTTGCTCTTGACCTTTGAGACAACCGAGTTCAACCAGGCGGTTGACAACGCTGTGAGGATCGGGAAACTGATCACGCAATTGGGAGAGGAGCACGGCTCCATGCGCTTGAATAAAAGTAAATATTTCCTGCTGCTTCTTGCCACGTAACGGAACATCATGGGCAAGAGCCTCATAGACCGTCTCGGTCAGGATCGTCGGTGCATGTTTTTCACTGCCTAGACCGGCCGGCAAAGCATTACGAATGACCTGACCAAGCGGATGCAGATAATAATCAGCAGCCCAGCGCAGCAGCTTAAGTAAACCTTCCGGAATCAGCAGCTCACTATCCAGTAGAGCAGTGACAGGTTTCAGGCCGGTCGCATCCCCACTATGAATACGGATGATAAAACCAACAGCGTTACGCCTACCAAACGGCACTCTAACCCGCATACCAACTTGTGCCAAAGCGGCTTGTTCATTGCTGATACAATAGGAGAAAAGTTGCTTCAGGGGGGCGTTAACAGCTATATCTACGATCTGATCGGGCACGAATTCAATCCTTCACGAGCTACTGGGAAGCGCAGTCTTTTGTAACATATCACCTACCAAAGGGCATCCGTCAATCATTCTCATCAACATAAGATTTTTCTTCGCAGGATCGTTACTGCACAGGTTACTGCTTTGACAGCAGACTTGCCTCTGTTACTATTCCAACATTTAATGCTGTAGGTGTTTATCACGTTAACATTCATGGCCAAAGGAGAAACCATGGCAGCAAAAAGCTGGTTATGCGTTGTTTGCGGATATGTGCATGAAGGGGACCAACCGGCAGGATCTTGCCCGATCTGTGGTGCGGACTCGAAACACTTTGAGGCAATGGAAGCTTCCCATGACCAGGCCGAACCAGCGCCCCCCGAACAGTGGCGGTGCATCAACTGTGAATATATTCACACCGGTGCCCAGCCTCCGGAGACCTGCCCCATCTGTGCCGTCGGTCCGGATCGTTTTGAAGCGATCATAAGCAGTTCCGGTCAGCTAACGACCAACGCTGAGACAGGAACTATCGTGATTATCGGCGCCGGCATCGCCGGTTTATCCGCGGCAGAATCGGCGCGTGTAACAGCCCCTCAGGCAACCATCCTTTTATTGACACGTGAAGAGGAGCTCCCCTATTACCGTCTTAATTTGACGCGTTACCTGGCTAAAGAGATCCCTGCAGAAGCTTTACCGGTCCATCCGGAAAGCTGGTACCGCGAGCATGATATCGGTATCCGCCTTGGAGCGGAAGTCACCGCCATAACTCCGGAGCGCAAACAGATTGAAATCAAGGGGAGTGCTCCCCTTACCTATGACCGCCTGATCCTGGCCATGGGGGCACACCCCTTTGTCCCTCCGATTGCCGGTGCCAATCGGCAGAATATTGTGACCCTGCGGACCAAAAAGGATGCTGACCAGATCCTCAGGCTCTGCGCCCCAGGGAGCCGTTGCGTTGTTGTTGGCGGCGGGGTTCTCGGTCTCGAAACGGCTGCAGCCCTGGCCCGGGGGAAAGCCAGAGTCAGCCTGCTTGAGGGGTTTTCCCGGTTACTGCCACGCCAGCTCAACGCCAGAGCCAGCTCTTATCTGGAGAAATCCGCCACGGATCTGGGGATCGAGCTGGTGACCGACGCCCGTATCAAGCAGTTCGATGGTGATGAAGTGCTACGCAGCGTGGTGCTTGAATCAGGTCAGGTCATCGCTGCCGACCTGGTGATCATTACAGCCGGGGTGCGGACCAATAGCTATCTGCCCCGCCTGGCCGGACTCTCCGTTAAAGAAGGGGTGGTCGTCGATTCCCGGTTGCAAACCTCCTGCAGCGACATCTACGCCGCCGGTGATCTGGCCGAATACCAGTCCATTGCCTACGGAACCTGGGCTCCGGCCCAGTTTCAGGGAACCATTGCCGGCATGAATGCCGCTGGCGGTAACAGCCAGTTTGGTGGCATCCCCCGCAGCCATACCCTGAAAGTTCTTGATGTTGATATGATCAGTATGGGGCTGGTCCAACCGACTGATGCCAGTTATAAATGCTACGAAATCATGGCACCAGAACAATATGGGCTGCTGGTATTCCGTGATGATCGCTTAAAAGGAAGTATTCTGGTCGGCGACACCACACTGGCCTCAAAACTGAAAAAGTTGATGGAGTCAGGGGATAATTGTCACGAGCTGCTCAGCCATGCGGCCTCCGATGAAGATATTTTCAGGCTCCTGTCTGCCTGAAAAAGAGGCTCTCGAAAAATTCCTCCAGCCAGGTAAAAAAGCAATCCAGTAAGGGTTTAAGCGGCAGGGATAATCAGTAGAGGAAATCGATAAGAGCATTTAACTCCGTCATCAGCGCCGAGAAATCTGCCCCTGACAGACTTTGGGCACCATCACTTAAAGCATGGGCCGGGTCGGGATGAACTTCAATCATCAGGCCGTGCGCTCCGGAGACCAGGGCGGCCTTAGCCATCACCGGCACGAGACTGCGCTTACCGGTAGCATGACTGGGATCAACGATAATTGGCAGGTGACTCAGTTCCCGAATCAGGGGAACTGCGGAGAGATCAAGAGTGTTACGGGTTGCCTTTTCAAAGGTACGAATCCCTCTTTCACAGAGCACCACATGCGGGTTTCCTTCTGCCAGAATATATTCAGCAGCAGCCAGGAATTCTTCAAGAGTCGCACTCATGCCACGCTTAAGCAGCACCGGGTGGCCAGTCTGGCCAACCTCTTTAAGCAGATCAAAATTCTGCATGTTACGTGCGCCAATCTGCAGCATGTCGGCATAGCGGCAAACCGTGTCCAGTTGCTCAATCCGCATAACTTCAGTAACAACCGGTAAGTTGTAGGCCTGCCCAGCCTGTTGCAACAGGCGCAGACCATCAGGCCCCATGCCCTGGAAGGAATGGGGACCTGTCCGTGGTTTAAAGGCTCCACCACGCAACAAACCTGCCCCAGCCTCCTTGACCTGCTGCGCAGCGAGCATAATCTGCGCTTCACTTTCAATGGAGCAGGGACCTGCGATGGTCAGGGGCCGCTGACCATCGCCAAAGGCCACCCCGGCAACCTTGACCACGGAAGCATCAGGGTGAAAATCACGCGAAGCCATTTTATATGGCTTACTGACATGAATTGTTTCACGCACTCCCGGCAGATTACGGATCGTCTCGTCATCGACATAGCCCTGATTCCCCAAAACACCGATCGCCGTTCTTAAACTCCCCGGAATCGGTTCTGCTCGTAACCCTAACGCCTCTACAGCAGCAATTACCGCGTCAATTTGCCGGGATGTTGCCTGGGAATCCATGACGATCAGCATGTTATATCTCCTTGGTTACCGTATTCTTCGTAGTCACCCACCAATGGGCTCAGCAGGCAGCTTTTCAACATCCGGTTCAATATGTCCTTATTGGCGACGTTGCAGATAAGCCCCTATCCGCTCGAGAGCGATAATTATTTCGTTCACCGGACGCGTATATGAAAAACGCAGAAAGCCTTCTGCACCAGCGCCGAAATCGATCCCCGGAGTTACGGCAACTCCGGTGTTTTCAAGAATATCTTTGGCCAGCCGCAATGAATCATGATCGATATGCCGCGCATCGGCCAGTACATAAAACGCACCCTTCGGCTCAAAATGTACACCCAGACCAAGCTGGCGCAACCGCGCAATCATCTCTTTCCGTCGTTCATTATACACGTCACGCATTTGGGCAACGTCATCCTGACACTCACGTAATGCGCTGATGCCGGCCCGTTGCACAAAATGATTGGCACAGATCATAAAGTTCTGGTGCAACGACTGCAGGGTACGCATACATGACATCGGCGCGATCAGGTAACCAAGCCGCCAGCCGGTCATGGCATAAGCCTTGGAGAAACCACCCAACACGAAAGCATCTTTGGTAAATTCCAGAATACTGCGTTCCTCGCCCTCATAGGTTAAACCGTGGTAAATTTCATCGGAAATAATTGGAATCGGCAATTCTGCCAAAGCAGCCATCTCGGCACCTGACAATACCGAACCAGCCGGATTGGAGGGTGAGTTGATCAATAAAGCCCGACTGCGATCTGTCATCAACGCCCGGACCTGCTCTGGACGTGGCTGAAAACCGTTCTCCGCATCAGTTCTCAATAGCACCGGCTGTCCCCCGGAGAAACTGACAAAACCAGTGTAACAGGCATAGCCCGGGTCAGTCAGGATCAGCTCATCCCCCTGTTCAAGAAGGGCTGAAAATAGCAACAGCATCAATGGGCTGGTCCCGGAGGACACCACAACCTGCTCCGGGACAATTTCGACCCCGTAGTGGTTCAGGTAATAATAACAAATCTCCTGCCTGAGTTCGAGCAAGCCCAAAGAGTGGGTATACGACGTTGCGCCATCCGCCAGCGCCTGTCCAGTTGCTGCCAAAATCGCCGGTGGTGTCATAAAATCAGGTTCACCTATACACAGGTAAATAACATCCCGCCCGTCAGCCTCAAGCTCTTTCGCTCTCTCCATGACTTCCATGGCAAGGAAAGGCTTCACTTCGCGAGCTTTTTTTGATATCGGTATATGCATAAAATATGTGTCCTTCCAATTGTTTACGCCAAGCTTAAGCTCTGATTTTGGCGATTGCAACCTTTTTACTCACAGGATGGATAACGGAATCGATTGCAATGATTTTCATCTCCAGTTAAAGTTGCAAAAAATTGACCTACTCGCCAAACAGACCGATGATACGCATCAGAAAAATTATATTTATCACATTGTTAACGTTTATGGTTCCAGTAACAGTTCCGGCCGCCGGGACAAACCAGGAACCACAAGGACTTAACCTGATTCATACCCTCGGTTGTAAGGGGTGCCACATCATTCAAGGCGACGGCAGTGCTCTTGGTCCGGATCTGACCCAGATAGGCAGTCGCATGACCGCAGCCCGAATCCAGGCACTATTAATCGCTCCGGCCTCCATTCGCGAGAAATATATGCCCGATTATAAATCTGTCAACACAGAAGACCTGGAAATTATCAGTAACTATCTGTATCAACTCCGCTAGAAGACAAAATCATGACACAAAGAATGACCCTTATCAATTCTCCGTTTTTCGTTCCTGAAGCACGACTTAAAAAGGCTGGCAGCTTTCAGGCCCTGTTTGGCAATGACAAACTACTGGCCCTTGAAATTGGCTGTGGTATTGGGGACTTTATCGTTCAAGTCGCCGAACGGCATCCGGAATGGAACTTCATTGCCATCGACATCTTCAACCAGGGATGCAGGCAGACCTGTTGTCGCATTGAAAGCTCGGGACTCCAGAACATTCTGATGCTGAGGATGGAAGCCCGCTACCTTATGTATCATTACCTACCGGCCGGAAGTCTGGCCGCTATTTATATCAATTGTCCTGATCCATGGCCGAAGAAAAAACAACGCAAACGGCGCCTTCTGAATGCTGAATTTGTTGATCTGGCCCTCTACTGCCTACAGGATAACGGCCAGTTGAACTTTGCTACCGACTTTACCGATTATGGTCAAGCGGCCGGGGAACTTCTGGCTGCGGATGCGCGTTTGCTGAATCGTCATGAAACACCCTATAGTCACGATTTAAGCGGCTATCCGATTTCAAAGTACATGAAGCGCTTCCTCGACCTTGGTCAACCTATTTATCTGTGCCGCTACCGCAAAAAAACCGGTGTGACCCTTCCCCGCCCGGATGTGAACAAAGGGTACCGACTGCGCTGGTCTGGTAGGGACGACGAATGAACTGGCTGACAGAACAGCTGCCCGGCACCGGTGGTCAGTACAAAACGACGCCGGAAGATTTTCAGGTTGATGAGATTCCCTTGTATGCCCCATGCGGTAGTGGTGAACACCTCTACCTGTGGATTGAAAAGTCCGGCATTTCCACCCGCGGGGTCATCGACCAACTACAGAAGGAATTGAACATTAAGGAACGGGATATAGGCTATGCCGGGCTGAAAGATGCCAACGCGCTAACCAGGCAAATGATCTCTATTCCCGTGACCAACGCGCGAAGCATTGACAAACTGGAACTGTATAAAGCCAGAATTGTCCGCGCCCAATTGCATACCAACAAACTCAGACTCGGCCATCTGGCTGGCAACCGGTTTAAAATTACTCTGCGACAGGTTCACCCTGAGGCTGCGTCAAGGGCGACACCGATTCTTGAGCAGTTGCAAAGCCAGGGTGTTCCCAACTTGTTTGGCGAACAGCGCTACGGCGTCCTTGGTAATTCAGGTCAACTAGGCTTGCTACTGCTGCGAGGGGATTACGAATTATTCTGTGCAGAATTGATGGGTGATCCGGCAGCAATCAGAAATGCCGATTGGAAACTGGCGGCAACGGCATATCAACAGGCAAACTGGGCCCAGGCCCTTGAGCATCTGCCACGCCGTATGCGTGATGAACATCGTCTACTAAAGGCTCTGGTTAACCATAAATCATTTAAACAGGCAGTTCACGGCCTGCCCAAATCTTTATTGCGACTGTTTTTGTCAGCGGCTCAATCAAGGATTTTTGATCAGTTCGTCTCTCACAGACTGACGACCCTCACCACCATTGAAGTGGGAGATATTGCCTTTAAGCACCTCAACGGTGCCTGTTTTCGTGTTACGGATGCTGAGGCAGAACAACCACGCTGTGACCGCTTCGAAATCAGCCCTACGGCTCCTCTGTTCGGGACCAAGGTCTTGTTGGCTGAAGGCGCTCCGGGTCAACGAGAACAGTTGTGCCTGCAGGAGTGCGGCGTCACGCTGCAAAACTGGCAACTGGACGGTGGCCTGACGATGCCCGGTGAGCGTCGTCCATTGCGTGTTCCACTCCTTGATGCACGGCTCTCAACAACGGAAGCGGAAACACTTACATTAGAGTTCTCCCTGCCAAAAGGCAGTTATGCTACGAGTGTGTTACGCGAGGTAATCAAGACGCTAGACGAATAAATAATCAAATTTGCGCAAATGTTTTGCGGTCAAAGTTAGAACATCATTCTACAATCTTAAAAAAATGAATATTCTTGCCTGAATTCATGCCTATAGAGCTTGACACTAACGTCAGGCAAGGCTAGAATCGGCGGTCAATATAATGAGTAATAAATAATCCAGAAGGGTATCGAAAAGAAATGGTTAAAAAAGATAAATCAGAATACATCATTCAGGCAGTGTCACACGCACTCGACCTGCTGGAGCAATTCCACGGGGATATTGACGAACTTGGTGTAACTGAGCTCAGTAAACGCCTCAAGTTGCACAAAAATAACGTCTTCAGGCTGCTCGCGACATTGGAATCCCGTGGCTACATTGAGCAGAACAAGGCAACTGAAAACTACCGTCTCGGCCTGAAAGCCCTTGAGCTCGGCCAGACTTTTATCAAGCAAATGGGCCTGTTGCGTCAAGCCAAACCGATTCTTGAAAAAATGGTCGAAGAAAGCAATGAGACCTCCTACGTCGCCATCTACAAAGACAACTACATTGTTTATCTTGACGTAGTCGAAACCAACCTCACGGTGCGCGTGGTCTCTCGCGTCGGTTCTCGCTTACCAGCAATTTGCACTGCTGCCGGCAAAGTCCATATGGCCTTCATGACCGAGGAAGAACTTGAAGAGCTATTAGGCAAAGCCAAATTTGCGCAGATCACTCCAACCACGATTGCCAGCGCGGAAGCGATGCGCGAAGAACTGGCCAAAGTACGCGAACAGGGTTACGCTCTGGATGACGAAGAACTCGATCTTGGCGTGCGCTGTATTTCTGCCCCGATTCGTGATTACACAAGACGTATTGTCGGGGCCATCAGCATTTCTGGACCGACCATGCGTGTTAGCGATGAACGCATTAATAAAGAACTGGTACCACTGGTTAAGCAATCTGCGACGGAACTGTCGACCCGTCTCGGCTACCCGGCTTAAGCTGGCCATTTAACAATATAACAAAAAAGGCCCCTGTTGTTTCAGGGGCCTTTTTTGTTTACCCTTAGTTAAAGCTACTCTTCTTCCCGTCGCTGAAAAGGACCTTCTGACAATGGATACCTCCTGGTTCCTTAAAGAAACTGAGCTTGCACAAGCAAGCGGCGTCTCGCACCTTGAAAACATGCCGTTTCTGCTTATCCCGCCCGACCACAATGGCCATGCCGTCATTCTTGTCCACGGATTCTGCTCCACCCCGCGTGAGATGCGAGCATTGGGAGAACTTCTGTATCAACATCAGTTTATTGTTTATGGTGCCCGTCTGCCAGGCCACGGCACCACCCCTGACGATCTGGCTCAGCAGCTGGTTGAAAACTGGCAGGCAACCATCCGCACCGGTTATTCCGCTCTGACCAGAGAAGGCTTAAAAGTCAGCGCTGTCGGTATCAGCACTGGCGCTCTACTGACCCTCGACCTGGCCCGTCACACCCACCTCGAAAAGATTATCCTGCTCGCCCCGTTCCTGAAATTACGTCATTGGCTGGCTGAGCATGTCGCCTTTTTAAGCCGCTTTATTCATTATCAGAAAAAGAACATAACCAAAGAAGAGCTTGATTTTTACTACTCTCTACGTCCATTAAAAGGAGTTGTTCAGATTAATAGATTACGATGGAAGTTGAAAAAGGAACTCTCAAAAATTTTCACACCCACACTTATCCTGGCCTCAACAGGAGACACGACAATTGCTGCGGGAACAGCTCAGGAAATCTATGCCGGCCTGGCAAGTCAAACGAAGCAGATCCATATCTATGGTGACGACATCCCCCACGGCTTAGCAACAGAAAACAACCCCTGCCAACAAGACGTCCTTAGGCGTTGTCTGGAATTTTTATCTGAGGAGTTGAGTCAACCAGTTGTGCCCACAGATTGAGAAGTTTAACTTCAAGTTCTTGCACTGTGCCGGAATTATCAATTACATAATCTGCTTTTTTAAGCTTTTCTTCCAGCCCCTGTTGGGCATTAATCCGTTGCAACGCCTCAATTCTACCGAACTCATTACGTGCCATCAGCCGCTGGACCTGAACGTCTCGATCAACCACAACCAGCAGCACTTTATCAACCAAAGCGTCCGCTTCAACCTCAAATAGCAGTGCCGCATCATAAACGATCAATGGCACGCCTGACATCCGCCGGGCCTCTTCAAGTTTCTGCTTAGCCAGCAACCTGATCGTCGGATGCATAATTCCATTAAGAGCCTGCAAGGCAGCGGCATCAGAAAAGACGATATCCCCCAGGGCGGCACGGTCAAGACAACCTTCGGCGGTCAATATTTTTGCCCCAAAGCGTTCCACCAGAACAGACAATAGTGGGCTACCCGGCCTAACCACCTCACGTGCCAGCCGGTCAGCATCAATAACGATGGCGCCCTGGCTGGCTAAAAACCTTGAAACGGTACTCTTGCCGCTGGCGATATGTCCGGTCAACCCCAATATCACAATCTCAGCCTCCAGCTCAGTCATTGCAAAAGAGAAAGAAAGACGTTATTTTGAAATATCTCAAGAGGAAATGAGTCTCCATGACCGTACTACCTTACGCTGAACGACCATGCAAGCTCTGCTCCGATCAAAACGCCACAGCTGTCTATCGTCTGCACCAGACGACACTCTACTGCTGCCCTCGTTGCGACCTGCACTTTATTGATTACCTTGATCCTGACCCGCCAGAGCAGGAGTCAGAGCATAGCCTTAGCACCGTAGCACGTCAATATATTGATCAGCGCCAGGCTGAAGGCAGCGCCCTTCATAGCGCTCGTTTGGCACTCCTGGTAAAGCACATCTCCCTGAACCAGGCACAACTCCTTGACCTTGGAGCCGGAATTGGCCAATTCCAACAGTTAGTTGAGCGTCAGACCAGTTGCAAAACGTATGGCATAGAACCCTCATCTCTACGTCGCCAGTATGCACTAGAGAACTTTGGCCTCAAACTGTTCAGCCAGCACATCGATAATCCATTGTGGCAATCGGCATATCTCGAACACTTTAATGCCATCACCTTATGGGACGTTATTGAACATGTAAACGATCCCCTGAAAACCCTATACTATGCCACCAGACTCCTTAAGCCTGGGGGAATCATTGCCCTCGATACCCCCAATCGTCAGGTATTCCCTTATCGTATCAGCGAAACCTGTTACAGCCTCAGTAAAGGCCGCTGCCCCCTGTTCCTCGAACATTTTTATGCCGCCATCCCTTTTGGACATAAGCAGATTTTCACAACCACGCAACTAATAAACCTTGCCGCCCGCCTTGAGTTAGACGTTATCTCCACCCTCCATAGTTATACCCGTACGCTGTTCAACAATAGAAAAATCATCTTGATTCTGCAGAAAAGACCTTCCCGGTAACAGAGACCTGCCCAGGCCTCTGAGTACGCGCCTGACACCCTATTTTATTTTTCCTAAGCACTGGCAATTGATGGAAGTTTCATGGTAAAAACAATCATAGATGTTATTTCATATGAGTACGTTCGTACCACCAATCAACATCTTTAGAACCCCTTTATTTCCCCCACACTCTGGAGAGAGGACCAAACATGAAAATCGACTGGAGTAAATTACCTGACGCCCTGGGCCTGAGAGAAGGCTGCTCCCGTAAAGCCATTTGTGGTGAAAAAATGTCAGCTGTGCGTGTTAAAACCGCAGCAGGTTCTGAAATAATGCACCAAACGCACTGGCATGAAAACGAGCAGTTCATCATTGTCATCCAAGGCTCAATTACGGTCACAACCGAAGGACAGGAACGCATTTGTGAAGCCGGAGACATGGTCTTCTTCCCACCAGGGTCACTTCATGGTGTTATTGCCGTTGGTGAAGAAGGCGCCGAATACTATGAAATTTTTGCGCCGGGTCGCAAAGACCACTTGCCCGGCTGGGTTGGAGAAACCAATATCCGTTTTGAAGAGTAACCCTCAGGTCACTTCTTAACATGGAAAGCAGACGGGACATATCCATCTCGTCTGCTTTTTTTTGGCGACGCCGATAAGAGCTTAGAAAGCGCAAAACCACAATTTATAAATGATTAAGGTTCATCTATTCATACTGTTCAATATGTTTAAAGATTTATTATTGTTATTTTTTAAACAATCACTAGCCTGCAGGCCAAGTACGTGAGCCACCCCCCGATAAACAGCGTGAGGCAGCAATGCTGCATCCAAACAAAACTTCGAAAAAGGTCCTGAAAACTTAATAACAAACCAAGCCTAAGCTGCGATGCCAAAATTTCTATTGACAAAAAGCTGTTTTAAAAATATTACTTATATATACAAGTTATATAAGTAAATTTGAACGCTCTTATAATCATAAGCAACGCTTACGTTTAGCGCTTTATATTCTCCCGCCACTGGTCTTGAAAACGGTAGCGGGATTTAACCACAACACCCTTTAACACGTGAAAAGTGGAGGCGGTAACATGAAGAGAGTCCTATTATTGTTAACCCTGTCAGTATTTCTCATTACCAGCGTATGTGGTGCGGCGGATTTTCCCTCCAAACCACTGACGCACATCATTCCCGCAAAAGCCGGTGGGGGTTTTGACCTTTCCTCCCGCGCCTTAGCAACCGGTTGGGAACAAATTCTTGGCCAGCCAATTAAATTTGAATACCTGCCAGGAGCATCCGGCAATATTGGTTTTGGCAAGCTGATGAGCAAACCAGGCGATGGTTATACAACCATTATGACCACCATCTCTATGCATGCCATGAACATCAATACCGGTACAGCAAAACAGACCTGGGACGATATTGGTTTCATTGGCAACCTAATTACAGACCCTAACGTTCTACTGGTCAATGTTGATTCCCCTTACAAAACCATTGAGGATTTCATCGCCGCAGGTAAAAAAGCTGAAAAACCACTGACTATCTCCACCTCTCACCCTAAAGCCGTATCAACTCTTGCAGCTAAAATACTGATCGAATTGACCGGGATCAATGCCAAAGTAGTTGCCTTAAACGGTGGTTCTGCCGCACGTAATGCTCTGGCCGGCAAACAGGTGGATGCCTGCATCGGACCGTATTTCTCAGCATCATCAAAAAAAGAATTCATCAAGGCTCTCGCATCATTCACCAAGAAAAAAGTTTATTCCGGAGTATGGGATATCCCAACCTTGACGGAAGCAACCGGCAAGGAGTTCCCAAATCTGGTTGAACCATTCGCCTTCATGGTTAAACGGTCTACGATAAAAGAAAATCCTGAAGACTACAAAAAACTGGTTGCAACGTTTAAAGAAGCAATCACCAACCCGAAAACTGCTGAAATTGCCAAAACGCAAGGAATGACTCCTTTCATCGACTATTGGTCACCGGAAGAATGTGACGCCTATGTTGCAGACTTCCAGAGCGTCTGGAACAAATACAAGCACCTCATCCAATAACGAGCAACCCCCTGCTTCAGGATGCGAATGTCCCGAAGCAGGGTTCTGGAGTCCGACATATGAGTACAACGAAAAAACAGCTTAAACTTGAAGAAGCGCTTATCCCCGGTATCGCCCTGGTGTTTGCTGTCGCCTATTTCATGCAAACCAGTGACGGTCCCGCAGAAGTCATGCGTTGGCCAATGGTTATCGCCATCGTCAGCCTGTTATTCCTGGTTGCTATCCTTGCAAAATTCCTGTTCACAGTTCCAGAAAACACCACGGGCAAAAGTTCCTTCTATATCCCCCAAAAATCACTGTTAATACTGGTCGGGCCGCTTCTCTATACCATCGCGATGCCCTACATCGGTTTTGCCTTAAGCAGTGTCTTGTTTCTTAACCTGATGTTTCGCATTCTGGGTAGTAAAGCGTGGGGAAAAAACATTTTGATCTCCCTGATCCTTGCCGGTGGCCTTTACTTTGTTATGGTCAGCCTCATGGACATGGATTTGCCACGGCTTAATCTCGGATTTTTTGTTCTTTAGGATAAAACTATGGATATGGACATGATTTTCTCAGGCATTGGCCTGTTGCTTCAACCCAGCCATCTCATCTGGCTGCCACTGGGGATGTTTGTCGGACTTGTCATTGGTGCTATCCCCGGCTTCAACGACACCAACTTTCTGGCCATGATGCTACCAGTTACCGTCTATATGGGACCGATGAATGCCGTCGTGTTCATGATGGCGTGTTTCTGTGCTTCTCAGGCTGCGGGCTCCATTCCCGCCATTCTTTTAAATATTCCCGGCACTCCATCTAACGCGCCAACCTGCCTCGAAGGGTTTAAGATGACCCGCCGCGGCGAAGCTGGCTATGCTCTTGGTCTCTCGGTTGGGGCGTCTACCGTGGGTGGTGTTCTTTCGGCCCTGGTTGCCCTGGTATTGACTCCGGTTGTCGGGGTCTACGCTCTTAACTTCGGCCCGGCCGAGTTATTCATGATGGCCGTGTTCGGTATGACCGCCGTTGGATCCTTGACCGGCAGCTCCTTGCTCAAGGGTCTTTTTTCTTCCGCGTTTGGACTCCTGGTCGCTTGTGTCGGTACTGAATTTCAGGTCGGTTACACCCGTGCAGCCTTTGGCTTTTTCGAACTGTATGAAGGCTTTCCGCTGATCCCTGTTCTGCTGGGAGTTTTTGGGTTCAGCGAATTGTTCAGTCTGATCATGGAAACCAGCCTGGTCGCTGAAGGAGTCAAACACAAAAGCGGTTTTGGCCCCATATTTGACGGTCTTAAAGGCGCTTTAAAACAAAAAGTGAACATGATCAGATCCGGATTAATCGGTATTCTGGTCGGTCTCATTCCCGGAACAGGTGCAGCGATCGCCACCTGGGTCAGCTATGGCCAAGCAAAGCAGTGGAGTAAAACTCCTGAAAAATTTGGCACCGGACACGATGAAGGACTGGTTGCTGCTGATGCTTGTAATAATGGTGTCCCGGGCGGCGCTCTTATCCCGACCGTAACGTTGGGAATTCCAGGCTCCGGAACAACGCTGATCATCATGGCCGCATTGATGATCAATGGTGTCACCCCGGGGCCAAGCTTCTTCAGTGAACACGCCACTGAAGCCTACGCGATTCTGTTCTCACTGGTAATCGCCAACATTCTGCTCTTGCCCATCGGGGTCCTGGTCGCACGGTTGGCCACCAATGTCACCGCAATTCCTAATCGCTTTCTGGTTCCGATCATCGCCATGTTTTGTCTGATTGGTGCCTTTGCCTGGCGCCAAATGATCTTTGATCTGTACCTGGTCATCATTTTCGGCGTACTTGGTGCATTACTCAACCGTTACGGTTATTCGGTACCCGCATTCCTGTTGGCAATGCTGCTTGGCCCGCTGGCCGAACGCAATCTTTACTGGTCGCTGGAAATTGGTGGGGTCGAAAGTTTTCAGCGCCCCATAGCTTTGGTGATCCTGATAGCAACTATTGTCGTGCTGCTGCTTCCTGTGGTGCTCAAACGAATGGTTGGCAAAGGTAAAAAAGCTTTGGCTGAGAGTTAACCGGAACCTCCGGTTACAGCCGAGCACACATGACAAGTTTTAATCTACTCGCTAGTTGGCATTTGGAACCGCCACAATGGAAAAGATCCGTTTTCGGCTAAAAAATAGCGACCTCATGGAGACATCGAATGACTGTCCGACGTATAGATTTCAGTAATGCTAAACCACTCTATGCCCAGGTCGTTGAGGCCATTAAGCATAAAATCAGCAGCAACCAGTGGACCCTGGGCATGATGATTTCTTCTGAAAACGAACTGGCCAAAGAATTTAACGTTTCCGTTGGCACCGTAAAGAAAGCCCTGGGGGTCCTGGTACAGGACGGCGTCCTGTATCGCCGCCAGGGTCGCGGCACATTTGTCGCAAGCCCTGACTTTTCAAAAAGCTTCAGTCGCTTTTTCCGTTATGGCATGACCGATAAAGAGGATGACGAAATTCCAGAAAGCACTTTTCTATCGCTTGACATCATTCCTGCAGACAGTCTGATTTCCCAACATTTGCAGTTAAAGCCTGGCACCGACATCATCATGATGAAAAGGATAAGAAGCCTGAGGAAGGTCCCATTTTCCCTCGAAGAGATATTCCTTCCTTATGAGCGCTTTACCGGTCTGGAAAAAATGGATCTGAATAAGGCGTTGCTTTACCCGATCTATAATCAGGATTTCTCAACTCCCATTTTCTGGGCCGATGAATACTTACAACCCGCTGTAGCCAACGCTGAAATTGCCCAGCATCTGAATATCGCACCCAATGCACCGGTTATGTGCGTCGAACGAACCGCCTACACCTATGAAGATATCCCGGTTGAATGGCGGCGCAGTTTCGGTCGAGGGGACAGCTTCCGCTACCACATCGTTATTCGTTAAGAGAAAAAAGCATATGACTAAACTGAACGATTTTAAATTTTTTGACAGTCACTTTCATATTATCGATCCGGATTTTCCCCTTTTTGAAAATCAGGGCTTCGTTCCTGACTTTTTCCCCATAGCAGCCTACCAGGAACGTCTGAAAGACTATCGGCTGGCTGGCGGTGCCGTTGTTTCCGGTTCGTTTCAAGGGCTCGATCAAAGCTATCTCATTGCCGCGTTGCAGAAAATGGGACCGACCTATGTTGGCGTCACTCAACTGGATCACCATACTTCCGATGAGGAAATTCTCGCCCTCAATGCTGCCGGGATTTGCGGAACACGCTTCAACCTGAAACGCGGTGTTGCTGAGAGCTTGGATGACCTGGAAAACTTTGCCAAACGGATCTACGACCTGGCCGGATGGCATATCGAGCTCTACATCGACTCAAAGGAACTCGCTTCATTGAAAGAACGCCTGCTTAAACTGCCAAGTGTCTCCATTGCCCACTTCGGCTTATCTGCAGAAGGCTTCCCAGATCTGCTCAAACTTGCAGAAAAAGGGGTTATGATTAAAGCCACCGGTTATGGTCGGGTCGATTTCCCCATTGCCCCGGCGTTAAAGGATCTGACCTCGGCGAACCCAGATTGCCTTATGTTCGGCAGCGATCTCCCCTGTACCAGGACATCTCACCTTTACAGTGACGATGACTTCCTGCTGGTTATCGATACTCTTGGGGCAGAACTGGCGCAAAAGGTTTTCTATGCTAACGCCGTTAACTTTTACAAACCCGCAGTTATTTCCCGTTAAGTCTTCGGGTCTGTTGCAGGTTTCTGGAACAGGCCCTCCTCTCTTTACCTGCCAGCCACAATGTAATAAGCTTCCCGGTAAAAATTCTCCAAACCATAGCGGGAGCCTCACGTGTTTAAAAAACTGCAGACCCTGGAAATCGATGGTATTCAGGCTGACATCACCTGGAAAAAGATCAAGAACTGCTATATCCGCCTGCTCCCTCCCGATGGTCGTGTACAGATCAGCGCTCCTCACCGCATGAGCAGCAAGGCGGTTCAAGCCCTGTTCTTTGAGCGTCTTGACTGGATCAGGGACCGCCAAAAAGTCATCCGAAACAGACCGGTACCTCAACAGTTGGAGTATCTGGAAGGGGAAGAACATTTTTATCTGGGCGCACCCTACCGGCTGCAACTTCAACATTCATACCGCAGACGACAACCGTCAATCTCCGGAAATAACCTGTTTCTGTACCTGAAAGCTCAGGGTACCAGCGAGTATCGTGAACAAGTATTACAGCAATGGTATCGGCACGAACTGGAAAAGATAGTTCCTCCGCTGCTAAAAAAGTGGGAACCTATTCTGGGAGTCAAAGTCAGCGAATGGCGGATCCGCAAAATGAAAACCCGCTGGGGAACCTGTAACACGGTCGCACACCGGATCTGGTTAAATCAGGAACTGATAAAGAAACCCTACGCGTGCATTGAATACGTACTGGTCCATGAACTGATTCATCTGTTAGAGCCATCACACAACTCACGTTTTTACCACTTGATGGATCATTATCTACCCGGCTGGCAGCACCAACGGGCACAACTTCGCTAAGGTCGACTAACCAGCTAAAGCCAACCAATATTTGGCAACATCGAGCATCCGGTTGGCATAACTCCACTCGTTATCAAACCAGACCATCATCTTGATCAGATTCTGATTGCTGACCCGCGTCTGGGTGCCATCGACCACAGCTGAACGCGAGTCGGTATTGAAATCAACCGAAGCATGGGGTTGTTCACTGTAACCAACCAGTCCGTGCCATGGCCCCTCAGCGAACTCAGCAAACAAGCCATTGATCGTTTGGACATCAACGTTCTTCTCAACGTGAATCGCTAGATCCATCAGCGAAACATTAATGGTCGGAACCCGTAAATGCAGGCATTCCATCTTCCCCGCCAGATGAGGTAAGAATTTGGCGATACCACGCGCCAGGCCGGTCTTAACCGGGATCATCGAATGCATGGCGCTACGGGTTAAGCGCAGATCACTTTGATGATAACGATCAATCACCGGCTGATCATTCATGGCCGAATGGATCGTGGTGCTGACGCCACTGATAATGCCAAATTCGCGATCCAGCAGATCAAGAACCGGAACAACACAATTGGTGGTACAGGAAGCACTTGAAACGATCGTATCCTTTGCCTGCAGGCGCTCATGGTTGAAACCATAAACGATAGTCGCATCGATATCATCATCAGCGGGTTGCGAAAAGAGCAGCTTTTTTGCCCCGCTATTCAGATGTTGCTGGGCAGTCGCACGATCGGTAAAGCTGCCGCTACATTCGAGGACCATGTCAATGCCAAGTTCCTGCCACGGCAGCCCAGCGGGGTCCCGGTGATTCAGGGTCACGATTTCATCACCATCAACCAGCAGCCGTTGCCCATCATTTTCAACGGCAGTGGGAAAACGCCCATGAGTGGTATCGTACTGGGTCAGGTAGGTCAGCGTCTCCAGATCAGCAAGCTCATTAATGGCGACCACGCGTAAATCGTGAAAGTGTTGATTGGTATACAGGGCTCTTAAAACACTCTGCCCGATCCGACCATAACCATTAATAGCGAGGCGATATTTCATGAAAAATGTCCAGTCCAATAGCGTTGTCAGTCATCATTATTTCCGAGGCTTCGAATGTACCTAATGCCTTAACCCCGATTCAACCATTACTTTCTTTTTACCGCAAATTTTGGTCGTCATGACCTGTAGTTCATAGCAAAAAAAAAGAGACCCCGCCAGGGAAGGGTCTCTTTTTAACCGTAGCGAAATCTGTCAGCGCCAAGACAGATTCCTTTTTATAACAGACTATTTGTTATCCTGAACAGCGGCTTTAGCCTGAACCAGATCAGAGTTACGCCCGGCCTTAAGAACGTAACTGCCACCGCTATGCTCCATCATTGCCTGAACCATACGGCCAGTCTCCATAGCTTTTTGCAGATCAACATCGGTGTCTACCTTCATTTCATGCAGCATGTGAATCATGTCTTCCGTTGCAACATTACCCGCGGCACCAGGAATAAAATTACAGCCCCCAAAACCGGCAAAAGCACCGTCAAAGGTCGTGAAACCGATCTGCAACGCAGCAATAACGCATGCCAGAGCCATGCCCCTGGTGTTGTGCAGGTGCAAAACCCAGTTCACTTGCGGAAAGGCCTTCTTCAGATATCCGCCCATTTCATAGATCTGTCGGGGATCTGCCATTCCGGTTGCATCAGACAGGGACAGTTCGGTGATCCCCAGTTCAATAAAACGGTGGGTCAGCTTTTCAATCTGGGAAACCGGTAGTTTTCCTTCCCAGGCACACCCCCAGGCCGATGACATGGCACCGGAGATTTCAATGCCGTTCTTCGCGGCAAACTCGACACAAGGGATAAACCCTTCCATCATTTCGAGCGGGCTCTGGTTAAAGTTGGCCTTACAATGAGTCTCACTGGCACTAACAGTCAGTTTGGCTTTGGTCAATCCGGCATCGTGAGCACGCTCAAGCCCTTTGAGATTCGGCACCAGTACTCGGTACTCAACCCCGTCAACCCGCTTCATGCGCTTGGCCAGTTCACCGGTGTTCGCCATTTGCGGTACCGCCTTGGGATGAACAAAAGAACCGATTTCAATGATCTTGATTCCCGAAGCAACAATTGAATCAAGAATCTCAAGCTTTTGCTCGACGTCGAGAATCTTCTTTTCGTTCTGCAGACCATCACGCAGACCAACTTCACATATTTTTGCCTTTTCCGGCCAGATCATTTCACTGTTCATGTATTCTTCCTTTTAAGAATTCTGTTCAGTAACGATTATACAGCAGATTGTCTGTCCTGCTGGAGTCAAATATTGCTGTCCTATTTATGAGGATTTTTATTCTATCCAGTATGATATCAATTGAATTATTTTTCAATAGACTCTTACCCCGATATGCTAAAAAAATGCGCCATTTTTAGTATGAGCTCCTCCCCCCGGAAAAGATTTAACCAAAGGAAGACCAGGGGAACGGGTTCGAAGCAGCCCTTTTGAAAATACCAACAAAAACCTTGTTCACTCCCACATATAGAGCTAAAATAGCGCAGTTTTTCCCGTATTTGTTATATCTTTGCAAAACCAGATTCAAATAAAATGAGGGGCTATTCGCTTTTTCATGTATTTGAGAAAACGAGCCGTGCCACAAATCGACCTTGTGTGCTGATCCATCGCCCCTTCAGCAAATGCAGTATTTGTCGTTCTATTATTTTCAAAATAAGATGTAGGCTACTATTTTAACTGTTTTTTTTACTTTTAACGATATAATGCCGTATTATATTACGACTTTTAGGCCGTCTAATTCTAAGTTAGCCAACCAAGGAATAGATATGAAGTTTGAAACTGTGGCAGCTACACTATCTTTGATTGCAACAATACCGTTATACAAAGGCTGGTTTAAATCATCATTACAGTGGAATAAAGAAAGAAAAATAAAGTCATTAAAGAAACAGATTCAACACTATGAATTGTTAAAACATGATAACCACTACCTCATTCGGTGGGCAGCTGAGTCAGTTTTAATGGTTTTGGCAATTTTATCAGCCGCATTTATGTTTGAAGGTGTTGCCATCGACCCAATAGGTGAAACCCTTTCCTCCTCTTTCATTGGCCTTTCAGCAACAGCAGCATATATAACCGCAATCTTCAAGGGTGGGCAGTTAAGAGGTCTAGTTAAATACGAAGAAACGGTTTCGAAAATACAAAGCAAAATACGAGAACTTCAAGGCTAACAATAGCGTTAACGCGGATTGCTTTTTCCGCTGGCGCTCCAAAAACAACCGGTTTCGCATGCCGTTAAGTTCATAGATCCGTTACAGATATGAAAATCTATAGGCCATCATCGCTATTAATATTAAGGAAATTATCCTTTCCTTTATAGTCTTCATTTGTTTTGGTCTGCCTCTGTTTTTAGGACTTGATATTATTACGAACAATGGAGAAATTTTCGTAACATCTCTTTTCGGTGCTATTGTTTCCATTTTTGGAATGATTTTATCGGTAAAAGGATTAAAAACATTCAGAAGTCTTACGGTATCTAACCACGCTATTACTGGCGTTAAATTGTTTTCCAAAAAACGAACTGGCTTTCGGATATCTGACATTGATACCAATAAATCAGACAGGCGGAATATTTTTGAAAAACTTTTAGGTCAACAAGTTATTCACTCAAAAAGTGGAGACACCATTCTTTTTTACAGAAGAATATTTCCAAAAGAAGACGTTAAAGAAATTCTTTTGCAATGTAACCTAAGAGAATAACTTAACAATCGCATTAACCGGATGGAACAGGGCTAGGGGAGATACGCAAGAGATCTACTAAATCGAAACGCATGACCGCCACCGGTTATGCAGAACCGCTCAAACGGACGGCTGTAATAATCTACAAATACGCTAAAGTCGGTGCTAGTTGAAACTTTCTATCGCCGCCGCTTAGCTCAACTAGTTAGAGCAACAATTATGAAATTGACGTTTGAAAATACCATTGTTATCGCGATTCTTATTTTGGCTGAAGCTTGGTTTCTTCATGGATTTTTTCATGGGAGGCCAGACTTCGAACCAGCCATTGCGTTTATTGCGGCATTAGGAACTGTCTTTTTCAAAGATCCTATAAAGGAAAAATTTTTTAGCAGCAATGCTGACAATAATAACATACACGATAAAAATCTTTTTGAAGAATTCCAGTCAGCGCTTCCCTTTGAACCAACAATACGAGTCCTCAAAGAGCATGATTTCGGTGGTTCATTTGGTCGTTCAACAATTAGTCCGCTACAAAACTTTGTTGCAACTTGGGATTCTGTAGAAAAAGAGTTTTTAAATAAAAAATTAGAAAAAATGAAAAATAACCTTTACGCAGAAGCTCTCACCCTCGCAACAGAAATAAATAGAAGGACAGTCCCCGTAAGGGGGAATGACCTAGCTTCGGTATACTCAGACAATCAAAGGACAGAAGGCGGGCCGAGACCGCAAAGCGTCGTTGATGACGCACGTTTTTTAAATGAAAAAGCCTCTGAGTTTGTTCCTAAATATGAAGCGTTTGTAAGGTATGCTAGGAAACTGCTACTTGAATAACGGTTAGTAACAATGTCAGCGAAATTTTAATAAGTTAAGGCAGATGGGCAGGGGCAGCAGTTCAAGTCTGCAGGTCCAGGCGTCAGCAGTCACAGCCATTGAATTTGACTACAGCTATTCAATTTCATCATCTGAGCAGATCATGGTCTGCGAAAGTAAGGAGGCTGATATGAAAAAACATTGCACTGTAACTACAAAATCTGACGTCAAGCACATTAGCATCAAAGTAAGAATCAAACAAACCATAGCGGTTTTCTTAACTTTGGCTACACTGCTGGTGTCTGGATACGGGGATGGTCTTTCCCCCTCTGCCTTAGCTTATTAAAAAATGCTCTAATCGGGTAGCCGGGGGTTTTGCTCCCCCAGCCCCCACACCACCCGGCATGCGGGTCGCTACCCAAGCGCTTCGATGAAACTACCGGGCCGTAGCCGGGTAATGCCGCTTCACCCACAGGTCTTTGACAGAAACTAAACCTTGATCCTTCAGCCATTGGTTGGTCATGCCGGAATGGGCCGCCAGTCTGCGGGACATGGCCCACAGACCGTTGCGGTTCAGACCGGCCCGAATGGCGGTAAACCGTTCGGTTCAAAAAGCAAGCAGCTTCCGAACCTAGGTTCGGCACCTGCGCCATTGTTTCCAGTAGCACAGCCGCACTCGCCGACGAATCCAACCGTCGACCTCCGGGATATCGTGGTAAACCTCGGCGATGCCGAAGTATCCCATCCAGCCCTGGAGATAGGTGGACAGCTTGGCGAGACGATAGTCCATGGCAACGAACCAGCTGCGTCCGTTTTGCGATTCTGGCCATTAGGCGCGCATTGCGCCGTAGGCCGGCCGGTTAGATGCTGAAGGTTCCTTTGGAGAGACGAAGCCCGAATCCGGACCCTTTAAAAAAGGGCGTTTTGTGCTTACTATTTGTCGCCCGCTTGGGACAAATAGTAAGGCGTCGTACGGGGCGCAATCCCGCGACCTTGCTGTTTTATTTTAATCATAAAAAACAACACCGCCGGGTCCCGGCCCGGCAGCCGGATTCATTTTTTCCAGCGATGAAAAAACGAATCAAAAAAATCTTTGAAGGTCAAACACACTGACGAGAATTGATTCTGTCTACGCTTAATCGTTGCTACCCGCATTTAACAGACCGCCCAACGATGCTGTCGCATCCATGGGCAGAACCGAATTGAAGTGGCACTGCACATGGTTTGGCGTAGTCAGGGTGGGAACACTGTCAGCCCAATAATTCACTATTCGATTCTGGTCATTTGATGAGCTTGCTCATCACCGGGTTATGCAATATCATAATGAGTTGCAAAACGCCTAATTTCTCTTTCTAATGCATCTCTGTCCACATCTTTATCAAAAATAAAACCCTCTTTTCCCTCAGTCTTTGTAAATTTTGTTTTAAAACCTAAATATTCCATTTCATTTTCAAACTCACATAAACAAAATGATAAATCTTCGTTAGCATTATCTACTAATATATTTAGTATAAAATCATTATTCTTCAAAACGTGATATTCGATATTTATAGGTTTATTGTTCATAATTTATATCCATATTTTGAAATTTGTTATTAAATATTGTAGGAATTATAATATTTATCGTATAAGCCACAGCATGCATCCATACCAGGATTTGCATTAGTAGTTTTTTCTAAAACAACTTCCCACGAACCGTATTTTTCGTATAAATATTCAGGAGAAGGTCCATTTGTATTATTGTAATTTCTTAAATTGCTCTCGTGGACTGTTGCTAAACCTACGGGGTCATTAATATAATCATCAAGGCGATTTTGATTTCTTATTTTGGAAGCTTCCCTTGCGACCTCTTCGGTCGAAGCTCCTTGATTGTGTAATTCTTCAATTTTTTTGTAAATATTATCATTTTTTGAATGATATGTTTCTCTTCTCGCTTTTGCTTTAGCTACCTGCTCTGGATTAGCCCAGTCGATTTTATTTGCAAAGCCGCCTATCCGATCCGATGACGGATTTGGTGAGAATCCGTATACTGCTTTTTCATTTTCAATGATGTGTTTTGTCGCTTTTGGATTTTCAAGTGGGTTATGTTTATAGCTGAATTTGTTCGACGTCTCATCGGCTTTCTTATCCTGCTTGGCCTGTTTTATTTCATGTTTCTCAGCAGTTTTCAGACCCTGATTGTCCACAGCTTTGACAACATTACTTGATAAAGTTCTCTGCTGGCTATGGGTTTGTGGGACCATGTTTTTACTGTAAGCAGATGAGACTATTCCCTGCAGGTTTTCATATTGGTTTATTCCTGACAGGCTGGCGACCCAGCGGCCTTTTTGGGGATTGTTCGGGTAGTCAGGGTCCTGCTGCCAGTAGACGACCCCCAAGAAGGGGAGCTTCATAGAGTAGACGAGACAGACTTCCATCTTGTCAATTTTTTTTAGCAGCTCATCAAGCCCCTGTTGATAATTGCGCCACTGGACAGGAACGAATTCGTTTAGATTATGAATGCTGGTAAAACCGCCACAATAGGCGTCACGGACATCGTTTTTAGCGAAAAACGGATTGGAAATATACGGCAGGTCAGCAACCGTAATATCTCTGGCAGCAACAAGTCTCATCGGTATCCCCCCTCAAGGATAAAATAAGTTGCTATAAGAAATAACTATCTGGAAAGTTTTAATGAGAGGAGAGGATAGCGTTTTTTTAGCTTGAGTCAAGATATTTAGCAGGAGTTTTAAGGGCGTTCTTTTTGACTCGGTATGGATGTGCAAAATCCATCTGCTGAAAATTACTTCAACACCGCCGAAAAAGGAAAAGGGGACAGGCTACTTTATATAAATATGAAGAAAGGGAATTGAATGCCACGATTAGCGAGGGGGCTTGCTGATGGTCATTGTTACCATGTGTTAAACCGGGGCAACGGTCGTCAGAATGTTTTTCATAAGGATGGGGACTTCCAAGCATTTTTGAATTTATTGGTGGAAGCAAAAGAGCGATATTCTATTAAAATTTACGCTTGGTGTTTGATGACGAATCATTTTCACCTGCTGCTGTGCCCTGAGAACGGTGACGACCTGAGTCGGGCTATGCAGTGGCTGATGACCAGCCACGTAAGAAGATATCATCGACATCACAACAGTAGTGGCCATATCTGGCAGGGGCGGTATAAAAGCTTTCTGGTTCAGAATGATAAGCATTTGCAGGCCGTTACTCGATATGTTGAACGAAATCCCGTCACTGCTGGGATGGTCAGTCGTGCAATAGAATGGGCATGGTCATCCCATGCTGAAAGAATGGGAGAGACGGACAAGAGAATCGTCTCTGAATTGCCGCTGCCTTTCGCGGGAAACTGGGAGGAATTCGTTAATGCGGAGATGTCGGAAAAGGAACAGCAGACGTTTGCTGAGAGCATAACCCGACAGGCCCCGTTCGGAAGCACGGAATGGCGGCAGAAGATGTGCGAGAAATTTGGACTTGAATCGACAATAAGAGCAAAAGGGAGACCAAAGAAGATGAAAAAGTAGCCTGTCCCCTTTTCCTTTCCGAAGATGAAAAAGTAGCCTGTCCCCTTTTCCTTTCCCAAGAGCTAGCAGCTTCCGAACCTTAGTCCGGCACCAGCGCCATTGTTTCCAGTAGCACAGCCGCACTCGCCGACGAATCCAGCCGTCGACCAGCCGGTTAGATGCTGGATGTTCCTTTGGAGAACCGAAGCCCGAGGACGGACCCTTTAAAGAAAAGCGTTTTGTGCTTACTATTTGTCATCCGCCTGGACAAATAGTAAGGCGTCGTGCGGGGTGCAATCCCGCGACCTTGCTTGTTTTATTTCAATCATAGAAGACCACACCGCCGGGTCCCGGCCCGGCAGCCGGATTCATTTTTTCCAGCGATGAAAAAACGAATCAAAAAAATCTTTTAAGGTCAAACACACTGACGAGAATAGATTCGGTCTACGTTTCATTGTTGCAATCAGCAGTGAACAGACCGCCCAACGATGCTGTCGCATCCATGGGCAGAATCGAATTAGAGTGAATGCAGGAAAATGCCAGCGGCATTTTTGCGGTTCTGGCCATCAGGCGCGTATTGCGCCGTTGGCCGGCTGGTTAGATGCTGGCTGTTCCTTTTGAGAGACGAAGCCCGAGTACGGACCCTTTAAAGAAGGGCGTTTTGTGCTTACTATTTGTCGCCCGCCTGGGACAAATAGTAAGGCGTCGTGCGGGGCGCAACACCGCGACCTTGCTTGTTTCATTTATATCCTGTTTCTGTTCGTCGGCTCACAGCTTTGCACTCGGGCTTCCTCCAGACCTCTCCTCACGGAGACGCCCTTGCCGTCGGCTAGTACTTTAATGACATCACACTCATGTGATGCTAGGATTCTACGTACAGGGGACTTTCACCCCATAAGATCACGCCCGTGTCGGGCGTACACACCATCGCATCAACCTGCCGGCAAATAGCTGCGCAGCTTATCAATTACTTCGGTGGAGCACGCAACTTAGCGTTGCCGCAGGTTAAGCATAACCTTTATACACGGAGGTTGAATGGAAGAAATTGGTACTTATTTGAGCATCGCGTTCGGTTTAGTTGGGTTAATCGTTGGCTATCTGCAAAACCGCCAAAAGGCGCAGTTTCAAAAAGTCGTTCGCGCGAATAATTGGTTCAATTTCCAGCGAGCAAACAACTCCAATGGAACCCTTCAGGTTGCGATTGAGGCCTATAAAAAGAAGTATAAAGAATCAATAGATCCAGAAGTAATAGAACTCTTATCCAAATCTGACGCTTTTGGCCAAGAGGTATATAAAGAAAGTATTCGCCAAATTCATTTTTCAGAACCGTCGTTCAAAAAATCTGACATTGAGACCTGGCAAGCGGATGGAAAAATTTCTGAAAAGGACAAAAAATTCTTTTCTTGGTTAGCCGAGTCGGATCACAAAAAAAAGGTATAATCGGGTAGCCGGGGGTTTGGCTCCCCCAGCCCCCACACCACCCGGCATGCGGGTCGCGACCCAAGCGGTTCGATGAAACTACCGGGCCATAGCCGGATCATGTCACTTTACCCACAGCTCTTGAACGGAAACTAATCTAATTTCAGAACTTCCATAGCAAGGTGGGGCAAAGGAACGATTTTGGCCACCGCCCCTCGTGCGACTGCTTCTTTTGGCATCCCGTACACCACCGATGTCGCTTCATCCTGAGCCAGGGTGAAAGCCCCGGCTTCTTTCATTTCAAGCAATCCCTGCGCCCCGTCATCGCCCATGCCGGTCATAATGATTCCAATGCAATTTTTGCCTCCGTAGCGGGCCGCACTGCGAAATAAAACATCGACAGACGGACGATGGCGCGCAACCAGAGGGCCGTCCTTGATTTCAACATAGTAACGAGTACCGCTTCTTTTCAATAACAGATGCCGATTTCCTGGCGCAATAAGAGCCCTGCCACGCACGACGGTATCGTTATGTTCGGCCTCTTTGACAGCCAGACGGCACAAGCCGTTCAACCGTTCGGCGAAGGTCGAGGTAAAATGCTCCGGCATATGCTGGACGATCACGATTCCTGGCGCATCGGCGGGAAAGGCTTCGAGAAAAACCCGAAGCGCTTCGGTCCCGCCGGTGGACGCACCAACCACAACGACTTTTTCTGTTGTTTGGATCAACCGTTGGTGAATACTGCTCTGTTTGGCCAGCACTACATCTGCCGTCAGCTTGGGAGCGACCTTCAAAGTGGGTGTGATCATCGGTTGGAGACGGGCTTGGGAGGCCGCCTTGACCGCGTCACAGATCCGTACACGGGATTCTTCCAAAAATTGCCGGGTCCCGAGTTTGGGTTTGGTGATAATATCGACGGCACCGTACTCAAGAGCCCGCAGGGCAATGTCCGAGCCGCTTTCTGCCAGACTGGAGCACATGACCACCGGAATCGGATGTTGGCTCATAATCTTTTGCAAAAAAGTCAGACCATCCATGCGCGGCATCTCGACATCAAGGGTGATGACGTCAGGAATCACGGTTTTCAAGCGGTTGGCAGCTGCAAAAGGATCATTCGCAGTTCCTACGACTTCAATGTCAGGATCGCCAGACAGAATCTCGGACATGGCCTGGCGGACACTGGCCGAATCATCGACAATCAGAACCTTAATTTTCTCTTTCAACGCATTGTCCTCTTCACCCATTTACGATAAACGTCGCCGGTTTCTGAGAAAAAAACCAATCGCCGCCCTCTGTTGCCTCCGACATCCACCACTGACGGGGTCAGGCCGAGCTGTCTCAGTGCCTCTAAGGCGGCTTGCTGATTTCTCATTCCGACCCCATCCGTAACGCCAAACATCTCTGCGCCTCCGAAAACTTTAACCGTTAATTCCGCTGGGCGAATCTTCAACCCTTCAAAATAATGAACCATATAGGCGATCGCCTGATTGACGTACTTGCCGTCGAAACGGCTACTGCCGTGCGGCAAGGTAGCATGGCAAATAGCCCCGATCCGCAGACGGCAACAAAAAAAGACCACCGCCAGACAGGACCCGAGCACCGTGGATACCACGGCGGGGACTTCCGCGATCACGATCTCTTCAGGATTGAGATTGATCCGGCCGCTCACTGAAAAGAGTCCACGCTGATCTTGCGATAGACCGTTGGAGCAACCGGCACCAGCGGCAGATCGTAACCATGCAACGATTCGGAATGACCCAAAAACAGATATCCTCCGGGCTTCAGGCAGCGACAGAATTTAACCATAAGCTTTTGCTGGGTCGCTTTATCAAAGTAAATGATGACATTCCTGCAAAAAATAATATCGAGCATGACTCCCAGGCCATAGTCTTCAGCCATAAGATTCAGCTGGGCAAAACAAACAAGCTTCCGCAGTTCAGGCACGATCCGTACCAGGCCCTTGCTTTTGTCACGACTCTTCAGCAGGTATTGTTTTTTGTACCCGGCCGGAACCGGATGAATATCTTCAACTGGATAAATCGCTTTTTTGGCCGTATCAAGAACACGAGTGGATATATCCGTAGCCAGAATTCGAAACCGTCGGCCAGAGCCTTCGCTTAAAGCCTGAGCCAGAACCATTGCCAGGGTGTAGGGTTCTTCGCCGCTGGAGCAGCCGGCGCTCCAGACTTGCAGTGGCGCTGCCGAGTCTTTCGGCAGCGCCGGTAGCACATTTTGCAGCAGGTAATCGAAATGGGCTGGCTCCCTGAAAAAATCAGTTTTGTTGGTGGTGACCACATTGACAAAATGAGGCATTTCCTCTTTCCGCCCTTGCGGGCTGAAGAGATAGTCGCAATAGTCCTTGAAATGATTCAGGTGGAGATGGCGCAACCGCTTTTTCAAGCGCCCGCTCAGCATTGTCCGTTTACTGTCCGGTAGTTTAATTCCCAGCTCGTTGTAAATAAAATGGCTGAGCAGTTCAAAATGATCTCGACTCAAAACCTCGGACATGACTGCCCCCCCTACTGCTGCCGCTTCAGATTAAAACCGTTCAAATTCGTCATCCAGCCGATCTTCCCCCCCCATGTCCAGATTCAATCCCTGCGTTGCGGCCGTCACCTTCTTCAACTTGGCTGGCTGCTCAACGATTTTGACCGAGGTTTTGGCAATCTGCGGCACATGAGGCCGTGACTTCAAAATGGAACTTTCCGATTTGATCTGGAAAAATGCGATTGTTTCCTGGAGTTGCTCGGCCTGACTGGACAATTCCTCGGCGGTTGAAGCCATTTCTTCAGAAGCGGAGGCATTCTGCTGGATAACCTGATCGAGTTGAATAATCGCCCGGTTGACCTGCTCGGCACCGGTATCCTGTTCCTTGCTGGCCGCTGTGATTTCCTGCACCAGTTCAGCAGTCCGCTGGATATCCGGCACCATCCTTTCCAACATGGCACCGGCTTGCTCGGCAACTTCGACACTGCTTGCCGACAGTTCGCTGATTTCAGCTGCGGCATTCTGGCTGCGCTCTGCCAGCTTCCGAACTTCTGCAGCAACAACGGCAAACCCTTTACCATGCTCTCCGGCCCGGGCCGCTTCGATTGCCGCATTCAAAGCCAGCAGGTTGGTTTGCCGGGCAATCTCTTCAATGATGGATATTTTACCTGCAATATCGCGCATTGCCGTAACGGTTTTAGCCACGGATTCGCCTCCGGTCCGGGCATCATCGGCACTTTTGACGGCAATTCGTTCGGTCTGCATGGCATTGTCCGCATTCTGGCGAATATTAGCCGCCATCTGCTCCATGGAACTGGAGGCTTCTTCCGCAGCTGCAGCCTGTTCGGTAGCCCCCTGACTCATCTCTTCCGAACTGGCCGATAACTGCTGACTGCCTGCAGCAACATTGTGCGCAGCCATCGTCACATCGGTAACCACCGCTTGCAGTTTCTCGACCATTTTTTTCAATATGGCATAAACGCTATTTTCGTTTTTCACTGGCAAATCCATCGCCACGGTGAGGTCGCCGTCGCTGATCTTTCGGCTGACTTCGGCAATCACCAGCGGATCGCAACCGATCTGCCTAAGTACGCCAAGGGTAATCAGAATAGCGATAAAAATGCCGCCGGCAATCGATACGCCCGTACATACGGCCATAAGCAGCTGAGACCTGTTGACCTGGGCTTGCATATGCTCATTCTGCGTCTTGCTGGCTTGAGCTGAAAGGGTTCCGACCCCGACTGCGGCAGCCAGCATTTCGTCATTCTTTTTGCTCTGATCAAGAAAAGCCTGATGATAGGTGTTACCAATCTGCAGATATTCGTCGATCAGGGAGGCTATCTTCGCCCCCACCGTCACCATCTGCGGGTAATCGACCACGCTCTTTTGCCAGTTGACAAGCCCGGAACGAACTTTATCCACCTGACTTTGAAACTTGTTCCAAGAGACTTCATTCGCCTGCCAGATGAAATACACGGCACTCACCCGCAACAACAAAAATTCCTGCCTGACATTCTCTTTCAAAAATTCCTGGATGTCCGACAGCTGTGCATATTCCTTCAGATCGTTATTGGCCATAGCCTCTTGCAGCTTGGGTAAGATTTCCTGCCGGGTCAGGTTGGCCAGGATATCAGTAAATGACCAGCCAAGGTCTCCCCAACGTTTAAACAGAGCGGCTTTTTCGTCATCCAGGGCAACATACTCGCTCATGCTCTTCTCATAGCGATTCAACCCGTCTTGAATTTTTTCCAGTGCCTGACGCATCCCCTGATCTTCATAACGGCCAAGCAGTTCCTGAATGTGGCTGGTAAGCGCTGTGCCCGCAGTCACCGCCTTTTCATAATTCTGCTTATCTGCCGTGATGATGTAGGATTTGTTTTCTTCACGAATAGTAAGAAACTGTTTAACAATTGCATCGATTTCGGACATTTGCTCTTGCTGTTGCACAACATTGTCCAGCCCGAACCACCCGGTCAATGCGATGACACCAGTCAACACCAGAACTACAAAAAAACCACCACCGATTTTTTTCCCCAGCTTCATTTTTGCGAACATATGCATTTCCTTTGTGCAAAGCGTGCGATTAATTTACCCTGCTCTGTTTAAATATTCGTGCTCTGCCTGCCCTGATCATGCTGGAAACCCGATCACAGGCAAAGGCTGCTACGTGGCCAATCAAACCGACCTGACTCCGGCAATTTCATCCAGAGAAAAAACTTTGTCGATATCAAGAATGACCACAAAATCTTCCTCCAGTTTCCCCATCCCCTGGATAAAAGCGGTATCAAGCCGGGTCCCTATTTTTGGCGCCGGCTCAACCTGCTCGGCAGCGATTTCCACAACCTCATGGACAGCATCGGCCAGAATCCCCAACACGGTAATTTCACCATCAATTTCGATCTCGACAATGATGATACAGGTATTCACCGTTCTTACTGTTTGCTGAAGACCAAACTTCAATTTCAGATCGACCACCGGGACGACACTGCCACGCAGATTGAGCACGCCACACATATAGTCCGGGGTTTGAGGAACCTTGGTCAGGCTGGTAAAATCCAACACCTCTCGCACTTTTGCGATAGTCAGGCCGAATTCCTCATCTCCAAGCTTGAAGGTTAGATACTGGTTGGCATCAATAAGGCTTGCTTTTTCCATTGCAGTACTCCCTGCTGGTTCGCGTACAAGATCTCACTATGGACCGGCCGCAACTGGCTCGGCCTTTATTGTCCTATTGCGACGGTTTTGACCTCGGTGCCAAGCTGCCCTTGGCCCTGCTCAACTTGCCGAAACAGATGATTGACATCGAGAATCAAAGCGACGCTGCCGTCTCCCAGAATGGTCGCGCCGGAAAACGCTTTCAAATCCTTATACATGCGCCCGAGAGTCTTGATGACACTCTGATGCTGACCGATAACCTGATCGACCACGAAACCGACCCGGTTGCCCTGCAGCCGGGTAATAATGATTTGCTGGAAGCGCGCTGGCCGGCCGCTGGTGGCAAACTGTTCTCGCAAAGGAATATAGGGAACCAGCTTCCCCCGCACATTGATCAGGTGACGACCCTGTTTTTCGATCTTTTCTTCGGCCAGTTCGACACACTCTTCAACGATAGACAACGGAATGGCGTAAGTTTCTTCACCGATTCGCACCAGCAGACTTTCGACAATTGCCAGAGTCAATGGAATCCGGATGTTAATCGTCGTTCCTTGCTGTGGCTGGCTGGCAATGCTGATGCCCCCGCGTAACCCATCAATGGCCTGCTTGACCACATCCATCCCCACCCCGCGTCCGGAAACATCCGTAATTTTCCGGGCAGTGGAAAAACCGGCGGCAAAAATCAGCTCAAAGATCTGTTGGTCGCTTAACTCGGCATCCGCAGCAACCAGGCCCCGCTCGATCCCCTTGGCCAAAATGGCCTCTCGATCCAACCCCCTCCCGTCGTCTTTGATGGTGATTTCAACATAATCGCCGACGTGTCCGGCCGTCATGACAACGGTCCCGACCTTTGGCTTGCCGGCGGAAGCCCTTTCTTCAGGCGACTCAATACCATGATCGAGGCAGTTCCTGATCAGATGCACCAACGGGTCATTCAGTTTTTCAATGACGGTTTTATCAATCTCGGTCTCCGCCCCTTCGGTATTCAATTCCACTTTCTTGCCCAAGCCAGCGGACAGGTCGCGCACCAGGCGTTTGAACTTACTGAATGTTGCGCCAATCGGTAACATGCGCATGGTCAGGGAGGTGTCACGCAGTTCGTCGGTCAAACGTTCCACTTCTTCGGCAATTTCCGTGAGCTCAGAATTCCCCAGAAGTGCAGCAGCCCGGGCCAAGCGGGCTTTAACCGTCACCAGCTCACCAACCATATTGACCAGGTCATCAAGCCGTTCGGCAGGCACTCTGACACTGCTTTCAGCTTCCTTGGATTGCCTTCGGTTACGGGCGGTCCGCACCAGCTGCTGTTCCTGCAAAGCAGCTTCGATCTTGTCTACCGGGACCTTGCTGGTATCAATGAGTTTTTGTCCAAGGGGTTTTGCTTCTGCCAACAGGGCGTTCAGATCGTCCTGGGACAGGTCCCCACGATCCACCAGGATCTCACCTAACCGTTTATAGTCAGGGTCCTCATCCAGCAGCAAACCATCGTCAATTTCATCGATCCTCAGATCGATATCCTCTTCAATAAAGATAAAAACATCTTTGATGGCATTGACGCCCCGATCCGTTGTCAAAATGAGATCCCAGTACACATGGCAGCTCTCTGGAACGAGTTCATCCAGCAACGGAATCCGATCTCCCTGAGCGACCACCCGACAGGAACCCAGGTCGTTGAGTTCACGCAGTAAACTGTCCGGACGCGTCCCACTGAGGATAATATTTTCTGGAAGGGTCAGGCGAATACGATAGGTCACCCCTTCTGCATCCTCCGGTTCCGGTGCCACAGCAACGGCTTCCTGACGGGGTGCAGGCTTGCCGGGGATGAGGTTTTGGAAAGATGCGATCAGCGTCTCTCCATTCCCGGCAGAGCCAGACCTCCCTTCGCCATCGGCAAGCAGGCTGCAGATATGATCGCGAGCGCTTAGCGAAAGGTTGATAAACTCTTTCGAAACCGGGAGCTTCCCGTTCCGAACCAGGTCATAAACAGTTTCGACTTCATGGGTAAAACGAGAAATTTCATCAAATCCGAACATGGCCCCGGAGCCTTTAATGGTATGCATGGCCCGGAAGACCTTGGCCACCAGCTCCATGTCGTCCGGTGTCTCCTCAAGTTCGAGCAGGGAACTTTCCAGTTGTCCAAGAAGCTCCTCAGCTTCCTCTTTAAACGCTTGGCTGTACTGTTCGTCCATCATGATGAAATATCCTTACCCAATAAGCTGGTCCGGCTTATCAAACCCACAAACAATCCCGCTTACCGCCCCTGCCAGAGCGACAGCTGTGTTGACGAATAAAACCGGCCACTTTGATGGTGTCACGCAGGGAGGGAGGAAGAGAACCAAGCAGGACGAATTCTTTTTCGCGGGCAGCTGCGGTGCGATGAGCGGAACAAAGCAGCTGGATGAAAAATATATCGATGGCTTCAAGCCGGTCGCAATTCACCAAAACGCGATCATTGTTAAGTAGTGCCGCCAACAGCACCTGCTTAACCCGGTCGAGATTCTCCACCGTTGCGTCTCCCTCCAGGCTCACGACCAAAGCACCGTCGGAAGCGACTTCCTCATTGAGTGCAAGCATAGTACCCTCCGTTTTGCATCACCTTCTGAGCCGGCCTCTAACCAAGAACCTTTTTCACCACGGCGAGCAATTGCTCTGGGTTAAAAGGTTTGACAATCCAACCGGTTGCGCCGGCAGCACGACCTTCCTGCTTTCTGGAATCCTGACTTTCAGTCGTCAGCATGATCACCGGTAAAAATTTAAACCCCGGCGTACTGCGGATTTCTTTTATCAGGGCGATTCCGTCCATATTCGGCATATTCAAATCTGACAAAACCAGCTTGACCTGCGAATTCAACAACGCCATGGCTTCCTTACCATCGCCTGCTTCAAGGACCTGATATCCAGCCTGCTGAAGGGTAAAAGACACCATTTGGCGGATACTTTTTGAATCATCCACGGTTAAAATCGTTGCAGCCATGATTGTTTATTCTCCTTATTATCTGAGTTCAAAAAAGTTCGACATTGGATCCTAACTCTTCGAGATCATTATTATTTTCATCCAATTCCGAGCTTTTTTCGTCATTGTCGCGGGGGCAAAACAAGCTATCTGAATCAGTAGACCTTGCACAGGATCCGTCGGGGTCTGATTCTTCGCCGTTGCTGCAAAACAGTTCTACGGCAACGGAACCGGTGAGGCCGGACTCTGTTGCGGGTTCACTTTCGTTCTCCTGACACCCCGAATCAAGTGCACTCAGATCATCAAGCCCCCACAAATCAATCTCGGCAGGGCTTTCAGCTGGCAGCGTACTTAAAGGAGCTACGACCTGTATCAGACTTGCATCGTTGATCACTCCGTTGTGCACGCTGCGCTCCTGCTCCATCGTATAACGCTCTTGGAGCTGCTGCCCAAACTGTTGTCGCAGACGCGCCACCAGCTCTTTATCGCCGGGATGCACGGCCTCGGCATGGGCGGCAATTAAATTGCCATGTTCCACAAACATGTCTTTCAAACGGCAAATAAAAGTCAGCGCATGCAACTCGCGTTGCAGTTTTTCCGTCAACTGTCTGCATTCACTCCGTACCGAAAACAGACGCCCGTTAAAATCATGAACAGCTTGTTCTAATAAAGATTGCTGAGGTTGCCCTGCCTCTGAATCGGCGACCGCAGAGCCATCCTCCCAGGTTGTCTGTGTCAACGAATCCAAATGACTGAGAATGTCGTAAAAAGCATCGATCGCTTGGTGGGCATCCTTTGCCGCGCCAACCATCCCCTGAGCCAGAACTTGTAGCGCCAGCCCGTCTCGACCGAACTTGGCGGCCTTGATGATGGCATTCAAGGCATTAATTTTGACGTGGGTCGCCAACGCAATCGTATTTTTGATGGCACCTTGAATCGTTGCGGTGATACCGCTGGCGCGCTGGGCGCTCTGTGCTATTGATTCTCCCAGCAAACGACTATCCTCATTCAACTGAGCCATGGCTGATAACCCGTGCTGCAATGCGCTTAACGGGCCATTCTGGGTCCCTTCGGCCAATTGTTGTTCCGTCATCCGCTCCAGTCCCTGCTCTAAATCAGCAATTTCCGCGATGATTGTTTCCAGGGCTTGCGCTTGAGTTGTATACAGTTGGCCGAGGTCGTCGATCAGTCGATCCAGTTGCGCTTTCTGTAACTCGATCAGCAGGTACTCTTTCCCTCTGCGCTCTTCGGCAGAATCACCTGAATCGGGCTGCCGTTCCTGTAATGCCTTTGCGATATGTTCAACCCGCTGCCTGAGGTTGTCATGAAACTGCACGCCAATAATGACATTGTTCACCTGGGCCGTAATATTGGCCGCCGCTCGCTCTGCTTGATTGGCCATGCTCAGAGACTGGTTAATGAGTTCACGGACCTTCGCAAACGCAGTCAGAGTGATTTCTTCAGACCGCCGCCCCAGTTCGTTGAAAAACTCGATATTTTTCTGTGCTTTGGCCAAGGTCTGCTTCTGTTCCAAACCTGCGCTTGCGGCATTCTCAATTAAGCCCGCTGTCGACTGACGAATCTGTGCGGCCAGACCCGTGGTATCTTTTGATACCACCTTGAACATCGCTTCCATGCGCTGACTCCTAGCGCACTCGATACCGGCATTGACGCCGATGACATGCAGAAACAAACCGACTCGGTCAAGGGAATCGCCCTGCCCCGCAATACGCTCGACCAGGCTCATCATCCTGGCAAGATTATCGCGTTGAGCAACCGCCCTGTCCTGAGCGATGCGGGTATTCCGGCGACAGTCGGCAACAAAAGCGGAAACGGCTTGCAATGCTCCAGTATTTTCCTGGTTCTCAAATATGGTCAGGGATTCAGCGATCTGTTGACGTTGACGGGAAGACTGAAGTTGGACCTGTTGCAGGTTTCCACCCAGCGCCAGGAAATCATCTTCGGCGCGATGGACAAGTTCGGTTAAAGAGTGAATGATGGAAGAAAGAGGATCAGCAGATCCGACATTTCCTTCCGAATGAATATTCTGCATGCCAGGTTATCCCCCCTAAAGCGATCCATTTGGCGTGAAATAAAAGCAGCTTCAAAACCGCAAGAAAAAAATTTTAATTAAACTTGCAAACCTGCTGATCTCAGGCACAAACCTAATTTAAAAATCTCTATATCTTCATTTCCATGTAGCAGAACCATGTTGGTATAACTATTTTATAAATAATTATAGGTAGTTGATAAAACTCCAGAGGTAGACAAAGAATAAAATTACATTAGCAAGAGCTCACTAGAAGTTACATATTAACAATATCAAATGCAAGAAAAAAATACACTTCTCTCTTTCCCGTCAAAACCGCTGAAAGGTCAAGCACACTGACGATAATTGATTCGATCTACGCTTAATCGTTGCAGCCAGCAGTCAACAGACCGCCCAGCGATACTGTCGCATCCATGGGCAGAATCGTATTAGAATCGTTTATGACCTGTCTCCTTTGAATATGTGCACTTACTAGTTTATATTTATCTTTAAACAGGTGGCTTTACGTACCTGGCAATAAAGGCTACCAAGCAGTTCTCTGAACTGTGCCCAGGCTCTGCGATTACAATGTTGCTTGCGCTGTGAAAGTTCAGGCCATAATCAGGTAGCCTGGGGGCTCCGCCAGCGACGGAATTCCACTTGCCCGGATGCCCACTGTTTCTGTTCGTCGACTCACAGCTTTGCACTCGGCCTTCTCCCAGACCTCTCCTTGCCGAGACGCCTGTGCCGAATGTATACAAACGAATACACCTGATAAAATAGCTGCGCAATGTTCATCAGGTGACCCTCACGTTGTGCCACATAGAATATCGAAATGTTGTATACTTAAAAAACAGGTAAAAGCATTTTTCATTACACCGGAAAATTGGCGATGAATATATTAGGTGTCCATCGTTTAACAAAACTTCCTGAAATTTCAGATCAAGATGGCCACAATATATGTAACTACCTGCCTTTCAAAAGGTTTTAGGGAAAAACTATTTCTCAAACAAGGCAAGGGGTATAGACATGTTCATCACTTGAAACCATTGTCCGAAATAGGTAGAGAATACGAAATCAACTCCGAGGAAGATCTGCATCCAGGGTGCCCCAACTGTCACTCAATGCTTCATTGGAATAAGCAGATCCTTTCAATTGAAGAACTTCAAAGGCTGGTGCGCACCTATGGCGGTCGAGTACGCAGCTAGCAAGGCCGTAAACTGGAATGCATTTCAAGATTAGAAAAATTGCTGTTTTAACTCGCCAAAATCAAATGGAGACTTCGCAATGCATCCATTAGGACAACATCTCAAAGAAAAAGAAAAGTGGCTAATGCGTCGTATCCGTGATTATGCCGTGAAAACAGGTTACAGCCGTTATACTTCAACTTTAGAAGAAGCTTGGAGGATTTCAATTGCTGGGTTGACAGACTCCATCATATCGGCACTTGCTATTTCGGACGATCCTTGGGAATTATCCTCCGAAGATACCTTTATTTCCGACCCCATTGCAGCTTTCGGAGTTCTTGAGGCACAGAAGCATAGATCCCGTGGAATTCCGCTTGAGATGTTCCTGGGTTTGACGAAGTATTACCGACAATCATACCTTGATTTGCTCCGAGAGTCCCACCTCATAGAGCAAGGGTCTGAAGAGGAGCCTTTAAACGGAGTCAATGATGAGGGAGGGAAGTATTCACTTTTTATTGAGCGAATCTTTGATCGGATTGAAATAGCTTTCTGCGCCGAATGGGGCAGGAGTGAAACAATGAACCGGACGATTGGAGAACTGCAGGAAACCAACCGCCGGATCACCAATGAAAAGAACAAGTTTCTTACCATTTTCGAAAGTCTGCCGACGGCAGTTTTTCTACTGGATGATAAAAGACGTATTATTCATATGAATTTTCCTGGGGCACAGATGATCGATCCCACAGCTAAATCGGGTGGACACTATTATTCACAACCAGAGAAAAGGATATCTTTTCCATGGTTGAAAGATGAGTTGTCTCGTTTTTATGAGACAGGCGAAGAAAAAGAATACGAGTATTTAATTGAATTGCCGAACAGGAATGAATGCCAGGTGCTGGCACGTTTTCATCGCATGCAGGATATTAGTTTTAAGTACACAGGCACAGTTGTCATTCTCCAAGATATTACTGAAAGAAAAAAAGCTGAAAAAGAATTAAAACAAACACAGACATATTTGATTCAACAGGAGAAAATGGCATCCATCGGACAATTGGCAGCAGGTGTGGCGCACGAAATAAACAACCCGATGGGGTTTATCATAAGCAATCTTTCCAGCCTCAGAAAATATATTGAGCACCTGACTGAATTCATTACCGTGGAGGATCAGGCGATAGCCCTTGCGGACATTCCAAACGACGCTCAGTTGGCTGAAATCAGGAAAAAACTCAAGATCGATTATATCTCGGAGGATGCAAAAGATCTCATAACTGAGAGTCTGGACGGCGCGGAACGAGTAAAGCACATCGTTCAGAACTTAAAAACTTTTTCCAGGGTAGATCAAGCCGATTACGCATTAATCGATCTGAACGAGGCCATAAAGACGACAATGAATATTGCTTGGAACGAGATCAAATATGTAGCCTCTGTCCAACATGAGTTCGGGAATATCCCTAAAATTAATTGTTACCCACAGCAATTGAACCAAGTTTTTCTTAATCTTCTGATAAATGCGGCCCAAGCAATCAAGGACCAGGGAACCATCACGGTGCGCACTTGGTGTGATGAAAAAAATGTTAATGTATCTATTGTTGATACCGGTAGTGGAATTGCACCAAAAGACATGGCCCGGATATTTGAACCTTTTTATACCACTAAGGATGTTGGTAAAGGAACTGGTCTTGGACTCTCTATCAGCTATGGAATTGTGCAAAACCATGGTGGTGAAATTAGAGTTGAGAGTGAACTTGGCAAAGGTAGTACCTTCACGGTAACGCTGCCAATACAAGTAGAGAATTAAAGGGGATGATCTTTTGGCCAGGCAATAGTGAGTGAATGATAAAATTTTATAATATCTTCTGATTGCGGATCAGGCGCTTGAGTTGACGCGAAGAACTTCGGTGCCCCTTTTCAAAGCCATTTGCGCGCCACTCAGCTTAGCGTTATGAAGCCCAAAAAGGAGATAATTTGCAGAGTATAATGATATCTTTAAGTGATTATCTCTGATCACTGCTAAACAGAGGTTTTCCAGTTAAAATCATTGAATTTTTCCATAATTACTCAGCCAAAGATTCTTTCTTGAAATGCCGAATAAAGATTTTCCCAAATTAAATATTTAAGCGTATTATACCGATATATACAATGTCGACTCAGTGAAAAGAATAGATCCCTATTTGTCTATGACGTGGGACCTAATTTCCAACAGATTATCAGGGGGGCCATTTTGTTATCGCTTGTTCAATACATAAATAGCCATGAAGACTGGCTCATGGGCCGAACCTTGGACTATGCCCGTCGCCAGGGCTACACCAAATATACATCCACCCTGAAAGAAGCCTGGCGTTTATCCATATCAGGATTGTCAAAATCATTTACAGAATTGATCCACGCGAAAGGTTTGGATATCGAGATCTACCAGGATGAAGATTGTCTAGATGATCCGGCGACCCAATTCGGCATCCGCGAAGCAAACCTGCATCGAGAACGCGGGACCAGCCTTGAGATGTTTTTGGGGATGAGCAAGTATTACCGGCAGGCTTACCAGGATTTAGTGGAAGAATCAGGCTTTTCCCCGGCACAGAAAAAAACCTTCCGAAACTTAATCAATCGCTTCTTTGACCGGGTTGAGATCGCTTTTTGTGGTACCTGGGCAAACTTTAATCAAGATCAATTGATCACTGAATTGCAAGAGCGAAACCGGTCGATGACCAATGAAAAGAATAAATATCTGACCATCTTTGAAAGTCTGTCAGAACCTGCTTTCATCATTGATCAGGACGGCAGGATTGAAAACATGAACCTGGCAGCGTCCAGTAGCCTTGATACTGCTGCGGTGTCGGGAGCAAAGTACTATGCAGCCACCCCCCAAGAGATACATTTTTGCCAAGAGTTTCCCTGGCTGGCCGATCTTTACAACAGTTTCATCCAGAGTCAGAGACAGACCTTGCAAGCAGAAAAGGCTCTTGCCGATTGCGACAAATTTTTCCATATCTCCTTTTCCAGGTCCCTAGATATTTCTGGAAAATTTTCCGAAACTATTGTGATTATCAGTGACATAACCAAGCGCAAGATCCTTGAGAGCAAACTTGAAGAAATGGCGGCAACCGATCCATTGACCGGGATAATGAACAGGAGATCATTCCTTGAAGCCTTTGAACAGGAATTGAACAGGAATACGCGCTATAAGCGTCAACTGGCCCTGTTGCTGATCGATATCGATCACTTCAAGAATATTAACGACTCATTCGGTCATGACATCGGCGACGAAGTTTTAACAGGTCTTGTCGTCTTAGTTCAGAACAAATTAAGAACTTCGGATGTGTTCGGCCGTTGGGGTGGCGAAGAGTTTATTGTCATGCTGCCGGAAACGGATCCAGATCAGGCGACCCTTGTTGCCAACAGACTCCTCACCTATTTAGCTGCAACTCCTGTCCATACAAGCTGCGGCAAGCAGATAAGCTTTACCGTCAGTATTGGAATGACTGTAGTCAGCAACTTTGCAACCCCGCGTCTGGATATCATCAAAACAGCTGACAAAGCTCTTTACCTGGCAAAAAGCGGGGGACGTAATAAAGTCGTCCTGCTGTAATCTTTCCCAGCGTCAGGAAGCGCCAATGTTAAGCGAAAAAGCCAAACAATTGTTCGCAAAACTGAAACTATCCTATTCCGCTGTTCCCTCCAATTTCTCCCCGTCAAGCCCAAAAATATTGACCAATCGGACAAGAGCCTGGCCTTTTACCAATATGTTAAAGCAGGGGGGATCTCTGGGTCGAACCTAGCTATATAATTGATTCATATAAGGAATTATACCGTAATATGGCAATTATTAAGCTTAAACATGCTATTTACACCTGAAAAATCACGCCCTAAGGCAGAGAATAAGAGCTTATCCACTCTATCTTATATTAAAAAATAGATAATTATCTTGGTCCGCACCCAAGTGAAAATTCTGGCTCCTTTTTGGCCACAGAGAGGTTGAAAACCGCAGCATCGTTCCGGGCTGCTCTGTTTAGCGCGCTGATCAACGAATTCAGCGAAGCGTTGAGAATGCTGCCATCACGCCCCACGCCAAATAACCTTTGTTTGCCGACGACAATCTCGACATAGGCGCAGGCATCGGCACTTGATCCATATTCTGCGGCATGCTCCTGGTAATCAGCAATCTCGAAAGGTAGCCCCAACTGCTCACACGCCTTGCTCAGAGCAGACAACGGCCCATTACTTGTGCTGTTAATATCAAAAATACCCTGCGGAGTCCGCAGGCTGGCCTTAAGGCAGGTCTGCGGGCCGTCACTGGTGACCACCGGGTCGACCAGGGCAAAGGGTTCCGGAGCAAAGAGATAAGTCTGTACAAACGTATCAATAATCATGCTGTTGGTGATTTCAACTCCTGAGCTGTCAGCAAGTTTTTGGATAATCTGGCTAAACTCTATCTGTAACCGACGTGGCACCAGGAGCCCTTCACGTTCCAAGATATAGGCGATTCCCCCTTTTCCTGATTGGCTGTTGATCCGTATCACCGCTTCATAGTTGCGCCCAATATCTTCTGGATCGATGGGAATATAAGGAACTTCCCAGAATCCATTCGGATTTTCCCGTCGAACTGCGAACCCTTTTTTGATGGCATCCTGATGTGAACCGGAGAAGGCAGTAAATACCAACTCACCGGCGTAGGGATGGCGTGGATGGATCGGGATCTGATTACAGAACTCAACTTCGCGCATCATCCTGGTCATATTTGAAAAATCCAGGTTGGGGCTGACCCCGGCAGAATAAAGGTTCATTGCCAGATTGACAATATCCAGGTTTCCGGTTCTCTCGCCATTGCCGAACAGCGATCCCTCAATACGTTCTGCACCGGCCAGCAATGCTAATTCAGCTGTGGCGACTGCTGTGCCGCGATCATTATGGGGATGAACACTGATAATGACACTGTCCCGTTTTTTGATGTTGCGACAGAACCATTCGACCTGATCGGCAAAAACATTGGCCGTGGCAACCTCCACTGTGGTGGGCAGATTCAGGATCATTTTGTTCGCGGGTGTTGGTTCCATCACCGCCACGACTGCATTACAGATTTCCAGACTGAAGTCCGCTTCGGTAAAACAAAATGTTTCCGGAGAGTATTGATAAGTCCAGGTGGTTTGCGGATAACGGGCCATCTGCTCACGGACCAGTCGGGATGCCCGTGTGGCGATATCAATGCAGCCGGAGCGATCAACCTTAAAAACCACATCACGAAAAACGGGTGCGGTGGCGTTGTAAACATGAACAATAGCGCGTGAAGCCCCTGCCAATGCCTGGAATGTTCTGTCGATTAGGTCCTCACGAGCCTGGGTCATGACCTGAATCGTTACATCCGCCGGGATGGCATGAGTTTCAATAAGTTGACGAATAAAGTCAAAATCGGTTTGTGAGGCTGCCGGGAATCCGACTTCAATCTCCTTGAAACCAATCGCAACCAATAATTCAAAAAAATTCTTTTTGCGCTCGATATCCATCGGTTCGATGAGGGCCTGATTTCCATCCCGCAAGTCAACGCTGCACCAGTGCGGAGCTTGCCGCTGGACGCGATTCGGCCATTGGCGGTCGGACAGGTCAAAGGTATTGATGGGTCGATATTTTTCAGCCGGGTTGGAAAGCATCATAGGGGTTCCTCAGTTGCGTCTGATCCGCGTTATGGTTCTCTTGTTGAGTCTGAATTGCCGCTGAGTATAGCTTGTGATCTTGTGGCATTCTTGCTAAATTCAGACAATGAATATCGGAAAAATGACAAAGTTATCCCCGATCAATATCGGTTATCGCGTTGATCTAACCCAGCCAGTCATCCCCCTGTCCATGCAGGTCAGAGATGCGGGTTGCGCCAGTGCTCACGCCCATCCGCGGGGGCAGCTGATATACGCCAGCAGCGGGGTGATGAGAGTCTTCTGCCGCCGTGACCAGTGGGTGGTTCCGCCTTCGCAAGCCGTTTGGGTGCCACCATGGGTTGAACATGAGGTCTATTTTCCCGGCAATGTGTGGTTGCGAAATCTCTTCATCGATCCGTCGGTACTAGCCGGATTCCCCCAACAATGCACTGTCATCAAGATTTCGGCTCTGCTCCGTGAGCTGATTCTGACCGCGGTGACTGTGGTGGATGATTATCCGGCCGATAGCCCCGAGTTCCGCCTGATGCAGGTTATTCTTGATCAGTTGCGGCAGGCTGAACCGACCGCCTTGCATTTGCCCATGGGGCAGGATGATCGGTTGACGCGGGTCTTGCAGGAACTCATGAGGGCCCCAGGGGAAAGTCGCAGTCTTGATGAATTGGCCGTTATTGCAGGGGCAAGTTCTCGCACGCTGTCGCGTCTTTTTGTCCGCGAAACCGGCCTGACTTTTGGGCAGTGGCGTAAGCGGCTCCTGCTTCAGGAAGCGATCCACCGATTGGATGATGGTGAAAGTGTGACCACAGTCGCATTTGATCTGGGCTATCAGAGCTTGAGCGCCTTCATTGAAATGTTCAGGCAAGTGCTCGGCGTTTCGCCTAAAAAGTATTTGCGCAAACAGAATGTATCATCGGGGTGATCGCCGCAGGAAAAGATCAATAAAATCAGAGACAAATTAGATTAATTGAGTATTATGGGATTACTTCTTCTGAAGGAATCAACAATAAAACAACAATGTACTCTCAAGCCAGGTCATCTTATGTCCAAGGATTTTGCTTCCCATTGTGAAAGAAATAAACAACCCATTCTGGATCAGCTGAAAGTCTATTTTGCATCCTCTCGACACGTACTGGAGATTGGTTCTGGAACAGGGCAGCATGCGGTGTTTTTTGCTGAGAAACTCCCCCATCTTGTTTGGCATACCAGTGACAGGCTTGAAAATCATGCCAGCGTGAAGGCCTGGATCAGCGAATCACAATTGGACAATATTGTGCCTCCGCTTGAGTTTACCATCGGCTGTGATCCCTGGCCTGCTATTCAGGTTGACGCGGTATTTACAGCCAATACAACTCACATTATGCAGGCAGCGGAAGCAAAGCTGATGATGGAGCTGGTGGTCGCCAATTTACCTCGAGACGGAGTCTTCTGTCAGTACGGACCGATGAATGTGGATGGAAAATATACCAGCAAAAGCAATCAGGATTTTGATCAAACCCTTAAAAATAAAGGTTATGGCGGAATCCGCTCAGTCGAAGAATTGGTAAGCTGGGGGCAAAACATGCAGCTGGTGGAAAAAATCCCCATGCCAACGAACAACTTACTGCTGGTCTGGAAGGGCACAGTGGAACTGTAAAAAGATCGATTCAAATCAAGTCAATTAACCTGAGAGGGATGGTTTGTCGACCAGGTCGAAGGCAGACTTAAGCGCCGAATGAAACTGCGTCGACCGAGATGGCCTTCTAAAAATACATCTGTCCAATTTTGGGTCCTGCTCATATGGATATTGACCTCCTTTTGCTACTTCATCCCTTCAGTTTGCTCTGCAGAAACGACACCCGTCAATACTTCCGCTGAGATTATCGTTGCCACAGATCTCAATTATCCCCTTATGAATTGGGGGGTATATTAACCACGTGAGCACGTTTCGACCTGCTGGTAGGAGAGTGCTTCCGATCAATTCACCACTTCATCTTCTGCGGGTCCTGTAAAGAAAAGCAAAAGAGCTCATTGACAAACTAGGTCATTAGACCTAAACTAACAATATAGGGCGACCGTCCCAGTTTCTAGACTGAATCTATTTATCCTTCCAAAGGAGATGAAATGAAAACTAATCTGTTTGACTCCTTTCAACTCGGCGACCTAACGTTGGCAAATCGTATGGTTATGGCACCAATGACCAGAAATCGGGCCGACTCAAATGGCATGGCTACACCGATGATGGCGACCCACTACCGGCAACGAGCTAGCGCTGGGCTGATCATTTCCGAATCAACGACTATTTCACCACAGGCCATCGGATACCCTTTTACGCCAGGGCTTTATACAGATACTCACGTTGAAGGCTGGAAGTGCGTCACTGATGCTGTGCAAGAAGAAGGAGGTCATATCTTTGTCCAGCTTCAACACTGTGGTCGAATATCTCACCCCAGCCTTCAGCCAGATAGCGGTTTACCTGTCGGACCTTCCGCTATTCGCCTCGATGGTCAAGCTGTTACCTACACAGGTATGCAGGATTTCGTGACGCCGCGCGAACTTGATTCAAATGAAATCGGGGATATCGTGGCGCAGTTCAGAAACAGTGCCGAGCTGGCGAAGCGTGCGGGCTTTGATGGCGTAGAGATTCATGGCGCCAATGGCTATATCATAGACCAATTTCTTCGAGATAATAGCAATCATCGGAAAGATGCATACGGAGGCAGTGTTGAAAATCGCATGCGCCTGCTGAATGAAATTCTCGATGCAGTCTCCACGATTTGGCCTGCACATCGCGTTGGTGTGCGCTTGAGCCCTGAAAACAGTTTTAACTCCATGTCAGATTCAAATCCACAGATGCATTTTGAATATTTTGCCGAGCAATTGGGCCTGCGTGGTCTGGCCTATCTTCACGTGCTTGAAGGTGACATGATGACCAAGGTAAGTGCAATCAACTATTCTGAGCTGGGTAGAAAATTCACTGGAGTCTATATCGCAAACAATGGATACAACCTGGAAAGAGCACAAAAAGCCATAGCTAACGGTGTCGCTGATATGGTTGCGTTTGGGACGCCCTTTTTAGCTAATCCGGATTTAGTGCGCCGTTATCAGGAGAACTTACCTTTAAATGAGGTTGACGTCGATACATTCTATGGTGGTGATGAGAAAGGCTACAATGATTATCCGACATATGGTTAAAAACAAGTTGTGCAAAGAGGTCGTGTGATGGGACACGGTGAGACACGCCGTCAAATTATAGAGGCTGCCGATAACTTATTTTATCGGCAAGGCTTCGAGCATACTTCATTTGCAGATATCTCCAGTATGGTGAGTATTTCGCGCGGTAACCTATACCATCATTTCAAGACCAAGGATGACATTCTTGATGCTGTCATCAAGACTCGTCTGGACAGGACACAGCACATGTTGACGGCTTGGGAAGAGCAGACTGCGACGCCAAAAGACCGCATCAGGAGTTACATCAAAATCCTTTTGTCAAACTGGTCAATGATCAAGGACTACGGTTGTCCTGTCGGCACACTGTGCACGGAACTCGCCAAATTGAACCACGCCTCAAAAGCTGAGGCCAATAAAGTTTTCACACTCTTTAGAGTATGGCTGAAAGCTCAGTTTACTCAGCTTGGCCATACACAGGATGCTGATTCACTGGCTATGCACGTACTCTCCTGGAGCCAAGGGGTAGCGACCCTGGGCAATGCTTTTGATGACTTACAATATGTGAAACAGGAAGTGGAAAAAATGTACGACTGGCTGGATGACTTGCCCGTCAAGAAAAAGCAGACCAATTACGAGTAACACAGAAAAGGAAACAGCTATGTTTATTGTGTTCTTAAGGTTTTCCGACAATAAATCACAAGCTCGAGACCACATGGTTGGTCACGAACAATGGATTCAACAAGGCTTTGAAGATGGTGTTTTTTTGTTGGTTGGTAGCCTTCAATCAAATCTGGGTGGTTCCGTTATCGCTCATAACACCTCACTACCAGAGCTACAAGAAAGAGTAAACAATGATCCTTTCGTTGCTGAAAATATTGTTAGTGCCGAAATAATTGAAATTGATCCCAAAAAAGCTGATAGCCGACTTAATTTCCTGCTGTGATGCTCGTCGCGACTACATAGCAGCAATGAGGGATGTGAAAATAGCACCTTAGCCACGAGCTGAGAGAGCATCTATAAACATAACAAGGCGTTCAAAGGTAACTCCAAACGCATACCATTTTCACTGTGCTCAATTTGTGGCATACTTGCTGATCTCACTTTAACGCTGAGTTAGGCCTATAAAGTAAAGGTTAAGTATGAGCAACGATAAAATCGAATATGGGGTTGGAGATGCCTCCTACAAGGCAGCGGGAGAGCTGGAAGGGATAACAAAGCTCGTCGATGCATTCTACGATTTTATGGACTCACTGCCAGAAGCTCAGGTTATACGTAGAATGCACCGTGATAACCTGAATGAATCACGGCTCAAACTGTCCTATTTCCTATCGGGCTGGCTTGGTGGGCCAAAATTGTACTCGCAGAATTTTGGGCCCATTAAAATACCTCAGTTTCATAAGCATATGCCTATTGGGCGGAGTGATGTCGAAGCATGGATGGAGTGTATGCAGAAAGCAGTTGATATCCAGCCCTACGAACCAAACTTCAAGATTTACTTGATGAAACAGCTGCGAGTCCCAGCGGAACGAATTTTAGTTGCTTGTGAGGAAAATACATAGTGCTTCGAAATGGCGCACCGCGCTTAGCATAGTACCGGACCTCGCAGCTACCCTACCCGCCAATAGCAGACATGCCGAGTCCGGTTACACTGCGGGAATCAACGCGCATATCATGTTGGGTCGGTTTACCACCGATAACCGTTTCGAGAGTATTTTTAAGAGCAACATGATCATTCAGGATCGGTTTAAGATCCGTCGTTACCGGACTGAACAGACAACTTTTTGCTGCGCCTTGGGAGGTAATCCGAATCCGGTTGCAGGATGAGCAAAAATGCTCGCTCATGGGCGTTATAATTCCCAGGGAACCGGCGGCACCAGTGATTTTATAGGGTTTTGCGGGCCCGGCGTATTCGCCCGTTGAAATATTGCTGATTTCATACTGTTGCCGCAGCAAAGCCAAGATCTCTTGTCCACTGATAAAATGTGCTTGATAATCCCCTTCCGGGACCATCGGCATATATTCGATAAAACGTATCGCCCAGGCTTTGTGTCTACTCAAGTCAGCAAAATCGATCAATTCCTGATCATTGATTCCCCGCATAGCCACCATATTTAACTTGATCCTGAAGCCAAGCTGATCGGCCTTTTTCAATCCGGCAAGAACTTTCGCCAACGAACCTCCGCGAGTAATCGCTGAAAACTTTTCCTTATCAAGGGAATCCAGACTGACATTGAGTCGCTTAACCCCGGCATCCTTTAGCTGTTCGGCATATTTTCCCAGGAGAACACCATTGGTCGTCAGGCTGACATCTTCAATCTGAGAGATCGCGGTCAACTCATGTAAAAACTCCGCCAAGCCTTGACGAACCAGCGGCTCACCACCTGTCACCCGGACCTTCCTGACCCCTAGTTCAACAGCAGCGCGAACTATTTTCAAATAGTCCTCAAAAGCCAACAGATGATTGTCATGGTGACAGGCAGATTCGCCTTCCGGTACACAATAGCGACAGCGCAAATTGCAGTTATCGGTTACCGAAAGGCGCAGATAGTCGATTGTTCGGCCACAGCTGTCTTGCATAATTTCACCTACTAAAAATAAACGAGTCATTTTGGAATTGGCTTAAGCCAGTTAGCCTGAATTATAACAGAAAGCAGTCCCTTAACTAAAGTTAGCTGAAAACCGGCTTGGTGATCTATTAGCGGTAATAAAGTTATCAGGTGAGTGCATACACAGTGTAGGACACTCATTCAGGTTCTGCAGACGGTTGATCCTGTCCAGCCTGCAGAATCTGAATGACAGACTTGCCGAGCCTGCTTATTTGAACAGTTTCAAGCGCTGAGACAAGGGTAAGAATTCTTTTTCTCCCGGCGCAGCAGTCGGTTTACCAAACGGCATCTGGGCAATCAGCTTCCAGTTATCCGGAATCCCCCAGGTACTTTTTACCGCAGCGTCAATCACCGGATTGTAATGCTGCAATGAGGCCCCCCACCCTTCCATTTCCAGGGCAGACCAGATAGCAAATTGCAGCATCCCTGAGGAATGATTTGACCAGATTGGAAAATTATCAGCATAAAGGGGAAACTTTTGCTGCAATGCTTCAACAACCTGCTGATCCTCAAAATACAGGATTGAGCCGTAACCACTACGGAAAGCGCCATTGATTTTATCCTCAGTGGCCTGAAAATTTTCAGCCGGCATCAACTTCTTGAGTTCCGCCTTGGTGATATCCCACAACCGGTCATGCTGTTCACCGAGAAGAATCACCACGCGGGAACTTTGGGAGTTGAAGGAGGATGGAACATGCTTTATTGCTTCCCCGACAATCTCTTCGATTTTCTCATCGCTGGTTACCTGGTCTTTGCTCAGGGAATAATAGGTTCTTCTCTGTTTTACCGCGTTCCAGAAATCGGTTTTCATAAAATTAACTCCTTTGTGAGTAACAAAAATTTGCTTACCCCAGATCAAAAAGAAGAAACTTTGCCCGGCCTGGGGTAGAAAGGCCAATAACTGTTTCTTCACTGACGGCGGCACCGTCTCCTGCTGCAATGAGATGCCCGCTGACCTCCAGGTCTCCAGAAGTGACCTGGATCCAGGCGTGGCGGCCAACGACTAAATGATATGGCAACGAATGCCCTGACTCCAACGTGCCGGAATACAGAGAAAGATCCTGGTGCACAACAACCGATCCGTACCGGCCATCTCGTGAAGCGAGTAGCTGCAAAGAATTCGGCTCTTTCGGCTCAAAGGACTTACTTTCATAAGACGGGGCTAGCCCCTGCTCAGCAGGCACTATCCAGATCTGCAGAAAATGAACCTCCTCAGTGTCTGATGAATTATACTCGCTGTGCATAATGCCGGTTCCGGCAGAAATACGCTGCACTTCACCGGCGTGGATAAGTCCTTCATGCCCCAGGTTGTCCTCGTGCTTGAGGGTCCCTTCAAGCACAAAAGACAGAATTTCCATCTCCTTATGAGGGTGGAGGGGAAATCCACCTCCTGGCTTTACGCGATCCTGGTTAATAACCCGCAGAGAGCGAAACCCCATCTGATCAGGGTCATGATATGTCGCAAAAGAGAACGTATGATAACTCTCTAACCAGTCAGATACAAAATGACCTCGATCCTGAGATTTGCGCACGGTAATCATGGTCTGCTCCTTCTTGAACAGTTTATCTGGTTCGAAATTCCCAACTTCTTGCACAGCTCGGCCAACTGTTGCTGTTCATCTGCAGTCAACACACTGAACCCTTTCACCATGGACTGCACATGGACAGGAAAAATTTCTGCAATCAGCTGCAACCCTGCATCGGTCAGATGAAGAGTAATATACCTGCGGTCTTCCCTGCTGCGTACCCGCTCAACCAAACCACGCTTTTCCAGGTTATCAACAACCGTCGTCATATTGGCGGTACTCTTCAGATTCTTCTTGGCAACTTCAGCCTGGCATAAGGGGCCAAGGTGGTACAAGGTTTCAAGTACCCCGAACTGGGAAACAGTCAGCTTTTTATCGACCAGATGCCGGTGGGTTGCAGCAGTCACCGTTTCACAAGCCCGCACCAGTTTTACATACGTGCTCAGGGCATCTTTTTCGTTTTTACTGCCATGAAAAGAAATAGGCATAGCGTCTCCATATCGAATCATTAAATATCAAACTAATATAGTCATAATTCCTTGTCAAGGTAGCCCTCGCCTATTTTCCCCACACCTCTCTTGCCGAAATGCGATAAGGGCATTAGCGATGGAGCACTACCTCACGAGAAAATCATCATGCTATGTTTTGCTCATCTTAACGAATCAAGGAAAAGGAGATTCCCATGGCTGCTAAAGTAATCAAAGCTCTCGATATTTTTGTAACCTACATGTCTGCTCTAGAAAAAGCTCACCTGGTTAACTATAAAAGAACTCTGCGCTTCAGCAATAGTGACAAGACTTAAGAAATTATAAAGGTCATCAAACCGGACTATCTATCCGACGGGCGTCAGAGAATCTCTGGCACCCGTCGGCGGTTTGTTTTCTATTGAGTTATTCACGGGAACGCTGCCCAGTTGCACAAAAACCTCAGCAACTGCTGACATTTCCCAGGGCACAACACAGTTCTTTCGTAGCCGCCAGCAGTTTTAGTTTGGCTTCCTCAAGTTTAGCCCCGGACAAACGTATTGGCGATGCGGTTACCGACATTCCCGCAACGACAATGCCAGTTTCGTCACGCACCGCAGTGGCTATAGAAAGAATATTTTCGTCAAGTTCGCGATCATCAACAGCAATTCCGGCCACCTTTATCTGCGCAATCATCTGCCTGAATTTATCAGGATCTGTGACCGTTCTGCGGGTAAATGCACGCAGCTCTGTTTCAGCAAGATATTTTTCAAAACTGTTCTGATCCAGATGCGCCAGCAATATCTTACCCAGTGCCGTACAGTAGGCAGGTAACTTTGCCTTAACCACAATTTTTACACTCATGTCATCCGGAGTAAAACGCTCAAGAGTCAGCATCTCATTATTCTGCAGAACTCCAAGATTGACCGCTTCGTTTACCTCAACCTGAAGACGCCGTAAAATAGGAGCAGCGATTTGCGATATCCCCAGGCGATTTTTAACCTGAGCGCCCATTTCATAGATTTTCAGCCCTGCAGAGTACAGCCCGGAGTCCTCATCCTGAACAACATAACCCATTTCCATCAAAGCATTCAAAAATCGATGAATCGAACTTTTATTCAAATCGAGAATTTTGCTTAAGGTTACCGCTTTTGCCGGACCTTCCTGACACAGGCATTCAAGAACTCTGAACATTTTGACCGACGACGCCATCGACATGACAGCCCTCCACGCGATAATACTTCATAAAAGATACGATCTAAGTAAACCCTGAGCAATCTACCAACAAGACCAAAAATCTGCAACTCCTGCAACCACGCATCTGTTCTGTCAACCTGCTGCAAACTCTTCCTAATTATCAAATGGCAGCTTTCCATAAAAATCACCCACACATTTGGTTTTTGCACAAGCATCAAGAGGTTTCTCCGGACCAAAAAAAAGACCGGGCTTTCGCCCGGCCAAATCAGCACTAAATGCTGAGGACACTGATATCTTGACTGTGAAGGATTATGAACCGACTGCTTTTGCCCCGGCCGGGAGTTCATTGGTGGAACGTTTATCCAAAGCCCGGTAAACGGCAGCGAAAACCAAACCGGCAACATTGACCCCGAGAGCGATCAGAAACGCGTTATCATAGGATCCGGTCGCAACACGAACTTTTGCAGCAGATAAAGGACCGGTCAAAGCCGCCATGCTTAAACCAACAAAGGTAATCCCATAGTTAACGCCAAAGTTTTTCAGGCCATAACGTTCGCTGATAATGCCAGGCATGGTTCCCATGAAACCACCGAAGACGGCACCAACGCCGATTCCTGAGGCAACAAAACCTGCTACACTATGCGTAAATGCCAGGTTAAGCAAAGATACGGCGGAAACCACGTACATAACCATAATCGTATTGGAACGACCAATCTTGTCGGACACTCCGCCAAAACCGATCCGTCCGATTGCGTTTGCCAGAGTAATGACACTGACGAAGAATGCAGCTTTCATCGGTGTCAGTTTATACATCAACTGACCGATTGGTGACGCATGGGCCAGAATCATCAGACCTGACATGGTACCGCAGAACATCATCATCAGCACCATCCACCAGACGATGTCACGAATCATTTTATGCCAGAGGATGTTCACCTCACCGGTCTTGTTGACACTGACAGCTGGTGGTTCCCAGCCTTCGGGCTTATAGCCGGCCGGAGCTCTTTTGACCACAGTGCTGCAAATAGCAATAATGACAAAAAACACAGCTCCCAGAATCTGGAACGTGGTCAGCACACCGAATTTGATAATCAGGGCACTGGCAATAGGGGCAACAATCATGGCTCCGCAACCGTAACCCGCCGCACATAAACCTGAAGCCAGGCCACGTTTATCAGGGAAAAATTTAACCGTATTTCCGAGATTGGCGCAGTAGATAAAGGCTCCGCCAGTGCCCGCCAGAACACTGTAGGTCAGGTACAACATACCGACACTGGAAACTGTCCCGGTCAGAATCAGACCAATGGAAAACATCAGACCACCGATGATCATGCCATTTTTAGCCCCCAGTTTATCCTGAACAAACCCACCGGCGGTTGAAGCCACGGGACTTAGGCCGTGGTTAATAGTGAATGCCAGAGCCAGTGCTGGTGGAGCCCAGCCAAATAGCTGCCCGAGAGGATTGGCAAAGACACTCCAGGCATAAAGAGTACCGCAGCAGATGTTAGTCACAATTGCCGCGATCAGAATTGCCCATCGATTGTAATGTTGCTCAAACATCGTTTTTCTCCTTCTTTCGAGTTGATGATATTACATGAGCCAGCATTAGCAGATCATTCGTCCTGGCCATGCCTGTAAAGGATGGGGCACAAGCATGGCCAGGACGGTTCACCGCGAGAACAGATTCTACGGGATGAAAATTGTTGTTTTTGGACCCATTTCAGCAGCCTTGGCCGCTAGTTCCTCAACCGGACCATAGTCCATACATTGAGCCAGGCAGTGATGGACACAGGACGGCTTCTTCCCTGCCGCAACCCGGTCAGCACAGAGATCACACAGTTGGGTAGGAACCGCCAGGTAGTCCCACTCAAACTTTCCCGGGGTTACTTCCCATGGGCCATTTTCAACCAGTTTTATCCCCCATTTGCCGATGGGCAATTTAAGGGCATTTTTACAGGCAACTTCACAGCTGTGGCAGCCGGTGCACCATTGATAATTAATCAGCAAACCGTTTTTCGACATGATTCATATCCTCTTTTCACTGCGGTTACTCTTGAATGCTTGAACTCTCTACCCGCTTTGCCCTACAGATCATCTGCTTGTAAGGAGCGCCGAAACCAAGCTTGCCAATTGCTTTATGGGGAATCATGGTATTCAGGTTGGCATCCCAGACCCCGTACAGACTGGGAGCTTCCCCTTCTTTTTCCGGATACCACCAACCATGAACAGCATGAACCACTTTAGGATGAATAGTAGGAGTCAGCTTTGCCACCATCCGGCATTTTCCAAGCATGTTTTCCAGCTCGACCCAGTCTCCATGGCCAATACCCAACTTTTCTGCGGTTTCTGGATGCAGTTCAACTTCTGGAAAAGGATCGATCTCACGCAGCGTGGCAATCTGACGATGCTCTGAATGGAACGAAGTCGGCTTGCGCGCACCGGAGGTCAGGATCAGAGGATACTCCCGGAACAATTCCGGAGATGACAGCGGACCGTAAGGAGGTTCCTGATAGTAAGGAAGAGAATCTTCTCCCCAGGTTTCAAACAACGTCGATTTAAGCTCAACCAAGCCGGTTACTGTGTTGAAACCAGGCTCTCCATCGCTGCGCAGGAGCCCCTTCTCATACTTTTTGTAGGTATAGGGTGGCTGGTATACCCCCAGTTCGCTGAGCCCGTTAAAATCAATGCCAAGCTCCGGCTGCAACTGATTGGTGAAGAACTCCTGAACCGTTTCAAACGGCCACATATCAGGGTGTAGACGCTTGCCAAGTTCCATGCAGACTTCAAGATCCGATTTGGTATCCCCAACCCGCAAAGCCTCATTCATGGCACCCAAAGAAATGGCATTACGCCCGTAGTTGGTAATAACCACGCCATTGTGCTCGGCAAAGGTCGGTAACGGCAGGAAGATGTCGGCCAGCGCCATGGTGGTCGGATTATGAAACAGATCCTGGACAACAATCAGTTCCATCTCCTTTAGCGCGTTGTACCAGCGCTGTGGCTGAACCGCACTGGAGGGAGCGAGGACGTTGGTACTGTTAATCCAAGCCATCCGTAATTTATAGGGTTTTCCACTTTCCAGAGTATCAAGAGTCTCATCCGGATGAGTTGTCGCCATAGCGGCCCCGACCGCCGGCCAGGCTTTGACACCCAGACGCTTATCCCATAACTCATCCGTCAGGTTACGCCGGGTCTCCATGCGCCATTTGCCAAGCAACGACGATGGCGGTCCCAGAGTCAAACCGCCGGGAACATCAAGATTTCCAGTGATCGCGGTCAGGGCCAGAATTGAATGTCCCAGTTGAACGCCATTGGGGTTCATGTCCACGGCCAGACCCCATTGGATGGAGGTTGGTTTGGCCTGAGCCATAATTCGCGCTACTGCAACGATGGTAGATTCCGGAACCCAGGTAATAGCAGCGACCTTTTTCGGTGGATAATCCTGGACCCGCTCTTTGAGTTCGTCAAAACCGAAGCACCATTTTTCAACAAACTCTTTATCATAAAGTTCTTCATTGATAATGACGTTCAGGAAACCAAGAGCCAGAGCGGTATCGGTCCCTGGGCGTAAATGGCAGACATACTCGGCACGCGTGCCAAGCCAGGTTGTACGAGGATCGATACAGATGACCTTGGTGCCCCGCTTCATCATATCGATGATGGAATGGCCAAAGAAACCATCAGGATTGGAATAAAGAGGGTTTTTCCCCCAGGTTACAACATACTTAGGTAAGGTGAAGGCCGGGTTGTCATAGCGATCGGGGTAGTTGCCCGCAAAGTCAATCTCCGGATAACCGGCTCCCAGGATAAAGTCAGTAATAGCACAGCGCGGTCCATAACAGGACCAACCGCTGATCGGCTGGCTGACATTGGGAGTACCAATGGAAGCAAAGGCCAGCGGGTAATAATAAAGACACGCCTCACGGCCAGTGCCACCAAAGACAATGATCGACTCGGCGCCATGATCCTGTTTCAGCTGATTGATCTTGGGAATGATGATATCCCAGGCATCGTCCCAACTGATTGGTGTCCAGGCATTCTTCCCACGATCTTTGGGATCGCGCTTCATTGGTGTCGTAATACGCTTTGGATGATGAACATATTCCGGTAGAGAAAGACATCTGACACACAAGCGACCATTGGTGATCGGATGCTCTTCATCTCCTTCAACATCAACCAGACGACCATCTTTTACTGTCAGCCGCATGCCACAACCAACCGGATGTTCTCCTGGTGGTGACCAACCACAGGTCCTGACCGTGTAGGACCCATCAGCGTTGTGCGATTTCCATTCTTTTTTCATGCTGTCTTCGCCTCCTGATTTATTTTGATCCACATAATGAACTATAAGTACGCATTATGGACTGCAAAATTCAAACCAAATGGCTCCAACAAAACCAATTGGCTTTTCTCTTTTATTTTCAGACACTTAAGGAATGACTATAAACCAGAGAAAAAGTGTCGTTATTCTCAAAATGAGCTAACAGACGCAGAAACACCGTAGAGAAGGGGCAGAAAACTCAGATAATTTGAGGTTTTCCTATTATCAGACAGGAATATCAGTTTGCTACAAGCAACCCGAAAATGCGCTAATGTGAAAACAATCTATCGCGTCAGAATTCAGCAAAGACCTGCTTTATTTTACCGAAATGATCTTTTAAGGCATCCATCGCGGCCATAACATTGCCAGCTTCAATCGCATCGAGGAGATCAAGATGTTCCTGATTGGCTTCGTCGATACGTCCCTCCGTTTGAATAGCCTGAATCGAGATAACCTGTAACAGATTTTGCAGATAACCATACAGTTTAGGCAAGCGACGGTTAGAGCTCAGCGCCAGAATCTGGGCATGGAAATCTCGATCAACGGCAATGAACTCCTTTTGATCGCCAGATTCGCCAATTTTGTTGAAGCTACGTTTGAAATATGCAACCGGGAAACTTGCGAGCCGTTCCCCCGCCGTCTGCAAGGCATAGGCTTCAAGCATCAGGCGCAAATCGAGAATATCCGATGCATCTTCAGCGGCTATCTCAACAACGGTGTGACTGGTGCGCGGTCTGATAACCACGAGATCTTCCTGGGCCAGTTTGTTGAGCGCATCGCGAATAGGCGTTACGCTCAAGTTCAATGTTTCAGAAAGTGAATCAAGCACAAGCCGTTGCCCTGGGGGAAGCTCCCCAGTGAGAATCATTTCCTTTATTTCATCGTAGGCGATATCCCCGAGATTAGGGCGTTTTTTCCTACTTCCATGCGCTTCGCTCATGTCTGTCATCTCCATGTCTGCTGAAAGTTTATATCCTTCAACAATCATTTTTAAGCTCGTATTCATTGGCACATCTGACCATCGATTGGAATAAAACGTTTGTTCCGGCAATGCAATCCGAGATAGCGGTATTCTCTGCGGGGGAGTGGCTTTTCCCCCCAATACTCGGTACAAATATCATTGCAGAGGGTGCAACCCGGCTGACATAAACCATGTCATGGTTAGCACCGCTATGCATTTCCATGCTGGAAAGCTGTAACACCTGACAGCTTTCCCTTATTATCTGGCGAAGCCGTGGGTCAAAGTCGGTCCGTTGTTCATGCCATATTTTGTCAAGATTCACAGTACAGCGACATTCTTGGGCAATCTGCTGTATCGCCAGTTCAATTTGAGCACAAAACTCTTCGGTCTGCTGTTCCTTCCAGCCGCGGATATCTAGGGAAAATCGAACAGCCCCCGGTATGACATTTCTGGAATTGGGAGAGACATGAATCTCGCCCACCGTAGCAACCAGGTTTTCGCAGGCATGCGCCCTGTCATTAAGCATGTTCCCAATGCGGCAGAAGGCCAGCAACGGGTCGCGCCGCATCGTCATTGGCGTAGAGCCGGCATGATTGGCTTCTCCGGTCAGGGTGACATTATACCAGTGAGGGGCAACGATGCCTTCCACAATTCCGATCGGGATGTGCATTGCATCAAGCACCGGTCCCTGTTCGATGTGCAATTCAAAAGCGGCATAGACAGGACCAGGGTCAAAAGGTCCGGCGCCTAAAAAACCGCTCCTGATCAGTTCCTCACGCAAGGTAATCCCTGAGGTGTCCTGAAGACGGTACATGGCATCCTTGTCCAGAACGCCGGTCCAGACACCAGATCCGGTGCAGCCGGGCGTAAAGCGTGTGCCCTCTTCATTGGTCCAGATAGCGACAACGATATCGCGAGCATGCTTAATCCCTTGGTCGTTTAGGGTTGCAATCACTTCGAGGCCGGCCAAAATTCCCAAGGTTCCGTCCAGATGACCACCATTCGGTTGCGTGTCATTATGCGATCCCGTGAGGACTGGGGCCAATGCCTGCCCGAAGCCTTTTTTAACGGCAAAAATATTACCGATATCGTCAATATGGATTTGGCAGCCAGCGTCCTCAAACCAGCGGATGAGAAGATGGCGTCCTTCAACATCTGCATCGTTGAGCGCTTCGCGACTTACCCCACCCCCAGCGGCTTTTCCGATCGCACGCATAGCATACAGGCGGTCTTCCAGGCGTGATCCATTGATTCGTACTGACTGTATCCCTGTCTCCATCATTTTTGATCCCTCAGATTTCAACATCCCGATTGCAGTCTTTTGAATAGATATAAGTCAGTCGGCCACGACCGGAGGCATAGACCGCCTGCTGGGTAAAGGGTCCAAAAAACAGGAAATCGTCTTTCTGCACCGGCAACCACTGCTCGCCGAGAAGATAGACCCCTTCCCCCTCATAGATATAGGCCCCGTGCTCCTGGACATGGGTTTCGACAAAAGGATGGCAGCCACCAGGTTCAAAACTCAGAGTATGAAAGTTCAGGTCAAAGGCGAGATCACTGGGTAACAGGTCGCGGACAAACACATTGTGCATGTCATCATAGCACCGCTCTTCAATGGCGTTGATATTGCCGACGATACAGCGGGGGGCGGTGTCTGCATAGGGGATATAACGCTGCTTGTATAAAAGGAACCGCACGGGGCTATCGCTGTTATTTTTGAACGACAGGCCGGAATTCGGCGGGGCATAGATATAACCACCCGCGCTCAAAGTCTGTTCTTGCTCATCAACGCCGACCCGCATTTCACCCTCTGTTTCGAGGATAAACATAAAACTTTCGACACCGGGTTCTTCTGCAAAGGGGCTGGTTGTGCCGCCTCCCGGTTTTGCCGTACCGATGTACATCACGAAACTGGCGCCAATTTTGGGTGAGCAGAGAATTGATACGTTACAAGCTTCAATGTTGGGAATAACGTTATTGACCCTGCCTTCCGGCGGAATGATGGCATATTCTCCTGGTTTGACAATAGCTCGCGTTGATAATAACCCGTGCGGATAGCCCATATTCGTTCTCCTTTATACGAGAAATGTTAATAAGAGGGTTCGGTCATTGGCTGACTGATATCTACGGGGCGTAACGACAACATTGGTTGCAGTCGCGCGTCCCACATTTTTTTAACTTCAGGTTCAAGCTGGTATTTATCTCCTTCAAGCTGGCAGATAAAAGCGAGCGGATCAGCAGATGCGCGCACCGCATCAAGAGTAAAGGGCAAGAGCAATTCGGTGGCGAATTCCACCGGTTGGGTCTGCGTCATCATTAACACTGTCAGATATACCGCCACCGGATACCATTTAGCTGTTCGCTCATTCCAAACGACCTGAACCTGTTTTTGTTCCGACTTACGGTTTGCTGTTATAAAATCGATTTCCTCGGCAATGATAGTGACCAGATCGTCACTCTTGAAGCGCCCGTGACGAACTTCATGCCAGACCTCCCAACGCGAGCGCTCAGCTGTCGCAAGATCATCCATGACCCGGACCATCTCCCCCTCGATTGCGGCAGGCAGGGCAACGCAGCCATTACCACAGAGCCAGTCTGCAAGATATTGCAGGGTCTGGAAAACATTGTACCTGACTTCTTCAGCATCACTGTTGGACATCAATTGGGATTCCTGCAGGTCGGCGGCCAGCAAAGCGCGGGGGAAATTAACGCTGTTGCAGTCTAGTCCTTCGCTATCGGCACCATAGATAAAAGCCAGCATTTCGGCATGATAGTGTGGCAGGAGCAGTGCTTTAACAAGGTTCTCCAGAGGCAGCTGATCACCGTCCTGAAACTCCCGCCAGCCCTGAACCAACGCCAGACCAATCCGCACGAAATCAGGATGGGCAACCCAGAAGCCATTCAGGTTGCGCTTAAGCTGGGTGATTACGTCACGAATATAACCCTTGATGGTGACCTGAAAAGAGCGGCTTTTTAAATCGCTATTAAGCGGCAAAACACCATACATACCGCCGACCTTGATTCCACCACGCCCTCCAACAACATTCGCCAACAGCTCGTGGCTTGCCTTGATATATTTTATGACAATATCGGGGTCACTCTTAACCGGGATGCGATAGTGCGCATCCTCTTTGAACAAGCGCGCTGTCGAAGCGAGGTAGTCGTGCCAGCCAAGGGACGCACCAGCAAAATACGGCTGAAGAGTGTCCATTATTTCATTGACCCGGAAAATGGCGCGTGGGTTCTCAATCACAACCATCAACCGCACCGATCCCGGCTGGTAGCTTGGGCAAAAGTTCCCGATCATGTCTTCAGCTGTGCTGATCAGTTTTTTCAGGTAACGAGCCTCTTCCTCATTTTCCAACTTCGGAATATAAAAAACCAGAGCCCGTGGATTCATCCTGCAGTGAAAAAGGTGCAACGCAAAATCATAAATGTGCAGCGGCAGCGGGTTACCATGGTAAAAAAGAAAAGTACAAGGCAGGGCAAGCCCTGGAATGCGTTTTATCGGCAACGCCTGTTTATCTGCCTTTATAGCGTAGGTTCTGTCCCCTTCGCTCTCACGTAAGGTTCCGTCAAAGCATTGCTTCAGATTGTCGCCGGCCAAAACCAGGTCGCCGTGGAGGGGAGTCTTTGAATCCTCATCATCTGCGCCCCATTTGGGCAGGCTCTTGGAACGGGTTAACAGATCAGCAACATCCCTGGGCTCATCTTTAATTGCACGATGAAACGAATTCATCGCGTTGATTGAAAGCTTGGCAGAGTCCGGTGGTCCGAACAGGGTGACATGAGGCGGAGCAAGCCAGTCTGGCAATTCTGCCACACAAGGACCAGCGCTGCGATGATAGGCATCTGTCAGCGGACCGACGACAGTCCGCCCCCTTTCGTCTTGCTTTGCAAGTACGGTCTGATAAGCAGAATCTGCGTAGGGAATATTATTCTGGCTGTTGATCTTTACACACTCTTGCGTTTTTGCATCGATAAAGTGACGATCTATTTCGCGTTGAGTAAGAACCAAATCCAAGTCATCTTTTACGGCTGCATACAGCTCGCAGGCAAAATGTAAACTTGCGGCGGTCTCCAATCCACGACACGGGTCAATGGCACATAAGCCATCGACTCCAGCAACTGGCCGAGCGCGGTCGAGCAGGAAACAAAGCGTCTTGTCAGAAATAAATTTGCGGTAATGAGATATTTCCCGTTCCGTATTCATAAAATCACATCCATTAATGCTAAAAGCAAGTGAGCACATCACGCTCACCGCTCAGGCACAGCTGTTCGTAAAAAAGACTTTTGGGTCTGCCCTCTATAGATTGACAGACTTGACAAAGGACGCCAGTTCAGGAGTTTTAGGACTCGCAAACAACTGTTTCGGTGGTCCCATCTCATGAACCAGGCCCTGATGCATAAACACCAGGGTATCTCCAACATCTCGGGCAAAACGCATTTCATGGGTGACCATAATCAGAGTCATTCCTTCAGAAGCAAGGCGCTGAACCACGCTCAACACCTCATCAACCAGTTCGGGGTCCAAAGCTGAGGTGATTTCATCACAAAGCAAAACCTTTGGTTTCATGGCCAGGGCCCTGGCAATAGCAACACGCTGCTGCTGCCCACCGGATAACTGATCGGGAAACGCATTGAATTTATCAGCAAGGCCAACCCGATCCATCATTTCTTCAGCCAGAAGCCGGATCTCTTTCTTGTCCACCTTCTTGACCACCTGGGGCGCCAGCATGACATTCTCTCCGGCGGTCAAATGAGGGAAGAGGTTGAATTGCTGAAAAACCATTCCGACCTTGAGCCTTAGGGGAATAAGTTCCGATTTTAACCCGTGAAATCTGGCCCCATCGATATGCACCAGGCCATCCTCGAAGGTCTCCAGTCCATTCAGGACTCTCAGCAAAGTACTTTTCCCGGAGCCGCTACGCCCGATGATCACGACGACTTGTCCTTCCTGCACCGAAAAGGAAACTCCCTTTAAAACCTCTGTTTCGCCATAGCTTTTATGCAGTTCTTCAACGTGAATGAGTGGCATATAACCCTTTCTCTACGTGCCGAGCTAATGCCGACAACGGGAAGCAAATGAGAAAATACCCTAAAGCAACCAGTCCATAGATCAAAAGTGGCTTAAAGGTAGCATTTGCAAGCATAGAACCTGTCTTCGTTATCTCCATGAAGCCGATAATTGAGGTAACCGCAGTCCCTTTGACAATCTGAACTGAAAACCCGACGGTTGGAGGCAAAGCAATACGGATTGTCTGTGGCAGAATAACGTAACGCATCTGTTGATAACGATTCATAGCCAGACTATCAGAGGCCTCCCATTGCCCTTTCGGAAGCGATTCAACACAACCGCGCCAGATTTCGGCTAAATATGCGCTTGAGAAAAAAGTCAATCCCAGCAACGCCGTCAGCACAGGAGATATTTCTATTCCCAGCAGGCCTAAGCCAAAAAAGAGCAAAAACAATTGCATTAAGAGAGGCGTCCCCTGGAAAAACTCGATATAGATTCTTGCTGCTCTGCATGGCGTAGAGGAGGAGGACAGACCAAGGAAAAGAATAATCAACGCCGCCGTACCACCCAGCAGAAAAGCTCCAAGGGAGAGTAATATTGTCCAGCCCATCCCGGTCACGAGGTGACCGACAATGTTCCAAAGCGTAAACTGAATCATGCGCGCCCCCTATTGAAACAACGCTTTCCAAACATAAAAAGCACCTTCCGAACCACAACTGCAAGCAGCAGGTAGAGCACTGTTGAGATGAAATAGACTTCAAACGCTCTGAAGGTACGTGCCTGAATTAAATTGGCGGCATAGGTAAGTTCCTGAGCAGCAACCTGAGAGCAGACCGACGAGCCCAGCATGACAATAATAATTTGTGAGCACAGCGCCGGCCAGACAGTCCTGAATGCCGGCTGCAGTATGACATAGCGCAAACATTGCCAACGGCTCATGGCCAAGGCATCGGCCGCTTCCAACTGCCCTCTGGGGATAGCCTGCAACCCGGCGCGTATGATCTCAGTAGAATAGGCTCCCAGATTGATGATCATAGCCAAAACCGAAGCCTCTAAACCGTTCAGCTTAATCCCAAGTGCCGGAAGGCCGAAAAAAATAAAATAGAGTTGAACCAGAAAAGGTGTATTCCGTATACATTCGACATAAATGGAATAAAGCTGCGACAAAACCGGTATACGCCAGTTTTTTGAAACCGCACCAACTGTCCCAACAACAAGTCCGGCAGCAGACCCGATAACAGTAAACAACACTGTCAGCAAGAGTCCTTGACCAAGCAGCTGCCAGTTTGCCGAAACCGCAGTAAATGAAAACTGATAGTCCATGGGTTCTCCAGTTGTGGTGAGCGCAACAAGACGCCCACCACAATGTTCAGGAACTTGTTACAAATTTTCAGGAAGGCTTATGTGAAGCCATTTCTGTGAAATTTTCTCAAGTGAGCCGTCCTGCTTCGCTGTTTTGATAATGGCGTTTACGGTATCCATAAACGGCCCCTGCTCTTTATTCAGCCCAATGTAGCATGGTGAATTTTTGATCAGGAATTTGGACTCAAGCATCTTTTTGGGGGTTTGCTCATTAATAGAAGCGGCGACAACGTTCCCTGTTGCCACCAACTCGACTTGACCAGAAAGATAAGCCGAAATCGTCGAACTGTTATCTTCAAAACGTTGAATCGTTGTTGACGGTGGAGCGATCTTGGTCAATTCAAGGTCTTCAATGGAACCACGTGTAACTGCGATCGTTTTTCCTGCCAAATCACTCCCGCCTTGTATTTTTTCATCAGCAGGGCCAAAGACCCCGTTGTAGAATGGTGCATAAGCATTTGAAAAATCGATAACTTTCATGCGCTCAGGGTTTTTCCCCAGCGACGATATAACAAGGTCCACCTTTCCTGTGGTCAGGTATGGAATTCGATTGGTGCTCGTAACAGGCACCAGTTTCAATTTGACTCCAAGTTTATTGGCAATCAGCGCTGCCATATCGATATCGTAACCTATCGGTTGCAAATCGGTGCCAACAGAACCAAACGGCGGGAAATCTTGTGGCACAGCAACCTTTAAAATTCCGCTGTCTTTGACTTTGCTTAAGGCGTCCTCGGAAGCATAGCTGATCTCATGTATTGGAGCGAAAAAGAGGCACAACACAGCCAAAAAAACAGATACTAATATTCTTGATTTCATTCTTCGTTCTCCTTGCCGTAAATAGGATTGTTTTAAGTCATTATGAAAGTGTCACATCATTAACGATTCTAATCTCATACAATCTACATGTTACATCTTATAAGATTAGCCTTAGTGAGAGAAAATCCCTAAGAGCAGCCTCCTTTTTAATCGAGTGAGAGATACATTCTTTTCTTGCTGGCGAAGATTGTCCAAAAACGAAAAAGCCCACGCGACTATAAAAACTATAGAAGAGTGGGCGACTTTGCCTGCGCTAAGTAGTAATGGGACAGATGTCCCAAGTCTTACTGTCCTGCTCTCCAGTGAGCTGGACAGTACGGTATTAAAGCAACTATTACGCCAACTCTAATAATATATTTTCTGCCAAGTTGCTTTCCAGATACTAAAACTCTTTGAAAACGTGAATAAATCTGGGATGATGGCCGTCTGCGGAGAGATTGATAAAATAATTAAATATCTGTATTCTCACCTTCAGACACGAGACATATGTCCCGCTCTGAGTGTCCCTAACGTTGCCATATGTGAAATTAGTGGTGATAAAATACGCAGGAGAAGTGTTTCTGATTACAGATTAGCCACTGGCCGGTGTTTAAAATTAGCTATTTTCCATCCGGAACCGGCCCTTTTCCGCTGTGGCGGTGTCAATCTGCGGGTTTTCTTGCAACAACGAAAAAATTGCTCGTTTCCAAGCTGAAAACTTAGCCGTTGCCCTTCGGAGTTTCCGGATAGCAACGAGCTATCGTGACATAGCAGTGTAACATTGAAGAAATTCATACTCTTGCAGTCCCCTCACAGAACGCCGGAGGGTCCGCTTTCCTGAGAGGAGACTGATAAGGGTTATGTTTTTATTTCAGCGCACCTTTGAGGTAATCGACAATCATTGCACCTAGCTTTTCTTGAAACTCTGCCGATTGAAATCTTTGGGACCTTCTGCAATCGAGCCAATTTCTGGCTTAAGAAAATCAGGGGATGATGTCAATAATGAGTAATGGCCAGCATTAGATGCCATCATACCAGTTAATTACTGTTTATTGGGAAGGCCTTTTTCAATGACATCGGCATGGTACGGTTCTGTTACCTCTTCATCTTTCTCTGCCTTCAACAATAACACGGGAATATCGACATCATTCAGAGCGCCTTCCGCAGAAAACAATATGCCCACTGGAGCCATTAATTTTCTCCGCATCAATGTAAGTATTTAATCCTGATTCTTGAGCAGCCCCCTTTGACAAAACGAGCAAGTTGTGTAAACATCGGCCCCATCATCAGGGGTGCTTGTCTTTTGGGACCGGCTGAGAACAGACCCTTAGAACCTGACCTGAGTAATGTCAGCGCAGGAAGCATGAGAGCTTTTCCTCTTTTCATACCGCCGCCTCTCAAATGGCTGTATGTCTGTGACCGGACAGGGACCTCCTGATGATATGGGAGATTTCTTTACGCTCCGCGACGCTGTGAAATTCCTAAAGAAATAGCAACCGCAAAGCCATGTATTGAGCAGAATGGTCACCAGCACCTATTATCGCCGGGACATTCAATCCTGAACTAAGGACCACAGTGTTCAAGCCAGCCGTTAGAGATACAGAGGTTTTGCTGTACAAGTTTCTGTCCAAGGAGAAAAGCTATGATCCTGTCCGTCAGTCTGGGCGGTATGGCCGTCCTCAGTTTATTTTTTGTTCTGATCGGTTTTAAAAATAAGGCCGTTTCTATTGATGATTATATTACTCATCGTGGTAAAGCCTCACCAACCGTGGCCGGATTCAGTCTGGCAGCATCTGTGCTCGGAGCATGGATGCTCTTCAGCCCCGGCGAGACCGGCAGTTGGGCAGGAGTAACCGGTCTTAGCGGCTATGCTCTGGGGCAAGCCATGCCACTGTTTCTTCTCGCCTTTTTCGGACCGCTTCTGGTTAAACTGATTCCACACGGTTACGGTTTGAGCGATTACGTCGCTGCACGCTTTGGCCAGCGTACTGCGCTTCTGACCGGAACCATTATGCTCTTCTATATGGGGACCTTTCTGACGGCCGAGTTGACCGCCATCGGACAGGTATTAGCGCTAACGCTGGGAACACCGCTGATCGTTGGTTGTTCAGGCGTTACCTTGCTGGTCTTTGCCTATGTCTTTCGCGGCGGTTTGGGCGCCTCAATCAAAACCGATAAGATTCAGCTATATGTGCTGGTGCCACTACTGCTTGCTTTTGCTGCCGCTGTCGTTTCTGCCCTGTCCGCAAAAGGGCCAGTGATCGGACAGGTGCAACAGAACGCCCCTGAACTGCTGAGCCTGTCCTTTATGCCGGGTTGGAAATTTGGCATTGTCCTTTTCATCGGGGTCACCACCAGCAATCTCTTTCATCAGGGCTTCTGGCAGAGGGTCTACAGCGTAGACAGATCAACCGCCCAGAAAAAGGCTTTTTTACTCGGTGGCGTTATCGTTATTCCCTTGATCTTTCTGGCAGGGTTCTTCGGTATCCTGGCCCGCAGTGCCGGAACCCTCGATCCCGCGGCGCCCTCTCTCGGCATGTTCAGCCTGTTAAGCCTGTTATCGCCCATGTTTACCGTGGTGCTGGTCTTATTGGCTTTTGTTTTGGCTCTGAGCAGTATCGACACCCTGCTCAATGGCATGGTCAGTACCATCAGCTCCTGGAATGGTCTTGATGAAGAAAACCCGACAATTCTTGGTCGTGCAAAAATGCTGACCATCGTTATCGGTGTGCTGGCAACCCTGTTCGGCAGTCGTGGTGGCTCAGTTCTCTATCTCTTTCTACTTGCCGATTTGATTTGCTCGGCGTTTGCTTTTCCATTGCTGTTCGGTTTGTTTAATAGCAAGATCTCTGGTGCTCAGGCTCTTATCTCCGGATGTGTCGGGATTATCCTGGGCACACTGTTTTTCCCAAAACCGGACTTCAGTTCCTGGTCAGGGCTGCCCGCCGATATGTTTATATCCTTCCTCGGGGCGCTGATCGTATCTGCAGGTTTATCTGTTGTCTTTGGCCTCAAAGGAGGAGAATATCGATGAAAAAAAATATTAAACGCACCGCCTATCTGATTGTTTTTATGGCGTTGGCTATCGCCCTGTCACCCTTTACCAGCATTCCGGTCGGAATTGCCAAAATCAATCCGACTCAGCATTTTGTCAACGTGTTCCTCGCCGTACTGGTTGGCACCTGGTGGAATGTTGGTGCCGCCACCGGGGTGTCGATTATCCGCAACGCCCTGGGGGTTGGTACGCTGCTGGCCTTTCCCGGCAGTATGATTGGCGCCTTCTTTGCCGGCATCGCCTTTCGCCTCACCGGTAAAACCTGGGCTGCTGCAGCAGGTGAGATTGTTGGTACCGGTCTGCTTGGCCCTGTGGTTGGGTCACTGCTGATTGCTCCTGGATTGATGGGTAAGGAGATCGGTGTCATGGCCCTGCTGCCCAGCTTTTTACTCAGTTCCGCAGCGGGTAGTTTGCTTGCTCTGGCGGTCATCAACGCACTGGAGAAAGCCCGTGTTATCGATACAAAAGCTCTCCTTCGCGCATAAAGAGCAGGTTTTTGAAGATTTTTCCCTTGCTATGCAGGAGGGAGATTTTGTTCACCTGACGGGACCAAACGGTGCCGGTAAAACCAGCGTGTTACGCCTGCTCGCCGGGTTGATCCCCGATATCTACCCCGGTCGCACCTGCGGCCGGGTTGTTTTTCGTGGCAAAGAAATTCCGGCCGAAGATGAAATCTCCGGCATCTGCCTGACTGGCCCCTGGGCGGCATCGCGGTTATTTTGTCGTAGCGTATGGGAAGAGATCAGCTTCTCGCCCCAGGCCGACACGGCAGAAGCACAGCGGCTACTCGAATATTTCGCCATTGCCGATCTGGTCGACAGGCATCCGCAAAAGCTTTCCGGCGGACAGCAACAACTGGTGCTGCTGATCGCCTACCTTTGTTGCCATCCACGTATCTTGTTACTGGATGAATGTTTCGCTCAGCTGTCTGCTCCCAAACGTAAACTGCTGGCCGATCTGCTCATCGATTTGCATGCTCAGGGACGTACGATTCTTCTGGTTGAACACAGTTTGCCTGCCCAATTGAGATCCGTAGTTCGCCCTGTTACGCTGGTTCCTCTTAACCGCAACGCAGAAGGCAACCCGATGCCGGAGAAAATCAACTGGCAGCTGGATCGTCAGGATAACAAGGGTGAGGTGCTTTCATTACGTGCTCTGCAGACAGCATCAGAATACCCCTGCGATATCTCCTACACCGATCTGAGCGTATCCGCAGGCGATCTTATCCATATCAGTGGCGGAGTCGGCAGTGGCAAGACGACTCTGCTGAAAATGTTATGTGGCTTATTGAGCTGTCGCGGTGCTATCGACCTGAAAGGACGTTCTCTTGGCACTTATAAACGAGCCGAACTGGCCACTATCCTCGGTGTTGTGCTGCAAGCACCAGATTCTCAGTTCTTCTGCGCTACTGTTGAAGATGAAATCGCTTTTGCCGCGCGCAGACTTGGCGCTTTCGATAACGATTTCTTCACCCAGGTCTGCTCCCTGTTTGGCCTTGAGCACTGCCTTGAGCGCAACCCCTTTACCTTAAGTCATGGCGAACAGAAAAAATGTCAGCTTGCTTCAGCGTTGATGCTCAAGCCGCAGATTCTAATCCTGGACGAACCGGACGCAGGTATGGATCAGCATAGTCGCAAACAACTGGCAATGATCTTTGCTGATTATGTGCAAGGGGGGGGAACCATTCTGTTTACCAGTCACAGCCAAACGTATCTCGATGACCTCAATCGCGCCGGGCTGCAGTTAATCAATTACCGTGTGGAAGAAGCGAACGATGCGCTATAAAATATTAGGATTGATATCAATACTGCTAATGGTAGTGCAGTTTATACGACCGCAGACTTCATATGTGCTGATCCCGGCGTTACTGTTGACGCTGCTCGTGCGCAATCGGGGTTCACTCAAGATCTACCTGACCTTTTTGTTACCCTCGTTTATCTTTATTCTCTTGCTTTATGCTCTGCTGGGGCAATGGCAGACCGGTGTGCAGACCGTGCTGTTACTGACCGGAACCAGCCTCTGCCTGCAACTTTTTCTGGCCTTTTATGCCGATGTCTCTCTCTACGTGTTGCTTCGCTCCTGCGGTTGTCCTGAGCGTTTCGCTTTTATCACCTATGGTGCTGTCAACTATGCCCTATTTATTAAGCCACTGGTCAACGAGATTCGCGATGCCCAACGCCTACGCGGCGTTGAAATCCCCACAGGCATCAGATCGCTGCTGCATCTGCATATTCTGCTGATTCCCTTGATGGTGCGGCTGATCAAAGGGGCTGATCACCTGGCAGAGTCCCTCTACCTGCGTGGTGGCGGGAGGTAGCCGGTAGGCAAGGGATAGCTAAAATTGACTTGCGCTAGGGGTAGAAAAAACGGAAAGGAGATAGCGTATGATTGTAGGTCAGAAAATTGCTTATGCCGTTTACTCAAATTGAAAAAACGGCAACTCCGGAGGAGTCCTTTAAAGAATTTTGAGTATCTGCCCCACCTGGTATCAAACAATGCAAAAATCAGAAAGCCCCGCTTTGCGGGGCCTCTAAGGTAATTATTGTTTTTTTTATATACAAAAAATAAAAGGTTTCGACTAAAATGGAATCTCATCATCAGGATTGAAAACCGGATCATCAAAATCAGCGGGTGAAGATCCGCTGAACCCACCGCTGGGCTTACTGCTGCCACGAGACGATCCCCCACCTTGTGAATAATTGGAACCACCTTCCCCCGAGAAACCCTGACCGCCGCCGAGACCGCCGCCGCTCTGGTTTTCATCACGGTTACCCAGCATCTGCATGTTTTCAGCGATAATTTCAGTGATGTACCGCTTATTACCATCGCGGTCATCGTAGGAACGCGTCTGGATACGCCCTTCAATATAAACCTGCCGGCCTTTATGCAGGAACTTGCCACAAATTTCAGCCAGCTGACGCCAGGCGACAATGTTATGCCATTCGGTTTGCCGATTGCCATCCTTGTCCTTAAAGGGATTAGTGGTCGCCAGCGAAAACGTCGCAACGGCTGCACCGGATGGCGTGTAGCGCAATTCAGGATCTTTCCCGAGATTTCCAACCAAAATGACTTTATTTACCGACATGATACCTCCGTAAGAATCTATTGTGAATTGCCAATTGTCAGTGTCAGTTGCCAAAACTTAGTGTCAGTAGCAGCAAGGCACAAATCTTCAATCTGCAACTCATCACATATAGCGAGTTGAATTTTCGTTTATGATTAATTTTGTTTCTAACATTTTAGAGTGGCATATTACACGTTCCATAGGATGCAGGAAAGGCAATTCTCCCCAGATTCTTTTATCCTGAACCGTTACTGCCCACCAATAGATAAACATATTGCCGATCTGATTGGGGCCTATTCCTTCGAAAGACTTTTGACCGGTGATCAGGCCCAACCGAAAGATCAGGTTAAAGCGGATCCGATTAACTGGCTGCAGCAATTCCCTGATTTTGAAATTTGTTGCGACTCTGATTATGACGTTGATCTTCTTAAAGATTTTCTTAAAAAGTTTTATAAACGAAAAAATGCCCCAGATTGATCGATCATGGGGCATTTTGTTATAGGAATAGCAGTGTCTCATACTTATGTGGCAATGCGTAAAAGTTATTATGACTAGCGTCAGATGATCAACTTCGCCCAGAAATAACCAATAATGCAAGATATACTTACAGAAATTAACCCCGGCAACATAAAACTGTGGTTTAAGAGATACTTGCCAATTTTAGTGGTTCCTGACCGGTCAAAGTTCATGGAAGCAATGTCACTTGGATAGTTCGGAATAAAAAAGTAACCATAGACCGAAGGCAATATCCCGACCAGAACCGCCACGGGAATACCAAGGGCAAATCCAAGAGGCATGACGGCAAGGACTGTGCCTCCTTGCGTGTTAATCAAAACTGACACCGCAAATAATGCAAAAGCAAAAGATCATGGGGCGGCCTGAACAATAGAGTTGATCGATTCCTTCATTGTGCCGATATAGGTTCCGAAGTATGTGTCGGACAACCAGGCAATGCCATAAATAGCCACAATCGCAACCATTCCTGCCTGAAAGACAGTTCCTCGGACAACTTCCACAGGCTTAACCCGGCAGATGAGCAAAATTAGGCCACCAATGAGCAACATGACAATCTGTATCACGAGGGTCATGCTAAGTGTTTTGGGTGGCGAGCCGTACGCAGGGAGAAGGCTAGGAAACAGTGCAAAGATCCCTATCAAAATCAGTGCGCACGAAAATATTAACACAGAATTTTTTGCAGACTTAGGCAGGGTTTTGCCTAGAGAAGTGATTGATTCACCAAACATGTAATTTGTAATTTCAGGATCTTCCAGTCGCGCCTGATATTCTGGGTCATCAGTCAATTCTTTGCCTCTACGACTTGAGTAAAGAGCTGCGAAAAAGAGACCAATCATGCAGGACGGCCACGTGACAGCGAGTACTTGCAGTAGAGAAACGCCGACGTTGTTTGAAACCGTCATGGAGACAAAGGCCACGACTGCCGCAGCAATCGGTGAGCACGTAATACCCACTTGAGCGGCCACTGAGGACACCGCAACCGGTCTCTCGGGCCTAATACCTTCCTTCAAAGAGATATCGGCGATAATCGGCATCAGAACGTATACCACATGCCCTGTCCCGCAAAGGACAGTCAGAAAAAAAGTACAATACGGTGCAAGAAATGTAATTCTGGTGGGGTGTTTGCGAAGAAGCCGCTCAGCTATCTGAATAAGAAAGTCCATTCCACCAGCAGCCTGAAGGATTCCCGCGCTGGTAACGGCCGCGATAATGATATAGATAACGGTGGAAGGAGGAGAACCTGGTTTCATCTGGAAGATGAGCACTAAGACGGCAAGGCCTATGCCGGAAAGGACGCCAAGAGCAACCCCTCCTCGCCGAGCTCCAAAATAAAGGCAAGCCAAAACAATTATAAGCTGGATGATGGGTAACATTTTTGCGCCTCCTCTGAAAGGATAGAAGTTGTTATCTCATTTCCATTTCAAACACAAAAGTTCACAAAAGTTACTACTTTCAAAAGAAATTATACAAGATGTCGAACATCAAACAAGGACCCGAGATGAACTCTCTGTGGCAATATAATCGATTTTTCACAAATCAGACCCTTTGAACCAGAAATGCCGCCGAATCAGGGGACATCGATGGCGTAAGAGCCATTGAGGAAGTGCATCACCTTGCTGAGATTCCCTTCCGGTGTTTCAAGAATAAATGGTAGTGATTTCCCATCAACACGTATGCATGGACAATACAGCCGAAGCGTTTTTGGGACAGCTTCAGATACTCTTTGAACTTGGTGTAATCTCTCTGTGAATAATAATTTTTCTTCCGCTCGTTCCCGCGAGCAGTGATATGGTCAATCGCTCCGTCGTATTCCAACCGCAATTGACGCGCCATAGTCCTCCCCTCCATACGACATTGCTATTTTAGATAACGAGATTGTACTCGATGTCCCATGTCCAGGTTTTCCCCCGATACTTGCGATACTTGCACTGGTTGGCCACAAGCGCCGCGATGGCCAGCCAGTGTGTGGTCAGGTTACGCTTAACCTTGGGCGGTCGCAATTACGAATGTAGTGGTCAACTAACTTCGGACACAGATTTAAGTTTTTCTTCGGCAGCTACCGGAGATAGCCCGCCATTCCATTTGTGAGGCCGAATGCGATTGTAGTATCCCATCAGATACGCTCCGATATCTTTTCGTGCCTCTGTTGTTGACCGATATCCCTCTGTGGGAACCCATTCGTTTTTCAGACTTCGAAAAACACGCTCCATCGGAGCATTATCCCAGCAATTGCCTCGGCGGCTCATGCTTTGCCTCATCTTGTATCGCCACATCCGTTGCTGAAAGCCAACGCTGGCGTATTGACTTCCCTGATCTGAGTGAAAGATCACCTTGCGGGGCTTTCCTCGTGATTGCCAGGCCCTATCTAAAACTGCAATAACAAGCTCTTTGTCCATCGTCTCGGAAAGGTGCCATCCGATCACTCGTCGTGTGCACAGATCTAGGACGGCAGCAAGATAAACCCAGCAATGACCTGCCCAAATATAGGTAATGTCTCCGCACCAGACCTGATCTGGTTTTGGGATATTGAAGTCTCTCTTGAGTCTATTTGGAATATTGGGACGTTCCTTTTTGTCTGTCTTGTACGGCTTGGGCTTGGGTTGCTTGCTGACCAGATCAGCTTCTTTCATCAAACTGCGAACCTTATGACGGCCGATCATTTCTCCTTCTTGCTGAAGACGATCGGTTATGGTTCGACTTCCGGCAGACCCTCGGCTTTCATTGAACATCTCCTTACAACGAATTCGAAGGCATATGCGTTCGTTATCAATTCGCTTCTTTGCTTGAATATGGGAATAATATCCAGAGCGAGATACACCAAAAGCATGACAAAGAAGATTGACGTCGTCCTGCTCTCTTAACCGATCAATCAACGCAAATGTTGACCGTCTTCCGACATTAAGAGAGCAGTAGCCTTTTTTAGGATCGCCTTCTCCCTTTCCAGACGCTTAATCCGTTCCTCAAGTTCCTGAATCCGTCGCTGTTCTGGGGTCAATGCCGGAGAGACCGGGCTTATACCAGATTTTTCCGATTCCAGCTGTTTAACCCAACTTCTCATGGCCGTTTCGCTGACATTCATCGCTTCACAGGCTTCCTTGATGGAATAGCCCTGTTCGACAACCAGGTTTGCGGCCTCAAGCTTAAATTCGGGACTGAACGATTTTCCTTTACGACTCATGAACACCTCGCTTTCGTGCCGGAGTATAGCACGCACTTTGGTGTCCGAGATCATTGAACCACATCAGTAGATAGCGTGCCACAAAAGGTATACGTAAAATGAATCACTAACCGTTATCGCTATTTTTTATATTTGTGAACACTACTGTCCGGTTAAAAAGTCGGATAGTGCTGTAAGTTACTGATAATAATTGTTCTTTGACATAACTGTTCCGTTTTCGATTTGAATTCGCCCCATGAATATGGGGAGATACCATCCATTATCGCAGGAGGTATCGATGAATTCAGGCCAAACCGTTTTCAGGCAACTGCTGCAGTTTCTGCCACGTCACGATTTCAATTTGTGCGTTCACCGTTATCGGGGCGATTACAGAGCCAGAAAGTTTTCGACATTCGATCAATTTCTGTGCCTCGCTTATGCCCAAATGGCCAGCCGTGAAAGCTTGCGAGATATCGAAACCTGCTTGAACTCTCACCGAGAGAAGCTTTACCACATCGGCTTTCGCGGTTCCGTGTCCCGCTCAACTCTGGCAGATGCCAGTGAGCGCAGGGACTGGCGCATCTTTCAGGACTTCGGCCATATTCTAATACACATGGCGCAGCAACTTTACTGTGACGAACCATTTGCCCTTGAACTTGGCCAGCCACTGTATGCTTTTGATTCAACGACCATTGATCTGTGCCTGTCTCTATTCCCATGGGCAGAATACAAAACGACGAAGTCCGCGGTTAAAATGCATACTCTGCTTGATCTGCGAGGAACCATTCCGACCTATGTCGCCGTCACAACAGGCAAAGTACATGATGTCCGAATGTTGGATTCTCTGCCGGTAACAGAGAATGCCATTTACACCATGGACAAGGCCTATACCGACTTCTCGCGACTCTATGCGCTGCATCAACAAGGAGGTTTCTTCGTCATCAGGGCAAAAGACAATTTGCGTTACAGGCGACTTTATTCCGCAGACAAAGACAAGTCAGCCGGAATCAAAGCTGACCAGACGATTGTCCTAGTCACTCCCAAATCGAAAAAGGACTATCCGGAAAAGTTCCGCCGGGTCAGTTATGTTGACAAAGATCGAAATAAACACCTGGTCTTTTTGACCAACAATTTTACGATTTCAGCAGCTACAGTTGCCGAAGTCTATAAGCAGCGCTGGCAGGTAGAGCTGTTTTTCAAATGGGTTAAGCAGCACCTGCGGATCAAATCGTTTTACGGGACATCGATCAACGGCGTAAAGAGCCAGATATGGGTAGCGCTGTGCATTTACCTTCTGGTTGTTATTGCGAAGAAAAAGCTCAAAATCCCGTGTGAGCTCTACACTTTTTTACAGATCCTGGAGGTCAATTTGTTTGAGAAAAAGCCCATTTCTTCACTGGTTGCTGATGCTCTCAAGCAAATTCAAGATCTCCCTGATAGTAACCAGCTGGATTTATTCAGCTATTAACCGGACAGCAGTGATTTGTGAAAACAAAATCGGGGTAGAAAATGGGGCGGCGCCGGTTTTCTTGGACACTGAATTGGGGTAAAGTCCCCGTGTCCAAGGAGAGTGATAATGACCAAACAGAACCAGAACGAAACTGTTACAGGGCCGCTGGCCAAAGGGCAGCGTTGGAGTGCTGCCCGCAAGCGTGAAGTGGTTCTGCGTCTGCTGCGGGGCGAATCCGTTGATGCGCTGTCCCGCGAGCTGAGCATTGAAGTCTACCGCCTGGAGCAGTGGCGGGAGAGCGCGTTGTTCGGAATCGATGAGTCGCTGAAAAAGCGTCAGAACGATCCCGTCCAGGCTGAACTCAACCAGGCCATGCGCCGGATTGGCGAGTTGACCATGGAGAACGAGTTGCTTTGGGAACGGGTTAAAAAACCCGGCCCTTTAGCCAAACGGAGGTCGTCGAAATGAGCCAAACGATCTCCCCGGGCACTGACAAGCCTTATGGTGTCCAGCGCGTTTGTACGATCTGGGAGCAGGCTCGCTCATCGTTCTACCATGCCTCGCTCTCGGTGTTGCCAACGACTCCCAAGCGTCGAGGGCCGAAGCCATTGATCAGTGACGAGCCCCTGTTAGCTTTGATCCGCGACGACCTGGCTGCCTCACCGTTTACGGGAGAAGGACACCGCAAGGTCTGGGGGCGGCTGCGGTTCCGTGATGGGCACCGGGTATCGCGCAAACGGGTTCTTCGGCTCATGCGTGAGAATCATCTGCTTTCACCGCACCGGGGTCGTCCCAAAGCCGCCAAGGCCCATGACGGCAAGATCATCACCCTGGCCCCCAACCTGATGTGGGGCACCGATGGCACCCGTGTCTTCACTCTTGACGAGGGCTGGGTCTGGATCTTTACCGCCGTGGAGCATTGGAACGCCGAGTGTGTCGGTTGGCACGTGTGCAAGACCGGCGACCGTTATGCCGCCCTTCAACCGCGGTCCATGGCCCTGGACCGCCTTTACGGCAGCGTAGAGAAAGGCATTGCCCGAGGGCTCTCCCTACGTATGGACCACGGCACCCAGTACCTCTCAGACCATTTTCAGAACCAGATCAAATTCTGGGGGATCACTCCCAGCTTTGCCTTCGTTGCCGAGCCTCAGACCAATGGAGTTTCTGAACGTTTCAATCGTACTTTGAAAGAGCAAGCTATCTACGGCCAGATTTTCCGGACCGTCGATGATGTCCGCGAAGCCGTGAAAACCTTCGTGGAGCTTTACAACAACGAATGGCGTGTCGAGAAAAATGGCTTCCGGTCGCCAGACGAAATCCGTCAGGCGGCATAATCTAAACTTGTGTCCAAGGAACCGGTTCCGCTACACTTGATCGGGGACTAATTTTGCTCTTATTTTTAGACTTTCACCTATAGCTTTTTTCCGAAAAGGGGTATCAGTGATATGGGTTCTTGCCTGATCTTACGGACACTTCAAAAAAGCCGATAAGGCCCCCAAGAAGTGTTCATATCGAAAAGAATAAAATTCAGTTCTGAATTCAGGCTCGGAACTATTGAACAAGCCAGCCAACCGGGTGTTAACTGTGCGCAGATCCCAAAAGAGCTTGGAATTAATTCTAATGAGCTTTCCCGCTGGAAGCGAGAGGCAGAAGCCAAAGGGTGATCGGCTTTTGCTGGTTCTCGACATCCCATAGATGTCAGAATCATCTACAGCGTGAGTTTTTGGCTTCCGATCCGAAATAGTTGTGGGTTACTGATATTACAGAGCTAAAAACTGTGAGAGGCAAAATCAACCTCTGGGTTGCTATTGATCTGTTCAGTAAATTGGTTGTTGGTTGGACAATGCCTTCCAGTCAAGATCGACAAATGGTGATCCTGTTCTCAGATCGTGGCCCCTATGTTAAGACATAGGGCGTCTGAGTTTGGAAAAGCAAAGAGAACGTAAAGCGTCTTATAAAAACAAAAATATTGAACCAAAAAAATCGCCCCTAGCATCTCAATTTTTACCGGGCTTAAATAGGGCCGATAAGAATCTAGAGTTCTAGAGGCGATTTGAAAGCATATCTCTATTTGCTTTTTGTCATACTAGTAAGTCAAAAGCCTAACTATCCATCTCCAATTTATTCGGCATCCATAAATGGATATTCAAAAGTTGTTGGCGGTACGAAGTTTTCCTTAACGGTCCGTACCGAGACCCAGCGCATCAGATTCTGTTTGCTGCCGGCCTTGTCGTTGGTCCCGGAGGCGCGGCCACCACCGAACGGTTGTTGGCCGACAACGGCACCGGTCGGTTTGTCGTTAATGTAGAAGTTGCCCGAAGCGTTGGTCAGTTTGCCCATGCCAAAGCTGATGGCGGTACGGTCCTGAGCGAACAGAGCACCGGTCAGGCTGTATTCACTGGTCTGGTCACACAGTTCCAGGACGGCTTCGTACTCGTCATCTTTGTAGCAGTACATGGTCATGACCGGGCCGAAGATCTCCTCTTCCATCGTTTTGAACTTCGGATTGGTGGTGGTGATGATGGTTGGTTCGATGAACCAGCCCTTGCTGTCATCATAGTGGCCACCGATGGCGATCTCGGCATCGTCCGCTGCTTTGGCGTAGTCGATGTACGCCGTAATGCTCTTGAAGGCGGCCTTATCGATAACCGCATTGAAGAAATTGCGGAAATCGCAGACATCACCCATCTTGATGCGATCGGTCTGGGCCTTGATTTCGTCCATCACCGGTTGCCACAGGGATTCTGGAATGTAGGCGCGGGATGCTGCGGAACATTTCTGCCCCTGGAATTCGAAAGCACCGCGCACAACGGCCGTTGCCAAGGCTTTGGCATCTACGGATTTGTGGGCAAAGATAAAGTCTTTACCGCCGGTTTCGCCGACGATACGTGGGTAGGTTTTATATCTGTTTTCAGCCAGATTGTTGCCGATGGTTTTCCACATCCCCTGGAAGACGCCGGTACTGCCGGTGAAATGAATGCCGGCAAAGTCGGGGCTGTTCAGAACGGTATCGCCAACATTACTGCCGGAACCGGGAACAAAGTTGATAACACCATCAGGCAGGCCCGCTTCCTGAAGCAGTTTCATGAAGTAGTAAGGAGCATATACGGCAGAAGAGGCTGGTTTCCAGACCACAGTGTTCCCCATAATCGCTGGTGCGGTCGGCAGGTTGCCGGCAATGGCGGTAAAGTTGAACGGCGCAACGGCGAAAATAAAGCCTTCCATGGGGCGGTGCTGGACGTAGTTCCAGGTAAAGCGGGAGTTATGCATCGGCTGGTCGGCATAGACCTGCTGAGCAAAGTAAACGTTGAAACGTAAAAAGTCGATCAGCTCGCAAGCCGAGTCGATTTCAGCCTGGAAGGGGTTCTTGCTGATGTTGAGCATGGTCGCAGCATTGAGCAGGAAGCGGTAAGGGCCAGCAAGCAGGTCGGCTGCTTTTAAGAAGATTGCGGCGCGTTCTTCCCAGCGCAGGCTTTCCCAGACCGGTTTGGCGGCCATGGCGGCGTCAATGGCCATCTGCACTTCTTTGGGACCGGCTTTATGATAAGTGCCAAGATTAATCGAATGATCATGGGGGCAGGCGATCTTTGCTGTGTCGCCGGTGCGCACCTCTTTGCCACCGATAATAAGGGGAACCTCGATCTGTTTTGCCTTGAGTTCTTCAAGGGCTGCTTTAAGCTGGGAACGCTCCGGGGTACCGGCCGCATAGGTCAGGTTGGGTTCATTCTGAGGTAACGGTACTGATACCGATGCGTTATTTAACAAGCTCATATCAATTGTCCTGTTTTAAGAAAAATAACTGTTGTTCATAAGTGTTTCTGACGTGAAGGCAACCAGAACCAATTTAAATAACTAAATATCCTTCGTCTTCCGATCTGGTCAATTCGCGATAGATATCAGCTATTTTTGAGGTTATAGGACCCTCTTTGGCATTATTGAATACTGTTTGGTCCAGTTTGGTAACCGGAATGATTTCACCCATGGTACCGGTACAAAACATTTCATCTGCTTGGTGGATTTCCTCTTCCGGAATATCTCTGACTTCGCATGGGATATTATGCTTTTCACATAATTCCAAAACAGTTAAACGGGTGATTCCTGTCGGACAGGCCTTGGTTGTGGAGGTTAAAACTTTTCTGTCCTTAACCAGGAAAATATGGGTGGAGTTTGTTTCTGCAAGGTTTCCGTCGGTATCCAACATCAAGGCATCATCAACACCGGCATCATTGGCTTCAATTTTGGCCAAAATGGAGGTCAACTGATTACTTGAATGAATTCTTTGATCAAGGACATTTGCAAAGGGACGTCTTTGCTTTGCCGTAATCAAAACGACTCCACTGCGGTCATAGACTGGTGGCTTGTGCTCAGCCAGAATAAACATTGAGCAACCCTGAGTGTTGATTCTTGGGTCAGATCCAGAGGTATATTTCAAGCCTCTGGATACAATCAGACGAACATGAACATTGTCCGTCATATCATTTGCGGCTAATGTTTTCTTGAGTTCTTCCTTAATCTTGTCCCGGGATGGAAAGCCTTCATAGCGAGACATTCTGGCACTAGTTTCGAGTCTATCCAGGTGCTGCTCAAGCCTAAAAATTCTCCCTTTATAAAGGCGTAGCCCTTCCCACATGGTATCGCCATTTTGAACAGATGAGTCAAAAGGACTGACGCCAGCTTCATTGCGATGAACTAATTTTCCATTGATATTCACCAGTAAATTTTTATTTTTATCAAAAAATTGTTGTAACATAGGCACACTCTCCATGTTCAGGTCTTCAGACCACTAGATATGGGTCTCTTCTCTTTTATACAAGTTCAATTTACACAACTGAGGCGGTTCTATTGCTTCTTTTAGTTCGCACCAAGCCAAAAAACAACCCAGCTAAAAGCAGCCCGATAATTTTCAAAATCCCAATGTGGAGAATTAAGAAAATACCTGCTACTACTAAGAGAAGTTGTTCCGGAATGCTTAATTTTTTACCAAGAAAACCCGCAACTACACCGCTGATTAAAACAATTCCAAGTAGTGAACTTACCAATGAAATAACAAAATCAAGTAGTGTAAAATCGACAAACATTAGCACTGGGGATGCTACGAAAATAAAAGGAGCTAAAAATCCACCAATTCCATTTAGTGACGCTTGAATTCCAGTTTTAATCGCATTAGATCCTGCAATAGCTGAAGCAGCAAATGCGGAGAGACATACAGGAGGAGTAATATCTGAAATTATGCCGAAATAGAGCACAAACATGTTTGCGACTAAAGGATCAATTCCTAATTTGATCAATGCTGGGGCTGCTACCATTGAGGTGATAACATAATTAGGTGCGGTAGGGACGCCCATACCCAGAACCAACGATGCCAATGCTACGAGCAACAAAGTGGGAAACATGTAGCCATGGGCCAAGGTTACAAGCCCATCTCCCATTTTCATTCCGATGCCTGTTAATGTCACAACTCCGACAATGATACCTGCATTAGCGGTTGCTATTGCAACACTTAGTACACTATTGGCAGAGTCTTGCAGTGCACCGATTAAACCACGGATCGTAATCTTTACGTCTGGATTAATTATACCAACCACAATACAGGCAACCATGCCATAGAGGGCACTGCGAATCGGAGTATATCCAACGGCGAGAAAAATAATAATTAAAGCCAAAGGAGACACGAGGTATAATTTTTTGAAAACTTTACGCCCCTTAGGAAGTTCTGCTTTGGTAAGCCCCTTTAAGCCTGTACGTTTTGCTTCAAAGTGAACTGCACAATATGCACACACAAAATATAATAGACCGGGAATAATAGCCGCTTTTACAACAGACCAATATGACACACCGAGAAATTCAGCCATAAGAAACGCTGCCGTTCCCATAACTGGTGGCATGAGTTGTCCTCCTGTCGATGCCACAGCCTCAACAGCGGCGGCAAATTCAGGCTTATAACCCAATTTTTTCATCATGGGAATCGTGAAGCTACCAGTCCCCATAACATTGGCAATGGAACTCCCCGAAACACTCCCAAAGAGTGCGGAACCAATGACAGCGACTTTTGCAGGGCCCCCAGGCTTGGAGCCAGCCAGGCACATGGCTAATTCAAGAAAGTATGCGGAAACTCCTGTGTATGAGAGTAAAGTACCAAAAAGCAAAAACAGGAATATGTATGTCGCTGATGCCCCCAAAGGAATACCGAGTACACCTTCTGTTGTGAAATAGAGACGGGCAACAACTCTTGATAAGGAAAAACCGCGATGGACTAAAAAACCTGGAAAATAATTACCAAAAAGAGCATAAGTGATAAAGACGAGCACAACGATCAACAGTGGCCAGCCAATGACCCGGCGGCATGCCTCTAAAATAAGCAGCAAACCTAACCCGCCAACAAAATAATCAAGGTTCGAATACCTTCCTACTGACCAGATAAGGCGCTCATAGTTAAAGACAAGGTAAAGGCATAGCCCCATTCCGAGTAAAGAAAATAACCCGTCGAAAAAATAAAATTTACCGTTTTTCAGTGCTGGAGCAACCAGGAAGACCATGCCCAGAACAAAAGCAAGGTGAATTGGCCTATGTACGAGTGGCTCAAGAGCTCCGAAAATAGCCGTGTATAACTGATAGCATGAAAATGCAACTGCCAGACCGGCAACAGCGTAATTTCTCATACTTGATATATTTAATTTATTCATAATAATTGAGGCCTATTGCAATATCCAGATGGAGAGTTGTCTTGTCGTAAAACTCTCCATCTGGATAACACTAATTATTGTTCTTGATAGTATTTCTGTGCACCTGGATGAACAGGCAGAGAAATATCCTTTTGATTAGCGACATCAATCCATTTAGCGATGCCATTTGTTTGTGCCATTTCGGCTGATTTTTCGAACAGATTTTTGGTTAACTTATAAACAAGATCTTCAGGAGTATCTTTTCTGACCAGAAGCAGGGTCCAGATAGAAAAAGTTTGGGTGTCTTTGTCCAGAGAAGAGTAACTTGAAGCTGGGATCATCATCTTTGATGCAAAAGGAATTTCCTTTTTAAGTTCGCCGATAACCTGATCGCTCACAGGGATAAATTTGATTTTTGTACTTACTGCAAGCTGGGTTAATGTTGAGTTAGGAATACCGGTTAAAAAGAAGCCACCATCGATCATCCCATCCTGAAATTGTTCGCCGGCAACAGAATAGCCGGTAAAGGATGGCTTATAATCACTTTTGCCAAGCCCTGCCAGTTCAAAAACCTGGGCTCCCAGCAAATACTGGTATCCGCCAATGGCCCCCAAAGATACTTTCTTTCCTTTAAAATCTGTAATTTCGTTGATGCCACTATCTTTTTTAGCAAAAATCTGAACGGCCTCGGGATAAATCCGGGCGAGGACATCAAACTCTTTAAACTGCTCTCCCAACTTGGCTGCGATACCTGTTCCAGTTGCACCAAAATAGGAAATACTCTCTGGCAGTAAGGCAAATGATGCATCATTGGTTTCAAGCAGACGAAGATTTTCAAAGCCTGCAGCAGTAGAAATTGCCGTAACGTTTACACCGTCGACACTTTTATTCCACATTTGTGCAATAGTGCCTCCAAGAGGGAAAAAAGATCCACCTGTTGGACCAGTAGCAAAAGTCAATTGCATATCGTCCGCAGCAGAAGAGTAGCTCACCATTCCAATCAGTAACACACTGGCCACAAGTAGCAAATGTTTTGCTTTTTTAGTCATGTGATTCACCTTTCAGGTTCATAGTTTTAGGTTGAAAGTAATATCAAAAAAACAATACTGCGAAACCCTAGACGTCATTGGCTCTGGATGGGAAGTGCACATCGTCGCGATTCGACATACACTTGAAACAAATTGAAGCAATATTTAACTGAGGAACTCTTCGTTGAGCATAGGTATATGTAGAGATGATCCTGAAACCTATCAGGTCTTCAGACCACTTGGTTTTTTCTTTTTAACTGGTTTTGACACAAAAGTCAATAGGTCTTCAGACCATCAGACCATAGCGGGAAAAATCTAATTTTGAGTATTCGGAGCAGTGCTCAAAAGAACTTCTTTTAAGTGCTCTTCCATGCCAGCAACTGCACCTTCAGCGTCACTATTGATGACACTGTTAAGAATAATTTCTGCGGTTTCAATTGTTTTTTTGATAGTGACCTGTGGAGAGGAGGCAAAAAAACTACCGTGTTCATATAAAAGTTTTTGCCTCAAATAAGTCAATAATTCTGATAGAACATCATTGTTTGCTGCATCCATCAACGCATAATGGAAATCTGCATCGGCCTTTAAAAACAGCTCTCTATTAGAGTCGTTATTTTTCAGTCTATCAACGGCTTCTTTCAAGCGAACTATATGCTTTTCTTCAGCTCTTTCTGCTGCCAATTCTGCTATTTTGCATTCAAGGGTGGTACGAGCCTCAACGAGATTGTAAATTGTTGCGGCCTGAAATGCTTCATCCAACCTTGGCGTTTCTTGTAATTTCTTTAGGGCGTTTTTGCTAACAAACGTCCCCTTCCCCTGGATCATTTCAAGACAACCCATGACTGACAAAACTTGAAGCGCCTCTCGAATGGAGGATCGTCCGACTCCGAACATTTCAGCTAGAGTTCTTTGTGAAGGCAACTTTTTCCCTGGTTCAAGCTTGCCATTCTTCAAATTTTCAATAAGTTGCTCAATAACTTTTTCTGGGGTTGTGCCTACTTGGATGGGTTTGTAATCAAAGTCTGCGATCAAAATATAATCCTTTCAAACATAGCCAAATTGGTGTTATTTAATCAATTTAGTGGCTAGTGACCTTTTAATTTTTTACAAGGCTATCTAATGCCAACTGTGTTGTTGGGAACAATTTATCAGAACCAATTTTATCAAGATATCCACCCTTGATTAGAGGTTTGAGAGCTTGATACTTTAATTCGCTAAAATACAGTCCAATCCCTTTTTGAGCAAGCAATCTTGACTCTTTTAGCAGCATTTCTGCTCCAGCAATATCTATGAAATTTATACTGTTACAGATAACCAGAATATTTTTAATGTCATTTTTTAAAATTTCTTGAATAAAATTATGTACATGATCCACAGATCCAAAATAAAGGGACCCATCTAAACGGATAACCGCAAGGTTCGAAAATTTAAAATCCTTCAAATCCTTTACTTCCCTAATGTTAAAGGTTCCGTTACTCAACTCTGGTATAAAAGGTACAATACTAGGACGTGATGTTTGCTTTAAATAAAGAATCAACGCCAATAAAGCTCCCAGATAAACAGCTTGATCCAAAGGAAGAAATAGCGTTCCGATAAAGGTTCCAGTAAGAACCAAGGTTTCCCTTTTGCTCGTTTTTAAAATCACTTTAACGCTTTGGACATCAATCAAATTCCAAGCAATAACTAAAATAACCCCCGCCATTGAAGGGATAGGCAAATAGGCCGTTGCTCCAGGAATCAAAAGTAAAATTACAGTTAGAAAAATTGCTGAAAATATTGCAGCAACTGGGGTTTTTGCACCTGCATCATAATTTGCCCCTGAACGTGTAAAAGACCCTGAGCCCGCATAACAAGAGAAAAAGCTTCCAACGATATTCGCCAAACCCTGTCCGATGAATTCTTGATTATTATCCAACGTCTGCTGGGAACGGACAGCAACAGCACGAGCTGTAGAAATTGCCTGAACCAAACTCAGAATTCCAACCGATATAGCGCCAGACATGAGTTGGGGCATATAAGGACCACCAAAATTGGGGGCGGATAATGGAGGCAGTTGGCCCGGAAGTGAACCCACCATAGGCACGCCGAATTTTTCTCCTATATTAAATAAATAACAAACGAAACCGCTAACAATCATGCTGATTAGCATTCCAGGATATTGGGGACGTAATTTTTTTAAAACTAACGTAATTAATATAGTGAATGTTGCGATTCCAACATTAGCAAAATTGCTCTGAGGGAATTCCGTTGCCAGACCGACAAGAGTCCCGATAAATTCTCCTGAACTTGGCAAGGGCAAACCAAAAAAATGTTTAAATTGACTTGTAGCTATCAATATTGCTGCTCCCGCGGTAAAGCCAATAACTACGGAATGGGAAATAAAATTGATCAAAACCCCTAGACGGGAAATACCTAAAGCAAGTTGGAATACCCCAGCCAAAAAAGTCAACGTTAGAACACAAGGAATAAAAGCAGGATCTTCAGGAGGAACTATTGATCCAACTATCATTAAAACAATGATGGATGTTGCAGCAGTTGGCCCAGTTATAGAGTGCAGCGATGAACCATATAACGCAGCAATAATGGCTGGTATTATGGCAGTATAAATACCGTATTCAGGCGGAAGCCCTGCTATCATCGCATACGCAACTCCCTGGGGAAGGACAATAACAGCTCCTGTTAGCCCGGCAATAATATCGCTCTTAACACTTGATTTTGACTGTTTAACTCCCCAGAATAAAAAAGGAAATAAACTTTTTACGACATTACCTCTAAGAATATCCAGTGACATTACTATTCCTATTTTTTCTTCAATGGCAATACTTCTAATTCCGATTTCTCGTAATCTAACCAAGATCATATCTTCAGGTCTTCAGACCAGTTGTATAAGCTTTCCACTTTCAGGTCAACAATGAAAATCCGCTCAAAGTATGTGACATGACCTCACAAAACCCCAAAATACCGGGGAAGCGATTCTAACTTTTACTATCGATTCGGTTGCTTATGTATTTGGCCATCCGTGAATACTTGTACCGGGGACAAAAGCACCAGAGGTTAAAGTGCAGACCGACAGGCAGGACTGGACATCCTGAATTGGTAAGGATCTAACTTTAGGTTGGAAAGAGAATCGGAATTAGCGGAAACGGAATAAAATACCCCTGGCAGGACCATGCGCATTCAGTCAAAGCAGTCACTACGATACATCATGGCCAGGCGGCCACGGCTAGCCAGACAGTCAAGACAAAGCTGACCGGCGTCACCGTAATCGTGTTCGGCTAAATACTGACCCGCCAGCTGATCCGGTTCGCTGGGTTGCTGCAGCGGGTCAAATAGTTTATGGCACAAACGGCAGCTGTTCATTTCACAAGGACAGGCGCACCTTGACCAGATCGGCCATGGCGGTGAGAAAATCATCATGGTCATTAAGAGACGGAGACCGGTGGAAATGGGTGATACCCTGACTGGTCGCGCGCTCACGATATTCAATATCGATCTCTTCCAGAGTTTCGATATGATCCGAAACAAAGGAGACTGGTACCAGTAGCAAGGCGCGGTGACCAACGGTGGCAAATTTGTCGATCATTTCATCGGTACCAGGAGTCATCCATTTGACCGGCCCGCTACGACTCTGGTAAGCGATGCTCCAGTCATAGTAGCCAACCCTCCGCATAGTCGCTTCAACAGTCGCTTCAACCTGCTGCTGGTAGGGATCGCCGCGATCGATAAATTTCTGTGGTAAGGCGTGGGCCGAAAACAGAATCTGGACATCATCGCGCAGCAGGTCGTGAAACGTATCAAGCCCTTCGTTCACCCGGTTCGCCAGGGCCTCTATATAACCGGGCCAGTCATACCATTCCTCAATAAGCTGATATTCAAGCTCCGGATAAATCCTAGCCACAGCCGTCCTGAAATCGTTGACACTACTGCCTGTTGTGGCCCGGGTATAATGCGGATACATGGACAGTACAACCGCAGTCTGAATCCCTTCCTGTTTAATCTGTTGCAGCACCTGCTCGGCCCGCGGCTGCCAGTACCGCATAATGACAAACGGCCGAAAATGGTCCCCCAGGCGCTGAGCGATGCCATCGGCCTGTTTCTGTGTCCATTCAAGTAACGGGGACTTTCCTCCGATCATGCGATAGTTGTCGACAACTTTTTTAGCCCGAAAGTGAGATATCAGCTTTGCAAACGGTTTCTGCAGCAGTCCTCCGGCCGGAAGCTGAATCAGTTCCCGGTCTGAAAACAGGTTGTATAAAAATGGTTCAACGGTTTCCAGCGAGTCGGGGCCACCCATATTCAATAAAATCAAAGCAACGCGTTTGCTATCTGGCATAAAGAAAAATCTCACCCATACTTGAAAAAAACGGGGCCCCGATAAGGCCCCGTCCGGAATTTTCCTAGATTATTTTTGACTGAGTCGGTGCACGCACTCAACCATAAAAATGGCATTTTCCGGCGGTACGGTCGGCAGAATGCCGTGGCCAAGGTTAAAGATAAAACCAGGGCGATCATTATTTTCGGTAAGGATCCGTTGTACCTCACGCTCGATATATTCTTTGGGCGCATAAAGCACCGTTGGGTCAAGATTCCCCTGGACCGCAATATCATCACCAAGAATATCACGCGCTTTGCCCAGTTTGACGTGCCAGTCGAGGCCAATGACGTCACTGCCGGCCTGCTTAACCAGTTCGAGCATCGTCCCGCCGTTTTTAACGAAATAAATCACCGGAATTCCATCACGATCAAGGCCATTGATCAGCTGCTGCACATACGGCAGAATATAGCGTTCAAAATCATGCGGAGCCAGCAACCCACCCCAGGTGTCAAAGATCTGGATAGCCTGAGCTCCGGCAGCAATCTGCATATTCAGATAGCGGCGATCCATTTCGGTGATCTTCTGCATCAGGGCATCAAAAAGACCGGGATCACTGTACATCATCTGCTTAAGGCTGGCAAAATCCTTGCTCCCCTTCCCTTCAACCATATAGCAGGCCAGGGTAAAAGGGGCTCCGCCAAAACCGATTAAAGGAACCCGTCCTTCAAAAGCAACTCGCAGGCGTTTAATAATTTCCGGGACATAAGCTACCGCTGTGGCCATATCTTCTGGGACAACCAGCGCATCGACATCTGCAGCGGTACGCACCGGATTTTCAAATACCGGACCTGGCACGAAATCAAGCGTGAGCCCCATCGGTTCAATGGGGGTCAGGATATCGGAGAACAGAATCGCGGCATCGGCATTCAGAATGTCAATCGGTTGAATGGTTACTTCCGCAGCCCGTGCCGGGTCTTTGCACAGATCAAGAAAGGTCCCGCCCCCTTGAGCACGGACTTCTTTATACTGAGGCAGATAACGACCGGCCTGACGCATCAGCCAAACGGGAACGCGGTCAACCGGTTGGCACCAGCAGGCTTTAAGAAAGTTATAGTCACTGGACATATGAGAGTCTGACCTCCTCACTTAAAAGGTAAAGTTTCTGGATATCTTTTTTACACTAAAAGATAAGGTTCGAAATCTGAAAATTTAAATATGAAATGGCACAACACACGGAGCACTTATGGGTCACTTGCCGGTGGTGCATTATCAGCCGCTTCCTGCGCCATCCGCTGCCGGGTGCGGCGAGGGATATAGCTGCAGAACGGTTCTTCAGCCATATAATCACCATAAACCGCGTCAGCTCGGGCACGACAGCCACCGCAGACATTGATAAACTCGCACTCACCACATTTGCCCTGGTATTTACTGAAATCACGCAGATCATTAAAGACCTTGGAATTAAACCAAAGTTCTTTAAATGGGATCTGTTTAACGTTACCGACGGAAGAATGGAAGTAGGAGCAGGGTTTTAAATTACCGAAGCAATCGATCAGGCAGATGGTCTGGGCGGCAATGCACCCTTTACCGCCGCCAGTCGAGAAGGTCAGGCTGCGGCGCTTGAAGTCAACCCCTTCGGCCTTGGCCATCTGCGGAACGATGCGATAATAATGCGGCGCACAGGTTGGCCGCATGAGGATGTCGTCCTCATTTTTCTCCTGTTCATAATGCCAAGCCAGGATTTCTTCGTAATCCTCAGGAGAAATTAATTCATTCATAATTTCTTCACCCCGCCCGGTCGGTACAATCATGAACATGTACCAAGCCGTTGCCCCGAGACTTTTGGCCAGTTTGAAAGTCGCACCAATGTCGTGCTGGTTACGTTTGGTGAAAGATGAATTGATCAGAAACGGGATACCGTTGCGCTTAAGGGTTTCAGCGCCGCGAATAACTCCGGCGTAAGCGCCTTCACTGGAACGAAAATCATCATGAATAGCAGCGGTGGATCCATCAAGGGACAAGGAGACCATCTTGATCTGGGCCTGCTTCATCTTGGCGCAGACCGCGTCATCAATCAGGGTGCCGTTGGTCGCCATACACATGCGCAACCCTTGTTGCGTACCATATTCGGCGATTTCGAAAATATCCTTGCGCAGCAGGGGTTCTCCGCCCGATAAAACCATAACCGGTTTGCTGATTTCACAGATATCGTCGATCAGTTTAAATGCTTCAGCTGTATTAAAATCACCTGCGGCCGCAGACATATCTGACGAACAGCGGCAATGGACACAATTGAGATTACAGCGCTGGGTACTTTCCCAGGCGATCCATTTGGGGATAAACTCTTGCTGTTGAGAACTCATGATTTCTCCTGCACAACCTATCTTCAACGGATCAGTGGATCCGCTACGGGGCAATAAGTGACTGAATCGGTGCTTTTAGTCAGGTTACTACACTCTCCCCCGCCACTCAAGAACTCCTGAACAATCGCTCAAAAACGCGACCCGTCCGTTGCCATCAGAAGACTCAAAATAACAACGGACAAGGATTCAGAAAGAAAAGGGCCGGTTCCGGATAAAAACTATTCCGGAACAACTGAGAGCCACAGGATCTGCTGCTGCTGGTAAAGCTGAAAAACCTGAGGCTTGGCGGCAGCGACCAGATTACCAATAAAGGAATATAGGCTCGCACCAGACTCATCCAATGTTGAGACTAATAACAGCTCAAAGATGCGGGCCCGCAACATAGGGGAACAACCGTCCAGATCAAGGTACAGCATTGGCCGGTCCTGCCGGGCTTGCTTACCGATAGGATCAGAGGTAACCAACAGGCCACCTGAAACAGCAGACGGAATGCCAACGGCCCCTAACAGATCCGCAGCGAGACCGCGGTTATAATCAACGCCCTCTAACTGTTTAGCTTCGGTCTGGTTAAGCGCGGGAATCACAAACAGGGTACCACGGTGGCTCATACCATCGCGGGCCGCCGTATAATATAGCTGCTCCAATGCCGCGCTAAGGGATTCCTGACGCATTTGCGGTGCCAGAAGATAAGCATACTGCGTATAGGCACGACGCTCCTCTCCACGGCTGATCAGCGGTTGCCAGGGGATCTCCTCGGGAGGTTGCTCCCGCAGTTTCTGTTCCTCCAGTTCTGCCAGCATACCTTTTAGTTGCGTCATCTTTTCCTGTAACGCCTGAATCCGCTCTTCTTTTTCACCGGCACAGGCCATATCAAACCAGACATAAGATTGCAGTGGTAACAGCAGAGCAAAACAGATCAGGGTTCGGATCAGAAAACGTCTCATTCATCGACTCCAGGGAAATGGTGAACTATGAGTAAGCCTACCGAAGGATAATATAGATTTCACTATATTTGACAATAACAAATCAGCGCCAAAAGCAAAGAATAAGGAAAACAACAGCCCTGCAATAAAAAAGTCCGGACACATGCCCGGACTTTTTTAATTGGATTTATCTCGCTGAACGACTTCAGCAGGCGGCACGTTCCGCTTCAGGAAACAGTTCTTCAAACACTTCCTTAACAGTAGAAATCCGGTCAGCCTTCCAAGCATTGCTGCCACAGAAAATAAGACCTGTTTCCGTATCTCCCCGCTGAGCACGATTCAGAGAATGAACAATGCAGAAACGCTCCCGCGAAGCTTTGTAAGCACATTTCTTCAGGCAATTGGAGGGGCAGAACACATTCAGATCAACATCGCGCTGACGTACTTGGTCGATATTTTTCAAGATTGCCCGGCCAGGCAAACCCGCCGGACTCATCATCAGGCCGATATCGTCCTTGGTGCAATCCAGATAGGCCTGTTTAAAGGCATCATCAGCATCACATTCTTCAGTCACAACAAAGCGCGTTCCCATCTGGACACCGTCGGCGCCATTGGCCAAAGCATATTGCAGATCCTGACGATCCCATACGCCACCGGCTGCAATGACAGGAATATCTCTTTTCCACTCGGTTTTAAAGTATTTTTTCACACCACGTACCGTGGCATATTGATCATAACTGCCATTGCCAATATTCTCAGCCTTTTCGCCAAGATGTCCGCCAGCGGTATCCGGATCTTCAACCACAACAGCATCGGGCAGCCGCTGGTAGACCTTATGCCATTTCCGGGCAATCAGCTCGGCAGCTTTAACGGAAGAGACAATGGGAACCAGGGCCACTTCTGGATAATCAGCCGTCAATCCCGGCAGGTTCATAGGTAACCCTGCACCACTGATGATCAATTTGGCACCACCTTCACAGGCAGTTTTTACCACCTCATCATAATTGCTGACGGCAACCATACAGTTGACACCGATAATACCATCCGGTGCAATTTCGAAAGCTTTACGCAATTCCACCAGCAAACCATGATGGTCTGCGGCAAAAAAGTTTTTACCGTTATACGTTTCATCATCCAACGCCAGGCCAGCAGCAGCAACAATCCCGATGCCACCATTCAGGGCAACATTGCCTGCCAGGCGATGACCAGAAATACGGACCCCCATACCACCCTGAATTACCGGAAAAGGAACACTGTATCTACCGATTGTCAAACCTTCCACCATGTTTACTCCTGTTGATTATTTTGATGGTGAATTCTACCAGCTGAGTCAAATTTGAATTGTAATAGTTGTGTAAAAATGATCTGTACCCCAAGCCTCTTTTAGAATATTTTCAATGACTAACGTCAAAATTGAAAAAATCTGCTTTCAGGGAGTAAAGACGTGATTTATTATTGGGGTCTATGAAAAGAGTATTCAAACGTCTGTTTCATCCGTTAATTACCTTCATCAGCATTCAGATCCTGTGGATTTTTCTGCTCGTTTCCTGGATCTACTGGTTTCTTGGTCGCCACCAGCAACTCAAGGAACTGGCAACCCGCTACCAGGCAGAATGGCTTCCAGATACGACCGACTGGCTGATTCTGACCGAAGGAATCGTCCTGCTGGTTGCCATCCTCATCGGAATCTACGTCATTTTTCTGTTCTGGAAACGTCAGGCATCCCTGTATAAGGCTCAGCGTCACTTCATCAATCAGGTCAGTCACGAGCTGAAATCACCGCTGGCCTCACTGCAACTGCATCTGGAAACGATTCAGATGCGACAGCCGAACCCTGAACAATTACAGCGCTTCACACTGCTGATGCAGGACGACACTCAGCGCCTGGGAACCCTGATCAACAACCTTCTGATGGCCGGTCGTATTGAAGCCAAAAGCACTCAGCTTCATCTGGAAAATTGTGACCTGGCCATGCTGCTTGAAACCTATCTGACTCAGGAACAGAACAACTTTCCTGTCGAAGGTTCTCTGACCTGGCAATTGGAAGCTGGGCTACAGGCCCGAATCGAGAAAGAAGCGCTGGAAACCGTTTTGCGCAACCTGCTGGAAAATGCCATTCTTTACGCGGATAGCGCTCCGATTGTGCATGTCAGGCTGACCCGCTCAGGCGACAATGCCAACCTGCAGATATCGGATCAGGGCCCAGGCATTCCGCCTAAAGACAGGAAAAAGGTGTTCCGCATGTTTTATCGTTTGCGCCAGACCGGTAAAACCATCAAAGGAAGTGGTCTTGGCCTGTTTATCGTACGCAATCTGATTAAGCTTCACGGTGGTAAAGTCTGGATTGGTGGCAATAAAGGCAATCGTGGAACAACCTTCAACCTGGTTATTCCCCTGCACATCGACAGGAAAAAATCATGAGGCAGAAAATTCCTCTGTTACTGGTTGAGGACGAACCACATATTGCCCAGGGTCTGATTTTCAACCTGGAAGAAGAGGGGTATCTTGTCCACCATGTCGATAATGGTGAAGATGCGTTGGCATTGCTGTCAACCAGCTCCTTTGCCCTGATGATTCTGGATCTGATGCTGCCTGGCATTGATGGCCTTGAAGTGTGCCGCACGTTGCGCTCGAGGGGTAACCAGATACCGGTTTTAATGCTAACGGCCAGAAGCGGTGAACAGGATCGCATTGACGGGCTCAGCGAAGGTGCCGACGACTACTTGCCCAAACCCTTTAACCTTAAAGAATTTTTGTTGCGGGTCTCGGCCTTGCTCCGGCGTTCAGTCTGGCAATCCGACGAAAGCAAACTCCACATTTACCAATTCGGCAATAACCGCATCGACTGGCGGAGCCATCAAGCCCATACCAGCCAGGGGAGCTTTGAACTGACCGACCTGGAAATCAAAATGCTGAAGCTGTTCTTCAGTAATGAAGGGAAAGTGCTATCACGAGGTGAAATCCTTGAGCAGGTGTGGGAGGTCTCTCCTCGCACCGAAACCCGGACGCTTGACAATTTCATCGTCAGACTGCGCAAATATTTTGAAGAGAACCCTGCCCATCCCAGTTATTTTCTGACCGTCCGTGGCCGAGGGTATCGCTTTGTCAGGCCAAAGTAATGCTCATCATTCGCTGACTTCTAAACCGCTAACATAATCGTTGCAACCACTTGCTCGATAATCATTGGTCAACGTAAAAAAATCGACCTATTATCGGCCATTGCCCCTCGCATCGGTTACAGTTTCTGCGCTAAGCTGTTGGCGGATTCTGTCCTGTTCATGAAAGATATGGGTGAAGAACCTTAACCATCAGTATTCGATCAGTCTGAAGCTTTTTTAATCGCTAAATCGCTCAATACAAGGAGAATCGCATGAAAGCAGTTTTAATGAATGAATTTGGTGGCCCGGAAGTCATGACAATTGGTGATATCGATATTCCAGAGCCAAAAGCCAATGAAGTACTAATTAAAGTCATCGCTACCAGCATTAATCGTCCAGACCTGGTCCAGCGTATGGGAAACTACCCTCCACCAAAGGGTGACTCTGAGATTCTTGGGCTGGAAGTTGCGGGAACCATCGCTGCGATCGGCTCTGATGTCAAAAACTGGCAGGTTGGCGCTCGTGTTATGGCGCTGGTTGGTGGCGGCGGTTATGCTGAATATGCCGTAGCCTACGAAAATCACCTGATGCCAATCCCGGACAGCATGAGCTTCACCGAAGCCGCATGCGTCAATGAAAGTTATAATACTGCCTTCCTTAATGTTTTTATGATCGGTGGGTTAGAAGACGGCCAGACCGCTATTCTTCACGGCGGTGGCGGTGGGGTAAATACTGCCGCCATCCAGCTGGCAAAAGCCCTGACTCCGAACACCAAACTTATCGTCACGGCCCATCCGACAAAAATTGAACGGGTCAAAGAGTTGGGTGTTGATCTGGTCATCGATTATACAGAAAACCCTGACTTCACTGAAGTCGTCAAAGAATATACCAACAAGCAAGGCGTCGATCTGGTTCTTGATCACGTAGGAGCAAAATACCTGAAGCCGAACATGAACTCACTGGCTTATAAGGGAAAACTCGTCATCATCGGCGTCATCAGTGGTATCAAAGCAGAACTGAATCTGGCGTTGATGATGGTTAAACGTCAGCAGATAATCGGCTCGGTTCTGCGCAGTCGCCCAATTGTCGAAAAAGGCGAAATCATTGCTGAATTTACCCGTAGAGCCCTACCTAAGTTTGCAGATCGCAGCATTGTGCCGATCATCGAGAAGGTATTCCCCCTTGAAGAGGTTGTCGCTGCCCATCAGATGATGGAAGAAGACAAACATTTTGGCAAAATTGTGCTGCAGATTGGTGAAGAATAAGTAGATTCAAAATAGCCCAACCAGGCAAGTAATCAGCACCCTGCTCCCACAGGGAGAAGGGTGCTGAACTAGCACACACTGATATCTCCTAAAAATAGGTCCCGATATGCCCTTCGACATCCGTTATTTTTCTGTCAGCCCTTTAAACGACTGCCACTATGTAAAACCGGTCCGCCTTGACTATACCCAGAATGGTCAAGCCCGCTCCTGGGAAGCAGTCCAGGCACATGACAGTGTTGCCACCTTGCTTTATCATGTGGAGCGCCAGGCGTTTCTGCTGGTAAAACAATTTCGTGCTCCAGTCCATATGAACCACCCGCAGTTTACTTTCACCTACGAACTGTGCGCCGGACTGGTCGATAAACAAGAGTCACTTGAACAGATTGCCAAAGAAGAAATACTGGAAGAGTGCGGTTTCGATATTCCCCTTAGCAGACTCGTCAAGATCAGTTCATTTTTTACCAACGTCGGCATTTCAGGTAATTGCCAACATCTGTACTTTGCCCTGCTCGACGACGCTTGCCGTAAACACGATGGCGGGGGAATCCATCAAGAAGAGATTATTCTGGAATACCTGCCATTAGCGGATTCCATGTCATTCATGCTTGACGAAAACCAGGCCAAGACTCCTGGCCTGATGTTTTCCTTTTACTGGTTTTATGAACAGTTTGGCCGCAATGCAGAAAAACTTCAACAACGATAGATTGCAATCCCTTTCGGCTTGATCGCCTGGGAGGCAATTTGGGTCACTCTGGCAAGGGGCAACAGGTTTCTGGTCTTGGCAATAAAGCCGTTAACATGGACAAAACGCACATCCGGATTGTTCGCCACCGCCCGAAAATCAACAAAACTGTTGTCGCCCAACCGCAGCAACTCCCAGCCATCACCCCGGTTAGACGGTGTTATCGTCATAACGATATCGGGATCGGCCAATTGTTTTAAATACAGTTCAATGGAAAGCTTCGGATTATCGGCAATAGGGCTGTAAAGCGCCTTATAATCACCAACCGGAACAATTCTGGCTTCCTTCTCAAGGAGCTTGAGTCGATCTGTTTTGGATTCGATGAGATTGATCATCTCTTCACCAAAATCCTTCATAAACCGGTAAAAAAAGGTCTGCGCCGTCAATTCTTCATAGCGCGAAAAGTGGGACAGGATATAGCCATCAATGGGAGAGGAAGAGGATAGCAATACGTTGGGGTCGACCCCCAGCTCTTTTGCTGTTTTATGCAGTCCCCCCACATCCAACAAGCTCATCTGCTCATACCAGCCGAACACCAGCAGCGCAGCATCATGATAGCCCAGATGCTGCATCACCAGATGAAAAGCACAGGGAAGGCGCCGGTCCTGATGATGGTCAAAATTGTGCAGTCGGGCATCCAGTTGCATGCCGACATCGACAACATAGGTATCAGGATCCGCCAGATCCTCGGGGGTTGCTTCGCGACGGAAAATCAGTGCGGATTCAAGTTTAGCAAGCAAAATACAGACCGACAGGAAATCATCTTTGTGGGCGTTCCCCGGATGGGTCACAATTTTATACATATATGTGCTCTTTTACCAACCAATGCTCCCCTCCGATAATCGATAGTTATGCCGCTTTTACAATTAAACGTAACACACATAGCGACAAAATCTGGAGGGGTGAAGATCATTTTTCTGGATTAAAAACTGTTTATTGGCAGACGGCGAAAAACCAACCTGCCCACAAATCAGGGTAAGGCGACGCCACAGGTCCCATCGCAATGCGGTTGATTTTTACTATGACCACACGCGCACAGGTAAACTTTTTCCCGCTGTTTTATCTCGAATCGAATCGGCAGCTGATCGCCACTTTGATGGTGCCCATCACAAAATGGCAAACTTCCGGACTGACCGCAAGTACAGCGGAAATAAGTTCCTGGTTCCAGGGTTATAGCAATTGGCATCCCTTGAATTTCATCATCAAATGACATAAAAATAGCCTTTCTTGTTCATTTTTCTACCACATTCAATATTACCATAAAAATATTCATATGAACTTAGTTTGTATTTTCGAGATTTTTAGTGACTATCTTCGCCTAAAAAGACAACAATTTCCAGTCCCAGAAAGTTATCTTTATTTAACCTCCGAATTGCAGCAAATCTGTAACCGGCAGAATAAAGCATTGACTCCGCAGAAAAACTTTTGTCATATCATCATTTCTCACAGACCAGCCTCAATAGGGTAAAAACTATCTGGTGCCTTCTTTTTAGGACTTCAGGACATGAACGTTTCAGAAAAAAGTAATATTATCCTTATCGGTATGCCAGGAGCAGGAAAAAGTACCGTTGGTGTCGTTCTTGCCAAACGGTTAGGATTTCAGTTCTACGACACCGATCTGATCATCCAGGCCAGAGAGCACAAACGGCTGCAGCAGATTATCGACAGCAAGGGGCTCGACTATTTCCGCTATACCGAAGAACAGGTGATTGCCAATCTGCAACTCGAGCATTGCGTCATCGCTACCGGAGGATCTGTCGTCTATTACGAGAATGGCCTTAAGGCCTTGGCTGCTACCGGCCAGTTGGTTTATCTGCAAGTTGATTTACCTGAATTAGAGCAACGCATCGCAGATATGGGGCAGCGTGGCCTGGTCATGGGCGAAGGGCAGACATTTGAGCAGCTGTACAATGAAAGAACCCCCCTCTACCAGAAATTTGCCGATCTGACCATTCCATGTCAGGGCTGCAATGCTGAGCAGGTTGCCGCCGCGATTGAAGAGCAGATCAAACGTCAATGGCCGGAGTTTCTACACGACTGACGCTTCATCTGCGGGCGAAACCGATAAGCACCTTACCAGCAACGACACCACATCTCCATTTCTTCGCTATACTGTAAACATAACCCGTAAGGCAGCTCATCGCTCAGCAAGGATATGCTTATGCAAACACAAGAACATACCAGGCTGCTATGCAAAGGGATAACAGCGGCCGAATCCGGACAGCTTACGGCAGCACATGCCTATCTGGAACAGGCCGCCAATATTCACCAATCTCCGGAAGTCATGAGCTATCGGGCCTATTGCCTGGCTCTTGGACAGAAACAATTACAGGCGGCCCTGGCACTCAACCGTAAAGCTCTCGATTTAGAGCCGAACAACTCCCTGCATTTTCTGATTATGGGCAGAATCCTGCTGTTTGCCGGTCACCGGGAAAAAGCCATCAAAGCCTTCCGTCGTGGTCTGAGAACCAGTCCTAATGCCAAAATCATCGCCGAACTAAAAAAACTTGGCCTACGCAGGGAACCGGTCTTTAAAGGTCTTGAGCGTCGTCACTTTCTTAACCGCTACACCGGTAAAATGCTTTCCCGCCTGGGGTTACGGTAAACCTAAGTCGGGATCAATCGCGTGTCAACGTCTTCCCCAATGACAAAGAAAAATCGTCCCATAATGCAGCGGCAACAGGACCAACCTGTTTTCCCGCCAGACGCGCAGCCATAATTTCCATGGCAATATCACAGGGATAACTTTCAATATCAAGAAGAACCAGCTCACCACGGGCCAATTCTTCACCAATAAGACTATCCTGTAATTTGCCCCAGCCCATTCCTGCAACGATCAACTGCTTTTTGGTCTGGTGATCACCAACCACCCAATGCCGGCCATTTTCAAGCACCCCGAATGATTGATTGACTTTTTTCTGGGCACTATCACGCACAACAATCTGAACATGGTTCTTCATGGTGTCGAGGGTCAGCGGACTCCTGGTATCGAGAAACCCCGGAGCAGCAACAGCCAATAGATGGGTCATTAACAACGGTACCGTTTCAAAACGTGCATCGTCCTTAAATACCGGACTGACAGCGATGTCAACGGTGCCGTGTTCAAGCTTCTCAAGGGCTCCCCAAATGTTTTCCACTTCCAGGTTCAACTCTGTTTCGGGGTACTTCTTTCCACTTTCCTGCAGAACTTCAAGAATAAGGGGAACGGGACAACTCGCCTCTACGGCTAGGGACAAGGAAGGCTCGTGACCTACAGCCAGGTAACGTGCCAGCCGCCCAAAGTCATCAACCTGTCCTAAAATAGCCTTGGCTTTTTTATAGAGCTGCCAACCCTCAGGAGTCAGGGTTGCTCGATAACTGTTGCGATCAAGAAGGATCAGATCAAGTTCATCTTCAAGCTTTCTCAACAGAACGCTGACAGTTGGCTGCGTCCGGTACAACGACCTAGCTGCCGCCAGGACACTTCCTTCATCCGCGATAGCGACCAGTATCTTCAATTGATCTAAGGTCATAACTTTTCTCTATAGTTTTTAAGTATAATGATTGTTTATTTAAAATATTTTCAATCTATAGCAAACAACACTAATATTGTCATATAAAAACGAAGATCAACAACAACCAAAATCATGCAACCAATAGGAGTTCGCCATGCTCAAGCAATTAATCACATCACTTACCCTACTTACGTTACTGGTTACTGGCGCCGCAGCCGAAACTTACAATATTGATACCCCTCACTCACAGATTCACTTCACCATTGCTCACCTGGTGGCATTCAAGGTCCGCGGCAACTTTAACGATTTCAACGGATCGGTTGTTGCTGACCCCGACAGCAAAAAATTGATTTCTGCGGAAGCAACCATTAAACCGGCATCGATCGATACCCGCGACGAGAAACGTGACGGTCACTTGCGTAGCGCCGATTTCTTCAGTGTGGAAGAGTTCCCTGAAATCACGTTCAAAAGTAAGAAAGTGACCGGCAGTGGCGATAATATTACTGTCGTTGGTGATCTGACCATCAAAGGAGTGACCAAAGAAGTTGTCTTAACAGGCGGCTTTGCCGGAACTGCAACCGACCCCTGGGGGAACAAGCGTGCAGGGTTTGAAGCCTCCGGTCAGATTGATCGCAAAGATTTCGGACTGACCTGGAACAAGGCACTTGAAACCGGAGGGGTACTTGTCGGTGACACAGTGACCCTTGGCCTTGAGGTTGAAGCAGTCGCACAAAAATAACCAAGATCTCCCCCTCTTCAATGACGAAGAGGGGGAAGCATTAGCCTCTGGCAGGCCATAAATCGCCTTCAAGCCGACTGGCCTGGCACTTTTTTTTCATAAAGGGCAAGAACGATGCATGAATTTCCAACTCTCTTTCTGTCCCATGGGGCTCCTGATCTACCATTATCAGAGCACCCGGCTAAAGAGGCATGGCAACACATTGGAACTACCCTGCCCCGGCCCCAGGCACTCATCATGGTGTCTGCTCATTGGTTGACCAGGGAATTGGCTATCTCTGGAGCCCATGCGTATACAACCATGCATGACTTCAGTGGCTTCTGTCCGGAATTGTATCAGATGAGCTACCCGGCTCTCGGATCCAGGGAACTGGCTAATGAGCTTCAGGCCCAATTTGAACAAGCCGATTTACATAGTGACATTGATATCAGACGCGGGCTGGACCACGGCGCCTGGGTCCCACTGTCGATTCTTTTCCCAGCCGCAGATATTCCTGTTGTTCAGGTAAGTATGCCGATGGAAGCCGACATTGATACGCTGATCCGCATTGGTAATGTGCTGGCTCAACAGCGCACTAACAATCTGGTTATCTGTTCGGGAGCGATCACTCACAACCTGAAACGCCTGGCACGAGAGGGTACGCCACCGGAAAATTGGGCTGAGACTTTTACCGAGTGGGTTAAGGATCAACTGTTGGGTGGCACCTTCGACAATCTCCGCCAGTTCAGATCTGCTCCATATATGCGCCTGGCCCACCCAACGGATGAGCACTTTTTGCCCCTGTTTGTCGCCCTTGGTGCTGCCCATGGACAACCCGCTCAACTGCTTCACGAAAGCTTCAGTTATGGTAATCTGTCTATGGCCGTATTCGCCTTCACTCAGGAACGATCCGAACGACTTATCAACTGATTTTTATACTCAGGTTGCCATCCGGAAACAGCGGATGCAACCTGAAGAGCAAACGGCGCCCCGCCTCAGCCCTCCTGCGGCACACAACCTTCTTCCGCATAACACTAAACTGTGTTTTAATGACAGTATTAACCCCAGCCTGAAGGAGAACCCTGATGACACAGCGCTTTATCATGACGGCATTCGGCAAAGACCGCGCCGGCATCGTCGCTGACGTAACCCGCCTTCTGTATGACAATGACTGCAACCTCGAAGACACAACCATGTCAATGCTGGCGGATGAATTTACCCTGAGCCTGCTGTTTTCAAGCCCGAATGACAGCATTGAAGAGCTGCTGAACAAAGAATGCCGACGCCTCGAGATGGAGAAAGGTATTTCTGCATTTGTTCGGCCACTGCAGCCTTTTACCAGTCCAGAGAAGCAAAGCTACAAAACCTGCACCCTGCATATTGAAGGGCTTGACCAGGCCGGAATCGTTTACAAGACCAGCCAGTTTCTCGCCGACCGCCAGCTCAATATTATCGAACTTGACTCCTCATCAGCCGCATCGCCCGAAAGTGGAGCGACTATCTACACCATGATTATTCATATTCAGGTGCCAGAGCAATTGCCCTTTGATCAACTGGAAGACGAACTTAGCAGTGTCGCCGATGAACTCCATGTAGACATTACCCTCGAACGTTGATTTTTATCCACAGCCAGCGACATGATCAGGCATTGTTTATTCATGAATGAATAAACAATGCCTTCTTAAATTGCCAGTACCTGTTCCTGCTCATCCTCTCATCAGACCCGACATCATCGACACAGCAATATCAGTACGTTAAAGACAACGTTCAGGAGGTATGGCATGGCACCCTTATTGCTAATAAGGAAAGATACGCTTACAATAAGCCTACACAGCCTGGTCAGGAAAGGATGTTTTTCATGAGTGATCAAAACCATAACCCGCAGCGCACCCCAGCCAGCGAAGGCAATTTTTACACCCCCCTTGCGAAAACCGCCATCGGTCCGGGGATGAACCAACGTATCCAACGGTTGCGCAAACTCACAGTTGAAACCGAGCCCAGTCTGTCGATAGAGCGTGCGCTGCACGAAACAGCCTTCTACAAGGAAAACTACGGCAAGTATCCGATTCCAATCCTGCGGGCCCTCAACTTCCTTGATCACTGTGAAAAGAAGACGCTTTACATTGGCGCAGATGAACTCCTGGTTGGCGAACGTGGGCCAGCTCCGAAGGTAGTACCCACCTTCCCGGAACTGACCTGCCATACTGTCGAGGATTTTCATGTCCTTAATACCCGCGATCAGCAGCGCTATACCATCAGCCAGGAAGATATTGATACTTACGCCCGCGAAGTCATCCCCTACTGGCAGGGACGCACCGTGCGCGAACGTATATTCAACCATGTTCCGGCAGAATGGCAGGCCGCCTACCAGGCTGGACTCTTTACCGAGTTCATGGAGCAACGAGCTCCCGGTCACACTGCCCTGGACGGCAAAATCTACCGTTATGGCATGCTGGATTTCAAACAACAGATTGCCGAAGCCAGCGCCGCTCTTGATTACCTGAACGACCCGGAAGCCACGGACAAAGCAGAAGAACTCAAGGCCATGGATATCTCCTGCGATGCATTGATTCGTTTCGCAGAACGGCATGCTGAACTGGCCGAGCAGATGGCCGAGAACGAGGCCAACACCGAACGAGCCGCAGAATTAAAAGAGATTGCAGAGATATGCCGTCGTGTTCCCGCCCACGCTCCAAAAACTTTCCGTGAAGCCATTCAGATGTACTGGTTTGTCCACCTCGGCACCATTACCGAGCTGAACGGCTGGGACGCCATGAATCCTGGCCATTTTGACCAGCACCTGGCCCCTTTTTATGCAGCGGATATCGCTGCTGGCAGACTGACCCGCGAGCAGGCCAAAGAACTGCTGTGCTGCTTCTGGATCAAGGTCAACAACCATCCGGCACCACCCAAAGTCGGTATTACGGCCCGTGAAAGCGGCACCTACAACGACTTTACCAATCTCAACATCGGCGGCATTACCGGTGAGGGGAAAGATGGCGTCAGCGAAGTCTCCTACATCATGCTCGAAATTGTTGAAGAGCTGCACATTCTGCAACCCGGCAACGCGGTCCACATCAGCAACAAAACTCCCGACCGCTTTCTGCATGCCGCCTGCAAGGTCATCCGTCAGGGACACGGTTACCCTTCCGTATTTAATCCCGATATGTATGTCATGGAGCTGATGCGCCAGGGGAAATCCTTGCGCGACGCACGGGAAGGTGGCTGCAGTGGCTGTATCGAAGTCGGAGCCTTCGGCAAGGAAGCGTTTATCCTGACCGGCTACCTGAACGTTCCCAAAATTCTTGAGGTCACCCTGAATAACGGTATCGATCCGGTCACTGGCACCAGGGTCGGCATTGAAAGTGGCGATCCACGAACTTTCTCCAGCTATGATGAACTTTACGAGGCCTTCCTCAAGCAGCTCAACTTCATTGTCGATTTGAAAGTCAGGGTCAGCAATTATATTGATCGCATGTTTGCCAAGTACGCACCGGCTCCACTGTTGTCGGTTGTCATTGATGACTGCATCAAAAAGGGCAAGGACTACTATGGCGGCGGTCCACGTTACAACACCAACTATATTCAGTGCACCGGCTTGGGAACTGTGACTGACAGTCTTTCGGCACTGAAAAAACACGTCTTCGAAGCCGGCACCTTCAGCATGGATCGTTTGCTGGAAGCGGTCGCCAAAAACTTTGAAGGGGAGGAATTCCTGCGCCAGACAATCATCAACAAGACGCCGTTTTTCGGTAATGATGATGATTATGCCGATGATATCGCCCTGCAGGTTTATGACGATCTCCTTGCCGCCATTGATGGCAAACCAAACGTCAAAGGGGAGACCTTTCACCTCAATATGCTCTCGACCACCTGCCATATTTATTTCGGCAAGGTCATGGGCGCCACCCCCAACGGTCGCTTCGCCGGCAAATCGATCAGCGACGGCACCTCACCGTCCCATGGTGCTGACACTCACGGTCCGTCAGCAGTAATACGCTCGCTGACCAAACTTGATCAGACCATGTCGGGTGGCACATTGCTCAACCAGCGCTTTCTTCCCAGTCTGCTCAAGCGCGATGAAGATATCATCAAGCTCGGTCAGCTGATTCGCAGCTATTTCAACCAGGGTGGCCACCACATTCAGTTCAATATTGTTGATACGGCAACCCTCTACGCGGCGCAGCAGAATCCCGAGGAATACAAAGACCTGCTGGTACGCATGGCCGGCTACAGCGACTACTTCAACGATATGAATGCGGATCTGCAGCAGGAGATTATTGAGCGGACAGAGAATGAATCGTTCTGAGCGTTAATTACCTTGCAATAGCATCAAAGGCTGGCAACCCCTCTCCGACATGAAGAGGGGTTGCCAGCTTTGTGGCTAAACCCTGCCCTCCACACCAGAGGCAATTCAAAAAAACAATTTAGGACCTTTTCCAGCTATGACACACCCTCTGATTTTTGACATCAAACGCTACTCGATAAATGATGGCCCCGGGATTCGTGTCACCATTTTTTTCAAGGGTTGCCCTCTCCATTGCCTGTGGTGTCATAACCCGGAGAGCATTTCCTTCCGGCAGCAAAAACTGTTCACCGCCAGCAAGTGCATTGGCTGCCAGGAATGTATAAAAAGGTGCCCTCAACAGGCTATAACCCTTACAGAAAATGGTCTGGTAACGGATAATACCTGCTGTAATCTGTGCGGTGCTTGTGCTGATATCTGCCCGAGCCTGGCAACAGAGCTGTCGGGATTTTATAAAATGCTCCCCGACCTGATGGAGATCATCAAGCGTGAGCGCCCCCAGTTTGACCAGTCTGGTGGCGGGATCACCATCTCCGGCGGAGAACCATTGCTCCACCCGGACTACCTGATACCCCTGCTTGATGCCTGCGGTAAAGAAGGCATTCATCGCGCCGTTGACACCTGTGGCCATGTTAAAACCGAAACACTGCTGACCGTAGCCGACCGCACCGATCTGTTTCTTTACGACCTTAAGCTGATCGACTCACGGCGTCACAAACAATTTACCGGGGTCGACAACGAACTGATCCTCGGCAACCTGGTCGCCCTGGCCGCCAGCGGGGCAAACATCGATATCCGTATCCCCTTTATCAGCGGCGTCAATACCGATGCTGAGAACATCGCCGGAACCGCTGCGTTTCTAAGTCGCCTCAGTGGCGCGAAAAGAACTGTTCATTTACTTCCGTATCATGCTATAGCGGCACACAAATATCGCAAACTGGGTCAGAATTACCGGGCCGACAACCTGGCAGAGCCCACGCAAGAAGAAATTGGCCTGGCAACACGCTGCTTTAATGACCATGGTCTCACTGTCAAAATTGGCGGCTAAACAACGAAATCCGGCACCCTCATGACCGACAAACCCGTACCACAAAGCTACATCCAGATCTTCCGTTTCTGGTTCCCACTGGCCACGACCTGGCTGATGATGTCCATCGAAGGTCCGTTTCTGGCTGCCGTCATTGCCCGCCTGGGTGCTGAAGAAGCCAACCTTGCCGCTTACGGTGTTGCTTATGCCTTCGCCCTGGTCGCGGAATCCCCGGTCATTATGCTGATGAGTGCCAGTACGGCATTATGTCGCAGTAGAACAAGCTATCAGCGCCTGCGCAACTTCTCTTTGCTGCTGAGTTTGCTCGTGACCCTGTCGCTTGGCGTCTTTTTGCTGCCGCCAGTCTTTGATCTGGTGATAAGCAGATTTCTCGCCATGCCTGCGGATATTGCCCGCCTGATTCACCTGGCACTGTTCTGTCTGCTCCCCTGGCCCGGAGCCATTGGGATAAGGCGTTTCTACCAGGGGGTCTTGATCGCCGCCCACAAAACCCGCCGCGTGGCGACGGGAACGCTCCTACGCCTGGTCAGCATGTCAGCATGCGCCCTGCTGGGCTATTTTTTCAGCCCCCTTGAAGGCGCCGTCATCGGTGCCCTGTCATTGTCCGTTGGAGTAAGCTGCGAAGCGCTCCTGACCCGGTTTCTTGCTCATCAGGCGATTAACGAGGTGCTGAACAGACCCGCGGCTGCAGAACAGCAGCTGCTTAACTACCGGGAGATCTGGAATTACTATCTGCCCTTGTTACTGACGCCGTTTATCGGGCTGTCTATTCATCCAATGGTCACTTTTTTTCTGGGCAAAAGTCTCCAGGCTGTCGAATCTCTGGCTGTTATGCCGGTTATTTACGGCCTGACATTTATTTTTCGTGCACTGGGTCTATCATTTCAGGAAGTGGCCATTGCTTTGCTGGGTGAAGATCCCCGGAACTATGTGCGGGTACGCAACTTTGCCTGTGGGCTGGCCGTCTTCACCTCAGGCTGCCTGGCCCTGATTGCCTTCACCCCCCTTAGTGAAATCTGGTTCAAGCAGGTATCAGGACTCAGTCAAACACTTTCTGACTTCGCAAATCTGCCTCTGATGATCACAGCAATTTTCCCGGCGCTAACAGTATTTTTCTGCTTTCAGCGCTCCGTCCTGATTGTGGCAAAACAAACCCGGCCGGTATCGTTGGCTACAGCGCTCGAAGCCTGTGCGGTTTTCCTGTTGCTATTTGTTTCCCTGCTATACTTACCTTTGCCCGGCGCCATCGCGGCGACCAGTGCTTATGTCTTCGGCCGTCTGTGTGCTATAAGCGGCCTGATGAAAACTTTCAACATGTTTGCCCGCCGTTATCCGCAGGCCAGGAGCAGTCATGAATAATCAGTCAACAACAACTACTGGAGTCTGGTTTGTGCTTGGCGCTGCCCTGCTGTGGGGGACCACCGGAACCGCCCAGGCTTTCGCCCCAACAGGCTATGATTCACACGTGATAGGCGCTCTGCGTTTGCTGGTTGGCGGCATAGCGCTGCTTCTGGTCGCCGTCCGGCGCCGGGAACTCGGTCACTGGAAAGACTGGCCACTGTGGCCCGTTTTTTGGGCTTCGGCATTCACGGCCATCTATCAATTATGCTTTTTTTCTGCAGTGGCCCGTACCGGTGTTGCCGTGGGAACCATTGTCGGCATCGGTAGTGCACCGATTGCCGGGGGGATGCTGGGGTTGGTATTCCGTGCTGAAAAACCGAGTCGACGCTGGGTCATTGCCACCTGTCTGGCCATCGCCGGCTGTTCTTTGCTGACCCTGAGTGGTTCGACGGACGTTGCCATAAATACGATGGGTATCGTGCTGGCCCTCGGCGCAGGAGCCTCTTATGCAGCCTATACCCTGGTCATCAAAGGACTTCTGGAGGAACACTCCCCCGGTGCGGTGGTCGCCATTGTCACCTGTGGGGGTGCGATCCTGTCGCTTCCCGTCCTCATGCAGATTGACTGGCACTGGCTGCAACAACCGGGTTCTGTGGCCGTGGTTCTACACCTTGGACTCTTTTCCATGGCTCTCGCCTACTGGCTGTTTGCCCGTGGCCTCCAGTCAGTACAGGTCGGCACGGCAACAACCCTGTCGCTGGCCGAACCAATGACCGCTGGTACCCTGGGGATTGTTATCCTTAAAGAGCAGATGAATATTCAGGCCTGTTTCGGAATTGTTCTGATCTTCACCGGCTTAGTGGTTCTCGTGCTACGCCGTAGAAGAAAAATAAGGACCTTGCATGAATCAACAACGTAAAGCGCTGCTTTTTGCTCTTTCAGCTGTTCTGCTCTGGTCTACGGTAGCGACTGCCTTCAAATTGGCTTTACGTTATCTGACCCCGATTGAGCTGCTGCTCTTTTCTGGATCTTTTTCGACCATTTTGCTCGGTGTCATCCTGGTGGCACAGGGGAAGCTGGCACAGGTCTTCCGTTGCAGCTGGCGTGAATACCTGTTATCTCTGGTACTCGGTCTGTTGAGCCCGTTCCTTTATTATCTGGTCCTGTTTAAAGCCTACGCTCTGCTTCCGGCTCAGCAAGCCCAACCCCTGAACTACACCTGGGCAATTACCCTTTCTTTACTCGCAGTACCGTTCCTTAAACAGAAAATCGGCTGGCAGCAGTGGCTGGCCCTGATAGTCAGCTACGGTGGCGTCGTTATTATCTCTACGGAAGGCAAACCCTTCAGCCTCCATTTTACCGATCCGCTCGGTGTTGCCCTGGCACTGTTCAGCACGGTCATCTGGGCCTTGTACTGGATATTCAACACCCGCGACCGCCGCGACTCGGTCGTGGGACTGTTTATCAACTTTCTGTTCAGTTTTCCCTTTGTGCTTGGCTACTACCTGATCAGCAGTAATATTCGCATGCCTCATTATTATGGCTTGCTGGGAGCCGCCTATGTCGGAACCTTTGAGATGGGGGCGTGTTTCGTACTCTGGCTGATGGCGATGAAACTGACTGACAATACCGCCAAAATCAGTAATCTTATTTTCCTGTCACCGTTTTTATCGCTGTTTTTTATCTATTTTCTGGTGGGCGAAACGATTCTTCCGGCAACATTTGTCGGCCTGGTGCTGATTGTCATAGGGCTCTTTTGCCAACGGATCAAATAGATCCAATTCGGCTATGTTTCTTTATTACGATTGAAGCTATGCCGCGTTTCAGATCAGCACGAGTTGCGGAAAAAATTTTAAGAAGTTGTCCACAATAGCGGGAAAAAACAGGACCGGCAGGGGTAAGTGTTACTCCTGCCGGTATCCGGGAAATCAATATGCTGTCGCGGCCAGTTTTAAGACCACAGATACACCGATGCACTACAGGTCTTGCCATATGCCCTTGTCGTGCAATAGCAAGCAATCGTCAAGGAAAGACGACAGCAAATCTTTCCATGCACCTCCCTTTAGAGGTGGTTAGTCTTCAAACATAACCTTTTTCAGGGCTTCAGCATCAAAAGGGTTGCGACCAGAGAGTTCATGGGCGCGTTTTGCTTTGTTCATACTAACCGACCAACCATATAAAGACTCCGCAACACCACGACCTAATGCGGCAATACTAAAACCTTTTTGCTTAGATACAGTATACATAATTTACTCCTTTTTTATTGGTGCGTTGTTTAATCGAATCTTAGCGCAGCTCATTGAAAAGGAGGTAGTGCTGGCTCAACAAAGAGCCTTTCGTTTTTCGGCAACACCCATCACTTAAGCCATGCCAAAAGACCACATCAGGATAACGGCGATAAATACAGCCGGCAACAAATTGCCAACCGGCAGACGTTTAATGCCCAACAGATCGATGGCAATAGCGACAATCAGTAACCCGCCAACGGCATTCATTTCAATGACAACGGCATCAGTCAGGACCATTTTTGCCAGTCCGGCCACAAGGGTAATTGCCCCCTGATAAAGCAACAGGGACAACGCCGAGAATATGACGCCGATACCAAGGGTTGAGGTCAGGGCAATAGCGGCGACCCCGTCAAGGGCGGCTTTTGCGTAAAGAATTGTCGGCCGGTCCCCCAGACCATCCTGCAAAGCCCCCATTATAGCCATGGCACCAACACAAAACAGCAGGCTGGCGGTAACAAAGCCTTCAGCAATAGGGCCAACACCTGAAAAACGATGCTGTAATCCTTCGCCAAACTGTACCAGGCGCTTTTCAATTCCGATCACCTCTCCAACCAGGCCACCGAAAATCAGGCTGCCGATCACAACCATCAACTGCTGGCTTTGCAGGGACAGCTGCAGACCAATCAGCAACACGGCCAATCCCAATCCGGCCATCATCGTCTGGCGTAAGCGCGGTGACACCATTTGACCTGCCTGGCGGCCAATTAAACTGCCAACCACCACGGCGGCGACATTTACCAATGTGCCCTGCATGATCATACTTGAACAACCTTGTCGCATATTAATTTTCAGGAGTGCATAACCGGCTCACATTAATACCCCCCATACAGTAAAGACAAGAGATATTCGCACCGGCAAAGATTGGCGTAAAAAAAGGTCTGTATCCGAAGATACAAACCTTTTTAGACATTCTATATCAGGGGCTGAAAACTATTTTTTGTGGCAACGCGTGCAGTTCTTTTTCGCTTCAAAAGCCCGACCTCCATTGTGGCAGGTTCCACACAGCTCGCCAGCATAAATCTTAGCCATGGTGATCTCAACCGTCCCCTTCTTCATTTTCGGAAAGACATCCTTGTTGTGACATTCCTTACAACTGACCCCAGCATCTTTGTGGATTGTTCCGGAAAAAGTCACGACCCCCATGGAACTCTTATCGAATTTCAACTCTTTACCAGGAGGGACAGCAACAGCTGCAGTGACAATACATATAACCATAACTGCAATGAGCAAAACCAGTTTCTTCATAAGCGCATACCCTTTAGAAAATAGTGAATTGAATGATATAATCCATGATGTCCCGATACGCAGACTATCTGATTAAAATTTTCTCGTCAATAGTTGAGATAAGACAGAAGTTAATTGCATTTAACCCTCAATCATTATAGAATTTTCATATTCACTGATTGACTCCGGGTAATCACTTCAGGACCAATAAAGGACTTAAATCTTGGAACACTTCATAGCCAGACAGCCTATTTTCGATACCAAAGGGCGTGTATACGCCTATGAATTGCTGTTTCGCTCGGGCCTGCACAATTATTTTGACTGTGATGATCAGGACCACGCAGCAGCCAGTGTTATCGCCAACAGCAACCTGCTCTTCGATCTGAACGAAATGACCGGAGGGACAAGGGCCTTTATTAACTGTACCTACCGGGTCCTGACCGAAGAGTTGATGACCACCCTGCCGCGCCAGCAGGTTGTCGTAGAAGTTCTTGAGGATGTCGAACCAGACCCAACCCTGATTGCGGCCTGTCAGAAATTGAAGCAACAGGGGTACATTCTGGCCCTTGATGATTTTGTCTACCACAAAAATTATGAACCGCTGCTCGACCTGGCTGACATCATCAAGGTTGATTTTTTATTGAGTGATGTTCAGGAGCAGGAGCGCCTTGCCAAAACCATGATCCCGCGCGGCATCAAAATGCTGGCCGAAAAAGTGGAAACCCACGAGGTTTACGAACAAGCCAGACAGATGGGATATCAATATTTCCAGGGCTACTTCTTTGCCAAGCCGGTTATCATCTCACGTAAAGACATCCCCACAAATAAAATGCAGTTCATGCGTATTCTCAGGGATGTCCATGCTGCCGAAGTGGATTTTCAGAAACTGGGCAAGACCATCCAGAGTGAAGTTTCCCTAAGCTACAAACTCCTGAAGCTGATCAACTCTGCAGCTTTTGCCCTGCGTCATCGCGTTACCTCGATAATCCAGGCTCTGTCCTTACTGGGACTGCGGGAAATTCGTTCCTGGGTGTCACTGCTCTCCATTTCCTTTATGGCCGACGACAAACCAGCGGAACTGGTCAATAGTTCCCTGATTCGGGCGCGCCTGTGTGAACAACTGGCTCAACCCAGTGGCTTTGGAGGCCGCAAAGACGATATGTTTCTGATGGGATTGTTCTCCCTGCTTGACGTAATCATGTCCCGCCCCATTGACGAGATTCTTAATGAAATTCAGGTTGAAGAGGATATTCAGGCCGCCTTGGTCAATGCAACAGGACCACTGGGCCACATCCTTGAACTCGTCAAAGCCATGGAGAAGGGGGAATGGGACAGCCTGTCCGATAATGCTGCAAAACTTGGCATTGACGAGCAGCTGCTACCACAGGTGTATCTTGATGCGGTTAAATGGGCGCAAGAAATTCATCGCCTTTAACACTGCTGCAACTCCCAGAATCCCCCCGTCTATGCCACAGGCACAACCTTATTTTTGACGATCCACCAGGAAAGAGGATTGACAGTGCGACGAGCAAAGGGTAAAACGGGTCCCTTTCCCAAGGAGTATGTATGTCTGAAAAAAAATTATCCGCCGGAGATTACATCGCCTCCCGGTGCAGTAAATGCAAAGATGTCACCAACCACACCATCGTTGCCATGGTTGACGGCAAGGTAGTTCGGGTTGAATGCAACACCTGTGGTAGTACTCACAATTACCGCAGTGCAGCGCCCACCGTCAAATCGGAACGCAACAAAAGTGCGCTATCATCGACAGCCAGCAGGCCGGCCAAAGTAGCAAAAACTGAACTGGAATGGGCCGCTCAGCTTAACGAAAGCAAGGCCTCCGATGCTGTTCCTTACAGCTTTAAAACCGTTTTCAAAACCGGTGATATCATACAACACTCGGTTTTTGGTATGGGACGCGTCATCAACACCATCAATCCCAACAAAATGGAAGTCTACTTTCGGGACGGTGTCAAAATGCTGCGCTGCACACTGAAATAACCACCAGCCGTACCCTGCTGCGACAAAAATCACTCCGGTTTTCTGAAGTTATTGACAAGGACATCAGACATGCGGTTTATTTGAGTGGAACCCGTCAAAGTCGATAGAACTCTTCACTGATAAAGTACCGGATATCAGAGTCATGTCCAAAACTCCTCATAAAAGCAACCGTGTACTGCTGATCCTGGCGGCATTGATCATTATCTTTGCCGGCCTTAAAACTGCACAGGCTCTGATCGTCCCATTTTTACTGGCTTTTTTTATTTCGATCATCTGCGCCGGTCCTTTTTTCTGGCTCCAAAAAAGAAAAGTACCGGCGTCTCTGGCCATGCTTATTGTTATCTCCGTGGTCATGCTCGGTGGCCTGGGGGTCCTGACCATAGTCGGAACATCGGTAAATGATTTCACCACCCAACTACCGACCTACCAGCAGAAGTTACGTCTGCAGACCCTCGAGATGTTCACCTGGCTTGAATCCTTCGGTATTCACTTGTCAAAAAATATTATTCTTGAACATTTCGACCCGGGTGCCATCATGCAATCAGCAGCCAGTATGCTGGCCACCGCCGGCGGGGTGCTGACCAACTCGTTCATGATTCTGCTCACCGTTATTTTCATCCTCCTCGAAGCAGCTGGCATGCCGGGAAAACTGCGGGCCGCCCTGCTCGATGCCGATACATCCCTGGCGACCTTCGATCTGTTCGTCGATGGTGTCAAACAGTATCTGGCCATTAAGACCCTGGTCAGCTTTGTAACCGGGATTGTCATCGCGGTAGCCCTGCTCCTGCTCGGTCTTGACTACCCGTTATTGTGGGGCATGATCGCGTTTCTGCTTAATTACGTTCCCAATATCGGCTCGATTATCGCGGCGATTCCGGCTATTTTACTCGCCCTGGTGCAACTTGGGATTTTCCCGTCATTGCTGGTCGCGCTGGTCTATCTGGCAACCAATCTGGTTATGGGGAGTATCATTGAACCGCGCATGATGGGACAGAAGCTTGGCTTGTCTGCGCTGGTGGTCTTTCTCTCTTTGGTTTTCTGGGGTTGGATTCTGGGACCGGTCGGCATGCTGCTTTCCGTGCCGCTGACCATGATTGTAAAAATTGCTCTGGAAGTGAATGAATCGACCCGCTGGCTGGCCATACTGCTCGGATCAGACGTCCCCAACCTGCCAGAGCCATAGATTTTATCGTCACATCGCTTCGGCAAAAATTGTTCTGATATCAGCCTGAGACGCTCTGCGCGGGTTGGTTAACATACAGGCATCTGACATGGCTTTATATGACAGATGAGGCAGATCAGCCATGCCGACCCCCTTATCCCGCAAAGTACGCACAATACCGGCGCGTTGTTTAAACCGCTCAATATCCTGCAGCAAACATTTTTTCACACCGGCATGGGTCTCCCCTTTAACCGGCAATCCAATAGCTGCTGCGATACGGACAAAACGTTCCGGTGCCGCGTCATAATTAAACGCGATCACATGATTAAGCAGCATGGCATTGCACTCGCCATGGGCCATATCAAGGGCGCCTCCCAGGCTATGCGCCATGGCGTGGACCGCCCCCAGACTGGCATTGGAAAAAGCCAGGCCGGCTTTCATGCTCCCCAGCATGATCTTACTGCGCAACTCAATATCCAAAGGAGCCTGCATCAGCCCGGGAAGGTTGGCATGAAGCAATTTGATCGCTTCTAAGGCAGAGCTATCGGTCAACACACCGCTACCGGTCGATACAAAAGCTTCAATCGCATGAGTCAACGCATCAATACCACTACAGGCCGTCAGATACAGATCCGCCGACAGAGTACACTCGGGGTCGATCAAAGCAACATCCGGAACGATGGCTTTACTGACAATAGCAACCTTTTGGGCCTCGGCCGTGTCGAGAATGATACAAAACTGGGAAACATCTGCGGAAGAGCCTGCGGTAGTCGGAATAAAAATAAACGGAGGAACAGGCAGAAGGATCCGGTCAACACCGACAAAATCAAGAATATCCTGCTGATTTGAACTGGCAATTCCGATAGCTTTGGCGCAGTCCATGGGACTGCCTCCGCCAACGGCAACAATGACATCACACTGCTCACGGCGGTACACGTCCACCCCGGCCCGGACCTGTTCAACGCGAGGATTTGGCGAAATATCTGTAAACGGCACATAAGAAATACCTGACTTGTCTAGGCTGGTACAGACATCAGTAAACCATGGCGTCGCTGCCACCTGCTTATCAGAAACCAGTAACACCTTTCCAGCAGCAAACTGCGCAGCATAACGGCCGGCAAAATGCCTGGAGCCACTACCGAAAATGATTTCAGGCGTGACATATTTTCTTAAATGTACAAAATCTGAACCGGTCATAAACCCTCGCGTAAGCAAGCACATAACCCCGCCATTAACAAAAACTAACACATTTCAATGTTAGCTGAAAGCGCTAATCACTTCCCCGAGGAAACTCTGATCAAAAATCCTCATTTCCTAAACCGTCATCCCCACAAAAGGGTATGGCAAAAGCTATCTTCATAGTTTTTGCCATACCCAGGCGACCTCCTGTATTCACCGCACTTTAACCTTATCGGCACTCACCACCCATAGCTTTTGCCATACCCTTCAAGACGGCCGCAAGAACGTCAATGAGCAGTTCATTATTTTATGATTTCAGCTAGTTATCAGATTCCCTTAAAACTGGCACCGGTGTTGCTAAACCTACGTTCTAATTGTTGCCACATTCTCCGGCCAACCAGCAAAATTAAGGCGTTGAGTGCCTTGGGGCTTTTTGCTGTTGCCGGGATTAATAAGCTGCCATCAGGAACCTCTGGTAGACAGCTTGATTACACAACAGGGAGGTATCATGGAATTTTTGCATTCACTATTTGGAACCATCGGAGATCTGACCTGGGGCTGGGCGTTGATTCCCTTTCTCGTCATTATCGGTCTCTTTTTCACTATTTCCAGTCGCTTTGTCCAATTCCAATTTTTCATCCGTATGTTCCAGGTCCTGAAAGGGCAGAATCAGAACCTGGACAACAAAACAATCTCAGGCCGCGAAGCGCTTCTGCTGTCGGTTGGCGGCCGGGTCGGCGGAGGAAACATTGCCGGTGTTGCGGTCGCCATAACCCTGGGCGGACCCGGGGCCGTCTTCTGGATGTGGATGATCGCCCTGGTCGGCATGGCGACTAGTCTGGTCGAAAGCACCCTGGCCCAGGTTTTCAAACGCGCCAACGGTGATGGTACCTTTCGAGGTGGCCCGGCGCGCGCCATTCTCCATGGTTTAGGTAAAGACTATAAGTGGTTTGCCGCTATCTACGCGGTCTGCATGATTGCCGCATTTGCCCTTGGCTTTAACGCCTTTCAAGGCAATACCGTAGCTGGAGCAGCCCTTGACAGCCTGGGCATCGAACGTATCTGGACCGGTTCACTGTTGGCTATTATTGCCGCCTTCATTGTTTTTGGTGGCATCCAGCGCATTGCAAAAGTCGCCGATGTCGTCGTCCCGGTGATGGCAATCGGTTATCTGGGCATGGCCGTCCTGATTATCATTCTGAATATTTCTGAAATTCCCGCAGTGTTCAGCAGCATCGTTCAAAATGCTTTCGGTTTTCAGGAAGCGGTAAGCGGTGGTATGGGCGCGGCCTTGACTCAGGGACTACGCCGTGGCCTGTTTTCCAATGAAGCAGGGTTAGGGTCAGCACCAAACGTTGCCGCAACAGCCAAAGTCAACCATCCCATCAGCCAGGGGATTACCCAGTCGCTGTCGGTCTTTATTGACACCATTGTGATCTGCAGCTGTACCGCTTTCCTGATTTTACTCAGTGATGTTTATGTCCCCGGCGCCGAATCGATCGACGGCGTGGTGCTGACCCAGCAGTCGCTGGTGTCTCAGGTTGGGGCCTGGTCGCAATACTTCCTGACCGCCGCCATCCTGCTCTTCTCCTTCAGTTCTATCATCTACAACTACTATCTGGGTGAGAACGCGTTGACCTTTCTGACCCAGAAAAAAGCAGCGGTCATGGTCCTGCGTATCGCTGTTATTACCGTACTGTTTGTCGGATCCACAGCTCCTGGGGCGACCGATGTGTTCTTCTTTTCCGATCCGTTGATGGGCGTTCTGGCCGTGGTCAATTTGCTGGCGATGATGATGATGTTTCCGATTGTCACCAGGCTGCTGGCTGACTATCGCGCCCAGCTCAAAGCCGGAATTGAGCATCCGGTCTTTCATCCGGAGCAATTTGCCGATCTCGATATTGATCCGGCCGCCTGGGATGGCAAATCAACGGATTCCAGCCGGGTTGCGTCTGAAGCGTTGGAGTCTCTTCAACAACCGGTCAGTGAACTTGGCTGACACTTGACACCTGGGAGCGCATGACAATGAGTGATGCAGCGACATGTTTAGAACTCCTCCCCTGCCCGGATCTGTCCGGGCAGGGCGCCTCACTACAAACGATTCTGGAAGACATTGCCAAAGAGATCAAACCTCTGCTGGGCAAGGGGAAGGTCGCCAGTTATATTCCAGCCCTGGCCAACGTCAGTCCCAATCATTTTGCCATGGTCGTCACCACCATCAACGGCCAGGTATACCGCGTTGGCCAGGCCGACATGCTGTTTTCAATTCAGAGTATTTCTAAAGCGTTGACGCTGATTCTGGCCCTTCAGCAGCATGCGACAGAAATCTGGAGCCGGGTCGGCCGCGAAACCTCAAACAATGCCTTTAATTCCATTATTCAGCTTGAACAGAACCATGGCATCCCACGTAACCCGCTGATCAATGCCGGGGCTCTGGTGGTTGCCGATTACCTGATATCCAATTTCGGCAACGCCAAAAATTCCATTCTGCAATTTATCAAAAACCTGTCAGGTAACACCTCACTACAATACGATTTTGAAATTGCCGAATCAGAAAAAAAGCATGGTCATCGTAACGCAGCCCTGACCAACTTCATGAAGAGTTACGGCAACATCACCAATGATGTTGAGCAGGTGCTTGATACCTATTTCCATCAATGTGCCATTGCCATGAACTGTTGCGACCTGGCTCGCTGCACGCTGTTCCTGGCCAACCGCGGTGTCGACCCTGCGACCGGGCACCGGATTATCTCCGCTGAGCAGACCCAGAAAATCAATTCGTTATTGTTAACCTGCGGTATGTATGACGCCGTCGGCGAATTTGCCTATCGCGTCGGGCTGCCGGCCAAAAGTGGCGTGGGCGGAGGCATCGTCGCTATTGTTCCGGGACAGATGAGCATCTGTGTCTGGTCCCCCGGACTTGACTGCAATGGCAATTCCCTGGCGGGCGTTGCGGCACTTGAGGCTTTTGTCCGCCAAACCGGCTATTCCATTTTCTGATGAAGAGAGAAAAAACGAGCGCAACGCCGATATCGATTAATCAGTTGCCATCGGGGACGTCCCGATGGCGGTACTTAAGTACCAGATCTTTCACATTTACCGACAAATATAGCAGAGACGATTAATAACAAGGAGCAGGTCATGACTCTCGCAGGTGAAAGTACCATGTTGCACCAGGTTGAACAGGCCATCGAAAACAATCAGCTCAAAGCCAGAACCAACCTGGCCTGGCTGGAACAGCAGATGCACCCCTATTTTTTCTTGTCAATGCGCCAGGAACCGGAGGCCATCAGTATCCTGGCAACGATTCTGGACAGTCTCGCCAGCAATAAGCGACGCATTCTGGCCGACACCGAGGACAAACTGATCCTGGCCCGGCTCAATCAGCCCGGCTCCCTGTATGATTCATTAAGCACCCTGCGGGAAAAAGACATTTCCTTTGCCCACATTACCCAGTCTTACGGGAAAATTCCCGGACTCGATCAAATGCTCGAAATCCAACGCTTTGAGTTTGACCGCAAAAGCCATCAGGAGATCGCCGCCGGGCTTGAGCAGCCCATTAATATCCCCATGACTCTCGAAGAGCAGGTCGCGACAAGCGTTAAGCAGAACTACCCTGACTTTGACCTCAATCAGTTTGACTCCCTGCTGAACATTCTGTGGCTGAATCACCGCAACTATGTGGAAAACTCACCATCACAACGGGTCGCCCAGATTTTGCACCTGTATGAGCAACTCAGGAGCAATGGCGGGATCTATCTTGACGTCGAAGAAGCCGCCGGGCATGACGGTGCCGTGGAAAACCGTATCCTGTTCGGCGTCAGCAACCCGCCACAGCGCGACTTTCTGCTGCAGATCATGGAAGTTTTCAAACGCCTGGGGATCGGCATCAAACGCACCTATTGCCTGACCTTAAGCAACGGCATCCATCCGGTTTTCCTGGGGACCTTTTACGTCCGCAAGCAGGAGGTCGACCTGAGCAGCGACACCAGCGACCAGTTCATTCGCTTACGCAAAGAACTGTACAACACCCAGTTGCTCCAGACCCGTTCTCAGGCCTATCAGGATTTTGTCACCCATAAAATTCTCAGTGGCGAAGACGCTACCCTGGTTAATGCCTTCATCGCCTTCTGCCACACCAACCTGGCCCATAGCAGTGACCGCTATGATTTGGAAGGGGTCGAACGGGCCTTCTATAGCCACCCCGACCTGTGTCTGCAGTTTATTGCTCTGTTTCGCGAACGCTTTGATCCAGCCATTTGTGCGCAGAACAGACAGTACCACCACCTCATGGACCAGTTGGTCAAAACTGTTGAGAATTATAACACCGGTCACAAGCGGGTCGACTCTTACCGGCGCAAGATCTTCCGCTGTTGCCTGAGCTTTATTCGTCACACCCTGAAGACCAACTTTTTCGTTGTAGCCAAACAGGCGTTGGCGTTTCGTCTTGATCCAGCCTACCTGCAGGATCTGGACTCCTGCTTCACGGAAGACCTGCCGCCCGATACGCCTTTCCGCATCACCTTTTTCTTTGGCCGCTATGGGGTCGGCTACCACATGGGTTATTCAGATATCGCCCGTGGTGGCTGGCGCACGCTGATCGCCAATGATCGCGATGATTACGTCACCTGCGCCAACACCATGTTCAAAGAAACTGCGGTCCTGGCTCACACACAGCATTTAAAAAACAAGGATATTTTTGAAGGTGGCTCGAAAATGGTTGCGGTTCTCAATGCCTTTTCAGCACGCGACCCGCAACTGGTCCAGCAGCGTTTGTATAAATTGCAGTACAGCTTTATCAGCGCTTTTCTCGATATTTTCGTCTGGCAGGATGGGCACATCAAGGATCCGCAGGTCGTCGATTATTATGGGGAAGAGGAAGCGATTGAGCTGGGCCCCGACGAAAACATGCACGATATCATGATCGAGACCATCGCCAAAGAATCACAGCGGCGTGGTTACGTACTGGGGATCGGACTGATCTCCGGGAAACAGGTCGGCATCAATCACAAGGAATTCGGTGTCACCTCTGCCGGGGTTGTCACCTTCGCCGAAGTGACTCTTGAACAGCTCGGGATCGCTTGTCACCAGACACCATTCAGCGTCAAGTTTACCGGTGGACCGGCCGGGGATGTGGCTGGTAATGCCATGAAACTGCTGCTCGACAAGTGTCCGCAGGTTGCCATTAAATTGATCCTCGATGGCAGTGGTGCCCTGTTCGCCCCGCAGGGAGCGCAACCCCAGGAACTGTCCCGACTGCTGCTCAAACACGATATTGACCAGTTTGATCCAGCCTGCCTGGCCGGTGGTGATTTTATCCTCTACCGGAATCAGCGCCGTAAAGACGGGCTCAGGGAACTGTATCGCAAAGTCAGCTGCGATAACGGCGAGCTCCACGAAGAATGGCTTTCTGTTGATGAGTTTTACAGCCAGTTCAACAGCCTTCCCTTTTCAGTTCAGGCCGATCTGTTCATTCCCGGTGGCGGCAGACCTGAAACCATCGATATGGACAACTGGCAAAAGTTTTTCAGCTCTGATGGCACTCCATCGGCCCGCGCCATTGTTGAGGGCGCCAACTCATTTATCACTCCGGCAGCACGCAACGAATTACAGAATAAAGGGATTATCCTGCTACGCGATTCATCAGCCAACAAGTGTGGCGTTATCTCCTCCTCTTATGAAATCATCGCCAATCTGGTTATGAGCCAGGAGGAATTTATCACCCACAAGCAGGACTATGTGCGCGATGTCCTGACCATCCTGCAACAGCGCGCCCGTGACGAAGTACGGCTAATTTTCAGGCGCCACCAGGAAGCCGAAGGGCGCACCCTGTTCACCCAGATTTCGGAGGATATCAGTCATGAAATCAATGATCTTTACCAACAGCTGTTCAGCTATTTCTGCAATAACCCGCAGACCAGTGAAGAATCTTTGTTCAAGCAGGCAATCCTGACCCATTTGCCACAGTTTCTGCAGAACAACAGCTGTTATCACAGTCGGATAGATCAGCTGCCGGCCAAATATCGCTATGCCATTTTAGCCGTAGAACTGGCAACCTCAATGGTCTACCACGGCAACAAGGAGAATGATTTCATCTTCCTGCTCAAAGGGCATCTCAGCCGCCGTTATCATCAGGCGGCCTGATACAGCGCCCCTGCTGCCATTTCAGCAGCAGGGGCGCACACCCGGCAAGCAATGGGATATCAGCAGAGAAGGAGCTCAATACCATTGACATACTTTAATGCTTTTGGATAATGAATAACCATGGTCAGACTGAGATACCTTCTTTTATTATTTTTCATCCTGTTCCCTTTTTATTCAGCGACAGCGGATCCGTTGCCGCAACGCCCGATTGTAATCGGCTTTGATCCCGACCTTCCCCCCTATGAATTTATTGATTTTGACGGTCAGGCCAAAGGGCTGAACATCGACCTGGCCCAGGCGATCGGTTCCGCCATGGGGGTTGATGTCATCTACCTGCACGCACCCTGGCAGAAGCTGCGCCACATGCTCGCTACCGGCCAGATCGACATTCTGGCCGGCCCCTACAATAAAACGTGGGAAAACGAATGTGACTTTGCTCCGCCCCACGCCCAGCTTTATGAGTCACTCTGGACCCGCAAAGACGCAACCATATCCCGCCTTGAGGAACTCGCCGGCAAACAGGTTGTCGTTGTCCGCCATGGTGCCATGCAGGAATACCTGAGCCAGCACCCGGAGTTAGACATCAACGCGATACCTGTCGCATCTCTAGAAGACGCATTGCGCCTGCTGGCTATCGGCCAGTATGAAGCCGTACTCGGCGCGACCCTGTCCGGTGAATATCTGATCGGCCGCCTGCAGGTCACCAATGTCAAAATTGCCGGCAAGCCTCTGTTGACCCTGGAATACGGCTTTATGGTTAAAAAGGGGAACACACAGATGCTGGCGTTGGTCACCGAAGGACTGGCCCTGGCCAAATTGGCTGGCAGCTACAAGCAGATCTACAACAAATGGATCGGCCTGCTCCCCACGGAAACCGGCATGGCCATGAAAAGGGTCATGAAAATCGGCGCTGGGCTACTGGGCAGTTTTACCTTTATTCTGAGCCTGATTCTGCTCTGGACCTGGACCCTCAAACGCCAGGTCCGCATGCGAACGGCCGACCTGAAACTCGAGGTGGCTGAGCGTGAGCGCGCCATGGAGCAATTAAAAAAGCATCAGCAACAGCTGATTCAGGCCGATAAAATGACCTCCTTAGGGGTCCTCGTTTCCGGGGTTGCCCATGAAATCAACAACCCTAATGCCCTGGTGCTGCTCAACCTGCCGCAGCTGCAACGCGCCTGGAGCGATATTGCCCCGCTACTGGAAAAGCATTATCAGCGGCAGGGAGATTTCAGCGTCGGCCGTATCCCCTATTCACAGATGCGCGATGATATTCCCGACATGCTGAGGGAAATGTACGACAGCTCGAGCCGCATCAAACACATTGTCGAGAACCTGAGAAACTTTTCGCAGCGCAACGACACCCCACCGATGACGGCAGTAAGCCTTAATAGTGTTGCTGAAAACGCCACGCAGCTGCTGGCCAACCCGATCGCAAAAGCGACCGCCCATTTTACCCTGGAACTGAGCGATGAGTTGCCACTGATCCGCGGCAATCAGCAACGCTTGGAACAGATCGTCATCAACCTGCTCATCAACGCCTGCCAGGCACTGGAAAATACCTCTCAGGCGCTGATCCTGCGCAGCGGCCGTTCAGCCACCGAGGTCTGGCTCGAGGTCGAGGACCACGGCTGTGGAATCAAGCCGGAATACCTTTCCCAGCTCAGTGACCCGTTCTTCACGACCCGCCGCGAAAGTGGGGGGACTGGTCTTGGCCTGTCAATCTCATCGACCATCGCCGAAGAACATGACGGTCGCCTGGAATTTAACTCTGAACCCGGCCTCGGCACCCGCGCCAGACTGGTTCTTCCCCGTAGTGAGGTTTTATGAATTCGCCTTCCAACCCCGACTTTGCCATCCTGCTGGTCGATGACGAACCTGCCTGGCTGCGCAGCCTGAGCCGCACCCTGCAAAGCCTCGGGGGCTATAACAATCTGGTTAAGTGCAGCGACAGCCGCGATGTGCTCACCTTGCTCAGGCAACAGGATATCGGTGTCGTCCTGCTTGACCTGACCATGCCCCATAGTTCGGGGGAAGAGATTCTGCAGCAGATCAATGATAATTATCCGGAGGTTCTGGTGGTCATTATTTCGGGATTGAACCAACTGGATACTGCAGTGCGCTGCATGCGCCGGGGCGCCTACGATTACTTTGTCAAAACCGATGACGAGGAGCGGCTGCTTGACGGGGTGCGTCGCGCTGTGCAGATGGCGGAACTGAAACGTGAAAACACCAAGCTGCACCGCAACTTTTTGAGCAGTGCCCTGAAGCAGCCCGAGTGCTTCAGCCATCTGGTCACGCGTAGCGCGGCCATGATGACGGTCTTTCGCTACCTTGAAGCGGTTGCCTCGTCGTCCCAGCCCCTGCTGATCCTCGGTGAAAGCGGGGTCGGCAAAGAACTGATCGCCCAGGCCGTCCACTGTTTGAGTCAGGCACCAGGGGAACTGGTCGCCGTTAACGTCGCCGGGCTGGATGACAACACCTTTGCCGATACCCTGTTCGGTCACAAACGCGGCGCTTTCACCGGGGCCGAACGTGACCGCGGTGGCATGATCGATAAAGCGACAGGAGGCACCTTGCTGCTCGACGAAATAGGCGACCTGTCCCAGGCCAGCCAGGTCAAACTGCTACGGACTCTTCAGGAAGGGGAATATTATCCGCTCGGGAGTGACACAGCGCAGCAGCTGAAAGCCCGCATAATCTTTGCCACCCACCACAATCTGGAAGACAAGGTCGCCAGCGGAGCTTTCCGGCGCGACCTGTACTTCCGCATTCAGGCCCACCAGGTGCGCATTCCGCCGTTACGCCAACGTCGCGAAGACCTACCGTTGTTGATTGACCACTTCCTGGCCCAGGCCGCTGAGGATCAGGGGAAAGCCAAGCCAACGCCGCCCCCCCAATTGGCGACGTTACTGGCATCCTACAGCTTTCCGGGCAACGTCCGCGAATTGCGCAGTATGATTTTTAATGCCGTCAGTCTCCATAGCGGTGGCGTGTTGTCCATGTCCAGCTTTTATGAACGCATCACCCCCGCCAATCAGACGCTGTCCGCAACTCCGGCGACCAATCCCTTCTTATGCCTCGATGAACTGCCGACCCTCAACGAAGCCAGTGAATTGCTGGTCGAGGCCGCATTGGAACGGGCCGCCGGAAATCAGACCCAGGCCGCCCGCTTGCTGGGCATTGCCCAACCGAGCCTGAGCAAGCGTCTGAAAAGACGCCGAAGCGCAGAGGGTAATTAACAGATGGGCAGGCGTCATTTATTGGTTTGGGGATTTCTACTCAGCTTGATCGGTTTGCAGTTGCTGGTTATGCCTGCTTTTGCTGCTGAACAACTGCTGATCGCCATCGACAAAAACTTTCCGCCGTTTGAATTCAAGGATCGCAATGGCAACTATGTCGGTTTTGACATTGATCTGTGGCAAGCTATCGCCAGGGAGGAAAATCTGGAATACCGACTGCAACCGACCAATTTCAACGCTATTATTCCCGGACTGCAGAAGGGCGAATTTGACGCCGCCATCGCGGGAATCACCATCAAACCGGACCGTCTGGCCGCCATCGACTTTTCACAGCCCTATTACCGTTCGGGGTTACAGATTCTGGTGCGCAGCGATAATTTGGCCATCTCCTCTCTTGACGATCTCAACGGCAAAACCGTTGCCACCAAATTTGGCACAACCAGCGCCGATTTCGTCAGGAGCAAGACAAGCCCCAAAGAGCTGAAGCTGTTCCCCAACACCGATGCCATGTTTTTGGAATTATTATCAGGCGGGACCGATGCGGTCGTCTTTGATTCCCCGGTAATTGCTGATTTTTTGCGCAAACAGGATCAGCAGTTGCTGACCATTGTCGGCTCGTTGTATATGCAGCAGGACTATGCCATCGCCTTCCCGCACAACACCCGCTTACGCGACCAGGTCAATCGCGCCTTGGACAGATTACAAAAAAGCGGCGAGTATCAGCGCCTTTACTTCAAATGGTTTAAAAGTTCTCCGCAAACGATCACCGGACGGTAAGGCTATCCGGTTATCCACTTGAAAACGAGAATTTTTCGGCGCGGCAAGGACAGCAAGCCCTCAGCTCAGTGGCAAGCTCAGTACCGCTTCTGTCCCCAGCCCTTCTTCACTGAACAATTGCAGCTCGCCGCCATGAGAACGGGCGATCATCAGCACCAGGCTCAACCCCAGACCGGTACCGGAAGTGGAACGACTGCCATCACCACGAAAAAAGCGTTCACAGACGCGCGGCAGGTCAGCCTTGGAAATACCGCTTCCGCTATCAGCAATGTGAATGAATACCTGTCCATCCACAATTTCTGTATAAATTCTGATCGCTCCTTCGGCCGGCGTAAACTTAATCGCATTATCAAGCAGATTGGCCAAAGCGCGCTGCAAACGGCTACGATCTGCTGCGACCAGCAATGGTCCGGGTGCTTCAGCCAGGGTCATGCCAATATGTTTATCCTCGGCCAAAGTTGAAAACAGATCGACAAGGTCCTGCAGCATCAGTGCAATATCCACCGGAACAAGGTCGAGCCGCTTAATCCCGGCATCCGCCTCGGCGATCTCCAGCATGGTGTTGATCATCCCGACCAGGCTGTCACATTCCTCAACAACGGCACCGGCCATATTGCGATAATCCTCCGTGGTCGGTTCCCCGGTCAGGGTCGTTTCTGCCAGTCCCCGCATACGGGTCACCGGACTGCGCAAATCATGAGCAATATTGTTGGTGACATCCTGCAGTTCCTGAATCAGCTTTTTTATCTGGCGTTGCATATGATTGACCGCCGCGATCAGGTGATTGATCTCTTCGGTCTTGTCCTGAAACATAATCTCCTGACTTAAATCACCTAGCCCGATCAACTCTGCGCGTTCCCGAACCGTGTGCACGCCCCGCAGCGCCCGACGGGAAATATAAAAACCGATAAAACTGCCTCCAATCAGGGTGCAGACAAAACCAAAGGCAAAAAAGCGCCGTAGCCGCTCTAGCAGCAACTGATCTTCGATCAGCAGCATACCGGCCTGAAAAATATATCCCTGGCCAATGGAATGATGAAAGATGCGGGCATTCCCTTGCGGCAGATCAACCATGAAATATTCAGGACCATCATTGATGGTCGACAGGATCGCGCTGAATTCCGGCAGGGTTCTCCAACTGCGCAGATCGGACACGGCGACCGTACCTTTCGCTGGCGAATAAATACGGATAAACAGCTGATCAACCCCTTTGCTCTCGGTTTCCAGCCGGATTTCACGACGTACGGCGTCCACTCCGCCCTGCTGCAGAATTTTGGCAAACTCTCCGGCCTCTTCGGCAAAATAACCATCAGCCCGACTGAGCAGATTTTCTTCCAGGGAATAAGAGATAATGCCGAACACCAGTAGCGACAGGAGACTGAACAGCAGCAGATACAGGAAGGTCAGACGAGCGGCAAGGGTTTTAAACACGGCTCAACGCCTTTCCAGGACATAGCCGGCGCCACGGATGGTATGGATCAGTTTAGCCGCCCCGGGCAGATCAATTTTATCCCGCAGGCGGCAGATGCGCGATTCAACAACATTGCTTTCAGGATCAAAGTTATAATCCCAGACATGTTCCATGATCATGGTCTTGGAGACGACCCGCCCGCTGTTGCGCATCAGATATTCAAGCAGGGAAAATTCACGGTGCTGCAACTCTATCGGGGTATCACCACGCTGCACTTTGCGTTTGACCATATCCAGAACCAGATCATCCACCGTCAGGCTGGTCGCTTCTTCCTGGCGCTGACTACGACGCAGCAAGGTCTGCACCCGCACCAGCAGCTCGGTAAAAGCAAACGGTTTGACCAGATAATCATCGCCACCAGACTGCAGCCCCTGGACCCGTTCATCAACGCTATTTTTAGCGCTCAAAACGATAATCGGCATGCTGATCTTCTGTTTACGCAAACGCTCAATCAGGGTCAGGCCATCCAAGCGGGGCAACATGATGTCAATAATGGCCGCATCGTAGGGCGCATCCTGGGCCATAAACAGCCCCTCCAGTCCGTCAGCGGCACGATCAACGGCAAAACCGGCTTCCGTAAAACCTTTGCGAACGAACTGGGCGGTGCGGTTATCGTCTTCTACCAGCAGAATACGCATAGCGGTTAAATCCTTTGCAGGTTCAAAGCAGGCGTCAGTTGGTAACCACGGGCCAGAGAATCTCAATCCAGACGTAAAGGGTCAGCAGCAAGGAGATCAGTACCGCCGCCGAGCCCATATCCTTGGCGCGTCCGGACAGTTCGTGGTGTTCGCTGCCAATCCGGTCAACGACCGCCTCAATGGCCGAATTGAGCAGTTCAACAATCATCACCAGCACCACTGAAGCGATCAGCAGTACCCGTTGGGTCACGACTACCGGCATCAGCAAGGCGACAATCACCATAATCACTGCCAACGCCGCCTCTTGGCGAAAGGCGGCTTCATGGCGTAGCGCCGCCCTGATACCGGCCAAAGAGTACCCCCCGGCCAATACAATCCTTCTGATCCCGGTATTTTTCTGCATTATTCCGTCCTGTTGTGGGCAATATCCTGAGTCTTTGCCAGGTCGGCAAAGATATCTTTATCCTGTTGGTAGACCTCGGTCCGCACGCGCATCAATCCTAGCAGAGAATGAAACAGGTTGTCATGCGAAAGCTGTTCGGCGCTGACAGCCATTAACTTATCGGTAGCAATGTCCTGCTTAAAACTGTCCCCCAGCCATAATGTCGCGGCAACATGCTTTTGCTCATCCGGAGCAATCAGGTAAGGCATACCATGCAGGTAGAGCCCGTTATCCCCCAGCGATTCGCCATGATCACTGATATAGAGCATGGAACTTTTAAAACGGCCATCATTGCTTTTCAGTAACGCGATGACCTGGTCGAGAAAATAATCGGTGTACAGCAGCGCATTGTCATAAGTATTGATAATCTCATCCTGACTGCACTGTTCCAGCTGGTTGCTGTTACAAACCGGCGTGAACTTTTCATATTCGGCAGGATAACGCTTAAAATAGGCCGGGCCATGATTACCCATCTGATGCAACACAATCAGGATATCCTGACTGGCGTGCTGATCAATGTAATCCTGCAGCCCACTCAGCATCCCCTCGTCGCGGCACTCCCCCTCACAGACGGGATTGTTATCCGGCGTTTTAAAGTTCTCGTTAGGGATCCGATTGGCCACCCCCTTGGAACTCGAATTGTTATCCCGCCACAAAACAGCCACTCCGGCTCGGTTCAGCACATCCATGACATTTTCAGTATTTTTCCCTTTACTGTCGGTGTAATCGCGCCGGTCATATATCGAAAACATGCAAGGGACGGAAACCGCTGTTGACGTTCCGCACGAGTACATATTAGGAAAATTGTAGGTTGCTTCCTGATCAAGCAGCGGCGTGGTTTCCCGGGCATAACCATTACGCTGTAAATGATCGGCACGTACAGCTTCGCCAACCACAACAATAGCCAGCCGACGTTTCCCGTTAGGGGGTAGCTGGTGGGCATCCAGACCAATGTGCTTCAGTGGCTTACGGCTGCTTTTGAACTGCCTGCCAACATATTGACCAACGGAGTAAATGGCATAGGTCGGATTGGTATGATAGCGCAACGTTTTATGCTGACGTAAAAACGAGGCGTAAAACCTGCCGAAGGATAACATGCAGACCGCAATGACCAGCACCGCGATCCCCATATTGACCAGATTGCGTTTCAGGGCCGCGCGCAGGGGATAGTGTTCAACCCTGACCAGGCCAATCAAAAGCGCCGGCAGCACACCCCACACCAGCAGACTGAGAAGCAGTCCACTGTTAATCAGGTCAAACGCTTCTGAGCTGTCGGTCTCAAGAATATTCTGCACCATGGTCACATCAATGATGACATCATAGCTCCCGGAGTAATACCGGATCGCCGCCGCCACCATAACCGCACCGATCAGCACCGGCTTGAGCAGAAAACGATTATTAAACAGGGAGAAGAGCAGCTGGAGAAAAAACACGAAAACAATGGCGACCGAAATCATGCGTGCGCCATTGCCAAACGTCAGCGGGTAGGTTTTCGCCACTGCTGAAAAAAAATTACCGTTGTAAAAGACAACCAGCAATAGAGACACGCAAAAGATCAGGTGTTGGCTGGAGATTTTAAAAGAATTCAGTTTCAATGTATATCCTGACATAGTTAATGTGAGCTTCCATCTACGGCAGCATGCAGCGGCCCTGAAACAGACAGATCATTGCGCTGGCTCCAGGCGTTCAGGCGATGACGATAAACGTACGCGGCCCCCTGGTAATAGCTGATGTCACGCTTAAGGAAAGGATCCGCCCGTAATGCCGACTGCTCTGCTAATTGTACCCCATTGACAATTTTTTGCAGGCTGGCCACCTTTTGCGGTTCAAGAATCGCCATCTCCTGCCCGTCGTACAGCCCCAGGTACTGGTAGTTGGCAATCAGCGCCCGGCGGGCTGGCGACTTCAGAATATCGCGCCCGAAAAAGCAGGAACGATAGCTCATGTTAAGCAGACCAAGCAGGGTTGGCGCAACATCGACCTGGCTGGCCAGGGTACTGTTGATCTGCGGCTTGATGTGGGCTGGAGAATAGATCCACAGAGGGATGTGATAACGTTCCAGAGGCAGGGTTCGTTTACCGGCACTCCCGGCCTGGTGATCAGCAACGAAAACAAAGATCGTATCCCGGAACCAGGGCTTGCTGCGGGCCTGCTGCAGGAACTGGCCAATAGCGTAATCCGTGTATTTTACAGCACCTAAACGACCGCTTCCTGACGCGATATCGATACGCCCGTCCGGATAGGTATAGGGGCGGTGATTGGAGGTGGTCATCAGGTGCAGCAAGAATGGTCGCTGCTTGGCATATTCGCTGTCGGCTGTATTGACGGCCTGCTGATAAAGATCTTCGTCAGCCATCCCCCAGGCGTTGGCAAAGTGGATCTGGTCGGATGGCACGCTGCTTTGATCAATAACGGCATAACCGTTCCCCTGAAAGAAACTCCCCATATTTTCAAAATAACTGCGCCCGCCGTAGACAAAATAGGGCTGATAACCTTTGTCACCCAGGACCTGTCCAAGGGACCATTGATCGGTCTCCCGCCCCAGACGCTTGACAATGGAGCGGCCGGGGGTGGGCGGAATTGACAGGGCCAAGGCTTCCAGGCCACGTGTGGTCCGGGTGCCGGTGGCATAGAAATTCGTAAAAAAGAGACTGTCGCCAACCAGGCGATCAAGATTGGGGGTCAATCCTTTGGTGTTGCCAAAGTAGCCAAGAAAATCGGAGCTGAGGCTTTCAATGGTTACCAGAATAACATTGAGGGGCCGTTCCGGACCGGAAACAGTAATATCGCGGCGGATATCAAACGGTTCTGAACTTAAAAAAGCAGCATTTGGTTCTGCCACTTCCTCCCGTAACAGGCGATCCGCTTCAGCCACCGACAAGGTATTATAAAAATGATTGTAATCAAGTTCGTTATTGCGAAACGCTGCCACAAATTGGTAAGGACCATTGCCGGTCAGTTCATTAATATAGTTATTATCGCTAAACTGCCGCAGCGACTGTGACAACCCCAGGTAAGCCAGCAACGGAACCAGTAACAAAACAATGGCAATCAAACTGCGATCACCAAATGGCTCCCGACAGTTTAGAGCCCGCATTACGATTGGCCGCAGCCACCAGAAGACAGCCCCACAGACAACCAGTAACAGCCCCATAATCAGCGCCACCGGGTAGGACTGAACAATGTTGTCAGTCACCTCACGCCGGTAGATCAAGTAATCGATGGCGATGAAATTGAACCTGACTTTGAATTCATCCCAGAACAGATATTCAGCAACAGCGACAAACAGCATCTGGTACAGGACAACGAAACCGATCAGCTGAGCTAAGTAACTATGCCAGCGGGCTGACCAGAAACGAGCCGGGAACAACCAGATATACAGGGTCGGCAAAATCAGGGCATACGCACAATAAGCACTGTCAAACAACAAGCCCCTGGCGTAAATTTCCAGCAGGTTCGAGGCTGACAAAGTCCCTAAATCATGCCAGCTGATTACCAACAGAACGGTTCTGGTCAGGGTAAAAATGGCCAGACTGACCAGGTAGACCAAGAGGATCAATTGAAAGCGGGAATTTTTTATTTGCACATTCTTCACCTGTCGTCGTAGCAAAAATATGGAATAGCTGGTGGTAATAAACGCTTATTTCAGTGTGGCAACCATCAGCAGTTAGCAAGTGGTCCTGTCATTGACCAAGCAACAGCCTGCTCAACCTGAGTTGTAACGGACCGTCAAAGCTCAAGCTGTAGAAAAACTGTCCGATTTTGTAGGAAAATGTCAGGAACTTACTCTATAGCGGCTGACAACGAAGGGAATCTTCGCCGCTGCCGCTTTTATGAAAAGCGGAGTTCTCTCATTAAGTTGGCAGATAATAGAGAATAGAAATGATGTGATCATGACCGGAAGATGATCATTTGGTCATGTTCAGAGAAGTTGAGAAATGAACCGTGAAAACAAATCGGGTTGATAATAGCAGACAATAAAAAAGGCCCCCTGCACGGGAGCCTTTTTTATTGGAGGAAATCTACTTCAGATACGCTTAGCGCCCTTCCGGCGAAGAGGTGTAACCGGAAATGCCACTGGCGCCACCAATGCTGACGCGCTGGAAGTCGGGGTAGGCTTCCATACCGATTTCCGTTGAGTCACACCCGAGCATCTCTTCTTCTTCACTGACGCGGATACCGACGGTGTACTTCAGGAGCAGCCACACCACAGAGGTGGTGATGACCACGAAGACCGCCGTAGCGGCGACACCGATAAACTGCACGCCGAAACTGGCGTCATCATTGGTGAATGGAACCGCCAGGGTTCCCCATACACCACACACCAGGTGGACGGACAGAGCACCAACGACGTCATCAATTTTCAGCTTGTCAAAAAACGGAACAGCCAGCACAACCAGGATGCCACCGACAGCACCGATCAGGGTTGCCGCTCCCAAAGACGGGGTGGCCGGACCGGCTGTAATGGAGACCAGACCTGCCAGGGCGCCGTTTAACGCCATGGTCACGTCAACTTTCTTGTACATGATCTGCACCAGGATCATGGCGGCGATCATTCCGCCGCAGGCGGCCATGTTGGTGTTGACCATAACGTTGGACATTTCGATGGCGCTGCCAGCAGCACCCAGAGCCAGAACCGAACCACCGTTAAACCCGTACCAGCCCATCCACAGGATGAAGGTTCCGAGGGTGGCCAGAGGAATGTTGGAACCGGGCATCGGGTTTATCCGACCATTTTTACCGTATTTGCCTTTGCGCGCCCCCAGAATGATGGCACCGGTCAGCGCCGCCCAGCCACCAACGGAGTGAACCAGGGTCGATCCGGCGTAATCGGTAAAGCCCATTGCGGACAGCCAGCCACCACCCCAGGTCCAGGAGCCCTGAATCGGGTAGATGATCCCGGTCAGCACCACACAGAAGGCCAGAAAGCTCCACAGCTTGATCCGCTCGGCAACACAACCCGAGACCACGGAACAGGCCGCACCACAAAAGACCATCTGGAAGAACCAGTCAGACGCGGCGGCATAGCCACCGGAATAATCACCGGCCAGGGCCGCGGCATCATCGGCCGACCAGAAACCGAAGCTGCCGATAAAACCACCGTCAACACCGGCGTACATCAGGTTGTAACCGACCACGTAAAACAGAATGCCGGCAATACCGAACAGGGAGATGTTTTTCAGACAGATGGTGGCCACGTTCTTGGAGCGCACCAGCCCTGATTCGAGCATCCCGAACCCGGCGGCCATCCACATAACCAGAATCCCCATGACCAGGAAGGAAAAGGTGTTGAGAATGTAAGACATCTCGGAAACCGGAGCATCCTCAGCCAAAGCGAGGGTCGGTATCAGGCACAGGAAGGTCAGCAGGACCAAAACCAGTTTTTTCATGGTGAATTTCTCCTTAATCTATTGTGATCACTGTCGTTAAGTACGTACAGCCGGAAATGAATTTACAACGAATCGTCGCCGGTCTCACCGGTTCTGATGCGGATCGACTGTTCGATGCTGCTGACGAAGATCTTGCCGTCACCGATGCGGCCGGTACAGGCTTCGCGCTGAATGGCAGAGACGAGGGCTTCGACCTGATCATCGGCAACCACCAGTTCGATTTTGATTTTCGGGATGAAGTCGATCTGGTACTCGGCACCGCGATACAGTTCGGTGTGCCCTTTCTGACGGCCGAAGCCACGCACTTCACTGATGGTCATACCGCCAAGGCCAAGATCGGTGATGGCGGATTTGACATCGTCCAGTTTGAACGGTTTGATAATGCATTCTACTTTTTTCATCCTGAGGTCTCCTTGTGAGAGTGAGCGATTAACTGTCTGGAAAACAGATTTAAATTGTCATTGTGGCAATGCTCTAGCAGACTGTGTGCCAATTTCTACGACTCAGTATTTTTAGCACCTGATCGTATTGGGACACACGCATTCTGCCTATTATTTAGACAGAAAATACCGACCCTGCACAGTCCCTGCACAGGTGAGAAAACATCTCTTGATTAATTTTCAGGCAAAAAAATGAGATAGCGACCCGTTCACACAACTGATTCCGGTGATGTTTCCATCAGGTTCGGACACCTGAAATAAATATTTGCTTTGGTAGCGCCTGCTGAGCGAAAAGGTTGACTTATTTTTCAAACGAGTGTTTTAATCAGGTACTTATCTGCAAACCCAAGGATCATTCTGCAATGGCATCTCCAGATACGAAAAAGCTGCTGCTCGACTGCGCAGAAAAACTTTTCGCCCAGGAAGGTTTTCACCATACCTCCATGCGGATTCTGACAGTACAGGCCGGTGTCAACCTCGCAGCGGTTAATTATCATTTTGGTTCTAAAGAGAACCTTCTCTATGCCGTCATTGAGCGGCGTCTGATTCCACTTAATCATAAACGCCGTGAGGCTCTTGAACAGGTCATGCAAAAAGCAGCTGCCAACAAAATTCGCCCGGCAGTGATCGATCTGCTGTACGCATTTCTGCAGCCAACCCTTAAATTTCTGCGCGCCTCGGAGGGAGCGAAAAATTTTATCAGTCTGATCGGCCGCTCCTGGAATGATCCGGATCAAACCGTTCACAACTGCTTTATTAATCTCGCCATGCCGCTTTTTCAATACTTTGCCGGGTGTTTGCGTCAGGCATTGCCAGACCTTGATGAATTGATTTTTCAGGCGCGGCTGCAATTCCTGGTCGGTTCGATGAGTGCGGTCATGTGCGACAACAGCAGCGCTTGCAAACGTAGCAGTTTTATTTCTGTCGCCTTGGATGAAGAGGAAAAAATGAATCAACTGCTGAAATTTTTACAAGCCGGACTGGAGGCTCCGCAATGATGATCCGCCATTCTGCTTTGTTAGCAACATTCATGTTCCTGGTGGCCTGCAACCCGCTGCGACCGGTCGCAACACCTGCACCTGAGGTGCCTGACAGTTATTCGCGGATACAACAAGCCACGGTACCCAGCCCTGATCGCTGGTGGCATGCGTTTGACGACCCTCAGCTGAATAGGCTTGAGCAGCAACTGTTCAACGGCAACCTTGACATTCTTCAGGCCTGGCACCGCCTTGAGCAGGTTGAAGCTCAATTCCGCCAGAGTCACGCAAACCGCTTCCCTACCCTGAATTTTAACGGCTCGACAGGGCGTTCACAAAGCCTGAGCGCGGCGGGGGAAAGTCGTTCAACCAGTTCCAGCCTGTCCCTGGCAGCAGCCTATGAAATTGACCTGTGGAACAAACTTGCCGATCGCGATGCCGCAGCGCGGCTCCAGATTCTGGCGAGTGAAGATACCGTCAAAACGCTGCTCCTCAGTCTGAGTGCCCAGCTGGCCGGAGAGTATTTTCTCGCCCAGGAACAGCATGCCCACCTCAAACTGCTGCAGGTTCAGAAAGCGCGTTCGGAAAGTCTTCTTGAATTAGTGACCAGACGCTACCAGGCAGGACTGCTGACCGCCAGTTCTCTGTACCAGGCGCAGCGCAACCTGGCCACCATTGAAGCCCAGTTACCTGGTTATTCCACCACCCTGACGCAGGCGGAAAACTCTATAGCGGTACTGCTTGGCCAGGCGCCGGGGAGCATCAAGCTTGAGGTTGTCGACTTACCGCATATTGCTTCAGCAGTCACCCTGGGGCTTCCTGCTGATCTCCTTACCCGCCGTCCCGACGTGGCCCGTGCCCTGCATCAGCTTGAAGCAACCGATCACACTCTGGCGGCGACGATTGCGGAACGCCTGCCTGCGCTAAACCTGAGCGCAACCCTGGGACGCGCCGCCTATTCGTTAACCAATGGTGATGTCAATGGGACCCTGTGGAGCTTGGTCCTCAACCTAACGCAGCCTTTATTTGATGGTGGACGGCGTCAAGCAGCTGTGGAGCAACAACAGGCCGTAAGAGCTGAACAGCTGGCAGCGACCCGACAGGTGTTGCTGACCGCCATGCAAGAGTTGGAAAACAGCCTGGTAAGTGAACGCAACTACGCCTTGCGGGCGCAATTGCTTGAGCGCCAGAAAGACGCCAACAGTGGCTACCTGAATGCCAGTCTGAACAATTACCGGACCGGGCTGAGTGACAGCACCAACTGGCTCAACAGCGAAATTGACCAATTGGGAATTCTCAGCCAGCAGATCAGCAACCAGAGACTGTGGCTCAGCCAGCGCATTACCCTGGTGAAGGCCCTCGGTGGCAGTTGGATGAATGACGAACTTACCGCCCAAAGAAATTCATCAAGGGAGCAGAAATAACATGTCTGAAACCAGGAAGAAGCGCCCCGTACTCAAAATCATTCTGCCAATACTGGTTATTGTTGCAACGGTTTTTGCTCTGAAAATGCTCGGCCAGCTCAAGCCGGCCCCGCAGCGCCTCGCAAGCCCCGAGCAGGGATTGCTGGTCGATGTTGCCCCCATAGCAGCAACACCCCACAAGGTGACGGTATTTGCCACAGGAACCGTATCCGCCGGGCAGCAGATCAACCTGACGCCCCAGGTCAGCGGCAAGATCAGTTGGATTTCCCAGCGTCTGGTTGCCGGAGGAATATTCTGGAAAGGGGACCTGCTGCTCAAAATCGAAACCCGGGATTATGAACTAGCCATCGAACAGGCCCGGGCCCAGGTCGCCCAGGCGGAAGTCGCCCTGGCGACAGAGCAGGAGCAGGCCCGCGTTGCCCAGGATGAGTGGGATGCCATCCAGTTTCCCGGCAAAGGAGACCCAGGGCCACTGGTGACCCACAGACTGCAGCTGCGACAGCAGGAAGCGGTTCTGGCCGCAGCGCAGGCGACTCTGCATAAAGCTGAACTCAATTTACAACGGACCGAGATCAGAGCGCCGTTTAACGGCCGGATTCGCGAAGAGCAGGTTGATATCGGCCAATACCTGAACACGGGTACTACCATTGCCATATTCGCCGGCACCGATGTTGCCGAAATCCATGTCCCGCTGCCGATTGCAGAATTACGCTGGCTGACCATTCCCCGCTCCAATGACGACACGGGGAGCCAGGTTGTCATCAAAGCACCTCAGTTGGGCAATGCCGTCTGGCATGGTGAGATTTCCCGCAGCCTTGGCGAAATCGATCCGACCAGCAGAATGGCGACCCTGGTGGTCAGCGTTAAGAACCCCTACCAGCTTAACGTCAGCAATCCCGGACCTGTCCTGCCCCTGGGGTTGTTCGTCGAACTAGAACTGGCAGGGTCCGTTCTTGAAGACGTGATGCTCATCCCCCGCAGCGCATTGCACACCGGCAATATCATCTGGCTCGCAGACAGCAACAACCGGCTACTAACCCGCCAGGTGGATATACTGCGCCGCGAGAAAGACCAGATTATCATCGGCAATGTCATTGCCGCCGATGAGCGCCTGATCCTGACAACCTTATCCGGAGCGGCTGATGGAGCCTTGCTGCGGCCGGTTGAGATCGGGGAGAACGCACAATGAACAGTGCTGTCAAATGGATGGCCTCCAATCATGTTGCGGCCAACCTGCTGATGCTGATTCTGATCATCGGCGGCGTCATCATGGCTCCGTCCATCAAGCAGGAAATCTTTCCCGAGGTCTCCCTTGACCGGGTATCGGTCAGCGTCCCCTACCCGGGAGCGGGACCTGAAGAAGTCGAAGAAGGGATCATTCTCAAGATTGAAGAAGCGCTTTCCGCTGTTGATGGCATCAAGCAGCTTAAAGCAACCGCCGCCGAAGGGGTCGGCAGTGTCGTAGCGGAAATCTACTCCCACGAAAATGTCGATCTGGTTCTGCAGGATATCAAGAGCGAAGTCGACCGCATCACCACCTTTCCGGAAGAGGCAGAGAAGCCGATTATCACCAAGGTAACCAATCGCCGTGAGGTTATCTCCGTCGTCATCTATGGTGAAGTCGGCGAACATGTCCTGCGTGAACAGGCCGAAAATATTCGCGACGAGTTGCTCAACCTGCCGGACATTACCCAGGTTGAGTTGAGCGGCGTCAAGGACCTGGAAATGACCATTGAGGTGCCGGAAAGCAACCTGCGGCGCTACCATCTGACCCTCAACCAGGTTGCTGCCGCTATTAACGCGGCCTCGCTCGACCTTCCGGCCGGCACGGTCAAAACCACAGCAGGAGAAATCCTGTTACGCACCAAAGAGCGTCGCTACTGGGGGCCAGAGTATGAAGATATCACCATTCTGGCCAACCCTGACGGGACCCGGGTGCGCCTGGGTGATATTGCCCATGTTGTCGACGGCTTCGCCGACAGTGATACCGAAGCGCGTTTTGACGGCCATCCGGCGGCGATGGTGCAGGTGTTCCGGATCGGAGAGCAAAAGCCCACCGAGATTTCCGAACGCGTCATCGAATTTGTCCAAAGCAAACAGAAACAGCTGCCCTCCAGTCTGCACCTGGCCATCTGGAATGATACCACCGAGCTGTTTAACAGCCGCATGGACACTCTGCAGAAAAATGCCCTGATGGGACTGATCCTGGTCGTCATTGTGCTGGGTCTGTTCCTTGAGATAAAGCTCGCCCTGTGGGTCATGCTGGGGATTCCGATCAGCTTTTTCGGCACCCTGTTCCTGATGCCGTGGCTGGGCGTCTCTATCAACATGGTTTCCCTGTTTGCCTTTATTCTGGCCCTGGGGATCCTGGTCGACGACGCCATTGTCGTCGGCGAAAACATTTTTGAACAGCGTCAGCAGGGGAAGTCGTTTGCCCAGGCCGCCATTGATGGCACCCTGGAAGTCGCGGTTCCGGTCACCTTCTCAGTATTGACCACGGTTGCCGCTTTTCTACCCCTGATCTTTGTCTCCGGCATGATGGGAAAATTCATCAGCGTCATTCCGGTCATTGTCATTACCCTGCTGATGACCTCGCTGGTTGAGTCGTTGCTGGTGCTCCCCGCCCACTTGAGTTTCGGTACGGCACGCACAAGCTCGGGCGGACTGCTGGGCTATCTCGATCGCATCCGCAAAAGTTTCGGCAACAGCATGCAACGCTTCGTCGCCGGCCCTTACCAGCGCATGCTCGAGTTCAACCTCACCTATCGCTACGCGTCCTGTGCCGTTGGCATTGCGGCGCTGCTGCTGACCTTCGGCGTGGTTAAAAACGGTCTGATCCACTTTACCTTCATGCCCGAGGTCGATGGTGACCGAATTGCCGTCGCCATTCAGATGAACGAAGGGGTTCCCATCAGCAGAACCGCAGAAGTTGCCGATTTTATTTTGACCAAGGGGATGGAAACCGTCGCTGAATTCGATCGCGATCTGCCTGAAGGACAAAGTATCGTGCGCAACATTTACAGCCTGGTCGGCGGCAGTGTCGCCAGCGGCGGCCCTGGTGGCAGCTCCACGGCCACTGCGACCAACCTGGCCAACATTTCCATGTTTTTGACTAAAAGTGAGGAACGGGGCATTCCGGCCACCCAGATCTCGGCCGTCTGGCGGGGGAAGGTCGGGGATGTCCCCGGTCTTAACTCCCTGACCTTCCGCTCCAACCTGGTCAGGCTGGGTGCCAATATCGATGTTCAGCTGGCACACAAGGATTTTTCGGTACTTGAAAAAGCCTCTGAGCGCATCCGTACGGCACTCGGTCAATATCAGGGGGTCAGTGATATTGAAGACACATACGCGCGCGGCAAGCGCGAAATCAAACTCAGACTCAAACCGGCGGCGCGGACCCTGGGTATCACCGAAACCGACCTGGCGCGTCAGGTGCGCGCAGCCTTCTATGGTGCCGAAGCACTGCGCCTGCAGCGCGGCCGCAATGAACTGAAGGTGATGGTGCGTTACCCGGAAGACGACCGGCGCCGCTTGTGGAACTTTGAAACCATGCGCATCCACACCGCAACTGGCGCTGAAATCCCTCTGACCCAGGCGGCAGACATTATTGACAGTGAAGGCTTCTCCAAAATCAACCGCACCGACCGTAAACGGGTCATCAACGTCTCGGCGGCCGTCAATGATGAACAGGCCAATGCACAGCAGATCATTTCTGACCTGAAAACCAAACTGCTGCCACAGCTGACCGCTGACTATCCCGGCTTAAGCTGGGACATGGAGGGGGAAGAAAAGGAACGCAAAGATTCGCTTGGCAGTATGATGAAAGGCTTTCAGCTGGCCCTAGTGACCATCTTTGCTTTGCTGGCCATTCCGTTCCGCAGTTACAGCCAGCCGCTGTTGATCATGGCCGCCATCCCCTTCGGCATGATCGGCGCGGTCCTCGGCCACATCATCATGGGCTACAACCTCAGTCTGCTCAGCATGTTCGGCCTGGTGGCTCTGTCCGGGGTGGTGGTCAATGATTCGCTGCTGCTCATCGATCAGGCCAACGTCAACCGCCGCAGTGGCCTGAGCATCCATGATGCCGTGGTCGCTGCCGGGCTGCGTCGCTTCAGGCCGATTCTGCTCACGTCATTGACGACTTTTTTCGGACTGATGCCGATGATCCTTGAAACCAGTGTTCAGGCCAAGTTTCTGGTTCCGATGGCTATTTCTCTTGGATTCGGTATTCTCTTTGCCACGGGTATTACGCTGCTGTTAATCCCGGTTCTATACCTGATATTGGAGGACATCAGGAAACTGATCGGATTTTCTGCCCAGCATGCCCGGGAGCATAAGCCTCCGAGTTAAAAGCAGCAATCTATGGCAGATTTGCTATGCTTGAACAAGACCCTCAGCTCATGATTTATGCCCTGATCCGACATAACTTTCTGTGCCAGGGGAGAAAAGAAAGATCACGAAGAGGCTGAACACCAGACACTATTTTCCAGGTGATTCCCCGTACTGACTGCGGGACTTCTCTGCTTCAAGGAGTCTACTGGTTATGGCCAATCCACTAAAACTCAAAAGACTGCTGCTCATACTGCTCATTGTTGCCGGTTCCGGGCTTGCTCTTGGGGCTAACCTCTGGCGCCAGCAGCGCCTTGCAGCAGAGGAGACATTAACGCTCTACGGCAACATCGAAATTCGTGACGCGCGACTCGTATTCCCCGAACAGGAGTTGATCTCCGAACTTCTGGTTGAAGAAGGGGATCAGGTCACCCAAGGACAGTTGCTGGCACGGATCCGTTCGCAACGCCTGCACGATCAGATAAACCAGGCAAAGGCCGAGGTTCAGGCACAACAGGAGGTGGTCAACAAGCTTGAAGCCGGCAGCCGCCCACAGGAAATAGCCCAGATCAGGGCTCAGATTTCAGCCACCGGAATCCGTCTGGCCAATGCCAGAACAACCCTCGAGCGTCTGGAAAAAACCGCCGGTGTCGGAGCCAGCAGTCTCCAGACCCGCGATAATGCCAAAGCCATCGTTGCCGAAGAAGAAGCCGGTCTGACCGAACTGCAGAACAAGCTGGACCTCGCCCTGGAGGGCCCCAGGCGGGAAGATATTGCCCAGGCCAAAGCGTTACTGACCGCCAATCAGGCCCAGTTGAGCCTGCTGGAAACCCGTCTGGCTGACACCGAGCTGCATGCGCCGACAGCCGGGATCATTCAAAGTCGCCTGCTCGAAGTTGGTGAACTGGCCGGTCCTGGTCAGCCGGTCTTTATTCTGGCCCTGAGTACCCCGAAATGGGCGCGCTGTTATATTCCTGAGCCCCAACTGGGTCTGGTCAGAGAAGGCATGTCCGCTACCATTATCAGCGACACCTGGCCCGACAGACACTTCCAGGGGCAGGTCGGTTTTATCTCTTCCGTTGCTGAATTCACCCCGCAGAATGTTGAAACCTCTGATCTGCGCACCAAACTAGTCTACGAAGTCCGGATCATCACCACCGATCCGGACAATGAACTGCGCCTTGGCATGCCGGTGACCGTCAGCTTTCCGGAGGCCTCGGCAAGAAACACACCGACCCCATGAGCGCGCATGCCATACCGCCGGAAATCAAACCACCATGGGCATTGCAGGCCGTCGATCTGGTTAAAACCTTTATCCCGAAAAAACAGCAGCTGGTCTGCGCTCTGGATCACATTTCCATAAACGTCGCCGGTAACCGGATCACCGGCTTGGTTGGCCCTGATGGAGCGGGCAAAACAACCCTGCTGCGCCTGGCTGCCGGGCTGCTGTTGCCAAGCTCTGGCGCAATCAGTGTTCTCGAACATAACTGCGCCAGCGAGTCGCTGGTCATCCAGGAGCTGGTCGGCTATATGCCGCAACAGTTCGGTCTTTACCAGGACCTCACGGTGCAGGAAAACCTCGACCTGTTTTCCGATCTGCAGGGGGTTGCCAAAGAACAGCGCCGTCATCAGCAGGCCCGACTTTTGGATATGACCGATCTGGCGGCTTTCACACAACGCCGGGTCGGCAAACTCTCCGGCGGAATGAAACAGAAGCTGGGACTGGCCTGTGCCCTGATCAAAGCACCACAACTGCTGCTGTTAGACGAACCGACTGTCGGAGTTGATCCGGTTTCGCGCCGGGAGCTGTGGACAATTATCGAACAACTGGTCCACGGAGCCGGTATTGGAGTACTGGTCGCCACCTCATACCTGGATGAAGCCGAACACTGCGACGAGGTCGTCGTCCTGCAGCAAGGGCACGTGTTGACCCAGGGGAATCCTGCAGATTTACGCCAGGCAGTCAAAGGCCGCGTCTACAGTTTCACTGCCCTGGAAAATAACCGCAACCGTCAGTTGCAAACCCTGCTGGCGACACAGCCAACCGTCAGAGATGCCACCATAAGGTCCGGCCGGGTCCGCTGTGTTATCAGCGCCGATTATGATCAACCCATTGCTCAGCTTATTCCCGCAAATACTTATCATTCAGTGACAGCTGACTTGCCCTGTTTTGAAGATGCATTTATGGACATGACTGCTCACAGACTGACCAACCATCCTGAGACCAGGACCGCTATCAGCACGACAGCGCGCAATGAGGTGGTCGTTACAGTTCGCGATCTGGGAAAGAAATTCGGTGATTTTAACGCTGTCAGTGGGATCAGTTTTGATGTTCACCGTGGTGAAATATTCGGTCTGCTGGGTCCCAACGGGGCCGGAAAAACAACCACTTTCCGTATGCTCTGTGGTTTAAGCAAGGCCAGCAGCGGTGACATCCGCGTTGCCGACCGGGATCTGCGCCGGGCACCCTCCAAAGCGCGCAGCCAGTTGGGGTACATGGCCCAGGTATTTTCCCTCTACCGCCAGCTCAGTGTCAAAGACAACCTGACCTTTTACGGCAAGGCCTATGGGCTGCATGGCAAACACCTGAGTCTGCGGCTGGACTGGGCGCTGGACGAGTTTGATCTGCGTGAGCGCAGTGCGATGCCAGCCGGAGACCTGCCCGGTGGTTTTAAACAAAGATTAGCCATGGCAACCGCCATGCTCCATGAACCAGCGATTCTCTTCCTCGATGAGCCGACCTCGGGAGCCGACCCGCTGGCGCGGCGCGAATTCTGGCTGCGTATCAACAGTTTCGCCCAGCAGGGGGTCACTGTCATCGTAACCACCCACTTCATGGAAGAAGCCGAATACTGTGACCGTATGCTGATCATGGCGCACGGCAGGGAACTGGCTCAGGGGACACCGGCTGAAATCCGGGCCCTGGTCACGACCGCAGCGACCCCCGACCCGACCATTGAAGACGCCTTTATTGCCCTGGCCGGCAGCAGCAAACACGTTCAGCAACATGGAGCTCAGTCATGATCGGCTCTCCGCAGTCACGCATGCGCCTGCGCGGTCTGTTGCGCAAGGAATACCTGCAGATTCGCCGGGATCCCAGCAGTATTCTGCTGGCCCTGGTGATGCCGTTATTGCTGCTCTTTCTGTTCGGCTACGGGGTTTCCCTCAACCCCAGGCAGGTGCTGCTGGCTCTGGTTGTCAGCGATCACAGTTCGGCGGTCAGCGACCTGATCGCCCGCTTTCAGTTGTCACCCTATTTTAAGCCGTTGCGGGTTCCTTCTCGTCAGCGTGCTGAAGAGCTTATCAGCACAGGAATTGTTGATGGTTTCATCGAGATCCGCGACAATTTTACGGAAACCCTTGAGCAACAGCACCAGGCATCGATCCAGGTCATTGTCAACGGTATCGATGCCAACCGGGCTCGCCTGATTCAGGGCTATGCGCGCGGCACCATCGACAAATGGCGACAGCTGCGCAAGGCGCATGGTGAAGAGCTTTTCATGCCCGGTGTCCAGGTGCGCTCGCAGATCCGCTTTAACAAAACCAATGAAAGCCGTAATTTTCTGGTTCCGGGTTTGATCGCCCTGATTATGACCCTGGTCGGCACCCTGCTGACCGCCCTGGTTATTGCCCGAGAGTGGGAACGCGGTACCATGGAGGCGATTCTGGTCACGCCCATCAGCCTGAATGAACTGCTGATCGGAAAAATCCTCCCCTATTATATTCTTGGCATGCTCGGGCTGCTGATCTGCGTGGCCGGAGGAATGTGGATTTTTTCCGTGCCGTTACAGGGCTCTCTGTGGCTGTTATTCCTGCTCAGTTCCATCTTTTTGCTGGCGTCTCTCGGCTTTGGGCTGGCAATTTCCGCGACCGTGAAAATTCAATTTGTCGCCGCGCAGATTTCCCTGGTCGCAGGATTTCTTCCCGCATTTTTCCTTTCCGGGATGCTTTTTGACCTGGAAAGTACCCCGCAGTTCATCCAGCTGGTCAGCCATGTCATTCCGGCGCGCTATTTTGTAGAAATCAGTCATACCCTGTTTCTGGCTGGCAACATCGGCAGTATTTTGTGGCCGGCAGGAGCGGCGCTGACAGTTATGGCCGTTCTACTGCTCGCCATTGCCCGCCGCAAACTAAGTAAGCGGCTGGAGTGATGTCATGATCCTGATGCGTCGCATTCTCGCCCTTATTGCCAAGGAGTTCAGCATTATCCTGCGCGACCCGAAAAGCCGCTTCATCGTCATCGGTCCGCCGTTGATTCAGTTTTTCCTGTTCGGTTTTGCCGCCACCTTCGATGTCACAGCAGTTCGTTATGCAGTGCTCGACCAGGCCCGCACCAGTGAGTCACGGGCAGTAGCCGCAGACTTTTACGGTTCGGAAAATTTTCGTCTGGTACGCTACCTTCATTCCGTGCAGGAAATTGACAAGGCAATAGATTCCGGAGAGGTTCGCATGGTGATTCACATCGGTGCGGAGTTCAGCGAAAAACTGCTGCAGGGACTGCCCGCGGCTATCCAGATTATCGTCGATGGTCGGAATTCCAATGTTGCAGCCGTCTCCCTGGACTATGCCAATCAAATCATCAGCCGCTTTAACCGCAACTGGCTGAGTCAGCAGCCTGCATCCTCCTCTACGGTTCATATAGCATTGACCCAACGGGCCTGGTTTAATCGCAACCTGATCAGTCGCTGGTATATCGTTGCCCCCCTGGGCGGTACCATCAGTATGGTTATTGTCCTGGTTCTGACCAGCCTTTCGGTCGCTCGCGAACGCGAATTCGGCACCTTTGATCAGTTACTTGTGGCACCTTTCACTCCAGGCGAAATCCTGTTGGCCAAGTCGATGCCCGGAATTTTCTTCGGCCTTTTCGACTCCCTGCTACTGGTTGCTGGCAGTGTTCTGTTGTTCGATTTGCCATTTCGCGGCAGTTTTCTTGCCCTGCTGTTGGTGCTGACCCTGTTCATGATCTCCATCGTTGGGATCGGCCTGCTGGTGTCCTCGTTAGCCATGACCATGCAGCAGGGATTGCTTGGAGCATTTGTCTTCATCATGCCAGCAGTAATTTTGTCTGGATTCACCACCCCCATTGAAAATATGCCCCACTGGCTACAGCTCGGCACCCTGGCAAACCCGATGCGTTATGTCGTGATTTCCTTGCGCCAGATTTTTCTTGAAGGCGCCGGAGTCAGTGCCATCTGGCCTCAACTATGGCCTCTGATAATCATTGCCCTTGTTACCCTGCCTCCGGCTTCCTGGCTGTTCCGCCATCGGGTCGGCTGATGAACTGTGAAAGCTCAGTCGATTGACTTTCCATAGTTTTTCTTCATTTCGTGAGATTATGATAAAAATCCATATTTAATTGCTAACAGTGTTCATCTTTAAATATTGTTCATTATATGTATTGTTGTTTTTCAGAAATTTCTATAAGATTTAATAGCTCAATATCATTTAGTTCAAACCATTACAGCGCAACCACCTGACTCTCTTGCGATGGGAAGTTCCGTACCCGTCCTTCAGCATTATCAGAATAAATTGAATACCTGAAATGGTTATTTTTTATTTAAATTCACCGACGGAGGTAGCAGTTTTACTTAATTTTGCTAATCTAATCTAGGTTACTAATCAGGGGGTGTATCAGGTTACTTCAGGCTATTATCACTATAAACTAACGGAACTTGCGCATTCATGCGGTTACAAAATTATTCAAATATTTCCAGATTATCTTTAGCCATCAGTTTCGCTACTGGAATTCTGCTTTTGTGCCTGACCATTGCCCTGCTCTACCTTGACGGGCAGAGGTATCAGCAAACCCTCAAAACAGAGGTGATCAGCGAACTGAGCAACATCAGTGTCGGTCTGGAAACGGGAATTTATAACAATTATTACCTGACCCGCTCCCTGACTGCCTTCTTTACCGCCTATCCTCATCTTGATCAGCAAGTTTTCCATGCTATCGCTGATGAAATACTGAGCACGCCGAATTTCATCATCAATATCGGCATAGCACCAGATAATACTATCAGCTTTGTTCACCCTTTGAAGGGGAATGAAAATGCCCTGGGGCTCAATTATGAGCAGAACCGTCAACAGTGGCCAATCGTTAAAAAAGCAATTGAAGAACGTAAAACTATTATTGCCGGACCGGTCAATCTGATTCAGGGGGGGAGCGCCTTTATCAGTCGTACCCCTATTTTTACCGTTGACCCCGAGCACCCAGATAACTCTATCTATTGGGGGCTGGCCAGCATCGTAATTGATAAGGACAAACTCCTGACCAGCGCAGGTTTTTTCTCTTCTGAACAGACTCTGCGTATTGCCCTCCGCGGAGCAGATGGCCTGGGGAATCAAGGTCGGCTCATTGCTGGCGACGAGAGCGTCTTCAGTGCCAACCCGGTGACCATCGAAGTTCATATCCCCGGCGGCAGCTGGCAACTTGCAGCGCTGCCGTTGCAGGGCTGGCAGCAACCATCTCCCAACCGGACCAGGATTCTGATCTTTGGTTGTTTACTTTCCTGCATTGGTGCCATCCTGGTGTTTCTGTGGCAGCATCACGAACATCTCATCAAGAAAAAGACCATTGAAGCACTTGAGCAGGCCAAACAATACTCTGCCGAGCTAAACGACAATCGAAACTTCCTCGATGCCATACTGGATAATATTCCCAACGTTGTTTTTGTTAAGGAAGCCAAGAAATTAAGGTTCGTCCTGTTCAACAAGGCCGGGGAAACGATTATCGGCGTACCGGCTCGGGACATTATCGGTAAAAGTGATTTTGAAGTTTTTCAGGAAGAAGAGGCCAGACACTTTACCCAAATGGACAGAGACGTCCTTGCAGGCAAGCAGCTGGTTGATATCCCGGAAGAATCCGTGTTCACCCCCCAATCCGGGTTACGCACCCTTCACACCCGGAAAATCCCGCTACTGGACAAACAGGGTGTCGCAACTCACCTGATTGGTATTTCTGAGGATATTACCGAGATCAAACGTACGGCCAGGAAGAATGAGGCCCTTGAAAAACAACTGCAGCAGGCGCAGAAGATGGAAGCTATCGGACTTATGGCCGGTGGTGTTGCTCATGACCTGAATAATATTCTGGCTGCAATTACCGGTTACCCAGAGCTGATCATCAAGAAACTTCCCGAGCACAGTGAATTGCGCAAACCGCTCAGCGTCATCCGTGACGCCGGTCGCCGGGCCGCCGCGATTGTGGCCGATCTGCTCACCGTTGCCAAGGGTGCCGCAACCGCACGGATTCCTGTCAATCTGAATGAGTTGATAAAGGAATACCTGAATTCACCTGAGTTCCAGAAATTGGCTAAAGGCTACCCGGGGGTAGATATCAAAACCCACTGGGCTCCAGACATACCACTCATGTCCGCCTCGCCAATTCATATCAACAAAATCATGATGAATCTGGTCAATAACGCGGCAGAAGCCATAGAGAGTATTGGAACCATCACCATCTCGACAACGACTACCAGTATTCTGCCCACGGATGCATCCGGTCGCATGCCCGCCCCAGGCAATTACATCTTGCTGCAGATCCGCGATTCAGGGACCGGTATTTCTCAGGCAGACCTTGAGCATATTTTTGAACCCTTTTACACGAAAAAGACCCTGGGTCGCAGCGGCACTGGCTTAGGCCTGGCCGTGGTCTGGAACACCGTTCAGGACCACAATGGTCGAATCCTGGTCGATAGCAGTCCGCAGGGGACGTCTTTCAGTCTCTATTTCCCGGTTGCCAGTGATACAGAAACCATCATGGAACATCCCGAAGCTACAGCCGCCCCAAATGGTCATGGTGAAAAAATTCTGGTCGTCGACGATGAACCCCATATGCGTGACCTTGCCTGCCAGATGCTTGAGTCGTGTGGCTACCAGGCAGCTGCCGTCAGCAGTGGTGAACAGGCGATAGAGGCAGTTAGACAATGTCCACCGGACCTGATTATTATCGATATGCTCATGCCACCAGGGTTGAACGGCAAGGAAACTTATTTAGAAATCATCAAGAAGCATCCTGCTCAGCGCGCGATTATTGTCAGTGGTTTCTCGGAGAGTAATGACGTAATAGAAGCTTTGGCTGCCGGAGCCCACAGGTTTATCTATAAGCCATATTCCACTGAACAGTTGGCCCGGGCAGTAAAAGATGCACTGACCAATTAGTTCTCAGCCGGAAACTGCTCTTTTTCCATTGAACAACGACCCTCCGGTAACTCGAGTGACCGGAGGGAATCTAATACGCCGAAATCACGAAGATGATCCGTCCGGCTTGAATTAAATGAATCGCCATTTTCATAGACCTGTTCGCGAAAAAGGACAGACCTACGTTCGGCCATACCCGCACAAGCGGATGGAGTGCCCTCTTAAAAAGACAACAAATCAGGGCGGAGGTGTTCAAGGCACGGAAGTTTTTCACGAATATCTGTAACCCGTTGTTTCTCAACCCTGGTTATCACTACGTTTTCCCCTTCACCGGCATCGGTCAACGGTACGCCAAACGGATCAAAGCAGACTGACCGACCGGAGAAGGCCTTACCACACAGATCACACCCCGCAACGTACATGGTGTTTTCAATCGCCCGAGCCCGTAACAAAGTCAGCCAGTGATCCTCTTTAAGAGGGCCGGAATACCAGGCCGCCGGAACAATGACAAGGTCGACCCCACGGGTTGCATGATAGCGAAAGATCTCAGGGAAGCGCAGATCATAGCAGATCGCTATTCCGACCCTGATGCCATTCAGTTCAAAATTGTCCGGGGGAGTGTGGCCGCCAATCATCTGATCCGACTCCCTGACACTCAGAGCGTTGAACAGGTGAATCTTGTTATAACGGGAAATAAGAGCTCCCGTTTTATCAAGGGTAATGACAACATTCGCGGCCCGTTCAGTGTCCCCTTCCACCGTCTCCCAGACACCGGACATTATGGCCAGCTGGTACTGTTTTGCCAGAGCCGCCAAAGCAGTAACAAACTCACCATCTAACGCCTCCGCCGCCATCGCCAGAGGGACTCCTTGCTGCGGACAGGACATAAACATTTCCGGGAAGATGACCAGCTCTGCGCCCATACCTGCTGCTTTGGCAACACAGCGCCGAGCTGTATCCAGATTCATATTTTTTTCACGCGCAACTGACACCTGCGCCAGGGCAATCGTTAAATGTGATGACATGGAGAAGATCCTTTCCATTGCTGATGATTCTTTTCGTTATAGCATGGCCAAAGGAATAATATCTGTAAATGAACAATTTAAGATTATGGAAGAGGGTCAATCTTCCAAATGTAGCGGCCGATTTGGAGACACAGTGCGCCTGAAAACCGGTCAGGTAAAGGCCCGCCAGCCCCCCAACAAAACTTGTTAGCTTTGTTGTTCGGCAACCTGCTTCAGGCCCTGCAACGTACCCGGCAGCCCTTTCCGAATTTGAGAGCCAATAAGCCAACCGAACAAAGGTGAAAGCAAACCTTCAAAGCTTATTCGATGCAAGGCATTCGTACCCCCCGAACGTTTCGAAAGTTCATGTTCAAAGAGCATAATGCACAAAGGGAGCTTACTTTCTACCGTAAACGAGTAGTTGGAAAACACTTCTGTGATGGTAATTTTTGCTTTTGGTCCTTTAGTAGGCTGAAGCTGACCATTGACACCAGAAGCAAATACCCCGTCAATGGAAGATGCTTTTACCTCAGTATCCCATGTAGACCAGCTGCTTACGTCAGCATACAACCTGAACACCTCTTCAGCAGATGCGGCGATGAATACTTGTTCTTCAAATTGCATGTGACTTCCTTGATGGTAAAGCTAACGAGTCTGTAGAAAAACCTGAATCCCATGAATCTCTACACCTCACATATAATATTAAAAATTTTAATGCCCACCGAATGAAAGTCTTCGATCAGGCTTCTCATATTGCCAATTAATCCATTATATAGGTGATTTCTGACCAATCTCTGACTCTTTTGAGATATTATTTACCCAACAACTCCAAAACGGTGAATCTTGGTTAATTTATGGAGTAGGGCCATGAGCTTCCACTGTCTATTGATACGACAGCATCGTTGGGCGGTCTGTTCACTGCTGATAGCAACGATAGAACGTAAACCGAATCAATTATCGTCAGTGTGTTTGACCTTAAAGATTTTTTTGATTCGTTTTTTCAGCGCTGGAAAAAAATGAATCCGGCTGCCGGGCCGGGACCCGGTGGTGTTGTCTTTTATGATTGAAATGAAACAAGCACGGTCACGGTGTTGCGCCCCGCACAACGCCTTACTATTTGTCCCAGGCGGGCGACAAATAGTAAGCACAAAACGCCCTTTTTTAAAGGGTCCGTACTCGGGCTTCATCTCTCCAAAGAAACCTCCAGCATCTAACCAGCCGGCCGACGGCGCAATACGCGCCTGATGGCCAGAACCGCAAAAATGCCGTTGGCATTTTTATGTATTCACTTTAATTCGGTTCTGCCCATGGATGCAATAGCATCGTTGGGCGGGCTGTTCACTGCTGGTAGCAACGATAAAGTGTAGACCGAATCGACTATCGTCAGTGTGTTTGACCTTAAAAGATTTTTTTGATTCGTTTTTTTATCGCTGGAAAAAATGAATCCGGCTGCCGGGCCGGGACCCGGCGATTTTGATGTGATTTTATCTAAGATAACTTCTGAAAATTGATCCCGAGTTGAAAAGACCGCCCTTAAAATTCCTGCTAAACATCTTGACTCAAGCTAAAAAAACGCTATCCTCTCCTCTCATTAAAACTTTCCAGATAGTTATTTCTTATAGCAACTTATTTTATCCTTGAGGGGGGATACCGATGAGACTTGTTGCTGCCAGAGATATTACGGTTGCTGACCTGCCGTATATTTCCAATCCGTTTTTCGCTAAAAACGATGTCCGTGACGCCTATTGTGACGGTTTTACCAGCATTCATAATCTAAACGAATTCGTTCCTGCCCAGTGGCGCAATTATCAACAGGGGCTTGATGAGCTGCTAAAAAAAATTGACAAGATGGAAGTCTGCCTCGTCTACTCTATGAAGCTCCCCTTCTTGGGGGTCGTCTACTGGCAGCAGGACCCTGACTACCCGAACAATTCTCAAAAAGGCCGCTGGGTCGCCAGCCTATCAGGAATAAACCAATATGCAAACCTGCAGGGAATAGTCTCATCTGCTTACAGTAAAATCATGGTACCGCAAACCCACAGCCAGCAGGCCTCTTTGCAAAGCAGCACAGCCAAAGCGGTGGTCAACCAAGGGTTTGAGAACAGTGTCGAAGGCGGCAGACGCAATTTTTTGGGCCAGAAGCAGGTGATGGCAAGGCCTGAGGAGGCCGAAAGAGGCGATCACGTATTGCAAGAGGCTACTGCTTTTAAGCAAACTGACTTTGCAAGTACCTACAGCATGCGACTTTCTCAGACGCCTGCTGAGACAAATGACGTTGTTGGCACAGCGTTGACCGCTGGTGGTTTGAGAACTGGGCTTGGACTTTCGAAGGGGACTGTAGTATCATCTGCTGGTGGAAGAGTGGTTCCAAACACTGAATTATCTGTTAGAGCTCGAGCAAAAGTAGGCGATCAACTATTTGAAGATATCAATCCAACTCTTAGATTGGGAGCGGATGCGAATCAGAAAACGTTTATTTCAGAATTCGTTGAGGCTAAACCTCTACGAGAAGGTGGGTATCCAAATAGCAATATGGCAAATGCTCATGCTGAAATCGGAGTGGCTCAGCAAATTCGAAATTCCGGTGTTGGGAAAGGTTCAAATGTTGTAATGGATGTAGATGGTCTTGATGTTTGTGGTTTTTGCCAAAAAGATCTTGTGCAAGCTGCAATTAAAGACGAATACACTAGTTTAACTGTTCGTTCTTTAAGTAATAAAACGGGCCTCCCGAAAACTTATTATTGGGAGCCAGGTATGAGCAAGTTTAAAATTATTAAGTCAAAGGCTGAATAATGATCGAACAACTGAGCATAGGAGGGTTTGTTTATTCACCCTCTGGAGAACGGAACCAAAGTACAATGCTGAAAAATCCAACTGAAAGAGAAGTTTTTGCACGGTTAGATTCGGTGTACTCAAATAATGGCTTTCTATCCCTTTGGAAAGGAGAGGAAGATGAGCCTGGCGAATGCAGTCTTAACGTAAGTTGTGATGCAGGGAAATGTTATGTGGAATGTAGCGAAGTTGACTCTGAAGGAGATCGATTAATTTACCGATTATATAACCCAGATAAAGATGCTAAAAATATCGCTATATTGGGACAATTTCAGAATGATCGGAGCTTAATTGATGATATAGAGACTGTTCGCGAAATATGTTTAAGCTTTTTAAAGACAAACGGAAAAATTCCATCGTGTTTGAATGTAAATAATTGATTGTTCCAAACAGTAGGCTACTCGTTAACTCTCAGCAAGCAGATCAGCTAAGGTCATTGGCAAGCGCAGAGTTTGAATCCTTGATGGCCCTCAAGCAGGCAAAAGGGATTACTAATAAAGAAATGGGGCCTGCACTTTCCGTTGCAATGGATCTGAAAACAGGAAAAATCTCGCAGATTCACCGCAACAATCAACAAGGTTTTATGCCGGAGGAGTTCCGGGGACAGTATATAGAACTAATCATTCTTTTTAGGGCCTGGTGGCAGAGGCCGCAATGTGAGGGTGTAAAGCAGATTGTGTAAATGCCCCGTCGGTTAGAGCAGTGGCATCCGCCCTTCAAATATAATCGAAAACTGATTCAGTGCCGATCGCCGAGGGTGTTCAGGATTCTGTGTCAGGCTCATAGACTGAGATGTTTTTCCAGCCGACCCGGAAAATGGATGGTCAGCTGAGCCAGCGTCAGATTCCAGTTCTGAATCGGATGTGTCCAACGCTCGGAGGCCTTGAGTATGCCAGCGTAAAGCAGCTTCAGCAAGCTGTTTTCATTGGCGAAGCCACCCTTTGTCTTGGTCAGTTTGCGGAACTGTCGGTGAACCGCCTCCACAGCATTGGTGGTATAGATGGCTGTCCGGACGTAATCGGGGTACTTGAAATAGTTGGATAAGGTCGGCCATTTACTGCGCCAAGACTTAATGACCATGGGATACTTCTCACCCCATTTCGATTCCAAGTCGTCCAAAGCCAGCTCCGCTGCGTTGAGGGTCGCTGCCTTGTAGACACACTTCAGATCAGCCATGAAGGCCTTTTGATTCTTTGAGGCTACATACTTGATCGAATTGCGAATCTGGTGGATGACGCAGTGCTGGATTTCAGTATTCGGATAGATGCTTTCGATAGCTTCGGGGAAACCCTTGAGGCCATCGACACATGCGATCAAAATGTCCTGTACCCCGCGGTTATGCAGATCGGTAAGAACGCTTAACCAGTGGTGTGCCCCTTCATTGTCGGAGAGATAGAGTCCGAGAAGCTCTTTCTTGCCTTCGATGTTCAGGCCCAGGATGGTGTAGATCGCCTTACCGATATAACGGCCGTTTTCCTTGACCTTGTAGTGGATAGCGTCCAGCCAGAGGATCGGATAAATCGCTTCAAGATCGCGCTCTCGCCAGGCTTGCAGGTCCGGCAAGAGCTTGTCGGTTACGGCGTTAATTGTGCCGTTGGAAACGGAAATTCCATACATGTCGGAGACATGTTGCCGAATATCCTGATAGCTCGTACCAAGAGCAAACAGGGCAATGATTTTCCGCTCCAACTCATCGGTAAGCTGAGTCTGATTTTTTTTAACCAGCTGGGGCTCAAAGGTATTGGCGCGATCACGCGGAGTATCAAGAATAAAACTGTCCGAGAGGGACTTGATTGTTTTTGACGTTTTACCGTTTTTGCGATTCGGGCCTTCCTCATTGGCCAAGTGCTCATCAAGTTCGGCCTGTATGGCGGCTTCTGTAAGCTGCTTGATCAGCGGAGTGAGAATCCCGTCTTTGCCGTTGAGATCCTTGCCTTCACGCAAGGCCGCAAGAGCAGCGTCTAGATCGAAGGTGATTTTGGGTTGAGTCATGTGTCATTCCTTTGGTTGTGATGATAGTAACGAATTGACACAGAATTTTGAACACTACCCGATCGCCAGTTACGGATCGGCATTGTCCATTTCTTGGCAATATTCTGTAAAGCCAGATACATCAGCTTAAACATGGCCTCGTCATTGGGGAACGAACCTCGGTTCTTCATTACCTTCCTCAACGACATATTTACCGACTCAATGGCGTTGGTCGTGTAAATTGCCTTTCGGATCTCTGGCGGATAAGAGAACAGCGGAGTAATCCGCTCCCAGTTGTTTCGCCATGATTTGCTGATTGTAGGATGGCTGGAATCCCATTTATCTCCGAAGAGTTCCAGGTGGTACTCAGCCTCCTCCAGTGTCGCCGCTGAATAGATTGTTTTTAAGTCGGCAGCGACTTCCTTGCGTTGTTTCCAAGAGACGTAGTTCAGGCTGTGCCGAACCATATGGACGATGCAGAGCTGAACCTGCGTTTTCGGGAAGACGGCCTCTATCGCTTCAGGAAATCCCTTCAGTCCGTCGACGCAGGCAATGAAGATATCCTTGACCCCACGGTTCTTCAATTCGGTGACGACCTGCAGCCAGAATTTGGCTCCTTCATTCTCGGCAGTCCACATGCCTAGAACCTCTTTCACGCCGTCAAGATTGACACCAACAGCAAGATAGACAGCTTTATTTATGACTCGGTTATCCTGCCGAACCTTGACGCGAAGAGCATCAAGGTAGACGATTGGCCAAACATCATCAAGGGGGCGATTCTGCCACAGAACAACCTCCTCCTGAACAGCCTTGGTTACCTGAGAAACCAGCGTCGGTGAAATCTCAACCCCATAGATTTCTTCCAAGTGTGCCTGGATGTCGCGGGTGGTCATGCCGCGAGCATACAAAGCGATGATTTTATCATCAAAGCCAGAAAATCGGCTTTGCCCTTTGGGGAGGATAGCTGGTTCAAAGCTGGCATCCCGGTCTCGGGGAACAGAAATATCAAGTTCTCCAAACTCACCCTTGATCTTTTTCTGGTAACTTCCGTTACGAGTATTGCCGGATTTATTAGTAGTCGGAGCGTTTTTTTCATAGCCGAGGTGATCGGTCATCTCGGTTTGCATCGCCCGCTCCAAAAGTTTTTTTGTCAGTTGTTTCAGCAGCCCGGTTTCCCCAATGAGATCTTCAGGGTTTTTGTAGTCCTTCATCAGGCTATCAAGCAGGTCGTCAGGTATAGACATCTGTGGTTCCTCCAGTGGTTACGGGTTGTAACCGACTGGGTCTATTTACACAAAGGATTTTACACCCTCCGCAATGTCCGTGCTAATAGAACTTCGATACTTTCAACAAAAGACAAATTCCCAAGTGGTCGCCCTGTTTTCTCATGTTTATGCAAAATCTCCAGTTCTTCTTCGTTACTTAACTTTAGGAAACTTTGCCAGTCTGAAACCAGATCCAATAGTGGAGCGCGGTTCTCCAGACCATCATCCAGGTCATTGAGGTGCGCTTTCGCACTACTCCAGGGGTACTGCCCAGGGTCAGAGACCAGGTTTGCAGCGACAGGGTTCATTTCTATATAACGCGCAGCGGCAAGGAGATGGGCTTCATCCATAGGGAAAGAAGCAAAACGTTCTTGCCACAGATGACCCCGCCAATCATGGCGGAAATTGATATGTCGGGTATAGCGTCTATGCGCTTCACCAATCGCACGCGCCAGGCCGGCTTCATCTGTTGGCACCGCAATTAAATGAACATGGTTTGGCATGAGGCACCAAGCCCAGATATCCACATGATACTTGGCACACCAATGAGCCATCAGATCGATATAAATCTGAAAATCCTCATCGCAAAAAAATGTCGTCTGCCGCCGGTTGCCCCGTTGCGTTACATGATGGGGCAAGCCCGGTGCAATAACTCGTGCTATTCTCGCCATAAGAAAAAGACTAGCAGGCAACAAGTCTTTGTCAAAGATCTATATACTGTCCCCGGAACTCCCACAACAACTCCAAAACGGTGAGTCTTGGTTAATTTATGGATTAGGACCATGAGCTTCCACTGTCTATTGATACGACAGCATCGTCAGACGTTCTGTTCTCTGCTCGTAACAACGAATAAGCGTAGACCGAAAATCAATTGTCGTCAGTGTGTTTGACCTAAAGATTTTTTTTGATTCGTTTTTTCATCGCTGGAAAAAATGAATCCGGCTGCCGGGCCGGGACCCGGTGGTGTTGTCTTTTATGATTGAAATGAAACAAGCAAGGTCGCGGTGTTGCGCCCCGCACGACGCCTTACTATTTGTCCCAGGCGGGCGACAAATAGTAAGCACAAAACGCCCTTCTTTAAAGGGTCCGTACTCGGGCTTCGTCTCTCCAAAGGAACATCCAGCATCTAACCAGCCGGCCGACGGCGCAATACGCGCCTGATGGCCAGAACCGCAAAAATGCCGTTGGCATTTTTATGTACTCACTTTAATTCGGTTCTGCCCATGGATGCGCAGCATCGTTGGGCGGTCTGTTCACTACGGGTAGCAACGATTAGACGTTGACCGAATCAATTATCGTCAGTGTGTTTGACCTTAAAAGATTTTTTTGATTCGTTTTTTTATCGCTGGAAAAAATGAATCCGGCTGCCGGGCCGGGACCCGGCGGTTTTGATGTAATTTTATCTAAGATAACTTCTGAAAATTGATCCCGAGTCGAAAAGACCGCCCTTAAAACTCCTGCTAAATATCTTGACTGAATCTAAAAAAACGCTATCCTCTCCCCTCATTAAAACTTTCCAGATAGTTATTTCTTATAGCAACTTATTTTATCCTTGAGGGGGGATACCGATGAGACTTGTTGCTGCCAGAGATATTACGGTTACTGACCTGCCGTATATTTCCAATCCGTTTTTCGCTAAAAACGATGTCCGTGACGCCTATTGTGACGGTTTTACCAGCATTCATAATCTAAACGAATTCGTTCCTGTCCAGTGGCGCCATTATCAACAGGGGCTTGATGAGCTGCTAAAAAAAATTGACAAGATGGAAGTCTGCCTCGTCTACTCTATGAAGCTCCCCTTCTTGGGGGTCGTCTACTGGCAGCAGGCCCCTGACTACCCGAACAATCCCCAAAAAGGCCGCTGGGTTGCCAGCCTGTCAGGAATAAACCAATATGAAAACCTGCAGGGAATAGTCTCATCTGCTTACAGTAAAATCATGGTACCGCAAACCCACAGCCAGCAGAGATCTTTGCAAAGCAGCACAGCCAAAGCGGTGGTCAACCAAGGGTTTGAGAACAGTGTCAAAGGCGGCAGACGCAATTTTTTGGGCCAGAAGCAGGTGATGGCAAGGCCTGAGGAGACCGAAAGAGGCGATCAAGTATTGCAAGAGGCTACTGCATTTAAGCAAACTGACTTTGCAAGTACCTACAGCATGCGACTTTCTCAGACGCCTGCTGAGACAAATGACGTTGTTGGCACAGCGTTGACCGCTGGTGGTTTGAGAGCTGGGCTTGGACTTTCGATGGGGCCTGTAGTATCATCTGCTGGTGAGATAGTTGTTCCAAACAAGTACGTTCAGCAATCACCAGTAGATTTTGATCACGTATTGAAAGCTGACTACACGAAAAAAGGTAAACCGACTGGCGGTCATACTTTGCTCTACGGTGATGTCCGAATTGTCCCCAGAACTGAATCGGTGCCTGATGTTGCAGATGTATATAAAGCTACGATTCAAGTTCCCGATCCGGCGAATCCGGGACAGTGGATAACTAAGACTAGCAATAATTCTACTAATACGATGTTTCCCAAAGGTTGGGATGAAATCCGTGTTAAAACAGAAGTTGATGCAGCTTGGAATGACCCGAATAAGATTGTTCAAGGTGATAAGTGGATTTCAGTTACGCCTTCCGGTGTCAAAGTCGAGGGTTGGATTTCACCAAAAACAACTGTTTATCCGGTATATCAAACGCCAAAGAAACCTTAGAGGTGCAATGTGAAGTTAAAGCTTTATTATGCTGATGGTGGAAACCATCCTGTGTTGGGACAAGTTTATCATCAGTGCCAGGAGTTTATAGATGGTCAGGATGTGGCGAGATATCAGCGATATCTCGCCAATATTTTAAGTTGCATTGCTCAGTCTATTGATGATTGTGATCGAGTATTGGCTGAAGTTGAAATGATAGAGGAAGGGCACGAAAGTGAGTCTGATATAGAAGGAAATGACGTGGATGTCTTAATTTCCCAAAATGGTATTCAAGTTGATATAAATGTAAATGATGAATGGGTTGGGCAGCCAGAAGGAAGATTTTCACTTGCTGAATTTAAGGCCGTAGTTACTGCATGGAGAAGATTTCTTCAAATGCCTGAATCATTTAACTCTGAGGTGATTATCGAATTGTAGGTTGTTCCAAACAGTAGGCTACTCGTTAACTCTCAGCAAGCAGATCAGCTAAGGTCATTGGCAAGCGCAGAGTTTGAATCCTTGATGGCCCTCAAGCAGGAAAAAGGGATTACTAATAAAGAAATGGATGTCCCCGGAACTCCACGGCCCTGAAATATCTGTCGCGCTACCTCTATCGCGGTGTGATTGCCGAGAACAACATCATCTCCTGCCAAAAAGGAAAGGTGACTTTCCGCTATCGCGACAGCGAGACCCAGCAAGAGCAGACCCTCACCCTGAAGGGGGAAGACTTTCTCTGGCTGGTCCTCCAGCATGTTCTCCCAAAAGGGTTTCGCCGGGTGCGGGATTATGGTTTTCTGCACGGTAACGCCAAAAGAACTCTGCGTTTGGTACAGTACGTTCTGCGCGTCATGCTCGAACCGATTCCCGTGCGATCACGACCGGTGTTCCGCTGCCCGCGCTGCAAAGCGGCGATGGAGATCGTTGCCTTTCGACGACCGCTCTATCTGACCGGGAGTTCCGGGGACAGTATATAGAACTAATCATTCTTTTTAGGGCTTGGTGGCAGAGGCCGCAATGTCCGTGCTAATAGAACTTCGATACTTTCAACAAATGACAAATTCCCAAGTGGTCGCCCTGTTTTCTCATGTTTATGCAGAATCTCCAGTTCTTCTTCGTTAATTAACTTTAGGAAACTTTGCCAGTCTGAAACCAGATCCAATAGTGGAGCGCGGTTCACCAGACCATCATCCAGGTCGTTGAGGTGCGCTTTCGCACTACTCCAGGGGTACTGCCCAGGGTCAGAGACCAGGTTTGCAGCGACAGGGTTCATTTCTATATAACGCGCAGCGGCAAGCAGATAGGCTTCGTCCATAGGGAAAGAAGCAAAACGTTCTTGCCACAGATGACCCCGCCAATCATGGCGGAAATTGATATGTCGGGTATAGCGTCTATGCGCTTCACCAATCGCACGCGCCAGGCCGGCTTCATCTGTTGGCACCGCAATTAAATGAACATGGTTTGGCATGAGGCACCAAGCCCAGATATCCACATGATACTTGGCACACCAATGAGCCATCAGATCGATATAAATCTGAAAATCCTCATCGCAAAAAAATGTCGTCTGCCGCCGGTTGCCTCGTTGCGTTACATGATGGGGCAAGCCCGGTGCAATAACTCGTGCTATTCTCGCCATAAGAAAAAGACTATCAGGCAACAAGTCTTTGTCAAAGATCTATATACTGTCCCCGGAACTCCCTATGATTGAAATGAAACAAGCACGGTCGCGGTGTTGCGCCCCGCACAACGCCTTACTATTTGTCCCAAGCGGGCGACAAATAGTAAGCGCAATACGCGCCTGATGGCCAGAACCGCAAAAATGCCGTTGGCATTTTTATGTATTCACTTTAATTCGGTTCTGCCCATGGATGCAATAGCATCGTTGGGCGGGCTGTTCACTGCTGGTAGCAACGATAAAGTGTAGACCGAATCGACTATCGTCAGTGTGTTTGACCTTAAAAGATTTTTTTGATTCGTTTTTTCATCGCTGGAAAAAATGAATCCGGCTGCCGGGCCGGGACCCGGCGGTTTTGATGTGATTTTATCTAAGATAACTTCTGAAAATTGATCCCGAGTTGAAAAGACCGCCCTTAAAATTCCTGCTAAACATCTTGACTCAAGCTAAAAAAACGCTATCCTCTCCTCTCATTAAAACTTTCCAGATAGTTATTTCTTATAGCAACTTATTTTATCCTTGAGGGGGGATACCGATGAGACTTGTTGCTGCCAGAGATATTACGGTTGCTGACCTGCCGTATATTTCCAATCCGTTTTTCGCTAAAAACGATGTCCGTGACGCCTATTGTGACGGTTTTACCAGCATTCATAATCTAAACGAATTCGTTCCTGCCCAGTGGCGCAATTATCAACAGGGGCTTGATGAGCTGCTAAAAAAAATTGACAAGATGGAAGTCTGCCTCGTCTACTCTATGAAGCTCCCCTTCTTGGGGGTCGTCTACTGGCAGCAGGACCCTGACTACCCGAACAATCCCCAAAAAGGCCGCTGGGTCGCCAGCCTGTCAGGAATAAACCAATATGAAAACCTGCAGGGAATAGTCTCATCTGCTTATAGTAAAATCATGGCCCCGCAAACCCACAGCCAGCAGAGATCTTTATCAAGGAATGTTGTCAAAACTGTGGACAATCAGGGTCTGAAAGCTACTGAGAAACAGGAAATAAAACAGGCCAAGCCGGATAAGAAATCCGGTGAGGAAACGAATAAACAAGTAAAAGCGGCAGCTGCAAATTGGTATTCGCGTTATCAGGCTGATTCAATTATGATTCCAGCAGATATTTCCAGTTTGGAGCGTGGCGAACAACAAGCGCTGATACGTCGCTATATTGCAAACAACACTTCACCACTAAAACAAACTGGTGGTGGAGGATATACGGCATCAGCAGATGATCTATATGATGCAATAAGGGCAAGTGATTCAGATGTTTCTGCAATTGCATCAAGTACAGGCTTCAAACCTGGAAATATTCAAAAAGTAAAAGATCACGTTTTCTATAACGAGCATTTACTGGATCGTTATGTGGATCAGGGTATCCCGGCAACGGTAGGAAGATTTGATAGTACGATAGAGCAGGCTCAGGCTTGGAAGCGCTTAGAAAGCGGAACACATACTGACGCCGATATCACATGGATGAAACATGAAATTGCCGAAAGGTGGTATGAGTTGAAATATGATTCTGGTTATAGCAAAGCTCATGACAGAGTTGATTGGCGTTGGAGAGGTTTTCCTTGGGGGGTTGAATAATGCAATTTGTAAAAGATGGAAACGTTTATAAAGTTGCTCGGATGACGGGTTCTCAGGATAACATTCTAGGTGTTAGTTTTTCTGAACAAGAAACCGCTGTAGAAGTCGTAGAATGGGATGTTAAAAATGATTTGAAGGCGAGGACTTCTTCTGCACAGGTTTTGGACCAAGTTCTTTCAGGTTTGAAGCTGGTTAATGATGCTTTAGGAAAAAGGTATTACTTATCTAAAATCTATTTTTTGCCATCGGATAGTGCATCAAATTCGGTTTACGAATTTCTAATACAGGAATTGGTTAAACATTTTGATAGCGGGAATAAGTTCGTAGAGGTTTGATTGTGTTTGGAACATTTCTAAGCTAAAGAAATGTTCCAAACAAACTTAAACCATCATTTACGCATGGCCAGAGTGACGGAGGACTTGGTGTTTGGGCGAACCGATATACCCCAGAGAAGGGGGCTGCCTATCAAATTGGCTGGAGTTCCGGGGGAGTTCCGGGGACAGTATATAGCTGGAGTTCCGGGGACAGTATATAGAACTAATCATTCTTTTTAGGGCCTGGTGGCAGAGGCCGCAATGTCCGTGCTAATAGAACTTCGATACTTTCAATAAATGACAAATTCCCAAGTGGTCGCCCTGTTTTCTCATGGGGGGAGTTCCGGGGACAGTATATAGAACTAATCATTCTTTTTAGGGCCTGGTGGCAGAGGCCGCAATGTCCGTGCTAATAGAACTTCGATACTTTCAACAAATGACAAATTCCCAAGTGGTCGCCCTGTTTTCTCATGTTTATGCAAAATCTCCAGTTCTTCTTCGTTACTTAACTTCAGGAAACTTTGCCAGTCTGAAACCAGATCCAATAGTGGAGCGCGGTTCACCAGACCATCATCCAGGTCGTTGAGGTGCGCTTTCGCACTACTCCAGGGGTACTGCCCAAGGTCAGAGACCAGGTTTGCAGCGACAGGGTTCATTTCTATATAACGCGCAGCGGCAAGCAGATAGGCTTCGTCCATAGGGAAAGAAGCAAAACGTTCTTGCCACAGATGACCCCGCCAATCATGGCGGAAATTGATATGTCGGGTATAGCGTCTATGCGCTTCACCAATCGCACGCGCCAGGCCGGCTTCATCTGTTGGCACCGCAATTAAATGAACATGGTTTGGCATGAGGCACCAAGCCCAGATATCCACATGATACTTGGCACACCAATGAGCCATCAGATCGATATAAATCTGAAAATCCTCATCGCAAAAAAATGTCGTCTGCCGCCGGTTGCCCCGTTGCGTTACATGATGGGGCAAGCCCGGTGCAATAACTCGTGCTATTCTTGCCATAAGAAAAAGACTATCAGGAAACAAGACTTTGTCAAAGATCTATATACTGTCCCCGGAACTCCGCCTGTCCCCGGAACTCCGCGTGGGCCATGTCCCGCCGGCTGGCGGCCCATTCCGGCATGACTAACCAGTGCTGAAGGATCAGGGTTTAGTTTCTGTCAAAGACCTGTGGGTGAAGCGACATTACCCGGCTACGGCCCGGTAGTTTCATCGAACCGCCCGGTGCGGACCCGCATGCCGGGTGGTGTGGGGGCTGGGGGAGCAAAACCCCCGGCTACCCGATTGGCAGTTTTGAATTTTTTAAATCCTCGAAACATCACATTAAGTCGTGGGTAATTTCTGGGTATTTAACCCGGAGACTCTGCACATAAAGATCCCACGCATTTTCTACTGCATTAATTCCTTTTCTCAGCTCTCCTACTTGTCGATCGTACATTTCGTCATAATTCTCAATCCATCCATGTTGCCGAGCTTGATCTTTGGCGTTGATAACGTAGGCATCTTCATTGCCAAAACAGGGAACCATTTCAACTGCAGCGGCCCATAGATACCCCTGAATGGCATTGATCAAATTTCCGTGCAACTCCCCAAGGGTATTTTCAGAAAAGCTATTTTCCGGCTTTGAGGCGATGTCGCAATAATCTTCAAGTTTGTCACGATATTCACGTTTATCGTATTGAATGTTGTTTTTTCTAAACATGAGCCAGTTCTGCACCCATGTAGAATTAATGCACCCCCAAAGAACCTTCGCAGTAAGAAAATCTATGTCACTATGGACTGCTCCTATTTTGGGTTCTTTGATGGCTTCTCTGAGTGCCCTTGCAAATGTACTTGTAAGAAAATTTTTCGTGTTTTTTTTATTTTCTTCAAACTTGGGGTCAGAATCATCTAGTTGGTACCGAATTGGCCAACGCCTATGCACTAGATCGAATGGTAGCTTTTCCGGGCCATTTCCTTTTGCTTCATTCATGACCCCAATGATTCTCCCTTCCCCAACAATTGCAAGTGCATATCCAAGTTCAAGAAGAACATTAGGGTTTGGTGTGTGTCTTGGCATATCGTTAATTATCGTTGCGTCCCATACAAATACATCGCAACTTCTTATTTTTTTCAAAATCGCATCAACTATACTAGGTGTTCCACCGACCCCCTTTGTGTCTCTGTCAACGATGACAATTATTGATTCTTCTTTAGAAATTTCTTTTACTGCCTTCTTTAGACAATCTTCAATCAAGCTAAGGTTTGTTTTGTTAGAAGAATCAGATTGCCATGAGAAGAAGACAGATATTTTTGCTTCACTACCCACTAGTAATTGTCCTTAATAGAAATGAAAATTTCGTTATTTTAATTGGTACTACCAACAGTATTGATAGATGGAAAATAGTCCATATATAGGCGTCTATAGACTGGAGAATTTTCCACCTAGTAATATATTCTTACTCAAACATGGAAAATAATTTCCAGTTTCTTTGAAATCGATATTTTTCCAGCTATGCCGATATTTGGAGGTATAAATGGAAAAACCCCTCTCTTTTGTCAGAATCCCGTTTTAAGGTTGAAGGACCAAACACGGAAAGTTCTGTGCCATTATAGTTATGCGTGTTGTGCTGAACAAGCATATTGTCAGTGAGTGCTGCGCTAGATTCGTTGTCACGGAAGACAAACTCAGAAAATCAGGGGCGCAGTTTTTGTTTGGAAATGACCGGCCTGCTTCAGGATGAAATAGGGCATATCAGTAATATCAATGCCCTCAGCAAACGAAGGCACAGATATTTCAACACCCAGACAATATCCAGAGGAACCTGGATAAATTGCTGCCGGCCATCCCCCCACATACCAGGTTTCCTGACCAAGGGCGGGCACTTTGGTGCCATCCGCTAGGGCTACAGTTTTGATCGAATTCAAAACATTTTCTCCTGCAGTATATCTGGTATCCCTATCAATACAAAAAGACCTCCCCAGTTTGCCAGGGAGGTCTTTTTCTTAGATAACTTCACCGATCAAGTGAACCTTGAGCAGGTTGGTGGTGCCCGACTGGCGTACCGGGCTCCCCATGGTAATAACGGTGACGTCTCCGGTTTTCACAACCCCGGCTTTTAACGCTGCCTGTTCGACAGCCATGACCTGCAGTTCGGTGGAGTCATAGTTGGTCACCCGCACCGCCCGGACTCCGGAATACAGCGACATGCGCCGCTTGACCTCTTCATTGGGAGTCATGGCATAAATCGGCAGATTGGGACGATATTTGGATACCAGGGCCGCAGTACTGCCGGTCTGGGTAAAGGCAAGAATCGCTGCGGCACCAACATTTTCAGCAATCTGGCAGGCGCCATGGCCAATCGACTCAGTCATGCACTGTTTCCCGTGATAAATCAGCTTGGGACTGACCATACGATTCAGGTACTGAACACTCTGCTCAACATCGCGCGCAACATGGTCCATGACACTGACCGCCTCAACCGGGTATTTGCCGGCGGCAGTTTCTCCCGACAGCATGATCGCATCGGTGCCATCCAGGATCGCGTTGGCAACATCAGAAACTTCCGCACGGGTCGGGCGCGGATTCGTGATCATACTTTCCAGCATCTGGGTTGCGGTAATCACCGGCTTGCCCGCTGCATTGCACTTCTGAATAATCATCTTCTGAATCAACGGCACCTTTTCCGGACTCATTTCGACACCAAGGTCACCACGGGCAACCATGACAGCATCTGTTACTTCGAGGATGGAATCGAAATTTTCCACCGCTTCAGGTTTTTCAATTTTGGATACGATCAGAGGAGCATGGTCTTTAGTGGCCAGAATGTCCTTCATATGCTGCACATCGGAGGCTTTACGCACGAATGACAACGCCAGGAAATCGACTTTATGGGCGACACAAAACTCCAGATCTTCGAGATCTTTTTCGGTCAACGCCGGAGCTGAAACCTTGGTTCCGGGTAAATTGATCCCTTTACGGTCTTTAAGCTTGCCCCCGGTAATAACCTTACAATGAACATCCTGCCCCTCGACGCTGATAACTTCCATATCCATAAGACCGTCATCAAGAAGAATTCGGTCTCCCGGTTTGACATCTTTGGGCAGATTTTCATAAATGGTCGGAATAGTCGTGCCTTCACCTTCAACGGTACTGGTTGTTACGACCACTTCGGTACCGCTGACCAATTCCATGAAACCGCCTTTCATCAGACCGGTACGGATTTTGGGGCCCTGCAAATCTCCCAGAATAGCGACATTACTCCCCTTTTCTGCAGCAATTCTGCGAATCCGTTCGATCAGTTCCAGTTTGTTCTTATGGTCACCATGGGAAAAATTAAGACGAAAAACATTAACTCCGGCCTCAACCAAGGCATTAAGCTGAGCTTCTCCTTCACTGGCAGGCCCAAGAGTGGAAACAATTTTTGTACGACGAAACATAAAGAATAACTCCTGCGTGGCTTAAAAAAGATGAACAGAATCGCGCCACTGACGCCCTCTCTTCATAGACTCAATTACATAATTTTGATCTCGCTCTAAATCTTGTCATCAACATAAATCCCCTGTTCCGCATATTACCGGCGAAAGCGTAAACTCCATCGCCGGAGATAGAGGCACCGCAGGAATTCTCGACTGCTGGCTAGCGTTTGAAGGGCTCAGCACTTGGCCTTATGGAACTCCTGTCATTCAAAGCCAAAGTTGGCATTGCAACAGCGCAGCGACATTGCGAGCTGTAGTTTCAATATTGGTGCTGGCGTCGTTTAGAGCCTGTTCCAAGGAACAGGGTCCAGTGACAACACTGAAAACCGCCGTGATACCATGCTCAAAAACGGCCTCAACCCCATCGCCTAGACTGCCTGCCAGACCGATAACCGGAACCTTCTGCACGGCAGCAACTTTGGCAACACCTATAGGAGCCTTTCCGAATACGGTCTGCTTGTCCATTCGACCTTCGCCGGTAATCACCAGACTGGCTCCTTTGACGGCATCTGCCAGTTTGATGGCCTCAACAACAATCTCAACCCCGGGGCGCAGATCGGCCTCAAGAAAAGCCAGCAGGGCCGCGCCCATACCGCCTGCAGCTCCAGCGCCGGCGCTCCGCTCGATATCCTTATTCAAATTCCTGCGAATCAGTTCCGCAAAATGCGCAAGGTTCTGATCAAGTTGAGCAACCATCTGAGGGGTCGCGCCTTTTTGAGGACCAAAAATGGCAGAGGCACCACGCTCACCGGTCAGAGGGTTATCGACATCGCAAGCCACCTGAACGCGACATTCCTTGAGGCGGGCATCAAGACCGCTGGTTTCAATACTGTCCAGCGAGGCGATACTCCCTCCTCCATAGCCAATCTGGGTACCATTACTGTCCAGCAGCCTAGCACCTAATGCCTGCAGCATGCCCACGCCGCCATCATTGGTCGCACTGCCGCCAATGCCGATAATAAAGTTACGAACACCGCTATCAAGGGCATGTAAAATCAGCTCCCCGGTACCAAAGCTGGTCGTTACCAGTGGGTTGCGCCGGGCAGGCGGGACCAGGTCCAGACCACTGGCCGCAGCCATTTCGATAACGGCAGTCCTCCCGTCACCACTGCGTCCATAAAAGGATTCGACGGAGGTGCCCAGGGGACCGGTGACATTCAGTTTGACGAGTTCTCCGTCGGTCGCTTCGACCAGAGCGGCAACGGTTCCTTCGCCACCATCGGCAATCGGCAGCTTCACATATTCAGCAACCGGATAGATGGCTTTAAAACCCGCTTCAATCGCTGACGCAACCTCCATGGAGCTTAAACTTTCCTTAAACGAATCGGGGGCAATAACGATCTTCATAATATCTATCCAATGTGATTGACGGAAGCCTGAAAAGCCCCCTGGAGTCGTGCCGGAAATAGCCTGATGTGGATTGTTGCAAGCTTTGCCAAAGGCTGCTGATTGCAGCCCTTACCAAAGCCATTATGAAAGTGCCTTGGTTTGCTTAGCGCTTGACTTCAACCCGGGCAAGTTTCTCGTAGTGACGGATCAGGGCGCCGTGATCGAGGCCGTCCATGCCGTCGACTTTCATGGCCTGCATCATTTCCATGACGGCTGCTGTCATCTGTACCGGTACACCAACTTCATGAGCGGTGTCAAGAGCGTTAGCCAGGTCTTTGATATGCAGGCTGATGCGGAAACCCGGATCAAATTTGCGATCCATGACCAGGGGCGCTTTAGCGTCAAGGACGGTGCTGCCGGCCAAACCGCCACGAATGGCCTGATAGACCAGGTCAGGTTCGACACCGGCCTTGGTGGCCAGCACCAGGGCTTCGCTCATGGCCGCGATGTTGATGGCAACGATCATCTGATTGGCGAGCTTGGTGACGTTGCCGGCACCAATTTTTCCGGTGTAGACAACGGAACCGGCCATGGCTTTCATGATATCGTAATACCTGTCAAAAACCTCCTTCTCGCCCCCGACCATAACCGACAGGGTGCCATCGATGGCTTTCGGTTCGCCGCCTGAGACCGGAGCGTCAAGCATGGCGACCTCTTTTTTCGCCAGTTTGGCAGCCACTTCCTGGCTGGCGAGCGGAGCGATGGAGCTCATGTCGATGACAACACTGCCCGGCTTGGCCCCTTCAAGAACACCATCGGCGCCCAGTACAACGGCTTTGACCTGGGGTGCGTTGGGGAGCATGGTGATGATGACGTCAGCAACTTCTGCAACGGCTTTCGCGCTTGGGGCGCTGGCTGCGCCAGCGGCAACAACGTCTGCAACGGCTGCGGGGTTCAGGTCACAGACGACCAGATCGTAACCTGCCTTGATCAGGTTCTTGCTCATGGGTTTGCCCATGATGCCAAGTCCGATAAATCCGATTTTCATGATTCGCTCCTTGTTGTTGATTCTTTGTCTTCAAACTGATCCGCTAAAATCAAACCAGCTTCTTTGCGTCCAGGGTATCCAGATGTTTCTGCAGGACCGCAAGAACTTCCGGATTGCTGCGAGTATTCGGTTTGATCGGTTCGCCCATATCAAATCCGATCAGGATTGTTGTAAATCAGCACTGGCAGTGCTGGTTGCTTCAGCGACGGCTTTAAAGTGCTGGTACATTTCTTCATCATTGGGCCCAATGAACATGGGATGCAGAACACTGATTGCATCAGCTTTGAGCTCTTCAGCTTTTTTAGCCCACTTGACACACTCGCGGGTCGTAATGCTCCCGATACCGAAGTAAACCGGTACGCGGCCAGCGGCCTGATCAATAACAATCTGGCCGCTACGCTCCTGCTGCTCAGGATCGAGGCCATAGAATTCACCATTACTGCCTAATGCCAGTATACCGTGTACTCCACCCTTGATGATATGATCAACGATGTCGCACTGAACAGATTCTTTAATGACATCATTTTCGTTAGTCGGTGTAACGATGGGAGGGATAACCCTCTTGATAAAGCTTATATCCATAAAAGTCTTCTATTTTTCATGTATATTGGATCTCTATTTCGACCGATATCGATTGTCCAATAATTAAGTCTCGTGCCGAACTGCCAACAAACGCCCTCCATCCAGATGCGTTTGCATAATACGGTTATCATATCAATATTGTCAATGCGTAGTACGAATTAACAGAACACATATAATCATATTCAAAGATACTGTTTTAGTATTGATCATTTGTGTTGTTCTGACTTATGATGCTGGATTAATTTCCAGGGAGATAGAGATGGTAACACCACGCGTTTCACTGACTGACAAAGTCATTAAATCACTGCAGACCGACATTAAAGAAGGTCGTTACAGACCAGGAATGCGCCTGCCGACCGAACCTACGCTAACCAAACAGTTCGGCGTTAGCAGAACGGTTGTCCGCGAGGCGATTGCCGCACTGAAAGCGGCGGGGATTCTTGAATCACGCCAGGGGGCTGGCGTCTATGTTTTACATCAGACAAAAGGGGAAGAAAAAAACACCCTTTTCAATGCTGAATACGCTGATTTGTCTGACATCCTAGAGGTTCTTGAGTTAAGGATGGCAGTAGAGATTGAAGCCGCCGGACTGGCTGCCACACGCCGGACTACGGCCCAACTGATGAAGTTGCTGGAATCGTTGCGCGTTATGGAAAAATCTATTGAAGCCGGTCACTCCGCAGATACGGCAGACTATGATTTCCACAAAGCCATTGCCGCATCGACCAACAATTCCCGTTACGTCGAATTTTTCAATTTTTTACAGGATAAGGTTATCCCTCGCTCGCGGCTTTATAAAAACGAAATGGATCCAGACAAACTGAAAGACTACCTGCGCAAGATTCTTCAGGAACACCATCGCATTTACGCGGCAATTTCAGCGAATGAGGAAGTTGAAGCGCGCAAAGCCATGAGGAATCATCTGATGACCAGTCGTAACCTGTATCAAGCGTTGCTTATGGAATCATCCAGCCAGGCCTGATCTGCTCCTCGGACGGCTCCTCATGTACACATACGCGAAGCATCTAAACAAACAGGCCTCCCGCAGTTAATATGGGAGGCCTGTCTGTTTACCCCGGCACCGATTTTTCCATATTTTGCGTTAGTCAACACACTTTCTTTACCTGCCCTGCTCAGCTATACTGCTTGAAGAATATATCTTATTCTCAAATCAATTATTGAAAGCAGCGGATCAGCAATGTACCAAGAACCCATCACCATCCCCGGCAATGATAACAGCGCCCGTAACATCACTACCCTTATTTATGCCCTTCAGGCGCTGTCTTTCTTCTTTGGCATCTCGCTGTTTGCCGCAATCATCATTAATTATGTAAAACGTGATGATGTCAGAGGAACCTGGCTTGAATCGCACTTCCGCTGGCAGATCAGAACGTTCTGGTTCGGTCTGCTGTGGTCAGCGATCGGGCTTATCACCCTGCTCTTCCTGGTTGGCTATATTATACTGACGGCAGGAATGCTTTGGCTCATTTACCGTATTGCCAAAGGCTGGCTCAACCTTGCTAACGGCAAAGAAATGTATCAAACCTATTAGGAGCGGACATGACGACAGCCCGGCCGGAAAAACATGCGATTATTGTCTGGTTATTGATCTATTTTGCGGTTCTCATCTGGTCGGTCATCGACCCCTCCGATAAGTTGACCTGGTTTCTTGAGGTGTTTCCGGCGCTGCTCGGCCTTGCCATCCTTGCACTCACCTTTAAACGCTTCCCCCTTTCCTCTCTGGCCTACCAGCTGATCCTGATTCACTGTCTTATCCTGATGGTTGGCGGCCACTATACCTATGCCAAGGTACCTTTGTTTGACTGGCTAAAAGAGTTTTTTTCACTGAGCCGGAATAACTACGATAAAGTTGGCCACCTTGCCCAGGGCTTTGTGCCAGCGCTGGTTGCCAGAGAGATCCTGAGCCGCCTTCGAGTTGTGAATGGACACGGGTGGCAGAACTTTTTTATCATCTGTATCTGCCTGGCGATCAGTGCCTTTTACGAGCTGATCGAGTGGTGGGTTGCCCTGCTGTCGCATGAAGCAGCAGATGCTTTTCTCGGCACCCAGGGCTATATCTGGGACACCCAATCTGACATGGCTTTAGCCCTGATCGGTGCTATTCTGGCCCTGGTCACTCTCAGCGGCTACCATGACCGCCAATTACGGCGCTTCGGCCAGACAACAACGACATGAGAATAGCGTCCCTATAGCGCCTGGTTACCCAATAGTGACTTGACTCTTGCCAGATAGTTACGTGTTTCTGCCGGCATTTTGGCCAGGCCATGGCGATCAACATTCCCCTGCCCCCAATTATAGGCGGCCAGGGCATGATCAAGATCACCATCATATTTATCCAGCAACTGCTTCAGGTAGCGGCTGCCACCCAGCAGATTTTCATGGGCATTAAAGCTGTCGGTTACACCAAGCTCTTTTGCGGTTTCCGGCATCAACTGCATTAATCCCTGTGCACCGACGGGAGATATGGCATCAGTCCGGTAGGCACTTTCAGTGGCAACTACGGAGTGAATAAGAGCCGGTGCCAGACTGACTTTTTCAGCAACCTGATCAATAAGCCGGTCAATATCCTGACGCTCCTGGGGTTGATTCAGCTGCACAGAAGGTCGCTGATGCGCACAATACTTGTCAATATATTGACTTTTCTGTGCCTGCAGCAGACTGAATTCTCCTAAAGTCTGTGCTGCGGTAAACAGACTGTCATTGTCGTCGTTATCCTCTTCGTCAACGAACAGACTATGCAACATCTGAAGCTGAGTCAGATGGGCCATTGACGCTAATCCCTGTGGTGATTTACGCAACGATTCCGGAGCACTAGAAAGGCCATCAAGAAGTTTAGCAAAACGTGCAGTGCCTTTTCCAGCCGCCTGCACCTGACCGTCACCATCCATCAGTGGTGCCAGGGAAGCAGCGACAGAGCGTAGCGTATCGATACTCATACAGGTCCTCCATCCTTACAACCGGGATAATAATTTTGACGTACCTGGATACTAAAAGCAAAAACCGCTCCAAGTTACCTATCAGGACCAGGAAGACTTGAATTTTCCGCCTTTTTCTTTTACAAATGCTGTTCCACGAAGGAAAAGGAGAGACATGAAAAACACAGAACTGAAATTATTCAACAAGATTCGCAAGCTGGTCGGTAAGGCGATTGGCGACTTTAATCTTATTGAGGATGGAGACCGCATTGCCGTCGGGGTATCCGGAGGCAAAGACTCGTACACGCTTTTGCATGTTCTTGAGGCTCTGCGCCGCAAGGCACCGGTTAAATATGAACTGATTGCCGTCAATTTTGATGCCGGCTTCCCCGGCTACCAGAAAAACATTATTGAGCAGCACTTGCAAAACCACGGTTTTACCTACCGCATGGAAACAACAGCAAGCTACCAGATTATTGAAGAGAAGCTCCGGCCGGGATCTTCCTACTGTGCGTTCTGTGCGCGGTTGCGACGTGGGCACCTGTATACGCTGGCAACAGAACTGGGATGCAACAAAATTGCGCTGGGGCATCACCTTGACGACGTTATTGAGACCTTGCTTCTGAACCAGTTTTATGTTGGTACCATTGCGGCGATGAGTGCCAAACTTGAAGCTGACAACGGTCAGCATACGGTCATCCGGCCACTGGTTTATGTGGAGGAACAGGATATTCGGGCCTACAGCCAGCTAAGGAAATTTCCGCTTATCAACTGTGGCTGTCCGGCGGCGGCCCAGGAAGATCAGCAGCGTCAGCGCATGAAACAGCTCATCGCCACGCTCAGCAAGGATATTCCCCAGATTCGCCACAGCATGATCGCCGCGGCAGGCAACATTCAACCACGTCACCTGCTTGACCTGGGTTTGATCAGAAAACAGCAATAGCAAGCTAATCCTTCTTAAGAAACTTGCCAAACAGGCCCTTACTCTGAGGAACATGCTCACGTCGCAAATTAAGCAGACGCAGTTCCCGCAACGCTTCGGTACAATCAGGATTGGCCTGTACCGCCATTTCAAACGCTTTCTCGGCCTGCCGGTCTTTGCGCAGCGCATGATAAACATGACCAAGATACAAATGAGTCATATCGTTCTGCGCATTTAACTCCCTGGCTGCCAGCAGAATTTCCAGTGCCTGATTGAGAATCTGCTCATTTTCAGGGTTAGATTTGAACAGCGCCCAGGCATAAGCAGACATATACTCAGGTTCTTCAGGACTCAATTCGATAGCCCGCTTCAGGGTCTTAGCTGCCCCGACATAATGCCGGATTTTGATCAGAGCACGCCCTTCCTGATAGGCTCCTTCAGCTTCGATAATCTGATTGATGTCAAGTTTCTTGGCTGGACCGTGATGCAGTTCTTCAACATATTTCGCACGGGTCTCCGGGTCGCTCAGCACCGTATAGGCCTGGGTAACATATTGAAAGATCTCATTAATCTTGGTGCTCATCTCGCGCGAAAGATCGCCCCCCAAATAGCGGTCGGGGTGATACTCTTTGGCCAGGCGATAGTAGGCCCGCCGTGCCTCTGCCGAGCTACCATCCTCAGCGATGCCAAGAGCAACAAAGTAGTTGGATCCAACGATCCGCTGGTAATCATCAAGAATTTTATAGCGCAACTTGGAATCGATGATCTTGTCACCATCATCAACGGCAATGTCGTCGTCAGCAACCGGTTGCGGCAACGTATGACGCTCAACAAGTTCTGAGATTAACAACGCGGAAAGAATCTTCTGTACTTCTCGCCGCGCCAGAGGATGTTCATCGAGGATCTGCTCAAGGGTATGGGTGCCTCGACAACTCTTCAGAATAGCCTGACCACGCTTACTCAACTCAACATCCTGAAAACGATATTGAGGGTCTTCCGTCTGCTTCAGGTAATCTGAGCGAAACGGCGCCAGATAGTCATCGAGCTGCACGCTGGTCCAGAAACGTTCAATCCCTTTGGCAATAAGCGTGGCTGGGGTCAATTGGATACGGGTGACATTGCGTTTAAAATCCTTACCGGGAATAAACTGCCAGGTTCCGTTGCGCCAGGAAAATGTGGACAATAATTTTTCAGTGACCTGATGGATCAGCGCTTCATGCAACTCCTTGGGTGTCAACAGCCCCATGCCGATCAATTCAGTCCCTTGCAGACGCCCGGAAGCGCGGCTGAGCTCCACCGACTGATCACAGTCAACCTGGGTGATGCGCCCTTCTTTGACCAGCATCCGCCCCAGACACTCATTCAGAACGTTGGAACGGGTAAAAATCGGATAGCCCTCCTTGATATAAACCACCTTTTTCGCACTTCCGTGGTTAAGGTGCAGTAACCCGGTCTCCTTCTCCATATAAAAGCGATGCAGCAGAATCGGAATAGTAAAATCCCGAATCGGTTGTTCCTTCTTCTCCGCACGTTGGGAGCGGCGCTTAAACACACGCTCAAGCATATTCTCCAAATCGATGCCGGTGATCGGTTTATACAAAAACTCATCGACATTGCAGGCTTGTTTGTCCTGCTCATACGTATCAGGGTTGAAGGGTTTATTGGAGATCATTACCAGGGGCAACTCCCTGGTTTGGTCGTGCTTACGCAGAGCACGGCAGATATTGGCTCCGGAAATTTCGGGCATATCAAGGTTGATCAAAGCCAAGTGGAATTCTTCGGTGAGCAGTAGTTTCAAACCGTCCGCGCCACGCTCAACAGCGTCCACTCTAAATCCGGCGGAGCTGAACGCCTGCTGTAAAAAATAACGTAGATCGAGTTCGGTCTCGATAATCAGGATTCTTTTTTCAGCGTTGGCCATGGTTCCCTCGCAAATATTTTTCAAGCAGCATTCGTATACCTTCGGTGATGCGCTGATAGGTGTCGAGAAACTCTACTTCCGGCTTAAGTCCCTGAGTTCCAAAGCCAAGACTTAAAGCAACCTTGCGTAAAACAGCTGGCTGTGTAGACAATTCATTGATCGACTGGTCGTACAATAACCTGAGACGGTTTTCAAGGCGCCTTAAAAACCGATAGCCAGTAATCAGTTGACGTGCATCATTTTTGCATATCAGCTGTTTCTCGGCGAGACATTCAAGCAGGGCAATGGTTCCTTGCTGACGCAATTCGGTTACGGAACCGGCGTGCAGCAATTGAAGATATTGGGTAATGAATTCAACATCAACCATACCTCCGCGCCCGGTCTTGATATTAATCAGCTTATCATTCTCTTTAGCAATTTCTACTTCCATCCGGTCACGTAAGCGAGAAATCTCTTCTTTCAAATTCTCCGGTAGAGGTCGTTCAAAAGTCAATTCACTGATAACCCCCTGCAAGCGCCGGCAAAAATCTGGAGGGCCGCATACGACCCGAGCCTTGGTCATGGCCTGACGCTCCCAGGGTTGGGCGGATTCCTGATGATAGCGAACAAAAGCATCAAACCCTGAAACCAGCGGCCCCTGATTTCCCGACGGACGCAGCCGGGTATCAATCTGATAAACCACCCCTTCGCGCGTGACCAGGGTAAGGATGGAAATGATCCGCTGTGCCAGTTTGGCAAAGTATTCGTAACTGCTGAGCTGACGAAACCGCGTGACGTCGGTTGTCGGCAGGGGACGGGTTGTTCCAGCGCCTTCAAAGATAAAGATGATATCGAGATCCGAGTGATAATTCAGTTCGAGCCCGCCCAGCTTCCCCATGCCGACAATGGCAAATGCCGCTTCTTTGGCACCATCACTGGCATCGGTAAAAGCCGTGCCAAAGCGTACCGCCAGCTCCTGGCGAGCCAGGCAGCAAGCCTGTTCGAGGCAGGCCTCCGCAAGCCAGGACAATTGCCGTGTGGTAACACTCTGCTTAACCTGACCATGCAGGTCGTTAAGGGCCAGGCGCAGAAATTCTGCATTGCGAAAGCGGCGCAAGACATCGAGCTGAACTTCAAAATTCTCAGCGCGAGCAAGCTCATCACTTAATTCTGAAGTTATTTCTTCACGCGTCTTCTCGATAACAGCATGGGACTGCGACACCATGGTATCGAGCAGCTCCGGGCGCTGAATAAAAATACGCGACAGCAACTGGCTGGAACCAAACAGAGCAACCAGAATCCGCACGGTTTCAGGATTCTCCACCAGCAACGCAAAAAAGGAATCCCGCGCCCGGATCACCGACAGAAAGTTTTCCAGATTGTTCAGCGCCTGATCGGGATTCGGCGAATCAAGCAATTCATTCATCAGCAATGGCGCGATCCGTTCAAGGCTGCGGCGCCCCCGACGGGTCAGGCGTTTATGTGGATCACCAGCTCGCAAGTTCTGTAAAGTATCATAGGCCGCATCAGGATTCGTGAACCCTTTTTCCGCGAGAAAATCTTTAACCAGATCCGGATCTGCCGTTTCGTCAAAGAAAATCTCAACTTCCGGAGAGATATGAAGATCCTCTTCATCAGACGAATGAAACAGATCCTTGAAGATTTCACTGACAGCCCGACGATGCTCAGCCAAGCATGTCTGAAAAGTCTGATGATCACGGAATCCGCATCGCCGGGCCAGCACCGTACAGTCTCGCTCGCCAACCGGCAACATATGGGTCTGCTGTTCCTGAACAATCTGAATGCGATGCTCGACCGTACGCAAAAAACGGTAAGCGTCCTGCAGAGCTTTTAAATCCCTGGACGAGACCAGATTTTCCTCGGCCAGCAGCTTCAGGACCCGCAATGAATTGCGAAATTGTAATTGCGGCCGGGTCCCGCCATTAATCAGCTGATGCGCCTGAATGAAAAATTCGATTTCCCGAATCCCGCCCTGTCCAAGTTTGAGGTTGCGCTCACGCTCGCCAGCACGCTCAAGACTGGCATTAATTTTCTGTTTCATGATTTTGATATCTTCAACCATACCAAAATCAAGATAACGACGATAGACAAACGGCTTAAGCCGGGTCAGCAGTTCGCTCCCCAGCGTGATAGATCCGGCAACCGGCCGGGCCTTGATCATGGCAGCACGTTCCCAGCTCTGCCCCCATGACTCATAATAGGCTTCGGCACCATTAATGGAAATGGCCAGATCGCCATTATTGCCATCCGGACGCAAACGTGTATCAACACGAAAGACAAAGCCGTGTTCCGTCACCTGGTGCAGAGCCCGGGTGATCTGTTCCGCCAGTTTAAGAAAATAGCGATGCAGACTGATTCTCTCGTTACGGGAACCGCCGGTCGTTTCGCCATGGGTGGAAGAATAGCAGTAGATCAGATCAATATCTGAAGAGAAATTCAGTTCATTGCCACCGAATTTCCCCATACCAAGGATGGTCATCTCGGCCAGCGTGCCGTCAGTTTCGCTTTCGGCATTGTGCAGCGGCTGCCCATACTCCTCCTGCAGGTGGCGTGAGCAGACCTCATAAGCACGTTGCAGGCTCGCGGCTGCAAGCCCGGACAGCTCCGCGGTGACTTCTTCCAGGCTGGCCAGACCGCATAGATCACGACTGCCAATGCGCAGAATCTGACGGGCTTTATACAAGCGCAGCTGCTTTTGCAACTCATTAAAGTCACTGTTCAGAGGAATAAGGGAACGTAACTCGGCCAGCATCGTCGCTTCGTTAACCGGCCTGTCAATCCCCCCAACTTCAAACAAAAATTCAAAGTAACTCTGATTGCGGCACAAAATACCCGCCAGAAAAGGCGATCCGCCAAGCACTGTCAGCAGTTGACGGCAGCGCTCGCCATCATTCAATACCGGGATAAGGACTTCGGCCGCAATGGAACAACTCAAGCGCTCCAGCAGATTCAGGCCATTATCAGGATCGGCAACATCAAAGGCCTGGAACAGAATACGGGCCAGAAGATCCGAGTCATTGAGATAATCAGATAGACACTCAAGATTGGCACAACAGCGCCCACCAGCCAGCAAAGGAAACGTATCAAGCCAGGCCACAAGGGATGCGCGCTCGTTATGGAGCTTAGCAAGCTGTTGTTTAATCGGCGCCAGTCCTGGGTTCATATAACTCCTGTATCAGTTTTCAGCAACAATACGCCGTAATGACGTGACATAATCCCCCTGCGCAACACCATGCTCGGTGATTATCGCGGTTACCAGACGCGCGGGAGTCACGTCAAAGGCCGGATTCCTGACCGCAATGCCTGGCGGAGCAAGCTGAACATCTTTCACGTGAGTGATCTCACGCGGGTTACGCTCTTCGATGGGAATCAAAGAACCGTCAGCCAGACTCAGGTCAATGGTCGATACAGGAGCGGCGACATAGAAAGGAATATTGTGCTCTTTGGCAAGAACCGCAACGGTATAGGTTCCAATCTTGTTAGCCACATCACCGTTGGCCGCAATACGATCAGCGCCAACGATAACGCAGTCGATCTCCCCTTTGCTCATCAGGTAACCGGCCATATTGTCACAGATCAGGGTCACCGGAATATTCTCTTTGTGCAACTCCCAGGCGGTCAAGCGGGCCCCCTGGAGAAAGGGGCGGGTTTCATCAGCGACAACGGAAATCTTTTTGCCCGCAGCAACTGCGGCCCGAATCACACCAAGGGCGGTACCATACCCCCCGGTAGCAAGAGCTCCTGCATTGCAGTGCGTCAACACGCGGGCGCCATCAGGCAGTAGGGACTCACCGTGCCGGCCCATTTTGCGGTTGATCATTTCATCTTCCTGGGCAATAGCCAGAGCCTCGTACTCAAGGCCGATTTTCAGTTCGGCAACACTGCGGTCAAGGTTCGCATGGGCAAAGCTTTTCATTCGGTTCAGCGCCCAGCACAGGTTAACCGCTGTCGGCCTGGTCGCCGCCAATACCGCGCAGATCTCTTCAAAGCGCTGAAAAAATTCCTGGCTGTCTTCACTGTCAATATCACGCGCTCCGAACCAGGCTCCGATAGCCGCAGCAACACCTATTGCCGGTGCCCCGCGCACGACCATATCGCGAATAGCGTCAGCAACACCTTCATAAGAGTCGTAACTCAACCAGATTTCTTCTGCGGGCAGCAGACGCTGATCAATCATTTCACATTTACCGGCCACAAAACGGATCGGTCTGATAATACTCGGGTCAATTGGACAACTCGCCATCTTGAAAAACCTTTTTCTTGAGGTGATTCTAATCGAAACCCCTGCTTTTAGTCTTATTCAGCCAGTTTTTTCTGCAACAACTGGTTAGCCATGCCGGGATTCGCCTTACCTTTGCTGGCTTTCATAACCTGACCGACAAAAAAGCCCATCAGCTTGTCCTTGCCAGCTTTATACTCGGCAACTTCGGTCGGGTTGGCAGCCAGTACCTCGGCGACAATCGCCTCAATAGCACCCGTGTCTGAAACCTGCTTGAGCCCTTTTTCTTCAATAATCTGGTCAGCGGTCTTGCCACTCTCCCACACCGCTTCGAAAACCGTCTTGGCAATCTTTCCGGATATGGTCTTGTCATCAATACGCTGAAGGATTCCGGCCAGCAATTCTGGAGTCACCGGACATTCACTGATAAGGATCCCCTTATCCTTAACCGCACCCAGCAGATCCCCCATGACCCAGTTGGAACACAGCTTGGGGTTATTATGAAGAGCAACCAGGGCATCAAAATATTCGGCAACCGGACGTTCTGCAGACAGGACACCGGCATCATAGGCCGGCAGACCGAGGTCAACAAGGTAGCGCTGCAGCTTGGCATCCGGCAGCTCCGGTAATGCGTCACGAACCTTGGCAATCCAGGCATCGGAAACTTCCAGCGGCAACAGGTCAGGATCGGGGAAATAGCGGTAATCGTGAGCCTCTTCTTTACCCCGCATAGAGCGCGTCATGCCGGTATCAGCATTGAACAGCCGCGTTTCCTGGACAACTTTGCCACCGTCTTCGATAACGTCGATCTGGCGTTCAACTTCGTATTCGATCGCCTGCTTGATAAAGCGGAACGAGTTGATGTTTTTCAGTTCAGCGCGGGTCCCAAACTCTTTCTGCCCCCAGGGGCGGATCGACACGTTGGCATCGCAGCGAAACGACCCTTCTTCCAGGTTGCCGTCACAGATCCCCAGGTAAACAACGATCTGGTGCAGTTGTTTCAGATAAGCGATCGCCTCGTCAGAGCTGCGCATGTCTGGTTCGGAGACTACTTCCAGCAGCGGAGTACAAGCCCGGTTGAGGTCGACGGAAGAGCTGTTAGCGTCGGAATGCAGCAATTTCCCGGCATCCTCTTCCATGTGGATCCGGGTGATGCCGATCCGTTTTTTACCCAGCTCTTCTGTTTCAATATCCAGCCAGCCATGCTCGCAGATGGGCAGTTCAAACTGGGAGATCTGATAGCCTTTGGGCAAATCGGGGTAAAAATAGTTTTTCCGGGCAAAAATCGAGCGCGGCGAGATCCGGCAATGGGTTGCCAGGCCGGCCTTGATGGCGTTTTCGACAACCTGCTGGTTGAGAACCGGCAGGGCCCCGGGCAAACCGAGACAGACCGGACAGGTCTGACTGTTGGGTGCCTGGCCAAAAGCCGTTGAACAACCACAGAAAATTTTGGTTTTGGTGGTCAGCTGAACGTGAACTTCCAGCCCGATAACAACTTCATATTTTGAATTCATTGTGTAACCTTGTCACGTGTGGATGACTAATTAATAATAAGACCAACCCTTCGGCACATCCCATCAAAACAGCTCAGGAACACGCCCACCCCATGGCGAGACCTGTTCAAAGGCATAGGCCGCCTGCAGGATTTCTGCTTCGGCAAACGGCTTGCCGATCAGTTGCAGACCAACCGGCAGACCATCCTGACTCATACCACACGGTAGACTCAGCGCACAGGTTCCAGCCAGGTTGACCGGGATGGTAAAGATGTCAGAGAGATACATCTGCAACGGATCGTTGACCTTCTCACCGATCTTAAAAGCCGGGGTCGGAGCGACCGGAGTCAGGAGGAAATCCACCTGTTCGAATGCATTGAGAAAATCCTGACGAATCAGGGTCCGGACTTTCTGAGCCTTCAGGTAGTAGGCATCGTAATAACCAGAGGACAAGGCATAGGTGCCAAGCATGATGCGGCGCTTGACTTCGGGGCCGAATCCGGCGGCTCGACTGCTTTGATACATGTTAATCAAGCCTGCGCCTTCGTCCTTGCGCACCCCGTAGCGCACCCCGTCATAACGCGCCAGGTTACTCGATGCTTCAGCGGTTGCAATCAGGTAATAACAGGCGACGGAATAATCGGTGTGGGGCAGGCTGACATCGACAAATTCCGCCCCCAGACCACGATAAACCTCGATGGCTTCAGCGATGGAGCGCTTGACATCAGCATCAAGTCCAGCGATGAAATATTCTTTTGGCAGACCGATTTTTTTACCCTTGACGCCTGCGCTCAGAGCCCCCAGATAATCAGGAACCGGGGCATCAACAGAGGTTGAATCGGCGGGATCATAACCGGCTACGGCTCCCAGCAGCCGCGCACAGTCTTCAACATTACCGGCCAAGGGGCCAACCTGATCCAGAGAAGAGGCATAGGCAATGACCCCATAACGGGACACCCGTCCGTAGGTCGGTTTCAGGCCGACCACACCACAGTGGGACGCCGGTTGACGAATTGAACCACCGGTATCGGTACCAAGAGCGGCAACCACCTGCCGTGCGGCCACAGCGGCAGCGCTACCACCAGATGAGCCGCCTGGGATGCAGTCAGTGTTCCATGGATTTTTAACTGGCCCTGAGGCACTGTTTTCATTGGAACTGCCCATGGCAAACTCATCCATATTCAGCTTGCCAACGATAACGGCCCCCTGCTCAGAAAGTCGACGAACGGCCGTGGCGTCGTAGGGGGACACATAATTACTCAGAATTTTCGACCCGCACGTAGTACGGACATCCGTCATGTTGAAGATATCCTTGATAGCCAGAGGCACGCCGAGCAGCGGCGTATCTTCCCCCTTGGCAATGCGCTGATCAGCCGCAGCAGCCATTTGCAGTGCTTCCTGCTCACACACGGTGATAAAAGCATTCAGCCGTCCATCCGTTGCCTTAATCCGCTCAAGGTAGTTTTTTGTGAGATCAATGGCCGTCACCTCACCTGTTTTCAGCTGCTCACGCATCTGCCCAATCGTTAAACTTGCTTCAAATGACATAAAAACTCCAAAACTGTCGGTCACAGTTTAAGTGCTGGTAACCCTTAAAAATAACTCCGCCCTGATATCAATCAGCAGCCAATACTACTCAATGACTTTAGGAACTCTGAAACAACCGTTATGACTCTCAGGGGCATTCTGCAACGCTCGTTCAATGCCAACCGACGCTTTAATTTCGTCGGCTCTGAACGCATTGGCCATTGGTACGGCATGAGCAGTCGGCTCAATACCATCGGTATCGAGCTCATTGAGCTTATCCACATAACCGAGAATAGCGTCCATCTGCTCGGTCATGGTGGCCAGTTCCTCCGGTTCCAGCGTCAGACGGGCCAGGCGGGCCACATATTCAACATCCTGTTGACTGATCTTCATATTAATCCTCGACATTCCAAATTGCTTTACTTCAGAAATCCACCCGTAAACAGGTCGATCAACAGACACCTGTAGGGGTGCGGTAGACCTTCCGCACCCCTATTTTTAGTGTTCAGAAATAACATCTTAGCAGACGCCAGGCAAGGAGAACCCGCGTGTTGACCTTAATCGGCCTGGCAGTATTTGATAACGGCGTCAGCTACACTCAGCAAAGCTTCACTATTAGCAGAATCCGGATAAGCCAGTAAATGAGGCATACCTGAGTCGCCACCAATGACCACCAGTGGCTCAAACGGTACTTTGGCAAGCAGGGTGGCCCCGGTTTTCTCAGCCAGTTTTTCAGCGCCACCGCTCTTGAAGATATCGGACTTTCCACCGCAGTGGGGACAGATAAAACCGCTCATGTTTTCGACCAGTCCGATAACCGGAAGTTTCACCTCACGACAGAAGCTCAGTGAGCGCTCAACATCGCTCAAAGCAACATCCTGCGGAGTCGTGACGACAACGGCTGAAGAGCTGCTGCCCAGAAGATGTACAGCACTTAATGGTTCATCACCGGTTCCCGGGGGACAGTCAAGCACCAAATAATCCAGATCCCCCCAATTGACATCGGTCAGCAACTGCTGGATGGCGCCATGTTTCATCGGTCCGCGCATGATGCTCGCATCACTGGTTGATGGCAGCAAAAAGCCAAGTGACATCAGTTTGATACCGGATACTTCAATAGGGAACAAGCCGCTTTCATCGAATTTTGGCCGCTGGTTCTCAACCCCGAACATTTTGGGAATACTAGGACCATGCAGGTCAATATCCAGAAGCCCAACAGCGTGCCCCTTTTTGGCCAGGGCCAGGGACAGATTGACAGCTGTAGTACTTTTACCAACCCCCCCTTTACCGGACATAACCACGATCTTGTTCTTGATGCCACACATGCGCTTTGCAAGGGCCTGCTTCATCTGCTGCTGCTGATCATTAGGGTCTGCAGTCTGTTTAACTGAACAGGAACTATCATTACATCCATCACAACTACTCATAACATATCTCCCTATTTATTATAATTCGGCCACAGATGACCATTTTCCATCCAGAGCTTCCAGCAATTCATCAACTTCATCCTGATCATACTCTTCTGCTAGAAGGGCTTTACGATATTGTTCAAGAAGTGCAGAGGCAGAACGATAGTCCCGTTGCCCCCGATAAAGCAACAACAATTGCCGTATTATTGAATCCTGGGTGGGGTCAAGGTTCAGACATTGCAACAACAAGCTTTTTGCTTCTTCGCCTTTATGTTTTTTGATCAGCAGATTTGCCAGATGACTTAACTGATCAATACGCATCTGGTTAAGCTGTTCCCCGAGCGCCGCCAATTCATCGTCAAGATCATAACCGTTAAGGAACTTTCCTTGCCAGAGTTGATCCATATTGCGGCAGGCGTTTTCAGCCTGCCAAAAATTCTCGCGTTGCAGGTGATACAGAACCCGTTCATACGTCTGGCAAAAGGCCGCACTGTCAATCTGTGCGTGCCTTAACGACAATAACCCCTTCTCAAGGACCAGATAATCTTTTCTGACACAGTCACCGAACATCGCCTCAAGTGCTTTACGCAAGCGCAGATGAGCTGTATCAAAACTGTTTCGGGCTTTCGGCGGCGCACTGTCGGGCCATAGAGAAGTCATGATTTTCTCAATGCTCAATGATAACCCCGGAGCTGCCAGTAGCAGGGAAAAAATCTGTCGTGAGGCGTGTCCGACATCCCCCATACTGAAAACCCGGCCAGATAATTCCACCTCGAAAACACCAAGACAGCGCACTTTCAGCGCCGGTATCGGCTGGCCAGCCAGCGTCAGGGTTTTGCTTTGAAATTTTTCGAACATCGGCCGCAGCAAACAAACATCCTGCTTACTGCCGATCAACGGCAACAGGGAATCGGGCAAATCCCGGGTCAATCCCCAGAAGTAACAGTTACGCTGCTTGCGTAAACAGTCCATCAATAGCTGAAACTGCTCAAGCGCTTTAGTCCGTTTTCTGCGCTTCAGCAATACGGCCGCAAGCCAGGCGTGGACCCCAGGGCGAATCCGATCGGCCAGTGTCGCTTCAGACAGGGTATCATCCAGATAACTCTGAGCCTGTTCATAATCTTTCAACTGATAACAAGTCATGGCTGCCAGCAAACGGTTTTCCTGACTGAACAGCTGTCCCCCGGCCTGTTGCCTTAACTGCAAAGCGGCCTGCATATCACTCCACGCCTCCGCCTCCTGGCCGGAGAGAGCCTTAAGCAAACCTCGCACCTGCAGCAAGCGACTGTGCGGATGACCATACTCAAATCTCTGAGTGTTGGTCAATGAGATATCTAGCAAGTCAAAGGCCACCCTTTGTTCAGCAAAAGGGAGGAGTAACAGAACCTGAAGGTAGGTCAGTTGAGAGTCGATAACGGTACGCTGTAAAACGGTCGAACCAAGGCGCGATACAATACCGCGACACAGGCGTTCCACCCCGCGATGATCGCCCCTGGCGTGTAAAAATCCACACCCCATCTTTTCCAGAACCAAATCAAAGACCGGATCACTCAAAGGTCCGGCCAACTTGAACCCCTGTTCGAGAAAGGCGGCGGCTACCCGTAATCGACCCTGCAAAAGAGCGATATTGATCCGAATGATGATAAACTCAAGCTGGGCCTCCACATGCTTCTGCTGCTGAGCAGAGGCCAGACTATCAGAAACAATGGCATCCGCTCGCGCCAGGTCACCATTGACAAATATTTCCAGCAGACACAGAGCGAACAGAACCTTGAAACGCTCCGTCGGGTGCAAAGCGTCAGCATTTTCAGTGTACAAATGCCTGAAATAAGCGACTCGGTCTGTCCAGTTTTCGTAACTCCCATCAATATAAATTGACTGAATAGCCTGCAGAACCATAGTCAGCAATAAACCGCGCGGATCCTGGTTAACTTCAAAATGCTGCCAGGCCAGCTCAAGCCAGATTGTCGTATCCGGCGAAAAGCCCTTCAGCAAACTGCGCGCTTTAAAAAGAGTCAGCCAGCCGTTCGTCACCAGCACATCATCCGGAATCGCCCCGACAAAATCCAGCAAATCCCTGCTGAAGCGATGCATGCCCATACTGAACCCGATCTGACTGAAGATCAGCGCCGTCTCTTCATATCTTTGCGCAGCAACCAAACAGCTGACAACGCCACGATAATCCTTTTCACAGCGGTACCAGTTAGCAGCCTGTACCAAGACCTTCTGCCGTTCAGACTCACTCAGGTCGGAGTAGGCGCGCTGACACAGAAAGGTGCGAATCTCGTTGTTGAAAATCAAACGTTCACTGCAACTCCCCTGATCCAGAACCAGCACATCATGCCGTTCCAGATAAGTAACAACGGCCCGAATATCATTGATTTCACTCAGCTCATGGGCCAGAGGCATAGGTACCGACTCAAGCAGTGCCAGCTTCAGCAGGGTGCGACGCCACGGCATGGGCAAGGCCAGAACCACCTGGTCAAATGACAGCTGGGCATCAGCGGCTTTCATTTCTGCAACCGTTTGTGACAACCGTTGCAATGCCGCTTCGTCCTGCTCTTTAAGGGCACCATTTCCGGAAATCAGCAAACCACTAATCCAGCGCAGATGATCAGAGCGCTCAAACAATTCCTGCTTAAGCTGTAACCGATTCTTACTGATGCGCCGGTCATCGGAGCACATGCGTAACATGACCTTTACGCGCGCAAGCATTTCGACATTGCTGATCGGCTGGGTAATAAAATCGTAAGCGCCGACTTCCAGCCCTTCAGCACGCATTTCCGGAGCCGCCATATGAGCGGTCAACAGTACCAGTGGGATATTTGCCGTATGGGGCCGTTTGCGCAATTCGCGGCACATATCCAATCCGCTCACATGCGGCATCTGGACATCGATGAAGGCCCCATCGACAGCTTCTTCATCCGCCAGGGCCAACCCTTCGCGCGCACTACGGGCCTGCAAAACTCTGACATTGGGAAGGTCCATTTCAATGATCTGGGCCAGCAACATCAAGTTGGTCGGATTATCATCAACCAGCAACAGTGTGAAGTTTTCTGTAACTTCCATGCTCCCCTCTAAACGGGTATCAGTCCAGCGAATTTTGCGAGCAATTTCTTGCTTCCGACGGAATTGAAATAGATGGTTACTTTCTGCTTGTCTCCAGAACCTTCGATCCGTCGGATCGTACCAATGCCGAATTTGATGTGGCGAACCCGGGTACCCAGACGTAAGCCCCCCTGGGTATCAACTTCAGGGACATCGTCCGGAACTGCTGCTACCGGTTCGGTAACAGATTCAACAACAACCGGTGGTACGGGTTCTGCAGCGACCAGGTCTGCCAGGCCTGCCAGATTATGGAGCCCCTTTGGCTTTGCATCTGGCACAGGTAGGGAATCGTTGCCAGCAATCAGATGCGCCGGGATCTCAGCCAGAAAACGACTCGGCGGATTAAACTGGTATGAACCGTAAACCCGGCGCCGGCGAGCATGCGACAGATAGAGACGCCGCATCGCTCTGGTCATGCCGACATAGCAGAGTCGTCGCTCCTCAGCCAACTCTTCCCCCAAGGCGCCGGTACGCGAATGTGGAAACAATCCCTCTTCCATTCCGGTCATAAACACGATGGGAAATTCCAGCCCTTTTGCTGAATGCAAAGTCATCAAGGTGACCCTCTGCTGAGCCGGATCATGCTTATCCAGATCCGAAATAAGTGCCACCTGTTCCAGATATTCGGACAGAGAGCCTGCATGACTGGCATGCTCTTCCATACCGGCAAGCAGCTGTTCAAGGTTCTCGAGCCGCCCTTTCGCCTCCTGTTTCCCGTCTCCGGTCATGGCGTTCTGCGCGTCTTCGAGCAAGACCGGACTGTAACCACTCTCATGAAGCAGTTCAGCCATCAGCTGGGGATAGGGAAGACGCTCAAGACGGGTTGTAAAATCATCGATCAAAGCGACAAACTCTGTGACTTTTTTTGCCGCGACACCACTTAAAATCTTTTCTTCAACAACTTGGCGACAAGCCGCCAGGAACCCTCCGGCCTCCTCTTCTAAAGCAGCTATTTTGGCAATGGTCGTTGCACCAATGCCCCGCGCCGGAACATTGATAATGCGTCTGACCGAAAGAGAATCCTGTGGATTCACCAGTATTCGCAAGTAAGCCAAAGCATCTTTAATTTCCTGCCGCGCATAAAACTTCAGCCCCCCGAACATGGCATAAGGGATGCGACTGGCACGCAAGGCTTCTTCAAGCGCACGGGACTGGGCGTTGGTGCGATAGAACACCGCAACGTCACGCAAATCATAGCCGCTCCGCTGACAGCGTTCAATTTCACGCGCCACAAAGTGCGCTTCTTCAAGATCGTCCGCTGCAGTTTCAATGTGCAACGGTTCCCCAGCGGGATTATCGGTCCATAGTTGCTTCTCCCGGCGGTCGGTATTCCGCCCGACAACCGCCCCGGCAGCTTCGATAATATTACGCGTCGAACGGTAATTCTGCTCCAGGCGAATAATTCTGGCCCCAGGAAAATCCAGATCAAACCCGAGGATATTACCAACTTCCGCACCACGCCAGCGATAGATGGACTGGTCGTCATCACCGACCACGCACAGAGCCGTTTCAGGAGTGGCCAACAGCTGCATCAGGCGATACTGAACACTGTTGGTATCCTGAAATTCATCAATCAGAATATGGGTAAACCGCTGTTGCCAACGCTCACGCACCGCGGCATGATCTTCCAGCAAACGCACCGTCAGCAGCAGAAGATCACCAAAATCAACGGCATTGGCGGCTTTTAACTTGGCTTGGTAACGCTCGTAAATTTCAGCCACGAGAGGTTGATCAGGATGTTGTGCAGCGTAGCTCGCAGGGCCTAAACCACGATTTTTTGCACTGTCAATGGCTCCGGCCGCAGCACGCGGTTTCAAAACTTTTTCAGGAATATCCATTTCTTTGAGAAGATCACGGAGCAGACGCAGTTGATCCTGATCATCATAAATGGAAAAATCCCGGCCAAAACCTAGCGCCTCTATGTCCTGGCGCAAAATACGAACACAGCTGGCGTGAAAGGTCGCGACCCAGGGCAGGTCTCCACTACCGAGCAGAGCCTCCAGCCGTTCACGCATTTCATTGGCCGCTTTGTTGGTAAAGGTGACCGCCATAATCCGCCAGGCAGGCACCCCCCGTTCCTGAATCAGATAGGCAACCCGATGGGTCAATGCCCTGGTCTTCCCTGATCCGGCCCCGGCAAGCAGTAGCAACGGAGCATCACCATGCAACACAGCCTGGCGCTGCGGTTCATTGAGATGGGTCAGCAGATCAATCATCGTCGTCCACCAGAGTCCGGCTCATGAGCACCCGGTTATAGGCTGAAATCATGTCGCGCCGTGAGATAATGCCATACAGCTTGCGGTGCGTTTCCCGGTCAACGACCGGCAACTGTTCAATATTACGATAACCGATCTTGCGCATCGCCGCGTCAAGATCCTCTTCGGCGTGAACAGTGACCACATCAGTTGTCGCCAGCTCCTTGACCACAACCAGATCCATCAATTCCTTCTCAAAAACAGCACCAAGAAAATCCTGTACCGAAATAATGCCTGTCAATTCTCCGGCACTATTCACCAGTGGGAAGTTGGTGTGATGGGTGCGTTGTATGAAGCGGGAAAACTCACCCAGCGTCATACTCTCCGGAACACTTTCAACACGCCGCTGCATCACTTCACCAACAGCAAGGCTCTTCATGATATTGCGTTCTTTTCCAGCCTCAAGATCTATCCCCAGCCGGCTAAGCTCCGCAGTTTCAAGGCTTTCCTTTTTAATCCGCCGGGCAATTGTCGTTCCGATAACGCAGGTAATCATAATCGGAACAATAACCTCGTAACTGTCGGTTGTCTCAAACAACAGAAAGATAGCTGTCATGGGCGAATGGGTGGCAGCGGCCAGGAAGGCTCCCATGCCGACCAACGCATAAGCCCCTCCGGAAATAGCCAAACCTGGAAACAGAGCTTCTATCAGGTTGCCGAAAGCGCCTCCGGCGACAGCCCCCAGGAACAAGCAGGGGGCAAACATGCCGCCAGGCAATCCGGAACCCAGGGTCACAGATGTCGCAACCATTTTGGCAATAACCAGCACTGCCAGCAGATACCAGGGAAAATTACCGTGCAGAACCTGACTGATAAAACCGTAACCGTTACCAAACACCTGTGGTAGGAAAACCCCGACCAGACCGACGAAAAGGCCACCTACAACAGGTTTGGCCAACCGTGGTATTTTGATGGCATCGATAATATCCTTAATGCGGAAATGCAGGTCGATAAATCCGGCAGCCAGGCCACCGATAACAAATCCGAGGACAACATAAAGGCCAAGCTCCCAGTAGCTGTGCAGGGAAAAGTTCGGAGTAACAATTTCTGAAACGTTACCGAGCAGGGCCCGTGAGACAACCGTTGCCATACCGCTGGCAATAACAATGGAGGTAAAACTGGCCAGCTCAAACGATGACAGCAGCACAATTTCAGCGGCGAAGAAAACTCCGGCGATAGGAGCGTTAAAAGTTGCGGCAACCCCGGCGGCGGCGCCACAGGCCACCAGGACTTTAAGGCGATTACCACTGACCTTGAACAGCTTGCCAAACTGGCTGCCGATGGTCCCTCCGATAACAGCGATGGGGCCTTCCTGCCCGGCGCTGCCGCCGGTACCCAGGGTAATTGCGGAACCTAACCCTTTAGTAAATAGCGGCCTTAAAGGTAGCTTGGCACCCTTCAGATTGACCTTGACCAGAAAGGTTGAAAATCCCCCTTTTAAATCTTTACCAAAAAACACCCAGAGAGGGATAACCAGTAAACCACCAATAGCCGGTAGAAACATCAACAAAAGACGTTCCCAAGACCAATGATCGACAGAAATATTGAAACGTTCATGGGCCTGTTCAAACACCAGCCAGTGAATCAACTCGATGGTCTGACGAAATAAAAAATTGCCTAACCCACCCAGCACACCAATGATCACGGCCAGAATAATTAAAAAGGTATTTTCGCTGATTTTAAGATGTTTGAGCAATGTCTGCACAAACTGCTGAAGTGAATGTTTGATGGATTGATCTATACCTTTTGCTTGATTGGACACAACAGAACCTAAAGCTTTCGTTTACTGCAGTAATACAGGCCTAGCAGATTGGGTTATCATTTTGGACACCAATAAAGGTGAGACGGATTACAGTTTATTGCTGACCGTGAAACCTTATAACTTCTTTGAGTCGGCAACAGAATATCATAAACCCAAATGGAATATGAGGCAAGAGAGGGATTATACATGGGACAAATGGCGGAAAAGAACCTATAGTCCGCCCCGCTGTTTTCCTGGATCGTATTCGATTCTTAATGACACAAAATCCTAACCAAGCGGCCAGGTCACAACTTCTGCAGATAAGCAGCATAGCCAAGCCCGACGCCCAGCAGATCAGCTACGCCCCCCATCGTCAGATTCTGTTGTCTGAATTCACAATCAAGCCTGGTCAACAAATGGATATGATCCTGGTCGGCCAGCAAACACTGCTTTAATTCCTTTCCAGCGGCCCGTAAAATATCCATTCCGGCATCGCCACAGCGGTGACGTGTTGTCGAATCGTCAACATAAAGCATCAGTTCTGCCATAGCCATAAATACACCACGTATGTCACTTGGATATTGCAATATCTGTGGCAATACACAATCAAACAGTCCGGGTAAGCCATTTAATGCTTCCGTCACAATACCTGAAGAGGGATGGTCCTTTCTGACCAGATCACCATGGCTACCACGCAAACGCTCACGATCTGAAAAAATCTCCTCAGCCGCACGAGCAACCTGCCCTCGTAGCACTTCAGGGGAGCGCATATCACAACGGCTGGCCCCGATAAGCACCAAGCCACAAAGGAAAATTCCCCCTTTGTGGCAGTTGGTCGCCAGCGCTGCAAACATTCGCTGTTCAGCAGCCTGTCCGATCGCGACCGGATCCTGCCCGCCACTCGGAGTAAGCAATGCCGCACACAGCTCTTTAAAATAGACACGCATTAACGTAATGGATCGGGCCATGGTCAGCAAAGACAGATCCTTATGCGATCCTGTGTTGCACAGATCAACAAGGCCGGGCTTTGGGGTCAGAAACAATTCCGCCTTAAGCCCCTCAACCAGAGCATCGGCAAGACTAAACAGCTGTATAGGGTTTGAGCAGTTCTTCAAGACGTTCCTTTACTTGATCCCAACCATGTCGTTTTACGCGCATGCAGTCCCTTGCCGGCTGATCGCAAACCAGGCATTGCCGTTGTGGCAACCCCATAAATGCACGGTCATATACGGTACCGTCAAACGCATACACGTCACAATCAAGAAGACGAGCAGCAGGCAATGATTTTTCGACTGCGCAGCAACACCGTTTAACAGCATCAGCAGATACGCTTGTCGTGTACAGCGCCCAGGGTCCGAGGGCATCCTCTTTGCGCAACACGCATTCAAGCTTTATGGCTGTTTCCAACTGTTGCTGCCCCCAACGGAAAAGTCCCTGATATCCGGGTGGGCATTTGTCGGGCCCGGGGATATTCAGGGACAATTGGATAACAGAACCGGCCGTGAGCGACGTTAATAGCTGATGAAGTTTCTCATCGCGTCGCTCACGGGCAAGAAGAATACTATGCTTTAACTCTGCGTACAGCATCAATAATTGAACCGTCACGGTATTCGATCAGGGCAACGACATCATCGGTGAACTCTACCGGTTTCGGTTCTCCGGTAATGCTGATGGCAAGCTTCCTCAGGTCGTGGATATCCATAACCGGGATCTTGCGCTTGATCAGCTCTTTTTTAAGATCTTGCTGATGCTCATTAACGGCAATACCGCGCTCAGTAACGATGGCATCAATGGTAGCCCCCGGAGTGGTTACCGTAGTCACCGCATCACGGATAATCGGCAGGCGCCCACGAATCAGCGGTGCAGTAATAATCGACAGTTTAGCACCAGCAGCGGCATCGCTGTGACCGCCGGTGTTGTGCAGGAGATAGCCGTTGGACTCGGTATTGACATTGACGTTAAAGTCGACATCAACCTCGGTCGCACCGAGAATAACCGTATCCAGCATATTAACGACACAGCCAGAATTATAGGGATTAGCGTAAAGATCAGCGCTCATCTCCAGGTGATTCTGATTGCGGGCAATGGAATCAACCGCCTTAAGGTCGAAACACTGAACATCAAACAGAGCTTTGAACAGCCCCTGTTCAAGCATGTCGACAAAGTATCCGGTAATACCGCCGCAACCAAAGCTACCTTTGATATTACCGGCGCTCATGAGTTGTTTAACGCGGTCGGCAACAGCCAGGGAAATACCCCCTGAACCTGTCTGAAAAGCAAATCCATCCTTCAGCAGACCAGAGGCTTCTATAACCTGAGAAGCATATTTGGCAATCTGAAGTCCGACCGGGTCACGGGTAATACGGGTCGTGGTTGAAACAATCTTCTTGGGATCACCAAGAGAATCAACAACAACAACGCTATCAACCATTGACATTGGAATCGAAACCGGAACAGCCGGATAAGGTACGAGGTTGTCGGTTACAGCAACAACATATTTGGCATATTGAGCATCGGTAAAGGCATAGCCAAGACTACCGCAAGCAGAAGGGCCGCTTTGACCGTTCAAGTTACCGTATTTGTCGCAGCATGGAGCTCCGATAAAAGCAACATCAATCTGGACGTCTCCAGCGATAACAGCACGGGCACGCCCACCATGGGTACGCACGGTAATCGGACAAGACAGCTCACCCTTGGAGGCCATTTCACCGATCAGACCGTTAACACCAGTCTCGATTCCGGTAATGACGCCTTTTTGAATGTAAGGGATCAATTCGGCGTGGACCGGGTGAACGGAACTGGAGGCGATCTTAATATCTTTGATGCCCATGGCATCAATTTCTTTAATAACCTGATTAAGTACCGCATCACCATTGCGCAGATGATGGTGAGTCGCAATCGTCATGCCACTGCGCAAGCCTGAAGCCTCAATAGCTTCACGCAGACTGCCAAGCACCTTGTTGTCACCAGGATTGACCCTCCGCACCGAACGCGTTGCAAGGTCGCCGGGCTTTTTATAACTGAAGGGATCCTGGAAAGGGACAACAGCCTTTCCGGCAAAAGATTCTGGGAGCTCACGCCCCAAACTATTTTTGGCCATAGATCACCTCTTCATCAATATCAATATCAACCAGTCCATGGGCCTGTGCTGATTTAAGGGTTTTTACCGCACGAATAACCACAGGAATATCAATCATTTTACCACCCAAGGAAATAACCCCAGTACCCATTTCACGGGCACGCTGAATGGCATCGACAACCTGCAGGGCGTAATCAATTTGTTCCTGTTTAGGCATAAAGACATTATGCACAACTTCAATCTGACGCGGGTTAACCAGAGATTTTCCAGCAAAACCGAGGGTCTTGATCAGTTGGGTTTCTTTTTCCAGAGCGTCCATATCCGCAGCATCAGGGAAAATAGTGTCAATAGCCTGAATACCGGCAGCCTTACATGCCCAGACAATACGGGTTCTGGCAGCAAACAATTCTTCCCCGCCCTTGGTCCGTTCGATTTCAAGGCTGGCGGTGTAATCTTCAGCACCAAAAGCCAGCCCCAGCAGACGTGAAGAACTTTTAGCAATTTTGATACAATTGATAACGCCTTCGGCTGTTTCGATAGATGGCAGAATTTTAAAATGCCCGATCGGCAAACCCAGCTCTTCTTCATATTCAGTCAAAATGGTATCAAGCTGCTCGACATATTCCGGAGTATCCGCTTCAGGCAGGCGGATACCATCAGTCATGGCCGGCAAAATAGCGTCCAGATCCTGCTTCCACCATTTGGTTTTCAGACTGTTGATACGCACCAGAATGCTTTTATTGTGCTCTTTATAATTTTCCAGAAAATTGCGAACCAAATCCCGGGCAGCATCCTTTTCAGCATAGGGTACCGAATCTTCAAGGTCGATCATGACACAATCGCTCTGAAACATCGGTACGTTCTGCAGCATTGAAGGCATATTACCGGGAACGTACAACAGTGATCTCATCAACTCAAAATTAGCCATGACAATCACTCCTCCTCAATATAGATAGTTGAGATGCCACCGGTTTTGGAAACATGCCGTTCAACACCAGATACCAGTATCTCGGTAAACATAATTTCACAGCTGGCAAAGATCTCAGCATCGAACATATGGCCGCCAACGACCTCACCGGAACTCTTCGCCATCATGATATGCAGGTGGCAATCAATCTCATTGCTATCAGTAACAATCAGATTACCTTCGAGGCCAACCAGTTCAAGTGGACCTTCCAACTCAATAATCCGCATACGCGGTTCAGTAATTGGAAGGCTAGCCCCGGACTTTATGCCACGAAAACCGGCCTTCACAACTGAGCCAACAGCAGAAACAACAACTCCGTTCTGGATATTTTCCTGCTTGGCAAATTGAATCAAACTCTCTTTAATCTTCTGACCTGGTTCGATTTTTACGATATACCGGCGGCCCTGAGTCCATTCTTTACAATAGACGCCTTTCATGTCTACAAATCCTCCCCGCAGGCTCTTCTGATGGCAGTTTCCAAACGAGCCGCAATGGCGTAATCAAGAGCACCACGATCACTGATTTTAATATGACCGCTTGTTACAGACAGTTTTTCCAAAACAGCCTTAACCTGTTTCTCAATCAAATGGCCAAACTGAATTTTTACCGTTGAATCAATTTCCACGCGCAATTCGTCCGCAGGCTCAAGGAAAACCATCAGATCACTTGACTGCATGGTTCCTGCCTGGGCTTTTTTAGTTAACTTCATCAATGTCTCCTTTGATAATCTTTCAGAGTCGTCAGTAAATCACGTGCCTGAGCCGAACGTAAAAAGCCGAGCGTGGAATCAGGAACGAGATCCTTCAGAGTTTCAAATGCTTCACGTTTCAACGCTTCACGAACTCTGGAGGCACTGATCGGTTGCGATGCAATGGTTTTGCGCTCCAATTGTACAGTTTCAATATTGTACAATGCGAGCACTTTATGCATTGTTTCGCTGTATATTCTTGTGGTCCGGCAATAAGGCTCCGTTCCGATAAAGCGTTTTTTGATATTAAAAAACGGAGCGATATGTTTGCCGAATAAGTGCAGGTCCACTTCCATCTGGACAACCTGCTGGTCATCATCCTGCTTTAAAAAATAACCAGGAAAAGTAACCTGACTGATCGCATAATCGGAGGTATCCAATACTGTAACGTTAGGCAGATGTGCCGTTCCGTCCTGGGCCAGGCGAAACCGGACATCAAATGGAAAAATTGAGCGATCTTCACGCACAACAAAAACGTATAGCTGATCGACCTGCTTAGAAGCCTCTTCAATCAGGTACTGATGGCCGCGGGTGAAGGGGTTACAATTGACAACGACCGCACCATTATTCCCTTCTCTAACCAGATCACGATGCTGATCAAGATAGCTTTGCAAGCCATGACCATACTCAAGGAGGCAAAGCTTTTCATGATTGACCAGTGGGTGAAAGTTAAAATGATGAAAGGACTGACAACGGTCGGGTTTGGTAAAAATAAAATAATTACTGATATTGGTAAACTCACAACTGTTGATGAGCTCCGTGAGCAGTTCACCAAGGAGGTTTCCCCCCTGGTGACTGTCACGAATACAGATCATTTTAAAAACGTTGTGGTCTCTGGTCGCTGTCGCAACCAGTTCGCCATCCTCAAAGACACCGAACATGGCATCAAACTTATCTTCATACACGAACCCATTCTCTTCGATGAGCTCTTTTGCCTTCAACTGATCATATTTGTTAATCAGGCGAACAACCATGTTCTTATTCTCACACTTCCAGACTTAAAGGTTCTTTGCTCCAGATCTAACCAAGAACAGACAGCAGAACACCTGCAGCGATAGCAGAGCCAACAACACCCGCAACATTTGGAGCCATGGCATGCATCAGCAGGTAGTTGGTCGGATCATATTCCAATCCGACTTTATTAACAACCCGCGCCGCGTTAGGCACAGCAGAAACCCCTGCCGCTCCAACCAGCGGATTGATTTTCTTTTTCGAAAACATATTCATAAGCTTGGCAAACAACACACCACAGGCCGTTGCAACAGCAAAAGCGGTAGCGCCCATAACAAAGATCCCGATCGATCTGGCGGTCAAGAAGTCAGCGGCCAGGGTGTTTGCACCTATAGAGAAGCCAAGCAGGATGGTCAGGATATCGATCATGGCATTGCGGGCAGTATTGGCCAGACGTTCGGTGACCATACTTTCCTTTAAAATATTACCAAAGAACAGACACCCGATAAGAACCATGGAACCCGGAGCAATCAGGGTGCAAATAAGAAAGCCGACAATGGGAAAAATAATCTTTTCGCGTTTGGTAACCTGACGGGCCATTTCCATGCGGATGACCCGTTCTTCCTTCGTTGTCAACAGACGCATAATCGGCGGCTGAATAACCGGAACGAGGGACATATACGAATAGGCGGCAATGGCGATGGATCCGAGCAGTTCAGGAGCAAGAACAGACGACAGGAAGATAGCAGTCGGACCGTCTGCGCCACCGATAATACCAATCGCACCAGCCTGGGCAGGGGTAAAGCCAATAAACATAGCGGCGATCAGAGTCCCGAAAATACCAAACTGAGCTGCAGCACCAAGCAACACCAGTTTCGGATTGCTCAGCATTGGTGAAAAGTCGGTCATGGCACCAACACCAAGGAAAATCAATGGCGGATAAATCCCCCCTGTAACCCCCTTGTAAATATTGACGAAAAACATCCCTTCCTCGCCTCCAGACATGGCTTCGGGGATCGGGATATTACCAACGATTAGGCCAAAGCCAATCGGTAAAAGTAACAGGGGCTCAAACCCTTTTGTGATTGCCAGCCAAACAAAAAGACACCCAAACAGTATCATAATAATGTTTGGCCAGGCGATCTCGACAAAACCTGTACTCATTAAAAAACTGGTTAACATATCCATAGTAACGCTCTCTGCTGAAATTCAACGGAAACCGGAAGACGTCCCCGATCGCCGGGGACTCCTCCATCAATCAATGACTATCAACTCATCGCCCTGGTTGACGCTATCGCCGACCTTGATGTTGACGGCACATACCTTTCCGTCAACTCGGGCATTGATTTCATTTTCCATCTTCATGGCTTCCATCTTGAACAAGGCCTGCCCGACCTTGACCTCGTCACCGACCTTGACATAAACCTGCATAATCGATCCGGGAATCGGAGCGAGCACGGTACCGTCACCAGCGGTTACTGGACCTTTGGGCTTTGAAGAAGCCAGCGGCGCGGCAGCGCTGACAGCCGCGAAGTTCAGTTCAACACCCTCTGGAAGCACTTCTTCGATGGCAGAGATTGCAACCGTATATTTTTCACCATTTATTTCAAGAACAGCGTCTTCGGCGCTGAGATTGTTCAGCTGTACTTCAAAATTTTTATCGTTCAATTTTAATGTATATTTACGCATAGGAGCCTCCTTCAGACAGCGAGCGCATTTTGCCTGCAGAAGCCCAGATTGATCCGACCCGCTTCTGCTTAGGTAATTTAATTGTCAATTCGCCCATGCTACGTTCTGATTCAAGATAAACAACCAGAGCCGCAACAGCAATAAGCTCTTCTTTTGTCGGTTCTTTAAGAGCTTTCGCATCATCTACCGAAACAGAAGCTGTCTTTGCCTTATGTTTTCTGCCGTCCAGGGAACCCATCAGGACGATGACTCCACTGATCAGCAGCAATCCCGCAAAAACAATCAACATCCCGGTGATCATGAGACCGATCCCATGACCATCAACCACATTCTGCCAGCCAAAATTCATAATCGTATCCGTTCGTTTAAGTGATTAATGTTCTGGTTACAGAGGGATATTTCCGTGTTTTTTACGCGGATTGCAATCTTGCTTCCCTTCGAGCATCGCCAATGCCTTGCAAATCCGGAAACGGGTGCGCTGGGGCATAATAACGGCGTCAACGTAGCCGCGCTTGGCTGCTTCGTAGGGGTTAGCGAATTTATCGGAATACTCTTCAATGCCTTCGGCCATAATTTTAGCGGAGTTCTCAGGGTCTTTTTTGGCAGCGCCGGCAAACAGAATCTCTGCAGCACCTTTGGCTCCCATAACTGCGATTTCACCGGTTGGCCAGGAATAGTTCACGTCTCCACGCAGATGCTTGGAGCTCATAACACAGTAAGCCCCACCGTAGGACTTGCGAACAACAACTGTGACTTTAGGTACAGTTGCTTCGGCATATGCGTAGAGAAGCTTGGCACCGTTACGAATGATGCCGCCATACTCCTGCGCGGTACCAGGCAAGAAGCCAGGAACATCAACAAAGGTAACCAATGGAATGTTGAACGCATCGCAGAAACGGACAAAGCGAGCAGCCTTGATGGACGAATCGTTATCCAGAACCCCGGCAAGGTGCAGCGGCTGGTTGGCAACGATACCAACAGATTGACCGCCGTAGCGAGCAAAAGCGATAACAATATTTGGCGCCCAGTCCGGTTGAATCTCAAGGAACTGGCCATCGTCAACAGTGGCAGCGATCAGTTGCTTGATATCGTAGGGATGGTTAGGGTTTTCGGGAAGCAGACGGCACAGCCCCATTTCCTCACGACTGATAGGATCATCGGTCTCCTTACGCGGGGGAACTTCCATGTTGTTCTGCGGCATATAAGAGAACAGTTCGCGCAACTGAGCAATAGCCTGTTCTTCTGTGTCTCCCGCCAGGTGAGCAACCCCACTCTTGGTTGTATGGACGCTGGCACCACCGAGAGCTTCTGTCGTAACATCTTCGTGGGTAACAGCTTTAACAACTTTAGGTCCGGTCAAGAACATGTAGCTGTTATTGCGAACCATAACGTTAAAATCAGTCAGAGCTGGAGAGTAAACGGCACCACCAGCACAGGGGCCAAAAATACCTGACAACTGGGGAACAACACCGGAAGCCATAACGTTGCGCAGGAAAATATCAGAGTAACCGGCAAGACTCTCGATCCCTTCCTGAATACGAGCGCCACCGGAATCGTTCAGACCGATAACAGGGGCACCATTCTTAACGGCCATGTCCATAACTTTGCAGACTTTCTCTGCCAGAGTTTCGGACAAGGAACCACCCAGAACAGTAAAGTCAAAAGCAAATACATAAACCAAACGACCACCGATAGTACCGTAACCGGTGACAACACCATCGCCAATTGTCTCGATCTTCTCCATACCGAAGTGATGACAACGATGACCTTTGAACATATCGAACTCTTCAAAGCTCCCTTCGTCAAGCAGCAGATCGATCCTCTCACGTGCCGTCAGCAATCCCTTTTCATGGCGCTTTTTGATTTTGTCGCTACCACCACCGACAAGAGCTTTCTGACGTTTCTCCAACAATGCATTAATCTTCGCTTCCATCATCAGCGATTATCCTTTATCTGAGTAAGTTCTTTGACATCTTGTCGGCATTAACCGTTGTAATACACTGAATAAAGTGTCTCACAACCGGTAATCGCATCAACTTCGGACTGCAACCTCTTGCGTCGTTCATCAGCCAACCAGACATTCCAATCCTTAAGCGTCTGCCAGGTACTCAAAACCAGGTACTCGCTCGGGTCATCATAATTAACCAGAGTTTCGCCAGAAACATATCCCGGCTGAGCGTTGGCAAGGGCTCTCATTTCCAACAGCAAAGGTCTTAACTCAGAAGCTTTCTCCTGTGGTACATGACGTACAATAACAATTCTTACTGACATATCGACTCTCCCTCGAAAAAAAATGGAACTACCCTTCTTGCAAATATAACAAAGGCCCAACACTTAACAAATAAGCTGGGCCATCGTTGCGCATTATAAAGATACGCTTGGAACAGTCAATCAATCGGAACCATATTTCCAGTCATCATCCGACTCACCGGCTAATAGCGCCGAATATTCCATATCGGCATCAGCTGGCTGCGGAGAAGGATTGATAAACTCTTCCAACCAATAAGACAGTGCTGCTTCACCCATTGTTCCACTCCTTAGTAATACTCGCGAAAAATTCTCGCAGAAGAGAACTCCCTCTGCGACCGTTCGAGTTTAAGATAGGACAATACGCCTGGAGTAAAAAGGTCAGATAAGACAAACGGTAGGATTAGGAAACTAAGCGGTCGGAATGCTTTAATAAGCGGGACGGTCTAAAAACACTGTTTAAAGACCGAACGCATCCTTCAATTTACGCAGATAACGCCTGCTTACCGGCAGGGTGTAACCGCTGTGTGTTTTGATTTCAGCGAGGCCATTTTCCTGGGTAACAATTTCATCTACAAAACGTGGATTTACCAGATATTGTTTATGACAACGAAGATAGCCGGCCCGTCCTTCGAGCACCTTCAGCGTGAGTTCGGTAAAGTAGCCACCATCCGCGATATAAACGTGAACACCACTGATATCAGAATGCGCATATTCAACATTTTCAGGGTTTACCAGCTTAATTTTATGACCGCTGATACAGGGAATCCGCGTCAATTGCGGGATCTGATAATTAGGCGACTGGTTACTGGCAACGGCATTACGAATCTTCTGCATAGCCCGCCCCAGATGCTCAGGGTCGACCGGTTTCAGCAGATAATCGAGGGTCTTCTCCTCAAAGGATTTTAACGCGTACTCATCAAATGCCGTTACAAAAACGATATATGGCATGACCTCTTCTTCAATCATGCCCAGCAGATCAAAGCCGTCCAGAACCGGCATCTTAATATCCAGGAAAACGACATCAGGCTTCTCATGATTAACCATGCGAATCGCTTCCATGGCATTGGCACAGCTGCCGACAATTTCAACACCGCCGATATCTTCCAGTAACACCGCCAGTTCTTCGCGTGCGTGTGATTCATCATCGACGATTAACACTCTGATCATTTGCTTACTCCGTTTTTATCCGGCAGAATCAGTGAGACCCTGGTCATTTCATCGGGAATGCAAGAGATTGCTGTCCCGTAATGGCTGCCATAGAGATTCTTAATTCGCTTATCAACAATATTCATACCAAGGCCGTCAGTCCTGAGTTTTTCACAATAGGCACCGGCGTCATCAGTGATCTCGATATAGATTTTTCCACCCTCTCGGCGGGCGGCGATCTTCACTTTACCAGCATCGAGCATATTGGAAATGCCGTGTTTGATAGCATTTTCTACAATCGGCTGCAAAGTAAAAGTGGGAACTTTGGTTTTTAACAGCTGCGGGTCGATATCCTGCTCGATCAGCAACTTCTCCCCAAAGCGTGCTTTCTGAATAACCAGATAGGAGTTAACGTGATCCAACTCTTCTTCCAATGTGGCCAAATCACTGGATCGCTTAAGATTCTTACGAAAATAATTGGACAAATGGAGCAGCAGGCTGCGCGCCTGATCAGGATCCTTACGCACCACGGCCACAATGGTATTAAGAGCGTTAAACAGAAAATGTGGGTTAACCTGCGCCTGAATCAGTTTGAGTTCTGATTTAACCAGCAAGTTTTTCTGATTTTCATAGCGATCGCGCAGCAACTGTTCCGAAAGCAAGCGGGCGATCCCTTCGCCCAGAGTTTTGTTCAGATTCAAAAACAGTTTATGTTTCGGCTCATACAACTTGATGGTCCCGACAACCTCATTATCGGCACGCAAGGGGACAATCAGAGCAGAGCCCAAGGGGCAATCGTCACGCAGGGCACAGGTAAACTTCTCGTGGACCCCATCGGAATAGATGACCTTGTTATCGCGAATCGCTTCCCGTGTTTTGGATGAAGCGATGGACAACCCGGGGCGATGGTGATCGGATCCCTCACCAACAAAAGCCAGGGTCGTTTCACGATCACTGATACCAACGGCCCCGACACCGGTTTCATCATAAATAATTTCAGCCAGACGATGTGCCGTCTCCGGGGTAAACCCCTGGCTCAGTATTCCCAGGCTGCGTTCAGCAATATTCAGCGCCTTGGCAGAAAACATGGCACCGACTTTGTCGAGCATGGTTTTCTGGTCCCGCATCATGGTCATGAATAACGCTGCCCCAAGAGCATTGGCCGACAACAATGGCAGGGCAAACGCATGAACGACACGCCAATCTTCGCTGCCCGGCTGCAGAAAAAGGCGCAATATGATCAGTTGCAGAATAGCGCCGGACAAGGCAGTAACCATAGCCACCCCCGGATAAAAAAGCTGTTCCGACTGATTTTTGCGCATCATCACCAGATGAACGCCTCCCCCCAACAGCCCCTGCGCAACCGCCGAACTGGCCAGAGCAAAAGAAACACTTGAATAGTTCCCAAGCAGAATGCCAAACAAACCGCTTATAATACCAGTCCCCAATCCGAGAATCGGCCCGCCGATCATGCCGGAGATGACATTGCCAATAGCACTTGTGTTAAAAACCGCATTGTGAACGGGCAAACCGATATAGGTTCCAAGAATGGAAAAACCTGAGAAGAAGATAAACAGCAGGATCTTGTGCTTAAGCAGAAGAGCGTCGGCAACCAGGGGTTTAAAGGCAGGGGATTTGCTGAACAGATAGGCAATTAATAGAAAGATTGCCATCTGCTGTAAAAGATCAAAAGTGTGAATCATGTTGTAGATAACTCTCTGTGGACACGAATTTCTCAGCAACCCTCAGCTAAAAGACAACGGCCCAACACATCAGCCGTTGTCTTCTCAGTGTTCGCTCATCTTACAGGGCAATGCCTGTCACATCAAGAATATCCACAAAGAAATTTCCGATAATCGCTCAGCAGCCGTGAGAAATCTCTCAGAGCCTCACTTTACTGACGACTATCCCGTCCCGGTCCGCGTAAAGCCATTCGCCGCTGCGAAAGGTCACCCCGGCGAAGCACACCTCCAGATCTTTTTCTCCAATACCCTTTTTGATACTCTTGCGCGGCATGGTCGCCAGAGCCTTAACCCCCAGGGGCATGGTGCCTATATCTTCGGCATCTCTGATACAGCCAAACATGAGAACTCCGGCCCAGCCGTTATCGACCCCCTTTTGAGCCAGACGATCCCCCAGCATCGCACAACGCTTTGAGCCACCGGCATCAACGACCAGGACCTGCCCATTGCCAGGAGTACCAAGAGTATCGCCAACCAGAGAATTATCTTCAAAACATTTAATGGTTACGATAGGCCCACAAAAGGACTTATTACCACCATAGTCGCAAAACAAAGGTTCACATACCTGGAGCCGATCGCCATGATCATCAAAAAGGTCAGCTGTTTTAAATGGGTTTACGTTCTCAGCCATGAACATGCTCCTTGAAATAGTTATGAGTAAATTCAGACAGCGATATTTATTGACACACAAGAAACGTACTAAAGAAGATAAGATCAGATGAATTGTCAGGGCAAAGCCCGCATTGAGCCAAGACCTGCAAGCAGGTGGCACTGCCGATTTTTCCAACCGACAGTACCACCAGATAAACGATTATGCTTTTTTAAGAACACGACCCAGCAGCATTGGTGCAAAAACAATCAGGAAAGCCATGATGTACAGGACAATGCTTGACGGAGTATCGAACAGAATCGACCAGTCCCCGGCAGAGATCGACAAAGCACGTCTTAAGTTATCTTCAAAAATATTGCCGAGAACGACACCGAGAATAACCGGAGCCAGGGAGAACTGTAACTTGCGCAGCAGCCAACCGAACACGCCGAGACCGATAATCATGTAAAGATCAAAGGGATTGCTGACGACGGAGTAGATACCGACAAAGGCCAGCACGGCGATCAACGGAGTCAGATATTTCTGGGGAATCGTCAACAAGCGGGCAAACAACCCGACCATGGGCAGGTTGATAACCAGCAGGGCAATGTTACCGATATACATGGAGGCGATCAGGCCCCAGGCGATTTCCGGACGATTCTGGAACATCAGCGGACCGGGAGTCACGTTGAACAGCAACAAGGCTCCCAGCAAGATGGCCGTGGTTCCCGACCCTGGAATACCAAGGGTCAGCATCGGCACCATTGCGCCACCGGCAGAGGCGTTATTAGCCGCCTCTGGAGCAGCCAGGCCGCGGACATCACCGGTGCCGAAATACTTACCTTCTTCACCAGCCAGACGTTTCTCAGTCCCGTAGGTAACAGCAGAAGCAACCGAAGCTCCGGTACCCGGCAGAACACCGATAAAAAAACCGATCAGCGAGCTGCGTAATATGGTCCATTTAATCTTTTTGATATCAGCCCAGGAGACGAAACTCTTTCCGATCGGCAGAACCTCAAGTTTACCCATAATCTGTTGTTCAACCAGGTGAATCAGCTCAGCCATACCGAACAGCCCGATAACAATAATCAGGAAATCGATACCGGAAAGCAGGTCCGGAACATCAAAGGTAAAGCGCGGAACACCCGTGTTCGCATCAATCCCGATCGTGGTGATCATAAAGCCCATGATGGCACCTAACAGGGTTTTGACCGGATTTTTACCAACCAGTGATGACAGGCAGGTAAAAGCGAACACCATCAGGGCCACGTAGTCGGACGGATTGAACTTGATCGCCACCGAAGCCAGCAACGGACCGAACAGAGTCATCAGGACAACGGCAAAAGTCCCGCCCAGAAATGACGCTACCGCAGACAGGGACAGCGCCCGGCCAGCCTCGCCATTCTTCGCCATCGGGTTACCATCAAGGGTGGTGAAAACCGCACCGGCATCCCCTGGGACATTGAGCAGAATTGAAGAGATCCGCCCGCCATATTCAGCACCGTAATAGATACCGGCCAGCAGAATCAGGGCCGATTCAGGTGGCAGACCGGCACTGAAAGCGATAGGCAACAGAATGGCAACCCCGTTAATCGGTCCGATGCCAGGCAGAGCGCCGATCAAGGTTCCCGACATACAACCGATAATGACGTACAGAAAGTTCATCGGTTGCAGGGCAACCGCGAATCCTTGACCTAAATTTCCAAACACATCAAACATGTCAACCTCACAAAATCGCTTCCAGGATGCCCTTCGGCAAGTTCAGATCAAGTAGCAGGGCACACAGGATATACCCCAGCACACCGGTACCGATACCGAACAGCACGGACTCCTTGTAGCTGGCACCGAACAATTTTGAAAAGACCGCGCAAAAAATCGTCGTCGCCACAATAAACCCGGCGGGCTCATAAAAGTGAGCATACGCAGCCAGCATGACAACAACAATTCCAATCCGGGTCAAAACATTATTGGCCACGTTAAACTTCAGGTCATCCGGCCGAATCATTACGTACAAAGCACATAACCCGGCACAAACAGCCAATATCCGCGGCCAACTTTCCGGTCCCAGTGGGTCATATTGAAAAGGAGCCTCAATCACGGTAAAGGCGACAAACCCATACGCCAGCGTCACCAGCAGAATAACCGTTCCAAAAATTCTATCAGCCATCTCATTCTCCGTAGCGGTACCGGCAGCTCACAGACAGCCGGCACCACTATCATGCTCGTTCAATAAACAATCAAAATTACTTGATCAAACCTGCTTCCTTAGCAATTTCACGCATCTTGGCAACGCGTTTTTTAACATCCTGATTGAATTCTTCGCCGGCCATATTCAGAGGCAGGAGACCTTTTTCCTGTTGAATTTTGGCAAACTCTTCGGTTTTGTAAGCCGCCTTGAAGGCATCAGCCCAAGCATTGTAAGCTTCATCGGAAACATTCTTACCCATGTAATAACCGCGCATAATGACCCACTCAGCATCATAACCAAGTTCTTTAGCGGTTGGGATATCAGCAAAAGGTTCAGGCAAACGCTTGTCGGACATGACAGCAAGAATCCGCATGGAACCGGTACCAAGGTGGGAAACCATCTCACCGACATCACCAGTATAAACCTGGATGCTGCCACCAAGCAGTCCGGCAATAGCATCGCCACCACCATCAAAAGCAACATAACGCATTTTACGCGGATCTTTGCCGACCGATTTAAGTAACAAAGCAGCCTTCATCCAGTCCTGGCTACCGACAGAACCACCGGCACCTACGACCAGACTGCTCTCACTCTTTTTGAATTCAGCCATAAGATCGTCAAGCGTCTTGTAAGGACTGTCGCCCTTAACGACGATAGCACCGAAATCAGCCCCGGCAGTTGCCAGCCAACGCACGTCATCAGCGCTCCATTTACCATATTTACCGGTCGCGATATTAAGCAGAGAGCCGGAAGAGAACGCAACGATGGCATTCGGATCATCAGTCCGGGTCGAGTTGAACAGGTTAAAAGCAACGGCACCAATACCGCCCGGCATGAAGGTAACCTGCATCAGCTTAGGCATGTGGTCTTTAAGACCAATCTGAGCGACCCGGCACGTCAGGTCAAACCCACCACCAGGTTTGGCTGGGGCAATACACTCTGGTTTTTCAATGCCCGCCGCAAACGCCGGCAGTGTTGCTAGGCAACAGGCGAGAAAACCAAGAGCAACAACTTTAACCAACTTCATAGTCCTACCTCCTCGTAACGAAAATGAGTTTGGCCCACTAACACGGGCACAGTTTTAGGCAGCAGCTTTTGCACCAAAAAGAAACCTCAAGAACAAAACGTTTCATCTTCAGAATTATCCATTACAAGGTTACCGATTCGGCCCACAAACCACTGTTTTCCAGCCACCGCTTTCAATTATTGTTTTATAGATAACCGGATGTTAGTATTCTGTAAATGTTATGGAACTAAAGGTTTTTTCTGTTTTTAAAGTTCTTTTTGTTCTTTTTGAAACCAGCTGGGATCCGATGAAAAAACTTCTGCTTCTATTGGCAACTCTCGTTTCAACCTCTCAATTTTACAGCACTATCGCTGTTGCCTTTCAGGCAGACCAGACGGAATGTCTGGTCGCTGCCAAAGCTGGCGGGGGCATGGACCTCAGCTGCCAGTTGGTAGCCAAGGCGCTACTGGCCAGCAACCTGATCGACACGCCCATGACGATACGCTACAAAACCGGAGGAATCGGTGCTGTGGCTTATAACCATGTTATCGGTATCCGCAACAACGACCCGCAACTGATTGTGGCCACCAGTTCCGGATCAGCACTTAATATCGCGACCCAGAAATTCGGCAATTACAGTGTCAATGACGTGCGTTGGCTGGGAGCACTGGCAGCGGATTACGGTGTCATCGCCGTGCGCCATGACTCGGTATGGAATTCTTTGAATGATCTGATTGTCAAACTGCGCAACGCTCCGTTTGCCATCAGTCTCGGCGGCAGTGGCTCCATCGGCAGCCAGGACTGGATGAAAGCAGCCCTATTGGTTCAGGAAGGGGGTATTGATCCGTCGCGCATCCGTTATGTCGGTTTTGAGGGCCCCAAGGACGCCACTGAAGCCTTGCTCAACGGCTATATTGATATCTTCCCAGGCGATGCCGCGGAACTTAAAGTCGCATTTGCCGAAGGCAAGATTAAAATTTTGGCGGTTCTGGCAGACCACCGACTCCCCGACATCTATGCCAACATTCCCACCGCCAGAGAACAGGGCTATCTTGTTGATTGGACAATCTGGCGTGGGTTTTATATGGGGCCACAAGTGAGCGACGAAAGCTATCAATGGTGGGTCAACACGTTGAAGCGTCTGACCAGGACCGTAGAATTTCAAGAACAGCGGGATGCGCTTGGCCTTTACCCGTTCACCATTCTGGGATCCGACTTTTCGCACTTTGTTGAAGAAACCGTCGCCAAACAAAAGGAACTTGCTGTCGGCATCGGACTGATTCAATGAGCGACCGGATTCTGTCATTATTATTATTGATTATCGGCCTGATTTATGGCGCTGCAGCACAGAACTATGGCGCTCCGTTCAGTTATGATCCCCTCGGTCCCAAGCCGGTACCATTGTTTTTAGCCGGCAGCCTGATCGTTCTCACCCTGATCTTGCTGATTTACCCTCAACAGGTCAAACTGGCCCAGGCTCCGGGTTGGGGGCGAGGGATCTGGCTCACCATTATCCTGCTTTTTTATCAGGCGACCTGGAACCTGCTTGGTTTTCTGTTGGCGACCACCATCAGTATCTACCTGGCTTCACGACTGTACCGCTGCTCCTGGATGCAGGGACTGATGACCGCACTGATTTTATCGGTTATCTGTTATGGCTTGTTCAACTTCCTGCTGAACACCCCTCTGCCCCTCGGCGCTATTTTTACCTACGGGGTAAACTAAACAATGGAATTCTGGTCTGAAATCGGCCATGGCTGGCAACTGGCATTCTCAGCCTTAAACCTGGCCATGATCATTATCGGTGTGCTCCTCGGCTCTCTGGTTGGTACCATTTCGGGGTTGCGTGCCATCCACGGCGTGGCCCTGCTCCTGCCCCTCTCGCACACCTTTTCCCTGCCCATTGAATCGACCCTGATTCTGCTGCTGACTACCTATTACGCCGCTGAATTCGGGCGTCAGGGGATAACCGGTTATCACGCCAGCAACGCCGCGGAACAAAAACAGCTGGTCATGGTTCAGACCCTGGCCGGAATCGGTTCATTTTGCGGTGGGATAACAGCCATTATCGGCATGTTCATTTCCATTATCCTAATCAGGCAGATTGTTATCAATTTTGGGCCTGCCGAATATTTTGCCTTGGTCATTTTTGCCTTCGCCTCCTTATCGATACGCGCCGGGCACCCCCCCCTGCGAACTGTGGTCAGCCTGGTGATCGGTATTATGATGGCCACCATTGGCATTGATTCAACCACTGGAACCATGCGCTTTACCATGGGCGTTCCACAGTTTTTCGATGGCATTGAATTTACCACTGTCGTCGTTGGTCTGTTTGTCATCAGCAAGTTGTTTGAACTGCTTACTCCAGCCGGCCAAGGTTCATCGCCCTCGATCAGGATTGAGCAACTGAGGGTTAATAAGATCTCGTTGCTGGCCTGCCGCTGGGCCATGCTACGTTCTGCCATCATCGGCTTTATCATTGGTATCCTTCCTGGCGGCGGTGCCGTTCTGGCCAGCCAGGTCGGGCGCAAAATTGAACAAAATATCTTTACATCAGGACAGGACAAACTGCGCGGACGCCTGCGCGCGATCGTCGCTGAAGAAACGGCCAACAGCTCAGCAGTCGGCGGTGCCATGGTTCCGCTCCTTGCCCTGGGAATACCTGGCAGCGGTACGGCGGCAATCATGCTCGGCGCACTGCTGCTGCACAATATTACTCCCGGGCCGGGGCTATTTGCCCAGCACGCCCCACTGATCTGGGGCCTGCTATTATCCATGGCCTTTGGTAACCTGCTGCTGCTCTGCCTTTACTGGCCAATCACCCGTCTCTTCTCCAGAGTCAAAGAGATACCGGGCTGGGCATTCGCCCCCGTGCTGATTGTACTCTCCTTCGTCGGCGTTTTTTCCATTAACGAAAGTTCGCTGTCACTGCTGATCATGCTGTTTTTAGGGCTCTGCGGTTATGTGCTGGAGCACTACCGCTACCCCCTGCCTCCGCTACTGCTTGGCTTCGTCCTTGGTTCCATGATGGAAAACACCCTGCGTCGTGCTCTGGCCATTAGCGGCGGAAACCTGAGTATTCTCCATACCAGTGCGACCTGCCGGACCCTGTGGCTACTGACCCTGTTGGTAATACTGCTACCAACCGTGCTGACCAGAATATTCAAGCGTCGGCACGCCGGCAAGGGACAGGAGTCGTAAGCGATGGCGGGAAGTCTGTCTTTTATCCGTAACAACCTGATCCCGAAAAAACTCCTTGATTCGGTCGCCCTGGTGATCATGGTGCTGGTGGTTTTCCAGATGATTTCCCTCGGCATCGTTTTTTCGCGTATGATCTACGAAATCGTCGAGCAGCAAACCGAAAAGCGTGCGCTGCAGGCGGCCAAGCACGTAGCGCTGATTCCCGAACTGAAGCGGATTGTCAGTAACCACGACCGCTTCAGCACCCTGGAAATTCTGGCCAACGCGATTCGCCTTGAAGCCGAAGCTACAGCTATTGTGATTACCAACCGCGATGCGGTTCAGCTTTACAATACCGACCAGAGCCAGGTGGGCAAACCCTACAACCTGCCCAACATTAACCGGACATTGCGCTATGGACACCCCTATGTGTCCAACAACCGCCTGACCCACGGCGCCATGATTAACGGTAATGCCCCGATATTTGATGAAGACCTGAATATTATCGGCATGGTCTCAGTACATTACCGTGTCGAAAGTCTGCGCATTCTGTCGAAAAGCTATCTTGAAAAAGAACTGTTTTATATCTGGTTATTCATCACCCTGGGGCTGGTTGCCGCTATTTTGATCGCACAGGGGGTCAAACGCGCAACCCTGGGCCTGGAACCGCAGGAAATCGCCAGTCTGTTTCAGGAACGCGAAGCGATTATCGCCTCAATCCGTGAAGGAATTATAGCGACCGATGCCCAAGGCTACATCACCCTGCTGAATCAGACCGCTCGCGACCAGTTTGGCAAGGAACTGCTCGGCCAATCAGTCCTCAAGAAGTTTTCCAGCATCGATTTCTCCAGGGTTTTTACTTCTGGGCAGCAAATCCTCAATCAGGAGATTCCGGTACAGGGGATCGATATGATCTTTAACATTGTCCCAATCCGCATCGATACGCAGATACAGGGCAGCGTAATGACTTTGCGCCCTAAAGATGAGATCGATCTGATGGCCCGCGAACTGTCGCAAATTCAGGCCTACTCCGACATGCTGCGTGCCCAGACCCATGAATATACCAATCGCCTTCATGCCATTGTCGGAATGATCCAGATGGAAGCCTATGACGATGTCCTTGATTTTATCGCCGCAGAAACCACCGGCCATCGCCAACTGATTCGCCAGTTGACGGAATCGATTCCCGATCCGGCACTGTCAGCCTTTTTAATCGGCAAATACATGCATGCCCTCGAGCTCAAAGTTGATTTTACAATTGACCCCGAAAGTCATATGGTTGATCTGCCCGATGATATCGATCGCCATCAATTGGTCACCATTCTTGGCAATCTCATCAATAACGCTTTTGAAGCAGCCCAGACCGGACGTGGTGCCCCAAAAGCTAAAATATTTATGAGTGATTACGGGAATGATCTTATTTTTGAGATAGAAGATAGTGGCCCCGGGGTTGCGGACGAAATGAAATCCGCTATCTTTCACAAGGGAGTTTCCACCAAACAAGGAGAAAAACGCGGCTACGGCCTCCACCTGGTGACGAATGCTCTGAAATTTTTGAACGGCGGAATCAGTCTGCAGCAGAGCGAAATGGGGGGCGCCCTATTTATAATCGAAATCCCGAAGAGGAATCCTGACAGATGAGAACAATCGAAGTTCTGATTATTGAAGATAATCTCAAAGTCGCCAAGGCGCATCAGCTCTTTGTCGAAAAGGTCGAAGGATTTACCGTAACCGGAGTGGTCAATCTGCTGACCGACGCAATGGAAATGGTGGCCGCCTTAGAGCCGGACCTGATTCTGCTGGATGTTTATTTTCCCGATGGCAATGGCATGGATTTTCTGGACACCTTACGCCGTAATCATGCCAATTGCGATGTCATCCTGATTACCGCAGCCAAAGAGGTGAAGCTGTTGCACAACGCCCTGCGCAGCGGTGTTTTTGACTACATGATAAAGCCGGTTTTCTTTCAGCGTTTCGAAGAAGCCCTGGGCAACTATCGTCAGCACTGGCTTAAACTCAAAGCCCTCCAAGATGTCAACCAGGAAGGCGTTGATCAGTTCTTTCGCCATACCCAGGTCAGCAGTCACAATACCGCTCAGCATGAGGTCCCAAAAGGGATCGACCCCCTGACTCTGGAAAAAGTCATCGACAGCTTCAGCATGCGGCCGGACAAGGGGCAAAGCGCCGAAGAAGTCGGTCACTTTATTGGTGCCAGCCGTACCACCGCTCGCAAATACCTGGAATACCTCATTTCAACCGGCTTTTTGAAGATCAACCTGGAATACGGCACCATTGGCCGACCGGAAAGAAAGTATTTCAAGGCCTGAGCCATTCTAGTGTGGAATCAGCACCTCTGGGTTGGCAATATTCTGCGGTTCTCCCTGAGCAAACATCAGCACGTTTTCAAAAACAGCATTAAAGTAGAGCTGATAACTGTTACGCTCGACATACCCGAGATGGGGTGAACACAGAACATTGGGTAACGACAGCAAAGGTTCATTGTCAGTCGTCGCCGGCTCCTGATCATAAACATCAACAGCGGCAAATCCGGGATGCCCCTGCTTCAAAGCGGCAACTAAAGCACCTTCCTCCACCAAAGCGGACCTGCTGGTATTGACAAACAGGGCATCGGCTTTCGTGCGCGCAAGGTCAGCGGCGCTAACACATCCCTTGGTGACATCGTTCAAGCGTAAATGCAGCGACAAAACATCGGCCGTGGCAAAAAAATCGTCCTTACTTGCTGCCGCCAGATACCCATCTTTAAGCGCAAGTTCCCGCGAGGGTTCGCGCCCCCAAACCAGAACCTGCATCCCAAAGGCGTCACCAAAACCGGCGATGCGTTTGCCGATTTTCCCGTACCCCCAGATCCCCAGCGTCAAACCGTTCAGGGTCCGGCCTAAACCAAAGGTTCCGGAATCCTGCCAGAGTCCCTGTTTAAGATTGCACGTATAGGGAATAATATGGCGGCTGGCAGCCATGATCAGGGCCCAGCACAACTCTGCGGTAGAGACTGGTGAACCGACCCCTTCGGCAACAGCAACACCGTGGGCAGTACAAGCTTTCAAATCCAGGTGACTGCTGATTTTTCCGGTTTGACTAATCAGTTTAAGGTTGGGCAGCCCGGCCAGTAAACTGTCGGTAATTGCAGTCCGTTCACGAATCAGCACCAACGCATCCACATCATGCAACCGCGCGACCAACTGTTCTTCAGTTGCGGGAGTATCGTTAAAGACAACGACCTCATGCTCAGCAAGCAGTGAAAAACAGGGAAGCTGGATCACGCTATTCTGATAATCATCCAGTATGGCTATTTTCATAAATTCTCCCGCGCATTTTTTCCGCTGAGGAAGCGAGCCAGAAGCGGTGTTCCGAATTACCATATTAGCAGACAAAAAAGGGTTGTGAATCAAATATTTCCGGGAATTCTGCTTTTTGTAACTGGTGATACATTTCCCCCCCATTGCACCTGCTAAAATCTCAGACCGATATGAGACTGATCTCATAAAATCGATCATTATGGAGGAAGGTATGAAAAAATTGGTTTTATTGAGCATACTGTTGATGCTCACTCTGGTCGCTTTCAGCACACTTGCTGTGGCCGACCAGAAACTGGAAGCTGATGTTGTGGTTGTCGGTGCCGGCGGCTCTGGTATCTCTGCTGCCTACGCAGTTGCCCAGCAGGGAGCTAAAAGCGTTATCGTGCTTGAAAAACAACCCTCAGTTGGTGGTACGGCCAAATATTCTGAAGGTTTGTTTGCTGCCGAAAGCAAAATGCAACTCGAACGGAATATCGTCCTTACCAAGGACGAGGCGTTCAAAATGATCATGAATTACAGCCACTGGCGGGCTAATGCTCCTTTAGTCAGAGCCTTTGTCGACAAGTCAGCCGACACCGTTGAGTGGCTCGAACATCAGGGCGTCGAGTTCGAGGAACTGACTTCAAACTATCCTGGCGGGCTGCAGTGCTGGCACATTTTCAAGGGGCGCGGCAAAACCATGCTGGAAACCCTGATGAAAAAATTTCCGGAAATGAATATTAAAGTCATGACTGAGACCCCAGGAAAAAGCCTTATTGTTAAAGATGGCCGTGTCGCAGGAGTTGTTGCTGAAAATGCTGACGGTGAAAAAATCAACATTGCGGCCAAGGCGGTTATTGTCGCTACTGGCGGCTTCCTCAACAACAAAGAAATGATGCAAAAATACACCCGTACCCCCGATGTCGTGTCTGTCGGCAATGTCGGTAAAACCGGTGACGGTATCAAGATGATGCAAGCTGCTGGAGCCACAACAGAGGCAATGGATGTCGTTATTTCCTATCGTCCTGGTCTTCCTGGCGAATCGACAACCTCTCAGCTCGTTGCTACCGCCCGCCAGCCTTATCTTTGGGTCGACAAGCATGGCCAACGCTTTACCGATGAGATGGTCATTTTTCAGTGGCCTTTCGCCGGTAACGCTCTGGAACGCGTTGGTGGCATGATGTATGCAGTCTATGATTCCGCCACCAAAGCATACATGATGGAAAAAGGGATTGATGTTGGTGTCGGTGTTATGGTTCCAGTTAGAACAAAACTGACCAAACTCGAGCAAGATTTGGAAAGAGGTATCAATAAAGGTCTGGCCTTTAAAGGCGATACTATTGAGGAACTGGCCAAAAACATGGGCGTTCCTGCCACCAACCTCAAAGAGACCGTTGATCTTTACAACACCTTCGCTGATCGCAAGCATGACGGCCAGTTCGCCAAAGAACCAAAATACCTGCAACCAGTTAGAAAAGGGCCTTTTTATGCGGTAAAAGCCTACCCAACGTCCTTAGGTACTCTGGGTGGCGTTTCTGTCACTAAAGAGATGAGGGTCCTCAACCAGTCAGACGATATCATCCCTGGGCTTTATGCTGTTGGCAATATTGCCGCCGGCATGTACGGCGATAGTTATGATCTGCTGATGGCTGGCAGTACCATGGGATATGCTGTCAATACCGGTCGCATGGCAGCAGAAGATGCTGCTGAATACATCAAAACGGTCAAATAAAGTTTCATTTTATTTCCGTTGCACACGTTTCTTCATTATGAACACAAGGTCAGGGATAACAAGATATCCCTGACCTATTTTTAAGGAGATATAGCAACCATGATCCGTCTGGTTTCATTTATCATACTCATGACCTTTTCACTGGTTTCTATCTGCGCTGCCGATATGACCGTCAATAAAGCACACCTGGACAATGACATCAGCTGCGCAGACTGTCATGGCACCGCAACCCCTGAAAAACGCGCCTCAGCCAAAACCTGTATCGGCTGTCACAGCGAAATTCCCGGTACGGTCAAAACCTATTCCGATGCCGGCAATACCCGCGAAGTCAATATTCATAATTCCCACGATGGCCAGCTCCGCTGCACTCTGTGCCACCGCATCCATGAGCCATCAACGTTGTATTGTGCGGACTGTCATCACTTTGAAGTCAAAGTCCCTTAGCTTTGGCCCTACAGGACAAATAACCTTTAATAATGGCCTCCTGGCATCAGAAAAAGACCAATTATTGAAAAACCGATTGATTTCCCCCTGATTATCCGGTGAACTGCGCGGCGTAGGTAATAACCGCAGCAATCCGTTGCAGGAGAGACTCACAATATGCGTCAGGTTTTTAACGGCTTACCCTGGGTTCCGCCCACCGAGCATCAGCTGATTCGTGATCTGTTCGATAAATACGGGCGCAGCCAAAAGATTACCAAACACTCCATCCTGAAGTCCGGAGGTGACGGCAGCAAGCTCTTTTACGTAGTAAAAGGGCTTTGTTTGTATTATGTAAACTACACGCAGGGAAAAACCAGTGTCATGGCGATTCTTCCCCCGGGGCGCAGTATCTGCAACCTCTCCTGCCTCTCTGGTAAACGGGTCAATGTGACAACCTACGCCCAAAAAGGAACCGAAGTTCTCTCTATTTCACCAGAGCTATACCGCCGCCATATCCGGAGCAACCAGGAAATTGCCGAGATTGTCCTGAAGGAAAGCATTTTCAAACATGAAAGCATCCTAGAGGGAATGATTGCCAACGCAACACTGTCCCACGAAGATCGGTTAAGAACCTTCTATAAAGCCGTGTTGTTTTCCAGTGGCATGCTGAAACCAGAGGGTTGGGTTAAATTGCCTATCAAACTGACCAGCGAAGAGCTGGGCATGATCATTAATGCCAGCCGGGTCACTATCAGCCGCATCCAGAACAAGTGGATCAAAGCCGGACTGTGCAGTAAGGAAGGATCACGCCTGCAACTCGATCAGCGTCTGTTTCATGGCATTTATGACTGGCGTGACCGCCCTAACGACTGATCCGTTACAATTTTTCATTATTACTTCTAACAGAGCGTTTTCCAGTCAAGGCAGACCTTCGAAACAGATAAACGGGCGAAGAGACTGATGGTTCAAAAGGAGTGCCGAGCCCTTTCATACAAAAAACAGACACATGCAACACCCTACCAACACAGGGTAAAACGAGCACCTCCCAACGGGGAAGGTTCGGTCCAGACCGTTCCACCGTGCAAGGTAATGACCTGCTTGACAATTGCCAGACCCAGGCCATGGCCGCCAGTCTCTTTAGCCCGGCTGACATCCAGCCTGACAAAAGGTTTGAAGATCCGTTCGCGGTCAGCACTGGGAATACCCGGACCATCATCATCGATATGAATAAGACAACGCTGGCCCTGCGTTTCTAACCTGACCACAATTTTGCTCTCTGCATATTTATCGGCGTTGATGATTAAGTTACTGACCGCTCGCGCCAGATAGCGCGGAGCGATCTGCGCGCTGACCGTTTCAGCCTGTTCAGCAATATGGCATGTGACTGTCGTTCGCGTCAGTGTGGTTGCGGTTTCTCTGACGGTTTCCAGCAACCATGGGGCCAGGGCCAACTGTTCCTGGTGAAGTTTTGGCGCCTCCCGGTCAAATCGCGCATAAATCAGCAGCTCGGAAACCAGTTCATCCAACTCATCAACATCACGACCAATATCGACAATGTATTTTTGCCATTCCAGTTCTGTTGTCGAGGATTGTGCCATTTCCAGGCCAAATCGTATCCTCGAAATGGGGGTTCGCAGTTCGTGAGAGACTGCCCGGGTCAGTTCTTTGTGCGATCCGATCAGCTGCTGTATGCGCCCGGCCATGTCGTTAAATGTCCCAGCCAGCGGAGCCAGGGCTGAACGCTGCGGCAATTGAGCTCGAGCACTAAAGTCTCCCTGCCCGAAAGCTTGAGCCGCATTACTGATTTTTCTCAATTTCGACCAAAACGGTCGTGCCCAGAGCATGGCCATAAGTCCAAAGAGCAGGGTAATCAGGACCCAGGACGAAAGATGAACCAGCGTTGATATGTCGATATCCTGGAACGGTCCCATGACTATCGCCCGGTCTGTTCCCGGAATGATTCGGTAAAACAGGGAACCGTTGTTTTTGACAACGGTGAGATGACGATTCAACTGCTGACGCTCCGCTGACGATAAGGTCAGATCATCGACATCAACAAGGTCTATCGGGTAGCCAAAATGATTTTGCAGTTGCTGCAGACGTAGCTCTCGCTGGGCTGGGGCAAGAGGCTGCAGCTCCTCCAACAACAGATGAAGGGTTCCGCGTGTCAGGTTGCGCCAATAAACAAGATATTCCTGTCGATAATATTCCTGCAGAGGCTTACCGATCAGCAACGGCTGGGCATACTGCAACCCGATCATGCTGATCATGATAAACAGAAAAAAAGAAAAAAATATCCGCTTCATCGAAACGACCTCAACTGTTCAGAGCAAACAGGTATCCTTGCCCCCAAACCGTTTTGATGCGCTTGGGATGATCGGCATCATCTTCCAACTTTTTACGCAGATGCGAAATGGTCAAATCCACAGATCTGTCTAAGCCGTCATACTCGATTCCCCGCAGGTTACGGTAAATGGTGTCACGATCCAAAATCTGCCCGGCATGACTGGCTAACAACCACAACAGGTTAAACTCGTTCGTCGTCAAAATAACCGGCTGCCCATCAAGCTGAACACTTTGCGCTGCCCGGTTAATCCGTAATTTGCCAAAAACCAGTTCCGCTATTGGTTCCAACGTGCTGTCACTCTCTGCAGCCGTTTTTTCCCAGCGTCGCAACAGAGCCCGGATGCGGGCGAGCAGCACCCTTGGTAACACCGGTTTTTTAACATAATCGTCTGCCCCCACTTCCAAGCCGGCAACCTGATCCATATCATCTTCAAGAGCGGTCAGCATGAGAATCGGCCCTTCATACTCGCTCCTGACCTGCTGACAGATGGTCAAGCCATCCAAACCAGGCAGCAGCAGATCAAGGATAACCAGATCTGGCCGTTCCCCGAAAATACGTGCCGGGGCGTTATCCCCTCGGCGCTCCAGAGCGACATCGAAACCCTGTTGATTTAAATAGGAACTGATCAAGTCCCCCAGCCGTTGGTCATCCTCAACCACTAAGATCCGTTTTGTAAAATCCATGCTGCCTCTGTCTCATCCTCTACATTGTGCTGCAGGGTATGGAAGAAATATGATCCTGTCGCGACAAGTTTGCTTGCCAGCAATGATAATTAAACTGAGTGCCGCCAGCAAGCATGCAAAGTGTCTTAACTAGCCGGCCTATCGCCACAGCCCCGTAACTCTCCCTGGCATCGACGCTCGCATGGTACCACACAGGGAACACATCAAATCCATTGCACATTTGTCAGCGATTGTCAGTTTTTGTATGGATCGGTCCCAATGGCCAGCATTTTACAATTACACACATTTCTATACAGAAGTTCCACAGCGCTGAATCGCTGCCTACGGTAATGTTCGAACATCAAAGAAGTCATCGCAGGCTAACAACCACCAGTATTAACAATGTAAAAGGAGATATGATGAAAGGGATAAAACAGATACTGATTGCAGCCGTGCTGGTCGCCATCACGACAGGGGCAGCGCACGCCGACGGCACTGGTAACGGTTTTTATACGGGAGTAGCCGTTATCGGTTCCGGTTTTGTTGTGGACAGCGGGGACAACACGGAAAAACTGGATGGTGACTCCAAGGTTTCCGGCGGTGTCTATGCCGGCTATAAACATAGAATTTTCAAAGGATTATTTGCTGCTGGAGAAATATTTTATCATGACACGACAGCAAGTAAAAAATCCTCTTCCGGTGACAGGATAAAACTGGACCCTCAATACGGGCTCAAAGTTCACCTCGGCTATGAATGGGATAGCTGGTCAGTCTATGGAATTTTGGGTTCGGTCTACCTGGGCTATGATATCACCCAGAATGGTGAACAAAAAGATGACGGAAGCTTCCAGGCCCTGCTAGGCGGAGGAACTGCATACCAATTCAATGAAAAAATATCCACTAACCTTGAAATCACCACGACCGGTACGGAGATCGACATTGCCGGAGACAAAAACAAAACTCTTGGGCTGATAACCTTGCGCCTAGGCATCAGTTATCACTTCTAATTATTGCAACACACCCAAACAGCGCCAGGGTTTACTGCTCACACCTTGGTGCTGTTTCTGGGACTGAAACAGCGCCTGCTCAACGGGGTTTATGACGACACGGTACTGCGGAGAAATCAAATCGTTTCAGTTCTTGAATACGGCCCTCATAAAGGCCACTCTACTCCATGGTAAAATAGGAGAAACACCTCTCCTGTACCTTGAGAAGGGAGCCTTATCATGTTAAGTGACTTTGAAATCTGCCGTATGGCACGACCCGAACCCATCGCCCGGATTGCAGATCGGATGCAAATCGAACGCCATGACCTGCTGCCACATGGCCGGGAAATGGCCAAAGTCGATATTCGGGCTCTGCAACGACCAACCACCAGACAAGGAAACCTGATTCTCGTCTCAGCCACGACCCCAACAGCTGCAGGAGAAGGGAAAACCACAACCAGTATCGGCTTGGGACAGGCACTGGCCAAGCTGGGAAAATCTACCTGCCTGGCCTTGCGTGAACCATCCCTTGGCCCCTGCCTGGGGATGAAAGGTGGCGCGACCGGTGGCGGCTTCAGTCAGATTATTCCAGCGGATCGCATCAACCTGCATTTTACCGGGGATATCCATGCAGTCAGCAGCGCACATAATTTTTTATCTGCAATCCTCGATAATCACATGTACCACGGCAATGATCTGAACATTGATCCACGCCAGATCCTGTGGCGGCGGGTCATTGACATGAATGACCGCAGTCTGCGCCATCTGGTACTTGGGCTTGGCGGTAAACAGCAGGGCGTTCCCCGCGAAGGCGGCTTTGATATCAGTGCAGCTTCAGAAATCATGGCCATGCTATGCCTGGCAACCAATCTACAGGACTTACGCAAGCACATCGAAGCGACTCTGCTGGCTTTTACATATGACGGCAGACCGGTTTTCGCCCGGGAATTACAGGTGACCGATGCGATCCTTGCTCTGCTGCGTGACGCCATTCATCCGAACCTGGTACAGACCCTCGAAGGAGTTCCGACACTAGTTCACGGTGGTCCGTTTGCCAATATCGCTCACGGTTGCAACAGTCTGATCGCGACACAAATGGCTTGTCACTATGCGGACTGGGCCATTACCGAAGCGGGCTTTGGCTTTGATCTGGGAGCAGAAAAGTTTTTTGATATCAAATGCCGTCTAGGGGGCCTGAACCCTGTTGCTGTCGTGTTGGTCACCACTGTCAGGGCTCTGAAATTTCATGGAGGCAAAACGAAGGAGCATCTTGAGGAACCCGACCTTGGCGCCTTACGTAAAGGACTCGCCAACCTCGACAAGCACATCGAAAACGTCTGTAAATTCAATTTGAAACCCGTGGTCGCGCTGAACTGTTTTGCTAGCGACACCCTGGCTGAAATCAATCTGATCAAGGCTCGGTGCCAGGAATTAAGCACACGATTTGCCGCGTGTCACCACTTTCAGAAAGGCGGTGACGGAGCGCTTGAATTGGCAGAAACCGTACTTGAAGCCGCTGCTGCTAACGACCAGTGGCAACCGCTTTATCCTTTGGATCTTCCGGTTGAGGAAAAAATCCGCATCGTCTGCCGTGAAATCTATGGCGCCGACGATGTCGCCTTTACCAAACAGGCAGCTAAGGACCTGAATCAGGTCAATACTCTGGGCTATTCAGCCTTGCCGGTTTGTATCGCAAAGGCTCCGGGGTCCCTGTCTGACGACCCTAATCTGTATGGTCGTCCCCGTCATTTTGATATCACAGTCAGAGGTCTTCAGATTAATTCCGGGGCCGGATTCCTGGTTGTTCTGACTGGCGATATCCTGCGCATGCCTGGACTCCCCAAACACCCAGCTGCCCAGTGTTGGCGCGTTATGGACGATGGTTCTGTCCGTGGAATGACTTAGACCTTTGCTGAAACGATCTTAACCCTGAAGGTTCTGATTTGGAGACAAGTATTTATCACATCATCAAGAAAACCAATACTTTGTGCGGATTGACGCGGAAATGCAATAAAGTGCCATTTCCGCCTGAAACTAGCGGCAGCCCGGGCACTCACTGCACTTGCGGCCGGTCGCACAAGTGACGTGGGACGATTCCCCCAAAAATCGGCCTAAGCTCGCTTTTGACAGGAACCAGGTATCGCTCTTTTCCTCAGCCTCAATATAACCGCAGCGAATATACATGAGCACCTCCAGTTCGGTTTTCCCGAGCCGTTTGGCAACCTCCGAAAGGGATATTTCGAAATCATCCGCCTCAACATAAGAATTCATGGCAATCTCCTGAAGACAACACATTACCCGGGATAGTGAAAAATAAAAGCATCCGTTTCAGTTTTACACCAAAAAGCCTCAGGCCACGCGAGCCTGAGGCTTTGCTTTCTTCAATGCAAAAAGTCAATCAGATCAAAAGCTTCCACTAACTATTCCACGGTAACACTCTTGGCCAGATTACGCGGCTGATCAACATCTGTCCCTTTCAGCACCGCAACATGATAAGCGAGCAGTTGAATCGGGATGGAAGTCAGAATCGGCATCAGGTCATCATCACTATCCGGTACTCGAATCTCCGCTGCAATCTGATCGCTCAAGGCGTCTTCACTGCCACTGGTAATGGCAATAACGATTCCACCGCGGGCACAGACCTCCTGCAGATTGGAAACAACCTTTTCGTAAGTTGCATTACGGGGGACCAAAACCACAACCGGCAAATTTTCGTCGATCAAGGCAATGGGACCATGCTTCATCTCACCGGCAGGATATCCTTCGGCATGAATATAGGAAATCTCTTTGAGCTTGAGAGCGCCTTCCAAAGCAATAGGATATTGGTTACCACGCCCCAGGTAGAGGAAATCGCGCGCATTCATGTACTGTTTGCTGATCTCCTCAATGGTTTCGTTAAGTTCAAGGGTCTCTTCAATTTTGCGTGGCAGAGTCAGAAGATCAACTATCTTCTGCTGACACTCCTTTTGCGACAAAACTCCACGAATCCGGCCCAGCTTTAGCGCCAGCAGATAAAGGGCAACGAGCTGAGTGGTAAACGCCTTGGTTGAAGCGACGCCGATCTCCGGTCCGGCATGAGTATAAATGACCCCGTCACTTTCACGGGCGATGGAAGAATCGACCACGTTGCAGATGCACAGGGTTTTCCCCCCTTTACCTTTCGCTTCCCGCAGGGCGGCCAGTGTATCCGCCGTTTCACCACTCTGACTGATCAGTACCGTCAGGCTGTTCTCGCCAATGATCGGATCACGATAGCGAAACTCACTGGCGATATCGATCTCAACTGGAATCCGGGCATTTTTTTCCAGGTAAAACTTGCCAACCAGACCTGAATGCCATGAGGTTCCACAGGCGATGATGAAAAGCTTATCAATACCGGTTAACTGCTCTTCGCTTAAGCCAAGGCCATCCAGGAAAATATCTCCTTCGTCAGCTCTCAAACGTCCGGCCAGGGTATCGCTGATAGCTCGTGGCTGCTCAAAAATTTCCTTAAGCATAAAATGTTTGTAACCACCCTTCTCCGCCATCAATGGGCTCCAGGTAATCGTCTTGCTCTGCTTGGTCAGTGAAGCACCGGAAAGGTCGGTCACCCACATTTTTTCAGGAGTAAAAACAACGATTTCGCCATCTTCCAGAAAAATCATTTCACGGGTATGGGACAGCATGGCGGGAATGTCTGAAGCCACAAAATATTCACCCTGCCCCTGCCCAACCACCAGCGGTGAACCGAGCTTGGCAGCGATCAGCTTGTCAGGTTCCTGCTCACAGAGAATCGCAACCGCATAGGCTCCTTCAACCTCCTGCAGGGCATTGCGCACAGCCTGTTCGAAATCACCACACTTCTGCATATGCTCATCAACCAGATGGGCAATGATCTCCGTATCAGTCTCCGAGGAAAAGTGATGACCGGCCTGCTGCAGGCGCGCTTTTAATTTCAGGTAGTTTTCTATGATACCGTTATGAACAACAACAATTCCGTTAGAACGATGCGGATGAGCATTGACCTCTGATGGCCGGCCGTGCGTCGCCCAGCGGGTATGCCCGATGCCACGCGATCCGGTTGCGGGCAATTCGGCCAGAATCCGCTCCAGGTTTATCAGTTTTCCCTCGGCGCGACGAATCAGTGGTTCACCACCGTTCAGGGTACAGATTCCGGCAGAATCATAACCTCGATATTCAAGACGACGCAGACCTTCAATTATGATTGGCGCAGCTTGCTGCTGACCGATATATCCAACTATTCCACACATAATAATCTATCCCTTCAAGACTTTTTCTGTTTTCTGGTTTTCCAGCCGGCAATCACCTTCTGAGGTGTACGCGATAATGCCAACGAATCCGCGGGAACGTCTTTGGTAACGGTTGTTCCGGCGGCAATCAGACTGTTGCGTCCGATAGTTACCGGTGCGATAAACTGGGTATCGCTACCAACAAAAACATCATCTTCGACAATGGTTTTGTATTTGTTGACACCATCGTAATTACAGGTGATTGTCCCACAGCCAAAATTAACATTTTTCCCGACCTCGGCATCACCAATGTAAGTCAGATGGCTGGCCTGGGAACCTTCGCCGATCACCGCTTTTTTGGTTTCGACATAATTGCCGATTTTATTATTCCCGGTCAGCACCGTCCCCGGTCGGAGATGGGCCATAGGGCCGATTTTACACTGGGGACCGATCTGGGCTTCTTCAATTGCTGAACCAGCCTTCAGATGCACACCGTCAGCCACGGTTGAATCAACCACGACAACACCCGTTTCAATGATGCAGTTTTTCCCGATCCGGGTCTTGCCCCGTAAATGCACATTGGGGTGAATCGTGGTATCCATACCGATCTCTACACCGTTATCCACATAGACGGTGGTGGGATCGGTCATGGAAATACCGCCAAACATCAGGTCGGCGTTAATTTTCCAGCGCATCAGCACTTCGGCCTCAGCCAGCTGACAACGATCATTAATCCCCATGGCCTCTGTCGGGTCTTCAACCGCCAGGGCTCGGGTCTTCAACCCCTGGCTAACAGCGGCAGCAACAACATCGGTCAGGTAATACTCTTTTTGAGCATTATTTTTGTTGAGTCCTTTCAATGCCGAAAGAACAAACGCCGCATCAAAGATATAGGTCCCGGTGTTGATTTCTGAGACCTGACGCTCTGCTTCACTGGCATCCTTCTCTTCAACAATGCGCAGAACCTGTTCACCGTCACGAATAATACGCCCATACCCCGTCGGGTTCGGCATTTGCGCGGTCAACACCGTAACCGCAGCCCCCTGGCCGGAATGATATTCATAGAGACGTTCTATAGTTTGCGCCTTCAGAAGGGGCACGTCCCCGCACAGTAGAAGCAACGCACCCGTATAGCCGCACAAGGCACCAGATGCACACATCAGGGCGTGACCAGTCCCAAGCTGATCGGTCTGCTCCACCCATTCAATATCACCAGAGGTAAATGTCTGGCGCACCTGCTCCGAGCCATGTCCAGTAACAACTTTAAGCTGATTAAAACCGGCCATCCGTGCCGCATCCAGTGGATAGGCCAGCATCGGCTGTCCGCATAGAGGATGCAGAACCTTTGGCAGTGCGGATTTCATCCGCGTTCCTTTTCCGGCAGCGAGAATAACTGCAGCAAGTCCTTTACTCATTGATACCCCCGAAGAGAATTTTGTGGGCCGATGCCCTTTATTTGAAGAAAGAGAATACAGGAATAATGATTCCAAGTCATTGTAGCTTCTTTATCTGACAAAAAGGTTACTATTTCAAATGTGCACCCAAAGAGTCAAGCACATCAGCTTTTATTGGGTAAAGTCTTTCTAATTATTTACAACAATCATTGACTCGCGTATAGTTCTGCTGCCGGAGGTGGTAAAATAATTATGGATGAGCGCCGTAAACTAGCCAAAGAGCTTGATGATATTCAACAGGAGCTAAAGGAACTGGAAGTATTGTATGAACAGTATTTTGCAGGTCTCGAGCGCCGCGAGCCCCAAAACCGCCGCACCCTTATGGCACGCCGCTTACGCCAATTCACCAATCGCAAAATCGTCTGGACGGATCTGAAATTCCGCTACCAAAATCTGGCCACCCGCTTTATGACCTACGGTCAATATTGGGACCGGATTTTACGCCTGATGGACGAAGGAAAATACCACCGCCATCTGGTCAAACTAACCGCTCCAAGTTCTGCCTTAGCTAACCCACAGACTCCCGCCGTCAGTAACAGCGATCAGGAAGCAGCCCAGTTGCATGCTGCACTGAATAAAGCACGCCAGCAGTGTGGCCTTAGTGGTGAAGGCCCCAGCGCCTCAAAAGTCGCGGAATTCCTGTCCGCACAACGGGAAAAAATCCGCAGCCGCTATGGTGACCAACCTGTTCAGTTTAGTATCGATACCAGTGAGGGGAAACCACGTATCAAAGTCAGTCTGAAGAAATAGTTGCCCCATATGAACATTCTGCTTGTCACTCTGCATGTCAACGACTCGGCACAGGCGATCCCGCTGGCTGCCGGAAATCTTAAAGCAGCACTGCCCGAAGCGCAGCGCCAGCATACCAAACTGATTGAGTTCTATCCGGGACAACACATTCAGCAGATGTGTGACCAAATCCTGTCATGCGCACCCGACCTGGTTGCATTTTCTCTTTATGTCTGGAACCGCAGCCAACTGCTTAAAGTTGCTGAGCACCTCAAAAAACTGCAGCAGCAACTGATCACTGTCGCAGGTGGACCAGAGGCCAGTGCCGACAGCCTGCGAGTTCTGGAGGAAGGACAACTCGACGCTGTTATTCGTGGTGAAGGAGAGGAAGCCTTCAGTCGCCTGTTGACATGCATTGAGAACCAGCAAGACTGGGAACAGGTTCCCGGACTGGTACTCCCAGGCAGTCAAGCCCCGCTAGAAGAACAAGCCTGTGTCCCTGATCTTTCCAAACTGGTATCTCCCTGGCTAAGCGGGACTCTCAAGCCCTCCATGGGGGGCGGTATTTTATGGGAAGTCGCCAGAGGATGCCGCTTCAACTGTGCTTTCTGTTTCGATGCCAAAGGGCACAATGGGGTTCGCCCCCTGCCGAAAGCTCGCCTCAAGGCCGAACTGGAACTCTTTGCCCGCCATCAGATCAGCCAGATCTGGGTTCTGGATTCAACCTTCAACGCACCTGTAGAGCGCGGTAAACAACTGCTGCGTTTACTGTTGGCTACCGCTCCGGATATTCATTACCATATCGAAGCCAAAGCTGATTTTCTCGATCAGGAAACAGCCGAACTTCTGGCTCAGCTGCATTGTTCAGTTCAGATTGGACTGCAATCGGCAGATCCTGAAGTATTGCGCCCATTGCATCGCAATTTCAAAGAAGCGCAAATGACCAATAAACTGAAAATACTGTCCGAAGCAGGGGTGACGTTCGGTCTCGATCTTATTTACGGGTTGCCCCACGATAATCACCAGGGGTTTATGCGCAGTCTCGATTTCGCACTGAACCAGCAGCCCAATCAGGTGGATATATTTCCCCTCGCGGTACTGCCCGGCACTGAAATATTTAATCACCAGGAGCGGTTCGGGGTGAGCGCCGAGTCCAAGCCGCCTTACAGCATTACCAGCAACCAGAGTTACCCCGCGTCAGAACTGCTCCTGAGCCGAAAACTGGCCGTGGCAACCGACATTTTTTACAACCGTGGTCGCGCAGTCGGATTTTTTCTCCAACTCTGTCAACTGGTAAAAATGAGTCCCAGCCAGGTGCTCAGTCTGTTTTCAGACTGGCTCACAAAACAGAAAGACCTCCCAGCAAAGGATATTGACTGTGCTGAAAGCTGGTGGCCCGCTGACATTCTTCCACACCAGATAGGCTTTTGCCACTCACTGCTGAAACATAACCAGCTGTCAGCCTATCTGAACCTTATTGAAGATCTGATCCATTACCATTATTACTGCGCCGAGATCGTCCTGGCCCAAAGTTGTGAGCCACAATCGCCACGAGGATCACAAAAGTCGGTGCGCTGGCAACGCAACCCACACTGCTATCTGCACCGCTTTTATCACCCTCTGGAAGATATCGAAACCTACGGTGGTGAACCATTGAAAAAATTAACGGGACTGCTGAGTAAAGAGAAGGAATATGTCATTTTCCTGCGGCAGAAGGAGGACGTGATTATTGAAGCTCTAAACGATGATTTCGCGCGCTTGCTGCTGCAAGCCGATGGCAGCAAAAACCTGGCGGAGTTACTTCGTCTGCATAAGCATGTGCACGCGGAGGAAATAGATTTTGCCATAGCTCAGGGGTTGCTGATCCCCGCCTGAGACGTCTACTTAAGCAATATATCAACCACATCCTGATAGGTCTGGCGCTTACGCTCCGAGCGGCTGTAAAGAGTCGATGAAAACAAGGCGGTCGCAGCATGCTCTCCAAGCATGGAGAACAGTTGGTAGTCGATGGATTCCAACTGTTCTTTTTGGATAAACAGTCGGTAAATCGCCAGGACCCCCAGTAACTTTCCTTGGATCAGCAGAGGAATGGCGATAATCGGCGAAAGCACATCATCGGAACCATCGCTTATCGGTCCTGAATAGAAATAGTTTTCTTCTTTTGCCGCAGTCTCCCCAAGCACGCCTTCGTTGAGGGTAACTTCAGGAAACACCTCATCGTCATCAAAACCTTCGCCGGTCTCAAAAGCCAGCTTATGCCCTGTTCCATCAAGCAGGAAAATAGCAAATTTTTCAGCACCAACAAAATTGATCACGACCTCTTTAATGATTTCAAGAGTCTCTTCGCGGTCCAGCGTTGAATGCAATCGGGATGAAGCAATGTAGAGGTTGGTCAGATTATTGTTGACCTCTTCAACCTGAACCAATTGATTGGCAAAATCGAGATTCTCCTGCTCGAGTTCACCGATACGCCGCTGCGAGTCCTCCTGCTGATGCCGCAACTTGGCACATTCCTGCTCCAGAGCTTGCAAGCGCCGCCCCAACTCCAACTCTGCCCCACAGGTTTTCTCGATAACTTCGTTTTTTTTACTCACGACCAGTTGGTCAAGCTTCTCTTTACTCTGCTGATCTGGATAGATGAAATAGACACCGTACTGACCAGCCTTCCCCTTGTCAGCACGCTTTACTTTGCCATATAAGGAAATCAGATCACCATCAACCCCTTCCAGTTTCAGAGATACAACTGAATTCTCTTTCAGCAGAGTTGGCGATTTAAGATACATGCCACTCCTTGAAATATCTTCAGCCCGTGACACATTAATCGTTTCACCGGTCTGAACCTGAACCGGAAGTTTAACCGCGACCCTCTCTGCCTGACGCCGGGTTACCTGCCCCAATAACCTTTCAATTTTGTCTCTGAGCTCTTCCTTGTTGACCGGCTTGGTGATGTAATCATCACAACCGGCGTCAATGCAGCTTTGAATTTCATGTGCCTTCCCGGCGGCCGTCACCATCAAGATCGGCAACTTTTCCCAGAGAGGATTATTACGGATGGTCCGACAGACATCATCACCGTTAATACCGGGCATATAGTAATCAAGCAGCAATACATCAGGAGCGATACGCTCGAGTCGCTGCAGAGTTTCTTCACCGGAGGATGCGGTCACCAGATCATAGCCGCAGCCATCCAGGTAAGACCGTTCCAGCTGTAAAAAGAGATCAACATCGTCAACCAGCATAATCTTTGCCATAGTCATCTCCATATGAACAAAATGTGCTCTCCTTACAGATTAAAAAATATAAATAGTTTGTCAATAGAACTTACTCCATTTTGACCAAATTACGTTATTTTTATTCTTTTATAGCTGATAAAGATAAAATCATCATGGAGATAAGAAAGGTTCCTTAAGGCTGTGTAACTATTTTCCTGTAAACACAAAACCCCCTGTTACAAAGAACAGGGGGTTTTGTGTTTGATTACTGACAAATGAACGTTAGAGATCAGGCGACTTCTGCAACGTCTCTCAGGTAACGGGGTCTTTCAACAAGGAAATTCACGATTTCCTCTACCCCTGGCACCCGACCGGCGATTCGCACCTGATCATCAATCATCAGTGCCGGAACGACATAAATTCGGTTATCTATCATTTTTCTGGAGTCACTGTACTGATGAACTTCTGCTTCGACCCCAAGTTGAGTCAGAGCCTCGCGAACATTTTCAACGGTATTTTGGCAACTCTCAGGATGTCCTGGCTTACAGAGAATATCGATACGCATAGTGTCCCTCCACGAGATATATCGAGGTTTAAGATCTAATTATTACCTTTTGAGTTAATTATAGGGCCAAAATTCGTCTTGGCAAGAAAATTCGACCATTTTAGTAATATTTTTTCTTTCTCACCATCTATCTATTTTCATTATCCTTTTTCAGCGATAGACACGGTCAGCCCAGACGCGTCACGATCAACGATGACTTTGCTGCCAGCAACAGCATCTCCGGCAATGAGCGCGCGCCCCACTCTGGTTTCCAGCTCGCGCTGAATAAAACGTTTTAATGGCCGGGCACCAAAAACCGGATCATAAGCACTTTCGGCAATATAATCGCAAGCAGCATCGGTCAACTCAAGCTTCAGACGCTGTTCAGCTATCCGCTTGCGTAACTCGTCGATCAACAACAGTACGATTTTACGTATTTCATCTTTCGTCAGAGGTTTAAAAATCACAATATCATCGACCCGATTAAGAAACTCTGGCCTGAAACTCTGCCGCAGAGCCTGCTCAACCTGCCGCTGAACCGCCTCGGGAATTTCCCCATCCCTAATGCCTTCAAGAAGATACTGAGAAGCAATGTTCGACGTCATAATGATAACGGCATTTTTAAAATTAACCGTACGCCCTTTGGCATCGGTTGCCCGCCCATCATCAAGAATCTGCAGCAGCACATTAAATACATCCGGATGGGCCTTTTCGATCTCATCAAAAAGAATGACCGAATAGGGGCGGCGTCTGACCGCTTCCGTTAACTGGCCACCCTCCTCGTACCCCACATATCCGGGAGGCGCGCCCAACAGACGACTGACGGCGTGCTTTTCCATATATTCCGACATATCGATGCGGATAATGTTATCTTCACTGTCGAACAAGGCTTCAGCCAGAGTGCGTGCCAGTTCGGTTTTACCAACCCCGGTCGGACCCAGGAAAATAAACGAACCGATCGGCCGCCGCGGATCCTTGATGCCGGCCCGCGCCCGGATAACCGCATCGGCAACCCGTTGTACTGCCTCGTCCTGCCCAATCACCCGCTGATGTAGTATTTTATCAAGGCGCAGCAGTTTATCCCGCTCACTTTCCACCAGACGGGTAATCGGAATACCGGTCCAGCGTGAAATAATTTCGGCAATTTCATCTTCTGTCACCTCTTCCCGCAGCATTTTTGCCTGATTGTCAGTACTTTCCAGCTTACCTTCTTCACTTGCCAGCTGTTTTTCCAGCTCCGGAAGCCGCCCGTATTTTAATTCCGCGGCACGGTTGAGATCATAGTTACGTTCGGCTTTTTCCACTTCGAGGCGTAATTGTTCAATCTCTTCACGTAAGTTCTGAACACTCTTGATCCCTCCTTTTTCCAATTGCCATTGGGCCGCCAGCGTCTGCTCTGTTGTTTTTAAATCCGCCAACTCCTTCTGTAAGGTTGCCAGCCGCTCCATGCTGGCCGGGTCTGTCTCTTTTTTTAGAGCCGCTTCTTCAATTTCCAGCTGAACAAGACGTCTGGTTGCGGCATCAAGTTCCGCCGGCATCGAATCAATCTCAGTCCGAATTGTTGCACAGGCCTCATCAACCAGGTCGATCGCTTTATCAGGCAAAAAGCGGTCGGCAATATAGCGATGACTCAGCTCAGCTGCCGCCACCAGAGCGTTATCATGAATGCGCACTCCGTGATAAACCTCGAAGCGTTCCTTCAAACCCCGCAGAATGCTGATTGTCGCTTCAACATTGGGCTGCTGGACCAAAACCGGTTGAAAACGTCGCTCCAGAGCCGGATCTTTCTCGAGATATTGACGATATTCATCGAGGGTCGTCGCACCGATACAATGCAGCTCGCCACGGGCCAGCATCGGCTTGAGCATATTACCGGCATCGATGGCGCCTTCACTTTTCCCGGTCCCGACAATGGTATGCAGCTCATCAATAAAAAGGAGGATCCGTCCGTTGCTGTCATGGATCTCTTTCAGCACAGCTTTCAGACGTTCCTCAAACTCACCGCGATACTTGGCTCCAGCAACCAGAGCGCCCATGTCGAGGGAATAAACCGTCTTCCCTTTCAAGCCTTCGGGAACATCACCCCGCACGATCCGATGGGCCAAACCTTCGACAATGGCCGTCTTACCAACCCCGGGTTCACCGATCAGAACCGGATTATTTTTGGTTTTGCGTGACAGAATCCGGATCACCCGGCGAATTTCTTCATCACGCCCAATAACCGGATCAAGCTTGCCTTTTTTAACGGCTTCAACCAGATCCCGCCCATATTTTTCCAGAGCTTCATAGGTTGCTTCCGGGTCCTGACTGGTCACTCGCTGACTGCCACGCACCTGGTTAAGGGCCTGCAGTAACTTGTCACGATTAACCCGTTGCTTATTAAGCAGACGCCCGGCAACGGTCCGTTCGCCTTCGCTGACGACCGCTAACAGAATGTGCTCAACACTGATATATTCATCTTTTAACTGCCCGGCTTCGGTCTGGGCCTGCAACAGCAGGTTACTTAAGCGCCTGCTGGCATAGAGCTGACTGCTGTTGGCTCCCGGACCGCCAACACGGGGACGACCTTCAATATCTTTACGCAGCGCAGCGGTCAGTTCCTGAACATTGGCATCCATCTTCTGCAACAGGCGTGGAATCAGGCCATCCTGCTGTTCGCATAACGCCAACAGCACGTGCTCGCCATCAATTTCAGCATGACCAAACCGCAACGCTTCTGCCTGCGCGGCCTGCAATGCATCCTGAACCTTCTGGGTCATTTTATTCATATCCATGACTTATCACTCCTGCTACATCAATTTATTATCAGCAAATTGTTTTTTCTTTATGAGTTCTTCTAGACAACCAGTTCACTTCACCAAAGTTTCAGAACGGACTTAGAATTTCCCATTGGAAGGGTGTCTGTCTTCCGGATGGCGACAGCCAAGCCCCAGGGATGGGTTCATGCGTCCCTGGAAATGGGAGGTTCTAAGTTCGGACCGTCATCAACAGATTGAATTGAGACAGCAAAATGCTTCCTTTTATAAATCAACCTACTTTAGTATAGCGACTTTCTTGCCGCCTTGCGCAAAAAAGCCAGGGCCTAAAGACCCTGGCTGGCAAAAGTTAGTGCAGCGTCTTTACTTCTATGCGTTTCGGTTTGGCCGCCTCACTCTTTGGGAGCTTCAAGGTTAATACACCATCTTTCAGAGCAGCATCTGCTGCGTCCGCGTTGACATGTTCAGAAATTTTGAACTGGCGATAGAAACCGTAATTCTGGTCAGCTTCGGCCTGAGTCGCTTCCAGAGTCAGAATGCCGTTGTTTACCTCGATCTTCAAACCGTTATCAAGAATGCCCGGCAGATCGGCCTGGATGACAAGCTCCTCAACGGTTTCGTAAATATCGACAGCCGGTGTCGCCCAATGAAGGGGGTGAGCCTGGTTAACGTGTTCAACATCCTGGACATTCTGGGTCATCAGTTCTTTGTCGCTCATAGTCTATCTCCTCAAAATAATGATTATTTTGCTGTCGTTTAAAAGAGTTCACCCGTCACTGTGATACCGCTCTTATCAGGCCGCATTGACCGCGATTTTCTTCGGTAAAGCACTTTGCGCTTTGGGAAGATTGATTTTCAAAATCCCCAGTTTGTATTCAGCTTCAACCTTTTCGATATCAATATCTGCCGGCAGAGCAAATATTTTTTCAAACGATCCTTTGCGGCGCTCATTACGATACCAGCGCACATCCTCTTTGTGCTCTTCAGCCTTGAATTCACCAGCGATTTTAATTTTGCGCCCAATCACGTCAATACTCAGTTTCTCGGCGTCAATACCTGGGGCAACAGCTTCAACCTGAAAAGCCTCCCCCTGATCGGTCACCTTAAAGGCAATTCTTGGGGCAGCCTTGGCAACCGCTTCGTTAAAACCGAAATGACGAAAGAGCTGGTCCATCTCGCGTTGAATTGTCTGAGCATCGTTTACAAATTGGAATCCAAACATGATATGTCCTCCTGTTTTGGTTTTGGTTTTTTATCAAGCTTACGGCTTAACCATAATTCAAAGGGGATGCCAACTTTCAGGATGGGCCAAAAGACACCTAGTTTTAGATAGTTAGAAGATGAGGCAGAGGAGGGTATGATCTTAGCGACGTTGCAAAGGGTGACGCAGCTTTTAAGTCCTGCGACAGCTGCAACGTCGCAACAAAGGCGTACCAGTCAGTCGAGGTCGGTGCGATCAATGTTAAGACGCTGAAGATGACGATAGAGCGTCGCCCGGTGGATACCAAGCAGCCGGGCAGCCTCGGATATATTACCATCCGCCTGTACATAAGCGCGGCGAATCGTCTCTTCGCTCAACGCTGATTTCCGCTTGGCTCCGCGCTCCTGCACAGGGACCGCTTCACTATGATAAACCGGAGCGGCATCATGCCCTGCGTAGGGCATTGCAACGGGCAGACTGCGATAATCTGCCGCCCCTGTTTGAGGACTGTTCATTGTAGCGAACTGCTGGCGCTCGCGAATCCACTCTGTAAAGGCTTTGGCGCTGATGGCCTCGGCTTCGGTTTCGACAACCACGCGCTCAATAACATTACGCAGTTCACGCACATTACCGGGCCACATATACGACTGCAACAGGCGGATCGCTTCGCTGGTCAGGCGCTTGGCCCCTTTTCCATAGCGATCATTAAAGCGCTTGAGAAACATGTTGGCCAGCAACGGAATGTCTTCATGCCGTTCGCGCAGAGGGGGCAGATGAATGCGCAGGACAGCAAGACGATGATAAAGGTCAGCACGAAACCGGTTTTCAGCTACCGCCTGCTCCAGCGGCACATTGGTGGCACCAATAAAGCGCACGTCAACCTGGTGGCTCCTTTCACTGCCAACCCGCTGAACCTTGCCGTCTTCCAGAACCCGCAGCAGCTTGGTCTGCGTATGGAGGGGCATATCGCCCAGTTCGTCAAGGAACAATGAGCCGCCGTCGGCCCGTTCAAAATAACCCCGGTGATCACGCAAAGCACCTGTAAAAGCTCCTTTGTCGTGGCCAAACAGTTCCGACTCTAGCAACTGTTCACTGATCGCGGCGCAGTTGAGCGCCGCAAAAGGTTTATTGGCGCGGGGACTTTCTTCATGCAGCGCCTGGGCAACCAGTTCTTTCCCGGCCCCGGTTTCACCGGTAATGATGACGGCCGCATCCGAAGCGGCATAAAGCCTGATTTTGCGAAACACTTCACGCATGGCAGGGCTGATGCCGATAAGATTACGGAAACCGGTTTCCTGCTTGCTGGCCAACGTTTCAGTACGCAAACTGACGCGCACCAGTTGTCCCAGATAATCTTCAGTCAACCCGGCAAACTGGATGTCCGCAACAAAGCCAGGCTGGTCAGGCACTAAGCGGACCTTGATGCCAAGCAGGTCCTGCCCCTGAGCTATAACCTCGCTTACTAACTCACTTAAAGCCGGAACGGCATCAGGAAATAGTCCGTCCACCAGGCGTCCCCGGGCATCACGCGGATCTGTCTTCAGCCAGACAGCAAGACGCTCGGAGACTCTCTGGATCTGCCAGTCACCACTCCCCCAGCGCACCAGCAACAGGTCCGGAGCGACAGCTGGCAAATGTTGAATACTATTATCCGGTAAATTATTCATAGAGATTTACATGTCATGTAAAAGAAGAAATGTGTTTTCCTCGCCATCCACAATAAAACAGACTACACTGTTGGCATCATAGCAAAAAATGATTAAAAACACAGAGAAACTATCAGAATCATAGCATTCCCCGCCGGATCAATTTATGATGCTGTGAGTGCCACGGCACAGCGTTTGCTCCTGACCATGAATGACTCCTGTTCCCTCTGAATAATCGGAGATGCCATGAAGAAACAGACTGCCTTGGCCAGTTGTAGTTTATTTCTCATCACCCTGCTCGGCTGCTCGGCAACGTCAATCCATCGTACAGAAAACATCAATTGGCAGAAGGTCCGTTTTGCTACAGTCAAAACGACTCAACCGGACCAGTGGCATTTCGGCGAACTGATTCGTCAGGAATTAACTTCCCTGGGCATAACCAGTCCAGAAAACCCTGCTCAGCCGGACTTGCTTATCACTTACACCCCTGAGGTGAGAGAAGATTTAACCCAGGAGAGTCAAAGGGTCCAAAGATTACGGCGCCTGCACCTGGACTTTTATCCCTCTAGATCAAACGCCCCCATAAACCAGGTGGATTACGTGTTTCCTCAGGGCGAGGACAAGCCTGATCCCGCTTTCGCCATCCGTGAAATATTTGCAACATTGACAACTTGCTCGGAACCAATCAGTACTGATGACAGCCCCACGCTGCCAGCCACAACTGAAAAACCCAAAGCGTCTTTGCAAGCAACAGTCAACACGGATTCCACAGCAGAGGCGGTCGAATTTCCTCCTGCGCAAAAGGACACACGAAAAACGCTACAAACGAACAAAAAAGGACCTGCACAACCCACGACACCAAAGACTCCTTCTTCATGGTTACCGCGATTCAGATCCTGGGGCCTGGAGGCATGGGGAGGAGAGACCAGAGAATAGAGCTACTGCAGGTGAGCGGCCCGCACCGCAGGAGTTGACGCCTTGACCTGCAATTCCTGAGTAATGCGGTCAATTTCAGCATCATTAACCACCAGCGGCGGCATACGGGCAAAGTTGTTGACGCTGCGCGGATTTTTGATCCATTTCTTGAGGTTCTCAGGGGTCCAGGGTTGGTTATCCTCACCGAAGCTGGTCGGATAAAACTCGCTGAACAGGCCCGACAAGTTGGGCCCGGTCAGGCTTGCACCCAAACCACCGTATTTTTCGGTCAGCGCACGGTGGCATTTGCCGCAATACTTCTCAAAAGCAAATTCCCGGGTTGTTGTCTCCCCTTCAAAATGAACCACCAGGGGCGGCTCCTGTTCGGGAATCTCCACCTGACGTCCCCCCCACAGTATCGCGTTGACCAGAGCGATGCGCTGTTTTGCATAAAAATGAAACTGCGGCATAAAAAGGACCGGATTGCGAATACTCTCATCCAACTCTTCAGGGGTTCTCTGCTGCTGGGACAGGTCAAGATTTGCAGCCAGACGATTGCCCAGGTCCTGACTGATGTGACAGCGTCGACAGGCGTACTGTTTCAGCAGTTGCGTCCCTTCTTCGACAACCTCGCTCCCGGCTAGCGTAAAAGCGGCAAAGCGCCCGGCAATCAACCCCTCATGAGCGATGTTGATGCGCCTGGTCCCGGCAAAGCCGCGATGGCAGGTGACACAGCGCCCCTGTTCAACATAATGGACAGGATGGCAGGCAAGGCAGTCATTGCGCTCTTGTGCGCCTGTCGTAGCGGCAATAACAAGCCAGAGAGCCGCTATAATCAGAATACGAGCGCCCAATTTTCGCCCCGAAAATAAACTGCGATGACCGTCAGCAGCACAATCGCCACAAAAGTCAGTACGACAATAATATTGACACTTTTCTGCTCCCGGCTAAACCAGCTGGCCGCCTCTGCCGTTTTACTCACAGGCAACCAGGGCAAGCAGAGAAACAGTAAACCGATAGCAAGGATCAAATAAACCATCAGACTCGAGTAGCTGACCAGCTCCTGGGTCCACATCAAAAACCAGGCGGACTTGGACGGATTCGGCACCCGGCTGATATCAGCAGGGCCCTGCAGGGGAGCATCGATGAAAAAGGCCAGCAGCAGCAAAATCACCACAAGCAGGGCAAAGGAAATCTTGATGATCCGGAAAAAATAAGGGGAGGATTTGACATAGTCGTTCATAGGTATGGCAAAACTCCTTTGTCTTTGCGGATGCGATAAAAGTGCAGCATGCACAGGATCAACATGGTCACCGGAAGTACAGCAATGTGCAGCACGTAAAAGCGGATCAGCGACATGGGCTGGCCGACATCATCAGGTACCAGAAAGCTGCGCAACAATTCACCAAATGGAAGCGTTGCCAGCAGGTTCATGCCCGTCTGGGTAGCCCACAGCGCCAGTTGATCCATGGGTAACAGATAACCGGTATACCCTTCGAACAGGGCCAGGCACAACAGGCCAAAACCGATCACCCAGTTCAGCTCACGCGGTTTGCGATAGGCTCCGGTCAACAGCACCCGCAGTGTATGGAGAAAGATCAGAACCAGGAAAAAGTTGGCAGACAATCGGTGCAGGTTACGGATATACCACCCCCCTGGCACGTCGTTTTCGATATAGAGAATAGACAGAAAGGCGCGGTCGGTATCTGGCTGATAGTGGAACATCAGCAGAATACCGGAAACGATTAATACCAGCATGGCCGTAAAAGCAAGACCTCCCAGGCAGAAGGTATAAGACAGCGTCAGATTGCGCTTCAACACCACCCGCGGGAACAGGTGCTTGACAAATTCTTTGACAAAGTCATCTTCGCTTTTCATACCAGCACCACCAGTTTATCGCCACGTTCCCTCACTTCAAGACGCTGCAGTGGTTTAGGCGATGGTCCTTTCAGGACATTTCCTTCCCGGTCAAAGGCGCTGCCATGGCAAGGACAGACCAATTGTTCTGCCGTCACGTTGACGGTACATCCCAGATGTGGGCAAACCAGGCTTAAGGCATAGATCTCCTGTTCGCTTCTGATCACAACCACACGGGCACGTTTATAGACCAAGGCGCCGCGCAGCGGGACTTCATCACGCTTAATTTCCAGCAGTTCACGCCCCTGAACCTTGGGGCGGGGCACCAGGAAGCGCCACAAAAACACTCCCGAAGCACCGATCAGAGCCATCACTCTGATGAAGCGTCGCCGTGACCGATCAGTTTCTGCCATCGTTCCACATACGCCCTGGTGTAGGCCGCATCCTTTTTGGTGAGTTCGCTAAATTGTTCAGAACTGACAAACGATCCATTAATCAGGGTCTGCCCCTGCTGGTTCCAGAACGACGACAGACCAAGACCGTCAAGATCAATACGATAAATTCTGTCTTCAGGGGCTTCAAGTAAATAGCGCCGGGCATCGTTATGACAACTGTCACACATAACGCTTCCACGCCGGACAGTATGCGGGAAAAAGGCTTTCCACTCGGCAACCATAAACTGATTTTCATCCACGGGAAATCCATCACCGCGCAGGTCTGAATAATAGCTTATAAATTGCGGGCGAAGCGGGCTGAGTTTACCACGCTGGTTATATCCCAAGGGCGGGGCATCCTGCCGACGCAAGTAGGCCCGCTGCAGATAGGGCCCATTTAAAGAAGGCGCCTTGAAATCCTTCACAGCAGAATCTTGCTTATCTTTGCTAAAGCGTAAAAAGAAACTACCATATTCCTGTGCCCCCCAGGCGGAGTGGCAGGCATAGCACTCAAGCTTCTCCATATGAGCGGAGATCCGGTGTTCCACGACCCGCATGTCAGGCTGATGGCAATCCTGGCAGTTTTTTGCTGACGCTTGCCCAGCAAAAAAACTCTGCATGGAATGACAGTCTCGACACTCCAGCCCATTTTCATAATGAATATCCGGCCGCATTTTCAGATAGTGATCACCATGACTTTCTGGACCCCGTTGATAACGGGGATGGTCTTCCCGGGGAGCCAGCCCCAGGTACTCATGACCGACAAAGTATGATTTATGACACGCCAGACAGTTATCCTGCCCCCCCACTACCAGTTGGTGGCCATTGGGGCCGTGGCAATCAAGGCAATCAGAGACATGGCACGCGTTGCAGTTATTACTGAAAAAGTCAGCGTCTACCTTGCCAAAGCTCCGCTTACAAAATTGTTTTTCCGCGTCACGGGTGGTCATCACCTGGTCAAAGATTCGATCGTAACCCTGGTGGCACGAAGTACACCCCCGGGCCCTGCTCACGGCAGAAGACAGGTTACGGCCATCAACCACCCCGTCACCATGACAACTGGAACAGGCGAGACCAGCATGTCCACCGGTCAGCTGAGGCTCAATTGCCAGAGCAGCATTACTGAATGACAGCAGCGCGCTTAAGACAAGAATCCAGAACATCGTAATCCAGTTCCTTCTGGTAAATCGGATCTTTAGGGTTATCGTGACAAACAAGACACAAATTGACAGCCAAAACTTTCCTGACCTCTGCGGTATTCAGTGGTCTGGAATTATCCCTCGTAATGGCCGAAAAAGCCTTAACCTGACCTGCGGTCATGGTGATAAAGCCATCCAGCGGTTTACTGTCAGATTTTTCACACAGCAGGGTTGCTTCAATATTGTTCCCGGCACTGACATGCTGCCCAAAACCCAGAAAAGCCGGGTTTGCATGACACTCACGGCAGCCGATGGCTCTGCCCCCGACATTATGCCCGAAAAACGGCGCAAAGCGCAGTTGCGGCTTACCTTTATAAACCGCCACATATTCATCGGCAACTTTCTCCCCCTGTGGGTTGATCACCGAAACAAACGTCTGACAGCCTGGTGTCACCGGTGAAATCCGGCCACGTTGATTTAACGCCAGCGGAAACGGATACAGGGTGCGGTAATCCTCGGTTTCGGTGAACTTACCCGGAGTTTTCTTATTTTTAATATAGTCGGTACTCTCTTGACGCTGGTCATATTCGGTGTGGCATCCATAGCACTGAGCCACAGAACGGGAATGACATGTATAGCATTCCAAACGCTCATGCCCTTTGATCGTATGTTCCGGAGTTGCAGTGATGACCTTACTTTCATGCAGCTTACCAGAACGTTTTCCCTGCACCCAGACCTTCTCTTCAGAGACAAACACATTGGCGTACTTGCGCCCTTTGGCGGTCAGAACCATGGCATCGCCCTGACGCATCTGGCGCGGGTAATATGCCGATTCCCGTAAGACCTCATCATTCTCCCGCGCAATTTTTTCGCTTGCAGGAAACGCGGTTGCCGCGCCATGGCAGTCTTGGCAGGAAACTTCAACCTGCTGATAAAGATGTTCATAAGCATAGCCATCCCCCATTATATCCCGAGAGGTATGGCAATCGATACATTCAAGGCCCTTGTCATGGTGGATATCTGCGGAAATACGAGTCAGGTTGCGTGGGCCACTGACAATGTCAGGACCGATATCCCCGTTTCGGGTTGGGACCAGACTGTTATTCCCGTCATTACGCCCTTCATAGCTCAGGGCAATTCGCCCGCTGCGGCTGTGACAACGCGCACAGACCTTGTTATCAGGCAGATTTTCCATTTTATGACTTGCCGAATGAGGCCAGTCCCCTTTAACGGTTTGATCCCCCCCCTGATAGGTGGCATTGTCGTTGTAAGGGAAATGACAGGCCCCGCATCCAGATGCGTGGCTCGCTGCCCAGAGGATATTGGTGTCACTGCCGATATGACACAAGGAACAGGTCTTGCGGTAAAGTTCCCCAGCCAGGTTATCCAACTCCGCAACCGGTTTCAGCTTCACAGGCTCCCCCACTGCTGATGGCAATTCCTCCTGGCGCGTTGCGTACAGGTTACCGTCAATACCCTCCCAGGTCGCCTGGGCGCCATTGATGATACCGGTGTTGGTATACATTAAATTGGCGCGAACCCGGTCCAGTTGATAGGGATGGCAACGACCACAGGTCTTTTCCCAGGATTCGGGAGCGGCAGGATTTTTCGGCCCGAACATGCCGCGATGAGAGGCTTTTTCAGCCGTAGCTTGCGGATCTCCGCCATGGCAGTCGACACAGCGGCCATGAATATCCGAAACAGTTTCCAAACCGACATGGCATTGCGCGCAGGACGAGCCATCACCAACTGGAGCCTGACAGCCAACCACCAGCAGGCAGGTCAAGAGTAAAAACAGTAGAGTTAACCCTGAATGGCGCATAAGCGTATCGTCATCTCACCGTGGCAGAGAAGCGGTCAAACACATTGGCAGCTACTGGTTCATGATTATGAGGACAGGAATGAAAACAGTGTAGCATGGAATAATGCAGGGCAAAACAAAGACAATTCGTGTAAGTCCATTAAACGGTCAAAAGTCACCCATTGCTATTGATGAGTGACTTTTGACCATCAAAACAAACAGGTTAATCTCTACTACCAGAATCTTTATCAGTGTCCGCTAAAAGAAATCCGGCCATTCCTATGAGCCCCATACCTTTAAAACTGAGTGTCGTTTTTTTCGCTATCTGAGCCATGAGCAGGCGACGCTGATTAACCTGGGCCAGTTGTTGTGGCGTTGCGGTCTTGTCAAGCAGGTAGAGATCCCGCTTGCTGCCGAAATAGCGAACATTAGGACCAATTTTGACGGCTTCCGACTCCAGCCTGATTGCACCATTTTTTATATATGCAGCAACCTGCGATGCGGAATCATTCACCTCACCAAAGATTCGGGCTCCTGCCAAACAGGTCTGGACACAGGCAGGCTCGGCTCCCAAGGCGACTCGTTCAACACAGAATGAGCATTTGTCCGCCTTTGGTTCATCCCCCGTTTCGTTCAGATAGCGCGCAGTGTAAGGGCAGCTTTCAGCACAGGCACCACAACCGATACAACGCTCTTTATCGATCTGCACCGTTCCATCAAACGGATCCTTCCAGGTCGCAGCAACATCCATGGTTTTGGTCGTACCGTCCTTGGCTGTAAAAGTCATGGTCACGGTATCGGCCGGACAGACGTCCACACAGGAAGGCTCATCACAATGATTACATAAGCCGGGATAATAGGTATAAGCCAGCCCCTGAGGGGTGCTGCTCGGTCCCAGGCGCTCGACCCAGTTGCGCCGCTGCTGGCGCCCCTCAGAGTCTTTGCCGGTGGGTACCTCCCATTCGGCCCGACAGGCAATTGAACAGGCATGGCAGCCGATACACTTGTTGAGATCGATGATCATTCCATATTGGCTCACTGGATTCCTCCATGTCGTTTCAAAGTGTTAATAGCACGCTATCAGGCCTTAACCGGTATGACCTTGCCATTCTTAATCAGCTGGACAAAGTCATTACGCATACCATGTGTTCCGGTCTCAGGATCAATTGACAAGGTGCTGATCAGACTCTGATCATCCACTCCGGCACCACACCCGATGGTCATTGCCGAATTCATGGTGCCATACCCATGCGCCATAAAGACCGTATCCTCACGAATACCGGGTGTCACTTTGACAATGGTCGAGGTCCGTGACTTTATCCCTTCGGCATTGATCAGCTCCACCTCATCCCCGTCTTTGAGGCCCATTTTTCTGGCACATTTATCGTTAAGCCAGACAGGATTGCGAGGTGATTCATTATGGAGCCAGGCATTGTTCTGGGTACGGTTAAAGGTATGGGTCGGTAAACGCCCATAAACCAGCCGGGCATAGCCGGGCGGCGGTTCCGGAACCGGAGTATATTTCGGAATTGGTGGGAAACCAGCTTCTTCCAGCGCATCACTGTAAAAGACAACATCCAGTTCGGTATCGTAGGGATCTTCACCCTCCTGGATATGAATGCCCTCCTCCTTGCGAACGCTGGCCAAGGACAAGTCAGCCCCTTTAAGTATAATATCGACCATCTCTTCCGCGCTTTGTGCCGGGATATGCTCGGCATACCCGAGACGCTTGGCCAGCTCGTTGGTAATCCAGACCGAGTCTTTGCGCTCATGATCGGCCGCAGTCGGTGACACCAATGGCATCCTTGGCGCAATATACTGCTGATGTTCAGCGGCAAAGTCCCACTGCGTGCCTTTCTGAATATGATCGTAGCGCTCCAGGTAGGAAACCTCGGGCAACAGGATATCAGCATACATGGTGATATCAGTCGGCATGATGTCGCAGACCATGACGAAATCCATATGCTGCAGCATTTTGATGGTCAAAGCCTGATTGGGGATAGTCTGAAGCGGGTTTTGTCCCCAGATAACGCAGCTCTTAATGGGATAGGGCTTGCCACTGACGGCAGCGTTACGAATCAGATCGGTCGGAGTCCCCGGGGGAGCGAACTTATGGACACCAGCCATGCGGTGCAAGGCATGCTCCTCGGCGTGTTCTTTCATCGGATGCGGCCAACCGAACTTACCGGTTTTGGGACCAATCGGACGCACGAAACCACCGACACTGCCGATAGCACCCAGCATACCGGTCAGGCAGGCCATCGCCCGCTCACGCTGAAAATCGTTGCCATACCAGCTAGTGTGGCGGCCGGGGTGGATTGAGACGTTGGGAGAATTGTCAGCAAGCAGATCAGCAACCTGCTTGATCTGTTTGGCTGGAATATCGCAGATCCCCGCAGCCCATTCGAGAGTGGCGTGAGCAATCCCTTCACAGAAATCATCAAAACCATCGCCATTATCATCGACATACTCAACATTGTATTTTTCATTCACCGCCAGATAGTTCATGATCGCCAGCAAGAATGCGATATCGGTTCCCGGCTTGATCTGAACCCAGATGTCAGCCTTGGCTGCTGCCGCAGAAAAACGCGGATCAACAGCAATCAGCTTGGCACCGTTTTCTAACCCTTTGAGATAGCGCTTCAGGTGAGATACGTGAACATTTTCACCCAGGTGGCTTCCCAGTAAAAAGATCACCTTGGCATTAGACATGTCGACATGTTCACCCGCCGGAACTCCCAGTGTTGCCAGATAAGCGGTATCACGCGCACCACGACACTGAAAGAAGGAAGCTTCTGAATTGTTCGGCGTCCCGACAACATCTTCAAAAAATGTCATCGGATACTTGGCCGATGACCCGTGGGGGAAAATAGCGATGCCCTGGGGACCATAAGAGTCGATAGTGCCCTTAAGCTTTTGCGCGCATTCATCGAGAGCCTGCTCCCAGGAGATCCGTTTCCACTGCGGGGCACCGCGTTTGCCGACATTTTTCAGCGGGAACTTCAAACGATCCGGATCATACAGCAGTTTGACCCCGGCGTTACCACGAGCACAGATACTTTTGCCGTTGTCGATACTTTTAGGGTTTCCTTCAAGTTTCAGCAAACGTCCATTTCTGACCTTGCCAACGATCTGACAGCGCCAGAAGCACATTTCACAAACACCCCCCGTCACGGTTTGGGTTCCAGCCAGACTGCCAGGAGCTGCATACGGAACTTTGACAAACGTATCATCGGCTTGAACCAGACCCGCAAAAGGAAGAACTGCAGCTGCACAGGTCGTGGATTGCAAAAATCTGCGCCGGGTCATTTTAATTGCCATGAGCCATTTCCTCCTTAGTAAAAAAGTTGATCAGGTGAATCAGCACTAAAAAGTATGGATGCTGAGCGGCAGTGGTGACGCGTTGCTTGAACAGTTTGAACCAGGGGCGAAAATGCTGAGACAGAAATCGTTCGACATCATCTTCACGCTCCTCATCCATCAGCAGGGCCAGAAATTTCAACTCGGTCCCCAAAAAATCCGGAATATCACCTGCCCCGTTCAGGCTGAAATCACATTGCTGATAAAAAGCCTTGACCTGTTCCGCACTGCTGCCATACAGCACTGCGTCGGGTTCAAGATAAACCGAGCCATACATAGGAGCCACAACATGAGGGATCGCATTAATAAACAGACGGGTATATTCGACCTGAAGCGCCTCAAACGACTGTTCATCCTGCGGGTAATCCGGCAGATGAACAGTCATTTGCCCGGCTGAGATTTCAGCCCAGGTCAGGGCAAGCGTCTTCCAGTAGTCCCGGGTCAGCCAGGTACGCTCCGGATAGTTTACCGCTTTGGCAAGCAAGCGATACAGCCGAGCCATTGCGGTGCAGTATTGCTGGTTTTGCATCCCACCGACAGCAGGCATAGACAACACTCGTCAGATAAAGGGTTAAAAAATGTGCATTAACAACCTTGCAACGTAACGCCACCTTTTTTCTTCGGCTTATCATCCTTTGTTTCAATCATGACCTTGTCACCGACTTCAAAATCAGAAGCTTTCCCTTTGGTGATCTTGATGGTGATCAGCTTACCGTCAACTTTTTCAACTTTCCCTTTATAATCTTCTGCACAAGCGCTACCGGCAATACTCAAAGCGAATACCAGAACGGCGATCAGACTTGTTGTTTTTTTCATAGCCACTCCTTGTCTAGGACTGAGTAAAAAAGCCGAGAAGTCCCCATACTTCCCGGCATAATGCAAATTTTATGTATCTGATTTAAAAAATGACCTGCATCTGGGCAACCAGCCTGTCGAGGTCGTCGACACCACCTTTGTCGTATTCGGTGGTGTTGTACTCAACCGTTACCTTCAGGTTCTGGCCACGCAGATAGTAATTGAAACCAACACCCAAAACAGAAATTTCCTGGTCGTACACACCATTCAGATTGGCAAAGGACCAGCCTTCAGTGCGGGCAAAAAGTTGCAGAGGGAGGGATGGCAGCAGGTAACCGGCTTTAACATATCCACCATTTTTCTGACCATTGACGCCGATCAGGTCGCCAGTTGCGCCTCCAGTTTTATAAGCGTCATCCAGGTCATAATCAACATAAGCTGCTGACAACGTAAAGGTACCAACATTATCAATGGGATATTCGGCAAAAAGATCAACCGTCCAGGCGCTGTAATCGAACGCCTCATCATTAACCGTCCCGACTTCTGCTTCGGCCTGATATGCAGCGCCAATCGTCAGAACCTTTTTCTCGCCCAGGTAAGTCCCTTTGTAACCATAGCTGTTTTCCGGGTCGAGTAACGAAACATGGACACGAGCACTGTAACGCAGTCCAGAATCGGATGCATCACTGCCATTCATGGCATCAAGACGATACTGGAAAATGTCATTAAACAGGTTACCCCATAAAGCAATCCCTTTGTCGCGGGTTGCGGTGTATGGCCCACGAAGCCAGACTGAGCGATCCAAAGTCAGGGGCATTTCACACGCTTCCAGATTTTCCCGCGTCAGGTTATGTTTGAATTTACCCATCCACAGGTTTGCAGCATTATGAATTTTAAAACGCAATACCGCGTCCAACAGCTGAAATTTATCACCGTTGCTGCTTGCGTAATCATTATCTTCAGTGTACTCGGTCTGAACATAAAGTCCGAAAGATTCTTCCCAGGCCCCCATCAGAGCAAGGCGGTTACGCCGAAAATTAAATTCAACCGTATCATCAGTGCCATCATCGCTACTGACCAACTGAAACTGCCCCTTGTAATCAATTTTTAGCAGTCCCTCATCATCAGGGCCAAAAGTCCAGGTCGGGCCAGCCAAGGCGGATCCTGCCAGCAGGCAAAACACCGCAACGGTTGCCAGTAGCAAACGTGCCATCGTATATCTCTTCATAAATGTCATCTCCTTAGATTCTCTATTCCATCTGGCTTCACGCACAGACGATACTCAACCTGTCGACAAACAATTAGCATCCGCTTGGATCAACATCGTTAGGAGACGTTGGACCATCACTCGTGCCTGATCCCATGTATTCACTGTCTTCTTTTTCGATCTGGTTGGCATCGGAATCGGTTACGGTCCGATAAATGAAATTAAGGTGCGGATCAATCTGGGTCGCGCGATTTGCGTTGACTGTGCTGGTGTCATTGGAACGTCCGTTCAGGTTAACGTTCCAGGCATCGTTGATATAAGAGTCACTGCCTGCAGCATCGCCACGATAGATATTCCATTCGCCGGCGGAACCATCAAACACCGCGACATCCAACCCTAATAAACCGTCAAGAGCGAAAAAGATTGGTGTACAGCTCATCCCGGATACACAATGAGTAATACTTGGCAAATCTTCATGAAATTCACCAAGAGTAAGATTATCGGCTGGTCCGTCACTGTCTTTCAAGGCGGCTAAGGCTTCTGTTGGCGTGACAAAATAACCGCCTGTGGTAACGCCACCGACAGCAAAATATCCGTAAGAGCGTCCTATAGCGTTCGCAATGACACGCGCGCCGGTTGTCTGCTGAATAATGTTGATCTGGGGCTCACTAGATGCAGTTATACTTGCGTTGTTGGCATCCACCGCCGCAATCATCTCACCCATGGAAACATGGAGATCCGCTCCCAGGCTGCCATTTTCACGAACGCTGAAATCAGATGGCTTTTCCGCTGTCGCTTCGGTTGTCAGGGTATAGCCAGCATCAGTCCAGCCGTTGTTACCACCATTGAGTACTTTGATTTTATCTTTGCCAAAACCCCAGTAACGAAGGGTAAAATAGGCCCGCGCGGCATAATAGATATTCTTGGTTGAAGGGTAACTGATAACAATAGTCGTGTCACAATCGACACCACTGCGCTGCAGCATGGCATCCAGAATCGCACCTTCGGGGACCGTACTGGTGGGCTCAAAAGCCAATCCGTCCAAGCGACTGGCCATAACCAGTTCCGAACTGCTGTTCCAGAGGTATGCCCCCGGCACATGGCCAGCATTATATTCGTCACTCGTCCCGACCTGCAGGATTCTGACGTTTTCAAAACCATCATCATTCACCAGCCCGTCTTTGGACCAGTCCATCAAAGTTGCGGCTTCAATCAGTGGCGTTGCCGTTTGAGTAGACGTCGGCTCATCATAACTACTTCCTCCTCCTCCACCACAGCCCCAAAGAAGCAGAGCAATTGCCAATACGGCCAGAACCTGCCAACCCAGCTTTCGATAACCTCGTTTTAGCTTTTGAGACATATAACCTCCTTTGGTTAGTAAGGATGTACAGACCTCTCCAACAGCGCACAACATGTACTGTAAAGCTCGCAAGACTAACGGCCAATCATGCTAAGAATGAGCTTTCTTTTTATCACATATTTACCGGAAAACTACTGAACAGCTGGCCACAGATCAAGGATTTTTTTCGATATTTTCAAACAATTTTTGCCTGAGCAAAACAGTCAGAAATTAAACTATTGAATTTATTATTTATATAGTTATTCCAAATATCTATATTTTAAATATTGCAATATATATACGTAGAAATTAAAACATATCATAAGCATTATAAGAATGCTGTTTTATGCGAGATCTGGTTACCCGTACAGTATCTTTAAATATCAGGCTTTTTTTTCGGTGACGAGGCAGGTATGCTTGATAGACTTCAGGCGAAGTAGAGCGAAAGAACCAGCCAATTTGGCAGAACAAATCAAGGACCCATGTATACTGACTACTTTGGACTAACAGAAAAGCCTTTTTCCATTGCCCCTGACCCCGGTTTTCTCTACATGAGTGAAAGCCACCGGGAAGCGCTGGCACACTTGCTTTACGGTTTGCAGACTGATGGCGGCTTTGTCCTGCTGACCGGCGAGGTCGGAACCGGCAAAACCACCATCTGTAAAAGCCTGTTCACCAGAATCCCTCCCGAAATCGACCTGGCTTTTGTCCTGAACCCGAAGATCAGCGTTATTGAACTGCTGCAGACCATCTGTGATGAGTTGCATATCGGTCACAGCGGATCGAATTCGACCAAGCTCCTGGTCGACACCATCAACCAGCACCTTCTGAAGACTAATGCCCAAGGGCGTAAAACGGTATTGCTGATCGATGAAGCCCAGAATCTGTCCATCGATGTTCTGGAGCAACTGCGGCTGTTGACCAACCTGGAAACAGACAAGCGCAAATTACTGCAGATTATTCTGCTGGGCCAACCCGAGCTGCGTGACATGATCAACCGCCCGCAGTTGCGGCAACTGGCCCAACGGATAACCGCGCGTTATCACCTTGGCCCGCTGGACAAACAGGAAATCAGGGGTTATATAGCTCACCGCCTTCAGGTGGCCGGCAGTCATGAAAATTGCTTCACACCACGAGCAATCAGATTGATTCATAACCGCAGTCTTGGCATTCCGCGCCTGATCAATCTGATTTGCGATCGTTCTCTATTAGGGGCCTACACCAGGCAGCAACGCCAGGTCACCCCCGCCATAGTCCGTCAGGCGTGCGCTGAGATTTTTGACCGGACCGGACGTAAACAAAGCGTCCCCTGGATTTTCGCAACCCTGATCAGCTTTATTATTATTTCCGGATTATCTTACCAACTGTTAACAACAACCGTTACAAAAGGGGCCTCCACTGAAGTAACCGTAGAGACAGCGCCAGAGCAATCATCGGAACCAGCCAAATACTTCATAAACAAAGATCAGGAAGCGGGCGAAGCACAACCCGTTCAGCAGAGGGTTCAGGAAATCCTCACCTGGCCTTCAGACTTTGCTTTTGGCCACACCCGAGACAGCGCATTTACTGAACTGGCCGCCATGTGGGGACTGAATTACCGCAATTCATCCCTGACTCCATGTGACTTCGCACGTGAATCGGGTCTACGCTGCTATGACCGCCAGGAAGACCTCGCCAGTCTTCGGGCGCTTAATCGCCCGGCACTTTTGACGCTGTATGATGACGCAGGGAAAGAGTTTTTTGTGCTGCTCACCAGCATGCACAACGAAAAGGCAGAATTTCGCGCCGCAGGAGATGTCAGAACCCTGAATATTGCAGCCTTGCAGAACCGTTGGTTTGGCGAATACCGGATCCTGTGGTACCCACCACAAAACTACTCAGGTATTGTTTATCCGGGACAAACAAACCCATTAATCCCATGGCTCAGAGAAACACTTACGGCAACCGGACACTACGCAGGGCAGGAAACGACTTCGGTCCTGGCTGGCGGGATCCTTGGCGCACTGAAACATTTTCAGTTTGCAGCCGGCTTAACCCCGGATGGGGTGCTTGGCCCCAAAACAATTATCTATCTGAACAATCTTACCCAGGCTCCGGGCCCTCACCTTGATAATACTGAGGTCAACTGATGTCCTTTATTCTTGATGCTCTTAAAAAATCAGAAGAAAACCGTAGTGGCAACCTGACACCGCAAGCGGGCAAACATATCCTGATTCCCCATTTTCCGGCGCGGAAACGTGGGGTTCTTATCGCTATCTGCATCCTGATTCCGCTGTTGAGCCTTATGGGTGGCTGGTGGATCGGCCGTCAGCCGGAGCAGCCTGCAATTCTGGCCTCCGATCCGATCAACCAGATTCATAAAGCAGACAAACAACCATCAATACCGGTAGCCAAACAGACCCGTCAGCAGTTACCGGCACAAGACCAGACCATACAGAAAAATACAAAAGCACCAACTCCCGTGCAGAAACAATCCCAGAATATTGTCGCACCTGTCCCCCAACGCCATCAGGAAGTAACCGCTCCTTTAGAAGCTCTCCCTCAGTCGCCGCCGAATTCCATCCCCTCAACAGCACCTGGCACAGCAACCACAGAGGAGGTTCCCTTTTATGATGAACTGCCTTCAGCACTACAGAGGGATATTGGATCTCTTAGGGTGTCCCTGCATTTTTTCAGCTCTGACCCGGCCCGGCGCATGCTCAGGATCAACGGAACAATACGCCATGAAAAAGAAAACATCACCGCAGATCTGAGTATTGCCGAGATCAGAGAAACATCGACCTTGTTTAATTACCGCGGAACCCTCTTTGAACTGCCAGCACCCGGTCAATAAATAATCAGTGACAAAAGCTAGGTTTCTGTAAGAAAATCAGTAGTCGATGCGCCATACTTGCTTATAAGCTGTTTAACGACTATGATAGCGGGCCGTTGAGTTTATTAATCAATGACTTTGAAGTATCAGTTTTTCCGTTTACTGGTCGTCATCCGGGAACTCCGGATAACAACGAACTGAATAAGGCTGACATGCTGACGCTCTATCAGAAATACCACACTTATCTTAATCTGCTTTTGGTGCTGCTACTGGGATTGGTTTGCGGCCTTCTCGTCACCTCATTTCTGGGGACTTATATTGACCCGGCTCCGGCCCAGAGCTACACCGCAACAAAGACCGCTCAAAAAACCGTCCATGAAACAACTCAGGACGACCTCAACCTGATTTTGCAACGCAATATTTTTGATCCGAGTAGCCGTTCCGACACCGCAACACTGACCCCCGTCAATGCGTCAACAGAGCAGAATGACACCGGAGCAGCCAAGTCACCCAGTCAGCAGCCTGCGCCTACAAATATGAAATTGATGGGAACCGTTGCTGCTGGAGAGGATTCCCTTGCCCTGATAGAGATCGATAAAAAATTTGAAATCTACCACCTCAATGATGAACTCCCCGGAGGGGGCATCATTGAGGAAATTACCCGTAATCTGGTAAAGATCCGCAATCGTGACAAATCGCTGACCACGCTGATGCTGATTCAGGACGACCAACCCGGCACACCGGCAGCGACTGCCCAAGCCATCGGCAATGAGGGCGAAAATTCCGACGCAGACATCAAGCAGATCGGCGACGGGCACTGGGTCGTCCCTCGTGATACCGCGGAAAAGACCCGGGCGAACCTCGCCGTGGAAATGCGTCTGGCCCAGTTACAGCCACGTATTACCGACGGCAAAACTGACGGCTTTATGATCAGACGCTTACGGCGCAATTCGATCCTCACCAAACTAGGCCTGCAACGTGGCGACGTCATCATGCAGGTCAACAATATGACCCTTGACAGCCCCGAGACGGCACTGCAGATTTTCCAGCAATTGCGCGAAGCACGACAGATTTCTGTCGGCATTGAACGCAAAGGGGCGGCCCAGACCTTTACTTATGAACTTGACTAGGAGGCAAATCAAGTGACTCATATAAAATTCTTCCGTTTTTCGGTGTGGTTATTTCTGGCTTTGCTGCTAAGTGCTGCGCCGCTGGCAAAACCGGTCCAGGCGGCACCGGCGGATGAAAAGATCACCCTCGACTTCAAAGATGTCGAGTTGACGGAATTGATCAACACAATCAGTGAATTGACCGGCAAGAATTTTCTTTATGACGATTCCATTAAAGGCAAGGTCACGATCGTTTCACCGGAAACCATGACCCTTGATGAAACCTATCAACTGTTTCTGACGGTCTTGAATGTCAAGGGCTATACCCTGGTGCCTTCGGGAAAGGTTAATAAAATCGTTTCCACCAAAACCGCCCGCCAGGAAGGCTTGCCCGTCTACACTAAGGGGCGCAGTGACTCGGACCAGTTCATAACGCGCCTGGTGCGACTTAATTATCTTGATGTCGATACAGTTGCCACATCGGTACTGGCACCATTGATGCCGGCCACCGGAAACATTATCACCTATCCACCAACCAACACCCTGATTCTGACGGAAACCGCCTCCACCATCGATCGCATGGTCAAAATCATGCAGCAGCTGGATCAGCCCGATTCCTCAGGAGAGTTGACGGTATTACCGCTGCGCTACGCAGATGCTGAAGAAGTTGCTAAAATCTGTCAGGAGATTGTGACCGAACAGGCCGGAGCAACCCAAAGGCGTGCCAACCAGAAGATTTCCACAACCAAAGAAGGTACCAGTAAAATCATTGCCTACCCCAGGACCAACTCGCTGATTGTCGTTTCCAGCAGTGAAGATCTGGATAAAATTAAAGGCTTGCTCGCCACACTTGATCAGGAACCGCGTGAAGAAGAAGCGGATATCAATGTTTACTACCTGGAAAATGCCGATGCGGAAACCCTGGCAACAACCCTGAATGAGATTCTTACCGGAGTCAAAGCCGCCGCAGCTTCCGCTGCGGCAACCGCCAATAAAAATCAGGCTCCGACCCAGTCTTCAGCCGTTATCTCCCAGCAGGTCTCGATCACCGCGGACAAACCGACCAATTCCCTGATCATTAACGCCCAGCAAAAAGACTATACAGCGATTAAAAGCATCATTAAGAAACTTGATATCAAGCGTAAACAGGTTTACGTCGAGGCCTTGATCATTGAACTGTCCATGGACGCGACTAAAGATCTGGGAGCGTCTCTGTCCGGAGCTATTGATCTGGGTAACGATGGTGTCATTTTCGCCGGAACTGGGGAGCAGACCAGCCTTGGCAACTTAAGCTCATCCACTTCGTTACTGAGCACAGCAATCAATGGAGTTTTGGTTGGCGGGATGTTTAACCCGATAACCGTCACCGCAGGAGATGGAAAAACCTATACGGTTCCAGCCCTGTCGGCATTACTGAATCTTTCCAAAACCGACAGTGATGTCAATGTGTTGTCGGCACCACGGTTGCTTACATCAGATAACGAAGAAGCAGAAATCATCGTCGGTGATAACGTTCCCATCGTTACCGAAAAAATTACTGACAGCACCAACACCGATAACGTAACCGTCTCGGTCGAGCGCCAGGATGCCGCTCTGACACTGCGCTTTACCCCCCAGGTTATTGAAGACAATCTGGTCAGGTTGAATATCTACCAGGAAATTACCGGGGTCGTGGAAGGCTCCGATTCCAACACCAATGGGCCGACCCTGACCAAACGCGTGATTCGTAATACCGTTTTGGCGCAAAGCAAAAAGACCCTTATCCTGGGTGGCCTGATCAATAATCAATCGACCCAATCAGAAACCAAGGTCCCTCTGCTTGGTGACATTCCTGTGCTTGGCTGGCTGTTTAAAACCAGATCGACCTCGGCAAACAAGAAAAATCTGCTCGTTTTCATCACTCCGACAATTATCAAGGATACCGATGACATTGCCCAGGTGACCAATGCCAACCGCTTAAAAGCTGCGACAATGTTGACTGAAGAGCAGCGCACCAATCTCCCTGAAGACTTCAAACAGCTGCAGGACGAAGAACGTAGACAGGAACGCCCTCAACAGGAGTCCAATTAGACGTATGAAGAGGTGGCAGCTCATCGGAGAGATCCTTCACGACCAGTTTGAAGTCAGTCAGAATGACATCGACCTGGCCCTGCTGGAGCAACAAAAAAGTGGCTTGCAACTGGGTGAAATTCTCGTCAAGAAGAAGGTCGTCAGCGAGGGGATTGTGGCTGAAGCATTAGCTAAGCAATTCTCCCTGGAATTTTTCCCGACACTGATCGATCAGGGCGGAAGTGACGATCTGTTGCTGAAAATCCCTATCGGCTTTACTAAAGAGCGGATGTTTTTTCCGCTTAAGCATGAGAACGATCAACTGCTGGTCGCCGTGGCAGATCCAACCGACACCGCCCTGCTTAACGATCTGGGAACACTGACCGGAGCATCGGTGGAGCCGTGTCTGGCTACTGCGGAGGAGATCCTCAAAGCTATCAATCGCAGTTATGAAAAAAACGCCGGAGCCACCTCCGGAGTCATTGAAGAGATTGAAGCCAACAAAGATACAGATCTCATCCATAACCTGGAGCCGGAAGATCTGCTCGACACCTCGGATGAAGCACCGATCATCCGCTTCGTCAACAGCCTGATCACGCAAGGGTACAAAGAACGGGCCAGCGATATCCATATTGAACCCTTTGAACGGGAATTACGGATTCGCTATCGCATTGACGGTATTCTCTATGATGTCCATCAACCGCCGTTAAAAGCCCATGCCGGAATCGTCTCGCGGATCAAGATCATGTCGCAACTCAACATTGCTGAAAAGCGTCTGCCTCAAGACGGCCGCTTCCGCGTCAAGGTTGCCGGCAGTGACGTTGATGTGCGGGTGTCAACCCTGCCTACCGCTTTTGGCGAACGTGTGGTTTTACGTCTGCTCGATAAGGGGTCCAATGTCCTGTCACTGGAACAGATCGGTCTTAAAGATCAGCTGCTGCAGGATATCGTCAGTATGATCAGCAAGACCCACGGCGTGTTCCTGGTGACCGGGCCAACCGGTTCCGGTAAGACGACCACGCTGTATTCGGCATTAACACGCCTGAATCAGCGTGAAAAAAATATTATCACGGTTGAAGACCCTATCGAATATCAGCTCGCCGGTGTCGGTCAGATTCAGGTCAATACCAAAATCGACCTGACCTTTGCCAATGGCCTGCGTTCCATACTGCGTCAGGATCCCGATATTATCATGGTCGGCGAGATCCGTGACCAGGAGACAGCTGAAATCGTTATTCAGTCGGCCCTGACCGGCCATATGGTTTTTTCAACCTTGCATACCAATGATGCTGCAGGAGCCCTGACCCGCCTGGTTGAAATGGGTGTCGAGCCGTTCCTGGCCGCTTCCAGTGTCGTCGGCATCATGGCCCAACGCCTGGTGCGCCGCATCTGCCCCCATTGCCGTGAAGAATATGAACCCCCGGCAGAACTTCTCCATGAGCTGACCGCGGAAGGGCTACCGGCCAATCCGGTCTTCTACCAGGGGCGTGGTTGTGAAAAATGCATGAATATCGGTTATTGGGGGCGGACCGGTATTTATGAATTACTGAAAATTGATGATCAGGTCAGAGATCTGCTCCTCAAAAACAAAGACGCCGCGACCATCCGCAAGGCGGCCATGGCAAATGGTTTAAAACCGTTGCGTACAGCTGGGCTGGAAAAAGCGTTGCGCGGGGAAACGACCCTTGAAGAGGTCCTCCGTGTCACTCAAGAGGAGACCTGATCGTGGCTCTTTTTGAGTATTCAGGACTGAACAGTCAGGGGCGCAAGGTCCATGGCAAGATTGACGGCAGTGGCCGCAAGGCGGTCACCCAGAAACTGAGCCAGCAGGGGATTTTTCTGACCAGCCTGCAGGAAGTCACTGCTGCCGCCAAAAGCGGCCAGAAAAGTCCGCGAGCCTCATTCAGTTTACGCCACCGGGTTTCTCCGGCAGATCTGGCCGCCGCAACCCGACAGCTTGGCACCCTGCTGGGCGCAGGAATTCCCCTCGATGAAGTTCTGGGGACCGTTGCCGACCAGACTGATCAGTCCGTACTCAGCACGACCTTTCTCAGCATTCGTGAAGAAGTTCTGGAGGGAGCACCGTTTCATAAAGCGCTGGAAAATCAGCGTCGGGTTTTCCCTGAGCTGTTTATTAATATGATTCAAGTCGGCGAAAGCAGTGGCACCCTGGATCAAGTCCTGCATCGTCTGGCTGACTTTCTGGATGATCAGGCACGCATCAGGGCACGCATTCAGGCGGCGCTTGCATACCCGATTCTGATGACGGTGGTTGGCATCGGAGTGCTGATCTTCCTGTTCATCTTTGTCGTCCCCAAAATCACCTCAATGCTGACTGAAATGGGGCAGGCTCTCCCCTGGCCGACCCGCTTTCTGATTGAGCTCAGTGATCTGCTCGGCAGCTGGTGGTGGTTGCTGCTTGCGATAATCATTTGCGCCGGGTTGCTACTGCGCCGCTATGCCCACACCGAAAAGGGACGCCTTAAACTTGATCAGATCAGTTTACGCCTGCCCCTCTACGGACGCCTCAGCCTGACAATCGCCACGGCCTGGTTTGCACGCACGCTCGGAACCCTGCTGCACAGCGGTATCCCGCTGCTGCGAGCACTTGACATTACCAAAGCCCTGCTCAAGAACCGGGTCCTTTACCAAGCCGTAGACACGGCTCAAAAAGATGTCCAGGAGGGTGGTTCGCTGGCGAGAAGTCTTAAAAATTCAACAGCTTTCCCGCCCATGCTGGCACAGATTACGGCCGCCGGGGAAAAAAGCGGCCAACTTGAACCGATGCTGTTCCGGCTGGCCGACACCTACGAAAGTCAGACCGAACTGGCGATTACCGGGTTACTTTCCCTGCTTGAACCTATTTTAATCCTGATTATGGGAACCGTGGTCGGCTTCGTCGTGCTGGCGATCCTGCTGCCCATTTTTGAAGCGAGTCAGAGTTTTTAACGACTGCAAGGTAATAAAGGAGCTATTTGGCAATGCAAAAGTATCTACTCAACAAGCGTGGCTTTACGCTGATTGAAATTATGGTTGTCGTTGTTATCCTCGGCATACTGGCGGCGATTGTCGTCCCGCGCTTTCTGGATCGACCGGATCAGGCAAAAGTGACCAAAGCCCAGGTCGACATGAAAGGGATCGAAGAAGCCCTCGGCATGTTCAAGCTGGATAATGGTTTTTTCCCCTCCACCGATCAGGGGCTTAAAGCTCTGGTTTCGATCCCGCAGACCGGCCGCATTCCGGAAAAATACGCCGAAAGCGGCTACCTGAAAAAACTGCCCCTTGATCCTTGGAACAATAATTATATCTACCTGTCCCCCGGCCTGCACAGCAAAGATTATGATCTGATCTCTTATGGCGCAGATGGTGAATCCGGTGGTGAAGGCTATGACGCCGACATCAACAGCTGGGAACTTGACTGATTCTATGGCAACAACGAGGAACATTCCTCGATACAGGGCACATGGTGGCTATCAGCGTGGTTTCACGCTGATGGAACTGGCGATCGTCATCCTACTGATCAGCCTGTTTACTATCATCAGTGTGCCCCTGTTAAGTACCGGCACGAAAAGTGACCTGAATGCATCGACCCGCAGGCTGGCCGGAACCATGAAGTATCTTTTCAACGAGGCGGCCCTCAGTGGGCAGGAACACCGGCTGGTGTTCAACCTCGATGAAAACCGCTATCACGGAGAGATTGTTGATGCAGATGGCAGCATCAGCGAATTGGAAGAGAACCCGACTCACGCCAGGCTAAAAGACGGGATCGCATTTACCGATATTGTCCTCGCCGGAGAAGGCTCTTTCACCAAGGGAGAAGTCAGCGTCAGAATCCATCCTTCAGGGTGGCTGGAAGAGACGGTTATCCACCTGAGCGATGAAAAGAAAAACAGTTTAACCCTGCGGGTCAATCCGTTGACCGGAAGCAGTGAAGTATTTACAGGCTATCGGGAGTTTCAGCTTAACTGAGAATGACCCGGGCGGCGGATCATGGTGCAGATACAGAATACAAACAACCTCTCAAGACCCCCAGCTTCGACGTTAAGACGTATGGAGTTACAGCGTTTTTCACAGCGCCGGAAAAGTGCCGGGTTCACTTTACTTGAAATCATGATCGCCCTGGCGATTATCAGCATTGCCCTGACGGCTCTGCTGTCGCTGGGGAACAGAACCATCACCGTCCATGACCGGTTGCAGAAAATTACCCAGGCGACCTTATTGGCCCAGCATAAAATGAGTGAGCTGGAAACGACTTCTACCTCGACGGTAACCGGATCTGACGAGAGCGGTGTTTTTGATGAACCAAATAATGCTTTTACCTGGCGCGTCGATTATTCGGACACACCACTGCCATCCATCAGAATGGTCAGTGTTACCGTAAGCTGGGGAGATGAAAACGACAATGAAGCGGTCACGCTTGATTCCTTTATTTTCTGATAGATCTCCTCGCCAGCGGAGTCGCCAGAGGGGCTTTACCCTGATTGAAATATTGGTTTCAATCAGTATTGTAGCCATCACCCTGATGACCGTCTACGGTGTCTTTTCTTCCGTCAGTTCCGCCAAGGACCGACTTGAGCAGGACAGTGAGACGTACCATAAAGCCCGGGTCATTTTTGACCGTTTTGGCCGTGAGCTGCACGGGGCGTACCTGAGCAGTGCCAACAAGGACAGCATCTTAAAAGGGGAAAAAGATACTCTCGACAATGTCTCCTTGACCTTCAGTACTACGGCGGCATCGCCACTGAGCAGTACCGGCACCGGTTATGCCCTGCTCACCTATACGGTGATGGAAGACAATGAAGCGGACGACGGCAGCAAGGTCTTGCTCAGGACTGAAAAACCGTTACTGAGTAAAGACGACACCAGCAATTTGCGCAGAATGCGCCTGGCACCAGGTATCAATGCTTTCAATCTGCGCTTTTATGACGGTAGTTCCTGGTATGACAGTTGGGACTCCAGCACTAAAGGACTGCCGAACCTGGTTGAAATCGAACTCAAAATCAACGACGCCAGAGGGAAGGAAATTCCTTTTTTATCCGCCATAAGACTGCCTGAGATGAGCCGATGACGAAAACAAGCATCGCAAATGACAAGGGGATGGCGCTGCTTCTGGTGCTGGTGATCATCACCCTGTTGACCTCGCTACTCATGGAGCTGGCCTATTCGACACTGGTTGACCAACGGCTGACGGAAACCTTCAGAGATTCAACCAAGGCCTACTACCTGGCAAGTGGAGGTATCGCGGCCGGCCGCATGCTGCTTCAGGAAGACGATAATAATTATGATCACAGCAGTGAAATCTGGCACACTGGTATCATCAGCTATCCGGTTGGGCAGGGAGCCGTTTCTGTTACGATTCAGGATCTGAACAGTAAACTGGCTATCAATACGCTGGTTAGCGGCAATAATCCGCGCACCGTCGTTGTTGATCGCTTTTATCGTCTGTTCGCGTCGTTGGAAATCGATCACCTGGCCGATCCTGCCGAACTGACAGCCGCCTTGATCGACTGGCTGGACAGCGGGGATCAGGCCTACCAGCTGATTCAGACCGATGGCCTTGATATTCCGGTCTCCGGCGCGGAGACTGACTACTATCAGAGTCTGAGTCATTCCTACACCTGCAAAAACGCAGCACTGGAAACACTGGACGAGCTGTTACTGGTTAAAGGCTTTTCCAAAGAGGTACTCGAAAAACTAAAGCCACACATCAGCGTTAATGGTTCGGACATGATCAACATCAATACTGCCAGCGCCCAGGTGCTGATGTCCCTGAACAGCAACATTGACGAAGCAACGGCCGAACTGATTATTGAACGCAGAAATGACGAACCGATCGAGTCGATTGAAAGTCTGGAAAATTTGTTATCAGAAGGAAGCTACAGTATTCTGAAAACGCTTGCCAATCAGAAGCTGCTTGGAACAACCAGTCAGTACTATCGGATTGAAGCTGATGGCAGTGTTAACGACGGACATCAGAAACTGGTCGCAGAAGTGAATAAAACCGGCAACTCACTGCTATTTATCAGGGTGGAATAAAGAATATGGCAAAAAGATATTTCGGTCTGGATATTGGCCCGCTCAGCTCGTACCTTGCGGTCCTCGACATCGAAGGCAGCGAACTGAAGAGGGTTCAGCTTCTGGAGAGTCATCGTCACGACCTGGCCGCACAACTTGCAGAGTTGACGGAAAATCTTTCCGGAGACTTCAAGATCGGTGATCGACTGGCTGCGGCACTGCCAGCCAAAACGGCCTATATCCGTGAACTGGAGTTCCCCTTCAGTGACAATAAAAAAATTATGGCGGCTCTCCCCTTTGCCATGAGCAGTCAGATTCCAATCCCTATTGACGAATGCTTTACCGCTTCACTGCCACTAAAAGCTCGCGGAAAAGGCCCGGTCAAAGTGACTGCGGCAGCTGTTCCCAAAAACCGGATTCAGGAAATTCTTGACCAGACTGAAAACTGCGGGATGCCGTTGCATGTCCTGGATTTGTCCCCTTTTGTACTGCTGTCAGGTCTTGGCGACCAGTTATCCCAAGGGATTCTTCTGGCAGCAAACTCCCACGAAACCACCCTGTCAGTCATTCATGACGGGCAGATTGAAGACTACCGCTTGCTCCCCCAACCGTTGTCTGAACAGAATACCTTCTGGCTAAACCGTGAACTGACTCAGTTTTCAGCCAGAAATACCAATCAGCAAACAACCATATACTGCGTCGGGGATGCGATAACGTCTGACCTGACAAGCCACCTGTTTGAGCTTGGCTACCAGGTCAAAGAGCTGACAATGGTAATTGCCGGCGAGCAGATTCCGATGAAATATATGCAGGCTGTTTCTTTGGCATTCAGAGCGGGAAAAACAAAAGACCTCAGCTCTTTCAACCTGCGCCACGGCAGCTTTGCCCTCAAAGGTGAATGGCAAAAGCTAAAAAAATCGCTATGGTGTACAGCAATTCTCGGCCTGGCCACGGTTGCGATCCTGGTCAGCTCCGCTGCCACCAGGTACCAGACACAGCTCAACCAGGTCGATAAACTTCAGCAGCAAATCGTACAAATCTATCGCGATACCTTTCCCAACGCCACGACGATAGTTGACGTCCCCCTGCAGATGCAGTCCGCCATCAATGAATTACGCGAGAAAAACTCTATGGTCGGCAGTATGGGACCAGATGTTTTGACAGTTCTGAAAGCGTTTTCCGAGCAGATTGAGACGATCGCTATGCAGGTTGATGAATTCAATTATGCGCCTCCGGAAGTCCGGGTATCCGGCAGCACCAGTTCGTTTGAAGCAGTCAATCAGCTGTCTGAGCAATTAAGCGCATCCCCCTTGTTCAGCAAGGTTCAGGTTGCTGATGCCCAGATGGCACTGCGGGGTAATAAGATCAACTTCCGCCTTATTTTATCCCTCGCGCAGGGAGGGTCAGCCCAATGATAGGACGTCTGAGTCAACTGGAAAAACGTGAGCTGATCATGCTCGGCTGCGGTGCGTTATTTGCAATCGTGGTTCTGCTATATATCGGTATCTATGAACCTTATCAAAACGCCCTGACCAGTGCAGGTAAAGCTATTGCGGCTAAGCGCCGGCAGATTGTTGAGGTGCAACAGTTGCAGGCGGAATATTTCAGCCTGCAGGAGATGACCAAGAATATTGAGGGTCAGCTTGCTAAACGCAGTGGCCTGTCCGCATTGGCCCTGCTTGAAAACATCGCCTCGACAGTCGGAAGCCGCGAGAATCTGAGCTATATTCGCCCTCAACCGGCTCAGACGCAAGGCGAGATCTATATCGAAAATCTCGATATCAAACTGGAAAAATTAACCCTGCAACAGGTTCTGCAGCTGCTCTGGAATATTGATACGGCAAAAACTCCGATGCAGATCAAAAACCTGAGGCTCAAGCAACGCTTCGATAACCAAGCACTGACCGACGCAACCCTTACGGTATCGGTATTCAGGAAAAACAGATGAAAAGAAACAGTTTATCATTACAAATGCGCTGGCTGAAAATGCTGATCGTCAGTGTTGTTCTCTTTTTTGTCGGCGCCTGTATTGGAATCGCTCTTTCTTTCCCTACCGGGATACTTGAACAACGGCTGATCAACAGCATCGAACAACAGAGCCAGGTTGCTATCAGTCAAGGATCTTTCAGCTTTGGCTTTGTCAACCTGACCGCCAAGGATGTAGTGATTGACGGACAACCGGATAAAAACATTCCGCCGCTACGCATTGACAAAGCCAAAATTTCGCCGTTATGGGGCTCCCTGTTGTCTGATAATCGAGGGTTTCATGTTGACAGCCAGCTTATGTCCGGGACCCTGGTTGCCGATGTCTTTGAGAACGGCCAGGTCACTGCCACCGCCAAAGGACTGATTATTGAGATACCCATTCGCAATGGCTGGAACCTGAATCTGACCGGACAAATCGAACAGGCGGATTTTGACAGTCTCATCCCACTTAGGGAAGACTCCCAAAGCGCGCTGAATCTAATCTTGAATAACGTCAGTGTTCGGGAGGAAGGGAAAGATGACGCGATGCTCACACTTGGCCATATTGAGCTGAAAACCAAAGGCAAAGGGCAAGCATTCAGAATTACTGAACTGACTGCCAAAGATGGCGATTTCAACCTTGAGGGTCGTGGAAATCTACGCCTTGGGTCGTCGCCCAGAAACAGTACGGTCAGTCTGCGGGTGACCATTAAACCGACAGCAAGCGCTGATTCGGGTCTGGTTGAATTGCTGAAACTCGCTGCCAAAGAAAAAGCTGACGGAGAATTTGAAGTCAGGGTCAGCGGCAATCTTGCCAGCCCGTCTATCCATTAAGCTTTAAGTGAGGCAAGATAATCCAGAAAAACCTCCTGGCCATTTTCAATGTTTTTAATCTGGATCCCCATTCCGGCTTTTTTGGCCACGTGGAACAGGTTGGCCGGGACTTTTTTGGCCCAACGAACTTGACCAATGGCCCGAATCGTTTCCTGATGAGGAAGGATTAATTCCAAGAGGACTCGGCTACCGGGGGCTTCCGGCTGCCCAGTAATAACAAACAGTCCTCCCGTAGACAAATCCGAAGTAAATGCCATTTTTTTGGTGGTTTCACGACCAAACCTGGTCTGCAAGCGTTTTTTATGACGATGCTGGTCCCGTTTTTCTGCCATATCACGACCTCCAGTTCAACATTGAAAGGACTATCGTTCGCGGTAGGCTTAAATTATACCACCTTTCCATGCTAGGAAAACAATAAGGAGAACTCAAATATTTCTTGAGATATTCACGTTTATACGTTTGCATCCCCCCCAGAACGATTGATGCTTTGCACAATTTTTCAAGAGAAACAGAGGGATGAACGGTTTTACATGTTTATTTCTTCTATTATCTTTCTACCCTTTAACCTCTGCCGAGGTTTCAGGACGCAATGGCAACCGTATGATCAAAACGATCAGACCTATGAAAATCAGACTGATGCCGCTCAGAGCTTGTCTGTTAAGTTGCTCACCAAGAACGATGATTCCTAAGGTCGCAGCGGTCATTGGTTCCGCCAGTGATAACGTCACAGCAGTGGACAGTTGCACGGTTTTCAGGCCACGCGCAAACAGCCAGTAAGAAAGTGCCATTGTGGCAATCCCCAGGTGAAGAACCACAGCGATTGCTCGGGGCTGCAGCAGCCAATTGACATCACAATCGATGAGCATTGGGAACAGCATTAATGCCCCGCCACAGACAACGAGTGCCATTACCGCATTAGGTGAATGTTTTTCCAACAGCCCCTTGATCATCAAAGAATAGATGGCATAGGAAGCGCCCGCCCCAACCGCCAACAGGATACCAAATAAGTCAAAACTGACCTCGCCGCTGTTCAAGCTGAGAAAGATACAACCGCAAACGGCTAACAGAACCGCTACGCACCAACGTATGCTCAACCGTTCTGCGCGAAATACGCGCCCCAACATTCCACCTGTAACAGGAGCGCTGCCGATACTGATGATCGTACCAACAGCGACACCGGTCCTGGCAACGGCAGCAAAAAAGCACAGCTGATAACTGGCGGTAAAAACGGCAGACAAGAAGATGAGCTTCCAGTTCCAGTCTATGGCCTTGCCCAGCTCGCGTCTGCATAGCGAAAGAACAAGTAATGTCGTCCCGCCGATAAGAAGACGCAGAGCCCCAATCACCTTGGGATCAAAGCCATGTGGTGAAAAAGCCTGGGCCGTTCCGGTTGTTCCCCAGAGTAAAGCGGCGGCAAGGATGTACCAGATTCCCGTAAAAGAATGTTCTTTATGCATAAGCGATACTGTCACTCTTTCAGACGTCTTGACTTATTAAATCGTGTCCGGCTAATGATAGAATTTTGCAGGTATTGTGCAAATTGGCGACGCAAAGAAAAGGACATCACAACCTCCCACGACAACTATTTATAAGCAGTCATAGCAGGGGGAAGATTGTTTCATCTTGTACAAAATTGACCTAAGGGGACTAACTGTTCAGGATTTGATGTCGATAGTAGCCGGGAGTAACACCGAATTTCTGTTTAAAGTGCCTTGTCAGGTGACTCTGATCCGTAAACCCAGTTGAGAGTGATACGTCAACCAAACTTTGCCCACGCCGCAAGAGATCTTTGGCTTTTTCCAGACGCAGCTGAATGAGGTAGGCGTGAGGGGTCAAACCGATTGCCTTTCTAAAGAAGCGAATCAGGTGGAATGGTGTGCAATCGATCTGCTTTGCCAAATCGTCCAGCCCGATATTATCCGCCAAGCGCTCATGAAACAGCTCAATAATTTGAGCAACTCGCTTTTGTTCATGCCCGACTGTCGGTACTTGATATGACGGTTTTGAATAGCGGCTTATCAAACGAGCAAAAGTGGTGCAAAGGGATATTTGCCGCTCCAGTGCGGAATTAGACTGACGAAGGATATGCCATAAAGAATGCAATTCAGTGAAATTTTCTTTGTCTCTATAAAAACCAGTGCGAAATTCCACCGAAGAATCTGAGTGGCCAAAGATATGGGAAGACATTGCTCGCAGTGAAGAATCATTCAAATAGATGGTCAACAGTTGCCGGGCATTTGCATCAAAAGAGCAGTTTGAATGAACCTCTCCCGGGGCAATAATCCCTATATCTCCAATGGATAACAGCCCTGAGTTGCCTTTGAGGGTATAGGCTTCTGCGCTGCGCGTGTTAAACCAGATGCAATAGGAATCATGGAAATGTGGCGAGAAATGATAACTTGCATCAGAGCATGATAATAGCTCTAAGCCCTCTATCGCTTCAGGAATATAATACTGAACCAGTGATTCTTTCATACGGCCCCATGTGCCACAATGGATATTAGCACAAATAAAAATGAAGCGTTCATAGGTGTTGGCAGACCTCGTAAAAAGCGTGAGATTCTACTGGCGACCATTTTCCCGGCATTTAAATATATTTGGATATGGCCAGTGATGCTTTCCCATACATTTGAATAAAAACTCCGACCATCAGGGCAGAGATCAGGGTTCCTTCTCTTATACCGGCCAATGTGTGCAGAAAGAAGATAGAACTGATCACTCCCACTGTCACCATTGAGCTATCAAGACAGATTTTGACTTGTCCAAACTCTCTTTTATAAGTCTGGGCCATGACAAGAACGAAACCATCCGCGGGTACGAATATTAAATTTGCCTTTACAATGAGAAAAACACCAAAAGCTATCAAGGCGCAACTGATCAATAAAGCAATGACCTGCCAGAGATATGCTTCAGGATGAATGCCGGAGATAAGAAAAAGTGTAAAATCGATAAAATAACCCAGCAGAATCACTACAAAAAGCTGTGACAGCTGCATATATTCGTATTTCCCTTTCATTACAATCATTTGCAAGAGGATAAACAAACCATTGAAGAGAATGGTTACTTCACCCAAAGAAAGAGCCATAACCTGACTGTATATGTATGGCACACAGGAAATGGGAGAAACTCCCAGGTCAGCCTTTACCGAAAGAGAGATCCCAAGGGCCAATAAGAAGAGCCCAGCAACGAGCAAAATTGCCCTTAACAATATGTAGTGATTATATTTCATAGCTGTCATAGAAAATTCCCTACAATTGACTGGTTGCAGTTTCAAACCAATCCCTGTAGGCATTATAGTTCCAGGGCCTCCCCAGAAAGCTCTCAAGAGCCTGGTTTCTGTTATAGGCACTTTGCTCCAAAATACTGGAGCGAAATCGTTGACCGATAGTTTCATCAAAAACAGAATCCGGAGAAGCTTCAAATACTGAAAGAATGTCTGGAGCAATCACCTCGGCAAACAAGTACATATAGTATGCCACATCCGTTCCCGGCTTGATTAAATGGGTATATGAATACCCGGGTTGAGCCAGATCAGACATGGGAAAATAATAGTCACTATATCCCTGTCTGAACAGATCACTCAACTCTGTCTGAACTCCGCCTGTCCACATAGAGGCATGCAATGCCGCGGAGCTGATAACCAGATAATAGCGTCGATTTTCAGCTATGCTGACTGGGTTGAGCGCATAGTATTGAAGATAGTGGAGAAGGTCATCCGGTACAGCGGCCAATGGAGACAGAGGATCCGCGCTCAAAAGAGCTTTCAAAAAAGAAGGGGTTCCGGCAATGCGCTCAAAGGTGATGGAGGGAATCTCCATATAATCTTCAAGAGGTCCCGTGGACGCATTAGAAGGCTTTAAAAGATAATGCATCGCATGGCCCAGTTCGTGAGCAAATGAAATATATTCAGCAGACGATAAAGCGATGCCAGCGCTGGGGCTTTCAGCGAGATTGGCATTTAACCTCACAATAGGCACCTGAATCTGGCCCGACTCAAGAATCCCTGGTGATTTCAAATATCCGGCGTTTGCCAAATCCGTCAACCCGGAAATCTGATAAGGGTCCAGCAGAAATGTCCCTGCAGGGAAACCGGTATTTGAGTCATACACCTGATACTCGATCACGTTGCTGTTCCACCAGGTTTGGGGGGAATTCGATTTGACAAATTCCAGCCCCACAATCCGGCCAAAATGAAAAAGCATGCGCTCAAAGACTTCCGGAAATACCAAGAGTTTCGGGTTTGCAGGCGGCGGGCCTAAAATCTGAGCACGAACCGCAGAGTAGTACCTGTCTCTGTTCCAGTGCTGGAATGTTGCGGGAAAATAACCCTGTTCACTGGCTTGAATTGTTTCAAATCTCTGCCTCAGACGCTCAAATGTGGGTTGGGTAATTGTTTCAATATTATCCAACAAAGCTTGAACTGCTGTTGTGGTTTGAAACATGTTGTCCGACAGTCTCTGCTGAGCAAAACTGTCAAATCCGAAGGCCTTGGCATAGGTGAGTCTTCGTTCGGTAATCACCGGCCAAAGGGGAGCATTTTCAGAGGCGGCTTTGGAGTGAGCCACAGCATTGAGCCGCTCTCTTATTGCCTCTGGCAAACAGGACTCTGCCAGAGTAAAAGACAAGGAACTGTTGGCGTCAAACACATAGTTACCGTCAGAGTCTGTTGGGATCTGGCTTTTTATACTGGAGGGCAGACAGGCAAATTCAGCTGGCGAAAATGTAGCAGAGGCTGATTTGGTGACAGCATTCTGGTAATAGAGCAACGATACCGCTGTCAGGGACTCATTTGCTGCAGAAATAGCCTGCAACTCGGCATCGGTGTATCGCGTGTCAAAAAAACTGTTCAGATAGCTTTTTGCTTCTTTCTGCTTTGGGTTCGAGGGGATCATGGAGGCGAGGCTTTGAAGCACTTTTAACTTTAAGGCTGTATCCTCTTTGATAGCGGCCGAAAGATCGGGAATCTGCTGATATCCGACATTTGCCAGCGCGCGCACAGCCGGATCATGGCTTCGTATCATCAGCTGGGCGTTATAGTCTTCGGCGTCACCCAGTTCTTTCAAACAGTCATACAATGGCAGAATGTTGCTCTCCCAGGTCAGAGCTGGACTGGTGAGGATATTTGAGCTGACAGTGGATACTTTGGCAGAAAGACTGCTCAGCCAATCCCGCACCTCGGGCTCGGAAGCAGGAGCAGCCATCGTTGAAAAAACCGTGGTGGCTTCGGGCGCAGGGGCAGAATCAGAGTCACTGCCACCACAGCCACTTAAAACAGCACCAATAAATATCAACATAATAAGCAATACAGGCTTCATGGAATCGACCTCCGAGCAGTTCACGACAACGGCTTTGACCATAGCATAACTTTCTCCATTGCGCTGCTGCTTGTTCCGGTTTTTCTTCCCGCAGCCCTTAGTGACAACCCGTTTTCCGCGTCACGATTTCATCTGCATAGCGAGATTCGCGCCTCTTGATCTGCAGGGGTGAATCTCGGTGCCTAATCATACTTCTTCACCCTTAGCCCGGCATGAGAGGCTCTTGTAGCAAGTTAGCTTAGTAAATATGTACTTTCCCTAGCACAAAATGAAGCTGATTCAGAGGTGAAGGTATGGCTTTAGATATTTTGAGCATTACAGATTGTGTGTAAAGGTCTTGTGCGGGTAAAAAAACAGCAAAAAATTGATTAGATTTATGGCAGGATTAAGTTGCCTGCTCACTTTTAGCGTCGCTCCAAAAGCAAAAGAGATAGCAGGGCAAAGAAAAAAGGGCTACGCCAAATGACGTAACCCTTTGATTTCTTAATGGTGCCCAGAGACAGAATCGAACTGCCGACACGAGGATTTTCAGACCGTGCAGGATGGGACTAAGAATGTAAGTTGTAGTCGGTTTACTTAGGTTTTATCAGCATTTCACCCAGAAGGCGGGATCGTTGTTTATGACGATTCCGTCTTTTTATGGATTCTCTACTTCACATTTCACTTCACAGTCCACCTTAAGGATCTTGAATTCTTCAAATTCTTCAATCAATCGAAAGCTGAAGAGCGGGTGCCACCATTCTAACTGGCGGGCAATTTACATAAAATTATTTACAGGTTCTGCCCAAGATTTACTATCTCTCGCATAGTCGCCGGGAGGATTAGCTGATATCTCGCACGAGTCAACGCAATATAAAGAGCTGATGGGCTGTCATAATTAACGCCTTTGCGTGAGTGCCATAATAGGTCCACAGCATCAGCAGTCAACTTAATCGTATCAAACTCTCTATTCCGAGCATCAGCAGTCAGTCCAAGCGAATATCTGCCTGATGGTGATATGTAGCGTTTACAGTCACTAACCCACTTCTGAGGGCTATATCCACCGTCGATTACATCCTGAACAAACTGGAAGGATTCATTGCCAGAAAAAACATTCACCAGAGCCTCATAAGACCAGTATGATACAAGCGTTCTATGAGTCGGCCGGGTGTTGCCATTTCGCAAAGCAAACAATTCTAACACAAATTGACGAATATCATGTTCTGGAGTAACCAGTTGAAACGGTAGGTTTGCCCTAAAAAAGCGGTGCATCCAAGCCCAAAGGGACCAGAAATCTGATACAAAAACAGCACACGGTTTCACTGGGATCAGGTCATTCTTAGCGTACTGAATATCTGCCGGTAGTTCCTGGTTTCCAACAAACGACCTACCCTTGCTGTAACGGTGAATGTCCAGCATGTGGTTGATTGCTGGCTCAAAAGCAACTGGGCTTCGGAAGCTATGGGCCATCTGAACCTGCCTGGCTTCCAGTGTTGCAGCTTCTCGGTAGACACTCTGAAAACGGTCACCGAAGGTCACAATATATTGGGGTGATCGAGAAAGAATCTGGCTCATTACCGAATCCAGCAGGTGAGCCTCATCGAGCACAATTAATCGATAGTGAGGGTGAACGATTTCTCCGCTGAGCGCTACGAGTTTGGTTTGATGATAGATGCGAACCGGGATTTCTATGTCTGCGACAGGGTGAAGTATCAGATTCCAGATATTCCTTGCAATCCCAAGAATATAGTTGATGACAAAGCTCTGTTGATCAGCACCTTTCTTGTTCTCGATAATCCAAACCGGAACATCATCTGAGCCAATTTCGTCATTAGAACTATAGCAATACTTGGCGAGCGTTGATATAGCTGCGTCCAACAGAACCTGTACAGTGTAGCCGCCAAGTGGCTGTATTCCTAAACGGGTAATCACCTGTTGGTAAGGGAACGGCCTGTTTGCTGCATTCCTTTCGAGTTTACGCCCTCCAGGCATCATAGTGAAGATCAGTCCACCATATGAATAGCAGGCGCAACTCTGGAGGAGATTTGACGGTAAAGAGTTCCTTTGTTCCACGGTTCTGGTCAGCACCAAGACTTGGCTTGGCTTTATCCCAATTGAAGTGGCAATTTCCGGTATTCGGTTCACTAGGAAGGTCTTTCCACTACCGGCATAAGCCTCTACATGCAGAGGGTCTTCGAGGCCGTCCCTCATGTGGTATACAAGATCTGTTTCGCCTTCAATTTTCTCATCAAAAGACTGCATTCCTGCTCTGAAGAAGCTCAGAGTTTTGAGTTGTCCATCGGTAACTCCTATATCTAAGCCATAATGGTCTGCAGCACGAAGAAGCTGAGAATAGGTTTTGCGAAATGAAAAGTTCCACAGTCCATCAAGTGTGTATAATTTCCTCTCCTCTGCTTCATGGCTAATCAAGCGTAGTTTAAATGCTTTCATTCGCTCAATTCCAGATAGCACCATATTTATCGTCAACTGATTCAGGAGTGTCGATCTTAGGGCCACGGCATCCTGCTCTTTACTGGCGAACAAATCGTTTAAGATCTGTTCAATCTGCTGATTGAGTGTGTCTGGAGGCAGATTTGGTAATAAAGACAGAGCGAGCAAAGCGATTAACGTATCCGTATCACATTCGACAAGACATGTTGTCTCCGCAACAACTTTTGAAAGGGTAGTGCCACTGATAGGGAGATATAGATACTCTGTAGACATTACACTCCTCCGATTGATGACATAGTATGAAAGGATAGCCGATGACCTTGTGCTGTCAAGGGGGGTATATTTTTACTGAAGCCAGAAGTGAGGGTTGAGACTTAATGTGTCTATGATTAATAGATCCTTGGAAGGTAAGCTGAGGTCGTTGCTCTTGTGTGAAAGCTGCAAATAAAGATATAAGTCGCAAACCGACGGCTTAGGCTTTAGTACGGGAGGTCTTAGAATTGCCGAGGAAGAGGTAAGCTAAGAACCCTGCAGCAGAAAAAGTTCCTCGAACCCTAAATAGTTGCCATCCGGAAACTCCGAAGGGCAACGGCTAAGTTTTCAGATTGGAAACGAGCAATTTTTCGTTATGGAAAGAAAATCAAGGGGTTGTGCGGAGGCGTAGTACTTTTACGCCGCACAAGAAAACCCGCAGATTGACACCGCCACAGCGGAAAAGGGCCGTTTCCGGATGAAAACTAAATAGCGTTGTTGAAACTTGAAGCCAAACCTGCCGACTAGAGATGAGTTCTGCTTTCTCAATTAAGACGCGTGAAAAATTCCTGCCTGATCTGTATATACACCGTCCATGAGTACCCTCATTTGAGCTAACAGTAATTATCAATCGCATAAAAAGTTACATCCATATTGGAAAGACACTTGACGATTAAAAGTCACTAGTGTATACAAATGACATCAAGTCACTCTCGCTAGGAAAGGATCGTATGAATACGAAATCTCAAAATCTTGAAGCTGCGATGCGATTTGTAAGAGACGAAATCGCGAATGACTTTCCATCGCAGCACTTATTACTGTTTCTCACCGTTGCAAATAACGAAGGTATAACAATGCCTCAACTGGAGGAGGAACTGGGGATCCAACAAGGTGTTGTCTCTAGAAGCGTTAAGAAACTTTCTTTGTACATGCGTGAACCGACGGCTCAAGAACTAAATGATGGTCTTGTAGAAAAGAAGAAAGCTGGTCATGACCTTCTCAGAGTAGAGCCAGATTTGTATAACAGGAAAGTTCATGCTGTTTATCTTACTAAGCGCGGTAAAGATATTTTGAACCGTTTTATTGAATGTGTTTACGGTGAGTAAAGACTGATTCAATCTCTAAACGGAATATCTTCCCTGAAGTTTGATATTGGTTATATGAAATCATCCAAGAAGTAAAATGTTTCTAGAAAATAGGCCGGGCGAGAGTGTGGGAGGCTCTTAAATCGCTTTATAGGGAGGAGGTATAGAAATGAAAAAGTGAATTATCTTTTTAAGAGATGGAGTTACCTATCCCAATATATTCGCTTCGACATTAGAAAACTGAATAGTCTTTCGATGTCGCTTCGACTACATGGGTCAGCTTTATTCTAAAACATTGCACCGGTGACTTAACTGCTTAGTCACCAACATATTAACGCGTATTTCAGGACTACATTATTAAAGTACCTGAGATACAGAAAAAATTAGAAAGGAACTATTTGATGCAAAATGAGGTATCCGAGTCCCTACCTGCATCTGGTAAGGATAACGACAGCCTGATAAAGGCTCTAAACATCGTAAATGAAAAAGGCGTGGAATTCTCGTCATTTGAGGATTGGCTTTCGTTTGCCGAGTCAGATGAGCTGACCGGATTAATTGTTGCAGCTGTTTTGAGCGAACGCATAGATCCAAGGGAGATAATTGATATCCCTGATGAGATTAACAGTACAACTACATCTCGTGAACTTCTGGTGGAAGACCTATTCAAAGGATCAGATCAAGCGGTGTTGATAGATATGATAAGTGTTATCAAGAGGTTCTATTTGGAGGAGTTTAAATGTCAGTTGACATCCATGCTGATGCAGTAGGAGTAGGTATCTGCAGCCCCCGTCATACAGGCCCCTTTGTTGACTGGCTAGCCATGTCCTTTCCACCGGAAGTGCAGGTGGAACTTCTGGAGCGAAAGCTCCAGGAGCTTATTCACCCAGATCATCTGATCTTATCTCCAGGAATGAATGGCTATCATCAGTCGTACCGCAATGAAGGGAAGACTGTTCGTTTAGCTGTTGCGGGCGGACACGAAGGTATGGGGCCTCATCTTGAAATCACTGGAAAGGCTTGTGATCGATACGAGGAAGATCTGCGTGAACTTATGGATTGGGCCCTGTGGCATGACGCAAAGTTTTCTCGATTGGATCTTACTCTGGATGAGCCAGTTGGTGTTCTGGATCTTAATGAAATTGTATCTTCGCTCGGCACGGGAGGCTGTGTTTCCAAGTTCAGAAAGGCCCCGCGAGTTGAGAGTTTTTATCATTCACAAACCGGTGAACTGACTGGACAGATTGTGCGATTTGGTTCCCGAACGAGTAAAGTCTCTATCCGTTTCTATGATAAGGCACTGCAGCAAGGCGAGGATTTCCACTGGTTGCGGGTTGAGTTGGAGCTCAAAGCGGAGGTTGCACAACAGGTCGTGAAGGATTGGCTGTCCGGCGTCTCATTAGGCAATCAGTTTTGGGGGATTCTGTCAAGCTATCTATCATTTCGGAGGCCGACAGAAGACAACAATCGTTCCCGTTGGCCAGTGGAGCCATGGTGGCAGTTGTTTCTCGATCAGGGGCCTAAGTCAAGCTTTCACATTCGTAGCGAACCGCCAAAAGATGACCTTGATTGGTTTCTCAACGGATACGATAAGGTGCTTGCGCGAGCAGCTAGAAAATTTGGACCGCACGTATTTCAGGAGATGGTTGAGTCAGGCGAGCGTAAGCTTCAGGAGCAATCGCTGCACTAACTATATAGTGTTTAATTTTTTACTCCGCGAGGGGATAAGAGTGGGAAAATAAAGTAGATGGTCGAGCCAGTTTAGCCCCCGCCCCCTCGTGGGCATAAAGAAAGTATTTATGACGATAGATTTCAAACTAAGTGACACTGACCGTGAGCTACTGGTCGGTGAGATTGTTGCGATGTTGACGGCAAAGTTGAATATCAACAAAGCTAAGGAAGAAAATGGTGTGATGACGGTCGATGGGCTTGCTGAGTATCTTCAGGTGAGTAGTGATTGGGTTTATAAGCAGGTCAAAGCCAATGCCATCCCGGTGACCCGTGCAGGTAAGAACCTGCGATTCCTAAGAGGTGAGATTGAAAAGTGGTTGCGCTCATCTACGAGCCAACCATTTGAGTCCAATTCAGCGACTCGTAAACTCTGGGAGCTTCGTAAGCGAAACGAGGATTGTGAATCCTCGGCCTACCATTAAACCATACGTAAAAACAATATCTTATAGATGTATGTGAAGTAGATTGTGAAGTAAAAATAACTCCTATATCTAACTCAGTTAGGGTATAATGTTTGTATGGAATGGGCATCGGTAGAAATTAAAAAGCTTAGAGAAAGTAACCACTTAACTCAAGCAGAGCTGGCCGAGCTAATCGGCGTATCTACCAACTATGTTTATCTCCTAGAAAAAGGGGTGAAGAAACCGAGTAAATCACTTCAGCTGTTGCTGGGCTACGTCAGTCGGGATCTTGGTAACTGATGTTGAGGTAGTCTGAGGAAAGGAGCCGTAGTGGCCAAGACCAAAATGCAAGGCATTACAAAAAGAGCAGGAAGTAAATTTTATTGGATTGCCTACCAGGATCTCTCTGGAAGGACAATTCGCAAAAGTAGTGGAACGACAAATTACAAAGAAGCTCAGGTGATTCTGAATAAACATCGTCAGGATGTGCTTGAGGGGAAAGTGCCTGAGGTGAAGGTAATCAAGAATTATACCTTCAGGGAATTAGCTGAGGAGTATCTCGTTTGGATCACACGTCAAAAGGATGTGGTCAATAAGACTCGCAAGGTCAAGCAGCTTGTTGATCGTTTCGGGGATCTCCAGCTTAGGCGGTTCAGTACGAAAATCGTAGAAGATTTTCAGACCGAGCGATTGAAAAGAAATAAGACTGCAACCGTTAACCGGCTCCTGGCAACTCTGAAGCACATGTTCACTAAGGCGGAGGAGTGGGAAATGGTTGAGGAGGAGTACCTCAAGAAGGTTCGGAAAGTAAAGCTACTTAAAGAGAATAATCGCAGGCTCCGCTATCTGGCTCAGGATGAAGCCCATTGTCTGGTCCATAATTGTGATACTCATTTGCAGCCGGTGGTGCAGGTAGCTTTGAACACAGGTATGCGTAAGCAGGAAATCTTAAAGCTTAAATGGGATGAGAATATCGACCTGAAGCATGGATTTATTCTGCTCATTGATACGAAGAATAATGAGCGGCGTGAGATCCCTATTAATAGTACAGTCAGGGAAGCTCTGAGCAAACAGGTTCGGAGGTTGGATGTCCCTTGGGTATTTTATGATCCCAAGACTGGTAGAAAATGGGGCGACCTAAAGCGGTCGTTCTATTCTGCTCTACGCAGATCAGGGATCAAGGATTTTCGCTTTCATGACCTGAGGCATACTTTTGCCTCCCATCTTGTCATGGCTGGAGTAGATATTACGACCGTCAAGGAGCTTTTGGGCCACAAAACATTATCGATGACGCTACGGTATGCTCACCTTGCCCCATCGCACAAAGTTGCCGCTGTAGATCTGCTAAATGAGAAGCTTAAGGGCGGGTCTACTTCACATTTACTACACAGTTTGGGCTCTTGAAACGAAAAAAGGGCTACGTCAAATGACGTAACCCTTTGAAATTTCATGGTGCCCAGAGACAGAATCGAACTGCCGACACGAGGATTTTCAGATTTAGGTTAGACTTTGAAAGCATATTGTTTTTCAACTACTTGTTCTCGCTGTCATTTTCCACGGTGGTTTCAGTTTCCACAAACTTTGAAAACTTTTCAGCTTCGGTCTGCAGGTACGGCGCCATGTGCGTGTAGATCTCTGTCGTCTTGATTGTGCTATGGCCCATCATCTCCTGGACACTTCTTAAGTTAATCCCTGCAGCTGTTGCATGGGTTCCGAAGTTATGCCGAAGAAGGTGATGATAGACCCGGCGATTAATGCCGGCGTTTTCTGCTGCCCGGGTTAATGCTTTACGAATACTGTACCAGGGCTTTCCTGTTTTCGGATTGACGCACAGGAAGTCATCCTTTTTAACTGTCTTGATTGTTTCCTCCAGGGCCGTTCTTAAACGGTTAGTTGTGATCGGAACGATCCTTTCCTTGTCTCCCTTTCCGCGAACATAAATCACACCGAATTTCAGATCGATATCGCGGGACCGCAATCCTTCGTACTGTCCACCGCCAAGAGCTTCCGATCGGCGCAGGCCGGCATCGTTATAAAGCAGAAACACCAGGTGGTAATGTTTCTCCAGGTGTTCGAGGATTGCATTGACTTCTTCCGGATGAAGAGGGCGTGGAGCAGCTGCTTTGGTTTGCTTGATCGGAAACAGCTTTACCTTTGGAGGAATCGATGAGTAACGGTTCTCTTCTGCCCAGGTCAAAAACGCTGAAAGATAAGAAAGCTCTTTGTTGATGGTGCGCTTAGTGATCGGCTTGCCGTCTTTCTCACGCCTGGCCAGAAAGTCTTCGTCTTTCTCGTCTTTCTTGCGGATCAGGTGCTTATCTTTCAGCCTGGCCGCTTTGTATCGTTCAATAATGGAGTGAGTAATTTCAGAAACGTACAGCTTTCCGAAAAACTTCACCAGGTGAACCAGGCAGTGATTCAGATCCTTGACTGTGCTCGATGCATGGCTATTAGCATATTCAGCCTTCCAGTCAGAAAGTAGATCATAGAATTTAGGGTTAGTGATCGGTACCGGTTCGCGCCTGGAATGACGGACAAGCTCCATGTGAAGTTCTAGGGCTTCTGATTCAGTCCTAGGGTCCTCCGGAGAACCATAGTCGCGGATCACTCGCCTACCGTTTCGGCCGTTTGGTCGGTAATCGATCTTCCAAACTCCAGGAATGATATTCCCGTCTTTATCTTTTTTAGCTTTAACGCCCACTTTTAGTAATCAGTATCAAATAGGATTGATTTGTAATAAAGGATTTTTGAATTTGATAAAAAATAAGTAATTGCGAACGTTATTATGAACGGAATAATGAAGCTGTATCGTGCATAGTAGTTCCAGTGTGGACTAAACGACTGAATAACACCAATCCATGCAAAGATAATTAGTGCTATTTGCATGATCGGATTAATCATCAACCCCATGCAAGTCGATACTCTATTTCGTGACATTCCAAGAAGGCATATCCATATTGATAGGAGCGAAACAATTGCCGTTCCAGCACATATACCTAATACCAATCCAGAAAGAACATCTCCATCCGTTCCGTGCATGATCCATCCTAAAGTAGAAGTTTTTTCAGTGTAGACAGGAAGTGGCAAAGGATTGTTTGCTTCATTAAATAAGTCAAACATCAATTCCTCTCTAATTATTCCCCAAACACAGCCCACCCCTTCTGGGTGTCAAATTCAGGTTTGAGCTTGGCAACAATGGTACCGACAAGACTCTTAGGCGAACTCCCAGGGAAGAGCTCTTCATCGATATGAAATGCGACAAAATCACCCTTGTTTAATTTCTTTGGCCCTTGCGCGGATTGGATGCAGGAGATTTCGACACAGCCTTTTCCCGTTGGGATTGATAATCTGGTGAATCCTGCGGGTACGGTTTCGATCGCGGTGATGACTGCCGGCAGTGTGTCACCTTTTTGAGTCCTGCAGTTAAGAAACTCACAAGCGAACTCAAGCGCTTCTCCAGGCGATTTGAAATATAAAATATCCTGTTCCAAATAATAGACTCCTATAGTCAATGAGCTGGTCAGGTAATAGTTAAAAGAATCCTCCCATATCGGGATCGGAAATCTTAAGCTTCGATTTCCTTTGTTTGTCTTCCCCACCCTCCTCCTTGGCCTTGCCTTCTAGAGCAAGTACGACTGCCAACATATCCTCCGCGGTTTCCATGAGACGATCCTTCCTTCCTGGATCAAGCTGCCTAAAAACATCCAGTAGTCTGGCTTCTCTTTTGTCAAGTTGTTGAACGTAGCTTGTATCTCGATTGGTGGCCGCTTTTTTATGCGTCGGACCTTCGCCGGTTTTGATCCATATTTCTATGAAACCAGTATCAATTGTTGCGCGTGCGATTTTTTCGTCAGGGACACCTCTGTCCCGCCACCCGCTTATGACGCTTCCGGATACGCCGAGATTCTCACCTAAAACCTTTAGGGATCCGCGTTTTTCCTCGATTCCATAGGCAACATGAAGTCTGGAAATAATTTCATCTGCAGGTTTTAATTCTTTCAAATGCAATTTTCCCATTGACAAAAATCGCACATGCGATTATATGTGAATACAGTTACACAGTCGGAGGCGGACGGGAAATTTTTATGCTCGAGGTTCCAAGGCAATCAAACTCTTCAGGTCAATATGGCCGCCAGATTCGCTGGCAAGAGTCAACATTCGAACGTTAGAACCCCGTCGCTTCCGACACTTATCAATCTATCGTGTCTACAGTTACACACTTTTAATACCAAGGAACAAAGGCTGTCGCAATGGAAAACATTACGAATGAGGTTATGGCCAATTTCCGAAGACGCGGCGACACGGTCAAGGAATGGTCAAAAAAGAAGAATTTCAGCCGTCGCACCGTAGCCGCGGTGATCAACGGAGAACGGGCTGCAGGCGGCAGAAGAGGTCCAAGACCATTGGTCGGAGAAGCCATTCGCCAGGCTTTGATTGAAGACGGTTACTGGCCACAAGATGACGATAACGCAGACCGCAAGGTCTCCCATAGTCACAACGCATGACGAGCTTAGGTGGAGGTTTGATATGCGATTGATGAAGCAATTTTTAAAGCGACTGATCTGCAAGTTCAAGGGCCACAGGTATCCAGCTTCGGCAATTATGCCGGGCTGTGCACTTTATTTCTGTGAACGGTGCGGAAAGGAAATGTTTGATCGCACCTTTGATGATCTGAGAGAGATGGGGCCCATGACTGATGAAGAGCAAGAGCTGTTCATGTCCGACTTTGAAGGGGGATGGGATGCTTAAATTTCAAAGAAAAGATGAGTTTATCAGGACCTGGGTTGGGAGTGAGTTACATAAGGATCTAATAGAAAATATTTCCAAGAGATCTAAACATATCAATGTGCAGGTTTTTGGATGCTTTTTGATTGTCAGCAAGGATGAATTTCTAAAAAAAATTAGAGATGAAGAATTCCAAGTCGAAAAAGTAAAAGTATGTTTGCATGAACTTTCAGGGAATCTCCATCTTTATTTATTTGAGGGGACAGTATGACACTCGTCTCCGAATCGATCCTCAACGAGATCCCAGACTTCCGAGCTGCTTTGCGGGCCTGCCAGATGATGAGCGGCAAGCAGCTCAAGGAGGTTGCCTTCCACCTGGACGTCGAGGCCAGCCATTTATCAAAAATGCTCAGCGCTGGCGACGACTCCCGGCATTTTCCAACCGAAAAACTCATTCTCTTTATGGAGATCTGCGGTAACGAGATCCCTCTCCAGTGGCTGTTACTGAAAATGGGCTATGGCTCATTGCGCGAAATCTCTGACCTGAGGGCTGAAATAAACAGGCTGAAACAGGATCTGGCAGAAGCGAAGACAGATAACCGCCTGGTCCTGAACGTGTTCAAAAACTTTGCAGCGGGAGTAAGTGATGACTGAGCAACAAGAACTGCTTCAGGAGCAACGACGAACGAACCAGCTCCTCGAGAAACTTTTGGAAAAATTTGACCTGGAATCAGCCGTCCCTCCTTTGCAAGCGTTTGATCCGAAGCGTGAACCAACGCCATTGGAACGGGTTCGGGTACGTGATGAGGCGAGAGACTTCCATGAGAACGGTGTCTGGCCAGGAAGCCGGAAGATAAGGGGGCGCCGATGAGTTCGCCAACGCATGTTCAGCAACAGGTTCGCCCAGGGAAAGAAGAAGACCTGGTTCAGTGGATCCAGGAGAACACTTTCTATTGCCCTGCTCATGAAGCCCGTATTTCCGCTCCAGCGTGTGCGAGTTACCGCAAAGGCCATAAGGGGTTCAATACAAATTCAATCATCATGCCGGCAGGATGTGGACGCTGTAAGCACTATCCAAAGGATGCAGAACCACTGAAACGGCCGAGACCAGTCTACAGGGAGGGTGTCAAACGTGAAAAACAATAAGCTCGATATCATCGCTTTCAACCTGGTTAAGGTGGCCATGCTGATGCTCGCAATTCAGGCTTTTCGTGGAGTTTTGTCATGATCACCATGCCTGAATTTTACCTGTGGATAACTCACCCTGTTATCCGTCTTTTACCGTGTCCAACTTTTTGGACATAGATCATTACTCCAAAGATAAGTATCCAAGCGCCGGGCAGATAAGCACGCCCGATCGCTTGTGGAAAACCTTAATAGGTGCGTTCCGGAAAAACGCCAGGAATCGCGCCACCAATAAACCCGGTGTCACGCCCCTGGCATGAACCGGAACGAATAGAAAAGCAATTCAAACAATCAAAACCTGGCAAATAGAGGGATAGATGATTTCGTCTCCGCCGGGGCAACTCAGGAGCTTTGCTAATGGATGCGGTTTTCCGCCCAAACAAGACCTCAATGGCGATCATGCAGCTGGTACACGGTTACTTCTGCAAAACACGCAAGCCATGGACCCTCATGAGCCAGAAGTGGATCCTTGAGCATCTTGACAAGTGGTACGGCATCAAGATCGCCAGATCGACGCTGAACTATAACCTCAGGATACTTCGGGAGCAGGGACTGATTGACACGGTAACCAGGCATAAGCGGGATAAGCGATCAGGTGCTTTCATCTGTCAGGTGACACTTTATAAGGCATCAAAGCGTCTGAAGAAGTTCTTTTCAAAACTGGCCAGTTATTTCAAACGGTGTGGTTGGGCTCCGGATATCAAGAGGCTTGAGGCTGGGCATATTCCAGCAGTTGGTATCGCGACTCACAAGGAAGCGGCCTTTAAAGAGTGGGTCCAACAAAAACGAGAAAGGCGTCGGGCTGGATCATGACGAGTCAGGAAGCCGAGGCAGGGTTTCGCACCCTGGCGCAGAAATTCAATACCGGGTACCTGGGACGGGATCTGAATCCGATCTGGGCCGAGCTGTTGACTTATCCAGTTGAGTGCTTTGAACGTGCTCTTGGTATCTGCCTTAAAAACTGTCGTCGGCTTCCGTCTGCAGATTATGTCCTGGAGCAAACCCGGTATTGGACCGGGATGATGTACGCCGAATTTGAAGCTGAAAAGAGTTTGGACACGGGTGAATCCGGGGCTGAAGCCCTGAAAATTATCCAGGGAGTTATCCAGGGAGAGATTACACCAGGTCAAGCGTCCACACGTCTTTATCAGCTCAGCGAGAAATATGGAAATGCCGAGTACGCGCAGGCGGCCCGGAGATACGAGCGAATGAAAGGGGTTCAAGATGGTGAGTGATCGGGTGCAGATCCTGGACAACGAACGGGAAAATGAAGCGTTGGTTTCAGGGCTTAATGATGTTTTGGCTGAGCTTGGCATTGATGGGATTGAGTTGAGACGGATGAACTATCCCTTCGGTTTTGTCCATGTTGTTTTCATTGGCTGCTGCCGGTCGATCGACATCTGCGTGTCAGATCACAATGGCAACCTGGACAACCTGGACGACATTTTAGCTCATGCCCGGCAGGTGTTAAGTCGTGATTTTTTTTGCCCTGGATGTTGCGGAAACAAACTGGAAAAAAATTGGAAAAAATAAACCTTAAGTCTTTGAAAAGATAGGCAACACCTTATGAAAAATAATTATAAGTGGAAAGGGGGAAACAGATGGCAGTGAAATTCGTAGAAGCCTTTGAAATCATTGTGGATGGCCTGACTTATGGACCGTATCGGATGGATCAGCGGGAGAAGTTTAAGTCGTTGATCGGATTGAAGGGAGTGAAAGAGCGTCGGTTTCAGGTTGATGAAAAACTTTTGCCTCTTCCTCCAACCGTAAAAGTTACTGAAGGAGACAACGCATGTCTGTTTTAACCAGGTCGGAAAATGGCTCTTCTCCCTCTGTTGCCTCGCGCGCGCGTTTTGAGGTTCGTGTAGCTGGACCAGACGATGTCTATATTTTTGGCGAGGAGCTTTTGGCTCTTCAGTGCGCTAACGGAATAAATAAGACATTTGTCTCCGACTGCGAGAAATGCCAAAGCAGTTCTGAATACGTTCTTTGTGTTGCGACAGTTCATGAAATTTCAGGAGAGGAAAACTATGTCGAAAATTTACGTAGCAAGTAGCTGGAGAAATCCTTTCCAGCCAGAAATCGTTGAAATTCTTAGACGTGCAGGCCATGAATGCTATGACTTCAGAAATCCAGAAGAAGGAAATAACGGATTTCACTGGTCAGAGATAGATCAAGAGTGGGAAGGCTGGTCAACAGAACAGTATCGGAATGGACTAAACCATCCAGTTGCTCAGGATGGATTTAAATCAGACTTTGATGCCATGACCTGGGCTGATGTGTTCATTGGAGTTCAGCCTTTCGGAAGATCGGCATCGCTTGAAATGGGTTGGGCTTCAGGAGCTGGAAAGAAAACCATCCTTTTACTTCATCCTGGTGAGCCAGAGTTGATGGTGAAAATGCTTGATCATATCTGTGTCGATATGAGGGAGGTTCTCGCAATTCTACGATCAAGGTCTGACAATCAATGAACCAACGTGAGGCCTCGGAGCGGATCCAGATGGAAGCCAGCCTTTACTCCCAGGGAGTCGCTGCCGAACCTCACCAATACGAGGGCACAGATATTTTGTTTGATCTGTTCGCCAAACTTATCAATGCCAGGTTCCCTGGCCACAACAAAAAGGAGATCAGCAATGTTTCAAAAGGGTGACATCGTCAAAACGACAGAAGAGATCGAGGCATATAACGGCGAGAAGGTTAAGGCTGGAACTCGCTGCAAAATCTGGACTCACATCATGATGAAGGATCCGGCCTTCTACCTGCTGAAGCCGATAGATGAAGAGTATCAGCATATTGTTGAGCTGATGGCCTGGACGAATGAGCTTGAGCTGGTTAAGGAGGAGGCTGTCGCATGAAAAACAAGATTGGCGATCTTAATGATCACCTGTTCGCCCAGCTGGAGCGATTGAACCTTGAAGGCGAGGACAAAATAACCGGAGATGCTTTGAAGGAAGAGCTACAACGGGCCGATGCTGTTTCAAAAATAGCTAAGGACATTATCCAGGTTGGCCAGCTGCAGCTCAAAGCGATCACTGCCCAACAGGAATATGGTTTATGCCGGGGTGGTAATGGTTTTCTCCAGATCGAGGATAAGAGTGATGGATAGATTCATCTACACAGAACATCATCTGAAATTCCTTGAACTTGGGTATAGGGTTATGGGGATTTCAGATCTGACTCATGTTTTCAATAAAAAGTTTGGTTTTGGAAAGACTGATCAGGAGATCAGGGCCTGTATCAAAAACCATAAATTCAAGAGCGGCCGCACAACGGGCGAGCTTAATAAGGGGAAAAATAAACTACTCACCAAAGATCAAGACCAATATCTCAGGGAGGCTTACAAGGAAAGATCCTTGATTGAGATCGCCGAGGAGATGAACGAGATTTATGGTTTATCTCTGACAAGTGGACAACTGAAAACCTATTGCGGAAACCATAAAATTCTTTCTGGCCGGACTGGATATTTCAAAAAAGGTGAAAAGCCTTGGAACACAGGAACGAAGGGACTGGTTAAACCGAATAGTGGCAACTTTAAGAAAGGGAATGTCCCGGCAAACATTAAGCCGATCGGAACGGAACGGATTGATTCAAAGGACGGCTATGTCCTGATCAAGGTTGCTGAAGAGGATCCTTATACCGGTTTCCCTACCAGGTACAAATTGAAACACCATCATATCTGGGAGCAGGAGCATGGACAAATCCCAGAAGGAACGGTCCTGACCTTTATCGATGGAGATAAGCTGAACTGCTCGATCGAGAACCTTGAGCTGATCACCATGGCAGAAAATGCCGTGATGAATAAGTTTGGTATCAGGTATGTACCGGAAGAACTGAGGCCTGCAGCAAAGAACCTGGTCAATCTCTCCATACGAAAACGGGAGCTGATGAAGGAGTCCAGGAAACGAGTATAAAACAAAAACAGTAAAAACTTGAAAGATTGGCTGACATGAAAAAACACGCAGTGACATTTCAATTCAACCATGGGCCGGTGACTGTCGATGTCCTTGCTAAAGATTTCGACAGTGCTATTGCCTTTGCTCGTTGCAAGGAAGCAGGTTCTCCGGTTCCAGACAGCATCCCTGCCTCAGCAGTGGAAATTAAGCATGGCGGAGCTCGATCCGGATCAGGTAACAAGGTTCGCCGCAAGTTAGTCAAAGAGTCGAGGGATATCAAGAAGCAGATCCGCTGGACAGCAACGGAATGGAAACACATTGAAGCGGCCGCTGCAGCTGCAGGGATGGAAACCGTCGACTATCAGCGCTCAAAGATTTTGAACTGAATGATTAGAGGTTAACAGCTTCGGAATAGTTAGTTGGTGTGAAAAAGGAGATTAGATATGGCATGGAACCCGCTTGATTTTGATAGAGATATTTATCTGAAGCATTCAACCTCGTTTGAAAATGTAGATGTATCAGATTGTGACGAAGAAATGACAGAGTTTAGCGGTGATGCTGAAGACATGGCGTTTGAAATTGCCTATCTCAGATATCACTACGCCAAACAAGAAGCCGAACTAAAGCATGCGCAAGAGAAAATTGAAGCTCTTAGGCGCGATAGCTTCGCAGTTGAATGCAAACGATGCCATTGCTTGTTCGTCCCGGGTGGCAAGGACACCACTGATATTTGCGCCGGATGTTACAAGGAACAATTAGAGCAGGCGCCAAGAAGTTGCAGAAATATCGATGACAACCTTGACGTAGTGCTGAAGGCGTCCGGGTCTGCGCTAAAAAATTACACTTGGCCGCCAAATCTCGACAGGATGCGGAAGCTATGCGCGGCGTCATGGACGCTGAATACGAAGCCGGATATAACCACTGCCTCAAGGAAATGAAGCAAACCGTATAGCAACTAAGTGAGACTTAGTAGGTCATTGAGGTAAGGAATAGAACATGAAGACACGCAGAGTTACACATGACAAACTTCGTTTTTTGATCATCGCACTAATGGTTGAGAACGCTCAGGTCAAAGCTGCCACTGGACCTGTTATCCATGAACCTTATCTCGATGTCGATAAGCTCGGGATTGAGTTTGATCGGGCTCTTGATGAAATCAACGAATATAGGTACGGAGCAAAACTTGAGAAGATCAATGTCGACGCCAGCTTCAAACAAGCTGTGATCGATACGATGATAAAGCAGGCCGAGAGATCCGGCCGGATGATGATCGGCTGATTTGTAAAAACGACTTAAAATATTCCACAACATATTCCACTGGATTGGCTGACAATATGGCTGCACTGAAGATTGATATGACGAAGGAAGGGAAGAAAAGGTACCGGATCAGGGTCCGTTGTAACGGTCAATATGCTTCCGCTACCAGGAGAACAAAGAAAGAGGCTCAGCGCTGGGCTGATAAAAAGGAAAGGGAATTTTGCCTTAACAGACTGACTCCGATCGGACAGTCAGAGGTTTTGACCATTGGTGAGCTGATCGACAAGTATGAACGCCAGGTGATGCAATGGAAAAAACCTCACACTCAACGCCAGCAACGTCAACAGCTTGAATGGTGGAGATCCTTTCTCGGAGATAAAACTCCCCTGATCGATATCAATTCACCGATGATCAGCATGGCCAAAGAGAAACTTCAGCCGCGATCGGCAAAAACAATCAATCGTTACCTAGCAGCGTTATCCCATATCTTCACCAAAGGCGTGAAGGAGTGGCGCTGCGTCGAGATGAATCCTGTCCTTTCCGTTGAACGATTACGGGAAGGACAGGCGCGGACCAGGTGGCTACGTCCGGATGAAAGAAAACATCTTCTCTTTGCCTGCCGATCAAGCCAGAACAGGTTCATTTATCCCGTTGTTGTTATTGGGTTGTCAACCGGCGCCAGGTTGTCAGAGATCCGCTTTATGCGTTGGGATTCCATGGACCTGTATAGAACCATGAAGATTGATGGCCGTACAGTGGAAATCGGCCGCTATTACATCGAGAAGACCAAGACCGACGAAGCGCGGGCCTTGGTCTTTCACGGTGAAGCCCTGAAATTACTCCGCAAGCTTCACCGCAATAGAACACCTGGCAATCCATGGTGTTTTCCTTCAGATCGGGAGGCTCACCAACCAATCGATTTTCGTTATGCCTGGGAGCAGGCCCGGGAGAAAGCCCGCCTGGAAAACTTCTGTTTTCATGACCTTCGCCATAGTGCGGCCAGTTATCTTGGAGAGCAAGGGGCGAGTTTGGCTGAGATCGGTTATATCCTTGGCCACAAGAACCAGGCGACAACCAAGAAATATACTCACTTTACCAACAGTTCAACCGAACACCTTGTCACTAGAATGAATCAATCCGTATTCGGGAGGGTATGATGGGAGACGTTCTTCCTTTTAAGTCAAAATCGAATCAGCGTATCGAGCAACCGACACCCTGGAGCTGTATGCCAGCCGTAGCGGCCATGATCACAGGGGAGGAGGTCTCTGATGTATTCATCCAGGTCGGGCATGAAGGAAAGCCGGTCGGGAAAGATGGGCGGCTAGGTTTCACAATTTGCGAGATTGCCGGGTACCTGGCGTCAAGATCTTACCTGATTGGGAAAAGCTTTATTCCTAGGACAACGACTGCAAAGTGGAATAATCCTTCCAAGTTTGCGCTCAGTATTATTTTTCCGAGTACCGATCCGGCTATGCTGATCGTGAAGAGTTCAAACGGTACCCATGCTGTTTTTTGGACCGGAAGCGTTGTCCTGGATCCCCATCCGGAAAGACCGACATCGCGTGACCTTGACGATTATGAAATCCTGCAGTGGTGGCCGATCGTGAGTGTGGCATGAGTGAAGGGATGGAATGTTTTGAGAGGGCGATTCATCGTGTCCGCTGCGTTTATGATGACCAGGTTGCTGAAGTGATCGTCAAGATCCTTGCTGAAGAACTCGGTGACATTCGCATCACCTTCCCTGGTCTTGAATCTATAAAAATTTATGAACGGAACAAAATGATCAAAAAGGCTTTTCGCGGCAATAATTATGAAGAGTTAGCCATCCTTTTCAAACTTTCTGAACGACAGATCAGAAACATCATCAAAAAATAGTGAAATGATCTGCCAGCAGATTTCCAAGATTTCTGATAGTAATCGCTTCCGTAACGACAATTCATTTATCGGAGGCAGTCATGACGGGTTCAGAGCTTGTAAATTATTTTGAAGCTTTAAAGACGTTAAGACTGCCTCTCGAGAATCATATACGCGAATGCTACAAATATTCGCATCCGATCAGAGGTCTCCAGTTTAGTTCTGACCTGGACGCATCTCCCGAAACAATTCAACAACAGGCCGCCAGCGCCCAGGCGGACATGACTGATTCAACCGCGACCGACTCAGCTCACATTCTGGCCAGTACTCTTGTTTCCGGGCTGACTCCGGCAAATAGCCGTTGGGCCGGAATTGAGGCTGAAGGTGAAGAAAACAGCGAGGTCAAAGCGTACCTGGATAAAAAGGCCGAGCAGATCCATAGCGGGATACACTCAAGCAACTTCGATCCTTCTGCTTATGAAGCTATGCTTGATGTCACGGACGCCGGTTACTGTGCTTTGTTTATCGAGGAAGGCGAAGAGACAACCTTTAACTTTGAGGCCTGGCCACTGCCGTTCTGTTTTATGGCATCAACCCGCAAGGACGGAATGGTCGATACCATCTGTCGCTATTTCACCCTGACAGCTCAACAGGCTGTTCGCGAGTATGAGGACAACGAACAGGTCCTTCCGGACAAGATCAAAGAAGCAGTGACCAAGGATCCTTATAAGCGGTTCGGTTTCATTCACTTCATTATGCCGAAGCAATTCGCCAAGGGTATCAGAAAGAAAAAGCGGGATCAGCTGCTGCCGTTTGCCTCATATCACATCTGTCTCGAGAATAAGGAAATCGTTCGTGAAGGTGGATTTGCTGAGTTTCCTGTGGCTGTTCCTCGTTGGCTGAGGCTGCCTAACTCGGTTTATGCCCAGGGACCGATGTCAACCGTCCTTCCTGATGCCAAGACTCTGAACCAGATGGAGAAAAAGAGTCTCGACAACTTTGACATGCAGACCTATGGCATGTGGGGTGCTGTCGATGATGGTGTTCTGAACGTCAAGACCGTGAAGATCGGTCCTAAAAAAGTGACAATGATGAAGGCCAAGGATTCCTTGTTTCCTGTGAACCCCCCAGGTAAGCCAGATTGGGGCGCAATCAAGGCTGAAGAAAAGCGCCGCCAGATTCGAAGGATCATGATGGCCGATCAGCTGGAACCTCTTCAATCTGAAGGACCTGTCAGGACTGCAACAGAATGGCATTACCGAGTGAGCTTGATCCGCCAGTTGCTTGGTCCCATGTATGGCCGGCTGCAATCAGAGTACCTGCAGCGGATCGTTTTCCGGTGTCTCGGGATATTGATGCGAAAGGATATCCGCGAAGGAAAGCAGCTTCCGGAAGCTCTTCGCAATAAGGCTCTTCGCTTGCGGTATATCTCACCGCTTGCCCGGGCCCAGCAGCTGGAGGATGTGGCCGCCATGGATCGCTTTGAAACAGGACTGATCCAGAAGGCCGGACTCAGTCAAGAAATGGCAGGGCTTCTTGATCTGTATGACTGGGATGAAGCGGAGCGTAAGCGGTCCAAGTTCCTCGGGGTTCCTGAATCACTGATCCTGACTGACGATAAGGTGAAGGATTTGAGAAAGATTCGTGAGGATCGCGCCGCAAAGCAGGCCAGCATGCAAGCTTCAGCAGGACAAGGCGCCGGAGCTTCAGCGATGGGAGAAGTGAGCAATGGCTGATAAAAGACAGCGAGTTTCTCCGGTGGCATGGCACCGGATTTTCCAGGAGGATCCAGATGGAGTGGCAATTCTTGAGGAACTGTTTATGGACTTTGTTTATCCGACTCAGCTTGTTCCTGGTGATGAGCTCGAGACTGCTGCAAATATCGGGAAGAAGGATCTTGTCATTTATTTAACCAACAAAGCGACGGCTTAGCGAAAAGGAGTTCACAGTGGCAACAGGACGAAGATTTATTAAAGGAAAAGGTCACCTGATCGAGGAATCGCCAAAGAAAGCGACCCCTGTTAACAGCAAACCTGGAACCGCAACGGTCCAGGCTACACCGACCGTTATCTCCATGGAACAGCTTGATACTGATCAATTGTCCGCTGAGCTTGAAAAGCGCGGATTCGTTGTTCTGCAGGAGGATGATCATAAGGATCTGACCGAACGCATTTTCGAATTGGAGAAACTTCTCGATAAGGCGGCCGAAGGTGAAGATCTACCGGAAGAGCCTCAGAAACCTTCAACCAAACCTGAAAAGAAAATGACGGCAAAGCAGATTGAGACTGCCATTTCAAAAGCGGAAACTCTCGAAGCGCTTAACGTCATCATGGAAGATGTGACCGACGAAAAGCTTTTAAACCTTGCTGACACTAAAGCTGAAGAATTGAAAGGAGGAAACTAAGTGTTCCTTCTTTTTCCTGAATTTCCCCGGATTAAAGATCTTTTTGCCCGCGACGGTGACGGTGGAGAAGGTGGTGGCGACGGCGGTCAAGGGGGCGGATCCGGTGACGGTGGCCAGGGCAGTGGTCTGCTGAGTGGCGAAAACAATGGTGGCTTTCAGCGCCAGGGTGGTAAGGGAGAAGGCGGTGAAGGACTAACCATCCCAGACAAGTTCATGGTCCGTGGTGAAGATGGATCCGAAGACTGGAAGGCGATCGCACAAAAGGTCCTTCCCTCCTACGGAGAGCTTGAAAAGCGCTTCCGTGCTGGAGATGCTCCTCCTGAGTCTGCTGATAAATATGAAATAGCCGATTACCTTCCTGAAGGTTTCGAGCGCAACCAGGAAGCTGAAGCCAAAGTTCTTGGAAAGCTGCATGAGTTGAATCTGAACAACACTCAGGTTCAAGGTGTTCTGGCTTACTATGGCGAGCTGCTTGGTGAAGGTGTGGCTCAGCAGAAAGCTTCCATGGAAGCAGCCCAGGCAGAACTAAAACAGTCTTGGGGCGAGGATTACCAGAAGAATATCGCCCGTTCAAACTTTGCGCTGTCCGTCGCTCCGGCAAATATTCGCAAAGACATTATTTCTGATCCGACCTTGATGAATAATCCTTCGGTGATTCGGCTTCTTGAGTTCGTTGGACGTGAATTTGAAGATGATAGCACGGCCAATCAGATGGGACCTGGTGAGCTTGAAGATATTGCCAAGCTGAGAAACAGCGATGCTTATCTCGATCCCAAACACCCGGACCACAAACGAGTTGTTGCCAAGGTCAGCGCGGCTTATCCGCGCGGCTATAAAACAGGAAATTGATGTTTCCGGCGCCGACATTTGCCCACGGCTTCCAGTCTCCAAGCACTACGGGTCGCCCCGGGCGCCGGCACACCACCTTAATACGGGGCGATTGCTCCGGGATAGTTGACCAGGCCGCGGGGTCGCCTCCATAAGCACCACGGGAACAAGACTGGGACGCACAGCGGCAATAGAAGGAGAAACGATGAATCAGGTACTCCCTAAGTACAAATGTCATAAAGAAGTTCACGCGGTAAAGATCGAAACCATTATGGCCATGAATCCACTGGACGATGCTTCTTTCTTACTGGTCCCTGTTGATAAGGACATTAACCCGATCAAGGTTGATGCCAGGTATATGGAAAAGCATAAGCCAGGGGAGGGAGGTTACTACGTAATCTATGAAGACGGGTATGAATCGTTCTCTCCTGAACAGGCTTTTGAAGCTGGATACACACTGATTGAAACTAACAGCTGATTTTAAGCTGATCCTATAGAGGGGCGCCGCTTCTTACGAGGCGCGACACCGGGACAGACCGGACGCGGACAATGGTAACACCCGCACACCTACTGCACCACAGGCCCGCCGGGCGGCGGATAACCTGAAAATCATTGAACGAATAACGATTTTCACGAAAGGAGACGCCGCCATGACAAAGATTCAAGCGGCCTTATTCCCCGTCGTCCTAGACCTTCTTGCCCGGGACGGCGAATCTACCATTCCCAATCATTTTGTTACCAAGTATGACGACGATGTCCGCCTGGTGGCTCAGCAGAAAAAGAGCCGCCTGGAGGATACCGTCATCGTCAAGGACGGCATTGTCGGTTCTTCAGAGTCAACTGACCGTTATGGTCAGACTGAGGCCCAAGAGATCACTGATCGCCATGGTGACACCAAGAATATCGAAGTTCCACACATCCGCCGTTATATCGATCTGCGCGATTACAACCATCCGACCCTGCTCGATAAAACCGACACCTTGAAGGTTCTGGAAGATCCGACCAATAAGTATGTCCAGGGATCAGTCGCCGCCATGAACCGCCGTAAGGACAAGATCATTATTGCCGCGCTGAACGGCAGCGCTCGCAACGTCGACAATACTCTGGTTGCGTTGCCGGCAGAACAGATCATCCTCGATGGCGGAACAAATATTTCCATGGCCAAACTGCGGGCCGCAATCGAGATCCTCAACGAGAACGAAGCCGACAGCCCGGAAGAGGACGGAAACCAGCGCACCTTCGTTTATACCGCGAAGATGCTCACCGAGTTGATGGAAGATTCAACCCTGACCAGTGCCGATTACAACACCATGCGCGCCCTGCAGGATTACAAGGTGGATTACTTCCTGGGCATGGTCTGGAAGCGTGTCGAGTTCCTGCCGAAGTCAGGAGATATCCGTAGCGGTTTCATTTACGGCAAGAGCTATATGCAGCTCGGTATCGGTCAGAACATCAAGAACGATATCGCCAAGCGTCCCGACAAAAACTTCGCAGTCCAGACCTACACCGAAATGAGTCTCGGTGCGGTCCGTGTTGAGGACGAAGGGGTTGTCGAGATCCAGTGCGACGAAACCGCCTGATCAATCAATGAACTCCCGATCTGACGGATCGGGAGTTGTTCAGCGTATCAAACAAGGGAGATACACCATGAAACGATTCTTTTTATTTATCTGGACCCTGCTCCTGGTCATAGCGTCCTACCTGTTCCTGCCCAGATGTCCAAGAGTTGCCGACCTTCACGCCCGGGGCGATGTCTATGGCACGAACATGACAAAGATGCGGACCAATCCAATCCAAAAGGTTGGCGTGGTCGATTTTGGCGCCCGGGTTCGTTACATCAATGAGGTTTATGTTCAATCCGGAGCCGGGACCATTGGGGATGTTATTCACCTTCCGACACCACCGGTCGGAGCCAAGATCCTGGCAAGCTTATCGACGGTCAGTTTCTCCGCTGGTGTGGCCAGTGCCACCCTTGCGATCGGAAAGACGGACTCAGCTGCTGCGCTCAAAGCGGCAACAAGTATTACTGCTGCAGGAAGTTTCAGCCTGACAGAACCGGCAGCCGGAGCAGATGACGTGACGATCGGCAGTGATGAAGAACTGATCGCTACCAATGCCGGGGCCGCCATTGCTGCCAACCAGACGATCCGCTTCCGGATCGCTTACGTAGAAAACAGCTAAGGCATGTAACGAGCAAAGAGCGGGGGAACTCCCCGCTCTTTAGTCATGGTGGAAACTTATGAATTCTAAAGTGGAAGTTGTCAATAACGCCCTGGTCTTTCTTGGGCAGATCCCTGTTCAGGTGGTTGATAGTTCAACCAAGGCGGGAACCTTTGCGGGGACGCTCTGGAATGCAGCCCTGGAAGAAACACTCCGGGCTCATCCTTGGAACTTTGCCTGCTATCGGAAAGAGCTGTCTCCGCTGTCTGATAATCCGAAATTCGGTTACAGCTACCAGTTCAATAAGCCAAGCGATTGGCTGAGGACCATTGAAATTTTCAACACCAGGGATTTCCGCAATGAAGGGCGCCAGATTTTGGCCAATGTTGAATTTCTGCAGATGCGCTATATCCGCAAGGTTGAGGAACTGAACGTCTGGGATTCCCTGGCAGCTGCAGCTCTGGCAAGAAACTTGGCTGCGAAGCTGGCCTATCCGTTAACTCAGTCAACCTCCCAGCAGAATGCCCAGTGGGAAATGTATGTTGCTGTCCTGCAACAGGCGCGCAGTGTTGATTCCATGGAAGAGCCGGCTGATGAATTTGAAGAATCTGACCTGATCGCGGGACGGTATTGATATGGCCAAGCTGAAAACGTTCCAGAGTGTCCTTAACGCAGGAGAGCTCAATCCTCTGCTTCTTGGACGTCTTGATGTCGGGCGCTACAAGAACGGTTTGGAGCTGTGCCGCAATGCGATTCCATTGGTAACAGGTGGCGCCATGCGTCGCCCTGGTGGCCGGTATGTGACCAAGGCAAAAGGAACCGGAACGGCAGGATCAAAGATCAGATTCAAGGCGATCGGGATCACGGTTAACGGGATCCTGAAATGGTACATGGTTGAATTTACCGATCAGGTTCTCCGCTTTTACGTTGATGGCGAGCTGATCACTACGGACGGGACTACGCCTTATGAAGTGACCAGTCCTTATGCTGGTGCCGATCTTGCCATGATTAATATGGAAATACGCGAAGGGGAGCTTTACCTGTTCCACGGTGATTATCAACCAAGAAAGCTGTCCAGGACAACGGATACAGGCTGGACCCTGGCCTCTATCAATTTCCAGAAGATCCCCTATTTCCGGCCAAAGGGAACAGATGATCTGACTATTACGCCGACATCGATCAGCGGTGATGTCGATCTGACGGCAAGTGCAGATCTGTTTGTCGCTGGTATGGTCGGAAGTCGCTTCAATATCAATAACGGAATAGTTGTCATCGAAAGCGTGACTTCTACAACAGCAGCTTCCGGAACTTATGAGAAGCGCATCGATGTTCCAAATCAGACTACCAGGATTGTCAATACTATCACCCTTGATATTGATCCGACATCGATGATCGGGAACCAGTCTGTTGTGATCGAGTTCACAACGGCCCGAACAGATTCCGATTCCGGAGAACTGGAATTGACGACTTCAGTCAATATCCCGGAATCGCTTCCTTCCGGTATCTCGGCAACATTGACCCAGGTCGAAGAAACTTCAAGCTCTCTGGAAACCTATATTGACACAGTGACTGTCGTCATCGATCCGACAGCCATGAGCGGTAGTGAAACAGTTGAAATCAGCTGTTATGGCCAGATGAGGAACTATGAGGATACGATCACGGTCAGAACGGTCGCTTCTGAAAGTGAAGGTGGAACCACGACAGAAACGAAAACTGTATCGACGGTCGCCTTTAATAGTTCAGCAGATGTGACCAATTCTGATGAAACTAATATCACGATCACAGAAGAAAAAGCTGTGACCAAGGTGACCGGCCTTGAGCCTGACTATGAATGGACGGTTGAGGCCTGGGGCGATTTGTACGGCTGGCCTCAGTCTGTTACCTTTTTTCAGCAGAGCATGTATGTCGCTGGAACTAAGTCTCAACCAACTGTTCTTTGGAAGAGTAAGACCGGTGAGGACTACCTTCTAAATTTTGAATCTGGAACCGATGATGATGATGGAATGGCTTTGACCATTGCGCAGGCTACGACACCGGTCAAGAACCTGAACGCTGATGAATTCATCCTGATCTTCACCGAGGCCGAAGAGCCTTCCTTGAGTTCCAGCTCTGGATCCGCAATCACTCCGACAGATTTCAGTATCCGGATTCGCACCAACTACGGTTCAAAAGCCGAGGCAACGCCTATCCGTGCCGGTATTGACATGTTCTTTGTGACGGCTTCAGGTCGTGGTTTGCGCTGTTTTCAGTACAACCTTGAAAAAGATCGCTTCATTGCTCCTGACATGGGGGTTTATGGAGCTCACCTTCTCGATGAGGGGGCCGGAATCGCCGAGATGATTTATGTCAGGGAGCCAATCCCATCGATCTGGGCTCGCTGTGAAAATGGGTGTCTTCTGACCTTTACCTATGACCCTGATCAGGACGTCATGGCCTGGGCCCGCAGTACCTTTTCCGGAGAACTGAAAGCGATCGAGAAAATCCCATCCCCATCAACCGGGAAAGATCAGATCTGGATTGCTGTCGAGCGTGACTCTGAGACTTTTATCGAGGTCCTCGACTATTCACTCAATACGGATTCAGCCATTACGGACAGTGATGAAACAGGAAAGGCGACCTGGGACGGACTTGATCACCTGGAAGGATACACGGTCGATATTCTGGCTGATGGCCTGGTCGCTAAACAGCAAACCGTAACCAATGGCGAAATAACGCTAAGCTATGACGCCAATGAGATCGAAGTCGGGCTTCATTATCAAACCATCATCAAGGACCTTCCCCCTTACATTGAAGGTGGTGTCGGCGGATCGGCGACATGCACCAATGCCCTGGTTCTACTTCATAAGTCAAAAGGCTGTTCGATCAATGGGGAGAATATTCCGTTTCGCCAGTTCGGCGACAATCTCCTCGATCAAAGCCTTCCTGAATTTACCGGGTGGAAGAAAGCGACCATTGCCAGTGGCTGGGCCCAGGATGGGACAACAATGCAGGTTGAGATCATCCAGGATCAGCCATTGCCGTTGACTGTTCTCGCGATCGCAAAGGAGGTGGCTGTCAATGTCGGATAATTTCACGTTGGAAAAGGATGACTGGCTTTATCGAATGATGGACGGTGACCAGATCATTGCTGAACTTCATGTTGAGATCCACGGTGATAACGCCATGCTGCACCACAAAGTTTTTCACTTTGGAAAAGATGTCTGGCTGGCCATGGTCGAATTCTGGGCCAGGGTTCGGCAGGATCTGCGCGATGCAGGTGTCTTTTTGATGATTGCTTCAAGTGACAATTATGATTCCAAATTGGGCCGCTACTGGAAGGCCATGGGGTTCGAGAAGTTTGGAGAGTGTGAGGCTAATGGAACCCTAGTGAACTTTGCTGTGATGGAGGCTTAAGAGATGGGAACTGGAACAGTCTTATTGGTTGGAAAAGTCATTGCGGCCGCTGCAGCAGTTTATGGTGGAGTCAGTGCTTATGAAGCGCAAAGAGACGCCAAGCGGGCCGCAGAGAAGCAGGCTGAAATAGCCAAGGAACAGGCCGCTTCGGAAGCATCGAACATTCGTGACCGTGGCCGGCGCCTGATCGCCAGCCAACGGGCCGCGCTCGCAGCAAGTGGCGTTAAGATCGATGAAGGAACCGGAGATGCACTACAGCAGGAAACCAAGAAGCTGACAGAACAAGATGCTCTTGCAACCCTTAAGACCGGATCGAACCAGGCTCTTCTTTATGATATGGAAGCAAAGGTGGCCGGTAACCGTGGCAAAGCGGCCCTGGTCAGTGGTGCTCTTGATGCGACCAGCACAGCTGTTAGCGGTTATGCCTCTTACCAGAAGGCAAAAGCGCCTTCAGTTTTGGCCAACAGAACCAGTTCAACGCCGCGCTATTCACTCCTGAATGGCAATAACTCCGGATTGTGAGGGTGAAAACCATGTCTGACCCATGCAGAAAAGAAGGCGATATCGCCAGACATGACGAGCGGATCAAGATCCAGGATGAAATTCTGTCTTCTTTATCCAAGGCCGTTGAAAAGCTGAACATCACGTTGAGCAGTATTTCAACGGTCATGACGGATAATAAGCATCTCCATGAAGATCAGAAGCGCAATGAACAGTCGATAAACGAGTTATTTCGTCGGGTCAGATGCCTTGAATTGGCTCCAGGTAAAGCAGCCGGAAAAGCCTGGTGGCTTTTCTTCGGCTCTGCAACTGGATGTGTTGGTGGGGTTATTTCCGGTGTAATTGTCTGGTTCGTAACAAGGAGTTAAGCGTGAAAATTCCTGACGCATATTTTGATGGAGGTTTGGGACAAAAGGTTCCGAAGCTGCAGGCTGTTTCAAAAGCGGATCCGGTTCCTGGTCGAATGATTTCCTCTTCGGCTTATCGCCTGGGTGAAACGATCGCGGATGCTGGCCTTGATGAGATCCATCGTCGTGGCATGGTCGAGCTGCAGGAAGCCAACGAGCGCAAAGCTGAACAGGAACGCCTTGAACGGTTGCGGGCTGAGAGCGAAGCGAGAAGCGCCATGTTCGCTCACCAGAATGAACTCGACAGTACTGTCAAGAAAATCGCCGAGAACCAGGACCTCACTCCGGATCAGAAACGTGATGAGTTTATGCAGCAGTCAGACCGGATCCGCGGGGCGTTTTCCGCCCAGGTGCCGGAAGAGTATCGCTACGCCTTTACACCGACCTTCGACAATCATCACTATTCCGCGCTGAGATCCTTGGACACCTATATCGAAAAGGATATCCAGGATTCCATCAAAGCGGCTGGACAGACAGCCCGGGAACAACTGGTGAACAGTGCCAGGCCCCTGGCTGAAAAGCTTCAGATCCTCAAAGATCCTGATGCGTTCGATTGGGAAGCGGAAGGTTACAGTGATACGTCCAAAGCTGCAGAGATTGCTCGCATGGCTGAAGAAGCTACCGGGGCAGAGATCGAGGACCGACTCAACTCTGAGGATCCACGCCAGGTCCTCACTGACTTAAGGGCCGAGCAGGACGGGAACTATTCCAATTATGGAGATCTGGCACCGAAAACACGCCAGGCTTATATCCGCGCGGCCAGGAGTGCGATCGCTGCCCAGGATGCTGAAGCGGCCAGGCGGAAAAAGGAAAGTGATTCGGAAATAGATCGTTTGGCAAAAGAAGCTTTTAAACAATACAAAAATTTGCGCGAAGGCCTGTTCGCTATCCAGCCGAAAGAGGAAGCCGCCTTCTGGAAAACCGTGGCCGGCACGGAATACGAAGCTAAAGCCCGGGAGGTGCGCAAAAATACCGGGTCGATCGGTTATGTCACGGACAAGGTCAAAGAGGATCCGCTCAAATACGGTGCGGCCCAGATGGGCCTTGATGTCCCGCCTTTGTCGGTTGATGATCCAACGTCATGGGCGGAGCAGCTGGCAGCTCGTGGTCAGGTTGGCGGGATGATCATGCGGGAGCATGGGCTGAACTACATCCCGGTTTTGACCAATGAAGAGGCTGCAGGCCTGGCGGGAATGTTCAAGACTCAGGCCCCTGAAGCCCAGGTCGGAACAATCAATATGCTTCAGCAAGGGCTAGGAAAACAGAGTGTTCAGAAAATGGCCAGTCAGATCGCCTTGAAAGATCCTGAACTTGGCATGGTCATGGGCTTGACTGCTGCCGGGCGTGGGGAAGCTGCCGAACGAGTAGCCGAAGGACGGCAGCTGGTTGAGACAAAGGCTGTTCAATTATCAAAAGCAACAACAGATGAAATGCGATCTGATTTTGAAAAATGGATGGGAGGGGCTTTAACCGCATCGCCACAACTGCGTAGAGATTATTTCAATGCCGTCAGATTTGCTTATTTGTCAATTCTTTCCAGTCGTGAAGTTCCTACCGATTCCTTTAACGATGGAACCTTTTCTGAGGCCCTTTCGCTTGTAGTAGGTCAAGAACCGATTGAGATCAATGATAAAAAAGTGATGTTGCCTAATGGTATGACGGAATATCAATTTCTTGATGTATTTAGACGAATTGACGCTGAGCGTATCACAAGTGGTGGAGGGATAACCGGATATTCTTCTGCTGAAGATGTTGCTGAATATATCAGGGAAGACGGTCAACTTTACGAAGCTGGAGATGGACAGTATTGGGTTCTTCTTGATGGAAAATTCTTACAGAAGGAGAACGGCGAAAAGTTTGTAATCGACTTTACTGCTCCTTATGGAACCCCTTCTTTTTAAGGAGAGTCATGTTCGATCTACATAATGAAATGGATAACAGTCCTACCTTTGAGCCTTTCCGTGGTGTACCAACGACAGCTCTTGAGGCAGGACTGTCAGCTATTCCAAGGGGTGGCTTACGTCTTGCGCAGACTGCAGCGATCATTGCAGGATCACTCAATCCTATCCGCGAGATGGACGAGACATTTTACGAGCGTCAACAGATGACGCCAGACGAGCGGGCTAGGCAAATGCCGATCCCAACGGCAGAAGATTTCTTTCGGTTTGCAGATGAACGTCTTCAACCTTTGATTGATAAATTGACTCCTGATCCGGAAAGTCTGACGACGGCTGGACAAATAACGAGTGCTTTATTTGAGCTTCCTCTGCAATTGGTAACTGGAGGAACGGGGATAGGACTTAATGCATCTATTCAAGGAGGAAAAGGACTTCTTGACCAAGGTGTTGATGCAACAACTGCAACGATTGAAGGTATTGGTGCAGGTGTGACTATGGGTGGAATGCTGGCAATGCCGGCTGCAGGGAACACTCTAAAACAGACGATTCCTTTAATTCTTGCTAATCCCGTTCTTGGTGCTGGGCAAGATGCTTTGACTAAACAACTACTTGAAAGCCGTGGTTATGATGATCAGGCAGCCTACTTCGATCCGTTCGATCCAACCACACGCAGCGTTGATCTTATACTTGGTGCGGTTTTTGGTGGGATGGAGCAATTAGCACGCTGGCGTTCAAAGGCTCCTCAGCAGGTTATCGATTCTATTGATGTTGTTGATGTGAAGAATCAGAAGGACGAACTTTCACCGTTTGAATCCGGGGATCGCAAGACTCAGAAGGCTCATAGTTCAGCCATGGACAAGGCCACTCAAGACCTGGCTGAAGGAAAACCGGTCGATGTTTCCGAACAGTTGCGGGAAGTCAATTCCCAGGTTGAGGCCGAACCGAGTTATACGGCTGATCTGTTCCGATCGGACATGCAGAAGGTTTTCGGGATTACCGAAAATCAGGCTGATGCAACCCTGGCTTTGATTGCTGCCAGGGCCAAGGTTTTGGGCCAGAGTGTTGATGAGTTTATTTCCAGGAACATTGCCGGGATCCAGGAAGGGCTTCCGCAGAATGCCGAGATGCTGTTCCAGGACAGATCCATCGTTCAGCCGTTTTTCTCCAAAGTCCTGGCCGAAGTCGAAGGCCTGCAGCAGGACAAATGGAGTGGTGATCAGCTGCTTGGCAAGTTGAAGAAAACACCAGGCGTTAAGGGTGAAGAACTGGTGTGGACAGGGCTTGATGAGTTCCTGGCCGGCAATAAAAAAGTAACCCGGGAACAGGTGAGAGATTTCCTGCAGGAGAACCAGGTTCGTATCGATGAGGTGTCTCCGGAACGAACCAGATATCAGTCATACGTTTTACCTGGTGGGGAGAATTATCGGGAGCTTTTGTTGACTTTGCCGGGTCGCGATTCCGGTTTCACTCCGGAAAAACTAGAAATCAAACGGATATCAGAATCTCATACTCAGAGCTATGTAGATCTTATTTATGATGGTCAGTCTCTGGGTCGTTTTGATGATTCTGGGGGTCATGGACAGTTATATAAAGATCAAGAATTAATCAATTACGCGCGAAGGTTGTTTAATGGAGAGTATGAAGCTCTTGGCTATGAAGGGCGTGACACTGCTAATTTCAGATCTGGACATTTTGACGAAAAAAACATCCTGGCTCACATGCGATTCAATGAGCGCACCGGAGAAAATGGCGAACGAATTCTCCATGTCGAGGAAATCCAGAGTGACTGGCATCAGGCCGGCCGCAGCAAGGGATATCAGTCTGAAGGTGGATCCGTTCCTGATGCGCCGTTCAAGAAGAACTGGCAGGAACTTGCCTTGCGGCGCCTTCTCCGCTGGGCTGCTGAAAACGGTTTTGATCGCCTGACTCTGACAACGGGAGAACAGCAGGCGGCCCGTTATGATTTAAGTAAACAGCTCAAAACGGTTCGTTACGATTTTGAGAATGGCCAGTACCGCATAACCGGTCAGGGTGTCGATGGAGAGATTAAGTCGTTTGGATCCTTTCCGGAGGGAAACCTTGAGGACGCCCTTGGCAAGGATCTGGCCGGCAAGATGATCGAAAGCCGCAAGTCTGGAAAGAACTATCAACTGTTTGAAGGTCAGGACCTGAAGATCGGCGGCGAAGGAATGCGCGGATTCTATGACAAGATCCTGACTTCCTATCTGGATAAATTTGGAAAGAAGTTCGGAACGAGAGTTTCCGATATCGAACTTTCCGACGCCGGTCGTGTTCACACCCTGAAGATCACAGATGCTATGCGTGATTCACTTCTCTATGAAGGGACTCCGCTGTTCCAGGGCGAAAAAGGCGCCGTCTCCTTCCTGGCTGATGGCCGCGCCATGATTCACGCCCTAGAATCCCCAGACTTTTCCACCTTGGTTCACGAGGTCGGGCACATCTTCCGCAAAACGCTACCCAAAGGCGAACAGAACCAGATTGATCAATGGCTGTTGTCAAAGGTCCCGGGGAGTAAATGGGAACGGGCTGACGAAGAGCTGTTCGCGCGAACCTTCGAACGCTACCTGGTGGAAGGGATGGCCCCGTCCAAAGAGATGCAGGGTGTCTTTGACAAGTTTAAGACATGGTTGCTTGAGGTTTACAAACGGATCAGCGGAACGGCCATCGATGTGAACCTGTCCCCCCAGGTCAAGACTGTATTCGACCGGATGCTCTTCTCGGAAAAATTGAAGAAAAGTGTATCAGACGACGTTCGTGTTGCCCGGGAAAACATGAAGACCGTTGGTGATGAAATGCAGCAGGACCTGCGCGAGCTCGCCGAGGTTGCGGAAGACGTAGATCCGGGCTCTGTCTTCATCGATGCGCTGATGGCTAGGTCAACTAATGATGCTGTTTATGGATTCCTGAACTCTCCGGAGAATGTGTCCAGATCCCTGGCCGATCTGCTTGAAACCGAGGCTGCAGCTCTTGAAGTATCCAAAGCTGAAAACATGGTGGCTGATGGTCATGTCCTCGAGGCGATGATTTCCGATGCGGCCGATTGGTATCTGCAGAAGAACCGCGAGATGAGCGGATCAGGATCCGCAATGAAGAAAGCTTCTGTTGTCAATGCGCTACGCAAGGCGGCCCGGGGTGACTTTGCCAGGTTAACGGCCGGTCAACAGGAAATGGTCATAGCCGCTCTTGAATCGATCGCCGACCAGGCTCAGGCCATGGCCAGGGAGATCGATGTCCAGGACCTCAAGATTGGTGATCGCTTTGCGACTCCTGATCTGGGTCAGAGGGTTGTTGTTGGTGAGCGGGACGGAACGCTTTATCTCGACAATCGTCAATCCCTTGACCTGGGCGACACGGTGAAAATTATTGGCGAGGTTGAACGTCCCCAGGGAGAACAAAGCGGGTATGACTCTCCGGCAGATTTCTATCTGAAGGAACAGGGCGATTTTGAAGTTTATTCGGGAGCTGATTCCGAGGGGAATCCACTGAAGCGAAGTGCCCGAGAATATATCAATGAGGCCAGGGCTGACCTGGCGAAAGCAGAAGCGCAGGAACACCTCTATAACAGAGCGGCCCTGTGCCTGAACCTTGGATAGGAAATTATGGCTAAGTGTATAGACGATATTCTCAAGGCTGCCGCTGGATCCCTGACCCGAAAAGAAGCCGAAGCGATCATCAACGAGGTTGAGGCCAGGTTCGGAAAGAAATTCCCGAAAACCAAGACCAACCCGTTTAAGCGGCCTGATCGTCCAGGTCGAAAGCAGACTGGTGGGGTCGAATACTCTGCTGATGAATCCGGTAGCAAGAGCCGGGAGACTCTCATGCAGGAAGCCGCGGTTGAAGCGTTTCAAGAGAAGGTGAACGCAAAGAAACAGGTTGCTCGTCGGCGTGAGCTCCAGGTTGAAAAACAGGCGATCCGTGAAGTTCAGCTGGCCAAACTCGGTGGGGATGTCAAGGCGATCGAAGCGATGCTCGTGGATCCACGCGGAGAGGTAACTCTCCAGGGGCGCATTCGGGCGATTCGTGAAAAGTATCTGGCTGACCTGACTGAACCGCTTGAGGCCCTGGCCAAGGATGAACAATGGCGCAGAATGGATCCGGTTGAACGGGAAGTGAGGCTGGCTGAAGCTTTAATGGACCAGGACATAGTTCAACGGAAAACGGCTCCCCCGGGTAAGGGCGTAAAGTGGGATGCTGTCGATGATCTTGCCATGGCCTACCGGCTTATGGATGACGCGGCCTACACACGCAAAAATGAAGCTGGCGCTGATATCCAATACACAAAGGGGCACATGCCTCAAGTCTGGGATTCTTCCGGTGTTCGTTTATTCGGACTTTCTGCGGGAGAAAAGGCGCGCATGGCCGTCTCGGCAGCAACACGCAAAGCGTATCAAACAAGGGCTCGGCAGCGCTGGATTGACTACGTCTTACCACGGATCGATCGCAGTCGTTATCCGGATCCGGAAACCGGTCTTGATATGGCCGACGATAAATTGCGCGAGATGTTGTCCGATGTCTGGCAGACCATCGCCAGTAATGGATTGACCGGTGATGTTGTTTCTGAAGGTGGAAACCTGGCTGAACAGCTCGGGGCTCATCGCCAGATCTGGTTCAAGGACGCCAGGTCTTTTGTCGAATCCAATCGTGAGTTTGGAGCGCGGGATCTTTTCAGCGCCATTACTGGCGAAGCAGTTCGCCATGCAAAGGACATCGCTCTGCTTGAGACTTATGGTCCGAATCCGACCATGGGCTTCAAAACTGATCTGGCTCATGCCATGGCCAGGCAAGCCGAAGACAACCCGGGCGCCGGAAGAAAAGGAAGTCACCGGGCTCAACTCATCTTCGACGAACTGTCAGGAAAAAGTATTGGAGCTCCCGAGGATCGGGCAGCAATTGACTCCCTGGCAAAGTATGACTTGGTGTCACGGTCATTTAAAGGACTACGTAACCTTATTGCCAGTGCAAAGCTTGGCATGCTTCCGTTTTTGCAAATTAACGACTTGGCGACATTCCGAGCTATTGCCAAGTCCGATGGCCTTGGGGCAGGTAAAACTATTCGCGCGGCCATAAGCCTATTTAATCCGGCTAATGCTAGCGATAGAAAGGCAGCCCGAAGACACGGGATTCTCGCCCAGATGGTTCTCGGAGATGCTGCTCTACGTTACGGTGGAGATACCGGAAATGGCCAAGGATGGACCAGTAAACTGGCGAACGCAACTGTGAAATGGAGTGGTGCCCAGCATTGGACAGACAGTCTGAAACAGGCCTTTCAGGTGTCGATAGGCTGGCATTTGGCTGACGCGAAAAATATTTCCTTTGATCAACTTTCAGGAAAATTCGGCGAGATGATTCGCCGTTACGGAATCACGGCAAAAGAGTGGGACATTATTCGCTCATCGGAAACCGTCACTTTGGCAGGAGAACAGACGATTACCCCGCACACAGTATCAAGATATGTCCCCAGGGAATATGACGCCAAGGCCTATGCTGAAGTTCGCTCGGCTGCAGAGAAGGTCGGCGCCATGATGGCGGAGGAAGCTGATTTTGCTATTTTGCAGCCTGATGCAAAAACACGGACTTACTTTTTAGGAAAAACTAGCGAAGGGGAGATCAGCGGTGAAATTGTTAGAAGTATTGCTTTCTTTAAAACTTTTTCAATTGCGATGATAACAAAAGCCATTCCAAGAGTTGTTAAAAGTGGAGAGGGGGCGCCTCTTGGGAAGACTAGAGCTTTTACTGAATTTCTATTAATCGGAACGATTGCTGGCGCAATGACTATCCAATTAAAGGAACTTGCCAAAGGTCGTAATCCACGAGACATGGATTCTCTTGGTTTTATGGCAGCTGCATTTATGCAATCTGGTGGGCTCGGGATCTTCGGAGACTTCATGTTCTCTGATGCTAACCGCTTTGGTGGTGATCTAGCTGAATCGTTCCTTGGTCCCGTTGTTGGATTCGCTGGAGATTTTAAACGCCTAACTGTCGGAAATGTTCAGCAGGTAGCAGAAGGGAAAGATCCAAAGTTGGCGGCAGAAACTATCCAGTTTATCAAGAACTATACTCCCCTGATGAATCTCTGGTATACGCGCCTAGCACTTGATCATGCTTTATTCTTTCACGCCCAGGAAGCAGCCAACCCGGGATATCTGCGCCGTGTCCGGAGACGGGTCGAGCGTCAACAGAATCAGTCCTGGTGGTGGTCACCTGACGAAAACCAACCGAAAGTTCCGGATCTTAAAGAAGCGTTTGGAGGTCGATAGTGAATCATTTTTCAGAAATCAATTGGGACTGCGCGAGGTGGCCGAACTTTCACCCTGGGGAGTTTGCCTGCCACTGTTGTGGAGAGTTGATTCTGTTGCCTGAACATTTTGATCATATCCAGGCAGTGAGACGTTTGGTCGGCAAACCGATACAGATCAATTCTGCGCATCGATGCGCGATCCATAACGCCAGAATCGGCGGCGCGCCACTGTCACAACATAAGCAGATCGCATTCGATATCAACCTGGCCGACCATGACAAAGAGCAACTTCTACAGGCCTGCCGTGACGTTGGCTTTCATGGGTTTGGTTTTTATTCAACATTTTTGCACGTAGATCTTGGACGTTCACGCGAATGGTGGACAGAAGGAGGAAAGAAGATATGGACTGGAGTTCGATTTTAAGCACGATTCTCGGTACCGGAGCTGCAGCTGCAGGAGGAGGTATCTTTGGGCTGTTCGGCAGCGCGATCAGCGCCTGGATGAAAATGAAGCAGGCGAAGCAGGAACATGAGTTCCAGAAGGACAAGTGGGCTTATGAGACGGATCTACAGAAGCTGCAGATGCAGGCGAAGCAGGAAGAAAACGAACAGGCCATTGCCCTGGCATCTTCCCAGGGGAGCTGGAAATCGTTGCAAAGCTCCGTGGCCATGGAACGCAAGGCCGGAGAAAGTTACAAGTGGGTCAATGCGATCAAGGATTTGTTCCGCCCCTTGCTGACATTGGGTTTGTTCGTCATGACCTATATGGTTTTCCTGGATATTGTTAAATCTGGCGGTGTGCTGGCTGGGAATCTCTCTCCTTCCGAAATGGTGGCGATCATCAAGTATATCGTTTATTCGATCGTGTTTTCGGCAACAACGGCCGGGGTCTGGTGGTTCGGTGATCGGGCTCTGTCCCCTCCAGGGATGAAAAACCGCTAGGAGGATCTGATGAAAGAAACCAAGCGGAAAAAGCTTCATGGCATCCGTGAACGCCTTCTCGATGTTTACCTCGAGGAGGCGGATCCGGAGAACTGGACCAATGAAGAAAGCGCCAAGGAAGAAGCTCAGGAACTTCTCGAGGCTGGGGCCAAACCATCCGAAGTCATGAAGGTGAAGACCGGATGGAAAGGTGAAAGGTATTGGGAGAAGAAGAATGCCAACCAGACCATGGCCATGCTGCTGAATATCGAGCGCTACTTAGAAGCGACCGGCGCCGGTGGCGTTGCAGGCGGTGTTGAAGAGGCAGACGACGAGGAAATTGCCCGTTTCGAGAGAGAAGCAAAAAAGCGCCTGGCCAGGACAAGACCGCGCCTGGTCAGCGGGGGAAAAAAGTGAATGGGGAATTACGTCAGTTTCCCGGCGTTCTACTTGTCCTGGGGAAACCTGGTTGGCTGGGATGTTCCGGATGAACATCTTGAGGCCTGCGAATGGCTGGAGAATGGAAGGACCGGACGGGTTGCCGTTTTTAAAGCTCATCGCGGATTCAGTAAGTCTACCATTGCCGGCCGCTATGTTCCATGGAAATTGAAGGATTCTCCCGGGTGGCGGTTTCAGGTTCTGTCCGCAACAGATAAGGACGGCGCCAAGCTCTCCAGGGACGCGCGGAACGTTATCGATCGACATCGAATGTGCCGCGGGATGAGGCCAAAGAAAGGTCTTTGGAAAACTCATACCTTTGAGGTTGCCGAGGCGAATGATCCACGGAATCCTTCTGTCTCTGCTTATGGGATTATGAGCAACCTGACCGGTGGCCGGGCTGAAGAATTCATCAATGATGACGTCGAGGTTCCGAAGACGATCCGGACGCCGGCACTGCGCGAAAGCCTGCGCGAACGTTTGAGCGAGGAAACTCACATCCTGGTACCGGGAGGGAAAATTCTCTATATCGGAACTGACCACTGTGTTGATTCGATCTACAAAGAACAGATTGAGGACGGCGCGGATCTGCTTGAGATCCCGTTGTTCGGACGCGAAGTAACCCATATAGCGAAGACGAAGACGAGAGATTTCCCCTTTGATTGGCGGATCCCGACCGAAGATCACCTCTATGTCCTGGTCGGGAATTCGCGTCCCCGGGTTCTCGATAAAAAAGAGTACCTGGTTCATGGGGTCAGAGATTACCGCGGTGGTCGGGTGACTCTCCGGACACCACTTAATCCAGAAGAGCGGATCAGTATTTATTCAGATCCGACCTGGCCGAAACGTTTTACCCGGGAAGAAATTACCTGGCGTATTGGCCGCTGCAGGTCCTGGGGAGAGTGGGACAGTCAGTATATGCTCCATGCGGCCCAGATCGGTCAGGTTCGTCTCGATCCGAACCGGATGATCGAATATGCGGAAGAGCCCGAGTTTCGGCAGGTTAATGGTGAACTGACATGCTGGCTCAATGGCATGAGGATGATCGGCGTGTCTGCAGTCTGGGATAATTCCCTGGGTAAGATCAAGAGCGACGCCAGCGCTTTCGTCATTATTTTTACCGATTCCAGAGGCTATCTGTTCTGGCAGTACGCCGGGGATCTGCGCGGTGATATCGATGATCAGTGTCAGGACATTGTCAAACTGGTTAAGCATTACCACCTTCCAGCAGTGACCGTGAAGACAGCTGGAGTTGGTGGCCATGTCCCGACAATCCTTAAGGGGCACCTGCAGCGATCAGGACTTAACTGTGGTGTCCTGGAGCAGCCCGAAAGTACCAATAAAAATGTCCGGATCCTTGATGCTTTCGAAACACCACTGTCAGGGATGTATCTCTACGCTCACCAGTGCGTGACCCAGGGCGATGCCGCAAAGCAGATGCGACAATGGGATCCGAAAGTTCTCGATCAGCCGGACGATTATCTCGATGCCGGCGCCGGCGCGATCGCAGACACTCCTGTGCGAATAGGAAAGAATCCAAATCCGCAAGTTGCCGAGATGAACGACTGGCGGCCAGGTTATGAAACTCAAGAACTGCAGGTCGATTTCGGCCGTTAAATAAAGGAGGTGCCCCATGGCCCTGGAAGACCAATATCCCGTCAATACCTCAGTCGCTTCCGGTAGCACGACATTCCCGTTCGATTTTAAAATCTCGAAATATGACGACTTAAAGGTTGAAGTTGATGCTAAATTAAAGATTTTCCAAACTGATTACTATGTCACTGGAGTTGGGGAGGACAACGGTGGTGAAGTTATTTTTCTTAAAGCTCCTGATTGTGGCACTCAGGTTGTTGTTTATCGTGACTGTGACAATAAGAGAGATACTGACTATAAATACCAAGGTGAATTTCGTGAATCAGTAGTTGATAATGATTTTGATCGAATTTATATGATTCTACAACAGATTTCACGCGATATTGGTCGCTCTATAAAATTACCAATAGGTGAAAAAACAACATCTTTTGAGACCATTTCTATTGAAGAACGTGCAAATTTGTTGATTGGGTTTGACAGCTCAGGAAATTTTAAATTACTGGCAAATCCATCAGATGCTACAGCTACGATAACTCCAACATCAGGAGCAGTTTCTTTGTGGGGACGGCAGCTCTACCCAGTTGACACGATCGAAGATCTTAGAGACTTTCCAGGTGGTAGTGTTGTTGGTCGTGTTCAACCTCTTGGATATTATGATGCAGGTGATGGAGGAGGAGGTCCAGCAAGGCGATTTGTGAGCGGAGCGGAAGTTGGAACTTATGTTGATAATGGTGGAAGTATTATTGTCCCAAGGGATAATGATGGATCCTCAGCATGGTTGTGGGATCAGCCTAATATGATAAATGTAAAAACATTTGGAATGCGCGGAGATGGAACTTATGAAGATGTAATTATGGAAAAAATAAAAAAGGTAGCGGGGAGTATGATACCGATCTATTTCCCCTCTACTCCTAGTAACACCTACTATTTTAGCACCGCATTCGACTTTACCGATTGTATATTATCGACAGACCCAGGTGTTTGTTTGTCTGTTGAAAATGGTGTTAAACATTACCGAAAGATTAAAACTTTAACTAACATAAAACTCATAAATAGAGCCAAAGGAAAGACAGTTACTCTTCTACCAAATGACAATGAAAATAGGTTTTTCGGAGGAGGTCGTTCTAATTTTCCGAGTGGATCAGGATATACACAAAAAAAAGGTATAAATTTATCCACAGTTCAAGACAAGCTGTATACATATGATTTTTCATCATATGTAGATAGTGGATTATATCCAACAGTATCAGAAAATGAATTTAGAGTTGATAAAGATAGTGGAGGGAATACTATCTTTTTGGGGCTGGAATTTGCTCCAGAAGTTGGACACTATTATGAATTTTGTATGTTTAGTGCTTCAAGCTCTTCTTCCTCAAAGGGATATTTTGTCGGGCTTGATACGATAAATTCAGAAATGCGTGGCATTGAAATAATGGACAAACAAAATTCATTTTCTGTGGAAGACAATGAAATAAACATGATCGGGGTCGATTATCCAAATATATGGAGTCGTATTTCAAGACACTCAATGCCAAGTGAGTCCTATGTTTTTGGGCCATCTCATAGTGTTCTAGTTGGAGCCTATGTCTCAGAAGCAAATAAAATTGATTATTTTTCAAATCATTTATTAATAGGGTCTCTGACAATGCCAACTGGGAATGTCGAAAAACTATTTTTAGGCTTCGATAATGGTAACGCTAAAGAGGGTTCATCCTCTGGAATTTGGTATGGAGTAGATTACAATGGGAAACCATCATTTTTAGGCAAGAAAAAGAAGATTGTTATCTCATTTATAGGTGATTCTCTGACGGCAGGATCAGGACAGAATACTGTTTGGCCTGACTTGATGAAAGAATGGTTAGAAGGTTTTGAAGGGATAGGATCTGTGTCCTTGAGTAAAAATCTAGCGGTCAATGGAGATAAATTATCGGATCAGATTGCTTATGCACAAGCTTCTGATTTTTCAGAAGATGATGTTGTTTGTGTTCTAATTGGAACAAATGACATTGCTCAGGGGACCGCTGTGACATCATTTTACGCAAACCTTGAGTCATTAGAGTCAATTATTCTATTGAGCAATCCATCCGCTAAAATAATTTTTGGTCTTCCACCGATGTTTTCTGTGACTGCGAATGGATATAAGGGAGGGCGAATTCGATCTGCATTAGCAAAGTTTGCAGCAGATAATGGACATGGCATTGCAGATCCTCTAGGGGCTGTTGGCGAAAACCTGGAGGCTATGACAATTGGTGACAATGTTCATCCAGATCTTCCAGCAATCAAGGCAATTGCAGCAGCTTTCACAGCAGAGATCGCATCAATCTTCAAAGTGTGGTAGTTTGTGGAAATTTAAGAATTAAAAAAGGGTTACACAAAATAGTGTAACCCTTTGATTTTAATGGTGCCCAGAGACAGAATCGAACTGCCGACACGAGGATTTTCAGTCCTCTGCTCTACCGACTGAGCTATCTGGGCGAAGCGAGATCCGTTTATATCGGATGGGCCGTTGAGAGTCAAGAAAAAATATCAAACTTTTTTAAAAGATTTTTTTTCTTGTCAGGAATTAGTGACTTGTGTACTCTCTCCTGACAGGAAGGATATTAACAGATATGTTGTTTACCTCTTTTTATTTTAGCTTCTTCTTTTGGTTTAGCGGCTTTTTTAGGCCGGCTGCCACTGGGAAGGGTGTGTAAAAAGAGTACACAATCTGAAAATAACCCAAAACCATGGCAGAACGGCTCACCGCCTCTCCCATGGTTTTTCTTTTTTTATTTACAAAAAAGATAACAGGCCGCCGGGAGACCGGGCGGCCTGTTTGCCTTTACGTCGATAACGACAAGGAGAGCAACATGATTATTGTAATGAAAAAAGATGTAGGAGCTCGTGAACTAAAGGCAGTAGAAGAAAAGATCATTGAGCTGGGGTATCAGCCGCATATTATTCATGGAGAAACCCGCAATGTTATCGGGGCGATCGGTGAGGAGCGCGGCAAAGAAAAGCTGCAGATTCTGCAGTCGATGCCGGGGGTTGAGAATGTTGTACCGATCCTTAAACCCTACAAGCTTGCCAGCCTTGAAGTTCAACCCGAGCCAAGTGCCGTCGAAATTGTTCCAGGGTTAGCGATTGGCGGCAAAGAATTTGTTGTCGTTGGTGGCCCTTGTTCGGTTGAGAGTCGTGAACAGATCTGCGAAACCGCTTTAGCAATAAAAGAGTCTGGTGCACGGCTGCTGCGCGGCGGTGCTTTTAAACCACGTACCAGCCCCTATTCTTTCCAGGGGATGGAAGAAGAAGGACTGAAGTTATTGGCTGAGGCCCGAGAGTTGACAGGCTTGCCGGTGGTAACCGAAGTGGTTAACCCGCGTGATGTTGAACTGGTTGCCCGTTATGCCGATGTTCTTCAGGTTGGCGCCCGTAACACTCAGAACTTTGCTTTGTTGAAATTACTGGGGCAACTCGACAAACCGATTCTGCTTAAGCGGGGGATGGCAACGACGATTCAGGAATTTTTGATGAGCGCTGAATACATTTTGTCCGAGGGCAACCGCCGGGTCATTTTATGTGAGCGTGGCATCAGAACTTTTGAAACGGCAACGCGGAATACACTGGATATTTCTGCTGTACCAGTGCTAAAACAGCAGACTCACCTGCCGGTGATGATTGATCCGTCGCACGCAACCGGGCATGCGTCATTAATAGCCCCCATGTGTTATGCGGCAGCAGCTGCTGGAGCAGATGGTTTACTGGTAGAAGTTCATCCCTGTCCAGAAAAAGCGGCAAGTGACGGTCCCCAATCTTTGCGCCCTGAAGAATTTCACGCAATGATGGTAAAACTGAATAAATTTGTTGAGGCAGCTGATCGGACTATGGCTACCTTCTAACCTGTTCCGCAGTGAAAGCCAAGTGGCATTTATGTGGAATCTTTACAGCACTTAAGTCGTTTTTCGGTTTAAGTGCTGGCCGAGTATAGAGGTTGATATGTTTTTTGTTCCGTTATCCCAGGAAGATAGTGTCAGACTGCTCGTGCATTGTCTGAAAGCTGCTGCCGGAGAAGCGGATTGTACCATGTGCCCGGCTTACCGAGTGTGCATGAAACAATGCCTGACGATTGCTGGTTCCGTTGAGCAGATGTTGCTCAGCGGAACGCTGCCACAGATCGGAGATGGTCGGCCGGAAGGTACCGAACCGCCTACGAATCCGGATCCGCCGGCGGGAGGAGCAGGTGCACGCGGCCGTCTGAAGGTTGTAAAATAGTGGGTTTCCATCTGGGATCATAAAAATATTGTTCGATTACTATGTGTGCCGCAGGAGTAAGAAACATGGCAGAGAAGGTTTACAATTTTGGAGCAGGTCCGGCTATGCTGCCCGAACCGGTAATGGCAAAGATTCAGCAGGAATGGCTTGATTACCAGGGGATGGGGGTCTCTATTATCGAGATCAGCCATCGCGCTAAAGAGTTTGTCGATGTCCTCGAAGCCGCCAAGGCTCTGTTCAAAAAATTGGCGGGTGTGCCAGACAACTACCGGATTCTGTTTGTCCACGGTGGTGCACGCATGTTTTTTTCGGCCGTTCCATTAAATTTTTCTGGCCGGGTGCCGTCCCGCCGTTGTTTGTATGCCGAGACCGGTAACTTTGCGAAGCTGGCCGCCGAGGAAGCCGAGATTTTTTATCCGACTGAAACGATCGTCAGTAGTGCGGCAACCGGTTACGACCGGATTCCTGACATTACCGCGGATATGGTCGATCCAGATGCTGCATATCTGCACATTACCAGCAATAATACGATTTTCGGTACGCGCTACCACACATTCCCGCAAGTTCCCATCCCGCTGGTTGCGGATATGACCTCTGAACTGCTGTCCCGGCAGATTGACTACAATCAGTTTGGCGTTGTTTATGCCGGTTTGCAAAAAAACCTGGGGCCGTCCGGTATGGCGATGGCTATTGTCCGTGAAGACCTGCTGGGAATGGCCGACCCGAAAACTCCGACACTGCTAAACCTGACCCTGTGCGACAAAGACAATTCTTTGACCAACACCACCAACACCTTTGCTATTTATGCCATTAAGCTGGTCCTTGAGTGGCTTGAGAGTGTCGGTGGTATTCCGGCGATTGAAAAATTGAACGAGCAGAAGGCAGCGCGTCTGTATAAAGTGATTGATGGCAGTGACTTCTACCGTGGAGTTGCTCATCCTGATCATCGCTCAATAATGAATGTTTCCTTCAAAATGGCCTCGGAAGAATTGGATAAGAAATTTTTACAGGAAGCCGGTGCTGAAGGATTATATGCCCTGAAAGGACATCGCAACGCTGGTGGTGTCAGGGCGTCTATTTATAACCCGATGCCGATGGCCGGGGTTGAAAAGCTTGCTGCGTTCATGGAAGAATTTGAGCGCAAAAATGGTTGATTGAATCCAGAAGACCTCCATGTTTCATGGAGGTCTTTTTTGTTGCTTACAAAGTTGTGCTCCTTGCTAAACAGCTTTCCAATCTTTCCCTACTCAAAGGGATAATTTCTCACTCAATAAATAACGGCTTATCACACACCGGAATAATCCCACGCGCTTCGGCTCTGGCAAAAAGAGTTTCAACCGCCCTTACCCCTTCATCCCCGAGATCAACAGAGAAGTTATTGACATATAAACCGATATGGCTTTCGACGACCTGGTCCTCAAGCTCCTGAGCATGCTGCTTGATGTAATGACGGGTTTGCTCCGGATGGGCGAAGGCATATTCAACACTGCTACGCAAGGCGCTGTCCAGTTTTTGAATCCGCTCGACGCCGAGATCACGCCGGGCCAGGATACCTCCCAGGGGGATAGGACAGCCGCTATCAGATTCCCACCATTGTCCCAGGTCAATAACTTTCTTCAGGCCATGCTGTTGATAGGTGAAGCGTGATTCATGAATAATTGCACCTGCAGCGACATCACCATTGCTGACAGCAGCTAGAATTTTGTCGAACGGCATGATGGTGACCTGTTCATAACCTTCACCATACAGCTGCAATAATAAATTAGCCGTAGTCAGTTGTCCCGGAATCGCAATGGATTGTCCCTTCAGATCTGCCATGCTGAGGTTGTCACGTGCGACGACCAGCGGACCACAACCGCGCCCCAAAGCCCCGCCGCTACGCAGTAAAGCGTAATTGTCGCGCAGGTGGCCGAGAGCATGGTAAGAGATCTTGGTGACATCAAGGATTCCACTGAGGGCCAACTGGTTGAGGGTTTCGACATCTTCGAGGCGTTCTTGAAACTGAGTCTCTGGGCAGGACACCTTGCCATGGATCAATCCATAGAAGATGAAGGTATCATTGGGACAGGGTGAATAGCCAATGGTCAGTGTTTGTGCCATATTGAAATCCTTTATGACCAGTTGTCGACAAGCTTGATGACGGCATTTTGGGCGGCAGCAGTACCTTTGCAGATATCCCACTGCTGAGGGTCGCGGGTGCCTGTCGGATTGGAAATGCCACGGAGTTCCAACAGCGGAAGATGAAACTGTTCACAAACCTGTGCTGCGGCAGCCCCCTCCATATTTTCGCAGACCCCTCCGGTTCTGGCCTCGAGCTGTTCACTTAAAAAAGGATGACCACTACAGGTGCTGACCGTGACAAAAGGACCTTTAGGGGTATCTCGTAAAATTCCCGAAGCGCGTTCGAGTAAAGGTTGGCTAAGGGTGTAATTTTGCCTGAATTGTGGTACCAGCACCGGGTCCTGGGGGATTTTTAACTGGTCAAGAGGGATGAAGCCGGAATCAGTCGCTATACCGGTATCGCCCAGAGTTTCGCTGGTTGCCAAAACGCAATCGCCAAGCGCCAAACCACTCTGGGGGTAAGCGCCACCACAGCCGAACAGAATAACCGCTTCTGGTTTGTAACAGGTCAGGATTCTGCCAAGTTGCATCGCCATGTTGATCGGACCGATGCCCGTATGGGCCAGCAACAGGGGGACCTCTGCGTAGTGGTTTTGGCGGGTAAGCGAAGTACTGGTTATCAGTCCCAGTCGCTCTCCCAGTACAGTGCGGATGAGGGTCGTTTCCAGAGGGACTGCTGCCAGAAGCAGGAGCATAATGAAGGTTACCTCTTGAACCAGCCGCTACGGATCAGATCACGACGCAAATCACTCCCCTGGTTGCGGACAATGCCCTGATACCAGAAGCGCTCCTGACCTAGTTGACTGTCATCGGGCTGATCAATGCGTTTAAAACGGTCGATCAGAATCGTGGAGAATAAACGATCCGGTTCAGAGACAATGGAAATAATTTTTCCCGCCAAGGCTTCGGGTGCATTATCAATCACCAGCTGTATAGTGTCCCTGATTTTCAGGCCCTGTTTATACTCCCACAGGTCACCGTCAAAGGAGTGATCACACTCGGTGACAAAGTCGGACCAATCAAGGAGCAGTCCACCAAATTCGACATCAGCGAAATCATGGTCACCCAGCTTGGCTTTGACCAGTTCGGCGATCTCTTCCTGTTCTTTACGGGTCAGAAAGAACGATAACCCTTCTTCCACTTCATACATGCTGAGGCTGTCCGTCAGATCTTCGCAGAAACAGACGGAGTTCAGCTCTTCTCCATTAAATTTCTGCAGCGACAAAGGCAGTGTTGCACGAGGCAGACTCAGAAGCGATAGGTGGTCATGGCCAAAATCCTGGGGCAGAATCAGGTGATCCGTACAGGGAATATCAAGATCGGTCATGAAATTGGTGATGCGCAGATGATTGTCGGTAAAGAAGGTTAAAACCTTTTCTTCGGAGTAGAAAAGTTCAAGCCCCTTACGGTTGTTGGCAAGCCCAAAACCGACAAACCCATCATGAATCATCCGCTCCAGGTAGGGTGTGATGGTACGAATGATGACATCTGCTTCCATGTAAGGGGAATAAAAAACTGCAGGGATCGGACGTTCGGCCGCACTACTCGGACGCAGAGAGAGGCTTTCCTCTGGATAATATTCGAGAATAAAAAATGCTTCGTTATTTAAGAAACGCGCAAATTTTTTAAATATGGTAGCAATCTTAGAGGCTGCGGCCACAGCAGTGAAACGATAGGCGTTATCGCAATCTTCAAGCAGGCTGAATTCATAACCTTCTTTGCAGCCTTCAGAATGATTATCATCATCCCAACGGCGTAAACCGAGCGGCAAAATCTGTGATACTTTCAACCCATAAACCTTTACTCTTGGCAGGAAAACGTCAACATTGAATAAGTAGAGGATTTTTCCTGACAAGTCAACAAAGTAGCATCAGGAGAGTGTAAGATAATAATCATAGAAATTACTTATAATACTATATTTAAACAGCTTGCCACGAAAATTATTAAATGTTATAAATTTTTGCGTGCCTAATCCTTCCTAAAGGAGTGCTAAATGTTTGGTTCTCAATCGTCTCTGGTTATGTATGAAGAGGAGTACCAGAGAATTATTGTTCTACTGGAAAAACTGTTACGTGAATCAAATTCCAAAGTTATTTTTCTTGTAGATAAGAATGGTCAGCTTATCGCCTCTTCCGGCGAAACCGCCAACCTGGATACTACCAGTCTGGCATCCCTGACAGCAGGAAATATTGCTGCAACTGGCGGCCTGGCAAAACTTATCGGAGAAAAAGAATTTTCGATATTGTTCCACGAAGGGGAAAAAGACAACATTCACATCTCTATCGTTGGCGGACGTGTCATTCTGGTCGTTATTTTTGATCATCGAAGTTCCCTTGGCCTGGTTCGGTTGCGGGTCAAAAAAGCCAGCTCTGAATTGGGAAGTGTATTTGATGGTCTGGCGGTGAAATCTCAACAGGCCTCATCGCTAGCAGCAATATCCAGTCCTTTTGCTGAAATAACGGACGATGATATTGATAATCTTTTTAACTGATAAAGGCGATAGATAATGTCTTTTATTAATTACGCATCACGGGAAATAAACTGTAAGATTGTCTATTATGGTCCGGGCCTATGCGGCAAGACAACGAATCTTCAGTATGTTTATAATAAAACAGCAGAAGACTCGAAGGGAAAAATGATATCGCTGGCGACAGAAACCGAGCGGACCCTATTTTTTGACTTTCTGCCCTTGGCTCTCGGTGAAATCCGGGGGTTCAAAACTCGTTTTCACCTGTATACAGTGCCGGGTCAGGTTTTTTACGATGCTTCACGGAAATTAATCCTCAAAGGCGTTGACGGGGTTGTTTTTGTTGCAGACTCTCAGGAAGAGCGCCTTGATGCCAACATTGAAAGCCTGGAGAACCTGCGGGACAATCTTGATGAGCAAGGTTTCGACATCGAAAAAATTCCATTTGTCATTCAATACAACAAACGCGATCTGCCCAATGTCACTTCAGTGGAGGAGTTAAGCCGTTTACTGAATGAGCGCAGGGTTCCGGAACTGGAAGCCTGTGCAACCACAGGCGAGGGCGTTTTTGAAACGCTGAAAGCCATCGCCAAGCTGGTTTTGAATGATCTAAAAAAAGGCGCCTAAAAAAGTTTAAAAAAAAGTGTTGACAGCGGAGAGGCAATTTCTTATATTCCTGATCCGCAACGAGCTTACATTCCCTCTTAGCTCAGTTGGCAGAGCATCTGACTGTTAATCAGATTGTCGCTGGTTCGAGCCCAGCAGAGGGAGCCATATAAAACAAAAAGGGTTACGCCGACTGGCTGTAACCCTTTTTGTTTTTTTTCCTTGATTTTCTCCTACCCCATCTCCTCTCAGCCTACTACTTATATCACCCAAAAGCAGTGAGGGACAAAAGACCAGAGCAAAGCGTTATCCACTAACGACCGCGAAGGCGATATTTTAGCAAAAGAGATCTGTAATCCTCTGGCCAAACAGGCTATCCCCCTATAAACAAGCCAGACTTATGCAACCGGCAATGGCGCCTCTGTATAATTACGAATAAATTTTTCAACCATAGGGCGTTGTTCAGGTGAAAGCTCACCAAATTGAACACTGCCACGGCGAACAGTGATGAGATTATCACTCAGGCGGTAATCTGAGATAGCTTTGATCGGAATATCCGCTGCAATCAGCTCATGGTCATGATAGAGACTGACCGTTTTAGCGGCATTTCTTCTTAATTTAGGCCCAAGATAACGGAATGATAATCCCCCTTCACTGATATCCATAATGTGAAAAGGAAGCGACTCCGGACCGGTGGCGATAAGCACCAGAGCTCGGCCAATTGCTTTGAAGCGTTGATGGTTCCTCGCAGGACTATACTGAATGCGACTTTCCATTTGCTTGCTCCTGATGTTTAGGGACCCCTCCACGACATGATTAAACATTAGCGTTTTATTTTCATTATAAAAAAGTTCACATATTAGCTTGCATGACTCATGCCAGTAATGACAAACTCTCACTGGTTACCATTATTTATCAATTGGTTCTTCAAAAATATCGAAAAATCAATAAAATGTAAATAAACGAGTTGATTATCAACGGAAACCACGCACACTACAATGATAGATTTTCCGGCAGATTCTTACACAATCTGTGTCAGAAATATTTACAGTCCATTATCTATGAAAATACTTCCTATCGGTAAATCCTTATGGCTCCTGCTATCCTGCACCTGTGGGATATTTCTGTTTATCGGCGGGCCAGCACCTGATTCCCTGAGAAGTATTAAGGAATTGTGGAATCTTGGCCACATAATCTGCTTTGCCCTGTGGGGATATGGTTACAGCTGGTGGCGTCAACGCCCTTTCCCCAGGGGGATGACTGAAGTATTGGTATTTGCATTTTGCAGTGGCGCGCTAACCGAACTCATCCAATCACAAATCGGCAGGGATGCCAGTTTTGAAGACTTGTGGCATGATGTCATCGGCGGCTTTTTAGGATTTCTTTTCCTTTTCTGCTGGCGCACTAACCGTTACTGGCAACGTTTGCTTACAGCACTCTGCCTTGCTGCAGTTACATTTGGCCTGTTAATTCCAACCTTCAGAGCAACATTTGACGACCTGGTCGCCTGGTACCAATTTCCGCTACTGGCTGGGTTTGAAAGTCGTTACGAAGGACTGCGCTGGAGCGGTAGCGCTTCGCGCAAAGTGGTCAACCATCATGCCATCAGCGGCCATCATGCCATGCGCGTAAAATTTTCGACTCAGCGCTATTCCGGCATCACCCTGCACAGCGTCCATCAAAACTGGAAGAGCCATGCCCTGCTGCATCTGCAGGTGTTCAATCCCGGAGTTGACCAATTTGTCCTGTACATACGCATTGACGACAAATTGCACAACAACGAATACACAGACCGCTTCAACAGTTCGTTCACTATCCGGCCAGGCGTCAACACCCTAGAGATTCCCTTGGCAACAGTAGAACAGGCCCCCAAAAACCGTTTACTTGATCTCAGCCAGGTCACCTCTGTTGGCCTGTTTGTCGGCAAGCTGACCACCCCACGAATTCTTTATGTAGACGACGTCCGGCTGATTGCTGCAGAAAAGTAGCTATTTACGTCATTGACAAGTGGCCCGGATGGTCATACTATTTCAGACCCTTACCTATTGTCCTTTTCGCTTAAAATATTCGATAGATCTTAGAAAGGTTCAGCATGAAAGTTTTAATTACGGACGAAGTTTCCGATAATGGCCTTCTTCCCCTGCTTGAAGATCCTCGCGTCCAGGTTGATAAAAAGCTCGGCTTGAGTCTTACCGAACTGCACGAGGCCGTCGGTGCCTATGATGCAATCATCACCCGCAGTGGCACCCGTGTTGATGATGACCTGCTGAGTCATGCCCATAACCTAAAAATTGTTGCCCGGGCTGGTGTCGGCATTGACAATGTCGATGTTGACGCTGCCAGCAAGCGGGGAATTATCGTTGTTAATGCTCCGTACGGTAACGTAAACTCTGCCGCTGAGCATACCATGGCTATTCTGCTGTCACTATGCCGCAATGTACCGATTGCCAATGCCAGTCTGAAAAATGGTGAATGGAAGCGCGCCCCTTTCACCGGACGTGAATTGAAGGGAAAAACCGTCGGCATCATCGGCCTGGGTAAAGTTGGTGGCCGGGTTGCAAGACGCGTACGTGCCTTTGAAGCTGAAGTGATCACCTACGACCCTTACATCTCTGAAAAACGCGCTGAAGACTTTGGTGTCAAGCTGGTTCCGCTTGAGGATATTATCCGCTTTTCAGACATTATTACCGTACATACCCCGTTGACAGATGAAACCCGCGACATGATCCGCGCCGAACATTTCGAGGGAATGAAAGACGGTGTCATTATCGTCAACTGTGCACGTGGCGGAATTTTTAATGAAGAGGCAACACTCAATGCCCTTAACAGCGGCAAATGCGTTGGCGCAGCCTTCGATGTTTGGAGCCAGGAGCCACCAAACAGCGAGGTACTGAAGAAACTTATCGCTCATCCCAACATGCTGGTTACACCACACCTGGGAGCAAACACATTCGAAGCACAAAAAAATGTTGCGGTCGATGTCAGCCAGGAGATCGTTAACTATATCGATGGGAAGCCAATGGCTGCGGCTGTCAATATTCCGCGCTTTGATCCGGATCAGATGGAACACATGAAGCCGTTTATGCAGCTGGTCTCCATTCTGGGCAACTTTATCTCCCAACTTGCTCCTCCCAACCCAAACAAGGTCACTTTTACCTACAACGGTAAAATTGCCCGTTTTGATTGTGCTCCGTTGAGCGTCTGCGGCCTTTCTGCACTGCTTAATCACTGCTCTGATCAGGACGTTAACATGGTCAATGCCGGCCTGGTCGCCCGCAACATGGGAATTGAAGTCGAATCGATCCGCTCCACTGAGACCGAGTCATTCTCCAGCCTGATCACCCTGACCATGGAAAGCCCTGAAGGCCGCCGGACCATCGCCGGGACCCTGTTTGAAGGGACACCAAAGATTGTCAAAATGCGGAACTTCACCACCGATTTCCAGCCGGAAGAACACATGCTGGTCATTAATTACCAGGATCGCCCGGGCCTGATCGGCAAAATCGGGACCATCCTTGGTGAAGCAAATATCAACATCGGCAACATGAGCCTCGGTCGGCGTGAAAAAGCAGGAGAAGCGATGGTTGTCTTTTCTGTCGATTCGCCGGTGGATGAAACAACATTGCAGAAAATTTTTGATGCGGTTGAAGCACGCTTTATCAAAGCTGTGCATCTTGATGTCTAATCAGCTAGGTAAGAAACATTTAAAAGGGCTCTTTTTTGAGAGCCCTTTTTTATTATCTGCAGACCTTGCGTCTTAATCCAATTTTTTTAACACCACCGAAAAGCATCATTTTCTTGCCAGCACCAAGACAACTGCGGTATGAGAACCTGTGCAATAACATAGATCAAAATACCCCCAAGGGATAACCAGATGCCTAAACGAATAATATTACTCACCATTGTACTTTTTGCTTCATGTTGCGTTTCCTCCTGCCTTGCCAGCACCTCTGTTCAATCTGAAACGAAACCCGTTGTTATGACCACTGGGCAGGCGATCGTTCTTGGTATTGTCGAAGGGCTCACAGAATACCTGCCTGTCAGCTCAACCGGCCATTTATTACTGGCCGAAAAGATCATGGGAATCGGAGAAGATCCGGCCTTTTCACCTCAGCAGCAGGAAAGCATTAAGGAAGCTGTTGATGCCTATACCATCTGTATTCAGGCTGGCGCCATTCTGGCCGTTTTGTGGCTTTATTTTGGCCGCGTCAAACAGGCGTTTCGAGGCCTTTCCGGTCGCGATATTGCCGGGCGACGCTTGCTGATCAATATCATTGCAGGGTTCATTCCTGCTGCGGTGCTGGGTCTGCTGTTCAACAAGCTGATTAAATCTTATCTGTTTGGTCCCTGGCCAGTAGTTATGGCCTGGTTTGTCGGTGGGGTGGCGATTCTGCTGGTCAGCTGGCGCAACAGACAACGCCAGGGAGGCAGGGCAGGATATATCCTTGATGACATGCGCTGGCAGATGGCGCTGATTGTCGGCTTTGCCCAGTGTATTGCCATGTGGCCGGGAGTCAGTCGCAGTCTGGTCACCATTGTTGGCGGAATCCTGGTGGGTTTGACTCTTGAAGCGGCAGTAGAGTTCAGTTTTCTGCTCGGGGTTGTCACTCTTGGCGCAGCAACGGCTTACGATACGCTGAAGCATGGCCAGTTGATGCTGCAGACCTTTGATCATGTTGCGTTATTGCTGGGTGTGGTTGTGGCCTTTTTTGCGGCTGCCGCATCGATTAAATGGATGCTGAGTTATCTGCAACGCCATGGGTTGGCTATTTTTGGTTACTACCGGGTTATATTGGCAGTTGCGACGGCAGTGTTTTTAACGATTTGATTAATGCGGTTCTGGCCAGCAGGCGTGAATTGAGCCGTCGGCCGGCGACTAAGTTGCTGGTGGTCACATTGAAGAAACGGCGCACGAACACGGACATATTAAAATGGGTTACCTTTTATGGCCCTGGATAAAAGGTAACTCGCCTGGAGGGGCGAAACCCTGCGACTTTGGTTTTGATAATTTTCACAACACCATATGACCAAAATATCTGACGATACCAGGAATGGACGACCCTAACTGATACCACCTGTGACGACAGACGACCCGACAAGACTGTGCCTCTAATGGCCAACATGCTGCAACGGAATGCTACACTCACTGCGACTTCAATTGATTCTTACAGCTCCCAAATAATTGTTCTCCTCCCCTTGCAACACCAACAAAAAGTGATAACGTTCAGACAGACTGCGAACCTTTATCTCGTGGAGAAGTCCAATGAGAGCTTTCAGCAAGACCGCAGGACCACGCTCTGTACTTCAAATTATCGTTACACTGACCGTAATCTCTTTTCTGTTTATTTTCCCTGAATTTTACAAACTATTGCTACTCTGCTGTATTCTTCTATTAGCATTCGGATCGATTCGGTTTTTCAGGGATAATATTTTCTGAAGTGATGGCGGTCCCTCAAGCTCTTTCATGAAATAAGAACTTGAGGGAAAGGATGAGCTTGATGTGCTTCAGAGGGATCAGAAGGTGCCGACGAAGCCGATGCGGATGCTGTCATCAACGGTCATCGAACCGGAGCGCCCGTCGACATCCAGACGCACATTCTGATAACCGATATACAGTTTTACCTTGGGCATAACCGCATAGGTAATGCGTGCCTCTGTTTCAAAAAGCCGGTCAGAGTCAATAAAGGAAAATACCTTGGGTGCGTAATTGAGGCGACCTGAGAAACCCAGCCCCCGTAACTGGCCCAGAGTGTAATCGATCCTCAGACCCAGCCCAAGATTAGCAAAATCAACATCATGATCTGTACGACCGGCATACCCCTTGACCCCTGCCCCGACTTTCAGACCGGAGATATTGCCCGGTTCACCAACAAAGTCAAATCCAACACTTCCCAGCTTTGTATCTTCGTCGCCATTATATAGAAAACGGCCATTGAGCAGCGAGGTGCCATACTCGTCGTCTGAAATAGGAGTTTCATAAACCAGCTGAAAACTGTTGTCATTAAAACCGATATCAACAGAAGCGGCATAAACATTTGTGGCCAATAACACTGACATTAAAACGAGCATAAAACGTAACATGGTATCCTCCGGGGTTGTGGTAAATCTATGCTGTGCTGCTTTACATTTTCTTTCAGCTATTCCAGTCGTGTGCGTAACGTGCATTAAACTGAAACAAACCTACATCTTTGATAGCAGAGTTCCTTAAACGAGTAAAGGGCAGCTTTTCAGCTACCCTTTACATTGTTGTCATAGCGGCAATAATGGGCTAGCGGTCTTATTTGACCAACGCCTTTGCGGCCGTCACAAAGTTTTCAGCGGTAAAGCCGAAATGTTTCATCAGCTGGCCAGCCGGAGCGCTGGCACCGAATTCGTTCATCCCAAGCACAGTTCCGTCAACACCAACATAGCGCTCCCAACCGAAGCAGCTGCCGGCTTCCATGGCCACGCGTTTGGTGCAGACCGCAGGAAGAACTTGTTCACGATATTCCGCACTCTGGGCTTCGAACTGCTCCCAGCTCGGCATGGATACAACACGTGCACCGATACCAGCAGCTTCAAGTTCAGTCTGGGCGGCCAGAGCATGCTGAACTTCTGAACCACTGGCAATAAGAATAACCTGAAGGTCACCCTGTTCTGCGGACAGGACATAAGCCCCCTTTTGCGCATCGACAACAGCTGGGTAATCAGCCGGATCGAGGGTCGGCAGCCCCTGACGGGAAAGGACCAGAACCGTAGGCCCCTGACGATTACTGATAGCACTCTTCCAGGCGGCACAGGTTTCATTTGCATCAGCAGGGCGGATAACGGTCACATTCGGCATCGCACGCAGGGAGGCCAGGTGTTCAACCGGTTGGTGAGTCGGACCATCTTCACCGAGACCGATGGAGTCGTGGGTCATAACGTAAATAGCACCAAGTCCCATCAACGCAGCCAGGCGAATCGCCGGACGCATGTAGTCAGCAAAGACAAAGAACGTACCACCAAACGGAATCAAGCCGGGAGTATGGCACAGGCCGTTCATGATGGAACCCATGGCATGCTCGCGAATACCATAGTGGATATTACGGTCACTCTGCCCAGGCAGCCAGGATCCGGCGGCTTTAATCGTGGTATTATTTGACGGAGCGAGGTCGGCAGAACCGCCAACCAGCAGCGGCAACTTAGCAGCCAGGCAGTTAATCATGGAGCCACTGCTCTGACGGGTTGCCTTGGCACCATCAGCGGCGGTAAAGACCGGCAGATCAGCATCCCAGCCAGCGGGTAGCTGACCGTTACAGGAAGCCAACCAGGTCGCTACTGCAGGGCTGGATTTTTTGCTCTCGAGCAAAGCATTCCACTGAGTTTCCAGCTCGGTGCCAACCGCGACACAACTGGTCATGTGTTCTTTGACCTCAGCAGGGACAACAAACTTGTCCTCGGGGTTACGACCGTAAACCTGCTTGGTCAGAGCCAACTCATCCGGCCCCAGTGGAGCGCCGTGGGCGGCAGCGGTATCCTGTTTATTGGGTGCCCCCTGACCAATGTGGGTACGGGCAATAATCAGAGACGGACGCGGATCAAGTTTGGCGCGCTCCATAGCTGCATCAACTTCAGCAAGGTTTTCACCTTCAACACGTTCTACATGCCAGCCATAAGCCAGATAGCGAGTACCGACATCCTCGGTAAAGGCCAGAGAAGTGTCCCCCTCGATGGTAATCTTATTATCCAGGTAGATATAGTTGAGCTTACCAAGCTTAAGATGCCCGGCCAAAGAGCCGGCCTCGGCAGAGACCCCTTCCATCAAATCACCGTCAGAACAGATGACCCAGGTACGATAATCGAACAGCTCACTGTCAACCTGTTGATTGAGGAATTGCTCACCCATGGCCATCCCGGCGGCCACGGCAACACCCTGCCCTAACGGACCGGTCGTGGTTTCAACGCCCGGGGTGTGACCAAATTCCGGGTGGCCCGCAGTTTTACTGCCGTATTGACGGAAATTTTTCACATCTTCAAGGGACAGGTCGTAACCGGTCAGGTGAAGCATGCTATAAATAAGCGCAGAGGCGTGTCCACAAGAGAGGATAAAACGATCCCGCCCAGCCCACTCAGGATTGGCCGGGTTATGGCGTAAATGCTTCATATACAGCAGATATGCAATCGGGGCGGCCTCCATTGGCGTACCCGGGTGTCCGGAATTCGCTTGTTCTACGGCATCAGCTGCTAATAAACGAATGGTATCAATTGATTGGCGAATAATCGGATCGGAAAATTTTGGTGATGGCATTGACTGCTCCTTTGTCTGTTTTTAAGGCGCATATTGAAACAGGAATCACCCTGTAAAATCAAGGAAAAGTGTACATTTTTTCCATATTTTAGAATTACGCTGGTTGTTTTTCCGTTGTGTGTTCATTCGACAAGTTTTTCATTGTCACCACCAACTGTTTTATTTTGCATTTTGCCGGCTTCCACTGCTATCAATGCCAACGGCATTTGCGGTTCTGGCCTTTTGGCATGATTTTGGTCATCCAGATGAGAAAAAAAAGAGCCGACATCGGAGGGAGGTTATCCCGATGGTCGGCTCACAAACTGGAAAGGAGGTATGATGTTTCTGTTTCAACGTTTCGACTGCCACACCGAAACTGTTGATGGTTGTGACTATACCCTTCTGAAGCGATGAAAAACACGTGGCATCACGCATAATATCATCACTGGAGACACACTACTGAACTGTGCGTATGCACAGTTCACGCGTACTCACAAATGGTTCTCTGCATAGCCACAATGATCGAGCAATACCTGCAACTTGTGCTTCCGATCCCCATCCCAGCGTTTCAGAAGCTGCTCGGCCAGAGTTTCTCCACTGTCGAGTATTTCTTTCAGGCTGTCGAGGAAGCGACTTTCATCAGCACCACTGGCTCCCAGATCAAACTGCTGAGTCAGACTTGCTGCGGCGGCGGCAACCAGCTCGGAGGCAATTTCCAGGAGCGTTCCCCCTTTGACAACGGCCTTCAGCCCGTCTCTCCATGACGCCTTGTAAAGCTTCGATATTTCGCTAACAGAGAGATCGCCCAGCAATGATTCGACCTTGGCCAAGCCTTCGTCAGTATAGAGCAATCCTTTATAGAAGGCGGCAACAGCTGCGGTAAAACGGGGCGGCAAGCTATCGGCACTGCGCAATTCAAGCTGCGGCCGTAATCGAACTTCAGGAAACAGGGTCGACAGGTGCAGGTTCCAGTCCGCCATGGTTGGCTGTTCCGACTGCCAGCCACTGTCAAGATACTGACGGAAAGTGAACCTGCTTTGAGTCAGGTCAATATAGGTTCCGTCACGCTGGATGAAATACATGGGAACATTCAAGGCGTAATCAACATAGTCCGCCAGGCCGCTACCGGAATTAAACAGCTGGGTAATCAGGCCGCAACGGTCGTTGTCGGTACGCGACCAGACCTCGCCACGAGTTGACAGCCAGCCACTCGGCTGATCATTCAGCAGCGGGGAATTGGCAAACAGCGCGTAACAGACCGGGCTAAGCAACTGACTGACCCTGAGCTTGCGCACACAATCCTGCTCATCGGAAAAATCGAGGTTAACCTGGGTACCAGCGCTCTGTTTCATCATACGTTGCCCCATATCGCCGGTTTTGAGCATATAGGGTCCCATGATGTCGTAGCGTTTCTTCGGTAGCCAGGAAATACTTTCAAGACTGCTGAACGGCTGAACCCCCAGACCGATAAAGATCAGATCCAGTTCGTGCCCCATGGTCAGGATATGCTGGCGATAACGGTGAATGTCGCGCCAGCTGCAGTTGATGTCACAACAGAATTTTCCCGACAGCTCCAGCTGACCACCCGGTTCAAGGGTTACTGAAGAACGCTTCCCCTGCAATCCGAGCAGTTTATCTCCCTCATAAATTCCCTGCCAGCCACCAATTCCGTCGAGTCGGTCCAGCAGTTCCCGGATTCTTTCATAGCTCGCAGCCTCGCCACTGAAGCGATCGAGGACGAGCTTCTCATTTTCAATACCAACCCCCCAATCCTCTTTGGGGCGTGCCCCTCTGAGCAGAAACTCAGTCAGCTGTTGCACATTGGCGATCGGCTTATGGCCGGCAAGCTGCGCGGCATTATTCGGTATTGGCACGGTCAGTCAGTCCCTTTTGTCATCAGGAATTCAGATAGGCGGTAATGGCCTCTGAAATGGTCTCAAAAATCGCAATAAACTCTTGTTCATCCTGCTCCAGCAGAGTAATCCGGAAACCTCTTTCGTCGGTACAGAAAGACGACATGGGAACAACACAGATACCGGTTGATGCCAGCAAGTAGTAAACGAAGCGCTTGTCCGTCTGAGTTCCGGGCTTGTTGATTAAACGCTCAACCAGTTCGCGAACCTGGTCATTTTCAATCGGTAACGTTTGCTCATGGGTCAACCGCCCATGTTCGAACACAACTCCCATGTAAAACGAGCCATTAGTGCGATTGACCTTCAGGCCCGGCACAGCATTCAACATTTTATAAGCGATGTTTGAATAACGCTCATAACGATCGCTGCGGGCAGCGAGGTATTTAGGATATTCCGGGTGGCTAAGAATCCGCGGAATCGCTTTTTGCGGCAACGTTGTAGAACAAACCTCGACCATCTTTGAATTCAGAATACTTTCAATGTAACGCTTGAAGACTTCATCCTTATCGGCATTATAGACTTCCATCCAACCGCAACGGGCTCCAGGCCAGGGGACCTCTTTACTGATCCCTTTTAGTGAAATCGCCGGCAAATCTCCAACCAAATCAGAGATAGGCCGGGTCACCGTGCCGTTGTAACAGAGATTATGATAAATCTCGTCGCAGATCAGGAACAGATCGTATTCTTTACACAGGCTGATGATTTCCCTAAGAATACGTTCTGGATAAACAGCACCCGTCGGATTATCCGGATTAATAATCAATATGCCAGAGATCGCCGGGTTGTACTTGACCGACTGGCGCAGGTCATCCATATCTGGATACCACAGGTTGTCAGGGTCCAGGCGATAGGTAACCGGTTTCTGCCCGGCATGTGCACCTTCTGCGGAGGAATGGGTTGAATAGGTCGGGGAAGGTCCAATAACCCGTGCCTCGCGTTTGAGAAGCCCGTAAACTTTCTGGATTGCGTCACCGAGTCCGTTAAAGAACATGATATCTTCGGCAGAGATCTGAGCAAAACCACGCTTGTTGGTCTGGTCTGCCAGGAACTGACGTGTTTCGAGCAGCCCCTTGGTAGCACAGTAGCCATAAGAACAATCCTTCATGGCTAGATCGGCAACAATTTCTTTAATCCAGTCCGGGATTTTTTCCCCTTTAGCAACTGGGTCACCTATGTTTTCCATGTTGGTTTTAATACCCAGGCGACGTAACTCTTCTGCGATATTAACAATCGCACGAATTTCATAGGTTAACTCGCCGGCACCAATGTGTACTATGTTGTTGCGCATTCCTTATCCCCTTGACAAAAAATAAAAAAAGGCCATGGACTCTACTGTCCATGGCCTCATTCGTGAATGCTATAAATGTACGGCTCTACCACAACTGGCAATGGACAGACTTATGACGAATATTCGCCGCTAAAATCGCTCGCGCTGCCGTTGCCATAGTGAAAATCATAATTGATAGTCTCCGTTCTTTTGATTGTGCCTGATTATCATAGCGCGCTAACAATGTCAATGATTTCATCTTTTCAGATCCAGTTTTAGATGAAATTATGGGTAAGCGGCAAAAAGAAAAAAAAGGGGGGAATAAGAGATTCGTAGTTCACAGCAGAACCATAAACAGAGTCAGCGTCACAAGGCTTGCCAGTGTCGAAACAATCACCACCGAGGTTGCAAAATGCGGAACGATATCATTTTCCTTGGCAATAATCGAAACCAGAACGGCCCCGGGCATGGCCGATTGCAATATACCAGCGGTCGTCTGAACCGAATTCAGAGAAAACAGAGGGGATATCAGCAACGCCAGCAATGGTACAACAGCAAGCCGCATAATCGAGCCAATAATGACATCACGGTTGAGGTGAACCCTGCCCTGCTCCTGCAACTGCAGACCCAAAGCGAATAACATAACCGGAATCATGGCTCCGGCCAACAGGGATATCATGCGCGTCAGCATCAATGGAACCTGGACATCGCCAGCTGAAACGAAAATCGCTGGTATAGTTGCCAGAATCGCAGGAGTTTTTATCACTTGGGACAAAGCTCCTTTACTCCCCCCACGCGCCCAACCCGCGGCCCCGACGCAAAAGGCAAAACCACTGGTGGATATCGTTACATAGAAGATGGTGGCATAGGGAAGAGCCCCATCTCCCAGATGAAACTGAATCGCAGCCAGACCAAAATTGCCGACATTACCGAACGCCGCAATCATTACGAAGGCGGCAATCATCTCTTTTGAACTACCAAGCATCTTACCGACAATAACAGCCGCGATAACCCCGAGAACATGAGCCGCAAGAATAAAAGTGATCATTATTAAAGCCCTGCTCAACGGCACATCGGCAGTGCTGATCGCTCGAAAAACAAAAGCCGGAACGAAAATATAGTATGCTGCCCGGCTAAGAGTTTTAGCCTGAAGATCGAGCTTTTTACCAAAGGTCATCCCCAACAGAACAATGGCAAATACTGGCATAACAACATTGATAAACACTGGAATGAATTGAATCATAGCAGGCCTTTTGACTGTGTAAGGTGGATTCGATTCAAAGAAATGAACTTAGCACAAAAGAAGATGAATCTATAGAGGATAGGGGGTTAGTGAATCATAAACCATTCTGAACACAGGACGGACCGGTCACCACTAGTCTGTTTTCGAACAAGAAATAAAAAAACTCCCGGTGCAACTGGCACCGGGAGTTTTCGTTCAGCTGCTATCCTTCTAAGGATAACTTATTCTTCACCATACTTCATTTCTGCCAGATACTTGTACAGGTTGAAGTTCTGGGTGGTCAGCTTGTTGGCTTTCGCCATCATGCTTGCTGACATTTCAGGGTTGATATTCTTGAGAACCCGATAGCGATTCTGCTTGGAGGCATAGTCTTCGAAGGACATAGTTGGCTCCTTCGCATCGAGCTGCAGCGGGTTCTTGCCTTGCTCGATAAGGCGTGGATCATAACGATACGCAGTCCAGTGGCCTGACGCTACGGCTTCCTTAACCGTATCAACACCACGGGTCATGTTGATTCCGTGAGCGATACAATGGGTGTAAGCAATAATGAGTGAAGGACCATTGTAAGCATCCGCCTCAAGGAAGGCCTTAACAGCCTGAGCCGGATTAGCCAGAGAGACCTTAGCAACGTAAATATTGCCATAGGACATAGCGATCATGCCCAGGTCTTTCTTCGGCTGAGTCTTACCACCGGCGGCAAACTGTGCAACGGCGCCAAGCGGGGTAGCCTTGGAAGCCTGACCACCGGTGTTGGAGTAAACCTCGGTATCCAGAACCAGAACGTTGACGTTCTGACCGGAAGCAAGAACGTGATCCAGACCACCGTAACCGATGTCGTATGCCCAGCCATCGCCACCGTGGATCCAGACTGATTTGACGACCAGATAGTTGATGTCAATCAGCAGCGGCTTAGCAGTTTCGTGGGTACACTTCTCGAGGATCGCTTTGAGCTTGGCAACACGAGCACGTTGCTCTTCAATAGCTTCCTGAGTATCCTGAGCAGCGTCAAGGATTTCACGCTTGAGCCCAGCAGTACCTTCACAAGCAGCACAACCACAGTCGATGTTTTTCTCGAGCAGTTCACGTGCATACTCAGTGGTTTTGTCAACAGCAAGACGCATCCCCATACCGAACTCGGCGTTGTCTTCGAACAAAGAGTTCGCCCAGGTCGGTCCAAGGCCATCCTTACGGGTGGTCCATGGAGTGGTCGGCAGGTTACCACCATAGATTGAAGAACAACCGGTCGCGTTGGCAACATACATACGATCACCGAACAGCTGTGAACAGAGCTTGACGAATGGAGTCTCGCCACAACCCGCACAGGCGCCGGAGAATTCGAACATCGGTGGCAACAGCTGGCTGCCCTTCAGTGTTGCGCGGTTGATCAGAGCCGGATCAGTGTCGGGCAGATCAAGGAAGAACTTGAAGTTGGCAGCTTCGGTCTCACGCAGTGGAGCCTGGAAGGTCATATTGATAGCCTTCTTGCTCTCATCATCCTTGCTCTTGGCTGGACAGTTGTGAACACAAGCACCACAACCGGTACAATCTTCCGGTGCAACCTGCAGGGTGAAGACCTTCCCTTCCATATCCTTGCCTTTAGCGGCGCAGGATTTGTAGGTTTCTGGAGCTCCAGCAATAGCGCTCTCGTCGTTGATCTTCATGCGGATAGCAGCATGAGGACAGACCAGAGAACAGATACCACACTGGATACACAGGTCTTTTTCCCAAACAGGGATATTAACAGCAATGTTACGTTTCTCGACACAGGCGGTTCCGGTCGGGAAAGTACCATCAGCAGGCAGAGCCGACAGAGGCAGTTCCTGACCCAAACCATCGATGATCGGCCCCAGGGTCTTTTGAACGGTTTCGGAGTATGCACCCCACTTGCCTGACTGCATTTCAATGGTGCTGTCAGCGGTAGCAGGAACAGCGACTTCGAAGGTGCTCTCAAGAGCAACATCGACAGCACGCTTGTTCATGTCGACAACCTTCTCACCTGCCTTGCTGTAAGACTTGACAACAGCGTCCTTGATCTTGGCAATGGCGACATCTTCAGGAATGATCCCGGAGATTTTGAAGAAAGCGGTCTGCATAACGACGTTGATACGAGGACCAAGGCCGATCTTTTCACCGATATGGATACCGTCGATAACGAAGAATTTGAGTTTCTTGTCAATGATGGTCTGCTGAACAGCTTTAGGCAGATGCCCCCAGACTTCATCTTGGCTGTAAGGAGCATTGAGCAGGAAGGTCGCACCTTCTTTAGCGTTTTTGAGCATGTCATACTTCTCGAGGAAGGAGAAGTTATGGCAGGCAACAAAGTCAGCCTGGTCAATCAGGTAGGTACTCTTGATCTCTTCCTGACCGAAACGCAGGTGAGAAGTGGTCATGCTGCCTGCTTTTTTGGAGTCATAGACGAAGTAGGCCTGAACCTTGTTATCGGTCGCTGAACCGATGATCTTGATCGAGTTCTTGTTGGCACCAACAGTACCATCGGAACCGAGACCGAAGAACATGGCAGAGTAACCATTAAAAGGAACCTTGAAGCTGGCGTCGAAATCGAGGCTTTGCCCCATGACATCATCATTGAAACCAACGATGAAGTGGTTCTTCGGCTTGTCCTTGGACAAGTTATCGAGAACAGCCTTACACATACCGGCGTTGAACTCGAAAGAACCGAGACCGTAACGGCCACCAACAACAACGGGGTAACGCTCAAACGCAACGAGGCCGTCAGACATGCCTTCACCAAGAGCGGTACGAATCGCCTGGTAGAGAGGCTCACCAAGAGAACCTGGCTCTTTGGTACGATCAAGAACAGAAATTTTCTTGACGGTCTTCGGCAGAGCTTTACAGAACTGCTCGGTTGGGAACGGCAGGAACAGACGGATTTTGAGCATACCGACTTTTTCGCCTTGAGCGACCAGGTAATTAATGGTCTCTTCCATGGCTTCACAGCCGGAACCCATCATCACAACAACACGCTCAGCATCAGGGGCACCAACATAATCAACCAGATTATACTGACGACCAACCAGCTTGGCGAACTTGTCCATTTGAGCCTGAAGAACTGCAGGGACGGTGGTGTAATACTTGTTGACCGACTCACGGGTGTGGAAGTAAACGTCGGGGTTTTGAGCGGTACCGCGCAGTTTCGGTGCATCCGGAGACAAGGCACGATGACGGTGAGCAGCAACCAGCTCATCATCGATCATGTGACGCATGTCGTCCTGAGTCAGTTCTTCAATCTTCTGGATTTCGTGAGACGTCCGGAATCCGTCGAAAAAGTGGAGAACCGGAACCCGCGATTCAAGAGTTGTGGCCTGTGCAATAAGCGCAAAATCCATAACTTCCTGTGGGTTATTGGAGCAAAGCATGGTCCAGCCAGTAGAACGGCAGGCCATAACATCTGAATGATCACCAAAAATTGACAAAGCGGAAGTTGCCAGGGCACGAGCCGAGACATGGAATACGGTCGGAGTCAATTCACCAGCAATTTTGAACATGTTCGGGATCATCAGCAACAGACCTTGTGAAGCAGTAAAGGTCGTTGTTAATGCACCTGCCTGCAGAGCACCGTGAACAGCACCTGCAGCACCACCTTCAGACTGAAGCTCAACAACTTTGGGAATGGTACCCCAAATGTTTTTCTGACCTACAGCGCTTTTGGCGTCGGAAATTTCGCCCATAACCGATGACGGGGTAATGGGGTAGATAGCAATAACCTCGTTAGTCGCATGCGCAACATGCGCTGCCGCGGCATTACCGTCAATGTTGACCATCTTTCGAGACATGTACACCTCCTTGTACGGTGAGTAATGACGTTCTTATAGAGGAATAAGAACGCTTTTCGAATACCTCGTATAACTAAGCACAGGGAAAACCCCACTGTTAAGTTATCGATACTCTGTGCAAGGATTACAATTCGCGACGCCCATCTACAGCCTGTTGTACTGTACCGGAATCGATATACTCGAGATCGCTGCCCGTGGGTATCCCATGAGCAAGGCGCGTCACGCGCAATCCTCTCTCCTTGAATAGCTTTGCCAGATAAAGCGCAGTCGCCTCACCTTCAACGGTGAAATTTGTCGCCAGGATAACCTCGCGAACCGGCTCCGCCTCGAGCCGTTGCAACAACTGCGGGATTTTAAGATCTTCCGGTCCAACTCCATCTAACGGCGACAAAGCTCCATGTAGCACATGATACAAACCGAGATAGGAACGACTTCGTTCAATGGCTAGAAGATCCTGAGGCTCTTCGACGATGCAGAGCACTTGAGAATCACGTGCGGGGTTGGAACAGATGGTACACAGTTCAGCCTCTGAAACATGATAACAGCGCTGACAATAACGCACGTTGTTTTTCATCTCAATCAGTGCCGATGCCAATGCCTCGACATCCTGCCGGGAGGCTCGTAACAAATGAAACGCCAACCGGGCAGCTGTTTTACTGCCGATGCCCGGTAGCTTACTTAATTCGGCCGCCAGACGGGCAAACGACGGTAGTGAGCCTAACATGAAATTTCTCCTGAATCCAAGGGGTTAAGTCATCGGAATGAATCTTTCAGGGAGACTAAAAATCTGCAATTTCACTAAAAGGCAGGATGGGCCAGTGGTCTGACCAAAAAGGACCCTACCACCAACATCCTAAAAATTCAATCCTTTTTTAAAGACATCATACGAATTCCATCACGGCAAATGAAAAAACCCCTGTCAGACCAGACATCTGCAGGGATTTTAACCAGTCAAAAGAAGCTGGAATTCGCGCCTGATACAGCGATTTTCTTTAGAACAAACCAGGGATATTCATCCCCCCGGTAACTTTCCCCATCTCAGCCTGGATCATATCCTGACTCTTTTTAATCGCCTCATTCACCGCAGCAAGAACCAAGTCCTGAAGCATTTCAACATCTTCAGGATCAACAACGGACTTCTCGATCTTCAGTTCCAGAATCTGCTGCTTGCCATTCACCCTGGCGGTTACCATCCCACCTCCGGCACTGGCTTCAACTTCACGTGTTTCAAGCTCCTGCTGCATGCGGGCAATCTTTGCCTGCATCTGCTGAGCCTGTTTCATGATATTTCCAAGACCTTTTGCCATATCTGTATTCCTCCGTTTTATTACTGGTTATCAACAGGGCGTTATACAAATCCCTTATCAATAGGCTTAATTGTTTCAATGGTGCCACCGAAGATATCCAACGCCGACTTAACCATCGGATGCTCGGTGGCATTTTCACGTAATTTTTTCTGGCGATCACTCTCCTGACGGGCGCGCTCCTGATGCAGCGATGGCGGTGCAACAGCGCCGTTGGCGACTTTGTCGACCTCCACCTTGACCGGGGCCCCGAAGTACTGTCCGGCTAACGCACCAATAGCTTCACGCATTTCCGGATCAGCCAGGCCAAAATAACGTTCCGGCATACCGATGCGCAACCTGGGCAACGCCAGTTCCAACAGGCTTGACTGATCGAGCAGAGTGGCGATATGAAAACGACGCTGCCCTTTAACGAAGCTCACCAGCCCTGCCCAACTTTTTTCACCAGATACCGTTGCAGGCAGGGCTTCAGACTTTTTTCCGCTATCCTCCGGCTCTGGCGGTGGTGGAATTTCAGGCTGGGGTGGTGGTGGCACAAAGCGTGCCTCTTTCCCAGACTCAATCCCGAAGGCAGAGCCCCCTGACAGCTTCTGCTCAAGCCGGGCCAGGCGCTCAATCAGAGTAGCTACCTCAACTCCGGTTGGCAGGGTTGCCAGCCGGATCAGGACCATCTCCATGGTCAGACGCGGGAAATTGGATACCGCCAGGTCAGCTTCAGCCTTAATCAAGATCTGCAAATAGCGTTGCAGATCTTCCAGCGAAGCAGTCTTGATCAGACCGCGCAGTTCGTCAATCTCGGCATCACTGAAATCGATCAGATCTCCCGGCTTTTCAACAACCTTCAAAACCACCAATGCACGCAGCAATTCAACCAGCTGCTGACCAAACTGCCGGAACGAGTGCCCGTGGTTATCGACCTTCTGGATCAGCGTCAAAACCTGACGCGGATCACGCTCAATCAACGCCTCAATGGTATCAAGCAACAGCCGGCGACTGACCAGCCCCAGCAATCCCTGCAGATCATCATCGGCAACCTTATCACCACAAAAGGCAATGACCTGATCCAGGGTCGACAAGGCATCCCGCATACTCCCGCCACCGTTGCGAGCCACAATCGCCAGTCCGGCGTCCGAAATGGTCACCTGTTCCTGCTCAACAATATAGCGCAGGCGAGCAGCCAGTGGCGCCATACCGATCTTTTTAAAATCGAATCGTTGACAGCGGGACAAAATGGTGATGGGTATTTTATGCGGCTCAGTCGTCGCAAAAATAAATTTGGCGTGTTCCGGCGGCTCCTCCAGTGTTTTCAACAACGCATTAAAAGCATTGATGGAGAGCATATGGACTTCATCAATAATAAAGATCTTGTACCGGGACTGAGAAGGAAGATAGCGGATATGCTCACGCAGCTCCCGGATATCGTCAACCCCCGTATTAGAAGCCCCGTCAATCTCAAGAACATCAATCCCCTGACTGCTGGTGATATCGATACAGGAAGGACAGACACCACACGGAGAGACGGTCGGGCCCTCCTGGCAGTTAAGTGCTTTGGCAAAAATACGGGCAGCCGAAGTCTTACCAACACCGCGGGCTCCGGTAAACAGGAAAGCGTGATGAACCCGATCTGCAGTTATGGCATTTTTCAGGGTTTGACTGACGTGCTCCTGGCCAACCAGGTCATCAAACTGTTGCGGACGCCATTTGCGTGCCAGAACCAGATAGGACATGACTCTCCTCAATCAGTACAAATAAGAAAAACGAAATAATGAGTGAGATAATAAACCATGAATCGGGGAGAGGAACAAGTGTCTTACGTTCAAAATATTTCGCGATTTCAGATTTGACATTTCAGATTTGAAATAGATTAAGAAAACGGAAAAATTTCCGAACAGCGCTCATAAAAAAAATTGCCGACACAAGTGACAACCGGGCTTCCCCGCGGCACACGTCCAAAACCGCTACCGCTGCTCCCTTCCGGGCCTGACGGGGTTTACGGCCGGCCGTTGCGCGGGACCCGGCTGTCACTTCTATCGGCAATTAGTTTCTGCCCCAAAATCGCCCTTTTCCGCAATCTCGGCGTCAAGCTGCGCTTTTGCTTGTGCGACGTAAAGTACTACGCCTCCGCGCAAAAAACTTGCCTTCTTTAACCTTGCGAAAAATTGCTGATTTTTGAACCAGAAACTTTTCTTTTTAGTAGTCCGCCCCAAAAACTGATCAAAAAGGGTAGATACGAGGCGACCACGGCCAGAACTGCAAAAGGCGTATCTTGTTATACGTCGTTGTTGTTCTGGCTGTGACAACGAAGCAGATGCGCCTTTTTCATCAGTTTAAGTATGGCGGAGAGGGGGGATTCGCCCACTTCGCCCCCACCATCCCGGTGGTTCCTGCGTCGGCTCCCCTGCGCTCACTGACGCGGACATCCTGTCCGCTATTCTGACTTTTAGTCAGCGTTCGCTCCGCTTCGAATCCCCAAAAGGGCTTCATTCTTAATTATGGCGGAGAGGGGGGGATTCGAACCCCCGGTGGCTTTCACCACACCCGCTTTCCAGGCGAGCACCATCGGCCTCTCGGTCACCTCTCCGCGAATTGCAGACCTTACACTAACAGTTATCGCCTGTAAAGAAGAATTTTACTCATTTTGATCGCTTTCATAGCGCCCGTTTAGACGATAAAGAAAGACCAGTATTTCAGCAATCGCTTCAAACAATTCCGAAGGAATCGCGGTGTTGACCGGGATCCGGCCAAGAACCTCCATCAAATCAGGATCCTCGACAATATCAATCCCCGCGTCCCGCGCCAGAGCAAGGATCTGTTCGGCCACATCCCCTTTTCCGGTGGCAATGATCTGGGGAGCACGTTCTGCCCCCTGCTCATAATGCAGAGCTACGGCTTGAAGTTTTTTATTGCTGTTCATCAGACCCTCATATTCAGTAACCGGTCTGCTTCGGGAAGAACATTCTGTTTCAGCTGCATGGTCGGTAACTGGGCATCATCGCGAAAGCCGATAGATAACAGTTTAATACCGCTCAGAGCCCCTCTCAGATCAGCTGCAAAGGTTTCCAGATAGTGCATTTTCTGACGATTCTCACCAGCCAGCTGGAGTCGTAGACCGGATACACCGTAAAGCATATCGACCCGAACACTACCGATAGCCGACAAGCGCAAGGCCATGGATAATTGCAGTTCTTCGCGGGGGTCATCCTTAGCGCTGCCACTTCCATCCTTGTAGCTGTGCTGCCGGACCAGCAGATATCCTTCTTCCAGATCTTCAAATGGCAGGGGGAAAAACTGAACCTGCTGATCGGCCAGTTTATCGCGACATAACTGTAACAATTCCAGACGCTGAAGAGGCTCATCCCCCTTTCCAGTCAGTTGATCTTTAAGAGCATAGAGGCTCTGCTGCAGAAGACTTGCTTTGGTATCGCCAGATTTCTCCTTGCCGATCTTATCGATGCCAAACCCCAACAGAAGTGACAATACCCCCAATTTTTCACGGAACGTCTCAGGAGCTAATGTAGCAGGAGCATTGCTGAGCTGCTGAAGCAAATTATTGACATAAGGCAGGTGTTCTGCCGCAATCTGCCCTTTTTCGATACTGCGCGCCAACGCACCTTCCAACTGCCCGACAATTTTCCCAGGCAGCGCAACCGTGCCTTCACTATCCCGGAGCAAGGTCACCACCTGCCTGACCAGCTTATCCAGGGAGGGAGGCGGTACAGTTGCTGGCTCGGCATGAAAATCTGTTTTGATTAGTTGTTCAGCGGCTCCCGTCGGTAACGCAACAGCGCCTTCCCGAGTTGCCGCACCAGTAACAGGTAATGCGGCTGTGCTCTCCGGGGTGGGTCCTGCAGAGAGAGGCAGCCTTCCCCCAACCTGCTGAATCCTGGCCGATTGACGATCGTCACTGACAAAATCCTGCGACAGAACTCCCGTTGCCGTGGTCTTCTGAACCAAATTATCAAGCAGCCTGATATCCCTGGCCAGCTGAGGAGTTACCGGCGTCAGCTGCTGCAGCTGGTTAAGGAGAGGACTTAGCCCACGGAGTAATGAGGCAGACAATGCCTGCCCCTTGACAACAGTCTGCAATTCCCCCAGCAACTCACGTGTCTGTCCATACCATTGCCCACGGTCTTTCGCATCCGGCAACTGTTGCCCACGCCCAATATGGTCCTTAAGCTGCGTCAGCAACCGTGCCCAGCTATGAAGAGCAGCAGGAGAATCTTTCTGAGGCCGTTTCATCACCAGCTCGAAACCTGGGAGCAGCGCTGCCGCATCCGGCCTGGTTTCCTGAGCATTCAAGGCTTGCAGTTGTCGCGTCAAGACTTTGATTGCATCAGCTATTTCATCTGGCAATTTCTGCCCTGGCGCCACAACTTGCCGGAACTGACGGAACAGATTGGCCAGGGTGCTCAATTCCGGAGAATCTTTAGCCAACCGCTGAATTTGCTCAGCCAACTTTGCCCAGTCATAGGGTTGGGCTAACAAGGTAAATAGTTGTGCCAGCTGATCCTGTTTTGAAACGCCAAGTACATTGAATTCCAGAGCGGGCTCTGTTTTGAGCACCTGCAACTGTAACAACTGACCGGACTGCATCGTATCATTCAAGGGAGTACGGTAGTTCTTTCCACCAATCTCAAGTACCGCTTCGCCCTCCTCTTCATTGATTTCAACAACAGTCGCAAGCATTTGTTGTTGGACCCGAAACGACTGAAGTTCAGCAGCCTGAACCCGTAGAGTCGACAGTGTTTGTGGCAAGAACAGATTTGCCGGAATTTGAGAACTAACCGTGTTCATTACAGCCCTTTTCGTCCCGGAATACCGTATTCAATAAACCGGCACACAATAATGTCATTATTCCGTCAAACCAGATCCTCAAACAGAAAACAGCTCCCCTTTCCCAGTCAAAAACCTGACTCTTCCCGCAAAATTCCGCATAAATACTGAGGATCAGGCTTTGGCATAAAATTCGCTACTGCTAAAAAACAGCTAAAGAATTATCCGCGACACGCCGAAATACTCCCAAGGGGGCTCTATAAGAGTATATAGGGGAACGAAAGGAAAATAAAATGACTAATAAAACAGCCCTGATCATGGCCTCTAACGCTGATAGCCAATCCTGCATGATCACCCAGCTTTCTGCCACCGGGTTGTTTGGCCGGATAGCCCCTGTGCAATCGGCAGCTGCGCTGTTTAATTATCTGGAAACCAATTCAGCCGATCTGGTCTGCTGGGATGTTGAAAAAAGGCAGAATGGTGATTCCTGGATCGAACGCTTGCAAGCCAATGAGCAATGGAATGACCTGCCACTCATCGCTTTTGCCCAGGATCAGCAAAGCCTCTTGCACGGTTTTCACCTCGGCGCCAGTGACGCGGTCCATTATGATATCGATCCACGCGAACTGTCAGCCCGGATAGACAAACATTTACAGCGCTGGCAACGCCTTCTGGAACTGCGCCAGAGCCAGGAGCAGCTGCAACGCATGGCATTGACCGACCCGCTCACCAAACTTGGCAACCGGGCAACCTTCGATCTCAGCATGAAGCAGGCCGTTGCCCGCACACAGCGCTCAGGCTCACCCTTTTCCTTACTGCTGATCGACCTGGATCATTTCAAAATGATTAACGACACTCACGGTCACCAGAGTGGCGATTATATTCTGCAGCAGACCGCTGAAGTTATTGCGTCTGCCTCACGCGACACAGATATCTGCTGTCGTTATGGTGGCGAAGAGTTTGCTGTTATTCTGCAGGACACCAAGGGAAAAAATGCAGAGCATCTGGCCCGCCGCATCCATCAGCGCATTGCCCAGTTGCCGTCACAGAAGCATATTCCTCTGACTGTGAGTATCGGCATCAGCAGCTCGAACCGCTATAATCAAGGGCAAGCCACAGCACTGATTAAAGAAGCCGACCAAGCCCTGTACCTGGCCAAACAGAACGGCCGCAACCGCACCGAAATCTGGAAAGACGACTTCTTTACCGCATCGCCAACGTATCGCCCAGCACAGCCGCTGACACAACTTGCGTTCGGGACCTGAAGACCAACCAGAACAATAACCCTTCGCACATAAGAACCCTCTCCTCAGGGAGAAGGATGAAATGTACAAACAACAAAAGCCCGGCGAATCGTTCACCGGGCTTTTGTTGTTTATATTAATCAGGCGGATTATTAGCCAAGGCCGCCCAGGACCGTAACTTTCAAGCGTAACTGCCTTCGCTGTTCAGCCAGGCAATAGGCGACAATAGCGTCCTGCCCTTCTTCATCGATATCGACAAATTTCAAAGCGCAGGAATACTCATTGCCAACCTTGTAGTTATTGACCACCTCACCAACGCATTCGACAACCGCAGATTGCGGACCGTCAATGACAATCTCAAGCCCAATCTTTGCCCCTTCCGGAATCTTTTCAGTAACCGGCAAACGTATTCCACCACCACTGATATTTACGCTGGTCTGCAGTGAACGCGCTTCGGGGTTCTCATCATCAACCAGCCAGAAGCTGACGGCCAAATCAGCATCAACCCGGAAATATTCCCGTTTCTGAACATAGGAGAAGGAATCGACCATTTCCAGCAACAACTTGACTGGCTCCGGAGACGAATCCAACTTCGCCTTGATCGTCTTTCCTTCACCGGCAACATCAAAAGCGACCTGACAGAACTCCTTAAAGTTCAATCGATCTGGATCCAGCTGATCTGGCAGAAAGGTAATTTCAAACTGGGGAATGGTAGTGACCTTGGCCACCCCGTCAAGAACCTGCTGCTTGCCATCGAGCAAAGGCAGGGTGACTTTGACAACACGATAATCTTTGAAATGATTTAAAGCAGACATGCAAAACCCGGTGCTATTTGTCGTTTCAGTTGGCAACCACAAGCATCGTTTCTGTATTGGAAACGAGCAATTTTTCGCAAGGTCAAGAAAATCAAACCTTTGTGCTTAAGGCATTGTACTTTACGCCGCACAAGCAAAGGTGCAGATTGACGCAAAGATTGCGGAAAAGGGCCGTTTCCAAGAGAAACTAGCCGACTATCCGGGTCCCCTTGCGGCTCCGCAAAGAGGGCTGATGATACCCTGCCATTGCCACCCGTCCACCTTTGATTTGCGAAATTTCATGAGCAGCGACCGCCATCATGCCACGGATTCTCGGCAATAGCAAATGGTTCATTTTAACAATTTGTTCAATCAGTTCCGAACGTTCAAGAAACAGCGGGTGATCCCGCCAGGCTTCGCTGTTGTGCGAAAAAAGCTCGTAGAAAACCCGATCCGTCTGGATCGCTTCATCCTGAAGCTCATGTAATCGAGCAGTATAAGAGCGTAAATCTTCAGGATCTGCCTTGCTCAACAGTTTTTCAAGCTGATGAGCATGGTCAACAATACGCCTATATTGCTCTATAGATTTCTGCAGACAGGTTTCCATATCGATTCTCTTCTTCAATAAGAGATTGCCACCCGTTGATCTCTGCTAGCAGCGACAGTGGTGGATGCAGAACTTTGACGAGTCACCTCAATCGCACCGACAAATCCTTCTCGCAGATCAAGGAGAATATTTTCAACAACCTGCAGAGAGTCCTTACTCTTTTTCAGGTTTGCCTGAGCAAGTTCGCGAATGACATAGGCATAAAGAGCATCCAACTCTTCAGCAATAGCACCCCCGACCTCCATATCAAGAGTCATTGAGAATTCACTGACAATCGCCATAACCCGACTGATTTTTTCCGACATCGTTTTATAGTCAAGCTCGTCAATCGCAATCATTGCCTGTCGAGTGAACCGGATAGCACCATCATAAAGCATGATTAAAATCTGCTCTGGAGATGCATTAAGTATTTGATTGTTTTTATATTGACTATAGGCATTCATCACTTATTCCCTGTCATTTTTAAGAGACTTTCCATCTGTTGCGTCAAAAAACTGCTCTGAGAATTCATTTCACTAACAAGAAGTTCCATGGCTGAGAAACGCGCTCTTAATGTTTGTTCTTTTTTGTCCATCAAAGGCTCCAGACGACGAATCTGGTTGTCGATGCGACTGTTCATTTCCTCATAAGCATCTTGTTTCTCAGCATACATCCCGCTGGCATAACCAGTTATTTTCAGCAACGTCGTATTGAACTGCTTCATGACCCCTTGAGAATTTTCATCACCAACCAGCAGCGTGGCAACATCGTCAAAATTCGACTCCAGTGCCTTATCCAGTTTCTCTTCATCAAGCTTAAGGGAACCGTCCTTGCGGGTTGAAATACCCAACTGCCCCATCACCTTAAAAGCCCCATCAACCCCATAAGGTGAAGAAAGAATCCCCTGCAACTGGCGCTTGATTCCGTTAACGGTACTGTCACCACGCACGAGATCACTGAGGATATCCTCCTCTCCGGCTTCAACCTCCGCCTCCGTGGGTGCCGTGGCACCAAAGGTATCGTACCCGGCGGAGATCCAATCCATAACCCCATTATAGGCGTCAACAAAGGCGGTAATCTTTTCTTTCAGGGCCCCCGTATCAGCACTGACCGTCATCTGCGTCAGGTCATATTGTGGAGGATCGGCCCAATCCCAGGAATCCACACCATCTTCCGGCGTACCAGCATAAGAAGCGGTACTGGCCTTATTCAGGTGCAAAGTAACACCAGGAATAACACCAGAGACTTCGTTGCTGTCGCTGACAACCTTAATACCATCAACAAAGACAACCGCCTGTTGTGCAGAACGCACATCGCTGACACCGAAAGCAACAGGATTTCCGTCGCCATCAACCAGATTACTGCTGACAGAAAAAGAGGTCTTGGCATCCTGGCCGGTAAGAACCAAGTGATAGGAATCACCATCTGTACCATCGTTTATGATGGTTGCCTTTACACCCAACTCTTCAGAACGGGCATTAATTTCAACAGCAAGAGCATTGAGGGAGTTATTGTCCTCGGTAATATCAATTGTTTCGGAGCCGATAGTGATGGTGCCGGTTCCAAGAACCGCTTCCATATTGGAAGCATATCCGGAACTGACGCTTTTCTGAACCTGCGCCAACTGAACAACCGCAATATCAAAATCACCGGAAGTTCCTCCGGTACTGGTCGCGGTCAGGTTGTCCTCTGAGCTGAGCTGTATACTCCCGGAGCGAACCTCACTGGTAATATCCATGGCACCGACAGCATCGTGCAGAGCTTTCAGGCGCGTATCAAACTGCTTAAATGCAGCCAGGCGATCGCTCTCCTCGACCTTTTGCGCTGCCAACCGATCAAGCGGTTGGCGCTCAAGAGCCATCAACTCTTCAATAATATTGTCAGTAGGCAATCCCGTCGCCAGACCACCAAATGTTATACCAGACACAACAGCCTCCCATACAGTATACAGGCATTCGGACCCTAAACATCAAGCCTCAATACCTCGTCGACCGAAACGACCAAAATCTTAAGGATTAAGTTTCGGTATCGACCAAATTTCCACGCAAATCGGTCAGTCGCTGGGTCAGGGTCAACAGCTCTTCCGGGGGAATCTGACGAATGACTTCATTCGTTTCGCTGTTCACTACCTTGACGATCAATTCGTTTGCATCGTTGTTGCTTTCAAAGCGCACGCTGTATAGACCGTCTTCGGTTAACGATTTGATCTGTTGCAACAATTCCTCAGGCTGAATCTGTTTGCTTTCCAGATCTTCACTCTGCGGCTGGCTATCTTTTGCCTTTTCTTCTTTCGCATTAGCGTCAACTGCACTCTTTTGAGGTTGAAACTGGGTAAGATTCTGCAGATTCAAAGCTTCGATATTCATAAATGTAATCCTTTCCCCACCTATCCTTGGTGTAAGGGAAAAAGAGGGGCTGCCGGAGCAGCCCCTGATTTCCAGCATTTAATCCTAAACTTTGTCAGGCAGAATATTAACCTAACAGACTCAGAGCCAATTGCGGTGACTGATTGGCCTGGGCCAGGATGGAAACACCGGCCTGCTGCAGAATGTTCTGCTTGGTCATGGCTGAGGTTTCCTGAGCAATGTCGGCATCCAGAATCCGCGAACGAGCGGAAGAGATGTTCTCTGAAATATTCGACAGGTTAGAGATAGTACTTTCAAAACGGTTCTGAACCGCACCAAGATCACCACGGATGCTGTCGATTTTCGAAATAGCACCGTCGATAACTGACAGAGCATCACTGGCACCAGCTTGAGTGCTGATATCGATGTCACCGACATTCTCGATTGTGGAAGCAGTTGCTCCGGTAGAAGCCGCAACGCTGTCAGAAACAGCATCAATGGAGAACACTTCATTACGGTCCAGAGTGACGTAACCACCGGCACGAGTTGAATCATTGCCACCGTCTTGCAGCGTTACGGAAGCAGAGGCAGAGGTTCCACTCGAATTAAGAGCCGTTACAGAAAGTTCTTTTGCAGTAGCAGCAGCCGTTGAATCGTTGGTGTAGTCTTCAATAACGATATCATCTCCTGCCTCAGAAGTCAGGGTCAGGGACTGCTTGTCATTCGAAAGTTCTGCGGTAATACCCGTGGTATTACTTTGCTCGTTAATTGCGTCGACCAAATTGGACAGGTCATTTGTGGTTACCGAGGCTTGGATAAAACGATAATCTGCGGTTGACGCATCATCGTCAGTTGCACCGGTCAATTTAAACGATACGGTTCCGTCAGCCTCAAGACCGCTGAGTTTTACATCGGTCTGAGCGTTTGCGGTAATTCCAGTACTATCAGTGACATTGTTTACAGCAGTAGCGACATCAGCAGCCGAAGCCCCGGTAGTAACCGAGATTGTTTTGCTGAACTCGTTGTTCGCGAAGTTCCCTTTTAAGGTAAAATCATCACCATTGTTACTATTGGCAGTAGGTGCTGCAGTCGCTGCTGCAACAGTTGAATTCAATTGGCTGTTTTCAAGCTGAATCCGACTGACACCCAACTGAGATGTTTCGGCGGAGCCGATAGAAATACTGATGGTTTCACCAGCTTCTGAACCCACCTGGAATTTGGCCCCGATCATACTGCCATCAAGCAGTTTCTGGCCGTTAAAGGTTGAGGTTTCTGCAATACGATCAAGCTCTGCCTGGAGCTGCTCAACTTCAGCCTGGAGAGAAGAACGGTCCTCAGCGGTGTTGGTATCGTTGGCAGACTGGACAGCCAGCTCACGCATACGCTGCAGAATGTTGGTACTTTCCTGCAATGCGCCCTCTGCCGTCTGGGCCAGAGAAATACCATCGTTTGAGTTCCGGACAGCCTGATCAAGACCATTGATCTGAGAAGTCATACGGTCAGAAATAGCCAAACCGGCAGCATCATCCTTAGCGCTGTTAATGCGCAGACCGGATGACAGACGCTGCATGGACTTATTCAAGCTGCTTTGTGATGAATTCAGGTTACGTTGAGCGTTAAGAGAAGCAACATTTGTGTTAATAGTAATAGCCATTATTTCCTCCGTGAAGGTGTTTGCGGGCATCCGTGCCCATTTTGTTAATTGATAATTGCTTGTTTTGCCAAGTTTAGGGAGTTATATGAACGCTATTTTCACCTCCTTTTTGTTCAACCAACTCCAGGAAAAAGAACCTCGCGTTGTTCTTTTCGGCAGCCGTCCATAGATTCTTTAGGGAAAAATTTATTTTTTTTCATTTTTAATCATTTATTTTTCAGTAAACATCTTCTGGCCAGCTAAATTCGTCCAGCGTCTTTTTCAGTTGCTGATACCCTGCCTCATAAACCAGCTGCCACTCTTCTGCGTTATTGGTGAAACATAAACAGCGATACCAGGCATCGAGGATCAACTGTACGGTTTCAAAATATGGCCCAACACGCTGGTCAAGATTTTTACTTATTTTTTTAGGCAACCTATCACGCACAAGGCCAAGAATTCCGTCAATCTTCTGGCTCCAGGCCAGCCACTGAAATTTCGGCATTTTCAGGGCCTCAAGGACCGCCTGGTTAAAGGCATGTAACTGAACTGCGCCCTCAACAGGTGGCGCAGACCAATCTTTCCCTTCTTCCAGCTCAACAAACATAGAGCGTATCGTATCGACATCACCACCCTTATGGTATGAGCGCAAAGCAATATCCTGCGCCCTCTTTGCCTGTGTCCCTTCAATCAATGCGCCATCAGAACAGTTATAAATTTCAATGCCTTCACCAAGAGCCTGTATCGCTTTTTGAGATAACAAGCGTGCCTCGTTAAAATATGGCTGGGAATAGACCGGATCACGATCCTGAAAATTGCGCAGCACCTCAAGAAACCCGGAGCCGAGAATCCCCCTTTGATTTTCTTCACTCTGATATACATTACTCTCTTTGACATGGGTGTGATCAGCCTGGCGAAACCCCAGATCCATGCCAAATAGATAAATCTGCTGTGGGCGACAGTAACAGGCAAAACCAAGCGCCATATTCCCTGTCGTCGGCAATATATGTGAAATACCACAATTAAAACGTAACGGATAGACACCACTCTTCATGACTATCCTGAGTACATGCTTAAAGGCAGAAAACTTATGAGGAACATCGTTAATCAGAGTCACTATGGGTATTTCAGGATCAAGCTGATGACACTCTTGTGGATCAATGTTCCATTCATGCATATCCAGACTGAACTGAAAATCAGGTTTTATTCCGGCTCTGCGTAAGGCAGAAACCGCACTATGGGCTGCAAATATAACCATTTGATCCTGGTGGCATCTCAACCACTCGACATCATCGCTAAGAGAGGGTCCGGCTCCGATCACAGCAATTCGACTCTGCGCAGACAGAGACTGAGGACGAGCGTAAACCAAACTGTTGCTTTTGATATTCGCCATAGTATTGGAGAGTCCGGCAATCTGAAAATCCTGAGGATGCCATACATCTCGACCCTGTTTTATCTTAAGCCGTATCGCACGTAAAAAGTGTTCAACTTTCTCGCTCGCATAACCGGGCAAAATACGCGTCCATACCAGCGGGGTTATGACTTCGGGATTAATCAATCGATCCAGCATCCCATCAGGAATGGATTCACCAATGTGCAACAGCAGTCCACCAAAACGCTCGTCAAGTTTCTTATAATCGAGAAAATAACAGGACAAAACAAAACGGGGTACTTCAGGCTCTATAAACGCAGCATCACGCAATTGGGTACGACTTAAGTAATAATCAATATGCAACCCGTGAAAAAGGCCAAAAAATACCACCGGGTTTGAAAAACGCTTTCCGTTTGGCAACGTCGGTAAATTTATTTTCCGCTGCACGATACGCGGTAACAGCATGGGAAATTTCTTCACCATGACGGTTTGAAATTTCAATGTATACTGCGAATAGGGTCCCAGATCCGGGTGAACAAGAAAATTTCCTTCGATGAGATCAATCCAGGCACTATTCGTCCACGCCCCTAATGCTTCCGAAAATTTATCAAGCCCTACTTCCGGATGGCATAACTCATTGGTTCGTTTATCAGTAATCGTCAGAAAATCATCGGTAATGGTTATATGAAAGGGGTCAATACCATGGGCGTCGAGAAGGTTAGCTACCGCAGGCTGTTTGCTGCGGAAAAAATCCTTGTTCTTTAAGAACATTTTTTGCAGCGACTCAAGACGTTGCTGAGGAGGAAGTTGTCTGAGCTGGTCTATTCTGCGCATTCCTTCGCCTTATCATCGTTAGATTATTGTCAACAAAATCATCCCGGAAAAACGGAAAGGGCAATGCTGACATCACCCTTTCCAGTATAGCCTATTTTTTTCTCAGCTCTATCCTTGCAACAGAGATAGAGCCAATTGGGGAGACTGATTAGCCTGGGCCAGAATTGAAACACCAGCCTGTTGCAGAATGTTCTGCTTGGTCATGGCTGAAGTCTCCTGAGCAATGTCAGCATCCAGAATCCGTGAACGTGCCGCGGAGATGTTCTCTGAAATATTCGACAAGTTGGCAATAGTGCTTTCAAAGCGATTCTGAACAGCACCCAGATCACCTCGGATACTGTCAATTTTAGCAATTGCACCATCAATAACAGACAGCGCATCGCTGGCACCTTCCTGAGTACTGATATCAATATCACTGACATTTTCAATTGTAGAAGCGGTAGCTCCGGCCGCTTCAGCGACATTGTCGGAAATGGCATCAATCGAGAACACCTCATTACGGTCCAGCGTGATATAACCACCTGCCCTGGTCGAATCATTGCCGCCATCCTGTAAGGTCACAGCTGCGGAGGCAGATGTTCCTTGTGAATTCAAAGAAACAACCGAAATTTCCTTGTTCCCGGCCGCGGTGACGGCATCGTTGGTGTAATCAGCAATAACAATATCATCACCAGCCTCAGAGGTCAGGGTAATTGATTTTTTGTCATTGGAAAGCTCTGCCGTAATGCCAGTAGATGAACTCTGCTCATTGATGGCATCAACCAGATTGGTAAGATCGCCTGTATTCACCATCGCCTGGACAAAACGGGAATCCTCTGTCGTAGCATCATCATCAGTTCTGCCCGTCAGTTTGAAAGACACGGTACCATCTGCTTCGAGATTGCTGATTTTTACATCGGTGCGCGCATCAGCGGATACTCCGGTACTATCGATCACATTATTGACGGCAGCTTCAATATCTGCAGCCGTGCCACCTGTGGACACAGTGATTTCTTTACTGAATTCGTTGTTGGCGAAATTTCCCTTAAGGGTAAAATTCTCACCCGTATTGGCGTTTGCCGTTGGAGCTGAGGTCGCAGCAGCGATAGTTGAGTTCAGATCGCTATTATCCAGCTCAATCCGGCTGATACCCAATTGATCTATCTCTGCAGATCCGATCGAAATACTGATTGTTTCACCAGCCTCTGAACCGACCTGAAATTTGGCCCCAATCATACTACCATCAAGCAGCGTCTGACCGTTGAAGGTCGAGGATTTTGCAATCCGGTCAAGCTCTGCCTGCAATTGCTCAACTTCTGCCTGTAGAGAGGCGCGGTCGTTGGAAGTATTGGTGTCATTGGCAGACTGTACGGCCAGTTCCCGCATACGCTGCAGAATATTGGTACCTTCCTGCAAAGCTCCTTCTGCTACCTGGGCCAGGGAAATACCATCGTTGGCATTCCGTACCGCCTGGTTTAATCCACGTACCTGAGATGTCATACGGTCAGAAATTGCCAGCCCGGCAGCATCGTCCTTTGCACTGTTGATCCGCAGGCCTGAGGACAGGCGCTGCATCGATTCATTCAGGTTTTTCTGCGATGCGTTAAGGTTTCTTTGTGCATTCAGGGATGCGATATTCGTGTTGATTGTCAGAGCCATAATTAAAATCCTTTTAGTAGGTTACGGGCATCCCTTCCCTTTGTGAACAAAATTGCCGGCTGTTACTTTTCCTGGTCATTCATTATTAATCAGTCACGTCCATGTTACTGTTAAGGAACATATCGGTGCCAAAATTAGAATGTTTAGTATTTTTTTAAGGGGAGATAGCTAAATAATGACATTTTTCCAGCAAGTTAACCCATAACTACAACCATCCCGGAACTTTCTGCAACACTCATTGGCTATCCGTACCCACCTCCTTGCGATCCGTTCAAGCCTAGAGTTCAACGAGACAGGTACTTGATTTTATAGAAGAAATAAGAGAAGGAATCGTAAAATAAGGAGGGGATTAAACGCATGCTTAAAGGAAATAAGGACCATGTACTCTATGCGACAGTGGAGAGGACTTTTATCATGAGATGTATTTGTTGCGGAACGGACGAGGATACTTTGCGACAGGCACTGCAGGTATCATCAATTTCACGCGCGGAAAGAGTGAGCCGATAAAAATATCTTTCACCAACATTCTGATACTGAATGTGTCCGGTCAAAGCAGAGCTGCCCGGATCAAAGGTAATGCTGAGGTGCCGCCGGTCATCGCCGATTTCAATTTCCCCTCCGGTTATGCCAACCCCATGGGAGGACGATACCAAAAAGCCACTTTGGCTAAGATGGTTAACAGGGGTCTTATCAATGAGAAAGGTTTCTTTGTCCTGGCCGCCATTATGGGTGGCGTAATACAAGCCCGCTGCATTGAAGGCTTCCGGGTTTAATGTTATGTGTCCCAGGCGCAGAGCCGCTAATGGCAATTCCTGCCAATCAAAACCATAACGAAGAGAAAAACCCTCCCCCCGCAACGGCAGTAAAATACTCTTTTTCAAAACGCCTAGGGATGTCTCAATAGCGGCACTGATAATCAGGGAACCTCCCTGACACTCAAAAGTCGGGTCAACCGGCAATAAATCGGTCAGCTTGTGATCCCCGGGTATTTCGGCAACCAGATGACCAGAATAAAAATCTGCCCCCAGATCAATCTGGTCAAAATACCCATGGCGTAGCGTCCCCAAAAGCGACAGATCAGGATCTGCCAGTAAAGAAAAGCTCTCAACAGCTAGGCCTCTGTCTGCATTGAGAACCAAACGAACAGATTCCGTATCAATCGTCAACAACCTGTTACGCCAGATAATTTTATACTTATCAAAACCTGCATCATCCGCCTGGCGAGAGCGTTCAGGCTCATTATATTCAGGACATTCCGCCAGCATGCACCATAACCGGTGCAGATATTCTGACCAACGCTTCTCAGTGATATGGGTGCGAAAATCGCTACTCCATAAATAACAAAGCTCACGCCATTGATCTGAATTGGCCTTGCTGCGGTTAAGATGAAGAGCAATTTTATGGCAACAGCTGTTGATATACAGGTCATCACGACCGGTCACCGCCCAGCGGTTAATATTATACTTACCCTGCTTTTTAACTGGAATCGGCTGCCTTGACGTCTGAAGTTCCAAGAGGTTTCCGGCCTCTGGCTGGTCACAAAGAGACAGGGCCTGCGAAGGAGCAACAAACCGAAACCTTTCATCTTTCTGCAAAACAGCAAACAGCAAAGCCATGCGTTGCCACTCGCCATCATGGCGGGCAGTTTCAGATCGATAACGCCCGGGTCGGTAATCGAAAATTTCGGCATCATTCCCATAGAGAGGGAAAAGTCTTTCCCCCTCACCCTGGTGGCGATTCAAATAGGTGAGATAGGCATCCAACGCAATTTCACCATGAACATAACGCTGAAATTGTTGAAAGGGCATGGACATATTCCACAGTAGCGGAATCGACTCGCCATGAAGACCTTTGGCCTGTTGCGGGAAATACCGCCAGACAGAGTTCCAGTCCGAACGGTTCAGGGACGGATTTTCCCACTCCATGATCATGCCCTGATATCCGGCAGCAAGATAATGTTCGACCATGCTCGCGGAATAAGCCTGTTCATTGACCAGAACCAGAGCGGGTCGAATGCCAAGAACTCGCTGGTAAACCTCTAGTCCCAGCTGCTGATTCCAGTGGTTGACCGGCGCAGGAACCAGAGGACCGATCATCTGTACATAACCGCTGCCAACCAGTTCAATAAGACCACTCTGAGATAATGACCGCAGTTCATCAATCCAGGAAGGGTCAATCCGGGCGATTTCTTCCAGGGTATAGCCACTCACCTCAATCCCCACGCTCACCCCCGTTCCCTGTACCAACCTGAGCAGAGGCCAGTAACAACGGTCAATGACCTCTGCACGTTGCTCAACTTCAATAGAAGAAAAGCTCAGGTTAAGGTGAAAAAGGGTATAGAGGTGAAGAGCCATAAAATTACCTCACCTGCGTTTCTATGGATATTGCGGCCACCGCAGCGAGAGTCCGTTCCAAGGCATCCTTCCGCGAATTTCCGGTACAGATGATGACCCCTGCACGAGCAGGGTGACTGTCTACAGATCTGATCACATCTCCTGCCTGCACCCGAACCTCACACAACTCAACCCCCGGCATCTGTGCCGCCTGCTCAATACCATTGACAGCAACAACCCGCCCGGGAGCGGGAAATAGATAGCGCTGGCAGACATGATGCTGAAACCTGGGAAGTAGTTCTTCTCTGGCGATCGTTTCACCAAGACACTGCCTGATGGCGCAACCAACCAGGTCAACGCCTGTATTGAGTGGAATTTCATGGCTACAGAAATAACCACCGGAAAGTCGTGCTGCCAGTTCGATCACTTTAGGCTGGTTATTATGAATAACAATATCCCCCTTAACAACCCCGCGTGTAATCCCCATACTTGCTGCGGCTTGCTCCACCAATCTTTTCACCTTGCTGATGGTCTCGGCAGCAAGGCAACTCGGCAAATCACCGCCATTTTCAATGATGTGGGGTGCGTAGCGATCGAGATATTCATAATTGCGATCGGAGATCCCAGGAGTGCAGCAGACACCATCAACGACCAGGGATTCCGTGCTTAATTGCGGCCCACTCAGAAATTCTTCAATCATGACCCGCCCGCTAGGAGAATTTTCTGCCGCATGCCGGTAAGCCCAATCAAGATCAGTAACCGCATCAAGACGTAAAACACCGCGAGCACCACGACTGTCAACCGGCTTCAATACAAACGAGCGTTGTTTGTCTGAGGTTATGTCTTTTAACTGATCACTATTAGCAACAGGCATGAACCAGGGGATAGCGATATCGTCAGCGGCAAATTTTTGCTTCATCGCCAATTTGTCCATGGCCAATGCTGCAGCCGCTAACGGAATACCCGGCAAACCAAGTTCCGCCGCTACGGCAGCTACGGTCATAGGCACATCTGTTGCTACACAAATGACCCCGTCTAAAGGTCTTTGTTCATGATATTGACGTGCTTGCCGAAGCGTTTGCTCGATATCATAAGTGCTTGCAACCAGCGAATCATGCGCCACCGCACAAGCAGGTGCCGTGGGGTTCATATCGCTGACAACCGTATGCAACCCCATAGTTCTTGCCAGGCGAACAACCGGAACGGTTTCTATTCCCCCACCAATAAAAAGTATTGTTCGCTTCGCCATTACCTAAGCAGAGCCTTTGGTACCGGGGTATCAGCTGGCAGATCTTCGGTCAGACTCTTACCAACCACCTGATCCAGTTCAAAGCCGGTAAAAAACTTATCCGGATCTCCAAGAGGCTGTTTACAGCACAACATATCTGGAGAAATGACCGTTCCCGCACTGATTGCGCCACGACTGCAAACAGCGACATGATAAGCCTGCTTGGTTCCCTTCTCTTCAGCCATCAAGCCTGTCGTCACCCCCCGGACCTTTTGCAGACGCCTGATTCTCTGCGCCATATCGGAAAATTCTCGCGGCTGTAAACTTATTGGCTGGTCAAGGCCAATCATAGCCCGGTCAATCGTAAAGTGGCGCTCAATCATACAGGCACCAAGAAGCGTCGCCGCAACCGAGATATCAATCCCTTCTTCATGGCTGCTGAAACCCACCGGAACCCGATAGCGCTGCTGCAGATATGGAATCGTATCCAGTTTGACCAGATGGTCCTGGGTCGGATAGCTGCTGACACAGTGCAGAATAACCAGAGGATTTCCCTTAAGAATATCAAACGCCCGATCCCGCTCTTGCTCAGTGGCCCCTCCGAAACTGCTGATAACAGCCATACCGGAATCGGCAACGGCCTGTAACAAAGGACCATTGGTAATACTATGACTGGCCAACTTGATGATCTCCACGCCGGCCTGTTGTAAAAATTCAAAACTCGGCAGATCAAAAGCCGATGCAAAGAAAATCAGCCCCAGGCTTTCTGCGTATTCGCGTAATGAAACATATTCTTCCAGAGATAACTCCAGTCGGTTACGGACAATACGCTGACTTTTACCTAAGGCAGGACACTTCTCAAAAGGCGCATCAAGAAAACTGGCGACCGCCAGATCTTTCGGTGAACGTTTTTGAAATTTAACCATACTGGCACCGCTGATCGCCGCCTGATAGATCATCTCCCGGGCAAGCTCAGCACTGCCGTTGTGGTTCAGGCCGATTTCCGCAATCAAATGAGGTGGCAGGCCTTCACCAATTTCGACATCGCCTAGTCTGGTATGAAATGTTGTGCGTAGGGCCATTTAATTGTCTCCTTCATTATAATTCAATGTGATTTCAGCCACTGCTGAGTCTGATCCCATATCTGCAACGGATCAGGAGGATTCGGAGTATCTCGCTTATTTCCTTCAACGGGCATAAGACGGCACCATTTTGGCCATTGAGAAAAAGTGGGTAATTGCTGTTCCCCCGTGGTTTGGTAAACACCATTTACAAGGACATAATAAGTCAGATTTTCCGGTCGTGGAGCGCTCCACCCCGCCATTCCCATTAAGGCGTTGCCATCACCATCAATAACAACGACCTGGCGCTGAGGGTCGGCATTGGCCAATCCAATTCCGACGCTAAAGGCTTCGCCCATGGCATGAAGTAAATAAAAACTCTGAGGTTGAGGCAGAAAATGGGCAGCTTCGCGGGAAGTAAGTCCATTACTGAGGATAAAAAATGCCTCAGGGTGTTGCTGATAAATGTGCTGAATGGCATCTACTCTATTCATCCAAATTTCCCCGATGTAACATCACAACAACAATTTTCTGCTCAGAAAAAGCCAGCTTTGCCGCGCGCTCAAGCCCTTGAAGCCCTTCCTCCTGGTAATCAACAATAGTCCACCCCAAGCCTTGCAATATTGGTAGCGTAAGTTTCCCCCAATCCTGATGCTGCACCTCTTCCCAGGGCAATTCTCCGCGGTTGGATACCACCAGAAGCAGCCCACGTTGATATAAGCCGAATAACCCCAGCAACGCATCAAGCGATAACCCCAGGCCACTGTTCTGCATCAGCACGCAGGGTTTCGCCCCGGCCATGCTGGCACCAAAAGCCTGTGCCACGGCATGATTCTCCCGCGCGGCAAAATGGTATTTTTTCAGGCATGGAATAACCTTGCGGATCACACTATCAGGAATAGCAGAAAACCAGTCACACTGCCGTTCAAGACACGCGGTAAAATGTTCACTGTCCTCAACCTGGGGAAACAGTGCCCGCCCTTTTTCATCTAATCGCATCAGTTATTATTTCTCCAATCAATGATTCCAAGTCTGCCCGCGTATATGGTCGCCAGTTAACAAGCGGGAGGCCCTTATCCTGTTCAACACGATCAGCAAGAGCATCAATAGATATTTCAGACACATCAAAATCTGCCAAAGACAGCTCAGCAGTCCGCTCCTTAAACCAATGGATGAGAAAATCACAGGCCGTGTCATCAGACCAGACTCTGTCAGGCCATATTCTTGTCAGCAAAAAGGCGCAAGTACCTGCGTAATGACCGCGATTAAAATTGAAAGCATAAGGAGCGATAAGTGCATTTAAAAGGCCGTGGCTTAATGGAACATAACGGGCAAAAGCGACGGAAAGAGTATGGATCAACCCCGTTCGTGCATGCGCGATGCTTAATCCGCCGTACAAAGAGGCTAATGCATAATCATGTAATTCCTGCTCTGATGAAAACTTGCCCTGAACAGGAAAATGCTTGAGAATCGTTGCAATGGAAGCTTCAGCAAACGGATGGATCAAGACATTCTGAACACAACTTAATCTGGCTTCCAGACTATGAATAAGTGCATCCAGAACCCCTGATCGAAATACAGTAACGGGAAGATTCTTCAGTAAAACCGGATCAATGAGCGCCTTTTGAGGCAACAGGCAGGGATGAGAAAGCGTGAACTTGCGTCCTGTGTCACTATTATTGATGACCGCATAAGGGGTCACTTCACTACCACTGCCACAGGTCGTCGGGACAGCGACAACGGGTAATGCCCGGCTGATACATTTATGACCAAATTCATAGTCAGCAATAGACCCGCCGGTAGCGCATAATATCGCCAAAGCTTTGGCAGTATCGAGAGTACTCCCCCCCCCGATAGCAAAAATAATATCAGGCTTGCCACTAATCGTCTTAAACAGTTCATCGACTAGTGCGGACGATGGCTCGCCTGCAGATCGCAAACAGATCTGCACCTCGACACTATCGAGCTGGTCACGATAGGAGGCTGCCAAGCCGCTTTTTCTTTCCAGATTTTCACCAATGAGAATCAGTGCGGAATTTAGCTTTGGCAGGGTCTGGATCATGGCACCAACGCCAAAATGGATTTGGGTCGGGATATGCATTAAAAACTGACCTTTAATCATAGAAATATTGTTCTCCGACTCTCTTTGCCCGGGTTTGCATCCAGATAAAGCGCCCGAGGTAAAACAGAAACGAAAACGTTCTGCCGCGATAGCCTTGTACAACATAGCGGCATAATGATAGAAGACTCTTCTTTTTGGTGCGCCAATAATACAGCACCCGGTCAACATCTTTAACCAGTGCCAGATATGCGGGTGTAAACTGATTGGTTGAAATCGGTCCACCATCATTATTCAAAGCTTCAATATTAAACCCATCGGAAAACAAACCGAATTGCTGACATTGGTCATAAATATGCGTACCGGGATACGGTAAAGCAATCATTATTTCATTCTGCTCTAATTTCAAAAAGGCGGCCAACAATAGCGTCTGCCAAATTTCTTTTCTGGTTTCTCCCGGTAGCCCGATTATAAAAAAACCTCGACAGTGGATTCCATACTTCTTCAAACAAGCAACAACCGGAAAAACCTGTTTTAGCTTAAGAGGCTTACCTATAACCCCAGCAAGAACCCTCTGCGAACCTGACTCAATGGCCAGACTCACCGAATGACAACCACTGGCGGCCATCAAAGCGATCAGCTCTTCATCCAAAGAAGCAATCATCACCCCATTCGGGGCAGTCCAACTTATATCCAGAGCCTTCAGCCCGGTCAGAATTTCGACAGCGCGAGCCCGGTCAAGGGTCAGATTCTCATCAGAAAAGTGAATTTCCTCAATATTAAACTGTTCTTTAACATATGCGATTTCCGCAAGGATTGATTTGGCACTGCGATAGCGTATCCGTCGATCCCAGATATTATGTGCGGCACAAAATGAGCATTTGTAGGGGCAGCCCCGACTGGTCAGCAGGTTTAAATAGCGCTGCTTTTTCTTGTTCCCGAACGGTATGCCAACAGCAAACAACTTTTCCAGATCAAAATGCTCAAACGCGGGACTTGGTAACGAATCCAATGCTTGCACATAAGTGGTCTTGGGGTTGACCCATAGGGTTTCTTGGTCCATAAAGGCCAGGCCATCAACCGTCCTGACGGCTTCCATATCCTTACGTTCAAGTGCGGAAACAAGCTGGCGACAGGACTCTTCCCCCTCCCCAATCACAACATAGTCAACCAGCCCTGTGGCCAACATCCATTCAGGTTCAATGAATGAGCCAATGCCTCCCGCGACGACGCAGAGATCGTCACACAGGGCCTTGACCTGTCTTGCCACTTCCAGAGCACTGCGCCGCTGATTGAAAAAAATACAGGAGATAAGGACCAGGTCAGCACCTACCGCCTGTACTCTATCAGCGATCTGCTCATAGGAAAGACCAAACGCCTGACAACCACAGCTGGAAAAAACCTGCCCGTAACCGTCCAGAATGGCGTCGATCACAATACAATCGTGACCATCCTGTTCCAATACCGCGGTGAGATAAGCTATTCCCAGAGGAATTTCAACCTCCACCTGAGTTGAAATTTTCTTGCCGGACACATCCAGCAAAGGGGGATGTATGAGAGCTATTTTCAATGCCAGACCTTAAAAAAGTCGTTCTTTCCAAGTGACCGGTGTTTTGTCGTTAATAATTTCCAGATCCAGGTGATATTTAAATTTTTTAACTCCCCGGTTACGAATATAGTCAATCATCTCCGCCAAGCCCTGCCGTAAAGAGTAACTGGTCTGGTAACCAAGCATCTGGCGGGCTTTATCAGCAGAGCAGTTAGCCAGCCTTACCTCCTGTGGCCGTCCCGGCATAAACACGGGATCCAGGTCGAAATTCAGCAGATCTGCGATGATCTCCGCCAGTTCGTTAATGGTCACAAACTCCTCATCCGGCCCAAAATTAATGACCTGCCCCACAACATCAGTGCTGTCGACAAGCTGTTCAAACAGCGGCAAGATATCATGAACAAAAGAGAAACATCGCATCTGAGTGCCATCACCATAGATAATGGGCTGCCGTCCCTGCAACATGAGATTGATCATGATGCTGGCGACATTACGATAGGGATCATCGTACTTCTGACGAGGGCCGATTATGTTGTGGGGCACAACAATGACATATTCCATGCCATGGATTTCACTCAGATTCTTCAGAAACATTTCACTTGAGAATTTTCCGATGCCATAAGGATCCTGCGGCAAGGGGGTCATATCCTCGGTAAAAGGGACAACCTCCTGTTCACCATAGCGAGCCATACTCGAGCAATAAACAAAGCGTTTCACATTGTTGGCAATAGCTGCCGTCATGACGGAAACGGACGCATTGACGATATTTTTGGTGACAACATAAGGTGAAAAAACCGACAGACCTTCGTAAGCCGTCGCTGCGCAGTGAAAGACAACATCAACACCTCTGGTTATTTTGACCATGGAATTATGATAGTCACAATCATACTGATAAAATTCCACTTCCGCAGGGACATTGTCGAGATAGCCGCCGATAAGGCTATCGCAACCGATAACCCGATGCCCCTGGCGAATGAACATATCAGCCATATGACTGCCAAGAAATCCAGCTACACCAGTTATAAAAATAGTTTTTTTCATGCGAGATATCTCCGAGACCTGCCGCTCTTACCCCTTTACCAGAGGTTCAAGGTCATAGATCCTGATGGTGCGATTTTGTTTAGGTGCATCACGAAAGCACCGCTCATATTTGTGATTTACAAGTTTACTGTAACAATATTCCCACCAGAAATGGGGGCGGACAATAGATTCATCTTCCAACTCACATACGGGAATAAGCATTTTTTCTACAAAGTCCAAAACCTGTTCCTGACCATCGGTTAACGCAAAAGTGCTATGTAAATCAACCAACCAGTGTGAAAAGCCCTCATCATAAAGAGTTTTCAACTCGTCCAAACTCCCTGGAGCATAGCGAACCGCATGGCGTGGGAAAAAAATCTGGGCATTGTAAAAATCAGCACTGTATATTTTATCGGCAATTGTTGTTAAATATTTATAGCTTTGTAAATGCGCTGAAACTTCAAAATATTTACGATCCCAGTAAATACCCACCCCCAGCAGGAGTAAGCCCAACAGCACGAGACCCCAGCCCTGGACATAAGGCCCCAGACTGAGGGCCATTAAAGCGACAAGTAACAGATGATTGGAAAACAGGTAGCGTAAAGCACAAAATTCATGGCGAAGCCAGTTCAGGACCGGAATAATACTGACAAACAAAAGTCCGTACAGAAAACCCTGCCCACTGAACAGGCTGACAATAACTGCCACAACCAGCAACAAACAGTAAAAGGGATTTTGAATGCGCCAAAACATCTGCAGCCAACGCCAGCGAAACCATGGAATTTCACGTCGATAGCTGCTGCGAGTCTCGTAATCGTCCCCCGCCCTGGTGATATTAAAGTACTGGTGATAAACAAGCTGCAGATAGGTCTGTTGCTCATACCCCCAATGTTTCAAAATCCGGTAAAATCCCTCGATAAAAAGAATAGGAAGCATCAATCCCAGATTGAACACGATGAAGGCCACTATTCCCGTACTCCAGAGCTCACGGCCAGGCACGGTCACAACAAGACACAGCTCCACAGCCAGAATCATAAAATAGTATTGCGTCTTGCACATCAGGCAACAGCAGCAAAAAAGACCCGCCAAGAGGACCAATATGTAGCTGCCATCAAAACCAGCCCAGAGACAAAATAAACCAAGGACGAGAAAAAAGGCCGCCTGAGTATCCCCAAATGCCGTACGTGAATAATACACATTGGCGGCATCAACACTCATCAGTATCAGTGCCAGCCCAAAAGCCCCTTGGCCAGCGACACATCCGGCCAGCACGGGAACGACAAAAAGAGCAAGAATACCGAAAAGGGCTGAAAGATACAGGCTGATAGCGGGGCGACGACCAAAAATGCCCATTAAAAGAGCGATACACCACTCATGTAACTGGTAATTGGCATTACGTGGATACCAGCCCTGCTCTGTTTTCGAAAAAATATTGTTAAGATTTGTACTCCCCCGAAGTAAGCCACGAAAATTCTTCAAAACAAAGCGCAATAACTCGTACTGGTAGAGAGCCCTGACATAATACAGGCCCTCATCGTAATAACGGTGCCCCTGCGCTGCCAGGCGGTATAATCTCAACCAGATGCCAATGGCGCCAAGCATGGCCAGCAACAGCGCATCTGTCGTTGTCCAGGAAAAATCAGGCAATCTTCAGCACCTTCCTAAAAATATAGAAAACACCGCTCACTGCCTTGCGGAAATCGCGGAAAGACTGAAATGATTTACGGAAAAAATAGATCACATAACGTGGTCTTAAAAAATATCGGCTCCAGAAACGTTTATAGAGTTTCATCAGTTTTTCACGTGGGACTTTGTTGATGATTACCGGCTCGGTGCCATCATAGCGCTCCCAGTCATTACCGTAAGCCAAGTAGCCGCGCTGCTCACATTCAGTAAAAATTTTTGTCCCTGGATAGGGCAAAACATAACTGACCTGCATGAAATCGGTATCAAGCTCCAACGCGAGGTTGAGAGTCTGGCGGATATCGTCTTCCGTTTCGTCGGGAAAACCCATCATATAGGTCCCATAGGTTTCAATACCCAGGCTCCGGCAGATGGCAATCGTTTTGCGGGCATTCTCTATATAGGTCCCCTTCTTGAGACCATCCAGAACGACAGAGGAACCCGTTTCGATACCAAAATCGATCTGAATAAAACCGGCCTCTTTCATCAAGCGATACAGATCCTCATCAGGCTGTGAGGTATGGCCGAAACAACTGAACTGGATAGTTTTGTTCAGGCCCCTGTTGATCAATTCATGGCAGATTTCGCGAACATAATCAGCATGCAGGGCAAAGGTGTCATCATCAAAACGCAATCCTTTGATACCATACTTCTTCTGCATGAATTCAATTTCATCACACAGACCTTTCGGACTGCGGCGCCGTTGTTTATGCCCATACATGAGCTGGGGCCACAGGCAATAACTGCATTGGAAAGGACAGCCCCGCGTCGCAATCGTCAGCATGGCTGGCGATGGCAAAAGCGCCCAATCATAAGACGACAGATCGAACTTATCCCAGGCCGGATAAGGGAGCTCATCCAGATCCAGGAATTCGGTTCGTTCAGGATTTTTGATAACCTCAGTGCCACTGCGAAAGGTAAAACTTAAAACTTCACTCCAGGGTTTAAGACATATCTCTAATGCCGTTTGCTCAAACTCACCCCGGATAATACCGTCAAGCCAGGAATTGTCACGCAACAGCTGCTGGTCAAAAACAGTTGCATGGGCTCCCATCAGGATCACCTTACTCCCAAGCTCCTGCTTAATTCTTTGCCCGTTGGCTAAATCCTGGAAGATGGTCGGAGTTGATACCTCGAGCAAACACAAGTCGGGTTGCTCTTGTTCAAGAGTCTTCATCATCCCGTCACTGTCCAGGCTATCCGTGGCACAGTCGAGGACACAGGTCTCGATACCCCCCTGCTCCAGAAGAGCGACTGTATAACCGAGGTAAATGGGAAAGTGAGTAAATCGGGTGGTTTCAACATGGGGCCAGCGACAGTTACTACGGGCACCATAACCTTTATCCGTTTCCCAGGGGGGATTAATCACACAGACCTTCATGCGTTGAAATCTCCCGGTTTACGATATCCATAATCGTCATTAAAACGAACATCCATCAGGTGCTCCTGAAATCCCCAGACAAAATGGTATGCCAGTGAATCGATCCAATTCTCTTCAGCAAAATTGCATTCGCAAGCCCAGCACTCCCGCGGGTTATCACCATGGATAATGTCCTGACGAACCTTACGTGCGCGCTCACCGTTCCATATTTCAGCAAAAGATTGCCTGCGGATATTGCCGATGTGAAAGTTCCAGTTGGCACACAAGCTGACATCCCCGTTGGTACGTAAATAAAGCAAGGCCCAGGGAGAATCACATTTAATCTGCGTGCCCAAAGAACGATCCAGAGGAGTTAAACGCAAATTACCGCTGAAGCGCGGGGCACGTGAAAAATTCAGCCCACGCTTTGCGGCTTCCGTTTCAACCTGGGCAACCAGGTCATTATAACGCTGCTGATTGAAATAAACTGACTTGGCATAGGACTGTTTATCGTAGATTTTCATAATCCGGGGGATCAGGCCATCAATACGATAGCGCTCTATCAGATCCAAAACTGCAGGATATTCTTCCAAAGAAGCGTTGCTGATCAGATATGAGAAAACAACTTTCTTGCTTTTTTCCAGTCCCAACTCAGCACGACGACGCGTTAGGTAATCAATATTTTCAAGAACACGTTTAAAGGCATCGACCTGCATTTCTTTACGATAGGTTTCTGCCGTCGTAGCGTTAATCGAAATATCAAGTTCAAAATCCTGGGGCGCCGCCAAAATTTGTTCGGCAAAGGTTTCTTTCAAACCAATGGCATTGGTGTAAATAGAAATCTTTTTCTCAGGGTAGTGATCAATGACATAGTCAAGGATCAGACCTGCCTCAGGGTTGGTAAAGATTTCCCCAAGGGAGAAATCAATATGGTCAACCTGCTCCAAAACCTGGGGGTAATAACGCTTAAAATCCGCAAAGGAAAGAATGTTGTCATGCGGCTGCACGCCTTGCGTCTTCAGACAGCAAAAACTGCAATCGGCACTACAGAAGTCGGTGGTACAGATGGCGACCGCTCGAGGACTGGGCAAATTATCCAAAGGACGATCACCGAAAGCGGTAAGTTGCGTTCTAATCACCTCAGGTAATTCAATCCGATAACCCTTGGTATTAAAAGGAATAAAATTCCGTGCATTAAACTTTTCGATGAACGGCCGCAGGTTACTCTGCGGATAGGGCAGTTGCTTGTCACAAAAATAGATCAGATAATCGAACTTGCGGTCATTCACCTCGGTAAAAAAGCTATCCGGGGTATGGTCCACGCTAAAATGCTTGCGGTAAGGATAATGGATCACATCATCATATCCTGCCGCCAGAAAACTGTCCTGATTGGCATAGCAGGTTATTACTGTTTTTTCAATTTGCTGGGCGCCATGCCTGAGTTCCAGCTCAGGAAGCAACTTTTCCAGGAAAGCTTCAATATAATGAATTGCGCAGCAATGAAAAATAGCAAGCCGAATTGTCTGCATTCTATGTTATCCCGCAAACAGGACATAATCGTTCATGGCCCGTCCATAATGTTTAAAATAGAAGTCCTTATAGCTCAACTGCTGAAGGTAAGCCCAAATCTCCAATAAATCCGAATAGTCGTGGTAAGCAGCTACAGCCAACTTTGGCTTGCTCTTTCGCAAAGTTTCCTCTGCGCCCTGAAGCACTGCCAACTCGCCCCCTTCAACATCAATCTTGATAAAATTGACGCATGGAACTTCATTCTGGATACAAAAATCATCCAACCGCATCAGCGTGACCTGCTCGTCGCCCGCCGAACATTCTGCTACGGCTGCAATATCAAGACGCTCGTGGTTAACAACCATCATTTTTTGACAGTTCTCGTTCCACAATCCAAAGGGGACCGCGTGGATATTGGTATAACGTTCCGCTATGCGATTAATCCGTTCAAAAGAACTGGCAACGGGTTCAAAAACATAGATAACCGCCTCCCCGGCGGTCTGATGCTGGAACAGCATTGCCGTATCGCCACAAAAACCACCTACATCAAAAATTGTATCCCCCGCGACCGGTCCGAGCGTATCTGAATACACATAGGCACGGTCCTGAAAAAGCGGCGTCAGAAACTTATGATCAACAAAATCGACATAGTCAGCTATTTCACTGGCGACCTTTTCAGTGCGCTGATTATAATTTTTTGGTAAGACCCCGCTGGAAAACAGGTGGAGAAGATAGTTTGACCAGTTATTTTTGCTATTCAAATCACTTAAACTAGTACTAAAAGCAGTGAACTGGGTTATATTCACTTTAATAAATTTCTGGAGTTCATAGTCTTTTGCAACTGTGGGCAGGGCAATATAATCTTTGCCAAAAGAGAAATTATTACGCTCTAGGTACTCTGAAATTTCCGCAGAAAAAGAGCTTGCTATAATTATTTTTTCTTCATGCTTCAATTCGCTTGAATGACATACAGGCAAACTATTTTTTTCACCACTGGTCTTATAGGAATCAAAATAACGCTCTATATTCTTACCTTCCTTACGCAAAAGAGCTGTTACATAATCTGCCCCCGCACCAGTTCCATATATCGAAAAAGAATCATGTTGCTGAATAAAATCGTCATACGCCCGAAAGCAATTTTTCCAATCTGAAATAGATAGCACCAATCCTCCTTTCGTAATTCTTTATTAAAAAAACTTTCCTTCCCAGGAAAAGACTCTTATTGACACAAGTTACTTCCTGACCAACAATTATTAATCCAAAAATTAAAATCATCCTGTATGACTTTAATTTTTTCTGTAACATCTGCTTGTTTTGCAAGTAAATCATTTATATCGACAACGCCATCCCCATTAAAATCGCCACCATCTATACATTCATAAGAGTAAGCAGATGTGGGCACCTCAAAACTTTCAGTCCATTGAGCAACGCCACGTAAAACTCTCAATTCATCAATATATCCATCAAGGTACCCTTGGTCTCCATCAATTTGATTTCCTTTTCCAATAGTTATTCCATCTGTAAAAACTAAGTTTTGGTTGCACGCTTCAGTACCATACAATTGTCCATTTTTAAAAAAGTACAATACACTACTTTTTCTCACTAATGCGAAATGAACCCAGTTATTTACTGGTATCACTCCCATTTCGGAAGAACCATAATTACTCCAACTTCCGAAATTACTAGACAGAACAAGTCCTCCCTCTTTATCAACCAATCCACCTGTTTTCCTCCCTATCCCAACAGAAAAATACTCTCCTGAAGATTGGCTACCAAAGCCAATAATTCTAACCGGAAAACTGTCTTCCAGCGGTACCGCTAAATTTACCCAAAAATCGATAGTAAAATCGTCTGTTCCAAAATTAAAAGCGTCATCATAAGCCAAACTCAACCAATCCTCCCCTGCGAAAACCAGGGATGAACCACCAAATACAAATGTGTTACTCGTGTGAAAAACATCACCATGTACAGTTATGTTATGGTGATTAATTGAGCTATCTTCGAAAGAAGTATCTCCACTAAAGGTATTTGAATGAATCAATAACGATGTTGCTGTATCTGCAAATGCAACTTGGCTTAAAACAAAAAAGCTACACACAATAAGAATAATTGCCTTCATATTGAATTCCTCCTTAGAAAATTGACTATGGCTATCAATTAAAGCAGTTAGACGATAAACCCACCCCGTCTGCAACGGGCGCAAATATGCTGGCTATGCGCTACCGTTTCGGGATCAATAAGAATTTTCCTTGCCAACTGAATCTTTTCACCATTCCAGACCCTGGCAAACGAATCGGTCAAAACATTGCCGAGAGTGTACTTCGGGTCGTAGAGACCGCAACAGGGGGCCAGGTCACCATTCCAGTTTATGTAGGCGATCCGCCAGGGAATCGTACACTCGGCTTTTTTCTCTTTGCGCTCAAAATGGTTAAAATCATAAGCACAGTATGTGTCACTGTGATTACGGGAGATCCAGTGTCCATCCTGCTGAAGTTGTTTTTCCAGCCCTTCCTCGATCTCTTTACCCATATCGACATGAATCATCCCAAGGTTAAAGATTAACCCTCTGTCTTCAGCCATTTTTCGGGCCAGGGCAATTTCCTCAGCACTGTCGTTGTAGGCATTGACCAGATAACGCCACTCAATCACGGGGAGACGGTTACCCATTGCCTGTTTACGCTGTTGCAACAGATCAATGTTCCGCAATACCTGCGCCAGATCTCCGCCAACCCGGTAGCGGCTGTAACTTTCCTGACTGGCGCCATCAATGGACAAGGATAGAAAATCGAGGCTACTGGCTGCGAGCTGGTCAATTTGGGTCGCCGTGATGGTATTGAAGTTGCTCGAAATCGTCACCCGGCAGGAGAAATTCTCCCGCGCATAGGCGATCATACGAAACACATCCTGGTTGAGAAAGGCTTCGCCCCAGTTGAACAGATAAATATCGGAAGCATAGACGCCCACTTCGTCCATAATCTTCTTGAAGTCGGCAAAAGCCATCTGCCCCCGTGGATAGCGTTTATCATTCTGCCCCGTCGGACACAGTGGACAACGCAGATTGCAGATATTGGTAATGTCAAAGTTAAGATTAAGCGGAAAGGAACTCACCTCAACGTTTTTCAGACAGTCCTGCTGTAAGCGTTGCAGATTGGACAGAAACTCCGGTGATGAGGCCGTCTGAGGCTTCTCGACCTGATCACGGACAAATGCTTCTGAAAACCCCATCTGCAGCAATTGTTCACAAATCTGCGCCCAGCTGGAAGAGAATATTTTTAGTTGCAGACAAGCAGGGTCTTCCTGCAGCAATTTATCCGGAGAACAAATAGTTACTCCTGCCAGGGACTGCCCCCATTTGCGCTCATCACTATCGACCAGATAGTGGTAGGCTTCCGGCTCGCTTGGCAGCAAGCCTTGAGCGATCATTCCAGCGCCCCACCCGACCCGGACGATTCCTGTCTCAAAGGATGCGCTCATACCCCTCCTCAATCAGTTCCACCAGGCGGTCCATGGAATAGTTATTCAGCACCTGTTGCCTGATGGCATCCCGATCAATATCGTAGTAACCTGAAACCAAGGCCACTACCTCGTGGGCCATTTTCCACCAGTCCTGATCGGGGGCGTAATAACCATATTCCCCAAGCAGCTCACGATTGACATCGTTATCAAAAACAACCGTCGGCAAACCACTTTGCATGTAGTAACAGAGCTTGAGATTCCCCTCGGTCCGGGAGATTTTAGGGGAGATGGCAACATCGCTCAAACCAAGCAATGCGAAGGTTTCCTCATGGGGAACCCGCCCGGTAAATGTCATCCGCGCCGACAAATCCTTAAGGGCTGCCAAATGACGATAGTGATCAACATTCGGGTAACCAATGACCAGAAAATGGGCATGTTCAGTTTTACGACACACCTCAGCAGCAATGTCGATCAGTAAATCTGCGCCTTCCAATTGATTCAGGGTCCCCATATAAACGACAACCTTGGCCGATTCAGGGATACCGAGAGAAGCCCTCACCGCGGTGCTATTCCCAGGCTTGCGCTGTGGGTCGATACCATCAGGAACATTTACAACCTGTGACGCAGGGCAGGCAAAAGAGTCATGAAGTAACGCTTTCGCCTGGGCAGAACTGGTGAAGACCACACCGCAACCACGGGTTATCCAGCGTTCTACCACAGTAACAAGCTTTGCCAGCAGCCCGCCCCGGGCGACACCATGATCCTGCAGTTCAGCCAGCAAGCTCCCCTGAAAGTCAAACGCCAAGGGAACTCTGAACAGCAACCCTAGTATCCGGCCGACAAAAGCTCCTTCATGCAGATGGGCGTGAATAAGATCGGGCTTGAATCTCACCATCAGCCATAACGCCTTGGCCAGAAGAAACAGATCAAGATAAAGCTTATGAACCGAAGGACCGGCTTCTTCCTTGCGGTACCAGGGAACATTAATGGTCCTGTCAACCTTGACATCCGCCAGGTCACGACCAAGATGATAGGTCAGCAAACGGACCTGATGCCCTCGTTTACGCAACGCCTTAAATTCCTCGTAAATGCGCACATGACAACCCCGGTCGGCAAAAAAAGGGGAAGGAACCAACATCAGAATTTTTTTTGTTAGCATGCTCAATGGTACAGAGTCCTTATCTCTATCGCAGGATTCAACTTCCGAATCGTCGCGCTGATTTCCTGTTCAAAAGCATTGGAAGAAACTAAAATTTCTACAGCTTGTCGACAGCCTGATTCGGGAGCGACAACCTGCAAACCACAACATTTTTGCCCCCAACAGCCAGGATCGGAATCAATGATACCAAGCAGATTCACCCCTGAGAAATCGAATTGACGAAAAAGCTTGCGGGTATGTTCTCCGCCCCCCCAGATATAAACTTGCGATTGCTGTTGCCGCCAATGCCGCAGATAGCCGTGTAAACGTTTTTCGACCAGCTCAACCCGCGCCAGGTTTTCTTTGACATATCTTGGAACAAAGGATTTTACTTTTTCATAATCACTGCCCGCAGCCTGGGGAGTTGCAACCTTTGCCTGGCGCAATATAAATACAATATCGGCACTTGTATCCTGATCGACAATTTCAAAACCTGCCAAAGTGCAAAGTCTGGCAAGTGTTACAGGTGAAAACAGAGTATTGTGTGAAGAATAAATATTACGAATTCCACCTAACGGTTTGAAAACTGAGGGGACCGCCAGTATCAGCACTCCATCCTCTGTTAAAAAATCTTTCAACTCAAGTAGTGCTCGTTGAGGGTCCTGCATGTGTTCCAGGACATGAATCAAAGAAATCACATCGTACTTGCGCAGCGGTAGCTCCACGTGATTCAAAACTCCGATGAACACCTTAAGCCCAAATCGCTGTCGAGCCTGCGCAGCAAGAATTTCAGAGACTTCCAGGCCATAAGGGCGACACTGGCAATGATGTCGCAAGTAGAAAAGAAATTCGCCACCACCGCACCCAATATCAAGTACGCTCTGCCCCGCTTCAACATACTGACGACTCAGACGAATCGGTCCGCTGTTGTAACGAGCCAACAGGTTCTCTTCACTTTCCCCCTGATTGGAACCGTTACGGCAGCCGCGATAAAAAGCCAGCCAACTCGCATCAACCAACTGTGGATCAGTAAACACCAAACCACAGTCCCGACAAACCACATAGTTTAGATCGAGGGTCAAACTATCTCCGGTCTCGTTTTCCAAATATTCTCCTGAGACCTTAAACAATTCTTCGGTCGCCGAATCGCGGCAGATCGCACAAGTTTTCTTTTGATAAGATGTCGGTATCTGCATCAAGCACCTTTTCGACCGTGCATTTTAAACAACGAATATATCAATAACCACGGAGCAATTACTGCCAGTCCGACTAAGACGTAGCCCGCCAGCACATTACTCAGTAGCTGCCGCTTGCGAATCAGCTCAAGTAGCCGCGAACTGAAAACCCTTTCTTCTCCTTGCGAGGTCATGCCGATCACTTTACCCCCGGGAACCACTATTTGACGCGCAATCTCCAGCAGGTTTTCAAAACCCGTCGCCTGATCCGGGTTGATCAGAAAGTAAACCGCCTGAAACTGCTGAGCCTTCAGCTCCTTTTTCTGTTCAGGTGTAAGATTGCGATACTCGAGGATCGTCTTAGCCCGATACGGCACAACCCGGCTGGCATAGCGCAGAGCACGAACATTTTCCACAGCATGCTCATGGCTTAAGATCCAGATCTCCTTATCGGACGATTTGCCAATAAAATTAAGAAGATATGACAGCAAAACAACGGGACCGTTTTTCAGGATCAGAACTTTTACCATAAAAATGCCATGCGATAAGGAAAGTTAACCCTCTGATAGATCTGGTTATCCAGAGGGCAGCGCCGCCTCAGCATAGGCAGACACAGTAACATCGCCTCCTTCCAGGCTTCCAGATAGAGCCTATCTTTTTTCTGCACAACTGCCAGGGCCAGGTACCAGTGATAACGAACCAGATGCTTTAGCAGTTGTTCTCTCGGCGTATACTGAATAATCATCCAGAGAATATTTCGGATAGAGTTTTTGGTCAGTCTGCGTCCATCCCGGTAGGTATTGGTAATTTTGTGATAAGAAATGAGGTTGGGTGTATTCAGTATGCGGTAATCATGAGCCAATAGGCGCATACTTAATTCGGTATCTTCCCCCCCATAAAAAAATTCAGACTGGTGATAACCAACTGCGGCAAGGGCTTCCTTACGAAAACCGGCGGAGGATTCGGTGAAGAAATCAAAAGACGCGTTGACTTGCTCAAAGGGGTATTGTCGCGCTGTCGTTTTCACCTGTCCGGGCTGATATTCCTGGGAATAGTTGATGCAATTAAATGAGATAGCTGCCAACTGGGGATATTGCTCGAACAGTTCCACCATGCCGAAAATGGCCGGATCTTCAACAAAGGCATCGTCATCAATCGTAATAACATACTTCCCTCTGGCCTGTCGCATCCCAACGGAATGACCTTCCGCACTGCCGGTGTTGGTCTTCAGCAAGACCTTCTGAAACAGTGCCTCCAACCCTGCAACATACTCCGCAGAACCATCTGTCGATCCGTTGTCAACAACAATAAGCTCCAGATTGGGGTAGCTATAATGACGACAATACTCCACTGTCTCCTGCAGATCGGTAAGACGATTGAAAGACAAGACAACAATACTAACCAAAGGACAAGGAGTGCTCATGGACAAACCTTTCCAGCTCTTCGTAGTGATTCACGTTGAGATATTTTTGGCAGTAACGGAATGAAAAAATCCGTTCGCCATCATCGATGGCCTCCTGAAGAAGCCCGGGCAACTCTTTTTCTTTACGCAGATAGTGAATCGGCGTGTATTGAATGTAGTTCAATATTTCTTTGCGAAAAATACAGTTTCCGGTCCCTTTCACCCCAGTAAAAGGGTTACGGGGTTTTTCGATCAGACGATGAATACGGCCACTCTCATCTTCAATGACAGAATAGGTTTTGCGAATAGAGACAGGATCATTCTCATCAAGAACGCCACACACAGCGAAATACCCTTCACGATAAAAAGCAGCCGCCATTTCCTTATGACGTGGGGTAATAAAATACTCATCCCCAAGCATGAGAAAGAAATCTTCCGTCAGATAATTTTGTGCACATTCAATCGCATGAACAAGCCCGTGCTGCTCGATCTGGTGAATGTAACGAACCGGGATCTTGTGAAAACAATCACCGAAATAGCTGCGGATTGACTCTCCAAGATAACCAATGACAATTATAATTTCACTGACATCAAGCTCTGCGGCTCGGCATAGATGATGTTCGAGCAGAGGCTGGCCATTGATCTCCACCATGCATTTGTTTTGAAATCGGGTGATTTCATCAATTCGTTTGCCGCGGCCAGCAGCAAGAATCAAAGCCTTCATCAGACAAAATCCACATGTTTGGGGTTTTCGGTATAGAGATATTCGAGAAACTCATTGGTTTGGTCAAACCAACAGGGAGGGCATTGATCAACGTCAAGGTGATCCAGCCAGTGCCGACGTTGTTCGCCATCCCAAACCTCTTTGAACGTATGCCCATGAATACTTCCCAGCGCATGCTGCGGATAGTATTTCAGCAGACAACAGGGATAAAGCTGGCCGTCGGCACCGATCAAAGGGTGAATCTGCTGCTTGCGGCAGAAGCTGTAATTTTTGTGTTTTGCCGCCAGAGCCTGAAAGCGTTCCTTGATGATAAAGACATGGAACTTAGCATCGATCAGCTGCGTACTCCGATCCTGTTGAGTTGATATTTCATCCCAGTATTGGGAATAATCAATAGCATTGGTAGCAATGGCAGGCACAAAGCGAATATAGCGCGCGCCCAAAGCTTTTACCTGCTGAGCAGCCTGAAACATTTCTCCAAAGTTCTCCGGCTGGACAATATAATTAACCCCGAGGTCAAGCTCTGAATTCAGTGAGGTCAATTGCTGAATATTGTTCAGCGCCAGATCAAAAGCGCCCGTGTTTCCGGGGCGGTGCAAAAGGTTATAAGTCTCTGCACTTCCGGCATCCAGGCTGACCCTGATCCAGACCGCCTGGCTCAATAATTCTGCGTTAATATTCAGGGCCAGATTGGTGATGATACCGAATTTGATCCCAGCAGACAGTGTTGCCCGCACAACCTCATCAATATGGGGGTAACATAACGGCTCTCCTCCACCGGAAAACGTCAGAGCACGAACGCCAAGGGAGCTAAACTCCTCAATGAGTTCAAGAAAACGCTCGGGCGGCAGCTGGGACTTCTGGTGCTGAATAATATAGTCACGAGCACCATCTATTTCCTGTTTATAAGAGCAGCGCAAGCAATCCTGATTACAAAATGCGGTAGGATCAATCTCAATATGCACTGGATATGACCTGTGCCAGTCATGATGGACAAGTTTATAAGGGCTGAGTTCATCAAATTTTTTCTTCATCCGCCAAACTCCGAAGCATGCCATTTCTGAAAAACATAAAGAGCCCAGAGCTCCTTAGCCGTATTGCGCTTGCGTTCAAACAGATCCGTCAACAATTGTTCAACCAACGGCCAGTCAAACAACCCTTGTCTGCGGATCTCCTGCGCACAAAGAACTTGTTGCAATTCATCCTTAAGCGGTCCTGTAAACCATTGGGCCAAAGGGATGCCAAAACCTTTTTTAGGCCGCCTGATAATGTCTTCCGGCAGGAGTGTCCTCACCGCTTTCCGGAACAACTTTTTCCCCTGGAAACCTTTCAATTTACAACGAGACGGTAACGCATTGGCGTACTCAACAAAATCCACATCGAGAAATGGTGACCGAACCTCTAATGAGCAGGCCATGCTCGCTCTGTCGACCTTGTAAAGAATGTTCTCCGGTAGATACGTTCTCTGATAGTAATCGAAAATATTGAGATAATCTTCTTGCTTATCCTCTGGGGGCAAATCTCCCTGCAGTAAATTTTCCACCTCTGCCGGAGTAAACGACCCTTGCCAGGCACTGATCCTGGAAAACCCCGGGAAGGCCAGTCCGCGCACAAACCGTTTCAGCTTGTATTCAAATGTCAGGTTATCATAGCACACCGGCAAGCGCTCGGCGCACCAGGCCAAGCTTTTGACCACAGGCATGGGCAGCTGCCAGGCCGAAGTCACCTGGTAAGGGAGAAAGGTCGGATAACCGGCAAACAACTCATCGGCCCCATCGCCGCCGAGAGCGACAGTAACATGCTCGCGTGCGAAGCGACTAAGTAACAGAGTTGGCAAATAGGATGGATCGGCAAACGGTTCATCGAGAGTGTTCAGGGCTTCCGGTAGCAGCTGCAGCATGGTATCTGCTGAAAAAGCAGCGACATGATGATCGGTGCCGAGAAACCTGGCAACATATTGTGCATAATCAGACTCATCATAAGAACGTTCAGCAAAACTTATCGAAAAGGTTTTGACCTGATGTGCGGGCCGACTGCGGCAGGCCAGAGCGGCAATGGTGGAAGAATCAATGCCTCCGCTTAAAAAAATGCCTAGGGGAACATCGGCCATCAAGCGCTTTTCGACCGCGTTCTGAAGGCGGTCAAGAAATTCTTGTTCCGCTCCAGCACCACTGTCTTTACCCGTAGAACAAAAGTCACTCTGCCAGTAGCGATTGCGGGTTAGTCCTTTTGTAGCGAGATCAAAGACCAGGTATTCGCCACCCGCCAGCTTATAGACTCCCTCAAAAATAGTCAGAGGAACCGGCAGATAATCATTTATCAGGTATGATCTGAGGCCCTGCTGAGATAATTTTTTAGTTGCTCCCGGGTGACAAAACAGCGCTTTTGCCTCTGAAGAAAACAGCAACTCACCTTGGTTATCAAAGGTATAATAAAGCGGCTTTTGCCCCATGCGGTCACGCGCTATAAACAGCTGCCCGCATTCTTTATCATAGAGAGCAAAGGCAAACATGCCATTGAGTCTTGATAGACACTCATGCCCCCAACGCAGATAGGCATAAAGGAGAACTTCGGTGTCACAATCGGTTTTAAACAATTCTTCGCCGAGCTCTTTACGCAACTCCTGATGATTGTAGATTTCACCGTTGTAGACCAGAACCAGCCGGTCCCCGGCATCACTCATAGGTTGCTGACCACTCTTCAAATCAACAATGGACAGCCGTCGATGGCCAAGCGCGACGCGCTGGTCACAAAAACTGCCAGCCTCGTCCGGTCCTCGATGAGCCAGGCTATCACGCATCCGCCTTAGTAGATTCTCCTGATCGCCACCGGTATGACTGAATCCGACAATTCCACACATGCGGTCAGCAATCCTCTCGCCTCGCCGTAACTCCTTTAACCACATAGGTCTCACGGCCGGAGGTTTCAAAATAATTGCGAATCAAAATTTCTCCGATCAATCCGGTAACCAGAAGATTCTGCATCGCCAAACCAAAAAGACCGATGGTCAGCAAATAGGTGTTCAGAGTAATTGCTTCGCCTCCGGCAATATCCAGTCCAGCCAGAGCGGCAAGAACCAGCCACATAAGGACGAACAACACGGTGATATACTTACCGAAAAACTGCATTGGCTTGGTAAAGGAATCAACAAAAAATCGGACCGCGATAAGATCTAGCAGGACCTTCCAGATGCGCGCCATTCCATAGTTTGAAGAGCCGATCGTTCGGGCACGATGGTTGACTTCAAGCTCCCCGACTTTGGCTCCCCGCCAACCTGCGAAAGCAGGGATAAAACGATGCATATCACCGTAAAGCTTGATATTCTGGAGGACATCGCGACGATAAGCTTTCAGGGTGCAACCATAATCATGGAGCGCAACTCCGGTATTGCGAATCAACTTATTGATCAGGCCGTTTGCAACGCGGGAAGGAAGTCGACGAACCCATTTGTCTTGACGTTGACGCCGCCATCCGGAAACCACATCAAAACCCTGCTCCAGCATTTCAATCAAACGCGGAATATCAGCAGGGTCATTTTGCCGGTCAGCATCCATAGGTACGATGATCTGACCGGAAGCGTGGCGGATTCCACACGCCAATGCCGGTGTCTGTCCAAAGTTCCTGGTAAACTCAATTATTTTCAGATCAATTTCGAGAGGCCCGGCCAGCAAACTCTTCAACAATTTTACGGAATCATCGCGACTGCCATCATCCACGGCAATGACTTCGTAGCTCCAGGAATGTTTAGACATCACCTCAAAAATCTCGGTGAGTAAAGGAACAATATTCCCCGATTCGTTGTAAATAGGCAGGACAATAGAAATATCTTTAGTCATTGGAAGATCCTGGCGTGTAGCGAATTTTATCATCAGTATGCTTCTGCAGGACATTCACTATGGTTGACGTTCCGTCAGAGATTGGTGGCAACTGCCCTTCACACTTTTGAGCAAGCTCCCATATGGCATCAAACTCATCAGACACAACCAGATCAGGAAGCCCTATGCGTTGATAAAACAAGATGGCATCCTGTTTGTGCCGCAAAGAGATAGGCAACGCAACCGGAACGGTTTTCAGGAATAAAGCCTCGTAAAAACTATAGCCAAAATTGCCGACGAAAAATCTTGAACGCGCTAATAACAGGTGAAAATCATCCGCCGTTCCATCAACAACAACAACTTTCCAGTCACGCTGGAGCGCCATATCCTCAATTCTGGAGATGTACCGAAGATCCGTCCCGTAGATCAGCACATCAATATCCTTCGCCAGCCGCCTAGAACCCGCCTGACGAATATCACGCCTGATAATGAGAAACTCCAGGCCCTGTAAAATATCCGGCTTCTGATGATTAACATCCTCAGGCCCAGTGATAGCGGGAATAACCACCAGATCAGTCTCTGAAGTCCAGTCCTCCAGGCTATCCAAAGCTACCAGGCAGGCCCCGGGAAAAGAGTCTTGCCAGAAGTCAGGCAGCGGCCTCGGGTACAGATCAAGCACGACCAGAGTAAAGTCATTCGCCAGCGGACGCTGATAATTTCTGTATTCCTCGGGAACCGCCCTGGCACAACGCCCTAAAGCTCCCCAGATAAAACGTAACCCCTGAAGGTGAAGGACCTCTGCAGCGTAACCATCATCCACCAGAAAGGTGACCGGCCAACCAAGCTGTTCGATGATCCGCTGTCCAAGCTCAAGAGAACGGTTCAGATGCCCATATCCAAACCCTGCTCCAGAATCGATAACCATAAGAACCTGTCCGACAGTTTCCGCCAACTGCCGTTGATGAACATGCTGGTTAATTGCATAAAGATCAGGTTGCTCAGAAAGGAGTTGCAGGACCCCGGGCAGATCAAACTCCTGATGCTGTGTTTGCAACAGGTCATGTAACCGGTTCATGAATTCAAGATCAGCAGGGGTATCGACAGAAAAGCGGTGGTGGCGAGAATATAAATCCGGAGAGAGTCGCCCCTCTAAAAAAGTAAATTTATCCTGTTGTTGCCAGATTACCGGAAATTGATGTTCCCTGAGCTCCGGCCGCAGGGAAAGATTGTCTGCAACCTGCCAGCCTTTAAGACGAGCGATACCGATACCTTCAAGCGCAGGGACCTGTTCGTTCACGGCAGGGATGACAAGAAAATCAGCTTTTTCATCACTCTTGAACTGTTGTACCATAGAATCTACAGCTGGCGCATAGACCAAGGGACAATCGGCGCTGACAAGAATACAGATATCCGCCTTAAAGTGTTCTGCAGCCTTACGCAAACGGCCTGTGACATCGTCCACTTCACCTTCGTACCAGAAGCAGGAAAGACCCTGCGCTCTGGCATAATCACGCAACGGCTTATTCTCATCCTCAGCCACTGTCGTAATGACGATTTCATCGACTTCCTGGCAGCTTTTTAACGCCCCCACGGTCCAGTCGAGCAGGCAACGATCACCAATCATTCGCAACTGCTTGGCTGGCAGGCGTGAAGAGCTTAAGCGCGCGACAACAAATGCGACTGTACGTTCCCTCAACATATTATCCTATCGGCACAACGTCCTTGAATAATTAGAAAAAAACATCATTTTGAACGCCATTGCTGCCGCAGCTCCCGCAATGGTCGCAGGCCATCAAGAGGATCGGCCCGCCACAGACGATCATTCTCCTCTGATTTTTGAGCGACTTTCAAGCCATCACCATCGGCACTCTCGGCAACACCAAGCCCGGCAATAACCTGTGCCATCTGCCCAGGCAACCAGCAATGCCCAGCCTGGAATTCGTCCCCTTTGCCGTCAAGGTCAAGATGAAATTCAATCGTTGTGGCCTGCCAGTGCTGCACTGCACGATGAATCACTTCAGGCCGATGACTATGATCAGACCAGCCGACGGCACAGTTATAGCGGTCGCGCAACATCTCTATGACCGCGAGATTACATTCTTGCATCGGCACCGGGTAACCGGAGACACAATGCAACAAGGTCAATGGTGCGTTTGAACACTGGCGATAGATGGCAACAGCATGATCGATCTCAGCTAAACTGGCCATACCGGTTGACAACACAAGGGGTTTACCGGTTCTGCCACAGGCCTCTATCAGATCATCCCAGAGCAGCTCGTAAGATGCGATTTTGTAAAAATCAACATAGGGCTCAAGTTCAGCGACGGCATCCAGGTAAAAAGGGGTACAGCTGAACTGCACATGGCGCTGCCTGCAGCGTTCAGCTAAGGGGGCCAAAAATGAAACCGGCAACTCCCAAGCAGAGCGACGCCGATGCTCGGCGCTGTGTGAAAGAATTTCCGGTGCAAAAAGCTGGTCAATTTTAAACAGCTGAAACTTGACGGCCTGACAACCAATCTCCGCAGCCGCATCAATAAAATCAAAACAGCGCTGTAGATCCCGATGATGATTACTTGATACCTCTGCAATAAAGTTAACATTCATAAACATTACCGCGCTGAAAAGTAATCAGTGATTGCCGAAACGACGCGCTTAACGTCCGCTTCTGCCATAGCCGGAAACAGAGGCAGGGACAGTATCTCTCGACAAGCGGTCTCTGCAACCGGGCAACTTCCTGACAATCGCGGGTATTGGGTCTGATAATAAGGATGATGATAGACCAGATCGTAATGAACATTAACACCAATGTTGCGCTGCCGGAGAAATCGAAACAGCGCATCCCTATGCTCCTGGGCAATACGGATAACAAAAAGATGCCAACCACTGAGACGATCATCGAACTGGTGCAAACAGCAAACCTGCGGCAGGGGGGCTAGTTGCTCAGTATAAAGACCTGCCAGTTCCCGTCGCCGCGAAATCCACGTCTGCAGATGGCGCATCTGGCTGGTTCCCAAGGCCGCCTGTAAATCATTCAAACGATAATTATAGCCCAGTTCGATCATACTATATTGCCAGGACCCAGCTTCCTGACGTTGGCGATGATCACTATCAATGCCATGGTTGCGAAACAGACGCATCCGCCCGTCATAATCAGGGTTGTCGGTCAGAACCATCCCCCCCTCTGCAGAGGTAATCGGTTTGACCGGATGAAAACTCAATGCGGTCAGGTCGGCCAGTTGTCCAACCGCCCTCCCCCGAAAAGAACCTCCCAAAGAGTGACAGGCATCAGCAATCAATATGAGATTATGCCGCTCACAAACCGCACGTAACGCTTTGTAATCACAAGGCTGGCCAGCGTAATCAACAGCGATGACCGCGCGCGTCCGCTCCGTTATCCGGGATAAAACCTGGAGAGGATCAAGAAGCAAGCCCTGGTTGTCAACGTCGGCAAAAACAGGGGTAGCCCCCTGGTAAATGACCGCATTCGCAGTTGCAGCAAAAGTCAGAGGTGGAACAATGACCTCATCGCCCGGACCAATGCCTGCGGCAAAAATTGCGGCATGAAGAGCCGCAGTTCCACTTGAGACAGCCACAGCATGACGACTACCGGTAAATTGCTTGAGAGCATCTTCAAAACGAGGGATTGCCGGACCCGTTGTCAACCAGTCAGAATTTAATGTCGCAAGAACAGCATCAATATCTTCCTGATCAATGGACTGCCGGCCGTAGGGCAAAAACGGAGGAGAGGTCACTGAAGTCCATGCTCCTTTAGCAACACCCTGATCTGCTCAACAGTCAGCCAATCCGTATTGGTTCCACTGCAATATCTGAACCCCGGATCAACCATCATGCCACCACCCAGAGCTTCAATAATTTTCTGCCTTATGGTGAGGTCCCAGTTGGGTAAAATGACAAAATAATTCTCAAGTTCCAGCGTATTTGGTGCATCTGATTCAGTAATCATTTCTTCATGTAGCTTTTCACCAGGTCTGATGCCAACCACAGGTCGTTCCTGCCCGGGAGCAATCGCTTCGGCAAGATCGAGAATGCGATAACTCGGGATCTTGGGGACAAAAATTTCACCGCCGAGCATTTTCTTAAAAGCAAACAAGACAATATCGACTCCCTGATCAAGAGTAATATTAAATCTGGTCATTGCATTATCGGTAATAGGCAGAAGCTCACCCTGTTGCTTTTTTTTCAAAAAGAACGGGATAACACTGCCTCTGCTGCCCATAACATTACCGTAACGGACAACAGAAAAACGGATATCCCGTTGCCCACGGTAGTTATTGGCCGCAATAAACAGCTTATCGCTGCATAATTTTGTCGCCCCGTAAAGATTGATCGGTGATGCAGCCTTATCGGTACTTAGAGCAACAACACGCTTAACACCGCAGGCGATGGCACTATCGATGACATTCTGAGCCCCGAGGATATTTGTCTTTACCGCCTCAAAAGGATTGTATTCACAGGCGGGAACCTGTTTTTGAGCCGCAGCATGAACAACATAATCAATACCTTCCATGGCTTTTGTCAGGCGGTCACGATCCCGCACATCACCAATAAAGTAACGCAAGCACGGGTACTTCTGAGGAGATAACTCCTGTGCCATTTCAAATTGTTTAAGCTCATCACGTGAAAACACCACCACCCGCTTTACCTCCGGGTAACGGCGCAGAATAGTCCGGACAAAACATTGCCCAAAAGAGCCTGTTCCGCCTGTAATTAAGATGGATCGTCCTGTCAGCACGTCACGCGTCTCCTTCTCTACCGAGAACTAAATATGTCTAACGGACCTATCATACATGACATTCACTCGAAACCAATACATAAAAGGAGAATACTCTAATGAGCATTCTCCTTTTAATGAGATAAACGTAAAGTCCTCGTACCCAAAAGGCCTAATGAACTTCAGGCAGTGGTGTTCGTGGGTTGAAATTTGTTCCTTCGAGAATGACCTGCAACGCTCTATTGGTTTTAGGTGAAAAAAGAATTGGAGCAGCTAGGTTCAGTGTGACTTTACGCTCTGGAGATACGGTAACAACACTGAGGACAAAATATTCATCATCTTTCTCGATACCAAGCTTAACCCGTTCACGCTCATCCGGGGCAACGACATAGTCAAAATAGAAATCAGTCGGATTTGTCAGCACAAAGGCAACGGCGGGATCGCCAACGCTCTGAATCCAAAATAACGGGCCTTCTTTCTCATTCGGCATGACCACGTAATCATGCAGGTCTTCAAAACCGATGAGACCATCGGGGAATATCAGGACATTGCTCGGATCATATTCGATCTCACCAAAACGGGATTGAATTTTTTTCATCATTTTTTCCTCCCCGAGTTCAAAATACTGCTCAGTTCGTTGAGATCCGCAATATCCCACTGCGTGGCCTCCTTGTTCTCTTGTTTGATGCGTTCAAATACTTCCTGGCGGTGAACTTTCAGGTCACGTGGAGCGTCAATACCGACACGCACGCCACCTCCTTTAAGTTCAACGATGGTAATCTTGATATCATCGCCAATGATGATGCCTTCACCTTCTTTTCGCGTCAGTACTAACATGCATATGCCTCCTGGCTATGTAGCCGACCGTCTCCACGGCCGGGTGGTTTTTCTTTTTAGAGATAGTCGAGAATAGACAACTCTGAAACTTTTCCGGTGACACTAAGAGCAGCTTCCAAGCTCTGCTGCTGTTGCTGCAGATTGGTTATGGTTTCAAGAATATCAGCATCCTCATAGCGGGAGCGAAATTCTTCCATGTCGACTTTGACCTGCTCCATGTGTGACAGAGCGGTTTCCAGACGACTGCCGACATTCCCTTTAAGACTGCGCTGGGAACGAATCTGATCGGCGCCTTCCTCGAGAGGATCGATAAGGTTTTCAATATCGGTAACGGATCCCGTATTCAGCGCTTCTTCAAGGCTGGCAGCCAATGCGAAAATATCAACCTGACCGGCATCCGTGACACCATCGTCGTCAAAATCACCCAGCATCAGCTTATTTCCCGAGAGGTTGACGGAAATCAGCTCGTTGGGAGCAATTTCGTATTCAAGGTCCCCGAAGTCGCCATTGTAGTTGACCGGGTTGGTTTCAGTTGCCGGATAATTCGGGTTCACTGTGAATGGCTGAGCCTTATCATTGAACCCGGCAAACAGGTATTTTCCATCAACTGTCGCGTTGGCATCATCGAGCAGACTATCCCTGAGCTGGCGAACCTCATCGGCATAGGTGGACATATCCGCCTGGCTGATTGAGCCGTTGACCGATGCAAGGGATATTTCTTTCAGCCGCACCATGGTATTTTCAATGGAGTCAAAATAGCCGTCCATATTATCGATGCGGTCAAGACCGGTCTGAATCGTTTCGATATAGCGATCCGTGGTTTGGATCTGGGTCCGGGCACTGAGCACCGGGCTGATGGCTGTTGGGTCATCGGATGCCCGGGTAATGCGTGAACCGGTTGCGGCCTGCAGCTGCAGGGTCTGCAGTTTTTCACTGGTTTTATCCAGGAATGACTGCAGACTGCGGTAGGTTGTCATTTGAGTTGCTCTCATAATATCACCCGCTAACGCTTGATTGTCATGACGGTCGACATCATTTCATCAACCGTTGACAGAAATTTTGCTGATGCTTCGAAACTGCGTTGAAACTGCAACAGACTGATCATTTCGTCTTCCAGAGAGACCCCATCCATGCTGTCACGCAGGTTCTCCAACTGCACCAGGCTGTCTTCATAGCCCTGCTGCGCCTGGCGATTCCGGGCCGCCTCGACCCCAACAGTTGAAACGATTTTACCGTAATAGGAGACAAAGGTATCATTGCCACCGAAATCGCCCTGCGTATCCTGTTCCAACTGCAGAATAGCCAGAGCATTGGTGTTATCGCCTGGGGCGCCACTTGTACCGGCGGCAACTTGAGCGGTGGAGGTAATGTTCATGGCCATGGCTGAGGCCATGTCTGGAGAGCTGAAGCGTGGCGCAGCATAACTGCCTCCGGCCAGTCCAGAGCTATCGATCTTGACATTTTGCCCGGCCGTATCGGGAGTAATAACCAGTGAATTGTCGTCGCTGTTGACGCTGGCCGACACGCCGATCCCTGCGGCATTGATTGCTGCAGCAATACCGTTGACCGAATTCTGTCCGGCACCGATAGCCACTGAGTTCACCGTACCGTTTACATTCAGCTCAAGGGTACCCGTCCCGAAACCAAGTGCCGCAGCATCTGCATACCCCTGGCTGCGGTGCTCCCCAGGAGCGGTAAAGAATGTCTGCCCGGCGGCACCATTCAGATCGGTCCCGGCCTGATGCATGGCGTTCACTTCCGTGGCAAAGGTATAGGCAAGCTGATCAAGACGACCAAGCAGATCAGGGATGGTCACATCGCGAACTTCATACAAGCCACGAAACTCACCGCCCATAGAATTGCGATCAAGGGCCATACTGGCCGAACCATATTCAAGCTCAAGGTTGATATCAGTATCGTCGTAAGTTCCGATGATATGGTTGGCGACAGTCCCCTCAACCAGCGGCATTCCATTGGCAAGCTGAACGGAAATGGATCCATCAGAGGTTTCAAAATTGGTCGCGCCAATGGTTTCTGACAACTGCTTCAGCAACATGTCGCGGCGGTCACGATCCGAGTTGGCCTCCTGCCCGGCAACTTCAAGAGCGGAGATCCGGTTATTGAGATTGGCGATTTCATCAACCGCCAGGTTAACACCGTCAATTTTGGACAGAATGGTCGTATTCACATTTTTGACAACGCCTTGGGTTTCTTGGTACATGTTGCCGAAAGCCTTGCCGATCAGATCACCACGCTGCAACACCAGCTGACGCTCAACTTCGCTGCCCGGATTGGTTGACAGTTGTCGCCAGGAGTCAAAAAACTGGTCAAACTCATCCGACAGGCTGCCGTCACTGATATTGAAAACCCGTTCAAGCTCAGCAAGGGGATTGGCCATACTGCTTTCAAGACCGACATCTGCGGCTTTATCGTTTATCTGACCAGCAAGAAAGATATCGTGAGAGCGCTCTATGGAACCGACCGTCACTCCGGTCCCGATAAAGAAATCCCCGAAATTCAATGCAGGATAAGGGGTCAGGTTGGCCGTTTGCCGTGAATACCCTTCGGTATTGACGTTAGCGACATTAAGACCGGTTATCTCGATTGCTTTCTGATTGGTCTGCAGTGCTGTGCGCCCGGAGGTGAGGGCTGCCATCAATCCGCCTGCCATCGCTTAAATCCTTCCGGACAGTAGCCGGCCACCCTCGTTCAGGGTCTTGGAATAACCATGACCACCATAAACCTGAGGCATAGCGGCTTTACCAAAAAATCCCATCAGATCACGCACCCAGTTAAGCCCGGTCCACAGCAGGAAGGCGTTACGGCGATTTTCGCTGTCGATCTGACGCAGCAGATCTTCCATGCCGACAACCTCTTCTTTGCTGAGTTGCAGCTCTGACAGCAAGGCGGCCTTTTGCTCAACCACCTGCTGCAAACCCGGCATGTCCAGCGCCTGAGCGCAGGTACGCTCCTGTTGCAACAAGGACAGCAAAGTTTCAAGCTGAGTTCTGATCTGATCGCGCGTCATGATGACTAACCTTTAACCAGAAACGGCAGGACACTGGCGGCAACTTTTTCCAGGTCAGGCTTGTAGGTTCCATCCTGAATCTGCGCTTTGAGTGCCTGGATTTTCTCAGCACGGGCGCTATCCTGGGTCGCAGTCGTTTCCTGCGTTTTGGTCGCATTCTGCAAGGCACTGGAAAAATCGATACTATCCGATTTACTGGCCGAGACACTGCTTGCTGCGGACTTTTTAGTGGTCCGACTGACACTGCCGAGAGGACCGAACCCGCTGTTTCCATTAATTTTATCAACCATGACGGACTCCTGTATTTATTCTGCCGATTGCTCAAACTGACTTGCAAACGAATCTAACTTATCCATTATTGCTTCGTAGGTCTGTTGTGATATGTCCGGAAGCGCTCCACCCAAAGCGTCCTGCGCAGCAAAAAAACCCTCATCAATCGCATCTTTCATTTCCTGCAGGCGGGACGGATCCTGCCCAAATGCATTGATAGCAAAATCGACAATGCGATCTGAGGTTTTTTCTACACCAAAGTAGCCATCCTCAGAAATCAGATCCTGAGCCTCCTCCGGTGTCATGGTCATCAGGTCCAAGGTCATGTCCCCGGCGCTGATCTGGGCTGGAACCCCCTGGTCCTGAAGCGTTTTGACCACCAGGTTGCGCAACAGCTCGTAAGCCGAGGCAACTTTCAATCCCGGCCCGTAAGTCTTGCTGCTCTCTTCCGAGGCACCCAGCGATACGGTGTCGGTTACTTCAGCAACAACTTCCTTGCCGTACTGACGCAACCTGGTTTCTTCCTGTAGTGGAGTCTGGATCGTGTTTTTCTGATAATTTGTATCGATACGATCTGTCATTTTTTCCTCCGGTTAAAATCCCTTTGGAACTATATCGACAGTTCGCTGTTTTTTCTTTAGAAAATTTACGAAAAATTCTAATTGCTGCGGGAAATGAAGAAAGGACAGGAAATAGGGGAATTATCTAGTTTTTCTCCCGCCCCCTGACGGGAGGGCTTAAGCTTTCGGAGGGGCAACAAATTAGTCCTTCATCAACTGCTGCATCATCAGATCGGCAAGACCGATCCCTCCCTGGCGGGACGCGATACGAGCGGCTTCCATATCCAACATCTGATCGTAAGTATCAGAAGCGCTATCCGTTTCAATAACCCCTTCATGATGGACGGTATTACGCATTTCCTTGAACATCTGGCGAATAAAAATGGCCTCAAAATCCTGGGCGGTTTCACGCAATTTGGCTTCATTCTTACCCTTAGTCTTGGCCGTAGTTTTCGTCTGCGTTGTCGCCTGACTGATCAGATCAGCCGTATCAATTCGTGCGTCCATGATTCACCTATCGGTGAAATTTCACATCTCAAATTTGAAATTTCACAGTTTGATCTGAAATCTGAAATTTCAGATTTGAAATCTCTAGCCTATTGGTTTGGGCTAGAGGATAACCAGATCAGCGTACAAGGCACCAGCCGCTTTGATCGCCTGGAAAATAGCAATCAGGTCCCGTGGCGATGCGCCAATAGCATTCAAGGCGGCAGCGACTTCACCAATACTGACCCCCTGTTCGAGAACCATCAACTTCGCATCTTCTTCCCTGACAGCAACCTGAGTTTGAGGGGTTATGGTTGTTTGGCCCTGGCTGAATGGATTTGGCTGGGACACGTTCAGCTGTTGGTCAATGACCATGCTCAGGTTGCCATGCGAGATGGCGACGGTAGAGATACGCACCTGGTCACCCATGACAATGGTACCGGTTTTTTCGTTTACAACCACCCGGGCTACCGTATCAGGAACAACATCGATCCGTTCCAGTTCCGAGATAAATGCCACCATACGGTTCTCGTAATCTTTGGGCAGTGAGACTTCTAGCTCACCGGCATCGACTGATTTTGCATAGGGACCGCCAAAATGTTTATTGATCTCTGCAGTCATGCGCGAAATCGTCGTAAAGTCAGAATCTTTAAGGCGATATTTCAAACTCCGTCCCAGCGCAAGCTCAAAATCGACTTCGCGCTCAACATAGGCACCACCGGGAATCCGCCCTGCCGTCGGATGGTTTTTCTGCACCTTGGCCGTCTCACCACCGAACGCCAGAGAACCAACCACCAGTGCCCCCTGAGCGACAGCATAAATATTACCATCAGCAGCTTTCAACGGCGTCATCAGCAACGTACCACCAGCAAGGTCCGTGGCGTCACCGACTGATGAAACAGAGACATCGATCTGACTTCCGGCCCGGGCAAAAGCAGGCAGATCGGCCGTCACAACAACGGCTGCCACATTGGCGACTTTAACTGCAGCCGGATCAACCGTCACCCCCAGGCGCTCCATCATATTGACCAGAGACTGAACAGTAAACTCGGTACTGTTGCTGTCACCTGTCCCATTAAGACCAACCACCAGACCATAGCCAACCAGCTGGTTTCCCCGGGGCCCCTTCCAGCTGTGCCAGCTCCTTGATACGTGAAGCATGGGCGGTTCCCAGGCTTAGAATTCCTAAAGCCAGCACCGTGAGTATCATCAGTTTTTTAAAAATGATTTGTTTCATGCCAAGCTCCCTGCTTTAGACAGAGCCTTAAATCTACAGATAAAGAGGGTTTTCCCCTCACCCGGCGCTGCGCGCCACCCTCTCCCTTGAGGGCGAGGGTTATCAAAAAAAACAATTAGCCGCTCTGCCACGAGAGTCGATCAAAAGTGCCTGGATGCAAGGCGCTTGAAGCTCGGCCGAATAAGGCGTACTGAAAAGTACGTCGTTGAGGTCGAGTGAAAGCAACGCAGCAGACAGGTGCTTTTCATCGACTCCTGCTCAAAACGGCCAGACCTGGTCTAGCCCCCTCATCAACCACCCCTGCCCCTGTTTATCGCTGATCACCCCTTTACCAACATAGGCAATGCGGGCATTCAGAATACTGGCAGAATCAACCAGGTTGCCAGGCGTGATGTCACTGGACCGGACGATGCCGCTGAGCTTGACGATCTGCATTTCATTGTTGACAGTAACGGTTTTATTACCGGCGATGCGCAGGTTGCCATTGGGCAACACTTCAATCACCTGGGTGGTCAAGGTTGCGACCAGGTTTTCCTTGCGGGCGGTTTTCCCGGAGCCCGTGAAACCATTGGTTGCGGAGGTATCCACCAGGGCGGCAGGATCCAGGTCCGTTGCCCTGCCAATACTGCGTTCCAGGCCGAACAAGGTCGACACACCGGCAGACATGGAACTTTTCCGATCTGTTGAGGTCGTTGCTTCTTTGCTGGCACTGGCACTTTCTGAAATAACCACGGTCACAATATCCCCAACCGTACGCCCTTTATTGTCACCAAACATGCTGCCGCGCGCTTCGGTCCACAGAGAACCGTTCGTTTTAGGAATCACCGGCTCATACATTATCGGTTCAACCGGTTTCACTTCAGTCAGGTCCTGTTGCTTGAGCGGACCAACGCAGGCGCTTAATGTCATGGCCAGGATCATGAGCAAGATTAATTTTTTCGTCATATCAGAACTCCACTTTCACCTCGCCAGGAGCCACCACCAGACAACTCAGCTCTTTGCGGGAACTGCTGTTAACCACCCGGATCATTTCCCCCGGACGGCCATCCTGCCTCGCTTCGCCAACTGCAGTCAGCTGCAATCCCTTGCTGCTGGCATTTATAACGACCTTCTCCCCGCGTTTAATCACCGGGGGAAACTCAACTTCCTTCTGTTCCAGAGGGTCACCCAGCCGCACAGAGCGTTTCAGCTGCTTTCCGATGATGCTCTCTTCGGCAAAAATCGGCTCATCAATATTGGAAATATCGGTATAGATCACTTCGATATCATCACCATTTAATACGGTCCCCCGGCGCATGGACTTCTTGGCGACAATCACCTCGGCCATAGCTTCCAAGTCGATCCTCAGTGACTGGTTGTTGACGATGTTACCGTCAACACGGGTCAGCAGGGTCAAGCGCCGACTGCCGATGATCCCCGGGTTGGCAGGAATGACCTGATGGTCGATCCGCCCCTGGGGAACACTGAACTGATCCGGCAGATCGATATTCTTGAAACGTAGATCGACGCGAGGAAATTGCCGCGATTCCGCGGCCAGGTAATCAGTCAGGATCTGGGTCATTTCTTCCTGATCAATCGTCACTTCGGCATTGTTAGCGGGCTGCGATGGCGCGGCACCTGCACCGAAAGGGACTATGATTACCAGCAATATGACCAGCAGAAATTTCATAATATGACTATCCTAAGGTTACCCACTGTTAGCGTTAAAAACTCAACCAGCTACTAACGCACCAGATCACTGGTCATCTGCAACATTTCGTCGGCAGTCCGGATCGCCTTGGAGTTGACTTCATAGGCACGCTGCCCGGCGATCATATTGACCATCTCTTCCATGATGTTGACATTTGACCCTTCCAGAAAGCCTTGCGACAGCGTACCGTAGCCTTCCTGTCCGGCAGTACCGGTGATCGGATCACCACTGGTCGCGGTTTGCTCATAGAGGTTGCGCCCCATGCTGCTTAACCCCGCTGGGTTACCGAAACGGACCAGTTCGATGAGGCCAATTTCCGTCGGTTCAGCCTCTCCATCAAGCAGCACCTGAACCGTACCATTTTCGGAAATGGAAACCGATGTCGTGTTCTCCGGAATGACAATCTGCGGTACCAGGGGATAACCATCTGAAGAAACGACCTGCCCGGTACTGTCCTTCTTAAACGCACCGGAACGGGTGAAGGCATTGGTTCCATCCGGCAAAGTCACCTGGAAAAAACCGGGCCCCTCAATGGCCAGATCCAGCTCGTTTTCGGTCTGCTGAAAATCACCCGTGGTAAAGAGTTTCTGAACTGCAGCAACCCGTGAACCTAAACCGATCTGAATCCCGGTCGGCGACTGCCCACCCTCGCCGCCAGCTCCGGCAACCTTATTGGTCTGGTAGAGAACATCCTGAAAGTCGGCCCGGCTTTTTTTGAAGCCGGTACTGTTGACGTTGGCCAGGTTGTTGGCAATGACATCCATATTGACCTGTTGTGATTGCATCCCTGATGATGCGGTCCAGAGAGCTCTAATCATTTATTATCTCCTTTGACGCCAGGCGTCATGTTGCGACTGTTACTGAATGGTTCCGATATCAGCCGCCTTGGAATCCATATCGCTGTAAATTTTCAAGGCTTTTTGTGTGGCTTCAAATGCCCGCAGGTTATCTGTCATCATTGTCATGGTTTTGACCATGTTGACGTTGGCCGCTTCGACATTATTCTGCAGCAATTCCATATCGGTGGTCAGAGTCGGCGCACTGTTATCGGTGGCAACATAAAGTTCGCCACGCACCTGCTTGAGAACCGATTGGTCAGCAAAAGCCATGACCGCAATCTTGGCCACCAGTGTTTCACCGTCCCAGATGTCGCCATTGGTGTTGATCTGTACGTCGGACTGCAGCAGAGTAATCGGCTTTCCTGACGTGTCCAGCACCAGGTAACCGTTCGTGTCAATGAGTTGACCTTCAGTATTAAGCCGAAAGTTTCCTTTACGTTCGTAGGCGGTATCGCCATTCGGGAGTTCAATATGAAAGAAACCTTCTCCATTGATGGCCAGATCCAGAGGGTCCCCGGTATACTCGAGTGGACCCTGCGTGAAATCGATCTCCGGCTTGGTTATCTGAGTGTAGTTGGTCGCTTTCGTGGCCATTCCCGAATTGATTTCCCCCAGGGTTGCTTCAAAGGTTGACACGCCCTGTTTGAATCCCGGCGTTTTGACGGCTGCCAGCTGCTCGCTGATGCGATTCATATTTTCCATACGGCCAACGGCCCCTGAAATGGCGCTGTACTTTCCGCTCGACATATCGATTTCCTCACTTGCCCTTCTTGTCGGTCTTTTGACAGTAAGTCTTTAGGGGTTTCAGAGCTGCTGCCTTTTTCCGCCGTGGCGGAGTCGGGCCAGACTTAACAGCTGTTCAACCTCAACCACTGACATCTGCAGTGTTGCTGCGATAGCCGTACTATCAAGCCCTTGACCAGCCATGGAGGCAATATAGCTGTATTTGTCGGATTGCGAGCCACCCTTGAACTGAACCTGGGTTTCTGCCGCTTTGCGTTCCGCCTGACCGAGGCTGGTCGAAAAACTAACCGGGGTTGACGCTGCCCGGGTCTCGTCTTGAGTACTTTGCAAATTCCGGACCTGCTCCTGTAATTTTCTGACCACTGTCAGCAAGCGAACACTCAGCATCAGGGCAAATGCTGCAACGGCAGCAACCGCCAGCAATATCAACCAGTAAACCATCATCGCTAGCCAACCCGTAACGCGTTAATACTGTTCCTCATTTTGCCTTTCAGCTTGATCAGCGCCTGGCTGTGGAGTTGCGAAATCCGTCCTTCGGATAATTCCAGGACTTCGGAGATTTCCTTCTGTGACAATTCTTCGTAGTAAAGCAACGCAATCACCAGACGTTCTTTTTCAGACAACTGATCCAGGTAGCCAGCCAGTTCGCGTGTCAATTCGTTGGCTTCCATCTTGTCCTGAACGCTCTCGACACGGGTATCCTGAAGGTTGTCGATAAACGATTTCCCCTGATCGTCATCGTCATCCAGATTTTCATTGAGACTGACATAGCCCAGCTGGCTGACCTGAAACTGCAAATCACGATATTCATCCAGGGTCATTTCCAGCGCCATGGCCATTTCTTCGTCGTCCGGCGCGCGTCCCAGCCTTTTTCCCAGCTCCTCCGTCATCTTGTTATAGCGTGACTGCTTTTCGCGCAGCGACCGGGAGAACCAGTCCATCCTTCTGACCTCGTCAAAAACGGCACCACGAATACGCCGCTCGGCAAAGGTTTTGAACAGGACTCCGCGCCGTGGATCAAAGCGGTTGGCCGCGTCCATCAGCCCCATCAGAGCCGCACTGCGGATGTCGTCACGACTGACAAAGGACGGAACCTGGGTCATCATGCGATCAACCAGAAAATCTACCAGGGATAGATGCATCTCAATCATCTTTTCACGCTCCTGGGGTCCCGGGGGACCATAGCCGCTAGAATAACTCATCAACTTGCCTCCGAACCGACGCCAAGAAACTGCTTCCAGAAAAACTGCAGGGTTCCTTGAGCCTGATTATTGATCGGTGTTTCCAGCAGGGTCTCCGCCAGTTCGACAAACGATTTGGCCACTTTATGGTCGGGATAAAGGTCGACCATGACCTGCTGCTGACGCACCGAATCGTGCATTTTTTTGTCATAGGGAATACAGCCGAGGTAATCGATGAAAATGTCAAGATAGCGCCCTGACACCATGGTCAGCTTTTCGAAGACATCGAGTCCTTCGTCTGCATTGCGCACCGAATTGACTGCCAGCAGAAAACGCTTCTGATGATACTGCGTTGACAACAGCTTCATCAGGGCGTAAGCATCGGTAATCGCCGTCGGCTCGGGAGAGGTGACCACCAGGATATCCTGAGCGGCCACGTTGAAATAGGTCACGTTGTCAGAGATGCCAGCCTCGGTGTCGATCAACACCACGTCGAAGTGCTCATGAAGGGCATCGAGGGCATCGATAAGGCGCATCTTCAGCTGCGAATCGAGGCGAGTAAACTGCTGTACGCCCGATCCGGCTGGCAGAACCTTGAGCCCGTGGGGACCTTCAACTATGATCTCTTCAAGGGTGCGCTCACCATTGAAGAAATGGTTCAGGTTGTAAGGCGGGGCCAGTCCCAGCACGACATCGACATTGGCCAACCCCAGGTCAGCATCGATAATCAAAACCTTTTTCCCCTGTTTTGCCAGGGTCACAGCAACATTTGACACAACGGCGGTCTTACCGACCCCCCCTTTGCCGCTGGTAATTGACAATACTCTGGTGGCCGGCAGCTGCAGGGTACGGGCAGTCTGATCCATCTGGTCGCGCATCGTGCGCAAAGTTCCGGCCTGATCCGTGGCGCTACTCATCATACTGCCATCCTCCGTGTTTCTTCTGCTGCACCCATGACCAGGTCAGCAACGTTCTGTGGTTCGGCCAGAAGCAGATCTTCCGGCACCCGCTGACCATTGGTCAGGTAGGCCAGGGGCAAATTATTGCGGGTCGAGATATTGATAAGAGACCCGCAACGATCGGTTTCATCCAGCTTGGTAAAGATCAGTCGGGACAAGGGTAATGCGCTGAATGCTTCATAGGTCTTTTGCAACAGGCGCTCTTCTGTGGTCGCCGGCAGCACCAGGCAGTTTTCTACTCCGGCTCCGGCGCCGAGAAATTCGTTCAGCTCTGCAATACGCAGGCTGTCCTGCGGGCTGCGTCCGGCCGTATCGATCAGGATCAGATCCTTGTCGGCATGACGGCGGAAAGCTTCCTGCAGCTGATCGGGGGACAGAACCACATCAACCGGGATACCCATGATCTCACCGTAGATTTTCAGTTGCTCAACAGCAGCGATGCGGTAGGTATCGATGGTGACCAGGGCGACCCGGGCGCCACTTTCGGTAATCGCTTCAGCTGCCAGTTTGGCGATGGACGTCGTTTTACCGACCCCGGTTGCGCCCAGCAGTGCGACACGTTTTTGTGGTTGGCCGGACTGCCACAGGCGCCCGGTAGTCTGTACCAGTCCGGCCACGGTACGGGCCAGAAAGCGCCGACAAGCGTCGGGATTATGACGCTGGCTTGAATTCATTTGTGGCTCGGCAAAACGGGCGATGGTTGCTGCCGCTTCGGCATCGATACCACATTCCACCAGCATGGCGGACAAATCGTCGAGGTTTTGTTCAACAGCATCCTTAAAGCGTGTGACCGGTGCAGGGCGTGGCTCCACTTTTTTAATGACCGGTTTAATAGTTTCCAGAAGCGATGCAGTGGGCTCTTCGGGAAATACGAAACGCTCTTCTGCTTGCGGCACAGCAGCGGAGGGTGCTGCGGGGGCAACAACCGGGTTAAACGCGGTCAGTTGTTTCATCAGGGCTTTCAGCTCTTCGATTTCGGCCTGCAGTCGCCCGACATTCTGTGCTTCGAGCTGGGCCCGTAACTGACGGACTTCAGCTTCAAGGGGATTATCCCGCAACTCAACCTTCTGGCTGCGACTGACCGCCTGTCGGGAAATCGACACGACTTCGTCTTCCAGGGTTTCGACACGTTGATTATGCCCGGTCGAAAATTTTCCAAAGGCAGCACGTACCGGCTCAGGCAGCACATCGTTTGCAGGGACAGCCTTGCGCAGGTTGTTTTTCATTGCCGGTGACTCGATGGCGGCAGTCACTTCGACCACCTGCTTGCCAAGTACCCCAAGCCCCTTACGGCTGAGAGTTCTGGTGGACAGGATCAATGCGTCCGAGCCAAGGGTATCTTTTACCAGCTGCAAAGCTGCCGTCATATTTTCTGCTTCGAATTTTTTAACCAACATTGACAGTCACCGTTCCTATCGACCGCACCTTCAGATGAGGAGCAATCTCATTGTGTGAAATAATTGCCAAACCCGGGAGGTAACGCTCAGTCAACCTTTTGACATGGAGTCGGATTGTTGGCGTACACAGCAGCACCGGAGTTGCGCCGGCGGCTTTCTGTACCGCTTTGTTAAGACTGTTGATCAGGGCCTGGGCGAAGCCAGGGTCGAGGGCCAGGTAAGTGCCCTGATCCGTGCTCTGCAGCGCATCCTGGATCCTTGTCTCAACGTTCCGGTCAAAAGTCATTACTTCTAGCACCTTTCCATCATTACTGTAGCTGCTGCTGATCGAGCGAGCCATCATGGACCGCACATGTTCAGTCAGTTGATCTGGATCATGCAATACCGGTGCCCAGTCTGCCAATGTTTCTAAAATAGTTCTCAGGTCACGGACAGAAACCCCTTCACGCAGGAGATTCTGCAGAACGCGCATCACCACGCCAAGGCTCAGCATGTTGGGGACCAGCTCCTCAACCAGCTTCGGATAATCCTTGGCCAGATTATCGAGAAGGTTCTGCACCTCTTGACGACCGAGAAGTTCATGGCCGTGCTTTTTGATCAGCTCACTCAGGTGGGTAGCAACCACGGTGGTGTTGTCAACCACGGTATAACCGGAGATCTGGGCCCGTTCCTTCTTATCCTCGGAAATCCACACCGCCGGCAGGTTAAAGGCTGGCTCAACCGTTTCAATTCCCTTGATGGTTTCCGTCGCCGTCCCCGGATTCATAGCCAGGAAATGACCGGGGAGCAATTCGCCACCACCAATGGCCACCCCTTTGAGCAGGAGGGAATATTCATTCGGTTTGAGCTGCAGGTTATCCTTGATATGCACCGGCGGCACGATAAACCCGAAATCGAGGGCAAACTGCTTGCGGATCGACTTGATACGCGGCAACAATTCACCGTTCTGGGCCGTGTCAACCAATGGAATCAGGCCATAGCCAACCTCCATTTCCAGCAGGTCGACGCTGAGCATTTTTTCATAGTTTTCCTCTTCGATCTGCCGGGGTGCCGGCGGAGCCTCGGTAACCGGCCGTCTGACTTCTTGCTCACGCGTTTTCTGGACCCGCCAGGCGATATAGCCCACGGTCAAGGACAGCACAAAGAAGGGGAAGTGTGGCAGCCCCGGGATCAGGGCAAATATCAGCAAAATCACACTGACCACCCACAACGCCTGGGGATGCACGGTGAACTGGCGCTTCATTTCGGTGCCGAAGTTGTCATCCCCGGCAGTCCGGGTGACCATGATGCCGGCTCCGGTTGAAATGATCAGGGCAGGAATCTGCCCGACCAGACCATCGCCAACGGTCAGAATCGTGTAGTTGGCGGCCGCTTCGACCATCGGCATCCCTTTTTGCATGACACCAATAACAAACCCGGCACCGATATTGATCAGGGTAATGATGATACCGGCGATGGCATCCCCTTTGACAAACTTGCTGGCACCGTCCATGGCCCCGTAAAAATCGGACTCGGAAGCAATCTCTTTACGCCGAGTCCGGGCCTCTTCATCGTTGATCAAGCCGGCATTCAGATCGGCGTCAATAGCCATCTGCTTACCAGGCATGGCATCCAAGGTAAAACGAGCGGCAACCTCGGCAACGCGCCCGGCACCCTTGGTAATAACCATAAAGTTGATGATGACCAGGATGACGAAAATGACGATACCGACCACATAGTTACCGCCAACCACGAACTGACCGAAGGACTGGATAACCGAACCCGCCGCCGATGGCCCTTCATCACCATGGAGCAGGATCAAGCGTGTAGATGCGACGTTCAGTGACAGCCGGAACAGAGTGGTAATCAGCAACACACTGGGAAAAACCGCGAAATCAAGGGCTCTTGAGGTATACAGGGCGATAATCAGGATCAGCAAGCCGATGGTGATGTTCATGGCCAGGAAAAGATCGAGCAGCACTGGCGGCAATGGCAGAACCATCAACATCAAAATCAATACTAATCCGAATGCGACAAAAATATCACTGCGCAGCAATAATTCCCGCCAACGGTTATTCATAATTCCATCAAGTGCAGCCATAGAGATCCAACCTTTATCAGTATTATTGACACTAAATGTCAAACTTTTGGCTCATGTTAAGAATAAGCGATATTTATCTTTTTATTTTTATTATCAGCAAGTTATCTCTTTTTAAGACCATAGACGTAGGCGAGAATCTCGGCTACGGCAGTAAACATTTCCTCGGGAATTTCCTCCCCTACTTCGTACTTGTACAAAGCCCGTGCCACCGGCTTGTTTTCAACCATGGGAACGTGATGTTCACGGGCAATTTCACGAATCCGAAAGGCTAAATGATCAGCTCCTTTGGCGACAATCTGCGGAGCACTCATCTCGTCTCGCCGATAGGCCAGGGCAATAGAAAGGTGGGTCGGGTTGGTAATGATAACATCGGCCTTGGGCACTTCGCTCATCATCCGTTTACGGGCCATCTGCATCTGCATGGAGCGGATACGCGACTTAAGTTGTGGATTTCCCTCAACATCCTTGTGCTCCTCTTTGATCTCCTGCTTGGTCATTTTCATCTTTTCTTCCATCTCATATTTGACAAAGCCATAATCGATAATAGCGAGAATGATGATGATTCCACAGCTTTTAGCAAACACCAAAAATGTCACGTCTCCCAGAAATACAAGGGTCTGGCGCAGATCGACCATCGTCAGACTGAGAGCACTGTCAAACTCTGCAGCAACAGTCTTATAGGCAACAAAGCCAATCAACGAAATTTTGGCCAAGGATTTGATGAGCTCAACCGCAGCGCGTTTTGAGACGAACTTCCCCATCCCGGTGATGGGATTGAACTTATTGATATCTGGCTGAAAAACTTTGGCCGAGAAGAGAGGACCGACCTGGGCAAACGAGGAAAAAAAACCGACAATCAAGGTTAAAAGAAAGATTGGCCACAGCATTTTGGCAATAAACAAGCCGTTACTTAGCGCAAGTTGCATAACCGAGGCAGAAGTGACCTCAAAATCACTTAGCATGCGCAAGAAGCGCTGATACATATGCTCCAGTTCAAGCCAGAACGGTTCCACATAGAATACCCACAGCAGGAGAGATGCTGTCAATAAAGCCGCCGTGCTCACCTCTTTACTCTGGGCAACCTGGCCTTTTTCGCGGAAATCCTTGCGCCGCTTATCGGTCGCCTGTTCTGTGCGTTCCTGACCGGACTCTTCAGCCATATAACCAGTCCCTTGTCTTCAAGGTTCTGTCATTTAACAGAATTTGCCCTGTGCTCAAACAACAGATCTGAGGCAACCCATCCCGAAAAATGACAATATTTTGGCAGTGATCTTAAAATAAACTGAAGAGTCGCAAGAATCGTTCCGAAAGCGAAGCAAACTCACTTTCAAGGATATTCGCCATGACACCGAGCGTGATTCCCATGACGATAAACCCAAGACCGATATTTAAGGGGAAGGACAGCATAAAAACATTCAGTTGAGGAAAGACCCGAGACATGACGCCGAGAATCAAGGAAGACAGGATCAACAACACCAAAAGCGGCGCCACTAATTTAACGCTGAGGATAAGGGAGTGATTTGTGACCTCGACCAACATGGGAATTGCACCACCTCTTAAATTGAGAGTTCCGGGTGGCAGCATTTCAAAGGAAGAGACCAGAGCTTCCAGAAACAGATGATGAACATCCAGAGATAAAAAAATCAGAACCGCAAAGATACTCTGAAATCTTGAAATCAGGGCAACCTGCTGCTGATTAACCGGATCAAAAACGTTCGCCGCGGCAAAACCCATCTTATAGCCGATAAGCGAACCGGCAAATTCGGCCGCCATAAAAATCAGCTGTGCCAAAAAACCGACGATCAGCCCCAGAATAATGTCAGCACCGATAACCACGGCAAGAGCAAGAGGAGTGAGGGATTGTTGTGGCAAATAATCTTTAACCACAGGGTAAGTCAGCAGAGCAAAGAGAACGGCAACACCAAAACGAATCTGTGGCGGAACCTGGTTACCACTGAAAATAGGAATCCCTGCAAAAACAGCCGCAACACGCGCAAGGCAGATCAGAAAACCCTGAATCAGTGGCAGCGAGATTTCAGGCAGGTCCATGACTGTTTTCTCTTAGCGCCCGACGAGGGGCAACTGGTCAAAAATCATATGAATAAAGGCTGATATTTTCTGTAAAATCCATGGAGAAAAGATCAACAGGGTAATGAAAACCCCCACAATTTTGGGAATAAAGGTCATGGTCTGTTCATTGATCTGGGTAGCCGCCTGAAAAATACTGATAACCAACCCAATCACCAAAGCTGTTATCAACATGGGCGCAGCACACATCAGGGTTGTTTCAATGGCCTGGCGGCCGATGCCGATGACGAATTCAGGTGTCATATTCCCGCCTCCCCAATATAATCAGAATGCTCATCAACCAAAACTCTGAATTAATGACCCGACGACCAGAGTCCAGCCATCCACCAGCACAAACAATAGAATCTTGAACGGCAGCGACACGATAATCGGTGGCAACATCATCATCCCCATGGCCATCAGAATTGACGCTACAATCATATCAATCATCAGAAACGGAACAAACAGCAAAAAACCCATCTGGAAAGCGCGCTTCAATTCAGACAGCATAAATGCGGGGATCAGGGTCAATAGGGAAATATCATCCTGATTTTGCGGCTGTGGAGAACGGGAGATATCGACCAGAAACTGCAGATCTTTTTCGCTGACCTGAGAAAACATGAAGGTGCGCATTGGCTTAACTGCTTCATCCAGAGCAACGTCCTGGTTGATTTTGTTGTCCAGGTAGGGCTGCAGGGCATTATCATTGATCTGGGTAAACACCGGGGCCATGACAAAGAAGGTCAAAAACAGGGACAAGCCGATAATAATTTGGTTTGATGGCGCCTGTTGCGTCCCCAAAGCCTGCCGGACAAACGACAGGACAATGACAATCCGGGTAAAACCGGTGGTCATCAGCAAAATCGCCGGGGCAACGGACAAAATAGTCAGAACAATGAGAATCTGCAGGGCCGTCGACACTTCAGCCGGATCCGTGGCTTGACCGATGCCAAGGGTAATCGTCGGTAACCCCTGGGCGGCATGGGCCAGAAGCGGAGCCAGCAAAAATGCAGCAAGCAACAGCAGCCGTTTCATGACCGGTCCTCTTCAAGTTGTTGAAGCTGATCGCTGAAACGCTTGTCCGGCTGCAGTCTGGTTAAGCATTCAATACGGTCATGGCTTAAGCCCAACAACAGTTCTTCCTCGCGAACTTTAACCACACAGAGATATTTCCGCCCGCCTAACGGGCGCGTCTCTAGCACTTTAATCAAGCCGTCTTTGCGCTGAGGCAAGACCAGAAAACCCTTTTTACTGGCCGCGTAAAACATCAATAAAATGCCGATAACAAGAATCAAACCCGCAGCCATTTTTAGCGAAGAGCCAAGCAGACTCGGTTCCGCCAGCTTTTCAGCAGCCAGCACCGGTTCTGCCATGATCAGCAGCACTATAACAACGCGTATCATCAGCCCAGCTTTTCAATACGCTCTGACGGACTAACGACATCCGTCAGACGCAGACCGAACTTGTCGTTGACAATAACCGCCTCACCGCGCGCGATCAGCCGTGAATTAACGTACAGATCAAGGGGCTCGCCAGCCAGTTTATCCAGCTCGATCAACGATCCTTCCTGCAGCTGCAGCAGGTCCCGAACAAGAATCCGTGAACGACCGACCTCTACAGCAACTTCCAGCGGGATATCGAGCAATAGATCGATACCGCGGTCGTTTTTGCCTCCGGCAGATTTTCCTTCCGGGGCAGGAACCGGAATGTCCTCGATATTATCCATATTTGCATCACTCATCTGCTATCCTCCCTGGGGAATCCGCCCCAGTATTCGTATTGCTTTTTTCCCATTCTGTACGCCTGCCACCGCTTTAAATTTCGGACGTTGCTCAACCATGACAGTCAACGGTGCCTCCGGCTTAAAATCGAGCTCAACCACATCCCCGACCTGGAAGTTGAGGATATCTCTTACCCGTAAAGAAACCGTTCCAAGCTGAGCCGCTACCCCAACCTTCATCTGCTCAAGTTCATCGCAAACCAGCTTCTGCCACTTGCTGCCTTTAAGGAGACTGTCAGGCACCGCTTTACTCTGCTGTTTCTTCTGCAAAGGCTCCAATGTCGTATGGGGAATAACCAGAGAGATACTACCTTCAACATTATCGATAGTGACCTTAAAACGTGCTGAAACAACACCAACTTCAGCAGCGACAAAATTAAGTAGGCGCAGATTGCTGACCACTTCAACCAATGACGCCTGAATTTCCTCCAACTGAGCAAACCCTTTGACCAGCTCGGGGCAGGCCGAATTGATGACGTCCCGCATGACATTCAATTCAATGGCACTCATCCCTCGATTGGGAATCACCATATTGTTGCCGGGACTACCGCCCAGGACCATTTCTACCAGGGAGAAGGACAATTGCTCATCCAGAATCAATAATCCGCCACCAGTCAATGGTTCGATCTGCAGTACCCCAATGGCTCCACGCCCCGATAAGCGCTGTAACAGGTCCTCAAAAACCATTGATTCCATCACTTCCAGCTTAATGTGGACCGCTCGCTGAAAGCGGGTCGACATGGACAGAGCGTAGTTGCGTGCAAAGCTGTCAAGAATCAGATCGTAGTTTTTCAGGCGCCAGCTGTCAGGCCCATCAGCACTGAAAAGATTGCAATCCCGGGCTTTTAACGTTTTTACGCGGGGCGACGTTTTACCACGAGCAGCCCCCGCACCACTATCACTATCGCTACCGATATCATCAACATCGATCTCGCCGTGGCGAACAGCCGATAGCAGATCGGCTATTTCATCTTTTGTGAGGATCTTTTCCACGTAAGCTGGCCTTTACTGGACAACAAAGTCGGTAAAATAAATGCGTTTGACCTTCCCCTTGGTCAAAATACTATTCAGCCGGTTGATCAACTCTGCCCGCAATTGAATCTTCCCCTGCAGGTCGCTTAATTCATTAAAGGTTTTATTGCCGATCAAAAGCAGAATCGCATCTTTGACCTGGGGCATCCGTGAGTTCAATTCCATGGACGTTTCTTCACTGTCAACCTCAACCGTAATGGCGGCTTTCAGGTAGCGACTCTCCTCATCATCGAGAATATTGACGATAAAGGAATCAATGTTCACCATCGGCCCGACCTGATTGGCCAGCTCTGCGGCCATGGCTTTCTCCTCCTCAGGAGAAATTTTTTCATCCCCACCGGACATAAAGAAGAAATAGGCACCAGCCCCGCCTCCGATCAGGATCACCAGAACTGCGACAATAATGATGATCAGCTTCTTTTTTCCGCCGCCGCCTTCTTCGGTCTCTTTTTCAGGTCCCTTTGCCATGTTCTTTCCCTTCCTCCACCGCAGGCGATGGAGATTTCAGATATGAGATTTCAAATTTGAGATACGATATGCCAGTTAACTCTTATTAAAGCAGAGCAATAAGCCATCTGAAATCTGAAATTTCAGATTTGAAACCCCTTCTAAGCGACTTATCACTCAGAAGGGCGCAAGCTCCTTGGTATCAAGCAGGTAAGGCAGATCCTGATCTGGATCACCCTGGCTTTCCAGAACGAATTCAACCCGGCGGTTCAAAGCCCGTTCCTGTTCACTGTTATTTGGAAACAGTGGTTTCTGCGAACCATAGCCTGTGGCCGCCATGCGTGTCATGGGGATCAGGTCATTGGTGGCCAGAAAGCGCAACACCGCAACAGCCCGATTAACCGATAGATCCCAATTGGACAGCTCAGCGCCGCGATTATCCGTATGTCCTTCAATTTTCATATTCAGAGGTAACGGACGCACCAGTTCTGCGACTTTGCGCAGGATCGGGTCGGCCTCCGGTCCCAGTCGACTTTGCCCCGATTGAAACAATACAGCTTCGTCGACCCTGAGGATAACGGCACCACGGTCTTTAACCAGCTGGATTTTTTTATTCAATTTCAATTCGCGCAATCTGGTCTTGATGCGGCGATAAACCCTGGCAGAGAAATCGTCATTAATCGGTGACGATGATACCACTCGCGGCTGGACCGCCTCGGTCCGGTCCGCACTACCGAGAACGCCGAAGGCCCCAGCCAGAGAGTCACTGGCCTGTTGAAACTTGACCTGATCCATATTGGCCATAGACAACATCAGAACGAAAAAGGTCAACAGCAGGGTCACCATGTCACTGAAGGTGACCATCCACATTGGTGCCCCTTCGGGAGCTTTTTTCTCCTTTTTAGGCATTGAGAGAACCCCGCTTAATTGAAATTGCTCTGACGCTCTTTCGGTGCGACAAAAGCGTGTAATCGCTGCTCCATGAGACGTGGATTTTCCCCTTCAAGAATCGCTTTCATCCCCTCGGTCACCAGAGTTTTATTCAACACTTCACTGGCTGAACGGATTTTCAGTTTGCCGGAAATCGGTATCGCGATAACATTGGCGATAACCGCACCATAAAAGGTGGTCAGCAACGCCACCGCCATGGCCGGACCGATGGACGAAGGGTCACTCATGTTCTGCAACATCTGCACCAGACCAATAAGCGTACCGATCATCCCCATTGCCGGAGCATAAGCCCCGATTGCCGAAAAAATCTCTGTCCCCTTATCATGGCGATCCATAACATACTCGATTTCCTTTTCGAGCATCTCTTTCAGAGCCTCAGGCTCCTGACCATCGACCGCCATCTGCAAACCCTTCAGAAAAAAATCGTCTTCTATCTCATTCATGACGGACTGCAGCGACAGAATCCCTTCCTTACGCGCCTTACCCGCATAGGTGATCAGTTTTTCAATGGTATCAACCGGAGAAGTGGTTTTATGAAAAAACGCTTTACGGGCAACATTGAATGCTCCCAGAATATCGCCCAGGGGAAAGTGCACCAGCACGGTACCGACGGTGCCGCCAACAACGATGACCATTGAGGCAATATCAACGAAAATCATCAATGAGCCGCCTTGCAATATGCCCAGCAGCATCAGACCAAAGGCAGCTAATAAGCCAATTATTGTTGCGATATCCATAAATGTCCTCTATCTCCGCCTGTATTCAGAAGATTTTCGGAAATGACTATACATTAATATGGGAGAAAAACATATCCGTGTAACACATTAGCATTTTATATGCCATTAAGATAAATTTATTCTAAAATTTAATTTTATCTATTCATTTCGATATTTTACAAATTTTCTACGCCCAGCGGAAACAAAAAGGAGCCGGCAAAAACAATTTTTTAGCCGGCTCCTCACCATAGGTCAGAATTTTGACAAGGCAATTAACGCTTGAGATTAATAACCTCTGTCAGCATTTCGTCAGTGGTGGTAATGGTTTTTGAGTTGGCTGAAAACCCGCGCTGGGTGGTAATCATTTTGACAAATTCCTGAGCCAGGTCAACGTTGGAGAGTTCCAGCGCATTGGTAAAGATATTACCGACACCCGATCCGACCGTACCAATGACCGGCACCCCGGAAGCATTATTGGACTGGTACATATTGTTGCCGATTTTTTCGAGGGCGTTGGGGTTGGTAAATTTAGCCAGAGCAATCTGCATCAATTTACGCGGATCACCATTGGAAAAATTTCCGATGACATTTCCTTCACTGTCGATACTTAGTTTAACCAGCGAACCGGTCCCGAAGCCATCCTGCTCCTGAGAGACAACCACTGAAGGGCTGGCATACTGAGTGGTTTGCATATCAATGGCGATCTGTTGCGTATCAACGGCACCACTGGCCCAGTCCAAGGCACCGGCAAAAGTCTCCGCTGTCGGACGCGGAAAAACCGGGTCGCTGGTGATATCCCCGGCGATGGTATACAGCTGGGAGACGGTGACTGTGCCGGTACCATCATCATTGCCGATAGAAATCAGATTACCGCTGGCATCAAATTCAAGGGTCCCCTTGCCGACAACAGCCAGTTCACCCACCGTACCACCGGTGAGATCGCCACTGTCGACAACCGTTGACCACTCCCACTGCTGACTGTCATTTTTAGTAAAATATGTGGTCATCAGATGGGTATCCCCCAGACTGTCATAAATCTGGGTTGACGTTGCATAATTTGAAGTACTGTTCGGATCGGCTACATCAAAAGAAGGATAGGCACCGATGGTCGTCGCATTGGAGTTCATATTGGTATTCAGGTCGATATTTCCGGTCGGATTGGCCGGGGAAAAAGACTGGGTATTAGCCCAGATCGGAGTCAGGTCACCAATAGTATTGCCATTGTCATCCAGTTGCAAACCCATGACATTGTACCCTTCAGGGTTGACCAGATAGCCGTCAGCATTAAAGCGAAAAGCACCGGCCCGGGTATAGCTGTTCTGCGCATTGCCAGTCATCGGATCGCTGACGATAAAAAAACCTGATCCCTCAATGGCAAGATCGGTATTGGTTTCCGTATTCTCAAACGTTCCCTGGCTGAAAATATTATCAACGGTTGACAACCCGACGCCACGGCCAATCTGAGACGCTCCAGCAGAACTGGAGACTTTTCCCGACAGCAGGTCACTAAAAACGGTACGGCTCGCCTTAAAGCCTATGGTATTGGCGTTAGCGATATTGTTACCGATAATACTCATGGCATTGCCATTCGCACTGAGACCACTGATACCACTGAATAATGAGCTCGAAACTCCCATGATCTTTTTTCCTTTCGTAAACCGCGTCTGTCGGTCGGCGGTTTGCGAACCTCCTCAAAGAGGACCGGTTCGGTTAAGCAATAACGGCACTGTCGATATTGGTAAATACGTTATTCTTCAACTGATCTTGATCAACAACTGTCACCACGGTTTCATTTTTGACACTGACAACCAGTGCCGTATTATCCAACATCACCAGAGATTCACGGCCACCTTTGGCACTGACCTGCGAAACCGCCGTATCAAGACGCTGTAACTGAGCATCACTGAAGCTGATGCCACGGGTCTGCATACGCTGGCTTGCATGCCGTGAGAATTTGACTGTCCCCTGCTGACTGAGCTGATTCTGCAGCAGCTGGTCAAAGCTGCCCTTTTCAGCGGTTTTCTGTTGCGATCGCTGCGTCCCCTGCTGGCGGGGAATCCCGATCGGTTGGGGGATAATGGTCAGCGAATCACTCATAAGCTTGATCCGGCTTTTTCAACATCTCTCATGGAAAAGACACCAGCGGTTGTTTCCAGCTCGGATATTGCGCTGCTCAGATCGACTGCCTGCACCTTTCCTTTGACCAACGGCACGACATCCACCAAAGCATCATCGCCGTCGACCGCCCTGATGGCCAGAGAGTAATCTCCGGCTTCGAGAGGCATATCAAGATCACTCATCCCATCCCAGTTGATAAAGTATTCTCCGGCCTCCGTTTCTGTCGCCTTGATGGTTGCCAGGGTGCCGCCACTTTGGTTCAGCACATACAGGGTAATCTCTTCAGCCGGCATTTCGGTTCGATACCCGATTTCAATCGGTTCACCATCAAAATGGAACTGATCGGTCTGGGCAATGACATCTTGGCCAACCAGCCCCAATGCAGACATACGCTGCATTTCGGTGCTCATACTATTGAGCCCTTCCAGGCTCTTATTGGCATTGGTGAGCTGTTCAAGCTGTCCAAACTGAGCCAACTGAGCGGTAAATTCCGTCGGGTCTGACGGATTCATCGGATCCTGATTTTCCAGCTGGGCAACCAGCAACATCAAAAAATCCTGCTTGCCCATCGACACATCTTTGATCGATGACGCTGAAGAAAAATCAGCGGAGCTGTTACTAACGCCACTAACAGTCGACATAACCCCTAGCACCTCCTTTCACAATATTCAGACATGGAGACTGATTCCTGGGCTGGCAGGCTGAAACAACTGCGCGAGAGGGATCACGTCCTCTTCGACAACATCCCTGTAATTCCAGCTGCGACTGCCTTGCTGCTGTTGCTGCTGCTGATCGGCGAAGCCTTCAAAGCTGCCACCACTCTGTTGCTTATCTATATCGACCTGAAACTGTTCAATCTTTAGCCCTTGTTCCGCTAAAGCATTACGCAGTTGTGGCAGATGGCGTTCAATGACTTCCTGAACCTGCTGATTCTGAGCGTGAATATTGGCCCGCACTTCATCCCCTTCAACAACAACGTCAAGCTTCAGCGAGCCGAGCTCCGCCGGGTTCAGGCGCAGCACCATCCGACCCGACTCACCATTGACACTTCCAGACAGGTGGGTCACAACCTGGTCAAAAATCTGACTTTCCGCAACATGCTGGCCACTGGGCAATTGAATAGTTGGCGCTGCCGCCAGGTTTTTCATGCTATCGGCAAACATAGAGCCCTGAGAATTGTGCATATGTGGGCCATGCTGAGCCGAGCCTTCAATGCCAGACCGGGTCTGTTGAGACTGATGTGCGGTTTCCCTCTGTACTGATCGACTGATCTTGTCCAGTTCCGCAGTCAGTTGTGCCTCAAGGTCTCCCGGCGTCTCTGCAATCGGCTCGGTTGTTTCGTCAGCGACCGTCTGACTCTGCTGCACAGCAGAATTATTCAGAGGTTGCTTGGCCACAGCCGCCTCCTGATTGCTCTTTTGTCCCTGACGAACATTCAACAATCCTGCAAAGCGTGGATCGATCGGCACAGCATCCTGCTTACCGGTTAGCGTCTCAACAGCAGCGGTGTCGGCCGCGGACTGGGACTCAGAGAGATCATCCCCCAGCACCTGTTGCAGCAGATCCCTGGCCTGAGCCATAGATCCGCCTTTGAGTTGACCTGTCATCTCAACAGACGTCATTTCCGGCTGGGTCTGAAGCTGTTCACTGACCCTGGCAATCAATGCCGCCATCTCCCCGATCGGATCATCTCCCGCTGCTATCTCTTCAATCTGATCCTTCAGGGCCGACAGATCGATACCAGCCAAGACCTCTTCACCATGCAAATCGGCGTTTTCCAGCTGTGTCACAAGGTCAGTGACCAATGACGTCACGTCCTCGCTATCGACTGAGGCTGATTTTTCGCTGTTCAAGGTTTGCATCAGAGCAATCAGAGTCTGTTGCACCGCCGCTGAACCATCCACGACAGCACTTTCATCAGTGGCTTCGGTTACCTGTGTAGCGGCAACGGGCTCGTCACTCTCACTGGACTGCCGCTCAACACCTTTACGATCAGACGTTACCGGTTCCTGAACCTTTTTTTGCTCCTGACGCTGTTGGGAAGATTTCTTCACACTCCCTTCACGAGCAGTTTCGGCGCTTTTTTGCGGCTGTTCCTGCTGTTTGTCGGCAAAGACACGATCGAAGTCTTTTTCTGCCGCTTTGCCTGTTGGCTTCCCGCTTGTGGAGGTCGCCACCGGTGTCACTGCTCCCAGTGTTGCGATTTCCTGCATGTTTCACCTCCTTCCAGAAGTTACGGTTAATAAGCTGCGTTATTACGGTACCGGAACTTCCGTAAACGCCTCACTCAATGCGGTCGCCGTTTGGGAATCGAGGTTATCAAGAATCTTTCCGGCGGTTTTCTTCTTGATACCCATCAGCAGTTTGACAGCCAGATCCTGATCAAGATCTTTGATCAGTAGTGCCGCCTTCTGAGGACTCATTTTTTCATAGATAAGACTCAGCTCTGCAGCCCGTTCATCTTCAACATTTTTGATGTCTTGGAGCAGTTTACTGATATCAGCCTGCTTTTGGGTCAACTCTTCCCGCTTTTTGCTTAGCTCCGCGAGCTTCTTATCGACCTCGGTCTCGAGAGTCTTTAGCTGCAATTCGCGACCGTTGATTTCCGCTTCACGCTGCTCAAGCCGGGCGTACTGATCCTCAATAGAAACCAGAATCCGGCGTTCTTCGACAGAAGCGGCGGTATCCGGGTTCACCTGCCCCGGTTCGGCGGCTGCAACGCTGGCGATGCTGGCTAACAGGATCGCGATTAATAATCCGGCTCGTCTGCTCATGAGCGTTCTCCTTTGGGGCGCAAGCTGATTTCATCAAGCATTTCCCGTTCTTTACGATCCAGTTCGCGACGGTATTCAGCTTCCTGTTTTTCTTTGAGCTTTTCCATAACCTGACGTTCACGAGCGGCTGTCAGCAATGCCGCCCGCTCGCGATCAATCTGGTCGTTGAGCTTTTTCAGCTGCCCGTGATAGCGTACCTGAAGCTGGCGCAGATGCCTGATCTGATCTTCATACATGGTCAGCTCGGCTATCGATAAACCCTCCTGCTGGCGGCGCTGCACTTCAGCAGCGCAAGAATCCAGCTGCTGCCGACATTGAGCAATCTGCTCCTGAAGTTTTACCTGATGTTGCAGTGTCCGCGCCAACACCTGCTGCGCCTGATCTTCGAGACGCTGACGGTAATTCAGGACCGACTGTAATTTGAAGGGACCGGCCATGGCTTACCTCAGTTCGCTGCGGCGGTCGAGGAGAATGGTCTTCAGTTCCGTCATGGTGCTCTCGAGGTCAAATGCTTCGTTCATCCCCTGGCATAAGAATTCATTGATGACATCAATCCGGGAAATAGCGTAGTCGATCTTGCTGTTGCTCCCTTCGGCATAGGCACCGATATTGATCAGATCCTCTGCATCCTTGAAAACCGCCATGATTTCACGCGCCTGGCCGTTCATTTTCAGATGTTCTTCATCGACGATATCGCGCATGACCCGGCTTGCCGAACGCAGAATATCGATGGCGGGGAAGTGGTTACGCGCCGCAATATCACGCGACAGAACAATATGGCCATCCAGAATCGAACGCACTGAATCCGCCACCGGCTCATTCATATCATCCCCTTCGACCAGGACCGTATAAAGACCGGTGATACTCCCCTTGTTCTTGAAGTTGCCGGCCCGCTCAAGTAGCTTCGGCAGGTTAGCGAACACCGACGGCGTGTAGCCTTTGGTGGTCGGCGGCTCGCCTATGGCCAGGCCAACCTCGCGCATCGCCATGGCAAAGCGGGTCACCGAATCCATCAGCAACAAGACATTTTTACCCTGATTACAGAAATATTCAGCGATTGTGGTCGCGACAAAAGCCCCACGCATACGCAGCAAAGGGGAAGAATCAGAGGTCGCAGTAACGACAACGGAACGCGCCAGCCCCTCGGGACCTAAGTCGCGTTCGATAAATTCACGCACCTCGCGCCCCCGCTCACCGATCAGGGCGATCACATTGACATCAGCCTGGGTATGTTTGGCCATCATCCCCAGAAGAACACTTTTACCGACCCCGGACCCGGCCATGATCCCCATGCGCTGGCCAACGCCGCAGGTCAACAGGCTGTTAATGGCCTTAACCCCCAGATCAAGGGGTTGTACAATCGGTTTACGGGCCATGGGGCTGGCCGGCAAAGCATACAGGGGGCATTCATGTTCACACGGTGCCAGGGGCATTTCATCCAGAGGCTGGCCAAGAGCGTCGAGCACCCGCCCCAGGAGATGGTCCCCGACCGGAATCGACGCACTGCTGCGCGTGACCCGGATCAGGCTGCCGGGGCCAAGCCCACGCAGCTCACCAAGGGGCATCAATAGGGCCCGGGAATCACGAAAACCAACAACTTCGGCCGGCACCGGATTGCCACCATCCAGAGGCAACAGCTCGCAAAGAGTCCCGACCGTCGCCGTCGGACAATACCCTTCGACCACCAGACCGACGATCTGTATGACCTTGCCGCTGACCCTGATCGGGTTAATCCCTTTGATCCGCTCGACCAGATTGTTCATGAGCTCTGCAGCGCCTCCTGCATTGCCTGGCGAATAGTTGCTAATTGGGTTTCCAGCGTCGCATCCACATTGCCGAATTCGGAATCGACCCGACAACCACCAGCAGAGATGGACGGATCCGCTTCAACATGAATATTTTTCAGGCCACTGATACTGGCCAGGAATAACGGTTTTTGTTCAGTGACTGCAGCAAGATCAGCAGGATTGACGAAAATCCGGTAATGATCAGCCCGCACTGCTTCACTTAAGGCATTATCGATCACCTTGAGAACCACGCGACTGTCAATCGCGGCCTGTTCGCGAATAATCTGCTCAGCGACCGTCATCACCAGACGCAGCATGTCCTGCTGACTGTTACGGGCGAGACTTTCACGCACACGGCTGATTTCATCGAGTCCGGCCGCCAACGCCTGGCTTGCGCTTTCAAGGCGCGCCCCGGCGTGTTCCAGCGCTTCTCGGTAACCGCGTGCGTAGGCTTCCTCGACCTCCTCGGCCGTATGGCCTGCGACAGGGGCTAGCGGCTCCGGGCTGCGGGGCTGAATGTCTGAAGTCTGGTCCTTGAGATCCTCCCCAGCAGAATCAGGTGCAATAGCCTCAGCACCAAAGCTTAAATACTGAAAGGATTTGAGGTTAGCAGTCTCTTCACCACGATATATCTTAGACAAGCTCATCTCCGCCACCACCTCGGCCAGGAATAACAATCGTACCTTCTTCTTCAAGCTTCATCGCAACTTTAACGACTTCGGACTGCATGGCTTCAACTTCACTGAGCTTACGCGGCCCCATGGCCTCCAGATCTTCAGCAATCATGTCGGCAGCACGCTGAGAAATATTGGAGAACACCTTCTCCTTGAGAGTATCGGTGGCGGTCTTAAGCGCCAGGGTGAGCATATCGGTGCTGACCTCGCGCAGGATGGCCTGCATACCACGGTTATCGATCGTCGCGAGATCCTCAAAGGTAAACATGCGGCGCCGGATTTCTTCGGCCATATCGGGATCAACAGCTTCAATACTGGTCAGAATAACCTGGTCGGCACCCTTTTCCATTTTAGCTAGAATTTCAACAACCTTTTCAATGCCACCAACCTGTTTACGGTCCTTGCCGACCACCACGCCGACTTCTCGCTGCAGGGCCTCTTCAATCTGGCTGATCACTTCAGGAGAGACATTGTCGATCTTGGCAATACGATACATGAGCTCGCCACGCATCTCTTCAGGCAATTCAGCCAATACGCGGCTGGTGTGATCTTCCCGTTGCGTCGACAGAATCAGTGCGACGGTCTGAGGATGTTCATTTTCCAGCAGACCGGCGACCATCCGGGGATGCATTTTAGAAATAGTTTCCAGCGGGCGCCCCTCAATTCCCGAGGAGACCTGTTCCAGCAGATACTGGGCTCGTACCGTATCGGAACCGCCAAGGATAGCATGCTTGGCAAACTCATCACCACGAACATAGACACCCAGATCCGCTTCCCGTGCAGCATGAAATTCGTCGAGAATTTCACTGGCCAGTTTGGGATCAACATGCTCAATTTCAATCATGTGACGACTGATTTCCCGTACTTCGGAATCATCCAGGGCTTCAAAGATTCTGGCCGTGACCTCTTCCCCAAGGCACAGCAGCAGAATGGCTGCTTTCTTCGCTCCGGATAAATGTTTGGCTTTTTTCACACAAGGCTCCTGTCGACGTACAAAATTAGCAACCGTTATTTACTGTTCGGCCGGTTCTTCACGCAGCCAGTTTTTCAGAACCTGAACCGACAGCAGATCGCCATTCAGCACTTCCTGACGAATATTTGACAGCGGATCAGCAGGACCTTCCAGCAAATGCTTGTCATGCTCACCACGCAATTCAGCCTGCAGCTCCTCCACGGTTTTCATCGGCTCGGTCTCCTCTTCAGCCCCTCTGAGGGTGCGCAGGATAGGACGGACCAGAAGCAGATAACCAAACAGTGCCGCCAGCGCCAGCAAGCTGTACTTGATAATCGGCATGAAAGGATAAACCTTGTCAATAATGGACGGTTCCGGCAGTGGTTCATCAAGGAAGTTGGTCTCAAACGGCATTGAAACCACAGAGATATTATCGCCACGACTATCATTGATGCCAAGAGCGGTGCGCATCATCTGCTCGATTTCCTGCAGTTCTTCCGGGCTACGTGGATCAGGTACAGGAGCCTCCCCCTCGGCGCCGGGCTTGAAGCGATCGGCAACCAACACGGAAACGGAAAGGGTTTTCAGGCTACCGACTGAACTGACCGTTTTACTGACCGTTTTACTCAGCTCATAGTTGACGGTTTCGGAATTGCGCGAAGACGGAGTTGTGGTCGTCGCAGTTGCAGTATTCCCATTATTGGGCAGATTGGAAACCACGCCGGGGACACCGCCAACAAGGGTACTGCTGCCTGCTTCATTACTGGTCTGCTCACTGACGACAACCGCTCCTTTGGGATCCAGAGCCTCTTCAACCCGCTCGCGCTGATCAAAATCGACCTCTGCCGTGACCCGTACCATTGAGTTACCAGCGCCCAGGGCACGATCGAGTAACGATTGGGCACGGGTTTCCAGGCGCCTTTCCATCGTCTGCTGGTAGGTCATCATTCCCGGTGTCACCGGTCCGCCCAGTTCATCGTCCCGGCTGCGGGACAGGGCCTGGCCGCTGGAATCGACAACGGTAACATTTTCAGCCTCTAACCCCTCGACACTTCCAGAGACCAGATGGATTATCCCCTGCAGCTGAGCTTCATTCAGTTTGCGCCCCGGCGCGAGTTTGACAATGACAGAGGCTGTGGCTGGTTGCTGCTGTTCCTTGAACAAGCGTTTCTCAGGCAATGCCAGGTGGATGCGTGCCGCTTCAACCGGGGCCAGAGACGCGATGGTCCGCATCAGCTCCCCTTGCAGAGCACGGCGATAATTGACCTTTTGGGCAAAGTCGGTCATACCGAAACTCTGCTTGTCGAAAATTTCAAAGCCAACACCACCTTCAGCCAGGCCTGAACCGGCCAGTTCAATACGGGTTTCATAAACCTGATCAGCCGGAACCAGAATGTCGCGCCCGCCGTCTTCAAGACGATAGGGAATCTTGCGATCCTTCAGCCACTGGACCACCGAAGACGCATCGCGACTCGGCAGGTTGGCAAACAGCAGACTGTAGTCCGCAACGCGAGACTGCATGATGATGACTGAAAACAGGACAATACACAGCACGGCAGCAGCAACCAAGCTCAATTTACGCGCCAGCGACCACGCCATAATAACATTCAGCAGACTCTTTTTCTCTTCTTGAGCTGCCGCCTGCTCTGCTTCGTTCTTGATAATGTCAGTTTTTTCTTCTGCCATCGTTTGTCTCCGGTTGTGATTGCTGGTGTGACTTTATCGTTATGTTCTTTATTTATGTAATATCTGAGAGCAAGTGCTGGGTTCGCTCAACAAGGCGACACAAGATTTCAGGGCCGAAGGCCTACATCAGTAGGTCAAGGGTCTGCAATTTTTGGCCAACGCCGTGGAGCGGTCACTGCGCGCCGCTATCAGACTGACATGCGCATGATTTCATGATACGCGTCCAACGCCTTATTCCGCACCTGCACCATCAGGCGCATGGAAATATCAGCTTCTTCAAGCTTGATCATTGCCTCATGAAGATTTTTTGTTTCACCGGCCACCACCTGTTGGGACGCTTTATCGGCAGCGACCTGGGCGTTGTTGACCTGCTCAATGGTATTTTTCAGTACGGCACCGAACTTTTGCCCCATATCGGTCACCGGGCTGGTCTGCTGCGGCTTGATCAAGCTGTCAAGGTGACTTTTCAGGGTGATATCTGTAATCTTGTTCATCATTTACCTCACTTTTCTATTTGCCGATATCCAACGCTTTAAGTGCCATGCGCTTGGCCGACTTAACCACCGTGACATTGGCTTCATAGGCCCGCGCGGCAGACATCATATCGGCGGTTTCTTCAACCAGGCTGATGTTCGGCATGGCCACTTCGCCGTTTTCGTTGGCATCCGGGTGGGACGGATCATAAACCATGCGCGGCGGCAACGAGCTGGCCTGAACATGGCTGACCCGGACCCCGTGTCCAGCATCTCGCAATTCAGTATCGAGGGTGCTGGCAAAATCCTGGGGAACGGTCTGAAAAACCACCTCGCGCTTACGGTAGGGGCCGCCGTCCGGGGTTCTTGTTGTTTCAATGTTGGCAAGGTTGGAACTGATGGCATTCATCCTCACCCGCTGGGCTTTAAGTGCCGAAGCACTGATCTTCATACTGGAAAAAACGTCCATAAAAACTCCTAACTGCCGTTGTTCGCTGCGTACTTAAGGAGCGTCAGTTTCTTTTTGATAATCTGACTACCCGCTTCAAACAACAACTGGTTTTCGGCCAGGTCAAACATTTCATCATCAACCGAGACCGTATTGTCATCCCCCAGCGGGGCATTGGCCAGATCGATACTCAAAGTGCCGTGGACATCACTGATGCTGCCGGTCCCAACCGGAAAATGCTTGATATTGGTCGGCCTACTGTTCAGCTCTGGGTTATCGATAGCGTTGCGTAGGTTTTCTTCAAAAGCAAATTGCCGTGCGGCGTACCCAGGGGTTTCGGCGTTGGCAATGTTTCCGGCGATCACTTCCTGCTTCTGGGCCCGCAAATCCAGACTTTTCTGCAATACGGAAATGGTCTGATCGGTGATCTTAAAAGAGGCCATAGTTCATCTCCTGACTATTCTTTGACACGTTTGCTGGCAAAAAGTCAGCGTTACAGGTCAATGAGCAAATCCTGGGCCAACTTTGCCCAGGTACTCGTGGAATGCTCTTTGCGCAGGCTCTGCAGCAGAGTCCTTGCTTTCTTGTTTTCCTTTTGTTTTATAAATATTTGAGCCATTCGATACTGAGCCTGAGGGGCAAATTCTTTATCGTGCAGGAGTGACTCATAAGCTCTTTTTGCTGTAGCCAGGTCCCCCTGCTGGAAACTGGTCTCTCCCAGCAGTGCCATTTCTTTGACTTCCAGCGCAATCCCTTTCCGCTGGACTTTTTTCAGGCTGTTCAGAACCGCTTCCGGCTTGTCAAGGTGCCAGTAGATCCAGGCAGCCCGGATTTCCAGGGCTGCGGAGGACGGGCGATTCTGACGACCGAGCCAGGCCACGATCTTGTCTTCCTGTTTCTGTTTTTCAAACGCATCGAGCAGCAGGCTGAACAGGGGGCCGGCATCTTCCCCTTCGGGATAATTTTTCAGGTATTGTTCAGCATACTTAGTGACTTGATCATATTCTCCACGCTTAATATAAGAGGTGACCAGAGGAAGATAGATGTCCGCCTTGTCAGCCGGGTCTTGAATGCGATCCAGCAGGTAAAGTAAAACCCGGGCAGACCGTTCATATAATCCCAGACGACCGAAAGACGCGGCCAGATCCTCAAGGAATTGACGGTCGAAGCCTCTGCTCAGCAACAGTTTGCGGTTTTTTTCAACCAGTACGACAGCCGCCAGGTCATTTTTTTCCTGCAGCAGCTGATGTACAACCTCAGGAATCTGTTCAGCCAGTAACACCTCGGCATCGTGACGTAACGCGGAGCTGTAATAGTCGCGCTGAAAGGTCATCAGCTCCTCGACACTGAGCCGGTGGTCACCCAACAGGTAATGGGCCAGGGCCTGTTTGAACGCGCTCTCTTCGCGAACGCTGCGATAGTCTGCGTGAAGTGCCATATCGCCATACTCGGCAACGGCCTTTCCCAGTTCAAGTTCCCCCCCCTGAAGGACCTGTATATCGACAAGCCGCAATCTGGCCCTCTGCCCCCCTTCACTTGCCTCGTTATCATAAAAGGCTTTCTCCAGACCGATTCTCCCCCACGCCTGGTCACCCGCCTCATAAGCAGCTATCCCGGCACCAAACAGGATCATATCAAAACCGTCCACGGGCTTATCCTGGTTTTCAATCGCTGTGATCAGCCGCCGGTAAAGATCCGCAGAAAAGCTGTAATTCTGATTCTGGAAGGCTGCGAAAGCCGCACGATTCATGGAAAACAGATGCCGCTCAAACAAATCCGGCATCGTTGCCAAAGCCTGATAAGCCGCTGTCGCCTGCTTGACCGATCCGGCTCCCGCCAATGTATCCGCACGCCGCAAGGCAATTATTTCAGCCAGCTCATCAGGCCATGTCTGAGCGCCATTCAGATAGCTGTCGGCGGCCTTGTAACACCTTGAATCCAGATCGGTTTCAGCATAAAGCAGATGATAGTACGACACAAAAGGGTCAGTATCAGCCAGACCGGCAAGCATCTGCGCCAGCGTCAATTGGCCGACAATCGGCTGCCCTCCCTGTGCTTGAGCATAGGCTGTCAAATATTCGACACGCGCATTCTTCGCAGGACTCTGCCGTCGCATTGTTTCGAGACGTGCCAGCCCGGCAGCCAGACCATCAGTGCGCAGGTGCGCTTCGGCGGCCAGCATGTCGCGCTGCAAACGCTGTTCATCAGTCAGGTTGGCGATCTGATCAGCACTATGCAACAGGTTAAGGAACAAACCTTCATTGGCGAACTGCTGCAGGGGCATCACCGGACTCTGCTCGTCAGTCACCAGGGGAGGAAGTTCCGGCAGGGTGTATTTTAGCGGCAGCTGGACCGACCAATCCTGATGATAATCCGCAAAGAAACGCATCCAATCGTCTTCCCAGGCTGACCTTTTCTGATATGCAGACGCCCGCCGCCCTGCTTTCCGGGGTGGCATTCCGGCAATACGGAAGGCGACTCCGGGACGTATCGCATTGGCATCCTGCCAGTAAACATCCAGATTCAGTCGGGGAGGTTCCTCCTGAATGGCAGGCAGCACCTGACGTGGAGATTGACGCAGTAATATCGACACCCACAGGTCACCTGACTTTTCAGTCAGGGTGATATTCACCACGGTTTCATCTTCGGGCAGCTTACGCAATGCCTCAGCAGCTGTGGTCCCCTTAAGAAGCACATCAATGCGCTGCCCTGTCGGGGTCACTTCAAAAGTCGGAAGTTCCGACAAATCCAAAGAGATTCTGGTTTGGGACGGGCTTTCCTGCTTTGTCATAGCGTTTAGAACCGGCTCTGCGAGTGCCTGCAGCGGAAGCAACACTAACAACACCAGTAATCCCGCCACCTTTAAGCCCCATCTCCGACCTGATCTATTCAGTCGCATTTACTACTCCTCCGGCATTCATTTCGTTGCTGTCCGTAGTTATCCAATCATTTCCTTAACCAGAATCATGCCAACTTCTGAAACACAATCCTAACCTATCAAGATTATTCATTTTCATAGCAAAATAAGTCAGATCTATTGACACTTTCCTGGCTGTTTTTTAAAAAAGTCGTAATTTTGACAGGCCGCGTAAAGGGCATTGCGTTACCTACAGACCCTTGATAGAGTCAACAGACCCGATTGATTTCCCAACCGCAATCAACAGCCTAGCAATGACGAGGTCGACATGATCTTTTTCTGTAGCAAAGACTGCCCCGATCTGTGTGGGGTTCAAATTTCCGCTCTGACCCCGGAACTGACCGTTCAAGGGGTCGCTCAGCCCTGGTCCGATCCCGGTTTTGTCTGTGCCAAATTCAAAACATTTGCCCGGCGGGAAATAGCCAATGGCGTAAATTCGTGGCAGATCGATGGTCAGCGCCGCCAGCTCTACGACAATCCGGCAACGGCTATTGCTGCCCTGGGTGAGTTTCTTGAACCTTATCGCAAAAAGAAGATATTACTGCTGCGTGGCTCAGGCAGCCTGGGCTATAAAATGGCCTGTTGGGACGTCCTGTTCAGCCGCTTTGGTGAGTGCTACGGGATTGCCGGCGGGCCCTGTGATGATACCGGTGAAGCAGCCCACGTTGCCGACTTCGGCGTTGCCAGCAATCCGGATGTCATGGCGCTGGAAAAAGCTGACAGTATCATCCTTTACGGCAAAAACGCCGCCGCCACCAGTCCACACTTTTACGCGTTTCTGAAACAGCTCAAGCAGCAGGGTAAACTGCTGATCTATATCGATCCGATCAAGACCAGAACCGCGGAACTGGCCCATCACTATATTCAAATCAAGCCCGGCTGTGACGGTTTGCTCGCCTGTGCGCTACTGGTCACCCTTGGTCTTGACCAGGGGTACAATCCGCAAGCGCTGTGCGCCAGCGCCGGTGTCAGCCCCGAGCAACTGCAGCTGCTGGCAACGACCATCCGTCATAGTACCACGGCCCATGTGCAGGGCTCCGGTCTGCAACGGCAGAAAAACGGCATGAACGCCTTTCAGTGGATCAACCGACTGGCCAGTAAAACCGGCAGCCAGGAGTTACTGTTCTGGACCCACGGGTCCAAGCGAATGTGGGAAAAACAATCCGCGCCATTCGCAGGAGCGGTCCCCGTAGAAAGAATCGCACAAACCCTGGTCGATGGAGAATTTGACCTGTTTGTTACGGTGGCGGCCAATCCGGCCATGACCTATCCTGACAGTCATTTATGGCAACAGGGAATGATCAGGACTCCCAGCCTTGTCATCGGCACCAGTCACGATGAAACAGCGCGCCACGCAAACTTTTTTCTTAAGGTTGGCGGCATGTTCTCCCAAAGTGATTTCATGGGCAGTTACTTTTTCCCTCACTATTACAACCGCACGAATGTGACTCAGGAAATGGGCGATGTTGCGGCGGCTTCGGCTCTGGCTGACACGTTGAGAATTCCTCTTAAAATTCCGGAACTGGCGCATACCCCCAAACGCTCCTTACCGCAACGCAGCTATAAAAATCCACCACTGGATCTAATCCTGCCGGAAAGTGGGCCCCGTTTTCAGTTGCTGACCGCGTCCCACCACAGCTATCTGAATTCTCAGATCCTGCCCGGTATGGAACGGGGGCTTCAGGTCGTGCATATCAATCCTTTAGATGCTGAAGTCCTGAACATAAGTCATGGTGAGGAGGTCAAGGTTGTCGGCGACTGTGGTGAATTTAACGCCGAAGCTCTGATCACTGATAAAATTGTTCGCGGTTGTCTGATGTGCTGGAAAAATATTCCCATGATAAGCGGCTACAGCAACCATGCTATCCCTAACCTGTTGACCGATGCCGGAACCGGACTGGCGTACTATGCCAGCTTTGTTGATGTTAGAAAGATCCCTCACCCTGCGGTGAAATAAATCACTATTGCCCCCCCCCATAGATGACCAGAGCCCATGGTCACTTTCTCTGCGCGCTATAAATCCGTAGCGCGCGTGCTCCTGCTATCCCGCAAAACAGGAGAAAACCTTATCATATTCGGTATTTGCTGCCGCTCCACTTGAAACAAAAATGTGATCCTTGCTTTTTTCTTATAAATCCCTAATATAATGTAGGCATTGATTTACTTTTTATATGAGTTCGGACTCGAGCTTTAGCTATCTCAACACAGGTCTTATGAAAAAAACAGCACGACAGTTTACAATCTCCTGTATCCTCTTGGCGACCATTCTCTTTTTGGCTGTCTTGGCCTACGCCTTCGCAGCCCTACAGCCGGAAATGATCGCTTATCACAAACACCTCATGTTTATTAACGGAACTATTTTAACTTTAATCCTCATCGGTATTGGCCTGTTTTTCTCTAACATGCTCGGATGTCGTTCGAGCCAGAAACGTCTTCATGATGCAGAAAAAATGATCTGTCAACTTCGTGAGAGTTTCAATAATGGCTTTGTCAGGTACACCCCTGAAGGACAAATTATTGAGTTCAACGAAACCTATCGGCAAATGCTTGGTTACGAAGAGGAAGAATTGAAGGGAATGTTCCTGCAAAACCTGACCTCCGAAACCTCACAACCGATAGAATGTCGTATTCTTGACGATTTGACTATCTCCCGGGGCTACTCCGACACTTATGAGAAACAGGCCATCCGTAAAAATGGCAGTGTTTTTCCAGTTGAAAAGCGCACCTTCTTCAGTGGCGATACTCAAAGTGACAACCAAACTCTCTGGGCGATTGTCAGCGACATCAGCCAGCGCAAAGAATATGAAGCCAAGCTTCGCTTGCTGGCATCGGTCTTTGAAAGTACCGTGGAAGGGATCGTCATTACTGATCTTGATGGAACCATAGAAGAGGTTAACCCCGGCTTTACCGCGATTACCGGCTATAGCGCGCAGGAAGCCATCGGGAAAAATCCCTCTATTCTGAAATCAAATCATCATGATGCGGAATTCTATCGCAACATGTGGGACGCTATTGCCCAGACAGGTCACTGGAGTGGAGAAATCTGGAATCGTCGCAAGAATGGGGAATCCTACCCAGAGCGACTTTCCATTAGTTCAGTTACCGACTACATGGGCAATGTCTCCCATTATATTTCCGTATTTTATGATATTTCTGATATCAAACGCGGAGAAGAACAACTACAACACCAGGCCTATCATGATGCCCTGACCGGATTACCGAATCGCCTGCTCTATATTGATCGACTTGAAACCTCACTGCCCCGTGCCAGACGCCATAACACCCAGGCCGCTGTTCTGGTTCTGGATCTGGATAATTTTAAAAACATCAATGACAGTCTGGGACATAATATAGGAGACCTTTTTCTGCAGGAGGTCGCTAAAATCCTGGAGAAAACCCTGAGAGAAGAAGATACCGTCGCCCGTATCGGTGGCGATGAGTTTGCAATTCTTCTGCTTTCAAAGGAGTGCCAATGGGATGCCTGCGAAGTTTCCAAACGTATTCTGAGTATCTTTAGCAAGCCTGTTCATATCAAAGGACAGGATCTGTTCGCCAGCTTCAGTATCGGTATCAGCCTGTTTCCAACCGACGGTACCGACGCAGAAACCCTGCTCAAAAACTCTGAGCTGGCGATGTACAGGGCCAAAGCGCAAGGCAAAAACTCCTATTATCTCTATACGGAAAGCATGAATCAGCATGTCAGTCGACGTCTGGAGTTAGAAAATAGTTTACGTCGGGCCCTGGAGCGCGAAGAGTTTGAAGTTTTTTATCAGCCCAAAGTCGATATTGCCGGCGGTATGATCGTTGGCTGCGAAGCCCTGATTCGCTGGCGCCGAGACGGGAACCTTATCTCACCAGTAGAATTTATTCCTCTGGCGGAGGAAACCGGCCTGATTGTGGATATCGGCCAATGGGTTCTGCGCAGCGCCTGTCAAGACGCCCAGCACTGGCGCAATCTGGGATACCCTTTAAGAATTGCCGTCAACCTGTCCCCACGCCAATTCAAGCAGACACAACTTGTTCCGATGATCCTGTCAGTCCTGGAAGAGACAGGCTTCCCTCCCACCTCACTGGAACTTGAGGTCACCGAGGGGATCGTCATGGACAATGTTCAGGGGGCAATCCAGACCTTAAATACCCTCAGGGAAAAAGGCATCCATTTTGCCATTGATGATTTTGGCACCGGGTACTCTTCTCTTCAGTATCTTAGCCAACTGCCCCTGGATACACTCAAAATTGATCGTGCCTTTATTAAGGATCTGCCTGACAATAAAGAAGATGCGGCAATTACCCTGGCAACACTCTCTATGGCTCATTCTCTTGGCTTGAGTGTGGTCGCCGAGGGCGTAGAAACTGTCGAGCAACTCACCCTGCTGCGCCAGGCATCCTGTGAACAATACCAGGGATATCTCTACAGTAAACCTATTGATAAAACAGCCTTCCTGAGTATGTTACAGGACACAAAAGCTATCTTCCCCGGCCCTTATTAAAGGTGTGAATTTCTTTCCAGTTGGATTACAAACGGCAAAATTCTCCGCAAAATGACACATAGATAAGCGCTGTTTCTCTTTCGCATAGAGGCTACACAGAGGATGACTCCATGGCAGCTGCCCACATAGACCACCTGGTTTTTACCGCACCTGATCTCACCACTGGCAGGCAATGGATTGAGCAGCAACTTGGTGTTTCCATGCAGCCAGGGGGTGAACATCCGCTTATGGGTACCCATAACCTGTTGCTCTCTCTCGGCCCAGACTGCTACCTTGAAGTCATTGCCTGCAGCCCGACTCTTCCGTCTCCTGAACGTCCACGATGGTTTGCTCTTGATGACCTCACACTCGACAGCCCACCCACGCTTGCCACCTGGGTCGCGAGAACCACGGCTATCGACACGATTCCAGGCTGGGTCACTAAACAACTCGGGCCGGTTGAAGCGATGTTTCGCGGCCTGCTACACTGGCAGATCACCATACCCAAAGACGGTTCCCTCCCCTTGGGAGGAGCGGCTCCGGCTCTGATTCAATGGCCGCCCATGCAGCACCCGGCCGCCAGACTGAGGGATCAGGGGCTCAGGCTCGAACAACTGGAGTTGCGTCACCCGCATCCGGAGCGACTCAACCAGCTCCTGACCGCCATCAATCTAACTGAACCGGTCGCCATCACAGCAGGGCAGATCCCGCAACTGATCGCCCATATCCGCACGACACACGGTGTGTGCTCGTTAACAGCGAACAGTTAGATACTAAGACGATAACCTTTCCCAGCCGCAGCCGTTATTGGCTTTCAGCACCTTGTTCGTTTGGTGAAATTTACAAATCTCTAATATTTTTCAATCATCCTAAGATCTTAAAAAACCGCAACAATTAAAGTTAATAAACTCAAATTAATTTCAATTGACATCTATGTAACACCATGCTTCTATCTGATTAGGGATAATTAACCATATATCGATTTTCAAGCAATTAACACGACTATTGGGGGATTCAAATGTTTAAAAAGATCAGTTTGGCAAAACTCTTGTATTCCGGTTTTTTTAGTATCCTTCTCCTGCTCACCATCGTCGGCATCCTCGCCTACAACTCTTTGAATAACATCACCGATGGAGTCAACTCCTACCGTCACATGGCCCAGGAAGCAACCTTGGCCACTGACGTCCAGACAAAAATGCTCATGGTACGGCTTAATGCCAAAAGCTACATCACCAGTGAACAGGAGCGTGAGCTCAATGGGTTCAAAAATTATTTCAGCAAAACAAAAGACAGTGTAACCAGTGCCCGCACCGTTATCAGGGAAGCCGAGCGAGTAGATAAGCTTGATCAGATAGACAACGCACTACTTGATTACCAAAAAGCGTTTAATGATGTGACCGCCCTGAAGATGGAGCGAACCAGCCTGTTCAATACATCGCTAGTGCCAAGTGGTGCGATCATTGACGAAAACCTGAATAAACTGCTTATCAGTGCCAAAGAATCTGATCAGCCGGAAGCCATGTATGTCATGGCTTCCGCATTGCGTAAACTGTTGCTGGGACGCCTTTTCGTACAGAAGTATATGGCAACCAACGACGACAACACCATTAACCAGGCTCATAATGAGCTGACCGGTCTGTCCCGGGAACTGACCAAAGCGCAAACCCTGTTTACCTCTGGCGAGCATAAGCGGCTCCTGACAGAAGTCGGCAATCACACAGACAACTATCAAGCCACCCTGAACAAAATTTCCGCCATCACCAACCAGCACAACGGCATCATCAGCAACTCCATGGACAAGCTCGGCCCTGAAATCGCTGAAGCCAGCGCTGGCATTACCGACAACATTAAACAGATTGCAGAGCAGCTGGGTCCACAGCTGCAGGCAACCAGCAACAAGGCAACCCTGATTATCGTTCTTCTTAATACCTTTGCAATTGTTGTCGGTGCGGCTGTTGCGTTTTTTATCAGCAGGATGATCATGTGCATGATGGGCGGCGAACCAGCCGACGTTATCGCCATCGCCCGCCAGGTTGCTGATGGCGATCTGGATATCGAACTGAACGATAAATGCGGTAAGCCAACCAGTCTTTACGCTGCAATCCGCATGATGGTGGGTAAATTAAAAGAGAAGGTTCAACTCGCTGAGCAGATCGCCGATGGAGATTTAACCTGCCAGGTCACCCTGGCATCAGAGCGGGACAAACTGGGCATCGCCCTACAGACAATGGTCAGCAGCTTACGCGATATTCTCAGCCAGACCCAGATGGCAGCTGAGCAGATCGCCTCGGGCGCGGGGCAGGTCGCAGCGACCAGTGAAGAACTGTCACAGGGCGCTACTGAGTCGGCCAGTTCCTTTGAAGAAGTCACTGCATCCATGAATCTGATGTCCACTCAGGTTCAGACCAACGCCCACAACGCCAGTGCCGCCAACCAGCTATCGAGTGAATCAAAAATTGCCGCTGAAAAAGGGGACCTCCAGATGACCGAGATGGTTTCGGCTATGAACGAAATTACCCTTGCCGGCCAGAATATCAGTAAGATTATTAAAGTCATTGATGAGATCGCTTTCCAGACCAACCTGCTGGCCCTCAACGCGGCCGTTGAAGCGGCGCGTGCCGGTCAGCATGGCAAAGGCTTCGCCGTTGTGGCCGAAGAGGTGCGCAACTTGGCGGCCCGCAGTGCCAAGGCAGCGCGTGAGACAGCAGAACTGATCGAAGGATCGGTATCACTGACCAATCGTGGTGCCCAGATTGCCGAGCAAACCGCTGCAGCCCTCAAAGATATACTCACCGGGACCAATAAGGTTTCGGACCTGCTCGAAGAGATCGCGGCTGCATCCAGTGAGCAATCACAGGGCATCACCCAGATGACAGCCGGCCTCAACCAGATTGATGAGGTCACCCAGCGCAATACCGGCAGTGCCGAAGAAAGCGCAACCGCCGCAGAGGAGCTGTCTGGTCAGGCTGAGCAATTGCATAGACTGTTGAGCGGCTTTAAAATCAGCTTTGACAACAGCCTTGCCAGTCAGTCGCTACAATATAGCGCTCAAAAGGAGCAGACCAGGGCCGGAGGCTGGATCGATCTAGGCCGTCCTCAGATGCCCCAGTTGGCCATGCGCCAGAATCACCCTGATAATTGGCGACCAAAGCATTAACCGCCCCGTAACGAAAGTCTTCCTTATGTCATAATAACTGCCCGAAAATTTGTCCCAAGGATGAATTTCTCGGGCAGTTTCATTTGTCCTTTTCTGCGTCCCGAGAAACAGCCCAGCACCTTGTTTAAGGGTGTTACAGTTATCATTTGCACATTTATGATAAAAAGAGTAAACTTTAGTGACTCGTTAAGTAACTGTATTTAATCAACAAGTTGATGCCTATGAAGCATTCCAGTAATCTGCAGGCCGTTATTTACCGCAGCTATCTGACCAGCGCACTGGTGCCGATCCTGATGATTGAGCTCGTCTTGCTGATGCTTTATTTTGGAACCAACAGCTATATCTCCAGCCAGAATCAAACCACCCTGCTCACGGAAGTCGCTCAGCATCTGCAGGAGGTCACCCAGCGCGAAGCGGCCAAAATTGACACGCAGCTAAACGAAGTATCCCGCTATGCAGCTATTATGCAGCAGGCTCACCAAGATTTTTTTGCGAACCTTGCCACGGGCCGCTGTCTGCTCCCCGACAACGCCGCAAATTACCGCTTCCATGCCAATGGGGTTTTTTATAAACATGTGAATACTGGTGGCAGCGGGCTCTATTACTCAGCCAACACAGAGCTTCAGGCGGCGCAGTTCCATAAAGCCAGGTGCAGTGAGAAACTCGACACTTTCATGCGTTCTGTCGTGAACATCAGCCCGGTTATCTCCCAGGCGTACTTAAACACCTGGGATAATATGATTCGCATTTACCCTTACATTGACAATATCCCGGATCAATTCGGCCCGACACTTGACGTGACCAAATACAACTTTTACTATCTGGCGGATCAGCAGCATAATCCCACGAGAGGACCGGTCTGGACCGGAGAATACCTGGACCCGGCTGGTCAGGGGTGGATGATTTCCAATATTATTCCTATTTACCGGGGAAACTTTCTGGAAGGGGTCAGCGGCCTTGATGTCACCATCAAAATTTTTATTGATCAGGTCCTTAACCTTCAGTTGCACTGGGACGCCCAGACGTTCATGGCTTCTGGGGACGGGCGTATCCTTGCCGCATTACCCAAAACCAGCAAACTTCTGAACCTGCCCGAGTTGCAAGAACATGCCGATACCCAGAGTTCCGAAATCCTGGACCCGAGTGCGGCAAACAACCTGTTGTCCCCAGCGCAGTTCCCAGCCCTTCAGCAACTGCGGGAAATCTTTCTTAAACAACAACCTACCGGCGAAATCGACATCAACGGCACAGCCTACCTGACCAGCCAGGAGATTATTCCTCAGACTGGATGGCGGCTCTTTACCCTGGTGGATAAATCACTGATCTTTAAGAAAATTTATTCCCTGGAAGAGTTAACCTATCAACTGGGAATTTTCGCGATTATCTCCATGTTGTTTTTCTATGCCCTGTTTTTCTGGTACCTGCGCCGCAAGTCCATCCGGTTGGCCACCCTGATCGCCACCCCGATTAAAAAGCTCTCTGACGCCACCTGCGACCTCGGCGATCATATGGCCACCACACCACTCCACGATGTTGGGTTAGAGGAAATTGATACCCTGAAGAGAAATTTCAATGCCATGATCAAAGCTCTCAACGCCAAAACGCGCCAACTGATTGAGCTGGAAATTCGTGAAAAGTTGAATCAACGTGAAGCAGAGCTGCTGGAAACCCTGGCCCTGACCGACCGTCTGACAGGGCTGGCCAATCGTCATAAGCTCGATGAAATTCTTGACCATGAATTTGCCCGCGCCATTCGTTTCGAAAATCAGGTAGGGGTCATCATTATGGACATTGATCATTTCAAACAGATCAATGACACCTATGGCCATCAGACCGGAGATCAGTTTTTGAAAGAGATTGCGGGCATACTCAAGGAGCATACCCGCAAAACCGACACCATCGGTCGCTGGGGCGGTGAAGAGTTCATGATTATCTGCCCCAAAACCAACCCCGAAGGGTTGTTTGAAGTTGCCGAACATCTGCGCCTGGCAATTGCCAACTATACATTTTCAGAGGTTGGCAAACGGACCGCAAGTTTTGGAACTACCCTGAGCACAACATCGGACAATATCGACACCATTATCCAACGTGCCGATACGGCACTCTACCGGGCAAAACATCTTGGCCGTAACCGCACTGAAACCGACTGAATTCTGTTTGGCGGCAGCCCTTTTATCGGCAATTTCTACTTCAAGCTGGTCTTTTTTAGCGACATTTCCTGATAAAGAGATCGGCTGACAGTGCAGATCAGAAAAGATTCCTTCACTAGTCAACCAATAAATATTTTTAGGTTGACGAGAAATGTTCATTCACGGCATGATGCCTTCAGCGATTGATTACGGCTGAAATTGGGTTTTATAAGAAGGAATTTTAGATGTGGTATTTAACAGCAATTACGTTTTTGTGGGCTTTTTCATTCAGTCTGATCGGTGTTTATCTGGCCGGGCAGGTTGATGCTTATTTTTCCGTTTTAACCCGGGTCGCCCTGGCAGCAATTGTATTTCTACCGTTTTTACGCCCGGCACCAGTCAAACTGGCCGTGAAGATGATGGCTCTGGGAGCTATCCAGCTGGGCTTCATGTATGTTTTCTACTACCAGTCGTTTCTGCTGCTGAGCGTGCCGGAAGTTCTTATTTTCACCATCCTGACCCCCGTTTATGTCACCCTGATTTTTGATCTGCTGCAGGGGAGATTCAGCGCCAGATACCTGGCAACGGCGCTGCTGGCGGTTTTGGGTGCCGGAATCATCCGTTACAATGGGATCGGCGATCAAATTTTCACTGGTTTCCTGGTCGTTCAAGGTGCCAATATCTGCTTTGCCCTGGGACAGGTTGGCTACAAAGTACTGCTGGCCAAAGAGCAGCCGTCCCTGTCACAACGTTCCATCTTCGGTTATTTCTATCTTGGTGCGCTGGTCGTCACCATCATCACCTGGTTCCTGTTTGGCAACCCGGCAAAACTGCCAACCACTTCGCTGCAGTGGGGTATTCTCACCTATCTGGGAGTTGTGGCTTCAGGACTGGGGTATTTTTTCTGGAACAAAGGAGCAACCAAGGTCGATGCCGGAACCCTGGCGATCATGAATAACGCCCTGATCCCTGCCGGCCTGATTGTCAACCTGCTGATCTGGAACCGCGATGCGGATCTGGTGCGTTTGAGTATTGGTGGCGTGGTCCTGCTCTTTTCCCTGATCCTGCATGAGCGCTGGGGAAAGCAACCACATCTGAATGCAGCTATAAGCAAATAGCTCCGGTGTAAGATCCTGCAATGAATTGGCCCGGAAAAACACTGAAGATCCACAGGCGGAAATTTTCCAACACTAAGAAAGAATGGATATTTGTAAATATTTATTAAGGTGATGTTGCTGGCAACAGAAAAAGAGACTATCTTTTATAGAGCTGTTTTCTCTTCCATCGGGCCTCACCCCATGCCATTCAACTGCCGAGGAGGTTTCATGTCCAATCACATTGTTTACCGCTATGTTGATCACCTGGTTAAAGATACGTTCGCCCTGGTTCTCGCCGGAGGCCGTGGATCTCGCCTTTACGAGCTGACCGACTGGCGCGCCAAACCTGCCGTTTATTTTGGCGGAAAATACCGGATTATCGATTTCCCCCTGTCCAACTGCATTAATTCAGGAATTCGCAGAATCGGAGTCCTGACCCAGTACAAGTCCCACTCCCTGATCCGCCATCTGGTGCGCGGCTGGAGCCACTTTAAGAAAGAACTGGGTGAATTTGTCGAAGTTCTCCCCGCGTCCCAACGTTTTAACGATGAGTGGTATCTTGGGACAGCCGATGCCGTATATCAGAATCTCGATATTATTCGTGCCGAGAAACCGAAATATGTGCTCGTTCTTTCCGGTGACCACGTATATACCATGGATTACCGCTCCATGCTGCTGCAACATGTCGAATCGGGTGCGGATATGACTGTTTCCTGTCTTGAGGTACCTATCGAAGAAGCTGCAGGTGCCTTCGGTGTTATGGAAGTTGATGAGAACAACAAAATTATCGGTTTTCAGGAAAAACCGCAGAATCCGGCTCCCATTCCAGGGGAACCGGGAATGACTCTGGCATCGATGGGAAATTACATCTTCAATACCGATTTTCTTTTCGAAAACCTCAGGCGCGATGGTAAAGATCCTGAATCAGAGCACGACTTCGGTAAAAATATCATCCCCTCAATAATCAAAGATCATGATGTCTACGCCTTTCCGTTTCGCGATCCGGAAACCGGCGGGCGTGCCTATTGGCGCGATGTCGGAACCCTGGATGCCTTCTGGGAAGCTAACATGGAGTTAATTTCCCCCTCTCCGGAATTGAATCTGTACGATCCAGACTGGCCGATCTGGACCTACCAGATGCACCTGCCGCCAGCCAAATTTGTCTTTAACGACGATCATCGCCGCGGCATGGCCGTCGATTCGACGGTTTCGGGAGGCTGTATCATCTCCGGTTCCCAACTGAATAAGACACTGTTGTTCTCCAACGTCCGTGTCCATTCCTACTGCAACATCGACGAAACAGTTCTGCTGCCGGAAACAGTCGTTAACCGCAACTGTAAAATCCGCCGCGCCATCATTGATCGTGGTTGCGAGATTCCTGCTGGTACAGTGATCGGCTACGACCCTGAAATCGATAAAAGAAACGGTTTTCGCATTACCAGTAAAGGAATTGTGCTGGTCACCCGCGGCATGCTCGGCCAGCCGGAAGGTTACGCCTGATTATCGGCAACCGAACCATTGCACACCGAATGATTTACCAATCCCCCCCCTCCCTGAGGGAGGGGGGAAACAGCACGTCCCCCCCCTCATCCTCCCCTGTGGGCACCTTCTTCCTGAAATGCCTTTTCCAGATCAGTATTCCTGATTGAGAACCAGCAGATAGCCGTCCGGGTCCTGTACCCACAGTTCACGGCGACCATGTTCCTGATCATCCAGCTCATAATGAACCGGCCACTGGTGCCTCTCTAACTGTTTCATCACCTTATCCAGATTGCAGCAGGTCAATTCAAACTGGACACCGTTGCCCGGCTGCTGACGGGAAAAATTCTGAAACAGCACGGGATGGGTCGCCATCAACGTGGTCACCGGTTGCAGTACCAGCTGACAGTTACCGCAATCCACCAGCAGATAGCCACCACCTTGATCCCTATGCGCAGAAAATACCTGCAGGCCAAGTAAATCACGATAAAAGGCTTCACTCTTGTCAAGATCAGTCACACCAATGGTCAGGTTAAGCGTCATGGTCAGTTCTTTCCTGCTCCTGTCTCGTCGCCAGACCCGGTTCCGGATCAGGACTTCCATACAAATTGATTTTAGCGAATCTCTATGCTTTAATGCCTCAGATTATGACAGGACAACAAATGAGTCGAGCATTTCTCGGTTTTGGCGGAAACATCGGAAATCCCGTAGTGCTTTTCCGTCAGGCCCGGCAGCAGTTGGCCAGCCATGCACAGATCAGGATCGTGGCGGGCTCACCACTTTACCGGACCCCGGCAGTCGGTGGTCCATCCGGGCAACCGGATTATGTTAATGCGGTGCTAGCCATAGAAACCAGCCTGTCAGAATTAGCGCTGCTGAAATTCTGTCAACAACTTGAACATGATGGTGGCCGGCAACGTTCGGTGCGCTGGGGGCCCAGAACCCTGGATATTGATCTGCTGCTCTATGCAGACCTTGTCTGGTCCAGCGCTATTCTGACTCTGCCACACCCGCGCTTACACCAACGGCATTTTGTTCTGCTGCCCTTGTGTGACCTGGCTCCTGATTTACGCCACCCGGTCAGCGACCAAAATATGGCCCAAATTCTGGCAGTACTCGGCCCCGCAGAGGGTATTTCAAAGCTTAACCAGACATGGTGAACTGATGATCAAATTATTGATGCTGGCCCTGGTCGGCTTTGTAGTCTATTCATTCGTTACTTCATTCAGAATTCGTTCGGGCCGCCAGTCCCCCCCGAAAAATCATCGTCGTGAAGGGGAAACCATGGTCGAAGACCCGCAATGTGGAACCTATCTGCCTCAGGGAGATGCCATCCGGGCAACAGTCAACGGCCGGGACTATTACTTCTGTTCCCGTAAATGCCTGCAGGAGTTCAAAAAAGCCCAGCGAAAATAAACGCGTAAAGGAGCTCAACCATGAAGTTTTTTATCGATACCGCTGAAGTTAAAGAAATCCGTGCCGCCCACGACCTGGGGCTGGTCGACGGCGTCACCACCAATCCCAGTTTGATTGCTAAAAGTGGCCGTGACTTCAAGGACGTTATTACCGAGATTACCAGTATTGTCGACGGTCCGATTTCAGCTGAAGTCATCGCCCTTGATGCTGAAGGAATGCTGAAGGAAGGGCGCGAACTGGCAAAAATTCATGATAACATCGTCGTCAAAGTACCGATGACGACCGAAGGACTGAAAGCCACGAAACAGTTCAGCCAGGACGGAATTAAAACCAATGTCACCCTGATCTTTTCGCCATTGCAAGCGTTGCTGGCGGCCAAAGCCGGGGCCACCTACGTATCGCCATTTGTCGGTCGTCTTGATGATATCGCTCAAGAAGGCATGGATGGGGTTGAGCAGATCCGCACCATTTACGATAACTATGGCTATACTTCGGAAATTATTGTCGCTTCAGTCCGGTCGCCCATGCATGTTCTGAACGCAGGCCTCATCGGTGCAGACATTTGCACGATTCCATACGGCGTCATGGTTCAGCTGGCGAAACACCCGCTAACCGATGCCGGGATTGAGAAGTTCCTGGCCGACTGGAACAAAACCAAATAAATCTTGCTGCTTCAAAACTTTCAAATCAACCGGGCGGAGCACATTACGCCCGGTTTTTTTATTAACGCTTGACGGGCAAGTATTCCAAACCTCTGTTTTAAACATACCAATTTATTCCGTCTACACCTTGACTTCACCGTCCCCCTCAGGTAGACCTAAAGCATATGATATCGTTTATATTTTCCTTTTCGATGCGGTGCAATACGGTTCTATTATTTTCCACCAACCATAAGAGGACACAATGAATATTCATGAGTATCAGGCAAAAGCGATCCTGCGCAATTTTGGTGTTCCGGTTCCAGATGGACATGTGGTCTACAACAGTAACTCGGCCCGCGACTGGGCGCGGCGCCTTGGGGAAGGTCCCTGGGCAGTCAAGGCCCAGATTCATGCCGGCGGCAGAGGCAAAGGAGGCGGAGTCAAAATTGCAAAAACAGCAGACGAGGTCAAACAGTATGCCCGCGCCATGTTCGGCATGACCCTGGTCACCCACCAGACCGGCCCGGAAGGAAAAATCGTCAAGCGGGTACTGGTTGAAAATGCCAGTAACATTGCCGATGAATTCTATGTCTCATTCCTGGTTGATCGCGCCACCGACAAAGTCACCCTGATGGCCTCGGCGGAAGGTGGCATGGATATCGAACAGGTCGCCGCAACCACCCCGGAAAAAATCTTTTTTGAAGCCATTGATCCGACCGTTGGCCTGACCCCGTTTCAATGTCGCAAGGTCGCCTTTAATCTTGGCTTTGCCATGCCCCAGGTCAAACAATCCGTACCGCTGCTGATGAACCTGTACAAAACATTTGTCGAGTCGGATTGTTCATTGCTTGAAATCAACCCGTTAATACTGACGGCCGAAGGGAAACTGCTGTGCCTTGACGCCAAGCTGAACTTTGATGACAACGCTCTGTTCCGCCATCTGCGCATTCGTGACCTGCGCGACTATGACGAAGAAGATCCGATGGAAATCGAAGCATCACAATATGATCTGTCCTACATCGCTCTCGACGGCAACATCGGCTGCATGGTCAACGGTGCCGGCCTGGCCATGGCCACCATGGACATCATCAAACACTATGGCGGTGATCCCGCCAACTTCCTTGATGTGGGTGGAGGTGCAACCATTGAACGAGTCACCGAAGCTTTTAAAATTATTCTTTCCGATGACAAGGTCAAAGGGATTCTGGTCAACATCTTTGGCGGCATCATGAAATGTGATGTCATTGCCACCGGTATTATCAAAGCGGCCAAACAGATCGGTGTCGCTGTACCACTGGTCGTGCGCCTGGAAGGAACCAATGTCGATCTGGGCAAACAGATGCTGGCTGAATCGGGATTGAATATCGTCAGTGCTGATGGCATGGCTGACGCTGCGGAAAAAATCGTCAAAGCGGTCAACGGATAAGGAGAATAGACCATGAGCATACTGATCAATAAGGATACCAAGGTTATCACCCAGGGGATCACCGGTGCGACAGGTCTGTTCCATGCCCAGACCGCCCGTGAATACGGCACCCAGATGGTGGGTGGCGTCACCCCCGGCAAAGGGGGCACGGAAATCGATGGCTTTCCTGTTTTCAACACGGTCAAGGATGCAGTACAGGCCACGGGGGCAACGGCATCGGTCATTTATGTACCGCCCATCGGCAGTGCTGATGCCATCATGGAGGCGGCAGAGGCCGGCATTGAATTGATTATCTGTATTACCGAAGGGGTTCCGGTTCTTGACATGGTCAAGGTGAAGAAATACCTGGAAGGCAAAAACACCCGCCTGATCGGACCCAACTGCCCTGGCGTTATCACCCCCGAAGAATGCAAAATAGGCATCATGCCCGGCTACATTCACAAAAAAGGCCCCGTCGGTGTTGTTTCCCGTTCCGGCACTTTGACCTACGAAGCCGTCTGGCAGTTGACGACCCGCGACATCGGTCAGAGTTCCTGCGTCGGTATTGGCGGTGACCCGGTCAACGGCACTAACTTTCTCGATGTCCTGCACATGTTTGAGGAAGACCCGGAAACCAAAGCCGTTATCATGATCGGCGAAATTGGCGGCAACGCCGAAGAGCAGGCGGCAGAATTTGTCCGTGACTGCATGACCAAACCGGTTGCGGCCTTTATTGCCGGTGCCACAGCCCCCAAAGGGAAACGGATGGGGCATGCCGGCGCTATTATCTCCGGTGGTAAAGGGGATGCCGCCAGTAAAAAGGCTTTCCTGCGCGACTGCGGCATAAGTGTTGCCGATTCCCCGGCTGAAATGGCCGAAGCCCTGCTGAAGATCTGGCAACCATAATTAGCAGACCGGCCTGAACATCGTCTCGTGGTTTTCAGGCCGGCTCAAGAGAGGTTACAAAAAACAACCGATGCTGATGATCGCTATCCCCGGTTTTAAACAGCTGCAGTTGCAACATCTGGTTCTTGACTACAACGGTACCCTGGCCCGTGACGGTCAATTACTTGAGGGGGTGGAGCACGCGTTAGCCAAACTGGCACCAGAACTGGACATCCATGTCATAACCGCTGACACCTTCGGTAGCGTCGCCACTCAAATCTCCCACCTGCCTTGCAGCCTGAGCATTATCCCCACTCAGCATCAGGCCAAGGCTAAAGCCGACTATATCCGTCACCTCGGAGTCAAGCAGGTTGTCGCCATCGGGAATGGTTACAATGATCACCTGATGCTACAGGAAGCGGCATTGGGCATTGCCCTTGCCCAGCATGAAGGCGTTGCGGTAAAAGCCTTGCAGGCGGCCGATATTATGGTAACCGATATCGTGAATGCCCTGAATCTGTTACTGAAGCCGTCACGCTTGATCGCAACACTCCGCACCTGATAAAACAAAAGCTCTCATGAAATATCCATGAGAGCTTTTGTCTTTATTCAATTGTCCAGCCTGACTCATTACATCCGGAAATCCTCGGCTAAACTTTTGATCAGTTTCTCAATTTTAAGCTTGGCCATACCGATCCCGTGATCGTTATTTAAAGCAATAACCATATGGATATGCGCCTTTCCCGGGTCTGTCTTAACCGGATCATTCCCCTCATTCAAGCAGCGCGCCAGGATATGGGCCGTATCGGTCTCAACATGAACCAGCTTTCCGCGTCCCACCCCCATTTCAACGGAAGCCTTTTGAGCACTGAGCAACATATTATTGGCCAAGACACCCAATTCTTTCATATTCCCCTTCATATCACCGGTCATAATCGCCAAGGATTCCCCTGTCGGAGTAAACACACCAACCCCGGCAAACCCGTCAATACTTTCAAACTCTTTCAGTTTGTCCTGAATACCCATAATTTTCTCCTCCGTTTGATTGGTTTGATGGTGCTCAACATTTTCGTGACGGGTTGTTGCAAAGGAAACGTCCCGCCCCGTACGCGTAACCTTACCCTGCTGCTGTTGCTCTGACATGTTGTCTTTCTTGGCGTAACGCTTTTTCTCGTCCTGCTGCCGCATCGATTCCAATAAAATCTGATTCAAAGGGCATTGAATCACACGCCTTAATTTGGTTTTTCCCGGAGACATTTCAATGCCGACCTCTTCCCAGGAAAAAATGTCAAACGCGGCAGCATCTCCCATCAAGGCCCCACTGCGTGCATCGACCAGCGCACCCTCGATAAAAAACAGGGTCCCATTTTGCTCATGAGCAGTAACCTTCAAAGAACAGGTTTTCTTCTCTAGCGCGATCAGTTGCGCAAAGGTTGGCAGGGTAATCCCCTCAACAAAACCTTTGGCCCGACCATTAAGAGCCTCTTTGATCTTGGCTGTCATAATTTCAAGATCGGTGGGTTTTTCCAGGTACTGAATCGAGCCAAGCTGATCGAGCTGTTCTTCAATTTCGCGCGTCCCGAAGGCGGTCATGACGATAACCGGCAAATGCGGAAAACGCTCCTTCACAGCCACCAACAGCTCAAAACCATCCATTTCCGGCATTTTAAGATCAGTAATCAGCAAATCCACAGGGGTATTATCAAGAATGGCCAGAGCAGCCAGCCCGTCATGGGCGGTCAGAATTGTATGGTTGGGAAGCCTGTTGGCCAGACCTTGAGTCAGGCTCAGTAAAAATTTCTTTTCGTCATCGACGATGAGAACGTGCTTCATCACTATCCCCTCCTTGTCACCACGCCTGCCAAATAGAGCAACTCATGTACCATGAGCCATGTTCTTAACGTTTTTTCCATAACATACCGAGATAATGAATGGAAAAAATCAGGCAAGAAATTTCAAAAGGACAAAAGCGGGTCAATCTGATCTGGTAGGTCAGATTGACCCGGTCAAAATCAACGACCGGAAGAGCTTTGCTCATGGCGATAACTTTTGAGTTTTCGCTTCAAGGTCGACAGAGAAAGGCCCAGGGCATTTGCTGTTTGCGTCACATTACCGGACATTTTGTCCAGAGTGCTCAGAGTATGGTTTTTGATCAGGTCAACAAGGGGAATGACGTCATCGCTGGCCGGAACACAGCCCTGCGCAGGCCGACCCTCCATGCCACTAAGCAGCCTGGATGGGAATATCATCCCATCCTGATGAAAAATGACAGCTCTCTCGATGACGTTCTTAAGCTCCCGGACATTACCCGGCCAGTTGTAACGCGTCAGCATGTCCAGTTCAGCATCAGGCAGGAGGTAACCTTTGCCATTAGGGATTGATGCTAAAAAGTAGCGGCATAATTCCGGGATATCCTGGGTTCTCTGGCGCAGCGCAGGTAGGTGCAGACGCAATACATTAAGGCGAAAATACAGATCCTCACGAATCTTGCGCTGCCGTACAGCAAGCTCAAGGTTCACATTAGTCGCCGCGATGATACGTACATTAACGGGAATCATGCGATTCCCCCCAACCCGTCGCAAACAGCCTTCTTCCAGAACACTGAGCAGCTTTGCCTGTAGATGAAGAGGCATCTCTCCAATCTCATCAAGAAACAGGCTCCCACCTTCGGCCATCTCAAAAATTCCCTTGCGGGTCACTTCTGCACCGGTAAAAGCTCCTTTCTCAACACCAAACAATTCTGCTTCAATCAGGTTTTCAGGCAGTGCCGCACAATTGATGCTGAGAAAAGCACCGTTCCGGTACGGGCTTTTATAGTGAACAAATTTCGCCATGACATTTTTGCCGGTCCCTGTTTCGCCGGTAATAATCATCGGCGCCGCTGAAGGGGCTGCCCGTAATGCGATATCTTCCGACTCAGCCAGACCACCGGCGTTGACCAATACCGTACCTCCCTGGTCCCGGTGCCGTTCATAGTGCTGTAATTGCGCCACTTCCTCAAGAGCAAGGGTCCGTAAAACACGCGCGATTGCCAGGCGCAATTCTTCCAACGCGAACGGCTTGGACAGGTAATCATGAGCTCCGACTTTGATTCCGCGCACAGCGTTTTCAAAACTGGGAAATGCAGTAATAAAAATCACCTTGCACTGCTCATTAGTTTCCATAATAGCAGCACAAAAATCGCGCCCTTCGCCATCTGGCAATTTCTGATCCAGCAACACAATATCCAGCGGTTCCGCCTGACAGCACGCCAAACCGTCAGCACCGTTATGGGCCACCCTGACCTGCAGCTGATCCGTTTGCAAGGCACGCTGAACCGTATCGCACAGCAACCGGTCATCATCAATAATCAACAGTTTTCTAAGCTTCTTCCTGATCACACCTGCCCCCTTCAGGGATCGATATCGCCACAGTCGTACCACCATCCCCACTGCTACTGATATCAATCGTACAATTCATCTGGGCCAGCATCTTGCGGCTGATCACCAACCCGAGACCGGTTCCTTGCGTTTTGGTCGTGTAAAACGGCTTAAAAATATCTTCCAGCTTATCTGCGGGGATACCACAGCCGCTATCACGGATCCGCAACCACAAAAAACCATGCTGGCTATGGGTGCTGATATCGATTACTTTCCGCTTGCTCGTCGCCATTGCGTCCGCTGCATTGGTAAAGATATTCAACAACACCTGCTGCAATGCTCGCGGGTCAACCTGAGCACACTGTGCCTTGGGGTGAAATGTGGTATTAATGCGGATGCCACTTTTGGAAAAGTCTTCCCAGATTAATGAGACAAAACGGTCCAGGAACTTCCCCAAGTTGATCGCTTCCACAACCGGCTTTTCATACATATTGATATTGCGGAGACTTTTCAGCAGAAATTCGACACGTAAGAGTTCATCCATGGAACGTTCGACAAATTCCAGAATCGTCTCGGTTGAATAATCGTAAATATTTTCTTTTAATACGCTTAAAGCCATCTTGGCAGAATTGATTGGATTACCGATTTCATGACGAATGCCAGAAAAGACATACCCTAGATTATCCATGGTATTGACCGCATTAGCGATCGACTCAAGTCTCATCTTCTCAGTGATATTTCGAATAAAAGCCCAAACGAAACGTTCCCCGGGAATGGGGTAAATAGAATAACCCAGCAATTTATCATCGAGCTGCAGATCAAAATTCCGCCCTGCCCAATGCGTGGTACCCATGGTCGCGCCCGACAGCAACAGGGATTTCAGATACGCATAGTCGGTGGAACGTTCAGAAAGCTCAAGCAAGTCCATGGCACAGGGATTGGCAAAAATCACCCGTTCATTGATAAGATCTAGGACGATGATACCTAAATCAATATTATCAAATATTTCCGAATAGATACAAACACCTGGACAGGCGCTTTTCCCGATTGGACACAACCCGGAACTCTGGCAATTGATAGCAGAACACGCTTCGACCATCCCCCCTCCTTGTGACCGTGACCATGCGAAGAACATGCACCTTGTCACGCAACGTCCTGATGGCACCTTGATGAATACACCCCTGAGTTATTAAAAATAACTCAGAAATAATGATTGTCAAATCAACTGTAACTTTCTATTGTTTGAAATCACCATCTTTGAGGACGACAATAACGCGACTCAAAAGAGATAATGGGTTATCATCACATTCAGGATCGGTTCCTTTTTTTTAGTAACAGTTCCGGGGGGATCACATGTCTGGGCAATTCCGTAATCTGCTTGTTGTCGATGATGAAGCATCAATGCGCCATATGCTGCGTCTGGTGCTGGAACAGCATCAGTTTCGAGTCACCGAAGCAAATAATGGCGCGCAAGCGATACAACTCCTCTACAAAGAAAGATTTGACGCGATTCTATCCGACATCCGCATGCCAGATATGGATGGGCTGACTTTCCTTGACCAACCCGAAGTACGGGCGCACGATTGCACCATCATCATGATGAGTGCCTATGGCAGCATTGATACCGCTCTGGAATGCATCAAACGTGGAGCCTACGATTATATTTCCAAACCGTTCAAGCCGGATGAAGTGGTACTGACACTGCGAAAAGCAGAAGAACGCCAGCTGCTAAAAAGTGAAAATAAACAATTAAAGCAGGCTCTTTCAAAACAGGACCGGAATTTTTCTATCGAAGATATCGTCCACAGCAGTCGCTCAATGCAGCAGGTTCTGGCCCTGGTTCACGCCGCTGCAAAAGCAGATTCAGCAGTGCTGATAAATGGCGAGACGGGGACCGGCAAAGAACTGATTGCCAAAGCCCTGCACAGTGAAAGTGGTCGCGGCGGACCATTTCTGGCGATTAACTGCAGTGCCATTACCGCCGGTCTGCTGGAAAGTGAGCTGTTTGGGCATGTGAAGGGCTCATTCACCGGAGCTGACCGCGACAAGCAGGGGCTGTTCTCCATCGCCAACGGCGGAACCCTGTTTCTTGACGAAATCGCCGATCTGCCCCTGGAACTGCAGCCAAAACTATTACGTGTATTACAGGAAGGCGAAATCCGCAAAGTCGGAGCAACCCGTTCAGAACAGATCGACACCAGGGTTATTGCCGCCTGCGGATCAAATCTGCTGCAGATGGTGGAAAACAAAACCTTCCGCCAGGACCTTTACTACCGGTTAGCCGTCGTCGACATCAACCTGCCACCCCTGCGCGAACGCCCTGATGATATTCTGTTGCTGACCGATTACTTTCTGAAGAAAATCTGTCAAAGGGAAAACCGATCCATACCGCACATCACAGACGAATCGCGCTACACTCTGACCCGTTACAGCTGGCCCGGCAATGTACGGGAATTGGAAAACTATTTAGAGAAAGCCCTGATTTTCAGTCATGGTGAGACCCTGGAGCTCCCACCATTAAGGCTTCGCGCGACTAACCCCACGCAGATGAACCCGGATGATTATTCCCTTAAAGTCGCATCCCGACGGCTTGAAGAGGATTATATCCGCAAGGCCCTGGTCAAAACCGAAGGCAACCGGACTCAGGCGGCAGCATTACTGGAAATCAGCCTGCGCTCCCTGATGTACAAGCTGAAAGATTACGGGATTGAGTAAACGCTCAACCCTGTTTCGCGATTTCATACATAAGTAGCTTCTGATTTAGAAACGAGCCATTTTCCACAAGGTCAAGGAAACCAAGCTTTTGAGCGGAGGCGTAGTACTTTACGCCGCACAAATAAAAGAGTCGGTTGACGCAGAGATTGTGAAAAAGGGCCGTTTCCGAACCAGAAACTACAATAGCCCCCGATCCGCAAGACTGACATACTCCCCTTTGCCAATGATGACATGGTCCAAAACTTTGATTCCCATAACGTCCCCAACCTGTTTCAAGCGGCTGGTAATGTCAATGTCTTCACGGCTTGGGGTCGGATCTCCCGAGGGGTGGTTATGGACAAATAGCACTGCAGCAGCGGACTCTTTGAGCACCGGCGCAAACACTTCCCGGGGATGAACGATACTGGCTGTTAAGCTCCCTTCCGAAATCTGCACCTCGCGGATCAGCCGGTTCTTGGTATCGAGCAACAAGGCGATAAACACCTCTTTGCGATAATCACACAGACGTTCATGAAAATGGAGGAAGGCATCCTGCGAAGAACGGTAGGGTTGGCCCGGCTGCAAGCGCTGATCTGAGAAACGCCGGGCAATCTGAAACAGAGCCTGTATTTCCGCAGCTTTCGCCGGCCCGATCCCCGCTTGCTGGCACAGTTCAGCAATACTTGCTGCGGCCAGCTGGCGCAAAGAACCAAAACGGGTCAGTAGCGCACGCGCCAGATCGAGCGCACTGACTTTACCGGCGGCGGCCCCGGTACGAATAATCAGAGCCAGAAGTTCCGCATCGCTCAACTTGTCTGCTCCCAATTGCAGTAACTTCTCGCGCGGCCGTTCTTCTGCCGGCCAGTCCTTAATCGTTCTCATTCCATCCCCCCCTTAAAACTATCGTTTATAATAGTCCCCCTCGCCAATCAAACCAGCGAAATACAAAAAAGCGCTGCAGCTTATTACTTTACTGCAGCGCTGAAATATCTATCAGTATAAAGAACGTTTATGACTTTTCTCTGACGCAAGAGCTAACCAGCGGGTTACAACTTCAGGTCATTCAAATAGCTCGATATTGCAGCAGTAAATCCGCAACAGCTTCGGCCAGCTTACGATATCCCTGGGCATTCAAGTGCACCATGTCACTTTTAAAGTCGCGAGAAAAAACCAGGTCAGCCAGGGTTTCCTGTAACAGGGGAATTTTGAGTTCAGCGGCCAGGTCAGCGTACAACTCCAGGTCCTGAGCGAGGATACCCAGCTGCGGAACGGCAATCATAACCACCTGAATACCACGCTGATTGGCCGCTTCATACATGCGGCGCAAATTATCTTTGAGCTGTTCAGGACTGCGTTTTTGCAGGATATCGTTGCCACCATGGCACAGCACCACCAACTGTGGTTTTACCTCATCCAGCAGACCCGGCAGGCGCCTTGCCCCTGCCTCGCTCACTTCACCCGCTTTGCCACCATTGACCACCGGGCGTCCGATCAGGCGTGCCAGCTGAGCCGGATAACTCAACTCCGGACGCGTCCCGACACCTTCGGTCAAGCTGTCTCCAAAAGCGAGAATCGTATCATCAGGACGTAACGGGGTCAGTTGCTCCCCTTGCTCACACCCAGATAGAATCACAATCAGAAACAGAAGAATAAACTGTATGACCGTTGCCATGACACTCCTCCGGATCAGGATGACTCCTGGTGAAAAAACTGCTGAATCTGTTTGAAAACCGTGGAGCTGTCTCCCTGCACCATGGCGGCCTCCGGCAATGAGCGCAGGAACATGCGCCCGTAGCCTTTACGGATGACCCGGGTATCAAGAATCAGCACCACACCGCGATCATTGCGATGACGTATCAGCCGCCCGAACCCCTGTTTAAAGCGAATCACCGCCTGCGGAACAGTATACTCCATAAACGGATCGCCGCCACGCTGCTCAATCGCCTGAGCTCGCGCTTCCAGCACCGGTTCGGTCGGCACTTTAAACGGCAGCCGTGAAATAATCACCTGCTCCAACGAACGACCGGGCACATCAACCCCCTCCCAGAAGGAGTCGGTTCCGAACAGGATACTGGCTTCATCTTCGGCAAAACGCTTCAGTAAACGATGACGGTTTTCTTGCCCCTGACGCAGGCAGCGCATCCCCTGGGCACCAAGAACCGGGGCCAGTTCATCATGAACCTGACGTAACAGGCTGTAAGCGGTAAACAACACAAAACTACGCCCATGACTGCAACGCACCGCTTTTTCAACGGCATCGCGTACTGCTTCGGCAAAACCGGGGCGACCAGGCTCTGGAAGATCTGCTGGAATCGCCACCAGGGCCTGTTTCTGATAATCAAAAGGAGACGCCAGAGCCAGTTCCTGCAAACGCTGCTGCTCAACCCGGTCGAGTCCGACCCTGGAATGGAAATATCCGAACGCTCCGGCAACCGTCAGGGTTGCACTGGTCATCACCAGCGTTCGGAATCGCTGGTAAAGGGCCTTGTTGAGGCTTTCAGCAACCTCGAGAGGAGCCTGACACAAGGACGTAATCAACCCTTTGGCGCGGCCAACCCGCCCTTCACGGACTTCGATCCAGATGCAACTGGTTTCCGCGGCGGACTGAAATGAACCTAATTCCGCCGCCAATCCATCCAGACGAGTGCCGATGCCGCGCAGATCGACCATCACCGCGTTCATCCGTTCAGCCACCTGATCAGGTAACGCCTCGCAACGGCGTAATATACCGCTGACTCCATTAGCCAGCTCACAGCAACCCGTGCGCAAGGTCTCAACCCGCTCATAGATCTGTCGCCAAAGCGGCGTTTCCAGGAAGTTTGGCAGAATCCTGTGCTTCAGCTCGTATTTTTCACTGACCTTTTTACCGAGAGCGGCAGGAAGCTCTTCAGCGATCAACTGCAACTGATCAAGGGCACTTTCCAGCAGTTGTTGACGCTTAACCAGCAAACTTTCGATATCGCCATGAATAGCACGATACAGTTCATCTTCGGTCTGCGGCAATTCGCGCGACAACTGGTCCAGGAAACGGGGCAGCAAACCCTGGTTCGGCTTACGCGGATGACGCAAACGATGCAGCATACGCGCAAAAGTGAAGCGCGTTATTTGTGAAGAAAAGTAGCTGGTTGCCACATCTTCCAGATGGTGGGCCTCGTCCAGGATAATCCGTTCAAAGGGTGGTAAAACAGCGGTCGCTGAATAATTGTCGGTTTGCTGCCGCAGCGATAAATCGGACAGTAACAGCGCGTGATTGACCACCAGAATATCAGCTCGAGCCGCCTGGCGCCTTGCCTTGTGGAAAAAGCACTTGCTGTAATGGGGGCAACGCACCCGGGCACACTGATCGGCCTCACAACAGACCTCTTCCCAGACCTGATAATTGGGAATAAAGGACAGATCTTCACGTGAGCCATCCGCAGTCGTTTCGGCCCAGGCAATAATCTGCTGCAACTCGGCAACCAGATCCTGATCGAACAGACCCAGCTCACGGCCGGCGGTTTCACCTCGCCGCAGGCAATAGTAATTGCTGCGCCCTTTAACCAATACGGCATAAAATTCAAGGTTGGTGGCACGCTCCAGAAAGGGCAGATCTTTACGGATCAATTGTTCCTGCAGATTGATGGTGCGGGTCGACACCACCACCCGTTCCTGGTTGGCCTTGGCCCACAGCAGGGCAGGAACCAGGTAGGCCAGACTCTTCCCGGTACCGGTCCCGGCTTCAACAACCGCCAACTGATTGTTGTTAAACGCATTGGCAACGGCAAAGGCCATACGCAGTTGCTCGGGGCGTTCCTCATAGTCGGGCAATTTGTCAGCAATCTGCCCCTGGGGTCCAAGAAGGCCAGCAACCTGTTCCGGATCAATGTGCTCGGCAAGCTTCTCGGCAAAAGCTTCCACAACCCTGTACACCTTATCCACAGAGTTGTTCACAATGTAGAAGCCAACACCTAAAGTACCGAAATGTGAAGCAACTTCGATATCTGCTGAGGACGGTTTCAGGACTCCCGAAGGGTGGTTGTGGATAACGATATCCCCATATCCACAGGTCTGCAGGATGGCAGGAACGGCATTCTCGCTCCCCCGGGCCAGGATCTCCACCTGGACAATACGGCGGTTAGCATCGGTCTGGCCAAGCACAAAGACCTCATTACCGTCAGCCTGTTTAATAGCATAGCGGATCTGGTCGATACAGTCGGAAGAAAATAATTCAAGCATAGGGGGGCGATTATAGAGGAATGGTCACCGGAAAGGAATTTCTATCTCTTGATTTTTTCATGGGAGTCTTTAGTATAGCAACTTCAAGTTCTCATTAAACCATCGACGGAGGGGGCTCCAGTGTCAGATGATTCATATCCGGTGTTGAAAATCGCCGATCGCTCCACCGCCAGTAAAACATACCGCCCACAACCAACCCAGAGCAGCAAAAGCAATGACTCCTACGCCTCAATAACACTCTGAAGGAAAATGAAAGCAGTCATGGTGGTCTACGCATTATTCGCCCTGGTTGGTGCCAGCATGCTGATCGGCGCCTGTTTCATTGCCACAAACACCCTCTATTTCACTGCCAAAGCGCAACTGACGGAAGGGCGAGTTGTGGAAAATGTCCGTCGTCGCTCTGGCGATTCAGACACCTATTATCCGGTTGTTGAGTTTGTCACCACAGACGGTCAACACGTGCAGGTGATGTCTTCTCCCGGCAGTACCCCACCCACCTATGATGTTGGGGAGAGCGTTGACGTTCTTTATCGGCCAGACAATATTGATGATGCCCGGATTAATAGCTTTTTATCCCTCTGGCTGGGCGCCATTATTATGGGATCTATAGGGAGTGTTTTCTTCTTTATCGGAGCGGGGTTACCTTTTCTGCAAGCTCGGGAAAAACGCCGTAATGAACGCCTGAAAGCCACGGGGAAACCGGTTGATGCAAAATTTTGCCATGTGGAACTGAACGAGAGATATTCAGTCAACAGCCGTCATCCATACCGCGTGGTATGTCAGTGGCAGAATCCGGCAACAGGTAAAATTCATGTTTTTAATAGCAACAACATCTGGTTTGATCCGACAGCCTACATCAACAAAGAGAGCCTGACGGTGTTTATTGATCGCAACAATCCGAAAACTTACGTTGTTGATATCTCCTTTTTACCAGAAGTCGCAGCCTAGACAAATACCGCTGCGTCATAACTGTTAGAAAACCAGCTGCATAATGCAGCTAATCACCAACTTCCAGAGGCACCACCGCCACCCGAGCTACCTCCACCACCGGAAAAACCACCCCCAGACCTACCTCCACCAGAAGAACGAGAGGAAGAACCTCGCCCTCCAAGTCTGGCTTTCTCTCGTTTGCGCTTCTGATAAACGGCCAGGTGTTCCCGGTACCATGGGTAGCGTTGAACATACCTTTGCGCCCCAGCAATAATTACCATATAGACGACAACCATAATGGCACCCACCCATTCCCCAGACAACAGGTTACCGACAATTACCAGAATAAACGCACTGACAACAAACAAACACCCTGCGCCACGCAAAAAAACAACGCCAATACTGGTAAACGCAATAACCAGTATGACCATTGAAGTGCAAAAGACATAGTCAACAAAATCTGGAGAAGTGTTTCGATCAGCTCGCCGGGAAGAAACCTTCAAATGCTTCTGCGCCTGCTGATCCCCGCCCAGAATTGCCATAATGCTGTCAACCCCCTGAGCGATCCCTTGATCGAAATGCCCTTCTTTAAATTGCGGGACTATGATCTGATCAATAATTCTCCCGGCGAGTAAATCGGTCAAGGTTCCTTCTAAACCATAGCCTACTTCGATGCGCACCCTCCGGTCGCGCACCGCAACCACCAGTAAAACACCATTGTCCTCACCTGCTCTTCCCAAACACCAGGAATTAAAAACCTCAAGGGCATAAGATTCGATGGTCTCCCCTTCAAGACCATCAATGATCAATACCGCGATCTGATTACCGGTATGCGCCTCATAGTTTTTCAGTTTTTCCTCAAGTTGGTTTGTGGTTGTCTTACTTAAAAGAGAGGCCGTGTCTGTCACCCGTTCTCTAAGTGCAGGAACTTCCTGTTGGCAGAAGGCCGTTCCAGCACCCCAAATGATCAAAAGAACCAGTAATAAAATCTGCTTTGTAAAACTTTGCCCAGCTGCTGTTGTATTTTTATCCACACCATCCCCCGCAACGGAATTCATCATAAAAGAACTGGTCATTGTAGAGCTGAAATTTTTTCTGGAAACTGGCAGTATGTACATGAAGTCTGATTAAAATCTGAATTCCCGAAATGCCGCCAAAGCAACCTGGAGATATGACAGCACATCACAATCTGACATTGACAGATATTTATACCACTCTGCACCATCACTACGGTCCCCAGAACTGGTGGCCGGCCGATTCGCCGTTTGAAGTCGTTCTCGGAGCGTTTCTGACCCAGAACACCAACTGGAGGAATGTCGAACAAGCCATTGCCAATCTGAAACAAGCCAGAGTCCTTTCGTGCCAGGCCATCCTGTCTCTTGAACAGAGCGACCTTGAGCAACTGATCAGGCCAGCGGGTTTCTTTCGCCAGAAAGCTGAGCGGTTAAAGCGCTTCTGCCAGCATCTCGAACATCGCCACCAGGGGCAGTTGTCTACCATGTTGCAGCAAAAGATCGCTCCATTACGCCAGGAATTACTCTCCCTCAAAGGTATCGGTCCGGAAACCGCCGATTCGATTCTGCTTTATGCCGGAGACCACCTCTCCTTTGTTATCGATGCTTATACCAATCGCGTTTTTCAGCGCCTGGGCATTCTCGGCGGTAATGAAACCTATGAACAGGCACGTAATCTGTTCATGGCCAATCTGCCCGGCGACGTTCAGCTCTACAATGAGTACCATGCGCTGATCGTAATTCACTGCAAGGATGTGTGTAAAAAACTACCTAAGTGCTCGGATTGTCCATGCCAAAGCCTTTGCCATTACGCTCAAAAGAATCTGATCTAAAGAATAAAATCTTTATCTAATCAACAACTTACTTGATCTATTTTCACGTCTGCGCTAGGGTTCAGCATATTCCCTCTTTCCTGAACACTTTAGGTGAACGATGATCGATCACTACCTGTTCCTGCTTAAAAAATTCCTTGGCACGCTGGTCATGCCAATCCCCTTGTCATTACTGCTACTGGTGTGGGCACTGCTCTTGTTGCTGCGCCGCAAGACGCGTTGGTTGGGTATCCTAATTGTCGCCCTGGCAACAGCATTGTTGACTTTCACCAGCTACCCCCCCCTAAATCGCCCGTTCATGGCCGAATACGAAATGACCATTCCGACCTATCAACAATCGGAACAACCCGTCGATGGTATCGTGGTCCTGGGCAGCTGGCATCAGTCTGACGATAACCTTCCCCTCACCAGTCAGATTGATGACATTGGCATTGTCAGGCTGGCGGAAGGAATTCGCATCTACCGTCTTAATCCGGGAAGTAAACTAATTTTTACCGGCTACGCAGGAATCCCGGCAGACAGTGCCTCTTACCCGGAAAAGCTGAAACAGCTGGCGATGGATCTTGGGGTTCCTGAAACTGATATTGTGACCTTAACAGGACCTCAGGACACCTTTGAAGAAGCTCAGCTGATTGCTGAGAAATTCCCAGAACAAAAACTGGTCCTGGTGACAACCGCCGTCCATATGCCCAGAGCGCTTGGCTTGTTTAACCACGCTGGTCTGCAGCCAATCCCGGCTCCGACCGGACACTTCACTAAACCACAGCAACGCTGGCTGACCTTTCCGTCAGCCCAAAGTCTGGCTAACAGTGAATACTGGCTGCACGAAGAACTGGGCATGTTGTGGGCGAATCTGATGGGCCAAATTAACTAGTTCTCAGCCGAAAAGGGGCCTTTTCCAAGCGGAAAACTTACGGTTACAGGTGCCGCCATCCTATCACCGCAGCATCCCTCTGTATTTAATGCCCCTTAGGTTCCCTTAACCCTCACAAAAATAGATCTTTAGCCGTATAAACGGGGCCTTTCCTCTTGAACTTAAAGGCTGCATTTGTTAGCCTGCCGGATTAGTTTTCACCACGAATCATTTATTTTATCCCTGCGAAAGAGTAATGGCATGGACTATAAAAACACTTTAAATCTTCCCGAAACCGACTTCCCGATGCGCGCCAACCTGCCCAACCGGGAACCGGAAATGCTCAACCAATGGCAGCTGAACGGCCTGAATAATCAAGTCGAAGCAGCCAACAAAGGTAAAGACAGCTTTATCCTGCACGACGGCCCCCCCTATGCCAACGGTCATATCCACATGGGGCACGCCCTGAACAAGATCCTGAAGGACATCATCATCAAAAGTAAGCGCATGCAGGGTTATTTTGCCCCGTATGTGCCGGGCTGGGACTGTCACGGCCTGCCGATTGAGCTGATGGTTGACAAAAAGCTGGGCAAGAAGAAACGGGAGATGAGCAAGGCCGATTTCCGCCGTGAATGTCGCGAATATGCCAAAGTCTGGATTCAGACCCAGGCTGAGGAATTCCAGCGCCTGGGTATTTTCGGCAACTGGAAAGATCCCTATCTGACCATGAGCACCCATTACGAAGCGGCCACCGCACGAGAACTGGCCCGCCTCGCTGAAAAAGGCTCACTGTTCAAAGGGAAAAAACCGATCCACTGGTGTTCTTCCTGTGTGACCGCTCTGGCAGAAGCTGAAGTTGAGTACGACGATCACACCTCGCCATCGATCTTCGTCAAGTTTCCCTATGTTGACGAACTGCCTGCAGAACTGACTCAATTGGCTGACAAGCCACTGTTCTTTGTCATCTGGACCACCACCCCGTGGACCATTCCGGCCAACCTGGGCGTTTGTCTGAACCCGGAACTGAGCTACGTTGCGGTTGAAACCGGCGGTGAGTATCTGGTCATGGCCGAAGGACTTTACCAGCAGGTCCTGAAAACCCTCGCTATTGACGATTATAAAGTCGCTGCGACTTTTGCAGCACCGCTGTTCGACAATAAAAACTGCAAACATCCGTTCTACGACCGCAACTCCCTGCTCATGCTCGGCGATCACGTTACCCTCGAAGCGGGTACCGGTTGTGTCCATACCGCGCCCGGTCATGGTCATGACGACTATCTGATCGGCCTTAAATACGGTCTGGAAATCTACAACCCGGTTGATGACTACGGTCGCTACCGCGAAGACATGGAACTGTTCGGCGGCATGAAGCTTGCCGACGCTAACCAGGCCGTCAGTGAAAAACTGACCGAAGTCGGCGCCCTGCTTTATGAAAGCACGGTCAACCACAGCTATCCACACTGCTGGCGCTGCAAGAAGCCGGTCATCTTCCGCGCTACCGAGCAGTGGTTCATCAGCATGGATGAGAACAACCTGCGCGAGAAAGCCCTGGCAGAGATTGACAAGGTTGAATGGATCCCCTCCTGGGGGCATGACCGCATCTACAACATGGTCGCCGGTCGTCCGGACTGGTGTATCAGTCGCCAGCGCAGCTGGGGCGTCCCGATCACCATCGCTTACTGTGAAAAATGTGGTGAAGCCCTCAATGATGGCAAAATCATGCATTACATCGCCGATCAGTTTGAAGAAACCGGCAGTGATGTCTGGTTTGAAAAAGATGCCTCAGAACTGTTACCCCCGGGAACGACCTGCCCCGCCTGTGGTCACGATAAATTCACCAAAGAATCAGATATTCTCGATGTCTGGTTCGACTCCGGCGTGTCCCACGCTGCCGTCTGCGAACGACGTGATTACCTCGGCAGCCCGGTTGACATGTACCTGGAAGGATCTGACCAGCACCGCGGCTGGTTCCACTCCAGCTTGCTCGAATCGGTCGGCACCCGTGACCGCGCCCCTTACAAGTCGGTTCTGACCCACGGCTTCGTCCTCGATAAAGACGGACGCCCCATGTCCAAATCGATGGGGAACGTTATCGCTCCGGAGGAAATCATCCAGAAATTCGGTGCTGAAATTCTGCGCATGTGGGTTGCGGCAACCGATTATCGCGATGACATCAAACTTGGGCAGGAAACCCTGCAACGTTTGTCCGACGCCTACCGCCGGATTCGCAACACCGCCCGCTATCTGATCGGCAACCTCAATGGTTTTGACCCCAAAACCGACATCGTTGCCGACGCAGAGCTGCTCGAACTTGACCGCTGGGCTCTGGCCAAACTTGAGCGCCTCATTAAGCGCGTTGAGGGCGCATACAACAAATACGAATTCCACGTTTTCTACCATGCCGTCCACAACTTCTGCACCGTGGACTTAAGCGCCTTCTATCTCGACATTCTTAAGGACCGGCTCTACACCAGTCCCAAAACGAGTATCGAATATCGTAGCGCACGCTCAACCATGTACCGCATTCTCGATGCCCTGACCCGCCTGATCGCACCGGTTCTCAGCTTCACCGCCGATGAAATCTGGCAATTGCTGCCAGGCGATAAAGAAGCCAGTGTCCATCTGGCCGCCTTCCCGGATGCTATCAGCGGCTACTGCAACGATGAGCTTGAAGCACGTTATGAAAAACTGCAGAAGGTTCGTTCCGAGGTCTCAAAGGTGTTAGAAAAAGCTCGTGCCGAAAAGCGTATCGGCCAGTCCCTGGAAGCCAAAGTCATTCTGCAAGCGCCAGCTGAGCTTAAAGAACTGTTGGCTCAATACAGCGATCTTCTGCCAGCCTACTTTATCGTTTCTCAGGTCGAGATTGTTGGCGATCTGGCTGACGGACAGAATGCCGACCAGATTCCAGGGCTAAAGCTGCAGGTTGTGGCAGCTGAAGGTGAAAAATGCGAACGCTGCTGGAATTACGCAACCAGCGTTGGCGAGGACACTGAACACCCGACTGTCTGCGACCGTTGTGCCGCAGCCCTGGCGGCGGAGTAACATGCATAAATACAGGTACTTTGCTTTGGCCACGATCATCAGCCTTATTCTTGATCAGCTGAGCAAAATTTACATTGATAGCAACTTTGCCCTTGGCGAATCGCACCAGGTAATCAGTCATTTTTTTCATATTACTTATGTGCGTAATGCGGGAGCGGCATTCGGCATTTTATCAAACAGTACTATTCGCATACCGTTTTTTTTAAGTATTTCGGTTATCGCTATTAGCGCTATCCTTTGGTATGTGCGTAAAGTTGCCGCGGACAAGCAATGGCAGCTGACCAGCCTGGGGCTTATTCTGAGTGGCGCGCTCGGTAACTTTATCGATCGCGCCCGACTCGGAGAAGTCATCGATTTTCTGGATGTCCACTGGTACAACTATCACTGGCCAGCCTTTAACATCGCCGACAGCGCAATTTGCATTGGCGTTGCCATTATGCTGATCTGTACCTGGCATGAAGAACGTCACCAGAAGTCTAAAGGTATCTGAACCTTCAAGCCTCCGGCCTGCCAGCCGGAGGCCTTTTTGCTTATGACCCAAACCCGCTACCCCATACCGGCGAACACACTGCGCTGCGAAATAGACGTTCAGCGCAGCCGCTTCATTGCCACGATCGAACAGGTTGAAACCCAGGATGAAGCACTGGCTTTTGTCGCGCGCGTTAAGCAGGAATTCCCAACCGCCAACCACAACTGCTGGGCCTTCATCTGTGGTGCGCCGGGCAGCACCGACCGCATTGGCTTAAGTGATGATGGCGAACCACATGGAGTCGCGGGAAAACCGATGCTAACGACGCTGCAACACAGCGGTATTGGAGACATTGCCGTCGTTGTGACGCGTTTCTTTGGTGGGATCAAGCTTGGCAAAGGGGGGATGGTCAAAGCCTACACCCTTGCGGTGCAGACCGCCATTGAGCAATTGCCGCTGGCCGAAAAAGTTGATTGGCGCTACATCCGCTGCATCATCCCCTATTCCCTGCTAACGGTTGTCAAACGCCTGCTGCCTGATTATGAAAGCGAATTACTTGGCGAAAGCTTCAGCGCGGACATAACCCTGTCTCTGCGCCTGCCCACTGAACAATTCCACGCACTGAGCTTAAGGCTAACCGACATCAGTTCGGGACAGATTCAAATTTCCGAACCGTAAGCAAGCGCCCGTCCCTGATGGGGCACAATTATTAATCCAGAATTGTGTTGCTCAACAGTAGCATCCAGCTCAGCCTCTAATCGCTTTGATTCAACTTGTTACGCAAGGCATCAAAAGGAGAATAGGAAAGCGATGGCCGTTTGATACCGGTTGAAGTATCTACATCATCCCGTTGCTCCTGTATTCCCCGGGTATGTTCATGATCGTGACAGTAGATGCAGAGCAGCTCCCAATTACTGCCATCCGTGGGATTATGGTGATGATTATGGTCACGGTGGTGAACGGTTAATTCCCGCAGGCTCTTTCCTTCAAACTCACGCGAGCACCGTGCGCAGACATGGGGAAACAGTTTCAAGGCTTGTTCTCGATAACCCGACTGGCGTAATTGCTCATCTTTACGCATCTTGGCAACAAGTAACCTTTGCTGCTCTGATTCTGCTTTTCCCATATAACCTCCACGTTTTACCAGGGATCTTGAAGCAACAATCCATATTACTTCAATTTTGCTATACGAGGATAACTGTCTGAATTATGACGGTACAGATTCGGTCCAACCGCATGGGCAACCTGATCGCCATCATTTTTAATCAAAGAGCTATCGTCGACGTAATACATGACATGCTTTTCCTTCATACCGTTTGATGGTAAATGGTTCTACCAGTTTAACCTGGACCCTGATTCCCAGCATAGCCCCCAGGCGTTTTTGAATCTCTTCAATGAGCTGACAACGTTTCGTCATATTGTTCAGAAAAATTCTGTCACTCACTTCGACCTGAACCTCAAGAGAATTGACACTGCTGGAGCTATCAACAACCAATTGATAGTGGGGTGAGCAGCCGTCAACCTGAAGCAGGACCTCTTCGACCTGGCTGGGATAAACATTGACTCCTTTTATAATCAACATATCATCGCTGCGCCCCCTGGGCTTTTCCATGCGGATCATGGTGCGCCCACACTCACAAGGGGCACAGATCAGGCGAGTGATATCATGGGTACGATAACGAACCAGAGGCAACGCCTGCTTTGTCAAGCTGGTAATAACCAACTCGCCCACAGACCCATCGGGCAAAACTTTTTCCGTCTCAGGATCGATAATCTCAGCAAGAAAATGATCTTCAGCTAAGTGCATGCCACATTTATGAAAACAGTCGCCAGCGACTCCGGGCCCCATAACTTCAGACAAACCATAATTGTCGGTGGCTATAATACCGAGACGCAGCTCCAGTTCCGAGCGCATCTGCTCACTCCATGGTTCGCCTCCGAAAAGTCCGATTTTAAGGGATAGACGTGCTGGACGAATCCCTTTTTCTTCTAGGTGATCAGCAATGGTTAGAGCATAAGAAGGAGTACATGCTAAGACAGAAGACCCAAAATCCCGCATAACCATAATCTGCTTTTCGGTATTGCCCGCGGACATGGGAATAACGGCGGCACCAATGGCCTCAGCACCATAATCCAGGCCAAAGGCGCCGGTAAATAATCCATAGCCAAAAGCAACCTGGATCACATCTTCAGCAGTCACTCCAGCAGCAGTCATAAACCTGGCCACCAGATGAGCCCAGATATGCATATCACTTGCGGTATAGCCAACGACCGTCGGTTTCCCTGTCGTTCCCGACGAAGAATGGATCCGCAGCACATCACGCAAGGGAACAGCAAACATGCCGTAAGGATAATTCAGGCGCAGGTCATCCTTGGAAGTAAATGGTAGTTTTTGCAGATCTTCCAGGGAATCAAAATCACCAGGCTGAAATCCGACCAACCTGAACTTTTCCTGATAACAGGGTACGTTGTTGGCAACCCGCTGCAAGGTTGCCTTTAAGCGCTGAAACTGTAGTTCACGTAACGGCTCACGAGACATACTCTCAGCAGACCTATCCCACATGTTCACGACTGCATTCATGGCAGGCTTCTTATCAAGTTATCATCATTACTGATGAATTAATTGCTCAAAACTAAACTATCTTGCTCCGCACTAACCGGATGACGGTTCACATAAAGATTTTCACCCAGAGGATTGGCGTATTTCCCCTCCTGTCTAAACATATTATGCTGCGCTTCCCATTCCGACCGTAAAATTGAATAAAGACGCAGGGTATAATATTTGCCCCGCAGGAAATGGATATCGCGCAAGGTCCCCTCGTAAGTCATACCAACTTTTTCAAGAACCTTACAGGCAGCATCATTCTCCGGCATACAGTGCGCTTCAATACGGTTCAGGCCCATGACATCAAAACCGAAAAGAAGCATTCTCAGCGTCGCTTCGGACGAATACCCCTGCCCCCAGAAGGACTTAGACAGTAAAGAGCTTAGTTCAGCACGAGCATCAGAAATGGACCAGGTGACGAAACCGGCTAAACCAATGACCTTCCCCCTGGATTTATGGCAAAGCCCCCAGAGTGAAGGACTATTTGACTGATAGCAGGCAAGAATCTGTCGAATAAATATTTGGGCATCTGTTATTTTTTTCAAATGTTCATAGCGGGTGTAACGCACAACTTCAGGCTCGGACAGCAGCTCGAAAATATCTTTCGTGTCGTTCAGGGAGACGGGACGTAACAGAACTCGCTCGGATTCAAGCGCAGGTAATTTCTTAAACAGGTTAGTGATAATCATAACCGCATCTCAACTTTCGCCTAGGTCTTCTGCTATTAAATTCCTTCCCATCCGCTATTCGTTCTATGAGCTTGTACAGATCAGCATCAGTACTTTCTCAATTATAGCAAATTTTACCACTTGTGGTTATTTTTTAGTTGTTCCTGTCTTTTTTATCTTTACGTAATACGTAAAGATCCCCGCCATTATCAAAGATTAAGTTTGCGGTGCTCCAGCGATTTGATCAGGGAAAATAATTACTGCTGCCCCAAGAAGACATTGCCAAGTCAACTACTTGGAAATGCGTTCCCCGAGGCGAAGTACTGCCGAGATAATTGTCACCAAAATTTAAGAAATTTCGCGACTCTATGCCTCCAGAATCCCAATGGCAGTTAAATCCTGCTCTTCGAAATAAACGATAATCACGACTGCTGCACAGTCACTCCCCCCAAAATCCCTTTACCGCTCGCAAAAAAAGCTTGCGTCCAGTAGCACTATTATTACTATTTTGGTAATATATATTAATCCTCCTTGCCTACCTGGATTATATCTATTCAGCCAACGCCTATCTCCATCTCTGAATAGCAGAACAACACGCCTGAACTCCCTTAAGACAGGAGATCAGCTAAATGAAAGGGTTTTTTATGAAACGAATCAGCTTAATGCTCATCCTTCTTATTGCGTCTGCTTTGGTAATAACAGGTTCCGCACTTGCAGATGACCAGATGATCAGCAATGAAGGTATGACCGTCATCCACGTCTCTGATTCTGCAACACATGCCATGGGCTCCGTTGCTCATGAAAAAAATGCTTTTCACAGCTACCACAGCAGCGAAAACGGACCCGAGATCATGGCATCGCCCAAAGCACAACTGGCAGCCAAGCTTTACCAGTATGACAAAGAAAAACTTGGGGACGCAGTAAGTGATGCCGGTGGCAATTATTTTGCTTCAGAACATCAACCTGCCGAGGTTACAAAAGCTATCGCCAACTTTGGTAAAGAAGGCACGATTTGCCTCACCTGTTGATCTGTATTGCTGACACGTTGCCAAACCTCAATCTAAAGCCGGTTTGCCATATGGGTAAACCGGCTTTTTTATGGACTTCATCAGTCAACGCGTGCCGTACCTTATTAAGCAATAAAATTTAAATTTCTTCAGAAATATAAACAACTGATCAATTCTGCAAAAATTCTTGATTTTCACCATCAACGGTGCTAATTATGTGCGCCGTACCACATCAGAATTATCGGGGCGTAGCGCAGTCTGGTAGCGCACCTGCTTCGGGAGCAGGGGGTCGGAGGTTCAAATCCTCTCGCCCCGACCATACGAAGAAAAAAGGGTTGGCGATTTAAGCCGACCCTTTTTTATTTGTACGCCGAGAGAGGATCTACAGACCTTGAATGAGCCCCATGCAGTTTGACCTTCCCCCTTTTAAAAAGGGGGATTGAGGGGGATTTGAAGTGCCAGCAAGCGGAGGAAAGCCGACGCAGGAACCGGCAGGAAACCGGTGACACAGTGGGTAAATCCTCTCGCCCTTTGCTGTTAATGCTTCCGAGAGCGGCCTTTTATCGTAATTCTTTTTGTGTCAGCAAATCAAATACCACCCTAGCAAAACCTCTAGCGACTTCAGGGTTTGCCAGAATCTGCATCATCTGTTTCTGGTGTGCCTCATTACTATCCAAAACCGCATCATCGAGTGCTTTTGGAAAATCACCCAACATAGCCTGTTCAGGGGTATTGTTGAGAATCTGGTCCATGACGACTTTGTTCTCGCAAACCTTGTCGCGAATCGTGTAAGCATAGTTGACCAAATCCTTATCGGTCAGATTATCGGTCATAAACAATTCGTTCAAACGCGCCAGGACCTGCGACAGGAATTCTTCCTTTTTATCTTTCGGTTTGGCGGTTCCAAGATCACTACCCGGCATTAAGCTGTAATCTCCGTCCGATTCCATCACCAAATTCTGCTCGCGTTGCTTCGAAAGCCGGTAGTGGCTCAGAGCGACGTTGCTCAGATCGATATCTTCTTCCTCTTCCTGTTTTTCCCGTAACAGCGGCCGTAAGTGGCGACCGTAAAGACTGAGTTTTTCAAGATCCTTGCTGTCGTAGTCAACAATCTGCGACATAAATTCATAAAAACGGGTAAAACTGCCCAAGTCCTTTTTAAAGATATCAAGCCGATCCTTTTCCTGTTTGCATTCCTTGAGGCTCCTTTCGGCATTGGCGATCAGGACCGCGTCACCGGTCTGCTTGGTACGGTCGAACATCTCCTTGGCGGTTTTGTAAGCGTCGACCGCCAGCTTGTAGCGTCCTTGCCAGCGCTGAACCGCCGGTTTGCAGATATTACTGATTGCAGCATTGCTTTTGTTCTTGGCAAAGAAGGCCACAGCGAATTGTTCTATCTCCTGCCAGGTAAAGATTCCTTCGGCACGCAGCTTGTCGAAGAGATCGAAAACCAGGTCAGGGTCGGAGACATCAGCCAGCTCAGCAGTCTGAAAATAGGGCTGGAAAGAATCAAGGATATCCTGCGGTTCGTTGAAGAAATCGAGCACAAAAGTGCCACTTTCTTCTTTCCCCGGATAGGTCCGATTCAGGCGTGACAGGGTCTGCACACACTCGACGCCGTAGAGTTTTTTATCGACATACATGGCACAAAGCTTCGGCTGGTCAAAGCCGGTTTGAAACTTATTGGCAACCAGCATCACCTGAAACTCGTTGGTGTCAAAGGCTTTGCGCATGTCGCGCCCTTTGAGACCAGGGTTCATACTGTGCTCGGTAAACTTTTCACCGAGCAGCCCTGCGGCATTCGGATCGTTATCGTTGAACGTCACCTCACCGGAAAAGGCCACCAGGGCGCTGATACCGCTGTAACCTTTACGGGTGATATACTTGTCAAACTCCTCCTTGTAACGCACCACTTCTTTACGCGAGCTGGTCACCACCATCGCCTTGGCCTGGCCGCCAAGCAACCCCATGATATTGTTCTTATAGTGCTCGACAATCACCTGAACCTTCTGGGCGATGTTATAATCATGCAGCCGCACCCACTGATTGAGTTTGACCGTCGCCTTCTTGCTGTCAACCTCTTCGTCTTTGGCCTTAATCCTCTGCGCCAATTGGTAAGCAACCTTGTAATTGGTGTAGTTCTTCAGCACATCGAGGATGAAACCTTCTTCAATGGCCTGACGCATCGAATAAACATGAAACGCTTCAGGCAGGTTACTTTTGGAAGGTTGTTGACCAGCATCGGGCAGACGGCCAAACAGCTCCAGGGTTTTCGGCTTCGGCGTAGCTGTGAACGCAAAATAACTCAGGTTATCGTTAGAACGCCGGGCGGCGACAGTAGCATCAAGGATATCTTCAGAAGTGTACTCGATATCATCAGTTGTATTTTCGGCAACCAGCACTTCTTTCAATTTCCGGGCAGTCGAGCCGGTTTGCGACGAATGAGCCTCGTCAGCAATGATGGCATAGCGTCGTTCCTTGAGGCGGACACTGTTCTCAATCGCCTGAAGCACAAAGGGAAAGGTCTGGATGGTAACGATAATAATCGGCTGGGAACTCTCTAGCGCCTTCGCCAGTTTTTCTGATTTTGAGCCTTCACCGACTTCGCGATTGATCCGCCCCACCACCCCGTCAGCATGTTCAAACTGATAGATGGTGTCTTGCAATTGGTCGTCGAGCACGGTGCGATCAGTGACAACGATCACCGAATGGAACTGCTTATCGCCTGAGGCAGTATAAAGGGATGAAAGCTGATGCGCGGTCCAGGCGATGGAGTTCGACTTGCCCGACCCGGCACTGTGCTGGATCAGGTATTTCTGTCCCGGCCCTTCTTTGCGGGCGGCATCAAGCAGCCGGTTAACCACGTCCCATTGGTGGTAACGGGGGAAAATCAGTGTCTCTTTTTTGTATTTTTTGCCTTGCCAATCTTCCTTTTCTTCTATCTGTAGGTGGACATAGCGGGCGAGGATTTTGAGCAGGTTGTCGGGTAGCAGCACCTCGTTCCAGAGATAACCGGTGGCGTACTCGTTCGGATCGTCCGGTACATCATTGCCAGCCCCACCCTCTTGGGTCCCCTGGTTGAACGGCAAAAAGAACGTATCGTCCCCTTCCAGGTGGGTGGTCATGTAGACCTCATACTGGCTGACGGCAAAGTGGACCAGCGCGCCACGTTTGAAAGTCAGTAACGGCTCTGGCTTCTTGGTGACCGGGTCTTTCGGCAAACGGGTACGCTTGTATTGTTTGATAGCGTTATCGACCGCCTGTTTGAACTCGGACTTCAGCTCCAAAGTGGCAACCGGCAGACCATTGACGAACAGCACCAAGTCGATACGCCAGTTTTTTGCCTGCTTGCCCGCCTGGTCCTCACTCCCGGCGAGGTCTTCGGTCGCATAGGGGCTGTAGACCAGCTCCGGCACGATGCGCAGGCGGTTCTTTTTATATCTCGTCAGGGTATCGGGATTGAGGTCGTGCTCCGGCTTGAACTGGCAAAATTTAAAGCGCACACCACGAACGCGCAGTTCGTGACGCAGCACGCCAAGAGTACCGAAAGTGCGCAGGTCACGGTCGGCAGCGTTGGGGTCGGCCTTGTTGAGCTGGCTGGCGACTCTTTCAAGGAGATGCTTTTCGGGGTTTTGCGGATAGAGTTTGCAGTATTTCTGCCACTGCTCGTTCTGGGTGTTCTGCACAAAGCCGAGCACGTCTTCTTCGTACAGGGCCAGTTTCCGATTGTAACCAGCGGAGGTTCCAAGCTGCCAGCCGTTGGCGACCATCTGATCGATGATATCGTTCTGAAAAGTTTGCTCGTTCGATTTGCTTGCCACCAATACCCGCTCCCCATATCATTATCAACCAACTAAATGCTTTACTTCTGGATCAAATGAATCAATAACGCTCATTTTCAAAATCAGCAATTACGGGATGATTTCCCAATATTTCAGCGTCGTCTGTATGTTCCAGGACAACAAACTGAGGCATACGTAGATAAGGGCGATAATCCCTCCTTGCCAATAATAATTGGTTTGACGCGGTCTGATTGCTTCGTCGATATGAGACTCAACTTCATCTTCCCCCATGTGATTTCTGGTGATATTTGCCCAATATAGGATTTCTTTTTTAGACAATGATATGTCGCGCAGTTGAACGCATCCCTGGAGGAGAATGCTCACCAGGAAATAAAGCGAGAAGACCTTAAAAAGCAATCCGGCTTCAGCAGTATTAAAGACGTTAATATCTTTTATAAATCTGGCAAACAATCCAACGCCCAGTAACAATAGCGCTGCTAACACATCTCTTAGCAGGCTATTCAACAAACCTCGCACTTTTTCGGCAAAAGCCTCGGTGTGTATACGAATATCTTTTTGTAGACTTGCCAACTCCTTTGCGTGATCGTTTTTCCGTTCCAGAATAACAAATCTATATTTGTTCCTGGCATGATCCAATGCAGTTTCGATGCAATTGCATATACCTGCGACAAAGGAATCGCTTACGGGAATATCAAGTGAAAGCCGATCGGCCAGCAACAACACACGGGTCTCAGGATTTTCCGAGAAAGCCCATTCGACTGCCTCAAGAAGTTCCTTCAATTGTTTCGTTGATGGGGTAATGTCCTCTCTCTTGATTAATGGCAGCTGGAGCCTTTTGGTTCCATTTAGCACAACCCGTTCAATATCGAAAAAGTCTTGGGTGAGACAGGCTGCAAGGCTGGTTGCGCTCAACCGCCTGAATGGTTCCGCAGCCTGTGAGCTGATTGCCCCCCAGTTCAACAGAAAGGCCGCAGGTTCCAGCCGTGCATCAAAAGGAGCCGCGACATGGATATGTGTTCTCAGTATGAGATCAGAGGGAAGGCTGTAGGAACCAAGCCATTCTTTTGGTAATTCCATCGGCTGGGGGGGGCAAACCGCCAGCCTAGGGCCACCAAAAGCATCCACAAGACCAACGACATAGATTCTTAATGGTTTTTGACCATGAAACAGTTTTTCATCAAAAATGAAGGGGCGGACATCTTCGGACGCCCATTTTTTGAAGGACTCCTCGCTAAAAAAAAGGACCTGTTTTATATCCTCGCTTCCGAACGCTTCGCTGTTTAGGACGTTATCCTTATTGAAGGAAAATCGCCATGTTGTGGGTAGACGATGCTGAGCTTCGGTTGCTCTAAGTTCATCCAGGACTATTCTCTCGTCGTCCAGAGACAGGGCGCAAGCATCTGGAAGACTAATCTTTTCGAACTCCTCAAGGCAGGTAATTGCAGCCTGGAGAAACTGGTCCGAAAAGGTGCCGCGGTACAAAACCGAATCCCAGGCCTCAAAAGAACTGTCAGCAAGGGATTTGAGTCTGTTGATAGGCGGTATGACGAATTGCAGTGAACGAATCATCAGCTCAGATCGAAATCAGGGGTTTTGATGGTTATGTATTTGTATCCATCACGCCTTTCATGATCAATGTTAATCCCATTGTCCTGCGCTTCACCCTCCCAAGTGATAACCACCCCATAACCGGTTGTTAGTTTATTTTTCCTTTGGGCTTTGGGTAGTGAATTCGGCGTTGGTGTAAACGTTTGTCCGGCTAATCCCTTATCGGCCAAAAATTCCCGGAGCGACGCTGCCATTCTCTGTTTTCGCTCTTGGTCCTCGTCTCGTACCACTAGATTGACAAATTCATCTGTATCGAAATTGTCAGACGACTCCATATAAGCAATCGCACGTGCCTTATAGTTGTTGGGGATTTCATCTTCCGGCAAGCTCTCCTGCTGCCTTGACCATGCCGAGACCTGGATTACGAATGCACGGGTCAGGTTGCTTGCACTTTCACGCTCGGTTACGCCCAGAAACCGCTTGAAGTAATCGGAAATGGCTTCAGACGTGTCTGATTGCCGACCAAGTCGGCCCCTTTGTTTTGCCAGAACGTCCCATCCAAAATGGTTACCGACATCGATCAGCGCCCATTTCTGGATCTTGCTTTTGTCTTCAGCGATGGACTCTTGGATCTCAGTGAACGTAATCCTGATTTGATCATCATCCGATGTCTGTGCCACCTGCTGGTAAACCCGCGCGTAATCAACCTTGAGAAGGGCAATGAAAGATTGCCTCTGCCGATCTATGATAATGGAGACCCTGGCGATTACAAACACACCGTCGTTGACATTGCCGGAATGCAGTTCGTGAAATGCGTGGGTAAGAGTTTTCGAAAGGGGTATGAAGTTGTCTTCCGGATTGTCGATTATGGCTTGGCAATTCCGGACAAAGTCGGAATTATCCGGATCTACAAAATTATATTGCGTCCCCTCTGCAGCAGCCAGAATGAGATCGGTGAAAAATTGCCGCTGGTCATTGTCGGCAAATGTCACCATATCGAAGTATCGCGGGACCTCTTCGCCCTTGAGAATGACATGGAAAATAAAATCTTCGATCGTTAGACTATCGCGATGGGTAGATAGCAGTACGCTTTCTCTTGGCATACTTCCCTCCTTTAGAGAGCTATGAATGCTCCCTACTTAAAGACATGAAGTCACTTCTGCCCCGGGTTTCCAGCTGCGAATATCAATCTTGCCGGTGACGGCAGCAGAAATGAGGGCTTTGCGGCGCTCTTTAATTAACTCAATCGCCCTTTCTACAGATTTTTCCAGAACGGAAAAACGCTCCAACTCAATATCAAGTTTATTAAATATTTGCTCTTGTTCAGATATTGTCGGAACCACAATCTTAAATTTTCGAACTATATCTGCGTTCAGATTCATCTGGCTTGTTTCATTGCCACCATCACGGATTGCATGATATGCCGCCATAAAGAAGAATCTGAGAAACTCATTCGTCAATTTTTCATTTGGATTAATAGCAACACATGCCTGGTTATAGGTTGCTGCTACCCCAAGCAAGGCAACTCGACCACGAGTAATGCCTTGGCCATACATAGCCATCAACAATGTTCCAGGCGGTGAAATTTGAACGGCTGAATTATTTAGGCCGTCCTCGGTGATCGTTTCCTCAGTTTCAATTATTGTATCGTACCTTACTTCCCCCGTTTTTATCCAAGGAATATCTCCATTCCAGTACGACAGCTTTGACCTATCTGGGGTGGCACCAGTATTTAATGAAGCATAATACCCAAGAGCCGATACTTCCCAATGCTCTGGCACCTCCCCCAACCACTCAACACCGGAATCTTTCATCGGCGCATCGGGGTTCAGCCCTTTGGTGACGGCATGGCTGATCACCGCCTGGCGCTTTTCTTTCAGCAGCTTGATTAGTTGTTGTTGCGTTTCAATCAGGGTGTCGATTTTGGCGGTTTCGTGGTCGAGAAAGTTGGCGATTTGCTCCTGCTCAGGAATTGAAGGCACCAGCAATGGCAAACGCCTCATATCTTCGAACTTCATGGATTGCCGAAGTCCGCCGCCCATCCCGTAGAACACTTTCGTCGTATCGTAGGAATGTAAAAGGCGATACAAATAGCGATCGTTAAGCTGGCCGCTTTTGGCGATCAATTTAAGATACGCGGAGGTAATTATCCCCGACTCTCCAGCATGCCCTACTCGCAAGCTGCGTTTATCGTTCTGGAGGTCAGTAAGGCGTAAAACAATGTCCCCTGCATCGACCAGTTGATACGTGTTGAACGATTCGGGCAAAAGACCGTAGTTCTCTTCAACATCCCTGCGAATAATTCGACCATAGCTCAAAGACAATATATTTGACTCTTGACCATCAACATTCTTCCGACACTCAGTATCTGTGCACGCGAATAGGGGTTTAACATCCCATGTCTTTGGGATATCACCAACCCACGCAACGCCCGAATTCTTGACAGAGAAATATGCTGAGTAACGCCCTGTCATCACTCTACCCCACGCCAAGGCTCACGCTCCCGCCAATCCTCCGGAAACCCCATCGACCTCAAGTCACTCTCCAAAACAGTCTCAAGAAGACTCATCAACTGCGACTTCCATTGCCCCGTTGGATTGATGACACTTTTCAAGTACTCGATGATGACCAGGTAGTTGAAAATGCGGTGCCCCAGCCTATCGGGAGCACTATTCGGCATAACCCTTTCCCGCAGCCGTTTTATCTCCGGCAGAGTCATCGGAAATTGACGATTCCACAGTCTGCCATGGTGGGCAGCCGTGTTTCGCACCGGGGTTAGGGTATGCAGCACTTTTTCTAAAACCTCAATCGTAGGCAACTTCAGACTTCGCATGACTTCTTTTTTTATTTCTGTATTGCTCGTATTGGAAAACCAACAGGACAGTTGCCCAAAACTCATCATCTCGACAATTGCCCAAATGGGTGGCAAAAAGGGCCTTGAATAGTGATCCAGATAATGCTTGATAAAAACCTCACTACTCTTCTTGACTTCACGGGAAAGCATCGCCAAGTCCCGCTGATGTTGCCACGGATCTTTAAAAAGATCTGAATTCATATAAGCATGAGGACCGTGGCGCTTTGCCATAGCACCTGCCCAACGCGTTCTGATCGCAACTTCAATCCGTTCGAGGGCGTTCATCACCAACAGCCGCAGCTTTCGGTCAAAGTCGTAGAGATCCAAAACCCGGTCAAAGGTCGTACCTACTTCGAAATGATGGTTGCGTCTGTCTGGTTCTACAGGAGCTAGTTCAAAAGGGAGCCAATAGGCGCTAAGGCGATAGTAGCCGATATGGGTGAGATAATGTTTGAGTCGCTCAGGGTTTTCGCAGACTAACCCGCGCTGAAACAAACGGGCAACCTGATCATCAATTGAAAGAGGGGGCTTGCTATATTGCATAGCTTAGCCCCCTAAAAATAAACCCTCCGGTTTGAGCATCGCGACGGCGAACCATCGGAGAGGCTTGGAGGGTGTTTTTAAAGTGAATCGCCGAAGCGATGGAAAAACTGTACATTCCCCCATTCATACCGTCAAGTACTATTTTAAACATAGAAAACATCTGGCAAGCAGCAGCTTTCATGAATGCACCTCGCGCAGCAACTCCATGATTTCAGCGCTGACTTTGTCCAGGTCAGCATCAATCTCCTCCAGCGAACGCGGCGGTGTGTATACATAGAAATGCCGATTGAAAGGAATCTCGTAACCAACCAGACCAAGTCCACCATCTTTGCCATCACGTTTGCTGCCGTCGATCCAGGCATCGGGCACATGGGGAGCGACTTCTTTGGTGAAATAATCTTCAACCACCTCCTTGACCGGACGTGACGGATCAAGGGGGATATTCTCATAATCACGCAGGTCGCCATCTATCTGAAATTCGACGACCTTTTTCCCCAGCTCAAACAGCCCGTAAAGTGGATCGTCCTTTTGGCTGTGAACCTTCTTGATCACCCGTTGTGCCTCGGGATTTTTCCAACTCACTGCATTAAGAAGCTGTTTTTTCTCCCCAACCTCAAGCTTCACCTCGATGGCGCTCAGAGCCTTCTTCAGCTGACCTTCAAAATGATTGAAGTCGTCACACCAACCAGCAACGATAGCGTCAATCCCCATCTGTTTTCCAAGCTGCTTCTGCAACGCTGCTCCGACCTCCAGCAGGGCTTTCTGAAACCGCCACAGGCCTTCGTCTAAGACCTCCTTGATCTGTTTCTCTTTCAACCCGGAGAAATTCACTTTGATATAGGCGCGAATTTCACTCTCGTAAGCCGAGAGATCACCGTAATCTTCATCTGTCCAGTTCTGTCCAAACTGTTCGTAAGCCCACTTCATCACCGCATTAAACGGCTTGGGGGCAAAACGCAACTCTTCCAGGCGTTCGTTGCTGAACTGTACCGAAAGCCGCAAAGGCCGCTCGACGGTAATGCGCCGATAACCGAAATCGGTGGTGGCAAAAACCTTGCTCGAAAAGGTCTTCGGTTCTGGCGGTTTCGGATTTTCGGATTGTCGCCCACGATTGCTTTTCATATTTTCAGGCTTGTTGAGTTCAACAGTATCGATCTGCTCGAACTGCCCGAAGGCACGGGTAATCGTGGCAATATCATCATCAAGCATTACGTTGCGTTTAGAACCGAGGGACTTGCGCATTTTACTACAGAGGTTGACACCGTTGATGAGCTGCACCTTTCCTTTTCGTTCCGGGGCTTTCTTGTTGGAGAGTACCCAGACATAGGTCGCGATGCCGGTGTTGTAGAACATGTCGGTCGGCAAGGCAACGATCGCCTCCAGCAGATCGGCTTCAAGAATGTAGCGGCGAATTTCGCTCTCGCCACTGCCCGCGCCGCCGGTAAAGAGCGGCGAGCCGTTGAGGATAATGCCAATGCGCCCGCCACCGTCCCTGGTGTCGCGCAGCTTGCTGATGAGGTGCAGCAAAAACAGCAACGATCCGTCGGAAACCCGTGGCAGACCGGGGCCAAAGCGTCCGTCGAAGCCTTTGAGGGTGTGTTCGTCCCGGATCTCTTTTTCGACCTTCTTCCAATCGACTCCAAAGGGTGGGTTAGAGAGCATGTAATCGAATTTATCGGCATAAAGCTGATCGTTGCTGAGGGTATTGCCCAGCTTGATGCGGTCGACTTCCTGTCCTTTAATCAGCATGTCGGCTTTGCAGATGGCGTAAGATTCCGGGTTCAGCTCCTGGCCAAAAGCGCGCATGACCGCATTGGGGTTGAGCTCGTGAACATACTCCATGCCATTGGAGAGAAAGCCTCCTGTTCCGGCCGTTGGGTCATAAATGGTACGAATGATCCCTTCCCGGGTCAGCACCTCATCATCGGCCATAAAAACCAAAGACGTTGTCAGGCGAACGATATCACGCGGGGTAAAGTGCTCACCGGCAGTTTCATTGGAACTCTCTGCAAAACGCCGAATCAGCTCCTCAAAAACAAGTCCCATTTCATAATTGGAAATACGCTCTGGACTCAGGTCGGTCGTAGCAAACTTTTGCACTACTTTATAGAGGAGATTAGCATCGTTCAGCTGGCCGATAAATTCCCCGAACTTGAAATATTCAAAGATCTCCCGTGCATCCTTTGAAAATGACTGCAGATAGGTTTCAAGGTTATCTTTGATGCCGGATTCGCCAAGCTTGGACAAATCCATGGGCGAGATATTGAAAAAGTTAGCCTCAGTAACCCGTAACAACATCTTTTCCGCCGCCTCTTCCGGCAAGGCCATAGCAGCGATCTGTTCCTGTTTTTTAAGAATAGCGGATTTATCTTTTTGGATGACGCATTCAAGCCGGCGAAGCAAGGTGAATGGCAAAATAATACGGCCATACTGGCTCTGTTTAAAATCGCCACGCAGCAGGTCAGCTACTGACCAGAGAAACGCAGCAGTCTGGGTAAAATTGGGGGTCATCTACAAAAAATCCCTTCCTGGGTCATTACATAAAAAAAACGCTTCACCCATACAGGCACGAAGCGGTCGCTAAACTAACGAATGGCCTTTATCGTATCCCTCCAGACAGCCTATCGGTTAAGAATAACGAAAAGGTGCATGATTTTCTATTGGAATATTCAAAAGTTTAAAGAGCTCTTGGCAAAAGAGCGTTGGTCAATACGCTTCTTTTTATCTTTCCTACTTTAAACAAACCTTCTTTCACAACCTACTTAATGGGGAATCTATGTAGATCACTTCCCCTTAAAATAACAAAGCTCATCCCCATCATTTTGAACTAATCCCTTGCGAGCCAACCCCAATATTGCATTTTTTAATGTTCGCCCTGTAATTCCTGCATATTCAGACAAAACATCAGAATCAGCGATCACCATTTCGCTTATTCTTGTTTTATAGCTCTCCTGCATATCGTCATTGGAGTCTTCACGACAGGTTTCGATATCAAAGTATGAGTAAGATCTCATGGCCATATAGATGGACTTTTCCACCAACCTTAATTGTGCCCACAAGCCAGAATCAAAAGTCCCCATACGCTCTTTTCTCATACCGATTCGGCCTTTTGCTTTTTGTGCTGCGGTTTTGCTCTCTTCTCGTTATTTATCTGATAATTTCAAGTCGTATTGATCGTTGATGAAATTAGGTCGGCGAACAGTCCAAATTATCATTTGCCGGAAAATAATTCTTCGGCGTATGCATCAACACTCCAATCTCGGCCAAGAAACAGGGACAGAGATTCATTCTCGTTACGGAGGCTGCCCGGCTCAAGGATCTCTTGCCGAAACCTGAATCCAGTATCTGAATTGAGCAATCCACTATTTGACTGATGAAAAGCACTTTTGATATCAGCAACAATGGCATCGGACCAGAGGTAGCCATAATACGTGGAGGGATAGTTGTCAATCAGGTGGACAATTTGTGCCATTCGGGACGCCTCTTCGGGAAAAGGCATATAGTAACGCTCTGAAACCTCACGAAAAACGGCATCAACATCAAGGGTTTCTGTCCCTGAGACAGACATGCTGTAAATAATCTGATCAGTCATCGCATAGGAGAGCTGAGTACCCGTAAACATACCGATGAACATCTGCTCGCGCTGCCTGATGACGTCAACAAAATTTTCAGGCAGGGTATCAGCCTCATCCTGATAGTTAACCGCAAACGTCGCCAGAGCGTCCTGATCATAGCAGTAGCGCTCGAACAGTTGGGATGGCACTTCAATGAAATCCCAATGAGGATATGCCAGAACGGCATAATCCGACGCGATCAACAAATCATCCAGGGTATGACCAAACTCATGAAACAAGCCTACCATCTCGTCAAAGGTAAGCAAAATTGGTGTATTGCTTTTAAGATCCGGCTTACGCCAAGGGCCAATCAAAACCGAGGTTGGAAGTGTCACTTTGCCCGCTGCAGAACGGTTGCGCGCGGAAGCAGGCCAGGTTTCATAATAAGGATATTTCCCATCACGAAGGTAAGGGTCTAAATAGAAAAGGCCAAGGGGCCTGTCAGTGTCACCGTCATGCACTTCATAAAGCCTGACATCTTCAGACCACAACTGCATGGCGGAGGTATCGCGCTTGATGATCTTAATATTCAGGACGCCCTCAAAGATAGAGAACATTCCATTCAAGGTTCTTTCCCACTCAAAATATTTATTGAATGAACTTGTGTCTAATTCTGGAAAGTCTTCCAGGTAAATTTTCTTATAATATGAGACATCCCAGACGTTAAGCGTTGCTGTAGCGTCTCCGGTTTCCTGCTGCTTTATTTTCTCTAGAACGTCTATTTCGCTTGACCTTTTTTCCGCTATCTTGCCATTTAAATCGGTCAGAAAAGCTGCTACGGTTTGCGGGGAGCCTGCCATTAATGAAGCTGTCTTGTAGGCAGAGAAGGAATCGTAACCATATATTTCCGCTATGCGCGCACGAAGTTGTGCGATTTCGGCAAACAGTTCCGGGTTCACGTCCCTAGCAACAGAATATTGGGCGATAAAGGCTTTTTTTCGTGTTTCTTCTGAGCTTGCAAATTCCAAAATTGTTGCATAAGGAAGGTTGGTATAATTTCCGGCCCCATCGGGTTGGAATTGGTTCAGCACGGAGTCCGGGACCCCCTGCAATTCTTCTGCGGTAAACGTTACTTCAGGATCGAAGTCACCTGAATATAGGTTTTTCCTGAACTCAATGACAAGATCCCGTACTCTTTCTCGCAACGATATGAGGGTTTCTTGATCTGAAGCGTCTAAAGATAAATCGTTATTCTTGAACCTATTCACGATTGTGGAGACTACTGCCTGCTGCTCATCGTTCAAGGAATCACTATGGGCAACGGCCTCGGTGACCACCAGATAGAGTTCATCATTCTTAAAAAGCTGGGAACGGTACGACACCAGCTCGTCAGATGCCTCATAGGCAGCATCACGGACCTCTGAGCTTGGAGATAGATCTGCAACGATGCCGAAATAGCTGATCACGCTCTCCAAGTCACTATCAACTGCATCAGTTAAGGCATGGATCGTGTTTGAAAAATTAGGGGACGCTTGACTGAGGATCTCATCGAGAGTCCTTTCACATCGCAGGATCGCCTCTTCCGTAAGCGTTTCCACTTCGGCTACAGATTCAGGAAACTGAATGTAAGTAAACTGGGGCTGGTCTGACGCAGAAGATTCCGTCGACGCGGAGTCATGACCACATCCTGGCAGGGAAATGACCAATACAAAGACTAACAAAAAATGAACTAGTCTCACCATGAAATCTCCAAGTGTAGGTAGGTTAAATTCTGCAGAATATTAGCATGTAATAATAAATTAAATCTATAAAGGATATTATTTTCTGAAGTTTTCCCAGTATGTTGCCGTGCTGATGCTCAGCTGGATTGTTGGAGGCATACTATGAATTTTTGGATTTCAAGATGGTAAGACAATTGTTCCGAGGATGGGATATCAAAGGTTCATGCTTCTGGATATTTGACATTCAGGATAGTATTTCTCATTTTACTGAACATAATCCGGCCGGGATCATCAATGGCCGTATATTAATCACACTTAGCAGTAGTAGCCGCGACTACTACTGCTAAGCATATGTAAATCTATAGAGACAAACCCCACTATAAACACAGATACCGGAAAATTTTCTGAAGATCGGAAGCTCACCCAGCCGTTGTCAGGAAACGGGTAACGACTTCTTGTCAGCTACATATTTTTTCTTGCTATTCAGATGCGCAATCAACCGGGCTAGAAACATGAGACATTGTTGCAATTGGTCAATCTCAATATATTCGTTTGTTTTGTGGGCCTGAACAATCGATCCAGGTCCTATGATCAGCGAAGGAATTCCTCCAACCGTTTCAAAAACGCCCCCCTCGGAGCCGTAGGAGACTTTACCACCCCAAGCAGGCAAAATGTCCTTGATGAACTCGTATGCTTCGCTGCCTGTCAAATCCCCCATGGCCGGGTACGAAAAAACCTCTTCCCACTCAATGTCGGCTCTTTCGCTGACAGCTTTCATTTCCGGTAAAATACTCTGCTCAACCCGGGCTTTCAGCTGCGCAATCACGTCTGCAGCGTTATGCTCCGGCAGGCTGCGAATTTCGAAATTAAATGCGCTTGATTCAGGGGTAATATTGGTTGCCACACCACTATGAATCATCGTCGTCAGCATCGTCGAATGAGGCACCGAATAATCGTAATCAAAGGGGCCATTGGTTTTAAAATCCTCGGCGAAGTCTTCAATCATTGAAATGATTTTAGCACTATACTTGATCGCGTTGACATGCTTGGGCGCCAGGGAAGAATGTCCCGCAGTCCCCTGAACATGGCAGCGCATGGCGATTTTTCCTTTTTGCCCGTTTATCCACTTCATGTCTGAGGGTTCACCTATGATAGCCAGAAGCGGTGGAACCCGCAGGGCTTTCAGATAATGGGCCACGGCGGGAGCGCCGAGACAGCCGACCTCTTCGTCGTAAGAAAAACACAGATACACAGGCAGATCGAGATTTGCAGCCGTTAGGGCTGGAACTGCTGCCAGCACGCAGGAGATAAAACCCTTCATGTCGGAGGTGCCACGGCCATACAGTTTACCACCTCGTTCCGCTAGCTCGAAAGGCGGGGACAGCCAACCTTCTTCAGCTGCAGGGACAACATCGGTATGTCCAGAAAGAACAATTCCCGCCCTGTTTTCTGGTCCAATGCGGGCCACAAGGTTGGCTTTAAGGCCCGTTTGATCTGACAAAATTGTCGATTCAACACCCTGACTATGAAGGTAGTTGGCAATATAGTCGACCAACTCACGGTTGCCATTGCGGCTCGTTGTGTCAAAACGCACCAGGTCTTCAAGTATAGAAATGGTTCTTTTCAAATCGATCATCAACGGACTCCAGAGATACTAGAAACTGCGGCAGCTTTTTTAGCCCGAAACCCCTGCCACTCACGGCGAGCGGTAATCACGACAAAAAGAATGATCAAAATGAAGAAGATCCATGAAATCGTCGATTGAAAGAAAATATTCAGGTTGCCACGGGAAATAGCCAAAGCTCTTCTGAGGTTATCCTCAAACATCGGCCCAAGGATGAAAGCTATAAGAAATGGCGCTGCAGGAATATTCATCAACATCATGAAGAAACCCACCACCCCCATCACAATCAGTACTGTCACGTCGAAAGGATCGCTTGAGATCGAGTAGATACCGAAAACACAGAGTAACAGGACACTGGGTGTCAACAAAGACAGTGGTATTCGCGAGATGTAGGAAAAGAAATTGGCCGTCAATTTTCCCGCACCAAACAGAAAGACTGAAGAGCACATCATTCCAATCAGCAACATGTAAACTTCGTGAATATTATTCTGGAACAACAAGGGTCCGGGGGTCAGCCCCTGAATCATAAATGCCCCCAGCATGACACCAGTAATAACATCACCGGGAACTCCCAGGGCCAGTAACGGGATCATCGTCGAGCCACAGCAACCATTGTTGGCCGATTCCGAGGCAGCGATCCCTTCCAGCTCCCCTTTTCCAAAATTTTCCCGGTTAGGAGATGTTCGGCGCGCCTCACCATAAGAAAAGAAAGCGGCGGCTGCCGGCCCAATCCCAGGCATAGCTCCCAAAACAACACCGATAAAACTTCCGCGAAAAATTGATTTCAGAGACCCCTTGATTTCGGCAAGAGTAACCTTGTTATCTCCCATCGCCATCAGTTTTCCCTTGTTGCTATCGCCGAAAACAATCAACTTCAGCAGTTCAGGCAAGGCAAAAAGGCCGATCAGAACCGGGGCCACAGACAAACCATTCATCAGGTTATCGGTCATGGCAAACCGATAGGACCCATAGATATCTTCTCCGACCGTTGCCAGCAGCAGACCGATACAGGCAGAAATAGCACCCAGCAGTAATGAGTCCCCCGATATACCTGCAACCATGGTCAGGGCAAAAGCCATGAGCATGAAGTATTCCGGCGGACCAACCTTAAGAGCAAGAAAAGCCAATGGCGCCGCAAAAAAGATCAGCGACAGGTTCGAAATGAAGTCGCCAATACAAGAAGAAATCAGAGCCATATTGAGCGCCTTACCCGCCTTCCCTTGCTGTGCCAGCGGATAACCATCAAGGATTGTACAAGCTGCCGAAGCGGTTCCGGGGGTCTTAATCAAAATAGCGGAAATCGACCCCCCATAGGTACTTCCTTTGTATAGTGCGACCAACAACAGAAGACTGGTAACCGGCTCCATGTAGAACGTAAACGGGAGGGCAAGAGTCACTGCCATAGTCCCCGTCATGCCCGGAATCGCTCCAATAATGACACCGGCCCATATTCCGGCTCCCATCGCCAGAAAATTATTGACTGTTGCGACAGCCTGTAAGGCTAGAAGTACATCATGCCACATGAAACTCTCCTGCTGTTTCAGCCAATTCCCAGGGCTTTGAACAGTGTCCCCTTGGGAAATGGCGTATTAATAAAATGCTTAAAAACAAAGAAGAGGAAGACTGGTAATAGAATCGACAGACCAACCATCCACCCCTTATACTGCCAGCCACCGGCCAACAGAAAACTGGCAGCACCAACCAAAATTGACGCGATGAGGAAGCCCAGCAAGGGGATCAAAACAATAAACAGTGTGAACGCCCCGCACGCCAAAGCGAAACGCAATAGACACAATTTGTGCTTGTTGATCCAAGCCGAAAAGGTTACCGGCGAGACTGCCATTGCCCTGCGTTCGAACAGGGCAATGACAATTTCCACACCCCCAAGAAACATTCCAACAACTGAAATAACCCGCGGCCACATATCAGGGGGTGGAGCAAAACCAGGTATAAATGCCGGCCTAGGTACGTATTCGGGAATCAGGACGAAAAAAACGACCGCAAACATCAGGGCAATAAAACTGCCACGTCGCCAATCTGCACTGGTTCGCATAAAATATTCCTCCAAATCCGCCAGGTATGCCTCTTGGGGGCTCAGGCGTTTCTATTTCAGGTAACCGAATTTTTTTGCCAAAGAGTTGTAGAGCTGGTACTGCCCTTGAGCATACTTACTCATATCCACTGTACCAATGGCAGAAATGGAGCCACGCCGGTCTGCGAGTTCTTTCCAGGTTTTGTCATCTGCCACCTTGCCAAGAGCTTCATTCCAACTGGCAACAACATCTTCCGGAAGCCCCTTAGGTCCATAAAGAGCGCTCCAGCCAGTAACCTGGCCGGCCTGGACATAGCCTTTTTCCGTGGCCGTCGGTACTGCAGGGAGTTTGTCCATACGGGACGGAGCATAAACCATCAGGGGGCGCATTTTCCCCGCTTCTATATGCGGCATCAAAGAACCAGCGGCAACAGCAAGGAAATCAACATGATTTCCCAGCAGGGCCGTTGCCAAAGCGCCACCACCTTTGTAAGGGACCAAAGTCGCTGCCGTCAGGGGATCGAGACCGATATCCGAGAGCAAGGTCTGGACGGCAAAACCGTCAATAGCTGCCGCACCGGAAGCAGCATAGGTCATCTGCCCCGGTTTTTTCTTGATCGCTTCGATCAGATCTTCAACGGTCTTGTAAGGAGAATCTTCATTGACACACAAAATCATCGGAGTTGCTTCCAGCAGGCCAAGGAATGTGTATTCGTCCCAGGCTACCGGAGATTTTGAATGCACAGCGGGGTAAAGAGCCATGCCAACGCGAGCCAGAAGCAGCGTGTAACCGTCTGGATCGCTGCTGGCAACATAGCGGGACCCCGTCATGCCGCCATTACCTGGTTTATTGATGACAATGACCGGCTGTTCACCGAGGTACCCACGAGCAGTCTCGGCCAGAGCGCGAGCAACAAGATCGGATGCTCCACCAGCACCATAGGGTGCAACAAGAGTAATTGGCTTTTCTGGGTAGCCCGCTGCTTGTAGAGTCACTGTTGGGGAAACCAAACAAAGCATAACGATAAAAACGCTTAACATCCTTGCCATGACAACATCCTCCTTAAGTAAATTGGTTTGTAAGTTACCGTAAAATAACTTGCCAGATCATTCCATTTAATTCAACATAATGGTCTTACTATAACTTATTAGCATACTGACTATCGATAAGAAGAGGAACAGATGAAAATTCGACAAATTGAAGCGTTCAATGCGTTCATGACTTTCGGCTCGGTTACAAAAGCGGCAACGGAAATAAATACCAGCCAGCCGATGGTCAGCAAACTTCTGGGACAATTAGAGCAAAATGTCGGGTTTAAGCTGTTCGAGCGGAAACGGAACCAGTTAATTGCGACCCCGGAAGCTCACAGTTTTCATGCCACCGTCCCACGCTTCCTGACGGCTCTACGAGAAATCAACAATGAAGCCAAAGCGATTTTGAATAAACAGATCGGCCGTATTGTTGTTGCTGCCCAACCGATTTACATCGATACCTTCCTGCTCGATATAGTCGCCAAATTCAAGCAGGCTCACCCCTATGTAGGGGTCAAAATTATCGATGTCGGTCTTGAGAGTCTCCTTAAAAACATCGCTGACCATAGTTGTGATATCGGCATCGGCATCACCCTGGACGCCGGCGCCTATCATACGCGCCGCGTTTCTCTCGGACGCTGTGAAGTCCGCTGCATCATGCGCAAGGATCATCCTTTGGCCCATAAAAAAATTATCGAACTTGCAGATTTCAACCATACACAGACGGTTGAACTGTCCCTTGGCAGCCCTTTGCGGACGCGGGTCGATTATATGATGCAGTCAAAGGGAATTCAGAGAAACATAGCTGCCGAAGCCAGAACCCTGAATGCCGTATGCGGGCTCGTGCAACGCGGGGTTGGAATTGCCGTCGTCGATCCGTTCGCAACTCTATTGAACAACAATCATGATATTGTAGATATTCCCCTCGCCTATCCTGTCTACTGGGACATGGCTCTGTACTTCCGAAATGAAAAGCCCATCAGTGCCACAGAACAGGCCTTTGTTGATATCGTTAAGCAGGAAAGCAATTTCCTGAAAGAAAAGGGAGTGTTAAAATAGGCCACCCGTCGTCAGGGCAGCAATATTGACAACAACAGCATCGCATTTGCAATGCTTTGTTATACTTGTCATCTGTGCATCTTTCCCTTTGGAGGATAAAATGAAGTCACTCATCAGCATTATTGTTGCTGCACTATTGATCTTCTCGAATTCTACAGTCATGGCGGCTTCCGACCTGGAAGAGGGAAGACAGGCATTTAATGATGCCAGTCTGGGCAGTAATGGAAAAAGTTGTGCCAGCTGCCACTCCGATGGCAAAGGGCTGGAAAATGCTTGTGATTATGACGTGCCGACACTGCAGGAAATGGTTAATTTCTGCATTCGCGATGCCATGAAAGGCACGCTGCTTCCAGAACAAGACGCCAGAATCATCAACGTTGAAAAGCTGATTCGCTCAACGTATTGTAAGCAACACTAAACTTCCATTTGCAAAGAGCTGATGAGTAGACCGGCCAATTCATTTGCCATCTATGGCAAACCTTACTAAGATTCAGCCGGTCCATACGGCTGATACTCTTACCTCTGCCCAACAGAGTCCAGCAGTTACAAGCTGCATTGTCAGCACAAAAGGAGTCCCCTTATGCAATACCGCAAAGTTCCTAAAAACGGCGACGACCTGTCAATTCTTGGTTTCGGCTGCATGCGTTTGCCAACCAAGGATGGTCATATAGATGAACAAAGGGCCATCAAGCAAATCCGCACTGCAATAGATCGCGGCATCAACTATGTTGATACCGCTTGGCCTTATCACGCTGGAGAAAGCGAACCGCTGGTCGGCCGTGCCTTACAGGAAGGCTATCGACAACGCGTTAAACTTGCCACAAAGCTTCCGTCTTTCCTGGTGAAAACCAGAGAGGATATGGATGGCTACCTGAATGCCCAGTTACAAAAGTTGCAAACGGACATGATTGATTATTACCTGGTCCACACCCTGACAGGTCCGGTCTGGGATACCATGGTCAAGCTGGGAATTCATGAATTTCTTGACCAGGCAAAAGCTGATGGCCGGATTATTAATGCCGGATTTTCCTTTCATGGTCTTCCCGAAGACTTTAACCGTATCGTCGATGCCTATCCCTGGGATTTTTGCCAGATTCAATATAATTACCTCGATGAAGACTATCAGGCGGGCAAAGCAGGTTTGGAATACGCGGCCGGTGAAGGCCTGGCAGTCATCGTGATGGAACCGTTACGCGGCGGCAGCCTGGGCCGGCCCGTTGCACCGCCCGAAGTAGCGGCGATATGGAATCAAGCTCCGACCCCGAGGACTCCGGTAGCCTGGGCTCTGCTTTGGCTATGGCATCACCCTGAGGTGACCTGCATCCTCAGCGGTATGAATGAGGAAGCTCATATAGATGAAAATATCGCGCTAGCCACTGCGGCCACTCCAGGCATGCTGACTGAGCATGAAAAGGCCCTGGTTGCCGCAGCGGCAGAGACTTACCGCTCTCTGATGAAGGTCAACTGTACCGGATGCGGTTACTGCATGCCATGTCCGGCCAACGTTAATATTCCCATCTGCTTTGAAATGTTTAATAACCTGCATATGTTTAAATCGGAAATTGCGAAAATGGGTTATGCCTTCAGAATGGGGGGAGATCTAACCGGTGGCGTTGCAGGGTACGCGTCCCAGTGCGTTCAATGTGGTCAATGCATCGAAAAGTGTCCGCAAAACATCGCAATTCCTGAAGTTCTGACGGCAGTCGAACGTGATATGGAAGGGCCGGATCTTTCGGAACGCTTAACCATCGCCCGTCGCAATATGCTTAAAACACTGGCCTAAGAATAACCAAGATAAAGGGCCCTCCTTGGAAAAGGAGAGCCCTTTATCTCTACCAGATATAATAGGTCAGATCCCAGCTATTTCTGGAAGGAACGTCTCAACAAAGTGCCTCAAACAGGTAACGCTTCCAGCCATGCCGTCAAATCGGTCATCGCGGTCTGTTTTTTAAAGGATCGACTGCCAAGTTCGGCTGCTTTACGCCTAACCTCTTCTGTCAGAAAGCCAGAGATTAGTACCTTGCGCCCATCCGGAACCTTGCAGGAAACCTCCTTGAGCATAGCCAGAAAATCGATACCATCCATTCCCGGCATCTGATTATCGGTGATAATAATATCAAAACACGGCGTTGAGCTCTGGCAGTGAATTGAGCCATTGATAAATGAGAGTGGAGATTCGTAGGCACTGACAGCGTAGTCGTAATCGGCTAAAAACTCTTCAAGAAGCTGTCGATAATCATCGTCATCATCTAGAATCAAAGCGGTTCTCGCAACCATAGTTGTCTCCTACCGTTATGACAGTTGTCAATAACGATACCGCATCCACTATGCCAACGCAAACAAATCATCCCCCAAGCTACTGATTTAGTGTTATTTTTATTTACTTCAGCAGCTTAAAAATTTCATTAAATCTGGAAATATCGCCTAACCAGTCTGAATTGCTAACGATATCATTGTTTTTGACTTTTTTTTGAAGAGGTCTTCAAATATGCCCGCCTGAATATCCATTATCCATAATTAGGGAGGGCTTAAATTATATTGCTCAATTATTAATTTTACTTTATTATCAAGCTCAAACAATCCACTTCTCTTTGGTAGGAAAAACCATGTCTAGAATCCTGATAGTTGAAGACAGCAAAATGTTTGTCAGCTTATTAAAAACACGTGTGACGAAAGAGTTTGGCCTTAGTTGCGATACCTGCGCCAGCTATCAGGAGACTGTTGATCTTTTTGCCCAGGAAAACCAACATCGCTACCTGCTCGCTATTCTGGATTTAACCTTACCTGGCTCACCAGATGGGGAAATTGTGGACCTGGTCAAAAGCTATGGGATTCCAGTCGTTGTTGTCAGTGGCAGAATGGATTCACTGATTCGCGACAAAATCCTGGAGAAACATGTTCTTGACTATATTATGAAAGGGCCTCACACCCTTGATCTGCTGTCCAGCACAATCAGCCGGTTTCTACGTAACCGGGATATTGAGATTCTGATTGTCGAAGATTCCCAGTTGGTCCGCGACAGTACTAAAGCCATTCTGGAAAATCAGAAGTTCAGGGTTATCACTGCAGATGATGGTCTTAATGCTCTGAAGCTATTAAGGAAACACCCGGATATCCGGTTAATCATTACTGACTACAACATGCCAAAGATGGATGGCTTTCAATTGACTGCTGAAATCCGCAAGCATTTTCCCATGGACAGAATCGCCATCATTGGCATGTCTGCCCATGGCAATCCACTGCTTTCGGCTCAGTTTCTCAAACGGGGAGCAAATGATTTTATCAACAAGCCCTACTTTGAAGAAGAGCTGGTCTGGCGGGTTCATCAAAATGTTGAAATGATCATCCAGCTCGAATTGTTGCGGGATGCCGCGATAAAAGATCCCTTAACCGGGTTGTATAACCGGCGCTACTTTTTCCAGGTTGGTGACCCCCTTTTTGCCAATGCCAAGCGCGGTAACCTTTCATTATCCGTTGCCATGATCGATATCGATCACTTTAAGCAGATCAACGATTCTTTCGGTCACGCCTATGGCGACTTTGTTCTTCAAAAGGTCGCACAATGTCTTTTAAAGAGCTTCCGCTCTTCAGATATTGTTGCCCGCCTCGGAGGAGAAGAATTTGTCGTTATCACCAGTAATATGGATCAGGAAAAACTCCTTTCACACTTTGAGCAACTGCGTCAGAAAATATCCCAGCTTGGGCTCATTGAAAAGCAACAAAAGGTTGAACTTACAGTCTCTATTGGCATCATCCGAACTATTCAGGACTCCCTGGATAAAACGGTCTCCTGTGCTGATGAACTTCTTTATCAGGCAAAAGACGCCGGGCGCAACCGTATCGTCATACATTAGCCAAATACCTTGGTTCGTGCTTCACTTAACCATCATCAACAAAACCTTATACTGCAGTTGTCAGGTTCTGGCTTCGGGAGTAGCTCGTATTCCGACCTTCCTCCAAAAGACAACCTGACAATGTCTTATCAACGTGTTACCTTGCGGTTCTTATTTCTCTTTCCGAAAGGTTGTCTCATGTATAAATGGATGATATTTCCTCTGTTATCAGGTCTGTTATTGCTTAGCGGCTGCGAAAGCACTCAGCAAAAAGCCTACGACTTGAAAGCAGACACCATCGGAACCCATCGCGTTGTAGAGGTCTTTACCGAAGCAGGAACCAAAGTTGCGACCATAGAAGATAATCGGATGCGCTTTGAGATGGTGGGTGAGCGCTCAGTAAGACTGTGGCTTGGCGATAAGAACGAGAAGGTCATGATTGGCAATTTGGGTTTCATTATTCGTGATAAGTAATTTTATTAACAATAGCTTATAATAATATTGACGAAGGGGCTTAAGCAACGTAACATTATCCACCTCTAATATTAAACTCAAAAAAAGGAGGCTCGGAAAGATGTTACATCGTATCAGATCAATTATTCTAATAGCTCTGCTCCTTTGCCTTGCATTCCTGGCTGGCTGCTCCCTCCCAGGCCCCAAGTTTACCAAGCCAGTCCCCGCGGTTGACGGCAAGGCCATCATCTATGTCTACCGGGTCAGATTTGCTTTGACATCAGATCAAATGCCCGGGTCAAAATGAATGATGATGTTATTGTCAGCACCTTTCCGGATTTGAGCTATTTTCCCATCGCCGTTGATCCCGGCCACTATACCTTTACCCCCAAATTGTTTGGCATCTATGGGACAACTCCTGGTGAGCTTGATGTTGAAGCGGGGAAAACCTACTTTGTCTGGATGAGAATGGAAGTCGGTCATATCGGTTTTTACCAACAAGCTGACGCCAATGAAGCAATGAATTACATGTCAACCTGCTACCTGATCAACCCCGGATTTGCTCAGGATTCAAGAGTATTAACAGCAGCGGGATCTTCTGAGGCAGCGAAGGCGGCGCCTGAAGCAGAGAGCCCCCCGGAAGCCGCGACAGCACCAGCAACCGCCACAACGGCTCCTCCTGCGCCTGTGTCAACTGCGGACACCAACGTTACCAAACAGGTTGAAGCCGAACCGGTCGTCTTACAAACCAAGCTGTTCGTAGCGGCTCAACCAGCGGATGCCAAGATCAGGATCATGAACATCAAACCCGCTTTTGAGCAGGGCATTGTCCTTGAGCCGGGACGTTACAACATTGATGTTTCAGCCTCAGGTTATAAGTCCCATACCGAATGGATTACCCTCGCTAAGGGGGAAGTCAGAACCATGCAGGTCGCCCTGGAATCTGACCAGCCCGCTGTAGTTGCTGTTGCAGTACCGGAACCTGCTCCGGCAGTTTCTGGCGCCCAGGCTACAACACCTCCTCCTGCACCGGTTGCAAAGAACCAACCCATCAAGGTTCCTTCAAATCTGTCTGCCGACCAAAAAAACTGTGCGAAATTGCTGCAGTCTGATTCCTCTCTCGATTTGCGCAACGGGGCGAAATCTGTCTACTATCATCATCTCGACAATGCTTACCTGACAGATCTTGCCGCTCAGGTATTACTTGAGAAGTATAATGAAGATATCAGAGACAGAGACCACATGGATGCCATGGCCTGGTTGTGTAAAACACTGGGCAAATCAGGTAACAATAAATATCGTAGCGCCCTGGAAACCGTTGCTGACCAGGCAAAGAATCGCAAACTCAGAGGCTATGCCAGCAAAAATCTGCGTTACCTGTAACCACGTATCATTTCATCTTAGCAGCCCGCTGTCCTTCAGCGGGCTGCTTTTTCTCTTCGAAGATTGGTCATAGGATTCATCCTCTGCTATGGTTTAGATACATTACGGAGGATCACATGTCACAAATCAGGGTTGTTATCGCAGACATTACCACATTAACTGTTGATGCAATTGTTAATGCAGCAAACCAAACGCTTGCTGGCGGCGGTGGAGTCGATGGCGCGATTCATCGCGCTGCCGGTCCTGAACTGCTTAAAGAATGCCTGCAACTTGGAGGCTGCCCAACGGGTTCCGCTAAATTAACAGCGGGCTACCACTTACCCGCGCAATACGTCATCCATGCCGTTGGTCCTGTCTGGCAAGATGGTCACCACCAGGAAACTGAATTACTGGCATCCTGCTATCGCCAGTCCCTCGGAATCGCAGCCCGGCATAACCTTAAAACCATTGCCTTTTCGGCCATCAGCTGTGGCGTTTATCGCTTTCCCCTTGAACAGGCCGCCAAGATAGCCATTGCAGAAGTCTGTTCTTTTCTGGATAAGCATCAGACTCCTGAAGAAGTTATCTTCGCCTGTCTTGACCCGCATGTGTACTCTGCTTTTTCTGCCGCACTCAAGAACACCGGTTATGTATGAACCAACGGTATCTGAATTTCCGGAGATAAATGGTGTCTGTTGCAGATGGAAATTGATTTATAAATTTGCCGCCTGAAACCGCTCCAGTATTTTACGATCCTGCATTGCGTCCAACATAAAATCACGGAAGGTTTTCTCTGTCAGGGTCGGGACTTTATCCTGCAATTGCACCAAAGAAATCATGTTCACCATCTCCTCGGTAGCAGTCGGAATCCGCACGAGTTTACCACTTAAAAGCTCTTCCCAAATCAGATGGGCCGTCGCCACCCCAAGGCCCATCCCCAGTTTCAATCCCGAGATCAGCGCCTCGTGGCTGTCAAGAGTCATGACGATATTCAGATGTTCCGGAATCTTGTTGAAGTGGTGACGAAACCAGTGATCAAGGATGGAAGGATCATCCTCATCGGTAATAAATTCGCGCTGCAGCAGGGCGGCATAACTATGATCTCCCTGGACATACTGCTGCGCATACTCTTTTGAGCAGGTCAATATCATGACCTCCTTCAACAGGGGATCCATACTGAAAATATCAGGAAAGCCCGGAAGTTCACCCTTATTGAAGTAAACATCAACGAGGGCAAAATCGAGATCACCTTCCCGAATCATGGTTAACAGAGGAATCGATTCTTTGAATTTAAGACGAAACTGGACATCAGGGTAGAGCTGGCGAAACTGATGGCAAAAGCGCGGCAGATATTCTTTACCAAACTCACGAGGAGCACCTATCCGCAGCAGTCCACTCGGGCGCTCAAGGGGATGCCTGAGGTAAGGGATTTCCTGCTCCAGGCGCTGCATAAACGGTTCGGCTAGCTGAAACAACTTAATCCCCGCCGCTGTTGGTACCAGCTTTTTGTGCAACCGCGTAAACAGGGGAACACGCAATTCTGCCTCAAGCTTCTGAAGTTGCTGACTGACAGCCGGTTGAGTCAGATTCAGATCACGTGCTGCAGTAACAACACTGCCACTGCGAAAAATGTAGAAAAAAACCTTAAGGCGGTTAAGATCAGGAAGCATAAGCAAAACCTATCCTATACGTAATTAAGAATAATTTTACTTATACACAATCCCTCTCTAAACTTCAAACAGTAGTTAGCTATGGATAGCAATTGAAGGAGGCGCATATGGCCATCATGTTTTTTATAATATTTCTTATTATTGCCCCCATCATTTTATTTGGTGATACCAGGGCAACCACCTGGGAAGATGAATCACGTATTATCAACGCTCGTGGCTTAAGCAACCAGGACCGCTTTCATCTGATTTCACGCTGGGGAGCACAAAATTAAACAAAGTCACTGTGAGGGGAGCAGACTCCACAGATGTCTGCCCCCCCGTTCCATCCAATTTCACCATTCCAGCATAAGTAAAAATTTCTATTTGCCCTCACCATACGGTAAACGTTAAACTGCGTTGTTAATCAAATATCCATTTCTGCTTTAATGCGCAAAGAAGGTTTGATTTGTATACCGATAAAGTCCTTGAACACTTTCAGAATCCACGCAATATCGGCATTATTGATGATCCCACAGTACTGGTTCAGGTCGGTGAGCCGAGCTGTGGCGATGCCCTGTTGCTCACCTTAAAGATTTTGAACGATCATATTGTTGATATCAAATTCAAGGTTTATGGTTGTGGCGCAGCCATTGCCACCTCATCAATTGCAACGGAAATGACCATGGGACAGCACCTCGATTCAGCTGTCCTGATCACCGAACAATCCATTGCTGATGCTCTGGGCGGTCTCCCTCCGGAGAAAATGCACTGTTCCAATATGGCTGCAGGGGCCATAAGGGGCGCGATTAACGAATATCGTAAGGCAATGGCAGCAAAATCCGCCAATTCTGAGCAATCTCAACAGTAATTCTAATCATTTACCCTCTGGAGCCAAGCATGACTCTTTATATCCTGATCTGTGCCTCTTACCTTATCGGGGCAATTCCTACCGGACTGCTCCTAACCCGCTTGTTTGGAGGAGAGGATATCCGCAAAGTCGGCAGCGGGAATATCGGAGCCACCAATGTCTACCGTGTCGCAGGCCGCAAACTTGGCCTGATCACGCTGCTCGGGGACTGTCTTAAAGGGGTCATTCCGCTGGTTATTGCTCAGCAACTGTTTCATATCAGCGGGCCCAGCCTTGCCCTGATCGCCATTGCCGCATTTATCGGCCACTGTTTTCCGGTTTATCTTGGCTTTAAAGGCGGCAAAGGTGTAGCAACAGCACTTGGCATTTTTCTTGTGCTGTCACCCTTGTCAATACTGGGCGCCTTATTGGTCTTTATTACGGTGCTTTGGAAGTGGCGCTATATCTCTCTTGCATCTATTTCTGCAGCGGCAATCATTCCCTTTCTGGTTCTCGCCATTTCTCAATCTCTGTCATTGTTTGGCGCCACGCTCCTTATCGCGCTCTTGGTTATCTGGAGGCACAGCAGCAATATCGAACGCTTGCGGGCCGGTACTGAAAACAAATTCAACCTGTAATGATGCGTCGGCTTCTTATTGTTTTTGTCGCGCTGGTCTTCAGCAGCTGCACTATTTTAGGCTATGTTGCTTACCTGAACTTTATGGTTCCGGTGACTCCGGAAACAACGGTTATCCTGACCATTAAAAATGGTAGCAACCTGCGCATGGTCGCCCTTCAGTTAGAGGATTCTCGTGTTATCAGAAATCAGTTGAGTCTGCGGATTCTCGCTCGCCTTGATCAGCAGGGGGGGCAGATCCAGGCCGGAACCTATAAGTTTTCACATGCAGCGCTGCCACAACAGATTATGGCTCGGCTTGTTGCTGGAGACGTGGAAAAAGTCAGCTTGACGATCCCGGAAGGTTTTACCCTCAGGCAGATCATTGACCGGATTGCTCAAGCAGGGCTTGGTGACCCACAGAGATTAACTGCCTTAGCACACGATTCCACCCTTCTTAAAGATCTCAACATTGATGCCGATAGTCTGGAGGGTTACCTGTTTCCGGAAACATACTCCTTTGTTCCTGGCATTGATGAAAAAAACCTGCTGACCATGATGGTTAACCAGTTGTGGCAGAATCTGGATCGGGACCTGCTTCAATCCGCAAAAAAACTCGGTTTAACGACACATCAGCTGGTAACACTGGCCTCGATTATCGAAAAAGAGACCGGACAGCAAAGTGAGATGCCCCTGATTTCATCCGTCTTTCACAATCGCCTTAAACGCCGGATACCACTGCAGACCGATCCGACGGTTATCTACGGAATTGCTGATTTTGACGGCAACCTGACCCGTAAGCACTTGAAAACTCCCGGTCCTTACAACACCTACCTCAATCGTGGCTTACCTCCCGGCCCCATAGCCAGTCCCGGCTTAACGGCATTACGGGCAGCAGCCCATCCGGAACGGACCAAATTTCTCTATTTTGTCGCCCGTGGAGACGGAAGCCATCAATTTTCAGAGACGTTGCAACAGCACAATGAAGCAGTGCGCCGCTATCAGCTTCACCGCCGGTCAAAGTAGTAAATAAAAAGCTCCGAACTGCATGAGTCCGGAGCTTTAAAAATCTTCACAAACAACCGTTTCCCTTTATACCTTGACAATATCAACGGTCGCCCGGTTACTCCCGTCAGACAACACACCCTGAACATTACAATCCGGGAAATTATATGGCGCAAACAGCAGACCTTGCTGAACGGCATCGGTAACCAGCGCCTTAACAACAACGGTACCATTGGTGCTGCTCAGTTTAACCATGTCATCAGTGACTATTCCGGCTTTTTCAGCATCGGCCGGATTAATCTGCACCCGGCATTCTGCTTCAACTTCCATAGGTGCACTGGCCCACGTTGAGGTCGTGCCAAAGTGAGTATTCGAAGCTCCGGTCAGGAATTGCAGACCTTCTACTTCATCGTCACCAGTTATGAGTTGGTACTGCAGTCCTTTAACAGGAACCTGATAGAGAGCTGTCTGGCGATATGGACGCTGCGTACCGCCACAGCTTTGAGCTCCGTTGTACAAATCTGTCAACTGCCCAATCTCGGCATTGACAGCCTGCATGGAGACAGGATGCTGTGCATCGGTCAAGTGCTGATACAGGGCACTCAAAATATCCCAATCACTTCGGCTGCCGGCATTATTATTCAGAGCCTTTCCGAGGCTGGCAACACGGTGATCAAGGGACGTATAACTGCCGGTCTTCTCAGCAAAGGTCGTTGCCGGAAGAACAATCTTGGCCAGGCGCGTTACAGCCGAAGGGAAGATATCCTGAACAATAAGAACATGAACCTTCTCCAGAGCTTTTAACCAGCGGTTGCTATTGGGAAAACTTTGAGGGTTTGCTGCGGCCAGATAGAGACAGCGAATCTTGCCAGCTTCCATTTCCTGCAAAATTCCGTCACTGTCAAGTCCTCCCTCAGGTAGAGAGCACCCCCAGGCCTTACCAAATCGATCAGCAGCGGTGGCATAATCCTGATAACCCGGTAACGATTCAGGGTTGACTCCCATATCAAGGATTCCCTGCATATTACCTTTTTCATCAAGTGGATACAGACCACCACCGCGTGTCAATGCACCGGTCAAAATGGCCAGATTTGCTATGCTGCCAGACTTGGATAATCCAAAAGGTGAGCGGATGACATCACCACCAAAAACAATGGCCACCTTTTCCGCACGACCAAGAATAGTTGCTGCTTCCCGCAGCTGGTCAATGCTCAATCCGGTGAGAGACACAACCTTATCAAGATCAGTTGCGTCAATATCCGCTTTTAATTCCGCGAAATTTGAAATCTGCCCATCAAATGCGTCAAGATCTATGTAGCCACCCTTCCGCAATAAAGCGACAAGTCCTTTGACCACCCAGATTTCGCTGCCAGGTTTATAAACAAGATTGCTATTGGCCAGATCATCAAGATGAATCTTGCGCATGTTGGCAACAATAAGCTTGGCATTATTGTGACTTGTTGCCTTGCGAATCTGCCATTCAATTGCCGGTGCTTCTGCGGTTGGATCGGCACCAATAACCAAAACGGCATCCGCTTTGGCAATTGCGCTCAGCTTATTGCTGGCACCGCGCAGCCCCAAGCCTTTATCCAACGCACGCAAAGCGCGCATGGCACCAAAACGTGCTTCACTGTCAATATTATTGCTGCCAATGGCAGCCCGGAACATTTTCTGGAAAAGATAATTTTCTTCGTTGGTCAGACGTGGAGAAGCCAGCCCCGCAACAGCACCCGCTCCACTTTCTGCAACAATCCGCTTGATTTCACTGACCGTACTTGCGAGAGCCGTATCCCAGCTCACCGTTTTCCCTTCCACCATCGGCTCTTTGAGGCGCTGCGAGCTATTGACAAAACCATAACTGAAAAAACCGCCAATACACAGGTTACCGTTGTTCACAGTCCCGTTATCATCAGAGGTAATACGACAAACTTTATTGTCGAGGGTATGAATATCAATCTGACACTGACTGCCACAGTAATGGCAAACCGAAGGAGTTTTTTTAAGTTGCCAGGGGCGTGCTTTAAATTTGAACGGCTTGGAAATCATGGTACCGGTCGGACAGACAGAGACACAATTGCCACAAAAGGTGCAATTGTCCAGCTTTTTATCAATATAAGCCCGGTCTCCCTTGGCATTAACAAAGAGAGCGTCAGCACCAACAATCTCGTGGCAGACCTTGACACACTTTTCACACAGGATGCAGCGGGAAGGTACCTGCTGGATCAATGGCCAGTGGTCAATGGTCGCGGGATTGACATCTTCAGCGCTAAACTCCTGGCGGGTGACGTCAAGATCATAACAGGCGTTCTGCAGTTCGCATTCGCCACCAGCATCACAGACCGGACAGTCAAGGGGATGATTGACCAGGATCAGTTCCATGATCTGCTTGCGGGTTCGCGTCAAACGCTCGGACTGAGTGGTGACGTTGATCCCCTCTTTAACCGGAGTGTTACAGGCCGTCATAGGACGCTCAACGCCTTCAATTTCAACCGCACAAATACGGCAGGCACCGGTGGTCGATACCTTTTCCAGCCAGCACAGCGTTGGAATATGAATATCCAGTTTTCGGGCGGCTTCCAGTATTGTCGTGCCCTTGGGAACGCTAATCGCCTTACCATCTATTGTCAGGTTGACCATTATCCTCTCACCTCAGATCCCGGCTGCAAATACAACCTTATGTGATATCAATTTATAATCAGTAACCACTACAAGCCAGTTTCCAGACTGTAAATTGATTGTCAAACAGCAATCATCGACACCCGATAACAGCGCAGGCAACGCTCCGCTTCCGTTACGGCATCACTATCGCTGAAACCAAGCTCGACCTCGTTATAATTCCCTTTGCTGGCGCGTTGTTTGCCATGAACCTCTTTCTGATTAAAACGTTCTACGGCATCGAGCCAGGGCACCTCTTCGTTCTTATCATAAACACCCATATGGGTCAGAATATCCTCATGGAAATCTTCATCGGTCAGATAAGCTTCCCCCTCTTCCAGCCAGCGCTGAATGACCCGCGCAGCACGGTGAGCATTTCCAACACAGGCAACGACAGTAAGCGGGCCGATTTCAGCATCGCCGGAGGCAAACACCCCGTCAAGATCAGTCATCAGGGTCCGTGACAACGGATTACCCATGACATCGTTCAGATCACGCCCCACAGCGTTTTTAAGGGGAACAAATTTGGTAATCACGGTTTTCCAGCGGGTGATTCCGATGCCGCTCTCTTCATTGATAAATGACAGATCCGGATCCTGGCCGATAGCCGGAATGAGTGTGTCACATTCAACGATAAACTCGCTACCCGGAATCGGCTGCGGACGCCGTCGCCCTGAATCATCCGGCTCGCCCAGTTCCATACGCACACACTCAACACCGGTGACCTGCCGCTTATCATCAACGATGATCTTTTTCGGCAGCACCAAAAATTCAAACTGAACGCCTTCCTCGTCGGCACCGTCAATTTCCCAGGTATCGGCCGGCATTTCGTTGCGGGTCCGGCGATAGAGCAGTACCGATTGTTCCGCACCTTCGCGCAGAGCAACACGGACACAGTCTATAGCCGTGTTGCCACCGCCAACAACGCAGACCTTTTTCCCCATACCGGTTGGTTTGCCCATGTAGGCATCACGCAGAAACTCAATCCCTCCGGCCAGGAAACCACTGTAACCCTCGTCTTCGCCTTCAACACCCATCGGTTTCGATTTATGGGCACCGGGGGCAACCAGCACCGCATCAAACTTGTCTTTAAGCTCCATCAGGCTGATATCGGTACCAACCCGGGTATTATAGACAATGTCAACACCCAGAGAACAGATGATGTCGATATCACGCTGAAGAATATGGCGTGGCATACGGTAGGCCGGGATCCCGACAGCAATCATACCGCCGCCAAAACCTTCCGGAAGTGCTTCATAAATGGTACAGGGGAACCCCTCCATGGCCAGATAGTAGGCAGCAGCCAATCCCGCAGGTCCGGCGCCGACAATCGCTATGGTTTTATCTTTTTTAGGCTTAGGCTGCATGGGGGGTTGGTGGTGATGCTGCCACTCGTAATCGGAAGCGGTCCTTTTCAACACCATGATATTGATCGGCTCATCGACATTGGCACGACGACAGGCGGTTTCACAAGGATGCGGACAAACACGGCCACACACTGCCGGGAGCGGCATACTTTCCCGGATAACGGCTAAGGATTCATCAAAACGTCGATTTTTGATCGCTTCGATATAAGCCGGAATATCAATATGAGCCGGGCATTTATCCTGACAGGGAGCGGTCAACTTGATTTTGTAATCAACGCTTTTCTTTACGGTTTTTTCAGCGTTGTTGATGTAGGCCAGGAACTCTGCCCGGTAGTGTCGGACACTGTCGACGATTGGCGTAGCCGAAGTTTGGCACAGGGTACACTTGCAGTTCTGCAGCAGGTCGGCAACATTCTCTATGGTATCCAGGTCGGATTCAGTTCCTTCACCATTGACAATACGTGCCAGAGTATCCTGCATGACCCGTGTCCCCTTTTTGCCGGGGGAACACTTGGCACAGCAGTAATCTTCCTGAACGCGACGGGCGTATTCGGCAGCCATTGCCACAACATCAACCCCAGGGTCGTTGATGATGATGCCATCCCAACCCATAAAAGCCGCAATTTGTTTTTCACCGTCAAAAGTTACCGGCAGTTTTTTACTGGCGACTTCTACAGGAGCGTCCCCCCCCTGGCGATTATCGACAACCTGTCGTCCCCAACTGGAAAATGAAACCTGTGACAAACCTGCCTCCTATGACCTGCCCAGAACCTTCAAAGCGAAGGAACCAAAGCTTAATATGCGGAAGTTCAACAGATAATCTGAAGGTTTTCAGACATGAGAATCGTATACAGTATGCAGCTTGATACCACAAACAGCGTTACTAAATCAAGGCTATTTTTTCCTGGGACACACCCGACAAAGATGGGGAAAATCTAGCAAAAACAGGTTATTGGACGCGCGGCAGAAGCTATTCATCAGGGGCATCGATTAACCTGAAGACAGTATCGGTCATTTTCGAACAAATACCCACTATTTCCAGGGTACCGGCGGCGCCATCTCACTGATCTGCCAAACATCTGCGTGGGTGACGCCACCATCGCTGACGATTTTCCAGCGCTGAGTCCAGTGCCATTCCTTAATACGTGATGAAGGAAGCCGGTAGTATTCGAGAACATAAAGGGCTTCAGCCCATTGCTCATCAACATGCATAGTGACACTGCGGAATTTACTGCCGACAACGTACAGATCTTTATCTTCAGTAAACTTCAGATTAAAATCATCCCGCACTTCGGGAGTCATATAGCCGGCAGCTGTTGTGAAATCTTTCCAGCGCATCGCTTCACGAAAATCATCAGTCAGTTCCGGCAGGTCAGGCCCAAGCTGTGGAGTTTTAAAGCACCCCCCGCTCAACAGTAATAATACCAGCAGAACAATTCGCAGCAGCATGAACCCTCCCCCCTCATGAAATTACAGGCATGCCCTTTGGGCGTTGTCTTTTAGTTGAGAAATCGTTTCCGCATAGTCAGGGCTGTTAAATACAGCACTCCCGGCAACAAATACATCAGCTCCGGCGGCAGCGACCTCAGCAATATTATCAACCTTTACACCGCCGTCAACCTCCAGCTCGATATCTAACCTCAAACTGACAATCCGCTCCCTGAGCTGTTTGATCTTGGGCAGACAGGACGGGATAAAGGATTGGCCGCCAAAACCAGGATTGACCGTCATCAGCAGCACCAGATCCAGATCAGGCAGGATCATATCAAGTGCACTTAAGGACGTGGCCGGATTAAGCGATACGCCAGCCTTTTTACCCAAGGACTTGATCAGCTGGACTGTACGGTGCAGATGGCGATCCGCTTCGGCATGAACAACAATGATATCGGCACCGGCTTTAGCAAACTCGGGAATATACTGTCCCGGATTTTCAATCATCAGGTGAACATCAAGAGGCAGGGTTGTAACCGGCCTGATAGCATCAACGACCAATGGTCCGATGGTGATATTGGGAACAAAGTGGCCATCCATGACATCAATATGAACATAGTCTGCACCACCTTTTTCGATGGCTTGAATCTCTTCACCAAGACGAGCAAAATCGGCGGAGAGGATAGAAGGGGCAATTTTCATCATCAGAATTTTCCATTCCTATGTTTAAAAAGCGTTCAAAATCTAAAATTACTTTTCCCGGCGCCTGAAACGCGCGGCAAAAAAAGCATCTATCCCGTGGTGGCGATGAGGATATGTCCGTAACAGCCCCCGTTCCGTCATCAACTCTGTCCAATGAGGATAGCTTTCGCGCAAATCCTCCAGCTCGAACTGCGGGTGACCTTCCAGGAAAGCCTCAACCACAGCATCGCTTTCCCCGTAACTGAAGGTACACAGGGAATAGAGCAGCTTGCCGCCCGGCTTAACCAGGGGAGCAATGTTGGCCAGCAACTCCTGTTGCAGGACCGCAAGCTCTTTGATGTTTGCCGGCCCCTTATTCCAGCGCCCCTCCGGGTTGCGACGCAGCACCCCAAGACCGCTGCAGGGAGCGTCAAGCAGAACTCGGTCAAAACTTTCCGCTGCGAGAAAATCGGGGACCACGGTAAGGTCACATTGCTGAGCAGTAACCGTGGTACAGCCAAGGCGCTCACACCCTTGTTTGATCAGGTCAACCCGCTGAGGGTACTTATCGAGAGCGATAATCTCAGCCTGGTTATTGGTCAAAGCCGCCATCGCCGTCGTTTTCCCGCCAGGAGCCGCACAGGCATCCAGAATCCGTTGCCCTGGCTGAGCATCGACCAAGTGGGCAATCAAACTGCTGGCTTCATCCTGGACCTGATACCAGCCTTCCTGATTACCGGGGAAGGGATTTTCACCACGTTGTTCGAGCACAAAGACCTCAGGAACATAAGTCCCGGGACGCAGCTGGTGACCAGCCGCACTCATAGCCGCAGCAAAGCTTTCGGGATCGGTTTTCAGGGTATTGACCCGCAAAGTGAGTGGTGCCGGAGTCGCCAGACTCTCGGCAAAAGCCCGCGCCTCGGCATTTGGCAACTGCCGCATCAGCTCTTTGGTGAGCCACACCGGCATGCTGCAAACATGCTGCAGATAGAGTTTGATCTGCTCAGGGGGCGGCCATGGAATCTCATCCTGACCACGATTCAAAGCGCGCAGGACACCGTTTATCAATCCGGTCGCCTTGTCAAAGCCGACCTCCCGCGCCAGATCTACAGTTGCACTGACGGCGGCATGGGACGGAACCCGATCAAGCTCGAGCAGTTGGTAAGCTCCCAGGCGCAGCAGCCACAAAATTCCTGGCTGCAGGCGCTGCAAAGGACGGCTGCAAAATGGCGACAGAGCAAAATCAAGCCGCCCACGCAAACGCAGGACACCATAGACCAACTCCGTCACCAGACGGCGGTCACGCTCATCCAAAACCGAACGACTAAGGGCTGCGTCAAGCACCATATCTGCATAGGCACCTTCGGCAACCCTTTCTAAAATATCATAGGCCAGCCGCCGCGGGCTGGCATCAGCAGGAGTAAACAAAGTTAGATCCGCATCCCTTCCAGGCGCCTGATGCGCTCTTCCATCGGTGGATGGGTTGAAAACAGGCTCGCCATCTTGTTACCCGATAACGGATTAACAATAAACATGTGAGCCGTTGCCTCATTGATATTATTCATTGGAGCCCTCTGATTGGACATTTCCAGCTTGCGTAACGCACTGGCCAAAGCATGGGGCTGTCCACACAGTTTCGCTCCGGTCTCATCGGCACCATATTCACGCGAGCGTGAAATCGCCATCTGCACCAGCATCGCCGCAATCGGAGCCAAAATCATCATGCCGATCATAGCCAGAGGGTTATTATCTTCATCATCTCGGCCTCCGCCGAAAATCAATGCCCACTGGGCCATATGAGCCAAATAACTGATGGCACCGGCAAAAGTGGCTGCAATAGAACCGATCAGGATATCGCGATTCTGCACGTGGGCCAGCTCGTGGGCCATAACACCTTTGAGCTCATCACGACTTAAAATCTGCACAATCCCCTGAGTCGCAGCGACCACAGCATGAGCAGGGTTACGTCCGGTCGCAAAGGCATTCGGGGTAGACTGGGGTAAAACATAGACTTTAGGCATGGTCAGATTGTTGCGCAGACACAGCTCACTGACAACTTCGTACAAGGTCCCGCTCTGAACTTCCTGGCCACGATACATTTTGACGACAATCTTGTCCGAAAACCAATAGCTGCCAAGGTTCATAACAGCAGCCATGATCAGGGCAAAAAGAGCACCGCCCTGACCACCAATAGCCCCCCCGGCAGCAACCAGCACCAGGGTCAACAAGGTCATTAACATCACGGTACGCATGGTATTCATTGTTTTATTTCCTTCTGTAAAACGCAATCAACCGAGCTTGGTTCCGACAGGCAGCGGTCGACCACTTAGAAAATTCGCTGCGCTTAGACGCTTTTTCCCGGGAAGCTGCAAGCCATCAATGACCAGAACCCCCTGACCGCAGGCAATGCGCACGCCGGTTTTGTCGGCGCCAACAACAGTTCCCGCTGCACCTTCCCCCTCCGCTACACTGGTCGCGGCAATTTTCAGCACATCACCATCCAGATAGGTATAAGCTCCCGGCCAGGGATCAAGGCCACGCACCTGGTTATGGACAACCTGGGCATCCTGCGCCCAGTCGATCAGTCCGTCCTCTTTTTTCATCATTCCGGCATAACAGCTTAAAGAATCATCCTGTTTTTCCGGAGTCAGAGTGCCAGCACAGAGTTGACGCAAGGTTTCATCCATAGCGTCACGACCGATCACAGCGAGGCGATCATGCAGCTCACCGGCCGTTTCGTTGGGGCCGATCTCCAGACTACGCTTAACCAGCATGTCGCCGGTATCAAGACCGACATCCATTAGCATGGTGGTGACGCCGGTCTCTTTTTCGCCGTCGACAATCACCTTATTGATCGGCGCTGCACCACGGTACTTGGGCAGCAACGAAGCGTGAACATTGATGCAGTGATACTTGGGAATATCCAGAACCGCTTTCGGCAGGATCTGACCGTAGGCAACAACAACAATCAGGTCGGGCTTAAGTGTCTCAAGTTCGGCGACAGCCTCTGGGTTACGCAGTTTCAGCGGTTGGAAAACCGGAATATCATGCTTAAGAGCAAGCTCTTTAACCGGCGATGCCGCCAGTTTCTTGCCCCGCCCTTTGGGACGGTCCGGCTGGGTGTAAACACCAACCATATTGCAACCAGCTTCGATCAGCCCCTCAAGCGTTGACAAGGCAAACTCTGGTGTCCCCATAAAAACTGTTCTGATATTTTCAGGCGTCATTCTCTGCTTCCTGCTCTTTCAGCATTTTAAGATATTTCTTTTTAAACATTGAACGTTTCAAAGGTGACAGACGATCAACAAACAGGACTCCCTCAAGGTGGTCAAGTTCATGCTGAATACCAATCGCCAGCAAACCGGTGGCCTGCCGCTCATGAGTATTGCCATCGGTGTCTTGATAGCGCATGGTCACTTCACTGAAGCGTTTGACACTGGCGTAAAAACCGGGTACCGACAGACAACCTTCCTCTTCAAGGGAATCACCGCTGCTGGCAATAATTTCCGGATTAACCGCCACAATCAGGTCATTTTCCTCTTCCTTGGCTGAACAATCGAGAATAATCAGACGTTTGAGTTCACCAACCTGAGGAGCAGCAAGTCCGACGCCCGGAGCGTCGTACATGGTTTCGACCATATCAGCTGCCAACTGTTTGAGTTCATCATTGAATTCGGTTACCGGAAGGGACTTTTCTTTAAGCACCGGCTCCGGATAATGCAATATTCTTCTTAATGCCATTTTTTTCTCCGACAGTTTGCTGTCATTTTGTAATACACATACTTCAGACAAATAAAAGGCCCTCCTAAGAAGGCTCTGAGTCATAATAACGTCCGGATCTCCAATCAGTCAACAATCAGCTACCTTTTCATGGGAAAATCAATAATTTAAGGGCAAAAACCAGTACTGTTACAGTAACAACTTTTTTAATCCAGTCATGCCCTTTGGCAACCGCCAGCCGTGGCGCGATCGCACCACCAATAGAGTTGCCTGCGGCCAGAGAAACCCCCAGCACATAATCGATTTGTCCATACGAGACAAAAACCCACAGCGCAACAAAAGTATAGACAAAAACGACAAACACTTTTATTGCATTAATCCGTACCAGATCAAGACCATGAACAAGCAAAGCGGTAATGATCAGAAACCCTACGCCGGCCTGGACAAAACCACCATAAACCCCAACGCCAAAGAAGGTGATCACCAGGGCAACCTTACGCCTGAAGCTGAAAGTCACGTCATCACGACGGAAACGTTTCATCGGGTCAACAGCAGTAAACGCCATGACCCCAAACATTATCAAAGCCAGTATGCGATTAAACATCTGGTCATCCAGGCTGACCGCAAAATTGGCCCCGACCCAACTCCCGATCAGTGCCGGCGGGGTACAGAGTAAAGCCAGATCAAAGGGCATGACTCCCCGCTTGCGAAAACCACGGATAGCAAAGCAATTTTGAAACAGAATAGCGATGCGGTTAGTGCCGTTTGCAACCGCACTCGGTAAGCCCATGAAGATCAACAGTGGCAAGGTCAGCAGCGAACCACCGCCAGCCAAAACATTCAAGATTCCTGCAACTATCCCGACGAGGAACAGTACCGGCAACTGCCAGCTATAAGCATCCATGATTATTTTTCTCCGATTAAGGTCTGTATCACTTCACCGGCCATGGTCAGGCCAAAGATTGGTGGAATATACGAAGAGCTGCCGAGCAGCGGTTTACGTTCATGGGCATCCGGCCCGGTTAGGGGGCGGAATTCCTCGGTTGAGTAAACAACTGTGATCCCCTTGACGATCCCCCTTTTGCGCAATTCCTTGCGCATGGTCCGGGCCAGGCGGCACTTTTCGGTGAGGGAGATATCACTCACTTCAATTTGGGTTGGATCGAGTTTATTGGCCGCGCCCATGGCCGAAATGATCGGCAACTGGCGCTGATAACAGGTCTGAATCAGGTGTATTTTAGAGGTAATGTTATCAATACAGTCGAGCACATAATCATAATCTTCAGCAAGAAGGTGTGCTGAAGACTCGGCATCGTAGCGTGCATGGTGGGTAATGATCTCGGCATCAGGGTTGATCAGCCGGCAGCGCTCTGCCATCGCCTCAACCTTGACCTGTCCGACTGTCTGTGTCGTCGCATGAATCTGACGGTTGATATTGGTAACACAGACAGTATCAAAATCGATCAGGGTCAAACGCCCGACTCCAGCCCGGGTTAACGCTTCGACCGCATAGCTGCCGACGCCACCGACACCAAATACCGCGACCGAAGCCTGCTGCAAACGCTTAATGCCATCAGCGCCGACCAGGCGCTCCATACGTGTTAGACGATTCATCTCAGTCATAGTTCAAACATCCGAATAGGTTTTCAACATTGGCTGTTGTTGCCACTGTGACATGGGCTAAAGGTTCCCCCCGCAATTCAGCGATCCGGCCAGCAACGGCCAGCAAACAATCAGGTTGTTCCGCCATATCGGGAAGATCAGTTTCCAAAACCAGCGCACTCAGTGGTATAGCTTTGACAACAGCAGGGAGCTTGCGGGCATTGTCACGCAGCAGAATCGGGCCAATACCCAATAGAAAACCCGCTGAGACCAACTGTTCAGCCAATTCCAGGCTACCGGAAAAGCCATGCCAGATACCACCCACCTGTTTACCGATCTGAAGCTCCTTTAAAATATTGAACAAGCGTCCCGTCGCCTTGCGTGCATGAAGCAACACCGGCAACTTGGCCGCGACCGCAATGTCCAGTTGTTCCCGCAGGACCTGCTCCTGAAAATCCAGATCGGGTCCAACGGCCCCATCCAGGCCAATCTCACCAATAGCAACAACCCGTGGATCTGCCGCTAGCTCACACAGCTGTGCTGCCGCAGAACTGTTCCACTGGTCCGCATAAGCAGGATGCAACCCGGGAGCGGCAAAGACCCCAGCATGGTGCGTCGCTAATGCCACCATCCCCGGCCAGCCGGATACCCGGACCCCGGGAATGATAAACGCACCGATGCCAACCTGCCGGGCAGCAGGCAACAATAGTGGTCCATGTCCTTCAAGTTCGGGGGCATCAAGATGGATATGGGTATCGATGAGATTTAACATCGCCGCATGGTAGCAAAAGCGACTGGCAAGAGATAGGGAAAGTTACTGCCTTAAATGATAATTCAGCCGTAACAAGCAACACACCGGCAAGGCGAAACGAACGCTTGCCTGCCGGTGCGTTATTACTGTTTTTAACTAATATCAGTCTGGATTGACTTCAGCTATCCAGAAGGTTTACCAGTACCCTAAGTTTCAGAACACCCTTTAGAATCTGCTGAATTAAGTAGCGGCATACTATCCGCTACTTCAGTCTGTCGGGCGTTAGAAACCACCTGGCGGGTTTTGTCGGTTCCAGCAACGGGAATGACATTGGTTTGACTGGCAAGGAACTGTCCCTCGTCAATGAATTCTGACGTAACTTGGCCGCTGACCAGGATGCTCATGGAGTTATAGAGACCGATATTTCATCATTGAGTAAGGGTTGAAATGAAGCCCCTCCACATGTTGTCTTCTCAACCAAATTGACTCTGACCCCGAGACGATATTCTCCCGGGGTCGTTGCCATCATATATATGGTCGGATAACCAGACAGAAGCGTTGCTTCCTCCCCGTCCGGTGCGGCCAGGATCTGCGCCGTGGCAGAATACATATAGCCACTCGGCAATTCCGTTTGATCAGCCACTATCTTTATTAGGACCGGGCTGCCAACCTGACCGGTCAAAACGCGTTTTTCCAGACGAACAGTATTTTCAGCCATCGAGGCGCTCGCAAAAGTACAAAGTAAAATTGTTGCGAGCAGAATTCCTGAAAATTTTGTCGTCATGTATTTGCCGCGTTTCATGCGATCTTTTCCTCTTTAAATCTGCAGGCCGATGCGAGCAGCAGTTGTCACGGCGAGGCTGAAAAAAGCGATCCTGCCAATGAGTTCCCCCAGCAAGAGCAAAACGACCAGCCAACCGGGAATGCGTTTGGTTTTCGCAAGAACCACGAGGGGGAGAACGAAACTTATGATCAGATGCGCCCAGTAGAGGGGTGATGAAAAGTTCATCAGTGCGGTCGCCTCGGCAACAGGGCGACCGGCAAGCCACATGCTCGGTATCAGCAGATTGAGAATCAAACCGAGGAGCAATGCTGCACCCAGGACTCCCGCCAGCGGCGCCTGTTTGCTTTCTGGTGCATAACAGGAATTCAAGGCTGTCCCCAGGATGGTCACAGTAATAATAAAAAAGATAAGAGTAACACCGCCAGCCAAAGTGGGCTGACTTGGCGGGGTATAGGTAAAACTCTGGACAATGACCCCGGCTATCCCGACAAGCCCCGCAACTATCCAGACTGCGGCCGTATTTTTCCCTTTGAGGCTTAGCCCCGCAGCGATAGCCAGCAGGAGCGCCAGAATGGAAAAGGTCAGGATTTCGCGGCTCAGCCATGAGGCTCCGAGTCCGTCAAGAGCGTGCACCGCTCCCAAGGGATGTCCCAAGTGTAAGATGGACGCCCCCAACCCGATGAGCAATAGAATAAAGGCGGTCTGAGGTTCAGCCGGAATTTTGAACCGGCTGCCTGTTGTTGTCACCGGAAGCCCGAAAAGGACATTAATCAGGATCAATCCGATTGCCGCCTGACTCAATACTGTAAAAAATACCAAAGGCAATTCCATGTGTTCCATCAGCTTTTCCTCCTGATCACTTCGGGTTGACCCGGATTCTTGAAACGCACAGAAGGGTTAAGGCGTTTGGCGTCAGGAAAGCCGGGAGGATAATGGATCATTCCTTTGACAGTTTCGTTGTTGATATCGGCAAACTGAATTGCTTCAGTGGGGCAGCCCTGAACACATGCAGGTTGCCGCCCGGCATCGATTCGTTCATAACAGAAGCTACATTTTTCCGCCTTTTGCTTGGTTTCGTTGTATTTGGGTGCCCCAAATGGACATGAACGAATGCAGTTTTTACAACCTATACATTTATTTTGATCATGAATGACGATGCCATCTTTCTCCCGCTTGCTATAGGCTCCGACCGGACAGGCTTCAATACAGCAGGGCTGTGCACAATGATTACAGGCCAGGGAGTAGAAAGCCCGCCCCTCATGTGGATAAATACTCTCATCAAGGGGATGGACATCGCGCCATTTGATACCCGGCTCAGTCTGATTCTGATTTTTGCAAGCCATGGCGCAAGTAAAACAACCGATGCACCGCTCACTGTCAACGATAAATCCGTATTGAGTTTTCATCCTGAACCTCCTTAAGCTCTCTGAATGTCAGCAAACTGGTCGTGCGTGGCAATCCCCGGTGCACCGGTCTTGAACGCACCCATATCGGCAGATTCATCATCGAGCAAATTCTGGACATTAAATTCACTGTCCTTAAACCAGGCCTCGTACATCAGCAGAACATCGGGAGGAACATTGTCTGTCACGCGGGCACTGAGTTTGACCTGCCCCTTGTTGTTAAACACCCGAACCTGATCACCGCTGGAAATACCCCGTTTACCTGCTGTTTGCGGGTGAACATAAACCACCGGACCCGCATTGAAATCTTCCATATAGTCCAGGTTCTGAAACTGGGAATGGAGGTTGAATTTACTGTGGGGAGTCAACAGTCGCAGTGGCGCAGTTGCTTTGCGTTTGGGGGTAAACTCCGGCAGCGCTTTGTGACCATGCTCGGACGCCAAAGCCGAACTGAACTCGTATTTTCCAGATGGTGTTTTAAATTTGAGATCATGCCAGGACGCGCTGGAGGGGAGTTTTGCCTTAACCGGACCGTTGCGCAGGTCCTTCCAGGATTTCAGCCCGAAGAAATCATAGATCCCCTGGTTGAATTCTTTTTCCAGCCACTTTTGCGTATCCATCTCGGTGGGGAAAGTACAGGATCCGGGTTTGAGTTCATTCATTCGTTTTGAAAGCATGGCTGCGATCTGAACATCCGATTTCGCTTCGTACAACGGCTTGATCGCCTGCTCATTGATGCTCATCCAGTAATGCCAGTAGCTGACATTAACGGTATTCTCCTCGAACAGGGTTGTATGCGGCAGGACGATATCCGCCTGCTCCACGCTTTTATTAAAGAACTGATCAACAACGACAACCATCTCCAGGGAATCAAAAGCCTTTTTCAGCATTGCTGTATCAGGATCCTGGCTAAACGGGTTGCGACAAGCAAGCCACAGCATGCGGATTTGCGGGTCTTTGGTTTGCAGGATTTCGCGGGCCAGTTGGTTCATATTCAGAGGACGATCGGTAAATTTGGCTTTATCACCACCGATAAAATGAAAATCACCCTTGATGGCTGCACCATCGACCATACCGACGGCACCTTCTGGAGCCGGGTTGACCATGGCATTGTAGTTGAACCCCCAGGTGCGCAGATGACCATAACGGGCACCACCTCCAACTTTGCCGATATTCCCGGTCATGGCGACCAGTGCGTCGATGGCGCGTACAGCAGCCCCCCCGTTGGTATGCCGTTGCATACCGTACCCGATCCAGATGGTTGCAGGATCGGCCCCAGCGAATTCTTCAGCAAGCTGACGAATGACCGCAATTGGGACACCAGACTCTTGCTCCGCCCATTCCAGGGTCACTTGATCGCGCAGATAACTGGAAAATTCGTTGAAACCGACGGCATTATCGTTAACAAAACGATGATCGATCATGTTCTTATCAAGCAGATGGCGCGCCATCCCCAGAGCCAGCGCCCCGTCACCCGCCGTATCGACTTGAACATACATATCTGCTTTGGCTGCGGTCTGGGTAAACACCGGGTCAATGACCACCAGCTTTGCCCCTCGTTTTTGTGCTTCGAACAGGTACTTCATACTGTGGACGGAGCACCAGGCCGGATTGGCTCCCCAGACAATAATATAATTGCTCTTAACCATGTCTTCAGGATCGTTACACCACATCTCTCCCATATCATAGTTCTGAGCATCTATGCCGGCGGGCCAGCAAGGCGTACCAACAAACCGGGTCGTATAGCCGAGGGAGGACATCATCCCCTCGACACCATAATGGGTGATGCCGAAATTCCCCGAATACTTATCCAGAGCCAGCCCCAGCAGGTTGCCGTCTTTTTCGTTGATTTCGATGATTTTTCCGGCAATGCGGTCGATGGCCTCATCCCAGGAGATACGCTTCCAGTTGCCGCTGCCGCGACCGGACTGAACCATCGGATATTTTATGCGGTCAGGGCTGTAAACCCGACGCGGGTAGGAGTAGCCTTTGACGCACAGGCCGCCGGCAGTGAAGCTTGATTCTTTAGCCCCTTCAATAAACTGAATAACCCCGTCTTTGACAAATGTCTTGATGCTGCAGGTGTCAAAACAGTTCCGTGGACAGGCATTACGAAAAATATCGTAAGCTTCCTCGTAAGTGACGCCGGCTTCTGCCATTGCCGCCCTGAGCAGACTTCCGGGAACGGCGGCCGCGGCACCGCTGAGTGCAAGGATTTGCAGAAACTTGCGTCGGCTGACGGTGCATTGACTACCTTTGCAGGACGGCTCGGAGCTTGAGTCCTTCATAAGAGTTCTCCTTTCGGCATGTTAATTAATTCATTGTTCAACCACTCGATCAGGGTTTCGGCGACGGCATGGAGGGAAATTGGAACATCATTGGCACGCATTATCCGGTCACAGAACCTGGGGATCCACTGGCTAAAATGTTCCGCCACAAAACTGTGATAAAGTTCGGCCAGCTGTGGACTGTCATTCTGCTCCACGAGTTGCCGCAGATGAAGGCACCCATCGATCTCAAGTGAGACGTGATCATCAGGAATGCTTCCCTCCCAAGGAGAACTCAGGCCAAGAGCAGCATAGAGATCGCGGGCATCCAGAGTCGACGGCCCCATAACCAATTTATCACGGTCAAGATACACGGAGGCGAATGGTGGGGCGACCGGAGCCAGGGGCCCAACGAAAAGGCGGTTGAATGCAAACTCGAAAGATTCGCTGCAGGCAATAGGGGGGAGATCAACACAGGTCCCCATGGTTTCATAGGTCTGTAGCAGATCATTACTGTCGGCAGAAATGAAAAAATTCCTGAGACAACAGCCGATCTCTTCATGCTTCGACGAAAACTGAATCCGTCCCTGAGGGATATCTTTCATCTGAACCTCCTAAATCTTGTTCCAAATTTAAACACCTTAATCTAAACAGGGAAGGAGGATTCATGGGGGTAATTTGGGGTATACTTACATACCCCATGAGTCTTCTCCGACAGTGTCTTCAATGTTACAATTGCGATTTGAAAGGAAAGTATAGAGATTGGTATCGGTTCCTTGGAGACCAAGTTTTTTGCGGATGTTTTTACGGTGGGTTCTGATTGTGTCGAAGGCCAAATTCATCGCTTCGGCGATTTCTTTGGTAGAACAACCGGCTTGAATAAATTGACAAATGCGGATTTCGGTTCGACTGAGTTTAAGCATATCAGAGTCCAACGCTGACCCAAACCCGGCGGTCAGGGAAAGTAATTGCTCGCGGACTAAATCGACAAAATTTGAACGGACATCATAGCTGCCTTCGTCTTTAATTTTTTCCAGAGCGGGCAGGATGGTTGTACGAATTTTTCTGGAAATTGTTTTTTCCCGTTCCAAACGATCTGATTCTATCGTTGTCATCACATGCCGCAATGTAACGTTCATCTCTTCAATCTGTGATTTCTCCTGGCTCAACAGGTACTGCGAGTGCTGCAGCTCAGCAGTTCTTTCTGCAACGTGCTTTTCCAGATCCTGGCGATGATTAACCAGAATTGTGATGTCCGTAAGGATGAGCATAAATCCCTGCGAAGCCAGGGAAACCCTCTGCAAGGGAACGATATTCAGATTAAAAACATATTGACCGTTCCTGGAAACAACTTCGTGCACCTCTTCTATCGAATAACGCTCAAGAATTGATTCTAAATTGTTTCCAGCAAGATCAAGAACGATCCAAAATGGATGACCGATCAACTGCGCTTTATTAATGTACTTTTCTGTTTCAGGGTTTACCTCGGTAATCACACCTGTGCTGTCGGTTAAAACAACCAGATCCGACGTACAGCGAAAAATATTTTCATAGCGATTTTTTTTCAGGGTCAGCTGACGATTGGCACCTTGTAACTGCTCCATCAGATCATGAGTGACAGTCTGTTCCCAGTCACTGACAAAAATCGTTTCCAGGACATCACAGACCTTGCGAATTCTTAGTTCTGCCTGCAGTTTTAAATCCGCAGGCGCATCCAGTTGCACAAGAATCTCTTCCAAAGCATGTACAAGGGTCTTGAAACACCCCAGAAACATCTCATCGGTGATGCCCCGCAACCGGTGATTGCGGGCAATTTGCAACATGAACTTTTCCGAAAGTTTGGCGTTCTTCAACATGGCGCCAAATAGTGGAACCATATTTTCAGGTGCCAACATCTCGATCGAATGTAATATGCCGTTGAATGAATCTATGCAGTCCTGCCTTTTGGCCGTGGTATGGGCAAGATAACCAGCTTCGTCCATCAGACGGGTCCAAATCGTTAAAAACGATTCAAGGTTGTCTTTAAGCATATTTAAAAGATTATCATTCATAAGCTGATTTTTATCAGTATTTGCATGTTTTCTCAATGGCTGTTCTGAAAATAGACACTTCTCCTTATTGTCAAGTGACTGATTCATTCGTAATGACTAAGCGGCAAGAGAATCACCCAAAAACAGTAAAACATCAGCCGATCTGACACATTGGGATATCTTCACCGGTATTGGCCTGCAGATAGTCTTTACCCCACAGGCACATCATTTCGAGAATCGGCACCACACTCTGGCCTTGTTCAGTCAGTGAGTATTCGACCCGTGGTGGAACTTCGGCGTAAACCTGCCGGTGTACCATGCCATCGGCTTCCAGTTCACGCAGTTGCTGGGTCAGCATCTTCTGTGTAACTTTCGCCAGGCGACGTTGCAACTGGCTGAAACGCAGAGTCTTGAAGCTTAAGTGCCACAGGATAAGCGGTTTCCACTTCCCCCCGATCACATCCAGAGTTACGGAAACAGTACAACGATAATTTTCAATATCAGCCATAACTATTTAAATTTCCTCTATGGTATCTTTTTGGATACTACAACACAAAAAAGTAGGTACTTGCCCTTATCATAGTTTATGATTAACTTATTAATCAATTTAAGAACGAAAAGCAACCATTCACCAAAATAAAAGGAAAACAACATGGCACAGGAATTTAAAGCACTGCTGGTTGAGCAGCCGGAAAAGAAAGTTTTTACCCGCAACATTGTTACCCGAACCACTGACGACTTGCCGGAAGGCGAATTACTGGTCAAGGTTCACTACTCGTCGGTCAACTTTAAAGATGCCCTTTCTGCCACCGGGAATCCGGGTGTCACCCGCAATTTCCCCCACACACCAGGCATCGACGCAGCAGGCGAAGTGGTTGATTGCAGTGATGGCAGCTTTGCCGTCGGAGATAAAGTAATCGTCACAAGCTACGATCTGGGTATGGAAACTGACGGCGGCTTCAGCCAGATGATTCGGGTCCCAAGCAAGTGGGCACTAAAACTGCCGAATGGCCTGAGTCTGAAAGAAAGCATGATGTTGGGCACTGCTGGCCTGACCGCTGCTATGTCGGTACAGGAACTGATCAACAACGGAGTGACACCTGAATCGGGACCAGTGCTGGTAACCGGCGCAACGGGCGGTGTCGGTAGTCTGGCTGTAGCAATGCTGGCCAAAGCAGGTTTCAAAGCCACCGCCGCTACAGGAAAGTCGGACGAAGCTGATTACCTCAAAGGACTGGGCGCAGCCGATGTCATAGATCGTGCTACCGTTACAGAAGGCTCGGAACGACCGATGATGAAAACCAAGTGGGCAGGAGTGGTTGATTGCGTTGGCGGAGAGACCTTATCGGCAGCACTGAAATCGACCAACTATGGCGGCACAGTCACCTGTTGTGGATTGGTAGGCTCGCCCGATTTACCGGTCAACGTATTTCCTTTTATCTTGCGTAGCGTGCGGCTGATCGGAATCGATTCGGTTGAAGCACTGATGGAACTACGCCTTAAAGTCTGGCAAAAGATGGCAACAGAATGGAAACCTGATCATCTGGAATCGATGGTCGACGAGATTACCCTCGATGGATTAGAGGACAAAATCCAGGCGATTCTCGCAGGTGGCTTGAAGCGGCGGGCCCTGGTTAACCTGCTCAACAGTTAATGTTCTGACACAGAACGTGCTAAAAAGGCAACCACGTTAAGGGTCGCCTTTTTAGCACGTTCTGGGCTAAAATTTGGCTATGGGAATAGCGGCCACAGATGTTAACAGCGCGAGGAATGCACACATGTTTAATATTGTTGAAAAACAAATCAATCTCAACCTACCCCTCGACCATAATTTGTACGGTATGATCTGCCAAATCCCCAATCATTTGGGAATGTCCGATTTTTCCTGTCGTCTGGCTGACCCGCAGAAAAAATGGGATGAGCTGAAGTCGATTTTCGATCTCATGGCAGAAGGTGATGGTAATTTGAAAAAGTGCCATTTCCTAGCCCTGCCAGAAGCTGCTATCCCCGCTGAGTACGTCGATACGGCCCTGGCATTTATCAAGGAAAGGTTTCGACCGAATACAGTCACCTTCTTCGGAGTTGACCATATTCCTCTGATAAAATACCGCGAGTTTCTGGAGCGCTATTCCGCTGACAACGCTGAAGCACTGGCCTCCGTGATCCAAGACCTCGACAGTGGAGACAATGTTGATATTCCAACCAATTGGTGTATCACTGCGGTAAAGGAAAGCGATGGCCGTTTCAGGGTTTTCGCTCAAGCCAAAAGCCACCCCTTTGTCGGCGAGGAGCATCTCGATTCACAGTATGATCTTTACCGGGGCAAGGTTTTTCCGCTATTTCATTGTCAGCCAAACTGTTTCAATTTTATGAGCCTGATTTGCCTTGATTATGTTTATCGTGATCTCTACCAGTCAAACATCAGCGCAATCATCGACAAAGCCAACACATTGTTTTTTAACAGTCGCCAACGGCTTGATCTATTAATGGTTTTAGAGTGCAATCCAAAACCGGAGCACCCGGCCTTTCGCGATGTGGTTAATGGCTTTTATGGTGAATATCTGGCCTACACTCCAGGAGTCAAGGATACCACCACGGTATTTTGTAATACTTCCGCAGAAACCAGTGGTCTGCCAAGTAAAGAAGAACTGAGCTTCGGTCATTCAGCAGTGATGATCCATAAGAGCCACAAAGTGTCACAAGGAGACAGCTCTGAATATCAAATTGACGATTTCGGTGGTTTGCCGGTTTGCCGGCTGCGCTTCGGAACAGAAACGCGTCTGTACTATTTCAATTTGCCGATATTCCATGAGCTTGACCCTCGCACAACTCGTCATCCCCTAAAACTGCATGGAATATTCACTCGGAAAGGTGAGCAATGGCACCGATCAGACGATAGGCAAAACAAAGAAACAGCAAAAATTCCTGGATTGTAACTTGGCAAAGAAGCGCTTGGCCGTCTCAAACTTCAGCTGTTATGGCCGAGCCCCTAAGCGACAAGAATTGAGCTTGTTTTTCAAAAGTCAGATTAAAGTAGGCTTTCAAATCTCGCGCAGGCCAACCTACTTCTTTCCCCCAAGCATATTGTCCAGCCCCTTGATCAGCCCATCAGCCTTGTCATCGATGAGCTTTTCCGCCTCCGGAGGCAGATCCGCCTTGATATTATCCTTAATGTTCTGTTTCACATCCTTGACCACTTTTTCAACTTCGGCCTGGGCCTTACCAATCACCTCGGCTTTGACTCCGCTTAAGTCCCCCAATTGGCCCTTAAGCAACCGGGCCAACTCCGGCGACAATTGGGCCGAACTGCTCTGCACCGCAGCCAGAACCGCTTCCACAACCGTTTGGATCAGTTGATCCATCGGCAGCCCATTTTCTGCCGTCCCGAGATTTTTCAATTCGATCTTGGGCAGCACCAGGTTGACTTTCGACACCTGCCCCAGCAGATCGAGGTCGGCTGCAACCTGCACATCATTCAGCGCGAAATACTCAACAATAAATTTCTTGCCGGGGCCATTGTCCGCTGCCGGGGCTGGTGCTGTTTTGGGGGAACGACCGGATCCGGCCATCTTTTTGGCATTTGCCAGCAACGGCTCAATGTTGTTCTTCTTGCCACGCTGTTCCAGGTTGACTCGAATGTTAGAAAGATTGACATGGGGAATAACGATGGTATCACTCAGCAATGATGACACCGAAACAGCCGCCCCCCCGTCGCCAAGCCCCATGAATACCGTATTTGAAAAGCCCGCCGGGTTAGCAATTGTCAACCCGCTTAAAGACGCTTCGCCGCCAAGCAGCGAGATATGGATGGAGTCCAGCGTTGTCGGAACCCCCAAAGCCATAGTTCCGCCTTCCTCGACCGCTTTTTTGGCAATGACATCAAGATAGAAAAAACCGGCGCCAACAATAACCCCTGCCAAAAGCACGAGAGCGACAATAAGTTTTAACAACAGTTTCATTTGACTCTCCAATGATGAGTATTTGCGTTTAGCATCGCGACAATAAAACAACTCGGTTTCATAACGTTGACAATCCGCAAAAAGATATCTACGTTTTAAAGATCTATCTGTTAATCTTCTTGCATAAGGTACGGGATAAAAATGAGAATTCTGGCCAACCTGTTTCTGCTGCTGTTTACCCTTTTTGCCCTCAGCAATATTGTCCTTTTTGCTCCAGATAGTCTGTCCGGGTTCCCTCTTATCCCCAATTATATCACTCAGCTCCAGACCTTCGTCCGGTATGGAACTCTCTTCCTTTACTTTGTTTCAGCCTTTAATCGTCATCTGCCTAAACTGGTTTTTTACCCACTTTTTGCCTGGGTTTTCTGGAGCGTATTCAGCTACTGGCCATTATCAGAGGTGATAGGTCAAGCCTATCACCTTTGTGTTGGCTTTGCCCAGTTGCTCACCCTGTTTTTCTTGCTACGGCGTAATTATCGTGACAATGAATCAAGCTTCCTGCTGGTGCCAAGCCAGTTTACCGGTCCTTTCTTCAGTGGCCGGGCGTTGCTGATTTTCATTATCGTCAACATCCTCATCGCTCCACCGGCGTTTGTTGCTATTGGCTATAAACTCGCCGCCCAGCTGATCGACACCAGCACTGGCGGGTTTGTCACCCTGCAACCTGATGGCCTGTATATGAGTGAAAAAACCTACCAGCATAACGATAAAGCCATTAAGCTGATTGCAATGATCCACCTGGCCCGCCCGGAATATTACACTGATATCGCCAAAACCATTCCGAAGAAAAACACCCTGATTCTCATGGAAGGGGTCAGTGACAAGACAAATTTGCTGAAAAATCGTTTCAGTTACGGAAACCTCGCAGAATTTCTTGGTCTGACCTCACAGGGGCAACTTGACCTTTCAGCGCGGATTATCTCGCCTGAGCAGCTGAAGCAGGAACAACCGGCCAATGAAGAGCAGACCCAGCTCGACATCCTCCCGGCTGATATAGACGTCAGCGCTTTTGACCCACAAACCATTGAAGTCCTGGACACCTTGGCCAAATACGTTTTAAATGGCGATTCCCCGGTTGACGGATATTTCGAATTTAATCAATGGATTCAGGAGCACACAGATCCTGATATTGATAAAACCATCATGGCTGATCTGCTCGACAAGCGCAATGCTGCCGTCTTAGCCTATATCCCTGAAGCACTACAGCGCTACGATACCCTGGTTCTGCCCTGGGGAGCCTTGCATATGAAGGGTCTGGAACAGGCCATTCGCGACAAAGGCTTTCGCCTGGTGGATGATCAGTCACATCTCAGCATCGACTTTAAGCATCTGCCTTACGAGCAAATGATCGAGAAGTTAAAAGCAAAACCTTGACAACTTATTCCGAAAGGCCGCGTCTGTTCACAATCAGTTTCGTGAGCAGGCGCAAACAATGAGCCAAGGAGAGCAATATCGCTCCCGACTTTGTCAATACTCGCTTCTGGCCAGCCTGGTAACTTTGCCGCTGATTATGATGGTGTTCTGACGTCTTATCCGGAAATGAAATACGCCACATGCAAACGACATGTGGCGTATTTTATTTTCCAGAAGGGCATCAATGTCAGTGACAGCTTAAATTGCCAGCTGATACCCTTTCTTGTTCAAAAATTCAACAATCTGAAGCATCTGGTCAACCGTAACTTGATCCGCATCCATCCCCGGATGTCGAACTTTGGTCGAGGTAAAAACGCCCATACGCTTAAACAGATGCTTACGCAAAGAAATGCCAACTCCAGGCTGGAACTCCCAGCGGGTCAGGGGCAGAAAATCATAGAACAGCTGCTTGGCGTCTTCCCACTCACCAGCCTGGGCATGGTTGAACAGCTGTACCAGCAGTTCGGCGTAGACAAAGCCGGTCATGATCCCTACCGCGCCAAGTTGCAGCTCTTCCAGAGCATAGTTCCCCCCGAGAGCGCCAAAAACTCTAAGCCGTTCTCCTACTGACATTTTCAACGCCTGGAATTTCATCCCGGTTGGCGGATCTTCCAGCTTCAGGTACTTGATATGTTCAGCAGTTTGAAACATTTTGGTGATCAGCTCGACCGACATGGTAATACCGGTTACAGCCGGATAATCATGAATGACACAGGGGATCTGCGCGGCATCCGACACCTGCTGGTAATACTCAAGCAGAGGTTTGTCCTTCTGAATACCATGGGGTCCGAGCAATAACGCATCCGCTCCCAGATCCCTGGCTTTCTGCGCCTGTAATTTAGCCGGATCGGTCGCCGGAGCACGGGTACCGACAACCAGGTGCATGTCACCAGGCATCCGCTTGCGATAAAGCTGGATAATCTCCGTGCGCTCAGCATCAGTCATCTTGGGACCTTCACCAAGGGCACCCATAATCGCGATACCATGCACTTTTTTAGCAGCAAGACAATCAATCAGACGCTCGATGCTGACGTAGTCAACCGCACCATCATCAAGAAACGGGGTCGGGACGATCGGATATATACCTTTAAGTTCCATCTACGGCACTCCTTGTGGCAACAGATCTATTTTCAGATTAGAAACGAAAAAAAGCTGCGATCAAATATAACCTGATTACAGTTTTTTTATTATCCAATCTTTACGAGAGTTTAATTTTCAGCAAACCCTCGCGATTTCAAATTCCAGCATGAACCAGTTCGGATCACGCTGGCGGTACTTCTGAACCGATTTATCGATTCAGCTGACCCAGAATTTCAGGTGCTTGGCCCAACTGCACTCCAGATCTTTGCCGTTCAGACCGCATCACAACGCACAGGGGGAAACTTGAGGTTTCACCGTCATCAGAACAGACTGATTTGGGCTTGAATTACATAAAAATGAATAGTTCCAAAGAATATGCTTATTAGCAGGAAAATACGGCCTGCGCTGCGCTGGTTCCAGCCAGGTACCCTGTGGACCAGCAAAGTTGTAAGTTATAACCACCGGTGGGGGCATCAAGATCGATCATTTCACCGGCAAAATAGAGATTTTCAAGCTTCCGTGAACACATGGTCCGCATATCAATGTCACGCAGATCAATCCCTCCTGCGGTCACGATCGCCTTGCGGAAACCATCAATCCCGGTGACTGTCAATTCCAGCTCTTTGAATAGTGAGAGCAACTTCAGGCGTTCTTCCTTGGTCACCGAGTGACATTTCTTGTCCGGATCAATGCCGGAGAGCTGGACAAAGAGTGGAATCATATTCTTGGGCAACAAACCCGCCAGAGACTTCTCAAAATTACGGTTGCTGTTCTCGCTTAATTCCCGCTGCAGGCGCTTATCAAACAGCTCTCTGGAAACAGCCGGTTTAATATCAAGTACCAGCGACACAGGCCCCTGCTCAAGTGCATCACCGATCATGGCGCTCATGTCCAGTATAATCGGGCCACCGATTCCTTTGCGGGTAAAGAACGCTTCGCCAAAGCGCTCATCCAACTTCCGCCCCTGCTGGCGGACTTCAATACGCACATTTTTCAGATTGAAGGTGATCAGTTCACGCGTCCACTCTTCAGCCAGAAACACCGGAACCAGCGCCGGCTTTGGCTCGACCAGTCGATGCCCCGAGGCCACGGCCCAGTCATAACCATCACCGGTACACCCCGTTTCCGGATAGGACAGACCACCGGTGGCCATAATAACTCGATTGGCGACAAACGCTCCCTGATTGGTCAGCACCCGCTGAACGCGCCTCTCTTCAACTTCTATATCCAAAACCTGGCACCCGGTAATCTTTTCAACACCGCATTCTAGCAAAAAATTATCGAGAACTTTCTGCACGGCTGCGGCATCACTTTCCGCCGGAAAGACCCGCCCACCGCGTTCAGTTTGAGTTTTGAGGCCCCGCTGTTCAAAAAAATCGATTACATCATGAACCCCGAAGGCATACAGAGCTGTCAGCAGATTCTTCCCTTGTTTACCAAACACATCGCTCAGTTTACGCGGATCAGCTTCAGCGTTGGTAATATTACAACGCCCTTTGCCGGTAATAAGCAGCTTTGCTCCGCAGCGACGATTCTTTTCGAACAGCACAACCCGGGCACCACTCAAGGCCGCAAAACCAGCGGAAAAAATGCCGGCCGGTCCACCGCCGATAACGATCACATCATAATTGTTCATGTATTTTCCACAGGTAATGTTATTCCGTAAACGGAGGCGAGGTAGCACAGGTAACCAGGATCTTCGCACATGCTTTTCCCCGGTTCGTCAGAAATCTTGGCGACCGGTCTGCCGTTAGCGGCAACCAGCTTGATGACAATATTCAAAGGGGTGTGACCAACATCATTGGTCAGGTTGGTACCAATACCGAAGGTGACCTTACTGCGTGAGATAAAATATTGATAAATATCGATCATCTGCTGAAAGGACAGGCTGTCACTGAAGACCAGGGTCTTGGTTTTGGCATCAATTCCCATCTGTTTATACATAGCAAGGGCTTTTTCACCCCATTCATAGGGGGAACCACTGTCATGGCGCAAACCATCGTAGAGTTTGCCGAAGTAAGGATCGGCAAAATCGCGGCAGAACGCATCCATGGAATAACAATCGGTCAGGGCCACTCCCAGGCGTCCACGGTACTCGCGCACCCAGCCCTCCAATGCGGCTTTCTGGGCATCACTTAAGCGCGTAACCGCCTGCCAGACCTGGAACCACTCGTGGGCCATGGTACCAATGGGCATCATCTTATGGCGGCGGGCAAAATCGAGATTACTGGTCCCGGTAAAATAGTCGGGCAACTCCCGTTTACAGGTGAGCAGAACTTCCTCTTGCCAGGCGCGGCTGGCTCTGCGCCGGGTTCCGAAATCGGCAAAGTGAAACCCTGGCATCTGTCCCTGCTGGCGCAGCAACTCAATTTTCCCCTGCAAGCGCTCACGAGCCTGCGCAATGTTAATACCGCCCAGATGGTGATAGGTATGCAATTCACTGATAATTGCCAAGGCAAAAATTTCAAACAGAGTCACATGCAATAAGGGACCGCGAAACCGCAGATGAATGTCTTCTCCTGCGGCCTCCATATCAACAAAACGCATATCAAGACGGAAAATACGCAGGAATTCAATAAAATCAGGCTTGATGAAGGTAAAGGTCGCCAGATAGTCGAGTTCATCATCGGTAAACGATAAGGTACAGACATGTTCCAGCTGACGCCTGATCTCGGGAATCAATTCAGCAATATTGAAACCGTTACGATTGCGACAGGCGAATTTCCATTCAACCGGCACAGAGCGGAATTCGGGTGCATGATAAAACGCCTGCAGCATGGTGATCTTGTACAGATCGGTGTCGAGCAGGCTGGGGATCATCCAGTGATACTGGTCAGGTGCACTCATGCCTGGGCCAACTCGCTACTGCTGTTAATAATGGTCGCTCCGGCCCTACGCAATTCACTGATTGCTGCGGCACTGGTTTCTGGAGCCACGCCACGTGAACCGGCAAGATTCAGCACCACAGCAAAACCAGCTTTAAGCAGTTGCAGTCCTGTCGTCTTGACGCAGTAGTCGGTTGCCAGCCCAGCCAGCAGAACGGTTTCAATTCCCCGCTCTTGAAGCCATTCAACCGCACCCGTGCTTTTCTCTTCGAGGAGATCATGAAAACAGGCACCGTAAGGGTGCATTTCCGGGTCAGCGCCCTTTTCAATCACCAGGTCATAATCAGCTTCTGCCGGAAGTCCCGGAATTAACTGATTACCCAGGGTACCAACAACACAGTGGGGTGGCCACTTGATGTCCAGGTTGGGGTAATCACCAGCAACCGGCTGCATGATTTCCGCAGCTGAGTTGGCTACCCACGGCGCCTCGGCCGGATGGCAATCCTTGCTGACCACGCGCAGTGCTGCAAAGGCGGCCTGGGCATTCAGCTCCCCGGCAATCAGATCCCCTTCGGCCACCGGTAATTCATTAGGACACAGGGGGGTAAACCCGCGTTGCGGATCAACATCAAAACTGGCAGTTTTGGCTTTATTCACGCTAATCATGGAGTCGTTCCTCACTCATAAAAAATTTTCCCGGCTGACATACTAATCGTTCTTCTCAGCCGCCATTGCCAGCGTCCTTGCTTTTCACCGGCATCATTGCCGCCACTCATTATTCACTTAAATACGCTGCAAAGTTTCCTGAGTTAATGCGGCACAACAGCTATAGCGCTGTAGTATCCGAAAACAACACTCAGTTCCTTCAACATAGCACTGTTGGTAAAGCAGCTCAAAATCCTCGGACAAAATATGGGGGAAATAACGATCGCCTGGACTGTCCAGATCAATTTCTGTCAGGTAAAGGCGCTGAATGAACGGCAGGGACTGTCGGTATAACTCTTCGCCGCCACAGATAAAAACTTCCTCACTATGGCCAATCATTTGCAAAGCAGCGTTAAAATTTCTGGCAACAGCGCAGCCAGGGATAATCAGCCCAGGCTGACGACTGAGGACAATAGTCCGTCGTCCTGGCAGGGGCCGTCCAATGGAGTCGTAGGTTGCCCGCCCCATCAACAACACATGCCCAAGGGTCAAACGCTTGAAACGTTGCAGATCATTCGGCATGTGCCAGGGGATTTGACCGTTTAAGCCGATCACCCGCTGAGCCGTCATGGCAACAATAGCGGATATCAGCAACAGGACACCCCTTGACCAGGACACATCAGCGGCACAAGAAAATCGCCAAGCGTGTCAATCAGTCCCAACTGCTCAAGAATCCGGGTTGCAATGGTAATCGGCAGGATGATGCGGAACAGTTCCCAGAAAATTTTGCACGCATCATAAAAAGAGCGCTTAAGGACATTACGCAAAGACGAGAAAAGTCCCGCGGACGATAAACAAATCATACATCCATTCGTGACCGTTTTCCGGTCATTTCCTTAATATCAAGCTTATAAACACACGTAGCGGCCAATGCTGCAGCAGAATACTCTCCTGCTATGCCACCGTATTGATCCATAATAAAGTTAAGGCCAAGAGTTTTTTCAGCGTCACTCAAAAAGGAAACCGTACCGTAACCAACAACCGACTGAAAGCGATTTGTCCATTTGCAGGACTGATCAGCCGTGATCACACCACCATCTATAGCAACAGTGAATGCAACCAGAGGATTGTTCTGCAAAAGACTGATCTTTCGACCTACTGGCGCCGAATGAAAATAGAGACAACGGCTGTTATAACCATAATTCAAAGTGACAAGGTAAGGCACAGGATCAGCGGCAATGGCAAGCTGACACACCCGTCCTTCACGCAGTATCGCTTCAAGACCGGCCAGATCGGTCACTGCTTTTTCTGAACGTCTCATTATTCAAACTACTTTCTGAACAGCCACATAATCAACGACACCAAAGCGCTGACGATGAGCATACTGGTTATTGGAAAAAAGACCTTGAACCCCGGTTTATCAATGACAATATCTCCCGGTAACCGGCCAAAAGGAATTTTGCTTAGCCAAGGCCAGCCTAGGCCCGCAACAATAATGACCACCCCGATCAGAATCAGTGTTTTCTGCATATGCTCCAAAATTCCAGCGCATGTCCCCGTGTAAGAGCTTTATGAATAAGTGGTCACAATACAATCACTTAAAGTGATTGTCGATAGTTCTGCACAGCTTGGCCAATAATTTCCATCCAGGTCATGAAGATGGGCCACATGCACACAACGGTAAGCATTTATGCTACCATGCATTGTAAAGTAAACGACAATCTCCATAGCTTAAAAAGGATTTGTTATGAGTCATAAAGTTCAAATAGGCAAAACCGATCTGTTCGTCACCCCCATCGGCCTGGGAGCGAATGCGGTCGGCGGTCATAATCTGTACCCCAATCTGAATGAAGATACCGGACGCGAACTGGTCAGAGAAGCCCTTGCAGCAGGTATGGACTTCATTGATACCGCCTTTAGCTACGGTCCTAAACGCTCAGAAGAGTTGATCGGTGAAGTTGTTGCTGCAGGGAAAAATCGTTCGCAAGTCGTCATCGCCACCAAGGGTGCCCATGATTTGTCGAGCGGCGAAGTTAAGTACAACAATCGCCCGGAATTTCTCAAGCAAGCCGTCAATGACAGCCTCAAGCGCCTAAGGACCGATTATATTGATCTTTACTATATCCACTTTCCCGATGAAGATACCCCGAAGGACGAAGCGGTCGGCATGCTGCAGGAACTGAAAACCGCCGGTAAGATCAGAGCCATCGGTGTTTCCAACTTCTCCATTGAACAGCTCAGGCAGGGGAATAAATATGGCGGCGTTGACGTCTTCCAGGGACAATACAACCTTATCTCACGTGAAGTTGAGCAGGACATTCTCCCCTATTGTGAAGAGCAGCAGATCTCCTTCGTCCCTTACTTCCCACTGGCCATGGGCATTCTAGCCGGTAAATATGATAAGGACTTTAAACTGCCGGAAGGGGACTTCCGCAATGCCAGACCATATTTCCAGCCCGATGTTTATCCTAAAATCATCGACAAGGTGGACAGTCTGAAAGAGGTCGCCAACCGCTATGGAGTCGATCTTCCTTACATTGTTCTAGCCTGGTACCTATCCCGACCAGCTATCGATGTCTTGATTCCGGGGGCAAAACGTGCTGAACAGGCACTGCGCAATCTGAAAACCCTAGAGGTCAAACTGACAGAAGAAGATATTCAGCTGATTGATGGGATGTTTAAAGGGTAGGAATAAAAAAGGCCTCTCGAAAATAATTTCAAGAGGCCTCTTTAATTTTCATCAGAACCAGAGAAGTATCTGGTAGGCACGGACAGGATTGAACTGTCGACCCCTACCGTGTCAAGGTAGTGCTCTCCCACTGAGCTACGTGCCTGTAACCAAACAAGGCGCTTCTTCTATCAAATTGACATGCCTGATGTCAAGATAAATATCTTGCCGCCCTCGTCAGTATCAATATTCGTTACCAAAAAGCGCATTGTCGGTCTTCACTCTTTATTTTCATATTTTTTATGGTTAAATATTACGGTAGCAAATTGGGGTGGGGGGGAAATAAAAATGTACAGCATTACCACGCAACAGATCATCAAAGCAGTCCCGGAAGCACATATCATTCAATTACCGGAAGATTGGTTCTTATCACTACCACCGGACCAATCGGTCTTTTCCATATTTTATCGATGGCTTTGTCAAACTGTCGCCTTGACCGAGGCTGCCACGGTTCACATTACAACCTTTATCGGCAAAACTTTATTCAAAAAGCTGGTTCAGGCAGAAAGAGCTCGTTTAAGAGAGTTTAACGGCTATCGCGGAGATCATCTTGATGAGCATGTCGCATGGGTTTTACTTGAATACAGCGCGGCAACCAGTCTGGGAAACTGTTACTTCAGGGACGATAGTATTCTGGTTATTCCCGCGTCAAGCCTTGAAAGGCTCCAGAACCTGACCGAAGGTATATTTCTACAAAAACGCCGGCAGCATGTCTCACGCATCAAAGACGCTGCCAAAGGTCACAATTTTTATACCTGGATGCTGGCCCAGACCAAACGCCCCGATGGCATCGGTAATCTGGCATGTTACATAGAACTTGATGTCTTCTGGCCGGTGGACCTCGATAACCTTGAACAGTTAAAAAGTTATCTCCGTATCCAGACCCCGAAAGGATTATTCGATCGGGAGCTGTCGGCTGCGTGGTCAGAATACCAACAACAGGTCCCCAAGCAACTTTCTAAGCACTGTTCCAAAGCACCAGCGTCAAACTACTGGCAGCCTGTTTAAGCCTCAGACTTCAACTGCCACATGACCTCCTGGCCGCCCCAGAAGGGCACGATCGGCCGGCCATTAGGCAAAATAATCTCTTCCGGTACAGTCCAGCGGTTACGGATCAAAGTGACACTCCCCTCGTTGCGCGGCAGGCCGTAGAAATCAGCGCCATTTTCACTGGCAAAAGCTTCGAGTTTATCGAGCACACCAAGATCATCAAAAGCCTGGGCATACAGTTCCAAAGCCGACCAGGCACTGTAACAACCAGCACAACCACAGGAATTTTCTTTGCGCGATTTTTCATGAGGAGCTGAATCACTGCCCAAAAAGAATTTCCGCGATCCGCTGACAATCACATCCTGCAATGCCCGTTGATGCGTATTGCGTTTGAGGACCGGCAGACAATAGTTATGTGGCCTCACCCCACCAACCAGCAGGTCATTGCGGTTCAGCAGCAGATGCTGTGGAGTAATCGTAGCGGCGACATTCGCACCGCAGTCAAGCACGAACCGAGCCGCATCAGCAGTCGTGATATGCTCGGCGACCACCTTGAGGGCAGGATGGCGGGCAACAATCCGTGTTAGCTGGGTGTCAACAAACACTTTTTCACGATCAAATATATCGATCTCCGTCTGGGTAACCTCCCCATGGACCAGCAACAACATCCCTTGAATAGCCAATTCGGTAAGCACATCTTCGATATTTTCGAGAGCAGTGACCCCCGAGTGCGAATTGGTTGTTGCGCCCGCCGGATACAATTTGGCGGCAACAATACCGGCCCTCTTTGCAGCGCGAATCATCTCAGGGGTGGTTTGATCGGTCAGGTATAGGGTCATCAAAGGGGAGAATGAACGGCCAACAGGGCGGGCCGCCAGCACCCGCTGCTGATAATCAAGTGCCAGTTCGGCCGACGTTATTGGTGGCACCAGGTTCGGCATAACAATAGCCCTGCCAAAACAGCGCGCTGTTGCCGGAACCGTCTCAGGCAGCATATCACCATCTCGAAAATGAAGATGCCAGTCATCAGGCGTGCGAATCGTGATTTCGTTGATCATAGAAACCTCATTGCGACCAGCGTAACGATCCTGCCCAAAAAACAGACGGGATCACCTTCTGCTGGAAAATGTTTTTAAACCATAAAGAGACTAGCATCAGCGCAATCTCTTTTGCTACTATGCAAAAATATTTTTTATTAAAATTTTCACAATCTTATTCCCTCATCATAAAGGTCTGTCGTGAATCGTAAGTACCGCTTTATGCTGATACTGACGGTATTGCTTGTCACAGGGTTCCTGTTTACCAGCATCGTCAGTTATTTCGTCGCTCAGAACTCTCTTTCTGAACAAATATCGGCGAATACCCTCCCCCTGACCAGCGATAATATTTATTCTGAAATTCAGCAGGATTTACTGCGCCCCATCTTTATTTCATCTCTCATGGCTCATGACACTTTTGTCCGGGACTGGGCGCTGGGCGGTGAGACTGACCCGGATAAAATGACTCGCTACCTGCGTGAAATTCAGAAACGCTACGCCACGGTCACCAGTTTTTTTGTCTCAGAACACAGCCATCAGTATTATCATTCCAGCGGCATCCTTAAAACTGTGTCAGTTGAAGACCCGCAGGATCAATGGTATTTCAACATGGCAAAGGTTATTTCGGATTATCAGATCAATATCGACCGCGATACTGCCGACCTGTTAAACATGACGGTATTTATCAACCACAAAGTCTATGACTACCTGGGCAATTACATCGGAACCATTGGAGTCGGTCTGGCGGTGTCTTCGGTCAAGAACCTCATCGAAACCTATCAGCAGCGCTATGGCCGAACCATCTTTTTTACCGATCGTCAGGGGCAGGTCACCCTTATCGGCAACGGGTTCAGTGGTCCTAAAAACCTGCGCGACATGGAAGGCCTGGAGCCTTTGGTCACCCAGATACTGACCTCACCAAGTTCATCCCTGACCCTTGAACAGCATGGCCAAAAAGTCTACTTCAACAGCCGCAAAGTCGAAGAATTCAACTGGTACCTGATTGTTCTGGAACACGGGACTCCCGGCGAAGCGCGCCTGCATCAGACCCTGCTGGTCAATATCGTCATCAGTCTGATCATTACCCTGATCATCCTCGCTATCGCGGCCATGACCCTGGGCAATTACCAGAAAAGGTTGGAAACAATGGCCACCACGGATCGCCTTACAGGTATTACATCGCGGCAGATGTTTGAAGTGCTTTATAACCAGACCCATAAAACAAACCTGCGCCGCCAGACACCGTTATCACTGCTTATCGTCGATATTGACCATTTCAAACAGGTCAATGATACGTATGGTCACCCGGCTGGCGATCAGGTTTTACAAGGGGTTGCCAGAGCCCTGAATGAAGTCACCCGTGGTGACGATGTACTGTTTCGCTGGGGAGGGGAAGAGTTCCTGATTTTACTGTCAAACTGCTCTATCGACCAGGCCAGGACGTCGGCGGAGCGCTTTCGCGAACGCATTGAGGACCTGACCCTCTATCGCGGTGACACCACCTTGAAAGTGACCATCAGTGTCGGCGCCGCACAGCTACAACAAGGTGAAAATATTGACAATTTGATTTCACGGGCGGACAAGGCCCTCTATCTTGCCAAGACGAACGGTCGTAACCGGGTCGAAGCTTAGATTGATCACAGCTCAACCTGCCCGGTGAGGCCACAAACGAGTACGACCAGCCAGGCAGGAAGCTTGCGATACACGGTAACCACAAAGACAGACAGGTCAGCATAGGCCTCTTCCGTCATCCAGCGCCGACACACTATAAATTCCTCGCGACTGGAGAAATGAGCCACTTGCGCTAAACTTTCACTAACAGGTTAGCGAGGTGGCCTATGCAACATCCGCCCAAGACACATCTGAACCCGCAACAATCTCAGGGGATCGTCGTTGCCATCCATGGCAGCGTTGTCGATGTTCGCTTTGTCGGAGATCCGCCCGAAATCCATACCCTGCTCTACTGCCTCGACCTGCCTGCCATCATTCTTGAAGTCCTGACTCAGCTCGACAACCATCGGGTCCGCGCCATTGCCATGACGCCCTCCGAGGGACTGGCCCGCAACATGCGCGTCAATCACCAGCGTAAAACTCTCGAAGCACCTATCGGCCCGCAAACCTTGGGACGCATGTTCGACGTCTTTGGTCGCTCCATCGATGGCGGCCCTGCCTTGGCCGATGTCACCTGGCGCTCAGTGCACCAGTCGCCCCCGCCGTTAAATCGCCGCACCACCGAACCGGAAGTGTTTACGACCGGTATCAAGCTGATCGACCTGCTGATGCCTCTTGAAAGGGGGGGGAAAACCGGCCTGTTCGGCGGAGCCGGAGTGGGCAAAACGGTGCTGCTGACCGAACTGATTCATAACATGGTCAGTCAGCATCAGGGAGTCAGCCTGTTCTGCGGCATTGGCGAGCGCTGCCGTGAAGGGGAAGAACTTTACCGGGAAATGGCGACCGCCGGGGTGCTGAAAAATATGACAATGATTTTCGGCCAGATGAATGAACCTCCCGGCAGTCGCTTCCGAGTCGGCCACGTGGCCCTGACCATGGCTGAATATTTCCGCGATAAGGAACAGCGTGATGTCCTGCTGTTGATCGACAACATCTTCCGCTTTATTCAGGCCGGCGCCGAAATTTCCGGCATGCTCGGCCAGATGCCGTCGCGCCTCGGTTACCAGCCAACTTTGAGTACCGAGCTGGCGGAGTTACAGGAACGGATTGCCAGTACCGACAAGGGGGCCATTACCTCGATCCAGGCGGTCTATGTCCCGGCCGATGACTTCACCGATCCGGCTGCGGTACACACTTTTTCCCACCTGTCAGCGTCCATTGTCCTATCACGCAAACGGGCCAGTGAAGGGCTGTATCCGGCCATCAACCCTCTGCAGTCAAACTCAAAGATGGCATCCACCGCGATCCTCGGTGACCGTCATCACACCATTGCTATGCAGGTCAGGCAAACTCTTGCCCAGTATGAAGAGATGAAAGACATTATCGCCATGCTAGGGCTTGAACAGCTGTCCCAGCGCGACCGGGCTACCGTTTTCAAAGCGCGGCGCCTTGAACGCTTTTTGACCCAGCCATTTGCCTGCACCGAACAGTTCAGCGGCCTGCCCGGCCAGCTGGTTTCCCTTGAGGAAACCCTCACTGGCTGTGAAGCCATCCTGTCCGGTGAGTTTGATGAGTGCCCTGAGCAGGCCCTGTATATGATCGGAAGCATAGAGCAGGCGCGCAGGCGCTGGAAGAAGGCAACGCCCAAGGAGGCTTCATGAGCAACATGACCCTGACCATCCTGTTGCCAGGTGAGGTTTTCGCCAGCATTGACGATGTCAGTCATGTCGCGGTGGAAACCAGCGCTGGAGTCATGGGTTTATTACCCCGGCGGCGCGACTGTGTTGCCGCTTTGGTTCCGGGCATTCTGGTCTATCAGCAACAGGATGATCAGAATACTTTTGTTGCCATTGACCGCGGCATCATGGTCAAAGCCGCGGACCAGGTCACGATATCGGTACGACGCGCCTTTTCCGGCCAGCAGCTGGAGGAGCTGGAAACCATCATCAACACTTTTTTCCAGGATCTGGATGAAGAGAATAAGGAGCTACAAGCCTTGTTTGCCAAAATGGAGAGCGGCCTGCTTAGACGGCTGGCCGATTATCATCATGGTTGATCAAAAGCATTCCGGGAAACAGCGCTCTGACCAATTTGGGGAGCAAATCAGCCGCAAAGCCAGGCGTAAGAGCAAGCTCGCCCATCAGCCAAGCCCATCTATCTGGAGCAGCTTCAGCCTTTTCGGCGTGGTCGGCTGGTCAGTCGCCATCCCCACAGTGCTCGCCATCGTGGTCGGTATCTGGCTCGACCGCAGCATTCAGGACCATCATTCCTGGACGCTGGTAATGCTGCCGATCGGATTGGCCATCGGCTGCGCGCTGGCCTGGCACTGGATTCGTCACGAGCAACAACAGATCGAAAAACATGAACAGGAGGACAAAGAATGATCGGTATGTTCAGCGACATCATCTGGCCCCTCAGTGCCGGATTCCTGCTTGGCCTGTTCTTCTTCGGCGGCTTATGGCTGACCGTCCGCCACTGCCTTGACCGCCCCCACGCCGGAGTATGGTTCAGTCTCAGCTTTTTGCTGCGCGTTGTCGTCAGCTGCAGCGGCATCTATCTGGTTGGCGCAGCCTCACCGCTTCATCTGCTACTGTGCGGTGCGGGGTTTCTGATCGCCAGATTTGTCATGACCAACCCGCGTACACAAAGGAAAGTCTATGCATATAAGTCCTGACTCCCTCATTGTGTGGCAGTACGGCTGGATTAAATTGAATGTGACGATTGTCACCAGCTGGGGATTGATGCTGCTTCTGGCTATGGGAACCTGGCTGCTGACCCGGCGCCTGAAGGCCCGCGACCGGCATAGCCGACTGCAGAATATCCTCGAGATTATGGTCCTGTACCTGCTTGTTCAGCTGGAGGAGAGCGGTCTCAAACCGGCTCGTCGCTACCTCCCCTTCATCGGTACACTGTTTATCTTCATTGCCACGGCCAACCTGTTGGTCATTATTCCCGGCTACCGGGCACCAACCGCCTCTTTATCGACCACAGCAGCATTGGCACTGGCCGTTTTTGTCGCGGTTCCCTATTACGGCATCAGCAACCAGGGGCTTGGCAAATACCTGAAAACCTACCTGCAGCCGGTGTGGATCATGCTGCCTTTCAACCTGATCGGTGAATTCACCCGCACCCTGGCCCTGGCCGTCCGGTTGTTTGGCAACATGATGAGCGGAGCGATGATCGGTGCCATTCTGCTGTTGATAACCCCACTTATCTTTCCGGTCCTGATGTCCCTGCTCGGGCTTCTGACTGGCATGGTTCAGGCGTATATTTTTGCTATTCTGGCGCTGGTTTATATTTCCGCCGCGACCCGAGCTCACCCCCTGTAATGCGGCCCCATGAAAAGGAGAGCTTATGGATTCACAGACTCTGATTGCAATGATCTCGATCTTTTCTGCCGGTCTGACCATGGGGATCGGATCCATCGGAGCGGCTCTCGGTGAAGGGCGTGCCCTCGCTTCAGCCCTGATCGCCCTGGCCCAGCAACCCGATTCTTCGGCAACCCTGATCCGGACCCTGTTTGTCGGCATGGCCATGGTTGAATCGACAGCGATCTACTGCTTTGTCATCTCCATGATCCTGTTATTCGCCAACCCTTACTGGAACCAGCTGTTTGGCGGAGGGTAGACCATGCTCCTCGACAACTTCACCATTATCGCCCAGCTGATCAATTTTCTGATTCTGATCTGGCTGCTCAAACGCTTCCTTTACGGGCCACTGCTGGCGGCCATTGATGCTCGGGAACAACGCCTGCGTGATCAGCAGCAATTGGCGAGAAATGAACAGGAAGCCGCCCTGGCGAAGCAGCGGCAATTCGTCCAGCAACGGCAACAGCTGGCAGAGCAGCAAACACAACTGCTGCAGGATGCCCGCAACCAGGCCGAAGCCGAACGCCGTCAACTGATCGACCAGGCGCGCCAGGATATTGCCGAGCTGCGTAGCCGATGGCAGCAGCAACTGGCCGCTGAACAGCAGGCTGTCACCAGCAGATTGCGCAAGCAAACTGAAGACACCATGTTACAGTCCCTCAATACCATGCTGACGGAACTTACCAGCTACGATCTGCAGCAGGCCGCCATTGCCACCTTTATCCAGCGCCTTGCCAGGCTGGATGAGCGGCAGATAGAATTGTTAAAAGGAGATTCCTCGGTCGAGCCGGAAGCGTATCTGGTTGTCACCACCAGCACGTTGACAGCCGACCAAAAAGAACCGCTCGAAGCCGCTGTCAGCGCAATTACCGGCGCGGCGCAATTTCGTTATCAAACCAATTCGGAACTACTCTGTGGCATCGAACTCCATCACTGCGGCCATAAGCTTTCCTGGTCGCTGGCGTCCCACTTGGAGCGTTTACAACGACAGTTAGCCACTCAGGATAGCGATCAGAGGGGGCCATCATGACTCCCCCGACCGAGAACTGGCTGGAGCAGGCCTGTTACAACCTCCAACGGGCCGAAGCAAAAATAAACTTTTCACCACAGGTAGAAGAAACCGGTCACGTCACCAGTGTCACAACCGGAGTCGCCAGGGTCAGGGGTTTACCAGGGGTCGGCTCTCAGGAGCTGGTCCACTTCACTGGCAACCTGGACGGTATCACCTTTGATATTGATGAGCAGGAAATCGGTGTTGTCCTGCTTGATAACTATCAGCACCTGATGACCGGCAGTGAAGTGCGCCGCAGTGGCCGGGTTATCGACATCGCAGTTGGTGAAGAGCTGTTGGGCCGGGTGATCAACCCGCGGGGGCACGTGCTGGATAATGGCGTAGCGTTAATAACAAAACGCCGCCTGCCCATTGAGCGACCGGCACCGGCAATCATGGACCGGGCTCCGGTTACTGTCCCTCTGCAAACCGGAATCAAGGTGATCGACGCCCTCATCCCCATCGGACGTGGCCAGCGCCAACTGATTTTAGGGGATCGTCAGATCGGTAAAACTGCCATCGCCATCGACACCATCATCAACCAGCGGGACAAGAACGTCCGCTGTATCTACTGTGCCATCGGCCAGCGTTCAGCTGCCGTCGCCCGGGTTATCGCCGAACTGCGCAAGCATGATGCCCTGCAGCACACCGTGATCATGGTCAGCGAAGCCAACGATCCCCCCGGACTCGCCTATATCGCCCCCTATGCCGCAACCAGCATTGCCGAAGCCTTCATGGAGCAAGGGGACGATGTTCTGATTGTCTACGATGACCTGACCCACCATGCGAGAGCCTACCGGGAGCTGTGCCTGCTGTTACGGCGGCCACCGGGCCGAGAGGCTTTCCCCGGCGATATTTTCTACCTCCATTCGCGGCTGCTGGAACGCTCAACCCAGTTAGGCCAGGATCGCGGTGGCGGTTCACTGACGGCTCTGCCGATTGTCGAAACCCAAGCGCAGAACATGTCCGCCTACATTCCGACCAACCTGATTTCCATCACTGACGGTCAGATCTACCTTGCGCCAACCCTGTTTGAACTCGGCATCCTGCCCGCCGTCGATGTTGGTCGTTCAGTATCGCGAGTCGGTGGAAAAGCGCAGAACAAGGCCTACCGCGAGGTCACCGGTCATTTAAAGCTTGATTATGCCCAGTTTGAAGAACTTGAAGGATTTTCACGCTTTGGCACCCGACTTGATGAACAGACCCGCCGCACCATCGCGCATGGTCAGCGCATCCGCAGCTGCCTGCAGCAGCCACAATATCGCCCGCTGCCACTCCATGAACAGCTCGCCGTCCTCTGGGCCCTGGAGCAAGGCCTGTTTGCCGAAATTCCTTTTGACCACATGGCGCTCGCCCAACAGGCACTGTTAAAAATTCTGAGTGAAGGGCACGACCGGCTCATCAAGCAGCTCCTTATGGGAAAAACCATCGCCGAAGAGGAACTCACTGCTCTTAAGAACCAGCTGCAACAGGTTCTGCCAGATAGCGGAGGCCAACATGAGTGACTCCCTGCTTGAGCTGCGCCACCGCATCGGCAGCGCCCATGATCTTGCCGGGGTGGTTCGCACCATGAAAGCCTTGGCCGCCTCGCGCATCAGCCAGTTTGAAGCGGCAGTCACCGCGCTAGAGCGCTACAGCCATAATGCCGAACAGGGACTGGCCCTGGCCCTTAAGCCGATTCACCAGTCCCGCTACGGCACGGCTCCGCGCCAAGCCTATCTGATCGCTTACGGCTCTGACCAGGGGCTGGTCGGACAATTTAACGATCGGCTTGCCGAACACATCGTCCAAAAGATCGTTCCCGCTTATGCGCAACTTAAGATTGTTGTTGTCGGCGAACGCCTGGCTGATCAGCTAACTGCCCGGAATCTGGCACTCATTCGTTGCTATCCGCTGCCTACTGGAGTTGAAAACATCAGTCACTTGGGCAACCAGATTTTGCTGGAGGAATCAGCTCTGACCGCCACCCCCGATCAACTCAGTATCACCCTGTGCCATAACCGGATCAGTGACGGCAGCGGTTACCGGCCACATAACAAAACGGTGCTCCCTCTTGACCTGGCCTGGGAGCAACGCCTCAGTCGCTATAGTTGGCCCACCGGCCAGCTGCCCGAGTTGTGTGGCGAAGCCGGTAACACTCTGCGCGCCCTGCTCGGTGAATACCTGTTTATCACTCTGTTCAGAGGCTGCGCCGAATCCCTTGCCAGTGAAAACCTGTGTCGCCTGACCACCATGCAGCGCGCTGAAAAGAATATTCGCGAGCAACTCGAAGAACTGCAGAGAGCCTATCAGCGCCAGAGGCAGGACAACATTGATGCCGAACTGTTCGATGTTATCGCCAGCTTTGATCGTCTGCGTTCAGAAATCACCCTCTCTTAAAGAAGTCTCTGCTGGGCAAAAATCACTAAAGAAAATAAACTTGTACGCGATACATAATCTGTAAACAAAATAAATGATTAGTAAGAGTAGAACAGAAGGGGGGTGTGCTGTAAATTGTTGATTAAGGAGGGAAGCACATGGTCACCACCATACAGGCATCTAAATATTTCAGCCGCATAATTTTCATAGCTCTGCTGATCGGCCTTTATTTTACCAGCTGGGTCAATTACCTGCTGTTTCATACGCTAGCCGAGCTGTTCAGTATTGTCGTGGCCATGTCGATCTTTATTATTGCCTGGCACTCACGCAATTTCATTCACAACTCCTATTTACTGTTCATCGGCATTGCCTACCTGTTTATTGGTTTGCTTGATTTGCTGCATACCTTGTCCTACAAGGGAATGCCCATCTTTACCGACTACGACTACTATGCCAATCAACTCTGGATTGGGGCCAGGTACCTGGAAAGTCTGACCCTGGTCGGCGCTTTTTACTATTTTAATGAACGCAGAAAGATCAACGTTTACTCCTTGTTCAGCATCTACCTGCTCATAACAGCGGCCCTGATTATCAGTATTTTTGTCGCGAAAATATTTCCGGTCTGCTTTATCGAAAGCAGCGGACTGACACCATTCAAAAAAATCAGTGAGTACGTCATTTGTGTAATTCTGATTCTGTCCATGGCTCTGATTCGTAGAAATCGCCTGTACTTTGAACCACGCATCTACCAATTACTGCTATGCTCCATAATATTCACCATCTTTTCCGAACTGGCCTTTACCTTTTACATCAGTAATTATGGTATCTCCAACCTGGTGGGCCATTATTTCAAAATTGTTTCTTTTTACCTGATTCATATCTGCATTGTGCAGACCGGGGTGGAACAGCCGTATCAGCTGATCTTTACCGATTTGAGCCGCACCAATCAGCAACTGAATCATGAAATTGTCATGAAGGAACAGATCCAGCGGCAGAACGAAAAATTAATCGATGAATTGCAGACAGCGCTCAGTGAAATAAAGACGCTACAGGGAATTATTCCGATCTGTTCCTCATGCCGAAAAATTCGTGACGACCAGGGTGACTGGAATGAGCTCGAACGCTATGTTGAACAACACGCCAGTGTCACATTCAGCCACGGGTTGTGCAGAACATGCGCAGAAAAGCTTTATGGCGAATACGCTTGGTACAATAATGTCAAAGAATAACTTCAAAATATCCCTGATTCAGGGAGAATCAACAATTCCTTAACCTTATCAATCCCTTCTTTGTGTTAAAATGAGTTGTCCCCTAAAAAGTTCGGGGACAATTCATTCAGCGACCAGATAAAAACTGAAATGACATTCTTGATTTGACCAGGAGAGAGTCATCATGTCACGCGTGCTCAAATACAGTATCATCACCGTTATCATTATTTTCGCACTCCTGCTCTTCACCATGCTGATCGTCCCCTGGCAACTCAGAAAGCAGGGAACCAACTGGATCGCTGAAAATAGCACCCGCAGCGTGAAGCTGGAAAAGGTGTTCTTCAACCCGTTCACCCTGACCCTGGAAATCAACGGGGCTGAATTAAGCGAAGCGGACAGCAATCAGCCGTTTGTGTCCTTTTCCCGCTTGCTGGTGTCACTCAGTGCCCGGTCGGTGATTGAAAGAGCGCTTATTTTTGATCGCTTCGAGCTGGATGACCCTTACGTCAACATCAACCTGATTGCAGAGGGTCGCTATAATTTTTCCGACTTCATTCCGGCCGCCCAAGGCACAACACAAAACGCTGACACAACGGAACAGAAGCCGTTTCTTTTTTCCCTGAACAACGTCATTATAAACAACGGCGCCCTTGACTTCAGTGAACAGGTCACGGCCAATCCGGCCCACCACGAGATCCGTCAGTTAGCGTTAAGCATCCCTTTTATCGGTAATATTCCCCAGCAAACCGACAGCTATGTGACTCCCCAGTTATTCATGCTGCTCAACGGTTCTGAGCTCAAAGTCAACGGCCACCTGAAGCCGTTCCACAACACACTGGAAACCGATCTTTATGTAGCCTTTCACGCGGCCCAGCTCCCCTTTTACGCCGACACCTCGCCGGTAGCCTTACCAGTGAAAGTCTTACAGGGGAGTCTCGATTTTGAAATTGAACTGAAATACATCATTGCTGACGACGCACAGCCCAGGCTCACGGTCGGTGGACAATTTGCCGTCAGTGATCTTGATATTCAAAAGCCGGACGGCAGCCCTCTGTTCCAGCTGCCAACCCTGCTGATCGACTTACGGGAGGCGGATATTTTTCAGCAGGATATCAACCTTGAGTCGCTCGAAATTTACGAGCCACAGCTGTATGTCAACCGTGATCAGGACGGTCAATTGAATCTGTTGCAATTGTTTTCTGCTACCGAGGATAGCACAGCAGAGCCATTATCTTCTGTGCCAGCCGCTCCCGCCGCTCAGGCTGTACCACAACAAAACAATCCCCCTCGGACGCTTCAGTTGCTGATCGACACGCTAAAGCTTGCCGATGGTCAAATTCATTTTCATGATGACAGTGTAACCGGTGGGCACAGTGAAGACATCAGTGCCATCAGCATCAGTGCCTCCAACCTGTCAACTCACCAGGATCAGCAGGCGGATATTGCCGTCTCTTTTACCAGCGCTCGTAACGCCAGCTTTAACCTGAACGGACAACTGGGGTTGACCCCCGTCTCTGCCGACCTGGATGTCAACCTGAACGACTTGCCGCTGACGCCATATTACCCCTATCTTGAAAACATGTTAACGGCCCCGCTTGCGGGGAAAGCCAGCATCTGGAGCAAGGTCCATTACACCAGCGCAGGCAATGTCACCCTGGCCGACGGCCTGCTCAGTCTGGACAACCTGATCGTTCCATTCAATGATCAGGATCAGTTTTCTCTCGCCGCGCTACAAATACGTGACGTATCCTTTGATCTTGAGGATAAACAGCTCAGGCTTGGCAATATTACTTTTAAAGATGGCGACCTGAACGTTACAAGACTGGCCGATGGCAGCTTCAGTCCAGAACATCTGCTCCAGCCCACCAACCCGCCGGAATCATCAGAGACAACACCGGAACAGCATGAGCCAACCACCACAGAACCTCCCTGGCAGATTAACCTTGGCAGCCTTGATCTGGTTAATTTCGCAGCGACCTTTCAGGACCAGAGCCGCGACCGCCAACCGATAGCCCGCCTGAAAAACCTGGCGTTCCATATGGAAAATATCAGTTACCCGACGGCTGAGCAAAGCCGGTTTTCTGTAAGTTTCGAACCCGGACACCTTGGGGCCGTTCACGCTGAAGGGAACCTCGTCCATACCCCCCTTAACCTAAACAGCACACTGCAAGTTTCTGATATCGCTCTGAAAGACTATAACGGCTTTATCCCTGACAATCTGCAGCTCACGCTAAGAAGTGGTCGCGTCTTCACCAATCTGGCGATCAACATTGTCCAGGAAGCAGATACCTTTACCGGGGATTTTTCCGGTACCACTGACATCAGCAACTTTGATTTACTCGATCGCCGCAGTTACGATCAGTTGCTCTTTTGGCAGGATCTGAATATTAAAGGGATTAGGGGGAATTTAGCGCCATTTGCCCTGCATCTTGACGATGTCGCCCTCAGTAACTACACGGCCAACATCGAAATCGACCCGGAAGGGCAGATTAACCTGACCACCGTCAATGACATGCCGACGCCTGACCAGCAGGCGCCTGCGGCAAGCGTGGCTCCAGCTGCGAGCTCGGAGCCAGCCAGCGATACCACCTCAGAAATCAGTATCAACAATGTGACCATGCAGGGGGGGACCGTCACCTTCACGGACCGCCATCTCCCGAGCACCTTTACGACCACCATGCATGAATTGGGTGGGCGGGTTTCCGGCTTGTCTTCTGATGTAAATATGCGCGCCGATGTAGATCTGCGCGGCAAACTGGAAAATCACTCACCATTGACCGTTCAGGGTGTGATCAATCCACTAAGCAGAGAGCTTTTTGCCGATCTGACCATCAGTTTTAACGATATTGACCTGTCACCGATGACCCCTTACTCAGGGACCTATCTCGGCTATGCCATCGACAAAGGAAAACTTTACCTTGATCTCAGTTACACGATCAACCATCAGCACATCACGGCCTCCAACCGGGTTATGATTGACCAGTTCACCTTCGGCGACCAAGTCAAAAGCGATAAAGCGACGACCCTGCCAGTCTCTTTAGCCGTCGCCCTGCTGAAAAATCGCGACGATGAAATCCATTTGAATATCCCGGTCTCAGGTAATCTTGAAGATCCAAACTTCAGCGTCGCCGGAACCATTGTTACCGTCCTGCGCAATCTACTGGTTAAAGCCGCAACCTCCCCTTTTTCTCTGTTGACAGCCGCCTTAGGCAGCGGGGAAGACTTTTCCAGTATAGCTTTTGCACCGGGAACCAGCCTTCTTGATCCTGAGCAGCAGAAAAAACTTGGAGAACTTGCCGAGGTATTGCTCAGGCGACCATCTCTGACGCTGGAAATCAGCGCCTATGCCGACCGTGAACAGGATCCCGAAGCGTACCGGAAAAACCAGTTGCATAAGCACCTAATTGCTATCAAACAGCGTGAGCTTGAAATCAAAAATGATCCGCAAGCGCAGGCGGAACACCTCATCATTAGCGCGGAAGAATACCCCGAGCTGCTCACCTTCGCCTATAAAGAAGCATCCTTTCCCAGACCACGGACGAGCCTGGGGACCCTCAAAGAGCTGCCGGTTGAAGAGATGGAAAAACTCCTGCTGTCCAATATTCTTGCCGGAGATGAACAACTTGCCGTGCTGGCCAAGGAACGTGCTCTGAATGTCCGGGATACTCTGGAGGTTCTAAAACCGGATCTCAAGCCACGCCTGTTCCTGAAGCAGACCGATATCTTCAAAAAACCGGATGAGGGTGTTGCCAGCCGAGTGGAGTTTGGCATCAATTCGAAATAACAGGAAGTATCATTATGAAACTCGGACCATTGCTACTACTTCTCATGTTCAGTTTTCCATGGCCACTATTTGCCGAAGTGCAGCTGCACGGTGCATTCGTTCAGGGAGGGCTAATTCGCGGGCATACCCAGCCAGGTCATCATATTCTGCTGAATGACCAGCCGATTGCTGTTTCGCTGCAAGGGGATTTTATTTTTGGTTTTGGCCGCGATGCCGAGCTGCACCACCACCTGAAAGAGATTGATGCACAGGGGCGTATTTCTGAGCAAACCGTGACTATCGAACCCCGCCATTACCAGATTGAACGGGTAGACGGTATCAGTGAGCAAATGATGCACCCGTCTAAGGAACAATTGAAACGCATAAAAGCAGAATCAGCTCTGGTCAAAGACGCCCGAACCAAACCATTACCTCTACAGCACTTCAGCGAAACATTTATCTGGCCGACCTGCGGACGCATCAGCGGCATCTACGGCAGCCAACGCATCTTCAACGGTGAACCGCGTCGCCCGCATTTCGGCATAGATATCGCCGTACCTGCCGGAACTCCGATCAAAGCACCGGCGGGAGGTGTGGTCACCCTTGCTCACGAGGGGATGTTTTATTCCGGCAAGACCCTGATTGTCGACCATGGCATGGGCCTGTCATCAACATTTCTTCATCTCAGCGCCATTGACGTTAAAGTCGGAGACCAGGTCGCCCAAGGGGACATTATTGCGAAAGTCGGTGCCAGCGGGCGCGTTACCGGCCCACACCTTGACTGGCGCGTCAACTGGTTCCAGACGCGATTGGACCCGTCATTACTTGTTCCTGAAATGCCTATGCTGCAGTAAGAGTTAGCCTGGCGGTGCTGAAAGAAGGAAAAAACAAACCGCTAAAATGTGGTAATCGGAGTCAGACAGGTAGAGTGCAGAGGAAACGACGGGATCTAAATCAGTTAGAGATGATCAACCCTTATAGTCGATCAGGTCAGGACGAAGGCGTCTTGCCAGTTTCTCAAACTGATCCAAAAACCAGAAAAAATAGGACCCCATGCTCCGATGTTGCTTTTGACTTAAATGTTCCATACCCATAACTCCTGACGGTGAAAAGGCCCCCGCACTAGCTGACCATATTGGTAATATATTAAGACAGAAATAATACTTAGGCAACAGAAGAAAAATTATAATTCAAAAAATAAATTATTACTGTTTTCCGATAAGTTGCAGATCTTAGCCCTATCAACAACCTAACCGATACCGTTCCCGGCAAATCAGTATAATTTGCGCCGTGAAAAGGTCGAGCCAAGAACACTGAAAGTGTTTTCCACAATAAACAGGGCATGCTCATCTTCGGTAAAAACAATCTCTTCCAGTTTTTTCAGCTGAATATTGTTAATGACGACCATAACAACGGTACGCGCCTGGCGGTGATAAGCGCCCACGGCAGGGAGCAAAGTGGTGCCGATCTTAAGGTCATTCATGACACGCTCGGCGATTTCTTCCGGTTTGGCAGAAATAATAAAGGTCAGTTTGCGCTGGTTGAACATGGACAGGACATACTCAACAGTGATTGATGAGACAAACACGGCGATCATTGAGGCAATCACCAGGTCATTGTCGATACTGGCAAAACTTAAGGTGAACAGGGTGAGATTAAAACCGAAATAGGTTTTTCCTACCCCGATATTAAACTTCTGATTCAGAATAATGGCAATGACATCCAGTCCTCCGTTTGAGCCAAGGGAGCGCAGGACAATCCCGCCGCCGGCACCGATAACGCAGCCAAACACCAAGGACGCATACAGCTGATTGCTGATCTGAAAATCGGCAGAGACAACCTGGTAAAAAAAAGACAGTTCACACATGGACAGGGCGCTGTACCAGAGAAAGCGCCGTGAAATAAACAGGTAGCCCAGAATAAACAAGGGAATATTAAGGAGCAGATAAAGATAACCGGGATTTAAAATATTCAGCTTATAATAAATCAGTGAAGCAACCCCGAAAATTCCGCCCGGGACAAAATTCTGCGGTGTCGCCAAACCCTTAAGAGCAACAGCCTGGATAATGGAGCCAACCGTAATCAGGCCGACGTTCCACATGATACTGTAAGCTAATTTGCTTTTTCTTCCCTGCATTTTTTATCCTCCGGGACAAGACTTTTTGTCTGTTTTGGACTACCATGCTAGATCAGGTTTCTCAAGTATTTATTCACCCTGTTTGTTAAGTGATTATGAAATGGCCCAATTTGAACTGATATCAGATTACCAGCCGCGCGGTGACCAACCCCAGGCAATTAAAGAACTTTGTGAAGGAATTGAACGAGGTGACCGCCACCAGGTGTTATTAGGCGTCACCGGTTCCGGCAAAACCTTCACTATGGCTAACGTTGTTAACCAATTACAAAGACCGACCCTTGTTCTTGCCCATAACAAAACCCTTGCAGCCCAACTTTACGGTGAGTTCAAAGAGCTATTTCCCAACAACGCCGTTGAATATTTTGTCAGTTATTATGACTACTACCAACCGGAAGCCTACGTCCCTTCCACAGATACTTTTATCGAAAAAGACAGCTCCATCAATGAGGAAATTGATAAATTGCGCCACAGCGCCACCCGCTCCCTGCTGTCACGCCGTGATGTTCTGATTGTCGCTTCCGTCAGTTGTATTTATGGCCTCGGATCACCGGAAGCCTATTACGGCATGCTGGTGAACCTGAAAACCGGTATGGAACTCGACCGGAATGCTTTCCTCCACAACCTGGTGGAAATTCAGTATGAGCGTAACGATATCGATTTTCACCGTGGCACCTTCCGGGTCCGTGGGGACAGTGTTGAAATTTTTCCGGCCTATGAAGAGAAGCGCGCGCTACGCATTGAATTCTTTGGTGATGAGATTGACGCCATCAGTGAAATAGATCCGTTGCGCGGGCAAGTCATCGACCGCCTTGAGCGTACCGCCATTTTTCCGGCCAGCCACTACGTCGCCACCAAACCGACCCTGGAACGCGCCATCAAAGAAATTCAGGATGAGTTGCAGACCCGAATTCAATATTTCCGTGACAATAATATGCTCCTCGAAGCGCAGCGCATTGAGCAACGCACCCTGTTTGACATCGAAATGATCGAAGAGATGGGCTATTGTCAGGGGATTGAAAACTATTCCCGCTTCCTGGACGGGCGCAAACCGGGCATGGCACCGGCGACTCTGCTTTCCTACCTGCCGGATGACGCACTGATGTTTATCGACGAAAGCCACGTCAGTGTCAGCCAAGTCGGCGCCATGTATCGTGGTGACCGCTCGCGCAAAGAGACGCTGGTCAATTTTGGCTTCCGGCTGCCTTCAGCTCTGGACAACCGGCCCTTGATGTTTGAAGAGTTTACCGAGCGCCAACCACAGACCGTTTATGTATCGGCCACTCCGGCTGACTACGAAATGGAAAAAGCGGAAGGGGTCTTTGTCGAGCAGGTTATCCGCCCCACCGGCCTGGTCGATCCGCCGATTGAAATTCGCCCGGCAACCGAACAGGTTGATGATCTGATCGGCGAAATCCGCGAAACCATCGCCAAACAACAGCGGGTTCTGGCAACAACCCTGACCAAACGGATGGCGGAAGACCTGACCGGCTACCTGAAGGAGCTGAATATCAAGGTCAACTATCTCCATTCCGATATCGATACGCTGGAACGGATGCAGATCATCCGTGCCTTGCGTGAAGGAGAAATTGATGTTCTGGTCGGGATCAACCTGTTGCGGGAGGGGCTGGATATCCCGGAGGTGGCCCTGGTCGCGATTCTCGATGCCGACAAGGAAGGATTCCTGCGCAGTGAGCGCTCGCTGATCCAGACCTGCGGACGCGCAGCACGAAATGTTGACGGGCGGGTCATCATGTATGCCGACCGGACCACCCGATCCATGCAGGCCTGTATTGATGAAACAGAGCGGCGCCGGACGAAGCAGCTGGCCTACAATGAAGAACACGGCATCATCCCACAGTCGGTCAAAAAATCATTGCGCACGATTCTTGAAGATCTGTCCGGCAAAAATTCCGCTGCGCTCCCGCATGTTGCAGAAGCAGCAGCAGAGTACATATCGCCTGATGAACTCAAAAAACAGATCGGCGTCACCAAGCAACAGATGCTTGAAGCAGCAGCAAATTTAGACTTTGAGCGGGCTGCCGAGCTGCGTGATCAGATGCTGGCACTGGAAAAGCAGGAATTGGCGTTGCGTTAAACCCGTTCCCGCCTCGTTTGCCTATAAAACTTTTGTCAGCATTATTAGTCCAACGCTCGAGCCATTGTTCTTGCCAGTTCAGCTTTCAACAGCCTTAGAAAGGGAGGACCTCATGAGCACGACTTCACATCGGAGGCATTTTTTCTTTATGAACGGAAAACAGAATCTAAGTTAAGAAGATAAGCGGTTACATGACATAAGCTGTTGAGATTCAAAATTAAAACCGATACCCCAGAAACACACACACGCTGCTCTGCCGACTTTCGACTCTTTCTTGAATGGAATGGTGCCAGACCCCTGAATCATACACATCGGCGCGCCCTTCGGACTGGAGATAAACCAGCTCCAGGTCAGCCTTAACAAACCAGTTATTTTCAAGGTCATAGCGCATGCTGGAATTGACCATAATAGCTGAGCCATTCCAATGATGATCCGCTTTAGAGACCCGGTCGCGCAGCAGATGAGCGTCCCGGTCTCTGAAGTTCAGCCAAGGGGCATAAGCCAGGCCAACATCAAAACTTAGTTTTTCCGGAAGGACCAGAGAACAGCTTAGCTCAAGGTATGGGATTTCATAAGCAGCAGTATAAGTGAGAACTTTCCCTGATTTACGGATCGATTCATTCTCGGGATGTGAAGGTGACCACTGGTCAAGATCAAAGGTGCTGAAATCATAATGCTGATATTTGAAGCCACCCCCCAGCGCCGGAACAAGTCGCCAGCTGCCAATGGTTGAGTGACCCAGAATTATTTCAGTAATTTGATAACGTCCCCTGGCATCAAACTGAAAAAACTCCATATCGCAGTCACTTTCAGAATAAACATCAAGTTGATCAGGTGAGGAACCACTGTAAATGCCCCAATCGTAATCCTTCATCTCTCCAGTATTTTCGGTGAGATTTGTGGCCATCTCAAGGCTGAAGGTCCAGTGCTCACCGGCACGGACACGTCCGTTGACCTTGACCAGAGCGCTATCAACAGGAAATCTGAGACGACTAACGGGAAAATGATACTCCGTCACTTCTGAAGGGTAAATGGTTGTGCCGCCAATTTCATATTGGCTATAGCCACTCATCACCCCACCGGCAGCTGAGAGTTCAACATTTGCCCAACTGTCATTGACAGCAAACCCTGCCAATAAGAGCAGGAAAAAGCTGCCAGACAGTACTCTGATCACATACGGTTGAAATGTTGCCATTACCTCAGTCTCCACGTTTAATAATTATCTCATGTCTGAAATAAACCGGAACAATACTACAAAAATCAGACGACTGCATTGATTTGTTATTTTTACCAGGAGGACATTCTAATGAAAAAATATGACGAGGATCTGACTGAACATAAAAAAAGCGGCCCTGCATGAAGGCCGCTTATGGTTATTGGATAACAAGGATACTGAATGAATACTTATTTACCACCCATCGGATCACTACCATAGCCGAGGGCCGCCCAATCCATACGGCCGTTGTCGCCATGACAGTCAAGACACTTCAGGGCTTGTTCTTTGGGTGCCACCATATGATCAAGACGCCAGTACATTTCGGTCGGAGCAAAACCATACTCACCACTGTAAGGCAACTTCTTGGTTCTCATACCAATCTCAATAGACTTTTGCCAGTCGAAGGTCGTCCACAGTCCATCGTCACCGTAGACATGGGTGGCGACAAAATATTTATTCTGAACATCGTAAGCCTGTTTTCCGGTGTGGATTTTAAACGGATGAATCTTGGCCGTGTCATCGTTAATATCACCCAGCGGCCAGGTCAGCTTGGTGACCTGGGTTGGGTCAATTTTATCACCCACCAGAGAAACCCCTGACTTGCCATTAAACCAAGCGTAAGAAGGAATCTGGTTGGTTTTCCAGATCTGGGTTCCGGTCGACTTCTTGTAGCGGACAATTTTGCCGTCAACACCTTCGGGCGCCTTATCAAGGCCAACCGTTGACCAATCCCAATCCATTTGGGTCGGATCTTCCTTGGCGTAGACGGGAATATGGCAGGTCTGGCAGGCAACGCGCGCAGCATGGGCATTCAGACGAGACTCTTCATGTGGAGCCTCGCCATGGCACTTGTCACAACCAAATGCGTTCTTGCCATCGGGTGAGGTCGCCATGTTAGCACCGGAAATATTGTGTTTCTCAGTTTCATGACAGGCCTGGCACTGGAAGTCATTGCCCTCCGCATCCATGTGAACGTCAACATTGCGATCCGGATAGTCAAGAATCAGTCCGATATCTCCATGCTTGGCGTTATTGCCACCACCACCCAGAGCGTGGCAGGAGGTGCAGTTCTGACGAACCGGCTTGCCGACACTTCTGGCCACTTCACCAAGGTTCACCTCTTTTTCCGGCCAGCCGGAATTATCGCCATCTTTGTGGTAGGTACCGGTGGTATCGTGGCAGATCAGACAGTCAACCCGGGTCGCATCCGTAAAATCGAAATGTTCATCTTTCCAGCCGTAACCGGCATGACACTCGCTACAGTGTACCCGGTTACTTGAAGTCGTCGTACAGAAGTTATTTATCGCGTTGATTTTGCCAAGCTCGACATTTTTCCCATCAAGCTCCATCTCACGAGTCCAAGTCCAGTGAGGGGTTTCCATGAAATGCTTCGCCTGCCCCTTGTGACATTTGAGACATTTTGCGGTCACCTCGGTAGCATTTTCAAACTCGCCCTTCAGCACCTTAGCATGATCAATGGCAAAGGCTGAGGCGGCCATCAGTAGCAGCGCTATCGTCAGCAGATATCGTTTCATCATAATCACCCTAGTCTTATTAATTTAAATATTCAAACTTTTAGATACATAACATTAAAAAGGAGGGAGAGGCCACAGGACTCTCCCTTTCAATTGCGGTTAACCCGCATCAACATCAGAACTTAAGAGTCATCTTCGCGTAAAGATCCCAAGCGGTATCAACAACCGGCAACATAGAATAAGCGCTGCCATCTTTGATATCGTCAATCTTGACCGGCTTGCCAACCGGTGAACCACTGCCGGTGTATTCGTAATCATAGTAAAGGCCGCCAAGCTTGATGAAGGCATTGTTGTTGATATCAAAAATGTAATAGATTTCACCAACATGACCACGGGTCGCCAGCTTGCTGCCGAGCAGATCATCTTGAGCCTGGGTGAATGGCGTCCAGTACTGAGAACCGTAGTTGTACTCAAGACCCAACTTGCCCATCGGTGCAGGAATCTGAACCCCGACATAAACACCATAGCCTTCCTGGGTGTCGTCGTTCTCGGCGCGTACCGGCTCCATGTATATTTCACTGCCGTCAGCGGTCAGAGTTGCCTGATAAACAGCGTCGGTGACCATACCACCAAACATTCCGGCTTTGCCGTTAGGAACCATCTGGGTCATAGCCAACGAACCAAACCAAACAAAACCGTTATCCTCTTCACGAGTAAAACCTAAAGCCGCCAGGTTGATATCACCAATAACCGTGGTTGGAGTGTAGCGAACTTCAAAGTTGAAGGTCGGGAACTTTTGCATATCGTTATACATGGTCGGCGCAAATAAAGCGCCATACTGGGTTGGGAAGGCGATGGTGCCTTTGAACCCGTCAACAACATCCTGAGCGCGGAACAGGGTGGCCTGCAAGAAGGTTTGTCCATCGTTAAAAATATCGAAGTTGAAGCCACCAAGCTGAGTGTCTTTCAGGTTTTTGGTGATGTCATCGTTAAACAGGGTTCCGTTACCCCACTCCGACTCAAAACCCTGACCGTAGCAGAAACGGATGGTCTGCCCTTCAATACCCGTGATTTCACTCAACTTATAGCCAATGGTAATACCGTCGAAGTTGAAGTGAACCAGGTGACCAGTGGGGGTGCCACCACGCAGTTCGTTTTCACGATACTGACTGGGTGGACCATAAGTCGACGGACGACGCCCGATGGACAGATAGAAGTTGCTGCCACCAATATCTTTCCAGTCGAAGAAGGCACGCTCGACCCGCAACCAGTCCCCAGAAGTACTGCCGCCATCGGTACCGTCCATGGTAAATGCATTCCAGGAATCGAAAACCTTTGAGGTTGTCGAATCGCCCCAGTTTTTGTACATGGTCAAACGCCCAGCGAAATCCATATTACTGGCGACCTTGGCTTTCATACCCAGGCGCAAACGTGTGGTGTACATGATATCATTATTGATATTCGATGTTTTCGGAGCCGTTGCCATACGGAAGGCACCCGGATCGATAGCAGGCATACCATTAGCGGCCCAGTTTCCAAAATTTGTCAGCAGCTGATTGAACGCCTGAGGATCGTTCATCATCAGGTTATAGAACATTTTATCCAGAGCAGTAGAATCCGCGGTGATAACACTGGACGCCGGATCCATCATATTGAAGTCCTGGAAGGTTCCAAGACTCTGATCCCCGGGAATCATTCCAGCGCCTTCTGCTGCCTCAGTGAAAAAGTCATTGAAATCCACCATAATACCCGGATTATAAGTGACATCCTGATAATGCAGGCTGTCAGCAGTGACACGCAGGTCACCATAAAAATTGATCCGGTCCAGTGCAGAGTGCATTTCCGGTTTGTTCAGGCGCCCGGAAAGTTCATCCAGTTCAGCAGCGATTTCAGTGATCTGCTTCTGAAGTTCCTCAATTGTCGGCTGCGCCATCAAAGTACCTGGCATGGCAAGCAAGGCACTCAGCAATACGAAAAGTAGTTTTTTCATGCGAACATCCTCCCAAAGAAATTTTAAAAATGAATACTCTTTCTGCGGGCACATAAGATTCCTGGCTCGAATCTTATGTGCTGAGGCCCGTAAAATGCGGACCTCAGCTGACTAATTTGTTATCCGCATGTTTCAGGAGAAGGGGAGTCCGCTGCTTTATCGAACAGGAACTGGTTAATGTCTTTCAGATCCTTTTCAGAGGTTTTCTTGAACACGTCGCCCGGATGCTCAGCTTTTTCGAAGAAACGATCCCATTGCTTCATGGTTTTCGACATCGGCGTCAAGTCCTTTGCTTCAGCTCCAGCGCTGTGGCAGCTTTTACAGTTCTTTTTATAGAGATGCTTCCCTTTACGGGAGTTCCCTCCGTCAACCGCCAAGACACTGCTGACACAAAAAGCACTAAGAATCAAACCAATCAACAAAACTTTTTTCCACATCATCGTCCAACTCCTTTGCTAGGAAAATTGTCTACACCTCCCTGGTGCATTCACATACTCTTCTTGATATAAATATTCAAATATTGTTTTCTCTCTATCATTGGATTCATTTCAATACAATAGTTTTTTACCAATATATTCAGAAATACAGATTATTTGAATTACTCATACCCTCATAAGAGTTTCTTATGTTGATGATATTTGTTTTATTACAGAGACTTAACTGCTTTATGATAACCAGGATCAGGACCAGAAATGTCACACTTGGCGCTGATGTTTATTGAAAAAGCTAATAACTCTTCACCGACCGTATCGGATTTTTTAACAGAAAAGATTGTCCATTACTTTTGGAATATTTATTTACATAAAAAGTACGACTCTAAATGGTCGATCGCACAATAAGACCAACCGTACAGAAAGATTTTTAATTACCCTACAATTTATATAAACAATTTTCTTTAGCTTTATTGAGTTCGATACTACAATATTCTACATCTGGTTTCATGTTGGTGCTTTGACATTTTCAAAATTACAAACACAGGAGGAATTAGATATGCCACAACAACTACTCGCTGTATGTATCAGTAAAAACAAAGGAGAACGTAAAACTCCGGTTGCCCAGGTTGAATTACGCCTGAATCATGGCATTGTCGGGGACGCCCACGCCGGCAACTGGCACCGGCAGGTCAGTCTGCTCGCCAAAGAGAGTATCGACAAAATGCGCGCCCTGGGACTTGACGTTGATAACGGTGATTTTGCCGAGAATCTGACGACCGAAGGGATTGAGCTGCCTAAGTTGCCGATAGGGACCAGATTGCAGATCGGCGAGTCGCTTCTTGAAATCACTCAGATTGGTAAAGAATGCCATAATCGCTGCGCCATCTTTTACCAGGCGGGAGATTGTGTCATGCCGAAAGAAGGAGTTTTTGCCAAGGTAATCAAAGAGGGCATTCTGAAACCGGGGGATGCAGTAGCAATAATGAACTGATAATTCACGCTCTGCCTTCAGGCACTCTCTTAGAGTGACCTGAAGGCAGAGTCATTACCCCTTAAGCCTTCCATACCCCTGCTTCTTTCCCCTCATAATATTCCGACCATATTGACTGGCAAACGGCTATAACAATCTGCTAGATTGGCAGCAATAACCAGACATCAGGAGTATTTATGGCCATATCCTTACAACAGGCCCGCGAACAGGTGCTTGCACATGTATCTGCACTTCCGAAACAGCTGCTAGCACTGAATGAAGCTGTTGGCCGGGCGGTTATAGAAGATTTACATGCACAACATCAGCTACCTTCATTTGATAATTCAGCCATGGATGGCTTCGCTTTTGCGTTTAAAGACACAGAAGAGACCAAAACATTACCGATTAGGGGCTTTATTCCAGCAGGCAGCTCAACAGATATCAGGTTAACTCCTGGCACCATGTGTAAAATCATGACCGGAGCACCGGTACCACACGGAGCCGATACGATTATCCCGATTGAAAATTGTGCCTATGATGAGCAAGAGGTCACCATCATCAAACCTGTTGCGCTGGGGGCAAATATCCGTCACGCCGGAGAAGATGTCGGCTATGGGCAGACCCTGGTGACAGCTGGCACCAAGCTAACTCCAGGTTTGATCAACCTGCTTGCCGCTCTTCAATTTACTCATGTTCCGGTAACACGCCAGCTGCGCGTTGCCATCCTGGCTACCGGAGATGAATTACAGGAAATTGGTGAGCCGCTACTCCCTGGAGGGGTGGTGAACAGTAATTCACCGGGGTTGGCTGCAGCACTGAAGGAGATTAATGCCATTCCCATTTTACTTGGCATTGCTCAGGATAATAAAGAGAGGTTACGCGAACGAATCAGCGATGGGCTCCACTTCGATGTACTGATTACATCGGCCGGGGTATCGGCCGGTGATCGTGATCTGGTCCGTGAAATTCTTGAAGAAAAGGGCTACCGCGAAGTCTTCTGGAAAGTCGACCTGCGTCCGGGCAAACCGACCGCTTTCGGCCTGTGCAACAAGGTTCCGGTGTTTGCTCTGCCGGGTAACCCGGTTGCCACCATGACATTATTTGAGCTGCTGGCCAGGCCGGCACTCCTGAAAATGATGGGGCACAAGGACATCTATCGGCCAACTTATCGCGCTAAACTGACAGAACCCCTGAAGAAAAAAACCGGGATAAACCAGGTTGTCCGACTGAGCATCACCCATAATGAGCAGGGTGAACTCTGTGCGGCCAGTGCTGGAGACCAAAATACCGGAGCCCTCAGCACTCTGGCCGCAGCCAATGGCTATGCCATATTGCCTGCAGGCAAGGATTCCTTTGCCAGTGACGAAGTTATTGACGTACAGCTGCTATGAAACCAAAACATACGGACTTTATGGATAAAACAGATGGAAGATATTTTCGTTATTGAGAAAATCATAAGATGTCCGTAGAATCCAAATATTGCAATAAATACGGAGGTAGTCAGTTCTCTGGTGAGGCTCACGGTCTTCAAAACCGATGGGGGGCGTATCCCGTCCCTGGTGAGTTCGATTCTCATCTACCTCCGCCAATTCAATGAAAACAAAAGGTTACAGTGATAAACACTGTAACCTTTTGTTTTTCCTACTAGCAAAAAACACCCTTCAATGTCATTGTTGTGACACTCGCAGTTTTTCGGGGGGGGGGATTTTGGCATCAATCAACAAGCGTGGACCTTATCAGTGACAAGTTAAAATCAGACGCAGAGGATGGCCGAAACAGACGAAAACTTTCGAAACCTATGAGGATGCTGCTCGCTGGGCTCGTAAAATCGAAACAGAAATGGATGATGGTATTTTCGTTTCGAGAAAAGAAGCTGAAAACACCACACTGGATGAGGCGTTGGATCGCTGAAAACTCCACATAAAAAAGGTGCAGCACAAGAAGCTAATCGGATTAATCTTTTTAAGCGTTCAGATTTAGCCAGTCGGTTTCTTTCCACTATCCGTAGCACCGATATTGCGAAATACCGTGATCAACGCCTTGAAGAAGGGAAGATTCCCTATACAGTTAATAATGAGCTGATGCTTCTTTCTAATTTATTCAATGTGGCTCACAAGGAATGGGGAATGGAATCTCTAGACAACCCAATAGCTAAAATTTCACGCCCAAAAATGCCGAAAGGACGTGATCGACGGCTACAACCAGGTGAGGAAGAACTTCTGTTAGCCTCACTCGGAATCACCCTGAAACCTCTTTTTCAAATTGCACTGGAAACAGCCATGAGGCAAGGCGAACTTCTTTCATTGGAATGGAAAGACATAAACCTGATTCGCCGGGTAGCCCATCTACCAGGAACCAAAAACAGCGAACCCCGGAACGTCCCCCTTTCATCTAAAGCGGTAAACGTACTTAATAAACTACCACGCCGTATTGATGGTAAAGTTTTTGGGGTCAGCGGCGCTCATGTCAGCAAATCGTTTCGGGAGGCTTGTGAAAAATTAAAAATTGAGGATCTTCGGTGGCATGACCTGCGCCATAAAGCTTGCTCTCTACTTTTTGAAAAGGGACTAAACCCTATGGAAGTTGCCAGCATTACTGGCCACAAGACTCTGCAAATGCTGAAAAGGTATACACATTTGAAAGCTGAAGACTTGGCCCGAAAGCTTGGGTAAAATGCTCTGATTCTTCAAATAGAAAGGTGAATTACAGTCCCGAACCGTGTAATATTACGTCACAAACCTGTATTTTGGGGTTACACCTATCCTGAAATAAATGATAAAACAGTTATAATATAGAGCAAATGGATATTTACAAATGCTCATACTGTTTTTCGAAAGAAAAAATTATGGCAAAAGCAGATCAATTAAAAGCTTTACTTAAATCACATATTGATGGCGACGATTCTCATTTTTTTGCAGTTGCAATGCAAGTAGCAGCAGCCGAAGCAAAAAGAGGCCACGGCAGACTTGCTCAAGAATTAAGGGCCCTCATTGACGAAGCCAAGTCAAAAAGTGTAGCCAAAGCTGCAGCACAGCCCATACCAATTACTGCCCCTCGTGGAGAACTCTCCACCTTACTTTCAGTCTCTTATCCTAAACTCCGACTTTCGGATATGGTTCTTCACGAGAACATCTCCAGTCGCCTAAAAAGACTGATTAAAGAGCAGAGACAAATAAAAAAAATTAGATCCTATGGCCTGACTCCAAGAAAAAAGCTTCTCCTCGAAGGACTTCCTGGCACAGGAAAAACGATGTCGGCTTCTGTTTTAGCTGGAGAGCTTGGTTTACCTCTCTTCACTGTTCGCCTTGATAGCCTGATGACGAAATATATGGGTGAAACGGCGGCCAAGCTACGGCTGATTTTTGATGCACTTGCCCAAACCCGAGGAGTCTACCTATTTGATGAATTTGATGCTATTGGCTCACAAAGAGGCCTGCTTAATGATGTCGGAGAAATTAGACGAATTTTGAATAGTTTCCTTCAACTGATAGAACAGGATGATTCGGACAGCCTTATTTTGGCAGCAACCAATCATCCTGAAATTCTAGACCATGCTCTCTTTCGGCGTTTTGATGATGTTATCGAATTTGAGATTCCTCCTAGAGAACTGATAGAGCAAACTATCATCAATAAATTATCTAACTTTAAAAAAGAAAATATTGATTGGAAAATTCTCGCAGAGAGTGCCGAAGGACTTAGCTACGGAGATATCACCAAAGCCTGTGAAGATGCCATCAAGGATGCAATAATCCATGACCGCTTAGCGATATCTACAAATGATTTACTAAAACCGCTTCAAGAACGGCTATCCTTTCGTAGATAACATCTAAAACCAGAGAAGGATTTAATATAATGTCGGAAATTGGAGAGGGACTACCACATTTATTGGTTTCCAAAACAGCCACTACGGAACCATATACCACGCCTAAACCTGCAAGAGGAAAAAGTCTCCGCCTCCCTGACCGCAACAGACAGCAACACGCTCAAGACCTTTTTGAAAAACTCGATCAGGTAAAGGAAGACGCAGAAGCCCTCAAACAAGAGAGATCTGCTTTTGGGATAGATGCCCAAACGGGCATCTATCTGGAATTTGAAAGCGATCCGGATTTTGACCTCAAATTTGAAAGCCTAGAAAATGCACCCCAAGGGATTGAGCTGCTTAGCAGCAAAAAAATTGACGAAAAAACGCTTGCAACGGTATTTGTTCCAGAAGGAAAATTGACACATTTTGAAAAAATACTTACCGCCTATCGCGACAAGACGACTGAAAAAGGGAAGCCCAAGAACAAAGATCTGGTTGATGGCATATCAGATATTCATCTGGCGGTACTGGATGCCTTATGGACTGACAGTTATGAAATGCTACCAACAGAAAATGATCCCATAACATGGGAAGTTTGGCTTCGCTCTGACGAGGATCGAAGCAGTATCCTCGATTTCTTTTCAACACATGCCGCTCGTATTGGCCTGACAGTCAGTGCCGAGATATCAAAATTCCCAGACCGCACTGTCGTTCTCGCTCAAGGCACAAAGTCACAGATGGCGAGATCGATATCATTACTTGATTGCGTTGCTGAGCTCAGAAAAGCCAAGGAAACTGCGGACTTTTTTTCAGGAATGCCCCCAGTCCAGCAATCAGAATGGGTAAATGCTACCCTCGAAACGCTTTCGCCTCCAGCGGAACATGCTCCCGCTGTGTGCATTCTTGATACTGGCATCACCCAACAACATCCTCTCATTGCGCCTGCCCTTGCTGTAGAGGATCTTCACTCTTACCATCCCGCCTGGGGGCCCTCAGATCACGACGGACACGGAACCGAAATGGCTGGCTTAGCACTTTATGGGGACCTCATGGACATACTGGCAAGTCCGTCCCCCATAACCCTCCGCCATCGACTGGAATCCGTTAAAATTCTTCCACCAAGAGGCCATGGGCAGAATCCTGCGCATCTTTATGGAGCCATTACCAGAGAAGGGATTGCCCGAGCAGAAATCCAGGCCCCCGAGCGCAAACGCGTCATATCTATGGCCGTAACAACAACAGACTTTCGAGATCGAGGGCAACCGTCAGAATGGTCTGCATCAATCGATTCCCTCACTTCTGGATCTTTCGATGAAACGCAGCGGTTGGTGATCATTTCAGCCGGGAACACAGACCTGAGCGATAGGCATTTATACCCAGATAGCAATATTACAGATGCCATCCACGACCCGGGTCAATCTTGGAATGCCGTAACCGTCGGCGCATATACTGAAAAGCAAACCATTGACGAAAACGAGTTTCCCGGGTGGACTCCCATTGCCCCACCAGGCGACCTCAGCCCCTCAAGTACAACCTCTGTAATCTGGGAACGTCCCTGGCCGATAAAACCAGAAATTGTCGTTGAGGGTGGCAACATGGGGCTTGACCCCGGCACAGGAACTGCCGACTTTGTTGATAGTCTGGAGTTGCTGTCAACATACTACCGTCCGACAGACACGCTTCTCATCACCAGCAGAGAAACCAGTGCCGCAACAGCTCTTGCCTCACATATGTCTGCACTTCTACAAAGCCAGTACCCGGAATTCTGGCCGGAAACATTGCGAGCACTTCTGGTTCATTCAGCGGAATGGACCCCCGAAATGCACCAACGCGTCCAAGCCGCTGGACTGTCCCCAAGAAAGGCAGCAGAGTATCTTTTGCGATGTTTCGGTTTTGGCGTCCCAAGACTGCAGCCCCTTCTTTGGAGTGCTCAAAATTCGTTGACACTTATCGCTCAGGAAGCACTACAACCTTACGCTAAAATTGAAGGGAAAATTAAAACCAAAGACATGCATATCCATGCGATTCCCTGGCCTCAAGATGTTTTACAGAAGCTTGGGGAAACATCCGTAGAAATGAAAGTGACTCTCTCATATTTCATAGAACCAAACCCTGCCCGCCGTGGCTGGACTAAAAAACATCGCTACATGTCACATGGGCTTCGCTTCGAGGTTAAAAGGCCGACAGAAACTCTCGACCAATTTAGGGCCAGAATCAACCAAGCGGCCAGAGATGAAGAGCTCGGAAACTCGACATCCAGTGATTCCTCAGACTGGCAATTTGGCCCCGGTATCAGAAGCCTTGGGTCAATCCACAGTGATCGATGGACAGGAACAGCCGCAGACCTGGCGGAACGTGGATTTATTGGTGTGTATCCGGTAATTGGCTGGTGGCGGGAACGTCATCAACTTGGACGGTTGGAAAAAATGGCTCGTTATTCTTTAGTAGTAACGATCAAAACGCCTGACATCGAAATGGATATTTACAACCCAGTAGCAGCGGCGATTAGCCCTGTCGTTGAAATCTTGACCTAAAGTCTCTTCCTAGGATACATGCCGTTGAAGTCAGCAAAACATACCAAACAGCCAATCTCCATAATGTCTTCCGGCCTAATCTGAAAATCAATATCAGATTAGGCCAGATTCAGATCTTTCCAGTTTAACTATCCGCAAAAGTATCAACTTCATCCGGTAGAGTTCAAAATTTTCTAAATTAAATATCAATCACGTTGACAGAATAGGACTAAATTCCCCATACAACAACCAACAATTATAAATCTTCAAAGCGGTTGCGGAACACAACATTAGAGCTTGAAGGGTATTCCCCCCATTCTTAACAGGGTTCAGAAGTAGAAATTATGCAGCCAACTCCTGGTGCTGAATCGGGGTTATCCTCATATCGAGACTTTTCGCTATTGCCGGGGATACAGTTCTGGAAAAATCCAGCCTGCAACATGGACAGGGAAACCCATACGAACTGGGCCTTTTGGAGAATTAGTCAAAAGTAGGTTTTCTTCTATAAGTTGCCCCAAGAGCTCACGGGCCGTTCTTTCCTTTAAACCTGAGGCAGCACATATCTCCCCTCTTGAAATTTCCCCCCGCACAAGGACCTCCTGGAGCATATTAGCTGCTTCCATTTTAAGAGGAGAGGCCACGTTGGATGGTCCAAAAGCCATATTTTTGTTGCGTAACTCGATATATCCCTTAATCCTATCAACCATGCCATCCAACTGAAGTAAACCATTCATATAGTCCACTTGATCCAGGCATGTTTTAAGGAAAAAATGACAAAATTGGCTTAACCCTTCATCTGATAAATTCCCACGCCCATCGAGATCATTTCTTCTTTGTGCATCCGCGTGGCTGAGAGTTGCCTTATATTCGGTTGATTTTCTGGCAAGACCGCGGCTTACCGACCAAATCCCAAAACCCTCGACCGGAATATTGAGCAAATAAGATTCGGTAAAAAGCCTTGCAACTCGACCATTCCCATCTAAAAACGGGTGCAACCACATAAGCCGGTGATGAGCTGCAGCTGCAGCAATCAATTTCTTAACTCCGTGATGCCGAGCTGGCAGGTAAGCTTCATTAAATCTGTCCATAAGAAGAGAAATATCACTATGGCAGGGTGGGATATGTCTACCGACCTGAACTTCGCTATGCCGAAATTCACCAGGTATGACATAATCCTTTTTTCCTGTTTGGGGGTCTGTTACGACACGGAACTCATCTGGAGTAAGACTGTAAAATTCGTAGTGCAAGAATTTAAGATAATCCGCAGAAGTCACAACGAGATCGGATTCCTTTTCAAGCCTTGCTTCCATTCTCTTTTGCACTTCAATGTGAGCAACGCTTTCCTGTTGCAAGTTTCTCTTTGCGGGTTCGACGTCGTAATCTTTATTCATTGCTCGTACGATATCGAAAGGGTGTATGTTATTCCCTTCTATCTGGTTAGAATAATAGCTATTTATAACTCTCAATAGATCCCGAAGAGAGCGCAAAGTTATCTTATGTTGCCGGCCTCCTAATGCTGCAGATTTTTGAACTATATCTAATGCCAAATCTTCAAGACTTGAGGTATTTCCAGGGATGAACGGAGTGAATTGAGGCAGAGTTCCCATCTTATTGTCCCTTTATTTTTGCCGATAGCATTAAGAACATGCTTTGCTGCTTGTTCATAATTGGCAAGAACTGAGTGGAGCGTTGAGAAAAACTTGACCTCTACCCCGAATCCAGACCAGCCAATCTTGGAAATTTCGAGTTTGTGACATGTTTTTCCCGGAACTGCTCCGGGCTTTGATACTACATTTTCAAAGCTGGCCGATTTTCGAAACTTTCAAATGTTTTTGAATTTTTCTTGCATAATTCTCGGAAGGCATCCGACAAACGTTCGTCATTGGCAGCACGTTCCCAAAACTCTCGCGCAAGAGCTCTTATCTCTCTGGAAGAGGAGGCCAGTGGCAGACCTTTAAAACTGAGGGGTTCAGAAGACATGATGCCACCAGCCCTTGGTCGGTAAATCATGGACGTCATGTCATAGACCGGCGCCAAGTCAAACTCGCCATTATTTGAATAAAATGACAAGTTGCCCAAATGCATATCGGTATTTCCAATCAAAGCTCCAAAGCCCTCAAGCTGCTGAATAAGGGACCTATCTTCATTGGATATATACCCGTTTCTATTGAACTCCTCTGCGCATTCCGACCAGGTGCCACAACCACCGATGAATTCCGCCTCCAGGGTCTTCATTGAGAACAGAGGAATCCGCCCCCAAAGTCCTGTTCTGTCAAATCTTGCCGATTCCAGAAAAGTCCAATTTTCAGTTTGTAAAATTCTGGTGGCAGCACTGTTGAACCCATTATTGGTAAGGGTTTCTGATGCAATGTTTTCGCAAATTAATAGATCTGCCCACCTTTTTCCTTCATCTGAATGTCTTGAAGCAAATTTGACAATAACTCGATACGGCCCATCTGGCCCCTCGACAATAGCCGTAAATTTGGGCTGTTCTCCACCTGCAGATGATCCGGGCACCTCCCCTTCAATTGCCATGATTGCTAAATCATTATAAGCTCTGCCCTTGTCTTCAGCTGACAGGATTGTCGGATCAGTTGCCACCTCTTCCCAATAGCGTTCAAGTGATTCTTGTCCGATTATCAAACATCCTGGCATATCTTCACCACAGGATGTTAGAGCCACCAATGCATGCACGTCAGTCCATACGTTTAAGTCCTTTGGCAGATCCAGTTCTCTGGCATATCTATGCGCAAATGAGCGGCCCATAAACCCTTCAGGATACATGTTTTGAATAGGATAGGGCACATGGTCAAGAAAATTGATTTTAGCGCTTTCATGGAGCTGTAAGCCGTATTCATTCGCTGCCAGAGTGAAAAGTTTCCCGTAAGGGCTCACATCGCCGTTTGTATCTACCTGGTAAAGGGGAATTACAGTCTCAAGCTGCGGATGGGTTTGTCTCTGCAGGCCATACCTGGCAGATCGGGCTGCCCCCAAAAGAATAACGTCGGGCGCAAGTCTTTCGATTGTCCGTGAGATAGCAGACTGACTGAGGTTAAGGCGCTGTTGAAGGAAGGAACTTGTTTGGCTCCCCATGCTCAGTATCTGTCGAAGTTGAGTGTCTTGACCTTCTGTACGCCCCATAATGACCTCGTTTAGATGCGCAGCAAATGAATAGATATATGGGTAGATAATATCATAGATAAAATCTAAGTAAATACCTTTTACAAATAGGATTTTTCATATTTATCATGAGAGCATACAAAGAAAATGGGTAGATAATTTACCTATTTTTTCAAGTTGATCATTTGCACAATAAACTTTTCAGACACAATAAGAACATAAGAAAAGGCAACGGCTTTAAGGCGTTTTCACTATGACCGAATATTGTCTCTTGAAAGTGCCTTAGAGAGGGGTCCTTATACCAATAGTGTGGAGCTTTTCAAAGCTGCGAGCGTGACTTGGTCATATCAGGGAAATATTCTGAAGGAAGGGGCATAATTTCCAGACTATGAAGGGGAAAAAGGGGAGGAGTTAAAGGCTCTGAATTCGTATATGCATTAAGGAAAGGAACTGTTTATCCTGCCGAACCATGGAACAATGACTTACAGGTCCACATTCAGTCCTTTCCCCATAAGTTCTGGCAGCACCTCTTGCATAAAAATATCAACAAGCTCAGCATCAAGAGCAGTTCCACGGCAATCTGCCATAATGGTTTCGACTCCGATATCATCACACGCTTTCCGGTACGGTCGGTCCGAAGAGATCGCATCATAGACATCAGCAACCGCAACGATGCGGGCTTCCAGGGGAATCGCTGCTCCTTTAAGCCCACTGGGATACCCTGTTCCGTCAAACTTCTCGTGATGGCAAAGAATGATCTGTACGATCGTTTCGGAGAGCTGCGCTTTACGGGCCACCTCCGCACCATGTAACGGGTGCTCCTTCATTTGTACCATTTCATAGTGATCAAGCCCCATCGGCTTGTTGATCACATCGTCAGGGATGCCTATCTTGCCACAATCATGCAGCCAGGAGCCGTGGCGGATTTCCTTGATTTTCAGATCCGACAAACCCAACTTTCGAGCGATCCCTTCAGCAAAACGAGCAACCCGGTCGCAGTGTCCGCGTGTATAAGCATCTTTCAATTCGATTGTCTGCGCCAGAGAGAGCAGAGTTGCTTCCTCGGTCCTTTGCATTTCACGATTACGGCCATAACGTTGCCGCGCCAGTTCAACGTTTTCCAGCAGGTCATCATCATCCCACGGCTTGACCAGAAAGCGGAATATCTCCCCGCGATTGATCGCTTCCAGCAGATCAGTCAACTCCGTATATCCGGAAAGAACAATGCGCACGGTATCCGGCGAAATCATTTTTACCCGGTTGATAAGTTCCGTACCTTTCATCCCAGCCATGCGCTGATCCGTCACCATCACCGCAATCTCATGCTGGTCAAAAAGGGCCAAGGCTTCATCACCGCTACTGGCGCGCAGAATTTCCTGGTCATGAGCCAGAAAAAGCCGCTCAATCGAGTTGAGAACCGCAGTATCATCATCGACAAACAGAATAGCAGGCATAATCCCCCCAATGACCCCTATTTAACAAGTCCCGCGCCACAGACGGCACACACCAGCCAATCCCCTTCAACCGGCTCATGGCAAGAGGGGCAAACATCCTGTTTCGGAACTCCGCAATAAGGGCAATACTGATATTTGGAGCCAATCTGCCTTTGACAACCATGACAGGTTCGTTCATGGATCAATTGAGGCCCCAGCACACGCAGCAACTCCTCAAGAGAGGTCTTTCCCTGCGCAACCTTGCTGAGACCATCCTGAATCAGGGTCACCAGACCTCTGGAAAGCGCAAGTTTGAGCAGATTCGATTCCTTGTACCCATCACTGATCAGATGCCTGAAATCATCGTTCATCGTAAACAACTCATAAATGCCGACCCGTCCCGAATACCCCGTTGCATCACATCTGCTGCACCCCTTGGCTTTCCAGACGCCGGCAGGAAACATATCATCCGGAACCCTGAGCAATTTCTTGACCTGTGGATCGATTTCAGCCTGGTAACGGCAGTGCGGGCACAGCTTACGTGCCAAGCGCTGGGCGATAATCCCTTCCAAAACCGAACTGATCAAGTACGGCTTTACTCCCAGGTCAATCAAGCGTGTAATCGATGCTACTGAGCTGTTTGTATGCAGACTGGTCAACACCATGTGTCCGGTCAGTGCGGCCTTAAACGCAATATCGGCGGTCTCCGTATCGCGAATCTCGCCGACCAGAATCACGTCAGGATCCTGGCGCAGGGTTGCCCTGAGCACAGAAGGGAAGGACAAGCCATCTTTCTCCCTGATATAGATCTGGTTGGCTTCTTCAACATAATACTCAACCGGATCCTCGATGGTTTCAAAATTGCGCGAGCGTTCCAGCATTTGTGCCAGCATGGAATACAGGGTCGTCGTTTTGCCACTCCCTGTTGGCCCGGTCGAAATAATGATTCCTTGCGGTTTTTTTATTAAGGCCGTGAGCTGCTCCATGCTATCGGGCATAAACCCCAGCTGGTCGAGTTTTTTTATCGCCGCACTCTTGTCGAGCAACCGCATCACAATTTTTTCACCGTTGATCGACGGCATGGTGGAAACGCGCAGGTCAACCATCCGGGTCCCTGATTTGACCGTCATCCTGCCATCCTGAGGCTTGCGACGCTCGGCGATATCGAGCTTGGCGAGAATCTTGATCCGCGATACAGTCGCAAGATGCAGTTCCGCCGGGATTCTGATTTTATCGACCAGAATGCCATCAATGCGAAAACGAATAACACTGAACTTGGTTTTCGGCTCGATATGAATATCGCTGGCCTGATAGCGTATCGCTTCTGAAACAATCGCATTGACGATACGAATGATAGGAGGGACCTCAGAAGAATCGAGAAGATCCTTGACGCTGTATTGTTTCTCCTCATCCAGCAGAATGTCGACTTCATCCAGCGGCTGAATATCGAGAAGTCCATTGAGATTAAAATCTCCCGCAACCCCTTCGGTCCCCTGAAGGCTATCGAGCACACTGAAAATTTGCGAGCAGAGACTGACAACCGTCTTAATGCGGAAGCCGGTCAGCCGGGAGATATTGTCGATATTGTAGATATCGGAAGGATCCCCCATCGCCAGGGTCAGGGTGTTCGTCTCAAAGCGCACCGGGACCATACATTTTTTTCGGCACAGCTCAGCGGGAAGAATGCCGACCACTTCCGAAGACAGATGCTGTTCACGGAGATCAAGCGCTTCCAGCTTCAATTTATCCTGCAGCGCTTTGGCAACATCCTTTTCCCTGGCCAGCCCCAAACGTTCCAGAGTCTGGATAATATATTCATTTGGCAACCCGTCCTTAATCGCCCGCTGAAAACTGTGCTGATCCAGAACCCCCGCCTTTTCGAGGAGATTGGAAAGAAACGCATGATTTTCGCCGAGCAGCGAGGAAAAATTATTAATCTCCAGCTTCTGCTTATCGGTAAGCTGTTTTAACTTTTTATTTTCCTGCACCAGAACGTACTGTTGCAGGGCGAGACTGACCGTCAGGCGGAGATCCTCATCATTCCAGGGCTTGGTAATAAATTTATAGACCGCTCCTTCATTTATCGCGCCCATCACAGACTGGATATCGGCATCCCCGGTCAGCATAATGCGCAGAGAGTCCGGATATTCCTCTTTGACCTTCTTCAAGAACTCGGCACCTGTCATCTCCGGCATTCGGTAATCCGATATGATCAGATGAACTTTTTCACGGGCCAGAATATCTATGGCGAGTAAAGGACCGCCAGCGGTCAGAATACGGTAATTTTCATCGAGAAAAATTCGTTTCAAGGAGCTGAGAACACTGGGTTCATCATCCACAAACAGCAGGGTAAACTGGTCCTCTTCCGGACCAGGCGAGTCGGACGGCTCCGGGTCGGCGCTGAGCACCCTCCGGTGAGTATCTCCAGATTTGAAGAGTTGGGCGAATTTGGACATTTACTTCCCTTCGGGCAAGTTTATCTCAAAAACGGCTCCGCCGCCCGGGCGCTCTGAGCAGTGAATCTTTCCGTGCAATTCTTTGACAACGTCATAAGCAACTGACAACCCCAGTCCAACGCCTTGTCCGACATCTCTGGTGGTAAAAAAAGGTTCAAAAATCTTCTCGCGAATATCATCCGGGATGCCGGGTCCATTATCGGCAATGACAATCGTAAACTGATGCCCTTCCCAGATGGTTGATATCTCAACCTCAAGCCCCTCCGACCGTGATTGAAAGGCATTGCGCAGCAAGTTCAGGAACAGCTGTCCCACCTGACTGCCTAAACAGGTCAAAGGGGGAAGTTCTGAAAAATTCTTTGTAATCCGGGTTCCCGCTGGAATCTCGTGGGCAAGCACACTTAAAACGCGCTCAATCTCCTGATGAAGATCGATCTGTTCCTCTCCCAGCGCATCGATATGGGTAAATCCCTTCAGATCTGCAACGATCTTCTTGACTCTGAGCACCCCGGTAAAGCTTTCTTCAAAAACATCGGCCAGATCATCTTCAACCACTGCAATTTTTAACCGTTCCCGCTCGTGCTGCTCCTGTTCTCTGGCCCGGCTGGCGTCAACACCTGCGACGATCCATTCATGATACAACGCATGCATCTCTGTGAAGCGATCACAGTAGCGTTGCAAAGTTTTCAAGTTACTCAATACAAAGCCGAGGGGGTTGTTGATTTCATGAGCAATCCCGGCTGCAAGCTGCCCTATGGACGCCATTTTTTCCTGCTGAATCAGCTGAGCATAGGCTCTCTTCAATTCCTCCGTACGTTCCTGAACCCGCCGATCAAGATTGGCAGCAAGATCACGATATTTTTTCTCCGAAGCCTGCAGACGCTGGTTGGCATCCAGTAATTCTTCGTAGGACATATTCACAACCTGCGTGTGCATTTCTGTGGTCAGAATTCTTTTCAGGTTGCCACTGATCAAACTGTTCAGCGCATGCCTCAGCAAGTCAGCCATGTTTTGCAGCGCTGCAGCGGAACCCCTTTGCTGTGCAACAAGTCGCAACTCTCCAACCGGTTCACCTTCGAGCAGTAAAGTCGCTTTTACCGTTTCCTGCTGCGCTGCCGAACATGGCATTGTCTCCGGCTCCAACCAGAGACTCCTGCCACAATCATCATAAATACCGGCCTGCATAACTCCCATCTGCACTGCTGCCTGAAGCAACGGCAACACATCGGTCCTGGACAGGACATCACGCAGGTGCTTTTCTGCACCGACGACAAATTCCAGCTTCTGGTCGGATGTCATACTTTGCAGTCCTTTCCCCTCTTCAGCCTCACCCTGCAGGAGTCTCATGCAGCATTAAAATCTGCCTGATGAAATCGTCCTTGGAAAGTTTATGCTGCGATGCAAGTCCATACTGCTTGTCAATATGCACATACGTTACTTCCAGCAGTTTCTGGAATGTTTCAACCACGCCTTTGCCTTTCAGCGCCGCTGCCAGGCCAACCGGGATTCCCGTATGCCGCCACGTTTTTATAATCTCTTCTTTGCTGATAATAGCGTCCAGATCACGCTTATTGAACTGAATGATCAGTGGCAGCTTCTCAATATCGAGACCAACAAGGGCCAGGTTTTTCTCAAGATTCTCAAAACTGTTAAAGTTGTTCTGCATTTCAGTTTTTTGTGAATCGGCAATAAAGGCGATTCCATCGACCCGCTGCAAAACGGCTTTTCGTGTCGCATCGTGGCGAACCTGCCCTGGAACGGTGTAGACCTTTATTTTGATCTTCAACCCAGAGGGGGCTACCAGAAAAAAAGGCAGTAGATCAAAAAAGATCGTGCGATCATCCTGTGTATCGAGAACCATCAGATCACCACGCCCATCTTTCTTCAATTTTTCGTGAAGTTGCAGCAAATTTGTTGTTTTTCCGGAAAGTGCCGGTCCATAGTAAACCAGCTTGAGCACCATCCGCTTGTCTTGTTCATCAAACTCGATCACGCTAATCACCGCCGCACATAGTGAAAATGTACCATATATTGAACTCATGAAATGTTTTCGACTACGCTCCATAAGCCGGATCAACCCGGCAAAAAGCAACAGTGCCCACTGATATTCAGGAGTTTTTTGTTCTTGTTGTCATCCCTTCTCTATCCTGCGCAGAGGCAAGGTCATTGTAAAGACAGTTCCCTCGCCAACCCGACTGGCAACCCTGATATCTCCACCATGCTTCTTGATGACCTCATAGCTGATACTCATCCCTAAACCCGTTCCCTGCCCCACCTTCTTGGTGGTGAAAAATGGTTCAAAGATGCGTTCCAGATTCTGCTCCGGAATGCCACAGCCATTGTCTTCAAACCTAACGGTGACAGTATTTGTGTCAGCGGAGCTGGTGATTTGAATTTTACCGTCCTTTTCTATGGCCTGTGCCGCATTGACCAGAATATTGGTAAAGACCTGGGTGATTTCCTGAGGATTGCAGAGAATCTCCGGCAGGGGCGATAAGTTTTTCTCAAGCTCGGCTTTATACTTGATCTCGTTCCAGACAATGGCAATAGCGCTCTGCAGGCACTCGTTCAAATCGGTCAGTTTCACTTCGGCCTGGTCGACTCGGGAAAAGGTTTTCAGGCTCTGTACAATTTTACTGACGCGCTCAGTCCCATCGACAGATTCCGCAATCAGGTCGGTGCAATCTTCGAACAGATAGTCAAGCTTGATGGCCCGTCTTTTCTGCAAACATTCTTCCTCAAAAGGGCTGCCCTTAATCCCGCTTTCGATAAAGGCGACATACTCGGTGAGTTTGTGCAAATACTTGCCCAGGCTGCGCAGGTTACTCGAGACAAACCCGATCGGATTATTGATCTCATGGGCAACACCAGCCGCCAACAGCCCGATCGACGCCATTTTTTCACGCTGCAACATCTGCGACTGTGCCACCTTGAGATCTGTATAGGCCTTATCCAACTCCTGGCGCTGCGTTTCGATCTCGGCATTTTGAAACTCTAGTTCGGCTGACAGCTGAATCGCCTGAGCGACCGTCCTCTCCAGTTCCCCTTCGATCTGCTTGCGCTCGGTGATATCCTCTTTAATCGCCAGGTAGTTAATGATCCGCCCTTGCGCATCCAGAATCACGGTGATCAAAGCCAGTTCCCAGTAATTCTCTCCATTCTTTTTTTTATTATAAAATTCACCCCGCCACTGATGGCCGGCGACAAGCGTTTTCCACATCTGCACATAATCGGTCTGGCTATCGTCGGCTTTAAGAATGCGCGGGTTTTGCCCTACGACTTCGTTAAAAAGATAACCGGTCAGCTCGCAAAAGCGTGGGTTGACATACGTAATCGTGGCATCAGGATCCGTAATGACGATTGATGCAGGATTTTGTTCCAAAACCCGCATTAACAGACTTTGCTCAATGCTTGGCATATCACTCATAGTGCAGAAAAAGCTCCTTTTCAGCTTTCCCGCCATCTGGCAAGAAATGCGCTCCGGTTCGCGGTAAAGATTTTTTGAAATTCACCGCCAAGCGGATCCAGATCGGACTGAGAGAGCCCCAGGTGCTTTGCTCCGGCAAGTTGCAGCCAGGATCCTTGGCGACAGCAAAGGCCAATTTCTCAACTGAAGAGCAGGGTGACTTGATCAGTTCAATGACCTGGGCTGCGATAGTTGGCATGGTCGGCAGGGTATCAATATCGTAGTTTATCCTTTGGAATAGCTTCACCACACACCCCTTCTTGATCTTTAGCCCGCCAATCCCTTCAAGCACAACGGACAACGGAAGACCTCAGTAAGAAAACGTACTTCGCAACAAATCAAAGGTTGGCCTTGCGAAGCGTCCAAATGAAACGCGAGACGGAGATTCTTCAAAACCAGAAAAATATTGATAAATTCTTATATTAACTTGGTGGTACAGTGGTTATTTTTTATAGAGTGTCACGAGCGGGTATAAATCAGGAGGATGCCAACTACCCACGCAGCAGACACAATACGAGAATTACGCAAGCAAGTGGTTCGTTTCCTGAAAAGGTCAGCATAAGCAGCCGCATTCCAAAAGCGCCAGTCTTACGTCATCAGGCACAGAAAAAGCACTTAACAGTCCAATATTGCCAATTTGGACTATTTAATTTCCTAAGAAATATTAATGTACAGTAGCATTGTTTAATTTTTTTTAACAGAAAAAACGGCTGCCTAACTATGGGAAAATCCTTTCTATCGAGGACAAAACAAGTGTCTCAAAGACATTTCCCCCTCACCCACCGGTAAAAACAAAAAGGCTATAGCGTCACATGCCATAACCTTTTTGTTTTTATTAGTATTTTTTAGATTTCTTCGCCACGCGCGGAAGCGTTTCAATATTTTCTATTTGCCAAGCTTCGCAACGGTACCCATCAAAGCAACATTGGTGACAAAACCACCTTTGATACAGGAATACTCCGTAGCGCTTTCAAACTTTTTGTCTTTGGTAATCGTATAGATATCAATCACCGCATTGCCCCCCTCTTTCACGGCACGATCCTGCAGTGCCATCAAAGCGGAAACAAAAACCCTCTCACATGCTGCTTCTGCAGATTTTCCGACCCCATTGGTACGCTGATTGGCTTTATATTCGCCAAGCGTCTTTAATACTTTGGGGTGACTTTGTCCTTTCATGTAAAGGCGGATTTCCGGCTTCAGTTTCTCTTGTCCAAGCGAACTTTTCATTGCATCCTGCGCTGACAACTGATGCCACTGGTCTGCGGCGCAAGCCTGAGATACCAGGCCACCCAAAATAAACATACCAATCACTATCAATAGTCCTGTTTTTTTCATTTCCCTTCCTTTCCTGGCCTGTTCATACACAGGCAACATTGTTTTTAAGTTATTCCCCCGATACCACACTGGGCAAAACCGCGATCCCCAGGAATGGCAGCTACATGACAATTCTGAAAACTAATCTTTCCGCCCAAAGGTATTCCCTGTCAAGACAAGATCAGGTAAAAATACGACCTGTCGTGTATAATAGCACTTAAATGATTTCATGCAGGTATTATACACAATTACTCATAAACCCATCACAGGAGCAAAGGATGGCCATACACCCTGACGCAGGAAAACCGGTAAAAACTGAAAACCTGACCGACATCGCTGAACTGATCAGCCTCTATTATGAACGCCAGCCGGATATCAGCAATCCGGATCAGAGGGTCGCTTTTGGAACCTCCGGACACCGTGGATCGTCACTGAAAAGCAGCTTCACCCAAAGCCACATCATGGCGATCAGTCAGGCAATCTGCGACTATCGCACAGATCAGGGCATTACCGGTCCTCTGTTCATGGGCAAAGATACCCACGCCCTGTCCATTCCGGCCGAGAAAACCGCCCTACAGGTTTTTGCTGCCAACGGCGTGACGGTCATGATCGACCAGGATGGCGGTTATACCCCGACTCCGGTCATCTCCCATGCCATCCTCAGCTACAACAAGGAGCGCACCGAAGGGCTCGCAGACGGCGTTGTCATTACCCCCTCCCACAACCCTCCGGATAACGGCGGATTCAAATACAACCCGCCGAACGGTGGCCCGGCAGATACCGATGCGACCGGCTGGATAGCCGACCGGGCCAACGCCCTGCTGGCCGGCAATAATCAGGGAGTAAAGTGCCTATCCTATGATGCCGCCCTGCAGGCCGAGACCACCATCGCCCATGACTTCATTTCCCCTTACGTGAACGATCTCGAAAACGTCATCGATCTGGCGGCTATTAAAAAGGCCGGTCTGAAAATCTGTGCCGATGCCATGGGCGGATCCGGTTTACGTTACTGGCAGCCAATTGCCGAACGCTATGGCTTGGACATAACCATCCGCAATGCGGCGGTCGACTATACTTTCAGTTTTATGACCGCCGACCACGACGGCAAGGTACGTATGGACTGTTCCTCTCCCTATGCCATGGCGAGCCTCGTTGCCCTTAAGGATGACTTTGATATTGCCTTTGGCAATGACCCCGATTATGACCGCCACGGCATCGTCACCCGGTCGGTCGGACTCATGAACCCGAACCACTATCTGGCCGTTGCCATTAACTATCTGTTTGCCAACCGCAGCAACTGGAAGCCTGACGCCGCAGTGGGCAAAACCCTGGTCAGCTCATCCATGATCGATCGCGTTGCCGAGGCACTGGGTCGCACACTCCAGGAAGTGCCGGTCGGCTTCAAATGGTTTGTTAACGGACTGGTCGATGGTTCCTATGGTTTTGGTGGTGAAGAGTCCGCCGGGGCATCGTTCCTGCGTAAAGATGGCAGCGTCTGGAGTACCGACAAGGACGGCATTATTCTCTCCCTGCTGGCCTGTGAAATTCTGGCGGTAACCGGCAAAGATCCGGGGCAGCATTATCAGGACCTGGTTGCCAATTTCGGCAATCCGGTCTACGCCCGGGTTGACGCTCCGGCCAATCGTGAAGAAAAAGCCAAACTGGCCGCCCTGTCACCTGAACAGGTATCAGCACAAACCCTGGCCGGTGACCCCATTACCGCCAAACTGACCCATGCTCCGGCCAACGGTGCCGCCATTGGTGGCCTCAAAGTCTGCACTGCCCATGGCTGGTTTGCCGCCCGCCCGTCCGGCACTGAAGATGTCTATAAAATTTATGCGGAAAGTTTTAAAGGGGAGGAGCACCTTGCCCAGATTCAGGCTGAAGCACGGGAGATTGTCAATCAGGCGCTAGGCTAAAAACTACTTCAAGAATAAAAGGTTACATCTCAAAGAGGTCTCCAGGCAAATCCCGGAGACCTCTTTGACTATTTAGTCGGTCCTGAAAAAATCGAAATCGGCTCTCAGGCGAACTTAAATTGAGGGCGCCGAATTCGGAGTTAAATGTTCACACGAAAAGATCAGAAACCAAGTGCGGCACATCTGGCCAAAACTTATCAGTTTGTGCCGCTCAAGTTCTTTGACAATTAGCCAAAAGATAGCCCGTAAGAGCTTTCTTAAGTTGAACCCGCAAGCCGCCAGGATAGCATTCATCTTGTCGCCGTCGGTCCCACTGAGATAATTACGATCCATCCGGTTGTCGTTCTTCATGTGACCTATCACCGGCTCAATAGCGTTTCGTCGTTTAAACCAGCGCCATTCGCTTGGCTTCATGCTCTTTTTGCTCCGGTTTGCCAGATGAATGGTGGTATCCCCCAGCTTCTTCGGATTCCCTTTGTAACCTTTGTCGACATAGGCACTTTGAGCATTCCAGCCAACAACCCGTTTCATTTGCTTGAGGGCTCCCTTCAGGGTGTGCCCGTCAAATGGATTGTCATGCAGAGCTTCGACACCGACAATCCAGTTGTCTTCGGAGGTCGTTACCACGGAAACCTTGCAGCCGAACTCGTATTTTTTATGCGCTTTGCCTTTGGCAATACATTCCACTTCCGGGGCATGCAGGCTGTACAGCTTATTTTTGTCGCTACGCTGCTGTAACAAAATCCGCCTGGCTTTAGTCAGAAGAATGGAGAGTTCTTCATCTGGCTCGGGACAATTCCGCAATATATTGCGATAAACGCGTCCCAGATAGTTTTTGAGCTTCTTCTGTTCTTTCTTGGCTCGCCTCATCTGTCGGGCATGGGCATAGCGACCATTCATGATCAGGGCTCTTTTCCCCAGACGCACATAACTCTGGCGCAGGGGAATATTCCGTTTCTTAGCAGCTTTGACTAACAGGACTCTGGCCTTGTGGTACAACCGGGAATCTGTTGGAAAGGCAATCGCTTTTTCCTGAACGGTCGTATCAACATTGACCCGTTCCATGTGCTGCTCGTTTAAATGCTCTTCCCGCTTTGCTGTTGCCAGTGTCTCTCTGAGGAGTTGCTCCATGTTCTTCGGGCCAATCCGTTTGCGCCAACGCGTCATTGAGGTCGGATCGACCGGCAGTTGATGAATGAAGTACTCAAAACCACAAAAATACTGCCAATAGCCATTCTCCAAAAGGCGTGCGACCACGGATTCATCGCTTTCATCATAAGCGTGCTTGAGATAATGCAAGCCCACCATGAGCCGTGTTGGTTTGCCAGGACGCCCCCTTTCGGAGTAGAGGGTTCCAAACTTTTCATCAAAGACCGACCAATCAACCTGGTTGGCCAGAACAAACAGGGGATGTTCGCGGTTCAGGATCTGATCAAGCCGGGCACGAAACAGATCTGATTGCTCATTCTGCGTATCTTTTGGCTTCATAAAATCACCACGTTTTAAGGGCTGAAGTACTATTTCTGGTGATTTTAACAATTTTACGCTGCAATTTTAATCAATAATTGCAGATAGTTATATTTTTTCAGGGACGACTATTTAAAGCAACCACGTAGGTGAGCAAAGCGAATAAATTCCCTCGTGATCATCAACGGAACCCAGCACCCCGCAGCGAACCGGTGAAATAAATATCAACTGGTGGTGCGATTAGCACCATCGGCAATCTGAAGGGATTTCACCGGGTCTCTCCTCATCTATATATAACCTCTTTATATTTCAATATATAACAACGAAATACCGGCACTTATTATCAGTTGGCACAGCCTTTGCCAATATTGTCTCACATGAATATACAAACAGCCATAATTGCCGATGACTTCACTGGTGCAGGAGATTCCAGCATTCACTTTTGCCATGCGGGCTTCTCTGTATTTATGCCAATATCCCTGCAAAACGCAGTGTTGCCGGAGGATTTGGAAGTCCTTGCCGTAAATACTGAATCACGTCTGGACAACGGGGCTTTAGCTTATCAGAAAACCGTTGAAGCCGTGAAAAGATGCCAGGCATGGGGAGCGACATCCTTCTATAAAAAAATTGATTCCACCTTGCGCGGCAATATTCATGACGAAATAAAGGCAGTCATTGACGCCGGTCGTTATACCGCAACTATCATTTGCCCAGCGGCTCCTGACATTGGACGCACTGTCGTGAATGGCCGTTGCCTGCTTCATGGGGCACCGATCAATGAGACAGAAACGGGGCAGGACCACCTCAATCCGGTAAAAAGTTCATATGTAAAAGATCTTTTTGAGGCTTTGCCAGAAACTCAAATCGCTCACATTGCAACGCACGAGACCGAACTAGGAGTCGAACATCTATCTAAGCTCGTGGAAAAATTCCTTGCTGAAGGCGTCACCCACATCATCTGTGATGCCACGACAAACTCCCAACTGGCAATCCTCGCAACACTGATCAGCAATAACCGTTTATTGCTTACCGGTGCAGCAGGTCTTGCCGCAGCTATTGCCCAACGTCCACCAGCACAGTATCACAATCACAGTAATGCAGAATTCTCTGCAGGAAATATTCTCATCAGTTCCGGAAGCCGAATGGAAGTCAGTCGTATTCAGCTCACTCAGCTTGAAGCAACCCACACCTGCACCAAGATCCTGGTACCAACCCAGGCCCTGGCTGCAAATGATCAGCTCGCTATAGATCAGTTCTGGAACCAGATCAAAACCATTCACCCCGCACAAAACAGCTGTTACATCCTGACTCCGGATTCTTCTCAAGAAGCTGCCTGCACTGACGGTCCACGTGACAATAGTGAAAAGATTGCCGCTCTTATCGCCGAGGCAACGGCCTATATTTGCCAAACGCAGGGAATCTCGGTACTGATTTCCATAGGGGGACACACCACCTATCAGTTGGTAAAAAAACTTCAGGCAACAGGGGTAAGCTATGAAGGGGAAGTTCTTCCTGGCACCCCCTTCGGCAATTTGCAGCTGAAAACACCGGCGGAGAAACTGTCCCTGATCACTAAATCAGGCAGCTTTGGCGACGCAAGGACTCTGCAGCGGATTTACGAGTTTATTACGGCGCACATGAATAAACTCTCATCTTCTGTCCACCACATTTAGATCTTACACGAAGGAGGAGGCAAGCAACTGGAGAACAAACCCGCAATTGAATGACGTCTTCTGACACGCTGAAAATTTGATTAGACCCAATCAACAACTGGAACACAAAGGAGTGAAACGATGAAAAAAATTCTCATAGGTATTTTAAGTCTCCTGATCCTGACAACCATGTCTGCTTATGCGAGTGACAAGGTTAAACTGGTTGCTGCCACAATCAATCCTGACGGATCACTGCTCGCTGAAGTTCTTCAGGCCTATACCGAAGAAGTCAACAATATCAGCAACGGCAAGGTCGCAGTCGACTTTTTCCCCGGCGGACAGCTTGGTGATGCGTCAACCCTGTATCAGTCTGTTGTCGATGGCAGCATTGATATCATCTATTCCGATCCGGGCTGGTTTGCGGAAAGACATCCGGAATTCGACATTCTTGAAGGTAACTACCTGTTCAAAAGCAAAGAGCACTTTTTGTCTGTCGTTAATGATGAGCACAAGCTTGATTTCTTTAAAAACAAACTCCTGAAAGATCCGGGTGTTGTGGTCCTGATGGTTGCCGGCGGCCTTGAGCGTGATATCATCAGCACCTTTGCGATCAACAGCATCGACGATCTTAAAGGCAAAAACATGAGAAGTAAGTCAACGTCAACCAATATGGACTGGTGGCATTCGATCGGCGCCAATCCGGTTCCCGTTGCCTTTAAAGAAATTTATACCGCCGTTCAAACTGGTGTTGTCCGCGGATCACAAAATAGCCTTGACGCCATGATCACCATGCGTCTTGCCGAAGTAAACAAATACATTGCCAGAACTCAGCACAACATTTCCCTTGGCTTCATTGTTATGAACAAAGCGAAATACGATGCCTTGGGTGGCGATGTTCAGGCCCTGTTTACCAAAGCCGCCAAAAAAATTCAGCCAATGTACCTAGAAAAGGCATTTGCCCTGAGTGATGAAAAGATCAAGAGCCTGCAGAAAGACTTTGGTATTCAGGTAACCGATCCTGACAAAACCCCCTTTATCAAAGCGTCACGTACCCAGATCGACGATCTGGCGAAAAAATTTGGCGTCACTAAAGAAATCAACAGTATTTTTGAATAGTTAAACGACAATCCGGCACCAGTTTCGCCCCCAGGTGAAGCTGGTGCCGGTCGCTTCAGGGAGAGGTTCCATGAAAGCCATCGATAGACTTGAGAGTACCCTGTACATTGTCCTGTGTATCTTCCAGTTCTTGCTCTCGTTCACCATTTTCGTCGCCGTTGTCGCCAGGTATGTCTTCGGGTTTCCTTTACCCGAAGTCAATATCGTGCAGAACTTTTCCCTGGTGTGGCTCATTATGCTTGGCTCTGGTATTGCGCTCAAAAATAAAGAGCATCTGGATATTGATATTCTGGGACCCTATCTTTCAGAAAGATCCAATGCCATTCGGGCGTTTCTGATTGACGTGGTGGTGCTCCTGGCCATTATTCTGCTGCTGGCCGTCGGATATAAGTCTTTCCTGGCCGGATTCTCCCGTACAGAGCTGACTCCGATCCGCTTTCTTGACCACCGGATCACTCTGGTTTATTTCAATTCTGCCTTTTTGTTTGGCGCTATTACCATGTTCATTTATCAGGCAATTAACGTCTTTAAAACTTTTACACAGATTAAAAACATGCAGGGAAATGGGGGCTCCAAATGATTCTGGCGGGCATTTTAACAATATTTCTCGGCTTATTGGTTTTTGGCGTACCGGTCGTATTCAGCCTGGTGTTGGCATCCGGCATTCCACTGCTGTTTGACTCTCACGTTCACCTAAATCAGATGGCGTCAATTGTCCTGCAGCAGTTCCGCAGTTTTACCCTGCTCGCTATCCCACTGTTCATATTCTGCGGCAAGCTGTTGCAGCTCAGTGATGTTGCCGACGACCTGATCTATATGTCACGCGCCTTTATCGGCAAATTGCGTGGCGACCTGGCCCACATCAATGTTATGACCAGTATCTTTTTTGCCGGCATCTCAGGGTCATCCGTCGCGGATGTTGCATCTTTGGGATCAATAATCATTCCCGCGATGAAAAGGAAAGGCTACAGTGCTGAATTCAGTGCAACCCTGACCTCAGCTTCCGCCACCATCGGTTCCATTATACCGCCCAGCATTCTGATGATCGTTTACGGCTCAATAGCCCAGACATCCATTGCAGCCTTATTTATCGGCGGCATTATTCCAGGCGTCGTTATCGGCCTGTCGCAGATGGTTTACTCCTATTTCTATGCGGTCAAAAACAACATTGGCCAAAGTTCCGGTGAAATGATTGGTGATGAGCCCATTGAGGAGCTGTCTATCCTGACCGCCCTTAAAAAAGGCTTTTTCCCCATGTCGATCTTCCTGGTGATTATCGGTGGCATCCTAAGCGGCGTTTTCACCCCAACCGAAGCGGCGGGTATTTCGGTAATTTACATCCTGCTGGTCAATATCATCTTCAAAAAGAAGAGAGACTTCAAACAATACTACGAAGTGACCAAAAAATCGGTTATCGAATCGGCCACCATTTTCATCCTCATCGCCGTAGCGTCCTTCTTTTCCTGGATACTGACTTATTACAAGGTCATGATTCCGATCATCAACGCCGTAAAAGGCGCAGACCTGTCGGCCCCGGTGTTTCTGATCATCGTCACTCTGATTTATTTACTCATCGGCACCTTCATGGAACCTGCTTCCGCAATGCTGATTTTTGTTCCCCTGTTGATGCCGGTCATGAACATGCTGCAGATTAACCCGACAGTCGCCGGAATCATCACCGTTATGGCGATCCGTGTTGGCACCGTTACACCACCATACGGGCTCTCCACACTGATGGCAGCCAAGATAGCGCAAACATCGGTGGTCAAGATGATGCGTCACATTTGCCTGTTTGTCGGTGTTTATGTGCTGATGCTGGTTCTGATGATCTATTTCCAGGATATTATTCTAATTCTGCCTAATATTTTCCTCGGGTAAATTAATAAGGACTGACATGATGCAATTGCTTAAAGGAAAAACCGCCATAATTACCGGGGCAACCCGTGGTATCGGCCTGGCTATCGCCACCATGTTCGCAGAGCAAGGTGCCAATCTGGTTATTAATGGCACCAATGGCGAATTAATCAACCAGAATGCCGCCATGCTGGCCCAAACTGGCGTCAACTGTATCGCGCTGACTGGCGACATCTCACATGAGCAGACCAGTCGCCAATTGACAACCATGGCACTGGATAATTTTGGTCGAATCGATGCTCTGATTAACAACTCCGGGGTACTCAACCGCCGGAAGTTTGCCGATTTCAATGAAGAGGAATGGCGTCGGACCCTTGCTATCAACCTGGACGGTCTGACTTATGCCTGCAAGCATGTCCTTGAAGTCATGGTCAAACAAGGGTACGGCAAAATTGTCAATATTCTGTCCAGCGCCGCCAAAAAGCCGCATGCCAATGCCTCGATTGAATATGGGGTTTCGAAGGCCGGCGGTCTTTACCTGACCAGGCATCTGGCCCTTGAGTACGCACCGCATAACATTAATGTCAATGCCATCTGCCCTGGCCCAATAGCAACAGAAATGGTTGACAGCTGGGATGAGGATTACCGCCAGAAGGTTCTGCAGAAAATTCCCCTCGGCCGCCTGGGTAAGCCGGAAGATGTCGCCTACGCTGCGCTGTACCTGAGCAGCGCCCAATCAGATTTTATTACCGGAGAAGCCATTAATATCAATGGCGGCTCCTTCATGGATTGACAGATGACGGGGAGTATTGGCAATGAGAATAATTGAAGAGAAACGGATTCCAACCCCCTGCAGCAGTAATCATGCCTCCAATCTGCTGCAGCTAGACAATGGCGACTTGCTCTGTACTTGGTTCGGGGGCAGCATGGAAGGCACGGCCGACGTCTGCATCTATCTTTCCCGAATGGACAGCAACACCGGAATCTGGTCCGAGGCACAGAAAATGTCCGCCGACACGGCACGCTCAGAACAAAACCCGGTGTTGTTTCAAAAGACGCCGGCAGAGCTGTGGCTGCTGTATACGGCACAACTGAAAACCGACCAAGGCACCGCCTTGGTCCGGATCAGGAAATCCTACGATAACGGTCGAAACTGGACCGAGGCCAAAGAGCTTGTCCCTGATATCGGAACGTTCATACGCCATGCCCCGGTAATTAATCCCGCAGGCGAAATTCTGTTGCCTATCTGGCACAGCAACATCAAAGAAGCCTTTGGCAATGACAACAGCCTGGTGCTGATTTCCTCAGACAATGGAATCAGTTGGAACAGTACAGAAATCCCCGACAGCATTGGTTGCGTGCATATGAACATCCTGGGCAATTGTCGGGTTGCTTTCTACCGCCGCCGCCAGGCCGACTATATTTTCCGCAGTGTTTCAACCGACAACGGCTTGACCTGGAGTAAACCTGAACCGACCAACCTGCCCAACAACAATTCCTCCATTCAGGCCAGATTGCTGCGCGACGGGCGTATTGTTATCATTTACAATGACATTCAGTCCACCGGCAGAGACGGCGAAAGTTCTATTCCCCCCTGGATTCAGGACAAGAAAGAGTTTCTTGAGAAGTGCGGAGAACTCACCAGCAAATGTGCGATATGGGGAGTGCCACGCAACCCGTTGGTGATCGCCAGCTCTGAAGACATGGGCTTGACCTGGCAACGGGAAATCGTCATCGAAGATGATGCAACCCTGCGTTCAGCGCACGACGAGAAGGGCGCTTTTATCGGGGACTACTCTTACCCGTCGATTATTGAAACCATGGATGGCAATCTGCAGATCAGCTACTCCTATCTGCGCGATTACATAAAGCATGTCACCCTGTCAGCATAAGAATGCGAGCTAAAATCCACAAGTCAGATCATAAGCCAACAACCAGCGAGCAATCCCGGCAGCACCTTCGCTGCCGGGATCTTCAGTTCTGATTGTGAGTTTTTTTCATCCAGCGCTTTACCGTGTTGCGATCTACCTTCAAGCGCTCTGCGGTTTTACTGATATTGTCCCCCTCACTGTGATAAGCCTGTATCACTGCGGCTTTAATGATTTCATCAAGACTTCCCCGCCTCAGTTCAACAGTCTCCGCGGAAGAAGAATCCTCCAGGGATTTCAATATCATTTGCTCCGCGACTTGGGTATCCAGAACGCCTTGCAGAGCCATATACTTTTCAACCATATTTTCAAGTTCACGGACATTACCAGGCCAGGCATAGCGTTCCAGGGCATCCTGGAATTTCCTCGATGGCATTAGTGGACCGATAGCGGAACCGCTTGCGGCAGTTTTCTGCAAATAGGAATTGAACAAAAAGAGAATATCTTCCCGGCGCTCCTGCAGTGAAGGAATTTTCAGGTCAAGAACGTTCAGTCGATAAAACAGGTCAGCTCGGAAACGCCCGGTGTTAACTTCGGCCAGAGGTCCTTTGTTCGTGGCGGAAATGACCCTGACATTGATCGGGATGATTTTATTATCACCGATGCGCATGATCTCATGCGACTGCAGTGCCCTCAGCAATTTAGACTGCAGATAGATATCGATTTCAGTAATCTCATCCAGGAACAGGGTGCCACCGTTAGCCAGTTCGAACAACCCGGTCTTGCCCGAGCGCAACGCCCCCGTAAACGCTCCCGGAGCATAACCAAACAGTTCACTTTCAAGCAAAGAACCGGTCAGGGCCGCGCAGTTTACCGCCACAAAAGGACCATCATGCAAAGGGCTGGCATTATGAATACTCTGCGCGAATAATTCTTTTCCCGTACCGGTTTCCCCCTGAAGCATGATATTACTCCCCGACAGACTGTATTGTCTTGCAACCTCGATCAGTTGCTTCATCTCCTGGCACTTATGGACAATATCATCGAAGGTATATTTAGCGTAAAAACCTTTGTCGCGAAGTTTCTTCTGCAGCAGGTTACCAGCCTCCTGAATCTTTTCGACCTGCTGAAAACGGATAACAGCTGTACTCTCTGCGTTATCCGGGCTGATAACAATATAGTCCGCGGCAAACCTTTTCCCGGCAAAAGAAATAATGATATTTTTTTCGGTACGCAAAGCACTCGCCGCGCTGAAAAGTTCAGGGGATTGGAAGAATGTGGTGTACGGCTGGTTGATAATATCAATTTTGGGCAGACTCAATGCTGCACAGGCTTTTTGATTGATTTCTTCGATAAATCCATCACGGTTAACCAGCATAGCCCCTTCCTTGGTATAGTTAAGGACCACCGCCAGTTTTTCGGCACTGGCTATATGGCGCTTGAGGTTATTAAGAACCAGCATGCCACGCTCAAAGGCTTCTTCAAGAGTTTCCATGCTGGATTCAATAAGATGGTAATTAATGGAATACTGTTGAGCGATCAGCACCGATACAGCATCACCAATAACCACGTCAGGCTGCCAGTCCACAACCTTTTCAAAGGCCTCTTCCATGCGCTTGATATCTTTAATTTCAAAGGTACGATGTTCACGTTTTAAAATGTCACAAACCGGCTGGGCCAGATTCAAAAACGGACGAAACCCGACAATCGCAATACGACTGCCTGAATTCGTTTCTTCAAAAATATAAGAGAGCAACTGCAAATACGAAGCGTTGACCTCAATCACTTCAACGTTCAGCTGCTCACGAATAAGCCTGGCAGTGCCTCCACGACTGATAATGATATGAGCCCCCTCAGCAATAGCCTGGCGAGCAACCTCGACACCATCTTGCAAGTTGCCCAGGTAACTTTTAGCCGGGTAGCCATTGGTGGCAATAATACTGCGGGCCTTATCCTGAATAATCTGATAAGGAGCGATAAAAGCAATATCCATAACAATATCCACTTTCTGATGTGGTCAACACCCAAGATTGTCGCACTGTAAGAGGAGATTTAATTATAATCACATTGGTGCAGATTTCACCAGTCCTGATGCAAAACATCTATCTCTCGTTCCCTGGGATTACTCATTCACCATATTTTCAACTGTATTATCAGTCATTTACTATTTTGGCACCGTGGTTGCTAAAGATGAATAGCAACGACAAAACTTATGTAATCTCAAACCTTATCAACAAGATTGGCAGATCAATATGAGAACAAAACCTTTGCTCGGTATCACGATGGGCGATCCGGCCGGGATCGGTCCGGAAATCATCGTCAAATCATTATTAGATCAGCACATTTATGACATCTGCTCACCCATTGTCGTCGGTGATCCCACCATTATGGAAATGGCCGTCAGAGACATTGTAAAAAGTGACCAGAAGATCAATATCCTCGATGCTCCAGAAGATGCTCGTGGTCTCCTGGGCATCATTGATGTGCTCCCCCTGACCGGCATCGATTTAAGTGATTTTGCTTACGGTAAACTCAGCGCCAAGTGCGGTGAAGCAGCCTTCCGTGCGGTAGAAACAGCCATCAAGCTTGCTCTGGATGGTCAGCTGGACGGTACCGTTACCGCCCCTCTCAACAAAGAAGCGATGAACCTGGCCGGTCATCATTATGACGGTCATACAGAAATCTATGCAAAATATACTGGCACCAATAAATACTCGATGATGCTGGCGGATGGCAACCTGCGCGTTGTTCACGTCACAACCCATATGCCCCTGGTCAAAGTCAGCGAAAAACTCACCATCGAGCGGGTTCTTGATGTCATCCGCCTCGGCCACAATGCATGTCAGCAATTAGGCCTTGCCAAACCACGCATTGGCGTTGCCGGATTCAACCCGCATGCCGGTGAAAATGGCCTGTTCGGCACCGAAGAGCAAACAGCCATCACTCCGGCAATCGAAGCCGCGCAGGGGGAAGGAATTGATGCTCAGGGCCCTTATCCTCCGGATACTGTTTTCTGTAAAGCAGCCGGTGGGGGCTTTGATCTGGTCGTCGCCATGTATCACGACCAGGGACACATCCCGCTTAAAATGCAAAGTTTTATTTACGATGACACAACCGGAAAATGGTCGGGAATGACCGGCGTCAATGTCACCCTTGGCCTGCCGATTGTACGTGCCTCGGTTGATCACGGAACCGCCTTCGAAAACGCAGGAAAAAATGTTGCCAGTGCCCAGAGCATGATCAATGCCATCGAATACGGTGCCATGCTGGCTCAGGGGCGCATAACGGAAAAATCAAGCCTGACAGGAGATAAATAATGATAAACCAATTCAAAAGCCTGTTACCGTCCCGGGTCGATTTTGGCCCAGGAAAAATTCAAGGTCTTTGCGATATTGTTAAAGGTAAAACGGTCCTTTTACTCAGTGATCAGGGCGTCAAACAATGTGGCATCACCGGAAAAGTTTATGATCTGTGTGTCAATGATGCCCTCTCGGTTCAGGAGTTTGCCAATGTACCGCCTGAGCCAACCGAGGATGAAGTCAATCTGGTTGTCAGCTCTCTCAGCGACCTCTCCATCGATGTTATCCTCGCGGTCGGCGGAGGCAGTGTTATGGATACGGCGAAACTGGTATCTGTCATGGTCGGTGCCGGATCGACATTAGAGCAAATGTTTGCTGGGCAATTGCCAAGCCAAAGACACGCCGAGCTGGTCATGATCCCGACAACAGCGGGCACCGGTTCTGAAAGCACTCCGAACGCAATCGTCTTTCGCCCGACGCAGAACCTTAAGGTCGGTATCGTCTGCGATATTTTCATGCCAGACAAGGTTATTCTGGATCCCGAACTTTTACTTGGCTTACCGGCCGGCATTACTGCGGCTACAGGCATGGATGCCTTGTGCCATGCCTTGGAATGTTATGTTAGCAACAAGGCGAATCTGCTCAGCGATATGATGGCCATCGAAGCAACACGCCTGATCTTCAAAAGCCTTAAACGTTGTGTCGCTGACGGTAGCGATCTTGAAGCTCGTGCAGACCTGCTGTTTGCTGCATTTCTGGGCGGTGCCTGCATTGCCGCGTCTGGCACTAACGGCGTACATGCGCTGTCCTACCCATTGGGGGGACGCTATCGGATTCCCCATGGCATCTCCAACGCTATTCTGCTCGCCCCGGTTTTTGCCTTCAATAAGGATTGCTGTATTGACAAGTTGGCCGCAATCGCTCATCTCAGCGGAAAAGATGTCACAACCCTGGACAATAACCAGAAGGCCGATGTACTGGTCGAGGCGCTTTATGATCTCAGCCGGGCACTTGACATACCGGAGAAAATGAGTGCCCTGGGTGTCCCGGCAGAAGACCTTGAATCAATCGTCACTGCCGCCCTGCAGGTGAAGCGCTTACTGGATAACAATCCTAAGGGCATGAGCCGAGAGGATATCCGCAGTATTTACCAAACGATTCTCTGATTTTACCGGAGGTTTACATGAAAGACGTTCTGCCCTTTGTCGCCCTGGTCACCTGCTTTGACGATAGTGAAGCTATCGATTATGCCGCGGTTCGCAAACAGGTCCGCCGCCAGGTGCATGCAGGTAATAACCTGCTGGTCTGCGGCACCAATGGTGACTTTACCAGCCTGACATTTCAGGAAAAAATCCGTGTTTGTGCAGAAGTCGTTGAAGAAGCGGGAGGCCAAGTCAAGGTTTTCGCCAACGCCGGAACACCGTCCACCTACGAAACCGTACTCCTCAGCAAGGAACTGGTTGCTGTCGGAGTCGATGCGCTTGCGGTCATTACCCCGTACTTCATCGGCTGTACTCAGGATGGCCTGATCAAGCACTTTTCGAAAGTGGCAGACAGTGTCGACAAGCCTGTCTACCTTTACGATATCCCAGCCCGGACCCAAAATCACATCGAACCGGAAACGGCAGCGACACTGGCTGATCATCCCAATATTCTCGGCATTAAAGACAGTGGCGGCAGCAAAGAATCAATCGACGCCTATCTGGAAGTCGCCAACAGCCGCACTGATTTTGATGTCCTTTCCGGGCCGGACTCCCTGATTTATTACGCCCTTTCCAACGGCGCGCAAGGGTGTATTTCAGGCCTTGGCAATGTCATGCCAACAACAGTCAACGCCATTTGCAGCGAATTCGCCAAAGGCAACCTGGCTGCGGCCCAGGAATATCAGGAGGCATTTACCCAATTACGCGTTGATCTTTATGGTCTCGGCTATCCACCCGCCATGGTCAAGCGCGCCCTCTATCTCATGGATAGCAGCGTTGGTGCCAGCCGCCAACCGGCCCTGATCTCAACTCCGGAATTGGATGCAAAAATAAAAGCTATTCTCGATAAGCATCGCATCACCATGTAATAACGCCTGGGGGGCAGGCCGAGGCCTATCGGCCCCTCAGGAAAGTCTTCAAAGCACGGGGAATAACAGCAAGAAACTCGTTTTCATGAAAAATAAAGAGTAGGTTGTGCCCATTTATTTTCCGTTTGGAGATGGTGAAAAAGGGCAGTTCTCAGCCTCTTTCAAGATAACGACAGAAACCCGTTTCTGATTCGGAAACCAGCAATTTTTCATCAGATCAAGGAAGTCAACCATGAACGCGGAGATGGTGGAAAAGGGCGGTTTCCGGATCAGAAACTACAGGTAGGTGCGTCCACCGACATAGGTCCGGCGAAAATAAGTGCTGGAAAGACTTGAAATCCGAATGGTTTGCCCGGTGCGTGGCGCATGAATAAACCTGCCGTCACCAACATACATTCCAACATGCGTAACACGGGTTCCACCTTTGGTGGCGAAAAACACCAGATCCCCCTGCTGCAGCTGGTCCTTTTTCACAGCGCGACCAGCCTGATACTGGGCTCTTGAGTTGCGTGGCAGGTTCAGACCGTTGAGGCGGTAACTGACCATGGTCAAACCACTGCAGTCAAAACCGTTCTTACTGTCCTCCCCCCCCCAGCGATACGGCACACCGATAAAGCGCTGTGCTGTTTTGACCAGTTCGAAACGCATTCCCCCCACGGCCGCATCTGGCGTTTTGGCAATAGCGTAATCTTGTGGTGAAACAATAAAGAAACGTCCGATCACCCCCTGGGCCTGCAGTTGTTCGGCCTCGTTTCTGGCCGCCTGGTATTCACGGTGATCACCAAAGCGTACCTTGTACAAACCGGAATCATCGAGAAACGAAAAAGCATCAAGACCACGCATTTTCAGAGTCTGTTCAAGCCTGACAGCATTGTCCTGCTGCGAAAAAGCGCCGACCTGAACGGAAAAACCAAGTGCCGTAAGCGCTTGTTGTTCTGGCTCAACAGGTTCATCAGTGGGGATAATCAGTGAGGCGATCGGATCAGCGGAAACGGATTCGGGAAATGGTTCAGAAGGGCTGACTAACGGCTTACCGGCAGGCGAACAGGCCCCCAGAAAGATAAGCAGACCTGCCACAAACAGAGAATAGAAGAAGAAAGGTAGGGAACGGAAGGTCTTCATAACAGATAACCAGCGCCAGGCAAAAGAGCTACAGGTCCTTCAACTTGAGATCATATTCTGTGACATGCAGCAACAGCTTTATCCGCAAGGTTTCCGCCAGTTCCTTGCCTGTCATTTTCCCTTCCTGCCAGTCATTTTGCAGCTCCTCGAAATATTGGGTTAAGACCATATGTTCCGCCTGATGATCTGCGGGAAACTCGCGCCCCAACGCGACAATGACTTCTTCTTCATGCTTGAAATGGCGTATTAACCCGACAATCACATTTTTAAGCGCAACTTCAGGAACATGCCCGGTGAAACATAATTCCAGCATGGCATCGATATTCTGATGATCCATATCGATTTCGGAAATTCCAATCTGTGTCGCGCAATACCACATAATATGTCCTGTCAACAGAGCCTATCAATTCATTTTTTGCGGAAGTTCCGCAGCCAAAATACGACCAAAAAAGAAAAGTAGAACCAACCCGAGCAGGAAGAAATAACCGAGGAACCAGGGAAGCGATTCGATAAAAATAGAATTTTTCAGCATTTCTGCCGAAACTGACACATCTGTGCTGCGATTATGCCCCAGAAACGCCAGCAATCCCCCGTAAAGAAGGCCAATAATTCCATAACCTGTGTTTAAAAACAAGCCTTTGAAACTCAACACTGTGGCGCGCTGTTCTGAACTGGCCATATTATTCAGATAAAAACTGAGTAAAAAGCTGGTCAGATTCATCGATGCAAACAGAATCAGTGCCGGGACAACTCCCCAGAAGGGCCAGACACATGCAATTCCAGCCAACCCGGCAACGATAAGAAGGCCAACCACAACCAGATTAACCAGCAATGACCATCGCCCGACCAGACGACGTGCCACCATCGGCATAATAAAACCGAATAACGCCAACGCCGAACCAAGAATACCAAACCACGACTCCGGGATATCAATAACCCGGTAATATTGACTCGCCATGGTCAGCAGCATGCGTACCACGCTGTCATAAAGCAGCCCAAACAGGATAAGGCCGATGACCAGCGGTGTTTTAAAAATCCACACCCCAGCCCGCCAGACCAATTGTAGCGCCGCTGCACTGGTCTGCCAGAAGGCTTGCCGGGTACGCTGTTCGACGGCGATTTCTTTCATCCGCAGCGTAGTGAATAAAGTAAGCAACGCCGTTACCAGGGTACAGTAAATCGGCAAACGTAGCGTCAGCTCTTTTGAAAGGGTTACCGTAAAGCCTAACCAGGCCAGGATACCGGTCAGCAATCCGGGATCATACATGACGCCACCCAGGGTCATGGCCACGACAAACCCCGCAGCCTGGAGTTGCCCCTGACGTTCCAGAACCAGCCCCCAGTCAGCTGTTTTTCCCGCCTGGGCAAGGCTATCATACGCCAGAGCTTCATCGGCTCCGCTGGCGGCAGCCTCAGCCATACCGCTCAGGACCCGGTTCGCAACAAAAGCCCAAAACAGCAGCGTCAGGTTACTGCGTGGCACAAAAGCCCACAAGCCGATTTCAAGGACCATCAGGACACCGGTTACGACCAACAGGTTACGCCGCCCGATGATATCGGCAAGCGCTCCGGACGGCACTTCACAGATAACAATCGTCGCGGCCCAAACTGCGTTAAGAATGGCAAATTGTGATAGCGTCAGGCCGAAATCAAGAAACAGGATGGAAAAAATAGGATAATAAAACCGGGCATTAAACAGCACCCGAAACAGAAGAAACAGCCTGACATTGGGAAGAGCAAACGGGGAAGTGACTCTGGCCATAACAAAACCATCCACGGAAAAGGCTTTACGTGAATCCGCCAAAATAGATGACGACAGATTGATCAAAAAGATCTTGATCTATTCTACAGTGCATTAGCGCTGGAGTACAACGTCCGTGGCTTCCCGATACCCACAAGCCCGATCGACAAGATCCAGAGTTATCACCTTACAAATCCGACTAGACTGGTGATTGGGCGTTATCTATCGGAAAAAGAGAGTTCCGCCGCCAGACCGACAAAGGCTGCGGCGAAGCCACGTTTGGATGCGCGGTGAATCAACAACTGTCTTGCGGAACGCATGTGCCAGACAGCCATAACCCACGAACACGACAAACGTCATCGCCATAAAAACGCTGCTCAGCAGGATAAGCTGAAAGATCGGCTCCAGCGCCCCCGGTTGAACAAATTGCGGAAGGAAAGCCAGGAAGAAGATCGTCAGTTTCGGATTGAGGATATTTAGCAGAAAAGCCTTTAAAACAAGAGCGGTGGCCGTGCTTGCCGAGGATTTTTCATCAATGGACAACGTTGATTTGTCACGCCAAGTGGCAAATGCGATGTAGAGCAAGTAGGCAATGCCGGCGTATTTCAGGGTCTGAAAAGCGAGTGCGCTGGTGTGCATAAGAGCAGCCAACCCCAACACGGTCGCCATGAGATGGGGGATAATACCCAAAGTACAGCCAAATGCCGCGAACACGCTGGCCTTGCGGCCATGTATCAGACCGGTGGATATAGTGAAAAGTACCCCAGTACCTGGAATAAGTACCACGACAAAAGAAGTGATGAGAAATTCAAGATCCAACATTCAATAAATCTCCTACTTGTACGCTAATCGGTTAGAGATTCGGCTCCAGCGCAGGGTAGTGTTTGCCTCCGTAGTTTACGAACGGCAGTGCAAGAGCACAGGCAGAATAAGAGAATACTTGAAATAACTGTTTAAAGTATAAATTTTGTCTTCATTACAATCTCCTTAGTATTCTTCAATAACATAACATCTGGAAGGGGCCGCAAAACGGTAGCGGACGGGATAATTCAAGCAAACTGATTGAGTCAGAACCGCAGCATCAGAGTGAACACACCCCAGCCCAAAGACTCGTGCGTGAAAGTGACATAACGCTCAGTTTCTTTAACGGAAAAAACAAAAAAAGCCACGGTTTGTAGATTTCTAATCATATCCAGCAAACGCATGACTTTTCATTTTTTGAAGCACAGTAACTGTTAAAATTTATACGAAATGATATTTCGATTCAATATTTATTGCCCTCTGTTCATTTTCTTCTTATTTCAGTTCTTGAACATTTTATTGTTTTCAGGCTGCGGATGAGCCGCCTTTCCCTTTGACTCGCGGCCAGTCGGTCAGAATGGCGATGGCTGCCACGACAGCAAGAATCAGACAGTACCAGTTGCTGGTTGCAACTGCGACCGGTGAGATCCCGGCAATCAATCCGGCCAGCAACACCTGAGCGGCATAGGGGGCAATGCCCTGCACCACGCATGAGAAAATATCCAGCAGACTGGCGCTGCGCCGGGCATCGACACCGGTATCACGGGCGATATCTTTGGCCAGGCCGCCACTGAGGATAATGGCGACGGTATTATTGGCCGTGCACAGATCGGTCAAAGCCACCAGAGCGGAAATGGCAATTTCGCCTGAGCGGCGGCGATTTTTCCCTTCACTTTTGCGCGCCAGAGCATTGATGCGCTCCAGCAGCCATTGCAGGCCGCCGTTCACGCGCATCAGCTCACCCAAGCCACCGACCAGCATCGACAGCACCAGTATTTCATGCATGCCGCTGAAACCATTGTAAATATCCCCGGCATACTTGAGCAGCGAATAGTCCGGAATACTGATCAGCCCCACCGCTCCCGCCAGCACAATTCCGCAGGCCAGAACGACAAAGACATTGAGCCCGGCCAGAGCAAGAACCAGAATAATCAGATAGGGCACCACGCGCAGCAGCTGCCAGTCGCCGCTGGAGACAGCCTCGCCGGCGCTACCAAACAGGGCCAGAGCGATAACGACCAGCAGGGCCGCTGGCGCGACAATCAGCAGGTTCATGCGGAATTTATCACTCATGCGGCAACCCTGAGTGCGGGTTGCCGCGATGGTGGTATCGGAGATCATCGACAAGTTGTCACCAAACATGGCTCCGCCAACCACGGTACCCATCAGCAGGGGCGCACCGATATCAGTTTGCGCAGCGATTCCGGCGGCAATGGGAGCAATGGCGGCGATGGTACCCATGGAGGTGCCCATGGCGGTGGCGACAAAAGCGGCAATCACAAAGAGTCCCGGCAATACCAGCTGTACGGGAATATAGGACAGGCCCAGATTGATCGTCGCCTCAACCCCGCCGATCGATTTAGCGACCGCAGCAAAGGCTCCGGCCAGCAGGTAGATCATGCACATGGTCACGATATTGATATCACCGACACCACGCAAAAAGATGTTGATTTTGTCGTTAAGCCGGTATTTTCCCATCCCCAGAGCCATGGCGATAGCCGGTAAAATAGCCACTGCAGCGGAGAGCTGGTAAAAGGCCATCTCGGTACCGTTCAGTGTCAAAGCAGTGCCGGTACCGACAAAGAGAATGAGAAACAGGGCCAAAGGCAGCAAAGCCGCACCTTTGGCTACAGGTTGTTTTGGGGGTTGCATGGTTAATCCTTGAACTTTTTGTTAGGCCGTACAGGTATAAATAGACTTGGATGATGCTGTCGAATGGGATTACGGCTGCAAACTGGTTATTTGACCTGATTAGTCAACTATTATTATCATGCTTGGTTTAACAGAACTGTCCGTATTTGACCAGCTTAAAAAGAGTTTAAAAGCCGCCTTATTAAATGCTGCCTCTGGCGTGTCTAGGTAAAATAATTATTCTTTTACCCTTTATCAATCATGCACATGGCCAGATCTGATCCTGTATGACCTAGCACTATACGACGCTATTCCAAGTTGCTTACAGGAATTTCCATAATAAAACAGGCCCCACAGTAATGACCATCGGTAACCCAGATGCGCCCCTGATGTTTTCTGACAATTTGATTGACAATAGCCAAGCCCAGACCAGCACCACCGGATGCCCGGTTACGACTATCGTCAAGGCGGACAAACGGCTGAAAAATCCGCTCACGGTCAGAGACAGGAATGCCTGGACCATCATCGTGAATGCTGAGACGCCAGCCAGTATCCGTTGTTGACAAACCAATGTCGATACGTGTTTCGGCATAGCGAATAGCATTGAGGATCAGGTTTTCCAGGGCCCGGCTCATATGCCTGAGATTGATGGTCACAGACGCCGGAGCCATGGCCAGATCGAGGCTGATTATCTTTTCCCCGGTAAAGGGTTCCAGCTTGTCGACCAGCCCCGACAGCCACTCCTTCGGAGCAACAGGTTCCGCATCCAGGGATGTCCTCTGTTCTTCCAAAGAACAGTAGGTCAGCAGTTCCGAAATCAGCTCTTCAAGATCCTCCATATCGCCATACAGCATATCAGTATATTCTTTAATCTTCTGCCGGTCGGTAGCGCCTTCGAGCATGACCAGGGCAAAACGGGCGCTGGCAATGGGAGTGCGCAGTTCATGGGAAACCGCATGCAGCAGGGACTTCTGAGCCGTCATCAGTTCTTCTATGCGGCTCCCCATTTGATTGAAGGTTTCCGCCATGGGGCGTAAAGCCGAGCGCCGGGCAACAGTGGCTCTACTGGAAAAATCACCACGCCCGAAACGTTCTGTTGTTCTCATCAAAGCGCGCAGGTTTTTCCACAACGGTAACGTCCAAAGCAGGGACGAGAATGAGGTCAGCATAATAAGAAACAACCCGACCCCCATATTCTGCCGATATTCCAGTCTCTTGGTTTCCATATCGTCATTCAGGGGACCGATTCTCACCAGCAGCTCGCTACCCGCTAGTGGCCGATAAAAAAGCTCGTCATCAACGCGTACCAGCATGTCCCCCCGATCCAGAAGCTCCTGTTCATCTTCAGACAGCCCTAGCTCAGACCGAGCCACCAAACCCACGGGAAAACCGAACTGCGTCTGTAACTCTTTGATCCTTTCCTGGGGGGCAAAATCATGATCATGCTGGAGGTAGTACTCAATGGTAAAGAAAAAGCCTTTAAACAGTTCGTTGTAGTAATGAGCAACCTCTTCTTCGGTCAGAACGGCATCCTCGATATAATCGGTAAGAAACATACAGACCAGCACGACCAGCAGCAGCCCTAGATTAAAACGAATAAAAATCCCTCTCATGGCGTTCCCCAGGCATCGGCCACAAACAGATAGCCCTTGCCCCAGACAGTCTTGATACGGTACGGGGCCTTGGTATCATCGAGAAATTTTTTGCGCAGACGCGAAATGATCATATCCATGCTGCGATCAAGACCATCATAGCCGTGTCCCTTCAGTTCCAGGTATAGTTCGTCACGACTGATGATCTTGCCACTGTTGAGGGCCAGATAGCAGAGGACATCGAACTCATTGGTCGACAGCTCGATTTCATCCTCATCCAGGCAAACCCGCCGCGCTTCCGGTTCAATACAGAGATCTCCAAAGCACAGCCGGTCGGGTTGATTAACCACTGGTGCAGCTGACCGACTCCGCCTTAAGGCCGCACGGATCCGAGCCAAAAGCACCCTGGGGACGATAGGCTTCTGAACATAATCATCGGCCCCCCCTTCCAGACCAGCCACATGGTCCATATCATCCTCTCTGGCAGTCATGATCAGAATGGGCTCGCGGTAGCTGCCCCGTACGCAGCGTAGAATCGACAGACCGTCCAGCCCTGGCAGCATCAAATCGAGAATGACCAGATCCGGAACCTCATTAAGAATCCGTTCGGGAGCCAGGTCGCCGCGCGCTTCGCCACTGACCAAAAAACCTTGGCTGGTCAGGTAGGCACTGATCAGGTTAAGAAGTTTCGTATCATCTTCTACAATAAGGATGCGGATCGGTTCGCTCATAAAGGTTCTCCTGCGGGGCTGGTCTCCGTGAGACGCGAACAAAGCTGTTTTATATCCTCCAGGCAAACATAAAGTACAGGGATTAAAAAGAGCGTAATCAAGGTACTGAACAAAATTCCAAACGCCAGGGAAACCGCCATGGGAATAAGAAACTGCGCCTGTAGGCTGCGCTCCATGACCATGGGAAGCAGTCCGCAGAAGGTGGTCAGGGAGGTCAGCAGAATAGCCCGGAAACGGCTGCAGCCGGCCACACGCAGGACCTCACAGAGATCGGTACAATGGTTGCTGTTGGCATTGATGCTCGTGATCAGCACCAGAGCATCGTTGACCACCACACCAGCCAGAGCGATACAGCCGCACAGGGACAGAATGCTGATCGGAAGGTCCAGAAGCAGATGGCCGAGGACAGCACCGACCATACCAAAAGGGATGGACATCATAATCATTAGGGGCTGCAGGTAGGATTTCAGCGGCACTGCCATCAGAGCATAAATAGCCAGCAGGGCAAGCAAGCTCGACATGATTATCGCCTGCAACACGTGCTGCTCTTCCTGCGCTGCGCCACTGACGGAGATCTGTACCCCCGGATAGTTAGCCTGCAGTTCATTTCCCACGGTCGCCAGGAGCTCATCCATGATCTCTTCGGCATCTGTCATCTGGTCATCAACGGCGGCCTTGAGGGTGATCACACGGCGACCGTTTTTGCGCTCTATGCGTATCGCGCCCTGAGCTTCCTGAAGGCGTGCAACCGCTGTCAAAGGCAGGCGTTCGCCCCCGGCAGTGACGATGGTCAACGCTTCCAGATCAGCAAGGTGCCTCCGCTGCTGCCAGGGGGAGAGCACCACCACATCGACACTGCTATCGCCCTGTTGCAAGGATTGGACTACGATGCCATGAAAGGACTCACGCACCTGAGTCGCCACATCCTCCAGGGTTACTCCCAGCTGACTGGCTCCCGGCTGCAATGATATCTGGATTTCCGGCTGCCGCTGATGACGACTGTCCCTAATATTGTAGACCCCCTGATATCCGGCCAAGGCCTGTTTCAGCCTATCCACCACTTCGTCGACAGCGATCAGCTGCCTACCAGTAATATCAAAACTGACAGCCGCCTCTTCATCACTCTCCGTCGGGGTGCTAAAGACGAACTGAGTGACTTCCGGCAGACTGGCAATTTCCTGAGCTGCCCGCTGCCAGCGTTGAATGATTTGCGCTGGGGTAACATGGCGCTGGGCAGACGGACTCAATTCAACATAGAACTGGGCATTATGCTCAGACTCGCTATAGGCAATCCTCTTGCCCAGCGGCGCAGTCTTTTCCCCTGCGGCCAAAAAGCTGGCGTTGACCGCGACCGCCAACTGCTCCAGTTGACGACTGAGCTGTTCCAGCCGGCCCCCGGCCACCCTTTCATCCAACTGCAGGGTAACGAGCACGACACCGGTATCGATGCGGGGGAAAAATATCCAGCGGATCACCCCGGTCTGCAGAGCCACCAGGGTAATGAGCAGGATCCCGCCACAGGCTGCCAGGGTTGCGTAGCGATAGGTGATAAAGAGCGTTAACAGGGGCCGATAGCAGCGCTCCAGAAAACTGTCTATAAGTTGCTGCAACCGTAACCGCAGCCACGCCAGACCGCGACACTGACCATGACCGGCAGAGGGACCGATATGACGCAAATGAACCGGTAATAGAAATTTTGACTCAAACAGGGATAGCAGCAGAGACATGATGACCACGTAAGCGATTCCGGCCCACAATGGTCCATCTTCCCCCGGAATGATTAACAGGGGGATAAACGCTACCACCGTGGTCAGGACCCCATAAGTAGCCGGCGTCGCGACAGCTCGAGCACCTTGGATCACGGTAGCTTCTCCGCCACCACTGCTGTCGATGGCGGTGCAAATACTCTCACCGATGACAATGGCATCATCCACCAAAATCCCCAGGACCAGAATAAAACCATAGAGAGTCAGCATATTGATGGAAACCCCGAGCATCGGCATTAACCACAAAGTCCCGAGAAAACAGACCGGAAGTCCGAGCATAACCCAAAAAGCGATGCGGATCCGTAAAAACAAAGCCAGCACCCCGAACACCAGCAAGGTGCCAAAGAGCATGTTCTTCAGCATCAGTTCCATACGGTTGTTCAGATGTACAGCCATGTCCACCACAACTTCCAGAGCGACACCGTGAGGTAGGGACCGGGCCTTGAGATACTCCTTGATACGATTGGCCAGCTCAACAGGATTGGCGTTGTCACTGGCAAAAACCTGCAGAGCAATAGCCTGCTCATTGTTGAAAAAGAGAAAGTTATGACCATCACTGCGGTTGCTGACCCGGGCCACATCGCCCAGACGCAGTTGGCTGCCATCTTCATGGCTACGGATAATCAAATCCTCGAAGTCAGACCTGGTGAAGGCCTTCCCCAGAGACCGTAGCAGGATACTGCCGCTGTCCGAGTCGATAGCTCCGCCGGGCAGGTCCAGGGACTGATTCCGCAGCGCGGCAGCAATCTGGGTCAGCGTCAGATCATATTCAACCAGGACGGAAGGAGCGACCTCAATGTGCAGATCTTCCTGCTGCCGCCCATGGATCTCGATCAGTCCGGCCCCAGACAGTTGGGCCACGTCCCCCTTGATCTCTTCCGCCAAGCGCCCCATACCCTGCTGCTCCAGAGGACCATGGAGAATCAACCAGAGCAGTTCATTGCGCTCAACAGCCTGGCGAATCTGAGGTGTTTCAACCGCCTCGGGAAAGGAATCGATGGTTGCAATCCGTTGTCGCACCGCATCCATTAAAGCAACCGGATCGGTATGGGGTAGTAACACCAGAGAAAAACGTCCCTCCTCCGGTGCCGCCGTTGCCAGCAGGTTTTTCACCCCTTCCACCCCCTGCAGGACTTCTTCGACCTGGCGCACCACCCCCTGTTCGACATCCTCGGGAGCAGCTCCCGGATAGCCAATGGAGACCTCGATCACATCGCTTTTAGTATCAGGATAAATCTCTTTCTTGATATTGAGGAGGCTGCAGCTCCCGGCAATCAACAGGGTCAACATGATAAGGTTGGCCGCCACTGGATTATGGACAAACCAGCCGATGAGTCCTCCGTGAGTGTTGCACTCAGCCATGAGACGGGTCCTTTTCTGCAGGCACAACCCGGACCTTCATCCCTGCCACCGGATAGGCCGGGGGCACGCTGACAATGGTGTCTCCGGCCTTCAACGCTCCGGTCACGACAATGGAATCACCATAGCGATGTACCAGAGTCACTGGCACATATTCGAGCTGCTGATAGCTGTTGACTCGCAGAATATGGTGCTCGTCAACCAGAGCGGTCTCCGGCAACTGAACCGCGCCGGTCAAAGAAACCAAGGGAAGAGCCACCTCGACAAAACGCCCCATAGCCAGTGCTGTCTCAGCCCCTTGCAAAGCATAGGGGTCAGGCACTTCAACCAGGGCATGAGTGAACCTTGAGTGCGGGTCAAAAAAACCTTCGCTACGTACAAGATAGCCCTGGCGCAGCATGGGTCTTGTCCCCTGTTTCCAGCTGATAGTCACCGCCTCCTGCTCACCTGCTGCGGGCAAACGGATCAAGGCTGCCTGTTGAGGAGACACGGGCAGACGAATTTCGGCACTGGAGGTACTGAACAGTTCCGCCACCGGTGCCCCGGCACTGACAACACTTCCAGGACTGACGGTCAGACCCACCACCAGCGCGTCAAAAGGTGCTCGGATCGCAGTTTTCTGCTGTTCCAGAGTGGCCCTTTTCAAGTCAGCCTCGGCTTTTTCGAAAGTGGCTCTGGCGGCCGCCAATTGCGGCGTGCGCAACACCAAAGGAGGAGCAATACCATGGCCGAACTCCCGCCAGTCCCTGGCCGCCAGGCTGGCCCGCTCCATTTCCCGTTGCAGCTCAAGATCAGCGCTGGCCAGCTCAGCCTTGAGAGCGGTCAGCTCATAGCGGTAGGAGCTGTCATCCAAACCGATCAGGAGCTCGCCAGCCTTGACATACCCCCCGACCACGAATTTTCGATTGAGGAATACCACCTTGCCACTGACCTCGGTACTCAGCTGCAGCCGGTAACGGGGTGTTACCGTACCATGCAGGCGCAGGGGAGGCGGTTCTGCGGACTGAGTAACGGTCATCCCGGTAACCACAACCGGCTGGGAGGACTGTACTATTTTCCGGGGCGGCTCATCCTCAGTGCGGAACAGAAATCCTGCGGCAATAACCAGGGTCAGAACCGTGAACAGCAGAGGCAAAAGCAGTTGCCAGAAGCGTGTATGGTTTTGTGAAAAGAAAGCTAAGCTGATTTTCATATCATCTATATTCTACTGATTAGTTCTTGGGAAACGGAGAAAGAACCACCTAAAGCCAGGTGCAGCTGGACCCGGTTAAGCAAGCGCTCGGTTTTCAGTTCCAGCAGATCACGGCGGTCGGTTAGTATCTGGCGCCGCGCCGCCAGAACCCTCGTCAAGCTTTCATCTCCACTCAGATAATGCTGCCACAAGGTCTGTTCGTGGTTGACAGCATGGGCGAGATCACGCTGTTTTCCCTGTTCGCGTCGACACAGATCCTGCTCCTTGTCCAGAGCACTTTCCACTTCGGCAAAGGCATTGAGAACCGTTTTCTTATAATCGAGCCAAGCCAGGCGGGCCTGGCTGGAATTGACCGCTATCTGTCCTCTGAGGGCTCCTCCTTGAAACAGGGGCAAGGTCAGATTAGAAACCAGATCCCAGGTACTGCCGCCATGCCGGAGCAGGTTGTGCAGATCACTGCTGGCCAGCCCCCCCGAAGCGGTGAGACTCAATGTCGGCAACAATTTTTTTTGCGCCGCAAGTGTCCGCGCGTCTAGAGCCACGATCCGTTCCTTAGCCGCTAGAATATCTGGTCGTCGTTCCAACAGCGTGGCCGGCAAACCGGCCGGAATCTGCGTATCGATCAGAGGCAGTTCCTGATCGGTAAGCAGGTTTGCCGCAGGATACACACCAGCCAGCAATTGCAGCTGGCGCAGCTCCTCGCGCTGACGCCGCGCCAGCTCACTCAATTGTTCTTCACAACGCAGGCGCTCATCACGAAGCTGCCGAACATCCTCAGCCTGAATCAGACCGCGCTCATAGTAACGCTGCTGATGCTCTTCACTAACCTGCAGGGAAGCGCAGGTCTGCTGAACCAGGGACAGGGAGCGTCCAGCAGCAACACTGCGCAACCAAGCCCTGACCGTCTGGGCCACAAAGGAGAGTCTGACACTCTGAAAATCATGGGCTGCGGCCCGATAGTCGGCACCATCGGCTCTCACCAGATCCGCCAGGCGCCCCCACAGATCGAGTTCCCAAGTCACACTGGCCAGAACAGAAAGGGTCTGCTCATGGAAACTGTCACCGTTTTTTTCTGAATGCGTTTTTTCTTGTTTCAAATCCACTGTCAACTGCGGCCAACGCTGGCCGGAACTGATCTCCAAAGCCTGGCGGGAGAGTTCCATGCGGGCCGCTGCAGTCTTGATATCGATATTATTGGCCAACACCACAGCAACAAAGTTGTGCAGGGCGACACTGTCAAAATCGTGCAGCCAGGCCGTCGGCTCACGGCTGATAGCGGCATCAACCGTGCCCTCCGCCTGCCATTGCTCCGGGACATCAACGTGGAGGGGCTGCTCAGCATAAGGAGTTACCGCTGAGCAACCGTACAGCAGCCCCGTCCAAATCAGGCATAAGAGGACGACCTTCGCCATGATAATCCACTCCCCTGTAAGGATCAGCGCTCTTAAAAGGACCAGGCCACGCCCATACCGCCGTAAGCTCCCTGAGCTTCATAAAAATCGATATTGCTGTACTGCTTGGCGTACCCGGCCAGAAGATTAAGGGTCAGGCTATCGTAACCGAACAACTCAGAGTAACTCACCTGGATACTCGTCCCCAGGCTCATATCGTGACGGGTCTTATCAAAGACCGGATGTCGTTCATCAAAATCAGCCGTACCGATGGTGGTATTCGCTTTCACACCAATACGCCCCAGATCGAGGCTAACCTCCAGACCGCCGCCATAACCGTTAAAGGCATTGGCGCTGCCATCCAGTTCAGCCCTGACATAATAGGCCATGGGACTAAGCAACATGCGCTCGCCCATGGGGATATCATACGTCAATTCGATACTGTGCTCTTGCCCCTGACGCCGCAGTTTTTTCAGATCGGCGCTAGTCAAACGGGATCCCAACAGACTGATGCCGGACTGTTCTGCATCGATATCCATAGCGCTGAAAGAATAGGACAGGCTCAATGGCGTGCCCAGGATGGACGAAATTTCAATAGCGAGCGATTGTTCACTGGTATCGGTTTCGCTCCGCTTGACTCCGACCAGAAATGGATCTTTCCAGTCTTCGTCCTTTGCAATAGCTGGCGTATAGGTCAGGGCAATCGTTGTGCTGTCGGGAAAGCTCTGGCTCAGACCGACAGAAAAACCGGACATGTCGTCAGCCGACATGTCCGCCCCCGTGCCAATCCACAGGGACGTAGCACTGTTATTGTGAGCAAAGGTGTAACCCAGATTCAACATCAGCACAGGAATGGCTTTGGTTTCCCCCTTGCCTGAATCATTCAGGGACTCAATTTTTTTATTGGTATTACTGGATTGCGAATAAATCGCCCCCCCGCCGATCATTATAAAACCATGAAACCCGGAGACCGCCTTATCCTCCTGCTCCGTAGCCTGCGCAGAGACACCGCTCAGACAGCTCAACAGGAGCGCAACCAACAACCGGCCCATAAATCTGTGGGCAAACCGATACGACTGGGCCACGAATGACATCTCTCCAGCTTTTTTGACACAACCAACCCTGAGTAAACGCATTATCCCTATCCTCCTGAAAAATATCCTTAATCTACTGACACACTCAGAATTGTGCCGGATATGAATAATAAATCCTGTCGAAAGATTGTCTGGAATTGTAACAAAGTGTCGATCAGATAGGCGGGATCACCCGGTAACCTGGCGAGAGAGGGGTAGGAACGCTTGTAGCTCGAAAGGATAGACCCTGCTGGTCGTCGCATCTTGGGGGACAGAGAAGGGTTATGTTTTAGTGCAATAAGTCAATGATATCGATGTGTTTTGATTTTATGGCAAAATAATTTATGCTATTGGTCCGATCCTGACCGATGTAAATTTTCCTGTTGGATATGTGAGAAGATAAATCACATTCATGCAAACCCACTTGTTCGTCAAAGATAAATTCTGTCGCTCTGCCATAACGTTAAATAACCAGCAGCTCAGTGGCGTTTCAATCCCGTAAACTTCTTGCGAATTTCGGCCGCCTTCGTTCCATCGGGTTGATCGCTTGATTTATCTAAAGATATTAGCTTGTTAGGCCTATTCATTATTCTGTTAAAAAGCTTATATGAAAGAGTCATGTATGTAAAAAAGTAGCTATAAATTAAGAATATTTCAAAAGAAACATCTGCTGCTCTAACTGACAATAATTGGGCTAAAATATAACTATTCTTCTTATTATAAGAGCGTAAGTACTCTACGATGATGAATCTTGAAACTAACAAAAATATGGGCCACGTTAGTATAGAGTATGCAAATAACCTTTTCTTCTCAATCTTACAGATAATTATTGATGAAACAACGGCGCAAAAAATTAAAAAAGGTGAAAAAATAATTAAATGGTAGATTGCAATGAAAATGTAGTCGTTCAGTTTTTGGTTTCCGGTCAGTGAAAGCAGGATGTCACCAGTTGCCTTATTTACAATGAAAGAAAGTACTGATTCTCCGAGACTCAAAGCAACCTTGAATTCCATAATGGAATAGCCAATTGTGAGCCCGGCTAAAAGGGTTAAAGCATTATGTAGGAGCTTCTTAATCATTCAGAGGCCTAACGAGTCTGTAGGAAAAACCTACGCTAAATAGTTCGTGCAAAAAATGGCTGCCATCAGCCGCACGAGGTACGAGCGTCGGCTGATGATCCGTGTCACTTGTCATTTGCCGTTCACCATGGACCGTGCTCCTTCGCCCACCAAAAACTTACAAACCTCACTTGAATACTCAGCAAGAAATGCCAGCTTGTTTTGCAACGGCTCCGTGGTTTGCGGCGGAGGCTGATCCATGAACGAGAAATGGCCCGCGCCTTCGGTGATGCGAACATCGACCATTTGCCTATCACACATGGCATGAGCCAACCATTCAGTTTGGGCAGGAGGAGTGATGCTATCTTCGGAACCCACCCATGCGAAAATTGGAACCCTTACCGCATCAAGTGCACCAGGAGCCTGGAAAAAACCGGTGGGTGGCGCCAATAGGGTGAGCCGGGTCAATCGGCTATCCGGAGTGATATTGACGAGACAGCCAGGCCCTAACCACATTTGCCCTCCCGCCAGAGCAATAAGGGTCGTTGCGCCGATAGAGTGCCCAATACCCACAGCTGTTGCGCCGGGTTGAACGAATGCGTCGAGCGCGAGAGATAAACGCCTTGCCCGAAGCATCAAGTCTGTTTCGCTAGGTTTCGGAGAGGTAAGCCGCTCGAAGTGTGGTGCAACGACCGTGAAACCAGATTTAGCCAGTGCCTCCAAAAGAGAGGTGTGACGTTCCGGCTGGCCACCCGATCCTACTGCGAAAAGCGCCACCGGGGAACCACTCGCGGCTTCGTAAACCGAGACTTCGAATGAGTCGGCTCCGTCTTGCAATATCTGCGTCTGCATTAAGAACTTTCTCCTTGCGTCAGTCTATACCGATACGGATAACGTTGCAAATAACCGGTGCAAAGGGAGCGCAGCGGAATTTGCATCCGAGTTGATTTGCCTGGTGTACGCCCGTCATGGGCGTGATTTTATGGGGTGAAAGTCCCCTGTACGTAGAATCCTAGCATCACATCTATGTGATGTCATTAAAGTACTAGCCGACGGCAAGGGCGTCTCCGTGAGGAGAGGTCTGAAGGAAGCCCGAGTGAAAGCTGTGAGCCGACGAACAGAAACAGTATATAAGGCCGGGTATCCGGGCAAGTCAGCACAACATGACGAAGTCCCATGAGCCTGCCCGACATACCGAACCCGACCTGTTCAGTCAACTGGGGCCACCTCTATGCGCACCTGATGGCCAGAACCGAAAAAATGCCGCTGGCATTTTCCTGTATTCATTTCAATTCGATTCTGCCCATGGATGCAACAGCATCGTTGGGCGCTCTGTTCATTGCTGGTTGCAACGATAAAGCGTAGATCGAATCTACTATCGTCAGTGTGTTTGATCTTAAAAGATTTTTTTGATTCGTTTTTCATCGCTGGAAAAAATGAATCCGGCTGGCGGGCCGGGACCCGCCGGTGTTGTCTTTTATGACTTAAATAAAACAAGCAAGGTCGCGGGGTTGCGCCCCGCACGACGCCTTACTATTTGTCCCAGGCGGGCGACAAATAGTAAGCACAAAACGTCCTTCTTTAAAGGGTCCGGACTCGGACTTCGTCTCTCCAAAGGAACAGCCAGCATCTAAACCAGCCGGTCGACGGCGCAATGTGCGCCTGATGGCCAGAACCGCAAAAATGCCGTTGGCATTTTGATATCTCCACTTCAATTCGATTCTGCCCATGGATGCGACAGCATCGTTGGGCGATCTGTTAACTACTAGTAGCAACGATTAAACGTAGATCAAATCTATTCTCGTCAGTGTGTTTGATCTTAAAAGATTTTTTTGATTCGTTTTTTCATCGCTGGAAAAAATGAATCCGGCTGCCGGGCCGGGACCCGGCGGTGTTGTCTTTTATGATTTTTAAAAAAACAAGCAAGGTCGCTGGGTTGCGCCCCGCACGACGCCTTACTATTTGTCCCAGGCGGGCGACAAATAGTAAGCACAAAACGCCCTTCTTTAAAGGGTCCGGACTCGGGCGTCGGTTCTCCAAGGAAACATCCAGCATCTAACCAGCCGGCCGACGGCGCAATGTGCGCCTGATGGCCAGAACCGCAAAAATGCCGCTGGCATTTTTCTCTAAGCTTAAAATCAGAACCAAAATTTACAATCATTACCTAGTGCTTTATGGTTATCGGTGATCCCTGCTCACCAGCATAGAAAACGATAATCTCTGCCGTTTCATTGCCTTCATTTATTCCATAGTGCCACTTACCAACTACTTCAACGATGGAATCTCCGGCTTTAAGGTGCAAAGTCTCCTGGTCTTTTGTCACGACCGTTAGTTCTCCTGTTAATAATACCCCGGCATTTATCACCGGATGTTCATGCACAGGCAATTGTACGTTTGGCGGAATTTTGATCCGTAGTATCGTTATCTCCGGCTTGCCCTTTGGATAGCCCGGAAGAGTCGTCCCATCCCAGCTTGCATGGGTCTGGGTCAATACTTCAACCTTGATGGCACTTTCTTCTTGAGCCCAGAGATTAGCTGCAAAGCAAAAGAACACGCATAATCCGCATAACAGGTTTTTCATTATTTCTCCTCACATGACAAAGTGAATCACCGTAAAGTAACATTTCACAAGTGCTATGGAATCACCCTGACCGCCGATCGGTATGACGATATGGAGGTGATTCCTTTTGCTAAAATGGAACAATTCTTTAAGACCATATATGAGCTAAACAAACAGACTGTCCCCTGTTTATGTTGGAAAATGTCCTCGATGCAGCAAATGCCAGGGAACAGTTGATCAAAAAGGCACTGTTTATATAAAGTAAATGAGAAATTCGGAGACAGGATAGTTTGGAGTTCTCTATCCTGTCCCCCGAATCTCCCTACCATTTTTATAGCTGCTTTCCACCCTACTCTTCTGGTGACACCATGAATATTAAAGAGTTTTCCAAGCTTACCGGTATCTCATCCTACACCCTGCGATATTATGAAAAAATGGGCATCTTTAAGCAGGTTAATCGCAATAGTTCCGGACACCGTGACTATAACCAAAGGGATCTGCTGTGGGCAGAGTTTATCACCAGGTTAAAAGAAACAGGGATGCCCTTGGAACAAATCAAAAAATATGCTGAGCTGCGCGAACAGGGGGATAATACCGCAAGCTCACGGATGGATCTGTTGATTAACCATGCGACGGCCCTGGAGAATAAGATTGCCGAAGAGCAGCGCCACCTTGAAAAGATCAAAGATAAAATCGCTTATTACGAGAAGCTTGTCGATGGTCAAGTTTCCCTTGACTTAGAGTAAGCTCTAACCCGTAGGCTCTGATTATCTATCAACCAACAGCAGCATACGGGAGTTATACAATGAATGAGAGTAGATTTGCAGCCGGTTTGAAAAAACTGGAAGAGATTGATGGTGAGGCAGGGAAAAAGGTCATAGAGAGTCTGGCCTCAATCGCTCCGGATTTAGCCAAATACACGATTGAATTTCCTTTTGGGGATATTTACCAACGCCCCGGTTTAGATTTGAAAAGCCGTGAAATAGCAACCGTTGCGGCACTGACCGCTTTAGGAAACTGCCTGCCACAGTTAAATGTGCATATTAATGGTGCCCTTAACGTCGGCTGCCAACCGGAGGAGATCGTGGAGGTCATTATTCAGATGGCAGTATATGCAGGATTTCCAGCGGCCCTGAACGCTATGTTTGTAGCAAAAGAAGTTTTTCAGAGCAGAGGTCTTCTGGTTTCATAGGCGTGTTTTAGAAAAGGGGGAGTTTACCTAGTTTTTTAAAAGATTTTTTTGATTCGTTTTTTCATCGCTGGAAAAAATGAATCCGGCCGCCGGGCCGGGACCCGGCGGTGTTGTCTTTTTTGATTGAAATAAAACAAGCAAAGTCGCGGGGTTGCGCCCCGCACGACGCCTTACTATTTGTCCCAGGCGGGCGACAAATAGTAAGCACAAAACGCCCTTTTTTAAAGGGTCCGTACTTGGGCTTCGTCTCTCCAAAGGAGCATCCAGCATCTAACCTACCGGCCGACGGCGCAATGCGCACCTAATGGCCAGAACCGCATTATTGATGGATAATGGATTTAAAAACGAATACCGATCATCCCACGGCATTTCGCACCAACTAACGCCCTGACAGGAGTTCCGGGGACAGTATATAGAACTAATCATTCTTTTTAGGGCCTGGTGGCAGAGGCCGCAATGTCCGTGCTAATAGAACTTCGATACTTTCAACAAATGACAAATTCCCAAGTGGTCGCCCTGTTTTCTCATGTTTATGCAAAATCTCCAGTTCTTCTTCGTTACTTAACTTTAGGAAACTTTGCCAGTCTGAAACCAGATCCAATAGTGGAGCGCGGTTCACCAGACCATCATCCAGGTCATTGAGGTGCGCGTTCGCACTACTCCAGGGGTACTGCCCAGGGTCAGAGACCAGGTTTGCAGCGACAGGGTTCATTTCTATATAACGCGCAGCGGCAAGCAGATAGGCTTCATCCATAGGGAAAGAAGCAAAACGTTCTTGCCACAGATGACCCCGCCAATCATGGCGGAAATTGATATGTCGGGTATAGCGTCTATGCGCTTCACCAATCGCACGCGCCAGGCCGGCTTCATCTGTTGGCACCGCAATTAAATGAACATGGTTTGGCATGAGGCACCAAGCCCAGATATCCACATGATACTTGGCACACCAATGAGCCATCAGATCGATATAAATCTGAAAATCCTCATCGCAAAAAAATGTCGTCTGCCGCCGGTTGCCCCGTTGCGTTACATGATGGGGCAAGCCCGGTGCAATAACTCGTGCTATTCTTGCCATAAGAAAAAGACTATCAGGAAACAAGTCTTTGTCAAAGATCTATATACTGTCCCCGGAACTCCCCATCAGACATACTATTTCCTTTTCTTGCGCCTAACGACCAAGCTCACCCGAGAGGAGCCGCGTAGCGGTGACGAATCGGGTGGAGCGAATTGTCAGCAGCTTTAATTTTAGTACTCAATATTTAGAAGTCTCGCATCTGACACAATCAAGTCATACCTCTCTACAAAAGAGTGTATTTTCTCTCTTTCTGAGTCATATGTTAGAAACCACGCACCACAAGCTTTACCTATAATCTGGATTAATGAGTACAAGTTGTAATACCCAGTAGATGTTGTATCTAGCTTCACATCTGGGTGCATTTCACCGATATAAAGTACTAATGATCTAACACTGCCAGAGGCGACTTTTCTCGAGCGCAAATTACTCATATGTAATCACTACTGTCCGGTTAAAAAGTCGGATAGTGCTGTAAGTTACTGATAATAATTGTTCTTTGACATAACTGTTCCGTTTTCGATTTGAATTCGCCCCATGAATATGGGGAGATACCATCCATTATCGCAGGAGGTATCGATGAATTCAGGCCAAACCGTTTTCAGGCAACTGCTGCAGTTTCTGCCACGTCACGATTTCAATTTGTGCGTTCACCGTTATCGGGGCGATTACAGAGCCAGAAAGTTTTCGACATTCGATCAATTTCTGTGCCTCGCTTATGCCCAAATGGCCAGCCGTGAAAGCTTGCGAGATATCGAAACCTGCTTGAACTCTCACCGAGAGAAGCTTTACCACATCGGCTTTCGCGGTTCCGTGTCCCGCTCAACTCTGGCAGATGCCAGTGAGCGCAGGGACTGGCGCATCTTTCAGGACTTCGGCCATATTCTAATACACATGGCGCAGCAACTTTACTGTGACGAACCATTTGCCCTTGAACTTGGCCAGCCACTGTATGCTTTTGATTCAACGACCATTGATCTGTGCCTGTCTCTATTCCCATGGGCAGAATACAAAACGACGAAGTCCGCGGTTAAAATGCATACTCTGCTTGATCTGCGAGGAACCATTCCGACCTATGTCGCCGTCACAACAGGCAAAGTACATGATGTCCGAATGTTGGATTCTCTGCCGGTAACAGAGAATGCCATTTACACCATGGACAAGGCCTATACCGACTTCTCGCGACTCTATGCGCTGCATCAACAAGGAGGTTTCTTCGTCATCAGGGCAAAAGACAATTTGCGTTACAGGCGACTTTATTCCGCAGACAAAGACAAGTCAGCCGGAATCAAAGCTGACCAGACGATTGTCCTAGTCACTCCCAAATCGAAAAAGGACTATCCGGAAAAGTTCCGCCGGGTCAGTTATGTTGACAAAGATCGAAATAAACACCTGGTCTTTTTGACCAACAATTTTACGATTTCAGCAGCTACAGTTGCCGAAGTCTATAAGCAGCGCTGGCAGGTAGAGCTGTTTTTCAAATGGGTTAAGCAGCACCTGCGGATCAAATCGTTTTACGGGACATCGATCAACGGCGTAAAGAGCCAGATATGGGTAGCGCTGTGCATTTACCTTCTGGTTGTTATTGCGAAGAAAAAGCTCAAAATCCCGTGTGAGCTCTACACTTTTTTACAGATCCTGGAGGTCAATTTGTTTGAGAAAAAGCCCATTTCTTCACTGGTTGCTGATGCTCTCAAGCAAATTCAAGATCTCCCTGATAGTAACCAGCTGGATTTATTCAGCTATTAACCGGACAGCAGTGTTCATCAATATATGATTCGATTTTTTTTGGATTGATGTTGTTTGCTATTAGATACTCTTTCACGTAATCCTTAAAGCTCCAAGTCCATATAAATAAGGTGGTTAACTCATCTTCGATTTGCTTTAAATCTTTAATATTATTGATAATGTATGTAGCTTGCCTGCCGTCTGAAAGCGTGCAATCCCAACCTTGAGTGCATAAATCAATTCGATCGATTTTTTTTGATAATCGTTTAATTCTGTCGAATATGTTTTCAAGGTCAGAGTTATTCATTTATTTCATTTGACCTGCTAACTTAGGATTAGACGACCTAAAAGTCGTAAAATAATACGGCAAGTTAACCATCTGCATAATAAATTCAATAATTACGAAAGCTTACAATTTTAAATAAAATAATAAAACAGCAAACACTGCATTCCGAAAAGATCGAAAAACACAAAAAGCCACGGCTTGTAGACTTCTTAAAATCTCCAACAAACGCATGGCTTTTCATTTCTCTAAAAATGGGAACTGTTAAAAATTACATGAAATGATACTTTGTTTCAAGAATTATTAGCTAATATTTATTTTATCTTTGGAAATCTAAAAGAACCCCCGGTCACCTGTGCTCAGGTAACCGGGGGTTTTGTCTCTTACTCAGGAAAAGTAATCTGCAGTGGCGGGCGGCGTGAGGAGGCCGTTGGGGCGTAGTGCTCTGCCAGGTAGTCGAGAATCGTGTTCTCCAGTTTTGGTTCCAGCTCCTGCAGCCCCTGTTTGTCCTGCATCCAGCGGATCATATCGATCCAGCCGTCCCGGTCCGCCTTGTTCTGGGTGATCAGCATGGCGGAATGGCAAACGGTGCAGGTTTCTTTCACTTCGGCAAAGCCAGGGGCGATGATAAGCCCGGTATCTTTGTCCACCTCCGGATCGGCTGCCCAGGCTGGCGTGAGCATGACGAAAACCAGCAGCGGTAGCATAAGTAAGTGTTTTACGTGCATATAAGTCTCCCGTCTCATTTGATTGTTGCTATCAGGAAACTAGAAATAGCAACGATCAATTACTGGCAAGATTTCAAGTTGGAGGCTAAATTGCTTTGACTGCCACCCGATGGCAAGCATTGTTCAGGTAACCGCGCGGATTCCAGCCGGGAACGACCATCGGCTGCATGGTGCCGTTCTCGTCAGTCGCGCGCGCCCAGATTTCATAATAGCCGGCCTGTGGGAAGCTGACCTTGGCTGACCAGTCCTGCCACGCCAGGCGGTTGCGTGGTGCTTTGAGGTCGCAGGAATGCCAGGTGCTGCCAAAGTCGATCGAGATATCCATGGCCTTAATCGCCAGGTCCCCCGCCCAGGCATGACCACGCACTTCCAGCTCCTGCCCTAAGGTGGCCAGGGAACCGGAACGTGGTGAAGTAATCAGCGATTTCACCGGCATCGATTGAATAACCGCCATATCCTTCTCGGGAACCTTGGTGCCAGGAGCGACGGGATAGGCCGGGACCCGGTAGGACATGCCGGTCATCTTGGGACCATCATGTTCTTTGTTGCGAATGACGATGCGGTTGAGCCACTTGCCACTGGTGGAGGCTGGCCAGCCACCGGTAATCAGGCGCAATGGGTATCCGTGCAGCGGCGGAATATCTTCGCCGTTCATGGCCCAGGCAATTAAGGACTCGTCCTCCAGAGCTTTCGACATGGGTACCCCGCGGGAAATGACCACTTTTTTAGGATCACCGCTGACGTGAGTATCAGCACCATAATAGCCGATATAAACGGCATCTTCTTTTATCCCGACATATTCCAGCACATCACGCAAGCGCACCCCGGTCCACTCGGCGCAGGAGACGGCACCGACGCGCCACTGGTTCCCCTTGGCGTGCGGGTTGAACTCGGAGCGGCCGTTGCCGCCGCACTCAAGCTGGATCTGGTAGGTGTAGGTCTTGAATTTCTTCTTCAGATCGGCAATCGACAGAGAAACCGATTTCTTGGCCGATTCCCCTTCGATGGTCAGCGTCCAGCTTGCCGCATCGACCTTGACCGGTGGAATCCCGTTATTACGCACGAACATCTTGTCGTACGGTGTGACGCTGTCATCGAGAAAATGCGGGGGTGGTTCTGCGTTGAGGGGTTTGTCATTCAAGATGATCATCTCGGGTATCTTGCCGTCAATTTTCTTCATGTCGGCGGCATGAGCCAGGCCGACTAAGTTCACTCCTTCCGGCAGCAGTTTTTCAAAAGGAATCTGCATGCCGATGGCCGCTGCCATGGTGGCGATGCTCCCGTTGCGAAGGAATGAGCGTCTGGAGGGAGAGGAATTGGTTTCTGCCGGATCGGGCTGAGAGTCTTTGTGCATTTGGGGATCCTGAGTGTTGGCCATAAATACCTCCCTGTAACGATTGACTTTAGGTTAACTCATTAAAGTATAGACGGTTTTCATAAAGCTTCAGGCTCCTAGAACATGTTTTTATTTTTGGATATCTGTAGGGACATGGGATGGCAAGGCTAACGATGCTGTTGGAGGCGGGAAATTGAGCAGGTCTTGGAGAATTTCACCTTGGGCTGATTCGCTTGTGGCTGCGGCCAGAGATTATTACCCAATAACCGCAATATTTATAAAAATTCTTTTCAAAAGAGCAGTATCAACGGTAGAGTATACAGAACACAATAAATTCCCCTGTTTAAAAAATTCTGACCAGACACTGTTGTTTCGTTCGCTTTGCCGTTCATCCGGGTGCCGGTGATAGGCTAGCTGTATCTTGCGGCAACCACCGGTTCCCGGCATGAAAATGCGAGGTGCTTTGCATGAAGCCGTATCAGGAGGTCATATGATTCCCCGGCAAAGGTTGGCCATTGGTTGTCTGCTTTCCGGAGTTCCCTGCATCCCCAATGGTTATCGCTTTATTCAGCAAGAGGTGCTGATCAATCTGGGCTGGGGGCTTATGATTGTCGGGAGTCTTATCACTCTACTTGGGGGCTACCTGTTGTTTATGCCTCCCCAAAAGGCTGCCGCGCCAGAAACCACCAGAAACATAAGCGCTAAGCGGCGCACTTCCCATGGACGCAAGCAGGCTAAAAAATAACAAAGGCTAACATCGATGCAATTATTTGATACGGTCTCACTCAAATTTTTCAGTGCGGTTTGCAAAGAGAAGAACATTGCTCATGCGGCGGCCAAACAGGCCACTGTTCCTTCGGCCATCAGCAAACGGATCAGCACCATGGAACGCGACCTTGGGACCCCACTGCTGCTGCGTGGCTCACGCGGCGTGGAGCCGACCCCGGCAGGGATGGTCCTGTGGCGATATGCTCAGGAGATCCTTGAGCTGATGGAGCAGATGCATAAGGAATTGAGCGCCTTCAGTGAAGATGTGCGCGGTAAGGTGCGGGTCTGCGGGTCCTTCTCTTCGGTCATGAAACTGCTGGCCAAGGACATTGGCCACTTCATGCGCCTGTATGCTCAGGTTCAGGTCGAAATTATCGAAAAAGTCACCTTTGACGTTGTTGATGAAGTCGAAAAAGGGGAAGCGGATATCGGTGTCTGCTGGGAGGAGGCCGATCGTGATAATAAGCTGCAGGTCCTACCCTACCGCCATGATGATCTGGATCTGCTGGTGCCAGCTTCACACCCGCTGGCCAGTCGTAAGATAGTCACTTCGGCGGATATCGTTGATTACGATATTGTCGATCTGTTCCCCGGCAGTCTGGTTTCACAGCGCCTGGAAGAGGAGGCCATTAAGGTCGGCAAAACCTATAAATGCCGCTTTCAGGTTTCGAGTATCGAGAATGCCTGCCGGGCCGTTTCTGACCACTTGGGGATAACCCTGATCCCGCGCGGCGAACCACTACCCTACGAAGGGCTGGTAACCATACCGGTAAAAGATGCCTGGACGCACCGGAAGTTTATGATCTGTGCCAAGGATTTCCAGAAGCTTTCGGTACCGGCATTGCTGCTGGTGGAGAGTTTGTCGGCAAGTGCCAATGCGGATGCCTTGGACGAATCGGACTAAGGACATTTCTGTCTGGAAACGGCTTTTTCCCGCAAGTTCGGAGGGACCTGCGCCGGTCATTCATTCGGCGTAAAAACGAGATCTTGTAAAAAATTGCGCGTTTCCAAATCAGAAACGTTTGCCATTCAGAGCTGCTCAATACTGGCAAAATCAGCAATTCTTAATTGAATTACAGCCCCATACTGGCTCGGCCATAAAAACCGGGATGCTGCTCTGCTTTTACATTCCGAAAAAAGGTCGAGTAGATCAATGCTCTTAAGGTCGTCGTGGTTTTTACGGGCTGCTTGACTGCTGCTGACATTGTTTCTGTTGTCATGGTGATTTTCTCCTCTAAAAATGTTGCTTCTCTCTCACGTACCATTTTAATAAGTCCCACCTGATGCAGTGTCCGGCATGCCGTGAACGCAACCATCAGGGAAACACAAAAAAATGGGTGCATTCCCATTGCTGAGAAGCACCCGATGTCAGACTATACTTTTTAATGCTCTGTTTTCTCTAGATTTTACCGGACGCGCCACTATCGGTTACCTTCGCAAGCGCGGTACTTCAGAGTGCTGATCACTCGCGGTGACCATGTCGAAAAAGATCAATAAATCGGAAAACTTTTGTGTCCTGGCAATGGGCAACAACTAATTTATATGAGTTGCTGTCCAAAAGGACAAGTGGTGATAATTCACACGAGCTATTCCAAATGGAGATGGCACAAAAGGGAACTTTAGCCATGCCGAAACGGAATGGCTAAAAGGGACAAGTCGAGTAGTGTCATATCGATATGACAATGACTAGCTCGCCATTTTGCTCCCCCACTGAGCGTTTAATTTCAGAAGTTGGACGACCCCAATTGGCCGAATTGCGGCCATGATCACGCTGGATGACCTGTACCGGACATATTTGCTTAGGGCACAAACTTAGGGCAAATTATCCGCAATAAAGAGAATCCTCTTAGTAAAGCTGGGATGGGTAGAAATCATGGTCTGTTCCTGATTATCATCCATGGTTGCGAACAGCTGGCGATCAGGGTTCGATCTCAATTCCTCGATGAAGCCCGAGTACTCATCGACATCAATCTTACGGTCCTGGATATGGGTGTCGAACCGAGTCCAGTCATGCATGCTGAATGTTTGCACCAACTCCTTTTCAATCTGCTTGAGAGCCTCTTTTCGTTGTTCTTGTTCAGCACGGCTCAACGCTGCCTCCGAGCGCATGGCATTAATTTCCGAAGCCTTCCACAAGGCGTCGATGCGTAATTTGAGTTTTCTTTTTTTGGCGTCGTTCTTTTCATTGAGATTCGTATACATAAACAGACTGATATCCAAAAGGCTGGTCAGTGGCAGCTGCGGATCCTCTTTGAGCTTATGAATGACATGACGGATGATTTTTTCCAATAGCTCCGAAGATTTTCCGAGGGCTAGCAGGGCATTGATCATATTGAGCTTGCCATAGCGTTCGGCGGCATAACAATCGGAAAGGTGTTCGAGGATCCTATCGTTATAATTGCTGAACAGACTGAGGATAAAATTAAGGACGGAATAGATAAAGTAGATGAAAAACAGACAGAACAGAGTGCCTAGCAAGGATTGCGGTTGATCAAAAACAATGGAATACAGATATACCGGTGGCAAAGCCAGGAACAGTGTGTCAATAAGATTGACCCTGCTGAGCAGAGATGAATACTTTTCAAAATGGGCGATTTCATGAGCCATAATAGCGCGGATTTCAACAAGGCTCAGGTGTTTGATCAAACCGCTAGTAATATAAATGGCGTTTAATTTACCGATAAAATTAAACATGAGCGAGTTGACCGCATAAGCATTTAACTCAGTATCGATGTTGATATAAACGTTGGGGACCTCCCTCTTCTTCTGTTTTAGAGGTTCAAGCAGTTCTGTAACCATAGAGGTGAAGTGTTGCTTGTCTATGGTTCCGAACAGTTCCTGATCGGCAGCGCTCAATGGGACGCTATTCCACGCAAAGATATGCCTGACCAGGGTAACTCTCTTCCAGATGATCAAGGCTGGGACAATGTAGCACCACAATGACCAACTGCCACCATCAAGCAGAAAATCTTTTTGAATCAGTCCGTAAATGGAGAGAGCAATCATGCTGATCATAACGATGAGCAGTAAAATCGAATGTCTTTGCGAGCGTGAAAAGAGAGTCTCCATCTCTTCTCGGGTGTATTTTTCCAAGGGGCTTTGGGAAACTGCGGAACGGTTCATAGGATTTATTGTTAATCTTTTTTCTGTGAGTGATGAGTTAAGGGTTCGAAGTATTCATTATGAGTACCTTTAATATCTAGAGCTTTCAAAAGCAATTCACTTTTGCTTTGCCTGACCTTGGTCAGTCCCACTCAGGAATGTTGATCAGGTTGGACAGGTCGTGAAACTGGTGATCGAGGCCTGTCATAAAAAGAGCGCGATCATTGGACCAAAAGCATGGAATCCCTATGGCGATATCACAGAAAAAGGGGACCAGCAGGGTTTCTCCCTTGGGCAACGCTTTCCCCAGGCCATGCATGAAAACCGGGACGATGGGGATCTGCGGGTGTTGCTCGGCGAGATGGGCGATGCCGGTTTTGAAACGGCTGAGTTGCTCAGGAACACCGCGGCTTCCTTCGGGAAACAGAATGAGTATCTTCCCCTCCTCCAATGCCTGGGAGCAGACTTGTAGAGGATTGCCTGCACTTTTGCGAACCTGACGCTGGAGCGGGATAATCCCGATGATATGGGTCGCAAACCAGGCCAGGGGCCGGTTCTTGAAAAAGTAATCAATAGCCGCGACCGGTCTGACCTGGGGAAGGATGGCCAGAGGAAACAGGGATAGCAGGACCATGGTATCAAGGTGGCTGTTGTGGTTGGCAACAATAATAGCCGGCCCGCTGCTGGGGAGCCGATTACGATTGCGCACACAGAGTCCCAGGCCCAGCAGGACTAATGGGCGGACAATGAATAGAAAAAATATGTTACGCATAAGACAAGTCATAAATCAGAAATAGTAATAGCGCATAAAATGTAAAAACAGTGGTGCGGTGAAGGTCATACTGTCGAGACGATCAAGAATGCCGCCGTGACCGGGCAGAATGGAACCGGAATCCTTGATGCCGATATCACGCTTGACCGCCGAGATGGTGACATCGCCAAAAAAACCACTGATACTCAGTAACAGTCCAACCAGAAGGGCATCGACAGTAGACAGCGGGGTCAGCAGGGGGGCCAAGAACATAGACAGTACAGTTGTGGTGACAATACCGCCAAGGAGTCCTGCCCATGATTTGTTGGGACTGACCTTAGGGACCACTTTGCGATTACCAAGGGATTTCCCCCAGATGTATTGGGCAATGTCATTCAATTCCGTCAGGCAAGCGAGGTAAAGTACCAGCCCGACACCACTGACACTGGTTGCCAATTCATCAGGTAGCACCAACAGATAAGCGATATGGCTGAGGCTAAATACAGTGGTCATCAATCCCCAGTGCAGAGTTCCGGCCGATTTAAGGAATCCCGCTGTTTCTCCATGCAGGACCATGCGCGTGGGCAGAAACAGGAACATGTACACCGGAATGAAAATAATAAACATGCCATACCATTCACTGTAGACCCACCAATACTGAATCGGAATGGCCAGGTACGCCCAGAACAAAACCCGACGGTCAACGCGGCGGGTCGGAATCAGGGAAAAATACTCCTTTAATGCCAGGTAGGAGATAAACGCAAAAAAAGTGATGGCAACACTCTTTGAAATCAGCAATACCCCGAAAAACAGAAAAATAATCAGCCACCAGCTCTTCATGCGCAGGATCAGTTCGGAGTGATCCTTGTGGGGCGTTTTCAGCTTCAGGAGGTAAACGGCCAGACTGGCGCAGACCAGCACGGCAACGATAGCCCCCATAAAGAGGCAGATGGTCTGAGGCGGTGGTGTCCAGTTCATGCTTCATACTCCTGCAGGGCTTTTCTACCACGATTATAGATGGTCAGTATTAGCAACAGGTTGAGGATGACAAACAGGGCCGGAAGCCATGGATCAATGGCGACATGAAATGCGAGCAGCAGACCGAGGAGACCAAAGACAAAAGCCCGGTCACTTTTTCCCATGGGACCGTCATAACGTCGCTGGCAGTTGATCTGGCAAGCCAGAACCCCCGTCATTTCACTGAGGATGGCAAGGATTACACAGAGAATAATCAGAATTGTCGAGTTGCTCAGATGCAGAGCAAAGGGGAGATAGATCGCCGTATCAGAAATGACATCCCCCAATTCATTCAGCAGCGCTCCCAGGGGGGAAGCCATGTTATGTTCCCGGGCCAACATGCCATCAATAGCGTTGAGGGCCATGCGTATAAACAATATCAAGGGAACCAGTAGAAAGATCCCTTGCCACCTGTGAAATGCCACGATTAACAAGCCTGTGACCAGGGATAGGGCCAGAGCCGCCAGGGTTACCTGGTTTGCTGTAATTCCTCTGGCGGCCAATGAATTGCAGATGGGGCGTAACAGGTTCTGAAACTTGGGTTTTAAATCGTAGATAGTGATCATGAGATAGCCCTTGGCAAAGAAAGGGCGCAGCTGTGTGGCTAGCTCCCCCCTCCCGTGTGGTAGCAAAACAATAATATAAGTGCGAAAGACAGATTATATATCATTGCCGGATAGACGATGGCAATGCATTCATATATGGCTTAAAAAGCCTAATAATTGCACTACACACGCTTCATCCCCGACAAAAACAACAGGCAATGATCATTGCTATAAAGTGGAACGACCATGCGTAGCATTCATTATGCTGCGGGGTGTAATCCTAACGCCCCTTATTGATCTCCATGTCATAGGGATAACTGATCTGGTAACCATACTTCAGCATTTTATCCTGCCCTGCCTCAAGCTTGAACTCCCAACTGATCCGGTCATCTTTTTTCGTTGGCAACGGTTCGCTAAAGAGTTCTTCAACTTCAATTTTATCATGGCCAATGTGGGGATAACTGTCTTCGACTCTTAAATCAACAGCCGTCGTTTTGGTGTTGATGAAGCTGATTGCCCAGTTCCACTGGTAGGTTTTACTTTTACTGATCACCCCTTTATCTCCGGCGACATGATCAGTTTTGACTTTAACCACCAGGGCCGGATCATTGCCGAAGCTGATGTCCATATCCTGTTTTTCGGTCAAAGAAAAAGGCCGTTTGCCAACATAGACCCCTTCCAGTTGGATGGCCGCGTTTCCAGACGGTAAGGCAGGAACATCTTTACCGATAGTGATGTGTGCCATGAGGAAGGCATCGGTACTTTGCTGCGGTCTGACCAGATAACTGAAATGAGCAGGCCAGGATCCCTGGCGCACATTGATGCGTACCGGTTGTCCCGATTTAAGGGTCAGTGTCCCCATTTCATACATATCGAAAATCTGCCCTTCGCTACGCACCGGCTCCATGACGGCCATGGGTACGACACTTTTGGCAAGGGAATCCATCTCCGGTACTGCTGCGTCCATTGTTACTCTGCTGCTTTTTGCGTATCGAGAGTTATCAGTATATTGATAAATATTCCAGTCATAATTCTCCGGTGGGGTCAGACTGAATACCGGCTCTCTGGTCGCAATTGCCACGGACACAGCGGGCCAATCAAGACCACTGGTCTGTTTGATTACCGCATCCCAGGTCCAGTTGACAGCAGCACTGGCGGGAACGGCGTTGATATTGTATTCAGAGTGCCAGCCCGCCTGGTGAATTGGATAGTTGTAGACAACAACCGCATCAGCCGCTAAAGGCGCCGAGAAACTGATAACAACCTGCCAAACACGCTTATTATTGCCGCTTTGTTCTGCCAGTTGGCGCTGAGCTTCTTTCAGTTCGTCTTTGACCTTGTCAAGCGCAAGTTGCAGCCGGCTGACTTCATCCAGTTGCTTGTTGCTTTCACTGATGATGACTGCTGCCAGCTGTTGTGCTGCTGCGGGCGTGGCCTGAGGATCGGGTTTTTGATTACTCCAGTAGACTACCGCCAATTGATGGGCACGTTGTTCATTTTCCAGCTTTTTCAGCGTCTTTTCCAACTCCTGAATTTTTGCTTCAAGCTGCGGAGACTGACTGCCTGCAGGCAGCACCGAACGGTATTCCAACTCACGGATAGCGGCAGGAGAGGTCCCAGTCAAGGAGGCGCGCAACGCCTGTGGTGTAGCAACCTGGGGTAATTCGAGGGTCACCGAAGATTGACCGGCGGAAACGGTCTGCTGCTCAAAGACGGTAGCTCCGCCCGGGTACAGGAGGACCTTGACCGGTTGGGCGGTGGCAATAGTGGTGGATAAAACATAAAGGAATAAAGTGAGTAGATACTTATACATGTGTCCCCCTTGAGGATTTATGGTTTTTCACAGGCAAAGGTCTTTAAGATAAGCATAAGATGTTTCAGTTCTGGCGTTGAACATAGCACGCTCGCCTTTGGAAATTCCACTCTATCAGTTTGCGCTGCGGTTACCAACGCACTGGATCATTTATTGGCATTAGTGCGTTGAGACACTGCAGTTTCTTCTGGAGGTGGTGAATATTTTAATATAAGATCCATAACGCATCAGATATTAAATAGAAAATCAAATAAAAGGTCTATCGATGGCATGATACGGCGGTTATAGGGTTACCCTTTTCCTACGGAAAGTCTGTTGGGAAAGACAGTGCCGAAAATCCATTCGAAAGCTTTTCAGGTTTATCTTTCCGGATCTGATTATTGTATACAGCGCCGACCCTTGTCACGGTTTTACGCCGAGGAGTGACAGCCAATACAACCGCACAAATGAAAAGCAGAAGGAATATCTAAATGAAAAGAGAGACGCATTCATCGAAACAGTTACTTTTGCATGGCATGGGCTACTTGCTCATTGCCGTTTTGATCTGCATAGCGAATCAACAGCCAGCATTTGCTCAGGGCATTGACCTGTTTGATCGCATGACGACAAAGGCGAAAGAGCTCGCAGCAGAAACCTACCAAAAACCAGACATTCAGGTGCCAGAAGAACTGGCCAATATGACCTATCAGCAGTATCGCTCAATTCGCTTTCGCCCGGAAGCAAGTTTATGGAGAGGCGATTCCCCGTTTGAAATCCAACTGTTTCCCCCAGGCTTTTTGTACAAGGAACCTGTCACTATCGCTATTGCTGAGGATCAACAGTCGCGACCAAAAGAATTTGATTTTGATCCTGCCCTGTTCAACTTTGACAATGAAGCCAAATCGTTGGCAAAAGTCAAAGCCAGACATTTGGGATATGCGGGCTTTCGTATTCACTTCCCCCTTAATTCCAGCTCCTATAAAGATGAATTCCTGGTCTTTCAGGGGGCCTCATACTTTCGTTTGATTGGTGCCGGCCATCGGTACGGCCTGTCGGCCCGTGGTCTTGCCATCAATACCGCAACGCTGGGCGCTGAAGAATTTCCTGTGTTTCGTGAGTTCTGGCTGGTTAAACCTCAGGCGCAAGAGCGTCGGTTAACCATTTACGCCCTGCTGGACAGCCCCTCCATCAGCGGTGCCTATCGTTTTGAGGTGTCCCCGGATCAGCCAACCAGTATGGTTGTCGAGGCCCGTTTGTTTCCGCGTGTCGAAATTCATAAACTGGGGATCGCACCACTGACCAGCATGTTCTTTTTCGGTGAAAATAAAACCCATAATCCGGATGATTTCCGTCCCGAAGTCCATGACTCTGACGGCTTGCTGATACAGACCCGGCAGCCGGAATGGATATGGCGCCCGCTGATCAATCCGCAACAGTTGCAGGCGACATCTCAGGTCATTCAAAATCCCGTTGGTTTCGGTCTGGTACAGCGTGATCGCCAGTTCTCCCATTATGAAGATAATGAAGCCCATTACGAAAAGCGTCCCAGCCTGTGGGTTGAACCACTGGATGATTGGGGCAAGGGCAGAATCGAATTAGTGGAGATTCCCAGTGGCATGGAAACCAACGACAACATTGTTGCATATTGGGTGAGTGCCACACCGGTGCGGGCGGGTCAGCCTATCCACATACGTTATAAACTGTCCTGTTTTGATGCTCTGCTGCCGCAGCAGGTGTTGGGCCATGTCGTACAGACCCGCATCGGTTGGGGAGCGGTTCCCGGAATGGAAAATCCCCCACCGCGCAGTACCCGCCAATTCATTGTTGACTTTTCCGGAGGCCCGTTGACGCAACTTCCTGCCAGCCTGCCCGTAGAAGCAGACTTCAGTGCCACAAATGGCAGGGCGAAGGATATCCATGCGGTTAAACTGGAGGATGGAAAGACCTGGCGGGTCGCTTTTAAACTGGAGCCGGACAATCAGATTCCGGTTGATATGCGCCTGATACTTAAAGTGCATAATCAGCCATTGACCGAGGTCTGGAACTATCTTTGGCAACCTGGAGAGGAATCTCAGCATTAATAATAGTGATTTTGGGAACCACGGAAGGATAAAGTCGGTTGCGACTGTTTGTTCTTCTGACAGAACGATGGTGAAATATGCCGAATGCGAAAACTCACGATATTTTAACGGTAGCCAGTGCCATTGCGCTGGCACCCCCCACGTACTTTTACTTTCATAGCCAGGGGCTTGAGACCCAGCAGATGTGGATCAATTGTGCCCTGCTGGCAGGAGCTCATTTGCTCTCCGGCCTGATGTTCTCGCCTGATCTTGATATCGATTCTGCCATTGATAATCGCTGGGGGCCGCTGTTCTGGATCTGGCGCCCCTATATGTGGCTTGTCCCCCATCGCAGTCGCTGGCTCAGCCACGGCCTGGTTATACCACCGTTGCTGCGGCTGCTCTACTTTACGGCTCTGCTTTTGAGTATTCTTCAGGTGATAAGTTGGGGGACCCGGCAGTGCGGCATCCCCTGCCCTGACCTGGTCGCTGTTTTATGGCAGCAATTTGTCCACCTTACCTATCAGCAACCGGCAGCTATTGGCGTGGTATTGATTGGTTTTATTACCGGCAGTGCCGCGCACACCCTTGCTGACTGGACCGTGAGTGGCGGAAAATATCTGCGGGGAAAGCTCCCTTTTTAGGGGCAGGCGTCAGACATAGTCTTTGACAGCTTGGCAGTGAAAGCGAAATCGTTAAATATGCCAGGGGATGTGTCCACTGTCCTTATAACAAGCAATAACCTCTTCATACAGCATCGGCGGGTTGAAAAAGTAGCCTTGTCCCAATCTGCAGCCAAGGCGACTCAGCAGCAATTTCTGCTCTTCCTTTTCAACGCCTTCTGCAATGACATCCATATTCAGAGTTCTTGCCAAAGAGAGTATGGTTTCAGTGATAACAAAATCGTATTGATCGGTCAGGATATCGGAAACGAACTCTTTAGCAATTTTCAGCGTATTAATCGGCAGGTGTTTGAGACAGTTCAACGAAGAATATCCGGTTCCGAAATCATCAATGGCAATTCGGAACCCCAGCTTTCGCAGGCACGAGAGCTGATGGATTGTCTCCTCCAAGTTTTGCATGGCGATGTTTTCGGTGATTTCAAGTTCAATAAATCGGGCATCAACGCCGGTTTCCTCGAGCAGATTTTCCACCTGGTGGATAAAGTCGAGTTGCATGAATTGCTGTATCGAAATATTGACGCACATGCGAAATTTCGCGCCACTTTTCAGCCTCAACTCGCTTAACTGATAACAGGCCCGGCGCAGCCCCCAGAAGCCGATGGAAGCGATCAAACCCGATTCTTCAGCCAATGCGACAAAATCCTCTGCTTTAAGCAAACCCCGTGTCGGATGCTGCCAGCGCAGGATCGCTTCGAGACCAATCAGTTGACCTGTTTCCATGTCAATCTGCGGTTGATAGTGAAGCAGCAACTCATCCTTGTTGATAGCCTGACGCAGATCATTCTCCAACGATACCAGATCCTCCGCCGTGGCATTCATCTCCGGAAGGTAATATTTATAGCTGTTACGTTCCTTTTTCGCGGCATACATGGCAACGTCAGCCTGACGCAACAGGCCGTCCGCATCAGTGGCATCATTCGGATATATACTGATACCAATGCTGGGAGTCAGATATTGCTGATATGCTGCAGAAAAGGGCTCTTTGAACGAAGCGAGAATTTGCTTCGCAATCAGTGACAACTCCTCCAGATTGGTCGGACCGGGGATAACGATGGCAAATTCATCGCCGGCCAGGCGTGATACCGTATCATGGCGACGCAACGAGCTGCTCAGGCGGGTGGCAAATTCCTGAATCAATGCATCACCAACGTGATGTCCATAGGTGTCATTGATTTTCTTAAACTTATCAATATCAACCATCATAACACCGAGTTGCTGTTGTTTCTCCGCCGCTTTATTGATCTCCCGGCACAGAATTTCTTCGAACAGAATTCTGTTGGGCAAACCGGTCAAAGCGTCGTGATAAGCCATATAGGATAATTCAGATTTTTGTTCGAGCAGCTGCAGTTCTGAGATTTTCCTGTCGGTAATATCGAGTACGATACCGGTAATTTCGGTAATGATATCTAGAAAATTTTTCTCAACACCAGTCCGCAGAAGCAGATAACGGGTCGAGCCATCTTTTATTCTGATACGATATTCAACTTCCTGATCGGTTTTATGTTTGTATATTTCCTTAAAAGTGCTTTTGACTTTGCTGCGATCTTCTGGATGGATCTGCTTGTAAAACTGGATAAAAGAAGGTGTTTGGCCAATATCCATATGGCAGATATTGAAAACTTCATCGGAGCATTGCAGGCGCCGGGTATGAATATCAAAATGCCAGCTCCCCAGGCGGGCAATTTTTTGTGCATAGCTGTAGTGGGCACGGACACGCCGGAACTTTTTTTCCTGAATTTTGAGATCGGTGACATCGGTACAACAACCGATAATCTCGCTGATTCCAGCGACCTGGACAATCCTCACATCATCGCGGAGCCAACGATATTTCCCGTAATTGTCCATAATCCGATAGGTAAGGACCAGACGACCTTCGCCTTTAAATCGGAACAGGCTGGCCATAACAACAGGCTTGTCCTCAGGGTGAAGAATATTTAACCAGAGCGCAGGATTGGTGAAAAAATCATGCTGGTTATAACCCAAGACGGCTTTAACCCCCTTGCTGATATAGGTCGTTGCATGATTTGTGGCCGTGCGTTTCAGGACAAAGAAAGAGCTTTGAGATTGATCTCTATCCGATTCGCGAACATGATCGTAAGTCAGCTTTGACAATTTGACGTCGCCCACCCTGTCCCCCCTTGAAAAGTCTAGAGATCGTCACTAAAAGTCGCCGAAAATCGCTTAAAAGAAGGGAGATACTAATATATCGTTTGGTCGGATGTCAAAATTTTATCGCCGTACGTGTTGCTCCTCAACAACCAAACTGCTGCAGGTCAAAAACGATGCGTTCTCCCCGTCGAACCTGATTACGCAGCCGTGCCAGCTTTTCATCAAGCAGAGCCAGTTGGGACAGTCCGGCACGTTCGTCCGCGCTGGTTTCGATAATGGCGACAATACCGCCGTTACGGATAACCAGACGCCGATCGCCGGATAGGGCCAGTAACGGGTCGTGGGTGGCCATGAGGACCATCTTTTCCTTTTTGACCAGGAGGTCAAGGGCACGTAATCGATCAACTCCGGCATTTTCGATTTCGTCGATGAGCACAATGGGGGAGGCGCTCAGGCAGGCGACATCGGCGATCATCAGGGCGCGTGACTGGCCACCGGACAAAGCCGTGACCGGTGTTTCCAGGGTAAAGGGTTCTCCTGCCAGGTCAACGGCGGTGGTAAAGATCTGTTCGACCCGCTCAGCAATGTCGTTGACCAGGCGGCTTTCGGCGTGCATGGTGATGAATTCACGAACGCTGAGATCCATAACAAAGTTCATGTTCTGAGACAACTGGGCAATCAGTTGCCGCTCGCCTGACAGGCGCAACTGTTCGTCGGGAATGGCATCATCAATGAGAACTTGCCGCCCGGAGGGGGTGTCTTTCTGGGCCAGGCATTCGATATCGGCGAGCAGACGGCTTTTGCCTGATCCGGTCGGGCCGACGACACAAACAACTTCTCCGGCACGCAGGATCAGGTCCTGTGGTTCGGGCTGGCCGCTTTTGTCAAAACCGGCTTTGATGGTGATGGAGCGAATGGCGGTCTGCTCCTGTTTCTGCAATTTCTCCATCTGAATCAAAAAATCGAGACATTGCTGGACCAGGGTTTCCTGGTCAAGACCGTAATCACTGAGATGCTCAGCGGATTGCATTTTCAATAGAGCTCCCAAAGGGAGGGCGGAATCGGTCACGGCAATGGCCAGAGCGGTCAGAAAATCATCAAGGTAAGGACGCTCCTGCAGCAGCTGGGCAATGGGGTGATTGAGTAATTCGGAATGGTTCATGAGAAATCCATGGTCTTGATGTTGCCGATCTGACAATCGGGACCAATGCGCGTTTCACCCAGGCAGTAGGAACACAGTGCTGCCGGCATGGTAAAGCGCAAACGCATGTCAATAAGGCTTGACGTATCATTGGCCTGCAGCAGGTGGCGTTGCAGTAGCAGGTTCCCCTGCCCGGTCAGGCCGTTGACCGGCAGCACCGCGGCATGGGGGTTGACCTGGCGGACGCGGAAGGCGAACACTTCGCGCTCGGCCTGAGAGACGATATCCCCCTTGGTCAGAACCACGACATCGGAATTTTTCAGCATCGGACCGATTTTACGCGGCGTATGAACCCCGCTTAAGTGATCAATCACACACAGTGCCAACACATCCTTGATATGCGGAGAGCACCGATTACAAAGCCCGGCACTTTCACTAATAAGCAGATCAAAGTTTTGACTTAATCCCCATTGCACCCCCTGCTCAATATTGGAAATAAAGAAGTGGTCGGGACACAGGCCTCCGGCAAGACCGGTTTTGACCGTAATTCCGGCCTTGCTGTAGCGCAAATGGTCGTCGCTGGTCAGGCAGTCAAACTTGATAACGCCGACTTTCATACCGGAAGCGACCAGGGGTTCAACAGTGCGCAGGATAATCGATGTTTTGCCGCACGAAGGTGGTCCGGCAACGGTAATCAGTTTCATTGTCCGGCAGCCTGCTTCAATGGTTCCTTGACCAGGGGCAGAAACACTTCATCAATAGCTGCGTTAACAGTCAACAGATCCTGCTGGCGCAGAAAATCCCAACCAAGCCAACGCAATGGCTTGCCCTGCACGTCCCCTTCAACACTTTGATGCGGGACCGGGAAGCGTGCTCCGATCAACGCTTGGGCTAGTTGTGGGCCACTCAGGTAGTCGAGGATCGGTTTCAGCTCTTCGATGCGGGATCTTTTGACCTGCAGGGTGACCGGACTGGCCAGCGCACCGTCCTCCGGCCAGATGATTTTGATCCGTTCTTGATTTTTGGCCCGGTGGGCGAAAAACTCCGGCATAACATAGATGGCACCAGGAGCGCCGCTGTCAATCTGTTTAACCATCTGGGCCGGGTGCAGACCACGCAGGACATTGCCCGCCAGCTGTTCCAGACCTTTTTCACCATAGTCCTGATAGATGGGAAGCAAAACAGCGTGGCAGAAAAATTGCTCACTACCGCGCAGTATCAGGCTGCGTTCCCACATGGGATCGAGAATGTCTTTCCAGCTGATGGGCAGTGGCCGGGAACCGATTTCATCCAGGTTGGCAACCATAACCAGAGGGTTGATGCCCAACACTGAATAGTCATTTTTCGGATCGAGGATGCCAGCCTTGGCAAAGGCAGGGCCAGCATCCGGCACGCCGTAACCACACAGTTCACCAGTGGCAACAAATTTGTTGTAGAAATCATGCCCGTAAAACGCGTTGAAATCGGCTGAAATGATGATGTCGGGCAGTTCCTCTATCTTTTGCAGGGTTTTGACATAGGGGTAATAGGACAGCTCCTGATTGACATTCCCTTCGACGGCATAGGTGACATGAAGGTTTTGTTCCACCTTAATTTTTTCCAGAAAACTGGTGATTGCCCGGCCGAACGGAACCTTTAAGCCACAGGGCATGAGCGCCAGCAGGGTCAGGTCCCCCTGGCGGTCATAGCCTTCTAGACCGGGAGCTTCAAGGGTTTCTTCCAGGTCTATGGCTTCCTGAAGAAGACGCAGAAAACTGGCGGCGTCCATATTGCGACTGCGCAGGGCGGTGGACAGGGTTAAAAATGGGGCGAGCAGACGTTGGCCGTCGTCACTGACCAGCGCGGCAAGGCCGTGCGCTTCGAAAACCCGTTGCGTTTCTGGATAGTGCTTGAGGATTTCGGCGATCTTGAGATCTAAACCGAGGGACGGTTTCATAAGGTATCTCCTGTTGATGCTTGGAAAGGCGGCGGGACGCTTCACTGCGTTTCGCGATTTCGGGCTTGAATCTTCAGACTCCAGGTCGCTGCTTGGCGCCGGCAAGATTTATTGTGTCTATTTTGGGCAGATTGTGCCTGTTTTTTAGCCAGTTTGGTCTCGGTCTGATACCTAAAAATTCATGGAAACGGCCTTAACCAGCAGGAAAATATGCTTTCCGGGTTCAAGACTCAGGCGATGCGCAGAGGCTTTGGAAATACGAGCTGCAATCGGTATGCCGACATCCGTATGGATCAGCACACTTTGCGCCGCCGACTCTTCAAGTTTGACAATCGTGCCGTGGAATATGTTGCGGGTACTGATCTGGCTTGGTTGTTCCAGGGAGATAGTCACGTCCGAGGCACGTATTGCGGCACGCACCCTGGTTTCCTGGGGACGTTTGTCAGCCAGAATAAAGACGTGCCCGCCCGGGAAAGCTGCTTTGACAACACCAAAATTATCATTGTAATCCGTAATATCGCATTCAAAGACCGACAGGTATTCGCCTTCGGTATCGGTGGTGCCCAGCCCCTGATACTCGCCGGTCGGTTTGCCGAAACTTTTGATCCGCCCTTTTTCAATGCGGATCAGTTCATCACTTAAGCGCAGAATTTCCCGCCGCGAGTGGGTGACATAGAATATCGGAATATTGAACTGTTGCGGAAGGCGGGCGATATAAGGGAGCAATTCGTCCTTGCGTTGCGGGTCAAGGGACGCCAACGGTTCATCCATCAGCAGAATTTCCGGGCGCATCAACAGGGCCCTGCCGATGGCGACGCGTTGTTTTTCACCGCCAGAAAGCTTGCCCGGCATCCGCGACAGCAAGTGGTCGATACCGAGCAGTTCGGCAATTTCTTCCAGGCGGGACGCATCACTGTGGCTGCCATAAAGCAGGTTTTTGGTCACGCTCATATGAGGAAACAGGCGCCCGTCCTGAAAAATATAGCCGCAGCGCCGCTTCTGGATCGGACAGTCAATTTTCTGGGTTGAATCAAACAGCATCCGGCCATTGATAAAGATGCGGCCGGAATCCGGTTTGGTCAATCCGGCGATCATACTGATAATGGTGGTTTTTCCCGACCCGGAAGGCCCAGCCAGCACTGTAATGCCGTTGGTTTCAGAGGTGAAGTCGACATCAATGTCAAAGGTGCCGAAATTCTTTTTCAGTCTGACCTCAATCATCCACTGATCCTCCTGGCCGCCCGCCGGGCAATGACTTCAGAACAGGCCAGTGCCGTCACTGAGATGATAATCGCAATAACGCACAGGCGTGCTGCCATCCCTTCACCGTCGGGAGTCTGGGTAAAGGTATAAAGGGCCAGGGGCAGGGTCTGGGTTTCGCCGGGAATGTTCGAGACGAAAGTTATGGTGGCACCAAATTCGCCCAGACTGCGGGCAAAGGCAAGAACACTGCCGGTAATGATGCCGGGCACGGACAAGGGGAGCGTTACGGTGAGAAATATCTTCAAACGGCCCGCACCAAGAGTGCGGGCCGCGGCTTCCAGACCTTTATCGACGGCTTCTATCGACAAGCGGATGGCTCTGACCATCAGCGGGAAACTCATGACCAGCGAGGCAAGGACCGCTCCCTTCCAGTTAAAGGCTAAGCGCAGGCCGATCTGTTCTAGCAAATGGCCGACAGGCGTATTGCGGCCAAGAAAGATGATGAGCAGATAACCGGTGACAACCGGAGGAACCACCAGAGGGAGATGGATGACCGCATCCAGCAGGGTTTTACCTCTGAACTGACAACGGGCAAGCAACAGGGCACAAAGGATAGCCGGAACAATGCCCATGGCGACAGCCCACAGGGCAACCCTGAGGCTGAGCCAGATAGCATCCACTTCTTCTGGTGATAAGGTCATTGAGCTACAAATCCGTATTTTTCAAGTATCTTCTTGGCCGGTTCAGATTTCATGAACAGCAGAAACTTTTCGGTCTCTGCAGACGTTTTCCCCTTTATAGCACAAATCGGGTATTTAATTGGAGTATGAGAATCAGCGGCAAAGGTATAGGCGATGCGTGCTGATTGAGATTGCATGGCATCGGTCTTATAGACAATCCCGAAATCAGCCTGGTTGGTATCGACAGCGTTCAACGCAACTCTGACATTAGGATACTGAGCGGTACTTTTCATCAGCTTGTCCCAGAGTCCATAATGGTCAAGTGCCTCTTTGGCATACATCCCGGCAGGAACGTGGCTATGGTCACCGATGGCCAGAAAACCACTGCCTAGAGCACCGGGAAGCTGATTGATATCGGTAATTTCCTTTTGGTTCTGCGGTGCTGCGATCAGGACCAGAGCATTCGCCGCCATGATGCTGTCTGTGCCTTCCGCAACCAGATTCCTTTCGGCCAGCCATTTGTACCATTTGACATTGGCTGAAATAAAGATATTGGCATCGGCTCCGGCTTCAATCTGACGAGCCAGAGTAGAACTTGAAGCGAAAGAGGTCAGGTATTTTGCCTGAGTTGCTGAGCCCTCCTGGTAGGTGCTGACCAGTTCTTTGACAACGTTAGTGGTTGATGCTGCGGCAAAGATATAGACCTTTTCTTCGGCAAAGGCGGCCGAGGTCAGGCCGAGGCTAAAGCTCAGCAGCAACAGCAAGGATGTGATTTTTGTAGACATAGGAGACTCCAATTGATAGGTGCGTTATAAAATTCGATATTCTAAAAGGTATAACGTTAGAAATATCGATGTCAACCCAGAAAAGTTCGTATACCTTTTATGGTGAAATATTCTGCCGCTGAGCAGTTTCCTAGGGTGAGATAAGGGGTTTGGCGAACGACATAGTTTTTCACATACATAGGTGTAACATATTAAGGATAAATAGAATTCTCTATTGCGCCAAAGATGGCAGTCGTGTAGTATCTCGCTACTTTTCTCATTAGAAAATGAGATATAAGGGGGAATATCATGAGGACCCGTTCTTGGCGTAGCCTTATCTGATGTTATTCTCTCCTGGTTTAACTTACCGACCTTTAAAAAGGAAAAAAAATGAAGAAATTGTTATTGGCGGGAGTGCTGGTTCTGGCGCTCTGTGGCTTGGCGTCGGCACAGGGAGTGGCTGTTTCTGGTGCCAATGCCAAGGTTGAGGGGCTGTTGGGGAATGCTGATGGCGAAACGGCCAAAGTTGTTGGCGGTAGTGTGACTGTTCCCTTGGGGAAAACCTTTGGACTGCAGATTGATGGTGCTCTTGGTAGTATTGATGAAGATCTGCACGGGCTTGGGTTTCATTTTTTTACCAGAGACCCGGAGCGTTACCTGTTGGGTGTCACTGGCTTAACGGCCGATCTGGATGGTTTTGATGTCCATCGCCTCGGATTCGAAGCAGAATTGTATTTGAACCAACTGACCCTGATCGGGATTGTCGGCCAGCAGTTCGGTGATGCCGATGATAACGCCCACATGAATATCGACCTTCGTTATTACCCCCTGGATAACCTGATGTTCTCTACCGGCGGTAGTCTGGCTGATAAACAACAGGGGCGCCTGCATATCGGTGCCGAATATCAGATCATCAAGGGGCTGGCAGTATATGCTGACCTGGCCATCGGCGAAAGTGATTATGAGCATGTGATGACCGGGGTCAGGTATTATTTCGGCCAGGATAAGAGCCTGATCAGACGCCACCGCGAGGATGATCCGGATAATAATGTCGTCTATGGTCTGTTGAGCTCATACCAGAAATCAAAACCCGCCCGTTCTGCGGTCGTAGTTGATGATGAGCCTGTCGATGAGGGTTACGAAGTTAGCGTCAAAACTCCGGAAGAATCTGAGTTTCAAGGTGAGACAGGATTCTGATTATTGTAGAGTCCCGTTGAAAAAGCCCCTGTGTTATCGCATTGGGGCTTTTTCATGCCTATGGTATCAAAACGTGGATTATTACTTCAGCAGCATGACGCTCTGTGCTTTAAACAGTGCCGTTACAACATCCTCCTCTTTCAACTCCATGGAATCAATGCTGGCTGCGGTCATGACAACATAGATAGCCTGACCGCCTGGCAGGCGAATCTCTACTTCGGCAGAAACGCCGGATGAGGTGATGCGACTGACTTTTCCCAGCAGCCGGTTGCGAGCACTGACTGCCAGGTTGCGCCCATCACCCTTCAAAAGGGAAATCGCACTTTCATTGACCAGGGCGTAAACCCGGTCTCCCTGTTCGAGTTCAAGCCGTTTGACGCTATCTCTGGTAATGACAGCGGCAAGCATATCTTCTCCACGTAATTTCAAGCCGATCGTTGCATTTACATCGCCTGTAACCATCGTCTGGATATGGCAGCTGAACAGATTCTTGGTACTCGCCAGGAAAAAGCTCATGCCGGTCCGGTTTTGGTTTCCAATCATTTCCAGGGTACGGTCCTGGGCTTCGACCATGTCATAAAAGGAGATGATAAGCTCACGGGCATACGGAGTCAGGGTCGACCCACCCCCTTTGCGACCACCGGTCACCTTCATGACCAGAGGCTCATCCGCAAGATTATTCATTTTATCAATGGCGTCCCAAGCGGCTTTATAACTGATACCGACCTCTCTGGCAGCTTTTGACATCGACCCGGTTTCGTCAATTTTTTCCAACAATTTTATCCGTTTAGCATCGAAAGTACTGTTTTCACTTTTTAGCCAGAGCTTGACCTCGGTACTCATGTTATCTCCGTCACTTTTTCTTATTCATTTGTCACGACGACCTGAAGCCGTGTTCAATCTAGCACTCATTTTCTAAATCGAATGCCGCGCATAAAACTCAAAATTAACACATACAATCCTAACACCTTTTTCATAAAGGTAACCGCATTCTTCGTTAAAGAAAACCATTTCCTTTGCTTTTGAAGCATGTAAAGAGGTCTTTGTTGCAGAAACAATTGAATCTTAACAACCGGAGCAAGACGGAGCGCGATCTTTATATTATTGACGGAGTAGCGCCCTTTTTTGCCCCTTTTGTCGACGGAACCAGGCAGAATTGGTCGAAAGCTCCCCTGTCGCGCCTACAGGTGCGGGGAACCATTCCGGCAGAAATTTCACAGCAGGTCTGCGTGCAGCTTGAACTTTATTGTCAGGCGGTATCGGCGGTTGGCTATAACGCCATCACGTTTGATGATCTGGCGCATCTGACTCTGTTCGACTTTTATCCCTACCTGCTCAGTCGCACCGTTCATTCTTATCAGCAGCTGTTCCGGCAGGTTTTTGCCATCGCCAAAAACTATGGACTCAAAATTCTTGTGACCACCGACCTGATGTTCATTAATGATTATATTGAGGCCTATGTGAAGGGTGGAAAAAGGGATCAACAGCTGCGAGCTCTATTTGTTGAGGCTGTTGAGCGTTTGTATGATCTGTTTCCCGAAGTGGACGGGATTGTCATCCGCTTTGGCGAAGCTGACGGTCATGATGTGGAATCACTGTTTATCAGTGAACTGCAGATCCGTACCCCAAAACAGTGCAATCAATGGTTGAAAGAGATTCTGCGCAGCTGTGAACATCACCAGAAATCGTTGATTTTCCGGACCTGGGGGCTTGGAGCCTACCGAATTGGAGATCTCATCTGGAATGACAAAACTGAGCATGCGGCATTTGCCGGAATTGATTCACCCGCCTTTATTGTTTCGCGTAAGTTTGGTGGTGCGGATTTCTTCCGTTACCTGCCGCTCAGTGACAGATTCATCACGTCGTCCCATGATCAGATTATTGAACTTCAGGCGCGTCGCGAGTATGAAGGGTTCGGAGCATTTCCGGCTTATGTAGGGCGTCAGTATGAGAAATTCCGGGACCAGCTCAGCCAATGCCCGACTCTTAGGGGGATTTGCGTCTGGTGTCAGACCGGAGGCTGGTCCCATTTTGACCGGTTAACTTTTCTGGATGGCTCTTCGCCATGGAACGAACTAAATACCGTTGCGGCCTACCGGTTGTTCAGCTCTGAGGTTTCTGCGCACCAGATTCTTCATGAGTTCTGTCAGCAATACTGGCCAGAGGTGAAGACGGATCAGATAAGCGAACTGGTTATCCTGTTTGATCAGCTGATTGACGACCTCTGGTATTTCAAACCGTTTGCGGCAAGATCACTCTGGTTCAGACGCCTGCGGGTACCACCCCTGTTATGGATTTTCTGGGATACGATCATTGTCAATCGCGCCCTGCGCCTGGTCGTTCGTACCTATATGGATGATCCAGAAATGGTGATTGAGCGGGATCGTCAGCAACGTCAACAGATCAGGCGTTTGCGGCAGTTGATAGACACGGTGGGTATTGAACAGCAAGGATTAAAGCTGGGGGCAGATACCTTGCGTATGCTGTATACCCTGCGACGTTTCTACCTGGGAAAGGGCGGGAACAAGCGGGAAAAGAAAATTGCAACGCGGCTGGCCAAATATCGCCAAAAACACCCCGATGGATTTCTGGTCGAGTGTGATTTTACGCCATTCCATATCCGCTGGATAACCGGCGGAATCCTGTTGAGTTTACTGCTACGCCAGCAGGCCCGCTATCGCTGGTTTGACCGTTTGATATTGGTCCCCATGACTGGCTGGATGTATCCGTTACTGAAACACTGGCAGCGTAACCGCATTCCGCAGCTGGCTGAGCGTCAGGCCCTGGGGCTCGAATTGTTTTTTCGATAAGTAACCCTTGGAAGTATTATGCTGTCCGGTGGGATAATCAGCCAGGGAAATCTGAGATCGGAACCCCCTTAAAATCTATATTTCGTGCAAAGCCAATAGATTCAGACGCATTCTAAAATAATTTGCTGCCCAGCTTGGCTTCAACGGCAGGGGACACAAAAGTGGCTTCCCCACTGTCTGCCTTGGGGTATTGCACACCGAGGATCAGCACGTCCGAAAGCACCGGCCCCATCTGGCGTGGCTCAAAATTCAGAACACCGAGCACCCGTCTACCGACAACCTCGTCCAGGGGGTGCCTGGTGAAGCGGCCATAGCTGGTGCGAAGGCCAAACTTTCCAAAATCCACCGTCATCTTATAGGTTGGCTTGGGGGTACGGGTTTCAAGTTCCGCTGAGGTAATAATCCCAACTCTTATATCGAGTTTTTCAAACGATTCGGCGAAACTGGTAAGCGCTTTGATCTCTTTACTCATCTGCTATGCTCCGGAACCACGTTTATTAAGGCCCTGTCAATGAAGCAGAGCCAGTGTCACAGGTATTGTAAAAAAGGATATCCCACTTTGCAGGGTGATGATTGTCGCCATGGTGGAGTGATCGCCGCCTAGCTGGCGAGACAGGATAAATGCAGAGGGAGCCGTTGGAACAATAAACATCAGTACGGCGATACTGGCCGGCATGCCATGCAGATCAAAGGCACTGGCCAGGCTGAAGGCAGTCAACGGTTTAACCACAAACTGGACCATACTGCTCACCAGCAGGGGAGCCACCTGGTGACTGAAATTACCAACCCGGTAGGCCGCTCCAACGGCCATCAATCCGATAGGCAGTGCGGCTTTTCCTGCCAACGACAGGGTACCATCAAGAGCGCTGAACAGCCCGATACCGCTAAGATTAAGAGTTCCGCCAATCAAGCAACCCAGAATCAGGGGGTTGGTTATCAGACTGCGCGTAAAGCTGGCAAAGCTGATGCGGGTTTTGACAACGGTCAGAGAAAAAGCGGAAATGCACAACAGGTTGATCAGCGGAATCATAAACCCGGCTGCCATGGCCGCAAGTAACAGTCCTTTGCTGCCGTATAATGCTTCGGCCACAGCCAGGGCGATGTAGGTATTGAACCTGACACCGCCCTGAAATACCGAGGTGAAAAGAGGGCCACCACGCTGGCGACGCAACAGCCACCACAAACTGAGCAGCCCAGCGCTGATGATAACAGTTCCATCGACAGTCAACAGCATCTGTTGCCAGGGCAGACGACTGATATCCTTATTGGCAAGACTGTGAATCAGGAGGGCAGGCATGAGTAAAAAGTAGGTCAGTTTTTCGGCCGCCTGCCAGAATTCATCTTGCAAAAAACCGCTTCTTCTGGCGCAAAACCCACTTATGATCAAGAGAAATATTGGTATCAAGGCGTTGCTGATAATGGCCATGGAGCTCCCGTAAGTAAGGTGGAAAAGTCAGGGGGTACAGCGGGAATCATACCCCCAGTGGCCAGGGAGTGCAAAGGAGCTTTTTAAGCTTCTGTTGAAAAACATCCGGCCCCCAGACGGGGACCGGATGAAAGCTTATTTCGGTAGAGTTTAGAAGGGTTTAGTCCAATTATGACAATCGTGGCGAACAGAGCAGCGATGCCTGGTCCGAAGGCCGTCCACAGGACGAGCACACATAATCAGCCTGATCCTGTATATCATCGCACATCTGGTCAAAGCTTTCATTCTGGCTGCAATATTCATCTTTGTGCATAACGGCCTCAACGTCACAGATCTGCCCCTTATCCTCAGAGACAACACCACACGTTCCGCATTTGTAAAGTTCACTCATACGACAACTCCTGTGAAAAGTGTTTGCTTTATATATTACCGAAACGGTAATCAATAGCTAATACTGTAATCAGAATTCCCGGTGTTGGCAAGAGTGAGCAGGTTATTTCGATTAAATATTTTGCCAGTCGTGTATACTGAAAAATTAGCAGAGCCGATTTTACGATAAGCAAAGCCTCAGGTTGGCTGTGTTCAACATTCCTCTTTACTTTCCTTTAAATGGTGATTTTTCTATGGATGCCATGTTGTTTTCAGGCCAGACGCAGATTCAGGTACGCGCTCTGTTTATTGCTGAACGTCTGCTGCTGAAAGATTTTGAAAAGGCCCAGTATCTGGCCAAAAAACCTTTACTGCTGACCGCCGGAAGCAGCGGCTGCGCGGCGCTGTTTCGCTACGGGGTGGTGGTGACCTTCGGGTTGACAGCCATCGAAGAAACCGCTCTGCTCGATAGCCTTAAAGTTTATGCGGCCGATGTGTTTGATCAGTTCACTGCCGAAGAAGTGGTTCTTTCGACGATTTTTCAGGGGGACGAGAAAATCGAGGAGGGGATCATTTTACTGCATGACTTCTGTGTTGAACGCCTGCAGCTTGTTGCCGAGGTGCTGGCCAGAAGTATCGTCCTGGAACGTTATGAAACAGGTGTCACTAAAACCTTTCAGAGTATCGAGCCACTTGCCGAAGCCCTGCAGCAATCTGGCCGCCCCGGCTCGAAAGGCCGAGACCTGTTGCGCCATATCGGTGATGCCTTATTTATTCAGGGGCGCATGGTCGGCCGGGTTGAAATTATTGAAAAACCTGATCTGCTCTGGTATTACCCCGAGCATGAGCGCCTTTATACGCGTCTGACCGATGAATATGAACTCAGTGAACGACATAACGTACTGGAACGGAAACTCGATCTTATTTCCCGTACCGCTGAAACTTTGCTGGGAATTCTCCAGAATAAGCGCAGCCTCCGGGTGGAATGGTACATCACCATCCTGATTGTTTTTGAGATTTTGCTGACGCTCTATGAAATGTTCATCGCTCATACTTAATTTCAAAGTTCTAACAGTGACGAGTTAATGTTTCCGGGCAAGAGTTGCCCTGTTCCATGGAGGTTCTATGGTGTGTGAATTATCCCCTGCTGCGTTACGGGTACTAGGTTGTCTGATCGAAAAAGAGATGGCGACACCGGAATATTACCCGTTGACCTTAAATGCCCTGGTAAACGCCTGTAATCAAAAATCAAACCGTGAGCCGGTCATGACTCTGGACGAGGAAGAGGTCAGCGCAGCTCTCGAAGAATTACGCCATGAACAACTCAGTTACAAATCTTCCGAAGGTGTTCGGGCTGTGCGCTACTGCCATAATTTGCCTGGAGCGCTGAAAGTCACGGAAGAAGAGCAGGCACTCCTTGCGATTTTGCTGCTGCGAGGCCCCCAGACCGTTGGTGAATTGAGGACCCGAAGCGAGCGTTTGAGCGCTTTCGAGGATCTTTCTGCCGTAGAAAAAGTTCTGGAAGGACTGCAGGAACGCGATGAGCCGCTGGTGGTTCAGTTGCCCAGACAGCCTGGGCGCAAAGAGCATCGTTACGGTCAGTTACTAGGTGGCGTGTTTACACCAGAGGAAACATCTGAGCCAGTATTTGGAGCTGGCAACAGTCGTCAGGATCGGATCACTCAGCTGGAGGAAGATGTCGTCGAACTGAAAGAACAGCTCGCATCGTTGCAGGAGCAATTTGCTCAGTTCCGTTCACAATTCGAGTAGGGGCATATGGCTGACACATACATGCCGGTTTGAGTCGATATGCATTTTGAGATCTTAAATTGCACCTACGAAATCCCAAAATGCCGTGAGCATCTTGGGACTAAACAGCCGCCTGTTGATACGCTTCGGGGATATTACGCGCCAGTTCTTTGAGCAGGGTGCGCAGGCGCAGTATCGTCATGGTCAGTTCCTTGGCACTGCGGGTGCGAGGCTGACTGCGCTGAATTTCGACTACGCTGAACAGGCTTGCTGGCGGCGGGCCCATGATCAGCACCCGATCAGCCAGGTAGGCGGCCTCTTCGACACTATGGGTCACAAATAAAACGGTCTGGCGCTTCTGGGCACAGATATTCAGCAGCTGATCTTGTAGACGTTCCCGGGTTTCGGCATCCAGAGCGCTGAACGGTTCATCCATCAGCAACAGTTGAGGTTGCAGAGCCAGAACGCGGGCCAGGGCGACACGTTGCTTCATCCCCCCTGACAGTTGGTGGGGGTAGGATTGCTGGGAACAATGTAGATCAACCAGGGCCAGGGCCTCATCGATCATCTGCTGCCGATGCCCTTTGTCAACGCCGGTCGCTTTTAGACCCAGTTCGATATTGCGCCTGACGTTCAGCCACGGGAACAAAGTGGCATCCTGAAACACAACCCCTCTTTCCGGGCCGGGAATGGTCACCTTTTGACCTGCAAACTCAATAACTCCCAGATCAGGGGTCATGAAACCGGCAATCAGGTTCAGCAGGGTCGATTTGCCGCAGCCACTAGGCCCAAGAATGCAAACAAACTCTCCTTCCCTGATAGTGAAGGAAATATCTTCAATGGCGCTGGGTGGCGTGGCCAGAAGTGGCTGAGGATAGCTTTTGCTAACGTTAGCAACTTTGATCAACATAGTCACATCTCTCTTTTTAAACCCCAAAGTTCAATTGTCCGTCTCTCCAATGGCATAAAAATCAGTCGCTCGACGATCAGGCCGATACAACAGATAATGGCAATGCAGACAAACGCCCCGGCGTAATCAAGGGTCCAGCGCGATTGGATAATGGCATAACCAAGTCCGGTACCGCTGCCGACAATCATTTCAGCAGCAACCAGCACCCGCCAGCTGTTTCCCAGGCCAATGCGCAGTCCGCTCAAAATATGGGGGAGCGCCCCCGGAACCAGAACGTTGGTAAACAGCATGCGGTTATTAAGGCCGAGCATGCGAGCGGCCCGAATATACATTTCATCGACCCGTTTCACGCCACCGGCGACATTGATGGCCACCGGCGCAAAGGCGGTAACGGCAATCATAAACAGGGTCGCGCCATCACCGATTCCAAAAATGAGAATGGCTACCGGAATCCAGGCCAGTCCCGGTATCAACTGCAAAATCTGGACCGTTGGCATGATTAAACGTTCAACCGTTGCCCAGCGCCCACAGACGAGACCAAAACCAATGCCGGCCCCACCACCGATAAGAAAGCCCCCGATCCAGCGCTGCAGGCTGTCAAAGGTGTGGGTATAGATGGAATAATCAAGGAATGGTTTACCGAGCAACATGCGCCACAGTTTAGTCAGGGTGGCAAATGGAGTCGGGAAGATAACCCCGCGTAGCCAGGTGATCAGCAGGGCCAGCGCTTCCCATAACAGTAGTACCAGGAGGAGTGCGGCCAGGCTGAACAGCAGGTTGCGCCACGCTTGGTCAAGGGTTGACCATTTGTTGCTAGGAAGCCCCAGAAGGTTCATGTCAGTTCTTTTTCCCCGGCATAAGTGGGCATAGTTTACCGGCACAATGATCGGCTGCCCGGTATTGTTCACAACTGAGATCGGCCTGTGCAAAAATGGGAATATCCAATAATTCTCGTGAGATAACTTCAGCTTCCCGCAAAGCGGTCCAGCATTCACGCTGGCAGCAACGGGCAAAGGGCATGGCCGCTATGCGGTCAGCAACCCTGATGACTGTTTTCTGTACAGTCTGCCGCAAGTTACCGTCAAAAGGGGTGGCTCCGAGGATGACGGAAAAGGCGATACCAACACCCTGGGCGGCGCCATCAACACCAAAGAACGAACAAGAGGCTCCGGGGATCAGGGCTCCGCGGGAAATGCCGGTGATAATCTGTTCATCACTGATATTGCCCCCGTTGTTGCGATAAGCGGCCAGCAGTATCCCCGGCACCATCGGATGATGGTGGGGACCATGGGTTGGAAAGTCCGGATTGGCCCGCAACTCCTTGAAGATATTGATGACATCTTTCTCTTTGGTGGACAGGCACACCTGCTTGATCATGTCAGCTGCGGCATGGATATGACAGTGATCGCAGACATAGTGATCATCTTCACAGCAGCTTTCCACCCGCTCTTCTTTGCCACAGTACTGGCAACTGAGAACGCGTGGTTCGATCAGGATTTTGAGAGGCTTACCACACACCATACAGCCTGATTTGTGGGCGCCTTTGATTTCTGGTTTAGTACTGTCCGTCAGACCCATATCAGGCAGACAGCAACAGCTCATCTCCTGCTCGAGATTGGTGACTTGCCCTTTGTCATCCAGAGCCATGACATCATCCCCAAGTTTAAGCTTAGCGGATAGCGAAACACTGCAGGTCTGCCCCCGTTGCACAATGTGTCCGTCATCGGTGATGACCGCGGCAAAGGGACCGCGATAGATCATAGATGTTTGTTTTTTGGGGCCCGGCTTGAAGGCCTGGTAGGTCAGTGAATAAAAGGGGTAACCTTTGACTTCGCGATACAGGAAGCGTTTGACGACACGAATATCGCGAAAACCGAAATCATCGAGAATACCGAACAGATCCCGTTCGTGCATAGCCCCGCCGATACATTCGCCACGCAGTTTCTCGTTGATTTGAATGTGCAGGGGAATGTCAGTATTTTTGATAATGTCAGAGATAAATATTCGGCCGCCCGGTTTCAGGATACGGAAAATTTCCCGGAAGGTCTGACGTTTATCGATGGACAGGTTGATCACACAGTTGGAAATGACAACATCACATTCCTCATCCGCTAATGGAATATCCTCAAGGAAGCCCTTTTTGAATTCGACATTGGCATAACCAAGATTTTCCGCAACCTGTGCAGCCGCGCTACGTGCTCTAGACAGCATGGTATCCGACATGTCGATGCCGTAGGCCCGGCCGTTGCGACCGGCCTGGCGACCGGCGATAAAGCATTCGACACCGGTGCCGGAGCCGAGATCGACCAGGGTTTCTCCTGCTTCCAGGCCACAGTCCATAACCGGGCTGCCACAACCGTAGCTACGGACCCTGGCGCTTTCCGGGATATGATCGATCAGCTCGGTGTCATAATGAACCGGATTGACGATATCTTCATTAACTTCTTCGGCCGCTTCAGAATAGAAGGAGCGTACCGAGGTCCGACCATCCCGATCAGCCAGCGACAGGACACAGTTGGAATGAGTGAAACAGACTTCCGAGCCGCTTTCGTCACACTCTTCAATCCGTTCCCCCATGCGCGCAAGCAGACCGATGGTGTCGCTTGTACCACTGGTTTTTGCTTCCCTGCTGATCAGGTAGAGTGCCAGTTGGCGGTAGAGGGGGAGGTAGGGATCTTCACCGACGAAATTCCCGGAGTAGATATAGCTGTGGTCAATATCACCACCACCGATAAGAAAGCGCAGGGGATCATCGTTCAGAGCCAGACAATCAACAACAGATAAGGAACGGATCTGCTTGGCCATAGTGCTGTTGCGCCAGGTGTTTTCCAGCCCCTCATCAATATGACCGCAGCATAACTTGTCTTCATAGACAGTTGCCGGGGAAGGGTAAACCTTGCCGTTGGGGCCTACGGTCAGGCTCTCCCAGCAGGAGTTACCCAGATCCATACGGATGCCGGGGAAATTGAAGACCTGGGTTTTCATGATATCAAAATTATCGATGCTCAATCCCAGCTGTTCTGCGCGTTCATAGGCCTGGCAAGCTGCGGTAAAAATGGTATCAGGTGAAGCAAACAGCGGTTCCTGGGCTTTTCCTTTAAGGAATAGCCACATGAAATGCAGCGTGGCAACACCGTGAGCAGCTGCAAATTCCGTCACCTGGGTCATTTCGTGAACATTATTGCTGTTAATTGACATGGACAGGGTGGTGGCGATCTGCATACTAGCGAGGGATTTCAGGGTTGCCTCCAACTCGCCAAAGCTTCCGGGGCCGCGCAGATCCTCATGGTTTTGCTGCATGCCATCAATACTGATCTGAAAATGTAGACGACTCAAATCCTGCGTGGTCAGCCAGTCTTTGATAGTGGCCAGGGCTCGGCCGTTGGTGAGAATGACGATATGGCAGGCCGGGTCGTCAAGGATATGGGCGCAGATTTCAGTAAAGCGTGGGTAAATGAGGGGTTCTCCACCGGTGAAGTAGAAAATCCGGCAGCCAAGTTCGTGGGCCTGGTCGACAGCGGCGAGAAGCTTATCAAAGGGGAGTTCCGAGGTGTCCCCTTCACCCGAGGCAAACAGGCAATGACGGCAGCGCATGTTGCAACGGTTGGTAATATGGAACCAGCATTCCTTGAGTTCCGTTAATTCCTTGACCTCTGCACGGCCTGCAAGTGGTGCACAAGGTCGGGTCGGAAAGCGATCAAGCAGGCGTTCAAAAGCAAATTGCTCAGCAGGTTTCAGAGGCTTCCTGATATGTTGCTGATAGCTACAGATCAACTCATTGGCACGAGGGCTGGCAACGAACCAGTCTGGTTTCAAGGGGTCGACAAAAATCGTAGTGTCGGCAAAGGTAAGTGGTTGGTAATTGGTGATACTCATAACCGTGCTGCCTTTCTTTACTGTACTGAAGGGGCTGATGCAAACGCCGAAAAGTGTGGGACTCTGTCAATTTTTCCCAGTTCTTCCAGAAACTCTGCCGTCATGTTCAAACTTTTTTCATCCTGTGGCGTAAAGCCGATCCCCCAATCGAGCTGATAGGTACACTGACGTTGCTGTGGTTCAGGTAGCCCGATTGCTGCCGAGAGAATTTTCACCGTTTCTTCCTGTTCGTTGGCCATAAAGGTTATGGCACGGTTTACAGCACGCAAAAGAGCCTCAATGTCAGCCTGCCGTTCTTTAAGAACCTCGTCTGTTGCAGCAATAACAATAGGAAAGGAATTCCCGAGGGCACTGAAATCGGTCAGCCTGTGGACTTTGTCACCACATGTTGTCTCCGTATTGGTAGGCCAGGGTTCGCTGCCCGCCATGGCATCGATCTGTCCGGTCAGCATAGCCTGCGGAATATCGAGAGGACTCAAGGGGACGAACTTGATCTTCTTTGTATCCAATCCACTCTGTTGTGCCCAAGCCAGCATGGCTCCATAGGTGCTTGATCCCATCTGGATACCGACTCGCGCTCCTTCAAGCTGATGAATGTCGGTCAGCGCAGTGCTGGATACCATACGATGCATCTTTGTGCCGCCGCCGTAGCGGGTGACCAGGCGCACTTTATTGCTGCGGGAGGCCGCGATCAGAAAGGGAGCATCCCCCATGGCAGCGACATCAGTAGCACCGGTCATCAGACTTTCCGCCGCAAGGATACCACCGTTGACTCGCTTGATATCGACCGTTAGCCCTTCAGCAGCAAAATAGCCCTTGGCCTTGGCAATGATAAAAGGCTCGTAACAAACTTTCTGAGGATAAGCTAACCGCAGTGATTCTTTTGCGAAGCCGTTCCCTGGCAGCAAAACCAGAAGGATCAGGGCAACGGCTGTTGCTACTGAGGTAAGATAAAATTTCATAATGTTTCCTTGCTTAAAGAGGGATCTCAGCGCTAGACACGGATATCTGCCACAGAGGGATACGGATACGGTCAGGCGACAATCTTTGCGTAACGATAAATCGACTCAGGGCGGCCAGGCGATCTTTAAGTGATTGGATTATGGTTGCCGATAAACCGGTACAACTGCCACTCACTTCGCTGACACCGACTCCAGAGCATCAGCAGTCGGGTATCGACCAGGTCGGGAGCCTGGTTATTAGTATTCCGAAAAGAGTCGATTAATGCAGAATCGGAGGGGTTATGCTGGCGGCGGTAGTGAGTGATAGCGCGGTGCGGGAAGGCGATCAGTAAGAATAAGAAAAATACAGTGGGAAAAGTTTTTCTCCAGACGCAGATATTTGAGCCACTGGCGGACTAAGCTGATTAACAGCGTGGCGGTCTGACGTGCATCTGCGGCATGGTCAATATCTTTACGGCGGACAATGAACTGATACTCACACTGGGCCTGTATCAGTCGCTGGGTCAGCTGATCGAGCAGACTGCTCTGACGCCAAGGCAAACGATTGAACAGGGGAAGGTCCTGTGGCGTCAGTGCGGCAAGATAGAAACCACCATCATGGGTGGGGCCAATAACAAGCTTATCGGCACTCAGCGCAATTCTGATATCCTCGCATTGCAGCTTGGGGATGTCGCCACCGACCGCAACAACCCGTTCATAGCCCAACGCAAAGGTATCATGCAGAGCATTTAAGAAGCGGCTGTTAAAATCGTGACCACGTTCCGGCAAATAATGCGCCTTACCAAGCTGTGGTGCGGTTCCGCCATGAACAATAACGATATCGGCCTGGTCGAACTGGTTCAGCAGATTAACGGTCCGGTGCTGTAAAGCCAGATGGACCGAATGGTCCATCTGCTTACCAAAACCAAGATTTTTCCGTTCCTTGCGGAACTCCTGCGTAAACAGCAGGAGCGCCTGACGGTGGGTTATCTTAAGTTGACCGGACATCGTCGTAGCCTGATTGATATCCGTGTTAATTGGCTGCTGTCGGGGCGTTAGCCATATCGTTCATAGCGCTGGCTGACTGGCCGAGGTCTACTCTGGCACCGTTGGGCATTTTCGGCATGTCTCTTGGCCCCATGCCGTTGAGATTAACGGACACAACATCAATCTGCACTTTTTTGGCTTCGACATCCCATTTTACATTGAGGTCAATCGTTGCCCGGGTGTCGTCATTTTCCATTCTGATTTCACCATCTTCACCTTTAACCAGCAGTTTTTGGGAGAAACTTTCAATGAGACGGAAAACTTCGACATAGTTGACGCCACTGTTGGTCAGCATCTCAACGATCTCTTTACTCATGAAAATATTGACTTCATTGTCTTCAAATTTGGTCTTGAACATCAGCTCTACATTCCTTTCCTGCTTTGAATAAAGCGCGTTTGGGACATTTATCGCTTAGCCCTTCAGTCGGTATTATCAGCCACCGACTTGAGACATGATGAAATTATTGTGTTCATAGCCTTCCGTCGATATGCCATGACGTTCAGGTTTTTTGATAACCAGATCTTGCAGCAGGTAAGCCACTGAAGCCCGGTCTCCTTTTTTGAGCCACGGAAAGAGATCAACTTCGTGGTTTGAAAAAAGACAGCCTTTGGCTTTCCCCTGTGAAGTAATTCTGATGCGATTACACTGAGCACAGAAGTGCCCCGAAATAGCGGTAATGATGCCGATGGTTCCACGGGCTCCCGGAATGCGGAAGTCTTTAGACGGGCCGGCATATGGCCCTTTGTCGACTTCTTCCAGAGGATAGCGGGTGGAAATCAGATCAAGAATTTCCTGCCCTGAAATCCAATTTTCCTGCCAGCCCTTTTGTTTCAGGGTTGGCATATATTCGATAAAACGAATGGAGTTACCGTGAGACCTGGTCATCTCAACGAAATCAAGAATTTCATCGTCATTAATGCCGCGCATGGCGACAATATTAAGCTTGGGAGCAGGAAAGCCGACCTTGACGGCTTCTTCAAGGCCATCCAAAACATGTTTCAGTTTGCCACCACGGGTTATCTTTTCAAATTTTTCAGGTTTCAATGAGTCGAGACTGACATTCAGACGCTGAACCCCGGAAAAATACAGATCGCGCGCCATTTTAGGGAGCAGTAGACCATTGGTTGAAATGGCCAGGTGGTGCAGGCCAGGAATCCCGGACAGTTGAGCCAGAAAAGGGACAAGCCCCTGACGAACCAGAGGTTCGCCGCCAGTGATCCTGATTTTTTCAATACCAAGATTGACGGCCGTCTCTGAAATGATCTTTAAATCTTCATAGGAGAGAACATCCTCGTGCATGCATGAGTGTACACCACCTTCCGGCATGCAATAAAAACAGCGCAGATTACAGCGATCGGTGATAGACAGGCGAAGATAGTTGATCTGGCGTCCGAAAGAATCAATAAGTTGCATGATGTCCCTCACTATCAGCAGTTGACCGATCTGTCAGCGGTGACAGGTCAGTGATAAATTGTCGCAATGCTCAAATTCAATCAATCTCTTCTTCTACATGCGGTTCAAGCAGGTTGCTGCCGAGCAGACAGGCCTGTTCAACGTAATCGCCCAGGCCATAGTAGGCTCTTTCACAAGCACTGCTGATAAGCGGATCTATTTTCTGGGCAACCGGCAGTCCGTTTTCACCCAGAACATGCTCGTCAGCCTTGACATCCATTATCTGTCCTATGAACTGGGTGTGTGAGCCAATTTCCAACATATGAAGCAAGGAACATTCCATTATAAGCGGAAATTCCTGAACATAAGGAGCATTAACAACATTACTACGCACCGGAGTTAATCCGGCAGTAGAAAATTTGTCGTGAGAAATTCCTGAAACCATGCCGACATAGTCGGTCTCAATCAGATATTCCCGTGACGGAATGCTGATGGTAAAGGCTTCGTGTTCCATAATGTTTGAATAGGTTGCTCGGGTTTTTTTCAAGGCAATAGATATACAGGGAGGGGTCGTACAACAAATTGCCCCCCAGGCGACAACCATGATATTCGGTTGTTCATTTATACCGTAGCTACCAACAACCCAGACCGGTGAAGGGATAGCCAAGGCTTCCGGTCCTAAGGACATTTTCATTGTAATCCCCTTTCCATGCTACAGCACCAGACTCATGCCGTCATAGGCAAGTTGAACCTGGGAATATGGTTTGATCAATTGCTGCAACTCTGTGACTGTCATCGCCTGGCTGTAATGTACAGCCAGATGGGTCAGAATAGTTGATTTTGCGGAGATTTTTCGGCCGAGTTCAATGGCCTGGGCAATCGACATATGGCTGTTGGGAAACCAGTTCTCTCCCGTAAATGTTGCGTCACAGATAAACCAGTCGAGCCCCTGAAGCTGCTGCTTTACGTTACCTTCAAGATCTGCCGTATCCGGAAAATAGGCGAGCCGTCTGGTGGTCGATTCAATAAGAAATCCAGCGGTTTCGACACTATGGATTGCAGGCAGTGGCGTCACTGTCAGGTCTCCAACGCAACACGGGGTGCCGAATTGCCATGGAATAACCTGAAAAACATCCATGAGTCCTGGAAATGCGGCCGTAAACTCCTGAACAGCGCCAGGCGGTAAATGCAAAGCGACTGGCTGCTTTCTGACTAATTTGACGTAATATTCCAGTTCGCCAATGCCACCAAAATGATCAAAGTGCCAATGGGTCATAAAAATACCGTCAATGGTGTCTATGCGTTCCCGGACCAGCTGGGTTCTCAGGTCGGGCGACGTATCGATAAGCAAATTTTTTGAACCAGTTGTCAGCAGCGCGCCACTGCGGGTGCGCACCAGGTTCGGGTTCTCTCTGGCCTCACGGCATCCACAGCAGTCGCAGAAAAACGAAGGAACACCGGGTCCGGCACCGGAACCAAGGATTTTAAAGCTGCCGTTCATGAGATCCGCCCTGAAAATGTCATGGCGACTCCATTGCAGTCAGCGACATCGGGACAGGTATCGCACTGGTCAATAAATGGCGCTACCAGGTCGCCGAATTCACACAGGGTCAACCCGTTCTTTTCATAAAACGGGCGACTCTTACCGCGCGCAACGGTTGTGACCCGATACGGTTCTCCGGGATTAAAAATCGCATCTTTACAGCATGTCCATGGCTGCTTCAGGATCTGCTGTAGCAGCACACTGCCTATTCCCCGGCTGCGTTCTTCCTGACAAACAGCTATGGTCAGCAGGTGAAAATAATTTTCGTCCATCTGAAAAATCAGACCACCACCACAGACCCCCTGCTCATCGGTGATAACGACATGGTCCTCAATATCACTGACCAGATCCATGTCACTGGACTGAAGGATCATCTGCAGTGGTTTTACATCATCTATATTAGCTAATCTGACCTGATAGGTCATGACTGACTCCCGATCATTTAAGTGGAATAGAAGTTACATTTGCCACTTCCGCTTGCTATCCTCACTGATTAACCCGTAACACGTAGATGATAAGCATGGGCTTATCTGCGGTCTATTTCTTAACAATGAACTGCCGGTTCAGCAGAGTCCTGACGTATCAGGAGCAAAAACGGTGCCACGGAGCAGAACCAGCCTCCTGTTTTTCTCTCACATTACCAGCTTACCAGAACCTTCCTTTATGTAACCTACTGATTTTAGGTACTCTGAAATAGAGCGGCAGAAGAAATGATTTGTTGAAGCTTTTTGTAACAGCCTGATGATTTGTAGCAGTTGCCAACAATGCAGGATTGCGTGCTGAAAGGCTGTCAGTCTGCAGACTGCTAGGCATCACTAATCAAGCAGACACATGAGGATGAGAAATGCCATGTGTGTTATTTTGAGAATGGCCAGCGAGGACAGTGTCATTTTGAAACGACCTGTTCCTGATGCCATTTCTTCGCTTTCCTGATTAGGACTAAATCGTGTTTGTTTGAAATCTTGTTGACTATTATGCCTTCTTTATTCTAGCCTTGGACACGTAGGTTCCTTTTAAGTGTCTATTCTATTGTGATTTTCTTAAATTTTAATTCGCAAAGCCTACCCGTTACTTTCTTTTTCTGGTAAACAATGCTTCTTATGTTATAATGGTGCCTCTGTATACGATGGCCACATCTGAAATATTGTTTTATTTTTTAACTATTTCAACTTTTCCATCGTGTTTTGAATTGAAGAATCGGTTATGTGAGAGGGGATTGTTTTTCAGGCTTAAAGTTTGCAGCCGTATGACAATGATTTATATATGTAGGGTGTAACGAAAAACAGATCCAAAGTACTTCATAAGTAGAAGGAGGACTGCATGGATTTAAAAGAGCAGATCTCAGATATTCTGGGAGCACAGGTTCTTTTTGCCAGAGCAAGCAGGGAAAAACTGACCAAAGAACGATGGCAGGCAATTCTTCGCTGTAAAGAAGACTTCTTCAATAACCGGATGGAAGACCCCAGCAAAAATCCCTGTATGGATCAGGAGGTTGCTGCTTCATGGATGCGTTCCAGACGGTTAGGTGTGAATCCTTACAAGGTTTCCACCATCCCCAGCGAGGACAAGCTCTCAAAAATTCGAGACAAACATCGCCAACTAATTGAAATTACTGCAAAACTTATTCAGCCATTCAAACCGCAGATGGTCGATTGCGGCTACCTGTTTTATCTTTTTGACCGTTCCGGCCTCATTCTTCTCCATGAAGGGGTATGGGCCGAAGATCCTGAAATTTCTGCAACCGGATCACGCATTGGTATTCTTGCTGACGAAGAAAATCAGGGAACCTCCGCGCATGAGCTCTGTATTCGCCTGAAACGTCCTGTACAATTGCTGGGTCCTGAGAATTATTGCATTCCCCTGCAGAATCGTATCGCTTCTGCTGCGCCGGTTATCGATGCCAACGGCGAGGTCAGTGCGGCGCTGGTTATTTTGAGCCCACCGCTGATTGATTCCCTTGATGACGACAACATCAACCACCTTTACATGCATACGCTTGGCCTGATTTCCTCTTTAGCGGTTTCCGTTGAGACTCAGCTTAAGTGCATCAAGGCCGGTAACGATTATGATTGCGCCTGTCGTGACATTGATCGTCTTAATAGTGAGCTGCAAAATGCCAGAGACAAAATGGTCAGTGTTCATAAAACATTGACGGCCTCGTTTGCCTTTATCGATGAAGGGATGGTTGCGGTTGATAAACGGGGCAAAATTTTGCAGATCAACAATGAGGCTATCCGTATTTTCAAGGTTCGTCCCGAGGAGGCTGGTAATCGTAACATACGTGAATTCCTTGGCGCCGAGTCAATGATTATGCGCCGCGCGCAAAAAGGGGAGAGTTTTACCCTTGAGGAGTGCGTCAAGGTTGGCAATAACAAGGCCAAAGCCTATCGGATCTCTGCCCGGCCGGTTATGAATCAGTATACCAAGGAGCTGGATGTCGTTATTCTCAAGTTTATCAACTGTGAGAAGCTGGCTTCTCAAATAAATGGCCGTTCAGGTCGTTCGGCAACCTATACCTTTAATGATATTCAAGGGGAAAGCCCTGAGATCAAGACATCCATAGCGCAAGCGAAACGTTTTGCTACGTCTCCGGAAAATATTCTGCTGATAGGGGAAAGTGGCACCGGCAAAGAACTTTTTGCCCATTCCATTCACAATATCTACCGCCCGGATGGCCCGTTCATGGCTGTTAACTGCGCGGCATTACCTCGGGAACTGGTCGGCAGCGAACTGTTTGGCTATGAAGGGGGCAGCTTTACCGGGGCTGAGCGTTGCGGTAAAGCGGGAAAAATTGAATTGTCTCACGGCGGAACCTTGTTTCTGGATGAGATCGGCGATATGCCTCTTGAACATCAGGCCATACTACTGAGAACCTTACAGGACAAAAAGGTCATGCGGATTGGGGGCAATCGTTATAAAGAGGTTGATTTTCGGCTGGTGGCCGCGACCAATAAAGACCTCATGAAAATGGTCGAAGAAGGGACCTTCCGCGAGGACCTCTATTACCGGATTTCGGTGCTGACCGTTTATATTCCAGCCTTGCGTGAACGGCACAGGGATGTCTCCTTGCTTGGCAAGTCGTTTGTTGATGCGTACTGCCAGAAACAGGGATGGGAGGTTCCGCAAATCAGCTCTGAGGTGGAGCGCATCCTCAATGAATATAAATGGCCCGGCAACGTGCGTCAGCTGCAGAATGCCATGCATCATGCCATCAATACGGTTACCGGACCGGTTATTGAGCCGCATAACCTTCCGCGCTATATCCTGATGGACTCCAGTCCGGTCAAGGCGGATGACATTTCCAGCTTCAGCGGTTTTGGCAGTGAAAACCTGTGCCTCAAAAATATTGAAAAAGCTGCTATTGAAGCCGCTTTACTGCGTGCCAACAATTGCATTCCCACCGCTGCGGAGATGGTTGGCCTCAGCCGCTCGACGCTGTATCGAAAGTTGAAAGAATACAAGATTGAAGTAGTTTGACCTGCCCCCCCCCGCAATCTGCTTGAAATAGGCTCGTAACCGGCTCGCGATAAGCATTTACCGCGAGCCGGTTTTTTATGGTGACAGGATCTCAAAATGAAACTCTGATCGCAAAAAAAGATTCCCCCCTCCTGACTGCAAGGCCCAGAAACAAACCTTTCAGACCTTGAAAATGGTTCAACTAATCATGTTTTATTGCCGGTTTTCCCTTGCCCCTCTGATACTTCCCAAAGTTTTTACCATACCTGGAGCTGGCCGAGCAAAAAGCTTTGGCCTGCAAGTTGCACATTAGCAGGCCGGCACTGTTCTGAGCGCCACCGAAAGTAAGTGTTGATGCTGTGATGAGAAAGAACCCGAATGTGCTGGGCAGGAAATTTTTATGCTGTCAGGTTCACAATGGTCAGCATGGAAAGATCTTTTCAATAAGAACCTGGATGACCTGAAGAGAGGAACTATGAGTACACAAGTGGATTTGAATCAAGAGGGTGTAGAGGTTAAAAAATCGGCCTGCTATTTCTGTCACCAGAATTGCGGCGTTTTAGCCTACGTCAAAGACAACGAAGTTCTGAAGATTGAAGGCGATCCCGAATTCCCGACCAATCAGGGTGGGCTATGCTGCCGCGGAAACATCGCACTGAAACACCTCAATCACCCTGATCGCGTCAATTATCCACTCAAGCGTGTCGGCAAGCGCGGTGAGGGGAAATGGGAGCAGATCCCATGGGATCAGGCTATTTCTGAAATTGCCGCCAAGCTGTCTTCGATTCGTGAACAATTTGGTGCCGAAGCTGTTGCCACCGCAGGTGGAACGCAGCGTACCGATGACTGGTCCCGCCGGCGTTTTATGAACCTGTTCGGCAGTCCAAATGGTTTCCATAATGCGCACTTGTGCTGGATTCCGACCTTCATGGTTGAAACCGCCATCTACGGTTGGTGCCCCTTTGACCTGGATATCGCGCAAAGCCGTTGTATCGTCCTGTGGGGGCAGAATCCCGGTGCCTCAGGTATGCCGGAAGCACATCATATCCACGACCTTCAAGCCAAGGGGATGAAGGTTATTGTTATCGATCCACGCTTTACCGAGACCGCTGAAAAGGCTGATTTGTGGCTGCCATTGCGTCCCGGTTCTGACTTGGCTCTAGCACTGGCCTGGATCCATGTCATTATCTACGAAGGCCTGATGGATCAGGAATTCGTCCTTGAGTACTGTGAAGGCTTCCAGGAGCTGGCTGAGCACGTTGTTGATTTCTCTCCTGAATGGGCTGCTGAACTCACCTGGCTAACCCCTGAGCAGATCCGCGAAGGCGCTCACATGTATGCCATGAATAAGCCGGGCAATATTCAGTGGGGTACGTCAGTCGACCAGATTGGTCGCCCTGCTGGGGCAACAATGCATGCTCGTGCACTTCTACGTGCGTTGACTGGCAACCTTGATTGCCCTGGCGCTGACCTGTTGACCGGTCCCTCACAGGATTATCTGACCGATGAGGAGATGGAAGGCAACAAATTCCTGCCTGAAGAGCAGCGGGCCAAGCAGATTGGTTCGGATAAATTCAAATTGGTCACCTGGCCTGGCTACAGCAAGATCAGCGAATTGACCAGGAAAACCTGGGGTAAAGTACCGACCGCTGAATGGATGTGTGAAGCTCACCCACCATCAGTCTTCCGTGCCATTGCCACAGGCGACCCCTACCCAGTCAAAGCGCTGCTGATCTCCGCAACCAACCCATTGGCATCCTATGGTGAGACTCCGGTGGTTTTGGAGGCTCTGCGCAAGGTTGAATTCATGGTGGCCTGTGATTACTGGGTGACGCCTTCAGCAATGTTTGCTGATTACGTCATGCCAATTGCCGGGGCTCTTGAGCGCCCGATCATTACCAACAGTTATGGTTGTGCCGACTTCATGCTGGCTTCTCAGCGTGCCATTCAACCCATGTACGAGCGGCGTAACGACTTTAACTTCTGGCGCGATCTCGGTGTCGCCCTTGGGCAGGAAGAAAACTGGCCGTGGAAAACAGTTGAAGAAGCTTATTACAGTGCCATTGAGCCGATTGGCCATCCGGTATCAAGTTGGGACGAGTTTGTCGAGAATATCCGCTTCCACTTCCCGGAACGTGAATACTACAAGTATAAGCGCCAGGGTTTTGCCACTCCGTCCGGTAAAGTAGAACTCTATTCAACGACCCTCAAGGAACTGGGCTATCCACCATTGCCTGAGTATGTCGGCCCAACCGAGAATGAGATTGACCACCCTGAACTGGCTGAGAAATACCCATTGGTTCTCACCACCGGTGGTGGTTTTATGCCGTTCCACCACTCAGAGCATTATCAGATCAAGGATATGCGTTTTATCAAACATTCACCATTCCTCGATATCAACACCCGGACGGCTCAGGAAATGGGTATCGAAGATGGTGACTGGTGTTGGGTTGAAACCGCACGTGGCCGCATGAAGCAACGCGCGAACCTGACTGAAGCTATTCATCCCAAAGTCATTTTTACCCAGCGCTGCTGGTGGTTCCCGGAAAAAGATATGCGCGATATCCCTCTAGGTGGTGAACTTGGTGGCGCGCTGGAATCAAACGGAAATATGCTGACCAGCACCGCCGATGAGCACTGTGACCCGTACAGTGGTTCCTGGGCAAACCGTGGTCTGTTGTGTCGTGTCTACAAGGTTGACAGTAAGGAGGTAAATTAAGATGGCTCGTTACGTAATTGTCATGGATACCCGGCGCTGTATCGGTTGTCACTCCTGTTCTGTCGCCTGCAAGGTTCATAATGAACTGCCGACCGATATGGTCTATAACCCAGTCGTTCAGGATGGACCACACGGAGTTTATCCGAATCTGCATTCCCGCTTTCTGCCGCTGATCTGTATGCACTGTGATAATTCACCGTGTGTTGACGCCTGTCCGACCGGCGCGTCTGTACAGCGTGAGGACGGGATCGTTCATGTTGAGGACAAGAAATGTGTCGGCTGCCTGTCCTGTGTCATGGCCTGTCCGTATGGCGCCCGCTACATGAATCATGAAACTGGCGCGGTCAACAAATGTAACTTCTGTATGGACCGCGTAGATCAGGGTATGGTTCCTCATTGTGTGGCAACCTGTCATCAAAAGGCCCGGATTTTTGGTGATATTGAAGATGAAAACAGCGAAGTGTACAAGCTGATCAAAGAAAATCAGTATATTCAGATGCTGCCTGAACTGAATACGCAACCCGCTGTTTATTACATTATTTAACTAGGGGAGATTTACGATGAGCGAGAAACATCAAACTTGGGGCTGGATGCTGGCCGTCGACTTCTTCTTTGCGGGAATGGGTGGCGCTATGCTGGTCATTGCCGGATTGACAGATCTGTTTGTCGGACCAGGAATGACATCCCTGCTGGGTAATATTGTCGGCCCACTATGTATGTGCGTCGGCTGCGGTTTTCTGATTCTTGAACTGGGTCGCCCGCTACAAGCCTGGCGTGTTTTCATGAATCCCAAAGCAATTTTGACCTTTGGGGCCTGGATGATGACATTTGCCATTATTTCCGGTTTTGTTTATGCCTCTTTCGGGATTGACTGGAGCCTGTTCTTCTGGCGCGATTGGGGCTTTTTAAGAGGTCTTCTGGCCATAATCAATGTGGTAACCGGTCTGGTTGTAGCAACCTATCCAGGCGTTTTGCTCGGTCGTCACAAGGGGCGTCCCTTCTGGACCGGTCCTGGAATCATGGCATTGTTCCTGCTGTCCTCATTGGTTACGGCAGTTGCTGCTCATTATATCTGTGGCCTGATTGTTTCCGCCCCTGCATCTGAGCAGGTTTGGCAAGCTCTGCCAGGTATAATGGCTGCTATGCTGTTTGCTCAGGTGGTACTGTGGGTTGGTTACCTGTGGATTAAACAGACGGGCACCACTGCTGTAGAAAGTGCTGCGGCCCAGCGCTGGATCAATGGGGACATGACTTCAGGTTTCAGAATCTCTTTTATGGTTCTTGGAACCATCGTGCCACTGGTTCTGGCTGTCATTCCCTTTGCGGCAACGGCAGCAATCGGCTGCCTGTTTGTGCTGTTCGGCGGCGTCACCATGCGTATGCTGACTGTGCAGAGCGGCAGTGATCGTACCTTTATGCCGGGCGAATTGAAATATCGCAGTCGCTTACCCAAAGGACACGAAGAGTTCATTAAGAAAGCCTGGTTGTAGTCGTTTCACTGTAATGCCAATAGCGTTGCCGGACCATCTTCCCCCTTGTCCGGCAACGCCCCTTTTCGTTTTGCCCGGAACACGCCCTATTGCCGCAGATCAGGATTGGGCTACATCTTTGGTTATGAGGCGTATATGCAGTACGTCTCAGCTCAAATGCTTGCCCTTCCCGACTGTGTGAATAATTGCTGGTTCCTGCTATCTAATTAAAATGTAAGCAGTGATCTGCTTTTTTCTTCAAGGAAGTTGTCGTTATGTCAACAGCAGTCGTTAATCAAACGTCAACAGCGGTAAAGCTTCTCGAAACAACTCAAAGCGTCTGCCCTGAATGCCTCAAGGTTCTTCCGGCGCAGATTGTGGTGCGGGACAATGCTGTCTTTATGGATAAAGAGTGTTCTGACCATGGGTGCTATTCAACATATCTCTGGCCTGATGAAGAGCATTATCTTTGGTTGAAAAAATTTAAATTTCCTCATGTGGCTCCCGAAAAATCAAAGACATCTACACTGTCTTGTCCAGACGCCTGTGGCCTGTGCAGTCACCATCGTCACCATCCTCGTCTGGTCGAAATAGAACTGACCCAACGCTGCAACCTGCGCTGCCCGGTGTGTTTTATGGCCGCTGACGGCAATCAGAGTGCTATCGACACTGATTTATCGTTGGAGATTATCAAGGCGCAGCTAGAGAGTATTCTGGAACAGAGTGGAGCGAACACCAGCATTCAGCTCACCGGTGGTGAACCTACCGTCAGGGACGATCTACCGCAAATCGTACGTATGTGTCGTGAGGTTGGATTTAGCGCTATAGAGGTCAATACCAACGGTGTAGTTATCAGTCAGAATCCGGCCTTTCTTCAAGAACTGATCGATGCCGGCATTACTGGTATTTATATGCAGTTTGATGGCTTAACAGATGACGTGTTCAGAAAAGTTCGTGGTGCAAATCTGGTTAAGCTGAAGCGGCAGGCCATCGAAAATTGTCGTGCCGCAGGGATTCAAGTGGTTCTGGCAATGGCCGTTATCAGTGGGACGAACGAAGACCAGATGGGAGACGTTTTGCGCTTTGCCCTTGAAAATCGCGATGTAATCGCCGGGGTCGCCTATCAGCCCGCTTTTGGTTCCGGTCGTTTTGATGTCAATGACAATCTGCCGTTAACGATGGGTGATGTCATCTTCAAACTCTCCGAGCAAAGTGATGGAATCGTCCAGCCCTATGATTTCTGGCCGACAGGCTGTTCTCACCCCCTGTGTGATTCAACCACCTACGTTGTCAGGACACCAGAAGGGTTCAGCCCGGTCAGTCGCAAGATTACCGTTGCTGAATATCTTGAGCATTTTGACCCTACAAGTCCACAGGGATCCGTCATGCCCGATATCGCCGCTCGTATGTACCCGGATATTGAACCAGGTGTTTCAATTTTAATTATGAATTATATGGATGCCGACAGTATGGATCTGCAACGCCTGCAGCAGTGCAGCATGACTGTTGCTGGTCCCGAGGGCCGCCTGGTTCCGTTCTGCTCCTATCAGTTGACAAACTGTCATGGACAAAAACATCTGACTTTCTAATATCTTCTTGATTGCTCTAATCCCAGGCCTGCCAAACCACTTGGCGGGCCTGGCTGTAAAAAGATTCCGATTTAAGAACCGACAAACGTCAACACTATTGATACCCCCTACGCCAAGAACGCTGGTTATATTGAATGTTCTTGACCATCCAACACTCTCTTCTATTCAATTTTTACCGGCCCTTTAAAGGATCATTAAGACGACATTATTTTTGCTTGAATCATGATTTTTTGCAACCTCATGACACCATTAGAAATGCTTTTGAATAATAAAATATGAATGCCATTTGTGAGGACCGGGACGAGTCCTAAAATGACAACTCGTTTTAAAATAAGAACCAAGCAATATCGGCACGTTACAGTTCATAATGATAAATTCAGCAAAAAAGATCATCCCAAAAAGAGATTTTTTGAGAAATTTCTCCCATCTGAGAATCTTCAATGATTTCGTGTATATAAGTACACGTTCCGGTATTTAAAAAATTGGCACATAAGTCGCATTTATTGGGATAGTCAAAACCGAGGCCCGGAGTTCTTCGATACTGCAGCCTGCCAGGTTATGTAAAAACAAACAGTATTCGGAAAGCACCGGAGGTTCGATTTTTCGTAATTCATAAAAGCATAAAGGAGGTGCGAAAGAGAAAAACCTTGCGGATTGTTTTTGTGTATTCACATTCGAGAATGAAAGGATGGGTAATTCAATGGCAATGGAAGATCGAATGAAGAAAGAGTGGAAAACAGAAAATGAGGATGGATCCGTTACAGTAAGGACTTGTGGCTGGTCACCTCCAGGAGACCACCCAGTTGGCTGCGGTATGAAGCTGACGGTTAAAGGTGGTAGGCTCATCGAAGTCGAAGGCGACGAAGAGCATCCGATTACTAACGGTCGTTTGTGCGTTAGATGTCTGTCTCTCCCAGAGTACGTTCATCACCCCTCACGTATCACCACCCCGATGAAACGTAAATTGGAAGATCGCGGTAAAAACAAGTGGACCAAAATCTCCTGGGACGAAGCCTGGGATATCATTGTTCCAAAAATTAAAGAATTCAAAGAGAAACACGGCGCTGAGTCTATCATCGTTTTCGGTGGTACCGGTCGCCAGGCATGTCTCTACTACTATCCGCTCGGGTTTGCTTCAATCGGAACCCCGAACGTCTGCTACCCACTGAGTGGGTGGTCATGCTACGGCCCACGCTGTGCGATTACCGACTATATCCTCGGTGCAGGTTATCCTGAAATCGACTACGCCGGTTACTTCGAAAAACGCTTCGACGATCCAGGCTTCACCCTACCAGAACTGATCGTTGAATGGGGTAAAAATGCCCTGTATTCAAACCCTGATGGTTTCTTCGGTCATGCTCTCATCGATATGATGAAGCGCGGCACCAAAATGATTCACGTCGATCCACGTATGACCTGGCTCGGTACCCGTTGCGCTGAAGTATGCCAGCTGCGTCCTGGTACTGACTCCGCTCTGGCTCTGGCTTTCCTGAACGTTATCATTAACGAAGAAATTTATGATAAAGAGTTCACCGAGAACTGGTGTTACGGTTTTGAAGAACTGAAAGAGCGCGTTCAGGAATACTCACCAGCAAAAGTTGCCGGCATTACCTGGGTGCCTGAAGACCAGATCATCCGCTGCGCTCGTATGATCGCCAACTCCAAACCATGTGCAATCCAATGGGGTCTGGCAACCGACGAGAACCCGAACGGTGTTCAGATGGGTCATGCCATCCTGTCACTTGCTGCTATCACTGGTAACCTCGATATTCCTGGTGGTATCACCCTCGGGCCTCCAGCTGCTCTGTTGGGCAAATGGCGTGTTGAAACTCGTCGTAACCTGTCTGACGAACTGTGGGACAAACGTATTGGTGCTAAAGAATGGCCTGCTCTCAGTACTGCGCTGGCCACCACTCACCCTGACGAAACTCTTGACACCCTCGAAAGTGGCAAGCCTTACCGTCTGCGCATGGGTTGGTTCAACAGCTCCAACTTCATTACCCCGACCTGTGCTGTTCAATGTGACCGTTGGTATCATGCCCTGAAGACCCTGGAATTCAACGTTGTCCAGGACTGCTTCATGACCCCAACGGCTATGGCTTTCGGCGATGTCTTCCTGCCACTGCCAACGTTTGCTGAGCATAATGGTGTTGTTATTACTCACTTCGGCCGTAACTCCGTCACCCTTGGTCCTATCAACCAGGCCCTGCGTGTTGGTGATACCCGTTCTGATATCGAAGTTTGTATCGAACTCGGTAAAAAACTTCACCCGGATATGTGGGAATGTGAAGATGTTGAAGACTTCTTTACCCAACAGCTCCAGCCTGAGCTGGGCGTTGACTTCAACGGCCTGAGAGAAATGGGTGTCTACACTCCGAAGTATACCTACAAGAAATATGAAAAAGGTATGCTCCGTGGCGATGGCGAGCCAGGTTTCAACACTGTTACCGGTCTGGTTGAGCTGTCTTCAACGCTGTTCGAAGCTTGGGGTGATGATGCACTCCCATACTTCAAAGAGCCACCATACAGCCCGATCAGCACTCCAGAACTGTGGAAGGAATATCCACTGGTCCTGACCACTGGTGCACGTAAGGTTACCTCTTTCCACTCAGAGCACCGTCAAATCGCTACTCTGCGTGAAATCGATCCATGGCCAGTTGTTGAGCTCCACCCAACGACCGCTGAAGATTTGGGTATCAAAGAAGGTGACTGGGTCCTGCTCGAGAACATGTTCGGCAAGGCTAAGATGAAAGCCAAGGTTACACCTTGTATCCATCCTAAAGTTGTTCACGCAACTCACGGCTGGTGGTTCCCAGAGCAAGATGGCGAAGAGCCAAACCTGTTCGGCGTATGGCAGTCCAACGTCAACAACATGGTGCCCCATAAGCATATCGGTAAGCTTGGTTTCGGTGCTCCGCTCAAGCAAATGATCTGTAAGGCATCCAGACTGCAGAACTTCGACGACGTCGTAATTACTGCTTAAGTAAAGAGTCTGTTTGCATATGATTAGCCGGTCTCGGACCAAAACTGATCGGTCCGGACCGGCAACGCTTGAGGGAACGGAAGCTACTTCCGAACCGAAAACTATGATGATTGGAGGAACAAAATGTCCAAAAACGGATTGTTGATTAATTACCAATGGTGTACCGGCTGCCACAGCTGTGAGGTCGCATGTAAAAATCATCTCAAGCTGCCAATTGGCAAATGGGGCATCAAGCTTGTAGAAAATGGCCCATGGGAAGTTACCCCTGGCAAATTTGAGTGGGATTATGTTGCTGTTCCGACTCAGCTTTGTGACCTGTGTGCTGACCGTGTTGCCGACGGCAAAAAACCGTCTTGCGTGCATCACTGCCTGTCACAGTGCATGGAGTACGGCACCCTCGAAGAATTGGCTCAAAGAGCTGCTGAACTGGGTCCAAAAACTACTATTTTCGTTCCTTAATTGGAATGTTCCCCTGGAAGCCTCAGTCGAGGTTTCCAGGGTTTGTTTGTCAGCAAGGGAATTATAATCTGTGCATGACTGGTCCGCGTGGTACCGGGAATCTAAGAGATAATTCTGATAGGAAAATTACTTAACTGGGGTGTGCCATTTACAATAGGGATCTTGTTCGTCAGTTTCTATTCTTTCTAATTTATGGCGCTGACAAGGATTAGCACACATCTCACCAATATAAAGGCACATAACCGGTTCAGTTTTTTTCGCTCAGGTAATGGTCGTCTACATTTCCTGCAGTTTTCAGTTTCATCGATATTATAGGTACCACAGTTTTAATATTTAATATGTCTTTGCTTTGGTGGTTTTATACACACACTATATAAGGATTTCAGTTTCAACACAGGTTATCGATCCTGACCTGATGAAATGATTTTGTATTTGTAAAGATGTCATTGTTATTCGATACAAAATCAATATTCTATTTGATGTAGTGATGCTTTTTGCAAATAACTTAATCATCAACAACAAATAGTTATTTAACAAAAAGGAGATTAAAAATGTCAGAAGAAAGCAAACCTAAAAAAGTTGTTAAAAAACCTATTGATCCATTGGCAATGAAACCAGGGCAAAATTATGGATCTACTAAGTTCAAACCTTCTAAAGAATATGAAGGCGGAAACATTACTTTTAAAGAAGAAGATAAAAAGTAATTGTTTCTTATAAGTTCCTTGAGGATGCAATTCCCTGCCTGACTTAAGATAATTGTTTACTACAATAAAATAAAGCAGGCAGGAATTTTTTTATTGTGTCTCTATCTAAGAACTTAGCAAGTATTACTAGGCGTTGGTTAAAATAAGTCACATTGATCAACCGCTGCATTATTTTATTTTTATGATGTGTTTTTGAGGAGTTTTGCATGTTCCTGTGTCCTGCTGCTTCTCATCTGCCTAAGCGCAGGATTATTTTATTTATTTTATTTAAATGCTCAGCTCTGGACTATCAACTCTAGACAAGAGGACAGAAAGATGTCAGATCAAAACTATAATCGTTGGCTGATTCTCGTCGCTGCGGTCATTATCAATCTCTGTATCGGTACCCTGTACGCTTGGAGTGTTTTTGCTAAACCCCTTGGTGCCTTGTTCGGCTGGGCTCCTGCTGCTCTTGGTTTAGCCTTTTCTATTAACCACGGATTAAGCCCTGTTGCCATGATCGGTGGTGGTTATATCCAGGATAAACTTGGTTCAAAATCGACTATTGTTGTTGGTGGTTTGATGTTTACCATTGGTCTGGTTCTAACCGGTTTCAACTCAGGTGCTATCGGTACTTTGTATCTGACATACAGCACTATCGCCGGTATTGGCGGCGGTGTTGTTTATGCTGGTACCGTGGCTAACACCGTTAAGTTTTTCCCTGATAAACGTGGTTTGGCTGCTGGTATCTGTTCTGCTGGATATGGTTGTGGTGCTATGGTTATGGCTCCAATTGCCGCTAAATTAATCGCGTCCTACGGTATTCTTGCCTGCTTCCAGATTTTAGGTACTGTATTCTTTGTTATCATCGCTTTGTGCCTCACTGTTACTAAACGTGCTCCTGCCGGTTATGCCCCTGCCGGGTGGACTCCTCCAGCGATCACTGTAGCAAAACCTGCTGGTAATGATGTTATGTGGACCAAAATGATCGGCGAAGGAATCTGGTGGGTCATCCTGATTATGCTGTATTGTGGCGCCATGTCAGGCTTGATGGTTTTAGCTCATGCTTCACCAATTGGTCAGTTGATGTTTAATCTGACACCAATCAAAGCGGCTTTCTTTGTCAGCGTTATTACTCTTGCTAATGCCGTTGGCCGTATCGGTTTCGGTGGCATGTCCGACAAGATTGGTCGCTCAAATACCATGATGATCATGTACATCGTTTCTGCAGTGTCCATGTTGAATCTGACCTTTACCGGGTCAATCGCCGGATTTGTTGCTTCTGGTGTCGGTGTTGGTGCTGTTTTTGGTGGTTTCATGGGTCTTATGCCATCCATCATCAGTGAGCGCTATGGCATGAAAAACTTTGGTGTTAACTATGGTGTAACCTTCATCGGCTTCAGTCTTGCCGCTCTGTCCGGTCCCTTGTTGGCCGGTAAGGTTCGTGCTGCTACTGGTGATTATAACCAGGCTTTCTGGATTGCACTGGGTGTTAATGTTGTCGGTCTGGTAGCGGCTGCTGTATTCCGCATAATGGATAAACGCTCTGCAGAAGCTTATCCTGCTGGCGCTAAAGCTGCTAAATCTTAAGAAGTTGGCTCTTTTAATATGCTAGGATTTGAGCCTTTTTTCGAATAAGCAAATATCTGACATTTAAGTAAAAGAGTCGGCCTGGCTGGCTCTTTTACTATTTTTTAAACCGGTACCCAAGGAACGGTATGGGTACCGTAAGATCGGATCGGTTTGTTTATGCGTGAAAGATTCTTGTCTGAAACACTACAACTGATGAACGAGCAGGGCCTGAATTTTACTTTGGCCCAGCTCGCTTCACAGTTGGCCGTCAGTAAACGGAAAATCTATGAATTGTTTGACTCCAAGGATGAATTGGTTGGGGCTGTCCTGGATGAAATTTTACGCGATTTAAAACAGCAGATAGCAGAAATCATGGCTAAACCTAATCTGGGTTACATCGATAAGTTAAAAGCGCTGATGATGGCGTCGCCTAAAGCTCTGGGGCCGTTGAGTGTCAGGGCCATTATTGATATCAAACGCCAAATGCCTGATGAATGGCTGAAATACGAGACTTTTTTTGAAGACAGATGGCAACGCGTTGCTGATATTTTGCAACAAGGGGTAACTGCGGGACTCTTCCGTACGGTCAACATGAAGATCTTATGGAAAATTTATCGGGGTTCAATTAATGAACTCGGGGATTATCAGTTTTTGACCCAAAGTAACAGTACCTTTCAAAGTACCATGGAACAGACTATTGATATTTTGATTTACGGCGTCTTTGCTGATCCCGCCAGGAGAGAGATTGCATACTAATAACTTTAGAATATAAAGCTCGTCGCAATGATGCGACGTATTTAACATCGTTTCATGATCCGTTTTTCAATCTCAAGGAGATTACACAATGGAGAAGACAATTGATGTAAATGAGGTGTTTGACGATCTACCCTTTTCCACTTATCAGATCGGTATCTGTGTTTTATGCTTTATCGTCGTTTTTTTTGATGGATTTGATCTGACTGTCATCGGGGTCGCAATCCCAGGCATGATGAGTCATCTGAATGTTTCTCCAGCTGAAATTGGTGCTGCAGTCAGTGCCGGTCAGTTAGGACCTATGGTTGGCGCTGTTATTTTAGGCATGGTCGCTGACCGCTACGGACGCAAAAAGACAATGTTTTTTTCTGCATTGGTCTTTGGCTTTTTCACTTACATGACAGTTCATATCACCAGTTGTACAGAGCTTGGTGTTTACCGCTTTCTTGCCGGCCTGGGTATGGGCGGTGTCATTCCTAATGCCTTGGCGTTCGGAAGTGAATATGCGCCTGCACGTTTACGCGCCGGCCTGTCTCTGTATATGTGGGGTGGCATGCCGACTGGTGCCATGATTGCCGCGTTTTCTGCTTCTTATCTCCTGCCCCATTGGGGTTGGCAATCAGTTTTCTATGTTGGCGGAATTGCTCCTATCGTGATCGCTTTATTGGTCATGATAATGCTCCCTGAATCCTTAAGTCACTTAGTCAAAAGTGGCGATCAGGAAAAAGCCAAAGGGATCGTCAGAAAAATTGATAAAGACTCGGCTCTTGACCTCTCGGCGGTAAAATTGAGTGTCCAAGAGCAGGAGCCGGGTAAGAAAAAGAGTGGTGGCCTCAAAGGTATGTTTTCCGGAGAGTATGCAAAAACCACGACGTTGCTGTGGATTCTGTTTTTCCTGAGTTTCTACCTGCTGTGGATTCTCTTTTCGTGGGTACCTAAGCTGCTTAAAGATGCAGGTGCGACCACCCAGCAGTTCAGTATCGGGTTTGCGTTTATTCACTTGGGATCAGTCATTGCCTGCCTGTGTATTGGCCGCTGCATGTCCAAATACAACAAGCTTAACGTCGTTAAGTACCTATTTATTGGTGCCTTTATTGCGTTAAACGCATTTGGCTATTTTGCTTCCCACGCTTTTATAATTGTCCTGGTTGTCTCCATTTTTACCGGTATGTTTGTCAACGGCGGCAATTCCTCATTAATGGGATTGGCATCCTCGGTCTATCCGGCTGAAATGCGTGGCAGTGGTATCGGCTTTGCCTATGGTATTGGTAAAATCGGGACCCTGGTTGCGCCACTGGTTGGAGGTTTAAGCCTTCAGGCAGGTTGGGGCGTTCAGAAAATGTGTACAGTCAATAGCATTGGTGCGCTGATTATTTTTGGCATCGTCATTATTCTGCAAAAATACATGAGAACAACAGCAAGTGGCGAAGTCTGATCACCCCCCTAAAGGAATGTAAACAGGTAATTCCTGTTTGCTGACAGCTCAATATTGAAGGTCTCGGTCTGTTAATCGGATCGAGACCTTTTTTTTCAACTATGAAAATTTGAATTGACTTTATTGGTAACAGCCAATACATTAACTATGCCTAATCAATGAATCCCATCCTTTTCATTCCTAATACGGCCTGACGCATTTCTGCACCCTGAGGGGCACCCCCCGTACACCTCAGCTGTGAACACAAAAACATGAAAAATTATAAACCTTTAGCACTCCTGAACTCTCCATTAAGGAGCAGGAAGTGAACACAAGAGAGGATCCTGTGTTATGCAGCTGAGAATGAATCTTAGAAACCGAATTCTGATACCTGTAACAACCATCATGATTGTCGGCATGTTGATAACTGCCGCTATCTCATATCGGAATTCAAAAGAAGCAATAACCCAAATTGTCAGTGACAATATGGTTGTGAATATCAATACGTCAAGCAAGCAGATTGACACTTGGGTAAGTGATATTGTCGCTGATTTATCTTCCTGGTCAAAAAGTGCAGAGATTATAGGTGCATTACAATCAGAGGAAGGAGTCAAGAACGCAAATGCGATTTTCAGCACGCTGAAAAGCAACTATCCGGCTTATGAAAATCTTGGGATATTAAATAAGGATGGATTGTTGATATCTGGTAGTGAAATCCCAATGATAGGCAAACTGAACTTAAAAACTCGTGATTATTTCCAGGCTGCTATGGCGGGGAAAATATCCATATCAAAACCAGTCGCCAGCAAGTCCACCGGAAAACCCATTTTTGTGGTTGCTGCGCCGGTCAAAACCAATGGCACGGTCCTTGGAATGATTTTTTCCGCCGTTGATCTCTCGGGTTTTTCCGAGGTGTTTATTGACCCGCTAAAAGTCGGCAAGGAAGGTTACGCTTTTGTCACTGATAAAGATGGTGTTCTCATCGCACACCCCGATAAGCAGCGCATCCTGAAAGTCAATACCAGAGATTTCGCCATCGGTAAGGAAATGATGAAGGTAGAAAACGCCGGAAAAGTCGTTTCTTATGAGCTTGATGGTGAAGAAAAAATTCTCGTGTTTGGCACTGATAAGTATACCGGATGGACAATAGGGGTGACCGCTTCACCGGAAGATATCTATTCTTCGGTCATTTCAGTAAGAAATGTCAATATCTACAGTACACTGACCTTGGCCGTTGTGGTGGCATTATTCCTATTCCTGCTGGTGTCGCCAATCGTCAAAACGCTGAAAAAAGGGGTGGAATTTGCGACAGCAGTTAAAGAGGGTGACACCTCTCAGCGCCTGGCATTAACTCGCAGTGATGAGTTGGGCGATCTGAGTAAAGCTCTGGATGAAATGGCAGACAGTATGAGCCAGCGCGCCGAGCTGGTGGAGAAAGTTGCCCAGGGTGATTTAACCGTTCATGTCAAAATGTCTTCGGAAAAAGATAGCCTGGGCCAGGCCCTGGAATCTATGTTAAAGAACCTCAATCAAATGATGGCCGAGGTTTCGATGGCCAGTGAAAGAGTCAATGCCGGCAGCACCGAGATTGCCGGAGCGTCACAAGCACTATCTCAAGGGGGTTCAGAATCCGCCGCATCTCTGGAAGAGATTACGGCGTCGGTGACCCAAATGGCCTCACAAAGTACCTCCAATGCCGAGAATGCGCGTCAGGCCAGAGAATTATCAGCCAGCGCACAAAAATATGCCGTGGAAGGCAATGAGCGTATGAAAGAGATGGTCCAGGCGATGACTAAAATTAAGGATTCGAGCCAGAACATCTCAAAAATTATCAAAACTATCGATGAAATCGCCTTTCAAACCAACCTGCTGGCCCTTAATGCGGCGGTTGAAGCGGCCCGGGCTGGACAGCATGGCAAAGGATTTGCCGTTGTCGCTGAAGAGGTCCGCAACCTGGCCGCCAGAAGTGCCAAAGCAGCTCGCGAAACGGCAGAGCTTATCGAGGGTTCGGCAGATGTAACCGGCGAAGGTTCAACCATTGCCGGCCGCACCGCACAGGAACTTGAGAATATAGTCAATGAGGTCAATAAGGTAACCGATCTGGTGGCTGAAATATCAATGGTTTCAGAAGAGCAGGCTCAAGGAGTCAGACAGGTAAACATTGGTCTCGAACAGATCGACCGCGTGACCCAGCAGAATATGGCTATGGCTGAAGAGAGCGCCGCTTCTGCCGAAGAGCTATCAGGACAGGCAGAGCGTCTGCAAGAGATGCTGCAAAGGTTTAAACTGGAGACACAGAATTCAATGACCTTCACGGAAAGCCACAGTCAGAGATTATTGGCCTAAGCATATAACCAGTCACAGAAAAGACTTCTCCGGCGTTATCCATGCACGCAGCCAATTGAGCGGCTATCGGCATGGATAACGCCGAGAGAGTTTTTTTAGCAGCTATCCATTATTGGATTTGCCATGCATGTCTCAATCTGACATTGGCAAAGAGCATTATGAGAAAATCCTCCCCGCTCCCACCATTTCCCCTCTATAAGGTTTTGCCTGCAGGAAGTAGCGATATCCTGTTTCTCTCTATTTTTTAGTCTGCTATAAGAAACTGTTTTAAGAAAAATATCGCCGTCCTGTTTGGCATAGTTATCGCTAACTGTTTAGCTACAGATTGGTGAAAAAATGGTGCAATGGCAGCACCGTTAAGATGCGCCGGTGCGGGCGACATTGTCATGAAGACAGGAGATGACAACAATGATCAAGGTACCTCTGGCACAAGCGGAAGGGCAAGTTCTAGGCTACGATATTACGGTGGTTGATCTCGATCAAGGGATCAAGGGGGTAGCCTTCAGCCGTGGGCATGTGATTGAAAAAGAGGATCTTGAGGTTCTGGCGCGTCTGGGCAAACAGAATATTTATGTCTGGGAAGGCAATGAAGTAGAGATTCATGAAAACGAGGCCGCCTGTACCCTGGCGCCACTGATTGCCGGACCGAACATTCGCTACGATGCACAGCCCAAAGAAGGAAAGATTGGTTTCTATGCTACCTGTCCGGGAGTTTTTCGGGTTGATCCTGAGCGTCTCGAGCGCATTAACCGCCTGGCGATTCCTTCATTACCAACCATTCATACCAACTTTCCGGTCAGTGCCGGAAAACAAGTTGCGGCTTTCCGCATCATCCCCTTGACCTGCCCACGCGAGGTTTTTGACCAGATCAAAGCCGAACTTGCTGAACCGCTTATCAGCGTTGATCCTTATAGTGTAAAAACAGCAGCGATTCTGGTCACTGGCAGCGAAGTTTATAGCGGCAAAATCAAGGATGGCTTCACCCCCAAGCTGAAAAAAAAGATGTCTTCTCTTGGTATTGACGTTACCGTAGCTGAAATTTTACCGGATAATCAGGAAGCGATCAGTCGTGCTATCTCAGCAGCTCTGGAAAAAAGCGACCTTTTAATGATCACCGGCGGAACATCGGTAGATCCTGATGATGTCACGACCCAGGCGATGAAGGATGCCGGGATCAGCTTCTCACAAAAAGGGAACCCGGTGCAGCCCGGTAACAATTTCACCATTGGCTACGTCGGCAAGAAAACTGTCTGTGCGATTCCCGCCGCGGCATTGGTTTTCGCGGCCACGGCATTTGATATTTTCCTGCCGAGAATCGTGGCCGGACAAGAGATAACACCTGAAGAAATCGCCCGTTCAGGACATGGGGGGTTGTGCCACTTTTGCAAAGTTTGCCACTATCCTATCTGCCCCTTCGGGAGGAGTTGATCATCATGAGTGCTGACGTGCAAAACCTTTCCTATTCAGCGGCCCTGGCGCGACTACTTGAAGCTGTTCAGCCGGTTGAAACAACCCGTCTTGAAATCGGCGATGCCTTTGGTCATGTACTGGCAACCGAGGTAAAAACACCGCGTCCGTTTCCTGATACGATGCGCAGTGCCGTTGACGGCTATGCCCTTGGAACCTTGGATACGACGGAATTTTCCGTATTGGATACCCTGGCGGCCGAGGACCTGCCACGTGCCGGGCTCAGCGGAGCGAATGCTGTCGCGGTTATGACCGGAGCGACAGTTCCGGAGGGATCTCAGGCGGTTATCCGAGTCGAGAGTACCTCCTTGAATCAGCAGCGTGTCACTATTCAGCAGCAGCCCGAACCAGGAGACAATATCAATCGTATCGGTGAAGAATTTGGCAAGGGGGAACTTGTGCTGCCAGTCGGGGTCCGTCTGGATGCCGTCCGCCACAGTGTTTTGTGTTACCTTGGCTTTGATCGGGTTAAGGTTTATCGGCGCCCGCGCATCGGTGTGCTGATTACCGGCAACGAGTTACTCAAACCGGGGCAAAGCCATCGCCCGGGAATGGTCTATGAAAGTAACAGTTTTGTCCTGAGCAACACCCTGCGCCAATTGGGGATGGATGTTGTGGTGCGTGGCCCGGTCGAAGATAAACCCGAAGTCATTGCCAAGGTGGTTGATCAGCTGGCCTGGCAGAACGATCTGGTGGTCACCTCTGGTGGCGTCTCCATGGGGCAGTTTGACTATATCAGGCCCCTGCTGCAGCAGAGTGGCTTTGAGCTGCTGGTTGACCGAACCAGAATCAAACCGGGACGGCCGATGCTGGTCGCACGCCGGGAACAGAAACTGTTCTTCGGTATGCCTGGTTACCCGGCGGCATTTTTAACCAATATCATGGCCTACCTGATCCCGGTACTGAGAAAACTCAGCGGCCTGCAAAACGTGCATCCCTCCGGACGCATCGCCAAGCTGACCCAGCCGGTCAAAGGACGTGAAAAGCGCTGGGATTTTGTCAGGGTGAAACTTGCTGACGAAGGCTCTGTCGTCACCGCAACACCGGTAACAAAACAGATGACATCTCAGTACATCAGTATGGCCCATGCTGACGGCTTGATTATTCTTGACGATCAATGCAGTGGCCTGGATGCAGGAACTGAGGTCAAAGTCATGGATTTTTCCTCAACCTTAAATTAAGAAAATGCACAGGAGCTATTATGAATATGCAGGAACAGATCAATACGTGGAAACAGGATCCCGAGTTTGTCAAAAATGTTGGAATGATTCTTTGCCATAATGGCATTGTCCGTGGTACCAGTCGCGGAGACAAAAAAGAAGTCATTGGCGTTCGGGTTACCCCCGATCACGCCAAGATTGAAGCAATCCGGGCTGAGTTTGAGAAAAATGCTCCGGGGATCTATCGTGTTGCCGTCGAAGCTTTTGGTGGAGATCTGAAGCCGGGCGACGACCTGTTGTATATCCTGGTTGCCGGCGATATCCGTGAAAATGTTAAAGCCGCCCTGTCTGAATTGCTCGATCGGATCAAATCTGAAGCTGTTTCAAAAGAAGAGCTTCTCGCTGCTGAAGCTTAAGCGGGGTTAGCCCGATGACCAAAGCGATATCATTTGTAGCGCGTTTGTCCGGAACCGGGAAGACGACTCTGGTTGAAAAGGTGATTGGTCTGCTTAAGGAGCGAGGTTACAAGGTCGGGGCGATAAAGCATGATGCCCACAAGTTTGAGGTCGACAAGCCGGGCAAGGACAGTTACCGTTTCACCGCAGCTGGAGCCGATAGCGTGCTGGTTGCATCGAGTACCAAAATGGCGCTGATGAAGTGTCTGGAACAGGAACTTCCTCTGGAAGAGCTGATCGGTTATTTCCCTGATGTTGATATCGTTATTATAGAAGGGTTCAAAAACAGCACAGTGCCGAAGATCGAAGTTCATCGTCATGAGTATGGTGAGCTGCTTTACGGTAGCACCGACAAGCCCTATGCCAATGTTATTGCCGTCGCCAGTGACTTGGAAGACCTGGAGCTGGATATTCCGGTTCTGGATTTGAATGATCCTGCCGCCATTGTCGATTTTGTTGTTGCCGAGATCATGACTTGACTTACAGGCCGCCAGGTTTCCTCTGATCTGCTGGTGATCAACAAAACCGACCTGGCTCCCCTGGTTGGCGCTGACCTGGCCGTTATGGACCGTGACAGCAAGAAAATGCGCGGCGAGCGCCCCTTTGTCTTCTCCAATTTGAAAACGGGGGAAGGATTGCAGGCGATTATCGACTTTATTGCCGATAAGGGTGGGTTGATTTGCTGAATTAAGGTCAGGAAGAGACGACTCAGGATCGAATCGTCTCTTCCTGCATTTTGAACTGATGGAGCACTACCATTTTTTCGACAGGGTAAGACCCAAAAAATCCTTGTCGACCACAGGGGTGACTGCCAGCCCCTGGTACCTGTCCGTGAAATAGTAACTGCTGATTGCGCCGATTGCCGCTCCCGCCAAAACATCTTCCACGTAATGATTATCCGTCTCAATGCGGCTATATCCGACAAAAGCGGCCCCCAGGTAGGCTGGAATACTGTATTGCCAGCCATAGCGTTTATGGATGAAGGTTGCGCCCTGAAAGGCCATGGAGGTATGGCCAGAGGGGAATGAATGGTCTTCGCCATTGGGACGTTGTTTATCGATTGTATATTTTAAGGCGTATGTCACAGAAAGATTGGTAAAAAATGACCAATAAAATTGGTCACGGCCTTCAGTGTCATGCAGGTAAAAAGTTGTTCCGTAGGCAATGGCCGGTATGAGTATCTTGCCGATATCCCCTGCTGTTTCCAGCGTGTCCGCTGCTTTTGCTTGCTGACAACAGAACACGGAAAGTGTCAGCAGCGCAAGAACACAAGTTAGGTTCCTGATTGGTGTCATGTTATTTTACCTTCCGGCTTGTGGGTGTTCTTTGAATGTGGTCACACTGACTGCAGCGTTTGTTTACCCACGAGCAGATCCTTCAGGCTGTCTTGGCCCGCTCTTTTATAAGCTGAAAAATCCTGTACCTGTTAACATTATTATCAATAAAAGGCATTATCCTAAAGAGCGCAGATGATGTGAGCATGACCCCAACATGACCATTTGGTCATCTGGTCTTAAATGGTTGCTGATGAACTCGAGGCGCATTATTCTTATCGCCAAACTGTTATTCGGAAATCCAAGTTTCTTAATCTTAATAATTCTCTGGATATTTTTAATCTATGCCTAAAATCAATCACCGCATCTGGATGCCCCTTTTGGCCATCACCATATTTGCTTTGGCGTTATGGTTACTGCACCGTACCATCGGGCATTTTCACTACCACGACATTGTTACTCAGGTCCATGCTATACCGGTGAACAAGTTGCTGGGTGCCCTGATATTGACTCTATGCAGCTATCTGGTCCTGACCGTTTATGACCTGCTGGCAGTCCGTTATATCGGTGAAAAGCTCGCCCCGCAAAAGGTCATGCTGGCCTCCTTTGCCAGTTACGCTTTGAGTAACACCATTGGTTTGTCATTGTTGATGGCCGGTTCGGTGCGTTACCGTCTTTATTCTGCCTGGGGCTTATCGGGGGAAAAGATTGTCAAGCTGGTCGGCTTTACGGTGGTGACCTTCTGGCTGGGCCTTCTGACGGTTGGCGGCGTGGTATTTATTGCCGAACCCTTATCCTTGCCAGCAGCCATACACCTGCCCTGGCTGACGGTTCAGCCACTGGGCTGGCTGTTTCTGTTATTGGGTGCCAGCTACCTGATCGTCTGTTTGAGAGGCGCTACTCTACGGTTAAAATCCTGGTCATTTGGTTTACCAACCCTGCAGCTTGGCAGCCTGCAGTTGCTGGTTGGCGCTCTTGACTGGAGTCTGGCGGGCAGTGTGCTTTATGTGCTGCTCCCTCCAGGAGCGGATATCTCCTTGGGACATTTTCTGGGGATTTACCTGCTGGTCCAGATTGTGGCGCTGATCAGCCATGTCCCAGGCGGTCTCGGCATTTTTGAATCACTGATGGTGCTGTTCCTGCCTTCGGTGGCACCCGCCATGCTCATCGGTTCGCTGTTGCTGTTCCGGGCCATCTATTATCTGCTTCCCCTGCTGGTTGCAACCTTGCTGTTGATCGGCAACGAAATCTACCTGCGCAAGGTTGTTGTCGGGCGTATGCTCAAGACGGCCAGCCAGTGGAGTACCCTTCTGGTTCCGCAATTTCTGGCGGTTTCAACCTTTATCGCCGGAACTATTCTATTGATATCAGGTGCAACGCCGGCAGCACCCTCACGGTTAGTCTGGTTGGAAGATTTCCTGCCTCTGCCAATTCTGGAAATTTCCCATTTTCTCGGTAGCCTGATCGGAGCCGTATTGCTGGTGTTGGCCCGTGGCCTGCAGAGACGACTCGATGCCGCTTATCTGTTAGCCGTCGGATTACTCGGCGCCGGTAGCCTTTTTTCCCTGCTCAAAGGGGGGGACTATGAAGAAGCCCTGCTTCTCGGGGGCATGTTGCTGGCATTGCTTCCTTGTCACCGGCATTTTTATCGTAAATCGTCCTTACTGGCAGAGCCTTTAAGCTTCGGTTGGCTGGCCAGTATTCTGATCGTCATGCTGTGTTCCACATGGCTCGGCTTTTTTGCCTATAAGCATGTCAATTATACATCAGACCTGTGGTGGCATTTTTCTCTCCATGCGGATGCTCCACGCTTCATGCGGGCGGCAGTCGGTATTGGTATTTTTCTTTTGTTATTTGCGCTGGCCAGATTATTGCGCTCGCCCGCTCCCGCGCCACATTTACCCGAGCCCAAGGATCTAGCTCTGGCCGCACCAATTATCGGGTCGGCGCAACAGACGGTCGCCAATCTTGCTTTGCTTGGCGACAAGGCATTGCTGTTTTCTGAACAACAGGACGGCTTTGTCATGTATGGCGTTGAAAAAAATTCCTGGGTTGCGCTTGGTGATCCGATTGGAGAAGTCGAAGTAGCAAGGGATCTGGCCTGGCAATATCGTGACATGGTCGAACAGCATGGTGGACAGACGATTTTTTACGAGGTGGGTCCCCAATTGCTGCACGTTTATCTGGATATGGGCTTAACTCTGTTCAAAATTGGTGAAACGGCGCGGGTCCCTTTGCCTGAATTTTCGCTGAGCGGGGCGAAACGGAGTAATTTACGTTATATCAAGCGAAAAATGGAAAAAGAGGGCTATACATTTCAGGTGTGCCCGGCAGATCAGGCCACGGAACTGTTGCCCCGGCTTAAAGAGGTTTCAGATGCCTGGATGACGACAAAAAAGGTGCGCGAAAAAGGTTTTTCCCTCGGCTGTTTTGACGAGAACTACCTGCGCAACTTCCCCGTTGCATTGGTTATGCAGGAAGAAGAGATTATCGCCTTCGCCAACCTGTGGCTTGGTGCGAATCAGGAGGAATTATCTATCGACCTGATGCGCTACCGGCCACAGAGTCCCAACGGCATTATGGATTATCTGTTCGTTGAGCTGATTTTATGGGGACAGCAACAGGGATATGGCTATTTCGATCTGGGAATGGCGCCCTTGTCCGGCTTGGAAAGTCGTCGCCACGCCCCCCTGTGGCACCGTATAGGAGCTTTTATCTTCCGCCAAGGTGAACACTTTTACAATTTTGAAGGGTTGCGGGCTTACAAACAGAAGTTCGATCCGGTCTGGGAACCACGCTATCTGGCCTGTCCGGGTGGGCTGGCCCTTCCGCAGGTGTTGCTCAATGTTTCTGCGTTAATCAGTGGAGGCCTCAAGGGACTGATCAGCAAATAGCGTCTATCGGACAGCGGGCCTCTTCCCTTGCCTAAGACATTGATATCCCGGCCACAACAAGAAACAGCTGGTTGGTTCTACGATTTTGGGCGAGCAATGAATTATCACTGCGTTTTTTTGAAGAATTCGTTAAACTATCTGAAAACGAGCCACATTTTCCCTCTCGAAGTTCGAGCATCGCCGTTATTGACTCATCCCTGTCAACAATGACAGCAGCAAGGGAGCTGCCCGTGCCCGAAGAATCGATCTTTTTTCTGCCGGTCAAAGATTATTGCCATCGTGGTTTGATTACCTGCCGGACCGATGACAACGTGGTTATTGCTGCTCAGCTGATGAGAGACCGAAAAATTTCAAGCCTGGTTGTCTGCAATAAAGAAAACATCCCGGTAGGGATAATGACAGATCGCGATCTACGCAGCAAGGTGGTTGCCGCCGGCCTTGATCCGTCTACCCTTATTGTCGATGATGTGATGACCTCTCCGGTTATCTCGGTTCGTGAAGAAGATACCCTGTTTGAAGTTCTTTATTGCATGTCACGCCACCGTATTCACCGTGTTGGAGTTGTCGATGCCACCAATACGCTGGTCGGCCTGATCAATGAGTCGGATATTATTCGCCTTCAGGACCGCTCTCCGCACAGACTGCTGCGGGCTGTCGATGAAGCCCGGTCTATTTCTGAACTGAAAACCATTCACAGCGAAAGTGAGCAGCTCATTGTTTTTCTCTACCGCAGCGGGGTCAAGGTCACTGAACTGGTACGCCTGATAGCGCTGGTCAATGACCAGCTGTCCGACAAGCTGATTTCGCTGCTAAAACAGGGGCGCTTTGCCAGGCTAGGTGAGAATAGTGCTTTTCTGGTTCTGGGAAGTGAAGGGCGACGTGAGCAGACACTTAAAACGGATCAGGATAACGCCATTATCTACGCAAATGATACCCCGGCTGAAGAACTGGCCGATATTGAAGAGTTTTCACAGCAGGTTATTGCGGCGCTGATAGAAATCGGTGTTCCTGAATGTCCAGGGGGTATTATGGCCAGGAATCCTTTCTGGCGCCGGTCTTTAGCCGAGTGGCAATTCGCGATTGATGGCTGGATCGCGTCACCCAGTAGCGAGAACATTCTCAACTTCAGCATGTTTTCCGATATGCGCAGCCTGTGTGGCAATACATCCCTTGAACAGCGCCTGCGCGCTCATATTATCCAGCGAGCCGAGGAAAATACTATCTTCCTGGCTCGTATGGCCGCCAATGTGTGTCGTTTTTCGCCCCCTCTCGGCATATTCGGGCGAATCAAGACGGAGACGAATCCACGCCATATGGGCCAGCTCGACCTGAAAAAAGCCGGTATCTTTGCCCTGACCGAAGGGGTTAAAACCCTAGCGTTAAGTCATGGCATTATGGGAGGAAGCACCCATGATAAATTGATTATCCTGCGTGATCGCGGTCTGATTGCCCAGCAACAGTTCAACGATATTGACGCCAGTTTCAACCTGCTGATGTTTTTACGCTTACGGGGGCAGGTCGACGCCATGAGCAACGGACGCGAGATCACCAACCACGTCTACCCGGAAGCATTGAACCGCGTCGAGCAAGGCCGCCTGCGCCTGGCATTGGAAGTGGTCAAATCGTTCCAGGGGATGTTGAAACAGGCATTTCAACTCGATATGCTTCGTAATTAAGAACCTGGCAAGAAATGACGATGAGCACATGGCATGGTTTACTGTAAACCGTATTTTTTTTTCAACTTTTGGATTTCCCGTTCGGCTGTTTGAATTTCTGAAGCGGACATTTTGGCACTCAAAGGATTCAAAAAAGAACGGATAGTTTTTATCGAGGTTTGATCTCCTTTTGCTAAATTTAGCGCAATGGAATAGTGAGCGTAGGCTTTTGACGAACTTTGATTGACAATCTCTCCGTATTCGTACATTTCGCCTAGGTTGAAAATGCCTATGAAATTACCTTTTTGGGCTGCTTTTAAGGAATACTCATATGCTTTTTCTAAGTTTTGTTTTGTCCCAACTGAGGTTAGGTAATGTGTGCCAAGTGTCCCTATCGCTGAAGGGTACCCTTGCTCTGCAGCTTTTTGTGTCCAGTTAAAAGCCTGAGAATTATTTTGTTTTACCCCTTCTCCATGTAAATATGCGTACCCTAAATTGTATTGTGCAAAAGGAACTCCCATTTGCGCAGCTTTACGGGTGTATTCTAGCCCCTTAGCGGTGTTTTTAGTGACTCCTTTTCCTTCGGAGTATAAATAACCTAATTGCCCTATACTGTTTGGTTCTCCAGCTGCAACACCTTTATTGAAAAGGGAAATGGCTTTATCAAGGTTCTGTTTGACTAATTTTCCTTCAGCGTATAGATGTCCTAGATCAGCGTAGGCGGTACTATCGCCGAGGGCAATAGCCTCTTCGAACAGACTGATAGCTTTTTTTGTGTTTTGGGAGACTCCGGCTCCTTGTAGATAATGTTTACCCAGCAGTTGTAGCGCTCCAGGATCTTTCTGTTCCGCAGCGGTATTAGACCAGTACAACGACTCCTTATAATCTATACTTGTACCATAACCATTGAAATAACAAGTCGCAGTGTTGTATTGGGCTAGGGAATCTCCCCTTTCAGCCGCCTGCTTAAAGAGTCCAAAGGCTTTGTTCATATTTTTTTTGTAACCAAAATTACCTACCTGGTAGAAAGAAGCCATATCATTAAGCGCTTCGGTACTGCCCAGATCCACCGCAGAATCTAATAAGGAGAGGGCTTTGGATATGTCTTGTATGACTCCTTCCCCCTTTAAGTAGCGGCGGGCCAACTCGTAGGTTGCAGCTGGATCTTTTTTCTCAACGGATTCTCGGAGCTCTTCCATCGATAGCAGTTGATATGGTGATTCTCTTTCAACCAGTTTAATTATCTCCCCATTTATTTTTTTATAAACGATAGTGTAGCTTTTGTTGGAAGCCTGCTGCGTACCTTTTTGGGGGGCGATACTATTGTTTTGGTTCTGTGTAGTGTTAACTGCTTGAGATTTATCCTGTTGTTGAGAACAAGCTCCCAGCAAGAGGATAAAAAATATTAAGCATATGAGGTAAGTGCTGCAGGGCATGATTTACTGTAAACCGTATTCTTTCATCAGCTTAGGTATTTCATGTTCAGCTGACTGGATTTGTGAAGGAGACATTTGAGATTTAACACTGTTAAAGTGAGTCAGCGTTGTTTGGTCCATTTTTCCTTTTTGTTTATCCAACTCAATAACAATGCTGTAGTGAGAATATGCTTTTGCAAAACTTTGAGAGACTACTTTTCCATTTTCATAGAGCTGACCAATTGTAAAAATACCTAAAGGATCCCCGCTTTTTGCAGCTAGTAGGGAATAATCGTACGCTTTTTGAAAGCTTTGATTTACGCCTTCCCCAAAAATATATGCTTGCCCTAGGGAACTAAGAGCATTGGGGAGCCCTTGGTTAGCTGCATGAAGGCACCATTTAATTGATTTTCCAACGTCTTTTGGTAAAATTTCCCCGGTATAATATTCATTGCTTAAATTATATTGGGCAAAAGCCACCCCCAGTGTTGCTGCTTTTTGAGTATACTCAATTCCTTTTCTTTGATTTTTAAGGCCACCTAGCCCTTCTAGGTATATGTAGCCAAGTTGCCCAATGGAGTTTGGTTCGTTAAGATCTACACCTTTTTGCAAAATATCAATTGCTTTACTTATATTGAACTGTTCACTGTCTTCTGCTGAATAAAAGAGACCCATTTCAAAGTACGCACTGTATTCACCTTTACTAATCGCCTCTTCAAAGAACAGAATACCCTTGTCGACATCTTGCGATACGCCATGGCCATACACGTAAATCTGCCCAAGAGTTACCATTGCGTCCGGGTTGCCTTGATCTGCAGACTTTTGTGCCCATTCTTTTGCTTTACTGTAATTAATGGACGTTCCTTTGCCGATAAAATAGAAATTGGCTAAATTCCCTTGTGCCAATGCATAGCCTTTTTCTGCTGATTCTTTGGTTAACTCAAAGGTTTTTTGCAGGTTTCGCTGATGGCCGTAAGATCCATATTCATAAAACGAAGCAGTATCAAGCAATGCTGCAGCACTACCAAGATCTACAGCTTGTTCCAACAAAGAGAGTGCTTTGGATTGGTTGCGTGCCATTCCTTCGCCATGGATGAGGCGGCGTGCCAATTCATAGGTTGCATCAGCATCTTTTTGTTGCGCTTTTGCTTCGAGCTCTGCTACGGGCAAATCCATATAGGGGGTAATGACTTCAACCAGTTTTCTAAGTTGATCGTTAATTGTGCGGTACTCAACACGATAAGTACTAGTCTGGCTTGGTTGTTTTTTTGCGCTTTCTTGTGAAATTGGTGTTACTGGCGTTGGTTTATTAATTGCTTGAGGTTTATCCTGCTGCTGAGAACAAGCTCCCAGCAACAGGATAAAAAATATTATGCATATGCGATAGGTGTTGCAGGGCATGGTTTACTGTAGTCCGTATTCTTTTTTCAACTTTGGTATTTCACGTTCAGCAGCTTGGATTTCTGAAGCTGACATTTTAGCCTTTAATGGAGTTAGATACGAATTGACAGCCGCGGTAAAATTTTGATCTTGAGTTTCCAATTCTTTTGCAATGAAATAGTGGGCAAATGCTTTTTGAGCGCTTTGTTTTACAACTTCACCATATTCATACATTTGTCCAAGAGTGAAGATACCCCCAGCATCACATTTTTTTGCTGCTTTAATAGAATATTCATATGCTTTATTTAAGTCTTGTTTTGTTCCAACTGGAATTAAATAAAAACCTCCAAGAGTTCCCATTGCGATTGGGTATCCTTGCTCTGCGGCTAGTTGGATCCAATGAAAAGCTGAGGAGTCACTTTGTTTAATCCCTCGGCCAGAGTAGTATGCCGATCCTAAATTATTTTGTGCGAAGGGAATTCCCATTTGTGCAGCTTTACGGGTGTATTCTAGCCCCTTAGCGATGTTTTTAGGAACCCCTTTTCCTTTGGAGTATAAATAACCTAATTGCCCTATACTGTTTGGTTCTCCAGCTGCAACACCTTTATTGAAAAGGGAAATGGCTTTATCAAGGTTCTGTTTGACTAATTTTCCTTCAGCGTATAGATGTCCTAGTTCAGCGTAGGCAGTACTATCGCCGAGGGCAATAGCCTCTTCGAACAGACTGATAGCTTTTTTTGTGTTTTGGGAGACTCCGGCTCCTTGTAGATAATGTTTACCTAGCAGTTGTAGCGCTCCAGGATCTTTCTGTTCCGCAGCGGTATTAGACCAGTATAACGACTCCTTATAATCGATATCTGTACCATAACCATTGAAATAACAAGTCGCAGTGTTGTATTGGGCTAGGGAATCTCCCCTTTCAGCCGCCTGCTTAAAGAGTCCAAAGGCTTTGTTCATATTTTTTTTGTAACCAAAATTACCTACCTGGTAGAAAGAAGCCATATCATTAAGCGCTTCGGTACTGCCCAGATCCACCGCAGAATCTAATAAGGAGAGGGCTTTGGATATGTCTTGTATGACTCCTTCCCCCTTTAAATATCGGCGGGCCAACTCGTAGGTTGCATCTGGATCTTTTTTCTCGACTGATTCTTGGAGATCTTTAATCGTCAGTTTTTGGTATGATGATTTTCTTTCAATCAGTTTGATTGTTTCCCCATTAATTTTTTTATAAACGATAGTGTAGCTATTGTCTGAAGCCTGTTGTGTATCTTTTGTTCGGGTGACCTTATTGTTTTGCTTCTGTGTAGTGTCAACTGCGGCATTCGAATCTTCTGTTTGGGAACAGGCAGGCAGCAGTAAAAAAGCGCATAAGGTAGTCAATAGCAGTAGGTTGCGTAACATAATGGTCCTTGTTGTTTTCATTTTAATTGCTCGTATCAATTTTCTTCATCTTCAGCATGACCCCGGTAGGGATTTAACCCGCTGAAATGGGCGGTTAACCAATGGTTTTCTTTATTTTCCTGCTCTTGCTGATCGGCTGCATCATTGGTAGTGGGCTTACTGTCTTTCGCTGATGTTTCCTCTTCCGTGCTGATGGTATCACCTGTGTCATCATAAACGATAGTTTCGTATGGGATGGTGAATTCTGTTTTTCCGGTGACATGGAGTTTTACTTTAACGAGCAACTCCGTGTGAATGTGATTAAAAAAGTTTATCTGGTAACTATTGGGTTTATCAGCGTCTTTATCAAGGTATTCCCCAAGGTTGAAATACTTTACATCATCGACCTGATTGAACTCGATGGGGTTTTCCAAGTAAATTGTCGTGATATCCGTTTCTTCTAATTGCATATCCGTAAAATAATCTGTAGCCGAATCAGTAATACCCAAAGACTTACGTTTTTGTAACCCCTGAAACGAACCTTTGTTGCGTGCAGTAACGATTCGGTAGCCCTTTTTGGTTTTCACCCAGGGGCGCTCAATCTGGCGGCATTCAACTGTTAAGTAGCTTTTTACCGGTTTCCAAGGGGCACTGATTTTTACCATCAGGCGCTGTTCTGAGTTATGCTGAGTCGGGACAATACTGACTTTAGGCCGATAGAGGGCATCTAGAATTGCCTTATAGGCTTCTTCCGCTGTTTCACACCAAACATGGTAGCGGTACTGTTTTTCGGTCTCTTTAAGAGTTCGTTTTTTCCCTCTATTTGTTAGTATCCGGTGACTAGAATCAGTTGAGCGGCGTAAACGGGGATCGTCTCCTGCTTCATGGCCCATAAACGGAACCAGACCAAAAGGGCCATTAATGGCCCAAAGCTCTATGGCGTTTTTCTCCGGAAACAGAGTCGCTAATAACGCATAGCCAATGAAGGCAAGGGTTGCACCGACTAACCCTAATGGCGCAAGGGCTGCAGCTGCTTCTGCCCCAACAAGGATTGCCATAGCAGATTCTGCACCCAGCAATGACAAAAAGCCACCACAGGCAATAACCATATGGGCATTATAACTGTCATCCCCTTGGCGGATATTGTCAAACATATGGTCGAGGGCAAAGCAGACGTCCATGGCAGTGCTGGCAAAACCTGCGATACTATATCCGAGAGAGCCTTTGATTGCAGCGGCTCCTTCGCGAGCAACTACTGTATGTCTTCTTCCAACTGATGCTGCTGCAGTAGCAAACGTTTGTTTAAGATCCCCAACCGTCCCAAACAAACTCAAACTACTATCGATCAAATCAAACAGGTGATAGAAATCCTGGTTTTGTTCATCAGCATCAAAAAAGGCCTGTAAGGAATTTTTGACATTGACGATTTCGATAATGGTCAGCAACCCGGTTCCGGCGGCTTTGGTGATTTCTGACGCGTTGATTCGTGCCTCAAAATCGGCAATAGCTTGTTTGTTACTACCGGTTTTTACTGCAACTTTAATTCCTTTTTTTGCTTCTTCGGTAGCATTGTCCAGGGCTTTATCCCAGTATTTACCACCCATAATGAAAAACTTACGGAATTGTGCGAAGGAATCACTGCCTATATAGGTTGAGTAGGTATGGATATCAACAACTTCCTCGGTGAGGGGAATCTGAGTGATATCGGTAAAAATCCGCGCCTGGCATTGTTCGATACGCTTGATACTGGATGCATAATCGGGGAAGTTAACCTGCTTTCCTTTGGTGCTGTTATTTTTCATGGCGTAAATTTCTATGAACTGCTTTAGAAAATTCCGCATCTGAGCCATCGTCTCCTCAATAAGGAGCTTTTTATCCTGATCTGTCAGGTCGACAGCAGGAACAAATTGGAATAATTGGTAAAATGCCGGATCGTTCCCTTGATCTGCCGGGCTCAGGGGATCGCTACCTGCCTTAGGGAAGAGGCGTTTATGAACAGCATAACCAAACTCTGGGTCATGCAGTTTGCGCAATAATTCACACCCTTCACCTTCAAAACGCAGCTTCCAGGCATCGTAGTCTGCTTCCATTTCATGATCGAAGGTATACTCATGCTTGTCGAGCCAACCTAAAATACCTGCCATAGTGGCCCAGGCATCAATTTTCCAGTTGGGCCAGACCCGTTCTGGTTTTAGAGTGTTTGGTTTTGCGTTAGGATCATCCACCGCTGCCAGTTTATTGGCAATTTCCTTAACGACCATATTGGTCGGATAAAAAGTTGGCAGGGTGAAGTGATCATCCAGTGCCAACAGCATTGGAGTGTCATCGGCTGTTGCTAATTCATGTTGCAGAAAATTGACCAGCTGTTTACGGGTGGTTAGAATGTCCTCCCTGAGCGGAATACGCTGCTCTTTATACAGCGCTCTCTCCAGACGTTTTGGGTCTATAGCATCGCGGACTCGCTGGAGATGGTCTTTATGGGATTTATAGGTATTGTTTTCGTCTAAAAAAGGACGTGAGTTAACATCTGTTTCCTGTTTTAACCGACAGATCTCTTTGTTGAGATCATGAATGATTTTATCCTGTTCCTGCTTTTGTACTGCTGAATACTTATCTTGGTTCTGGTATCTGATTTTAAGCTGCTCACCGTAATCAGCTTGTAGTTCGCTGAGCTTTTGTTTGCGTGCCGGAACCTGTGCTGTTGGCGAAGGACCCAGCTTGGTATGGATATATTTATTCAGAAGGATGGCAGACTTGACCCAATTTGAAGGGTCATACATGTTGGGATTTTCGCGATCTATCTGGTTTGTTCCTGCCTGGGCATAGGTGACGGCAACTTCTTCATGCATCGCTTTGCAGGCGCTCTGATATACTGCCGCTAAATCTTTGGCGATACCAACCGGGTTATCTAAATAGATAACCGGAATATCTTCTTTGAAACTCTCAGGCAGATTTTTGCTTTCAGTATCTGGCGCTGTTTTCAGGTTATATAGTTTGGCAGGTTTTCCACAGGTATCTTGCCAATCATAGATATTGATTGAATCGAACTGCTGCAGTTTTTTCCGAACCCACGAGCAGTTGCTGTTGGCAAAATCAGCATCTGCATCACTCAAATCAACACTGTGCATCCGTTTTTCGCGTAAGTCCACATCATCGAGCATCTGCTGAATCCGTGCTAAACTCCACTGAACTTCAGAGTAGGCAATCCACAGTTGTTGGGGGTCTTTGTTGACCTTGTAGGGGAGTAAAACACGAAAGGCTGGCTGGCATGTTGCTTCGCGATGCTCGGTGTCTTTTCTTAAAATCTGATTCTCATCTGTTCCCAGATTTTCAATGAGATTGACATCTTGATAGCTGCCGGTTCCTAAACTTTTTAATTCACGCCACAGTTCCGTCGTATCAGAACCATCACAGTCTTTAAAGGTGCGAATGATGTATATCCAACCTTTTCCCGGATTGGTAGCCATAGCTGGGTTGCGATCGGGTGTTGCATAGCAACGAAACATTGCAGGGACAAGAATATTATCGAGAATTTTGTCTTCAAGCTCGTCTCGTTTGTAGGGGGTTGTGTATCCGGCAAGAATATTATAGGTGTTTACCTTTGATTGTGGATCGAGAATGCGCAGGTACAGCTTTTTCTTACCATTCTTTTGACTGTAGAGATCAATTTTGCGATAGGCTTCCGATGACTGATTGGAACTGGTTGGATCGGAGATCGGTTTCATGGTTTCAAACTGGACTTCCAAGTGCCCCATATTAGCAGTCCCCTTCATCATCACAGATACCATTCAGGTCATTCTGCAGACTGACCTGACTTCCTGATACCTTAATCGGGACAGCATAAGGGAGTTCACTCTCATCTACCCCATCTACATCCTCAAGCTTATTCTTCTTCGGCCTCGCCGCTCCCGGTTGCATCAGTGGCATGGGCGCGGTGTTGGCGTTGTTGCTGACCATCATGTCCCCCTGGCGCACGGCGGCGATACCTTCGATGTAGACATTGCTGGAGGCAGTGACGAACTCGGCTTTTTCAGTGATGGTGCCGCTTTTGATCCCTTTGCGGTTGCCGGGCTCGTCGCCGGTGCTTTTGGAAAATATGGAATTCTTATGGCAAATAGGGTTACCGTTGACGAATACAGTGCTGGCGGTTTGGGCGGCGTCGGCACTGCGGGCGATATTGACATAAGGAATAGGTATGACAGGTTTACCGACTTTGGTCAGGCACACATCGATGGTGGTCAGTGTGCCGTTACTCCCTTTATGCACGGCGGTGCGACCGTTGATCAGAACGTTTCCTTTGGACATGAGTTCCCCCTCGTGTTTGATATTTAGGTGTAATAACGAAGGAGAGACGCTTGAATGATTGTAGGATTAGCTGACAGACACAGAAAATAGCTGAACAATCAGGCAGGCCCCCTCCCGCTTGAAACTTTTCGGCTTTAATGAATAGAGTGAAACGGCACGGCTGTCAAGTCATGACGATAATTACTGAAAGTTTTCCATCGGATATTGTGGTTTGGTCATGGCTTTTTCTAAGTTTTCTTATTTGCCCCAAATCCACCTGACAAAGATGGGATGAACCCTGATTTTTTGCTTGCCGAGATGACTCTGTCTGCCTAAATTTGGCTTATGCCTATAAATCATTTTGCCGCGTTGCCCTCAATCCCTTGGTTTGAGTTACGCTTTACAGAGAATAGTTCAGAACGTTACAAAGATCATTCCCATCCCGAGTTGTCTATTGGGGCAGTGACTCAGGGAGCGACCATAATGCATTTGCAGGGGGCTGACTATCTCGTCCCGGCGGGTTCGCTGGTGGTTATAGGCCCTGATATTGTCCATAGCTGTAACCCTGAGAAGGATTCCAGGTCCTACTTGATGGCCCATTTTGACGCTGACTGGTGCCTCGCTTTACAGCGCGAAGTTTTAGGCGAATACCCCAAACTTAAGCTGCCAAAGATGCCGGTCATTAACAACACCGCACTTTTTTCAAGACTTGTGAGTTTAGCAAATCAGTTGAAGCAGCCTGGTTTTGCATTGAATTTTTCAGAACAATTAACGGGTTTTGTTGCTGATTTATTGCAACTCAATGCCCAAAGCCCTGAGACAAACACTCCCATCCCGCCAGCATACATTGACGCGATAAAAGACCTCCTCAGTCACTCCCTCGGCGAAAATATTACTTTGCAGCAGCTGGCCGCCAAAGTAGGTTACAATCCCTACCATTTACTTCGCAGTTTTAAAAAGAATGTGGGATTAACGCCGCACGAATACCGCCTCAACGTGCGTATAGACAGGGCAAAAAAACTGCTGAAAGACGGTTTGCCACCTGCAGCAGTCGCGGCAGAAACCGGGTTTGTTGATCAGAGCCATTTCCATCGAACTTTCCGCCAATTTACCGCAGCGACTCCTGGTCAATACCAGTCACGTTCCTGAAAAGTCAATTCGATACAATCTTCCAGGGTCAATAACCACTACACTCCTTAAAAAAGGAGTGTTGGTCATGATTGATTTTGTTGAATTCGGTTCTCTTGCAATAGCCCATTTTGTCGCCCTTCTCAGTCCTGGGCCTGATTTTCTCCTGCTCATGGGGTGTTCGATTAAATATGGCTATCGGAAAACCATTGGGACCTGCCTCGGGATCGCAGTTGCCAACGGCGTGTATATTCTTTTGGCGGTCGGTGGCTTCAGTATCCTCAGGGAAAATGCGCTGATCTTTGGTGGAATGAAAATTATTGCGGCGGGCTATCTCATGTACTTGGGTATGCTATTGATCAAGTCGGCCCGGAAAAATATCTGCACCACGGAACCGCGGCTCGAAGCACCAAACATCGGCCATATGCAAATGTTTGTGCGTGGCTTCCTGTCAGCGATCCTCAACCCTAAAAATGCAATTTTCTATCTGAGTCTCATGTCCGTCATTGTATCCCAGCAGACTCCGATCCGGCATCAGCTTTATTATGGTGGCTGGATGTTCAGTGTCGTACTGCTTTGGGATCTACTTATCTCTTTCTGCATTGGCAGCGCCTTTGTCCGTCAAGTTCTTGATGCCCATACATACCGCATTGAGCGGTTTTCCGGTTTGCTGCTGATGGTGGCAGGAGGTTTTCTCGTACTGAAATAATCTCTGATCTGCTAAGTCCCGGTTAAATATCTTGCCTAGCGACCCCTCTTACTACTGAGTTATTAAAATGTCAGCAGAGCATCTTTGAATGGCCTAAGTTTTAAAGTGAGATTTTTTGTCTTTTTTCTAAAGATGACATGAATTTAATCTCTATTCAAAAGAGACAAACAACGCGATAAGAGGTTGAAGCTAAGATAAAGATTGACTCTCATGCCCCACTTTCACAGCTCTTTGTTCATGCAACAAAAACGGAGCATCATAAGCAGAGAACTTTCTGGTTGATTGGCATTGTTCATGCTGCCTATCAATACATTTCATGATTGAGTCACTTGCAGCCATCTTTGCAAGTATTGAGACATTTTAAATATTCCGTAATCTCACTGGAAAAGAAGGAGGAAGCTGATGGACAGGTGCCACGATCTTCAGGTCGACCTTTGGATCAATAATTGTGACATTTCAACTAAGAATTATACCGATGTCTATGATCCAGGTCGTTTGACCGATCGCATTGGGCGGGCTCCTGTTGCTAGCGTAGAAGACGTCGATAGAGCTGTTCAGGCGGCGCACCAGGCGTTTTTACGCTGGCGAAAGCTAGAGACCAAAGAAAGAATAGCTCAAGTCATGTCAGCAGCTGGCGTGCTGAAAGCATCCATAGCGGAACTAGCCCCGTTACTCGTATCTGAGCATGGAGGGTTGTTGCGTGAAGCCAATATGGACTTTATGGCGGGCTACAATTATTTGGAAAAGTATTCAGGGGTAGTCGCCGAGTTTATGGAAGCGGAGCAAAGTGAAGACGACATCAGCTGGATAAGTATTGAAAAAATACCCAAGGGCGTCGTTGTTGCGATTGTTCCATGGAACATGCCAGTCGTTTTAACCATGATGAAGCTTGCTCCCGCATTGATGACGGGCAATACCATTGTTGTAAAACCTTCACCAAATGCCCCCCTTGCCTTAACGTTATTGTTGAAAAGAATGTCAGCGTGTTTACCAGACGGCGTCATCAATGTCGTCCACGGAGATGAAGAAACAGGAACCGCACTGACTCGGCATGAGCTGGTAAAAAAAGTGGCCTTTACCGGAGGTAGCAAGACAGGAAAGAAAGTTATGAACCAGGCGGCCGCCTCGTTCAAAGCAGTTACTCTTGAATTGGGAGGAAATGATCCTGCCATTTTGCTTGACGATGTCAATCTTGAAGAGATTATGCCCCGGTTGCTCAGAGGTATCTTTACCCGTACCGGCCAAGTTTGTTATGCCGTCAAACGCCTTTATGTCCCGGAAAAGCTATGTAGCACCTTCATCGACTCAATTTGTGACCACATCAATGAATTTAAAGTTGGCCATGGCCTGGATGAAAGAGCCTCCCTTGGTCCGGTCAACAATGCCAGTCAATTGGCTTTTTTATGCAGCCTTGTCGAAAACGCCAGATCCGTGGGTTGTAAGGTCTATGAATTGGGAACCATGCTGGAACCTGAGAATTGGAGCAACGGCTACTATATAAGGCCACATGTCGTGCTAGACCGAGATCATACATCACAACTTGTTGGCTGCGAGCAGTTTGGCCCCGTTATCCCGATTACTCCATATAGAACACTCGAAGAAGCGCTTACTTATGCCAATGCAAGTGAATATGGCCTGGCTTCCTCTGTATGGTCGGGTGATTTTGACCGTGCGGTAGAAGTCGCAAGAGAAATCGAAGCCGGCTTGACCTTTATTAATACCCATGGCCTGGGCTCATCGGTTTTTGGGATGCCCTTTGGCGGAATCAAAAGCAGCGGAATAGGTCGAGAATCAAGTGTCGCACCGACTCTTTCTGCGTACACCGATTACCATGCCTTACGTTACCTGAAATAGAATTGCGTTCAGCGTTGCAAATCGATCATCGTGTAACAATGAGGACCATGGCGATGAAATTGACCGAGCACACCTCCTTTTTTGCCGAGTCGGTACGCCGCTGTGTTACTATGAGGCCGAACCTGTTAACGATTTGGGAGAAAAGATGAAGCAATATCTGCAAGCAAGTCAGTATATTGACTTTTACGATTCTGCTGTTTCAAAACAAGCAGAGCTCCTTTCTCAGGGAACAAAGGATGACAATGACGTGATCAAGCGGTGCTTTGAATTTGTCCGTGACAATATCAAGCATAGCTGGGACTACAAGTTGAATCCCGTGACCTGCCGGGCATCTGACGTTTTATTGCATGGTACCGGCTATTGCTACGCCAAAAGCCACCTGCTGGCAGCTTTACTTCGTAAAAACGGAATCCCGACCGGATTATGCTACCAGCGTTTATCTCTTTATGATTCCGGTGCTCCCTATTGTCTCCATGGCCTTAATGCTGTCTACCTCAAAGAGCATGGCTGGTACCGCATTGATGCCAGAGGTAACAAGGAAGGCGTCAATGCGCTGTTCTGTCCCCCTGTTGAAGCCTTGGCTTTTCCTGCCCACGGCAGAGAAATGTGCGACCTTCCAGAAATCTGGGCAGAGCCACTTCCTGTCATAACAGACGTTTTAGAACGCTATGACGATGTTGAGCAGGTGTTTAACAATTTGCCTGATGTTCAGCTGTACTGTTAACGGGACGACGCTATCGGGCTGCATAGTTATGCATAAGAAAAAACTTCAATAAAAAGGTATCGGAAGAGTTCATTAATTACGACACTACCTAAGTAAAACCCTGTCGGGAATAATATATTTTAATAAAACCTTTCCGCAAAGGACTGCAATGTTATGAAAAAATTCATTTTATTGATTTCTTTTTTGACCCTCTTATCAGGTTGTGCAAAACCCATCTACTCGGTTGATAATAGTGGAGCCCTGGCGTCTGTTACCTATGTCAGGCAAGACGTTAATCATTATATTTCAGAAAAAACCGGGAACATTGTTCCCGTAGATGAAAAGGACACGTTCAACGGAAAACTGATTTCAACGGAATACCGGCGCACATTCCCAACTGCCATTTACCTTTACAAATCGGTTGCATGTTCGAGCAGTCCAGTCGTTATGGGACAGCTTAACCTGAATAGATCCGTCAGCAGTACAGCGACATTTAAGGTTAAAGCGGGTGTGCCATTGGTCAACAGCTATCGGACAAAGTACCAATCCTGCGCGCGGAGCTGCTTCAAATTTTTTTATACGTCTTCAGCTTTTGTTCCTGAAGAAAACGCGAACTATGAAATTGTCATCGAGCCAATCGATGGAGTTTCTGTCTACAAGCTGGAGAACGGTAAAAAAATCAAACAGAAAGTTGATTCAGACTTATCCGCATCTTGCAATTATTGACCTGTGGTCGTCAGATCTTAACTAGCTCTGATGAACTCCATTTTCCTTTTTACAAGAACGATCTGCTACAGGAATAGGGGGAATCTTCATTTGACAAAGCGACTCCGCACTTCTGGATTGATATTCGTTTTGTCTCTATGGCTATTTATGCATGGCGTACTGGCGGCAACATATCTGAATGAAGATCTGTGGCGAGCCGCAAGTGATGGGAATCTCCTTGAAGTTGAATCCTGCATAGCGGCCGGTGTCGATATCAACGGGCGTAATTATATCGGTGAAACAGCCACTCTTTTTGCGGCAGAAAACGGCCATGCTGAAATTGTTGAAAAACTGATTGCCGCTGGAGCAGATGTCAATAATCAGGCCGGTGGTGGTTACACTGCCCTGATGCTGGCAGCCCAGAATGGTCATGGACAGATTGTCGATCAACTGCTTAGTGCCGGTGCGAAGGTGAACAATCAGTCAAGCGGCGGCTTTACCGCTTTGATTGTTGCCGCACAAAACGGCCATGCACACATTGTCGAACAACTGATCGCCGCCAAAGCCGACATCAACGAGCACAATGCAACCGGTGGTACAGCCATCATGCTGGCCGCCCAGAATGGCCATACCGCTATTGTTGCAAAGTTGATCGAATCCGGGGCAGATGTTAACAGGAGAAGCACAAGTGGTGTAACCGCCCTGATCGTTGCCGCTCAAAACGGACATCTGGAAATCGTTAAATATCTGATCGCCGCCGGAGCCAACATCAACTGCTACATCAATAATTACCGCACCCCTTTGACCCTCGCCGCGCAAAATGGCCATGCTGAAATCGTCGCTGTTCTCATCGCTGCCGGAGCAGATGTCGATTAGGCCAGAAGGATTTGCCTTGTCCTGGGAAAATATCAGCATAACAGCCGTTCTGGTCGGCTTATAAGGCAATAGACCGATTTCTGATACTCATTACGACCGGCCAAAAAACATCAAGGTGAAAATGCTGTCAGGCATAGATATCGATAATCTGACCGGCGGTGGGATCAACCGCAACGGCTGCAGCATCAATCAGCGAGAGAGCTGCCTGGCCGTTCTGCTCCTGCTGATTTAAGCTGCCCCGCACACCCGACAGGGCCGACGTGTAACCCGAAGCCAGATTATAACTCGGTGCAGAAGTTAAGTTCGTGATACCTGAAGTCATATGACCTCCCTCAAAAACGTTCCATTGAAACGCTATCTTAGCATGAATAATCCGCTTGAGACTATGTCAACTGAAAAAGAAGGTCCAGATCTGATGGTTTGCCTGCTCAGGCTCCCCTCTCTTTTTCATTCTCAGCGGTATTTGTGCTTTTGGGGCAAGAAACAATAGTCAGATTCCGCCACAGCGCTATCCATATATGGAGAAATTTTCCAAATCTTGTCATCTCCCTGCGGAGTTGCTATAACTGAAAGAACAAACCCTCTTTTATCCGAGATCAGCACACCCTTTGCTCTTCTTTCTTCTCAAGGATTATTTCTCATGTACAAATCACCAGATGCGTTACACCAGGAAATCCAACAGCTCGGATCACTGCTAGGGCAAACCATTGCCCGTGACAAGTCTCCCGAGATGGTTACCCGTATTGAAGAGATTCGCGAACTCGGCAAATCTTCACGCGACGGTCAGATGGCCGGATATGAAAAACTTCTGCAAAAGCTTGAAGCCTGCAGCGACGAAGACCTGTTCGTCTTTGCTCGTGGTTTTTCTAAATTTCTCAACCTCGCCAATATCGCCGAGCAGGAATTTTTCAATACCCCCGAAGGGGAAAAACTGGTTGCCAGCGAGAACAATGACGATGCCGGTCTGATTATCCGCCTGAAAAACAGCGGTATTGACCCGGTTCGCATTCGTGAAGCGATAGAGGACCTGCATATTGATCTGGTCCTCACCGCCCACCCCACCGAGGTTCTGCGCCGCAGCATGATTCAGAAGTATAATGAAATCAACCACTGCCTGCGTGACAAACCCTTCGGTACCAGCAACCGGGCGACCACCAGACGTTTGGAAGACCTGTTTATCCAAAGCTGGTATTCCAATGAAATCCGCCCTCAACGCCCAACGCCCCTTGACGAAGCCAAATGGGGCTTCGCGGTTATTGAGCAGCCACTGTGGAATGCCGTGCCCCGCTTTGTCAAAGGCCTCAAGAACAAAATTCACGATCAGCTCGGCATAGAGCTGCCGCAGGAATTCTGCCCGATCCGCTTCTCATCGTGGATGGGCGGAGACCGCGATGGCAACCCCTTTGTAACCGCCAAAATGACCCGTTCGGTCACCTTGCGGGCCCGCTGGCAAGCGGCCGAGTTGTTCTTGCGCGATGTCAAAGCGTTGATCGATGAACTCTCCATGTGGAAAGCCAGCACCGATCTGATCAGAATCACTGGACCGGTCGAAGAGCCTTATCGTCAGCTTCTGAAGGAATTACGCGCCCTGCTCACCGACAGTCGAACCGAGCTGGAAAGGCTGATGAAAACTGGCGAGTGGGACGAAAGCAGGGTGATCAGCAGCAACAGCCAGCTGCTCGAACCTCTGGAACTTTGTTACCGTTCCTTATGTGAATGCAATATGAGTGCAGTTGCCAACGGCCGCCTGCTCGATACCCTGATCCGCGCACGCTGTTTCGGTATTTTTCTGGTACGTCTCGATTTCCGCCAGGATTCTGAATTCCATGCTAAAGCCATTGCCGAAATTACCCAGGCATTGGGCCTTGGCGATTATCTGCACTGGGAAGAAAAACAGAAAGTTACCTTCCTGAAAAACGAGCTGAAGAACAACCGCAGCATCCTGCCCATCGATTGGCAGCCAAGTGCGGAAACCCAGGAAGTGATTGATACCATGCGTCTGCTGGCCAAACAGGACCAGGAAGCTGTGGGGATTTATATTATTTCCATGGCCAGTGAAGTCAGTGATGTACTGGCCGTGCAACTACTGCTTAAAGCCGCCGGAGTACCGTTTAAAATTCCGATTGCACCATTATTCGAAACCCTGGACGATTTGAACCAAGCTGAGCGGGTCGTCGCCGAACTGTTCAGTTGCCGCGAATATAAAGCCTACATGGGTAACCAACAGTACGTCATGGTCGGTTATTCCGATTCAGCCAAGGATGCCGGGGTTCTCTCTGCGGCCTGGGCGCAATATCAGGCAATGGAAAAATTGGTTGCCCTGTGTGCCCGCCAGGGGGTCAGGCTGACCCTGTTCCATGGCCGTGGCGGAACCATCGGGCGTGGCGGCGGACCCGCTCATGCCGCGATCCTCTCGCAACCACCGGGCTCACTCAAAGGCGGATTCCGGGTGACCGAACAGGGCGAAACCATTCGTATGAAATTCGGCACCACCAAAGTAGCCCAGAAGAGTCTGGCAATGTATGCCGATGCAATACTCGAAGCACTGGTGATGCCGCCGCCACAACCGCAGGCCGAATGGCGCACGCTGATGGATAAACTATCAGACCGCGCCTGCAGCCATTATCGGTCTTTCGTGCGTGACAATAAAGACTTCGTCCGTTACTTCCGCCAGGCAACGCCGGAGCAGGAATTGGCTCACTTGCCTCTGGGCAGTCGCCCGTCAAAACGCAAAAAAGATGACAGCATCGGCAGTCTGCGCGCCATTCCATGGATCTTTGCCTGGGCCCAGAACCGTCTGGTCCTGCCCGCCTGGTTGGGCGCGGCACAGGCCATTAAAGAACAGGCTGAGGCCGGGCAGGGGGACACCATCAAGCAGATGACCGAAACGTGGCCTTTCTTCCGCAGCCGCCTGAGTATGCTGGAAATGGTACTGACCAAGGCTGACGGTAATATTTCCGCCATGTATGAAAAGTATCTGGTTGAAGATTCATTGCGCTATATCGGAGCCGAACTGCGCGACCAGTTTAAGCAGGATCTCAACTTTCTGCTCACCTTCTCCGGGCGTGAAGGCCTGATGCACGATGCCCCTTGGAACCTGGCCTCGATCCGCCGTCGTGAATCGTACCTTGCCCCGTTGCACATGATGCAGATCATCCTGCTCAAGCGCTTCAGAAGCCAGCCCCCGACTGATGATCACAACACCCTGACCCAGGCGATGATGATCACCATCGCCGGAATTGCCGCGGGGATTCGCAATACCGGGTAAGGGGAAAGAGAAGGAAACGTTTCTGATTTGGAAACGAGCAATTTTTCGCAAGATCAAGGATGCCAAGACTTTGCACCGCACAAACAAAGGCACAGGCTAACGCAAAGATTGTGAAAAAGGGCCGTTTCCAGACAGAAAAAAAACCACCCAGCGGGCCGGGTGGTCAGTTCAAACAATTGCATGAACAATGAATTTGGAAAAATTTATTTTGCCTCTTGATCGAGAGGAGTTTTGCAGAAAGGGCAAACCTTTTGCTTTACTCCACCCAAGGCAACCAGTTTCTTTCCACATTTTGGGCACTCTTGCGGTTTTTCAACCCCACCAGGACGAAAACACATAGCGATCTCCTTATTTGATAGCATTAGTTGATTGCGTTACACACAATCCGTTGACATAAAATTGGTGTAACAGCTTACCCAACCCACCATGGCGTAGTAGTAGTAGAGGTTCAGGCAAGCTGTCACAACCAATGGTTCCCGAAACCAGTCCGGCGGACCTCGGACCCGCTTCAGGACACTTCTTCGTTTTCATTCGGAAACAATGCGCTTCTGAGATGAAAACCGACTTCATCGCCCCCGAAAATTTCGGATAAGCACTTAATTGACCAACATCCCACGTACGCATTAGATTCCAGTGAAAATCACCGGTCATCAAATATTCATGACATCCTTATTAGCAAATAGAATGCCATTTCGGCTGTCATATGAAAATCGGCATAAATACTGGCCTTTAAGGCTCCCTGATTGTTATGACCAGATATTTCCAGCAGTGCTGCACAAATTTTTCCCGTAGCAATCTGAACCAAATTGCTACACACGTCTCATTTTGCGTCTGGTGGTCCGATAACTCTTTAGATTGGGGATTTCAGCAATTATCGACTCAATCCTGATACAGAAAACCCGAATTATTGAAGGGCTGATCGGTATTGCAGTCCTGGAAATTACTTCGTATTTCAACTTGAAAATTTGGCCAGGGCAGGGGGAGCAAAAGCAGTCCAAATAACCTACATCCGCCCTTTGGCACCTTTTCCCCTCTGGAAGAAAAAATTAAACTGCAGAGCGGGAAAAATCAGCTTCCAACGAGTAAGTTTTCAGATTGGAAACGAGCAATTTTTCGTTGTGGCAAGAAAACCAAGGTCTTATGCGGAGGCGTAATGCTTTACGCCGCACAAACAAGACCGAAGATTGACACCGCCACAGCGAAAAGGGCCGTTTCCGGATGAAAACTAATTAAGTTGCGATAATTGTTTCAACGCTGCCAACGCCGCACTGCGCTGCTCTCTGGTTGCGGCGGCATTATCAAACGCCATCTGACTTGAGCGGATATCGTCATCATGCCAGGCGGCGTAACCAGCCATCAACCAGGCTTTTCCCGCCTGATCGCTATCAACACGGGCCACTTGGCGATACACAGCCGCAGCTTCAGCAAAGCGTTCCAGTGAATAGAGCAGATCTGCCTTCAGCATGAGCAGACCCGCCGAATTTAAAGCGGGCAGATAATGTTCAAGTTGTTCGAGGGCTTTATCCTCCTGACCAAGATGACGGTAGGCCAACACCAGATTCTGCACAATCTGTTCATCCGGTTTTCCTTTTAACAATTTCAGATATTCTGCCGCCGCCTGACGTGGCAGGTTGAGCTGCAGATTGAGATCGGCCCAGAGTTTTTTCTCATTTTCAGACTGGGGAGTCAGATAGCGGTAAATGGTTAAAGCAGCAAGGGCATCTTCATCATGCTGATAGGCCAGTTCGATATGCGCCAGAGCTTTCCACCATACCGGGCAGGTACAGTCAGCATGGGTCAGCTGCTTGGCGTAACTTCTGGCTTCAGTAAGCATATCGAGTTGCAGATATTGATAGAGAAGAATCTCCCGCCACTTTTTCTGCTGTTCACCCTGCGCTTCGGCGATCAGTTCCTGCAGATAGGGGAGTGCCCGCCGTTCCTGACCGGCGGCGATGAAGGCCTGAACCAGCTGTTCTTTCCAGTCCAGGGGCAAGGGGTCCGGGTGAATTTCCAGCAGTTTGTCAAATTGCCTCACGGCATCATGGTAGCGATGGGCCAACACATAGGAAACCGCCGCGTAATAGCGATCATTGACCTGATGATCAGTTGCTTTTTCAGCACAGGCGAGAAAACAGCGTGCCGCATCATCATAGTTCTGCTGCTCAAAATAAGCTTTCGCCAGATTGCGCCATGCAGCCATGAAATTGCTATCCTTGATCACTGCCGCCCCATAAGCCTGGGTGGCCCGGTCATACTGTTGCTCATGCAGGTAGCAGTTGCCCAGGTAGAAATCGATCAGGGGATGATGATAACCAAGAGCAGCAATATCATCGGCCTGGCAGGCTCCGTTATCGCAGTGCTGTTGGAACTTTTCGAGTACAGCGATGGCCCTGGCATAGTTTTCCTGTTCCAGCAAGCGGGAGATCTGTTCAAGAACAATCCGTACCCGCACCGGAAGATGACTATAATCCGCGGCATTGCAGACCGGAACCTTGATTAAGGACGTCATTGACGCCAGGACCATAAACAGAATGAATTTTTTCATCATAAATCCTCCATCCTGACATGCACTACGCTCTTTAACGCTGCAATATCTGTTCATTTGACTACCCGTAACACTTATTTGCATGTATCCAGCGATATATTTGAACTCAAGTCACATTGGTCGAAGGTCTGTCTCGCCCCACCTGTTTCCGCCGACACTACTTCAACACAAAACTGATCGTCGTTTCCGCCCAACTATCCACAGCAAGACCATCAACAGTCCCCGGCCGGAAACGCCAACCACTCACGCACCTGATGACACTCTCCTCAAAAACTCCCGCAGGACTGGCCTTAATAACCGATATCTGTTCGACCCCGCCGTTTTTGGTCACCACGAAACGCACCCGTACCTGCCCCTGTACCCGCCGCTGCTTTGCAAACAAGGGGTAAAGCGGCTGTTGCCGCACCAGGGCAAGCAACGGCTGATCAAGGTCACTACTGGAAAAAACGTCTGGAACGGCAAAATCGCTAGCGACGAGGTGAACCTGATCAACCTGGGGCAGACTGACAGCCGGCAGATCCGGGAGCTGGGGCGCCAGTTCAAAGGGTAAGTCCAACGGCCTGGTCAACTGCGGTTGCACAGGCTGCGGTGACGGTATGTTTTTGACCTGCTTGGTTGCGGCTTGGGTAGCGGGCTGCACCAGAGGCCGGACAGGCTTTTCCTGCCTGGGCAGCCTGACAACCGTTACCGGCCTGGCAGTTGTCGGTGTCACGTCGGAAATCATTCCAGGGTGCAGAATCAGCGGCACCACGGCAAACAGGACAAAGGTCACAGCCAGTGCGCTTAAAACTGCCAGCAAGTGGCTCCTGGCCTGACCGGACCAGGCCTGCCGCCAGGCAAATGAGTCATCCATTTGAAGTTTGAATATCTGCACCTATATGGATCTCCACTATCACTGTTGCAGCTCTGCTGCCAGCGCCACATTGACAGCCCCGGCCAGACGACAACCGTCCATGACCTGCACAGCAATGCCGGTACTGCTATCCCGGTCTGCGACAACCACCACGGAACTGTCCGGGCTTTCGGCCAGAGCCCGTTCCACGTTAGCCCGCACCGCCCGGATATCGATTTCACGATGGTCCATAAACACTTGGTTCTGAGGCGATATGGCCAGCATGATGGTGGTCTTGTTCTGGCTCGCGGCACTTGCTGCCGTCGGCCGCTGGACTTCGATGCCGGTCTCTTTGACAAAGGAGGTAGTCACCAGAAAAAATATCAGCAGGATAAACACCATGTCGATAAGGGGTGCCATATTCAGATCGACACTATCGCGTTTACTGCGACGCTGCGCGGTGATGTTAATCATGACCCCTCTCCTGCACCACCTGTCCTCCCTGCTGCTTCAACCAATAGGTTGCCAGCGTCAATTGCTGCTGCAATTCCCCGGCGCGACGATCCAGGAAACTTTTCATGTAAAAGCCTGGAATTGCGACCAAAAGTCCACTCTGCGTCGTGATCAACGCTTCGGAAATACCGCTGGCCAAGGCTCTGGCATTACCGGTGCCGAACAGGGCCAGGACATCGAAGGTCGTCATCATGCCAATAACAGTTCCCAACAGTCCCAGCAGAGGAGCCGTCGCTGCCAGCACTCCAATCAGGGGCAACAACGCAGTCAAGCGTTGTCTATAGCGCCCCGCCACAGCATCGACGTGATCGCTCACCGCGTCCCAATTGCTGCTGACTTCTGCACATTCGCTCAGCAGCAACGCCTGCATCCCATGCTGAGGAGACCCGTTCAATTCCTTTGCGACCGGTTCACGCCAACGGCGTAAGCGCCGGTAAAACAGCAGGCGATCAATAATCAACGCCCACATCACCAGGCAGGCCAGCAACAGCGGCACCATGGTCACCCCACCGCTGTCGAGATAGTCCTCCAGGATAAAGCCATACTGTTGTACCCAGTCTCCCATCGTTCACCTGCTTTTCTGCATGATATTGACCAGAGCGACCGCCTTTTCTTCCAGCTGAGCGATGGCATTTTCCACTGCCCTAGCTAACAGGGTATGAGCCAGCATAATTGGAATAGCCACCATCAGCCCCAGCATGGTTGTCACCAGGGCTACGGAAATACCGCCGGACATCAGGCGCGGATCACCGGTGCCGAATTGGGTCATAACCTGGAAGGTATCAATCATACCAGTGACGGTACCGAGCAGGCCAAGCAGCGGCGCAATGGCGGCCAGCATGCCCAGTGCCGCGAGGAAACGCTCCAAGGGGGGAATTTCACGCAGAATCGCTTCCTGCAGATGATCTTCCAGATCGGCCCGCGAGCGACTGCAGGACTGCAATCCCGCCTGCAAGACCCTGGCGACCGGTTTACGCGCTTGCACACTGCACACCTGCTGGCAAGCTGCCCAATCCCCCTGTTCAGCAAGACGTTCGATATCTGCGAGTAAACGATCTCCGTTGCCTCGCTTGCGCAGCAGAAACACCACTCGCTCAATGATAATCAGTCCGCCCACAAGCAGAATCGCCATGATCGGCCAGACCAAAATTCCCCCCCGTTCAACCTGTTGCCACAAACTGAGGCGGTGGGCTAACTGACGTAAGGCACCACCCCGCGATACATCAACCGGGACCATGTCGCTCTCGCCCTGCAAATAGGCGGCTATCTGCCGCTGTTGCCGTCTTCCTGGCTGCCGTGATAAAGCGGTCAGACTGGCGTCAACAGTAGAGTAATCTAAAAAGCCAACGTCCCCATCGAGCTGGTAGAGTGGGGGAAAAGGGCCCAGAGTCAGGACCCGGGCCTCACGCTTAAAACCGGAGCGGTCAATAATTTCTGCGCTATGCAGCTCAACCTCACCACTGCTGCGCAGCTGGGCAAATACCAGATCGGCCATCATGCGAATATCGGCCATCGCAGGAAAGTGCGCCTGCTCGACAATTCCCTCCAGCACCTGCGTATGTGCTACTTGCACGCCGCTTTGTGGATCGTCACGCAACACAGAGAGCAGGTCTTTCGCATTAAGACGAACAACACCAATCGTTTCGCGCAGCAGAGCATCGGTTTTTGCCAGCATATTGGTCAGCTCCTGGTCTTGCTGCTGCAGGTCACTGATAGTCCCGGCCAGCCCACTGACCTGCTGCCGGAGTTGCTTAACCTGGCTTTCCAGGTCGGCCATTTCGCGGTTAAGAACCGTTCGGTCCTGGCTGATCTGCGCAAGCCGTTGGCGACGTTCTTCCTCGGCAGTGCGCTTTTCTGCAGCAGCCTGAGCTTCGAGCTGCAACCGCTGTTCCTGAACCTGCTGCTGCACAAAACGCATATCCTGCCCCGCAGCTTCCACAACCAAAAGCGAAGAGAAAAGGGCAGCTAAAAGCATCCAGCCCAGCCATGTCTTCATTGCTGCACCAGCCTTCCCAGCGGGAGGGCCACCAATTCGGCCGGTCTCCGCTTGGCTCCAATTTCCAGCGCGGCGTGAATCCCTTTCCCGTCATGGACAGGCAGCTCCTGCCAGCTGTTGACTGCCATATTGAAGACGCCACAACGCTGTTCATCCAGAGTTTCAAAATAGAGTCCCAGCCGCCCCAGGCGAAACACATTGACCAAAGTCGCGGTCTCACCAAGCAGAATCGACTCGCGCGTCACCTCAATGGTCCGACCGTAATCGGCCTCAACCATCAGCGCTTCAAGGGTTTTACGTAGTTTTTCACTGACGGGGACATCTGGGTCGGAAACAATTTGCTCGACACGTACGATCCGCTGCTTACGTTCCTGCGTCAGAAATGGAAGGTCTGCAGCCACAAATTGCTGCAGGCGCTGCATGGTTTCGGCGATAAAGGGTGCCAGCTGATCACTGATCCGGGCTAATTCATCCAGTTCGATCTGTTTCGCTCGAACCCGTTTCTGTACAGCATCAGCTTGACTCTCAAGTTGCTCTTTGTGCTCCTGAAGCGTTCTAAGTTCCTGCTCCAGCTGTGCATAACGTGTCAGCTTTTCATGTTTCTCCTGAAGCCACTGTTTTTCATGCTTTTGCAGGTTTTTTCTGAGGGATATAGCTTGACTGACCGGCTCTTCTATCCTCTTTTCAACAGAGTTATCCACAGCCTGGGAAAGACTGCTGAAACACCAGCAACCAAGGGTTAACATCATTAATACTAAGCTTGTCTTGAGCACTTCTTTTCCTTTTCCTCTACTCCACCATCAACTGAAGCAGGTCTTTCGGAGTCCTTTGGCAGGGCGGCTGTCAAGCTCCAACAACCTGACGCAAAAGAGACACCTTACCGACATCGCTACCCGACCGGCTTTTCTGTAACGCTTCCGGCACACACACAACCCCGCCACGCAATGCACAGACATCAACACGGGCCTGATACAACTGCAGCAGATTGTCATGGTTCACCACCTGTCCGGCAGGTCCATCTGCCAGAATTCGGCCCTGTTGCAGCATCACCACCCGGTGTGCCACCCATAACGCATGATCAGGATAGTGCGTTGTTTTGATAAAGGTGTAGCCTGCTTCGGCCAACTCGCCAATGCGGCTGAGCAGCCGGATCTGGTTGCCGTAATCGAGGCCATTGACCGGTTCATCCATGACAAAGATCTCTGCTCCCTGGGTCAGAGCCCGGGCGATCAGCGTCAGTTGCCGCTCCCCACCACTGATTTCCGTATACGGTTGCTCTTTCAGGTGGCTAATCGACAAACGCTCCAAGGCTGCCAAAGCGATTTGTTCATCCTTTTTGCTGTAGGTAAAAAACATCCCCTTATGGGGCATACGCCCCATCAGCACCACATCGAGCACCCGGTAGCCGAAAGCCATACGATGGACCTGAGGAACATAAGCCACCCGCCGCGCCAGCTGGCGGGCGCTCAGAGAAGCGATGTCACAACCATCAAAACGGACCTTCCCGCGTTGCGGAGTCAACAAACCAAGCAGCAATTTGAGCAACGTTGTCTTTCCGCTGCCATTGGGACCAAGCAGGGCGACAACTTCACCAGCTTCAATAGTCAGGCTGACATCATCCAGAACCCGTTTATTGGTATAGCCATAACTCAGATTGGTCATTTCAATCAGCGACATGGGTCCTCCTTATCCTGCAATTTCAGAAACGGTAAGTGAGCCCTGCATACACTTCCAGGGGATCCTGAAAGTAGTCATCATTTTCTTCCTGAAACAGGTTGTCGGAACCGGCATAGATTTTCAGGTTTTCCGTCACCTGTTTCGTCAGACTCAAGCTGACCAGGTCATAGCGGTCGAGCTTACCGCCACTGCCGTCTTCACTGGTGCCAAAGTAGAGATAACGCATCTGGGCCTCAACCTCGATTAGCGGAATCTGCCAGGTCAGAGCAACGTCACCCTTCCATTCCGGTTCATTGGCCAGATCTTCACCGCTCTCCTCGTTCTCAGTCTGTAGCCAGGTCCCCTGAGCCGACAGATCAAGTCGTTCGGTCAGTGTCACACCGGTTTCTAGCTCAATACCGTAAGTCGTGGCTTTGTTGACGTTCTGATATTCAAAAGTCCGCTTGCCGCTGGCCGTTGACACCAACTCTGCATCGATAAGATCTTCAATACGATTATAGAAATAGACCAGCTGACCACGAAGTCGGTCGTTGTGCAGCGCGATCCCGGCTTCGGCACTGCGCGACGTTTCCGGATCAAGATCTTCATTTCCCAGGTAAAGGTCTTTGCCCTGGCGTTTATAGACCTGACCGTAAAACTGATCGAGGGATGCCGCTCGGAAGCCTTCACCATAACTTGCCCACACCTTCCCCTTGGGCAGATAAAAGCTGGCCACCAGGCGCGGCGACAGGTCGTTGCCGGAATTGCGATAATCGTCAAAGCGCAGGCTGCCAACCAGGCTGAACCACGGGATCGGTACCCAGTTAAACTGCCCAAACACGGCGCTAACGCGCTCTGATTTGCGATCATCACTCAAAGCGTCAAGCTGATCACCTTCCAGAGCCTCCCAACGCATTTCCCCTCCAGCTGTCAGGGTTAAGGTCTCTGCAATACTGACGGAACCACGACTTTCAATCTGCAACAGCTCCCGGCGGTTTTCATCTGAGGAGGAGGATGGTGCTACAGGGGAGAAACGATATGAACCTTCGCTCTGGTTGCCATAAACCCTGAACATCGCGTCGTAATCAGCATCAGGCTGGTAACGGTACTGCAAAAATCCACCGACACGTTCTTCTTCGCCCTTCCGCATCCGCTCCGCATTCATATAATAGCGGGTACCGTCACGCTGAAACTTGCTCCACTCGCCCCCTACCGACAGTTCATGTCCTTGGGCCAGATCGACGGCCGCCCGCGTAAACAGACTATCCTGCTGCAGATCATCCAGCTCCTGAACCGGATCACCGGCTTTATCCCAACCATCCTGCTCATAATGGGCAGCGGCAATAATGGCCCGCAGCAGCCCACTGCCGCTACCAATCATGCCTTGCAAATTCTGTTCAGCAGCAAGCCCGACAGCGCCGCGGGCATCGATAGCGGCTTCGGTCTGTTTGGGCGCCTGTTTGGTTATAATGTTAATGACTCCGCCGGTCGCCTCGCTGCCATACAGGGCCGAACCGGGGCCTCGAACGATTTCGATATGATCAATCAGCACGACCGGAATCTGCCGCACATCGACTGTCGCATTGTAACCACCGGTGATACGGCGACCATCGAGCAGAATCAGGGTATGGCCCGCCCCCATACCACGAATCGATACCTCTTTGGCGCGCCCGGTGCCGGTCAGCAGGTTAAGGCCGGTGGCATAGCGCAGCACGTCGGCAACGTCTTCAGCCCCCAACCTGGCAATATCTTCACTGCTGATCACCTCGACGGTACCGGTAGCTACAGCAAAGTTCTGTTCTGTCATGGTTGCGGTCACCACCAGGGGGGACAGTTCGTGTTCAGAAGCTGCGCTGACGCCCCCCGGCACCAGCAACAGCAGAAATGTGGCAATGCTTGCAAACTTCATCATCTTCAACTCCAACCTTTACGCGTTTTACGCAAAATACAGGCAAAAAAGGGAATTCCGATCAACGAGGTTAAAATGCCGATGGGAATTTCCACACTGAATAACAAGCGTGCCATATCATCAGCGACCACCAGATAGATCGCACCGATCAGGGCCGCGGCAGGCAGTAGTAAACGATTATCCGGACCAATGAGCATCCGGGCAATGTGTGGAATCAGCAGGCCGACCCAGCCAATGATGCCACCGAGAATGACCGTCAGGGCACTGATGACCGTGGCCAAAAAAATAAAGACAAAGCGCAAACGGGTCACATTCACCCCCAAGGCGCGCGCCTCTTCATCGCCCATACTCAACACATTGAGATAACCGGACATAATCAGCAATAGCAGCAGAGATCCGATAATCGGGACACTGACGGTCACCACGGTGTGGACATCGGTGGCCGACAAGCCCCCCATCAACCAGTAGACAATTGCCGGCAACTGTTCGTAAGGATCCGCCAGATATTTAGCCACCGACAGCAGGGCGGTAAACATAGCCCCGCTGATGATGCCACCCAGAATCAGCATCAACAGGCGATCACCTCGATTAATCAGCGACAGTCCCAGAGCAATCAACACCGCCAGCAACCCGCAGCCAAAAGCCCCCAGTTGGACCATCAACCAGCTTTTCCCCAGGATCATGCCGACAGCAGCCCCAAACGATGCTCCCGACAGCACCCCCAAGACACCGGGGGACACCAGCGGATTGATGAATAATGACTGAAATACCACCCCGGCGCTTGCCAGAGCGGAGCCAATCAGTACGGCCGCAACAATACGTGGCAGGCGGATATCGAGAAGAATATTTTTCAGGATCAAGAGCTGCGAATCAGCCGGTAACTCAGTTCCGGGCTGATAGGTCATGACAAAATGTTGGAGGTCGGCCATTTGCAGCGGATAGCGTCCCAGCGTCAGCGATACCAGCACGGTCGCCATCAGCGTTGCAATCAACCCGCTTATGATGACTGATCCTTTCATGGCAGCAGTAACCGTTCTGCCTCAGCCGGGGTCAGATCGACAGCCAGGAAGGTGTGGTAGAAATTCTGGATCTCAGCAACCAGACCACTGTGATCAGGCAGGTTATAGAGAGTGCTCTGCAGCCATTTGAGGCCTAACAGGCGCATGAAGGACGGAGGACGGTCAAACCAGTTGAACGGTTGCACAGGAACTTTGTAAACCCTTCCGTTACGCACCGCCGCAAACGACAGCCAGCGCGGATCTTGAGCAACTCCGGCGTAGAATTCGGCATCATGGGTAATGATGACATCGGGAGCATAGCCAAGCACCTGTTCACGCGACACCGTCACCATCCCTTTATTGGTCAGGTCGGTACAATGATGAACATTAGTCGCCCCACTCAACGGAATCACCTGAGTGTGCATTGACCCGGCACATTCTGACTGCAACCCCTTGGGACCCTCAGCGTAATAGATTCGCACAGGTGCAGAACCGCCAAGCTGAGCACGAACCGCGTCCGTTTCGGCCAAAAGCCGTTCACTATAGCGGGCCAACTCTTCACCGCGTTCGGAGCGGTCAAGCAGCTTTCCCAAAAAGCGAAAAGCAGCAGGGTAATCGGCCAGCGCTTCAACCGTGACATAGACCATGGGTATCTGTAACGGTGCCAGCGCTTTTTCAATTTTGTCATCGGTTGCCGACGGACCCAACGAGCAGTTGACGATGATATCGGGATGAATGCTCAGCAAAACCTCAAGATTCGAAACATTCCCCTGACCGAACCACCCTCCAAGCACCGGCTTTTCAAGGTACGTCTGCTTAAGAAGAGGTCTTTCCGCTGCAGAAGGTTCGGTATTAAGACCCGCGATTAAATCGGGATCAAGAGCGTAAACCAGATAGGTTGCTACCGGAGAGGTCCCGTATATTTTTTCAATCCGCTCCGGAACCTTCAGATGGCGGTTAAACATGTCGACGATGTCACGTGAATAAGCCGGTGAACAACTTGCCAAAAGGACCAGAAAGACAACAGAGAATTGCAGCTTTTTCATCACAGAATCCATTCCAGAATATCGATATTCTTTTCGCTATTCTTTTTAGTATAACGTTTGATATAACAAATACAAACCCTGAGTCAAGCTGTAAATACTTAGGAAATTTGAATTTTACGTGCAGAAGCTGCAAACCTCACAAGACCAAAGAAATTCCTTGACCTTTCGCTATTCTTTTTGCTATTCCGTCCTGAATAGCGAAAATGTCATTTAATTTCTTTCAGTACCAGGAGGTTAATCAGGATGAAACACGGACTTGAAAAATTCATCTGCGCAGGGCTGTTGGTAACAGCCGTGCAGCTAGCACCGATTAGCGCCTTTGCTACGACTGATGATAGCAACGTCTTTCAATTGGGAGAGGTTATCGTCAGCGCCGAACAACAGACGGTCGATCTGGCAACAACTGTTACAGAGATTGATGCCGAGGATATTACTCAACGTGGAGCCAGCACCGTTGCCGAAGCCCTGGAGATGCTTCCCGGTGTCGATGTGGTCACCGGTGGCAAAGGGCAGTCATATGTCAAGGTGCGCGGCTTTGACCAGGGCGATCTGAAAGTGATGATTGATGGCATTCCGGTTTACGAACAGTACTTTCGCGATCTTGACCTGGCCCAGATTCCGGTTGCGTCCATAGCCAAAATTACCGTGACCAAAGGAGCGTCCTCGGTTCTCTATGGTGCCAATACCATGGGCGGAGTTATCAACATCATTACCAAAACCGCCACGACCAAGCCAACCCTAGAACTGAATGCAGAATGGGGCGATTATGGTACCCAGAATTACACCCTGAACACAGGTGTCAAACGCGGCAATTTCAGCTATTGGCTGAGCTACAATTTCAGCGAATCTGATGCCTATAACCTGTCGGACGATTTTGACAAAGATGCCATTTTCAACGGGACTCATAGCGTTAATGGCAACAACCTGCGTGAAGATGGCGGCAGCCGTGATGACAGTGGTTATGAGCGCCATGCCATCAATGCCAAGCTCGGCTGGGAACCCAGTGATGACAGCAAGGTCTTTTTGACCCTTGATTATCACAATAATGAAAAAGGTATTCCGGAACGGACCTGGACCTTTACGGACTGGACACAGTGGACACTGGGATTAGTGGGAGAGACCCAAGCTACTGACTGGCTGCGCCTTAAAGGGCGGGTCTATTACATGAAATTTGATGATGAATTGACAGAGACCCTGCCCGCAGATTCCAGCCTGATGTGGCGAAGATATCACCAATTTTACAAATCGACCTACGATAACTACACCGTGGGTGCCGAAACCCAGGCCTTTATCAATGTCGGTGAACACAACCTGCTTAAAATCGGTTTTAACTACGCCCTTGACGACCACAAAAGCAAGGACCTTTTGGACACAGGTTGGACCGATGAAGCGCACTACCAGGCCACCACCTATTCTGTGGCCCTGGAAGATGAAATCAGTATCAGCGACCGGCTTTCAGTCGTTGTCGGCACCAGTTATGACGTATTTGATCCCGAAGTGAAGCACGCTGCAGACGCCGGCGGCGGCTTTACCACGGACCGGGTCGATGCCCTGAATCCCCAAATTGGCCTGGTATACAGCCTCACTCCTCGTACCTCGGTGCATGCCTCCATCGGCAAAAAAACCCGCTTTCCCCACCTGAAAGAACTTTATACCAGAGCCTCCTGGATTGCAGGCAACTATGAGCTTGATCCTCAACAGACCATCGCCTACGAGATCGGGGTTGAGCACCATGTCAATAACGATCTCGTCATCAGTGGCGCCTATTTCTACAATGATGTCAGCGACCTGATCGATACTATTACCGACAGTGCCAGCAGCACCAAGGTCTATGTCAATGTTGACGAAGCAACCATTCAAGGGGTTGAGCTCAGTGCCGATTATCATATCACCCGCGACCTATCCACCGGCCTGAACTATACCTACCTGAAAACCGAAGACGAAAGTACCGGCAAGGAGCTGTTTAACCGCCCGCGCCATCGCGCCAATCTTGATGTCCGCTACCGTTTCCCCTTTGGGTTGAGCACCAGTGTACAAACGTCTTATGTCGCTCATCAGTATTATGAAGACAACAACACCTATGAACGGGTTAAAGCAAAAAATTACCTGCTGCTTAATGCCAGAATCGAACAGGAAATTTTCACCTCTGACACCGTCAGCGGACGCCTCTATGTCACAGGCCATAACCTGACCGATAAATATTATGTCGAAGCGGGGGAACTGACCGCCGGACGCACTGTCCTGGCAGGATTGAACATTCGTTTTTGAAAATATGAATTATTTGAACAGATAATCTTTTAATTTCCTATCTTCATAGGGAAGATAGGAAGAAGATACTCCCAGTAAAAAGGAAAAAAACAATGAAACTGAGTGCACGCAATGTTCTTAAAGGGATTGTCAAAGCGATTGAAGTCGGTGCCGTCAATGACGAGGTCATCATTGAAATTGCTCCGGGTTGTGAAATTACTTCAATAGTCACCAAAAAATCTGCAGAAGCGCTGGGGCTGAAAGTCGGCAGCGAAGCATATGCCGTTATCAAGGCGTCAGCGGTTATGGTTGCTGCTGACTAACTGCTTTCATCGGGTATTTTCCGCACCCGACCTGAAAACAAAATAGCAAAGGGCAGTTTGCACTCTTGGTGAACTGCCCTTTGCTCGTTACTGCTTATCCCAATAAATAACCGCCCAGCGAATCGTTCTTGGCTGCGGCAGACGCCATTTCCCCTGCCAGGGTTCAAGTTCACGGGCAAAGAAATCCTCCAAGCGGGTCTGTTCTGCGGCGGTCAGATCGGGCACCATCCAGCGCGTTGACTCAACGGCTTCGGCGACACTTTCATAGCTTTTCCAGACCTGATTGACGATAAACGAAATATTGGCGTAAATACCAAGCTCATGGAGGGTATGGTAAATATGGAGATAATCAGGCCCATGTTGCAGAGGCCGCTGCAACACAGTATAAATACGCCGATCAAAAGGACCATCGCCAACCACAGCAGACAAATACACCTGCTGGCGAGCAGCCTGATCCAGCTTTATCAGGGCACTACGCAAATCACTGACGGACAGGGATCGCGAAGAGATGGCAACATCGTGGGTGGCAATTCCCAGCTGAGTCCAGTCATCCTCCCAGCGACCATGCACGGGGCGAATATTGGTTAGGCCAAGGTCACAACAGCGCTGGGCTACCATTTTCAACATTTCACTGGAAAAATCCAACGCGGTGACCGCTTTCACCTGTTGCGCCAGCGGAATCGCCAGTGTTCCGCTGCCGCAGCCAACATCGAGGACACTCCATTCTGGTTTGAGCCGCATCAGCTGCAAGAAATCGCTTTCATAGTCATTTTTATCACGCTGCCGACGACAGAATTCCGGTGCCCGCCGGTCCCAGAACTCCGGGGTATTACGTTCAGGATTCTGCTGCTGCGCACGCGTCCACTCTTCCGCCCATACTGTCTTTGACATATGCATACCTCTAAAAATACTCCCGTCATTTAGCTGAAAATCACCGGGGACAAAGCCCCGCAAAAAATAATCACGCGTCCTTCCGTACCAGGCGCACCATCCCCTTTTTGTGGGGAAAAACATAACCACTGCCACCAGTGCCGAAGTGCACTGCCCAGGCCCCGGCAGCATCCTTCAGGTACGGAGTGCTGGACCAGTACCACCAGGGTCCATTGACACCGACATCAGGAAAGATATGCCGGTTGATGGCCGGGTTCTGCCCACTGCTTGACACCAGGGTTTGCAACTCGTCTAGGCTTGGCAGCCGCCAGCCATCCCCCCCCTGCTGCATGGCCATGTCCCAGTCCATCAGTAGCGCTTGTGCGCTGAGCCAATTATCTGCACTGCGTCCCATGGCAAAACGCTCCCAGGTCAAACCGGTAAGCGTGTCAAAAGCCACATCGCCCTGGATGGTGTAACGGTCATCCGGTGTATTGTTCGGTAAGATTATCTCACCCATCGTCCTGCTCCCTTTAAATAGTAGCAGCCCTGGTTATTTCAACTCACGAGTCGGACGGGCTACCAACGGTTAACGTAACCACTCGTCAAGATCGGCATCAGCGACGTCAATGCCGAGAAATAGTTTATGCAGCTCGCGCAGTTCCTGTTTCAGATCAATGGGATAAAGATCGGGATAGAGGCGCGCAGCCAGCCACGAGATACCGATCAACCGGGTCGCTGCCGGTGGACGATCGAACCAGGCATACGGGGTCTGGGGAGCGACCAGAATCTTGCCCTCCGCCACAGCCCTGATCTGCTGCCAGCCAGGGTCGGCGTAGGCCATAGCCGCAAATGTGGCGCTCTGTGTCAGAATGAAGTCAGGGTTATAGGCTCTGACCTGGTCAAAAGTCAGTTGCTCCAGTCCCATATGAGTGGTTTGCAGCCCTTCATGAACCAGCTTTGCCCCGGCCCGGACAATGGCATCGGCATGCAGGGACAGATCATACTCGGTGACCAGGCCGTCATCCGACTCCGCATAATAGACGCGCGCTTTCCTGCTCTCGGGAAGCGAGCCGACGGCAGCGTCGACGGCGGCCAGAATCTGCCGGCCACGCGCGGCCATAGCGTTTGCACGTTCCTCATAGCCGACCAGCTGGCCTAGAAACTCAATCGCCGCCGGATAATTATCAATTTCATCCAGATCGACATAGATAACCGGCAGTCCGACTTCCTCGTATTTTGACGCCTTGCTGCGATCAGTCCGGGCATTCCCTTTCAATAGTGCAAAGGCCGGTTCAAGACTCATGATCGCAGCCAGATCAGGTCCGCGCCGTTGCCTTGTCTCTGCAGCTATGCCGAGGCCTTTCCTCGACCCCTTTGGCACCCTGATTTTACCCGATTCGGGTCGGATATAGCGTTGCTCAGCGGCAGGCCCGGGGACTGGTCCATCGATCAACAATTCCGGGGCCACCATATAGCCCAACACCTTGGTATAAGGCGCAGCGCCGAGAAAACAGTTAATCCTGGTCGGCACGACGACCGTACGCCCGGCCATGTCGATAATCTCTCTGGTAACGACCGGATGCTGATTTGTCTGAGTATCAGGCATGTTTATCACTCCTTAAAAAAATGTCTTGAATCCCTTCAGGAAACAATTTTCGGACCTACTTCCAGAGGTGGATCCAGCGCCCGGCCTCGCCCTGCTCCAGCTGAAATCTCCGCAGCCCCGCATCTTTCAGAATCTCAATGAACTTTTTTAGCGTGCGCTTTTTCGCCGGCCCCCGGAAACAGCGGTTAGCGTCGGCACCCCGCTGGTTTTTAGCCAATGCCGCTATCTGCGCTTTAACCTCTGGAGTTCCCCTGCCGACCCCGACATAGGCCTGGCCGCCAGGGGCCAGAATGCGGTGAATCTCCTGCAGAGCCATTGGGATATTGTCCCAAAACGGGATTGAGCCACGACTGATCACCAGCTCAACCGAATTCTCGGCAAGGGGGATCCGGTGCACATCAGCCTCAAGGGTATCAGCCCGCCCCGCCAAACCATCATCGGCAATGTTTTTGCGCGCGGTGGCCAGTGCCGGTGCCGAGATATCGAGAAACGTCATGTACAACTCGGTAATTCTGGCCAGTTCGAGGCCAAGGTAGCCACCATGGGAGCCGACATCGACACAGCGCCCCGCGGTTATACCCGTCTTCTCTCTGATCCGGGCCGCATAATAACGATACATGGGCGCATTAATGCCACGTGCCAGGGTATCGTAACTGCTGCGGTCGTGTTGCTTTCTCTGGTCAGCCGTAGCAAAGCCATAAGCACTGACCAGATTGTGATTATTCTTCAGCATTTCCAGTCTTCAGGAGCAAACCTGCCTTTTCTGTCAACAATGATTTAATGATCTGTTGCTGTTCGCTCATCAGATTCATTATTAAAGAGCAGATTGAAGCCAATCTCGGCGCAGATGGACCAGTTCGCCGCCCCGGCACAGCAAAATAATTTCCGCCAGAATTGCCAGCGCGATCTCCTGCGGCTGATTGCGGCCGATCTTAAGCCCAATGGGGCAGTAGAGCCGGTCGTCGATCTTGCCGCCACGCCCCTCTATATTGCGGATCAGCACCTCGGCCTTGGTCGGGCTACCGACCATACCGAGATAGGGCAGCTCGCTTAAGGGGAGTAACTGTTCCAGAACCACCTCATCAAAATCATGGCCATAGGTCATGATCACGCAATAGCTCAACGCCGACAGTTCGATATGCTCACCAATCTCTGCAAATGAAGCACAGATCAGCTCTCGGGCGCCGGGAAAGTTCTCCGCAACTAGAATCTCCTGGCGATCATCGTAAACCCGGTAGGGCATGGCGATGGCATGACACAACTGGGCCAGGCACTGGCCGATGTGGCCGCCACCAAAGATGACAAGCTCTGCTTCGGGAACCAGCGGTTCAATAAAAACCGTCAGGGTTCCACCGCAGGCCCCGAGAGACTTATTCTCGGCCAGCCAGTCTTCGCCATCGGCCACGGAGACAAAACGCTGGGTCAGGCATTTGCCTTTGTTGATCGCCTGCTGCGCCAGGCGGATACTCTGCTGTTCAACCGGCCCGCCGCCGACCGATCCGGCACTTTCTCCGTTCTTGTTGACAACCATCTTGGACCCGGTTTTGCGCGGTGTTGAGCCCTGTGCTTCAATAATAGTGATAATAGCGCAGGGAACTCCTGCTGCCCGCCACTTGCTTAAATGTTCCAGCCACATATGTATAAATCTCCTTGTGTTCTCAACGCACCAACGTTGCCAGTTTCTGTTGCAAGGCTGGCAGATCTCTGGTCAGATTCAAACTTTTCAGTGCCCCATCCGGAGCATAGGCAATACTGCCGCCGCCAAGCTGTGCGTAGGCGGACATTTTATCCACATCAGCAACCTGTGAGATTCCCAACAGATCGAAACCGTAATCGAGCAGTGCCGGACTGGCTGGCACGGTAGGCCCCATCAGAATTCTGACCTTGGCCGCCGGAGTGCGGGCCAGCACTGCTTCTATAGTCTCATTGACCAGAGTCAACCCGGTGATCAGAACCAACTCGGCCTCCGCCAGCACCTCATCGGCATGATCCCAATGGATGTCACCAGGGCGCGGTAATAACTCGACAATGTTGACCGGCCAGCCCTGCTCACGCCACTGCGCGGCATTTTTGAAATACCCAATGAAGCAGGTTGGCACCCTTTGGGCGGTTGTTTCAACCAAATCCATGGAGTTTCCTTCGTAGGGACATGGAGGATCGGGGAGCAGCGCCTTAAGACAGGCCATGCCGACGCTGCGTTTGAGCGTGACCCGACTCTCCAGCAGCGTCAGAGCCGCCTCTTTGGCTGGCCGGCCAAGCCAGTCCCCCATCCAGGTATCCATGCCGAGAGGCGAGTCAAAACCGAGCATGTCGTGAAAGTAGGTCGAAATGGACCAGCGTCCGGCCTTGACCAGCACCCAGTTGGAAAAGATTCGAATATCCTCGATACAAATTTGCGCATCAGCTTCGGCCGCAATTGTCCCCATCATCTGCTGATAAAAGCTCATTGGCCCTCTCCTGGAGCAAGCGCCTGTGTGCAACAGGCCGGTTGTGCCACCGCTGGATCTGAAACGACCGCTAACGTCTGGAAATCGAGATAGGGTTTCATCAACATGGTCCCGCCTCCTTCAGACACGACCTTGAGTACCGCCTCCGGATCAGTGACCCGCGATCCGGCCAGATGGGTGATTTTCGTTGCGCTGAACGCCTCTGCCAACAGGGGTGTGGAGGGTCCGAGCAGGACCGCCGCACGGGGCTTGCCAAGAGCAGCGTGCACCCGGGCAAAGGTGCCGTTGATCAGACTGGTACCGGTGATAATAGCCACGCTACAAGCAGCCAGGGCGGCTTCGCCCTGTTCAGCAGTGATGGTTCCGGTGCCATGCTCCGGGTTCAATTCGACGATATCCAGCCGACAACCGGTCTCCTTCAGTTTGCCGAGCAAGGGCGCAAAATATCCAACCATAACCACATGATCATGGGCCGTAAGAGCGAGGGCGTCGATAACCTCCACCCGGCTCACCGACTCCTGTGGCTGGGAGGCCAACAGAGCATTCGCCGTCGCCAGCCCCACAGCCCTGGCCAGAGGCGATACATCCACCAGCAGAGCAAGAATAGCGCTGGCATCAGATCCGGCCAGAGTTCCTGCCCTCTTTAAATGAGAACAGGATGAAGCCGCAATTTTAGGGGTCCAGGCCACCCCGGCTGCGCCGCTGTCGAGCCTGACTGCAGTGTAGCCCAGGCCGATCCGAACCTCGGTTACGCGTCTTCCTGCCGCCGGCTCGCCAAGCAGATCGACCAGTTGTTGTTGTACTGTCAGCATAAGCATTCCCTTTCTAATAATATTTCAGAACAGAGCTATAGCCACCATGGTCAGCAGCCAGAAAGAGCCGCTGCAGTGCTTTGTTTTGCCGCTTTTCCTCGCGGTCATTAAGGTGCCAGCAACTCCTGCAGGTCATTACTGCTGAGCCGATAGTGGTAATAGAGCTGGTAAAACTTCTGGACCTTGGTTTCCAGCCAGTCCCGGCTGAACAGCTCCGGGTAGAGCAGGTGAGCGGTCCACGGGATTCCGACGATGCGGTTGACGCCGGGCGGCCGGTCAAACCAGTTCTGTGGCTGGCTCGGAGCCAGGTAAACCTGCCCGTTGCGAATCGCCCTGACCTGCTGCCAGGAGGCATCAGCGGGAGCCTGAGCGACAAATTCGGGACTCGTGGTGATGATCACCTGCGGCTGCCACATGAGCAGCGACTCCATGGTCACGGCAGTCATCCCGGAGCCGGAATCGACGGTGCAATCAGCGACATTGACCCCGCCGCACACATCGATCAGCTGCGCATGGACCGAGCCCCTCGGATCGGTCTTGAGGCCATTGCTGTCCTCAGCATAGTAGACCCGCACCCGCTGCTCCGCCGGAATCGCCGCGACCTTCGTTTCGACCTCGGACAGAACATCCTGATAATAGCTGACCAGCGCTGCTGCGCGCTCCGGAACCCCAAGCAGATCGCCCATAAACACCAGGGTATCGGCATAGCCGGTGGCATTGCGGGTCTCATCGACGCAGACGACGGGAATGCTGCCGAACTTGCCCTGGGTCAGCTCGGCCTGTCCCTGACCTTGCCCGGATGCCGCTTCACAGCCGATCAACACCAGATCCGGCTGCGCCGCGATGTAGGCCTCGTAGTTGGTACGGCCTCGTCCCCAGGCGATGCTCGGCAGTTTACGGTACTGTTCGGGGATATATCTGGTTGACGATTTCTGCGCCGACCCCAGCCAGGCTCCCAGCTTCTCCGGGGCGAGCATATAGATAAAGGTTGTCGGTGGCGGCGAGGTAGACAAGACCTTGTTGACCGTCAGCGGAATGCTAACCTGGCGCCCAGCCATGTCGGTTATCAGCCGCGTCTGCGCCCCCTGGGCCTGCACCATAGCAGCGGGAAGCAACAACGCCGCAACCAGGGCCGCCCCCCATACAAATGCCTTCCATCTGCTCTGTTGTTTCATAACCTCTACTTTCCGACAATGATTATGGCTGCAAGGCCGCATGGTTCAAAATCGCACTCTTCAGCGCCCATGCTGCCGCGGCAACGGCTCCAGGTTTTTCTGGGGCAAACGCGCGATTGGGATGATAAAAGGACTCTCCTCGGCCCGCTTGATACTGACCCGGATGCCATAGATCTGCTCGAGGTTGTCACAGGTCATCACTTCGTCCGGGCTGCCATTAGCGAGGATGCGGCCATGTTTCATCATCAATATGCGGTCGGAATAACGCGCCGCCATGTTGAGATCGTGAATGGCGACGATAGCGGTCAGACGCCGCTTGCGCACCAGCTGGCGGAGCAGCTCCATGACATCGAGCTGGTGCCAGATATCCAGATTGCTGGTCGGTTCGTCGAGCAGGATCAGTCCGGTCTCCTGAGCCAGCGCCCGGGCGATCAGCACCTTCTGCTGCTGGCCACCGGACAGTTCGTTGAAGGAGTGCAAGGCCATATCTTCAATACCGAGTAGCTGCAGCATTTCCCAGGCCTTCTCCTTGTCGCCGGCACTGCTCCCCCAGGAAAGGTGCGGCCGCCGACCCATGACCACGACATCGAAGACGCTGTGGGGAAACACGCGCATGGCGTTCTGCGGTACGTAGGCAATGCGCCGGGCCAACTCCCTGCGCGACAGCTTGTGGAGGTCACGATGGTCGACAAACAGCTCCCCGGCCGATGGCGTGAGAATCCGGTCGATACATTTGATCAGCGTCGACTTGCCCGAGCCGTTCGGCCCGACGATACTGACCAGTTTACCGTCGGCAACAGCCATGAACAGGTCCTTTAAAATTGCGCTATTGCTGTAACCGAAGCGCAGGTTGCGGATTTCCAGCTTGTGGATCATGACCAGAACTCCTTACGCTTGCCGCGGAAGATCAGATACATAAACAACGGCACACCGAGGATCGACATGATAATCCCGGTCGGCAGCACCACCGAATGGATCAGATTCATCGATACGGCATTGGCGATCAGCAGCAGCGCCCCGCCGATGCCACCAGCCGCGGGGATCAGAAAACGGTGATCATTGCCAAGCAGGATACGGCCAATATGCGGCGCGACCAGCCCGACGAAGCCGATGACGCCGATAAAGGAGACGATGGCTGAGACCAGCAAACTCGCCACCACCATGACGAAAATACGGATAAAAGCAGCGTCCACCCCCATACTTTTGGCGCTCTCGTCGCCGACGGTCATCAGGTTGAGATCCCAGGCTTTCTGATAGAGCAACGGCAGGCAGATGGCCGCGATCACCACCAGAAAAGCGATACTGTGCCAGTTGAGCGAATTGAGCGAGCCCATCCCCCACAGCGACATGACATTGCGCTGATCGTCATCGGCGAAATAGGTGAACAGCTGATTGGCCGCCTGAAACAAGTAATTGACGGCGATCCCGGCGAGAATCAGGGTCTCAGAGGTCGCCCCCTTAAGGGCTGAGAGGGCAATGATCAGCGCCGAACAGGCCAGCGAGCAGACAAAGGCGTTGGCGACTAGAAAATAGGGGCCGTCCATGAAACTGACACCAAAGACCGCAGCCAGCGACACGCCGAAGTGGGCGCCGGAGGAGATCCCCAGGGTAAAGGGGCTGGCCATCGGGTTCTTGAGCACCGCCTGCATGACACAGCCACAGCTGCCCAGCCCAAACCCGGCGAGAAAAGCGCCGAGGATCAGCGGCAGCCGCAGCTGCCAGACGACATGGTTAATCAGCGGATTCTCCGGAGCCAGGCCGGGGACCAGTCGCCCGGCCAGGGAGCGATAAACATCGCTGACCGTCATCGGCACCTGGCCGAGGGTCATGATCACCGCCGCCGCCAGTAGCACGAACAGGGCGAGACCGATCAGAAAGGCCGTTTTGCGCCAGAGCTGATGTTCATGTTCCTGGCGCGCATTGGACAAGCGCCCCAAACGGGTCTTTTTCGCACCGCCATAAGGCAGGGGGAGAGATGAAACGAGCCGCTTCACTTAGGCGATCCTGTCCAGCGCCCGAGCCAGGGCCACCGAGTTACCGGTGTTATCAATCCCGTTGGTAACGACAATCAGGTTCTTCTCACGGGCGATTTCACTTAAATTCTGGAACTCACGTAGCTTGAGGGCCATCGGCACCCGCTCGTAAAGCTTGGCAGCCTCCTGCATCTTCTGTGAAGCCTGGAACTCCCCGTCGGCCAAGATGATCCGCGCCCGCCGTTCCCGTTCAGCCTCGGCCTGCCGGGCAATGGCACGCAGCATGTTTTCTGGCAGAGAGATATCGCGAATCGTCACGATATCGACCCTGATTCCCCATGGTTGGGTAACCTCGTCAAGGGTTTGCTGAATGTGCTGATTGAGCGCCTCGCGGTCGGCGAGAATGGCGTCAAGCTCGCTCTGGCCGAGGATATCGCGCAGCACGGTCTGGGCGATGAGCGCCGTTGCCCCCTGGTAATCCTCGACCTCAACCACCGCCTGAACCGGATCGGTCACATGGTAATAAATAATGGCGTCGACATCGACGCTGATATTATCGCGGGTGATCAGCGTCTGCTTGGGAACATCGAGCTGGCGAACGCGCAGATCGACCCGGACTATCTGGTCAACACCGGGAATGATCAGAAACAGACCCGGCCCGCGAATCCCTTTGAGGCGACCAAGGCGAAACAGAACTGCCCGGCCGTACTGACGTGTCACTTTGACCGCCAGCAGTAACCCAAGCAGGACGAACATTGAAACTGTTGAAACAAGATAAGCCATGTTTCCCTCACCCCACATAACTGCTGAGTAACAAGCTGCGTTAATAAAACGATTTAGTAGCGCATCTGTAAGCCCAGGCCGACGGTCAAACCACGGTCTGGATAATAGCCGGTGACATAGCGGGTTGAATAATGCTTATCCCCCAGGTTCCGCCCATACAGAGTCGCTGTCAGCAGCGTGTCAGCGATCTCGAAATCGCGCTTGACGTTCGCATCGACGCGAATATAGTCACCCAGGCCACCCCAGGAGGCGGTCCCCATGGGGCTGCTTGAACTGGCCCATTCATCGACTTTCTTGACGGAAACATTGAAACGATAAGCCTGCCATTTCTGCATCAGGGACAGGGAATAGAGATTTTTGGGGCCCGACTCACCGATATTGTCGGTGGTTACCCCGGCACTGGTCGTTTCATTATCCAGCATTCTGGTCCAGCTGGCTTTGTAGCTGGTATCCTTTCCGATATTCCCTTCAATCAGCAGTTCGACGCCACGCCGCAATTCATCTGCTTCGGTGTAGTAGTAGTAGGTATCGCCATCCTCGACATAGGTGGTCGTGGTGGCTGACTTGGCATTTTTGATATCAACATCGAACCAGGTGACGGTGGGCCGGAACCAGGAGATCAGGTTGGCCGACAGGGCAACTTCAATGCGCTGCTGTTTTTCTCCATGCAGATCTGAGCCATCTAGGGTCCGCAGGTCAAAATCCCCGGAAGTCCCTTGATCGCCTGCAAAATAGCGCCCGTCGACAACAAACATATCACTGATCTGCCAGTGAACCCCACCGGCAATCACTTCAGCCGGAGCCAGATCGACATTGTTGTTAGCAGTATCATTAGCAGCACTGGTACTGGAGTATTTAATATGTTTAACATCACGCCGGTAACCGAGATCGAACACCAGGTGGTCAGCAAAAAATTTCTGTTCCAGTGAAGCCGACCAGCCTTTGACACTGGTATCAAAGCGATTATAGCGGCTGCTCAGGTTGGGACCGTCCCCTTTACTGTCGGACAACTGGCCACCCAATTGCAGCAGAGTATCGTGCCATTGCAGGTTATGGCGCAGGCCGATGCCACTGGTTTTCTCTTCATATTCCTTGGTGCTGGTCGTCGTGCTGGCAAAACTGTCGTTGTGTTCAGTCTGATCGTACTGTACCTGGAACAGGTTCAGGATCGTTGTTTGCCGGGGACTCCAGATGACACTGGCATCCGCTGAGTAGATCTTGGTTTCGAGGGGATCGTAATACCATTTTACATCTGACAGGGTGCCATCGACGCTAATACCGCGCTGCATCTCAAAATCCCCCTTGTCCCGGTAATACATGAAGTTGAACCTAAGTTTGCCCAAGGTTGCCCCGCTGTTAAGCATGCCACCAGTGCCACTGCGGCCGTCAAACCAGTCATCCTGACTGGGGCGATCCATGTTCGCCAACATGCCACCGACATAGCCCTGCTTATTGTCCTGATCACCAAAATGCGCCCCCAGGTACAGATCTTCCGTCATGGCCGCCGGATGACCACCTTTTGATTTTTCGATACTGGCAGCAACGATGGCCTGGGTTTCCTGTGGCTGCTTGGTGCGGATGATAATAAAACCGGTATTCAGACCGGAGCCGGAGTTGGACGCGCCAATATTGATCGTCGGCCCGAGGGTCAAGGCGGTTGCCCCACGCATAATCTGCAGCTGCTCGATGGAGGATACCGGGAACTTATAGAGAATGCGGTTAACCGTTGAGGGGAGCACGGCACCATCAACAATATAAGTAAAACTCCCGCCGCCACGTTGTGTTATAAAAAACGGACTCTTACGCCCCTGATAGGTCAGATTGATCCCAACCGCCTTATCAAGCAGGTCGTAAACATCACTGGGATTAAGATTCGCAATATCCTCCGCGGAGAAAATCTCCATCGCCACGCGCGAACTGGCCTCGACACGGTAGGGGTTTTCAATACTGTCGACTTTCAGCTCTTCACGCGTGGTCGCGTCCTGATCGACCACGGTCATGTTAGCCAATTGCTGGGGGGTATCACTCGCAACAGCTGCGCCGACCTGCTGTCCCACCAGCACAACCATCAACAGGGCCATCGGCACCGTCAGAGACTTTTTAAAAAACATAGCTAACCTCCTGTTTTATTTATAATTAAATTATAAAATGGGAGTTCGCCAGAACCGTGGCGGTCAGATGAACTCCTTCAAAATACCTATCGATATATATAATAAAAATAACGACATGCCTGACCTAGCTGCGCTTATCCAGTGAGCGCGGCATTTACGCCACAAAACCGCACATCCCAAGCCAGCTAACCAGTCCTCACCCCGTGGCAGCAGGGGAGAAGCTTAATCCAGCCAGCGCCACTGACAATCCGGCTTACTGAAAGAGCGGTTCACCAAAGTCGGGTCAAAAGTGCGCTGATAAAATTCACGATACAGCTGCTCCGCCTCAGCCAGTACATCGAACTGGCAATACTCCGGGTGGAGGATATTGGCGATATTCATCAGTCCCAGAATCCAGCGCGGACTGCCAAAATCCCAGCCGGGTGCCGGATGCACGTGAATCTGTTGGGCCGCAACGGCCTCGGCGGTTAATCCGAGGTGTCGGCACAGGGTGCTGAAATCGGCAACATTGTTGTCGATAAAGGCGGAAATAAAGATCACCTGGGGATTCAGCTGGTTAAACCGTTTTACACTTATATTACGCCCGGGACGGCCCCCTTCCGGCAGTTCCCGGTTGCAGCTATGCCCCCCAGCCATGACCACCAGCTCATTTTCCAGCCGCCCACCGTTGATATAGAAAAGGGGGGTTCCCATGGCGTAGTAAACACGCGGCGGCTCACTCACTCCGGCCACCGCGGCCTCAACCCGTGCTACCCGCTCTTCCAGAAAGGCCGCCAGCTGTCCGGCCTTGTCAGACACACCCACCAGTTCCCCGAATTCACGCACCAGCTGAATATAAGCGCGTGGCTGCTGAATGGCATGATGCAGCTGCTGCAAACCACCCGGCCTGAGCAGGTACTCCCAAGCCCTGGCGACAACCCGTTTCTCTGTTACTCCCATGGCAATCAGCAGGGCTTCAACCATTTCCAGGGCCCGGGTGAAGGGATAGCCACCCTGAAAATCCTGCTCCTGAAACTGCTCGTCAGCCACTGTCCCCCGCACCATGATCGGGTGGCCACACCCTTCCCGCTCTAGCCCCGAACCCGGCAGCAGCTTCGCCCCCATCGGGCCATAAAACTGGCGGTGTAACTGCACAGCGCCGCACTCGGGACAAGAGGTGTCCAACAGGGTGGTGCCCGGCGAGTTAAACAGGTAGACATAGTCAAGGACCGACCTTAAGTTGGTCACCGTCTGTTCCGCAGCAGCAATACTCGGTTCAAGTTCTGGGGCAGCCGCCTCAAAGGGGAGAAAGCGCATGATCTGCAATGGTATGTGCCGCGCGATGGTGGCCAGAAAGGCGGCCAGGTCTTCAATTTCCTGAGCGTTGCTCCGGGTCAGGATGGCCGAAATTTCCACATGGACACCAGCACTGTAAAGGGTTTTGATATTGCGCAATACCGGGGCAATACCTGGTGCACCACAGGCCCGGTACGCGGCAGCGCCAAAACCCTTCAGTCCAACGTTAATGAAATCAAGGAAGGGGAGCAACTGCTGCAGAGACTGCTCGGTGAAGTAGGCGTTGGTCGAGCAGCCGACCAATAAGCCTTTGCTCTTGGCCTGTTTGGCGATGGCCAGAAAGCTGGGGAATGCCGCCAATGGATCATTCATGACGTAAGCGATTCCCAGACACCCTCCAGCATGCGCTTTATCCACTACTTGCTCGGCACTTAAATGCTGCAGGGCCAGGCTGTTATGATCCAGTTCGTGGACCAGCACCGTGGAAATACAGCCGGGGCAGGAGAAGTTGCAGCCGGTCGAGGTAATCTGTAGAAATTTGCCCCCCGGGTAAAAATGCAGCAACGGCATGGTTTCAATGGAAATCGGGCAGGCCACCAGGTAGTGACCGGGAAAACGTTCAACAATCACATCCCCCTGCAGTTCATACATGCCACAGGCACCACTTTGACCATCCTGCAAATGACAGCCACGTTCACAGATATAACATTCCCGGCTCAGCATGGCTTACTTCCTGATTTGAATCCACAGACCGATATCCTCGTTCTGCACAATTGAATAATTACCAATACCACTACGCTGCAGGGCCTTTTCGAAGCGCTCACGAGATTCAGGACCGAGGTTTCGTTTAATTTTATTGCGGAAATCCCCCTTGATATTGTCCGGGTCAGCGTTCATTTGCGAGGTGATTTCTTCTTTGAGCTGCCGTGATCCGAAGCCGCCCCCGATATAGCCCCAGCCTCCGGAGGCCAGTATCCGCTCGATTTCGCGAAAGGCTGCTTCAAGGTCCTCCCAGAAGAAGATGGAACCACGACTGACGGCCAGGTCGACGGAAGCATCGGCCAGGTCAATGCAAGCGATATCCCCGCAAATGATGCTGGAACGCCAATGGGTTCCGGCTGCTGACATCTTTTCATCGACCTGTTCAAGCATTTCCACCGACTGATCGAAAAAATGGACAAACAGGTCCGACTTATCGAGCAATGCCTTCCCCAAACCTCCAGGCCCACACCCCAGGTCTACGCACACACCACTGGTCTTCCCGGTCGCGCTCAGAATCTGGTCGGCAATCTGCTGATATACCGGCGTAAAACGTTGGTCTGTCTGCCGGTATTTCTGGGCGTCAAATTTCATCATGATATGATTTACTCCTGTTCATTGTGGTGAGACCTGCACAGTCATAGGCCCCCGGTTCAGAGTTATCCTTTAGCAAACTGGATCCAGGTGCCATCTTCCGTGCGGCTGATGTCATAGTTACTAATCCCTGCCGCATCCAGAGCATTTTCATATGCGCCGGGTGGGCGCCAGGGAATCGTCGGTTTCCCCCGTTGCCAGTCCGAATCGAGTTTTCTTGCCTTGCTCAGCAGCCGTTCCCGCAATTGCGGTGGTCCCATCCCACCCCCGACATAGGCACGCCCACCTGGCCGCAAAACCCGATACAGTTCAGAAAATGCGCCTGGCAGATCATCCCAGAACGGCACGGAACCACGACTGACAACCAGATCAACCGTCGCATCACACAGAGGCATCGCCTGTACCGATGCAACCACGGTCGTTGCGCGCTGCTGAAGCTGAAAGCGGCTGATATTGGTCCGCGCACAATCGAGCATGGCTGGTGATTGATCGAGAAAGACAAAATCAAGTTGGCACAGAGGTGCCAAGGCCAGGCCAAGATACCCACCGCCACAGCCGACATCGAGGCAAACCCCTTGATAAACTCCGGTTTCCTCCAGAATTTTTTCCGCATAGTAAGCATAGACTGGAGCATTCACCTCCAGGGCCATGCGGTTATAACGAGTAACATCCTTAACCATGGTTATTCTCCCGGACTCCTCTGAGCATTTTTCAACCGGCCTTGGGTAACCACTCCGTATAGTAATCGACACCGGCAGCACAGGTTTGACAAAGGGTCGTAGCACCCTGTTCAACCTCGCGCCCATCGAGTACGCTTTCACCACAACGGGAACAACTGGCGCGCCGGACCGGCAGCCCGGGAAGATCCTCAGGCTTCAGGTCAACCGTTACTGCGCTGACCGAAAACAGTTCCTCATCCGCCAGCAGCGAAAAATCACGTTTTTGCCCATCATCGGTCTTTTTCTTGGCCCGTGTCGCCACACGTACCGCCTGCCCTGAATCGAGATTAATAAAGGTTGCCGCCATTTTGCCGTAGTCACGTATTTTCATGGTGCGCTTGCCTGGCCGACAGCCGGTCAAAGCCATGATCGCGTCGGTGGCGCAACGATCGATTTCGACATAAACGATCAGCTTCTTACGCTCGGCACCAGTCGGATCGCTGATGCCGATCTGCTTGAGACCACACATGGTCATCCGTGTGCCGATTTCGATACCGGCACAGATATCGCCATGAAAATCACCGGCAATTTTCAGCAGGCCTGGATAATCGTTCTCATGCTCTTTGTAGTTACCCATACGTTCGATCCTTTTCTAGAGAGTTAAGCCAAGCTGCGCCAAACGCGCCCGGTTTATCAGGTTCAATTTATCCATGCACTTCCCGAACAGATGGTAGCCGCCACCCCCTTCGGCCAGAATGCGTAAGGCCGTATCGGCTGCCGTCACCACCGAGGTACCGACCACCGCAACGCCACGCTCAAACAACGCATCGGGGATAAAACCGGCACTTGGTCCGACGATGGCAATCGCTGCTTCTGGCGGCGTTAAAGCCAGCAATTCCTCGATACTACCGTTGGCAACCGCAGCACCGGTGAAAATTGCCGTGTCACAGCTGGCCAACTGGCGGGGCAGCTCGTCCGGCTGATAAAAAGTTCCCCACCCTGCTTTTGCCTCCTGCTGGGTCGCTTCCTTTTTATCGATGATCGCCACCGTTTGCGGCTGATACTGTTTCAGTTGCTTCAGCAGCGGTATGATGGCCCCGACCAGACAGACTTTGCGCCGCGTATATAAGGTGGCAAAGTCAGCGAGACCAGCCTGCGACTGCGTCTCGTATTGATCAAACAGCAATAGAGACAGCGCGTTTAATGTTGCCAGACGGATTATTTCGGAAAAAGGAGAGGTGATCTGGTGCTGTAAAATGGCACTGACCGGCAGCCCCGCAAATTCTGTCATGCGTTCTTTGAGAATGTGCTGACTCGCTCGATCAATAAGTTCCGGGGGAGTATAGGCAACACCGGCGCAACCGTTACTTAATTTGATCCCGGTAAAAAAGACCCCGATAATCAGTCGCTCGACCCGCAGCTCAACAAGCTCAACACCCAGCTTTTGATCGAGATAAGCTGCTGTCTGATCAATGATACTGATGGGTTTAGATTCCGTGGACAGGGAAGATATTTCTTCCCCGCAGACATGCGGCATAACCATGTGGCAGAGACCTCAATGCAGTCAAAGAAATTTCATAACAAAAGGATACAGTGCAAACAGCCATTAACGTGTTGCCTCCCGCGACAGGTGGCGAATCCCTGAAAACATCAACAAAGATACGACGAACAACAACAGACACAGTGCGGTGGCACGCTCAAAATCACCATCGTATACCGCATTGAACACTTCCAGAGACAGGGTGTTGGTTTTGCCGATAATGTTCCCCCCCAGCATCAGGGTAATACCGACCTCTCCCAGAGAACGACCCAGCCCCAGCAGCAGACCGGACATGATACTGCGCCGCACACTTGGCAGAGTAATATTGACAAAGGTGGCCAAGCGCCCCCGTCCAAGGGTGTAAGACGCCAGAATGAGATCATCCCCAAAGGTACGGATGGCAGCCTGGATCGGCTTGATCACCAGGGGCAAACCGGCTATAAACGCAGCGATGACAATACCGGGAAAGGAGAAGACAATCTCGACTCCCAGCAGGCGGTCGGCTAAGCCCCCGAGGAAACTCATGCGTCCGAGCAGCACCAGAAGCAGATAGCCGGTCGCAATCGGCGGAAAAATCAGGGGAAAGGTTACCAGGCTTTCCAGCGCACCGCGTAGCGGCGTGTTTTTGCCTGACAGATACCAGGCCAATGGCACCCCGATAAACAGCTGCAGGATCAGGGCATAGACACAGATTTTTCCGGTCAGCCCCAAAGAAAACAGCACCGCATCAGAAGTGTAAACCTGCCACCAATTGCCAGCAGCGGAAGTCATAACCCTGCGGCAACCCGGTTTGCCTGCATGGAATCACTGCTGAGCAGACTGACAAATTCACCGACTTCAGCCTGAGTTTCGCACCCTTTAATGATACCCGCGACGATCTCAATCGCTTCAAATCCTGCGGTCAGTTCAAGCATGCTGCCAAACTTATCCTTGTTGGCCATGGCAAAGCTCATATTGACAAAAGCGGCATCGACTTCACCGCTAATGGCATAAGCACCACTGCGCGGTACGGTTCCGACTGGCATGACCTTGTCAAGAATCCCCAGGTACTGCTTCTGACTGAGTATCTGATGAGCGGCCCGACCGTAGATGGCCTTTTGATAATCTGGAGCGGAAATTCTGGCAAATTCTGGCTTTGCAAGGTCAGCAACAGAAGAGAGAGTTAATCCTTTACGACTGACCAGCACCGGACGCCCCTGTCCAAGGAGAACAAAAGACTGGATGGGCAGAGCGGCCCTGGACAGATAGGACTTATCGCCGACCACAAGGCAGATCCCTCCGCCCTGTTTCACCTGTGCAGAAATCTGTCCCATGTTGCCATAGATACGCTCGGCCTTATGCCCGGTGGTCTGTTCATACAGCGTCGCCCATTGTTCAACGATCTTTTTATACCCAGCCCCTGAAGCGGTGCGCAACACAGCGGCCTGGGCACTTGTTACGCTGACCATAATGAAGAAAAACAGAACCAAGAATCGCATATCGCTATTCCTTTCGTTATTTTATAAATAATAATGATTGGTATAACGAAATACAAAAAGAGTCAAGCGAGTATTTGCACAAAACAAGACATATTGATAAAAACAAAAAGTCCCACCCGGATAACCGAATGGGACTTTTTGTTTATCGCTGTTTTCGCTATTTATTTTAAGCATAATCAGACATAGCGAAAGAGAAATATTGATTTTTATTTTTCAATGACAGCCTTAATATCCGCCGGCTTACCGAAATACATCCACGAGGTTACCAGCATATCAACACCGGTTGCGGCATACTCCGCCGCATTATCAGCATTGACACCACCGGCGGCACCGATCACCAGATTCGGATAGCGTGGCCGCAGGGCAGCAACGACCTGTGCCGCAACGGCTGCGGAACATTTATCGAGCTGGATGATATCTGCACCATGGCTGGCCATTCGCTCGGCATCCTCCAGACTTTCGACCTCAACGCCGATCTTCTTTTCCCGTGCAGCCCGTTTAATTTCCGGCATCCGTTTAAGAAAATTATCCAAACCGATGAGATGGTAGTGATGAGGAAAAATCAAGACTGTTTCTCCCAATCCAAGGCGATGCGGAACGCCTCCTCCGGCCAGTAATGCTTTTTGTGAAAGTTTGCGTCCACCGGGAAAAGCCTTACGCGTACCACACACCAGTACATCCCCATGCTGACGAGCCTGCTGGACCATTCGTGAGGTTCGTGTCGCGATCCCGGAAGCGTATTCCACAAGGTTCAGAGCGACGCGCCAGCCGGCGTGAATCATGGCACCATCACCAAAGGCACGGAGAATCTCCGTCCCTTTCTGAACCACCGCACCGTCGCATTGCAGCTGCTCCACCCGCGCCCCCAGCTTCTGGAACACCATAGCAGCTTCCGCGACACCACACAGGGCTGTTTCGTGGCGCGCACTCAGGGTAATGGTTGCAGCAACCTTTGCGACCCCCAGCAAATGAGAGGTCAGATCCAAACCGGGAACATCTTCCTCGATCCAGCGTTCAATAGTCGAATCGTTAATAAACATGACAGACTCCTTGTTAATCCAAATCGAAATAGCGCTACCAATAACGAACTACTGAATACCATTGTCACATGGTCAGGGGAAGTATTTTTTTGCATTTGCACAAAATAGGAATCGGACTAACCAGCATAAGATAAAAGCCCTGTAGAGTACGTGCTCCGCAGGGCTTTTAGGGTGGTCATTATTTACAGACCTGTAGGTTGGCCACCATCGGCAGCGGCTCTGAAAGTGGCCGCGGTGGCGCATTTTGATAACGATAGGTATCGCCCAGATAGTTTTTCAGCACCACTTCACTGCCAAGAGATTGCAGATAATCGGGTAACAACGGAATCTTGCCGCCCCCTCCGGGAGCGTCTATGACGAACGCCGGTACCGCCATCCCCGAGGTGTGGCCGCGCAGCGCCCGAACAACCTCAAGACCCTCTTCAACACTGGTTCTGAAGTGATTGGTCCCCTGGACCATATCAGCCTGGTAAATGTAATAGGGGCGCACCCGAATGGTCAGCAGCTTCTGCATCAGCAGCTTCATAACCTGCGGGTCGTCGTTAATGCCACGCATCAGCACTGTCTGGTTCCCCAGGGGGATTCCGGCCCCGGCCAAACGGGCACAGGCCTTAGCCGATTGCTCGGTGATCTCGTCCGGGTGGTTAAAGTGGGTATTGAGAAACAGCGGGTGATATTTACGCAGCACCCGCACCAGGTTCGCGGTTATGCGCATCGGCAGGACCACCGGCACCCGGGAGCCAATGCGAATGATCTGCACGTGGGGTATGGCCCGCACCCGGCTGAGAATGCTGTCAAGCTTGTCATCGGAGAGCAACAGCGGGTCGCCACCGGAAATAATGACATCGCGGATTTCAGAATGCTGACGAATGTATTCAATACCAGCGTCTATGGTCGCACTGGTGATGCGCATTTCTTCGCCGCCGACTTTGCGTTTGCGGGTACAGAAGCGACAGTACATGGCGCATTCTGACGAAACCAGAAACAGGACCCGATCCGGGTAGCGATGCACCAGGTTCGGCACCGGGCTCTGGTTTTCTTCTTCAAGAGGATCAGCACAACAAACCGAATCATGCAATTCCAGTTGGTCAGGAACCGCCTGTTTCCAGATCGGGTCGCCAACTTCCTTAATCAGCCCCAGATAGTAAGGGGGAATACGCATCGGGTAACGCTCAACAACCTCTTCAAGAGGCTGCGGGTCTATTCCGAAACGACGGGTCACATCACCGGGGCGGGTAATACTTGTCTGCAGATGTTTCTGCCAGGTTTCCATGTGGCGCTCCTTGTTCAGCTCGTGCGGAAACGTTTGACGTAAGTGATGCGGTCGTCACCAGGACGATAAAAGTCCCGAATACGGGACTCTTCCAGGTAACCGGCCTGCTGATAAAAATTTCTGGTCCGCAGGTAAAGATCCTGCGAGGAAGTTTCGGCACACAGAAGTCTGGCTCCTGCGCCAGCCAGGCGCTGCTCGACGTCCTCCATCAACTTCCGGCCAACCCCTTTGCCATGCAGTTTGGGATCGGTAGCGATCCAGTACAGGTCATAATTCCCTTCGGTTAAAGGAACCGGCCCATACAGAACATAGCCCGCCACCGCTCCCTCGTAGTCAGCAACCAAAACCTGGTAATCCTGCTGATCGGGGTCATTCAAAACGATGTCGAGCAACTCCATGGCACAGTCCACCTCAACAGTGGTAAAGGCATTGGTCGCGATTAAAATCTGCTGTAAAGGTGACAGATCAGAAGGTTTAAGATTGCGCATATTTATTTCTCCTGCGGATGGTGCAGAAATCAACAATACAACCAATCAGCTCGACATAATCTCTTCCGGATGCACCCGCCGCGCGCGCTAGTCCGGCACCAGGCGAAATATCAGGATTGGCATTCACCTCAAGAATGTAAGGGACACCTGCGCGCAAGCGGATATCAACGCGGGCATAATCACGACAGCCCAATAAGCGGCAGGCCTGCTGGGCAGCCTGTTGCAGTACATTTTGCTCAGCCAGAGTGACGTCAGCCGGGCAGACCGGTTCGGTCGCCGTGTATTCCAATGAATCTTCCAGCCACTTGCCGTCATAGCTGACAATGCGCTGCGCCAACCCGGAATGGAAACAGATCTCTGAAACCGGCAAAGCTTCAAGGCGTTCACCACCAATGACTGCCGCGTTGAATTCGCGCCCATCGATAAATTCTTCTATGAGGGCCGCCTGCTGATAGCGCTCATGCACATAAGCCACACGCCGGGCCAGCGCCGCATCATCAGCAACAACACTTTCAGCCGTAATTCCGAGAGAAGCGTCCTCACGGTATGGTTTGACAATTAACGGCCAGGTCAGGGACAGTTCGGTGGGGAGCTCTTCGCCCGGCGCCACCAGCAGATAGCCGGGCGTGGGCATTTGGTGACGGGACAACAGATCCTTGGTCAGGGCCTTGTCCTGAGTCAGCCCCAGGGTCAGGGCCGGTGACCCGGTGTGCTCCAGACCGAGCATCTCCAACAAGGCGGCGACATGCATTTCCAGACCGCTCTCGCCCCAGAACCCTTCACACAGGTTGAAGACAAGGTCGGGCGGTTCCTGCTGTAAAGAAGCGATAAACGGAGACAGTGCTGCACCCAGGGGAACCAGAACCGGCTGGTGCCCAAGCTGACGCAGGGCAGACGCTACCGCTTCAGCTTCGCATTCAGCACCGGCCTCGGAAATGCGGTCAAGCTGTTCACCGCGCAGGGATTGGGGAGGAGCCAGGTTAAAGCAGACAGCGATCTTCATGGACATCCCCCTGACCGATCTGTTGGCGTGCGCTGGCTGCGTCCGCGACACTGAGAATCAATTGGTCATAAGTGATCCCGGCGGCACGCGCGGCTTTAGGGAAGCAGCTGTTCTGCTCCGGCCGCGGCAGGATACCGGGAAGGGGATTAAGCTCGATAATCTGCGGATGACCGCCAGCATCGAGCCGTACATCGATGCGACACCAGTCGCGGCAGCCGAGTGCCTTAAAAGCACGGCGGCAAACGTCCTCAATCTGGTGTTGCAGGAGCGGCTCAAGGTTAGCGGGGCAGGAAAAAATCTGTAGCGGGTCTTCTTCGGTATCCCAGACCCACTTGGCTTCATAGGAATAGATCGGATTAACCCCAGCGGGGAGGGCTGCAAAATTGATCTCGACGATGGGTAGCACACGCACCTCATCACCGTTGCCAAGCAAAGCTACGGTGAATTCGCGGCCAGGCAGAAATTCCTCAACCAGGGCGCTTTGCTGGTAATGCTCCACCACCCAGGCAACCTGGCGCACCAGTTCCTGGCGGTTGCTGACCAGTGCCTTGTCGGTAACACCTTTGCTGGAACCTTCCAGCGGGGGCTTGACCATCAGCGGATAAGTCAGGCGTTTCGGCAGTTCAATAGGGGAATCAACGATCCAGAAGCGGGGCGTCGGTACCTGGTACTGACTGAGGATCTCTTTAGTGCGGCGCTTATCCAGACACAGACACAGGGTCGCCGGATCACTCCCGGTATAGGGGAGACTCAACATCTCAAACAGAGCCGGCATCTGGGCTTCACGACTGGCGCCGTGCAGACCTTCGGCAATATTGAAAACCAGATCAGGTTTTAAATGACGGAGTTTTTCAAAGGCATCAAGATCAGCGTTGACCAGCGATACCTGGTGACGGGTCGCTAACGCCGCCTCAACAGCGGAAATGGTATGGATGTCGTCCCACTCGGCGTAAATATCATCCGCAGACGATGGAGGTTCCGCAGACGGTTCATCACCGTAAACGGACTCCTCGCGCAAATTAAAAACCAGCGCAATATGCATTTTGAAACCCCTTTTAATAGCCGTGTCACTAACCATTTCCCAAAACGGGAAACAAGCATTCTTGAGGTCCGGGGTGCCTGGCGGCGGGGCTGAAAAAGGGGTCACTTTTTAAGCTGTGGTCGTTACGCTATCCCGAACCTGAATGCTATTTTGCAAGCGTATACGCTTCTTACCGGTAGCTGTCAATCAAAAAAAACAGCCCTGAAAATAAGTTGGAAGAAGTCCGCTAAGCAGGGGTTTTTACGGCATTCTCACTTGCATTCAGCTAACGTCTGCTATAATTAAAAGTTAATCAATACAACCTGAAAAGGACTCCCCTCATGTTCCGGATTCGCCGCGTTTTTGATAATCTTCTCCCTTCCAATCATGATGCACTACAGCAGGTTCAGCAGATTCTTCGCGATCAGTTCCCGCTACTGCCCCGGGAGGATATTGATAAAATTCCCGAACTGTTGCTCAACCCGCTCAAGCACCGTTTTCGTTCCATCATTTATGTCGCGGAGGATCAGCGTGGCCGGATCAAAGGATTTGCCTTACTGTCCCATGATCCGCAGTTGAAGTTCTGCTATCTTGATTACCTATCGACAGCGAAGCAAACGACCGGAGGTGGTATTGGCGGCGCTCTTTACGAGCATGTGCGAGAGGAAGCCCTGTCGTTAGCAGTCCGGGGCATATTCTTCGAGTGCCTGCCGGATGACCCTGCCTTGTGCAAAGACCCTGTTATTCTCAAACAAAACCGCGCACGCTTGCTCTTGTCGTTCAGGAAGGTGGCTACAAACCTGAACTGACGTAGCGCAGTCACACTTCAGCTACGTCAGTTCAAACTATTCCTCAAGGGAAATTTCTATCCGCTCTTTGCCTTTGCCGATATTATTACGCTTCAACCTGATTCTGCCGACTTCACCCGTTGTCCTGAGGTGGGTTCCACCACAAGCAACCCTGGCAAACCCTTCCACTTCCCAGAATCTTAGTTCATTCCGCTCATCACTGAAGGAGCTGAATATCACGGCATCTTTTTCAATCAGAGCTATAGCTTGCACAGCCAGCTCCGGTAACAGTGAAGCAATACTGCTCGGCCAAGAAAAATCGAGGCGCGCCTTCTGTTCGCTGATATGCGCCCCGATTTTCTCAACATCTCCCAAAGTCTGATAGATCAGCTCAAGAACCAGCTCTGCGGCAAAATGCAGACGCATTAACCGGTAGCGCCGCGCCCAATCAATGTGAACAGTCACAATCTGGTTGGGCAACAGAGTATGTCCATCCGGCAACACATATTCGATATCTGAACCAAGCTTACGTGCCTCAACCACCGGATAACCACCAATGGTTCCGGTATCACTCTCCTGCCCACCCGAAAAAGCGAAGAAGATCGTGCTTTCAAGAACAACCGCCGGACCATCAACCGAAACGACCCTTGCCTGCATGGTGGTCAGGTAAGGATCGGTCCAAAAGGTTTTATAGGTCATGCTACCGTTAACTCCGTGTTAATTCTTCTTGAAGGACATGACCAAGAATTTCAATCGCCCGGGTCAGAGTCTCTTCATCAAACATGGTAAAGTTCAAACGCATGGTCGACAAGCCTTCACCGGCATGGGAATAAAAGTAACGTCCCGGCACAAAAGCGACATTGCGCCGAATCGCTTCATGATAAGCGTTGTCCAGGTTAAAGCCTTCCGGTCCCTCAGCCCACAGAAACATCCCTCCTTCTGGACGGGACCAGGTAAATTCTTTGGGAAAATATTTATCCAGGGCATCAAGCATGGCCTGACGCCGTGGTCGATACAGGTCGATAATGCGAGGCAGATGCTCTTTCAGGTAGCCACCGGTCAGGTACTCCGCAGCCAGTGCCTGATTGAAGGTGCTGGTGTGCAGATCCACCCCCTGCTTGCTCAACACCAGCCAACGTTGAATCTCTGGTGGTGCGACAAGGTAGCCAATTCGTAATCCGGGTGCGAAAATTTTTGATAAAGTTCCTGCATAAATAACATTATCAGGAGCCAGGCTTTTAATCGTTGGCAAAATCTCACCTTGATAACGAAGATCACCGTAGGGGTCATCTTCAAACAACAGCGCATCATAGTTCTGTAGAATCTCAGCAATCTGCTGTCTTCTCTCCAACGACAGGGTCCGCCCAGTCGGGTTCTGGAAGGTCGGCACCAGGTAGATAAACTTGATCTTATGCTGCTTTAAAACTGCTTCCAACGCGGCGGGAATTAAACCCTCTTCGTCGGTATCCATCCGTACATAGTCGGGCTCATAAGGATTGAAAGCCTGCAGAGCGCCGAGGTAGGTTGGCGCTTCAACGGCAACTTTATCCCCCTTGCTGATCAGAATCTTGCCAATGGCATCCAGTCCACCCTGTGACCCGCTGGAAATGATGATGTCATCACGGCTGACGTTGATGGCTTTTCCGGTGAGGTGGCGGGCTAATGCTGAACGTAACGGCAGGAAGCCCTCGGTGAGGTCATATTGAAACGCCTGAGCGGCGTATTTGCGTAAGACCATCGCCGTTAATTCTTCGATGATCTCCATAGGAAAGCTTTGCGGAGCCGGTATACCGCCGGCCAATGAAATCATCCCGGGTTGGGAAACCACTTTCAGGATTTCCCTGATTGCACTCGCCGACATCTCCCGGGTTCGGTCGGCGAGCAAAGACTGATAGTCCATCGCTTTTCTCCTGCTGATCAGCTTAAAATAGGAATTACCTCAAAAAGGGATATCACGCAAAGCGTGCCATAGGAAGTAATTTTGTGCAGATGCAGGATATTTTTTAATGCGTGACCGCGTGAAGCAATAACGCTTCACGCGACAAGATTTACACGGAAATTATTGCCTCATTATCTTTTAAAATTCTGGTTAACGGCTCTCCCCAATAAATCACTTCCACGCCCAGATCCGCCAGCGTTTCACTGACCCCCAACTGATCGGCACAGGCTTTACAGGCAGTCACATGAACATCGGAGTCAAGCGCACCTTTGACCAGTTCCTGAATATCACTGTTTTCCGCCATCAGTTTGGCCGTAGCCCCCCAGATGATAATCGTTACGTTTTCCCACCACTCACGCAGCTTAGAATTGATGCCATACATGAACACCATCTTTTCTGCAGTAATCGGATTGTCATTGGTCCAGAGAATGTACAGAGTATTCTTTTCGCTCATGAAATTATCCTCGTTGTTAGGCACAGAGGTTATGCAGAACAGGTTGCTCAGGTATTCTAACGTATCGGGAACAACATCAACAAGAACCCCTTACATTTAAAAAAATCAAACTATGCAATTGGCGATGTACTTCTGCGCCCAAGCCCCCAGATACTGGTCAAAAGAAGACATCCCCCCAGCCACTGGAGCAAACCTAACTGTTCATCCAGGAAAAGAGCTGCCAATAATACAGCGGTTAAGGGTTCAACCAGTGTCGCTACTGTCAATGCCGTTGGAGACAGGCGCGCAGCCCCCCAGCTGAAAGCCAGCAAAGCCAACGCCGCAGTCACGACACCTAGATAAAGAAACCACGCTTGCGGAGGAATGTCGCTCGGCCAATAGAGGGGACGATAAACAGAAGCACAACCCATCACGATCGTTGCAACAATCGTAACGCAGGTGGTTGTTTGCCCGGCGCCAAAACGTTTGGATAGAGGGCCGCTTATAAGGGAAAACCCTGCATATAACACGGCTGACATAGTCGAAAACAGAACCCCCTTGATGAGGTCATTATGGTTAAAACTGCCCATTTCTGGATCATGGCGATAGACAATTAAAACGGTTCCGAGTAAAGCTGCGCTCAACAAACCAGCAAGTTGAAGGCTAAAGGTCTCCTGCCCCCTAGCAAGGGCAAAAAGGGTGACAAGGACAGGTGGCAGGCAAAGAGCAATCAAGGTTGGAATCGCTGCGCCGATATACTCTATGCCCCAAAACCAGCAGAGCACATAACCAGCCATGGCGGTCCCTGCGATCAGTATGATGGATAAATGTGGCCGCAGTTGCTGCCAATGAACCTGCCGGCCAAAGACAGCCAGCAGAAGAACGGCTCCAACGGCAAAGCGCCAGAAGGAAATATTCTCCGGACTACAGCCATATTGGACGATAAGGATGTTGACGATTACGGCTCCCGTGCCCCAGAAAAAACCGGCAGAACAGGCCGCACAGAGCCCCATTACCGCTTGGGAATGTGCCGATCCGAACAGCTTACCTGGCCGCCTCATTGCTTACTGCCCTTACTGCGGCAAGCAGCGCCTGGCATTGTCTTATCTGCTGACCACCCTGGTGCGACAAACCATTTCATAATAGCGCTTTCCGTTATAGTCAAACTGCTGCACGACATCGAGGCCAAGTTTTCTTTTATGGGCCTGATATGATCTTTCATTCACAGTATTGACAAAGGTCACCAAAAACGGAAACCGCTTTGCCATGTGCTGTTTTGCGAACGCAAAAATTTGTTCCAGAACACCCGAGCCCCGGACACTTTTATCAATACAGACCGGCCCATACTGGTACGAATTCTCAACCGTCAGCGTTTCCCCCTGGTATTCAAGATCAGGCAGCCCCTCCATCATAAAGGCAAACATCGGCCACGCCGACCAGAAATCCCACGAAGCCGCCATCACATAAGCCACGATCTCACCATCTTTCTTGGCAATGAAAAGGCCTTTTTCCTTAGTGATCAAAGCGACCATTTGCTCTTTGGTAAAAGTTGTTGTCACAAAGCCGTCGGCTTTATCTTCCTCATTGATGGTGTCTATCTGATACTTGGCATGCAACGTCAGGATAGCATCAATTTCTGATATTTCAGCGCTTTTCAGTTCTATTTCCATGGGCCGTTCCCGTCAGGTTTAGTCAACAATCGCTCTGCGACACTCCCCCCAAAAAATAACTATAATTCCAAGCTTGTATGCTGGCAATGTAACCCTTCTGGATTCAAACTTGAAACATTTCTTCTTAAGCACCGGGAAATTTCTCTTGTCTATGCTATAAATTATTGGTTATATTGATGTTTTTATCGTTACATCCAATATAAAAATGATTCTTTCAGGGGAGGGGGAATGAACGATCGACGTTTCAATGTCATCTTCAGTGGTGACATGGCTTTTGATATCGAACGCACGGAAATCGTAAAAAACTTACGAGAAAAGTGTAAATATTCTCAAGCAACCATAGACAAGCTGTTGTCGGGCCAGCAGGCCATTCTAAAAAAAGAACTGCCTTACGAAAAAGCTCAGCGCTATAAAGCTTTTTTCGATGATATCGGCGTTTTATGCGATGTCATCGCGGTTCACCAAGAAACTGAAGCTGCGGCCCCAGCAAATTCCAACCTGCAGCAGAAAGTCGAACCTGCACCAACGCAAAACTCCCGCACCTGCCCCAAATGTCAGACAGGAAACCAGCACGGCGAATCATGCCAGCACTGTGGTGTAATCTTTGCCCGTTATGCTGAGGTTCAGGCACGCAGGCAAGATCAGGCGTTTAATCCAGCTACAGCGTTGGTGCCTCCAGAAGAAAGCTATTTCGATAGTCATCCGGAGCAACTGTTCATTCTCAAAGCATGCCTTACCATCGTTTTGATCCTGCTGGTAAAGAACTTTCTGCAGGGGTGGCTGAGCCTGTTCCTGCTCCTGTTTCCAGTCTTCTTCTTTCTATATCTGCATATGCAAGCCAGTGTTACCGGGCAGTCATCTTTTGCCTTACTGCGTGAACATGTCACCCTGATGCCGATTATGTATGGCCAGGAAGAACGCAAACAACAATACGTACCTGTGGCAACCTACAGCCTGATTGCCATCAATATTCTGATTTTTTACCTGCTTGAAACCAGCGCTAACGCAACATTTATTGCAAACAACCTGATTTTTCTGCCGTTTAAACCAACCATCGTTAATGTTCCCGGCAGCCTGCTCTCCTATATGTTTTTACATGCGAACCAAGGGCATTTATGGGGGAATATGCTCTTTTTATGGGCGGTAGGAACCATGGTTGAGCGCCGCATCGGGACCAGATTGTACCTAACTCTCTATCTGGTCAGTGGTATTGGTGCAGGCCTGTTGTATCTGGTGACGTGCCTGATCATGGGTTGGCCCGCACATTTACTGGGCGCCTCCGGAGCGATTGCCGGAATTATGGGTGTCTTTGCCGTGCGTTGTTACTTTAAAACCATGGTGTTCCCACTGCCGATTCTTGGCCTGTTGTCATTCATCCTCCCTCTCAGTCTGAAAGTTAAGCTCAACTCCCTGATTATTATCGGGCTGTTTTTCCTTGCTGACCTAAGTAGCGGGCTGGGGCAATTACAGGGCACCAATCACTCAAACATCGGCCATTGGGCGCATATTGGCGGCATTATTTGTGGAACCCTGCTGGCCATGCTGTTCAAAATCAACAAGGACGCCATCACTGAACGTCATATCGAGCTTGGCAGCCAGGCGGTAAATAACTCTATTGGCTCAGGAGACACTGATAAAGGGGAAGAATCATTGCGTCTGCTGCTGAAAAATGATCCAGCAAACAGCGAAGCCTTGCTGCTTCTGGCGCGCCTGCGCTCCAAATTTTCTGCCAGCGAGGAGGCCGACCAGCTTTATCAGCAAGTTATTCCCAAACTGGTCCAGACCGACGCGGAGCAAGCCATGCTGGTATACCACGAGTATTATCAAAAGTATTTTAAGGGCCTGGACCCCACCAGTATGTATCGCCTGGCACAGTATTTCTCACGCGCCGGGGATCTGGAATCTGCGGTGCAGTGCCTTGAGCATGTGTGTCAGAACCAGCAAACGGCGACTTCGGTGCTGGAAAAATCACTCTTTCAATGTGCGCGGTTGCTTGAAGATTTGCAAATGTATGAAGGGGCATATCAATATTATCAGCGCTGTATCAGAGATTTCCCCCAATCAACCCTGGCTGATAAAGCCAACAAGAGCCTGTTACAGTCCGTATTCCTCAGATTTAACCACACCTGATTGGCTAATCTCGTCCAGCCTCTTGGTAGCAGAACGCCACCAAGAGGCTGAAAATAGGGTTTGACTGATATAATGACTTTCCGACTAATTATTTCTTTTCGAAATCAGCCATAGAAATGTTCAGCTCAAGGACTTCACAATCATCCCGTTTATCAACGGACAATTTGATCTGATCTTCGCTGATCTGCACATATTTACGCACCACAGCAAGAATTTCCTGCTGCAACTGGGGTAAAAAATCGGGAGCCCCAGCTCTGCCTCGTTCGTGGGCAACAATGATCTGCAGACGCTCTTTTGCCAGTGCCGCTGAACCCGCCTTGTTCGACCGAAAAAAATCTAGGAAACTCATATCACTTACCAAATATGCGCGAGAAGAATCCGGTCTTCGGGGCGTCCATAAAGCGATATTCGCGTTCTTCCCCCAAGAACCTGTCGACCGTATCAAAGTATGCCATCCCGGCGTCACTTTTATCATCCAGCACCACCGGTACCCCGGAGTTGGATGCACTCAGGACCGATTTTGACTCGGGAATCACTCCGAGCAGAGGGATGGCAAGAATCTCCTGTACATCATAGACACTGAGCATTTCACCCTTCTGAACCCGTAGCGGGTCGTAACGGGTGACCACCAGATGGGATTTCACCTCTTCACCATTCTGGGCTTTATGCGTTTTACTGGCCAGCATGCCGATAATTCGGTCTGAGTCACGCACTGAGGAAACTTCAGGATTAGTGACAACCAAAGCTTCATCGGCATAATACATGGCGGCTATAGCACCCTTTTCAATCCCGGCCGGAGAATCACAGACAATGTAATCAAAGCGTTCCTTCAGCTCATCAATGACTTTTCCGACACCCTCGATGGTCAGGGCTTCCTTGTCACGGGTCTGCGATGCGGGAAGGATGTACAGCTCTTCAATCCGTTTATCTTTGATTAACGCCTGGTTAAGAGATCCTTCGCCATGGATGACATTGAGCAGATCATAAACAACGCGCCGTTCGCACCCCATGATCAGGTCAAGGTTGCGCAAACCGACATCAAAATCGATTACGACAGTTTTATATCCCTTTAAAGCCAGCGCCGACGCATAGGCCGCACTGGTGGTTGTTTTACCAACCCCGCCCTTTCCGGACGTTACAACAACGACTTTAGCCAAGGTTCTTCCTCCTTTGAACACTGTACTTGCTTAACCACGTTTTCATTTCCTCAGCCCTGCTGGTGTGCAAGAGAAACTGAGGTGCTGTCACGACCATTGTGACCGCAACTTGTCTGTTAGGGTTTCGGGACTCCGTTAGGCAATGGGCTGAAAATCAGGCCATCGGCATCACGGGTCACCATGACGCTTTGATTGATCACATTACGATCGAGGGATTCGTTGACCATGTAATCACCAGCTACCGCAATCAATTCCGGATTACATTGCATACAGAAGATACGAACATCTTCGTCGCCTTCGATCCCTGCCATAGCCCGTCCCCTCAAGGCGCCATAAACATGAATATTCCCACGGGCCAGAACTTCCGCACCGGCATTGACTGACGAAAGAATAATCAGATCTCCCGGGGAGAACACCCGTTGGCCGGAACGCACAGGCTGGGTAATAATTTTTGTTTTATAGCCGCCTCCCGGTTCTGTAACAGGGGCAGAAGCCTTTTTCTCCTGGACCTCGGCCTTCTCCGCCGCGCAACTTTCCTTAACTTCGCTATCGGGATCCTGGTCCCGCGGAACCTTGGCAGTGGACAGGATTCCTACACCATGACCAACAGCCTGGTCGGCCAGCACTGGCACGGCACCTCGCACAGCAACAGGAACAACCCCGAGTTCACGCAGAAGCTTCAATAACTCGGCAAGGTTCAGTTCAGGCTGTTGTTCTTCTGTCAAGGTGCTCAGATCGACAAGCACCGGGGCATTGACCATAAAGACATTTCCCCTGGTGATCTTTTCCGTTATCTGTGTTGTCAGCGCACTCAGATCGGTACTGTTTATCTGCAGTACAAATACGGTCAGAATGCTTCCTTTTATATCTACAGCTGTGGTTTTCAAAACTTCTCGACTTTCAGATAGATTGGCTGATCAGTGAAATGATTCCCTAGTGAATGGATTTTCGCGTCAATATAGCGATGCCGCTGAATACGGACAAGAGCAATTTAAACATTTTTTCTAACCTGCCGTATTTGCGACGCTTTAATTTTCACCCATCGTGCTGATGGAAAATATCCCGGTTAAGTTATCGTGATCATGAGCAAGTCGAGCAGATTGTCCGAACTATAATTATCGCAACCAACCACTCTGAAAAAACGCATCATCGGTCCCTCCACATCAATTCATGTCAATCTTCCCTTTGTATGGACCATACGCTGATACTCTGGGGTTTCCAAACCTTGCGATAGCTCTGATTGCATAAATAGCAACTCAGACTAGTCCTTTTCCTGCATTCTGATCTCGTGATACTTACGTTTGATCTCGGAAATATCGACCTTGGGATCGGGATACTCCATCTTCAATGATTTTAGATATTCATTGATAATTTTGGAGATGACCAGATTACGATACCATTTGTGATTGGCCGGAATCACAAACCAGGGGGCATGGTCGGTACTGCATTCACTGAGTGCAGCCTCAAAAGCCTTGGTGTAATCATCCCAGAAAGGGCGCTCGGCATAATCGCTGTCACTGATTTTCCAGTGTTTGCTCGGATCGTCAATTCGGGATTTAAAACGCTCCAACTGCTCGTCAGCATCGATATGCAGGTAAAATTTCAGGATATGAGTTCCGCTCTGGACCAGCTGTTTTTCAAAATGATTGATCTGTTTGTAGCGTTTTGTCCAGACCGATTCAGGTACCAGATTATGGACCCGAACAACCAGCACATCCTCATAGTGAGAGCGGTTAAAGACGCTGACCTGCCCCTTGCCGGGAGCTTCCTTATGATAGCGCCACAAAAAATCGTGGCCAGCCTCTTCTGCGGTCGGCACCTTAAACCCTTTAACGGCACACCCCTGAGGATTCATCGCCCACAACACATGATTGATAGTGCCATCTTTGCCGGCAGCATCACGCCCCTGCAGACAGATCAACAGAGAATGCTTTCCTTCAGCGTACATCAGATACTGCAGTTCACGCATTTTTTCGACTTCTTCCTCTGTCTCAAGAAGTGCGTGCTTCTTATCTTTAAAATGCCCCTTTTCATTCGGATCAATCACATCAAGATTAACTTTACTACCCGGTTTGACCCTGAACCGTTCAAAATATTTCATCGTCAGCCCTCGCTTGAAAGATGGGGTTCACAGAATTCGAATTCGAGTATAACCTGTCCACCACTTCTTTTAAAACTATGTCTATTCTTTATCTATCAATAACTAAATCTGGATATCCCGTTTACTCTGGAATTAAAAAAGCTCACTTCCCCATAACTGGGAAAAGTGAGCTTCAATGTCATTTTAAGCCAAGAGTTTCAATCAATTATGACTTTCCTCGGCAGAGGGTGCCTCATTCTTCGTGCTTGCTACGCTATCCAGAGCGTTTTCCGTCAGCTCCTGAGTCTGATTCATAACCTCTTTACCTGCTTCCTGAGCAGCTTCCGCTGTTTCTGCAACGACATCCTGCGCTTGTGCGACTCCCTCTTCAATTTTCTCTGCAACCTGTTCGGCAGCTTCTGTAACGTTCGTCGCAGCGCTATCTGCTGCTTGTTGTACAGGGTTCTCCGCAGACTCTGTACGACTGTTTTCCAGCGGTTGCTGGCTGGCAACCGACGCCTCGTCCTTACCACTACACCCGCCAAGAGTGAAAGCAAGCATACAGGCACCCGCCATGGCTGCCACGGATAACGACTTACTCAACATTTTCATTTAGTTTCTCCTTAGTCATTTAGTCGTTCTTCAACCGGCACCATGCCGATTGAAGCATCGATCTTAACACAAATCGTCATCTTGTTAATGAGAAATTTACAACATGCTATTATTGTTTTATTTTTGTGACTTTCAGGCGATGAGGAAAATGAGTTTTTGCTGTTTTCAGAAGGGTGTTTTTTACAAACTTTGGACAAAAAAAAACCGCATGAAGATCACAGTGATCTTCATGCGGAACAAAGCAACTCCGTTATCTGGCAAGACGTCAGATATTTGGTGGCAAATAAATCTTATTGCGGGAATCGCCAATAGCCTTTGATCCCAGCTTCTGCAGCCCTTTGATCAAATCCGGCATCTGGGCGGTAGGAATTCCCATGAACATCAGGTCATCGCTGACATCCGAACTGGCCCGGCAGCCATAACAGCCAAAGGAGATATTGAAGCGTTGGCTGGTATAAGGAAGCAGGGTTGTCTCCACACACTGGGCGTTGTAACCGCAGGCCTGAAAATTAAACCGTTCACCGGTATAATAAGCAGCGCTCATGCACAGCCACATAATCTGCTCAGGCTGAGCAATAATGGCGATAACATCCGGAGTCACCGCTGCTGCTTCCAGTGGGGCAACCAGGGTTGCCTTGGTTGAGCGTGATGGCAGCTGAGGCCGTTCCTTGATCATCTGTCTGGCGGCGTCCATGGAATCCAGTTTACGGAAGTGAATGTACATTTCACCGCTGGCAAGTTTAGGTGGAATCTCGGTCAGACCAAGAATATGGGTCCCGTCTGGACAAGCGTGACATTGTGCCGGCATCATCACCGATTTTCCCCTGCGGGCCATCATCAGTGATTGACAAAATCTAAGCTTGACCCTTGGCATAGGCACATCAGGAAGAGGATCTTCTTGCTTGATCAGCGATATGGCAACCGGATTCCAACGCAGTTTAAGAGTGTTCATCAGAATCTGTTGCCACTCCTGGTAGCGAGCCCGCTCTGCTTCCGGAAGCGCAGGTGCGGATGGTGTTATCGCCTCAGCACGCGCTGCTGCCTCTTCGCGACTTTCAATAATGGTAATAGCGTTTACCGGACATTGACCGACACAGGTATCACAGGCCCAGCAATCCGAGCTGCGGATCGGTTCGGCCACCATGGCTGCAGCTGCGCCAAGTGTCTGCATTTCGAAAACATCGACCGGGCAGAAATTGACACACATACCGCAACCAGTACAGCGTTCTCTATCAACCTTTACTTCAGGCATCGATTAACTCCCTCGGATCGTGGTCATTGTTTGGTGGGGTGGTCACCTGCAAACCAACCTCTTCAGCCCAGGCTAAAAAGCGCTCTGGCACAATGACATCAGGCTGGTAGCGCGCTGTATACTGCTGTGAATGGGCCAGGCTCAGGGCATGAGCCAGGTCTTCGACGTTATCAATATCAGCGACGGTTTCAAGCGCCGCAACAGGAATCCCTTCGTCCTCACAGATATTGATAATGGCGTCAAGGGCTGAAACCCCTGCGGCATTATAGAAAACACCTTCAAAATCCATCGGGGTATCCTTGGTCAGACCGACCAGGGAAACACCACAGGCCTGGCAGGGGCAATGGACCAATCCCAGACCATCATAGTCACTGGCAAAGTTTTTCAGCCAATGGAATGCCTTGATAATATTACCAGTGGTCATCTGCGGCTGGTCACCGCCAATCGCTACTGCGCTGCTATACCCTTTGGCCCACAGCTGCTGGTAGCTGTCGTTAAAGTGTTCGTTAAAGTTGGTCCCTTTGTCCGCAATAAAATGGAGCGGGATATTGCTCTCAATCTCTTCAAATATTACTTTGAGGCGCGGATGATCTTCTTCCGGGGTGGCACAGACAAAGAAATCGTAGACGTCCTGACCATTATTGTTGGTCGACTCTTTCTGCAGCATCTCCAGAGCACGGAAACCGACTTCTGCCGTATCGAGCATAACCGCCTGATACAGGTCAGCAGCTTCTTCAGGAGTAAAGATTCCACCATGTTCTTTAGTCAGACGGGTTTTCGTCAACCCGGGGGTTGGTACTTTGGTAAAGAATATCAATGCATGTTTTTGAATCCTCATACGCTTATTCTCCTTTAGTATTAATGGAAACACTATCAGTCATTGAAACTGTTTCCTGATCCTGTTCTTCGTTTGATACCGGCACAATACGGCATGAAAGATCGTTATACTTCCACTGCCCGAGCAGAGGATCAGACTTATCAAAATCGGCATTAGTGAGCAGATTGGCATTGGCCTGCAACATCCCGCCGGGATCGTTCCCCGTCAGGCTCTGCCCGGGAAACCACCAGCCATAATCGACATTGACGACACCAGGGCGCATATCGATGACCTTCAAATGAAAGCGGGCCCGACCACGCTCGGTTTCAACCCACACCTGCTGGCCATCGGACAGGCCCAGGTCATCGGCGGTCTGTTGGCAGACTTCAGCTTCTGGCCGACTCGGTTTCTTTTTGAGCATGGCCAATTGCCGGAACGATGACGCCCAGTAGGGCTGCTTGCGCCCGCCACTGACCATCACCAGCGGTAAGATGTCATCTTGTCGGGACATGGGCTTGTGAACCGGCAGAGGGTCGGCACCAAATTCCTGCAGCAGTTCGGAAAACAGCTCAATCTTACCACTGAAGGTTGCGAAGCCACGGGGCTGACCATTGTGCTCCTGCTCGAACTTGAGATATTCCGGTGCCGGGGCATGCAACCCTTTTTCACAGAATCCTTCCCAGTCCATCCCTAGGGGATTGACAACATGATCGAGGCTGGCAGCGAAATTACGCCACGGCCAATCACGATTTTGGCCACAACGAATTCCCAGGTCACGCCAGAAGGCAAAATCAGTACGCCGCTCGAACAAGGGCTTTATCCCCTGTGGCCCACCATAAGCGATATTGGCCACCCCGGCATTGGTCTGGAGTACCGGCCGTTCCAGACTCCCTGCCATGGGGAGAACGTAATCGGCCAGGCAGCTGACCGAGTTGGGAAACAGTTCCAGGGACACCAGCAGATCAAGACTTTTCAGCGCCTTATAAATCAACTGGGTATCAGCTTGACAGATCAGCGGGTTGCTGCCACTAACGACCAGGGCACGCACCGGATAGGGATCACTCTCAAGCATAGCCCGCCACACCAGGTTGGGTTGGGCCGATGTCAGATAGCGGGCTGGCAGCCGTTTGCCATGTTTCATGGTCTGGCGGGTAAGTCGCTCGTAGCTGGCATAGGTCTGTAACATAAGCTGACTACGCCCCAGTTGCTTGGCACGTTGCTCCGGAGTTAAGCGTTCGGTCAGCTCAAGATCGATCTCGGGAACATATTCGGGCATCTCGGAAAGGTGGCAGGCCCCGGGGAGATCAATATTGGCGGTGATCCCTTTCAGGCTGGCAATAGCCCGATGCACCTGCATACTGTTGTGGCCAATCTGATCGATGCCGCGGCCGTGAAAAATACTTGCTGGCCGCGCGGTTGCGTAACAGCGCGCAATAGTGACGATGGTCTGCGCTTCAAGCCCGGTCAGCCTGGCAACATTTTGCGGCGTATACTGGCTGACATGGTTCTTCAGCTGCTCGAAGCCGTGACACCAGGTGGCGACAAAGTCCGGATCGTACCAGCCCTCACGAATAACCACATGCAGCATCCCCAGAGCCAAGGCGGCGTCACTGCCGGGACGTGGAGCGATCCAGTGCGTCGCCAATGATGCGGTCCGGGTTTTGCGCGGATCAATAACAATCAGCGGGCGCCCGGTTTTACTGTAGGCCAGGACCTGGCGCCAAAAAAGGGAGTTATCTGACTCCGCCGGGTTCACCCCCCACAGAATGGCACATTCGGTATTATCGGGATCAATTTCGTTTTCCAGCGGCCAACCGAAAGTCAGGCTGTTCACCCAGATAGAAGGATTCCAACAGATCTGCCCAATACCGACATTGTTGGGACTGCCGAACAGATTCATGAAACGATGCAGCGGCCAGAACGTGGTATGAGGACCACCTATAGCTGTCGCCAGCGTCTCTGCCCCAAATTCGGCTTTAAGATCGGTCAGACGTTCGGCAATGTCATCCAGAGCCTCTTCCCAGCTGACCTGCTGCCATTGCCCGCTACCCCGTTCTCCCACACGCTTTAGCGGATAATTGATCCGGTCCGGGTGATTGAGAAATTCCAGGTTACTGTGAAACCTACGGCAGCCAAGCACTATAGAGCTGTCGTATGGGTAACGGCTGGGGTCAGGCTTGAGTTCAGTTATTTTATTATTTTCAATCGTTGCTTCCAGCCCGCATAAATAACTGCAGAGACGACAGTTTGTCTTCTGGTTTTTCGAGGTCATATGGCGATTCGCTACGGTGGTCATGTGCCTTCCTTTTATCCAGTCAGTTTACATAGGGAAAAGGGATTCTCCCGGCTCGAAAACCGACGACAAACCATCCAGAACATGGCGGATGGATAGCTATTAAAAGTCATGAAACTCTTTCAGGTGACTTAGTTGCTTGATTGGCATGGACATGACCCAAATCATCAAGTAACTCCAGGTTGCGACGTCCCAGTTCCCCCTGCCACATCTCTTCCAAACGCTGCTGCAGCTGATCATGATTGATTTTGCGGTCAAAAATCAGTTCAAGCAGATGGACAACTTCCGGGCTGTCATCATTTTCAACATGCAGACGCTTGACACATGCCATACAGGTGCTGACGCAGATATCAGCCTTGCTTGCCTTGATTTCGGCAATACGCAGTTCAGCTCGCTCTTGACTGACTTCGGGAGCAACCATCGAAACAATGCCACCAGAACCACAGCAAATGGTTTTGGACCCGTGATGTTCCATCTCAACAATTTCAGTAGCACTCATAATAGTGCGCAACGACTCCCCGATGGTTCCAGTGTAACGGTCCGGGCAGGAATCGTGAATCGTCGCCTTAATACCGGATGGCACCTGGATACCGGACGCTTCCAAAAGCGGGTAAAGAGAAACCACCTCAATAGCGGCAAACTGATTCTGTAAATGGTAATAACAGTTCGGGCAGGCGCTGATTATGCGGGTGACGCCAGCCTTGGCAAATTCAGAGGCCAACCTCGCCACATGGGTCTGGCAACGCTCGGACAAACCAATATTGGCCAATGGCAAACCACAGCAGGAATCGCTGAAACCAGGATCCATCCCCTGATCCTGCAACCAGCTAAAGACCTTACGGGTCAACTCGGGGGCAAAACTGGACAGGCTACAACCGGGAAAAAACAGAGTTTCACAGTTATCGCGCTTGAGGTCACTGTAATCAATCTGCCAGGAACTGCGAAATAATGAGAAAAAATGATGCTGCTGATCAACCAGCATGGGCTGATAGGCTTCAGCTTCGATACTGTCTGCGTTTATCAGACTCTGACGCGCTGACTGCATCAGGTCTCCGGGATTCAGTCCAAAAGGGCAATGGCTACTACACAACCCACACAGGGAGCACTGTTGCACCAGACTGACAATATCAGCGGGAAGTTCCTGGTTGCCAAGCAGTGTATTAGCCAACTGATGCGGACTCATATTAAGGCCATTCAGTATCGAACACTCGGCATAGCAGAGTTCACACCCCGCACATTCGCTGGAAAAGTAATCCAGACCCGGAATTTTATTGGTGCGTTCATCCTTCATCAGCGATCACCCCTTGTTGCCGTGCCCTGAAGACATGCCGTGCTCTGCCCCTGGTGACGCTGTCAGACCGTGATACTCCTCAGGAAAATCAAGATCACAAAACGATAGCTCGGCACCAACAATCCCCTGATATTCTGCAGGCGACAGATAACGACACCTGACCTGGGCGAGCAAATGCTCCAGGCTCCGGTCCGAGGTAAGCAGAAGATCATTGAGTACGGGTAGGCAATGCCTGCTGTAAACTGCATGCAAAGGCTTGCTCCCACTGGCCGACACAGGAACCAACGCATCACAGTCACTAGAGACCAAGCACATATGGGTCAACAGCTCGGCGTTGAGAAACGGGGCATCACATGGAACGACGCAAATACGCTCAGTCGTACTAGCAAGCAGGCCGGCATGCAGCCCTGACAAAACTCCGGCACCGCTAAACCGATCAGTAATCTTTCGGCACGGTAAGAAATCCAGTTTCTCAGGCGCATTGGTCACCACCAGAACGTTTTTAAAGAGTTGCTTCAGCACGTGGTAAACTCTTTCGATCAGGGTCACATCGCCCAATTTAAGCAGCGCCTTGTCCTGGCCCATACGCGCTGAAGCGCCGCCAGCAAGAATAACCCCGGTCACATCTTTAAGCGCATCGGTCCCGGACTTGTCCTGCGCCAAACAGAGATTTCCGAAGACCAGAGCCCGGCCATTCTCTGCCCCTCCTTTTTTATGCTTGGAGCGACAGTGTTTTTTGGCATAAACATCATTGATAACTGACATGGACAAATTGAACTCTCCACGAAGAATGGTATTTGAGCAGTACCTACTTTTCCCTTCTAACTTGGCAAGGATCATGCCACTCCACATACTGGCGCAATAAATGTGGCAGAGGGCCAGCTAGGCCTATGTAGTCACTTTCCTTTTCTGCCTGGTTCCTGTAGCGGTCCGCAATAGTACCGTTTTGCGACATAAAAATAGGGGCGTCTCAATTTGAGACGCCCCTTTCTTAACAATATTCATCAGCTTTTTAACCTTTAAGGTTCCCTTGCCGACAAACCCTTTTTCACCAACTGAAACGGCCGGCGCAATCTTCCTGATCGCCACACATCTTGGCAATTCCATGATCAATGACCGGCCACACGGCAGCCAGGTTTTCCAACGCGGCTTTTGGACTTCCTGGAAGATTGATGATCAGCGACTGTTTACGAATTCCGGCTACGGCACGCGACAGTGCCGCCGTCGGGGTTTTATCAAGACTACTCAGGCGCATCAGCTCACTGATTCCGGGGATCAGACGCTCAACAACCGCGGTGGTTGCTTCAGGGGTAACATCACGAGGGGCAAGCCCGGTCCCCCCGGTAGTCAGAATCAGTTCGGCCAACTCGCGATCGGACCAATCCTTCAGGACATCGGCAATCAGATCCTGTTGATCGGGAAGAACCAGCGTGCGCACGGTCTGTACCCCGTAACCGGCCAGCCAGGCGGTCAGCGCCGGACCGCTTTCATCGACCCGTTCACCCCGCGCGCCTTTATCACTCAGGGTCAGCACTGCAGCCTTGAAACGTTTCATATAACTTCCTCCCGGCGGAACACACCGCTTTTTCCACCTTCCTTGTACAGCAGGCGTACATCACTGATGCTGATCGATTTGTCACTCCCTTTGCACATATCATAGATTGTCAAAGCGGCTACGCTGGCTCCGGTCATGGCTTCCATTTCGACTCCGGTCCGCTCATAGGCTCTGACCGTACATTTAATCAAAACTTTGTGCTGTTCGAAATCCTGTTCGAAATCAACACTGATGGCATGCAGTGACAAAGGATGAGACAGGGGGATCAGTTCGGGAGTCTTTTTAGCGGCCATAATACCGGCCAGGCGTGCCGTGCCAAAAACGTCCCCTTTTGCGATACCACCGTCCTGAATTGCATCAAGAACTTTTGCGGACATGAAGACTGAGGCTTCGGCAATTGCCGTGCGCATCGTTCTTTGTTTGGGACTGACATCGACCATGACTGCATTTCCACGTTCGTCAAAATGATTGAAATCCATACTATCTCCTCCATTGGCTGATTCGGGAATATCGGTAAATGATCAATTGGCATGGTTATGGCAGCCTATGCTGCACGTATTTGGGTACAGTACCTGTGCACACAAAGTGCCAAAAACTACATATTTTACTGAAACAAGGAGACAAAACTCCGGTCATTTCATCTTTTGCAAAGGAGCTTTACATGGAAAAGCAGATCAATGACATCATCGAGCGCTTCAGACCAGGTATTGAAGGAGATGGCGGATCTATTGAATTACAAGGTATCAGCAAGAGCGGCGTTATCCTTCTCCATCAAAAAGAAAACCCCAACACCCCGATGGCCTTTATCTGGGCTCATAGGCTCCGGATAGAAAAAGCCATTAAAAAAGAGTACCCGGACGCTGAAATTGAAGTTGAACTGGAAGAATTAAGGTAACTTGTCGTTTTTATCAAGGATTAAATTGGCATGCGACCTGAGCTGACGTCATACTTGCCGTACCCAGGTCGCATCTTAAAAGAGGTCCCGCCGTATCAGTAAATCTGAACAAACCCACATCCCGCCAACGTTGACAGCTAGCATACCACCCCCTACAAAGCATTTATTCATTCAAGGTTCGACAACAAAACGAATCCGGTCACTCTCCCCGGCTTGATCAGCAACGGTTAATTCATATTGTCCGGGCAGGGGCAAAGGCAAGTTCAATCGTGGTCCACGTTCAGCCAGAAGTTCTCCATTTAAAAACCAGAACCACTCGGGTTGTCCACCTACCGCGACGACCTGCAGATCAGGACTGGCATGGGTGCTGGCATGAATCTTTACCCGATCACCATCCTGTACACCACTGATACGCAGAGGCACATCCGGCAACAACCCATCGTCAATCAGGCACCTCGGGTCGCGTGGTGGGATCCGCATGCTATTCCGCCAAGCCGACGGCAGCCAGTTCTGTAATGCTGCAGGCCAGACCGGAATCTGGACCTGATGTGTTGCCGACAGACACCCGAGGGGAGCACGTAAACCTGTATCGTCGGCCACGTGCACGGTTATTTGCGCTGCGGGAATCAGGGGAATATTATCAAGAGTTCCCATGAAGGTGCGCGGCAGCATGCCATCAAGAATCCAGGCACGGTGTTTTTCATCACATAAATTTTCTGCTGCGGGTTGTCCTCCCGGCCAGCAGATAACCTGGCGGGAGACGGTCTCAGGCTGACCTGGCAATTGATACGTAGTTGCCGGTAATACCGCTGCCACCGCTCGTGCAATCGGAACCGCGGTAAAACTGCCATAATGGCCGACCATGGCCGCATTGTCGGGGCTGCCAACCCACACCCCAAGAGTATGGTGAGCCGTTACCGCCACCGCCCAGGTGTCACGATTGCCATAACTGGTCCCGGTTTTAACCGCAAAAGAGGGCTGTGACCAGCGCTGGCGGTGCTGTTGAGCACTGAGTAAAGTCCGAATAATCCAGGCCGCTCCCGGACTCAGCAAGGGCTCGCGAATTTCAGGGTCAGCACTGGTTAAGCGCGGTTTCAAGGTTTCCCCATCATTGCCTAAAGCACTGTACATGCGCACCAGGTGTTCAAGGTCTGTAGCAACACCTCCGAGAGCCAAAGCCAAGCTCGGGCGGGCACCGGGCGGCAAATGCAGCTCCGCGCCAGCCGTTTGCATTCTGGCGTAAAAATTGTTGGGTTCAAGCCGCTCAAGAACCTGAACAGATGGAACATTCAGAGATTGCTGCAATGTGGTGCTGACACTGACGGGACCGGAAAAACCACGCGTAAAGTTAAACGGGCGATAGTCTCCAAACGAGAGGGGGACATTTAGCAGCAGGCTTTCACTGTGAACCAGCCCGTCATCCATGGCCATGCCAAAAATAAATGGCTTGAGGGTTGAACCGGGGGAGCGCCAGGCGGTGATCATATCAATATGACCGAAGCGCTGTTCATCGGTAAAATCAGCAGACCCGACATAGCCAACCACCCGACCACTGCCATGCTCCATCACCATAATGGCAACCGAGACTCGCTCCGGTAACAGATGCAAACTGTTTCTGGCCACCTCTTCCAACGATATCTGCAGGTCGTGATTCAGAAAGGTTGCGATCACAGGCTGATCCGGCAGTCGCTGGTGCAGGCGCCACGCCAGCAGAGGAGCGATCAACGGAGTCCTTGGGGGGGTGGCATCAACCTCTTCAAGTTTGGCATCAGCAGCTGCGGCCGGACTGAGTTTGCCAAAGGCAACAAGGCGATCGAGAACTTTATCACGTTCATGCCTGGCGCGCTCCGGATAACGATCAGGTCGGTTACGACTGGGAGCTTGGGGCAAAACTGCGAGCAACGCTGCCTGAGCCCTGGTCAGTTGGGCGGCCGGGTAGCCGAAATAGCTGCGGCTGGCGGCCTCAACCCCTTCCAGAGTCCCGCCGAAAGGGGCATGGTTCAGATAATAATCAAGGATTTCCGCTTTGCTGTAGCGCCACTCCAGCTGCAGAGCAATCAGCATCTGGCGGAATTTGTCAGCCCAGCCCCCTTTAAGGTTATAGCGAATGCGGGCCACCTGCATGGTCAGGGTTGAACCACCTGATATGATTTCACCATGACGTAACCACTGCCAGGCAGCACGACTCAAGGCCAGGGGATTCACCCCCCAATGCTGATAAAACCAGCGATCTTCATAAGTAAATAATGCTTCAAAATAATAGGGCGAAACCTGATCAGCACTGACATGATAACGCCAGACGCCATTCTGATCAGCAAAAGCCCTGAGCAACTGACCATTCTGGTCAACAACCACCTGTGCCGGTTGACGGGCCGTCAAATCGGCCGGAGCAACCAGATTGAGCAGCAACCAGCTGAAAACAAGAAGCAACAGACTGCCCAGCACCCCGCACAGAACTTTCCTGCGCGGGGTGCCGGGCAGAAGCCGCGGCAATCGCTTTATCATCATTCCGATCAGGGCATAATCCTCACCCGGGCAGGCGTTGCGCCAACCGCCTGGCGCTCTGGCCGGTACATATCCTCAACATAAGACGGCGGCACACTATAGGTTCCCGGGGTTACGGCCCGAACCAGATAATAAACCGTCGCATTCTCATATTCAGACAGAGGTAAAGCAGCGACAAAACGATCATCACGATATTCGAGATGGCTGATATGGGCCTGCTGTTGCCAATCGGCGAGACTCTTTCCCGCCACCGCCAAGCTGCTCAGATCAACACTGCTGCCGCCAAGATTCTGGTTTTCCAGTTCGAACCCGGCGGGCAGCAGATCGACCAGCAAGGCATCCGGCGTACGCTTGTCTGCCCCTGCAGTCAACCGCACAATAACCAGATCTCCGGATTTGAGCTCAGAGATATCCAACGGCTGACCATCGAGATCAAAAAAATCACGGCTGATATGCGGGCCATTGCCGTATGCTTTAGGTGGTAGCTGATAATTACCAACCACTTCCAACATCCCATAAAGCTGGCTATCCTTGGCCTTGACCTGGCCTAGGGCTACCAGTTGCGGTTGCGAAAAGAGCGCTTTAAAATCACCCTCCCGGGCGATCAATTGCTCTTTGCAAGACATTGTAAGCAGGGCTTCCAGGTGGCCATCGTCAGCCTGTCCGGCCGCTACAGCAGCCCGGAACAGGGCATTACGCTCCTGGGTGCTGAGCCAGCTCCGTTGCTTGGTCTGATCAAACAGTTGCAGCAACAGCTGGCTGTCATGGTGTCCGGCTGCGGCCATAATGGCGTAGCTTAAGGCCAGGTCACGTAAGGTGCTGCCATAAGTTCCATAGTAGCGCTCCTCGCTAACAGCCAGAGTCTTCGCTTTTTCATAACACTGGTCGGCCCGTTTACTATCTCCGGAAGCTTCAAAAGCAGCGGCGAGCTGAACCCAAGGGAGTATGGATTGCTTCAAATTCTGAGTTTTGATCTGATCATGAAAGCGCCGCAAATCAGACAAGCTCAGTTGTTTCGCCTTAGCTAACACATAGGCCGCGTAGCTGCGGGTCGCAAAGCTGTAATATTCGTTGTTGTCACTGTAACGGTAAGTTACCGAAGTATTTCCCCTGACATAGCGCTGCAGCCTGTCCAGGGCTTTCTTCAGGGTCTCATGGGGCACCTTGGCACCAACCGCCTGGGCGTCGGTAAGAAAATCACTGACATAAGCGGTCAACCAGAAATTCTCTTCATCTGCAGTCCAGTATCCAAAGCCACCACTAGAGACCTGACGGGGGAGTAACCGTGCCACCGCCTTTTCAATCTGTTGCTTGCGGAACTGATTGCTGTACGGTTGCTTGAACTGCTGCTCAATTTCCGCCAGCAAACCCATTTTAGCGGCGTTCTCAGGCGTCACCAATACCCAGGGATAACCGGAACTGGTGCTCTGTTCGGTACAGCCGTAGGGATAGTGTAACAAGGCATGGAGATGACTGTTCACATCGATAGGCGGCTGCAACGACAGAACCATGCGCCCCTGTACGCTGGCCGCAGCCAGATCGGTCATATCCAGTCCCGGAACCCAGCTCGTTCCCGGTTCGATAATCACCTGCTCTTTGCGGGTCACCGCCGGATAAGCACTGCGCACATCGATAAACCAATCACGCTCAAGATCCAGCTCCGGACTCCCCTTATCGCTATTGACCTTGAGCTGTAAGGTACCACGCCCACTGGCCGTGGCGGCTACATTGAATTTGAAGGTCTGCTTGGCTTTATCCGCCAAAGAGACGGTCTGTGTCAGCGGCTGGGCGGCCAGCACACCACCAACCTGGACAGCGATATTCAGGTCAAGGGGCCCATCGCTTTGATTACTGACATCGAGGCTGATTTCCGCACTGTCGCCAGGAGCCAGAAAACGTGGCTTGGACAACTGGACAACAACCTTATCGGCGACCCGGGTTTCCGCCTGGGCTGCGCCGTAGCTCTGGTCGGCATAGACAACCGCCATCCAGCGCACACGCCCGTTAAACTCAGGAACCGGGAGGGTAAAGGTCGCTGATCCATCCGCGGTGACTTTAACCGGAGCACTCTGCCATGACATGATCTTCACATCGCTGTCAGGTTGCTTGCCACCGCGCGCCAGTTCAGCGTCACTCTCGACAAAGTCACCACCGAAGCGTTGTTGAATATAGTCATAACCGGCATTTTCAATGATGCGTCCGTAAATATCATAATAGTCAACATCATAACGTCGGGCCGCATAGAAATAAGCACCAGGGTTCGGGGTTTTGTAACGGGTGATATTCAGAACACCAATATCAACAGCCGCCAGGGTCACATAAGTGTTGTCTGGAACCCCGCCTGGCGCGGAAATTTTAACCCGGGCCTCAACATCACGCCCCGATTCAACCCGCTCAGGCGCCTCAATGGTCACATTCAGATCGGCATCCTTGCGCTTCAGGGGCAGATTGACAAAACCGAAGGCACGTTTGGGGGCAACCGAATGTTTCATATCGCCAGGAGCAAGTACCGTAGCAGTGACATAAATATCATGCCGGAACCAATCTTTTTCAACAGGGATGTCAATATCACTGCCCGCTGATGCGACCTGCTGCTGACTGATCCACAGAATTTCTTCATTGGTTTCCACCGTAATGGTGGCCAAGCCGTCGGTTGGCGGTGTCAACAGCAGATGAGCGGTTTGCCCCTGCTGATAACTTCCGTCCCGGAACGTCATCCGGACCTGATCCGGCTTGAGACCACTTTCTTCAGCACTGTTGCCCCACCAGTACCAGGAAGTGCGGAAACGATAAGTGGACAGGAGTTGATTTTGTGGGGAGTAAACTTCCAGGCGATAATTGCCCCACTGTACCGGCGTAGCAATTCTGGTCGCCTGGGCTCCATCGAACTTCAACTGGCCGGAAAAGACTTCATACTCCATGGGATCATAGTGCCATTCCCAACCTGAGTTTTCATCGTAAGTCCAGTAGTAGTTACGATCTTCACGCACCAATGAGTAACGATAGTCATTTCCCGTTAGCAAATTTCCGTTACTATCGGTAACAATCAGCCGGAATTCAGGACGGCTGTCATTTTCGGGACGCTCGGAGAATTGCGGTTCGATCCCGATCAGCTGTTCGCCTTTGATCCTGGTTACGGTGGTACTGCGCGTGACCGGGCGGCCACCACTTTCATAAAGACTGGCGGTGACAGTTAACGCCAGGGGAGAATCGATATCCTGCCATTGGGCGAGAGCCACCTGCCATTGCCCATGCCCATGTTCATCTAAAGCTATTTCATCAAGGGGCAAACGTTGCCGTTCAATTTTTTTATCTGCGATACCAAAGGAGAAGGTTTTCCACTGCTCGAAGGGGTGGCGCTCAAGTTCAACACCGACAAAGCCATCAGCTTTGTTCCCCGCGGCCGGAGCACCATAAAGATAGTCCCCCTGGACAGGCAGGGTCAGCTGACCATCCCCATAGACCAGGTGCTGAACCTCATCCTTGCCGTCAAGCAGGGTCAGGCTCATACGTTCTGGAAGAAAATCCTCCACGGCAAACTTGTATTCATGGATGATACTGTCCTTACCGGGTTCTCGGTAAACCAGCTTCCAGGGACCGGTTTTGGCATCACGAGGCAAATCATAGCTGAACTGATAGCTCCCCTCGCTACCGGCATTGACAGTCAGGGTTTTTAGACTGTTGCCGCTGCCATCGATCAGCTCAACGCGTAACGGAACGGAACGCACTTGGCGCCCATCGTAATCGCGCAGCAGGGCATAGGTCATTACCGTTTCTCCGGGCCGGTAAATGTTCCGCGGACCCCAGGCAAAAGCCTGACGTGGCAGATGACGGCTGATGGCATTACGAATACCGGAAAGATCAAGGGGCTGATCAAAGCGCAGGACACTGATCTGATCTCCCTGGCGAGCAACCAGTACGGTGTTGTCCTCAAACCAGTCATTGAATTCGGCCACCCCGTTTTCATCGGTCACAACCTGGGCGACCAGCTTGTTACTCTGATAGAGGGAAATCTCCACATTATCAAGATTGGCTCCAGAGCCGATGGAACTGCAGAATACGACCAGGTGCTCACGATGTCGACGAACCTGCAGCCCGATGTCGCTGACCGTAAAGAAGTTGGTGTCATAGCTGTAGGCATATTGCCCAGGAACCCGCAATACCGCCAAGTATGCTCCTGGCTTATCGAGGGCGGTGACCTCGGACAGATCAAGATTTTGGGTTCCACGCTGGTTGCGGCGCTGCTCAATATCGAAACGCCCACTGTAAACCAGGGGGTTTTCCTTGGCGAAAGAGGTGAATTCATAATATTCACGCTGCTTACTGGTATTAAAATAGCTCCAGGCAGGAATGGCATCCGGATTAATGCGGAAAATATCCACATCGACAGCATCGACATTTAACGTAGTGACCGGCAAGGCACGTTTCAATTTCGTACTCATGACCGCAGCACTGCCGGCAAAAGAAGCACTCGGCTCATTGCGCCGCGTGGTGATCTTGGTCGTGAACAGATCAACCTGTTTTGCACCGTTTATCGCCAGCAAACCAGGCTTAACCGTCAAAACATATTCTGTTTTGGGTTCAACGAAGGGAAAGATGGCCAGCAAACCATCTTCACTGAGAATCCAGCTACTCTGCGGCTGCTTTTCATTATTGGTCTCAAGCTGAAAAAACTTTTTATAATCAGCGTGTTTATCCAGAGGAACAGAAAAACGTACTGCCAAAGCAGAGGCGTTATCATAGGTTTGTTCCAGAGCAGAGGTTATTTTTAGAGGCTGACCACTGTACTGTATTTTAAGCAGTTGTTCCTGCAGAGCCGTCTGTCGCAGTTGATACTGATCATTCAGACAGGCCACCGAGGCACATTGGTTACGGGCTTTCAGCCACTGCCGCTGCGCGCTTTTAATATTGCCGGGGTAGCGGCTCTGCTCGACAACTGTCGCGTAAAGCTCTCCCAGTTCACTGTCCTGTTGAGATACAGCGGGATTGTCACAGATCATTTTTTCAATACCAGTCGTTGCTTTTGCGCAATCAAAGCTCGCGCCAAAAACACTTTGACCGGTCAGAACAACAAGCAGAGCATAAACCAGGGTCTTTCCAACAAAACGTTTTGCTAAAATTTTCATAAAAGCTCATACCTATCAGATAAAAATATCAATTAACCCGACTTCTATAAGAATCCAACTCTAAATAAACTAACTAGTTGCCATCCGGAAACTCCGAAGGGCAACGGCTAAGTTTTCAGATTGGAAACGAGCAATTTTTCGTTGTGGCAAGGAAATCAAGGGGTTGCGCGGAGGCGTAGTCCTTTACGCCGCACAAGAAAACCCGCAGAGTGACACCGCCACAGCGGAAAAGGGCCGTTTCCGGATAAAAACTAACTTGTCTTTCGGTCAAGCCCACGGTATTGAATCGCTTCCCCCAGGTGCCTCGGACAGATCTGCTCTTCCCCGGCCAGATCAGCGATGGTCCGTGCCAATTTGAGAATTCTGGTGAAACTGCGCGCCGACAGCCCCAGTTTGTCTGTCACCTGTTCCAGCAGGCGATCACCGGCTTCATCAAGTTGACAGAATTTCCGGATATGCCGGGCCTGCATCTGACTATTGGCGTATAAACCGTAAGCAGCCAGGCGCTGATGCTGAATTGCACGAGCCTGATTGACGCGCTTGCGGATGGTCGCACTCGACTCAGCGGGTTGCAGATTGGTTAAATCCCGATGTGGAACACGCGGAACTTCGACATGAAGATCAATACGATCGAGCAGCGGACCAGACAGACGGCTTCGATAACGCTGAATCATGACCGGGGTACAGGAACAATCATGCTGGGTATCGCCACTGAAGCCACAGGGGCAGGGGTTCATGGCCGCCACCAACATAAAATTGGCCGGATAGGTCAAACTCAGCGCGGCACGGCTGATCGAAACCTGACCATCTTCCAGGGGCTGACGTAACATCTCCAGCACATTCTTTTTAAATTCAGGGAACTCATCCAGAAACAGGATGCCGCAATGGGCCAGGGACACTTCGCCCGGCCGCGGATAACTGCCCCCGCCGATCAGACCGGCATCTGAAATGGTATGATGCGGCGACCTGAAAGGACGCTGCCTGAGTAAGGCATGGTTGCGGGACAACAGACCGGCCACCGAATGAATTTTGGTTGTTTCCAGAGATTCCTCAAAGGAAAAATCGGGCAGGATTGTCGGCAGCCGCCGAGCAAGCATGGTTTTACCACTGCCCGGGGGACCACTCATAAGGATGTTGTGAGCTCCGGCTGCGGCAACCTCCAGAGCACGTTTAACATGTTCCTGCCCCCGCACTTCAGCAAAATCCTCCCCCTCAATGGCAACAACTGCCCCCTCATCACTGGCCTGGGGCCGATACGGTTCAGGATTGAAATCACCATTGATCAGGCCAACGACTTCAGACAAATCACTGACGGCATACACGGCCGGCCCGGCAACAACGGCTCCCTCTTCGGCGTTTTCGCGCGGCAGAATCAAGGCTTCGGTCCCCCATTCCCGTGCCGCCACGGTAACCGGCAATACCCCGCGAACCGGCTTAATACGGCCATCGAGAGACAGTTCCCCCAGCAAAACAAAGCGCGCCACCCGCTCCTGATCAACAACCCCCGTAGCACATAACAAACCTATGGCAATCGGCAAGTCGAACGCGGCTCCGTCCTTGCGGATATCTGCCGGAGCAAGATTGATAGTGATCCGGCGCGCCGGAAAGTCGTAGCCGGAATTCTTAATGGCAGATTTGACCCGGTCTTTACTTTCTTTGACCGCACCTTCGGGTAACCCAACGGTAGAAAATTGCGGCAACCCCTGAGCGATATCAACCTCCACCTCAACGGGATAGGCGTCGATACCAATCAGGGCACCTGAACAGACTTTTGCAAGCATATCCCCCCCTGGCTCTGCTCTACAGCAGAATACTTGCGCTTATTTGATAAAAATATGTGTGTACTGCAGCCTACTGCGCGGCGACTTTTTCCAGGTGCGCCATTTCATCAATATATTTTTCAGCCTGAATAGCTGAAACCGCGCCATCCCCGACAGCGGTTGAAACCTGTTTAAGGACTGTCGTACGACAGTCTCCGGCAGCGAAGATACCGGGCACATTGGTTTTGGTATCCTCACCGGCAATAATGTATCCCTCCGCTGTTCTGTTCAGCAGGTCACCAGCAAAATCAGAAGTAGGTGTAACTCCAACTGCAACGAACAGCCCCTGAACTTCAAGGTTACGCGTTTCGCCAGTCTGAGTATCTTTCAGCACCGCTCCATTCAGGCCACTTTTATCGGCCAGCAGACCATCGACAACGGAATTCCAGAGAATTTCAATTTTATCATTTGCCATAACGCGGTCTTGCAGAATCTTGGTCGCCCGCAGTTTATCGCGACGATGAATCAGATACACCTTGCTGGCAAAACGGGTCAGATACAGCGCCTCTTCTGCGGCAGTGTCTCCTCCGCCGACAACAGCAATAGGAACATTACGAAAGAAAGCCCCATCACAGGTCGCACAATAGGAAATACCGCGACCGACCAAGGCCGCTTCTTCGGCCAAACCCAGCTTACGCGGCACAACTCCAGTAGCGATAATAACGGCTCTGCAGGTCATTTCTTTGCCATCAACGATCAGGGTTTTGAAATTGCCGTGATCAATGATTTTATCGACCGATCCATAACCAGTTTCAAGTCCGAACTCAACACAATGCTCCTGAAAACGCATCATCAGTTCGGGACCTTCAATCCCTCCGGGAAAACCCGGCCAGTTTTCAACCAGAGTGGTCGTCATCATCTGACCACCCATAATCATTTTTTCCAGCATCAAAGATTTCAGGCAGGCGCGGGATGCGTAAAGACCGGCGGTCATTCCGGCAGGGCCACCGCCTATGATAATCACATCGTATTGTGTGTCACTCATCGTACATGCTCCTTAAGGTAAAATCGACGAATGCGTATTCTTGCATAATCACCGTGAAAAGGAAACCTTCTCACTGTCTTTACATGGCTTGAGTTTACGGGACAGCACAGGTAATATGTCCGCGAACCTGCCTTTCATACTATATTATTATCAGCCCGACAATAGTCGGACGCATCGCCGGTGTGCAGCTGCCTGATCGGAGTGCTTGCATGTTTAAACTTTTCAGATATTTTTTATGGTTGGTGGTCATCTGTGCCATGAGCCTGAGCTTTGACCAGCTGATGGTTTCCTTACCACTGACAACCCCCGGGCTAGCCGAAACCCAAAAGTTTTATGTTGATTTCCGCCATCGGTTGGCCAACGTTATCCTTGACCATAAGAACCCGACAACGACCATCCCCCCAACAGTCCAGCGTTCTCAGCCCAAGTCACCTGCAAAGGCAGCTAAAAATCCGGATACCATAGCATCTGTTATCAGCAAAACAGCTGTCGCCAAAGTCAAGAAAACAGCTAATCGTTATCTTTATGTCGATGGACAGGGCGACCTGCAATTTGCTGATCACCTGGAGCAGATCCCTAAGCGTTATCGTGATTCTGCACAAGCCCTGGCTGAATAGCTGAGCCCCCGCGCAGGTGCAAAAATCATCAGGCCTGACCCATGTTTGAATAATATTTTCTCACAACCTGTCGACATATTGATACCCCGCTGCCAGACAGCTCTTTCTTCCGCGCGGGATGCGCTGCCATAACTTCCTGATTTAGGACCATTTTCACTTTCATAAAAGGGTTACATTTCCAACCATTAACGTTTGGCACATTTCCCGCATAAACTTAGATGGGAGAAAGAAAGATAATTTTATTCCGAAAACAGTTGTGCTCAAGAACATTTAGCGGAATAATACACCAAATATGGAGTTTATAGCGGATACGCAGGTTTCGCCGGATTTCGGCGACGCTGTCATTCCCAAATTCAATTTTTGGTTCGTTATATGGGATTTTATTGACCCTCGGTTGGGTCCATGCTAGACAAACTTAATTATAATGATATGACGTTAAACAGCTTTTCAAAAGTAGTCTAGCGTAACTTAATCCAGCTCACCTCTATGAATTGTTTTTTTGTAACGGAGAGAAGAAGAGTCTGTTAAACAGCCACTTCTTATGATTGTTAGATAAGAACATCGCACCAAAGCCTTTTATCCCCTGTTGCCCATGTGACCAGGCCAGGCGGATCTGCCTGACATGAAATGATTGAACTTTCTGTTAAGGTTATCACTATCTTAAAAACGCTTTTTAACCCCAGATCGTCTGGTAGCAGCACTGGAGTTGCATCTTATGAAGGCCAAAATTGCCACATTCATCATTATGCTGATCTTCTGGATCGTCATGTCCGGTATGTTCGATCCGTTTCATTTTTCCCTGGGAATTCTTTGCTGCCTGATCGTCTCTATATTCAGCAGCAATCTGCTGTTTCCTGATGCTGGAAAATCGTGGATCAGAGAATCGTTCCGGATGGTTGCTTACCTTCCATACCTGCTGGGACAGATCATCCTGGCGAATCTGGAGATTACCTACATCGTTTTACACCCACGCATGCTGGATCTGATTGACCCTCACCTGTTCCGCTTTGAAACCATTTTAAAAAGACCGATTTCCAAAGTGGCCCTGGCGCAATCAATTACCTTGACCCCTGGAACCATCACGGTAAATATTTTCGAAAATCAGATCGCCGTATATGCCCTGACCCAAAAAGCAGCGGCTGGACTTCCTGGTGAAATGGAACAACGTGTAGCAAAAGCGCTGGAGATTAGAGAGCATGCTTGAGAATTCCTTCCTTTATGCCGGAGTCTGGCTTATTTTCCTCATGTTGCTCAGTATGTACCGCTTGATTGCCGGTCCTACGGTTCTCGATCGTATTCTTGGTGGCAACATTATCGGCACAAAAACAACGACCTTGCTGCTGCTAATCGGCATCCTCATGGGTGACCTTGCCATGTATGTCGATATCGCCATCGCCTATGCATTGCTTAACTTTATTGCAACATTAGGTGCCACAAGATATTTCCTGCGCAAAAAACATGCAGAGGAAATACTGAGTAATTTCCTTGATCGCGAAGCTCCTCTGCATGACGATCAGAACACCTCCGCCTCAGGAGAAAACCCATGAATATTGTTATCTTCCTGTTTCTGATTACCGGATTGTTCTTCTTTACGATCGGCGTTGTTGGCGTACTGCGCTTTCCAGACTTTTACAGCCGCCTGCATGCTGCCGGCAAATCGGATTCTCTGGCAGCAGTGCTCATTGTTATCGCCGCCGCCCTTTATCAATTACAGGATGTCAGCTTCGCTAGCATTCTGGTTGCTATCAAAATCATGCTGATTGCAGTTTTTATCTATGTCGCCAGCCCGACCGCAACACATGCCATTACCAAAACGGCCCTGGTAATCGGCATCGCTCCCTGGGCCAAGAAGAAGAGATAGTTATGATCTGGGCTCTTGACTTACTGATTCTGCTACTTGTTGTCGTTTGTGCCATTGCGGCCATCACAGTTAAGGATCTGCTCAGTGCCACGATTATTTTTGGCGTTTACAGTTTCTTTATGTGTTTGCTGTGGGCTGAAATGGGGGCGGTTGACGTTGCGTTTACTGAAGCGACAGTCGGCGCCGGGATCAGTACCGTGCTCTTTATTGCCGCCATTTTGAATACCACAAGAAGGAGTAAGGATTGAAAGCTCTCGCCCTGCTTGCAACATTTGTTACCGGTGTGGTTCTGCTTTACGGCACCATGGATTTCCCGGCCTTCGGCGATCCAAATTCTCCGGCATCCCAACATCTGTCCGCTTATTTTATTAAAGAAGCGGTCCCTGAAACCCACGTACCGAATATTGTTACAGCCGTCCTCGGAGATTACCGTGGTTACGACACCATGTTCGAAACTGTCGTTATCTACTGTGCCGGAATGGCGGTTATGAGCATACTGCGCAAAAAGAAGAAACAGGACTAAAAAAGGCGGAGAACACCATGAAGTTACTACAGGAACGCACAGCCAAACAGAAGCTCGGTGAAAGCCTTATCATTCAGACCGCCGTCCGCCTGCTGGTCCCGTTTATTCAACTTTTTGGCTTGTATGTCATCGTTCATGGTCACTACAGTCCCGGGGGCGGATTCCAGGGCGGTGTTATCCTGGGCGCATCTTTCGTTGCCCTGGCTCTGGCCTTTGACCAAAAGTTTTCCATGCAGTACATGTCCGAAACCGCCAATAACATCTTTGGTAACATTGGTGTTCTTATCTACACCGGGACTGCGGCACTCTGCGCCCTGTTCGGCGGCATGTTTCTCGACTACAGTGCCCTGGATGCCATTATTCCTTTAGGACCGGTGGAATGGCGCTCCTTTGGCATTTTCGTTGTCGAGGTCGGCGTCGGTTTAGCTGTTATGAGTATTATGGCTGCCCTGTTCTGGGTGCTCGGATCAAAAGGTGAAATGGAAGAGGGGCTTTAAACCATGGGTGCTGAAATTTTCGTTGCCAAATTTAACTACTGGATTTACGTCGCCCTGATGATGATCGGATTTTATGCCATGATCGGCAAAAAGAATCTGGTCAAAAAACTGATCGGTATGAACATCTTTCAAACCGCTATCATCCTGATGTTTGTCTCCGCCGGAGTCAAACAAGGAGCCAGGATCCCTATCCTTGATAAGCATGAAGTCCTTGAACACGGGGTAGACATTGCAACCATCGTCAACCCGTTACCCCATGTCCTTATGCTTACCGCCATCGTCGTTTCGGTCAGTGTTACCGGTGTGGCCCTGGCTATTCTGCAGCGCATTTATCGTGAATATGGGACCCTCGAAGAGGGTGAAATCCTGGAGAAACTCGGAAAATGAGTGCATCGAATCTACCTCTTTTCGTCTTGGCAGTACCGCTTTTAACTGCATTTTTCGTCAACCTGCTGGGACGCCGGTCCAAAACCTGGATTGCGCCTCTTGCCCTTGGCAGTCTGGCCGTTTCAACCGTACTGTCAGTGGTTGTCCTTGGACACGTCCTCGGTAACGGCGGCTACAGTTACACCGTCGGCCATTGGAGCCCCCCGTACGGGATTGAACTGGTCATTGATCATTTATCAGCACTGATGCTGGTTTTGGTTTCTGCCTCAGCTTTGCTGGCTACAGGTTCGGCACTTAAATCCGTATTTCAAGAACTACCGGATAAAGAGTATATGTTTTTTACTCTCTATCTGATTTTCGTGGCCGGTCTTTACGGATTGATCCTCACTGGTGATGCCTTCAACCTTTATGTCCTGCTGGAAATCACCTCCATCACAACCTACGGCCTGATTGCCATGGGACAGGGGCGAGCTCCGCTGGCCAGCTTCAACTACATCATCATGGGTTCTCTTGGCGCCTGTTTTTACCTGCTCGGGGTTGGCTATCTCTATATCATGACCGGTAGCCTGAATATGGCGGACATTGCCGGCATCCTTATCCACACCGACGGTCCCAAAGCCATTGCAACGGCACTGGCCTTTATTCTGGTCGGCTTGTGGGTCAAAATGGCCCTGTTCCCACTACATGGCTGGCTACCCAATGCCTACTCCCTGGCCCCTACCGGCACAGCTTTGATCTCGGCGCCGCTGATGACCAAAGTCACCATTTATCTGATGATCAGGATCATGTTTTCGGTCTTTTCTGTCGACTACCTGTTTTTTGATCATCCGCTGGTTCAGAACGGTGTGGTCTGGCTGGCAACCATTGCCATCGTATGCGGATCAAGTATGGCTCTGGCGCAACGTAACCTGAAGCGCATGTTGACGTACATTATTGTCGCTGAAGTTGGCTACATGGTTGGTGGGGTGTGGCTGGCCAACAATATTGGCATGACCGGAGCGGTCCTGCACATCGTTAACGATGCGCTGATGACTCTGTGCCTATTCCTGTCAGCCGCAGCCCTGCTCTATAAACTTGGCAACCTGGAGTTTGACAGTCTCAAAGGGGTTTACCGCAAAATGCCATTTACCATGGCGGCGTTTACCCTGGGGGCATTTTCCATGATCGGCGTGCCTCCAACTGCAGGATTTTTCAGCAAATGGTATCTGCTACTTGGGGGTATCGAAGCCGGACAGTGGGGCTACGTGATTGCGCTATTGTTCAGTTCACTGGTCAATGCCATTATCTTTTTCCGGATTATTGAAATCGGTTATTTTTTCCGCCCCGGGCAGCATCACGGTATCGAAAAGTATGATGAGGCTCCGTTAAGCATGCGCATTCCCCTGTGGATCTCAGCCGCCATGCTGATCATCATCGGTCTTTACTCTGGACCCTTGGTAGAGTCGATAATCAAACTGGCGGTACCGGTCACTTTTTAAACCTGTAACCAGGCTTGTTAGTATTCGAGACATTATCTGCTGTAATAAGTTGAAGACAGGGCATCGTTTATTATGAACTATCACATTTCGATCTGGCCCCTCATGGCCATTTTAATCTCGCTGATCGGGTCGATCCCCATTATGTTGTCGAACCGTCGCCCCAACCTGCGTGAAGGCTGGACAATACTGATCGCCCTTGGCAAAGTGATTATTGTCGCGAGCATGCTGCCAGCGGTTCTTAAGGGGGGAGGCTTCGAATGGACTATCGCAGAAGTAGTAAAAGGGGTTCCCATTGCCTTACGAGTCGACGCCATGGGAATGTTCTTCGCCCTGGTCGCGTCGATCCTCTGGTTTTTCACTTCGCTCTACTCCATCGGCTACATGCGCACACTTGATGAGCATGCCCAGACCCGCTATTTTGCTTCGTTCGCCGTTGCCATTTCTGCAACTCTGGGTGTCGCTTTTTCAGCCAATCTGCTGACCATGTATCTGTTCTACGAAATGTTGTCATTATCAACCTACCCATTGGTGACTCATGAGCAGAATGATGAAGCCAAAAAATCAGGCCGCAAATATTTAACTTACATACTCGGAACCTCCATCGGCCTGGCACTGCCAGCTATGATTATCGTCTACTCACTGACCGGCTCCCTCGATTTCAAAATCGGCGGGATACTGACCAACAGCGGTGTCAGCCCACAGTTGCTCGCCCTGATTCTGGTCATGTTCCTTTTCGGCTTCGCCAAGTCAGGTCTGATGCCCTTTCACGGCTGGCTCCCAGCTGCCATGGTTGCCCCAACTCCGGTCAGTTCATTTCTGCACGGTGTTGCAGTCGTTAAAGTTGGTGTCTTTTCCATTTTACGTGTTATTTTCCACATTATCGGGCCACAGGAGCTGCTCAATGCCCATCTTGGCTGGATCGTTACCGCACTGGCCTCGACGACTATCCTGGTCGCCTCCCTGGTCGCCCTGACCCAGGACAACCTCAAACGCAGGCTTGCTTATTCGACCATCGGCCAACTCTCTTATATGATCCTTGGCGCCGGGATGCTGTCAGCGGCAGGAATGACCGGCGGGCTGCTCCATATTGCCATGCATGCGTTTGGCAAAATCACCCTGTTTTTCTGTGCCGGGGCTATTTTTGTCGGCGCCGGAAAAAAATACATCAGTCAGATGGATGGGCTGGGACGGCGCATGCCAGTTACCTACTTTGCCTTTATGCTCGGTTCCTTGAGCATTATCGGTATGCCGCCATTAGGTGGTTTTATCAGTAAATGGAACCTGGTTATTGGAGCTGTCAGCAGTAATCAAATCATTTTGCTGCTGGTCCTACTGACCAGCTCGTTATTAAACGCTGCTTATTTTCTCCCGATAGTCTATCGTGGTTATTTTGCCAAAGCTGCTGACCCGGTTTTTGATACAGGAATCAAAGAGGCTCCAATCTTTTGTCTGATCCCTTTGTCTGTTACGGCTTGCACGTCTGTTGCTCTGTTTTTTTATCCGGACATTTTTTTGCGTCTGGCTAAGCTTGCGCTGTTTCCATGAGTTGAGGTGACCCATGAACTCCGAAGATAAAAAGCCCGAAGTCTGGACCTGGTTTGACCGTCCCAAGAATATTAAAAATCTTAAGATCGGCTTTTACGTGGTACTAGTTCTGCTGGTTCTACCGGATTTCTTTATTCACAAACACACTCTGTTTTCATCGCTTGAGGGCTGGCCAGGATTTTATGCTGTGTTCGGTTTTGTCTCTTGCGTTGTCATTATCTTGGTTTCCAAGTTCCTTGGTTTCGCGCTGAAGAAAAAAGAGGATTACTATGACCGCTAGCCTGCATCCATCAATTTTCTTCCTGTTGGGGGCGATACTCCTGTGGTTGCTTCCGCTTGCCGGGAGACGCGTTATTATTCTTCTGGCTCCGGCGCTGGCCTTTCTGGCAATTACCCAACTGGAACCAGGAACTTACCTCGGCTATCATCTGTTCGGGTTCGATCTGAACCTGTTGCGTGTCGACAAGCTCAGCAAAGCTTTTGGTTATGTTTTTACCATCAATGCCTTCGCATGTTTTCTTTTCGCGCTACATCTCAAAGACCGCTACGAGCATACTGCAGCACTGGCCTACATCGGATCAGCCTTGGGCGCAGTTTTTGCTTCAGACCTGATTTCCCTTTACCTGTTCTGGGAAGTCATGGCTATCACCTCAACCTTTCTGGTACTTGCCCGCAAAACTGAACGCGCCTACGGTGCTGCTTTCAGATACGTTATGATGCACATTTTCGGTGGGTTATGCTTGCTCGCGGGAATTCTGCTGCAGATTAATTCCACAGGATCCGTTGCTTTTACCGGATTCAGTCCTAACGGTTGGGCAACCGGCCTAATTCTGCTCGGCTTCCTGACCAATGCAGCAGCGCCACCATTTAACGCCTGGTTGTCAGATGCATACCCCGAAGCAACCGTGACTGGTGGTGTTATCATGACCGCCTACACCACCAAAACAGCTGTTTACACACTTATCCGCGGCTTTGCCGGCTGGGAGATTTTGCTGTTTGTTGGCTGTGTTATGGCTATATACGGTATTATCTGGGCCATTCTTGAAAATGATATGCGACGGATTCTCGCCTACTCCATTATGAATCAGGTCGGCTTCATGATTTGTGGTGTCGGTATCGGTACATCATTAGCAATCAGCGGTGCGGTTGCCCATGCCTTTTGTCATATCATTTACAAAGCCTTATTGTGGATGAGTGCCGGCTCAGTGCTCTATATGACCGGAAAAAGCAAATGTACCGATCTCGGCGGACTCTACAAAACCATGCCGCTAACCTTGATATTCGGCACTATCGGCGCCCTGGCCATTTCCAGCTTTCCTTTTCTGTCAGGCTATACCAGCAAACCGATGATTATCGAAGCTGGGGTGCATGAAGGCTTCTTCTGGGTCTGGTTAATTCTGGAAATTGCCTCAGCTGGAGTCTTTCTTCATGCCGGGATCAAATTTCCTTACTTTGTTTTCTTTGCCAAAGACAATGGCTTACGCCCCGGGGAACCACCCAAACATATGCTGGCGGCCATGGCCCTGTTGGCATTCGTCTGTATTTTTCTGGGCATTTATCCGCAGCCACTGTATGACATTCTCCCGTACCCCGTTGATTTCCATGCCTATACCTTTGAACACACCCTCAACCAGTTTCAACTGTTGATGTTTTCAGCTCTAGCTTTCTTTATGTTGCTGCCATTGCTCAAGCGTACCGAAACCATTTCAATCGATACTGATTGGATCTACCGTAAAGGTGGGCGCCTATTCATCTATGGCTGCGACAAAATTTTTAATGGTATCAACACCTTCGGTGATCGTATTTTCATGCAGAAGCTGCCCCAATTACTGGCCCGCTTTTTTGAAGATCCATCACGCAGCATTCAACGTCATCTGGTACAGCTTGGCTCAGAGGCCAGTGGCGATGAATCGGAGCAGAGCAAATCGCTGCAGAGCATTGACCGGCAAACCGGGTTGAATGCCTATCCCATGGGTGCGGGTGTTTTTCTGGCCGTTGCCTTTTTGGCCATCATGTCGATGCTTTACTTTAAATAATGACAACGCCCCCTGACCGCAGGGGGCTTTATTCATGAGTTCAATATATATCCACATCCCATTTTGCTCACGCAAATGCCCATATTGTGATTTTTACTCACAACCTGGCAGCAGTAGTGACATCGCCGCCTATGTTGCCCTCCTTGAGAAAAATATTCAGGTTCTGGCGCGGGACTCTGTTCCCGGTACACCGTTAACAACTATTTTCTTTGGTGGCGGAACCCCGTCATTACTGCAACCTAAGCAATTGCAAACTATTTTAATGCAGCTGGATAGCTGCTTTAAAATAGCACAAAAGGCTGAAATAACCCTGGAAGCCAACCCCGGGACTATCACTCTGGAAAAATTGCAAGGGTACCGTGCTGCCGGTCTGAATCGCCTGTCACTCGGTATTCAGTCCCTGAGCGATGCCAATCTGAAACTTCTGGGCCGCATCCACAACAGCAGGACCGCCATCGAGGGATTCAATGCGGCCCGCAGGGCTGGATTCACCAACATCAGTCTTGACCTCATGTTTGCCCTTCCGGATCAAACGCTTGAGGACAATTTTCGAGAAATCAATCAGTTACTTGATCTATCCCCGGAACACATATCTCTTTACGGACTGTCTTTTGAAGAGGGCACGCCCCTTACCCTAAGCGCTGAATCTGGACAGCTTATGCCCTGCTCAGAAGAGCTATATGCAGACCAGTATCGCCAAATTAACCAGCTAGCCAATGCTGCAGGTTATGAACATTACGAAATTTCAAACTTTGCGCGCCCCGGTTTTCGCTGTGCCCACAACCAGGTATACTGGCGCCGCGAAGGCTGCCTGGCAGTCGGCTGCGGCGCCCATGGTTTTGATCCACACAACTGGGGAACCAGGTGGCAGGTTCCTGCCGATATTACTCGCGTTCGCCGCGCCCTGCAAAACAACAAGAATCCAGCCAAAACTGTCGAAACCTTCGATTGCCAATCGGCTATGAGTGAATATTGCTATCTGCGCTTAAGAACGTCAGACGGTCTGGACCTGATAGAATTCAGAAAAATATTCTGCCAGGATGCGGAACAGGTTTTTAGCGCGGCGATGCAGCGCTGCAAAAACTTTTTAATCCAAGATAACCACTCTTTACACTTTAATCTGGACGGCTGGCTTATTTATGATTATCTCATCAGTGAATTCCTCTAGTCGGAACAGAGTGTTACTGTAAAAATCCCGCTTTTCGACATTCCATAAGCCTTGACAAATCACATTTGCATTGATAGGCTGCGATGTTAGCACTCGGCAGCGTTGAGTGCTAACATTAAACATAAGGTGCAAGGATCGTATGAAAACCGTCCAGCATTGTTTCCCAACGCTGCTGGGCTTCATTTGCCCGTAAGACCTTTGTTCGATAGGTGGAGAGTCCCATGGCTGAGGAGCTCAATGAACGCAGCCAGAACATCCTGGAAGCAATTGTTGAAGATTATATTTCTTCTGCAGAACCAGTTGGAAGCAGAGCAATAACCCGCAGGCACGATTTTAATCTGTCGCCGGCAACAGTGCGCAACGTTATGGCCGATCTTGAAGAGATGGGCTTTTTGTGTTCTCCGCACACTTCTGCCGGAAGGATTCCTACGGCACAGGGTTTTCAGTATTACATTGACTCCCTGCTGCAAATTCGTGACCTGTCCAAAGACGAAAAATCCCGCCTGCGCAACAGCTACCGGTTCAGCAGTATGAAGCTTGAAGACATCATGCAGGAAGTTGGAAAGGTCATGTCCGGCTTATCCAAATATACCGGACTGGTCATGGCACCTAAGTTCTCTTCAACGGTGTTTCGTCAGATTGAATTTGTCAGGCTGTCCAAAGGTCGCCTGTTGGTTATTTACGTCTCCGAATCGGGTCTCGTCCAGAATAAGATTATCGATGCAGACCAGACTCTTGATGATCGCCAGCTTGAGCAGATCAGTAATTACCTGAACAAGGAACTGACCGGCCTTTCGATTCAGGAAGTCAGGAAAAAGCTGAGTGCCGAATTGCAAGAAGAGAGGGTTCTGTACGACCGGTTGAGGAAACAGGCTCTGAGTCTGTCATGTGCAGCCCTACAGGATGAAGTAGAAAATCAGATTTACGTTTCCGGCGCATCACTGATGCTGGAGCAGCCTGAGTTTTCTTCTCCACAGCAAATGAAACGTCTGATACAGACCCTGGAAAGTAAAAAACTGCTCATCGAACTGCTGGACCGCAGTCAGAACGCCCAAGGAGTGCAGATCTTCATCGGCAGTCAAAGCAGTTGCATTGATCTGGAAGGCTACAGCCTGATTACGTCAAATTTTTCCAACCAGAAAGGCGCCATTGGAACCCTGGGAGTTATTGGTCCGGTCCGCATGGATTACTCTCAGGTCATTCCCATCGTCGACTTTACTGCCCAATTGGTCAGCCGGGTTCTGGAACGGGAAATAGAATAAACCAAAAGTTTACCAAAAGGAGTTAATAAGGTGGGTAACAATACTGAACAGCAAGACCCTGAGCTTGAACAGAACGCGGATACTGAGCCGAGTGATCAGGATCAAAGCATAGAACCTGAGATCATCTCAGGTGACGAACAGCTACAGAACGATCTTATCAAGGCCCAGGAAGAAGCAAAAAATCATAAAGAGCAGTACATGCGAACTCTGGCCGACATGGAGAATCTGCGTAAACGCACCCAGAGAGAAAAAGAAGAACTGGCTAAGTTTGCCAATGAAAACATATTGCGCGAGATTCTTCCAGTCATGGACAATCTTGAGCGGGCAGTTGAACATGCAGATCAGGGAGATAATGGATTGGTCGAAGGGGTACAGATGACTCTGACCCAGTTCAGCCAGGTCCTTAGCCGCTTTGGCGTTACGCCCATTGAATCGATGGGACAGCCATTTGATCCTGCTTTGCACCAGGCCATGGGGCAGCTCGAAAGCGCTGACCAACCGGTTAACACCGTTGTTCAACAATTGCAAAAAGGCTATCAGCTGAACGACAGGCTGCTACGCCCGGCGTTTGTCATGGTGGCAAAAGCTCCGGCCCCGCCAGCAGACAACAAAACGAATGAAGATGCATCGACAGATGAAGACAACAACGCAGAATAAAAATCCAGATTTGAAAAGATAAAGGGAGGATATACATCATGGGTAAAGTTATTGGTATTGACCTGGGAACAACCAACTCTTGTGTCGCCGTCATGGAAGGTGGCGAACCAGTCGTTATAGCCAACTCTGAAGGGGCGAGAACCACCCCGTCAATGGTTGCGTTTACCGAAAGCAATGAGCGCCTGGTCGGCCAGCAGGCAAAACGTCAGGCGGTCACCAACCCTGAAAATACACTATTTGCCATCAAACGTCTCATTGGCCGCAAATTCAGCTCTGACGCCGTTCAGAAAGACATCGCCATCAGCCCGTTTAAGATTATCGAAGCCGATAACGGAGATGCCTGGGTTCAGTGCCGTGACAAACAGTTCAGTGCCCCGGAAATTTCAGCCATGATTCTGCAGAAAATGAAGCAGACCGCTGAAGATTACCTTGGTGAAAAAGTCACTGACGCGGTTATTACCGTACCTGCTTACTTCAACGACTCACAACGCCAGGCAACCAAGGATGCTGGTAAAATTTCCGGTCTTAATGTCCTGCGTATCATCAACGAACCAACTGCGGCTTCACTTGCATACGGTCTTGATAAAAAAGAAGAAATGACCATCGCCGTTTTCGACCTTGGTGGCGGTACTTTCGACGTTTCAATCCTCGACCTCGGTGACGGTGTATTCGAGGTTAAAGCAACCAACGGGGACACTTTCTTAGGTGGTGAGGACTTTGACCAACGTATCATCGATTACGTTGCCGGCGAGTTCAAAAAAGATCAGGGGATCGACCTGCGTGGCGACAAAATGGCTCTCCAACGTTTGAAAGAGGCTGCCGAGAAAGCCAAATGCGAACTCTCTTCTTCCATGGAAACCGACATCAACCTGCCGTTTATTACCGCAGATCAATCGGGTCCGAAACACCTGAACATGAAGCTGTCCCGCTCCAAGCTGGAAAGCATCTGCAGTGAGCTGCTGGCCAGATTGGTTGCTCCATGCCAGACAGCACTTAAGGATGCCGGCCTGTCCGCCAGCGAAATTGACGAAGTTATCCTGGTTGGTGGCATGACCCGGATGCCAGCAGTTCAGGATCGCGTCAAGGAAATTTTCGGCAAAACCCCAAGCAAGGGGGTTAACCCTGACGAAGTTGTCGCTATTGGTGCCGCAATCCAGGGCGGCGTTCTCACCGGTGACGTCAAAGACGTATTGCTGCTCGACGTTACTCCACTGTCTCTTGGTATTGAAACCCTTGGCGGTGTCATGACCAAACTGATTGAGAAAAACACCACGGTTCCTTGCAAAAAAAGCCAGGTCTTCTCAACCGCAGCTGATAACCAGCCAGCTGTTTCTGTTCACGTTATTCAGGGCGAACGGGAAATGGCAGCCGACAATAAAACCATCGGCAATTTTGAACTGGTCGGGATTCCGGCTGCACCGCGTGGTGTACCACAGATTGAAGTCACCTTCGATATCGATGCCAACGGTATACTTCATGTTTCTGCCAAAGATCTGGGCACCGGCAAAGAGCAGTCAATTCAAATTACTGCTTCGAGCGGCCTGTCTGACGATGAAATCAATCGCATGGTCAAAGATGCCGAAGCCCATGCGGGCGAAGACAAGAAAAAACGTGAACTCATTGAGGCCCGTAATCAGGCTGACGGTCTGACCTACACAACTGAGAAATCCCTCAGTGAGCACGGTGAGAAGCTTGACAGTGCAACCAAAAACCAGATTCAGGGCGCTCTTGACGACCTCAAAAAAGCGGTTGAAGGTAATGACCCCGAAGAGATCAAAAAGAAAACTGAAGCGCTGGCTCAAGCCTCTCACAAACTGGCTGAAATGATGTATGCCCAGGCACAGAACAGTGAAGGTGCCGAAGCTGCTGGCGCCGAAAGCCAGTCAGGTGACGATGTTGTCGATGCTGAATTCGAAGACGTCGACGAAAAGAAATAAGCTATTTATCAACAAAATACAGGCGCTGAGACTTCTCAGCGCCTGTCTGTCAACTACGCAGGATTGTTATTTTGGCTAAACGTGACTACTACGAAATACTGGGCGTCAACCGTAATGCAAGTGAAACAGAAATAAAAAAAGCATACCGGCGGCTGGCAATCCAGTACCATCCCGACAAAAATCCCGGCGACAAAGCAGCTGAAGAGAAATTTAAAGAACTCACTGAAGCCTATTCGGTTCTTTCCGACTCACAGAAACGCGCCAACTATGATCAGTTTGGCCATGCCGGTGTCAATGGCAATGGCGGCTTCTCTGGCGGCGGGTTCGATTTCGGGGGGGGTGGTTTCGAAGATATTTTCGGTGATATTTTCGGTGATATCTTTGGCGGAGGGTCAAGACGCGGCAGCCGCGGACAACGTGGTGATGACCTGCGCTATAACCTGACTATCAGCTTCGAAGAAGCAGCCTTCGGGACCGAGAAAAAACTTCAGCTTCCTCGCAGTCAAAGTTGTGAAACCTGTCATGGCAGCGGTGCCCGCCCCGGTACCGAGGCACAGACCTGTTCCACCTGTCGTGGTGCTGGACAAGTTCGTTACCAGCAGGGGTTTTTCACCATGAGTCGCCCCTGTCCAGATTGTCGCGGCGAAGGGAAAATCATCAAAGATCCTTGCCCGGATTGTCGCGGTACCGGCACGGTGAAGAAAAAACGCTCCCTATCGTTGAAGGTTCCGGCTGGTGTTGAAACCGGCACCCGTCTCAAACTGACCGGCGAGGGGGAATCAGGCTCTCACGGCGGGCTCCCTGGCGATCTTTACGTTGTTATCAGTGTTGATACTCACCCGATTTTTCAGCGAGAAGGGCAGAACATCATCTGTGAGATCCCGATCTCCTTCGTCCAGGCAGCCCTGGGCTGTGAACTGCAGGTACCAACCCTTGAAGGGAAGGTCAATATGAAAGTTCCGGCCGGTACGCAAAGCGGTAAGATCCTGAAGTTGACCGGAAAAGGAATTGTGGCCCTGCAGGGCTATGGCCGCGGTGATCAGCTTGTCGTTCTGAAAATCGAAGTTCCAACCAAGCTGAACGCCAAGCAGCGTGAGCTCCTTGAAGAATTCGCCAAAGAAAGTGGTGAAGATATTCATCCCCAGGGAAAAAGCTTTTTCGACAAAGTCAAGGAACTGTTTGACTGAGTACAGATCCTATTCAATACAAACGGAGTTGGCATGAAGCGCCTCATTGTTTTGTTAATCGTCTCAATACTTGCATTCCCGCTCACTGTAGCAGCGGCAGATCAAGTTGTAGCCAGACAACTGGAACTGGGGCGCCAACTCTACACTGGCGGCAAATATAATCAGGCGCTTTCAGTTTTACGTTCCATCATCCACCAGGGTAATTCAAGCCAGGAAACCATCCAAAGCCTAACCCTGATTGCCAGGATCTTTATTGAGCAGCATAATTACAGGGATGCGCTCCTTTATCTGAAGCAGGTTCCTGAGCAGGCAACAAGTCCAGAAGTCGAGTTCCTGTCCGGACTCTGCCTGGTTAGAACCAACCAGCCTGCCGCCGGAATGGCACAGCTCAGGCCCCTGCTTGAAGAATCCTTTTCGACAGCGGACCGGATAGCCCTATTGGAGGCATTAAGCTCAGCGGCAAACGCTCAACAAAAGCACCTGGAAGCACTTTATTACCTGAATCTACAGACGGCCATATCCACTCACCCCGCCAGCGTAACGGCCCGCATTCATGACCTTATGCAAGGCCAGTTAAGCGCAGAGGAACTGGGGGAAGCGGCCTTCATGTGGCAAGGAACAGCCCTTGGCCAGGATGCGCTGTTACAGTTAGCACGGCTGGCACTGGTTCAGCAGCAACCTGAGCAGGCCAAAACATATCTCGACCGTATCTTTGCCTCATCCGTAACCTTCCCCTACTGGCAGGAAGCCCAGGCTCTTATGGCCAGAACCGGTGAAAACAACTGGCTGAGCCGTGACAGCATAGGAGTCATGTTACCATTGAGCGGACGCTATGAATCTTATGCTCAACTGGTTAAAAACGGGCTCGAACTTGCCCTTCAGGAGCATAATAAAACCCGCTTGCCAATTCGCTTTATTTATCGGGATACGGCGTCTGAAGGGGTCAGCCCGGCTCAACTGGTCAGCGCCCTGTGTGATGATGACAAAGTCATGGCGGTCATTGGTCCGCTTTTGGGTTCCAATGCGGAAGATGCTGCCCGGCGCGCACAGCAGGAGATGGTTCCGTTGCTGACCCTGGCCCAGGGGGAGGCATTACCGGAACTGGGACATTTTATCTTTCGCGACACCCTGACCGCCAAACAGCAGGTTAAGGCACTGGTTGACTACGCCATGGCACAAGGAAATATCTCCTTCTCAATACTGCACCCGCAAAATCGACTGGGGCAGCAGATGGCTGAGCTGTTCAGAGCTGAAGTGATTAAAGCCGGCGGCGAAATTGTAGACACAGTGAACTACAGCGAAGATAGTACCGATTTTAAACAGCCTATTGCCCAGCTACTGTGGCGCAATGGTGAAAGGCCAATCCCCCAACCTCCGGCTGCAGAGGGGACCGAGCCGGAGCAGCTGGAAGCGGAATACCCTCAACCGCCATTCCACGCGTTGTTTATCCCTGATTTTGCTGATCACATCAGCCTGATCGCTCCTCAGCTGATGTTTTATGGCATTAAAGATACGACCCTGCTCGGCATTAATGGCTGGAACTCCCAGGAGTTGGCCGAACGGGCAGGCCGGTTTTTAAAGGACGCCGTTTTTGTTGATGCTTTTTTTGCTGAGGCCAAAGCCCCTGAAGTTAAACGTTTTATCGAACTGTATCAGCAGACGTATGCCGAGCCCCCCTCCATTCTGGAAGCGCAGGCGTTTGAAATTGCAAACATTTTACTGCACAGCATTGATGACCCCGCCGTCACCAATCGTGATGAATTGCGCCAGAAACTGATGAGCCTGAATGATTTTCACGGTATCACCGGCACTATCGGGTTCGACAACTTTGGCGAAGCGCGGAAAGAGCTGTATCTGTTAGGCTTCAAACGCGATCGGATCGTAGAGGTCACTCAATAGCAAAATTCAAATCACTAACAGACTTCAAAAATGATGAAAGCAGCGGTAACGGACAGAAATAGTCGTTACCGTTGTTTTTTATCAGGTGGAGAATAACGATCTACCAGAGTTTCGAACTCACCCGTCAACTGGTTGTAATATTGCAGCCTGCCATTCCCAATATCGAAATACCAGCCATGCAAACTCAACTTTCCCTGCGCAACCCGTTCTTTAACCCAGGGAAATGTCATCAGGTTTTTCAACGAAACCAGGACCGCTTCCTTCTCACAGGCACACAGTTGTTTAGCTTTCGGTTCATCAGCCATTTCAGCCAGAACCTTATCCCTTGCCGGAGCGGCAATGTTAACCCAGGTGCCAATAAATTCACCGATATCTTTTCCCCCTGCCGAGGCCATCAGCGCTTCAATCCCGCCACAACCTGAATGACCAAGAACAATGATGTCCGACACCTCAAGAAAACAGACGGCATATTCTATGGAAGAACTGACCCCATGGTAATCATCATTTTTCAGATAGGGAGGAACAAGGTTGGCAATGTTCCGCAGAATAAATAATTCCCCTGGCAAGCAGTCGGTCATCAGGGCTGGATCAACACGGGAATCACAACAGCCAATCAGCAGAGCCTGAGGTTTTTGCCCTGCCATCAGTTCATGAGCCAATTCAGCGTTTTCGCCAAAGTGTTGTTGCTGGAAATTAATAATGCCGTTAATAAAGCGGGACACATCGGCCATGAAATATACCTCCATAAAAGTTTCGTCATTCTAGCATATGACACACAGAATATAAGCTTCTCTGTTAAACTTTTTAGACCAATGGCGCAACGGACCAGGGCTTTTTTCCTGAAAACATAGCTTCTGGAAGTCTTTTCTGCTATTCTGAGAGACTTTCTTCGGCAGGTAAATGGATGCAGAAGAGGGCACCCAAACAGGGCAAACCGATTAAAAACGATCTTTTAATATACTATCAATTACCAACATGTAGAGGATACAATGTCGAGTAGCTTTGGTCGCTTTTTCAGAATAAGTACATTCGGGGAATCTCATTGTGCCGGAGTCGGCGTCGTCGTTGACGGTGTCCCGCCACGCATGACAATCAGTGAAGCAGATATCCAGGTCCAGCTTGACCGCCGCCGTCCGGGAGGCAATAAACTCGGAACAGAGCGTAATGAGGCCGATCAGGTTCAGATTCTATCTGGCATCGAAAACGGCTTAACCCTCGGAACCCCCATTGGCATGCTGGTTAAAAACAAGGATCAACGCCCCGGCGATTATGGCTCAATGAGTGACATTCCACGCCCTTCCCATGCCGACTATACCTACCGGGCCAAATACGGGATTCACGCCTCCAGTGGCGGAGGCCGTTCAAGTGCCAGGGAAACCATCGGCCGGGTAGCCGCGGGTGCACTGGCCGAAAAATTCCTGAAACAGGAGTACGGTATTGAGATTGTTGCCTGGGTCAGCAGTGTCGGTCAGTATGATGCAGCTGAAATTGATATGAACACAATTACCAGAGCTCAAGTCGATGAAAACGACATCCGCTGCCCCGATAGCATTGCTGCGGCAAAAATGACCGAAGAGATCGTTGCTGCCCGGGAAGCAAAAGATTCAGTTGGCGGTGTCATTACCTGTGTCTGCCGTAATCTACCGGCCGGGTTGGGAGAGCCTGTTTTTGACCGGCTCGAAGCCAAGCTTGCCCATGCCATGCTGTCCTTGCCTGCCACAAAAGGATTTGAAATCGGTTCAGGATTTGATGGTGCCCGCATGCGCGGATCCGTTCACAACGACCCTTTTGTTTTGCGCGCTGGTCGCCTCGGCACGACGACCAACTACAGTGGGGGAGTGCAGGGGGGTATTTCCAACGGTGAGCCGGTTTATTTCCGCATTGCCTTTAAGCCGCCAGCAACCATTGGGCAGGCTCAGGCCACCGTTACTTACGATGGCAAGGAAGCGGTTTTAGAAGCCAAAGGACGCCATGATCCCTGTGTTGTCCCACGAGCCATTCCGATTGTTGAAACCATGACAGCTCTGGTTCTTGCAGATCTGATCATGATTCAGAAAATGCGCGCCTAATTTTGAATTAAGAAGAATGAGATTCTTATGATTATCGAATGGTATCCTGGGCACATGAAAAAAGCCCGGGCCCAAATTACTGAAATGATGCCCAAAATCGACCTGGTTATCGAGGTTCTTGACGCCAGGCTACCCGCCAGTAGTGCCAATCCTCTGCTGGAACGCTTACGCAATAACAAACCGTGCCTGAAAATATTGAATAAGGCCGACCTGGCTGATCCCAACATCACCAAGAACTGGATCAAGCATTTTGAGCAGCAACAGGAAGTCAAAGCCCTGTCACTTGAGGCAAAAAACCGCCGTGATGTCGGATTGATTCCAAAGCTATGCCGCAAGATGTTAGCGACGCGGGTGCAGGCCGGAAAACCGTTGAGAATTCTGATTGTCGGCATTCCCAATGTCGGCAAATCGACCCTGATCAACACCCTGGCCGGAAAAAAGATCGCCCGTGTCGGCGACAAACCGGCCATAACCACCTGCCCGCAGCAGATTGATTTGCGTAATGGCATCCTGCTCTCTGATACTCCGGGAATCCTCTGGCCTTTTCTCGACAGTCTCTCCGGGGCCTGCCGCCTAGCTGCCAGCGGCGCAATTGGTGACGATGCATATGATTCCGTAGAAGTCGCCATGCTAACTGCCGAATACCTTGCCACCAGATATCGGACTATTCTCTGCGAACGCTACAAATTGGACCAGATCCCGGAAAAAGCCATCGATCTGCTCGACACTATCGGCCGCAAGCGGGGTTGTCTGGTCAGTGGCGGTGACGTCGACCGCTATCGTGCGGCCGAGCTGCTTCTGCGCGAATTGCGTGGTGGTAAACTGGGACGGGTCAGCCTTGAAAGACCGAATGAAACGGATAGCGCTTTTGAAAGGGCGGTGGAAAACCAATGACAAGCAAAGAAAAATTGAAAGAATTATTCGTTTCTGATCTCCCTTACGAAATTAGCGAAGACGAGCTCAGACAGCTGTTTTCAACCTGCGGAACGGTGCGTTCGATTTTTATGTTGAAAGACGACCGGGGGAATTTTAAGGGGATTGCCTTCATCAAAATGGCCAATGAAAAGGAAAACCGCGAAGCCCTGAACGTGCTTGACGGCACCAAAATTCAGGAGCGCTTTATTAAAGTAGCGCCGACCAAACCCAAAACCACGGCTCCAGAGCCCACGGAACAACCTGCGCCAGAGCAACGCAGCAGACGCCGCCGTGAAGCCAAAGGACGCAAAAGAATCCGTTAGTTTTTCGCGTGCGGGACAGTGCCAAGCCAACTGTCCCGCACATCCTCCTGATCAGAAATTCACACTGAGAGCAGCTGCGATTTTAGCTTCCTGCGGGACATCATCTCCGTCATAGGTATAAGAGTCTGTGGTGTAAGCACCGGCAATGTCCAGTCGTGCCAGCCACAGTTTCAGGCCCAGGCCAGCAGTGTAAACCAGGTCGACATCACTGTTGGCCAGGTTTTTATAGGCCCCCAGGCGCAACGCAACAATGTGATAGGCGTCCCATTCAATCCCCAGGGAAACATTCTGGTTGTCATACCCTGGAAAAATAGTTTCACTTTCCAGAAGATCCACATTCGCTTCCACGGTCAACGTTTCAAGCGGCATCCAGGCAACCCCTGCAGTCACCTGAGGATCAAGAGTGACCTTATCTGCATCCAGAATTGTGGTGTCACCATTGTCCAGCAGAATCCGCTTGTAGAAACCATCAAATTTGGGTGAGTTCAGATTACGCCCGACCAGACCGAAGGAAAAATCTCCGTAGTGGGCCATTACCCCGAGATCGATACCGAAGGTGGTTGTCTCTTCGTAATATTTATCAGTCTTCTCAAAGGCATCAGCAGTATCCTCATCAAAAATAGATACCTGGTTTTTATAAACCCGACCACGCATGACCTTGAAGTTGCCGCCGACAGCAATGTTGGGAGTCACTTTGTAGCCATAACTGATCGGGACTTCAACAATATTGAGACCGTCCATTGTGATGGTCGTGGTGTTATCAGACAAATTTGTTGTACTGCCCGGATCAGCACTACTGCCGGCAGCAACATCGGCAAGAATTTCAACGACACCGGCCAATTCACCAGAAGAGATGTCCTGATCAGCAGCAACATAGTCGATGCGCTTTATCGCCTCGTCAGAAAAATTGGCATCTCGCAGGGCAGTGACCTGCTCTGCACTTAATAGCGTTACCTCATAAGTCGCCGTATCGTAACCATCGATAGCAATGGACTCAATTTCAGTGTTTACTGCCGCGATATCCGTATTCAGCCCAAGGTTAACCGTGTCAACATTGGTAACGCGCCCGGCTGCAGCACCGTAGGAACGCATCCCGATGGCAAATCTGCCCGCCCGGATTCCGACACCGGCGCTACCCTGGGCTGAAATCCCTGTTTTCCCCTCATCGACAGCGGCCAACGCTTTAGCCAACCTGGTCAGATCCTGCAACTCCTGCTCATTGTCGATACCATCTTCCAGGGCATCAAGATCAATATCATTGAGCTCATCAACATACTGGGCAAAATCACTGTGCAGTTGATAACCACCGGCAGCAGTTATATCGACACCATATTTATCGGCATCGTCATTCTCCGGTTCCCCCATAAAACCGAAAGCCGCGGGATTGTAATACTGGGCACTGGTATCTTTGACCGAAGCGACATTCGCACCACCCATTCCCATAGCCCGCGGGGACGCGAAATAAGTATCCAAAGCAAGAGCCATCCCGGGCAATAAAGACAAGAACAATACTGTAAACAAAATTTTCTTCATTTTCATTTACCTCCTCCACAAGGGTCAAGCCGCTGAATATTATGTTATTTTGAGAGTAATCGATCCTGTCCGCCTGAGCACAAACACTATTTAAGTATTTTTAATGTTAGTGTATTATAGTCGCTTCCCAAGAGCAACCAGAGTACCCGCCACGCAACAAAACTTCACAACCTGTTAGCTGACACCCGTATTCCGTCATGCGAGTGTTTTATTTAACTCTAACAAAGATTGGTCAGAAGGAGCTTCATATGGCTAAAAAATGGAAAGTTTTTTGGATTATCGCAGCAATTCTGCTCTGTGCCGGACAACTTTATGCGGATGAACTGTTATCCATCAAAGCTGGCTACCAGCTATTGTCACCGGAAGGGACAATTGGTGGCACAGTCGGCAAGGCAGATATCGGTGATGACCTGAAGTTAGATGACAGTGAAGACTTTAGCGGTGAAATTGCTCTGTCCTGGGGGAATTCCCGGTTGTCTCTCAATTATCTGCCCCTCGACTTTTCTGGAACCGGTTCCCTTTTTGATCCGATCACGTTGAACGGTGAAACCTTTAGTGGCGATGTTAAAAGCAACCTGACGATAGACCTTTATGACATTGGATACACCTATTATCTGCTCAACTTTGATGACCTGCCAACCCGTTTTCAATTCGGTCTTGAAGTTGCGATAAAGGTTGCTGATGCAGATTTCACCATAAAAGAATCAACCTCGGGACAATCTGAGTCTGAGTCGGTTCTGGCACCAATTCCTACCATCGGGGCCCGTGCCCGCGTTGCCCTGGCCGACTACCTTGGGGTTGCCGGTCGCGTTGGTTACATGGAATTTTCCGGTAACCATTTCCTTGACGCCGAAGCCCAGGTGGAATTTTCTCCCATCCCCATGGTCGGAATTTATGCCGGGTATCGCTACTTTGACCTGACCATTGATGAAGACGAACTCTACGTTGACGCTAAAATCACCGGGCCGTTTGCCGGTGTCATGGTACGCTTCTAGTTTTTGTCCGGAAACCCTCTTCGCCCTCAATCTGTCGATCAATTGAAATTTTTCTGTTTCTTGAAAGTGCCACTTATTCGCGAAGTGGCACTTTTTTTTCTTCCCCCCCTATGATCTTGGCCCCGCTATCCTTTATCCTGTAACCATATCGCGTAAATGAAATTCTATGCCTCAAATCTGTCTGGATAGGTTATGTCAGCAAAAATTTTGCCATTTTCAAAAGAAAAAAGATCGATCAAAGACATTGTCAACGAAGCGGTCTCAGCAAATTTATCTCATCTCAACCCACGGGTAATCCAATGCCTGAAAGCTGAAGTCGAAAAAATGCTGGAAAAGCATTTTTCCGGAGAACCACCGGAGATGACCATTCATTTGCCATCCGATTTAAGTGAAGAGCAATTCGCTCAGATTCAGCATAATTTCGAGAAAGTTTTTCAGAAGCACAATGACCACATGATCGAACGCGCCAATGAATTACTTCTCGATCTCTACCTGTCACGCCTGGAGTACTGCGAACTAAAGTATGGCAGTGAAAATCATCTGCAGCCCTGATGAATCTACTTTCACGGTTTGAAGAGACGGACCATATCTTTTCACATCCAAAATTCAGTGGGCCACGCCTTAAATGATGCGCTGCCAGTGACGTTGCCAGCTGCCCATATTTTTCTTAAACCATTCTTCCCGCACCTTGTATCAAAAGCGCGCAGTCCCTTCTTTCTTTAAAAATAAACCCGTGTTATAAAATAGAAACCCATTCATCAGATCGAGGGCAATTAATGAAACTGGCATTATTGCAGAACCTCAAAATCCGCTCTAAAATGCTGGTGGTTATTCTGCCACTTGTCGTCATTCCCATCTTTTTGCTTGGTGCCCTGATCGGCTATATTGCAACCGATAAAGCTTATGAGGGACTCACTGCCGCCAGCAAGGCCGATCTTGACCATATGGCCAGTTTCACTCTTGACCTGCTCGATGGCCATCACCGCCAATTCCAGGTCTATCGCGAGGATAAGAAGAAAATTGTCCAGCAGGAGATGAAGTCCCTGGTCAATCTCGCCTATAACCTTATCAACCAGCAGCAGGAACACCTTAAAAAAGGCATCATTGACTTTGATAACGCCCTTCAAGCAACCAGAAACAGCTTTAAAGAAGTCAGTATCGGCAGCAGTGGCTACCTGTTTGCACTTGATAGCAGCGGTCAATTGATTGTTCATCCGGCCCTTGAGGATCACAATATTATCGATTATCAGGATGAGCAGGGGCGTTACTTTATACGCGAGATGGTCGAGCGCGCCCTGGCGGCTGATCCCGGAGAGGTCCTCTATACCATTTATCCATGGCGCAACCTGCAACTCGGCGATGACCATTATCGTAATAAAATTGTCGCCTTTCGCTATTGTCCCAAATGGGACTGGATCATAGCTGCAGGTGGTTATCTGGATGAAACGTACGATGATCCGGTCTTTGAGCAAAAGTCACTGGCTACATTGGCTAGCCAGATTAAAAGTAAAAAGGTTGGCAGTACCGGCTACATCTACTGCCTTGCCAGCGATGGCACCCTCACCATTCATCCCGACTCAGAAGGCGAAAACCTGATTAACGAGACGGACAATGAAGGGCGCGCCTTTATTGCGGAAATGATCGATAAAAAGGATGGCTGGATCCGTTACCCATGGCTCAACAAGGGCGAAACCCAGGCCAGGATGAAAATCGTTCGCTATCGTTATTTTGAGCCTTGGGACTGGATCGTCGCGGTCAGCAGTTATGAAGATGAATTTTATCGCCCTGCCAATACCCTGAAGTCACGCATTATTATTTATGTTCTGCTTCTTCCCCTGATCATTGGCCTGTTAACTGCGGTTCTGGTTTATCTGGCCGCACGCATGCTGACAGAACCAATCCACAACATGATCGGGGTCATCCGCAAGGTCAAGCAAGGGCGTCTCGATGAGCAGATGCCTGTTGAAAGCCGCGATGAATTAGGTGAACTTGCCCTCTCTTTTAATCGCATGACGCGCATGCTGCGCAAAAACAAAGAGATGGAGGCCGTCCTCGCACAACAGGGGAAAATGGCCTCGCTCGGGGTGTTATCTTCCGGGGTAGCCCATGAAATCAATAATCCGCTCGGGGTTATTCTTGGTTACGCAGGCTATCTCGAAAAAAAGATTCCCGAAGAAGATCCCAACTACGGCTATATTCATGAGATTAAACGCGAAAGCAAGCGCTGCAAAAAAATCGTCCAGGACCTGCTCAGCTATGCCCGCACTCCCAAACCAGCGCTGGAAAGTACTGATATCAATAAGCTGTTACGCCAGATTATCGATTTTGCCAGCAACCACACCGATCTTTACCATGTTGCCATAATCCAAAACCTGGCCTGCGACTTGCCGCTCATCATGGCGGATGGCGACCAGTTGCGTCAGGTCGCTATCAACCTGCTGTTGAATGCCGGTTCAGCAACTCCTGACGGCGGAGAGATTCGGGTCAGAACCAGTTGCCCGGACGGTCATTATCTGCGCATTGAAATTAGCGACACAGGGGCCGGAATCGACGAAAAGAACATGGAGAAAATCTTCGAACCATTTTTCACCACCAAAGCCCGCGGCACCGGGCTGGGACTGGCAATTACCAAACAGATTATCGATATGCACCAGGGTGAAATCCATATTGAGTCTGTTAAGGGGCAAGGCACGACTGTAATTATTCAACTGCCTTTGGAACGGGAAGAGTACTGATGTCGGCAAAAAAAATTCTGGTCATTGATAACGAAGAAGGACTGTGCCGCATGATGTCCGCAGTGCTGATGGACGAGGGGCACGCCGTACGAACATTCACCAATCCGGTTGAAGCTGTCGAACTGTTTCGCCCTGGAATCTGGGATCTGGTTATCAGCGACATCAAGATGCCGGGGATCGACGGGCTAGAGGTCCTGCAACAGATTAAAAACAGTGAACCAGGCATACCGGTGATAATGATTACCGCATTTGCCACCGTCGACATGTCGATCCAGGCCCTGCGCAAAGGGGCCTACGACATGTTAACCAAACCATTCGAGCCTGATGAACTGTTGTACCGGGTACGCAACGCCTTGAATCATAATGAACTGAAAACAGAAAATAAGCAGTTAAAAGAAAAACTCGCCGGTCAATTCAATTTTGACACGATTATCGGGGCCTCAACAATCCTGCAGCAACTCCTGGACAAGGTGAAAAAAGTTGCCGTCAGAGATACATCTGTTCTTATAACCGGCGAATCAGGTACCGGAAAAGAACTGATTGCTCAGGCGATCCACTACAATTCGCCGCGGAGGGAAAGACCCTTTATCGCCATCAACTGTGGTGCCATACCTGACTCAGTATTGGAAAGCGAACTGTTTGGTCATAAAAAGGGGGCTTTTACAGGCGCCGATACTGACAAGGAAGGATTGCTCAAGGCAGCAGACGGAGGCACACTGTTTCTCGATGAAATTGGCAACGTTCCCCTTGCGCTGCAGAAAACCCTGCTGCGCTTTTTGCAGGAACAGGAATTTCGTCGCATTGGCGATACCACACCAACCCGGGTTGATGTGCGCCTGATCTCTGCAACCAATTCCGACCTGGAATTCGAGGTACAAAGTGGCGCGTTTCGCGAAGATTTCTTTTACCGTCTCAATGTCATCAACCTTCATCTACCCGCTTTGCGGCAACGCAAAACGGATATTCCATTACTGGCCGCCCACTTTATCGCCCTGCAGAACAAAAAGTTCAAAACCGAAATTAAAGGGCTGTCCGCAGAGGCCCAGCTAGCCGCCACAGAATATTCGTGGCCAGGCAATATCCGCCAACTGAAAAACGTTATTGAAGCCTGTATCACTATTGAAACAGCCCCTCAGATCAGCCTTGAAACCCTAGCCCAGTTCATTGAAACAGACCTGTCAGTCGATAGCAGTGAAGATTACAACCAGGCTTTGGCGCGCTTTGAAATTGACTACCTGAAACAGTTACTGTCTTCGGCATCCGGCAATGTGGAAGAAGCCGCCAAAAGAGCCAATATGAATATGGCCACGATTTATCGCAAGATGAAAAAATACGGACTACGAAAGGATAAAATCTAGTTCAGAAGCCAGGCTTTAAGCCGCTCAAGCGAATACACAGGTTGACGCAGAGAAGGTGGAAGAGCGCTTTCAGGGCAGAAACAGAGAAGTTCCTCTGAATCGTTTCTGATTCGGAAACCAGCAATTTTTCTCAAGGTCAAGGAAATCAAGGATTCGTGCGGAGGCGTAGTACTTTACGCCGCACAAACGAATGCGCAGATTGACGCAGAGATTGAGGAAAAGGGCGGTTTCCGGGCAGAATCAGAGAAGCTCCTCTGAATCGTTTCTGATTCGGAAACCAGCAATTTTTCTCAAGGTCAAGGAAATCAAGGATTCGTGCGGAGGCGTAGTACTTTACGCCGCACAAACGAATGCGCAGATTGACGCAGAGATTGAGGAAAAGGGCGGTTTCCGGGCAGAAACTAGGGCATTAGCGCTGTGAAAGGCACCCCCACCGGCTTAAGAACCCAAATACCAAGCACCGAGATAATACCAATTGCCATGACCCAGTTCAGCACCTGAGTGTACAGCGCCCAATCCGGCTCCTTGCGCGGTTTTGGTTTATCAGGCTTATCTTCCTTCTTTTTGATTCTGACCAATGACGCTTTGCGCATCAGGCGCCCAGAAGAAAGGAAAATGATGGCAGACACAGCAAACTGCGGCATCACATCGGAAGATACGACTCCCGTCGCCAGCAATACCGCATAATAGGCCAGAGCAATCAGCCCTAAAAGTGTCATCTGCCGACCTAAATCCATGACCTCTCCGCCAATAAAATGGTGTTTGTATTCAAAATTAATGCTATTTCATGTTCATTTCAAGTCCAATAATATTTTTACCTACCGCTCTTCTCCCAAGGGGAGGATATTACGCCCCGTACACCTCTGCAGCAGCTGGGCAAAAAACATGTAAACCGCAACACCAGAAGCCACCATCCCAGTCAGGCAGCCAACGAACAGAAATACCCGGTCGTCGCGCAGATTATCCATCGCCAGAGCTAAAAAGGAAAACATCATAGCGCCATAAAGGACCTGCACCGCCAGACTTTGTCGAAAACTGCCAAGGAAGAGAAGTGCCATAAACAGGCCCCACAAGCTGAGAAACGAGAACATTGTTATTGAGTTAGGCGTTTGTCCTATACCCAAACGTGGAAACACCTGATAACTGATTAACGACAACCAGAAAATCCCCAGAGGCAACAAGGTTACAGCCGAGCGTACCCGACCGACCATCTGACTGCGCAACCCCACCAGCAGCTGGACACAACCACCAACGATCAAAGCGACTGCGGTAAGCAGTACCGGCGGCTGCCAACCGTCCATCTGACTCAAAACATAAACAACCAGAGTCGCTGCCAGGGCCAGCAACCCCAGGCAAGGGAAGCGTTCAGGGCTATCTGATGCGAAAGAAATCGCCATAGGTCTTCTCCTTCAAAGATGAATAGGGTTCATCGCGTGAACCCTATTCATGCCAATGGTATTTAACCCTGTAAACGCTCCATGGCCAGATCTTCCTCGTCAGCCAAGACCTCGACAGGCTCAGCAACCCTTTCAGTTGCTTTTTGTGGCCGTAACGACATGGCCATCATGGCACCAACCAACAACAGCACCCCGGCAACGACAAATGACGAATCCATACTGCCGGATCTGACCTTTAACATTTCTGATACCCGCACCAGAACAAAGGCCCCCACGCCCCAGGCGGAAAACAGTATTCCATAGTTCATACCAAAGTTTTTCATCCCCCAGCTATCTTTGGCAAAAGACGGGAACAGCGACAGATTCGTACCGTAATTAAAGACCATTGCCGTTACCAGCAGGGCGACCAGCACAGGGTGACTGTGGTTACTTCCCAACACCGGGATGGCCGCAAACATCAGTAAAGCCTGAACCACCAGCACCATGCATAAGGTTGTTGCCCGGCCAATTTTGTCAGAGACAACCCCAGCTACCAGGCGGCCGGCGGCATTACCAACGGACATAATGACAACCACCAGAAATGCCATTTCCCCCATGGATGCTTTGGCTAACCCTTTGGCACTGCCAATAACCATCAGTCCGGCACCGGCCCCAATAAAGTAACAGAGCCACAGGGTATAAAAACGACCATTTCTAAATAACTGCATTGGTGTGAGCTCAACCTCTGTGGCGGATTTCTTTGCCGCCATATTACTTGCCTGACCACCGGCAACAAATCCTTGTGGAGGATTACTGATGAGCAGTGCCAGACTACAAACCACTACAGCAAAGGCAATACCGAAGAACAACATAGCCTGCTGCAAACCATATTCAGTCAGCAGATATTTTGCCAGCGGTGCAATATAAACCGATGCCAAACCAAAACCGGATACGACAATTCCGGCAATCAGCCCAGTTTTAGTCGGAGAAAACCATTTGAGTGCTGGTGGTGTTGCAGCGGAATAGCCAAATCCGATTCCGCCACCGGCAAAAACACCAAAACCAACGACCCAGGCCCAGTAATTTGTCGTCTGCGAAATCCAGACAAATCCCAACCCCACCAGTAAGCCACCAATAATACAGGTAACCCTGGGACCAAACTTGTCCTGACATTTCCCCGCCAAAATCATCGCGGCAGCAAAGGCCAGGCAGGCAACCGCATAGGGATCATTGACACTGGCGGCATCCCAGGTAAAGCTGCCCGGTCCACCTGCGGCAATTGAATCGGCAATAGCTCCTTTAAAGATACTCCAGGTATAAAGAATACCCAGAGCCAGGTTGATCCCCAGTCCAGCAAGCAGGACCTGAACGCCCCGATTTTTAATTTCAGTAGATTGCATGACAGATGTCTCCTCTCTCTGTTGAATCGTCAATGGGCTGTAAGCCGTTGCATATTTCAAGCGATAGGCCAACGGCCATTTACTGCTGAATTTCATGGCCACAGGCTGATGTTTAGGCTTCGATTCGATCTGACTTTCACTCACAGTCTGAATTTTTATGTCGTCCCGATAAACAACTTGCGGATGACGGAAACTCAGATGGTCATAGCGTTCACATTCGCGATAGCGCCCGGAACAATAATGCGACATGGCAACGACATCGTAGGGGGAGATATAGTCCTCGCCGATATCACAGTAGGTTTTTTCATGATCAAAATAAGGGCATATCGCCATACCGACCTCCTCATTGCGTTGCAAACAGACTCAATGCAACAGAGGCAAAGCGCATACCAATTTTCAGAAATCGAATTAACTGTTGAAATTACAGGGGTATAGGTTGATTTTTCAGGCGTTTAGAAAAGTACCTTTAGAAAGGGTATTTTTTGCAAAAATGCAAAATATTAGCTATTCAGCTTTCTGTATGTTATTTTTTTAGAAAAGTGTTATTTTCGCAAGTACCTATTTTCACTTATCATATTTACAACAATAACAATGTACGCACGGTTAAAATAACGCTGTTTTTCATAAAAAATAGTCTTTAATCGTATTTTTGCATTTCTGCAAATCAGCGGCAGGTTAATTTTCTGGTTGCAAAACCTAGACTTTAACCTACCTTTTGAGTCAGGATTACATCCAGGCCTAATCAACATCGAACAGGGAGGGTAACATGCCTAAGCTTGATAAAATCATGACTCGTGGTGGCGATCAGGGTCAAACCAGCCTGGTCAATGGCGCCCGGGTTTCTAAAGGCTCGCAACGTGTCAACACCTATGGCTCCGTTGATGAACTCAACTCAATCCTTGGAATCGTTCGTTGTGAACCATTGCCAGAAGAAATAGCGACAAATCTCCTGCAACTGCAAAACGAGCTCTTTAATCTGGGTAGCGAACTCGCCACCCCCATGGACAGCGACAGCTACGCGCAGGTCCCGCATATGAAGCAGCAGCAGATCGACCGTATCGAAACCTGGCTGGAACAAGCCCGAGACAAACTGACGCCGGCCTCTAACTTCATCCTGCCCGGGGGATCACGGGCAGCAGCCAACCTGCACCTGGCCCGTACAGTGACCAGACGTTGCGAGCGGGAGATGGTTATCCTTGCAGCAGAAGAAGAGATCAATCCCCTCTGCCTAAAATTTATTAACCGCCTGTCCGATCTTTGCTTTGTCTGGGCCCGGTTGTGCAATGACCATGGCAAAGCCGATATTTACTGGCAGGCTGACCTGACTCCCGCTTAACAGCCAACCCCATAAAGTAACCTCTTAAAGAGCAGGCACAATCACCACCAAGTGGTTGTGCCTGCCAGGTTCCCTGTCGACCAAACCGAGTTAGAAATCAATGCCCCCAACGCTTGAATTCTTTGTGTCCCCGCATCAATGTCTCCTTCATCACCCTGCCATGTCGCTCCATGACCGACGCCGACACAATAATCAGGACTCCCACAACCATCAGACTACTCCAGCCTCCCAAGGAGAAGTGGCTGAATAACATCTTGAACTGGTAAGCGATAGCCACCAGGCAACCCAGAACACCACCGCCAAACACAACTTTCTGTTCGAGCAGATAGCCAGCCACCACAACACCAACGGCAAGCAACAGGCACAGCACAGCCATGGTGAAACCAGGATAAGCAACCAGATTAATGACACCAGCAGCCACAGCAATAAGGGCTGCCAGGCGTCGATAACCATCGCCACTGCCAATCGCATATTTACCCAAGAACCATAACACGCCAGCTAACGGCAGAAACATAGCCAAAATCTCGTAGCGATAACCGATCAATGAACCATGCAAGCCAACCTCGGCCGCATTGATCCAGGCCAGCCCGGCCAGCACAGCGCCACAACCCTGACATGCCTTCTGCCACTTCTCACGCATGGTGAATTGAGGAAGCAGCAAAAAGCTCAGTAGGCCACCCCCCACCAGAACAACAGAACCAAACAGCTGACTCGGCGCATAGAAGTAACAACTCCTTCCAACCACGATAAGTGCCGGAATCCACAGTATGCCTCTGGCAAGCGCTCCGTCAGCCGTGCGCAAAGTCATCCCTTTCCCGAACCAGCGCATTTCTGCGCTAACCAGCCATATAACCAATATCAAGAAAACAGCCGCAATGACTCCAGGTTGACGAGTGGGCAACAATAACGTCCCATTACCAAGCAGAAATGTTATCGACAACAACCGGGCATATTTGCGCCCCAAAGCCATAAAAGAGAAATGTCCCAGAGGAACCAGAAGCGCGACCCCACAAACGGTTGCCACCACCGCCATAAGCGGACTGTTAGCGACCCAGGTTGCATAATCGGGTAAGCGGGAGAAAGGACCGTCCCAGGAAAACTGCGAATAAAGAAACGCCGCCATAACGGCAAAGTTGATCGGTGTCACGGCGAGGGTCAAACCCAGCAGAGTGCGGGCCCCCTTGCTTTCCTTCAGAGTCAGACCGCAAAACAGTCCCCCCACTGATAAGATCACCGTAAATCCAAGTAGAAACAGGTATCGTTGCAAATCACTTCCCGGTGTCCAGTGCTTAAACAGAAAAGAGGCTGCCGACACCACAATAATCAAGGCCCCGACGCCACGCAACAAACGTGAAACCGTCTGCCCCGCAAATAATCTTCTTTTTGGCCCAGCCCCCTGGCAATTACCGTCTTCAGAAAACTCGACCTCGAATTGAAATTCAGCCTCGCGAACTTTCATCATAACTGACTCCCTGACCGGTTAGGCGTTCTGACTTTCAAGTAACTGCTGCAGCTCGCTACGCAGCTCAGCATCACTTTCTGCCACCACAAAGGACTCCTCAAAGGAGTCCACAGAGCCAACCGCTTCTGTCGCAAGCTCTTTTTCAGTAAGACGTATTTCCCAACGATCAAAAATATCATCAACATCCGAACCTGCCTCCGCATGACAGGTCTGAATACTGGTCAGCGCTTCCGCCCGCGACTGACGCACCCGCAGCAGATTGCGCTTTTCGAGACACTCGGTCAAACGCCCTTCCAGGGTCGCAACATCCTTACCAAGGCGTTCCTCAATCTGGCGATGCTCCTTAACCCGCAAAGCCAAACGATCACGTTGAGCCACGGCCAGCTTACTGCGCTTCAAACATTCCAGAGCACGCTGCTCGTCAGTTTTGGCACTCTGCGTTGCCCGGGATCGCCAGCGTAAAATATTCTCCTCTTCGACCAGTAGCGCCTGTTGCAGCCGTGCCCCATCCTGCTGTACACGCGCCATGTGGACTTTGGCTTTCGCTACGGCCTCACGTGATTCCTTCAAAACACCATTAATCAAAGCCTCCTGGTTTTCAATTTGATTGACAGCCCAGTCCACCCGCGAAAAAATTCCTGTTGTCCAACGCTTAATGGTTTTCATATTTTCCTCCTGTGTATGTTTCCTTTCATTCAACGCAGGAGGCATGCCACCTTTCAGAGATATCATAACAGTATGAATTTCCAACAGGTTTCACAATTAAAGACACCTCAGTCCATATTTTATGCAAATTTCCAGTAGCATAAAATGCATAGCTGATATACACATTATGCATGACAACTTACCAACGACTCTCATCCCAAGAGCAGAATTATTTTACCCTGGTCAGCGAAACAGCCTTTTGCAATCCGTTCAGCGCCCAGCGCGCGATTCTGGATCAACAACTGGCGGGCCTGACCAAAAGTCCCGGCCCGGACCTCCTCAAATCCGCCATACGATCTGTAACTGAGCAGATCAGTGCCTTGGAACGCCGAGGCCAGGCAAACCTGGCATTATTTGCCGACCGAGACCGCGAAAGCCTGAAACTGGCCCTGCTGTTTTCCCAGTTTCATTACTACATGGACGCATTTGACGAGCTTATTCAACAACAGATCAGACAGGGAGACGAGCCCTGCCCGGTGCCATTTTCCGGGGAACTTTTAGAAAATTTACGCACCTATGGATTTAAAGCTCAGGAAGCACGCCACTACCTGGCCTTTTTCTACCAGCTGCGTCGAGCCTTCTTCTTCATCGGCAAACTGGTTGGGGAGAGTCCCGCGCTACGCCGATTGCGCTGCGCTTTATGGAATAATGTCTTTACCTTTGACTGTCGCCGTTACGAGCAGCAGCTCTGGGATCACATGGAAGATTTTTCCACCCTGCTGCTTGGCGAAACCGGAACCGGCAAAGGAGCTGCAGCGGCAGCCATTGGCCGGTCGGGATTTATTCCCTTCAATGAAAAAACCGGGCGCTTTAGCGAAAGCTTCACCCGTAATTTCATTTCCATCAATCTGTCCCAATACCCAGAAGCACTGATTGAGTCTGAGTTGTTCGGGCACAAAAAAGGCGCCTTCACCGGCGCCATTGATAACCACATGGGGATTTTCTCCCGTTGCGTCCCTTACGGAACGATTTTTCTCGATGAAATTGGCGATGTTTCGGTCCCGGTCCAGATCAAACTCCTCAAGGTTCTTCAGGAGCGGACTTTTTCACCGGTTGGCAGTCACGAAACCAGGCAGTTCCGCGGCCGTATCGTTGCCGCCACCAACCGCCCCCTGGCCGAACTGCGCCAGGCCGGTAATTTCCGTGATGATTTTTACTATCGCCTCTGCTCTGATGTTATCGAAGTCCCATCACTACGCCAGCAGCTTAAGGAGGACCGCAAGACCCTCCATCATCTGTTGGCACACCTGCTCCCCAGGATCCTCGGCTCAGCAGATCACCAGACAGGTCACTTGATCCGCACAGCACTTGAGACCCATCTGCCAGCGGAATACCACTGGCCCGGCAATGTCAGGGAACTGGAACAGGCAATCAGGAGAATTCTTCTCAATGGCAGCTATCAGGGCGATCCCTGCGCGACGCCGGAGTCGGAAGCCCCCCTGAAAAACCTGCTGGAGAATGTCGATGCCCAGCAGCTGATGACCCGTTACTGCCAGGAACTGTATCGCAAATTCGGAACCTATGAAGAAGTCGCGCGCCGCTCTAACCTCGATCGGCGCACGGTGAAAAAGTATATTCAGGAGCAATAATCAGGCAGAAGCTTCAGCCAGACGCCGCAATCCCTGCAGGTCAAGCTTGCCAGTACCCAGTAACGGCAACGCGTCGACACGGACAAAGCTGTCCTGCTGCGGCCGCCACAGGTTCGGCACATCGGCCTCACGACTGACTCGCTGTAACACCTCCAGCTCACCGGCTTCGGCGGTATAAAGCACCACCAGCCGTTCCCCCTTTTTATCGTCAGGCAGGGACGTGACAGCCAGGCTGTTTGTGACCAAACCCAGCTCACGGTAAAAGAGTTCTTCCACCTTGATATGGGGAACCATCTCTCCGCCAACCTTGCTGAAACGTGCCAGGCGATCGGTGATATGCAGAAACCCATCAGCATCAACATGACCGATATCACCGGTAACATACCAGCCATTACGGATCGCCTCAGCGGTCTTATCCGGACGGTTGAGATAACCGGTCATCAGGTTCGGCCCCTTGACCAGGATGAGACCAGCAGTTCCCTGGGGCACCGGCTCATCGGTCTCAGGATCAACAACCCGGACCACAACTCCCGGGATCGGACGCCCGACACTGCCCCGCTTATGACCGGCCTGCTTAACACCATTGCGATTGACATTCGGCAGACTCAAGGTAATCAGGGGGGCCAGCTCGGTAGCACCGTAACCTTCAAGAGGGCGAATGCCATACTTGTCATTAAAGTTATCAGCAAGCTGATCTTTGAGCTTTTCTGCTCCCGTCACTACCAATCGCAAGGAAGCAAAATCTTCAGGCTTGGCCTTACGCATATAGGTCGACAGAAAGGTCGGCGTGGTCAGTAACAATGTCGATTTATGCTGCCGCACCAACTTGGTAATGGCAGCGGCCTCCATGGGGTTAACATGATAACAGGCTGAAAAACCGCTCAACAAAGGTAACCACAAGGTCGCCGTGTAGCCAAGGGCATGAAAAAAAGGCAGGGCACTGCAAACATTGTCATCCGGTCCAATAGCGGCAACGCTACGAATCGCCTCCAGGTTGGAGATGATATTATGCTGACTGAGCTGTACCCCTTTCGGCTCGCCGGTACTGCCGGAGGAAAAAATGATGGTCGCCAGCGCAGCACCCTGTTTACGTGGCCCTGACAACAGCATAGCCGCAGGCATAAAGCGCGCCCGTAAAAAGAGCTGCATCCGCGCGTTCTTACCCAATGGCCGCAGCAGGTCCTCCAAATATAAAACGTTCTGAGGCAGCGGCAACTGTGGGAAACGTTCAGCAAACTTGCGACTGGTCACCAGTGTCTTAATCTGGCACTGTTCCAGAGCAGATTCCACTGCTTCAGGGGAAGCGGTATAGTTGATATTGATCGGCACCTTGCCCAGTAACGGAAGCGCCAGATTGGCCAGCGCACCCCCCACTGACGACGGCAGCAACAAGCCGATATTCTCCTCCCCCTCCAAAGCGCCCGCCAACCGATCACGCAGCGCCAGTGCAGCACACAGGGTTTGCCCGTAACTTAAGTTTTTACCGCTACTGTCGCTAAGCGCCCGCCGCGTCCAGTTATTGCGCGCGGTGGTAATAAACATATCAATAAGCGAGGTACGACGCTCCAGCTGGACATCAAAATAATCATTGTTCAGTTCCGCCACCGCCTGCTGAACATCAGCCGACTTACAGGTGCTGGGCAAGGGGGAACCGAAATGGACGCCAATCTCATAGGGGAAACTGGTCGGTAATTTACTGAACGGCTTGCCATGCGCGTAGCTGAAGATGGTTCCCCAGGCGCCACCAAGAAAAACCGGAATGACCGGATGATCACTCCCTTTAAGAATCGCCTCAAAACCACCCTGGAACTGATGCAGCATACCGTTGCGGGTGATCATCCCCTCGGCAAAGATGCACACCAGATAGCCAGCGTCCAAAGCCTGGCGTGAGGCCTTGATAAACTCAACCATCTGTCGTTTGCTACCACCGGGAGCCACGGGAATAACACCCATCAAACGGAACAACGGACGCAGCAGACGATTCTGATAAATATCCTGATGCATGATAAAACGAATGCGCCGCTGCTGGGTCGCCAGCAACAGCAGAGCATCGATCCAGGAAGCGTGGTTAGGAACCAGCAACGCAGGCCCTTCACTGGGGACGTGTTCGGCTCCGACAACACGGAATCGATACACCAGACGCATGGTCAGCAGGGCGACAAAACGCAGTAGAAAATCAGGCAAAATCCATAGCGATACAAAAGTCAGAACAAAGGTTAACAGACCAAGAAGCAAAAAAGACTGGGCGGCCGTCATGCCAAGCACGCCATCCAAAAAGGCCGATAAAGCTGAGGCCAGCAACACCCCACACCAGCTCAGAAAACTTCCAGCAGCCAGAATACGCCCCAGCTTTTCACGTGGAGCGCGCCATTGCACGAAAGCATGCAACGGGACCAGGAACAGACCGGCACTGATACCGAACAACAGAATCAAAATGCTATGCACAATCAGGTTAGGCGGCACCAGGAATAAACCAGTAGAGCAAATGGCTAATCCCAGAGCCCCCAACGGCACAACCCCAAACTCGACATTGCGGCCGGACAACCTTCCAGACAGAAAAGAGCCGATCCCTATGCCCAATGCGGACAGCAAAAACAGATAGCCAGCATGCTCTTGGGTCAACTGATGAACCTGCATCCCGAATGGAATCAGGTTGATCTGGGCAAAAGCACCAAGAAACAGAAAATAAGCAGAGCCGAGGATGGCGGCGAGCAGGTATTTATCACCATGCAGCTCCGCCAATGAAGACTTGACCTCAGCCACAATGTTGACACTCAGAGAGCGTTGTGTCCCTGCAGGCCGGGTTTTCTCTATCTTCCAGCTGGCAGCAAGTCCCAAAAGTGAAAAAAGGATACAGGACTGGGCCGCCAGACGATAATTATTGGCGCTGACCTGAACCAATAGCGGAGCCAGCGCAGTGCCCAGGATAATCGCAATATAGGTAAATGACTCCAGCAGGCTGTTCGCTTTGGATAACTGGTCACGGTGCACCAGTTCCGGCACAATGCCATACTTCGACGGCCCGAACAGAGCACTCTGCGTTGCCATCAGGAACATGACCGCATACAAGCCAAGCTCACTGCTAAGGGCAAATGCGGTGATGCCCAAAAGACCGATAACAACCTCGAGAATCTTGGTCGCCACAATGATCTTCTGCTTACTTAAATTATCGGCCAGGGCCCCGGCAACAGGGGAAAACAGCAAAAATGGTACGACAAACAGTGCACCGGTTGTCGCCGCGACAGCCGTCGCGTGATCAGCACCTTTCAGAGCAATAAGGAAAAAGATAATCAGCAGCTTGAGCAGATTATCATTCAAAGCTCCGAAAAACTGAGTAACATTCAACCAGGTAAATGATTGTGACAGTGATAAACGATTAATCATGATCCCCTCCAGCGTTCAAACAAGCCCCTTGTAGAGTCGCCTGCCAACGGAACAGCCATGTTTTTGTCTCCGGCAGCGACTTAACGGGGTGGGTTGTTATGTTTCGTTGACCAATAGTTGGCGTAGCAAACGTGATGATCATTTCTTCCTCCTAATATTTTTTTATTGATCACCCCAAAAAGCAGCAGCTATGCCAACTAAAACGCTGATCTTATCTCCCTGATTTTTTTAACATTTACCTACATCTGAACCATTCCCTCAAAAAACAGTGCCAAACGCAATGTACATAAATTGTCAGGACATAGTACATAAAAGGCTACAAGATCTTTTCCAGAGGAAAGAGTTGCCAAAACAGCAGTCTTATTCTTTTTCCCAGAGACGCATGGCGATTGGGATTCTCCGCCCGGCTCGACCAACTGTTTTCCGGACGCATATCAATCTCTATCGCCTGCTCAACCTGGGTCGCCAGTTGCTTACTGGGAACAATAACACCCACCTCAGTGTTCAAATTAGCCGAACGAGGATCGAGGTTAAAGGTGCCAATAAACAGTTTTTCACTATCGATGACCAATGTTTTGGCGTGGATAGCAAAAATTGGCGTCTGCTTCTCCAGCATGGCATAGCGATCGATCAGTGATTTTTGAATGGCCGGAGCAGGCTTGAACTCGTAGATATCGATTCCGGCAGCCAGCAACTCTTTACGCTGTTTATGGTAGCCACTGAAAGCCTGCAGGTTATCTGTCGACGACAATGAATTCGTGCTGATCCGGACCCTTACTCCACGCTTGATCAAAGCCGAAAAAAGTTCCAAACCACCTTTCGGCATCACCAGATAAGGAGATTGAATGGTGACCTGCTTCCGAGCCAGGGCTAAAGCATCCGCCAGGGCACTGGTGGTCAGTCCACCGCCACCCAGCCCCTCAGCACCGGAATTTTTTCCGGGCCGGTCACTGATAAAAGAAACATCGCTCCAGACCAGGTGCTCAACCAGATAAGAGAATTGCCCGGCAAGGTCACCAAGAGCGCTCCTGACTTCCGGGGCAAAATTTTCCTCATTTTCGGCATAACGGTGCAAATCAGCATAGATCTTCCTGACCGTATCCACAGCGGGAGGTTCGGTATCAGCAAGAAGATCGGTAACCGGTTGAGCCTGTTCGCTGTTCCAGAACCGTTCAAAGCTGACATTGATGTCCGCTGCTGCTGGTCCAATCAGCAAAATATCGCGATCCCGAAAATTGTAAGCCTGACTATAATCGAAATATTCTGCGGCCATATTGCGGCCGCCAGCAATCGCCACCAGATCATCGACAACAAATGTCTTGTCATGCATTCGTTGGTTACTGCCTCTGAAATCAGTAAAAATATTCCTTACCCGCTGCGGAGTCGATACGCCAACCTTGTGCTGTGGATTATAAATCTTGATGGCAACATGCGGATGACCAGCAAGCGCCAGAAGAAACTGGTCTGGGGCATCAATCATCAGATCATCGACCAACACCCGAACCGAAACTCCCCGCTCTGCCGCCCGTAATAAATTCTCTGCCGCCAGAGTACCAATGTTATCTGAGCTCCAGATAAAGTACTGGACATTGATACTTCTTGTTGCGTGGTCAGCCAGCCAGGCCCTGGCCAACAACGCCTCTTCCCCCTTTTCAAGAACATACGCACCGGTCTGTCCTGTATGGCGTTCCAACAGCGGCAGGACGCGCTCATCCAACTCACTTGCAGCAGCTGATGCAGGTGCCATAAAACCTCCCCAAAAACACAGCGCCAGTCCGAAAACTACCAAAAAATTTTTCATCTCCCCCCCCCACCAGCGTTCACATTTAACCACATTACTCTCCCTGCCGACCGAAGCGCAGGGGTTTTCCGCCGGAACAACAGCTACAGTGGAAAACCGGTGACTTCTTCTGCCGCATCAATTTACATAAATCTTGCGCCACGCTATAATCTATCCTTTTTAGCCAAAGGAATTCAATTGAGTAGCAGCAACGCCTTCACTGAACAACTTAATCCAAAGCCACGGACCTTTCAGGCCCAACCCCTCAATATCCTTTCTGGCTTGATCTGTTTTGTCATCATTGGACGTATTCTGTTATGAACCTGATTCTGATTGACAGCGAAGACTTTATGGCCAAGGACCAGGTGCTTCTCAACGATCGACGCTTTGAACACATCCGCAGCGTCCATCGTGCCAGCCCCGGCGACGAGCTCAGGATCGGACTCCTTAATGGCGCCATGGGCCTCGGTACCGTTACCAGGCTCGGCAGCGATTGCGTTGAGCTAAACATCTGCCTCAACCAACCTGCTCCACAGCCCCTGCCGGTAACGCTGCTGCTGGCCCTCCCGCGGCCCAAAATGCTCAAACGCGTGCTTCAGGCGGTAACCTCCCTCGGAGTTAAGGACATTTACCTGATCAACAGTTATCGGGTTGATAAAAGTTACTGGCACAGCCCACTGCTGACCCAGGTCAAACTGCAGGAACACCTACGGTTAGGACTCGAACAGGCTCGCGATACCATAATGCCCAAGGTCCATTTACGTCCACGCTTTAAACCCTTTATCGAGGATGAACTCCCTGCCATTTGCAGCGGCAAGACCAGGCTGGTCGCTCATCCCGGAGGATCCACCGTTTTTCCGGCCCGCATTACAACACCAAGTGTTCTGGCCATCGGTCCGGAAGGGGGCTTCATTGATTACGAAATCAACAAACTACAAGAGCTTCAGTTCATGCAACTCTCTCTCGGTGAACGGATTTTACGGGTAGAAACAGCCGTACCTGTGCTACTCTCCCGTTTTTGCCCCGCGTGAAAAGATGGGAGAAGTGCGATGCCCCGAAGGCAGCCCGTTATCGTCTATTTTTTAATGATATTGCCCCCTTTGTTCTGGGCCGGAAATTCGGTTCTGGCCAGGGGGATAGCTAATCTGGTGCCACCGCTCACGCTGTCATTCTTCCGCTGGCTCATCGCCCTGGCCATTCTACTACCAGTGTCCTGGCGTCACCTTAAGCACGATAAGCAGCAGATAAAACAGCACTGGTGGACCATTGTCATCCTTGGATTGCTTGGTATCGCATCCTTCAACACCCTGCTTTATACCGCCGCCCATACCACAACCGTGCTCAACATGACACTGATGCAGGCGATTATGCCTGCGATCATTTTGCTGATCAGTTTTTTTGCTTTTGGCGAAAAGGTCTCTTGCAGGCAAATCTCAGCGGTTATCCTGTGTGTCTGCGGAACCGCTTATATCATCATTCAGGGAGATATCAACCGGCTGGTACAGCTCGACTTTGTGCGTGGAGATCTGCTGATGCTGCTGGCTGTCATTTTTTATGCTTTTTACTCAGTATTCCTGCGCCGTGCTCCGAAAATTCATCCCTTCAGCTTCCTGTTCTGCACTTTCAGCATTGGAGCCATTATTCTGCTCCCCCTATATTTATGGGAGCACTCCACCAGCGCGGCATTGCAGCTGACAACTCCGGTTATTGCCAGCTTTCTCTACCTGGGTATATTCCCCTCGATTCTGGCCTATCTGTTCTGGAATCGTGGTGTCCGTGAGCTGGGCGCCAATCGAGCCGGACTCTACATCAACCTGATCCCTCTGTTTGCCGCACTGCTGGCCATCGTCTTACTCGATGAACGCTTTCAGACTTTTCACCTGGTCGGCAGCATGATGATCTGCTCCGGCCTGGCGCTTTTTAACCTGCCCATCAACCAACGACACAAGGAAACCGCATGACCTTAGCAGACTGGGGCTGGAATACCTTTTTCGCCAAGCAGTTCAAACCCTGGGAAAATAGCAAATTTCTCCCTGCCCGGGTGATTCGCGGGGAAAAAAACTATTTCAAAGTGTGGTCTGAGCAAGGCGAACTGACAGTCCGTTTTGCCGGCAAGATTCGCCATAAAGCGACGGGTCGTGTTGACTTACCGGTGGTCGGTGACTGGGTGGTCATCGAACCACAACCGGGAGAGCGGGGCCTGATCCATGCTCTGTTGGAACGCCACAATTTTTTTTCCCGTAATCTGCCCGGACGTCGTAAAGCAAAAGGCAAGGAAAGGACAGAGCAGCAGGTTATCGCCGCCAATATCGACCTGATATTTATTGTCAGCGGTCTGGATCAGGATTTTAACCTGCGCCGCATTGAACGCTACCTGACCCTGGTCGGCAGCAGTGGTTCTGACGCAGTTATCCTGCTGAATAAAAAAGATTTATGCTCGGAACCGGAATACTGCCGTAAACAGGTTGTAGAAATCGCCGGAGACAGCCCGGTACACTTGTGTATGGCCCGCAACAGCGATGAAATTACCACCCTGAAAAGTTATCTGCAGCCTGGTCAGACCATCGCGTTATTGGGGTCTTCGGGAGTCGGCAAGTCAACGATTGTCAATGCTCTGATCGGTCGCGAAAAGCAAAAGACCGCAGAGGTCAGTAGCGCTGACGGCAAAGGGCGTCACACCACCACCCACCGCGAGCTGTTCCTGCTGCAGGAAGGGGGGATCCTGATGGATAATCCCGGCATGCGCGAATTGCACCTGTGGGGAGAAGAAGAAGATCTGACTGAGTCATTTACCGACATTGAAGAGCTTGCCTGCCAATGCAAGTTCAGCAATTGTGGCCACCTGTCGGAACCTGGATGCGCCGTTAAAGGTGCCATTGACGCAGGTACACTGACAGAGCAACGGCTGGCCAGTTATCTTAAATTAAAGGGAGAACTTGCCAATCTGAAAAAATACTGATTACCAAAGTTCTGTCCATTTGGCGCTTTCAATTCAGGGACATCCCACTGCACATATTTTTGTGAATCGTAAATGGTTACCGTATCGGTCCTGCTTTTATAACGCTCTTCAGGGAAGTACTTTTTTTAAGGGCCGCATTTTGCTACAATTGATCGATGAACCTCCACTAATTAATATAAAAATCACCATAGTCCTGACAAATAAAATATGAGCAGTATTCCATATCAAAAATATTTTAATTCAGCTTACAACACGGACTATAAACAGTGGGTCACTGAGAAGATACTGGTCTCCCTGTATGCCAATGCCCTGTTTTCTATCTCTGGCAGTTTTGCCGTTTTTTTAATTCTGGCATGGTTCATCTGGGCTCAAATCCCTTCGTTATCAGCCTTATACTGGTCTCTTTCAGGTGTCCTGATTACTGCCATCAGGCTGGCATTGTGGTATGGATTCAACCACCACAAAGACAACTTACCCCCCCAATTCTGGCTTAATAGCTATCGTTTCTTGAGCCTCTCCTCTGGAATTCTGAATGGCATAGCCATGTGGCTGTTTTATGAGGATTTTTCAGCTGAATATCAACTTTTGATTTATTTTTCAATTGTTGGCTTGTCTGCCGCATCATCAGGAACCCACGCGGTTGACTTACTGACCTTTCAACTCTTCATGCTGTCTTCGTGTCTGCTTGTCATTTCAAAATTGATCATGTCCGGCAGTCCCACTGACATTGGTCTTTCCATGATGATTACACTGTATGTCCTGGTCATGGCTAAAACGGGGCATAATAACAACAGAACACTGCTGGAAAATTTCAAACTGACTCACACCATGCACTACCGGGCGACCCATGACTCGCTGGTGGACTTGCTGAACCGCTCTGAATTTGAAGATCGGTTTAAATTTACTGCCCCCTTAAACCATCACGGTGTTGCCTTTGTATTTATTGATCTGGATAATTTTAAACCGATAAACGACTCGTTCGGTCATCGAGCAGGAGACCTTGCCTTGAAACAGGTGGCCGATGTCATAAAGGGATCTTTCAGGCCCGATGATGCTATCGCCCGTATAGGTGGGGATGAGTTTGTCGCGTTCCTGTTCGTTGATGATGTTACCAAAGTTGAAAAAATAGCGAACCGGGTTCTGGAAGGCATTAAGAGCATCACCTTTCCCAAACAAGCTAGCTTTACAGAGCTTAGCGCAAGTATTGGCATAGCCTTTCATCACAATCATACTGTCAAATATTCACAATTATTACATGCTGCCGATCTGGCCTGCTACCAAAGCAAAGATAATGGGAAAAACCAGATAACTGTGACAATCGTAGCAAACCAGAGTTAGTGGATAATCGCCCAACACAGGTGCCGGACGATAATTACCTTCCCAGCTTGTCGTTAACACTCTGAATTTTATCCGCCATGGACTGTTCACGATCAACTCTGGTTCCCATTTTTATGGTGGTTGTGATCCGCGGGGCACCCGCTTCGTGAATCACTTCGTGGCAACGCTTGATTGCCGCAAAGACGTCATCATAGGGCCCTTCAATGTTGGTTCCGTAAGCATGCAGGCTGGTCTGCAGACCGGCAGCTTCCAGGACTTGCTGACACATGGCAACATATTTGGAAACAGACACGCCGACACCCATCGGCACCACACACAAATCCACAATAACGTTCATAAGTTTCAAGTCTCCCAGATGAAGGTTTGACCTTGAGTATACGCCTCTGTCAGCAAAAGCTCCAGATCAGACGGTTCATTATTCTTAGTGAAACGCTGCCGTAACGGAAGAAAATCTGCTATAAATAGAAGTTCAGTGTATTAAGCGCGTGCGGGTTTTCACGACCGCCACTCATTAACCCACAACCAAAGGATTAAGGAGAGTCATGCAGGATTGGGGACAAGGCCCTAACGGGGACGATCTGGAAAAAAAGGTGATCGACATCACCAACCAGATAAAAAACAAGTTCAACAAGCCGCAAAAAGCATTTTTACCCCTTCTCGCCATCATCATTGTTCTGGCTGTTTTAATCAGCGTTTATACAGGCATGTACAAGGTGGATACCGAAGAAACTGGCGTCGTGTTGCGCTTTGGCAAATTTTCAGGCTTCGCCGAGCCCGGTCTGCACGTCAAATTGCCATTCGGTATTGACCAGGTGTTCCTGGTTCCGACCGGCCGTGTTCTCAAGGAAGAATTCGGCTACCGTACGGTCAATCCCGGGGTGCGTTCCTCGTTCAGCAAAAAAGGGCTCGAGGAAGAATCTTTGACACTGACCGGCGACCTCAACGTCAGTGACGTTGAGTGGATTGTCCAGTTTCAGATTTCTGATCCGTTCAAGTATGTGTTTAAAATCAAGGAACCGATCGGGACCATTCGTGACATTTCCGAAGCCATGGTCCGTAAAGCGATTGGTAACGCCAATGTCAGCCAGGTTTTGACTACCGAGCGTGCGGCTCTGGCCAGCACGATTGAAAGTGATCTGCAGAGCACCCTTAACCAGTATGACATTGGCGTGCGTATTGTTACGGTCAAGTTTCAGGACGTCAACCCACCCGATCCGGTCAAGGATGCCTTCAACGAGGTCAACGAGGCTGAACAGCAAAAAGAAAGCCTTATCTTCCAGGCTCGCGAACAGTTCAACCGCGAAGTCCCGAAAGCCCGCGGTCAGGCGAAAAGTACCGTTGAGGAAGCAGAAGGATACAAGGTTGAGCGCATCAACAAGGCTCGTGGTGAGACCAATCGCTTCCTTGCGCTGCTGACCGAGTACAAGAAGGCGCCTGAAGTGACCAGACGCCGCATCTATATTGAAACCATGGAGCAAGTCCTGCCAAAACTGGATGAGACATTTATTATGGATAAGACCAACAGTGGTGTACTCCCTCTGTTACCACTGCGCAATAGCCTGGCAGGAGGTGCACAATGAAAAACGGATTTATTGTTATTATCGTCGTCATTGTGATGCTTCTGGCCCAGGGCGGTTTATACGTTGTCAACGAATCGGAGCAAGCCATTATCACCCAGTTTGGTAAACCGGTCAGCGATATCATTGCACCCGGCATCCATTTCAAGATCCCCTTCATGCAGGATGTCAGGCGTTTTGAAAGCCGGATCCTGAAATGGGATGGCGACCCGAACCAGATTCCGACCAAGGACAAGCGCTTTATCTGGATTGATACAACAGCGCGCTGGCGTATCGCCGACCCGCTGCAGTTCCTGAAAACCGTAGCGACCGAGCGCGGCGCCCAAAGCCGTCTTGATGATATTATCGATTCTGTCGTCAGGGATGCGGTTTCCGGACATTTACTGGTGGAGCTGGTGCGTGGCAATGACTATGAAGCACCCGGGGATGAGAAATTTGAAGTCGAAGGGCAGCAGGTCAAAGCAGAGGACATGCTTGGCCGCGAACAGATTCTGCAGAATATTTTAGCCAAAGCAAGTGCCAGCACCCCCGAATACGGAATCGAACTGCTTGATGTTCAAATCAAACGCATTAACTATGTTGAGCAAGTTCGTACCCGTGTCTATGAACGGATGATCAATGAACGGAAGAAAGTTGCGGCACAATATCGCTCTGAAGGTGAAGGCGAGAAAGCTGAAATCCTTGGTAAAATGGAGCGGGAGCTGAAAGAGATCAGCTCCGACGCTTACCGCAGGGCTCTGGAAATTCGCGGCGATGCTGATGCCCAGGCCGCTGGTATCTATGCTGAAGCCTACAATCAGGACAAGGAGTTCTACAATTTTCTGAGAACTCTTGAATCCTACAAAAAAACCATCAGCAAAAATGGCAAGTTAGTCATTTCAACAGATGCGGACTACTACAAATACCTGCGCGATATCAAATAGCAACTGAATAGTTTTCATAACGGAAACAAACTGTTTCCGGATGAAAACCCCTTATCGGGCTCCTCTGTCACTGCAGAAGAGCCCGTTTTTTTAGCCCCCAGAAACGGCCACTGGTCAATTTTTCCAGCCAGGACGGCAATCTGCTCTCAGTGATAACCTGAACCCTGGCATCCCCCAGAGCAGCGATACACACGCTGCCCGAGCCGGAAACCATCATTGTATTGCCACTATGCAGCACATAATCACGACTGTCGCCACTGATGGTCACCCAGCACCGGCCGGCATGACAGACAATCTGTGCATCTCGCTGATGCTTACCAACTTCAAGCACTTCCTCTTTTTCCAATAACAGCTGCATAAGACCTCCTTTCAAACAAATGCGTTGCTGTCATTAGAAGACATTTTTTCTAGTTGCGCCAGATACAGTCTCGAACTATTGTAACCATCACAGTTATCCATTCCCAAAACTGTACCCATCAAGGAAGATCTCAACTGTATCTGTTCCAGGTTCAACTCTCCTGCTACAACAGATACAGAAAAACACATGCCAAAGGGGACATTATGCTAGAAGCGCCCGCCATCCAGACCAATAACCAAAACCCTCTCTACGAACAGGTCGCCAGCCGCATCTGCTACCTGATTGAACAGGGAACCTTGCGCCCGGGTGAACGCGTTCCATCCATACGCTCCTTAAGCAAACAGCTGCAGGTCAGTATCAATACGGTTAAAGAAGCCTACAGCCAGCTTGAAAATCGGCAGCTGCTGGAAGCACGCCCTCAATCCGGTTATTACGTACGCTCTCGCCAGCTGAAACTCCCTAGCGAACCGGTCGTCGACCGGCCGTCGCTTAAACGACCGGCAACTGTGACCATCAACAATGTTTACGGTATGGTCATGCGTGATCTGCTTGATCCCAATCTTTTACAGCTTGGTATCGCCACCCCCAATGCCGAACTATTGCCCACCTCCAAACTGAACCGGATGCTGGCTCGCGAAGTTCGCCTGCACCCCCGCCAAGCGGTCTCTTACGAGATACCGCCCGGGAACCTGCGGTTGCGCCAGCAGATTGCCCAGCGAACCTTGCAATGCAGCTGTGCCCTGGCTCCGGATGAAATCGTCATCACCTCGGGCTGTGTTGAAGCTGTCAGTCTGGCACTGCGGGCCCTGTGCAAAGCAGGAGACACCGTTGCTATCGAAACCCCCTTTTATTTTAATTTTATACAGTTGATTGCCGAGCTGGGTCTCAAAGCACTTGAAATCCCCGCTTCCCCACGCGGAGGTATCAGCCTTGAAGCTCTTGATTATGCACTGATGAAAAATCAGGGCGAGGTCAAGGCGTGCCTGTCGATCCCGAACTTTAATAACCCGCTCGGCAGCCTGATGGCCGACGAAGACAAGCATAAACTGGTACGGCTCCTCGCCAACCATGGCGTGCCCCTGATTGAGGATGATATTTACGGTGACCTGCCCCTGAACGGTAAGCGCCCCTCCGTTGCCAAATCGTTTGATAAAGAGGGCAATGTGCTGCTCTGCTCCTCGTTCAGCAAAACCCTTGCTCCCGGCTACCGTGTCGGCTGGATCGCCGCCGGTCGTTATCAGGAACGCATCGAGCATGGCAAAATGATTTCCGGTGTCGCCACCGCCACCCCGACCCAGCTGGCAATTGGCGAATTCCTGGCGACTGGCGGCTATGATCATCACCTGCGTAACTTATGTCGACATTATGCCCGCGTGGTGCCGCTGATGGCCGCGGCCATAGGCCGGCATTTTCCAGCAGGAACACGGGTCTCACGCCCGCAGGGAGGTTTCCTGCTATGGGTTGAAATGCCAGAACAGGTTGATGCATTACGCCTCTATGAAGAAGTGCGCAGGTGTGGAATCAGTATTGCGCCAGGGCACCTGTTTTCTCTGGAAGGCAAATTCAGCAACTGCATTCGTCTGAATGCCGCCTGCTGGGATTCTTGCGTTGAAGCGGCCATCGTTACACTTGGGCGTCTGGCTGCAGAGCAGCTTGCGGCACCTTGACGAAATGGCTAAGTCAGGAACGCTGCCCGATGCAACTCTGTATAGAAAGCTCCTTGCGGGCCTAGTTGACTGTCAATAAAACTGATACCGTTAATGGCAAAAGGGGCATGAAAGTTGATCGGGCTTGCCAGGAGAGGCTTAAGATCTAGCGGATTTCCTTTGTGAAAGCGTGCCAGGGTGATGTGGGACATAAACCGCCCCCCGGAAGCAAAGCCAAGAGGCGCGAGCTTCCCTTCAAGAGTTCGGACCAGAGCGGACAGACGCAGTTGCTGATCGGTTGCCACATAGAGAACCCGTGGCTGACCGTGCGCAGGGAATGTTCCAAAGCGGGTCAGAAAACAATCAAAAGCATGCTCCTGGCGACCAACTTCGTTCAACGCCTTAATAATTTCGGGAACCTGTTCCTGGCTAACAGCCCCGAGAAACTTCAGGGTCAGGTGCAGGTTTTCCGCCTTGACCCATTTGGCCATGGGGATAACGCGGCACAGGTCACCCACGACCGCCATCAATTCAGTTCTAACCTCGCTCGTAAGGGGAATGGCAATAAACAGTCTCATGAATCTCACTCCTTTCCCGCAAAAACAAAATACCAGAACAAAATGACACATCCCAGCAAGCTCAAAGTCCATTGTTTGCGGCAAATCTGTATTAATTTACCAGATCACCCATGACTTTTTTATTGACATAATCGCTATGATGGCGACACTACTGCATAACTCCTCAGCCCGGTTCGCTTAAACAAACGACTCCGTATGCGATAATTGAAATGACTTTCCTCTCCACTCAAAGAGGTCCTGATGAAGCTATGTGCTCCTAGCGCCTTTGATGCAACACAGGTGAAACCCTCTCAAAAGTTATTCTCCTTTATTGTCATGCTGAGCCTGATGTTCTGTTTTGCAAATACTACGGAGGCCGCGTCCTTCTCCCTTACCGAAGCAGAGCAGGAATGGCTAAATAAGCATCAAACCATACGCCTTAGCGGACCCCAAGCCTTCCCACCCTTTCAATATTACTCGAAAGATGGCGTTTTTCAGGGGATTGCGACCGATTATATTTTTTTGATCGCCCAAATGATCGGCCTTCACATCGAAATTGCCGCACCTCAGCCCTGGCCTCAAATCCTGCAAAAAATCCAAAACCAACAGATTGACGTCCTCAGTTGTGCCGGCATCAGCCCTGAACGGGATGGCTACCTAAACTATACGCAGCCCTATCTGTCGTTTCCGCTTATCATCGTCAACCAAAAAGACGCCCCGTTCATAAGCAACCTTCAGGGCCTGCATAATCAAAGGGTGGTTTTTGTCAATAAAAGCATGGGGTTTTCCTTGCTTGAAGGGGCAGGCATTAACTTTACCCCGTCCAATGTTGCTTCGCCCACCGAGGCAATGAAAGCTGTCTCCATGGGCAAAGCAGATGCCTACATTGAGAATCTGGCGACAGCCTCTTACCTGATCGAACATTATGGCCTGGCCAATCTGAAAATTGCCGCGCCAACGTCATTTGACGACTACGCGCTGTCAATTGCAGTCAGAAAAGACTGGCCTGAGCTGGTCACTATTTTCAATAAAGCGCTGGATGCCATCCCCAGAGAAAAACATAATGAAATTATTCAGAAATGGATCGCCATTCGTTTTGACCATGGCATCCAGACTCAGGATATCATTGAATGGGGTTTGAGTGCCGCTTTTGTTGCCCTTCTATTTGCTGGCTTTTTTCTGAGCTGGAATAAGCGGCTGAAAGCTGAAATTACCATCCGCAAACAGACCGAAGAACGCCTGCAAGATGAAATCGCCAGCCGCCGCCTACTCATCGAAAGTTCAAACGATGGCATAGTTCTGATCGATGAACACTGTAAAGTTGTTGAGGCGAACCAATGTTTCGCAGAGCTCATTGGCTACCCACTCGCGGAGGTCTCAGAATTACATATATGGGACTGGGACGGCCAGTTTAATAAAGCAGACATTCTCTCCCTGGCGACTGGTATTAACAAAAGCGGCCACCAGCTGACAACCCAATTTCACTGCAAAGATGGCCAGATAAAGGATATCGAGCTCTCAAACAGTGCCATTATCTACAAAGGACAGAAACTGATTTTTTGCATCTGCCGCGACATGACAGCACGTCTTACAGCTGAAAAACTGCTAAAGGAAAGTGAAAGCAAATTCAGAATCGCGTTTCAGACCAGCCCGGATGCCATAAACCTGACCCGCCTCGACGGTACCTATGTCGATGTCAACGAAGGCTTCCTGGCCCTGACCGGTTATCTGAAAGAAGAAGTTATCGGAAAATCCTCCTTGGAACTGAATATCTGGAAACACTCCGGTGACAGGGACAGACTGATAAGGCTATTGGCCAAAGACGGTTACGTTGAGAACCTTGAAGCTGAGTTTTTAACTAAAGATTCAAAAGTTACCCACGGTCTCATATCTGCCAGACGCATCGAACTTGAAGGCGAACAGATCATCCTGACTATTACCCGTGACATCACCGAACGCAAACTAACAGAAGAAAAGTACAAGATTCTGGTCACTGAAGCCAACACCGGCATTGCCCTTGCCGATACCGAGACGGGAATAATTATTGAGTGCAACCAGGCCCTTGCCAATATGGTCGAACGCAGCAGGGAGGAAATTCTTGGCAAGCATCAGTCAATTTTACATCCGGAAAATCAGCGCTCTCCGGATGTAAAAACCTATAACTTTATCAACCGCAAGACCCACCCGAATAGCGTCCCCATTGTTCAGCAATGCATCACCTCTTCGGGCAAGCTTATTGATGTTGAAATCAGGGCAAAACAGATAGAGTATGCCGGCCGCACAATGTTATTGGCCATCTTCTATGACTTGAGCGAACTTCTTCACCTGCAAAACCAACTGCGCCAGAAATATAAAATGGAGGCCGTTGGCCTTATGGCAGGGGGAATAGCGCATAACTTCAACAACGCTCTTGCCGCCATTCTTGGTAGTCTGGAAATGGCAAAGCGACGACTGGATAACCCCGGTAAACTACTCCACTATATTGACACAGCAACAAAAGCCGCTTTACGTTCACGCGATCTGGTTTCCCAGATTCTGACCTACAGTCGTCAGGATGCGTCCCAAAGAGGACCTACCAATATAGCTCTTGTTGTCGAGGAAACACTGAACCTGATTCAATCAACCTTGCCGGCAACGATCGAGCTGAAAGCCAGCAATGACCTGATAAAGGGGGTTGAGATTATTGCCGACTCCAGCCAGATTCAGGAGGCATTGCTTAACCTGTGTAATAATGCCGTCCACGCCATGGATGAAAAAGGAACGCTTTCCATCCACTTAAGCATGGCTGAATTGAAGCATAGAGATCTTCCCGCCGACTATGAAGCTGTTGGCGGAAAATTCGTCAAGCTGTCCGTATCCGACACCGGTTGCGGGATCAGCGCTGCGGCAATAGAAAAAATATTTGACCCGTTTTTCACGACCAAAGGCATTGGTCAAGGCACCGGCATGGGGCTGGCGACAGTTCAGGGTATTGTCAAGCAGCATAATGGCTTCATTCGGGTCGACAGTTCCGTAGGCACAGGAACGACTTTCGAGCTGTTTTTTCCCTTCTCAGATGTGAGCACAGAAAGACAGGAACAGCAAGCTGCGCCGATCTCCTGACGATTCTGCTGACCGATTACAGCAATAAGGTGAATGAAAACCAGGCCAGAGAACTGGGTATTGATGCATATTGTCTGAAGCCTTTGAATATGACTGAATTTGCCGAAACCATCAGATCCGTGCTGAGTTAAACCAATCCGAATTGGCGCAAAGCCTGGTCAATACATAGCTTGACCAGATTATCGATATATTCCTGAGCGTAGGTTTCCGTCCCCATTTTTCTGAGTAGTGCCTTACGATAATCGGCATGCAGTAATAAGGGCGCAATCAGCACGTATAGATGAATCTGCACCTCAGCATCCTTGAGCGTGGGATCAATAGCTCTGATCAGCATTTCAATCTGGCGCAACTCCGGTTCGGCCACCGCATCACGAAAGGTCTCATTCAGAACATCGGGCGACTGCATCAACTGATAAATGACCCGACAATGCCATTCAGGAACCGTCTGGTCAAACAACAGGTCCGCCTGACGCCGAATAACCGCAGCCAGCGCACACGCCTGATCTTCACGACGGCTCAGATCCAGGGAAGAGAAGGCAGACTCAAGACGCCCGTCCCGCCAACGCTTTGCAACCTCATCAACAACCGCCGCAAACAGTTTCTGTTTGGTCCCGAAATGGTAATGGATACTGCCAATATTCTGCCGCGCCCGGGTCGCTATCGCCCGAATTGAGACAGAGCTGAAACCTCGCTCGGCAGCAAGCTCCCCGGTCGCCCTGATCAGGGCATTTCGCGTTTTGACACTGGTTTGATATTCTGCCATGAGTAGTTAGCCCCAAAAAAATCTTTGTGAGTCATATTCATCAAAATTTAGACGTATGACAATTCTTAGTCAAATGACTAATATTTTTTATTAGGCTCAGTAGTGATCGCCAGATAATGTGGAGCTGAAGATAATGATCAGTGAAAAAGATAATCAGAACAGGGGCAGAAATCAGCGGCGCAAAAAGAAAAAGGCCACAGGAATTAACCAGCGGCCATTAATATAAATATCTATTAAAATCTGAATTAGGCAGTTGCGAAGCAGTAATCGTCGCTCTCTACTGATTCAGTTGTTGCAGCAAGGAAGGATTCTGCCTGGGGATCATTGACCATTTCAACCAGGTCATGATTAACAGCCCAGACGGCTCCGCAATGATGGCATTCGAAAATGCCTTCTTTAAATTGATCCGATTGCAGATCCATTTCGTTCTGATCGAGACTGTGACATACTGGGCACTTCATAACTGAGCTCCTTTGTTCTATATGAAGTTATTATTCACATGTTTTGTTGTTTTGAAGTATACAGGAACGCTACGTTTTTGCAACCAAAAAACCAGAAAAAGTATCGATAAATCAATAAGTTAACTAATTTTTCGTTTTACAGAATAGACCACTGGTTTAAAACGCTTTCAGTGCTTGTCTCATTTTGATCCTTTTACCGTTTAATTATGGAGCTGATTCACCATGCCGAAACTGACTGTTTCAGAAAAAGCCACCCCCGTAACAATTGAAGAATTTCTGCACAACTCACTCCCGGAAGCTCCCCTTGGCTACCTGCATCAGCTCATAAAAAAAGGACGCGTCAAAAGAAACCATGACACACTTGAGGCAGGCACCTTAGTTGGTCCTGGAGATTGTATACAATTACCGGAAAGTCAACGTATTCTCGAGCTGTTGGAAACCCCTCATGAGCCTGTGCCGCCTCTCGAAATTCTTTTCGAAAGCCGCGAAATTGTGATTGTAAACAAGCCTGCGGGGCTTGCTGTGCACGCATCCAAAGGGCATGAAAAACGGAATTTGACTGATCAAATAGCGGACTATTATGGTGCGCGAAAAGAACATTTTCAGGTCAGTCCGATCCAGAGACTCGATCTGGAAACCTCTGGACCGGTCCTGTTCGGCAAAGGAAAGAAAAGCTGTTCTGAATTGGGCAAGCTTTTTATGAGTGGTGAAGTCACAAAAGGCTATCTAGCCTTAGTAGCGGGAAAAGTTGATCAGAAAGGACGGATAATTTCCGAGCTCCCGGCCAAAGGAAAGATCAAGGAAGCGGTCAGCAAATACCAGGCAATTGCTACAAATAAAACTGCATCTTTATTGGAGGTACGTCTGGAGACAGGCCGCCAGCACCAGATTCGACGTCAGTTTGCCGAACTTGGCCATCCTCTGTATGGCGATCAGCGTTACCATGGTCCTTGTCCGGCACAACTACCCCGGCTATTCCTGCACTGCAACCGTCTGGCCTTTATCAACCCCTTTGACGGCCTCCAGGTTGAAGTCAGTTGCCCATTGCCAGCAGAGTTGCTGACGTTTTTAACGACAGTGAAGCTGAGCCCCAAGCTGCTGCAGGCTGGTTAACGGGGCAGGGCCTTTTCTACATAGGGCAGGATATTTTCAACGATAATCTTGACCCCGGCTGCGGTAGGGTGAATGCCGTCGTTCAGATTCAGCTCGGCGCGCCCAGCAACCCCTTGCAGAAAGAAAGGATAAAGCGGTACTGACAGCTCTGCAGCCAACTCCGGATAAATGGGATCGAAGCGCTCGACATACTCGGTGCCAAGACTCGGTGGCGCTTTCATACCTACCAGCAACACGCGGGCACCGGCCTGACGGCTCTTCTGAATAATCACCTGTAGATTCTTTTTTGTGCCCTTGGGATCAAGACCTCTCAAGGCATCATTGGCTCCCAGTTCGACAATAACGACATCCGGCTTATCTGCCAGGCTCCAATCTATGCGGGCAATACCACCGGCACTGGTATCTCCGGAAACCCCGGCATTGATGATCTGTACCTGGTGCCCACGTGCCTTCAATGCCGCTTCAAGTTGAACAGGAAATGCATCCTCTCCAGACAATCCGTAGCCAGCCGTCAGGCTATCGCCAAACGCTAATATGGTTATTTTTTTGTCTGCATATCCCATCTGCACACCTACAAGCATTATACTTACGGTAAGAAACAAACAAAGAGGAGTTTTCATGGCGTCATCCCTTATCAATATTGCAAATCTTCACTTAAGTCTAGAAGGAGGAGCCGGTCGGGTCAATATCCTGCGTGGCATCGACCTGGTTATTGAGCGTGGCGAAACCATAAGTATTGTCGGTCCCTCGGGTGCCGGCAAAACAACCCTGCTCATGGCCTTGGCAGGGTTGGAGAAGATCAGTGGCGGTGAAATTATCATTGCCGGAACTCAGCTGAACGGATTATCGGAAGATGAGCTGGCCCGCTTTCGCCGGCAGCAGATCGGTATTGTATTTCAGTCGTTCCATCTTATCCCAACCATGACCGCACTGGAAAATGTCGCTCTCCCGCTGGAATTTTCTCAAAGCCACCATATTCAGGAACGAGCCCTGGCTGCCCTTAAAGCCACCGGACTTGAACAGCGTGCCAGACATTACCCTGGTCAGTTATCCGGCGGGGAACAGCAGCGCGTCGCCCTGGCCCGCGCCTTTGTTGCCAACCCCACCCTGATACTGGCTGACGAACCAACCGGTAACCTCGACCAGGAAACCGGGGAAATGGTTATGGAGTTACTGTTCAGGCTACAACAGGAGCAGGGGACCACCCTGGTACTGATTACTCACGATAATCGTCTGGCCAACCGCTGCCAGAGACGGGTGCGCATGGCCGACGGGCGTCTTGAAGATATGGACAAGCGGGCAGCCTCATGAACACCGCAACGGTACTCAGCCAATCCCTACGTCTGATGCGCCGGGAGCTGCGTCATGGTCTGCGTGGCTTTGGTGTCTTTCTGACCTGCATCTTCCTCGGTATCTTTGCCATTTCCGCTATTGGTCACTTCAGTGCTGCTGCACGTCAAGGTTTGCTCGATGATGCCGGCGCCCTGCTCGGCGGCGACCTCGAAATCACCTTAAACCAGCGACCGTTATCGGCACAGCAATTGACGTTTCTTAACCAGGAGGGCAAGGTCAGCCTGGTCCGGGAGCTGCGCACCATGGCCCGTATTCCCCAAAGTGGAGCGCGCGGCCTTGTCGAGTTGAAAAGTGTCGATGATCTCTACCCCCTCTATGGAGCGGTCAAACTCAGCAATCCAATGCGATTGACAGAGATCCTGAGCGGCAAAGGGGCAGTGGTTGAAAAATCGTTCCTGCAACGCTTTGGCACGCAGATCGGTGATCAGATTCAGGTAGGTGACACCCTCTTCACCATCAAAGCCGTCATAGAAACAGAACCAGACCGGACCATCCGGGCCTTTAACCTTGGCCCCAGAGTGATGATCGCTGATCAGGACTTGGCCGCCACCGGACTGATTCAACCTGGCAGCCTGCTCAGGTATGCCTACCGCCTGAAACTGACCGATAAAAGTCAGATGCTGCTGTTAAAAAAACAACTGGAAAAACAATTTCCCGAGGCTGGCTGGCGCATCAGAACCTGGCGTGACGCGGCGCCCAGGGTCCGCAACTTCCTCGACCGCATGGAAACCAACCTGACCCTGCTGGGCCTGTGCTCGCTGCTGGTCGGCGGCCTGGGTGTCACCGGGGCGGTACGCGGTTATCTGGGTGCTAAAATCCACAATATTGCTACCCTCAAATGCCTTGGAGCCACCCGCACGACCATCTTCACCACCTATCTCCTTCAGGTACTTTTTCTGGGTGGTATTGGTTCAGCGGCCGGGCTGGCCCTGGGAGCCATGCTTCCCTGGTTGCTGGTGCAGATTTATGGCAGCAGTTTTCCACTCCCCATGGCACCGGGGATTTATCCGGAAATCTGGGCTCTGGCCATGCTTTATGGCCTGTTGATCGCCATGTTGTTTTCGTTACAGGAACTGGGCAAAGCCTGCCAGGTGTCACCGGCTACTCTTTTTCGCGGTTATGCCGGACTGGAACAGATGCGTCCTGGCCGCGGGGTCAGAATAGCCACCTTTGTAACCGGCTTACTGCTGGCATGCCTGGCCATAATCAGCAGCCCCGACCGTACGCTTGCCCTCTGGTTTCTAGCTGGGTCCATGCTGTGCTTCATACTCTTCAAGCTGCTTTCGGTCGCCACAATCAGAATCACGGCGAAAGTACCCCGCAGCAGCTACGCGCCATTGCGTCTGGCCCAGGCCAATATTACCCGGCCCGGCGCGCCAGCCGGCGGCATTCTCTTTTCCCTGGGCATCGGGCTGACCGTTCTGGTCATGATCGCCCAGATCCAGACCAACCTAGACGATATGGTCAGCGAAACCTTGCCCCAAAATGCCCCGGCTTATTTTTTCTTTGATATTCAGCCAGACCAGATTAAGAACTTTAATGCCATATTTAACCAGCTTCCGGCCGGCAACTCTTTGCAGGCCTCGCCAACTTTACGCGGTCGCATTACCGCAATCAACAACGTTCCGGTGGAACAGGCCAACATAGCTCCTGATGTCAGCTGGGCGATACGCGGCGATCGTTACCTCAGTTACCGGACCTCATTACCAGAAGGTACGGTGATAACGGCAGGGGACTGGTGGCCTGAAACATACCAAGGTGCGCCCCTGATCTCACTGACAGAGGATCTGGCCCGCGGGTTTCATGTGGCTATTGGCGACACCTTGACCGTCAATATCCTGGGTCGTGCCATCACGGCCGAAATCGCTAACATTCGCGAAGTCGACTGGTCGACCATGGAACTGAATTTCGCCCTGATCTTTGCCCCCGGAACCCTGGAAAACGCACCACAGAGCTATATTGCCGCCGCCCAGCTGCAGCCGCAGCTGGAAGAACAGGTCTACAAGCAGGTGACTGACCGCTTCACCAATGTATCAGCCTTATCTGTACGGGAAATCCTGAACAATGTCGCCACCACCCTGCAACGCATCGGGTGGGTCTTCAAAGGTGTTGCCGCCATTGCCCTGCTAAGTGGCCTGCTGGTCCTCACTGGCGCTGTTTCGGCTGACCAGCATCGCCGCATCCGCGACGCGGTTATCCTTAAAGTGTGTGGCGCTACCCGCAAAGACGTGCTGCTCGCTTTTGCCAGCGAGTTCATCCTGCTGGGGTTCTGCGCCGGGCTGGTCAGCCTGCTCGCCGGGTCACTGGCCGCCATGGCCGTGATTAAAGGCCCCCTTGAAGCCACCTATCGTCTTGCTCCCGGCGTCATCATGATAACTCTGGTGGTTGCGGTTATTCTGACCCTGATTCTGGGCCTGGCGGGAACCTGGAAAGCACTGGGACAAAAACCATCGCGTTATCTGCGTGAAGACTGAAACCATGTAACGGGATGTTCCGCTATGGCATGATCGCCTCAACCAGCAACGAACATTGCGCTTTTCTTTACCGTCAGTCAGAAGAGAGCCTGATGAATACTGAAACAACAACACAACAAGCGAACCAACCCGCCCAAGAGACACGCGCCCTGGTGGTTGAAGGCGGGGCTATGCGTGGCATATTTGCAGCTGGAGTTCTGGATGGTTTTCTCGACCGCGATTACCGCCCCTTTGATCTGTGCCTGGGGGTTTCGGTTGGCTCAACCAACCTGGCAGCCTGGCTGGCCGGTCAGCGGGGGAGAAATCACAAGGTCATTACCGACTACTCGTGTCGCCCGCAATTTATGTCGCTGCAACGCTTTCTCCGTGGTGGGCACTGGTTTGATCTTGATTGGCTGTGGGATATCACCATCCGCGAAATCCGTCTGGACCTGGAGCGTTTCAGCCGTCAATCAATACCGCTTTACGTCGTTGTCACGCGGGTCAGTGACAGCGCGCCTGTGTATATTGAAGCAACATCTGAAAACCTAGAGCAACTGCTCAAAGCCTCCTGCTCGGTTCCTCTGATTTACCGCTCTTACCCTGTGCTTGATAACCATCGGTTTACTGACGGCGGAGTTGCCGATGCGATTCCCGTCAGACGTGCCTATGATATGGGAGCCAGAGACATCACGGTTATCCTTTCTCACCCTCGGGGCTACCGGAAAAAACCGGTTCGCAGCCCCTGGCTGGTGCGACAGCTTATGCACAAAACACCAGCTCTGGCAGAAGCCATTATCAACCGGGCCGAGGTTTACAACCAGGCTCTTGCTTTTATTGACAATCCGCCACAGGACTGTCGTCTGCACATCATTGCTCCGCCGGACGGCTTTGCGGTGAGTCGCATGACAACTGATCAGGACAAACTGAATGAGGGGTACAGGATGGGATTAACCGCAGCCGCTGCCATTTTCTGACAACGGCTGGTATTAAGTATTCAGGTTGGAAAGAAATAATCGTGTATAAATGTGGGCAACAGGGATTTAGAGGATAAGATCATCCAAATCACGCTTCGGCACATAGTGCACTCCGCTATCATCGCGGTAGTAGCGAATGCTGCCGTCTTCCCCGACCGGTACAATTCTGACCTCTTCCTTGGGCTTTCCGATAGCAATAACATGCAGAATCTCATAGCGCTCTTCGAGACCGAGAACCTCACGCAACTGATCACGCTTGATATTACCAAACATACACCCTCCCAACCCCTTTTCTACCGCACCGAGCAGGATAGTCTGGGCTGTGATGCCATCATCGCAATGGCAGTTTTTGGCAATCTCATGGTCAAGCACCTGAACAATATAGGCGCTCGGCTTTTCACCGTCTTCCGGCCCGGGCCATTCTTTCAAATAACCAGCCCAACTTAATGTCGCAAAGACCTTTTCATTCTGCTCCGGCGAAAAGCTCAGAACATATTTTAGCGATTGCAAGTTTGCGCCACTGCCGGTCAGGCGCGCCAGGTTGACAAGCTCCCGCAGGTCAGCTTCACTGACCTGATGGTCCTGGTAAAAACGACGATATGATCTGTTTTTGCTGACGAGATCCAACATCTGCATGACAAACACTCCTGATAATTTTTACAGCGATGAGAACATCTTGAAATTACGCCTTGATTTGAAATAGGTGCAGATCATAGCTCAGAATGCACAGGTTGACAATCTGCAACAAGTCCGGGCAAAGACTGGCACGCAACGGAGGGATAATTATCTGGACAGAGCCGGAATAAAAACAGGGGATTCAGCTAACAACGGTCAGATAGAAAGATCAATCGCCTTATCGGCATACAAGGCATAATCGTCCTGACCAGGGCGCTGGTAAAGGAGCACCCTGCGCCCCTCTTCATCGACTTCGCTCACCGCCACAAGTAAATTGATATTCAGAAAATGGGTTTCCGGCCATTCCTTAAGCCGAAAAATATCAATCCCGACACGGTTGATAAAATGGCTGTAAAAATCATCCCGATCAAGGCTCTCCATGATCTGACGGTTATTTTGCAGTGCTGCCAGGGGAATTCTTTGAAACGACAGAAAACCAGCCAACAAGCCAGGTACAAATAGCGGCAGAAAATTGATCCCCTCTGATAAAGGTGCCGTGGTGCGCAACAGCGGTTTTTCGAGCTGTTTGCGCATATTGGCAATGATCGATTCCAGATCAGTCAGGGGGATTTTATAGCTTAACAGCAACTCAAGCAGCTGCTCCTCAGCGATATCACGCCCGATCTCTCCCAGCTCTGTTTCAGCGGTGGGATAATCGACACGAATAATTCTTCTGGTTTTGCTCAGGGCATCAATCAACTGACGCATGGCCCGAAAACGCCGCCGCCGAGAATCATCACGAGTATCACCCTCCGGATAGGGCTTAACCGGAACCTTTACGTCATTCTGCTGAGGATTGATATCAGGATAGGGGGAAGTTTCTTCAACCTCGTAATTGCGGTAGGCATGCAGGCCACCAACTTTTAAATCTGCCATAGTATTAATCCTTCCGTGGATTACGTTCACAACGGCGGAAATCCTTTTCCGATAGTCTCCTACCTATCATATCGGTTACTTAATATGAAATCTTTACATAGAATCAGCAACTTATAAAGAAAATCATACAAATGACCGACCATAATAGGTATAGTTACAAGATAAAAACAAACCCATTCTTCCCGGCAACATGCTTCAAGCTGCACCTGTAGCAGCCGCCTGACGAGGAATTGACCATGAGCGACAAGGCATTGCAACGGCGCGTACCTGACCGTACTCAAACAGCCAAACTCTATGCTGAATTGCGCCCTGCCTACGATCAGATTCTTGCAGACATTCACCAGGGGCTAGAAGAACTGCTCGATACAGCGGCCCTGAGTGCAACAATCAAGTTCCGGGTGAAACGCTTTGACAACTTCTGTGAAAAAATCAATCGCCTCAAGAGAACCTCCGCCCCGATAGAAATTAATGATCTCCTCGGGATTCGTATTATCTGCCCGTTCCTTGAAGACCTGGACACGGTCGAAACACTCATTAAACAACATTATGTCATTCTCGAAATGGAGCACAAAGCAGAGCAGCATTCATTCAGGGAGTTTGGTTACGACTCGGTCCATATCATGATTCAGGCGCCACCACTGCCGGGGAGAAAATACCTTCCCTTTACCAGCAATGTCTGTGAGATCCAGTTGCGCACGATCCTGCAGGAGGCATGGGCTGAAGTTGAGCATGAGCTGGTCTATAAATCCGATATCGATCTGCCCAATCATACAATCCGGCGTAAATTGGCATCTCTGAACGCTTCACTGACCCTGTCGGATCTGATTTTTCAGGAGATTCGCGATCATCAGAAAGAAATTCGCCGCCGGGGTCTGAAGCGGCGCCAGAGCGTTGAAGCAAACACATGCATCTGCGAGTCTATTCAGATTGAACAACTCCCGGACCTGAAGATTACCCTCGACAGTGACGACCTCCAGGCGGATGCGTTATCGTCAAAAAAACTTGAACGGATGATGCTTGGCGCCCTGGAGGCTCATAGCAACAACCAGTTTCAGGAAGCTATCAGTATTTACAGTAATCTGTTGCGCATGAAACTCGATCAGCCGGTGCGCTCCTTGGTCTATAACCACCGTGGCATGGCTCTGTTTGCGCTGGCTGAGTACCAGAAAGGATTTGATGATTTCTCCAAGGCTATTGAATTCAACGAAGATAATGTTCGTGCCTGGACTAACCGCGGGCTAGCCTGTCGGGTGTTGGGGAAATTTGAGCAATCTCTGGAAGATTACAACCGCGCCATTGATATGGCACCGCAGCACTATGAAGGGTTCTGGGGCAGGGCGCAAACCTATTACGAAATGCAGCTCGCAACCAAGGCTCTGGACGACTGTCAGAAGTGTCTGCAACGCCGGGCCGATTTTACCCCCGCCCAGGAACTGGCTAAAATCCTTCTCAGTACGTTGTTTTGATAAAAACTATCCTGTAGCCATCAGCCGTCATCAGGTAATGGCTACAGGGAGAAAATCATTTTTCTTTTCGGTGCACCGCAAACGGATTCCACGCCTGGTCTATACACATCACTTCCAGAGTGTTGACATTGACATGAGCGGGACGTTCGGCAGTCCAGTAAACAATTTCGGCAATATCCCGGGGGGTCAGAGCCCTGGTGCCAGAGTAAACCTTGGCTGCTCTGTCAGCATCACCTTTGAAGCGGACATTGGAAAATTCGCTCTCGGCCATCCCCGGTTCGATAACCGTCACTCTGACATCGTGACCAATCAGGTCTGCGCGCAGGTTGCGACTGAACTGCTGGACAAATGCCTTGGTGCTGCCATAGACATTACCACCAGGATACGGCCAATTGGCTGCCACGGAACCGATATTGATGATATGTCCACTGTTGCGCTTGACCATCTGCGGTAGCAAAACCCGGGTGCAATAGGTTAGGCCTTTGATATTGGTATCGACCATCGTATCCCAATCATCCAGACTCACTTCCCACGCAGGCTCCAGCCCCAACGCCAGACCGGCATTATTAAGCAGCAGATCAACATCCCCCAGATCACTCAGGGCTGTTTCAACTGCATGACGATCGCGGACATCAAGAGTGATAATCTTACGGACAGCAGAACCAAGTTGCTGCAGCAATTCTTCCAACCGCTCGGTTCGGCGACCAGTCAGAATCAGCTGCCAGCCTTTATCTGCAAAATATTCAGCGCATGCCTTGCCAAAGCCGGATGTCGCACCAGTAATCAGAATCGTTTTTGCCATAAGTCGTATCTCCTTTTGATCCCAGGCAGTGTTTCAGAAAAACAGCTTACCATATTTGTCACGGTATTTTTATGTATAAGCCGTGAAGAATCTGTACATTCTGAGACAATTACCGTTATCATTCCATGATTAAATCAGCAATTCTTGATATTTAGCTGTGGAGGTCAACATGACAGATTCCTTTTTATCCATGCACCCCGTCTGGCAGGCCTTCTGGGCGACCGTGTTCACCTGGGGCATGACAGCACTGGGAGCGGCAGCCGTCTATCTGCAGCAGACACCCAGTCGTAAAATGCTGGATACCATGTTGGGCTTTGCCGCCGGGGTGATGATCGCAGCAAGTTTCTGGTCACTGCTGGCACCCGCGCTGGAGATGGCTGAAGGGCAATGGCTTCCGGCCTGGCTGACGGTTGCTTTTGGATTTCTGTGCGGTGGCGGATTTTTACGTCTGATTGATAAATTTTTACCTCACCTGCACCTTAACTTTCCGATGAAAGATGCCGAAGGGGTTCAGACCTCCTGGCACCGCAGCACCCTGTTGGTTCTGGCCATTACCATGCACAACATTCCTGAAGGGCTTGCCGTCGGAGTCGCCTTTGGTGCAGCCGCCGCTGGATTTCCCGAGGCATCCTTTGCCGGTGCAGCCGCCCTGGCTATAGGTATCGGAATCCAGAATTTCCCGGAAGGCCTAGCTGTTTCAGTGCCATTGCGGCGCGAAGGCTTATCGCGCCATCGCAGTTTTCTGATTGGTCAACTTTCAGGGATGGTGGAAATTGTTGCCGGGGTCGCTGGTGCGGCAATGGTCGCATATGCCAGACCGATTCTCCCGTTCGCCCTGGCTTTTGCAGCCGGAGCTATGATTTTTGTTGTTGTTGAAGAGGTTATTCCGGAATCACAACAAGGGGAGTATACCGATCAGGCAACCTTTGGGGTGATGTTTGGTTTTGCGATCATGATGATGCTGGATGTGGCCCTTGGCTGAAAACCATAAGGAAACTGAGCGGCCAAGGTGTTTTCTGCGCCTTGGCCGCTCAGCAGCCTCTAACCTTTACTGAGCAGAACCTACTGAATCTTTATCGACCGGATCGGTAGCGATATCGGCATTGACTTCCATATCAACCGGCTTGTTCAGTTCGCTGGCAGCCTGGGCTGCGGCAGCTTCTTTCTTCTTTACTGCAGCATCAAGACGCTTCTGCTTTCTTTTCTTCTTAACCCGGCTTGAAAACACCAGCAACAGACCGAGCACAATACCGACAAGCAACGCACCATAGATCAGAATGGCCAGTGAAATCTGGTAGTTCCACTCAACAAAATGAACGTCTACAAGGTGGTTGTTCTGAATTGCAAAAGTTAACACTGGCACCAATATGACCAGGCCGAGAAGCAGCTTCCATTTCATTATTGACTCCTGTAATTATTCAAATTTAGCATCATTTATTCTTGATAACTACCTGGCAGGGTATTAAAAAACCTTCCCAGCTCCGCAAACGGCGCAGCTATTTTTTCAACATCCTGCTGAACAGGTATAAAACAATCAAATCAGCATTGCAGTAAAAATCTTTTTATCAGGGAGAATAAGTCCCTCTACAGGCACACAAGTGTCACGTGCAGAAAATGTCAGATTTTGGATAAAAAAAAGGGGAATCCTGCTGATTCCCCAATACGAACGTAGGAGGTAACGTTCAAATCTATGTTATAAGTCAAGCGCCGCTGAGCAGAGCAGCGAATGACTTCGGGTTGTTTCTCTACTTAATCGAGCTTCAAGGCCAGATAACGGCTGGCTTCGCCCTGGCGGACCAGCAACAGTACGGTTTTCTTGTTACTGTCGGCGATCAGCTTCTTGACCTGGTCAGGGCTGCTGACCTGGGTCCGATTGACTTCCTCAATCAGATCACCGCGCCGGATTCCAGCCCGGGCAGCTAATGAATCGCTGTCAACACTGGTGACCACAACACCCTGCGCATTTTCATAACCCAACTGCCCAGCAAGTTCCGGGGTCAGTTTCTGCAAGGTCATCCCCAGTTTCGGCAACTGGTCGGTTGCGCCTGCAGCGGCACTCGTACCACCATCTTCAAGAGCGCCAACCTCAACCTTGATTGTCTTTTTGTCGCCATCACGCAGCACCAGCAGCTTGATCTTGGTGCCGGGTGCGGTCAGGGCAACCTGGTTACGGAATTTGGCCACCTTGTCAACTTTGTCGCCGTTCAGTTCCAGAATCACATCACCCTGTTTCAGGCCAGCCTTCTGGGCCGGGGAATCCTCCATAACCTGAGCAACCAGGATACCGCCGTTCTGATCAATACCAAAAGACTCCGCCAGGGCACGGTCGAGATCCTGGATATAGACACCGATACGACCACGCTGAACAGTGCCATTTTCTATCAACTGCGTGCGGATACTTTTGGCCATGTTGATGGGAATAGCAAAACCGATTCCCATATAGCCACCACTACGACTGAATATAGCAGTATTCATGCCAACAACTTCACCATCCAGGTTAACCAGGGGGCCACCCGAGTTACCAGGGTTGATAGCCGCATCGGTTTGGATAAAGTTTTCATAGTCATTCAGACCAATGCCACTACGTCCTTTGGCGCTGACAATCCCGGCCGTGAGGGTATGAGACAGACCAAATGGATTCCCGAAGGCGAGGACCCAGTCACCCACTTCAAGCTGATCAGAATCCCCCATTTTCAGGTAAGGGAGTTTGCCATCAGCATTAATTTTGATCAGGGCAACATCGGTCGGTGGATCGGTGCCAATAACTTTGGCATCGTATTCACGCCCGTCCAGCAACTGCACGGTAACCTTGTCAGCACCACCAACAACGTGATTGTTGGTCATGATATAGCCGTCCTCAGAGATAATAAACCCTGAGCCCTGACCGGTTGACCGTCGTTTGGGAGCATTCTGCGGGAATTGTTGATGAGGCTGGCCGAAAAAGCGCCGCATAAATTCATCCCCGAAGGGGGTTCCTTCAAAGGGATTGTTGGGCGCTTGCTGGGTCACGTCCTTTTCGACCTGGATAAAAGCCACAGCCGGTGACACCTGCTTGGCCACACTGCGGAACGCTTTTCCCGACTCCCTGAGACTTTCGATTCCTGCATCCTGGGCTGCCGCCGGTGCAACAAAAGCACCTGCATTTAAAGCGACCGTCAGCACGCTGATTGTGAGGAATAAAAACAGACGCTTGATAATTTTCATATGTGACTCCTTGAAGACAAATTGTTCTCGTCTTTATGGAGATAGATGTCATTCACCAGCTCGAGCATCCGATCCAGATCAAAAGGCTTATCGATTGTTGCCGCAGCGCCGAGTTGAAGAGCTGTTTGATGAGTCTTGGCATCGCCGAATGCTGTCATGCAGATAAATGGTGGCCGTCTGGTATTTTGCACCTGACTCTCGAGGACTTCCAGGCCGGATAAAGCAGGCATACGTAAATCACTGATTACCACGTCGACATCTTCACCGTTATCAAGCATTTCAAGCAGTTGCATTCCGTTTCCACAGACAGTCACCCGGTAGCCAGCCCGCGCCAGCACAAACATCAGCAGCTCACGTAATTCGGTGTCATCTTCTGCCAATACAATATGAGGATGGGTATCGAGGAGGTGTGCTTCCATCTGCTTATCTCCATAAAAAATTACTGTTGATTTTTTTAAGAGCAAAGCATGTGCCAACAGAAGATGAAGCAAAACAGCAGGAAACAAGTCCTTTTTTGCGGGGCAAAATGCCCCACTGCGACTTTTTGCCCCGCCAATCCGCTGTGAAATCTCAGAGGTGAAATTTGAAATGCAAAATGAAGGAGAGAACTTCTCATTCCTTCATTTTGCGATAGAGGGTCTTGCGATCGACACCCAGCAACTTTGCCGCCAGGGTGCGGTTACCTTCCAGTTGTTCGAGCACCTGGTGAATGTAGCGGCGCTCCATCTCTTCCAGCGGGAGGATATTCCCCGGATCAACCAGGCTGTTGGGGAGCGGCATCGTGCCACTGGGATGACGAACCTGTTCGGGCAGATCTTCAACCGTCAGCTGATCGTGCAGGGTCAGAGCCAGGGCACGTTCGATAACATTGCGCAATTCCCGGATATTCCCCGGCCAATGATAAGCCAGCAAACATGCCGCAGCAGGCTGAGACAGACCGGTGACCGATTTATTGAAACGTTGGCTGAGTTCATTGATAAAGCGTTGGGCGAGCAACAGGATATCATTGCCACGCTGGCGCAGCGGGGGCAACTCCAGCTGAATGACGTTGAGCCGGTAATAGAGATCGTTACGGAAGGTGCCCTTGCCAACCGCTTCACTCAAATCGCGATGGCTGGCCGCCAGCACCCGGACATTACAGGCAATTTCCTGACTGCCCCCGAGGGGCCGCACCTTATGGTCTTCCAGCACCCGCAACAGTTTCGGCTGCAGAGCCAGGGGCATTTCACCGATTTCATCAAGCAGCAGTGTTCCGCCTGACGCTTCAACAAACAGCCCCTTGCGGTTCTCCCGGGCATCGGTAAAGGCGCCGCGCACATGGCCGAACAATTCACTTTCCAATAAACTTTCCGGCAGTGCGGCACAGTTGACCGCCACAAAAGGGCCATCACGCCGGCGGCTTTGACGATGCAGCGCCCGCGCAACCAGTTCCTTGCCGGTACCGCTTTCACCACTGATCAGAACCGATGTATCCAGATCAGCGATCCGAACAATCTGCTCCTTAATTTTAAGCAGACCGGAGCTTTCGCCCATCAGCTCATCATCAGGCTGCTGACGACGAACCTGCTCGTTCAGCAAACGGACCCGCTCTTTCAGATAACGGTGCTGCAACGCCCGCTCAAGGGAGATGGCCAGCAGATCAAGGTCAACCGGCTTGGTGACAAAATCGTAAGCGCCGGCCCGCAACGCCGAAATGGCCGTTTCCAGGCTCCCAAAAGCAGTCATGATCACCACCGGCAGATCAGGGCGGTTGTCGTGCAGCTCGGCACAAAAATCGATACCGTTGACTCCCGGCATATTCAGATCGGTCAGGACAATATCAACCTCACGCTGATGAAGCAGCTCACGCGCCGTGGTAACATTCAGAGCACCGAACACCTGATGGCCCCGCCGGCCAAGGTCTTCCTCCAGCAGTTCGCACAGAGCCCGATCGTCATCAATAACAAGAATTTTCCCAGGTTGTTTATCCATAGTTCTCTACTGTTTCAGTTGCGGTTTTATGGGGCAGATAGACGGTAAAGCAACTCCCCTGGCCGGGGCTGCTATCGACCCCTATCCAGCCGCCATGTTCTTCAACAATACCATAGGCGATGGAAAGCCCCAATCCAGTCCCCTGGCCGATATCCTTGGTCGTGAAAAAAGGATCGAATATATGACTGAGTGTGTTCACATCGATACCGGTCCCCTGGTCACAAACGGTCAGACAAACCCAGGGTTGTTCGCGATGTTTAATGTTTTCAGGAACACTGTCACAAGCACAGAGCGCGCATGAGATGGTCAAGGTACCACCGTCCGGCATCGCCTGAATACCATTCAGCATCAGATTCAGCAGAACCTGCTGCAACTGGCCAGGATCCGCTTCGACCTGAATCGTTTGATCGGCGGCAATCAGCTTCATCTCCACTTTGTTTTTATGAGCCATCGGCTCCAGCAGCGGCTCTACAACATGTAACAGGCCATTGACATCAATATTCTGTTTACGCGACTCCCCACGCCGAGCAAAACTGAGTAACTGGCGCATGATATCTGTCATGCGTTCGGCCTGTTCGCCGATAATCCGTGCTGAGCGATCAATATCTTCCGCCAGCATTCCTGGGCTGCGGATCAACTTGGCCCGCCCGCTGATAACATTCAGCGGCGTCCCCAGCTCATGAGCCATGCCGGCCGATAACTGTCCCAAAGTCGCCAGCCGTTCCGTATGGCGCAACTTTTCAAGGGCCGCAATTTTTTCCTCGTTGGCTCTTTCTTCAGCCTCACGCGCTGCCGCCAACTGGCCGCGCATCCGTTCAATGGTACTCGATAGTTCGGCAATATCACCTTTGCCGTTAAAATTGATGCTGGTGGTAAAATCCCCGGTTCCAATCAGTTCGGCCTGAGCCTTGATTCTGCGCATCGGCCGATCAATCCAGATACTCCCCAACACCCCCATGAACAACAAGCCAGAAATAATGGAGGCACCGATAACCATGGCTGAGCGGCGCAGACTTTCCTGCACATAATCGTGCATTTCATCCATCGATTCTGACAGTTCTATGGCACCTAAGCGCCCGTCTGTTGTCAGTAACGGCAGGTAGGTCAGAAGAAAATCACGCCCATCCTCAGAACCGGCCAATAGAGACACGGTCTCTTCATCATGCAGGTCGTCAAGTTGGTCCAGAGGCACCCGTGGCCGATACTTGGCCGGGGTATCTTCAAATATCCACACCCAGCGCACCAGAGTATGAGAATAGCCGAGATTGGCTCGCTGCAGGAAATCAAGGGCTTGAGCTTCCCCGCGCTGCTGCCATAATTCCGTCACAATAACCCGCAGACTCTCACCGATATGACGCGCTTCCCGGCTCAGATTTTTTTTCAGCTGCTCACGCTCACGTTGAATCGACAGGTAGCTGTAGGCCGAAAAAATCAACGCAACCCCGAGTAAAACAGCAAATGTGATTTTAATTGTCAGGCGCATAAAGAAATAATCCCAGGAGGAAATGTCACATTATCTTGCGGTTCACATTTTCTGTTGTCAAGCAGGAGCCGTGCCGAAAAAAAAGCCCAGTATGACAACCGGGCTTTTCAGGATAAAATCTTTCATGCAAAACGCGTCAGACTGCTGCTTCCTCTGCGTCCTCATCTTCACTGGTAACTTTTTTCTTGCCGAACAGGCGTGCGACAATGATACCGACCTCATACAGAATGATAAAGGGGAGCGCGATGGAGGCCTGTGAAAACACATCCGGCGGGGTCAACACCGCACCGACAATAAAGGCCACCAGTAGCGCGTACTTCCGGTTCCGAGCCAGCCACTTATGATCAACAATTCCCATGCGGGCCAAAAAGAAAATCACGATCGGCAGCTCAAACACGAGTCCAAAAGCCAGCAAAAGGCGGGTCGCCAGCGTCAGGTAGGCCCCCATGGACAGCATCGCCTGAACCCCACCGACACTGGTCCCGTAGGTTACCAGAAAGGTGAAGACCATGGGAAAAACCAGAGTAAAACCAAAATAGGTCCCGCTGCCGAAGCACAAGGAACTGAACAGCACGAAGGGGATGACCATACGCTTTTCATGGGCATACAAGCCAGGCGCCACAAAATTCCAGGTCTGCCAGATAATAATCGGAAAGGCGACGACCAGACCGGCAAGAGCGGAAACTTTCAGGATGGTAAAAAAAGGCTCCGTCGCATTGATAAAAACCAGGGAACTCCCTTCCGGAAGGGCGGCTCGTACCGGTTCGGCGACATACGAAAATATTTTCTCACCATAGGAGTAGCAGGCGAGAAAAGCAACCAGCCATGCCCCGGCTGCTATGATCAGACGCTTACGCAGTTCCGTGAGATGCTCGGTTAAAGCCATTCCTTCAGACATGCTCTTTGTGCTCCCCGCTGGTTTGTGCTTGGATCATTTCCTCGCTGGTTTCGTCGCTGCCTGTGGTTACCGCTACCGGCTCAGGTTCCGGAGCTTCAGGCAGATCGCCAAAGCGATCCGCAGCAGCTTGTTCCTGCGGGGCCTTGACCAGCGGTTTGTCGTGACGCTCCTGATCGGCCTTCATCTCCATTTCAAAGGTATTTTTAAGCTCGTTGGTGGCGCGCTTGAATTCAGCAAAACCACGCCCGAGAGAACGGGCCAGTCCGGGAAGTTTTTTTGGTCCGATGACAATCAATGCCAGAGCGGCAATAAGAATCATCTCGGACATGCCAATACCAAACATTTCAGCAGTTCTCCGCTTAGTGCTCTTCAGATTCATAACCGCGCAGAATCATGTCACGGTTCAACTCGTGCAGAGCCCTGAAAAATTTACTAAATTGACGTTATCAAATCAGCAGATACGGCCTGAAACCAGCCGTTCCACCAGCGCTATCCCGGCGAGAATAGCCCCTTAACCACCCCCTGTCAAGCGCCCTGAAACTGGGCAAAAGATTGACATATCAGGGGGTTTGGTCTACGATCCGGACTCGCATTTATTTTTACCGCTTCGACCTGTGTCGTTAACCTGGGTTTTCCTTGTCAAGAAAATCAGTTTTTTATCAGAACTCAACACGTTACAGCAAGTGAGAGTGAGTCATGACTCAAGACCAAATCAAACAGCAGATTAAGCAACTGGCCGCTGAAAAAGATGCCCTGCTGATTGCCCATAATTATCAACGCGATGAAGTTCAGGAAATTGCCGATATCACCGGAGATTCTCTGGCGTTATCAATGGAAGCCGCCAAGACTGATAAACAAGTCATCGTCTTCTGCGGAGTGCATTTCATGGCTGAAAGCGCCGCTATCCTTGCTCCGGACAAAACCATTCTGCTGCCTCGCACTGATGCCGGTTGTCCCATGGCTGACATGGTTACTGCGGAGGCCCTGCGTGAACTCAAGCAGCAACACCCTGACGCGACAGTGGTGACCTATGTCAACTCGTCGGCCGCCGTCAAAGCCGAAAGTGATATCTGCTGCACCAGCTCCAACGCTATCAGCGTCGTCCGCTCCCTTAAGGCTAAAAAGCTGCTGCTGGTTCCGGACCGTAACCTTGGTGCCTACATGGCCAAGCATGTGCCGGAGAAAGAGTGTATCATCTGGGACGGCTACTGCCCGACCCATGATCGTCTTAAAACCGAAGAAGTGATCAAGGCCAAAGCAGAACACCCTGACGCCCTGTTCATGGCGCATCCCGAATGTCGCCCCGATCTTCTCGAGTTGGCTGATCATATCTGTTCCACCAGCGGTATGTATGAGTTTGCCCGGACCAATCCCGCCAAAACATTCATTGTCGGCACGGAAAACGGCATCCTCTGGCGCCTGAAAAAGGACAATCCCGGTAAGGAATTTATCATCCCCAGTCGAGGACTGGTGTGCCCCAACATGAAGCTGACCTCCCTTGAGGATGTGCTGGAATGCCTGCAGAATATGGCCCCGGCAGTAACGGTACCAGAAGATGTACGGCTTAAGGCCAAGGGGAGTCTTGAGCGGATGCTGGCGGCACCGCGCGACTGAATTTCGTCCCCGAAGCAGCCCTTTTCCGCTGTGGCGGCGTCAACCTGCGGTCTTGCTTGTGCGGCGTAAAGCACTACGCCTCCGCGCAAGATCCTGATTTCCTTGCCACAACGAAAAATTAATTGCTTCAGCATCAGAAATTTCTCTCTAATTTTTGCAGCATCCCGAAGGCTCGTTTTAAGTAACGGATAAACTTCGTCAGCAAATGTTATAAGAGGGTGTACCAGAGGTGCACCCTTTCGCTTTTTCTTATGTGGAACGGTTATGGACAGTGAACAACAGGATGTGCGTCATGCGACCATCAGCAGCCTGAGCGACGGGCTGCGTCAGCGGCCCCAGGTGCTGGAAGTACTTGGCTTACATGGTTCGGCGGCTGCCTATGTACTGGCCAAGCTGCTGCCGGCCTGCGACAAACCTCTGGTGATCATTTGTGAGGATCAGGAACAGGGACGCCGGTTGGTCGACGAACTGAAATTCTTTTATTCGCGTCCCGATGACATCTGCCTGCTACCCCATTGGGAGCTGAATCCTTACGATCCGCTGTCGCCGCACCCGGAACTTGAAGCCAATCGCATGGCCGCCTTGGCGGCGTTGCTGAAGCAGCAACTCAAAGCGCTTGTCATTCCGGTCCGCGCCCTGATGCAGAAAATCATTCCGCGGCAGGTTCTGGAGGCCGTCTCCATACGGCTGATCCTCGAAGAAGAATACCCCCGCGAGCAGTTACTGGAAAATTTCATGCAGCTCGGCTATCAGCCGGTCCCCCTGGTTGAAGAGCGTGGCAACTTTGCCGTGCGCGGTGATATCATCGATATTTTTCCGCCAGCGGCCGAACAGCCGATCCGCATCGATTTTTATGGCGATTTCATTGAACGGATGCGCCCCTTCAACCCGGAAAATCAGCGCAGTGAAGCACAAACCATTGAGCAGCTGGAACTGATCCCGGCCCGCGAAATGATCCTGCACGGTCCGTTTCTTGAGACCTTCGCAGAAAAGCTTAAATTGCGCTGTGATGAACTCGCCATTACCCGCAGCGACCGTGAAACCATCATGACCGAAGTGCGCGAAGGGATTCTGGCCCCCGGGCGGAATTTTCTGCTCCCCCTCAACTATCCCGGTCTCGATTCCCTGACTGCCTACCTGGGCAACTGTCAGCCGGTCATTATCGACCCGCCTGCCGTCGAACAGGAGATCGATCGCTTTCACCGTGACATTCGCGATGGCGAAACACGCATGCAGAACAGCGGAACCATCCATGTCCGGCGCCAGGAACTGTACCTCGAACCAGCCCAGGTTGCCGAGGTGACCCAGGCCACGGGACGGATCGAATTTCCCCTGCTGCAGGTTATGCAGCTTGACGACGGCAGACTACGTTTCCGTTTCAGTTGTCATGGCAATGCTGCACTTAAAGCCAAGCCCCAAGAGGACAAGGACGGCCTCGAGCCACTGCTTGAACAACTCCAGAGCAATCGCAGTAATGGCCTCAAGACGCTGCTGGTCTGTTATCAGCGCAGTCAGGCCGAGCGCCTGCAACAACTCCTTGCCGCCCATGATATCCAGTTGCAGACGGAAACCAACATTACCCCGGCGAAGATTACAGCGGGAACCATCCGCCTGACCGTCGGACCGGTCAATAGCGGTTTCTTCCTCCCCCAAGAAAAACTCAACGTCATTAGTGACGAAGATATCTTCGGTCAGCGCAGCCACCGGCGTAAAAAGACCGGCCGCCAGCGGGCCCGTCAGCTGATGGCCAGCCTGGCGGAACTGCGCGAGGGCGATTTCATCGTCCATACCGATCACGGTATCGGCCGCTACCTGGGGTTGACCCACCTGGTCACCGGTACCCTCGAAGGTGACTTCCTCCACCTTGAATATGCCGGCAACGACAAGCTTTATCTGCCCATTGAGCGAATCGAAAAGATCCAGAAATATGTCGGCGGCGAAGGCTACACCCCCAAACTTGACAAAATGGGGGGGCAGGGGTGGGAGAAAGCGCGCCTTAAAGCACGCGCCGCCGTCGAAGAGCTGGCCCGCCAGCTGCTTGAACTGTATGCCAAACGGGAACTGCGCAAGGGCTTTGCCTTTTCACCACCGGATCAGCTGTTTCAGGAATTTGAAGCAACCTTTCCCCATGAGGAAACGGCTGATCAGCTGCAGGCCATTCAGGACACCCTCAGCGATATGCAGTCGGAAAAACCGATGGATCGTCTCATCTGTGGTGATGTTGGTTACGGAAAGACCGAAGTTGCCCTGCGGGCCGCGGTTAAAGCCGTGCTCGATGACAAGCAGGTTGCTGTGCTGGTGCCGACCACGGTCCTGGCCCGCCAACACTGGGAAGGCTTCCGCCAGCGTCTGAGCGATTTCCCGATCCGCGTTGAAATGGTGTCGCGCTTCCGTTCCCCGGCAGAAAACAAAGCCACCCTGGAGGCCGCTGCCGCCGGCAAGGTTGATATCCTCATCGGCACCCACCGCCTGCTGCAACGCGACGTTCGCTTTAAAGATCTGGGCTTGCTGATTGTCGACGAAGAGCAGCGCTTCGGGGTCAGCCATAAAGAAAAGCTCAAGCAGTTGCGTGCTGAAGTTGATATTCTGACCTTAAGCGCCACGCCGATTCCGCGCACCCTGCACATGAGTATGGCCGGTCTGCGCGACCTGTCGGTTATCGAAACCGCACCAGTCGACCGCCTGGCGATCCGCACCTACGTGACCCGCTTTGATGACGATCTGCTGCGCCAGGCAATTCTGCGCGAGCTGCGCCGCGGCGGGCAGGTCTATTTTGTCCACAACCGGGTCCAGACCATCGAAGCCATGGCGGACCAGCTGCGCCAGTTGGTTCCGGAAGCCAAAATCTCGGTCGGCCACGGCCAGATGAGCGAAAAAGACCTTGAACAGGTGATGCTCGATTTTATCGAGGGGCGCAGTAACCTGCTGGTGGCTTCAACCATCATTGAAAATGGTCTCGACATTCCGAGCGCCAATACCATCATCGTCAATCGCGCCGACTGTTTCGGCCTGTCTCAGCTCTATCAGTTGCGCGGCCGCGTCGGCCGCAGTGACCGGCGTGCCTACGCCTACCTGCTGATCCCCGGCGAAGCAGCACTGACCAGGGAAGCGCGGGAACGCCTGAAAATCCTGCAGGAACTCACTGAGCTCGGGGCTGGCTTCCGGATTGCCAGCCATGACCTTGAATTACGTGGTGCTGGCGACCTGCTGGGCGGCAAGCAATCCGGACCGATTGCCGCAATCGGCTTCGAACTTTATGCAGAACTGTTGGAAGAGACTATCTGCCGCCTGCGCGGGCAGGAACATAGTGACCGCATTGACCCGGAAATCAGGCTGGGACTATCTGCCTTCCTGGCTGAAAAGTATCTGCCCGACCCCAACCAGAGACTGCAGTTCTATCAGCGGATGGCTGCCGCCGAAGAGGATGAACAGCTTTTCGATCTGGTCGAAGAACTGCGCGATCGCTACGGCGAACTGCCGGAGGCGGGGCAGACTCTGATTGGTATCATGCGCTTACGGATTATCCTGAAGCGGCTGTTCATCGAACTGCTCGAATATGATGGTCAGCGCCTGACCCTGCTGTTCCACGAGGCAACCACCATTTCTCCCGATCTGATTCGCCAGTTGCTTACCAGCCAGCCTGATAAATACCGTTTAGGCGCCGACTTCCGCCTCAGTATCACCATCGGGCGCCTCCCTCAGGATGAACTGGTCAATACCGTCAGAAAAGAATTGCAAGCATTTTTCTGACTGTGATAGCCTGATTTTTCTGTTTTTTTCTGAATGTTTAAGGCAGTAATAATGCGTTATTTTGCGCTTCTTGCAGGGCTTTTTCTGTTGTTGAGCAGTGGCGGTTGTCAGGAGCCTCCGGCGCCTGCATTGCCGCCATTACTTGAAGTGGGTCAACGCCAGGTCAGTCTGGCCCAGTTTGAACATGAAGTCAGCGCGGACTATCCCCAGCTGGAGACGCTGACAAAAACGGATCAACTGCGCATTAAGACCCGCCTGGTTCAGGAACTGATTGATCGCGAATTGCTTGCCGCACAAGCCGCACTGCTTAACATCGACATCTCACCTGATGAACTCGATGCGGCCCGGGCGGAAGTCCGGGGGCAGTATAGCCGCGAAGAATTCGGCCAGTTTCTGCAAGAGCAGGGGAAATCTCCCGAAAATTGGCTTGCGGCGTTGCGCCAGCGCTTGCTAACCGCCAAAGTAACGGCGGCTCTGGTTAATCAGCAACCGGCCATTGAATCGGAGCAGCTCGAAGACTATTATCGCAACCATAAAGAGGAATTCCGTCGTCCTCTCGAAGTTCGGGCACGTCAAATGCTGCTGCGTAGCCACGAAGAAGCGCTAAAAGTTCGCCAGCTGTTTCGCAACGGCGCTGATTTCGAAACCCTTGCAGGGCAGTATTCCCAGTCCCCCGACCGGGAAAATGGCGGAGATCTGGGTTATTTTGCCAAAGGTGTTCTGCCGCAGGAATTTGATGCAACACTTTTCAAGCTGCCCGTTGATCAGATCAGCGATCCGGTAGAAAGTCCTTATGGCTACCACCTGTTCCTGGTCGAACGACGTCGTCAGGCCGGCATTCGTCCGTATGTGCTTGTCAAAGATGAAATCTACGAGCGGCTCAGGCAGCAACAGGAAGAAAACATCTTTCACGAGTGGCTGGAAACAGCCCGAAAATCAACTGTAATTAACGTTAATTGGCAGTTACTGGAACCGACCACCCGCCAATGATTACTAATCTTATAGAAGGAACGACAATGATGCGTTATTTCATGCTGGCCCTGCTTGGTATCTGGCTGTTTACTGCTCCTGTTAGCGCAAAAACCTTAAGCCACATCGTTGCGGTGGTTAATGGCGATATTATCACCAGTTATCAGCTCGATCAGGCGGTTCAGAGCAATCTGAGCCAGATGTCGAATCAGAACCAGTTAACGGCGGCTCAGTTTGACCAGGTCAAAACCCAGACCCTCGATAAACTGATCAACGATAAGCTGATGGAACAGAAGATCAAAGAACTTGGTCTTGAAGTTTCCGAGTCCGAACTCAGCGCTGCGATCGACGATGTCCGGCGTAAAAACAACCTGACGGAAGAAGCTCTGGTCAATGCACTGAATGCTCAGGGGATGACCATGGCCAGCTATCGCGATAAGCTAAAAGGAGAAATCCTGCAGTATAAGTTGATGGGGCGCGAAATCAGCCGCAAGGTCATGGTGACCAGTGGCGAAATCAGGGATTACTTCCGTGAGCACATTGAAGAATACCGGGTCAAACCCAAAATTCATGTCCGCCACATCGCTTATAGCGTCCCGGAAAACGCAACACAGGAACAACTGGACCAGTTGCACAAGCAGATTGAAGTGACCCGCCAGTTGCTGCTTGACGGTACCGACTTTGAAACGGCTCTCGCCGGTCAAACCGACAATGCCGACGGCGTCGATATGGGCGAAATGGTCGAAACCGACCTGGCTCCCCAACTGCAGGAGATCCTGGCTCCGCTGAATAAAGGGGATGTTTCCGAGGCGGTCAATTTCAACGGCTCTTTACACCTGTTTCAGGTTGTCGATCGTAACCCTGGCGATATTCATCTGTTCGACCGCGTCAAAGGGGAAATCGAACAGATCCTGCGTGAAGAAAAATCCCAAGCCCGTTACCAGCAATGGGAAAAGGACATCCGTTCTGAGGCACATATCGATATCAGAATCTGAATGTATCCGGAGGCCTCCCGGGGCCAGAAGTCTTTTTAACCTTGGGCCTTGTTTCCGGCAATCTTCTTCCGCTATAGTAATCTATTGAACTTTTCATCTTATCAGGGTGTTGAAACTGTCCGTGCGACAATTTTCAGCACCCTGCTGCTATAGGAAGAACATGCAACCGCTGTTAATTACCATGGGCGACCCTACCGGCGTCGGCCCGGAACTGATTATCAAAACTCTTGCCGGTGAACACCCTGCCTTGCAGCATCCACTGCAGATTGTCGGCGATATTGACGTTCTGAAACAGGCGGCCACCATCTTTCAAACGGACCTGCAACCTGAGTATCTGGGCGAAAATCGCTACACCGTTACGGTAAAAAAGCGCAAATTTGTTGTGCACAGCATTTCCGCCCTGAATCCCGCTACCCTACGCTATGGTCACCCGGACAGAGCCTGCGGCAAAGCCATGGCGGATTATATCGAATATGCCACAGCTCAGTGCCTTGGCGGACAGGCCGCTGGCATTGTTACTGCGCCCATCAATAAAGCGGCCATTAATGCAGCAGGCTATCATTTCCCCGGACACACCGAATTACTGGCGGAGCGCTGTGATACCCCTAAAGTGGTGATGATGCTGGCCGGTAGCCGACTCAAAGTGAGCCTGGTGACTACGCACCTGGCGTATAGGGATGTTCCGCAAGCCCTGACCAGTGAAGAAATCGGTGCCACCATCCGCATAACCGCAACCAGCCTCAAGCAGCAATTCGGGCTCACCAACCCGAAACTGGCGGTCCTGGCGCTTAATCCTCATGCCGGCGAAAACGGTCTCTTCGGCGACGAGGAGGCGCGGCTGATTACCCCTGCCATTGAAGCAGCCAAAGCTCAAGGGATTAATGTTGATGGCCCACACAGTGCCGACACACTGTTTTTCTTTGCTGCCCGTGGCGAATACGATGCGGTCATCTGCATGTACCACGACCAGGGGCTGATCCCACTGAAACTGCTGCACTTTGAGGACGCGGTCAATGTCACCCTGGGGCTGCCGATTGTGCGTACCAGCGTCGACCATGGCACTGCCTATAACATCGCCGGCAGCGGCTCAGCTAATTGTGCCAGCCTGGTTGCCGCCCTCAAGATGGCCGACCACATGGCTGTCAGCATGAAAAAATTTCCCGTCGTTTGACAGCGGTACAGAAAACGAGTTCATCATGATCGACAAGATAAAAATCCGTGGCGCCCGTGAGCACAACCTGAAAAACATCGACATCGACATTCCCAGGGATCAACTGGTCATTATCACCGGCGTTTCCGGTTCCGGCAAAAGTACCCTGGCTTTCGATACCATCTATGCCGAAGGGCAGCGTCGCTATGTCGAAAGTCTGTCCGCCTATGCCCGGCAGTTTCTTGAGCAAATGGAAAAACCGGACGTTGACCAGATTGATGGTCTGTCTCCAGCCATCTCCATTGAGCAGAAAACCACCTCCAAAAATCCGCGTTCCACAGTTGGAACCGTCACGGAAATCTACGATTATCTGCGGCTGTTGTATGCCCGGGTCGGCGAAATCCTCTGCCACCGTTGCGGCGAAAAGATCAGTTCCCAAACCGTCGAACAGATGGTTGATCAGGTCATGCAACTGCCCGAACGTACTCGCCTGATGGTCATGGCTCCTATCGTGCGTGAGCGCAAAGGGGAATACCGCAAGGAAATGGCCCAGCTGCAGGCCGATGGTTTCGTGCGCATCCGCATCGATGGCACCATGCATGAGCTGGGTGAAAAGATCGAACTTGATAAACAGAAGAAACATACTCTTGAAGTTGTGGTTGACCGTCTGGTCATCAAACCGGATATCACCTCGCGCCTGGCCGATTCCATCGAAACCGCCCTGCGCCTGGCTGATGGGCTGGTGCGTATTGAAGTACCGGATGGCGAAAGTCGCCTGTTTTCTGCCAATCACGCCTGTATCGACTGTGGCCTGTCCTATCCGGAAGTCACCCCCCGCATGTTCTCCTTCAACAATCCCCATGGCGCCTGTCCCGATTGCAGCGGGCTGGGGACACGTATGTTTTTTGACCGTGAGCAGGTCGTGCCCAATCCTGATCTGTCGTTGCGCGATGGGGCCATCGTCCCATGGGATACCCGTACCGGCTACTATTATCAGTCGCTGCTTGAAGCCATCGCCATGCACTACGATATTGATCTGCGCACCCCATTTTGCAAAATTCCTGAGCAAATCCAGAAAATTATCCTTTACGGGTCCGGCGACGAAGAGATCCGCTTTTTCTACGATCAGGGCGAGCGTCGGCACTATTACGACAAAACATTCGAAGGGGTTATCCCCAATCTGGAACGCCGCTACCACGAAACCGATTCCGACAGTGTGAGGGAAAATCTTGAACGCTTTATGAGTGTCATCCCCTGCGCGACCTGCGAAGGGGCCCGTTTACGTCCGGAAGCGCTGCATGTTACCGTCGGTGATAAAAATATCCGGGAAACCACCGGCATGTCGATCGCCGAGGCCGAGACCTTTTTTGCCGAGCTGCAACTCCCACCGAAAGAGATGGAGATCGCTCGCCGCATTCTTAAAGAAATTCGCGAGCGCCTGTCTTTTTTATCCCATGTGGGTCTTGATTACCTGACCCTTGACCGCAGTGCTGGAACTTTGAGCGGAGGGGAAGGACAACGCATCCGACTGGCCACCCAGATCGGCTCCTCCCTGACCGGCGTGCTCTATATTCTTGATGAGCCGTCCATCGGCCTGCACCAACGCGACAATCAGCGCCTGCTGACCACCCTGAAACGCTTACGCGATCTGGGGAACACCGTATTGGTCGTTGAGCATGACGAGGAAACCATCGCAGCCGCTGACCATGTTATCGATATGGGACCTGCGGCAGGCGTCCACGGCGGAGAAGTTGTCGCCCAGGGAACTCCGGAGCAGGTCATGGCGGTGCCCGGCTCGCTGACCGGCGAATACCTGTCCGGTAAACGTCGTATCGAAGTGCCTGCACAGCGGCGCACCTCTGACCGCTGGCTTGAAATCCGCGGGGCCCAGGCCAATAACCTGCGTGATGTTGATGTCAAGGTACCATTGGGGGTGCTGACCTGTTTTACCGGCGTATCCGGTTCAGGAAAATCTTCCCTGGTCATAGAAACCCTGTATAAAGCCCTCGCCCAGCGCCTGCACCGCACCCGCGAAAAATCGGGCCCGGTCAGAGAGATCATCGGCCTTGAGCAGCTTGACAAGGTCATCGATATCGACCAGTCACCGATTGGACGCACGCCACGTTCCAACCCAGCCACCTATACCGGTGTATTTACCGATGTCCGGGAGCTGTTTGCCCAACTTCCGGAGGCCAAAATCCGCGGCTACAAAGCCGGGCGTTTCTCATTCAACGTCAAAGGGGGGCGTTGTGAAGCCTGTAGTGGCGACGGCATCATCAAAATTGAAATGCACTTCCTTCCCGATGTTTATGTGCAATGCGAAGTGTGCAAAGGGGCGCGCTATAATCGAGAAACCCTGGAGGTTAAATACAAAGGCAAAAGCATCGCCGAGGTTCTCGATATGACCGTCAACCAGGCCAGTAAATTCCTTGAAAACATCCCTAAAATCAGTAACAAACTTGAGACGATCAGGGATGTTGGTCTCGGCTATATCAAACTCGGCCAGAGCGCGACGACCCTCTCCGGGGGTGAAGCGCAGCGTGTCAAGCTGGCCCGCGAACTCGGCAAGCGCGCTACGGGAAAAACGATTTATATTCTTGACGAACCAACCACCGGACTGCACTTTGCCGATATCCATAAGCTGCTTGAAGTTCTCGACCGACTGGTTGAAACCGGGAATACGGTGGTGGTTATCGAGCATAATCTTGATGTCATCAAGACTGCCGATCATATCATCGATCTTGGACCTGAAGGGGGACGTAATGGCGGACTGATTCTGGTTGCGGGAACCCCGGAAGACGTGGCCGCTTGTGAAGAATCGCACACGGGGCGCTTCTTGCGTCAGTATTTACCTGCAAAAAGCTGACATTAGTGCAATTGCTGCACAGGTTGACAAAAACTGACGTAAATCTGCCACATCCATATTAACCAGAAGTTTAATTAAAACAGCACTATAAGCTCATGAAGATCCGATAACCCACCTTAATCAGATGCTTTTCATTTTTTTCATGGGAGAGATATGCTCCCTTGCACTTTTATTTACAGGAAGGCATATGCTTTGCATTGTTTTCAGGCAACATTAGCCGCAGGGAGTTTCTAAATGAAAAGTTGTGTCAGTTTTAAATGCATCGCCCTGCTTGTTGCCTTATTATTCCTCAGCGCCTGTGCTTCGCAACAAGCCCTCATACACTCCGAACCTTCCGGCGCCCTGGTGCTGATCGATGGTAAAGAGGTTGGCCAGACCCCGGTTCGCTATGATTATCACTTAAGCTCCGGGACCTCACATGATATCCAGGTTAAACGTCAGGGATATGAAGAGATTGCCTTAACCATCAAAGCAGACAAGGTCGATTCCGGAGCCCTCAAAGGCTGGTTAATGGCCGGTCTGGTGTGGAGCCCATTGTGGCTGGGCACCTTCTTTACCAAAAAGCTTAAAGAAAGCTACCTGTTCGTTATGAAACGTAATGAACCGACTCTTACGGCCAAGCTGACACCTTAGAAATATCTCTCATAAGGCTTATCCGAATCTGCAATTTAAGCTTTTAATACGTCAAAGTCGCCTGCCAGGGCGACTTTTTTGTTTGGGAACACCACTGTCATACAAGACAAAATTCTTGTCTCTTGGCAAGTTGCAGTTTGTCGACTATGATAGGGCTTCAGATCGAAACATCATCTAGCCAGAATCGATTTATGGAGCACGCAATGGCAACAAAAAAATGTCCGACATGTGGCGAACAACTAAAAGGGGACTACTGGTGCAACAGCTGCAAAACTGTACTGAAATGTCCCATACCGGGCTGTGAGACACAAATCAAACCGGGTGCAACCGAATGCCCCCGCTGTGGTTTGTTTTTTGAAGATTACCTGAAAAATCGTAAAATGTACCGCCAGTGCCCCAAGTGCAAAAAGAAGCAGGGGCTGTCTGAACAACAATGCCGTCATTGCCGGCACTGGTTCAACTGCCCGACATGTGGTGAAAAGGTAAGAACAAATACGGTTCTGACCTGCCCACGCTGCGGCACTTCATTACGCTAACGGGTTAATCAGGGCTGCGTCTTCCAGGCGCAGCCTTTTTCATTTTCACGCTGCTTCTCCTGCCCAAGATCAGACAACCTAGCAAGATTATTACACCAATACCTATTCATTCAAGTCCGCCTGAATAGACAGCACGTGGCAAACCTGTTAATCTTCCAGAAAGGGATCACCCAAAGTGGGGGCAGATGCCATCCGCACATGGACTATAGAATACTCACACTTTTTGCCCTGCATGTGGAGGTTTGATGCTGCCACTTTTGTTGGCCTGTCTGTGGATCTTCTCTCTGCTATCCGCCGGCCACGCACTGTTGTCCAAACGCGACCCGCGCGCTGCGCTAGGCTGGATTGTGACCTGTATGGCCTTACCCGGCATTGGTGCCTTGTTTTACTGGCTGCTGGGAGTCAACCGCATTCGTACCCGCGCCCGCGAACTGCAGGAACAGGGGCAGGGGATGCACTGGCTGCATGTCGACCAGCCGCCGCGGCCAACCGATCTGGCCCATTTTCCAACCAGCCACACAGCCACTGCGCTGATCAACCTGAGTGATTTTGTCACCCGTCGACCGTTACGCTACGGAAACCGGATTCAGGTTCTGCATAATGGCGAACAGGCATTTCCAGCCATGTTGGAGGCCATCAACCAGGCGCAGCAGTGCATCTTTCTCAGTAGCTATATTTTCAAAGACGACAAAACCGGCAAAGTTTTTGCTGAAGCGTTGATCGCCGCGGCCCAGCGCGGCGTTGACGTCCGTGTTCTTATTGACGCCTATGGAGAACTTTACTCGCTGCGAAAAATCCGTTCCCGGTTTCGTAATACAGCCGTTCAGTCGGCCTTGTTCCTGCCTCTGAACCTGCAACAGAGTTTTTATTTCAACCTGCGCAATCACCGCAAACTGCTGATTGTCGACAGTAGCTGCTGCTTTACCGGTGGCATGAATATTCGCAAAAAACATCTGGCTTCCGGGCAGGAGCCTGATCGTATCATCGACATCCATTTTAAACTTGAGGGACCAATCCTAGGGCAGTTTCGAGATGCCTTCATGGAAGACTGGCACTTCGCCACCAATGAAAAACGCAAACCGAAAGAATGGCCGCCAATACCTGCTGTTGGAGAAGCCTGCTGTCGCGGTATCAGCGCCGGCCCCAACGAGCAACATGAAAAGCTCAACTGGATATTCATTGGTGCCCTCTCGTGTGCCCAGCACCACATCCGTATCATGACCCCCTATTTCATTCCTACCCGCGCCCAACTTGCGGCGATTAATGCCGCATCCTTACGCGGGGTAAAGGTTGAGATTCTGCTTCCTGCAAAAAACAACCTCCCTTATGTTGCCTGGGCTTCCAATGCCTACCTGTTCGAACTGCTCGAACTTAAAACCCACATTTATTTCCAGCCACCACCTTTTGTGCACAGCAAGCTGCTGATCATCGATGATGAATATGCCCTGGTCGGTTCGGCCAACCTCGATCCGCGCAGCTTGCGCCTTAATTTCGAATTTAACGTCGAGATTTTTGCTAACGATACTGTCGCGGAGCTGATTACCCACTTCGATGAATGCCGCCTGGCTGCCCGTGAAATCTCCCTTGAAGAGGTTGATCGCAGATCTATGCCATTGCGTCTGCGCGACTCGTTCTGCAAGCTGTTTTCACCCTACCTATGAATGCTCTTACCTTTTTATAGTTGCCCGGCATATCCAGGCCTAAGTAGTTAATGTTTGTTGAAAAAGCCGTTGTCATTGCTATTATATTAATCGCATTGCCTATTGAAACAAACACCTCAATTTCAACTGACAGTATTTCTTAAAGGGGGGAAGCCATGAAATGGATTAGCCTTTTGTTTATCCTGCTGATACCAGCATCTCTATTCGCTCAAACTCTTCCTCAAGATATTGAGGCACCAGACCTGCAGCAATTGGCGGCTATGGCGAGCTGCATGGAGAATATCGATCAGAGCCGCTTGCAGGAATATCAGCAGCAGAGCCTGGCACTCGCTGCCAAGCTTCAGGCGCTTTGCGCCAGCGGCAAACGCGATCAGGCGCAACAGACAGTGCTTGAATATCATGACAAATTGGAAAACGACCCGGTCCTGAAAGCGATCAACACCTGCATGGATATGGTCGAGAATGATTCTGCTGATGGCACTGACGGTGATACGTCTGAACCTGCAGGGGATGCCCATATATGCGATGAGTTCTGATGAGGGACGCCTTAAGTAAAATTCCCCAATACAACTATTGCCGATATGGTTTTGGAATTGGTTTAAACAGAAAACGCCCTGCTGATTCCAGCAGGGCGTTTTCTGTTACTATTGTGTCTCGTCCACATTCTCCGAAGATTTTTGACTGTTCTTTTTCTTTCCGTCACGCGGAAGTTCACAGGCATCAGACATTCACGTCTGCACCCCCATACGGGGCAAAATCCAGCGGTTCAAAACATACCAGAAAACAATGAAGCCAATTAAATACAGAAAATCTGCCATAAATTCTCCATCTCTCTCACAGTCTTAAACTAACCCATATTCATATTTTTTTCAATATATATATTTTATGCATTTTTTTGGAAATATCATTTCTATCTTCAAGCCCCCTTCAGCCCGATTTTCGGCTTTGATGATTCCACCGTGAAGCTTAACTGCCCGCTCGGCAATAGCTAGGCCAATTCCGGTTCCACCACTTTTACGGTCCCGGTCATCTTCGACCCGGTAAAAGGGGATAAACAGCTTTTCCAGAGCAGCCTCAGGTACCCCCGGTCCACTATCCTGCACCTGCAGGACGATATGGTTCCCAACAACCTGCAGGTTGACCTTTACCTCACTTTTATTCTGCGTATATTTCACTGCGTTACGTATGACATTTTCTACCGCTCTGGCCAACAGCTCCTTATGACCATGCCAAATCAGTTGTGACGGACCTTGGTAAACAACGTGACAATCTTTTGCTGCTGCTTCAAAATCGGCGTCATGGACCAACCGTTCCAGCATGAGAGCCAGATCGAAGGAGGTTCTTTTAATCTCTTTTATGTCACTTTCCAGACGGGTCAGGCTGAGTAACTGACCGATCATTTCGTTCATACGCTGAGACTCAAGCTCAATCCGGTTTAGCGCTCTTTCACTCCCTTCACCCTGTTTCTGCCGGGCCAGTTCCAGCGCGATGCTCAGGCGGGCCAGGGGCGAGCGCAATTCATGACTGATATCCCTGAGTAAGCGCTGCTGAGATCCGACCAGGCCCTCAATCTTCATGGCCATTTCATCGAAATCTCGGGCCAGCGCGGCCAGCTCATGCCCTCCGGTAATCTTGGTGCCGATGCGCGTTGACAGATCTCCATCGGCAAAGCGACAGGTTGCTTCGCGCAAGCGCTTAATCGGAGAGGTCAAGGAACGCGCCAATAACCAGCAGACAACGGCTGTGATTGCCAGCAAAACCAGTAGTTTCCAACCCAGAAAACCGTGGGTTAACGCCTCGATAAGCTCTCTGGGGCGAGTTCGCGCAGGCACTGCCACGGAAACCAGAAAGCGCCGCCCATCTGGCGCACGATAGATCCCGGCGACAGAATTAGGATTACCCATCATAGGTCGCATGACTTCACCGCTCCACAGGGCACGGTCCATCATACGGCGCATACGGCGCGGCGCTTGTCGGCTTGATAAGGAACGTCCAGACTCATCCAGTAACAGCAGTTCGATCCCCGATTTACGCCGCAGTGATTCAATGTACTCATCAACCCCGGCGCTTCCTGACCGATCATAGGCTGTCAAAGCATCCCGACCGTATTCGGCAATGGCCCGGCGGGAGAACTCCTGATGCGCCAGTAGCGGGAATTCCTGATCACGCATCAGGGTCAAAGTCACCCCGACCGATACGATCAGTACAATAATCAACAGGAAATTGCTGAATATCTTCCAGAACAGGCTACGCATCAGGGTTGCCCTTCCGGCAAACAATAGAGGTAACCAACCCCGCGCACGGTGCGAATACGTTCCAGACCAGCATCATAATGACCCAATTTGCGGCGCAGAGCACTCATATGCACATCAATACTGCGGTCATAAGCCGAAAGCTGACGACCAAGGACTTCTTTAACCAGATCTTCCCGGCTGAGAACCTTGCCGGCATTATTGAGTAACTGCTCCAGCAAGCTGAACTCCACCGAAGTCAGATCAACCAGTTCTCCATGCCGCTTGACCGTGCGATTAGTAGTACACAAGGTCACATCGCCGACGCTGATCTCGGTCACGCCAAGGGTTTCACCTGCCGCAGACACGCTCCCGTCTATTCGGCGCCCAACCGCCCGGATACGGGCGACCAATTCGCGTGGATTAAACGGCTTGGGCAGGTAATCATCCGCGCCCAGTTCCAGACCAACGATGCGATCAATGTCCTCCCCCCGAGCCGTCAACATAATCACCGGCACCTTACTCTGTTCCCGGACTTTACGCAGGACATCAAAACCTTTCATACCGGGCAGCATGACATCGAGAACCACCAGATCGTGCTTTCCCGCCAACGCCCGATCAGCGCCTTCACTGCCGTTATGTACGGTACTGATCTGAAATCCTTCGCTGCTCAGGTAATCAGACAGCAGTTCACACAGTTCGGTATCATCATCTATAACCAGTATTTTTTGCATAACTCTCTTCTCCCAGGAACCAGCATGATAAGAGTCTTGATTCCAAGCTGGCGTGAGTTTTTATCTATCATAGCGAATTCCTGAAGTTCAGGCTGTAAAGAAATGTTAAGGATTATCCAGCTGATTTTCCAACTTTACATAACTTTACACCTCTTAACCCACACTTCAGATTCTCTTCGCTATAGTTGCATCATCAGCATTCAGCAACTCTAAACACGGACAACAAGGAGCTTAATCATGAAAACAAAAATAATGATCCCAACCATCCTGATAGCATTGATCGTTACCAGTGGCAGCGTATTCGCCTGGGGCGGTGGTCACTACCGTGGCGGCAATTGCCAACAGGGGCAAGGCATGATGGCAAGAGGGCAAGGGCCGGCAGCGATGACCTTGGAACAGCACCAGGCCATGACCAAGCAACGCATTGAGCGCATGACCTACATGCTGAACCTGAGCACTGATCAACAGACGAAGCTGACCGTCCTGTTTGATCAGCATTGGCAGAACAACCAGAGCCTGCGGACCAAAATGCTGGCCAGCCGCGATATGCTGGCAGCAATGCGCAACGCACCTGATTTTAATGAAGCAGAATTCCGCGCCGAAGCTCAAAAGCAGGCCGATATGAGAACCGACATGATGGTACAGCGCGCCACGATGCAGCAGGAAATAAATGCGCTGTTGACTCCTGAACAACAAGAAAAGGCAAAAAACCTGTTCCCGGCCCAAGGGCGTGGATTTGGGGGCAACAGAATGGCGACAGGTGATTGCTCTGCCGTTGGAGGCTTCCCAAAGGGGAGTAACTGCGGTCGCTGGTAAGCCATTACGCTATCGCTGATAGCAGCTTTTACAAGCGGTGTTTCCAGAGGAAACACCGCTTTCTTTTTTGCCTCGCCGTCCATAAATTTCAGTTTCTCATCGTCAATACAGTCAATTTTATATGCATTTTCAGTATCTTATCCAATTTATCCATATATAACCCACGACCTGATCGGGGCTAAATCCGCAGTCAAACGATGTTGATGAGCGTCTGACAAGTCCATTTTATCCGTGACGATTTAAAAATCATCCCGGTATGTTAAAATGTTCGTGTGCGAAAATTTTTCCAACTCAATTTCTTTTACCAACATCCCTTCTCCCTCCTCATTGAGCCCAACAACCTCATTATATGACACCATAACCACCTATTTTATTTATAATGTTATCTATGATCGCGGCGACTTTAAAAATTATGGATAAAATTTTCATTTTGATTGCTGTTTTTTCGCTTGCAAACATTTTAGATCTTTTTTATGATCGTTTTCGAACATAAACATTGTTTTCTTTCCACCTTTGTCCTTATCACTTTCGCAAACGAGGTTTTTCATTATGACCAGAGAACAAACTCTCAAGTCCCTGCAAGCCGGTGAAACATTCGACCTGGTAATTATCGGTGGCGGAGCTACTGGTTGCGGTATTGCCGTTGATGCGGCCGGTCGCGGACTGAAAGTCGCCCTACTGGAAAAGAATGACATTGCAGAAGGAACCAGCTCACGCAGCACCAAACTGGTTCACGGTGGTGTGCGCTATCTTGAAAAAGCCGTTAAACGACTGGACAAAGCTCAATACGATCTGGTCAAAGAGGGGCTGCACGAGCGCGGGGTATTATTGAAAAATGCTCCCCACCTGTCACACCCGATCGCCTTCGTTACCCCACTGTATCGTTGGATTGATGTTCCCCAGGTATTTGCCGGGCTCAAACTGTACGATATGCTGGCCGGGAAAATGGGGATTGGTCACAGCCGCTTCTTAAGCCGTCGTGAAATCCTCAAGCGCTTTCCATCAGTCAAAGCCAAAGGGCTTAAAGCTGGCGTTCTCTACTACGACGGTCAATTCAACGATGCCCGCATGGCTGTCGCCCTGGCCATGACTGCTGAAAAACATGGCGCGGTCATTGGCAATCATATTGAAGTAACCAAGCTCAACAAAACCAATGGCAAAATCAGCAGCGTCAGCGTTAAGGATCAGGTCACTGGTGAAGAATGGCAGATTAAAACCAGGGGGACCATCAATGCGACCGGTCCATTTGGTGACAATCTGCGTAAGATGGATGATCCGAACATCCAGCCGATCATTTCTGCCAGTTCCGGGGTTCACCTGGTTCTCGATAAACGCTTCGCACCGCCGGAAAACGGCCTGATGATCCCCAAAACCGAAGACGGTCGCGTGCTGTTTGTTTTACCCTGGCAAGGCCACGCGCTAATCGGCACCACAGACGATCCGGCCAAGATTACGGAGCACCCCAAAACCACCGATGCCGAAATCGACTATCTGCTGCGCCATGTCAGCCTTTACTTTGATATCAAGGTCACCCGCGACGACATCAAATCCAGCTGGTCCGGTCTTCGTCCGCTGGTCGCTGATCCGAAAGCAGCTGATACCTCCAATCTGGTACGTGACCATGTCATTTCATTGAGCCCAGGCGGACTACTGACCATTGTCGGTGGCAAGTGGACCAGCTACCGGCGCATGGCGGAAGATACGGTCAATCAAGCCGTTAAAGCCTTCGGGCTTGGGACCGTACGCCCATGCCAGACCAACCAAACTGCAGTTGTTGGTGGGGAAAACTTTGATAAGCAGGGGGACAAGGCCCTGGTAAAAGGTTATGGTCTCGACCAAGATATCGCGGCCAACCTGAATGAAGCTTATGGTGATCGTGCGGCCATGGTCGCCGATTTGGCCAGAGAAGGGCACGGAAACCGGTTGCATAAAAACCATCCGTTTATTGAAGCCGAAGTTATTTACGCTACAGCCCATGAATATGCAGTACACGCCATCGACATTCTGACCAGACGCTTGCCGCTGTCCCTGATTGACAAAGCGGCCGCCAGCGCTGCCGCCCCACGCGTCATTGAAATAATGGCCGAAAAATTGGCCTGGGATAGTGAGCGCTGCAAGGAAGAGCAGCAACTCGTGGATGAACGCCTGTCTGTTGCTATTTGACAACCTCAGTCATTCGCCTTTCGGCAGACCTGCTTGCAGCGCCGGTCATACAGCTCACTGAGCGTATGATCAGTGCTGCAAGGCTCTGAAGGTCAAAAAACATAAACACTTCCTCCCCAGAATCTATATTCATTGACCTCCGGATTTTCCGGAAGAACACCATTTATGCGAGGACAATCGCCTTATGTTCAGACGCACAAAAATTGTCGCAACTATCGGCCCCGCGAGCTCCTCAGAGGAGATGCTGAAGGAACTCGTATCCAGTGGGGCAAATGTCTTCAGACTGAATTTTTCCCACGGCGATCATGCAGATAAACGTGCCATTATCCAACGTATCCGCTCTGTCTCTGAGCAATTGGCCCAGCCGATTGCCATCCTTGGCGATCTCCAGGGGCCGAAAATCCGTGTCGGCCAACTGAAAGACGGGTTCATGCTACTGGCACCGGGTCAGCAGGTGACTATCACCAGTCGCGATATCCTTGGCGAGAACAATGTCATTCCAACCTGCTACCCTGAATTGCCGCAATGCGTTAGTGTCGGTGAGCGGATTCTCCTTGATGACGGGCTGATGGAGCTTAGCGTTCTCTCAACCAACAGCGATGAAGTTCACTGTGAAGTCAAGTTTGGCGGCACACTCAAAGACCGAAAAGGAATTAACCTTCCCGGTGCCGCCGTCGCCGCGCCCTGCCTGACCGAAAAAGATAAAAACGACCTGTTGTTCTGCATTGCGGAAAAGGTTGACTACATCGCTCTTTCCTTTGTGCGCCAGGCCAGCGATGTCAGTGAACTGAAAAAAATCATCCATGAAGCAGGCAGTGACATTCCGGTTATTTCCAAAATCGAAAAACCCCAGGCGGTAGAAAACTTCGACGCCATCCTGGCCATGACTGACGGTGTCATGGTCGCTCGGGGCGATCTGGGGGTGGAAATGAACGCCGAACAGGTCCCTCTGATCCAGAAACAGATTATTCGCAAATGCAACGAAGCCGGCAAACCAGTCATTACTGCAACACAGATGCTGGAAAGTATGATCGACCATCCACGCCCGACCCGGGCTGAAGTCTCAGACGTCGCCAACGCCATCCTTGACGGCACCGATGCAGTCATGCTGTCGGCTGAGACAGCCGCCGGTAAATACCCGGCCCAGGCAGTCACCCTGATGGCAAGGGTCGCCCTTGATGTTGAAGTCGATCCAGAACTGCGCAACAGACTGTTTCAGCCCCTGGCCCATACTTCCGGCTCCAGCTGTTATTCCGAGGGGATCAGTCAGGCTGCCTGCCGGCTCGCAGAAAATATCAATGCACAGGCCATTGTTGCGTTTACCCAGACTGGTTCTACCGCAGCATTAGCAGCAAAATACCGTCCGGCACTACCTATTTTTGCCGTAACGCCTTCACTTCAGGTCCAGCGCAGACTGGCCTTGTATGCTGCCGTCCAGGCCTTTTTGACCAACGCTACCGGGACGACCGAAACCCAGATTCAGATGGCGTGCGAGACGGCAAAAGCGGCCGGGGTCTTAAAAGCAGGAGACGTTGCCGTTATTACCATGGGAAGTCCCTCGGCGGAATCCTGCCCCACCAATCTGATGAAAGTGCATCTATTAACCTGATGCAGGATTAAACAAGAGAGACGAGAGTACGCAAGATAAATTCGCTTTTGACTTTTAAGGAGAAGACACATGGCACAGAAAATCGGAATTAATGGTTTTGGTCGTATCGGGCGCATGGTGTTCCGTGCCGCTGCAACCCGTGATGATATCGACGTTGTCGCTATCAATGACCTGCTCGACGTTGATTACCTTGCTTATATGCTTAAATTTGATTCTGTTCACGGCCGTTTCAAAGGCACGGTCGAGGTTCAGGACGGGGCTCTGATCGTTAATGGTAAAACGATCCGCATCAGCGCAGAACGTGATCCGGCTAATCTGAAGTGGGATGAAGTCGGTGCCGAAGTGGTGGTTGAGTCGACCGGCTTCTTCCTGACCGATGAAACCGCCCGTAAGCATATTGTCGCCGGCGCTAAAAAAGTTGTCCTGTCAGCACCATCCAAGGACGATACGCCCATGTTCGTCTGCGGCGTCAATACCGACAGCTACGCGGGCCAGGACATCGTTTCCAATGCCTCTTGTACCACCAACTGCCTGGCCCCGATTGCCAAGGTCCTGAATGACAACTTCGGCATTGAAAAAGGCCTGATGACCACGGTTCATGCCGCAACGGCAACCCAGAAAACGGTTGACGGTCCATCGATGAAAGACTGGCGCGGTGGCCGTGGTATTCTGGAAAACATCATTCCATCATCCACCGGAGCGGCCAAAGCGGTTGGCAAGGTGATTCCGGAACTGAACGGCAAACTGACCGGCATGGCGTTCCGCGTTCCGACCTCAGATGTCTCCGTTGTTGACCTGACCGTGACCCTGAAACAGGAGACCTCTTATGAGGCCATCTGCGCCGCCATGAAAGAGGCGTCCGCAGGCGAACTTAAAGGGATCCTCGGTTACACCGAAGAAGCGGTTGTCTCGACCGACTTCCGTGGCGAGGTCTGTACCTCGGTATTTGACGCCAAAGCCGGTATCCAGCTGGATGGCAGCTTTGTCAAAGTGGTCTCCTGGTACGATAACGAGTGGGGCTACTCCAACAAGGTACTCGATCTGGTCAAGGTTATCACCAAATAAACAACAGACCCTCCTGTCTGTTGCCAGAGATGGCCCTTTCCCGGGCCATCTCTTTTCCTTGGAACCCACCAGGCCTTACTCAAGGATCTAGACTATGCTTAATAAACTGTCACTCGGGGCCATTGACTGTCGGGGCAAAAAAGTCCTGTGCCGTGTTGATTTCAATGCTCCCATCGCTGAAAATTCCGCTACTGACGATACCCGCATCAGAGCTGCACTGCCCACCATCAAGCATATCCTGAACCAGGAGGAAAAACTGATCCTGGCTTCCCACCTCGGCCACCCTAAGGGGGAACCTGATCCTGCTTACAGCCTCACCCTCGTAGCTCCTTACCTGGCCCGGTCAGAAACTGTATCCGTTATCGGTGGCGGTGATTCAGTCGCAGCGGTCAATAATGCGGGGCTCGCTGACCAGATGACCCATATTTCCACCGGTGGTGCATCCCTTGAATTCCTGGAAAGCCAAATTCTGCCAGGGGTTGCAACCCTTAACGACAAATAACCAGAGAGCCTGACAGGAGAAGACTCATGCGCAAACCAATGATCGCCGGCAACTGGAAAATGAATAAAACCCTCGCTGAAGCTGTGGCTCTGGCCGATGAATTAGGAGCCAGCCTCGCCGATCTTAAAGATGTTGACCTGATCGTAGCACCGATCTTTACCGCTCTAACCGGTGTCGCAGAAACACTTTCTGGCAGCACCATTAATCTGGCCGCCCAGAACTGCTATCCGGCAGACAATGGCGCCTATACCGGAGAAATATCGCCGCGACAACTTAAAGATGCCGGTTGCAGTTACTGCCTGGTCGGCCATTCGGAAAGACGTCAGCTGTTTAGTGAAACAGATGCCTTCATTAACCTGAAGATGAAAGCACTGCTTGGTGCCGGAATTCTGCCCATCCTGTGTATCGGCGAAACCCTCGAAGAGCGTGAAAGCGGCAAAATGTTCGATATTCTTAAACAACAGATTATCGCTGCTCTTAAGGATATCGAGCCGCAGCAGGCCTTTGAAATTGTTATCGCCTATGAGCCGGTGTGGGCCATCGGCACCGGCAAAACAGCAACCAGCGGTCAAGCTGAAGAGGTGCACCTGTTTATTCGTGATATCCTCTGCACTCTATATGGGCGAACCCTATCGCAACAGATCCGGATTCTTTATGGCGGCAGCGTCAAACCAGATAATATTGATGAATTGATGGCACAGCCTAATATCGACGGAGCCCTGGTTGGAGGTGCCAGTCTGAAAGCTGAAGACTTCAGCCGTATTGCGCATTTTCAATAATCTAGCCATAGCATAGCGAATACTCCCTCTCCTTAGAGGAGAGGGCCGAGGTAAGGGGAAATCCGACTTTTACTTCCCCCTCATCCGCCTGCGGTACCTTCTCCCCCAGGAAGAAGGAAACTTAAACCTAACCAGGAATAAACAATTTATAAAATAACAGGAGCAAGCATATGAGCGAAATTATAGCAGTCCGTGCCCGCGAAATTCTCGATTCACGCGGCAATCCAACAGTAGAAGTCGAAGTAGCATTGGAATCAGGTGTCATGGGCCGTGCTGCGGTTCCAAGTGGCGCTTCCACCGGTGAGCGTGAAGCCCTGGAGCTGCGCGATGGTGATAAAAGCCGTTACCTTGGTAAAGGTGTTCTTAAAGCCGTGGAGCACGTCAACGAAATCATCGCTGCAGAACTGATCGGCTGGGAAGCCAGTGACCAGATCGGCATTGACAAAAAGTTGCTCGAACTCGACGGTACCGACTTCAAAACCAAGCTCGGCACCAATGCCCTGCTCGGTGTGTCCATGGCCTGCGCCAAAGCCGCCGCCGAAGATGCCGGATTGCCGCTGTACCAGTATATTGGTGGTGCCAATGCCAAGGAACTGCCCCTGCCGATGATGAACATCCTCAACGGTGGCGAGCACGCCGACAACAACGTCGACATTCAGGAATTCATGATCATGCCCGCCGGTGCCAGCAGCTTCAAAGAAGCCCTGCGCATGGGTGCCGAGATCTTCCATAACCTCAAAAAAGTCCTCTCGGCCAAGGGCTACAACACCGCCGTTGGTGATGAGGGTGGTTTCGCCCCGGACCTGAAGAGCAACGAAGAAGCGCTGCAGGTGATCGTTGAGGCGATTGAAGCCGCCGGCTACAAAGCTGGTGAAGATGTTCTGCTGGCTCTGGACGTCGCCTCTTCCGAGCTGTACAAAGACGGCAAATACGTGCTTGAAAACGAAGCACAACCCGTGAAAACCGCAGCTGAGATGGTTGCCTTCTACGAAGACCTGGTCAGCCGCTATCCGATCATTTCCATCGAAGACGGCATGGCCGAAAACGACTGGGATGGCTGGAAACTGATGACCGAGAAGCTCGGCGACAAGATCCAGATCGTCGGTGATGACCTGTTCGTCACCAACACCAAGATCCTCAAAGAAGGGATCGCCAAAGGGATCGCCAACTCGATCCTGATCAAGGTCAACCAGATCGGCACCCTGACCGAAACTCTGGAAGCGATTGAAATGGCCAAACGTGCCGGTTACACCGCAGTTGTGTCTCACCGCAGTGGTGAAACCGAAGACACCACCATCGCCGACCTGGCCGTTGCCACCAACGCCGGCCAGATCAAGACCGGTTCGCTGTGTCGCAGTGACCGGGTTGCCAAGTACAACCAGCTGCTACGCATTGAAGACGAACTGGACAGTACTGCCGTCTTCTGCGGTAAAGACGTCTTCTATAACCTGCATTAGCCTCAGGTTAATTTTAAGGTGGTGTCTTGGCACCACCTTAATCATTTAGGTATAATCATGTTTCATGAGGCATTGGAAGTTTACTCGATTATTTTGGTAAGGCCAGCTCATTTTGGGTGTAAACAGCTTTAAAACCAAGATAAAGATAAATTTAAAAAAGCATTATAAATTAGCATTTTGCTGCCATTTTTACCGAAATATTCAAAATACGAAAAAAAATCACAAAAAAATGGTTTTACCAATTTCTGATATTGCAGTTTTTAAACAAACCTGTTAGATTGCTTTTGCGTTGTTCTTTTACAACTTTTATTTATGTTTTCATTTTATGTAATTATTCGGCCGATAGCGTCCCGTTATCAGCCACATTGAATGTCATGTGTAAAAATTGACATCTACTCATTTATCTATGCAATTGCTCTTTTGAGCTGAGAATCTGTTCTGTATTCCGGGCGGGAATCGAGAAACAGATGAGAATCGCTTACATTCTCCATCTGGACATTACCAGTTGACCCTGAGAGAGGTCTGGTACCAAGCGAAACCGACATTGGCATTGATCGAGCGATGTTGCTGTATTTAATGTGTTGTCCCCGATGTCATATCAGACCTCACAATGCAGCGCTTGACAGGTCAATACTTAAGTCATCGATTTTTGTTGTCTATTACGTAATACACTGCAATCAGTGCAGCGTTGTTACTTGGACAACTCAACCGCGCTATACGCATAAGGAGTGAAGATGGGCAGGACAGAAGATGCCATCGCGTTATTGAAGGAAAAACAGGCCAAAATTCTTCAGATGGGTGGCGAAGCAGCAGTCGCAAAGCACAAAGCCAAAGGAAAACTCACAGCACGTGAACGCCTTGATCTGTTATTTGATGAAGGTACTTTCCGTGAACTGGACATGTTTGTTCAGCATCGTTGCACCAACTTCGGCATGGAAAAAGTCGACGTGCCTGCAGATGGTGTGGTCACCGGTCATGGCTATGTTAACGGCCGCCCCGTATTCGCCTTCGCCCAGGACTTTACTGCCCGCGCCGGTAGCCTTGGCGAAATGCACGCATCTAAAATTTGTAAAGTTATGGACCTTGCTGAAAAAGCCGGTTGCCCTATCATCGGTCTGAACGATTCCGGTGGTGCCCGCATCCAAGAAGGGGTCGACTCCCTGTCCGGTTATGGCCAGGTATTCCGTCGCAATGCTCTGAGTTCCGGTGTTATTCCACAAATTTCCGCGATCATGGGTTCAGCTGCCGGTGGTGCCGTTTATTCTCCGGCGATGACCGACTACATCTTCATGGTTAAAAAGACCAGCCACATGTTCATCACCGGACCTGCCGTCATCAAAGCGGTTCTGGGGGAGGAAGTGACCATGGAAGAGCTTGGTGGCGCCATGACCCACAATACCAAAAGCGGTGTTGCTCATTTTGCCTGCGAAGACGATGCTGACTGTATTGAGCAGATCAAAGTACTGCTGTCCTATCTGCCTTCCAACAACATGGAAGAAGCTCCGGTCTATCCAACCAATGATGATCCGGCACGTCTGATTCCGGAACTGAACACCATCATTCCGGACAGCCCGAGCGCCGCTTACGACATGAAAGAGCTGATCGCCCACATTGTTGACGATGGTGAGTTCTTCGAACCACATGAGCACTACGCAACCAATATCATCATTGCCTTTGCTCGTCTTAACGGTCGCAGCGTCGGTATCATTGCCAATCAGCCTATGGTTATGGCCGGTTGCCTTAACATTGAAGCCTCTAACAAAGCCAGCCGTTTCATTCGCATGTGCGACGCTTTTAATATTCCATTATTGACCATCGCCGACGTTCCGGGCTATCTGCCTGGTACCAATCAGGAGTGGTCAGGAATTATTAATCATGGGTCCAAACTGTTATGGAGTTACTCAGAAGCCACAGTACCTAAATTGCTGCTTTCTGTGCGTAAAGACTACGGTGGCTCCTACCTGGCCATGAACGCTAAAGACCTTGGCAATGATATGGCTTTTGCCTGGCCAACCGCTGAAATTGCCGTAATGGGTGCGGATGGCGCGGCCAACATCATTTACAAGAAACGCATCGATGCTGCAGAAGATCCTGCCGCTGAGCGACTGAAGTGTAAAGAAGAGTATGAAACCCAGTTTGCCAATCCCTATTGCTCAGCAGCCCGTGGCCATGTTGATGCCGTTATCGAACCGGCTGAAACTCGTGCCCGCCTGATCGATGCATTGGAGATTCTGTGTAACAAACGTGAGCAGCGTCCAGCCAAGAAACATGGCAACATTCCGCTGTAAGCCGAATGTCAGGGATGCCAATCCATGGACATGCAGTAATTAACGATTAAAACGAGAGAGTGTTAAACGTGATCGGGTCAAAAGCCCGGGGTAGCTCAAGCTGCGGGCGGCAGCGACAGTGCCTTCGATATTGATTACAAAAATTCATCACAAACATACAACACTCAAAAAAAGGATAAACACCATGGACAAAAACAAAAAACTCGCAGCAGCAATGGCCGCCGTATCCGCGTATCTCGAAGCTGAACAACAGCACATTGATGTTTCCCGCACTCAGGCCTGGAACCGTGCCGGCCGCGTCGGGCAGATCCAGCAGCGCAAAATGGTTCTGCAACGCAGTGTCATGAAATTCGCAGCATACCGCTAACCAGCTTTTTGATTGAAAAGAGAAGGGCAATTACATAATGAGCGAGCACTGTCAATTAAACCTTACTGACATGAACTACGGCAAAGATCGTCCCGCGGCCGCTAACCCGATCAAAGTCATGGATGTGACTTTGCGCGATGGCCATCAGTCATTGTTTGCCACCCGCGGCCGTACCGAGGATATGATTCCAGTTGCTGAAATGCTGGACCAAATCGGTTTCTGGGCCATCGAAACCTGGGGTGGAGCCACTTTTGATACCATGCACCGTTTCCTTGGGGAAGATCCCTGGGAGCGTCTGCGCACCTTGAAAAAATATATTAAAAACACCCCCTTTTCCATGTTGCTGCGTGGCCAGAATCTGGTCGGTTACCGCAATTATGCTGATGACGTCGCCAAAGCTTTTGTTGAGCGGGCCGCTGAAAACGGCATGGATATCTTCCGTACCTTTGATGCCCTGAACGATTACCGCAACTTCAGCACCGTTGTTCCGGCCATTAAAGCGGCAGGGAAACATTTTCAGGGCTGTATCTGCTACACCATGACCGAACCACGCATGGGTGGCAACGTTTACAGCCTTGATTATTTTGTCGAAAAAGCCAAAGCCCTTGAAGAGCTTGGCGCTGATTCAATCTGTATCAAGGACATGGCAGGCCTGATTGCTCCTTACGATGCTTTCAATCTGGTACGTGCCATCAAAACCGCCGTACCATCAATACCTTTGCATCTGCACACCCACACGACCTCAGGTATGGCCAACATGACCCAGATTAAGGCCATTGAAGCTGGTGTAGATATCGTCGATACCTGTATGTCCCCCTACGCCAACCGCACCTCACACCCGGCCATTGAGCCGTTGGTCATGACATTGCTCGGCACCAACCGCGACACCGGTTTCGACATCAACGCCCTGGCCGCCATTAATGTCGTGCTTGAGCGTGATATCGTCCCTAAATACCGCCACCTGCTTGACGACTCCAAGCTGTCGACCATCGATATTAACGTACTCTTGCACCAGACTCCGGGCGGCATGCTGTCCAACCTGGTTAACCAGTTACGTGAAATGGATGCCCTCGACAAGCTTCCTCAGGTATTTGAAGAGCTGCCACGCGTCCGTAAAGAACTCGGTCAGATTCCATTGGTTACCCCGACCAGCCAGATTGTCGGTATTCAGACCGTCAACAATGTTCTTTTCGACACGCCTGATGAGCGCTACAAAATGATCACTGCTCAGGTTAGAGACCTGTGCTATGGCCTCTACGGTAAAACAGCCATTCCGATCGATCCTGAAGTGCAGAAAAAAGCCCTGATCGATTACCCACGTGGCAGCGAACCGATCACCTGTCGTCCGGCCGAAATCCTTGACCCCGAACTTGAGCATTCCAATGCCGAAATCGGTGATCTGGCAAAAGACATCGATGATCAGATCCTCTATGCGATCTACCCGGTTACCGGCAAGAAATTCCTCAAGTACAAGTACAATGTTGAGCCGATGCCGGAAGAACTGAAAGGCCGTACCCTTGAAGAAGGCCTTAAGGTGATGAACGATATTGAAAAAGCCAAGGCTGGCAAACTGGTGGAAAAACCTGAAGCACCAGAGAAAAGTGAAAACGCCCGCACCTTCAATGTTTTCGTCGACAACGAATATTTCCAGATCCAAGTTGACGAAGAAGGTCCGTCACCGGTCATCCGCCCAGTGGGTCAATTCGGCCGTAAAGCTGGCGCATCAGCCCGCAAAGCCCCGGCAGCCAAAAAGAAAACTGCTGAGGTAGTAGCCGCAGATGGTAACGGTATTGCAGCGCCAATGCCGGGGCTGATCCTGCGCTTCGAAAAGGCCGTTGGTGATGACATTACAGCTGGCGATACCGTTGTTGTACTTGAAGCAATGAAAATGGAAAACGCCCTGAAAGCACCAACAACAGGTAAAATCAAAGAGATCAAATGCGACATTGGCGACAATGTCAAAAAAGGCGAGCTGCTGGTTGTTATTGAATAAAGCAGCCCAACAAGCCGTAATCACAAAGCCCCCGGCAGTATTTCCGGGGGCTTTGTTGTTTGGAATGACAGCGATAATTCAGAGTCATTAAGGCACGAAGACACAAAGGCATTCACTTTAGGCATAGCCCTAATTTTTGGTTTTCCCTGTATCTGGCCAGGCAGACCCTTTCAGATTAGATTGAATTCAAAAATTACCTATCTCTCTGTTCCGAATGTCCTTAGATGATGCGAAAATGGGATTCGACAGTACTTTTGAAGTTAATACCATCAGAGCTTCTGTCCTCCTGCCGAAATCTCGTAAATCCTTATATTTGAATTATTGCCCTTAAACTTTTAAAGGTATTCCTATGATTAACCATTAATTGCCAGGGGATATAAATAAATTTTATCTGGGCTATGTCAGGTGCAACGTTTTGCAAAATTCGCGATATAATTCATTCATATAATCGGTGGTGCATTTATTCATTTTGAAGGGACCAATGGTTATGAAAGTGCGACAAAGCAGGGCTTGGACATTAAGAGGATTGGCAGTGATTCTGCTGGGAGTGGTTGTCCTTTTTAGCAGCTCTGAGGTTTGGGCGCATGGGTTAGGAGTACATTTTTCAGAAGGGATAGGGGAAAACCAGCATAGTCAGTTAGGGCTTTCCTGGGACACATCTGTAGCGATGAACCGGGCTTTCAATTACCGACTGAATCTCGGTTACGAGCAGTTCAAGCTCGATGACAAATTCGGGGTAGAGGAGAAGTTCGAGGGGTGGATACTGGAAAATACTTTCGGTTTTATGATTTTAGCTAATGAAAATCTGCGTTTATGGGCTGGGCCACAGCTTGTTACGGGACTTTATGAAAGCGACCTCGGTATTGGTATTGGAATGTCTCTAGGAATAAATCTTCATATCGGTGAATCGTCAAGCCTTGGCCTGACTCTCGGAGTGAGGCGAAGCGAATACAGCGGGATACTCGATACCTCTGATCATGAGACAATCGGTTATTTGCGTATGGACCTTTTCTTTCGCACGACCAATGATTACTTTCGCTCGGGTCGTTAGCTCAATAGGTGAGCTTGGACCTCAACACTAAGCGCAAACTTTATTTCGATTTACTTTAATATTGAGAGAAAGTTTAAAAATCCCGACAGAGCCCGTAAGATAATTTGCGTATCTGACCTGCCTGATGTTGAGCTGTTCAAAAATCAGAAAATCACTTTTGGGAAAATATTTTGGCCTTTTTAAGGTGATTCGCTAAAATAGTTAGTTTTGATAGATAGCTAGATTAGCTCTGACATCCCCGATTGGTCAGATTCGGATTATCACATTTGCAATTTAAGATCGCATCGTTGGGAAAGTACCTTCGAATTCTCATAAGATTTTCTCCACACTCTCACCACCTCTGCGTTGATAAAAAATATCTTTGAGTCCAAAGAATTTTCTGAGGTGCTCAATAGACAAAAAAGGCCCTGTCCGGGGAGAGAATGGACAGGGCGAATAACAAGAGTGAGGATCGAGACCTTGTTGGCTCGATGGTTACCAGCCTCCTGACCTTCAGAAAGCTGGTAATTCTTTTTTTCCAAAAGCTTAGTCAATCCAGTCGAAAGTACGGGTGACAGCTTTTTTCCATTTACCATAATTTTTAACCCGGGCGGTATCATCGCTTGATGGTTGCCAGGTTTTATCGACACCCCAGTTTTTCTTCATTTCGCTGGTATCCTTCCAGAAGCCAACAGCTAATCCAGCAGCGTAAGCAGCTCCTAAAGCGGTACTTTCTGCGACCCGAGGACGGGTAACTGGAACGCCCAGAACATCAGCCTGGTACTGCATGAGCAGTTCGTTGGCAACCATACCACCGTCGACTTTCAGCGCCTGCAGCTTAACACCCGAATCCGCTTCCATGGCATCAAGGACTTCACGGGTCTGGTAAGCAACAGCCTCAAGTGCAGCACGGGCAAAGTGCCCGCGAGTCAGGTAACGGGTCATACCAACGATACAACCACGCGCATCGCTTTTCCAATATGGGGCGAAAAGACCGGAGAAAGCCGGCACGAAATACATATCGCCATTGTCTTCAACCATACGAGCCAGATTCTCAACATCTGCCGCAGTATTAATCAGGCGCATCTGATCGCGCAACCACTGGACAACGGCACCAGCGATGGCGATAGAACCTTCAAGGGCATAGACGGTAGGCTCGTTACCAAATTTGTAGCACGGTGTGGTAAGCAGGCCGTTTTGGGAATGGACAATCTCAGTGCCGGTATTGAGCAACATAAAACAGCCAGTACCATAAGTATTCTTGGCTTCACCTGGTGCAAAACAGGTCTGGCCAACGGTAGCTGCCTGCTGATCACCCAGATCACCGCAGACAGGAATTTTGCCCCCAAAGGGTCCATTTTCTTTGGAGTAACCGTAGAATTCAGGGTCACTGGAAGGACGGATCTGTGGCATCATTTTTTTGGGAATACTCATTTCAGCGAGAATCTCATCATCCCACTCGGTACCATCCAGAGCCATCAGCATGGTTCGCGAAGCATTGGTTACATCCGTCACATGAGAACCACCATTCACACCACCGGTAAGCTTCCAGATGATCCAGGTATCCATGTTGCCAAACAGTGCATCGCCACGTTCTGCGGCGTCACGCAAGCCTTCCACATTATCGAGCAGCCATTTGATTTTGGGCCCGGAGAAATAAGTAGCCAGTGGCAACCCGGTTTTGGACCGATAACGGTCCTGACCAAGATCGCCGGCCAATTGGTTACAGATAGCATCAGTACGGGTATCCTGCCAGACAATCGCGTTATAGTACGGCTGACCAGTCTTCTTATTCCAGACGACCGTGGTTTCCCGTTGATTGGTAATACCGATAGCAGCGATATCAGCAGCGACCAGACCAGCCTTTTCCATACAGTCATGGATAACGTCTTTGGTCCTGGACCAGATTTCAATGGCATCATGCTCAACCCAGCCGGGCTTGGGATAAATCTGCTCATGTTCCATCTGCGAAGAAGAAACCGGCTCACCGGCATGGTTGAAAATCATACAACGTGAACTGGTGGTACCCTGGTCGATCGAAGCTACATACTTTGCCATGAACTAATCTCCTTTGATATTTGAAGTCAGAATCAACGTACAAAAGGCTTACATAAATCCAACGACACCCTGGTAGATAAGGGCACCGACTGCGCCACCGACAATCGGTCCGACAACCGGAATCCAGGCATACGACCAATCGGAATCGCGCTTACCGGGAATCGGCAGGATAGCGTGGGCGATACGAGGACCGAGATCACGAGCAGGATTGATAGCGTAACCTGTAGGACCACCAAGAGAAAGGCCCAGGCTGAAAACGAGGATACCGACAGCGTAGGGTCCAAAACCGCTGCCAATACCGTTGTTAGCATTGAAAATTCCCAGAATTCCGACCATCAGCATGGCCGTACCGATAACTTCACAGATAAAATTTCCGGCAGTATGACGAATCGCAGGACCCGTACTGAATACCGCCAGTTTAAGATCGGCATTTTCGGTTTTACTCCAATGAGGAAGATAAGCAAGCCAGACCAGGACCGCCCCCAAAAAGGCCCCGGCAAACTCTCCGGCAAAATAGATCATCGCTTCAGAGGCCGTGACAGCTCCCGTTACCAGAAAACCAACGGTTACGGCAGGATTAAGATGAGCACCGCTCATCCATCCGGCAACATAAACGGCTATCGCAACACCAAAACCCCAACCAGCCGTTATAACAATCCACCCGGAATTCTGACCTTTGGAGTTTTCCAGAAGTACGTTTGCTACAACCCCGCCACCAAGCAAAATCAGTATGGCAGTTCCGATTAATTCTCCGATAAAGATACTCATTTTACACTCCTTGAATTTTTCAAATTTTAACAACCTCTCACCATTGAGCGCTCTCTTTGCATACCAATTTCAACTTTTCCGGCAGGCACCTCCTTTGTTCAAAATAGCGTCATAACAACGACAAACCAAAACAACATTTTCTGACGTCTGAGCATGCCACCACACCGTATCAGTAAAACCCTGTCAGTGTTTCACGACCCTACTCAAACACCCTGGGAAACAGCCCATACCATTGATTATCGGCACTTTTTTAAGATCTTAACCATTTCTGCTCACAGCAACATTTGCCATGCAGTGAAACGTTCAGTTACAACCAAACGCTATTCTAAAGCGAAAGCTAGCATGATTAGTCAGTGTGTTGCAACACAATTATGTTCTATTTCGAAAATTATTTGCCAGCAAGGTTCACTTTCGAATGCAAACAGGCTAAAAAGGAACAAGATCGCTATTGGTCAACGGCCTAAGACCCCTGATTCTACTGACACCGGAGCAAAATTTTCGGAAAACAACAATAAAAACAATAATATTTTCACTCTTCCTAAATTGTGTTACATTTCTGGCTATTATAATTATTTATTATGTGTGTTTTACAACATTGAGGATTCAATAGAGGAGGATCGATGGCGAGCACCAAGACAGACTTGAGCTTGAACAAGCGCCAGAAGCAGATTGTCGAACTGGTACAGCAACAGGGTTTTGCGGCTGTTGAAGAGATGGCTCAACATTTTTCCGTAACACCACAAACCATCCGCAGAGATATCAATGAACTTTGCGAACACGGTGTTGTCAGACGTTTTCATGGCGGTGTCGGGATTAACTCAAGCGTTGAAAATGTGGCCTATGAAACCAGAAAGGTTCTATTACGGGCTGAAAAACAGCGTATTGCCCGTGAAGTCGCTGCTCAGATCCCCAACCGGGCTTCGGTTTTCATTGATATTGGCACCACGACTGAAGAGGTTGCCAGAGCACTGCGCAATCATGAAGGCTTACGGATCATCACCAACGACCTGAATGTCGCCACCATTTTGAGCAGCAATCCAACCTGCGAAGTTATTATCGCCGGCGGTGTCGTGCGTAGTCGTGACCGCGGAGTCACCGGAGAGGCAACCATTGACTTTATTCGTCAGTTTAAAGTCGATTATGGAATCATCGGTGTTTCAGCCATTGAAGATGATGGCACCCTGCTCGATTTTGATTACCACGAAGTTCGGGTCGCTCAAGCCATTATAGAGAATTCAAGGAAAGTCTATCTGGCAACGGATCATTCCAAGTTTGGCCGCAACGCAGTGGTACGTCTCGGTCATCTTTCGCAAATCACGGCATTGTTCTGTGACAAGCAACCACCCAAGGAAATATTAAATTGCCTGCAAGAACATAATGTCACACTGCACGTTGCCAAACCTGACCACTCTTAATTTTCAGATTGGCGATTCCCCTTTTCCGCAATCGCTGCATCAATCAGCTCTTTTGCCTTGGCGGCATAACGGAATGGGCCTCTGCTCAAAAGCTTGATTTGCTTGACCTTACAAAAAATGGCTCCTTGCTAAATAGAAAAACAGATCCTTCGCCTCTGGAGTTTACGAATTGCAACTTTTTAAATAGCCATTCAGCGTTTCCTAGCCTGCAGGTATGCCGAGAAGGAGAGTCTATGAAATTGCGTAAAAAGTTTTTTGACTTTGAATATTCTGAAGTGCTCGACATGAAAACCAGAGAACTGATCAGGGTGGCCTGTGCCATTGCGGTTCATTGTCCCGACTGAATGAAAAAACACTTCGCGGTCGCGAAGCAGCATGGTGCTACGGAAGAGGAACTCAAAGAAGCGATGGCCTATGGCATGATGGCCCCTGGAGGACGAGCTAAAAACTTTGCCAAAGCGATGTTGGAAGAATTAGAGGGGGAAGCATAAAAAAGGCCCCATTAGCCTGGAGGGGGGGGAGGCTAACGGGGCCATGTCTTTAGAAAAGACATGGCACGACTATAATAAAATTTATATTTCTTGTCAACATCTAATTTTCAATATTAATAGATATACGGCATCTTATCGGGATTTTTAATATTAAAAGCACTCCAAACTATGATTTTTCACGACCAAGAACCAGGGTTCCACACCCCCCTTGCTGTTGACGCCGCCAGCGATTCGCCCGACGCACATTTAATCCCTGTGCCCGCAGACGCAGGTAAATTTCTTGACAACGATCTGCGCTGGGGCTGACATAATCAGAGCCATCAACAACATTGCACTGGAGCAGATGCAGCGTCATTTCCGGAAAGGGTTCTAACCATTCACACAGTGCATCAAGTTCCTGATCATGATCATTAACCCCCTTCAACAAAAGATAGTTGATCCCTGTGCGACGCTTCTGGCGCTTGCTGAGAGCAGGCCAGATATTCAGCAGCTTATTTTTCAACGCTATCAGCCCTGGCCCTGCAGGAACCAACTGACGATAGACAGCTTCACTGCCAGCATGCAGGGAAAACATGACCGCAACATGGTGCCAGCCAAGTAAACGTTCCAATGCGGGCAGGGGAGTACCGGTGGTTGTCACTGAAACATCAAGGTTTTGCTGCTGACAACGTGTGATGAACGCACTGACGGCGCTAAGATTCTGAAGCGGTTCACCTATCCCAGACAGGGTCAGACGTTGGGGCTCAATCCCAAAGCTACGACACATTTCGAGTTGCTTGTGAAATTCTGCAACTGACAGATTACGCTGCCAACCGAGTCGCCCAGACGCACAGAAAGGGCAACCCATGGCGCAGCCCGCCTGCGTCGACAGACACAGGGTTCCACTGGCATACCACACCGCTTCGATATGCAGTCCATCATCCAAAGAAATCAGAAATTTACGATTTTCATCCATAAAAACAAGGTTTACTCCGAAAACGCGAGCTTAGCATATATCAGTTTCGAAACGATTTTGTTTTAAAGAAAGTGAAATACAACGGAGTCGCAACTCAGGTAAATTCAAAATTAGCGTTGCTCCCCATTATCAATCATTTGCAATATGGCAAATTGGTGATAGTTTGGCAAATAGCCTTGAGTGGTGGTCATGCCGTGGTGAGTTATTATCTCTCCAGACACGTTTCTGCTCTGCTTCTTACTATGAAACGACCTTCACTTGCAGACAGTCTCCCCCTTGCCAGTACCCTTGAGATCTCATGTCCGCTGTTTTTATAAAAATTGCACCAGTGTTGCTGACCTTTGCACTGGGTGTACTGCTGCGCAGAACAGGCATTTTCACGAAAGCCCACGCCGACCAGTTTCTCAGGCTGTTTTTCTATGTTGCCGCACCGGCATTATTCCTCCGAGCAGTTCCCCACCTGGACCTTTCCATCGACCTGATCGCCATCCCCATATCGGCGGCGATTATTGATTTTGCCATTTACTGGTTGGCCTGGCTGACCGGTCGCCGCATGCAGTTAACGCCACGGACCCTGGGCGCTTTCATTATCGGTGCCGTCATCATGAACACGGGTTTTCTCTACCCTTTTGCGCTGTCCGTATATGGCCCCGAAGGGATGGCCATCGCGTCCTTGTTTGATTTTGGTCACGCTTCTGTCGTTTTCTCTTTTGTTTATATCAACGCCTGTCGTTACGGGCGCGGTAACAATCAGAGCTTTACGGTATTGTTAAAAAAGTTTATTTCCTCTCCACCGTTACTGGCATTAATTTTTGCCCTTATTCTGAATATTTACGCATGGGAGCTACCCCATATCGCTACGGAATTTGTCACCATTCTCAGCGGGCTGGTTACGCCACTGATGATGATTCCGCTGGGGATCTATTTTGAAACCCGCATTGATCGCCCTGCTCAACTGTTTTCAGCCATCCTGTTGCGGATACTGGGCGGCCTGACTATCGGCCTGATCTGCGTCACTGTTTTTGATCTGCACGGACTGGTTCGCACCATGGTCCTCCTGCTGTCCTCGGCACCCTCGGGAATCCTGACCCTGACTTATGCCGCAATGGAAGAACTGGATGGTGATCTCGCGGCCGGAGTTGTTTCATACTCGACAATGATCGGTCTGATTCTGATTCCGCTGCTGATTACCATTTTACCGGCAACCTGAGCCATCAATTCCCGTCTAATCATTTGACTGGCTTCAACAGACTATTCAACACTGTAGCCACGCGCCACCAGGCAGGCTTTCATCGCCCGGTTGTAGTCAGCGCCTCGCCGGCTAATTTCGGAAGCCGGAAAGTCATCCGTCGGCAGAGTCGGGTCAAAATCAGCCTGGCTTTTGGCCCAGCTATGGCATTCATAGCGGTCGGCAGCCTGCTGCTGTTCACTTTGTCCTTGACGCGGATAGATAAACAGGCGCTGTGGCACCGGGTCCCCTTCGACTACATCCTGTTGTGGCGGAGCCTTCGTCACCCGGTAGGACTGCTCAACTGGCTCCCAGATATAATAGACCCCCCCGGCATAATAATAGGGGATACCGCTGACCCAGATTGTCGTATAAAAAGAGGGTAAAAACGGAACCAGCAGACCAATCGGCGGCAGAGCCACAATATAGCCGCTGGTGGATGATAAATACCAGCTGCCACCGAAAAAATAATACCGGGTTCCCTGCCACGGCACCGTCCGATAGCCACGGGGCAGAATTGTAACCCGGGTTCCCTGCCGCGGATAATAACGACGATGATGGTGACGATTATCAAACTCGTAAGACGATTTTTTGCCAAAACGCGGATTCGAAAAATTATCGATCTGGAACCCTGATGTCGTTACCGGGGGCGGTGCTGGATGTTTTTTCCCCTGATAAATATCGTTCCCCTGGTACCGTTGCCCCTGCTGATAACCAGAATTTTTGCCATTGTTCATTTCAGGTCGTTGGCTACTCCGATTTTCTGCCTTTTTTTCTGTTTTTACTTCAGGATCCTGCCTCCAACCAGCATAGGCGGATAAACTGAACAGAATCATTAAAACAACGACAACGGACTGAGACGCTCTGTATTTGCTTATCATCAGCTATTCTCCTTTAAACCTCTTTTCCCGTAGCGATTCGTCAGAACCACCTGATAAAGAAATTTTACCCCATTGATTGCAAACTCTTTGAAGAAAGTTATTCTTTTTAGGTGCTTTTCTTCCGAGAACCGACAAATATGTACTGGCATTTCCAGATCCTGCCCCGGCGAGGTATGGATTCAAACATATTGATTATATGCATATCTTAATATATAGTAACCCTAAAAAGGAGGTCACTATGACTGTTAACCGATATTTACGTTTAATTGCAGGCTTCTTCATAATACTGAGTGTCATTTTATCTCAGTATCATTCTGTCAATTGGCTTTATTTTACTGCCTTTGTTGGTTTGAACCTGTTTCAGAGCGCCTTTACCGACTGGTGTCCGATGATTACCATCTTGCGCAAACTGGGAGTCAAAGAAGGCTAACCAGTTTTGTTCCGATGTTTCCGGGAGGCCCCTAACTACTGAATTTTCATATAGACATATTCAATTTATCTAGCCAGGGCAAAGATCAGGGTTTCCACCTGAACAACGTCTGGTGTATGCTGCTGCTCTAAAAAGAGTTTCTACACTGGGAGTTTTCACATGTTTAATCTTAGTCGTCTTGCTGTTCTGATTTTTGCCCTGGGCTGTTTCTCAACGGTAGCACCAGCAGCCCCCCCAAGCCAACCAACCACAGACGCCGTCGCCAAGGCCCTTAAAACCTACTATCCCGGCCTGAAATATGATCAGATCAATCCAACCCCTCTACAAGGGATTTACGAAATTGTCGCCCAAGGAAATGAAATCGTGTATTTTTCTCCGGCCAGCGGCCATATGATTTTGGGCGAAATCTGGTCCGCTGACCGAAAAAACCTGACTCGGGCCACCAAAGACCGTCTGATGGCCGAGAAGATCAGCCTGTTTCCTTTGGAAAAAGCGATCAAAATTGGGAACGGTCCCCATAAAGTCATTGAAGTCACCGATCCGGACTGCCCTTTCTGTCGGCAGGGATCGGCTTATTTTGCCGGCCGTGTTGATGTAACCCGTTATGTCTTCTTGTTTCCCCTCGATCGCCTGCACCCGAACGCTGATGTCAAGGCACGCTATATTCTCTCATCACCAGATCCTGCTGCGGCTTATGAAGAGGTGTTCAGCGGCAATTTTGACCAACAGCCACTGCCTGACTTCAAAGACAATGGTCAGCTGGAACTGCACCGTAAAATAGCCAATGAGGTTGGCGTTACGGGCACACCTCAATACTGGATTGACGGGCACCATATTAACGGTTTTAACCCGCAGATGGTTGAACAGATTATCGGCAAATAGTTTGCAACCGGAAACACCTTCCGCTGCTATTTGAATTTCCAGGGTAGCCGTTAGAATGCCTTCGGCCACCCTTTTAACCTCAATCACGGGCGAAAACGGCCAGATGATTGGATGATTAAAGTAGGACCACAATTGCAAAACAAAATGATCAACAAAACCGAACTGCTGGCTCCTGCGGGTAGCCTGGAAGCCTTCTTTGCTGCAGTCGATGCCGGTGCCGATGCGATCTATATTGGCATGAAGGAGTTTTCTGCCCGGGCCAAGGCTAAGAATTTTTCCCTGGCAGATATCGAAAAAATGACCTGGTTTCTCCAGGCTCAGGGTAAAAGCCTGCATGTCACGCTGAATACCCTGATCAAAGAAGACGAATTACCGCGCCTGATAGAAACTCTGGCGGCTCTTGAAGCCATCGGTGTCAATGCGATTATCATTCAGGATCTGGCTGTCTGGAAAATTGTCAAAGATCACTTTCCCGGCCTTGAACTACACGCATCAACCCAAATGACCGTGCATAACGCGGCCGGGGTTAAAATGCTTGAACGCCTCGGCTTTTCCCGAGCGGTTCTGTCCCGCGAGCTGACCCTGCCAGAAATCAGCGAAATCCGTAAACAAACCACTCTTGAACTGGAGCATTTTATTCACGGCGCGCTGTGCTTTTCATTCAGCGGTCAATGCTATTTTTCGTCATTTTTAAGTGGCAAAAGCGGCAATCGCGGACGCTGCGCCCAGCCTTGCCGTCGCAATCACCGCTATCGCAACAGTGAAGGCTATTATTTTTCCCCTAACGACTTGTCGGCGATTGAAATGTTGCCGGAACTTGAACAAGCCGGCATCTGCAGTCTGAAAATTGAAGGACGGATGAAAAGCGCCGAATATGTCCACAAGGTCGTTAACGCTTACCGCCAGGTCCTCGATGCCGGCCCACAGCAGCGCCCGGAAATCCTCAAGCAGGCCAAACTCCTGCTCAAGGAGAGTTTTGGTCGCCAGCCGACCAAAGGCTTTCTGGCCGGAACCCAGCCCTCTGACATGGCGATCTCGTCCCGCAAGGGGGCTACCGGTCGCTTTCTGGGTGAAATCAGTAAAGTTCGTGGCGGGGAAATCAGTTTTAAAACCAAGGCGCCCTTGCATATTGGTGACCGCCTACGCATTCAGCCTGCCAGCGACAAAAGCGGTACGGCGTTCACCATCCGCCAGCTGCTGCTCGGCAAGCGCAGTGTCAACAAGGTCGCCAGCGATAACTTTGTCAGTGTGCCGTCGACATTTACCAACCAGTTTAAAGCGGGTGACAGTGTCTACCTGGTCTCATCCAGCGGGTCTTTCGCCATGAGCGAAAATGCCTGTCGGCGCCAGCTGTCTACGGCAACGCCTCCACCCGAAGTCATCGACCTGCGCCTTGATGTCAGTCCTGATCAGCTGAAAATTTCGGCCTCTGCCATGGGGCAAGTCCACACGATGGCCTTTGCCATCGACAGTTTTCCTGCTGAAAACAATCCCTTAAGTACAGAGATTCTGCAACGCAACTTTGCCGTGACCGCCAACGAACCCTTCAGTCTCGGTAAATTAAACTGCGGCCCGCTACCGGAGATTGTTATACCACCAAAACAGTTGAAACAGATTCGCCGCGATCTTTATGCCCGGTTGCGCGAAGTATTGAAGCCCCGCCAGCGCGGCAACGATCAGGATAAAATCCAAAAAGCACGAAACAGCCTGCTACCAGACAGGCCGCAGATCCCGCAATCGCGGAACATCTGCATTCAGCTGGCAGATACGCGGGATCAGCATATCCTGTCCGACCAGCTGGTCAACAACGTCCTGATCCCTCTAACCGGCCATAACCTGCAGACGGCTGGCAAACTGCAACGCAAAGCGGATCAGGTTATCTGGGATATTCCGTTTATTCTGTTTGATCAGGACTGGCGCGATACACAAGGGGCCATCAGACAACTGGTGCAAGGTGGCTTCAAGAATTTCCGGCTCAGCAATATCGGTCACTTTCCACTGTTTGACAAACTTGAAGGCGTCAACCTGCACAGCAGTTTCCGGCTCTTTTCCCTCAACAGCCAGGCTATCTGTGCCCTGGCCCAGCTGGGGATCAAACAGACTGAATTGTATATTGAAGATGACCGAGCCAACCTGGCCGCAGTTCTGCAGCGCGACCTGCCGGTGCCGACAGCATTGACTGTCTATGCCAGCGTGCCGTTGCTAACATCGCGGATTAAAATCAAGAATCTCCGTTCTGACAGTCCGGTGGTTTCTGACCGTGGCGACTCTTTTTCCGTCAATAACCGGCAGGGGCTGACCTGGTTGCAAAGCGGTACCGATTTTTCCTTTATCGGCAACCTGGGGGAACTTGAAAGCTTCGGTTGTCACAGCTTTATCGTCGATCTCGCCCATGTCGGACCATTCAGCCCGCGCGGCAAACAGGTCATAGAGGCATTACGCCGTGGTTATGATCCACCGGATATCAGTAAGTTTAATTATGACAAGGAGTTGGAATAGCCTTTTTTCATGACTATAGTGGCAGTATAAATAGCGGGACCTTTTTACAGGAGGCTTCACGTGTTGGCACGAACGTATCGCATCCACATTTTTTTGGCGTTGGTGGCCCTGGCCATTATTGTTTACCCGCGCTACGCACATAAACCTGATCAACAGCGCCTTGATGCCTCGGGTGCCGCAGCTTACCAGTTTTTGACTCTTGTTGATGAGCAACACTATGAGCAAAGTTGGCATGTTTGCGCCGATTATCTTAAAAATACAGTTCCACTTGGTCAGTGGCGACAACAGCTTGCCGCCGCCAGAAGCGCAGCCGGGTCATTGAAAGAACGTAAGCAGACGGACTATACTTACACCAAGGAAGCTAAACAAGGTGTTCCAGAAGGGGAATATATGGTTTATTCTTACGCATCTATCTTTACCAATAAAACCCATGCCAAAGAGACGGTCACCCTGATGCTGACTTCGGACGGCAGCTGGCGGGTCGCCGGCTACTTTATTGACTAAGCCGTTCGTTACTTGCCCTCTTATTGCCTCATGATTTCATCCGAGAAACAACCAGTTAATGATCCTTCGCCCGTGCGGTGTCCTGTCGGGATTGAAGATTGTACTATTGCTGACGAAGTCAATGCACTACGTGAAGAAAATGTTCGTCTATCTGAAGCAATCAGTACTGACACCCTGACCGGGTTGGCCAACTATCGCTTTTTTCTTCAGTCCCTCGCTCAGGAACTGGAAAGAACCCAGCGTAGCGGGCAACCTACGTCTCTGATGATGCTGGATATCGATCACTTTAAAAACGTCAATGACACCTGGGGGCATGAAACAGGCAACAAGGCTCTAATGCATGTCGCTGATATCATTCGCCAGACGGTACGGCGCCTCGACATCCCCTGCCGCTATGGTGGCGAAGAGTTTGCCATTATTCTCCCAGATACCGGTCTGCTGGCGAGCGTACAGGTTGCTGAACGTATCCGCATCCTGATTGCCGAATCACCGCTTTCCCATAATGATACTCCGTTATCACTGACGGTCAGTATCGGCATTGCAACCTACCAGTTGAACAGTGCCCTGCAACCGGAACAGCTTATCGAAAACGCCGATAAATATCTTTATCAGGCCAAACAGGAAGGGCGCAACCGCACCTGCCACGCCCGACCAGAACCGATTGAGCTGGTCAGCAGTGAAGAGCGCCAGGAACTGTCCGCCCTGTTCGGTCAATCAGCCAGAAAAAAGGATCCTTCATGAAAATCGTTGTTTTAGACGGCCATACCCTGAATCCAGGGGACCTTGACTGGGCCCCGCTGAAAATGTTGGGGCAATGTGCCATATATCCACGCACAGCTTCAGAGCAGGTGGTTGAACGCTGCCAGGAGGCGACTGTTGTCCTGACGAATAAGACTGCTATCTCTGCTGATGCCATTGAGCAATTGCCACAACTGAAATACATTGGCGTGCTGGCAACCGGCTATAACATTGTTGATGTTGAAGCAGCCGGGCAAGCTGGCATCGTGGTCACTAATGCACCGGGCTATGGTACCGCTTCGGTGTCCCAGATGGTCTTTGCCCTGTTACTGGAAATGAGCCAACATGTTGGTCATCATGCTGAACAGGTGCGGCAGGGAGCCTGGGCTAACTGCCCCGACTTCAGCTTCCACAATCGGCCTCTCTTTGAACTGGCCGGAAAAACCATGGGTATCGTCGGTTACGGCCAAATCGGTCGCCAAGTCAAAAATATTGCCAACGCCTTCGGCATGAAGGTTCTGTCCAGCACAGCTCATCCTGAAAAATACAGCACTGAAGAGGATGTTGAGTTTATTGATATTGATGAACTGTTTTCACGTTGCCATGTCATCAGCCTTCATTGCCCGCTTACTGAGCAAACCCGGAATCTTGTCAATACTGCGCGTCTTGCCCGCATCAAAAATGGCGCGGTACTGGTTAATACCGGCCGCGGTCAACTGATTGACGAAGCCGCTGTTATCGAGGCGTTGGAGGAAGGCTACCTTGGCGGCTATGCCGCAGATGTTCTGCAGATGGAACCACCGGAGGAAGATCATCCGCTGATAGCGGCACCCAACACCTACATCACACCACATATGGCGTGGGCAACCATTGAGGCACGTAAACGCCTGATGGAGATTGTTGTCGAAAATGTGGCTGCGTTTAAAAACGGGCAACCGGTGAATCAGGTCAACTGATGGGCATCTCACTGTCAGCGCCTCAACTCAGCAGAAGCAAAAAACAGCTTGATCTGCACATTGAACGGCTAACCTTGCCGAACTGTCAGCGCATCTATTGCCAGAAAGGCTGTCCAAACTGCTGTTCTCTCGTGGTCAATTGCAGCTTTCCTGAAGCCGCTGCCATTGCTTCCCTGCTGTCCACCGGACAGCGGGAAAGCATTTCTGCTCTGGCAACCCGCATTCAGGATCTGGCTAAGAGCTGTCCATCCCTGAAAGATTTTCTCCGTCTATACCGGGACACTGTCGGTAGCTGTATTTTTCTTGATTCCCAGAGTCAGGCGTGCAGTATTTACTCTGAGCGGCCGCTTAGCTGCCGGGCGCTCCTGTCTTCCCGCCCCAGTGCGTGGTGCGGCGTCGATTTTTCCAGTCTGCACCCACTGGAAAAAACAGCATTTCTCAGCAGCCTCGACCGCAACATCGTCAACTTCCCGACCCATTATCTGGCTGCCCCCCAGGAATTGGCCAGTGAACTCGAAACGGATCTCATCTGGTCGATGCAACAACAATGTGGATACGGGTTGAGTGGTAACCTGATTTATCAGGTCTGGCTTGAAATGGAACACACGCTCAGTAACAAATTAAAGACAGGGGATTTTGATTTGATTGACTACCTGAACCAGCACCAGATATTTCATCCTCTGCTGTTACAGATAAGAACTGCAAAATAACGTCTCTGCCCCTTAGACCCAAGGGCATAAAACGGTTTCTTCTCACACAGGTTTATAAAAACCATTCTCAAGGATTTAAACCTCTAAAATTCAGCTCCTTGAATGACTATTCCTTATCTGTTACTTTAGCTTGTCCTGTTCTCCAGAACAACCAGATCCTGTCTCACTGCATGATCCTCTGTGACAATTCGATTCCGGCAATGACTGCCTATACTTTTGGAGAGCAACGCAGTAAACACACCAAAGAAAATGATTTATTTTCAATGGATCGCACATATTTTTGAACATTTATTGGTGAACATATCATATTTCTGAACGCTTATTATTGAATAAATAAGAACAATTATTCGTCTTCATATTCAGCAATCAACTGATTCGATGTGCCAGAGATGGCCCGGGAAAGGGTAAGGGCCATCTCTGGCAACAGACAGGAGGGTCTGTTGTTTATTTGGTGATAACCTTGACCAGATCGAGCACCTTGTTGGAGTAGCCCCACTCGTTATCGTACCAGGAGACCACTTTGACAAAGCTGCCATCCAGCTGGATACCGGCTTTGGCGTCAAATACCGAGGTACAGACCTCGCCACGGAAGTCGGTCGAGACAACCGCTTCTTCGGTGTAACCGAGGATCCCTTTAAGTTCGCCTGCGGACGCCTCTTTCATGGCGGCGCAGATGGCCTCATAAGAGGTCTCCTGTTTCAGGGTCACGGTCAGGTCAACAACGGAGACATCTGAGGTCGGAACGCGGAACGCCATGCCGGTCAGTTTGCCATTCAGTTCCGGAATCACCTTGCCAACCGCTTTAGCCGCTCCGGTGGATGATGGAATGATGTTTTCCAGAATACCACGGCCACCGCGCCAGTCTTTCATCGATGGACCGTCAACCGTCTTCTGGGTTGCCGTTGCGGCATGAACCGTGGTCATCAGGCCTTTTTCAATGCCGAATTTGTCATTCAGGACCTTGGCAATCGGAGCCAGGCAGTTGGTGGTACAAGAGGCATTGGAGACGATGTCCTGGCCCGCGTAGCTGTCGGTATTGACGCCGCAGACGAACATGGGCGTATCGTCCTTGGATGGTGCTGACAGGACAACTTTTTTAGCGCCGGCGACAATATGCTTACGGGCGGTTTCGTCGGTCAGGAAGAAGCCGGTCGACTCAACCACCACTTCGACACCGACTTCATCCCACTTCAGATTAGCCGGATCACGTTCTGCGCTGATGCGGATCGTTTTACCATTAACGATCAGAGCCCCGTCCTGAACCTCGACCGTGCCTTTGAAACGGCCGTGAACAGAATCAAATTTAAGCATATAAGCAAGGTAATCAACGTCGAGCAGGTCATTAATAGCGACAACGTCGATATCATCACGGGTTGCAGCGGCACGGAACACCATGCGCCCGATACGACCAAAACCATTAATTCCGATTTTCTGTGCCATGTGTCTTCTCCTTCTATTTGCACCTTGGGTGTTAGCAAATTATTGGCCGCGGAGTTGTTGCTGTGGATTCGCATTTCCTGGTCAGTGCCAGGTAATGGCGGACGGGCTTCCGTTCAGAAACCCGCCCGTAAAGAGCTTATTGCTGGGGAACGGTCGGAATGGGACGCTTAACAAGATAAAGGGCGATGGTGGTTATCAGGGTTCCGGCGATAATCGCAACCGCGTAAAGAAGTAAATGGGTCACGGCATTAGGAATAAAGAGAACGAAAATCCCGCCGTGAGGAACCATCAGGGTTGAACCGAAAACCATCGACAATGCTCCGGTAGCCGCCGAACCAATCATAATGCATGGGATAACCCGGAATGGATCGCGGGCCGCAAAGGGAATGGCTCCTTCGGTAATAAAAGATATTCCCAGCACAAATGCGGCTTTACTGGCTTCCTGTTCATCATCGGTAAAACGATTCTTGAACAGGGTTGCCGCCAGGGCCAAGCCCAGTGGCGGAGTCATCCCTGCCGCCATGACGGCTGCCATGGGGGCATAGACCTGGCTCGACAGCAGCCCGACGGAGAACGTGTAGGCCGCCTTGTTCACCGGTCCTCCCATATCGAAAGCCATCATTGCTCCCAGGATCAGACCCAGCAGCAGGGCACTGGTTGAATGCATGCTCTGCAACCAGGTGGTCAGAGCGTTGAGAACGAGCTTCACCGGGGGACCAATGACAAAGATCATCAGCAACCCGACAATCAGGGTTGACAGAAACGGCAGGATCAACACCGGTTTGAGCCCCTGGAGGTTTTGCGGCAACTTGATATTATCATTCAGGGCTTTGGTCAGGTAACCAGCCAGGAAACCGGCAACGATACCCCCTAAAAAACCCGATCCGACTGACGTTGCGAGCATTCCGCCGACCAGGCCGGGGGTAATCCCAGGACGTTCGGCAATAGAGTAGGCGATAAAGGCACCAAGAACGGGCACAAACAATGAGAATGCGGTGGCACCGCCAATCTGCATCAGCGCCCAGCCGAAGGTCCCTTCCTGATCGCCGGCATAGATCCCGCCAAATGCAAACGCCAATGCAATCAGTAATCCTCCTGCCACAACCACGGGCAGCATGTAGGAGACGCCGGTCATCAGGTGACGATAGGGCCCGGTTCGTGCTGCGGAACGCTCTTTCTTCAGCTCATCGACCTTGCTGGACAGGTTTTGTTTACCTGTCGGTTGGGCTTCGAGACCGGCGGCAATGACTTTTTTACCATGATGCAGCGCTTCTTTGGTCGATGTTTCGTAAAGAGGCTTGCCGGCAAAGCGGGCGGTATCGACAAACGCATCGGCGGCAATAATAACGGCATCGGCCCGGGCGATCTCTTCAGGCGTCAGAACATTCTTGGCTCCGACGGACCCTTGTGTCTCGATCTTAACTTCGTGACCGAGTTCTTCCGCAGCCTTGCGCAACGCTTCGGCAGCCATAAAGGTGTGAGCGATTCCGGTCGGACACGAGGTCACCCCGATAATAAATTTAGGGGAGTCTGAGGATACGCTGACTACAGGCTCAGGCGCCTGTAGCAATTCTTCTTCCCGGCTTGCTTTTTCAAGCAAGGCTTTTCCAATGACCGCTTGGGTCATGCGGATCGCCTCACTGGTGCTCACCGCAAAAATAGGTTTACCGGCAAAACGAGAGGGATCAACGTGGATATCCGCAGCAATAATGACAACTTCGGCTGCGGCAATGGCCTCCGCACTGAGAATATTTTTGCCCCCCTCCGCTCCTTGAGTTTCGATCTCAATCTGGTGCCCCATAGTAGCTCCGACCTTTTTCAAAGCTTCTGCGGCCATGATGGTGTGGGCGATTCCGGTCGGGCATGCTGTGACTGCAACAATTTTACTCATTGTGTCCTCCCTGAGGATAAACCTGTTTTATCTGTACCTGGTCATTTAATTGCTCGGCGGTGGCGAGGGTATCGAGTCCGGGTCCCGCCAACGTAACGACAGCAGCGGAAACCGCTGTTGCCAAACGGGCGCTGTCTGCAAATGAGAGTCCCGTCAGGAGCCCGGCAGCAAAGCTTCCGATCATTGCATCACCGGCACCGACAGTACTGACCGGCTTTATGCGTGGCGGAGCCGTGAGCAGAGCCTGGTCCCGGTTGACAAACAGAGCTCCCCTGGAGCCAAGAGAAACGATAATGGTGTCAATGCCACGCCTGACAAGCTGCTGAGCTTCTCTGAGAATATCTTCAAGATCACTCAGAGGGCGCCCAAGATATTCGCCAAGTTCATCCTGGTTTGGTTTGATCAATGAAGGTCCGGCGTGAATGGCATGACTTAACGCCGGTCCACTGGTGTCGACAAAAACACTGGCCCCCGCTTTTTGAGCCACCTTGACAAGCTCACCAACAGCTTGCGGCGGCAATGTTGCTGGAAGGCTGCCCGCGATGATGACAATCCGGGCTGTTGCAGCGAGTGAGGTAAGCTGATTCAGCAACCGCTCAAAGTCAACCGAAGTTGGGGTCAGCCCGGGGAAATTGATATCTGTGGTCGTGTGGGCCGCATCATCAAGGATTTTTATGCCGGTCCGTGTTTCTCCCGGGACACGGATAAATTGATCCGTAATCTCTCGTTCACGGAAAAGCTTTTCAAAAATATGAGGATTATCCTGGCCCAGAAAACCGGTAGCAATCACCGGCAGGTCGAAAACCCGCAGCAACCTCGCGATATTGACTCCCTTTCCGCCGGCATCGGTACGCGACCCGGACACCCGGTTGACAGCCCCGGTTTTGAATTCCGGAATAGAGCAGGTCAGGTCGATGGCCGGATTCAGGGTCACAGTTATAATTCCCTGACGCTTGGTCATGAGCACCCTCCTTTCATGGCTGCTGCAGAGCCCGAACCTGCTTAATGGTCTGGCAACTCAGCGCCTTAGCTGCGAGTTCACGAGCCTCAGCAATGGTCATGGTGCGCAGTCTCGCTTTAATAGCCGCAATACTGGGGATAACCATGCTCAGTTCCTTGACTCCCAGACCCGCCAGAATAGCCGCCCCAAGAGGTTCTCCTGCCAGGCCACCGCAAACACCAACCCAAATGCCCGCTTCAGTTGCCGCTTTCACGACCATATCAATCATGCGTAAAACAGCCGGATGCAGACTATCTGCCTGGGCAGCCAGGGTCGGATGCAAGCGGTCAATCGCCAACACGTACTGGGTCAGGTCGTTGGTCCCGATAGAGAAGAAGTCAACTTCGCGGGCAAACACATCCGCCATGACGGCAGCGGAGGGAACCTCGACCATGATACCGATCTCGACCTGATCGGCCCCGGTCTCGATACGCGCTTTTTCGAGCAACACCTTCGCCGCCAGCAATTCTTCAATACTCGATACCATCGGCAGCATAATGCGTAGTGGACCATGCTTGGAGGCCCGATAGATTGCTCTTAGCTGAGACAGAAACAGCTCCTGGCGGTTCAGGCACAGACGGATGCCGCGTTCACCCAGAAATGGATTATCCTCTGCGGGCAGGTCAAGATAAGAAACCTCTTTATCACCACCGATATCGAGTGTACGAACGATCATCGGCAAACCGTTGAGGCTCTTCAGCATGGCGGTATAGTGCTGGTACTGCTCCTCCTCGTCAGGCGGGGTTTCACGCCCCAGAAAGAGGAATTCCGTGCGCAGCAGTCCTACGCCCTCACCACCGGCATTGACCGCCTGTTCGGCTTCTTCCACCTTGCCGATATTGGCCACGACTTCAATGCGGTGTCCATCTGTCGTCAGCGCCGGTTCAAAGCGCGTTTCGTATTCGCTGTTACGCAATGTTTCCAAATGCCGGCGAGCCAGCTCTGCCGATTCCTGATCCGCCGCACTCGGCTGCAGGTAAAGATTGCCGCTGTCACCATCCAGAATCGCCAGGGTGTGATCAGCTATCCCCAGGACTGCGGGGCCGGCAGACACAATGGCCGGGATACCAAGGGAGCGGGCAATAATCGCCGAATGAGAGGTAGGCCCACCCCCGGCGGTACAGATCCCCAGAATCAGTGCCGGATCAAGGGCTGCGGTATCGGAAGGGGTCAGATCTTCAGCGATAAGTATAACGGGTTCGTCAGGAATAAAAGGTTGGTCATGAAGGGTACCGGCGATATGTTTCAGGACGCGGCGGCCAACATCACGCAGATCCATGGCCCGGCCAGCCAGAACCGGATCATTGTGCAGCTCCAAAGCATGAACCCGATCATCGATCACCTGACGCCAGGCGAAACCACAGCTTCTGCCGGAGTTGATCAGTTCATTGACTTCAGCGTGTAACTCCGGATCTTCAAGGAACGCGATATGGGCCTGGAAAATAGCAGCTTTGGCGGCACCGGCTTTGGCTCTGACTTCATCATGAAGATTCTTCAGATTTTCTTTCGCAGCGCTAACGGCCTGCTTCAGCCGGTTCTTTTCATAGTCGGGGTCTTTTGCGTTCGCCTCGACAATAATCCGCTCATGAACATACTGGCGCACCACGCCACAAGCCAGGCCAGGAGATGCGTTAATGCCAGGAATCGTTTTGGCGACAGACTGCGGCTGCCAGCCATGGGCGACCTGGATGCCATTCGACTCCTCTGCAGTCTCTCCCAGCCCGCTTTCAATGGCATTTTTCAACTGATTCAAAGCGTCAACAGCGTCGCTGCCTTTGGCATGGATACGAATGGTTTTCCCCTTGGTAACTCCGAGTTTAAGAAGGGATGCCAGACTTTTCCCGTTTGCAGCCTGCCCGTCATGTTCAACCAGAATTTCAGCTTCAAACTGTTTGGCGATTTCAATTAAGAATGTTGCCGGACGGGCATGCAAGCCATGTTCGCCGCTGATCGTCTCGGTGATCGATTGGAAACCGTCCAGATCAAGAACCGGTGCCTTCTCCGGTACGGGCCTGCGCTGCCCGGACAATGCCTCGATAATAATATCCGCTGTCGTCGCTGAGGACAGTTCATTGATCGTTGCAGAATCATCAAGCAGGCGGGTAAGATTTGTCAGAATTTCAATATGTTCATCAGACTTGGCGGCTATCCCGATGACAAGGGTCGCGCTCTCTCCAGGATTCCAGGCAACTCCCCCGGGTACCTGCAAGACAGCAATGCCGGTTTTATGAATCAGTTCACGATGCTCAGGGAGCCCATGGGGAATCGCGATACCGTTGCCAAGGAAAGTATTGGCAACGACCTCGCGCTTTTTCATACTTTCAATGTAACCAGGAGCTATACAGCCGTTATTAACGAGAATTGTCGCGACTGCTTCTATAGCTGCCTCTTTGCTCGATGGAGTGGAGCCAAGAACAACAGATTGCTGATCGAGATTAATCATAATAGCCTCCTGAATTGTTTGACATGAAAAATGTAATCGATTACATTTTTCATGTCAAACAAAATATTTTCTCTTTAAATTATAGCGAAATTTCAGCTATATTCATCCTGACATCGATTACTTTTTAAGTTTTGAGTCCTCGCATTGAAATAATTAACAATACTAGGCGGATAAGGTTATCAGGCAGAATACTGAAGTGGTTCCTGGGGAAAATGAAGCTATTGATGTGAGCTCTGTAATGGATTACATTTAGAGCTTACAGGAGTCGTATTATGAAGATTAAAGATATTGCTGAGGCGTCCGGGGTTTCAACAGCAACGGTTTCGCGTGTACTCAGCGGCAAGCAGAATGTCAGGCCCGAGGTTAAGGAGAAGGTTCTTGCGGTTGTCAAGGCCATGAACTATTCACCAAACCGGGCCGCTCGCAGCCTGCGGTCAAAAACCACCAGCTCCATCGGCCTGATTGTCGCCGACATTCAGAACCCGTTTTTCGCCTCAGTCTGCCGGGCGGTTGAAGATGTTGCCCAGCAGCATAATTACAGCGTCATCCTCTGTAACTCAGACGAAAATCCTGACAAGGAGAAGCAATATTTGGAACTTATGCAGGATGAAAATGCTGCAGGAATTATTCTCGCGCCAACCACAAAACTGGCCGATAATTTTCAGGAAAACCTCGCCAGTAATGGCCCCCTGGTGATTATAGACCGCAAGGTCAGCAACACAAATGTGGACAGTGTCGTCATTAATAACAACGCCGCAGCAAAAATGCTGACTCATCATATGCTGGAACATGGTTATCAGCGTATTGCCGGGATATTTGGCGCAAGAAGCGTCACTGGCCGTGAACGGCGGGACGGTTTTTTCTCTGCCTTTCGTGATGCCGGCCTAACGCCTGACGAAAATCTGATCATCGAAGTCCCGGCCCGAGAGGATGGCGGACATGCGGCCATGACCGGATTACTCCAACTCCCCAATCCGCCTGATGCCGTGATTACCAGTAGTGGGCTGCTGGCCGGGGGAGCATTCCGGGCCATCCGCGATAAAGAGGTTGCCGTACCCCATGCTATTGCCTTTGCAACCTTCGATGAATCCCCCTGGACACCAATGACACGACCGGCCATTACGGTGGTCAAGCAGCCTACCTACGCCATAGGCCAGACTGCTGGCGAGATGCTTTTCAAGAGAATAGCGAATCCACAACGCCCGCCACGGCAGGTGGTCCTGTCGTGCGAACTGATTGTGCGTCAGTCATGCGGCATCCACCCGTAACAGCCTGGCAGGCTCAGCCGACATTCACCTGTCAGGAGCGCTTTTCTGCGCTCCAATATGCCTGCTCCCAGAAAATTCCCCTTTAATGCTGGGCATTAGACTCTGTAACAGGTATGATCCTGCTCCACACACTGTTACGAATAGGCAAACTTCATCGCTATGGAAAGATAATGGCCAACCGACACGAACGCAATGCGTTACTGCGTTACGAAAAAGAACGCCGCAAAAATATCCTCGCCAAGCCGGGAAACCACGATTTCATTCTGGTTCTTGACCATCTTAAGCCGGGCTTTAATGTCCCCAAGATTTTCCGCAGCGCCGAAGCTTTTGGGGCCGCGGCGGTTCATCTGATCAATATCGGACCGTTTGATCCGGCTCCGGCCAAGGGTTCATTTCGCAAAGTTCCCGCCGTTTTTCACGAAAATTTCGCGACCTGCTATGAGCAACTGGCCGCTGGTGGTTATCAATTTTTCCGTCTGACTCCTGATGCCGAGCATGATCTGTGCACCTGCCATTTTCCCCCTAAAGCCGCCTTTATTTTTGGTCATGAAGAATTCGGCTTCAGCTTTGATCCAGCCATCTACCCAGCGATCCGATCTTTAAGCATTCCTCAGTTCGGCAGTGTCCAGAGCCTTAATGTGAGCGTTGCCTCTTCTATCGTTGCTTTCGAATATGTTCGCCAACAGGCCTCCCTTTAAGATACGGAAAAATGTTATCCTGAGCGCCTGGCAAAATTTTTAATTCGGTCTGTTCATAAGGTTATAGCGCCTATGCTAAAAATCGGTCTGATTTATCTTGTCATTATCGGAAGTTGTTACCTGATACTGGCGCTCAAAAACCGCTCCAAAACCATTCAGTCCCTTATAGTTGTCAAAAAATCACTGTTCAAAATGATTCCCTTTCTGCTGGCCATATTCGGCCTGATCGGACTGTTCCAGGAATTTGTACCACCGGCGACCATATCGGCTTTTTTCAGTCGCACCGAAGGCCCCGTTGCTCTTGTGATCAGTACCATTGTCGGGGCAATCTCTATTGGTCCACCAATTGCGGCCTACCCATTAGCCCAGACGCTGCTACAATCGGGAGCCTGGCCACCTGCCGTGGCGGCTTTTATTTTCAGCTGGATCTCTATCGGCATCATCACCCTGCCGTTCGAAGCCTCTATTTTCAGCCTGCGCTTCGCGGTACTGCGCAACAGCATCAGCTTTGTCGCTGCCATGCTCGCCGGTCTGGCTCTTGGGTTATTGTTATGATTATGCGCAGTTTACGTTCTCACTGGTTACTGTACTTGACCCTGGCTCTCTATGTGGTGACGTTTTCGATCCGTCCTGAGCGAGCCATGGCAGCCCTGCACACCACTTTAAATATCTTCGGATCGGTGATCCTGCTGATTATGGCTGTATTTGGTCTGATTGGTCTGTTGCAGGTATGGATCAGTCGCGATGTGATCGTGCGGTTGCTCGGCCGCGACAGTGGTATCAAGAGTCTGTTGCTCGCATCATTCTGCGGCACCTTGCTTATTGGTCCTGCGTACCTGGTGTTTCCGTTACTGATGGAAATTCGCAAGCAGGGAGCACGTTGGGCGGTTGTTGCGATTGTCCTGACCAGTTATGCCGTAAAACTGCAGATGCTTCCTATCGAAAGCGGCTTTTTAGGCTGGCCGTTTACCATAGGTCGTGCGGCCGTCACTCTGGCGATTGGCATTCCCACCGGTCTGATTATTGAAGCGGCCATGGAACGTCGCTCTTCGCTGTAAACCTATGGGCATCAATAAGGTGTTTTCCTTTTTTTGTCTTGAAGCGTTTCTTGATATCTGGTGATACTGATTAACGATCGATCGGTTAAGCAGATTTTTGCCCTGCATATAGTCGCCCCGCTGATTCCTGGCCTGATGATTCAGCCCGGCATGACAAAAGCCACGTTTCAGTTAACCTAATGCCCTCCCTGGCCATTTTTTTAAAGTTTTCAAGTTTATAAGATCAATCAGTGAGTGTGCTTGGCTCAGCTTAATGCTATATTTGCTGTTATATTTTTTTTGAATATCCGGTTTACTTCTGTAACACTCCAGAACAGGCGAGGAACTTCTCCCTGCAAGGGTGCATGTTTGCCTGGAGATAATAAGTTCTTAAGTTCTGATCTTCCCACTGGAGCGAAGCGGATATCTACATCATGTTTTTGGTCCGGGGAATCACCTATGACACAACACAGCCTAACTCGCAGTTTTTATGTTCGACTGCTGCTGGGAATTACTGTTTCCATTGTGGTTATTGGTGCATTCTGGCTGATCAGTAGCTTCCTTCAGCTGCAGAATGAAACAGACCTGTTGCTGCACCAGACCAAGAAAATGCAACGCAAAACGCAAAAAGAACATGTCCAGATTGCTCTTGACCTGATCAAATATGAACGCCAGCAGATTCATAACAATGCCGTTGCTACTGCCAGAAACCGCACCCTTGAAGCCTTTGAAATGGTCTCGGAGTTGTACCGGAAACAAGAACGGCACTATCCCCCGGACATGGTCAAGGATCTGATCATCTCCTCATTACGGAACCTGCGTTACAACAATGGGCGCGGCTACTTTTTTGCCCTCAGCCTTGATGGCGTGGTTGAACTCTACCCACCAGCTCCGTCTCTTGAAAATCATAGTTTTTCTTATTTAAAAAATTCTCAACACCAGGAGGTTGTTAAATCCCTGATCGAAATCGCACAGGAAGATCAAGAAGGAAGTTTAACCTACCATTGGCCAAAACCCGGCGGAAAAGGCCAAACAGAGTGTGCGAAAGTTTCCTATGTGAAATACTTCGCACCATTTAATTGGCTGATCGGCACCGGAGAATACATCAGCGATATCGAAGCAAGCACTCAACAGGCTCTGATCAATCAGATTGAAAAGCTGCGCTTTAGCAATGATACCTACATTTTTATGACCACCTACGATGGTGTCAGCCTCACCTACCCGGCACGGGGACGCAATATGCTCGAGGTTACCGATAATAATGGTGTCAAAATAGTCCAGGAATTCATCCGCCTGGCCAAGCAAGGGGGAGGGTATCTTGAATATGTTATGCCGCCTCTGGCAGGTGACAAAACCGCCCCGAAAATCAGCTACGTTGCACCGGTTCCAGACTGGCAATGGTATGTGGGAACTGGCGATTTTGTCGCCGACCTTGACCAGGAAATAGCCACAATGCTGGCGGCACAGAAAACCGCCATGAAATATAAACTCGCAGCCTTAAGCACAACCCTGATTGTGTTTGTTGCAATCGGCTGGCTGGTTTCAAGAAAACAGAAGCAGATTGTCGCCTCTAGTTTCAATAATTTTCAGAACTTTTTTGACCGTTGCGCCCGAGACAATATCCCTCTTGATTATAGCAGCCAGAGTTTTAAAGAGTTCAGGCAACTGGCCATGTCTGCCAACCTGATGCTTGAAGAGCGTCAGCATTTGGAACGTGAGGCCCGAGAATACCGGGATCAATTGGGTAATATCATCGATGCCATGCCATCGATTATTGCAGCTGTTGATAGCGAAGGTCATGTTATCCACTGGAATAAATATGCCAGTGAAAAATTGCAGATCAATCAACAACAAGCCACCGGCAGTAACATTACCAGCTTACTTCCATACCTGCACAATCTGTTTCCGGAAATCGTTCAGACTTGCCGGGAGCGCCTGACGTTTCAGCACAATCTGTCCTTGAGGGAAAATGGTGAATCTCAGAATATCAGCATCTCCGCCTACCCGCTTTCAACCAGCAATCCCTTGCATCTGGTGATCCGCATTGACGACATCACCAATCAGGCGCGCTTTGAAGAAATGATGGTGCAAACTGAGAAGATGATGTCTATCGGGGGTCTGGCAGCGGGCCTGGCTCATGAAATCAATAATCCTTTGAGTATTATCAGTCAAGCGGCCCAGAACACCAGGAGGAGGTTATCCAATACCTTACCCGCCAATCGTAAAATAGCGGAGGAGCTCGGCATTGACCTTGACCAGTTGCAACTGTATCTGGAACAACGCAGTATCACCTCATTTCTTGACAATATTGCCCATGCCGTCGAGCGCAGTGCCGATATTATCCAGACGATGTTGAACTTTACGGCAAGCTCCGCCTCAGAGCGTGAAATCTGTTCGGTTCAGCAGCTCATTGACAATGCGATGGAAATGGCCTGGAACGATTATGAGTTGAAGAAAAAGTTTAATTTCCGCCAAACAGTGATCACTCGGGAGATTCCTGACAAGATGGCGGAAATCCGAGTCAATCGTATTGAAATAGTCCAGGTCTTTTTTAATCTGATTAAAAATGCCTGCCAGGCCCTGGCAGAGATTAAACGGGATGGCTTTACTCCGGAAATAGTCCTGGCTGCCAAAGCCAGCGAAGACCATGTTATAATTACCTTTAAAGACAACGGACCTGGCATACCGGACGCAATTAAATTGCGGATTTTCGAGCCATTTTTTACGACCAAGGAAATAGGTGTCGGCACCGGACTTGGACTGTCAGTCGCCTATTTTATTATCGTTAAGCGTCATCAAGGTCAATTTCAGGTCGATTCAGCTATTGATCAGGGAACCACCTTTACCATTAAACTGCCTAGGGGATAACGCGGCATGGCGGAAGAATCCTGGACCCAACCTTATCAGATAACCAAGATTCTCCTGGTTGATGATGAAGTTTCCATCTGCGAAAATCTTGCTGCTTTTTTTGAGGATTTCGGTTACGCAACGACCCTGGCTCATAACGGCAGGGAAGGGCTTGAACGCTTCTATGCAGACATACCGGATCTGATTATCCTTGATCTTCACATGCCTGTCTTGTCAGGACATACGCTTCTCACCACCATCACTGCCAGCCATCCCGACATCCCCAAACTGATTATTTCCGGGGTCGGTCTCATCAGTGAAGCGATGCAGACCATTTCCGAAGGGGGTTGGGATTTCATTTCCAAACCGATCAATGATCCCAACCTGCTGTTGCACAAAGTCAAGCTGCTCGAAGAGAAAGCTCACCTGCTGCTGCAGAATCGTCTTTACCGGGAACACCTGGAACAGCTTGTTGAGCAGAAGACACAGGCGATTCAACGCCTGAATTTACAACTGATAGACACCCAGAAAGAGCTGGCAGTAAAGCTTGGTGACGTGATTGAAACTCGCTCCCAGGAAACCGGAAATCATGTCCGCCGGGTTGCTTACATATCGCGCCTGCTCGCTTTAAGGTACGGACTGACCAAAGAGGATGCCGAAAAACTGCGGATGGCGTCACCACTGCATGACGTCGGTAAAATAGGGATTCCCGATGCGGTTCTCAACAAAGCGGGCCGCTTGACCCCGGAAGAATTTGACCTGATCAAAACCCACACCACCATTGGTGCGCAAATGTTGAGTAACTCCGAACAACCGATCATTCAGGCCGGTGCGATTATTGCGGCCCAGCACCATGAACGCTGGGACGGGCAGGGTTACCCAAATGGCCTGAAAGGTGACAAAATCCATATTTTCGGCCGGATTACCTGCATTGCCGATATTTACGATGCGCTGCGCCAGAAACGCCATTACAAGGAAGCCTGGAGCCACAAGGCCACCATGGAATATATTACCGAGAACCGCGGTAAAATTTTTGAGCCGCGCCTGGTTGACCTTCTGGTCAGCGTGAGTGATGACATCGAGCTCATTCTGCAACGCTATCAGCAGCCAGGCTCTGTTGTTTGAGAGGATTCTCTGCCACAAGCGCACCTCTGGGGCTGAGCATCGGTTCTGTGCAGATGTTTTTCAGCGCGCAGTTTATAAAAAGCCATCAACTGCAATTCATCCAGCTTCATATATTGCTCGTATGTTAACGGCTCAGTACGTTGCCAGCGACTACCCGCCATACGTTTAACATCCGCTCGAGACAGTCCGATATCCTTGAGCATGCGGTCATCCATTCGTTGTAGTTCATGGCGATCATGCCAATAGAACAAATGCTGAATGACCTTCTGCCACCACTGATTCAGCCACCCCTTGCCATAACGTTTTTCACTCTTAATATGATCAGCCATGAGGCCACCTCCTTTTTAGTTGTTGACAATCACTATGCAGAGGCGCTTAATATTTATCAAACGAATATATTTGATGTTGATTATCAATTTTTCTGATGGAACATGTTATGAATCATATTCCCAGTGACCTTTTGCGCAGTTTTGTGGCTATTGTTGACAGTGGCAGTTTTAGCCTAGCAGCGGAAAAAGTGCACCGAACTCAGTCGGCGATCAGCATGCAGATCAAAAAACTCGAAGAAATGCTGGGAAAAACTCTGTTTATTCGTGATCGTAAGGAATTAACACTGACTGCAGACGGTCGAACTCTGCTTGGCTATGCCAGGAAGATCTTACAGCTGAGTGAAGAGGCACTTTTACTGCTTAAGCGCCCTGAATTAAGTGGCAGTGTTGAAATCGGGCTTCCTGACGATTACGCTCCCCGTTTTCTCCCTCGAATTCTGGCGCGATTTTCACGAACGCATCCCCGGGTTCAGGTCAAAGTCTGCTGCGAGTCAAGTAGCCAATTAATGCTGAAATTGCATAAAGGCGAAATAGATCTGGCCATTATGAGTTCTATGACACCGGAGCTGGAAGATGCAACCCTGCTGCGTACCGAACCGATTCTCTGGGTTTACAGCCCGGAGCACGATATTCTGTCGCAACGACCGTTACCCATTGCCATGTTCCAGGGCAGCTGCTGTTGGAAACAATGGGCCGTGAGCGCCTTGGAAAAAGCGGCTATTGAGTACCGTATTGCCTATACAAGCGCATCGCTTGTCGGTCTGCAATCTGCGGTTCAGGCCGGTCTGGCCATCACCTTGCTCAGCGTCAGTGCTTTACCCGCCAATCTCCAGCAAGTTCCACAAGATATTGGTCTGCCGGTTCTACCTCAGACATCCCTTATGCTCTACAAAAACAAAAACGGCCAACAACCACTGATTGAAGCACTCGAGCAACACATCATTGCCGAATTCAACAGTTACCGAGATCAGAGGCAGGCCTGACGTTCACTAGTCGAAACGATAGATACTTTGACCGTTTCTGAAAAAATCGACCGGCCCATCTTCGGACACTTTGATAACATAGCCAAAATGAGAAGCCGCAGAGGCCGCAGTGGTACGGCCGCCTCCGGTAATCAGGTCGCTGACCTTCGAGGTATCGATAATAACCCCGGTATCAACCAGTTCGCCATGGCGATTGATAACCGTCAGCCCGTCAGAGGAGAGAATCCGGCTGAGTTCACCGGAGCGTTTCAGAGAACCGAGCTTACGCCCGCGAACGTGGCGAATCAGCGCGCGGGTCAAGGGGTCCCGTCCGCCAACGGATCCTTTACGCAGGGCATCAAGATCGGTGTCATCATTGGCAATCAGAATAACGGTCCCGTGGCGGGCTTTTGACAGGGCATAGATCGCCCAGACCAGATGTTCAATGGAACGTCGTTCAAGCTTGCCTTTCAGAAATTCCCGGACGATATCAGGGTCATAAATCCCCCAGACCCCTTTACGCCACAGCAGCAGTTTATCGCTGTCCAGGACAACCTCAACCTCAGACCCCTTGTTAACGTATATGGCAAAAGCTCCATCACCGGCCTTGGGCAGCAGCGAGACAATCTCCCGGTTGGCCAGTTGCTCGATATTGTCGCTGAACCCCGGAGCACTGGTGCGCATGGTCCCCTTGACATTCATCTGGATATCGCTGACGTAAAGCCCCTGATAGCCGTCAACAAACCTGTAGGAGAGGGGATTCCGAAAAAAATCCGGGGTAATGCGGCGCCGATCTTCTCCGAGGTCGATCCAGTTGTAGCGGGTCTTTTTCACAACATTGAGGAAATCATCCAGATGGGTCCGGTAGACCAGGAATCCTGCGGTCGCCGGAGAACCTTCATAACGCTGGTAAGACAGGTTCTTAAACAGCTGAATCAAACTTTGCGTTGGCCAGAAAACCTCTTTACGATCACCACGTATCAACCTGGCAACAGCAATATCAGTCAAAGAAGTCATCAGGGCGGTACGAAAATGAGCCGCATAGCCTTCGGCGGAAAAACCGGAAAACAGTCCCTGGAAAGCAGTCAGCAGCTCACTGACAAAACTGCGCTCCGTGGCCGTAAAGCTGAGTTCATGGCGTTTGGCCTGAAACAGGTAATCGATCCCTTCGAACTCCAGCAGGACAGAGATATCCCCTCGCTGTTCTCCGGACCCCGGCGGGTCGCATTTTTCCAGTTCGTTCAGAGAAACTTTGGCTCCGCCAAGAAATGCGGAGAGATTATGTTCAATGGCACTGAAGGCTAATTTCGGCATGTTGCACAGCTTGCCTTATAGTTCTTTAAGGTTCAAGAGGAAAGCGTAAGCAACTGGGATTTAAGAGCATTTTTTTGCCCCTGGGCGTTGTTTAAATGAAAAGAACATCACCATCATTTAAAAATTCGATTTCAAGAGCGCCCTTATTGCTCAGTACATCCTGCCCCATATGGGTCAACACCATCCTGCGACAGTCAAGTTCGGCGCGACGCGCCAGCAGCGTCCGGTAATCCAGGTGAGACACTACAGACTGCTGGTAACCACAGCATTCCACTATAAACAGATCACTGCCGGCAGCCAAGAAGCGCAGGTTGTCAACCCATTCGGTATCGCCACTGTAGGCTATATCCCGGCCGGCAACACGGAGGCGAAGGCCATACACCTGGTCGCTACTGCCATGACGCATACGCCAGGCCCGCACCTGATAGTCATCCTGTTCAATCACCGTACCTTCAGCCAGTGTCACATATTTTACCGGAAAAGTGACGCCTGAACTGAAGGTCCCAGGATAAAGGATATTGGCCAGGCCCGCCACCGCCTCCTGCAAGCCTGGGGGGCCGATTAGGGTCAGTGGCTTACTGCGTTTATCACCATACTTACCGTCCAGCAGTAAAAAGGGGATACCACCAAAATGATCACCGTGGAGATGACTGATGAAGACTGTATCTATCTGTGCCGCAGATAAACCCTGCCGTTTTAAACCGCTAAGGACAGAGCAACCGCAATCCAGCAGAAACAGCTGCTGCCCGGCGGCAATGTGATAACAGCTTTGTAACCGCCCACCAGTACCGAAAGCATCACCAGTGCCAAGGCAGGTTAAAGAGATCTGCGCGGGATGATTCGCCATAGGTTTCTCCCTGTCACGAAATGACATTCATTTTGATATTATTCACTGAAAAAGTCTTAAACCTGATATCATTGATATCTTTCAAATTACTCAAAATACGTCAAGCAGCACAGAGCTTTTTTCGGAGTACTTATTAATGCACACAGGTGCAATGCAAATTTTCACGGCCCTGGCTGTCATCCTTGTCAGTGCCCTGATCGGAGGCCGCCTGGCGACGCTGTGTCGCCTACCGCGGGTTACCGGCTATCTGCTTGCCGGATTGTTTACCGGCCCGTCATTCACCAGCCTGTGCCATCTGCCATCGCTGGTTACCCATCACGCACTCGCAGAATTACACCTCATTTCCGATGTGGCCTTGGCGCTTATCCTGATGAACATCGGTGCCCAGCTGCGTACCGAAAACCTACGGCGCTGGAAACAGCGCATCGCGATCTTTTCCCTGACCGAGTCCCTGGGGACCGGATTATTCGTCGCTGTGTGCGTCTTCAGTGTCAATGAATTGATTGTGCAACACGTCATCGGCAATCTGGATCTGATATCTTCATCATTACTTTTCGGAATTTTCACCGGGACCATCAGTATCGCCACTGCTCCTGCCGCCACCTTGATGGTGGTGCGTGAATACGAAGCCGAAGGGCCCGTAACCAGCGCTATTCTGACCCTTGTCAGCCTTAATAACCTGATATCGGTGTTTCTGTTTTCCATTGCGGTACAACTTCTGGTTGCCCCCGGCGGCTGTCTCAGCACCATTTTATATCAACTTGTGGTACCGATAATTATCGGCGGCCTGGGCGGGCTGGTCATGTCCTATCTAGCCCAAAATATGGAGCTTCCCAGCGAACATAAGATTCTGCTGCTGGGTGGCGTAACCAGCATTGCTGTTATCAGCAGACATATGGGACTCGAGCCACTGTTATCGTGCCTGGTCGCCGGAATTGTCCTGGCCGATAGCTCACCGCGCTGGCACCGCCTGGTCAAATCCCTCAACGAGGTAGATTACCCGCTTTACGTGGTGTTCTTCGTGCTGGCCGGAGCCAACCTCCACATAGAATCCCTGAGTCATATCGGCCTGCTCGGGGTCACCTACGTTGTGGCACGAACCATCGGAAAACTCATCGGTGCTGCCTGGGGAGCACGTTTGGGGCGCTTTGGTGAGCGTGAACAACGCTGGGGTGGCATGACCCTTCTGGCACAGGCGGGTATGGCTATCGGCCTTGCTTCTACGCTGGTCAAACTGTGGCCGGAAGGCGGCAAGCTGGTGGAAACCATTATTCTCGGATCTGTTGTTATTTTTGAACTCGCTGGTCCGCTAGCAGTACGCCATGGCCTGGTCAGGGCAGGAGAGGTGCCCCTGCTGGCACTGTTACGCAAGCGCGCGCCACGCAGCGGCATTGAGGGCCTGCATGATATTGCCAACCACTTCAGAACCAATCTGGGCTTACCCGCTGGCCACAAGCTGCAGGACCCCGGTGATATTCTGGTCAAACATATCATGCGCCGCAATGTTGAAACCATTCATCATGGCACCAAGTTCAACGAGTTGTTACGTATTATTGCCCACAGTCGTTATGACCGATTTCCGGTTATTGACGACAACAGTAATTTTATTGGCATTATCAATTACACTGAGATCCGTAACCTGCTGTTTGACCAGTCCCTGGCAGGACTTCTGGTGGCCCGTGATCTGGTCACCCCCCAAGCCAATACCATTGCCCCGGAAACCCCCTTGAGGGAAGCCCTGAAGACCTTGCAGAAAAAACGCAATATCAGCTATTTTCCGGTTATCGATCCTGAAGAACCTCAGAAGCTGCTTGGTATCCTCAGTCAGAATGACGTGCTGGCCGCCTTTCGGCGACTTGATCTGGATGATTGAAAAAGGCCGCACCTTGTAGCAAGATGCGGCCTTTTAAAGCAGTAATTTTCCGATAGAAATTACATTTTTCCCAAGAACTTCTTGGCCGACTCAGCCTGCGGGCTATCCGGATACTCTTCAATCAGTTTCTTCATGGTTGTGCTGGCATTCTGCCCATCACCCAAAGCATTAAAAGCCAGGGCCTGCTTCAACATAGCTGCAGAGGCCTTGGGATGTTTGCCATATTTGCTGATAACATCCTGGAATTGCAGAATCGCCATTTCGTACTCTTTATCACCGTAATAGGATTCGCCAATCCAGTACAGAGCATTCACATAAAGTTGGTTCTGGGGATACTTGCTGACAAACTCTTCCAACAGGGTGCGACCATCTTTAAAACGATTATCCGTACGGATAAACCCCAATGCCTGCTCGTATAACTGTTCGGGGGTAACTTGTTCCAGAGCCGGTTTTTGTTGCTGGGCCTGGTCCTGTCCGGGGGGCGGTGTTAACCCTGGTGCTGGAACAGCACCCTGAACATTATCAAGTTTCTTTTCCATCTCACTGACGCGATTTTCCAGCGACGTCAGCTGCAGCCCCATATCTTCCTTGGCCAGCTGCATTTCTTCCCGCCCGTTACGATTTTCCTGGGCCAGATCGTCAATACGACCATTAACGGACTGAAATTCAACGCGCAGGTTATCAAGCCCTGCATTCAATTCCGCCATTTGGCGCTGCAGACTGTCACCACCGACCGCTTCACTCTGCGCGGTTTCGACATTTTTAACTTCAAGCTGGGCTAAACGCCGTTTCATTTCAGCCAGATCCATCTGCATGCGGAGCTGGTCCTGAGTTGGCGGCAAACAACCGGCCAACACCAGTACACTTGCCAGTATCAACACAATACGCATGTGACCTCCTTACCGTTTTATGAAAAACAGGCCTATGTTTACAACACTTGAATGTTTTTCACGATCAAACAAACAAAAAGGGCCGCACATTTGTCAGTAAATGAGCGGCCCTGAATGATCAGCAGAAAAAATTAACGCTTGATTTTGAACTCGGCCCGACGATTCTCAGCCCATGCTTCCTTGGTCCCGGAAGGATCAAGAGGCATCTCTTCACCGTAGGAAATAACACTCATACGACTATCGGCGATCCCCAGAGAAACGAGGAAGTTTTTGGTGGCCAGGGCACGTTTTTCACCAAGCGCCAGGTTGTATTCGTCAGAACCACGCTCATCACAGTGGCCTTCAATCTGAATGTTTACACCAGGTGCGGCTGAAAGCAGGGCAGCGTTGCTGACCAGAATTGCTTTCGCTTCATCGGTCAACAGATACTGATCAAAATCAAAGTGGATACGTTGCAGGCCACTTTGAGCAGCACGTTCTGCAGCCATAGCTGCATCAGCGGCAGCACGTTCTGCAGCGGCACGTGCGGCGGCATCATCAACGGCACTATCGGAAACATTCTGCTCGACAATACCAGCAGGCTGCTGCTGATCGATCTGTACGGCAGTCTCCTGCGGGGACATTTCTTCAGCAACAGGCTTCTTGGCGCAACCAGAAGCCAGTAAAGTCAAGGCGAAGAGCATCACCACCAAGCGGGTAATGGTCATTTTTTTCATGATCTTCCACTCCTTTCGCATACGCGAGAAAATTTTATGGTACGTTTCACTTTACAATTCAGGACATTATACAGAAGCCGGGCACAAAAACAACACCGCAGTCGGTTTCAATTCACGATTTTTCTATCCCCATCCCTGAAGCCCAACAAATTTAAGATCTTAGACATATCAATCAGTTACATTTATCCTTATTAAAATTTCATTTTACCAGCGTCCAGACCACGCAGGATGGCTAGCGCTACCACCTGGCGGCGAGATTTTTCTGGCTCCGGTTCCATCGGCACGCATGATCCAGATCGCTTTGTTGTTCCCCCCGTTATCGAGGGAATAAATAATAAAACGGCCATCCGGGCTCCAGCGCGGATGCTCCTTGCTACCGGCACCGAAAGTAACCTGCCGTTCATCGGTACCATCTTCACGAATCGTGTAAATGTTGAAGCCATCATCATCCAGGCGGGAAAATGCGATGCGGTCCCCCTTGGGGCTCCAGGCCGGTGTCGCATTGTACTTACCTTCAAAGGTCAGGCGGGTCACGTCGAGGCTGAACACATTAACAATAAAAATATTCGGATTACCACGTCGATCAGAGACAAACGCAATCCGGTCACCTTTAGGGCTCCAGGACGGATCGACATCAATTCCGAAGTGATTGGTCAGGCGCCGGTGGATGGTGCCATCTGTACCGATCAGGTACAACTCCGAATTCTTGTCCTTGGACAGAGTCAGGGCGATCTCACGTCCATCCGGACTGTAACGTCCTCCGATATTCAACCCCTGTTGCATTGACAGCCGCGATTCACGCCCTGTGTAAATCTCCTTGCGATACAAATCCGGGTTGCCATTGCGGTAGGAAGTAAAGATCAACTCCTTGCGCGTTGGTGAAAAATCAGGATTGAGCACTATGGAACGGTGATCGGTCAGGCGGATTACTCCGTGGCCGTCAACATCCATCAGATACAACTCTTTGCGTCCGGTATTATTGGAGATATAAGAAATTTTTGTCGAAAACGGTCCCTGTTCCCCCGTCAGGCTCAACAGCACCTGGTCAGCAAAGGTATGGGCAATTTTACGGATATCGTTAAGCTGACCAATATAACGCCGGCCGGTGAGCAGACGCTGGGTGATAATATCGTAGAGCCGCAGCTCAATGGTCACCTTCCCGGCATTGACGCTGTAGGCGCCTTTAATCAGCGCTTCGGTACCCAACATGCGCCACTGGCTGAAATCGATATCGGTCCGTGTCAGTCCCAGTCGCGTTGCGTCACTTAAAAATGCCGCTGGCGAAACCATGTCGAACAACCCCGACAGATCGAGATCACCTTGCAGGACCTTATCAAACTCTTCAGCGACGCCCGGGTGAACCCCCGCCAGCGGCACCAGCCTGGTCACGGCCAGAGCAATGGTCTGTTCGCCGGGAGCGCTGATTTCGATACGCGCCGCCAGAAGCGGAGCGCTGCTGAGAAGGACAAATAACAGGACGATCAGACTGGCCTTGAAATATTTCATGGTTTATCCAACATCTCTTTGAGGTTAAAAACAATTTCGAATGTCATGGCTTCAGGCAAAGGCTGTGGCAGTTGCCGTGATTTGGAAATGGCGCGTATCAGTGAATCATCAAAATTTTTGTCCCCCGATTTTCTGATAAAATCAAAGGTTAAAAATGTGCCACTTTTGTCATACACAACCTTCACTTCAGCTTCAGGATTTCCGGTGGCCATATATTTGGAATAACTCCAATTCTGCTGAATAAATTCCTGGACAAAGGCAACGGCACTGACGCCCGCCTCGTCCCCTTTACCATCGAGCATACCCACAGGAGCGTTGCTGACCGGAGACTCAATTCTGGAACTTTCAGCTTTGGCGGCAGCCCTCAGGCGATCCAGCGTTTGCTGGCGCGCATTCTCAGCCTCTTTTTGCTGTTGAGCTGCGCGTAACTGTTCGAGCCTTTTTTCCAGCGCATTCTCCTGGGCCTTGGAGACTGCCGGTTTCGGCTCAGGCTTGGGAGCAGGTTTTGCGGCAGCTTTCGGCTCGGACTTCGCTTGTGGTTTGGGTTGTGCCTTGGGAGCAGGTTTCGGCTCGGGCTTGGGCTGCGGTTTAGGAAGCGCCTTCGGCTTCACCGGTTCCGGCTGTGGTTTAGGGGGTAACGGCTTGGCGGCAGGCAGCGGCTTCGGCTTGGGAGCTGCTTTAGTTGATCCGGTTTTATTACTCTGTACCGCCTCAGGTCGACCGGCCTGGGGGTTAAGGACCGGCTTATTGACGAGGTTGACCTTATAGACCGGTGGCTTCTCTGCTGCTTTTTTGGGGAACAGCGGCGTATAGTAGAGGACCGGGATCAGCAGGTGCACCAGAAATGACACCAGTAACATCTGCTTGAAGCCGGGTTCAAACACGGCCTGCAACTGTTGCCAGCGTTGTTTACGGGAGGATTCCATGTCGCTGTCGCTATTCCTCCGGCAGGCGGGTCACCATGCCGAGTGATTCAACACCAGCCTTCTTTACCGCTGCCATAACCTGCACGACGCGTCCGTAAGGAACGTTCTGATCCGCTTCCAGAAACACTTCGCGGTCAGGTTTACCCTTTAAGGCCTGATCAATGACCGGCCCCAGCTTATTCAAATCTTCAACCGTAGCCTTGCCGATCATCACCGTACCGCTACGATCCAGAGTAATCACCAGTGGCTCCTGCTGTTGAGGCAGGCCGGGGGCTTCGGCGACTTGCGGCAGATCGACTTCAACACCCTGATCGAGCATCGGCGCTGTGACCATGAAAATAATCAGCAGCACCAGCATGACATCGACCAGCGGCGTCACGTTGATCTGTGACATATTACTGCGCCGACCGGATGAGGGGCGTCCGACTTCCATCTATTTCACCCGCTCCATACGTTCAACGATATTGAGGAATTCCTGGCTGAAATTATCCATCTCACCGATCAGAACGTTGACTTTGTTAAGAAAATGGTTGTAACCCATAACCGCCGGAATCGCCGCCGCCAAGCCGATGGCCGTGGCAATGAGCGCTTCGGAGATACCGGGAGCGACAACCGCCAAAGAAGCGCTGCCGGTCTGGCCGATACCGTGAAAGGCATCCATGATCCCCCAGACGGTCCCGAACAGACCAATAAAAGGAGCTGTCGATCCGGTGGTTGCCAGAAAGGTCAGATACTTTTCCAGGCGGTGGGTTTCCTGGGTCGTCGCCCGGCGCAACGCCCGGCCAACCATTTCGGTAACGTCCATACGCGCTGAAAAGTCACCATTGGTGCTGCCTTCATCATCCGCCTTCTTTTTCATCTGCAGCATCTCGTGATACCCCTCACGAAACAGATTGGCGATGGGAGAGGCACTGAATTCCTTGATCCCCTGACCAACGATATCGAAACGCTTCTTGGTCCAGAAGAAATCGAGAAAACGATCGGAATCCTTGATGGCGCGCTGAATGATGGAGGCTTTGTAGAAAATGATGGCCCAGGAAACCAGGGAAAAATAAACCAGGACGAGCAGAACCAGTTTAACCACCGGTCCAGCGTTAAAGACGAGTTCCAGCAACTGCTTACTCCTTTGATCGGGGCTGCCATATACAGCCCGTAGCTTTGATCTTTCACTACAGCAGGACCAATTACCCCCGTAGCATGATCCCAGAGTATCTCCTTAAAGGAGAATACTTTGCAGCTTCAGGTCCAGAAAATTACGCATTTTAGACCGAAACCGTTTTAATGAAAAGTTGCGGAGATTATCCTGAACCAGGGTGGCGCTGTCAAGTTTGTCTATAATCCGGAGAATTTCCGACCGCCTTTCAATTGGTTATCCGCCCTCTGGAGGAAAAAAATGATGCCGCAGAGACTGCCGCAGAAATACCGCCGTACTGCTTTTCGGGCTGCGTTCGAGAAAATTTTGCACAGCACTCACATCATCAAGGTCCTCGTAAACCGGCAAACGGGCCGTAAACATTCCGACCATAGCCGCTTTGCGTAAACTCTCTTCAAGAACAACGTCGGTGCTCCAGGGAATATTACGGAACAGGTCAGGGCAGTGGGTCGCTTCACCAACCAGATAATAACCACCGTCGCGGGCCGGCCCGTAAACAACATCAACATCCTGCAGCAATTCAAACGCCAGCCTGATCTCTTTAAGGGGTAAATCGGGCAGATCACTGCCAATCAGGACAGCACGCTGATAACCGGCGGCAAACAGATCCGCAAGCAGCTGCTCCATCCGCTCACCCAAATCACTGCCACGCTGTGGCAATAACCGGAAACCCGGAAAATTAGTGGCAAACCAGCTGCGCTCCCCGGCATAGCAGATGACCAGATCACAGTTATCCAGCTCTCCAACCCGCCTCAGCACCTCGCGCAACGATTGCTCATAAAAAGCTGCTGCTTCCTGTGCCGTCAGGGGCGGACACAGGCGCGTTTTAACCTGTCCCGCAAGCGGTTGCTTGGCAAACACCGCCAGCACCTCTGAATGTTGTTGGTGCATTGTAAGTTATCCACACTATCAACAGGGTTATCCACAGTACTAATAATTATTCCGTTCAATCATGGCATAAGCAGAGTGGTTATGAATCGATTCGAAGTTTTCGCACTCGACACTGAACCAACGAATATTCTCGATACGACTCAGCTTTTCAGTTACGGAACGGACCATATCCTCAACAAACATGGGGTTGTCGTAGGCCCGCTCGGTGACAGCCTTTTCATCTTCCCGTTTGAGCAAAGCATAGACCTGGCAACTGGCACACTCTTCGACCCAGGAGATCAGGTCTTCCAGCCAGATGTGCTCCGCGTAACGGATCTGCACCGTTACAATACTGCGCTGGTTATGTGCTCCGCGCTCACTGATCTCTTTGGAACAGGGGCACAGGGAGGTCACCGGAATATTTGCTTCAAGGATAAAATCATAGTCGTCTCCCAGAGTACCAACCATGCGGCACTGGTATTCAAGCAGACTGCGGGCCTGGGAAACAGGGGCTTTTTTCTCAATAAAATAGGGAAATCTTAGCTCCAGGTGGGCCTTGCTTGCCCCCAGGCGCTGTTTCATTTCTGCCAGGATCGTTTCCAGGTTTTCAATACCGATTTCACCATGATAAAGGTTGAGCACTTCAATAAAACGGCTCATATGAGTCCCTTTGAACTGCTCCGGCAAATCAACATACATGTTGACCCTGGCGACTGTGTGCTGGCGTTCCCGGCGTTTATCCTGAACGATAATCGGATAGCCGATATCCTTCACCCCCACCTTGTCGATGGCGATATTGCGGTTATCTCGGCTCTGCTGCAAATCTGGCATGTCCGCCATGGTGATCCCCCTGTTAACGCTGGACATAAGCAACCGGATCGGTTTTACCCAGCTCGGCAAAACCTTTCAGGCGCAGACGACAGGAGTCACATAAACCACAGCACAAACCTTCAGGAGTCGGGTCATAGCAGGAGTGAGTCAAGCTGTAATCCACTCCCAATTCCAGGCCGCGAGCGATGGTCTGCGCTTTGGTCAGATCAATCAGAGGGGTATGGATGCGGTAAGGATGACCCTCAACACCGGCCCGGGTCGCCAGGTTGGCCATGGTCTGATACGCGGCGATAAATTCAGGGCGACAATCGGGATAACCAGAATAATCAAGGGCGTTGACGCCGATGTAGATATCAGAAGCACCAAGAACCTCGGCCCAGCCCAAAGCAAACGACAGGAAAATCGTATTACGGGCGGGCACATAGGTGACTGGAATTTCATTCTCGGCCACACCGTCTTTGGGCACGTCGATATCAGCCGTCAAGGCACTGCCACCCATTTTGCGCAGATCAATATCAACAACCAGGTGTTCCTTGGCACCAATCAGCGGCGCATATTGGCGCGCTTTATCCAACTCCACATTATGGCGCTGGCCATAGGCAAAGCTCATCGCATAGGGCTCGAAACCATCCTCTTTGGCAATGGCCATACAGGTTGTAGAATCGAGTCCTCCACTGTAGAGCACAACAGCTTTTTTCATCGTGAAAACCTTCTTTCCTTTATTTTATAAACACTGTCTTTCAGCTTTGCTGAAGAATTACAATTTCTTTTGGTAAGTATGAATTTTTTCCTGTTTACTCCGGTAATGCTCCAGGACTGATTGAGGACTTCTCCTTGGAAAAGGATCTGTCGCCAGAAAGGCGACCGTCAAGACTCATAGATTTATGCGCCCTGGCAGTGGCAAGCCCTCAATTCGGCCTTCCCGAGTTGAACGAACAGGACAACCTGATATTCATATTACTCGCATAGCGCGGAGCATAGGCCGATCCAAAGCAGGGGTCAAGCCTATCGCCCTTGTGCCGCCCAATCCTTGACAGTAATTTTTGTATCATACTACATTTGCGTGATTATTGACCAACTTTTGCGACAAGCTGTTGCCCGTCCCGGACCCGCCATGGTATAAATCTGCCATTGTCGTATCGTTCATTCATAACGCACCTCACAAACAAATGAGAAGTCCTATAAACTCTAGCAGGCCTTATCTACCATGAAGCGGTTCCTTAAATATTGTCTTTTCGCCATGCTCTGCGCACCTTTGCTTGGAGCAGCGCTACTGGTCGGCGCTTACTTTTATGTTTCGTCAACCCTGCCCGATGTCAACACTTTATCAGATTACAAACCACCTCTGATCACTCAGGTCTTTGCCGACGACGGTACTGTCATTGCCGAATATTCACGTGAACGCAGAATTCTGGTCCCTTTTGAAAAAATCCCCAAAACCCTGATTCAAGCGTTTGTGGCTGCCGAGGACTCCAGTTTCTTCTCACACAAAGGGATTGATTTTGTCTCCATTGGCCGCGCTGTGCTGAAAAACCTGAAAGCCGGCGGCATCGCCCAGGGTGGCAGTACGATTACCCAGCAGGTTGCCAAAAAACTGTTGTTAACCTCGGAAAGAACTTTCACCCGCAAATTTAAAGAAGCGATTCTGGCCTGGCGCATGGAGCAGGCCCTGACCAAGCAGGAGATCCTCTACCTTTATCTCAACCAGATTTATCTTGGTCACCGGGCTTACGGTGTTGAAGCGGCCGCCGAAAACTATTTCGATAAAAACGTCGATCAACTGACCCTGGCCGAAAGTGCCATTCTGGCTGGTCTGCCTCAGGCACCCAGTCGCTATTCCCCCTATAAACACTATGCACGGGCTATGGAACGCCAGAAATATGTTCTGGGCCGCATGGTCAAAGAAGGCTTTATTACGCCGCAAGAGCGAGATCAGGCTGCGGTGGAAAAAGTCAAAATCAAACCACGCCTCAATCATCTGCTTGATGTCACTGCCTACTTTAACGAACAGGTGCGGCGTTACCTGGAAGAACGCTTCGGCGAAGAACAGCTCTATACTGGCGGACTTCAGGTCGAAACCAGCATCAACCTGAAAATGCAGGAAGCCGCCCGGCAGGCAGTTCAGCACAACCTGCGCGATCACGATAAGCGCCAGGGGTACCGGGGCGTCACCGGGGTCTTAACGGAAGCGGAACAGCTGGAATTCCTGACTAACCAGATCGAGCAGTTTGAAGATGAACCCATGATTGAAGGGAGTTACTCCCAGGCTCTGGTCAGCGGTATCAGGGATGATCATATTATCTGCAAAATCGGCAACAAAACCGGTGAGATTTCCATTGCTGACAGCAAATGGGCCGGCGCCATCGAAATTGGTCCAGCGTCTGCAGAACTCCAGGGGAATGCCGATAGCAAAAAAACCATCCTGCCGGTGGGTTCAGTCATTGAAGTACAGATTCTCGACCCTTCAAGTGAACCGGTGTTGCTGGCTCTTGAACAGGAACCTGAAGCCCAGGGCGCCCTGGTTGCCATAGATCCTTTCAGCGGTCAGGTTAAAGCGATCGTCGGCGGTTATGATTTCAATAAAAGCCAGTTCAACCGCGCCATTCAGGCGAAACGTCTGCCTGGCTCTGCGATCAAGCCATTGATTTATGCCGCCGCCCTTGATCGCGGATATACCCCTGCCAGCATCATTCTGGATACGCCACTCATTTATGAGAATAAAAAGGTCCAGACCGGTGAAATAGAAGAGTGGAAACCAAAAAACTATGAAGAAAAGTTTTATGGGCCAACAACCTTCCGCCAGGCTTTAGCCCATTCGCGCAACGTTGTCACCATCAAAATTCTTGAAGATATCGGTGTCAACTATGCTGCCAACTATATTGAAAAACTCGGGATAGAAACCCCTCTGCAGCGGGATCTGTCCATGGCCCTTGGCTCAACAGCGGTCACTCCACTGGAAATGCTGACCGCCTATACGGTATTTGCCAACGGCGGGATTCTCATTCCGCCCACCTTCATTACCCGGATTAAAGACCGTAATGGCCGGATCCTGGAATCGATCGAGCCTGCCGACTTTGCCACAGGCATGGGCAGCGACCAGCATCTGATCCGCAAACCACCGCACCGGGTTATTTCCCCGGAAACCGCTTATCTGATCACTAATGTCATGGAAAGTGTCGTGCAGGAGGGTACCGGTTGGCGTGCCAAAGCGATCAAGCGTCCTTCTGCCGGAAAAACAGGAACCACCAACGACTTGAAAGACGCCTGGTACATCGGTTTTATTCCGCAACTGGCATGTGTTTCCTGGGTCGGTTATGACCAGGAGCGACCTTTGGGTAAAAGTGAAACCGGCTCCCGTGCTGCATCACCGGCGTGGGTTGCATTCATGCAGGAAGCTGCCAAGCAATATCCGGTTGAGCAATTCAAAATTCCTGATTCCATTGAATTCCATGCTATCGACACCAAAAGCGGACTGCTACTGGCTGACGACAATAACCAGGCCTATTTTGAAGCCTTTGCCCCCGGCACCGCTCCAACCCGCATGAATGACGAGAAAAAACTCAAAGCCCGGGACTTCTTCCGCCTGGAAATGTAAAATTTCATGTGGACTGACGATCAGGCACTGATCGTCAGTCCATTAAGCATCCCCGTTCTTATATTGATTTGTCAGGCCGCTACGGTCAGATACACTTCTTTTGTTTCGGTTCCCTTATTCCATTCACTGCACGCCGTCAACTCCTTCATCGCCAGGTCATCTTCAAAGCGAAACTTGTTCAGCAGCTGCTGTAATTTCCCAGCGTATTCAGCCAGCGTAGACGCTTCTTCAGCAGTCGCCACCGAGACCTGTTCATTCATAGTGGTGATTTGCCCAATCTCGTCCAGTGCAATACGAATATCAATGATTTCGGCCACCTGTTGACTGGAAGCAGACGCAATTCCGGCTGCGAGAGATGCGATATCATTCACTTTAGTGGTCATATTTTGAAGGGTTTCCGCTGTCTGGGTGGCACGCTCCACGCCACCGGCGATCTTTTGTTGTGATCCTTCAATCAGGCGGGCAATTTCACCTGCTGCTTTGCTGCTGTTGTTAGCCAACGTCCTGACTTCTTCAGCGACAACAGCAAACCCTTTGCCATGCTGTCCAGCGCGGGCAGCTTCGACAGCGGCATTCAATGCCAATAAATTGGTCTGGAAGGCTATGGAATCTATCACTTTCATGATCTTGTTGATGTCCTGTCCTACTGCAGCAATGTCATGCATTGACGAAACCACCGCTTCCATTTCGGCATAACTTTTATCGGCTTCTGCGCGTAACAAATCCAGCAGGGTGTGAGCGTTTTCCGCCCCCCGGTTATTATTATCAGCCCGTGCTGAAATCTTTTCCATTGCCTGAGAAAACCGGGTTAACGCTTCTGACTGCTGATTTGCCCCGGCTGACAGTTCTCTGTTTGACGTGGATATCTTATCCGCCCCCCGGAAAACCGTCGCTCCTGTATGCTGAATTTCGCCGACAAAGTCCGTCAGTGAGTTATTAACGACATGCAGTGGTTCCTTGATCAGACCATCCGCACGAAAGGTAAAGTCCCCTTTTCCCAAATGGTCGAAGGCCTGCAGGATTTCATATTTCAGGTTATCCGCAAACTGATCCAGGACCATGCCCATGCGTCCGAATTCGTCCCTACGCTTGAAATTGAGCCGTTGATCAAGCTTGCCATCCTTCATCCCTTCGAGCATTGCGACAATTTGCCTGGTCGGCCGGACAATCGAGTGGGTCGCGAATAAAGAACTGATAACTCCGACAACGATGACAAGTAACACAAGCAGAGTGCTGAGCTGTTCGACCCGGTTCAAATTAGCAACAACCTTCTCACTCCCGGTCAGAACCTTATCAGCAGCTTGACTGACTGCTGTTCTTGACTGTTGTTGCAGCTCCTTCAGCTGCTGTACAAGACCTGCGAGAATGGTGTCCATGTCCTCAGCCAGCGGCCTTAATTCGCTGCCGAGAAGAGTTCCGGCACGGGCATGCTGTTTGAGTATGCCATTTTCGAGACTCATCACCTGGTCCAGGTCGACAACGATTGATTTGATATTCATCGGAAAGACATCCCGATAATAAAGCCTGGCTTTTTCCCATTGCCCCAGCATTGCCATGGTATCAAGCTGGTCAACGCCATAGTACAAGGCCTCATTGGCACTGGCCGTTTTCGTCAACGCGTCCTGCAGCTGGGGGACAAGGGGCGCAAACTGTTGGTAGACCTCACCAGCCATAAACTCCTGTAATGGTGTATCGGCAATGTCTTCATAAATGAGCTCCCCAAGGGAACTCTGTACAAACAGCATGTTTGCGACCTTGAGATTCCAGTTCAGTAATGAGCGCTTCAGATCGTCGACACTTTTGGACAGGCCTTCATGATAAGGTGCCCACTGCTCCTTTATGCGAGCCGCAATGTCCCTTGACTGGTTATATTTTTCCGTCATAGCGCTTTGCCAGGCCATGTCATTGCCAAGCAGCGTGTTGATCTGCTCCCCGTTCTCACCCTGCCGCGGGGTAAAGTCTGGCGCTGAATCAGTATCTAAGAGACCAAAATTCAAAGAATCAGAGTTGGTCAGCATTTGTCCCTGTACTTCGGCAAGTGCTATTTTCAAGGCGGCCCTTAAGTTTTCCAGGTTTTTAATACTGCTATCTACCAGTGCCGCCTTTTTACCAGCCTCAGTTGCACTATCCAGCGCTTGCCCTGTCTGCTGGTGAGCCAGGCGGATTTCACCTGTTCCTGAGGTAAAAACCATGTACATCAATATGGTCAGGACGATGACAATCCCAAAGGAAAGGGTTAAGCGCCTTACAAGATTCATGACTATTCTCCAAAACAATTATTTTTATGCCAGGATCACTATAGTCAAGATTGTTAGGATAATATTAGTGAAAACTTACAATTAACCCATGGGCTATTTATTAATGAAAAAATGCCTTGGAAAAGAATTCCCAAGGCATTTAATCAATCAGAATCAGGCCACGACTATCAGTATAAAGATCAGATTTGCATCCCTCCGTGGCGGATAATTTCCCCTTCAATCTGATAGACCACATCTTCGGCAATATTGGTTGCCAGGTCGGCCATCCGTTCCAGGTAGCGAGAAATGGACAGATATAAGACCAGCTCATCAAGCCGGTGTGGCTCAGCAAGGATGACTTCTTTAACTTTTTCATAGTTGGTACTATGGGTACGGTCAACTTCGTCATCCATTTTGATGGTCGTGCGCGCCAGAAAAGAGTCCTGATTCATCAGTGAGTCGAGGGCCGAACGCAGCATCACCTTAACCCGGTTGGCCATGGTTTTAATATCATAGGGGCATTCACCGGTGGTCAAACGATTCAGATCAAGGGCTCGCTCAGCCAGGTTGACAGCAAAATCAGCCACCCGCTCAAGGTCATTGTTGATTTTCAGCACCGAGACGATAAAACGCAGATCATTGGCAACCGGTTGATGCAGAGCCAGCACTTTAAGACACTCTTCTTCAAGCTCGATTTCCAGATTGTCAATGCGGTTATCACCACCTTTGACTTTGGTCGCCAGTTCATCATCATCATTTAGCAGGGCGAGAACCGCATGCTGTACACGCTCCTCGACCTCGGCACTGAGAATCAGCAGGCGCCTTTTTAAATTTTCCAGATCAGACTGAATCAAAACAGCCATGGTTTTCTATCCTTTCTAACCGAAACGACCGGTAATATAATCTTCAGTCTGCTTATTACGCGGCTTCACAAAAAGCTGCTCGGTCAGACCGTATTCAATAAGGTTTCCTTCAAACAGAAAGGCCGTATAATCTGAGACCCGGGCGGCCTGCTGCATATTGTGCGTCACAATGATAATGGTGAAGTTCTCACGCAGTTCCCCAATCAACTCCTCAACCCGGGCCGTCGATTTAGGGTCCAGGGCACTACAAGGTTCATCCATCAGAATAACCCGCGGATTAACGGCAATCGCCCGCGCAATACATAAACGCTGCATCTGGCCACCCGATAAGCCGAGGGCACTTTCATTCAGGCGGTCCTTGACTTCATCCCACAGGGCGGCCCCTCTAAGACTGCTCTCAACCCGCTCATCCAGCAATTCCTTGGCATTTTCACCGGCAATGCGCAGGCCGTAAATAACATTCTCATAGATCGACTTGGGAAAGGGGTTGGATTTCTGAAAGACCATCCCGACCCGGCGCCGCAGTTCGATGATATCGGTATTGCGATCATAAATATTCTGCCCATCAAGCAGGATTTCCCCTTCCACCCGACTGCCGTCGATCAGATCATTCATCCGATTAAAACAGCGCAGCAGCGTGCTCTTACCGCAACCCGACGGTCCGATCAGAGCGGTGACCTGCTTTTCCGCAAAACTGATATCGATGCCGTGCAGTGCCCGGGCATCTCCTGGATAGAAAAACCGCAGGTTATTGACCTCGACGATGGGCTTTTCGATCTTCACTTCACTCATATTTCAACGTTCTCCTATATCCAAATCGCCTTAATCTAACGATTAAATCCAATCTTTAAACAATTTCAACATGTTCAGATTTTAAAAGGTACCAAAGGTGTAGCGCTTCTTCATCTTGTTGCGCAGGCGGATAGCGATACTGCTCATGGTCAGAACGATCAGCACCAGCAACAGTGTGGTGACAAACACCATCGGTTTGGCGGCCTCGACATTCGGCGACTGAAAGCCGATATCGTAAATATGAAAGCCAAGGTGCATAAATTTACGGTCCAGATGCACAAACGGAAAATTACCGTCGATAGGCAGCGCCGGGGCCAACTTGACAACCCCGGTAATCATCAGCGGTGCCACCTCACCGGCAGCACGGGCCATGGCCAGAATCAGCCCGGTCAGAATACCGGGGGAAGCCATCGGCAGCAGAATCCGTACCAGGGTCTGAAACTTGGTCGCTCCTAAAGCGTATGATCCGGCGCGCATTTCTGCAGGAATGGCGCCCAGAGCCTCTTCTGTCGAGACAATAACCACCGGAACCGTCAACAGGGCCAGGGTCAGACTCGCCCACAGCAGCCCGCCGGTACCAAAGGTTGGAGTCGGAAGCCGTTCCGGAAAAAACAGAACGTCAAGACTGTGGCCGATACCGTAGATGAAAAAACCGAGTCCGAAGATGCCGTAAACAATGGACGGGATACCGGCCAGATTGTTAACCGCAATACGAACAATGCGCACCAGCAGACCATCCTTGGCGTATTCTCGCAAATAAACTGCGGCAATAACCCCCATGGGAAAGCTGAACAGGCTCATAATGAAAATCAGCATCACGGTGCCGAAAATCGCCGGGAACAAGCCGCCCTCCGTATTGGATTCGCGTGGTTCATCGACAAACAGTTCTATGACCTTATTACAGTAAAAACCGATTTTTTCCAGGGACGACATCTGGTTAGGCGCATAAATCTGCACCACATCAGCCAGGACAATCTCTTTTTCCTGACCATTGGCATCGGTAAAAAGAGCTCTGGCCTGGCGAATTTTCTGGGTTCGGCTGGTTTGCACCGCGATTAATTCTGAAAATTCTTTTTCCAGTCTCGCTTTTTCACTGACCAGTTCCTGATATTGTGCCTCAGCCTGTGACACCTTGTTGTAATCGAGTTTAAGCAGCTCAAGGCGAATGGCTTCGGTGCGGTAACTATCAGCTTTTAATTTATTTTCAAGCTCCAATAGCTGCTCAAGCTCGGTGTGAATTTTGCTCAGAAGCTTCTCGAAGTTCCCAAGGGTTGCCACAACATTCTGACCGCTTTCAGAGGTCATCTGTTTCAGATAGCCGTAAAAATCACCATGTTCCATCCGCTCCAGGACAAACAGATCCTGCGGCAGCTGCTCTTTGACAATCTGAGCTTCGTCTACCCAGCGAAAATCAAGTCCATACAGGTCCCGGTTGGCAATCTTGTATTGCCGCCGCAGCCCGGTTTCATCGGCAGTCTTGGTCGTCTGGACCAGTTTACCCGCCAGAAGCTTACCATCCTTCAGTTCGATCTGCTGTAAGTCTGACGGCCAGAAAACTCCCAGGCCATTAACCATAATCACGATCAGCAGAACGATGGCACTGAGCAGGGTAATAGACAGTGCCGCTCCCGACAACCACACCATCGGCTCACCGACCCGCCAGTATTTATTCATCTCTTTAGTTTTCTTCATCATAAATCCTAGAAGCGCCCGTATTTGGCACGCAGACGCTGACGCACAATCTCTGCAACAGTGTTCACAACAAAGGTCATCAGAAACAGGATAACAGCAGATAAAAACAGAATACGGTATAGCGATCCGTCAACCGGAGCTTCCGGGATTTCAACGGCAATATTCGCTGACAGGGGACGCATGCCGTTAAAAATACTCAGATCCATAATGGCCGTATTTCCGGTCGCCATCAGCACAATCATGGTTTCGCCAACAGCACGACCAAAACCGATCATGGTGCCGGCGAAAATACCGGGGCTGGCCGAGGGGAGAATAACCCGCCAGACGGTTTGCCAACGACTGGCGCCCAAAGCCAGTGACGCGGCTTTTAACGCTGGCGGCACGTTGGACAGCGAATCCTCTGCTATGGTGAAGATGATCGGAATAACAGCAAACCCCATGGCGAAAGCGATAATGATACAGTTACGCGGATCGTAACGCACACCAACCTCGGAAAACAGCCATTGCTTCATATCGCCGGCAAACAGGGCCTGCTCGAGCCAGGGGCCCACGACCACGGCAAGCGCCACCGCGATCATGATAACCGGTGCAATCGCCAGAAATTCATAGCCACGCTCCACCCGTTTCAGGGTTTCAACCTTACGCATTGCCTGCCACAGCGCAATACTGACCATTAACGCTGCGGGTACCATGATCAGGCTGAGAAACATGGACCCCAAAGAGCGTTCAATCAGTGGCGCCAACCATAGGGCGGCAAGAAACCCGATAATAACGGTCGGCACAGCGGCCATGACTTCAACCGCCGGCTTGATGATTCCTTTAAAACGGGGCCGGGCAAACTGACTGGTATAGATTGCACCGAAAATCGCCAGCGGCAAAGCAAACAGCATGGCGTAAAAGGTCCCCTTCAACGTACCGAAAATCAATGGGGTCAGGCTGAATTTGGGTTCATAATCATCGGATCCGGCTGAAGACTGCCAGACATATTCGGGCTGTGGATAACCTTCGTACCAGACTTTGCCGAACAGGGTCTTGAAACTGATCTCCGGGTGTGGAATATCGAGTTTCCAGGTGTGAATCTTACCATCACCTGTCAATGCGATGAGGCCATTACCACGCGTTGACATGGCAAAAAACCTAAACTGTTGCTTGTCCAGACGCACCAGCAGTCGTTCACTGGTCATATGGCTGATCTGGACCCCACTTGCTGCAGCACTGATAATCGATTTATCATGAAGGGTCGGCACCACCTTTTCTATGGCCGATTTATGCCCTTTAAGATTGTGAATTCTGGTCAGCTTCCAACCACGCTCTTCATCACGAACGTCAAACCAGGTGGTCAATTCCCCTTTGCTGTCACCTACAGCCAGGGAAACATCGCCATAAACCATGCTTAAGGCGGTAATTCTGCGCTTGTCCGCAAAGGCCTGAATCATTTCAGCCAACACCGGTTCTTCAATATCTTCGAGATTGTAATGGAGTATTTCACCTTGATCGGTACCGGCAAACAATTTGGTCCCACTGTTATTTAACGTCAGGGAGATAACCTTACCTGTGGCGCTGTTATCGAGAATATAACTCTCCTGCACTTCTTCTGCTGCCCCCAGGAACGATACCTTCTGTTCGCTGATCGTCAGCCTTAAAGAGCCATCCTGCGCTACCGCAACGAATACTTTCCGGCCATCATCATCAACCCGGGCCTGGACCAGAACCGGCATTTCAGCAGACGCTTCAAATGAGGCCTGCTGTTCAATTTTATGCTGAATGCTGCGCTCATTATTGTTGTGTTCATCAAAGAAGGGGAAGAACTTGATCTGTTCAATCGTTGTCGTCCCATCCGCCCATAACAGCACCTGGTTAAGACGACCGTAACGATCTGCGCTAACCAGCTTGTTGTTACCATTGGCACTCTTCAATTGCACATTGTCCAGCTTGGAGCCATCGTGAACATTGAAAAAATGAACAATACCAAGGTCATCGATGATGTACCCGGTTTCCCGGTACTCATCCATACCAACAGCGAGGACCTGGTCAGGAGCAACCCTGTCTGCTAAGGTAAAACTGTTCTGCAATTCAGCATCCGGGGCATAGAACAGAGGTAAGGAGACCTTGGCAATCAGGATCAGAATCAGGATGACACAGAAAATAATCGCCATGCCACCGACAGTAATCGCCCATTTTGCCAGGTCGTCCTGACGCTTAACACGTTTTAAAAAAGCAGGATTCATAAATCTTTTTACATCCTCTTAACACGACAACAAGCCCTGCCCCATTAAGAAGGGCAGGGCTTGTAAAGTTCAGCATGCGCTCAAACGTATGCCAGCACCCTGACTAGTCAAGCAGAGCAGCTTGCTTTTTAGCAACTTCAGCAGGCAGTGGGAGGAAACCATCTTTAACAACAACTTCCTGACCTTCTTTTGACAGAACATACTTAATGAATTCTTTTACCAGCGCCGGCATTGGCTTGTTTGGCTCTTTAACAACGTTGATGTAAAGCATGCGGCCCAGTGGGTACTTGCCGTTCAGAACATTCTCGTAGTTAGGAGCGTAAGCGGTTGCGCCATCTTTGTCAGACAGTGGCAGGGCACGTACACCGGAAGTCACATAACCCATACCAGAGTAACCGATACCAGCGGTATCCTCGGTTACACCAAGAACAACTGACGCGTTGCCTGGTTGCTCCTTAACGGTATCTTTGAAATCACCTTTTTTCAAGGTGTGCTCTTTAAAGAAGCCATAGGTACCGGATGCAGAGTTACGACCGTAAAGGCTGATCGGCTTGTTGCTCCATTCACCCGTCAGGCCAAGTTGCCCCCAAACCGTAACGTTGTCGCCACCACGTTTCTGAGTTTTGGAGAAGATCGAGTCAACCTGAGTCATGGACAGCTGCTTAAGTGGGTTATCCTTGCTGGTAAATACGGCCAGGGCATCAAGAGCGACACCAATGGTGGTCGGTTTGAAGCCGTACTTGGCTTCGAAGGCCTGGATTTCTTTACTCTTCATGGCCCGAGACATAGGACCAAGCTGGCTGGTGCCTTCGATCAGCGCCGGAGGAGCAGTACTGGACCCCTTACCTTCGATCTGAATGTTGACATTTGGGTATTTTTTACGGAACCCTTCAGCCCAGAAGGTCATCATATTGTTAAGGGTATCGGAACCAACGCTGCTCAGGTTGCCAGCAACACCCTGAACTTTTACGTAGTCAGACAGGTTGACATCAACTTTAATCGGGGCCGCAAATACAGAGCCTGCTGTAACAGTCAACAGGGTCAAGCCGAGGGCCAATCCCTTAGCAACAGATTGCAGTTTCATGATGAAAATTCTCCTTTTAGTTAACAAAAATGTCTTTTCGTCTTACAGCGCTAACAATTTGAAGACCAATTGTTAGGATTGTGTTAGCACCATGTAAGAACTCCACTAAATCAGCCGCTTTTGACTGAATTTTCCTGGCTTCAAAGCTTTTGCCTCAACCAGGCGAGAATTTGCCCTGCCTTTGTTAGGGATATGTGAGGATTGTGTCAGAATTTACCCTGCTGAATTTTTCTGCAACGGTCTCAGTCACGTATCGTTTTAACAGTTTTCTAACCGTCTTCTTATGCAAGCTGAACCAAGTTTTAAGATAGTCGTCTGGAACAGAATCGATAGATTAATAATGAGAAAGGAATTTTATATGAAGGAATATGATCATCTGGAAACTGCAGTTATAAACGATATGCCACGTGAAGCACTGCGTGAACTTCTTGAGCTATTGGAAAAAACTCCGATTGAAATTCACAATACACAAAAAAGCCAGTTAAGCCTGCCTCAGGTGCTCGATGCTTTTGACAATGAGTTTTTACTTGGCGATATTCTGACACCCCATGCAGAGGTTTCTCTTGACGGAAAACGTGCCTTTGGTCCCGACACGGGAGATGAGCCGGAGCGCTCGTTAGCCTGGGCCTGCATTAAATTGTTGCTGGGTAGCAATGAACACACACTGAAACATAAGATTATCAGCCTGTTAGCCCGCGAACAACACCGGCTTGAAACATCCTTACCCAGAGCACATGCTGTGTACCAAGTAGCCTGAAAATCCTTGGCCAGCTGGTCAGGACAGAGCGTGAGCCAAATCCTTCTGCAAATCAGCGCAATTCTCAATCCCCACCGATAAGCGCAACAGGCATTCATCGATCCCGAGCCGAAGCCGTTCAGCCTCGGGAATATCCCCGTGAGTCTGCACTGCGGGCAGAGTCAGCAGCGACTCCACCCCACCCAAGCTTTCAGCAAACGATATCAGGCGGATCCGTTCCAACGCGGTGCGGGCCCGCTGGGGCGAATCGACTCGGAAGCTGAGCATGGCTCCAAAACCTGACGCCTGACGCTTGACCAGAGCATGTCCCGGATGACTCTCCAGGCCAGGAAAGTAGACCTGGCGGACCGCGCTGTGCTGAGCCAGCCAGCTCGCCAGCTTGGTTGCCGTCTGGCACTGGCGCTCAAGGCGCAACGGCAAAGTCTTCAGGCTACGAATCAGCAGCCAGCTGTCCTGCGGTGAAAGCACGCCACCAGTGCTGTTCTGCAAAAAATATAGCTCTTCACCAAGCCCCGCGTCGCGGGCTACCAGAACCCCGGCACATAAATCATTATGCCCGCCCATAAACTTGGTGGCCGAATGGATGACCACATCGGCACCCAGATCAAGAGGGCGCTGCAGCAACGGGGTTAAAAAAGTATTATCCACCATAAACAGCAGCTGACGCTCACGGCATTCAGCTGCCAGGGAGGCCAAGTCGACGATCCCCAGCAGCGGATTCCCCGGTGATTCAACCAAAACCCCCCGCGTGGCTGGCGTGATAGCAGCAATGACCGCAGCGCTGTCGGTTGCATCGACATAGCTGGCACTGAGTCCGTAGCGCTTGAAAATTCCGTTGAGGACCCGGTAAGTGCCACCATAGAGATCCTGCGAGACGATCAAGTGATCGCCGCTCTTGAAATAGAGAAACAGGGTGGTCAGGGCCGCCATTCCAGATGTAAAAGCCAGCCCCCTGGCGCCGTTTTCCAACGCGGCCAGACCCTGTTCAAGGATCTGGCGCGTCGGGTTCCCGCTGCGGCTGTAGTCAAAACCGGTCGATTGGCCGACCCCCGGATGACGATAGGTTGCACTGGGTGTAATGGCGCAGCTTATGGCACCGGTTTGCGGGTCGCTATGATTGCCCAGCTGAGCCAGTTGAGTATCCAGGTGGTAGTTCACGTTTCTCTCCATTGGGGTTATCTATCGCCCAACTGCCAAGCGCAACATCGTTCACTCTTTTCAGGCGGTAATATCGGCAAACAACGGTGAGGTCAGATAGCGTTCACCAGAATCGGGGAGCACAACCACAATGGTTTTGCCCTTGAACTGTTCTTGAGCAGCCAGGCGAACAGCAGCAACGACCGCCGCGCCGCAGCTGATACCGGCCAGGATACCTTCTTCCAAAGCCAGACGCCGGGCCATGGTTAGCGCTTCGTCACTGGTCACCTGTTCCACTTGGTCAATCAGGCTCACATCGAGAGTCGCCGGAATAAAACCGGCACCGATACCCTGAATCTTGTGCGGTCCAGGGGTCAGTGATTCTCCCTTAAGATGCTGGGTAATGACCGGACTTTCCGCTGGTTCCACGGCAACGGAATGAAGGCTCTGGCCCCGGTCGCTTTCAAAATAACGGGAAATGCCGGTAATGGTCCCGCCGGTTCCAACCCCCGAAATCAGCACATCAACCTTGCCTTCTGTCGCGTCCCAGATCTCCGGTCCGGTGGTTTTCTGGTGAATTTCAGGGTTAGCCGGGTTGTTAAACTGATGCAGTAGCACATAGCGATCCGGGTCCGACTTGGCAATCTCTTCGGCGCGAGCAATAGCGCCCCCCATGCCTTTGTTCCCCGGAGTAAGTTCCAGCTTGGCACCAAACACCTGCAGCACTTTTCGCCGTTCAATACTCATGGTTTCCGGCATGGTCAGAGTAATTGGAATACCGCGTGCCGCTGCCGCAAAAGCCAGAGCGATACCGGTATTGCCACTGGTCGGCTCAATCAGCTCTTTGCCGGGACCTAGTAGCCCTTTCTTTTCAGCATCCCAGATCATATTGGCTCCAATCCGGCATTTAACACTGTAAGCAGGGTTGCGCCCTTCAACTTTGGCCAGCACTGTCGCTCCTCCTTCCGGAACAAGACGATTTAAACGCACCAGCGGAGTATTACCGATCGACAACGAATTATCCTGATAAATCTGACTCATGCCATCACCTCTATAGGTTATCTGGTTTCCAATCTGAAGACTTGTCCATTGCCATTCAAGATCTCCCGGTGGCAATGATCCGATTGTTTAATATGACGAATCCAATTGTGACTTTTCGTGTAACATTTTTAAAAAATAGTATTTAGTATTAAATTAGTCAAGTTTATTTTTCGATTATACATTATTTTGGTAGGGATTTAATTTTGCTGCAGAAATATTAGCCGGTTTTTTACCATGGTTTATGAAGGGCGATGAAGCTCCGGACAAAGGGCTAGTCCAGACAGCTATGGATCGGGACTATTGACCAGCTGTTGATGAATGCTGTTTGTTGATACGGTAAGAAATACCAAGGTAGAGGGCACAGGCCACCAAAGGCAGGGTCAGCAGCCAGACGACCAGGGCCTGCAGATTGAGCACCCAGAACTGCTGAAAAAACGCGCCGGGTACTGACTTGAGCAGAGATATAGCTGAAGACACCTGAAGATCGGCAGCGGAGGATGATACAAACAGCCACCCTCCCGCCTTTAAAAACGGGATGAACAGGAGAATTTGCAACGGATAAACCAGGTAATTGGCCAGCTGTACCAATACCTGGTTAAGGCGCAGAAGATAAGCAATCAGCATGCACAGGAGACTGGTCCCTCCTAGCAGCGGCATACAACCAACACTGATCCCGACCACCAGCGCCAGGCTGACCTGCTGTCTCGTCAGCCCTTGGGACAACAGGTCTTTTATCAAAGTCGAGAGCGCATTTATTCGCTTTTTAAACCACTTCATTATTTTCTGATGGCCTGCCTGCAATTATCTTTTAAATTCTATCCCGGTGGACGTGGAAACTCAGATTCGCTCCCGTCACGCTGCTCCGACCAGTATAGATAAACAGCAGGATCCAGATCAACTGCAGGAACAACAAAGCGCCTGGCTGCCAAATTTCGCTCAACCCGACAGCCAAGTCGGGAATCTCAGTTACAGTCTCGGTGGTGTAGAAGTAATAGCTGACGGCCAATGCGTAAGGAATGGCAATGATGCCCATCCACTGATAGATGGAAAACCTGCGTTCACCACGAAAATCAGCGCGTATAAACTCTGAAAAGACCCGCCACAATTGCGTCACGAGCAAGACCAGCACGAAAGCGGTCGCGCTATAGCCGGATAAAAACAGTTCCATCGCCACCAAACCACAGCCGACATAGAGGATAGCGGTCATCGCCTGTACCGGCACCACCGGCTCACCTTCCAGGCCACTGGCATAGGCAATTTTTCTGGTTTCGCCGTGAAAAGCAAAATGCCAGCGCCGCAATAACTGCTGATAACGGCTGCTGCACTCCTTGACCGGCTTGCCATAACAACAGCCGAAACTGATGCACCCCAAGCGACCCAAGCCTTCACCAAAGGAGTAAGCAATGGCGATGGCCGCCAGCACCGTGGCTACCGCTAAATACTGTTTGGTGATCCAGGAGACCAGGACAACAATCCAGGGAGCAACCAGGATACCAACAAAGACCGCACCGCCAACGGTAAAGGTGTGCGCTTTACCTTCAACGATTCTGGCCACCAGACGTGACGCGGGCACACAAACCCCCAGTAGCAGTACCGCAACCAGCATGACACCACTTAAAGGAACCCGTGCCGCCCCAAGCAGGATCAGCAGCAAGGACAAGGCAACCAGATAGGCATTGGCCGTCAACAGCCCGTACCAGGTCAGGTTAACTCCCTGCCACTGGCCATTACCAAGGGGTTTAAGCGGCACAGTCGCCAGCATCTGCCAGCCATCTCGAGGCAAAACCCTAAACCCCCAGATCAGCATGGCACCAAACAGCAAGAAAAGGATTCCGACAAACAGCTCATTAAGCATGGCGCTCCTCCGCGATAAATGATTTTGGCCAGGCCAGCAAAGACCTGACCTGAATATCTGTTTCGACCAAAGGCTGCATGAAGCCGGAACAAAAACGACTGTTAACATCACGGCGCTGCTGATTTTGCACCAGGTCAGATGCAAAACGGATACGTTGCGGTTCAAACAACACCACATCGGTACTGCTGCCGGGGCGGTAGAGACTTTTCGGCGCCCCTTTGGTCACGAACATCCCCGGTTTCAAGTCTTGTGGCTCTGCATAGCGCTCGGAACTGTAGGCCTGAACAATGTCCCCGATCATCAGAGCAACGATTTCCAGCATCGCCACCTTCCCAACCTGGCTGCCACCGGGGGCATCGGTATCAATAATCGTTACCACGCGCCGATTTTTGGACAGCGGAGTCACTTCAGTGACAATCGCTTGTGGATTACATGAATGAAACGCACCATCCAAGGCATAAATATCGACTATTTCACCGGAAACCGGCAGGTGGTTGTAATGATATTTATCCGGAGTCAGGCGAAAAATCGCAAAATCCCCGTGCCGAAAAACATCAAGCCACGGACTATGGATTCCCAGCAGTTCATCAATACTGAAAAACTTCCCTTTGATTTCAAATTGCTGCTGCCGGGCAAGGGTTCCGATGATCACCCGAGCATCGGCCGGAGAAACAACGGCAGCGTCTTCGAGCGGCATGGGACGGCAACTCCAGTAGCGAATTTTCCGTTCAAACACTTTACGGGCCGTGTTCAGTGTATGGGGAGGGTCAAGGCATTCAGCTAAATCCCCGCCAACTTCACGCAGAAACCGGCTATTTCCGCAAATGCGCGTCGCCAGAGCAAGATCGTAATTAAGCAGTCCCAAAACTTGCGATGTGCGCGGGCCGGTAAACAGGCGAAACAGGCCGGGGGCATTTTCGCGTAGGGGGTGATAAAGCCAGCGAACGATCCTGTCTCCGAAAAGAGGTTCGTCACAAACACGCCCGCTCGTGCGCTCGATGTATTGATGAGTCAGTTCCATAGCGTTCCTGTAATAAAGAGTTTCCTCCGGAAAGATACCGTCGGTCACGATACTCAATCAGCAACAGCAGGTTCAGCAGCCGTTTAAGGGGTTGCCGCCCCAGCCGGTCAGCATAAACATCGGCCTCTACGGCTCTGGCAAAGGTTTGAACACTTTTGTCCTGCATGATGTCGCGCAGCATCTCACGACAACCATGGTCAGCCGAGGTATTGCTATCGATCCGGGCCAGGTCGTTCTGGATAATGCCAAAGGCCTGCTGCAGATGCTGCTGACGCAGGTCTTCACGATAATAGGTTTCGGCAGCCTGATTGAATTCCCGAGCATCCTGTTTAAGGGGATTTTTTCTGTCAGCGCCGCTAATACCGGCGATCAAGCGCCCCGAAGCTGAAAATTCAGCGGGCTGATCCAGGCGTAACCAGAGATCATGAATCAGATCCGTGAAGCCGAACTGTTCAATCAGGTCACCGGCATCCTGCCGTAACAGAGCAATCAACCCTTTGCAGTAATCGTGGTGGTAGACGCGCAAATAACCTGGATAGCGCCGGCTGGCCCTGATGCGTCCGGTACATTTAAGAACCTTGAGCAGAAACCGGTTCCGGGTATTTTTCAGGACATAAAAGGTCGGAATGCCGATAGCCTTGGCAAAAAATATCTGGCGCCGTTCACTTTCCACAAAGGGAGTATCAGGAATAAAGCGGTGACGCACCTGGCCACTGGCCATATACCTGAAGGCCAGGGCGGTGATCAGTACCTGCAGATTGGTCGCCGCCCCCATATCCCGCTCAAAATCGGGAAACAGGCTGTAATGACGCCCCTCAAAACCGCTGAAGCCCATGCTGCCAAATTCACGCAGCTTGAAAAACTGATAGAGGGACATCTGGCGATCAAATACTCCCATATCGGTCAGATCATCCTTGAGCTGATCCTGATTGCCCAAGCGACCGTTATAGGCCGGGCTCTGATCGCTACTTAAAAAACAGACCGGGTAATCGAGCAGCCGAAAATCGGGGACCAGGTCGCCACGCATGGCAAAGCTGCGGCTAAGTAAACGGTCAAAACGGGGTGGGCCAAACGGGGTCAGGGCATGCCCGAAAAAGGACAGACTGGCTTTTTTCTTCCAGCGCCGCCAGAGCATGCGCAAATGGGTGAAATCGAGTTGGTGGGGAAGAAAGCCAAGCGCTTTTTCAGGATGAAAGTCAGAAAAATCAAGACGATAGGGCGCGGCACTGTAGGTTGTCGCAAACAGGGGTAAAAAATGCTCCATGATTTTGCAGGCCAGATCCCCGACAAACTTTTCCTGAGCCGGTCCGTAGCCATCCAGCTGTTTACAGGCTTCGGTCAAACGCCGGCTGCCAAGACTGATATGCACACCATTATTTGCCAGGCTGGTATTGGACACATTCGGCAACACCACCAGATTGTTGGTGATGATACCCGCTTCACGCAGTTTGGCCACCGCATTGAGCTGACTGCGGCTTAACACCTGATGACACAGCTGCATATAACTGTGCTTGCCTTCCCCCTGGTTCCAGCCAGACAGGCACGGGCTCATGAACAGCTGCCGGTAAAACGTATCGGGCACCATGTCATTAAGGGCTTTCTGGCGCAACGGTGGGTGGGGCGCAAAATAGATCAGCGCCCGCTGCCCATGTTCAAGCAAGCCGAAATTGATATTGGCATAGTGCACCAGCAGCTGGGTAAACAAAAAGCGTTTGGCCGTTTCCCGCGCCAGACTGGCTCCCATACCATCTTGCTGGTTCAGCTGTTCCACATGAAACGAAAAGGTCTCTGGTGAGGTATTGTCACTTAAAAAATGCTCCAGCAACTCTTCACCAATAAGGTGCAACTCCTTGGGTAACCACTGGTTGCCCAGCAGATCCGCCAGAGCCAGTTTCAACAGGTAACTGACCGGCACCCGCAGGAGCTGCTCCCCTCCTTCGCTCACAAGCTGAAAACGCTCAGCGTCACTGCGCAAACCGGACTGAGGATTCTGTTTATCGGCCCGCAGGTCTATCTGAAAAACAGTTTCCGCATATTTCGACAGACAGCGGCGGGGAAAGCGCACCCAACTGTTCTCCCAGACCTTGTGTTTGTTGCTGGCCAGAAACTCCGTAAGCGCCGTCAGGGCATGTTCAGGAGCTTCGCCGCTGCGGGTACGCCGTTGCAGGTTGGCGAAAAAACGCGACTGTTCGATCTCCTGCGGCAAATCAACCTGATCCCTGCTGCCGATAACAACAGCCTGGAGCTCGGTTTCACTACCTGCAGTAATGTCATTGGAGCCAAATGGTAACGAAGTCATATCGGCATGATCGGCGCTGAAGCCTAACACAGAAAAACAGCTTTCCAGATCGGCCGGAACCTTGAGCTCAGCAGCGCTGAGAGATGTGATGTTTCGAGACATGACGTCTGTGTCACTCCTTTGCTTGTTGCCGAGTGACTGTGCTCGTCATATATTTGGGTTTGATGTCCGCCATGTCAGTAATCTGTTAGCCGGAATCTTACACAGCTCATATCTTTTCTTAACAATTGGTTCGCACAATGGCCGCAAAATTTAATCCAGGAGGCCAACGTTGACCAAAAAATCATTCCTTCTTGACACCAATGTTCTGCTTCACGATGCCAATTCCCTCTTCAGCTTTGCCGACAATGAAGTTATTCTGCCCCTGCCCGTTATTGAAGAACTTGACCGGTTTAAAAAGGACGCCAGTGAAAATGGCCGCAACGCCAGGCAGGTTTCACGAGATCTGGATCGTTTACGCTGCAAAGGGGTCCTGACCAATGGCGGTGTCCCGCTCGATAACGGTGGCCGCTTGCGAGTCGTCGTGACGCGAGATAACTGCCTCGAACAACTCCCTCATGAACTCCGCAGTCCCTGCGCGGATCACCAGATTCTGGCTCTGGCCCTGCAGGAGAAACAGCGCTCGCCATATGCAACGGTGCTGGTCACCAAGGATATCAATCTGCGCATCAAGGCTCATGCGGTTGGCATCGCTGCCGAAGATTACGAAACCGGGAAAATTTCCTTCGCGACCCTGTTTACCGGTTGCCAGCATCTTGACCTGACCAGCGAGCAGATCGACCTGTTCTTCCTGCATCAGAAACTGTGCAGGCTTGATCAATATCCGGCGCCTCACACTTGCGTTACCCTGAATGCCGTTGATAATAAAAGTCAAAAAGCCATTGGTCGCTATGACCCGGCCCAGAAAGGAATTCTGCCCCTTCAAACACCCCCGGGTGACGGTTTCTGGGGCATTACGGCACGTAATCTCGAGCAGAAATTTGCTTTTGAATTGCTCAGTCATCCCGATATCCACCTGGTAACCCTGATCGGCCAGGCTGGTACAGGTAAGACGCTGATGGCATTGGCTGCCGGTCTGCACATGGTCACCGAAGCCAACCTTTACTCACGGCTGCTGGTCTCCCGACCGATCTTTCCCATGGGGCGTGATCTTGGCTTTTTACCCGGTGATGTCGAAGAAAAACTCGCTCCCTGGATGCAACCTATTAATGACAATCTGGATCTGCTGCTGAACGACGGCAGGAATCATAAAGGAAAAGGGCAACGCCGCCATCAGGAACTGAAGGAACTGGGGCTTATCTCGGTGGAACCGCTGACCTACATCCGCGGCCGCTCCATTCCGCGCCAGTATATGATTGTTGACGAAGCACAGAACCTCACCCCCCATGAAGTCAAGACCATCATCACCCGAGCCGGCGAAGGGACGAAAATCATCCTGACCGGGGATCCGGAACAGATCGACAATCCCTACGTCGATGCTTCGAGCAACGGTCTGACCTACGTTGTTGAGCGCTTCCGCGACAACCCCCTCGCCGGCCATATCCAGTTAAACCGGGGCGAACGTTCCCCCCTTGCCAACGCCGCCTGTGAGTTACTTTGACGATGCCAGATGATGTTCAGGATATCCGCGTTACCAGCTGGTCTCACCTGCAGGAGGAATTATTCGAAGATTCCTGGAACGATGATATCGGCCGCTTCCGTTCCCGCTATGCCTATCGCGGTCTGTCGAACTCCGCCTACAACCTGCAAACCACCTTGATCCGACTCGGCGGACCGTATCAGACCCTGGAACGCCACCTGCTGCGCAATTTCAAAAAGTATGCGCGCCGCAACCTGGTGGAACAGGACTCCGTCTGGCACTGGCTCGCCGTGGCCCAACACTACGGTCTGCCGACCCGCCTGCTCGACTGGACCTATTCCCCCTATGTCGCACTGCATTTTGCCACGGCCAATATTGAACGTTACGACTGTGACGGTGCCATCTGGGTGGTCAATTACCTGAAATCACATCAACTGCTGCCAACCGACCTGCGTGACAAGCTGGACGAGGAGGGCGCCAATGTTTTTACGGTTGAAATGCTGTCCGACGCCCTGACCAGCCTGAATGACCTGGCGGCCAGCTCACAGACCGACTTTGCTCTGTTCATCGAACCCCCGTCCATCGATGACCGCATCACCAACCAGTACGCCCTTTTCTCCATCATGCCCCGTGCGGACCGTGCCTTGGATGACTGGCTGGTTCACCAACCTCACCTGTGGCGACGCATCATTATCCCGGCACCTTTGAAATGGGAAATTCGCGATAAACTTGATCAGGCCAATATTTCTGAGCGCGTGCTGTTTCCGGGCCTGGATGGGCTGAGTTCGTGGTTGAAGCGACAGTATAGTCCGAAAGGGGAGCAGGGGGCGGTCAGGTCGTTAAAGGTGGCGGGTTGATGATTTCGTATTGTGAGTTAGTGAAGAGCCTTAAACCCAAGCCCTCGGAGGTACGTCCCCGAGATCTTGGGTTTGCCTTTGACCTGTAATTCATGCTGATATAATCCAACAATTCACATCAGATCCTCACAAACCCCTCATCCCCACCTAATCTTACCGTCCACAATAGACAAAAACGACAAGAGACGGAGAAAAAAGAGATGGCACAAGCCGACCTGCACGTACATTCCAAGTATTCCAATCACCCTTCAGAATGGTTTTTGCAACGCCTCGGAGCGTCCGAATCCTATACTGACCCGGATACCATCTATAAAATGGCCCGCAAGCGGGGCATGGATTTTGTGACGGTGACCGACCACAACCGCATCAAAGCCTCCATGGAGCTGGTCAAAAAGCACCCCAAACACTGCTTTACCGGGGTGGAATCGACCGCTTACTTTCCTGAAGATAACTGCAAGGTCCACGTGCTGATTTACGGTCTTGATCGTGAACAGTTTATTAAAATCCAGAAAAAACGCCTGAATATCTACAAGCTGCGCGACTACCTGATGCAGGAAGACCTCGCCTGTGTCGTCGCTCATGCCACCTACTCAGTCAACGGCAAGCTAACCCTTGAGCATCTGGAAAAACTGATCCTGCTGTTCAATAATTTTGAAGGGCGTAACGGCAGCCGCAGTGTGTTGAATAACGATGTCTTGAGCAAGGTTTTGAAAGAGTTCACCCCTGAAGACATTGAGCGTCTGCAACTAAAACATGGCATTGAACCCTGGGGCCCGGAGCCATGGCGCAAAGGGCTGACCGGTGGGTCGGACGATCATGCCGGTTTCTTTATCGCCAAAACCTACACAAGCGCCGACGCCACCACCCCCGAGGAGTTCCTTGAGCAACTTAAAAACAGGCGCATGGCACCGCAGGGTCGGCAGAATGATTTTCAGGGGCTGACCTTTGCCATCTATAAAATCGCCTTTGACTTCTCTCAGCACAAAAGCACCGCCTTTTCCCACTCGACCCTGAGTGACATGACCCGCTTTCTGTTCAGTGAACAGCGTCTGAGCTTTAAGGACCGGCTGCGCCTGAACCGCATGAAGTCACAAAAGAATAATGCTATCTATCAGAATATCGTTCAGTTGATCGAAACCAGCCGCAGTCTTGATCATGATGATATCGATGCACGCCTGAATCTGCTATACGAGTGCATCAGCAACATATCCGACCAGTATTTCCGCTCGCTTCTTGAATCTCTCAATACCAACATTGAAGAGATGGATATCATCAGTATTATTCAGGGATTGTCGTCGAGTATTCCCGGCATTTTCCTGTCGGTTCCCTTCTTTTCTGCTTTCCGTCACATGTTCGGTGACCGCGAAGTGATCAACCAACTGGAAGGCAGCCTGGGCAAACACAATACCGAGCGCAGTAAGCGGATTTTGTGGCTGACCGATACCCTGACTGACCTCAACGGGGTGTCCATGACCTTACAGACCATCGGTAACCTGGCCGAGGAAAAGGGATATGATATCCGTATCATGTCGAGCCTCAGTGAAAAGCAGCAGGACAGTCGCCTGCCTTTGACAACCCTGGCGATCCCCCCCCTCTACAGTTTCCAGCTACCCCATTATGAAGAGCTGAATATCAATGTGCCATCGGTGCTGCGGATGCTGAAACTGGTGTATGACTACAACCCTGATGAAATTTACATTTCCACCCCCGGTCCGGTTGGTCTGCTCGGCATGTTCATGGGTCGCATGCTGGGAACCACCATCAAGGGAATTTACCACACGGATTTCACCGAGGAGTCGGCTGCCATTGTTGCCGAACCGGCTATCAGTAACATGATCGAAGCCTACAACAAGTGGTTCTTCAACCAGTTTGATACCCTGCTGGTCCCGACCCAGGAATATATCGATCTCTTGAAAGAACGGGGCTACCGCTACCGGCACATGGAATTATTCCGCCGCGGCTTGCGTAGCGAACATTTCAAACCGCTGCCCAGACCCTATAAATCTCAGACCTGGCGATCTCGCCTGCTTTATGTCGGGCGCATCTCCAAGGACAAAAATCTCGATTTCCTGATCGATGTTTACCGCCAGGTGCGGGTACGTCACCCTGATGCCAGCCTGACACTGGCAGGAACCGGGCCATACCTTGACGAATTAAAGGAAAATTGCCGTGATATGCCTGAAGTCAGGTTTCTCGGGCGGGTCGATTACCGTGAGTTACCGGAATTGTATAATCAGTACGATCTGTTTGTTTTTCCCAGCACTACGGAAACCTTCGGTATGGTCGTGCTGGAGGCCCAGGCTTGCGGCATTCCGGCCTTGGTCTCCAATATCGGCGGACCAAAAGAAATTATTGTCGATGGTGAAACCGGTTATGCCTTAAGTGTTGAAAACTGCGAACCATGGGTGAACACGATCAGCGACATGCTGACGGATAAAGCCAGTGACAGTGGCTTATGCAAGCAATTTGGCATTGCGGCTCGCAACCGGGTTGAAGAGCATTTCAGCTGGGACAGCATCCTTCACGACATGGTCGCACCCGGTCCCCCCCGCCAGCAGCGTCATCAGCATGGCTCGCTGAAGCGGATTCTGAAGCTCGCTTCGAACATGATGGTGCACTAGTATCATGCCTCTGCTTGACACGATGTCCTGTGCAGTCCGGATCAGTAGCCGCCTATTACTGAAAAACCGCATTCCCGGGCAACTGGTTATCCAGTACACCGACCAATGCAACGCCAGCTGCCCACAGTGCGGCATGCGCATCAGCAACCAGTTTGAGCGTGCAACCCTGGAAAAAGCCCGCGTTAAAAAGATTATCCGCAGTGCCGCAGCCAAGGGGATATCGGCCTTGTCTTTTACCGGTGGCGAGCCTTTTCTGTACCTTGATCAAATCTGCCAGCTGGCCACCTTTGCCGGTCAGCATGGCATCAGGTATATCCGCACCGGCACAAATGGCTTCCTGTTCCGCAATTCTGATGCAGCCCACTTCAATGATCGTATCAAACGCCTTGCCGATCAGTTGGCCGCAACCCCGATTCGTAACATCTGGGTCAGTATCGATTCGGCCGACATCGCCACACACGAACAGATGCGTGGCCTGCCCGGCGTGATGCGCGGCATTGAAAAAGCCCTGCCTGTTTTCGCTGAACGTGGCCTGTTTCTATCGGCAAACCTTGGCCTGAATCGTAACTTTGCTGGCGCCTCAAAAGACCGAGACAAGCTTGAATACGCCGATTTCTATCAGGGCTTTGATCGATTTTACCGCTTTGTCCAGGAGCTGGGCTTTACTATCGCCAATGTCTGCTACCCAATGCATACAGATCCCGATCAGCCCGCCGAGGCAGCCGTCTATGGCGCCACCGCCAGTGCCCGAGTCGTTTCGTTTTCCACCCAGGAAAAGATCAACCTGTTTCGGGCCTTGTCTGATGTGATCCCCATCCACCGCAACAAAATCCGTATTTTTACCCCGCGCAGCAGCATTCACACCCTGTTACAACAGTATCAGGGCCGTCCGGAACTGGCCGCTGCGTGTCGCGGTGGCATCGATTATTTTTTTATCGACAGCCAAAATGGCCTGACTTACCCCTGTGGTTATCGCGGGACTGAAAATCTGGGTGATTTCTGCCAGCTTGACCTGTCAGGTAAAGCCCCGCAAGAAAACTGTCGTAAATGCGACTGGGAATGTTTCCGTGACCCGTCCGAACTGTTTTCCCCCCTGGTGGATCTGCGGCAATCACCGGTTCAGCTTGGCAGGCGCCTGTTTAAAGATCGTACCTTTTTCAAACTATGGCTGGAAGATCTGCTCTACTACCGGGCCTGTCATTATTTTAACGGTCGTATCGCTCCCAACTCTCACCGCCTGAAAAACTGGCATCATCTTGTTCAGGCGCCATCTGCAACACACATCTGATCAGATACTCCACAGATCAGAGCCTTCCTCCATTACCGGCGTGACAAGAAAGCCCACCCTCTCTTACAGGGTGGGCCTTTGGTCGGTAGCCGATTCAGTATTGTTGCAGATCATCACTTTAAACTGCTTTTGTTTTCCTGCTGCTCCCTGGCGACAATGTCGTGGATAGGCTGATAGTCTTGGTCTTCAACGGGGATCAGTCCTTTCACCTGCATATTTTCATACAATAGCGTCAGACTTGGATCCCGGGAAAAAAAGACGGCACGGATCTCGTCGCGCAAATCATCATCAAGGCTACTGCCAAAAACGAAGGGATCATAATGAATGGGCTGCGATCTCCAGAGAATGCATATATCATTGCCATTCACAACCCCTTTTCTGATTTCCTCATCAAGGCGTGAACTGGCGACAAATGCCGCATCAATCCTGCCAGTCGTAACCGCTTCGACGGAGCGGTCATGGGCACCGGTATAGATCTGCTTGGCAAAAAAACGCTGCAGCGGTTCCCCGATAATTTTTGAGAATTCCATATTGGGAATCAAAGAACCGGACGTACTGACCGGATCTATCAGCGCTACATTTTTCCCGCGTAAATCGTCAATGGTACTAAAGCCGGTTTGTTTACTGGTGATGAGAATTGAGTTGTAATACTCACCCCTGGAAGTAGCATAACCGTTCTTCATCATAAAGGACGCAAACGCGTCGATGCGGTCATCCCGACGCTTGGCATAGGCATAAGATGCCGGCCCCAATACCCCAAAATCGATGCTGTGTGAAACCAAACCTTCGATGACCGATTGATACGACTGGGGGCGAACGATCTTAATCGACCGGTTTAAACGTTTTTCCAGCAAGTCCAGCAACGGATGCAGTTCTGCAATCTGTTGATCGAGGTTTTTTTTCGGAATCACCGAAAAATATAAAGATCTGCCATTATCCATGGCCTGCACAGCCTGGACCGAAAATATGCAGCCCCATAGCAGCACAGTGATCATGACTCGGGTCATTCTATTCATTTAAGTAGCTCCTAACCGGTTTTCTTAAAAAGTCCCGGGTCTGTTCTTCATCAACAGGGCGACTGAAAAAATACCCCTGAACCTGATCACAACCGGCCAGCTTCAGATAGATCAGTTGATCATGCCGTTCTATCCCTTCCGCAACAACGGTCAGCTTGAGCTTTTTGGCCAGTGCTATGGTTGAGGTGACAATGGCATTGTCATTGCGGCTTTTCTGCATGTCGTTGATGAAGCTGCGATCAATCTTAAGGGTGCAGATCGGTAAAGAACGGATATGGCTGAGGCTGGAAAAACCATTGCCGAAATCATCCAGAGAAATTGTCACCCCCCTATCTGCCAGGTGGGTCAAATTATCATGCAGAGCCTGTTTATCTTCAAAAATGGCTCCTTCAGTGACCTCTATTTCGATATCTTCTGGGGCCAGTCCATAGCGGTCGAGCATGGCCATAAAATTGGTCGCATAGTCCTTTTCTTTTATCTCGGTTGGAGAAACATTTACCGCAACAGGAACCGTCTGAAGGCCCAGTTCCCGCCATCTCACCTGTTGCCTGCAGGCGGCCTCAAGAACCCAGCTGCCCAGCTTGCCAATATGGCCGCTCTCTTCAATACACTCGATAAAATCATTCGGATATAACAGGCCATGCTGCGGGTGCTGCCAGCGAATCAACGCTTCCAGGCCAACAACCCGGGAATCATCCAGCCTGACCTTGGGCTGAAAATGGAGAACGAATTCATCCTTCTCCGTCGCCCTGCCAACGCCCTGTTCAAGTTCAAACTTTTGGATTGAGGAATTATTGTTCAGGCTCGCGTCGAAGTAACTGTAGCGCCCCCGCCCGGCTTTTTTCGATGCATACATGGCGGCATCCGCATTACGGATCAGATCTTCCAGTTCCTGCCCGTCTCTGGGAAAAATTGCAATGCCGATACTCGGGCTCACCGACAGCTCCTCACCATCCAGGTAGCAGGGGAGGGTGATTGTCTCGATAATTTTTTCCGCCACAATGGAAATATCCGAAAGGGACACCATCTCACCCAGCAAAATAACGAATTCGTCACCGCCAAAACGGGCCACCACATCACTTTTGCGTACGCAACCGGTCAGCCGGTCGGCAACCTCTTGCAGCAGCAGATCACCAATACGGTGTCCGAGAGTGTCATTAATGGTCTTAAAACGATCAAGATCGATAAACAGGATGGCGTAGCTGGCATTGTTTCTTCTGGCGGAATAGAGGTTCTGTTTGGCCAGTGATACGAACAGTCGCCGATTATACAAACCGGTCAGGGCATCAAAAGAAGCGGCATTGACCGCATTTTTGTGCTCATCCTCCAGCTTGGCCAGCAGGCTCTGTTTTTCTGAGTCCGACTCTTTGAGGGAGTCTAAATATTGGTCGGTGCGATTAAGAATTTTCAAAAGCAGAACAAAGCCGATACTGCCAAAGGCGGTCAGAATCACCATGCCCAGAAATATTCGGGAACGGTAGCTGTAATACTCGGCCAGGGAATCTTCAAGTCCCTGACTCAGAGCAATAATAACAGGGTAGTTGCGGACCTTGCGGGCGGCAACCAGATATTTGTCTGTCTCATGGCTGTAGGTAAAAATAACCGATTTGCTGGTATCATCAACCTGGCGAAAATCGGGCTTGGCTTCATACTGGTCGATATTGACCAGACCGAAATTTTCATACCGGGCCAGAATGTCACCTTGCTCACTGTAAATGGAGATGCGGCCACTGCGACCGATATTGAGCCCCTGCAGAAAATTCAGCAGGTAGCCCAGGTTCATTTCCAGTAGCATGGCCCCTTCGAGATGCTTACCAGATTTTAGGGGAAACAGAATCGGCAACTGCCAGTTGGTGCGGGAATTATCACCAGGTATCAGAATCCTGACGTTGTCCCCAATGCCTGCGGCTAAAGAGGCAAGATAACTTTTGATTTCTGCAGGGGTGGCCGGCTGTTGATCAGCGGGCAAGGTCTGATAGAGTTGCGCGCCTTTGATGTCATACAGAGCGATCCGATTGAAAGCCTGCTCGCTGTAAATGAAATTATTGATCTCAGCTGGTGCCCCCTGCTGGTGATTACGGATCCAGCCCTGAGCCACCAGCCCGATAGCCTGGTTCTGATCAATAACCTGATAGATGTTTTCAGCAATAATGGCGGTCAGATTAGCCTGTTGGGTGCGCATCCCTTGAAGGATAAAGCGCCGGTTTTCACTGAGCTGGCTCAAGGTCATTCCCCAACTCAGGGCAATAACCAGCACAAATGCCATGGACAAACCAATTTGCAGGTACAGGGTCTGGCTCTTCAGTGGTAATGAGCGCCCCTCTTTGTTAAGAAGGTGTGACACGGTAATTCCATAAAGTAGGTGTCGCCATCAGACACTCTTGGGGAACGGTCAAGTAACGGACACAGAAAACTGCGTGGCAAGATCCCCCTATTAGGGGTGAACAGTAATCAAACGTGTAGCAATGATCAAGTTAAGTGTTGGTTAGCAATGATTACTATTTTACTCACAGTTGCTGCGACAAACTTCCCAAAAACCGAAAAGTAGCAGCATGCTTCAGGGAGCATAAATATCCAAACCAGGGGTCTTCAACAGCGACGCTATAAATGGCTGCGGATCGTCCATCCCCACCAGATGGAGGTAAGACTTCACGGCGAATTTATGCGGGGCAAACGCCATATAAACAGCACTTATGATATGACCCGGCTGCCATGCCTCAACATCCAGTTTCTCAACCAGGCTGCGCTTACGCTGTTCTGGCATAACCGCAATCTGCGTTGCATAAGCCAGGTATTCTTGGGCGACAACATACTCATGAGCCCCGGCATAGGGATCAATGGCTAATAAATCCTGAACCATGGCATGGGTCAGTTCGTGAGCAATAATTCCGGCATAGTCATCTCGATCAAAGCGATCAGAGAAAAGCGTTGAAACATCAGGCAGGGACATAATCGCGGCGAAATGCATCAGCAGAACCTGGTCGGTATAAGGATCATAGCTACCATAGACCAAACCAACCGTACTGACAACGGGACGCTCTATCATTCTGACGGTAACCGGTCGTTCACTTAACAGACCGAAACGATCCAGAAACGCAAAGGCTCGTGCCGCGCTGGCGCAGATAAAGTCGTTATCCGCCGTGTCATCGCCAACGATGGTAACGGCGGATGAATTTGGACACTGATATTGCGCGGCATGACTATCCATACACCACAAAGCAGTTATCAAAACTGCGGTAACCAGCCAATGAGGCATAAATCACCTCCTGTTGGAAAGCTGTTACCGCAATTGTAACAGGAAAAGTGGGCAGCAGCAAAATGCTCACCGCCGAGTTTCAAAGGCGATTCTTCCCACTTAAATGGCCAGGAAAGCCTTTATTTTTTTGACTTTTTAGCCTTTTTTTTGCCTTTTTTCTTAGCGTCTTTCTTCTTGTCCCTGTGCCCCTTTTTCTTGTCTTTCTTGTCTGTTTTTTCGGGCTTTTTACCCACACCCTTGTTCGCCTTTTTCACTTTTCCCGGTGCGGACGGCTCTGTCTCTGCGACAACCGGCTTAAGCACAAACAAGTCTCTGGCTGCGGCAACAACCTGTGCGGCACGAATCGTGCTGAAACCGTGGACAAGCGCAATTTCTTCGACCTGTCTAGCGGCCAGATCTTCCGCACTGGCTATTCCGTGTTCCGCCAGCACTTTTGCCGTAGCAGGACCAATCCCTGTGACATCCTCCAATGGTGTTGCCATACAACCCTCCTACGCTTCACTCTGGTTAGTGTGCTCCTGAATAAACCGCCTGATAAAGCGACGAATTTCCCTGGCAGCGCTGGTATCAAGCTCTTCGCACAAAGAAATAAAATCGTCACGTTCATCACTGTTGATCCGGATCAGTAATTGGCTGTCTTTCTTGCTTTTTTTCTTCCCTTTTTTGTCATCACCCATTAAGTAAGCTCCCGACTGGAAGGCCCATTAATGCCAGAGCAGCATTTTTATAAGCCTTATCTTCTGTCACTTCACGTGCCACAAAGTCAGGAACGTTGAATTCCCGACTCGCGGCCACACTATCAAATTCAATTTCAAGTATCTTCAGGGGTGCCAGGTCACCTTTGAAAACATCTATTTCGTAATTAAGCCCAACGCAGGGAACGACATAGCGCACCTTGTCGATGCGTTGTCCTTCCGTCAAGGGCCAGAGCATGTCAAACTGCTGCGCAGAGATAACGCATTCCTGCTCCTGACGCTTAAGTCCGGTGCCACGTTTGACGGTCATGGTACACTTTCCGCCCCGCTCGCGAATACGCAATTCACTATCACCGCTGAGCAGGTATCCCTGGCGGATACACTGCCCGCAGACGCCAGCCAATATAGTTTCCGGTAACTCTTTTAGAACAAATTTCCGCTCGATTTCCAGCTGTTCCATGTTTATCCTTCCCTGAGCAGTGTCGCAATTTCCTGCCATAATGCCTGATAAGCCCGGTTGGCCTGACGGGTCGGCGCATAGAGATCAATTGGAGAACGGTTGATCCCCATCTTTTCGACATCTGTGGAAAAGGGGATGGCATTTCTCAGGAAGCGCTTGTAGTCTTTGCGCATGGCCAGGGCTGTTTCTTTGTGCAACTGCTTTCTGCTATCAACCATGGTAAAAAACGGAATCAGCTTTTTGCGGCTGTAATCTTCCTCCTTGAAAAACTCGCGTAACTGACAAAAGGTCCGTTGTGACAGGGTTGTTGGTATCACCGGTACCAGGACCAGATCGGCGGCGTTAAAAATATTTTCCGCCAGTTGACTGATGGTTGGCGGGCAGTCAAGAATCACCAGATCGTAATCCTTATCCAACCTTGTCAACATCTGACGCAGCAGCTTCTTACGCGCGCCCAGTTCCTGCAGCAGTACGTCAAAATTACGAAAACTCAGGTGGGCCGGAATAATATCGAGACGATCAAAATCACTGGCTTTAATCTGCTTGAAAAGCTGCTCATAAGCTTTAAAAAAGCGCTTGCCCCAATTCTTGCTAGTAACCGACTGAACGCGGAAATAAAAGGACGATGCCCCTTGGGAATCAAGATCAAGCAGCAGGGTCCGATAACCTGATTGAGCGGCCCAATAAGCGATATTAACCGCCGAAGCGGTTTTCCCAACGCCCCCCTTGATGGAATAAAAGGCAATGATGTTCATTCCTGATCAGGCTCCTGAGTCGTACAGGCAAAGACTCGGCTGAAAGCGCCAAAAACCTCTGCATCACTGAATTTGCTGATATTGGCGACCACCTGACTGCGTTCCTGACGCTGACGATCAAACAGTACCGCCTGCAGCCCATGGATAGTTGCCAACTGTTCGTCACTTATCTGGCGGCGATGTGCCAGACGACCGAGAAATTCGCGCTGAACGACAAAATCATTAAACTGTCCCAGATTGTCCTGCAGTAGTTTCAGCTGTTTGATCAACGGTTTAATTGCTGTGTTACAGAACAGTTCGGCAAACAGCTCAAGCAGATAACGTAACTTTTTACACTTGATACGCAGAGCATGGACTGCCTGATCAGGAGTATCATCCCCAATCAGAGCTCCATCTTTGACAATGGCACGATACTGTTTGTTAATTTTATGGCAGACCAGTTGTTTCAGCGGCATATGAGCCCGCGCGGTTGCATAATCAGGCTCCTGTTGCAAAGCAGATTGCAAGGTTATGACCTGCTCGTCATAATCGTGGCCCACCAGTTGGTTTCTTACCTTGCGGAATACTGTTCTCCGTCGGCGTCGCAGACGCTCGACCAGCTGATTTAGCCCGGGACGCAGATTGTCCGGCAGCATCTCCGGATAGACTCTGCAATCGATTAAAAAAACATCCAGATCTCGCAGTTCATTGGTCCGTTTGCCGAGATCTTTCAGCGCCTCATTCAACTGCCGATAACGCGCAGGGGAGTAGATCCTCTTAAACAGGCTGACAAGCGAGCGTGCCTTGCGAATATTGACCCGGTACTGATGGACAAATTCGCTGTCGACATCCGCAACCAGCCCTGCCTCCTGTTCTCTGGCAAGAGCAAATAACTGGGCAATCATCCTGGTTACGGCCGGTTCGACAAATTCATCCGGCTTAAGCCTGAAGTCCGGTTTGGATAGTGGTTTTTCTACCGTTAAGCCGACCTGCAGTAACTGCTGCCTAAGAATTAAAGGTGGCACGTCCACATGAGGCAAACGTTGCAACGCAGCAGTGATGAGCTGCGTTTCCTCTTCATAACCACGTAATGCCTGAAGGCTCAGCAGCTGACTCTCAGCCTGTTCGGCCTGGCCTAAGCGTATCAACTGTAGGCGCGCAACAGTCTTGTCATCATCATTCAAAACAGCAATATGCTGATCATCGCCACAGACACTGAACTTTGCGGTAAACGCCCTTAAGCCAATCAGTTTCTGTAACTGAGCAGCCAGTTCCCCGGCAGGCAGTTCCCACCAGAAGCGTACACTGTCTGCAACAGCTTCATTAACAAGAGGTTCACCTTCAGGGCGTTGCAGACATAACGTGCGGGCACCGCTACGAAACAGTACCAGTCCGGCACTCCAGACAGACCAGTCATAGTCGTCCAGAACAGTGTAAGTGACGTGTTGTTTTTCTTTGAGTTCAAGGTGAAATCCGGCTGGCATCAGTTGTTCCAGATCGGTCATTGTCACCAGGGTTGTCATGCGCCAGTCACTATGTATCAGCATAATTACAGTAATTTGAAAGAGTTAAAAAGGAAATCAAAATGTATATACATTGTATATCCTTTAAGAACTAACTTTTCAATACCTTGTTCCCCGGAAACGAAAGAAAATCTCCCTTGCTCATCGTTTCCTGACATTACAGTCCTATTTTACCCCATTCAATGTCCATCAGGAGTAAAACATGTCTATTCTTAATAGCAGTTGTGCCTTTCTGTTGTGTGGCCTGTTCATGATACCGGCACAAGGAAACGCTATGACCTCGGAACAACACCTTTACCGGAAAGCGACCGGTCCCTCAGTCCAGCTGTTTAACTGGCGATTGGAGCGTGGTGATGAAATCAGACTGATTACCGATATTGATCAGGAACGTGACGTCACCCACATCAACCGGGAGTTGGCAACCCGCTCCTGGAGTGTCAAAGATCCTGCCGCCAATACCGATTTGCTGGTGACCCGCCGAGGCAATGATCTGCTGATGCGCGGCACCTTTAAAGGGAAGAAACTGAATAAATCCGTTGCGATTGACGCAGCCCCCTGGTACCAGGCACTGTCTGTCTCATTGCGGCAATTTACCAACCCGAATATCGCCACCAAAGAATTCTGGAGCGTACGCCCGGATACCCTTGATGTTCACAAGCTGAAAGTCATTCCGGAAGGTGAAGAAGAGCTGGAACGTGAGGGACAACTAACCCCGGTCATCAAACTCAAAATTCAACTGCCTGGTTTTAAGGCAGTCTTTTGGAGTTGTCACTACTGGCTGCGCCAGAACGATGGTCTGTTTGTGCGCTACCAGGGACCGAGCGGCCCCCCAGGCTGGCCGGACACCACGGTTGACTTGATTGATGAGCAAGGCAATCGTGTCGCAGGTTCAGACCTGCATTGATTCAACCCCGCACGTGAAATTACCGTTTAGGCTCTCAACATTGCCGCATGGATCCTATTGCTCAGCCATAACCTTTTTAGGATAACTGTAATCCAGCAGGGTCGCGCAGCCGGGCCGTACTTCCGACCAGCTTTCAATCTCCAACTGCAGGATCAGCACGGCCGCAGTTTTCAGCCACCCGGGAGCATCCGGGCACAGCCACTGGCCCAGCTCACTCAGGCCGGGGTTGTGCCCGATCAGGGCCGGGCAGGCAACATCGGGGAGCCCCTTCAGGACATTCTGTAAAACAGCAACCCTGGCATCATAAATGCTATCCTGGTAAACAATCGCTCCTTTGTCGAAGTCAAGCTCAGCAGCTATCAACCGAGCTGTTTTGCGGGCACGTTTGGCCGGGCTACTGGCCAGGTAATCGGGAATCCAGGGTCCTGAAGCCAGATACTGCCCCATCAGAGGTGCCGCTTTTTTACCCCGCCCGTTGAGCGGACGCTCAAAATCATTTAGATCGGGATTGCCCCAATCTGACTTGGCATGGCGAATCAGGATAACGCGTCGCACAAAAGCTCCTCTATCGTGACATCAAGACTGCAATCAAAAGCTGCCTCAAACAGGTTACCTTTACTCCGCGCCCCATACACTTCCACGGACAGATCACTCGCTCCTTGCAGCTGAATGGAAAATACGCCCTGCTCAAGCCGACAATCAATATCGGCCACCTGGCTGTTACGTCGCCGGTCAAGACCATCGGCTAGCCGCAATACTCCACCCAAGCGCCGCACCAGCAGTTGGTCATCCGGGCTTAAGGGTGCATAATTCTCATGATGTTTTTTCGGCTTGCCCTTGCGGTGGTAACGGGCCAGATTGGCGATCAGCTCACGTTCACGCGGGGTAAAACCAAACAGATTGGCGTGGCGGATAAGGTGGTAGGAATGCTTGTGGTGATCATCATAGCTGATGAAATATCCGATATCATGCAGCAGCGCCGCTGCTTCGAGAAACTGTTGATGGCGGGCGTTCAAACCATACGGTTCCGCAACGACACCAAAGATTTTTACGGCCAGGCGACTGACCTGGACCGAATGCTGCTCATCGAAACGGCAGGACCGCGCAAACTCAAAAATAGAATCCCGCCAGTCACGACCATCGCCAGGATCAGGAATCAGGTTGCGCTCCTGGAGACTGCGCAGGATCAATCCTTCGCGAATCCCCTGAGCGTTGATGCGTAACTGGTTGGTCCGCATACGCCGCATCATTTCGTCCGTAAGAATCATGCCGGCCAGGATAATGTCAGCCCGTTCAGGATTAAGCCCTGGCGTGGCCTGACGCTCCTTATGACTGCGCCGTGACAGCATGGCCAGCAGATGAATGATCTCAGAATGCAGCACTTCGTAGCGATGAACCGTACCGTATTTTTCGGCACGCATGGCCATAATCATGCTGCCGATATTGGTCATGGTTCCCCCCGAGCCAACCAGGCAGTTCAGCGGCAGACCATCCCCGACCTTATGCCGCTTTAAAGCTTTTCGCACATATTTTCGCAGGGCCTTTAACTGCTCTTCCAGCGGTGGATCACTATGGATAAACTTTTCGGTCAGAAAAACTGCTCCCAATTCCAAAGAGCAGACATCCTCAACATGACGGCCGCTGGCCGTGACAATTTCAACACTGCCACCACCGATATCGGCCATACCAAAACGCTGCTGATCCATATCGAAGTTATGACGCACACTCAACATGGCCAGGTCAGCTTCCTGCTCACCGGAGATGACAGATATTTCCAGCCCCGTCTTATGCTTGACATCGGCAACAAAATCACTGCCATTGGCGGCCTTGCGAACAGCGCTGGTCGCAACGACGGCAGCCACTTCGGCATTAAGACCGGCGCTGATTTTTGCCATGCGCTGCAAAGCTTCCAGAGCACGCTCAATGGCGTGCTGCGAGATATAACCGGTCTCGTTCAACCCTTCCCCTAAACGAACGGCTGCTTTCTCATCATCCAGAACCCGGAAACCCTCCAGTTCGTCAGTTTCGACCACGATGCATCGAATGGAGTTGGTTCCGATATCAATAGCGGCCAAACGTCTTTGCTTCGTCTTTTTCATGGCAAATTCCACTTTATTGCTGTGTGACTCTTTTCTGAGCCGTACCAGCCTTGTCAATCACTACTAATTGAGTTATCTTTTTAAGGTAATTTACATATACCAATAATAACCAGTGAAAACAATTTAGCGAGGACAAAATGGCCTGTCTGAAAGGTAAATCAAAGGTCAAAAAAAAACACGCCAAGGTGATCTGTGAAAAATGTGGCGCCCTTGCCGAAAACAAGGACGATGTCTGCAAGGCTTCAAAAATTAAGAAAAAGATCAAAGACAAAAAATAATCCCTGGCAGCCCCAATTATATGGCGACCGTACCCCCCTGATTATCTGTTAAAATAATCTCAACGCTAACATGATTCTCACAATTCCCGCGTAAAGTTCGTTGATTTAAAAAACGCCATATAAAAAACATCAGGAGAACAGGCATTGATGGAAGCAGCTAAACAATTTTCACTTCAGGATAAAGCTGAAAAACACCCGGAACAGCCGGTGTCTCAATATGCAAAAGATAACGATCTGAATGACCCGAAACTGTTCCTTAACCGGGAATTGAGCTGGCTGAAGTTCAATGAACGCGTTCTTCATCAAGCCTCCAATACGAAAATACCCCTTCTGGAACGGGTCAAGTTTCTGGCCATCTACGGTTCCAACGTTGATGAATTCATTATGAAACGGATCGGCGGCCTGAAACAGCAGATGGCCACTGGTGTCAGCGATATAACCGTTGATGGACGGACACCACGCCAGCAACTGGAAGAATGCTTTGCTGAAATCAACCGGATACAGCCACGTCGTGAGCAAGTCACGCGCGACGTTTTTCATGCCCTTAAAAAGCAGGGGATCGAATTCCTGGATTTTACCCAGCTGACTGGCGAAGAAAAGGCCCAGATTCGGAATCATTTTTACGATAATATTTTCCCCCTGGTTACACCTCAGTCCGTTGACCCGGCTCATCCGTTTCCGTTCATTTCCAACCTATCCCTGAACCTGCTGGTCGTACTGCGCTACCCGGGCGAATCGGCAACGGAACTGGCCCGGGTCAAGGTTCCTGTGGGAGCGGGGGCCAATCGTTTTCAAAGACTGCCGGGGAGCGGCTATCGTTTTATCCGTCTTGAAGATATCCTGCAGAACAATCTCGATCTGCTCTTTCCCGAGATGGAAATCGTCCGCTGCGAGTTATTCCGCGTGACCCGCAATGCCAACACCAGCAAAGACGAGGAACATGCCGATGACCTGCTGGAGTTGATTGAATCAACTCTGGAACATCGCCGGGTTGCGCCGATCGTGCGCTTCCAGGTCCTGCCCCACATTGATCCGCTTTACCGAGGTCGGCTGGCTTCAGAACTGGGACTCGATGAAGAGTCAGATGTCTTTGTCTCTGAAGATCTGCTCGGTCTACGTGACCTGTGGGAAATCTATCGCCTCGATCTTCCCGAGCTTAAAGACAAGCCCCATCATCCCATTGACAACCCCTTGTTACCGGCTGACCGCAGCATCTTTCATACCATTCGTGACCAAAAAGAAGTGCTGCTCCAGCATCCCTATGAATCATTTTCTTCATCAGTGGAACGCTTTCTCCATGAAGCTGCGACAGATCCCAAGGTGCTGGGGATAAAAATGACACTTTACCGCACCGACCCAACCAGCGGCATTATCAATTATCTGATCCAGGCCGCCCGCAACGGTAAGCAAGTGGCGGTTGTGGTTGAGCTACAGGCCAGCTTTAACGAACAGGCGAACATCAAACTGGCCACCAAGATGGAAGAAGCCGGCATTCATGTCACCTATGGTGTCGTCGGTCTGAAAACCCACGCCAAGGTAATCCTGGTTATTCGCCAGGACTTTAAAGGGTTGCGGCGCTATGTACATATCGGCACCGGCAACTACCACCCGGTCACCGCGCGCCTCTACAGTGACCTCGGTTTACTGATATACAACAAGGATGTCGGCCGTGACGCCACCGAGCTGTTCAATTACCTGACCACCGGTTTTACTCCGAAACGTCACTACAACACTCTGCTGCCGGCCCCGAAGCAGTTAAAAAATGCGTTGCTGGCCAAAATTGCCCGGGAGATCGAGGTTCATAGCAGTAAAAATCCGGGTCTGATCCGCTTCAAAATGAATGCCCTCGAGGATCCTGATATCGTTAAAGCGCTGTATCGCGCTTCGCAAAATGGAGTCAAGGTGGAATTGTTGATTCGGGACAGCTGCCGGATCAGGCCAGGTATCGAAGGGCTATCGGACAACATCCGGGTGGTCTCGATTCTGGGGCGGTTTCTTGAACATGCCCGCATCTATTATTTTAAAAATGGTGGCAACGAGGAATTTCTGCTTGGTTCTGCCGACGCCATGCGCCGCAACCTTGAATACCGGGTAGAAACCCTGGTACCGGTAGCAAGCAAAACCATACGCGAACAGTTACGGGAAATTTTTGACCTGCAGCTGGAAGATCGGGTCAATGCCTGGGAACTGCAATCTGACGGCCAGTATCATTTGGTCAACCCCCATGCCCGCAAAGGCAGCGAGGGTTGCCAGGACAAACAGATTAAACTGGCTGAAAAACGGGTTATCCTGGCGCAGCGTTCCAAAAAACGGAAAACCAAAACGGCCGGTCCGCAACGCAATAAAAAGCGCTGATTTTGCTGTGGGCCTTAACCTGAAATCCAGCTAGGGCTCCATCAGCCGTAAAACTATCTGCTTCTCCGGCCATAAGATATTGGGGAAATTAGACCGCAGAAACGGGTCAGTGTGAAGGATTCCGCTTGCAAATTCCTCAATCCTGCAAGGCCGAAACCTGAGACATTTGCCTTCCTGCCAACAGCAACCAGAATCAGATCAAAAGGAACCACCTATGCAGAGCCAACCGGACACAGCAGTTGCTTCTGACCATCAACTGTCCTGAATTCAAGAGCTTTGCGGCCGGTTAAGACCAAGATCCCTTCACCAGCGAAGAGACCACTGTCATAGTCACTGACCTGCCCGGCACTGCCGGCCCCAATGACCACCAGATTGTAATCAAAACGGGCTGGGCGGTTATAACCGGCATAAACTTAACGTGCCTGGAAAGCAGACAGTACCCGTTTGGCCACCAGGGGAAAAATTCCCAACAGGGCAAAGGACAAGAGCAATGCCGGGGAGAGAATCCCCGCCGCATTCTGCAATTGACCAAGCTGAGTACCGGCATTAACGTACACAATGGTTCCGGGCAACATGCCGATCTGGCTGACCAGGTAGTAAAGACCGGTCTTCAGTGGTGTCAGCCCCATAACCAGGTTGATGACAAAAAATGGAAAAATGGGAACCAGGCGTAAGGAAAAGAGATAAAAAGCACCTTCCTTGTCCACGCCGGCATTGATCGCCTTCAGCCGGTTACCAAACTTGGCCTGCACCCAGTCATGCAACAGAAAACGCGATACCAGAAAAGCGCAGGTCGCTCCAATGCTGCTGGCAAAACTGACGATCAGCAACGCCATCCAGAAACCGAATAACCCGCCCCCGGCCAGGGTTAGCACAACAGCCCCCGGTAACGACAGGGCGGTCACCAGAACATAGACACAAAAGTAGATGAGAAGAGATGCCAGTTGGTGGTGCTGATAATACGCATCGAAGGCCTGCTGCTGGCTTTTCAGGTAGCTGAGGGTCAGATACTGGTGGAGATCCAGCATGATAAATGCTGCTATCAGGGCAATAATGACTGTGATGATCGCCAGCTTGCCGGTGCGATTTTTCATGGGTTTCTTATTCCTCGGAAATTAAGTTGTGTTTATTTTTTAAAAACTATACATAATTTCCGAGTTTTTCACTAGTATTTATCGTTCATTTTAGTATCAACTCAAGCTGATCATAAAACCAAACCCACCGTTAAGCAGCCACGTCCCCCTCACCCTTATCGCTTCGATGATGATACCCAACATACATCTCATAGCCATCGCGCCCCATATAGCGTTGCAACTGCTTCTTGTCCGCTTGCGGTAGATCAACCAACAACAAACCGTCGATGACATCGCTGAAATCTGGGTCCAGGTTAAAGGCCAGCAACTTGCCCCCCAACCCGAGATAATGGCGCAATAACACCGGTATCCCTTTGCTATCATGTTCCAGATCTGCGACCAGCGCCGAGATATCATCAATATCCTGCAGCAACTGATCACATAAACTGCGGCTGAACCCCGGAACGGACATCGGTTTTACCGACACCGGCAAACGTGGCCGCACCAGCCTGGCCAGCTCTTCAACCTGGTAATGTCGGGTCAGGGTTGACGTCATCAGCTGGCGCGAAGCCTCCCCATAGTCGCGGGAGATGCTGACCGGGCCAAACAGATAACGATAGTGAGGAAATTGCAGCAAATAGTGACCGATACCTTTCCACAGTAGCAACAGCGGCGCATAAGTGCGCTGATATTCAGGACGGACAAACGAACGCCCCAGTTCCAATCCCCGACTGAGAGCCTGGTATAGTTGCGATTTAAAATCAAATAATGACGAGCTGTATAACCCGCCAATGCCGTGAACGGCCAACAATTGGTCAACCTGGCCAATACGGTAGGCTCCGACAATCTCTTCCTTGTCACGGTTCCACACGAACAGGTGATGATACTGGCGGTCAAATTGGTCAAGATCAACCGCGTTGCCGGTCCCCTCACCAGCCAGGCGAAAGGTTAGTTCGCGTAAACGGCCAATTTCCACCAGCAGATGAGGCAGTTGGTCTGCGGTCCCATAAAAAACGGAATATTCACCGCTATCGACAAGCCGTTGCTGTTCGGGTAACGCCTCAAGATCCTGTTTCAACAGCTCCACCGCTACCGGTTCGATGACCGCTGTCTCGCGTCCCTGTTCTGATTTGGACGCGAGCTGAACGGTCATGCGACGCTTTGTCTCGAGCCCCAAAGAGTAGGTACGCAGGCGCAGGTAGTTTATCAGTTGCTGATCATCTTCGAACGCGGCACAGCGTTTGGCCGGAATCTGATTGCCGATAACGGGACTCAGAATGCGCTGCTGGCGATTCAGCAACATGCGCGGCAACAGGAAAGTGCGCAGGCGGGAATGAACCATACCGGCGACCTGGAACAGCGGTCCGTTATGTCCGGGAAAATAGACCGGCAACACAGGAGCTTTACTGCTGCGGACCAGTCGCCCGACATTAATGCTCCAGGCCGAATCAACAATCCCGCTGCGCCATGATTGCCAGGAAGAAACCTCACCGGCGGGAAAGATGACCAGTAAACCACCATCCCGCAATAGTTGCCGGGCCTGACGCATAGGGATGACGTTGCTGCGCGCAGCACTGCTGCCTCCAAAAGGATCGACTTCAATAAGGTGGTTGCGCAATTGCGGAACCCTCCCCAGCAGAAAGTTCCCCATCACCTTAAAATCAGGACGTACCCGACTGAGCAAATGCAGCAGGACGACTCCTTCAATACCACCATAAGGATGGTTAGCCACCAACACACAGGCTCCGGATTGGGGGATACGGGATATCGCCTCGTTACTTACCTGGTAATCAACAGCCATTTTTGCCAGAGCATGCCGGGTAAAATCGGTTAGACAATCTTGCCGGGGTATTTGCTCATACAGATGCTGACAGCGTTTCAGACCAGCAGTCAGTTCCAAGGCGCCATATATTTTTTTACGGACCAGGGAACTGAAACCACCTTCCGGCCTGTTGAATAAAAACGGGGTAACCTGATCGCAATTTTCTGCCATAACGCTTCTCCTGAGGATAAATTTTTGCAATTTAACCGGATTACTGTTATGGCCTGATTGTGACCCTGTTAGATTTTCATTTGTGCCCCCCTGTTTTCAACCAGCTAATACAATTCCAATCATTTTCTCATATATTTATAACGATATCTTCATAGGTTAGCTTGAATATTTATTACGACCTTTTGCTCAAGGGGGAGATATGGTCCAGGCCAACACCTTTCAACCAGATTCCACCAATAACCGGATTTCTTATACTCAAGTTCATTCGCGCCTGTCTGAAAACCAGTCTGCCGGTTGCGTTCTTATTGTCGAAGATGAGGATTCCCTCGTTGAAATCCTTGAATTTAATCTCATGCGGCAGGGTTTTACTATTTTGAAAGCTGGTGACGGACTGGAAGCGTGCCGGATAATCGGTCGCGAGCAACCGGATCTGATCCTGCTGGATATAATGCTGCCGCTGCTCAATGGCTGGGAGATATGCCGCATGGTTCGCGCCCATCACGATGCCCAGATCAGAGAAACTCCGGTCATCATGCTAAGTGCTCTGAGTGCTGAACAGGACAAGCTGAAAGGCTATGATCTGGGAGCCGATCTTTATCTGCCCAAACCCTATACGGTTAAAGAGGTGATTCTGCAAACCCGCCTCTTGATCAAGCGCAGCCAGGAACACCGCTGTCTGACCCGACAGCTAGAAACCATGCAGAAGTGGCAGCAGTTGCAGGATAACTGGCAACATGCCTTGTTTCATGAACTGCGTAACCAACTGACCGTCATTTCCGGTATGGCTGATCATCTCAATGAACAGCATTCTCTGCGCTGTGTTGAAGGGGATCAGTTTATTGAACAGATCTCCCACAGCTCCCACTATTTAGGCAGCCTGGCTGAACATTATCTCTTGATCCGCCAGGTAGAAGATGGCCAGAGTCAACTGAAGCCGCAACGCTTCCAGTTGCAGGAACTGCTCGACGAGTTACACAAGCTGTTCCAACCACTCGCAGAACAGAAAGCCTGTCAACTGATCTTCTCGTTACCACGGGATTGTGAGGTCCAGCTTCACCCGATCGGCCTGAAGATTATTCTGGCCAGCCTGATAGAAAATGCCCTGAAATATTCTTTGCTTGATGGTGAAGTAAAAGTTCTGGTGACCTGTGACACTAACCGGCTCTGCTTCCGTATCAGCGACGACGGACCAGGAATACCTGAGCAGGATCGGGAAAAAATCTTCGACAAGTTCTACCGGGGAAAGAACCAGGCCAGCCAGACCAGCGGTTCCGGTTTAGGCCTTTACATGGCGAGAACCCTGGCTCAATCCATGGGCGGGAGTTTGATCCTGGAAGAGCCTGTCAATCACGATAATTGTACCTTTTCCCTGTCTTTTCCACTTTAAAATGCCACTTTAGCGAGTTTTCAACATCTTTATCCACAGGTCGATTTTTCTAGCGTCCACCTATAAACAGGATTATCTTTACCAGGCTGTTACGCGCAAGAGGGGAACAGTCTGTTTTTTTGCTTTGCTGTGGAGTCAACGGTGACCTCTAAAGACAATCTCGTGCTGCCAACCCTGAGTCTTATCCTGGCCTCTATCTTATGGGCCAGTTCCTTTGTTGCCTTAAAAATCGCTTTTCGCAATTATCATCCGATGCAAGTCATTTTCGGTCGTATGTTCATTGCCAGCCTGTGCCTGCTGATTTTCTACCCCTCATTCCGCAAACTGAACTGGCGGAAAAAGGATATTAAATACATGCTGCTCATGGCCATCTGTGAACCCTGCCTGTATTTTCTGTTTGAAGCGAAAGCATTGGAATTGACCAGCGCTTCCCAGGCTGGCATGATTACCGCCATGTTCCCCCTGCTGGTGGCAATACTGGCCTGGCTGATGCTGCGTGAACGGATCAGCAAACAGACGATCAGTGGCTTTTCCCTGGCGATTATCGGCGCCGGCTGGCTCAGCATTGGTGCTTCGGCAGATACTCACGCCCCAAACCCGCTGATGGGTAATTTATGTGAATTTCTGGCCATGGTCTGTGCCGCTGGCTATACGATTGCTCTTAAACACCTGACCAGCAACTATCCACCCTTATTTTTGACCGCCTTTCAGGCATTTATTGGCAGTCTGTTTTTTTTCCCTTTCTTACTTATGCCCGGGATCGGTTTTCCGCAGCTATGGCAACCACTGTCGGCGTTTGCCATTATCTATCTGGGGACCTTTGTGACCCTTGGCGGCTACGGCTGCTTCAATTTTGGCGTCAGCCGGGTTCCAGCCAGTCAGGCCGCCGGCTTTGTTAACCTGATTCCGGTCTTTAGCGTTATGCTGGGCCTGCTCATTCTTGATGAAAAGCTAAGTCTGTCACAATGGTTCGCCTGCGCTCTGGTCTTTACTGGGGTATGGATCAGCAGTCGACGGGCAACGACATCACCAGCCAATGGAATATTAGAGACATGATGGAATATCCTCTTACCCAGATTGCTACTATAAAAAGTCCGTTCACTGAAAAATTCGGAACCCCGCGCCAAGCGGGTCTGGCTCCTTCGGTTCAGGCCAAAGTCGTTTTTTTTCCTGAGTTTGCCAGTGCTGAAGCATTACGTGGCCTAAGCGAATACAGTCATATCTGGCTGTTGTTCATATTTCACCAAAACTGGCAGAAAGGCTGGCAGCCAACCGTACGGCCGCCGCGTCTGGGTGGCAATAAAAGGGTAGGAGTCTTTGCTTCGCGCTCCCCGTTTCGCCCTAACCCTGTCGGCCTCTCTGCAGTAAAGCTATTAAAGGTCAACTCCCAGACAGGTGATTTTTCTCTGGAGGTAGAAGGTGCCGATCTGATCGATGGGACTCCCATTATCGATATCAAACCCTACGTCAGATATGCCGACAGTTTTCCCGAAGCGATTAGTGGATTTGCCCAAGAGGCCCCACAAGCTATTCTCGAGGTCGAATTCAGCAGCACAGCACTTGCTCAATTGCAGGCATTGAAGCACAAAAATCCCCCCCTGGAAGACGTTATCCGCGAAACCCTGAGCCTTGATCCACGCCCGGCCTATCGTCGCCAGTCTGACGATGAACGTGAGTATGGTGTGGAGCTTGATGGATACAATATTCGCTGGCATGTCGTGGCTGATAAGGTCCTTGTCACCTCAGTCAACGCCTGAATAAGGTTGGTTAAAACGCGTACTCCTCCCTCATCCGCCCTACACGCACCTTCTCGGTTAAGCATCAAACCACCAATGATTTCTGATCCGGAAACTGGTAATTTTGCGCAAGGCCAAGGAAGTATAGCATCTGCGCGGAGGCGTAGTACTTTACGCCGCACAAGCAAATGCGCAGACTGACGCAGAGATTGTGGAAAAGGGCCGTTTCCGGATCAGAAATCAGGAGCACTCAGAACGCCAGAGACAATCCGGCTGCCCACACTGATCTGAAAAATCGGTATTAAAACACTGAGGGTTCCCCTCAGCTCCTTGTATTTCCCGGATTAATTCAACTTTTTTCAGACGTCCAGGTTTAACACCGCGGTCTTTTGCCACTTCCTTGATCTCTTTCATATTCATCGCTTTTCTCCAACCTATATAAATAATGATTGTTGTTTTTCAACTCTCTCGAGTATAGCGCTGCTTGTTAGTTTCTCAACAAAGGGACACATAATTTAACAGAAAATAACAAAGGGGATAAGACAAAAGGCAGACAGCACAGGGCTGAAAAACTGCCCTGCGCTGTATAGAGGTATTCTTATTTCATAAGCGTCATCAGCACATAATTCAAAATGCCACCGTGGCGGAAGTAGGTCACTTCCTGATCGGTATCAAGACGACACAAAACGTCAATTTTCAGCTGCTGGCCATCAGCTTTAGTAACAGTGATCGTCAATGTCTGCTTGGCTTTTAACCCTGAAACCGGCTCAAGACTCAGACTTTCACTGCCATCAAGGGCAAGGCTTTCAGCTGACATGCCATCCTGAAACTGCAGGGGAAGGATACCCATGCCAACCAGGTTTGAACGATGAATCCGTTCATAACTTTCAGCCAAAACCGCCTTAACGCCCAGAAGCAAGGTTCCCTTGGCCGCCCAGTCACGGCTGGAACCGGTTCCATATTCCTTGCCGGCAACAATAACCAGTGGCACGCCATCCTGCTGATAGAGACTCGAGGCATCATAGATGCTCATCTCGGACCCGGTTTTTAAGTATTTCGTCACTCCTCCTTCGACTCCCGGCAGCATTTTATTACGCAGACGGATGTTGGCAAAGGTTCCGCGCATCATCACTTCGTGATTACCACGCCGTGAACCATAGGAATTGAAATCCCTCTCATCAACACCATTTTGCCTAAGGTACTGTCCTGCTGGACTGCTGGACTTAATCGCACCGGCTGGTGAAATATGATCGGTGGTTATGGAATCCCCCAACAAGGCGAGCATCCTGGCCTGATCAAATCCGGGATAGGTGTCGGTGACCTTCAATTCATCAAAGAAAGAGGGGAGACGGATGTAAGTTGACTTGTCTTCCCACGCGTAAGTCAAGCCATCCGGCACCGGCAGGTTACGCCAGGTTTCATCGCCATTAAACACCTCTGCATATTCTTTCTGGAACATCTGGGCATTCACCAGGGCGACCATTTCCGCAACTTCAGCATTGCTGGGCCAGATATCCTTCAGGTAAACCGGAGCACCGGCCTGATCATGGCCAACCGGCTCGCTGGTTAAATCGATGCGGGTCGTTCCGGCCAGGGCAAAAGCAACAACCAGGGGAGGGGACGCCAGCCAATTAGCCTTGGTTTGAGCATGGATACGTCCTTCGAAATTTCGGTTCCCTGACAAAACCGAACACACGGTCATATCGCCGACATCAATAGCATCGGCAATCGCACCGGTCAGCGGGCCGGAGTTGCCGATACAGGTCGTACAGCCATAGCCAACAATATTGAAACCGAGGCTATCCAGATAACTCTGAAGTCCGGCCTTGGCCAGGTAATCGGTCACAACTTTGGATCCGGGGGCAAGAGAAGTTTTTACCCAGGATTTCTGCTTCAGACCTTTTTCTACTGCTTTCTTGGCAACCAGCCCGGCCGCCATCATAACAGCGGGGTTTGAGGTGTTGGTGCAGGAGGTAATGGCGGCAATAACGACATCTCCATGGTTCAGCTCGTCACTGCTACCAGGAATAGCAACGCCTTTATCCCGATCCTGTTCGGGAAGTACAGCCTCTGTCGCACTGCGCATTTCCTCAAGCAGAACCTTATCCTGTGGTCGTTTAGGACCGGCCAGACTCGGCTTTACCGAACCAAGATCAAGCTCCAGTACAGAACTGTAGGCCGGATCAGCCAACTCATCAGTCCGCCAGAGCCCCTGTTCCTTGCAATAGGCTTCAACCAGGTCGATCGTCTCCTGACTGCGCCCTGACAGGGCAAGGTAGTCGAGGGTTATGCGATCAATGGGAAAGAATCCACAGGTGGCGCCGTATTCCGGAGCCATGTTCGCAATAGTGGCGCGATCGGCCAGTGGCAACTGAGACAGGCCAGCCCCAAAAAATTCAACGAATTTACCGACGACCCCATGCTTGCGCAGCATCTGCGTTACAGTGAGGACCAGGTCGGTTGCGGTAACCCCTTCACCCAAAGCACCGGTCAAGCGGAAGCCGACAACTTCTGGGACCAGCATGGAGATTGGTTGCCCCAGCATAGCCGCTTCAGCTTCAATCCCGCCGACCCCCCAACCAAGAACGCCAAGGCCGTTGATCATCGTCGTGTGACTGTCAGTACCTACCAGGGTGTCCGGGTAGGCCCATTTTTCGCCACCCTTACTTTCACTCCACACCGCCTGGGCCAGATATTCCAGGTTGACCTGATGGCAGATTCCGGTGCCCGGCGGTACAACGCGGAAGTTATCGAACGCTTTTTGCCCCCAGCGCAGGAAGGCATAGCGTTCACGGTTGCGCTCCATCTCTTTGTCGACATTGGCGGCAAAAGCTCCCGAATTACCATACTGATCAACCATAACTGAGTGGTCAATGACGAGGTCCACAGGAATCTGAGGATTGATTTTTGCCGGATCGCCACCATTGCGCGCCACGGCATCACGCATTGCGGCAAGATCGACAATGGCAGGTACGCCGGTAAAATCTTGCATCAGGACCCGCGCCGGACTGAACGATATTTCACTATCCTGTGACTGCTGTGGCTGCCAGGCTGCGACCGCTTTAATATCTTCAGCTGTAACGCTGGCGCCATCCTCTTTGCGCAGCAGGTTCTCCAATAGCACTTTAATCGTAAACGGAAGTTTTTCCAGCCCCACAAGTCCCGCCTTAGCTGCGGCCTGCAGACTGTGGTACTGATATTTTTGTCCGGAGACATTGAGAGTTTTCTGAGTGTTAAATGAATTTCCCGCCATTCGTCTCTCCTCTAAAAAGTATGGTTATAGACCTGAATCGCCGGAAATTCGTGAAATTGATTTTAAGCCCCGAACTCTTCGTTGATTCAGGTGACCAGTCAATGTGTTAATTCTAAAACATTTTTATCGGAAAACGATAGTTCCCCACCTCTTTTTGTTGGAAAATTAAATAAAAACCCCTCTCACCACGCGGGTAAGAGGGGTTCATTATTCATTTATCGTCTTGTTTTTCAGGACTTTTTCTTTGGAAGTGCGATGGTAAAGGTACTCCCTTTTCCAACTGTGCTGTCGACGAAAACATTTCCCTGATGCGCCAGAGCAATATGTTTGACAATCGCCAAACCCAGACCGGTACCACCAAGCGCCCTGCTGCGGGCGAGATCGATCCGATAGAAACGTTCAAATAATCGGGGTAAATGTTCTTCTGCGATACCAGGACCGGCATCTTTAACATGAATCAAAACCTGGTCGACATCTTCCGTTGCTTCCATGATGACGTTACTGCCTACTGGACTGTATTTCACCGCGTTGCTGAGCAGATTGATGATAGCCTGTTCGAGCAGGCTCTGGTTCACTTTTGCCTTGATCCCTTCCGGGCAATTGATCTGCAACGTGATATTTTGCTGGCTGATCATCGATTCACAGGCATTGCGGGCACTTTCGAGAATTGGTTTGACCGGCCCCTGCTGCAGTTCCCAGCCACCTTCGGTTACTCCCTGTTCAATGCGTGACAGATCGAGCAGATCTTCTACCAGCGCATTTAAACGTTCACTCTGTTTAAAGATGATATCGAGAAAACGTTGACTGGTTGCATCAATATCATCTTCATCAAGCAGCGTTTCAACAGCTCCACGAATAGCGGTGATCGGGGTTTTCAACTCATGGGAAACGTTGGCGACAAAATCACGCCGGACCGACTCGAGCTGACGTAAACGGGTCAGATCGTGCAATACGATAAGAACCCCGATACGCTCATTCAATTTGCCGGTCAAGGGAGCTGACTGAGCATGCAGATAGCGCTTTTCCGTATCCAGCAGAGTCAACTCCTCTTCGAGGGGTTCCTGCAGGTTAAGGGAGCGACGGATAAAACGTTGCAATTCCGAATTTCTGATCAGTTCATGAATAGGGCGACCGGTCTGAAAATTGACGCTGATACCAAACAACCTGGCGGTAGCCGAATTCATGCGAATGACACGTTCGTCGTTATCAACCGCGATGATCCCTTCAACCATACATCCGAGAATTGCTTCTATTTCACCACGCTGCTCAACTTCACGGTGAATAAGGTCTGCAAGATCGGAAGCCATATGGTTCATGGCATTAGCCAGACGCCGTGTTTCCAGGGAACCAGTAACCGATAAGGGTTTTTCCAGCTCGCCCTGGGAAAAACGTTGTGCTGCACTGGTCATCACTTCAAGAGGACGACTGATACGGCGTGACAACCACCAGGATACCGGCACTGCTAGCAATACAATAATAAAACCGGCCAGCAGCAAACGCTGATGAATGGTACCGAGAGTATCATCAATGTCAGAAATGGATATGGCCGTCCGTACCGTTCCCAGCACCTGTGATTCAGAGGAGAAGGGGATCGCTACATACATCAATGTCTGTCCCAGAGTGCGGCTGAAACGGATAGACTGACCATAATCACCAGCCAAGGCAGCCACTATTTCAGGTCGGTGACTATGATTCTCCATTTTCGTGATATCTTCATCGGAGTCCGCAATAACAACACCATTTTTAAGGATGATGGTTATCCTGGTCCCGGAACTCTGCCCCAAGCACTTAATCTGTTCCGCTATTGAACTGCGCTCAGAACTGTCAAAGGTCCCCTGAAACTGTTCGCGAACCAGTTGAGCCCTGGCTTTCAGGTCCGCAGTTGTCTGTTCATAATGAAAATTGCGCAGGGCCGTAGAAATATACCAACCTAAGCCGAACAGCACGAACAGGCTAAGCAGGATATAGGTAGGATAAAGCTGCCAGACAAGCCGTCTTGCTTTCATGCTGCCTCCCGAAAACGGTAACCAACGCCGCGTACAGTCTCAATATAGTGACCGCAGGGGCCAAGCTTTTTACGTAATCCGGCAATCTGTACATCAACAGCCCGATCTGTTACGGCATAATCTTCGCCGCGGACCGCATTGACAATCTGGTAGCGGGTGAAAACCCACCCGGGACGGGTTGCCAAGGCAACCAGCACGCGAAATTCGGTATAGGTCAATTCAATACTTTCACCGGCAACCTGTACCGTATTGCGACCGCGATGAATCATGAGCTGATCAAAGACAATTTCATCTGTCTCGGAAGCTTCCGTATGCTCGCTGCGCCGCCGAATCACCGTATTCACCCGGGCCAGTAACACCTTGATGCTAAACGGTTTAGTAACATAATCGTCAGCTCCCAGCTCAAGGCCTTTGACGACATCACTCTCTTCACCCTTGGCTGTCAGCATGATGATAGGGGTATCCTTCGTACTATCCTGACTACGCAAGCGCCGACATATTTCCAGTCCGTCAATACCGGGCAACATGAGATCAAGCAACACCATATCAGGTTTATGCTCACTGACACTTTTGAGACCTTCTTCACCACAGATCGCACAAATAACTTCATAACCAGCTTTGATAAGATTAAAATGAAGCAATGCCAGAATATCTTCTTCATCCTCAACAACCAAAACTGTTTTTTTAGTTTCTTTCATAGATTCCCTCTTCTTTTCTTATAAAAAGATAAAAGAAAATCGTTGATAATTGTTAGTTTTTTATGAGAATTAAAAAAAATATTATTTTTTTCCACTTTTTTACGCATTTTTTACCATTTATTATCTGCGCATAAAAAAATAACGTTGTTTTTAAAAGACTCTTATGCTAGAAGCGCAAGTATCGTGTCTCGGTTGCCCTCGGAAAAGCATAAGGAGTAAAAGCATGGCAGAAGGTACAGTTAAATGGTTTAACGACTCTAAAGGTTTCGGTTTCATTGAGCAAGACAATGGCCCAGATGTTTTTGTACACTTTTCAGCGATTCAGTCTGAAGGCTTCAAATCTCTGGCCGAAGGTGATCGTGTAAAATTTGACGTGATTCAAGGCGAAAAAGGACCACAATCAGCCAACGTTACCAAGGTCTGATTTTTTTATGAATGTCAGCTCCATCAGGCTGACTTCGCTATAATTATTATTGTTTTGAGGGTAGACCAGTAAAAAAAGCTCCGTGCCTGCACGGAGCTTTTTTTATCTGAGCAGAAAAATATAACTCTATTGAAGTGATTTTTCTGATGTAATAAGCCAGGCATTCCCATTTTTAGACAAAGTAACGACCTTAATACTCTGATCTTCAAAAGTATCTGACAGATAGTCCTGTTGAAATTCAACTGTCACATCAGATGCAGATAATTTACTCATTGAGATGTTTTGAATAAAAACTTTTATCCAATCAGGCTTTGCTATGCGGGAGCGTCTCAGTTTTTTCCAGGCTTCCAACCCCCTGTGACCAGGAGGAATAAATTTGTCGCTGTAGCAGGCAAGATAGGTATCAATATCCTGCTTTTCCCATGCGCCAGCCCAATTAATAAGCTGATTAAAGACAGCTTCGGCTTCTATGTCAGTTAAACCATTATGACTTGTTATTTTTTGCTCTTTAAGTGGTACAGGATCGCGAAATTCCTCCCCTTTTGGCCACCAGTTGCGAGTTTCGACAAACAGCCTTTTTTCCTGTTTGTCTTCTTTTTCCAGACCCGGTGCGGGTACTTGGGATAGCGGTTCGGGTGCCTGAAAACTTTCCGCATTTACCTTAGAAGCAGAAACACCAGCAGGAATGTTTTCAACTTTTTCATTAGTATTTTTATTGATATCCTTTTCAGCTGCTAATGCAGAATTTTCAAAAATAGGGTCCTGTATTTTTACAATTTTAGCATCTGATCTAGCGTTATCTAATTTTTCAATCTCATGGAAATTGAATGATTTCATGAATATAGTGGTAATAAATATACCGAATATAAAACTAACCAAAATCGTGATGTAATATTTTCGATTATTTTCACTATCATAGCTTATTGTTAAATTTTTATTATTTTCTATATATTTACTTTTATTTTCACACTCTAAGAGTTTTTGTTCATAACTTTTGTTTATTTTTCTCAATTCAATAATTTCAAACTTTAATTTATTCTTTTCCTCTATGACACCTCTTATAAATGGAAGAACATCCTCACGCTTATTAATATCGAATCTATCTTCTGATAAATTTTCTACGTGATTATCATCGATGTTAAAATTCGATATAATATTATCAATTTCTTTAATAATCTGATGAATACTGTTTATTTTATATTTATAAGTATCTTTTAGTTTTTTAGATAAATTATCCAATTCATTATTTATGTACGGTTTTATTACATTTTTATCCGTCACTGAAATTCTTAATTTTAAGAATAAATTATCAATATCAGAAAAAACATTTTTTAATGGATACTCTGTATTTTCATTATTTATTACTGAAAAATAATAATGTTGAACGCCAAAGTTTTCGATAAAAGGTACATCGCTCTGAGAAAAATAAATCTGCTGAGCAGTTAGAGATCCATGGGTAAGATTGTTTTCTGCAGCACGATCAAGAGCAGAAACAATATTTCTTAAAATATTTAATGATTCTTCAGTGGAAAGTCCCTGTTCCATTCTCTGCAGCAAAGAACATTTATGCTCGCGAGGATTGGTAAAAAAAACATAATCTGATTCAAATCCTGAATCATAAACTGCCAGTAAAGCATCGTGCTCAAGGGTAAATATCTTTTGTAAAAAGCTGAAAAGGAGGTGTTTCTGTTCCTGGGAAAGGGGTCTGACATCAAGGATATTCAAGGTTACTGAGGTATTAAAAAAAGGGTCTTCAGATAAATACTTCTGAATTGCACCTTCCGGAGGAAGAACGCGTTTAATGGAATAACTACCGATGAGCTGATTTTTTTCGAACACTGAATACCCCTGAAACTTACAAATCACAATATTAGATATCCATAATATTCAACAAAGGAGAAATAAATCAACCTTTTTTAAATACTTTTATTATCGAGCTTTATTTACCCCCACTTTTCGACATAGCGCACTTACTTGACACTGACTGCAGCTTGGCACAGGCGCCTTGCAACAAACTCTTCCATGCGCTATTAGGGTATGACTGCATTGTGTCCACTCTGCTTTGGGTAATAACTTGCTTAAATCCTGTTCAATTTTTTCCGGATCATCAGCTTTGGTCCAGCCAAAGCGGCGTGCCAGTCTTTTAACATGAGTATCCACTACCATCCCCGGAACATGAAATGCATTTCCAAGTACAACGTTTGCTGTCTTACGTCCCACTCCTGCCAACGCCACAAGTTCCTCAAGGGTCTCCGGAACCTTCCCTTTGTGCTCTCTGACTATCTGCCCAGCGCATGTAATCAGATTTTTTGCTTTATTGCGAAAGAATCCCGTCGTACGGATTATATCTTCAACGGCCTGTTGACTTGCTGTTGCCATACTTTGAGGGTCCGGGATCTCCCTGAACAATCTTTCCGTCACGATATTGACCCTCACATCTGTGCATTGCGCTGAAAGAATAGTCGCAACAAGCAGCTGCCACGGTGTCTCATAATTCAGGGCACATTCAGCATGAGGATATAAACGCTCTAAGGAACGCAGCATATTCAGCGCATTTTCTGTTTTTTGGGTCATCGAATAAATCCACTTATCCACACATCAACAGCTTTATCCACAGATGGGATTTGGTTGCTTTGCCGCGATGGGAGAGCTGCTTTTCACTTTCAGAAAAGTGCGTGTGTCCTGAGCCTTAACATCTGCTACAAGAGGAAGGTGAGCTGATGCAGCTTTGCTTTCGCTAGTTTTGATCACTTTTGAGCTAAGTAGCTTTAAGGGTCCCCTTAAATAAATGCGATCACGCCCCCAGAGTGGAAACTGGGCCGGATAATTGGCATGAAAAAATGGCTTTCCCGCACGTTTTAATAGTTGAGCCCGGTCAAATTCACCATATTCCCAGAAAGGGAGGCCAAAATCACCCGCAATGACAGTTCCGCATGGCAGCGATCGATTGTTCAGCACCTGATCACTTAAGAAAACTTTTACCTGTTCATAACGTTGCCAGACATCCCAGCCCAGCAAAATATTAAACAGGTGGATACGCCCTCCTTCATGGTCAATATCAGCTCTTAGACAGCGCGCTCCGTAGCCAAGTGGGGCACTCTGAATATTGGTAAGGGGGAAACGGGAAAGAAAAGAGCAGGATCCTTCTTCAACGGGACCGTAATTTTCCATGTTTACCAGATTTGCCAGGTGCTTGACAGAAGTGACGCCAACCGGCGCAGCTAATCCCTGCAAAAAAACGATATCTGCCTGCTGGGAGGTTATCACCTGAGCATACAAATCTGGCGTAATACGACCAGAATTCGCCTGCATTCCGTTTATGTGGTAACTCATGATCCGGAACGTCGTCATCCTGCTCCCTTTGTGGATAACAACCAAATGGTTACATTCTCGTCGTTAGAGAATATTTGAGCTGATAAACAGCTAGATCCGTCAGTCTAACAATTTAACGGAATCAATGACAATCTGTGTCTGAGGAAAATCTCTAAACATGTTACTTTTTGCAAAAGTTTTGGCTCGACCAATTTTATCTACGACATCCATTCCTTCAATCACTTGACCAAAAACCGCATAGCCGAAACCACGGGGAGTCATATCGCGATGATCAAGGAAACTGTTATCAACAAGATTGATAAAAAATTGACTTGTGGCACTGTTAACTTCACCAGTTCGAGCCATGGCAATGGTCCCTTTGATATTTTTCAGACCATTTGTTGCTTCATTACTGATGGGCCCATGGGTGCTTTTTCTTTGTTCGGATCCATCATAGCCACCACCCTGAATCATAAATCCCTTTATAACACGGTGAAAAATAGTACCGTCATAAAACCCCTCGGTTACATAAGTGAGAAAATTTTTTACAGTTTCCGGTGCTGCTTCCTGATTCAGTTCAATAATCATAGTCCCTGCGGAGGTTTTCATTTCAACCCTGGGGGCAGCACACGACAAAGACACACTGAATAATAAAAAGGCCAATGATAGCAAAAAAAGACGCATATAAATCTCCAGGTACTTACATAGTAATTTCTATTTTTAAGTTTCCTTGTTTCAAGCAGGGCTATTGTTTTATGCCGATTCTGCCTTCAGATCCCTCATCATAAGATCACTGACAGCTCGTCGCGGATCCTTGTTCTCATATAAAATGGCATACATTTGCTCAATAATTGGTAATTCAACCTGTTCCCGACGAGCCAACTGATATGCAGAAAGAGTTGTTTTCACTCCTTCAGCAATCATCTGCATGCCAGCAAGAATTTCATCCAGCTTACGTCCTTTGCCCAGTTCAATACCTACAGTACGGTTGCGGGATAAATCTCCAGTGCAGGTCAAAACCAGGTCTCCCATTCCAGCCAAACCGGCAAAAGTTTCAGGTTTTCCTCCAAGCTTGATACCCAAACGAGTCATTTCAGCCAAACCACGGGTAATTAAAGCAGCCCGGCTGTTGTAGCCAAAACCAAGGCCATCAGCAACTCCAGCTGCTAGCGCTATAACATTCTTCATAGCCCCACCCAATTCTACTCCAATAATATCCGTATGGGTGTAAACCCTGAAAGTATCGGTACTGAATATGTGCTGAACTTGTTTGGCGACGGCAACATTATGAGCAGCGGCAACTACGGCTGTCGGCATTTCCTGACTGACTTCGCGGGCGAAGGAAGGTCCAGAAATAAACGCGAGATTACCTTGCAGGACTGGTGGCAGAAGTTCGTTAAAAACTTCGGAAAGTAGCATCAACGTATTATTTTCAATACCTTTTGATGCTGAGGCAACGATCATATCCGTATCAAAGAAGGGAACTGCCTGCGACAAAACCGCCCTGGTTACTTGAGATGGAGTGACAAACAGGACAAATTTCTTGTGTGAAACCGCATCACCAATGCTATTGGTAAATTTTAGATTTTCTGCCAGAGTGATATCGGGCAAATAAATATCATTGATTCTGGTTGACTCCATACGTTCAACCAGATCCGGTTCATAACACCAGAGGGTTACTGAATATCCTTTTTTTGCAAGAAGATTAGCCAGTGTTGTTCCCCAGCTACCTGCACCAATAACAGCATAGTCCTGTTTCATTCAATCACCTTATTTTTTTCTGTTATGCGTTTTTTAAGATGCTGGATTTTATTCTCTACAATATCACGCTGTGAAAAGTTTTTCAGACTTTCATAGGCCTGCAATGCCTCTTTCAGATTCTGGTTTTCTTCTTCGAGTCTCGCCATATTGAATTTGGCATCCTCGCTATAAGAGCTTTCAGGAAATTCATTGATCACCTGCTGCCAGTACTCTTTCGCACTTTTTATCCGTCCTTCAAGAAAAGATAACTCACCCACACGATAAAGAGTCAGGGCTCTAAGCTGAGAGTCTGGGTGATTTAGCAGAAGATTTTCCAGCTCTAGCCTTGCCTGAGAATAATTTTCAAGTCTGAAATAGCAATCGGCCACCTCGTAGAGAAAATACTCATTTGCTGGATGAGTTTCGTCAACCGTTGCATATAAACGTTGATAATAACCGATTGCCTGATAATAATCAGCCATAGAATACTTAACAATCCAGGCGGCTTCTTTTCTTGACAGAAATAGATATTTTGAATCGGGATATAGATATTCCAGACGCAGGTATAACAGCAATGCCTGCTTGTTGTCCTGAAGTCTTTTTTGCCAGATAAGAGCTGAATTGTACAGGGCTGTTTCAGCCTGTGGCGTATCTGAATAGGTATTACTTACTTCAGCATAAACAGCCAGAGCTTGATTTATTTCTCCGGCATTTTCCAGATTTATAGCCCGGTCAACAAGTTGACCGGGCCGGTGAAGTTGATACTCAGTAAAATATTGGAAAAGAAGAACACCTGTTAAAACAAAAAACAAAGAGAAAAAAAGTTTTTTTTTTGCTTGTTATTCTTCTTCATCTCCCGATGCTTCAAGTCCTGCTTCAATCTCTTCTTCAGTCGGTGCAGTTTCATCAGAGGCTTCCTTCTCGGCGAGCCGTGCCACAGAAACAATGAATTCATCTTCCTCAAGAACCATCATGCGGACACCTTGAGTATTTCTGCCGATAGAACGGATGTTTTTAACTTTAGTCCGCAGCAACTTGCCCCTGTTGGTAATAAACATTAGGTCCGAATCATCACTGACCATCTTAATATCGACAACTTTACCATTTCTTTCACTCGTCTTAATGGTAATAATCCCCTTACCACCACGACTTTGAGTACGATACTCACCAATATCGGTACGCTTCCCATAACCGTTTTCGGTAACTGTGACAAGAGCGAGTGCTGTATTGTCGGTAATTGACTGCAGACCGATGATCTCGTCATCACCTTCCAGTGTCATTGCTCTGACACCACGTGCCGGTCGGCCCATCGCTCTGACATCGGTTTCCGGGAAACGGATAGATTTGCCATTGCGTGTGGCTAACAAGAGATCCCGCTTACCATCGGTTAACCTGGCTTCAATGAGACTATCACCTTCATCAATCGTCAGTGCTATTATTCCTCCTGAACGCGGATTTGAATAGGCCATTAAATCGGTTTTTTTAATAATACCTTTAGCTGTAGCGGTAACAATAAATTTATCTTCCTCGAATTCTTTAACCGGAAGAATTGTTGTCACTTTTTCATCTGGCGCCAGTTTCAATAAATTTACAATCGCCTTGCCTCTGGAAGCACGCCCACCTTGTGGTATTTCATGGACTTTTAACCAATAAACTTTTCCAAGATTGGTAAATATCAGAATGTAAGAGTGGGTGGATGCGATAAACAGGCTTTCAACAAAATCTTCTTCTTTTGGCCGAATACCTGTTTTCCCTTTGCCTCCACGTCGTTGTGCGCGATACAGAGATACAGCGTTACGCTTAATGTACCCTCCATGGGTAACAGTAACAACCATATCCTCTTCAACAATCATATCTTCAAGAGTCAGATCAGCAGACCTGTCAATGATTTCGGTACGGCGTGGATTAGCAAACTTTTCTTTTAATTCGATCAGCTCACTCTTGATGATTTTGAGAATTTCAACTTCACTGGCAAGAATTTCTTTCAGACGTGCAATCTGAGCCAGAATCTGCTCGAGTTCTTCAAGAATCTTGCTCTGCTCCAGACCAGTCAGTCGGTGCAGACGCATATCAAGAATAGCCTGAGCCTGTATATCACTGAACGCAAAACGATTAATCAAATTCTGCTTCGCATCAGCCGGTGTTGCGCTGCTCTTGATTATTTGAATAACTTCGTCAAGATTTTCCAGAGCCAGTTTCAAACCATGCAGGATATGAGCACGGGCTTCCGCTTTTTTCAGCTCGAAAATACACCGTCTGGTAACAATCTCACGCCGATGATCAATAAAACTATCAAGAACTTCTCGCAAAGATAGAATCTTAGGCTGCCCACTTACGATAGCCAGCATAATGATTCCGAAAGAGGATTGCATCGCTGTCATTTTGTAAAGCTGGTTCAAAATAACACCGGGAACCATATCTTTTTTCAGTTCGATGACAATGCGCATACCATCGCGGTCGGATTCATCACGTAAATCAGATATACCCTCAATTTTCTTGGTCTTGACCAGTTCAGCTATTTTTTCAATAAGTCTGGCTTTGTTAACCTGAAAAGGTATTTCGGTGACAATGATCGATTCTTTACCACTGCGTCGATCAACTTCGACCAAGGCCCGGGCACGCATCTGAACAATCCCGCGACCGGTATTGTAAGCTTCATGAATACCTTCTTTACCGTTAATAAAACCACCGGTAGGGAAGTCAGGGCCCGGAATTTTTACCATCAGTTCTTCCGGCCCGACATGTGGATCATCAATAATTGCAATCAATCCATCAATGACTTCCCCAAGGTTGTGAGGTGGTATTTTTGTAGCCATACCAACAGCAATACCTTCAGAGCCATTGACCAATAAGTTGGGAAATTTACATGGAAGAACCAGTGGTTCTTCTAAAGAATCATCATAGTTCGGTCCAAAGTCTACCGTTTCTTTGTCGATATCAGCGAGCAATTCATGGGCCAGGCGGTCCATGCGAATTTCGGTATAACGCATGGCGGCAGCTGAATCACCGTCGATAGACCCAAAATTTCCCTGCCCATCCACCAGAGGATGACGCATGGAAAAGTCCTGTGCCAGGCGAACAATAGTGTCATAGACTGCGCTATCGCCATGCGGGTGATACTTACCGATAACATCACCGACAACACGGGCGGATTTTTTATAAGGCTTGTTGTAATCGTTATTAAGGTCGTACATTGCGAACAAAATTCGCCTGTGTACTGGTTTCAAACCATCTCTGATATCAGGCAGAGCACGTCCAACAATGACACTCATAGCGTAATCCATGTAGGATTTACGCATTTCATCCTCAATATTTACTGTAACTTTATTCTCTTCAGAGAGCATTTAATTCCTCCAACTTCCGACAGGAAGCGATAGCCGCGTATTAAACGTCCAAGTTAACGACATTCAAGGCGTTTAATTCGATGAATTCACGTCTAGGCTCGACTTGATCTCCCATCAGGACAGTAAATATTTCATCAGCCCTTACGGCATCTTCAATAGTAACCTGAAGCAGAACACGTTTTTCAGGATCCATGGTGGTCTCCCAAAGTTGATCAGGATTCATTTCACCCAAACCTTTATAACGCTGAATATACTGACCTTTTTTTGCCCTGGCTAAAATTGTTTCCAAAAGTTCCTGACGGTCAGTGACCTCGTTATCTTCACCATTTTCAACCGACATGATAACCGCATCATTGTTACAGATATCTTCGACCTGACGGTAAGCCTGTAACAATAGTTTGTATTCGTGTGAAGATAAAATTTCCACGATCTGGCGGTCTATCCGGGCGTGAATATTTCCAAAACTGACCAAAATACGATCTGGATCCTGCATTACCTGATACTTGGCGTTGGGCTCAGTTGCGCGTAATTGCTCTGCAAGAGGCTCAAGACTCTCCTTGTCAGCATAACCATTTTTGATCTTACCCCTGACGAAAATTTTAAGAATTTCACCAGGAACCCCTTTGTTAACAATTTTCTCAAAGTGGCGATTATAGCTGATGATATTTTTAAGGGTAGGAATAATCTGTTTGCCACGCAGAGTTTTCTGCCCCTTATCCATTTCAAGGGTCAGACCATCTGTGCCGTTATCAAGCAAATATTCTAACAGCGCATCATCATCCTTAAGATATATTTCCCGTTTCCCTTTTTTAACTTTGTAAAGAGGTGGTTGGGCAATATAAAGATGACCACGCTCAACGATTTCCGGCATCTGCCTGAAAAAGAAGGTCAGCAGCAGGGTACGGATATGGGAACCATCGACATCAGCATCGGTCATAATAATAACGCGGTGATAGCGAAGTTTATTAACATCGAAATCATCTTTACCGATTCCGGTTCCCATAGCGGTAATAAGGGTACGAATTTCATTCGATGTTAACAGCTTATCAAAACGAGCCTTTTCAACATTGAGAATTTTGCCTTTAAGCGGCAAAATAGCCTGAAATTTACGGTCACGCCCCTGTTTGGCACTACCACCGGCAGAATCACCCTCGACAAGGTAAATTTCGCATAATCCCGGATCCTTTTCTTGGCAGTCTGCCAGCTTTCCAGGCAAGGAAAGACCTTCAAGGGCTCCCTTTCTGCGCGTTAAATCGCGAGCTTTACGAGCTGCCTCACGAGCCCGCGCTGCTTCTATACCCTTTTCGAGAATACGCTTGGCAACCTGAGGATTTTCTTCAAGGAATGTTGCCAGTTTTTCATTCATCATGGTTTCAACGAAACCTTTAATTTCAGAGTTGCCAAGTTTGGTTTTAGTTTGTCCTTCGAACTGAGGATCAGGCAGCTTAACTGAAATAACCGCAGCAATTCCCTCGCGCAAGTCATCACCGGATATAGCTACCTTCACATTTTTCAATAAATTGTTATTGGTGGCATAAGCGTTCATAGTTCTGGTAAGTGCAGCACGAAAACCACTCAAATGAGTGCCACCTTCATGAGTGTTGATATTATTCGCAAAAGTAAATATTTTTTCGTCATAGCCATCGTTATATTGAATAGCTATATCAACAGTATCACCGTCTTTTTCACCACTAAAATAGATAGGCGGCGTATGAAGGGAATTTTTAGCCCTATTCAAGTATTCTACGAAGGACTTAATCCCACCTTCGTAAATAAAATCATTGACCTTCTCAGTACGATCATCAGTAATAGAGATTTTAACGCCGGCATTCAAGAAAGCTAGTTCTCTGAGTCTGGTCGATAGCGTCTCAAATGAAAATTCAAGGGTTTCGAAAATTTCCGGATCAGGCCAGAAGGTTATTTTTGTCCCTCTTTTAATGGTGTCTCCATCCATAATTAACGGACCTATGGGCACCCCTCTTAAATAGCTCTGTTTATGAACCTTGCCGTCACGCCGTATTTCAAGATCGACGCGAGAGGAAAGAGCATTCACTACCGACACACCAACCCCATGTAAACCACCGGATACTTTGTAGGCACCTTCACCTTTGTCATCAAACTTACCACCAGCATGAAGAACAGTCATGACAACTTCAGCGGCGGATTTTTGCTGCTTCTTGTGAAATTCGACCGGAATTCCACGACCATTATCGACAACAGTGATTGAATTATCGGCATGGATGGTAATTTTAACTTCATCACAATAACCGGCTAAAGCTTCATCTATAGAATTATCGACAACTTCATAAACAAGATGGTGAAGTCCTTGAGATGAAGTCGATCCTATGTACATGGCCGGACGTTTCCGTACAGCCTCAAGACCTTCAAGGACTTGGATACTTTCGGCACCATATTTTTTTTCTTCAGACATATAACCCCTTAACTTAATAGGTAACGTTTCCGTTGGCTACTTTGAATACGCTGCAATTTGTATCACATTTATCTGTAATGTCAGTAGTCGTAATAAACACTTGACCTGAATTATCAATCAAATCAGATATATAACTAATTTTTCGATGTCTATCGAGTTCATTTGAAACATCATCAAGTATCAAAACAGGAAAATCATTATTAATAGCAAAATAATTAGAGAGTTGCGACTTCTTTAATTTTAATAAAAATGATTTTTTTTGCCCTTCAGATGAATATTTCCTTATATCATTACTATTAATTTTAAAAATAAAATCATCGGTATGAGGACCTATACTTGTATAACCAAGTTTAAGATCCTTTTCTGAATTTTTCTTTATTTTTTTGATTAAATATGAGTGTAAATCAGAAAAATCATAATTATTATATTCTATTTTATAATTTTCATTATAAATATTATTTTCTTCCATTATAATATTTATATTATCAATATATTTTTTCCTCTTACTTATAATTTTGACAGCTTCTTCAACTAAACTCACAATCCAAACATCATCTAACATTTCGTTATAACTATTATTTTTAATTAAATTATTTCTATTTTTTAAAATTTTCTTATATTTCATAAAATTATTAACGTAATCAATATCCATCAAAAATATAGATCTATCTATAAAATTTCTTCTATACTGAGGATATAATGTTAGATAACTGATTTCATCAGGAAAATATATTATAGTTTTTAATTTATTAAAAAAATCATTGTTATCCGGAGTCTTATTATTTAACTTTACAGATTTATTTTTCTTTCTATCAAAATAAATTTTTAAGTCATCTGTTATATTATTTTTAGAAACTTTCAAATTTATAAAAAAATTATTTTTGTCATCTTTTATTAAATTTATAGAATTATTATTTCTATAGCTTTTAAGAAAAGAACTATAATGAATACTTTCTATAATATTTGTCTTACCTTGAGCATTATCCCCAACAAAGTAATTTAATTTTTTATGAGGATTTAATTTTAGATTTTCAATATTTCTAAAATTAACAAGAGATATATTATCTATAATCATTAAAATTATAATCTCATTGGCATAATAACTGAGATATGATTTTCATCATCTTCTGGGCTTATACGTCCTGGGGAAATATTATCCTTTAAATAAAAAATGATATTAGTAGACTTTATAACCTGAAGGATATCTATAATATACTTTGCGTTAAAACCAATTGAAATTTCAGCTGCATTATAAACTGTATCAATTTCTTCTTTAGCGTCACCCAATTCAGGATTACTTGAGCTTAAAATTAATGTGTCTTTTTTTACATTAATTTTAACTCCCTTGGATTTTTCACTAGAAAGAACTGATATCCTTTTTAGCGCATGTAAAAATTCATCTTTATTTATAAGTGCATAATTTTCTGATTTTTCAGGAATCACACGCTTATAATCAGGAAAATCTCCATCCACCATTCGCATCACAAGTATAGTATCTTGGTACTTAATAACAAAGTTGTTGTCAATTATTCCAACTTCAATATTTTCATCTGTATTATCAATTAATTTTCGTATTTCAAAAATACCTTTTTTAGGAAGTATGAAACCATTTGAAAATCTATCAGAGAGATTAGTTGATATTTTTTTTGATATTAATGAAAGTCTATGTCCATCTGTAGATACGAAAGTAATTTCATTTATACTAGAATCATATTTTATAAATATTCCAGTTAAGTTAAATTTTGTTTCGTCATTAGATACAGAAAATATTGTTTTATCAATCATCTCAATAAAACTTAAACTTTCGAAAGAAGTTAAATTTTCTGTAATTTCAGGAAATCTTGGAAAATCTTCAGGTGAGAGTCCAACTAGATTAAATATGGATTTTTCACATTTTATTTCTACCCAGAAATTATTCTTTGAACTGAATTGTACCGTAGAATTTGGTAATTCTTTTAAAATTTCAAATAACTTCTTAGCTGAAACTGTAACTTTACCATCTTCATCTACAGAACAGGGAAATTTCGCTTTTAAACCGATCTCAAGGTCTGTCGCTGTGATATGAAGCTGATTGTTTCGAGTTTCTAATAATACATTGGCCAGAATCGGTATAGTGTGGCGTTTTTCAATAATTCCCTGGACTTTGGTAAGGGCTTTCAAAAAGTCTTCTTTGCTAATTTCAAAATTCATAAAATCCTCCGTCAACAGGTAACTGTATACTATATATATTAGTTATAAATATTTTAGTAGTAATAGTAGTGCTTGTTTATATGTTTAAAAGTATCTATATATCTAATTTAACAGGAAAAATTAATAAAAATCGGCTGTGGATAAGTTGCTCTGGTTTTGAAGCTGTCTGTTAATCTTTTTCATTAATCTGGTTTTATCCCCTAATTTCGGGAGATATCCACTAGATTGTGTTCAATTTTTCCATAAGCTTTTCGATCATCATACGGGTATGCATATCTTCATCAATCTTTTTTTCTATCTTTTTTATTGCGTGGATTATTGTTGAATGGTCTTTTCCGCCAAATTTTACACCGATTTCTGGATATGAGAGATCCGTCATTTTGCGGCAGATGAACATGGCAATTTGTCTTGGAAAAACAAGGTTTTTTAATCGTTTTGATGATTTTAATTCGGATGTTTTGATCTGAAAGTGTTCTGCTACCGTTTTTTGAATTTTTTCTATGGTTATTTCACGACTGTTTTCGACGATAATGTCTTTGAGGATATTTTTAGCCATATCTAGGTTAATAGGGGTTGATGTTAAGCTTGCATATGCTCCAACTCTGATAAGATACCCCTCTAATTCTCTAACATTACTTGTTATTGAATTTGCTAAAAAGTATGAAACATCTTCGGGAAGATCTATTTTATTTTGATCTGCTTTCATTTTAAGAATGGCTTGCTTTGTTTCTGTGTCTGGAGATTGTATATCTGCAATTAAACCCCATTCAAATCGTGATCTTAAACGTTCTTCTAAATCTGGTATCTCTTTAGGAAATTTATCTGAAGTGACAACTATCTGTTTGTGAGATTCGTATAGGGCATTAAACGTATGGAAAAACTCTTCTTGAGTACTTTTTTTACCTGCAATAAATTGAATATCATCTATGAGTAAAATATCTATAGATCTGAATTTATTTCTAAAATCATCCATTTTCGCATGGCGTAGTGAATTGATAAGTTCATTGGTAAATTTTTCTGAGGAGTAATAACATACCCTTATTGAACTTTTGTTTTTTAATATTTCATTTCCTATTGCATGGATAATATGGGTTTTTCCTAAACCGACACCGCCATATATAAATAATGGGTTATAGGTCGTAGCCGGATTATTGGATACTGCTAGTGCGGCAGCATGCGCGAATTGGTTTGAAGGCCCAGATACAAAACTCTCAAAAGTGTAGGATGGGTTTAAATTGGAAAACTCCATTTCCTCTTTTGGCGTTTCTTTTTTTGATTTTTCAATTTTTTCCGGTAGGTCTACAGCCAGTGTTATTGTTTCTGTCTCTGACTGTTTTTTTATGGTTTTGTTTATATCTATGTCCAGCTTGATTTTTTCCCCAGTTATCTCAAATATGGTTTCGCAGATAATTTGCCGATAATTGTCTTTAATCCAGTCTTTTATAAACTTATTTGGAACTTCAATTTTTAAGATGGATTTATCCATATTCACTGGTTTTATCGGTTCTATCCAGGTTTTGATGTTTTGTGTGCTAATTTTGTCCGGTAATCTATTGAGAACCTTTTTCCAGAGATTTTTCATACGAGTTCCACAGGATATAAACAGGTTAATAAGTGATGTAAGTATTTGAAATAATAATAAAAAATATAAGTATCTAACATTTTTTTAAATCTAACAGTTGATAACTATAATCGTTTATATAATTATCTTCCAGTGATTTTTTATTGTTATTTATTATTGACTTGGATGATTTTTTATGATCTAAAGTAGGACTTTGTCAGAACCCAGAATAGAGGAGTTTCGAATATGTCTAAACGTACTTACCAGCCAAGTCGGATTAAAAGAAAACGGACTCACGGCTTCAGAAAACGGATGCAAACAAAAAATGGTCGTCAGGTTTTGAACCGTCGTCGCGCACGTGGCCGTAAATCTCTTGTTGTAACCATTACTCAGAAGTAATATGCATAAATCGTTTCCCAGTCGATTTAGATTAAGACGATCCTGGGAATTTAAGCATGTACGAAAAATGGGGTGTAAATTAACTACACCCCATTTTATTCTGGTTGCCGCCAGTCCGGAAAATTCTTATCCTAGACTGGGTATTACCGCTAGTAAAAAAACAGGCAATGCTGTTCAAAGAAATAGAAGTAAGCGCCTTATTCGTGAATTTTTTAGGAAAAACCGATCTCGGTTAGATATTCTCGATTATTCTATCATCGTTAAGAAGAGCATATCGCACTTAAACTCTTCGGATATTTTTTTTGAACTTGATAGAATTTTTGTAAAGAAATAAAGATGTTAAAATCTTTGTTATTACTGTTCATTGATTTTTATCGGTACTTTATTTCACCATTATTCCCTGCCAATTGCCGATTCTACCCCACCTGCTCACAATACGCTAAAGACGCCATTGTCAAATTTGGTGTTATAAAGGGTGGAATCTTAATTATTAAGCGTCTAAGCAAATGTCATCCTTATCATCAGGGTGGATTTGACCCTGTTCCTAATTTTAAACATCAGGATATTACTAATGGAAAATAATAGAACTATATTGGCTATTGCTCTTATTGTATTGCTATGGTCGGGTTATAGCATGTTTTTTGCTCCTAAACCCCCTCAGCAACCAATAGAAAGTGTTCAAGCTGATAGCAATACTTCACCTGTTAGTAGTGATAGTTCTTCCGGTCCGGTTAATACCATTGTTACTATACCAGAAATCGATAACAATTTAGTTCCTTTGGAAATTAAAGTTACTAATGATGTTTTTGACGTTGTTTTAAGTAGTAAAGGTGGAACCGTTAAAAGTGTCGATTTTAAAAATTATAAAGAGGATAATACTGCTGATAGTGGTAATTACTATTTACTCAATAGCGACAAATTTGCTGATAACACCTTTAAAAGTTATGGTAATAATGGTTTAACTATTCCATCTAATATTAATTATAGTACTAATAGTGATGATACTGTTATTGTTAATAATGATATCTCCATAAAATTTACTGGTTCTTATGGTGATATCGTTATTGAAAAAATATATAGTTTTAACAAACAAAATTATAACTTTTCTCTTGATATTAATATTTATAATAAATCAACTCAGAATATTTCTGGTTCTCTCTTTTTAAGTTTAGATACTTTTTATAATTCAGATGGTGGTAAAATGTACACCTTTGAAGGACCTGTTAGTTATAATGGCAAGGAACTTATTGAAGATAAGGTTAAGGATTTAGATGAATCTTCAAAAATTCACAAAGATAATATTCTTTGGTCAGGTTTTACTAATAAATACTTCTTTATTGCTGTTAATCCAGATAATAATAATGCTCAAGTAGCGATTACTAAAGATGGCGAATATATTAAAAATGAGTTCGTTTCTAAATCTTTGAATATCCCTAGCGGCCAATTTACAACTGTTAACTATCATATATATGCTGGTCCAAAAAAGATTGAAGACCTTGCTGTAAGTGGACAACAGTTTGAAGAAATTATTCATTATGGTTTTTTTCACCCGCTTGCTAAACCGTTGATGGTAGTACTTAAGTTTTTCTACAGTTTTATTGGTAATTATGGCTTTTCTATTATTCTTTTAACAGTCTGTATCAAACTAATTTTCTGGCCTCTAACTCAAAAAAGCTACAAATCTATGAAGGGGATGCAGAAGCTACAGCCTGAAATGAAGAAAATGCGCGAGAAATATGGTTCAGATAAGCAGCGCCTCAATCAGGAGATGATGAAGTTTTATAAGGAGAATAAAGTCAATCCTATGGGTGGCTGTCTACCTATGCTTATTCAAATTCCGGTTTTCTTCGCTCTCTATCGCGTGTTGTTGGGATCTATTGAATTAAGGCATGCACCTTTTATATTGTGGATTACGGATCTCTCTGCTAAAGACCCCTATTATATAACTCCCCTGGTTATGGGTGTTACCATGTTTTTACAACAAAAGATGACTCCAACCAACATGGATCCGACACAGGAAAAGGTCATGTTGATTATGCCTGTCGTCTTTACTTTCATGTTTTTGAATTTTCCAGCTGGGCTCGTTGTTTACTGGCTTGTCAATAACGTTCTCACAATATTGCAGCAATATCTTATTCGTAGACAGGCAGATTAAATTGTTATGAATGCTAAGGATACTATCATCGCTCCTGCTACCCCCGTTGGTAGTGGTGGTATCTCTGTTGTTAGAATTTCAGGTGCGCAGTCTTTAGATAAAATTCAAAATTTTTTTAGGGCCAAGGTAAATGCTCAGTATTTAGAGTCTCACCGTTTCTATTATGGTCATCTCCATAATGGAGACGGTGAGATTATTGATGAAGTTATGGTTGTTTTTATGGCAGGTCCTCATTCTTATACGGCTGAGGATGTTGTTGAGATTCATTGCCATGGTAACCGTCATATTATTAAAGTCATATTAGACACATTTATCCGTTCTGGTCTCAGACTTGCCGAGCCTGGCGAATTTACTTACCGCGCCTATCTTAATGGGCGTATTGATCTGTCGCAGGCGGAAGCTGTTTCACGTCTTATATTATCCAGTACTGAAACCTCACGTAAAATGGCTTTGGCCCAGGTTAACGGGGCTCTTAGTCAAAAAATCTATCAGTTTTCCAATGTGGTTAAAAATCATCTTGTCTTTATTGAGGCCTGGATTGATTTTCCTGAAGAGGATCTGCCAGTTGAGGATCTATGTAATATTTCCTCCGAATTAATTGGTATTCAGCATGATTTAAAATCTTTGACTTCCACCTTTCATGCCGGACGCGTTTTAAATGAAGGTGTTAATCTGGTTTTGGTTGGTAAGCCTAATGTTGGAAAAAGTTCACTTATGAATGCTTTATTAGGTGAGAACCGCGCAATTGTAACCGACATACCTGGTACTACGCGAGATATCCTTGAAGATGGAATTATTATAAATGATATTCCCGTTCGTATTTTTGATACTGCTGGGTTGCGCGCATCTTCAGATCCTGTAGAAATGGAAGGGATAAGACGCGCAGAAGAAAAATTAAAATGCGCTGATCTTATTCTTGTTTTAATCGATTCTTCTAAAGATATTGATGTCGAAGATCAGTATATTATTAACAAGTGTAAAGATTATTCTCATCTCATTGTTTTTACAAAGGCCGATTTAGGCAGATCTGACAATCTTCCTGTTGTTGGTAATTCAATTTTTATTTCTGTAAAGTCTGATGATGGTTTAGATCGCCTGAAAGATTTAGTTTATAGGCATTTCTTAGGGAATGATCATATTTCTGAAGATTCTGTTCTTTTATCTGAAAGAAGACATTTCGATGCTTTGATTAAAAGTATTAAATATATAGATAATTGTATTAATATTATTCAGTCTGATCCCTCTTTAGAGTTGATCGCATTTGAATTGAGAGAAGCTTTGCTTTGTCTTGATTCAATCACTGGCAAAACCACAAATGAAGATATCTTGGATGGTATCTTCGCAGGGTTCTGCATCGGTAAATAAGTGTTTCACGTGGAACATTGGTGAATATGAGTAATTACGGAAAAAAATATGACGTTATTGTAATTGGGGCAGGTCACGCCGGTTGTGAAGCAGCATTGGCTGCAGCACGTATGGGGTGTATAACTTTGCTGTTGACAATAGGTTTGGATACAGTTGCACAAATGTCTTGTAATCCATCAATTGGTGGTTTGGCTAAAGGCCATCTGGTCCACGAAATTGATGCCCTTGGCGGAGAGATGGGCTTAAATATCGACGAAACGGGGATTCAATTTAGACGTCTGAATACTCGAAAGGGGCCGGCGGTTAGAGCTTCACGCGCTCAGGCTGATAGGATGGCTTATAGCGCAAGGATGAAATGGGTAATAGAGAATCAATTGAATTTGGATTTGAAGCAGGGGCTGGTAACTGAGCTAATAACAGACCGCAATAATGTAACGGGTGTTAAAACGCGAGAAGGTTTGGATTATGAATCTAAGTCAGTAGTTATTACTTCTGGTACATTTATGAAGGGATTGATTCATGTAGGATTAAATCATTATTCAGGTGGGCGCGCTGGAGAGCCTTCAGCCGAAACATTATCTGACTCATTACGTTCATTGGGATTTAATGTTGGTAGGTTGAAAACTGGAACCCCGGCAAGGCTAGCATCGCGTTCAATTGATTATTCAAAATTAGAAATTCAGCCTGGAGATGATTATATTAAACCATTCTCCTTTATGAATAAGAATATTACCAGGGAACAAGTTAATTGCTATATCGCAGTAACGAATGAGAAAACCCACGATATTATACGTAGTAATTTGGATAAATCACCACTATACGCCGGGATAATCGAAGGTATAGGTCCGAGGTATTGCCCTTCAATAGAGGATAAGGTGGTTCGCTTTCCTCAAAAGAATAGTCATCAGTCATTTTTGGAACCTGAAGGGCGAAGAAGTTGCGAGATGTATCCAAGTGGCCTGTCAACATCATTGCCTGCAGACGTACAACTGCAATATTTTCGCTCAATGACGGGTTTTGAAAATGTGGAAATGATGCGGCCTGGTTATGCGATTGAGTATGATTTTATCGAACCTATTCAACTGAAAAATAGTTTAGAAACAAAGAATATCTCAGGGTTGTTTCATGCAGGTCAAATAAATGGAACCTCTGGATATGAAGAAGCGGCAGCTCAAGGATTGGTTGCTGGTATTAATGCAGCTCAGTATTGCAAGGAAGAGCAACCACTCATATTAGGCAGAGATCAAGCCTATATAGGAGTTATGATAGATGATCTCGTGACACAACCAACGACAGATCCGTATAGAATGTTTACTTCAAGATCTGAATACAGGTTGTTATTGCGAGAAGATAATGCAGATCAAAGGTTGACACCGATTGGCCGTAAAATTGGATTGGTCAATGATCACCGCTGGGAACTGTATAATCGTAAGCAGGAAGAAGTGGTAAGGATTGGTAAGTATCTACAAGAAGAAAAAATAACTTCTTCTCAGACAGAACATGTTCAGAAGTTAGGTTTGGAAAATCTGAAATCTGGAATCAATTTGGATGTCCTGCTGAGAAGACCAGAGATGGATATTGAAAAATTAAAAATAGTATTTTCCGAATTGCAGAATTTTAGCGCAGAGTCTTTAGAACAAGCCGAGATATCGATAAAATATGAAGGCTATATCCAAAGACAATTAGAACAGGTAGAAAAGTTTAGAGACCAAGAAGATGTATTGCTACCTGATACATTAGACTACCGGGAAATTCCTAGTTTGTCTTCAGAGGTAGTGGAAAAGCTAAATAAAATAAAACCAATAAGCATTGGTCAGGCTAGTCGTATACAGGGAATCACACCTGCAGCAATTGCAGTCATAACTATATTTATTCGTAAAAATAAAGATGCAAAAAGAACTCACTGAACAACTGCTAAATATTGGTGTTTTAATAAAAGCTGAACAGTTAGCAGCTATAGAAGTATATGTTGCAGAATTGTTAAAGTGGAATGCCAGTATCAATTTAACAGCAATTACTAATATTCAAGAAATATATGAAAAGCATATCTATGATTGTTTGTCCGTCATTCCTTATTTGAATGGTATTACTGAACTGTTGGATATAGGGTCAGGAGCAGGGTTGCCTGGTATCTTAATAGCTCTGATATGTCCTGACATACACGTCATATCGATAGAGAGTGTTGGTAAAAAAGTCAATTTTCAAAAACATATCAAAAGAAAATTGAATCTTGATAATTTTATTGTTCAACAGTGTAGAGCTGAAAAATTAGCCATAGAAACAAAAAAATACCAAGCATCGATAAGTCGGGCTTTTTCCTCCTTAAAAAACTTTATTGAAATTTCAGAGCACATTATTGAAAAAAAGATAATTTCTATGAAGGGTCCTGAAGGTGTGGAAGAAATAGCGCAGCTTCAAAATACTCATATAATATCGGCCTATAATAAGATTGAGCTTTATGATTATGAACTTCCACGGTCAAGAGCAAGAAGATCCATCATAATTCTTACACGCTAAAATGGTATTTTTCTATTATAGAGGCTGAATTTCACCTTAAGGTGTGATATCTTTCCCTGTCTTTTGTTTGATCTTTCAAGATAAGGAGTTGAAAATGGCCAAAATTATTGCCATAGCCAACCAGAAGGGTGGGGTAGGTAAAACTACGACTTCGGTAAACTTAGCCGCCTCTCTTGCCGCAGCTGAAAAAAATACATTGCTCATTGATATGGATCCTCAGGCTAATGCCTGCAGTGGCATAGGTATTGATAAAACAGCAGTATTATCAACGATTTATGATGTTTTGTTGGAAGAATCCTCAATTCAAGAGGTTATGCAGCCGACAGAACTTGGTTATCTCACAGTCGTCCCTTCAAATACCAATCTGATCGGTGCAGAAATAGAGTTGATCAGCAATTCGGATAGAGAAAAAAAGTTAAAAAAAGCTGTAGACGAAGTTTCTGAGGCATATGATTTTATTATTATTGATTGTCCTCCTTCTTTAGGTTTGCTGACTGTCAATGCATTAACTGCAGCTCATACTGTATTGGTTCCATTACAATGCGAATTTTACGCAATGGAGGGGCTGGGCCAATTAATGCAGACCATACGCATTGTTCAACAGGAGTTAAACCCTGGACTAAAAATCGACGGGATATTATTGACCATGTTCGATGGTCGAAATAATCTCTGCCACCAGGTCAGTGACGAAATGAGAAATCATTTTGGAGATAAAGTTTTTGAATCCGTAATTCCAAGAAATGTTCGATTGTCGGAAGCCCCGAGCTATGGATTACCTGTTCTCATGTATGATATTGGGTCAAAGGGAGCAAAAGCTTACATGGATTTAGCCAAGGAAATCGTGGCGGGAGCGTAAATATAATGACGATGACAAAACCCAAAAGACCAGCGTTAGGAAAAGGAATAGGAGCCCTGTTGAGCTCCGCGGCGCAAGAAGGGGGTAAAAAATACTTTTTATGCCCAATTGAAGAACTAAGGCCCCACAGTCAACAGCCGCGCAAGACCTTTGATGATAAAAAGATGGCGGAACTCGTCTCTTCCATTAAAGAAAAAGGTATCATTCAACCTTTGGTCGTCAGACAGCAAGGAGAATATTACCAAATAATCGCAGGAGAAAGACGTTGGCGTGCAGCACAAAAAGCATCGCTTGATCGAGTTCCTGTGGTTATTCAAGATGTTAGTGAAGATTGGGCGCTTGAAATGGCCCTGATAGAAAATATTCAAAGGGAAGACCTAAATCCATTGGAAGAAGCAAGTGCTTATCGATATCTGATGGAAAATTTTGATCTGGTTCAGGAAGAAGTTGCAAAAAGAGTTGGAAAAGAACGTTCCACCGTCGCCAATTCTCTTCGGTTATTAAGGCTACCAGAAAAGATTAAAGACCATTTGCAGAGTGCAACATTAACCATGGGGCATGCGAGGGCTTTATTATCTCTTGAAAATGAAGAAGACATATTGGAAGCTGCTGATCAGGTCATTCAAAAAAAACTGTCAGTTCGAGAGACCGAAAAATTAATCAAAAAGATCAAAAACTTTACAGAATCAAACAGGATTAAGCCTGAACCGGCAACGCCCCGACTGGATCCAGATGCTCTGGAATTGGAACAATGCTTGAAACAACATTTTGCTACGCAGGTCAAATTAGCCAGAAAGGGGAAAGGGGGGAAAATAGAAATTAACTTTGGTACCCAGGAGGAACTTGAACGTATTCTTGAATTGTTGGGACTTTCAATTTAACTGGAAATGAAATGTTCAATAAAAAAAAGGAAAATATGCCCGTGAAAAAACCAACCGCCATTGATAAAGCTGAAATTAAAGCATTTCTTGGTGCTGGAAGCTGTTTTGAGGGGAAATTAAGTTTTGACGAAATGGTCAGGCTGGACGGTAAATTTACCGGAGAAATAACATCGACTGATACGTTGATTGTTGGAGAAAGTGCTGAAATCGAAGGGAAGATTGCAGTTGGTGTATTAATCCTTAGTGGTAAATTTAAAGGTGATATAAAAGCCTCAAATAAGGTTGATTTAAGAAATCCGGCAAGTGTAACAGGATCAATAGAGACAAAATCCTTAATCATGGAGGATAAAGTTCTTTTTAACGGTCAGATTTCCATGACCCAAACAGTAAATAATAACGCGGAACAACAATCCGCTATTAAAAAAAAATGACGTATTTAGTGAACTAAAAGAAAAAGCAGGTTGACAAAAAAATAAAAAAAATGTTAGTAAAGCCGTTCCAAGTCGGTGACCCCGTTTATTTTGATTTTTAGTGTATACAGTATACAAACTGTGCTTTCATGAAGAGAGGTAAACTCGGTGATAAGTGTAGACTGGACCCTCGGGTTACAGATGGTTAATTTTCTAGTCCTTCTGATCGTTCTAAATCAAATTCTTTATAAGCCCCTGCAAAAAATTCTTCGCGAAAGATCTCATACTATCGAGTCTGCCAAAAAAACCGCAAAAGATCTTCAGGCAGATATCGATATCAAAATGCAGAAGTATCAAGAACAACTGCAGAGTGCCAAAGCTGCTGCTGCTTCTGAGCGAGATGCTCTGAAAAAAGTAGCTTCCGAACAGGAACATGAAATCCTTGCAGAAGCGCACAATAAAGCTTCTGAGCGTATCAGTCAGATAAGAGATAAAGTCAATGAACAAGCTTTGGTTGCAAGTGAAACTTTAAAAGCCAATACGGAAATTCTGGCCAACGACATTGCAACCAAGATTTTAGGACGCAAAATAGCTTAACCGATAAGGACGGTTCCCATGATGCTTAACTGTAAAACCAGAACCATTCTATTAACCGTAATGTTCATGACAATCTTTGTGGGAGTAGCTGTTGCTTCTGGTGGTGAGCATCACGCAGACAGTGGAGTTCTATTAAAGGACTTCCTCTACCGGGTTTTAAACTTTGCTATCGTGGTTGGTATATTGTGGTTTTTCCTGGCAAAGCCATTAAAAAATGGTTTGTCGGGGCGGACCAAAGAGATTGAAAAAAATCTCGCAGAGGCTAAGAAAGCAAAGGAAGAAGCTGAAGCAAAATTTGCAGAATATGATCGTAAACTGACTCAAGCCACAGAAGAAATAGCGGAAATTAGTGCTGCTATCCAGCGTGAAGGTGAGTTGGAAAAAGAGAAAATTATTCAAAATGCTAAAGCCGCCGCAGTCAAGATTGAAAAAGATGCAGAAGCTGCTGTGAACCTGGAAATCTCCAGAGCCAAAGAACAATTGCAGCGTGAGGCTGTTCAATTGGCAGTAGGCCTGGCAGAACAGTTATTGATGAATAACTTTAATAAAGACGATGACGCTCGCTTAATTGATGAATATGTGAAAAAAGTGGGAGAGTTACATTGAGTCACGGTGCCGTTGCCATAAGATACGCTAAAGCACTGATCAGTATTGCTGCAGACCAGAATGCGATAGATCAGTATACGAGAGAGCTTTCTGACATAACAGCGGTTATCAAAGAAAATGACCTACTAAGGTTATTACTTGATAGTCCGACATTCGATGTTAATAAGAAACTGGCTATTGTCAACGATATCGGTAAGTTGCTCAAATTGAATGAAGGAATGAGCAACTTTCTCGATCTGCTTGTTGAAAAGGGCCGGATAACCGCTCTTCCAGATATTGAGGCAAGTTTCTGTCGTTTTGCCGATGAACGTTCAGGAGTGATTCGGGCACGAATTACAGCCGCTCATGATCTGCCACCAGCTAAAACAGAAGAAATTCAGGCGGGTCTTGAAAAACAGACCGGAAAAAAGATTGTACTCAATATCGAAAAAGACGAGAGCCTGATAGGTGGTTTACAAGCTGAAATGGGTGGAAAACTATTTGATGGTAGTGTAAAGACCCAGCTGAAACGGATTGCAGATACCTTAGCAAAGGGGTGATTGAATATTATGGAAATCAGAGCGGAAGAAATCAGTGCGATAATTAAAAAGCAGATCGAGGACTTTGGCCGCGAGGTTGAGGTCAGTGAAACTGGCACCATTATATCAGTAGGTGATGGTATTGCCCGTATTCATGGTCTGGACAAAGCTATGTCAGGTGAGCTTCTTGAGTTTCCTGGTGGAATCATGGGAATGGTGCTTAACCTGGAAGAAGACAATGTCGGAGCAGCGATTCTTGGTGATGCCGAACATATCAAAGAAGGTGATCTGGTTAAAAGAACTGAACAGATCGTACAGGTACCGGTAGGCGATGCCCTGATAGGGCGCGTTGTCAACGGTATTGGTATACCGATTGATGGCAAGGGGGATATTGCTACCGATACCTATAGCCAGGTTGAAATAAAAGCTCCCGGGATTGTTTCACGTAAATCTGTCCATGAGCCAATGCAGACTGGTCTAAAGGCTATCGACTCGATGGTTCCCATTGGTCGGGGACAACGTGAATTGATTATCGGTGACAGACAGACAGGAAAGACTGCCGTAGCAATAGACACTATTATCAACCAGAAGGGTAATGGAGTCGTTTGCATCTATGTCGCTATCGGGCAAAAGCGTTCAACGGTAGCCCAGGTGGTCGACAAATTGCGCTCATATGGTGCTATGGATTATACCATTGTTGTCGCTGCAACAGCTTCGGATCCGGCTCCGCTTCAGTTTATTTCTCCGTATACCGGGGTAACTATGGGTGAGTTTTTCCGTGATAACGGTCGGCACGCCCTGATTATATATGATGACCTGTCAAAACAGGCCGTTGCTTACCGTCAGTTGTCTCTGTTACTGCGTCGTCCGCCAGGCCGGGAAGCATTCCCGGGTGACGTTTTTTACCTGCACAGCCGGTTACTCGAACGTGCTGCAAAACTGAGTGATGCAGAAGGAGCAGGATCTTTGACAGCACTGCCTATTATTGAAACTCAGGCTGGTGACGTTTCAGCGTATATTCCGACCAACGTTATCTCCATAACCGATGGCCAGATCTTCTTGGAAACCGACCTTTTCTATTCAGGTGTTCGCCCGGCTATCAACGTTGGCCTTTCGGTCTCTCGGGTTGGTGGTGCGGCTCAGGTAAAAGCCATGAAACAAGTTGCCGGGACACTGCGACTGGCTCTGGCTCAGTATCGTGAGATGGCCGCATTTGCCCAGTTCGGTTCTGATCTTGATGCGGCGACACAGGCTCAGCTTAATCGTGGTGCACGTCTGGTAGAGATTCTGAAGCAGGGACAGTACCAGCCGATGCCGGTTGCAATTCAGGTCCTGTCGATTTTTGCCGCGACCAACGGTTATGTTGATGCTTATCCGACTACCGCCGTACAGCGTTATGAAAAAGAAATGCTGGCATTTATGGAAAGCCGTCACAGTGCCCTGATTAAAGAACTGGCCGATAAAAATGTAATTGATAAAGACTTGGAAGGCCGGATCAAAGCAGCCCTGGATGAATTTAAAGCGCAGTTCGTAGCCTGATATCTAAAAGGTTGAACAGATGGCCAGTCTGAAAGACATTAAAAAACGGATCGGTTCGGTAAAGAATACCCAGCAGATCACTAAGGCGATGAAAATGGTCGCCGCCGCCAAGTTGCGTCGGGCTCAAGAAGCAGCGGTTTCTGCCCGGCCATATGCAGAGAAACTGCATGATGTTATGTCTAATCTTGCCGCAAGGGAAGAAGCTGATGCTCATCCCCTCTTGAATCATCGCGGAAAGCAGCGAGCCCTGGTTATACTGATGACGGCAGATCGTGGCTTATGTGGCGGATTTAATGCCAACGTCTCAAAAGAAGCGGAACGCTTTGTCAGGCATAACGATTACGGTTACGAAGCACTTGATCTGATGATCATCGGTCGTAAAGGACGAGATTTCCTTAAAAACCGCGTAGGTGAAAAAATCGTCAAAGTTTATGAAAACATTACGACGGATGCCACTTATAAAACAGCTCAGCTGATTGCGGAAGAGGTCATCGAGCAGTATACCGATGAAAAGTACGATGCGGTGTTTCTGCTCTATAATGCATTTCAGAGTGCAATTGTCCAAAATGTCACTCTGGAACAAGTGCTTCCTATCCAACCGGCTGAAGGAACTCAGGAAGAATCGGGAATTGACTACATTTATGAGCCGAATCGTGGCGAAGTACTTGCTCAGTTACTACCGAAAATGGTTGAGGTTCAGCTGTTCCGTGGCTTATTGGAGTCTAACGCTTCTGAGCAGGGAGCAAGAATGTCGGCGATGGACAGTGCCAGCCGTAATGCATCTGAAATGATAGGCAAATTGACGCTGCAATACAATAGAGCACGTCAGGCAGCAATTACGACTGAGCTTATGGAAATAATCTCAGGCGCCGAATCGATCAAATAATAGCGAGATAATATATATAGTCAGATTTAAGTCTTATTCTTCAGGAATAAGAAGGAGAGGTTTCGTTATGAATAAAGGAAAGATCACACAGGTTATCGGTCCTGTTGTTGACGTCGAGTTCGAGCCCGGCAAGCTGCCGGAGGTTTATTATGCTGTAAAAATGACCAACCCGGCGCTAGGGGATGGAGAGTGGAATCTCGTCTGCGAAGTAGCCCAGCATTTGGGTGAGAATACAGTAAGAACCATTGCAATGGATTCTACCGATGGCTTGGTACGTGGACAGGAAGTTCTGGATACCGGTGATCAGATCTTGATGCCGGTAGGTCACAAAACTCTCGGCCGTATTCTTAACGTTGTCGGTGAGCCGGTTGACGAAGCGGGTCCGGTTGATGCAGAGAAAGCTTGGGGTATTCACCGCCCGGCTCCGGAATTTTTAAATCAGTCGACTAAAGTAGAATCCTTTGAGACCGGAATCAAGGTTGTTGATCTGCTTGCTCCCTACTCACGCGGTGGTAAGATCGGCTTATTTGGCGGTGCAGGTGTTGGCAAGACCGTTCTGATTATGGAACTGATCAACAATGTTGCTCAACAGCATGGCGGTTTCTCGGTTTTTGCCGGAGTTGGGGAACGGACCCGCGAAGGAAATGATTTGTGGGAAGAAATGAAGGAATCAGGCGTTCTTGACAAAGCCGCCTTGATCTATGGTCAGATGAATGAGCCACCAGGTGCTCGTGCCCGTGTTGCTTTGTCGGCCTTGACTGTTGCCGAATATTTCCGTGATGAAGAAGGACAGGATGTATTGTTGTTCGTTGATAATATCTTCCGTTTTACCCAGGCAGGCTCTGAAGTTTCCGCTCTGTTAGGTCGGATTCCATCAGCCGTTGGTTACCAACCGACCCTGTCTACCGAAATGGGTGAACTGCAAGAACGTATTACTACAACGGATAAAGGTTCTATCACTTCGGTTCAAGCGATTTATGTGCCTGCCGACGACTTGACTGACCCGGCTCCAGCTACGGCATTTGCTCACCTTGACGCAACTACAGTTCTATCGCGCCAGATCGCAGAGTTGGGTATTTACCCGGCCGTTGACCCCCTTGATTCCACCAGCCGGATCCTTGATCCACAGGTTATTGGTGAAGAGCATTATCAGGTTGCTCGGGATGTACAATACATTCTGCAACGGTATAAGGATCTACAGGATATTATTGCTATTCTTGGTATGGATGAATTGTCTGAGGACGACAAACTCGTTGTTGCCCGGGCACGTAAAATCCAGCGTTTCCTTTCACAGCCTTTCCATGTTGCTGAGGCCTTTACCGGTTCACCAGGTAAGTATGTAGAGCTCAAAGATACCATTAAAGGTTTCCGTGAGATTGTTGATGGTAAGCATGATGCCTTACCAGAGCAGGCGTTCTACATGGTAGGGACCATTGAAGAGGCGATGGAAAAAGCGAAGAGCATGGCAGTCTGATTATAGCTGCCTAACCACGATAAAAGGACTGTGTCCCGATGGCAGAAAAATTAAAACTGGAAATGGTGACACCTTATAAAAAGGTTCTTTCAGAAGAGGTCGATGAACTGACTGCTCCGGGGCTAATTGGCGAGCTGGGAATTTTGCCAGGGCACACCCCACTTCTGACAACCTTAAAGGTTGGCGAGCTGACGTATAAAAAGGGAAATCAATCTTATCACGTTGCGGTGAACTGGGGTTATCTTGAGGTTGAAGAGGAAACAGTCACTGTGTTGGTTGATACGGCTGAGAAAGCTGATGAGATTGATCTGAATCGAGCCAAGGCTGCTTTAGGCCGCGCTGAAGATGCCCTGAAAAAAATGGCTGCTGACGATAAACAGCATGCCATTATGGAGGCAGCGCTACAGCGTGCTTTAATCCGTATTCAGGTTGCCAGTCGCAATCAGTAAACAGATAATAAGAATTATTTGAATGCAAAGCCCTCCTTAGAGAGGGCTTTTTTTATGGATAATTTGCTGAGAGGTTGACATATCTGGAAAAAAAACTTTAATTATTAGTAGCGTAGCAGACCCATTAAATTTTCTGTGATGGAATAAGCCTATGGCCTATAAATGCAGATCCATCCGCTATTCGAGTTTTATGGTCGCTCTGATATATTTTATCCTGAGTTCGATCTGGACACTCTTTTCCCATCAAGTCTTTGCCATTCTTTTAAATAAAACAGAACTTGCCAACAGCGAAGCAGGGCCAACTCACTGGTTTTTTATCATTTTCACAAGTGGATTACTGTATGCCTTATTGCGCTACTGGGATGTTGTCAGCACTGAATCTGAAGCGTCTTTGCGCAAAATAAACCGATCATTAAAAAGTTTTAGTGAATGTACTAAAGCGCTGACCAGAACCGATAATGAGCAACAGCTGATGACCGGAATTTGTCGGATTTGTGTAGAGGTGGGGGAACATCGAATGGCATGGGTAGGGCTCAGGTGCAACGATGTGGAAAAAAAGGTGGTACCTGCTGCTAATTGGGGCGAAAGCGGCGAATTTTTCGATCATCTACAGGTGAGTTGGGCCGAAAACACCTTGGGACAGGGCCCTGCAGGTATCTGTATCAGGAAAAATGAGATAACCATATTTCAAAACCTGATCAGTGAATTACCGTATGAGCCCTGGCGCAAGGCAGTAGCCAAAGCCGGGTTTAATTCCTGCATTGCAGTACCTCTGAAAGATAATGATGAACCGTTTGCTGCCCTGGTCATTTACGATGAGAAAAAAAATGCTTTTGATTATGAGGAAACAGAACTGTTGGTGGAATTGGCAGACGATCTCGCTTATGGCTTAATCGCACTAAGAACCAAGGTCGCGCGTGCCAGGGAAGTAGCGGAAAGATTGATGCTGGCGACGGTGATGGATCAAGCTTCGGACGGGATTATTACCTTTAATGACAAGGGGATTATCCAGTACATCAATCCGAGGTTTACCGAGCTATGCGGGGTACCGGCAGAAGAAGGAGTCGGTTTCCAGATTCATGAATTTGAATGTGCGCAACGCAACCAGGAATTCTATCTGGCGCTTTTACAGGTTTTTAAAAATAATAAAGCCGTAGTGGGCCATTTCGTCAATAAAAACCGCGATGGTAAATTTTATGATATAGACGCCAGAATTGCGCCGATTTTTGCTGAAGATGGCCATGTTGTCCGTTATGTCGCCATGATCCGGGATGTGACACATGAAGTTGATCTGGAACGTCAGTTGCGTCAGGCGCAGAAGATGGAAGCATTGGCCACCTTATCTAGCGGTATAGCACATGATTTCAACAATATTCTCGCTATTGTTCTGACGAATGTCGAAATGTGCCTGGAGGATTTAAGTGAGGATGACATAAGCAGGAAATCTTTGGAACTGGTTCATAAGGCAGGACTACGCGGAAAACATCTGATCAAACAGTTTCTATCATTTAGCCGCAAAAGTGAACAACCCAAGAGTGCAGTGAATTTAGCTGACATCATCAGGGAATGCACAAGTATGCTGCGCCCCATGTTGCCGGCAACGGTTGAAATCAGGCAGTCCTTTTCGGCAGAGAATAGCTGGATAGAAGCAGATCCAACCCAGATTCATCAGGTCATCATGAATTTGTGTACCAATGCCGACGATGCAATGCGTTTTCGCGGTGGTATTCTAGACATCAGCCTTGAAGATGCAGTCATTTCTAGTATAGATCAGGGCCGTTTTCCTGGTCTTGAATATGGAAATTACCTGAAGCTGATCATTGCTGATAGTGGACAAGGCATGTCACGGGATGTTCTCGAACGCATATTCGACCCGTTTTTTACCACCAAGGGACAAGGCAAAGGGACAGGCCTCGGCTTGGCAATAGCTCATGGTATTATTAAAAATCATGGTGGTCATATCAGTGTTAACAGTATTGAAAATGTCGGAACGACTTTTGTTATATATTTGCCCCAGATTATCCATCGGAATGCAGATCCGCCCGTCAAACGGTCTGAAACTGACAAACCATGGCAAGGCTCGATCCTGTTTGTTGATGATGAAGCAGATTATTGCACGGGAATGAAGCAGATTCTGGAACGAGCGGGCCATTTTGTCATGGTTGCGAACTCTCCAAGCACGGCGTTGAAATTAGTCCAGGATGAAAAGCAACGATTTGATCTGATGATCACCGACCAGACGATGCCTCAAATGACCGGGGCTGCTCTCGTCATGCAGGTCCATAAAAAACGGCCGGATCTACCTGTCATATTGTGCACTGGTACAGCGGAATCTGATCCCACCCTCAGTCAGCAAAGCATCAATGAAATAGGAATCGATAAGGTACTGATAAAACCGGTGGAAAAAAATGAATTACAAAAAGTGATTCAGGACGTGATGGCTGGAAAAACTGATCAATAACAGTTTCTTGCTGGTAGCGATGAACAGATAATTCACACAGCGGAGCAGGTATGGCAGCTATTCTGATCGTCGATGATGATGAGATGATGTGTTCGACGCTAAGTACCTTGGTAGAGCGTAAAGGACACAAAGTCAGCGCGGCAATGACTCTCCAAAATGCCTTGCTTGCGGCTCAGCAACAAGATTTTGATATCATTTTTCTCGATGTCAAAATGCCGGATGGCAACGGCATAGAATTGCTGGAAAAGTTTGAAAACTGTCCGTCGCATCCGGAAGTGATCATCATGACCGGTTATGGTGATCCGAACGGAGCCGAACTAGCGATCAAGAGTGGCGCCTGGGATTACATTGAAAAAGGTTTTTCAATCAAGGAAATATCCCTATCCCTGCAGCGAGCATTGCAATATCGACAGGAAAAACGTGAGGTCGAAAAGAATGTTAAAAAGACTCCTTTAGAGCGGGACGAAATTATCGGCAACAGTGTCAGGCTCAATGAGTGCCTCAATCTGGTTGCCCAATCAGCCGATAGCGATGCCACGGTATTTATCCATGGCGAAACGGGAACTGGAAAAGAAATATTTGCACGCGCTATACATAATAATAGTCGCCGCCGACACGAGCCGTTTGTTGTGGTCGATTGTACTTCTTTACCGGAAACTCTGGTGGAAAGCCTGCTGTTTGGTCATGAAAAAGGAACCTTTACCGGAGCCGATCACGCCAGGCAGGGGTTGATTCTGCAGGCTAATAAAGGAACCCTGTTTCTTGATGAAATAGGTGAACTGCCCCTGACGTTACAAAAGGCATTTTTACGGGTTCTGCAGGAGCATCGTTTCAGGCCATTAGGAAGTCACCGTGAATATAGCAGTGAGTTTCGGCTGATTGCCGCGACCAATCGTGATCTCGATGCTATGGTACAGGATGAGCTATTTCGCAGTGATCTTCTCTACCGGATTAAATCGATCGTAATTGAACTGCCACCTTTACGCGAACGCAAAGATGATATCATTGCCCTCACCAGGCACTATGTTGATCATTTTTGTGACAGGTATAAGTTGGCAAAAAAGGATTTTTCCCCAGATTTTCTAGAGGTGTTAAGTCTTTACCCCTGGCCTGGAAATATCAGGGAGTTGGTCAATACCCTTGAGCGGATTATTGCCATGGCCAGTCAGGATACGACTTTGTACCCAAAGCATCTGCCGAATCATATCCGCGCCCAGGTGCGGCGCAGTCAGCTGGAACAACAGAATGCCAGCAGTCCAGTACATTTTGCTATTCCAGCAGATGGTGGAGATTTACCCCCCCTGCAGGATTTTCGCGACATGGCTGTTGCCCAGGCAGAACAGCTGTACCTAATGCAGCTGCTGGATGTGACGCGTAACAATATCAGCCAGGCATGCAAGATTTCTGGGTTGTCGCAGTCGCGTCTGTACGCGTTGTTAAAAAAATACCAGATTTCCCGCAAGACACACTGACCCTTCCTTCACATTCCTGTTCCACAGTAAAAAACAGGATTTATCATTTTTTCTGCTAAATACTAGTTTCTAAGTAGCTGAATTTACTATGGCAATGATTGGCATAGCACATGCTAATTCCAGGGTGAGATAACAATGTACAGTAACCACAGGGAGATATGGACTGACATGAGTAATATCACCAAAAACAGCCTGGAAGGATTACTTGAACAGCTCATAATTAAGCAGCAGCACCTTGATGGCGTGATCAACTGGTTAAAAAATCTGGAAATCAGATGCAGTATTCCGGGGATGAAAGCCGAAGAGATAGGGTGGACGGTGGATGACCGGGGCCTGCACATCTGGAAAAAGTATCCGCTGCCAGCAGCAGAGGAGCAGATGCACCTGATTGGTCGTTGCGCCAGGATCAGGACTATTGCTGATATTGCCCAGCGAATGGCCGATAGAGATGAGAATGTTGTTGTTCATGGGGAGACGGGCGTAGGGAAAAACTTCCTCGCAACATATATCCATAACAGCGGCAAGCGTAAGGGGAAACCTTTTATCCGGGTACCAGCGCAGTTGCTGGTAAATTTGGAGGAAATCAACAGACATATCCGCCAGGCGGACCATGGAACTCTGTATATCAGCAATCTTGAAGATCTCGATAGGAAGGCACAGAGTATCTTGCGGCAGGAAATATCAGGATCCGCCTCGAATCGCAGTTGTCGCCTGATTACCAGCAGTCGGGTGGATCTTGATATGCTGGTCTCTGAAGGCGGTTTGAATCCAGCTCTTAAAGACCTTCTGAGCCAATGTTATATTACTTTGCCGGCGTTAAAGGATCGCTCCACAGATATCCCCGAATTCGCGGCCTACTACCTTCCCCGGCTATGCATTAAAAATACGAAGCAACCAAAAGCAATGAGCCCTGAATACCTGACGGCGTTGAAATTGTATGACTGGCCTGGAAATATCAGGGAATTGATCAATACTCTGGAACAATCCATTTATGTAGCAGGGGATAAACCGACACTGTTCAGCAAAGATCTCCCGATAAAAATCAGAATAGAGACAAGCCTTAAAGCAGCCCAAGCCAAGCGAGGACTTTAGCTGGGAAGGACGGTTGAAATTCTTGCAAGGCAGGAAAATTCCTGAAGAACAGGAAAAAAGATAAAGACCGGACCTATTGAAAGACAGGATATAAGCATAATCTAAAATGAATATTGGGTTAATTCAGTAGTTTGAAGAGTTTTGATAAAAAATTAAACAATTTGGTATGTGGGTTGCTTTATAGAAGATCAGTTCGCAAACAAGAGGAGACAATTGTTATGAAGGCAAAACTCATCTATGCACTCATTATCTGTATTGCCCTTGCTGTTACTCTTGCGACGCTGAGTCATGGATGGGGGGTCGCGGTGAGTCCATTAACAAAAATGTTCATTCTGTTTTTCGGCTTTATCCTGGGATTTCAGGCCATGCCAGCACTATTGCACTGCAGCAGTCTGCTAAAAAACATGGTCAAGCCAGGACTGGAGGAAAAAACCAATAGCCGGTAGCGGGGGAAGCGATGAAAGCGCGAAAAATTCTAATAGCGGATCGTGATGTCAAGGCCCGCAAAGAGTTGGCGGACTTTTTTAAACATTCACACTTTGAGGTGGATGCAACTGGATCGGCAGCTTATGCCATCGCAAAGATTGTGCAAAAACAGGAACCGATTGTAATTCTTGGCGACTCCTTTGAGGAGAAGATTTCTTCCATCGATGTCATTGGGTTGATGCGCAAATGTAACAGAAACCTGAAGATTATCCTGATTTCGGATGACAGTTCACTGGCCACTCTAAAGCGCATCCGGGAAGACGGTATCTTCTATCACGCGTTAAAGCCTCACAACCAGGAAGATAATGAAGAATTACGGACGGTGGTTGAATGCGCGGTTGACGGCTTTCAGCCAGTGTGAAGCAGGAGAACAGCGACATCAAATCATAGAGAGGATGAGCCATGAAAAATCTATTTCAATACGGGTGTTGTGTGGTCTTATCGCTGCCGATAACCAGCTTGGCAGCTGAAACAGCAAAACGGGAAAGCGGCGGAAGCATGCTCCTCGTTTATCTGTTTCTAGGAGTTTGCGGCCTGATTATTTTGCTGCAGCTACTGCCTGTCATAGCCATGTTTTTTGCTCTGATCAAAGGAATTTTCGGTAAACGGCAGGAAGCGAAAACGGTCCCGGTTAAACACCGCTGATGGCGAGCGGCACAACCTGATACGAGCATCGCATTCGTTTAGCAAGTGGTAAGTTACAGGCTGGAACACTAATTATTCTGAAAGCCAGCCCATTGACATCTTCTGACTGCCGTGGTGATGAGGTAAATCATGACATATACGAAGAACAAATATCCGTTGCTAATGGCGATCATCATTCTGACCTGTAGTGGTCTGTTCAGTTGTGCAGCAGAAGCTGCAGATGAATGTCTTGACTGTCACGCTGACAGGGACATGGTCGGGAAGCAATCTTTGGTTGTCAGCGAGCAGTTTAACCGGACTGCGCACAGCGAACTGGGTTGTCAAACCTGCCATGAGACAATCACGGAAGATCATCCCGGGCAGGATGTCTCAGGGACTGCTATCCGTTGCGAGTCCTGTCATGAAGAGATAGCCGAGGTCTACCAGAAAAGCCCGCACCTGACCAATGCAGCCTGCCAGGATTGTCATGATCCTCATGGTGTCGTTGCCTTTCGCAGCCAGACTGCGCAAACCATGAACCAGACATGTCTTGCCTGTCACCAGGAGCAGGAGATAACCACCTACCATGAAGCATGGTTACCCCAGACGCCTCTGCACTTAAACTCTCTGCCATGTGTGACCTGCCATATGACGGCCCCCGGATATGAGATTGTCCTGACCATCGAAAGGCAACAGATTCAGGGGCTGATCAAAAAGTATAGGCCAGTCAGCAATGAAGAACTGACGGGGATGGCTGACCAGGAACATGGTCAGCAGTTGATCGATGTGAACGGCGATCAGCTGATTTCCATAGCAGAACTCAAGCGCTTTAGGAACAGCTCGGAGCACAGCGATTTACGGTTGCACGCAACACTGGTCCCGGCCCACGTTTCCCATAACCTGATGACCTTAGATAATCGCTATGATTGCACCTTCTGTCATGCCTCCGGGCGTAAAACAGTTCAATCAGGTTACCTGATTCTACCGACAGACGCTGGCAATGAACAGCTTATCCCGGTTGCGCGTGAGGCCATCCTCGAGGCCTTATACGGCAATCGTGATTTATACATAACAGGTATTACCAGAAGTGCGTCCCTCGATATTCTTGGCCTGATCATTATCTGCAGCGGTTTTATTATGCCGGTTGGCCACGGAACTTTACGTTTTCTGACCCGTAAGAACCGTCGCCATGAAAAGGATGAGCCATGAAGGAAAAACAACGTATCTATCTGCAACCGACGCCAGTACGTATCTGGCACTGGCTGAATGCTTTGGGTATCATCACTCTGACTGTTTCAGGGGCACAGATCCGTTATCCGGAATATATTGACTGGCTGGGCAATTACAGCGCCGCAGTCTATCTGCATCACACCGCAGGCTATGTTGTTGCGCTCTCCTTTACGCTGTGGTTTTTCTATTATCTGTTTGTTGCCCGTTCTATGGCGGATGTTTATGTTCCGAAGCTGGAAGATCTGAAGAGCGGTATCGTGCGGCAGGCGAAGTTTTATTTTCTAACCTATTTTCTGGGGTGGGAAAATCCTCATCATCCGACGCCGAAAAACAAGTTCAATCCGCTCCAGAAATCAGCCTACCTGGCAATTATGTTTGTTCTGGTTCCGTTGGTCAGCTTGTCCGGTATCTTGTTGACCAATGTGGAACCGTTACGCGGTCTGATTATTATGATCGGTGGTCTCAGGTTCCTGATCGGGTTGCATTTTATTCTTGCGTGCTGCCTGGTGGCATTTTTACCGACCCATATTTACCTGGCAACCATGGGTCATACTCCCATGGAACATATTAAGGCCATGTGGACTGGTTGGGAAGACGAAGAAGTGGGTATTTCGCCAGCACAGGCACAGCCGCATCCAGGCAAGGATATCAAGCAGACGCCTTTGCATGAAAAAAAGCATCTGGTGCATTAGGTTAGTAACAGCAGAGGCAAGGAGTGGCGATAATGATCAAACAAATCGATCATCCCAATAATAAGTTGAATAAAATCTGGACCTGCAAACTGGTTGAAGTCGCTATATTTTTGCTGGTATGCCTGGTTGTCGATGCTCTGATAAACTGGCATCCGCTGGTGGCGGCTCCAGAGCCCTGGAAAGTGATTCTCGGCCGACCGCCGCAGGCCCTGCATATCGGGGTTATTTTTACCCTCTATGTATTTTCTGTCATCACGTTGACCGGGGCAGCCTTCAGTGCGGGTCAGAAGCCGCAATTAACGTGGAAGCAGCTGGGATATCGCTGTGGTTTTATAGTGTTTGGTGCTTGTGCGGGAGAATGCTCAGTCCTGTTCACCCTGTTGACGGGGGTGTGTTTGAGTCTTTATCTCTTTGAACTGGGGTACATCGGAATTCACCTGTATCAGGATAGCCAGCACCGAATCGGTAACCCGACCTGACGGGAATTTGATAAGACTTGAACAGACAAGCCTGACATCTTTTTGGTGCCAGGCTTTTTTATGCAGGCTTCAGGCGGTAAGCCTGGTCAACAAGTCGGGCTGATATGCTCTCAGGTGTTCCAGTGACAACAAGGATTGCTCAAGGTGACGATTTTCAAGGGTTACCGTTGGAATATCAGTCTGTTTTGTAAGCCACAGGTAAAGCTCCGTAAGCGGTGCGTTGCCATCACCAAGAACCAAGTGATCGTCACTGTTGCCATGATTATCATGAATATGCAGATGTCTGATATAGGGGCCAATATGGGCAAGCCATTCTGAAAGAGGCTGCTCACAAAAAAGATGATAATGGCCGATATCAAAGACATGACCAAACCAAGTGGAATTTATTTCCTGTAACAAGGAGAGCTGATAGTCAAATCTAGTTTCCCAGATATTCTCAAGACAGAGAATTGTCTGTTGTTGCTTCGCCTGGCTGAGATAGTTTTGCCAGAAAGGGATGGAAAGGTCGAGCCACTGTTGTTGGTGTTTTTTAGTGCTGCCATAAGGAAGGCCCGGATGAAAGACAATCCGGCACGAATGCATCAGCTGGGCGAGTTCCAGTGCCCGGTCAACGATACGCCGGGACTGATCATTAATATTACGGCGGCTGTTGCCACAGCTGAAGCCTGAAAAGGGTGCGTGCAAAGTTGTCGCGAGACCGTGACGGTGCAGTTCGTCGGCATAGTCGCTGAGCTCGGTCAGATCAAGGCTATCAAGATTCACTTCATGACAGGCGATTTCCGGTTGTAACCTTTGAGCAATCAGCAGAGGCAATCTGCGCCCCAGTTGCTGAAGCGGAACATGGATGAAAAGTTTCGATAGCATAGCGTTATTATGTCACAAATGGATAAGAGCCCTATCAAGTTCGGGAGAACATTTTTACATGTGGCGTAAGGAACGCAGACCATTTATATAGAATCTATCCGCTGTTTCTCCTCCGGTTTTATTGATGATAGTCGGCGAATAGCAAAATTACAATAAATAGCGAAGATCTAATGCATTGTAGGAGAAAAAAACAATTGACACTATATGTATACTGTATACAATTTACTAAATTGTCTACAGGAGATTGAATTTGAAGACTAAACAAATAGAACGACATCAAACCTTACGTGAAAAAATTCTCGAAACAATTCGGGAAGCTATTCTGAAGGGTAATCTGAAGCCCGGTGAAAAAGTAGCTGAGCCTGAACTCGCAGAACGGTTTGGTATCAGTCGCACGCCGATTCGTGAAGCCTTTCGCCAGTTGGAATCGGAAGGGTATTTGACGGTCATTCCGCGTAAGGGAGCCGTTGTCGCCGCTTTATCAGAACGTGACGTCGAAGAATTCTACGCGATAAAAAGTATTTTGGAAGGGTACGCTGCTGAGCTGGCGAGTGCCAAACTGACCGATAAGGAAATTGAAAAGCTCGAAGCTACCAATGAACGTTTGCGTCAACTGGCAACAGAAGGGGATGTGAAGAATTTTTTCCGCGTTCATAATGAATTTCACGAAACTTTCATCAAGGCTGCTAATAACAGTAAGTTGTACGACCTGATCCAGCAACTCGGGATGAAATTTAACCGGTTACGGATGGCTTCATTGTCAGTAGAGGGGCGGATGGACATTTCTGTTGATGAGCATGACAAATTGCTCGAAGCATTTCGTCAACGTGATGGACGGGCTGCGGAAGAGCTGGTTAAAAAAACCGCAGCAATCGGAGGGAAGGTTCTGCTCGAAAGCATCTCACGCACCAACGGCGGGGAAGACAAGGGGCATCGTTCGCGGCATAATATCGATCTGTAATTTTTGATTTGGTATTGCTTAAACCTTCCTGCCTTTCGGTATGAAGGTTTTTTATTTACCGCCGGGATTTCGCCATATGAATTTGCTATTTTAAATACTCCTTGATTGCTGTGGTCAGCGGGATCATTTCAGCATCAAAGCATTTGGACCACTTCTTATCAGTGCAAATGTTCCCTTCGAGTAGCATCTGCAACTGATCACTGGTGATCGGAAATAGGGAAAATGACTCAAAGGCTGAAATCAGAGGTTTTACCAGCCATAATGGCTGGTGCAATTTGCAGACGGACGATCTCTTGCCGAGGGCTGTGCCGATAACATCCAGCAGTTCATTGTAGCTGAATGTTTCCGGTCCACAACAATGATATGTCTGTCCTATGGTGTCGTCCCGATCTAAGGAGGCAACAAAGCTGGCGGCTACATCGCGGACATGAACAGGTTGAAGGGCGTAACGGCCGTCACCAAAAACCGGAATGACCGGCAGAATGTTGATCATCCTGGCCAACATGTTGATAAAGGCGTCATCAGGGCCAAAGATCAGTGATGGCCTAAAGATTGTCCAATCCAGTCCGGAATTTCTTACCTTTTCTTCTGACTGCCACTTGGTTTTGTGATATTTCGTGGTAGCATTTACGATGGTGCCGTTGGCGCTCATCTGCAGATAGCGCTTTATCCCCTGTTCCCCGGCGGCGGTGATAACATGAGCCGTCGATTGTGTATGGAGATGCTCAAAGGTAACACCTTTGGCTGGTATCTCGCGAATAATTCCAACCAGGTGAATGACTGCGTCACAATCAGTCATTTTATTTTTGAGGGTTTTCGGCATGGTTGTATCGCCGATGACGGTTTCGATTTGCGGAAAGTCTTTAAATCGGTCGGAAGACCTGGCTAATGCTCTTACATGATACCCTTTAGCCAGCAGTTGTCTGATGAGTTCTCGGCCCACGAAACCACTGCCGCCGGTAACAAAAACTCTCATAAGCAATACCTTTACTCATTGTTGACGGTTGTTTTTTTAGGATAACATGTTTTAAAAAAGAGGGTAAATCCTTAGTCATCATATTTATTTTCCAGTTTGTATAATAAATTATCTCGTAAATACAAGGATTTACCTGTTGTCTCAAATTTAGGATTAAGCTATAAATCTCCACTTACGGAGAAAAATTGCTGATAAATCAGTAAAGGCAAGGTTATTTACCAAGTTATTTTGATTGTGTTTTAGGGCTACTTACGGGGAGAAAGACATGAGTGATTTGAACGCAGAGACACTGGGGTTGAATGCCGTTGGTCGGGTTTATCATAATTTGAGTTATGATGAGTTGTTTGATCATGAAACGAAAAACAAAGAGGGAGCGCTGTCTTATAGCGGAACGATGATCGTCGACACCGGCAAGTTCACAGGGCGCTCACCTAAGGATAAATATTTTGTCAAACAGGCTCCATCGGCTGAGCAGATTGCCTGGGGAAAAATCAACCAGCCTGTTTCCAACGAAATTTTTGACGAACTCTACGCTGAGGTTATTAACTATCTGTCCGGCAAGGATATATATGTCACCGATGGCTATTGCGGTTCAAATCCTCTGACCCGCAAGGAGGTTCGCTTTATTACCGAAATCGCCTGGCAGTCACATTTTGTCAAGAACATGTTCATTCGACCTGAAGCCAGTGAGCTTAATGGCTTCGCGCCGAGTTTTACGGTTTACAATGCCGCTGGCCTCACCAACCCGAAATGGCAGGAGATGGGGCTGAATTCAGAGGTTTTCGTTATCTTTAATATTGAGCGTAACGTGGCCATAATCGGCGGTACCTGGTATGGCGGTGAGATGAAAAAAGGCATCTTTACCATGATGAATTACTGGCTGCCCCTGGAGAACATCCTGTCGATGCACTGCAGTGCCAATGTCGGCAAGGACGGCGATGTCTGCCTGTTCTTCGGCCTGTCCGGTACTGGTAAAACGACCCTGTCCACTGATGCGGCGCGCAAGTTGATTGGTGACGATGAACATGGCTGGGACGAAGATGGTATTTTTAATTTCGAGGGTGGCTGTTACGCAAAGTGTATCGATCTGTCGCCTGAAAGTGAGCCGGAAATTTTCAATGCCATCCGACGTGATGCGCTGCTCGAAAATGTTGTGTATAACGAGGATGGTATCGTTGACTACACGGATAACAGCAAAACGGAAAACACCCGTGTTTCCTATCCGATTCACCATATCGACAATCATGAGCCGACTCTTAAAGCGGGACATCCCAAGAATATTATTTTTCTGACCTGTGACGCCTTTGGAGTGTTGCCACCGGTTTCCAAGCTTTCCAAAGAACAGGCTATGTATTACTTTCTGTCAGGGTACACGGCCAAAGTCGCTGGCACCGAACGAGGGGTTACCGAGCCCCAGGCAACTTTTTCAGCCTGTTTTGGCGAAGCTTTTCTGCCTTTGCATCCCACCGAGTATGCCAAGTTGCTTGGGGAAAAGATGGAAAAGTACCAGGTTAATGCCTTCCTGGTAAATACCGGCTGGGCCGGTGGTGGCTATGGAGTCGGCAAGCGGATGAGTATCAAGGCAACCCGTGCCTGTATCAATGCGATTCTGGATGGCAGTATTCATGCTGTCGAGTTTGAGCAGACCCGCTTCTTTGGTTTGAATATCCCTAAAAGCCTGCCCGGCGTTGATGCACACTTGTTGAATCCCCGTTTGGCCTGGAGTGACCAGGATGAATTTGATGCGACAGCGCGTAAACTGGCGGATATGTTTATTAGTAACTTTAAGAAATATGTTCTCGACAATGCAGACTTTGATTTCACTACGGCAGGGCCGGCAGTCTAGAAATCCTTTTAAAATATAATTGTTTATCAAGCCGGGCTTTGAGCCCGGCTTTTTTTTAATCAGACGGGGTTTTCTTGACAAAAAGTGGAAGAAAAATAATAATCACATATTAAAAATTAATAATTGGTAAAATAAAAATGTCTGAACAAAAACATAAAAAACTGGGTGAATTCGACCTGATCCGGTGGATCGATCAGACGGCGGGAAAAGGTGCTCATCTGACCCTTGGCATTGGTGATGATTGTGCCGTGCAGCCGCAGGTTGCCGGTAGAGACCTGCTGACCAGCTCCGATCTGCTCATCGAAGGGATTCATTTTAAACGGGAATGGACCAGTTTTTACAATCTTGGCCGCAAATCGGCAGCGGTCAATATCAGCGATATTGCTGCAATGGGAGGGACTCCTCAGTCACTATTCCTCGGGCTTGGCCGGCCCAGTGATATTGAAGACAGTGATCTCAAAGACTTTATCTCGGGTTTTATTGCTGAAGCCGAGCTGCATGGGGCGGTACTGGCTGGTGGCGATAGCTGCGGTTCTCCTGGACCGTTAATGATTTCGGTGACGGTCCAGGGTTCAGTTGCCTCTGGTGAAGCGATCTACCGCAACGGAGCGAGTTACGGAGATGCTATCTATGTTTCCGGAACCCTTGGTGACAGCGCCATGGCGTTGAAGACATTGTTAAAGGGGGAGTTTCCATCAGAACACTTTGCCAGTCGTTTTCATACGCCTGAGCCCCGGGTCCGTCTGGCAGAGACGCTGGCGCGGGCAGGCTGGGCAACCGCGATGCTTGATGTGTCTGACGGTTTACTGGCTGATCTTAACCATATTCTGGAAGACTCAGGGGTCGGAGCCGATATCGAGCTGGCTCTGGTTCCTCTTTCTGAGCCATTTCAGGCTGAGTTAAAGCGCGATAGCAGCCTGATGGAGCTGGCTCTGGGTGGCGGCGAAGATTATGAATTGATCTTTACTTCGCCACTGAAGGATCTTGATCGGCACCAGGATTTTTATCCTTATATTACCCGCATTGGAGTCATCAGCCAGACTCCTGGGCTCAGGGTTTTTGACGAGGTTGGAAATAAGTTCCCGTATCTGCTCAAGGGGTTTGATCATTTTGGCTGATATGCCAGAAACATGTCCCTCTCTGACCACAGAAACTGGCACCAGAGATGTCTTGGCCGAGCGTCAGCCCTTTACCGGTGCGGCGGTTGACGATGAAGTATATCAGGGCATTGCCCGAATCCTGAAAGAGCAGCAGCAGTTTCAGCTTGAAGGTTATAAGGTGAATGCCATTAAGCGCCGCATGGCAGCCCGGATGCGGGCTGTGGGACTGCCGGATGGGTGCGCTTATCTGCAGCATTTGGCAGATGATAAGGCAGAACAGCAGCAGTTGTTGCTGGCGCTGAGTATTCATGTTTCTACGTTTTTCAGAAATCCCAGTGCATTTCGGGCTCTGTCCAAAACGATTATTCCGTCTCTGGCCGCTGGTGCGCGACATGATGGTGCCAAGTTACGTTTTTGGAGTGTCGGTTGTGCTCGTGGTGAAGAGGTTTACTCCCTGGCGTTAGTAAGCCGCAAGTTCGTTGAGAAAAGTGACCAGATCGCTATCATCGGAACCGATATCAGCTCTGATGCGATCAGAAAAGCCAGGCGCGGGATATATAGCGTTGACCAGCTGCACAATGTCAGCCCAGAGCAGCTGGGCCGTTATTTTATCAGTCAGCATGATGACTATCAGGTTGGTAGCGAATTACGCCAGGCAGTACAGTTTTATCGCCATGATATTGTTGCTGAGCAACCTTTTTATCGCGCCGATCTGATCCTGTGCCGTAACCTGCTGATCTATTTTTCCCGGGATCTGCAACAACAGGTGCTGGAGACTCTGGCGGCCACATTGGTGCCGGGGGGATACCTGATGCTGGGTCGTGCCGAGACCATGGCACCCGATTGCCGCAGTCTGTTTCAGTGTGTTGACCCGGCAGAGCGGATCTATAAGAGGATAGACAGTTAATTTTCATCCGGAAACGGCCCTTTCACCAACCTCTGCGGCATGCAGCGCATTTGATTGAGCAGTGTAAAGGACTATTTTTTTCGCTCAAATACTTGATTACCTGGACCTTGCGAAAAATTGCACGTTTCCATTCTGAACACCAGAAGAGTAGATTTGCCTTAACGGCATTGGATAGAACCAAGCAGGTGGCAGGGGGATGTCACCATAAGGAGAAATGAAAATGCGGGTTGAAATCAGCTATAAATTTGTCATTGGATTTATTGTTGTAGTCGCTTCGGTGGTGCTGCTTAATCTGCTGGTTCCGAAGATGGATTTGCCAGAGTGGACCTACCAATGGATAACCATTGTCGGTGCCTTGCTGGTGGGGTTGATTTTTGGCTGGCTGTTTTCCCGGAATTTTACGGCGAAGATCCGAATTCTAACAACAGCTGCCGAGCGTCTGGGGGATGGTGATCTGAGCCGCAAGGTGCGCTTGCCAAAAGCACTTTTCTCTGACGAAACGGAAGACCTGGCTAATTCACTTAATCTGGTTGTCAACAGTTTACGTCATCTGGTGGGGCAGATTCGTTCCAGCTCGGTCAATGTCAACGAATCCTCGCTGGCCCTGGCGACAACCACTGAACAGATGACGGCAACGGCTCATGAAGTGGCAGGTTCTATAGAGCAGATCAGTCAGGGAGCAGAAACCCAGGCGGAAATGGTCGAACGTGCCACGCGGGTCATTCGGGAAATGGCGGAACAGATCGACCTGGTGGCCGGTTCAGCGGGTAAATTGTTAACTTCGTCAGAAGAAACGACCATGTCCGCACGCCAGGGCGGCGCCATGACCGAGAAAGCTTTGGATAACCTGAAGCAGGTGCTGGGGCGTATTGAAGAGAACGCAACCCTGATCTCTTCGTTTAATGATCAGGTGCAGAAAATCGGCACCATTATCGACGTAATTACCAGTATCGCCCAGAAAACCAATCTGTTGGCGTTAAATGCCACGATCGAAGCGGCCCGGGCCGGGGAGTATGGACACGGCTTTGCTGTTGTCGCCGAGGAAGTCAGTAAACTGGCGGACAGCACCAGTACTTCGGCAGGTGAAATAACCAGACTGATCGAAGGGACCCGGGAGCAGAGTCTAAAAGTGCAGCATTCAATGGCAGAAAGTGTGAAAGCCATTGATGCCGGACGTGAAGCTGTTGATGTCACCGGTAACGCCTTTAAGGTGATCATCAGTAAGGTTGAAGCGGCTCAGGGAAGAGCCGTATCGATTCGCGATCTGACGGAGAAACAGCGTGAAGGGGCCCAAGCCATTGTGACCGCAATCGAAGAGATTGCCCGGGTGACCGAAGACAACGCGGCGTCCACCGAAGAGGTTTCAGCTGCGACCGAAGAGCAGACAGCGTCAATGGAAGAGATGACCTTCGCTTCGCAGCGGTTGTCAAAACTCGCAGAGGATCTGTTGACGTCGGTCAGCCAGTTTAATCTCGGGGTGGGCCAGAGTCAGGATCAGGATCGTGTATGATCCAGCTATTACCGTTTCGGCTCGGTCTGGAAAGTTACGCGCTGGATCTAAATGCTATTCAGGAGGTGGTTGAAAATACCGGAGTATTTCCATTTCCCGCTGCCCCCAATATGATTCGGGGCGCAATCGGATTTCACGGTCGTATCGTGCCGCTGATCAGTCTGCCATTATTGCTTGGTCTCGGAGAGCAGAATCTGTGTCCGCGTTATATTGTGCTGACCAATGAGTATGGTCCCATCGCTTTGGCTGTAGATCAGCTGAAAGCAATTATCAGTGTTGAGATATCTCAGATAAAGCATCTGGGTCACGAAGATGGGGGGAACTATATAAAAGAGGTGATCAGCTCACGGGGGGAAATGATCAACCTGCTGGATCTGGAAAAAGTGCGGAGCAGGATCAAGCAGCTCTGTTTGCAGCATGGAGGTTAGTATGGTTAAGCGGGTTCTGATTGTTGATGATGCATTTTTTATGCGTGAATTACTGCAGGATATTTTTGAAACGGCAGGTTGGCAGGTTGTCAGCACTGCGGAAAATGGTGAAGAAGCGCTCGCAGAATATAAGATCATGAAACCGGACCTGGTGACGATGGACATTGTCATGCCGGGTAGTGGTGGTATCGAGGCATTGAAAAATATCATTCATTTCGATCATAAAGCCAAAGTTGTCGTCTGCAGCGCGTTAGGACAGAAAAATCTGATTATGGAAGCGATTGCCGCGGGGGCGAAAGATTTTATCGTTAAACCGTTTAAAAGCGAACAGGTGGTCGAAATCGCCGAGCGGGTTTTTGTGCAGTAGCAGGTGAAACTACGCACGGTGAGGATCCTCAAACCGGGCATATGTGATCGTAACCTCTGAAGGATTGAGATCACAGGGGGCAGCAGGTGAAAGTTTAAAGTATGGACATGGCTAAATTCAGAGAGATGTTCCTGGCCGAAGCGGATGATCATCTACGTCAGATGACCACAACGCTGATAACGCTTGAGGCGGATCCCGGCAATCGCAGCGGGATTGATGCTCTGTTCCGTAATGCCCACTCCATCAAGGGGATGGCGGGAACCATGAACTTTGGTCATACCGCCAATCTGGCTCATCATCTGGAAGATATTCTTGATACCTGCCGTCAGGCCGGGCATATCGGGCCGGAGCAAATCGACAAGGTCCTCAGTGGAGTCGACCTGCTTGAGGCGCTGATGACTGATATTCGCAGTGGACAGCCGGAGCGTGAGGTCAATTCATTTACTGATGGTCAATGTGATGAAACCGTGGGGGCGGAAGGGCAACCGGTTCAGGATGATGACGGGTTGGTCCTGATTGATTTCGATGATCCGCTGCTGTTTGTCCGGGTGCTTCTCGATGCCTCAACGCCTGCTTCGGGAGCACGCCTGCTGGTGCTTCTGAAAACATTGGGGCAGTTGGGGAAAATCGTTGAATCGCGTCCCGCAGAAACCGCTTTATTAAACGGTAATGACAGTGGCAGAGAACTTATTGTCAAACTGGAAACCACGTTGCCGCCAGACCAGATCAATGACTATTTCAAAAACTACAGCGAAATTAAAGAAATCACCTTTCCCGATGCTTTCCCTCAGCCGGTAGCGATGGCGCCAGCACTGAAGGCACCATCCGGGGTAACCGTACGGGTCAATACCGAGTTACTTGACAATTTTATTCACCTGACCGGCGAGCTGATCACCACCCGTTATCATTTACAGAGTGCCGTCAAACAGCACAGCTGGAAGGATGTTGATGACGGGGTCGCGCAACTGACCAGGCTGGTCAAAAATCTGCAGCATCAGGTGCTGCAGGTGCGTATGCTGTCCCTGGAAAACCTGTTTGTGCGGGTCGCCAGGACGGTCCGCGACCTGGCACGCAGCAGCGGGAAAAATATTGAGCTGAAGCTGGAAGGGGCAGCTATCGAGTTAGATCGTGCTATTGTCGAGGCGTTGACTGATCCGCTTATTCACCTGGTGCGTAATGCGCTTGACCATGGCATTGCAGAGCAGGGGACGATAAGCGTAAAAGCGGTGCGCGAGCGGGACCTGGTCATGCTGGAGGTTGCTGATAACGGGCAAGGTATAGATGCTCAGAAAATCAGGGAGAAAGCTCTTGAGCGCGGTCTGGTTAATGAACAGCAGCTACAGGCACTGCGTGACTATGACGTCTTGCAGCTGATCTGTCTGCCGGGCTTTTCTACGGCTGAGAAGATTACCGGCACCTCCGGTCGCGGTGTTGGTATGGATGTGGTAAAAACTGCGGTCGAGAAGATTGGCGGCATCCTCGAAATTATTTCTGTTCCTGGTACTCCAGGAACCCGGATGGTGATGAAACTGCCGTTGTCTCTGGCACTTATTCGAGTTCTACTGGTTTCGGTTGCAGGAGTGTCTTTGGCCATACCGATCAGTCGTATTGTGCAGACCCTGGAAGTGGACCGGGCGGAGATTCAGCGCAGTGGTCGTCAGCGGGTCATCGAATTCAAAGGCAAGCTGCTGCCACTCTTGTCCTTGCACAAAATACTCGATTATTCAACAAAAGGGCCGCTCAGCGACCCATTACCCGTGGTCGTTGCGGAAGTCCTGGGTCGGCGGGTTGGTCTGGTGGTAGATGCCCTGATTGGTCAGCGGGAGGTCTATGTCCAGCGTTTAGCCGCTCCTTTTGATCAGTTAAAAGGGTGTAGTGGTGCGACGATGCTGGGAAACGGGCACATTGTTTTCGTTCTTGACCTGCAATCACTTCTTGAAAAAATCCGGAGCTGATAATGACAGCAGTACAAGCGTATAGCGCTGGGCAGGGAGATCTGCTGTTACAGACCCTGCCACAAGTCGTGAAGGCTGTTTCCACCTGGATTGGATGTGAACTGGACATCAAGGTACCGGAACCAGCGGCACCAAGTGGCGGCACCGATCTGGTTATCTGTCTGCCCTTGACCGGTGAAGTGAATGGCTCGTTGGTGCTGGCTTTTTCTGCGGCAGCGGGATGTTTTCTAGCGACCCGCATGCTTGGTCATGAACAGACTCTGCCGTTATCCAGACTGGGGCTGTCCGCTTTGCAGGAATTGGGAAACATTCTGGCTTCGGGGTTGGTTATGGCATGCGAAGAGCAATTAGCTTTGTCCTGTCAATTGCATCCGCCACACACCATGACCAGTGTGCCGACGAATGTCAACGAGACGGTCGTTATCAGTGTTTGGCCTGAGACTAACGAGGAAATGCATCACATCAAGGTCTATTGGTCCATGACCGATTAGTTGTTTAATAGCTTCAGCAGTATCACCTCTCTTTGAAATCTGTTAGAATCACACTTTTAAATATTTTATCCATCTACGACCAGTGCCGGTTTTGCATTTGTCGGTGGCTTGTGAGGAATTTAAATACATGAAATATGTCAATTTGATGGTGATAATACTATTGTTAACGGTAACGAGTGCCTGGTGCGCAGCCCCGTCACTGGAGGCGGTTGTAAAAGCATTACAGGATCCTTTTTCTCAAAATACGCCCGCAGCCAGACAGATTCATGATTTTCAGGCCGACTTTGCCCAACGCTCCCATATTGCTTCGATTAATCGCGAACAGCGTGGCAGTGGCACGGTCAGCTTCAAATTTGTCCGTGGCTCAAAAAACAGGCGCTCTGTCGCTCTGTTTCGCTGGAGCTACACAGAGCCGGCAGTCCAGGAAATAATTTCTGACGGTAAGATGATGTGGGTCTACCTGCCGGAGAATCGTCAGGTTATTGAGAGTGATATCAGCCAGGTAGAACAGCAGGGGCAGAATCCGGTGACCTTTTTAAGCAACCTGGAGAACCTTTCGCGTGATTTCGTCATCACCAGTGGTACACCGGCCACTGATGCCAAGGGCAATTATCGTCTGGTTCTGGTTCCCCACCAACCGTCAACCCAGTTTGCCGGCATGGAGGTCGTGGTCCTGAAAGCTGCCGTTGACCTGCAACAGAAGGAAAACGCTGCGGCACTGTTCCCTCTGGTTGAGACGACAGTGACCGATGTGCAGGGGAACAGCACCGCCATCGAATTTTCCCAGATCAGGATTAACCCGGGACTCGAAGCCAGTTTTTTTGCATTTAGCAAACCTGATGGTGTAGAGGTATTGACCCCTGCGGAGCAATTGAGTTTTCAATAGACGGCACTGTTTTTTCCTTGAATTTTCCTCTCCGGCGTTTGCTCATAATGGAAATTGTGGTATAAACCTTCGATTCTTTAAATAGTTAAGCTATTCCATGACCGTATCTTAGGGGCGGTTATCCTGTATTTTGAAAAGGAGTAAGAACGCGATGCCGAGTTTTGATATTGTTTCCAAGGTGGATATGCAGGAAGTCGATAATGCCGTCAATCAGGCCGTTAAAGAGATTGCCCAGCGCTACGATTTTAAAGGAACCACCAATGAAGTTGAGTTGGAAAAGGACAGTCTGCGGATTCTGGCGGCTGATGAATACAAGCTGCAGGCGATCAAGGATATTCTCATTGGTAAACTGGTCAGGCGCAATGTCTCGCCAAAATGTTTTGATTATGGCAAGGAAGAGCCGGCATCCGGCGGTGCTGTGCGAGTGCGCGCGGCCATAGTGCAGGGGATCAGCAAAGAAAAAGGAAAAGAAATCGTTAAATTTATTAAGGATAGCAAGCTTAAGGTACAGGCCCAGATCATGGAAGATCAGGTGCGTGTCTCCGGGAAAAAAATTGATGATCTGCAGGAAGTTATCCAGTCCCTGAAAGGGCAGGACCTGGGTATCGAACTGCAATTTGAGAATATGAGATCATAAGAGATCTCGCTAGTCAGCAGGAATAAAACGTGGAAACATTGAAAATCAGCCTGGTCAGCCTCGGCTGCCCGAAAAATCTGGTCGATGCCGAGGTTATGCTCGGCCATCTGCCCGCCGAACGTTTTGAAATCATTATCGATGAAAGTCAGGCCGACATTATTGTCGTCAATACCTGCTCCTTTATCAACGACGCCAAAGAAGAGTCGATCGATACGATTCTGGAAGTCGCAGATTACAAGGAGGAAGGGAACTGTAAAATGCTCATCGTGTCCGGCTGTCTGCCCCAGCGTTACAAGGAGCAGCTGCAGGAACAACTCCCCGAAGTCGATCTGTTTATCGGTGTATCGGAAGGGGCACGGATCGTTGAGTTGATTGATCGCCACTTCGGTCATGAGGGGTCGGCTCTGGAAGTTGGTACCCCCGATTATCTTTACGATCATCTGACGCCACGGGTCAACTCATCACCGCTGTATACCAGTTATGTAAAAATTGCGGAGGGTTGTTCTAATCGCTGTTCCTATTGCATTATTCCCCAGCTGCGTGGTGACCTGCGTTCCCGCAGTATCGAATCTGTCGTGGCGGAAGTTCGCAGTCTGACGGCTCAGGGGGTCAAGGAAATCAACCTGATTGCTCAGGATATCACCGCCTACGGTCGTGACCGTGAGGACGGGGCGACCCTGGAGGCATTGTTGCGGGAGCTGGTGAAAATTGACGATCTGGTCTGGTTACGCCTGCTTTATGCTTATCCCGAAGGGGTCAGCGATGAGCTGATTGAGCTGATGGCGACAGAAGACAAAATTTGTAAATATCTCGATTTGCCACTGCAGCACATCGATGACACCATACTTAAACAGATGAATCGCCGGCTTGGCGAAACGGATACCCGGGCGCTGTTGGCGCGGATGCGTAAGCAGATTCCGGACCTGACCTTGCGGACCTCGTTTATTGTCGGTTTCCCCGGTGAAACCCGCGAGCAGTTTGATAAATTGCAGAAGTTTGTCGAAGAAGGGCACTTCGAACGGGTCGGGGTGTTTCGCTATTCCCGTGAAGAGGGAACGCCGGCCGCTGAATTTCCCGGCCAGATTCCCGCACAGAGCAAAAAGAGCCGCCTGAATCGACTGATGAAGGCACAAGCACGGGTTTCTTTTGCCAAAAACCGTGCGCTCGTTGGTAAGGTTGAACAGGTGCTGGTTGAAGGGTACAGTGAAGAGACCGATCTGCTGCTTAAAGGGCGCAGTGCCCGGCAGGCTCCGGACATCGATGGTCACTACCTGATTACCTCTGGTTTTGCCAATGTCGGTGACTTCATACAGCTGAAAATCACCGATTCTTCGGAATACGACCTGATTGGCGAAATGCTTGAGGAGTAACAGCACATGGTAAAAAAATCAGCGTTGCTGATTGCGCTGGTCCTCGTTGTGGTGATATTCGGCTGGTATCGTTATGAGCGACTCTCTGAGCCGCTTGACCGTACCGCCCTGATCATGGGGACCCTGGTCGAAATCAAGATCTACGATCACGATCAAAGCAAAGCGAATCAGGCGATCAATGCCGCTTTTGCCGAGATGAGCCGGATTGAACAGCTGATGTCCCGACATGTCGATGACAGTGACGTCAGCCGTCTTTCGCATGCGGATGCTCCGTTAGCGGTCAGTCAGGAAACGGCTGACCTGATTCGTCTCGGGCAGCAAATTGCGCACCTTAGTCATGGGGCGTTTGACCTGACCCTGGGGCGGCTGAAAGAGCTGTGGGGGATCAATACCGACCACCCTTATGTGCCGACCGATGCTGAACGCCGTCAGGCTGTAACTGGGATCGGGCCTGATGCCCTGCAGGTTGACGGCCGCGTTGTGAGCAAAAGCACTCCTGCTCTGCAGCTTGATCTTGGCGGCATCGCCAAAGGCTATGCTGTTGATCGTGTCGTTGCCCTGTTACGGCAGGCCGGTATCACCTCGGCCGCTGTCAATGCCGGTGGTGATATCAGCCTGATCGGTGATCATCAGGGGCAGCCGTGGCGCATCGGTATTCAGCATCCTCGCAAACAGGGTGAGGTCCTGGTGACGTTACCCCTGGCCAACTGTGCGGTGGTGACGTCCGGTGATTATGAGCGTTTTTTTGATCGGGACGGTCTCCGTTACCACCATATCTTTGATCCCGCTACTGGGGCACCGGCACGTCGTTGTCAAAGTGTAACCGTCATTGCTGCCGATGCCGCTACCGCAGATGCCCTGGCAACAGCGGCTTTCGTGCTCGGTCCCGAGCAGGGGCTGAAAATGCTCGAGGATAAAAATGGGGTAGAAGGTCTGATTGTCGCTCTGGACGGGAGCCTGATTAAGACAAGTGGGTTGCCCTGATGGCTAAAGCATTTTCCTGGTTACGCTATCTGACGCTTCTTGACCGCTTTATTGTTGCCACCGTTACGTTTCTGGTCATCGCCGCCTTGGCCTTACCTTTGCGACAACAGGCCGGAGCGCGGGTTGTTGTCTCTCATGGCAACGATGTCATCTATGTTGCTCCTCTGGATCAGGATCGGGTTGTCGAACTGCAGGGGAGTATCGGTACCACGGTCATGGAAATCAAAGATCATAAAGCACATGTCATTTCTTCACCATGTGCTAACAAAATCTGTGTCCGCATGGGTGAAATTCACCAAGATGGCGATGTGGTGGCCTGTGCTCCCAATGAGATCGTGATTCAGATCGAGGACGAGCGGCACAACAAGGAGCAGACCCATGACTTTATCAGCCGTTAACGGCGAAGAGCTTGAAGTTGTGCGTCAGCGTGTTTTCATGGCGCTGTTTGTGGCCCTGGCGATCGGGCTGAATACTCTTGAATTCCTGTTACCTAATCCGGTCCCCTGGTTTCGTCTGGGGCTCGCCAATATTCTCGGCCTGACAGCGTTATACTGCTATGGCATCCGGGCCTTGTGGCTGATTACCATCAGTCGCATTATCCTCGGCAGTTTGCTGCTCGGGCGCTTGTTCAGCCCGGGATTTTTACTCTCTCTTGGCGGCGGCTTGCTGGCCTGTGCTATGATGACCCTTGGATTTGGCCTGGGGCGTTATCGTCTGGGGCCTGTTGGTGCTTCGGTGCTTGGTGCTCTGGGGCATGTGGTCGGCCAGATGATTATCGCCTGGCTGGTTGTTATCCGCCACCCCGGGATCTGGATGTTGTTCCCGTTTTTCCTGTTGTTCGCCCTGATCAGTGGTGTTTTCAACGGGTTGGCCAGTTGTTTCCTGCTCAACGCGCTGGGCAAACATCCGGCTTTTTCAAGTCTTGCTGAGAAGCTTAAACATATTGATGGATTTAATAAACCGTTAGCGTCATCCGCTACAGACTCTTAAGGGGGTATTATGAAAGCTGTATTGCCAGTTGCCGGTAAAGGGACCCGCTTGCGTCCCCATACGCATACCAAAGCGAAATCTCTGGTCAGTGTTGCCGGAAAAACTGTTCTTGAACATATTATCGAACGTCTTCAGGCCGCTGACGTTGAAGAATACATCTTTATTACCGACGAAAACGGCCAGCAGATCGAAGATTTCATGGCCAAAAAATTTCCTGCCCTGAACTGCAGTTACTATGTTCAGCAGGAACGCCTCGGACCGGCTCATGCCGTTGCCCTGGCCGCCCCTTCTGTGCAAGCCGGGGATGACCTGCTGGTGGTCTTCAACGATACCATTTTCGTCACCGATCTGTGCGCCATTCCGAAACTGTGCAGTGAGGCCGATGGGTTGATCTACTCCAAAGAAGTCGAGGATTATCAGCGCTTCGGGGTCAATGTCATAAAAGACGGTTATATCGTCGATATGGTTGAAAAACCGGATACGCCGATTTCCCGCCTGGCGCAGGTAGGCCTCTACTATCTGAAGGATGGCGCGGGTTTTATCAAGGCGATCGAGGATACCATCGTCGCCGGTGAGACCGTCAAAGGGGAATATTATCTGCCCGCCGTTTTCATGCGTATGATCGGTTCGGGACAGAAGTTCAAGGCTCCCGAAATTGATGCCTGGCTCGATTGCGGCAAACCGGAAACCCTGCTCGAAACCAATCGCTACCTGCTGAAAGGCAGGCATCACATTCATGGTGAAGTGCTGAATTCTCTGCTGATCGAACCGGTGCATATTGAAGCGGGAGCGGTGGTTCGCAATTCCATTCTGGGTCCCAATGTTTCCATCGCCGCCGGCAGTGAGATTGAGCACAGCATCATCAGTGAGTCGATTATCAACACCAATGGCAAGGTCAGCTACCTGGTTCTCGATCATTCCCTGCTCGGAGATGCCGTCACTCTCGGCGGGATTCCACGGCGCATGAACATCGGCGACCATTCCCATATTATTATGGATCAACTTTAATAGCGTATTGACCAGTTCCCATGAATGAGTTTATGTCCGAAGTTCAGCACTGGCTTCCCCTATTGCTGCCCCCGTTGTTGGGGGCAGTTATTGGTTATGTCACCAACTATGTCGCTATCCGCATGCTGTTCAGGCCGCTACGGGCCTGGCGTATATTCGGAATACGTGTACCTCTGACCCCCGGCATCATTCCGGCCAAGCGGGGTGAACTGGCGGCCAAAATGGGGGAGATGGTTGGTGATCACTTGCTGACTGCGGGGGATGTCGGTCATGCCTTCGGGCGTGAATCGATTCAGCGTGAACTGCGCCTGGCGGTGACCGACAAGCTTGGCCTGCTGCTGGACCGTCAGCTTGGCCCCCTGGAAAGTCTGGTACCGGATCGTTTCCGGATTCGGTTTCGCGAATTTGTCACGCTACTGCAGGGCAAAACGGTCAAACTGATCTTTGATTACTTGTCCAGCCAGAATTTTGAGAGCCGTTTTCGGTCTTACCTGCAGCAGCAGGGGGACCAGATTCTGGCCCGAGATCTGGCCAGCTTTCTGACCCCTGATCGCTATGTTGCGGTACAGAGACATCTTGACGAGCGGTTGAGTGGTTTTATTCAAAGTCCCAAGACGGCGGCCATGGTTGGTGACTTTGTTGATCGCAAAACGGAACACCTGCTGACCAGCGACAAGACGCTGCGCCAGTTGCTGCCGGCAGATTTGGTGGAGATGATCCTCGCTCAGATTGAAAAAGAACTCCCGCCACTGGTGGAAAAATTCGGTGGAATGCTTTATGACCCTGAGTTTCGAGGTCAACTGGTGGCCAAGGGGAAGAAAGCCATCGATGGGTTCCTTGATTCCCTGGGGGGACTGGCCGGCCTGCTGAGCGGATTTATCGATCTGGACAAGATCTACAGCAAGATACCCGAGTTTCTCGATAAGGCTGGCGATGAACTGGCGGCTTGGCTGAAACAGGAACGCACCCAGCAACAGTTGGCCACTCTGCTGCGCGAGCGTGCTGATCACATTCTTGACCGGAGTCTGGCCAGCTATATTGAGAAAATGCCTTACGAAAAGATCCGGGGTGTGCGGCAGTTTGCCCGTAATCAGATTGTTGCCAGGTTACAGTCACGGCGCACGGTGGATACCGCTATTATCCTGACCGAAAGCGCCATTGACCGGATTAAGGATCGCTCCTTTGAAAATATGTTCAGTGCTGTCCTGCCGGAGCAGGGGGTGCAAAAGGGGCGTGATTACTTGGCGGATAAATTGTTGGAGGTGATGCGTTCAGCCAAAGCGCAGGCAGCCTTGAAAGCGGTTCTTATCGAACAGAGTGAAGACTGGATTTATCGTCGGCCGCTGGGGCGCTTGTCGGCTCGCCTGCCAGGAGATGTGCGCCAGGAGCTGGAAGTGGGCAGTTGTCAGCTGGTTGAGGAGGTGCTGCGCAAGGAAGCGCCCAAGCTGGTCGATACCCTGAATGTCAAGCAGATGGTTGAGGACAAGGTCAACGGTCTTGACCTGCTGCAGGTCGAAGGGCTGCTGATGGGGATTATGCAGGAGCAGTTCAAGTACATTAACCTGTTTGGTGCCTTGCTCGGTTTTCTCATCGGTATGATCAATCTATTAGTTCTGCAACTTCGTTAACAGGGACTTGCCTGTAACCAGAAAAAGTTCTTATCATAGCTTCAGATACGTTTTACTCTGAGTGACGGGGATGATGTCCCGCTAAAGGAGGGATAAATGGAGCGAGCTACTTTTGCGGCAGGCTGTTTCTGGGGGATAGAGGAAGCTTTTCGGCAGGTGCCCGGGGTCGTTACAACCGCGGTTGGCTACATGGGCGGACACATTGATAGCCCGACTTACCAGATCGTCTGCAGTGATGAGAGTGGCCATGCCGAGGTTGTTGCTCTGGAATTTGACCCGGCTGTCGTCAGTTACCCGCAGCTGTTGGACCTGTTCTGGCGTAAACATAATCCGACCACGCTTAATCGCCAGGGGTGGGATTTAGGTAGCCAGTATCGTTCGGCCATTTTTTATCACAGCGACGCGCAGCGACTTGTTGCCGAACAGTCCAAAGCAGCTCTTGATGCCTCCGGTGCGTTTGCTGATCCGATTGTCACTGAAATTGTTCCCGCTATGACATTTTGGCGCGCAGAAGAGTATCACCAAAAGTATATACTCAAGCAACAGCGTTAGCACCGTTACTACAGGAGCCGGGCCATCTTTTACTTCAGCCAGCCACACAAGCAATTCATCAACAGGGCACTGCAGGTCATTGCTTTTGTGATGGTGGTGGCATGGTGTGTCCAGTTATTGCTGCAAGGAGCGGAAAACCTTGGTTACAACTGGCAGTGGGAGCGGGTTACCGGCTATCTGGTGACCACGAAGGGGTCACATTTTCAGCCCGGTCCTCTACTGCAGGGGCTGTGGCTGACCCTTGAAATCAGCCTTCTGAGTCTGGGGTTGTCCCTGATCATCGGTTTGTGCACAGCGTTAATGCGTCTGTCAGACAGTATTATGGCCCGACTTATCGCCAGGGTTTATCTGGAACTGATCCGCAACACGCCACTGCTGATTCAGATTTTTGTCCTCTATTTTGTACTGGCACCGATTCTTGATCTGGGCCGATTTTCCTCTGCGGTGATTGCACTGAGCCTGTTTGAAGGAGCCTATGCCTCAGAAATTATGCGTGCCGGGATTCTCGCTATTCCGGCAGGACAGTGGGAGGCAGCCGCTTCCCTTGGCCTGAACCGCCCACAGGCTTACCGTTTCATCATTCTGCCTCAGGCGTTACGGCAGATGATTCCCCCTTTGACCAGTCAGGCCATCTCCCTGATCAAGGATTCCGCTCTGGTCTCAACCATTGCCATTTATGATCTGACCATGCAGGGGCAGCAGATCATTGCTGAAACCTTTCTGACCTTTGAAATCTGGTTTACCGTTGCGGCAATTTATCTTGCCGTCACCATGTTCCTATCAATTCTGGTAAAATATTTGGAATATTGGCTGAACGTTCATGAATTTTGACCCTGAAAAGAGGAGCTTGTAATGAAAATGAAAGCTATGGCAACACTGCTGCTGATGGTGCTTTTTGCCGCACCGGTTATGGCAAGTGACAGCACACAAAGCACGCTCACCCAAATCCAGGCAAAAAATAAGTTACGTATCGGATTTTCCACCTTTGTCCCCTGGGCCATGAAAGATAAAAAAGGGGGATATACCGGTTTTGAAATTGAAGTCGCCAAGCAGCTGGCAGCAGATATGGGGGTAGAAGCCCAGTTCGTGCCGACCAAGTGGTCCGGGATTATTCCGGCTCTACTGACGGGTAAGTTTGATATCATCATCGGGGGCATGGGCATTACCGAAGAACGTTTGCTTAAAGTTGACTTCAGTGATCCCTACGAATTTTCCGGTATGTCGATCGTCGCCAACAGTAAGGTTGCCGCGGGGCGTACCGGCCTGGACGCTTTCAATAATCCGGAGCTGACTATCGTGGCCCGCATCGGTACCACCGCTGCCGCTGCCGTTAAAGAACATCTGCCCAAAGCCCAGCTGCGTCTGTTCGATGATGAAGGACAGGCTTTGCAGGAAGTACTCAACAACCGTGCTGCCGCCATGGTGTCATCGCAACCGTTTCCGGAATTCCAGTCGTTGAAATACAGCACCAAGCTGTACCTGCCCCTGGCGGGAAAAACTTTCACCAAAGAGCCGATCGGCTTTGCTGTGCGCAAAAATGATGCTGAATTTCTGAATTATCTGAATAAATGGATTGCCGATAAGAATGCTGCCGGATGGCTGCAGCAACGTTATGACTACTGGTTCACCACCCAGGACTGGAAAGATCAGGTTGAGTGATTGATTACTGCAAAGACGCAAAGAACGCAGAGGAAGTTTTATCAAGGGCTTTCTTAGCGAACTTCGCGTCTTTGCGGTGAAAATAAGTTTTTCAAGGTCGAGCCATAACATTGTCCAATTCAACGTCCATACGCTGGAAACCGATCGACACCATACTCTTGGCACTGGTGATCGGAGCCATTGCCTTCTTGGGCTACCGGGTTACCAACAGTCTCGAATACCAGTGGCACTGGTCGGTCATTCCTCAATACTTATTTCGTTATGACGATGAACGGGGGTGGGTGGCCAATCTGCTGGTGCAAGGGCTGCTGACCACCATGCGCTTGAGTTTCTGGAGCCTGCTACTGGCTTTGCCGCTGGGGCTGCTGTGTGGTTTGTTGCGCATCAGTCAGCAACTGTTCAATCGGCTACTCGGTGGTACTTATGTGACCCTGCTGCGTAACCTGCCGCCGCTGGTCCTGATGTTTATTTTTTACTACTTCATCAGTGACAAAATTCTGCCTGTACTGGCCCTTGGAGACCACTTACAGGGAGCTCCCGCGCTACTCCAACAGTTTTGTTACTGGTTTCTGGCCGCTCCCGATCAGATAGAAGCGTTTATCGCCGCGGTGTTCACCCTGGCTCTGTTTGAAGCTGCTTATATAGCTGAAATCGCCCGAGCCGGTATTAACAGTATTGATGAAGGACAGTGGCAGGCCGCCAGAGCGCTGGGAATGCGGCGTAGGCAAGTACTGCAGCATGTCGTTCTGCCCCAGGCGTTTCAGCGGATCGTTCCACCCCTGGCCGGGCAGGCTATTTCTACGATCAAGGATTCGGCAATCGTTTCGGTTATCTCTATCCAGGAGCTGACTTTTCAGGGGATGGAGTTAATGGCCGCGACTTACTTGACCTTTGAAGTCTGGCTGACCGTGACCTTGCTCTACTTTATCCTGACCTACAGTTGTTCATGGCTTGCAGCACGCCTTGAGATCCACTTGCGCAAGGCTTATTGATGATATTCTGACCGGGGAGGTTTTATGCGGTGCCTAAAATTTATAGCTGTTTTACTGCTCACTGTGTGCCTTGGCGGATGTGCGACTCTGTTACCAACTTTTGAAACGCCGACGGTCATTGTATCCAGTTTTCGTATGCTTCCGGGGCGCAGTATTGTCCCAACCTTTGAAATTGGCCTTCATGTCAGCAATCCGAATGCTGTGGCTCTGAATCTGGTGGGATTGACCTATCAGGTTGAGCTGGAAGGGCATCAGGTTTTCAGTGGTGTTGCCAATGATCTGCCAGTGATCAAAGGCTATGGGAGTGGTGACATTATCCTGCAGGGACAACCGGATCTGCTGGGGACCTTCAACCTGTTTCAGGATCTGATGCGACGCCCCCGGGAAACGGTATTGTACCGTGTTGATGCGGCCCTTGATATTGGTCGTCTGCTACCTAAAATCAGGATCAACCGGGAAGGGCAGGTCAGTTTAAAGTAATGCGATGAGTGACTCATATTTGACCTCCGGATTTTCTGGCTGCCAACGCGTTAAATTGCAGGGGCAAGTCACTCTGCTGCTGTTTTCTGTTGGTCGCGTTCTTCAATAAGTTTCTGTTTACGGAGCTGGCATATAAGTACCGGTTTTCCGGCCAACAATTTATAGGACCGATAACCACAACTACCGTAGCCGCTGCAAGCGTGGCATTTTAAATCCTTTAGGTCAAACCCCTCAAGATCTTCTGGTTTGAGTTCGAGGTCTTTTGCGATTTTGCGTGTGGACATGAGTTTAGTCCTCCTGTTTAAGTGCAATCAAGTGCCATAATCATGTACATATTCAGTTCTGCAAACTGGATTTTAAATATCATAAAAATCCCGAAGCCGCCTTGCTGCTTCGGGATTTTCATTCTCAGGTCAGAAAGTGCTTACTCGGCTAAGACAAACTTACCGTTTTTAACCTGAACCATGACCATGGAGCTGGTATTGAGACCATTGTGGTCTTCTGCCGTGAGATTATAAGTACCGGATATACCGATATAATTTTTGGTATTTTCAATTTCGGCGCGCAGCGCTTCAGGGGCGGTGCCGACTTTTTTCATGGCATTGGCAATGATCATGATAGCGTCCCAGGCATAACCGGAATGGGTATTGATCGGGAACTGCTTGTCATAGCCGTTTTGAGTGTAAAGCTTGATAAATTCCTGAATAACCGGTTTCTGGGGGTCGTTGTCAGGCAATTCGGCAGCAACCATCAGCTTGGTCGCCGGCATACGGTCGCCTTCACTGGCGGGGCCGGCCAGTTCAATATATTTGGGGTCGGGCAGGCCATGGCACTGGAACAGGGGCAGGTCGATGCCGAGCTGTACCTTGTTTTTGGCGATAATAGAGCCTGCGGGGCCGGTGGTCCAGGCGATAATTGCCTGAGGATTGCTGTTTTTGACTTTGGTCAGCTGCGAGGTCATATCGGTGTCGCGGTTGCCAAATGATTCTTCGGCAAGCAGTTCAATACCGTATTGGGGAGCAAGCTGTTTCATCCAGCGGGCGCCATCTTTTCCAAAACCATCAGTACCGGCCAGCAGGGCAACTTTGGTCAGCCCTTTTTCCTGCAGATACATAAACAGTCTTTCAACAGCTGTTTGCGAACGTTGAGGAGATTTGAAGATCCACTTGAAAGAGCCGAACTTGCCACCCATGATAACCGGGTCGCCACCGACTGTCATAACGACGGGGATTTCGGCTTTGTCGGCAATTTTTTTGATATTCATCCCGGTATCAGTCAGGGTGGGGCCAATAATGGCGACAACGCCGTCTTTATAAATGAATTTTTTGGCAATGGACGCCGCTTTAGCCGGATCGCCCTCGGTATCACCTATTTCCAGTTCGAGTTTTTTGCCGTTGATACCCCCTTCGGCGTTGATTTTGGCGACAACCATTTCAGCAACCAGTTTGGTGGGGGTGCCAATAAAGGAGGCACGACCGGACAGATCAAAGAAAGCTCCCAGCTTAATGGTATCTGCGGCCATGACCGCAGGTGCCATCAGCAGAAGGCAGAGAAGACAAATAATGAGACGCTTCATAAAGACTCCCTTTTGTTAGGAAAATACATGCCAGAAAAACTATTCCATGCGTGAAATAAGGTATAAAGTATTGCGGGAAAAGCACTTAAAATCAAATGTTATCATGAGATAAAGTAAGAAAATCACTACTGTGGGGGGATTGGGAACATATTCTGCCCTGCAAGAAGAAATAAGGGTGTGGTATTTTTGTGTCATAACGTGATGAATCTAATATGATGTAGAGGCGCACAACTTAACTATTATAGGAGCCTGCCGATGCAAAAACATGACAAAATCAAAGTTGAAACCGAGTCAGGTCAGATCATCGAAGTTACCGTTACCAGTGTCAGTCCTGAAGCTATCTGGGTTCTGGTTGGAGACGGACCTCATGCGAGTAAATGCAAGCTGGAGCCGACCCGCAATCAACGCGCCTATGCTGGTAGTATCATGGGGCGGGAGTTGATTTATTCCCGGAGTGTTGAAGCGATTCGCGCGGACTTATCGCCGGCGAGCAAGAGCCCCTTGGAAAAACGCTGGAAGCGTTAAATGCTTGTTTTCAGTTTAGCCCGGTAAAAGAGACAGGAGTTTTTGTAATGGCAGTATTTGGTTTTCTTGGCCTTGGTATTATGGGACATGCGATGGCAAGCAACCTGCTTAAAGCAGGTTTTGACGTTTGTGTCTGGAACCGCAATCCTGATAAATGTCAGTCTTTGGTGGCTCAGGGAGCAAAACAGCTGAATAGCCCGGCGGAGGTTGCCGCCAGTTGTGCGATCACCTTTGCCATGGTTTCAGATCCCCTGGCCGCTCTTGAGGTGTGCTGCGGGGCAAACGGGGTCGCCAGCGGGATTGGCGAGGGACGCGGTTATGTCGATATGTCGACCGTTGATGGTGTGACTTCGCGCCAGATTGCCGCTGCGGTATCTGCGGCTGGTGGCCGTTTCCTGGAAGCTCCCGTATCCGGAACCAAGAAGCCGGCTGAAGACGGGACCCTGATTATTCTTGCGGCTGGCGATAAAAGTCTGTATCAGGAGGCCCTTCCTGCTTTTGAGGTGATGGGGAAGATGGCGCCTTATCTCGGCGATGTGGGGCAGGGCGCGAATATGAAGTTGGTGGTCAATATGATCATGGGCAGTATGTTGACGGCCTTTTGTGAGGGCATGTCCCTGGGGCAGAAAAGTGGTCTGGATGGCGAGCAGTTGCTTGAAATACTGGCCGCTGGAGCCATGGCGAATCCCATGTTCCAGGGCAAGGGTACCATGCTGCTGAAAGAAAATTACGCAACCAGCTTTCCCCTAAAGCATATGCAGAAGGATATGCGCCTGGCTATTGCTCTTGGTGATCAGCTGGGCCAACCGTTACCCACCGCTGCAGCGGCCAATGAGACCTTCAAGCAGGCCCGGAAGGCGGGTTATGCCAATGAGGACATTGTCGCTGTTTACAAGGTGGTTAAGTAATGTGTCAGGGAGCGGATCCATTTGTTAAGCGAGCGCTTCTCTGCGGTTGTCTTAATTTGAGAAAAGCAGTTTAAAATATCGGGATATCAGCGAGCCACGTCATGAAAAAACTCTACATTGTAAAAACCGGAACGACATTCCCGGCTACACAAAAACAATTTGGCGATTTCGATGCCTGGACGATTGCCGCACTCGGAGCAACTCACCTTCCCCTGGAAGTTATCGATGTCAATCGGATGGAGGAACTTCCGCGCTGGCAGGACTGTGCCGGAGTAACAGTGACCGGAGCCCATGCGATGGTCACCGATCGCTTATTGTGGAGTGTCCGGCTGGAGCACTGGATTATGGAACTGGTCGCCAATGATATACCTTTTCTGGGGGTCTGCTATGGCCATCAGTTATTGGCCCAGGCAACCGGCGGTGAGGTCGGCTATCATCCCTTGGGGCAGGAGATTGGTACGGAACGGATCAAACGTCTGTCAGACAGTGACAACGATCCTTTGTGTAATGACCTTCCAGCTGAATTTTATGCGCAGACAACGCACTCTCAGTCGGTTTTATCCCTTCCGGTGACGGCGATACGGTTGGCTGAAAACAGTTTCGAACCGAACCATGCCTTTCGCCTCGGTAAATGTGCCTGGGGGGTTCAGTTTCACCCTGAATATAGCGCTGAAATCATGATTTCATATATCGAGGAACAGGCCGATTCCTTGCGGGATCGGGGACGTGATCCCCAGGCCATTATCAACGCGGTAAGAGACACTCCAGAGGCAGCGGCGCTTTACCGACGTTTTACCCGGTTTGTTGAAGAGCAGCAGCGAGAGACATGATAAACACCGGCCAGTATCAAGGTTCTGACTGGTCAGAAGGTTGAATCAGGCCGCTTTGATACTCGACCAGGCATGCTCAAAGACTTCTCCGGCAATCTCCGGCAAGGGTTGAATGAGCTGGCCATTCAGACGTAACTCGACCGCTTGCAAAATGACGCCGCAATAGGCTGAAGCACTTAAAAAGTGGTTGCCAGGGCGAATTTCACCGCTGGCAATCCCTTCGCCAACCTGTTTTTTAAGGCGTTGGAAAAACACCGTTGAGTGAAACGGACAGGATCCCGGTGAATTGTTCTGCCGGCCGGCCAACAGGTAATTAATGATTTCCGGGTCTGTTTCCGTCAGCTCGAAAATCAGTTCTGCGGTACGATAGAAAGCCTCGCGGATTCCCTGCTCTCCACCTGGCAGTCCCTGCAACTTCTCATCCAGGTAATCCATGAATTTCTGGTTGGTCTGTTGGTAGACTATGGTTGCCAAGCGTTCCTTGTTGGTAAAGTGCAGATAAATGGCTCCTACGCTAACACCGGAAGCTTTGACAATATCGGGGATAGTTACGGCGTGAAAACCCTTTTCCAGAAATAAGCGGCGGGCCGTTTTAATCACTTGCTCAATTTTCTCTTCCGGATTGATAACCCTTTTTTTCATTTTGATACACGTCTCTCAATCTTCTGTTTAATCATAATTATCTGCAAATATTAAATAACAGTTTGAAATTACAGCCATTTATCTAAAGAAAGAAAAAATATTCCTTTTTAGAGGGGCTATATGTCCGTATGAATGAGCAAAACCTATGCCGATTGGTTGATAAAGTAAAGTTTTTTTGATGGGGGCTGTCAAGGTATTACTGAGAACAAGACAACGGCGACATGGCCGATTAGGACAAATGCCGCCGTATGGCCGAGAGGCTAATGATTTAGTAGAGAGCTTAGCCCCTAATCAGACAATCTCATCCTGAATGCGGTTATCGAAGACCCGCTGGCTCTTCTTCTCAGAGCGCGGCAGGCTGGAATAGTCGACCAGTTCGGTGTCGATGGATACCAGTAGTTGTTTTTTGATCTGATGGCCAATCTCATGAACCAGTTCCGGTGTTCTTCCGGCGTTGACCCCTTCACCCCGCTCGACAACCAGGCGCATATGATCACGACCGGCATTATCCCGGGTCAGGTGAATCTGATATTCGGAGCCGATGCCAGGAACGCTCGACAGGATGGTATCGATACTGCTGGGGTAGATATTGACACCTCGGAACTTGATGGTATCGTCACTGCGCCCCTTGATGCGTGAATGGCGCGGGAGAATACTGCCGCAGCTGCAGCGGCCAGGAATGATCCGGGTGATGTCATGAGTGCGATAGCGGATCAGAGGGACCCCTTCTTTACATAGCGAGGTGACGACCATTTCACCCCATTCTCCTTCGGGAACCGGTTTTAAGGTGTCCGGATCAAGAATTTCGAGGATGTAATAATCTCCCCAGTAATGAATACAGTCATGTTCCGGACATTCGATACCGGTGCCCGGTCCGTACAGTTCGGTCAGGCCGGTAATGTCAAACAGTTCCGCACCACCAAACAGCTCGGATATTTTCTGACGCATTGAGCGGCTGGAGCGCTCGGAGCCGTAAATAATTTTTTTGACAGCAATCTTATCCGCAATACCACGCTTATGAATTTCCTCTGCCATGAGCAGGGCCATGGATGCGGTGGAACAGAACACTGTCGACTGAAAATCGAGGAGGAACTGGATCTGCAGATTGATATTGCCGGGACCAATGGGAACCGCCAGGGCACCGATTTTTTCACACCCGAGCTGAAAACCCATGCCAGCAGTCCAGACACCGTAGCCGACAGCGATCTGCACCCGGTCAAGGGGGGTTACTCCCGCCATCTGGTAACAGCGCGCAAAAAAATCGGTCCAGTCATCAAGATCCTTCTGGGTATAGCAGAGCACTTTGCGCTTACCGGTCGTTCCCGAAGAGGCGTGAATCCGCACGATCTGCTCATAGGGGACGGCGCGCAGGGGGAACGGATAACCATCGCGCAAGTCGTCGGCGCTGGTAAAGGGAAGGCGCTGCAGATCGACAAGCGAGGTAATGCTGTCGGGAGTCACTCCCGCAGCGTCAAGCTTTTCACGATAAACACTGGAGCCTTCGTAGGCATGGTTGACAGTCCACTTAAGCCCTTTGAGCTGATGATCATGCAATTCTTCTTCTTTGGTAAATTTCGGCATAAAGTTTTGCTGTTGCATGGCAGGTTTCTCCAGACGAATATTAGTCAGACCGGCCGCTCCCAGGCGACTGGCGGCAGCATTTTCACTGCTGGCGGCGCCTAAAAAGGCGGAACGCAAAATGGGATCGTTGAGCAGGTGGGAGCTTTCCCCCTTTTCAATCACTTTACCGTTGGCCAGCAGATAAGCCTTGTCCGATGCGGACAGGGCACGGGCAGCGTTCTGTTCAACAATCAGGATCGTGGTGCCGGAACGGGCCAGCTGGCGGATGATGGCGAAGATTTCGTCGGTAATCAGCGGGGCCAGCCCCAGGCTTGGCTCGTCAAGCAGCAGCAGCTCAGGCTTGGCCATCATGGCCCGCCCCATGGCCAGCATCTGCTGTTCACCACCGGACAGGGTTCCGGCCAGCTGCTCGCGACGTTCATCAAGTTTTGGGAAGCGCTCAAATACCTCCTGAATACGTTCGGCCTCGACCGTTTTTGACAGCTTCAGCGGAATCGCCCCAAGACGCAGGTTTTCCATTACGCTCAGGTGGCCGAAAACTTCGCGCCCTTCAGGGGACAGGGTCAGGCCGAGACGCACCATTTTGGCCGGGCTGCTGCCGGTCACGTCTTTGCCATTGAGGGTAATTTTCCCCCCCGTCGGTTTTACCAGTCCCATCAGACATTTCAGCAAGGTGCTTTTACCCGCACCATTGGCGCCTACCAGGGCGATGGTCTCACCTTTGCCAACTTCCAGGTCAACCCCGAAGAGGGCCTGGGCGGCGCCGTAATGAGCGGTGAGGTTGGAAATTTTCAGCATAGTTTTAAGTCCCGAGTTTTGGCCGCAAAGGCCGGAAGAAAATGATCTGAAATTTCAAATCTGAAATCGCGCAATGCAGCAAGCGTATTAAGCCGTCGCATCCATACGGCCCAGATAAGCTTCGAGGACCAATGGATTACGTCTCACTTCAGCGGGGCTGCCGGTGGCGATACATTTACCGCTATCCAGGACTACAACCTGATCGGCCAGTTCCATGACCAGATCCATATCGTGTTCAACGAGCAACATGGTGTGGCCATTGTTGCGCAATAGACGTAACTGTTCACCCACCGCGGCTGTTTCTTCGGCATTCAAGCCGGCAACCGGCTCATCGAGCAGCAGCAGGTGTGGATTACCGACCGTTGCCCGCGCCAACTCAACGCGCTTTTTATCGCCGTAGGCTAACACTCCGGCCGGCCAGTTTGCTTTATCACTGAGAGCGAAACGATCGAGGGCTTCCAGAGCGCGTAATTTCAACTGCCGTTCGCGGTGACGTAAATAAGGCAGACGCAACATCGCCATCAGCATGCTGTGGCCACCTTCACCAGTCAGGCCGGTCAGGACGTTGTCAAGGACATTCATGCGGGGGAAAATCTTGAGATTCTGAAAGGTTCTGGCGATACCGGCGTGACTGATAACATGGGGACCTAGGCCGGTGATGTCCTGATTACGGAAATAGACCGAACCGCTGCTCGGGGTCAGAACCCCGGTAATGCAATTGATCAGGGTGCTTTTTCCGGCGCCGTTGGGGCCGATCAGGGCCGTCAGCTTGCCAGCCGGAACCGCGAATGAGACATCGCTTAAGGCGGGCAGACCGCCGAAATTTTTACAGACATTATTCAGACGCAGCATTGTTATGCCTCCGCAGCGTCAGGCGGGTTTTGATCATTTCAAACAACCCGGTCACCAACCCCTGGGGCAGGAACATCAGCACCAGCACCAGAATGCCGCCATGGACAAAATCCTTGTAGGTTTCAAACAGGTCCATCCATTCCGGCAGCATGGTCATGAAGGCGGCCCCCAGTAACGATCCCCAGATTGACCCCATGCCACCGATAACCACCATAATGGCAAAATCGGTCGCAGTGAAAATATCAAAGGAATCAGGGCTGACAAAAGAGTAGGTATGGGCATATAGGCTACCGGCCATTGACGCCATGACGGCCGACAGGACAAAAACTTTTACTTTGGTGGTCCGGGTGTCGACCCCGAGAGCCGCTGCGGCGATTTCATCGCCCGCTAAAGCGGCCATACCTCGACCGACGCCGCTGCGCACCAGATTGAGACATAACAGCAGAAATATCATAGCGATGGCCCAGAGCAGATAATGCAGGCGGACTTCGTCGTCAAATTCAAAGGAACCGAACCCCAGGTAAGGAATCCCGGAGAAGCCGCTGGGGCCGCCGGTGACCTCATCCCACTGGATCAGCATGATGTGAAAGACAAAGTTCATGCCCAGCGTCGCCATCGCCAGGTAATGGCCTGACAAACGCAAGGCCGGAATGCCGACCAACAGGGCAATAATGGCAACGAGAGCGGCAACCAGCAGCATGGCCGGCCAGGGTGGCAGTTCAAATATTACCGTTGCGATTCCAGAGCCGTAGGCCCCAAGGCCGAAAAATGCAGCGTGCCCCAGGGAGATCTGACCGGTGAAACCGATAAAGAGATTAAGGCCCAGGACAATGATGGCATTAATGGCGATCAGGTTGGTCAGCCCCAGGGTGTAGGGATTTTCCTCAACCAGCGGGAACAGCAGCAGAACCAGCGAGAGTGCCACGACACACAAGCCGGTGCGATGCAGATACAGGAAATAGAGAAATTTCTGTTTGCTGGTCATGCCTGATTCCTGTGGTTGAAAATGATCAACTTGCCATCCCCAAGTGGAATGCTTCGAGATTCTGCTCAACAAATTTTTCCGGAGCGAGCTTACGAATGGCCTGCTCGCACTCGGAAGCGCTGCAGAACACAACCTCTTCTTTGACGGCCCGCCCGAGCAGAATAAGATTCAGTAATACGGCGTTACCGAGCTCACGAGCCATGGCTGCGGCATCAACGCGGATCCCTTCCCCGGCCGTCGCGGAATTGATGAGCAGGGTTCCATTGGTTTTGAGCAGGGTCCGATGAACCTCGAGATTGGCATCCCACAACAGCAGTCCCAGGTCCGCTTGACCGGTGCGGATCAGGGGGCTGGCAAAATCACCGACCTTGATGGTGGACAGGACCGTGCCACCGCGTTGAGCCATACCATGGGTTTCGGCAGTTAATACCGGGATGCCACGATCGACCGCAACCTGAGCAATAACCCGGGTCAAAAACAAAACGCCCTGACCGCCGATACCACTGACAATAATCTGTTGTTTCATGCCTGCTCCTCCTTGACGATGGCGTTAACCGGACAAACCGGGATGCAGCAGCCACAGCCGATACAACGGTCATGATCAACAACGGCGACCTTTTTCTCTTTATCCATGGACAGGGCCGGGCATTCAAAGGCGCCGACACATTTACCACAGGCAATGCAGCTGTCCAAAATGGCAATGCGTGAGGATTCCTGATTCTTGCGTACGCCGGGCGTCATGATACAGCCATGGCGGGAAATCAGGACCGCAACGCCCCCTTGCGGGCTGCGAATATAATCATCAGCCTGTTTCAGCAGGGTTTCAAAACCCGCCTGATCATAAGGATCGCAGCTTTCCAGAAACTCTACGCCGCTGGCTTTGACGAGCGGTTCGATGGCGATGGCCTTGGTCGGCTTGTTGCCGGCGGCCAGCCCCATGTGCGGGACCGGTTGTCCCCCTGTCATGGCGGTGGTGGCATTATCGAGGATAACGACAATGATACGCGCCTGCTGGATAACCGCATTGATCAGGGCCGGGATACCGCTATGGAAGAAGGTGGAATCTCCGATAGTAACGACAATAGTCGGAAAGTTGTCACCCTCCTGGTGGTAGGATTGGTAAAAGCCGGCTCCCTGACTGATACAGGCCCCCATACAGTGGACCGTGTTGACAGCGCCAAGGTTCATGCCCAGGGTGTAACAACCGATATCAGAAGGAAAAATCCCTTGCGGAAAGCACTTCTTGATACTGTAAAAAGCCGCCCGGTGAGGGCAGCCGGGACAAAGGGACGGGCGTTGGCCACGCCGTTCCAAAGGTTTTTCAGCCGGTGGATCAAGGTTGAGAAACGCGGCCAGAGCCTCGTAAATCACATCAGGGGTCAGTTCTCCCTCGCGCGGTACCGCTCCGGTTTGCTTGCCTGCCGCACCCGGATGGGCCAGTTGTAGCTCGATAACCGGGTAGGTTTCCTCCAGGATCAGAATCCGCTCATAGTCCCTTTTCAGCTGGTTGCAGAAATCGGGGTTCAGTGGGTACGGCATGATCACCTGGAAAAGGTCGATCTGGCCACTGAGGCCAAGTTCAGCCAGCAGGTCAACGAGATGGCCATAAACAATACCGGAAGCGACGAAAGCCGTTTTGGGCCGACTGCTGTTACCGGCAGTGAATTTCGGTTGCCAGGCGGGCTCGGCAGCAATTTTTTCCAGGTTTTCGTTGAGCTTACGATGCAGGGCCGGTAAAAATGCCGGTGTTGCGGCCCAGCGGGTCGGGTCCTTTTTGAAAACGGCCTGGCGCTTCAGCGGTTGCGGAATTTTTACAGCGGCATTCTGGCGTGAATGACAGATGCGCGTGGTCGGCCGCAGAACGATATTCATTTCATATTTTTCCGACAGCGCATAAGCCGCTTCGATCAACTCCTTGGCTTCGGCCGGACTGGCCGGGTCGATAACCGGAACCCGCCCCTGTAGGCAAAACAGCCGGGTATCCTGCTCGTTCTGAGAGCTGTGGGGGCCTGGGTCATCGGCGACTACGGTCAGCATGCCCCCCTTCACCCCGAGGTAGGCGGTGCGCATAAAGGGATCAGCCGCGACATTAAGGCCGACCTGCTTCATAACCGCCACGGAGCGTTTGCCGGTATAGCTGGCCGCCAGTGCGACTTCGAAAGCAACTTTTTCGTTGACCGACCATTCGATATGCAATGGTTCGATGGCATGGTGCTGACGATCAATGATCGCCTGCAGGATTTCCGTCGAAGGGGTTCCGGGATAAGCGGCTGCAACCTGGCAGCCTGCCTCGATCAGCCCCTGGCCGATCGCTTCATTTCCCATCAACAGTTCAATAGCAGTTTTATCTGTCATCAGCTTATTCCTTACCGAGAAGCCCGGTGGGTTTGATAAAAAGAACCAGAACCAGAACAATAAAAGCAACCACGTCTTTGTAAGCGCTGGAAAAATATCCCGCTGACAAAGACTCAAGTAGGCCGAGTCCCAGGCCGCCGATGACGGCACCGGGGAATGAGCCGAAGCCGCCGAGGATTGCTGCGGCAAAGCCTTTGAGGCCCAGCAGGACACCAACGTCGTAACTCAAGGTGGTAATGGGTGTAACCAGAACCCCGGCCAGCCCACCCAGGGCACCGGCAATGGCGTAGCTGGTCAGACGGATTCTGCCGGCCGGAATGCCGACAATGGCGGCAGCGGTTGGATTGGAGGCCACGGCGCGCATCGACAACCCCAGTGGCGTGCGATAAAAGAACCAGGTCAGCAGCACAATGGCGATGAAGGTCAGCAGCAAGATCCACAATGCCTGAGGCAGGACACTGGCACCGAAGATTTCTACCGGAATGTCAGGAGTTAAGGGGGGCAGGGCCATGCGATTTTTACCCCAGACCAGTTTGATAATGCCACGCAAAATGATGGACAGCCCGACGGTCAGAAAGACCAGTACTGTATGATTGTCGGAACGGGCGGGGCGCAGACCGAAGCGTTCCACCAGCATGGCGATCATGGCAACGCCGGCAACGGCGAGCAGCAGGCCGGGTACCATGGGAACGCCGATGGAGAACAGGGCCGAAAACAGCAGCATGCCACCCAGGGAGACAAAATCGACCTGAATGAAGTTAAGAATACCCATAGTGTTGTTGACAACACAAAAGCCAAGGGCAATCAGGGCATAGATGGCACCGCTGGTGAGGCCGGAAAAGATATATTGCAGCAGGTCAGTCAAGTGAATAGCTCCCAAAAAGTGGGGGAGAGCCCACTGAAATTGCATAGGATAAAAATTATCCAAAGGCGCAAGCTTAGGCTACAGCTTTATTTTGGTCAAGGTTGTTTGTTGTTGCAAATCGGGATTTGCGGGATGATGATGGGGTTATTCTGAAAAAAGGTTATATGTAATGAAAGAGCAGCTGGAAATTCTTTATCAGGATGATGTCCTGGTCGCAATCAATAAGCCGAGCGGTTTGCTTGTGCATCGGACGATGATCGACCGGCATGAAACGCGTTTTGCTGTTCAACTACTGAGGAATCAGCTCAAACAGCGGGTTTACCCGGTCCATCGTCTCGATAAGCCGACTTCGGGGGTGCTTTTGTTTGCCCTGAACAGGGATATCGCCCGTCAGGTTGGAACCAGCTTTTCCGAACAACAAATTTATAAGCGTTACATGGCTGTGGTGCGGGGCTGGCCGGATGACGAGGGGGAGATAGATTATGCGTTAACCGATGGGCCTGATTTCGGTTCGCAGGTGGACGATGCGGTAGCGCGCCCCGCTGTGACCCGTTACCGGACTCTGGCCCGTTGTGAGGTGCCGTTCGCTGTCGGGCGTTATCAGCAGAGTCGTTATGCCCTGGTGGAGATGACACCGCTAAACGGCCGCCGGCATCAGCTCCGGCGCCACTTTAAACATATTTTTCATCCCCTGATTGGCGATACCAGTTATGGCGAAGGGCGGCATAACCGTTTGTTCAGAGAACAGTTTGACTGCCAGCGTCTATTGTTGCACGCCTGTGAGCTACGTCTGACTCATCCGCTAAGTGGAAAAGAATTGCGTCTACAGACGGATGTCCCGGAAAATTTTGCTCAGGTATTACAAGCTGCGGGATTGCAACCAACAGTGCCACGATTATAATCGTGCGCAGAGCAGAAAACGGTTCAGGCTTTTGCGCGGCTTTGGTGACGCACGGACCACAGGGTGTGGGCAATCAGGGTTGTGACGATAAGTGCCCCGGCGACAATAGATCTGATATGGGGTACTTCACCCAGGGCCAGCCATACCCAGATCGGACCAACAACAGTTTCTGTCAGTAAGATCAGGCTGACCTCAGGCGCCTTCAGATAACGTGGTCCCAAGGTGATCATGGCAAAGGAAAGAGGCAGGACCAGACCGCCGAGCAGCAGGAGCAGGCTGGCATCCGCGCCGCTCACCTGCAGGGGCGCGGCCCCCATGAACAAGGAAATAGGAACAACAGACAGGTTGCCAAGGGCATTGGCGGGAATCATATTGACATTCTTCCCGCTGCGGATGATGACAATATTACTCCCCCACATGGTGGTGGCGCCCAAGGCAAGCAGGTCGCCCAGCAGCAGTCCGTTGTGCAGGCTACCGGAAAAGATCAGCAGAATTCCGCCAAAACAGACCGTGATGGCCAGCCAGGTGCCACGTGATATTTTCTCTTTAAGGAATATGGCACTGAGCAGGCTGCTGATGACCGGAGTCGCGGCAAGAATAATCAGGGTGTTGGCGGCGCTGGTCTGTTTCAGAGAGTTGACAAACAGCAGTGAGCCGCAGGTAATCGTCAAGGCCGAGAGCAGACCGGGGCGACCGGTACAGATGATGACCTTGATAAGGTTACGGCGATAGCGCAAGGCAAGGAATACCAGCATCATCACGCTGGTCAGCAGGCAGCGCCAGAACAACAGGGTCCAGATTTCGCTATGGATCAGGCGCACCAATAGGGCGTCGGGGCTGAGGATCAGCACCGCACTGAAGGTTAAGAGCAGTCCTTTTGAATGTTCTGATATTCGCATGGCTGCGATTGATCTCACAGGGGCGCTGAAAATGCAAGAGAATAGGCGGACTGCAAGGTATTTGGCGCGTTAACACTCAGGAGTAAAAGGACTCGAAGGGAGTTTTTATATGGCAATAGCAGGCAGTCCCAAGAAGCTGGCACAGGATGTTGCGGCTGGTTTTTTCAGTCTTTCACCACCCGTGTTAAAACAATATACCCCAGCGGATATGAAAATAGTCCTCGCCAATCTGCAGCTGGTGACACGTGAAATCCGTCAGACCCAGGTACCGCTGGAGGATGTTCAGCAGCTCAAGGCCAAGAACATGCAGTTGACCCGGATGAATCAGGCCGAGATGGTGTTACGCAGTTATTGTAAGAAAAAGCGGATTCCTCTGTAATTTTCAGGGAAAGTCAGGGTAGTGAATTTTGATGCAGCCAGTGAGCGAATTCATGGTCGATTTTTTCAGCATCACCGATATTTAATTCAAGCAAGCGGCGCAGGTGGACCAGAGTATCGACATCTTCGGTTAGAAACAGGAAGCCACAGAACTTATCATGTTTATGGATCATTTCAGCGGTAAAGTTAAGGCTGATCTCTGAATCGGGCAGATAAATATGCAGACGTGCTTTTTGGCCGACACTTAAGGGGGTATCCATTTCACATTGAAAAAGGGCTCCCTGAAGAGCGAGGTCGATGAGATGGCATGAATAAGTGGCCTCAGAAGTCATTATCGAGGCTTCTGTACGAAACCCGATTCTCTGATATTGGCGCTGTTCAGTCATAAATCTCTCCTTTTAAAACATACCCGTCTTCAGTGGTTCTAATCATGATTGGATCTTGCTAAAAGTTTATCAGGTCTTGATGCTTTTTGCTTTCGTGATGAGCAGAATGTTGGGATTAGGGTCTTTTTTCACATTCGCGCTTGCGAAGGGCGGGGTGACAGGGGTACATTATCTTAATGTCTTTTAAATCAATATCATTCACTATTTAAGGACTTACGGATAGCTACTTGTGCCAGGCCGATAACTGGACCAGGACAAACGAAGGTGGCCAGATAAGGATTTAATTTATGTCTTCAAAGTTTAATTTCCTCAGCAGGTTTGTCCTGATTGCTCTGTTGCTGACTATGCCATTGACGGCATTGAGCAAGGAGACCGAGCCCTTTGATGTTAACCGGGCGCGACTGATCGGGCATATGCTGCAGCAACAGCTCGGCAGTAAACATTACAGTCAGAAGCAGGCTGACGATAAGCTGTCCGAAGCGGCTTATGACCTGTATTTGAAACAGCTGGATTTTCAAAAGCGTTTTTTGCTGCAAGAAGATGTGGCGGCGTTGCATGAGTATCATGATCAGATTGACGATGCGATCAGGCGTGGACGTCTTGAATTACCTTTGCTTGGTCGTGAACGCCTTGATCAGCGTATCAACCAGGTACAGGGTATGCTCGATGAACTGCTGGCCCAGAAAATCGATCCCGAGGTTGCCGAAAGCATTGAGAGCGATCCGGAAAAAATTGATTTCGCAATAGATCTGCAGGCGTTACGGGAACGTTGGCGCAAGGTGCTTAAATACCAGATTTTAAGTCGTTATATCAGTTTACGCGAAGATGACATCGGTACTGATGACAAAGGTGCTCTGCTGCCGGTCGATAAAAAGCAGGACCAGGACCTGATGGCAAAGGCACGGGAAAAGGTTGGAAAAACCACGCGTAATCTTATGGAGCGGATGCTGGAAGAATCAGAGCAGGATCATTATGACCGCTACCTTAACGCTATCGCCAGGGCCTATGATCCGCATACCAGTTATATGCCACCGACCTCAAAAGAAGATTTTGACATTCAGATGAGTGGCTCCCTGGAAGGGATTGGCGCGACACTGCGTGAAGAGGATGGCTACATCAAGGTTGTGCGGGTTATTCCTGGCAGTGCTGCGGCCAAGCAAGGGCAGCTTGAAGCCGATGATATTATCCTCAAGGTTGCCGAAGGGAGTGATGAGCCGGTTGATATTACCGACACCCGGATCCGCGATGCCGTTGCGCTGATTCGCGGCAAGAAGGGGACTGAGGTACGCTTGAGTGTTAAAAAGCCGGATGGGCGCAAGCTGGTCATTCCCATTATCCGTGATGTCGTTGAAATTGAAGAGACGTTTGTCAAAGGCACGACGGTTAGTGATCCTGCTACCAAAGAGACCTTTGGCTATGTAAAGATTCCGTCCTTTTATCGTGACTACAGTGGTAAAACCGATCGCAATGTTACCGATGATCTGCGTAATGAGATCGAAAAGCTCAACAAGGAAAATATTTCCGGGTTGATCATCGATTTGCGCAATAATGGCGGTGGTTCTCTGTCCGATGCCGTCAGTGTCAGTGGACTGTTTATCAAGACCGGGCCGGTGGTACAGATTCGTAGCGGTGTCGGCGATATCCGCGTTATGCGCGACGATGATCGCGATGTCGCTTACTCTGGACCGATGATCGTGCTGGTTAACCGTTTCAGTGCTTCAGCATCGGAGATCTTTGCCGGAGCTCTGCAGGATTATAAACGCGCACTGATTGTTGGCGACGAGCACACCCATGGCAAGGGAACGGTACAGGCCCTGCTTGATCTTGATCGGTTTGTCAACATGCGTGGTATGGACAAATACATGCCGCTGGGTGCTGTCAAGGTCACGATTCAGAAATTCTACCGTATTAGCGGTGAGTCAACTCAGGAAAAGGGGGTGACTCCGGATATCGTGCTGCCGTCACGTCTGGATGGTCTTGAGAGTGGGGAAAAATATCTGGATAATGCGCTCCCTTGGGATCACATCGATTCAGCACGTTACGATTTATGGAAAAATGCGGTTGATCATCTGGACCAGCTGCGAAGTGATAGTGCTGCCAGGGTCAAAACCAGTAAAGAATTTCAGAAAATCATCACTGATGTTCACAACGCTCAGAAAAGGCGCGATGAGACATTGCAGTCGCTACGCCTGAAGGATATGCTTGCCGAGCGTGAACAACTGCGTGAAGAGGATAAGAATTCTCCGCATCTGGGCATGATGACCGATGAAGAAGACAAGGGCGAAGAGCAGGATCTTGATAGCCAGCTTGCTGAGGATCCCTATGTGAAAGAAGGTGTGACCCTGTTGCTGGAAATGGGGCAGCCACAGCATTGATTCAGGTGCAAGGTTCAGCAAAAATTGAAAATTTTGGGGCGGATTACCCAAAAAGCAGAAAACCTAAGAGGCTGGGTTTTGAATGAACGACACCAGCGAAGTTATGAGGTAATGGCCAAGCAGGGTAATGTTTTTGAGTTTCCTGAAAAAGCTTTCAACATGATTTTCCGACAACTTATGAATGTTATGGACATATCATGTTGAAAGCTTAAATTAACCCATGAGTCTTTACCACTTCATCTTTGTCAGATCACATTCAATAACTTCCCCGCGTTTTGCAGGAGTATCTGGATGGTCTTTTGATTCGCAAAGAATAGTGGTTCCGTAGTCATTACGTCTGTCATCGGCATTACTCCGGGCCCACACCGTTACCATTGCTTTCTCTTCAGGCTGTGCCTCGCAGCTTCCGTCAATGTCGAAAGCATGGATCGTGTTTTCATGAAAGTAAATCAGGGGGTCTTGTTGAGGTGATGTTGCACTCCACATTTTATGTTCATTCATCATTCCAGTGTCGAAATTAACCACTCGAACTTTCTCATTTTCCCCTACTTGCTTGATCAAGACATTATCTTCACGAATCGCAAAGTTTTTGAATTGGTTCACACAGGCAGGCTGTCTCATGGTGTAATAAATTTCAGAAATCGCATGATTGTGATAAGGATAAAAGGTATCTACAGATTGGGTCACCATGCCAACTTCGGCACCAACTTTGACACCATTAATTTCATCTATGCGAAGTAATCCCCAGTGTCCGAATACCTCGGCATAGGCATAGCCGCCACGGATATTCGTGAAGTTTCTTTTATTACGCTGGCTATCTTCTGCGTACATTGGAAACCAGCCTACGGATGCCCAGAGGTTGGGTAACGAATTAGCGCTGATGTCGTAAGGGAAGCTGTCAGGCATTTTGATGTCCGGACCGGTCACCATTTTGTAGAAATTTTTGGTGAATTTTTTGCCGTATGCTGTGACTTCCGGATTAGTGACTTTATTGTCAAAAAACTCTTTGAAAGTCGTGCGTTTTAGCCACTTAGCAACGGGAGAGTTTTGTTCTAGTTCGCCGCCAGGGCTGTAAATCCAGTCGACGTCTTCACGGGCACTGAAACATTTTTTAGCCTTTTCTGGATTATTGACAACCTGATAGATATTTTTAACCATATTCTTCATATCTCGGCGGTCCATAATGCACATGCGTTTGACGCCGCCTGCGGTCTCATAAACTGTACTGTCGGAATTAAGACAATCAGTTTGGGCATCATTGGTCAGAGCCTGGGCATAAGCGCTTAAATATGTAAGAGTTTCGTTCCAAAGGATGTCGACATATTTTTGATCTTCAACAGAGTAACTGACTGGTTGTTGCAGGCATTTGAACTCTGCGTCGACAATATCGTTTTTATCTAGGAAGTCAGGAATTTCAGCCGCGAAAAGACTTGCTGGCATCACAAATAATAGAAAAATAAGAAAAAGTTGTAACTGAACTTTTGGATAAAAATAACTATTACGCTTGTGAATGTTCATGTCCATGGATCTCCTTTTATTAGGACAGTATAGACTCAGCATTGGATTCGGTAATTTCTTGTTACTGCTGTTAAAAAAAAAGCCTATGCCTGAGGGGGCTCCAGGTCTTCGATTTCTGTTTCAGCTTCTTTGATTCCGGTCTTGAAATTTTTCAGTCCCTGTCCCATGGCTGTCCCAATCTGGGGGAGTTTTCCAGCACCGAAGATAATCATCACCAGCGCGAGAATAATAAGTAGTCGGTCCTGAAAAAATCGAAATCGGCTCTCAGGCGAACTTAAATTGAGGGCGCCGAATTCGGAGTTAAATGTTCACACGAAAAGATCAGAAACCAAGTGCGGCACATCTGGCCAAAACTTATCAGTTTGTGCCGCTCAAGTTCTTTGACAATTAGCCAAAAGATAGCCCGTAAGAGCTTTCTTAAGTTGAACCCGCAAGCCGCCAGGATAGCATTCATCTTGTCGCCGTCGGTCCCACTGAGATAATTACGATCCATCCGGTTGTCGTTCTTCATGTGACCTATCACCGGCTCAATAGCGTTTCGTCGTTTAAACCAGCGCCATTCGCTTGGCTTCATGCTCTTTTTGCTCCGGTTTGCCAGATGAATGGTGGTATCCCCCAGCTTCTTCGGATTCCCTTTGTAACCTTTGTCGACATAGGCACTTTGAGCATTCCAGCCAACAACCCGTTTCATTTGCTTGAGGGCTCCCTTCAGGGTGTGCCCGTCAAATGGATTGTCATGCAGAGCTTCGACACCGACAATCCAGTTGTCTTCGGAGGTCGTTACCACGGAAACCTTGCAGCCGAACTCGTATTTTTTATGCGCTTTGCCTTTGGCAATACATTCCACTTCCGGGGCATGCAGGCTGTACAGCTTATTTTTGTCGCTACGCTGCTGTAACAAAATCCGCCTGGCTTTAGTCAGAAGAATGGAGAGTTCTTCATCTGGCTCGGGACAATTCCGCAATATATTGCGATAAACGCGTCCCAGATAGTTTTTGAGCTTCTTCTGTTCTTTCTTGGCTCGCCTCATCTGTCGGGCATGGGCATAGCGACCATTCATGATCAGGGCTCTTTTCCCCAGACGCACATAACTCTGGCGCAGGGGAATATTCCGTTTCTTAGCAGCTTTGACTAACAGGACTCTGGCCTTGTGGTACAACCGGGAATCTGTTGGAAAGGCAATCGCTTTTTCCTGAACGGTCGTATCAACATTGACCCGTTCCATGTGCTGCTCGTTAAATGCTCTTCCCGCTTTGCTGTTGCCAGTGTCTCTCTGAGGAGTTGCTCCATGTTCTTCGGGCCAATCCGTTTGCGCCAACGCGTCATTGAGGTCGGATCGACCGGCAGTTGATGAATGAAGTACTCAAAACCACAAAAATACTGCCAATAGCCATTCTCCAAAAGGCGTGCGACCACGGATTCATCGCTTTCATCATAAGCGTGCTTGAGATAATGCAAGCCCACCATGAGCCGTGTTGGTTTGCCAGGACGCCCCCTTTCGGAGTAGAGGGTTCCAAACTTTTCATCAAAGACCGACCAATCAACCTGGTTGGCCAGAACAAACAGGGGATGTTCGCGGTTCAGGATCTGATCAAGCCGGGCACGAAACAGATCTGATTGCTCATTCTGCGTATCTTTTGGCTTCATAAAATCACCACGTTTTAAGGGCTGAAGTACTATTTCTGGTGATTTTAACAATTTTACGCTGCAATTTTAATCAATAATTGCAGATAGTTATATTTTTTCAGGGACGACTAAGTAGTTCTTGCGTGCCTAAACCAAACATTCATTACTCCTTGCCTAAAAAAAATGCCCGGCAATATCTGCCGGGCCACGGAATAGCAATTTTACTGATTAAATTTTGTATATTTGAAAGAATGGCACCCTTGACACAGAGGCTTACGTGATTCGTGCTCTCCATGACATTCCATACATGGGACATCTTTTCCGTAATGCATATTGTTGTGGGGATTTTGCCACTTTTCATCTTCGGGGCGAGATGTTGAGTCAATCAGCTCCTTTAAATCATGACAAGACACGCAGGCGTCATCTGCTGGTAAAGACAGTGGCGCTTTGCTGCTATGACAACTGTCACAGGCTTTCTCATTATAAAAATCACTATGGTAAGTACGGCCTTTGATGCCATCGAATTGCTTCAGTGTTTCGGTAGCAAAGCCGCTTGATGCGACAAACATCATGACAATAGCAAGCAATATACCTTTGCTGAACGTTTTCATATCGACTCCTTTATTCTTATGACTTCATCATTGATTCAGCGGCAGTCATTCCCATGACCATACAATCTGGGATGGAACAACTTCCTAAACGGCTAATACCATGCATTCCTCCTGTAACTTCCCCGGCAGCATACAAGCCAGGAATTGGTTTCCAGGTGGTTGAGTCGATAACGCGAGCTTGGACATCGATTTGGGCTCCGCCTTGACAATAGTGGACCTTTGGCCAGTTGCGTACGGTAACGAATGGGGCTTTAAGGTATTTACCTTTGGCCTTTTCCATCGGCTTGCCAAACTGTTTGTCCACTCCGGCCTTCACATAATCATTATATTCATCAATTTGCTTTTTAAGCGGCCCAAGGGGAATGTTGAAATGTTTTGCCAGGTCTTCCAATGTATCGAATTTCCAACCAACCCCATACTTGAGAACTTTTTTCATCGTGGGGTGCTCTTTGGCATGTTCGTAGCTCGTGATTGTAACTGGCGGAAGTGGTTTTCCGTTGTCGTCACGGCACTGCAATTGAGCATCTGAACGTGTTTTACGGTCGGCGATTTCATTCATGAAACGACGGCCGGTTTTGGGGTAAACCGAAATTGAGTGAGCAAAGTTGTAGATAGAATAGTTGGAAACATAACCGAAACCATCTTCATCCGGAGAAGCCCAAGGCCCGGTCTGAATGTGAGCCATGTGAACTGGTACCGCCCCTGCACGGAACATTTCCAGCAACGCTTCACCTGTTGCATTCGGTGGGTTGGTTGAAGGGACTTCAGCAGTCAGTGTCGGATCCTGGGCTGAACGCAAGCCAACATTCCGAGCAAAACCGCCGGTGGCGATAAGAAGGCCGCGTGCGGAACGAACATTGATCGGATTGCCTTCTTTGCCACGGCCAAAGTAGTAACCTTGATAAATCTTGGCACCGACAACTTTACCGTTGTCATCGAAAATGAGGCTGTCGAATTTGGCCCGATTGACCAGTCGAACCCCAAGCTTTTTACATTCGTTCAGCAGGGGCTGGGTAATTCCTGCGCCGACTGCCTCAACAGTCTGATAGGTGCGGGGCACAGAGTGGCCACCAAGTTGCTGCAGATAAGGGAAATATTGTGAGCCCGCATCCAATGTCATCTGCAGAGCCTTGCTGGCATTTTGGGCAACATGCAAGAGCAGGTCTTGGTAAGCAATGCCGCGACCAGCTTTAAGCTGATCTGCAACCATTTGCTCTGGAGAATCTTTAACCCCCTCTTTTTTTTGTAAAGGAGAATTTGGAACCGCAAAAAGGCCGCCATTGTAGGCAGAGTTCCCACCGAATACAGCCATTTTTTCAAAGATAACAACGTCTTTAGCGCCTAGACGCTTAGCTTGAATTGCGGCAGCGAGTCCCGCAAAACCTGAGCCAATTATGACAACTTCATGCTCCTGGTCCCATTGGGTGCCAGATTTAGCAGCCCCCAAGGCAATGGATGGGGCAGCGAGTCCTACTGCAGCACCGGCAATTCCCATTCCAGCCAGAAATTTACGACGATCTGTTTGATGACCTTCCTTCGGCTCTTTCATTCTTACCTCCCGTATCGTGTCTTAGTTACAACCTACTCCAGCGTCAGAATCAGACCACAGTGACAGAATTTATGAATTGATATTCGGTCAGATTATGACATGAGAAGACCTCTTGTTTTTCGGGAGCTTAGCATCGAGTCGACAAAACAGGTAGGGGACCAATCGGGGTTTTATCGGGTAAAAGAGCATACCCGATACTCTTGCTGCACAAGGTGACAAAAACGGTAAAGTTATTTTTTTGCCGTCAAAATATGAAGAATACAAATTTAACGGTTTAAAGCCGCATGTTGTCCGGCAATACGTCCAAAAGCTAAACAATCAACAATTGAAGTACTTCCCAGACGAGAGGCGCCATGAATTCCACCGACAGCTTCACCCGCAGCATAAAATCCAGGAATGGGCTTGTGATTTTCCAGTCCGATGACTTGGGCAAATTTATTAATTTGCACCCCACCCATACAGTGATGAACCTTTGGGAGCAGACGAATAGTGTAAAAAGGAGGCTGTTCTATTGGTCTGCACTCAGATGTTAATAATTTGCCAAACTCTGTATCACGACCATACATCAGGGATAGATGGTATTTTTCTAAAGTTTCTTTTAATGCTACCAGTGGAATTTGATAAGCTATTGCCAAACTCTCAATTGAATCAAATGCTTTAACAATGCCTTTTTTAAGGCAGCTATCTAATGTTGTTGCATGTTTCACGCCTTCACTATCAAGGATAGCGACAGGAATACGTGAGCGTTCCAGCATTGCATCAGTACGCAATTTTCGATCAGAGGACTCATTGACGAAGCGTTTTCCTGTATTCGCATCCACCATAATGCCGTAGGGGAATCCGGCAAGCAGGGTAAACATAGAACCAACGCCCCAGCCTTTTTCATCAAATGAGGCCCATGGTCCCAGTTGAATCCATGATAAATGTACAGGAGTCGCACCTGCTTGTAAGGCTGCGATGAGCCCATCCGCTGTTGCTCCCAAGTGGTTGGTGCTGTCTATTGACTCAATAAGGCGAGGATCTTGTGTTGTCCTGAACTCGATATCTCTACCAAAACCACCACTGGCAAGAATGACGCCACGATGACTACGAATGCGCCTTGATTCGCCACTACCTTTTTGCGGGAATAAATAATTTTTGTGGACAACAATCCCCTCAACTTGGTGAGGGGAATTTTTTAAAATTTTAGTGCAAATGGTTTTTAATAGTAGAGGAATTTCCAATTCACGACATTTAGCCAGCATTGGCTGGAGAATTCCTGAGCCATTGCCATTAGACGTAATATAAGTGCGCGGAACTGAGTGCCCGCCAAGATGGCTCAAGGTGTCACGATATTTGACGCCAAGGAAATCCTGAGTCCAATTTAGAATCTCAAGAGACTTATCAGCGACTATTCGGGCGAGATCGGGATAGTTCAGATCCATTCCAGCTTTTTTCATATCAGCAAGCAACTGGGTGGGTGAATCACTTATCCCCATTTGGCTTTGTAAAGGGGAACCTGCAACAGCGAGAAGCCCGCCGTTAATAGCAGAATTACCTCCGGGTACACCCATCTTTTCAATGATAATGACCCTGGCTCCAGCCTGTTTGGCTTCAATCGCGGCAGCTAGGCCGGCAAATCCTGAGCCAATGACAACGACATCATACTCTTCATCCCATATTTGTTGGTTATTCATCTGTTATCAACTTTCACAATCAGAAACCTTACTCAACACCAATTCCGCCCCAGTCGATATTACGATTAACCAAAAAGGCATGCAAATTGACTGTTTTTCCGCTTAATCCAAGTTTTTTTCGTATGTTTTTCCGGTGAGTTTGAATTGTTTCAAAGCTTAAATTCATCGCTTCACTGATTTCTTTACCAGACTGGCCGGATTTTATAAAACGGCAAATTTTGAGTTCAGTTTTACTCAGTTTGAGGAGATCGCCGTCTAGCTTATTTTCCGCTCCGGAAGAATAAGTCAGGATATCATCCATAAGAATATTCAGATAACTTGAGCGGACTTCGTAATTCTTTTCATGACGAATTTTTTCCAATCCAGGCAAAATAGATGAGCGTACCCATTTTGACAATTGGCGCTCGTTATTTTTCCGGTCGTCTTCAATACTGTTTAAAACATTTCTTAAAGTAACATTCATTTCCTCGGTTTGTTTCTTTTCCTCTCTTAAACCGTTTTCCAGGGCTAACTGTTCGGAAATATCGCTGGCTATGATTGGCCAGAAGCGCTGTTCGTTCAGTACCATACATGTCATAACCATGTGTGTTGGGAAAATTCTACCATCAACATACCTGCTCGTTGCTTCAATTGTTTTTTTCTGCCCCTCAAGAAGAGTTTGGAAACCATTATTGATATAAAATAACCCATTATCGTCGACCAGTGATGAAAGTCTGCTACCAACAAGAATTTCTAGCGGGATTCCATACATCTCACTCGCTTGGTAGTTGGCTTCTATAATTTCGAAATCCTTGTCTATTAATAAAATACCCTTGCCAACGGACTGAAAAATAGAATCAAGCATTTTTTCAGAATTTGATAGAGCGCGTGTTCGTTCTGCTATTTTCTGTTCGAGCAGGTGTTGATGATCAACCATGCAGGTAATATCTGTTAAAATGAGAATTGCTCCGCACAGCGATACGGAAACATTTCTCAATGGTTTAATTTGTAAATTAAAGGTTCGTTTAATGCCTGTGATCTCGATAGTGAGTTCGGTATTTTTTAAATACTCAATTTGATCTGAAACTTTATTTTGCTTCAACTCGGGCAGGCCCAAAAGGTCTGCGCAGTGGAGTCCTTCGGGATTAATGTTTACGAAACAGGATCTGGTGGCAGGGTTAGTGGTTTTGACAATATAGTCGTCATCAACGATCAGGACCAAATTTGAGGTTAACTCAAATATACTTTCGTAGTTATGCTTTTCCTGAGCCAGAAGCCTGTTTATTTGTTTGATTTCACTCAGTGATGTGTCAACGTCTGCTTTTCCTAAATCTGCTGTTAGACTCAGTTCAATAGCATCAAAAAATCTTCGAAATAAAAGATGATATTTCATATTGCTATTGGTCAGTAAAACGCTTTTCTCAAAGAGATCTTCAAAGGCCATTTGCATCGATTTGAATCCCAGCAAAATCATTTCTGGTGTAGCGCCGTAAGTGCATTGCTTTCGTGATTTTTGGATGAAAAATTGAATAGCTGAAGCTAAATGCTCCTGGAAGCAGGAAAGTGAGGATGTATGGTCGACGTGGGCAATCTTTTTGAAGTCCTTTAGAATTATATAAAAGGCTTCGATTGATTCATGACGCGTCCAGAAAACAAGATCAGAGATACCATTTGTTTTCAAAAAAAATGACCAACGCGCCAAAAATTGTTCCAATTGACCATCAAGTTGTTTGATCAAATCATGAATCATTACAAATACCTTAAAGATTTGTATGCTTTCTATTGATCTATCAAGATGTAACTAATTGTTCTTTTTAAATCTTTTGAACTTTAATTGCGTTCTCTTTATCGCACCGCTCGCGCCATTCTTGAGCTTGACGATACTGCTCGCATAAGTAATCCATTTGTTCGGAAAAAGCCTGTTCAGCAGCTCTCGCATCTTTGTTGCAAATCGCCTCGTAAATTTGCTGATGCTGATCAATAATGGTTTCTCGTTTACGAAAACGAAAAATTATTAAGTTAGTTGCCGGTTGCAACGCTTCGATGATGGCAAACATCATAAACGCGATGACCGGATTCTGGGTTGCATCAACTATTGCCCGATGAAACCGGACATCTGATGCACAGAATTCTTCGTCATTTAGCTCTGGCGACTTCTGAATTCTAAGTTCGGTCGCTAGTTGTGAAAGATTCTGATCGTCTCTGTTGGTCGCAGCCAGTCGACAGCAGATTTTTTCTAGTTCCCGACGTGACTCAGCAATGTTGGTTAGACTGAACTCACCCGTATTGACCAGCATCATAACCGCAGCCGTTACTGAAGAGCTGAGATCTTCATTGCTCGGATGGCAAACAAAGGTGCCGCCCGAAGGACCTCGACGGGAACGTACCAGATTTTGAGCAGCTAGTCGCTTGAAGGCTTCCCTAATTGTCGGCCGAGAGACATTATATTTTGCAGCGAGTTCATTTTCTGTCGGTAATTGTTCATCAATCTTTAGTGTCCCATTGAGAATCGCTTCACGGAGACTTTCTGCTATTTGTGTGGCAAGACTTTCCGTAACCAACGGTTTTATCTCGATACTCAATAGTTTTTCCTTATAATATTTTAAGTCAACAACCTGTTAAGGGTGTCAATAGCCAGGGTATCTTTCTGCGTTTTCCACCAGATTTTCAAATATTTGAATAATATCTCATAGAACCCGATTAATAATATGAAGTGGCAGGGATAAAGTAAACTTATATTTGTTTGACAAATACAGAAATCTTTTTAAAATCGGCGGCATCAGACGATTTTAAATTTTTTAATAGTTTTGAAATCTGTGTCTGCAATGGAAGGAGATATTTTATCTAAGATTGCGTGTCAGAGCAGATTTTGTTTTCTATAAAAAAATGTCTGAACCTTTTTGCATTGAGGTCTCCTTCTCATCTTTGTCGAAAAACAGTAATAAGAGGGTTGTCTCCCCCATCGCGGGGGCAAGAGAACGTTCAATCCAAGAAGATTTATTGTCCATAAAAAACGCCTGAAACTTAAAGAGTTTCAGGCGTATAACTGACATTATCGCGTACTTTTCAGAACGGCTAGCTGTGGAAATAGCCGGGTCTTTCTATGAGCTCTTCTGCTGCGTCTAAACCAAATAGCTGCAACAATAGTCCGTAGCAGTTTTGATCTTCAGCTTGAAGCTGGAATTGGCCGGAACTTCAAAACTATCACCCGGGACATAGGTTTTCCAATCCTGCCCTGGCAGTAGAACTTCCAGGTCGCCAGCGAGGATTTCCATCAGTTCCTTGGCTTCTGTACCAAATTCATAGTCACCCGGTTGCATCAGACCGAGAGTTTTTTTACTGCCATCGGCAAACAGAACGGTGCGACTGGTGACTTTGCCGCCGAAGTAGATATTGGCTTCACGGACAACGGTAACATTTTCAAATTGTGACATCTTCCATATCCTTTTAGTTGATAACTCAAGCCATATTTATGCTGCTTCACATATGGTGGTGAAGCACCTGACTGAGCGTTTTTATCACTAATCGGCCAATCCACGGAAGATATTTTTACCCATATTCTCAAGCAACACAAAGTAGGCCTCAGGACCCGCTTCAAGATCTGCCCCGAGGGGATCAAGGATACCGGTACGCGCATCGGTTCCTTCAATAAGTGTCGCAATCAGGCGTGATTCAAATTGCGGTTCGCTGAATACGCATTTGGCATGAGTCCGGATAATTTTATCACGAATCTCTTTGACTCTTTTCGCGCCCGGGCGATGTTCTGGATCAATGGTGATTGATCCGACCGGGTTCAGGTTGTAAGCAACTTCAAAATATTGATATGCAGCATGGAAGACCACATAAGGGGTTTTGCTAACAGGTTGCAGGTCTTTTTTCAGCTGTTGATCCAATTTATCCAGACGCGTTAAAAGCTTGTCGCTATTGCTACGGTACTTTTTCGCGTGCTCGGGGTCCAGGGTGGCAAGTTTGGTGGCTGTGACCTTGACGATCTCCTTGGCTATCTCAGGGCTGAGCCAGATATGATGGTCGAAGTGAGCCAATGTAGCGTGGTCATCGTGATCGGCATCATGATGGTGTTCTGCTTCATGGTGATCATCGTGATCGGCGTCATGATGGTGTTCCGCTTCAAGGTGATCGTCATGATCCGTATCATGGCTGTGATGGTGCTCATGTTTTTCCCAGTCGCCACCTTCGCGGGCAGGCAACAGTTTATCTTTGAGAACCTGCGCCAGGTCGAGTTTGTCGGCATCATGGCTAAGAGTTTCAAGCGGCTTATCCATAAAACCCTCAAGGCCGCTGCCAACACGAATAATCAAATCAGCTTTTGACAGTAGCCGGGCTTCTGAAGGGCGTAATACATAGCCGTGGGGTGACGCGGCTCCTTTCACCAGTAATTCTGGTTCGCCGACTCCAGCCATAACGCCGGCAACCAGGGAATGAATAGGTTTTAGACTGACGACAACATTTGGAGCAGAATTCGCCATACTCAGTGCGGGTAAGGCTATAACGAGTAACAGCACTCCGAACAGGATTCTCTTCATTTGTGTTTCTCCTAAGATTGACTTATTATGTAATGGTTAGTTTTTGAAATGTTATAATATAACAAAAGCTTGGTCAATATAGAGCCATATAATAAATATACGCATGCCAAAAAAAACATCCCTACATTTTATCAATGAAGAACACGAGCATGACCACGACGTCTGTATTGCTGAAGCCATGGCCAAGGCGGAAAAGGTTTGTCAGCAGCGGGGGCAACGTTTTACGACCCTGCGGCGCCGGGTATTTGAGCTGGTCTGGGTTTATCATCGGCCCATGGGTGCCTATGAAGTCCTGGAGCTATTGCAACGTGACGGTCGAGCTGCGCCGCCGACTGTTTACCGGGCCCTAGATTTTCTCCTCGAGATTGGCCTTGTCCATCGGATTGCTTCGCTAAATGCATATGTTGGCTGCATTCAGCCTCATCAGCCTCATGAAGGCCAGTTTTTTATCTGTGAAGCTTGTAAAAGCTATGCCGAGCTGGATGATTCGGCTATCAACGCTGCTATTGCTGACAGTGCAGCAGCTCATGGCTTCAGTGTTCGCCAGCACACGGTGGAAGTTATGGGCTTATGTCCCAGTTGCCAGAAGAAAGAAGAGCCTTCGTCATGAAACAAAAGCACAATCTTTTGTTAGCCCTTGAAGGTGTCGATTTCAGCCGGGGAGGGCGTCTGTTGCTGGAACATGTCAGTCTGCAGGTAAAGCGTGGCGAAGTGATGACAATTATCGGTCCTAACGGTGCCGGAAAGACGACTCTGTTGCGGGTTGCCCTGGGATTGTTGCAGGCCCAGAAGGGGACGGTCACACGTGCCGCCGGACTGACAGTTGGCTATATGCCGCAAAAGTTGCAGCTCGATCCGACCTTTCCCTTGACTGTAAAACGTTTTCTGGCCCTGGCCTGTAAAAATGATCAATGCCAGGCCCGTAAGCTGCTTGCCGATGTTGGTGCCGAGCATGTCTATGAGGCGGAGATGAAAGTGCTGTCGGGCGGTGAACTCCAGCGGGTACTTCTGGCCCGGGCGTTGGTACGCAAGCCAGACCTGCTGGCACTTGATGAACCGGTTCAGGGGGTGGATGTTCATGGCCAGGTGGAGCTGTATCAGCTGATCGCCTCTATTCGTGATCAGTACAATTGTGCGGTGCTTATGGTGTCTCATGATCTGCACCTGGTTATGGCGGCAACCGATCAGGTTTTATGTCTGAATCGTCATATCTGCTGTAGTGGGACTCCTGAAGCGGTGACTTCCCATCCTGCATACGCTGAGTTGTTTGGCCCGTTGGCGGTAAATAACCTGGCTGTCTATGTTCATGATCAGAACCATCAACATGATCACTGCGCTCATTGTGACAGGAAAATTTAATGATATTCGATGATTTTCTCGTGCGAGCCTTGTTGGGTGGGATTGGGGTGGCCCTGATTGCCGGGCCCTTCGGTTCTTTTGTCGTCTGGCGCCGTCTGGCATATTTTGGCGAGACTCTGGCGCATTCTGCTCTACTTGGGGTCGCTTTGGGTTTTCTGCTGCATATCAATCTGACCATTGGTATTCTGGTTATCTGTCAGGCGTTGGCCCTGATCCTGTTTCTCAGCCAAAAACAGCGGCATATTGCCAGTGATACCATGCTGGGGATTTTGGCCCATGGTTCATTGTCTTTGGGGCTGGTTGCTCTGGCGTTTATGGAGAATGTCCGGGTTGACCTGGTTTCATACCTTTTTGGTGATATCCTAGCCATTGGCCAAGCTGATCTGGCCTGGATTTTTGGCGGAGGTGGGTTGGCCCTGGCGGGGTTGCTGTGGCTGTGGAAACCGCTGCTGGCGATTACTATTCATGAGGACCTCGCCCGCGTTGAAGGTATTGCGGTAGATCGGGTCAACTGGTTGTTTTTAGCTCTGATTGCGTTGACCGTAGCCATTATGATGAAAGTGGTTGGTTTGTTGCTGGTTACTTCATTGCTGATTGTTCCGGCCGCTACGGCGCGCCGTTTTGCTCATGGCCCGGAAGTTATGGCGGGGCTGGCCAGCTTGATAGGCTGTGTGTCTGTCTGCGGTGGTCTGGCTGGTTCTATGACCTGGGACACTCCGACTGGCCCATCGATTGTGGTGGCTGCCTGCCTACTGTTTTTATTGGGAACGATAATTCCAAAAGGGCGCTTCGGGTCAAGAGAGTAAGGACTGGGGTAGCGTTTGCCCCTCTCGCCGGGAAGAGGGGCAGTTTGAAAACCAGATCCCTTAGCTTTGACTTACAAGCTGCTTTTCATTGGCAATAAGCAGCTTGTAAAGCATGGCAACATGGACCATCTCAACGCCTTTACTTTGAGCCTGTTGAACTGGCACACCCAGAATCGATTCGATTTCCATAGCACGACCAGCATCGCGATCGACCAGCATACTGGGGCGGTAGGGAGTGAGTTTTTCGGTGTAGCCGATCAGGTTTTCGGCCATGGCGTTGCCATCAAGTGGTGTGTGAAACCCCTGCGCATTGGCTCCTGCGCAAATCTCCATGATCAGTGTGCGGATCAGGTCTTTTATGCCGTTATCAGTCAGCAGTTGTGCCGTGTCCTGATTCAGCAACGCTCCGAGTCCGTTAAATGGAATGTTCCAGCACAGTTTTTCCCATCTCTTGCGGATTAAATCATTGATGACTTTGCAGGGAATACCGGCGGCGGAAAACATTGTCGCGAGTTGATGGCAGCGATCACTGCTACTACCGGTGAAATTACCCAGATCAATTTTTCCGGAGTTGGTATGATAAACACTGCCAGCTTCTTTTCGGGTTGCCCCCAGGTAAGTGACGCCGCCGAGGATATTGTCAGAACCAAAGGCTTCAGCCAGAATTTCTTCGTTCCCGATGCCGTTCTGCAGGGTCACAATCAGGGTGTCTGGTCCCACCAGCGGACGCACCAGGTCGATCATATACTTATTTGATACGGTTTTGAGAGCGATCAGGACCAGGTCAACGGTGCCGATATCCTCAGCATTGCGGTAAACATTGAGCTTATCCAGATGAAAATCACCGTTAACCGAGTAAACGGTGAGCCCATTTTTATTGATGGTATCAAAGTCACTCCGCAGTAAATAGTGCATGTCTTGACCACTACGTTGCAGTAATGAACCAAAAAAAAGCCCGACTGCGCCGGCACCGATAACGCCAATTTTCATTTTCAAAATCTCCTTCTAAATGGACCCGGGCACAAAAACACCAGTGCTAAATTACGGTTTATTTAATAGCGGGGAATCACTGGAAAGTCATTGAATATTTTTGGGAAATCATAACATATTCGGGGGCTGGATAAATGTCAAACGCAATTTCTTATATGAATCAGCAGGTTACCTCTTCTATGTGTAATTGACGGCGGAGGGGCCTTGTGGTAGTATTAGTAGGTCTAGCCAAAGGAGTTTAGTTTTGTTTAAAGTTGGAGATATGGCCGTGTACCCAACTCAAGGAGTTGGGGTGGTAGAGGATATTGAAAGTCGGGAGTTTGCCGGACAGACTCAAAATTTTTACATTCTGAGGATTGTAGATACCGACATGAAGATCATGGTCCCTGTGGGCAACGCCAATACCGTGGGCTTGCGCCGTTTGATTGATCAGACGCGGATCACAGGTGTTTTTGATACACTCGCAGAACCATGCTGTAACGGTAAAATCGCCTCCTGGAGTCGCCGACAGCGAGAGTATAACGACAAACTGAAGACTGGTGATCTGCTTGAAGTCGCCCAGGTCCTGCGGGATCTTTACCAGATCAGCTCAGAAAAAGAGCTGTCTTACGGTGAGAAGAAGGTCCTTGAGCAGGCCCGTAAACTTTTGGTTACCGAGGTTGCTCTGGCTGAGGGTGCCAAGGAAGACCAGGTTGTTCAGCGCCTGGAAAACATATTCCACTGACAGATAGCTCTCATATCATTTTTTAGGAATAGACCGGGTGCCTGTCACCTGGTCTTTTCTGTTTGTGAGCACTTTTTTCATCACTGTCTTTACCAAGAAGGTTTGCCGATGAAAGCAGCTGTCCTGATCCCTGCTGCGGGAATGGGAAGCCGTATGGGCAGCGCCGTCAGCAAGCAGTATCTGGAGCTGGCAGGACGGCCGATTCTCGCCCATACCCTGTCCATATTCGATGCACATCCCCTGGTTGAAGTTATTTACCCCATCGTTCCCGCCAATGATTTTGTGTACTGTCAGACACAGATTCTGGAACCATTTGGTTATCAGAAAGTGAAAAGACTGATTGCTGGTGGGACTGAGCGGCAGGATTCGGTACGCAATGGGCTGGATGCTCTGGCGCAAGACGGTTTTTCTGAGCCGCAACGTCCGGTTTTGATCCATGATGGTGCCCGACCTCTGTTTGATGCAGCTTTACTTGCCGAGCTGCTTGCTTGCATTGATACACAAGGAGCCGGTATCGTTGGCGTGCCAGTCAAGGATACCATCAAGATTGTGACGGGCGGGGTAATCAGTGCCTCACCGGAGCGCAAGTCCCTGTGGCAGGCACAGACTCCTCAGGGAGCCCATTATGCGTTGTTGCGTGAAGCCTTTGACCTGGCCACTGTTACGGGCTTTCATGGGACCGATGATGCATCATTGCTGGAGAACATCGGTAAAAAAGTGGCTATGGTGACAGGAGATTACCGCAATATCAAAGTGACAACTCCAGAAGATCTTGTTATTGCTAAGGCTCTGCTTGACAGTATGGGGAAGGAATCGGCATGATGCGCATCGGTCACGGTTATGATGTTCATCGCCTGGTTGCGGATCGCGCATTGATCCTGGGCGGCGTTGAAGTTCCTTACGAGCTGGGTTTGCTCGGTCATTCGGATGCAGATGTGCTGTTGCATGCCATTTGCGATGCGATTTTGGGAGCATTGGGGCTGGGGGATATTGGTAAGCATTTCCCAGACAATGATGAAGAATTCAAGGGAATCGACAGCCGGATTCTACTGCGGCGAGTGATTGCCCAGATGCATCAGCAGGGCTATGTAATTGGCAACCTTGATGCGACAGTGATTTGTCAGAAACCGAAACTGGCCAGTTATATTGAGGCGATGAAAACCACTATCAGCAGCGATTGTCGTTGCGCTATGACGCGGATCAATGTCAAAGCAACAACGACTGAAAAATTAGGTTTTTGTGGCCGAGGAGAAGGGATTGCCGCCGAAGCGGTGGTCCTGTTGGAACGGAAGCAAAACCGCCAGATCTCAAAGCTGGCGACTTTTACTATATAGAAAATGCGGGAGCCATCGTTTATGAGTACAGCAGAGACACCAGTCAGTTCGAATTTTATTCGCACCATCATCAATGAAGACCTGGCCAGCGGCAAACGTGAGCAGGTTATCACCCGCTTTCCTCCCGAGCCGAATGGTTATCTGCATATCGGCCATGCCAAAAGTATCTGCCTGAATTTTGGTCTTGCCAATGAATATAAAGGCCGTTGCCATCTGCGTTTCGACGATACCAATCCGACCAAAGAAGAGGACGAGTACGTTGAGGCGATCAAGGAAGATGTTCAATGGCTTGGCTTTGATTGGGGGGAGCACCTGTATTTTGCGTCTGATTATTTCGACCAACTGTATTGCTGGGCGCTTGAGCTTATCAAGGCGGGCAAGGCATATGTCGATAGCCAGAGTGCCGAAGAGATGCGCGCCAATCGTGGTACACTCACTGAGCCGGGTAAAAACAGCCCCTATCGCGAGCGCAGTGTCGAAGAGAATCTTGCTCTGTTTGAAAAGATGAAAAACGGTGAGTTTCCTGATGGTACGCATATCTTGCGGGCCAAAATCGATATGGCGTCGCCGAATATGAACCTGCGCGATCCTGCCATGTACCGGATTCTCCATGCCCACCACCATCGAACTGGTGATAAATGGTGCATCTACCCGATGTACGATTTTGCCCATGGCCAGGAAGATTCCATTGAGGGGGTGACCCATTCCATCTGTACCCTCGAATTTGAAGATCATCGCCCACTTTACGAGTGGTTTATCAAAGAACTGGAGATTTTTGCTCCCCAACAGATAGAATTTGCGCGGTTGAATCTGAGTTACACGGTCATGAGCAAGCGCAAGCTGCTGCAACTGGTTAATGAGAAGTTTGTTGCCGGCTGGGATGATCCACGGATGCCGACTGTTTCCGGTATGCGCCGTCGTGGCTATCCTGCGGCTGCCATTCGAACCTTCTGCGAGCGTATCGGAGTCGGGCGCAGTTCCAATTGGATTGATCTGTCAGTGCTTGAAGACTGCGTGCGCGAAGAGCTGAATGAAACCGCTTATCGGCGCATGGCGGTGCTCGATCCGCTCAAAGTGACCATTACCAACTATGATCAGGTCGAGATGCTCGATGCTCCCAACCATCCACAACAGCCGGAACTGGGCAGCAGGGTTTTGCCCATGAGCAACGAATTGTGGATTGACCGTGATGATTTCATGGAAAATCCGCCGTCCCCGAAAAAATATTTCCGTTTGGGGCCGGACCGTGAAGTTCGTCTGCGCAACTCCTACATCATTAAATGTGATGAGTACATTAAGGATGAAAACGGCAAAGTCATTGAGCTCAAATGCAGTGCTGACCTTGATACCCTGGGCAAAAATCCTGAAGGGCGCAAGGTCAAGGGGATTATCCACTGGGTTTCTGCAGCTCATGCGGTCAAGGTTCCGGTACGCGTTTATGATCGTCTGTTTAATCAGGAGAACCCAGATAAAGCTGAAAATTACCTGGACGCTTTAAATCCTGAATCATTAACCGTTACTGAAGCTCTGGCAGAGCCAAGTCTGACCGAAGCCAAACCGGGTGAGACTTTTCAGTTTGAGCGGGTTGGTTATTTTACCACCGATAACAAGGAATCATCAGCCGGTGCTCCGGTATTTAACCGAACGGTGACACTGCGTGACGCCTGGGCCAAGGTGATGTGAAACGGCTCTTTTTCGCTGTGGCGGTGTCAATCTGCGGGCGTGCTTGTGCGGCGAACAGGTGTACGCCTCCGCACACGTCCTCGATTTTCTGGCCACAACAAAAAAATTGCTTGTTTCAGATAGATCGTTATAAAAATTCGATAGGGAGTACCCATGAGTTTGCGTGTTTACAATACCCTCAGCGGTAAAAAAGAAGATTTTCAGCCCCTGGTTCCCGGCAAAGTTGGGATGTATGTGTGTGGCGTGACGGTTTATGACTTCTGTCATATCGGCCATGCCCGGGCGAATATTGTTTTTGACGTGATCTACCGCTATTTCAAATTCAGTGGGTTTGACACGACCTATGTGCGTAACTTTACCGATGTGGATGACAAAATCATCAATCGCGCCAATGAGCGCGGGATTTCCAGCAAAGAACTCTCTGAGCAGTTTATTGATGAGTTCTACACCGATATGGATGCCCTCGGTATTGAACGACCGACTCACGAGCCGAAGGCAACTGCTTATATCGATGAGATTATCGCCATCTGCCAAAAGCTGATTGATAAGGATATGGCTTACGCTTCCGGTGGCGATGTATATTACCGTGTCGAAAAGTTCGATAGCTACCTGAAACTGTCTAAGCGTAATATGGATGAGATGAAAGCTGGAGCGCGGATTGCACCCGGGGAACAGAAGCAGAACCCGATGGATTTTGCTTTGTGGAAAGCGGCTAAGCCGGGTGAGCCAAGCTGGCAATCTCCCTGGGGAGAAGGGCGCCCAGGCTGGCATATTGAGTGTTCGGCCATGAGTTCGTCACTACTTGGTGACACATTTGATATCCACGGTGGTGGCCGTGATCTGATTTTCCCTCACCATGAAAACGAAATCGCTCAAAGCGAAGGTGCCAGCGGCAAGCCGTTTGCCAAGTATTGGCTGCACAATGGTTTCGTTAACGTCAATCAGGAGAAAATGAGCAAGTCCCTCGGCAACTTTTTTACCATCCGCGATATTCTGAAAACCTATGATGCAGAAGTGGTGCGCTTCTTTATTCTGACGTCGCAATATCGTTCACCCATTGATTTCTCTGATCAGAATTTGATGGAAGCGCAAAGTGGCCTGAGTCGTTTCTATGAAGCTCTGGAGGCAGCCAGCAAAGCGGTAGCGGACGCTCCTGAAGCATCGGAAGATAGCAGTGAAGGGGCACAGCTGGAACAGAAGTTCCGCGAGGCGATGGATGATGACTTCAACACCGCCCAGGCCATTGCCCATCTGTTTGAAGGGGTGCGGACTCTCAACCGCCTGATCATGACCAAAAAATTTGCCAAGAAAGCCGATCTGGTTGCACAGGTGCGTGATCTTCATGCAACCATCCTGCGGCTTGGCCATGAAGTGCTGGGGTTATTCTTGTCGGAACCGGCAGTTTGGCTGGAGCGGGTTAAAATGACAGGACTGGCGAAACTCGATATCACCGCTGATGAGATCGAAGCGCAGATAGCTGCCCGGCTGCAGGCGCGCCAAGATAAAGATTTTGCCAAGTCGGATGAGATTCGTGATGCTTTGGCTGCCAAGGGGATTGAGTTGCTTGACAGTCGTGAGGGGACGACCTGGAAGTTGCTGCGCTAGTATTTATAGATATTTAGCATGGATTAAACAGGCAGGATTTCCCCAGTGTTTTTCGGGAGGGTCCTGCCTGTTTTTATTGAGGAAACACGTGAAGACTCAACTACTCACGACAGATTTTCGCCCGTTAGGCACGAAGCGCCGTGGGCTGTCTGTTCATTTCGTCTGGCTACGACAGAAGGTCGTTCATATTGATTGTCGTCAGTTATTTTGACCTTTAATATGTTCGTGTTCAGGCGTCGGTATCTTTTAGGGAGCAATCAGCAGTCAAGTGGCCGGCCGACGGCTCAAACCGCGCCTGATGGCCAGAACCGCATAAATGCTACGCATTTTTGATGTATTGAACAGTCAAAAGCTCTCTTTATGTTGCTTGCGCAACAGCTTCTTTCCCGCCGAAAATCCGATCCGTCAATTTCACATACCAGGCCGCTGATTGAACCTGAATAACGTAAGCCAGAGCGATAACCAGGGCCGCATCCGATCCGGCAGTACCAAAGGCATTGATGGCAACTGCCAGGGCAATGGACAGGTTACGCATAACCGTGCCATAGACCAGGGCAATGGCGTCGCCGCGGGATAGCAGGGCACGACCGACAAAGGTGCTCAGAACATAATTGAAAGCATAGAGCAGCACCAACGGAACCAGGATACCGATCAATTGTTCAGGATGAGCCGCAATGGATGGTGCTTTCAGGGCCATGGCAATAAACACGATACCGAGCACACCAATGGTCGAAAGGCCCGGAAAGCGTGGTGCTATCTTGGTTTGAAAATCCTTCTGTCCATAGCGTTTGACCAGAGTGCGCTGCGTAATAAAACCAAACAGCATGGGTAAAAAGACGATCAGAATAATCTGCTGAAAGACCTTCGTCAGGCTGACTTCAACAGTAGCTCCCATCAAGGCCTGGATATAAAAAGGCGTTGCCAGAGACCCGAGAATCAAACCGACAACGGTCATTTTGACAGCTGCCGCCAGATTTCCACCGGCAAAACCTGTCCAGGAAATGGTCATGCCACTGGTTGGAACCAGGGCTGCCAGCAATAAGCCAAGCGCCATATAGGGGGTATCCGGAAAGAAAACTTTTCCGGCGGCATAGGCAACAAAGGGAATAATGGCAAAATTGATCAGCTGGGTGTAAATCTGAGCTTTAGCGTCGCCCCCCACAAGTACCTGCTTGATCTTCAGTGTCACCATCATCGGGTAGACCATCAGGAACGTAAAGGGGAGGATCAGACTCTTCAGGAATCCTGCTTTTACAAACACGCCGAAGATAAAACCGGCGATCAGCATGACCGGTATGGCAATGATCAGATTTTTGTTAATCTTACTCAGGTAAGTCCACATGACCTCAACAGGCCTCCTTTAATGTCACAGGTATGTTCTCTTCGATCATGGTGATGATGGTGGCGAATGTTTCTTCCAGAGATTGTGGGAATACGTCGTCATCGATTAAACTGCGAACCGCATCCGGTGAATAGTGCAGAAAACGGATCTGAGTCATCCCATTTTTTGTAAATAGCATAACAAATTTGGGCATTAATACTGAGCGCTCAGGATTTTTAAACAGGCTTTTTGACGCTTTTTCAGGTTTACACAGTTGCAGCATATGCAGATCAAAATCGCCAGGAGCACTAATGCCATGTTGGCCGAACAGGTGTGCCATAGCCATTTTATCGGCGTTGTGAACTAAAAAACCGCAGGTGGAGAGGGATGCGGTAAAGTCAGTGACAAATTGTGAAAGGGGTTTACTGGTCTGGTTTTTGTAGATATTCATTAAATTGATATCCTCCTTAAATATTGTGTAAATGCACATTACATGAATATAGATTCAAAAATCAATATGTTTGAATGGAATTTAATCGAATAATTCAGCTCATGACATTCAGGGAGTTCGCATGAAATTTCTTATCTGGGGAGCCGGTGGCATCGGAGCCTACTATGGTGCTCGCTTACAGCAGGCAGGTCACGCTGCTGTTCTGGTGGCTCGGGGTGAGCATTTGCAGGCTCTGCAGAGACAAGGGCTGAGGGTTCAACATGAAAGTTTGAAATTTCATGCACCGGTTCGGGCGGTTTCTGCTATTGAACTGAAGCAGCAATACCAGGCCAATGATTTCTCTGCTATTTTGATAACCCTTAAAGCGACGGCGACAGAGACCTTGCTGGAAGAAGCGGGGGACTGGTTGAATGATGGATCGATCCCGGTTATATCGTTGCAGAATGGTGTAGACAACGAGCGCTTGATAGCGGATTGTATTGATCCTCAGCGGGTTGTTGGCGGCCTGGCAGTGAGAATTGGTGGTCATATTATTGCTCCTGGAACCATCGAAGCCCGAGGACCGGCTCAGATTATCATGGGAGCCTGGCCAAATGCAGAGAGGAATCCTGCTTTATCCAAGAAGTTAGCCGACCTTGGTCAGCTGTTCAATCAGGCAGGTATACCAACAACCGTCAGCCCAGATATCCAGTATGAATTATGGCGAAAACTGCTGATTAATAATGGTGTCAACCCGTTATCGGCACTCACCCGTTTGGATACCAGAAAGCTGACGCACCATCCAGAGTTTGGCCCGATAGTTTATGGCCTGATGCAGGAAACTGCCCAGGCAGCACAAATAGACGGGGTTCCTCTACGGTCGCAGGACGTTGACGAAATGTTCGAATTGATCCGCACGTTCGATGCGATTAAAACATCGATGCTGGTTGATCTGGAGATGGGGCGACCATTGGAAATTGATGCGATCTGTGGTGCTGTTATTGAACGTATAAGGCGGGCTGAAAAGGCTGCACCCTATACCGAATTAATCAAGGCATTGCTTTCTCAAGACAGAAAGTAACCAATAAGTGACACTTATAATTTCAGGAGTTTAGATGTCTCTTCTCTATAGTCTCGATTTAGTCGGGACCCTCGCTTTTGCCATCAGTGGAGCTCTTGCCGGGGTCTATAAAAAGATGGATCTGTATGGCGTTATTGTCCTTGGACTGGTCACTGCTGTGGGCGGCGGTACCTTGCGCGATGTGCTTATCGGCCGGGTTCCCCCATTTATCTTCAGTGATTATAGTTACCTGGCCTTGGCCGTAGCAGGTTCATTGTTGGCTTTCTTCTTCCATAAACTGGTGACTCGCGGGCAGCGGGTCCTGCTGTTGATGGATGCTCTGGGGCTGAGCACGTTCACTGTTATCGGTATTTCCGTGGGCCTTGAGCACGGCATCGGCTACCCTGGCGCAGTGATGATGGGGATTATGACCGCTACAGCAGGAGGGATGGTCAGGGATCTGTTGCGCCAGGAAATACCCCTGGTTTTGACCCGCGAAATATATGCTTCGGCGTGTCTGGTTGGGGGAGTCATTTTCTGTATTGGTGATGCCGCGAGCCTGGCGCGCGGCATTAACCTTGTAGTTGCCGGAAGCGTCGTCTTTCTGATTCGCTGGCTTGCTATCCGTAAAGGTTGGCGTTTACCCCAGGCTGGTTAATCGAATAGTTCGGTATCCTCAGGTAACATCTCAGTGGGAAGCTTAAAACTGATTTTGTGATTTTCACTATCCCAATCCATGGGGTTTTCATAAAAGGGGTTGCCGAGGTTTGCAGTTTCCGCCTGGTGCTTTAAAAACAGAGGCATCTGCTGTGGACTGATCCCCTCTTTATGGGCCATGATTTCGAGCAACGCAATCCGCCGTTGTCCTTCAAGAGAGAAACTCTTTTCAATATATGGTGCAAGACAAAGAACTTTCTTTGTCGGTTGCTGTATTAACAGTTCTCCCAGTGGGTTATATAAAAAAGAGAGCCCTAATTGTCTTTGTTTACGTGGATAAAGAGAAGGAACCCGTTTGGTAAACTCAGCTAGAGGCAGAGAGGCCAGTTCATTTTCACTTACTTTGTTCTCCGCTATCAAGTTGACGACGGCCTGACGTTTGTACAGAAGTCGGTTTATCTTTTTAGGTCCAGCGACCAGCTTAGCAAAATAGATGAGCCCAGCTCGGGATTCTCCGTAAATACTACTGAGTGATTGTAGCTCTTGGGTGTTGAACGGGCGTAGAATTTGGGAGACGAGTTGTTTGTCTGCTGGTGCCAACTGATAATAGTTGCTGAGAGCCACGCAAAGATCCATGATTTGGCTGATACCTGCTCTGGCAACTATCCCAGAAATCAGACTGTGGTTGTGGATAGCGGCAAATCGCCAGAAATCCATATCTTGATGAAGCAGCTGCAAGGCCTGGAGGATCTCTCCCTGCCTGGCCTGGAGGATCACGGATACCAGGAAAGGGCGTTGGGCATACATGGCATTGGTCCCCAAATTTTCACCCAGATAATTGAGAACGCTTAGTGCGGCATAATCATGATAATTCCATAGATTTTTATAACGTTGTAAAAGTTCTTTATTCTGTTCAATAAAATTTGTTGCGGTATCAGGATTTTCAAGAACAAAAGGGAGCAGCGTCCCTTTGCTAAATACACCAGATTCAATTGTTTCAGGATGTGAAAGATACTGCTGTTTTTTTTGAAAAGTCACCAATTCTTTCGGGTCATGTTGTTGCACAGCCTGAGTATAGTGCTTAATAAGCTCTCGGCCATAGTTCTCAGGAGAAATCGGTTCCAGACTGTTGAATGACTTCATTGCGAGCCAAAGGTTATTGGGGTTAACAATCATTTCTGGAGTTGGTTCATCAGCGACCTGGGTCAGATAGGTTGTAGACGGGGGTTCGTCATACAGCGCCAGACCGGTGAACAGCAGGGAGTAAAAGATAATGAGCACCAAGCGGCAGGTTTTAAATGGAGTCATTGTTGGCCTCCGATTAATGCAGCAAAAAAGTCTTTCATAGTGTTAGTAAGGAAAATACCGTTCAAGATGCTTCCTTCGTCCAGGAGTCCCGAGTATCTTTTGATGATGACGCACAGGACCAAAAGAAGCAGAAGGGTTGTCACCAGGGACAGGACCTGCACGACAATGGTTCGCCACCAGGAGCATTGGTGAAACTGCTTAAAATTAATCAGGTAGTTTATCCCTTGCCAGAGGCATAGGGTACCGAGAAGAGCTGGAAGAATGTGAAAAATTCTTTCAGTCTGGGGTAAGGCCAGACTGGCCAAACGGATGATGAGACATATCATGGTAACTGGCAGAAATGACCAGGAAAAGAGCCTGAAATCGGCCTCAAGAGCCACTTTTCCACGTAGCAGTCTAGCCACCAGAAATTCAATGCGTGGGTAACTAGAGGTGATGCTAAAGCCGAGCAGAGGTCCGAACAGAATAATCAGAGCCAGGGTGAGCGCAGGAGTGCAGTACTGAAAAAGAGGCCAGAATAAGGCCAAAAATAAAAAGACACCGGAGCAGGCGTTAATAGCTCCGGTTAGAAGTAGTGAATGTTCTATTGCCAGATGACGCATTTTTGCTGGTCTAAACAGCAGGTCGGGCTTGAGAAATTCCATAACTATTTTCCCCTTTAACCAAGAAAATGGCCGCTTATATACTTAACCATCATTCAACCGGACATCAATAAATAACTTAACAGTGGATCCTCTAACAATAAAAATTTTGTTGTTTATACAAGGGCTTGTGCTTACCTACAGCTAGTTGTGTCTGCTATGCCAATCATAAAATCCTTTTGTGGCCAGAATCAGTAACACACCATAGAGAGAAGCGATGAAATAGACCTGTTTAACGCTGTACAGCCAGATGCCAAAGCCGTCGACGACGATCCAGTAGAGCCAACTTTCAATATGGCGCCGCGCCATCAGCCACATGGCAATCAGGCTCATAACCGTAGTCAGAGCATCGATAAAGGGGTATGAGGCAGCTTCAGTGAAAACCTGAGGCAGCCATAAGTGAATGCGCACCATGACAGCGCCAAGGATGACACTGCAGATACCAGTAACCAGGACCCAAATGACAAGATTCCGTTGTGACCCGTAGAAAACAGGAATGCCATCATTGCTGGTGGTATCCTGTTGGCGCCAATGCCACCAGCCGTAGGCACTGGCTCCCAGGTAATAGATCTGTTCGATCGTGTCGGAATAGAGCTGAATCTGGTAGAACAAGCACATGTATAACAGCACGCTGGCAATGCCAATTGGCCAGGTCAGCATATTACGCCGCGCAATCAGCCAGACGGACAGCAGGTAACATACCGTCCCGGTGAATTCCGGGTAACTTAAGGGGTAATTACCGATATTCAGCATGACATTGTTAATGTCGAGGAGTGCTAGCATGAGGGTTCTCTCTATTTTTCAAAAAATTGTGGTGCAACTTTCTCTCGATAAAACCTAAGTAAATTCGCTTTTCAGGCCCAGGTCAACTCGGCTGGATTCATGAATTTATGAAAATTCTGCAGGGTGTGACTAATCTGCTGCAGGCGTTGTTGAACTGTACCACTCACCAGCAGGTAAGGGATATGGCGGCTATGGATATCGGCCAGGATCTGGCCCTGGAAGAGCTGGCGCTTTACCGGTCCGGAACGATCCCAGGTCTGGGGGCAGGGGAAATCAATATTACAAACGATGGTCAAAGCATAGGTGTCCCGGCACTGGGTGGCCAGTTCCTCCAGTTCCGCTTCTACCTGATCATGGTAATCAAGGGCAAACAGGCGTGTGGTCAGAGCATTGGTATCACAGAACAGAAAACGATTGGCTGTCAGCAGCAACTGATCTTCGCGGGAACGATGTTCCTTAGCGATGGTCACCAGTTCCTGTGGCTGCAGACGGCGAGCAACCTGATGCTGTTCCCAGTATTCACGTCCATATTCGGGCATCCAGCAGGTATTGAAATGTTGAGCGAGCTGGGCGCTGAGGGTCGTCTTACCGCTACCGGGAGCACCCAGTATGGCGATCCGGCTGACCAGATCACGGTAAACGATGGGATCAATAAAATCCCGACAGGCATAAGGGTTGGAGCGGATTTTGGTGGCCGAAATAGGAACCGTTAGGCGTTGTTCGTCGACTCGTCGGTCACAGGCCTTAAGGGCTATACTCATATGCTCACCATACGGCTCACTGGAATAGAAATGACTGATGCCGCTTATACCAAGGGTGTTGATAATATAGTCTTCGTGAGCTTGTTTGAGCTTCGCACCATAACCAACGTCGGTGGGGCCACCCCAGGCTTCGATGACCTGCACTTGGGGGTAAAGCTGGCGTAACCAGCCGGCGCGCACCGGGAGGGGAATGTCCGTTTCAGGGGCGTCATAAATGATGACGGTAACCAGCTCCATCTCAGCCAGAGCGGTTTCAATAACATGCTGATGGCCGCGATGCAGGGGAGCATATTTTCCTAATGTCAGACCATGGGTCATGGTGAATCGGTCTCCTTGTCAATTTGCAGATCACTGGTATATTGCACCACCTTTCCGGAAAATTCCCCTTTGTAACAGATGCTTATCAGCTGTGTCGGGCCGAATAGCTGGTGCAAAGCAGCGCGCAGCTGTGGTTCAGTACCACAGGGCTGTGCCAGTGACAGAACCAGGGATTTATCCCGATTCTGATGCAGGGCAAACTGGGGCAGAGCGAAAGAGCTTAAGGCATGGGTTACTTCGATATTGTTGAGCCAGTGACCAGCACTGTGTTGAAACAGTACCGGTGGTCGCCCTTCCAGATTGTTCAGGACCAGATTGTTGCCGGAGAGGACCATGCTGGCATAATCACCGGTGCGGTAGCGCAACAGGGGGAGGCAGTTATTAAAACCGCCGCTGATGGTAATTTCACCCCGTTCACCATAAGTGAGGAGGCGTCCTTCCGGGTCGAGAATTTCGACATGCAGGCAGTGTTGTAGCAGGACATGCCCCTGGCAGGTTGGATCATAAACCGCGATAGGCCCAGCCTCATTCATGGAATAGATATCAAGCAGAGGGCAGTTAAAACGTTTTTCGAGCTGCTGGCGCAGACCGGGGAGCAGAGCCATAGAGGTGGAAAGAATTGCCCTCGGGCAGTGCTGGGTCGGCAACTCGGCCAGACGGGACAGAGACAGGGGATCGCCACTGTAGAATTCGGCCTGCAGGTCATCGAGAAAGGCCTGGCGATCAGCGGGGGAACGCCAGTCATCCGGGTGCAGATTGAGTTTGAGCAAACCTGATTCATTAAGCAACGGATTGACGGAGATATAGGTAAAGCAACGTTGCTGATAACCGATCAACATGATCCCGACCTGATTGCTGCCATGCTGCGGAATGATGCCGAAGCGCTGCAATGCTTTCAGGTGAAAGGGGAGGTATTTTGCCGCCACCAAGGGAAGAGATGGAATAATCAGCGGGTGCCCGGTGGTACCACTGGTACTGAACATAATGAGCTCATTGGCTTCAATATGATCAGGAATAAAGGCGGTAATATCACGGCTTAAATCAGCTCGGCTGATGGTTGGAAGTTGCTCAAAAGCTTCTGGAAGCAGGCCGTAGTGGCGGTAAAAAGGGACTTGTTCCAAGCAGGTGCCGGCAAATTGATTTAACCATGATGGATTTGGTGTCACACTACTGGTGGTTACTTCGCGCAGAAAGTTACGCAGGGTTGCGACATCGTTACTGGTCAGGCGGTTGCCACTGCTGTTATGCAAGCGCGGTGCGTGAGGGTGTTCCTGCAGCTGACGCAGAAAGCGTTGGCCTGCACGACTTAAGGTTGGATAGTTGCTTAAATCAAGGACGCTCATCTATTCACGTGTCCATTTATCAGCGGCTTCCTGGGCGCGTTTGCGTTGCAGTGCTTCACGCAGTTCTCGGGCACGCTGCTGGGCTGCCCGTGACGCTTCAAGGATCCGTGCTCGTTCGATGGAGCTGAGGCTGGTCAGGCGGTCCTTGGCCAGGGTTTCACTTTCTCCGGCCGGTCGGTAGTCGAAGTGGGCCAGGGTCAGTCGCACCAGTTCTTCGCGGCGGTCGGGATCGTCAAGGAGTTTTGCCGCTGTAACCTGGCCGGCCAGCAGGGTGGCGGTATCCTGTAACAACTCAAGAACCTGGGAGGCGGGAAAACTCTGCTGCCGGAACCAGGGGTGATAGAGTAGCCAGCATAGCAGCAGTACGATAATTAATCGGTTCCGTTCAGTTATTGGCAGATTATGGCCAAAAGTGGTCAATGCGTCAGGATTTAAGCGCTGATCAAGTAGCGCAAGGAGATCCTGAACCACAGCATCGACATGCACTCCACCCTGATTACCCAAACGGGGGTCAGACAGAAAATCGCGCGGTGTATCTGCCACGTGACGTAACAGTGCTTCCAGTTCCGGGCCGTCAAGACGCATATTTATGCTCCTCTTTCCAGCGCGTAGGTTTTGCGGCTAAAAGCGCTGGCAAAAGCGACCAGCTCATCCCATTGGCCAACCCGATATATGTCCCAGTCCTGTTCCTGGCTCGCTTGTTTGATGACCTTATGATATCCCCAGTAATCGTCGCGTTCCTGCCAGTCTGTCGGCAGGTTCAGAACCATGCTGCCCCCGCCACGCGCATGTTTCAGGGCTGTCGCGGCGATATCCCAGCCACTGTTCCCCTGCTCATCAGTGTCGAACATGGTGGCGATTCCGTCATCGGAAATCATCATGATATGGGTGGCCCTTTCACACTGTCTGGTATAGGTCTGGCGCAGGTGGGGAATGGGGAATGCGGTCATACCACCGAAAAAAGCGGTCATAACTTTGAGAATCTGTTGTTCATCACGGCAGAAACCAGCTGTCGTCTGGACCTGCTCCTTGCCACTCCACAGGGTCACTTGAACCCGGGCTCCAGCGCGCAGGGCCGACAGGGCCATGATGGCGGCTGCCAGGGCCAGGTAGGAGATCTGGCTCTGGGGATTGGCGATAGATCCGGAACTATCGATATAGAGATCAAGATCCAGGGGGTGCGGGCGCGGTTGATTCTGACTGGTGGTTCCCCATTGGCGTTGGACGGTAGTCAGTCCGGGGACAACCTGTGGACTGATTTGCAGGCTGCTCAACCAGTCGATCTGGTCTAAAGGGTCGCCTAATTCCCAAGGCTCAACCCCTTCAAGGAGTGGTTCATTATGACGAGGTTGAGGGCAACCGGGGAACGGAATCAGGTATGGTAGAGCACGTTCTTTGTAATAACGCACGGCGATATCGTGGTCACTCAGTTCGATGCCGCTGGCACGTAGAATCTCACCATAGGTAAAGGGATCACGAGCCTGCCCATGGCTGTTTCTCTGGGTTTCATTCGTAGTTTTAGCAGGGGCATTGTCATTGATATTGGGATCTTCCACAGGGTGAAGAGCACCTTCCTGTTCGCCACTTTCTTCTATGGTCAAGCCGGAGGGGAGCCCTCCTTGTCCGGCGTGTCGAGTGTCAAACCAAGCCGTCAGCAGGGTCTGTTGCTGCTCTGCCAGGTAGGGGAGAAACAGGGAGGCAAAGCGACCGCTGCCAGCCAGCCACTCATAGGCATAGCTGCGCAGCAAACGCACTCCGAGGATGGCGTCACCTTCTTGGGCACTGGTACAGCGGCGGCCACTCAAACTGGCTGTTTCCAGGCCCCAGAGCAACTCATAAATTCGCATATAGAGGCACCATATGGCATCATTTGCCGCCGGGCTGGCTTGACGTATGGTTTGATAGATAGCCGCCATGGGCAACTGGTTGCGGCGTTGCAGACGGTCATTAATTAGCAGGTCGGTATATAGGTTAGCAATTAAAGGAGCGAAATGTTCGAAGGTTGGCAGGGCGCGCCGGATGCGGGCAATCAACCGCACATGATCATTGAGGTTGGCTGGCGCCAGCACATGATGGCCAACCTCGTGAGCGAGAATGGCCACGGCGAAGTCGCCAAGGTTTTGTTTGGCAATGGCTTCCAAGTTGACGACAACGGTCTGGTCGTGTAGCCGGATCATGGCAAAGGAGTCGTTCAATCCTTCCTTGAGGGCCTGTTGATCTGTAAGGCATAGTACGGGTGCGCGCAGCTGAGTAAAAGCGCTCCAGCATTGCAGGGCCTGAGGCCATGCTGTTTGCCATTGGGGGAGCAGTTCGCTGGCAGCGGCTGGGGTGTTCATCATAGAGGTACCAACAGAATCGCATGACTGAGACTGGTTGTAAAAGCCAAGGTTTGGTGGCAATAACAGGCTGATGTGATCTCACCGTAGTTCGCAAGGGACAAATCGCCATGGGGAGTCTTCAGTTGATGGTCTGAAAAAGTGACATGTTCAGGATAACAGGTGACCAGATTCAACCCTGCAGGACGTGGGGCGGTTTGCAAACTGGTTCCAAACGTGTCAGCGTAAAGCTGCCAGCAATCCTGGTTACTGACGACAAAAATTTGATCTGCTGCGCAACCTACTCTGGGTGGCTTTGTAAATACCCCATCAAAACCAGAGAATGCGCCACACTGGAAAAGGGATTTTGCGGGGGGCTGAGTTTGGGGTTCAGGCCGACTCCAGGGAGTTTGCTGCAGTTGTTTAACCAGTTTTTCGGTTGTTCCGTGGTTTGCTGTAAGGTCAAAAAGACGGAGGCAGAGTTGCTGATCAAGCTGATTCAGCAGGTTTAGGGCACTGCTGCGATAATGGGCCAGACCGGCAGACCAGGCTGCAATTAGCGCTACTTGACGCACTTGCTCTGGAGTTTGGCACAGAGGTGCACAACGACTGAAACTGTTGAGCCAGTGTTGGGGCCGGCTGCCTGGATGCCGAACCACATGATGCACGCAGTTACTCAGTTCTGCAATCAGTTCAGGGGTTTGCAATAAAAGCTCAGACAGATTTGGAAATAGGTTCCATAGATGATTATGCCAGGTATTAATCGCTGCTGGCCCCGCAAGCTTTTGGCCCACCAGTTCAAGTGCGGCAGTGTAAATAACCGCAACCCAGTCCCGATCAATAGTGCGACCAGAGCTACTGGCACTGGCCACCAACGGGTTGACCGCAGAGATGAGAAACGCGCGGAACTGATCCCCTTCAAGCTGGGGGAAACGCCACTGGACATCAGCATAAAGCTGGTTGAATAAAGCGCGCTCTTGCTGAAAAATATGGCTTAGTGAGGCACACAGGCTCATGCTTATTTGGCCTGAAGCCAGCGCAGGTAGTTTGTATAGCGCTGATGATAATATTTCAGTTTGAGAAGATCGTCGTAAATATGTCCGTATAGTTTTCGTCCGTTACTCCACTGAGCTATCAGTTTTTCAATTCGGGTAAGGCGGAGTAGGACTTCTTTTTTATTAAGACCATCGAGCCCCTGTTGGAATTCGTTGGAGATATCTTCCACTGGATCATCATGGTCACGATCAAGGCGCTCATATTCTGCACAGCTGCTATCAAACAGCTGGCGCAACCAGCTGATTCGGTCACTGCGGTACAGGCCTTTGCCCGGTTCCTCAAAAAATGGCGCATCTGTATCCGGGTTAAGTTTTTCATGCAAGACAAAAGGGAGTATCTGGCGCACGTCTTCCAGGTCAATGATCCGGTTGCCACGAAAATAGGCGAGGGCTTTCACATAATGGATCAGGGTGGTCAGAATCCGCACTGAAAGACCATTAAGGGTTTGGCAGCCCAAATCTTTAAGGCGGTCACGGCCGTTATCAAGGGCGGTGAGAATATGTTTCTCTGTCCCGGACAGGCGTGCCGTATCCTTGGTTTTATACTCGAATTGAGCGGCCGCCATCTCACTGAATTCAAACTGGCTGGAAAAAAATTCAATTCGCTTACGGATCAGACGAGGCAGTTCTACGGCGCGGATTTCATCCTGAATCTGGTCGATTTGTTCTTCATTGAAGATCAGTTGTGACGGCAGGCTTTCTTCTGGTTGTAGATTATTTTCTATGCGGTAGAGCAGGTCCTCTAAAAAGCGCGGATTAAAAGACAGCGCTTGAACGACAATATCAATGCGGTCACGCAGGGCCTCGATAACCTGATAGGTGCCGCCCCCCTGATCATCATTTGCAGTCAGAAACCAAGCTGATTCTGGACACTCATAGATATGATTGAGCACTTCGGCGTAATTGTCACCCATAACGGTCAGCAGCGCGCTTTGGGTGCGGGTCGGAATACGGTTATATTCATCGATGATTTTGACCCGCATCCCCAGCCATTTACGCCAGGAAATACGGACATCTTCCAGGCTCTGAGCGTTGACCAAGTCAGCTGGAAGTGGGTTGCCTAACAGGTCGGCAATGGTCATCTGGGGATGACCGTGCTGCATGGCGCGTCTGACATCACGCAAGGGATAGCCGGCGAGAATCCCCATAAGGATGGCACTCGCCGTTTTCCCTCGTCCTGGACCTCCGATCAGTAGACACTTTCGGCGCGTGGCAAAAGTGAGTAGCGGCAGCAGAACAAAGCTTGAGTAACTCTGACCGCTGGGCAGGTTAAGGGGGCTGTGGCTATCACCGATGGGAAATGACGGTGCTGGAGTTTCGTTATATTCAATATCGTAGTGGGGGCTGATAATGGCGTAATTAACAATCCAGAAATAGGCCTGACGCAATTTTTCATCGAGACTGATATCCGCACTTTCCGGGCGTGTTACGGAAACCGGACCGGACAATAGATCGGCTACATCAAATGATCGTTTAATATTATCCTGGTGAGGGTTAGTCGGGGTCTGGGAAATTTTTTGAAACATACCTTTAAGGCCCATTAGTGCTCCTTGAACTCAGTTGTTGCTGTATTATTAAGAACTTGGTCAGCAAAAGCAAATAACATTATAAAATAGTGGGTGGGAGGCTATCATGGTTAATAATTTATGAGGTGTAATCCTGTTCAAGAGAGGTAGTATCTTTACTGGCAGGAAATTGTCCTGTGCTGCTAAGGAGGCCAAATATGAATTCAGTAAAAAATCTGAATGGTAAGCAAATTCGCCCGATCGATAATTATATAGAGCACAATATGAAGCCGAAGACCGTTTCCGCCAGCAGCATCACCATTGCCCAGCAAATGATGGATAATGATGCCAACCTGGCCGGGAATGTTCACGGTGGTTGCATCATGAAGCTGGTCGATAATACGGCAGCCATGGTGGCTATGCGCCATACCGGAGGTAATGCGGTTACGGCCTCGCTGGATCGCCTCGACTTTCATTCACCGGTTTATATCGGCAACATTCTGCGCATTCGCGCCAGCATCAACTATGTTGGTACGAGTTCCATGGAGATTGGAGCCCGGGTTGAAGCCGAAGATGTTCTGACTGGTGAGGTTCGTCATACAGCCACTGCTTATTTGACCTTTGTATCTCTCGATCAGGATCAAAAGCCGCGACAGATACCGCCGTTGATCTGCGAGACAGAACTTCAGAAAGAGCGTTATGCTGCTGCTGAAGAGCGGAAGAAGAAGCGGGTCGCAGATATTAAGGCAGCACGTATCCGTGAAGAAGAGCGGCAGAAGAGAGCGTGATAAAAAAATCCCCTGACACTGATGCCTGGGGATTTTTTTAGGAGGTAAGAAAATTAAGCTTCTCTTATTGTGCCAGTGTTTCAATGTTGCCGCGGGCGAAATCTTCGAAGGCGCTTAAGCCTGCTTTAGCACCTTCGCCCATGGCGATAATGATCTGTTTATACGGTACATCAGTAACATCACCTGCAGCGTATATGCCGGTGATTGCTGTGCGGCAGTGAGCATCGACAATGATTTCGCCACGTTGGTTCAACTCGACAAGGTCCGCGAATGGTGCACTATTCGGGTCAAGGCCGATCTGAACAAAGACACCGTCGACATTGACGATCTCTATGGCATCGGTCTCTCGGGTCATGAGTTCAAGGCCGGTCACCTTCGCATCATTATCAATGATGCGTCCGGCGGCAGTGCCGGTAATAACCCTGGTATTTTTCAGGGAGTTGAGCTTTTTGATCAAAACATCATCAGCGTTGAGCTTATGGGCATACTCAACCACTGTTACGTGGGAACAGATTCCTGCCAGGTCGATAGCAGCCTCAACCCCGGAGTTTCCGCCACCGATGACCGCAACAGGCTTGTCCTTGTAAAAGGGGCCGTCACAGTGAGGGCAGAAAGCTACCCCACGGCCGATATTGGTTTTTTCACCGGGGATGTTAAGCTGGCGCCACTTGGCACCTGTGGAAATAATCAGCGCTCCGGTGGTAATCACCTCGCCACCCTTCATATGCAGGTATTTACGCGGACCGTTCTGAATCTCTTCAACGCGCCGGTGCTCAAGAATATCAATGGGATATTCATCCAGGTGACTGAACAGGTTGGCCGCTAACTGGGGGCCCTCGGTATAGGGAATTGAAATCAGGTTTTCGATCCCCTTGGTTTCATTGACCTGGCCACCGATTTTTTCAGCGACAATCGCTGTTTTCAGACCTTTACGCGCGGTATAAATAGCTGCGGCAGCACCGCCAGGGCCGCCGCCAATAACGACAACATCGTAATCTTTAACCTCGCTACTGGCAGTAACTTCGCCGTGGCCATAAAGCTCTTCCAGTTTTTCCAGAAGTTCGGTCAGACTCGCCTTGCCGACGGAAAGACGCTCGTCGTCAGCAAATACCGCCGGAACACCCTGAATGCCTCTGTTGCTGATTTCATCCTGAAAGTGGGTTCCTTCAACAATTTCATGGTGAAAGTCAGCATGCATAAGGGCCATTTGATTGAGAGCCTGCACCACGTCGGGACAGTTGACGCAGCTGGTCGAGACATAACTGGTCAGCCGAATCGGTCCCTTGAGTGCTTTAACTCTGTTTTGTATAGTTTCATCCGGCCACTTGCCTTTGCCATCGGCATTCAGCAGTGCCAGGATTAAAGTCGTAAATTCATGTCCGCCGGGAATGCCTCGAAAGGTGATCGGTACCAGGGCCTCATCCTTTTTAATCTGAAATTTCAGACCTTCTACCGGCTGTTCGGCAACACTGATTTGGTTCGAAGTTGAGGCAACATCATTCAGCATCTCAAGCAACTCAGCCTGGGCTGGATGATTTGCCACCTGGGTAACAAACCGATAACTTGCAGAAAGGCCCCCAAAGACCTCTTTCAACTGATCCAAAGTTGCTTGGTCCAACATGATATTCCCCTTGTAAAAACATTTAATCAGGCAGTCCGGGTGCCGAAGCACCCGGGATTGAAATTTAGTTATTCTTCCCAAATGTCGGGGTGAGGTCTGGGATTCCTTTGTAAGGGTGTCTATCGCCCGGACGGCGATAGTTAAGCCCCACGGATGGGTTCATGCGTCCCTGGAAAAGGGATTCCAGACCTCACTAGTCACTCTCTGGAGTGACTAGATTTTGCCGACCAGAGATAGACCTGGCTTCAGAGTCTCTGCACCTGGTTTCCATTTGGCTGGGCAAACCTCACCTTCGTTTTCAGCGACAAATTGCGATGCCTGCACCTTACGGACAATCTCCTCAGCATTACGGCCAACTGAATTGTCGCTGTATTCTGCAACCTTGATGACACCTTCTGGGTTGACGATAAAAGTCGCACGGTAGGCGAGACCTTCTTCCTCAATGTAGGTACCGAGGGCGCGGGACAGAGCACCAGTTGGGTCAGCCAGCATTGGGAATTTGATCTTCTTGATCGTTTCAGAGGTATCCCACCAGGCTTTATGGACGAAATGGGTATCGGTGCTTACTGAATAGACTTCGCAATTGATGTCTTTAAGTTCTTCATATTTATCGGCAATATCACCAAGTTCCGTCGGGCAGACAAAAGTAAAGTCAGCCGGGTAAAAGAACAGGATGGACCACTTGTCTTTCAGGTCTTCATTGGACACAGAAATGAATTCGTCATTTTGGAACGCCTGAACTTTAAACTCGGGAAGCTGGGAATTGATGATGGTTTGCATTGGATTTGTCCTCCTTGTTAAGTTAATTCACGATTTGTATTGGTTCTCTGTGTTGAATACGTTGCAACAATGCCTGAGTGGATATTTTTTGTAAAATTTATTGATTTTACTGGATCGATAAATTTTGTTTATGATAAAAAGACAGCATGAATCTACAGACATTCAAATATCTGGTTGCTCTTGAAAAGCATGGCAGTTTCCGCCTGGCTGCAGAAGAGTGCTGTGTCAGTCAGCCGGCCTTAAGTATTCAGATTAAAAAAGTCGAGGACGAGCTGGGGGTGGTTCTTCTCGAGCGCAGTTCCAAGGGCTTTTTCTTTACTCCCTGCGGCAAAGAGGTTGTGGCCCGAGCCCGGAAAGTGTTGCAGCAGGTCGAGGAGATTGAGGCTCTCGCCCGCAACTGGCATAACCCCTATGCAGGTCCCTTGTCTCTGGGCGCTTTTCCGACCCTGGCTCCTTACTTCTTCCCCCACATCATAGATCATCTGGTCGATAGCTATCCGCAGTTGCAGATTAATTTGATTGAGGAAAAAACCGGGATTCTGGTGCAGCGCTTGCTATCCGGACAACTGGACGCCGCATTTTTGGCTTTGCCGGTTTATGAAGACGATCTTGAGTATGGTGAAATTTTCGCCGAAGAATTTTATGTCGGGGTTTCCAAACGTCATGCCTGGGCTGAACGCGAGGAGATCACTTCTAATGAATTGGCATCAGAACAATTACTCTTACTGGAAGATGGCCACTGTCTGCGTGGCCAGGCTCTCGATTATTGTTCACGCAGCGGTATCGGCGAAGTCCTCAACTTTCGCGCCAGTTCCATGGAAACCCTGCTGCAGATGATCAGTATGCAGAGGGCTATCTCACTGATCCCACAATGCGTCGCGCAAAAAAATCCGCAGCTGCATTATGTGCGGCTTAAAGGGGGCGGACCGACCAGGACTATCGGTCTTTATTGGCGAAAATCCTCTGTGCGGCGTGACCTGATGCTGGAACTGGTTGATGATCTGAGTCGGGAGTACAAGCAGAAAGAAGATTTTGCTCTGCACTTGTGAGTGTCGTGCTAAGTATGTTTTTTTAGGTAAATAGGATAGAAACATTTATTTCCTTGATGCTAAGATCGAAATTCACTGTGTCACGCCCCCATTTGGGGAGAGGTTTCCGCATCAAATGGGGGTGGCAATATTGTAACGATAAATAATCACAATATTTTCAGTTTTGGCAGCACAGTCTAAATAATTTTCGCGTCAGGAAAAGGGCTGTTGGACAGTTGTTCCGGACCGAAATAGCTGCAGCAGAAAACCCCTAGAGATTCGAATGAAAACGGAATCCAGGAGAATGCGGTTGGGGATATTCCGGCTGGATCGGCGATTAAGGATACTGAACATGATGGAATTCTGGAGATGATGCCATTTCGACAAATAAGTGTCTTCTACTTTCTCGCCAGATACCAAAGCGTTGCGCGAGCGGCTGACGAACTGGGAGTAACCGCTTCAGCTGTAACTCAACAGATTCGAGTCCTTGAAACGCAACTGGGCATGACCCTGGTGATGAAAAAGGGCAGGGGAATTAGCTTGACCGAGGGGGGGGAGCGATTTTACCAGATGATCGCCAGCGACGTTGAGCACATTGCCGAATCTGTTCATCAGGTTAAAGGGGGGAAAACCCCTTCTCAGCTGGCGATTCGTGCCACTCCCAGTGTCTCGACAAAGTGGCTATTACCGCGTTTGCAGCAGTTCATAGATGCCAACCCGATGCTGGATATCCGATTGGATGGTACCAGCGAAGCAACAGATTTTACCCGTGACGATATTGATATCGAAATTCGGCATGGGACCGGTGACTGGCCCGGTCTCTTTGTCCAGCCCCTGGCAGAAGAGCACTTCATTCCGGTTTGTTCTCCCTCCTTTGCGGCCCCATTCAGTATGAAGCCGGAAGAGGTGACCGGGCGACGATTGCTTCACTCCGTTAAGTCCCAGCTAACATGGAAGATGTGGCTGGCCCGCCAAGACCTTCACCTGGAGGACACCCAGAGAAAAATTTACTTTGACCGTTCTTACATGTCTGTCGACGCAGCTGTTGCAGGTATGGGGATCGCACTGGAGAGTGTGCTCATGATGGAACGGGAACTTCGTGAGGGGCTATTGGTTACACCTGTCATTAACGCTCCGTCGATGGTCTTGCGAACCCAGTGGCTCGTTTGCCCACACCATCATCTCCGGCGTGCTAAAGTGAAGCTTTTTCTCGATTGGATAACCCATCAGGCCGAGTTATGGTTCAGTTCGAGCCAACGCTATCGTTTATGGATATAGCTCACTCATGGCAACTCAATACACCCTCAAAAGAGAGTGAATTCATTTCTATTATCAAAAAATGTATAGAAAACGTTAAAGGCATAATTCTTTGGCGGCATTTTTTCCTTTCTTTTATCTTTGCCATAACACGGTACCACGTCAGGTCCCTTTTTTCTTGATGCCCGCCTCCATAAAAATAAGATCAAGGAATATATAATATTGTTTTGGTAATGTCTTTTGGTGGCACGATGTGGTGCGAGTGTCATTGTTAACCCCTTCAATGAGCAAGAACTTCACTGAATTTTCATAGGTGTTATCGGATTGGTCTGAATTGGACTAATTTAGAAAGCCATCCTGCCAGAAATAAGCATAAACACCTAGAATAAATAATAAAAAAATATTTCTGAAGCAAGATTCCGCATGAATTATGTGTGGAGATGTGGATTGCCGGGTCCGATAGGTATGCCTAAAATGCTTAAATTTTCTAAACAATCAAATAGAAAATGTGAATAGAGCTTCGCAAATAAGTGTGATATTCATGCAGACAATAAGATTTTAAAAAAACAAACCGCCTTTCAATCCAGTTAAAGACAATGGAAAGAATCGCCTGGGATTAAGGAGCGAATAAAGTGTATGTGGAGGGATGGACAGAACAGTAGTTTGAAAAAAAAGGGTTTTGGATTGGTGCTTGGCAGTTAGGAGCCAAAACAGTCAATTTTAGTGGCAGTCTTTTTCAAGGCTGCAAAAGAAGGAGTTTTGATTATGAACTTGTCAACAATGCTTAAAAAACGGAATGCTGAAGCTGGGCCTGTTCGTGTCGGTGTGATTGGTGCCGGCAAATTCGGCTCCATGATGCTCGCCCAAGCTAAATACATTGAAGGCTACCACATTGTCGGTGTCGCAGATCTAAACGTGAGTAAGGCCAAGGAATCCCTTAATCGTGTCGGCTGGTCGCCAGAACAGTACGGAGCCAAAACCTTGGCCGAGGCCTATGATTCAGGCACAACATGCGTGTTAGATGACGCCAAGACGCTCGCCGAGTTTGAAGGTATCGAATGTTTGATTGAAGCAACCGGACATCCGATCGCCGGTGTTCGTCACGCTTTGGCCGCCATCGAAAATAACAAGCATATTGTTATGGTAAACGTTGAAGCGGATGTTATGTGTGGTCCTTTGTTAGCGGCGAAGGCTCGTGAGAAGGGTCTTGTCTATTCAATGGCCTATGGGGACCAGCCGGCATTTTGTTGCGAGCTGATCGACTGGGTTCGATCATGTGGCTTCGAGCTGACTGCAACTGGCAAGGGAATGAACTTCGAGCCACGCTATCGCTACTCCACGCCTGACACTGTGTGGGGCTTCTTCGGATGGACCGAAGAAGAAGTCAAAGCCGGCGATTTCAACCCGCAAATGTACAACTCCTTCACTGACGGTACGAAGGCGGCCATTGAAATGGCAGCAATAGCCAATGGCACCGGCTTGGATTGCCCTGATGATGGTCTGGCATTCTACCCTGCGGGTCTACAGGATTTGGCGAATGTTTTTAAGCCGGTAGCGGATGGCGGACGTTTGCCGCGCGCCGGGCTGATCGACATTGCCGCCAGCCAGGAACCGGACGGCCGTGAAGTTCTGAACAACATCCGCTATGGCATGTTTGTTACCTTCAAGGCACCCGATGAGTACACACGAGCTTGCTTCAAGCAGTATGGCCTTCTGACCGACAAGTCGGGCTGGTATGCCTCCATGTGGCGGCCGTTCCACATGATCGGCTTGGAAACAAGCGTAAGCGTGCTGTCAGCCGTCTTGCGCGGTGAACCTACTGGATCCTCCAAAGAGTTTCGCGCCGATGCCGTAGCGACTGCCAAGTCTGACTTGAAGGCTGGGGACATGTTGGATGGCGAGGGCGGTTTCGCGGTCTGGGCAAAGGCTATCCCTGCAACAAGGAGTCAGGCCATTGATGCTCTGCCGATCGGACTGGCACACCATGTAAAATTGAAGAATCCTGTGCCGCGCGATCAGATTGTGAGCTTCTCGGACGTTGAGTTGGTTGATAATCTCGATGTCGTCAATTTCCGCAAAGAATATACACAAAAAATGTTTAATAAATAAGCATAAGGGAGTTTGACAATGACTGAAATCGGAACCTCTGTTGAGAAATCCGAGTTCGTCGTAATCGCTGAATTCCTCGTCAAAGAGGAGTCATTAGACTCCTTTTTGACGGTAGCGATTGATGATGCGACACACTCAGTAAGTGATGAGCCTGGCTGTCTCCAATTCGACGTTTCATGTAGTGCAGACCGTCCTAATGTAGTGACCTTTTACGAGGTGTATAAATCGCGGACGGCATTCGATGCCCATCTGGAGACTCCGCACCTCATCCGTTTCCAAGGCGCTTTTCCTGATCTTGTCGAAGCCGAGCTACCGGTAAAATTTTTGAACCGGATGCACCCGCTAAAAGGAGCATAGACAAACCATGAGCAAAACGATAAAAAATGTTGGCTTTATCGGGACGGGCATTATGGGCTGGCCGATGGCAAGAAACTTAGCGACTGCTGGTTTCGCTGTGTCAGCTTTCGATAAGAACACGCAGAAGCTCGCTCTTCTGGCGGAGCATGGTGTCAAGATTGCCGACTCAGCCAGTGAGGCGGTATCCGATAAAGACGCCGTTGTTGTCATGTTAGACACGGGCCCTGTCTGCGACGCAGTTTTGTTCTCAGAACCAACAGGAGCAGTGCGGTCGATGCGGCCCGGCAGCTTGCTGATCGTTATGAGTTCCCTCTCGGTCAAAACAGCCGAGGATCATGCCTGCTGTGCTCAAAAATATGGTGTCCGCTATCTGGATGCGCCGGTTTCAGGTGGCCAGGTAGGGGCTGAAAATGCGGCTCTGTCCATCATGATTGGTGGCGAGTCCTCCGACGTGGAGGCCGCCCGGCCTTTGTTCGAGGCCCTTGGCCGTCCGATTCACATTGGACCTACCGGTACCGGCCAGTTGACCAAGCTGGCCAACCAACTCACGGTTGCCAGTACGATTGTCGCCGTGGCAGAAACCCTGCTCCTGGCAGAGCAGGGTGGTGCCAACCTGGAACGCGTTCGTGAAGCACTCCTTGGCGGGTTTGCCAACTCACGGATCTTGGATCTCCACGGCAGGAGAATGATCACCGGGGATTTTGCGCCCGGGGGGACGGCAATTAATCAAATCAAGGACACAGAAGCTGCACTTGCCCTCGCGGGCGATCTTGGCCTGCAATTGCCCATGCTTGAGTTGACGGACAAGCTGTTTCATGACCTAGTCAACCATGGTGATGGTGAGCTCGACCATAGCGCTTTAATTCGCGAACTTCGCCGGATCAACAGCCTTGCAAGCGAAGCCGTATGAAATAGGCTTCAAGAGAACCACATGATGTAGCACCAAGGATGAAGGGAAGCGTCAAAACCTAAACGATGGACTTAACCTAATCTGAAAAGGAGACTGTCATGACACTCGAAACCAATGAAAGCAGATTTACGATCACACGGCGCAAGCTGATGAAATCAGTTGCTGCGCTGACGGCCGTTTTACTGATCGGCGTACCTGCGCTCAGCAGCAAAGCTGAGGCGGCAACCACTCTTCGTATTGCAATCCCAGACCCGATCGGGTCTTCCGTAGGCCGTGCTGCTACCGAATTTGCCAAATTCGTAAGTGAGGAGACCGGAGGTGAGGTCAAGCTCCAGGTCTTCGCCGACGGCATCTTGTTCGGTAAAGACCAGAATGCGGCGATTAACCAATTGGGCAGCGGTGCTATGGACGCATTGATTCTGGCCAGCAGCGTCTATGCCTCCTTCGAGCCGCGGATGAACGCGATCAGCCTGCCCTATCTGTTCAAAGATTATGACCAATTGAGGGGCTACCTTGGCGGAAAACCGGGGACTGTTCTTCTTGAATCTCTGGATCGTCTGAATATCGTCGGCCTGGGTATTTTCCTGAGAACCTTCAGGGACGTGACGACCAGAGAAACTCCGATCACCAAGGCAAGTGATTTCAAGGGTATCACGCTTCGCACCCCGAACAACCCACTGTGGGTTCGTTTGTTCCAGGCGCTTGGTGCCAATCCGACCCCTATGGCCTTTTCAGAGGTTTACAGCGCCCTCCAACTCAAGGCGATCGACGGTCAAGAGAACCCGGTTGAAGTGCCATACAATAATAAATTTTACGAGGTTCAGGGCCACTTGAACATTACCCAGCACCTGGCAGATTCGTTCCTTCTGGCCATGTCTAATAATGCCTGGAATAAGGTTCCTGCCAAGTACCATGACGCTATTAGAACCGCTGCAGCAAAGATGGTAAAACAGCATGACGACGAGGAGATCGCCCAAGAAGCTCAGATCATTGAAAAACTCAAAGGTCTCGGTATGCAGGTTAACTACTTCGAACCTGGTGAGCTTGAGAAGGTTCAAGAAATCGCACGGACCATCTATCCTGAGTTCGAGGGGAAGATTGGTGCCGAATTTATGAAATACAGCATGGATTTCCTGAAAAACTAACAGCGATCGTTCAACTGTAAACGAGAATGTTAAAGTTGAATGACCCCTTGGATTGCCGTCAGGATATCGAAACGTCCTGGCGGTAATTCAGCTCAGCTACCTTGCATGTTGTGCCAAGGATGCATCGGGCAACGGGGCTCTGAGTCAAGGTGCGTAATAGTCGTTGGTAATCAGTCGGGTCGCAGTTGAATTTCAGGGCGACTCACGGCAAGGGTAGGATGTTGAGTCTATGAAGGTTTTTGACAGGTATCTTTGGAGAGTCGTGGACGGTATTATCTTTATTGCCGTTTTCGGTATGGTTTTTCTGATCGTCACCCAGGTGACAACACGGGCCATCGGCCATTCGAGTCCTTGGACCGAGGAACTGTCGCGCTTCCTGTTCATTTGGACCACCTTTCTTGGCATGGCAACGGGATTTAGACAGGCCAATCATCCTTCCGTGGAATTCTGCGTCAGTTTGTTCCCCCCTTCAGTTCAACGGGTATTGCGTCATCTAACCCCGGTTTGCGCGGTGGTGTTCTTTGGCCTCGTCGGCTGGTACGGAGTTGCCTTGCTCAAACAACAGATTAAATTTGGTGAAATCTCCCCAACTCTTCAGATAGGTATGTGGGTGACGACTTTGCCTTTGGTGTTTGGCTCCATACTGGCACCCATCGGTGTGATTGTGAACACCTACTATGAAAAACATGTGGATCAAAAGGAAGAAGCGGGGGTTAGGAAATGAGTACTATGCTGTTTGTCGTGTTCGTCATCTTGGCTTTGCTAGGTGTTCCGGTTTCCTTGTCTCTGGGCGTCGCCGCTGTGAGTACGCTTTGGTATTTTGACTTGCCGTTGTCAATGATTACCCAGACGATGGCAACTTCCGTCAACAGCTTTCTTTTGATCTCTGTTCCGCTGTTCATCCTTGCTGGTCAAATTATGGAACGAGGAGGTCTTTCGGAAAAGATCTTTGATGCTTCCGAGGCAATGGTTGGACGGTTTCGGGGCGGTCTTGGACATGTAAACATTGTCTCCAGCTTTATTTTCGGCGGTATTTCAGGATCGTCTGTGGCCGACATCGCCAGCCTCGGTCCGATTACGATACGGGCTATGACTTCGCGGGGCTATCCTGTTCCCTACTCTGCAGCATTGACGTTAATCACGTCCACCCTTGCAACGCTGGTACCGCCGAGCATCCTGATGATTGTTGCGGCTTCTTCATCTGGGCAGTCTGTCGGAGCGGCACTGGCCGGAGGACTCGGACCGGGCTTGTTGTTGGCCGGGTTGCTGGCTGTTTATAACACCTTTATTTCAAAACGACTGGGGTATGGCGTTATAACACGTTACGACAGCCGGAAGAGCCTCGCCTCGATCATGCGGGCGATGCCCGCAATCGGAGCGCCGATCATCATCTTGACGGGGATGTTCTCGGGAATCGTCACTCCGACCGAGGCGGCTGGGCTGGCGGTGGTCTATACTTTCCTGGTAGGATTTTTTGTCTACCGTGAACTCAAATGCAAGGATTTCGTGCCCCTGGTCATCAGGGCTGGGCAGTCGGCAGGATCAGTGCTTCTGATCCTGATGGTAGCTAATGCGGCGACCTTCGTGTTTACAGTTGACCTGCTGCCGATGAAGGCCGCGTCAGCCATGTCGTCGATTGCAACCAGTCAATTTGCCACTTTAATTATGATGGGAGTGGTATTTCTAATCGTTGGAATGTTGATGGATATCGTGGCTGCAGCTCTGATGTTGATTCCCGTGCTCTTGCCTGCCGCAACTCAGGCGGGGGTCGATCCCCTTCACTTTCTGGTCTTCATGTGTGTTGCTTTGGCCATCGGACTTGCTTCGCCTCCCGTTGGAACCTGCCTGTTTGCAACTGCACAGGTTTCAAAGGTGCCCATCGAACGACTGACCATCGCGACTATGCCTTTTTATGCCGTAAACCTTGTCACGTTGGTAATCGTTGCCGCATATCCGGAAATCGTAATGTTTCCAGCGAGGGTTTTGGCGGGTTAGCCAAGGGGGATAACAGGAGCGTTAATCTGCCCTCAATACCGTAGGACTGACATCCCTCTCTGGTCGTTAAAAATTCGATTTTATCCACACGCAAAGTTTGGGGCAGTGATACTCATGCCGCCCCAAACAGCCTTCCTGCTAAATTTTAATACCTAAGCGGGGTTTAAGCTGATCGCGCCATGGCTGTTCCAGAATCGCCTTGAAGGAATCTGTGGTGTTGATATGGATTTATCCCATAACGGTAGTCAATGAAGGCTCTTTGCTTAAGAGATGAATGTTCACCAGTCTTAATGTTTCTCTTTGAAAAAGGATAGGTTCAGAATGGAAAATATCTATGCAAATCTCGTCATTAAGGAGGAATATAATCCTTATCGAGAGTGTATTCAGGGGCTGGCCAATGAGCCAATTTGCGTGCTGGCCGCCATTAACAAGGCTTGGGACTATGTTAAGAGCAGCGAACCTTCTCTTAATCCGGGAAAAGTAACCCTGGAAGAAATTGTCGAGAGGCTGGTCACTAACCGCCCACGGATTGCCATCATTACCGGGTCTTTGGATCATCCTGCTCATCTGCGTGATGACATGCACATCAGCCTGGCAACTCTGAGGATCTGGGAAAATGGCGGAGTCCCCTTTGTCTTCGGTATTCCGGTCATTTGTGATGGTACGGCTCAGAGCAATATAGGTCAGAGCTATTCATTGGCCTCGCGCAACCAAACTGCTAGCGCGGTCAACATTACTTTTGAAGGACATTCCTATCACGCCGCCTACGTTCTTTCCAGCTGCGACAAGTTCCCGGCAGCCGTTCTCTCAGGGCTTGCTGCTGCAGATCTCGCTCGAAGCCATCCTGATCGCAAACAGGCCCCGGTCTGGGCTGTTTTTGTGCCGGAACATGTCCTTAAAGGAGGAGAAATTCCAGCAGCAACCAAGGATCGACTTAAGGCATTGATGGATCGGGCCCGTGCCAAGGGCTATGCCGATCTTGCTGAGGATATTGCCGAAAACATGCGCTATATCCTGCAGTGTTCTTCCGATGAGGCGTTCCTCGGACAGATGCATCGCGCTGTTCAGCTTGATCTGATTGCAGAACACGAAGCGCGTGCTATCCTCAATGCTTTGGCCGCAGCAACTTGCGATAAGCACGGTGGTATCTGTGCTTTTAATGGAACCGGGAATTCTTCCCGAACGTTGATCTCGGCCCTTGGTTTTGCTCCTCCGGAGGCAGAACTTCTTATCGATACCCCAGCTCCCGAGATTGTCGCCAAGGCTGTAGATATGCTTTACGAGAGCCTGAACAAGGAGGCTTTGCGAATCACCAATGTCATCGGACGGAACTTCAGGAACGCAGTCCGACTGCACAATACCACAGGGAGTTCTTCGAATATTCTCCTCCACCTTCCGGCTATTCTTCGCTATGCAGGATTTGATATTTCTATCCTTGATTACGAGAAGGTTCGCAAGGAAACCCCAGTTCCTGAGATGTTTGCTCACAGTCTGACAGACGGGCGCGATACATTTGTTCTTGCCCAGCAATTCCTCAAAGGGCAGAACCATGGGATCGATAGTATTTATCGGATTCTTAGTGATATCGGCATCGCTATGGATTTCGATGCCCCGACCATGACTGGCAAAACCTGGGGAGAGCGGATAGCCGCGTTGGTGACTCCTGTTGATCCAGATTTAGGCGATAAGTCGGTAATTAGAACCACGCCGGTACGCCAAGCTTCCGGGGTTGAAGTGTTGCGTGGCAACTTCATGTCGACGGCTATCGTCAAGCTGGCCGGGATGACTGATCGCCAGTTTGACCGCTTTAATGATCAGCTGTTGTTTGTCCGCTACTACGAAAACGAACATCTCTGCATTGATGAAATTTCATCTCCCAAGTTACTTGATATGCTTGGCAGCTTAGTTGAAAAACAGCCGCAAGAACTGATCACAGCGATTTTGAAGCATAATTCAAAGGGAAACATTAATGTCTTTGAGCGACAGAACATCTACCAGTTGGTTGCTTCTGGAGCCTTGTCGTTTGCCTTCGTCATTGCTGGTCAGGGACCGGTTGCTTTCGGAATGCCGGAAATGTTTGCTCCTGCGCACCATTTGAAACATCATCAGATTCTGGAAGCCTCTTCCATTCTGCTGACAGACGGCCGTTACTCGGGTGTCACCAAGGGAGCCTGCGTCGGACATGTCACGCCGGAAGCTTTTGGCGGTGGCGGCATCGGTTCTTTGGTTGATGGCGATATTCTGCGCTTTAACCTTCGTGATCATCGTCTTGATCTGGTCGATCGATCTGCTTTGATTACCGGGAGCTTAGTGGAATATTCAGAACTCCCGGAACGCAAAGACTTGGTTGCCGAGCGCCAAACAGCCATGCTTGAACGGATGAAACAGATTGCGGCCAGCAACTTGATGAGTGACGTCACTACTGCTGAAAAGGGCTGTGTCCCTGCCGCAGTTGATATGCGTGCTACGAATCCTTTGCCACACTAAGTAGCCGCGCCGCGTCTTCCAAGGTATATAATCAACAAGAAAAGCCCGTTATGCCGATTATCGCTATGACGCGTGACGGGTTTTTCTTGTTATCCCCTGAACGCATGTGTTTCAGGTTCAAAAACGAGGTCCAGGACCATGTGATCTCGCCTTCTTCCCTTGCATATCTTTTTATCTGAATTTTAAAAGCGAATAGAAAATCCTCTATTTAAGAACAGCCAATGGTTTAAAAAATATAACTTATTATTATATTCATTCTTTTCAAGAGCGCCGATTTATTCCCCAAAGATAAGGAGTTAACCTGCTTTCAGCGCTACGGAAAACAGAATTTGACTGTAGAAACCACTAAAATCCTTAGCAGTTGCGTTGAATGATGCTATCCCACATATGGGCAGTTATGTTTTTGATACATCGTTTTTTTATTTTAAGTAGAAGGTTAACTACCTGTGATACAAAGGTTTTTCATCGAAAAACCGATTGCAATCCATCCCGTTTTGGTCCTAAGATTTCAGTATTGGACCTGAGTTAACAGAAATAGTCAGAAGATCAATTGTCCTACTATCTGTTACTAAAGAAATCACTAACCATCTTAAGAAACACAGAGAACACCACCATGAAAAAGAAAATTGCAGAAGGTAGCGCATTGGGCTTGAAATATGAAATTTTTGAAAATACCGGAATTATAGAGCGTATCGAGTTCCGTCGCGATATGGTTTACAATGCTCCCACCATAGGGCGTCATCTTCGTGTTCCTGAACTTGACAACTACAATTTCCCTCTCAATGATCAGCAGAGTCTACAATTAAAGGGGGAAGTGGAGAGTATTGAATTGCAGAGTAAGGATGCTATCGGGGATAGTGGCCAGGAATTGACTCTGTTCCTGTTGACCCATGGCAAAAATAAACAGGGTTCATATCTCAGTTCGGTTAACCACAATACCCATAAGGCCGTGATAGATGGTGAATCCATACGTGCTCAAATGTATCCTTGGGCGAGTATCTTGACCCTATGTTGTATAGCATTGATTGCCTTTGCTATCGATGTGCACGATTTTCAACACAAACAACTCCGAGAGGCTGTCATGATGAGTCTGACTCTTTCGCCAGTTATTATGCTGCCGCTGTTTATTGCCGGGAGTGTCGTCGGTTTTCTCAGATCGCTTGTTATCAAACATAATCGTGATTTCAAAAGTTATGCAGCAACTCTGAGTCAAAAACTGCATAAATCCGATGTTGGTCTGATTTGACCAGATTCGCAACACTGATCACCTGTGGGGTTATAAATTTTTCAGACCTACTATTCTTTAATCTAAAAGAATAGTAGGTCGCGAGTCAGTGGGGGTGGGACTCAGCCCTTGTCCGTTTCAGGGGATAATTCCCCCGTGTCTTTTTGTTTATAAAGGTTTTTATGTTCCCGAATTGTTTCTGCATTCATTTGTGCCATCAAATAAAACCCATCTTTTTCGAGCGTTGTGAGTAACTGAATTTCCATTTCTTTGGCTTTTTGCAAAAGGATATCACGTGCTTCAGAATGTTCTTCATTGGCTTGTTTAATCAGTCGCAAAATATCCTCAAGCAAATATGATTCAGCGCACTTGGCTTTATCGATGGTCAGATCAGGATCAGGTTGTTTCAGTTCTCCTGCATTTTTTCTTCGAAACCAATCCTGAATTTTTGCTTCGGCAATGATGCTGAATATGCTCATATTTCGATCCTTAAGTCATTTTTTATTGATCGATTTGTTGACTACACCAGGCAATGACCGCATTGATTCCTGCATAGTGATAGGCCCAACTCGTCGTAAATGCATCGAGGATTTGTTCCTCGTCTTCGAATGTTTCCAAGATAGAAACAATTCCTCTTATCGTATCTGCAAGCCTGGTATTGAAAACAAAGCGAAAAACATCTGTGTCTTTTAGGTTGGGATGCCTCAGGGAAAGATTGTCCATCGACTGTCGGGTTATAGATTGAATATATTCTTGTGCAAATGATTCGTATATCGAGCCTTCCGACTTTGCCAAAATAATGATGACTTTCAGGCGATTCTTTATCCAGAAACGTAACAGCTGTCCTGCGTCCCCACTATTTATAGAACGAACTTCTTCTTTCTTCGCAGGGTCAATGAGTGTTGCAACGCGGTTTCGGGTGAGTAATTTAAATTCTTCAACAAATTCAGAGGGGATAATCGCGTTAAATAAGGTTTCCTTATTTTTGAAATACTTATAGATATTTCCTGTTGATACTCGCGCTTCATTCGCAATCATCCCCACTGTCGCCTGTTTATATCCCACTTTTGCAAACATGCGTTCAGCGGCACTAGCAATTTGATTTTTCACGTGATCTTTTAAAATTTGTACCATTTAGGAGGCTCCTCATGGAGAAAGGGACTTGAGCTAATAGTGAATATATAATTCATTATTGATTCAGTCAAGTGGCAGCTTAGCCAGGTAACAGACTGGCTACGATATCCCCGAGGCGGGAAGCAACAGAAACTGCTTGGTCGTGAGGACCTGAGATGTTGAGCTATGATGACAGGGCGTTGACATTGGTGGTCAAACTGCCAGATATTAATTTAATGCTTGATCCTCTGCTCATATAATGTGGGTGGCTATGGAACAACAGCTGAAACTTCACGATGGTGTCCTTGTTGCTGTTATGGTAAAAGGACGACCTCCCCCCACGACTTTTCAAATGACACTTATTTTAGCAAAGAAACAGGACAACCTGCGTGAACCAAACCGATTTTACTGCTCTCAATCTTCAGGCCGATCTGCTCACGAACCTGACCGATATTGGCTATACAACCATGACTCCGATTCAGGCGCAGAGCCTGCCAGCGATTCTGGCCGGGCAGGATGTCATCGGCCAGGGGAAGACCGGATCGGGGAAAACGGCGGCTTTCGGGCTTGGAGTGCTGCAGCGGCTCAATGTCAAATTTTTCCGGGTGCAGGCTCTGGTGCTGTGTCCTACCCGGGAACTGGCCGAGCAGGTCTCTCAGGAAATTCGCAAACTGGCACGCGCCATTCACAACATCAAGGCGCTGACCCTGTGCGGGGGAATGCCGTTTGGTCCTCAACTGAGTTCCCTAGAACATGGCGCGCATATCATTGTCGGTACTCCCGGGAGGGTTGAAGAACATGTGCGGCGTGGTTCATTGCAGTTGCAGAATCTACAGGTGTTGGTCCTTGATGAAGCCGATCGCATGCTCGATATGGGCTTTCAGGAAGAGCTCGATGCCATCATTGCGAAAACACCGGAGCGGCGCCAGACCTTGCTGTTCAGTGCTACCTTTCCCAAAGAAATTGCTGCAATTGCCGAGCGGGTGATGAGAAACCCGCAAATGATCAAAGTCGATGCAACCCATGCCGACAGTGTCATCCGCCAGCATTTTTACCAGGTAGAGGAAGATCCCGAGCAACTGCAGCGTAAGGAGGCTTTGCGTTTGCTCCTTCATCATCACGATCCTGATTCGGCGGTGGTTTTCTGCAACACTAAGCGTGATGCGCAATTCGTTGCTGATTATTTATGTCACTATGGCTTCAGTGCCCTGGCGCTCCATGGTGATCTTGAACAGCGTGATCGTGATCAGGCTTTGGTGCGGTTTTCTAATGGCAGCGTTGCTATATTGGTGGCGACCGATGTTGCGGCCCGCGGTCTTGATATCGAAGCTCTTGACGCGGTGATCAACTATCATCTGGCCCGCGATTCCGAAGTCCATATCCACCGTATTGGGCGTACCGGTCGGGCAGGAAGCCAGGGAGTGGCCTGTTCGTTATACAGCAGTAAAGAGGCGTTTAAGGTTGAACGTCTGGCTCGCATGCTCAATCAGGACTTTTCAGCCGAGCCATTACCACCAGTCAGTGTGTTAGACAAACCGGTAGTCGAACCAGATATGGTCACTCTGCAGATTGATGGTGGCAAGAGGAATAAGTTACGGGCCGGGGATATCCTGGGGGCACTGACCGCAGGCGGGCGGATTGCTGGTAGCCAGGTTGGTAAAATCGATGTTTTTCCCAACTGGTCTTTCGTCGCGGTCGAAAGTGATATCAGTCGGGTTGCGCTGCGTCTTCTAAACGATGGCCAGATGAAAGGGCGACGTTTCCGGGCCCGCCTGATAGAGGGTTAAGGTGATTCTGTTGAGTGCAATGAAAGAAATGATGTGGTCTGGACAAGTTCCAATTATTCCTTCAAGCGTACTTATTGCACAAAAATCAACTGAACAATGACTAATTAATTTAAAACATCTTTTTTCTTAGAGATCTAGTCAGGTTAATGTAAACTTCCCGACAGATGTTTCCTATTTTACTCATTGAGAATCAGTGAATACTATCCCTGACTCGTGTCAATGGACGTCTGTTACCCCTCATTTATAAATTCTGAACGATTTATAGTATCTGCCGGGTAACAAAAACTTCATTTCAAGTGGTATTAAGGCAAATATTTCGCACATCCATAAAGAATGAAACGCTGGAGAACCATGACAGACAAAAAAGAACTAACACGCAAAACATTTCTGATACCTAAGCCGAATGCTGGTGAACTTACTTTAACCAGAACCCGCGACATGCTTGATCTGACAGCGCGGCTTCTAAAAGGTGTGCCGGAAATCAAGCTACCAGCGAAGGACGTAAAGGCGGGTGGGCCGTACGGCATGGAGTATCGCGATGCGATTACGGGTATGGAGTTTGTCTGGGTACCCGGAGGACGCTTTGAGATGGGAGATGTACTGGGGGATGCTGAAAATAATAATTGGATGAAGCAGGCCTTGCCAGTGCATACGGTAACTGTGGAGGGCTTTTATATGGGGCGCTATGCAGTAACGCAGGGGGAATGGGTAACAGTTATGGGGAGCAACCCAAGTTGGTTTCGAAAAGGGGATCGCTACCCGGTAGAAAATGTCGGCTGGAGCGATGCCCGGGAATTCCTGGCCAAATTAAACCGCCAGAGTGGACGTAACTACACGCTGCCATCCGAGGCCCAGTGGGAATATGCGGCTCGGGAAGGTGGTAAGGCCGTGCGCTTTGGTACCGGACAGAATACCATCGGTCCCGATGAAGCAAATTTCAATGGATCAGAAGTTTATGTCACCTATTATTCCCGCGCCGGAGAATATCGCGGGGAAACGGTTCCCGTCGACAGCTTTGCCCCCAACGCTTTGGGACTGTATCAGATGAGTGGCAATGTCTGGGAGTGGTGCCGGGATGCCTGGCATGATAATTACGAGGGTGCGCCGTGTGAAGGTTTTTCCTGGGAAACCGGCCAGGAGAGTGTTGATAGAGTTGTTCGTGGCGGCAGTTGGTATCTGAATCCGAGTTGGATACAGGCGTCCTTCCGGAGTAAAGCAGGAAATCGGGACAAGTGCCAGGGCTTCCGGGTTGTTTTACCAGTACATGGTTAGGGCGGAGACAACGATGCAGCAACTGTTGAAAAGACTGGAAATCATCAAGGCGGCAATCAGCCTTGAGGATGAAGAAACCATCGCCTTACACAAAAACAAACTCGATCAAATGGCAGGGAAAACGGAAGAACTGCAGGCCATTTTAAACCGTATTGATGCTTTGGATTACCCCGGTGCTTTGCAAAGGATAACACATTTTTTGCAGCAACATGTCGCTGTGTCTGTGTATATCGATCCAGAGGTTGCCGCCTTAAAAATGGAACTGCAGGGATTGGAGCGCCGCCTGGCCACTCTGAGTGCTGAACGCGATGAAGTTCTGCATGTTCTCGAAGGGTTTAATCGTCTTTACAATGTCCGTTTAGGCGGTATTATTTCGGCAATCCTGAGACTCCATATGCTAAGAGCCAGAGCCGCGTTAGCCAGTTCCCAAGGCGATGAAGCTGATCTGGACAGCATCAGGCAGGCCCATGAGCAGGCCCAGAGTGATTATCAGAATTTTCATGGCGAATATGAAGGCTGGTTGGCAGAAGAACGGCCGCGGGAATTGTCTGCAGAAGATGCGTTGCGACTGAAAAATGCATATCGGAAAGCGAGTCGTTTATGTCATCCGGACATGGTCGCTGAAGAGCTGAAAGACCTCGCAACAGCACAGTTTCAGGCGTTGCACCAGGCATACAATATGAATGATGTCGACAAGGTTGAAGAGATCCTCTCCGTGCTGGAAGCTGGTGGTGCCTTCGTTGCTGCCAGTGAACAGGTTCAGGACAAGGAACGTTTGCGTGCTCATATCAGTTCGTTGCGACATCAGCTTGCAGTCATGGACAAGGAAATTCAGACCATTCAGGCTGATAGTACCTGGGTTTTGGTTGAGCGCTTAAACGGTGACTACGAAGCCTTTTTAGCTGAGCAGGAAGCTGACCTTGAGGCCGAATTGAACCGATTGAGGCAGGAATATCGCCATATGGTCCGTAACAAAAGCGTTAGTTTACCGGCTGGTTAGGCGCTGGCGCTATGACGTCCTTAGCAAAAAAGACCGCATGATTGGAAGTAAACAGTGGCGGTGTGCGGTTTATGATGGCGCGGATTGTGCCAGAACCGAGCAGGCGACGATTTAGAAAGCGGCGTGCGGTGGCACGGTTCCAGTTGCTGTTGCTGTTAAAGCGCTGATACAGGGCTAGAGGTGTTTCGCTGGCAATGCTCTCGGTATCTCCGATACCGTAGTGCTCCGGGTTATCAAGTAACCCGGAAGCACGGGGCATGTTCATAATCGAAATATTGAGAAAGCCGATTTTGTCGGCATGCTGTTCCAGGAATTCCAAGGTCAACTCCGCATCAGCCTCCGTTTCTCCCGGTGTGCCGAGCATGATATACACAAAGGTTGCGATACCGGCCGCGGCCAGATTCTCCAGAATTTTAACCACTGACACGAGTTTAATCCCTTTATGCAAGCGGTCAAGCACCGTTTGTGACCCAGATTCCAGTCCCAGCTGCAGCATTTTACAGCCACTTTGCGCCAGTGCCTTGACAAACTCAGGATCTTCAAGAGCTTTTTCAAAGCGAACAAAACCAAACCAGTTGATTCCCTGCAGGCCTTGCGGATTGTTGCTGAGGGCTCTGAGCATGTTGACCGGAATGGCATTGTCGGTCAATTGGATGTAGCTGACAGCATGGTCATCTGCAAGACGGCGCATTTCCCGCGACAGTTCAGCTGCCGGAAAGCTGCAATACGGATGGACGGGATTTGCTGCCTCCGGGCAGAACAGGCACTGGCGCCAGTAACAACCGCGTGACGCTGTAAGGGGTAAAATCGTATGTGGTGAAAGATAGTCTTCAAGCCGGGCAAAGCTGAAATCGGGAACAAAAGCAATGGTGCTGTGGTCACTGACCGTTCTGGGCAGTTTTCCCGGATTGCCGACCAGTGCGCTTAACGCTGCTTCAGCTGGTCCAAAAATCAAATGGTCAAAGGGGGGCAATAGCAGGTCGAGTTGTTTTAGCGTCTCTTTCCAGGAGGTTATCAGCCCGCCACCAGCAACGAGTTTTATCTGAGGAAAGGTGCCGCGCAGTAATCCCGCCAGTTCAAACGCGGGTAATGCCTGATGCAGGTAATTGATGGAAATGCCGATAATACGCGGTTGAATGCCGCGTACCTGCGCCAGAAGGTCATTGTTGAAGTAGTCATGAAAAAGAGTCTGTCGTTGCCCGTTTGCAAGCAGCGCCAGGTCTTCGGGCACAAAGGGGGACAGGCTACTGTGCAGATAATCTCCCAGGGTTACTTTCTCTTCATCACTGTTCCATACCGCAAGCAGCCGATTCAGATAACGCACCGCAGTGTTGTAACGGGCAAAGTTATGACTGCCGGCACCCCCCTGCAGCAAAGCCAGCGAGGCGCTGCGGTGTTTCAGAGCCCGTTGCAGATTGGTATCGGTTTGCCCAGCAGCGCCTGGTGTCAGGTGCGCATGTTCAAGCAGATGAAGATAGGCCTCCAGGTTGCTGTCAATGGCGGCACAGGTTACCCCTTGGGCGCGTAAATGAGCCAGCAGTACTGCGAGTGCCAGTGGCGGTTCGGCTGGTTTCAGGGCAGGGGGCTGCAGCAACAGAATCTCAGTCATCCGTGACCTCTGCTTGGGTGATATCTGAACTGGGCATAGCTAAAGTCAAAATCTGCCTGAATCGGGCATTAAAGGACGAAATGCAGACTATAGAAGATCAGAATCTTTTCAGCAAGATCCAAAGGGAACAAAAAATTATAAGGTATCTGCGGGTATTTTAGGCTAAAGTCACTTTTTACGGCTTTTCTCAACAGCCATTGCGACCCATGTCGGAGCGTTAGAGATGCAGAATCTTATCGATCAGCTTTTTATGTTTTATCATGACAATTCCGTCTTTTGCATGGTTGCAGGTGGCATACTGGTGGTACTGCTGCTTTGGAAGCCGGTGAAGGTACTCAAAGGAATCATCCTCCTGATCATTCTGGCCGCCGTTCTTTATGTTGCTATCAGGCTGGTAGACTCGGTTAACTTTGGCAGCTCGTTGAAGAAGTCAGGTATTGAACGCACTGAAAAAGCCCTCAATGAATAAGCGCGCCAGTTAGTGTTAGATAGAATTAGCAGGTTGTTGAAAACTGCCTGCCTTGATCTGCTCCTGTGTCCGGGAAACCTGATGTGGCACATTATGCTAGCGACAATGTTCATTTATCGCTATTCTAAGAGGGCATTCCATTTTAGGACCTTCGCATCTCCTTCTGCATCGCCCGGCGTAACTTGACGGCGATCGGGCCAACCATTCCCTGGTTTATGGTGAAATTGTCAACCTTGGTTACCGGCATGACTTCAAGGGACGTTGAACTGATAAACACCTCATCCGCAAATTTCAGATCCTGAAGTTTGAATTCACCAGTAATGACCCTCAGGTTCAGCTCCTGTTCACATAAGTGCATTATTGTTGCACGGGTAACTCCTTCCAGTAGACCTGTCGAGACATCGGGGGTAAAGACCCAATGTCCTTTGGTCCAGAAGATATTGGATGAGGCCCCTTCGCAAATGTGATCCTTATTGTTGAGCATGATCACTTCAAAGGCACCGGACGCTTTGGCCTCAAGTTTGCCGAGCAGACTGTTGAGATTACTGATTGATTTAATTTTCGGGCTGATCGCTTCAGGGGCGTTGCGGCGGGTTTGAGCCAGGCTGAGACGGATACCATCCTGATAATGGGTTTCGTCGAACCCGGCAAATACGCGGGCCATAATCAACCATGTCAGTTTCCCGGCCATCTCTCTTTTAAAGCCGATCTGACCGGGCCCACGGGTTATGGTAATGCGGAAATATGCATTGGAGATATTGTTACGCAGCTGGAGTTCATCGAGAATCCGTTCCAGGTCCTTTTGACTGAGATGAATCGGATAGGCCAAAGCTTCAGCGGATTGCAGCAAACGCTGATAATGCTGATCAAACTGATAGAGCTGTCCACATACAGAGCGAAAGCTTTCAAAGATACCGTCGCCGTAAAGAAAGCCCTGATCAAAAACCGATATATGTGCCTCTTCACTAGGGAGGAACTCACCGTTGAGATAAACATATTCCATAATTTCCACCTGAATGGTTCTAATCGTTGCAAACAAGCCACTTTTATCAATAATAATAGCAGGCTGATTGCAGCAGTGCCATTCCAAAGGCGTATAAAAGTGTGTTGAAATCCATACCGTTATCCCGCTTACCATGGAATCTTGATTTTTCTAGTGGAGTATAGATTTAGAAATAGTAGCATAATAAACGATTAAAAGTTATCTTGATGTCGTCAGCCTGTTAAGGTTGGCAACTGAGGGAGGGGAACAAGTGTTAGGATATGATGAGTTGTTAGCTTTGCCTAATAATTGTCTTGACCTTTAGCGGACAAACCCGTTACCGTACCTTTTTAACTGGAATGGTCGTTTTAATTTAGGCTACTTAGCTGCTTTATTCTGGATGGATGTTGATGAGCGAGCCAAAATATTTTGATCACCATAAGCGCCTCTTCATCCTCATTTGTGCCATCCTGTTTTTTGTTGTTATCTGTTTGTGTTTCCTTTTTTGGCTACAAAAGCTGGTCCGCGATCATATCTATGAAGATATTGATAAGCGCCTGCTGATAGTCGCGGAAAGTATTCAACTCATATTACCCGCTGATTATCATCTGCGTGCCCAAACAGCCGATGCCATATCTCTTGAAGAATATCAAACCATAGAAGCGAAGTTGACTGCTCTGGCTAGAAAATCGGGGGCAAAATATGTGTGGACGGATATTCTTGTCGACAACAGGGTTCATTTGACCTCCTGTAACAGGACCTCGGGTCCCGGTACCCCTGACGCCGATATCTATTATTTTATGGCCTATAAAAATGGCGTCTCAGATGCGCAGATACAGGCTTTTTCAGGAGACATCCCCGTTTTTACAACTTTTCAGGACCTCTGGGGGCATTTCCGAGCCGTTTTCGTTCCGGTGAAGAATCCAGATGGTTCAGTATATCTCGCCTGCGCCGAATTTACAGTTGACTATGTCGAAGCGATTATCCGCAGGAGCAACCTGCTTTTTCTGGTCGGTCTGGTGGTCTTCGCCCTGGGGACTTTACCCCTGTGTTTACTTTACATGTCGGGAACTCGCTATCACTGGAAGCTGCTCGAAGAGAAGAACGCTCAGCTGGACCAGAGTCGAAAAAGGTTGAGAGCTACTCTGCTTTCAATTGGGGACGGGGTTCTTGTCACTGATCCGCAGGGGAATATCAGTCATATCAATCCTGTGGCTGAAAGCCTGACAGGCTGGTCTGTTGCTCAGGCAACCGGCCAGCCGCATAAAGTTGTCCTGAATTTCGTTGCGGATGATGACCAAGGTAAGGACTTAAATCTTGTTGACTATGTTTTTACTCATAAAACAGCGATCAGCTCACATCATGATCTTTGCTTACTGACCAAAGACAATAAATGCGTTGATGTTATCGCCAGTGTTGCTCCTATTGCAGCGGAAGATGGAGGTGAAATCAACGGAGTTGTTCTGGTCTTAAGGGATGTGACAGAGCGCAATAAATTGAATGAAAAACTCAATGCCGGGCGAAAAATGGAAGCTATCGGAGTGCTCGCCAGTGGTATCGCTCATGATTTCAATAATATGTTAGGTGGCATTATCGGGGCTGCAGAACTGATAATGCAATGTCAGCCAGAAGATGCGAAAATTCGCAAAATGAACAAGATTATCCTGAACTCTGCGTCGCGGGCAGCCGAACTTGCCAAGCAGCTGTTGTCATTCTCACGGAAAACAACAAGCGTTGCCCAGGTTCTTGATATGCATAAGTTGATCGATGAGACGATCCTGTTGTTAAGTAGCAGCATCGATAAACGTGTAGAGGTACGCACCGACCTGAGAGCGGATCAGCATAAAATTATCGGTGATCCTTCTCTGCTGCAAAATTCTTTGTTGAATCTTGGTATTAATGCTGCCCATGCAATGCCTGATGGCGGCGTCCTGACCTTCGCGTCACAAGTTATCGAGGTTGATCTTCAGGGGTGTGCAGTGTCTGAGTTTCCATTGCAGCCCGGCCACTTTCTTGAAATCAGTGTCAGTGATAATGGTTGTGGGATAGCTAGAGAGCATATTGAGAGAATTTTCGAGCCCTTTTTTACGACCAAAGAGCAGGGGCAGGGGACCGGTCTCGGTTTGGCCGGTGTCTATGGAACAGTCAAGCAACACCAGGGAGCTGTTACTGTCTATAGTGAAGTGGGTCTCGGGACGGTTTTCAAGTTATTGTTTCCAGTTACAACCCATCAGGAATCTACTCCATTAACATCAGAAGTCATCTCCGGCAGTGGCAAGATTCTGCTGATTGATGATGATGAAACGATGCGCCTCATGGGCAAAACCATGCTCGAAAAGTTAGGTTATGAGGTCAGGCTTGCGACCAATGGGCTGGAAGGGTTTGAGTTGTTTAAGGCTCACAAAGGTGACATAGATCTGGTGATTGTCGATATGATGATGCCAGTGATGAATGGACGGCAATGTTTTGAGAACATCCGAACTGTTGACCCACAGGCTGCCGTCATCCTGGCGTCTGGATTTTCTGATGAAAAGGATTTGCAAAGTATGATGCAGTCGGGGCTAAAAGGGTTTATTCAAAAGCCGTATTTTAATTCAGTCCTGAGCCAGTTGGTAAATGACGTATTACAGGAAAGGCGCGCTAGTCTAACCTGAAGCTTATGATTATCCTTGTTTATTATGCTGTATAAAGCCCTTGGTAATAGGAAATTTCATAGCTCACCCTGATACCTTCCGGTGTCCCGAACTGTTCCTCATAAGATGCGATAAATTTTTGAAGCGCTTTTCGCCCGGTAAACTTTTTATTCTCAGTGTGACCGGCACCGGTATCTTTCTGAGTCTTTAAAAATGTCATGACATCCGGATAATAGCGAGTAATGGTTTCGGTCTTCATCTTGACCTGCTCCCGAGTCGCCTTCTGCAAAATATTCAAGTAGTGTTGGGCTTGGGGTAATGATTTCACCTGCCCAAAACCGCACTGCTGGTGAATCTGTTCCATTTCAACAAAAGTTCCCTGGCAAAACACCGAAAAGTAGAAGGCTCCACCATCTTTTAAACAGGTTAAAAGCCCGGGTAGACTGACCTGGGGATGCTTAAACCATTGCAGACAGCTGGAACTGGTCAGCAGGTCCATACTTCCCGTTTTGATCGGCAACTGTTCGCCATCCGCCTGAACCGGAAACGTCCGAACATGACTGGGCAGACGAACAAGGAGATTGTGGCAAAGGTCGAGGCTCAGCAACCGCTTGATGTCCACTCGGTCGAGCAGCTTTTCAGTAAACAGCCCATCGCCACAGCCGATTTCGAGGCCGGTTTCATAGCGCTTAAGAGTGATCATAGCAGCCAGCTTTTCGGCAATTTCGCTCTGGACACCGGCAGCCTGACGATAACTTTCGGCGGCGCGGTCAAAGGAACGTTGTACTGCTAACATTTGACACTATCCTTATGAGTTCGGATTCCTGGGGCATATGGGCGCTATGGCATTGAATGATGGTGGCTTGTTCGAGTGCAGCGCTGACGGCGTTAAAAGAGGCCGGGAGTACGACCTGATCCGCCAGGCATTGGACTAATGTCACGTGAGTACCGCTTTCCTTAATTGAACGGATCTGCGAGTTCATCAACAGATCAAGCCCCGCCGTGAGATGTCTGAGTTGCTGATCATTCAATTGCGGACACTGCTGCGTGCCGCCGCAAAGCTTCCAAAAGTCGCTGACAGTCGCCTCCGGTTCCTTCCTGAGGCGGGTGCGCATGCGTTGGATAATGCGCGCTGGGACGCTGGCGGTGAAGTCTAAAAATGGAGCAATTAGAATGATATATCTGAAATTGTCACTGGCCAGTGATAATTGATTGAGAACCAGATGGGCTCCGGTAGACCAGGCGATCAGCACATCACCGCCAGTGCCAAGGGCAGCGTTAACCTGCTCAATTGTATGGTCGTAAAAAGGCACGATGAAATCAGTGTTGGCGGCAATTTGCGGATACAGGCAGGGGAGTCCACTCCAGCCCGATACGAAGGTTACATGCATAGCACCTCACAAAGCTTGGTGGTCAGCAGTTTAAATTCGTCAAGGTTCAGGTCAGCCCTGAGGGCGAGGCGCAGGCGGGCGGTTCCGGTTGGCACGGTGGGTGGGCGGATGGCGCCGACATGAATACCCATTCCGTGCAGATGTTGTTGGATATGAATAGTACGTTCATTATCGCCGATAATAACCGGAATAATATGTGACTCTGTAGCGCCGGTATCAATGCCACGATTGTGCAGATGCGTCACCAGACTGTGGGCCATGGTCCGCAGCGGCTGCCCCTGATCGGGGTCTTGTTGCAGCAAACGGATCGCCGCGAGGTTGGCGGCAACGGTCGCCGGTGGCAGGCCGGTGGTATAAATCAGAGCTCGCCCAGCGTTGATCAGATAATCGATAAGCAGGCGACTGCCGGCAACATACCCACCAAAGGAGCCGAGAGCCTTACTGAAGGTCCCCATGTGCAGATCAACGTCCTGGTCGATTCCCAGCTCATGGGCCAGTCCGCGGCCGTGGCCAAATATGCCGGTGGCGTGGGCTTCATCAACAACCAGCAGGCAGTTGAAATCGTGTTTAAGCTTGACCAGGGTGGTTAAATCTGCCAGATCCCCATCCATACTGAAAACGCTGTCGGTGATAATCAGTTTATTGGGCTGGTCCTTGTGTTTTTCCAGCAGTGCCGCCAGATGTTCCATGTCGTTGTGACGGTAGCGTACATGCTTAGCTCCTGACAGGGCGATGCCATCGATGATACTGGCGTGATTGAGGCGGTCTGAGAATACCAGGGAATGACGATCCGCCAGGGTTGCCACCAGACACAGGTTGGCTGTGTAACCGCTGTTAAAAACCAGAGCCGCTGGTTGTTGTTTAAAGTTGGCCAGCTCCTGTTCAAGTTCATTATAAAGGCGGTTATTGCCAGTCACTAGGCGCGATGCTCCGCTCGATACACCATATTCGTCGATGGCATCCCGGGCTGCGTCAGCGAGAACTGCTGAGCTGCTGAGGCCCAGATAATCGTTGGATGCCAGGTTGAGCAGGCGCTGTCCGCCGAGCTGCATGTATTTCTCTTTGTTGTTATCAATGACCGGTAGGTGGCGTAAGCGTCCATCGCTGCGAATGGTCTGCATCTGCTGGTTGATGCGTGCAAGGATACCACTCATAGATGCTCTCCTGTGAAAAGGGTCGCGGCGCAGCTGCGCAGGGTTGGCAAAGACAAGTCGCACAGCGAAGGGATTTCAGTGATCACCCGTGTGCTACCGAAGGTTTCAATGGCGCGGCGATTTTCCGGGTTCAATGGCCCGTTCATGATCACGCCGTAAAGGTTGATACCGGCCTGACGTAAGGCCTGTATACTGAGCAGGGTATGGTTTATGGTTCCCAGTCCGCTACGGGCGACCAGAATCACTGGGAGAGCAAGAAGCTGCATCAGGTCGAGAATCATGTCCTGTTCATTGAGGGGTACATAGATTCCGCCAGCCCCTTCGACCAGTAACGGACCGTCAATGGCGGCAATTTTCTGGCTGATACGGCGCGGGTCGATAGTAATACCATCAAGGCGTGCCGACAGGTGCGGCGAGGCTGAAGTCCGGGTGACATAACATTCAGGCACAAAACGCTCACCGCCAAGACCGCTGAGCTGTTGCACGCGCAGGGTGTCGGTGCCATCTTCGGTGCCGCTCTGCACCGGTTTCAGATAGCGGCATGGCAGGGCCAGCATCAGCAGGGTGCAGACCACGGTTTTGCCGACATCGGTATCGGTGCCAGTGACAAAGAAGCGATCAGGAAAGGTGGTCATTGCTGACATTCCTCTGCAACGGTCGCAACCATGGCCGTGATCAGTCGTTCGAGCTCGTCTGGATTGATGATAAAGGGAGGCATGCAATAGACCAATTTGCCAAAGGGGCGAATCCAGATACCGCGCTCGACAAAGCGTCGCTGAATGCGGGCCATGTCAACCGGTCGCTCCAGCTCGATAACTCCGATAGCCCCTAAACAACGGACATCTGCGACGCCAGTAATCGTCCTGGCAGGAGCCAAGCCTGTTTGCAGTGTAGCTTCAATCATTTGAACCTGTTGTTGCCAGCCGCCGTTGGCCAGCAGGTCAAGGCTGGTGCAGGCAACAGCGCAGGCCAACGGGTTGGCCATGAAGGTCGGTCCGTGCATGAATACGCCGGGACCATACTGAGTATCAGAAACACCATCTGCGACAGCACGACTGGCCAGAGTCGCCGCCAGGGTCATGTAGCCGCCGGTTAAGGCTTTGCCGACACACATGATGTCGGGGCTGACTCCGGCGTGTTCGGCGGCAAACAGTTTACCAGTGCGACCGAAGCCGGTGGCTATTTCGTCGAAGATCAGCAGGATCTGGTGCTGGTCACACAGGCACCTGAGATCCTTCAGGTATTCGGGATGATAAAAGCGCATACCACCGGCACCTTGAACAACCGGCTCAATAATAACGGCCGCAATCTCTTCTGCGTGTTGAGCCAGGATAACAGTAAGTTCGTCACAATCGGTTGGATCGTAGCATTGACCAAAGCGGCTGCGGGGAGGTGGAGCGAAGAATTGCTGTGCCAGGGTCGTGGCAAAATGCTGATGCATGCCGCCGACCGGATCACACACCGACATGGCTCCAAAGGTATCACCATGATAGCCGTTGCGTACGGTCAGAAAGCGCGCTTTTTGCGGGCGACCATGCCCGAGCTGATACTGAATGGCCATTTTCATAGCGACTTCAACGGCAATGGAGCCGGAGTCACAGAGAAAACAGCACTCAAGGCCCGCGGGGGTGATGGCAATAAGTTTTTGTCCAAGGCGAATCGCCGCTTCGTGGGTCAGGCCACCGAACATGACGTGGGCCATTTTTTCTGTCTGAGCGTGCAGAGCCTGATTCAGGGCCGGGTGGTTATAGCCGTGAATCGCCGCCCACCAGGAGGACATACCATCAATGAGCCAGCGTCCGTCGCTCAGCTGCAATTGGCAGCCGCTGGCGCGTTCGACACCATAAACCGGCAACGGGGAGGTCATTGATGTGTACGGATGCCAGAGGTGATCGCGGTCAAATGCTAAGTCTGTTTGTTGTATCATGGTTAGTTAACCGGCTTCTTTGGTATGGTTTACGATACGTGATGCGACAGTCGCACAGGAAAAACCGCCTTGTCAACCGTAAAATTATAACAGGTTGACAAGGTGCTCTGAATGGCCTACCCTGCCGCTTAACTTTCAAAAAGGAGTCTCTAACTATGCTGAAAATAGCCGAAATATTTGTCGAACTGGTTCGCTCCGGAAAACTTCTTTCCTGTGATGAGGCCATGCAGATTCTTACAGCCCGCGGCTCGATGCTGACGGCATTTATGGCAGGGGCTCAGCAGCTGAAGGAAAAATATCTGGGCGAACGTGTCGATCTATGTTCCATCATCAATGCCAAATCGGGTATGTGTGCTGAAAATTGCAGTTTTTGTGCGCAATCGAGTCATCATCAGGTCGCTGTTCAGACTTACGGGTTGAAATCGCGGCAAGAGATTCTCCAAGGAGCCAGGGAAGCGCAGGAAAACGGCACCGGGTGCTATGGTATCGTCACCAGTGGTACGCGCATTGAGCCGGGTGCCGAGTTTGATGAACTTCTTGCCGCCATCCGCGATATTCGCCGCGACACCCGCGTTGTGCCATCAGCGTCCATCGGATTACTTGATGCTGACAGTGCCAAGGCTCTTTATGCTGCGGGCTGCGGCACCTATCACCATAACCTCGAAACTGCGCGTTCCTTCTTCCCGCAAATCTGTACCACCCATGATTACGAAGAGGATGTAGAAACGGTCAGGGTAGCCAAGGCGTCCGGCATGTCCGTCTGCTCAGGCGGTATTTTCGGTCTGGGCGAGTCACGCCAGCAACGCTATGAAATGGCGGTGACCCTGCGCGAACTGGATGTGGACTCGGTGCCGCTCAATTTCCTGAACCCGGTAGAAGGTACCCCACTGGCGGGGCAGCAGCTGCTGACACCGATGGATTGCCTGCGCATTGTCTGTCTCTATCGCTATCTGCTGCCGGAAAAGAAAATTACCGTGTGTGGCGGTCGTGGCGTTAATCTGCGCGATTTTCAGTCGGCAATTTTCATGGCCGGAGCCAGTGGCATGATGGTCGGTAATTACCTGACCACGGCAGGGCGTAATCTGGATGACGATCTGCAGATGTTGAAGGATAATGAGCTGGCGATACGTCAGTAAGATCTTTTTCCTGGATTGAATTTGGCTAAAAAGTTGGCAAACAGCTTGAATTACTGACACAATAGGATCCGTATACTCAGACAGGTTCCAGTTACAAATTTCTTGAATGGAGTCATATCTCATGAAGCAGAAATTTTGTGTCATCGGCAGTTTGAATATGGACTTGATTGTCAGGGTCGACAACTTCCCGCAGCCAGGGGAGACCATTCGTGGGCATGCTTTTGATATGCTGCCGGGCGGCAAGGGGGGCAATCAGGCTGTGGCGCTGGCTCGGCTTGGGGCTGATGTTGTTATGGTCGGTGCCGTTGGGGATGATGTCTTTGGCGGACGTTACCGGCAGGTTCTTGAAGGCGAGGCGATTCCACCGGATTATCTTTTGACTGTCCCCGGGGTTCCGACCGGAACAGCGCTGATTCAGGTTAATGGCCAAGGGCAGAACACCATCTGTATTGTCGCCGGAGCGAATGACCAGGTGACCCCTGATGTTGTCAGTGACCAACGACAGAGCATCGAAACCGCCGGTGTTGTGTTGCTGCAACTGGAAATTCCTTTAGCTTCGGTGGTGTTAGCAGCCGAACTGGCGCGCGCAAAAGGAGTTCCGGTGATTCTTGATCCGGCGCCCGCTTGCGATCTCCCGGTTGATTTGTATCGCCAGATCGATTTTATTACTCCCAACGAAACCGAGGCCGCATTTTTGACCGGTGAAGATACCTCGACTGATGCCGGAATTGAACGCGCAGCTAAGGTTTTGCATCAGCGGGGAGTAAAGAATATAATCATCAAAGCAGGCGCGCGCGGTTCCTTTCTCCTTGATGATAGTGGTTTCCGCTCCTGCCCAGGATTCAAAGTTGAGGTTGTTGACACTGTTGCTGCAGGTGATTCCTTTAATGCCGGTTTGGCTAAGGCTTTGTTGGATGGTAAAAAGATTGATGATGCCATCGTATCTGCCAATGCAGTAGCTGCTTTGGCGGTAACCAAGGCCGGTGCCCAGAGTGCTATGCCGACGCTGGCAGAGGTTGAAACACTGTTGTCAGGGATCGGTCCAGCTTAACAGCGGGAGTCTTCTTCTCTTTGTGATTGACTTTAAGGAGATCTTGATTAAGATAAAATAATTATTTATCTGCATAAGCAATAGAGATCGACCGTGGTGGTTACCTTTCAACTATTTTATGAGAACGGGGAGAAATTTGAATTCCAACGATTTGGAGATCCTCATCAAATTAGTCGTGGCAATGCTTGCCGGGGGAACCATTGGCTACGAGCGAACCTACCATGGTCGACCGGCAGGGTTCAGGACCCATGCTCTGGTCTGTACCGCAGCTTGTTTGCTCATGTTCGTTACCGTCTATGAACTCAACTGGATGAAGAGTGCGCCGGAGATTATCCGTCTGGATCCAACCCGTATGGCTCAAGGGATCATGACCGGTATTGGCTTTCTCGGAGCTGGGGTGATCATCAAAGAAGGTCTGTCCGTCCGTGGCCTAACGACAGCCGCTTCCATATGGATGACCTCCGCGATTGGCGTCCTGGCAGGAATAGGCTTTTACTTTCCCATGTTCATTGCTGTGGTTATAACAGTTGGCGTTCTCTCAACATTCCGTTGGCTGGAAAGGCGCATGCCAGCTCAAACCTTTTACCATTTTGATGTTCATTTAGTTCGTGATGCGACCATAGATGAGAAAGAGCTGCGTGAACTCGTAGAAAAAGCTGGGTTCAGTATTGCAAACTTCTCTTACCTCTTTGACAGAAAAGACTATGAAAAAAGGCACAGTATGACTTTGCGGACCTTGAATAATACTGGTGCTGAGCAGCTTTCCAGCTTTCTTGAAGGACATGCTTCCATCGTGAAATTCAGGATCGTACCAACCGGCGACAAGTAGCACTGATTTCATTCCGGGTTTCCACCCTGGATGGATCTCCTCCTTTTCATTTCCTTAAAAAACTTAGCTCGTATCTTTTCTTTCGTTTAGCAAATATATCAATTAAGCATCGATTCTAATGATTTATAAAAAAACATGTTTATAACCCTGTCAAAAACTATAGACACGTATTTTTTATAGGGTTATAAACATGTTATAGATAGGAAGGGTATTAATCTATGGACGAGGTTACGCTACAGCTTCATTTCAATGGACAATGGTATACAGCTGCATGTTATCGTCGTGACCGCTTTCTGGCATACGACATCGATTATGCCGCTGAGTTCATGCATGACAATATGCCAATGGCACGAGTCGGGCTGAACTTTGATATCAACTTTGAAGAATACAGCAGAAACGAATGGCCTGCTTTTTTGTTTGACCTGATTCCTGCAGGAGCAGCAAGAGATGCTTGGCTCGCCAAGCACAATGTGCTTGAAACGGGTGATCGCGAAACCGACTGGACCCTATTGTGTTTTGCCGCGAATTGTCCACCAGGTAATTTACGTATTGCTTCGGCTGTTGAGCACACTCCCATCATAAAACATCCGGGTTTCTCTCGCGATGAAATCGTTGAGCGTAATATTGATTTCATTGAATATGCAGCGGCTAACGGAGCCATGGTTGCCGGCGCATCTTCTGTGCAGGGGCAGGCGCCAAAGTTTTTGCTTGTCCAGGATCTTAAGGGTCGCTGGCATGCAGAAGGGGCTCTTCCAGAAGAAATCATCCAAAACCATTGGATTGTTAAATTTCCTCGGGGCAGGACTGGCGAAGACCGGATGGTTCTAAGAAATGAGGCTCCCTATTATGAAGTTGCTCGTGAGTTTGGCCTGAAGGTTGGACCGGCTCTTCACTATGGAGACAATGCTCTATTTATCGAACGTTTCGATCGCACTATCGTCAATGCTAAAGTGCTCAGATTTGGTTTGGAATCTGCCACCTCGATCTGCAAGTGGAGTGGATATGGCCCGGGCATTACGAATAATCAGATCTGTGAAGCTATGAAAAAGCTGCTTGATAATCCAAAACCTGCAGTACTCGAGTTCTTGCGGAGAGACATATTAAACCTTGCTCTGGGTAATGTTGATAATCATGGTCGTAATACAGCAATTTTAAAAACACCATGGGAAACCACAATATCTCCTCTATTTGATTTTGCACCGATGTTCCTCGATCCAGAAGGGATACCAAGAGCGGCACGATGGGAACAGGAAACTCCCATGAAGCTACCGGACTGGGGGAAAGTAGCTGAAAGCCTCTCGTACTCTGGCCTTGAAGCTAATGAAGTTCGCAACCATTTAAAGTTAGATATTTCAAGAGTGAAATCTTTGCCGGACGTCATGCAACGCTGTGGTGTTGAGTTGGATATTATAAATCGGCTTGCAAGAAGAATTGATGATCTCGCGGTGAATTTGAGGGACACGTTATGAAAAGACCTTCGCATGACAAAGTTCAAGAACTGCGTAAAGAGCTTTTTGATAGAATCGATGCTGGAACTATTACGATTGCTGATGCGTCAAGATTGATGCGCAAAATCCTAGGAATGAATCGTAAAGACTATGCGGAAAAAATTCTTAAAATCAGTCATGACTCATTACAGGATGTTGAAACAGAAAAGGGTAATCCAACGATAAAGACCCTTCAGGCCATTGGAAAACCTTTTGGTCTTGAGGTCGCTTTTGTCCGGAAAAATACTGACTCGTAAAGTGTTTTTGATTTCAGAGGTAAGCGCTTTAGACAGATCATTTTAGCCTGTTTTTAAAGCCCAAATTTGCGGTAGGACATTTGATAACGCCGGAATTGGCAGGTAGATCAGTTTAACCGCCTGGTGAGCCAAGCTGCGTATCGACATCCATGCTCTCATGGAGAACGCGGACATCACTTCGGATCTTCAGCATCCAGCTCTTGAATCAAGCCTTCCAGGGAATACTCTGCTGTTCCACTGGCTTCCCCTTCATCCAGGGCTTTCCTTAAAACTGCCAGCCTGGCTTCCTTTTCTTCAAGCAATCGCAGTCCGGCGCGAACCGCCTCACTAACTGATCCATAATGCCCGGCAGCAACCTGCTGACCGATAAATTTTTCAAAGTGGGGACCAAGGGTGACACTCGTATTTTTGGGCATGACTATACCTCCTTAAAATCGATAGTATTATTATTTAATATTTGTCGGTATTGATCAAGTGGAATATAACAACACCCCGTCAGGGGAGAAAGGAGGTAAATTATGATTGTTGGTCAAAAGGTTGGATACTTTTACGCCAACTGGGCGATTGATCTTTCATGTTCTTGCTGTCATTGGCGAGTTCGAGAGGGAGCTGATTACGGAAAGAATCAATGAAGGTTGCAAGCGGGCGCTGGCTACCGGAGTTAAGTTCGGCCGGAAACCAAAGCTCTCCAAACTCGAAGAAGAATCTCTGGCTTCTTGGATCAAGGATGAGGCTTTGAGCAAAGAAGAACTTGCAGAAAAATTCAACGTTTCGGTTACCACTGTCTACCGACGGATAGCAGCGTTGAAAAATGCTGCTGCTTGATATTTTAAGCCCCCTTCAGAGCTTTTAGCTCAACCGCATAAGGGGGCTTCTACTTTTTCAAAATAGAAATTTGCAAGTTGTGAAAATCGGCAGGTCAGTCGATAGAGACTCTACCAAAACAAAAATTCCAATATTTGAAATTCATTAATTTAAGCACTCAACTTCAAATTCAAATGTTTAATCCTGATATTTGAAATGGGTCATTCATGAATTTACCGTACGAACTCGTAAGCTTATATTTCCTGAAATTGTTCAATTGAATTAGGAACGGAAAAGACCCTCCGAAGAGGGCCGGTAAATACTGCGGCCCAAACAGTGACAGATCACGTTCTTATCCGGGGAGACCTGTCTCGCTTACCGGTTTCTTTTGTTCCGGCGCGGCATCTGGTAACGGCCACCGGGCTGGGACCCGGCGGTGTTGTCTTTTATGATTAAAATGAAGCAAGCACGGTCGCGGTGTTGCGCCCCGCACGACGTCTTACTATTTGTCCCAAGCGGGCGACAAATAGTAAGCACAAAACGCCCTTTTTTAAAGGGTCCGTACTCGGGCTTCGTCTCTCCAAAGGAACCTCCAGCATCTAACCAGCCGGCCGACGGCGCAATGCGCGCCTGATGGCCAGAACCGTAAAAATGCTTTACCACGATATCCCGGAGGTCGATGGCTGAATTCGTCGGCGAGTGCGGCTGTGCTACTGGAAACAATGGCGCTGGTGCCGGATCAAGGTTCGGAAGCTGCTAGCTCTTGGAACCGAACGTTTTACCGCTATTCGGGCCGGTCTGAACCGCAACGGTCCATGGGTCATGTCCCGCAGACTGGCGGCACATTCCGGCATGACCAACCAATGGCTGAAGGATCAGGGTTTAGTTTCCGTCAAAGACCTGTGGGTGAAGCGACATTACTCGGCTACGGCCCGGTAGTTTCATCGAACCGCTTGGGTAGCGACCCGCATGCCGGGTGGTGTGGGGGCTGGGGGAGCAAAACCCCCGGCTACCCGATTAGGCATCCTATTTGAAATTAACATCAACTTCTCTGTCGTTTGCTATGTCGTCAATTGCTTTGTCTAGGATTTCTTTTAATTGTTTGGCTGTTTTGTCCAACTCGTAAATACCTGCTGTTTTATTGAAACCGTTGTCTTGTTCTAAAAAGTTGTCCAACGTGAATGTGTTTGTTTGATAAATGCTTGTTGGGTTGTGGTAGAGCAAAGCAATTTCGTCTTGTTTCGTTTTGTCAAATTTTGGGAATGGAATTATGTCCCAATACTTTTGAGCCAAACTACCACCGTTACCACCTACTGCATAAAGGTCAATTAGCCCTTTACTTCTCAAATAATCTAAGCAACACTTTACAAAGATTGCTTTGTTAACGTTTTGTTCTTCTTGTTGGATTGTTATACCGTGAATGTTTGTAATCACTCTATCTTGTTCTTCAATGATTACAATTGACCTTCCTTTTTCAAAACCTTCTGCACCAAAAATTAAGTCACCTTTTTGAAGTATCTTTAATGGATTAGGATTTCCCAAATATTCTACTTTTTCAACAGTGCCATATTTTGAAAGAAACTTAGGCAACATCAAAGTATAGAATTTGTTGTATTTCTTTTTACTGTAAACGCTGTCGCCAATATTTGATACTTGTAAGTTTTGTCCACGTGAAAGCGAGAAACCTAATTCTTGTATGGTTTGAAATCCGTTTGTGTAGTTCTCAATTTGAAAAACAATTTTCTTGAAATGTTCACGATAGAGATTTGTATCTAATCTCCCAATGTTTTCAATTTCTTTTATATTAGGCAATTCAAACTTAAACTTGTTTGGCTTTTGATTAGATAAAAGTTCTTGTTCTATGTGACCTGAATCCGTGAGGTAGCCAGTCGGCACTTTCACGCTTTGCCTGCGAACCCATTTTCGCAGTCAATTTTGATTCAAAGCTGACCTGATCTACTCCGATGAGCACAGGTAGCTACGTTCTTTGACAATTCAGCTGATTATTTTTTCGTTCGTCTTGCTCCTTTGTAAATTGAGGACGTGCGTGACTGTGCACGTCCTTGGCCGCGGTATTTTTCAGCACTGTACTGATGCGTTTCGACATTAGTCATAGGCAAAATGCTCATAGGTCTTGATGAAAGCCTGTGCCTGCCTGATCGCATGGCAACTGAATCGCAGCATCAAGCCATGGGCGTGACGAAGAAATCGGGCAGCGAAGTACATCAAATCCTGCAGTACGGTTTTGAGGCGCCGACGCTGTTTGGCTCGACGGGCCTGTTTTTTGTCCATCAGACCGACCTGGCCGATGGCCCGCAACAGATTGTACGCCAGCCCGGCACAGCTCATCACCAGAGCGTTGGTCGCAAGCTTGCCCGATGGCAGCCGCTCCAGATCCAGGTCGGTCTTGAGTTCGGAATGATACTGCTCGCACAGGGCATGCCCCTTGTAGAGTTCGATGATCGTCTCCTTGTTGCTGGAGAGACTGGTCCACCAGCCTTCAATCTCGATATCGGGAACCAGAAGTGGACCGTTTCGATCAAACCAGCGCTCAGAGGCACGCAGAACACGACGTACCTTGATGGTTTTGTCTTTGCCCTCGCCATCGTTGTAGGTTCGTTCAACCGTTTCCGTCATGATGGCGATCCGTTCGTCCTTGGTGTCTTTCACCAGCTTGCCGTGGGCAAAGATTTCCGTGGCTTTGATCGGAACATCGGTGTTGCGCGGATTCCATTTGATGATGAAGTCGGCCTTCTGCTCTTTCAGGGCGATCAATGTCGCCAGGGCATCATGGGCGCTGTCCAGTCGCACCAGCAGTGGGGCGTCGGTTAGCTGATGGGCTTTGTGCAAGGCCCGTAACAGCAGAGGGATAAATCCTTCCTGAGCATGCTGGGAACCGGGACGCTGTTCGATCTCCAAACACCAGCCTTCCAGTCCCAGCCAGACACCAAGAGGGGCGTAACCGTTAAAGCCTCGATACGTGTAGGAGACACCCTCTTTCTTGGTGTCCGAGTTGTCGAGAGTGAAAACATCCAGATCAAGAGGCATATGCCCAGTGGACAATGGCGAGAGTTGTGCCTTGGCTTTCTTGAGAAACTCCACCGAACAGAAGTCGACGATGATCCGCAAGACCTCGGCGAACTGATCGAGACGCTGCCGCAATGTTTCCTGTGAGGGCGTTTTGGTTAGCCCCAACGAGGTCCGAAAAAACTCATCGTCCTCAAAAAAAGGATGGATAGCGGCAAAATCGCTTTTACCCTGACAGAGCAGACCCAGATAGCTGCGCAGGACATCGGACGTGGCGATTCCCCGTTTGGGAGCCGCTTTATCGACCCGCGAAGCCAGCGAGGTATAGCGATTCAATGCCACACCGACCAGAGCCAGGCCAGACTGAGAGGTGTAAAATTCCTGCTTTGACTGCTCAAGCTTGAACCGGGGAAATGTCACAACCAAAACTCCTTGGGTGAAATTCGATGCGATTCAAGAATAGCAGAAAAGCACTGTAAAATCAGCTGATTGTCAAAGATCGAAAACAGTTTTAAGTTTGTTAACTCACGGATTCAGGTGTGATTTAAAATGCTCTCGTGCCTATTCTTTATAAGTTGTTCTTTACTGATAATTGCTTGAGTTAGCAGCTCAACAAATTTGATTGTATTTTTTGAATTGTGATTTGGCATTGGTATTTTACAATCCAAAAACAAAGTTTTAGCGTGGCGTATGGTTGCGCCTTTGGGAACCATAAAGTCTAACTGCTCCCGAAAAACATTGTGTTTGATAAATGCCAACAAATAGTATTTATTTTCTGAAACTGGCAATTTGTATAAAGCACCTGAAAGCATGTAGTTTGGATAATCTTTATCCAAAATCACTATTTCGCCAATATTGCTGTCTTTGGAAATAATCAAATCGCCTTGTTTCAAATTCATTTTCATAAAGCAATTTGGCATTATTGGTAATGCTGTTTCGCTTGTAACTTCTGGTAAAAATGTATGCTGTTGAAGTGCTTTTGTTCTTAGGAAATAATGAGTTGATTTCCCAATATAATTCAATGAACCGACTTCAACGCCTAAATCCTTACGTTGTAATGGTCTGCTTAGAAAATTCCTTACAAACAAGAAATTTTCATTGGGCATAACCAAATCCATATACTGTGAAGAAGAAAGAGTAAAGTCTTTCTCTATAATATGAGAAAACAAAATTGCAGTTGGTGTCTTAACGTAACTATTGCTCATGTTACTTAGCCTTGACAAAATTGTCTTGTAATTGTTTTTCTTGGCTTAAACACCATTTTTTAAAATCTGCAACGGTTTCTGTAAATTCTTCATCAAGCAAGGCTCGTCCGTCTTTGTCAATTTCAATTTCAAAGTTTTCGTAATTGATTTTATAGTTAGGCGAGAAGAATTTTACTCGTTTGCTGGTCTTTACTTCATAACCAACCTTTTCAATGCCTTTGAAAAATACTTGATAGTTCTGCTCTTTCAGTTTTGCTAATTCTTTTTCGTTTGGCTTGTAGGCAACAATGATTGAAGTGTTTACACCTGTTTCGGCAAATACATTGGCTGGCAAATCAAAGATTGCAACAATTCTCATTTTGTCCATTAACCATTTACGGGCAATTTTATGAGTGTCAATACTGGCAATGGAGTTGGATAAAACAATTCCCATTCTGCCGTTCTCTTTCAAAATGCGGTAGGCATTTTCAAGGAACACTACTCCTAAATCTATTTTGCTCGCTTGCTTTTCGGCTTTCTTCTTTTTGCCTGCTGCTTGCTCTTCGCCTTTGTTGCTATACAAGTGCCAAAGCTCGTAGCATTGTATCATTTCCAAATCTTTGTCGTCTTTTGGAACAAATGCACGGTCTTCGCCAAATGGTGGATTGGTAAGAACTACATCAAATTTTTTAAGTTGGTTATCGTCAGGTCTGTCGTCCCAATTTCCTTTTTGGTTCATTGTCGGCACAAGGTCAAGAATTTCGCCTTTGTGGTCAAACTTAGAAAGTAAAGAGCCGTAACCTGCTTTTGCTTTAATTTTGGCGTTTCCGTCTCCATTCAAAAGCATATTCAAAGTTGCAAGCATTACCATTTGGTCGTCAATGTCCATCCCGAAAATGTTGTTGTCGTCCAACTTGCTATTTGAGTTCACATAGGAAACAGAAAGAAAATCGGCAATACCTACGGTTGGGTCAATTACGGTTTCGCCATTTCTGGGATTTACAATACTTACCAAAAAGTCAATTAAAGGAAGTGGTGTAACAAATTGAGCATTTTGGTCTTTTGAAAATGGTGTAGCGAACTTGTAAAACACCAACTGATAAAGGTCGGTTTTGTGAGAACGAACGAAAGAATAATCTTGAAACTGATAGACAACTTCACCTGAATCCGTGAGGTAGCCAGTCGGCACTTTCACGCTTTGCCTGCGAACCCATTTTCGCAGTCAATTTTGATTCAAAGCTGACCTGATCTACTCCGATGAGCACAGGTAGCTACGTTCTTTGACAATTCAGCTGATTATTTTTTCGTTCGTCTTGCTCCTTTGTAAATTGAGGACGTGCGTGACTGTGCACGTCCTTGGCCGCGGTATTTTTCAGCACTGTACTGATGCGTTTCGACATTAGTCATAGGCAAAATGCTCATAGGTCTTGATGAAAGCCTGTGCCTGCCTGATCGCATGGCAACTGAATCGCAGCATCAAGCCATGGGCGTGACGAAGAAATCGGGCAGCGAAGTACATCAAATCCTGCAGTACGGTTTTGAGGCGCCGACGCTGTTTGGCTCGACGGGCCTGTTTTTTGTCCATCAGACCGACCTGGCCGATGGCCCGCAACAGATTGTACGCCAGCCCGGCACAGCTCATCACCAGAGCGTTGGTCGCAAGCTTGCCCGATGGCAGCCGCTCCAGATCCAGGTCGGTCTTGAGTTCGGAATGATACTGCTCGCACAGGGCATGCCCCTTGTAGAGTTCGATGATCGTCTCCTTGTTGCTGGAGAGACTGGTCCACCAGCCTTCAATCTCGATATCGGGAACCAGAAGTGGACCGTTTCGATCAAACCAGCGCTCAGAGGCACGCAGAACACGACGTACCTTGATGGTTTTGTCTTTGCCCTCGCCATCGTTGTAGGTTCGTTCAACCGTTTCCGTCATGATGGCGATCCGTTCGTCCTTGGTGTCTTTCACCAGCTTGCCGTGGGCAAAGATTTCCGTGGCTTTGATCGGAACATCGGTGTTGCGCGGATTCCATTTGATGATGAAGTCGGCCTTCTGCTCTTTCAGGGCGATCAATGTCGCCAGGGCATCATGGGCGCTGTCCAGTCGCACCAGCAGTGGGGCGTCGGTTAGCTGATGGGCTTTGTGCAAGGCCCGTAACAGCAGAGGGATAAATCCTTCCTGAGCATGCTGGGAACCGGGACGCTGTTCGATCTCCAAACACCAGCCTTCCAGTCCCAGCCAGACACCAAGAGGGGCGTAACCGTTAAAGCCTCGATACGTGTAGGAGACACCCTCTTTCTTGGTGTCCGAGTTGTCGAGAGTGAAAACATCCAGATCAAGAGGCATATGCCCAGTGGACAATGGCGAGAGTTGTGCCTTGGCTTTCTTGAGAAACTCCACCGAACAGAAGTCGACGATGATCCGCAAGACCTCGGCGAACTGATCGAGACGCTGCCGCAATGTTTCCTGTGAGGGCGTTTTGGTTAGCCCCAACGAGGTCCGAAAAAACTCATCGTCCTCAAAAAAAGGATGGATAGCGGCAAAATCGCTTTTACCCTGACAGAGCAGACCCAGATAGCTGCGCAGGACATCGGACGTGGCGATTCCCCGTTTGGGAGCCGCTTTATCGACCCGCGAAGCCAGCGAGGTATAGCGATTCAATGCCACACCGACCAGAGCCAGGCCAGACTGAGAGGTGTAAAATTCCTGCTTTGACTGCTCAAGCTTGAACCGGGGAAATGTCACAACCAAAACTCCTTGGGTGAAATTCGATGCGATTCAAGAATAGCAGAAAAGCACTGTAAAATCAGCTGATTGTCAAAGATCGAAAACAGTTTTAAGTTTGTTTACTCACGGATTCAGGTTCAATTAAAACCTTGATATGATTTTCGTTTTTTACGTTCAGCGGATTATCTTTTAATATTCGGTAATAAGTTCCTGCTGCTTCATCTCTTAAGGCGTTAAAGCGCTTGATAAACTCTTGAAGTGGTTTGTCTGCAAGGGTTTTGAAATTCTTTTCTTCGTCTGTAATGTAAAAGTCCAAAAAACGCTTTGGTGTTTTTTCGTTTCTTTTTTCATCATAGATTTTCAGCGAAAGAATTTGAATAAGAATTTCAAAACCTTTTTGGTTTACCATTCCTACTTTGTCCATTGTCCGCAAAATGCTACTCATAGCATCATTGATTTGCGTTGAATGAACTCCTGAAATTATGTCTAAGTCGGTAATTGCTCTTTTGGAACGGTCAACGGCTTGCGTTTCTGTCCACTCTAAAAGGTCATCAAAACTTGGTAGGTTTAAGTAAGGGTCGGGTAGGTGTAAAGCAAGTTCTTTGGTTTTGCTTTCTTCTCCTTTGGTGTTAAATTCTTCGCTGTATCGTAAAAACTTGTTATTGTGCTTTCGGAATAAGTAAAGTCTTTCACTGTCATACAAAACAGCCAAACAAAAAGGCCTGCGACTTTCGTTTAGATATGCTTTGAGTTGTTTGTCCCAAACATCAGTAACATTTTTGTTATCTTCTTTTTTAAATTCAAGCGCAACAATTAAATGTTCTCGAAGCCACTCTAAACTCTCGTTGTTTCCGTTTTCGTGGTAGTCTTTGTATTTGTCAAACCAAGTAATGTCGTCAAAAATTGCTCCGTCAAGTTTTAGCGGTGCAGAAGATTTATTGCCTTTGGGGAATTGAACTTCTGTCCCGATATAGTCTTTGGCAAAAAGTCCTGATTGCACAATAGAATACAGGAATTGCCATTTGTAATATTGCTCGTTTCGTTGACCGTTCTTTTTTTTGAAATTGGTCTTTCGTCCAAAAGTCAAATGCTCGGTTAGGAAACAGTCGTATTCTGTTGCCGTTCCGTATTTATTGTCAAACTCATGTTTCGCTTCTGTAAAACTCATTTTTACCTGCTTCTATAAGGGGGTATGTTTTTTTGCCTAACGTTGCAAATAACCGGTGCAAATGGAGCGCAGCGGAATTTGTATCCGAGTTAATTTGCCTTGTGTACGCCCGGCACGGGCGTGATCTTATGGGGTGTAAGTCCCCTGTACGTAGAATCCTAGCATCACACATGTGTGATGTCATTAAAGTACTAGCCGACGGCAAGGGCGTCTCCGTGAGGAGAGGTCTGGAGGACGCCCGAGTGCAAAGTTGTGAGCCGACGAACAGAAACAGTATATAAATGAAACAAGCAAGGTCGCGGTGTTGCGCCCCGCACAACGCCTTACTATTTGTCCCAGGCGGGCGACAAATAGTAAGCACAAAACGCCCTTCTTTAAAGGGTCCGTACTCGGGCTTCGTCTCTCCAAAGGAACCTCCAGCATCTAACCAGCCGGCCGACGGCGCAATGCGCGCCTGATGGCCAGAACCGCATTATTGATGGATAATGGATTTAAAAACGAATACCGATAATCCCACGGCATTCCGCACCAACTAACGCCCTTGCCCATTAGCTGCGACAGCAGCGTGGGCTGCCGGTTAATTGCACCCAGCAACCTTTAACCGCAGCCCAACACAGCTATCGTCAGTTACCTTGACCTAAAAGATTTTTTTGATTCGTTTTTTCATCGCTGGAAAAAATGAATCCGGCTGCCGGGCCGGGACCCGGCGGTTTCGTCTTTTATGATTGAAATGAAACAAGCAAGGTCGCGGTGTTGCGCCCCGCACGACGCCTTACTATTTGTCCCAGGCGGGCGACAAATAGTAAGCACAAAACGCCCTTCTTTAAAGGGTTCGTACTCGGGCTTCGTCTCTCCAAAGGAACCGCCAGCATCTAACCAGCCGGCCGACGGCGCAATGCGCGCCTAATGGCCAGAACCGCAACGGTCCGTGGGCTATGTCCCGCCGGCTGGCGGCACATACCGGCATGACCAACCAATGGTTGAAGGATCAGGGTTTAGTTTCTGTCAAAGTCCTGTGGGTGAAGCGACATTACCCGGCTACGGCCCGGTAGTTTCATCGAAGCGCTTGGGTAGCGGACCCGCATGCCGGGTGGTGTGGGGGCTGGGGGAGCAAAACCCCCGGCTACCCGATTAGCCGCCACTGCTGCTACGCCTCATATTGGCAAGCATCTTTTCGTTTACCTTCATTCGTGATTGAAGTTGCTTTTGAGATAGATTCCTCTTTCTCATAGTGTCTATTGAGAACTTATACTCCCACTCATTGATCCATCCTTTTTCATATGCATGTTGGATGGCTTCAGCATTCAAGGACTTCTGATTGTCTTTTCTAACACGCTTTACCGCCTGAAAGATCAAGTCAGATGGCAAGCCTATGAACTTCTTTACGCAGCAGTTTCCTACTGTTGCAAACTGCCCGTTTAATTTATTCCTAAGAGTGCATATTTCGATTATTGGGAAATGCCCGCAAAGACATGTTTCCGGCTCTTCAGCCTCGTATATCTGATACAAGCTCCATTCGAGCTTTGCCATATCCCAGACTTTTGACTGGGATCGGTTGATTATTTCCTCAGTCAGCTTGTACTCGGACATAAAGCCTCCTTGCAGCTAACCACAATTAGGTAGGTCTGTATAAACCTGTAAATAAAGACACAAACCTGCCTGCCTATATCATTATTAGATTTTTATCAAATTTTCTAAGTATTCACCATACCTGATTTTATTCAGTTTTGTGTGGATTTTTTATCAAAGTTAGGCGGATCTGCCTATACAGGCTTCAAGCGACTAGTGGAAGGCGAATTTTAAAACTTAGACCTTATGAAGCAGAAATGCCGCCGGATTTTCCCCGACGGCATTTTTCATATATCCCAATATTTGAAATTCATTAATTTAAGCACTCAACTTCAAATTCAAATGTTTAATCCTGATATTTGAAATGGGTCATTCATGAATTTACCGTACGAACTCGTAAGCTTATATTTCCTGAAATTGTTCAATTGAATCAGGAACGGAAAAGACCCTCCGAAGAGGGCCGGTAAATATTTACCTAGAAATAGGGCTTAAGTATGAATAGCTTTCCCTTCGGCTGCGATCAACGTCTCGACATCAATAGCAAAAGCTCTGGTCCGACAAGACACCCCGGCACAAGCGGCTATCATCCCAGCGATCTTGTCAGCGACCGGCTGGACAACCTCTTTTGTCCGCGCCTCTGAAGCCCGGTATTGAAAATCGACGTAAACGGAAGGAACCTGATGCGGCATTAGCGACTGCGTGAACAGAATCTGGCAGCTCTCGGGGTGCGCTTTCATCCCTTCGATCAGCAACTGATGGATATCATTCCCGAGTGTGGGGACATTCTGTTTGACTTTGTCCCAGCATGGCTCATCAACAAAAATTCGAACAACCGGCATAACTCAACCCTTTCTCAATATCCGTAAATCAGATTCGGCAACCACAACGACACTTGTGGAATATAAGTAACGATAATCAGCAGAATAAACAGAGCGATAACAAAAGGTACGATCCCCTTGACCACCTCACTCATCGGTTCTTTGGCAACGGAGGAAAGAACAAACAGATTCAGTCCGACCGGCGGCGTCAACAGCGCGAGTTCCATATTGATTGTCATCACTACGGCGAAGTGGATCAGGTTGATTCCCAATGAGTCGAGTATTGGGAGAAGGATCGGCAGAGCAATCAACATAATCGCAAAAACTTCCAGGAACATCCCCAGAAACAGCAGCAAAATATTGATGAAGGCCAGAAACATCCACGGTTTCATCTGGTTCTCTGCTGCAAATTCAACAAGTTTCTGTGGCAGCCCAGAACCGGTGATCCAATGACCAAAAGCCATTGCCATCAGGATGATGAAAACGATAGCAGCAGTGCTTTTTATTCCGCGTGCCATCACCGGGATAATATCCTTCACCGAGCACTCACGGTAGAAGACAACACTCGTTAACAGCGCAGCAAGAGCGGCCAGACCAGCTGCTTCAGTTACCGTAACAATTCCGCTGTAAATCCCTCCCAGCACAATAACCGGAACTGAAAGAGCAGGAAGTGCATGTAAATTGACTGCAATAAACTCGTCACGCGTTAGCGGTTCCCCTTTGGGGTAACCACGTTTGTAGGCATAGAAAAGCGCAATGGCGATAAACATACCGGCCTGCAGCAACCCCGGGATGACCCCAGCCAAAAACAGTCGCGGAACCGACTCTTCAGCGATGATGGCGTAAACGATAAATGCCAGCGAAGGGGGGATCAGAATACCCAGAGTGCCGGAGGCGCCAACAATGCCGAGGGAAAAACGCTTGTCATAACCCTGACGATTCATCGCTGGAATCAGGATAGCACCCATTGCCATGGCCGTCGCAACTGACGAACCACAGATGGCGGCAAAGATTGTCGTTGCAACGACGCAGACAATCGCCAACCCGCCACGAACTCGACCGATCCAGGCGTTGGCACAATCGATCAGCGCTTTGGCAATGCCCCCTTCCGTCATAAAGGCTGCAGCAATGACGAAAAACGGAATAGCAACCAGAGTTTCAGAATTGAGATGATCGACAACAATTTGCGCCAGGCTGATCAGTGGTTCGCCATCGATCCAGAACATCAGTAGAGCCAAACCGCCCAAGGTCAGGAAGATAGGCGTTCTGATGGCGATCAGCACGGCAAACAGCAGGCCAAGAAGAGAACTATTCATGATCAGCCTCCTGCTGAATGTTCACGCCCCCCAGAATTGTCTGAATCGCTTTGACCAGACTATTAACGTAGTGCAGACTCATAAACAACATTCCGACCGGAAGACAGAGATAAAATAGGTACATCGGAAACTGAATCGATGAATCGCTCACCTCCTCAAATGTTTTCGCAAAAAGAACAGTTTTCACCCCGAACCAGGTTAATGCGACACAGAAAAAAATGCCGATGAGAGCAACAATGACGTCGAAATACTTTAATGATGCTTCTGGAAAAAGCTCATTCACTAAATCAGCCCTGACATGTCGATCCTCTTTTATCAAGAGTCCGCCGACCAGCATTATTGCCCAGGCAAAAAGGTAGATAACGATTTCCCTCCCCCAGTCAGGAAGCAGCATGGGGAAGAAATAACGTAGGAAGACCTCGATACAGACAATGCACAAGGCGATCATTGCACAAGCCCCGGCAATCCATTCGATACTCTTTTCATAGACCGCTGACAGTTTCATTCGCCATTCCTCGAAAAAAAGCGCGGCAGTCCCCCGCCGCGCCTTTGACTTATTAATTATTTGACCGCGTCAACCGCCGCCTGAACTCTTGCAACGTAATCTGCATCCATTTTCAGATCTTCAACAAGAGTCGGTTGGCTGGCCAGAAGTTTCTGTCTCATTTTCTGAAGATCTTCAGCAGCAGGTTCAACTGTTTCGATTCCGTTTTCAGCATTGATCAGCTGAGCTTTTTCTTGGGTTTCTTTGGCGAGAATACGTACTTTTTCAACTGTGTTTTCCCAGGTATCCACCATCAGCTTCTGCAGCTCGGCCGGCAGAGATTTCCAGACCTTTCCATTGATCATCGGAATGTATTGAACATAGCTCTGCTTGTCATCAAAAGCATATTTGATTCCGGCATCCCACAGTTTTGAGGAACGAACCGTCTCCTGAGTTGACCAGATGCCATCGACAGTCCCGCGCTGGAGGGCCTGAGGGAGGTCTGCCAAGCCGATTTTCACCGGACTTGCACCCAACACCCGGTATCTTTCAAGGGTTGCTGCACCACCGGGAACGCGCATTTTCATTCCTACCATATCGGTCGTTTTTTCCAGCTTCTTGTTGCCAGTAAAAACGGTTCCGTAACCCAAGTCGAGCGGGCGGCCAAGAACTTTAACGCCCATCTTTTTTTCGACCCGGTCGTACAGTTCCTGCCCCATTGGACCATCTGAAAAAGCGTAGATTTGCTTGAGGGATGCGCCATAAAAGATCGGCAGCAGAACAATCCCGGAGTCAGGGACAAATTTCGACAAATGATGGAAGGCCGGGGCTCCCATTTCCAGTGCTCCTTGTGCCAGAGCCTTGGCAACATTTCCACCTTTGAATTGAGACGCGCTGTGGAAAATATTCATTTCTATACGTCCGCCGGAACTCTCTCCAATTTCCTTGGCGAACTCAACAAACGATAAATTCCTGATATGGCTCGGTGGCGTGTCGAGAGATACATCGATCTTGTATTCCGCCGCTGAAGCAAAGCCGCAGGCCGGCAAAACCATCAGTATTGCAACCAGCATTTTCCTCATAACAATACCCTTTCTCATCAGTGTTAGATTTTTTCTCGCAACCATGCGGCGATAACATCAGCAACCTGCTCACTGTTCAGATCAGACATGGGGCAGTGAGAGTTTCCAGAAATTCCGATTGACGGCAGTGAAATAACATCGATATTTCCCCCATTTTTTCTAACCTTATCGACATAGCGATCAACTGAAGAGCGATAGCTTTGCCAGACTTTGTGCTGCTCAAAATGATCTCCCCAAACGATCAAATGAGGAATTTTCCCGACCGCCTTCCAATCAACATCATCCGTCAATTCAGGGGCACCGGAAGGCTCAACGGCAACAACAGCCTTAACCGGCAGAGGATTTTCAGAGACAACCTGAAGAGCGAATCCACCTCCCTGACTGTGCGCCATAATGATACTTTCTGGAAGTTCCCCGACCATCTGCTTATAAGCCGCGACAATCTGCCCGCGGTTACCTTCAAAACGGGGTACAAAGCTGCGGCAATAAAAATCAAAAGAAGCAGCTGGAAACTGTGTTCCGGGGAAGGGAATCCGCTCTTCTGCCGAGTCGCAGTAGCCCTCTTTGGTTCCGATGCGGAATAGCTCCCAAGCCTCCTGTTTCGAGCGGAACAGTGGCGTTCCATTCATTATTGCCGTCGGGTCAAAACCAGAACGCCCCCGTTCAACCGCATCAGAGACGTAAACGCTGTATCCCTCTTTCAGAAAATAATCGAGCCATCCGGGCTCACCATTAGCGGTACTTTCCCACACTGTTCCGGTCATTCCGCCACCATGCCACATCAGTAAAGGGGCTTGATAACGGGCCTGAGCCTGCTCATAAACCTGAACGTACATTTGACCATATTCGTAGTCGCCATCGATTGAATAGGGACGAGAAACACCACTCAACGAATAACTGACATTGCGGACTCCGGCACCTGAGATGGTTTTATTCTCCCCGCCGACAAAATAACTGGAGACATTCTTCAACTGTATCGATTGATTTTTTTTCATAGGTTCACAACCCCTTATTCCTTTATCTTTGGGCTTATGCTATAAACTAATTTTGTTGATGTAAAGTGACTAATAGTCAAACTTTGTTGAGAAAAAATCATGAAGCCATCGATTGAAGATATCCGTGCTTTCGTCAGCATTGTCGCCTTGGAGTCGTTCCATGAGGCCTCCGAGAATCTGTTCATCACCCCTTCAGCTCTGAGTCGACGCATCAGCAAACTGGAGGAGTATGTCGGTGCTCCTCTGTTCGACCGGACAACACAAAAGGTCAGCCTGACCCACGTCGGTCGGGAATTGCTGGAAAATTCGCGGGCCCTGATCAATGACTTTGACCGCTTTGACGAACGGCTTTTGCGGATCGCTTCGCAGAAAGAAAGCCTGGTGGAGATTGCCTGCCTGACAACTATCGCCGGGAACGCTCTTCCCAAACTGGTTGTCAGCTATCGGCAAAAAAAACCGGATGTCCGTTTTTTGGTGCATGATGGTAACGGTATGGAAGTAACAGAGAAAGTGCGTGACCGAACGGTTGAATTCGGTGTTGGGATCAAGACAACTGAAGCAAAAGAGCTGGAACTGGACCCGATCTGTGAGGACCGCTTCTATCTGGCATGCCGGCCTGAACACCCCTTGTCAAAAATGAAAAAAATTCGCTGGAAAGATCTGGCAGGTCATGCGGTTATCATGCTAGGCAGTGCAACGTCGGCTAATCGGCGGATCATTGATGAGCAATTGAACCGGCATGATGTTGCTTTGGTCTGGAGTGATGAGGTTCAGTCACTTTCAACGCAAACTGGTTTTGTCGATCAAGGAATCGGCAGTGCCGTTGTCCCAGGACTCTCGCTCCCTTTTTTCCACAACCCCGAAGTCTTGAAGATTCCGCTGATCGAACCGGTGATTGCCAGAGAAGTGGTGTTGATGAAACGCAAGCGAGCCCCGTTAAGCCCCGCAGCCGAGGACTTTTATGACTATATTCAGAGAAGTTTTATCGAAGTATTGTCCTGAACGCCTGACTGTCAATTGGCGTTGAAAAAGTGCTCCAGCGGGTCGTTTTTCAATGTTAATTGACAAATGTCTTGCGAATGAAGCCTGTAATGCGCTCACTTTAAGAACCAAACTGCATCTATCCTTGCCAAGTTTTTGCCCATTGTCTGTAAGCGGCCTTGTGCTCAATGGGTTTTGTGGCTGGCTTTGCAACAGGAACTGCTTACGTCGTTGCTGGTGTGTTGATTTGCTTCCTGACATTGGCAATCATGGTCGTTCCCATGTTGCTGGCAACCACCCCGCAGGCCGCGGCGTTTGAAGATAAGTCCGCAGGCCAGGCCGGTAAAGGCCAGCAGAAACAGGATAAAGACAATCAGAAACAGTTTCATGGCTGTTGCTCCTGAAGAAATTTTTTAAATGCCGGACTTTGGTAGTTTGCGGTTTCTTCGCCATGATGGATCATCAGGTACACTGGGATGTCATGCTTTTCACTGAAGGCAATCGCCTTTTCTTCCCCCATGACCATCAGGGTTGTTGCAAGGGCGTCCGCGCGGGCGCAGGACGGATCGAGGACTGTCGCTGAAGCCAGCTTATGAATGATGGGCTGGCCGCTGACAGGATCGATGGTGTGGACATAACGTTGTCCATCTTCAACATAAAAATTGCGGTAGTTTCCTGATGTCGCCATGGCAGTTCCGGTCATAGTGAGGATGGTGCCGACTTCACGGGTTTCTTCCACCGGTTTTTCGACTGCAATACGCCAGAGTTGCTTGCCTGGCCGTCGCCCTGCGGTGAGGATTTCCCCGCCGATTTCCACCAGAAAATCCTGATAGCCTTGTTGTTGCAGAACATTCCCCAGGGCATCAACCGCATAGCCTTTGGCTATGGCAGAGAGATCGATCTGCAACGCGGGAATATCTTTTTTAAGCAGCGGAGGATGGGCTCTCAGTTCGAGGTGCTGATACCCCACTGATGCCAGAATAGAGCGAATCTCTTCCTGGGTCGGCCGCTGCTGCGGACGCCCCGTTGTTCCGAATCCCCACAGGTTAACCAGTGGTCCGACACTGATGTCAAAGGCACCGCCACTGAGTTCACTGATCTGGAGCGCCTGGCGGATCACCAGATAGGTTTCGACAGAAATGGGAAACCAGGAATCACTCTGTTTTTTGTTAAAGCGGGATACCTCAGATTGAGGGTCGTAGGTTGACATCAGCTGGTTGATCTGAACCAGGCGGTTTTCCAGTAACGTCTGCAGATCACCATTGCTAACCTGCTGCCGGTCATGAACCACCGTCACAGACCAGGTGGTCCCCATGGTGTCGCCACCAAGGCGGATGATTTCCGGTTGCTGCTGGCAACCGGCGATAAGAAGCATGGCGGGCAATAGTGCCAGGAATAATATCTTCATATTAAAGGTCAGCAAGTCCCTGGGCATGTCGGATCATTCGTTTCATCGCTTTTTCTTCCTGAGTCAGCAAGGTTTGGAAAAGGTGGCGGCTTTCTTTGCTCCCAGCTTTCTCAAGCAGGTGGTCGTAATATCTGATCAGTTGCTGCTTGTAGCCGACCGCTGCACAGATCAGTTCATCCAGGCTGTTGCGGGCCGCTTCCGGGATCAGATCGGCTTGCGGCTGAGGAAAGGGGATTTCCACCCCTTTAAACCAGTAATCAAGAGCATGACGAGAGGCCAGCTGGCAGTATTCTGCCAGCGCCAGGGCACGCTGTTCTTCATGGCCGATCAGATAGTCGAGCATCAGCCTGACCCGTGGCGAGACGTCACATTCAGCGAGTTGCTGGAAATAATCCTTCACTTTGCGATGGTATTCCGGAGCCAATTTGTGCAGCACCTCGCGGGTTTGTTGGTAACGCATAACAGCCTCCTGAGGCGCTTAAACGCCAAAATCATCGAACATGATATTTTCGTAATCAACCCCAAGGTTATACAGCATGTCGGTGGTCGCCTTGTTCATCATCGGGGGACCGCACAGATAATATTCACAATCCTCGGGGGTCGGGTGGTTTTCCAGATAATGGCTGTAGAGGTATTGATGAACAAAGCCGGTCGGGCCGTTCCAGTTATCTTCCGGGAGGGGTTCCGACAGGACCAGATGCCACTTGAAGTTTGGGTGATCTGCGGCCAGCTGGTCGAATTCATCAACATAAAAGGCTTCTTTGCGGCTGCGGGCACCATACCAGAATGAAATTTTCCGTTTTGAATCTAGGCGTTTCAGCTGGTCGAAAATATGCGAACGCATCGGCGCCATACCGGCACCACCACCGACAAAGACCATTTCGGCATTGGTTTCGCGCGCAAAGAATTCGCCGTAAGGGCCGGATACGAAAACAGTGTCGCCGGGTTTCAGATTGAAGATAAATGATGACATTTGCCCGGGAGGCGCACCAGGAACAGCAGGCGGCGGCGGGCAGACACGCACGTTGAGCATGATAATGCCTTTTTCATCCGGGTAGTTGGCCATCGAATAGGCGCGCATGATCGGTTCTTTGACCTCCGATGTATATTGCCAGATATCGAATTTATCCCAGTCGTTGCGGAAGCGTTCGGCGATGTCCATCGTCTTGTATTCGCAGCTATGTGGCGGCGCTTCGATCTGGATATAGCCACCAGCACGGAAATCGAGATTTTCCCCTTCAGGAAGTTCGAGAACCAGTTCCTTGATGAAGGTCGCCCGGCTGGTGTTGGAGCGCACCCGGCACTCCCAGCGGCTGATGGAAAAAATTTCGGCCGGCAGTTCCAGTGCCATATCCTGTTTGACGCTGACCTGGCAGGACAGGCGATACCCCGCGCGGGCATCGCGTTTGTTGATGTGTGCGGTTTCGGTTGGCAGGATGTCGCCGCCCCCTTCGAGAACTTTAACCCGGCACTGAGCGCAGGTGCCACCGCCACCGCAGGCGGAAGGGACAAAGATCTGCTGATCGGCGAGTACGCTGAGCAGTTTTCCCCCCGGGTGAACGGTCAACTTTTTGTCCGGATCATCATTGATGTTCAAAACCACGTCGCCAGAGGGGATCAGCCAGGATCTGGACAGCAGTATGAGAATGACCAGGGCCATGACGATCAGGGTAAAGATGGATACGCCGAGAGCAATTGCTGTCATAGTTTCATCCTAAAGTTGAATCCCGGAAAAGACCATGAACGCCATGGCCATCAGCCCGGCCGTCATGAAAGTAATACCGAGGCCGCGCAGCCCGGCGGGAACATCGGCATATTTCAGTTTTTCCCGAATACCGGCCAGCGCTACTATGGCCAGCGCCCAGCCCAGTCCAGAGCCAAAGCCGAAAACCACGCTCTCGGGAAAATTGTAATCCCGCTCAACCATAAACAGCGAGCCACCCAGAATGGCGCAGTTGACCGTGATCAGCGGCAGAAAAATTCCCAGCGCGTTGTAAAGAGCCGGCACAAAGCGGTCGAGGATCATTTCCAGGATCTGGACAATGGCGGCAATCACGCCGATGTAGCAGATAAGGCCAATGAAAGTCAGGTCAAGACCTCCAAAGCCCGCCCAATCAAGCGCTCCTGCTTTTAGGAGATGTTGAAAAATCAGGTTGTTGGCCGGTACGGTAATGGTCTGGACGACCACCACGGCAACGCCCAGACCCAGTGCGGTATCAACCTTGCGCGATACCGCGAGAAAGGTACACATACCCAGGAAAAAGGCCAGCGCCATATTTTCGATGAAGACTGAACGGATCAGAATATTCAGGTAATGTTCCATACCCTAGTTCTCCTCTTCAATCTGGTCGGTTTTCCAGGTTCGTAACGCCCAGATCAACAGCCCGATAATAAAGAAGGCGCTGGGTGGCAGCAGCATCAGCCCATTAGGCAGATACCAGCCGCCGTCATTGGTCGTGGCAAAAATGGTGAAGCCGAACAGTTTTCCGGCGCCAAACAGTTCGCGGCAGAAACCGACCAGCAGCAGCACCAGACTGTAACCGAGTCCGTTGCCGATCCCATCCAACAGACTTAAGCCCGGCGGATTTTTCATGGCGAAAGCTTCAGCGCGGCCGAGGACAATACAGTTGGTGATGATCAGCCCGACAAAGACTGAAAGTTGCTTGCTGACGCTGAAGGCAAAGGCCTTGAGAAATTGGTCAACAATGATAACCAGCGTGGCGATGATAGTGATTTCGACCAGAATTCTGATGTTGCCCGGCACCTGGCGGCGGATCAGGCTGACTGAAAAGTTGGAACCGGCAACGACGAAGATAACCGCCAGACCCATAACCGCCACGGTTTCCAGCTTGGACGTTACCGCCAGCGCCGAACAGATACCGAGAATCTGCAAGCCGATGGGATTTTTGTCGAACAGCGGGTCGAGCAGTGCGTCTTTTGCTTTGCTCATAGGTGGACTCCTTCGCGTTTCAGGCGGGCCAGGAACGGCTGATAGCCGTTTGCCCCCAGCCAGTACCTGAGCAGGTTTTCTACGCCGCGCGAGGTGAGGGTTGCGCCGGCCAGCCCGTCAGCTTTGAACTGAGCCTGCGGATCGCTCTTGACTACGCTGCCCTTGATGACCTCAATCCGCACCTTGCCGTCAGGACCGTAGATTTCTTTGCCGCGCCACTGGCGTTTCCAGGCCGGGTTATCTATTTCGCCACCCAGACCGGGGGTCTCGCCATGCTCATAGAAGGCAAAACCGTTAACGGTGTTCAGGTCCCCTGCGAGGGCGATAAAGCCATACATGGTGGACCATAACCCTTTTCCATGCACCGGCAGGATCAGTTGCTCGAGCTGGTCCCCCTGCATGACCAGATAAACATCCTTATAGCGGGAACGGTCCTTGATTCCTGCCCGGTCCAGATCCGGCGGGATCCGGTAGCTGGTGGCGGGATCGCGGCTCGCTGACCGGCTGTCAAAAGTGGTGGGGTCAAAGCGCTCGCTGAAGGTCCCGGTCTGCAGATCGACCAGGCGCGTTTGAATATGGGCAAACTGCTCATTGACCGGTTGATCGTCATGGTAAAGTCCGGCTGCCTGCAGAATGTTTTTGCGTTTTTCTGTGGCTTTGTTCAGTTCCTGCCGGTCTCTCAGGCCAACCGCCGCTGCGGAGACCAGCACCGAGCAGACCACACACAGCAACAGAGCAACGATCAGGACATGGGACGTACTATCTTTCGACATGCCGTAACCTCCGCCTGATATGAACCTTGAGTACCAGCTGGTCGATGATTGGGGCAAACACGTTGCCGAACAGGATGGCCAGCATCATCCCTTCAGGGAACGCCGGGTTGACCACCCGGATCAGGATGCACATGGCACCGATCAGGAAACCGTAAAACCACTTCCCCTCATTGGTCATCGCTCCGGAAACCGGGTCGGTGGTCATGAACACCAGGCCGAAGGCAAAGCCACCGATAACCAGGTGCCAGTGCGGGCCAAGGGCAAACATGGGATTACTGTCACTGCCGATGGCATTAAACAGCAGGATCATGGTCAGCGCTCCAAGCAGAGTCGCGAGCATGACCCGCCAGGATCCGATGCCGGTGACGATCAGAACCAGGGCACCAAACAGGCAGGCCAGGGTAGACGTTTCTCCCATGGAGCCGGGGATGGTTCCGACAAAAGCGGCAAACCAGCTGGTGAACTGCTGAATCGCTGCAACACCACCTTCGGCAGCATGACTTAAGGCGGTAGCGCCGCTGAAACCATCGACGGCGGTCCAGACCTGGTTGCCGCTGATCTGGGCCGGGTAAGCAAAAAACAGAAACGCTCTGCCGGTCAGGGCCGGGTTGAGGAAGTTTTTCCCGGTGCCGCCGAAAATCTCTTTGCCGATAACAACCCCGAAGCTGATCCCCAAAGCCACCTGCCACAACGGCAGCGTGGGTGGGCAGATGAGGGGAAAGAGCGAGCCGGTAACCAGAAATCCTTCGTTCAGGTCATGCTTGCGGACGATGCAGAATAAGGCCTCCCACAGACCACCGACGATATTGGTGACCAGGTAAATGGGAATGAACCACACCGCCCCGTACATAAGGTTGTCGAGAAAGCTTGTCGGGTCGGCACTGAAACCCAGCAGCTTTAACAAACCGCCACGCCAGCCGGGTACCTCAGCGCCACCAAGATGCATGACGAGATTGGCCTGGTAGCCGGTATTCCACATGGCCATAAAAAAGCAGGGGAGCAGGGCGACAACAACGGTAATCATCACCCGTTTAAGATCCATGGCATCGCGGACATGGGGTGGGCCGGTAGTCACTTCCCCTGGGGTATAGAGAAAGCTGTCCAGGGCTTCATAGAGGGGATAAAAGCGGGCGAATTTCCCCCCTTCAGTCATATGGGGATGGATATCATCAAGTATTTTTCGCAGTCCCATGTTCATCCCTCTTCTTCAATTTTGATCAATGCCTGGCGCAGGTGATGACCGTAATCGATTTTTCCGGCGCAGACGAAGCTGCACAGGGCCAGATCTTCTTCGGCAAGTTCCAGGCAGCCAAGTTTCTGGGCCAGATCCGTGTCGAGGGTCATGAGTGACCGCAAAAGCCAGGTTGCCTTGATATTCAGGGGCATCACGTTTTCATAGGCCCCAATCGGGACCATGGCCCGGACACTGCCATTGGTTGTCGTTGTTAACGGCAGAGGGCGGGACGAAAGAAAGCTTGAGACAAACAGATTTTTTACCGAGAACTTATGCAGACCGGGGCGCAACCAGCCGAGTAGAGCGCGTTCACGGTCCTCACCGAGAACGGTGACCTGATTGTGATAGCGCCCCAGAAAAGCGACCGGCTCGCTGGCCTGATGCCCGGAAAAAATCGAACCGGAAATAATGCGGGGATGGTCACCGGAGACTTCGTTGTTAAGCAATTCCTGAAGATTTACACCGGTTCTGACCCTCAGCAGGCGCGGCCTATGGACCAGCGGGCCAGCCAGAGAAATAATCCTTTCAGTCATAATGCGACCGGTGCTGAACAGGTGGCCGATGGCGATGACATCCTGATAGCCGATATGCCAGACGGTCCGGTGCTGGTTGACTTTCTCCAGAAAATGAATATGGGTTCCGGCCAGGCCTGCCGGGTGTGGCCCGGCAAATTGACTGACGCTGATGCCGTTGGGGTAAGAATAGTCAGCATCGGGAGCCGTACACAGGTGAATGGTCGTGTTCACCAGGCGTTGCAGGATCTGCAGCCCGGCGTAAAAGAACTCAGGACTTTCTCCAATGATCAGGCGTGGATCGGGAGCCAGCGGGTTGGTATCGATAGCGGTAACAAAAAGTGCCGCCGGGCGGCTATCCGGTTGAGGGATATGGTCATAGGGGCGGGTGCGAAATGCTGGCCATAAGCCGGATGCAAGCAAGTGTTCTTCGATCTGCTCGCTGGTGAGCTGCTGCGGATCAAGCTCTTTCAGTGCCTGAAAACTCAGCTCATCATGACCTTCGACTTTAATAACCAGTGACACAAAGGCCCTGCGGTAGCCACGATGAATAGCTGTAATGCGGCCCGCAGCAGGAGCGGTAAACAGAATCCGGGGGTGCTTTTTATCCTTCATTAAAGGTTGCCCCAGGGACACCGAATCGCCTTCATCCACCAGGAGGGTTGGTTTAAGCTGGGGAAAGTCACATCCAAGCAGCGCGACATGGGCCGAAGGCGCAGGCGTATCAATCTGTTGGGAAGGGGCACCACAAAGCGGTAATTGTAGTCCTTTTTTAATATGAAACATAACACTCCGGTTCAGAAAGATCATTTATCGGGTTGATATGTCGAGGCGTAAGGAATTTCCGCTAATTATAACAAAAAAATAAAATCAGCGTCATAAGGTGCAAGCAGGTAGTTAGAAAAAAACGTTAAAATAGGTACTTGGAGGTTTGACATTGGTTACTGAAACGCTAAACTTTCAAAATACCATTGTTTTATTGCTGGGAGGTCGACCATGAAGCTCTATGTAAAGGATATTCTCCAGGAAAAGGGAACGGATGTTTTAACTGTTGGCAAAACCGATACCGTGCTGAGTGCCTTGGAAAAAATGGCAGAGGCGGATGTTGGTTCCGTTGTTGTCATGGATGGTGAGACCGTGATTGGCCTGCTGTCCGAACGGGACTATGCTCGTAAGGTTCGCCTTAAGGGGATCGCTTCCCCGGATACCCCTGTGCTCAGGATCATGAGTGAAAATGTCATGTTCACCAGTCCGAGTGATACCATAGAGGAGTGCATGGCGATGATGACGGAAGCACGCCATCGGCATTTACCGGTTCTGGAGGACGGCAAACTGGTAGGTATCATTTCCATCGGCGACCTGGTCAAAGCGACCATTGAGGAAAAAGAGTTTATGATTAATCAGCTGACGAGGTATATCAAGTCCGGTTGAGCACACTCTTACACAGATTAGGGAAAGAAAAAGCGGCTTTCCGGCACTTCCGGGGGCCGCTTTTTCTTTGACGAAAGGGGTAAGAGAGACGCCCCCCCCCTCATCTGCCCTGTGGGCAGCTGCTTCCTCATGGAGAAGGATGTTCAACAAGGCGCGGATTACGTGCTGAAGTTTTATAGGGTAAGTGGTGGTTCCTGCAAGGCCGCCAGCTGTTCGCGCAGTTCAAGAATATGCTCGCCCCAGTACTGAACAGTGTTAAACCAGGGGAAGGTGCGGGGGAAGGCCGGATCATCCCAGCGTCGCGCCAGCCAGGCACTGTAGTTGATAATGCGCAGGGTGCGCAACGGTTCGATCAGTTGCAGCTCGGTCGGGTTGAAATCGCAGAATTGATAGTATCCATCAAGAATTTTTCCCAACTGCTGTTGTTGCTGATCTTCCTGCCCTGAGAGCAGCATCCATAAGTCTTGGATGGCAGGCGCCATGCGGGTGTCATCAAAATCAACAAAATGAGGGGCGTCATCCCGCCACAGCATGTTGCCGCAGTGGCAGTCGCCATGCACCCGAATGTTGCGTGCAGTCACTGCGGAAAAGCGCTCATCTATGCTGGCCAGCAGGTCCCGAGTCAGTGATTCATAGGCCGCCCGGTAATCGCCGGGAATACAGTCACTGCCAAGCAGGAAGTTAACCGATTCGTGACCAAAACTTTGCGGGGTCAGTGTCGGGCGATGGCGGAACGGGTGCTGCATGCCGATGGCATGAATACGCCCGAGCAGGCGGCCAATCACCTGCAGATGTTCAAGGTTGGCAAGTTCAGGGGAATGACCACCCCGGCGTGGTGATAATGAAAAATAAAAGCCGTGAAAGCGGTGCAGGGTTTCCCCTTGTGCATCTTGCAGGGGCGCTACCACCGGTAGCTCATGCGCAGCGAGCTCTTCGATAAATTGGTGTTCTTCGCTAAGCTGGGCTTTATTCCAGCGGTCAGGGCGGTAAAATTTGACAATCAGCGGCTCTGCCTCGTCAATTCCGACCTGATAGACCCGGTTTTCATAGCTGTTGAGGGTCAGAATGCGATAATCACAGCGGTAACCGAGGGATTCGACGGCATCCATAATGAAGTCGGGGGTGAGTTTATCGAATGGGTGTGACGTTTTGTTCATATTGCCCTCGCTGACCGAGAATCAGCCATCATGACGTTCATTAAAAAGGTAAGTGTAAACCTGCCTCCCCGAGGAAGTAAAGTGAATCTCAATTTGTCGCTTTTACTTGACAAGAGAGATAAAAAACATTGACTTGTTCTGTGATTATTCTTTAGTTTGTCGGTAGGGATAGAGATTGCGCTTTTTCTGTCCTGTCATCCGATTGCTCTTAAAGGATAAATGGAATGCTGAAGGTGCTGCGCAAAATAACTGCTCTGGTTTTGCTGGTGATACTTGCCAGTGCCGGGATAGTTGCGGGTGCTGATCACTGTTCTTTGGCCTGTGAGCATTCTTTTGACGCGCCGGCCAAGTTATCATGCTGCATGCCAACCTCGGTTCCGGAACAAAGGATGGCTCATGGCCAAGACCATGATGCGTCTCCCTGCGCCGACGGTTCTTTCTGCGATCAGCCCCAAAGTAGCCATGAATCGCTGCTGCCTTCCTCGTTATCGCTGGATCTGTTCCTTGTTTCACCTATTGAGGTGCCTGTTATTGCCTATGAACAGAGTGTTCAACGGCTGACAGACCGTTATCACAGCTCTCCTGACGTATCTCCTCCCATTTATAAACTCTATTGTTCTTATCTCCATTAGTGTCTGTCGGCTCACTTGCTTTTAGCGGTGAGAGCCCGTGTGGCTCACACGTACAGATTTCTATAGCGATGATAAGGATAAAATTATGTCCAGAAATACTCTGCTTATTACTGTTGCTGTCGGCCTGATCGGTCTGGTGGCGTTTACTCTGTTCTATGTTGCGGATCTGGGTATGTTCAGTGCGGTTAAAACCGTACACGCGGCTGACGGTGAGGTCACGTTTGATGTTACTGACATCAATGACGGCAATGCTCATTATTACGTCTATAAAAAGGATGGTCGTGAGATCAAATTTTTTGTCGTCAAAAGTCCCGATGGTGTATTGAGAGCCGCCTTTGATGCCTGTGACGTCTGTTATCCCGAGCGCAAAGGCTACTCGCAGGATGACGAGTACATGGTTTGTAACAACTGTGGCCAGCGCTTTCACAGCAGCCGGGTCAACGTGGTTCAGGGAGGGTGTAACCCCGCACCACTGAAGCGCGAAATTGCCGGTAACCTGTTGACGATTAAAGAGAGGGATATTCTTCCGGGAGCCCGTTTCTTTTAAGGAGGAGCAGATGAATATCCTGACCATTCCCCTGCGCAACATGCGGCGCAAGCCTTCCAAGACACTGCTGTTGCTGTTTGTCTTCAGTCTCGGTGTCATGTCGATTGTTGCGCTGTTCCAGGTGTCCCGTGTCGTCGGGGAAAGCCTGGAGAGAAAGCTCACGGCTTTTGGCGCCAATATCGTTATTTCACCCAAAACGGAGGCTCTCAGCCTCAGTTATGGCGGTTTTCACATGGGGGATATGCTCTTTGATGTCCAGAATTTGGAGGAACGTCAAACGGTTGAAGCTATTCATGGTATTGCGCTGAATGAGCGCATCAGCGCTGTAGCGCCCAAATTGGTGACCCTGGCCAATGTCAACGGAAGCGGTGTTGCGGTTGTCGGTATTGATTGGGAGCAGGAACGCCGGATCAAGAGTTACTGGGCCAGCAACGGGACCTTCAGTGGCCAGGAAGGAGAAGTGCTGGTCGGAAGTCATGCCGCTGAACAGCTGGGGCTTAAGACCGGTGATGTTGTGTCTTTACTGGGCCATGATTTTACCGTGACCGCATCTCTTTATGCCACCGGATCCGAGGATGATGGTGTCATATTCATGGGTTTGCCGCACCTGCAGCAGCTAATGGGACGTACGAACAGTACCAGCTTTATCGAAGTGGCAGCCCTGTGCGCCGGTTGCCCTATCGAGGACATCGTCGCTCAGCTTCAATCTGCGCTGCCGGGAGCCAAGATCAGCGCTCTGCGCCATGTTGTTGTGCAGCGCATGGCCTCGGTACATTTTGTCCAGCAGCTGGCCTTGGCGGTGAGTCTGATTATCCTGGTTACGGCGGTCTGCATGGTTGGCCTGTCAATGCTGTCCGCCGTTAATGAGCGCAAGAAAGATATTGGTATTTTGCGTTCCCTTGGCTATGGCAAAAGACAAATATTCACCATTTTCTGTATTGAAGCAGGCTTTGTAGGCGGACTGGCCGGGGTTCTCGGTTATTTCGCGGGTTTCGGAGCCAGTTTCCGCGTGCTGGAATTTTTGAATCTGGCTGACGGTATCGTGCCGACTTTTTCATCGTTGCATCTGCTGGCGTCGCTCAGCATATTTTCCGTCATCACCGTTGTTGCTGCCAGCTATCCGGCATTAAAGGGTGCCAGGATCGAACCCTCACGGGTTCTGGTCGCTCTTTAACAGGAGAATCTTATGATGATTTCAGCCAGAAATATTGAAAAATGCTTTTATACCGATGGGCAACGGGTTCCAGTGCTTAAGGGCGTTTCCGTCGCTATCAACGAAGGGGAGTTTGTCTCTATTATCGGGCGCTCAGGCTCCGGCAAGAGCACCCTGCTCAACGTTCTCTCGACCCTGGTCGACGCCGATGCCGGCGCATTGCACTACTTTGATGAAGACCTGTGCCAGATCTCTGATCAGCGACTCAACCTGCTGCGGCAATCCGACTTCTCCATCATTTTCCAGTTCCATCATTTGCTCCCATACCTGACGGTGCTGGAAAATGTATTGCTACCGTATATGAAATCGCTTCGTGGCATTAACCGGGAGGCGATTGAAAAGGCCCACCAATGTCTGGCACGGGTTGGACTGGCGGACAAGGTTGAGCGTTTACCGGGGCAGCTTTCCGGTGGTGAGCAGCAGCGTGTTGCCATTGCCCGGGCCCTGGTGAAATCTTCCCGGGTCTTATTTGCAGATGAGCCCACTGGCAGCCTGGATAAACGAACCGGAGAGCAGATCATGAAACTGCTAACCGAACTGAACGCCGAAGGCATGGCGATTGTCATGGTGACCCACGACCCGACTTATGCTGCTATGGCCCAGCGGTCGATTACTATTGAAGATGGATGTATTGTCTAGCGGATGACAGGAGTAACGGTTCTTTGGCAACCCGGCGCAACAATGTCTCAGAATATGGGATATTCAGTTGTCAAAGAACTAAACCATTATCTGCGCCGTGCGGTCCTACGGGCCTCTTCAATCGCTTCTGCCGATGGCACATGATCGCGGGGCAGCAGGCTCCAGTCGACGGCTTTCAGGGCTTCGTAACCTTCGCGGCGCAAGTCCGGCAGCCAGTCGGGGTTCATCTTTTTCCAGTAATCAGGATCGCGCCCATGCTTTTCATCCCAAGCTTTGGTGGTTGGGTCCTGCTGCCGGAATGGTTCGAATTCAGGCAGATCAGGCAGGGGGAGGTTGATATCCATCAGTTGCTGCAGTTCTTCCCAGGTGCCGTAATGATCACCGAAGGTGGTCGCTTCCCCACCGTAACTGACATAAATCGGCTCATAGCGATGTCCCATGCAAAAATAATAGGATGCAACACCAACCGGTGAGGTCGTCGAGCGGCAGTAGCCATCAAATTCGGCAAAAGGAATTTCGCGGGCTGTTGGTCGGTACTTTCCGGGAGGCAAACAAACCATACCGGTGGCTCGGTTGATGGTAATGTTGTTTTTGTCGGGGACAATCTTGGTGAGGTAGTGGAAAATTAGCCAAACCCCTCCCCCCACTAGGAAAACAGAAGACGAAAGTAATGTTAATTTGCCGTTGGAAATATATATAAACATGGGGAAAAGACCGGCAAGGGAAATAACCCCTGCCATAAACCGAAGAATATAGATATAAACTAACGGGTTATTAGTGCAACTGATGCGAAGATTCTCTAGATCACCAATACGAAGTTTTCCATTTTTCATGGAATTGAGCATGGATTCTCTGAGGTTCCAGCGAAAATCGCCACAATGAACCCCATTGGGTAAAGATATGGCACGGATATGTTTCAAACGACCGGTCCAGAGAGCTGGATCGGCTGGTGCCAGATCCTTTTTCTGTGCATAGGTGTAAGCCGTATCCGTGTATTCAATCATTTTAGGCATCGTGTAACCTTAGTTGGTGGTGTAGACCCAGCCGGGGACTTTGGGGTCAATATGGTTTAACTGGTTGCGGTACTTTTGCAGGGTCAGTTCATATTCGGCACTGGTCTGCTCCGGTTGTTTTTCCGGCTTGGACAATTCCGGGATGAGTAAGCGGCCGGTAACGTCTTCGCGTTTGCCGTCGGGCAGCATAATGCCGTCGGTTCGTTGCAGCCTGGATTTGGCTTGTCACAGGGCGAAACACGAAACCTAAAAACTGTCTCATGTAAAGAAAAGCAAAGATCCAAGCGTTGTCCCCCAATGGGGGTATTCAATTGTCAAAGAACTCACCAGCACTATTCCTTAAACAGTTGCGCCATTCTGGACGCTCTGGCTTTGGTTTCTGGTGGTACGTGATCGGTTGGCAAGCTGTGCCAATCGATACTGTCTTGTTTACGGCTGGATGCTGTTTGTTCTGCCTTCAGGTTGCGCAGGTCATAATTTTTCCAGTAATTGGGGTCACGACCATGTTCTTCGTCCCAGGCTTTGGTGGTTGGGTCAAGGTGCCGCAGGGGTTCGAATCTGGGGATATCTGGTAATGGTAAGTTGACATCCATAAGTTGCTGGAGGAACTCCCATTCCATGAATATCTCCTTAATACGGACCGAATTGCCCTGATGTGTGAATGCGGGTGAGTAACGGTGGCAAACACTTAAAATATAATGGACGACACCGGTTGGATAAGTGCTACTAAAGTAGTAGGCATCAAATTCGGCAAAGGGGAGTTCCTGGGCTGGCCTGCGACCAATTTTTGGAAAACTGATCATGCCGGTGGCACGGTTGACGGTAATGTTGTTTTTATCAGGAACAATCTTGGTGAGCAGATGGAAGAAGATAAATGCCCCCCCCCCCCAGAAGAACAATGAAAAATCTGAAAATTTGGAACCTCCTATCATAATTCCCGCTATACCAGGGGCTAAACCAGCCACCGCAAAAATTGCAGCAAGAACCCTGAGGAGCATGACATTAACAAGGGGATTACGGCCTACCCCTATCCTCAGTTCGGTTAACGTTTCTTGCGGATTTTTCCCCAATTTTAAGGCCCGTATATGCCTGCCTATAATGTTATAGCGGAAATCTCCACAAAAGATGCCATTGGGGAGGGGTATGGCACGGAGAGTGCGCTGGGCCCCTTTCCACAGGGCTGGGTCAGGTGGTTTAAGCCCATTCTTTTTTGCCAGGGTGTAGGCGGTGTCGGTGTATTGAATCATGTTATCCATTAAGGATCCTTAGTTTGTTGTGTAGACCCAACCGGGTTGTTTGGGGTTGATGACTTCTTCCTGCTGGTGATGCTTTTCCCAGCGCTGCAAAAAGGCGGTGTCCGATTCCTCTGCTTTTTTAACCGGTTTTTGTACAGCTTCTGCTAGCAGCAGTTCACCGGTTACATGTTTGCGTTCGCCGTCCGGCAGGATAAGGTCGTTATCCATAAACAGGCGGGCTTTGGCCTGCCACAGGGGCGAAACACAAAACCCAAAAACTGTCTCATGCAAAGAAGAACAAAGATCCAAGCGTTGTCCCCAAAAGGGGGTATTCAATTGTCAAAGAACTCACCAGCACTATTCCTTAAACAGTTGCGCCATTCTGGATGCTCTGGCTTTGGCTTCTGGTGGTACGTGATCGGTTGGCAGGCTGTGCCAATCAACGGCCTCAAGCTTGCGAGTGGAAAACATAATTTCATTCTCTAGTTTATCAAGGTCGAAGTTTTTCCAGTAATTAGGGTCACGGTCATGCTCTTTGTCCCAGGTTCTGGTCGTAGGGTCGAGGTGACGGACTGGTTCCAATTCCGGAATATCGGGTAGTGGTAGGGAGACATCCATCATCTGTTGCAGAATTTCCCAGCTGCCAAAGATCTCCTGTTCATTAGTGACGGCATCACCGGGCATTGCACTGAGCGGCTCATAGCGGTGGCACACCTGCAGGGAGTAACGAACCACGCCATTAGGTGTACAAACTGTATTGTAATAGCCGTCAAGTTCCGCAAAAGGAACAAACCGCTCGGCCTGTTTTCCTCTTGCCGGAAAATGTACCATTCCAGTTGCACGATCCATAGTGATGTTGTTTTTGTCTGGGGTAATTTTAGAGAGTATGTGGAAAATTATGAAGCCCACTGCGCCCACTAATGTGAGAGAAAAACTATTAAACCTTAGAGGAAAACCATTAATTAAATCAATAATTAGAGGGAACAACCCTGCGATAGATAATATTGTTGATGCTGTGCGTAATGCCAAAACAAGCACAAAGGGATTATTCCCACAACTTAAATGAAGCTTGTGGAGATCAGTTATGGGCATGGTCCCTTTGCGGAGTTTTCTAATACTAGAGGCGTTCGCACGCCAGCGATAATCTCCACAAAAGATGCCGTTGGGCATAGAAATAGCCCGTTTAATGCGTTGTACCCCTTTCCAGACATCTGAGTCAGCTGGGGGGAGTTTTTTCTTTTGGTTTAAGGTATAAGCGTTTTTTGTATATTGCAGCATATCAACCATGAAGGTCCCTTAAGCTTTGGTGTAAATCCAACCGGGTTTATTTGGGTTAATGGCTTCTTCCTGCTGGTGATGCTTTTCCCAGCGCTGCAAAAAGGCGGTGTCTGATTCTTCTGACTTTTTAACCGGTTTTTGTACAGCTTCTGCTAGCAGCAGTTCACCGGTTACATGTTTGCGTTCGCCGTCCGGCAGGATGGTGTCGTTATCCATAAACAGGCGGGCTTTGGCCTTCCACAGAGGTAAAACCCAAAAACTGTCTCACGCAAAGAAGAACAAAGATCCAAGCGTTGTCCCCTCATAAGGACCTATCCAATTATCAAAGAACTAAACCTTCATCTGCGCCGTGCGGCCCTACGGGCCTCTTCAATAGCTTCTGCCGATGGCACATGATCGCGGGGCAGCAGGCTCCAGTCGACGGCTTTCAGGGCTTCGTAACCTTCGCGGCGCAAGTCCGGCAGCCAGTCGGGGTTCATCTTTTTCCAGTAATCAGGATCGCGCCCATGCTTTTCATCCCAAGCTTTGGTGGTTGGGTCCTGCTGCCGGAACGGTTCGAATTCAGGCAGATCAGGCAGGGGGAGGTTGATATCCATCAGTTGCTGCAGTTCTTCCCAGGTGCCGTAATGATCACCGAAGGTGGTCGCTTCCCCACCGTAACTGACATAAATCGGCTCATAGCGATGTCCCATGCAAAAATAATAGGATGCAACACCAACCGGTGAGGTCGTCGAACGGCAGTAGCCATCAAATTCGGCAAAAGGAATTTCGCGGGCTGTTGGTCGGTACTTTCCGGGTGGCAAACAAACCATACCGGTGGCTCGGTTGATGGTAATGTTGTTCTTGTCGGGGACAATTTTGGTGAGGTAGTGGAAAATTAGCCAAGCTCCCCCAGTTATAAGAAAAAAAACAAAAAGGATCCCATCAAAAGATTTTATAGAGAAAGAGAAAAGTATAAATAGCACAAAAGAACATGATGCCAAAAAGCCTGCCATATATCGCAACATATATACATATACTAATGGATTATTAGTACAACTGATGCGAAGATTCTCCAGATCACCAATACGAAGTTTTCCATTTTTCATGGAATTGAGCATGGATTCTCTGAGGTTCCAGCGAAAATCGCCGCAATGGACCCCATTGGGTAAAGAGATGGCACGGATATGTTTCAAACGACCGGTCCAGAGCGTTGGATCAGCTGGCGCCAGATCCTTTTTCTGTGCGTAGGTGTAAGCAGTATCCGTGTATTCAATCATTTTAGGCATCGTGTAACCTTAGTTGGTTGTATAGACCCAGCCGGGGACTTTGGGGCCAATATGATTTAACTGGTCGCGGTACTTCTGCAGGGCCAGTTCATATTCGGCAGCGGTTTGTTCCGGTTGCTGCTTTGGTTCGGACAATTCCGGGATGAGTAAGCGTCCGGTAACGTCTTCGCGTTTACCGTCGAGCAGCATAATGCCGCCGGTTCGTTGCAGCCTGGCTTTGGCTTGCCACAGGGCGAAATACAAAACCCAAAAACTGTCTCACGCAAAGAAGAACAAAGATCTAAGCGTTATCCCCAATGGGGGTATTCAATTGTCAAAGAACTCACCAGCACTATTCCTTAAACAGTTGCGCCATTCTGGACGCTCTGGCTTTGGCTTCTGGTGGTACGTGATCGGTTGGCAGGCTATCCCAGTCAAAGGCTTCGCATTTGTCAACCGAGTCTATCATTGCATTGTAGGCATTGCGCAAATCAAAATTCTTCCAGTAGTTGGGATCGCGCTTGTGCTTTTCGTCCCAGGCTTTGGTTGTTGGGTCGAGATGGCGGACCGGTTCGTATTCAGGAAGATCCGGAAGCGGTTGATTGATATCCATAAGTTGCTGGTACATTTCCCATTGGCTGAAGAGTATCGGCCTTTTTGTCTCGCCGACATCGGTGATAATAGCGATGGGTTTATAGCGGTGACAAAGGCTTAAAGTGTAACGAATAACCCCATGACGTGAGCAAGAAGTACGATAGTAACCATCAAATTCAGCAAAGGGGAGTGGCCCGTCCTGCTTATAGAATGGCGGTAAAGAGACCATTCCGGTTGCACGATTCATGGTAATACTATTTTTATCAGGAACTATCTTTGTTAACAGGTGAAGAAATAGGAAGGCCCCCCCACCCCAGAAAAAGAAGATATAGTCTGATAATGTCCCCCCTCCAAGCATTGTTCCTAAAAGGCCAGTTACTAAGCCCATGAGAGCAAAAATTATTGCAAAAATGCGAAGAACCATGACGATAAAGAGAGGATTTGAACCAGGGCTCAGATAAATATTAGTTAAATCGGGGTTGGCTAGGGTACCTTCCTGTAATTGCTTGAGTCGTTTCTTTTTAACACTCCAGCGATAATCTCCAAAGTGGATGCCATTTGGGAGAGCCAGAGCTCGATGGTGCCGTTGAGGACCACGCCAGACAGCTGGGTTTGGAGGTTTAAGCCCATTCTTTTTTGCCAGGGTGTAGGCGGTGTCGGTGTATTGAATCATGTTATCCATAAAGGACTCTTAGTTTGTTGTGTAGACCCAACCGGGTTGTTTGGGGTTAATGGCTTCTTCCTGCTGGTGATGTTTTTCCCAGCGCTGCAAGAAGGCGGTATCCGATTCCTCTGCTCTTTTAACCGGTTTTTGTACAGCTTCTGCTAGCAGCAGTTCACCGGTTACATGTTTGCGTTCGCCGTCCGGCAGGATAAGGTCGTTATCCATAAACAGGCGGGCTTTGGCCTGCCACAAAGGACGGGCTGTTTTGCGCTGAGGCGGGCTGTAGAAATATTTGAACCCGGTGATGCGGCGACTGTCATCGGTGAGTTGCTGGATCATATAGGGATAAACGGTTTGTTGCGGGTAGCTGCTTAAGCCGCTGGCCTGTGCTGTGTGAACCTCCCAACTGGCACGCACGTCCAGGTCGTTAAACCCAAGGCGAAATTTGGGCAGGCTGATAGTCACCTCAAAGTCCCCTTTTTGACAGGCGGTGTAAATGGGGGTTGTTATACTGCGGCCGCTTATTTGGGGTGTATACAAGGCATTGCACAACACCTGATAGCTGATTTTGGGGTTGGTGTGCAGGTAGCTCAGCTCTTCAGCCCCCTCAACAAGGCTAAAGGGGCCATTGGCTGCCCATTTTTCAATCGGTTCATCCTGACACAATGCGACTATTCCGGCCCCAATAAAAATAATTCCAACAAAGCCCCAAAGGTAGGGAGTAAAAGCGGCTGTCCACCCAATCCCGGCGGCTATAGCGGGTAAGCTGGTATCGCCAATAATGGCAATGGTGGAAAGGACAAATCCACTGGTCATGATCGCATGGCCAACAGCAGCATCTGTGTCGTTATATTTAATTGAATGGACGCATTCACGTAAAGAGAGCGCGCAACTGAACAATCCGGTAACTGCACCTGTAAAAGGTGCCAGACCAATGTTTCTGCCAAAGAGAGTAAATGCTTTGTATTTCAGAAATGTATATATCTTAGAATTTTCTTCGGTAAATAGGATGATTGCTTCCATTGTGGCGAATGCTAAGTCAGACAAGCCGTTAAAAACATCTGCTGCGGCTTTATTTTCATCCTGTTGAAGTTGTCTTGCCTTTTCCCACGCTTTCACAGCTGTATTCAAATTCCAAATTTCAAACAGAATAACCGCTGGTACCAGGGTCTTGCGCATGGTGCGGATCGCGCTTGCTTTGACTTTGATATCCACATTACTTTCAAGTTCTGGAACTTCCAGGGCGCGTGCAAGGCGGGAGCTTTTGGTTATGGTGGTTACTTCGAATTGACTGTGTCCGATAGCCTGGCGGATTTTGAGTTTGGACAGGGGCGCGTTTTCAAGGGCGGCGGCGGTGCTGACCATGGTGCCTTTGTTATGGGCCAGGTGGGCGATGTCGGTGGAGCCGATAGTTTCCCCGGCTTCGTCAACCAGGGTTATGGCCTTGGTGGTCTGCCCCTGACGGATTTTCAGTTTTTCTTTTTTAAGCATTTGGACTGCGGCTTCGTGCTCTAATGCTCTTAGCTCGCAGGCTTTGGCCTGCAGTTTCGAATAGGAATGATTCAAACTTTCCCCCCAAAAAGGGGGTATTCAATTGTCAAAGAACTAAACCATTATCTGCGTCGTGCGGTCCTGCGGGCCTCTTCAATAGCTTCTGCCGATGGCACATGATCGCGGGGCAGCAGGCTCCAGTCGACGGCTTTCAGGGCTTCGTAACCTTCGCGGCGCAAGTCCGGCAGCCAGTCGGGGTTCATCTTTTTCCAGTAATCAGGATCGCGCCCATGTTTTTCATCCCAGGCTTTGGTGGTAGGGTCCTGTTGCCGGAATGGTTCGAATTCAGGCAGGTCAGGCAGGGGAAGATTGATGTCCATCAGTTGCTGCAGCTTTTCCCAGAGGGCATAGATCGATTCAATGTCAGTATCCACGCCGCCGCCATGCATGACACTAGTTGGCGAATAGCGGTGCCCCAAGCACAATTGATAACGGACAACTCCGACGGGAGATGTGGTTGTGTGGTAATAACCATCGAATTCGGCAAAGGGCATTTCTCTCGCAGGTGCTTTTTTCCGGAGCGGAAAACAAATCATACCAGTAGCACGGTTTAAGGTAATGTTGTTTTTGTCGGGGACAATCTTGGTGAGGTAGTGGAAAATTAGCCAAGCCCCCCCAGTTATAAGAAAAAAAACAAAAAAGATCCCATCAAAAGATTTTATAGAGAAAGAGAAAAGTATAAATAGCACAAAAGAACATGATGCCAAAAATCCAGCCATAAAGCGTAAAATATACATATAAACTAACGGGTTGTCGATGAAGCTGATACGGACCTGTTCCAGGTCCCCATTACGTAATTTCCCCGATTTCATTCCTTCCAGGAAAGCTTCACTAAGAAGAAGGCGAAAATCACCACAATGAACTCCACCGGGTAATGGACATTTACGAAAGCGCTTCTGCATCCCTGTCCAGGCCACGGGGACAGCCGGGAGGAGGGCCTTTTTCTGTGCATAGGTGTAGGCAGTATCTGTGTATTCAATCATTTTAGGCATCGTGTAACCTTAGTTGGTGGTGTAGACCCAGCCGGGGACTTTGGGGTCAATATGATTTAACTGGTCGCGGTACTTCTGCAGGGCCAGTTCATATTCGGCACTGGTCTGCTCCGGTTGTTTTTCCGGCTTGGATAATTCCGGGATGAATAAGCGGCCGGTAACGTCTTCGCGTTTGCCATCGAACCGTTGCAGACTGGCTTTGGCTTGCCACAGGGCGAAACACGAAACCCAAAAACTGTCTCATGCAAAGAAGAACAAAGATCCAAGCGTTATCCCCAAAAGGGGGTATTCAATTGTCAAAGAACTCACCAGCACTATTCCTTAAACAGTTGCGCCATTCTGGACGCTCTGGCTTTGGTTTCTGGTGGTACGTGATCGGTTGGCAGGCTGTGCCAATCGATTTTGTCTTGTTTACGGAAGGATGCTTCGCGATCTTTACGCTGGTTGCGCAGGTCATAATTTTTCCAGTAATTGGGGTCACGGCCGTGTTCTTCGTCCCAGGCTTTGGTGGTCGGATCAAGGTGTCGCAGGGGTTCGAATCTGGGGATATCAGGTAATGGTAAGTTGACATCCATAAGTTGCTGGAGGAACTCCCAGTTGATAAACAAATTCTTAGTACGAACTGTATTGCCCTGAGATAAGAATGCAGGGGTGTATCGGTGGCAAATACATAAAATATAATGGACGGTACCGGTTGGATAGAGGCTACTGCTGTAGTAGGCATCAAATTCGGCAAAGGGGAGTTCCTGGGCTGGCCTGCGACCAATTTTTGGAAAACTGATCATGCCGGTGGCGCGGTTGACGGTAATGTTGTTTTTATCAGGAACAATCTTGGTGAGCAGATGGAAGAAAATAAATGCCCCCCCCCCCCCTAGAAAAAAAGAAAAAACATATAACTCTAATGGAATTCCACTAAATATGACTAGTAAAATCATAAAAAGACCCAGCACCGCAAAAATTGCAGCCATCACTCTGAAGGCCATGATTATAGCAAGCGGATTACAGCCAAACCCTATACGCAGTTCAGTCAGTTTTTCTTGGGGCTGTTTATCACGTTTTAATGCACGTATCTCTCTGGAAAGGACCTTAGAGCGGAAATCTCCACAAAAGATGCCATTGGGGAGTGGTATGGCACGGAAATGGCGTTGGGCCCCTTTCCACAGGGCTGGGTCCGGAGGTTTAAGCCCATTCTTTTTTGCCAGAGTGTAGGCGGTGTCGGTGTATTGAATCATGTTATCCATTAAGGATCCTTAGTTTGTTGTGTAGACCCAACCGGGTTGTTTGGGGTTGATGGCTTCTTCCTGCTGGTGATGTTTTTCCCAGCGTTGCAAGAAGGCGGTATCCGATTCCTCTGCTCTTTTAACCGGTTTTTGTACAGCTTCTGCTAGCAGCAGTTCACCGGTTACATGTTTGCGTTCGCCGTCCGGCAGGATAAGGTCGTTATCCATAAACAGGCGGGCTTTGGCCTGCCACAAAGGACGGGCTGTTTTGCGCTGAGGCGGGCTGTAGAAATATTTGAACCCGGTGATGCGGCGACTGTCATCGGTGAGTTGCTGGATCATATAGGGATAAACAGTTTGTTGCGGGTAGCTGCTCAAGCCGCTGGCCAGGGTTGTGTGAACCTCCCAACTGGCACGCACGTCCAGGTCGTTAAACCCAAGGCGAAATTTAGGCAGGCTGATAGTCACCTCGAAATCCCCCTTTTGACAGGCGGTGTAAATGGGGGTTGTTATGTTGCGGCCACTTATCTGGGGCGTATATAAGGCATTGCACAATACCTGTTGGCTGATTTTGGGGTTGGTGCGCAGGTAGCTCAGCTCTTCAGCCCCCTCAACAAGGCTAAAGGGGCCATTGGCTGCCCACCTTTCAATCGGTTCATCCTGGCATAATGCGACGATTCCCGCACCAAGAAAGATAATCCCGGTAAACACCCATAAGAGGGGAGGGAACGCACTCAAGAGAGGAATTTTAATGGCTAGATCTGTACCGCCAGCTATAGCAAGACTCGCCAGAAAGAACCCTGAGGCCATAACGGCATGGCCGACAGCTGTATCGTTATCGTTGTATTTCACGGCATATAAGCATTCACGGAGTGAAAGAATGCCACTGAAAATACCTGTACCAAAACCCGTGAAGGGAGCTAAGCCGACCTTAATATCAAAGATTGAGACGGCATCTTCTGCCAAGAAGATGTGAAGGGACTCGTTGCTGGTCAATGCTTGGATCCCTTCCATGATGGCAAAGGCGAGGTCGGTGCTGGCATTTGCAAGATCAACAAATTTTTGAACTTGATCTTGTTTTGCTGCTGCGGCTTTTTCAAAAGCCGCATACGACGCATTCAAATTCCAAATTTCAAACAGAATAACCGCTGGTAGCAGGGTCTTGCGCATGGTGCGGATTGCGCTTGCTTTGACTTTGATATCCACATTGCTTTCAAGTTCTGGAACTTCCAGGGCGCGGGCAAGGCGGGAGCTTTTGGTTATGGTGGTTACTTCGAATTGACTGTGTCCGATAGCCTGGCGGATTTTGAGTTTGGACAGGGGCGCGTTTTCAAGGGCGGCGGCGGTGCTGACCATGGTGCCTTTGTTATGGGCCAGGTGGGCGATGTCGGTGGAGCCGATGGTTTCCCCGGCTTCGTCAACCAGAGTTATGGCCTTGGTGGTCTGCCCCTGACGGATTTTCAGCTTTTCCTTTTTAAGCATTTGGACTGCGGCTTCGTGCTCTAATGCTCTTAGTTCGCAGGCTTTGGCCTGCAGGATGATGCGGTCGTCACTGATCTCATCAATGGTTTGAATCAGCAGGCTTTCAAGCTCTGTTGGGTTCAGGGCTTTGTCGAGTCGAAAGAAGACGTCAAAGCGTTGCGTGGTTCTGGTCTCTAACGCGTCCTGCCACAGTTTGGTGTAGTGGCTTTTCAGGTCACTGATGGCCTGGTTCAGGGCCCCGGCAAAGCGGCGGCCGATTTGCCCTCGGTTATTCATAAGCGGAACAAACACATCGGCGCGAAAGGTGCCAAGACCGTCATTTTCCGTTTTGGAAAGATCGACCGGGTCTTCACTGCGCACGGGGGCCTGTGCTTCGCTGGGAAACAGTTTATGGTGCAGGGGGTGGTGTTCTTCCAGCAGGCTGTATTTATATGCTGCTCGCAAGTCGAAAGCCAGAGGTGGAACTTCCCGGTTCTCTTCTAAGTCGAGCTCGTAATCGAAGGTACTGGGCTCGATACTGAGGGTACTGATAATATCGTTTTTGACCAGCCACGAGGTTGCATACAGCTCGCCATGGGCCGTGAAGTAATCGAGCATCATGCTGTTGTAGCTGATAAAGCCGTCGCGGCTGATTGGTTCCCCTTGCGGATTACAGCCATCCAGCCAGCGCACCAGTTCATATTGCAGGTTACGAATTGTCTGGCGGCGCTGTTTACGGCTGGCGACTTCAAGAAGTTCTTCTATTTTGTTGCGGTCGGTCTTGTCGCCGCATTGGCCAAACAGATTTTTTTCAAAGCGTTTGGGACGCTCGTGACCTGGTCTTGCTCGACCGGTTTCAACATATTGACCCGCATTCTTTGGATCAAAAAACAGATTGTAGGCAATAATGGCGCTGTCGTAGAAATCCTTCTGGCCAATCCGTTTGACCTGGGTGCCAAGTTCCTGAACTTCTCGGTTTATCTGCTGCATCAGGTCGCGGGCATGGCCTAGAGGATCATCGATAAACACTACCGGTAAGGCCCCTTTGGTGTGCAGGTTGAGGCTGTAAATGTCGGCTGTGGCGTTGTCGATATGGACGATGTTGGCGGTGCTTTCACCGTCGTTCAAAACCCATTGGTCCAGTTCGTCGCTGATATCCTGCATGCGCTCTTTACGTCTTTGGCCGCAGGTGGCCGGGTCGTCCTGGGCTAACGGGGTGCTGTCCTTGATGCGGATTTCATAGTCTTTGTCGGGGTTCATTCCGCCTAAGGCGTTAATGCGGGCCCAGCTCCACTGGACTTCTGAGTAAGCTATTTCGATGGTCTGGCGCACGCCGCCGATTTTCCACGGCACCATGACCCGGCAATCGGCTTCGCCGGTGGCAGGGCGAAACTCCTGCCCTTGGTAGCGGCGCAGGTTGACGTCGAAGGTGAAGGCGTGGCTGTCGATCATCATTTCGCGCCACAGGTAACCGTTGCAGTAGATGTACAACCACCCCTGGCGCAGTTCTTTGCCTTTGGCGAGGTCGAAATCGCTACTGCCGTGGCGTTTGACCACTAAGGGAACTAAAAAATTATTGTATTCGGCCGGGCTTTCGGGCTTAGGCTTGTCTTTGGGGACGGTTTTGCTCTTACCCAGGGGCAGGACGATATATTCATGATCTTCAATATCTTCGCTGTCGATCTCATTATCGTTAAACACCAGGGTCAGGCGTTTCATCCCGGCGCTGAGATCGCCGATGATCATTTCCCGGTAACGCTGCGGATTATCCCCATCGATATAGGTGGCGAGGCGGGTGTGACGTTTCATGCGTCTTCTCCGCGTGAGAGCCCTTTCAGCAAGGGGTTGGCTTCTCCTGCATGTCCGACTTCAAGTTGTTCATCCGGTTTGGTGTCTTGCAGTTGGTCGACGTCTTTAATGGACACTTTTTGGGGACGTTCGGCCCCTGGTTGGGACAGGGGCATGGGGGCGGTGTTACGGTTGTTGCTGACCATCAGGTCGCCCTGGCGCACGGCGGCTTTGCCTTCGATAAAAACATTGCCCGAAGCGGTGATGAATTCAGCTTTTTCAGTGATGGTGCCGCTTTTGATCCCTTTGCGGTTGCCCGGCTCATCGCCGGTGCTTTTGGCAAAAATGGAATCTTTGTGACAGACGGGGTGGCCGTTGATAAACACGGTACTGGCGGTTTGGGCTGCGTCTTCGCTGCGGGCGATATTGGTATAAGGAATGGGAACGACGGGCTTACCGATTTTGGTCAAACACACATCGATTGTGGTTAATACCCCTTTGCTTCCTTTGTGCACCGCAGTGCGGCCATTGATCAGAACATTGCCTTTTGCCATTGGGTTCCCCTCCCATGATTGGTTTATGGTTTGCTTAACAGAATCGCAGTTCGCCAGGATTCTGGCGTTGCGGTACAGATGAATAGCTGCTCAAGTGGATCAAAACTGAATGTGAATCGCTCCCGGCCAAGGATAAGGTATAAGGGCAGTGTTGCGGCCCCGATATCACCGATAAACTGGCGTGGACGGAGTTCTTCGTGGAATTTTTTAAGCTGCTGCGGCCAACACTGTTCGACGGCCTGATACCATTCGAAGGCGTCGGCCATGGAACTGCCAAAGGGGAGAATGCAGCAATCAAGCGTTGCTGCGGCTGGGCTTTTGGCCAGACATGTTTTGATGGCCGTACTTAATCCTTTCAGGCTGGTATGCCCCCCTTTGCCGGTATTTGGTTCCGGGGCGCTATGGCAGGTACTCAAAACAGCGGTGCAGCTGCTGTTTTGAGGGGACTCAAGGCAGACAAATGCAGCGGCCTCGCCAGGGATAATCCCCTGATCATGCTGTTGTGTCATGGCTTGGCCTTCTTGGACCAGCTGCATGCAGGTGCCGTCATCCACCAGGGAGTCTACGCCGCCGAAAATAATCCGTTGTTGCGACTGTTGTTGTAGTTCGCGGCAGCATTCGTCGAGCAGGTTGGGGGCTTGGTCAGTGCTGATGATGTCGATGCGCAGGTGGGCTGCATGCGGGTGGCACGCGGACAATGTGTGAGCTAAAGCGGAATGATCAAGCTGTTTCCCGCGTATGGTGGTGGTGGACGGAACCAGTAACACCAGGCGGGTGGGCCCCTCTGCATCCGGTACGTCATTGAGCAGCTGTGTCAAGGCCATGGTCGCGAGCGTGTTGATGCGCTGCTGGGGCATTGACAGAGAGTCTGGTAGCTGTGGACATGGAGCGACCAGCATCGGAGCGAATTGCCCTTCACTGTAGGGTAAAGCCAGCTTAAAACGGGTTGAGGCTTCGCTGCCCTTTATACGGGTTGCAACCCCACCCAGCAGCGCGGCGGGATGATCGCCATAGACACAGGCCAGTCCCGTTGCCGTAATACCGATGGGCGTTTCACTCTTGTTTCGTTGCTGAGTCGTTCCTTGATTTGGCGTACGCATCTGTTTTTATTCTGCCAGGAATCGCCGTTTGAGGTGATTCGCGTGAGCAATCCATGTGATGAAACGGAAAAAATAGGAACTGCGCAGAAGAATAAATATGGACATGCCGGTCATGTCACCGGTGTCTTTAAGTGATGTCTATCTTGCAGAGTCCCCCCCCTTGGTCATGCATTTTATGAAGTACATTGCTAGTCATTGTTTGTCAAGAGGGTAATGTCTATTTAGTGTCAAGGTTAGTGCGTTGGTGATCAGGCTGGCTCAGGTCCACATCAGTGATACAGCAATACCCCACATGGTCAGACAGACAACACTGTCAAGGTAGCGCCAGGCCTTGGGGCGGCGGAACAGCGGGGCGAGGAATCCCGCTCCCAGGCTCAAAGTGAAAAACCAGAGCACTGAGGCCGTCATTGCCCCGGCGGCAAAGATGTAGCGCTGGTCATAGGGCAAGCGACCACCAAGGCTGCCGAGCAGGAGGATGGTGTCGACATAGACATGAGGATTCAGCAGCGTCAGCGCCAGCGTGGTTAACAGCAGTTTAGGGCGTGACAGCAGACCTGACTCAAGCGGGGCAAGGTTCCCTCCGGCAATAGCCGAACGGAAAGAGCGCCAGCCGTAGCAGAGCAGAAAAATGATTCCCAGCCAGGTCGCTCCCTGCCGTAACAGGTTATTCGTGGCCAAAAGAGCACCGATCCCACTGACCCCCAGGAAAATCAGGACGGCATCACACAGACTGCAGACAGTAGCGGTCTGCAGCGGATAATTACGTCGGATGCCCTGGGCAAGAACAAAAGCATTCTGAGCTCCAATAGCGATAATCAGGCCGCCACCAACGCCGATACCCTGCAAGTATATCCATAACATGACATTTCTCCCTGTCCTCAAAATTTAGGGCCAGACTAGGGGAGAGAACTGATAAAAGTAAAATTAATTATTTTTCAATATGATTAGATTTGCTAATGTCATGTCATGATCGATTATAAACTCCTCAATGCATTGGCCATGGTGGTTCAGGAAGGTGGTTTTGAACGTGCTGCCAAAGTCCTGTTTCTGACTCAGTCAGCGGTGTCTCAACGCATTCGTCTGCTCGAGGACCAATGTGGGCAGTTGCTGCTGACGCGCACGACTCCTCCCCGTCCTACCGAGGCTGGGAAAGTTTTGCTCAAGCATTTTCAGCAGGTACGGATGCTTGAAACAGGACTGAACCAGGTCCTGGGCGGCGCAGTATCCACTACCCCGCAGCAGCTGGCTGTTGGTATTAATGCCGACAGTCTCGATTACTGGTTTCTCGATGCGGTTATTCCGCTTCTTAAGGAGACCAGCTTGCTTATTGATTTGCGGGTTGCGGATCAGGAGCAGACGCAGCGGTATTTGCGAGATGGTGATGTCGTCGGTTGTATCAGTACCGAAGCGCGTGCTCTGCCGGGCTGTCGGGTGGATGATTTAGGCCAGATGCATTATCGCCTGCTGGCGACTGCGGAATTTATGGACCGTTGGTTTCCGGATGGGCTGACTATCGAGGCTCTGGAACGGGCACCTGCTGTGTTATTTAACCGCAGCGATGGTCTGCAGCAAAAATTTCTTCACAAATACATAACTGATCAGCCAGTAACTTTTCCAGCCAGCTATATTCCTGCCCCCAATCAGTATTTGCAGGTGATAGCAGCGGGTTGCTGCTATGGCATGGTGCCGGCCTGGCAAGGGCAGGAACTGCAGGACAAAGGGCATTTGCAGGAATTTATCCCAGGTGCTGAGGTCACCGTGAAACTTTACTGGCATCGTTGGAACATTGCCACCCCAGCCCTTGATCTGTTAAGCGCAAAAATTCTTGAATGGGGTGAAAAGTTCCTGCGCAAGGAACCTTTTGTGAGAGGAGTAAAATAAATGTTTATTAATTAATAGAAATAACTTAAAATCAGATTATCTGCGGAACTATCGCTCTAAAGCAAGGGTTCGGTATGGCAAAGGTTCTCTGCACATGGCTGATTATTCTGTTTAGCTGGACATTTTCATATGCCGAGTCTGAGCAGTTGTTTGGCCATGTTTATGATGCTGTCAGCGGCGCTCAGCTTGATGCTGCCCATATCTGGACCGAAGGAGATCAGGTCAGCAGTGATGTTGATGGTTATTTCTCGGTCACCAGTCGTTCAGGTGTCCTGGTGGTCCGCAAACCGGGGTATCTGCCCACCAGAGTTCTTGATAGCGCTCCTTTGCACATCAGGTTGAAACCGATTACGCCCAAGGCCTTGTATTTGTCCTATTGGGCTGCGGAAAATCGTGACCGGCGCGAACATCTGCTGCAGCTATTGGCCCAAACCGGGATGAATGCCCTGGTCATTGACATTAAATCGACGCGTGGCGATGTTGCCTTTTCCAGCAAGCTGTCTCTCCCACGCAAGGTTGGCGCATTGCGTGCCAGAACCCTGAAGGACCTGCCGCAATTTTTAGCGCAGCTGAAGGCTCTGGGGATATATACCATTGCCCGACTGGCGGTATTCAAAGATGGCCGCTTGGCAAACGGAAGGCCCGGCCTTGCGGTTCAGGTTTCGGAAGGAGAAGTCTGGACCGACAACGAACAGGTTGCCTGGACCGATCCATTTCAACAGCAGGTCAGAGATTACAATATCGACCTGGCTGAGGAAGTCGCTGTACTTGGTTTTGATGAAATCCAGTTCGACTATATTCGCTTTCCGGCGCGCTCTGACCTGCTTTTTTCACAGCCCAATAGCGGGGACAACCGGGTATCCGCTATCAATACCTTTTTGGCCCAGGCCAAGGAGCGGCTGGCTCCGTATCCGGTGATGACGGCAGCCAACATTTTTGGTTACATCTGCTGGAAACCGAAGGATCAGAAGATCGGCCAACGTCTGGTTGAAATGAGCAACTATGTTGATTATTTATCACCGATGCTCTATCCCTCGGGCTTTCCCGACGGTATTCCTGGTTTTGCTGTTCCGGTTGCCCATAATTATGAAGTGATAGCTCATTCCCTGCGGAAAGGGGTCAAGCTCAGTGGCCTGGATCCGGTCAGGTTCCGTCCCTGGTTACAGGCCTTTCGTGACTATGCTTTTGATCGTCGCTCTTACCGCGCAGAAGATATCCATGCCCAGATCAACGCCAGCGATCAGAGTGGCAGCTCGGGCTGGATGCTATGGAATGCCGCCAGCAAGTTCAGCCTGGCCGGTTTACAGCAAAACCTCTCATATGGGGAACTGAATCTGGCTGATGTCAGTCCACGCGCAGGCGACGAAGCTGTCCTCAGTCATAATGACAGTGCCTCTGGATCACCAGTTCTTCCGGCATTGTAATTGTCTGTAGCTATGAGAACGCAGGCGTGGCCTTAAGCTTCGTCCTCCTGGATATAGCGAGGAAAGTACACATGGAAGGTGGTTCCTGCTCCAGGCTCTGACTGGACGGTGATAAAACCGTGATGGGCATGAACCAGATTGTGAATAACCGCCAATCCCATTCCGGTCCCCGACTTTTTGGTCGTAAAGAAAGGATCAAATATTTTCCCCAGGGTCTCGCTTGATATGCCACAACCATTATCATGACAGAAAAGTTCAATATAGACTCCTGGTAAACATCCGCTTCCGGCTGGAAATTCACCTTTATGAAGCTTTTTGACGCGAAGCCCCAGGGTGAGAGTGCCGTGATCGGCCATGGCCTGCACGGCATTTTTGCACAGGTTCAGAATAATCTGTTGCAGCTGAGTTTCGTCGGCCATAACCATAAAGCTATCGGCATCAGTATCGAGTTCCTTACGCAATATCACACCTTCAGGCAGTATCGGTTTGAGCAAGTCCAGATTGTTATTAAGGCAGGAGACCATTTGCAGTGGTATTAATTCGGGCAATTCACATCGGCTGTAGCTCAGAATACTGTCAATCAGATCCGTGGCCCGTAGAGTTGCAGCTTCGATCTGTTTGAGATTTGCCATGGCGGGGTGCTGTTGTTCAAGCTTTCTTTGTGTTTGGAACAGGTGTCCGTTAATAACCGCCAACAAGTTGTTAAAGTCATGGGAAATACCACTTGCCAACCGACCGAGGGATTCCATCTTTTGGACCTGAAACAGCTCATTCTGCAGGCGTTCTTGTTCCAGCAGCGCAAGTTTCTGTTCGGTAATGTCCTGCAACGTGCCGATGACGTAAATGGCATTGCCGAGTTGATCACACTGGACCTGGGTTCGCACATGGGCAAAGCAGGGGCCACCTTCGCGTAGCAGGCGAAACTCTTTCTGAAAAGACATCTTGTTTTCAAGTGCCCGGCGAAACGCTGCTCTGAGATTCTGCAGATCATCAGTGTGGACATATCTATAAAAAGTTTCCAGGCTCGGGATAAAAGCCTGCGGAGCACAGCCGAGAATACGAAAAATCTGATCTGACCATTGCATTGACTGGGTTTGCAGCGCATATGCCCAATGTCCCAACAGGGCAATTTCCTGGGCTTCTTTCAGATGTTTTTCTGACAGAGCCAGGGCACACTGCTGGTTTTGCAGGCGTTTAACCGTCTCTTCAAGTTTTCGACCCATACTTTTTTCATATAAGCTCAGAATCTGGTCGGTTTCACTGTCCTGGTTGGTTTTGTGCTGAAGTGTTCCATGTTGATATTCGTTGAGAACATTCTGAACAATATCCAAAAACTGAAGGTTATCTTTAGGTTTGATAACAAAACGGTTGGCACCAAGGCCTAAGGCCAAGCGCTGATCATCATCTTCAATAAAGGTTGCCGAATAAAAAATAAAAGGAATCGCTGCGAGGTCAGGCAGCTGTTTCAATTCACGGCAAAAACGGAAACCGTTCATTTCCGGCATCATGATGTCAGAGATAATGAGATTTGGAGTATGGCGGATGGCCTGCTCCAGCCCCTCTCGGCCATTAGCTGCATTTAAAACATGAAAATTCTGGCTGGTTAGCAGAGTCGAAAGAATAGCCTGAGTATTTTGATCATCATCAACAATGAGAATACTAATCATCCTGGGCCTCTTCAGTATGTAGCAAAAAACGTACTGATCTGATTGACAAAATTATAAGGATCAATCGGTTTTTCAATGTAGCCATTACACCCGGCAGCAAGGATTTTCTCGCGGTCACCAGCCATGGCATACGATGTTACCGCGATAATTGGTATATTTTTTAACTGAGGATCATTTTTTAAAACGCCGGCAACCTGGTAACCGTCCATTCCGGGCAACTGAATGTCGAGCAGAATCAGATCCGGGTGGGTCTCATGGGCGGCTTCAATACCTGCAGGTCCGGAGCGGGCCTGATAAATATCAAAGCCATGTTTTTCCAGCAGGAAGGTTGTCAGGTACATGTTTTGTTCATTGTCTTCAATGATCAAAATGCTCTGCTTCATATGGAGTCCTTTCCTGGTAAGGGGAAGCGGAGCAGAAAGCAGCTTCCTTCACCAAGCCTGCTGCTAACGCTGATGTCACCATTGAGTAACCGCAGTAACTTCATACAGATAGATAAGCCAAGCCCGGTCCCTTCATAGCGCCTTTCGGTACCGCTGTCGATTTGCCGAAACGGCTCGAATATCGTTTCGAGATGTTCCTTGGCAATGCCGATCCCGGTATCCTGAATGCTAATTTCACAGTAATCACCGCCGGTTTGACAGCTTAGGTTGATATGACCGGTTTCGGTAAATTTGATGGCGTTATTGATGATATTGATGAGAATCTGTTTTACCCGGCGCTTGTCACTAATTAGTGATAAATGATTGACAAGAGGTTTAAAGGAAAGGGAAAGTTGCTTGCTTTGGGCCAGCGGTATGAGGTTGTCACAGGTGTTTTGAAGTAATTCGATGATATCGAACTGTTCAGATTCGACCTGCAATTCGCCAGCTTCAATTTTAGAAATATCAAGAACGTCATTGACCAGGTTGAGCAGATGTTGAGCACTGCCACTCGCCATGCGCAGCTGCTTTTTCTGTTCAAAATTGAGAGGCCCGGCCAGTTCACTTTCAACCAGGCCAAGAAAGCCGATAATGGAATTAAGAGGGGTTCTTAGTTCATGGGACATACTGGCCAGAAATGCACTTTTTATGTGGTTGGCCATTTGTGCCTGTTGCATGGCGGACTGAAGTTCCTGTTCCATATTATGACGTTGAAAAGCGTGGGTCAGGGTTGAGCTGATCTGGCGGATATGGTCGATGTCCGACTTGAGCCAGTCACGTTGATCTTTGGTGCTGACCCCAAGCATCCCGATCAGATCACAGCGAAAAATGAGAGGCATATTAACCATTGATGCGACTCCCATGCTGGAGAACAGAGCTTTTTCCGCGATGGCGTCAGCTGGAATTTGTGACTGGGAATGGATAACGACCTCATGACGTTGAATCAATTGCTCATACCACCAGCTAATCTGTTCCGCAGCAAATTGATAAGACCCTCCGTCCGGCAATGACAACCGACCATTATCCCACCGGTAATCACAGCAGAAGAGGTCTCTGGAGTGATCAAGCAGGTATATATAGCAGGCGTCAACCTGGAGCACCTGTCCGAGTTTTTCAAGAACGCTTTTAACGCTGTTATCAAATTGGGCTGACGAGTTGATGATAAATTGACTCGAGGATTCAGCGCTGAAGCGTTCAAACTCAATGTGGCTCTGCAGGGCCTGCTCGGAAATTTTCCTTTGCCCGACTTCCTGTTTCAGCCGCAATGTCCAGTAGAGGATGGCCAAGACAATGATGGTCGAGACTGCTGCAATCTGTAGGATGGAAACAACAAACGTTTGTTTTGAAATGCCCGGATTGTAATCAATATTGATCCAGCGCCGGGCAATGCCGGAGGCTTCGTCATAACTGATACTGGCCAGCCCTTTGTTGATGATATCGATGAGGAGAGGCCAGTCGCTGCGCACCCCGAAGTGCAGTTTATAGACCTCATGTGACACCGGGGCCGCAATTTTCAGATTGGTCAGGTTAAGTTGCCTGATCCAATAGCTGGATGATGCAACATTGCCGACAAATGCATCGACTGAACCACCCGATAATGCTTGCAGGGCTTCTTGCAATGTCGGGTATTCAGTCAGTGATAGGTGAGTATGTTCCCGAATAAAACCAGAGTGGGAAGTATGTGACTGAACGGCAACCCGTTTTCCGACAAGATCCTGCAGGTCACTGACAAAGGGATGTTCGCTGCGGGTGATAATAACGCGGTAGTAGTCGAGGTAAGGGACACTGAAGTTAAGAAAGCTGGACCTTTCAGCCGTTTTTCCGATACACGGAAGAACATCGAGTTGCCGACGCTTGATGGCATCAACGGCTTCCTGCCAGCTTAAACCCTCAACCACCTGCAGATTGGTTCCGAGGCGGCGGTTGAGCAGATCGATATAATCAAAAGCAATTCCTTGGATGGCGCCATGGCTGTCTTTAAATTCAAAAGGTGCAAATTCAGGGTCAAAGCCGACCCTTATGACGGGATGTTCCTGCAAAAACTGCTGCTCTGCAGCTGTCAGTACTGGAGGCGATTCTGTTGCTGCGGCACCCTGACATAGCAGGGTGCCGCAGCTGAGGAGAGCTGAAATAATGGCCAGAACCAGAAGTCTATGGGAAATTCGCATGATCAGGTCCCCCCTGCTGCAGATCAGTTGCGAAAGCATCGGTTGGTCTTGAAAAGTCTAGCTCACAGCACGGGAACACGCAAGAAATTGTAACAAAAACACTAAATTATCTTCTAGAGATCCTGGTGTTTAAGCCGGGAACGGAAGGCTGGCATCCCGCTTGAGAAGCGTCAGGTAAAAATAAGGTGAGCCAGCAAGGTCACAATGGTCCCGAGCAGAGCGCCCAGAAAAACTTCACGCGGGGTGTGGATTTTCATCAGCAGACGACTCTGGCTGACCAGCAGCGCCAGGAGCAAGACCAACAAGCCGATAATCAGACTGTGGCTCATCAGCAGGGTTGATGTTGCAATGGAAAAAGCGATAGCGGTGTGGCCGCTGGGCATCCCTCCGTGTAACGGAGTGCCGTGGTTAAAGCGTGATTTAAACAGGACCACCAGGATAACCACTATCAACAGCGCGCCGACCGGTATGGTGCCCTGAGGTTCTTTTACCAGTGTCGGCTGGCTGTCAAAGAGGGGGAAAATATGGCCGGACAAAACCAGGTAGCCTAAAACGACAGAACCGAAGCTGGTCACCAGCACGGCTCCTGCGGCAACATCTTTGGCCCGTTTGGCAAGTTCATGATAGTCGTCGGTGACCAGATCCACAACCGCTTCAATGGCGGTATTCATCAGTTCGGCAAACAGAACCAGCACGGCAGCCAGCGCGAGCAGGAAGAATTCAACCGCAGAAACCCTGAAAAACAGGGCTAGAAAGACAACCGCCAAGGCCGCGACCAGGTGATAACGAACGTGGCGTTCCCCTCTGGCGGCCCAGAGAATGCCTTCAATCGCACAATTCAGGCTTTCCAGCCAGCTGGTTGGTTTCATCCCATTCCTCCAAGACTATTGTCCGTGTGGTCAAAAGATAGCACCTTCATGATAAAAAACAATCCATTTACTCTGATCTGAAAAAGGGCTAGTCTTTCTTTTTTTCCCGCATATTCAAAGAGGATACAGATATGAGTGACGACTTTAAAGATGACGATTTTAATGACGAAGAAGATTTCGCAGCCATGTTTGAAGCCAGTCTGGCCGATGTCGGCCAGCAGCTGGAGCCAGGGCAGAAAATTGAAGGAACCTTGCTTCAGCTGGGTAAAGACTGGAGTTTTCTCGATGTCGGCCAAAAGGGGGAGGGCGTTCTCGCTACTGCTGAATTGCTGAACGCAGATGGTGAGCCACAATTCAAGCCCGGCGATAAAATACCGGTGTTTTTCCTGTCACGCAGTGGCGGAGAACTCCGCTTTACGACCAAGGTTGGTGGCAGTGGTTCCGGTACCGAGCAATTGGAAAATGCCTGGCAGAGTGGTATTCCCGTTGAAGGACGGATCGAAAAAGAGATCAAAGGAGGCTTTGAAGTCAAACTGGCCGGTAATGTCCGGGCCTTTTGCCCTTTTTCCCAGACCGGTATCCGGCAGGGCGAGCCAGCCGATCTGATCGGTACGGCGCTCTCCTTTAAAATTACCCAGTTCAGTGAGCGGGGTCGCAATATTGTCGTATCACACCGTCAGTTGCTGGATGAAGAACGTCAGCAACAGCGGGAAAGTTTACGTCATACCCTCAAGGAGGGGATGATTGTCTCCGGCGAGGTGACCAATATCCTCGATTTCGGTGCTTTTGTCGATATTGGTGGAATTGAGGGCTTACTGCCGATTTCCGAGATCAGCTATGGCCGAGTTGACGATGTCAACGATATCCTGCGCATTGGTCAGCAGCTGGAGGTCTCTATCAAGAAAATCGATTGGGAAAACAACAAATTTTCTTTCAGCCTGCGCGATACCCTTGCCGATCCGTGGAGTAAGGTTGGCTCCATTTACAAGGTTGGAGGTCAGTATGCAGGCAAGGTCAATCGCCTGGCCCAGTTTGGTGCTTTTGTATCCCTGGAAGACGGAATCGACGGGCTGTTGCATATTTCCAAATTAGCGGAAAATGGCCAGCGGGTCCGGCATCCGCAGGATGTTGTTACCGTCGGGCAGAGTCTGACCGTTGTGATTGAAAAGATTGATAAAGACGAGCACCGCATCAGTCTGGCGCTCGCAGGCGCCAACGTCGAGGAAGAACTTGATACCAGTTACTCGGACCAGCCCCAGTCTTCAGGGATGGGTACCTTTGGTGAACTGTTGAAGGCCAGCCAGAAGAAAAAAGAGCGGAATAAGAAAAGATGAACCAGGAGGACGAGCCAGCACGGGGGGCGATTCTGTTTTCTGTCTGTGTTGCCCACTTTTTGATGCCGTTCATGATGTCTTCGGTCGGAGTGGCTCTGCCGGTCATGGGGCGGGAATTTTCCGCGACCGCCATGCAGTTGGGCCTGGTTGAAACAACCTACGCACTGTCATCGGCCATCTTTTTGCTGGCGATGGGGCGCTTTGGTGATATTCACGGCCGACGGCGTATTTTCCAGACCGGGTTGCTGCTGTTTACTTTTACGGGAGCGGCTATTTCACAGGCCTGGTCGATTGAAGGTGTCATTGTCATGCGCTTTCTGCAGGGGATTGGTGGCGCCATGGTCCTGGCAACGACAATGGCCATTGTCGTTGCGGTGTTTCCAGCAGAGCAACGGGGCAAGGCACTGGGAATTGCCGTGGCCAGTGTTTATGCCGGAATTTCCTGTGGGCCTTTTATCGGCGGCTATCTGGTCGCCTGGTTCGGATGGCGCGCCTTGTTTTACCTGTTGATTCCTCTGGGGTTGTTAACCTGGCTGGTGACCTGTCTGAAAATTAAAGGTGAGTGGTATCCGGCCCGGGGTGAGCCTTTTGATTTGAAAGGAGCCATCATTTATGGCTGCTCGATTATGCTGCTGGTCTGGGGAGTCGCTCATTTGAGCCGGGGCTGGTGGGCCTGGGGGCTGGTTGTTCTTGCCAACCTTGGTTTCCTGCTCTTCCTGCTTCATGAACGGATAACACAGTACCCCCTGCTGGATATCAAATTACTTAGTGAGAACCGCGTCTTTGCCTTGAGTAACCTGGCGGCTCTGTTTAATTATGCGGCAACTTTCGGGGTAACCTTCTTCATGAGCCTCTACCTGCAGTATGTCAAGGGGATGGGGCCACAGCAGGCAGGTACAGTGCTGATTGCCCAGCCGATTATTCAGACCCTGTTTTCCCCTGCATGTGGACGATTGTCTGATCGGATACCGGCCTCCCTGGTCGCGACGACCGGAATGGCGTTTTGTGCTGCAGGGCTGGGAGTTGCCTCCTTCCTGTCGGCAAACTCGTCACTGCTGCAGGTGTTGTTGTTGCTGGTTTTTATGGGGATAGGCTTTGCCCTGTTCTCCTCACCAAACACCAATATGATCATGGGCAGCGTTGAACCGCGCCATCTGGGCGTTGCCTCTGGGCTGAACGCCAGCATGCGGACCCTGGGCATGGTATCGAGCATGATGATCATTACCCTGATTTTTTCCTATGTTATGCATGGCCAGGAAGTTACGCAAGAAACATTACCAGGATTTCTGCAAAGTATGCATCTCGCCTTGCTGGCATTCAGCGGTCTTTGTCTTATCGGCATTGGCTGTTCATTGGGACGGGTAAAGAAGAAAAGCGTTTTTGTAGAGCACTGAAGTTTGGCGTGCCAGGTTACTGCAGGAGTTGCAGTTGAAAGTTTGGACGGTCAGTCTCACTGGCCGTCCTGATACAGTTGCGACCCGCTGCTTTGGCCCGATATAGCGCCTTGTCCGCAGCGTCCTGAAGGATCTCGATCTCTTCCCCCTGGGCCGGAATCCAACCGGCCACACCAATACTGACCGTAATGGACAATTTTTTACTATTAATGAAAAAAGGCGTGTTGCGCACCGTCGTTAACACTCGCTCAGCGAAAATGAAGGCATGATCCTGACTGGTTCCCGGAAGCAGGATGACAAATTCCTCCCCTCCATAGCGGGCTAACAAATCATTGCTGCGCTCAACAAGGTTGTCCAGGGTACTGGCGATCAGACGCAGACATTCGTCGCCTTGCAGATGGCCAAAGCGGTCATTAACCGACTTGAAATGATCAATATCGATCATCAGTATTGATAGCGGGAGGTTACTGCGAATACCGCGCTGCAGTTCATTGTTATAGACCTGATCAAAATAGCGACGATTATAGATTGCGGTCAAAGGATCGGTAAGACTTTGGTTCGCCAGTTCATAATTAACGGTCTCCAGCTTGTCCAGGGCCTGTTCCAGAGCGGTTGTTCGCTCGCTGACGCGACTTTCCAGACTTCGGTTCATGGCATCGGCCAGCGCCAGAGACAGAAGGGAAAATTCAACGGTAAAACCGATCAACTGGGCGTATTCAGTCCATGAACTCCAGGGGATCAGCCCCGCAAGGCCAAGGATATGGATGGTGGTGCCAATATAAAGAATGATGTAGGCGATGGTATATTGGCGGGCCTGCAGGCTACCTCGCTGCCAGAGATACAGACTGGTTATCAGACCGGCAACAAGGGACAGAAAACCCATACTGTAAAGAGTCATGCGAAAGGCAAGGGTCGTCAGGACCAGTGAACACAGGGTCAGGGTTATCCAGGCACAAAGGAAAATATTACTGAGCGGATAAACCCAGCCACGATACATCCTGAGCTGCAAAAAACGTCTGATGAAAAGGGTGGCTGCCGTAAATGAAAAAGCAGCAAAAAGGGTGTAATCGTGACGTCTCAACCATGACCAGTCAGTCCACAGATATTGACGGCCGAGGCCGCTATCGGCAACAACATAAATAATGACACTCAGCAGATAAAGTGAGTAACAGCGGTAGTTTTTTTCTTTAAGCCAGAGATAGAGGCAAAAGTTGTAAAGCAGCATGATAATCAGGGTACCAAAGAAAAATCCCTGGATCAGAGTATTCCAGAAGTGGTGCTGATAATAGTGATTCTGAGCCCCTATTTTAAGCTGCAGAAAAGAGTCAAAGTCGGCACGGGCTTTAAGGAACAAAGAGGTTTGTTCAGCGGGATCCATTTCGAGAGGATAAAGAAACAGAGATTGATCTACCGCGCTAAGGTTTTGAGAATGTCCTGACGCGAGTTCCCGGTAAACATCGACATGCGCCAAATGATGCCCGTCAACTCTGAGCAGCCAAAGTGAATTCTCCGTGCTGTTATTGAGACTGATGCGGATCCACGGTGATGCTTTAGGAGGCTGAATAAACAGATCCTGACGCTTACATAAGCGCCAGCCTGGCAGGGTTGACATTCCAGGGTGAGGGGGGCTTTGGTCCTGATCAAGACAATACAACGGGTCTTGCAGATTCTGGAACGTTTTGTTGACGGTCAGAGTTACGCCATCCGGTTGGGAGAAAGATAGGTTGTCAAATGACAGAAAAAACAACGCAAGCAGGAAAATACGACCAATAAAATTGCGCCTTTGAGGGGGAGTGATTTGTCTGCTGGGCAGATATGAAAAATGCATAGGCGCCACTATATATTGACCGTCCACGCTGTTAAATCTGCTATATATTCAATATTTAACTTGTCTGTATGGTTGGAGTGTATAGAAATCACAGGTCGATCACAAGGTATTTTCACAGGCAGAGAGGGTTTAATGCGATTATTGGCGATGTCTTATTCAGAAAGAGTTTCTTAAGACAGGTCAACTTCTGGTCTTCTTTGCCTTAGGGCGGAAAACCGGGCTGTCTTTGTGGGAGAGAGGTTTACCCTCTCTCGTTGTCAGTGAGCCGTTGGGGCCAAGGAGAAAGTGCGATTTTTCCTTGATCTGAAACTGATAAATGGCCAGGTAACTGGCCTGTTGGGCACGCAACCGATAGCGCAGGAAAAGCCAGAGAACCAGGCTGACAAGCACCAGAGCAACAGAGATAATGAGGCTGATCTGGAGAACTGAAAAATTCAGTAGCCAGGTCCCGCAGGACGAAAGAATGATAAGCATACTGAACAGCACCAGAAAGGCGTGAAAAGCGACCTGTTGTGGTTTGGCATAAGTGTCTGTTTGTTTCATGAGCCATATTGTGCTAAGAGAGACGCAGAAAAGTAAAGAGTTTTTAACGGGCAGGAAAAGGACCGCTATGACGACGATCAAACCGGGAAAATATCGCCACTTTAAGGGCAATGAGTATCAGGTTCTGGGCACCGTAAGGCATTCTGAGACAGAAGAAGAGCTGGTTCTGTACCGCACTCTGTATGGGGAATATTCCCTGTGGGTGCGGCCTCTGGCGATGTTTTTCGATGACAAAGAGGTTGGCGGAAAGAGGGTTCCGCGCTTCGAATTTGTTGGTGAAATGCCTGAATGACTCTGAGATTATTCGTATTCGGTATACTTTCGGGCCTGTCCCCGCACCAGATTGGCCAGGTATTATTGTTCATTCAGGGTGATTTTTGGGTGAGCATATTCAAGGAGATCCAGATCGAACATGGCCGCCAGCTCAATCAGGTAAGGCATGACATCCCCAATCTCCTCCCTCAGGTTCTGTAATTTCTCCGCTGCTTCAAGCGTCAGCCCAGTAGCGACATTTTGGGGGGTGTGGAACTGCTCCCAGTCCCGTTCTTTGATAAAGCGCTTGATTTTTCTCTTAAGGTTCTGCCTCTGTTGATGTCTTTTCCTCTGGTGAGGAACTGTGGCTCACCGATCTGACGCGTGTTTGATCACGCAGAGGCCTCAGCCATTCTTTTCTCAAGCTCACTGAACATCTGTTCAACTTCAGGCTGGTTCGGAAAGCTTTTTGCCTGAGCCAGAAACTGTCTTGCCTCATCAAGCTGGCCGAGGTGAAGGGACATATCAGTCAGAGCGCAGAAGGTCAGGCATTGCAGGTGCTTGGGGCGCAGGTGTTTATTGGCAGCCTGCAGGTAGCAGGCTTTGGCCTCAGCATAGTTTTCGTCAATGGTGAGTAAAATTCCGCGCAGAAAATAGTAGCAGGCTTTGCTTGGTGGACGTAACCACTGGGGTTTCCGGGTTCCGGTGATCAACTTGCGCATCAGATTATACTCCTGGCGGCGAAATGCACTGTAGGCCAGAAGAATAGAACCGCAGCGAATATCGAAATAAACCAGCAGAGCGGCCATGCACAGGTAGACAAAACCGTTGTCATCACCTTTATAGAAACTAAATACAGCAGCTGTTAATGCTGCCAAAGTCATAACTTTGCGAATAAACGGTGGAAACATAGTTCTCTTCTCATGAAGTGTCGCCCGCTTGAGAGTGGGTGGCAACGCGTAAATAATTGCAGGATATATCGCCTCAGAGATGCAAAAAACCTTGCACTCCGGACATAATCATCTGCGCCGACAATGCGGCAAGAATCAGACCCGTCAGTTTACTTAAGATGATGATACCGCGGGAACCCAGGCCGCGCTTAATAAAGGAACTTGCCAGAAGCACCACGGCAATACAGGCCACAGCACTGAGTAGCGCCAGGGAACCGACGGCTTTGGCGCTGACGGTTTTGAGCTCCGCTCCCAGAACCAGCAATGTCCCGACGGTTGCCGGCCCGACAAAGATCGGGATGGCCAGGGGGACAACGGCAACATCGTCGCTGCTGACGTTGACCGGTGTCGTGGTTTTACCGTTAACCAGGCTGATGCCTGACAACATCAGCAAGACGCCGGCACCAATCCTGAAGGCATCAAGGGTAATACCAAAAACATCAAAAATCTGGCGACCGACAAAGAACAGCACCATACAACTGATAGCGACTGCTGCGGCAACGGACAGCGCCAGTTTGCGCCGTTTGTTATTCTCATAGCCTTCAGTCATGCTCAGGAACATGGTGAGGCCGAAAAACGGGGTCAGGACGAAGAATAATTTGATCCAAAGGCTTAAAAATAGAGACATATAATCACCATGGTCAGGTTTGGGCGCAAGTGTAACACAAGTAAAATGAATAATGGTCTGAAATGGTTGCCTTTACTTTAGAGGCGAGCTGTGGTTCTGAAAGTCATCAAAGGAGTGCTGACAGGCTGGAATCTGGGCGTTGAACTGACTCATGAACTCTGGGTATTTGGCGAGAAACTGGTGAGAAAAATAGACACCAAGGGGCATATCCAGACAGAGCTCTTTTCGGTAGGCATGGTTCACCTGTAATGCAGTCAGAATCGGGTCGGTCGTCGCGTCGTTAGCTAGAATTGCCTCAACCCGGTTATTGAGCAGGGCTGTGACAAGAGTTTCCCAGTTGCTGGTGTAATAGGTCAGGTTATAGTGATTCTTTTTGAGCCAATTATACATATTGGAACCCAGGCGTGCACCCACATGGGCCTGGTCATGAAACTGCTGTGAGAACGGGTCCGCAGAACTGTTTACGGGCAGATACCAATACCAGCGCTGGGGGGAGATCGGCTCGGACATGGAGGCGTAACTATCGCGATGCAGGTTATGTGAGGCCGGAAAGAAGCCGTCCCCGATACCTGCCTGTGCCAGTTGCTGAGCGCGGGGCCAGGGATAGGCATTAAGAGTCAGCGAAATACCGAGTCGTTGCGTAATACATTGGACCACTGCAATTGAATGACCTCCCAGAGCCTGGTCCTGTCTGATGATGACATAAGGGGGAAATTCATACTGAGTAAGCAGGACGAGTTCGGTCGGCATCTTATCGGCACTCGCCGAGCTGAAAAATAGAAATAACAAGGCCATTGATATCAATATCCTTGACCTGGCTGATTTTGTCACACGCTCATCTCCATAAATGAGACATTTTTATAAAAAAGCCTATTCAATGGTTGATATTGCTGAAACAGTGGCAGTGCTATATCGTCGTCCATTAGTAAAAAGCAGTTGTACCAACAACAACGGTTCAGTTCAATCCAAGTTTTTATCGCATCTTATTTTCTTAAACCTGGTGGCTGCTTTACGGTTTCTCCCGGGTCTTCCAACAGACATAAAAGAGCAGAGCTGTTATGGCAAAGATATACAGTAGAAATAACGGGATGCCTGGCCGGATTGATGTCATGGTATCTGCGTTAACACTCTGGATCTATCAGTTTGACCACAGGAACATGCTCGATTTTTTACCGATAATATTCAGCTGAAAACTTTGTGAACAGGGTTCATCGGCCAGCCCGCAGCAGATATGCAACGGTAACAGGTGTTCTTCGCGCGGGTGGCAGTAACGTGCCGAGGGGGCCTGTTGCCAGTGGCACAGACGCTCCAGCCTTTCGCTTGAAGACAGGGTTTCTGAGCCGCAGGTTTCCTGCAGCCAGTCATCGAAGGCCTGGTTCCTGGCCAGGGTTTCTTCTGTCTGAGGAGCAAAGAAGGCCTGCATGTTATGAAAGGAAAAGCCCGAGCCAATAATCAGGAGATTGTCATAAGCAATATTCTGCAACACCTGTCCCATTTTGATATGTTGCACAGGATCAAGCCCTTTGATCAATGACAGTTGCACACAGGGGATGTCCGCTTCTGGATACATGATTTTCAGCGGCACGAACATGCCATGATCGAAGCCACGCTGATAATGAAGCTCCGGTTTGAAGCCATTCTTACTGAGGTGCTGATGAACCTCTCGGGCAAGTTCCGGTTCTCCGGGGGCTGGATAGGATATTGCGTAAGCTTGTGGTGGAAAACCGTAGTAATCATAGATCAGTGCCGGATGCGGAGCAGCAGTAATGGTAGGCACATTCGCTTCCCAATGGGCACTGACCAACAGGATGGCAGTTGGCCTGGGAAGGTCATGGGCAATTTGCTGCAATGTGGCAACCATCTCCAGATGACCGGAATCTCCAAGTAAAGGAAGTGGGCCTCCGCCGTGGGAGAGGTATAAAATCTGTTTGTTTGATATCATTCGATTTGGTTCCTTGTTTGCGAATTTACCTGTGCGATTATTTCGTTTCTACATGGCCATTGGCGTAGCGGGCAAAGCGCCCTTTTTCAAGGGGATGGACCTGCTCCTGATCCGGCCAGGGCCAACCGCCAAACCGGGTTGCCTGATAATCATTAATAGCCTGCTGGATTTCTTCAGTCGTGTTCATTACAAAAGGGCCATGTTGTGTGACCGGTTCACCGATCGGACGACCTTGCAGTAATAGCAGGTAACTGTCCTCTCTGCCGTTTTCCAGTTGGGCTTCCCGTGATTCAAGCAGCTGTACGCGATGAAATGATGGTATTGTTTGGCTGGCAATTTTTAAGCCTGCTCCGCGGTAATAATATAGGGATCGATTCACCGGGGTTGTTGCTGCCGGTAGGGTCCAATGGGCTCCCTCGGTAAGTTTGATGAGCCAGATAGCAACCCCGTTGTCAGGATCAGAAGCCCACGAATCGGGTCCTGGAGGCAAAGCTTGAATCGCTCCGAGGTGGCCAGCGATAATGCGGACTTCAATCGCTTTATCTTGATCGTCTCTGCTGCGGTGACAAGGGATATCCTCCGCCCAGAACATCGCATAATAAGGATCTGCAAACTTTTTGGTTTTGGGCAGATTGAGCCAGACTTGAAATAATTCCAGAGGATTGTCTTTATCCTGATGAAGCAGCGGAAACATCTCCGCATGCTGCAGACCTGAACCGGCAGTCATCCACTGGACATCGCCGTCACCGTAACGACCGGCAGATCCATGGGAATCGGAGTGGTCAACAAAACCGTTAAGTACGATGGTCACGGTTTCGAACCCGCGGTGGGGGTGGACCGGAAATCCTGGAATCCGGGACCCATGGTACATGCGCCAGCCATCTTTCAGGGTGAAATCGTATCCCAAATTTCTGCCAGACAACGAAGCCTGTGGTCCGCCAAGTCCATTGCCGGCAGGATAGTGATCTTTATGGTGAGCGCAAAATAGAAATGGGTCACTGGTTTCCCAGGTGAAGCTAAGAGGGGAAACCTGTTGAATGAGATCTTCTGACAACGGTTATCTCCTTTCGCCAGGCACTATGTATTCCAGAATACCTGCAGCATCCTGTTCTCAGATTAGAGGCTTAAAGTTTAGCAGATAAGAAGGGAATAAGCATATTTTCAGGAATTAGCTGCATTAACATGAAGGAGCTGATCTGTTGCCGGTGAAAATTGCTGCTGAGGCGAAAATCCGCATATATGGTGCCTAACGGATATAATAGCCAACGACCCGCCACTGGCCATCTTTCTCAAGCACCGGTGTGACAGTTTCCATCGCTTGCTGTTTGGCACTGAAGGACGTGGCGTATTGAATAATCAGGTAGTCGCCGTCCGGCGCGCCCCTGAGCTTTTGAGCAGTATTTTTGAACTGAACCTTTCTTTTTACCGGGCGGCCAAAAGCGGGCCGCAACGAACTGATTTGCCTGATCCATTCCTGTTTTGGAACCTGCTGCTTAAAAAAATCAGCCGCTTCTTCCCAACTTTGTGCGTAGTGGCCATTATCAATCAGAAACAGGAAGTGTTCGGCTGCTTCTATCGCCGCCTGCTCCTGATTGGCTGTAACCGGTGATGCCAGGATGAATAGTCCGCAACAGACAGCCAGAAGGTTGAAAATCAACTTATTTTTCATAAACCCGTCCGATTATGAGAGTTTGATTGGTGTTGTTGTCTGTCGCCAAAATTCCATATTTTTTCGGCACGCGAGCCAAAATACCAGAAACTGACAGCTAACAGACTAAAAAAGATCGCTTTATGGGTAGAGTCCCAGAAATATTCAAAGAAACGGGTGTACAGGTTAATGAACAGGAAGGTCAGGCCAAAGCCTCTGGAGACGCTATCGTCCTCTTTAATGCCGAAGTAAATGGCAATAACTGCTGCAGCGCCAAATAAAACGGACCAATGGAATAGTTCGATCTGTCTGGCCTGTTGCCAGGCATACATGTCACCGTAATTGCCAAAGATTGACATGATCCACAACGCGATAAACAGGTTCAACAGTGCAATAATACGGGTTGTTTTAGCAAAACTGCAGCGACTCGGCCAGTGTGTAAAAAGACCGCTTACCGCAGTCAATACCAGGCCAAACAGAACAAACCTTAAAGGAAAGTTCATCCCGAGATAATAAGCGCCCCATCCGGAAATGTAGCCAGTCTCAGTTCCCATCCAGCTCCCCAGGGAGAGCAGGGCAAAAATCCAGACCAGCTGTGACGGAAACCAGAGTCCCAGAACGGCATAAATAATGGTTGCCAATAAAATCAGCAACGAAAAATGACCACTCCCGGTATCGATTGCCCGCCCCAGAAACGTCACAGCGCCGGCGGTGGCAACAACAGCAAGGAAAAATATGGCTTCACTGCTGAAAACTTTTTCAGGGTGATGTTTCCTCCTGCGCCAGCCAGTGTAATAGAGCAGGGCGGCAATGCCGGTCATGACCAGACATTTAACGGTTTCGGGAGCATGAAATAGTCGCGTGAGTAACCGCATCAACGCCTCATCTGCCAACACCGAACTGACCGCGGTGATAATGCAGATAATGGCAACCCAGAAACAATATTTAGCCAGACGTTTCCAGTCAAAGCCAACGACTTCATAGCTGTTACGCAACTGATTTGCAGTTTCCTGGTCGAGCAACTGCAGATCAGTCCAGAACAGAAGAGCTTTTTCAATACTGGCGACTTGCTTCTTGGTCAATTTCATAAAGACTCTATGTATTGGTTCGTTGTTGAGCGATAAGTAAACATGATCAGTTTACCATGATAATTGTTAGGATTATTGTCATGGCATCCGACAAATATCTGAATTCCTGATGATTACAGAGCACAAAGAGGAAGAAATTTTACATTTTCGGCATAAATGCTTGAACCAGAAAGATTCTTTGCTATTCTGCCAGTCTAGGGATTTCGGTAACTTGTAATTTTTTTATGAAAGGTAAGACTGCCATGAAAAAAGCGGTATTTCTGAATATAGACAGGATCGATTTTGACAAGCAATTGAAACTCACCTCCCTTGAGAACCTTGTCGAATGCAGTAGCTTCTCTGACACCGCTGAAGCTGACATTCTTGAGCGTGTGGCTGGGCAAAATATTGTTATTACCAAAGAAATGCCGGTCAGCGCGAAAATTATCGAGCAGTTTCCGGACAGTGTCGAAATGATCTGTGAGGCAGGGACCGGGTTCAACAATATCGCCATTGCTGCTGCTCGCGCCAAGGGTATTTCGGTGTGCAATATCCCCAGTTACAGTACCGCTGCCGTTGCCCACCTGGTAATTACATTTATCCTTAATTTAAGCGCTTCATTGCCCCAGCAGCAGAAAATGATCAGCAATGGAAATTTCGATAATTTTACCAAGCGTCTGCTGGTTCCACATGTGGAAGTGGGTGGTAAAACGCTGGGCCTGATCGGCGGCAGTGGCGCTATCGGCCAGGAGGTCATGAAGGTCGCGCTGGCCCTGGGGATGAATGTTCTTGTTTCCAGTCGTACCCAGCGTAATTGGGATGATAGCCGGGTTGCCTCAGTTTCTGTGGATGAGTTGCTGAAGCAGAGTGATTTTATCAGTATCCATTGCCCGCTTAATAGCGAAACGCATCATCTCATTAACCGCGAAAAGTTGGGGTTGTGTAAGCCGGGTGCCTTTATTATCAATACCGCGCGTGGATCGATCATAAACGAGGCCGATCTGATCGATGCGCTGCAGAGTGGTCGAATTGCCGGAGCCGGTCTTGATGTTCAAGACCCGGAACCTCCGGCACTGGATAACCCGCTGTTCAGCATGAGCAACGTTATCATGACCCCGCATATCGGTTGGCGGCGCCTGGAAACCAGGCAGCGGCTGATTGAGTTGATCGCGGAAAATGTTGCTGCTTTTGTTGGTGGGCAGCCGGTGAATGTGGTGAATTGATCTCTAATTTTTAATAATCAATAAGATAAGCAGTAAGTAGCGAGTTACAACAAAACCGAGGTGTTACAATTACCACCTTTGCTTGTTGTCCGTTTATGCGCAGCATAACGGCGCGACCTCACGACCTTGCTTTTAAGATTTTGATTTTATTGAAATAGTCACAACCAACTTCGCAGGGTCTCGCCCCTGCAGGCGAATTACTTTTTATCCAGAGCAATAAAAAGTAATCAAAAACTGCTCTCTTAATATGTCCATATTCAGGTGTCGTTATGTCTCAGGACGCAACCAGCAAATGACCAGCCGGCCAGCGGCCAAGATCACGCCTGAAGGCCTGAATCGCAAAAATGGCTACGCCATTTTGACTTATCGGGACAGGCCATTTCCGATCTGAAACGTTACTTGATGTTTCTGAACTTCCAGATAGCAGCCAGATATATTGGAGATTAATTCAGTTGAAACGCGTAAAAATATAAAAGCCGCCCTATGAACTCCATAGCCGCGGCTTTTATTTGCTTATTCAGATTAAATACTTAATACATCATACCACCGACATACAGCCCGGCTCCCACCAGCAGATCATGTCCGGGAACCTTGTAGATGTAGGTCAGTTTTTTCGAAGGGGAGGATTTCCCCGGTTTTGGCCACATATATTCAACCCAGCCTTGTCCAACTTTGCGAGCAACATTTACAAAGTGGACAAACATTGCTTTATCCGTCGGATCGGTCATAAGCAGCACATGATCCATCTTGGTCAGCTCCGGTTGGAACGGGTGAGCCAACATTTTGCCATTCAGATCCATCAGGAAGACGTAGGAGTCTTTCCAGACAAACGGGCCTTTTGTGTCTGAAATTGCCTTGATTGCCGCATCAACACCCTGTGTATTGATCAGTGCGGCAGCTTCATGGCTTTTGATGACGCATTCTTCCTTGGTTGCCGTTTCGTCGGCAAATGCAGTGTAAGCAAATAAACCAACAACAAGACAGAACAGAACGACCAGGCTTTTTCTCATAGGCTTCCTCCACTAGGATGTTGGGGAACTCCTATAATTCTACTGGTTTACAGCGGTACAATCAACCCTTGATCCAAGGTTTTCCTAATGGCAGAACGTTACGGCCGAAGATCTGGGCGTAAATAGCGCTGGCCATCATGTAAAGAGCTGAAGCAGCACAGACCATCAGTTCATAACCGGCAACAACGGTCAACTCGTGGTGACCGAAATGAGCGAGGTCAAGCAGGATGAAACCGATCAGCAGCAGGGTAAAGGTCAGGCCCATAGCACCACTGATGCGCATGGACGGAATCCACATGATTGCTGTGTAAACGGTAAAGCCGACCAAGTACCAACCGAGATCGGTACCACTGGAACGATAGATGTTGAAGTGGTTAAGCAGGAAAATAATCCCAAGACCAATCCAGAAGGCTCCGTAAGAAACAAAGGCACTATAGCCGAAATTGTTGCCGCATTTGAATTCCTGAAAACCGGCGATCAGCTGAGCAAGGCCACCATAGATAAATGCCAGCGCGACAACCGGTCCGATTTCGCACCAACCGACATTGTGGAACTGCAGCAAAAGAGTAGTAATACCAAAGCCAGCAAGACCGACAACGGCGGGATTCCCCTGGGATGTACCATGAGACATAAGCAAGACTCCTTTTCCTCGATTTGACTTAAATAAAAGTATTCACTGTTGGCACCTGTTGAGTGCCGCTCTTATTGTTCCAGGGGGATGGTTCCAGTGGCAGGCCCCTGTCGCTCTTGTTGCCTGATATTGGCTATATCTGAATAATCTGATGTTTGAAGTGGTCTACAAAAAGTATTGACGGTAATGACTTGCGGGAAGGAGCGATTGAATAGACAGGCTTCACAAATATCCAGTTACAACAAATCGTCATTGAAATAAGGGCATCGCAGCCCAAATGAACGACAGGTATTACCACTTTTTGGTATGACAGACAAGTCTTTTTGTGCGGATAACCTCTTATTTTTTATAAAGAATCCTACTGCTGTAAAGATCGGAAATTTTTAGTGAAGGGGGACTATATCAGTTTCACTGGTTATTGGGAGTCGATTTTTGCTGTGTGGTCAGAAGATGAGGGGGACCGGTGGTTTTTAACCAGTTTGTATCATTGATCATCCTTCTTGCGCAGGATAATACCTGTTTACAGTTTTCGAAACTTCAGCAAGCAGGTCATGACATTGCCGATCACTATTTTTGGCGATATTGAAGATCTTGCGATAACAATCAGTGACCCCACAAAGCTTGAAAATAGAAGTTTTCCAAATGATTTCCAGAGGATCTTGAGATGCCTCTGAGTCACTGTCAGTCCCGGAACTGGATGTGTTGAAAATCAGGGCTGATTGTGCTTTTAACAAGCCAACCGGAGTTGTTGTGCCTTCCTGCCCTTTGACAAATTCATAGGCGACACCGGGGCGCAGGACTCTGTCGACCCAACCTTTCAAAATAGCAGGAGGCTGCCCCCACCAGTTGGGATGAACAATAATAATGCCATCGGCAAAGGCAATTTCGGCACAATGCTGCCTCAGCTCTTCTGGTAATTCAGCTGCTCTGGGGATTTCATGAGCGGGTAGGATAGCATTGAAATGCTCGGAGTACAGGTCGTGAAAGTAAACCGAGTGGCCGTTCGCGTTAAGGGTGTCAAGACAATGTTTGGCTATTGCCGCATTCAGACTTCCTGTGTCCGGATGCGCCAGGATCAATGAAATATTCATTTCTTTTTCCTATGTTGCAATGGAGCTATTGCTGTTCATATTCTTCCACCTGGGTTACGCCTGAAAATTCAAAATTATCACCTGCCAGCCAGTCCGATTCTGCGGGGGAAAAAATGCCATTGTCCAACTTGTAGCGCACTTTAACGCCTTCAGGGAGGTCCTTGATGTCACCTTCCAATTGCTGTTGTTCGTTTTCAAAGCCACAGGTTGTGACGATAACCTCTTTGCCGCTTTTCTTTTCAATGGCGACAATGCGCGATTTTTGTTTCACACTGTAGATTGTGTCGCCGACCTTGATTCTTCTTTGAACACCCCTGCGGTGTCTAATCAGGGACGATCCTGACTTTGACTGGCGGTAAATAAGCCACCCTCCCACCAGGACAAAGGGGATAAAGGACAGGATGACGGTGACAATTGTTCTGATCAGTTCAGGATTCATATGCCGGGTTTCTTTTCATGTTTTGTCAGAGACATTTGCACTTGATCTTAGGCTCTTTAGCAAACATCGCAATTCCAGACTCTTGTACACAGATGCTTTCCTACCGATTTGATGGTCAGTTTTTTATATATGCAGGTGCTTGCTCATGGTTCTCAAAGCCGCCGTACCTGGCCGAAGAGGGATAATATTCTGCGGCAAACTGTACTTTTCCTGCGGCGGTTTCTCCGGCGACACTTGCGATAAATGCGAGCATTAAATCGGTGCCAGAGGAAATCCCGGCGGAAGACCATATGTTTCCGTCTTGAACGTAGCGTTGTTCAACAACCGTTACGTCACCAAGCGCTCGTAGCCGATCTAAAGACCCCCAGTGAGTTGTTGCTTTTTTGCCAGACAAAAGGCCGGCTGCATGCAGCACAAAAGAACCGGTGCACACCGATAGTACCGCCTTGCAATGCTTTGCTTGTTTGGTAACAAAATCAACGAGTACCGGGTTGTTCACTTCCGTGCGTGTTCCTTGCCCTCCCGGAACGAGTAAATAGTCAAGAGCAGGACAAGAAGCAAACGATGCATGAGGATTGATCGACAACCCTTTTGCACATAGGACTGGTTCTTGTGTTTCACTGACAATAATGCAGTTTTCCGGGCCGTTGGCATTTTTTTTCCACATGGTAAGCATTTCCCACGGGCCCACAAAATCAAGTTCCTCGACCTGATCAAAGACAAGAATGCCAAAATTCATAGATTGCTCCTGGTTCTCATTGAATTAATCGCGTGCTGTTCCAAACGCAGCCCTTGTGAAATCCTGTATCTTTTTGCTCAAAAAGCTCTGTGCCGTGGGCATCTCCTGGGTAGAATAGCAGGTCTTTGGGAGTTTCAAATAGTTTGAACATTTTTCGTGTGTCGTTTGCCCCATCATCACGTTCCGAATTAATCAAAAGCTTAGGAATTTTAATACTGCTCAATTCCTCTTTGCTGTAAAAGACAGTTCCTTCATATTCAATAGGAACTGAGACAGCCACGACACCAACGATACAACTGTTCTCGGTATGGCGCTGCGATTTTTATGGAAGCGACTCCACCTCTGCTTGCCCCAACAAGGAGGACATTTTTCATGATTTTATCTTGAGCAGGCATTTATTATCCTCAATTTATTCTCGACGAGACACGTGCCATCATGCAGATTGACAATGATCTGCGCGTTCTACTCAAAGCCCTGGGTCGACAATGCTTTAATTGTAAAGGCATTTAGAGGAACCGTACTTTCCCATTGAGGCAACCGGTCCTTCGGGCCATCGATCCTCACCAATGGAGGCTCATGTGCCGCGAGCGCATTGATCTTTGCCCAAAGAGTTATATCTCCCCAAAACTGGGGCGGGGTGTCGGCAGCAGCTACGGAAGTGAAGATTTTGCTTGGCGTTTCGCATCCGGCTTGAATTGCTGTCAGTGCGAGTTCTTCAAGCCTCCCCAACCCAGAGACAGGACCAGGACGTTCCTGCAGCCAACGGGCGACGGCGGCAGGAATCCAAGGCAATGGAGCGTTGGTTGTCTTGGAGAGTTCCGTCAACGCGGTCGAGTCCTGGGTAGCGAAGGCCTCGTCGACCCGAACGGCGAATTGGAACTGAGTTTCGGTGACAAGGCGACGCTTGCCATACAAAGAAGCCAGTTGCGCGGGCTGTAACTGACCGAGTCCGTGGAATGGCTCGATGCCAGGGAATGCGTCAACACAGAGAAACTCCACTTTTCGAGCACCTTGGAGCTTCAGGCATGTAAGGATATGGGCAAGCATGGACTGATCAAACAAACACGCGTCAAACCACAGGACGATATGTTTGTTCTTCGCTGCTTGTGCCAACTTGTGGTACTGATTGCCAAGTGTTTCTAGCACGCGCTGTCTGTCCAAACCGCCTGCGGTGGTTTCTTCTAGAAAAACCGCCCGGGCATTGAAGGTCTTTTCGTCGGGCCAACCAGGACACCGGGGACCATCATAAAGGATGTCGTGCCAGACGAATACTTCACCGGGCAGCCCGGATTTTTCAAGACTCCCTCCGGCTATGTCGCCACTCGTTATATGAAACGTCTCGACCACCGTTCATTTCTCCTTCCGCCCGGCCGAATACTCGGTGGCGATGTACCTCTTATGGTTCGCACCGAAGTTTACAACTCTTTGCTCGGCATAAGTATACATCCGTTGTCCTGTCCAGCCAACTGAGGCCACCTCTGGCCAAATCCGAAACCGGCTTGCTGTGTAGTTGCTTTTAGCGCGTTGAACGTGTAGCAAGATATTCTCCCTTGCCAACAGGGACTAAACTTGTTGTGAAGTCTGGGTCTGATTCTACAAGTGCAATAAATGGTGTCATTTCATCTGAGTGTGAGATGGCATTGTCAACAACAAGTAACCCGCCCGGCCGAATGACTCGTTTTAAATCGGGCCACCAGCCTGGATATTCTGGTCTTTCAGAATCGAGAAAAATGAAGTCATAGCTGCAATTTTTTGCTTCGGAAAGGAGATCGCCGGCGTCACCGTGAACCTGTTCAATTACTGAAGATAGATTGCTGCGTTGGAAATTTTGTGCGGCCAGATTGAATTTGTGCTCAGAGAGCTCGACAGTGTTGACTCTTCCACCAATGGCGGAGCAGGCATCTGCAAGCCAAAGAGTAGAATAACTATTTGATGTTCCTATTTCTAATACCCGCTGAGAATTTGTAGCACGAACGAGAACCGATAAGAACTCACCAGTGTCACGAGTGATATTTAACATTCGTTTCGAACGGGTGCTGGTTAATTGATCATTTGATAGGCCAAATTGCTCAAGCTCAGACAATAAATTCAGAAGTAAATTATCCATAGTTATTTTCCCGGTGGCTAATGGTTCTGCATAACCAGTGATGGTCATGCGTTTCAAATTAGTTGAACTCTTGCAAATTTAGCCTGGCTCCATTCCTTCCGGTTGATGCGCTTGATACTCGTGCAGGACTCCTTGGTAGATAGTGGATCACCGGTTCAACAGATGAAGCCCGTCGTTATTGATCAATTCCAGCTTTCATTATCCTCGATACAACAAAGTGATGAAAAGGACGAATCAAATTGAAGTACACGGGTCCAGTCCAGTGTATATACTTGACTGATGTAAAAACATGAAATCTTGTAAGATTTTTATCCAGTTTTTCAGCTACAACACCAAAGTATGCCTTTAAATGTTTGTCGTCTGGTGTTTCAGCAACCCAATAGATGTCTTCCTTGGCACATTGGACTATAAAAAAAGACGCATTTTTCCCTGATTCAAAGGCAAGATTTTCTGGCTTTATTTTTGGCAAAAAATCTGGGGTTTCATGCTTTTTTAATCCAAGAAGGCTAACGATAATCCCTCTGATTCTATACAGAGCTGACAACCACCAAGGATAGTATGAGAGCATTCCTGAAATAAAACTTCTCAAACTTGAGTTGCCATCAATTATTTTTACGTCAAAATGGTTGGTATCTTTTAGATAGATATCCAATTCACTATACTTCTGTATTGAATTCATTATATGTCACTCAACAAGTCTGTAGAAAAATCCAAATTTCCAGTTTTTCTACAGTTCGAGATTGAATTTTAAAATTAGGGCTGTTTTTTCAGCCGTTCCATGTCCTGATTCAGGATTTCACCAGAGTATGATTTTACGAGCGCTTTTCTGCTTGCTGCTTCTGAGGCCTAACGTGAAGTTGAAGCTCCTGCGCGGGTCGCCCCGAACGCAGGGTTAGGCATCGGCGTTGGAGTGCAGATACTCAATGAATAGTGATAGATCTTCTGGTATTGATTCATATTGAGCTCCTTTCGACGAAATGATGTCCCACGATGCCTTTGATCCGACGCATAGATGAGCTGCAATTTCTGTCTTGAATTCACCATCAAGCAGGCCGGCAGGAACCCAGAAATAGGGAGTGGCTCGAAGAGGGTTTGGTACAGGGGAGCCGCACTTGGAACAAAAGTCGGAACGAAACCCTGTAGCCTTAACCCAAGAAGAAATATACTCCTGTCCAGCAAGCCAATGGAAATATTCATTTCCCACAATGGTCGCCGTGTTTGACGACGACCCGCTTTGCCTTCGGCAAAGGGAGCAATGGCATTGGTACAGTTTTGGAACCGTGCCAATGATCTCGAATTCGATTTGGCCGCAGAGACATTTACCGCGCATAGATCAGTCCTTGATGTCTAACGAGAGTGTAGGAAAACCTCCCGGAGAGGAAGGCAATTAAAAGTAGCGTTCATATTTCCCCTCTGATCGATTTTTTCGTTTCAATAAAGCGTAGACCGAATCAATTATCGTCAGTGTGTTTGACCTTCAAAGATTTTTTTGCTTCGTTTTTTCATCGCTGGAGAAAATGAATCCGGCTGCCGGGTCGGGATCCGGTGGTGTTGTTTTTTATGATTGAAATGAAACAAGCAAGGTCGCGGTGTTGCGCCCCGCACGACGCCTTACTATTTGTCCCAAGCGGGCGACAAATAGTAAGCACAAAACGCCCTTTTTTAAAGGGTCCGTACTCGGGCATCGGTTCTCCAAGGGAATATCCAGCATCTAACCAGCCGGCCGACGGCGCAATGCGCGCCTAATGGCCAGAACCGCATTATTGATGGATAATGGGTTTAAAAACGAATACCGATCATCCCACGGCATTTCGCACCAACTGACGCCCTTGCCCATTAGCTGCGACAGCAGCGTGGGCTGCCGGTTAATTGCACCTGGCAATCTTTAACCGTAGCTCAACACAGCTATCGTCAGTGTGTTTGACCTTCAAAGATTTTTTTGATTCGTTTTTTCATCGCTGGAAAAAATGAATCCGGCTGCCGGGCCGGGACCCGGCGGTGTTGTCTTTTATAATTGAAATGAAACAAGCAAGGTCGCGGTGTTGCGCCCCGCATGACGCCTTACTATTTGTTCCAGGCGGGCGACAAATAGTAAGCACAAAACGCCCTTCTTTAAAGGGTCCGCACTCGGGCTTCGTCTCTCCAAGGAAACATCCCAGCATTTAACCAGCCGGCCGACGGCGCAATGCGCGCCTGATGGCCAGAACCGTAAAAATGCTTTACCACAATATCCCGGAGGTCGATGGCTGGATTCGTCGACGGGTACGACTCTGCTACTGGAAACAATGGCGCTGGTGCCGGACCAAGGTTCGGAAGCTGCTTGCTCTTGGCACCGAACGGTACACCGCCATTCGGGCCGGTCTGACCCGCAACGGTCCATGGGCCATGTCCCGCAGACTGGCGGCACATTCCGGCATGACCAACCAATGGCTGAAGGATCAGGGTTTAGTTTCTGTCAAAGACCTGTGGGTGAAGCGACATGACCCGGCTACGGCCCGGTAGTTTCATCGAACCGCTTGGGTAGCGACCCGCATGCCGGGTGGTGTGGGGGCTGGGGGAGCAAAACCCCCGGCTACCCGATTAGCGCTTAACTTCAATTGCAATGCATCTACCTTCTTGTGCATAACCAATATTAACCTTCTTTGAACCAGTTTCGATTATTCTTCCACCGCGCAATAGTTCCGGCACTAACCCTTCACCTGGTATTTCTTCGCCGCAAACAATATATATACGACCAGCAGGACAATTAAGTGGAACATAACTAGATTGATTATTAATTTTATCTACTTTTACAGAAAACGTTCCATCATCTCCGGTGTTTATTAGGACTAAATTATTGTTCCCTAATTCTTCTTTTAATTCTGGAAAGCCTTCATAAGTCCACCAGTCTCCATCTGAATCAATTCGATGCCTTAGAGCTTCTAAATCGAAGATCGCAATAGTTGACGTGTCAGTTGTTATTTCGAATTCTTCCATAGCGCTAACGACCAAGCTGTGCGGTGCAAACGAAGCGCAGCGTAGTTTGCATCCGAACGAGCGCCTTGTTATGCATTGATTACCTGTGGAGGACCACCGGCATCAGCCATTAAGGATTGTGGCCCACATGTTTTACTTAATTTCTTTAGGAAAGCAATTATTAAGTTCTCATCACCTTTTTCAAACCAAATACTTCTAAGTGACTTATCATCTTCTAGAATATCAACTTGTAAATTAGCCCAAATTTGTTCCGGTGCGCTTGTAGATGAAATGAATGCACCCCAGCCCTTACTTGGGTCTGAGCTTGATATTTCTATATTAACCCCCTCAAGCTCATTTAATGCCTGTTTAATTTGCGCATCATTTGGGAACGTTGACGACACCTCAGGATACTCTACGCCTTCGGATTCCAAGTATTCCTTCATTTCTTCAGTTATCGGATAAACAGTCCAAAGTATTCCCATCTATCTATCCCTTTGTATGCATAACGTCGCGCTCTGCGGCAAATTTGGAGCGCTGCGGAAAATTTGTCCGACAGCAGCGCCTTGTGTGTACGCCCGTCATGGGCGTGATCTTATGGGGTGAAAGTCCCCTGTACGTAGAATCCTAGCATCACATGTGTGTGATGTCATTAAAGTACTAGCCGACGGCAAGGGCGTCTCCGTGAGGAGAGGTCTGGAGGAAGCCCGAGTGCAAAGCTGTGAGCCGACGGACAGAAACAGTATATAAGGCCGGGTATCCGGGCAAGTCAGCACACCATGACGAAGTCCCACGGATTCACGATACCTTGGTAAATGCTGCGGTTGTACAGTGACAGATCACGTTCTTATCCGGGGAGACCTGTCTCGCTTGCCGGTTTCTTTTGTTCCGGCGCGACATCTGGTAACGGCTGCCGTGATGAGGCAGGAGTCAGCAGAGGCCATAGTAGGTGCAGGACGTTGCCGCCAAGCGGTCCGGCAACTGGAAACAAGCCGGGGGAACCCCGGACGCCTTACCCCACCGAAGGGCCGAACGATGAAAGAAAACGGAGTCCCATGAGCTTGTCCGACATATCGAACCCGACCGGGGGAATGCCCGGGCAGCGCGTTGTGGATCAACTTCCTTTCGAGCAACACCTTCTGGAACGGATGTTCTCCTCTGAGAATCTGCAATCGGCCTGGAAACGGGTGCGCAGCAACAAGGGCGCTCCCGGTGTCGATGGGACCACCATCGAGACGTTTCCGGACCGGTTCCGGCCTCTGTGGTCAAATATCCGAGCATCGCTTATGGCAGGAACTTATCAACCCAAGCCGGTTCTGCGGGTGGAGATCCCGAAACCAACGGGCGGAACCCGTCCGCTGGGGATTCCCACCGTTCTTGACCGGCTGATCCAGCAAGCCATGGCCCAGGTTCTGACGCCGATCTTCGATCCTGAATTTTCGGAATCGAGCTTCGGTTTCCGCCCCGGTCGCTCGGCCCATCAGGCCGTGCGGCAGGTGCAAAGGTCTCTGCGTCAAGGGTACCGCATTGCCGTGGATGTCGATCTTTCCTCCTTCTTTGATACGGTCAACCATGACCTGCTCATGACCATGGTGGGAAGAAAGATTCACGACAAGCGGGTTTTCGCCCTGATTGGCAGCTACCTGCGTGCCGGGGTCGAGAGTGATGGCAGAAGAGCAGCGACACGAAGGGGAGTTCCCCAAGGTGGTCCGCTGTCTCCGCTGCTGGCCAATATCCTTCTCGACAATCTGGACAAAGAGCTTGAGAAGCGTGGTCACCGTTTTGTCCGTTACGCCGATGACTTCATCATTCTGGTGAAAAGTCAGCGGGCCGGGCAGCGGGTCATGGGGAGTATCAGAAGGTATCTGAGCTCCCGTCTCAAGCTGACGGTCAACGAAGCCAAGAGCAAAGTCGCTCACAGCGATGCCATCAGCTTTCTTGGTTTTGCCTTCAAGGGATCCAAAATTGTCTGGAGTGACAAGGCGTACAAGGAATTTCGTCGTCGCGTCAAACGCTACACCGGACGCAGCTGGTTCGTTGCCATGGACTATCGTCTCGCCAAGCTGTCCACCTATATCCGGGGCTGGATGGGGTACTTCGGCATCGCCGAGGCTTACCACGATATCCCGGAGGTCGACGGCTGGATTCGTCGGCGAGTACGGTTGTGCTACTGGAAACAATGGCGCTGGTGCCGGACCAAGGTTCGGAAGCTGCTTGCTCTTGGAACCGAACGGTTTACCGCTATTCGGGCCGGTCTGAACCGCAACGGTCCGTGGGCTATGTCCCGCCGGCTGGCGGCACATTCCGGCATGACCAACCAATGGCTGAAGGATCAGGGTTTAGTTTCTGTCAAAGACCTGTGGGTGAAGCGACATTACCCGGCTACGGCCCGGTAGTTTCATCGAACCGCCCGGTGCGGACCCGCATGCCGGGTGGTGTGGGGGCTGGGGGAGCAAAACCTCCGGCTACCCGATACGCCCGGCATGGGCGTGATCTTATGGGGTGAAAGTCCCCTGTACGTAGAATCCTAGCATCACACATGTGTGATGTCATTAAAGTACTAGCCGACGGCAAGGGCGTCTCCGTGAGGAGAGGTCTGGAGGAAGCCCGAGTGCAAAACTGTGAGCCGACGAACAGAAACAGTATATAAGGCCGGGTATCCGGGCAAGTCAGCACACCATGACGAAGTCCCACGGATTCACGATACCTTGGTAAATGCTGCGGTTGTGCAGTGACAGAGTCGTGATAAGTGTTGTGAGAGCTCTTCGACCAACAGAAGCAAGCATGAATCTGCAAGGAACAATATCCCGCTCAATTTACTGGTACCAGGCCAAGGTCGCGTGCCAGACGTTCACCTATGGTGAGGCCATCCTGTTTCTGTGATGACAGGCTCAGATGCTCTATGGAGTGGTCGGCGCCAGGAAGCACGTGTAGAAGATAACGGCCACCTGCGCTTTCAAAAAGCGCCTTGGCCTTGGCCTGAGAGGTGAAATTGATATTGGTTACGCCCTTGGATCCGAAGCCTCCGACTATCGGTACGTTTACGTCCAATGCGCCGTGGTAATTGTAAATCGTATGGTTTACTGCCGCTGGACAGGAGGACACTTCGGCCATCAGCGTACCAGCCAGCGTGGCAACCTTCTTGAATAAATCGGTAATGCAAGACATGGTTTGCATCATCATGGCACCGTTGGAGTGGCCAACACCAAAAGTGCGCTCTGGTGAAACACCATATTTCTGCTGCAAATATCGTACGGCACCTGTGATGTAGCTGACATCATTCACCTTGTCACTATAAGGCTCACCACAGCAGCCACCACCAGCGTTCCAGGCCTTTAATCTATTGCCGCCGATGCGGGTTGCCGCTGAGCCGTTGAGATAGGCGACAATGAAGCCGTTCTTCTCTGCTACCCCATCAATTTTCAGGTGATCCAGCATGAAACGCGCATTGCCGCCACCGCCATGCAGTGCCACCAGCAATGAGCGCCGTCCCGCTACCGGTAAGGAACGGGGAACATATACCAACATTTCGCGCCCACCGAACACACCATCGCGAATGTTCGCCGTCATTGCGCCCAATGATTCCTCGCTAACTACGGATTCCTTATTTTCCCGTTGTGTTTCCCAAATCTGTTTGAGACGCTTCCATCGTGGCTCTGTCCCTTCATCTGTCTGTGCCCAGGCCTGAAGCACGGCGGAAAAAAAGAGGTATAGGAGGAAAAACGTGACAATACGGAGTACCGGTTTCCGATAGTGGTTGTTCATGATGATATTTCCTTTGGTGCTCAAAGGTTCTTGATAACCGGTGGCGGTCATACGTTTCAATTTACCAGAATCATTGCGAATTTCTTCTAGCCTTGTTCCATGCGGTTGATTGTCTGGTGTACGCCCGGCACGGGCGTCTCCGTGAGGAGAGGTCTGGAGGAAGCCCGAGTGCAAAGCTGTGAGCCGACGAACAGAAACAGTATATAAATGAAACAAGCAAGGTCGCGGTGTTGCGCCCCGCACGACGCCTTACTATTTGTCCCAGGCGGGCGACAAATAGTAAGCACAAAACGCCCTTTTTTAAAGGGTCCGTACTCGGGCGTCGGTTCTCCAAGGGAATATCCAGCCTCTAACCAGCCGGCCGACGGCGCAATGCGTGCCTGATGGCCAGAACCGCATTATTGATGGATAATGGATTTAAAAACGAATACCGATAATCCCACAGCATTTCGCACCAACTGACGCCCTTGCCCATTAGCTGCGACAGCAGCGTGGGCTGCCGGTTAATTGCACCCAGCAACCTTTAACCGTAACCCAACACAGCTATCGTCAGTTACCTTGATCTTAAAAGATTTTTTTGATTCGTTTTTTCATCGCTGGAAAAAATGAATCCGGCTGCCGGGCCGGGACCCGGCGGTGTTGTCTTTTATGATTGAAATGAAACAAGCAAGGTCGCGGTGTTGCGCCCCGCATGACGCCTTACTATTTGTTCCAGGCGGGCGACAAATAGTAAGCACAAAACGCCCTTCTTTAAAGGGTCCGGATTCGGGCGTCGGTTCTCCAAGGAAACATCCCAGCATTTAACCCGCCGGCCGACGGCGCAATGCGCGCCTGATGGCCAGAACCGCAAAAATGCCGCTGGCATTTTCCTGCATTCACTTCAATTCGATTCTGCCCATTAGCTGCGACAGCAGCGTGGGCTGCCGGTTAATTGCACCTGGCAATCTTTAACCGTAGCCCAACACAGCTATCGTCAGTTACCTTGATCTTAAAAGATTTTTTTGATTCGTTTTTTCATCGCTGGAAAAAATGAATCCGGCTGCCGGGCCGGGACCCGGCGGTGTTGTCTTTTATGATTGAAATGAAACAAGCAAGGTCGCGGTGTTGCGCCCCGCACGACGCCTTACTATTTGTCCCAGGCGGGCGACAAATAGTAAGCACAGAACGCCCTTTTTTAAAGGGTTCGTACGCGAACGTCGTCTCTCCAATGAAGCATCCAGCATCTAACCAGCCGGCCGACGGCGCAATGCACGCCTAATGGCCAGAACCGCAACGGTCCGTGGGCTATGTCCTCCCGGCTACCCGATTAAAAATTTCCCGTTAATGTTCTAAAAATTAGTAATAAAGTCCATTTGCTGCATTGTATATAGTTGATTTCCATCGAATTTTAGCCCCTCTTTTACATGCTTCGTATACTTGATCATGGCGTCTTGCTCGCCGTGCTAAATCTTCGAGCTGCTTTCTTAAATATGAAACTCCAGACGTATATCCCGCTGGGCGTGGGACATAATCCATGGCATCGGAGCATCTTCTAGAACCTTCAAGCATTTCACCTGTTGCTCTAAGTGTATTTTTATTCATTGGCCAGCCGGCCGCCTCGCTCCCAAAAATATGGACAAGGACTATTCTTAAGTTTTTTTGTTCACTTTCTGTTAGCTCATTCATTTATCGCCCCTCCGAATCCTGAAATGATCTGTTGTTTTTATAGACGCTACAATGCTTTGAAAGGCAGCATATGACATATTGTTTGACGATATTCTGATGTATTTATCACGTATGCTTTTACTGAATACGTATGCAAAACAAACGTTTCTCATGCTCGTGTCGTTCCAGTAATACAATGAAAAGTCCGCTTTGCTTGAATATGAAATTTCGCCATGAGGGGGCAAAAGCTCACCTTTTAAAAACAAGGCTCTTTTCATGATCCAGAGGTCATTTTTGTCCGTTACGTTAGCTAGGTCGTTTCCCGTTTTTGTGAAAATAAATTCAGCGGAGTCGGCAACGGAGTAATTGCTTATGGCGGGCCACGGTGTGTCTTCTGCGAGAGATTTTTGAGTGTCCAAGCTAAAACTTAATGAAGAGCCTTTTTCAAAATAAACATAAATATCTCCATCCAAGAGCCTGTAAATCCGTAATGGTGGTGATGGAAGGATAAAGCTGAATTGATCAAGATCGATAGTATATTGCCCATTCTCAGAATGAGGGGGCAATATTTTTGTTATTGCGGTTATGCCGCAGGATTGGCCTTCGCATGTTGGAAATTCAAAGTTGTTTGAGTGTACTGAACAGCCAGATAGTACAATGGTAAGTAGTACAATAACCGTTATAGTAAAGTGCTTATACGAATACAAAATATTTTCCCCTCTTAATAATTTACATTTGTTTAAGTTACATAGAACTGAACTGCGCGCCATGGATTTTTAACGGCTTTGCATAACCGGTGGCGGTGATGCGTTTCAGGTTAGTAGATCTCTTGCGAATTTCGCCTAGCTCCGTCTCCTCCGGTTAATGCGTTTGATACTAGTGCAGGCCCGCGCCGGCTGAAGCCCCTGACCCGATTCCGTAACTAACTGGGATCATCAGCACAACAGATGAAGCCCGCCTTTTTGACTGGAACGGCACCAGGGTCCGTACGTGTTTCCAGGTGACAGGGCAATAGGATGCAACCAAAGATCCGGGCCCTGTGTAAAGAGCCTCGATAAGTGTTTGGGAGCAGGATCGTCACTGCAGCCCGTTCAAAAGCCCAAGTCAGAAACCGGATGGCTGCTTAGTAGATCAGTCGCTTGTCAAAGAACGAAAAGGTGAATCTTTTGCGTTAACGCTATTCTTTACCCTTGACGGCCGGGGGCCTGATAAGTGTTATATGGATTTTAGTCTATTATTCCTTCTTCACGCATCTTTCCAACAAAACCAGGAGCATCTCCAGTGAGGTGGCTTCCGTCATCTCTTCTTATGCCGTCGTTACTGGCGGCAGTGATTGGTAACCCATAGTTTTCCTTGAAAAGAATTAGTGCTTGCCTACCAATTCCTTGGTGAGTGTATTCGCTGTTTTTTAAGTCGAGATACATCCAAGTGATGTAGTAATTGTCTTGGCTGTAATGCATTCCATTGTCTTTATAAGACAGTTCAAACTTTCCAATTTCATCATTATTTTCGTCAGTGATCAAAATATGGGAATCATCTGAAACGTCTATTGTTATGCGCTTGCCATTTTGAAGTTGGTACCTATATTTTTGATTAGACTCATTTATTAATTTTAGCTTTTTCAATTTTTCTCCATATAACGTTGAGTTAACCGGCGGCGTTCACGCCGTCCGAGTGAGCAAAGCGAACGGTGTTAAACGATTGGTTAACTTCTATTTTCTCTTCTTAATTTTGGGATTATAGGATTACTATCTTTATAGGGTTTTAGTAGTTTTGTTAAGAAATCTGTGGTGGATTCAACAACGTTCTGCATTGAGTGTAATTTGTTTCCTGCAAGAATATACCAATACTCTTTAACAATTTTTGAGTTACCACTGGTGTTGGCGCACCAAATTGTGAAATTTGGATCATAACTTGGACTATTAAGTTCAAAATGTTTAAGACCATTTGCCATATCACGGCATAGCCCCCAAAACTTAAAAGAATGTAGATTCTGATCAAAGTCTTGTATTTGAATTTCCGATGAGTTTTTAACCCAATCTCTAATACTGAATGCAGCTATAAAAAATGCGTAAATGTCATCAAGGTCTTCTTCAGATAATTCATTCTTTTTGAGTGCAAGAAGGGCTCTTTTTGACCACCTGTGCATTCTTTCGTATTGCGTTACCCAATCATGGCTAAAGTGATGACTAAATTCTGATTTCATTTTTTTCTTTAAGTTAACGGTTTTGAATAACCGGCGGCGACGCGAAGTTGCGTTTACCACCGAAGTTTACGAATATTTGCGCAGTTAATTTCCGTCCGCGTTGATTCTGGTGTTAAGCCTTTTCCCGCGCGATAATGGGTCGTTACCATATTTATTCGTGCCAGTTGTTCCTTTTAAAAAACCTAATTCAACCATTGGCCAGAATGAAACGATAGGAACAAAAAACAGTATAGTAAACCAACCTGATTTATTTCTGTCGTGGGAACGCTTGATGGCCAACATAAGTGCTGGGATAATCAATGCCACACTAACACCAAGGTAGAGCTTAACGTTTACAGGCATAATTAGGCGCTTTCCTGCAAGCGTCATAAAAGCCAATGCAAAGTTGCCCATCCAGTATGTCGACCGCCCAATTCGACCTCTTGGGGAGGTGAACGTTTTGGTGGAGTTACTATATTGAATATATTCAGGTGCTGCTGGCTTTTTTTGAATTGGATCAGTTGTATCTTCTAATTCAGGAATGGAGTCAATAATCCGTTCCGGCTCTGGGGGTTCGGGGGGAATTTCTCCTTCACGTACTTTGATCCAATGCTCAATCAATTCCGCATTACGGGGATATTTTTGCATATTTACGTTGAACCGAGCTTCATACAGTTCTTGTAAATTGTATTGACTATAGTCGATTTCTGTCATTTTTTAATTTAGAGGCTTAACGTTGGAGTTCAGCGGACGGTAAAAGCGTAGCTTTTGCTGGTCCGCTGGAACGGCTGGTTATGCGCTTATCGGGAAGAGAAAACATCTGCCTCTCCCTTCTGTGCGAAAACATCACCCAAAGACAGTTGGCCATTAGACAACTGATACGGGAAGAAGACAGTCACCGAATAATTGTCACGGTGATTGAGAGACACGGCGATGGCGTCAGACTTCTTGCCTGTTGAAGGCAAGACGACCCTCACGTCGTAAACCAAAGCAGTGGCTTGAGCTAGGTTGAAAATATCGGACACCAAAGTTTACAATCTTTCCCGAACGGAGGTGTCACAATGGCAAAAAGATCAAACGGTCGTTATTCGAAAGAGTTTCGCAACGAAGCCGTGAAAATGGTGATAGAGGGGGGACTGACTGCATATGAAGCGGCACGGCAACTCTCCTTACCAAAATCCACCCTTGAAAGCTGGGTCAGAGCTCACAAGGCCGGGAAGCTTGGCGATATCGGCAGTCAGCAGCGCCCTTTGACCGAGGTTGAACAAGAGCTCGCTCGCGTCAAACGAGAGTTATCTCAGGTCAAACAGGAGCGAGATATCTTAAAAAAAGCCGCCGCGTACTTTGCCACGGAGTCGCTGCCCGGTACGCGCTGATAAAACAGTTTCGATCGAATTATCCGGTTCCTCTACTATGCCGGGTTCTGGAGGTTTCTACGAGCGGCTATTACGCCTGGTTGAAACGGCCAAACTCTCCCCGGCAAAAAGAAGAAAAACGGCTCGAACTCGAAATCATTGCGGCTCATAAAAGAACAGAAGAAACCTACGGCCCAGAGCGCCTACAAGAAGAGCTTGCTGATCACGACGTTCATGTCGGTGTTCACCGGATCAAGCGAATTCGCAGAAAACTGGGCCTGCGCTGCAAGCAGATCAAGAAGTTCAAGGCAACCACAAACTCGAACCACAAGTTACCGGTTGCAGAGAACCTGCTGGATCAGGATTTTACCACGGACGCTCCGAATCAGGTCTGGGTGACCGACATAACATATATCCCCACAGCCGAAGGTTGGCTGTATCTCGCCGGTCATAAGGATCTCTATACCGGAGAAGTCGTGGGCTACGCCATGGGAGAGCGAATGACGAAGAATCTCGTCTCCCAATCGTTATTTCGCGCGGTTGCGGCCAAGAGGCCTGCTGCTGGTTTGATCCATCATTCAGATCGCGGCAGCCAGTACTGCGCAAGGGAGTTTCGCAAACTTCTTGATCAATTCAAGATGCGAACCTCAATGAGCCGTCGAGGCAACTGCTTCGATAACGCGCCGATTGAAAGCTTCTGGGGTGTTTTAAAAAACGAACTCGTGCATCACCGTCGATATGCAACCAGACAGGAAGCAATGCGGGAGATCACGACATACATCGAAGTCTTCTACAACCGGAAACGGAAACAAAGGAGGCTGGGGTATCTTTCGCCTGCAGCCTATGAACAACAATATTTCAAAGAGCGGTTAGTCGCTTAATATTTTGGTATCCGCTATTGACGACCGAGGTCAGCTTTGTACTCTCCTGAGTTTGCTCCCTTAACAAACCCTTCCTTGAGCAGGCGAATGATGTCGTTGGATGGCGGGTGCTCGCGGCCATCGTAGCCTGCCACGCTCGCAATTTCGCCGTTTGCTTTGAGTGCGGCACCGTAAGGAAAGAACTCGCCGTGCTTCTGAAGCATTTGCTCTGCAAATGGGAGGGCTGCGTTCATAAGGTTTTCGCACTCAGCCTTTGGCGTCGTCATGTTCTGTGCTCCAGCGACCAGGGAAAACAACAACGAAAGAATAGTAAGCAGGATTCTCATGGCGCATAACGCTGGAAATCAGCGGCGCCGGTACGGCGTCCGCTGGATTGACACGTTAGATGCCAGCTCACGCGAGCGCATCCCCGCGCTGTGCGTATGCGGTGGTCTTTCCGGGACCCAGACCCATAAGGTTGCGCGTTGCCTCCACGTGACCTCCAGTAGCATTTACAAAGCACACCCGCAGGCGAAAAACGCACTGATCCAAGTTGAACTTGCTAAGTGCACTCTCGTAGTCGTGCCTGGATACAGAGAATTGAATACTTCGCTTGCCGTTTGGTGGAAGATGAAACAACCCTTCGATATGGAACTTATAATAGGCTCCATCCGATTCACCACCATAATCGATGTATATGGCACGGACCTCTACAGGTTTTATACCTACGTTAGCTAGCACAGCGGAGTAATGGAAGGCCTCGGGACCACTGCCACCTTGGATTTTTTCATCTTCCAGTTGCAGGCGAGCTGCGTAGTCATGGGACTGAAACGTCGAAAGCTCGCAACCGCTATTCCGGTGGAGATCACGGACAGCACCAACGAGATAACTGCAATAACGATGACTGGGGTCACGATGGACAATCCTGCTAGCATCTAACGTTTGGGCTCAGCGCGTTTGCGGAACGCGCAGCGTGGAGCAAATCCGCTGGAGCCCTTGGTTGGGTTGCTTACTTTTCGTTCTCTTTTACGTACTGCAATGCCTCTGATATTTCTTCACACGGCTCCATTTGGCTTGCTTGATTCGCAGCCAATTTATAGCCACGCAAAGCAGATTCATTGTCCACCGGGCCGCCAATTCCATTGACGTACATTCGCGCAAAATAAACCCCAGCTAAAGCTTCGCCACGTTCTGTTGCGCGACGGTAAAGCTCTCTTGCTCTCGAAAGGTCTTGCTTTGTACCAAGACCTTTTTCATACATTGTTCCGAGATTCCAAAGGGAACGGGCTGCCCCTTTTTCTGCTGAGAGAGTTAAGAGTCGAAATGCTTCTTCGTAGTTTATTTCTACTTCGTATCCATGAAGGTACATTGCTCCAAGAATTCCTTGGGCAACTGTGCTCCCACGCTCGGATTTAATTTTCAATTCCTCAATATTCATTTCAACCCAACGCAGAGCTAAGCCGCGAGCGGAGGCGGCGCGCAGCGCCGACGTAGCGAGTCGGCTTGAGCGACGTGTTATAAGGCCATTATTTGCTTGGGTCATAGGCCAACGCCTTGGAGTCCCACTGCATTTCATGATCTTCAACATGAACGTTCCAGATGGCGTTTGGAATTACCCGTCGAATTTCACTTAGAAGTTTGCACCAGTGTTGGACCCCTATCCAAGTAGCGTCTTCTGTGTTGTTTGGGAGCGCGGTGGAGCCAGCGAGAACAACTTTAGGTTCGACGGGGTCAGAAAAACTGAAAGACTCCCAGTTGAGTCCTTGCCCAGTTTTCAGATATTCCTCAATGTCGTTATCTACTGAGTATTTTTCCACCAACCCGTCGATGGTTTTCCTTTCGGCGTCTGTCAGCGGTGCGGCCCGAACAACTTTGTAATAGATGGAAACGCTCATGTCACATGGCCTTATAACGGTTCATGATAACCGGCGGCGACGAACTGCTTGCCGACCACCGCAATTTTAGATTTTGTTTTTCAATTTTGCGCAGAAGTATTTTCCGTCCGGTTGATTAGTTTGATACTAGTGCAGGCCCCCTCCATAGATAGCGGACCATCCGCTATCCTTTGAGAATATACCTAACCCTCAAAGAAAGGAGCCTGCACCATGAGATTTTACACGAAACAGCATCAGTTTTACTGTGGTATCGATCTGCATGCCGATGCCATGTATGTCTGCATTCTGAATTCAGTCGGTGACATTGTTGTTCATAATAACATCCCGACCAAACCAAAATCTTTCTTGCGACTGATCAAGCCTTACCGTGATGGCCTGGTGGTCGGCTGCGAGTGCATGTTTACCTGGTACTGGCTGGCCGATCTCTGTGCTGACGAAGACATTCCTTTTGTCCTTGGGCATGCGCTCTACATGCGCGCCATTCATGGAGGCAAAGCCAAGAACGATAAGATCTATTCCCACAAGATTGCTGTCTTACTGCGCGGCGGCACCTTTCCGCTGGCTTACACTTATCCCAAAAAGATGCGGGCCACACGCGATCTACTCAGACGGCGTAACCATTTAGCCCGAAAACGTGGTGAACTGATCGCCCATATTCAGAATACGGCCTCGCAATATAACCTGCCTGAGCCGTTGGGCTATGTCGCTAAGCCGAGTCGCCGTGAAGGGTTGCCGCAAAAGTTCAAAGATCCCATTGTCCGGGGCATGATCGAAATTGATCTGGCAACCATTGAACACTATGATCAGCTTCTCGGGGTCTTGGAACGGCAACTGGAAAAAGTGGCCATGAGTCACGATCCAATCAGTTTATCGCTCTTGAAATCTATTCCCGGCGTCGGTCGCATTCTGTCGATGATCATGCTCTACGAAATTGAGGACATTGCACGTTTCCCCCGCGTACAGGATTTTGTTTCTTATTGTCGACTGGTCAAACCGGCCAAGGAGTCAAACGGTAAATCTTACGGACACAGCGGTAAACGAATTGGCAACGCTCACTTACGCTGGGCCTTTGGCGAGGCTGTCATCCTGATGCTCAAAGGGAACAAACCCTTGCAACAGGTGCTACAGAAAATGGCCAGTCGTCACGGCAAAGGCAAAGCATTGGCGATTCTTTCCGCTCGTCTTGGCCGCTCGGTTTATTACATGCTGAAAAATCAGGTGCCTTTCAATCAGGAGTTATTCCTGCGCACCTGATCGGGAGGAGGCGGATCAGCCTGACCGTCTAACTGGCGAAATCCGGCAAGCAAGATCGTTTACGGGCCGATGGAAGACTCTTCTGGGATGAAAAGCCCGCATCAAGGCTCGGTGATTATGACACTTCATTCAGCTGCTTGCGTTTGATTGGAGGTTCGTCTCGCTCCCACAATATTTGCGCGATGGTCGAACACGGCCCGCGCCGGTTCTGCCCCTGACCCGATTCCGTAACTAACTGGGATCATCAGCACAACAGATGAAGCCCGCCTTTTTGACTGGAACGGCACCAGGGTCCGTACGTGTTTCCAGGTGGCAGGGCAATAGGATGCAACCAAAGATCCGGGCCCTGTGTAAAGAGCCTCGATAAGTGTTTGGGAGCAGGATCGTCACTGCAGCCCGTTAAAAGCCCAAGTCAGAAACCGGATGGCTGCTTAGTAGATCAGTCGCTTGTCAAAGAACGAAAAGGTGAATCTTTTGCGTTAACGCTATTCTTTACCCTTGACGGCCGGGGGCCTGATAAGTGTTAGAAGGATTTTCATTTACCCCAAAAAGGTGATGTGAGTGTAATGAGCAACCCTATCAAGATTAACAACGAAGTAATCCAATGCTCATTTATAAGTTCAACAATAACCTTGGGGCTTACACCGTAAACTTCTTGCCAAGTAGAATTGGTTTTGAGGGTTCTATCCGCTGCTCGCTCAAAGAGGTTTGCCATAATATCAACCTTTCTCAGGGTTGATTGGTGGAGGCGTAGGTATTCTTTACCTTGAAAGGCCTCGGCCTCCTCTTGGCCTGAGAGAAAATCTCGGTTTGCTATTTTATTTTTCTGCACAATGCTTTGGAGGCGAGGGTGGCCTGCATAACCAACCCCATAAATTGAAATTAACTCACGCGCTAAATCAAATTTTTTTGATTCTTCAATTTGAATTGGGTTGCCCCCGAGTGCCCGATATCTATGCTCAATGGCGATAAAACCATAATTGATATCGCGCATATTCCAATGAACCCAAATGTACCCTTGTCGTGTTCTTACGAATTCAAAATACTCATCGAGCATTGCTCTTTCTAGTTCGTCATAATTACTGTCAATTTCATCAAATGGAACGCGTGTTTGTTCGGCAATTTTGTGTATGGAAAAGGATTCTGTTTGACCGGACTGAAGATTTCTGACCGCGATTGAGGTAACGCGTGGAGTTTGTCCTTCAGTTGTATCGTAGAAACTTTCACAGGAGTAGTGAATGACTAAAACGGTTTCGCTTCTTTTCCCAAGGTCGTCGAGTCTTTCAAGGGCTTTTTTTCGGCTTTTAATTCTTCTTAATTCCTTGCCCATGAAATTTCTTCTCTCCTTCTAACGGGTGGAGTTAAGCAGCGTCGGTATGCTGCCTTGGCTTGTAGCCAATGGTTTTCTGGCTTCGCCTGCCGCTACCAGAGTCTGCTTGAACGACTTTGTTAGATGCCAGCACTGCTGCTTCCAGGGTAACGCTATTTAAGCTACTGACTATATTGAAATAAATCGATTTTGATCCGGATGCTGATTGTTTCATGACGTCACGAAGCAGGACCGTAGAAATCCAGATGAACGCATGTTATCTTGTTTCTACGGTCCTGCTTCGTCAAATATCATGAATAGACAATTTGCGCAAATTCACACATGCATATGTCTAGATAATATCTGTGAAATCAATATGTTATATGTCCGTAGCGCATTCGCCACGCATCTAACGGTGTTGATAAGCCGCGGCGTAGTGCCATTACAAATTGTAGAAAGCTTTACGAAAACCGCAGAGCTATCAACCGTCGGCTTGATTTCATGGTTAGGTGCTTTGGGTAGACAGCTTTTTTAATTGTGCTTCTGCTGATTCTAGCGGTGAGCTAAGGTCGAAAGAGAAAATGTCATTTGGTTCAGATAAATATTGTAGTCTAAGAAGACTATCTAGTGCGGAACCAGCAGTTTCAAGCAACTGTGCTGAACCTTGAGAAAGAGGGTCCTCAATTCCATATAATTTTAATGTTAGCAGCAGATTGATACCATCAGTGTGTTTCTGAAGGGCTGCAAATAGAATTCTTCCCCTTGTTTCTTCGTTATTACATTTATTCAAAATCTCGGCTTTTTGCTTTGAAGTTGCTAGGCAGAAATCGATAATTGTTTTTTCATTTTTGTCTTTCCAGGAATCCCATTTATCACCAAGTTCTTGAATATCTGACTGGATGTTTGTTAGATTTTCTTCGGCAAGTAAATCCCGAGTTTCCTTCCACAATTCATCGCAATTCCCGAGATGTTTTCCTAAAGTCATAATGTACCCTCCTTTGCACCTAACATGTAATATACGTGGTATTGGCTGTGTTATAACACAGTCGGTTCTTATAAAAATCGTCAATTCTCTATTAATATCAGATCTTTCTGACATATTTCTGAAAATTCACCTTGCGTGATATACAGTTTATATTACCATAGGAAAGTGTGGAATAAAAATTTATATCTGACAATGGAGGAGGGGCCATGGGTCAACCGCGTTTACTTGATTTAGTGCGTAATGAGATCCGTTTGCGTCATTACAGCTTGCGCACTGAAAAGGCTTATATTGACTGGATAACGCGCTTTATTATTTTTCATGATAAGCGTCATCCGAAAGACCTTGGGGCTGATCACGTTAGTGCCTATCTAACCTATTTGGCGACACGGAAGAATGTTGCCGCTTCCACACAAAATCAGGCGTTAAATGCCTTGGTTTTCCTTTATACGCAGGTTCTGAACATCGAATTGAATGATCTTGATCAGATCGTTCGGGCTAAAAAGCCTAAAAAGCTCCCTGTTGTTTTGAGTCGAGAAGAAGTTTCTCATCTTTTGGCGGTTTTAACTGGTTCTTATTGGTTGATGGGAGCTTTACTGTATGGCTCTGGTTTACGTTTGATGGAATGTCTGCGGCTGCGCGTTCAGGACGTTGACTTTGATTACAATCAAATATTGATTCGCAGTGGTAAGGGTAACAAAGACCGGCGTTCTATGCTGCCGCAAAAAGTTATAGAATCTTTAAAACGCCAGGTCGAATATGTTTATCAATTGCACCAACACGATCTTGAAAACGGTCATGCTGAGGTATATCTACCCAATGCGTTGGCCCGAAAATATCCCCAAGCAGCCAAGGAAAAAGGGTGGCAATATCTGTTTCCGGCTGAAAGAATTTCAAAAGATCCCCGTTCCAAGGCATGGCGGCGTCATCATCTTCATGAAACTGTCTTACAAAGTAAGATCAAAAAAGCTGTTCGTACTGCTGGTGTTAAAAAGGCTGCGAGTTGCCATTCGTTACGGCACAGTTTCGCGACTCATCTGTTGGAAGATGGCTACGATATTCGTACGGTGCAGGAGTTACTTGGTCATGCGGATATCCGTACGACAATGATTTACACCCATGTCCTGAATCGAGGTGGGCAAGGAGTTTTGAGCCCTTTGGACAGGGTATAAAACCCAATTTTCCTGGAGCGACCTGACGTTGCTCCCGGAGAATTGGGTTTATTTTTAGATAAAGGACCGTTTCTTTTTTATTAATAAAGTGTTTTCTCCAGTTTGAGCACATACAATGTATTCGCATCGGTCTGATTCACCCCAGGCAGGACCTTCTGCACGACCTCATCCCCCTTGGGCCATACGGCAAAGTCATCGTCATTGAGCACTGCTACGGTGTGCGCATCAATTATCCACAAACCTTCAAGTTTGTCGTGGGGGTAATGATTGGGCAGCATGGCGACCAGGTCGGCGACGCGTTCTTTTTTTACCGGGACTATGCCCGCTTTGGTTATGTCACTCCAGCTGCTTTGTTCCAGGGTTTGGCCATTCAACAGCATTCCGTCAGGGGAGGTGATGTCACCTGACACATCGGTGGCCCCGGCCAGGTCAATTTTGTACAGATGTTTCTGGGCCGGTTTGGCCCCGGAGAAGTTGCCATCACGTTCAACCAACAAGAAGGTTGTAGCGCTTAAAGCGGTAATCTCCGAGTTGGCGTTTTTGGCTTTTTCCTGCTGGTACAGGTACTGGTGAGTGGCACCGGTTTCCAGATCAAAGGTCAGAATGCGGGTCAGGGTTAAGTTTTCAGTTTTTTTCTTACTGGGGTTGTAGAGGGTTGATTGCATGATGCCGACCAGGGTCTTTTCATCGGGAGTGATGGCCAGACCTTCCATGCCACGGTTGGGCCAACGGCGCTTGAGAACGGCCGGAAGCTTGCGGCCAGTGGTGTTGACGCCACGTGGGCTCATGCGCTCAAGTTCAACACCGTCTGCGGTGTAATGAACAATGTGCGGAGCATATTCGTCACTGACCCAGAAGCTGCCGTCTTTCATGGCGACCAGGCCTTCACTGTCGAGCCCATAGGGATCATAAGTCAGGACATTCCCCTTGTTGTCGTAAGGAACCTCGCCGGTTGCCCCTAATCCTTCCGGGTTGGGCCGACCGGAAATTGGGTGTCCCTGGGGATCTTTCAACAGGATGGTTTTGACCTGGGCAACAGAGCCATCGGCTTTGACTTCAAATTCGCCGATACGCGGGGTGTAATCCGGAACCGGGAATTTTTTCCCTTTCCCCTGGCTGCCGGTATAGTCAGTGTTCGGACCACGGTCGGTCAGGGCGTAAAAATGACTTTTTTCCGTGGGGTGGGCGGTCATGGCGGAACCATAACCACCGTTGCGAACTTCGGTGCCATTGTCCAAGGTGGTGAGAACGCTGTAAGGCAGGGGGCTTCCCTGGGGCGGGACTTTTACAACATGAGCTGTTGAGCAGGCGCTCAGACCGATCAGTAACGACATTGCCATCAGGTGTTTGAACATATAGCCGGGCTCCTTTTATTTCTATAAAGTCTGATGTTTGAATTAGAAAAGTATCTGCCTGTTCTGTGAGCGGAGCGTTAGTTTTGTGTAAGGAGTTGTGCGGGAAGGTGCCGCATCAAATGAGCTGAAGGAAATAATATCCGCGTATTTGCCAAATTGCACGCATTGCAGGTAAATTGGTGGTATCCAAAACTCTGGTTGTAGCCAAAGGAGACCCGGAATGAATTATTGGCTGATGAAGTCGGAACCGAATGCCTTCAGTATTGACGACCTGGAACAAATGCCTGATCAGACCGAGCACTGGGACGGGGTACGCAATTATCAGGCTCGCAATATGATGCGTGATGATATGAAAGTTGGTGATCAGGTGTTCTTTTATCATTCCAACTGCGAGATCCCCGGGATTGTCGGCATTATGCAGGTGGTGAAGGAAGGCTACCCGGATTTCACGGCGTTTGATCCGAACAGCAAGTATTTCGATGAAAAGAGTGACCCGTCCAAGCCGCGCTGGATGATGGTTGATGTGCAATATGTGCGTCATACCCGGCGGGTGATTGCGCTGACGGAACTGAAAGAACACGATGCGCTGGAAAATATGCCGCTGGTGCGCAAGGGGAATCGTTTGTCGATTATGCCGGTCAGTGAGCAGGAGTGGGATTATATTCTCGAGTTGGAATAGTCATTCGTCAGCAGGGGCGAGATCCTGCGAAGTTGTTTTTTCTTGTTTGTGATAAAAGTCAAATCCAAGACCTCGGGGTCGCGCCCCCGACCGGCGCCTTCCTTTTCTCCTGGGCAAGAAAAGGAAGCAAAAGTGCCCGGAAAGGTCAAGGTAACTGACGAAAGTCGTTGTGGACTGCGGTTTGTTGTTGCCAGGTGGAATGAAGCGGCAGCCCAAGATGCTTTGCATCTTATGGGCAAAGGCTTGTCGTGGCGTAGCTGCTTATATCATTCATTTTCATGCCAACGGCATGTGCGGTTCTGACCATTAGGCGCGGTTTGAGCCGTCAGGCCGGGCAGTCAATTGCTGGTGGCTTACTTATAAGTATTGCCGCTGGAACATGGACATTTAGAAGCAGGCCTTTTTCGGTTACCTTTTGTGGCTTGCTTTTGACAAAAGGTAAGTCGCCTGCAGGGGCGAAACCCTGCGAAGTTGTTTTTGACTTTTTCTATAAAACTAAAATCAAGGCCTCGGGGTCGCGCCCCCGATCGGCGCCTTCCTTTTCTCCAGGGCAAGAAAAGGAAGCAAAAGTGCCCGGAAAGGTCAAGGTAACTGACGAAAGTCGTTGTGGCCTGCGGTTTGTTGTTGCCAGGTGGAATGAAGTGGCAGCCCAAGATGCTTTGCATCTTATGGGCGAAGAGCTGCGATGGGAAAGTGTGGAAACTGCATCGATTGTTCACCAAAAAGCCCGACAACCTGCAGGTTGTCGGGCTTTTTGAATCAGGAGGAGACATTCAGTTTAATGCTATTTCCTGCGGGAACATACACGCTCCAGCAAGACAGGCTGTTGCCTGGCGGCACGGACCAGCGCTCTATACGTGTAGCCGGTGCCAAGTAATAATGTGGTGATAAGCAGTAAATTCATGTTGTACTGTCCTTTCAACTGAACGGAGCTTCATAACTGCCTGCTCAGGCTACGTATTTTTCTTTGAGAACACGATTTTCCTTAAACAGATCAATCTGGGCTTGGAAGGGCCCGGCAATGTAGTAGGGCAGGGCTGCCAGTTGCGACGTATCAATGCCATACTGATCCGCGTAGTATTCAATCAGATCTCCTGATTCCGCCATAAATATTCCAGGTTCGATTTCAACCGTCGGGAAAGAGGCCTGACGACCTGTTTTTTCCCGTAAAAACGAGCGGTATTTGTCCATTTCTGCGTCATTGTTGCTGTGAGCGGTAATTATTACAAACTGGTCAAGGACGCCAATTTCTGTGAGAAAAAGCATAAACTTGAAGCAGAATGGGCAATTATCCTTCATGTAAACGCTGGGTTTAAATTTTGCTGCCATGCATCAGTCCTTTTGCCTCATGTTTTAGGGGCTAGCGTCTTGAATGGATACTCTCAAACGCTTGAGTTAACCATGTGACCTAAGTCTATATATAAATTATGACTAAAACGGTTGTCAATGTGGCCGGGCAAAAAAAGAACATTTCAGGCCGGTGGAATGTTTTTGAAATTAAGCAAAAAAGCTACGGTTAAGGATGGTAAAATTTTAAGCAGAATGGAAAGCCTTTATTTGTGGCTGTTATCGCTGGAAAGATTAAATGTGTATGAGTTTCCGTCCCAGATTGGGACGGAAGTGTCCCAGGTTATGGGAAAAGTGTCCCGTCAGTAAATTAAGATCATGAAAATTGAGCAGTTATTAAATGGTATAATTTTTGCGATATCATGTTTTTGATTCAAATGTAACTACCTCAGTGGCCTTAGTCGTCTATACATGAAGTTGCTGTTGACCTTGGCCTGTGTTCCAACAATGCTACGGAGGTTCAGGTGAATGAGTGATTTGGAAGATCATTTAAGTCCGATAAATGCTAATCAAATGAGCCCTGACCCGACGCAATATATTGATCACGGGAAGAGTCTGGTGCAGCAGTTCCGTGCTCAAAAGATCGGGGTCATGGAGAAAACCCTGCTCCCCTCCGAGGCCAATCTCGTCCGTCCTGAAATTATGGCCTCCTGGATGCGGTCTTTCGAAAACGGTCTTGATCCTTTCCATTATAATTATCCGCTAATGATGGAGAAGAGTGCTTTCCTGCAGTTACTCAAGGAAAAAGCCTTCTTTCTTGAGGCTGCCGAGCCCTATATGTGCCAGTTTGAAAAAATGCTGTCTGATATGGGGTGCTACCTTTTTCTGAGTGATGAAAACGGGGTGATTCTGCGCACTGCAAATACCCTGGGGCAGAATAAATTCTGGTTGACGCCCGGTGCTATCTGGTCGGAAGAGACGACCGGAACCTGCTCTCATGCCATGAGTATTCTGCTTAAAAGCCCGATTCAGGTCTGCGGGCCGGAGCATTTCAGTCAGATCTTCAAGAATGTGTCCTGCTCGACTGCTCCGGTATTTAACGCCTGCGGAACATTAGAGGGCACTTTGACCATATCCAGCGCCTATCTTCATAGTCAGAGTTCCCAGTCTCTGGGACTGGTAATGACGATTGCCAGTGCCATTCAAAAGGAATTCCAGTTATCTGAGAAAAAGGCCTTGCTCAGTTGCGCACTGGCGGCGGCCAACGATGTTGTCATTGTTATCCAGCAGAGCGGGATCATTGTGGCGGCTAATGCTCATGCGAAAAACCTGCTCGACGAGGATCTCGAAGGAAAGCAGATTGCCGAGATCATTGGTGACCAGCCTTTGATAGAGAGGGTTCTTAAGACCGGGATACCGGTTCTCAATTCAGATGTCATCATCACCAGGGGGCATCATAAATTTAATCTGGTCGGAGTGCAGCCGGTTACGGATTGTGATTGTCCAAGTTTTGGATGTGTGCTGACTCTCAAAGAGCTGGACCAGCTGGGTAGTCTGACAATTGCGAAATCTCCCCGTTGCTCACCGGCACGGTTTTCTTTCAGTCACATCGTCGGCTCTTCTGATCAGACAGTTGAGACAATCGCCTTAGCAAAGAAGTTCTGCCGTTTTGACGATAACATCCTGCTACAGGGGGAAAGTGGAACCGGCAAGGAAGTTTATGCTCAATCGATTCATAACCAGAGCAGATCTGATGGCCCCTTTGTGGCTGTAAACTGTGCAGCGATACCGGCAACCCTGATCGAAAGCGAATTGTTTGGTTATGATGCGGGAGCTTTTACCGGGGCTGAACGTAAAGGCAAACCCGGCAAGATTGAGATGGCCAACGGAGGCACCCTGTTCCTTGACGAAATCGGGGATATGCCTCTGGAACTGCAGGCGGTTCTGCTGCGTGTACTTGAAGACCACTTGGTCATGAGGGTTGGTGGCAGCCGCTATATACCGGTTAATTTCAGATTGGTTGCTGCGACCAACAGGGATTTGGCGGAGCTGGTCAAAGAGAAGAAGTTTCGCGAGGACCTTTATTACCGGTTGCTGGTATTCAAAGTCGAAATATTACCCCTGCGCCAACGCGGGGCGGAGATTATTGAACTTGCAGAATTTTTTATCAGTAAGATCTGTCAGTCCCAGAGGTTAAAACGACCGGCTTTAAACAGCGCAACCAAATACATTCTACTGCAATATGATTGGCCGGGGAATGTGCGCCAGTTGCAGAATGTTATTTCTTACGCTCTATGCATGTGTGATGACGGGCCTGTGCTCCCCGAACATTTACCGAAGGATGTTCTGAATAACTATATCAATCCGGTTACGGGGCGGACGAAAGTTCTTCCTGAAAAAGCGGTGGTAGCGCCTGCAACTCAGGAGGACAGTAACCTCTCTATGAAGGATATTGAAAAAATGGTTATCAGAAAAGCCCTTGATGATACTAACAATCATATCCGTGCCGCGGCAAAGGTCCTGGGGATCAGCAAGTCGACTATTTATCGGAAAATCAAGGAGTACGATATCCCAATCTGAACTGATTTTTATGCTGACGGGAACCTATTCTCAAACAGTCTGTGAATGAATCCAAATGGGAGTTTTGGCATGACAGAAAGACCTTGGTTTAAATATTACGATCCAGGTGTTGAGGTATCCCCGGTTTATTCACATTTGCCCCTCTCCAGACAATTCAGTCTGCTGGTTGAGCGTCAGCCGGACAGCCCTTTTATCTATTGTAACGACGAAATCTTCTCCTACGCGGAGATTAACCTGGCCGCCACACGTCTGGCCAACGCCATGATCGCTGCTGGATTAGAAAAAGGGGAGTGCGTTGCCATCGCCTTACCGAATATGACGGAATTTGTTGTGATTGCTCTCGCCTGTTTCAAGGCTGGTGCCATCGCGGTCCTGACTAATCCCAGGTATACGGCTCATGAGCTGGCCGGAGTCTATCGGGACTGTTGTGCGAAAGCGGTCTTTTGCCAGGCGGATGTGCTGGAAAAGATGTGTGGACTGGTGCAAGGCAAAGAAACCTGCCTCAGTCATGTCGTGCTGGTGACTCCTGGTGATGCCGAAGCTGCTATATTGGATAACAGGAAAATCTGCTCATTTAATATTTTTCTGGCGCAGGGGGATGTGGCAGACCCCCAGATCGATATCGCTCTCGATGATATTGCGCTGCTGATTTACACCGGAGGGACAACCGGAGTCAGCAAAGGGTGTTGTATCACCCATCGCAACCTGGTGACTGTCGCTTCAGGCTGGAAGCAGATGACCGGGTACTTTACCGATATCGATCATTATAAGGTTCTGTCATCGACGCCGATGTACCATATTCATGGGTTTCAAACGGCCATAAATGCCAATATTCTGCTTGGTGGAAGTATGATCATCCTTCCCGAAATTTCTATTGAGCATATTCTTAATGCGATCAACCGTTTTGAACCGAATGTCTGGCCAGCGGTTCCTGCCCAGATTGTCGGGATCTTGAATCATCCGGGATTTGCAGCTTCAAAGGTGGCAAACATTCAGCATGTGGGGTGCGGGTCTGCTCCGATTCCTCTGGCAAAAATGATCCAGTTCGAAAAAATCACCGGGGTTCCGATTATCGAAGGTTACGGGGCGACAGAAACCACAATGGCCGTAACAAGTAACCCGAGTCGCTTCCGCAAACCGGGGAGTGTCGGTATTCCTTACCCGAATATTGATTGTAAAGTCGTTGATATTGCCACCGGAGATAACCTCCTGAAGCAGGGCGAGGTTGGAGAGCTCTGTTTCAAAGGGCCGCAGATTATCAGACAATATTGGCATAACAATTATGAAACATTTATCACCTTCCGCGCTGGCTGGTGGTATTCGGGAGATGTCGGCTATCAGGATGAAGATGGTTACGTTTACATTGTTGATCGCAAGAAAGACATGATTATCTGCAGCGGGTTCAAGGTGTTCTGCAGTGAGGTTGATCAGGTTCTGAATGGTCATCCAAAGATCAGGGAAGCAGGCGTTGTTGGGATTCCGGACCCGGTCCGGGGAGAAACGGTTAAGGCCTATGTCGTTTTGATTCCCGGAGAATCCCTGACCGATCTTGAAATCAAAGCTTATTGCCGTCAGTTTCTGGCTGCGTATAAGGTCCCCACCCATTATGAGTTTGTGAACGCCTTGCCGAGGACTTCCATTGAAAAACTGGATCGTGCCTATCTGCGCAGAAAACAAGCCGGAAGCCATGGGGTGGGTGAAAATGCTATAGAGCCTGTCCGGGTCGGACGTGGTTTCTGTCAGAATTTTGCCCAGGGTTGCCCCGACTACGAATATCGTTAGCTATTTTCTCTTCCAGACACTGCGGTTTGCACTCTTCTCTTCCTGAAATGTCCCAATGCTCTTCAATCTGGGACAAGTTGGACCATTTCTTTTTAATTCTGTCCCATCTGTAAAAAATAAGCTTTTAAATCAATACTTTACGGCCTGGTACGGTTGTTGCTCAATAAGCTGTTACCAGCAAGTGTTCGGGAACCAGATTCCAAAAGAAAGAGCAAAAATGTGTCAACACTGCATAGGCTGCAATCTGAGTTGCTCTGAGTGTCACCCCGTTTGGCAATCTCAGGAGGCGCCCTACAAATGTCCGGCGTGTGGCCGGTTTAACCTTGAGCGTGATGACCTTTGTCGCCGTTGTGGCAGGCGGCTAGGCACTGAGCATTGTCAGGGGCGGCGGGTTCTGCAGTGCAGTTATACCGGAAATATATGTTCAGACCCCTGTTCGATGGCGTATGCCCACAGTGATCAGCCGTACGAAAATCGCTGCGTCAGAGCCGTTGACGAGAACTTCAATCAAATCAAACCAAGGAGTAAAGCATGAACAGATGGGAACAGATTGAACGCAAGCCTGCTCCACTTTTTGCACCGACCTTTGGACCATTATCAGGAATGCGGGTGTTGCTCAACGGTACGGTCGTCGCGGCGCCCTTTACAGCAACCATGCTGGGGGATTTTGGTGCCGAGGTCATTGCCCTTGAACGCCCGAAAGTGAAGGGGGATCCAGCGCGCCATCAAAAGCCGCAGATAGTTGAGAATGGCAGATCAATCAGCTGTGCCTGGGCCCAGAATGCCAGGAACAAGCTGAGCTTCTGCTTTGAGACCAATATGGAGATTCCCGAATCAAGGGACATTTTTCTATCATTGATTAAAAACGTCGACGTCTGGATCGAGAACATGGTCTGGATCGACAAACTTGGCCTGACTGAAGATATGCTTATGGAAGTCAATCCCAAGCTTATCATCTGCCATATCAATGGCTTCGGAACACCCCGTTTCGGTGGGTTGAAGTCGGAGTTGAATCGTCCTTCCTATGATCCTATCGGCCAGTCTGAATCCGGCTTCGCTCTGCTGCAGGGCTATCCGGACCGCCCACCGACTTATGCTACCCAGTTTGTCGGCGATTATCTCTGCGCCCTTATGGCTGTTAGCGGTATTCTGGCCGCTTATGTCAATGTCATGAAAACCGGAAAAGGACAAATTATTGATACCTCTCTTGGTGAAGCCTGGATGCGCGTCCTTGATGACAACTGGACCGCCTTGCTTAACCTGGGCTTCATGAAAGAACGCTTTGGCGTTCATATTGCGAGCTTTCAGCCTGGCGGTGTGTTCGAGTGTAAAGACGGTCGTTATGTGAACCTTGGTTCCTTTGGGGCTGGCGCTTATTACAAGGTACTGAAGGTTTTTAATATCGACGCGGAAAAATATAGCTACGAAGCGGCTGGTGGCTCGCCTGATGCGATCAAGAGCCCGCTTGGTCGCGAACTGCACGAAATGTTCAAAAAATTCTTCATTGAACATACGGCAGAGGAAGCTTCTGAAATTTGTAAAGCTAACAAGATCGGTCTGGGGGTAGTTCGCTCTACTGAAGATGTCTACAAGGATCAGCATTGGCACGAGCGGGGGGACTGGGTGAAATATGAAGACCAGACTCTCGGTAAAGAGATTCAAGCCTTTGGTATTCATCCGAAGCTTTCCGAAACTCCGGGTCAAATCTGGCGTGGTGCTCCCGCTCTTGGTCAGGATACCATGCGGATTTTGGGTGAGCTGCTCGATTACAGTGACAATGAAATTGAAAGCTTGCTCGGTAAGGGTGTTATTGACTGATGGTTTATTGATCCCTGCGAAACCCATGGTTTTGCAGGGATTATTTTTTATGTTTCTTGCTCGTTAATGACTGAAGAGGATGGTTATGAAAACAGAAAAGTATTGCTTGTAAGCTTGCTGGTGTTCGGTTTTGCCGCGACTGCTTCTGCGGCCGATAACCTGAAGGAAATGTTTTCTCAGGGAGTCATCAAAGGGGAATTCAGTCTTTTGAGTTATACCAGGGATTTCAAGGGTGGTACGAATGATAACCGGGATACGGTCTTGGATGGGGCTATTTATTTCAAGACTGATTCCTTTAAAGGTATCAGCCTTGGCACCACCAACGATATTGTTAACGATGACGATTACGGATTTTACTATGGCCTGACCGCACCAGGACATGCGAATGTTTCCCGTATTCAGGAATATTACGCTCAGGCTGACTACTTTGATACGACTATCAAGGTCGGAGCCCATGAGGTGAATACGCCATTTCTTTTTATTCATCCAGTTCGAACCATAAACAGAACCTATCGTGGACTGTCGATTCTCAATAAATCGGTCAAGGGTCTGGATCTGATGGGGGTTTTACCTCAAAGACTACATGAGCTGGATTGACGAGCAGTTTATTTCATTCAATGATGATGTTACATTGCCGGTGCTAATTAAAGGCTACCGCTTGATGGTGTAAAAAGTAACGTCCAGTCCTGGTATTTCAACATGCCCGATAATCTCTATCAGGCCTGGTTTAACGCCACTTTCAGCATGAAAATGGATAATCTGGTGCTTCACGCATCACCGACCTACTTCCTCCAGAAATCTCAGGTGGATGAAGAGGTGGGTGCTCTTGACATCTACCAGTATGGTTTGAATGCTGGAGTTGGTGCCTTTGGTTTTGATCTGACCGCTTTTTATGCCAAAACCGGTGACGATACGATTTACGACCCCTGGGGGTATGGCAAGGTCATCGTCCAGCAGATCCTCACTTCTGGTGGTGCCCCCTCTGGTGACCGCAGTGATGAAGACGCTTATGCCGTAACGCTTGTTTATGAATTTGCTGCGCTTGGTGTGAAAGGGCTGAGTGCCTATGTTTTTTATGGCATCTATGATGCTCCCGGCAGCACGATTAATGAAACAGACTCCAGCCTGCAGTACGCCTTCTCGGGAAATCTTGATGGTCTGAGAGTCAGGCTGCATTTCGCTCAAATTGATAAGGACAATGGTCAGGAAGACTTCAACGATTATCGCCTGTATGTGACTTATCGTTTTGGGGTCAGTGGGAAATAACCTGCTTAAACAGAAAATTCTCAGCTCCGAAAGCTGATTACTGTTCCCAAACCCTTTCAGGGTAAAGGACAGTAATCAGCTTTTTTTGTTTGTCATCCCACTTTAGACCAATAAGCAGGGGCGTCCAGGTGCTGTCCCTGTCTTTGTCCCACCGGCTTTCCATTCTGGGACACTCTGATTCATTACCTTCCCAAACTGTCCCAGGCTCTTGAATAATCATAAAAATACTAATAAAAACAAACGCTTATATACTGGCACGGTAGCTGCAAAATAACCAGTTATAAAGTTTTTCCGGTGCTTAAAGACCAGCAGGGTTTCCAGAATTGTCAGCTGTGCGGACCGTTTTGAGAGGTTGTAAGAGGGAGGTGATAGCAGGGCCCGATTTGGAATGGACTTGTTCTTTGGATCAACACAACCAAATTTAATCAGAAGGAGCAATTATGTCAGAAAGAACATGGCAGTGGAGGGAGGGCGATTTAACCGTCAGCCGCTCCCATCAATGGTCAGGACCTGGGTGCCACAATGCCTGTGGCATTAAGTATTACGTCAAGGACGATAGACTTATTAAAGTCGAAGGGGATGTGGACAACCCTTATAACAACGGTCGTCTGTGTATGCGTTGTCTCAACCTGCCGGAAGCAGTTAATCACCCTGATCGTTTGAAATACCCACTGAAGCGGGTCGGTAAGCGTGGCGAGAATACCTGGGAGCGCATCTCCTGGGATCAGGCTTACGATATTATCGAAGAAAAGGTCAGAGCTATCTGGAAGGACTATGGTCCAGAGTCGATCATCGGCATGGAAGGTACCGGTCGGAATATTATCTGGCAAGTTCCTTATCTCACCTATGCCGCCTTCGGTAGCCCCAACTATACGCTTGGCTTCCTGAGCGGTGACGCCTGTTACCTGCCGCGTGCCGCCCAGCAGGCGGTTATGCAGAGTGACTTCTTCGTTCTCGATGCCGCTCAGCATTACCCGGAGCGTTATGACCTGCCCGAATATGAAGTTCCGAAAGTCATCATGATCTGGGGGAACAACCCCATTATCACCAACGGTGATGGCTTTTTTGGCCACTGGATCGTCGACCTGATGCGTAAAGGCGCAAAGTTGATCGTGGTCGATCCTAAGTTGACCTGGTTGGCTGCCCAGGCCGATTACTGGCTTCAGGTACGCCCCGGTACCGATACTGCCCTGGCCATGGGGATGCTCAACGTTATTATCAACGAAGAGCTGTACGATAAAGAGTTTGTTGAAAAGTGGACGTCCGGCTTCGAGGCCTTGAAGGAAAGAGTCCAGCTTTATCCACCAGAAAAAGCTGCCGAAATCACCTGGGTTCCGAAAGACATCATTATCAGCGCTGCCCGTTACTATGCTACCAGTAAACCGGCTGCGATCCAGTGGGGTCTGGCCATTGACCAGCAGGTCACCGGCATCCCGGCTGCTCAGGCAGTATGTTCTCTGTGGACCGTGACCGGAAACGTTGACGTTCCGGGTGGTAACGTCATTGCCAAAGCCGGTTACAACGTTGACGATGGTTATAACTGTGGTCTGAGCTGGGTTCCACCGGAAAGAATCCAGAAACGTCTGGGTAATGAAAACTACCCGATGAAGATGTATGGCTTTGCCTCAACCGCCCACGGCGACTCTGTTCTGCGTGCTATTGAGTCGGATGAGCCTTATCCGGTGCGTATGCTGTGGCTGCAGACCACCAACCCGATCGCCAACATGGCTTCGGAATCACACCGTGTTTACGATGCCATCCGCAAGGTTGATTTTAACGTTGTCGTTGACCTGTTCATGACCCCGAGTGCCATCGCCTGCGCTGACATCGTGCTGCCTGCTGGTATGAGCCTTGAGCGCGACAGCTTCCGCGCCTGGTTTACTCCGCTGCGTCATATCTCCAAGGTTATGCAGTACTACGAAGCCAAGTCGGACGAGCAGATCATCCTCGATCTGGGCAAACGTCTCCACCCGGAAGCGTTCCCATGGGATACCGTCGAAGACTGGTTGAACTGGAAGTTCGGTAACGACAAGGAGAGGTATCCCGAAGCTCTGCAGGTTGAATGGTCGGGCAAGCCGTACCGTGAAAGAGGTAAAGCCGGCATGACCTTCGAAGAGCTGCAGAATAAGGGCTGGTCTTTCGCTCCCTGGGAATACCGGAAATACGAAAAAGGTCTGTTGCGGCGTGACCGCCAGCCCGGCTTCAATACTGTCGACGGAAAGATCCAGCTTTACAGCCAGATGTTCGCCGACTGGGATATCGACCCGTTGCCGTTCCATACGGAACCACCGGAAAGCCCCTATTCAACTCCAGAGCTGGCAAAACAGTATCCATTGATTCTGACCACCGGTACCCGTTCCTGGGAGTTCTTCCACTCAGAGCAACGGCAGCAGCAAACCATGCGGATGTTCCACCCCGACCCGCAGGTTACTATGCACCCGGAAACGGCTGAAAAATACGGCATCAAAGAAGGCGACTGGGTCTGGCTTGAAAGCAAGCGTGGCCGCTGTCGTCAGCGCGCCAAACTCCATCCGACTCTGGATCCCCGCGTCGTCAGTGCCGAGCATGGCTGGTGGTTCCCGGAAGAGCCAGGTGCCGAACCAAGCCTGTTTGGTGTTTTCAGCTCCAACAGTAACAACCTGACGGCTCAGTGCACCAATGGTCCAACCGGCTATGGTGCACCTAACAAAGGTTTGCTGTGCAAAATTTACAAAGCTACCGAAGAGAACAGCAAAATTATGCCAGGTGAGCAGGTAACCAAGTTGGGAGGATTCAAATATGTCAGATCTTAAACAAGAAGGCCGTTACGGGCTGCTGATTGATTACGAGTTTTGCACGGGGTGCCACTCATGTGAAGTCGCCTGCATGAAAGAGCTGAACCTGCCTCTCAATCAATACGGTATCAAACTGCTGGAAGATGGTCCGCGTAAACAACACGACGGCAAGTGGGAGTGGAATTACGTACCAAAGCCAACCAGTCTTTGCAACCTCTGCGAAGACCGGGTCGCTGCCGACAAGCTACCTACCTGTGTGCAACATTGTCAGGCTCAGATTATGTACTACGGTCCCGTCTCCGCACTGGCTAAACGGCTTGAAAATAAACCGAAACAAGTGCTGTACGTGCCCAAATAGCACTGTGTTGGCGTAAGGCTGTTTCAACCGGAGGCCGGGGTCTTGAATCCGCACCCTCCGGTTGAAACAGGTAAGACCTGGATATAGAAAAAATAGGAATAACGCCAGTTTCTCCTCATTTAAATTCACAGCTGTGTCACTGAGAATGGAGGACATTCGGATGGAACAGAAATACAATCGCTGGGCAATTCTGGCCGCGGCAATCGTGGTCAATATCTGTATCGGATCTCAATATGCCTGGAGTGTTTTTGCCATGCCTCTGGGTAAACAGTTCGGGTGGGACCCGGCAACTGTTGCGATGGCATTCACAATCACATTTGCAACCGGCCCTATCGTCATGATCTGTGCCGGTATTCTGGTTGATAAGAAGGGCGCAAAGTTTAATATCATTCTGGGCGGAGTAATGTTTGGAATTGGTATGTTCCTGGTAGGATTTATTTCTTCACCAGCCATGCTGTATCTGTCTTTTTCCATTATCGCCGGTGTCGGAGCAGGAACTGTGTACGCCGGAAATATCAATAATACCGTTAAGTTTTTTCCGGATAAGCGCGGTTTAGCAACGGGTTTGCAGGCAGCTGGCTACGGAGCGGGGGCTATTATCGTTGCTCCTCTGGCCAGCTCTCTGATTATCAACCATGGTGTGCTTAGTACCTTTAAGGTTTTGGGAGCTGCTTTTTTTATCATTATTCTGCTGTGCAGTCTGGTGATAAAGCGCGCTCCCGCAGGCTACAAGCCAGAGGGGTGGGAACCACCCGTTCAGGCTTCGTCCATGGCCGCAGCACGGGTTGACAAAAACTGGATTGAAATGCTTCAGGATGTACGTTGGTGGGTGATTTTGTGCATGTTCATTGTCGGTACCCTGTCCGGGATGATGATCATTGCTCACGCTTCACCGATAGCCCAGAGAATGTATGGTATGACGCCGCAATCAGCTGCTATCTGGGTCAGCATTATTGCCCTGTTTAACCTGTGTGGCCGGATCGGTTTTGGTTCCTTGTCGGACAAAACTGGTCGTTATTCGACGTTGACGATTATGTATGTTTTAGCCGCAGTAGTCCTGATGATTATCACCAATACGTCTTCAATTGTCGGCTTTGCTATTGCTGGCATGGGAGTTGGGGCCGTTTTTGGTGGCTTACAGGCAATTTTCCCTTCCATGATTGCCGAAAATTACGGGGTGAAAAATGTTGGCGTCAATTACGGTATTACTTTCATCGGACTTGGCGTTGCCGCTTTTATCGGACCGCGGCTTGCGGCCAAAGTTGCGATCGCAAACAATTGGAATTACACACAAGCTTTTTATATTGCCATGATTGCCAGCATTGTTGGTATTGCTCTGACTTTTGTTTATCGCTTTCTCGATAAGAGGTCAAAAGCTACGAGTCGTGTCGGTGTCGGAACCATGCCGGCAGCAGGAAGTAAATAACTGTTTCATTGTAAATCCGCAATGATTGATCTTTCGCCCATCTTGTGATTAAGGACGCTGGAGGGCAGGCCAGCGTCCGCATTTTTTAATGATCTCAGGGAAGGGACATACCTTTATGTGAGGTGTGCTGGCAGTTAGTAAAAAGGCTGAAACTTTTAAACGTGGCTATATCTATCCAAAAGAATCAGTAAGGAGAGCTCTATGAAATACACAGTTGTAGTTAAAGGCGAAAAGTTGGCAACAAGTACGTCCTCAATGGAAATTGCCCAGGAGGCCAAAAAAGCCGCTGTTGACGGTAGTATTGTCTATGTTGAATTCGATGATGAGGAAGGCGATTCCGGTTATTACAATCCTGATGGAAAGCATACGGATGTGCCTCGTGAATGGCGGGCAAATTAAATGACTCAACTATAAAGCCTGGAGCTACCGGGCTTTATAGTTATGAAAATAAATTTTAGGCTCAATTTGGTTGCTTTCAAGGATTCCGCTCGCGAATCCGGGTATGTAGTGTGGCTATGTCGAGCGAGGTATCCATGTCTGGTAGTGGATCGTCGACTTTATGTCTTATCTTTGTTCTGGTTTTGGTCGCTACTTACTGCTCATTTTATTCACTATTTAAATGTTTCCGGCACAGTTCCGGAATTGCCTGCAATTCCGCGCACAGCAACACGCCTGGCAGACGAAACTTTTTCCTTACAGCGTCCCCACCCGCAATAATCAACGTGTCTGCCGCCAGTAACTGGCGCAGGGTGGCCAGGTCTTTACGGGCCTGACTGTTCTGATAGTGCTGGCTGAACGACAGAGCAACTCCCTGGGCTTGCATATTTTGACACAGTTCAGGGAGTTCACTGAGTGGCAGATCTTCATGGATCAGCGTACATTTGATCCCACACTGCTGAAACAGGGTCGCTGACAGATACAGGCCCAGTTTATGGCGCTCACCGTTGATGGTCAGAAAAAGCAGATGAGCAACAGCTGGCTCGGGCTGATGCTGTTGCAGATGCTGGCTGAGTAGTGAGATCAGAATGTCGGAAATCAAGTGCTCCTGAGCGATGGAAATCCGGTTGCTGACCCAGCCATGATCAAGAGCCGTAATCAGTGGGATCAGTTGGTTCTGAATCAGTTTCTTCAGCGGTAAACTGTGAAACTGTTCAATCAAAGTCGTGCGGATCAGGTCGGGCTCAGAAACAATCAATTGATCAAGAGTTGTCAGTTTGTCGTTACTGGCAGTTGACATTTGGTTCAGTTCTGCTTTTCTCTCAGCAGGGGACATGGCAAAGATGACACTTGGTCGCAGGCCATGATTCTGCAGCTTTTTAACCAGCTTCAATTCTTCAAGTTGTGTAGACGAGTAGCTGCGGTGCCCCCGATAGTCGCGTTCAGGGGTCGGAAAGCCGTAACGGCGCTCCCAGGCCCGTAAGGTGTCGACCCCGATATCGAGTTCTTGACTGAGTTGTTGAATTGATAACATGAGATTGTCCTAGACAAAAAAAGAAGTAATGAAATATTATATAGAATAACGGATGTGAAAAGTCAAATCCAGAACAGCCAGATGGTCATTGGAGCAAAGTTAAAGGAGAGTCACAATGGAGAAGCGACTTGAGCAGTTATTTTACGTAGCATTGGGAAGTGCCATGGCGGTCAAGGACAAGGTGGAAAAAAACCGTGAAGAGTTCAGACAGGCGGCTGATAAAGCTGAAGAAACCGCCCGTGACTTTTTTAAGGAGATGGCTGAGCGTGGTGAGCAGGAAAAAGAAGGACTGCGCACTATGTTGCGCGACCTCCTGAAAGAGGTCGTCAGTGAGCTGAACTTGGCCACCAAGGATGATCTTGAGCAACTGCGCAAGGATCTGGAGAAGTTATAATTGCGCTACCTATGGCTCATTTTCAGGCAGGCAAACCCGTATCGCTGCTATCAGGTGTTTCGCTTTTTAGTCACAGTATTTCTGCTGTTTAAGCGACGTCAGCGCTGGTTGCTTTGGACACCTTTTTCTCCGGAGGACCTGGTTGCGTGTGTGCGCAGCCTTGGTTCCAGTTTTCTCAAGCTGGCCCAGGTACTGGCAACGCGGGCTGATTTTTTTGAAGAAGCCTACGTTGCTCGCCTGCGTCAACTGCATGATCGCATGCCGGCAATGTCTGTGGCGCAGCAGCAACGTATTTTCCGACGGGCCTTCCCACAACCAGAGGTCTTTACTGAGTTCAACGACAAGGCGCTGGCCAGTGCTTCCATTGGTCAGGTGCATCGCGCTGTGCTCGCGACTGGAGATGTTGTTGCTGTCAAACTGCTGCGCGCCGATATCCAGTGGATTGTGCGCATCGATATCTTTTTGTTGACCTTGTTTCAATGGTTGTTCAAACCGCTTTTCAGTGATCAGACGCGGAATTCCATTGAAGCTGTCCTGCGCGCTTTCAGCCAGATGATTGTACAGGAAGTCAGCATGCAGCACGAACTGGCCAACCTTGAGCACTTCAGCCAGGTTTACGCGGAGCGCGGTATCCGGTTCCCACAGCCTTACCCACACTTAAGCAGTGATCTGGCCCTGGTCATGAGTTTTGAAGAAGGGGTACGGATTGATGATGTGGCAGCCATTAGGGCGGCAGGAGTCGAATTTTCCACCCTGATGGAAAAGCTGGTGCTGTTTTATACCGAGCAAATGCTGGTTAAAGGATACTTTCATGCCGACCCCCACCCAGGAAATTTACTGGTGAACCGGGCCGGTGAGCTGGTGCTGCTCGATTTTGGTATGGTCAGCCGGATTCCCTCACCTGTCCGCCAGGCCATGATTTATGCTGTCAAGGCGGCCTATGAACGAAACTTTGAAATGCTGGTCAGTGCGGTAAGGCGCATGGGGATTCTGACCGAGCAGGCTCCCCAGGATCAGCTGGTTGATATCGCCGAAAGCCTGTTTGCTATTTTTGACAGTCAGCAACTTGCCGCCAGCAGTATGCAGGATCTGGCTTTCGGCGTGCTGCAGGTGCTTCATGATCAACCGTTCAAGCTGCCGCAGGATGTAATTTACGTGATGCGGGTCAGCTCCCTGATTGAGGGGCTTGGTACTCAATATATTGAAAACTTTAATGGCATAAAAGATATTCTGCCGATTCTTAAAGACAATTTGGGCAAAGCTCTCGGCGATGGCGAAAGCCTGGTGCCGTTACTACGCAAAGAGGTGATGCAATTGCCTCTGACGCTGATTAAAACCCGGAAAGTGGTTGAACTGGCTGAACAGGGGGAGCTGACAGTGCGCATGGCACCTGCAGATCGTGAGTATCTGCTGAACCGGTTGGCGCTTTATGCGCGGCGCTTTTTGTGGCTGATATTCTGGCTGGCGCTGGCCTTTTATTTACTGCTGCTTGATGCTCCCTGGTCTGGGTATGGTTCCGGTATCTGCATGCTGCTGGCGCTGTTTCTCATCGTCAGGAAAGGACATTAACATGGATTATCTACAGCAAAAACAGACGGACATTATTGCCAATGTCTTAGCTTACTTCAGTGCCCGAATGGCGACTGATCCACATGGTGTACTGCGCCAGGTTGACGCCGAACTGCAGTCGCTTTATGTGCGTTACGGAAATGACTGGACCGGACGCGGAATTGTAGGTGACACCACTCAGGAGGCCACCATTGCTGCCCTGGAAGGGGTAAGGGCCGAGTGCCTCAGTCGCATTCATGACGCTGCTAAGGCTAGCTAGAACTATTTGGCCGGGTTCTTTGTTTGAAACCGGTACGTAACAATGCTGTGAACTGATCAGTAAGGAGAGTCTGATGCATCAATTGGAACGCACCATTGACCTTGATGTGAGTGTTGAAGACCTGTGGTGGTTTATTTCAAACCCGGCCAATCTTGACTGCTTAACGCCAGGAGATCTTAAGTTTGAGATCCTCTCCAAGCCACCGGAAAAGATGTTCGACGGACTGATCATTGAGTACAAAATAGCCATTGCACTGCTCGGGAAACAGCGCTGGGTGACTGAGATCAAACATGTTTGCGAACAGCGGTCCTTTGTTGATGAACAGCGCTTCGGTCCCTATAAGTTCTGGTATCACTACCATGAAATCATGCCCCTGACGGCACGCCGTACCCGCATGGTCGATCGCGTTTATTACCGTTTGCCGTTTGGGCCACTGGGACTTGTGGTTGAGCAGCTTTGGGTCCGTGGCAAATTGACGGAGATTTTTGATTATCGGGCCAAAACATTGCTTAAGCTGTTTCCTGAACAGCCTGCATAATTTAAGAAGCCCCTCCATTTTCAACCATATGCTGTGATCATGGCGCAACGAGCCTGCACAATACGTGATCTTATTAATTTAGGGTGGCGATAAGCGATCCAGGTTCTGTTGCTGCTCAATGATGGTCTGATAGCTTCACAGTAACTCCTTATGGAAAAAGCGCTGTAAGTCAAACTCTCGGATGCTGAAAGGCGATTCATATTCCTGGTCGGCTTTTTGTCACTATCTGGAGACACGAAAATATTTTAGCTGTACCTCTTTCTGGCAGTAAGATTATTTGGAATATCACCCGACATTTCCTCCTTTAATATCCTTGTAACTTATTGAAAATACATAATGTCGACCCGACATCAGGCGGAATTTATGACGATGTCGAATGAAACGGCCGTTTGAATTCGTTATCGTGTAGCCATCACCGCAACACGGAGCAAATTTTACTTAATCGGATTTTAAGGAGGCACACATGAAACGGATTTATTTGACCGCTCTTTTGATTGCAGCACTGTTAACAATTCCTATGCTGGCAAGTGCTCAGGCAGGATTCAGAGGCGATGGCCATCGTTATGGAACTAAGCAGCACTATTCACAGCAGTGTGACCATGGCAAAGGGCATCATAAACTGACCAAGCATGAATACCGTCGTAAGGCACATCATGACAGGCGCAATCTTGATTGCCGTCATGAGGATAGACGTATCACCAAAAGGTACAGCGATCATCATCATTATCAGCAGCCAGTGGTAAGAAAACATGTAGTGCGTGACCATAGAAGCATTGTCTTGCCGTTACCACCAGTGCCCCATGTTGTCCTCGGTTTGCCTAACGTCGCTATCAAAGTCGGTTGGTAATATCCTTAGGGCAGGTGGAAATATGAAAAGCAGGTTCGTTATTTCCGATAGGACCTGAAGTTTGCAGAGAAGGTTAATAAAAAGGCGCTGTTCCGGTTTGGAACAGCGCCTTTTTATTTTCACACTGGAAACGTCGAATTACTTGGATTCAAACTTATTCATGCCAGCCAGCAACAGGCCCAGGGTAATAAAGGCACCTGGCGGCAGAATCATCAGCAGGATCGGTTGATAACCGCCACCGAAAAGGCTGAAGCCAAGGATTGACCCGGCACCAAACAGTTCACGAACAGCACCCAGGATAAACAGGCCCAGCGTAAAGCCGAGACCCATACCGATGCCGTCAAAGACTGAATTCAGAACCGGATTTTTCGACGCAAAAGCTTCGGCACGGCCGAGAATCAGGCAGTTAACGACGATCAGCGGAATAAAGATACCGAGGGCTTGATAAAGGTCATAAACCCAAGCTTCCATTGACAGCTGAACAACGGTAACGAAGGAGGCGATAATAATGATAAACGCCGGAATCCGCACCTTGGATGGAATCAGCTTACGCAGCATGGCAATCGCAATGTTCGAACAGACAAGAACGAAAGTGGTTGCCAGTCCCATACCCAGGGCATTTTCGGCGCTGGTGGTTACCGCGAGGGTCGGACACATACCAAGCAACAGCTTGAATACGGCATTCTCTTTCCAGATACCTTTAGTAAGATCTTGAACTAAACTCATTTGGCTGCTCCCTCTGCGACAATTTCCTGTTGATGCTCGCGATAGAAATTGAGACCGCTTTTAACCGCACCGACAATGGCGCGCGGAGAAATGGTAGCACCGGAGATCTGGTCGAATTCACCACCATCTTTCTTGACTCGCCAATCAGCATTGTCGAGTCCTTTGTTCTTAAACTGATCCTTGAAAACCGGCTCCGAGATGCGGGCGCCGAGACCCGGGGTTTCAGCGTGGGCCAGAATTTCAATGGCATTGAGGGTTTCATCAGGTTTCAAGCCAACCATAACCTCGATATTCCCACTGTAGCCATCGGGAGCGACAACTTTGAATGCGGTTCCAACCAGGGCGTCGCTTTTACGGGCCCGGTAAAAGGTCACCTCAACCGGATTGCCTTTAGCGTCGACACCATTGTTCAGGACAACGGTATCGGTGTCGGGGCTGTTGTCAAATTCGGGAAGTACTGCGCTTAAGGCTTTGACCATTTGCAGGCGGCGCTGTTCCTTGATCGGCTCGCGGGTGACACCTTCGACCAGTGACAGGACAAAACCCGCACAGCCAGCGATCAGGGTCAGGGCGATAAGCAGGCGGCTGATATCTTTCATAATCTACTCTCCTCCGCCTTTAGGCTTTTGTTTCAACCTGCCCATAGATTTTCGGGCGGCTGTAACGATCAATAAGTGGGGTAACAGCGTTCATCAGCAGGATGGCGAAGGATACACCCTCTGGATAACCGCCGAACAGACGAATGAGCACAGTCAATACACCGCAACCAAAACCGAAAATGAGCATGCCGCGGTAGGTGACTGGAGAAGTAACCATGTCGGTTGCCATGAAGAAGGCACCGAGGAGCAGACCACCGGTCACCAGATGGAACAGCGGGTTAGGATATTTGCTTGGATCGGCCAACCAGAAAATACCGCCGAACACGATGACAGTGCCGAGGAAACTGACGGGAATATGCCAGCTGATCACCTTTTTGAAAATCAGGAACAGACCACCGAGTAACAGGGCGATGGCTGATACTTCACCGAGGCAACCACCCATGTTACCGACAAAATAGTTGCCGAAGCCGCTGGTTGCCAGTTCTGGAAGTTTGCCGGTCAGCATGACGGCAGTTTTCATTTCACCGAGTGGCGTTGCAGCTGTCACGGCATCAAGACCACTGGTCAGGGGTGCTGGGGCCGTCCAGGACGTCATCTGTACCGGGAAGGAAATCAGCAGGACCACCCGGGCCACAAGGGCTGGATTGAACGGATTGTAACCCAGACCGCCGTAAATCATCTTGCCGATGATAATGGCGATGGCCGCTCCGAACAATGACATCCACCAGGGGCTGGATGCAGGCATATTGAGGGCCAGCAGAATCCCGGTTAATGCTCCTGAACCATCAGCGATGGACAGCGGTTGTTTCATGATCTTGCAGCTCAATGCCTCAAAGGCAACAGCACCAAGGGTACAGAGGACCATTGTTTTCAGCGCAGGCAGACCAAAAAAATACAGGGAAACGATAACTGCTGGCAGCAGGGCGTAGATGACCAGCCGCATGATTTTATCAGTCGTTTCCGGACTGTGCACATGGGGGGAAGATGATAAATAAAGCTGATTTTCCACGTCAGGACTTCCTTCTCTTGGCCATGATGCCGCCCTTGATATGACGGATCGATTGAACCAACGGTAAAGAGGCCGGGCAAATGTAGGTACAGCAACCACACTCGATACAATCAAGTGCGTTGAATCGCTCGGCTTCATCAACGAGATCTAAGCGTGCATAGGTCGCGATTGAGGTCGGCTGCAGATGAATCGGGCAGACGCTGATACAACGGCCACAGCGGATGCAGGGCCCAGCCGGTCTGGTATCGATCTGATCCGCACCAAAGATAAGGACCCCGGAGGTACCACGCACAGCAGGAACATCGAGAGAAATCTGGGTCTGCCCCATCATTGGGCCACCCATGATAATTTTTCCCGGTTCGCAGTTCAGACCGCCGCAGAAGTCAACCATGTGAGACAGAGACGTCCCGATGGCGATCTTCAGGTTTTTCGGCTCTTTAACAGCCGGACCGGTTACCGTCGCAATCCGTTCCACCAATGGGTGACCAAGGCGGATTGCGTCGCTGATCGCAGCCGCGGTACCAACATTCTGCACCACGACACCACAATCCATCGGCAGTCCCCCGGAAGGAACCTGACGTCCGGTAATGGCGTCAATAAGCTGTTTCTCGGCGCCTTGTGGATATTTGACTTCGAGGGCCTGAACGTCAATGCCGTGGGGAGCGCATTCAGCAGTCAGTTTTTCAATAGCATCCGGTTTATTATTTTCAATACCGATAACTGCTTTGCTGATCCCGAGAACTTTAAGCAGGATCTTGATCCCGTCAATAATGCGCTCGCTTTGTTCAAGCATCAAACGATGATCGGCGGTCAGAAACGGTTCACATTCGACACCATTGAGAATCAGGGTGTCGATGGGTTTTTCTGCCGGGGGGGACAGCTTGACGTGGGCAGGGAAGGTCGCACCACCCAAGCCGACAATACCTGCAGAACAAATGAGTTTCTTCAGGGTGTCTGCGTCAAGTTGATCAGGATCGTTGCCACTCAGGGTTGGATCCCATTCGTCAAGACCATCAGGTTTGATAACAACCGATGGTAAAAGACGCCCGGTCGGGTGCAGGCGCGGTTCAACGGCAATAACCTCACCAGAGGTCGAAGCGTGGATCGGCACCGAAACGAAACCTTTAGGATTGGCGATGACCGAACCTTTTTTAACCTGATCACCTACGGCAACACAGATTTCGGCCGGAGCCCCAATGTGCTGGGCGGCTGGAATAACCAACTCTTCTGGCAGTGGGCAGTTCTCAATCGCCTTGTGCGCGGAATAATGCTTGCTGTCTGGCGGATGAAGTCCACCCGCAAAAGTTTTGAGATTCATACCTGTTTCAATCCTTTTTATGCTGCAGTTTCCTGCTTGGCCGGAGCGTTAGGAGCAGTAAAGCTGCTTCCTTCCGGATAGCCGGTACTGAAATCGCGGATACATTTCATCGGACATTTTTCGATGGCAGCTTCAGCGCCTGTGGCGCTTTCATAGATCACGCTGGCCAGGAAGTTTTCAATTGCATAGGCTTCGGGAACGGTCTTTTTGCAGATGTTGCAGCCAATACAGCCAACTTCACAATATTTGCGGACGGCAGCACCCTTGTCATGGCTGTTGCACAGAACATGAGTGGTGACCGCTTTGGGGGTCATGGAGATGACCTGGCGCGGGCAGACAGCGACACATTTTTCGCAGCCGGTACATTTTTCCCGGTCAATGACAGCCAGTCCCAGCTCGGTCATCTCGATAGCTCCGAATGGGCAGGCTTTCGCGCAGGATCCCAGGCCGAGACAGCCGCTCGGGCAGGTTTTGGGTCCGTCAGCCAGTTTCTGGGCAGCATTACAGTCGTACATGCCGAGGTACTTATATTTGCTGGCCGCTTTACTGTTATCGCCCTGGCATTTAACCACAGCAACTTTTGGTTCAGCCGTCACGGCCTCAACGCCAAGAATTTCAGCTATCGCGGCGACGGTTCCAGCGCCACCCGGTGTACACAGGTTCGGTGCCAGACGTCCTTCGGCAACCCCTTTGGCATAACCGGAACAGCCGGGTTCACCACAGGCGCCGCAGTTCGCTCCGGGAAGACTTTCGAGAATTGCCGCTTCGCGGGGATCTACTTCAACGGCAAATTTTTTCGATGCAAGACCAAGGGTCGCTGAGGCGATCAGTCCGATTCCACCAAGACAAAGAATTGCTGTGAGCATGAATTCCTCTCAAACAAACCGCAGTCCTCCGCACACGTAAGTAACGGACGGAGTCTGCATGTATAAGGATGATAAATTAAGTTAACCTTTAACCAGGCCGGCAAAGCCCATGAATGCCAGTGACAGCAAGCCTGCCGTGACCATGGCAATGGCGGTACCACGAAAGCTTTTGGGGACCGGACACAACTCAATACGCTCGCGCAGGCCGGCAAACAGCACCATGGCAAGGGTAAAGCCGATACCGGCACCCACGGCAAAGACCAGAGATTCGATGAAAGTGTAGGTCTTTTGGATATTCAGAACGGCGACCCCGAGAACGGCACAGTTGGTCGTAATCAGAGGCAGGAAGATGCCGAGGGACTGGTAAAGGACCGGGCTTGTTTTCTGGATGACCATTTCGACAAGCTGAACCAGGGATGCAATGACTAGGATGAAGGCGATTGTCTGCAGGTAATCAATACCGAAGGGCGTCAGGATGAAGTACTGAATGAACCAGGTCACGACCGAGGCAACAGTCATGACAAAAATAACCGCCATTCCCATACCGATGGCTGTTTCAACTTTTTTGGAAACACCAAGAAACGGACAGATTCCAAGGAACCGGGCAAGAACAAAGTTGTTCACGAAAACGGCACTGATCAAAATGAGTAGCAGAGAAACCATGTTAATTATGCTCCAGTCGATCGGAAATGAATATAATGGTAAGACCACGTTTTTTTAACGGAGAGAGGTCTTTTTGTCAAACTTTTTTATTCCGAAAAGGAAGACAAAAAGTGTTTTAAAATGGCGAAGATTCGGCGTAAAACAGCGCTGTCCTACTGGGTGCTATTTGGTCCTGCCAAGATCGGATCAGGTTCACTGAACAATTAAAATGAAGATGTCTTGTTTTTGTAAAAGAATTTTAAATCAATAAGATGGATTAATTCATACTATTTGGAGTGGTCGCTCTGTATGATTCATCCTATGTTTCTCTGCTTATAGATCGTCACGCTGTTATTTTCTTCATATGTGGATTTAAAATAATAATTTATTTTTAGCGAAAGGATTATTCGTTGCATTGCCGCTGCCCGATGGAAACGCTCATGGATAAAGGTTGACGGACAGCTTTTGGGGGCAGGAATGTCTCTGTTTGCAGAGTTGTTTTTAACAACCGCCAGACTTTCTGTTAAGGTATACCTTTGCGCAATTTCTTACTGAAGCTGTCCTTCTGGGGGTGGCAACGGTCTTGGTCGTAATGGTTTGCAGATAAATTCTAAATTGAGGGAAGAAATGACACATAAGGTTTTAAAGGGGCAGCATATTTCACGTTATTGCATGGTGTGCGGGATTGAAAATCAGTTTGGTTTAAAAACCCGCTTTTACGAAACAGAAGAAAATGAATTGGTCGCGGTTTTTACCCCTCGGGAAGAGCATCAGAGCTATCCTGGCATTGCTCATGGTGGCGTATCCGCTGCTCTGCTCGATGAGGTGATTGGCCGGGCGATTATGATTCATCATGACGAGGAAACCTTTGGGGTGACCATGGATCTGCAGGTCAAGTACCGCAAGCCGGTGCCATTGGGGGTTGAACTGAAAGCGGTCGCTCGCATAACGCGTGACAGTGGCATGCGTTTCGCGGGCAGTGGTGAATTGTATTTACCCGATGGCAGTATTGCGGTCAGCGCCGAAGGAAAATACCTGAAGCGGCGCATCAGCCAGATTACCACGGGTGAATTTCTCGATAATGAATGGTTTGCTCCCGATGGTGAATTGCCTGACAGGATTGACGTGTGAGTAACAAAAACTGATGACGCTTTTTGTCTACGGAACCCTGCTTGATCCGGATGTTGTGCAGCAGGTGTGTGGGCGGACCTTTCGCGGCATTGCTGCACAGCTTGAGGGTTTTAAGTGCCGGAAAGTTACCGGAGAAATGTTTCCGGCTATAGTGCCAGCCGAAAGTGAACGGGTAACGGGCCTACTCTACAGTGAGATTTCCCGCGCGGATCTGGTCAACCTGGATATCTACGAAGGAGATTTATACGAACGGTGCCAGGTCATGGTCAGTTGTGACGATGGTGCTAAGATCACAGCTGAAACATATATTTTAAAGGCAGAGTACAGACATCAATTGAGCGATCAGAAGTGGTGTCTCCGAGACTTTTCAGGTGAGAGCAAAGAGGCCTATATCAAGAGCTTGTAAATAAACAACGCCCTCAGCTGAGGGCGTTGCGGAAATCATTGTCCTGGGGACCGTTAGGGGAGGACTTTGTTCCAGCGGTCGATAGTGACACTGGCAAACAGCCCGGCTTTGGCATAGGGGTCGCCAGCGGCAAACGCTTCGGCGGCAGCCAGATCGGCAACATCAAGGATAATAACGGATCCACACATCTGTTCTGCGGCATCCAGAACCGGACCGGCAGCGTGAAGAAGATCAAGATTGCTTTTCAGATACTCGATATGAGCCGGGCGGTTATCCTGACGGATCTGTAAAGAGTCGGCTTTATCGACGCAACGAATAACGTAATACATGAATGACCTCTTTCGATTTGGTGAGTTGCAAATATTCCGTTAGCGGATCAAGTTTTCTTTGGCAATATCTCTGTAGTTGTTATGCCATTTTTTTGGACTGGCTGCAACATTTCCTGTCTGGTGGCAGGTAGCAATTTCAGATAGTTGTCCCAGGTTCAATAGGTCGCAATAAACTGGCCAGCCAGTTCGACCTCTCTTTTACTGCCGATGTACAAGGGAACGCGTTGATGAATATCTGTCGGTTGAATTTCCATGATCCTGCGCTTGCCATCGGTGGCTGCACCGCCAGCCTGTTCAATCACAAAAGCCAGTGGATTGGCTTCGTAAAGCAGCCGGAGTTTACCATTGTCGGTTGTGCCATTTTTTGTCGCCCGTGGGTAAAGGTAAATTCCGCCTTTTAGGATGTTGCGGTGGACGTCGGCAATCAGAGAGCCAATGTAGCGACCGGCATAGGGCTTCTCATTGTCCACATGATTGCCCTGAAAGTAATCAAGCAGTTGCTGGTTTGCTTTATCCCAGTATTTTTTATTCCCTTCATTGGCCGAGTAGATGTTACCTGTTTCGGCAATCGTCATTCTTGAGTGGGAAAGCAGATATTCACCAACTGTCGGGTCAAGGGTAAAACAATAAACTCCTTGCCCTGATGTATAGGTAAAGATAGTACTGGAACCATACAGAATATATCCCGCTGCGATCTGTTCATCGCCCGCTTGTAAAAAATCCTCTTTGGTGCAGCGTTCACCGATGGGTGATTTCCGCTTCAGCAGAGAGAATATGGTGCCGACCGAAACATTGACATCAATGTTGGAGGAACCATCCAGGGGATCGGTTGCCAGAATATAATTGGCATTGCGCGAATATTTTTCTTCCGCTTCGATAAACTCATCACTTTCTTCAGAGTTCACCCCGGCAATCAGACCGGTTTCCAAAATACGATTGACAAAAATATTATGGGCAATGACGTCGAGTTTGGCTTGTTCCTCCCCCTGGATATTGGTGGTACCCCGTTTTCCGGTGATATCGATAATACCTGCGCGTCTGACATAGCTGGTAATGATTTTGCCGCAGGTGGCCATTTCATTGAAGATCCTGGTGAATCGACCGCTTGCCTGCGGATAGTTTCTCTGCGTTGCAATAATATGCTGACTTAATGTTGTACCGATCTCTTCAGCGACCATGTATCCTCCGGGGGGAAACTGATTAATAAAATGGCTTCAGCTCAAGACATTGCTTGGCAGGATTCTAGCATAAGCGAAAGGGCCAATTAAACAGATTAATACTCAAATCACAGCTTCGGTAACAGATCCTGCTGTTCTGGCCGGCTAACGGTTCTTGTGCAGTTTTATCAAGATTCTGGCCTTTGATGCCGATTCTGGGCTTGTCTCAATGCAGAACATAGGCTAAAAAGGCCAAATTTTACTTTTCCATAGGGAAGTGGTCATCGTCTGTCGTGACTGCATCAATCTGCCATGCTACGCCTCCGTCTAACAGTTTGATTTCCTAGTACGACAAAAAATTTTACTTCCCGTTGGCAACAATAATGCTCCTCTTAATATTATTACGGAGGCGCTACATTTAATCAGATCCAGAGATAGGAACAGGAACAAAGTAATGGAAAAACAGGCAACCACAACCGCAATCGCTTCGGCAAAAAAGAAAATCAAACTCCTTGAGAATCAGCCTCTGACCTACCTGCTACGTTCGCTGATGGCGGGGTTATACCTGTCGTTAATCTGCTTTTTATACTGGCAGCTGAAAGACTCGATGGCGGCCACCGGGTTTGGCAATTTTCTGGCCTCCATGTTTTTTGGTATTGGTCTTTATATCATTATTGTTACGGGTTCTGAGCTTTTCACCAGTAATGCCATGTACATGACCAGCGGTACCTTGTTTGGTGAGACAACCTGCCTACAGACGGCAAAACTGTGGAGTCTGTGTTATGTCGGGAACCTGCTTGGAGCTTTTGTGTTCGCTGGATTGTTATGGGGGGCCGGTGTCCTGGATGCACTACCGGCCAGCCACGCTATTTTTAACGGTGCCGAACATAAGGTTGAACAGTCGATCCGAATCCTGTTTTTTAAAGGAATCCTGGCCAACTGGATTGTCTGTCTGGCTGTGTGGGTGGCGCTACACCTGAAAGAAGAGGTCACAAAATTTGCCTCCATTGTGCTGATTATTTTTATCTTTCTGTTTCTCGGGTTTGAACACTCGATTGCCAATATGGGCACCTTTTCCATGGCTTTGCTGGCGACCAATTCTACTGTTCCTGTGCAGGGAATGCTCTATAACCTGCTGTGGGTCACCATTGGTAACATTGTCGGTGGCGGGTTTTTAGTCGGAGCACTGTACTGGTGGTTAAATCGTGATGCGTAACAGAACGAAGCAAAAAATGTAAAAAATAATTCTGTGTTCTACAAAATAAGTAGAATGTTGGTTTTGGTAGAACATCCTTGTCTGAAAGTCCGATTTTATCTGATATTTAGGATTATTGAGAAATTCAACAGCTTGTTTAAAGTGAGAAAAAAATGGCCTTAAAAGGGAGGGATTTTAACCTGAGTTTTGTGTTGAAAATCAAAACTCTGTTTCCTTGATTTAATCCGTATTCAAGTGAGTTATTGTATTGAAAAAAAAGGGGAAAATACAATTCTTGCTCTTGCGGAGAAAGTTTTAATCGGCTATAGTCCGGCCGCTTTTTGAGAAAGCATTGAGTGTCTTTTTTGCACAATCTGAAAACTGGGTTAGCTGGTTAGGGTTGATTCAGTTTTTGGGCCAGAACAGCCAGAGGAGAATAAATTAAAGTTATGGCGTTTGAACAAGCATGGAATGGTTTTCAGGGTGAAAACTGGAAACAAGCTGTAGATGTCCGGGATTTTATCCAAACCAATTATACCCCTTACACAGGTGATGCAGAATTTCTGGCCGCTCCGACCGAAGCGACTGCCGCCTTGTGGCATAATGTATTGGAATTGAACAAAATTGAGCGTGAAAAAGGTGTTCTTGGTGCCGATTGCGACATGCCATCGACCATCGTTTCTCATGCTCCTGGCTATATTGATCAACCCTTGGAAAAAATTGTCGGTCTGCAGACCGAAGCTCCTTTGAAGCGGGCCATTATGCCGAACGGCGGGCGCCGGATGGTTGAAACCGGGCTTGAAGCTTACGGTTTTAAATTCGATGAAAAGCTCAATGAGTTTTATACCAAGTATCGTAAAACGCATAACGATGGTGTTTTTGATGTTTACACCCCGGAAATGCTGGCAGCTCGCTCTGCCGGCCTTATGACCGGTCTGCCTGATGCTTACGGGCGTGGACGTATTATCGGTGACTACCGGCGGGTTGCCTTGTATGGAGTCGATTTCCTGATCGCCGATAAAAAGCAGCAGAAAGCAGATACCAACGCGGTTGCCATGACCGAAGATATTATGCGTCTGCGTGAGGAATTTTCCGAACAACTGCGTGCTCTAGAAGAGCTTAAGACCATGGGGGCGTTCTATGGTTTTGATCTGGGGCGTCCTGCCGAGACAGCTCAGGAAGCGATTCAATGGACCTATCTGGCTTATCTGGCGGCAACCAAAGAGCAAAATGGTGCGGCGATGTCCCTGGGTCGTGTGTCGACCTTCTTTGATATCTATATCGAGCGCGACCTGAAGGCCGGTCTGATTAATGAGACCGATGCCCAGGAGTTCATTGATCATTTCGTTATGAAACTGCGTATGATCCGTTTCCTGCGCACTCCAGCTTATGACGAACTGTTCTCCGGGGATCCGACCTGGGTTACTGAGTGTATTGGTGGTGTCGGTATAGACGAACGTCCTCTGTGCACCAAAACCAGCATGCGTTTACTGCACACGGTTTATAATATCGGTCCTGCTCCGGAGCCGAACCTTACCGTTCTCTGGTCCGAACAATTGCCGCAGAATTTCAAGAATTTCTGTGCCAAGGTTTCCATCGATACCAGTACCATCCAGTATGAGAACGATGATCTCATGCGCCCTAAGTTTGGTGATGATTACGGCATTGCCTGTTGCGTTTCTGCGATGCCAATCGGTAAGCAGATGCAGTTCTTCGGCGCCCGCTGTAACCTGGCCAAGGCATTGCTTTATGCGATTAACGGCGGCCGTGATGAAAAGAGTGGCAAACAGATCGGACCGGTAACTGAGCCCATTACAGCAGAATATCTTGATTTCGATGAGGTCATGGCCAAGTTCAAGCAGACCCAGGCCTGGTTGGCTGGTCTGTATGTGAACACCCTCAATGTCATTCACTACATGCATGACAAGTACGCTTACGAGCGCCTGCAGATGGCGTTGCACAATGCCAAAGTTCATCGGACTCTTGCCGGCGGCATTGCCGGTCTGTCGATTGTTGCCGATGCCTTTTCAGCGATGAAGCACACCAGAGTCAAGGTTGTCCGTGATGATTCCGGTCTTGCGATCGATTACGTGATTGAAGGGGACTATCCGGCCTACGGTAACAATGATGATCGCGTTGACAGCATTGCCTGTGGCTTGGTTGAAGGTTTTATGGAAGAGCTGCGCAAGCATAAGTCTTATCGTGATTCCGAGCAGACCATGTCGATTCTGACCATCACCTCCAACGTGGTTTATGGAAAGAAAACCGGGAACACTCCAGACGGCCGTAAAGCTGGCGAGCCGTTTGCTCCTGGTGCCAACCCAATGCACGGTCGTGACCGTAATGGTTCCGTGGCATCGATGGCGTCTGTTGCTAAACTGCCCTACAGTCATTCAGAAGATGGTATTTCCTACACATTCTCGATTGTACCGAAAGCTCTTGGTAAGACCGAGCAGGTTCGGGTACAGAACCTGAGTGGACTGCTGGACGGTTATTTTGCAGAAACCGGACATCATATCAATGTCAACGTCTTTGACTGTAACCTGCTCAAAGATGCGATGGAGCACCCTGAACTGTACCCGCAGCTGACCATCCGCGTTTCCGGGTACGCGGTTAACTTCACGCGTCTGACCCGCGAACAGCAGCTGGATGTTATTTCGCGGACGTTCCACGAGCGTTTATAATTTCTGCGCGGAAACGGCCCTTTTGCCCCATCTCTGCGTCAATCAGATCATGTGATTGTGTGACGTAACGTACTACGCCTCCGCTCACATGCTCTGATTTCCTTGACCCTGGGAAAAATTGCTCGTTTCTGAAGTAGAAATGGTGGGGCTGCAAATTCTCGTTTCCTTGGTAGGGATTTGCTGAGTCATAGAAATGCTTTATTAATATTAAATGTAATGTTGAAGCTCCCCGCATTGACTGATTCTTCCGTTCGGGAGCCGTTGATGCGGGGCTTTTTTTACGTGAGAGAGAAATGATGACGATTGAAGAGGCGCGTCTGGTGCAAGGGCGCATCAGCGCCTATGAAAGCTGTGGTACCGTTGATGGGCCTGGTCTGCGCTTTGTGACATTCATGCAGGGCTGTCCGTTGCGCTGTCTGTACTGTCACAATCCGGAAACCTGGGATTTTCAAGGTGGTGAAGCAACCACGGCCGGGGCCGTCTTTGATGAGATCCGTAAGTATAAGAATTTTATGCGCGCTTCCGGTGGTGGGGTGACCTTTTCCGGAGGCGAGCCCTTTAGTCAGCCACGCTTTCTGGAAGCCCTGTTGACACTCTGCCGGGATGAGGGGATTCACCGGGTTGTTGACACCAGTGGTCATGCGGCGTTAACGCCGCTGGTCAAACGGGCCATCGATCTGACCGATCTGTTTCTGCTTGATGTCAAAAGCATCAATGCCAGTATGCATCAGATTATCACCGGTGAGTCGAATGCTAAGACCCTGGCTTTTGCCGAGTACCTGGCCGAGCAGAAGAAGCCGATGATTCTGCGCTACGTTCTTGTTCCGGTTCTTAACGATCGCGGGCATTGTCTGCACAAGCTGGCAAAGTGGGCCGTCGAACTGGGGAACGTGGAAAAGATCGACGTCCTGCCGTTTCATAAAATGGGCGAATGGAAGTGGGAGGAATATGCTCTTCCATATCGTCTGTCGGAGACCCGGGAACCTTCACTTGACGAGGTGGAAAAGGTCGCCGAGTTGTTTCGGTCCTATGGTTTGACGGTAGAATAAGAATCTTTGAATCAATGTTTAACGCCCTGCTCCAGTGATCTGAAGCAGGGCGTTTTTTTTAAAAGTAATTTTGCAGTCCCTGAGGGAGTTGTTCAAAAACGGCAAGCTCTGCCAGTGTTTCATTGTGCATAACAAGAGCAGGGGCCTGAGACGCTGCGAGCCAATTAAGATAGGTGCGGGCTTCCGGGGGCTCAAGGAGTTTCCCTTTGGCCGGTATCTTCTCTGCGCATATCTTGCGACCGCTGGGGAGCCTGATATCTTTAAACGGATAGCGATAGGACAGGCTGTCCCGGACTGGTGTTTCGCTGTAAGTCACCTGTAATTGACAAGTGTCGCACGCTATTAACGCGGACAGTTCTGGCGCAAATAATAATTGTTCACCGCTGCGTGAGATCTGCCATGAGGTTTGCGTCGCATCGGCCTGTTGCAGAATTCCAGCCTGTTTCTTGATATGTTCCGCACTTCCCTGCAACTGCAGGTTGCGGATATAGCCTGCCGCTGTCCTGGTTTCCCATCTTTGTTGAAACAGATCCGTACCACGTCCGCGCGCCGCAGCGCGCTGGTAGCGATGTTTGTAGACAAAGGAGCAATAATTTACCGGGAGTTCGATCTTGTTGTTCAGCCCATGACGGATCAGTTCCAGTGCGGTTAATTCCGACTCTAACACGGTGACTTTTTCGCCGTGGAGATAGGTGTAGGGGTGCCCTTTCAGGCGTTTGTAGTTATAGTTTGTAAGACGCAGTTGATGCAGGTTCAAGTGTTTGATTCCGGCATCCGCCATCTGCCGGAGTCTTTCTTTCAGCAGCTCGATTTTTTCCGGAATCGCTGGAATTTCTACCGTGACGGTTGGAATAATCCCGACCGCCAGCGTGGCTTTATCCAGGGCATAGTCGAGGGCTCCAATGTCAAAGCGGATTTCATCAAGCCCGGCATCGCGCAGCTTCAACAATAACTCTTCATTGATCAGACTTCCATTGGTATAGAGCCAGCTGTGCAGGGAGCTGCCCAGCTTTCTCTTGGCCGCGCTTAAAAAAGCCAGGCAGCGTCCGGGAGTCAGAGTTGGTTCGCCTCCGGACAGGCTCATGCCACGAAACTGGAACTGTTCCAGGTAGGCGACATAATCCGCTGGAGAACGAAAGGTGACATTGTTGGTGGTTGGCAGGCCGATGTCGTCCTGGCTGGTCGGGCAGTAGAAACAGCTGCGGTTACATCTGCCATTAATAAACAGACACGACCAGCTGCCTTCGCTACAGAGTTTGCAGCCGGGAGATAATTCCCCGGAGTAAATCTTCGTGCCACCATTGCAGGTGTGACCGCCTGACGCAATGTCACTTAGCAATTGCTGACGTAGATGGGTGGCGTTGCTGACCGCTGTCGCGTCAGGGAAGGCCAACTCGTGATAAATTTCGCTGTAATCTTCGCGATTGCTGGTGATTAAAGCGGCTTGCCGGGAGAAGTCCGGTGAAATGGCCATAGATGACCTCCGCATGAGAACGAATAACGCTCATCAGACGTACCGGGATGGCACAGGTGGTATGAGCTGCGAATATGTATCCGAAACAATAGTTAAAAGGCAATAGAAAACGTCTTTAAAACAGGGGGATGGATAACTTTTTCAGAGAGAAGGAAAATAGTCATTCAAAATTATGGAGTTAAATATTTGACTTCGAGATTATTTAGGTATATAACGAAAAGCATAACGAAAGAGTTCTATCCTTGTACACTCGCTGACAGAGTGTGCAGGGCATCTGCCAGACGTTGCTCCGTCTTCAGATATTTCTTCCAGGAATCTTCATTCATTTGCCGGGCATCAGTGTCGATGCCCGGCATTTTTTTTAAGAATCATTACAAATATGATTTCTGTCAGAGATTGGCAGTATAGTCTATTCATTTTCATCTGAGCAGAGGACCTAAATTAGGAGAAGAGGGGAGAATGAAAAGATGGCAAACATGACGTTTAAAAGAAACTCAGGAGTATTATCATGGGCCGGGAAAGGGCGTTGGGATGCGGTGAGTGGGCCTCACGGAAAAGGGAAGCTCGAACCTGGACTTTACAATGTCAGTCGTAGGGAGGTGTCTCAATATACATCTAAAATCGGGGCAGGGTTTAGAGATGGAAGTGGCAAAGGCTTTTTCATTCCAATCTATCCACAGTTTTCGACGTCTCGTGGACAAAATGGCCGACTGGGAATTCATCCTGATGGTAATGTCTACGGAACCAACGGGTGCATTGGTATACGGACAAATGCAAAATCATTCTATGATTACATTGCGGCCTCCGCTGCGGATTCAAAACTTACATTGGAGGTAGTGGACCAATGAAGGTGTTCAAGTTGCTTTTAGTTTTGGCTGCTGCGCTGTTGGTAGCTTTACCTTCCTGTACAGTTAAAAAGCCCTTAAGTTATCAGTTTCGCGATACGTCAGATGCACTATATTCGTCTTCTCACCTCAGTAGTGATTTCAAAAAGAATTACGGCGTTGCCTATAACCCGGCGATTGTTATGGTCCAATCAGATACAATGAGTGATCCAAAGTTTAAAGCCCAAGATGATATTCTGATCAATATTGAAGATATCGAAGAGCGAGGGATCATCTTTGTCGGTTATTGTGCCGATGGCATGTATAAAGAGGGCTATTACATTGCTTCTAATGAAAAGCCCGAATTTTTCGAAGACAATGGCTTTCATGTGTATCTGATTTCGCCTGAAGGGCGGTTGCTGCAGGAATCTTCCGAACCTCTATCAGAAGTGGAAATAAAGGCAGCGTTTCCCCAAAGATCATCAGTTCGGCGTGAGTGAATTCAGGGATAGTCATTCGCTGGTACTTTTTAGCTCATGATTTTAGGTAAGCAGTCAGAATCTCAAAGTTTATGTGTTTTCGATTGCGCCAATCGAAGAAATCTTATACGCGAAATTTCAAAAAGAGGGGGCCATAAATGATTACGTTTCATGAGCTTGATAATACGACCGATATGGCGAGCTTTTGACGTGTTTGCCTGCTGAAACAGCATGCGGTGGCAGGCAATAATGTGATTGTCACAACGTCTGGAGGGCAGAGCCGTTCAACCCTTGGCAAAGCTCATTAGCGCTTTCGGTAGAGGCTACTCGGGATGAAGATTTAAGCCGTGAGATGAGGGTGTTGAACGAAGAAGTGTCTATGATTGTCCTTTTGTGCCGCGAGACTACAAAAGATTAATTGACAGACATTAATCGGTCAACTTATGATCCCCCGATAACCTTTACAGTAATAATTCACCACGGAGAACCCACCCATGATCCTGACAAATGTAAATACTGTCCCCGGTAAAAAAATCGTTGAACACTTTGGTATCGTTCAGGGCAGCACGGTGCGAGCCAAGCATATCGGCCGCGACCTGATGGCCGGCCTAAAAAATCTGGTCGGCGGAGAGCTGAAAGGCTATACCGAATTGCTACAGGAATCACGCGAAGAGGCGATGAACCGAATGGCCGAGCAGGCCCGGCAGATGGGGGCCAACGCCGTGGTCAATATCCGCTTTGCCACCTCATCCGTGGCCCAGGGTGCGGCGGAACTGTTTGCTTACGGCACCGCGGTTCGGGTCGAATAGGAAAAACTGCCATGGAGCTGATTTTACAGAACCTTGACTTGCTCATTTTCCTGATCCTGCTGGTGCTCGGCTACCTGGCGGGAACTTTGGCGGAAAAACGGCATTATCGATCCATCATCAGGCGTGAAAAAGCCCTTTTGAAGCTCCCGGTGGTGACTGCGGAAGGCAGTTTCCCGGCCGAACGGATACAGAACGCGGAACTGGTCTGCGGCAGTGTGGTGGTCTCCATCGACTATTTTAAGCGGCTGCTGGCGATCCTGCGCAATATCTTCGGCGGGCGGGTCAAATCTTACGAATCCCTGGTCGACCGGGCTCGGCGGGAGGCCATTCTGCGAATGAAGGAAGAGGCGGACCGGCGGGGTGCGAAAATGGTCATCAATATGCGCCTGGAAACCGCAGCCATTGGTAAAAACGCCAACCGCAAAAAAAATATTGGCAGTGTCGAAGCCATTGCCTACGGGACTGCGGTGGTTTTGCAAAAAACATGAAATTCACCGCCCGTTATCCGCAGGACAACGTCAATGTCTCTAAAACCCACCCGCTGACCGAACTGGCCTGGATGCTCGGCGGACTGGTCAGCATCGGCGTTCTGCTGTTTGTTGTCTTCGGCCTGGCGACCGATCTGGCGGTGGAGAGAATCCCACCCCGACTGGAAACCTGGCTCGGCAGTCAGGCCTTGGAACAGTTTTCCGGCCAAGAAAGCCCGGCCCTTGAGCAACGCCTGCAAAAAATTCTGGCTAAGCTGCCGGAAGACTCGATTTTACGCAACTATCAGTTTCATATCTTTCTGGATATGCGCGATGACGTGAATGCCGTTGCCCTGCCCGGCGGGACCATTGTGGTCTTCTCCGGCCTGCTTCGCCAGGTTGAATCGGAAAACGAACTGACCATGATCCTGGCCCACGAATTAGGCCACTTTGCCCACCGCGACCACCTGCGTGGTCTCGGTCGCGGGCTGGGAGTGACGGTGGCCAGTGCCCTGCTCTTCGGCAAGGACAACGCCGCCAGCGACTTGCTGGCGAAAAGTCTGCTCAGCGTGCAAAGCCAATACTCCAAAGCCCAGGAACAGGCCGCCGACAGTTTCGGCCTCACCATGTTGGAACGGGTCTACGGCAACTGTAGTGGCGCAACAACCTTCTTCGCTCGCCTGGCCCGCGAACGAACAAGCCGGCTCCCGTATCTGCTGGCATCTCATCCCCATCCCCAAAACCGCATCGACAGTCTCAACCGGGAAATCAAGGCAAACAGCTGCTCCCTCGAACAGGTACTGCCTGTGCAAGCTGATCTGCAAGCCCTCATCGCCGCAGCGGCTGACTAGTTTCCGTCCGGAAACGGCTTTTTCCCGCAGTCAATCTGCAGGCTTACTTGTGTGGCGTAACGGTGTACGCTTCCGCACAAGTTCTTGATTTCCTTGCCACAACGGAAAACTGCTTATTTCCAATCTGAAGACATCATTTATTGCCATCCAATGGTTCCAGATGACAACGAGGTTAGAGAACTGGAAGAGTAATATTGAAAAGGGTGGTAATCAAGCCATATTCAATGTGAGGCAGAAATATCTGCCTTGTTGATCAATGCAGGTTGCTATTGAGGGCCTTCTCACGCTGTGCCGGGGGCAATTAGAGGGGAAGAAAAAAGCGGGGGAAGAGTTGCCTGCCTTAAGAAACCTCTGACATTGTTTAAGGCTGATATTTTTCTATTTGATACTGGAGTCTCCAGAAGTGTGTCAAATGTGGATGGTACCATCTTTTTTGTTTAAAGCGTGTAAAAATATGCGTTTTTTAAAACGCCGTTATTGTGTTGCGTTGGGTTTTTAAATACCTTAAGTTATTATGAAAATCAAAAAGATTAGGCTCTATTAGTTTTTCTACAATTAGCTCTGCATGAAGTTTTTGGCTTTTAAGTGAGATATTTGAAAATCCGTTTGGTTTGGAATGGCTTATCAGAATAATCTGTTGGACAGATGCTTTTAATAAATTCTACTCTAACAATAAGATGTTTACATCACATTGATTGACATGTTTTGAGTGGTTAAGTGGAGGGGAAGTCATGAAAAGAAGATTTTCAAATAATAACAGCCCGTTTTCGGTGACAGGAAAAATCCTGCTGATCGGAGGCGGGCTGTTTTCGTTTAAAGGAATAGTTTCCTAATGCACGTTCTTGTCGGTTATTTATTCGTTCTTCTTAGTATTTTCCTGTTTTTGGCATATCTGGTCGTGCCCTGTTTACTACTTCCTTTGCTTCAGAGGATTGTGGCTTTTTTTAAACAAAAGGGCTATGCCGATTGCTGGTCGTTTCTGTGGTTTCTGCGACCGCAAAAACGTAAAGCCACTATCGGCGTAGCGTTAATGGTGGCGTTGTTTATTTTTTCGATTTACGGGTATCAGCGTTTTATCTGGATGGGGAAAGACAACGCCAATTATATAGCTAAAGAGTATTTTGTGGCTGGCCAGCCCTTATGTGGTGTGCGTTGGGTTCTTTGCACTTATCTCAACCCTGAGAATCCATTTGTTGTGCCATTAAATGCATTGCAGCAGCTGATCTACAATCAGGGCGTGAAATACCTTCCGGAAAATGATGGCGAGCGTGGTGTTTGGGATGATCTCTGGTTTTTTTATCCGTATACCCGAAGGATGCATAGACCCTATGGGACAAACAGCTATAAGCCTTCCTACGGTATGCGTCGTCTGCTTGATCACATGTATGACGCCATAACCATTATGGCAACGCATCCCATCGATGACCAGCAGATGGAGCGGGAAAAAGCTCTGATCAATTTTCCGGAACTTGTTTTTTATTTTCACGTTCATAAAGGTTTTTATGAAGATAAACGATTCGGGTCTGCAAAGCCCCTCCTGCAAAGAAAGGAAAGAGTTAAACAAATACGTGAACTTTATCACTGGATTGTTGAACTGCGCAGCAAATGGATTGCTGCGGGCCTTTACGACAAGATCAAACGAGAACAACCCGATGTCGAGGCGTTAAGGCAGATGTTGGCGATTAATCTTTCCGGCGATCTGCTTTACGCATCGATCTTCACCGGGGGCTTCACTTGCCAACACCCTTTGATCCCAGATTATCTCAAAGCACGTCGGGAATTTGCTGATCCCAAGGCTGCTAACTATGTATGGGATCGATTGCATCGTCGACAATCCAGCCTGGCGGAAGATTTCTACGTCATGACCATTGACAGTTACGATGCCAGCTTTCACAGATATGTTTTGGAAAATTATTGTGGTTTGGAGGTGTCGGGTGAAGAACGCTATTACGGAAAAATTGATAAAAAGTTTAGTGAAAAACAACGTATACCAACCATAAAAAGAGTGTTTCGAGAAGAACTTAAACTGATAGAGGAGGAGATCGATGAGTAATGATTTGGGGAGCTATCGCATAATAGCCGAAGAATCACAGGCAACGGGATCGCAGAAAGACTGGTTTGAGCAAACCAAAGACAACAACTCGTCCGTTGTCAATGACGTCGTGGCTGCTCTTGAGGCAAACGATATCACTCCGGATAATACAGCTGATTTTGCCAGTCTGGTCACTAACCTGACGGCAGCGGCGGTCAGCTATGCGGCGGAGACTCTGCCCGAAGGAAGTCTTATCCCGGAAGGGAGTACCCTGAAATATATCAAACTGTTTGGCGGACCTGCCGGAAGCCTGATCACTCTCACAATGGAGACGGCTATTTCCGTTGCTGCGGGTGAATCCCCGGAGCGGGCTTTTACGGAAGCCGTCATTAAATATTCGGGGGACATAATACCTATTTAAAGATCGTGCAAGGGAAAAAAGAATTCGCTAGACTGTCAGTCACTTGCCCATAATATGAAATGACACCGATCCGGAGGGGGATTGATGGCACGTTTTGCTCGTCTGGTTGTTCCAAACTATCCACATCACATAACCCAACGCGGTGTCCGTTCCATGGACATCTTTGCTGGTGATCAAGATCGACTTACCTATTTGCAGGTCATGGCAGAACAAGCCGAACTCTCAGGTGTCACCTTTCTGGCCTGGTGTCTGATGACCAACCATGTTCACCTGATTGCCGTTCCTGAAAATGAAGAATCCCTGGCTCGAACTATCGGTGAAGCCCACCGTCGCTATACCCGCATGAAGAATTTCACCGAAGGAGTCCGTGGCTATTTGTTTCAAGGCCGTTTCGGTTCCTGTGTGCTCGACCAGCAACATTTGCTGGCCGCAGGACGCTACGTGGAGCGCAATCCTGTAGCTGCAGGCATGGTTGACTCGCCCGTGGATTATCCATGGTCGAGCGTGCATTACAACTGCGGAGTGACCGAGCATGATCCTCTGTTACGGGAACGGATATTGCCGGAAATGGTGGGCAATTGGGCAACGTTTCTGGAGACAACAGATGAAGAGCAGGATCGCATGATCCAAAAAAGAACGAAAACAGGTCGACCATTGGGTGGGGAAGAATTTATTTCTGATCTTGAAGTATTAACGGGGCGAGAGTTGCGATTGAAAACAGCTGGGAGGCCACGAAATGATAGGAAATAGGTATTATGTCCCCGGAATTATCTTTGAACCATCTGCATGTCGTTGCCGATAATAGTGTAATCAACCTCGTGACATGTCATTATTTCCCTCCTGTGGTTGTTTGTTCTCGTGTGAAACCTGCGATATCATAGCGTCTTTTCTTCCTGATTGCATTTTACTTTTATGCATATGCCGCAAAGCAAAGCGGAACTTTCTGAGCCGACAAATATACTCACAGGGCAAAATAGACATTTTTAGTAACTTTCTAGTGCAGAGCAGGACAACTGTATGTCCCAGAACCGCTTCACCTGTATTGCCGGTAACAGCTGCAGTATCATTGCCTCAACGGACTGCCAGGCCCCGTTATTATTACTAATAACGGGGCTTTCTATTGTCTGACTTCAACCGATACTTACCAACCCAGTTCTTGGAAAACCGCGGAGAGCATAGGGGGCGCTTCTACATATTTAATAAAATGGAGCTGCCTTAACTGATCTAGCAGAGAGGGGGACATCAACAATGACCAGAGATGCTTGGCAAAACCTGCGAAAGTCCGCTGAAACATGCCATTAGAAACATCCTTGGCGATTATTTCCAACAGATATGATTTTTGTCAGACATAGGCAGTATAGTCTATTCATTTTCATCTGAGGTGAGGACATAAATCAGAAGAAAAGAGGGAAATGAAAAGATGGCACCATTTCTATTCTGCTTGATTTGCTTGATATATTAGAATAATTTTTCGGGCGCATAGGAATGATAAATACTACGCTAACTGTTTGATGTTTATATTGTATTGACTGATATGTTTTGATTGATCCAGGGAGGGGGACCCGTGGGAAGATATGTGAATAATAACGGCTCGTTTTCGGTGGCAGGGAGAGTCCTGTTGATCGGAGGCGGGCTGTTTTTGTTTGAGAAGGGTTATTGCTGATGCACATTGGTGGGCTGCATATTTTTGCCGGACTGTTTTATCTGCTCTTATCCATGCAGCTGGTCTGCAGTTATCTGCTGCTTCCCTGCTTGTTGCTGCCGATCCTGCAGCGGTTGGTGGTCCTGGTGAAAAGGGACAAACGCACGGATGATTACCCCTGGCCGATGTTGTGGTTTTTGACCCCGGCAAAGCGGCAAACTTTTCTGGCGTTGATCGGCATGATTGTCCTGTTTATGGGCAGTATTTATGGCTACCAGCGGCTGACTTGGATGGGATCAGATAACGCCCATTACCAGGCCAAGGAATACTATGTCGCTGGCCAGCCTCTGGCGGCACTGCGGCAGGGGATGTGTGAGGTGATCAATCCGGATCATTGGCTTCTGATTCCTTTCAACGCCCTGCAACGCTCTATTTATACGCACGGGACGGCCTACCTACCGGAAAACGACGGTGAGATCGGGGTCTGGGAGGATATGTGGTTTCATTATCCCTATGTCAAGCGTATGCATAATCCGTACGGTACCAGCCATCGGCGGGCATCCCTACCCATGCGGCAGTTGCTGGATGACATCTATGCTTCCGTCGAGATTATGGCCACACGCCCCTTTGCCGACAAGGAGATGGAGCGGGTCCATGCCTTGCGCAACATGCCACGGGCGGTCCTCTATTATTCCCTGAATAATGGTTATTATGCCGATGAAAAGATTGGGTCCTATTGGCCGCTGTTGCACGATGCGGAGTTTGTCCGGAAAAAGAAGAATCTGAACCGGTGGATGGTGGAGCTGCGTCAACGCTGGATTGATGCTGGTCTCTACAGACAGATCAAGGCCGCAACCCCCAAGATCGAACTGACCCGTCAACTGCTGGTCATTCACTTCAGCAGCGACCTGCTGACAGCTTCGCTGTATCCGAAAGAATTTACCTGTCAGCATCCACTTATCGCCGAGTTTCTCGAAGCGCGGCGTGATTTTACCGATCCCAAGGCGGATGATTATGTCTGGGGGCGGCTTCATAAGCAGCAACCAAAACAGGCCGAAATGCTCTATAGCATGGCCATTGACGCTTTTAGCGTCAGCTTCAGCAAATATATGCTCAATCATTATTGTGCATTGGAAGTGCCGGGGGAAGAGCGTTTTTATGGGCGTCCCAATCCGGCATTTGCCAAAGCATTATTGATAAGTGATTTAAAAAGTGGATTTCGCACAGAAATAGAAATTTTAGAGGAGGGGTTCCATGGCCACTGATTTAGGATCAAGAAGAATAAAGAAGGATCGCAGGGTCTAGCCCCTGCAGGCGACATACTTTTTGTCACAATCAAGTCACAAAAAGTAAACAAAAGTGACTCTCTTTAATATGTCCGTGTTCGTGCGGTTTTTTCGAGGTAGCTGCCAGCATTTGACCCGCTGGCCAACGGCCAAGATCGCGCCCGATGGGCAGACTATATTTAACACCATTTCCCGATATCCGTCAGATTACCTTCCTCATCAAACGTCCAGTCATGCACAATATCAGTCACCTCCACATCTGGATTAGCCTTCGCTTCTTCCAGCAGCCCTTCTGAAATGAGGATATTTTCGATCAGCAGCGTGTTGGGCACACGGACGGCCCGAAGTTTTGAGAAATCAAGACAGTTCGAGGTTTTTACCGCTAATTGCAGGGCTCGCTGGTCGTTTTTCATAGTGACCGGTATTTTGCCGTGGGTCAGCACCGTGGAGGTGATGTGGTTGGCATAGGTGGCGTCGAAATCGATTTTGTCGACCAGGCGTTGGGTGCAGATATCCGCCAGGCCAACACCCGTGGCATTTCCGTGACTGGTGGCACTTAAGTCGAGGATCGCCATCTTGGTGATCTGCTGCTTCAGGTCAAGATATGGGGTCGCTGCCCGGCCGGTAATATTAGGGTCGGTGCCGGTTCCGGAAAACTGCTTGCCCATTTCATCGACAATCAGGATATCAAGAGGGTTGAAGAGAATGCGTGGCATGCTCGCTTTCGCTTCAATTAACAGCTGCTTTTCCTCTTCGATAATTGCGGCAGCAGGAATCACTCTGATCTTGGCGATTTTATCATAGGCGTTTTCAATGGTCGCGATGCCGAACAGGATAGGTGCCTTGGCGATCTTGATTTTGGCCATCTCGACAATGTTGACGGCCATGTGACCAAAGCCCATGGCGTGGCAGGAATCGGCCCCCTGCTGCTTGCCGAGGCCAATGGACAGCATTTTGACCAATCCGCTCTCTAGAGGGCCGCTGAAGCTGGTGTGGGGTTTGATGCGGTTGATGATGACGATGCCGTCAGCCTGCATCGCTTCTTTGTCGATGAGTATTGGTAAGCCATTGGCCAGTTTACCTAATTCAATTGTCTCCATAGAGGAGATAATCGGGCAGCCGACCGCTGTTTCCGTGATCCCCAGTTCTTCAAGGACATGCTTCTGCCCGACAGCCGTAGCACCACCGTGGCTGCCCATGGACGGCACCACGAAAGGTTCGGCACCGCGCTGTTTCAGTTCTGCAATGGTTGTTTTGACCAGTTCCTGCAAGCGGTTCATGCCGCGGCTGCCGACCGCTATGGCGATCCGATCCCCTGGCTTGATGCTTTGCTCAATGGCAGGTTGACTGAATTGTTCGGTAAGAACGGCTTGAATATCTTGAATGGCTGCGTCTTTGAACAGTTGACGGACCCGGAACATTTTGGGCAGTGGCATGTCTTGCAGCAGATCATCGACTATACTCATCATTCGCTCCTGTTAAATGAAAACCAGTCCCTATTATAGCGGTTCTGGTGCGTCAATACAGGTAATTTCAGCAATTATGCGCAAAACCTCTCACTGGGCAGATTCATAAGGGATGTCATGCTGCTGGCCAATGGAGCAGATTGCTTGAGTCGTGAATTCGCTAAGCGCTTCGATCGCGAGGCACTGTGCAGCTTGGCCCGCACTGATCGTATCGATGAGGCGTTCAGCAAGGATCTTTTCTTTTTTTTGGGGGGGACACATACTCTTTAAGTGCCGATATAAATTCTAATAGCAGCATGTCGGAGCCTGATCAGGCAAAAATGTCTAGGGAGTTGATCTCACGAATAAAAAAGCCCCGGTTACAAGTAACCGGGGCGTATGTGTTAAACCATGTTGGCTTAATACTGGAAAGTTTCCAGTCTGACTTTAGGCAGCAGGCTGGGTTTATTCATCAGGTACTCGTCAACGCAGCGGGCAACTTCACGCCCTTCAGCAATGGCCCAGACCACAAGACTCTGACCACGGCGGCAGTCACCAGCGGCAAAGACACCATCAACAGAGCTCATGCGCGTTTTGGGATCGGTCTTAATGTTGGAGCGAGGGTCGGTATCACAGCCAATGGCCCCAACCAGTCCGGAACGCGGACCAAGGAAACCCATGGCCAGCAGGACCAGGTCGCACTTCCAGATCTTTTCACTACCGGCAACCTTTTCCGGTTTGCCGCTGGACCAGTCAACCTCAACCGTTTCAAGCCCGGTCACTTTACGGCCACTACCGATAAAACGCGTCGTCATGATTTCGTAGTGAACATCGCCGCCCATGACCTGCATTTCTTCCATGGAAGAGCTGATGCGCAGAATCCTTGACCATTGTGGCCATGGATTGTTTTGGGCGCGTTCCAGCGGTGGCTGGCCCAGCAGCTCGAAGTTGACTACGCTGGTTGCTCCCTGGCGGATCGAGGTACCGATACAGTCAGAGCCGGTATCGCCACCACCGATGACAATTACCCGTTTGCCTTGAGCATTGATCGGCAGCTTTTTAGGATGCAGTTCGGCAGTATTGAAGTCGCCCCAGTTGGATTTGTTCTGTTGCGGCAAAAATTCCATGGCGAAATGAATACCGTCCAGATCGCGTCCTTGAACCGGCAGGTCACGAGGTTCTTCGGCTCCGGTAGCAACAACGACGGCATCGTTGGCGGCTTTAAGGTCACTGTAAGCGACCGTGGTGCCGACTTCACTGTTGAAACAGAAGGTGATTCCTTCAGCTTCGAGCAGGTCAATACGCCGCTGCACCTTTTCCTTGCGCAGTTTGTAATGGGGGATGCCGTACATCAGCAAGCCACCGGCGCGGTCGGATTTTTCGTAGACAGTGACTTCATGACCAGCGCGGTTCAGCTGCTGGGCACAGGCGAGGCCAGCGGGGCCGCCACCAATAATGGCAACCTTTTTGCCACTTCTTTTGATCGGTGGCTGAGGAACGATCCAGCCCTGTTCAAACGCTTTGTCAATGATCGAGACTTCGTGCAGCTTAATAGAAACCGCGGGCTCGATAATGCCAAGAACGCAGGACGTTTCGCAGGGAGCAGGGCAGACACGACCCGTAAATTCGGGGAAATTGTTGGTTGCCTGCAGTGCCTGTAAGGCCTGGCGCCACTGACCACGGTAAACCAGGTCGTTCCATTCCGGAATCAGGTTGCCCAGCGGACAACCGGTCATGCAGAAGGGGACGCCGCAATCCATACAGCGTGAGGCCTGAGTTTTGACTTCTTCCTCACTGGGATAGTTGTAATGTTCGTTATGATGATTGAGACGGTCATGGACAGCTTGAATCGTCTTGTCCTGACGTCCGAATTTCATAAAGCCGCGAGGATCACCCATGGACGGCCTCCTTTGCTGATTCTGCCTTGGCTGCCATTTCATTCAGCACCCGGCGGTATTCGTGAGGGAAGACACGCACAAAGCGTGTCACGTAGTTATTCCAGTCGGCAAGTATTTGTGCCGCACGTGGAGACCCGGTCAATTCGTAATGGGTAGAGATAATTTTCTTAAGTTCGGCAACATCTTCATCGCTGGCAGCCATCTGCTCGATATCGACCATGGCTGGGTTACAGCGTCTTCTGAAGCGGTTATCGTCATCGAAAACGTAAGCGAGACCACCGGACATGCCCGCTGCGAAGTTGCGTCCGGTACGACCCAGACAGACAACCCGGCCACCGGTCATATATTCGCAACCATGATCGCCGGTACCTTCAACAACAGCCGTTACGCCTGAGTTACGGACACAGAAGCGTTCACCGGCTTTACCGGCAAAGTAGGCCTCGCCACCGGTAGCACCGTAGAGGACGGTATTGCCGACGATGGAATTATCGCTCCAGACGAAAGCCGCTTTTTCATCAGGTCGAATACTGATGCGACCACCGGCCATGCCTTTTCCGACATAGTCGTTGGCTTCCCCAACCAGGTGCAGGTTGATCCCCGGAGCCAGGAAGGCACCGAAACTCTGACCAGCGATACCGTTGAGTTTAACGTTGATGGTCCCCGCTGGCAGTCCTTCGCGGCCGTGCATGCTGGCGACCATGCCGGACAACATGGTGCCGAAGGTCCGGTTGGAGTTTTTGATCGACAGCTCAATGGTGACCGGATCTTTGCGTTCCAGAGCCGGCGCTGCAAGGTTGATCAGACGGTGATCAAGCTGTTTTTCGAGGCCATGGTCCTGCCCCTGAATCCGTCGGATGGCGACATCTGCGCCAACTTCCGGTTTAACCAGAATCCGTGAGTAGTCAAGGCCCTGGTTTTTCCAGTGCTTGATGGCGTCGTCCATCTGCAGGTACTGCGTCTGACCGATCAGTTCGTCAAGGGAACGAACCCCGAGTTCCGCCATCAGCTCACGAATTTCCTCGGCGAGGAAGTTGAAGTAGTTGATAACGTGCTCTGGTTTACCGGCAAACTTGCCGCGCAGAGCGGCATCCTGGGTTGCAACCCCGACCGGGCAGGTGTTGAGGTGACACTTGCGCATCATGATACAGCCGACAGTAACCAGGGCAACCGTGGCAAAAGCGTATTCTTCAGCGCCGAGCATTGCCGCAATAACGACATCACGGGCAGTCCGCAGCTGACCATCGGTCTGCACGATAATACGGCCGCGCAGGTCGTTGAGGACGAGGGTCTGTTGAGTTTCTGCCAGACCGATTTCCCACGGCACCCCGGCGTGTTTGATGGAGGAGATCGGCGAAGCGCCGGTACCACCATCGTATCCGGAGATGATAACGCGCTCAGCATGACCTTTACTGACCCCTGCGGCAACCGTTCCAACCCCGACTTCACTGACCAGTTTGACGGTAATGTCCGCTTTCGGGTTACAGTTTTTCAGGTCAAAGATAAGCTGGGCCATATCCTCAATAGAATAGATATCATGGTGCGGAGGAGGCGAAATCAGGGTTACGCCAGGCAGACTGTAACGCAGATCACCGATATATTCGGTGACCTTGTGTCCCGGTAACTGACCACCTTCGCCAGGCTTTGCGCCCTGAGCAATTTTGATCTGCAGTTCATCGGCATTAACCAGGTAGTGCGGGGTAACACCAAAACGTCCCGAAGCAACCTGTTTGATGGAACTGCGGCGCAGATCACCATTGGCGTCAGGAGTGAAGCGGCGTGGATCCTCGCCACCTTCACCGGTGTTTGATTTGCCACCGATTTTGTTCATGGCGATGGCCAGCGTCTCGTGGGCTTCAGCGGAGATGGAGCCCATACTCATGGCGCCGGTACAGAAGCGTTTGACAATGGCGCTGACCGGTTCAACTTCCTCCAGCGGAACGGGCTGGTTGGACTTGTTGAATTTGAACAGGCCACGCAGGGTAAAGAGTTTCTCGCTCTGGTTGTCAACCTGCTCGGAGAACTTGCGGAAATCTTCACGGCTTCCGGAACGTACAGCGTGCTGCAGCAGGGCAATGACTTCCGGGTTCATCAGGTGCAGTTCGCCATCCCGACGCCAGGAATATTCAGAACCACGATCCAGATCGCGGTTGCTGTCAATCAGATCAGCAAAGGCAACGTTGTGGCGCATCAGACTTTCGGTGGCGATCTCTTTAATCCCGGCTCCACCGATACGGCTGGAGGTGCCAGGGAAGTATTTGGCGGTGAACTCTTCATTCAGGCCGATGATCTCAAAAATCTGAGCGGCACAGTAACTTTGCAGGGTGCTGATCCCCATTTTAGAAAAGACCTTGAGCAGACCCTTGCCAACCGCTTTGATGAAGTTATGGATGTACTTGTTGATGACATCCAGGGTTTCATCCGCCTGATCATTGCCGTCTTTGCCGGGCAGCATTCCCTGGTTGACCATGTCCTGCAGGGTTTCAAAGGTCAGGTAAGGGTTGATGGCCGCAGCACCAAAGCCAATCAGCAGGGCAAAGTGGTGTACTTCGCGGGCTTCACCGGTTTCAACAATCAGTGAACACTGACTGCGCTTACCGACGCGGATCAGGTGGTGGTGAATACCGGCTAAGGCCAGCAGGGCTGGAATCGGCGCTTTTTCAGCACTGACACCGCGGTCGGAGAGGACGACGATGGTACGACCGCTGTCGACCGCGGCTTCCGCTTCGACAAACAGTTCTTCCATGCGCCGCTCAAGACCCTCAGGGCCGTAGCTGACATCAAACAGGGTACTCAAGGTGGTGCCGCGGAAGTTAGGCAAGTCACTGTGACGCAGCTGCTCAAGCACATCGTTGGTGATGATCGGGTGATCGATCTCCAACATCTGGCAATGCTCAGGACCAGGCATCAGGATGTTACGGGCTGGTCCCAGGTACTGGGTCAGGCTCATAACAATTTCTTCACGCAGCGGGTCGATCGGTGGATTGGTAATCTGGGCAAACAGCTGCTTGAAGTACCAGTAGATCAGTTTACTGCGGTCGGACAGTACAGCTGTCGGCGTGTCAGTACCCATGGACCCAACCGGTTCCTGGGCGTTCAGGGCCATGGGGCCGATGATCACCTTCATTTCTTCCAGTGTGTAACCAAAGCTGCCCTGGGTACGCCGTAGTTCACCATAGCTCGGCACCTTTTTGGTCGCAGGTGCTGGCAGGTCTTCGAGGCGAATCAGGTATTCGCTGACCCAGGCTGAGTAAGGATGCTGGGTGGCCAGTTCATGCTTGATTTCCTGGTCTTCTTTGAAGGTCCCGGCTTCGACATCGACCATGATCATTTTGCCCGGGGCCAGGCGTTCCTTGCGCAGGATCTTGTCGGCCGGAACATCAAGAACACCGGCTTCAGAGGCATAAATGATTTCATCATCCGCAGTGATCCAGTAACGCGCCGGACGCAGACCGTTGCGGTCAAGAATGGCAACGACCTGTTTGCCGTCGCAGGCGACGATGTTGGCCGGACCATCCCATGGTTCCATCATGGTTGCGTGGTATTCAAAGAAACCCTTGATATGCGGATGCAGATTGGCTTTTGAGGCCCAGGCCTCAGGAATCATCATCGCCAGGGAATGAGCCAGACTGCGACCGGTTACAACCAGAAGCTCAAGGGCGTTGTCGAGACATGCGGTGTCAGAGCTGCCTTCGATAATAACCGGGTCCAGGTCTGCAATCCCCTCGGCCAGATCCATATGGGCAAACAGCGCGGTACGGGCTTTCATGCGGTTGATGTTGCCGCGCAGGGTGTTGATTTCACCATTGTGGGCAACGTAACGGAATGGCTGCGCCAGATCCCAGGTCGGGAAAGTATTGGTGCTGTAACGCTGGTGAACAAAGGCAATGGCACTGACAACCCGCTCATCTCCCAATTCCGGGAAAAAGGTATTGAGCTGTTCGGAGAGCAGCATTCCTTTGTAAAGAATGGTACGGCTCGACAGTGAGTTGACGTAAAACATCTCGCCACCGGCAAGCTGATCGTTGCGGACCGCGTTTTCGGCACGCTTGCGCGCCAGGTACAGCATCAGTTCAAACTGGGACTCCTCTACATTACCGAGGCCGACAAAAATCTGCATAACACGAGGTTCAACCGAACGCGCATTGCGACCGATATTGCTGCTGTCGGTGGGAATTTCACGCCAGCCAAGCAGGCTGCAGCCAACGCGGGTGATCTGGCGATTGAGAGTCTCAATGCAGGCTTCGCGGTTATTGTCGTTCTGTGGCAGAAAAACAATTCCGGCGCCGTACTGGCCGACTGGAGGCAGATCGAATTCACAGATGTCGCGATAGAACGCATCCGGCATCTGAATCATCAGACCGGCTCCGTCGCCATCCAATGGGTCTGCGCCAACAGCGCCGCGGTGGGTCAGGTTGCACAGAATCTCAATGCCACGTTCAACTATGCTGTGGCTTTTCTTTCCCTTAATGTTGGCAACAAAGCCGACTCCACAGTTATCGTGCTCATTGGCCGGATCGTACAGGCCCTGGGCGGGCGGCATACTCATGTGTTTCTTCATAGTCTGTTCCTGGGTTCTGGGGCGAACAGCAGCATTACAGCACGATGGCTGCACCGGAGACCGGTTCGTCCTGTTCTGTCCCGTGGCTGGAGAGACCTTAACGAATCCAGCATCAACAGATTGGCAAGCAGTGCGCAACTCTAGCTACTGCACGCCTATGTGCCAATGCAAGCGACTCAGGATGTCTCTATAACCTGTGTCGAAAGTGGGTTTTATCTGAATGTAAAGGGATTGATGCCAGTGTAATAATTGCCGAGACTGGGCTTTCCCGAAGTGCTTGTAGAAGTTCAGCACCCGTTATAACAGTCCTCCTATATAAATCAGCAAGCCCCTCTCTGTCAAATAATTATGTTGTAAGCCCCCTGCACAATGCCCGCCTAAATCCTTTGTTCAGGGAGGTTTTTACTCATGACGCAAGGCTTCAATCGGATCGAGACGAGCGGCTCTGACCGCCGGGTAAAGGCCGAAAACAATGCCGATAACCATGCTGATGCCAAGGGACAGCAACAGGCTGATTGGGGTCACCATGGTCGGCATGCCGGCCAGCAAGGTAATCAGCCAGGGGATCAACAGACCGACGGCAATACCGGTAAGGCCGCCGGTGGTTGAAAGCACGACGGTTTCGATCAGGAACTGTTTGATGATCTGACTACGCTTGGCGCCGATGGCGCGGCGGATGCCGATCTCGCGGGTGCGCTCGGTGACGGCAGCCAGCATGATGTTCATGATGCCGATGCCACCGACCAGCAGACTGATACCGGCAATTGAACCAAGGACGATATTGAAAGTCCGCTTGGTCGCTTCAGCCTGCTGCAGCAATGCCAGCGGCACTGCGACGCTATAATCCTCTTTTTTGTGAAAGCGTTTCAGCATGGCGGTGATCGCGGCGGCTGTTGCTTCGACATTGTTGATATCATCAACCTCAACAATAATCTGGTGCAGTTCGATCAGCTCACGACTGCGGCTGCCGGCCGTGCTCTGGGTGACCATGTCGCCAAAGCGGTTACGCATAACATTGATGGGAATATAGGCATCAATCTGCTGGTCCGGCACCTGGACGCCGGTACCCTGGCCACTGTCACTTTTGACGATGCCGACAACCTCGAAATAATCACTGCCGATCCGGATCTGTTGCCCGATGGTGCTGCTGTTAACCAGCAGGCGGCGACTGCCGTATTCAGTCAGAACAACGGTGCTGGCGTGATGGTCAAGATCGCTGCTGCTCAAGGTTCGGCCGGCAATCACCGGGCGTTTGACCAGCGAGAACCACTGGGGTGTCGTGCCGAGCACACGCATGTCCATGGCCTGGTCGGCAAGGCGACTGACCTGGCGGTTGATTTTGACCGGAACGGTGCGTACCACATGGGGGAAGCTTTCGGCAATACGCAGGTCATCCTCGTAAAGCAGACCGTAAATATTGATGAAGGAGCGCGTCGTGACCTGGCTCTGTTCTTCAACCGGTTTGTGACTGGAGATAATAATATTATTGCTGCCGAGGCGGCGGATCTGTTCCAGGGCTTCCTGGCTGGCGCCCTCACCGACAGCCAGCATGGCGATGACACTGCCGACGCCGAACACCATGCCCAGCATGGTCAGGGCCGAGCGCAGCTTGTGCTGCAGCAGGTTTTTGATGCCCAGTCGAATTTCACGGATGTAGTGTCCTTGATTCAACATATCCGAAACCTAGACAATCTTCTCAATGCGACCGTCTCTCATATGCAGATGGCGCCTTGCATAAGCTGCAATATCGCTTTCATGCGTGACCATAATGATGGTTTTTCCCTGCTGGTTCAGCTCGCTGAGCAGCGTCATGATCTCCTGCCCGGAATGGGAATCGAGGTTACCGGTCGGTTCATCGGCGAGCAGAATAGCGGGGTCGTTTGCCAGGGCCCGGGCTATGGCGACCCGCTGCTGCTGACCGCCGGACAGCTCCATGGGGCGGTGCTGCAGCCGGTGCTCCAGGCCAACCCGCGCGGCCAGTTGTTGAGCACGCTGCAGACTCTGCTCCGGTGGCCAGCCCTGATAGTAGAGGGGCAGGGCGATATTCTCGGCAACGGTAGACTGCGGGAGCAGGTTGAAACTCTGAAAAACAAAACCGATGGAGCGCAGGCGGATGTTACTGAGCTGATCGTCGTTTAACGCACTGACATCCTCGCCACGCAGCAGGTAACGGCCACTGGTGGGGCGGTCAAGGCAGCCGAGCAGGTTGAGCAGGGTACTTTTCCCCGAGCCGCTGGAACCGAGAATCGCCCAGAATGAGCCCTTACCGAAGGCGATATTAATACCGTCAAGCGCGCGCACTTCATTGCCGCCCATGGTGTAAATGCGGGAAATATTTTCCAGTACCGCCTCGGCGGTGAAGCCGTTATCCGTAAGGTGTTTGTCCTGCATCATTTTAGAGGCTCACGCTGAGGCTTTGGCCCGTTGGCTGGCCGTTTTTTCCCTTCTGGGGACATCCCCTCAGATCCTGCTCCTGTCTTATCCGGATTTGCCTTTGATGCCCTATGATCAGATTTTTCAGCGGCAGCCAGCGGTGGGGTCAGCAAGACGTTGTCGCCAGCCCTCAGGCCGCCAGTAATCTGGATCATCCGGTTGTTATCGAGTCCGGTGGTGACGGTCCGGGGCTCAAAACTGTTGTCTCCGGCAACGTAGATGGTCGGTTGTCCGCCAATCCGCAGGACCGACTGTAATGGCACGAAAAGGGTCTCGGCAAAACGCTCAATGACAATTTCCGCCTGGCAGCTCATGCCGTTACGCAGTTCAGCACCACTACCGTCGATTTCGATCATGGTGTTGTAAACCTTCAGGTCCGGGTTCATGAACATGCTGGTCGCATCGGGTAACGGAGCGATGCTGGTGACTTTCCCTGTGAATGAGCGTCCGGGAAGAGCATCGATACTGATCTGGACCGGCAGGCCGGTGTGGATTTTTTCCAGGCTCGATTCGTGAACCTTGATCTCGGCATTATAGGACGCTGTCGTCGGCAGGTAGATCAGTTCCTGACGTTCGCGCACCGCTTGCCCTTCATCGAGAGGTTCGGAATTGCTGCGCCAGCTCAAACGGGTGCTGGTGGCATAGATCACCGTGCCATCCATGGGCGCATAAATCTTGGTTTTACTGATCTGGTGCTCGATGCGGTTGAACTGGTTTTGCTGCTGTTTCAATTCAGCTTCACTGGCTTTGAGTTTGGCTTCGGCCTGGACCACATCGGCAGCGCTCTTACGCCGGATCCGTTCGAGGGCCATTTCGGCCTGGCTGGCGGCGCTCTGGAGTTCAGCCATTTTACGTGTGTAGGTAAAATTGGTCAGCAACGCCAGTTCATCTTTCGCCAGTTCCAGGTCGATCTGCGCTTTTTGACGGCTTAACTCGTCCTGTTTCAGCTCGGCCTCGGAGATATATTTTTCAGCAAACAGTTTCTGTGACCACTCATAGGTGCTGCTGGCGTTGGTCAGGGTCTCCTCAGCCAAGGTGATGGCGACCTCCGCTTCCTTACGCAGTTTAGGGTATTCCCCTTCGCGATACTGAACCAGGTCCTGACGGGCAAAACGCAGATCGAGGTCAGCCTGGTCAACGTCGGCCTGGGCCTGACTCTTGACCACGGCCAGGTTTTCACTGGCATTAACATGAGCCGCTTCAGCGTTTATGACCTGAATCTGCTGGCTGACCCGCTGGTCGATCAGATTGCTGGCATCCAGCTCAACCAGCAGATCCCCTTTTTTGACCTGCGTCCCTTCATCAACCAAAAACAGGATAACCGCCGAGCCTTCCACTTCACTCTTCAGAATGATCTGCTCACGCGGGCGGACGGTACCCGCTTCAACGACGCTGATGGTCAGAGGACCGGGGGTGACGGTAAAGGTTGGCTGTTTCAGGCCTGTGTCGCCTTGTTGGCCGGTGGGATTGAACAACAACAGGCCAAGAATCATGGCACCAATCGCAAGGGTGGCGACAACTGTATACTTAAGCCAGGGGCTGGCTGTTTTGGGTTGCTGGAGGCTTGTCATGAATTTGCCTTTTCCGGGGTGTATTCCTGCCACAGCCCGTCGTTGTCAATGTTTAACACGCCAAGGTCACGCTGCAGGGACAATTCAGCCAGACGGTAGTTGACCATGGCCGAGGTCAGGGAATTTTTCGCACTGAGCAGGGCTTCCTGAGCATCAAGCAGATCGCGCATTTCGGCGCGTCCGGCCTGCAGCTGCAGCTCAGCGCCACGGACCCGGCGTTCGGCGAGTTTGACGGCCTGGTCCTGAATCCGCAAACTGCTGCGGGTCTGCTGCAACTGACGCAGGTTTTCACGGACTTCGAGCTTGATCTGATCTTCCAGCTTCTGGACCGACCTGACCGCTTGCTCCAGGGAGATGTAGCTGTCCCGGTAGGCAATTGCTTCGGCGGTTCTTTCAAAAGGCAGATCAAGGGTCAGTAATGCCTGGTAGGTGCCTTGATCAAATTTGAGCCGGTTGCTGTTGTCAGGTTGCAGGGCGGCAACCGTGCGGCCGGTGCCGGTTGCTGCGGAGCCAAGCAGGGTCAGTTCCGCGCGCAGGGCATCGGCACTGATAATGACCTGACGCTGAGCGTCGTTGACCTGCTCATTAACAATTCTAAGATCGAGGCGTTGCTCTAATGCAATGTTGCTGGCGGTCGGATAGTCGAGTTCCAGTGGGCCTGCCAGGCTCGGGTCCGGTTCGAGTAACTGGACCGGACTGTCAGCAGCAGCGACCTGTTCGGCGGGGAAGGGATGGAACAGCAACTTAAGGCGCTGGCGCAGATCGCTTTCAAGGGCGTTCATTTCACGCCGGTCAAGCTGAATCGTGGCATCGGTGGGTAGCCCGAGGAGCAGTTTAAACTGATCATTGGCAGACTCCAGATTGAGTCGCGCTGAGATCCAGCGTTCGCGGGCTCGTAGCTCATTCTGCAGGGCCTGGTCAACCTGGATTTGGGGGAGCTTGCCAGCTTCTGCCAGGCGACTGGCACGACGGGTGGAGATGACCAGTCCTTTGTAGTTCTGTTCCTGATTGTAGAGCAGGTCTTCAGCCTGCAGCACTCCCAGGTAATTGGCAACAATGGTAACAGCGAATTCCTGTTTATAACGCTCAAAGGTCCACACCGCATAAAGGGTGTCACGTTCTGCCTGGGTCAGTGGTTCGGCGGCGATATGTCGGCCAGCACCACGCAGTAACGGGATGGTGATGGAGGCATCACCATAAAGGCCACTGGAGATATCGCTACCGGGTTGCAGCATGCGCACCAGATCCCAGCCAAGCTGGGTGGTCAGGCTGATTCCTGATTTCAACAGACGGGTCAGCCCCCCTGTGATTGATCCTTTCGTTCCTTCGACGGTCTGACCACTGCGGTTCTGCAGGTATTGCCCTTCCAGCTGGCCGTTGGCCAGGGTGCTGAACGCGTTATGCTGATAATCGAGAGCCAGGGCGCTGCGGAACAGGACTTCTTTGGCACTTTGATAGTCGCGGCTGTTGCGGGCAGCGACTTTTAGGGCCGTAACCAGGTTCAGTGTCAGGGGTTGGTGGTGGGAATCTGGTGCTGCAGGAGCAGCACTGACTGGTTCCGGCCAGTGGGGAGGTGTTTCGAGATGATCGCTGCCAAGGGAGGCGGGGCCGGAAATGGGCAGCTGCTGATCCTGCAACAATTTGCGGCGGAGCTGCATTTCTACGGCTGAAATAGTGAAAGGCTGCTCTTGTCCAAGCCCTTCGCGCTGCTTGGCGGCAATAATGGCCGCTACTCGGCTGTCGGTTTGCTCACGATAATGACGTGGCGTACAGCCGACCATTGTAAGCAGTAGCAGACTGCTGACAATTGCCATACGGCTAAAATTACTCGGTTGTCTGCGTGGCCAGAAAAGCATATTCGAATCAATTACTCGACGGGAAAAGTTCTGTAATAACAAAAAATTATGCTGTCCTCATAATGTTAGAAAGGATTGGGGGAGAATGCAAGAAGTGAGCGAGGAAATAATTAAAAACAACTGCGCAGGGTCTTGCCCCTGCAGGCGAATGACTTTTTATCCAGAGCAATAAACTTTTAATAGGTCCGCACTCGAGCGTCGTTATGTTTCAGAAAACCACCAGCAAGCGACTGGCCGGCCTGACGGCTCAAAGCACGCCTGATGGCCAGAACTGGAAAAATTGCTGCGCAATTTTGATTAAATAGAACAGCCAAGATCAATCATAGATATCTCGTGCTCCCCTTGACAATCCCCCGTAATAAGCTATCTGGTTTAGGTAGAGACCTTTACAGAAACAGAGGTCAGATCATGGGTCAGGTTATTATCGACAAAGCCAACATGGCGGCTTTAGTTGAATATTTCGCTTCCCGTCAAAAAGTTGTCGGCCCGGTCCGGCTGGAGGGGGGGCAGTTCAAGTTTGCTGAAGTTCAGTCTTTAGCAGAGTTGTCTCTTCACTACATCCCCACCATATTGCCTCCCAAAAAATACTACATGCCCCAGCACGAAACGCTGCTGACCTATGACACAACCGATGGTCAGCAAATGGAAGCGTTGGTTGAAGTTGAGAATATGGTGCTGTTCGGCGTGCATACCTGTGATTTGGCCGGTATTCAATGTCTGAATGTGGTTTTTTCCGATCGTCCCCGGGATATGCACTATTTAATGCGCAAAGGCTATTTCACCCTGATCGGACTGGAGTGCAACGACTATTGTGACAGTTACGCCAGTTGCGCCCTGTTGCATAATCATCTGCCCATGGGCGGCTATGACCTGTTTTTCAGTGAGCTGGACACGTGTTATTTCGTCGATGTCAATACGGACAGGGGCGAACAGATTGTCACCCAGAGTCGCTTGTTTCAACCGGTAACGGCCGCGGCTGCTATGCAGTTGGAAGAACTCCGGGCCAGGAAAAAGCAGATCTTCAAAAGCGAGGTTCCGATCCGCTATCAGGATATCCCGCGCCTGTTTGACGAGACCTTTGACAGTGACGTCTGGCACCACCTTGGTGAACGCTGCCTGTCGTGTGGTAACTGCACCAATGTCTGTCCGACCTGTTACTGTTTTGATGTTGTCGACGAGCCGGACCTCAATCTGACCACCGGGCGACGTCTCCGGGTCTGGGATTCCTGCCAGCATGAGACCTTCGCCAAGGTCGCTGGCGGCGAAAGTTTTCGTGAACAACGCTATGACCGCAAACGGCATCGCTTTAACCGCAAGTTTCGTTATCCGATGGTGCGCTATAACCGGGTCTTCTGTGTTGGCTGTGGACGTTGCAGTCGTACCTGTATGGCCCGGATCGATCTGAAAGAGACGATCAATTCCTTGATTGATGAAAGGGGCTGAGATGGAAACCATCGCCATTCATCATACCGGTTATCAAATCAAACGAGGCCGGATCACCCATATCGTCGAGCTGACCGGAAAAGAGAAGCTGTTTACCGTGGTTCTGCCGGATGATGAGACACTGGATCATGACCCGGGGCAGTTTGTTGAAGTGTCGCTGTTCGGGGTGGGGGAGGCGCCGATCTCTATCTGTTCGTCACCGACTCAGTTTGATTCATTTGAGTTGTGTGTGCGCAAAGCGGGACGCTTTACCGAAGCTCTGCACCTGCTCAAGGAAGGGGATGAAGTTGGCATCCGTGGTCCCTTTGGTATCGGGTTTCCTGTCGTGCCGCTGGAGGGGAATGATGTTCTGCTGATTGCCGGAGGCCTGGGGATTGCCCCATTGCGGTCTCTGATCAACTATATCATCGCTAACCGGCGCGATTTCGGCAAGGTTGATATCCTGCTTGGCTGTCGCGATCCGCAGAGCATGCTGTTCGGTCATGAGCTGGAAATGTGGCGTAAGCGCATCGATATCAACTTTCTCTGTTCGGTTGATCGCGCGGCTCCAGATTGGCAGGGTAATGTCGGCCTGATCACCCAATTGATTCCCGGAGTAAATCTGACGCCACAGAAAACCTTTGCGGTCGCCTGCGGGCCACCGGTCATGTACCGGTTTGTGATTGCCGAATTACTGAAAAAGGGGATTCCAGAGCAACAGATTTATCTGTCTTTAGAGCGTCATATGAAGTGTGGCCTGGGTAAATGCGGTCATTGTCAGATTCACGATGTTTATTGCTGTCAGGATGGGCCGGTCTTTCCCTACAACCGGGTCAAAACCATCAAAGGAGCCATATGATGGAACGTCCCAAGGTTGCGTTCTTTGATCTTGCCAGCTGCGAGGGCTGCCAGCTGCAAGTTGCCAACCTCGGCGAGGTGTTGCTCGATATCCTGGGCCTGATAGAAGTGGTTGAATTCCGCGAAGTCATGTCAGAAACCTGGACCGGTCATTACGATATTGCCCTGGTTGAAGGCAGCGTTGTCAACGACGAAGCCGCCCGGAGGCTGCAACGTATTCGTGAGCGTTGCGGCACGCTGGTTGCCTACGGCAGCTGTGCGACCATCGGCGGTGTCAACGGCATGAAAAATCGGCGACCGCTGGCAGAGGTCCAGGCAGAGGTCTACGGAGAAAAAGCGGAATGGTTCCCGGCGACTAGAACGTATCCACTCCATCAATTCGTCGCGGTCGATTATTTTGTCCATGGCTGCCCTATATACCCAGATGAATTTATCAAAATACTGAAATCCGCTCTGGCCGGATTGTCTTACCATGTTCCTGATTATGCGGTCTGTGTCGAATGCAAGTTCAACGAGAATATCTGTGTCTATGAAAAGGGGGTGACGTGTCTCGGGCCGGTGACCAGAGCAGGCTGTAATGCCTGGTGCGTCAATAACGGAAATGTCTGTTACGGCTGCCGTGGGCTGGTGTCCAACCCTAACCGATCAGGTGCTGAAGAGGTATTGAAGGCCTACGGTCTGGATGCTCAGGCCATAGCCAACAAAATGTTGTTGTACAATGCGGCTATGGAGGGTTCTGATGGCTAGGGACGTATCGGTCAACGTCGAGTTTCTGACCCGGGTTGAAGGACACGGCCATATTGTTGTTGATGTGGCGGCCGGAATGCTGAAGAAGGCCGAGTTGCAGATTGTCGAAGCTCCGCGTTTTTTTGAAGCGATGCTGAAAGGGCACTCGGTCTTTGAAGCCCAGCACATCACGTCACGGATTTGCGGGATCTGTTCCTGTGGACACACCCTGGCGTCTATTCAGGCGGCGGAAAGCGCGCTTGGTTTTACCCCGAGTGAGCAGACTCTTTGCTTACGGAAATTATTGCTGCACCTGGAAACCCTCGACAGTCATTTGCTGCATATTTACCTGCTGGTTGCTCCCGACCTGTTGGGAGCCAAAAGCTTTATGGGCTTGCTTCCCGATAGCGAGCAGGTCGTGAGACGGGCGTTGCGTATGAAGAAAACCTGCAACGACATTTGCACCATTCTGGTTGGTCGCCACGTTCACCCCATAGCTGCTGTGGTCGGAGGGTTTACCAAACTTCCGAGCGAGAAAGACCTTGAGATAATTCTCAGTAAACTGGAAGATCTTAAGGCCGATATGAACCCGACTCTTGAACTGCTTGCCAGTCTTCAATTTCCTGAGTTTATCCGCGAAACGGAGTATGTTGCCCTGATGAATGAGGGGGAAGACTATCCGTTTTTGGCCGGTAATGTGGGATCGTCGGACGGAGTGCTCAGGGCAAAAGAAGATTACTCAGCGATTACCAATGAATTTGTCGTGCCCCATTCCAGTGCCAAACACGCTCGGCTCAGTCGTAACTCCTATGCGGTTGGCGCTCTGGCGCGCTTTAATCTGAATGGTGAGAAATTGCACCCCCAGGCACAAGCTGCCGCGAAGCAGTTGGGTCTGGAAGCCCCATGTTGCAATCCCTACCTGAATACGGCGGCGCAACTGGTCGAATGTGTTCATTGCACCATTGATGCAATGCGGATTGTGGAGAGCTTGCTCACTGAAGGTGTTGACCAGGGGCAGAAAGTGATCGTTGGCGTTAACGAGAATCACTCCATTGCGGTGCGGGCGGGCAGTGGTGTCGGTGCGGTCGAGGTTCCGCGCGGGCTGCTGTTCCATCACTACCAGATTGATGAAAGAGGGATGATTGAAAAGGCCAATTGTGTGATCCCAACCGGGCAGAATCTGCAGAATATTGAGGATGATATGCAGAAACTGGTGCCGGAAATACTTGCTGAGTCGAATGAAGAGATCACCCGGCGCTTGGAAATGCTGGTGCGGGCTTATGACCCGTGTATCTCCTGTTCGACCCATTTTCTTAAGGTTGAGGTGGTTGGGAGGTAGTATTCTTTTAGATATTCAAGGGCAAGACCGCAGGGATTCGTCCCCGTGCTGCTCGTTATCTTTACCTTGGCAACCTCAACATAATCACTTCCACCATCTCCCCCGCCGCAAAACCATTACTCTCAATCGGCACCGGCAATAATGCCTGGACATCATGAAGGCTGCGATTTTGTCCGGATGAGCCTCTATGGTTTGGTTGAAATGTGATTTCTCCGTCATTAATCAACAATTGTCCCCAGATAAACTGCTGGCGATTACCACTGGCTGCGACTGGTTCCATAAGGCGTACGCGGATGCGTGGGGAGCGGGGATGGGGATGTCCGGCCAGTTTACGTAAGGCCGGCCGAACTAGAAGTTCGTAAGTTGCGGCGGTCGAGGCCGGGTTGCCCGGCAAACCGAACACCGGCATTCTGCCGATGTGACCGAACAATACCGGTTTACCCGGTTTGATGGCGACTTTCCAGAAAATCTTCTCAAAACCGAGTCTGGTCAGAGTTTCCTGAACAAAGTCCCGGTCACCGATTGACACGCCACCGCTGGAAATAATCATGTCGCAGGCCAGTCCTTTGCGCAGGCAGCTTTCCAGATTGTCGCGACAGTCGCGGGCAATACCCAGCATTTCCGGCAGGAAGCCATCTTCTCTTAAGCGCGCGGCGAGCATATGGGCATTGGAGTTGATGATCTTGCCGGCACCGGGGTTTTCACCCAGTTCGACCAGTTCATCTCCGTTGGATAGGACGGCGACCCGTGGTGCCGGGTAGGCCTGGACACAGGCCCGACCGGCGGAGGCGAGCAGACCAATGGATCCCGAAGTCAGCAATGAACCGACTCCAAGCACTGTGGCCCCCGCTTTAAGTTCTTCACCGCGCAAGCGCACATAGCTACCGGCGGCAGGGACTTTTTCCACTTCGATTGAATCGGCCTTGCGGGTAATTTCTTCAAGCGGTACAACCGTATCACAACCAGGAGGCAGAGGCGCGCCGGTCATAATACGGACTGCCTGTCCTGTTGCGACTGCCTTGGGGAATTGCTTGCCGGCCGGAACAAAGCCGATAACTTTCAGGTTTCTGTTGCGCGGCAGAGTTGCATGGGCAAAGGCGTAACCGTCTCGTGCCGAATTATTGGCTGGCGGTAAATCGAATTTCGCCGGAACGTTTTCGGCTAGAATTTTCCCGACCGCCTCATCCAGAGGCATTTTGACAGCTTCCAAAGGATCAATATTGTTCAGTACCAGTTCGATTGCTTCGTCATATTTGATCACTGGTGGTTCTCCCTCTCTTTTTTTAACCTGAAAATCTGAAATCTTAAACTCTTGGCCGCTAGCCTTGTTCCTGTTCGACCCGCTGCAGGTCTTCAGGGGTGTTGAGATTACTCAACGCTTTTTGCCAGTCGTCTATATAATGTGATGGATCAAGAGCAGTGACACTGATGAGTTCAAAAAAGCCCTGAATCCTGAATTTTTGCTCCTGTAGCAGGTGTTCCAGATGGGATAGGCAGCTTTTGTGGTACAGGGCAAAGAGTGGTTCAAAACCGTCCTCGGTTTTCAGTACGACAGCAGAAGCCTTGTCCCGTTGTTCAAGCATGGGCGCTAATAACCGGGTATCGGGGAAAGGCATATCGCAGGCGACGGCAAAGATCCATTCGGTGTGGGCATGCAGCAAGCCGTTGTGCAGGCCACCAAGTGAACTTCCGGTATAGATGTCGGGGTGGTAGGCGATGCCCGGTCGGGCCAGGTCGGGACGATCCCCGGCAATCAGGGTCTGAGGGAAATGGTTTTGCAGCCACTCCAGCATCCGGTCGGCCATGGTTTTTCCGGCCACAATCAGGGCTGCTTTGTCGCGTCCCATGCGCCGGCTTTTCCCCCCGGCCAGCAGTACTCCGGTAACATCAGGATAAGTCATCTGTGATATGTCCTCTTCCATGGGGCGCTATGATAGCCGAAATCAGGTTTTTTGCAGCAAAAAACGCCTGGCGAACGGTGAAAATTCCGCTTTTTTCCTAAACTGTTCTCAGATGGCAGAAAAATAACTTTTGCATAGCGCTCGAATCATATTTTCCAGACGTTCCCAGCCCCGATCAGTATCGATTTCCACCAGGTTGAAGACCGGTGTTGTGCGACCGCGGACAATCAGGTAGTTGATCGCCGCATTCAGCAGCGCTGTCAGAGCAGGGAGATCTGCCGGGGCCTGGCCGTGTTCGAAGGCATAGTCCTCGATAAGGGTCAAAGCCCACTGCTCGCGCCGTTCGAAAAGAATGTTGGTCAGCTCGTTCTGCTCAACCAGTTCCCAGGCGAGGATCTCGGTGGTTAACGGACGATTCCTGAGAGCGCGCGCCAGGTTGACCATGATGTCACCGATAATTCGGGACGAGTCCTGATGACCGGGGGCTTGGTCCTGTCCCAGGACTTCTGCCGCTGACGGCCAGAAGTCGGTCGATTCGGCATAGCTGCGCAGGACTCCGGGCAGGCCATCAAAGTAGCGATAGATAAGCACCTTGTCGACCCCGGCCTCACGGGCCAGGGCATTTACCCCCAACTTGGCAAAACCGTCGCGGGCTAACAAACCGCCGACGGCTGTTACGATCTTCTGTTTGGTCTGTTCTTTGTTACGGAGCATGGGTCATCCTTGCTAAAGATGCTGTCACTAATAGGTGATACACAGTGAGTCACTTTGGGGTGACCTGTCAAGGACTTTGGTTTTCAACGCCTTTTTCTAGGCGAGAATTACAGCATGGGAGATGGTGGTCATTGGCAATTAAAAAGGGATGAAAAGAAGGGCTTGAAAAATGTATATACGCGGTATATCATTGTATATACATAGGGGAGGACGTTATGGAACTATTAATATTTTTTTGCTGGTATCTGTCCGGTATCGTTGCTCTTGGTCTCTTTTCCAAGCAGACGAAAAGAAAAAAACGTGAAGACCTTGGTCTGCTCATCCTGGCGGGCCTGCTTGGGCCCCTGGGTTTCATTATCGGGCTGTTCCTCAGAAGTGCCTCAAAAAACCAGTCTGAAAGATCCCCATCGCGGGATCTGCCTTGGTAAATTATGCAGCGGAGCAGTTCTTTTTTCAAGCGGTGAAAATGCCCACATAGCTATGCCGATCACCTTTTTCAGGTGATCGGCATAATCCACTTTTCATTTGGCCCTGCAGAACATCATTACTGATCTAAGGTAATGCCGAAAAATTCTGCCATAACCTTAAAGATATCCGTGTTGTCGATGACTCTGGTATCAGTATTTGGGTAATTGGCGCCTTCATATTGACCGAACAGATCCTCAGCACGGTACCCTTTGGCATAGAGAGAGACCAGCTCGTTGGTGTGGCCACCGCTGCCATAAAAAACATCTCCGTCAGGGTAAACATAGCTACCGCAGTAAGCATCAGCACATTCTGCGGGGGCTGCTTCCTGGGTTGGCAGATCGCCAAGGACGGGTTTAAGGGCATGGTTGACGCGCAGGAAGCTGTTGCCATGGTCGGAAGTGACAATCAACAGGGTATTGGACCAGTCGATTTCGTCACCTGGTTGCTCGACAAAGTCGATGGCTTTCTGGATGGCGTAATCGAGATCCTTAACGCCACCAATCATGCCACTGAAGTTGTTGGCATGGTTACTCCAGTCGATATCTCCCTGTTCAACCATCAGGAAGAAACCATTTGGGTCCTGGCTGAGAACCTTCAGCGCGGCTTCGGTCGATTCCGATAACAGAGGGTCAGTTTCATCTGCATTGGCGAAGGTTGGGGTCCCAGGTGTGTCGGTGACCACCGGGGTTGCGATCTGGGTTGAACCGAACAGGCCGAACAGCTTTTTCCCTTGGTTAATCGCCTGGTCAGCTGCAGCTAACAAGCTGTTACCACCATCGACACCGGTCGTCTTCTCGACAAAGACATATTCGCTGTCAGAAGAGATGGTTTTATAGGCCGCTTCGGTGATATAGCGGTAATCGGGGGCAGCGGCACTGCCGACAAACGCAGGGTGTCCGGCACCGATGACGACATCGGGGCGAATATTGTTGATGATATCTTCGGAAATTTCACCGTAGTTATTACGATTGATGTTGTGAGCTGAGAAGGTGGCGGGTGTTGCGTGAGTAAATTCGACCGTTGACACAACGCCGGTGGCTCCTTCGCGTTGCCCCCAGACTTTGTCTATCACGTTCAGCAGCTCGCCATCGGCGGCATCACCGGATTCCCAGGAAATGTTGCCATCGTCGGTTTTCATTCCGGTCGCCATGGCGGTACCGGCAGAAGCGGAATCGGTCGCATGGGCCAGCAGATACTCATTGACCAGTGGATAAGGAAGGCTGCCGGCGACAGCCGGGTCGTAGCCGAGACGATAATTGAGAGTCCCAAGCAGGTCTGCAGCTTTAAAACTCAGAGCGTCTTGTTTCGCTGCGTAGCTGTTGTAGGTGTTGGTATCCCAGGTGGTGACATAGGCGGTGAAATCAAAACTGTGGAAAGACAGGCCATTGTCGGTACCATACATATATCGTGAACCGGCAATTTCATGCGCCTTCTGCATACCGTCACCGATAAAGAGAATAACATTGTAGCCGTTATCGGCGGCATTTTTGGCAGCGCGATAGACATCCGTGTTGTCGAGGAGGTCGGTGCCGCTGTTCAAGGTTCCCTGACGGCTTTTCAGGTAATTGATGCCGGCACCCTTGGCGTACAGGGACACCAGTTCATTGGTGTGGCCACCGGTGCCGTAGAAAACTTCGCCGTCAGGATAGCTACTGCCGTCCTGCGCGGGCAGGTCCCCCTGGCCAAGTGCCAGTGCAGTGTTGAAGCGCAGGTAACTGTTGCCATGGTCAGCGGTAACCATGACCAGAGTATTGGTCCAGGACAGACCGTTTTCACCGGCTTCTATCATTTCAACCGCTTTGGCAACGGCCTGATCAAGGTCGATAACGCCGCCGACCATGCCGCTGAAATTGTTGGCGTGGTTACTCCAGTCGATATCCCCCTGCTCAACCATCAGGAAGAAACCGTCAGCATCCTGACTGAGCACCTCGATTGCGGCTTCGGTTGACTCTGCAAGCAGCGGATCGGTTTCGTCAGCGTTGGTGAAGTTCGGGGCACCAGGAGTGTCAGTCACAAGCGGAGTTTCCACCTGGTCCGACCCGAACAGACCGAAAAGTTTTTTGCCGTCGGCAACAGCTGTCGCCGCTGCAGCCAGCAGTGCGTTTCCGCCATCAACACCGGTAGTTTTTTCAACAAAGACATATTCACTGTCAGCGGAAATTGTTGTGTAGTCGGCGGTGGCAAGGTAACGGTCATTGCCGACAAATGCTGGGTGGCCGGCACCGATAACCACATCGGGACGGGTTTCACTGACCACTTCATGGGCGATTTGCTGATAATTGTTGCGGTTGACGTTGTGAGAAGAGAAGGCTGCCGGGGTCGCATGGGACAGCTCAACGGTTGAAACAACACCGTAGCTGCCCCCTAAAGAGCGATAATATTCACCGATGGTTTGCAATGCACCATCAGCAGGATCTTCAGTCGCCCAGGCGATATTTCCAGAATCGGTTTTTTCTCCGGTGGACATGGCTGTTCCGGCTGAAGCTGAGTCGGTTGCTGCACCATTGAGGAAATAATTATCCTTACTTGCTTCGCTTAGACCGGCCTTGAGCAGATCATAACCATAATTAGAATTATAGCTGTCAGGGGCATAACCGTCAGCACCGGCTTCGGTAGCATAATTGTTGTAAGTTGTGACGTCCCATGTGGTAACAAAGTTGTGATAGGGGAATTCACTCTCTTTCTGCCAGACCAGGCCATTCTCCGTTCCGGTAAAGTAGCGGCTGGCTGCCAGTTCGTGTTCCTGCTGCATACCGTCGCCGATGAACAGGATAACATTTTTCGGTGTTGTTGCCGCACCTTGTCCGTCAGCTCCGGCAGCGCCATCTTTACCATCTGAACCGCTGCAGCCGGCCAGCAGTCCGATAACCAGAAAACAAACAACGGCTTTACTCCAGATGGTTCTTTTCCTAAACAAGTGCGCCTGGTTTTTCTGTTTTGCTTTCATCCTTAGCTCCTAAACGTAATTGAATGAGAACTGTTTATCATCGATAAACACAAGAACCGGACATTCTGGCTGAATTGAAGTGAGTTGAATTGTAGCGTGCCCAGAGCAGATCTGGACACGGGGGACACTTCACCAGCTTTGTACGGTAGGAGAAGATAATTAGTTTTCTATGTTTCTACTCTGTTAGAGTGTGAATATGATTATGTAAGGGAGCAGCTTTTGAGGCTGGAGATGAATATTTTTTCGGAGCAGATCATACTGCAACGGAAATAGTTTGTTGCCGTATGGTTAGAAGCAATATCAGTGGCCTGTCAAACTGTCAGCCAATGTGCCGACGGCGATGGCAAATGCCGTTGACCGGTTCCATTCCAGCAGTACATGGAAATTGGCATAAACCAGGTAGTCAGGGCCACCGGCAGGATCGATCAGTAATGAGGCCTGCTGTTGGTTGACGGGAAATACCCCATGCCCCGCAGGTTTTACGCCAAGCTCGCGCCAGCGGGAAAGGGGCAGCGACTGGTCAAGTCCCGCCAGTGCGGTATTGAAATTCTTCGGCAGTTTAACTTTTTGCCCCCAGGGTTGGGCCGCTTGCCAGCCGGATTGGTGCAGGTAATTGGCGGCCGAGGCAAAAACATCGGGAACGGAACTCCAGATATCGGTAAAGCCGCCATCGGCGTTGACAGCAAAGCTGCGGAAAGCTGAGGGCATAAACTGGCACTGACCCATGGCCCCGGCCCAGGACCCATGCAACAGGTCAACTCTGATGCGCTTTTGTTCCAGCAGCCACAGGACATGGTGCAGCTCCTTGCGAAAGTAGGCGCTACGCCGCCCATCGTAGGCGAGGGTGGTTAACGATGAAATGACCGGGAAGCTGCCGATGTGGCGACCGTAGTTGGTTTCTATGCCCCATAGCGCCACGATGTATTGACGCGGAACCTGGTATTTATTTTCTGTACGACGAAGCCAGGTTGGGTAGCGTTTCAACATGTGCCGACCTCCGTCAATGCGTTTGGGTGTGACCCTGGCCTGCAGATATTCCGTCAGTGTCTGGGTCAGTTCAGGCTGTTTGCGATCAAGTTCGATAACGCGGGGGAGCAGGGCAACATCATTAAAGGCCTGCTGGAGAACCTCTTGAGATATGCCCTGACCACTGGCTTCTGCCTTGAACTCATCAAGCCAGGTTGAAAAGGCAGCGCGATCGGCGGCTAGCAACGGTTGCTGGTTGAGCATAGCAAAGATCACGGATATTGTGATGATTCTGATGGCTGCTTTCAGACGCATAATTAATTCCCCTCTTTTTTTATTTAAGTGTGCAAATCTACAGTTAATATTCGTGCAAAGTCTCATTTACTGAAGCGTTTTAATTATATATCCTCCAAACGTATCAACAGAATCTAGTGTGCAGAAGATCAGGCTTATGCTTAGACGAATGACCTTAAATCATCTTTTACTTCTCGCTGTCTTCACCTGCTTCCTGTTGCTGTCAGGATTGCCTGGCAGTGCGGAGCATTGGTTTGCCAGTGACAGTTCAGAATTGTCTGCACTGGTTGAAGTTGATAATGCGTTTGATTCTGGGTCGTCATTTTATCCTGTTGATTTTTCTTCCCCCTCGCCAAGAGGGGTTTCCACTGCAGCAGTTCCTCTGCTGACCATATTCGTACTATTCAGTTTTCTTGTCGTTATGTCTCATCTTAGTTTTTCTCATTTTATCAGACCTCCACCTTTGTACCATTTCTAATCAGCTCCAAACAGATATTCACAAAAATATATCGCGTTTCTGCAGCCGGATATTCCACGTCCTGACAAGAGAGAGTTAGGGCTTGTTCAGAACTGAATACCAGGCCGTTTCCAGATCTGTAAATGATTTAGAACCAGGAAAGAGGTAGACACATGATTGAAGTGCAACATATCAGTCGTCAGTATGGCGATTTTCTGGCCGTTGACGATGTCTCATTTTCTATCGAACGGGGTGAAATTGTCGGTCTGCTTGGCCATAACGGGGCCGGCAAATCGACCATCATGAAAATGCTGACCGGCTATCTTGAGCCGAGCAAGGGAAACATTCAAATCGCTGGCGAAAACTTGTGGAATCCTGATCCGTTAAAGGCTCAGGAGCGGATCGGTTACCTGCCGGAAAATTGTCCGGTTTATCCCGATATGAGAGTTATCGATTTTCTCGCCTATGCCGCATCATTACGCGGCTTGTCCGGCCAGTCCCTGGATCAGGCCCTGTTGCAGGTGATTGGCCAGACCGAGCTTGAAGGGAAGGCGACGGCAGCCATCTCGACCCTGTCGCGCGGTTATCGGCAGCGGGTCGGAGTCGCCCAGGCGCTGCTGAATAATCCTGAAATTATCATTCTTGACGAACCGACCAATGGCCTTGATCCGGCCCAGATCGGTCATATGCGCCAGCTGATTGCTGAACTGGGCCAACGCTCTACGGTGATTATATCAACCCATATTCTCCAGGAAGTCGAAGCCGTCTGTGACCGGGTGCTGATTTTGCGTAAAGGGCGCCTGGCTCTAGATGCCAACCTGGAGGAGTTGACCCGGGGGCGGGAGTTGCTGCTCAAATGCAGCGGTGCGGTGGATAGTGTCAGTCGTCAGCTTGTCAGCCTTGATCAGGTCGCTGCGGTGGACGTGGTGGAAACCGGTAACGGGCTGGCGCGCTACCGCATCTCAGCTCATGAGAATAGCACAGATATCGCTCCGGCAATCGCGGCAGCAGTCGTGGAGCAAGGATGGCAGCTCTACGAGTTGCGTCGTGAAGAACGGACCCTCGAGAAAATATTTCAGGAGATTTCCGAATCGGTAGAGGAGGTCGCTGATGCTGCGTAATACCCTGCGGGTTGCCCGCAAAGAATTGGCTGGTTTCTTCGCATCACCGGTCGCTTATATTTTTCTTGGTACCTTTTTAGTTCTAAGTCTGTTTGTCTTTTTTTGGGCAGAAGCTTTTTTTGCTCGCAATATAGCCGATGTCAGGCCCTTGTTTGAATGGATGCCGCTGCTGCTGATCTTTCTGGTGGCGGCTTTGACCATGCGCATGTGGAGCGAAGAGCGGCGCATGGGGACCCTTGAGTATCTGCTGACCTTGCCGGTCAAACCGGTTGAATATCTGCTGGGCAAATTCCTGGCCGCGCTGGCTCTGGTGGCTCTGGCCCTGGTGCTGACTCTACCGTTACCAGTGACCGTGTCCATTATCGGGCCGCTTGACTGGGGTCCGGTGTGGGGTGGGTATCTGGCGGCCCTGTTTTTAGGCGCAGCTTATATCTCCATTGGCCTGTTTTTAAGTGCCCGTAGTGATAATCAGATTGTCAGCCTGATTGGTACCGTTCTCGTTTGTGGTCTGTTTTACCTGTTGGGCAGTGATCTGCTCACCGGCTTTTTCGGTAACCGTGGTGCCGAACTGCTTAAACTGCTGGGAAGTGGTTCGCGCTTTGAATCCATCACCCGCGGTGTCATCGATGCCCGTGATCTCTATTATTACCTGAGTCTGGTCGGCGTCTTTTTTGCTCTGACCCTGTTCAGCCTGAAACGTTTGCGCTGGGATACCAATGCCGAGTCCAGGCGTAGCCATCACCGCCTGCATGGTGCCCTGACCCTGCTGCTGATTGCCAATCTGCTGGCCGGTCATCTGTGGTTGCAGCAGGTTGGAGCGGCCCGGGTTGATTTGACCGAAGGGAGCATCTACTCCATCTCTCCGGCGACCCGTCAGTATCTGGCTCAGTTGCGCGAGCCATTATTGATCCGTGGCTATTTCAGCGCCAAGACCCATCCGTTGCTTGCGCCGCTGGTACCACGCTTGCGTGACCTGATCAGTGAGTATCAGCTTGCCGGACACGGCAATGTCAAGGCGGAGTTTATCGATCCACAGCAGCATCCCGATCTCGAAGCGGAAGCCAATGAAAAGTACGGTATTAAACCGGTTCCTTTCCAGGTGGCTGATCGCTATCAGTCGGCTTTGGTCAATTCTTACTTCCAGATCCTGATTCAGTATGGCGACGAGTATCAGGTGCTGAATTTCAGGGATCTGATCGAGATCAAGCAGCAGGGTGAACACAGTATCGATGTCGAGCTGAATAACCCGGAATACCAATTGACCCGCAGCATTAAACGGGTGATGAACAGTTTTACGGGCGGCGGCGATCTGCTCGCCGGATTGGATGAGCCGTTAACCTTGCATGGCTATATTTCCGCGGACAATCAGCTGCCGAAATTTCTTCAGGAGTTCAAGCAGCAGCTGCAAAGCCTCGCTCAGGAGCTGGAAACAACTTCAGGTGGCAAATTGAACCTGCAGATTCTCGATCCCCAGGCAGACCATGGGAAGCTGGCGCAGGAGCTGGAGCAGAAATATGGGTTCCGGCCGATGCAGGCGGGCCTGCTTGATCCCCAGCGTTTCTACTTCTACCTGACCCTTGACGACGGGCAGCAGACCGTACCGGTGCAACTGCCGGAAGAGTTCACCAAGGAATCTCTTAAACGCAACATCGACGCGGCTCTCAAGCGCTTCTCGGCCGGTTATCTGAAAACAGTCGCCCTGGCCGTTCCGCCGCCACCTAATCCTTACATGGCGCAGTACGGCATGGGGCAGGACAGCAAGCAGTTTAATATCCTGAGTAAACAGCTGGCTCAGAATTACAACGTGCGCAATGCGGATCTGAGTGCAGGGGTAGTACCGGAAGATACCGATGTGCTGGTCGTCGCCGGTCCGGAGAATCTCGACGATAAAGGGCTTTTTGCCATCGACCAGTTCCTGATGAAGGGGGGGACAGTTTTGATCGCCACATCCCCGTTCAAGGTCAGCCTGACAAGGACCAATTTAAGTGCCACCAAGCAGGAGTCCAAAGTGCTCGACTGGTTGAAACATAACGGGCTGATCATGGATACGCAACTGGTGCTGGACGAACGTAACCAACCGTTCCCGATTCCGGTCAATCGCAATGTCGGCGGCTTCACGGTTCAGGAATTGCGTATGATCCCGTATCCCTATTTTATCGATCTGCGTGGCGACGGGCTGAATGACAAAGTACCGGTGACGGCCGGGTTGACGCACCTGATGTTCAACTGGGCCGCTCCGATTCAGGTTGCTGAAAGTGTCAGTAAAGATCATCAGGTTTACTGGCTACTGAAAAGTTCAGATCAATCCTGGACCTCTACAGATCTGAACCTGCTGCCCAAGGTGACGGCCGATGGTGAGCAGGGTTTTACCCCGGCCAGCGAACGTAAAGCTGAGCTGCTTGGTGTTGCCGTCCAGGGGCGCTTTGATTCCTACTTTTCCGGCAAGCAGTCGCCGCTGTTGAAGCAGGAAGACAAAACACAAGACCAGAACGACAAAGCGAACAAGGAGGCTGAGAACAAGCCTGTCCAGCAGGCGGTTTCGGTCATTGACAAGTCCGCTGAATCGGCGCGAATTGTACTGTTCTCCTCTGCTGATTTTCTCAGTGATCAGACTCTGCAGCTCGCCTCCAGTGTTTCAGGAAACGAGGACCTGGGTGGATTGCAGCTGCTGAATAACAGTCTCGACTGGGTGACGGAGGATCAGGGTTTGCTCAGTATTCGGGGGCGCGGCCATTACGCCCGTACCCTTATTCCCCTTGACATGAGCAGTCGCATGACTCTGGAATATCTCAACTACGGGTTGGCGCTGGTTGGACTGGCCCTGGTTTATGTTGTGCAGCGGCTACTGCAAAGACGAACCCGGCGCTATTACCAGAAACTTCTGGAAGGGAGGGCTTAAGTCATGAAGCGGATATTAATGACATTAACGGTGCTCCTGGTTGTTCAGTTAGGGCTGGGAGCTGCAATCTATTATTCCGGGCAGACCCCGCTAGCGGGTAGTCAGACCGAACATCTGCTGGCGCTCGACCCCCAGCAAGTGACCGAGCTGCAGATCAGCAGCGCTGATCAGACGCTGTTGTTGAAAAAAACGGGTTCAGATTGGGGTATTGACGGCCATGCCGGGGTTCCGGTCGATGGCGGGAAGGTCAGTGCTTTGCTGTCCAGATTGACCGCTATCAAGCGACCCTGGCCGGTGGCAAAAAGTGCTGATACCTATAAGCGTTTCAAAGTTGCGGATGATGACTTTGAGCGCAAGGTCATCCTACGTGTCGTGGACAAGGACCTGGCAACCCTGCTGGTTGGCTCGTCCCCCGGATTCCGTAAAGTGCATGCTCGGTTGGCCGGGGAGGATGAAATTTTCGATGTACCTTTCAGCAGTTACGAAGCTAGTTTGAAAATTACTGATTGGCTCGATAAAAAGCATTTCCAGGTCGATCCGGCTACGGTTGAGGCGATCGAACTGCCGCAGTTGCTGGTGGTAAAAAAAGCCGACGGAATGCAGCTGGAAGGTCTGCAGGATGGTGAGCAGACGGCTGTTAAGCCGGTTGAAAAGCTGGTTCAGACCATTGCCAGACTGCAGATACGGGATCTGCACGATGGGTTCCCTACTGAGAATGCGGTGACCATACCGGTGACGTTGACCCTGACAACGGGAAAAACTATCAGCTATACGTTTGCCAAGTCGGAAAAAGATGATTATGCTCTGCTGCGGACAGAAGGTTCCAGCCAGGTATATGAAGTCGATCAGGCGCTATGGAACGAAATCAACAGTCTGAAACGGGCTGATCTGATAACGCACCAGGTGCCGAATGAAAAATCACAGGCTGCCCCTTCTGCCAAAGACACGAATTGACACCCTCCATACGGCCTGTTTTCCGGCTGTTTGAAGGGCAGACAGCCGGATTTAATAAAGAGTACCGGGACGGAGGTTGACACCGTCCCGGTCGTTTGACGTTGAGCGGGAAGGGCCGGGCCTAGACCCGACGAGTAGCAGCACTGGAGTTAACCGGATAATTATTATAAAGGGACAATTGAAATATGGATTCTGTACAACAGCGCTTTGCCGCTCTGGCCGCTCATTTGGAGCAGCAGATTATCGGTCAGCCACAATTGATCGAAAGCTTACTTATTGCTCTTTTAGCGGATGGTCATCTGCTGGTCGAAGGAGCTCCCGGTCTGGCCAAGACCAGAGCGATCCGCCAGCTTGGTGCCTTTTTAGAGGGGAGTTTTCACCGTGTCCAGTTTACCCCCGACCTGCTACCTGCAGACCTGACCGGGACGGAAATTTTCCGCCCGCAGGATAACAGTTTTGTTTTTCAGCGTGGACCATTATTTCACAACCTGATTCTCGCTGATGAAATCAACCGGGCGCCTGCCAAGGTGCAGTCGGCCCTGCTCGAGGCGATGGCGGAGCGCCAGATCACCGTGGGGCAGACCAGTTATCAGCTGGCCGACCCATTTCTGGTTATGGCGACCCAGAATCCGATTGAGCAGGAGGGAACCTACCCGTTGCCGGAAGCCCAGCTTGATCGTTTTTTGCTCCATGTGCGGGTTGATTACCCTGATGCTGCAGTAGAAAAGCAGATTCTGCAGCTGGCGCGTGGTGAAGCAGCCCATGCTGTCCCGGCGGCTGATTTTGCAGCGATTAGCGGGAGCGAGCTACAACAGGCGCGGCAGCAGGTACTGGATATCCATCTGGCCGATAATCTTGAAGAATATCTGGTACAGCTGATCCTGGCGACCCGTCAACCGCAACAGTGGGGGGCCGAACTGGCCAACTGGCTGACCTACGGCGCCAGCCCACGCGCGACCATCGCTCTTGACCGCTGTGCGCGCTCCCGGGCCTGGTTGGCCGGGCGAGACTATGTCACCCCGGAAGATATTCAGCAGCTGGCTTTCGGTGTGCTGCGCCATCGCCTGTTGCTCAGTTATGAAGCCGAAGCGGAAGGGATCAGCCGCGAGCGGGTGATCAGCGAGTTGCTGGCACGTATACCCGTTCCTTAAGTCTTAGCAGAATATATTCCTTCTCCTCAGGGAGAGGGGATGGGCATAAATCTGAGATCTGAATGTTCACATTTGAAATCGCGAAACGAAGTAAGCGTAGAAGAGATAAAGCGTGAAAACAGCAAAACCAACATCCCCGGCCGCCATTAGCTTAAGTGAATTAATGGCGTTACGGGCTGCTCCGGCGGTGGGTGTGATTCCAAAAGCTCCGGCCATGGCCATGTTAAGTGGCGGGCATCGGTCGCGCTTTCGTGGTCGCGGGATGGAGTTTGCCGAAGTGCGGGCTTACCAGCCGGGCGATGATGTCCGTTCCATCGACTGGCGTGTGACGGCACGGCGGGGGAAAGTTCATACCAAGCTGTTTCATGAGGAACGGGAACGTCCAGTCCTGTTTGCCCTCGATTTCCGGCGGCCCATGTTTTTTGCCACCCGTGGCTGTTTTAAAGTTGTGCGGGCCGCCCAGCTATCGGCGATTCTGGCCTGGAATGCCCTGTCACGCGGCGACCGCATCGGCGGCTTCCTGTTTTCTGAGGAACATCGCACCGAGCTGCGTCCTCAAGGGGGACAGCGTGGAGTATTAAGATTGTTACAGGCCATGGTGGCCGATTCCGCTTGGCAGCGTCCGCCACACCTTCCGTTTGAACCGCGTCAGAGACTGGCTGAGACCATCCAGCGCCTGCTGCGGGTGGTGCGACCGGGCAGTCAGGTGCACTTGCTTAGTGATTTCAATCAGTGGGATGCTGATGTTGAAAAGAACTTGGCAGTGCTGGCCCGGCAGGCAGAAATCTCCCTCTATTTCTTGTACGATCCTCTCGAAGCAGATTTACCGCATGGGGGAAATTTTCGGCTGAGCGATGGCCACAAGGATCTGACCATTGTCACCGACCGACAACTGATCCGTCACGAATATCAGCAGACCTTTGCCGCTCTGCGCCAGCGTATCGAGAACTTCTGCCAAGGGCACCGCATGCGTTTCGCCAGCGTTGCTACCGATGCTGATCCCCATCAGGTTCTGATGCCCAAAGGGGGGACGCATGCCCGCTAATCTGCCAACCCAGAGTCCTGCGACTCCTTTACCATTGCGCCCTTTGCACCTGCCTGAGCCGCCGGGATTCTGGCCTCCGGCCCTGGGCTGGTGGCTGCTGGCGGGGGTGATCCTGCTGGTGGTGGTTATGCTCTGGTTGCTGATCAGATATCAGCGGCGCTTGCGCTATCGGCGTGCCGCATTGCAGGAGTTAAGAGTGCTGGAACAGAGCGATAGCTCTGCTAGCGCTTTGCTGGCCAGCTTGTCGGCGCTATTGCGGCGCGCAGCATTGCTGGCCTTTCCTCGCTCCGGTTGTGCCGGAATGCAGGGGGATGACTGGCTGTTGTTTCTCGACTCTCAGCTGAAAGGGGAGGACGCCTTCAGTCGTGGGCCCGGGAAATGTCTGGGAGCCGGTCCGTATCAGCGGCAGCCTGAATTTGATCGTTCTGCGCTACTTAATCTGTGTCGTCGTTGGCTGAAACAGCTTCCGGCCCAGCCGAGGAGGGGCAAATGATTCATTTTGCCTGGCCCTGGGCTTTTATCCTGTTACCGTTACCTTACCTGGTGTATCGCTTTGCTCCGCCGGCCCTTGCTGCAGAGGAGGCGGCTTTGTGGGTGCCGCAGTTATCCCGCTTTGGCCTGGCGCGCCATGAGCAGAGCTTGGCGGTGCGCTCAAAATTGTACAAATTGCTGGTCCTGTTGTGCTGGCTGCTGCTGGTTATTGCCTGTGCGCGTCCGCAGTGGCTTGGCGATCCGGTCGATTTTCCGGTTTCCGGGCGCGATCTGCTGCTGGCTGTTGATCTGTCCGGCAGTATGGAAACCGCTGATTTTGAACTGCGCGGTCAGGCGGTCCAGCGTATTGATGCCTTACGGGTTATCGCTGACGATTTTATTCAGCGCCGCACCGGCGACCGGGTCGGACTGATCCTGTTTGCCGATCAGCCTTATGTACAGGCTCCGCTGACATTTGATCTGAGCACCGTGCGCATATTGTTAGGCGAAGCAGCGATTGGTATGGCGGGAAAGCAGACGGCTATTGGTGATGCCATTGGTCTTGCTTTAAAGCGCACCACGGCGGATGAAGCCAAACAGCGGGTGCTGATCCTGATGACAGATGGGGCTAATACCGCCGGCCAGTTAACGCCGCAAAAGGCTGCGGAGTTGGCTGCCAAACAAGGTCTCAAGATTTATACCATTGGTATTGGCGCCGATGAAATGCAGGTACGCAATTTCTTCTTTTCGCAGACCGTCAATCCGTCCGCTGATCTGGATGAGAAAACCTTGACTGCTATTGCTGAACAGACCGGAGGTCGTTATTTCCGGGCTCATAATACCGCTGAGCTGGAGCAGATTTATCAGATGCTCGATCAGTTGGAACCGGCTGAGCGTGAGCAGGATCGTTATCGTCCGGTCAGTGACCTGTTCTATTGGCCACTAGGGTTGGCGTTAGGCGGAGCCTTGCTGATGTTATTACGTGATTCCATACCAGTGATCGGGAGGCGCGGATGAACGAATTTCATTTCTTGCGCCCCTGGTGGTTTTCTGCCTTGATCCCCGTGTTGGTCCTGCTCTGGATTCTGTGGCAGCGGCGACTGCACAGCCGCAGTTGGCGGGATATCTGCGATGCTGAACTGTTACCTCATCTGCTGATTGGCAAATCAACACGGCGGGCCAATTGGCCGCTGGCATTTATACTGGTCGGGGCGTTTCTCGGGATTACGGCCCTGGCCGGACCGACCTGGCAGAAACAGCCGCAGCCGGTGTTACGTCAGCAATCGGCATTGATCATTGCTTTGGATGTGTCCCGTTCGATGCTGGCCGCCGATCTTAAACCCAGCCGCCTGGTACGCTCCCGCCTCAAAATCGAGGATATCCTGCGCCAGAGGCGTGAAGGGCAGACCGCTTTGATTGCTTTTAGCGCCGATGCGTTCACTGTGACACCGCTGACCGATGATACCCACACCATCCAGGCACTGCTTGGCAGTCTTGATCCGGATATGATGCCGGTGCAGGGGAGTCGTCCGTCTAAAGCGTTTGAACTGGCGGGACAGCTGCTCAAGCAGGCCGGCCTGAGCAAGGGTAAGCTGCTGCTGATCACTGACGAGGATCGTCCTCAGCTCAGCATGGCTTCCGCAAGTCAATTAGGTGAGCAGGGGCTGGAACTGGAGATTATCGGCGCCGGTACGCCTGAAGGTGCGCCGATTCCGCTAGCGGGCGGCGGTTTTTTTAAGGATCGCCAGGGCAACATGGTGCTGCCGCGCCTGAATGAAAGTGGTTTGCGCGAGCTTGCCGCTGCGGGTGGTGGAGCTTACCGACGGCTGGCGATTGATGACAGTGATTTTAAAGCGTTATTGACAGACTTAAGCAACAGAAGCCTTGATCAGGCTGAAAAAGGTGCTGAACGTACCGGTGATTTATGGCAGGACGCGGGTGTCTGGCTGGTGTGGCCGTTGGTCCTGCTGGCGCTGTGCGGGTTCCGGCGCGGCTGGCTCCTGGTTTTTCCGTTGTTATTTTTGCTGCCACCATCCGCCCAGGCCCTTGAGTGGAGTGAGTTATGGCGCAACTCCCAGCAGCAGGCCTATGAAAAGTATCAGCAGGGGGCTTATCAGGAGGCGGCAAAGCGGTTTGCTGATCCACGTTGGCAGGCTGGCAGCCATTACCAGGCGGGTGATTACGAAGCGGCACTGGCTGCGGCTCCTCAGCCTGAAACGGCTGATGACTGGTACAACCGTGGTAATATGCTGGCCCAGAACGGCAAGTTGCAGGAGGCCCTCAAAGCTTATGATCAAGCCTTAAAGACGGATCCTGACTCGGCAGATGCAAAAGCCAATCGTGATCTGGTCGAGCAGACCCTGAAGCAGCAGGAACAGCAAAAACAGCAACAGCAAAATGGGCAGGGGCAGAACTCTGATCAGCAAAAAGCGGATGATCAGAATCAGCAGCAATCCCAGTCTGATAGCCAGAAGCAACAACAGGGTTCCGATCAGGGAGAGCCGCAGGCTGACCAGGAGAACCAAAAGCAGTCCTCTGGTGCGCAACAGGCAGAGCAGCAAGCCGCTGATGACCGGCAAAAACAGGCACAGCCGTCCGAGGCCAAGCCGCAACAGGCTCAGGAGACTGATAGGCAGCAACAGGACTCAGCTGCACAGGCTGCTGATCAGCACGCTCAGGAAGGTGAAAAGCAGGAGCAACGGGCCGCCATGGCTGATGACTCAGAGAACAAACCGCCGGAAGACCCTGAATTGCAGCAGTGGTTACGCAGGATACCCGATGATCCGGGTGGCCTGTTACGGCGTAAATTTCAATATCAATATCGTCACATGTATCAACAAGGCGGCCAGGAGGATGAGCGGTCATGGTGAGATATCTTCTATCCCTGATTTTGCTGCTGTTAGTCACCTGTGAGCCGATCTGTGCAGCACAGGTCAACGCAGTCGCTGACCGGGATCGTATCGGACTGGGCGAGAGCCTTAATCTGCAACTGCGGGTCGATGGCAAGCCCGACGATGATCCGGACTTAAGTGTTGTGAAGCAGAATTGGGATATCCTTAATCAGTCCAGCAGCAGCCAGACGCAGATCATCAACGGCAACTTCAGCCGTTCCAAGGTGGTCAGTCTGACCCTGATGCCAAAAGCCAGTGGCGCGGTCGATATTCCGGCGATCTGTTTTGGCAAAGACTGTTCCATGCCCCTGACTATTCAGGTGAGTGACCAGCCGGCTACAGCCGTTAAAGGGGACGAACTGCTGCTTGAAACGGATGTTCAGCCACATACGGTCAAGGTGGGACAACAGGTGCTGTTGACCATTCGTGTTTTGCATCGTGTCGGTCTGGCCGGTGCCGGGCTCGATAATGTCGAGCCGCAAGGGGTTTCCGCCGCCATCGAACAGTTGGGTGAAGACCGCAGTTTTGAAACCCGGCGTGCTGGCTATCTGTATCAGGCTATCGAGCGCCGCTATGCGGTGTTTCCCGAAGAAGCAGGGCAATTGACTATTCCCCGCCTGACTCTGCAAGCCCAGGTGGCCGATGGTGGTGGCATCAGTTCGTTTTCAACCCGCACCAGGACCCTGCGGCGTTTTTCCGCGGAGCAAACGGTGGAGGTTCAACCTCAGCCAGCCGATACCAATGGTCGACTTTGGCTTCCGGCAACAGCCGTTAGCCTGTCGGACAGCTGGCAGCATCAGACCCCCCAGTTCCGTGTTGGTGAGCCGGTGACCCGGACTCTGACCCTGCAGGTCAAAGGACTGCCCGCAGCCCATCTCCCTGATTTGAAGCTGCCATTGCCCACGAACTGGAAGAGTTATCCGGATCAGCCAGTACGCGCGGACAGCGATGACAGCAGTGGCCGTATCGGCACTTTGCAGCAGAAGATTGCTGTGGTACCGACGCAGGCGGGGACCATGAAACTGCCCGGTTTTGATCTGGATTGGTATGATGTGAGTTCTCACCAGTGGCAGATTGCCCGGATTCCCTCCGTGACCGTGACAGTCGCTCCGGCAGCCCCGGGTAGCGTTGGGCAGCAGACTCCTCCCGCAGCACAACAGGCGCCGGTGGCAACTCGACAACCGGAGCAGAAGCAGTCAGCGCCCGTAGCTCCACAACCGGAGGTCAATAGCGTCGCTGTGGCTGCTCAAGCAACTGGTACTTCTCCCTGGTTGTGGGTCAGTGCTGTCCTTGGCGCAGGCTGGCTTTTAACCCTGCTGCTATGGTGGCGCTACAGTTACCGTTGTAAGCAGGCGCAGGAAAATTCAACCAACATCACTCTGGAGCAAGTTGCCACACCAGAGAAGGACGCCTTTAAACAGTTGCTCAAGGTTCTGCATCAGAATGAGCCCCGCAGCAGTCGTGGGGCGCTGCTGGAGTGGGGACGTTGTCGGTGGCCGCAGGTCGGGCATAACCTCGAAATACTCGCAGGCTGCTTGAATCCTGAACTTGCTGGTGAGTTACAACGGTTGTCGGAAGCTCTTTATACGCAGAAGGCTGTTGCCTGGCAGGGGGATGCCCTTGCCGATCAATTGCAACGCTGGCGTAAGCAGAAGAATGGGCCACAGGAGGAATCTGCGTTGCCGGGATTGTATCCCGGACATTAGTGAACGAAAGAATCTTGTCCACAGCGACAATAGCAGGTCTGCGGACAAGATTCTTTTAACTGCAGAGACTATTCAAGGGTATCGATGGGAATAGAAATGATTGGCAGCGCCAGCTTGTCTGCACGGGTAGTTGCCTTGAAGCGTTCACTACGTTTAATATCACCACTGCGCTTGTCGATAGCGTAATAATAAAGCTCTGATATGCCGTGATACATGTGCAGGGAAATCAGATCGATACTGACGGTGGATCCAGTGCCGGGGATAACAAACTCAGGCGTTTCGAAACCAAAACTGTCCTGGTCTGTGCCCAGGGCAATGAAGAACACCTCAAGGGTGGTATCGGCTTTGTTGGCATCGTCAGTCAAACTGAGCGAAAAGCGTTCTTGCAGTTCCAACTCAAAGCGCTTTTGAGCATATTGAGAGGTGCTGTTTTCCTCCACGAAGTGGCTCTCAACATAAACTTTTTTGCCGTGCAGAGGCAAAAAATCATCCTCTGGAAGTTTCTTCATCAGTTCATCGACACTGATAGTCAACAGGCGCTGTTCTGTGGCACCAAGGTATTTATCGTTGATACCACGCGTACTGCAGGCGCTTAAGAACAAGGTCAAAAGAATTAGGCCACTGCATGTCAGCAGCCTGTTTGCTCGAGTCATAATAACTCCTTCAATTTAGCGGTTATAGAGGTCATTGGGCGCACGTTTTGAGGAGATGATAACTCTCCTTGTCATTGTGCTCAAGGGCTGCGGTCATATTGGTTACAATCTGTTGCGACTCAGTGAGAACTTGAGCTGGCATAAAAAATTCCTTATAGTTGCTTGGCACTGTAGCTGCGCATATATTGTGCGATGGTTTTTTTAATAACAAAAACAGGGGAAAGCAGATGGCAGATTTGTCCCGCTTCGGGGTATCCATGGACGCCAGTTTACTCAGTCGGTTTGATGAGCTTATTCAGGAAAAAGGTTATTCCAACCGTTCTGAAGCGGTGCGTGATCTGGTGCGTAATGCTCTGGTGGAAGAGGTGTGGAGTAATGAGGATGAGCAGGTGGTCGGTACGGTGACCATTGTTTACGATCATCACACCCGTGAACTGGCGGCCAAGCTGACGGATCATCAGCATTCCCATACGGATGATATCGTCAGTACCCTGCATATTCATCTGGATGCCCATTTCTGCCTGGAAGTTGTGGTGGTTAAGGGGACGGCCGCAGCGGTTAAAAAGATTGCTGATGAGCTGATCGGGACCCGTGGCGTTGTGCATGGTAAGTTGGTGTGTACGACAACCGGGGCGTTGTTGGCGAAGTAACGCGCTACCATCCTCCCCGAGAGGTCCAGTCCGTTCTATTACCAATTTAATGCCAACGGCATTTGCGGTTCTGGCCATCAGGCGTGATCTTGGCCGTCGGCCGACCAGTTAGTTGCTGGTGGTATCCTAAAACATACCGCCGCCCGATCCTGGATTTATTTTAAAAGGGTAGATATTATAAACCCAAGGTCCAAAGTATACATGGGTTCCTCAATGTTTCTGTTGAAGATTTAGGCCAATATCTCTGTTTCCTGTGAGCCTTGATTATTAGGTTGTATTTAAAAAAAATAATAATTTCTATTGGTTACAAAATGTATCCGTTTTATTTTTTACCGTTTTTAATCGTCTTTTCTAGAGATCAATAAGGAGGGGTATGCTTCGAATGAGTAGCATCACAGGTTTTGCGTGCGCAATTTTCTTTCTGCTGTTGGGTGGTTGTGGTGGCGGAGGCACTGGAGGAGATGAACCAATAGATTCGCAGCAAGATTATTCTGTTATGTTTGAGAGCTCGTCTGGGGGGATCACTAATTTATTTGTGAGTGATAACCATGTTTATTTAAACGACAATAATAGAGGCGAAATTCAAAGAGTTGATATTAGCGATGGGAGAATCACCAATGTATATGCGGATTCTTTATTAAGTATAAGACATCTATATGATTATGATGGTGTCTTATATTTTATGTCAGCTACGACTAATGGTGGTGTCTATTCGGTGCAAGATGATGCCGAAGGAAAGACAACTCTTGTAAAAGGAACCGGTAGTCAAATTCTTGATGTCTTCAATGATGGTACTAATGCCTATTGGGTTACTGAAGGACAGTTGCTCAGAACCCCTTTGGCATTAACCTCGGAATGGGGTGAGATCGATGAAGATTCTACCGAGGTCTTATTTGAAGCAACTGTAGAGAACAGGCTTCGAGTTGTTTTTGATGGTGATTTTATTTATGCATCTGAATCTTTGACTGGGGACGTTTACAAAATTTCAACTGAAGATGGGAGTATTGAATTCTTAACGAATCTACCTGGATCAGACAATCTTAATTTTTTCAGTGAAATTCCTTTATTTGTAACTGATGGTTACCTATATGCACTTGTCAATGAAAACGAATTATATTGCCTTGCTAAGGACGGTTCGTCTACCCGCTTAGTTTTCTCAGAGTACATTCAAAGTCGCGATATATCGCCAGATGTTGATGGACTCTTTTTTTACAATGGTGGAAGAGTAAAAAAAATCCAGGATGAAGGTACAAATATCATTGATATTACGAGTGTTCAACCTGGGAATGCACACTTTACATATTTGTTACCAGCGGATAATGATTTCATTTATTGGACTCTGTACGATTTTCTGAATTCTGTGGTCAGTATTTATAGAGCTCCTAAAAACGGTGGAGAAGTTGTGCTAGTTTCCGAATTGGAGAGGAAATTTGAACCCAATGGAGTTTTTGCTGCGGATTCAACGGATTTCTATTGGGCAATTAATAATGCTATTGTAAGAGTTGGAAAAAATGGGGAAGAGCCTACAGTAATTTTAAGAAATCCTGGAGCTGGAGCACAATTATCTTTGTATAGTGGCCATGTCTTAATTGGAGATACCGAGGGAGTAAAAACAATTCCTAATACTGGGCAGGCAACACTAAATGAGGAATGGATAGTTCCTTCTGATCAATCATTTTCGCCTAAATATATGACTGGAGAAGGAGATACTCTCTATATTATTGGCTCTAGTAGTTCAACCAGAACTTTTGATGTTTATTCTTTTGATCTGAAAAGCAAGGAATCGAAATTATTGGTATCAGTAGAGGGTTCAGGACGCAGTATTATTCCATATCGTGACCGACTGTTTGTGCTAGGAAATGTTGGCGGAACATCTGGTGGCGGAACGATAACTATTGTTGCAAAAAATGGAGTTGACTTTGAACCCGTTACGTTAACATGGCCAGATGAGATAACAAGTTTGTATGAACATGATGACGTTTTATATTTTATATCTGAGGGAGAGGTATACTATGTTGAGCTGACAACTCAGAACATTTACCTTAGTGACGATCTCTCAGATGAAGCAGATGGACTTTTGGTCGATGATGATTATATCTATTGGATAGCGGGTGATTCAGTTTTTAAAATGCCTCAGGGGGGAGGAATAGTTAAAACTCTTTTCAGTGGCAATAGCTGCTACGACCTTGAAGCTGATGAAAATTATCTATATGTTGCGGCAGGATTTAAGCTTATAAAAATTCCAAAGAAATGAAGGGATTAAAGGCGAGGCCCTGCGATCTTTCTTTTGACGAGGGTGTTCAGGATTCTGTGTCAGGCTCATAGACTGAGATGTTTTTCCAGCCGACCCGGAAAATGGATGGTCAGCTGAGCCAGCGTCAGATTCCAGTTCTGAATCGGATGTGTCCAACGCTCGGAGGCCTTGAGTATGCCAGCGTAAAGCAGCTTCAGCAAGCTGTTTTCATTGGCGAAGCCACCCTTTGTCTTGGTCAGTTTGCGGAACTGTCGGTGAACCGCCTCCACAGCATTGGTGGTATAGATGGCTGTCCGGACGTAATCGGGGTACTTGAAATAGTTGGATAAGGTCGGCCATTTACTGCGCCAAGACTTAATGACCATGGGATACTTCTCACCCCATTTCGATTCCAAGTCGTCCAAAGCCAGCTCCGCTGCGTTGAGGGTCGCTGCCTTGTAGACACACTTCAGATCAGCCATGAAGGCCTTTTGATTCTTTGAGGCTACATACTTGATCGAATTGCGAATCTGGTGGATGACGCAGTGCTGGATTTCAGTATTCGGATAGATGCTTTCGATAGCTTCGGGGAAACCCTTGAGGCCATCGACACATGCGATCAAAATGTCCTGTACCCCGCGGTTATGCAGATCGGTAAGAACGCTTAACCAGTGGTGTGCCCCTTCATTGTCGGAGAGATAGAGTCCGAGAAGCTCTTTCTTGCCTTCGATGTTCAGGCCCAGGATGGTGTAGATCGCCTTACCGATATAACGGCCGTTTTCCTTGACCTTGTAGTGGATAGCGTCCAGCCAGAGGATCGGATAAATCGCTTCAAGATCGCGCTCTCGCCAGGCTTGCAAGTCCGGCAAGAGCTTGTCGGTTACGGCGTTAATTGTGCCGTTGGAAACGGAAATTCCATACATGTCGGAGACATGTTGCCGAATATCCTGATAGCTCGTACCAAGAGCAAACAGGGCAATGATTTTCCGCTCCAACTCATCGGTAAGCTGAGTCTGATTTTTTTTAACCAGCTGAGGCTCAAAGGTATTGGCGCGATCACGCGGAGTATCAAGAATAAAACTGTCCGAGAGGGACTTGACTGTTTTTGACGTTTTACCGTTTTTGCGATTCGGGCCTTCCTCATTGGCCAAGTGCTCATCAAGTTCGGCCTGTATGGCGGCTTCTGTAAGCTGCTTGATCAGCGGAGTGAGAATCCCGTCTTTGCCGTTGAGATCCTTGCCTTCACGCAAGGCCGCAAGAGCAGCGTCTAGATCGAAGGTGATTTTGGGTTGAGTCATGTGTCATTCCTTTGGTTGTGATGATAGTAACGAATTGACACAGAATTTTGAACACTACCCTTTTGACAGTTTCATTACAAAAAAACAATCAAGACCTCGGGGTCGCGCCCCCGATCGACGCCCTCCTTTTTTCCAGGGCAAGAAAAGGAGGCAAAAGTGCCCGGAAAGGTCAAAATAACTGACGAGAATTGTTGAGGACTGCGGTTTGTTGTTGCCGGGAGTAATTGACTGGCAGCCCAAGGTACTGCGTACCTTATGGGCAAGGGGCAGTACCTGGAACTCGTAACTTTTCTTTCTCTGTTCTTCTAACTACTTAAACCTTCACTTATTTACTATTTAATAATTCTTCTCACCATCAACGCGATCGACAACGGTAACATGATCACTGCCATCACACCCAGGTAGATAACACTCCACCACAAATTGTCCGCCCACATATGCAGGGTACAGCTGCGCACCAGGTTCACCAGGTGGGTCAAGGGGAGGCACCAGGCGATTCCTTGAGCCCAGGACGGGAGATTCTGCAAAGGGAAGAAGGTGCCGCTGAACAGGAACATGGGGGTGATCCCCAGGAAGATCGGCAGGTTGAACAGGTCGATGGTCGGGATCAATGCGGTGCAGATCATTCCAAGTGCGGCAAAAAAAAGACCTCCCAGTATTGCTAATAGAGGAAGCAGAAGAGCTCCCGGATAAGAGAGCAGTCCAAACAGGGTCAGCATGATCGCCATCAGCGTTGAGGCGATGACGGCTTTGGTCGCGGCCCATAGCAGTTCACCAAGAATGATTTCTTCCAGGTTCAGCGGTGTGGCCAGCAGGGCATCGAAGGTTTTCTGATAGTACATGCGCACAAACGAGTTGTAGGTCGTTTCGAAAAACGCATTGTACATGATGGCGACGGCCACCAGAGCTGGGGCAATAAAGCGTGTGTAGCCGATGGTCTGGCCATTGACCTCGAAATCGCCGACCATAACTGACAGGCCCATGCCAAAGGCAAGAATGTAGAAAACCGGTTCCATCAGTGGTGGAATAAAAGAAACTTTCCAGTTTTTGCGGTAAACATCAAAGTTACGTTGCCAGACTCTCAGGGTGCGGCGGCTGAATTGTGAAGGTTTTGGCCAGGTCATTCGCGTAGCTCCCGTCCGGTCAGTTTTAGGAAAAGGTCTTCGAGTGAAGCAGGGCGCAGAGTGCACCCTTCACTGCGGATATCGCGGGTTAATTCCAGGAACAGGTCATTGCCGTTATCCAGGTAGACAAGCAGGCGCTTGTCCAGATCGTCGATCCTGGCATTGTGCTGGCGCAGGAAATCGCGTATCTGCTGGTCCGGTTCGTGGATTTCAAGCACCTCACGGCCGATTTCAGTGCGGATCAGTTCCCGCGGCTGCCCTTCGATAAGAATGCGGCCGTGATCGACAATAACCATCCGGTCGCACAGGCGTTCGGCTTCTTCCATGTAATGGGTGGTCAGCAGTATGGTCAGCCCCTGTTTTTTCAGCGCGGCGAGTTTTTCCCACAGTAGTTGCCGGCTCTGCGGATCAAGACCCGTGGTCGGTTCATCGAGAATAATCAGCTCCGGATTGTTAATCAGGGCGCGAGCGAGCATGAGGCGCCGTTTCAGTCCGCCGGACAGAATCCGGACGTCATCTCTGGCCCGATTCTCCAGGGAGAAAAATTCAAGCAATTCGTCAGTTCGGGACTTGGCTTCTTTATGGGAGATGGAGAAATAGCGGGCAAAACCGATCAGGTTGTCGCGCAGGTTCATGTCGGGGTCGAGGGAATCCTCCTGCTGGCAAATACCAATGCGTGCCTTGATGTCGCGCAGTTTGTCATCAATATCAAGGCCAAACAGTTTCAGGGTGCCACTGGTACGCGGGGTAAAACCGTAAATCATGCGGATGGTGGTGGTCTTACCGGCCCCGTTTGGGCCGAGCAAGCCAAAGCATTCCCCTTTTTTGACCTTTAGACTGATGCCATCGACGGCGGTAAAATCTCCGTAGTTTTTTCGCAGTTCAGATATTTCAAGGATGTTTGACATAGTTTACCTATCAATTGTCATGCAACAGTAAACGGTGCTGCTTTTATCTGACAATTATGTCTGACTTTAAATAAAGGAAAAGTTAGAAGTGGTTTTCAGATTTGCTTGGTGCTGAAACCTTACAGGTTGTAACTCTTCATCTTCTCCCACAAATTTTTGCGGCTGATACCCAGAAGATCGGCCGCTTCGGTTTTATTGCCGTTGGTCTTTTTCAGCGCTCTGAGTATACATCTCTTTTCGGTGTTGGCAACAGCTGTTGACAGGTTCAATTCTTCACATCCGTCATTTTCATCGGTTCCACCACGCAGTTCAACCGGCAGATTCCAAAGTTGAATTTGTGGAGCCGGGGCCAGGACGGTCAAACGCTCAAGCAGGTTGCGCAGTTCGCGGACGTTGCCCGGGAACGAGTAGTTGTTGAACGCTTGCGCAGCTTCTTCTGACAGTGAAAATTTAAGACCGCGCTCGCTGCCGAATTTCTGCAGGTAAAACTCAGTGAGCGCGGGAATGTCCTCTCTGCGCTGGCGTAAGGGCGGGACAGTGATGGGAATGACCTGCAGGCGGTAGAACAGATCTTCGCGAAACTGTCCGTTTCGCACCGCTGCCGCCAGATCTTTGGCCGTTGCACATAGGACCCTGACATTAATTCTGAGTGGTTGTTTACCACCAACCCGTTCAATTTCCTGCTCCTGCAGCACGCGCAGGAGTTTTACCTGCAGATCGATGGGCATGTCACCGATCTCATCAAGCAAGATCGTCCCTTGATCGGCCAGTTCGAATTTTCCGATGTTGGTCCGGTCAGCGCCGGTAAACGCGCCTTTTTCATGACCAAACAGCTCGGATTCCAGCAAGCCTACCGGGATCGCTGCACAGTTAACGCGGATGTAGGGTTTATCTTTCCGTCGGCTTTCATAGTGAAGCGCCGCTGCGACCAGTTCCTTGCCGGTGCCACTTTCCCCCTGAATTAAAACCGTGGCGTCGGTCTGGGCGACCTGGCTGATCAGGCTCAGGACCTGTTGCATGGCGATGCTGGAGCCGATCAGCGGATAACGTTTAGTCGCTCCACTTTCCAGGGATGCACAACGTGCCTTGATCTTTTGCATGGTCAGGATGCGTTCAACCCGGCAGGTCAGATCATCAAGATCAAAAGGTTTGAGGATGTAATCAGCCGCACCGTTTTTCAGACAGTCGATGGCGTGATCGGTACTGCCATGTGCGGTCATCATAATCACTTCGCTGGTCGGGCGGAGCCGCTTAACCGCCGCCAGTAATGTCTGTCCGTCCATCCCCGGCATACGGATATCGGACACGATAACATCGTAATTATGGGTTTTGACCAGCTCTAGAGCAGCGTTACCGTTGGTTGCTTCGGTCACCTGCAGGTTCAGACTGGCCAGGTGGTCACAGACGGTAATGCGCATAATATCGTCATCTTCAACCACCAGAATCTGTGGGGTCATAGCTTATCCTCTGCAATTGTGGTGAGGGGGATATCAATCTTGAAACAGGCTCCGCCACCGGGGTTGTTGGTCGCATGCAGCTCACCACCGAGCTGGTGGATTAACGCGTGGGAAACGGAGAGGCCCAGACCGGTTCCTTCGCCCACCTCTTTGGTCGTGAAAAAGGGCTCAAAAATTTTATCAAGATTTTCCGGTGGAATGCCCGGACCATCGTCAATGATACGAATACGCAGGGTGTTGTTGCGGAGTGTGCTGGTGACTTTCAGGGTCCCTACGTTAGAGCCGATGGCCTGTACGGCATTGCCGGCCAGGTTCAGAATAACCTGACGGATCGCTTCAATGCCGGTGGTGATGTTCTGCCCGACATTGAGGTCAAAGGTGACGGTGATGTTGCGGTGCCCCAAGCAGGACAGGTCAACACAGTCTTTGATGACCCGATCAATGGCGTCGTTTTTGATCTCCAGCGGTTCCGGGCGGCCGATATTGAGCAATTGCTGAACCGTCGCTTTGATGCGTGACACACCCTGGCCAAGCAGGGTCAGGTAGCGCTGGACCGCTTCCGGTTTGTCCGGATTCTTTTCCAGAATCTGCAGACAATTTTGCATGCCACCTAACGGGTTGTTTATTTCATGCGATATTCCGGCTACCAAACGCCCCAGGGCTGCCTGCTTTTCACTACGAAAGACCTGCTCACGGGTTTTGTCGAGTTCGATCTGTGATGTCTCAAGGCGCTGACACAGTTCGTAGAAGTGATGGTCGAGAACACCAATTTCATCGGTTTTATGATAGGGGGTGCTGTCAGGGACAAAGGGGTGTTGCGGGTATGTGTCCATGGCGCCGGACAGTTTTTTCAGGCGCCGACCGACCAGACCGTTAAACAGAAATGAGATAGACAGTGACACCAGAATAATGGTGGCCAAGGCAATTTTGAGGAGAAACAGATTGTTTGTACGGATTTTGGCGTAGGCCCAGTCCATGGGGATGGTGACATTCATGCCACCACGGATATCGCCAACTTTGTAGCCTTGCTGGCCATGGCAACTCAGGCACCGTTCATCGACCGGCAGAGGGGCCATGTAGCGCAGGCGGTAGCTGCCTGAAACCTTTTCAATTTCAATGGCCTCCGGTTTGCCCTGTTCAAATTCGTGGAGAGTATGACGTTCAAACTCATCGGGAGCATTCAGCGGATTGACCGGTTTCAGACTGGTGACGTTGAACTGGCCCATCCCTTCTTTGGCTGCATATAGAGACAGCTCGCGGGTGACCATGGCGGGGTTGCGCCTGACCAGCCAGTTCCCCTGACTATCCTGAATTTCACTGTCTTTCAGAAACGGGTTGGCTTCGACGCCGGGTTCTTTGATCAGAAACAGGCCGTTGTGATCGGCAATCCATTGGCGGGTCAGGCGGATCTGGTTAAAGAGCATCTTGGCTTGAATGGTCGCCTGTTCGACGACAAGTTCTTCCTGGAAAGCGGCCGTACGGTAAAAGGTAATGCCGTAAGACAGGCACACGATCAGAGCAATGAAAAGAATAAATTTTGTTTTGAGCTGCATGGCGACCTACCTGGGCAAAAGTGCTCGGCAAATATTTTATGCTACCGAACGGTAACATGAATGCGCAGGTCAGCGCTACTTATTGGTAATAAAATAGATATTCTGAAAAATCTATGTAGCCTGAATTGAAGAGAAATCCAGTTGGCATTCGTGTTGCTTTACAACCGGACAAGAAAGGTTTCTTTTCTGCCACAGATCAAGGAGGTCATAATGAGATTGAAAAGTTATCTGAAGTTCTGTTTGGTTATCAGTGTCGTCATGCTGATGGACTCTGCAGTGTTCGCCATGAATACTGCTGAAATCACAAAAGGAATGTCGAAAGAAGCGGCTGCTTGTGTCAATTGCCACGCTGAAAAAACACCAGGGGTTGTTGCCGGCTGGGCAGAGGGTGTCATGGCCAAGGAAGGGGTTTCCTGCTATGACTGTCATAGGGTTGAAAAGTCATCACCGATGGCTTCCCAGTGCGCGGGGCTGAAAGGCACGGAAACCTATATTTCTCCAATGGTTTCCAGTAAAACCTGTGCACAGTGCCATGCTGAAGAGGTTGAGCAGTTCCTACAGAGTGGCCATGCTAAGTTGTCGAGTAAAGCTGTTGTCGAGAACAAGGCGATGATCAAGCTGATGCACCACTTTGAAGGTGGTGAATTTATCGGTATCGATCCGATGGATCCACAAAACCGCGCCAGCAAGGAAGCTGGTTGCCAGATGTGCCATGGCGGCGAAGTTGAGCTGGGTGCGGACAACAAGCCAATCAATGGAACTTGGCCGGCCGGTGTTGGCCATCGTTACCCTGATGGTGGTGTTGGTAACTGTACAGTTTGTCATACCCGTCATGCATTTTCCAAAGCTGAAGCACGTAAGCCGGAAGCGTGTGCCAGCTGCCACTTAGGCCCTGACCATCCGGATATTGAAATTTATACTGAGAGCAAGCACGGCCAGATGTTCCTGGCGCATGGTGACGAGTGGCAGTGGGACAGTCCGAAAGATGAATGGGAACCGGGCGATTATACGGCTCCGACATGTGCGACCTGTCATATGAGCGGTATTGGCGATCTGAAGACTACTCACAATGTCAATGAGCGCCTCAAGTATGATCTGGTTCACAAGCGTAGTAACGTCAGAAGCGGTGAGCGTGGTGATGGTGAGAAGGGTGAGGCCCTGATGAAGCAGGTTTGTGCCAACTGTCATGGTGAAACCCACATTGAAGGGCAGCGCCAGGCGCTTGACAATACCGTCAATCTTTACAACAGCTACTGGGATAAGATTGTCGAAATGCAGAAAGATCTCAAAGAGAAGAACCTGCTTAAGGCCGATGCCTGGAAAGATCCGTTCCTTGAGCTGTCCTACTATTTCTGGCACCACGCCGGCCGCCGGGCCCGTCACGGAACCGCCATGAACGGACCTGATTATACCCATTGGCATGGTTTCTTCCAGCTGTTCCAGATGTACAAGGATATCGAGGATATTTACAACATGCGGATCAAGACCGGCAAGATTGAAGTGCTTAGTCCGGTTATGAGTACCGGGCCGATCTAAACAAAGAGTATTCGAAAGGCATATATGTAGGCCCCGGCAGAATAGTTGCTGGGGCCTTTATTTATTCTCGGCAATGCTATTCAGACAGGGCTACTGAGCTCAGCATGCCTTACGCTGCAATGCTCCGCAAAGCTGATGGTATTTGTCAGCAAGCGGCGCAAACAAGCCAATCCCTTCTGCCGCCTGACGCAATCGCTCCGGTTCGGCCAGGAAATCGCGTAAAAAAATGATTTCCGAAGCCTTTGCATAGCTGGCAAAAGCAAAGTCCGTGTTGATTCCGATGATTTTATCAAGAATGTCGGCGGTTTTGGCGGTGACCGGAAAGTCGATGAGTAAACTGGCGCGGTCAAGCAACTTGTTCAGATAAAACAACAGGCAACTGCCGACGCTATCGATATTGAAGCGATGGCCAGGCAGAATGGTTTTACCGCGCAGGGAAGCCATGTTGGCCAGACTGTGGCAATACGCAGAGTAGTTGTGAAAACGTTCATTGGTATGAAAATCCCACTCCAATAGCGGCGTCTGAAAGATGTTGCGCAGCATAATGTCACCGGTGATCGCCCAGTTTTCGCGGCACAAGGCCAGATCACTCTGGGAGTGGCCGGGGCAGGGAATGAATTCGATTCCCAACTCCGGTGGCAGTTCCGCTTGAATGATCTTGTAATTAACGGGAGGATCGGGATAGATCAGTCCGGGGGTGTCAATTTCCTTCTGAAACTTTGCCAGAAACGCAGAACTGAAACCAATATCGGCCAGCATGGTATAGATATGCTGCATGTTCTCATGGTGACGACTGATACGGATATGGTCACGGTAAGGAACGTAGATGGTCGCGTCAGTTTCTTTACTGAGCCAGTCAGCCAGACCGTAATGTTCAATATGACAATGGGTCATGACAACATGTTTAAGGCGTTCCAGCGGCAAATTCTGTTGCAGGTATTGTTTGGCACTTTCCAGCGGCGGACCACTGTCAAACAGGATCAGCTCATCATTAATTTCCATGCTGTAACAATGCACAGCACCCACCAGATAGGGTGTTTCAAACGTATGTTGTTGAGGGATCATAACCGCCACTTACATTGCAATGCCGCGATAGGCGTTGTACCAAAATCGCAACGGGGAAAATCATCGCTCAAGAGCCTTTAAGCTTACTGGAACTTGACTGATGACAAAAGAGCTTTGATCTGTTTTTAAGTGCTTTTTTCTGATCTTGTCAATTGTGACCTCGAAAACCAAAACAACGCAAGTAGATCAGCAGAATAATCATCAGGACGCAGGCACAGAGATAGGGGAGGGGCTGGGCCAGTTGGTAAAGGCTGGTGCCGATAATTGGCCCAAGGACGAAGCCTGCTGCCGGGCAGGAGGAAATAATGCCCCCGATGGCACCCTGTTCGTCACTTGAAACGGCCAGGGATGCCCCCCCAGTAAAGGCTGGAGCAATAAGCCCAAGGCCCAGGCCCTGTACTCCCAGAATCGTAAATACCAGGATCATGTTACTGACAAAAGGGAGCAGGGCAAAGCCAGTGCCCAGCAACGGGAGTCCGCAGTAAATTAACTGCTGTGGTTTCATGCCCAGGCGGCCAACAAGGACGGATTGGGAGAATAAAGACATCAGTGCCGAAATCATCATGCCAGTGCCGACGACCTGGGCAGTTTTCTGTGCGTCCAGGACAAAGCGATCCTGAAAATAGAAACCGATGGTCTGGGACATCATCGAAAAAGCAATAAAGGTGAAGAAGCCGGTCAGGACATAGGCACGATAGCGGCTGTCGAGCCATTGAAGCTTCTTGGTCTTTATTGACTGGTGTGGACTGTGTTTGGGTTCCTTCAAAATGATGGTGATGATGATCAGGGTCACCAGGGTAATTGCCGCGGCAATGTAGAGCGGGGCCAGTAAGCCAAAAATAACCAGGATACCGCTTAGTGCAGGGCCCATAATTGCGCCCAGGGTCCGTGCTGCGCCAAGCCGCCCCATGCCGGCAACACGCTGCTCTTTGCTGGTTGTGTCGGCGATATATCCCGCTGCGGCACTGGGGGCAGCTGACATCAGGGAGGCCATGAGGACCCGGCTGACAATAATTGCGGTAAATAAAACCAGTCCGGAAAGATAGCCCTTAAAACCGAGCAGGAACATGGTAGCAAAGGCGCTGCAGCCACCGACGTAGCCAATCAGCCCGAGAATGAGAATCGGTTTACGCCCGACCCGGTCGCAAGTACGTCCCCAGATAGGGCTCATCATTGTGTAGGTTATTGCAGATCCGCTGATAATCACACCGATCTGGAGTTCTTTCAGGCCAATTTCGCGCCCCAGTGGTGCCAGCAGCGCAAAGGTCATGGATTGGCCGATACCGATGGCCAGAACGCTGGACAGGACCAGGAGCGTGGCGATTTTTGAAGTTGTTGTCTCAGGCTTGATGTCGGTGTTCATAGGTGTTTAGCTGTCTTTCAGTGAATACAGTGTCCGTAAGCTCTCATTTGCTGAAATGATAAAAGTCCGCAGATGCGTCTGTTACGGAATTGGGAACAGTAAGGCTCGGTTATTGAGTCTCAGGTTTGGACAATTTTTTCGGGAAACCCGAGGCAAACTCAATGGCGTGGTGGTGACAGGTCAGAATGCATGCACCGCAGCTCAAACAGAGGGGGAAGCTGACAACGGCTTTTTTACGGCCAAAACCATCAGCAGAATCTGTCTGCAATGTAATCGCACCGCTCTGACAACTGGCGACGCAGGCTCCGCAGCCGGTACAATGATCCAAGATGATAACGGGCACATGCGCCTCCTGTCAGAGGTGAGATACTATCTGTTGTGCTTATTCTTTCTCGGATGTGGAGATAAAACCTGTAAAGCTGTCTGCTAATTGAGAGTACAAACCAATTTTCATTGTTGCCTGACATAATAGCTCTGGTTCGGCAAGAAAATCACGCAGAAAAAGAATTTCCGAAGCTTTGAGGTAGCTGATAAAGGGGGATGATTGTTTATCTCCAAGTAAATTGCAGACCGTTTCCACGGCGTTCATGGTCAGCGGCAGTTTTTTGACCCGCCCGGCCCGTTCGAGCAGTTTGTTCAGATAAAACAACAGACAAGCGTCGATACTTTCGATGTTATGGCGGTGGCCGGGGAGGATCTGTTTCCCCTTGAGGGTCACCAGCTTCACCAGGCTGTCGCAGTAGGCATGGTAGTTTCGGAACCGCTGCTCTGACAGCAGATCGACATCCAGCAACGGCGTCTGAAAAATTTCCTTCAGCAGCACATCACCGCTGACCGCCCAGCTGTCCCCCTGCAACACCAGGTCACTTTGCGAATGCCCCGGACATGCTAAGGGGGTAATGCCGAGTTTAGCAGGAAGGTCACTTTCTTCAATAATCTGATACTGCTGTGGTTCACTGACGCCGACTTCATTAACGCTGTGGCGCTCCATGAAGCGATTCACGAAATCTGCCTCAAAGCCGATCTGCAGCAACAGGTCATGCATCAGTCCTTGACGTCGTTCTTGGTTTTGAAAGCGAAGGGCATCGCGAAAGGGAATATAGATTGTCGCGTCTGTCTCTTGCTCCAGCCAGTGGACCAAGCCGAAATGGTCGAGATGACAATGGGTAACGATAACGTGCTTAAGTTTGCTCAGGTCGAGGTTGGTGCGCAGGTATTCGACGGCCTCAAGGGTCGGGGGTCCGGTGTCCAAAAGGACAAGCTCTCCATTGATTTCGGTGCTATAGCAATGAACGGCCCCGACAAAGTAGGGGGTGTCTATGGTGTGCTGGTGTGGAATCATGAAGAAGAGTTTAGCCCCACACGGTTTCTAGAAACAAGGGAAACCGTGTGGGGCTGTAAGATTTGAAATTTCAGATCTTAAATCTCATCCGGCGTGGTCGGATGAGTTAAAAGGTGTAGGTCAGTTGAATGCTGGCGATATCGACAGCGTTTTCGAATTCACCGACCACCGTGCCCCGGCTTGCGTCTTCAGGATCACTGGCAGATTTTTCCATTTTGGAGTCTTTGACAAACAAGTGGGTATAAGCAACATCAACCATCAGGTGGTCAAGGACCTTATAGCCTGCTCCCAGGGAAAGCCAGATGCGATCTTCGCCTGGGATACGAGGAGTGCGGTATTTGTCGGAAATGGGAGTCTCGTCATAAGCAGTACCGATACGCAGTAACAGATCGTCGGATGCCTGGAAGGTAGCGCCGATAGAGTAGCGCCAGGTATCATCCCATTTTTCCGTGGTGGTTGTACTGCTGTTGCCAGCGATGCCTGCCCCTTCAAAATTAATCGTTAGCTTGTCGAAGCTGCTCCACTCGGTCCAGGTAACATCGGCCATAACGGCAAGTTTGTCAGTGAGTTGATGGAAGTAACTGACGGAGGCCGTGGCCGGCAGGATGATAGTGCCGTTGATGTCTTGATTGGAAAATAAAGAAGCTAATGGAATATCGCCATATAGCGGATGGGTAAATGTTGTTGTGTATAAAGATGCAGGTACATCAACTTTTACATCGCCTTCAAGCTTATGTTTGATTTCGGAGCGGTAGTGCAGGCCGAGACGGTTTTTAGGGGTAAACGCGTAAATAAGACCGAGGTTGTAGCCATAACCCCAATCATCGGCATTGTTTTTGACATAGACGTCATTGGCGGTTTGGCTGGGGGTAATGGCCGCACCGGCTTTGACACCAACTAAACCACCATCGACCATACTCGACAAGGTTGCTTCCATGTATTGAGCATTGAAACCGGCACCGATACTCAGTTTTTCCGTGACCTGAAAAGCAACCGAAGGGTTGATGTTGATAGTGACAACTTCCGATTCCACGGCGTGATAACGGCCGACCCAGGTTTTGTCATATTCAGTGGACAGTCCGAAAGGGGCATTGATGCCCAGGCCAAAGGCCAGCTTATCGGATACACGATTGCTGTAGTAAAGGTTGGGGACAATCTTGGTGATACCCGCCTGCCCCCCATTGTCACTGCCGAGGGGAATAGTCATGTAACCACCAGAACCATCTGGCAACATAGTGCTCTCTGCTTTCTCAGTTTTAAACTTAACAGAAGGCATAATATAGTGCACCCCGGCAGTTGCCTGCTGCCCTTCCAGCAGCATCATTCCCGCTGGGTTAAAAAACACGGTGCTGGGGTCATCTGCACTGGCGGCGCCACCGGAAAAGGCGGTGCCGAGTCCTGACACGGATTGTTCGATAATGGCAAACCCTGAGGCGAAGACCTGACCGCAGCCAAATATAAAGATAGCTATCAGCAACAGGAGAGATTTGTTCTGCATAAACACCAGACCCCTTTCAGAAAAGCTTGCTAAGGCGCAAAAATTCAATTTGTAACTAAATTTGGTCATAGTATGCGAATTTGTATGTTTGACGCAATAAAACACTATTCTTTTACATAAAAAGAGCTGGTCGTCTGCATTTGCTTTATCTTTGGCGGATTTCTTGACACTCCTGAGCGCCTGTGCTAACGAATTCAATTTGTGGTATAAAGTTCCTTCAGACCTATAATTCCGCTCTATTCAGCGATCTTCTCAGGGAGAAATATTCTATGAATCATCAGCAATCAGAAGCTTTGTTCAGCGCTGCTAAAAATGTCATTCCCGGTGGCGTCAACAGTCCGGTACGGGCGTTTAAATCGGTCGGTATTAATCCGATTTTTATCGAAAAGGCAGCTGGCTCTAAAATCTATGATGCCGATGGTAATGAGTACATCGATTATGTCGGTTCCTGGGGGCCGATGATTCTTGGGCACTGTCATCCTAAAGTTGTTGAGGCTATTCGTGAAACGGCATTGAGCGGTGCTTCTTTTGGTGCTCCGACTGCACGCGAAACAGTGCTGGCGGAACTGGTCATAGAGGCTTATCCAAATATTGAAAAAGTGCGCATGGTTTCTTCCGGTACTGAAGCGACCATGAGTGCTATTCGCCTGGCACGCGGTTACACCGGTCGCGACAAGATTCTTAAATTTGATGGCTGTTATCACGGTCACGCAGATTCGTTGCTGGTTAAAGCTGGCAGTGGCGCGGCGACTTTTGGCGTGCCGACATCACCGGGAGTTCCTGCTGATTTTGCTAAATATACCTTGACGGCAAACTATAACGATCTGGATGACGTCAAAGGCCTGGTCGCAGCCCATAAGGGGGAGATCGCCTGTATTATCCTTGAGCCGATCGCCGGTAATATGGGATGTGTTCCACCCGTTCCTGGTTTTCTGGAAGGGTTACGCGAACTGTGTACCGCTGAAGGAATCGTCCTGATTGTTGATGAGGTTATGACCGGGTTCCGGGTGGCATTTGGTGGTGCGCAGGAGCGTTTTGGTGTTCAGGGGGATCTGGTTACCTTGGGTAAGATCATCGGCGGTGGGTTACCGGTTGGTGCTTTCGGTGGTAAACGCGAGATTATGGAATGCCTGTCTCCAGAAGGAGGCGTTTATCAGGCTGGGACTCTGTCCGGCAATCCGTTGGCCATGAGCGCCGGTATCGCGACACTGTCGTTGCTTAAAGAAGAGGGTTTTTATCAGCAGCTGGAAGAAAAAAGCGCCTACCTGGCCAAAGGTTTGCAGCAGGTCACTGCGGCCAGTAGTGTCGCTACCTGTTTTCAGCGAGTCGGAGCAATGTTCTGTACCTTCTTCTGTGATGGACCGGTCAATTCTTTTGCCGATGCAGCAAAAAGTGATACCGAAATGTTCAGCTGCTTTTTCCGCGGCATGCTCGACCAGGGGATCAATCTCGCGCCATCCCAGTTTGAAGCTGGCTTCATGAGTATTGCCCACAGTCAGGACGATCTGGACAAAACCATTGCTGCTGCAGAGATCGTGTTTAAGCAGTTGGCCTGATGGCGCAAAGGGGATAGGGTCTTGAAATTGTATACTTTATACTTTTTTTGACATGAAACTATCTGAAATCATAGCTTTTTATTTGAAATATACTTTTTTTGTATATGGAGAAAGCCATTGACTTCTGGCCTAGTGCTGTGTTATCAGAAGACGCTTTAAAGACGCTGCGAGAATCGAGTATTCAAGTTGATATTAAGATGAGCGAAGATAGACGCCAACTATTCAAAAGTCTGGGGTTTTTGTCCAGTGTCGGAATTTCCCTGGTTGCTTCTATCATGATAGGCTTGGCGATGGGACATTATCTGGACTTATGGCTTGATACCAAGCCGATACTGACCCTGGTGATGTTATGCTTTGGTATCGTTTCTGGTTTTCGTAATGTATTTATCCTGACTAAACGTGAATTACGTCGTCAGGAGCAACAGGGACCTTCAGACGATGAACAAAGATGATCAGTTGCTGGCTGAACTGGCTCGTCGCAACTGGTTTATTCTTGTTGTTCTGCTTCTGCTCAGTCTGCTGTGGTGGGATTGGCAGATTTCACTGGCAGTATTGGCCGGTGGAGTTTTGGCCATCATGAATTATCGTATGCTTGGCAAGTCCCTGGTCAGATTGCTTGGTGATCCTCAGCACTCTGCACGGAAGGGGTTTCAGTTTAATTATATGTTTCGTCTACTGTTTGTCGCCAGTGCCATATATCTGTTGCTGGTACGTGGGGGACTCAGCCCGCTGGCCCTGTCAGTCGGTCTTTCGGTAGTCGTGGTAAATGTACTGATAACAACGTTGAAGCGTCTCTATTAATGTATTGGTATTTGAACAGGAGAAGGCAATGACTCATCCCTTTTTGTTTCTTCAATGGCTTGAGCAGCAACTGCATATCCACATTGGCGAACACGTCATGTATGCCTGGTTTGTCATGGTGGTGCTTATCTTTGTTGCCTTTTTGGCGTCGCGTTCGTTGACCCTGGTTCCTTCCGGGATGCAGAACTTCATGGAAACTGTGGTAACTGGTGTTGAAGGTCTGATTGATGAGACAATGGGTGAAGAGGGAAAGGCCTTTTTCCCGTTGATCGCGACTTTTGCCCTGTTTATTCTGGTCAGCAACTTAATTGCCCTGATTCCCGGCTTTTATCCACCAACAGCAAACTTGAATACTAACGCCGCATTGGCGATCATTGTTTTTGCTATGACTCACATCGTTGGTTTCAAAAAGCATGGTGTTGCTTATCTTAAGCACTTTATGGGGCCGATTATCTGGCTCGCACCACTGATGTTCATTATTGAGATCATTGGTCACCTGGCCCGTCCACTGTCCTTAACCCTGCGTCTTTTCGGTAATATGTATGGCCATGAGATTGTCCTGATGATCTTTTTCGCCTTGGTTCCACTGTTTTTGCCGATTCCGATGATGCTGATGGGGGTTCTGGTTGCCTTTATCCAGACCTTTGTTTTTACCTTGCTGGCGATGATTTATATTGCCGGTGCGCTCGAAGAGGCGCACTGATTGCTTATTTTTACTGCTTCTCACAGGGGTGTGAAGCAAGTCCCATATTGACATGGGAACAATCAAACTTAAAGAGAGCATAAAAGGAGAAGTTGTAATGGAATTTTTTACCTGGTGTGTACTGGCAGCTGGTTTGGGTATGGGCATCGGTTCTATCGGTACTGGTCTTGGTCAGGGGATGGCAATTAAAAGTGCTTGTGAAGGTGTTGCACGTAATCCGGGTGCGTCCGGTAAAATTCTGACTACAATGATGATCGGTCTGGCTATGATCGAGTCTCTGGCAATTTACGTTTTCGTTGTTGCCATGATCATTCTGTTCGCTAACCCGTTCACTGAGCAGGTTGTCGCGCTTCTGACTAAATAATTTTTAAGAAGTTTACAGTCTTAGAAAAAACGACTCGCAAGAGTCGTTTTTTTTTGTATATTGTATACAGAAATAAATAGTCTTTAAATTTGAAAATAGCCGCGTATTTCAGTCAGTTATTAGCTTTTCTGATATCTGTAAAAGAGATTTTTTGTTGCATTAATTTGATGATGAGGGTACTGTCGCGGCATGTATTCTAATATTTATATGTAATTTATTCTCACGAAAAGTAGTGCTGTCGGATGTAATGGGACCTGCCACCTCCCGATGGTCGATTTTTGTGAATACTGCATTCGTAACGACTGATATGTAACTATCTGGCGTGCGGGGCTTAAGGAAACCTGTTCTCAAGGAGAGTTTTCATGCGAAAGTTTCTGTTTTATTCACTGCTGCTGGCACTGGTGCTATGCGCTTCTCAAGTCATGGCTGCGGGAGTCGTTGCGTCTCCCGAAACCTGTCTGGAATGTCATGGGGATGTCATTTCAGCAGAGGAGTTCAGTAATTCTGTGCACGGAGCCAACGGTTGTGTTGCTTGTCATATCGAATTGCTTGATATTGAGCTGCACATGGAAGGCGAACTCATGCCGGAACCGGTTAAGTGTGTTCGCTGCCATAAAGAAGAGACTGAGCAGCATTATGCCAGTGTTCACCAGCTTAACGAAATCAGTTGCGCGACCTGCCACTCCGAAATCCATAGTCAGAAAGCCTGGAATGGTGACAAACTGGTTGCGGTTGCCAAGTGTGCTGAGTGTCATGATGATGCGGCAGAACAATTCACTCCATCTGTTCATGGCCAGGCCCTTGAGGGCGGCAATATGGATTCGGCATCCTGTATAGACTGTCACAATCTTCATGAAATCAAGGAGATTGGTGATCCCAAAGATCATGAAGTTCGTGCCTTTCATACTGATGTCTGTCTGAAATGTCATGATGACGAAGCTCTCATGGAAAAGAACGGTATCACTAATATTGCTGTTGAAACCTACCTTGAAAGTTATCATGGCAAAAATTATGCGCTGGGCTTCCCGGAAAAAGTCGCCGGGTGTGCCGATTGCCATACCTCCCATTCCATTTTGCCGCATGATGATCCGAATTCCAGTCTGTATGGTGATAACTTGGTACAGACCTGCGCCAAGTGCCATGAAAATTCGTCTGCGCAGTTTGTCAAATTTTATGCTCATGGCAAGATGACGGATAAAGATAACTATCCGATTCTGTATTATACCTACGTCAGCATGACGGTTCTTTTGGTTGGAACCTTCTTGGTTTTCTGGATTCACACCCTCCTCTGGTTATTCCGGGGCTTTGTTGAAAACCGCGAGAAAAAACGTGCCTTGATTGCTGGCCATTATCATGTGATTCCCGATGCTCATAAGATTTATCGGCGTTTCACCCGTGTTCATATCTTCCTGCACTTGCTGGTTATTATCAGCTTCCTGTTGCTGTCCCTGACCGGCCTGCCGTTGAAATTTGCTGACCAGCAATGGGCTGCAGTGATGATGAATTTCTACGGTGGCGCAGCTAATGCTGCCCTGTTACACAGGGTAGGTGCTGCGATTACCTTTGTTTATTTTGCTTCCGCGCTGTTTATGAGTGCCAAGTTCCTGTTCTACAAATTACAGTATCCGGCCGAATTCTTCCGCCGGCTATTCGGGCCAGAATCATTGTGTCCGAACTTGAGAGATATTCAGGATGTTACCAACATGGTGCGCTGGTTCCTGTTCCTCGGTCCTAAGCCGACCTTTGATCGCTGGACCTACTGGGAAAAATTCGACTTTATCGCCGTTTTCTGGGGTATGTTCGCCATTGGCGGTTCCGGTCTGATGCTCTGGTTCCCTGAATTCTTTGGTGCCTTCCTTCCGGGTTGGGTGTTTAACGTTGCCACCATTATTCACTCGGATGAAGCATTGCTGGCTACCGGGTTCATCTTTACGGTTCACTTCTTCAATACCCATGGTCGTCCCGAGAAGTTCCCGATGGACTTTGTCATCTTCAACGGTGAATTGCCCAAGGAAGAGTTTATCGAAGAGCGTGGAGATCAGTGGAAGCGCTATGAGGAAGAAGGCATTCTTGACAATTACATCAAGGAGAAGCCGAGTGGTATTGCGTATGATTTCTTCATCAAGGGCTTCGGCTTTACCGCTGTGATTATTGGGGTTGCGCTGTTGGTACTAATGATCTACGCATTTACCGTTGGCGGACATCACTTTTAAACGGTAGGATTCGTTTCAATCCGAAAGGGGTTGCCATTCGGCAACCCCTTTTTATTTCCCGACAGGGAGACGCTTATGCTTGATAAAGATTTGGTTTTTTCTATGATTGCCATTGGCATATATGTCATTGGCGGTATTGCGACCTTCACCGGTATTATCTTCATTTTTATCCTGAAAAGTAAAAATCTCTGGGGCTGGGGGAGCGCAGATACCATAGGATACCTGCTGGTCTGCGTCGGCCTGGTTCTCTCAATTCTTGGGGTTCTGGTCATGCGCATTCTGCGAAATCGGATTTGACAGAATAATCATAGACGGAGGCAATAAAGTCCATAATTGACAGTTGTTGATCTTAATGCTAGGTTTTGAACATAACATTGTTTTAATAAGAATTTGTGGAGGAAGTCGTCGCAGGTTGTAGACTTTGAATAACTGCTAAAAGGAGAGAGTATCTCATGGCCAGACTGACTGATATTCCGAAGGCATTTATTAAAGGGATAACTCATAGCTGGATATCAATGCTGGGGGCCATGGTTGTTACTGTGGTATTTCCTTTTCTACTTGGTGCCGTTCTTTACGATGTCTTTATCCACATAGACAATCCCTATCTCAGTGGTTTTATCTACATGATTCTGGGGCCGGCTTTTGTCGGTGGCCTGGTACTCGTCTTTATTGGTCTATTTTTTGCCAGGGGCAAGGAAGAGGTTCGCTTATTTACCCTTGACTATTTACGTGAAAAGCTGAGTGACGATTCAGGTTACAATCGCATTCGCAAGCTGGTTTTCGTTGGTGTTTTCCTAACCTGTATCAACCTGTTCGTTGTTGGTGTCCTGGCCTATAGTGGCTACCACTATATGGAGTCTAATTCCTTCTGTGGTGAGGTCTGTCATGTACCGATGACCCCGGAGTACACGGCATATCAGAACTCGGCTCATAGTCGTGTGCGGTGTGTTGAATGTCATATAGGTTCGGGAGCTTCGTGGTTTGTCAAATCGAAGATATCCGGAGCCAGGCAGCTGTATGCTGTTATGGCGGATACTTTTTCGCGGCCGATTGAAACCCCGGTCCATGGCTTACGGCCAGCACGCGATACCTGCGAACAATGCCACCGTCCGGAGAAATTTCATGGTGACAAGCTGGTCATAAAAGATAAGTACCTTGATGATGAAAACAATACCCACGTCCAGACCGTGCTGCTTATGAAAATTGGCAGTGCCGGAGATCAGACCGCAAACTCCCACGGAATTCACTGGCATGTCGCCCCTGAAAACGAAATTACCTATAAGGCCACCGATTGGCCACGCAATAATATTCCCGAAGTAGCTCAGAAAACCGCGAACGGCAATATTATTACTTACCGGTCGTCTGATGCGGAAGAACAACTGGCAGCGGCCAGTGAAGTTCAGGAGCGGACAATGGATTGTATCGATTGTCACAACCGCCCCAGCCATATATATCTGTCTGCAGACCGGGCAATTAACAATAAGATACGGACCCATAAGATTCCTGTGGAACTGCCTTATATCAAGCAGCAGGCCATGGCTGCTGTTGAGCAGGAATATGTGACCCAGGACGAAGCCAGAACCGGAATCGCCGCACATCTGACCCAATACTATAAGCAGCAGTACCCAGTGATCTATCAGAACCAGCGTCAGCAGGTTGAGATTGCCATTGCAGGTGTGCAGGCTGCTTATGTGGAGAATGTCTTTCCGGAGATGAATATTCAGTGGAATACCTACGAAAGCAATCTGGGGCATGATAATGAGCTGGGGTGTTTCCGCTGTCATAATGAAGAACATGAATCAGCTGATGGCGAGGTTATTTCCATGGATTGCGATACCTGCCATACGATTCTCGCAGAAGAGGAAGAAAATCCGGAGATTATCAAAACTTTGTTGGGCGGTATGTAGGTACATTTTTTTCAATATTCATTGGTTTTTAATTCAAGGAAGGAGAAAGTATCTATGCGCGTAAAATGGGTTATATGGTTGTTAGGGCTAAGTCTTGTACTGGGTGTGAATCCGGTTTTTGCCAATTCACATAAGGCGACGGTAGCTGAGTGCATAAGCATGTGCAAGCAGGCTGCTGAGATGATTCTCGCTGATCAGGAAGCAGGACTTGCCGAGATCGCTAAAAGAAACGGCAAGTTCGTATGGAAGGACTCCTACGTATTCGCCATGAATTTGAAGGGGAAAATGTTCGCTCACCCGATGATGCCGGGTTTGATGAAAATGGACAGCCTGTTGACGGTTACCGATAAGAATCCCAAGAACCCGAAGATGCTGTTTGTCGATTTTGTCGTAAAGGCCGCGACAGAAGGAGAAGGGTGGATTGAGTATATGTGGCCGAAGCCCGACAGCTCCGAACCGGCAATCAAAGAGACATATATCTACCGGGTTCCCGGAACATCTATCTTTGTTGGTGCGGGCATTTATCGCGATTAAGAGTACTTTTGAAAGATATAGTAATCACTAAAAAACGACACCCTGAGTGTCGTTTTTTAGTGCAAGGCCAGTTGTGAAAAAATTCCCACACTGTTATCTTGACGCAGAACGTTCGCATAATTTATTCGTTTGAAAGGAATAAAATGTCTTCTTTAAAAGAAAAATACTGGCTTAATGCTGAGCAGGTTGTCTTACTGATGATCGATATCCAGGAAAAACTGGTTCCGGCTATGAACCCCAAACTCTGTGAGCCATTGCTTCAGAACACAGCTTTGCTTCAGCAAGGGTTTGCAGCTGTAAATTGTCCTGTTTTGGCGACAGAGCAATACCCGCAGGGGCTTGGTCATACCGTCCCTTCTTTAAGTGACGCGGAAACCGGCAATACTGTAGCCAAGGTAGCTTTTAGCTGCTGCGGTGATTCTGATTTTTTGTCAGAGCTTGAAAAGACCGGCGCAAAACAGGTTGTTGTGACCGGTATGGAAACGCATGTATGTGTGCTGCAGACGGTTTTTGATCTGCTTGATCGTGGCTATGTCGTTCACCTGGTTCGGGATGCGGTTGCTTCCCGGTTTGTCAGTGATTACGAAAATGCCCTAGCCTTGGCTGAACAGGCTGGAGCCGTCATTACGACAACAGAAACCGCATTGTTTCAACTGATTAAGGTCGCCAAAGGGGATGCGTTCAAGGCGATTTCAAAACTCGTCAGACAGCGTCAGCCTTAGGCTGACTATTGTCTTTTCAGGGCCGAACATCTATGTCTAACTTACTTTTGATCCTTCTGATGGTGGCCGGTGGCGTCGCGGTTGCTGTGCAGCCATCAATTAATGCCCGGTTGGCAGAAAAAACCGGGTTTCTTGAGGCCGCCACGATCTCTTTTGCGGTGGGAACCGCGATTCTGCTGATTACCTCATTTCTGGCCAGTGGCGGAAGTTTGCGCCGCGCCGGCGATGCCCAGTGGTGGCAACTGAGCGGTGGTCTATTCGGGGCCTTTTTCGTGACCATGACCATTATCGGTGTGCCACGCATTGGCACCACCGCCGTTCTTGCTTTGACCATTGTTTCGCAACTGGCAGCCGGGGTGGTGATGGATCATTACGGTTTATTCGGGATGCGGGATATTCCTTTTGATGTCCGTCGTGGACTTGGGATTTTATTGCTGCTGGCTGGTGTCTATCTGATCTGCAAGCGCTGAGAAGTCCAATAATCTCAATCCTGCCAGAAATAGCCGAACGGATCCTGCTGAATAGTCTTGATCAGACGGCCGAGCTCCAGAGTGGGTTGAACATTAAGATACAATTTCCAGCGGTCTTCATGCTGATAGTGAAGGGTCCACTGATTTAATTCAGGGGTATAGCGCAGCCGTGCCATGCCGATTTCAGTCTGTTTGTCCGGGTCATGTCGGTGGCGCCGCACTTCGAACAGAAAGACACTGAGTCCGTCGATGCGAAAGCGCAGCAGGCGTGGCAGGTGAGGATCGTTGGCCGCCTGCAGGCAGAGCTCATCGAGCAGGCGTTCAGCCTGACGTTGCAGTAATTCGGGAAGCTTGCTCATGGCGGACATTCGGCGCAGGCAGAGCGGAACAGATTGGTACTCAGATAGCGGTCTCCGCGGTCCGGTAGTAACGCGACAATCGTACCCTGGTCAATATTTTCAGCTATTTGCAGAGCTCCGGCAACCGCAGCACCGCTGGACATGCCAGCAAAAAGCCCCATTTTCAACGCCAGCTGCCTGGTTGTTTCGTAAGCGATCTCATCACCAATCAGTATTTTCTCAGACAGCAGTGATTCGTCGTAAATTGCTGGGACAATCGCTTCCTGCATGTTTTTAAGCCCCTGGATTTTATGGCCGAGGCCAGGCTCAACACCGATCACCTTGACAGCCGGGGCATGGTCCGCAAAATAACGGCACATTCCCATCAATGTCCCCGAGGTTCCCATGCCAGCGACAAAATAATCGATGTCACCGTTGCTCTGGGCCATGAGTTCCGGACCGGTTGTTTCGTAATGAGCCAGCGGGTTGTTGGGGTTACTGTACTGGTTGGGCATATAGTAGCGGTCAGGATCTTTTGCAAGTATTTTGTGAGCCAGGTTAATGGCACCATCGGTCATCTGGCAACCGGGCGATAGCACCGTTTCAGCGCCGTAGGCCTCAAGAATGCCACGCCGCTCGGTACTGACGCAGGCCGGCATGACCAGTTTGACCTTGTAGCCCTTGGCGGCACCGATCATAGCAATGGCGATACCGGTATTGCCGCTGGTTGGCTCCAGAATAACTTTATCCCTCGTCAGCTCACCACTTTCTTCCGCTTTTTCAATCATGTACAGGGCCGGGCGATCTTTGACTGACCCCCCCGGATTACTCCCTTCAAGCTTGGCCAACAGCCGTACCCCGGGTTTGTTGACTAGAATCGATATGTCAACCAGGGGAGTATTGCCAATCGCCTGGATAAGTGACGGTATAAATATGTTAATAGGCTGAGTTTTTAACATTTACTGACTCCATTTATATGATGCCATGTAATGGACCGCCTTTGACTGCGAGCTGGTCCACCTGTTTTTCGATATCGGGATCATCAATCAACGCCGGAGCATGGTGAGGTTTGCTACGGGCGTCGATAATTAGCGAGCCATGGCAGCCCCAGTGTTTTGCAGAGGTAAAACTGTCGATACCATAAATATCGGCAGCCGGATTGGAGCGGGTGAATACAGTCCAGAGCCAATTGTTCAACGTGGCTGCACAGAAGCTGCTATCATCAACAATAACAATTAACGGGAAGCTATTGATAGGGGCCGTGCGATCAAATTTTTTGCAAAATTTGATCAGGTCGCGATCTTCTCCCGGCAAGTAGGTCTGGCAGGCCGGGCCCTCGATCAGCAAAATCCCGGGCATGGCAATGCGCGGGTGACTGAATCCTCGGGGCAGTTTCAGATCGGAAGTGATCGTGTCGGGAAGTTTAAAGCGCTTCGGGCCGACCGCAGCAATGACTACCTTGGACCCCTGGTTCAGGCCATGACCGCTATAGTCGAGGGTATCGATGGTGGTACTGGTCTGAAAATGCAGGTCGCGGCACCAGTCTGCGCGGGTCAGGATATGTTTAAAGAAGGCTTTGATATTATGAATATCGAGGGAGGGATCATCCTCTTCGGCAGCGATAAACAGATATTTGGCCAAGGACAGTTGCCCCTGACCTAAAATGGCATTGGCCTGGGTAAGCAGTTCCTGGGGCCGTTCGCGTTTGTTATAGGGTGTGTAGCGTTCACTGCCTATGGCCAGCAGCAATGGATGGACCCCGGCGGCGTCAACGGCATGAACTGCTTTGATACCGGGCAGAACTTCAGGAATCAGGGCTCCGGTTAGTTCATGAATAAAGGCACCAAAGCTGGTATCTTCCTGGGGGGGGCGACCAACGGTGGTAAAGGGCCAGATAGCATCGGGGCGATGATAGACGCGTTCAACGCGAATCAGCGGGAAATCATGGACCAGGCTGTAGTAGCCAAGGTGATCGCCAAACGGGCCCTCCGGCTTTTGCTGCCTGGGGTCGATGGTTCCGCAGATGACAAAGTCTGCTTCGGCTGGCATCGGCAGATATTTATCATACTGAACCATGGGAATACGATGCCCCCCGAGTAGTCCGGCAAAGGCCAGCTCCGGCATGCCTTCCGGTAGCGGCATGACTGCGGCGACGGTCATGCTGGGTGGACCGCCGACAAAAATATTTACCCGGAATGGCTTATCCTGTTGTAATGCCTGCTGGTGATGCAGGCCTATACCTCGATGAATCTGGTAATGAAGACCGATTTCGCGGTCAGGTATGTAGTTGTTGCCTGCCAGCTGAACACGATACATCCCCAGGTTGGAAGAACGGATTCCCGGTTTAAGAATACTTTCGCTATACACCTGGGGCAACGTGACAAAGGGGCCGCCATCATCCGGCCAGCTTTTAATTTGTGGCAGTTCACTGATACTGGTCTGATGGCTTAAAATCGGGCCGCTCTTGATTTTCTTGGGCAACAGGTGCCAGGCGGCCAGTGGTGCTGACAACAGAGATCCGGGTGCGCTGAGCAGGGTTTTTGGGTCGAGCTTTAAGTTGACCAGGGTTTCAACCTGGCGCAGGGTATCTCTGAACAGGTAACGCGTGCGCTCCAAGGTGCCGAACAGGTTGGCAACCGCTGGAAATTTGCTGCCGGTCACGTTGGAAAACAGTATAGCCGGCCCCTGGTTTTGGTAGACCCGGCGCTGGATTGCGCCTGCCAGAAGATTGGGGTCGATGGGTTGTTCAATTCTGATCAGCTGGCCACTCTGTTCGAGATCGTCAATGGCCTGTCGCAGTGTGTGATATCCCATGGCAAAACCGTCCTGTCCGGGTGAAGACTCGAATGCGCTGTAGGTCAGGGGGTTTTATACTTCAGGAGCGCTGAAAAGGCAATGACGACCTCATGGCGGCTGAAATCTTTTGACCGCTCAATGAATTGGCATAATCAATGTATAGTATGAATGACAAAAGTAAAGTGAGGCAATAATGGTGCGCTGCCAAATATTGCGGATCCTGATCACCAGATGAAGTCAACAGGGCTAAAGGGTGCTTTATGCGTATTAATCTTGCCATCAGATATACGGTCATCTCCAGTATCGTGTTGCTTATTGTCATGTCGGCATCAGCTTTTCTGCATATCACTAAAGTACAGAATGTATTTCTAGAAGAAGCGAAGGCGGATACAGATATTCTGCTCGAGATGTTCCAGCGTGATACCTACCACATGATGCTGGAAAATGATCGTAAGCAGTTGCAGCTGACTATGGTGGAAACGGCCAAGTCCCACCGCATCTCACGAATCAGAATCCTTGGGCGAGAAGGGGTGATAAGTTTTTCCAGCAACGCCAATGAAATTGGCACGGTGTTGACTGAAACTGCGGACAGTTGTGCTTTTTGTCATGTTCCTGGCAGCAAGGTTCTTCTGGATGCTCCGATTGAAACACGCAGTCGCACTTTTAGTGACGCGGACGGGCATCAATATTTGAATATGACGCGGGCAATCTATAACGATCCAAACTGCTATACCGCTGCGTGCCACTTTCATGCGCAGGAGGAACAGAAAATAGGGGTTCTGGATATCGCGGTTTCCCTTGAGACGATGGTTCAGCTGGCTCATTCCCACCATACGGATGTTATTATTTCGACTTTTGTCATGCTGCTTCTTCTGTCTTTGTGTCATTACCTGCTGACCCGATTTTATATCTGCAATCCCCTTCAGGGGATTCTCGAACAGACACAGGCCCTGGCTCAGGGGGATCTGAAGGCGCGGGTCGGCAATCCCGGCACCGATGAGATTGGTCGCTTAGGACGCTCATTTAATACCATGGCGGACAACCTCGCTCAGGCTCAACTGGAGTTGAAAGAATGGGGGAATACGCTGGAACATAAGGTCGAAGAGCGTACCGAAGAAATTCATGCCATGCAGGACCAATTGCTGCGTTCAGCCAAACTTGCTTCCATGGGAGAACTGGTCGCCGGTATTGCCCATGAAATCAATAATCCGTTGACGGGGATTCTCATGTTTGCGGGATTGTCGGCAAAGAGTGATAAGCTGCCGGGCCAGGTGAAAGAGAATCTTGAAATAATTGTTTCAGAGACCGGGCGTTGTGCAAAGATTGTGCGTGGGTTACTTGAATTTGCCCGTGAGTCGATTCCTGAGAAGAAACCTGAATCAATTAATAAGGTTATTCGGCATACACTGGATCTGGTATCGCAGCAGACAATTTTCCAGGATATTCAGATCGAATGTAAACTCAACCCAGGGTTGCCAGATTTATCCATCGATGCTGACCAGTTTCAGCAGGTGTTTTTTAACATATTCATTAATGCCGGGCAGGCCATGCCTCACGGTGGTCTGCTGACGATATCGACATTTCTGTGTGATGACGGGCGTTGTGTTGTCATTAAAGTTGAGGACACCGGACTGGGGATCAGTAAAGAACTTATCGGGAGTATTTTCGATCCTTTTTTCTCGACCAAGTCGGGTAAGGGGACCGGTCTGGGGTTGTCGGTAACTTACGGAATTATCCGTAACCACGGTGGGCGTATTGATGTTGAAAGTGAAGAAGGAGAGTGGACGCACTTCACGATCTATCTGCCGATCATGGAAGGGGATGCTTTTCCGGATAAGGATTCCCTGGGGAAGGCTAAGGAAGATGGTCCTTGACCGAGATGCCGAGCTTTTTCAGTAACGCCTGAAAATTAGGCCTGAGCATACCGGTTTCTTCGGCCGCTTTGGTAACATTCCAGTCATTACGTTCCAGAGCTGCATAAACAAAAGCTTTTTCAATCGGTTCGACAGCTTGTTCGCGTACTTTGCGTTTGATTTCCTTCAACTCTTCAGAGTTCAGTGGTGCGGCGATTTCCGCCGCAGCGGGTTCTTCCCTGTGATAGACCGGCAGCTCAAGGCAGTCGCTTTGAATCAGGTCCCCCTGGCTAAGGACTACGGCACGTTCAATAATATTTTCCAGCTCGCGAACATTACCGGGAAATGTATAGTCATGCAGCGCCATATGAGCATCTGCTGACAGTCCTTTGATCTCTTTGCCAATTTCTTCGGAAAACTTTTTAAGAAAATAGCCAATCAACAAAGGAACATCGCCACTGCGGTCGCGCAGAGGGGGGAGCTCGATAGGAATGATATTCAGACGAAAATAGAGGTCATCCCGAAAGTCCCCATCGGCAACCATTTTTTCAAGACTGCGATTGGTGGCGGCAATCAGGCGGATATCGATTGGCGTTGTTTTGGTTCCGCCAATGGGGGTGACCTCCCGTTGCTGCAGGACCCGCAATAGTTTGGCCTGGGTTGCCATGCTCAAATTGGCGATTTCATCGAGAAAGAGGGTGCCGCCACTGGCGACCATAAAGAGCCCGGGTTTTGATTGGGTTGCGCCAGTGAAGGAGCCCTTTACGTGACCGAAGAGTTCACTTTCGAGCAGGTTTTCAGGAAGCGAGTTACAGTCGACGGCGACAAAAGACTGGTCTTTGCGGGGACTGTGCTGGTGAATGGCTCTGGCGACCAATTCTTTGCCGGTCCCACTTTCGCCGCTAATAAGGACCGTACTGTTGGTGGGGGCAACCTGCAGGATACGGCGAAAAACTTTTTGCATGGCAGGGCTTTTGCCAATGAACGAATCGGATAGCAATGTTTCGCTATAGGGGGAGTGAATCTGTGCTACTTCCAGATTGAGAATCCGTTTTTTTATGGCAGCTTCAACTTTTTCAATAATCTGATCGGGCAGGAAGGGCTTGGTCAGGTATTCAAAAGCCCCGTTTTTCATCGCATCGACAGCTGAATCAACGGTTGCAAAGCCGGTGATAATGATGACCGGGACGTCGGGCTGCAGCACCTGGATGGTTTTGAGCACATCAATACCGCTCATGATAGGCATTTTTAGGTCGCTGATGACAACACTGAATTCGCTTTTCTGCAGCTTGTCCATGCCGATTTTACCGTTGGCTGCAACATCAACCTGATATCCTTCAAGAGCCAGGCTTTGACGCAGCCCTTCCCTGATAACGGCTTCATCATCGATAACAAGAATTTTATGGCTGGCTGTATCACTCATAATCTGCTTCTCTTTGAGTTAGTTCCGCTTGGGGCTCTCAACTGCGAAAGAAATTGCATAATTAGTAACTATAAAAGAGCGAAAGCAGGACTGGGCAGGCAAATATTAAGCAAAATTCAGGCCGATTTCATAGTAAAGGTGGATATAGCTTGCGTCAAGGTCTTGCTGCAAGCAATGACGGGCCTTGCATCATCTTATCACGATCTCATCTTCCGGGGTTTGTTTATTATATGGAAATTGCAACGTAGGAATATTGCGATTGTATGAAATAAATATTCAATACTTGGTTCATGGCAATATTTTTTTTGTACGCCCGACACTTCTTCCTGTTTCCATATGTTTTAAATGTAATATTAGCAGGATAGAAAATTTATTCAGGGTATTTTTCTTATATACGCCTATAGAACTGTATTTTTTTATCATACACAGCCCGAATCTTTTTCTCTGTTGGCATTGCGTCCTGTATTGCCCGAAAAAGGCTCAATCCTGGCAATTTAGGACTCTCTTTTTAAATATTCAAGAAATGGCATACTCTCTGCACAAAAGAACGGTACCCGTCCTGGTTTGGCAGTTGCTGATCGGCCATCGGAGCTTGCCAGGGAGACTTTACACGTCGATTACCAGCAGCGTGGTAGTCGCTTTTTTCGTGAGGTGATGTGATGCTCGATTTTTTCTTGAACGTTGGGCAGGTGGAACAGATTTACACCGTCGTTGATTTCTACACTTATATCAAAGGTCTGGAATATCTGCTCTGTTTATTGCTCTTTACGCTTTTCCCAATTTTTTATCGCTATATCCATTCCAATGAAGACGAGTAAATAAGAGTAAAAAAGTGTTGAAATACCGGTATCTGCCAAAGTGCTGATTTGTTATTGAGGAGACAACGATGCGACTGTCCGGAATACAACTGTTAACAGTACCGCTGGTGTTTCTCATGGTTCTGCTGTGTACCATGAGCGGTTTTGCGATGGACGATTTTCCTGAAGAGGTTGAATTGGGAGTGTTGGCCAATCTTTATGATCCTGTCATTTTTGATCATGCCATGCATGTCGATGTGGCCGAGGATTGCTCAGTCTGCCATCACCATACAACAGGCAGCGCCCCTGTGAATAGCTACTGCCTGAAGTGTCACCAAGGAGGGCAGGATATGGATGTTGTGGCGTGTCAGGACTGCCATGCCAGTCCCACCGTAGCTGCCGATCAGAGTGGTTTTCGTATGCAGTCTGAATATGTTTTCCATGATGATCAACCCAACCTGAAAGCTGCTTACCATCTTAACTGCATGGGATGCCACCGCGAGGTTGGTGGTCCGCTTGGTTGTGAGGATTGCCATGCCAAAACCGAAGCGGGAAACAGATTTTATCATTCTGGTGAGTTCGCTCCGGCGACACAGCCTCATGACGCACACTCCAACTAACGTGCTGGGCATAAGGAGATTGACAGATGAGTAAAATATCCAGAAGAAAGTTCCTGGCAGGCAGTATGGCAGGTGGTGCTGCGGTACTGGTATCCCCAGCTAAAAAAGCCCAGGCTGCCGGATCGTTTGAAGGTTTTCCTGATGGCATGGGGGTGCTGGTTGATCTGACGCGTTGTGTCGGGTGTCGAACCTGTGAAGCTGCTTGTAATCAGGAGCAGAACTTGCCGGCTCCGGATTTGCCATTTGATGATTATTCGGTATTTGATGAACTGCATCATGGTCAGAAGCGGCGCACGACAGAAAAGGCGTATACTGTAGTAAATCGTTACGATCCGGCAGGCAGTGAACCTGTTTATCGCAAGATTCAGTGTAACCATTGTAATGAGCCGGCTTGTCTGACCTCATGCTTTGTCAATGCTTACACCAAAACACCGGAAGGTGCTGTCATTTACAATTCCAAGGTTTGTGTCGGTTGTCGTAACTGCATGATCGCCTGCCCCTTTAGTATTCCGGCTTATACTTACAGCTCTGCCCTTAACCCGGTCATAAAAAAGTGTATTTTCTGCTATGACACGCGCTTGAAAGAAGGGCGTCCGCCAGCATGTGTGGAAAGTTGTCCACAGCAGGTTATGACTTTTGGTAAGCGTAAGGATCTGCTCAAGATCGCTCATGAACGAATCCGCAAGAGTCCCGATACTTACGTGGATAAGGTCTATGGTGAGAAAGAAGTCGGTGGTACCGGCTGGATGTACCTGTCTGCCGTGCCTTTTGAAGAGGTTGGCTTTAACGGTGACCTGCCGAAAGAACCTATTATCAATAATGTTAAGGATTTTCTCGCTATCGTACCGATGGTCCTGTCAATCTGGCCGGCTTTATTTACCGGTTTTCACCTACTGTCGACTAAAGGGAAAAAGTCCCAAGACCATGACGATCACCACGGGCAGGAGGATTGACGCGCTATGAAAAGACTTGCTAATTACGGTATTAAGCCGCACGACGCAGAGGTAAAGCCGGATGGGAAACAATGGACTCTGATGGAAAAATTGCTCCTCGGCCTGACTCTTGACCAATATCTGGCTCAGTTTGTTCGTAACAAATTTAACTGGTTGCTGGCCGTTGTTTTTGCCATCGGTATTCCGGTTATTATTTATCGTTATCTATTCGGGCTGGGAGCCGTGACACACAGTTCTTATGATTACCCATGGGGACTGTTTCTTGGTTTTGGCCTGTTTTGCATGGTACCTCTTTCGGCTTCCGGTTTTATGCTCGGGACCACAGTAGAAATATTCGGACGTCACGATTTTGAACCAATCGAGCGTCTGGCTCTACTTAACGGTCTGCTCGGCTACTTTTTTGCTGTTGTCTATCTGCTGGTAGATCTGGGTCAGCCCTGGCGGCTGGCATATCCCATGGTATACTCTTGGGGACCGGCTGCAGTTCTGTTTCTGGTCGGCTGGCATGTGGCTACCTACCTGTCGGTTCAGGTTGCGGAAGTATCGACAGCGTTTTTTGAATGGATCGGCTTTCGACGCGGTTACGAATTTGTCCGTAAAGGCACCGTTGGTTTGACAGTGGCGGGCATTATCCTGTCCACCCTGCATCAGGGGGCTTTGGGAGCGCTGTTTGTTTACGCGCCGGGAAAAGTGCATCCGTTGTGGTATTCAGCATCATTCCAGTGGATTCATTTTTTTACCTCATCGATTCCTGGTGGTTTATGTATGGTGATTACCGTGAGTACCATTGTTTATTACACCATGCGTTGGCGTTGTGATGACAGGTTCATCAAGAACCTTGATCGCATAACCATCTCCCTGGCCAAAGGTGCGGCTATGGGGTTGATCACTTATCTGTTTATTAAGTTTCTGGCTGTTGCTCATGATAATGAGTGGGCGTATCTGTCAACCGGTTGGGGGGCCTGGTGGTTGTTTGAAATTGGTTTTGGAGTTGTTCTGCCCTTAATTATTTTGTCTTTTGGTATTCATCATCGCCTTGTTGGGCTGTGTCGCTTGGGCGCCTTGATTACGGTTTTGGGCATTGTGCTTAACCGTCTGAATACTGCGTTAATCACTTTCAACTGGAACCTTTACCAGGAGGTGCCCCATATCTTGGAAGTAATTATCAGCGTCACGATTTTCGCTATCTACATTGCGACTTATCGTTTCATTCTTAACCGCTTGCCAATTCTTTATCAGTTGCGTCCTCAGGCTGCTACTGTAAAGGTTACGCAGTCGGTTGCAGTAAAATCGATGCCTCAGGACGAAGCTTCGGCGCAGGCCTGAATGTTTTGCCTCCGGGGTTCTGATCACGGAACGCCGGAGGCAGATTAAGAGAGGGCGTATGTTCGACAATCTTATTGCCAGGGCAATTGTGCCGGTAACCATTGCGGTTACCGGGTTCGTTGTTTTTGGCTGTCTGCTGCTTTATTCCTTCATTAAATCGGATATGACCGCCGAAGCTGTCCGTCATGTCGATGACCTGGTTGTGACGGTATATAAATCGACCCATTACGCGATGATGGAGGATGATCGGGATTCACTGCGTAATATTCTTGCCAACGTTGATACTCTTGAAGGCGTTGAGCGAATCAGAATTTATGATCAGGATGGCGAGCCAAAGTATGCAGATTTTGAACAGCCTTCAGGCGGACCGTCCTTTGCTCCACAAGTTGATCAATGGAGTCGCTCGCTGATGGGGCAGGGGCAGCCTGAGCGGGAGAAGACCCGCTTTAATGTCGATCACGACAATGGCTTTATCGCCGTCAATATGCCGATTCTGAATGAACCCCAGTGTTCAACGGCAGCCTGTCATTTTCATGCCGAAAATCAGCCTATCCTGGGGTTTTTAAGTATCGGTATTTCCAGTGCTCACTTGGAAGACACTCTCTCATTACTGCGTAGCAGAATGTTTGCGTTTAGTGTTATGGTTTTGTTTCTGACGGTGGGGGGCGTCGCGGCTCTGTTACGTGTCAACCTGTTTCAGCCGATTCTGCGTCTGGCCTATAACCTTCAGCAAGCAGTAGCTGGCATGAGTGAACGCGAATTGCCTCCGGCGGACCATAAACTGGGGCAGCTTAATAAAGATTTTCGTACCCTGGTCAAGCAAAGAGATCAGGCCTGGCAAGATCTTCAGGCACAAAATCCGTCAGCTAGTCGCAATTCAGACACTCCGGAAGGCGACGCGTAACTTTTCAGATTGAAAACAGGCTAGAGAGGCCGATGAACGATCCAACACGGCAGCCGCCGGAAGAAGAGATCTTTCCGGACATCAATCCGCTGCGCAGGCAGGTCCAGAGCAAGATTAAAAAACTTGAGCTGCGAGCCAGTTCTGGACTTTGGTTACTTGCTCTGTTTACCCTTATAAGTATGGGGGCCTACCGGAATTTTGATTTCCTGCCATCCTTAAGTGCTGAAATGCGCGCGCTGCTTGGGACAGGGCCATCGCCAAACCTGATCAACTGGGCATTGGTGGTCTATGCCTTTTCTGCTCTGATAATGCTCCTGACCCAGATGTCTGGAGATAAAAAGCCGGGGACCGCACTGCCTCATTTTGGCTACCTGGGTGGTTTTTATGCTTTTTATCATCTCACCAATTCACTGCGTGAGAATTTCTGGGCAATTTTTGTCGTTGGCCTCACCATTCTTGGCCTGCAGAGTTATTTTGTCTGGAACTATTATCACGAGCAGATTCGTGAGCAGAAAGAGATTTTGGCCGAGCTGGACAAGCTTGTTGACTGATCAGCGATTTATTTTGAACAGGAAAGGAAAAATACTTTTCCGTACTGTCATCACAGTGAAGATTTAAGATAAACAATATAGAAAGCATGAAAATGGTTGAGAAATTTGTCAACACCAATTAGCCTAAGTTTAGAATCATAAACGGGGGGATGGGGTATGGCGATTTTTTCAAATGAAATAGGGACGATACCGCTCGATACTGTCGGTCGAGTGAAACTTTTAACATTATCAGCTTCCAATGCGACAGATGAATTAACGGCCTTATTAAAAGGTGACGCTCAGGTCGAGCTCGATGTTGTCAGTTCATTGCACAGTTTCAAGCAACTATGTGGGACTGTTCAGTGTGAATATCATGGCATGGTCATCGACCTGGGGACATTTTCTGTTCTGAAGGCAGAAGACAAAAATATAATCAATGCGATAGCGCGAAACTATCCTGTGTGTTTAGTTCGAAAAACATCCAGCGGCAGTTTAAGTTGTTCTCTCCCGGCGTGTTCAGAAACCTTTTCCTTTCAAGTATTTGTTTCCTCGTGTCAAAATTTCAGGCAGCCGCAGACTGTTCGTCTGCCGCCGCGTTATGAACTTCATCTGAACGTGACATTATCCAAGGTCATGCAATCTTCAATTCTGGCAAGCAGGATCAATGTCAGTCATGAACAGGTGGTCACCCTCAATGTCTCCATGGGGGGAGCTTATATTCTTACCAACGGCGATTATTCTGTGGGCGATATCGTCAATTTATCAATGCCGGTTTTAGGTGAGATGAAATCTGTTCGGAGTGAGGTCCGCTGGGTGAGAAAATGGGATGTCAATAGTATTGGTCTGCCCGGAATCGGGGTTCTCTTCACCAATATGTCTGAGCGTCAGTCGGGGGCACTTGAACGTCTGCTTCTCATAAACAAATGATTGATTTAGTTGGAGGCTGATAATTTGGACCTGGTTGAAAAGGGCTGAATGAGCGTTTCTGAAATAAAATGAAAAAGATTTTCAAAATTATTATTGACAAAGATTACCTTCTTGGTTATAAATAAGCCATAGACGTTTTGTTGTGGCAGGCGGAACGGCTATAACCTAGTAGATATCTTTCGAGAAACCTCTCAAAACTTTTTGTCCGTGGTCCCCTCCTGGCCACGGACTTTTTTTTGTCTATTCTCGGTTAACCTCCCTCAGTATAACGTCGCGGCGTAAACGCAAAATATCCGTATGCCCGTCTTCGGGAAAAATAATCAGTCTAATTTGGTTGGGAGCAATCCGCTGGAGCTCCTGACTCATGGACAGGGGAAGGTTTTGATCCCGGCCACCGTGGATGATGGATATTTTGGGGGGAGCCGGTTGATCCAATAGCTGTCTGATAAGAATCCGGTTATCGATCTGACTGGGCATGATAACGGATAGCAGCCAGGATTTCTGTTGTACAGCATGTTTGAGATCATCGTAGGGTGCCACCAGGACAATTTCTTTAATCTGTTGGTATCTGGCAGCAAACTGTAATGCGGCGCCACTGCCAAAGGAATGACTCAACAAGCGGATGTCGCCGCTCAGTTGAGTCTGGTTAAAGTGAGTGGCCAGTTCCTGTAACGCGCTTTCACTATTCACATATAATTCTTCCGGCCGCATGAACCCCTCGGACTGGCCACGCCCTGGATATTCAATAAGCAGATACCCGGTATTGGGGCAGGCCGTAGAATCAATGACATCAAGCCAGCTTAAGGCTAGGCTGTTAATGCCCGGGTAGGCAATGACGAGTGTTTTTGGTGGCGATGAGGGATTTACTAGCGGGGCCAGATAGTAGGCCGTCTGCTTACCTTTGGCAGTATTGAATTGAAGGATACTATTTTCAGCCTGCTGGACAAATTGTTGGGTGAGGTATTGGTCAGGAGGGACACTTTGGAGGCAGCCTCCTAGTGACAAGGTTAATAACGATAACGCATGGATAAAATATGTACGCATGTGCTGTCCGTGGGGATAGAGAGGACCTTCAAACGGTGCTGCCAATGCAAATATAACATAAGAGCTCTGGTCAATCAGGTGGACGGCTTGTCCGAAGTTCAAATAGCGATAAACTCAGGGGCAATAGGATAGATCAGTATCAATATTCGGGGCGCAGGATTCACAGGCGAATCTGGTGTTTGCGGCAGCCTTGGCGGTGGCCATACTATGAAAACATACTTGAAAAGTCATTATGAATGACCATTTCCGGATCTTGAGAAATACAAGAAATATTTACTTAAAGTATGGGGAATAATAAAAATTCGACAGCTTGTCAAAGAAGAAAAACCTGCTATGCTTATCCATTAAAATTGTATAAATATTGACTTTTTATGGTGATTAATCCCATAGGGGAGGGGGGTCCTTTCCTATGTTTTACGGAATTTGTTTTTGTGTCAGAGATGTGCTCTGAGACACAAATCAACCCAGCTAGAGGAGAGGTCAAATGACTAAAGTTGCCCAACGTATCACCCATCGTATTACCCTTCCGTCACACGCTTTCAACCAGTTTTTACGTAAAGCTATTTTCGATGATGACACTTTTGCTCTGGTCATGGAAAATACTGAAATGACGTTGAAAAACCATGGTGTTATTACCAATGACGATGTCAGTGACGAAGCTTTGATGCAACTGCGTTTCATTCTGATGCGGGCTCATGCCTATGTTAAAGAGAACAAGGTGAATGCCGCCCGTTTTGAGCAGATTTTTGGCATTAAGGTCGCCGCCGGGCGTTATCAGGACATTAGTGCGCAGTTTGTTCCCGAAATCAAGTCATCGGTTAAAGTTGAACAGGCTCAGCGCATCAATGTCCAATTTGATATTTTTTACTCTGAACAAAAATCGCAAAGCCATCGTGGCATCAATACCGATTTTGAAGAAAATTCAATGCCTCATACCCGCACAAGCCATCACTACTCAACAAGCTTCGATGGGAACGATCTGGTGAAAGATCAGTTTATTCGCACCCCGCTACTCGATGCCTTAACTCTCGGCGATCTGATGGCTCGTATTGACCGGCAATTGAAGGAATTGGGAGATTACTAGGAGAGGGCGGACAATGATTTCTAAAATTGTATTTTCCGTCACCTATGATTGTCCGGTGAGTTGTAAATTCTGCGTAACGGAATCGGGCCCTTGGAATGGGCCCTATCTTTCCGCAAATTTTATGCGTAGGATTATGACCGAAGCTGCGGAACTTGGCGCATTAAAAGCGGTCGTATTCACCGGCGGCGAAGCGCTGATGAAAAAAACCGAGGTGCTGGAAGCCTTGAGGTTTGCACGCAGTAAGGGGTTGTGGACACGGATTGTCAGTAATGCGTTCTGGGCGATCAGTGCGACCAGGGCCGAAGAGTGGCTGGGTGAGCTTAAAGACAGTGGTCTTAATGAGATCAACTTCAGCTGTGATGATCTGCACCAAGAAATGATTCCCCTGGCTAATATCAAGCACGCTTATCACGCAGCCCGAAAGCTTGAGTTGCCGGTTCTTCTGGCGCACAAGCGGGTTAAAAACAACCGCATCACACCGGATTATCTGTCGGATTATCTTGGAGTCGAGCTGCACCAGTTCAACGAGGAGGAGCCGAACCCTCATGAAGATATGTACAGTAGCGGCTACACGGTGCCGATCGGTTTGCATGCCAAAGACCTTGATCATAGCGACTATATCGTTTACCCGGAAAACTCCACGGCCTGGCAGGTTCCCTGCAGTGGGGTACTCAGCTCTATTATTATATCTCCGCAAAAAGATCTGCGTATCTGTTGTGGAATGATAGATCAGCGCGTCCCGGAATTGAGTATAGGAAATCTTGAAGATCAGAGTCTGGCCGCAATAATTTGCGAAGGGAATAATGATTTGATGGCTAACTGGCTGGCTCTTGAAGGACCTTACGGGATCTTGAATTTTGTCAAACAGAAGGCACCTGAACTCACATTTAAGAATCGTTATGTCAACCATTGTCATCTGTGTGATGAACTTCTGACCCGGGCCGATGTGCGTGAAGTGTTGGCCAGACATGCAACAGAAAAAGCCCAGTCGCTCTTTTTTCAGCGGGGTATGCTCGAAGCACTGCGTTTTCAGGGACAGGAACCGCAGAGTGCTGTTTAAAAAGATCTGTTCACCTAAATAGAATAATGACAATGCCCAGTAAATGAGAATTGTCGCCTGAGATTTGCAGTTATAATCAGTCGTTATTGAGGGCAGGGTCTGCCCTCAATAACGACACCGGTGGTAGTCCTGACCCTCGGAATAGCATCATATCATTGCTGATTTCTTTACGAAAACAGCCACGTCTCTGCCTTAAGTCAAATCGATACTGCGCTTGTCATGGATGATCAGACTCTGTTCGACAAAAAAATTAGTTGGGGCTATCCGGCAATAAGTGGCCTGTTCGGCGATAGCGTATTCTTGAAGCATCAAAGTGTAAAATCCATAAGTCCTTGACCTGGTCCAAGTATGACGAGGGGGGTATGAGATTTACGGTAAATAAAGATGGATTTAGACGAGAGGAAACTATAAGTTCATTATTTATGTGTCGGTCAGGTCCTAAGACCGGAAAAAAATAATCTCAGGAGGGTATTTTGAAAAAACTAATTGTTGGGATCGTGGTTATTGTTGCAATCGTTATTGCCGCCGCACCTTTTGTTTCTGGCCTAATGATGGAAAAAATGCTGGCCGGGCAAAAGGAAAGTTACGCTCAGCGCTATGGCAATCAGCCGTTTTATCCTAAGGTGGAGATCGCCAGTTACCAACGCGGCTATCTCTCTTCTCAAATAGAGTGGGCTATTACCCTGCCAGACTATGAAGTTTTTGCCGAGATGGGCCCGATTGTCATTTCCGAAACTGCTCAGCATGGTTTAACTGGTGTTACCACCCAAGCCAGTTTGACGAAAAACAGCTGGTATAATGACTTCATCAACGAAAAACTTGCCGGTAACGACCCGTTTGCGTTTACTGGCGAGTATTCATTATTTAGCGGAGCAACCGGAAGGTTTGTCACGGAAGCTTTTGACCTCCCTATTGAAGATGGGGTTATTTTGCAAGTTAAAGCTGGCCAGTTGACCTGCAACACCGATTCATCCCTCAAAAAAATCAAGACCTCCGCAAATTTTGCTGGATTTGCCATGGCTGACATTTTGAATGTCGAAGGAATTGCTTTGGAATCAGATACCACTGCAATTTCAGGAATGATTATGGCGGGAACGGGCCTGTTTTCAATGGATAGTATCTCCATCAACAACCCTGATAATGACAAACGCGTGTCTTTCGACGGTGTTAAAGTTTCTTCAAATGTTGACTACGACGCTGCGCAAGACCGTTTGTCCATCGCCACAAATTACCGCGCCGACCATATTGTTGCTGATAAAAATGATGTCAAAGATGCCCACCTTGGTTTTGCTGTCAATAATCTTGATGCGACAGGGGTGAATGATTTTTATCAGGTTTATAGTGAACTTCTGGCTGCTGCTATGGAAGATATGGGCGCGGTGCAGCATGATCCGCAACAGGCGCAAATGCTGCTCATGCAGAAACTGGAGTCTGCACGAATGCGCTTGGCTTCCGAGTTTGAAAAACTGCTCAAAAAAGACCTCGAAATCAAAATCAGTGATGTGCAGGTGGTGTTGCCAGAAGGCAAAGTTACAGGCGATCTGGCCATCGGGCTAAAAAAAGATATGAGCTTCGCAGGTTTTATGGTTCTGCTGCAGCAGCCTCAAGCTGTGGTTGATATTTTTTCTTTTGAATCGAATGCGCGTGTTGCCAAGGAGCTGGTACCTGCTCAGGAGCAACTTGTTAACCCATTTATGCCCGCTATGCAAAGTGGCGTATTTGAGGCTGATGGGGAGCAGCTGGTCCATCATGCCCAAATCAAGGACGACAAGCTGCTTCTTAATGGTAAGGAGTTCTTGTTTGAAAACTTGTAGCTGACCGAAATCATTGTTGTATGCAAGGGGACAGGTTTATTCGGATCTGCCCCCTTTTGTGAATTATGTGGTGGGAAATGAATGTGGTTAAAATGGTTTTGTGGATATTTGTAAAGGTTATATCTGTGGTTGGATTTACCTATGAAATTTATAGAACGAAATATGACTATTATGCTCTTCTTATTTTTTTATTAGCAGCATGGCTAATTGATTTAAAAAAGATAGGTGAAAATAGTAGAGCTTAGAAGTTCATTGCAGAATAGTAGAAATTAAATTCGCGGGGTCGCGCCCCCGCCGGCGCCATACTTTTTGTCACAATCAGGCCACAAAAAAGTATGCAAAAAAGGCCCTTTTTAATGTGTCCGTGTCAGGGCGTCGTTCTTTTCAGGGTGCTGTCAGTAACTAACTGACCGGCCAACGATCATAAAACCCATGATCCATGGCCACCACCGCAAAAATGCCGTTGGCATTTTGATTGCTTGGAACAGACAAAAGCTGAGGGTGGGGCATGTGGCGATGGCTGCTCTTATATCGCAGTCTTTGCTTTTGCCCGTTTGATGCGAAGCATCAAGGGCTGCTTGTTGGGCGATTATTGGTATCAGCAAAAGGTAGTGCGCTACGGGTATCGTCAGTGTGTTTGACTTTCAAGCGATCTTTTTGGTTCATTTTTCCATCGCTTGGGAAAAATGAACCCGGCTGGCGGGCCGGGACCCGCCGGTTTTATGGTTTTTCCTTTAACTTCAATCCTAATCGTTCCCCTCCGCCAAACTCTCCAGATCCTCCAACTCAATCTCAATCGCCTTGGTGCTGATAGCAATCTCAAGCAAAGAGCACAGTAGAGATAGTGCCAACAAGCAAATGCTGATGGCAAAAATCCATTCGGCGTAGATTGCCAGTTTGATAAAAATCAGCAGCATGGTCAGAACGCAGAGGAGGAAACTCAGAACTCCGAGTCCCTGCATGGCTTTGACCAGGATCAAGCGCAGACGCAGGTTACTGATCTGGCGCAGCTTGGTGCGGGAGATATCGTCTCGCTGGCTGTGTAGTTGGCGAATCAGTTGGGCGAGGACCAGGAAACGGTTGGTATAGGCCAGTAATAGCAGGGATATGGCTGGAAACAGTAAGGCCGGGGTTGTCAGATCGATCATGTTAAGACTCAGTTGTGGAAAATGGTTTACGGGCGATGCCACGAATGGTGCGGCTGACAAAGGCAGGAGTGCCCAGCATGGGCGCTTCAGTGACAGCTTCAATGCTCAGCCCAGCAACTTTTATGGCGGTTAGGGTGTCTCTGGTCAGGCGACAATTTCCAGCACAGAGTCTCCATGTCGGTTCAAGTCGTTTCTGCCAGTGCATAACTCTGGGATTGTCGGAGCGGATATGCTCCATGAAGATCAATTGACCTCCTGGCTTAAGCAGACGCTTTATTTCTCCAAGGCTATGCGCCTGACAGCCTACCGAGCAAAGAACAAGGGTTGAGACGATGGTATCGTAAAAATTGTCGGGCATAATGACGTGCTCAGCAGTCCAGTCTCTGATCTGAACTCGGCGGTTTTGTTGCATGACAGTGTTATTGAGCTTTTTGCGCATGTGATGGTCGGGTTCGCTTAAGGTTAGGCTGGTAACAGCTGGCGCGTAATAGGGGATGTTCAGTCCTGTTCCGGCGCCTATTTCCAGAACTTCTCCGCAAGCAAAAGTGAGGAGTTCGCGCCGCCAGTCGCTCAGACAACGGCGTTCGGTCCCGTTCATGACCAGGTTGTAGCTGGCAGCAATCAGTGCTGAACGTATGGTCCGTAGGTATCCCATAGTAGACTCGTTATAAGTAATTTTGATATGGTCGTAGTTTCACCCTGGTGAGCAGCGAAGTCAAGATGGGTAAGCTGGTCGCTGGTTAATATCTGGATCTTGATTTCTTGCCAGCCAACATTTCTGGCTGTATAGTCGCGCCATGGATGCCTTAACAATAAAAAATATTAAGAAGACCTTCGATGGGAAAGATGCTGTCAAGGAGATCAGTTTTTCCATCAAAGAGGGAGAAATCTTTGGCCTGCTCGGTCCTAACGGTGCCGGTAAAAGTACCACGATCAATATGATTGCCGGGGTATGTCGCATCGATTCTGGGACCATCACCGCGTTTGGCTATGATAATCAAAGAGAATATCGGCACACTCGCAGGTTGCTTGGAGTCGTGCACCAGGAGATTGTGACCGATAATTTTTTTACTATCGGGCAGGCTCTCAAACTGCACTCAGGTTTCTACGGGGTGCGCGATGATGAAAAGTGGCGGAAGCTGTTGATTGAACGGCTCGATCTTGGTCCTCATCTGGATAAGACCATGATTAAATTATCCGGCGGGATGAAGCGTCGTTTCATGATTGCCAAGGCTTTGATCCATCGTCCACGATTACTGATACTGGATGAGCCGACTGCAGGCGTAGATGTCGAGCTGCGGCACAGTCTGTGGGACTTTGTCCGCGAGATCAATCACAATGGGACGTCAATTCTTTTGACCACCCATTATCTTGAAGAAGCTGAAGAAATGTGCGATCGCATCGCGATTATGAATCATGGTGATATTGTTGCTCTTGAACGTACCCATGAATTGGTCAGACGATTGTCCAATCGCCAGATACGGCTGTGGTTTGAGCAGCCTTTGAGCACAATTCCTGAAGCTTTTGGTCCCTATTCTCCGCAGCTTAAGAATGATAAAATCGAACTGCTGCTGTCGTTGCCTAAGGGGGAGAGTGCTGGTAACTTGCTACGGCTTATCAGTGATTGTGGATTGCCAATTCGCGATTTTGAAACCGATCAGAGCGGTCTGGAAGATGTTTTTATCCATTTGACCGGTAACGGTCATAGTGGGAGGCTGCAATGAAATCCCCTGATTATTACGCCTGGCTGCCATTTTTTACTTTGTTTCGCAAAGAAGTATTGCGCTTCTGGCGTGTTGCGCGGCAGACAATTCTTACCCCGATCGTCACGGCCTCCCTGTATCTGTTTGTGTTTGGCGCGACTCTTGGCCAGCGGTTAAGTGTTCTTGACGGATTCAGTTACGCACAATTTGTCATTCCGGGACTGATCATTATGGGAGTGATCAACAACTCGTTTGCCAATACCTCTTCGTCCCTGTTTGTGTCTCGCTACCTGGGAGGGATTGTTGACCTGCTGGTTGCCCCGGTCAGTCCTCCTCAATTTATCCTTGCCTATACTTTGGCAGCTATGATTCGGGGGATGCTGGTTGGAGTGGTTGTGTGGCTGATATCGACCTTTTTCGCTTCATTGCCTTGGGCGCATCCGTTCTTGGCTATTCTGATGGCAATGATCGCCAGTTTTATGTTTGCCCAATTTGGTCTTATTGCAGCTATATATGCACATAATTTTGATACGTTAGCGATGTTTACAAATTTTCTGATCTCGCCACTGATTTACCTGGGTGGGGTGTTTTATCCCATTTCGATATTGCCGGCGCCGTGGAATCAGTTGTCATATCTGAACCCGCTTTTCTATCTTATCGATGGTTTCCGCCATGCCATCATCGGAGTTGGGGATACCCGCTTCGCGGTAGCATTTGGCGTCAGTTTATTGATGGCCACGGTATTGTTTTTACGTGCTGCTTACATGATTGGCAGTGGTTATCGGCTACGGCAATAGAATCCACTGTGGAAACTGTTCGAGTACTATCTGGCCGGTCCAGATCTATATCTATTTTTTTGTTTGAGGTGTGAGTTTATGAAAGACCATCTGGTTAGGGTTGTCAGTAAAGATGGGTTGTTGCGCGGGGTTGTCGCAGATACTGCGCAACTGGTTAAGGAAATTACGGCGGCTCAACAGACCGATTTAACAGCAACCGTTGCTTTGGGGCGTCTGTTGACCGGTGGTGCAATTCTAGGATGCTTGCTTAAGGGGAACCAGCGCCTGGCATTGATGATCGAAGGGAGCGGACCGTTACGCAAATTAAGTGTTGAGGCGGATGCAAACGGGCGGGTACGGGGGACAATTGCTCAGCCGGTTGCCGGTCTGCCGCCCAAAGGTGAACGATTTGATGTTGCCGGAGCTATCGGCAAAGCCGGTTTTTTGCATGTCTGGAAAGACATGGGGTTGAAGACCCCTTATCAGAGCATGGTTCAGTTACAAAGTAGTGAAGTCGCAGAGGATATCGCCTGGTATCTTACCACTTCAGAGCAGGTTCCTTCTTGCCTTGGGCTTGGTGTTGAGCTTGATATGGATGGATTGGTGGCCGCTGCTGGTGGTTTTATGGTCCAGGCTTTGCCACCGGGAGATGCCGGTCAGGTTGAAAGAATGATCGAACGTATCAACGGGCTGCCACCGGTAACGACACTGTTACGCAATGGCATGACTCCTCTGGCTATTGCAGAAAATCTGTTTGGTGAGGTTGATTTTGTCGTCCAGGAACAAACGCCTTTGAGCTTTTTCTGTCCTTGCCAGAAAAGCCAGATCGAGGCCATGCTGATCAGCCTTGGCCGGGAAGAATTGCAATCACTGGCTGACGAACAGGAAATTGTCGAAGTGGCCTGTGGATACTGCCGTAAGGTGTATCATTTTAACCAGATAGAATTGAAAACCATTCTTGATTCTATTTCTTAGCAAAAAATAATTCTTTTTTTTAAATAAATTTTTATTTGATGTGTAAAATAGACACATATCTAGTTTCGCTAGAGGGGATGTTCATCCTCTCTAGCGGGATAATGCAGTTCTTATAGAGAGAGTTTATTTTGCGGTTGGACATCAACTGCAGGTTTGCTGCTCGTCTTGGCAATGCTTTTGTAATGTATTGAATTGAAATATAACGCCGTTTTCTTTCCGATTGAAAATGATTTTAATATATCTGGAAATAGATATATTGCGCTTTTGTGCTGATCTAAGGTCTTAAGACTTAAGTGATTTTGTGTTAAACCACTACTTATTTAGTCGGGTTAATTGCATACTGTATACTGTATTTTTTGCTTGACATGGTGGTCGTAAGTATCCTAATTTTCGACTCGCTGTGACATGTTTTATTCAGTGTTTTGACCTAGCAAGAAGGAAAAATTCTTCATTTGGAAGGAGCAGTTTTATGCTGGATACTTATTTGCCGATTTTGGTTGTTATCGGCATCGCTTTCGCTTTTGCTGCCGGTTCAGTGATTATGTCCCGGCTTGTCGGTGTCAAAAAACCGAGTGAAGTCAAGCTGGCTCCTTACGAATGTGGGATGCCTCTCATCGGCTCTGCGCAAGAACGTTTCTCAATCAAATTCTATATTATCGCGATGCTCTTCATACTCTTCGATATTGAAGCGGTATTCCTTTATCCTTGGGCCATTTTGTTCAAGCGGTTGGGGATCTTTGGCTTTGTCGAAATGGGAGTATTCATCATCATTCTTCTTGTCGGCTTTATTTACGTGTGGAAAAAAGGAGCTCTGGAATGGGAGTAGATCAACCCAAAACGCTTGGTAGCGGGTTTATCACGACAAGTCTGGATAAGCTGGTCAACTGGTCGCGTGCCAGTTCTATGTGGCCGATGACTTTTGGCCTTGCCTGCTGTGCCATTGAGATGATGGCAACCGGTGCGGCGCGTTTTGACCTTGACCGGATGGGGATTCTGTTCCGAGCGTCACCGCGTCAGGCCGATGTCATCATTATTGCAGGAACTGTTACCAAGAAGATGCTTCCGGTTATCAAGACAGTTTATGAGCAGATGCCTGAACCCCGCTACGTTATTGCTATGGGTGCCTGTGCGTCCTCAGGAGGAATTTTCGATACTTACAGTACTGTGCAAGGTATCGATGAGGCGCTGCCCGTTGATGTTTATATTCCGGGTTGTCCGCCGCGGCCAGAAGGTCTTCTTTATGGGCTGATGAAGCTTCAGGAAAAGATCAAGAGGGAGCGTAATACTTTTGGTGCTGCAATCGGCGTTGGTGACGTTATCCGTGATGCCTGATAAGGCGTTAGCATGACAGGGAAAAATCAATGAGCGATCAAATGATTGTTGAAAAGTTAAAGTCCCGGTTCTCAGCTGAAATTATCGATGTTGTCGAGTTTCGCGGTGAGACAACCGTGATCGTTAAAAAGGAGCGGATTGTCGATATCTGCGCTTTTATGAAAGCAGCGTGTGGCTACAATCTCCTTTGTGACCTTTGCTCTGTTGATTATATGGGGCAGGCTCCGCGCTACATGGTGGTGTATAACCTTTACAATATTGCCACCAAAGAACGTTTTCGGATCAAGGCTCCGCTTGAAGAGGCCGATGCGACTATCGATACGGTTTCCGGTATCTGGGGTACCGCCAACTGGCTGGAGCGTGAGGTATGGGACCTGATGGGGATTTCTTTTAATAATCATCCTGATCCGCGTCGCATCCTTATGCCTGTCGATTGGGAAGGACACCCATTGCGTAAGGACTATCCGGTTCAGGGTCCTGATCGCGAGCCTTATAAAGGTCGGCTCTCATAACGTTTTATAGATAATCCTTTTTAGGACGAGGCATAAAATGGCAGCAAATACCACCGAAACAATGACCATCAACATGGGGCCCCAGCATCCATCCACGCACGGGGTGCTTCAGTTGATCCTTGAGCTCGATGGCGAGATCGTCAAAAAAGCCACCCCGCATATCGGTTTCCTTCACCGTGGCATTGAGAAACTGTCCGAGCATCGTACCTATCATCAGGTTATTCCGTTGACTGACCGCCTGGATTACCTGGCACCTATGAGTAATAACCTCGGGTATGTTCTCGCTGTTGAAAAGCTACTGGGCATCACTGATCAAATTCCAGAACGTGCCCAGCGTATCCGCGTGATCATGGCCGAGTTGACCCGCCTTAAAAGTCACCTGGTGTGGTTGGCCTGTCATGCCCTCGATATCGGCGCCATGACCGTTTTCCTTTACTGTTTCCGTGAGCGTGAATGTGTCATGGATATCTATGAAAAGGTTTCCGGAGCGCGGATGACGTCAAGTTATTTCCGTGTTGGCGGCTTGTCCGCCGACTTTCCTGATGGCCTTGAACAGGAGATTCGCTCCTTTGCGGAATCGATGCCTGCCCATATCGATGAGTATGAGGGACTGCTGACTGGCAACAAGATCTGGCAAAAGCGGACCATGGGCGTTGGCCACATCAGCGCAGAGGCCGCGATTGATATCGGGATTACCGGTCCGGCTCTGCGTGGGTCAGGAATTGATTGGGACTTGCGTCGTGATAATCCCTACAGTGGTTACGAAGAGTATGATTTTGACGTGCCGGTCCGTGAAGAAGGGGATACCTTTGCCCGTTACAAAGTGCGTCTTGATGAAATGCGCCAATCCAGTCGCATCATTCTGCAGGCTCTCGATAAGCTTAAGGCGGGACCGATTCTGGCCGATTGTCCGAAAATAGTCTTGCCACCCAAAAAAGATGTTGTGAATTCCATTGAAGGTCTGATCCATCACTTCAAAATTATCACGGAAGGGTTTAAGCCTGAGCCCGGCGAGATTTATCAAAGTGTTGAAGCCCCTAAAGGGGAGCTGGGCTACTACCTGGTTTCCGATGGGTCGGCGCATCCTTATCGCATGAGAATCCGTCCGCCGTCTTTTGTCAATCTGCAGGCTCTTCCACAAATGGTCGAAGGGCGTCTGCTGGCCGATGTTATTGCTGTAATCGGTACTCTCGATATCGTGCTCGGCGAGATCGATCGTTAATAATTCGTAGTGTTTAAGAGGACATTATGACTGAAAACGCCGCACAAGTGCAAAATCAGGAGCAAGAAGTCGATTTGACCGCTGCCAATGAGGTTATCGATAAGTACCTGGATATGCATGGCAATCTGATGCCTGTGTTGCAGGGTATTCAGGAAGCTTATGGCTATGTTCCTGAAGAGACTGTTTTCCTGGCAGCTGAGCGTCTGAATGTGTACCCAAGTCAGATCTATGGGGTTTTGACCTTTTATGCTCAGTTCCACCTGAAACCACGAGGGAAATATATTGTACGGGTCTGTATGGGGACGGCCTGTCACGTCAAAGGAGCTGGTCGTATCGGTGATACGCTCAAGGATCGTCTGGGCATAGCCCATGCAGAGACCACTCCCGATCTTAAGTTTACAGCTGAATATGTCGCCTGTATCGGCGCTTGCGGCATGGCACCGGTTATCATGGTTAACGATTCGACTTATGGCAGTATGACGGTCCAGAAGATGGACGAGGTTATTGCTAAGTACAAGGAAATGGACTGATTCTGGTCTTATACCATACGCAGATAGCAAGGAATGCTTTATGTCCGAAACTGCTGAAAATTTGAAAATTCTGGTGTGTACGGGAACCGGTGGTTTGGCGTCCGGTGCGGCTGATGTCGTAAAGGCGTTTGAGGCTGAGTTCGAAAAGCATGGGGTTACCGGAAAAATTGGTAATGCTTGTGATATCAACGGAACCGGGTGCCGCGGTCTGTGTGCCAACGATGTGCTTGTCGATGTCTGCATGCCGGGCAAAGAAGCTGTTACCTATGACTTTGTTACTCCCGAGCTGGTTCCCCAGATTGTTGAAGAGCATATCCTGGGTGAGGGACCGGTCGAAAAGAAAGTGGCAGGTCCTTATTACCATAAGTTCCTGGAAAAACAGCAGCGTATAATCTTTTCGCGTTGCGGAACCATTGATGCTGAAAGTCTTGATGATTTTCTTGCTCACAATGGCTTTAAAGGGATTAAAAAAGCAGTCACCATGACTCCTGATGAAGTTATTCAGGAAGTCAAAAAGTCTGGTCTGCGCGGGCGTGGGGGCGGTGGCTTTCCGACCGGAATGAAGTGGACCTTTGCCAGGGCCTCTGCCGGAACAGAGAAATATCTGATCTGTAATGCCGACGAAGGTGATCCGGGCGCGTTTATGGACCGCTCGGTTCTTGAAGGGGACCCCTATGGCCTGATTGAGGGGATGATGATCGGTGCTTATGCCATCGGCTGTAGCTTTGCCTATGTCTATGTCCGTGCTGAATATCCCCTGGCGATTAAGCGACTGCAGCTGGCGATTGATACCTGCTACGAAAAAGGTTTCCTTGGCAAGAACTGCATGGGGCTGGGTTTTGATCTGGATGTGCGGATCAAGGCCGGAGCCGGCGCTTTCGTCTGTGGCGAGGAAACCGCGCTGATGGCCTCGATTGAGGGGCAACGGGGCATGTCCCGTCCGCGTCCGCCGTTTCCAGCTGTGCGTGGTTTGTGGGGCAAGCCGACCAATATCAACAATGTTGAAACCTATGCCAACGTCGCCTATATCTTCTACAACGGTGCCGACTGGTATTCCTCCATCGGAACCGAAGGGACCAAGGGGACCAAGATTTTTGCTTTGACCGGCAAAGTCAAACATACTGGCCTGGTTGAGGTCCCGGCCGGGACCACCATGAAGGAAGTCATTTACGATGTTTGTGGTGGAATTCTCAATAACCGCAAATTCAAGGCGGTTCAGGCCGGTGGTCCTTCCGGCGGTTGCCTGCCCGCTGAGGCTCTGGATGCAGAGGTCGACTATGATTCTCTGATCAAAGCCGGCGCGATGATGGGTTCCGGTGGTCTGGTTGTTATGGACGAGACCACCTGTATGGTTGATATTGCTCGCTTCTTCTTGAACTTTACCCGGGTCGAGTCGTGTGGCAAGTGTATTCCCTGCCGTATTGGTCTGAAGATCATGCTTGAGATCCTCGAGCGAATCTGTGCCGGTGAAGGTCGTGAAGGGGACATCGAACTGCTGCAGGATATGGCCTACGATATCAAGAAAAGTTCGCTGTGTGGTCTGGGGCAGACGGCGCCGAATCCGGTTCTGTCAACGATTCGCTATTTCCGACATGAATATGAAGCACACATCAAGGAGAAGGAATGTCCATCTCACTCCTGTAAACCGCTGCTTCATTTCCGGGTTGTTGAAGATAAATGTAAGAAATGCGGTATGTGTCCTAAGGTCTGTCCGGTAGATGCCATTACCTGGGAAAAAGGGCAGGTCGCATCCATCGATCTGAACAAATGCACCAGGTGTACATCCTGTTACGATGCCTGCCGCTTTATGGCTATTGAGTAAACGCATACACTGCTGAAGCTATACGAGGTCAAGATGGTTAACCTGACGATTGACGGAAAACAGATAACTACCAGCAAGACGTCTACAATCTACGAGGCGGCTAAGGAGAACGGAATTTATATTCCGGTGCTGTGCTATGCAAAAAAACTGCTTCCTTACGGTGCTTGCCGAATCTGTCTTGTTGAAGTAGAGCAGATGAAGGGACGTCTGATTCCGTCCTGTACAACTCCGGTTACAGAAGGGATGGTCGTTACGACCATGTCTGATGAAATTCGCAAGGTTCGTAAAACCGTTCTTGAATTCCTGCTGGTTAATCACGTTGTTGATTGCCCGGTCTGCGATAAGGGCGGGGAATGTGATCTGCAAGATCTGACCTACGAATACGAGGTCGTTACGAACCGTTTTAAAGGGGAGAAGTTTGATCTTCCCAAAGATGAGGTCAATCCTCTGATTGAACGCAATATGAATCGTTGTGTTCTGTGCGGTAAGTGTGTCCGTGTTTGCGACGAGGTTGTCGGCTTCGGATCGTATTCGTTTATCAATCGTGGCTTCGAGACCAAAATTGCCACTGCATTTGACCGGGGGCTGAATTGCGAGTTCTGCGGGCAATGTGTCTCTCTTTGTCCGGTTGGCGCTATTCTGCCACGGCCATTCAAGTTCAAGGCCCGCCCATGGCAGTTGACCGAAGTTGACTCCGTTTGTGGTTATTGTGGTAACGGTTGTACCGTCACTCTTGGCGTTAAGGACAATGAAGTTGAAACGATCCGCTTTAACGATAAAACAGGGGTCAACGATGGTAACCTTTGTGTTCGCGGTCGTTTCGGTTATTCCTATGTCAATAGCAAGGAACGTATTACTAAGCCTTTGGTCAGAGTGAACGGTGAGCTCAAAGAGTCGACCTGGCAGGAGGCTCTCAATGCGGTTGTCGCCAATCTTAAGTCCGCTGAGCAGAATGTCGGAATTATTACCGGTGCCCGCTTAAGCAATGAAGAACTGTTTCTGACGAAGAACATTGCCAAGGCTCTTGGTACTGGCAATCTCGATCACTCAGGTGGTGAGTGTTACAAAGGGGTGACAGAAGGGGTGCAAGAGGTCCTGGGAATTGCAGCATCAACGGCAACCTTCCCACAAGTCGAAAAATGCAACGCGATTCTGGCAATTCGTTCCGATTTTTATGAGACCCACCCGGTTTTCGGTATGGTGGTCAATCAGGCAGTGCGTCGTAATGAAGCTCAGCTCTCTGTTGTTGCAGACAAAAAGGGTAAGCTCGACAAGTTGCCTCATGCCAGAACTCTGCTGCACAAGCCGGGGATGGAGTTGAATGTGCTTAATGCCCTGTGCCAGGTGATTTTGAGCGAGGACCTGGTCAAGGGTGAGGGGCTTGAGGGGCTAGACGAGCTTAAGAAGTCGCTGAAAAATTTTACTCCGGAAAAAGTCGCCAAGGCAGCAGGTACCGATGCTGAGGCCATCAAGAAAACCGCTCGCGAATTGGCTACAGCTGCGAATGCTGCAATTCTGCTGGCCTACGGTTTGCCTTATACCGCGTACAGTAAACAACTGGGGGCCGCAGCGGCTAATCTGGCGTTGTTGACCGGTATCGCCGGCCGCCCGGGCTCAGGGCTTTACCTCTGCGGGGAAAAAGCCAACAGTCAGGGGGCAATTGATCTTGGTATCATGCCGGGTCCCGGCGGTCTTGGTGCTCAGCAACTGCTCCAGGCTGCCGCCTCGGGTGATATAAGGACCCTTTATGTTGTTGGTGAGGATATGCTGGTTTCTTACCCTGACAAGAAGCTGGTTGATAAAGCACTTACGGTACCGTTCTTGATTGTCCAGGATATGTTTCTGAATGAGACCGCCAAAAAGGCTGACGTGATTCTGCCGGCAGCTTCTTTTGCTGAAAAGGATGGAACCTTTACCAATGCCGAACGGCGTATTCAGCGCCTGCGGGTCGGGATCAAATCCCCGGGTGAGGTAAAAACTGATTTTGCGATTTTCCAGGAGCTTCTGACTCTTCTTGGTGTCCAGGCTCCTGCTACACCGGCTGAAGCGTTTGCCGCTCTGGTCGCAGAAACCCCTGCTTATGCCGGGATCAAGCTGAATGAGATTAGCGCGCAGGGGCAAGTTTGGGGTGGAGAAACGTTAGCACCTGTGACCCGTAAACTGGTTGCTGTTGCTGGCGCAGATCCGATTGATGGGGCGTATCAGCTTCTGGTTGGTAGTGCTCTGTATCATAGTGGTACAGTTTCCACTCACGCGAAGGGGCCTCTGGCTGTTGTCGCTGAGCCCTATATTGAAGTCGGACGTGAAGACGCCAATGAGCTGCAATTGGTTGATGGCGACATGCTTAAGCTTAAGGCTGCCGGTGGCGAGATTAAGGCCAAGGTCAAAGTTGATCGTCGCCTGCCGAAAGGTGTGCTGTTTGCCCCCTATCATTTCGGTTCTCTGGGCTTGAATGAAATTTATACCGGCCAACCTGCCATTATTGTGGAACCGGTTAAGTTATAATTTTCATTTTGGAGTTGCCGGTCAATTGTGGCCGGCTGAAATCGGCAGTAATGCCATAGACTGATGAAGGAAGAGGATGGTCATGACGCCAGAAGTTCTGACACTCTCGGATACTCCCTATTTGTATACCGCGGCCATGTTGATCAAGATCGCTGTAGCATTCGTGGTTATGCTGCTGATTGTCGCCTATGCAACCTACGCCGAAAGAAAAATCATTGGGGCGATGCAGACCCGGATGGGGCCGACAATGACCGGTCCGAAAGGTTTGCTGCAGCCGATCGCTGATGGTTTGAAGCTGTTCTTCAAGGAAGATATCATTCCTGCCGAGGCTCATTGGTTTGCCTTTATTCTGGCTCCGATGATGATTCTGGCACCAGCCTTTGTCGCCATTTGCGTTATCCCGTTTGGTGGAGACTTCCACTTTACCTATGACGGCACGCTTTACACGGTGCCTTTGCAGATTGCTGATCTTAACATCGGTGTTCTGTTCATTCTGGCTATGGCGGGACTGGGTGTTTACGGGATCGTTCTTGCCGGTCTGGCCTCAAACAGTAAATATTCATTGCTGGGTGGTATCCGTTCCTCGGCCCAGATGATTTCCTACGAGTTGGCCGCCGGCTTATCGATCATCTCAGTCTTTATGCTCTCTGAAACTCTCAGCATGCGCGGTATCGTACTGGCACAGCAAGGGCCGCTCTGGGGAGTTCAGGCCCTCAGCTGGATTCCTGACTGGTATATCTTCACCCAGCCGCTGGCCTTCTGCCTGTTCGTAGTCGGCTCTATGGCCGAAGTCAACCGGACCCCATTTGACCTCCCTGAGGCGGAGACCGAGCTGGTTTCCGGTTTCTGTACCGAATATTCCTCAATGAAGTATGCCCTGTTCTTTATGGCTGAGTACGCCAATATGATCACTGTTTCAGCGATCGGGGCAACCCTGTTCCTCGGTGGATGGGGTGGACCGTTCTGGGGCTGGATCAACTTCCTGATCAAGATTTTTGCCTTCATGTTCTTCTTTATCTGGATCCGAGCCACGTTGCCGCGTCTGCGTTATGACCAGCTTATGTATATCGGTTGGAAGGTTATGTTGCCCCTGGCGATTGCGAATATTGTCTTTACCGGGTTTGCCATTCTGCTCTGGCAGTAAACATCGTTGTGTAGAGGATAGCTATGTTTAAAGAGTTTGCCAAAGGCTTGAGTATCACACTGAAGCATCTGTTGCCGGGAAACACCACTACGGTTCAATATCCTAAACAGAAGCTGCAGATGTCTCCGCGTTTTCGCGGGCTGCATCGTCTGGTTCCAACCCAGCATCGGGAAAAATGCGTTGCCTGCTATCTCTGCCCGACGGTGTGTCCGGCTAAGTGTATTACCGTCGAGTCCGCAGAGAACGAAAAAGGGGAAAAGTATCCCAGGGTTTATGAAATCGACATGTTACGCTGCATTTTCTGTGGCTACTGTGTTGAGGCTTGCCCGGTTGAAGCTATCGAGATGACGAGCGCTTACGAACTGGCAAACTATAAACGGGATGATTTCATGTTCGACAAAGAACGTCTACTCAAGTCGTAACAAGGAGCCTCATTATTATGGAAGCGTTTTTATTTTATCTCACCGCTTTTGTTGCGATTGTTTCGGCCTTTTTCGTCACCAAGTGTCGTAATCCGGTCAACAGTGCGCTGAATCTGGTGACGACTTTTATCTGTCTGGCCGTTCTTTACATCATGCTTGAAGCACCGTTTATGGCTGCTATTCAGATTATGGTTTACGCTGGCGCCATTATGGTTCTGATCGTCTTTGTTATCATGTTGCTCAATCTGGGCCTGGCAACAAAAAGCCGCTATACCCATGCATTGCCCGCAGGGGGCGTTCTTGGTGTATTGATGCTGCTGGTGACAGCAGGGTTCCTGCGCAGTGGTGAAGCAACCGCGACTGGTGGCCCGATAACTTCCGACGTCATCAATCAGTTTGGTCATACCGAATTGATCGGTAAGGCGCTGTTTGTTGATTTCCTGCTACCATTTGAAATCGCGTCAATTTTACTGTTGGTTGCTATTATCGGTGCCGTTATCCTCTCTAAACGTAAAGTTTGATTGAGACCGGGCTTGGGAGATACATGATGATTACTGTAAATCACTACCTGATGCTGAGTGCCATCTTGTTTGCCATCGGAACTTTTGGGGTTCTGACCCGCAAGAATGCCATTGTCATATTCATGTGCATTGAAGTTATGCTCAACTCGGTAAACCTGACCTTTATTGCCTTGTCGCGTCATGTCGGCAATCTTGATGGTCAGATATTTGTTTTCTTTGTAATGACGGTTGCTGCTGCTGAAGCAGCTGTAGGTCTGGCTTTGATGATCGCGTTCTTCCGGAACCGGGAATCGATTGAAGTCGACGATTTTAAAATCCTCAAGTGGTAGATTTCCACTGTTACGGGTGTTTCAGCTAATAGGAGAGTTTGATGTACAGTAATCTGTGGCTCATCCCATTTTTCCCGCTGGTCGGTTCGATCATCAACGGCCTGTTGGGCAAACGCATTAAAAAAGAGGCTGTCATTGGCGGTATCGCTACGGTCATGATGTTTCTCTCATTTCTGGTCGCCGCACAGAATTTTTATGCTCTACTTGGTGATACTGAGAAAGTGCATCAATTGGTCATGGCCTCATGGATTTCCATTGGCGATTTGCAGGTCAACTGGGAGTTTCTGTTAGATCCTTTGTCCGCCGTCATGATTATGGTTGTTACCGGGGTAGGGACTCTGATTCACCTGTACTCCATTGGCTACATGCACGGTGAGGTCGGTTTTTACCGTTTCTTCAGCTATTTGAACCTGTTTGCTTTTTCAATGCTGATGCTGGTTCTGGGCGGCAATGCCCTGGTTATGTTCATTGGCTGGGAAGGTGTTGGCCTCTGTTCTTACCTGCTGATCGGTTACTACTTCGAAAAGAAGAGCGCCGGCGATGCTGCCAAGAAAGCATTTGTTGTTAACCGTGTTGGCGACTTCGGGTTCCTGTGTGGTCTGTTTACCCTGTTCTGGGCATTGGGAAACAAAGGGATCTGGACGATCAACTTTGTTGAAATTACCGAGAACGCTCATCTGCTGCAATCTGGAGGCGTGTTGGTAACGGTTGTGACCCTGTGTTTCTTCCTTGGCGCAACCGGTAAATCGGCACAGATTCCTCTGTTTACCTGGTTGCCTGACGCGATGGAAGGTCCGACTCCGGTTTCGGCCCTTATCCATGCCGCGACCATGGTTACTGCCGGTGTTTACATGATCGGCCGGATGAACATCCTGTTTGCCATGGCCCCGGCGACGATGATGACAATCGCTGTTGTCGGCGCTCTGACAGCCTTTTTTGCTGCGACGATCGGTCTGGCTCAGAACGACATCAAACGGGTGCTGGCCTATTCAACAGTATCTCAGCTGGGTTACATGTTCCTGGCTATGGGGGTTGGAGCTTTCTCCGCCGGTATATTCCACCTGATGACTCACGCTTTCTTCAAGGCTTGTCTGTTCCTTGGTTCCGGCTCGGTTATTCACGGCATGCATCACGCTTACCACCATGCCCATCTGCACGATGATCCTCAGGATATGCGTAATATGGGTGGACTGCGCAAAAAAATGCCGATCACCTTTGTTACCTTCCTGGTTTCAACCATCGCCATTTCCGGTATCCCGCTGTTCTCAGGCTTTTTCTCTAAAGATGAGATCCTCTGGTGGGCGTTTGGTTCTACCCGGGGGCACTGGTTGCTCTGGCTTATCGGTGCTGCCGCTGCTGGTATGACGGCCTTCTACATGTTCCGTTTGGTATTCATGACTTTCTTTGGCGAGCAGAAGACCGATGCCCGTGCCAAAGATCATATTCCAGAATCTCCCCTTACGATCACCATTCCGCTGATGGTTCTGGGTTTCCTTGCTGTTGTCGGCGGTTATGTAGGAGTTCCTGCGGTACTGGGTGGCAGCAATCGTTTTGAACATTTCCTTGCTCCTGTGTTCGAACATAGCCAGCATCTTTATGAACTTGAAGCACATGGATCTCATGCAACTGAATATATGATGATGGCGATTTCGGTGATTATTGCTGTCGTTGGTATTTTTATCGCCTGGAATATGTACATTAAGAATACCACCCTGCCTGGCAAGATTACCGCCCGCTTTGCCGGTGCCTACAAGGTTGTTTTTAACAAGTGGTACATTGATGAACTCTACGATTTCGTATTTGTCAATCCCTGCAAAAATATCGGTACTTTCCTGTGGCGTGGCATAGACGTACGCATCGTTGATGGCATCGTCAATGGCTGTGCCTATGTCATTAAAGGTATTGGTGCCGGTTTACGCTATACCCAGTCCGGTTATTTGTATAACTACGCGATGGCCATGGTGGTCGGCGTAGTCGTGATCGTCGGCTATTATATTTTCGGTTGATTTTTGCATTAGTTTGCCAGCGAATACGATAAAGCTTTAAGGAGCGATTCCACATGGCTGATAATCTTCTCAGTATTATGACTTTCCTCCCGTTATTGGGAATGGTGATTCTTCTCCTTATCCCAAGGGATAACGACGGGCTGCTCAAAGGGTTCACCTTTGCGGTAACAATAGTTACTTTCGTGGTCAGTCTGCCTCTTGCTTTCGATAAGGTTTTTACAACCTCCGGAGCAATGCACTACCGTGAATTTCATGAGTGGATCAACATCGGTGATTTCTTTCAGATGAATTATAATCTTGGTGTTGATGGGATCAGTCTGTGGCTGGTTATGCTGACCACTTTCATCATGCCGATTGCTGTTCTCTCGACCTGGACCGCGGTAGAAAAGAACACCAAGGGTTTTATGGCCATGCTGCTGCTGCTCGAAACAGGCATGCTCGGCGCTTTTGTGGCTCTTGACCTGTTCCTCTTCTATGTATTCTGGGAACTGATGCTGATCCCGATGTACTTCCTGATTGGTATTTGGGGCGGAAAGAACCGGATTTACGCTGCGGTAAAGTTTTTTATCTACACAGCCGTCGGCTCGTTGCTGATGTTGGTTGCCATTATCTTTGTCTACTACTACGGTGTTAAGAGTGGTGTTGCGGTCAACGGCTTCAGTGTTCAGGACTTCTACAAACTGAATATTCCGTACTATGCCCAGTTCTGGCTGTTCCTCGCCTTTGGCTTCAGTTTCGCCATCAAAGTACCGATGTTCCCCTTGCATACCTGGTTGCCGGATGCTCATACCGAAGCTCCAACCGCAGGTTCCGTTATTCTGGCAGCGGTGCTGCTGAAAATGGGTACCTATGGCTATGTACGCTTTGCTATGCCTCTATTCCCTGATGCGCTGCCGACCTTTATCCCATTCCTGGCTTTTCTCTGTGTTGTAGGTATCATTTACGGTTCACTGGTGGCCATGATGCAGGAAGATGTTAAAAAACTGGTCGCCTATTCATCGGTTGCTCACCTTGGTTTTGTCATGCTCGGTGTGTTTGCCATGAATCAGCAGGGTCTTGCTGGAGGCATGATCCAGATGATCAACCATGGTATCTCTACCGGCGCGTTGTTCCTTATCGTCGGTTTCATCTATGAGCGTCGCCATACCCGTCTGATCACCGAGTTTGGCGGGTTGGCACATAAAATGCCGATTTTTGCCACAATCTTCATGATTGTGACCTTTTCCTCTGTCGGATTGCCGGGAACAAACGGGTTTATTGGTGAATTCCTCGCTCTGATGGGGGCTTTCCAGGGTGGATTACGCTGGTATGCCGTGTTCGCAACAACAGGTGTTATCCTCGCTGCAGTTTACATGCTGTGGATGTACCAACGGGTTATGTTTGGCAAGGTCACTAATCCTGCCAATGAGAACCTGAAGGACCTGAATGTTCGTGAGGTTGCTCTGATGTTGCCATTGCTGCTGTTTGTGTTCTGGATTGGTATTTATCCAAACACCTTCTTCGATAAAATGAATCCGGCTATGGAAGAAGTTCTCAAGCAGATGAAAAACCGTCAGGTTGTCGTGCTTGAGGTAGAACAACCGACTGTGGCCACGATTGACAATATTAAATCGTATTGATTGAATAACCACTGGTTCCGAGGAGCTGTTCGATGGAAAATCTGGTTCAAGAAGCCATCCAGAATGTCAATTTGCAGGCTATCATGCCATCATTGGTACTGAGTGCCTTTGGTATGATTCTGCTGCTGATCTCAGTGTTCTCACCACGTGGGAAGACCTCCCATGTCGCGTGGTTAAGCATTGTTGCCCTGATCATTACCGGAATGGTAACCCTGTCCGGCTGGAACAACCCGCAAGCTGGTTTTGCCGGTAGTGTCCTGCTTGACAACTTCGCGACCTTCTTCAGTATGATCTGTATCATCGCTGCCGGACTGACGATTCTGATGTCCGATGACTATCTCAAACGAGAAGACTTTCCTGTCGGCGAATATTATCCGCTTATCCTGTTTACTACGGCAGGAGCCATGTGGATGGTCTCCGGGACCGATCTGATGACCATTTTCCTTGGCCTTGAAGTGCTGTCCGTTTCGCTTTATGTCCTGGCAGGATTCTTCCGTGACAAGGTGAGCAGCAATGAGGCAGGGCTGAAGTACTTTTTCCTGGGAGCATTCTCTACGGGTTTTCTCCTCTACGGCGTCGCGCTACTCTATGGTGTTACCGGGACAACCAAGATTCAGGGCATTGCCGATTATGTGAAAATGAATCCGGAAGCTGCCACGAACACCATGTTCATTGCTGGTGGCTTGCTCCTGCTGGTTGGTTTCCTGTTTAAGGTTGCCGCAGCGCCCTTCCATATGTGGACACCCGATGTCTACCAGGGCGCGCCAACACCGATTACCGGGTTTATGAGTGCAGGTCCTAAGGCCGCTGCATTTGCCGCATTTATTCGTGTTGCTATCATCGGGCTTGACAGTATGGAAGGTGAGTTGACCGCGTTGTTCTGGCTGCTGGCTGTCCTGACCATGATCTTTGGCAACTTTATTGCTCTGTCTCAGAAAGATCTCAAGCGTCTGCTGGCTTATTCGTCTATCTCCCATGCTGGCTATGCTCTTGTTGGCCTGGTCGCCTGGAATACGGTTGGATTGTCGGCCATCATGTTCTATATGCTGGTGTACACCTTCATGAATGTCGGTGCTTTTGCAGTACTGGTTCTGCTTGGTAAAAAGGGTGAGGAAAACCTGACTCTTGATGGTATCGCCGGTCTTGGCTACAAAAAGCCGTTTCTCGGAATTGCGCTTTGTATTTTCCTGTTCTCGCTGATGGGGTTACCGCCAACTGCAGGCTTTACCGGCAAGTTCTACATCTTTGCCGGGGCCATTAAGGCTGGTTACGTATGGCTTGCAGTTCTGGGCGTATTAAATTCCGCTGTGTCTTTGTACTACTATCTGCGGATTATGGTGCAAATGTATTTTAAAGACCCACAGGAAGATTTTGCCTGGGTTAAACTGAACATGCCGACAGTCCTCTCCATTATCATTTCTCTGGTCGGCGTTCTTTACCTGGGGATTGTTCCGGGAACCCTGATGCAGCTGGCCAAACTCGCTGGTTTGTAGGCCAGTTCTAATACAGCTTTATCAAGCCCTCCATTTATTTTTGGAGGGCTTTTTTATTGGGCTAAAATCGATTAAGATAAGGGCATGAATCTATCCGATTTTCTGACCATATGTGATAAGCAGGGGGAGTTGATAAGGGTTAGCGCTTCGGTAGCGACCGACCTTGAACTGGCAGCTATCAGCCGCCGTGAATTTGCCCGAAGCGAACATAGTAACGCTCTATTGTTTGATCGCCCGGTACCGGGAAATTTTCCTGTTGTTACAAACATGTTTGCATCCGAGACACGGATGGCCGCAATTCTCAGAACTACTTCGCTGGCGAACTTTGAACAGAAGGTTCAGGCGTATCTGGGTGGTCATGGTGCTGCGGAGCCAAAGGCCGATCGGCCAACACCAACGTTGCCGTCAGTGCAAGATCAGATTTATCCCCTTAACGGGTCATGTCGCCTGTCAGATCTTCCTGCCCTTAAATGCTGGCCTGAAGAGGGGAAGCCATACTTCACCCTGGCACTGACGATTACGAACGATCCTGTCAGCGGAAGGCATAATTTCGGGCTGTACCGTGTTCAGCGTATTGATGACAAGACGCTGGCAATAAATTTTTCCAAATCATCTGATGCTTATGCTCATTTAATGGCTGCAGGTGAACAGGGAACGACCCTGCCTGTGTGTCTGGTGCTGGGTTGTGATCCCGTGTTGATGTGGGCCGCTGCGGCCCCACTTCCTGCTGAGGTTGATGATTTAGCGTTTTGTCGAAAGTTTTTCAATGAGGATTTTCCTCAAATGAAACTTCAGGATAGTCGTTTATTGGTTCCTGACAGCGCTGAACTGGTTATCAGTGGCTATATATCACCTGGAGAAATTTGCAATGAAGGGCCGTTTGGAAACCATACAGGAACTTATGCCTCGCGCCACGATTGTCCCCTGATGCGGGTCACTTCAATTCAACACCGCAATAATGCGATTATACCCTTTACGGTAGTAGGTCCGCCTCCTAGTGAAAATATCTGGCTTGCTGCTGCTAATGAAATACTGATCAGGCAACTCCTGAAGCAGCAATACAGTGACATAAGTCATATGGTTATGCCCCTGACAACGATTTTTCATGGGGTTTCAATTATTGCCGTAAGTCAGCCCCGCTTGGTCAAGGTCAGGCAGCTGATTCACTCCCTGTGGCAAAGTGGCCCATTACAGCATGCCCGGTTGATCATTATTGTTGATGATGATATCAATCCTGTTTCCCTTGAGAGTTGCTGGTGGCGTGTGATCAACCGTCTTGAAAAATTACCGGTCTACCACAGCAAGCAGCGGATTGCTATTGATGCCAGTGGCGTTGATGCGGCGGCATTGGTAGTAGAAGATGAAAAAACACGACAGCTGATCAAAAACCGTCAAACGGACCCTGGTTATTACCCTTATTAAGCTATGAATATAGAAGATTTTGAAATAATTGAGCGCGGCGCGACCATTCAGCAAACCCTGCAGACGGTTTTTGGTTACCAGACATACCGTCCCTATCAGGAAGAGATCATCGAGGCGCTGATAGACGGGCAGGATTGCTTTGTGCTAATGCCGACCGGCGGTGGTAAATCACTGTGTTACCAGGTGCCGGCACTGCACCGCCCGGGAATCGCGATTGTTGTTTCGCCGCTGATTTCATTGATGAAAGATCAGGTCGATAGTCTGCAGGCTAACGGGGTCGCCGCAGCCTGCTACAACTCGACGTTGAGTGCTGATGAAGCACGTCGGGTGCTGGCCAAGCTGCACGCAGGTGAGCTCGACCTCCTGTATATTGCCCCGGAACGCTTGCTGAGCAGTGAATTTCTAGCTCGCCTGGAATCGATAGACATTGCTTTATTTGCCATTGATGAGGCCCATTGCGTCTCCCATTGGGGGCATGATTTTCGACCGGAATATGTTGAATTGGGGCGCTTGCGCGATCTCTTTCCTGCTATTCCCATGATCGCCTTAACTGCGACCGCGGAAAAGCAGACCCGAAACGATATTGTACAGCAGTTGAGGTTGCGTGATGCTTACCAGGTTGTTGCCGGTTTTGATCGCCCCAATATTCGTTACTCCGTCCTCGATAAGAGTAAGCCCTATCAGCAACTGTCGGCGTTTCTGGACCAGCATCACAGTGAAGCTGGTATTGTCTACTGTCTGAGCCGCAAACGGGTCGAGGAAGTTGCTGAAAAGCTGTGTGAAGACGGCTATCGAGCCGCTTCCTACCATGCGGGTTTGGCCGGGCTTGAGCGTAAGCGGGTTCAGGAAGAGTTTCTGCGCGATAATATTGAGGTGGTTGTCGCAACTGTCGCCTTTGGTATGGGGATTGATAAGCCAAACGTCCGCTTTGTGGTTCACTATGACCTGCCCCGCAATATTGAGAGCTATTATCAGGAAACGGGTCGGGCCGGGCGCGATGGTCTGCCGGCAGAAGCATTGCTGCTGTTTGGCTACGGGGATATTGCCATCAGTCGCGGCCTGATTGAGCGCGGAGGCAACCCTGAGCAAAATCGCATTGAAATTCATAAACTCAATGCCATGGTGGCTTTTGCTGAAGCGGGCATTTGCCGACGGCGCGCATTGCTTGGCTACTTTGGCGAGTTATTAGATACGGATTGCGGTAACTGCGACACCTGTCAGAATCCGCCAGAGCGCTATGATGCCACGGAGGATGCCCGTAAAGCTTTATCCTGTGTGTTTCGTGTCGAGCAGCGGTTTGGGATCGGACATGTTGTTGAGGTGTTACGTGGGTCGAAAAGTCAGCGACTCCTCGATTTACGCCATGACCGTTTGTCTACCTATGGTATCGGCCGGGATAAGAGCAATGATCACTGGAGCCACCTGATCCGTCAGTTGATCCATTATGGCTACCTGGAACAGGATATCGCCAATTACTCGGTATTGAAGTTGACGGAAACGGCGCGCCCCCTGTTACGCGGTGAAGTATCCCTTGAATTGACCTTGCCAAGAAACAAGCCGGAACGGAAAAAGAAAGTGGAGCGGAAAATCGTTGGACTTGAATATGATATGGCTCTGTTCAATCAGCTCCGGGTTCTGCGCAAAGAGATTGCCGACCGTGATGGTGTGCCGCCTTACGTTGTCTTTGGTGATGCGACCCTGGCTGAAATGGCAGCAACTTTACCAACGGACAAGGATGCCATGCTTCAGATAAACGGGGTCGGACAGACCAAGTTGCAGCGTTATGGCAATGATTTTATGGCCGAGATCATCGGTTTTTTGTGTCGCTAGGCAGGTTGCTTTAATTCCCCGAAAAGGATCTATCAGTGAAAATCGTGTCATTTAATATCAACGGCATCCGTGCCAGGTTTCATCAACTTGAGGCCCTGGTTGAACAACATTCTCCGGATATTATCGGTCTGCAGGAAATCAAGGTCCACGATAGTGAATTTCCTCATGAAGGGTTGGCAGAGCTGGGCTATCACATGATTCATCATGGTCAGAAAGCGCACTATGGGGTAGCGACCTTTTCCAGGCAGGCACCTGTCTGTGTTGAAAAAGGATTTCCGGGAGAGGCGGAAAATCATCAGCGCCGCATGCTGATCACGACTCATAAGCTTCCCGATGGGCGGCTGCTACGGGTTTTAAATGGCTACTTTCCCCAGGGTGAAAGCCGCAATCATCCGGAAAAGTTTCCTAATAAAATGAATTTTTATGCAAACCTGCAGAGCTACCTGGAAACTCAGGCAAGCCCAGAGGACCTTGTCATCGTCATGGGTGATATGAATATTTCTCCCCAGGACAGTGATATCGGTATCGGAGAAGAAAATCGCAAGCGCTGGTTAAAGGCTGGCAAATGCAGCTTTTTACCCGAGGAGCGTGAATGGCTGGAAAAATTGCTGGGGTGGGGGCTGGTTGATACCTACCGCAACGCTAATCCTGACCGGAATGACAGCTTCAGCTGGTTTGACTATCGTTCAAAAGGGTTCGAACAGGAACCAAAACGTGGACTGCGGATCGACCTGATTTTGGCAACAGAAGCATTGAACGCCCGGTGTGTCGGTACCGGAATTGACTACACTCTGCGCGCTATGGAAAAACCATCGGACCATTGCCCAATCTGGGCAGAGTTCAATCTGTGAAATACCCCTGAAAAGGGGTGGAAATGTCTGGGGGACTATGGAAATTTTACAAGGGAGAGGCCTCTTTCGTCAGTCAGTTGCGAAGAGGCGGGAAAATTCCTTGATCATCTGGACGCAAGTCCTTACTATAGCTCATTTTCGGATCGATGGCGTGCCCACATATAAAGGGGGAAATATGAAAACATGGGTGAAGGCTTTTTGTTTCGTTGCAGTATTTCTTTTGGGGACCAGTGCTGCTGCAATGGCAGCGGATGTTCGTTACACAAAATATAATATTCATGCTCAGGTTAAAGAAGGGCGGCTTGCTAATGCCAGCTACGCCAATTATACCGATCCCGGCGCGGGGCATGTCATTGTACCGGCGGGTAGCGCAATTACCATAGACAAGAAGAATCGTAAAGGGTTTGAGTTTACCTATGGTGCTGACGGAATGCGTATTCGTTTTGAATGCCATAGCAAGCGGATGGGTATGGGGACCGATGAATACATTGAGTTGATAACCTCTGCTCAGCCAGTCTCTTTCAGCAAATTATCAAAACTTGATCAAAAGGGAATGAAAGAAGGGAAAGCTTATGTCGGAATGACAAAAGCTGGAATTCTGGCAGCCTTAGGCTATCCGGCGGCCCACAAAACTCCTTCTTTGGACTCCGCCACCTGGATTTACTGGGCCAATCGTTACCGGACTCTTGGCGTTGATTTTGACGCTAGTGGTAAGGTTGCTGCCGTACGTTAAGTTATATTGAATTTCTGACCGCAGGAAAGTTGATAAGCACATGCAGGACAAACCTATTGCACTAGTGACTGGAGCCAGCAAGGGAATTGGAGCCGCAATTGCCCGTGAACTGGCACAGGACGGTTTTCATATCTGGTTGAACTACCGCAGTGACCATGCGGCGGCCGAGACCATAGCCGCTGAAATAACAGCAGCAGGTGGCAGTACGACACTGGTGCCTTTTGACGTTGCTGACATTGGAGCTGTTGAAGCAGCACTTGAACCATTGCTTGAGCAGGATACCCCCTATGTGCTGGTTAATAATGCCGGGTTTGCACGTGATGGGATTCTGGCGTTGATGAGTGAAAAGGACTGGGATGATGTCTTGAGTGTCCACCTTGGTGGTTTTTTCCATGTGACGCGACCGGTGCTGGCGCGCATGCTGAAAAAGCGTAAAGGGCGGATCATCAATATCGTGTCGACCTCTGGAGAAACCGGTATGGCGGGGCAGGTCAATTACTCGGCAGCTAAAGCAGGATTGATCGGGGCAACGCGTTCTCTGGCAGCGGAAGTCGGACGGCGTAAAATTCTGGTCAATGCCGTGTCTCCCGGTTTTATTGCCACGGAAATGACCGCCGACCTGCCGATGGAACAGATCCTGCCAATGATTCCTCTGGGCCGGGTTGGCCTGCCCGAGGAAGTTTCAGGCTTGGTTGGCTTTTTATGCTCCGAACGGGCCAGTTATATTACCGGCCAGGTGTTTGCGGTCAATGGTGGAGCTCATATCTAGCAAGAGTCGTTAACCGCGAAGACGCAAAGGCGCAAGGACTGCCTGAATACTCTACGATCAGGTTGTTTAAAGATCTTGCTGCGTGTCTTGGTGACTATGAAAAGTAGTCCACTACTGCCTCAAAGGGTTGAGAATTTGTATAGAGTCGCTATTACTGGAATCGGCATAGTTTCCTGTCTGGGGAATGATATTCAAAGTGTTGGGACTTCTCTTAGAGAGGGACGGTCGGGCATTGTGCTTGATCCACAGCGGGTCGAACTTGGTTTCCGTAGCCCGTTGACGGGCCAGATCCGTGACTTTGATCTGTCGGTACTATCGCGAAAACAGCGCAAAAGCATGCCAGACTTTGCTGTCTGGACTTATAAAACGGCGCAGGATGCCTTGGCTATGGCGGGCCTGGATGGCGCTGCCATCGAAAATGACCAGACCGGGTTGCTTTATGGCTGTGATTCAAGTTGTCTGGCTGCGATCGAGCAGGTCGATATCCTGCGTGAGCGCAAGGAAACCAAGGCCATCGGCAGTGGTCAGATTTTTCGCTCCATGACCTCCTCGGTGACCATGAACCTGAACACTCTGCTGAAAACCAGAGGGGCGTGCTGGAGTCTTAGTTCCGCCTGTTCCAGCGGCGGTCATGCCCTTGGTCAGGCTGCAGACCTGATTCGGATGGGCCGTCAGGAACGGATGATCTGCGGCGGTGCTCAGGAGTTGAACTGGCAGTCGATGTGCAGTTTTGACGGTTTGGGCGCCTTCTCCATGCGCCTTGATAATCCGACTGCGGCATGTCGCCCCTTTGACGCCGACCGCGATGGGCTGGTGCCCAGTGGTGGTGCGGCGACGGTCATTCTGGAACGCTACGATCTTGCCGAACAACGCGGGGCGAAAATCCTTGGCGAGCTGGTCGGTTATGGTTTCTCTTCAGATGGCGAGCAGCTGTCGGTCCCCAGTGAAGATGGCTTGTGTCGTGCGATGATCATGGCTCTCGCACAAAGCGGTATGGCGGCTGGCGAAATAGATTACCTCTGTGCTCATGCAACCTCCACCCCTGCCGGTGACGCTGCCGAAGCGGCGAATATCCGCAAGGTGTTCGGGACCAATACCCCGCCGATTTCATCATTGAAGTCGATGACCGGTCACGAGCTGTGGATGTCAGGCGCTTCACAGGTTGTTTACTCGACAATTATGGCGCAGGAAGGTTTTATTGCTCCCAATCTGAATTTTGCAAAGCCGGCTGAGGAAACTGCCGGGCTGAATATTATCCGTGAAACCATCTCCCAGGCACCAACCAGGGTGTTGTGCAATTCAGCAGGCTTTGGAGGTACCAACTCGGCGCTGGTTCTGGCGTTCGGCTAATAACTTTATGCATTACGACACAATTGTTATCGGCGCCGGACTGTCCGGTCTGACTTGCGCGCTACTGTTGGCACGCCAGGGACGGCGGGTGGTTGTGGTCGAACAACATCCTGTGCCCGCGCCGGTGTTGCGTGGTTTTTCACGCAACGGCCATTATTTTGATACCGGGTTCCACTATGCCGGGGGGCTGGGTGAAGGTGGCGGTTTCGCTCCTCTGCTGCGCCATATTGGGCTGGCCAATGAAATAGAGCTGGTTCCGTACGCCGCAGACGGATTTGACTCTGTGCGTTTCATGAACAGCGGAGAAACGCTGACCCTGCCGGTAGGTTACCGGGCAATTGAATCTGTGCTCAGGCAGCGCTTTCCGCAGCTGGACGCTGAAATTTCAGCTTACCTGAAGGGGCTGGAGAAGGGCTGGAACAATTTCCCCTATCTGGCTGCCGATGTGCCGCTTGGGGCTTTTTCAGCTCCACTGGTGCACGGGCAAAGCCTGGCTGATCAGTTGCGCCAGTTCGAGCGTTGCCCAGAACTGCAGTCGTTGTTCAGTATGCACAGTTTGCTGTATGGGGTTCCTGCTGAACAGGCACCTGTGGCGCTCAATATGCAGGTCGCCGGGTCCTATTATCATTCGGTGCATGGAATTCGGGGGGGCGGACGAGCCCTGGTGAGTGCTTTGTTGCGCTTGCTGGAGAGTGTCGGAGTTGAAATACTGTGTGGCCAGGCGGTTACTGCAGTTGGTGTTGATAGCCGGGGCGTGACCGGTGCGACTTTAGCTGATGGACAACAGTTACCGGGGAAGGAGATTGTTGTCACCTGTAATCCGGCAACGGTTCCTGCCTTGTTACCGTCAGGTTCGGTAAGACCTGTGTATCGCAAGCGGCTGGCTAATCTCAGACAGACGTCCTCCGCCTATCTGTTGTTCGCTACCGTTAAGGGGGGCAGTGAGTTATTAAACGGGCGCAACCTGTTTCTGCAGCCGCAGCCCGGTCTGTTTACGCCCTTAGGAGGACAAGACTTAGGGACCCGAAGTATCTATCTGACCTTGACCAAAACTGCGCCAGGGGAAGGATCGCTGGTGGCGATTGTTCCGGCAGCGTTTTCCGAGGTCGATCACTTTGCTGCGGGCCATCGGCGTAACCCGGGCTATGCAGAGCATAAACAACGGGTCAGCGCAGCGCTGCTTGAAAGTATAAGGCTTCATTGCCCCGAACTGACCGGTGTGGAGGCTGTTTCACTGGCAACGCCATTGACTTTACGCGATTATTCAGTGGCCCCAGAGGGGGCTATTTATGGAACCGGCCATTATATTGGCCAGTATAATCCTCAGGCTCAGACCCGGATTCCCGGATTGTGGCTGTCGGGACAGGGGACGGCCGCGCCGGGCTTTCTCGGGGGCGTTGTCGCCGCCTATCTGACTGTTGGTGCGCTGGTCGGTCATGATTTATTGCTGAAAGAGGTACGCCTATGTCGTTAGGTTCTGTGGTTATTACCGGAGCAGGTGTCGTTACCCCGCTCGGACATCATATGGATGATTTGTATGCTGCGCTGCTGGCGGGTAAAAGTGGTGTGAGCTATGCTGAGGAACTGACCAAGGTCGGTGGCTTACGTTCTCAATTGGCATGCAAGGTGGCCGATATTGATCCTAAGCTGATCCCACGTAAAATCCGGCGTTCCATGTCAAACATGTCTATTTTTGCCTATCTGGCCAGTCAGCAGGCTTTGGCTATGGCGGGGTTCCCCGAAGCCGAACTGGCATCGGGGCGGACCGGCGTCATGATTGGCTCAACTCTCGGTAGTACCGCCACAACCGAGGCTTTTTTTGCTGACTATTTTCGTGACTACAGCTTGGAACGCATGAAATCCGGCCTCTTTTTCCAGATTATGGGGCACTCCTGCGCGGCTAATGTTGCCCAGTCCCTCGGTATTACCGGACGGGTTTTTGCTCCCTCTGCGGCCTGTGCGACCAGCTGCCAGGCCATCGGCTATGCCTATGAGCAGATCGCCTTCGGCCGTCAGGATGTTATGCTGTGCGGTGGCGCTGATGAATTGCACCCGTTGACGACCGGGACATTTGATGTCATGAATGCGGCTTCCACCGGTTACAATGATCATCCGCAGGACACGCCGCGCCCCTTCGACCAGGATCGCGATGGCATTGTCTGCGGTGAAGGGAGCGGTATCCTGCTGCTCGAAAATAAGCAGCAGGCCCAGGCTCGTGGAGCACGGATTCTGGCCGAAATTGTCGGGTTTGCCACAACATCAGATACGTCAAGTATTGCCAATCCGGATGTTGGAGCGATGTACGAGTGCATGCAACAGGCCATTGCCGATGCTGGGATTGAAGCGACTGAGCTGGACTATATTAACGCTCACGCAACGGGAACCCGCCAGGGGGATGTGGCCGAGGCCGAAGCGATCAGGAGGCTGGTTGGTGATAAAGTTCCGGTCAGCAGTTTAAAAGGGCACCTGGGGCATACCATGGCCGCCAGCGGCGCTATCGAGCTGGCTGCAACGCTGGCCATGATGCAGAATGGGGAAGTGGTCGGTACCCGCAACCTGGCCCATATTGATGACGCCTGTCGGGGAATTACCATTCTGGATCGCAATCAGAAATTTAAACCGCGCCTGGTGCTGAAAAATAATTTTGCAATGGGAGGCATCAATTGCTCCCTCATCATAAGGAGTTATGACAATGACTGAACAGGAAGTAATTGAGTTGATCGATTCGAGCCTCGCCGAGGAATTTGAACTCGATCGTGAAGATATGACGCCGGAAGCCAATATTTATGAAGATCTTGGCCTCGATAGCCTTGATACGGTCGATATGGTTATCGTTCTTGAAGGGGCCTTCAATTTTAAGATTCGCGAAGAAGAATCGGTGCGTTCAATTCGTACCCTGGGGGATATCCACAGCTTTGTTCTGAATAAAATTGCAGAACAGAACAACTGATTCTACCGGTTATGGAATTGGCGAGCAATGCCCGTAGTCAGAGAGGAGTTCTGGTGGCGCTGATGGCGGGACTGACAATAGTGATGAATCTCTGGTGTTATCCCCTGATGGTGGTCTGGACCTGCATCGGCATTGTTCTGTTTCCCGTGGCCTATGTGGTTGGCTGTTTTGGGCTGCAAATGCCGGCAGACCGGACCATGCGCTGGATCATCTGGCTTTACGGACGTGGCTGGTTGCTGCTGATGTCACCGTTTGTACGGTTTCGGCGTGAAAACATGACGCATCTGTCCCGCGGGAAACCATGCCTGTTTGTCGTTAATCACCTGTCGTTTTTCGACACCTACTGCATGGCCTTGCTGCCCGTCTATGATATTACCTTTGCGGTGCGATCCTGGCCGTTTCGCATGTTCTGGTATCGCCAGTTCATGCTGTTGGCCCGCTATCTGGATGTCGAAAGCAACAGCTGGGATCAGGTGTCATGCGACAGTCAGAAGGCTTTTAAGCAGGGGGGGGCGGTTCTGTTTTTCCCCGAAGGACATCGCAGTCGCGATGGGCGATTACAGCGTTTTTATTCTGGCGGCTTCAAGGTGGCCATTGATGCAGGAGTGCCGGTCATTCCCCTGTGCATCCAGGGCACTGATCAGCTGTTACCCCCAGGCCGCAAAGGGTTACGGCCCTGCCGGGTGACCTTGCGGGCTCTTGATGCCGTGGATAGCAGGTCCTTTTCCGGTGACAGCGGCCATGTACAGCTGCGCAAACTGGTCAAACAACGCATGGCAGAAGCGCTTGAAGAGATGCGTGCCGATGACGGCACTATAAAAGGTTAAGGTGATGATAGATCCCTATGCTGAACTGACAACGATCAATGCTGCGCAGTTCAAGTTACTTAAAGAACATATTGCGTTTATTGCGCAGGCATCACCATTTTATCAATCCAGGTTGGCGGGAATCGGGTTTGGCACGGAAGATCTGCAGAGTCTTTCCGATCTGGCGTGTTTGCCGCTGACCAGCAAACAGGATTTGACCCTGGCTAATGATCAGTTTCTCGCTGTCCCCGAGGAGCTGGTCGTCGATGTGTGCCAAACTTCAGGAACGACAGGTGAACCGGTTGCGTTCTGGCAGACGGAAAAAGATTTACAGCGCTTGACCACCAATGAATTTCAGGCCTTTAGTCTGGCCGGTATTTCCCGTCACGATCGGGTGATGATCGGTGCCGCTCTGGACCGTGCCTTTATGGCCGGTTTGGCCTATTTTCTGGGCTTGCGTAAAATTGGCGCGACGGTCATTCGCAGTGGTTCTGGTCAGCTGATGCTGGTCGCTGAATTTGTGCGGCGCTATCGTCCCAATGTTCTGGTCGGTGTTCCCAGTCTGTTTCTCGCTCTAGGGCGCATGCTGGAAAAACATGGCGACAACCTGTTGTCCTTTGGCGTTGAAAAAATTGTCTGTATCGGTGAACCGGTGCGCAATGCAGATTTGAGCCTGTCTCCCTTGGGACAGAAATTGGCTGCCAGCTGGGGAGCGGGCATTTACGGAACCTACGCCAGTACCGAAATGGCTACCTCGTTTTGTGACTGCTCTGCCGGTCGCGGTGGCCACCTGCCGCCTGAGCTGATTGTCATTGAAATTGTTGATGAGCAGGGGAAGGCTGTCGCGGTGGGTGAAGCCGGCGAAGTTGTGGCCACCCCCCTTGGCATAGAGGGGACACCGCTGTTGCGTTATCGGACCGGTGATATTGCGACACTGCATAGTGAACCCTGCTCCTGTGGGCGTAATACGCCGCGGCTCGGACCGATCCTTGGCCGTCGGGCTCATATGCTTAAGTGTCGTGGGACGACTCTGTTTCCTGCGGCGATTGGCAGCGCTCTGATGACCTTGCCGGGGGTGCAGGGGCACTATCTGGAAGTTTATCGTGAATTTGATTTGTCTGATCGTTTGAGAGTCGTCGTTGGCTCCAGTGGTGATCTTAACGCTGAGCAGGTCGCTGCAGTTATCGCCGCCAAGACACGCGTCAAGCCGGAAGTCGTGCTGGTTACTCCGGAAGAAATTCAGGCCCGCATCATTCAGCCTGATAAACGCAAACCGGTCACTTTTTTTGATTATCGCTAATAGGAGGCTGTCGGTCATTACATGGATCTATCGCAAAACATTATGATGGGTCTATATTGCCGATTCATAACGCCTGACAGCCTTCTGGCCCTTGCAAAGGAAAGCAGCTAAAATGGATACACGTCCCACAGTTTTTCTTAATGGTTATGATCTGACTGCCACAGATATTGTTGCTATCGGTATTGGTGATAAGCAGGTTGCTCTTGATCCAGAAGCGGTAAAACGCTGTCAGGACAGCCGTTCCTTCCTAGAGCAGGAAGTTGCTGCCAAGCGGGTTATTTACGGGGTCAACACCTCCTTCGGGCCGATGTGCAACAAAATTATCGATGACGAGCAGATTGAAGAGCTGCAGGTCAACCTGATTCGCAGTCACGCGGCCGGACTCGGAGATCCCCTCAAAGATTATATTGCCATAGCGGTAATGGCAGTGCGTCTGAATACCTTGGTCAAAGGTTACAGCGGTGTCCGGGTTGAGCTTCTGGAGCATATGCAGTGGCTGATCAACGAGCGGGTTGCGGCCTACATTCCGGAGTGTGGTTCAGTTGGAGCCTCTGGTGACCTGATCCATCTGGCGCATCTGGCCCTGGCGGTGATTGGCGAAGGGCAGGTTTATTATCAAGGGGAACTGCGACCGGCCGGTGAGGTTTACCAGCAGTTGGGGCGATCCCCGCTGGCGTTGAAATTCAAAGAAGGGATCGCGCTGATGAATGGCACCAGCGCTATGACGGCATTAGCTGCCTTCGCCATTTTCGGTGCCAGGAAACTGCTTAACATCAGCTGCGTGACCGGGGCTTTTGCCATTGAGATCTTCGGTGGTATCGACGATGCCTTTGATGAAGATCTGCATCTGGTCAAACCCCACCGTGGACAGTTGCTGGTCGCGGATACCATCCGCAAACTGTATGAAGGCTCCGGCAATATCACACTGCGCTCGGAGATGCATGACCTGATTCGTCAGCAGAAGACGGCCGACGGTCCGGTGTTTGAAACCTCCATCAATGTTCAGGATGTCTATTCGGTGCGTTGTACGCCCCAGATCCTGGCGCCGGTTGCTGAAGCGATTGAAGAAGCGGTGCGGGTGGTTGAAACGGAAGCCAATTCGTCCAACGATAATCCGATCATTATTCCGGAGAAAAAGAAGATTATCCACGGGGGGAATTTCCATGGGCAGAGTATCGGTTTTACCATGGATATGCTCTGCGTTGCGCTGGCGACTCTGTGTACGCTGTCGGAACGGCGGACCAATAAATACCTTGATCGTAATCTGAATGAAGGACTGCCTGAATTCCTGATCCCCGGAACCCTGGGACTGACCATGGGCTTCATGGGTGCTCAGTATCTGGCCACCTCAACCACGGCTGAAAACCGCCAGCTGGCCAACCCGGTGAGCACTAACTCCATCAGCTGTAACGCTTCCAATCAGGATGTTGTCAGCATGGGAACCGTTGCGGCTCGCAAGGCGTTCAAGTCGGTCAGTAATGCCAAACACATTGTTACCCTTGAAATTCTTGCTGATCTGCAGGCCCTGTCATTTGGTCACGCAGATCGCCTTGGCCGTGGTACGGCAAAAATTTATGAACTGCTCAACCAGGAGTTCAGCGTTTACGATAACAGCCGGATTTTTCATGAGGATCTGGTCCGGTTCCGGAAACTGCTGTTTTCCAGCCAGATTTTTGATGATCTGAGTTCTTACTGGAGCGAGTAATGTCCCCCCTGTCTTTACCCATGGACGCCGCACAACTTGTGCCTCATCGCCAGCCCATGCGGCTGGTCGAGCAGTTGCTCGCTTGTGATGAGACGAGTGGTGTCGTTGAGACGGTTATTGCCGGGGATCATCCTCTGGTCAGTTCCGAGGGCTTTCTTGATCCCGTCGCTCTGGTCGAACTGATCGCCCAGGGGTATGCTGTCTTCCGCGGTTATTCGGATCGGCTCGCTGGCTTGGGGGTGCGGCGGGGGCTGCTGGTCGGGGTGAAGAAGATTGAATGCTCAGGCGCTGTAAATGCCGGAAAATTGCTCCGGATCAAGACCCGGACGGTAACAATCCTGGACGATTTTGCTGTTGCGGAAGGGGAAGTCTGGTGTGAAGGCGAGTTGCTCGCCTCCGGGGAGATCAAGGTCTGGGTCCAGGAAGGTTGATAGTTTAAAGTTTGCAGATTAAGAAAAGCGTAAACATAATGATTAAACGATTTTTGTGGATAACTCTGTTGATAACCCTGTGTGGAGGGTGGATTACTCCCCTTTGGGCCGCAGAGCTGAATGATATTTTTGCCGAGATAAAGATTGCTGCCGGTCACACCGAGACCCTGCTCAGTGATTTTGTCCAGGAAAAAAATCTGTCGATAATGTCTGAAACGCTGGTGTCCAAAGGACGCTTTGCTTATCGCAAACCGGATAATTTGCGCTGGGAACTGCTCACTCCGATAGCGTCCGGGTTTGTCTTGCGCGGGCAGCAGGGAGAACGCTGGAACAGTCTGAGTCAAACGGTCGAAAATTATTCCGTTGATCGGGATCCGGTTATGGGGATGGTTGCCCAGCAACTGCTGGCTTGGGCCAGGGTTGACCTTGACTGGCTGGACGCTCATTACCGCATGGAACTGACAAGTGAAGTTCCCTTAAGTCTGCAGTTGACACCGCGTGATCAGGGGGAAGCGGGCTTTATCAACCATCTGGAGGTCACCTTCTCTACGGATCGCAGTTATGTTGAGCAGGTTGTTCTCGCTGAGCAAAGCGGCGACAGCACTGTGCTCAAGTTTATCAATGTTGTAATTAACGGCACACTGCCCGAAGCTGTTTTTAGCGCACCGGTCTTTTGATGAAATTTATCGCGGTTTGTTATCAGGCCCTTGAGTCACGGCGTGGTTGGCTGGTATTGGGCTGTTTACTGATTGTTCTGGCGGCCGCAGGATATCTGGCGAGAGTCCCGGTGGCAGACAGTATTGTTGCCATGCTGCCTGACGGTAATCTGCAGGTAAAACGTGATTTTGACCTGCTGCAGAAAACCCCTTTTGCACGCAAGCTGGTTATTTTGCTTCAGGCCGCAGATGGTGTCAGTGAAAAACAGCTGATCAGCGGTACCCAGCGTTTGAGTTTACTGCTGCCCAAAGAACTGTTTAAAAACGTTCAGAGCGGGCCGGGTAATCTCCAGAATTTTCAGTTGTTGCAGCAACTGCCAGTCTACCTGCCGGTATTGGCCGATGAGTCAGATCTGGCGCTGGTTGCAGAAAAGCTGACCCCTGGGCAGGTCGATCGGCAGATGGCTGAAAATCTGGCCATGTTGATGCAACCCCAGGGGATCGCAATGAAACAGCAGATCCAGTCTGATCCGCTTGGGCTGAATGGACTGGCGCTGCAGAAGCTGATGTATATTAACCCGTTGCCCGGGGTGCGTATTGAGCAGGGCAGTTTTTTAAGTGAGGATCGCCGGAGCACGTTGATTCTGGCGGATACGGATATCGTCATTACCGATCCGGATGGCAGCAAACAATTACTTGATGGTTTTCGCTTGGCCAGGGCGGGATTACCCCAAGGGATTTCTGCGACCCTGTTAAGCGGTCACCCTTATACGCTGGCAAATACACAGATCATCAAGTCCGATATGAACCGGGTCCTGTTGGTGTCAGGGCTAGGCTTGCTGCTGATTTTTGTGATTTTTTTGCGCCGCTGGCAGGCTTTGGCTGTTTTTCTGCTCCCCTTTGTCAGTATGGTGGTCGGTTTGCTGGTCACAGCACTGTTTTATACGCCGTTGTCAGGCATTACCATCGGCTTTGGCGCGGTGTTGCTGGGGATCACCATCGACTACGGTTTGCACGTCTATTTTGCCTTGCGGCATGGCAGCGGGTCGCGCAAGGAACTGTTGGTTGCCCTATCCAGGCCGGTTCTGTTTGGTGGTTTGACAACTCTGGTTGCTTTTGCCGTTCTGTTGCGCTCGGAATTACCGGGACAGCGGCAGTTAGCAGTATTCGCAGTTGGCGGAATTGTTGCCGCGCTGATTCTGGCGTTGCTGGTATTACCGCACTTTATCGGTAAAAATGAGCCGACCGGTTGGCAGCCACAGCGCTTTCGCCGCCATTTGTTTGAGCGTCGTCCCAGATTACGCTGGTTGGTCCTCGGCGGGTGGCTGATAGTTATGGCTTTTAGTGCCATTCAGGCCCAGAATCTTAGTATTAACGGCGAGTTAAAACGGCTGAGTTATGTCCCTCCTGAGCTCAGTCAGGCAGAACAGGCGTTGGCTGATCACTGGGGTAACATGCGTGGACGAGCCATGATTTTTGCTGCCGCACGGGATCTTGAAACCGCATTACAACACAGTGAACAGGTCTGGCAGATTCTGAGAGATCAGCACCTGGACAAGGCCAGTGTCGGGCTGACCCCGTTATTGTTATCGGCCCGGACGCAGCGGCAAAATGCTGAGCAATGGCAGGCTTACTGGAGCCAGGAACAAGGGCTTGCGCAAACCCTACTCGAGGATGCCGGGAGGAAATATGGCTTTTCTTCCCAGGCGTTTACACCATTTTTTGCGCGGTTGCAGCACGAACCTCAGGTGCTGACGCTGGACACTTTAGCATCGTGGGGATTGGCTCCTTTGCTCGAAAATTATGTTCAGTTGGACACTGATGGTGCTCGGGTACTGACACTGATTCCCGACCAACCGGAAGTGATTGCGCAGGTGGATAAAGCATTAAAGCAGATCCCCGGGGTGACCCTGGTATCGCAGAGCCGTTTTGGTCATCAGCTCAGCCATGCCATAGCTGTTGATTTCAGTCAGTTTATCAGTATTTCCGGGCTGGTTGTCCTGGTGTTATTGGTCGTGTTGTTCCGGAAGCTGTCTGATGTGCTGCTGGCGATTCTGCCGGTTTTATCCGGGTTGCTGTTCATGTTTGGCGGGATGACCTGGCTGGGCCTGGAGATGAATTTGTTTAATGTCGTGGCATCGATTCTGATTATCGGCCTGGGGGTCGATTACGGTATTTTTATGACCTGCCACAGTCGTCAGGTAGAGGATCTGGCTTCAAGCCGTGCGGTGCTGGTTTCGGGCTTGACGACCCTGGTCGGTTTCGGAGCGCTGGTTATCGCTCGTCATCCGGCCATGAATTCTATCGGTATCACCGTTTTACTCGGGATTGCCGCAGCGGTTCCGACTGCCGTACTGGTGATTCCGGCTATCCGCTTGAAGAGACTGTAATATGCGCTGGTTGTGGTTGTGGTTGTGGTTGTTCGTCCTGCTAGTAACGACGGCCTGTGCGCCGTCGTTGCCATCGCAACAGCTGCCTACGGGCTGTCAGGGCCATTTCACCACAGGCCAATTGCGTTCTGGTCAATGGTTACAGGGGCAGAATATCTGGCGCTTACGGCAGGGGGCCTTGCTGGAAATCGGCATGAAAAAAATTCCCCTGGAAGGTTTTTTACGTCTTGATCTCAAACAGCGTAGCGCTCGGCTGGTGGCTTTGAACGAAATCGGACTGGTGCTGTTCGATCTTCAGGTCAGTGCTGAAACCAGTCAGCTGGTTCGGGCTATCCCGCAGTTGAAAGATCGGGCCGGGTTTGCTGACGGTATCGCTTTAAGTTTGCGCAGAATGTTTCTGCAGCCGGAGCTCAGTGACAGCGATGCTATTAATGTTGCGGAGAATCTCCAGCGTATCTCTGTGCATAGTGGAGCGCAACAGGTTCGATTCACTTTTGATTGTCACGGTGATTTACGTCTGTTGTTTGGCACCCTAGGGGAACAAAGCTGGCGTGTCCAGTATAATGCCTATGGCGATCACTCCGGCTTCAGATTGCCGGAAGAAATTATTTATTATGATCGATCTCACGCTGTCAAACTCACTCTCTGGCTGCGTGAAGCGAGACAGGAACCATGAACAGAATGCGTCAGGAAATAGCTGCCGCGGCAGTCGGTCCGGTACGTAAATATGATGCCGGCGGTGAGCAGGACTACTGGTTTCCGGTGAATTTTTCAGGGTTTTCCGGCCATTTTCCGGAGCATCCGGTATTTCCGGCTGTGCTGCAGATGCTGGTGGCCCAACAGCTAGCAGAGCAACTGCTTGAGCGGTCACTGACCGGACTGGTTGTCGACCGGGCCAAATTCATGAGTCAACTGCTGCCGGAAGTGCTGGTGACGGTTACGGTCAAATATAAATCAAAACCAGGGGGGCTACAGGTTAATGCTGATCTGAATACTGCCACTGGAAGTGTTTCACGTTTTACCCTGTTATTTACTGATAATGGAAATGAACAATGAGAAAACCGTATTTCAAAACCTCGCCCGATGCACCGCCTCCTTTGACCTTGACTGTTGAGCGCACAGTACGCTTCGAAGAGATTGACCCGCTGGGAATCGTCTGGCACGGTCGTTACCCGAGCTATTTTGAGGATGGACGGGTGATGCTTGGTAAGAAATATGGTCTGGGTTATCTTGATTTGTATGAGCAGGGGATCGTTGCCCCGATCAAGCAGATGCATGCTGATTATCACCTGCCGCTGCGTTTTGGCGACCCCTTTACCATTGAAGCCATCCTGCACTGGAGTGACGCAGTACGCCTGAATCATGAATTCATTCTGCGTAACGCAGCAGGTCAGATTACCACCACCGGTTATTCAGTACAGATGCTGCTAGACAGTGATTACAATGTGCTGATGGTGCCACCACCGTTTTGTGCCGATTTCCGTGAGCGTTGGCAAAATGGAGAGCTGGCCTGATGACCAAGGTTGTTTTAGCCCGCAGCGTTGTTGTCAGTGCCCTTGGAGCTGATCTTGATACCCTGTGGGAGAGTCTATTGGCCGGTCGCACCGGAGTCGGTCCGGTATCACGTTTTGATGCCAGTCATTACATCTCTCAACTCGGGGCCTTTATTGACGGGCTCGACGGCTGCTCAGGGCGGACCCTGTTTGCCGAGTTACTCGATATGCTGCTGCCGCAGTTGGGAGGAGTTCCGCAGGATTGTCGCTTGTTGCTGGCTTCGACCAAAGGGGATGTTGATCTGCTGCAGAAGCAATATGGTCAGCCGTTAGCAGCCGAGCTGGTGTTTGAGACTGTCCTCCAAGATGTTCAGAAACGTCTGGGGATCAGAGATCAGGGGCTCAATATTAACGCCGCCTGTGCTTCGTCAACAGTCGCTGTCGCTCGCGCTGCGGCCATGATTGCTGCTGATATGGCAGACGCTGTACTGGTAGTCGCCGCTGATATTGCCAGTGAATTTGTCTTCTCCGGGTTTTCCGCTTTGCAGGCCATGTCTCCGCAACCCGCGCGCCCTTTCGATGCAACGCGCAACGGACTTAATCTTGGCGAAGCGGGGGTTGCCCTGCTGCTAATGAGTGAAGAGCGGGCTCGGCGTGAACAAGAACCGGTGCTGGCCTATGTCAGTGGCTGGGGGGTGGCAAATGATGCTTTTCATGTCACGGCACCGGCACGCGATGGTCGTGGACTAATTCGGGCCTGCCAGCAGGCATTGAGCAAAGCGGCTATTACTCCGGGGCAGGTCGCAGCGATTAATGCTCATGCCACGGCCACGGTATTTAACGATGCCATGGAACTGGTTGCGTTTAACGCGGTATTTGGCGATGCGCTGCCACCGATTCATGGTATCAAAGGGAGCCTGGGGCACAGCCTTGGCGCTGCCGGTGGTGTGGAACTGGCCGTTGCCGCGCGCGCACTTGCGGAACGACGGATTCCGGGGACGGTTGGCTGCCTTCAGCCGGAAGCGGATGCTCGCGGCATGATCAGTGGTGGCGCACAAGCTTTTGAGGGGGATTATCTGCTCAGCAGCAATTCCGGTTTTGGTGGCATCAATGCCGTTGTTATTCTCCACAGGGGGGAGCAATGAAAGCCTGGATTAATGGTATTGGCTGGCATACTCCGGCGGGTTCCGGACAGGGGCACAGGGACGCCGGTCATCCGCTGACGGCAGGAAACCTGGAGATTCCGACGCGCAAACAGATTTTTGCTGAACCGGATAAACGCTTTGGCCGGCTTGATGACTTTTCCCGTCTTGGTCTGGCTGCAGCGGCTTTCTGTCTGCGCGATGCTGAGCGAGATGCCTTCAGCGAAGCCCGGCCGATTGGTATTGTCGCTGCCAGTCGTTACGGTTGCCTGGCAACTGATCGGGATTACCTGGAGACTATGTTGGTCGATGGCGGTAAGCTTGCCAGCCCCAACCTGTTCGCTTATACCCTGGCCAACAGTTTCCTGGGCGAAGTCGCGTTACGTTTCGGCCTGGGGGGGAACAGCCTGGTTATTAATCAGCACGATCCCGACCGTTTGGCGGCGGTGCGCTATGCCCTTGAAGAGCTGAGTTTAAGTGATCAGACCGGGATGCTGGCCGGCATCTGTGATCTGCCCTGTGCTGAGCTGGAGCGTTCCGGTGAAGTTCCCGGGGCGTTGTTTATGCTGCTTGAAAAGGAACCTCATGTGACCGGATACGGTTGCCTGGAACTGATAGAAAAGACCCTGACTTTGAATGGAAAACCGGTTTCTGACCTGACTGGTCTTGTCAGCTGCTGTCAGAACTGCAGATAATGAGAATATCGCCGGCCTTCAATTAAACAGTGCCGGAAGAAGGAGACGAGCTGCTTATGAAGATGGAATTGATCTACCCGCGCTGGCCTAAGCTGGATCGCCAGACCGAGTTTCACCTGCCACCGCACGGCCCGGTCGTGTTTGCCGCTGCCGTTCCGGAGGAGGTAGAGATCAACTTTACCGATGAGAACCTGCAGACGATCGATTTTGATGCCAGTAGTGATCTTGTTGCCATATCGACCATGCTCACATCCCAGTTGCCCCGGGCTTTTGAGATCGCCAGAGAGTTCCGTGAGCGTGGCAAAACTGTTATCTTCGGCGGCATTTCAACCATGCTGCATGCTGAAGAAGTTCAACAGCATGCCGATGCGGTTTTCCTCGGTGAGGCGGAAGGGCGTTTTGGCCAGGTTATTGAAGATTTCCAGCGTGGTCAGCTGAAGCCACTTTATAACTACATGCATAACCATCCCGATATCAACCTGGTTGGCACCGCCCGCCGTGAGATTCTTGATCGCGACCTGTACAATTATCGTGGTGTGCAGATGCTTGATCTGGTCCATGCTTCGCGCGGTTGCAAATTTAACTGTTTCCCCTGCTGTACCGGTTACCTGGGTGGCAAACAGTTTCGTCCCCGGCCGGTAGAAAAAGTCATCGCCGAGATGGAGGCGATTCAGAACAATCGCATGTTCATCGTCGACAACTCCCTGGCGCAGGACAAAGAGTGGCTTAAAGAACTGTTTACCGCCATGATCCCCCTGAAAAAGAAATGGGTTTCCCACCCGATTCTTGATGATGACGAAATTCTTGACCTCGCCGCTCAGGCTGGAGCCTGGTACGTTTATCAGGCGGTTTTCGATACCTCCGATGTGATCCGTAACCGCATCAAGCGTCTTAAGGACCATGGTATCGGTATCGAAGGAACGATTATTCTCGGGACCGATGATCAGGATGAGGATTACATCAAGCGTCTGGTTGATTTCCTGATGGAAGTTGAACTCGACGTTGCCGAGTTCACCATTATGACGCCGTTTCCCCATTCACCGATCCGGGCCCAGATGGAAAAGGAAGGGCGCATCCTGTCCAATGACTGGCTCAAATATACGGCCGATAAAGTCGTCTTCCAGCCCAAGCAGATGAGTCCGGAAAAACTGCAGGAGATGTACTATTACGCCTGGGATACCTTCTACTCCGATGGTGGTCACCAACTCAAAATGGGCGAGTTGTTCAAACAGGTTATTCGCCGCGAAATGGATGATGAAACCTACCATCGCTACAACCCACGGAAGCGTAGATTGTTCAAAAAGGAGAGTGCGTGAGCAGGATTTTCTTCATCTCCTGCAATACGGCGACCGATCCCTATGCCGTTTATCCGTTAGGGATGGCCGTCGTATCAGGGGCACTGATTGCTGCGGGTCACCAGGTTCAGCAGTACGATTGCCTGGTTCACGGGCGGGACACTGCAACTTTGCAGGCTGCCATTAGTGATTTTAAGCCGGATTTTATCGCGATTACTTTACGTAATATCGACAATGTCGATTCCTTTTGCGGCGAAGACGGCTGGTATCTGAAGAATGCCCGGGATCTGGTTGCCGACCTGCGCACTATGAGCAGTGCGCCGATTCTGCTGGGGGGGCCGGCGCTGACAATAATGCCGGAGATGATTACTGATTATGTCGGTGTTGACCACGCGGTAATTGGCGAAGGGGAACAGTCGGTTCCTGCTTTGATAGCGGCCTTGACTGCTGGCGAACAACCGGGGAAAATCATCCCCCGGCGGCCACCGCTGGCCGGCCATGAGTTTGCCTCACCAGTTTATGTTGATGAGATGGTCGCTTATTACCAGCGTGAAAGCGACGTCATCAATATGCAGACCAAGCGGGGCTGCCCCTACCAGTGCAGCTATTGTTCCTACCCGCATCTGGAAGGAAATCAATTTCGGGTGCGTGATCCGCGCCAGGTTGTTGCCGAGCTGCGGGAGCTCAAAAGAAGGCACGGTGCCGACAGTGTGTTCTTTACCGACTCGGTATTTAACGATCCGAAAGGTTACTACCTGGAACTGGTCGAGGAAATGTTGCGCAGTGATCTGCAAATTCGCTGGTCGGCTTTCTTCCGCCCCCAGAGCCTGAATCGTGAAAACCTGGCGTTGATGAAGAGGGCCGGGCTTTACGCTTTGGAACTTGGGACTGATGCCGCTTCCGACAAAACTCTTAAAGGTATTAACAAAAGACTGACTTTCGACGAGATCTTTGCCGTCAATGAAGCCTGCCTGGCGGAACGGTTGCCGGCGGCTCATTATGTCATCTTCGGCGGCCCGGGAGAAGATAGTGATTCTCTTGAAGAAGGCCTGAACAATATGGAGCAGCTGGGCGCTTCCGTTGTTTTTGCGTTTTCAGGAATCCGTATTTTCCCCGATTCACCGTTGCATCCCCAAGCTATTGCCGAAGGGATTATCAGTGCCGACACCTCGTTGTTGAAACCGGTTTACTATTTCTCTAAAGGTATTGATCGCAAACACATGGAGAACCGAATTGTTGAAAGATGGGCTGGGCAGAAGAACCGGGTCTTCCCGCCGTCCGAAGGGCTCAAGCGTATCGCTGTTATGCGTGATTTCGGTTACCGCGGTCTGATGTGGGATTATCTGGTCCGTTTTCCAAAAGAAACAAAGGTCGCCAGCGTCTAAGGAAGTTGAACGAACATATTATGACTGGACTGAACCAAAAAAATATTCTGCTGCTGCACCCCCTCGGTTATCAGGCCGATGCTGCAAGTCGTGATATCTCACGCAAAGCGAACATCATGCCCCCATTAGGGCTGGCCAGTATTGCTGCATATGTTGATCAGGAAGGATTTAACAGCAGAATTCTTGATTGTTATGCGCATCCAGATGCCGATGACCGCTTTGTGCAACTGCTGCGTGACCAGCGCCCGGCGTTGCTGGGGATCAGTTGTACTACGGCCAGTATTCATGACAGTGTGCGCATGGCGGGAATCGCCAAGGCGGAACTGCCGGGGATCAAGGTTGCCGTAGGAGGCCCTCATGTGTCGGCTTTAAAAGAGCAGGTTCTGGAGTTTTCGGAACTGATCGATTACGCCGTCATCGGTGAAGGAGAGCAGACCACTCTGGAGCTGGCTCGCTTGGCCGGCGCATCTCCGGAGCAGATTGGTGGTGTTGTCTGGCGCGCTGGTGACGGAACCATCGTCAATAACGGCTACCGCACGGACGCCCTGGTTCTTGACGATCTGCCCTTTCCGGCTTATGAAAAACTGGAAGGCTATCCCGATGCCTATAAACTGCCGATTTTCAATTATCCCAAGGCGCCCAACAGCAGCTGTATCTCCAGTCGTGGCTGTCCTTACAGCTGCAGCTATTGTGATCGCAGTGTCTTCCGCCGTACCTTCCGCTACAATTCGGCCGATTACCTGTATCGCCACCTGGTCTATCTGAAAGAACGCTTTGGTATTCGCCATATCAACTTTTATGATGACCAGTTTACTTTTCATCGTGGTCGGGTCGAAGAATTCTGCCGCATGATGATCGACAAACCGCTGGGGATGACCTTTAACTGTGCCGTTCGGGCCGAACACGTCGACCGTGAGCTGTTGCAGCTGATGAAAGCCGCCGGTTGCTGGATGGTCAGCCTGGGGATTGAAAGTGGTGATGAGCAGCTACTCAGTCAGCATCGGCAGAATGCCAACCTGGATCTGCTGGCGGAGACTATCCGCACCATCAAGGCCTGTGGTATTCGTACCAAAGGACTCTTGATGATGGGATTGCCCGGGGAGAGTGAGGCCTCAATCAGACGCAGTATGGAGTATGTCTATTCGCTGCCCATCGATGATTTTAATCTCGCCAAGTTTACCCCGTTCCCCGGATCACCGATTTATGAGAAGATCCATGAACTCGGAACCTTTGATGAGGACTGGCCCAAAATGGACTGTATGCATTTTCAGTTTGTTCCTCACGGGATGGATAAAGAGCGCCTCGAAAAGCTGTTTATTGAATTTTACAAGAAACATTTTCAACGTTGGCCGGTATTGTGGGGGTATGTGACCATGCTGTGGAAATCACCTGACAGCTGGCTGCGTTTTTTGGCCAGTGCCGGGCAGTTTTTACGTTTTGCGGTCAGCAACAAGCGCTATGGTGGATAACCGATTGCAGATCCTGGTGGTGATTCCTGTTTACAACCATGGTGCAACGTTGCGTCATGTTGTAACAGGTGTTTTGAACCACCATAAGAAGGTGCTGGTTGTTGATGACGGCAGTAGCGAACCGGTTGCCGAAATACTGGGGGATCTGCCGGTTGAGCTGGTTGTTCACGCTGAAAATCAGGGTAAGGGGGCAGCTTTGCTGACGGCGGCTTCATGGGGGCGAGAGCATGGCTTTAGCCATATGATCTGCCTTGACGCTGATGGACAGCACGCTGCGGATGATTTGCCCAAATTCCTGGCTGAGGTTTGTACGTATCCCGAGGCACTGATTGTCGGCAAGCGTGATTTTGACCAGGATAGTATTCCCGGTTCGTCACGCTTCGGGCGCAAGTTTTCCAACTTCTGGTTACGTTTGCAAACGGGCAGTCAGCTTGGAGACAGTCAGAGTGGCTTTCGCGCCTATCCGCTGTTCCTTTTTGAGCGGTTGACCTTTTGGACGAGGCGCTATAATTTTGAGGTCGAAATTCTGGTCAGGGCCGCCTGGGCTGGTGTTGAGTTGCGTGATGTCGATATCTCGGTCTACTATCCGCCTCAGGATGAGCGGATTTCTCACTTTCGAGGCTTTCTGGATAACTGGCGTCTGACCTTGCTGAATACACATCTGACGTTACGCTCGATTGTACCATGGCCGCACCGTAAGATTTTTGCGCGTGATGAACGCAAGATCGAAGCCTTGTCAGTCATTCATCCCTTGCGGTCACTGAAGACGCTGGTGAGTGAGAATCGTACGCCTAAACAGTTAGCCTATGCGGCGGCGGCGGGGGTATTGCTGGGGACATTGCCGCTGCTGTTCTGCCACACCATAGCGATTTTGTTTGCCTGCAGCTTTTTCCGGCTCAATAAGGTCGCTGCGGTCACCAGCAGTCAGTTGTGTATGCCGCCCCTGGTACCTGCATTATGCATCGAGGCCGGGTACTTTATGCGTCATGGACAGTGGCTGACGGAATTTTCGCTGCAGACTCTGGGTTATCAGGCGTTACAGCGATTTTATGAATGGTTTCTGGGTTCGCTGATTCTGGCACCTGTACTTGCGGCAGGTGTCGGTGTAGTTACTTATTATCTGGCTGCTATGGTCAGTCAGAAGAGTGGTACAGCAAATTTGAACTAAAAGTGATTTCCCCTCACCCTGACCCTCTCCCCACGGAGAGGGAATAGTTATCCCTTCTCCATAAGGGAGAAGGTGCCCGCAGGGCGGATGAGGGGGCATAGTAGGATAAACAATTAATGGCAAAGCAGGCACATAACAGCGGTAACTGGACCAGTCGCAGTGTTGGTAGTAATTGGCAGCACCAGGCTTTCTATCTGGCCATCCGTCTGGGGGGGCGGCGGGTTGCGTACCTGCTGCTTTATGTCGTTGTCGCTTACTATGCTCTGTTCAGCTCCCTGGCTCGTGGTCGGGCCGCCCATTATCTGCAGCGGCGCTTTCCTGATGCCAGAGGTGTTGAGCGCCTGTGGCACTGTTACCAGATGCTTCTTGGGTTGGGAAAAGTGCTGGTTGACCGGGCCATTGTCGGCATTCTTGGACCGGACAGCATGCAGGTTGATCTGGTGGGGCGTGCGGAGTTGCTCAAGCTGCGTGACGAAGAGAGGGGTCTGATCATGATGACGGCCCATGTCGGCTGCTGGCAGGTCGCCATGTCGTCCCTCGATTTTCTTGATCGGCCGGTACATATGCTGATGCGGCGGGAAGATGGTGATATCGACCGTCATTATCATGAGCATGCCGGTATTGAATGTCCTTACCAGGTCATTGATCCAACGGGTTACCTTGGTGGTACCCTGGAAATGCTCGGTGTCCTTAAGCAAGGGCAGATTCTTTGTGTGATGGGTGACCGCCCCATGGGGAGCGATCGCAGTCTGGTGCAGGTTGATTTTCTGGGGCAGTCGATCAGCGTCCCTTTTAGTGCTTATAAGATTGCCGCGACAACTGGGGCGCCTATTGTCGTTTTTTTCAGTTGGAAAGACAGTGCCGACAGCTACCGGCTGAAACTGGCCAAGGTCATTCGTGTTCCGGAAATTTCCGGGCGCAAGGCCGATCTGTTTAAACCTTTTGCTCTGGAATTCTGTACGGCCCTTGAGGAGTATTGCGAGGAACATCCGTACCAGTTTTTCAATTTTTTTAATATGTGGCTGCAACAGGAGCAGCCGGTTACTACACAGGACCGATCCAAGGAGTCATGATGGATATCAAAACAAAGCTGAAGCAAGTTCTTATCGATGAATTGAACCTCGAGGATTTCACTCCGGAAGAAATTGAGGATGATGCCCCGTTATTTGGTGAAGGTCTTGGCCTTGACTCTCTCGACGCTGTCGAACTGGTTGTTGTCGTGCAAAAGCATTTCGGTGTCGAGATCAAGGATATGGAAGAAGGGCGTCCGGCGTTGCAGTCGATTAATACTCTTGCCGCCTTTATCGAGGAAAAACAGAACGCATGAGCAGGGATGTTGCCGTAACGGGGCTGGGTTGTTTGTCCGGGGCAGGAATGAATCTTGCCGAAACTATGGACAACATGTTCCGGAACCAGCGTTTTCCGCATCCGCCGCAACGTTTTTCCACCGATCATCCCGTCAGTTATCCGGTTCTTGAGCTGCGTGATGATTTTCAGTTGCCCCTGGATAAGCAGGAAACCATCTACACCCGGACCAGTCAGCTGGCCCTGGCGGCAGCCTTGGAGGCAGTGGCCCATGCCGGGCTGAGCACAGAGCAGCTGCGTGGCAAGCGGGTTGGTGTCTGTATCGGCACGACTGTTGGCTGTGCTTTAAACTGTGATGATTTTTACCGTTCCTACAAAGAAGGGGATAATCCGTCATTACAGGTTATCGAACGTTTTCGGCGCAGCAATCCTGCGGCGGTTATCAGTCGGCAGCTTAAGCTTAATGGCCCGACCCAGGTCGTTGTCAATGCCTGTTCCTCGGGCACCGATGCTATTGGTATCGGAGCTTCCTGGCTGCGGGCCGGGGCTTGTGACATGGTTATCGCCGGTGGTGCTGATGAGCTGTCACGGGTCACCTATGCCGGATTCAGTTCATTGATGATTACCGCAACGGAACCTTGTCGCCCCTTTGATGTCAACCGCAAGGGGCTCAACTTGGGTGAAGGAGCAGGTATCGTCGTTCTGGAGCGAGCTCAGGACTGTGCTGAAAAAAAGGTTCATGGCTATGTTATTGGCTACGGCTCAGCTTGTGATGCTCACCACCTGACGGCGCCCCATCCTGATGGACTGGGTTTGATCAGGGCTTTGAATGAAGCCTTTGCAGCCGCTGGAGTGACCCCTGAGCAGATCTCCTTCGTCAATGCTCATGGCACTGGAACGCCGGATAATGACCGTATTGAAAGCCACGTCCTGAAAAAAGTCTTACCGGGTGTTCCGTTTCTGTCAACCAAAGGCTATACCGGGCATACCCTGGGCGCAGCTGGCGGCCTTGAAGCGGTTTTTACCCTGGCCTGTATGGAGCGCGGTGAAATTCCGGCCAATATCGGTTTTGCCGATGCGGACCCGGCCCTGGCGGGAACCCCGGTAGCGGTCAATACCGCTGTGGCGGGTGATTATGCCTTGTCAGAGTCGCTGGCCTTTGGTGGTAACAATGCCGTACTGATATTCGCTAAAGGAGTATGTTGATATGAAAATGGCGATTGAGGGCATTGGCGTTGTCGGTGGTTTTGGCCACGGGGCCGCTGAACTGGTGAACGGGTTGACCAGTGGTGGAGTGACGCCGCAGCAGGTGACGGTTGACCGGAGCGGTGGCTCGGATGTGTTTCCCGCTTATCGAGCCACCATTGACGGCTTGTACGAGTTTTTTCCCAAGCGGGCGTTACGGCGGATAGACCATTTTTCCAAGATGTCGCTGCTGGGTGCTTGTCTGGCTTTGCAGGATGCCGGTCTGATGGGCGCTGATCTGTCGCGGACCGGGGTGGTTATTGCCACGGGTTACGGGGCGATGAAGACGACCTTTGAGTTTCTCGACTCGTATCTCGATTTTGGATATTCGTGCAGCTCACCGATTCACTTTTCCAATTCAGTGCACAACGCAGCCGCCGGGCACGTGTCCATGCAACTCAGTGTCCCGGCACCCAGTCTGACTGTTACTCAGTTTGAAATGTCGGTTCCGTCCGCGTTGCTGACCGCACAACTGTGGCTGGCTGAAGGGCGGGTTGACCGGGTGTTGCTTGGCTGTGTTGATGAGTATTGTGATGTGCTGCGCTACTGCTGGAAACAGTTCTTTGGTGATGATGTGCCGGCGACGCCCCAGCCTCTTGAATATAATAAGCAGAGTGCTGTTGTCGGTGAAGGGGCGGCGTTTCTGTTGTTAAGCCGCGCAGAAGGGGCTGCCCCTTATGCCTGCATTGACAGTGTCGAGCTGGGCAACCACGAGGTGTGTCCGTTGACACTAACGGCTTCGCAGCGCTTGATCCTTGGGGCCGACGGACACAAGAGTTGTGGTCAGTACTATCGACAATTAGGTTTGACAGATGTTCAGGTCGCCGCTTGTGCTCCGGTCTATGGCAGTTTTCCGGCCGCTGCAGGCTTTGACCTGGCTGTCGCAGCTATGGCGTTGCGTGATGGACATTTTTATATGGGGACCCGCGCTGACGGAACTGCTTTGGAGCCGGATGAACTGAGCCTGCCTGCGGGCGCCGGGATCAGTTGTCTCAAGTTCGGACCGGGTGGTGATTACGGTTTGGTTCGTTTGATCCGTTAAGGTGATTCTGATGTATCGTTGGCTGGCGACTTTGTTACTTATGTTCTGTTTCCTGAGCGGAAGTGTCTCAACTTCCCTGGGACAGAATGCTGACTCCGCTGACTCTGATAATCGCTATGGTTTTTCCTTGTTGACCGGGGGCGCTTATGATCCGGATCATTTTGGCCTGGTACTTGTTCAGGGTTTTGCGCTGCTTGATTATGACAAGGTGGCTTGGCACCGGGCGCCGGAACCATTGCGTCTTAAGCTGGAAGTAAACCTGGGGTTAAGGACCGATCCTGAACCGCGTCTGGTTTTGGCAGGAAATGCTTTGGCGCTATATTACCTGGGAAATCAGAGTCGCGCCTGGCGACCGTATGTAGAAGCAGGCATCGGGGTGATTTATACCGATTTCCAGGTTGATGGGCAGGGGTTGCGGATCAATTTTAACCCGCAGTGTGGTGTCGGTATGGAACATGCTCTGGCCAATAATAACGCCATGACGGTCGGCATCCGTTTCAGCCATATCTCCAATGGTAACCTGCATCATGATAACCGCGGCATCAATGCCGCCCTGGTATCTTTGGGGTATCTATTCTGAGTTATGAAAAAAGACGATGTACCACAACAGGGCGGATTGGCCGCCGGATGTCGTGAGGTCAACTACGCCGTTGATGACGATGGTCATTACACGCTGGCTTCAAGTGCCGGCTGGGAGGTCAAGAATGTGACTTTGCGGCAGGCCTGGGGGACCATTGTCGAACGTCTGGAGCAGGAGCTGAAGCATATAAAAGCTGGGCACGCGAGCGCGTTGAGCTACCATATGCTCAAGTATCAGATGGATGTTCCGCTGCTGTCCCAATACACTGGAATTTCCCGCTGGCGGGTCAGGCGTCACCTGCAGCCTAAGGTGTTCCAACGTCTCAGTGAAAAATATCTGCTGCGCTATGCGGAACTTTTTGGCATCAGTGTAGATGAGCTGCAGACGGTTCCTGAAGTGCCCGACTTGACCTTGGAGCAGTTTGAAGATCGCGAGTTATAAAATAGAAGCGCTTCACCGGAATCAACGAGAGTAATCTCCTCGACAATTTCTTCGTCAACCTGTGGGCTTATCTGGGCGGCGTACTACAGCATGCCTCTGTATAGGCCCTTGGTTTTGTTGCTCTTTGGAAAGTATGTTCTTTGCTGGTTGCCATTTTATGTAAATTTGGGTTGGATATTATAATTTTATGACAGAAATCGCTTTTCAGCATCGCCAGTTTGCTCATTGTGAAAGTGGTGTCATTGCCAATCTTCTCAACCATCATGGTTTTGAATGCAGCGAAGCCCTTGCTTTTGGCATCGGCAGCGGCCTTTTTTTTGCCTATGCTCCGTTTGTCAAAATCAACTATCTGCCGTTGACGACGTTTCGCATTGGACCTGGCAGTATTTTTAAAAAGGCGACCAAACGCCTGGGGGTAACCGTCAAGCAGCAGAAGTTCAAAGACCCTGCCAGTGCTGAACGGGAATTAGATCGCCTGCTAGACAGCGGTACACCGGTGGGTGCTCAGACCGGAGTTTTCTGGCTGCCGTTTTTTCCACCCGCCTATCGATTTCACTTCAATGCCCACAACCTTATTGTTTACGGGAAAGAGGGGGACGAGTACCTGATCAGCGATCCGATTTTTGAGCAGCCGGTTCGCTGTGCGGCTAAGGCGTTGCGCAAAGCGCGTTTTGCCCGGGGGGCACTGGCTCCTCATGGGCGGATTTATTATGTCGAAAAGATGCCCGCTCAGCCGGATATCCGTAAGGCTGTGCACAGTGCGATCAAGGATGTCTGCCAGACCATGCTGCGGGTACCGATGCCGCTGCTCGGGGTGCGTGGGATACGCCTGCTGGCGCGGCAGTTATCCCGCTGGCCACAGAAGCTAAGTGAAAAAAGTGCCCTTGAGCACCTGGGGCATGTTGTGCGTATGCAGGAAGAGATTGGTACCGGCGGGGGTGGTTTCCGCTTTATCTATGCGGCGTTTCTTCAGGAGGTTGCGACCCTGTTTGATGATGAGCGTTATCTGGAACTATCGCGGCGCTGTACCGAGGCGGGGGATATGTGGCGCGAGTTTGCCGTCAGCGCTTCCCGGTTGTGCAAAGGACGCCAGAGTCAAGAGGATGCTTTTGGAGCGCTGGCAGATATGCTACGGCGCTGTGCCGATCATGAAGAACAATTGTTTAAAGATCTGCGGGCAACCGTGCGCAGTGTGGATAGTAAGTGATGGCTAGTAAGCAGACAGATGCAATTTGTGTTAACAATCTGGTTAAGGTCTATCGCGGGGCCCAGTCCGCTGCTGTCAACAAGCTCAATCTGAGCATTCCTAACGGGCAGATCTTCGGACTGCTCGGTCCGAATGGGGCCGGTAAAACAACTCTGATCTCGATACTGTGCACGTTGCTGCGACCGACCAGCGGGTCCGCATCGGTCTGTGGTCTGGATGTTGTTCGCGACGCTACCGCCATCAGGAAGATGATTGGACTGGTGCCCCAGGATATTGCGCTGTATCAGACCCTGACTGCGCGCGAAAACCTGCGTTACTTTGCGCGGATGTTGCGTTTGGAAAAACACCACATCGAAGCACGGCTGGAGGCCTGCCTGGACATGGTCGGGTTGAGTTCCTGTGCCGATCGCCGCGTAGATACTTTCTCGGGCGGCATGAAAAGACGTGTCAATCTGGCTGTAGCGGTTCTTCATGAACCGAAAATTCTGTTTCTGGACGAACCTACAGTTGGTATTGATGCTCAATCGCGCAACCTGATCGTTGATCGTCTGAGAGATCTGAACCAGGCCGGTATGACCCTGATCTATACGTCGCACTATATGGAAGAAGTGCAAACGCTCTGTTCGACCGTTGCTGTTATTGACCGGGGGCACGTTATAGCCGCCGGAGCACCGCAGTCTTTGATCGCTGAGCACGAAGGTTGTCACAACCTTGATCAACTGTTTCTGACCTTGACCGGCAAACAGTTGCGCGACTAGGGAATTTTTTCCATGCTGTTATATTTCAATATCAAAAAAGAGTTGTTGCTCCTCAGCCGTGACCGGGCCGGTTTGTTGATTTTGTTTGTCATGCCGATGTTGCTGGTTCTGGTGCTGTCACTGGTTCAGGATGACCTGTTTCGCGCTTCGGGAGATGCCGCCACGCAAGCGGTGTTTGTCAATGCCGATCAGGGGGCGCTTGGGGCAGAATTGGCAAGATCTCTTGAAGTGAACGGATCGCTGGCCCTGGTTGCGGCTATTGAAGGTGATCCTGTAACGGTTGATCAGGCACGTCAACTGGTCCTGGATGGTGCTTACCAGTTTGCCGTGATTATTCCAGAAGATTTTTCCGCGTCATTTAATGCCGCTGTTACGACAACGATCGAGGCGGCACTGGAGGGGAAGCGACCGGACAGGGTGAACAGGGCCGCCGAACCGCAGATTTATTTTGATCCGACGGTGCGTGGCGTTTACAGGAATGTTGTGCTGATGTCCCTTCAGCAGGGGCTGCTGGGACTGGAAAGCCGCCATAAAGCGGAAGCCTTTTCCAGGTTGTCCAATCAAAAGCTGACCCGTCAGCTCAAAGAGTATGGCATGCCGGTTGAGTTGCCCCAGGTTGCTACGGATTGGTCAGGTGAGAGGTTACTGGAACTGCATGAAGAAGCTGCGTTTAGTGACAAATATCCGGTACTGCCGACTTCGGTGCAACAGAATGTTCCGGCCTGGACCCTGTTTGGAATGTTTTTTATCGTTATTCCCCTGGGTGGAGCCCTGATTCGTGAGCGTCAGGAAGGGACCTTAAACCGTTTATTGACGATGCCGGTCAGCAGTTGCAGTCTGTTGTTGGGCAAGGTGCTGGCCTATGTTATGGTCTGCTTGCTTCAGTTTGGGCTGATGTTGCTGGTCGGGCGCTATATCCTGCCTGCTTTCGGGACCCCGGTTTTGGAACTGGGCTCAGCACCACTGGCTTTGTTGCTGGTCGCTTTCAGTGCGGCTTTGGCGGCCTGTGGATACGGGATTCTGGTGGGGGTTGCAGCGCGCAGTTATGACCAGGCCTCGACTTTTGGCTCGGTGTCAGTGGTTATCGCCGCCGCTGCCGGCGGCGTCATGGTTCCGGTATATGTTATGCCACGGGCCATGCAGGCCATGAGCTCTTTTTCCCCGCTGGGTTGGGGTTTAAACGCTTTTCTTGATATTTTCGTTCGCCATGGTGATCTGAATAGTGTCGTATCTGATGTGATCCGGCTTTTGCTATTTTTTGGCACCTGTATTATCGCGGCGCTGCTGATTTTTCAGCAGCGCCGCAAAAGAAATTAGGCCTTTTATTTAAAGGGCTGAATAAATATTGAAATTGGAGTTTGTGTTATGTCGGATAGCCTGGAACAAGAACTGATTGTCATGATCCTCGATCTGTGCAGTGTTGATGATATTTCTGCAGATGAGGTCGATGCCGATGCGCCACTGATTGGTCCTCAGTCTTCAATGGGGCTGGATTCGCTTGATGCGGTTGAAGTTGTGGTTGCGGTACAGAAAAAATACAATGTCAGGATTGGTGGTAAAGATACCAGCCGTGAGGTATTACAATCGGTTACCTGCCTGGCTGATTATATCCGCCAGAATCAAGCTTCTTAAAAACCTTTCAAACGTTTACTTTCAGGTGCAGTTGCATGCGTTGGCCACGACTGATTGAAATAGAAGACCAACCATGGTTGCCTGCATTCCTGCGAGATCAGGTTACCGATTCGCTGCAGTTTCTGATTGTGGATATGAATGCCTACTCTCCGATTATTCCGGAACTGATGTGGTTGATCCAACAGTCTGCCAGTAAAACGGTTCTTGATCTGTGCTCAGGGGGGAGTGGCCCGTGGCTTGATCTTCTGGCGCTGATTAAAAACCCGGAAGACAGTATTGAAAAGATCGTACTGACCGATCTGTTTCCGAATCATACCAGTCTGGAAACTATAGCAGATCAGCACCCTTTGCTGCGCTACTCCTCTATACCGGTTAATGTTCTGGATATCGATCCTACCCTGGATGGGGTCAGAATCCTGTTTTCCAGTTTTCATCATTTTTCCAAAGGGCAGGCTGCGGCAATTTTGCAGGATGCCGTCGACAAGAAAAAAGCCATTGGCATATTTGAATTCAGTGAGCGGCGTCTGAGTCAGTTTCTGCTGCTTCCGGGGCTGACGTTTATCCTGTTTGCCAAGCAATTGAGAAAAAGGCCGTTCCGCTGGGGGCGGTTATTGTGGTCCTATTTGATACCTGTGGTGCCATTGATCTTTATGTGGGACAGTTTCGTGTCGATGCTGCGCACTTATTCCCACGCTGAGCTGCAAACCATTGTCGATATGGTCGACAACAAAGATGACTACCGCTGGGAAATTGGCGAGAGCGCGTCACCATTGACCCCACTGAAAAATACCTACCTGATCGGTTACCCCAAAAGCTGAATCTGATTGAATATAAAGGCTCGGTTATGTTTGCAATGTCTGGAACACATTATAGCATTGCGCCAGTTTTTTGTTGCAATGCATGATGCCGTTCTGCTTGACGGGGTTTTGGAACCAACAGCCTCTACTGCGCTTGTCACCTAAACAACGGTGAAAAGAGCATAGCACATGGAGAAGCGGCCGCTTTCCGGGATAAAGCAGAGAATTTTTTCACCTTTTCTAAGGCGGCCCGAGTGGAACAGTTCATCCAGAATCACGTAGATCGATGCTGATCCGGTATTGCCTTTTTCCTTCAGGTTGGTGAACCAGCGCTCTTCAGGGATGGCGAAATTAATCGCTGCCATCTTAGCAGCCAGTTCCGGCCGGAAGTAGTCGGACGAGTAATGGGGGAGAAACCAGTCAATTTGCTCCGGAGTTAACTGATGTTTGGCAACCAGACGGGCCAGCATCTTTTTGACCGCGACATCAACGATGTTTTCATTGAGCAGTTTGACATCCTGCTTGACCAGAAAGCTGCGCTTCTGCACGACCGTTTCAAGGTTGTCATATTCCCGCCAACCACGTAATGTTCCGTCGCTGAGCTTGTCAGCGCCAGCATACATGCACGGTTCAAATTCGTGGGCAAATGAGAGTAATTCGACCCATTCGACTTTAAGGGAAATTCCGTCGCGGGCAGGAGCGTTACTCAAAAACGCCGCCCCGGCTCCATCCGAAAGCATCCAACGTAAGAAATCAGCTTCAAAAGAAAGGGTCGGCTGATGCTCCAACGCGGCAGCTTTTTCCGCATCGACCCCTCCGGCCAAGCCTGCCCGCATGAAGGTTGATGAGGTTTCTGATCCGGTGGCGACGGCATTTTGGGTCAGCCCGAGGGCGACGCTCATCCAGGCATATTTGAAGGCACTCATCCCTGAGGTGCAGATTCCGGAAGCGCTGAGGACTTCACAGGGGCTGCCGCCAAGTTCACCGTGAACCATGGGGGCGTGTCCGGGAAGTAATTGGTCCGGTGATGAGGTACCACAACTTAAACACTCGATATCCGCAACGGAAAAATCAGGATAGGGACGCAGTTTGCGAATGGCTTCTGCGGTTAATTGAGCATTGGTGTGAGTAATCGCTCCGGTCTCTGGATCGATAGCATAATAGCGCGTGGTAATCTTGTTGTTGCGCAGAATGATCTTGCGAGTGCGTGACGGAACCTGGTTCACCATGCCGAGGATCTCTTCCATCTGTTGGTTGGAGATCGGTTTGTTGGGGAGAAAGGTGGCTAGATCGGTTATGAAAACGGGCATATCGGGTTAAACCTTTGCGTTTTTATGACCTTCCTGAAGCAATGCCGCATAGCGCTGATAAAATAATTCTTCATCAAGACGCGTTGGCGTAACGGCATTGGTCAGGGTGTAATAATCAAGATCATGAATGATAATCTGATTCTGCATCCGCATAAAAAGCGGTGTGCCGGGAAGAGGTGTCATGACCGTATACATGGGCAGATCGATCGATTGTTCACGAACAAACTGACCTAGCCGGTCAAAGTCAGACTCTTCATAATCAGGAGAAATAATAAAATCGCCGACAATGGCCAGACCCAGGTCGTGAAGAATATGGATCGCTGCCCGGTTGTTGGCCTGCGAATTGGCTTTATTCATCCCCCCCAGGGCATTGTCGTCGATCTCTTCAAAACCGATGACGACTGCACGCAGCCCGATATCTTTCCAGCGTTTGAGCATATGTGGATGGCGCACCACCATATCAGAGCGTACATCCGCCAGGTACTGTTTTCTGATTCCAGCGGCTTCAATGGCTGCTGCCAGTTTCATGGCCTGATCGGGGTTGCCGAAACTGTTGGCATCAACCAGGCGGATCACCGGAGTGTCGCTCAAAGCCCGAATATCCTCTATCACACGGTCCGTTTCATGGGTCAGGTAGCGGCCTCCGGTGACAGGTGAAATACAGCAGAAATGGCAGCTGTAAGGGCAGCCGGCAGCCGTCGCGACCTGCCCCATCTGCAGGTTCAGCCCCTGCAGTGTATATTGGCTGCGATACCGGGCCACCAGGTCATAGCGGGTGGAACGGTGCGTGACCAGGTCTGCAGTGCCGTACGGACGCGGTTGCCATTGCAGTGGTTTGCCCGGCGTTGCAGCCGCCACGCCTGGAATGGTCGGTTCTTGACCTGAGTCAAGGGCATTGATCAGTTCGGAAAGGCTCTGTTTGCCCAGACCGATAACGATCCAATCGATCTGTTCGTGATTGAAAAATTGGGGATCACAGGACGCGTGTACTCCGCCAACGACAACCTGGGCGTTGCATTCTGCTTTTACCTGTGCGGCCAGAGCAAGAACCGTATTGGCTTCGCAAGTCATAGCGGTAAAGCCGACCAGTTCGGGGTGGAAATCGTTAACCGCTGCCGATAACTGATCCGGTTCGACTTTCAGATCAAGGATGCGGACCTCATGGTCCAGCAGGTTGCCGGCCAGCGTTTCAAGCGCCAGCGGTTCACCTTTGAAGATCTGTTTGATCGAGCTGATCCCGTAGCGTTCTTCAGGAATGCTGCGCCCGCAGTTCGGTGGATTAATTAACAGAATTCGCATTACGTTTTCTTGAGAAAAATACTAAAGCAGAGCAGTCCGACCCGTTTGGTTTGTAACTCCGCAAAGGATCAAATATCCTGAAAATTATGCTGGGTGTCAAGAGGAATGGCCTTAATGTTATCAGCATATCAATAAGTTATGAAATCTTAGGAGTTTATTCGGTAATAAAATCCTATTATTGGAGTTTTTCTGCTCTTGGTAGGCGCATGCCGGGGCGAAATATGCTATAGATAGGACTGTTTGCATGGTTCCTACTATTGGTCCCTAAGCGTTATAAATGAAAAGAAGCGGAGACGGTCAATTGCTAATTATGGGGATCTGTTTACGTACTGTCGGTCTGTTGCTGGTCATTTTTCAAATTATGGTGACGCTAACCTTTGCGGATGGTTCATGGCCCAGCGAAAAAATGGTGGATGAGCCGATTTTCGATGGCCAGGTGCTGGTCCGCGAGGCCGGACAACAGAACCACAAACTGTTGCTGCTGGTGCATGGCCTTGGTGATGACGCAGGGACGATCTGGGACACTGTTGCTGCCGATCTGGCCAAGGATTACCATGTTGTGGTTCCGGACCTTCCAGGCTTCGGGCGGTCAAGCAAAGGTAATCAGCTCTACTCCCCCTCCAAATATGCGTTATTCCTGAATTGGCTGATTTCAACATTGCCTGACAAGCCCTTGTCTGTGGTCGGCCATTCCCTGGGGGGCGCAATTTCCATTGTTTATGCTGCTCAATACGGACAGAAGCTGCAGCGGCTGGTGCTGGTTGATTCGGTAGGAATTCTTCATCGTCTGGCAGTAAGCCAGTATTTTGTCAAACAACAGCTGCAGTTCGATGTGCCACTGTTTTCCGGAATGGTTAATGGGTCTCTGGGGCGTATTGCTGATCTGGTCTTGGAGAAATCTTCCCGTATCCCCTTGGATCCTGATCTGGTGCTTGATAATGCCATGCTAAGAGCCAGAGTTTTGGCGGGTCAGCCAGCCCGTATTGCTGCTTTGGCCATGGTCCAGACGGACTATTCTCTGCTGCTTGGGCAGATAAAAACGCCAACCTGGCTACTTTGGGGCGAGCAGGATGAAATTGCCAATGTTCGCATCGCGGAAGTGTTGCAATGGCGGTTACCTCGCGCAGAATTACGTCTTTTGCCGGGCCTGGGGCATTCCCCCATGCTTGAAGATGCGGCGGGTTTTAGACGCGTACTCAAACAATCCCTGGACTTTTCCCCACGGGTCTTTGCCTCGTCACCGTTAACGGAGATGGCTGGTGATGGCAGCTGTAACCAACGGTCTGAGGCTCTGTTGCAGGGGAGCTATAAAACCATACGTATCACCGGTTGTAATAATGTGCGGCTAGTCAACGTCACAGCGGAGCGATTACTGGTCAGCGATTCTCAGGTTACGATCGAAAAGGCTCAAATTGGGACGGGAGGATCCGGACCGGCGCTTCAAGCCTGGCGTTCCACTATCACTGCAACGGGTTTGGATCTGCATGCAGAAACAGCGATTGTCAGCGATGCAAGTCGATTTGATTTCGCTGGGGTTCGTTTTGTCGACGTCCGGACAGTCCTTCGGGCCGAGGGGAATCCGTCTATGTTTCTCAGCTCTTCTTCTGTGAAAGAGTTTTCGGGTACGAAAACTGCAGTTCATCTCAACAGGGCTCTGAATCCAGGCGATCAGCTGTAGCCAACTGATTTTCTGAATCAGCGGATGCCTAAGTTTTGAAAACAGGTGAAGCATTTTTCATCAAAATGAGGTGAGAAGCTCTAGGAACGATTTTTTATTAAATGAAGTTAATTGGATTGAGAGGTGCGAGATTATGCTAGCTTTGGAACTGAATGAGGTTTCTGATGAATCGGATGACAGCGTTTTGACGTTACGGGAAAAAATTCTCCATACAATTCGTGAAGCGATCAGAACCGGAGACCTTAAGCCAAACGAGAAAATCGTCGAGCAGGACTTGGCGGAACAGTTCGGTGTCAGCCGAACCCCCGTCCGGGAAGCGTTGCGTCAGCTTGAGTCGGATGGTTATATCAAGGTTGTTCCACGTAAAGGGGTTGTCGTTGCTCCTCTGTCTGCTCTGGATGTTAAAGAATATTATGACATCAAAGGACTGCTGGAAAGTTATGCGGCACAGATGGCGGCAGAGAATATGTCTGATGCCGCATTGACGCGTCTGGAAGCCATTAATCAGGAACTTGCTGAAGCGGCAGAGCGGGGAGATTGCAAGGTGTACAGTGACTTGTGTCGGGAGTTCCATCGGTTGTTTCTGTATGAAGGAGGCAATCTGCGGCTGGTTGAAATGCTGTCACAGATGGAACAGAAATTTACCCGCCTCCATTTCTCCGAACTGATGCTCTCCGGTCGGCTTAAGGCCGGGGTTGAACAGCACAAAGCCTTGCTGACTGCCTTTCGGCAGCGTGATGGCCATCAGGCGGCACAGGTCATGAAACAGGCAATCATCATTTTTGGTACTCAGCTTTTAGAGCACATGGAAGATGTTGCGGCGTAACGTCTGCCGGCAATGACTGCCTGGCCCAGTGCCAGTCCACCGTCATTGGGTGGTACCAGACTATGAATAAGGGGAGTGAAGCCCGCGGCACCAAGCAGGTTGACGGTGGTTTCGGTCAGGACGCGATTCTGGAAGACGCCGCCGGAAAGGGCAACTTTGTTGATTCCAGTGTCCGTGCGCAACTGGCTACAGATATCAACGGTCATGACCGCCAGGGTGTGATGAAAATCAGCGCTGATCGCACCCGCTGCTTTCTGGTTGTGTATATCTTCAACAATGGCCCGCACTGTCGGGGCCGGATCGAACAGCCACTCCCCGTCACATAGCCTTAGCTGGTAAGGATAGGGGACTGAGCTTCTCGCTGTTATGGCCATCTCCAATTCCAGGGCGGCCTGCCCCTCATAGTGAACAATGGAGCGCAATCCGGTCAGTGCTGCTACCGCGTCAAATAATCGGCCGCAGCTGCTGGTGAGGGGGCAGTTGATCCGTTTATCAATCATCTGGCGCAGCAGCTTCAGCTCCTGGGGAGAGATCTCAGCAAGAACATCAAGTTTCGGCAACTGGTCACCGTAGGTATGACAGAGCAGACTCAGGGCCATGCGGTAAGGTTCTTGCGTGGCTCGGTCTCCTCCCGGCATTGGCAGGTAACTGAAATGACCTGCGCGTCTGACCTTTTCATAATCGCCGACCAGAAATTCCCCACCCCAGATATGTCCGTCAGTGCCATAGCCGATGCCGTCGTAAATGACACCGATACAGGGTTCATCAATATTGTTTTCTGCCATGCAGCTGGCCAGATGGGCATGGTGGTGCTGAACGGCTATATGTGGCATGTTGTGCTGTTCCAGGGCGTAGCCGGTTGAGAGATAGTCAGGGTGAAGATCGTGGGCAATAACCTCTGGTTGCCATTCCAGCAGGTTCTGCAGATGCTCGATTCCGGAACTAAAGGACTGATAGGTCTCGGCGTTCTTTAGGTCGCCGATATGCTGGCTTAAAAAGGCCCGGTCACGCCGAGTCAGGCAGAAGCTGTTCTTCAGCTCGGCACCGAGTGCCAGAATTCTGCCCTGTTTTTGCGGCAGTGGCAGGCTGGTGGGGACATAGCCGCGCGAGCGGCGCAACAGCAACGGTTTGTCGGCAATGATCCGGGCGATGGAGTCATCGGTACGGATATGGATGGCGCGATTATGGGTAAGGCGGTAATCGGCGATGTTGGCCAGCCGGGACGTGGCATCATCATCTTCAAAAGCGATCGGTTCATCGCTGATGTTGCCGCTGGTCATCACCAGCGCCGGGAAGTGCCTGAGCAGCAGGTAATGCAGCGGTGTCGCTGGCAGCATGACACCAAAATAGCGATTACGTGGCGCAACCCCTGGTGAAATACTGGCAGTCTCTTTTTTCTCGAGCAGTACAATCGGGCGTTGCGGACTTTCCAGCAGTTGGCGCTCCTGGTCGCTGACCTGCGCATAGCTACGGACCTGTTCAACATCTAGACTCATCAGCGCGAAAGGTTTTTCGTCTCTGGCCTTGCGCTGCCTTAGCAGCGCAACGGCACTATCATTGGCGGCATCGACGGCGAGGTGATAGCCGCCCAAGCCCTTAATGGCGAGGATGTGACCCGTTGCCAGCAGCTGAATAGTTTTATCAAGCGGGTTGCCCGTAACCTGTGTCCCGGCTAAGTCATACAGCGTAAGTTGCGGGCCACAGTGCGGGCAGGCATTAGGTTGGGCATGAAACCGCCGTGATAAAGGATCGTCGTATTCGGCCTGGCAGGTCGGGCACATGGTAAAAGCCGCCATGGTTGTGTTAGGGCGGTCATAGGGTATGGTGGTGACGATACTGTAGCGCGGGCCGCAATTCGTACAGTTGATGAAGGGGTAGCTGTAGCGGCGATCGTGTGGATTGAACAACTCTGCCAGACAATCGGGGCAGACATAACTGTCTGCTGCGATCTGAATGTTGTGTTCGGCAACGATTTTACTGTGGTGAATCTGGAATCTGGAATCCCCTTGGGCGGGGACCGTTTCCATCCTCAGGCTGGTGATGGTTGCCAGTGGCGGGAGGTTGCTGTAGAGGCGGTCAATGAACTCCCGGTGCTGCGATTGAGGTCCTTCGACCTCAATCTGCACACCCTGGCTGTTGTTCAGGACCCACCCGGTCAGCCCGCAGGCCACGGCTTCACGGTAGACGAAGGGGCGGAAACCCACCCCCTGGACGATCCCTTCAACATGAATCCTGACTCTTACTGGGGCAATGGCCATCATCAATCAACAGATCCTGGGAAGCTGTTCGCCGGCCAGCATATCAATAGCGCGTAATCCACCCAGCGTTGTGTGCATAAATACTTTTCCTGCAGACTCCTGAGTCACCTCACCGATAATCGCAGCGTCGCGCCCCTGAGGGTGTTGCTGCATTATCTGTAGGGCCTGATCGGCCTGATCGGGGGCAACGATAGCAAGCATTTTCCCCTCATTGGCAACGAACAGTGGGTCGAGGCCGAGGATGGCACAGACCCCAGCGACATCGCTGCGGACCGGTTGAGAACTCTCATCAAGAACAATATCAACCCCCGATTGCAGAGCAATCTCTTTCAACGTGGTTGCAACACCACCCCGGGTCGGGTCGCGGAAGGCCCTGATCGATGTACCGAGTTTACTGAGCAGGACCTCGGCCAGGCCATTGAGGACGGCGCTGTCGGATTGGATGTTGGTCTCCAGGGCCAATCCTTCCCGGGTGGTGAGGATCGCCATACCGTGGTCACCAATGGTACCGTTGATCAGAATTTTGTCGCCGGGCCGGGCCTGGTTGCCGCTTAGCGTGTAATTGTGATGAAAGATGCCAATGCCTGAAGTGTTGATGAAGATCTTGTCCGCTTTGCCGCGCGGCACCACTTTGGTATCGCCGGTGACAATTTTGACCCCGGCCTTGTGTGCCGCGTTTTTCATGCTGAGCAGGATCTGATGCAAATCACCCTTGGAGAGTCCTTCTTCCAGTATCAGCCCGACACTTATGGCCAGCGGAGTGGCACCGATCATGGCCAGGTCGTTGACCGTGCCGTGAATGGCCAGGTCGCCAATGTTTCCGCCGGGGAAAAAGATCGGATCAACGACATACGAGTCAGTGGTAAAGGCCAGACGCCCCCCCTGGTGCTGCAGGAGCGCAGCGTCATTCTGATCTTTTTGCGCTACGCCTGACAGGGTGGGGATAATCAGCTCGTCCAGCAACTGATGACCGAGTTTGCCGCCACTGCCGTGGCCAAGCAGGATAATGTCGTCGTTCATGAAAGTTTCTCTTTCTTTATCTGCTTCCTTCTCCCTGAGGGAGAAGGTACCCGAATAGGCGAAGGAGGGGCTAGCGGTAACCTGTCCCCTCACCCGGTGCGTTGCACCACCCTCTCCCCAAGGAGAGGGGAGACAATCGAACGTTCAAGCGATTCATTTGTGAAGTCCTAAAGCCCATATTTATACTCTGCCGCACAGGTGCCCTCGCTTGAGACCATACAGGCGCCAACCGGTTTCTCCGGGGTGCAATGGGTGCTGAACAGGGGGCAGTCACGTGGGGTCAATTTCCCTTTCAAGATTTCACCGCAGCGGCAGCCTGCCGGTTCTATGGCGGGCTCAAGAGTGACTGAAAAGCGTTCAGCGGCATCGAAGGCTGAGAATTCTTCCCTGATTTTCAACCCGCTGCCTGGCAGCGTGCCGAGCCCGCGCCAGATAGCATCGCAGGGTTCAAAGACGTTGTTCAGCAGCTGCTGAGCGCGGATATTTCCGTCGTTTTTGACGTAGCGGCTGTACTGGTTCTCGACCCTGGCAACGCCTGCGTTTATTTGCGCGGTCAGCATGACGATCCCCTGCAGAATGTCCAATGGTTCAAAACCGGTAACCACGCAGGGAACATGGTTGTCGCGCGCCAAAGGTTCATAGGCGCTGGCGCCGATAATCGCACTGACATGGGCGGGACACAGATAGCCGTCTATCTTAAGCTCCGGGTCGACGGTCAGGGCCTGCATTGGTCCCGGCATGGTTTTATGGGCACAGAGAACCGAAAAGTTAGTCACTTGACTCTGATGCGCCTGCAGAATTGATCCGGCGATGGTGGGCGTTGTGGTTTCAAAGCCGACCCCCAGAAAGACAACCTGCTTGTCCTGATGGTTGCGGGCTAAGGTGACGGCATCCAAGGGCGAGTAAACAATGCGGACATCCGCCCCGCGGGCTTTTTCTTCCAGCAGGCTGGTGCTTGATCCGGGGACGCGCAGCATGTCCCCAAAGGTCGTGATCATGGTGCCAGGCAGGCGGCTTAAGGCCAGCGCGTGGTCGACATAACCAATGGGGGTGACGCAGACCGGGCACCCCGGGCCGGACACCAGTTTGATACCGGGGGGTAAAATTCCCCTGAGACCATGCTGGTGAATGGCCATGGTGTGGGTACCACACACCTCCATGAGTGTGATCGGATGGTTTCGAGCGGCTGTTGCTCTACTGATGCACTCAATCAGCTTGGCGGCGACCCGTGGATCGCGAAACTCTGCCAGCCGAGTCATGATAATTCCTCTTCCCGACTGGCCATCTCGCGGAATAACGCCAGCGTTTTTTCAGCTTCTTCCAGGTCCAGTTTTTCAATGGCAAAGCCGGCGTGGATCAGCACATAATCACCGACCTCAACGCTGTCCAGCATCATCAGGCTGGCGTTGCGAAGGACTCCATCGATCTCGCAGATGGCGGTATCCTGAGCGATCTCCTTAACTTGCATTGGTATGGCAAGACACATAGTTGCTGTCCTTTTTTGTTCAAACAATGTAGCAATGTATCATATTGACACTACGTCCGTGCGCGCAGGTAGCTTGCCGCTACAATGCCTGCTTTTTTAACCACTCAAGCCAGTCATCAAACCCCTCGCCGCTGCGACAGGACAGCTCGAAAATCTGCATATCGGGATTAACCTGACGGGCAAACTTCTTGCATTTTTCGACATCGAAATCAAGGTAAGGGAGCAGGTCGATCTTGTTGAGCAGCATTATATCCGCAGCTTGGAACATGTGGGGATATTTCAGTGGCTTATCCTCACCTTCAGTAACCGAAAGGACGGCCACCTTATGGTTCTCGCCAAGATCGAAGGAAGCGGGGCAGACCAGGTTGCCGACGTTTTCAATCATCAGGATATCGGTCGCACCTAGGTCAAATCCTTCCACGCCGTGACTGACCATGTGGGCGTCCAGGTGACAGCCGGCCCCGGTATTGATCTGCTTGACCGGCGCTTGTGTCGCGGCAATGCGGTCGGCATCATTACTGGTCTGCTGGTCGCCTTCGAGAACGGCAATCTTCAGTGTATCTTTCAGGGCCAGAATGGTTTTTTCCAGTAAAGTCGTTTTGCCGGAACCTGGCGAACTGACCAGGTTGAGAACAAACAGGTTGTGGTGCTGAAACAGAATACGGTTCATTGCTGCCAGACGGTTATTCTTACTCAGCAGATCCTCCCCTATTTTAAGGGTTGTCCCTTTGTGATCATGGTGATGATGCCCATGGTCGTGGTGATGCCCATGGTCGTGAGAGTGATGAGTTGTTTCGCTGCAGCCGCATTCGATACACATGTTATTCAATCTCCATTTCTGTAATACGCAATTCATCCCCCTGGATGGTGGTCAGCATGAAACTGCCGCATGCAGGGCATTCAAAAGTCAGGTTGTCGGCCGGGAAGGTGTCTTGGCATTCTTCACAGCGCTTCCGTCCGGGAATGCGATTGATTATGAGAGCTGCGCCTGCTATCAGGGTGTCACGACTGACAGCCTCAAAACAGAATTCAACCGCTTCGGCAACCACGCCAGACATCTCTCCGATATCAACGTTGATGGACAGAATGCGCTGGCAGACAGCCTGGCGCGCGTGTTGCTCGGCAATTTCAACAAGGTTTCTGGTGATAGCGACTTCATGCATAACAATGAAACTCCTGATGATGTGTCATTCTGATCCGTCGGGGAAAATAATCATGCAAAAATCAAACCCTAAATTTCCGGGATGCAACCTTCAATATATAGTTATTGTCTAGGATACATTATTGTGCAACAGTTGATAGCGATATCCTGGGTTGGTTTTTATGTTATGGACAAAATGATACAGTGCGAGAGAGGCGATATCTGTTATGCAGCAGGGGACTATCTACGTCTGCGACACCAGTGAGCAGGTTCAGCAATATCTGACTGGCTGGCTGGGAGCGGCGGGGCATCAGGTTTTTATCTATTCAAGTGCGCAGCAGCTTATCGATCTTCACGAGGGACATAACGCTGAATACCCGGATCTGATTTTTGTTGATGATCAGCTGCCCGGGTTGCCGACGGATGAGCTGGTCAGGCGGCTTGTTCTCCTCTACCCCAAGACCATGGTTGTTGTGACCAGTTCTCTGGCGACCGTGCGTAAGGCGGTCAGAGCCCTGCAGGCTGGTGCCTATGAGTACCTGCTGAAGCCGTTTATCAATGATGAAATCTCCGCCATTGTTAACCGGGTGCTTGAACGCAGCGGTCTTGAGAAGGAGAATCAGTCGCTAAAGGCGGCCCTTAAGGAGCGTTTTGACCCTGGTCGAATTATTTTCAAAAGTAAGGAATTTGAGCAGGTCTATGCTCTGACGTTAAAGGTTGCCAAGAGTGATGCCAGTGTTCTGGTGCTGGGGGAAAGCGGCACCGGTAAAGAGCTGATTGCCTCAACCATCCATTACTCAAGTCCACGGAGCGAGCATCGTTTTATGACCATCAACTGCGCTGCGCTGACGGATACGTTGCTTGAAAGTCAGTTGTTTGGACACGTGAAGGGGGCTTTTACCGGAGCTATCGCCAACTCCAGTGGCCTGGTCCAGGAGGCTCACCGGGGGACCCTGTTTCTTGACGAGGTCGGAGATCTGAGTGCTGCGTTGCAGGCCAAATTACTGCGGGTTCTGCAGGAAAAGGAGTATATGCCCGTTGGTTCTACCCAGGTAAAGCATGCGGATGTGCGGTTTGTGGCTGCGACGAATAAAAACCTGGAAGAAGAGGTGGCGGCGGGGCGGTTTCGTCAGGATCTTTACTATCGCATCAACGTTGCGACCCTGAAACTGCCTCCGTTGCGTGACCGGCGTGATGATATCCCGCTGTTGGCACGCTATTTCCTGGGGCGTTTGCAGGGAGCCGCCGCTGATATGGACGCTGAGGCGGTCAGGCTGCTGACCCAGTATGACTGGCCCGGTAATGTGCGGGAGTTGCAGAATGTACTGGAAATGGCGGCGCTGTTGGCCGATGGCGATACCATCAGTAGTGCGCATTTGCCATTGCCGATTGTTTCCGGGGCTCCCTTCGAGTTTAAAATGCCGACTGAGTTGATGTCGCTGGAAGATCTGGAGCGGCTCTATATTGAACAGGTTTATCGTCAGACGCGTTACCATAAAATGAAGACCGCCGGGATCCTGCAGATCTCACGCAAGACCCTGGATCGTAAATTGCTGCAGTATGACATTCAGCGCTCTGATAATTAAAAACGGAAATTAATTTTTAACTCTTCTTTTTACTGCAAATTACTTCCTTTCTGAATGAAGAAAATGGGTCATTTTGAACCACTCCTTGGACAAGATGATCCATTTCTGCCAAAACGCCATCATTGCCGGTTATATTCTAAAAAATGCCTGTTAATCAATGAATAGCTCCTGTTGTAAATAAAATAATCGATCTGGCACGCTTTTTGATCCTCTTGACCCGTATGCGTTTGCGCGATCTGTCCATGCTTTAACGCTTGTTCAGAAAGGAGACGACTGAAAAGTAAGGTGTGGAGGGTTGTTGTTTTGACATTTTTTAGTGAGATCAGGAGAGGATTTTCATGGCAACAAAAATTACCATCGACCCCATTTCCCGTATTGAAGGCCATCTCAAAATTGAAGCAACGCTGGAAGACGGTGTTGTCAAGGAAGCGAAAAGTTCCGGTATGCTTTATCGCGGCCTGGAAAATATTCTGCTCGGCCGAGATCCCCGTGATGCTGCCCGTATTATGCAACGTATCTGTGGTGTCTGCCCGACATCTCACGGTCTTGCTGCAGCCTATGCCCTTGATGAAGCCTATGGCGTAAATGGCAATATCACCGCTAACGGCCGGATTCTGCGCAATCTGATCCAGGGTGCCAACTATGTGCAGTCACACATCCTGCACTTTTATCAGCTGGCTGCTCTTGATTACGTTGATGTGACGGCTGTCGCTGATTACAACGGCACTGACCCGATTCTGAAAAAGGTGCAGGATTTTATCAGCCGTGGTCATTTGGGGCCCTTTGTGCCACGTTACGAAGGTGATTACCGCCTCAGCAAGGCGGAAAATATCGCTGCGGTAGCGCATTACGTTGAAGCTTTGAATATGCGCCGCCTGGCTCACGAAACCGTTGCTGTTTTTGGTGGCAAGATGCCGCATAACATGTCGATTGTCGCCGGGGGCGTCTCTACCGCTCCGACACGAGACAAAATTACCCAATTTGTTGCCAAAGTTGACCAGCTGATCGATTTTATCGATTCCTACTACCTGCCCGATGTGCTGATGGTCGCCGCTCGCTACAGTGATTATTTTACCGTAGGCACGGGCTGTCAGCAATTCATGTCATTTGGCTGTTTTGATCTGGATACCGACCCGGATCTGACCAAACGCAGTCGCTATCTGCCCCAGGGGATTGTACGCGGCAGTACCCTGAAACTGGAGAGGATCAACCCTCAGGCCATTACCGAAGATGTGCAGAACAGCTATTATGTCGATTCCGGTATCCGCCACCCCTACGAAGGGGTCACCGAGGCCGACCATGAAAAAGCCGGTGCTTACAGCTGGTGCAAGTCTCCCCGCTACAATGGTGAGGTTATGGAAGTTGGTCCGTTGGCACGGATGCTGGCCAGCTATGTCTCCGGTGATCAGCAGGTTCAGAGTATGATCAACTCTGTGTTGGGCAAGTTCAATGCCTCTGCTCCGGCCCTCTTTTCGGTACTGGGACGTCATGCCGCTCGCGCTATCGAAACCCGCATTGTTGCGGGCAAGCTGCGTGACTGGGCGATGGAACTGCAGCCGGGGGCGCCGTCATTTACCGACTTCAATCTCAACGTCACCAGTAAAGGGATGGGGCTGCACGAAGCTCCCCGTGGGGCCCTGGGTCACTGGATCGTCGTTGAAGGCGGGCAGACCAAAAACTACCAGGCCGTTGTTCCAACCACTTGGAACGCGGGTCCGATGGACTCTGCGGGACAGCCTGGTCCCATCGAACAGTCTCTGATCGGGACTGCCGTCCGAGATAAAAACAATCCCTTTGAGCTGGTTCGTATCGTCCGCTCCTACGATCCCTGCCTGTCCTGTGCCGTGCACGTGGTTGATCCCAAGGGGCGGGACCTTGGTCGTTTTGTCGTCGGGCCCCAGTAATGTCCGTCACATATGAGGAATGGCGCGCTCCCATCCTGGTGATGGGGGTCGGTAATATTCTCAGCAGCGATGACGGCTTTGCTGATGCCGTCTTGCGTGCTCTTGAGGATGAAGAGTTGCCCGATCAGGTTGAGCTTTTCGATGCCGGGACCTCGGCTATCGATCTGATGGATGTGTTTGACGGTCGCCGCAAACTGATTGTGCTGGACGCGGTAAGGGGGGGGCAGCAGCCCGGGACCCTCTATCGCTTCAGCCCCGAACAGGTTGAAAGCGGTGGCTTGCCGATGAACTCTCTGCATCAGGTTGGTCTGCTGGAGACCCTGAAACTCGCTGAACTGGTTGATTGCAAGCCGGAACAGACCGTGGTGATCGGGGTGCAGCCCTCCTCAACAGCCCTGGGAATCGGATTATGTGATGAAGTACGGCAGGCCGTGCCGCAAGCGGTGCGCCTGGTCGTCAATGAAATTGAACATGTGATGGGGGTGGATGACCCCCGAGGAGAGAAATATGGAACTGAGTCGTCGTAAATTTTTAAAAGGATCCGCCGGAGCAGCCGCTGTTTTCGGGATGAGTCTGTTCGATAACCCTTTGTTGCGTAAAGCCTTTGCCGATGCGCTGCAGGAAACCCCGATCATCTGGCTGGCGGCCGGAGCTTGCAGTGGCTGCAGTGTTTCTCTGCTGGATGCGTTATCGCCACGCATTCAGGATGTCTTGCTCGGTCAGATTGTCCCTGGTCATCATACCGAGCTGGTGTTCCACCCGACGGTCATGGCCGCTTCCGGAGACCTGGCTATGCAGGCTATGTACGATACCGAGGAAAAACCGTTCCTGCTCGTTGTTGAGGGCGCCATTGCGACCAAGGATGGCGGCACCGCCTGTGAAGTCGGGGAAAAGAATGGTCATGGTATTCCGGCGCTTGAACATGTGATGCGCCTGGGCCGCAAAGCGAAAGCGGTTATCGCTATCGGCAGTTGCGCGGCTTTTGGCGGTGTTGTTGCTGCTGAACCGAATCCAACCGGAGCCAAAGGTGTGCTGGATGTTTTCCAGGAGCATGGGATCAGTACCCCGACCATTAACCTGCCGGGCTGCGCGGCTCACCCTGACTGGTTCATCGGGACCGTTGCTTCGCTACTGCTTGATGGTCCCAAGAATATCAAGGTGGATGACTATGCCAGACCCGTGGCTTACTACGGCACCCTGATCCATGATAACTGCCCGCTGCGCGGTCATTTTGACGCCGGTCGTTTTGCTGAAAAAGCGTCTGATCCTTATTGCCTCTACAAACTTGGCTGCAAAGGACCGATTACCCACGCCAGCTGTCCGCAGAAAGAGTGGAACGGGGGGACCAACTGGTGTATTGAAAACGGTCACGCCTGTATCGGTTGTGTTGAGCCGGAATTCCCCTTTGCCAAATCTCTGGCGACCCCGGTGCCCCTGAAAGAGGTTACCCCGCCGGCAGCTTATCCCCCGATTTTTACTGATCATCATAAAGAATCAGGTTATGGCCCTGTGTATGCCGGGTTGGCCGGGCTCGCTGTCGGTGCTGTTGGCGCGAAAGCTGCGCTTCAAGGCAAGGGACAGAAAGATCAGGACAAGAGGGGGTAGGGTATGGATATTTCACGGAGAAAATTCTTTAAGTTGGGCGCTGCCGGGGGGGCTGCTATCTGCTCGGCAGCTGCCCCGGTCGTCGCACATGCTGAACACCAGCGGCCTCAGGCCGATCCCGAGTGGTATGGCATGCTGAATGATACGACGCGCTGTATCGGCTGTAAGGCCTGCCAGGTCGCCTGCAAGAGGGAGAATCACCTGGCTCCAGACAACAGTCTGGGAAGCGGTCTTTACGATTCACCCCGCGAGTTGTCGGAAAATACCTATACTCTGGTTAAAATGTACCAGGATGAAGCCGGCCAGGCGACGTTTGTCAAGCGTCAGTGTATGCACTGCGTCGATCCTGCCTGTGTCTCGGCCTGTATTGTCGGTGCGCTGAAGAAGACCGCCGATGGTTCCGTTCAATACGATGCCGACAAGTGCATGGGGTGTCGTTACTGTATGGTGGCCTGTCCTTACAATGTGCCACAGTTTGAGTGGAGCAAGGCAATTCCTACTATTAAAAAATGTACCCTGTGCAGTGAGAGTCGGGTTGCGCAAGGGAAACCGACCGCGTGTGCAGACGCATGTCCTGCCGGGGCTATCGTGTTTGGCAAACGGCAGGATCTGATCAAAATTGCACGTCAGAGGATTGAGGAAAATCCAGGGCTTTATGAGGATCACATCTATGGTGAAAATGAAGTCGGTGGCACGGATGTCCTCTATCTGAGCAGCAAAAAAGTAGCCTTTGCTTCTTTGGGGCTCGGTGATTTTGCTTATCGTCCGGTTTCGGGGCTGACCGAGAGCATTCAGCATCGTATCTTCCAGTATTTTATCCCGCCCATCGCTGTATACACCATTCTGGGAGGAATCATGGTTTATAACCAGCGGCGCAAAGAGAAAAAGGCTGACAAAGGAGGACATGATGAGCCATCATGCTAGTGCCTTACGTGGCAAGTTTTTTACTTTTAATACCTGGGTACTGTTATTCTTCATGGTGGCGGGTTGCTACTTTGCCTACTTCCGGTTTTTCCACGGCTTTGCCTCGGTGACCAATCTGAATCCGGGGTTTCCCTGGGGGATCTGGATCGCCTTTGATGTCGCCTGTGGCGTTGCTCTGGCAGCTGGGGGCTTTACCACCGCGGCGATCGTCGAAATCTTTGGTCACGAGAAGTACCATGCCCTACTCAGACCGGCAACCCTGACGGCCTTTATCGGGTACTTTCTGGTCGGCCTCGGTGTGACCTTTGACCTTGGCAAGTATTACAATATCTGGCACGCGCTGGTGTACTGGAACGGTACCTCGGTATTATTCGAGGTCGCCTGGTGTGTCATGCTGTACCTGACGGTGCTGGCTATCGAAAACCTGCCGGCGCTATTTGATGAGTACAAAGGGCGCGTTAATCTGATGGTGCCATTCAATCTGTTTAACAAGCCGACGGAATTTTTCATGGAGAAAGGCGACCGCCTGTTGCGCCGTATCATGGCCTTCTTCATTATTGCCGGCGTGGTCCTGTCTTTTGGTCACCAGTCTTCCCTTGGTACCCTGATGCTGATTGCTCCCTATAAGCTGCATGAATTGTGGTTTACTCCCTTGTCGCCACTGTTGTTCCTGACCTCGGCGGTGAGTGTCGGGTTGCCCATGGTCATCTTTGAGGCCACCCTGGCCCGGCTCTTTTTCCGGACCAGGGACGAATCGAAGCTGCTCGCTGGGATCTCAGAGTTTATTCCTTACTTCTTGGGAACTTACCTGCTGCTGCGTATCGGTGATCTCGCCTATCGCGGGGTCTTGGTCAGTGCTTTTGACGGCAGTGTCCAGGGTTATTCCTTCTTGGTGGAATTCTGCCTGTTTGCCGTGCCTTATTTTATGTTCAAACGGGAAAGCGTCCGTAACAGTCCGTTCAAACTGTTCTGTTGCGCGACTTCGGTGATCCTGGGAGTTGTTTTGAACCGTTTTAATGTGTTCCTGATCGGGGTGAATCCCGGCACTGGCTGGAACTATTTCCCCACCGTCGGGGAAGTTGCCATTACCCTGGCCTTTGTCGCTTTCGGTGTACTGTTGTATAAAATCGGTGTAACCTATCTGCCGATTCTTGAACCGGAAGAGGTCTGATTTTTAAAATTATCTTCCCCCTTTAGTAAAGGGGGACTGAGGGGGATTTGCAACGTCTCCCTTACGCGTAAGAAATCCCCCCTAACCCCCCTTTAAAAAGGGGGGAATTAGCATGATGCCATGACTGAAGTGAATGAAAAAGATGAGCAGGAGAAAGTGCCCTGGCGTTTCGTCAGCCGGGAGATGCTTGACCAGTTTGTCCGCTCGTTAACCTATTCCTATGAAGTCGTGGGAGTGCAGGAAAAACGAGGTCGTCTCGGTCTTGGCCCGGTCGAAGACCCGACCCTGCTCAGGCTTGATTTCCCACCCCAAGTTCCTTCCCCGAAAAAATACCTGTTTCCCAACTGGGATAAGCTGTTTCATTTCCGTGTTGGCGGCAAGGTTCTGCTCGAGCCGGAAAAGGCTGCCCAACCCCGTATCCTATTCGGTGTGCATCCGTGTGATATTCAGGCGATAAAAGTCCTGGATGATTGTCTGTTTGAGGGCGAGGCGGATAGTGCCTACCGGGCCAAGCGTGAAGTAACATTGATTATCGGGGTGGATTGCACCCCCGATCAGTACTGTTTTTGTACCAGCATGGAAACGGATCAGCCGAAAAGCGGTTTCGATCTGTTTTTGCATCGCTGTGACGGGGGGTATCTGCTGCAGGGAGGAACCCGCCGCGGCTGGGACCTGGTGACCCGGCACGCCCCACAGATCGTCGCCGCCGAGCCAGCCAGGGGGCTCGTTCCCAAAACGAAAAATACCGTTCAAAATCTTCATTTTCCGGCAGATTCTTTATCTTCGGTACTGACTGACAGCTATGATCACTCGGTCTGGGAAAAGTTGGGTAAGGATTGCCTTGGTTGTGGCATTTGCAGCCTGGTCTGCCCGACCTGCTACTGCTTCAATGTCAAGGACAAGCTGGATCTCGATCTTGAAAGCGGCTCCCGGGTCAGGGTCTGGGACTCCTGCCAGCTGGATAATTTTACCCAGGTATCCGGCGGGATGGAATTTCGCAGCAGCCAGGCTGATAGGCAGCGGCATCGTTTTTTCCGCAAGTATAAATATCTGTGGGATGAAAAACAGCGTCTGGCGTGTGTCGGTTGTGGCCGCTGCGTTAGAGAGTGTCTGCGGCGGATTAACCCGGTTTCGGTGCTCAATGATCTGCACCAGGAAAAAGCCTTTCCCGAGGCCGGTAGTCTGCCTGGGCAGGAATACCATCCCCAATTGGCGGAAATCGTGGCTGTGGAACAGTTGACCAAGTGGGATAAGCTGTTTCGTCTGCGTTTACCCGCACCGGTTGCTTTTGACCCGGGGATGTTTCTGCAGATCTCTATTTTCGGTCTTGGCGAGGCTCCTTTTACCATTGCGTCACCGTCCGAAAATAGCATGTATATCGAAATTGTCGTGCGCGAAGCCGGAAGCCTGACCAAAGCACTGCATCGGTTGAAAGTCGGGGATATCATTGGCGTGCGCGGACCGTTTGGGCGCGGATTCCCGATGGCCAGTTTCAAAGGGCACGATATCCTGCTGGTCGCTGGCGGTCGGGGGCTGATCACTTTGCGCTCCCTGCTGTTGACGATTCTGGCAAATCGCCAGCATTTTGGCCGTTTGCAGTTGCTCTACGGAGCAAATAGGTTTGAAGCGTTTTTGTTTCGAGCCGACTTGGAAAAATGGCAGGGCTCGACAGAGATTGATTGTCGTTATATTGTGCAGGAAGCCGCATCTGACTGGTATGGCCTGGTTGGCGATATCACCATGCTGTTACGTGACCTGGAGCTGAAGCCTGAACGGACCTGGGCCGCAGTTTCCGGACCGGCAGGGATGTATCGCTTTACCAATCCCATGCTGCTTCGCCTCGGTTTTCAGGAACAACAACTGTTTTTAAACCTCGAACGCCATATGAAATGTGGCCTCGGAAAGTGCGGGCGTTGTCAGATTAATGATGTCAGGGTGTGTGAATGTGGACCGATTTTCTCCTATGATCGTGTCCGGCACTTGCGGGAAGCGATTGAGCGCTGATGGCCTTTGGGGATGGTGCCAGATATTGTGTCTATGAAAAAGAAAATCGGATTTTTTGATTTTACCGGCTGTGAAGGCTGTCAGCTCAGTATTCTCGGGCTCGAAGACCAGTTTATGGAGATGCTTGACCTGGTTGAGATCGTCGAGTTCCGCCAGATCCTTGATGCCATGTCCGGACAGGCTATCGATATTGCTTTTATCGAGGGGAGTATCTGTAGCGCTGAGGAAATAGAGCGCTTACGGCGGATTCGTAAACAAAGCTCTATCGTGGTTGCTCTGGGGGCCTGTGCCGATATGGCAGGGGTGAACGCCTTACGCCGCTCTATTCCGGAAAAACAGTTGTGCCAGGAAGTCTACGGTACCCAGGCTAAACATCTGATGCCGGGCGAGCCGCAGCCGTTGTCCGCGTTTATCAGCGTTGATTACCGCCTGCCGGGCTGTCCGGTTATGGCTGCGGAATTTTTAGCGTTATTGCAAAGCCTGCTTCTCGAAAAGGAGCAGGAACTGCCTGGATATTCCTTGTGCGTTGAGTGCAAGCTGGCTGAAATTCCCTGTACGTTTGATCGTGGTGAAGTCTGTCTGGGGCCGGTCACCCGGGCTGGCTGTCAGGCGATCTGTATTGATGCCGGAGACCGCTGCCGGGGCTGTCGCGGTCCCATGGAAAATCCCCGTATTTCTCCCTACAATCAGATTTTATACGATCACGGTCTGACTCTTGATGATGTGCTGCAGGAATTCAGAACCTTCAATTTTGATTTTGGTAAAGAGTTATGAAACTGGAGATCAAACAACTGACCCGCATTGAGGGGCACGCCAACCTGGTTGTTGATCTCGACAAGGGGGTTCTCAAAGAGTGTCGCCTCGAAATTGTCGAAACGCCACGGTTTTTCGAAAGCTTTCTGAAAGGTCAGCATTTCACTGATATTGCTCCTATCGTGGCGCGGATTTGTGGCATCTGCTCCAACTCTCACACTCTTGTATCCCTGGCGGCAACGGAACAGGCCTTGGGGATTGAAGTCAGTAATCAGACTCTGGCCTTTCGGCGTTTACTGGCTTATGGTGAAATTCTGCAGAGTCATCTGCTGCAACTGGTGTTCATGGCCATGCCTGATTACCTGGGGGTCAGTAGCCTTATGTCGCTGGCGTACACGCAGCGTGACCTGGTGACCAGAGCACTGCGCCTGAAAAAGATTGCCAGTGAAATCTGCCGCTTGATCGGCGGGCGTGCTATTCATCCGGTGACGCCGTGTCTGGGCGGTTTTTCACGCTTGCCGGAACCTGGCGAATTGCAAGGGTTGCGCAAAGAGCTGGTGGCTATTTTGCCGACCCTTGAGCATCTGGTCGATCTGTTTGCCGAATTTACCTACCCCAAATTTGAACGACCGACTGAATATCTGTGTCTGAAAGAGGATGATGTCTATCCTCTGCTTTCCGGGCAGCTCTATTCGAGTGCGGGTATTTCTGGTGATGTCAGTGAATATCAGTCTCTGATTGAAGAATTCCTGGTTCCTTACTCTACGGCCAAGTTTGCCCGTGCCCTGGCGGACAGCTATATGGTCGGGCCTTTGGCGCGCTATAAGAACGTGGGAAATGAACTGTCTCCCATGGCTCAGGCCGTGGCGCAGGCTCTTGGCATTAACCGTGATGACGTCAACCCCTTTGCCATGATGAAGATTCGCCTCGTCGAGGTGGTCAACTGCTTTGAGGCTTCGATTCACCTGATTGATCGGTTATTGCTGGAAGGGCTGCGGCAGGATCCGCTTCCGGCTCCTCAGGGGTTCGGTGAGGGGTTTGCTGCCATTGAAGCACCGCGTGGTACTTTGATCCATCACTACCGTTATGACAAAGGGGGGCGCATTGCCATGGCTAACTGTATTATTCCAACGGCACAAAATCTGGCCAATATTGAAAATGATCTAAAGGCGCTGGTCCCGCAGTTGCTCGGCATGCCGCGCGGCGAGATGGCGCAACAGTTACAAATGCTGATACGTGCTTATGACCCCTGTATCAGCTGTTCCACCCATGCTTTGCAGGTGTCGTTTGTATAGCTGGCGGATCATCGGTATTGGCAACCCGTTGCGGGGGGACGATGGCATTGGCTGCCGGGCAGTCAGTGAACTTGAAAAACTGAACCTTCCAGGCGCTATTGATGTTGTTGATGGTGGCAGTGGTGGTATCAGCCTGATATCCCTGTTTGAAGGGGCGGAGCGGTTTGTCCTGATTGATGCGGTGGATATGCATCAGGAACCCGGAACTATCGTTCGCTTGACCAGGGCCCAGCTGCTCAGTGCCCAGGCTGAGGTTAAGCCACTCGATTTACACAGTGGTGATCTTGTCGGGCTGCTGCACCTTGCCGATTCTCTTTGGCCTATTAAGGATGTCGTACTGTTTGGGATCCAGGTTAAGCAGGTCGATTATACCCTTGATATGACTCCGGCTGTCGCTGCGGCACTACCCCAGCTGATCCGGGATGTCTGTGCCACGGTCGGACACGCTCAGTGCGTTTCGCGATGACAAAATTGAAGTTTCAGATCTCAGGAGTTGAGGCCTTTCTAAATGTCCTAATGACGAACGTGCCTGTCCTTAAAAATCCACAATTGGGCGAACCTCGGTTATACTGAAGGTTGATACGGTTTTTATCGTTCGTGCCGCCATTTTCCCTGCTTTTCGTTCAATCTCTGCGATCATTTCATCAAACAGCGAACCTGTGTCCACAAGTTCTTTTAACTCAAGATAAATCCGCGCCCCCTGCCAGCTGAAGACAGAGGGACTCGGAGTGGCAAACAGCAATGTTGCGTGTGGATTGCTTTTCAGGTTGGCCAGGGTACGGTTATTACCAAGACCCACCGCGACGGTATTATCATCTATCAACCGGCAGGAACCAAAGACTGCGGCATCGACCTTTCCCTGGCTGTCTGCGGTGGACAGTGTGCCCGTTGCATGCTCAGCAAATATTTCCAAAAGATTGAGTTGAGTCATAAAGAGGTTCACTCCTTTAGCTGGCCTAGTTGTCTTTGCTGATTTCCCGAAGACTCATAAGTTGTTTAATGGATTTTTTAAGGGTTGAATATTTATAGGGTTTTTGAACGAATGCTGCGACATGCTTGCCGACAAACCTTTGCGATACTTCAAACTCGTTATAGCCACTTGAAATAATAACTTTAACTGCAGGGTTCAGCTTCTTCAGCTCTCTGAAGCATTGTTCTCCGTCCATTTTGGGCATGGTCAGGTCGAGCATAACAAATTGAATATCAGGGTTTGCCTGATAGGTTTTGAGAGCCTCTTTACCATCGGAGGCCACCAGGGGATGAAAGCCCAGTTCTTTTAACATTTCTATGCCGATCCCTCTGGCACTTTCTTCGTCGTCAACCAGAAGTGCTGTGCCTGAGCAGGTCCAGCTGTCTTCCTGATCGTCATGATTAAAAAGTTCAGCCGGCTTAGCAGACGCAGGCAGAAGGATTTTAAAAGATGTTCCTTTGCCAGGTTCACTATAGACCTTGATGGCCCCTTTATGCCCCCGCACAATACCAAGCGTTGCCGACATCCCCAAGCCACGCCCGGTAAACTTTGTTGAGAAGAAGGGATCAAATATCTTTTTGAGGGTGTCCTGGCTCATCCCGCAGCCGGTATCAGCAACTTCGAGATAAACATAGAGTCCATCAGAAAGGTTTTCATTCAGCCAGACGTTGCGCAGGTAACTTTCATCACAATCAATACAGCCGGTCGATATTGAGATTACGCCACTTTTATCGCTGATGGCTTCCGAAGCGTTGATGACCAGGTTCATGATAATCTGCCGTATCTGGGTGGCATCAACACTAACCGCAGGCAAGGGTTTAAATGGGTTAAGGCGAAGGACAATTTTTTTGGAAATGGAGACCTGCAACATATGCAGCATTTCTTCCAGCAGAAAATTGAGATCGAGGGTTTCCAGAACAAATTTACCGCGGCCCGAGTATGCCAGCATCTGTTTGGCCAGGTCGGCAGCACGTTCGGCAGCTTTTTCAATCTGTTTGAGGTTCTCAATGGCTGCTGAACCGGGGGGCAGGCGGCGCTTGGTCAGTTCTGAGTGGCCCATTATGGCCGCCAGCAGGTTATTGAAATCGTGAGCGACGCCACCGGCAAGAATGCCAAGGCTTTCGAGCTTTTGGGCCTGCAACATCTTTTCTTCAAAGTGCTGCCGCTGAATTTCCATATTTTTGTGCTCAGTGACATTGCTGACCAGCCCCAAATTATAGCCCTTGCCATTGTATTCGAAAAAGTTGGCACTGATTGAAACCGGAAATAATGAGCTGTTTTTGCGCTGGTGGACGGATTCTACAGTCACCTTTTTCTGTACTATGAAATCTGCCCAGAAGTCAGGCCAGCTGGATTTCTCCAAATGCCCATCTATATCCCATACGGACATGGACAGTAGTTCTTCTTTGCTGTAGCCAAGTTCTCTGCACGCTTCATTATTGACATATTTCAGCTGACCATATTCATCGGACAGGTAGACACCTTCATGAATATGATTGATAGCAAAATTCAAAAAGGCCATATCTCCTGCTGTTTGTTTGCGCTCTGTCATGTCTCGGGTGACGGATATAATCACCGGTTCCTGGGCTATGTCGATAATATTGGCAGACATAAGACCAAACTTTACAGAGCCATCTTTGGCGATAAACTCTGCTTCTAGGTTTTCGACAAAGCCATTTTTTAGCAGCTGTCTGATCAGTTTCTGGCGGTCTTCCGGATTCTTCCAGATATTCAGGTCAAGAGAAGAGACACCGATAGTATCGTCCAGGGTATAGCCCAAGATGCGGGTGAACCCTTCATTGATTTCCAGATAAACACCATCGGAAAGGCGGTTAAGGCCAATTGCATCAGGGCTGGTGATAAAGGTCTTTTTAAATTTTTGTTCACTGAGGCGCAGCTGCTCTTCAGCTATTTTGCGTTCGGTGATGTCCCTGGTGACCCCTTCGACACCGGCCATGTTCCCGTCTGCATCATAATAAATATGGGCATTGGTCATGGCCCACCAGACCGAACCATCCTTACGTTTCAGGCGTGCCTCATAATTATTGACTCTGCCATGCTGCTGTAATAGGGCAATAAATTTATCACGCTCCTCAGGGAACTGGTAAATATCCTTGGCCATGTCAAGGCCAATACTTTCTTCATAGGTATAGCCGGAAAGGTCACAGGCTGATTTTGACAGGGTAACGATCTTGCCGTGTTTATCCGTGCGATAGAAGAGATCGGACGTGTTGTTGACCAGGGATTGGTACATGGTTTCGCGTTCTTCAAGTTCTCTGATGCGACTGAGTAGTTCCTGGTAGGATGGTTTAATTGAATGTTGCGGGGGGGGACTGTTCAGTTGTTCCTCTTCGTCACAAAATTTCACGCGGATCTCCCCTCAATCCTTGATCGGATGTTCAATAAGTCGATGGTGACAAATCTGTAGGCAGAAAAAACAGTCTAAAGCTCTTTAAATTACATCGACAGCTTCTGTCATTTCAAGGGGATTGACTGATTTTGCTAAGAATTTAAGCTTCTACCAACAGATCCCTTTCCAATATCGAAAAAAGGGGCCTGTTGGCAGGATATGTTCTGGTAGTTAGATGCGCTATGCCGATACGCTTTCAGGTCGTTATTTGATTTTTGGCAGCTCAGGTACTGGCACCCCTAAGTCTCTGATGACTTCCAGGATCTCCATGTTGGCGTTATGAATTTTTATGATATCGCCTTCGATCCGTTTGTAGGAGACCCCCGGTGGAAGGGGCGGCAGCGTCTTGACGATTTCGCGGGAGATCTCTTCAAGATATTCGACCAGGTCCGGTGCCCCAGGCTGTTCTTTTATCAATTTTTTCCGCCACCCTTTCGGGGGATTTTATTTTTAGCAAGGTCTGCAAATTTTGGCAATGTCATAAGGGTTGTTGACCCGTTGCTTTTGAAGATATGAATGGCAGCAACTGATCGTTGAAGTTCAATAAAATTAAACGCAGAGCTTTGCATAATTTTACGAGATTATTATGTATAATTGTTTTGCACCTTTTCTGAGCGTTGTGGGTATTGCTAAATAATTCATTAAACTATATATTGTAATTATTGATTTTATGCGATTGATAGTCTCCCTGCCGATTAGGTTTATTCCAGGAGGTTGGTAAATGTACAGGCTTGTACTGTTGTTCATGGTTTTTATGTTTTTCTGTGCGCCATTTCCGGTGTTTTCAGCGTCATCCTATACATTGACAGAAGCGGTTAAGCAGGGTCTTGCTAACCAGCCGTTCTACCTGGTCGCCAAAGCGGACAGTGCAGCGGCTGAAGCAGGAGTGGCGGAAGCACGCTCCCAACGCTTGCCCCGGGTCAACCTGAGTGAACAGTTTGTCTGGACGAACGAACCGGGAAGTTCCTTGTTTATCTGGCTTAACCAGGAACGCCTTCAGTTGAGTCAAAGTCCAGATGTCTACAACAATCCACCGGACCGCCACGATTTTGAAACCCGCCTGCAGCTGCTTCAGCCGGTTTACAACCCGGATATCGGGTACGGGATAAAGCGTGCCGAGGTCTCCGCTCAAGCTGCCAGTGCCGGTGAGCGGGCAGTGCGTGACCAGGTTGCCTGGCGGGTATTTTCCGCTTATCTCGATGTTCAGCGCAGCCGGTCAGTGATCGACTGGGTATCCAGTTCGGTACGCGAAGCGCAGGAGATTCAACGCCTGGCTGCAGAGAAAGAGAGCGCCGGGACCGGGCTGAAGGCCGATACCCTGACGGCAAGTGTCCATCTGGCCGAGAGCAGACGTCTGCAGATCAGTGCTGAGAACGCCCTCGCTCTGGCACAGAAGCGCTTGGCCCTGGAAATGGGTATTGGTGATCAGCCAGTCGATATTGCGGCAGCTCTTGATGTTCATCTGATAACTGCACCGGCAAGTAATCAGCAACTGCAACGTGGGGATCTCAAGGCCCTAGAGCTACAACGCAAAGAGAGCCTCTTGGCGCGCCAGCAAAGTACGGCGGCCTGGTTGCCTCGTATCAATGCGGGGGCGTCCTGGTCGATGCATGACCGTGACTTTCCCTTGTCCGACGGGGCTGACAGCTGGATGGTTCAGGCTAACCTGACCTGGCAGCTTTTCGATGGCTTCAGTCGCAAACACGCCACAAACAAAGCTCTGGCCAATGAGCGGGCCGCACAGGCACGTTACCGTCTGGCTCTTGATCAGGCAAAATTCGACATTGACCAGGCTCGTTTAAATAGTGAAACGGCTGAACTGCAACTGGCCGCCAGTGAAAGTGGTTATGCTGCAGCAGAAGAGAGTTACCAGTTGCTGGCCAGTCGCTATCGCAATGGTCTGACGCCATTATCGCAACTACTTACCGCCCAGTCGCAAGTCGAAAAAAGTCGGGCGGATCTGGTCACGGCGAAGGTTCAGCTGATTCGCAGCCTGGCTCAACAACACTATATCCTCGGTACCTTCACCGATCTGATTTTGAACTGACGGAAGGGGCAGCACGATGAAACGAATGATTTTATTATCCCTACTGATTCTGGTTTTGTCCGGCTGTGGCGAGGACATTCCTCCAGGGCGCACAGAAGGTAAGGATGCTAAGGTTGTACACCTGCCAACAATGGTGGTGGAAACGGTTAAACAGTATGGTGCCGAGCAGTTTGTCGGTTCGGTTGAGAGTCGAGATCAGGCGCGTCTGGTATCGCGCAGTAGCGGGAAAGTGACTAACCTGGCTGTTCGTGAAGGAAATCTGGTTAAAACGAATCAGCTGTTACTGGAAATCAGTGACAACTCGGCAGAAGAACAGTTGCGTGCCACTGAGGCGGCTATTGCCGTTGCTTCCAGTCAGATGGATTCCGCCCAGGCCAGACTGACTTTGGCTGAGCAGACGGCAGCCCGCTATAAGCAACTCCTTAAAGCCAAGGCCGTAACCCCGCAGGAGTATGATCAGATCAGTGCCGAATTAAGTATGGCAAAACAGCAGCTTGCTGCCGCTGTGGCGGAAGTTGAACGCGGTAAGGCAGAGCGTGACCGGGTAGTTCAGCAGAACAGTTACAATCGTGTCATCGCTCCGTTTGCCGGGCAAATTATCAGTGTGCAGATTAAGCAGGGCGCAACGGTATTGCCAGGTACGCCACTGCTGGTTATTGATCGTGAAGGTAAACGTCAGGCCCGTGTCAAAGTCCCCGAGCGGCTGTTGGGGCAGATCAAAATTGGCAGCGTAATGGCTGTTGAACTGCCTTCTATGCAAAAAGTCATTGATGGCAAGGTGCTCAGGGTTCAGGGTGGCAGCGATCCGGTCAGCCGCAGTTATGACGTGATCATCGAGCTGGCCGACGCCAAAGACGTGCCAACCGGGATTTTCGCCCGGGCCCGAAGGACTTTGCCCTCGGAGGAACTGTTACTGATTCCGGAAGCTGCTGTCACGATACGCGGACAGCTGACCGGAGTTTTTCTGGTTGAAGATAAGATTAGCAAGTTCCGCCTGGTACGCTTGGGGCGTCGCTTTGGTGACCGCCGTGAAGTCCTCTCGGGCGTTGAAGCCGGAGATCGTATCATCAGCGCTGATGTTGATCGCGCCCACAACGGCGCCCGCGTGGAGTGAGTTCCGTGAGTGAAAAAAAACATACCTTTGCAACCAGGATTGTTGATCACTTCCTGGAAGGAAATCTCTCAGTCATCCTGATCCTGTTGGCGGTTCTGGCCGGCATTGCGGCTTTGACCCTCACTCCGCGCGAGGAGGAACCGCAGATCGTAGTGCCACTGGCGGATGTCTACGTCCACATGCCTGGAGCTAGTGCGGCCGAAGTTGAGAAACAGGTCGCCACGCGTCTGGAAAAGCTGCTTTGGCAGGTCGATGGCGTGGAGTATGTGTATTCCATGTCGCGTCCCGATCTGGCTATCGTCACGGTGCGTTTTTTCGTTGGTGAGGATCGTATCGCGTCACTGGTCAAGCTGCATAATAAGATCTCAACCCACATAGATATCGTCCCGCCGGGGGTGACGGGCTGGGTAATCAGGCCGATTGAGGTCGATGATGTTCCCATTGTCAATTTGACCCTCTATTCCGATACCCAGTCGAATCATATGCTGCGCCGGGTTGCAGAAGAGGCTGTCGACCGTCTGCAGGCGGTTAAAGATACCTCGAAAACAGAAGTGATCGGGGGGCGGCCACGTCAGATCAGGGTTGAACTTGATCCTGCTGCACTGGCGGCACGGCATCTTGATATCCTCAGTGTTCAACAGGCGCTGAACGGGGCCAACCTGGAACTCGCATCCGGACATTATCAGCAGAATAATCAGGAAATTCTGGTGCGTGGCGGTGGCTTTCTGACCTCGGCAACAGAAGTCAGCAACCTGATTATCGCTGTCAGTGACAATGCTTTGGTGTATTTAAGCGATGTTGCCGCCGTTACAGATGGCATGGCTGAGCCTGACAGTTACACCCGGTTACGTTTTGGTCCGGCGGAAGGCGCTGCCCAGACGGGTAAGGAATATCAGGCGGTGCATATTGCGGTATCCAAGAAAAAAGGGACCAATGCCGTCAGCGTCGCCAAGGACGTCATTGCCAAGCTCCACTCTTTGCAGGGGGATGTGATTCCCGATGACATCCAGGTCCGGGTCACCCGTAACTATGGCGAAACAGCCAACCACAAGGTCAACGAACTGATCACCCACCTGGTGATTGCGATTGTCACCGTACTGGCCCTGGTGCTGTTTGCGCTTGGCTGGCGTGAAGCCCTGATTGTCGCGGTGTCGATACCGATTATTTACTCGCTGACGCTGCTGGTCAATTACTGGTTCGGTTACACCATTAACCGCGTCACCCTCTTCGCGCTGGTACTGGCGTTGGGTTTGCTGGTCGATGACCCGATCGTTGACGTTGAAAACATCTACCGACATTTCAAAATGAAGAAAGAACCTCCCCGTGAAGCGGTTTTGACCGCGGTAGACGAGGTGCGGCCACCGGTTATCGTGGCGACCCTGGCGGTTATCCTGTCCTTCCTGCCCATGCTGTTTATCACCGGGATGATGGGTCCTTATATGCGCCCGATGGCAGTCAACCTGCCGTTGACCATGGTCATGTCGTTGCTGGTCGCTTTCACGGTGACACCGTGGATGACCTACCATGTGCTGAAGGGGGAATATGGTAAAGGAGAAGAAGAGGACTTTGTCCTAGAAAAGACCAAAACGTATCGCATCTATCGCAAGCTGCTGATGCCGTTTATCAAGCACCGTGGTCTGGCCTGGTTACTGATGCTCGTGGTGGTTGCCCTGTTCCTGATCTCTGTTGCCATGCCGGCTCTGAACCTGGTGCCACTGAAAATGCTCCCCTTCGATAACAAGAACGAGTTCCAGCTGGTTATCGATATGCCGGAAGGAGTCAGCCTGGAAGAGACCGATGCCGTGGCGCGTGATCTTGAGGATTACCTGGCTACGGTGAATGAAGTGACCGACTTCGAAGCTTATGTCGGCACCGCCAGTGCCGTTGATTTCAACGGCATGGTACGCCATTATTACATGCGCCAGGGGGCCAACCTGGCGGATATCAGGGTCAATATTGTCCCCAAAGGGGAACGTGCCGAGCAGAGCCATGAACTGACTCTGCGCCTACGCGATGAACTGACCGCCATTGCCGCTAAACATGGGGCGCTGCTCAAGATTGTGGAACTGCCACCCGGGCCACCGGTTATTTCGACCCTGACGGCGGAAGTGTACGCCGAAGACGGGATTGATTACACGGGGCAGCTGGCCGCTGCTGAGATCCTTCGGCAACGGATGGCACAGGAAGACAAGGTTGTGGATGTGGATACCAGTATCGAATATCCGCAACGGCAGCTGCAATTTGTTCCCGATCGCGATAAATTGTCCCTGGCCGGAGTTACGACTGCGGATGTCGCCAGGACGTTGCAGATTGCCCTGGGCGGGGCTCAGATCGGGACCCTGCATATTGATAGCGAGCGTAACCCGTTACCGATTGTGCTCAGGCTGCCCCTAGATAAACGTTCATCAATCACGGCCCTTGATAACCTGCAGTTACGTGGCCAACAGGGGAACCTCATCCCTCTGTCAGAACTGGGGGCTTTTGTTGAACAGAGTCTGGAACCGACTATTTATCACAAGAACCTCAAGCGGGTCAGTTACGTATTTGGTGAAATGGCTGGCAAGAGTCCAGTCAACGCAATTCTCAATTTACAGAGATATTTCAATGATAATCCGTTACCCCACGGGACCTCGGTTGTCTGGAGCGGGGAAGGGGAGTGGAACATAACGATTGATGTTTTCCGCGACCTGGGAATTGCTTTCGGTGCCGCTATGGTGTTGATTTACCTGTTGCTGCTCATTGAGACTGGTTCCTACGTTATGCCACTGATTATCATGGCGGCGATTCCGTTAACCATGATCGGTATAATGCCGGGTTTCTGGCTACTTAATCTGATCGCCAATAACCCTGTCGGTGGCTATGATACCCCGGTCTTTTTCACCGCAACCGCCATGATCGGCATGATTGCTCTGGCCGGCATTGTGGTGCGGAACTCGATTATTCTGATCGATTTCATTCACCACGGGGTGAAGCGGGGCCTGTCTCTGGAAGATGCTCTGATCGAAAGTGGTGCCGTGCGTTTGCGGCCGATTCTGTTGACCGCTGGAGCCGCATTGCTGGGCAACTGGATCATTACCCTCGATCCGATTTTTTCCGGTCTGGCCTGGTCGATCATTTTCGGGGTGTTTGCCTCGACGGCATTTACCCTGATTGTGATTCCTGTGGTCTATTGGCTGATTTACGGGAAAAAGGCCAACGCCTCCTGACCTTATTAGTGAATAAAAGCAGAACAATAAAAATCCGGTGCTCTGGTTTTGAACACCGGATTTTTATTCAACGTTTAACCTGTTGTTATTAATTAATATTTGCCGAAATCGTCATCATCCAGTTTGATGACTGGTTTACCTCCTTTGGCAATAGCGTCCCAACCCGCTGAAGATGATCCTGTCTGCTGAGGTTTCGATGCCTTTGGGGCCGCGAGTTTGTTTGGCTGCGCCGGTTCCGGTGGCACTGTCGCCCGAGCAGTTTTTGTAATTTCTAAAACAGCCGCACTGTTACGGTGCTGACCCCGCAACCTGAACTGGGCAAGGATGTCACGCATGTACGCGGATTGGCTTGACAGCTCTTCTGCAGCGGCAGCACCTTCTTCTGCCCCTGCCGTATTACGCTGAGTGACCTGGTCGATCTGGTTGATGCCGTCACTGACTTGGGTAATCCCTTCGGCCTGCTCTTTTGATGAAGCTGCAATTTCACCCACCAGGTCGGCCGTTTTGCCAATACCAGTGACGATTTCTTCCAATGCGGCAGCAGTACGGTTGGCAATTTGGGTGCCGTTTTCCCCTTTCTGCACCGATCCTTCGATCAGCTCAGCTGTTTCTCGGGCCGCTTTGGCACTACGGGCGGCCAGGTTACGGACCTCTTCGGCAACGATAGCAAAGCCTCTGCCGTGCTGACCGGCTCGGGCTGCTTCTACTGCCGCGTTCAGAGCCAGCAGGTTGGTCTGGAAGGCAATCTCGTCAATTGTTTTAATGATTTTACTGATACTTTGGCCCGAATCATTGATGTCCCGCATGGCCGTCATCATCTCCTGCATGTGAGAGCTACCGATATTTGCGGCATTCTGTGCAGTAACTGCCAGCTGACTGGCGGTTTGAGCGTTCTCGGCGTTACTTTGGGTGCGGCTTGAAAGTTCATTCAGGCTGGCACTGATTTCTTCAATGGCTGCGGCTTGCTGGGTGGCTCCCTGGGAGAGGTCCTGGGCTGAGTCAGATACTTGACTGGACCCTGAATCAATTTGTTCACTGGCGGCATTGATCTGGCCGATAATATCGTTGAGTTTGTCAGTCATGTTGCGCAAAGCGTGACCCAGAACATCCTTTTTCGATGTCAGTGTCACCTCTTGGGAAAGATCGCCGGCGGCGATTGCTTCGGCAAGTCCGGCTCGTTGTTGCAGGCTGTCAGCCATGGAGTCTAGAGCGTTACCCAACTGGCCAATTTCGTCACCGCGGATCAGGCGTAGCCGGCCGGACAGATCGCCGGTCTGAATTTCTCTGGCGAAAGCGACGCCTTTGTTCAGTGCCGCAGTAACGGGTTTTACAATCAGGATAATTACAACTATCAGGGCAAGGACAATGATGCTGTTGATAATGGCGTTGCGCGCGGTCAGGTCGTTAACCTCTTGGAAAATATCACTGGTTGCAGCTCCGGCAGCAACTGTCCAGCCGGTTAGCGGCTCCGTCTGGAAAGCGACTATTTTCTCGATACCCTTATATTCGTAAGTCAGCAGACCTTTTTTCTGAGTCAGAATCTGTTTGCCCCAATCAAATTGGCTGATATTGGTATTGAGGATTATTTCCGGGTTAGGATGTGCAGAAACCACACCTGACTTGTCGGTCATATAGGCGTAGCCTTCTTTACCGATTTTGATTGGGGTAATGAATTCATCGGAAAAATTTGCCAGTTCAATAGATGAGTATAAAATACCGATAATTTTGCCATTATGTTTAAGTGGTTCGCCAAGATTAAAGACAGGAGTGCCGGTGACCTTACTTTTTAAAACATCGGTGATACTTGATTGGTTCTTCAACCCTTTTTGGATATAGCCGCGGGATGACAGGTCAAGTCCGACCACTTTGGGATTGGAATGGGCAATGACAATTCCATTAATATCTGTTAACCCAAGAGAAGAATAGACCGTGTAGTGATCAATAAAACTTTTCATGTATTTACAGGTTTCCTGAGTAGTCGTTTCATCAGGTTGTTCCTGTAGTGCGAGGTTAGTGAATATGTCCTGCTGGGCCTGGACTTTTAAATCGGCCTGAAGGTCCTGAATCCAGGCACTGATCTGGGCAGATAAACTTTTGGTCGTTGATTCGATCTGAGAAGAAATGTTTTCACGAATAATATCAGAAGTTGAAGAACTGGACAGAAATCCAGAGATCAACATGCCAACGATAATAAGGCCAATAATTGGCAGTAGAATCCGGTAACGTAATGAAAGTGATTTCATGAAAAGTCCTTTCCCCGATGCAGAAATTAATGCAATTGATGTCAGAATTTAAATTTTTAGCATGTAATGTGCCATCTTTGTAATCATGGTTAACTGCTTTAAAATCAAATATTTACTTGATCATTTTTCCAGAAGACCTGTTTAGAGAAAAGTTGCAACCGCTTTCATAAAATTGTCTAATTAGCTGAAGCTTAATCAATAATAGCAGGAGCAATTTTTCTTGCAAGCTCAAATTTTACTGCATGTTTCAGTGGTGCTTCCGGAAAAAACATTAGTCTTGGGAATCAGGAGTAAGACCGCAGGTCTCGGAAAATTAGAATTCTCTTCCGAGACCTGAATTTTAGGATGTTGTGGTTATTTTGGTTGCCCAACTGAAAATGGTGAGGCTTAGAACCTCCCATTTCCTAGGACGCTTCTACCCATCCATGGGCTCGTCTGACGTTTTGATAGGACGTTCCAAGTTTTCCAGGACCATTCGGGAGTAAACTGGATATCCAAATAAGGTTTAATATTTACCAAACTCCTCATCATCGAGGGCAATAACCGGTTTATTTGTTTTTCCCATGGTGTCCCAACCTGTCGTTCCCTGGTGTTTCTTCTGTGATGCCAGGATTGGCTTGGGGGCTGCTGCTAAAGTGGCCCTGGTTGGAATTGACGGTACTGGTCTCTGTGCTGGGCTTTTGGTTGCGTCAGGCATCCTCTTGGCTTGTCCGCGTAACTTGAACTGACTGAGAATGTCACGCATATAGGCGGACTGGCTCGACAGCTCTTCTGCTGCAGCGGCGCCTTCCTCGGCCCCTGCCGTATTGCGCTGGATCACCTGATCGATCTGGCTGACCCCTTCATTGACCTGGTTGATGCCATCGGCCTGCTCTGTGGAAGAGGCGGCAATCTCCCCAACCAGATCGGCCGTTTTACCGATACCCTCAACGATTTCAGTCAAAGCGTTGGCGGTACGGTTGGCTATTTCAGTCCCGTTTTTCCCTTTAGCCACGGTTCCCTCGATCAGTTCGGCGGTTTCCTGTGCCGCTTTGGCACTGCGCGCGGCCAGATTGCGAACCTCTTCGGCAACGACAGCAAACCCTTTACCCTGTTGACCGGCACGGGCGGCTTCGACTGCGGCGTTCAGAGCCAGAAGGTTGGTCTGGAAAGCGATTTCATCGATGGTTTTAATAATTTTACTGATGCTCTGGCCTGACTGATTAATATCTTCCATGGCCGTGACCATATCCTGCATGTGAATGCTGCCGCTATTCGCTGCATCGCGGGCCGTGATGGCCAGCTGATTGGCGGTTTGTGCGTTCTGGGCGTTTTCATGGGTTCTTCCGGACAGTTCATTCAGGCTGGCACCAATTTCTTCAATGGACGCGGCTTGTTGAGTGGCGCCCTGAGACAGGTCCTGGGCCGAATCGGAAACCTGGCCGGCACCGGAATCGATCTGCTCACTGGCGGCATTGATCTGTGAGATAATGTCATTCAGTTTTTCGGTCATACCTTGGAGTGCACGCCCGAGCACGTCTTTATCCGACATCAGTTTAACTTCCTGGGTCAGATCGCCGTGTGCGATAGCCTCAGCGATCTCAGCGCGTTGCTGCAGGCTGTCGGCCATGCTGTCCAGGGCATTGCCAAGCTGACCGATTTCATCCCTCCTGGTAAATGCTAGCCTGTCTGATAACTCACCTTCCTGGATTTCCTTGGCAAACGCGATAGCTGTTTTCATACTGTTGACAATAGGTCGAACCAGGAAAACAATGACCAGTGCAAGAATAACGACAGTAATCAGACCAATACCTGAATTATTGCGGTTGGCTTTGTGAATACCTGAAAAAACATCGTCCTTTGACGCGCCAATAACAATTGTCCAGCCAGTGGCAGGATCGGTTCTAAATACGGCGATTTTGTCGACGCCCTGGAAGTCATATTCCATGTGCCCGTTTTTTCGGGTCAGGATCTCTTTACTCCAGTCGTAGTCATTTAAATTGAATTTCAAGATAGCTTCAGGGTTGGGGTGGGCTGACATAACACCAGCGGCATCTGTCATGTACGCATATCCATGGTCGCCAATTTTGATGGGTAATATGAACTTTTCTGAAAAACGTGTCATTTCAATGGCACCTAAAATGACACCGACAACTTCGTTATTAACTTTAATCGGTTCGGCCAGGACAAAAATCGGATGTCCCGTGGCTCGACTTTTAACCGTATTGCTGATGGCGCCTTGGCCATTAATGGCTTTTATAAAATAGTCCCGGTCGTGAATATCTAATTTTCCAATCAGGTTTGGATCAGAGGACGCTACGGCTTTCCCAGATTTATTGATCAGTGCCAGAGAGTCGTAGAGGCCGTAACGTTTTGCAAATTCGGCAAAGCTTGAATTAGCACTGTCGGCGTAATATGGATAGCTAGCGAGATCCTGGTTCAATAGGCAGTCAAGGTATATTTCCGATTTGGTCATGGTTTGCAAATCTGCCTGAAGATCTGCCACCCAGCTGGAAACCTGGGTGGTTAGGTTCTGTGCCAGTAGTTCCAGATCCGTTGTGATTATATTTTGAACAATAGTAGATGTCGCGCGGTTAGATAATGTCGCAGCTGTTCCCATGCCGATGATGAGCAGAGCAATAATGGGTAATAGGATACGGCTTCGTAAAGATAACGTTTTCATGAGCTTGTAAAACCTCCAGGTAGGATGTGGATTAGGGTTTGGAATTTCACATTAGCTACGGTTAATTGTCAAGGTTTTTCTGTTTTTTTATTGGTTGCTGTTTGATTTTGAAATATTGCTAAAATGCACTATTTATAAGTGATTTTTAGGTGCGGATAGGGAAGCTTTTTAGTCTTCTATTTTTGATCATTGCAAGCAGAAGGCTGGAAATATAGTGGTGCTTGCAAAGGTTTTAGTTGAGGCGACGTTATGTCAGTGGGCAAAGACTACCTTTGTGAAGGGGAAACGTAGAAAAATCAAAAGCTAGCCTTCACCCAGAAAGCTATGAATAAGCTTTCTGGGTGAAAAGCAGATCATTCTATTATTCTCAATATTTGCCAAACTCATCATCGTCAAGAGCAATGACTGGTTTGCTGGCTTTGCCTATGGAGTCCCAGCCCGTTGCTGCCTGATCTCCTCTTGGCGCTGCTGGCGCTGGTAGGGTAGGTTTTGCAAGCTTAGCAGGTTGGGTGGATACTGTCTTGGCAGGAATTGCCCGAGTCTTTTCTGGTATTGTTGCTCTGCTGGCTATCGGCGCGGATCTTTGTGCCTGTCCGCGTAACCTGAACTGACTGAGAATGTCACGCATATAGGCGGACTGGCTCGACAGCTCTTCTGCTGCAGCGGCGCCTTCCTCGGCCCCTGCCGTATTGCGCTGGATCACCTGATCGATCTGGCTGACCCCTTCATTGACCTGATTGATGCCATCGGCCTGCTCTGTGGAAGAGGCGGCAATCTCCCCAACCAGATCGGCCGTTTTACCAATACCCTCAACGATTTCAGTCAAAGCGTTAGCGGTACGGTTGGCTATTTCAGTCCCGTTTTTCCCTTTAGCCACGGTTCCCTCGATCAGTTCGGCGGTTTCCTGTGCCGCTTTGGCACTGCGCGCGGCCAGATTGCGAACCTCTTCGGCAACGACAGCAAACCCTTTACCCTGTTGACCGGCACGGGCGGCTTCGACTGCGGCGTTCAGAGCCAGAAGGTTGGTCTGGAAAGCGATTTCATCGATGGTTTTAATAATTTTACTGATGCTCTGGCCTGACTGATTAATATCTTCCATGGCCGTGACCATATCCTGCATGTGAATGCTGCCGCTATTCGCTGCATCGCGGGCCGTGATGGCCAGCTGATTGGCGGTTTGTGCGTTCTGGGCGTTTTCATGGGTTCTGCCGGAAAGTTCATTCAGGCTGGCACCAATTTCTTCAATGGAGGCGGCTTGTTCAGTGGCGCCCTGCGACAGGTCCTGCGCCGAATCGGACACTTGGCTGGCTCCGGAGTCGATCTGCTCACTGGCGGCATTGATCTGTGAGATAATGTCATTCAGTTTTTCTGTCATACCTTGGAGTGCACGCCCGAGCACGTCTTTATCCGACATCAGTTTAACTTCCTGGGTCAGATCGCCTTGTGCGATAGCCTCAGCGATCTCAGCACGCTGTTGCAAGCTGTCGGCCATGCTGTCCAGGGCATTGCCAAGTTGACCTATTTCGTCACCACGATCCAGGCGTAGACGGCCGGATAAATCGCCGGATTTAATCTCTTCGGCGAACTTGACCCCTTTGCCAAGCGCTGAGACGATCGGACGCACCAGAAACATAATGACGATAATCAGAATGACAACAATAACTATCCCGATGATGGTGTTGTTGATGTTGACTTTGTCCAGAGCGCCATAAACATCCTCCTCTGAGGCTCCTGCCACAACGACCCAGCCCGTGGACGGTTCGGTACGGAAAATTGCCAATTTCGTGACATCTTCATATTCATAGTGAAGTGTGCCGTTCTGTTGGGCCAAGATCTGTTTACCCCACGGCGTATCGTTTAAGTTGACTTTCAGAATGACATCGTCTTTGGGGTGGGCCGAAACTACGCCGGTTCGGTCGGTCATGTAGGCATAACCTTCTTCACCAATTTTGACGGGCAGAATAAATTCTTTAGAAAAGCGCGCCATTTCAATCGCGCCGAGCATAACCCCCTGAATTTTATCGAAAACGCTAACCGGCTCAGCAATAACGAAAATAGGCTGACCTGTTGCGCGACTTTTTGCTGTATCGCTGAGCGCCGCTTTTCCACTCATAGCATCTTTGAAATAAGAACGATCATGAAGGTCGAGTTTACCAATCAGGGAGGGATCTGATGAGGCAACAGCTACGCCTGATTCATTGAGCAGGACTAAAGAGTCGTAAAGTGGGTAACGTTCTTTGTAGGCGGCCAACTTTTGATTGGCAAGTTCAACATAATAATCGCTGCCAAGGCCCTGGTTCATGAGGCAGTCAGAATAGGTCTCGGTTTCGGATAACGTCTTCAGGTCTGCACGCAGGTCTGTTATCCACGTCGATATCTGGGTTTCAATATTATTGGTCAGAATTTCCAATTGATTGGTGATGGTACTCTGAACAATTTTTGAGGTGGCCTGGGTCGACAGTATGGCAGATGTTCCCATGCCGATGACGATCAGGGCAATAATGGGCAGCAGAATACGGTTTCTTAAGGATAATGATTTCATGGCAGGTTAGAACCTCCTCCTGTTGGCAGCAATATCGTTGGCTATTTCACATTAATTGTGATTAATTGTCAAGATGTTTTTTGAGATATTCCGTTGTTAGATCGAATAATTAAACAGCTCCATTGGATATAAATAAGCTCTCTTCGGGTGTTTATCGGTTAACTTAGTTGGCTAACTGGACGGATATTTTTTCTAAAAGAAAATTTTTTTAACTGAAAAGGGAAATAGCCGATGAAACCAAAACCTATTATTCTGGTGAGACATGGAGAATCGATGGGGACTGCTTTGAGATAGTTGTGGCGTTTCTGCTTAAGTGCGAAATCGAAAGATCAGCAAGCCACTGAGCAGGGCCAAGCCGGCGCATAGAAAAAGGACATTATAGCCGGCGCTATGAGCAATAACGCCAAGGACCATGGCACCGAGGAAAGATCCGCAGTCAATGCCCCCGGTGAAGATACCGGTTACCTTGCCGCGAACCGCATAGGGCTCGCCACGAATTGCCATGGCGTTGAGGGCTGGGAACAGGAGCCCGTGCCCGGTCCCGAAGATAAAACCGATCCCAAGCAGGATCGCATTGTTGCTGATAAACGGGCACATCAGCAGGGCCAGGGCGCCCAGGAACAGTCCCCAGGGAACGATCTGTTTTTCGCCAATGCGATCTCCCAGTTTCCCACCAACCAGTCTTACCAGGACCGCTGCAACGGAATAGGCCAGATAGTAGAGCGAAACATAGCTCAATGAACGCGATTCAGCCAGCGGGGCGATAAAATTACTGCTGGCTGCCAGGCCAATGCCAAAAATCAAGGCCAGGCTACCACAGACCAGGTGTTTGCGGGTTTTCAATAGTGCAAAAAAGGAGGGTGCCGCTTGGTGGGCCTCAGGCGGTTGTTGACGCTTCTGATCCTGATAGGGATCATGCACGGGCAGGTGCAGCAGAAGAGCCAGAACAGAGAAGAGTGCCGCTGTCATGAAAAACGCCGGATAGCCGAACCCTCTCAGAATCGGTTCGGTAACCATCGGGCCGATGGCCATGCCAACCAATCCCGATGTGCCGAAGATGCCAATCCCCTCGTTAAGCCGGGCCAGGGGGATCAGGTCGATAATAAAGGTGAATATGGCCGTAAAGCAGATCGCCAGGCCGATACCATGAACGATGCGCGCTAAAAGCAGGATCAGGTAATTCGCGGAGATGGGTCCCATCAGCAGCAAATGGACCAGGGGCATAATGGCCATAATGACGGTGCCTATGGTATAGCTGCGCTTACGACCAATGCGGTCGATCATGTCGGCAACCCAAGGTCTGCTGAATGCCGAGGCCATGGCAAAGGCACCCATGATAATACCGATGTCGCGGTCATCACCGCCGAAATCAGTAATATATAGAGGGAACAGAAAAAAGCTCGAGAAGCTCGAAACCATGGTCAGATTGGCCAGAAACAGCGCTGCAAAGGCTGGTGTGTAGAGTTTCATCCGTCGCTTTCCCGATCAGGTGAAAAGTTTACTTCCTTCAATGGTCGCCAGCATCAAACCGCTATAGCGTAGTCCCTTGCCGCAGATAACCAGCAGGCTGAAACGCAGCAGCGGTGTCCTGAGCATACCGCTGACCAGGCACAATGGGTCGCCAATGACCGGCAGCCAGGAGAGCAGCAGGGCCCAACTGCCGTAGCGGTTAAACCAGTTGCGTGCTTGTTCCAGACGCTGAGGTTTAATATGCAGCAGTTTCCTGTTCAGCCAGTCTCCGCCGCAACGCCCGATCAGGTAATTGGTGCCGGCGCCCAGGCTGTTGCCACAGGTCGCGACAATAACACTTGCCAGCGGGTTGCTGCCATTAAGCGCCATGGCCACAAGCAGCCATTCTGATCCGAGGGGGAGCAGGGTCGCCGCAAGAAAGCTGACAATGAACAGAGTAAACAGGTCATAGTTCTGGAACAGTTCAGTCATAGTGGGGAATCATACCAGAGCTGCAGCATTAAACAAATCACTGAAAAGCCCTTGTGACAAGTTATGCTCGGGTGTAGATTATGCCTTTCATTTTTGCTTTCAGGGTTTTTGGGTTTTTGTCCGGCAGAACCGTATTTTCTCCCACTTACAGGGTATGTAATAATCATGAATAAAGAGCAGCTGTACACAAAAGTAAAAACACTGCTGGAGATGATTAAATTCTCTCATACGATTTTTGCCTTTCCTTTCGCCCTTATGGGTGTGGTGCTGGCCTCTTTGGCGAGCGGGGCACCCCCCGGATTTTTTCAGATTGTCTGGATCTGTCTGGCCATGGTCGGGGCGCGTACAGCGGCCATGGGGCTTAACCGCCTGATTGATGCCAAGATCGATGCGGAAAACCCGCGCACGGCGGAGCGGCATATCCCGGCGGGGACGGTCAGCGTCCTTGAGGCGGTCGTCTTTATCCTGGTTGCCCTGATCGTATTCTTTTTTGCGGCCTGGATGCTCAACCCGTTATGTTTTGCCCTGGCGCCGATCGTGGTTGGACTCTTCGTGCTTTATGCTTATTGCAAGCGCTTCACCCATTATGCTCACGTGGTGCTGGGGATCTGCCTGGGGGTTGCTCCCATCGGTGCCTGGATCGCGTTGCGTGGTGACCTGGGCTGGTCTGTCATCGCTCTGGGGCTGGCGGTCCTGTTCTGGGTCGCAGGGTTTGATATTTTTTACGCTTTGCAGGATTATGATTATGACGTGAAAAAAGGGCTGCATTCAGTCCCGTCACGCTTGGGTAAAGAAAAAGCGATCAAGCTGGTGCGCATTTTTCACAGTGTGATGGTCGTGTTGCTGCTGCTGGTGATGATCGGTAGTGGCCTCGGCTGGATCTATTTTGCCGGTGTCGTCGTGGTTGCTCTGCTGCTGGTTTACGAGCATCGCCTGGTCAAAGCGGATGATCTGTCGCGGCTCGACGCGGCGTTTTTTAATATGAACGGCTATATCAGCGTGACAATTTTTGTCTTCACCCTGATTGATGCGCTAGTGTGAAAATTGTGCAGTAAAACCTGCCAAGGTGTTACTGCGGTTTTGCCCGTGGATGAGCTTGCTCATCGTCGGGCGGCTAGTTTTTCGCTGGCTGAAACAGGTAAACATGAAATGCTAAAGTTTCGTCAGTTATTTTAAAAGGGCATTTTTGCTTCCTTTTGTTGCCCTGGTCAAAAGGAAGGCGGCGTGCGGGGCCGCATCCCCGCGGGGTTAAAGGTTTAAACCTTTTGAACCATATTAAAAAGGATACGATGAAAAACATCGTCGTCGGCATAACCGGAGCCTCCGGATCAATCTACGGCCTGCGCCTGGTAGCAGAACTGGTGCGTGCTCAGCATAAAGTCACGCTCTTAGTGACTACCGCCGGTCGCCAGGTGGCAGCTTTTGAAACGGATTTGAAACTGGCTGAAGATGTGCAGCAATGTCGGGCTCAACTAAATACCTACTTTGGTGGCCAGGATAATCTCAGCTACTACGCTCAGGATGATTTCTTTGCCCCGGTCGCCAGTGGCTCCAGTGCCCCTGATGCTGTGGTGATCTGTCCCTGCTCCATGGGCAGCGCGGGGCGCATCGCTGCTGGGCTGTCCGGTAACCTGCTGGAACGGGTTGCAGATGTCGCCCTTAAAGAGCGTAGGCAACTGCTACTGGTCCCGCGTGAAACCCCGTTCAACCGCATTCATCTGGAAACTCTCCTGCGCCTGACTGATGCCGGAGCGCAGATTCTGCCGGCCATGCCGGCTTTTTATCAACAACCTCAGACAATTGATGACCTGGTGAACTTTGTCGTTGGAAAAGCTCTTGATGGTCTTGGCGTTGAGCATGCCCTGTTCAAGCGCTGGGGAGCTTTGGCTGATGACTGACGTCACCACGTGGATATGAAAGTATGAAGACTGTGTTTGACACCCTCCAGGATAAGATCGCCAATGGCCAGCGTATCAATGAAGCTGATGCCCTTGCGTTGTTTGAATCGCATGATTTACTGGCGATCGGCGAACTTGCTGCCGCCATTAATGAACACAAGAACGGCGACCGGGTTTTCTTTAACGTGAATCGCCATATCAACTATACGAACTTATGTGTCAATCAGTGTAAGTTTTGTGCTTTTGCCAAGGAAGACGGTGCTAAAGGGGGGTACACCCTCGCTCTCGATCAGATCCAAGACAAAACGCGCGAGGCCGTTGCCGCCGGGGCAACGGAAATTCATTCCGTTGGCGGCTTGCATCCGACCTTGCCGTTTGAGTTTTACCTGGAGATGCTGCAGGCGATCAAGGGTGTTGCTCCTGATCTGCATATCAAGGCGTTTACTGCTGTTGAAATCGATTATTTTGCGCGGATTTCAGGTCTGGATATCTGCGCAGTGATTGCTGCTCTTAAGGATGCGGGGTTAGGGTCGATGCCGGGTGGCGGGGCGGAAATTCTCGGTAAAGAAGTGCGCGATAAAATCTGTGCTGAAAAGATTTCCGGCGAACGCTGGCTTGAAGTCACTGAAGCAGCCCACCGGGGTGGGTTGCGCAGTAATGCCACCATGCTGTTCGGTCATCTGGAGAATTATGCTGACCGGGTTGACCACATGCGTCAGATTCGTGACTTGCAGGATCGCACTGGTGGGTTCCAGGCTTTTATCCCCCTCGCTTTTCAGCCGGATAATACCCGGGTGCCGGGTGCCAAAGGGGTGGGTGGGGTCGATGCCTTGAAGACTCTCGCTATCAGTCGTATTTATCTTGACAACTTCCAGCATGTTAAAGCGTATTGGGTCATGCTTGGTCTTAAAATTGCTCAGACTGCCCTGTGCTTTGGTGTGAACGATCTTGACGGTACCGTTATTGAGGAAAAGATCGGTCATGATGCCGGGGCCGATTCCCCCCAGGCGTTGGCTCGACAGGGGATTTGTGCTTTGATCCGCAAGGCGGGCAAAACCCCGGTTGAACGCGACACGTTATATAATGCTCTGCAGGTGTACTGATGTTAGCGACAGAAATTCGCAATAAAATGGCCAATAGAGAGGGGCTTGACCGCGCAGATGGCTTGAAGCTGTTAACCGAGGTAGACCTGCTCACATTGGGAAGGGTGGCTGACACCATCCGGCGGGAGAAACACCCGGATAAGCGGGTGACCTTTGTTGTCGATCGCAACGTCAACTATTCCAACGTCTGTGAATCAAAATGCAAGTTTTGCGCTTTCTATCGCAACGCCGAGGACAGCGACGCTTATCTCCTCAGTTATGACGAAATATACGCCAAGGTCCAGGAACTGGTTGATCATGACGGAACCCAGTTATTGATGCAGGGAGGTCTGCATCCGACTTTGAAGATCGACTGGTTTGAGGAGTTGTTCTGTCAGTTGCGCAAACGTTTTCCTCAGGTCCAGATTCACTCTCTGTCACCGGCTGAAGTCACCCATATTGCCAGGCTCTCCGGTCTGACCATGCCGGAATGTCTGCAGCGTCTGCAGGCGGCCGGTCTGGCTTCGGTACCGGGTGGTGGGGCCGAGGTGCTGGTTGACGATGTGCGTCAGGAGATTTCTCCCAATAAGATTGGTTGGCGCCAGTGGGCAGCCGTTATGGAAGAGGCCCACCGTCTTGGCATGCGAACCACCGCGACCATGATGTTCGGCAGCCGTGAAAAGCCGGAAGATATCGTCGAGCACCTGTTCCGCATTCGGGAAATTCAGCAGCGCACCGGAGGTTTTACCGCGTTTATCCCCTGGACCTTTCAGCCGGATAATACCGAGCTTGGCGGGGAAACCGCCAGCGGTGTCGAATATCTGAGAGTTCTCGCCCTGTCACGCATTATCCTGGATAATGTCGATAATATTCAGGGGAGCTGGGTGACGCAAGGGGCGCGCATGGCCCAGGTGGCACTGTTTTTTGGCGCCAATGATCTGGGCGGAACGATGCTGGAAGAAAACGTTGTTGCTGCTGCAGGCTGTTCGTTTCGGATGTCAAAAGAGGATATAGTTGATCTTGTGCGTGGAGCCGGCTTTATACCCGCTCGGCGTACGACTGAATATCAGATATTGAAGGAATATTAGAGATGCTACCGTTACGTAAAAATATTGCCGAAATGGCTGGCTATGTGCCCGGGTATCAGCCGGAAGGAAAAGGCTGGATAAAGCTCAATACCAATGAAAACCCTTATCCGCCATCACCCAAGGTGGCCGAAGCGATCCTTGCTGAAATTGGCAACGCAGGCGAAAACCTGCGCAAATATCCGGATGCCGGAAGCAAAGAGGCACGTCAGGCGGCGGCAGAGCTGTATGGTTTTGATCCATCGTGGGTGATTATGGCGAACGGTTCCGATGAACTGCTCAATAATCTGATTCGGGCCTTTGCTGGCGAGGGGGAAGAGGTTGCCTACGTGAACCCTTCCTATTCCTACTATTCAACCCTGGCAGAAATTCAGGGCGCCACAATAAGAACTTTCGGCCTGACGGAGGATCGTCAGCTGGCCGATTTTCCCGAGCAGTATGATGGCAAAATTTTCTTCCTGACCAGTCCCAATGCACCGCTGGGCTTCATGTTTGACAACAGTTACATCGCCCAGCTTGCCGAACGCTGTAGCGGTATTCTGGTCGTGGATGAGGCCTATGTTGATTTTACCGATGTCAACGCCATGGATCTCGTTCGTGATTACGAAAATGTTATCGTTACCCGGACCTTTTCCAAGAGCTACGCGCTGGCAGGTATGCGTCTTGGGCTTGCCATCGCGCGCCCGGAGGTGATTGCCGCCCTCGATAAGATCCGCGATCACTATCACCTTGACCGCCTCGCCCTGGTGGCCGCAACGGCCGCTTTGAAGGATCAGGATTACCTGCGCATGACGATTAACAAGGTGCGGGAGACCCGTGACTGGTTCTGTGGTGAACTGCGTAAAGTCGGTTACAAAATTGAACCTTCCCACGCCAATTTTGTTTTTGCCCAGCCTAAGGACAGGAATGGCAAGCGTGTTTACGACGCTTTGTACGAGCGGAAAATCCTGGTGCGCTATTTTTCTGATCCGCTGTTACAGCATGGCATGCGGATTACCATGGGGACTCGCGAAGAGATGGAAACCACATTAGCCGCCATGGTTGAAATTGGCTGAACTACCTTTTGATCCTGCTGATTACAGTGAGCGTCTGCTGGCCTGGTATGATCGCCAGGGGCGCGATCTGCCCTGGCGTCACAGTCGGGATCCCTATCGCATCTGGCTGTCAGAGATTATGCTGCAGCAAACGACGGTTGCAGCAGTCATTGATTACTACCAGCGCTTTCTGGCAAGCTTTCCCAGTGTAGACACTTTGGCTGCGGCTCCCCTCGAAGCGGTGATCGACCTGTGGGCCGGGCTTGGCTATTATTCACGGGCGCGTAACCTTCATGCTGCCGCGCGGCAGGTGGTCGAGGAGTATAGCGGGGTTTTCCCGTCGGATCCGCATCTGCTACAAAGCTTGCCCGGTGTCGGTCGTTCGACAGCTGGCGCGATTGCCGCCCTGGCGTTTGACAAACAGGTGGCGATTCTTGATGGTAATGTCAGACGGGTCCTGTGCCGTTTGCTGGCCTGGCAGGAACCGGCCCGAACCAGCCGGGCTGAAAAACAGCTGTGGCTGTGGGCTGAAAAACTGACCCCTGAGCGGCGGGTTCATGATTATACCCAGGCGATTATGGATTTCGGGGCCACCCTGTGTACGCCACGTCGACCCCAATGTGATCAGTGCCCGGTTGCCTCCTTGTGTCAGGCGCAGAAGTTGGGTATTGAAAATGAGTTGCCGGTCAAACAGCCGACCCAAAAAACGCCAACGCGGCGCGAGGTTGTTCTGCTGCTTGAGCGCAATGGCAGGATTCTGTCCAGAAGGCGAGTCGCCGAGGGCTTTCTGGGGGGATTATGGGAGTTTCCTGCCCTTGGCTTGGCTGATGGTGAGTCACCTGAGGCCAAAGTAGCTATGCTGAAGCAGGATTTCTCTGTAGCGGAAGAGGCCCGTTGTCTTGGCCTGGTTCGTCATATTTACAGTCATTTCCGTCTGGAGGCGCAGGTTTACCATCTGCAAACGGAAAGTCTTAGCGTGAATGAGGGGCAAGGTTCCTGGTTGTCCCGGCAAGAACTTCAGGAGCTTGCTTTACACGGAGCCCATAAAAAAGTTTTGGAAATTTTATTAAACGGAGAATGAATGTCTTTACCACCAATTCTGACCACAACCGAAGAAATAAACGAATTTGCCACCCACCTGGAAAAGTTTCCGGTCATCGCTGTCGATCTGGAAGCCGATTCCATGCATCACTATCATGAGCAGGTCTGTCTGCTGCAATTTACCACTGCAGAAAAAACGGTTCTTATTGATCCTCTTGATGGTGCGGATCTGTCAGCTCTTAAACCGGTTCTAGCCGATGGATCGGTGCGTAAACTGTTTCATGCGGCGGATTATGACGTTCGCTGCCTGGCGCGTGATTTTGACATTGAGATCAATGGTTTGTTCGATACCATGATTTCGAGCCAGTTTGTCGGTGAAGAACGTTTCGGTCTGGCCGATATGTTGCGCAAGTATTTCAATCTTGAATTGGATAAAAAATATCAACGGGCAGACTGGACCATCAGGCCGCTTAGCGATGAAATGGTCAGCTATGCGGCAGGGGATACACGTTACCTGCAGGAATTGGCGGATATTCTTGAAGGACAGTTACGTGACAAAGGGCGTTTAGCATGGGTTCAGGAAGAATTTGAAATCCTTGAAAAGGCGCGCTTTACCGTGCATGAAGGTCCCGAATACCTGCGCTTCAAAGGTGCTGGGAACTTACAGCCGCGACAACTTGCGGTTCTGGAAAGCCTGCTGCAGTGGCGCGATGGCGAAGCGCAGCGGCGTGATTGCCCCGTATATAAAGTTGTTGGTAATAAGCAGTTGCTGGATATCGCGCGGGAGATGCCCACCGGTCGTAACGAGTTGGAGGGGATTGAGGGCATGCCTTTGCGTTTGGCCCAGCGCTATAGCGGGAAGTTGCTGGCCGCAGTTGCCGAGGGCCTTGCCGTTCCCGCTGACCAGTTGCCCAGGTATCCACGCAAACCACGGCCGCAGAAAGACCCTGAAGCGGAAAAACGCTTTGGGCATCTGAAAGACTGGCGCAGGAAAGTTGCAGCCAAGCTTGAACTGGATCCCGGTGTGCTGATTAATAATGCGACTCTGGAAGAAATCGCTAAACGACAACCGCGCAATATCGATGAGCTGAAAGCGACGGCGCTATTGAAGAACTGGCAGGCCAAGGAGTTTGGGGAAGCTATTCTGCAGGTGGTTAATTGACCACCTGCAAATCTTATCGGTTTTAAGAGTTCGTGTTTGTTTTAATTTTATTCATGCCGAAGGCATGTGCGGTTCTGGCCAATCAGGCGAGGTTGTGGCCGTCTGGCCGGCCAGTCAGTTGCTGGTTGATTCATTGGAGGAACGACGCCCGAGTATGGACATATTTAAGAGGGCCTTTTTTGCTGACTTTTTGTGGCTTGATTGTGACAAAAAGTCAGTCGCCTGCAGGGGCGAGACCCTGCGATCCTTCTTTTGTCTGTTTCTTGTAAAATCAAAGCTTAAAATCAAGACCTCGGTGCTGCGCACCTAACGGGCAAGTGTCGGTAGGGGGCGGTGGCGCTTCTCGTGTGGCATCTTGCTGTTTTAAATTCGAGCTCCCCGAAAGTACCTTCGGGGAGCTCTTTTCATTTATCCCAAGGGATGTGTCATCGCTGCCGGATCGAGCAGCTTGTCCAGCACCTCTGCATCTATCCCGTCACGCAACGCTAGTTCGCGCAATGTCTTGCCCGTTTTGTGTGCCTCCTTTGCCAGGGCTGCAGCATGGTCATAACCGATCTCAGGTACCAGGGCTGTGACCAGGGCGAGGCTTTGCTCAAGCAGATCTTCGCAGCGCTGTTCATCCGCTTCCAGACCATGGAGACATTTTTCAGTAAAGGCTTTCACACCGCGACACAATAGTTCAATACTCTGCAGGGTGTTATACGCAATGACCGGCATCATGACATTGAGTTCAAAGTTGCCGGATAACCCGGAAAGGGAAACTGTTGCATCGTTACCGATAACCTGGGCGCAGACCTGCATGAGCGATTCAGCCATAACCGGGTTGATCTTGCCGGGCATGATGGAGCTACCCGGTTGTACTGCAGGGAGAATCAGTTCGCCGATGCCGCAGCGCGGGCCGCTAGAGAGGAAACGGATATCATTGGCGATCTTGAACAGGCTGACGGCACAGCTTTTCATGCTGCCACTGACCTGCACCAGGGCATCCTTGGCACCCTGAGCCTCAAAGTGATTCTCTGCTTCCACGAAGGGGATTGTTGTCTCCTTGGCAATGGCTGCGATCGTTAGAGCGGCAAATTGCGGATGGGTGTTGATTCCGGTGCCAATGGCGGTGCCGCCAAGGGGGAGTTCAAACAGGCCTTTGGTCGCCATTTCGACCCGCTCATGGGCCAGTTCAATCTGGCGGGCATAGCCGGAAAACACCTGGCCAACTTTAACCGGGGTGGCATCCTGCAAATGGGTTCGACCTATCTTCAACACATCTTTAAACTCATCAGCTTTTGCCATAAGGGTCTGATGCAGTTCGGCCAGTGCCGGGAGCAGGGTCTGGTAAATCTGTTCGGCGCAGGCAATATGGATGGCGCTGGGAAATACATCGTTGCTTGATTGCCCCATGTTGACGTGGTCATTGGGGTGAACTGCTTTGTTGCCGATTTCCTGGCCAAGGATCTGGGCAGCGCGGTTGGCAATGACCTCGTTGGTGTTCATGTTGCTGCTGGTACCTGATCCGGTCTGAAAAATATCGACAGGAAAATGCTGGTCATGCTCCCCCTGGGCAACTTCCGCTGCTGCCTGGATGATGGCTGTAGCCACTTTTGAATCGAGCAAGCCCAGATCGGCATTGCTGCGGGCGGCATGCTTTTTGAGCAAACCGAGGGCACGTAATAGCGGACGCGGCAAGGTTAAGCCTGAGACAGGGAAGTTATCTATCGCCCGTGCCGTCTGGGCGCCATAAAGAGCATTGTCAGGGACTTTCATCTCACCGAGAGAATCCTGTTCGATGCGAAATACAGACATAATATCTGGTCCTTTCTATGTGAAATAAACCTGGATAGTTTCTTACCATTATAACCATAATCAGCACGGGTATGGGAGGGGCGCGGATGATCTGCTGCCAATGTCGGGATGGAATAATGTCAATTGGTCGGTTGAAAAGGCTAAAATGACGGGTTATGCTGGGCTCTGGCGATCACTTTTGGTGGAGATTATGGAATGAAGAACATTGCAAATTTTTTGTTTGAAGTCGGTATGCTTAAGCGTACACCCCGCACCGGGTTTCAATTTCTTGGCTCAGGAGCTCAATCGGTTGCAGAACACAGCTTTCGGACCGCTATGATCGGTTATACCTTGGCCCAGCTTGACGGTCATGCTGATGTTGCGAAGGTCCTGCAGCTGTGCCTGTTTCACGATATCCCGGAGGCGCGGACCGGTGACATGAACTATGTGAATAAAAAGTATGTTACGGTCGACGAGGAAAAGGCCATCGAGGATCTTGCCAGTCAGCTGCCGTTTGGTGATGATTACCGGCAAACAACCCTTGAATATATCGCCAAAGAAAGTCATGAGGCTTTGTTGGCCCATGATGCAGATCAACTGGAAATGATTCTGTCATTGAAAGAGCGCAAAGATCTGGGCAACCGTTATGCTGACGAGTGGTTCCCTTTTTCCCAGGAGCGCCTGAAAACCGATGTTGCCAAGGCGCTGGCCAAGGAAATCTGGGAGACCGATTCGTCGAAGTGGTGGTTTGATGATGATCGCGAATGGTGGGTCAATGGGAGCAGCGGGAAATAGCTTCACCCCATCTCCTTCGTTCCCGCTTGTTTTTAATCCTCGGAGTGGCGCTGCCACACCTGCGGTTAAAAACTGCACGGTGCCTCGTATCTGGGGTAAATCTATCTCCCGTAGCAGAGGCGACGCATATCATTCACTCCTTGAATCCTCATGGCAAGTTGAAAATTCCCTCTCCTGGGGGAGAGGGGCAGGGTGAGGGGGATTTCAGGTAGGCAGAATCTTTCTTCCCCCCCTTAATCCCGCAAATAACCGCCGCAATCCTTGACCCTTGGGGGGGAGAAGTGTTATCAACTTCTGTTCATTGATTATTTAATCGCATGGAGGAATAAATCATGCTCGATATCAGATATTTACGGGAAAATTTTGCGGCTGCCCAGCAGGCTTTGTCCAACCGGAGCGGTTCGGTTGATCTGTCCGGTTTTATCACGCTCGATCAGCGGCGGCGTGATCTGCTGTCAGAATCTGAAACTCTGAAAGCGGAAAAGAACCGGGTTTCGGCTTTAATCGGTAAAACCAAGGATAAGAGCCAGGTGCAGACCGAGATTGCCGAGATGAAGACTGTTTCGGCGCGTATCAAAGAACTGGATGATGAGCTGGGCAATGTTGAAGAAGAACTCAATGCTCTGTTGATGGGGGTTCCGAACATCCCTCATGAGCTGTCTCCGGTCGGCAAGTCGGAAGATGATAATGTCGAGGTTCGGACCTGGGGTGAAAAGCCTGAATTTGCCTTTGAGCCAAAAGCGCACTGGGATATTGGTGAAAGCCTGGGGATTCTCGATTTTGAACGGGCCAGCAAGCTTTCCGGTGCCCGTTTTGCTTTGTACCTCGGGGCCGGTGCTCGTCTTGAGCGTGCTCTGATCAACTTTATGCTTGACCTGCATACCACCGAACATGGCTATACGGAAACTTTGCCACCGTTTCTGGTCAATCGTGCGACCATGACCGGTACCGGGCAGTTGCCGAAGTTTGAAAGTGACCTGTTCCACACGGAAGATGTAGATCTGTTTCTGATCCCGACAGCAGAAGTTCCGGTGACCAATATTCATCGTGATGAAATTCTGCAGGAGCAGGATCTGCCTCTTCAATACACAGCTTATACGCCGTGTTTCCGCAAAGAAGCCGGGTCGCATGGCCGTGATACCCGTGGCCTGATCCGTCAGCACCAATTTAACAAGGTTGAACTGGTCAAGTTTGTGCGCCCTGAAGACTCTGATGCTGAGCTGGAAAAACTGCTCAACAATGCTGAGAAAGTCCTGCAGCTGCTGAAATTGCCGTATCGGGTTGTTGACCTGTGTACCGGAGATATCGGCTTTTCCGCCGCGCGTACCTTTGACCTGGAAGTCTGGTTGCCCGGACAATCCTGTTACCGTGAGATTTCTTCCTGCTCCAATTTCCGTGACTTCCAGGCCCGGCGTGCTGCCATTCGCTTTCGCCGTGAAGGAGCCAAAAAAGCAGAGTTGGTCCATACTTTGAACGGTTCTGGCCTTGCTGTAGGCCGGACGTTATTGGCGGTTCTGGAAAATTATCAGCAGGAAGATGGCTCTGTCATCGTACCGGAAGTTCTCAGACCGTATATGGGTGGAATAGAGAAAATCACCAAGTAAAAAACTTTGGGTGGTACCGAAAAACTTATTCTTAGGGGTTGCATTTTAGGAAATTTTTCGTTACATTCCCCAAGCTTTTTCGGTAAGATCTACTTTGCCGATGCGGAAGAGTGGCCGAGTGGTTTAAGGCGGCGGTCTTGAAAACCGTTGAACGAAAGTTCCGTGGGTTCGAATCCTACCTCTTCCGCCATCTAAAAAAAGAATAACAAGTTTGCGGAGAGGTGACCGAGAGGCCGATGGTGCTCGCCTGCTAAGCGAGTGTAGTGTATGCTACCCGGGGTTCGAATCCCCGCCTCTCCGCCAGTTATTAAAAGAGTCTTCTCTGTAGGGGATTCAAAAGTAAAAAAGCAGAATGCTGATTTTCGAAATAAAAGTATTGACAACGTTTCGGATATGAGCGATAACACTGCTCTTCGTGCGCCGCTAGCTCAGCTGGATAGAGCGTCTGACTACGGATCAGAAGGCCGGGAGTTCGAATCTCTCGCGGCGCGCCATTTAAAATCAAGCACTTAGCCAGTTTTTGGCCGGGTGCTTTTTTTGTGTCTGAATAAGTTGTCCCCACTCTGTCCCCATTTTTTTGCTTGTAGTGGGGAAGCTTGTTCTTTTCATTTATGCCTTAACTTGTTCTTTTTTATCGTGCGACAAAATAAAGGTTTTGAGGACCTTTGCCAGTAGCACTCCACGCCATGGACTAGGTAGCCCCCCCTCGGGGGAGTACCTATACCCCTCTAAAACGCATTCCCGTTTCCCTATATTGGGACCCAGTCGCCCGGTATGATTTCCCCGATTTTCAGAACTCATTTTTTCACCGCCTGAAAAAGTACCTCCCCTATTTTTTTGACTATGCCGATTTTTTGAAACTCATTTTTCTGGGTTCTGCCCACCTGTCGTTAAGCTGATCAACAACCCTTAAGGACATACAATGAAACCTACATGAGAACCAAACTGACAAAGAACGTTTTGACCAGTTTTATTTTGAACTTGCGGATAACTTCCGTATTCCGCATATAGCTCATGATCAGCGTTGCCTGTCGTTCATTGAGCAGGGCGTATTCGGTAGACTTTGCAAAACCTCCTTGGTTAAGAGGTTGGCCCTTCGCCATTTCAAATGTGAGTGGGCCAAACGCCTCAAGGTCCTCCTGATATGTCCGTACCAGTTGAATAACTGCCTTATGCTGATTCCCGGTCCCTTCAGCGATTGCCAAACTTGTTGTGACAAGATGGCCCTGAGTAGGCTGTTTGAATTTACCAAATTACCGATCTCGCTGTATTTCACACATATAATGCTATTGATTTTCTATTATTCAGATATTTGTTTGATATTATTGCTACACTGTAACGCTTGTAATGTTTTGCTATAGGGCATCTACATGGAGGAACCACATGAGCCAAATTAAAGACCTCAATGAATATTTCTATGAGATGGAGCGTATAGAGCTTAACTCCGGGCGCATCATTTACATGACATGGCTTCAGCAGGGCCGCACCTACGGTAATCAGATAGAAGGCTTGCCAACTTTCCGGGGTATTCCACCAGAGGAGCCATGGCTCCTTGAGTCCAATGGTGAGCGGTATCTTTTAGTTGATCGTGCGCCGATTCCTCTTCCCATTTCTGACAAACAAAAAGAACAATTCTTAAAAAGAAATCCACGCCTTGCCAAGAGTGAATACCCCTTTTGCTCTGAGGCCCCTGTATCATGTCGGGCGCACTTCGAATCGAAACCGACAGCGAATCCCGGTGAGGATATTTGGACTTCGGGGCTGACTATGGAATGGAGGCAGGAAAAGTTTGCCATGCCAATTGAGCCAAGGGTTTTAGATAAAATCAAGGCGCTAGACTGGGATGCGCTGGCAAAGGATGAGATATCTCCTTAACAAAACATTGAGATCATCTTGCCCGTACTTTCACCGCGTGAACCAAATATAAAGCGAGTAAAGATATGATTAAATTAGCAGTAGGAGAAATGCTGTTCAGTGCTTTAGTTGAAACATGCCGTGATGATGGCATTTCTAGGCCACGTGTTCACGTGCTATGCGATCTGATACCTGATGATTGGCGAGTTGAATTTCCAAGGAAATTACGCGAAGAAAATCCAATAGGCAGTCGTTTTCGCGCAGATCTGAAAGTATGTCAAAAAACCAATCCAGACGGCTCTTTAAGAGGTCAACCCTACCTAAGGGCAGACACCAATACAATCATCCCTATAGAAGACTACACTCCTGAGACGGCCATAAGAGCCATTCCGCGTCAAGGCAGTAAAGATCCGCGAATTTACGACTACTTTGGAATTGATAAATACAAAGGGTCACTTGAAGAGTTGAGAGAAACTGCAAAATCAGTAGACCCTGTTTCAAAAACAACAGTCCAGCAAAGCACTACAAGATCAAGGAATGCCAGCATCAAAGCTTATGTCTTGTTGAGAGCGGCAGGGATATGTGAGAAGTGTGGTTCTCCGGCCCCATTTATTTCAAGGTCTGGTCAGCCATACTTGGAAGTTCATCATATTGAATCACTTGAAGGGGGTGGAAATGATTCAATATACAATACGGCAGCTATTTGCCCCAATTGTCATGCTGAAGTTACGCGCGGCATCGATGCTGATGATATCAATAAAAAACTATTAAAGAAGGTAATCGCTCTGGAAGAAATAAGTGGATAAATCGCACGACTTCATTTAATCGGAATACTTTTGCAATTTTCAGGAGTTAATTAAATATGCAGTGGGTCAAAGACAATGCTATTGAGGTCATAAGTGGAATAGTTTTGGTATATTTCTTCATCGCAAGAGATGGCTTTTTTATTGATATCATTAAAAACATTGGCACCTTTTTAGCCGGAGCTGTGATTTTATTAGGAATTATTTTTGTCTTATCAAAGATAAAAAACAGATTTCATATTGAAAATTTCACATTGAAGATATTTTCCATATATGCTGTTTTTTATTTTCTCTACATATTCATTACAAAAGACGTTCCGCGTCCTTCCTATATGCCATAACTATCTGACATGTCTAAAAGCAAATTTATCCAATGATTATGTAGCAAAAGAAACATAGTAATTCTGCTTACTGGAAGAGTTGCAAGCTTCTGTGAGCAATTTTTATAAGTTCAGAAGGTTCAACATGCTTAAATAAGTACTTATATCTGTAAGGTACTTGTAGGATGCTGCTACTTCAAAATGAGGCTAATTCAGGATGGTGGGACGCATGCGAAGTCGGATGGGATGGATGGAAGGGGTCAACGTGTCAGGCAGGGACCGTTCCCCTGATCTGATTTTTTCCCCTTCAATCGATATCAACAGGCTCCCGGTTCCGCAACTCCGACAACCATGGAATCAGGTAGTATAACTTTGCAGCCTCATACTCTGCATCTTCCTTTGATAGCCCTCCATCGTACTCCATGATGGCGCAGCGTTCATCCCAAGCTTCAAATAATGCCTCAATACTTGTCGGGCTATGGGATGGGCAATGCGTTGATAGCAGTTCTTTCTGTAGAGACAAATCTTCGCCGGTCAATAAAGCGATCTCGGCAGCAAGGTCAGGGAATGTTCCCCTCAAATGAAGCTCACCACCTTCAAGCCATGCCCTTGCAAGGACCTTGATTTGGCACCCTGATTGCCCTTCCTTTTCTTCACGGATGTTTCTGCCTGTCGGGAAAGCAATAACGTCACACTGCTGGGAGGGCAACGGCTCAGACTTCCCTGCATCTGTAACCAATGGTAGGTCTGTTACGTTTTTTCTGCTGCTTAAGTTACTGATATTACAAGCTTGTGACGTTGTTACGTTTTGATTAGGAAGGTGCCGTGACCATGCACCATTAAACTGTTTTGCCAGATACCCTTTAAGAGTTTTTCCGCAGGTCAGTCTGATGGTCCGGGACTTGATACCAATGGGCTTCAGTAGCTTTGACAGACCATTTTTAGTCATAGGCAGACCATCATTCAATCTACACCAAGGCCGGTCTTTAAGGTCAGCCAGAGCCTTAGCAAGGTCATGGGATGAAATGCGATCTTCTGTCAGGATGGCCCGAATATCAGCCAGCAGTTGTGTTGATTGCGGATCTTCTTGAGTGTCTTCTTTTGCCGATGCTGTTTCTCTGCTCATGCTATCCCTTGTTTAGCCCCTGTCCCCTGGTATTCTATAGAATAGTTTCAATAATGAGACATGACCCAAGGTTGATGGTTAATAATTGATTTTGGTCTTATCTCTCTGCCTGCCCAATTAGTTGTTCCGAGTTCTAGTCGAATTTTGAGGTCCATTTTTGAAACATGATCGGTTCTATCCTGCCTATATGGTGTTTCATTTTTGAAACTACCTTGAGTTTCAATGGTGAAACTTATGTTTGTTTTTTATGATATCTTCTGAGGGCACCCCCGCATCGAGGATCAGGTTCCCGATGCGCTTCTATAAATTCGTCGGTTCCGAATTTTTCCCACCTATCGCTGATGGCATAAAGAGACATATCTCCCTTGACCCCACCGCTTCCAGCATGCGTTATATCGATAAGGCCTCTTTCAACGAGGTTATCCAATGCTCTAGCAAATGTTGGCCTTGGTATTCCAATTTTTTCAGCCTCCGAATAAGGAAAGCAGATTTTACCATTATTGATGATTTCCATCCTCACGCCCTTTCCATGCTTTTTATTCCGATTTGAATTGCGGAACTGCCTTTTCAATAAAAAATGCAAATAAACATCTTTGGCAGTCGAAGTCAGGCCCCGGAATGCCTTCGATCTGATAAGGTCTTTTTCAAACCACGTATACGGAGATTTTTGTCCACTCATGCACAGATTCCTTCCGGCTTTTTGCCAGCTCAGTTTTATTTGAGGTCAACGCTGTTTAAGATCCTGTCGATCTCATTGAAGGTCACACCTTGTCTACTTGTCTTTTGGATAACTAATAAGATGCATTGAGTCCCAATTAATGATTTCAGGTTGGTTATGCTTTTGACTGATGACAGAGCGGTGATGGTGGCATTCAACTTTGATTTTTTGGTGCAACGTGTTGATGTCGTCCGGGTGATCTCTTGACCTTCAACACCATTTCCAGACAAGGTGAACTCAAACCCTATGCGGGGTCCATGATCATTCTCGAACCTGAAAACATCGGACAGCGTTGCATGGTAGAGACCCTCTGGTATTAGATTCTTGTTTATTTGGGTTGTTACTATGTTCTGTTTTTTGTTGGCAATCATCTGGGAGCTACTCCTGATGGCCTCACAGCAAATAATTTTCAAAGTTAATACCAGAGGCTTAGTGGACCTTTTCTGTAGTGCTAAGTCGGCTGATAAGAAAATCTCCAAATTTGGCTTTTGGGTAGCAAGTTGTTCTTCCTATTTTAAATGCTCCCTCTGGCCCTTTTCCTTTGCAGTCAAGGTTAGCAAGGGTTCCGGCGCTGATGGCTCCGGAGCTTATTTCTTCGCACCCTTTTCTTGTTACGAATGGTGAAGGCCAGTTGTTGATTGCTTCGTGAATCAGAGCTTCTGCTTCTTGTAAACTGTTTGACATAAGTCCTCCTGTTGTAACTAATAAATGTTTATCCGGTTAGAGTATTTTGTGAATCAATGTGATACATCGTGCTTTAAATAATTGAGACTGTCAATAGCGAAAGTTGTGTAAAATCAATTACTTATGGAAACGTGTTGTGATATCTTTACTGTTGTTTAGAAGTCTCTGTTAAACAGGAAGATATGATTTTTGATGATTAGCTTAGAGGGGGAAGCCGGGTCTTTATTATGAGGCCCGGCGTGTTGATTCCGGAGTTATTTGTTCGGGTAGTGGTCGTTAGCCTGTATTTTTTCTGCTGCTTGGTACAGTAGAGAAATCGCATAGCAAGTGCTGCATGATCTATCTACGCAGGTGCATTGTGATTCAATTGCGGTTGTGGCTTCTTTAATCATCATTTCAATTTCAGACACGTTCTTTCTCCTGTTTTAATGGTTGCTTGCATGTAGAGGTATCACCTCTGCTTGATGTTTATCGGGTGATGCACACTTAAGAATGTGTTGCTCCCAGCGGATAAGGGCAGCTTTTTTCTCGTCATCATATTTATGGCGGATATAATGTTCTGCTGTTACTCCTTGCAGCTTATGTCCGATTGTTGCAGCAATTGTATCTTGTGAAAACCGTAATTCTGCAAGGCCACTTCCTATGGTTCTTCTGAAGTCATGGCAGCTGAATTTTTCTAGGCCAAAGTGTTTGTTTTTTGTTAGCCAGCTTGAAAAAGAAGAGGTCTCAAAGGGTCTCCCTGTTCTTTTGCTGGGAAATACGAGCGGTCCCGGACCGGCGATTAACTTCTTTGCCGTTTCGGTCAAATAAACCCTATGGGGGCGCTTGCCCTTGAAGCGTTCTGCCGGGATTGTCCACCAGTCCCCGTCAATTTCGTTTGACATCATCCCGCTGGCCTCAGATATGCGACAACCTACAAGCATGGCAAACTGAAGGCAGCGAATCATTGCAGGGTCGCCGTCAGCGGTTTGTAGGGCTGTCCAGAGTATTCCTGCTTCTTTCCCTGTAAGGTATCTGTCCCGTGGTTTAGGTTTCGGCGGCCTTGGAGTGTCTCTGACAATATTGCTTTGGACATATTCTTGTGGTGATTGTACCGCCCACCCATAGAGGGCAGATAATGAGCTGCGAACCTGAATAGCTACTGATGCGGATTCTGCTGCAATATTATCAATCAGGGAGGCGATGTGTCGGCGCTGAATTTCCTTAAGTTTCCATGTTCCTAGCTTACCTGTCCCTCTAGCTGGGGTATATTCTTGAGCCTTGGCAAGCCCATCCATGTAGCCGCGAATTGTTTTTTCTCTCTTTGACCTTTTGCAGTATTCGATAAAAGATTCTGCTGCATCTTTAAGGGTTGGGCTTTCCTCTTGTGCTAATGCTTTTTCTCTGCGGCGCTCTTTGAGGCGTGTTGCACCCTTTCCGGTTGTCGCGGCCTCTCTTAGTTCGTTCAGAGTTTGATAAGCCTTTTTAGCGGTCCAGCCTTCAGAAGCCCATCCAAGGGACTCTTCTTTTCTCTTTCCGTCAATTTGGTAACGGATAGCAAAGTATTGATCAAAGTTAACACCATGCTTCCGGGTCGGATGCTTGCGAAACCGAACCCCCGGGAAGTTTGTAGAGTGCCATTTGTGCGAAGTCATATTGCCCCCATTGATTTAAGTTTGTCCCCACTCTGTCCCCACATTGCACGTTAAATTAAATGATGTCAAGTTATGTAGAGTTAAAGTTTGTAGATCTTAAAACGTGTTATTTCAAGGTGTTGACGGTTTTGTGAGATGGTCTGTGATTTAATGTGAATAAAGGGCTTTATAACTACGGATCAGAAGGCCGGGAGTTCGAATCTCTCGCGGCGCGCCATTTAAAAACTAAGCCCTACGGTAATTTACACCGTAGGGCTTTTGTGTTTTTTGTCCTTCCTGTGTCCATAAAAAGTTTTCCTCGCGTCGTAGACAAGAGTGAAAAAACATATCCAAGATCACTACTGTCCGGTTAAAAAGTCGGATAGTGCTGTAAGTTACTGATAATAATTGTTCTTTGACATAACTGTTCCGTTTTCGATTTGAATTCGCCCCATGAATATGGGGAGATACCATCCATTATCGCAGGAGGTATCGATGAATTCAGGCCAAACCGTTTTCAGGCAACTGCTGCAGTTTCTGCCACGTCACGATTTCAATTTGTGCGTTCACCGTTATCGGGGCGATTACAGAGCCAGAAAGTTTTCGACATTCGATCAATTTCTGTGCCTCGCTTATGCCCAAATGGCCAGCCGTGAAAGCTTGCGAGATATCGAAACCTGCTTGAACTCTCACCGAGAGAAGCTTTACCACATCGGCTTTCGCGGTTCCGTGTCCCGCTCAACTCTGGCAGATGCCAGTGAGCGCAGGGACTGGCGCATCTTTCAGGACTTCGGCCATATTCTAATACACATGGCGCAGCAACTTTACTGTGACGAACCATTTGCCCTTGAACTTGGCCAGCCACTGTATGCTTTTGATTCAACGACCATTGATCTGTGCCTGTCTCTATTCCCATGGGCAGAATACAAAACGACGAAGTCCGCGGTTAAAATGCATACTCTGCTTGATCTGCGAGGAACCATTCCGACCTATGTCGCCGTCACAACAGGCAAAGTACATGATGTCCGAATGTTGGATTCTCTGCCGGTAACAGAGAATGCCATTTACACCATGGACAAGGCCTATACCGACTTCTCGCGACTCTATGCGCTGCATCAACAAGGAGGTTTCTTCGTCATCAGGGCAAAAGACAATTTGCGTTACAGGCGACTTTATTCCGCAGACAAAGACAAGTCAGCCGGAATCAAAGCTGACCAGACGATTGTCCTAGTCACTCCCAAATCGAAAAAGGACTATCCGGAAAAGTTCCGCCGGGTCAGTTATGTTGACAAAGATCGAAATAAACACCTGGTCTTTTTGACCAACAATTTTACGATTTCAGCAGCTACAGTTGCCGAAGTCTATAAGCAGCGCTGGCAGGTAGAGCTGTTTTTCAAATGGGTTAAGCAGCACCTGCGGATCAAATCGTTTTACGGGACATCGATCAACGGCGTAAAGAGCCAGATATGGGTAGCGCTGTGCATTTACCTTCTGGTTGTTATTGCGAAGAAAAAGCTCAAAATCCCGTGCTAGCTCTACACTTTTTTACAGATCCTGGAGGTCAATTTGTTTGAGAAAAAGCCCATTTCTTCACTGGTTGCTGATGCTCTCAAGCAAATTCAAGATTTCCCTGATAGTAACCAGCTGGATTTATTCAGCTATTAACCGGACAGCAGTGATCCAAGATAGTTTATTTCTATAAATACCCCCCCCTCTCTAAAATTAATGGTTTTAAATAGGTAGGGCCAGTTATCCGCAGATAGTCACGGTATGGATTATGTCCTAAAAAGAAGTCCAGATTATATTCGGAGCATGGGAAAGTAGTGTTCGTAGAGGCTCTCTTGTGGCGACAAGATGGAAATAATTCCCATCGGATTGACAAGGGTAAAGGGCATAGTTGATAATCTGAAAATACCGAATGGTCTGTTTATTATTCGGAGGAGAGCGACAATGGCGACTAAAGGCGAAATTACTCGAGAAAAAATCCTCGATGAGGCCAGTCAGGTTTTTCATCGCAAGGGTTTTTTGACCACAACCATTAATGATCTGCTAGATGCAACAGGAATGACCAAAGGAAATCTCTATTTTCATTTTGCGAGCAAGGAAGATGTTGGTCTGGAAGTTTTGCGGCGGGCGCAACGGGCCTTCAGACTGTTTCTGGACGATGCTCTGCAAGGGGATACTCCCGGAGCCAGATTGGACAGTTTTTTCCGTCATGCCATGGAGCGCAACCGGAGTAAAGGGTTCGTCGGCGGCTGCCTGTTCGGCAACACCGCGCTCGAAGCCTGTGACAATGCGCCTCCTTTTGCCGAATTAGTCGGTGAGGTTTTCACGGAGTGGATTGGGAAACTGCAGGAAACCATTCACGAAGCCCAGGTGAGTGGCCAGGTCCGTCAGGATTTGCCCGCCGCTGATTTAGCCGAACTGGTGGTGGGAACCATTGAAGGCGGGATTATGCAATCGCGTCTGAAAAAAGAGGAAGGTCCTCTCAAGCGAGCGTTTGACTCGTTGCGGGTTGTGCTGGAACTCAAACCTTAACAACCAAACAGGCTACCGCTGCCTGCGACTGACCAATGCGAAAGGTTTGATCCAGACACTAACGACAGAAACTGAAATTGACGTTTCCGATGTGCTGACTATCCAAACTCCCAAACTCAGAGGGGGGACGTAACGAATCATGCCGACACTGAAAGTTCACAATATTGTTTTTCGCCACGACGATCTCTTCGAACTGCAACTAGAACGGGGCAATGTGGCTTTCGAGCCGGGGGACTGCATGGCGTTGTTCAACGCCGACGGAGACTCGCAGCCCTACAGCATTTCCGCCGGTACCCAAGAGAAGATTCTGCGCTTTCTGGTCAGACGGGTCCCGAAGGGGCGGGTCAGTGATTGGCTGGCCCGGCGCATTCCAGGCGATACGGTCCAGATCAGCGAACCCTTCGGCTGGTTTCGTCCGGGGCGCTCCACGCCGAGCGAAGAACGTTGTGTGTTCATCGCCACCGGTACAGGTATCGCCCCCTTTTTGAGTTATTTACGCAGTTATCCAGAGCAGCCACCAGAAGCGTGTCTTTACGGGGTTCGCCACCTTGCAGATGCTTTTGGTCTGGATGAATTTGCTCCCCTCAAAGGTTTTCGCCTGGCGGTCTCAAGGGAATCCGGTCATGGCCATTGTCACGGCCGAGTCAGCGATCTTTATGAACACATTCCCATCGATACGGGTATCCACTACTACCTCTGCGGACTGGACACCATGATCGAGGAAACCAGCCAGTGGCTCGAGGCCAACGGCATAGACTTCACTCTCATCCACAGGGAGATCTTTTTTTATGAAGATGGACAAAACTGACCCCTGGCTTAAGACCAGCCAGAATGAACCACGCGGATATATCCAGCCCGAGACGCTTGAAGAACTTTGGTTTCACACCGGGACCAATTGCAACCTGCGCTGCCCGTTTTGCCTTGAGGGGTCGAAGCCGGGTAACAACCGGATCGAGTTTCTGACTTTGGAGGATGCCTGCTGTTTTATCGCTGAAGCCCTTGAACTGGGCGTCAAGAAGTTTTCCTTCACGGGGGGAGAGCCGTTTGTTAATCCGGAGTTTGTCGCGATTCTGGAGGTGGCCCTGGAGTATCGACCTTGCCTGGTCCTGACCAATGCGACCGAACCATTAATGAACCGGATGGCTGATGTTGTGCGGCTGCGGGACAAACCGCATGCTCTCAAATTCCGGGTTAGCCTGGATCATCCTGATCCGGCCAAACATGACGAATCACGCGGGAAGGGAAATTTCAAAAAGGCCCTCAATACCTTGGGACGACTGCATCAGGCTGGTTTTGGTGTCTCCATTGCCCGTCTGATGCTCCCTGGCGAGAATAGTGCTGCCGTTGACCAGGACTATTTGCCCTTTTTCCGTGAGGCCGGAGTGCCTGATGACATTACCATCATCAAGTTCCCCGAGTTTCACCTGCCCGGCTCATTGCCTGAGGTTCCGGAAATCACCGAAACCTGCATGACCCGCTATTTGAACGCCGAGCAACGTGCGGCTTTTATGTGCAACTTCAGTAAAATGATTGTCCGCAAGGAGGGGCGCTGCGGAGTTTACCCCTGTACTTTAGTGGATGACGTCAAAGCTTACGACCTCGGTACGACGTTGAAAGCGGCGATGGAAAAGCGGGTCATGCTTGGCCATCATCGTTGCTATTCCTGCTTTGCCTGTGGTGCCAGCTGCTCCGAAAAGACCTGATTACAATTATGGCGATGTCGCGTGTTGCGGGGAGCTTTTGATCCCCTCCGAAGAGAATTGAGAGGCCATCATGTTGGGTTTCTGGAAAAAAATCCTGGTTGTCAGCGCCGTTGCCGTTCTGGTCGTGGTGTTTTTTGCTTTCGATCTGCAGCGCTACCTGACTCTCACTGAACTGAAGGCGCATCAGACGCAGTTCCAACAGTTTTATGCCGCTAATCGCCTCCTGACTTTGGGGCTCTACTTTGTGCTCTATATACTGGTTACCGCCCTCTCTCTGCCGGGAGCCGCCGTCATGACGCTTGCCGGTGGGGCTCTGTTCGGGTTTCTGCCGGCCCTGGTGGTGATCTCCTTTGCCAGCACTATCGGTGCGACCTTGGCCTTTCTGGTCAGCCGATTTTTGTTGCGGGACTGGGTACAAAAGCGCTTCCGGGAACGACTGGCGGCCATCAACCGGGGGGTCGAGAAAGAGGGGGCTTTTTATCTGTTCACCCTGCGCCTGGTACCGATCTTTCCGTTTTTCGTCATCAATCTGGTGATGGGGCTGACCCCTATGCGGACCCCGACCTTTTACTGGGTCAGTCAGGTGGGTATGCTTGCCGGTACGGCCGTTTATATCAATGCCGGTACTCAATTGGGTCAGATTGAGAGCCTGGGCGGAATTCTCTCTCCGGGTTTGCTGCTTTCTTTTGCTTTGCTGGGAATCTTTCCACTACTGGCACGCAAGGTCGTCGATTTTTTGAAACAGCGCACATCACTCAAGGCGTTTCCAAAGCCGAAAAGTTTCGATTATAACCTGGTTGTGATCGGGGCAGGGTCTGCGGGACTGGTCTCAAGCTACATCGCTGCAGCTGTAAAAGCCAAGGTCGCCTTGATCGAAAAACACAAAATGGGCGGGGATTGTCTGAATACCGGGTGTGTGCCGAGCAAGGCCTTGATCCGCTCGGCGAAACTGCTTGCTTACGGGCGGCGGGCCAAAGATTTCGGTTTCCGCAAAACCGAAACTGAATTCGCATTCGGCGAAGTAATGGAGCGGGTACAGCAGGTGGTGGCGAAAGTCGAACCGCATGACTCGATAGAGCGTTATTCCGGGCTCGGTGTCGACTGCATCCACGGTGCAGCGCGGATCACTTCCCCATACACGGTGGAGGTGGATGGTCGCACGTTAACCACGCGCAGCATCATTATTGCGACGGGTGCTTCACCATTTGTGCCGCCAATCCCCGGACTTGACCAGGTGGACTGTCTGACTTCTGACAATCTCTGGCAACTCAGGGAACTGCCGAAGCGCCTGGTCGTACTGGGTGGCGGGCCGATAGGTTCCGAAATGGCCCAGGCGTTTGCCCGGTTTGGTGCTCAGGTAACCCAGGTCGAGATGACAACGCAGATTATGGGCCGGGAAGATCCGGATGTCGCCGAATTTGTCCGCCAGCGTCTCGAAGCCGAGGGCGTAAAGGTCTTGACGGAACACCAAGCGAAGCAGGTGCGGGTCGACGGGGAGGAACGCATCCTTGTCTGCGAACGCCAGGGCAAGCAAGTGCATGTCCCGTTTGACCGGATTCTTGTCGCAGTCGGTAGGCGGCCCAACGTCACAGGGTTTGGCTTGGAGGAACTGGGCGTCCGCCTGAGCGAGCGTGACACGGTCGAGACCGATGGCTTTTTGCGTACCAACATTCCCAATATCTTCTGTGCCGGAGACGTCGCAGGCCCCTATCAGTTCACCCACACTGCCGGGCACCAGGCGTGGTACGCCAGCGTTAACGCTCTGTTCGGGGATTTCAAAAAGTTCCAGGTTGACTATCGCGTTATCCCCTGGGTCACTTTTACCGATCCTGAGGTCGCCCGGGTTGGCCTGAACGAAACTGAGGCAAAGCAGCATAATATAGATCACGAGGTGACTGTGTTCGAGTTGGCCGAGCTTGATCGGGCGATTGCTGAAGGGGAGGACCATGGCTGGATCAAGATCATCACAGCGTCTGGCAAGGACAAAATTCTTGGCGTCACCATCGTCGGAACTCACGCTGGAGATCTGCTCGCCGAATACATTCTGGCCATGAAGCATGGCATCGGGCTGAACAAGATTCTCGGCACCATTCACCCTTACCCGACCCTGGCGGAAGCCAACAAAATGGCGGCTGGAGAATGGAAGAAAGCGCACGTGCCTGAGAAATTGCTGGCTTGGGTGGAAAAGTTCCACACCTGGCGGCGGAGCTGAAGTGTCATGAACAGAATAATAGTGGTTGTTTGTACTTTAATCGCCACGCTGCCTCTGCTCGCAGATGCGGCCCCAAAGGTGGAGCTCTGGCCACGGTGGCAGGCTTTTGCGGCCAACAGCACGGTGACGATTGACCATTCCGCCTGGGCCGATTTTCTCAGCCGCTACCTGGTGACAAAACACCCGTCCGGGATCAATCGGGTACGCTATGTGGCAGTCACAAGCCAGGACAAAAAAGCCTTGGACGGCTACCTGGCCAAACTTCAGGGGACTGCGGTGTCCATGTTGGCCCGCCCGGAGCAGAAGGCCTACTGGATCAATCTGTACAACGCCCTGACTGTCAAGGTCATTCTTGATCACTACCCGGTCAAGAGCATCCGTGATATCGATATTTCTCCCGGCTGGTTCAGCAACGGACCGTGGGATGCCAAACTGCTCACCATCGAAGGGGAAAAGCTCTCATTGAACGATATCGAGCACCGCATCCTGCGACCGATCTGGCAGGACGTGCGGGTTCATTACGCTGTCAATTGCGCCAGTCTTGGCTGCCCCAACCTGCAAGCACAGCCGTTCACGGTGATGAACCTGGATGATCTTCTTGACCAGGCGGCCAGGGATTACATCAACCACCCACGTGGTATGAAGATCGTCGGAGACAAAGCTGTCCTCTCGTCGATCTACGACTGGTTTCAGGTGGATTTCGGAGGTGATGAAGAGGGTGTCCGCCAGCATCTCCTGATGTATGCAGCGTCCGATCGCGCAGACTATCTCAAGGCCGGGAAAAGCGATTTTTCCTATGCCTACGACTGGGCACTGAACGAATAGGGAGGGTTGCCAAGGGCTGTTTGCCAGGCACCGCGGACAAATCAAGCCACGGTTACGGACCTTGGCGGGGCGGTGCAGCCATTGCAACTGCCTAAATCTCCCCCACGCTGCGACTTAGGTTGCAACGGCGGGCGCAACCGGATATGGCACAACAACCTTTATTTATGGAGCATGACGTTATGGATTACGTTCTACCTGCATTTGCAGCGTTTATCGCTCTCGGCTCGGTGGTCCTTTCCCCCCGGGCCGAGAGCGAAGGGGCTTTTTATCAAGGCCTTGGGGTTGATGGCCGTCAGCCGGGCTTGTTGAGCCTGATCTTTTCCCAGGTTACGACATGGATCTTTGCACGTTCGCTGATGAATGCGGCCATCCTCGGCTTCTATTACGGGATCTGGGGTACCCTGGCCTATGCCTTCTACTACTTGTCGTTTTTTACCGGGGGCAAGATTGTCGACAGTCTGCGTTACGAGCATGGTTTTAACAGCGTTCAGGATTTCCTGCGCGCCCGGTTCGGTACCTGGGGCACTGGGTGCTACAATTTCGTTATCGGGATTCGCCTGCTCAGCGAGGTGTTTGCCAACTTGCTGGTGATCGGCATTCTGTTCGGGGTTGCCGGCAGTCAGGCGTATACCCTGACGATCATCGGTTTTTCGGCGATTACCCTGTTCTACTCGATGGTCGGTGGTTTGCGCGCATCGTTGCGCACGGACGTTTTTCAGATGGTGATATTCCTCGGCACCCTGATTCTGCTGGTCGTGCTGGTGGCCGGAAGCCAGAGCGTCCATCTGCACGATCTCTGGTTCAAGCCGTTTGTCTTCGACCAGCCAGGGCCGATTCTCATGCTGGTCGCGCTGCTGCAGATCTGGAGTTACCCGATGCATGATCCGGTGATGATGGATCGGGGTTTTCTGGCCGACCGGGAAACGACGCGCAAGAGTTTTCTGCATGCGGCCTGGATCAGCATCATCTGCATCATCGCCTTTGGCTGTCTCGGGGTGCTGGCTGGAGCGCATGCCGTGCCGGGGGCCTCGCTGAACGAGACGCTAATGCAGCTGCTCGGAACCGTACCGATGCTTTTGTTTAATGCGGCTCTGGTGATCTCCGCCATGTCCACCTTGGACAGCGCCCTGTCGAGTTCGGCCAAGCTGCTGGCCGTTGACATGAAGGTCATGAAGATGACTCTGCGCAACGGGCGGGCGGTGATGGCGGCCTTTATGCTGATCGGCCTGCTGCTGGTGTTCTGGGGCAACAAAGATCTGTTCAGCGCCGTTGCGGTGAGCGGTACGGCCTCGCTTTATCTGGCCCCGGTGATCTTCTTTTCGCTGTGGGGCAAGCGCCGGGATATTCCTGTTTGGAGCTATTTGCTCAGTTTCTGTCTGGCACTTGCGGCGGCGATTCTCTACTTCACGGAGTCGAGTGGTTACAGTCATCTGCTGGGTGATGCCCATAAATACACCAAACTTCTCTATCTGACGCTTGCCGTCATGGTGTCGGGCTGCCTTGGTTTCTGGGTGGGTGGCAGGCGTTCGACAAGAAGGATCACACAGGAATGATGACCGTGAATGCACGGCAGGTTGAGGATCTGGGCACCCTTCGCGGACCCGTTTTGATCTTTGGCGGTCCATACAGCAACCTGGCGGCGACCCGTGCCATGCGGGCGCGAGCCGATGATCTTGGCCTTCCCCCGGAACGAATCATCTGCACCGGGGATGTCGTGGCCTACTGCGCAGAACCTGCGGAAACAGTGGCTCTGATCCGTGACTGGGGTATCTCGGTTGTTTTGGGTAATTGTGAAGAATCCCTTGGCTTGGCGGCCCAAGACTGTGGTTGCGGGTTCGATGAGGGAAACACCTGTTCCCTCCTGTCAGTTGCCTGGTATCGTTTTGCCAGTGAACAGTTATCTGACGCGGACCGAGGGTGGATGAGGTCTTTACCAAGATCGCTTCGCTTCACGTTGAACGGCCGGCGTGTCCAGGTTGTGCATGGCGGTATTGAGCAGATCAACCGCTTCATCTTTCCGTCAACTCCTCTGGCCGTCAAGGAAGAAGAACTCAACCGGGCCGGGGCCGACGTCTTGGTCGCTGGGCACAGTGGCATCCCCTCTGGGGTAAAGGTCGGCGCAAAGGCCTGGGTCAATGCCGGAGCTATCGGCCTGCCGGCTAACGACGCAACGACCGATGGGTGGTATTTGACCATCACCCCTGAAGGAGGACGGTTGCGCTGTCGTTGGCACAGGCTCGCCTATCAGCCCATGAGTACAGCTCAAAAAATGTGTGAGGCTGGCATGACAGGTGGTTACGCTGAGTGCCTCACCACAGGGTTGTGGCCGAGCATGGACGTATTGCCGGAAGGGGACAGACAGAAGCGCGGACGGCCTCTTATGTTGGAGGATCTGGTCTGCTAGAGATTTTCAACGATCCGCGAGGAACAGGATTGTCAGGCGCGATATGGAGTTTCAGGCGTTATTAAGCAACCCGTTCGAACCTTTCGCGGCGTGCCATCTAAAAAAACTAAGCCCTACGGTACTTGCTCCGTGGGGCTTTTGTTTTATTTGGCCTCAGTCGGCTTATCCCAATTCACCATCATTGCTTGGTGTCCTGTAACCCGTAAGACGCAATAGACTTCATGGTGTCAGCAATGTTTTGATCCGAAAGGATGACAGGACCGCCGATAAGGAGGGCCTGGTAATACTGACGGCATAAGGTCTCCAGCTCCTGAGCCAGCCACATGGCTTTTTCCAGGCTGGGGGCCGTGACCAGCATGCCATGGTTGGCAAGCAGGCACGCATTGCGCCCTTCCAGCGCCTGCAGGGCATAAGCGGACAGTTCCTTGGTGCCGTAGGTCGCATAGTCGGAACAGCGCACACTGTCGCCACCGAAAATAGCGACCATGTAATGGGCAGCTGGGATATCACGACGGGCCATGGCCAGGGTTGTCGCGTAGATGGAATGGGTGTGAACGACGGCGTTGACCTCGGGGCGGGCTTTCATGATGTCGAGATGGAAGCGCCATTCGCTGGATGGTTTAAAGGGGCCTTCCCAAGATCCATACTGGCCATCGATATGCATTGAGGCCAGGGATTCCGGTTTGAGATTTTCGTAAGGGATGCTGCTGGGGGTGATGATCATCCGGTCTTCGTAACGCGCGGAGATGTTGCCCGACGTCCCCTGATTCAGGCCGGATGCGTTCATCCAGAGTGCACTGCTGATTATCTGGGAACGAAGTTCTTGCTCTATATTATTCATAAATTATTCCTCACTTTACCTGTGGTACTTGACGGAGGTTCGAAATACCTGAAAAAGCCTATTATATGTGGAGCGAAATTTTCTTATCCATAAATAATTTTGTGTGATGAGCTGAAAGCGTTTTTACTGCTATCCTTTATCGGGTTAGCATGACACTGAAACGGCTCTAGGCGAGATTTTTTATAATGTAAACTGCAGGGATTGCTATGACATCGCGTGTATCCGGAACTCTTTTCGCATTGGCTGCTTTTGTTGCCTGGGGTTTTCTGCCTGCTTACTGGAAACAGATGGCATCGTATCCGCCATTTGAAATACTCTGTCATCGCGTAGTCTGGTCGTGTGTTTTTTTGTGTCTGATAATAAGTTGGCAACGGCGCTGGCAGGAGGTGGCAAAGATTGTCCGATCTCCCCTGGATATGGCACGTCTCACTGCGAGCAGTCTGTTGATTGGTGGAAACTGGCTGATTTATATCATTGCTGTCAATAGTGGGCATGTTGTCGAAACCAGCCTTGGCTATTATATGACTCCGATGCTGAATATCGCTCTTGGGGTGCTACTGTTAAAAGAGCGTTTCAGTCGCTTGCAGACGTTGGCAGTATTGTTTGCCCTGATCGGTGTGGTTTATTCACTGATTGGTTATGGAGATGTGCCGAAATACGCTTTGTCCCTGGCTCTTCTGTTTGCATTTTATGGATATGTCAGAAAAAAGACCATTGTCGCTCCGATTCCTGGTTTGCTTGTTGAAACATTGATTCTTCTGATTCCGGCTTTTGCCTACCTCGTTTTTCTTCAGTTTTATGGGGCGCGACCGTTTCTGCCTTCTGCCGCCGTTTCTTTCTGGTTGGTTGGTGCGGGGATAGTAACCAGTTTGCCACTGCTCTGGTTTGCTGCAGCCGCAGCAAAGCTGCAATTATCGACCATTGGTATTTTTCAGTACCTGGCACCCAGTATCGCTTTTTTGCTGGGAGTTTTTCTTTACCTGGAACCGTTTGATCTGCACAGTTTTGTTACCTTTGCTCTGATCTGGACCGGTGTGGCTGTCTATTGTCTTGATGCTGTACGCAAAAATTACAAGGTGCGGTAGAGGCATTCGAATAAAACGGATGCGTGCCGGGCCGCAAACGATTCCTCCCCTGAGGGTTATGCAGGGGAGGGGATTGAGCCGTGTGGCAACTGCTCACTGAAATTTGTTTGAGTGGATTTTTTCAGACTTCAGTGCCGCTGTAGAATGTCCCGGTTTGTCCTCGTCCGGGTAGCCGATAGCGATTATTATGGGAACCTCAAACTGCTCTGGAAGGCCAACCAGGCTGCGTGCAAAATCGGAAGCACCGGTCTTTTCATCATGGGGTCTTTGGCGCAATTGGACCCAGCAGCTTTTCAGTCCCAGTGCTTCCGCCGCATATTGGACGGTTATGGCGGCAATTGACGCGTCTTCAATCCAGACATCCGATATGCTCGGGTCCGCGGCAATGACGACGGCCAGGGGCGCACCCTTTATCAGTGCTGCGCCGTGTGGTTTTGCTGTGCTTAACTGCTGCAGCAGGTCGTGCTGATTGACCATGATGAACTGACAGGGTTGCTGATTGCGTGAGGTTGGCGCGCGCAACAGAGCTTCAGCCAGCGTTTGGACCTTGTCATTTTCAACGGGCAGGGATTTGAATTTACGGATGCTTCTGCGTTGCCGTAATAAGTCGATCATTTATTCATTCCTTGTAAGCGTTAGATGTTTTTGGATTATTTCCACCAAACGGAAAAATTACCCGAGTAGCTGATTCGTTTAATGGTGGATTCCACTTCCTGGTTTGGGACAGTCAAAAACTCGACTTTCAGCTGTAACAACTGAGGAGCGTCAATCTTTGCCCAGATGCTTTTTACCCGTTCCATGCCGCCATAGTGCCGGGAATCAGTTTTTTTGCCGATGTCCTGACGGTTTTTGACAATGCGGAACTCAAGGCATTCGGGATCAATGCGCTGCACCTCCCCTTGGTTTGAATGGGCGAGAATGGGTTGTGGCTCCAGGCCGAAGATTTGGGCCAGGCGGCACAGGTCTTCACCAAGAATAGAGAATCCGCCCCCTTCGTATTCGCGAAATTCGCGCCAGCCATAATCTTCACTGCTGTCGTAAGTAATAAGACATACGCCGGCATCATGTAACTCGATAAACTCTACTGGGCGAAACGCTTGTGAGGGCATAGGCTCTCCTGTTAATGATTGTTGCGTTATGGGTGAATTGGGTAGATTGGAGCGTGTGAAGCTGGCGTACGAAGTTGCTGATGAATGTTTGTCTATATATATCAATAAATTGATAATAAATGCAAGAAAAGGTAAGAATGGCGCTATGAGGGATAGCATATTGCAATACAAACGGACACTGCATTGCGCAGTGTCCGTCTAGGTTTGTTTATTGCTCCCAGAGTGATTTCCAGGTATGTGGACTGCCGGGAATCGTCCAGGCGTTGCCGGTGTAGTAACGTCTGTTGCGGTCGAGTTTGGCGATGGCGGCCATATCGGCGTCACTCAGTTCGACCTCAATTGCGGCAAGGTTTTGTTTCAAGCGCTCAGGATTGACTGACTTCGGAATGACATTGGTACCAATGTTGATGGCCCAACGGATAAGAACCTGAGCTGGGGAGGCATTCAGACGCTTGGCGATCTCGACGATGGTTGGTTCCTCCATCAGGACCGGTTCGCCTGCTTCTTTAATCCGCGCCGGACGGTCGGGAGATCCTAGAGGGGAGTAGGCCGTGAGGAAAATCCCGTGTTCGGCGCAGAATTTGAACAGCTCGGGCTGTTGCAGGTACGGATGTATTTCAACCTGATTGACTTCCGGTCGGATGCTGGCTTTGCCGAGCAGGCCCTGCAATTTTGGGACGTTGAAGTTAGAAACGCCAAGATGGCGACACAATCCGGCGTTATAAACGTCTTCCATCGCTTTCCAGGTCAGCGCAAGAGGAATTTCGCTTAATGGCAGAATGTCTTCGGCGGACTCCGGGATGAATTTACCCCGTTTCAATGCAACCGGCCAGTGCATCAGATAGAGGTCAAGGTAATCCAGTTGCAGGTTTTTCAGGGTTGTTTCAATCGCCGGGCGTACATCTTCAGGAAAGTGGGAATCGTTCCAGAGTTTCGACGTGATCCACATTTCGTCACGGGTCACGATCCCTTCGGCGAAGGCTTCGCTTAATGCCTTGCCAACTTCAGCTTCATTGCCGTAGATGTGGGCGCAATCGACATAGCGATAGCCGATTTTAAGAGCTTCTTTAACTGCCGTATAGACTTCATTGGGAGCGGATTTCCAGGTGCCAAGGCCCAGAACGGGCATTTTGTCACCATTGTTGAATTCGATCGTCTGCATGAATCTCCTCCGGTCGTGCGGATCAGCCGAGGGTTGATCCGGTTGAATGGAAGTTTCTGCCTAGAAACGCTCTTATTCGCTGTGGCGATGTTAAGCACAGAGCTTGTCATTTGCAATAGATATGCGTTTCAAAAGCGGAAACCAGGGACTTCTTTACAAGGTGTAACAGGGCACTTGGCTAAAAAACAGCGGGGTTCGCCAGTTGCCGGATTTTGTTTCTGGTGCATCCCATTTTAACAGATATTTGTGCCGCTGTACGGACGACATAAGGAGCATAGTCCTTCCAGGCCAGTTCCGGGTTGACCTTGATTTCCCAAGCCACGCTGACAGCAGCAATAACACGATCGCGATAATCAAAGATCGGGGCACCAATGCAGCGGGTTCCCAGTTCGCGTTCTTCATCATCAATCGACCAGCCACGCTCTCTGGCTTGGCGAATTTCAGTCATAAGGGAGTCGAATGTCGTCAGGGTTTTCGCCGTAAACTTTGGCAAGGTGCGCTCCGGGTAGAGTTCCTCGATTTCACGGTCGGTGTAACCGGACAGCATCGCTTTGCCGAGAGAGGTCACATACATCGGTAGGCGTTTACCGATGATTGTGTAGCGTCGCATGCTGTTATAGGCTTCTGCTTTGTCAATATAGACAACATCGGTATTGTCCATAATGGCGAGAAACACCGTCTGTCCAGTGGTCTTGGCCAGTTCGTTGATGAAAGGGCTGGCTTCGGTTTTCAGTTCAAGGCTGTTTAGATAGAGACTGGCCAGCTCGACAAAGCCGAGGCCTAATTTGTAATTGCCACTTTCCGCTTCCTGTTCGACGTAGCCACGCTTGCGCAAGGATGTCAGCAGTCTATGAACAGTGCTTTTATGTAAATCGAGCCGCCGGCCGATTTCAGTCATGGGAATGCTGCGTGACTCCTGTGACAGGAGCTCAATAATATCAAATGCGCGATCAAGAGATTGAACACTCATGTTATTTCCTTCGGGATTTTTGTAAGTTTTCACAACCTGTTAAAATCGCACCTGTCTTTAATTCTGTCAACCGTTTGCCATGCCGATTATGTCGATTATCCATGGTTTTCCCCTCACATTACCCCTCCCCTGTGGCGGGAGAGGGGGGTGAATTAATTGCATAATGTTTCTGATTCAAAAATTGCAGAAGATGAAACTATGTTTTCAGATTGGGAACGAGGAATTTTTGGCAAGGTCAAAAAAGTCAGACATTGGCGCGGAGGCGTAGTGCTTTACGCCGCACAAGCTAATGTGAAGACTGACGCAGAAATTGCCAAAAAGGGCCGTTCCCGGCTGAAAACTACTTGAGGTCCTGCATCGCCACATGATCCATATCATCAAAGAGCTGATTTTCACCGCACATGCCCCAAATAAAGGTATAGTTGGTCGTGCCAACACCGGAATGAATTGACCATGAGGGTGAGATAACCGCCTGTTCATTCTGCATGACGATATGCCGGGTTTCCGTTGGGGCTCCCATCAGATGAAAAACGATCTGGTCTTCGCTCATCTCAAAATAGAAATAAGCTTCCATGCGGCGTTCGTGAGTGTGGGTCGGCATGGTGTTCCAGACGCTGCCGGATTCCAGGGAGGTCATGCCCATGACCAACTGGCAACTTTTGATACCCTCGGGATGAATGTATTTGCGAATGGTCCTGCGATTACTGGTCGCCGGGTCGCCAAGTTCGACTGGAGTCGCGTCCTTAAAGGGAGCCGGCGTTGTCGGGTAGTGGGCATGGGCAGGCGAGCTGTTGAAGTAAAACTTTGCGGGCTCTGCTGCCGAGTCGCTTTGCAGAATGATTTCCTTGGCCCCCATGCCAATGTAGATACCGTCTTTGTAGGCAATCGGGTAGGTGGTGCCATCGACAGTAATGGATCCTGGGCCGCCAACATTGATAAGACCCATTTCTCGGCGTTGCAGAAAAAAATCACTACCAATAATTTTCCGGTCAATTTCAAGCGGCAAAGAGTCGACTGGACAGGCCCCACCAACAATCAGGCGGTCGTTATAACTGTAGGTGAGCTGCAACTGTCTCGGCTGGAAAAGTTTTTCAATAAGAAAGTTCTGACGTAGTTCAAAGGTATTCATTGCTTCTGCGTGGTCCGGGTGTACCGCGTATCTGATGTCCATGTCAAACCTCCTCCTGGGCTGATAGGTATGTGAACGATAAATAGTTTAAGCTGATAGATAATATAGGCGTTTCGTTTTTTTGGCAAATAGTTTTGTAATGCGGAACAGATTAAATGTCTATTTGATGAGTCAATAATAAAAAGAATAAATGCAGGAAAGAAACGAAAAACATACTAATAATAGGCTATATGTCAGCAAGTTTAAGGGTTTTTACAGTGGTATTCTTGCGTTGCTTAGGCAAAATTGACTTGACAAAAACTGATACCATAGTTTTATATTGTGAAACGAATAAACTTCTCTGGTGCCGTTTTTCACGGCTATGTACAACATTAAATATAATGAGGTCCAAAACCGATGGAAAAAGACGCATCCACTGCCGAAGTGTTCGTTGCCGCAGAAGAGTTGCGGTCGCTGGTTGGTGCCCGCCTGACCGAGGCTGGTCTTAACAGTAAACATGCCGAAATAACGGCTGATGTTCTGGTGCATGCAGATTTGCGTGGTGTCCATTCTCATGGGGCGATGCGCACCGAACATTATGTGCGCAGGTTAAATGCTGGCAGCCTGAATAAGAATCCGGTTTTCAGGTTTGAAAAATTACGCAGTGGTTGTGGCCTGTTTGATGCTGATGATGGCATGGGGCACGTGGCGACTGCCGAAGCGATGGATCACGCTGTAGCTTTGGTCAAAGAGAGTGGTATTGCTATGGTCGGTGTTGTTAACAGCAGTCACTGTGGCGCTCTGTCCTATTTTGTTTCACGCGCAGTCGCTGCTGACATGATCGGCATTGCCATCGTTCAGACCGATAAATGTGTCACCCCCTTTGGGGGGACAACGCCTTTTTTCGGGACTAACCCCATTGCCTTTTCCTTCCCCTGTAAAAATCATCCTCCGGTTATTCTCGATATGGCAACGAGTAATGTTGCTTATGGTAAAATTCTTCATGCCCGTGAAAAACATAGTGCGATTCCGGAAGGCTGGGGAATGGACGAACATGGCGTGCCAACCACCGATCCCTACAAAGTTAAAGGGTTGACTCCTCTTGGGGGGTATAAAGGGTTTGGTATCGGTATGGTTGTTGATGTTCTGACCGGGGTTCTGCTCGGAGCGCAATTTGGTCCGCAGATCGCGGCCATGTACGACGGCTACGATCAGAAACGTAAGTTAGCGAGCACGGTGATTGCCATTGACCCTGCCACGTATGTGATGGCTGATCACTTTATGTCCCAGATGGATGCCATGGTTGAACAGATTCACGCTCAACCAACCGGACCAGGGACAGAAAAGGTCTTGGTTCCAGGAGATATTGAGCTCATGCTTGAGGCTCGATACCGGCGCGAGGGTATTCCGCTGGTGGAAAGTATTTATAATTATTTGAAAGGAGATTCAGCAGTTCCAGAGCATATTTAAATATCTCTGACCAGAGATTTGCATTGTTTTATTGTCGTAATAAAGGCTCATGAAATTCAAGGAAGAAAGAGCATAATAAAGGAGTAGTATGGGATGCAAAGTGTTGTAGTATTGTGGGATAAACTAAACAGTGCGGTCAAGTGGATCGAAAAATGGTCCCTGATCATTCTGTTTGTCGGGATGCTGGTATGCGGAGGATTGCAGATCTTTTCACGCTTTATCCTGCATGCACCGATTGCCTGGTCAGAAGAGCTGCTGACCTATTCGTTTGTCTGGTCGAGTTTTATCGGGGCCAGTCTTGCTATTGATCAACTTGCTCATTTCAATGTTGATATCTTTATTCATCATTTCCCTGAAAAACTGGCAAAATTTGTTCTTTACCTCGTCTGGTTGACGATGCTCTGGTTTACCGCCTTTCTTGTCTACAAAGGTACTATTCTCGCACAACTTAATGTTGTGCAGACGATGGATGTTCTTCCCTTTTCGATGGTCTGGGCTTATGCGTCCATTCCGGTATCGGCCGCGTTCATGTTTGTTCATACTCTGGACAAGGTTTTGACCGGTAATTTTCAGCCGACTATCAGCGAATAAGGGGAGGACCAAGTTATGGCAACATATCTATTCCTGTTTTTTGTGATCTTTCTGATTGTTCAGATGCCGGTCTCCTTCTGCCTGGTCATCTCGACCGTGCTGGCCATGTTTATAGCCAGCGATATCGATAGTATTGCGATTATTCTGAAACTGTTCCGCTCCTGTGGCAACTACCACCTGATCGCCATCCCGTTTTTTATCCTGGCCGGCGGGTTTATGGAATCGGGCGGGATCTCCCGCCGTCTGGTCAATTTTTCTACAGCGCTGGTCGGCCACATCCGCGGCGGGCTGGCCAACACCAGCGTTGCCGCAGCCATGTTCTTTGCCGGTCTGTCCGGTGCGGCGGCAGCTGATACGGCGGCGGTTGGCAGCTTGTTGATTCCCGCCATGAAGAAAAAAGGCTACGGCTCTGACATGGCGACCTCGGTCATGGCGACTGCCGGTTCCATCGGCATCATTATTCCGCCATCGATTCCGATGATTATCCTCGGCGTGACCGCCGGGGTCTCCATCGGCGGGCTGTTCATGGGCGGGGTCCTCCCCGGCATCCTCATGGGTGGCTGCCTGATGGTGGTCAACTATATCTATTGCAAGGTGCGCAAGATCGAGCCTGAGCAGCGGGTTTCCTTTAAGGAACTGATCCGGTCCTGTGCCGACTCGATTCTCGCTATCATGACCGTCGTGATTATTGTCGGCGGCATCGTCGGGGGCATGTTTACCGCGACGGAAGCCTCGGTCGTGGCCGCGCTCTACTCCTTCGTCGTCGGATTCTTCATCTACAAAGAACTCAGCTTCAAGGATCTGCCCGGCATCTTTGTCAAATCGGCGGTGACCACCGGCGTTGTTGTTCTGACCGTTGCTGCGGCCTCCGGCTTCGGCTGGATCCTGACCGCTGAGAATATTCCCGGTCAGATCGCCTCCTTTGTCGTCGGTCTGTCGGAATCCAAGTGGATCATCATGCTGATGCTCAATGCGGTGTTCCTGCTGATGGGAACCTTCCTGGATCCATCGGCAATCATTATCATTCTGGTTCCCATTGTCTGGCCGATTGTTATGAAGATTGGTATTGAGCCGATTCACTTCGGCGTTGCCATGATCGTCAACATGGCGATTGGCCAGTGTACCCCGCCAGTCGGAATCGCCCTGTTTGTTGCCTCGGGTATCTCCGGTATCACCCTCAATCAAGTCATGCGCTGCTATTGGAAGTATCTGGCAGCCATGGTTGTCGTGCTGTTGCTTGTTATCTTTATTCCGTTTTTCTCCACATGGATTCCAACCATGCTGGGCTACATCCAACCCTGATTAGGAGGCTTACAATGAAGAGGCTGATAGTTTTAACCCTGATGTTCCTGATGGTCGCAAGTAGTGGTTTTGCTGCGATTACTTTGAAGGCGACCAACACACTGCCCGAAGACCACCCAATGACCATGGCGCTGCGTTACATGAGTAAAGAAATTGTCAAGCGCACCAATGGCGAAGTCAAGATGGATGTTTATCCAAACAGCCAGTTGGGTGGCAACAAAGAGATGGTTGAAGGTGTTGTGCTTGGTACGGTTGATATCGCCCAACAGTTTGCCGGAACCTTCTCCTCTTATGTTCCGGAAATGGATATTCTGGCTCTGCCGTTCCTGTTCCAATCTGAAGATGCTCTGTTCGAATCCCTGCAAGGTGAGGCCGGCGACATTCTGGCTAAATCCCTGGAGAAAAAAGGTTTTGTGCCTTTGACTTACTTCTATGGTGGTGCTCGTAGTTTTATCAACAATGAGCGTCCGATCAATACTCCTGATGATCTCAAAGGTCTGAAAATCCGCGTTATTGGCGTTAAGATGGTTATCGAAGCCATGAATGCCCTGGGTGCCATTGCAACGCCGATGAGCCAGTCAGAAGTATATTCCGCTCTGCAGCAGGGTGTTCTGGATGGCTGGGAAAACAGCCCGGTCACCCTGTATACCTTGAAGCTGTACGAGCAGTCCAAATACTTCTCTTACTCCAAACACCTGCTGACTCCTGACCTGGTTGCTTTGAGCAAAGTCACCGCTAAGAAAATGGGTGAAAAGAACCTTGCTATCCTCAAGGAAATCGCTTTGGAAGCCAGCAAGCTCGAACGTCAGTGGTGGAATGAAAAAGAGAGCGCCATGGTCAAGGAAATGACCGAAAAAGGCTGGTGCGAGTTCAATGAGATCGCTGATATCGCTCCGTTCGTGGCAAAGGTCAAGTACCTGCAGGATGCTTATGAGGCCAAATACAAAAATGGTCTGATCAAAATGATTCAGGACAAGCAGAAGTAAGCTGCTGGCCGGGGCACCCGGTTAGTATTTTAGTTCCACCCGGAGAGCCGCCGGAGATCGGCGGCTCTCTTTTTTTATCACCTAATGCTCATTGCGTTTCGCGATTTTAAATCTGAATTTTCAAATTTGAGATGGCGAAACATCATGAGAGCTGATGTCTTAGTGGCCATAAACGATTTCCAGCCACTGCCTCAACCTCTAAATCAAATTGTCATAGAAGGATAAATGCTATGAAAACAATGAAAACCTTAACCTGTGAAACCCCGGGTAAATTTGTCATGTCCGACCAGCCTGTTCCGGTGCCCAAAGAAGGGGAAGCGCTGGTGCGGATTACCCGGGTCGGTATTTGTGGCACGGACCTCCATGCCTTTGCCGGAAATCAGCCGTTCTTCAATTATCCCCGGGTGTTGGGGCATGAACTTGCCGCTGTTGTTGAGCAATTGCCCACAGGGGTGACGCATTTGGCTGTTGGCGATGCGGTGTGCATTGTTCCGGTTATCGGTTGTGGAACCTGTATTGCGTGTCGCAACAATAAGCCGAACTGCTGCGTTAATATTAATTTGCGTGGAGTGCACAGTGATGGGGGCATGTGCGAGTATATGGCGCTGCCAGTGGAAAATCTGATTAAAAGTGAATCTCTTAATCCTGATCAGCTGGCGATGGTTGAGTGTTGCGCCATTGGTGCCCACGCTGTGCGCCGGGCCCAGATCAACCCAGGGGAAAAGGTCCTGGTTGTCGGTGCCGGACCGATCGGGTTGGGGCTGATGCAGTTTGCCCGGGTGGCTGGCGGTGATGTCATCGTCATGGATATGTCCGATAAACGCCTTGCCGTGGCTAAAAATGAATTAGGTTTTACAAATACCATCCAGGCTGGAGTTGATGATCCGAAGGAGAAACTGGCGGAATTTACCAATGGCGATATGCCGACGGTGATTTTCGATTGCACCGGCAATCCCAAGGCGATGATGGATGGGTTCCTGCTCCTGGGGCACACCGGTCGTTACGTGCTGGTCAGTCTGGTGACTGCTGATATTACCTTCCCTGATCCGGAATTCCACAAGCGGGAAACAACCCTGCTTTCCAGCCGTAATGCCAATAAAGAAGATTTTGAGTGGGTGATGGAGTGTATGGCGCAAGGCAAAGTCAATACGGACCCGATGGTGACCCACCGGTGCCAGTTCGGAGAGACTATCGACACATTTGAAAGCTGGACAAAGCCGGAAACAGGTGTGGTGAAGGCGGTTATCGAAATCTAAGAGTTTCCAATCTGAAACTCAGCTGTTTTAATAGTTATGGAGTTTGTTATGGACATGTTCTCTCTTGCAGGTAAGACCGCATTGGTCACCGGCTGTAAACGCGGTATCGGTAAAGGAATGGCTGTTGCTTTGGCCAAGGCTGGCGCTGATATTATCGGTGTCAGTGCGTCGCTGGAATTGACCGGCAGCGCTGTTGAACAAGAAGTTACCGCTTGTGGGCGCAACTTTAAGGCTTATCAGTGCGATTTCAGTGACCGTCAGGCGTTGCGTCGCTTTATCACCGAGGTGGCCGCAGCTCACCCGGTTATTGATATACTGGTCAACAATGCCGGGACGATCAAGCGGGCGCCGGCGGCCGAGCATCCTGATGAGCTCTGGGACGAGGTGATCGAAGTCAACCTGAGTTCCCAGTTCGTGCTATCGCGGGAAATAGGTAAAGGCATGCTTGAGCGCGGCGCCGGTAAAGTGATTTTTACCGCTTCTTTGCTGACTTTTCAGGGTGGCATTACCGTTCCAGGTTACGCTGCCAGCAAGGGAGGTATCGGGCAGTTGACCAAGGCTCTGGCTAATGAGTGGGCCGGTAAAGGTGTAAACGTCAATGCCATTGCACCCGGTTATATCAAAACCGACAATACTCAAGCCCTGCAGGATGATCCGGTCAGAAGCAAAGCGATTCTCGATAGAATCCCGGCTGGTCGCTGGGGTGTTCCAGAAGATTTTGCCGGACCTGTTGTGTTTCTCGCATCGGCCGCATCAGACTACATGCATGGTGAAGTGATGGTTGTTGATGGTGGCTGGATGGGGCGGTAGTAGCAAAACATGAATAAATCACCGCAAAGACGCAAGGAACGCCAAGAACGGCGAAGTTTGGTAATGATTTTCCTTGGAGTCCTTAGCGCCTTTGCGGTGAAATAACTTTTGTTTTTTTGACTTTTAACAATCAAACGGTCTCTCAATGAAACCATTTTTCCAGCGTTTTTCTCATAAGGGTCTTATCTGCGCCCACCGTGGCGCGCGATCCATCGCCCCTGAAAATACCATGTTCGCCCTTGAGCAGGCACGTTTGTGTGGAGCTGATTTGTGGGAAACGGATGTTCAGTTAACGGCGGATGGTGAGCTGGTTCTGTTTCACGATGATTCACTCGAGCGGACGACCAATATCTCTTTATGCCCACAATATGGTGGCCGGAAAAACAACAGGATAAGCCAGTTTTTCTGGACTGAATTGCAGCTGTTGAATGCTGGAAACTGGTTTGTTGAGAATGATCCTTATGCAACGATCATATCGGGAGAGGTAACAGCCCAAGATCTTCAAGCAATCTGCAGGCAAAAAATTCCAAGCTGCCGTGAAGCGCTTGAGTATTGCCGCCAGCATCAATTCCCCATCAATCTGGAAATTAAAGATCAAAAAGATGCAGTTTTAGGGACCATCACGGTTGAGAAGGTAATGGATCTGCTTGTTGCCACTGATACGACTGAGTTGGTTCTGATATCGTCATTCAACCACGACTATCTGCGTTATATCCGCCAGAACAATAAGAGTTTGGCAACGGCAGCCCTGGTTGAAACCTCCCACCCTGATGGTTTGATCGATTATCTGAAAGATCTGGGCTGCGACGCATATCATCCACACTGGAGCGTTGCGGACGCGCATTTAATTCATGAGTTAAACGTACATGGTATTGAAGTCAATGTCTGGACCGTCAATAGCAAGGTTGAAGCGGAAAAATTCAAAGAGCTTGGCGTCTTTTTCATTTGTACCGATTGGCCGCAACGGATGCTTTGACCTTGAAATAAAACTATTTTCATGTTAGAAGCACAATCCTGCCGAAGGAAAGACGACAGGTGTGGTTTGCATGGATAACTTATGGGAGCTTGATCGCTTCTACATGCAGGAGGCGCTTAATGAAGCAGCCCTTGCTGAAGTTCTTGCTGAAGTTCCGATTGGTGCTGTCATAGTTTTTGGCGGTGAAATCATCGGGCGCGGGCACAATCTGCGCGAAACCAGCAATGATCCAACCACCCACGCCGAAATGATCGCCATCAGGCAGGCTGCTGAGAAACTGGGGTCATGGCGCTTACTCGACTGTACTCTGTATGTGACGTTGGAACCATGTGTCATGTGTATGGGGGCGATTATTCTAGCGCGCATCCCGCACCTGGTTTACGGCTGTCGGGATCCCCGTGTCGGTGCGGTTGGTTCCATCTATAACTTCGCCGAAGACGAACGTTTCAATCATAAAGTTGACGTCCGCGAAGGGGTCTTGCAGGAAGAATGCAGCACCCAGTTAAGCGCCTTTTTTAAAAAGCTGCGTGATCGTAACAGGGCCCGAAAACAAGAAAATAAGTAACAACGGAGAGGTGTCCGAGAGGCCGAAGGTGACAGACTCGAAATCTGTTGTCCCGCAAGGGACCGGGAGTTCGAATCTCCCCCTCTCCGCCATTTATTTAAAACGAGTTCCCTTGTCGAAGGAACTCGTTTTGTCTTGTCTATATTTCCAGAATCTGGTGAAACGGAAAATACATAGCTCTTTTATACAGAATTTGATATAAGTTCTGCTTCATTCTGTTTTTAACGGAACTTTCCAGTGTTTTGTCTCAGTCACGCCGTTTATGTTTTATATTGGGGGATCAGGTACAATCTTACCTTTGGAAGCTAATACATACTGTTTTTCGGTTACCTTTAAGCGCCGTATTGATCGTATTGGTTTTGTGGGCTAATTGTATTTGTAATGTGGAGTAAAAATAGTATTTAGATGGGTTTGTGATGTTTCTATCCCTTAAAAAAGTCTCTGTTTCATTCCTGCTTTTATGCATTTTACCGCTGAATGTGTTCGCTGCCCCGGCTACAAGTCAGGTCCCCCTCGACAGTTGGGTCTACTCGGCCTTAGATAAATTGTCGGCACTTGGTTTAATTGATTCTGATTTGCAGGGAGCGCGGCCTTATACCAGGTATGAAGTTGCCCGGCAACTTGAAGCTGCTGGTAATGCGGCAAGTTACAGTAACGTGTCACCGGCAATAGCCGGACTGATCCGGCGCATGGAAAGGGAATTTGCCGATTCCTTAGCAGATCTTCATTCTGGCTATAGCGAAGGGTACTTTAAGCCTCGTGAAATACAGCTGAAATATGTATATCAGGATGGGAAAAACGCAAGGTCGACTGGTAATAATGTTGCTATCAATCAATTTCCCCTTAACTTTAATAATTACGGACTGAGTTACCAGGAGCAGAATGCTCAGATGGTGCTGCAGGGGGAAGCGCGTCTTGGAAGTTTTTTATTGGTTGAGGCACGACCAATACTGCAATTGCAGGACGGTGACCAGTCTGAGTCAGATGTTCGTTTGTTTGATGGACGAATTGCTCTGCAGTTGGGGGCCTTTGAGGTTTCTGTCGGACGGCAGTCTTTGTGGTGGGGGCAGGGGCGCCATGGCAGTATTGTGTTGACCAATAATGCCCAGCCTCTTGATATGATCCGTTTAACCAATCCCACACCAACTCTTTTGCCCTGGATTTTTAAATACCTCGGACCGTTTCGTTTTGATGTGTTCTGGAGCAAGCTGGAAGAAGACCGAATTGTTCCTGAGCCTTACTTTGCTGGCTTGCGTTTTAATTTTAAGCCATTGCCATGGGTAGAGCTTGGCGCGTCACGGGCTGTTATGTTTGGTGGTGAGGGGCGACCGGATCTCAGTTGGGACGATTATATAACCATCCTTGGCGGCAAGAATCTGTCTGGTGCTGAAGATACCAGTAACTCTGTTGCTGCTATTGATGGCCGGGTACGCTTGCCCTTTCTTTGGAATGCCGAAATATATGGTGAGTTGGGCGGTGAAGATGAGGCCAATTATTTCCCCTCGAAAACTGGCTATATTGCCGGGATTTACTTGCCCCAGGTTGAGCCCAGCCAGCGTTTGAGCTTGCGCTTTGAGTATGCTGACCTGCATTTGCCGACCTGGTTCAGCCATTCCCAATATAGATCCGGTTACACCTATGAAGGCAACATCATGGGGCATCACACTGGTGGGGCAGCTAAAGATGCATATGTTGAGCTTCAGGCCATTATCTCCGAAAAGTTATTGTTGACTATTGGGCTTGATTATGAGGAGCGGGGAGTTGATCAACTTGTTCAGGAGGAACTGTCCTACGGGCTGGTTAAGGTCGATTGGTCATTTGCTGAGCATTATTCTGTGGATTGTTCTTTAGGTTTTGGTAAGATTGATAATTTTGAATTCGTTGCTGGTAATAGTGAGGATGTCGGTCTGATATCCATTGGATTGCGAGGATATTGGTAAATGGGACGCTCTAGAAGAAAGCTGACTTTAGTGAATTGGGCTATGAATAGAACTTCTATTATATTTTTGTTTCTGGTGTTGTTAAGTATAAGTTTCACCTCGCTGACTTTTGCTGAACCGGTTGCAGGTGTCCAGGTCGTGGGTGGACAGCTTGCCGGAGGGCAAGCTGGTCTTGATATGTCTTCTCCTGGTTTGCAGGGTGTTCAGAACTCTGGATTGTTGAATGCCGATATGGCGAATGCTCAACAACCCCTCAATGCGCCAGTTGATTCTTCTAGTGTGGCTGAAGCCTTTGATTTTGCAAATCCATTTAATACCGATGTCAACGACGGATCTGCAGAGAGTATTCATAAAAAGCAGGTTGGTAGTGTAAATCTGAAACTTAAACGCTTTGGGTTTGACTTTTTCAAGAAAGCTGGCGGGTTTCAACCCGACCAGTTGTCTCTGGTTGGTCCCGACTATGTCATTGGCCCCGGAGATATGTTAAAAATCGATGTCTGGGGTAATATTGAAGGGAATTATGCTGTACCCGTCGACCGTAATGGTGATGTCACCCTGCCAAAAGTGGGGGTTATTCATCTCTGGGGTCAGAGCCTGGCGCAGGCCCGTGACACTGTAAAGCGTCAAATATCTAAATATTTCAAGAATTTTGAAATGAACTTAACGCTTGGCCAGTTGCGTTCTATCCAGGTGTATCTGGTCGGCGAAGTTAATAATCCCGGTCCATACCGGGTGTCTTCCTTGGCCACAGTATTGACAACATTGTCACAGGCCGGGGGGGTTAGTACCAACGGAAGTTTGCGTAATGTTCAATTAATGCGTAATGGGCAGTTGGTTAGCATAATTGATTTCTACGATTTCTTCTTGTCTGGTGATAAAAGTATTGATGTTCGTCTGCAATCCGGAGACACGATTTTTGTTCCAGTCAGCGGCCCCTTGGTCGGCATCGCCGGCAATGTCCGGAGGCCTGCAGTATACGAGCTGATAGGAAACCTTCAGTTGGATAAAGCTTTGGCTCTAGCTGGAGGCATTACCCCAACCGCATATTTGCAGCGTGTTCAGGTTGAGCGGGTCGAGGCTAATCAGGGCAGGGTAGTATTGGATCTGGATCTGTCTGAAGTAACTCATACCAATAATTCGTTGCAGGCATTTAATCTTCAGGACCGTGATCTGATCAAGGTCGCTTCTATTGTCAGTTCAGGCGGATATGTCACCCTCAAAGGTTATGTCACTCGTCCCGGAACATATCAACTGACTAAAGGAATGCGAGTCAGTGACCTGATTTTACCTTACGATAATCTGCTGCCCGAATATTTCCCGGGATTAGCGCAAATTATACGTTACAATCCTCCTCAGTACCGACCTGAATCCATTTCTATTGATTTTGACAAGGCTATCAATGGTGATCCCAAGCAGAATATTCTGCTTCAGGAGTATGACGAGATTAAAATTTTTTCGCGCAGTCAGATGGAAGAAACTCCTCAGGTTGTTGTTTCCGGAGCGGTGTTGAACCCTGGGCAGTATCGACTGTATGACAACATGACGGTCAAAGACCTGGTGACCCTGGCTGGTAATGTTAAGCGGGTTGCCTACCTTGGTGAAGCAGAGATTACGCGATATATTCCCGAAGAGGCCGGAACCCGCACAGAGCGCTATCAGATCAATCTCGCTAAAGCCCTGAGTGGGGACCCTCAACACGATTTACAGCTGATGCCTGATGATCAGCTTATTATCCGTAATGTCCCCGATTCCGGTGAGAAATATTTTATCCAGGTTCAAGGTGAAGTAAAGTTTCCTGGCTCCTATGCGATCAGCAAGGGGGAACGGCTTAGTTCCGTCTTGGAAAGGGCTGGCGGTTTTACCGATAAAGCTTATTTCAGGGGAGCTGTTTTTACCCGGGAAACCCTCAAAGCTGTTCAGCGCCAGCAACTGGAAAAGCTGATTTCTGAGCAGGAACAGGAAGTCTATCGTGTCTCGTCCGAACTTGCTGCCGGGGCTTTAGACCAGGCTCAGGCTGAATCAGCCCAGATCAACCTTGAAAGCCGGAAACAGTTACTGCAAAAACTAAGACAAGCTCCCGTGACAGGGCGTATGATCACCCATGTTGATGATCTCGATAAATTCCGTGGCAGTGTCTATGATATTGAAGTTCTGCCGGGGGATACCCTGAAGATCCCTGAAAATCCCAAATCTGTTACTGTGCTGGGGCAGGTTTATAACCCGACTTCTATGACTTATTCTCCTGGTAAACCGGTTGCTTATTACTTGGGTCAGGTTGGCGGGTTGAAGAAAACAGCTGAGGAAGATGAGATGTTTATCGTCCGCGCTAACGGAACCGTGGTCAGCAAACAACAAGGTGGGATGGGCATTAAATGGGACAGCGAAAACTGGCGCTGGGTCGTTGGTGGTTTCAATGTCACGGAGCTCTACCCGGGAGATACCGTCCTCGTCCCAGAAGAAGTCAAGTCTACCGACTGGATGCGTGAGATGAAGGATATTAGTACCGTTATCTACCAGATGGCTTTAGGTGCGGCAGCTGTTGCTAGTTTTTAATCTTTGTTAACCGCAGAGACGCAAAGGAAAGGCAAGGAAAGTCAAGGGTTTTAGGGGTTAAGTCCCCAAGCATCTTAAAAAAAACTTTGCGCTCTTCGCGCCTTTGCGGTGAGTTGCATTTATAACTTAGCTTTATGGAATTTATATAATGTCAGAAAACACCGCACCAGAAAACATCCCGCCCCAGCAACCGGCAGATGACGAAATCAATCTCCTGGAGCTTCTCCTGGTCATCGTTAAACATAAAAAAATGATCCTTTTTACCTGCTTGGTGACCTTCATTGTGGTCTGTGGGCTTACCTTGTTAATGCCTAATATTTACACGGCGACAGCGCGCATTCTTCCTCCCCAAAAAGAATCCGGTGGATTAAGTTCCATGCTTGGGAATATGGGGGGCCTTGCCTCTTTAGCAGGTATTTCTGTTGGACGAAATTCAATGGGTGACCTTTATGTCGGTATGCTCAAAAGCAGAACAATCAGTGATGCAATTATCGAGCGTTTCAATTTGATGGATTATTATAAATGGAAGACCCGCAGTGGTGCCTACAAAGCCCTTGCAGGAAAAGCTTCGTTTTCTCTTGGCAAGGATGATGGTTTTTTAATTGTAAGTTATCAAGATAAAGACCCGCAATTTGCTGCTAAGGTTGTCAACGCCTACATTGATGAGTTGGAAAAGCTTAATGGGAAAATTAATTTACACAATGCTGGACGAGAACGAGTTTTTCTGGAAGAAAGACTCCAGCTTGTGAAAACGGATTTGGCGAACGCCGAAGATGCTCTTAAGGAGTTTCAGGAAAAAAACAAGGCGATTCGTATTGATGCCCAAGCCAGTGCCATTATCGAGGCGATTGCGTCATTAAAGGGCGAATTGGCAAGTAAAGAAGTTGAGTTGGGGGTTCTGCTGTCGTCGCAGACCGAACAGAATCCGCAAGTTATGGCTCTGCGTGAAGGAATCGTTCAAATCAAGGATCAGATTTCACGTTTGGAACGATCTCCGGAAGGTAAAAAAGTTTCTGATGATATCTTTTTATCCACCTCTGAAGTCCCTGAACTAGGTGTTAAATATGCGCGATTATTGCGTAATTTTAAAGTGCAGGAAACCTTGTATGAATTGCTCGTCAAGCAATACGAAGTCGCCAAGATTAATGAAGCGAAAAATACTTCAACCATTCAGGTTCTTGATGAGGCAACTCCTCCTGACCGTAAAAGTAAGCCCAAAAGAGCCTTGATCGTCATTCTGGCAACCTTTTGTGCCGGATTCCTGTCGTTGATTGTTGCTTTTGTCCGTGGTTTTGGGAGTAGTCTGCAGGGGCCGGACCGGCAACTTTGGGAGCAGATAAAAGCGCAGTTGTCCTTTAGAAAAACAAAAATTTAGGCATAATAGAACGCAGATAAGATCAGATACACGCGGATAGTACCAGTGAATTTCAATATTGAAGGTCTTACATCTACAAATATGTTTTTGTGGTCCTGTCCGCTGTTATCAGCGTTCGACAAAATGCAGGGAGAGGGGATGTATTTAAAAGTATGTCAAGAATGCCAATATGGCGCAGTTAAAGATAATAAAAGCCATTGTAACAGAGAATCTGTTTACAGTTATTTGACGAACTGTATCAGTAAAAGGGCGTTAGATTATTACCTGATCAAAGAATCGAGCCATGCTTTAACTGGCAATTCATGTGTTACAGGAAAATGAAATTTATGAATGGTGATGTTGTTGTTGCTATCGTTGGACTTGGCTATGTTGGCCTGCCATTGGCCGTTGAATTTGGAAAAAAATATAAGACCATAGGTTTTGATATTAATCAGACGCGTCTTGATGAGTTGTGGCGCGGGCATGATAGCACTCTGGAGGTTGATGATGAAGAGTTGAGAGCTTCCGATAAACTATCTTACACATCGGAGTTGAAGGAATTAGCTAAAGCAACTGTTTATATCGTAACAGTACCAACCCCCATTGATCGCTATAAACGTCCAGATCTTACACCTTTGTACAAGGCAAGCGAGACGATTGGTAAGGTGTTGAAAACTGGAGATGTTGTCATCTATGAATCAACGGTCTATCCAGGTGCGACAGAAGAAGATTGCGTCCCGGTACTGGAACAGGTTTCCGGGTTGAAATTCAACCACGATTTTTATGTTGGTTATAGTCCCGAGCGGATAAACCCAGGGGACAAAGAGCACCGGGTAACAACAATCAAAAAGGTGACCTCTGGATCCACTCCGGAAATCGCTCAGTTTGTCGATGAATTGTATTGCTCGATTATCATGGCTGGAACCCATAAAGCAGAAAGCATCAAGGTCGCCGAGGCAGCTAAAGTCATTGAAAATACCCAACGAGATGTAAATATCGCCCTGATTAACGAGCTGTCTCTCATATTCAACCGGATGGGCATTGATACGGAAGCGGTATTAAAAGCAGCCGGCTCAAAATGGAATTTCCTGCCCTTCAGACCAGGGCTGGTTGGGGGACACTGTATCGGTGTTGATCCCTATTATCTCACCCACAAAGCCCAGGCCATTGGTTACCATCCTGCCATGATATTAGCCGGGCGGCGGATCAACGATTCCATGGGCAGTTATGTTGCCTCGCAGCTGATCAAGGCAATGCTTAAAAAACGTATTCACGTTAGCGGTGCAAAAATTCTTATTATGGGGCTGACGTTTAAGGAGAATTGCCCAGACCTACGTAATACCAAGGTTGTCGATATCATCGATGAGCTCAAAGGAATGCATGTGAATGTCGATGTGTATGACCCATGGGTTGATAAGACTGAAGCATTGGAAGAGTACGGTTTGTCTGTTATCGATTCTCCTGAATTGAATACCTATGACGGCATCATTGTTGCTGTCGCTCACCATCAGTTTTCAGATGTGGGGGTAGAACAAATTCGATCTTATGGGAAGGATGACCATGTCTTGTATGATTTGAAATATGTATTTTCTGCTGAGCAGGTTGATCTGCGGCTTTAAGGTCAAAGGCTGGATGGTAGGGATATACAAGATGGACGACAGGATGAGGGGCAAAGGCATAACAACCTAAAAAGCCTATAAGGTTTTATCCTGTCTATCCTGAACTACCCTGCAAATATAGGTTTCAGGGTTGCAAAGGGAGATTCTATGAAGAAGGCCCCAAATCGTAGTTGTTAAACTGAGGGTATCAAAGCCAACAGTAAAACAACCGACGAGAAAGGGGCCTTCAAATGAAGTATGTCGCAATTGACATCAGTAGCAAGAATTTTGTGATCCATGCAATCGACCGTAAAAAGAATCTGGTGTTTCAAGGAGAGATAGCGCCGGTTAAATCAGCTCTTTTAAAACTGATCGAAGACCTCGGACCAGAGCCGATGAAGGTCGTCTTTGAGGCAGGTAACCAGATGAAGTGGCTGGCCGAGACGCTGCAGGGGATCGCCAAGGTTGATCTGCATGTGGTCCATCCGAACGAACTAAAGTGGATCAGCAAGTCGAGCAGCAAGACTGACAAAGTCGATGCTCGTAAGATGGCTGAGCTGGCCCGAGGTGGCCTCCTGCCGAGAAAGGTTCACATTGTCGAGGGTCCAGTGAGACGATTGCGCGAACTCGCCAGTGCTCGGCAGACCGTGCAGGGAAAACGCATCGCACTGATCAACAGTATTCGGGCGTTGTTGCTTCAAGAAGGCGTTCGGCTCACCGAGAAGTTTTTCGGTCGGATAGATTGGCGAGAGCGGCTTGATAAGGTTGCTGTCAGCAAGACCGGTCGGATTGTAATAACAGCCTACATGCAGGCAATTGATGCTTTGCAGGAAACCGAAGCCGAGCTAACGGAACAGATTGTTAATGTCAAAGACGATCGCCTTGAGTTGTTGGAATCGATCCCCGGTATCGGGCTGCTAACATCGCGAGTTCTACTCGGGGCGTTGGACGAAGCGATTCGATTTGATGATCGCAAAGCAGTCGCCAAATACGGAGCACTGACACCAACGATCTATCAAAGTGGATCTGTGACGCACTTAGGCCGAATTAACCGGGATGGGCGGCATGATGTCAGACGGGTCCTTCTACAATGTGCCCATACGGTTGCCCGGATGAAGAGCTTTGATTCGCGGCCGTTGCGACAGTTCTTTGAACGGTTGATGAAGCGACGTGGCAAAAAGATCGCGATTGTCGCCCTGGCAAGAAAGCTGCTGACAATTGCATATGGTGTTCTGAAAAATCGGGCTCACTATGATCCCGCCCGATTAACACCATATCCTGTTTAGCAACAGCATGTTTCACTAGGAATCGTTCTGTTGCACGAATGGTTCAGACGAATCTGGTAAGCCCGCATACCCCATGGGGAAGAGCGATCCCGCCTTGGAGATTGGGACGCCGGATTTGAACCGGAATGATGGGCATCAGAGCCCGAATGGGAGGTTAACGAACCATTTTTGTCCGTAGCTCGGGCAAACTTACACTACAAATGCGCCCTCAGAATCTGCTTGACAGAGGGCCTTTTCATGGGAGGGAATTATGAAAAAAGAACATTTAGAAGTTATCTTGGAAGATATCCGTGGCAAGTTTGGTCTCATTATCGGAGGGTGCCAGTCCCTGCGAGATGAAATGCACCAAATTCGTAACGATTTAGCAGAAAAATTGGTCGTAATTAGTTGAGGATGTTCAGAATTCTGTGTCAGCTTCAATTTAAAACTTGAACTTGAGAGTGAAGTGAAGACGTAAAAGATGAAAATTCTTCTCGCAAATAGCACTGCATACCCTGTAATTGGCGGTGTAGAAAATTCTTTGCGCTATATTGCTCGTGAACTTGTTAAAGAAGGACATGAAGTAAAGATATTTTGTTTTCAATTTACTTCAGAGGAACCATTGCGTATGGAGTACGAGGGGGTTGAAATTATCCGCTATCCTTGTAAATCAGAGCGGTGGCCTCATAAACAATTTTCCAGCCGCGTCGCGGCAGCGCAACGAGGAATAACCAATGTACTGGTGGACTTTCTACCTGATGCTATTTGGTCCCGATCAGCACCCGTAGGATTAGGCATACGGCGAGCAGGTTATGATGGCCCGTTATTACAAATTTTCCCAACTAATGCTTGGATGAACTGTAAAGGAACCTTCCTTCAGACACATGGACTTCCTGGGTTGCGGCGACTGATGCTTGTGGGCTTATGGCCCTTTGCTTTTATCCCTTCTAAACGTATTGAGAGTGAATTGTCTCGCTGTTGTCAGCCCGTTGCGTTCAGTAAAAACATGCGAGATCAATTGTTAAAGGGCTTTCCAACCAATGCCAAAAAATGTCAGGTGATTCCACCAGGAGTGGATAGCGAGGTCTTTTCACCGACCAATGGGGCTAGTTTTTTTGATGCTATCGAAGAACAATATGATATCTCTCGTCATGAAGCCATCGTTTTGTACGTCGGTAGGCTCTCCTGTGCGAAACATATTCCGTTGTTGATGGATGCCATAGCAACTCTCAATATTAAGGTAAAGCTTCTTTTGGTTGGCAATGGCTCTGAGAGAGAACGTCTTGAAGAATATGCATATTCTCTAGGAATTGCTAATAGAGTAATTTTTGCGGGGTCACATAGCGAAATGCTACCGGGTTTTTATGCTATGAGCCGTGTTTGTGTTCTGCCAACTACAGTGGAATCTTTTGGTCAGGTGTATTTGGAATCGCTAGCTTGTGGGACGCCGGTTGTTGGTTTTTCTGGTGATGGGCATCGTGTTTTAACTGCGACGAATGAGATAATTAAAGATGGCGAAACAGGTGGGGTGGTGCGTGAAATTAACTCATCTGCATTAGGGGAGAAGATTGATGAGATTCTCTCTTTAGAGAGGTCACAGTATTTTAAAATGTCGCATCAGGCCCGGATTGATGCTTGTTCACGATTTACATGGGGAAAATTTACTGAAGAAGCTCTGAGTCTTTCAGTTTTAGTGTGAAGTGGAAATGATTTTTGAGAAAATTAGATGATAATATAAAGTCCTATGGGCAAAACGATGATGATCCCTTAGGGACAAATGCAATTAAGCGTCTTGCAAAGAGAGGGGCATTATGGGTCACATTGACGTCAGCTGCTGCGGTTCCTCTTGCCTACTACCGAAACTGGATACTCGCTAGGATAGGTGACTCAGGAGTAGTTGTTGGCAATTATGCGATTCTTCTACTGTTCATTCAAATTGTAGTTACCTTTGCATTGTTTGGTGGAAGTAGCGTCGTAACGAATTTCTTACCCAAAATAAAGCGTGATGAAGACAAGTCAGCTTTTCTTGTGACCTATGTTTTAATTTCAGTTGTTGCTGTTACCGTTTTTGTCGTTCTGATGAATTTGTTTCCTGGAATGGCCAGTTTTTTGATCCGTAAGCAGATTGACCCAGGTACCCTACAAGCTCTTTCTTTTCTTGCACCAATTATTGTGCTTGCACAAATGGCCGTTTTCTCATTGGCGGGGTTAATGGAGTTTCGCTTTTCTTCAGTGTTGAATCAACTCCAACTTTTTTTCATCTGTATTCTGGCGACATCAGCATTTTTTATGTTTCCTGAATTAATTCAAGATCGTTCCGCATTTATTTTTACTTTAGCAGTTGCTGCGGCCAACCTTACGGTTTTAGTTATTGGTTCAACCAAAGTAATAAAGTCTGTATCTATGTTTTCGATCCGGTTGTTTTTGCCCCTTGGTTTTTGGCGGTTTGCTGGATTCGTCCATTTGAATACTATTTCAACGTTTGCTTACCTTAGTATTGACCAATTATTTATCCTTACCACCCTAGGGACTAAAGAACTCGGTGCTTATTTCGTGCTTTCCCAGTGTGCGCAATTGATTACCTTTATTCCCCAGCGAGTAGGGCAAGTCATGCTGGCTTCATTCTCGTACCTTGTTGCAAATGAAGAAAAGGTCGAACTGGGTAAGGCCTATGTAAAACTCTGTCGGGTGATATTGAACATCAGCACACCACTTGCGCTCATGATGGTTCTCTTTAGTCACCCAGTCGCGAGAATATTTGGTGATTGGTATGCAGAAAGACACTTCTATCTACTCTTCCTTGCTGCTGCAGTGCATATAGGCGCTTTAGGGAGCGTTAACGGTATGTTGATTATGGCTAAAGAGCGGACAGGGCTTTTTTTAGCTAACAGCCTTACTCTGATTTCTATGCAACTGGCAGTTACCTATGTTTTACTCGACGTATATGGGGTATATGCAGTTATCGCAGGCAAGGCAGTGGGGATCGTTATTGGCCAGATAGGTCTTTTTTCAATTGTTCGTTTGGCATTGGATGATATTCGGTTGTCTCCACCTAGAGAATACTGGATTGCCATGATCATAGTGTTGATTGCAGCCGCATTATCCTTTTTAGGGGAACCTCTTACACCAATTTTGGCAGTTATTTTTTTTATTCTGCTTCTATTAATATTTCTTTTCTTAATTAGGTTTAAAGTGCAGGAAGTCTTGACATTATTTACTAAAGGGCGAGGATAGATTCTAGTTCAAAGTGACTACCGCACAATTACTAAGGAGCAGGTTCGAGAAACAGTGCATCGCTCAAACCACAGGCCGCATAAATGCCTGAACTATCGGACAAGACATGATGTCCTTCATGATGGTGCACTTGCAAGTTGAATCTGCCGCTTCGTTTTCAAATCAAAGAAGTGACAATGTAAATGGGTGAAAGATTCTTTTTACTTTTTAAAGTAGTGATAAAAGAGGAGTTATTTAAGTTTTGAAGTGGATTAAAACTTATGTGGAAGGTCCAAGTATTATGTTTAAAATAATTTTTTCATTAATTTCAGGTTTTCCCCTTAGATTTTTAGAAATCATAGGTCAAATTTTTCCAGAGAATACTTGGGGTTGTAAGATTCGAGGGATGCTTTATAAACCGTTTCTCAAAAAATGCGGTCGAAACTTTCAGGTTGGTTTGCATGCCAAATTAGAACATCTTAGCGGCATACAAGTAGAAAATGATGTGTATATCGGACATGGATCATGGGTTAGCGGCCTCAGGGGAGGGGTGTATTTTGAAAATGAAGTTATGGTTGGTCCGTTTGTAAGTATTATTAGTAGTAATCATACTTTTGAAAATGGAAGTGCAAGATTTGGAAAAGGTGCAGGTGGGAGAATAAAGATTGGTAGCGGAACTTGGATTGCGAGCGGCGTAACTGTAACGGCAGGAGTAACAGTAGGCAGATCTTGTCTGCTTGCTTCTGGAGCTGTTGTAACTAGAGATATTTCTGATGGATCAATTGCTGGTGGTGTTCCTGCTAGAATTATTGGGAAAACCTCTTCATTGGAGTCGTAATTACATTTAGAGGGTACGATGAATATAAAAGAAATATTGCGCGACATTGCTTACAAATCAGTACTTTCACCCCCAAAGGTAAAATATTGTAGCCAAACGATCTATGAAGCTTTACTTGGTTGTTGCCGGTTGTGGGAGGCAACAAGAGAAAAGTATTGGAAAGAACAAGCTCATTATGTTCTCGACATTCTTCTAAGCATTCAAAAATCGGATGGCGGGTTTGATATAGGGTATGATTTTAACTTTGGGAGACTTCATAAAAAGGGACAGAGTACTTCTCCTGAACTTGTTGCCCTTATTGCTCTAACCGAATTTGCGCGACTTTTTGGCAAAGAAAAGGTTAAGGACCCGGCATTTCATGCTGTTGAGTGGATACGGAAACATTCTCTGGATTGTGGCTGTGGAAAGATTGCTATTCCGTATAGTCCTTATACGATCAATGAAGTAATGATTTACAATGGGACATCGTTTGCTTGTGGTGCTCTAGGGTGTTATCTCGGGCAGTTTGGTGGAGATATAGAATTGAAAAAAATATACCACGGCATGATTAATTATCTCAATAGTGTATTAGAGAAGAATGATGAAATGCCGGGTCGGTTTTGGTATTACTGTGACCAGTCCCGCAAAGATTGGGATGAGTTAAGACGAATAAAAATTGACAATTATCATCAGATGCAACAAGTTGAAGTGCATTCACTTGCACAGCAAAGCTTCCCCCATAAGGTCCAATTGGGATTAATTCAGGATGCTTGTGATTATATTTATTCACTTCACAAACAGTTCTCTGTTGTCCCCTACACAAACGATCCAAGGTTTTTTAAAAATCAAATTCATCTTTGGGGACTTTCGTCAGTTCTTTCAGGCATGCTTGAGGCTTCCAATGTAGTTGTGAATCGTAGAGAGCAATATCGCGAAGTGGCCAGTGATGTTCTTAATTGGATTTTGAATAATGCATGGAACGGAAAAACATTTGAAGCTATCCTTCAACGCGATGGTTCCTACGTGAAACCAAGGGTTTATATGGTTAGGTCCGATGCGTGGGTATTCAATTCATTAGCCGCAGCTGCCAAGTATTTTGGCGAGGGAAAGTGGAACAATATCGCTAGAGATTGTTTTGACAAAATGAAAGAAGTTGATTTTTCAGGTCCTGAAAGCCATGCGACTAATAAGAAGAAGAGATTAACTGTATCATTTTTAAAAAAATTGCAGAATATTTCTACCCTTGCTAAGGCGCGGAACATCGATAAAGAAAATTAGCGGGTTTGGTGAATATTGGTTTTGATCAGCGAATAGGCAGGTTTTTCTTATGAATTCTACAAAACATATCGCTATATATCTTCCTTCTCTTCGCGGAGGTGGTGCTGAACGTATTATGGTGGCGTTGGCTAATTCATTTGCAGAACGTGGATACAGGATAGATCTGGTTCTAGCTCAAGCAGAAGGACCATATTTAAAGGATGTATCCAAGAGAGTAAATGTGGTCAATCTTTGTGCTTCACGTGTGGTTAAGAGTTTACCCGCATTGGTGTTTTATTTGCGGCGAGCGCGGCCAGATGGCATGCTTGCTGCGCTTAACCATGCCAATGTTATTGCTCTGTTGGCTAAACGTTTGGCAGGTGTGAAAACACGATTGGTAGTTAGTGTCCATAACCCGTTATCATTGTCTCTTGCGCATACCAACTTAAAGCGTAACCGTTGGATAACAACTTTTATGCGTTGGTCCTTTCCATGGGCAGATAGTGTCATCTCGGTTTCTTCTGGCGTCGCTGATGATGTTGCGGTAACAATCGGACTGCCTCGGGAACAGATTGATGTTGTCTATAATCCCATTAATTCAGATATTGTCCTGCAGCAGGCAAATCAGGATTTTCATCACCCATGGTTTAACCCAAACGAACCGCCTGTATTGCTAGGAATGGGACGTCTGACGGCGCAAAAGGATTTTGCAACATTAATTTGCGCTTTCTCACAACTGCGAGCGCATCGTCCCGTGCGACTTGTGATCCTAGGAGAGGGAGAGCTTCGGTCAGACTTGCTAAAACTAATCGCTGAACTTGGGTTGACTGATGACGTTGCCATGCCGGGATTTTGTGAAAATCCCTTTGCCTGGATGCGACAGAGCGCTGGATTTGTGCTTTCCTCTGTTTTTGAAGGATTTGGTAATGTGTTAGTAGAAGCTATGATTTGTGGTATCCCCGTGATTAGTACAGATTGTATCAGTGGACCAGCAGAGATATTGGAAAACGGCAAATGGGGACGGCTAGTCCCTGTGGGTGATGTGGATGCCATGGCTCAAGCAATGGCACAGATTTTGGACGCGCCAGATCCCCCTGACGTTGTAAAGCGTGCTGCTGATTTTAGTGTCGATAGAGCCTCAGAGGGGTACTTAAGTCTCCTTTTTCCTAGCTGATAAATGTATAGAACGAAAGTTTTCATGCTCTGTTTTTGGGTGGGAGAGGTTGGTTAATAACGGTGCGAGGAGTGTTGATCGCACCGCCTTTAATTTGTACACACCTGAAGGATTGTGGGTAAATAGTGTATTATAAAAAGTCGATATCTTCATTGCCATTAGCTGTAAATTCTAAACAGTCTAGCCGTTTGTATTTGGGGGCTATTTTGTTGATAGCTTTAGTTTACGGCTCAGCTTTAGCTGCTTTACCTCTAGAAGTATTTAAAGATCGTGCAAACTATCTAATTTATGCTGATCAATCCTTATTAATTCTATTAGGCCACTGGTCACAAGGTGTTTTGGCTGGATTGGCTAATGAGCCGGTTTGGTTGTTAATAAATGCCGGTTTGAATCTGGCATTTGAGCCTGAAACAACGCTTAGGATTATAGTTGGTGTACCTGCAAGTGTTGTTGCCTATCTGGTATGTCGTGCAGACCCTAAAAATATCATGTATTTATTGCTAATTCTCTTACTACCGCAGATAATAAAAAATCACATTGTCCATTTACGGCAGGGGGTGGCCATTAGTATTTTTTTGCTTGGATGGTTTTCACACTCACGGACATTATCCTGGTTTTTGTTGCTGCTTTCACCATTCATTCACGCATCATTTTTTTTTGTAATAGTTTTGCTGGTATTAACAACTATTGCATCCAAACTTCGGCTTGCGGCTGATCTTCGTAATATATTGTTTGCTGTTTCCGGTCTTGCTATTGGTGTGTTTTTGGCTGGCCTTGCTCAATTCCTTGGAGCGAGGCAAGCCTTGCAATATGATTTTACGACAGCACAAATCAGTGGCCTTGGCTTTCTTTTTTGGATGATGGTGTTGGTAGTTTTGATCTCTGCGGGGCGCAACTTTATGAGGCAACATGCTTTTGCCATTGGTTCTTTGGTGTTTTATTTAAGCACCTACTTTTTTATCGAAGTAACAGCCCGAATTTTTGAGAGTTCATTATTTGTTTTGCTGCTTGCTGGATTGCAAATGTCTGGCTTGCATCGGATGATTTTTGTTAGCATGATCATAGGTTATGGTGTACTGACTTATGCTCTTAGACTTGGGCAGCCGTGGTTGGGGTTTGGGTTTGTATGAATATTGAAACTAGAATAATACTCCATATTATTTCAGGTTTAAATGATGGTGGCGCTGAGGCGGTACTTTATCGTCTGTGTAGCAACGACACCAAACATAAGCATTATGTTATTTCTATGATGGGCGCTGGCAAATATAGTCCACTCTTGCAAAAAGCAGGTGTCGAAGTTCATTGTCTGGATATGCCACAAGGTTGTTTGACGGCACATGGCCTGTGGCATTTATGGTCATTGTTGCGAGAGTTGAAACCAGCTGTGGTGCAAACTTGGATGTATCATGCTGACTTGATTGGTGGTGTGTTGGCGCGCCTTGCAGGTGTTAAAGGTGTTTTTTGGGGCATTCGCCATACCACTTTGGAACCTGGTAAATCGAAACGCTCCACCATCTACGTAGCGCGGTTATGCGCTTTTCTTTCCGGTTGGGTGCCAGAAAAAATCGTATGTTGCGCCAATAAGGCGGTAGAAGTACATGGAAAACTGGGATATGCCACCAATAAAATGATTGTCATTCCAAATGGCTATGATCTGGAAAAGTTTTATGTCGATCATGAAGCAAGAAAGTGTTTAAGGAACGAATGGAATATTGATGAGGCGATGCCTCTTATGGGTATGGTGGGACGATTCGATCCGCAAAAAGATCACAAGAATCTGATTAATGCGTTAGGAAAATTGAGGCAATCTGGTTTTGATTTTCGTTTTGTGCTGGTTGGTAAAAATCTTCTGGAAACTAACCAAGAGCTTGCTGCATGGATTGATGACCAGAATCTGCATGAGTATATAATATTATTGGGACAATGTAATGATATTCCAAAGGTAATGAATGCCCTAGATGTTCACGTTCTTTCATCAAGTTATGGAGAGGCTTTTCCTAATGTGCTAGCCGAGGCTATGGCTTGCGGTACTCCTTGCGTGACGACTGACGTAGGCGATGCAGCTTTGATTGTTGGTGAAACAGGTTGGATTGTAGCGCCGGGAAACGCTGACGCCTTGGCGACTGCTTTATTTGACAGTTTGACATCACTCCATGACGAAGCTACTTGGACGATTAGAAAACGACAAGCACGCGAGCGGATTGTCAATAACTTCAGTTTAGAGAAGATGGTCAAAGCTTATCATGATGTTTGGAATATTGAGAGTAGTTTGAGATGACAATGAGGCGGTCTGGGTTTACGGTTACGAATTGGTTTAGCCAGATATATCTCTTCACACCATATTTTTGAATTACCACATGGCGTTGGCAAAGAAATCAGAAGGGTATTGTCGAATAGATGAGAATTGCACTGATTGGTACTACGGCAGGATGCGTCTTAGGTTTCCGGACTGACCTAATAAAGGCGCTAATTAATAAAGGACATAATGTTTATGCGTTTGCGTTGGATTATGATGATGTAAGTAAGAAGAAAATCAGGGCTTTGGGCGCAGAACCGGTGGATTACCTTTTTGCGCGTACCGGTGTTAATCCATTTTCTGATCTTTCTAATACCTATAGATTGGCTAAAAAGCTCAAGGCTTTACAGTTAGATGTAGTCTTTTCATATTTTTCCAAACCGACTATTTTTGGGACCTTGGCAGCCGTTTTTGCCGGTGTTAAAAGACGTATTGGAATGCTAGAAGGGTTAGGGTATATATTTACAGATCATCCAAGTGGGAATGGAATTAAAATTACATTGCTTCGCCGGATTCAAGTTATGCTTTATCGCATCTCATTTCCATTTTTAGAGCGTATAATTTTTTTAAATCCAGATGATCCAATTGATTTGTTGCAACGATATAACATCAAGACACAACAAGTTAGTGTACTCGGGGGGATCGGTTTAAACCTTGAAGATTATCCATATACTGAACCTTCAAAAGAGTCTGCATCATTCATTTTTGTAGGTAGATTGCTGGCTGAAAAAGGTGTTAATGAATTTATCGCTGCAGCAAAAATAATTAAGAATTCTTTTCCCGAGGTGAAATTTGTGTTGTTGGGCGGATTGGATGAAGAGAACCCTGGCGGACTGAGTTCTTCTCGGTTGTCACATTTGATGCGGGAGGGAACCGTAATTCACCCAGGGCATGTGGAAAATGTGCAGGAGTGGTTACAGCAGGCAAGTGTGTTTGTTTTACCTTCCTATAGAGAGGGGGTGCCTCGCAGCACTCAAGAAGCTATGGCTATTGGTCGCGCTATTATTACGACAGATGTTCCTGGCTGTAGAGAGACGGTAGTAGATGGCGTGAATGGTTTTTTTGTCAAACCTTGGTCGCCTGATGATTTGGCGGAAAAAATGAAGAAGTTTATCGAGAATCCAGAATTAAGTGTCAGCATGGGAATCGAAAGTCATAAAATGGCGAGAGAGAAGTTCGATGCAGCAGAAGTAAACTCGCGTTTAGTTGATTTTTTTGAGTGATCTGAATTCAGATAATAGGTGGCAATGTGGTAGGTGATAAAAGAAAACAAAAAATTATGCTAACTGGTGCATCCGGCTTTATAGGAAATGCTTTACGTGATCGCCTGAAAGCTGATGGGGTTACCTATCGTTGTGCCATCCGCAAACATTCGCCAGATAAAGACGCCATCCCCGTTGGTGGTATTGGCCCCCACACTCAATGGGCAAAGGCACTACATGGTGTTGATAGTGTCATCCACACCGCTGCCCGCGCTCACATCATGAGTGATGAAGTTCCCAATCCCCTCTCGGGATACCGCAAAGTAAATGTAGAAGGTACTCTGAACTTGGCTAGCCAAGCGGCTGAAGCTGGAAGTAAACGATTCATATTTATCAGCTCCATCAAAGTCAATGGTGAGCAGACCTATCCGAATCATCCTTTTTCTGAAAAGAATGTCGCCCATCCCGAAGACCCCTATGGCGTATCAAAACATGAAGCCGAAGAAGGACTAAGATTGATAGCCGAACAAACCGGCATGGAAGTTGTGATTATTAGGCCACCCCTAGTTTACGGTCCAGGAGTCAAAGGCAACTTCGCTACACTGATTGGTTTGCTGCAAAAAGGATTGCCTCTGCCACTGGGAAAGACACACAACATCCGTTCTTTAATCGCCCTCGACAACCTCGTCGATTTCATCATCACCTGCATCGATCATCCAGCTGCCGCCAACCAAACCTTCCTGGTCTCCGATGGAGAAGACCTTTCCACCACCAAGTTACTGCGCAAGATCGCAAAAGCATATGGAATTAATTCTTTTTTGTTACCTGTCCCCATCGGGTTGATGCGTTTAGTCGCAAAGCTGTTGGGCAAAGGTGCTGTCGCCGATCGCTTATTTGGAAACCTACAGGTGGATAGCTCAAAAGCGCGTGATTTGTTGGGGTGGAAGCCGGTGGTGACGATGGATGAGCAACTGCGGAAAATGGCGGAAGGCGATCTCATGCAAAGACGCAGAGGGCGCGGAGAAAAGTCTTAAATCAAAGACCTTTTCTTGGGTTAAAATCAAACGAGTAGAGCTCGTCTCAGCGATCTTTGCGTCTCTAATGAGGGTAACAAATGAGCTTGAGATTGCTTTAAAAAGGTGTGGCATGACACGTATTTTAGATATCACTTTTTCATTCTTGGGCTTGTTCTTCGGCATGCCCTTTTTGTTAGCCATTTATATTATCGGGCTTTTTGATACCGGATCCCCTCTTTTTTTTCAGGAACGGGTCGGGCGCAATAAGCGGCCATTTGTTCTTGTGAAATTCCGAACCATGAAAATCGATACTGCCTCTGTTGCATCTCATCTCGCTTCAACCTCTTCCATAACAAAATTGGGCGAATTACTACGCAAAACAAAGCTGGATGAATTGCCGCAACTCTGGAACGTCCTGAAGGGGGAAATGAGTTTGGTCGGGCCCCGTCCTGGCTTGTTTAATCAGGAAGAACTAACCGCGGCTCGGGAAAAACATGGGGTTTTCAATGTTCGGCCTGGAATTACCGGCCTAGCGCAGGTCAACGAAATCGACATGTCGACACCTGAGTTACTTGCTGAAACAGATGAAAAAATGATTCGGAGTATGTCCGTTGAAAATTATTTTAAGTACATTCTGCAGACTGTAACGGGGAAAGGTTCAGGGGACCGAGTGAAGAAGGTATGAATACCTGTCTCACGCAGTAGTCACGAATGCATCGCGACAAGCAGCTTTTAGATGACCGCAACTAAAGTCTGCCAAATGCTATTAAATCTTATAAAATAGGGGCAGAACACACAAACTCGAAATTTCCAAGATTGGCCTGTCTGAATTCGGGGTAGAGCTTAATAAGGGATTATAACGTAAATTTTGCTCTGTCTGTTCTGCTCTTGTCAAATATTTCAATGAAAAATTATGCGATAAACGCTATAATGCTATTTTGTCTTTTATGTAAATCACAGTGATGTGATTGGGGGATACTTTTGAAAGATTTATTGTTTCGCCATCGATTAGCTACCGTGTTTATTTCGAAGACGGTTATTATTACAAGTTCCTTGCTTTTGGCTTACTGCCTGCGCTTTGATTTCTCTATTCCGCGCAATTATTTTCCAACTATTTTCTACCTGATTTTACTGGCAATCCCTATAAAAATGGCTGTCTTTTGGCAGCTTGGTTGTTGCCGAGGCTGGTGGCGCTATGTTGCTATGCCTGATTTGATTCAGATCGCCAAAGCAAATCTTATTGGCTCAGTTGTTTTAATAGGGGCCTCTGCGGTGATTTTCCGCATGGAAAATATCCCCAGAAGTATCCTGATTATTGATGGGATTGTTTGTTTTCTTTTGATTTGCGGGATACGCTTCATAACCAGAGCGTTCCGTGAACATTATTTTCCTATGGGAAAGACTTTTGATCTTATGCCGACCAATGTCTTGTTGGTTGGTGCCGGGGATGGTGGTCAGATGATTGCCCGTGAAATTCGTCAGAACCCGGCAATTAATTATAATCTGGTTGGCTTTGTTGATGATGATCCCTATAAGAAAAAGGCAGTTTTTCAGGGGTATAAGGTGCTTGGTCAGCAGGAACAGTTGGCTGAGCTGGTCGATAAATATCGCGTGGATGAAATCATTATTGCCATCCCTTCGGCAACCGGAAAGCAGATTCGGTCCATTGTTGAAAAATGTCAGAAAACCTGTGTACGGGTTAAAATATTGCCGGGAGTGGGGGATATTATTGGCGGTAAAGTTTCCGTTCAACAGGTCAGAGATGTTGATCTGAATGATTTGCTGGGGCGAGAGCCCATTTCTTTGAATGAGCTGCAGATTCGCAATTATTTGGCTAAAAAGAGAGTTCTTGTTACTGGTGCGGGAGGTAGTATAGGAAGTGAATTATGTCGCCAGATAGCAGGTTATCGTCCTGAAAAGCTCATACTTTTTGAAAATGGAGAGACGCCACTGTTTGCTATCGAACAGGAGCTTCTGAAACGGTTTCCCGATATAGCTATCGTTCCTATTATCGGGGACATTCGTAATCCTGCCCGCGTCAATGCTATTTTCGATGAACAGATGCCTCAGGTGGTTTTTCATGCCGCAGCATATAAGCATGTGCCGATGATGGAGCGCAACCCTGCTGAAAGTGTTAATAATAATGTGCGTGGGTCACGTATCCTTGCGGACGCCGCTGATCATTTTAAAGTTGAAAAGTTTGTCATGATTTCAACAGACAAAGCAGTTCGCCCAACAAATATTATGGGCACTACGAAACGCATTGCTGAACTTTACGTCCAGGCACTGAATAAGAGAAGCAAAACGAGCTTTGTCACCACGCGTTTTGGTAATGTACTGGGGAGTAATGGCAGCGTTATTCCAACATTTAAAGAGCAGATCAAAAAGGGTGGCCCTTTAACTGTAACTGATCCAGAAGTGACTCGGTTCTTTATGACCATTCCTGAAGCAGTTCAGTTGGTTCTACAGGCAGGAAGCATGGGGCAGGGAGGCGAAATCTACCTGTTTGATATGGGTAACCCGGTTAAAATTAAACATTTGGCAGAAGAGTTGATAAGACTGTCTGGCTACAAACCTTATGAAGATATTGGTATTGTCTATACTGGGTTAAGGCCAGGAGAAAAACTTTATGAGGAATTACTTCTTGACGGAGAAGGTACTATCTCGACTCAGCACCCTAAAATATGTGTGGCAAAGTCTATAGATATCAGTTATGAAAAATTAAAGATAGATATTGAGGTACTGCTATCCCATGCCAAAGATTTAAATATTCCAGGCATTCTTGAGTATTTATGTAAACTGGTACCAGAATATTCTCCAGCTAAAAATTCAATTAAAGCAGAATATGATTATAGACGGTCTGCGTCGAGTAGTAGTCACCTGAGTATCGTAAGAGCTAACGATTAATAGTGTGCAGACTCATTGAAATATTAGCTATGGTCATCGCGAGGATCGCTAGGCTTCGTCTATAGTTACTGGCGTCTGTCTGCGATTTTATCGGATATATTCAGGAGGACTCTATGTCCATACTTGTCACAGGTGGAGCCGGCTATATTGGCAGCCATACCGTTGTTGAACTACTTAATGCCGGCAATGAAGTTATCATCGTCGACAATTTTGCCAATGCCAGCCAGAAATCTATTGCCCGTATTCAGGAATTAACCGGTAAGCAATTTCCCTGTTACGAAGTCGATATCCGTAACGGTGCTGGCCTGCGTGAAATATTTGCTTCCCACAACATCGATTCCGTTGTCCACTTTGCGGGTCTGAAAGCGGTTGGGGAGTCAACCCAGATCCCCCTTGAATATTATGACAATAACATTAACGGCACACTCGTCTTGCTTGATGAAATGCGCCGTGCCGGTGTTTTTAGATTGGTGTTCAGTTCTTCTGCAACTGTGTATGGTGATCCGGCCAGTGTCCCGATCCGGGAAGATTTTCCGACCTCCGCGACTAATCCTTATGGCCGGACGAAGTTGATGATTGAGGAGATTCTGAGGGATCTCTCCGTATCCGATCCGCGCTGGGCCATTGTGCTGTTGCGTTATTTTAATCCTGTTGGCGCTCATATCTCAGGTCGTATTGGTGAAGATCCCAAGGGGATTCCCAATAACCTGCTTCCTTATATTGCCCAGGTTGCTATCGGGCGTCTGGAGCAGCTATCGGTTTTCGGGGATGATTACCCCACTAGCGATGGAACCGGGGTGCGTGATTACATCCATGTCGTCGATTTGTCATTGGGCCATCTGCGGGCTTTGGAGCGAATTGCTCACAATAATGGTGTCTTTACCTATAACCTGGGAACTGGCAATGGTTACTCGGTCTTGGAAATGATAAAGGCTTTTGAAGTCGCATCTGGGAAAATAGTTCCATTTAAAATTGTGCCGCGTCGCCCTGGTGATATAGCCGAATGTTATGCTGATCCGACCTTGGCCAATAAAGAATTGAATTGGCAAGCAGAGCTGGGGCTTGATGATATGATGCGCGATAGCTGGAACTGGCAGAGAAATAATCCTGAAGGCTATGGTGGATAAGCCAGAAAAGTCTTTTTATTCCTTGATCTTGGAAGATTATCTGTTATTCTCATTTTATCTCTGAGGGGGCTCAGTTTGGTTTTTACATCAAAGGGGGATTTAAATGAAAACATTGAAAAATCTGTATGTTTTTCTGCTGCTTCTGACGTTTCTGACTGTTGCGCCGGCAACACTTTTTGCTGCAGGAAAAGTTAATATCAATACTGCCACGGTTGCTGAATTGACCCAATTAAGCGGTGTTGGCGAAAAGACTGCAGAGGCAATTATTGCTTATCGTGCAGAGCATAAGTTTAAATCGGTATCTGAATTGGTTAACGTCAAAGGCATTGGTGATAAGACCCTGGCTAAATTTAAAGATCAGGTGACGGTAGATAACAAAAACTAATTGGTTATTATTGTCCCCTTGGAGACTCGAGCGGGAGAGCTTTGCTGCTCTCCCGTTTTTTATTATGGATAGGATATATTTACATGAGAACTTATAAAATTGTAGTTGCCGGTACCGGATACGTTGGTTTGTCCAATGCTGTTCTCCTGGCGCAGCATAATGAAGTTGTGGCGCTTGATATTGCCGAATTCAAGGTGGAACTGATCAATAATAAAAAGTCGCCTATCGCTGATTCAGAGCTCGAAGATTACTTGGCCACACACCAATTGAACCTGCGGGCAACTCTGGATAAAGAGGATGCTTACAGGGGGGCGGACTTTGTTATTATTGCGACTCCGACCGATTACGATCCTGAAACCAACTACTTTAATACCACCAGCGTTGAATCCGTCATAGCTGATGTTATGCGGGTTAACCCTGAAGCAACCATGGTCATTAAATCGACGGTTCCTGTTGGTTTCACTCAGTCACTGCGGGAACGTTTGCAGACAACCCAGCTGATTTTCTCCCCTGAATTCCTGCGTGAAGGGAAAGCATTGTATGATAACCTTCACCCCTCGCGGATAATCGTCGGCGAACGCAGTGAGCGCGGCCTGGTATTTGCTGATCTGCTCAAGCAGGGGGCGATTAAAGAGAATGTTTCTGTCCTGTTGACCGAATCAACCGAGGCCGAAGCTATCAAGCTGTTTGCCAATACCTATCTGGCGATGCGGGTGGCTTTTTTCAACGAGCTTGACAGTTATGCTGAAACCAACGGGCTGGATCCTCGTCAGATTATCGAGGGGGTTGGCCTTGATCCCCGTATCGGCGGTCATTACAATAATCCTTCGTTCGGTTATGGCGGGTATTGCTTACCTAAGGATACCAAGCAGTTATTGGCCAATTATGACGAGGTTCCGAATAATCTGATTCGCGCTATTGTTGATGCCAACCGGACGCGTAAAGATTTTGTCGCCGATGCCATCATCAAGCGTAAACCGAAAACTGTTGGAGTCTATCGACTGGTCATGAAGGCTGGATCTGACAACTTCCGTGCTTCGGCAATTCAGGGTGTTATGAAGCGGATAAAGGCCAAGGGGATTCCTGTGGTGGTCTATGAACCGGTTCTTGAAGGCGATGAATTTTTTAATTCAAGAGTGATCAAAGATCTACAGGAGTTTAAGCAAATTAGCGATGTCATCATCGCCAACCGCATGGTTGAAGATATTCGTGATGTCGCGGAGAAGGTGTATACGCGGGACTTATTTGGCGGTGATTTTTAGTTGTCGTTTGGAAATCACGACTTCCGCCGTAAGTCCGCATGCCTCTTAAATGCTGGTAACTAAGGTAAAAAAGGATTGGGTTTAGAACTCAATCCTTTTTTATTAAAGCCAATCGTGATAAAGCAATGTGCTTCAAGTCAAAACTCTGACTTCCTGTCGGCCGGTTTAAAAAATACTAAAAAACTGTTCATTCTTTTTTATAATGTGTCTAAATATTGACACATTATAAAAAATATATTATCTATACCTCATTGTGGATTTATCAATAACCCAAAGTAGGATGTTTCATGACACAGGTACAGGCTTTTTCCGGAATGATAGGGCAGTCTTCTCAGATGCAGGAGCTTTTTGAGCTGATTGCCTGTGTTGCTGAAGAAGGGGACAGTACAGTCCTTATTCAGGGGGAAAGTGGTACTGGTAAAGAGCTGATCGCCAGGGCTATCCATGAGAACAGTCCACGTAATGTAGCGGCCTTTGTTCCGGTCAATTGTGCCGCCATACCCGATGAGCTGCTTGAAAGTGAATTATTCGGTTATGTCAAGGGGGCCTTTACCGGTGCCCAGCAGTCCAAAATAGGACGTGTCCAGTTTGCTGATGGCGGTACCCTGTTTCTGGATGAAATTGGGGATATGAAGCCCGGGCTCCAGGCGAAGTTGCTGCGGGTTCTGCAGGAGCGTGAAGTTGAGCCGGTCGGGGGGGTCAAACCTGTCAAGGTCGATGTCAGGGTTATTGCCGCAACCCACCAGCATCTGGAAAGTTTGGTTGCCGAAGGGCGTTTTCGGGAAGACCTTTACTACCGGCTGGCAGTTATTCCGGTGGAGGCTCCAGCCTTACGTGAGCGGCGTGACGATATTGGTCTGCTGATTGAAAATTTTATTGATCGCTTCAGCCGGCGTAAGGGGGATCGTCGGACAACCCTTGGGTCCGTTGCTCTTAAATCACTGCAGGCCTATCACTGGCCAGGCAATGTCAGGGAGCTGGAGAACCTGGTTCAGCGTCTGGTTATTCTTCACCGTGGTAAAAAGGTGACGATCAAGGAACTGCCAGAAAAATATCGCTGTGAAGTTGCTGAGTCTGAGACTGAGGCTCTTGTGGAAACCGAGACCACGAGGAATATTCTTATTGATCCTCCCGAGGTGCAATGGACGGAAGGCATTGTCGATTTCAATCAGTTAATCAGTGATTTTGAAGATCGTCTGATTCTGGAAGCTCTGGAACGCTCTGCGGGGAATAAGAAAGAAGCGGCGCGACTATTGAACCTCAAACGCACCACTCTGATCGAAAAAATTAAGAAAAAAGGTCTAGAAGCGTGAGCTTTGCCAATATTCCAAGACCTCTTTATCTTAAATTTCACATTCAGATCTCACAGCCTGCAGGTTAGGACGCTGTCGGACTGTGACATCAGACATTTCAAATCTGAGATCCTGACATTTTAAAAAAATCAGTTTCAGCTGGCCTTTTTTAAATGTTGGCTAATCTTTTCCTTAATTTCCTCACCACTGGCTGGTGTCAGTAAGATATCTTTGGCACCATATTTGACAGCCCGCAATACGGCACTGCGAGTCCAATCCGGGCCGGCAAAGATGATCGGTGGCAGCGGTCGACCGGCTGACTGCAGCTTAATTGCTGCTGCAAACCCTTTTTCACCGACTTGGTTCATAACAAGGAAAATTCCCTGAACCTGAAACTGCTGGAATTTATCTCTGATGTCGTCCTGAAATGACAGTACCTGGCATTGATATCCCGCTGCTGATAGAATATCAACAAAGGTCGCAGCATTGTCTTGTTGATCACTTATGATGAGGACCGCTGAGCCGCCATTTATCCCTTTGGACAGGTTTTGAGGTTGGCCTGCGGGAGCCGCCGCATGTGGCGCAGGTTGTTGACCCGTTGTGCCTGTCTGATCCACGGGAAGAGGTGGTCCGCCCCATTCGCCTGGGGCTGGTCCGTTAGCCACAGCAGTTTCTGCTGGAGGACCACCCCATTCGCCGGGGGCGGGTATTTCAGCTGGGCTGGCAGCCTTGGAGGGTCCTGGTAGGGTATCTTCAAGGTTAAACACGTCCGCAGGGAAAATCAGGAACATCCGGTTGAGTTCAAACTCGTCCATGTGAAGATCGAAGGACGCCAGGTAATAGGTTCCTTCCGGGAATGGCTGGTCGGAATCCAGATCCATTTTGGTTGGAGTGATGACCTCGGAATCGGTTCTTATAAAGCGTATCTGCTGTGGGTAGCGATCAAGAAAAGTCTGGGTCAGACTACCCGAAATGATATTGGCAATTTCTCCGTATGCGTCAGCGACTTCACCATCGAAGGTGCCAGCTTTTTGGCGTTCCTCAATTTGATCATCAGGGAGCATGATCAGAGTTCCCCCCATGATGATTGAATCGGGAACCTGAGCGATCAGGAAGCCGAGCCCCTGCTGGTCGCCGGTAACTTTCATATGGCTGACAACTGATTTTTCAAGGCAATGCTGTGAAAAGAAGTCTGCTTTGCTCGTCAACACTAGCTTCACATCATCACATTTTAGCGGTTGGCCAAGGAGTGTACCGACTTCTTCGCCAATCTGGGAGATTGTCGTTTTAAAAACGACATCAACCAGTTTTTTCTGATCAGCAAAAGACAGTTTCTTTTTCGGTTTTGCCTCTGGAGCTGAGGCCGTGTCAGAAAGTGGTGGTTGATTTGGAGTCGCTTCTGCAGTGGCAGCCTCTGGCTGTTTCTGTGGCGCTGTTGCGTTTTGCGCCGGGGCTTTTTGAGGGGCTGATTGTTGTGGTTGGACCGCTTCGGGAGAGGCTTCTTCCAGATCAAAAATAGCATGAGGAACAATGAGTTCCAGAGTTCCTAAGTCCTGACCGCCCATGGCCATATGGCAGGCGGCTACATAGTAATTTCCAGGAGGGAACGGAGCGTTGCTATCGGGATCCACCTTGGTTGGGATTAACGGTTCAACATTCTTTTTGATAAAACGAATGGTTTTCGAGTATTTATCAACGAATGCCTGAGTAAAGACACCGGCAATGATGTTGGCAACTTCACCGAAAGCGTCATTCAGTTCTCCGTCAAGCTGTTCCTTTGCAACATGTTCATGAATCATGTCTTCGGGGAGCATGATGAGCGTGCCACCCAGTATTGCAGCAGATGCCATCGGACAGAAGAGGTAACTGAGCCCCTCACGCTCCCCACCGACTGTCATATGGGCCAGGGCGGTTTTGGGACGGTCCGGGTTGCTGAACAGCTGTTCTTTAGTCGCTGATTCCAGCTTAATGCCTGAGCAGACAAGGTCATGGCCGAGTAGTGCGCTGATTTCGCTACTCAGATTATTGAGTGCTGCTTTACAGACAACATTGATGATCGCGCGTTGATCCAAAGTGACCTCTTATCCACAACCGGACAGTTTACCAGTAATACGATCCGTAAATCATATCACGAAGCACTGCGGACGTGTATTCAGAGTCATCTGAATACACGTATCAGTTCAGATTGTATTTCAGTTCAATGAAAAAGGTTCCCGCTTCAACCTGAAACGGAATAATAACCCTGTTGCTTCCTGAGGGCGCGGAGATCGTGTAGGATTTTCCTGAGACAGCTGTCGGTATTGCCAGCTCAAGGCTGACATTTTCAGCGCAGAAGCGCTCCTTGATACCACCGGCAACCATGTTGGCTATTTCCCCGAGAGCGTCTTTAACATCAGCATCGATCTGTGTGATTTCCATGCCCAGCATTTCACCAGTGATCGCCAGTCCGACAGCCTCCGGGCAATGAATTCCGAGCATTGCGGAAAACCCACCGGTTAGGCCGATCATGGCCGAAACATGACACCCAAGGACCTCTTTTGTTGCTTCTAACTGAGCCTGGGGGGTGATGTCCATAAAGATCATGGTGCTAAAGATCTCTTCGGTTGTTTCGGTAATTTTTTTAGCAAATTCCACAGTTAGGCTCCTGAAAGTTGCAAATTTTATGCAGAACCCAGTTTGGTACACTAATGGTATGTGTCCAGGGGGCTGATCTGGATGTATCTGTACTGTCTGAAAAGCGGGGCCGACAAGTTACCCGGCCGGGAGACCAGGGTCTTGTCCTAGAAGGCAGCTTTGTCAGAAGGATGCTCTTAGACTCCGTATATGAGTCAGCTTTCTATACGGAGTTGCAACTCAACAATGAAAGTTTGTCCATCAAAGGAAAATGGGACGGCAACGGTCTCTGCTTCTGCTAGACAGTCAATGGAATACTCTTCGCCGTAAACGGTGGACGGCATAGACAGTTTGATGCCACTACCAGTAGGGTCTAAAACGGCCTTCAGGCTGCCACCAAGCATATTGGCAAGTTCACCAATAGCGTCTTTGACATCTTCGTCAATTTCCTCAACATCCATGCCAAGAAATGCTGTAGTGACCGCAAGTGCCGCACTGTTTGGAAGATGGATAGACAACGATCCTTTGATCGTGCCAGCAAGGCCGATCATGCCAGAAATACTGTTCGTAAGCGGGGCATTGGTACGTTTAAATGGTTCACCAGGAGCGACCTCAAGGAAGATCATGCTGGAAAAGATCTCCTGGGTGGAGTCAATGAGATGTTGAGCGTGTGTCACAGGAATCTCCTCGTAAAATAAAGGTCCCCAACTACTGCATCTGAAGAAAGGCAATACTTGGGGACAGTTTTATCGGTTTAGAGCAGGGCGCCCAAAGTCTCGTTGATCAGGTCAGGCGTAAACGGTTTCTTGATGGCCCCTTTGGCGCCATAAGATTTTGCTTCATCAATAATATCTGCACCTGTTTCGGTTGAGATCATGACAACTGGAATATTCTTGATGGCAGGATTTTCTGATTTTGCTTTGAGAAATTCAAGGCCATTCATGTTGGGCATATTAATGTCACTCAGGACTACGTCGACATTGTTGCTGGCAAGGACATCGAGTGCTTCCTGCCCATCGGCGGCTTCAAGGATGGTACTGAAATCAATACCGGCCTGACGCAGCGCACGTGAAACAATTTTGCGCATGGTGTTGGAATCATCAACAATAAGAACAGTTTTACCCATGATGGGGCTCCTTTATCATTTTGTAGCGGTTGAAAGTAAGTTGGGTTATTTGTTCAGTGCCACCAGCGGGACACCATTCGCATAAATAAAGATGGCATCTTCTTCACTGCTCATCAGTTTCCAGACGATAGTATCGGCATCCGGTGGACTGACCGGACCTTCGCCAAGTTCTGGTAGGCCCAGCTGATATTTTTCGTCAGCTGTCATGAGGTTGGTCATAAACAGTCCGGCGATGGTGTTAAGCAGTTCGTTAAGAATATCATCTCTTTGCTTGTCGGTAATTTCATCAACCTCAAAGCCAAAGACATTATCGGTAAACTTCTGCAAAGTATCTTTGCTCATAACCAAACGCAACTCACCCTGAACTGGATCAGTAATCAGCAGTGATGTCCACACCGCTTCGTCTTTAGGAATCTCGTAACTGCGGTCAAAATGCTCCATTGCTTCAAGGAAAATCATGTTTTCCAGGGTTTTGCTGACGGCATTGATCATGGCCTGATAAAATTTGCTGTCTTTCATTATTGTAAACTCCTTGTCAGTGCGGTGCTAATCGAGAAAATCTGCCAGTGCGTCCATCATGATTGGTGGAGACACCGGTTTGTTTAAAACCCGGTAGGCTCCAAGGGCAAGGAGTTGGGCCTCCTTGGCCGGGTTCCCTGCACTGGTTATGACTATGACGGGGAGCTCGCAAAGTTTGGGACTGGCCTTGACCCACTTGACCAGGGTCTCTCCATCCATAACGGGCATGTTCAGATCTGTCAGTAACAAGTCAACCGGCTGGGCCTTGGCTGCTGTCAGAGCTTCTTTTCCGTGCTCAGCTTCAATGATTTCGGCATCCCCTAAACCGATTATCTGCAAACAGCGCTTGATAAACATTCGGGCGGTGGCTGAATCATCCGCAACTATAATTCGTTTCATGAGTGATTTTCTCCCGAGTCATTAAATGACGCTTCGAGTTTGTCAAATTCCATATCGACCGCCAGCATGATGCTGGGCAAAGTTTTCGGACTGAGTTTTATATATTCGGTGTAGCCCTGATCAAGCTTGTAGCGCATGCTGTCGGAACCGGTTCCAAAGCCCCCCATCATGGCAATGACATCACCAAGGTGGACGGCATAGACGAGGGCGCGAAACTCCTGCGCAGCCTGATCCGGTTCATGATGATAGCGAATTGCCGCAACCAGTTCGTCGGGCAGTTCCCAGCTTTTTGCCAGTTCAAAGCCAGCCTGAGTGTGGTTGAAGCCAACCAGCTGCTTTTCTGCGTCCAGGTAATCATAGCTGTCTTCTGCAGTGATCATGCTCACAGCATCCGGAGCTGTTCCGGCCAGATAATCAGAAATCAGCGCTTTACCGATATCATGCAATAGACCAGCAGTAAATGCTAGTTCTGGACTGATTTCAGCACCGCTCTGGGTAACAACCTCGCGAGCGGCAATGGCAGAACGCAAATCATGTTTCCACAAAGAACCCCTCTGGGCAGCGTAACCGGCGAGCTCACGCTCCATAAGTTTACCGGCACAGTCCCCTATGGCGACACTGACGATTATCCGTTCCCCCAGGAACGAAACTGCGCGGTCAATAGACGTCACTTTATTCACCAGCGCAAAAGCAGCCGAATTCACAATTTTAAGAACCCGGGCGGTAAGGTTGGCGTCAGTCTTGACCAGGTTGATGACTTCAACCAGATCATGGTCCGGTTTTGCCGCAATATGCAGTAGCTGACTGGCACTGGACGAGAGCATCGGCACTGAACGAACGATTTTCTGAAGCTCTTCAGGTGTTAATTGCTTAACCATGTCCTCCTCCTATAGCTGCCAATTAGGCTTGCCGGGTGAACTGAGGGTTATCTGGCCTGCCGAAACCGAAGCCGCTACGGTACGGCTGAAATTGCCGCCCAGATCTTCAGCTACCGCACCCATGCCATATGACCAGAGAATTTTCTTGATCGCAAGTGCGTTACGTTTACCAATCTGGAATGTGTCATTGGTATCCATGACATTTGCTCCACCACAAAGTTTAACAACCATTCCTCTGCCGCGCTTGTCGCATCCAAATTTAGTCATCTGATCAAGCAGGGCCGGAATTGCGGTATCTGCAAAATAGCCTGGTTTTTCTGCGGCCTTGGCTTTATTGATTGATGAGTCGGGCAGGGCCACATGGGCCATGCCTACTGTCCGGGTCTTTGGGTCCAGGAAGATAACCGCAACGCATGATCCCAATGCGAAGGTTTTAACATCATCCCCAGGACTGTTTGAAGATCCGAAATCCCCAACTCCAAGTATAACTTGCCCCATTTATCTCTTCTCCGTGAGTAAGTTAAGTAACGATGTCGCGATTTTATCCAATGGTACCAGGCGCTCTGCTCCACCCTTTTCAAAGGCAACCTTCGGCATTCCGAAAACAACTGAAGATGCTTCATCTTGGGCAATACAATGGGCACCGGCCTGGCGCATGGCCAACATACCATCGGCGCCATCCTGGCCCATACCGGTAAGCATGGCTCCAATGGCGTTCGCTCCAACGTGTTTAGCGACTGAGTGCATCATGACATCAACTGACGGGCAATGGCCGCTGACTTTGTCACTGTTACCTAGACGTACCTCGTAGAAGCCACCAGAACGGACAACTTCCAGTTGTCTGCCCCCTGGTGCAATGAGCACCAGTCCAGTGCGGACACGGTCACCGTGCTCCGCTTCTTTGACCTGCATCTGGCACAGCTGATTAAGACGATCAGCAAACATTTTGGTAAAACCGCTCGGCATATGCTGGACGATAACGGTTCCGGGGGTTGATGCCGGAAAATTTTCAATTACGCGACGAATCGCCTCGGTGCCCCCGGTTGAAGCGCCAATGGCAATGACTTTATCCGTTGATTCAGCCAGAGCAGATGAGCTGATTGAGGTTGCGAATACTGGTGCCACCGGGCGTTTTCCTTTCCAGTGTGAGACGTTAGCGGTCGATGCAATTTTGACCTTCGACCTGAGCTCAAGCAACATGGCATTGAGCCCTGCCGAAACATTGCTGGTCGGTTTGGCAACAAAATCTACAGCACCGGCATCAAGAGCTTCCATGGTAATCTGCTTACCACGTTGGGTCAGCGAACTGACCATGACAACTGGAATCGGGTACTGTGGCATCAGTTTACGCAAGAACGCAACACCATCCATGCGTGGCATCTCAACATCCAGGGTAAGAACATCGGGTTGCAGCTCAACAATTTTGTCCCGCGCGATGTACGGGTCCGAGGCGGTACCCACAACCTCGATACCCGGGTCCATTGCCAGCCCCTGGCTCAGAATATTTCGCACCAGGGCCGAATCATCGACAATCAGAACGCGAACTTGACGAGCCATTAATTGGGCCCTTTCTGGTAGAGTGCCGGCTTGATATAGCGGTAGAGGGATTGATTCCGGCCCAGAGTCTCTGAATGCCCGATAAACAGGTATCCGCCAGGTTCCGTGGCTTTGTGGTAACGACTAACTAATGCTTCACGGGTTTCTTGGTCAAAATAAATCATGACATTCCGGCAGAAGATCATCTGGAATGGCTTTTTAAACGGAAACGTCGTGTTCATCAGGTTAAAGCGCCTGAATGTTGCTTCCTTCTTCAGCTTGTCAATGACCTGCATTTCCCCAGGACCTGCAGTGGTGAAATATTTTCTACGCAGGTTCTCGGGTAATTGCATGACCCGGTCGGTGGCATAGGCACCCCGTTTGGCAATGGTCAGAGCTCGGTCAGAAATATCGGTAGCCAGGATTCCCGCATCCCAGGATGCGTAGTCAGCACCCAGATATTCCATCATCAGCATCAATAACGTGTAGGGTTCCTCACCGGTAGAACAGCCTGCACACCAGATACGCAGATCACGGCGTTTCTCTTGCTTCAGCTTCTCAATAACTGCGGGCAGCGCTGTTTGTGAAAAATAGTCAAAATGATCTTTTTCACGGTTAAAGTAGGTATGGTTTGTCGATATGAGATCGACAAGTTCACCCAGCGCTCCTTCCGTCTGGTCCTCTTTCAGGTAGTCATAGTAATCTGAAAAATTCGACAGATGCAGGCGTCGCATCAGCTTCTGTAGCCGTCCTACCAACAGTGAACGTTTCTGCTCGGTCAGATTGATGCCAAAGCGTTGATGGATCAGATTGCGCAGTCTGGCAAATTCATCATCGCTGATGGCCATCATGCTTCCCTGATACTCGGTGTTTTTCATTTGTTCTGCCATAAGCTTAATATTACTGATCGTCAAAAGCTGCAGCAAGTTCCATCATCTCGCCGCTGTACAGTAGCTTGTGAACATCCAGGAGGATTTTGACATCGTTATTGATTTTCCCCATCCCCTGAATGTAGCTGCTTTCTGAATTGCGATTGGTTTTTGGTGGAGGTTCAACATTGGCTTCGGGAATATCAGCAACCTCGCTCACTTCATCAACGACCAGGCCGACTTCGGTACTGTCAACATTGACGACGATGATACAGGTACGGTCATCATAATCGCGATCTTCAAGGTTAAAGCGATTACGGACATCCATAACCGGAATAACTTTGCCGCGCAGGTTGATGACACCACGAATAAACGCTGGCATATCAGGGACCTCAGTAATATTCTGGATACCAATGATTTCTATAACATAGCGGATCTCAATGCCGTAATCTTCACCAGCCAAGTGAAAAGTCAGGTACTTGTCCCGTTGGGTATCTTCATTTTCCAGGCTTGTCATGCTCAATTCTTCAGCCATGTTTTTCTCCTTTATGCGTATTATTCGAAAGCGTGATCTTGTTTACGGCTTGCCGATTCCATCAGGCTGCCGACATCCAGAATCAGACTGATGCCACCATCGCCAAGGATGGTGCAGCCTGAAACTCCCTGAACGTTGCCGATAAAGTCAGACAGGCCCTTGATGACCGTTTGCTGCTGACCGAGGATCTCGTCTATGAACAGGCAGAAGCGGGTTTCTTGATATTCAAGGACAATGAGAATCCCGTCAGATAGTTTTTGGGAGTCGGGTTGCTTGTCAAGAATCTTGTGCAGTCGGACGATCGGGAAAAAGTTTTCACGGACGCGGGCCAGCTCTTCGCCATCGGGAGTGATGGTGATTGAGCCCATATCCGGGCGATAAGCCTCAAGAATTGACAGGGTCGGAACGATACAGGTTGTGGTTCCGACCCGCACGATCATACCGTCAATAATTGCCAGGGTCAGCGGAATGCGCAGAGTGATTTTGGTCCCCTGGCCCGGGTTGCTGGTGACGTCAATTTTACCTTTGATTTTTTCAAGGTTCTTTTTGACGACATCCATACCAACGCCACGACCAGAAATATCGGTTATTTGCGCTGCCGTTGAAAATCCTGGGGCAAAAATCAGATTGTTGATCTGTTTTTCGCTGAGGTCAGAGCCATCCCCTTCAATCAGTCCTTTGATGATCGCTTTTTCGAGAATTTTTTCCCTATTCAAGCCTCGGCCATCATCTTCGATGGTGACCCATACTTCGCCTTCTTCATGGCGGGCTGAGAGTTTAATCGTTCCTTTATCAATCTTGCCTACAGCTGTCCTTTGTGCCGGTGTTTCTAGACCGTGGTCAAGGGAGTTGCGCAGCAAGTGAACCAGGGGATCGGTGATTGTCTCAATAACGGTCTTGTCAATTTCAGTTTCTTCACCGATCAGTTGCAGATCAACTTTCTTACCCGCTTTAACCGAAATATCGTGGACCAGTCGAATCATACGGCGGAACAGGCCGGATACTGGAATCATGCGGATGGTCATGGCCATTTCCTGCAGTTCCCGCACCAGTTTAGACATGTGTTGGCCGGCTTTGTTAAAGTTTTCCAGTTCCAGGCCTTTGAGGTCAGGGTTATGGATCAGCATATTTTCAGCAATAACCAGCTCGCCAATCAGGTTGATCAGGTTGTCAAGCTTGCCAAGTTCAACACGGATATCTTGCCTTTTCGCCGGTGTTTTGGAGCGGGCGGCCGGTTGTTTAGCCTCAGCTTTGCTCTGATCGATTTTGTCCTGTTGCTTCTTCAGCGCACTGTCAATCTGTTGCTGCGAAGCTGCGCCTTGCTGGATCAGGATTTCACCAACAGGTTTTTTCTGAGTTTTTACTGCGGTGGAAATGGCGTCTTCCTGAACACCCTCCTCAACCAGGAAGTCACCGAGCAGCGGAGCCAGCAGTTTGTTCAAGTCGGCCAGATGGCTGCTAATATCGTCAATCTTGTCACTTTTCCCATCGGCAATGTTATTAACTGCCTGCTGCAGGACATCCAGACTGATCAGTAACTGATCGGCAGGAGTGTCGGTGGCTAGCCGAGACCCTGATTTGGCCCGATCCAAAATGTTTTCCATCTGGTGGCTCAGTTTTTCCAGATCCGCAAATCCGAAAAAACCGCAGTTGCCTTTAAAACTGTGAATATGGCGAAAAATATCGCCAAGGGTATCTTTGTCGTCGGGATTTTCCCCCCACAACAGTAAGCCCTGCTCAGCATTCTGTAGCAGTTCGTTTCCTTCCTGGACAAAGCTGACGCGCATCTCTTCCGTAATTTCCATCTGTGGGAATGGTGAATCGACGGGCTCTAACGTTGCAGGGGACGGAGCGAGATCCTCAGGAGTCGAAACGGTTGCTCCGGTTGTGCTGTCAGTCTCTACAGATTCTTCCCCCTGATGCTCAATGGCGTGGTGCAGCTTTACGGAAATTTCGTCAGCAGCTGCGACCATTGAATCATCATTGAAGTCGCTCTCAATCATATCAAGCGCTTCTTTAGCAAAATCGCATGATTCACACAACAGGGTAACGTGGCTAGGAATCAGCTCAATTTCTTTATTACGAATGAGATCGAGCAAATTCTCAGCTGCATGAGCAACCCGTGTTAAATGATCAAACTCAAGAAAGCCAGCGCTCCCTTTCATTGAGTGGAACAAGCGGAAGATGGCATTGATTGTCTCAGGGTCGCTGTTCTGGCCCAGCTCTATGATAGCTGGTTCCAGTTGCTCAATCATGTCGCGGCTTTCAGTGACAAATTCCTGGATAATTTCAATTTGATCGTCGTCTATTTCTGTGCCCATTACCGATCCTCAACGGAAAGATTTAGAGTAGTGAAGTCCATATGAATTAAAACAGAATTTAATTATATAAAACAAATAAACAAAGTTAAAGAGAAAAAGCTAAAAAAATTAATAATAATTAACTGCGTAAAAAAGCAGCTATAACTTAATAACTTACGTTAATTTGAAGTGCCTTGTCTCGACTTTGTTATGAATGAGCCGTAGCCGTCCCGGTCCTCTTTTTCAATGTGATTGATCAGCCAGTCCTTGAGGAATTTATAAATATCTGCCGGTGCCAAATGACTGTCAGACTTAATTTTTTGTGCAAAAACAGAAACTTGAGAAACAAATTTTTGGTGAACCTTGATGTGTTCACCAAGAGCCGGGTAATGATGTTTTCTCATTAAATCTTCTTCAGCCTGGAAGTGCGTTACTGTATAGTTTACCAGCTCATCGACAATTTCCATGGTCTGCTGACGATTTCCACCGTCACGCATACAGGAAAACAGGCGATTGATCAGTTCAATGAGGGTTTTATGTTGATTGTCTATAAGTGGGAGACCCGTTTTGAACCTGTTGTCCCATTCAAGATGGGTCTTGGAAGACTCCTTGGTAAAGGTGTGTTGAGCAATGGCCGATTGGGCAGAGGATTGGGCACGCCATGGCTGCTGCACCGGAGGGTCAAGCTGTCTGGAGGAGCGTGGGCCGTTGTGAAGTTTAAACAGGCTGAGCTGGTACCTGAGTTCCGCCGCCTGGGTGGAAAGTTCTTCACTGGTTGCGGCGCTTTCTTCGGCGTTGGCAGTATTGCTCTGGATGACTTGGTCAATCTGCTGGAGACCCTGGTTGACCTGGCTGATACCCTGGGCCTGTTCGCTACTGGCGGTGGCTATGTCCGATATCAGGGTGGTGACCTTGCTGATGGCAGCCACTATTTCTTCGAGTGCGGCGGCAGTTCCTTCGGCAATTTGGGTGCCATTGCTGGTCTTTGCCACAGAGCCTTCAATCAGTTCTGCTGTTTCTGCTGCGGCTTTGGCACTACGGGCCGCCAAGTTGCGGACTTCTTCCGCAACAACGGCAAATCCTTTGCCATGTTGTCCGGCACGTGCGGCTTCAACGGCAGCATTTAAAGCCAGCAGGTTGGTCTGGAAGGCTATTTCATCAATGACTTTAATGATCTTGCCTATATTTTGACTGGCAGAATTTATTTCGCCCATGGCCTGAATCATATCAGTCATGCGCTGCATGCCAGTGTCTGCCGCCTGCTGGGCCGTCTGTGCCAGTTGATTCGCCTGGCGGGCACTATCGGCACTGGCATTGGTCTGGCTGCCGATCTGATTCATGGAGCTGCTGATCTGCTCAACCGATGCGGCTGATTGGGTCGCGCCATCGGACAACTGCTGTGCTGCTGCGCTGACTTGTGAGCTGCCGAGATCGATCTGCTCGCCGGCAGTTTGAAAATCCTTGATCAAGCTGCCGAGATCTTCGCCGAGTGTTTTTATCGCCAGGCGCAGTTCGTCATGATTGTCATGGGGACTGACGCTGAAGGTCAGATCGCGTTGCGACAATTGCTGAAGTGGCAGAACAATCTCCTGTTGCAGGCTGTCAGCCAGGGCATCAAGGGTGCGGGCGGTCTGGCCGATCATGTCACTCTGTTTTAAGTTAAGCCGTGTATTCAGGTGCCCATGGCTGATGCTGGTCAGCACATCTTTGATATTGACTAATGGGGAAACGATCATCCTGCGCATCATTAAGTACAACACCAACCAGGTAATAAACAGGCAGGATAAGGCAATAATGGTGTTACTTGTAATACTTTCGGTTGTGGAACTGGCAAGTATCGCCGCATTGTGTTGACGCTCTTTGGCTAATTTGGCCAGGCTGTATTTTAAATACAGGACTCCGGCGAGATTGCCAATTTTAGCATCATCGTGACAATCGATGCATTTTTCTTCAAACTTTCTCCCCTGGGCCAAGAAGACGGTGTCTGTAGCTTCGCTTTCCATATTGATGGTCGCCGATGGACTTGTGATGTTCAGGTCTTTTACTGGTTGCCCAACCTGGTTACGGTTACTTGAGTAACTGGTGTTTCCTTTGGGATTCGCCAGACCGACCTCAATGACTCCGGGCACTGAACCGAGTCCATTGATCAGTTCATCAAAAACCTCCATCTCACCACGTTCTAGGGAGCCACGGGTGCCGATGTCAAGGCTGGCGAAAATACCCCGGGCCTGCTCAATAATAACTTCGTGAACAGCCTCACTTGATTCTTCAGCCTGTTGGTTGAGAAGGTTCCGCGATTGGATGGATGTGATGGTGAATCCGATACCCAGAACGATAAGCAGGACCAAGATCAATGTACCACTGATTTTGCTTTGCAGACTGTCCAGTTTCATAACGGCTCCTGAAAAACAGAAAGAAAAACCCCAGGGCTAAGAGAATGTTAATCAAGGAACGATAACAGAAATGAGATATCATTACAACGGGCTAACCTCTTTAAAAGTGAGTATTAAACCACTATTTTTAGCGGAGATAGCTTAATTATTTTGGATATGCTGAAATAGATACGTGTTTTTGCTTTCCCCGCCTAAATAAGCGGGGATGGTGACTTTAGGTGACAGGATTGTGATGAATTTTTTTTCGGGACCGACGTTTCCGGTAGGGAGCTTTTGCTTTAGACGCTGTTTTCTTGCCAGGTACGGCCTGAAGCCAGTCTTGGGCTAGGGGGGCTAATTGGGGGCGAACTTCTGCCAGCAGGCAGAACAGTTCCAGAGCGCTTTTAGCCGCAGGATTCTCCAAAAAACGTCTTTCGCCGCGAAAACCGCGGCCGCGGGCCAGGCGAAAGCACCCCATCAGTAGCTCTCTCGCCTCGTGGCGAATTCCGCTGGCAATGCTGAAATAGCGGCAATGCGGTGTTAAGAGCTCGTTGAGCTGGTGCAGGACCTGCGCCAGGTTATGCTGGGTAGCCGGCTGACACAGATCCAGAAACAGTCTCAGGTAGAGAGCGGCAATAGCCAGGGATTCACGGGGTGGTTGTCCCTGTCTGGTGCGCTGATCAATCTGGTTGAGCAGCGCGATTCCCTCGTCGCTACCTGGATAGCCCGCCAGTAAATGAGAGAGCAGGCCAAGTTCACGGCATTGTTTAAGAACCGGAGCTGCTATGCCGCGCCGGAACAGTTCCATAACTTCTTCACGGATACGCGCTGGGGCTGCTGTCGCCATGAGTTCTTTGTGGGCTTCGATTGCTGGCCAGATATCTGCATTGATACTGAAATCAAGGCGGCTGGCAAATTCCAGGGTCCGCAGCATGCGCACCGGATCTTCGACAAAGCGCACCATGGGATCGCCGATGACGCGTATCACTTTACTGTTAAGGTCCTGCAGACCACCCACATGGTCAATGACCGAGAAATCAGCAATATTGTAGAACAGAGCATTGATGGTAAAGTCACGTCGCTGGGCATCTTCATAGGGCGTGCCGAACACATTTTGCACGAAGTGGAAATGCTCATCCGGATCATCCGGAAGCTCGTCATCAGTTGGATGGCGTCTGAAGGTGGCAACCTCAATGACTTTGTTATCAGCAAAACGGATGTGGGCCAGGCGAAAACGTCGGCCAACCAGAAAGCAGTTGCGAAATAGCTTGCGCACCTGGGTTGGGGTTGCATCCGTTCCAATATCAAAATCTTTGGGTTGTCGGCCAAGTAAAAGATCACGAACGCTACCTCCCACCAAGTAGGCTTTATAGCCATTCCGGTGCAGTCGGTAGAGGACTTTCAAACAGTCAGGGTCGATCTGTTTGCGGGATATGTTGTGTTGATCCCGTTTCAGGATTACTGGATTATTTTCATTCATCTGTTGATTTTTTCATGGGTTGAGATAAAACAACGGGACTATAACAGATGTCCGGCACAGGGCAAAGGAATAAACTGGTTTCAGCGAAGGGCTAAAACAAATGACAACAGACTACAATCTTCTGGTCGTTCTGGGTGCTACTGCCGGTGGTAAGACTGGATTAGCCGTGCAGGCTGCCCAGCGTTATGGCGGTGAAGTTATTTCCGCTGATTCACGGCAAGTTTACCGGGGGATGGATATTGGTAGTGGAAAAGACCTTGCCGAGTACGGAACTGTGCCTTACCACTTGATTGATATTGCTGAACCCGGCACGGAATATAACCTGTTCCGTTTTCAGCGCGATTGTTTCACGGCTATAGAAAAAATTCAGGAGCGACAGAAACTGCCGGTGCTGTGTGGTGGCACGGGGATGTATCTTGACGCTGTATTGCGTGGCTACCGGCTTGTTGAAGTTCCGGAAAATTCAGAATTGCGTATGGAATTGGCGGTTTTAAGTGATGCTCAATTGCGACAGAAGTTGCTCGCTCTGAAACCGGATCAACATAATATGACTGACCTTGAACTGCGCGAGCGCCTGATCCGTGCTATTGAGATAGCTATTGGAGAGCAGCTAGCAATTAAAGAGATGCCTCCAATGCCCAGGCTCATGCCTCTGATATTTGGCCTGCGCTGGCCGCGTGAGATGTTACGCCAACGCATTACGCAGCGTTTACAGGCACGGGTCGATGCGGGAATGATTGAAGAAGTTGCAGAGCTGCATAGACAGGGGGTGGCCTGGAAGCAACTGGAATTTTATGGTCTTGAATACCGCCTGATTGCCCAGTATCTGCAAGGACAGACCAGTAGAGATGCGATGCTGCTGGAGCTGAGTCGCGCTATTGCCAAATTTGCCAAACGTCAGGAAACCTTTTTTCGCCGGATGGAAAAAAACGGGGTGAATATTATCTGGCTTGAAGGGGCTGACGATCCTTTTGGCCAGTTATGCAGAATTGTCGACAACTGTCGTCTGGTTATTGTTACAGATGATTGAGCGGCGTCTGGCTAAATATCGTCGAGCACAGCCTCAGGAAAAAGTCTGGTCACTTTCGGGAAATTACCGAACTGACTACCGCATGGCTATCGTTATTCCTGCCTTGGCGGAAAGCCAGAGTTTACCGGCAACGCTCTCTGCTTTAGCCTTAAATAGTGAGGGGCTTCTCGCTCAAACCCTGATTGTGGTGGTGGTCAATCAGCGTGAACATTCTTGTCAGGCTTTTAAGGATGACAATCAAAAAACTCTCTCCTGGCTGGCTGGCAATCCTTTTCCTCTGCTCAATATCGGTGTTATTGATGCAACTGCAAAAGGTTATGAGTTTGCTCAAAAAGATGGTGTCGGGCTGGCGCGCAAGATTGGTTTTGATCTGAGTCTGGAGTGTCTTGATTGGACCTGTCGACCGGTTCTGATCTCATTAGATGCTGATACGTTGGTTGACAGCCATTATCTCGAGGCAATTGATGAACACTTCAAAAAAGGTGGGCAGGGAGGAGCGGTTATCCCTTTTTATCACCAGCCCGGTGTTGACGCGGTCCAGGAGAAGGCGATACGCAGCTATGAACTTTATCTGCGCAGTTATCTTTTCGGTCTTGAGAAGGCTGGTTCACCCTATGCTTACCATACGATTGGCAGTGCGTTTTGCTGTTCGGCCCAGGCATATATTGCTGCTGGAGGGATGAACCGTCGTCAGGCGGCAGAGGATTTTTATTTTTTACAGCGGCTGGCTAAAACTTCAGGGGTTGAACCGCTGTGCGGTACCGTAGTGGCACCGGCTGCACGTTATTCAGGACGGGTTCCATTTGGAACCGGTCCCACGCTGAAACAGCACGTGGACAATAATCTGCTGACTTACCGGTTTGTCGATGTTCAGGCGTTTGCTGTGTTGCAGGGTTGGTTGAGGATTGTCGCGGAGCATAGTGATGATACCGCTGTCCATATTATGTCCCAGGCTGAAGATCTTTCAGCGGTATTAGGGGCCTTTTTGGGCGAACTTGACTTCCTGAGGGTTTGGGAAAAATTACAGCGTAATTATGCTTCTTCAGCTCAACGTCTGGCTGCTTTTCATGTCTGGTTCGATGCCTTGCGGACACGCCAACTACTGACCCGTTGTAGTAGTGATGAGCACGCTGATGCTGTCGCGATTGTGGGGGCCTTACTGGAGTGGGGAGGAGCGGCAGGAACGACGGGAACCTTTGGCGAGCAACTGGCAATTCTTGAACGTTTGCAGGGGGTACCCTCCCCGAAGGGAGGGATTTGAAATTTAAAATGATGCAGGGGCGGCGCCCCTGCTGGCTAAAGAATCTTAACCCAATTATGGGTGTCAGGTTCCTGACCATACTGAATACCTGTCAACTTATTATACAGATCCATGGTCAGTTTACCCGGCGTTCCATCTCCGAGCTGTACACATGTGTCCTTGTAGCAGAATGAGCCGACTGGCGAAATAACAACAGCAGTTCCGGTACCAAATGCTTCACTGAGGCGGCCCGACTGGGCGCCTTCCATGACTTCGTCTACGGTCAGAGCGCGCTCTTCAATCTCGTAACCCATTTCCTTTAACAGGGTCAGAGCCGAACGACGGGTGATGCCGTCAAGGACAGTACCGTGCAATGGCGATGTGACAATCTTGCCATCATACAGGAACAGCATGTTCATGCTGCCGACTTCTTCGACATAGCGCTTTTCTTTGGCGTCCAGCCACAGAACCTGGTCATAACCCGCTTCGGCAGCCTGTTTAGCAGCAAAGAGGCTGGCTGCGTAGTTACCACCGGTTTTTGCTTCTCCTGTACCGCCTTCGGTAGCGCGGACGTAATGATCCGAAATCCAGATTTTGACCGGAGCAATCCCTCCTTTATAGTAGGCACCAACCGGGGAGAGAATGATGTAGCAGAGGTACTTGCTGGAGGGCCGGACTCCGAGAATGGCTTCGGTGGCAATCATGGTTGGGCGGATATACAGACTGGTTCCCAGGCTTTGAGGAACCCAGTCAGCTTCCAGCCGCACCAGTTCTAGCATGGCATCGAGGAAGAACTGTTGGTCAACTTCCGGCATGCACATGCGCCGTGCGCTCCGATTAAAGCGCTCAATATTATCGGTCGGGCGGAACATGGCAATTGTGCCATCAGGGCGTCGAAAGGCTTTTAATCCTTCGAAGATTTCCTGTGAGTAGTGCAGAACCATTGCTGCCGGATCGAGAGAAAGGGGGCCATAGGGCTGAATACGCGCGGAGTGCCAACCCTGACCATTGTCATATTCCATGACAAACATACGATCGGTAAAAATCTGGCCAAAGGCTAACTTATTCTCGTCGGTAAATTTGTCTTTCTGTTCGGCTAGGGGCAGGACTTTAAGTTCCATGATGTGCATTTCTCCTGATTCTTAAAATAGACAGAAATAACTATATCCGCTGCTTGCGGTTTATCTATTCAGCAGAGCAGCAGTTTTATCAAAAAGAAAGCGGAGTAGTTTTCACGAAACTCGAAAAGTGTTCAGACGCAGATTTGGCATTGCGTAAAATGACTCTCGGGTTACTATAGGTGTTGTGAAAAAGACCGTTTCAGACTGAAAACTAATTTGTTTTTGCTATTGAAACGAGCAATTTTTTGCAAGATCAAGGAAATCAAGCCTTTGAGGATCAGGCGTAGTTTCCTGTGCCGCACATGCAAAGGCTCAGATTGACACTGCGGTTGCGAAAAAAAAGGCTGCTTCCAGACAAAAACTGACTATATTTCATATCACAGCTAGTATTTTTGCTGCAAGGCTATCCTTATTCCTGATGGGGATAAATGTGCAGGCTGCGGTTGTGAGTTCTGTTGCTATCCTTTAAAATTTTAAACTGATGCGAATATATATCTATTTTATCTTAGAAGGGTATTGTTGATGACCACCAAAGAAGATGTCCTTGATCAGGTGATTAAGGCAGGAGCACTGCCAACCTTATCAACCGTAGCCTCCAAGCTGATTGAAATTACTGCCAGAGAAGAGACGACGGCTTTTGATATTGCCCGGTTGATTGCTCAGGATGTGTCTCTTTCGACCAAAATTTTAAAAGTCGTGAACTCCTCCTTTTATAATTTCCCCAATGAAGTCAGCACAATTCAGCAAGCCGTCGCTATTCTGGGGACCCGGGCTGTGCGGAGTCTGGTTTTATCCTTTTCCTTTTTGCACATGGAGCGTCCCCGCTATGGAGGCGGTTTCAGCTATGAGCGTTTCTGGGAAGAATCTCTTGCGGCGGCCGTTGCCTCTAAGCTGATCATGAGTAAAGTGTCAGATATGGATCCGGAGGAGGCGTTTACCGTTAGTCTGCTGCAAAATCTGGGGAAATTGATTCTTGCATGTGCCTTTAAGGAACAGTATGACGAGCTGTTACAGCGTGCTGAAGGGAGCGATAAAAGTCTTCTGGCTTTGGAAGAAAGTGAATTGGGAGCTACCCATGCCTACATTGGTGGTGAAGCCGCCAAAATCTGGCATTTCCCCGATAGTTTGACAATTCCCATCATGTATCATCATGATCCGGAGCAATATAAAGGTGCTGATTTAAACCTTAAAATGGTGACCCAGGTGGTCCATTTAGCCGCCCTTATCGCCAACATGATGTATTCGGGTCATCCGATTACTTACCATGCCCCTTTTCGTGAGCGTGCCCAGAGAATGTTTAAGCTCGATGCCAAGGCTATTGACGACATTCTGGTCCAGGTCCATGTCGAGGTTGCCAAGGCTGCTGATTATTTTGGTCTGAAAATCAGTGGAACACAGTCTATTCCTGAACTTTTGCAGCAGGCCAATATTGAGCTGAGTCTGCTGAATATGAGCTACGACCAGATGAATCGTGAGCTGGTGCAGGCCAAGATGCAACTAGAGAAGCTGACTGCCGATCTGGAAGAGAAAAACCGTTATCTTGAAGGGATCGCTAACCTCGACGGTTTGACGGAAATCTATAACCATCGATATTTTCAGGAGTTTCTGGATAAAGAGATCAGCCGGGCCGTGCGGCTGCAACATGGCCTAAGCCTTGTTCTGGCAGATGTTGATAATTTTAAGAAGTTCAATGATTATTACGGACACCAGGCGGGCGATTTTGTCCTTAAGGAGGTCGCCAGGCTGTGTCAGGAGCTGACTCGCGAGTATGATCTGGTCGCTCGCTATGGTGGGGAAGAATTCGTCTTTGTTCTGCCTGAAACGAACCAGGAAGATGCCCTGACCGCTGCTGATAAAATCAGAAAGGCGATCGAGCAGCACGCTTTTGAATATGGTTCTGAAAGTTACCGTGTCACCATCAGTTTCGGGGTGGCATATTTTTCTGTTGAGGAAAAAGGTCTAAAGAAGAACGAACTTATTGAACGGGCAGATAAAGCTCTTTACACCGCCAAGAGAAAAGGACGTAATCGCGTCGAGTCTTATGTCGAAAAAACCGGTTGGTTTGGCAAACCCAAGTAAGGGGGTATGGCATATCCCTTGAGTGACAGATTGTATACTGAAAGTTATTGTTTTTACATATGTCTGATAGTTGGAACCATTCAATGTAAAATTCCGCCTATTGGCGGCAAAGGTAGCTATGTCATTGCCAGTTGAGAAGGGGGCCGGTTCGCTTAGGCAACGTCTTCACGAAATTATCTTTGAAGCAGATACCCCTGCAGGGAAGCTGTTCGATATACTGCTGATTTTTAGTATTCTGATCAGTGTGCTGGTCGTAACGCTCGATACCGTCGCGGCTATTAATGTTGATTACGGAGAGCTGTTTTTTGTTCTTGAATGGTTTTTTACTCTTCTTTTTACCATTGAATATCTGCTGCGCCTAAGCTGCATCGGGAGCCCATTGAAATATATGGGCAGCTTTTACGGTATCATCGACCTGTTATCGATTCTGCCGAGTTATATTAGCCTATTACTACCCGCAGGAAAATACTTCCTGGTTATCAGGGTGCTGAGGCTGCTCAGAATCTTCCGGGTTCTGAAGCTGGTTCAGTATGTGGGTGAGTCAGCTTACTTGCAACGGGCCATATGGGCCAGTCGGCGCAAGATACTTGTCTTTCTTTTTACGGTCTGTCTGCTCATGGTTATTTTTGGTGCCAGTATGTATATCGTTGAAGGGCCGGAGCATGGTTTCTCCAGCATTCCGCGGTCAATATATTGGGCTGTGGTTACGATGACAACGGTTGGTTATGGGGATATTTCCCCGCAAACCAATTTGGGGCAGGCGATTGCTTCGCTGGTGATGATAGTCGGATATGGTATCATTGCCATCCCGACCGGTATCGTAACGTCAGAATTGACTTTTAATCGGCCCTCATCAACACAGTCTTGTCCAGAATGTGGTTCCGAGGGACATGACGATGACGCGCAGTATTGTAAGGCTTGTGGAGCCGAGTTGAATCCCGGACAGGGGTGAGATGATCGGCCACAGTGTCTCCGCTCATGTCTCTGAAATCTCAAATCCCGAATAGCTTCACTATTCGGGTATCTGATCCAATTCTTCCCAGCGCACATAGGCTGCAGCAAGATCTGTTTCTGCCTGTTCCAGTTGTTCTTTTAGTTGAGTTATCTTGCTGCTGTCAGCTTCTCTATACAATTCGGGGTTGGCAAGCTGTGTATGTATGCTGGTTTGCAGGGTTTCCAGCTGATCAATGCGTTCCGGTAACTCGCCCAGCTCACGCTTCTCTTTAAACGACAATTTACGCGGCTTCTGTTTGCGCGGTGGCTCGGGTTTGTCTTTCTTTTCTTTCAGGATAACCTTCTCGGGCTCTTGCATTGCAAGCCAATCATCGTAGCCACCGATAAATTCCTCAACGTGCCCCTGACCGGCGAAAATCAGAGAGCTGGTGACAATATTATTAAGGAAGCTCCGGTCATGACTGACCAGCAGTACCGTCCCTTTATAATCTGCGATCAACTCTTCCAGAAGGTCGAGGGTTTCCATGTCCAGGTCATTGGTCGGTTCGTCAAGAACCAGCAGGTTGGCGGGCTGAAGAAACAGTTTGGCGAGCAGTAAACGGTTTTTTTCTCCACCGGACAGCACCTTGACTGGTGTGCGGGCACGGTCAGGAGTAAACAGGAAATCCTGCAGATAGCCATAAATATGGCGGGGTTTGTCGCCAATCAGAACCTGGTCATGATCTTCAGCAATATTGAATTTAACAGTGGCTTCTTCATCAAGCTGATCGCGCATCTGATCAAAGTAGGCAACCTGCAGGTTGGTACCGTGCTTCAGTTGGCCTGATGTCGGTTGCAATTCTCCAGTTATCAACTTTAGTAAAGTCGATTTTCCTGCGCCGTTAGGGCCGATAAGACCGATACGGTCACCGCGCATAATACGCAAGTTCAGGTGATGGATAATCGGTGCTCCGGCAGCGTAGGCAAATGATACATCGTGGGCTTCGACTACCATCTGACCACTGCGTGGTGCTTCGTCAAGTTGAAGTTTGACCTTGCCCGTCCGGTCACGGCGCTGGCGGCGTTCCTCACGCATTTTCTGCAGGTCACGGACACGGCCCATATTGCGTGTCCGGCGGGCTTTGATCCCTTTGCGAATCCAGACTTCCTCTTCGGCCAGTTTCTGGTCGAAACGTGCCCAGGCTTTCTCTTCGGAATTCAATACATCCTGGCGGCGTTCCTGGTAGGCTGAGAAGCCACATTTGTAGTCGTGTAGTTGTCCTCGGTCCAGCTCAAGAATTCGGGTTGCCAGGTTTGCTGCAAAGGTACGATCGTGGCTGATGAAAATAAGTGTTTTCCTCAGTTTGAGAAGGAAGCTTTCAAGCCACTTGATAGCGTCGATATCAAGATGGTTGGTTGGTTCATCCAGCAGGATCAGATCCGGTTCGTGACTTAAAGCCGCGGCAAGCAGAACTCGGCGCTTCTGTCCGCCGGACAGGGATGTCACCTGAGCGTCCGGATCGAGCTCAAGTTGACTCAGCGCCTGTTCGATCTGGATTTTTACTAAGGTGTCACTGGCATCAGGGTGTTGCTGTTCGAGGTAGTACAGGATGGTACCTGACCAGTCGCCTGGAAATTCCTGGGGGACATAGGCCGTGTGCAGGCCTTGCGAACGAATGATATCGCCACTGTCGGCAGGCAGGTCCCCATTCAGAATATGCAACAGTGTTGATTTGCCTGCACCATTGCGGCCTAATAGGCAGATGCGATCTCCTGATTCGATCTGCAGGTTGACATGGTCAAGCAGCAACGGGCCGCCAAAAGCAAGGGTGATCTGGTTTAGAGAAAGTATGTTCATAAGTTGTTATATCACTGCCGATTTTGATTAATTTTTATCTAGCTGATAAAGAACCAGATTGCTCTCGGTTTTTGAAATAACATCACTATCTTTGAAGCGAACAAGTGTTACCAGTTCAACTTTTCCATCATTATCGGCATCGGCAACTGCGATATCGGCCAGATAGGCAGGCTGATTTATGGTGTGCCATAGTTCTTTCATCATTGCACCATCCCAGGACAGGGCAACAATGCGACTTGGATCGTAGCTCCGAAAGCGTTGCATAAGGCGGCTGCCGTCATTCTGCGCTACGAGAATGGTGGTCCCATTAATTACTTCAGATTTCGGCTGGACAAAGGTTAAGGGTAACATTTCATCGTGTTGTTCTGCACGAGCATAGAATGAGGTTTCCGAACCACCAAAAATATCTCCGGATTCCCATAGACTAGCTCCCTTTTCCGAAAAAATACGGAGTTTGTCCTGATTTGAAATTGCCGTATACAAATGTTGACCGGCCTGCGAAGAAAATGCGTTTAGGGAAAAAATTGTAGTTCCGGACGGTACTTTAAGGGGAGATCCAGCAGTTAGACCATTCTTATTCCAGGTGAATTGTGTAATCGGGCCCGCGAAGGGAGAGTCCGGAAGGCCTAATTGCTGACCAAGTAAAACACGACCGGTTTCAGGAAGGTTAATTGCGCGTAAATACCAGGGTAGTTTCGTAGCGAGGGAAATAAAGTTATTCCCGGCAAATTGAATGATTTGGCTATTTAACTTATGAGAGTCATGTACTGAATTAATAATAATTTCCGGATAACCATCATTGTCAACATCAATGGAATCAATGCCAAGGATTGTTGTCGCATTGTTAACAGAATAAGTTTCAAGTTCTTGAATGTTGTTTGAGGTAATGCGAACCATATGTAGTTCATTGTCTACGACTAATGCAATTTCCTGTTGGTTGTCTTTATCGAAATCGCCAACTGTAACACCGCATGGTTCTCCAGGGAATGGGGTGCTAGTCCAGACATTTGAGTTTTGCTGATTACTGTAAATGATTCCGGGAGCTTCAAGGCGGCTGTTACTATTTCCAAGGCCAATAGTGTCAAGCATGCTATTCACTGTAGAATTGAGGACCGAACGGTTTTCTCTCTGCTGGCTCTGTATAGTAAAAGGATCTGCTGGTGCAGGAGCTTGTTCAATAGCAGCTGTTGGAGTGGGGGCAGGCGCAAGCTCTGGGCTGTTTTCGGCTATTGGGTAATCCTTGATTGTTGAACCATCTATGGTTGTTGCTGTTAGAATATTGTCAATAATGCTGAATACTATTAATGGTTTTTCGGTTGTCCAGTTGAACTGTGGTAGATCTGAACGTATTTGATTCTTCAGTTCTGTAGGTACCGTCGCATCAATTGTGGCAGGAACCTGGTCGAAACGCTTTATCCTATCGCCTTTATGTGGTTGAACTGTGGATTGAAGGAGCTTTACGTAAGAGTAGCCAGTTTTAACCTGGGTTACCTGGACGTATCCTGTGGGGACATCAAGCGAGCCCAGGATTTCCTTGGTCACTGGGTGAATGACTTTCTCTCCCTCCTTGATTAAAGTAAAAATATCTCCTTGGCTGACACCGCTGGCAGAGTCCAGATCGATTAAAAATTGATCCTTAACGGGCATGATGATAACGCCGTTTATGGAGGAGAAGTCCTTCTTTAGCTCAAGAGGTTTGGCAACTGCAAGGTCTGTAACTAAAAATGTCAGAAAAAGTAATAAAACAAGAATGCGTCTCATTATGTCATGCCTGTGTCGAATTTTGGGTTTATCTTAAGTTGTAAACAGATTTGCGAGATAAGTGCGTATTCTAGCGATTTTCAGTCTAAATGAAAAGGGCGATAGGTGAGTCTTGAAAATAAAAAAAGCCCGCTGTGAAAACAGCGGGCTTTTTCGTTTGTAGCGTGCTTCTAATCGGGATTAGAAGTTTACGAACAGACCAACACCAGCAAGAAATTGGTTGTCAGATTTAGTATTGTCTGTCTCGTCATAGCTAGTGTACTGAACAGTTGCATTCAGGTACGCATTTTTCAGCATTTCGTAGGATGAAGCAAGAACGATCTGGATAGCAGAATCAGTAGTAGTCATATCGTCATCTTCTGGCATCAGGTAAGAAACGCTACCAGCAACGCTCAGAGCCTCAGTAGCTTTAACCTTTGCGTTAGCATTGATGCCGATAACACCCGCACCATTGGTACTTTCAAATGCAGAGAAAGGACGGGAGTATTTCTGGCCTCTCTCACCAGCGATGTCGCCATTGCCGTTGAGAATAGCAGTCAGAGGTTTCCAGTCGGAGAAGTTGTTGCCCAGGACGGTGTATTGAGCTTCGTCGGTGTCAGCAGCAAGAGCATAGAACGCTTTACCACCTACGGTAACGGTTTCGGTCGCTGCGAAATCAGCAGCAATGTACAGTTGAGTACCCATTGCGTCTTGAGTTGAAGAAGCGTCGCCAGTGAAGTAATCGAGTTCACCGGTCAGGGTCAGAGCGTCGAGGTTAGCAACGACGTCAGCACTGACAAGGTATACTTCTTCGCCACCGTTACCAACTTGGCCACCGAGTACCACGTCGAATTTAACGGTATCAATTTTTTGGCCGTAAGTAACAGCCCACAGATAATCGTCTGCAGCCTTGGTGCTACCTTGGTCGTCAGTCAGCATAACAAAAGCTTTAACTGGACCTGCGATAACTTGGATACCATTGCTTTCAGCATCAACAACGTTGGTCACGCCAGCACCGGCCCAAATTTGACCAGCACGGAGTTTGAAAGAACCGAAGTCAAGATCAAGGTGCGCGCGGTCCCACTGCATGCTGCTGTTGTCAGATCTACGCAGACCATAAGCGTCGGTGCCGCTACCCCAGGTAGCTTCGGTAACGTCAAAACGGAAGGTCACACTAACGCCTTCAGCGATGCTGTATTTACCGCCGGTACGCAGACGTTGATCCACAAGGGATTGGGTGGAATCAGTGTCGTCGTCAATGTAGAAACCACGAACACGCATTTGACCATTCAGGCTCAGACGATCCTCTGCCATTACTGGTGTTACCATTGCTGCGATCGCCAGCAGGACGATCATTACTTTCAAAATTCTGCTCATCTTTTGTTACCTCCTAGGTAAGAAAATTGCCGAACCACTCGGCGTTTGAAAACCGTGTTTCACTCTGCTCAGTGAAAACTTTAATGAGATTTGACGTTTTGAATACCTCAGTTTTCCGGCTGAACGTCAAACTCGTAACCGCATGCCGGACACTTGACCCTGATTGTTTTGGGAGTGCTGGCACATGCGGTTAAAGACATTAATAATATCGCCGATATGAATAAAACTATGAATTTGTACAATGTGATCTTTCTCCGGTCAACCTATTTAAAACACTCATTAACAGATTTTTTCTTTAGCAGGTTCTGTGCCAGATAATGATGTTCTATTATTTGTGCCGGCAACCTACTGAAAAACAGCGTCTTTTAATAATTCTGCCGAGTATGGCTATTGTCCAGCTAAGCCGTTATGTTGTTGTGTTGCAACACACCGTGTGTATTGTATACCACATTGTGATGCTATTAAACTTGGCAGACGGACATTGATAGCACTTGTTAAGCTTCTTTTGTGTTAATTCTTTGTTAGCATTTTCTGAATGCTTTTCTTTAGAAAGTCCGCATCAACAGGGTTGGTGTCACTAAATACAATAAAGTGTTTATCAACTAATAGCACCCGAGGAATAGCGAATACATTAAGGCTCCTGGCGATGGTTCCTTTGTCCATTAAGACGATGTCTGGCATTTTTTCATTCGATTTGTCCAAAAAGCGCCGTACGGTCTGTTCTGATTCTTGAACAAAAACTTCAATATGTCTGATTTTTTCAGCTTTCAGAATGTCGGATATTTTGGTGATTTCGGTATTTTGCTCTTTACATGCCGGGCACCAGGTCGTGCCGATTTTGAGCAGGAATGGGTGTCCTTTTAGCTGTGCAAAATCAAAATCTTCGGTTTCCAGCGTTTGTCCTGACAAGTCTGGGAAACTGTCCCCTTTTTGTAGGGCAAAGCAGGTAACCGGCAGAATTGACAACGCCAGTAAAAGAGCTGCTATGCAATGTGTTCGTCCGGGCATAATCACCTGGTTTGCTTGTCTGGCTGGTTATGATGTGTTCCGTATGAAAATCGTCACTAGTATATTTCTTTGTTGATGTTAGTCAAATTAAAAAAAATAAAGATTCTTTGGGGTTAAGGATAATGGGGTGTTGCTTGTGGAGGACCTGACTGAAAAAAATATAAGGGAGTCTGTATGGGTGGCTAGGGGATGGGGAAAAGCAGGCAGGGCAGACGCAATGGGCAGCCCTGCCTGCTTTAGATTAGTGCTGAGGCTGGCAGATTTCGGTCAGAACGCCGCCGCTTGCTTTTGGATGGATAAAGGCAATCAGATTATTGTGGGCACCAAGACGAGGTTTTTCGTCGATCATGCGAATGCCTTTGGCCATCAGATCGGCAATAGCCGCTTCTATATCGGCCACTTCGTAGGCAACGTGATGAACGCCTTCACCTTTTTTCTCGAGGAATTTTGCGATAGGAGAATCTTCGCTGGTTGCTTCGAGAAGCTCGATACGTGTTTCTCCCGTAACCAGAAAGGCGACCTTGACTTTTTGTTCTTCGACAACTTCAGTTCCTTCGAATTCCATGTTGAGCATGTCGCGGTAGAAAGGAATGGACGCTTCAAGGTCTTTTACTGCAACGCCAATATGGCTTACTTTTTTAGTCATTGTGTTGTGCTCCTTTGTTCGTAGCGAATATCTGTTGATTATGTAAATCAATGGCCGCTGTGGTTTTAAGCGGCGACATTGATCATTTTGATCATTGCCGTGTGGTGTTCGGGTCAGTATCGATTAAATGCCTCCAGAAGTCTTCTGGCGGCTACGCTTGGTGATGTTGTACCTGCTGCAACGCCGGCTTGAACACGATCAATCATTGCCGTTACGTTTTTATCCTGCATGAACTGATCTTTGAGGCCGTCCATGACCAAGGTCCACATCCAGTCCGTTGCCTGCAGGCGTCGTTTGGTGTCGAACTCGTTATGTTCTTTCATGGTTGTGACAAATTGTTCAACCATGTCCCAGATCTCTGTAATGCCCTGGTTGTGCAGTGCGCTGCACAGCATGGCAGGGACCTGCCAGTGTTTGCTTTTGGGTTTGAGCAGGTGGAGGGCATTAATGTACTGGCTGCGAGCTAGCTCTGCCCGCGGGCGGTTATCCCCTTCTGCTTTGTTGATGACAATGGCATCGGCGATTTCCATAACCCCTTTTTTAATTCCCTGCAGTTCATCACCGGCATTTGCTAACTGGAGCAATAAAAAGAAATCGACCATTGATGCAACTGTTATTTCAGACTGACCGACACCAACCGTTTCGACAATGATGATATCGTATCCGGCGGCTTCGCAGACCATCATGGTTTCACGGGTTTTGCGTGCTACGCCGCCCAGCGTATCTCCGGATGGGGAAGGACGGATAAAGGCGTTTTTTTCGCGCGCTAATAGTTCCATCCGGGTTTTGTCCCCAAGGATTGATCCGCCTGAAAGTTGTGAGGATGGGTCCACCGCCAGAATGGCAACCTTAAGCCCCCTCTTGAGTAAATCCATCCCGAGGGCTTCTATGGTAGTGCTTTTGCCAACTCCGGGAACCCCTGAGATGCCAACACGAATTGAATTGCCGGTATGGGGCATGAGCATATCGAGCAGCTCACCGGCTTTTTTATTGTGCTCCGGGTTGCGGCTTTCGATGAGCGTGATGGCTTTGGCAAGGGAGCGAAGATTGCCGGATAATGTTCCTTCGGCGATTTGCTTGATATCAGACACAATGTTCACCTTCGGTTTGTTTCGTGTTGGTCGGGATGGAGAGTCGATATTATGGCAGGAGCCAGAATATTTTTTGATAATATTCCGGCTCCTGCGGTCGTTCATCGTGCCCTGATAGTCAGGGTACGTTGGATCTTACTTGCCTTCGATAGCATCCAGGGTCTGGGTAGCCGAAGTGATGATCGGGGTACCCGGGCCAAAGATTCTGGCGGCACCAGCTGCGTAGAGGGCATCGTAATCCTGGTGAGGGATAACGCCACCGCAGACAATTTTGATATCTTCAGCGCCAAGTTTTTGAAGCTCGTCGCGCAGTTGTGGAACCAGGGTTTTGTGGCCGGCTGCCAGACTGGAAACCCCAACAACGTGAACGTCGTTTTCGACGGCCATTTTGGCAGTTTCTTCAGGGGTCATGAATAGTGGGCTGACATCAACGTCAAAGCCGGCGTCGGCATAAGCCGTTGCGACAACCTTGGCGCCACGGTCGTGACCATCTTGACCCATTTTGGCAACCAGGATACGAGGACGACGACCTTCGCTGGCAGCAAAGGCTTCGACGCGCTTTTGCAGATCACTGAAATCGGTATCTTCATTCACGACAGAACCATATGCTCCTGAAACAAGTTTGATTTCGGCACGGTGACGGCCGAAAACTTTTTCCATGGCGTCAGAAATTTCACCAACAGAGGCACGCAGGCGGGCTGCGTTAACGCTGAGGGTGAGCAAGTTGCCTTCGCCACTTTCGCAGGCTGCAGTAATAGCTGCAAGGGCTGCCTGGCAAGCAGTTTCGTCACGCTCGGCACGCATTTTGGTGAGACGCTTGATCTGAGACTCCCGAACTGCAGTGTTGTCGATATCAAGAACTTCGATCGGATCTTCTTTGGCCAGTTTGTATTTGTTGACGCCAACGATAACGTCTCGGCCGGAGTCGATGGCTGCTTGTTTCTTGGCTGCGGATTCTTCAATACGCAGTTTCGGCATGCCGGACTCGATCGCTTTCGTCATGCCACCGAGTTCTTCGATTTCATCAATAATTTTCTGAGCTTCATCAATCAGCTGCTTGGTGAGGCTTTCAACATAGTAAGAGCCGCCCAGTGGGTCGATGACTTTGCAGATCTGGGTCTCTTCCTGAATGATGAGCTGGGTATTGCGTGCGATGCGGGCACTGTGGTCGGTCGGCAATGCAATGGCTTCGTCAAGGGCATTGGTGTGCAGGGACTGGGTACCGCCAAGAACTGCTGCCATCGCCTCGATAGTGGTCCGGACAACGTTGTTGTAGGGATCTTGCTCGGTCAGTGACCAGCCTGAGGTCTGGCAGTGGGTACGTAGCATGGTCGATTTTGGATTTTTCGGATTAAACTGCTTGATCAATTTGGCCCACAGGAAACGTGCGGCGCGCAGTTTTGAAATCTCCATGAAGAAGTTCATGCCCATAGCGAAGAAGAATGACAGACGCGGTGCGAAAGCATCGATGTCGAGCCCGTTATTCATCGCGGCACGTGCGTATTCAAGGCCGTCGGCAAGGGTGAATGCCAGTTCCAGGGCGGCGTTGGCGCCGGCTTCCTGAATGTGATAACCGGAAATGGAAATGGAGTTGAAGCGTGGCATGTACTGGCTGGTGTACTCCATAATATCGCCGATAATCTTCATCGATGGTGTTGGTGGGTAAATGTAGGTATTACGCACCATGAATTCTTTGAGGATGTCGTTCTGGATAGTTCCTGCGAGTTGCTCCGGCTTGACGCCTTGCTCTTCTGCGGCAACGATGTAATTGGCCAGGATCGGCATAACCGCACCATTCATGGTCATGGAGACGGAGACTTTGTCCAGAGGGATGCCATCAAAGAGAATTTTCATATCTTCAACGGAATCGATGGCAACGCCAGCTTTACCGACATCACCGACAACCCTTGGGTGATCGGAATCGTAACCGCGGTGGGTTGCCAGGTCAAAAGCAACGGAAAGGCCCTGCTGGCCAGCGGCAAGGTTACGTTTGTAGAAGGCATTTGATTCTTCAGCAGTGGAGAAACCAGCGTACTGACGAACAGTCCAGGGGCGGCCTGCGTACATGGTTGCCATAGGTCCGCGAACAAAAGGTGCAATGCCTGGCAGGGTGTCGGCAGTTTCAAAGCCTTCGATGTCAGCAGCAGTGTACAGCGGCTTTACCGTGATGCCTTCCGGGCTCTCCCATTTGAAATTGGAGAGATCGTCTGTTTTTTTCTCTTTTTTCGCCAGCTGTTCCCAGTCGGCAAGGGTTTTCTTTTCAAAAATACTCATGATGTTATTGCCCTTCTCTCAGATCTGCGTTTTGTCTTTTCAAACGGTTTGGTTACGATTGAAATTTCCAGCGGGGATTATAAACAGAAAACCGGAAAATTATGAATGCCGGTCAGTTGCTGAAATATGCCGGTTACAAAAAATTATTAGCGTGTAACGACCGCTAACACCTGAATGGGGCGATCTTCTTTTAGTAATAAGCGGTGTTTGACTGAAGAGTCAAGGTAGACGGCATCCCCGGCGTTTAAGATAAAGCGTTCGTTGTCGAGGAGGATTTCAGCAGTACCTTCCATGATGAGCAGGAATTCTTCCCCCTCGTGGCTATACAGTGTTTCTTCTGCGGCTCGCTCGTTAATGGTCAGTAAAAAAGGCTCCATCTTCTTGCTATGTTTGCGATAACTGAGCGCTTCGTAGGTGTAGCCATGGTTGGTGCCAATGGCAGAAATGACACGGCTGATTTGGCGACGGTCTTTGATGCGGACAATCTCATATGGGATGCTGCTTTCCGTGTCTTCGAAAAAATGGCTCATTTTAACATCAAAAAAACGGGCAATTTTTGACAAGGTTGCGATAGGCGGAGAAACGTTGTTATTTTCTATCTGTGATATGAGCGCTGGAGAGAAGCCGATTTCATTGGCGACATCTTGAAGCGTGAGTTTTCTTCCTTTTCTTAACGCCTTGATTTTTTGACCAATATTGAATTCCATTAAAAGTCCTGCGCATAAGTTTATTTAAAATAAAATACCGTTATCTATAACTCGTATAGCTAACATTAATCCAAAAGTCAATGGGGTTCCGGTATTTAAATTACGGCTGTCCGGCAGAGGGTTGAGGCAGGTTCGGGGCGCGGTTTTGGAGGGGAAGCGGACTTTTGTAAGGGGCCCGGATAAGTGCTTTATCCTATATTGCTGCAGTGAGTCTGGAAACAGTGGGCTTCTGAGTGGTTTGGCTCGTGAAAAATTACTTGACAATCTTAATATGGTTATTATTATGTGGCCTTGTTAGCACTCGGCGGCTATGAGTGCTAACAAGGCTTGGGATCGGACCGGTTCCGGATAACCAGCCTTCAAACATACCAACTATAACGGCCATCGGCCAGATTAATGGATGTGAAAGGAGATTTTCAGAATGAACATCAGACCGTTGCAAGATCGTATCATCGTTGAGCGTGTTGAAGAAGAAACCAAGACCGCTGGCGGTATTATTATTCCTGATACTGTTTCCAAAGAGAAACCTCAGGAAGGTAAAGTTATTGCTGCAGGTAAAGGTAAGGTAACTGCTGAGGGCAAGGTTCTGCCTCTGGATGTTAAAGAAGGTGATCGTGTTCTGTTCGGTAAATATGCCGGTAGTGAGATCAAGATTGACGGTAAAGAGTACCTGATTATGCGTGAAGACGATATCCTCGGCATCGTCGAGTAATATCCGGGAAGTAGCTTGTTGCCTGTACATGTGCAGGCGTGCTGGCGAAGCAGCGCAGGCTTAGACAGGTAATTTTAATCTTTAAATAAATTTAAAAATTATTGAACCAAGGAGTTTTATATCATGGCGAAAGAAATTTTATTTTCTCAAGACGCCCGTGCCAAAATTCTGGACGGTGTAAATACTTTAGCTGATGCTGTTAAAGTCACCCTCGGACCTAAAGGTCGTAACGTTGTCATTGAAAAATCTTTCGGTGCACCGCTGATTACCAAGGATGGCGTTTCTGTTGCGAAAGAGATCGAACTGGAAGACAAATTCGAAAACATGGGTGCTCAGCTGGTTAAGGAAGTTGCTTCCAAAACCTCCGACGTTGCTGGCGACGGAACCACCACCGCGACTGTTTTGGCTCAGGCTATCTATCAGGAAGGCGTAAAACTGGTAACGGCCGGTCATAACCCGATGGAAATTAAGCGTGGAATCGACAAGGCAGTTGTTGCAGCTGTTCAATCTTTGCAGGAGCTGTCAAAACCGGTTCTTGATCACAAAGAAATTGCCCAGGTTGGTACGATTTCCGCTAACAGTGATGAAACCATTGGTAACATCATTGCTGAAGCGATGGAAAAAGTCGGTAAAGAAGGGGTTATTACTGTCGAAGAAGCCAAGTCGATGGAAACTTCTTTGGAAACTGTCGAAGGGATGCAGTTCGATCGTGGCTATCTGTCTCCTTATTTTGTGTCAGATGCTGAGCGCATGGAATGTGCCATGGAGAATCCTTTGATTCTGATCTACGACAAAAAGATCAGCACCATGAAGGATCTCCTTCCTGTTCTTGAGCCGGTTGCCAAACAGGGGCGTCCGTTGCTGATCATCGCTGAAGATGTTGATGGCGAGGCGCTGGCAACTCTGGTTGTTAATAAGCTGCGTGGTACCATCAATGTTTGTGCGGTGAAAGCACCAGGCTTCGGTGACCGTCGTAAAGCAATGCTCGAAGACATCGCTATCCTGACCGGTGGCCAGGTGATTTCTGAAGAAGTTGGTTTTAAACTGGAGAACGCAACTGTCGATATGCTGGGTACTGCCAAGCGTGTTGTCGTTGACAAGGAAAACACCACCATCGTTGACGGTGCCGGTTCTGAAGTTGAGATTGAAGGCCGCGTCAAATTGATTCGTGGTCAGATTGAAGAAACATCCAGTGACTATGACCGTGAAAAACTCCAGGAGCGTTTGGCTAAACTGGTTGGTGGTGTTGCTGTTGTTAAGGTTGGTGCAGCTACAGAAACCGAGATGAAAGAAAAGAAAGCTCGTGTTGAAGATGCTCTGCATGCAACCCGCGCTGCGGTTGAAGAAGGTATCGTTCCTGGGGGCGGTGTTGCGCTGCTGCGTTGTCTGCCTGCTGTTAAAGCTCTTGAACTTCCTGGTGAGCAGCAGTTCGGTGTTCAGCTGGTGCTGCGTGCTCTGGAAGCACCGTTGCGTCAGATTGCCAAGAATGCCGGTGTTGAAGGCGCTATTGTTGCCGATAAAGTTCTTAACGGCGAAAAAGCTTTCGGCTTCAATGCTGCGACCGACGAATACTGCGATATGCTCGAAATGGGGATCATTGATCCGACCAAGGTGACCCGTAGCGCACTGCAAAATGCAGCTTCCGTTGCTGGCCTGATGCTGACAACTGAAGCGATGATCGCTGACAAGCCGGAAGAAAATGCCGGTCCGGCAATGCCTGGTGGCATGGGCGGTATGGGTGGTATGGGCGGCATGATGTAGTTTCTGCCTTTGGCCAAAAAAATCCCCGCCGAGGTTCTCGGCGGGGATTTTTTTTAGTCATTTCAAATTTGAAATGGCTGCATGATTTGGAGGCGACTCAGCGCAGGATGTATTTTTGTGATGTTTCTCTTGATGTAGGGGAAACCTTGATAACGTTTTCCATGTCACTCTGAATCGTTAGGACCTCAATTTCTGCCTCATCCTTCCCCTTGCCGTAGGATGCAAGTATTCCAGCTGCAAGGATCAACTCTTCTCCATCCACAGGACCACAATAGATCCCGAGCGGGCCGCTGAAATTGGCGCAGCGCATGACAATATGTTCAGGCTGGGCTAATTGCTGGATCTGGTCATTATCCTCTTTGTTGCGGCCTAGAACCAGCTTTGCCTGGGGCGACAGACGAAACTGGCGGCCCGCTTTCAATAGTTCAATGTCATTGACTGTTGCTGCGCTGTTATGGGTAAGCAAATCTCTTAGCTGGTTGGAAAATCCTTCTTCTGTCAGCAAACAGCCTCCCGCTGAAGCGGGGTAATTATGATAACCCCACTCTTTGGCATAGGTCTGCTGGCGTTTGCGTGATCGACCTTGAATGTCGAGGAGTTGATCGCGGTCGACCAGCCCTTCTTTTTCCATGATCGTTTCAGGGAGCAGTTTAGCGCTGAGTGGGCGCAGAACCCGCTCGGGAAAACCTGATAGGTTTGCTACCGAGCGTAGCGCATTGGCATTTTGGCTCATTGGCCGTTGGCCCAGCACTTCGCCGGAAAAGAGCAGGTCAAAGCCGCCCTGTTGCATCCGTTCTCCTGCAAGTCTAAACATCAGGGCATGGCAGTCGATGCAGGGATTCATGTTGCGCCCGTAGCCGTATTTGGGCGCTTTAAGTACATCCAGATGGATGTTACTGATATCTTCAACGATCAGAGGGAAGTCCAGGGTTTTCGCTGAGGCAATGGCTTTGTCCGCATTGAAGAACGGGGTGACAAAGGCAATGCCTGTCACATCTACACCCTGCCGTTTTAACGTCAGGACAGCAAGGCTGCTGTCAAGGCCCCCTGAAACAAGGCCTAGAGCTTTGGTCATATTGGATCTCCATTAAAGCTGATTTTATTTGCGGAATGCTGATTAGGTCAGAAATACCATAGTCTAAGGTGTTGGTACAAACGGGATGCGCTGATTGTTAGATGACTTTTGCTTCTTCAGTTGCCAGATTTAGTTACCAAAAGGAGAGCCTGCAGCAGTGTTGTCGTGGAAGATATTGCAGACCGTTGGTCGACTGCAGAATCTCAGGGCGCTAGAAGATGGCCTTGAGATTCTGCACGCAGAGCATCATGAATTTTTCTTATCGTTGTCCTGTTTGGCGTTTTTGTCAGAGAGCTCTGAAATTTCTCCTTCTTCGATCTCTTCTTCTGGAGAGTCATTCATACCCTTTTTAAAGTTGCGTAGTCCTTTGCCTAGAGCCCCACCTACCTGCGGGAGTTTTCCGGCGCCAAACACAATCATTACCAGGACTAGAATGATTAAGAGTTCTTGAGTTCCTAAGCCAAACATTTATTCCTCCATTACTGGGACAAGATATATTTTGAACTGGGTAGCTGAAAGTTTGGGTTGGTTGAAACAGAATGTAAAAATACAACGGATGACAGGAAAAAACAATCAAGTTCATGTGAAGATCAGGGTTTTAAGCTATTCTTTAGTGAAGTGTTCCAGATCATCCTTTCCGGAACGGTATTGTTTTGCTAAATGCGTCATGGCTGATCTTAAGTTAAGTACAATTGTTACGAGAAGACAGACAAGGAGTTTACCATGCATTCAGCCCTTATAGAGGTTGTTTATCTGGATGGCAGTCGGGGGAAGGTCGGTAACGATGTGCTGGATATCCTCATCGCAACTGAAAAAATCAGAAGCTTTTGCCGCAGTGATGGCTGGGTTGATATCTTCAGCTCTGCGGTAAAATTGCGTGGATATTGTTTTGATACTGTGTACTCCGGTATTGAACGGCGTGCTCCGTGGCCAGAAGTCTCTTAGTGTTCGACAACGGCTCCCCTGAAGGTTTTGTTGTGGCGATAGCAAGCCGCAGGATCGCCACAACAAATCAGCTAATGTCCAGGGCGGAGTCGGTTATCCGATCTTCTCCTGACGTTCCTGCTCTGTTTTGCAGTCAATGCACAGGGTTGTTACTGGGCGCGCGCGCAGGCGCTCAGTCCCGATTTCTTCTTCACAGCTCTCACATAATCCGAAAGTTCCCTCATCAATACGCTCCAGAGCCTGTTTGATCTTGATGATCAGCTTGCGTTCGCGATCTCTGATTCTCAGTTCGAAATTACGATCTGATTCAAGCGATGCGCGGTCGGTGGGATCAGGGAAGTTAGGGTTCTCTTCGTTCATGTCGGAAACCGTCTTGTCGGCATCCTGGTGCAGAGCTGCAAGTTGATCATTGAGGAGTTTTCTGAATTGTTCCAAAGTTGTGTTATCCATAGGTCCGTCCTTATATACATGGTCTGCAGGTGCAGGGTCAGAATAGGCCTCTGAGCTGAACGTAAATAATCAATGCCAAAACGGCAACGGCCAGCCAGACGGAGAAAATATCACTACCTTTTTGCGGTGGTTTTTCAGCCAGTCGTTTAGTCTCATCGCTGACAATGTCGGCGGGTAGTTGGGTTACCAGTTTTTGTAAAAGTTGACCAAAGTTCTCATAGCTATTCGATATGATAATGAAATCATTTTCACTGCTCAGGCTTAAAAAGGCGCGTTTCCTGACCAGTATAGTGTCGACTGCAGTCAGCTCGTTAAATTTGAGCAGTTTGCTGCGCAGTAATTTTTTGACCCTGATGGAATCGTCGGCCAGATAGACTTTGCGTATCAGGCTTTCGGCAAAAAAGGCGCAGGCCGGGAGAAAAAACATGCCAAGGATAACGATTTTTGCTTTGGGTAAATGCAGGTAGAGGGAGCTGCTAAGCAGGACAAAGCTAAGCAGGACGGTAAGCCCGAGGGGTAGCAGAAATGACTTGCGTATCCTGAAGATGGTTGGTTCCATAATCCGCCAATCTGTAAGAAATAATTACCTGCAACTCCTTGTCAGGAGAATTTAGCAGATTTTAACATTTTTGCCAATAATGCTTCATTTATTTGAAAATATGGTCAAGTGCCTCACTTGCATGCTTAATTGCAATCAGTTCAATGGTTTTGGGTACATCAATGTTCTTCAAGTTACCATAAGGCAGCAGGCACTGTGTGAATCCAAGACGCGCTGCTTCTTTGACCCGCAGTTCAGGCTGCGAGACGGCTCGTACTTCTCCGGTAAGCCCGACCTCTCCAAACATGACCAGATGCGGGTTGATAACCCGATTCAGGTGACTCGATGCCAGGGCACAAACGGCTGCCAGGTCGACGGCGGGTTCATCAAGCCTGACGCCGCCAGCGACATTCAGGAAAATGTCCTGTCCTGACAAGGCCAGTTCTACTTTTTTCTCCAGAATCGCAATGAGCAGGGCAACGCGTTTATGATCGATGCCGATCGCAGTCCGTTGGGGGGTCCCGAAGGAACTTCCCGAAACCAGGGCTTGCAGTTCAACCAGGATGGGCCGGCTTCCTTCAAGTGCCGGAACTACGGCACTGCCTGCACTTTGTTCGGGGCGCTCGGCAAGAAATAGTTCTGACGGGTTGCTGACCTCGCGCAGACCCTGTTCCTGCATTTCAAAAACGCCTATTTCATTGGTTGAGCCAAAGCGGTTTTTTACAGCTCTCAGTATGCGGTACGGGTGCCCGGCACTTCCTTCAAAATAGAGGACGGTATCAACCATGTGTTCCAGTACACGGGGCCCTGCGATGGCACCATCTTTGGTGACATGTCCGACCAGAAAGGTTGGCAGATTATCGCCTTTGGCTTGCAGCATGAGCTGTCCGGTGCATTCTCTGACCTGGCTGACGCTGCCCGGAGCCGATTCCAGGGCATCAGAAAAAATGGTCTGGATGGAGTCAATAACCAGAAAGTCGGGCTTTAGTTCTTTGATCCTCTGTCTGATTTGGGTCAGGGAGGTTTCCGCCAGCAGATAAAGATTGTCAATGCGGATCCCGAGCCGTTCGGCGCGCAATTTGACCTGACGGGCGGATTCTTCAGCTGTTACGTACAAAGCCGGTCCTTTTTCGGCCAGGCTGGCGAAGGCCTGCAGGAGCAGGGTCGACTTGCCAATGCCAGGATCTCCGCCGACTAAAATAAGGGAACCTGGAACGACACCACCGCCGAGGGTGCGATTCAGTTCGCTGATGCCGCAGCTGATGCGATCTTCTTCTCGACTGTTGACTTCTGATAGTTTAAGAGGTCTGCCCGGTTCCGCTAGACTGTGACTGTGGTTTGATGTGGCGACCGGCAATTCTTCAACAAAGCTATTCCATTGTTGGCAGTCCGAGCAGCGGCCCATCCATTTCGGGCTTTGAAAGCCACAGTTCTGGCAGGTGTAAATGGTCTTCTGGCGTGCCATGCTAAACCCCCCTGGAGTCTTGAAAAGCGGTATCCTATGCTGAAAGTTCCTCAGCTGTCAATGTCAGTGAGAGCATAAGAAGTCAGGCAGCTTACTGTCCGTTGTTTATATTTAATGCCTTTGCAATAACTGGGGCAAATGCTGTGTCTGCATTTTGGCGAACTGTGATAGTGTATTGGTTGTTTACCTTTATTTTAATATTGTTTAGGCGGTGATTATGCGATTTCAGGAACTGGAAGCGGCGATCCGCGAGTTGGGGCTGACCCAAAAAATGACGGCCAGGGATGTTAAGGAGCGCTATCGGACTCTGGTGAAGTTACATCATCCTGATCATGGTGCTGCGGCGGATAATGACGATATTCGCCGGATCACAGAGGCTTACAAGGTTGTCAGTGTATATTTGCAAGATTACCAGTATGATTTTTCAAAAGTTCAGTTTTATCAGCAATACCCTGAAGAACGATTACGTGAACAGTTTTATGATGCTGATTTATGGTGTGGCAAGGGGTAGTGCCCAGATTGGCAAACATGTCATAATGATCCTTGTTTTAGACTGTTAACGATGCTAGGTTGAGCCCCTTTCGTCTGCTTATGGGACGTGTCTTTGGTTGTGTTTCTTGATGGTTGTTTTTTACAGCAACATACTTAAATAAAATACGGATTTTTATGTCAGAAAAATATTATGCGTCTGCGCTGACTCAGGTGAGCCGCCCTTCTCGTTATCTGGGTGGGGAGTTGGGGAGTATTGTCAAGCCGGATGGGGCCGTTGATATCCGGATGGCGTTGGCGTTTCCGGATGTTTACGAAGTTGGCATGAGTCATATCGGGTTTCCGATATTGTACAATATTTTGAATGGACTCCAGCGCGTTGCGGCGGAGCGGGTTTATGCTCCCTGGCCCGACATGGAAGAGCGTTTGCGCAATGATGGTCAACTGCTGTGCTCACTAGAAACAACCCGGCCTCTGGGCACCTTTGATATTGTCGGATTTACCTTGCAGTACGAATTGAGTTACACCAACCTGCTGATGATGATGGAGCTTGGCGGCATCCCGTTGCTGCGTGCGGAACGTAGTGAGGATCACCCTCTGGTCGTTGTCGGTGGGCCCTGTGCCTATAATCCTGAACCCTTAAGTGATTTTATTGATGTTGCTTTGATCGGCGATGGAGAAGAGGCGGTTGTCGAACTGGTGTCCCTGTGTTCGCAGGCAAAGCGGGAGGGGTGGGCTAAGCTGCAGTTGCTGGAGGCTTTGGCTGCCTGTGAAGGGTTTTATGTCCCTTCCTTTTTTTCTGTCAGTTACTCCGCTGACGGTCGGGTTGCAAAGATTGAGCCCTGTCATGGTGAGCGCCGGACAGTGAGACGGCGTTTCCTGGAGGATCTGGAAAGCGCTCCGTTTCCGACCCGACCTTTGATTCCGTTTATGGATACGGTGCATAACCGGGTGGCGATGGAAATTGCCCGGGGTTGTACGCGTGGCTGTCGTTTCTGTCAGGCGGGATATGTTTACCGTCCGGTGCGGGAGCGGTCACCAGAGACGATTCGTTCGCTTGTTAATGCTGCTTTGACCAACTCGGGTTTTGAGGAGGTTTCACTGCTCTCTTTGTCGACCGGTGATTACACCTGTATTGAGCCGTTGCTGAAAGAATTGATGACTGAGCACGCCGATGATCGGGTTGCGGTATCGTTGCCGAGTCTGCGGGTCGGTTCTCTGACGCCCGAATTGATGGAAGAGGTTAAAAAGGTGCGCAAAACCGGTTTTACTCTGGCACCCGAAGCGGGGAGTGAACGGCTGCGCAAGGTCATAAATAAAGGGATTAGTGCCGAGGACTTGCTGGAAACAACCGGCAATGCGTATCGGCTCGGCTGGCGCCTGATTAAGCTCTACTTTATGATGGGGTTACCGACCGAAGAGGATGCTGATCTTGAGGCGATTATCGACCTTGCTTCCAAGGTAAAGTACAGCGGCAGAGGGACTGGTGGCAATGATGTCAATGTTGCTGTCTCGACCTTCGTACCCAAGCCCCATACGCCATTTCAGTGGCAGGCCCAGATTTCAATGGAAGAAACCCATCGGCGTCAGCTTCTGTTGCGTGATGGATTGCGCAAAAAGAAGCTGCGCTTTAAATATCATGAGGCTGAACAGTCCTTTATGGAAGGTGTCTTTGCCCGCGGGGACCGTCGCCTGGGGGCAGTTCTTAAGCGCGCAGTGGCTTTGGGCTGCCGCTTTGATGGCTGGCGTGAGCATTTCAATTTCGCCCTCTGGCAACAGGCTTTTTCCGACTGCGGTATCGACCCTGTGTGGTATCTCAGGGAGCGTGATGTCGAGGAGATTCTGCCCTGGGATCATATCGATTGTGGTCTGCCGAAAGATTTCTTCCGCTCTGAATGGCGCAAGGCACTTGCCGAAGCGGCCACTATTGATTGTCGGGGTGGACAGTGTCATGGTTGCGGTGTCTGTGACTTCGATAAGCTGAAGGTGAGGACGGTCACATCCTGTGATCTCAAGGCACCAACTCTCCCAGCTCAAAACGATGGAATTGCTAAAGCGCAAGAGTTGACCCGGGTGCGTCTGGTGGTCAGCAAGCTGGGGCGCGGTCGTATGGTTGCTCACTTGGAATATCTGAAAATGTTCCATCGGGCCGTGCGCAGGGCGGATCTGCCGGTGCGTTTTTCCCAGGGCTTTCATCCCGTACCTAAGATCTCATTTCTTGAAGCATTGCCGATGGGGGTGGCCAGTGAAGCTGAGTTGATTGATATGGAGCTGCATTATCCTGTCGCTCTCGGCACTCTGGTTACTGCTCTTAATGAGCAGCTGCCCGAAGGTTTTAAAGTGCTTAGTGCTGAACAAATTCCCTGGAAATCCCCTTCTCCCTCGGCGGCGGTCAAGGCCAGTTATTATCGGATTTCTGTGGATGGCGTTGCTACGGGTCCATTACCAGAGCGCATGGCGGCTTTTATGGGCGCATCTGAGGTGCTGACGACCAGGAAGAAAAAAAATAAGGAAGAAAAGATCGATCTGCGCTCAGATGTTCTCAGTATGCAGCTTGAGGATGGGGAGCTGCTTCTGGAGTTGGTCAAGGGGAGTCCATTGCTGATCGCTGCCTATCTTCTGGAGACTGATGTTGAAACGGTGCGTAGAATGAATGTACGCAAAACGGGTATTGTCCTCTGACGACTGCTGAATACTATTTCGGTTGGCAAATTGCCAGCCGGAAAGTACAATGTGTTTTCATTATGTGTTTCTTAGGCTCTTCCGGCTGTTGGCATAAGCGCCAGTGACAGGGGGGGGGACAATGGCAGGTTTTGTTTCTGTCGTCGCCGTTGCCGGGCTTATGTGCCGTAGTCAATGGCAAGGAGTGATGCTTCTCGCCATCAAAGAAAAATTTCTCATTATTTAAATTATAGATGTAACAGGAGCAGGTTTATGGCAAAGGAGCTGGTCATCAGTACCACCTCCCATGAGACTCGTGTGGCCTTGCTGGAAGGCGGCCATATCGCAGAGCTCTATATTGAGCGCGATCGCGAGCGGGGGATCGTTGGTAATATCTATAAAGGGAAAGTTATACGGGTTTTGCCGGGAATGCAGGCCGCATTTGTTGACATCGGACTGGAAAAAGCGGCGTTTCTGTATGTCGCAGACGTTCTCGATGAAATGGAGCAGTTTGAACGCCATATCGATGGCGAAGAGCAGCTGCTTGATCCAGCTGCTGAGCCGGAACCACCGCATCTGCCACCGATCGAAGATCTGTTGAAAGAAGGGCAGGAACTGCTGGTGCAGATTTCCAAAGAACCGATCGGCACCAAGGGGGCACGCATCACGTCACATATCTCACTGCCGGGGCGTCATCTTGTCTATATGCCGACGGTCGATCATGTCGGGATCTCGCGGCGTATTGAAACCGAAGAAGAGCGCGAGCGCCTGCGGCAGATTGTTGAAGAAATCCGTGAGCCGGAAACCGGTTTTATTGTGCGGACCGTTTCGGAAGGAAAGAGTAAGGAAGACTTACGTCACGATATGGAATTTCTGGTTGGGCTGTGGGACAATCTGAGTCGTGGCCTTGATCAGGTTAAGGCTCCGGCCCTGATCCATTCAGATCTGGATGTGACCAGCAAGGTGCTGCGCGATATTCTGACCGAGGATGTCAGCAAGATCGTGGTTGATAATGTTGAAGAATACAACAAGATTGTACGTTTTCTCAGAACCTTCATGCCGCGCCTTAATTACGCCATCGATCTCTACCATGGCGAAGAACCGATTTTCGATGCCTATGGTCTTGAGGTTGAAATCTCCCGGGCTCTGGGGCGTAAGGTCTGGCTGAAGAGTGGCGGGTCCATTATAATCGAGCAGACCGAGGCGCTGACGGCGATCGATGTCAATACCGGGCGCTATGTCGGCAAGCATAATCTTGAAGATACGATTCTTAAAACCAATCTTGAAGCGGTCAAAGAGATCGCTTTTCAGTTGCGTTTGCGCAATATCGGTGGGCTGATTATTATCGATTTTATCGATATGGAGAAAGAAGCTCATCGCGAAAAAGTTCATGCGGCCCTTGAAGAAGCGCTCAAGAATGACAAAAACAAGACCAATATCCTGAAAATATCCGAACTTGGTCTGGTAGAAATGACCCGCAAACGGGTGCGCGAAAGTATCGGCCGCACCCTGTGTGAGCCGTGCCCCTACTGTGAGGGGAAGGGGTACGTTAAAGGCAAGTTGACCGTTATTTACGAAATCCTGCGGGAGTTGCACCGGGAGATGGCCGATCTACCGGCCGGCCATGTGACCTTGCTGGCTCATCCGGAAATAGCCGGTCTTTTGCTCGATGAAGAGCGCCACGGGCTGGATGAGGTAGAAAAGACTTATGGCCGTTCGGTAACCATCAATTCGCGGCCGGGGTTTCATATTGAACAGTTTGAGATCGCTGTTGGCTGAGCAGCCGAGGGTGTTTTATCTTTTTAATTATAAAAAAGGACGGCTACTGTCGTCCTTTTTTTTGTTTGGTGGTGATGGCAATTTTTTGTGGTCTCGCGTGATTCTTTTGCTTTGGGGATTGCAATATGGAAAAGCTCTGCTAGCATCGCCTATAAGAGGGGGCAGGCTTGTTATTCTTATATCGGAAGGATAGGAGACGCAATGGCACGGAAACCTCGCCTACATTTTCCTGGAGCTGTATATCATGTTTTTTTACAGAGTAACGGAGAGCGCAAAATTATTACTGACGATGTTGATGCGACCAGATTGCTTCTGTTGCTGCAGGAAGGGTGTGAGAAGTTCGACCACAAAATCCACGCCTATTGTCTCATGGAGAACGCAGTCCGCCTGGTGGTTGAGGTTGATAAAGAACCGCTTTCCAAGATCATGCAGCAGTTGGGATTTCGTTACACCAGTTGGTTCAATTCGCGGCACCAGCAGCATGGACACCTTTTTCAGGGCCGTTATAAAGCGATTCTGATCGATTGCGAGACATATCTGTTGCCATTGGTCAGGTCGCTGCATCTGGCTCCGGTAGAGCGTGGCACCGGTGGCGATCCAATGCGCTATCCCTGGACCAGTCATCGTGCCTATTGTGGCCGCGAACAGGTCGTCTGGCTCTATCGTGATGTCGTGTTGGCGCATATTGGTGAAAGTGGGATTCGCACCCTGATGAAGTTTCATTCCTATGTCAATGAAGGAGCCATGACTGGCGACGGGGTCGATTGTTTCTGTGGCGGCACTGATGATCCAAGGATACTTGGAAATAAGGAATATGTTCGTCTTGCCCTGAAGTTGTCGCGTCAGAAGTACCAGCCCAAAATTGGCGCAGAACGGGTTTTCAGGGAGGTTCTGGAACGTTTTAGGCTGACTGAGGACGAACTGGTCGCGCCTGGAAAGCGCAGAGATTGTGCGCAGGCGCGGGCCTATCTGGCCTGGCTTTATCAGTATACGGGGTGTGATACTCTGACCAATTTGAGTCTGCGCCTGGGGCGCGATATTTCCTCTTTAAGTTCGGCGGTGCGACGCATGCAGATTAAAGCTAAAAAGGATGAACAGGCTGCGGATCATTTTCAGAAGTTACTCGGCCGCTTGCAGCGCTGACAAGCAGTTCAGGAAAATCGCTTGACAGTGAAAAGAGATCCAGATACAGTGCGCGTTTGCAACGCAATGTCTGCGTTGCTGAAGAACTATTTTGATAGGAGATAGAAACGATGTATGCGGTGATCAAGACCGGAGGAAAACAGTATAAAGTTTCCGAAGGCGACCTGTTTAAGGTCGAAATGATCGACGGAGCAGTGGGTGACACTGTCGAGCTCGATCAAGTCCTCATGGTCGGTGGCGCAGAGGTTAAAATCGGAACACCTCTCGTACCAGGTGCTAAGGTTAAAGCACAGATCGTTGCTCAGGAAAAAGACAAGAAAATTCTCGTCTTCAAATCCAAGCGGCGTTCAGGTAATCGTAAAAAAAACGGCCACCGTCAACCTATTACCCGACTCAAAGTCGCGGCAATTGAAGCTTAAGGAGGCGACTCATGGCTCATAAGAAAGCTGCCGGTAGTTCCAGGAACGGACGTGACAGCGTTGGTAAGCGCCTCGGAGTTAAGCGGTTTGGTGGTCAGGAAGTGACTGCCGGATCCATCTTGGTCCGTCAGCGTGGTACCACTTTTCATCCAGGCAACAATGTTGGTTGTGGAAAAGATTACACTTTGTTTGCATTAGTCGATGGTGTTGTCAAGTTTGAAACCAAGGCTAAGGGACGCAAGCAAATCAGTGTTTACGCTGCCTGATTTTCTGTTGTCCGTAACATTCATAAAAGCCCGGTGCTGAAAATTCAGTGACCGGGTTTTTACTTTTGTGGTTATGCTGTTTGCTCAAGAGGAGAAGTTCTTAGCCCGTCCGCGAGCATTACTGGAGTAAACAGGTCGTCCAGATTTAATTTTCACCGCATCTGATTGAAAAATACAGACGGTTCAGGTTAGGCTCAGATGATCGGAGTCTGTATGACTCGATATCGTCATCTTTAACCAGATTGAAAGAAAAACAATGAAGTTCGTTGATCAGGTCAAAATTGAGGTAAAAGCGGGGGATGGCGGCCGTGGCTGTGTGTCTTTCCGGCGCGAAAAGTTTGTTCCCAAAGGTGGCCCTGACGGGGGTGACGGCGGCAAGGGGGGGAATGTCTACTTTGTTGTTGATGAAGCCCTGTCAACGCTGCTTGACTATCGTTATATGCACCACCTTAAAGCAGGTAATGGTGCTCCCGGTATGGGAAAAAATATGCATGGCAAGGGGGGGGAGTCGCTGGAATTGCGGGTGCCGGCCGGAACTCTGGTTTATGATGATGAAACCGATGAGCTGCTGGCCGATCTGACGGAAGCTGGTGAGCCTTTACTGTTCCTTGAGGGTGGCCAGGGGGGGCGCGGCAATGCCCGCTTCACAACCAGCACCAACCGGGCTCCGCGTTATGCTCAGCCCGGGATTGCCGGTGCCGAGAAAACCTTACGTCTGGAGCTGAAGCTACTGGCCGATGTCGGCTTGGTTGGTCTGCCTAATGCCGGCAAGTCGACCCTGATTTCAGCAGTTTCAGCGGCCAAACCGAAGATCGCTGATTATCCTTTTACGACGCTGGTCCCGAACCTGGGGGTGGTGCGCTATGGCAGTTTTAAAACCATGGTGTTTGCCGATATCCCAGGTCTTATATCGGGAGCCAGTGACGGTCAGGGGCTGGGAACCCGGTTTCTGCGCCACGTAGAGCGGACTGACCTGTTTTTGCATCTGGTGGATTTATCCTATCTGCAAAAAGGGGATCCCTTTGAAAATTTCTTGATGATCAATCAGGAATTACAACAGTATGATGCTGATCTGGCGGCTAAGCCTCAACTGGTGGTTCTGACCAAAATTGATATTCCTGAAGTGCGAGAAGCCGCTCGGGAGATAAAAAGTAAATTTACTGATCAGGGCTTCACGGTCTGTGAAATTTCGGCAGCGACCGGTGAAGGGCTGAAGGAACTGGTACATGAGGTTGGCCGGCGTCTTGACCGACTCCGTGATGCTGATGCGGAATAATTTATGACTCTACCTTATGATTTTGCCTCTCAGGGGTTAATGCGCCGGGCTTTGCTGTCACATGTGAAAAGGGTCGTTGTCAAGATTGGCAGTGGTGTTATCTCTAATGCGGCTGGTTTGGAAAATGACCGGATTGATGCCTTATCCGCGGATATTTGCCACCTGCTTGATCGCGGGCTTGAGGTTGTTGTGGTGTCTTCTGGAGCTGTTGCTGCCGGGAAAGGCGAGCTTGGCATCAGTGGCAGGCCTCAGACCATTCCTCAGAAGCAGGCTGCAGCGGCCATCGGTCAGACAAAAATAATCCGTGGCTATCGCGAGACCTTTCACTCTCATAATTATAATGTTGCCCAGGTTTTGCTGACTCGTGATGATCTTTCCAACCGGCGCCGTTATCTGAATGCGCGTAATACGGTTATGACACTGCTTGAGTACGGCGTTACACCGATTGTCAATGAGAATGATACTGTCGTTGTTGAGGAAATCCGTTTTGGTGATAATGATAATCTGTCGGCGCTGGTGACCAATCTGGTGGAAGCAGATCTGCTTATTATTCTGTCGGATGTCGATGGTTTGTATAATCAGGACCCCCATGAAAATCCCGAGGCTGAGCTGATCCCGGTGGTGGAGCGGATTACTCCGGCTATTGAGGCTCTGGGCGGTGGTTCGAGCGGCAATCTCGGTACCGGTGGTATGAGTACCAAGTTGAAGGCCGCCAAAAAAGCGGCTTTAAGCGGGGTTGGAACCCTGATTGTCAACGGCCGCAGCAAGCATGTGCTGGCACGGGTTTTTGACGGGGAAGATCTGGGTACCTATATTCTGCCGGCGCAGTCCAAGCTGACCGCTAAAAAACACTGGATCGCGTTCTCTAAAAAGCCGCGTGGCAAGTTGCTGATTGATGAAGGTGGCCAGCGCGCCGTGCTGAAGGGTGGAAAAAGTTTATTGCCTTCAGGAATCTGCGGGGTCGACGGTGGCTTTGAGCGAGGTGATGCCGTACGGCTGTGCGACCGGGACGGGAAAGAGTTTGCACGGGGTGTGATCAGTTATTCTCTGACAGAAGTTCTGCAGATCATGGGTAAGCAGTGTCATGAAATCGAAACAATTCTTGGGTATAAATACCGTGATGAGGTTATCGGTCGCGATGAACTGGTTTTGACCGTAGAAGAAGAGGAGGTTGACTGATGGGGATGCATGAAGAAATGCTGGCTTGTGCCCAGGCCGCGCAACAGGCTGCCCGAGTGATGGCAAATCTGTCTTCGGGAGTGAAGGATCACCTCTTGATCGCCATGGCTGATGCTCTTGTCGCTGCGGAGAGCAAACTTCAGCGGGAAAACCAGAAGGATCTTGAGCGCGCCCGTGCCAATGGTATGGCTCCTGCGATGGTCGATCGTCTGACCCTGGATTCCGAGCGGATTAAGGGTATGGCTGATGGGCTGCGTGAAGTTGCCGCTCTGCCCGATCCGGTTGGAGAAGTAACCGGCATGTGGTTACGCCCTAATGGGATCAAGGTTGGTCGCCAGCGGATTCCGTTGGGGGTTATCGGAATTATTTACGAGTCGCGCCCCAATGTAACGGCTGATGCTGCCGGTTTATGTCTGAAGAGTGGTAATGCAGTAATTTTGCGGGGTGGATCGGAAGCTTTGCATTCCAACCGAGCCATCGGTGAGATTCTGCAGCAGACCATGAGCGAGCTGGGGCTTCCTGCGGCAGCCTTGCAGGTGGTTGCAACCAGTGATCGGACCGCAGTGACTGAGTTGCTTAAACTCGAGGACTATATTGATCTGATTATTCCGCGCGGGGGGGAAGGGCTGATCCGCTTTGTTTCAGAACATTCCCGCATTCCTGTGATCAAGCATTATAAAGGTGTCTGCCATACCTATGTCGATGCAGCCGCTGACCTGAATATGGCTGAGAAAATCTGTATGAACGCCAAGGTGCAGCGGCCAGGGGTGTGTAATGCCATGGAGACGCTGTTGATTCACCAAGACGTTGCCTCTGTCTTTCTACCCCAGATTGCCACGGTAATGCGTAGTGCAGGAGTGGAATTAAGGGGCTGTGCAAAGTGCCGCGCCATACTGCCCGATATGGTCGCAGCGACCGAGGACGACTGGGGAGCGGAATATCTGGATCTGATTCTGGCGGTGCGGATTGTTGATGGCTATGCGGAGGCTAAAGAGCATATTCAACTCTACGGATCATTGCATACTGAAGTGATCGTAACGAATGACTATGCTTTGTCGCAACGGTTTGTGCGTGAAATCAATTCAAGCGTGGTGATGGTCAATGCCTCGTCACGTTTTTCCGATGGCAATCAGCTGGGTTTAGGTGCTGAAATCGGTATCTCCACGACCAAGTTACATTCTTTCGGGCCCATGGGTTTGGAGGATCTGACGACACGGAAATTTGTGGTGTTGGGCGATGGGCAGGTACGGCAATGAAAAGCGCTTATTTCAAATCTGAAATCTCTAATCTACACTCTCGGCGGAGCTGAGAGTGCGTGTTGGGCTGTTGGGGGGGACTTTCAACCCTATACACTACGGGCATTTGCATATTGCAGAAGAAATTTTACACGTCTGTGAGCTGGAAGAAGTCTGGTTTGTGCCGACATGCCGTCCTCCACATAAATCACTTGCCGAAGGGGTGTCCTTTGCTGACCGGTTGGCAATGGTTCGTCTTGCGATAGCTGGGAATCCCGCTTTTAAAGCCTGTGCTATCGAAGGGGAACGGGGTGGTGTCAGTTACTCCGTGGATACACTGCGATTGCTGAGTCAGCGTCACCCCGAACATGAATTCTACTTTATTATGGGGTTGGACTCGTTCCAGGAGATAAGCCTGTGGAAGGACTATGCCCGCTTGTTTGAGTTTGCCCATATTGTTGTCGCGGCGCGCCCAGGGGTGGTCGGGAGCATTGTTGATTTTCTGCCGGTTGCTATCGCGGATCGCTTCTGTTATGATGCCGATTTCAAAAAAATGCAGTGTGATACGGGCTTTTCACTGATTCCGGTGACTCACACCTGCCGTGACATCTCATCGACAGCCGTCCGGCACGAGTTAGCGCAGACCAGGTCCGCCGCTGACCTGGTTCCCGACAATGTGGTGGAATATATCAAAGCCCACGGACTTTACTTAACCTAGAACGGATACTAATTTGCAAGCCAAAGAAATAGCACTTACCGCAGTACATTATGCTCTGGATAAAAAGGGCTTTGATCTCAAACTGTTTGAGGTTGCTGAACTTTCTTCACTGACCGACTATATTTTGCTTGTCTCAGGGCGTTCTGACCGCCAGGTTCAGGCCCTTGCCGAGCACGTTAAAGGTGAATTAAAGCATCAACACCAACTGTTGCCACTGGCTGTTGAGGGTCTGGACCAGGGGCGGTGGGTTTTGCTCGACTACGGTGATGTCATGATCCACATTTTTCAAACCCCGGTGCGTGATTTTTATGACCTCGAAGGCCTTTGGAGCGAAGCCCCCGAGGTTGAGCTTGAAGATACCGGAGAATAAAACCTTATGAAGCTGCACGTTGTTTGTGTCGGAAAGCTGACCGAAGCGTGGCAGCGTACAGCAGCCGCAGATTTTGTCAACCGCCTGCAACGTTATTTTCCTACAGACATCGTTGAGCTGAAGGAGGAAAAAGGGGGGAAACGGGGGGATTCGACAATTCTGGTGCGGCGCGAAGGGGAAAGGATTTTAGCCAAAATTCCCGAACATTCGTTTGTTATTGCTCTGGATGAAAGAGGTAAAAATCCAGGTTCCGAACAATTTGCTGAAATGCTGAACCGGGAGATGATACAGGGGGGGCGCGACTGGACACTGATTATCGGAGGTCCTTATGGCTTATCCGATGAGGTTCGCAACCGGGCAGGCTACCTGCTTGGTCTATCCCGCATGACCTTTACTCACCAAATGGCGAGAATCTTTTTGCTCGAACAACTTTACCGGTGTTGTACGATTATCAAAAACGAACCCTATCATAATCGTTGATATTTATCATGAGTAACCGCAGGAGGATGTGGAAAGCGTATGGACGCAGAAAAGCTTGCAGAGATTAAGGCTCAACTGTTGCAGATGCGGGAAGAGGTCCTGCAGGAGGCTGAAAAAGCCTACGAGGCATCCCAATCCCTGGGTAAAGATGGCGTCCCTGATATTGGAGACATGTCATCAAACAGTTATAATCAGGAAGTCCTGATGAATCTGAGTGAAACCCAGCGCGGGCGGGTGCGTGATATTGATGCTGCCCTGGAGCGGATCCGGCTTGGGGTTTATGGTTTGTGCGCCCGTTGCGAAGAGGAAATTTCGCCGCGGCGTATGGAAGTTCGTCCTTTTTCGCGCTATTGCATTGACTGTAAGGTGGAAATCGAAAAGTTCGGTGAATAAGTAACTTCTGAGAACCCGGTAGCGGGTCAGTCTGGAGATGGTTATGGTCATCATTGCTCTGTTTGTATTGGTATTTATTGCATTTGCTTCAGCTTTTCTATTTTTCTGGGGGATTAATCCGGGTGATGTGACGGTTTTTCTGACCAGCGATCTGAGCTTTACTCTGCCGACAGCATTAATGCTGATCTGTATCCTGCTGATCGGTTTGGCGATCGGTACCGGCGTCCATATGCTTAGCGCGTTTGTTATGTCGTTCCGCTGCTGGAAACGTGGGCGTTCAAAGAAAAAATCCGAAGAGATTACCCAGGTATATCGCAACGGTGTCGGCCGTCTGCTGTCAGGTGATCTGAAAAAGGCCAAAAGTCTGTTGCAGAAGGTCATTGATCGTGATCCCCAGCGGGTTGATGGCTACCTGGCCCTGGCCAGTGTTGCCCTGCAGGAAGGAGAGCCGGAGGAAGGGATTGCTCTATTGCAAAAAGCGCGCAAATTGGAGCCGAAAGGGATCGAGGTTCTGTTTAAATTGGCAAAAACTTTTGAAGCTGCTGGGCATCAGCAAGAGGCCATGGCGGTTTATAAAGAGCTGTTGGCTGACGACAGTGAAAACCGCAAGGCGATGCGTGCGTTGCGTGATATTCAAATTGAGCTGGGTAGTCTTGATGACGCCCTGGCGTTGCAGAAACGGATTCTGAAGTCTGCTGCTTCCGGTCCCAAGGGCGATCAGGAAAAGCAGATTCTTTACCAGTTGCGCTATGAAATGGCTCAAAAGCAGCTGCTAAATGGTGAAGTGGATGCCGCTATTGATGTATGCCGGGACATTATCAAGCATAACGCCAGTTTTACTCCCGCCCGCGTTACCCTGGGGGATGCCTACCGGACGTCCGGTCGTGAAAATGAAGCGGCCAAGGTTTATCAGGATGGTTACAAGGCGCTTAAGAAGACTATATTCCTGGCGCGTCTGGAAGAGCTCTATATTCATGCTGAAGATCCGTCGGCCCTGCTGGCCTTTTATCGTGCCCAGATGCAGGCCGATCCCGACGATCTCCTGCTGCGATTGTACCTCGGTCGCACCTACCTGCGTCTTGAAATGGTTGATGAAGCAATGCAGCAACTGACTGACCTCGAATCACGCGGGATCGAATTTACCAAGCTGCACCTGCTTCTGGCTGAAGGACAGCGGCGTCGCAACAACATCACTGAAGCGGTCAGTGAGTATCAGAAAGCCCTTGGCATCGATAATCACTTCAAGCTGGGTTTTGTCTGTGACTCATGCGGTGCTCGTTTCGCCGAATGGTCCTGCCGTTGCCCTGAATGCAAGAAGTGGGATACACTGGGTTTACCTGAACGTAAACAGATTGAGGACGCCCAGATGGTTGAACAGCCGAAGATGATACCGCATGGCGCCCGGGAGGATTAGTATGAAAAAAGGGCCTGTTGCTCTTGTTATTCTTGACGGCTGGGGTGTTCGCTCCAGCTGTGACTTTAACGCTGCCTGTATTGCGAAAACGCCTGTTATGGATCGGTTGCGCAGCGAGTGGCCCAATAGTTTGCTTAAGGCTTCGGGGCAGGCCGTCGGTCTGCCTGATGGTCAAATGGGGAATTCTGAAGTCGGTCACCTCAACATTGGAGCTGGCCGTATCATCTATCAAGATTTAAGTCGGATTTCCCTGTCCATTGAAGATGGCTCATTTTTTTCAAATTCAACGCTGAAAGGTGCCTGTGAAAAGGCGGCAGCCAGAGGAACCAAGCTTCATTTACTCGGTTTGTTGTCCAATGGGGGGGTTCACTCGCATAATCAGCACCTTTATGCCTTGGTGCAGCTAGCTAAAGATTGCGGTGTGAAAGATGTGTGTGTCCATGCGTTTCTTGATGGTCGCGATACGCCGCCGCAAAGCGGGGTTGATTTTCTCCGGGAACTCGAAGAAAAACTGGTTGATATCGGACTTGGCCGTGTTGCAACAGTCTCTGGTCGTTACTGGGTTATGGATCGTGACAATCGCTGGGACAGGGTTGAAAAATCATACCTGGGCATGACCTCTGGCATCGGTTTGCAGGCCGCTTCGTCAGCAGAAGCGATTGCTGTGGCTTATGGCGATGGCAAAACCGATGAGTTTGTCGAACCAACCGTGATCGGGACAACAGCGGCTACGATTGACGATGATGATGTCGTGATCTTCTTCAATTTTCGGGCTGACCGAGCCCGTGAAATCACCAGGGCGTTGGTTTTTGACAGCTTTGATGGTTTTGAGCGTAGAAAAGTTGCCAGGCTTGCCGATTATGTCTGCCTGACCGAATATGATGAAACGTTCGGACTGCCGGTTGCGTTTCCGTCAGAAACTTACCCGAAAATTCTTGCCGAGGTTGTCGCTGAAGCGGGTCTGAAACAGCTGCGTATTGCCGAAACTGAAAAATATGCTCACGTTACGTTCTTTTTCAATGGAGGTGTTGAGCACGCCTGGCCGGGTGAAGACCGGGTGCTGATCCCTTCCCCAAAGGACGTTGCTACTTACGACCAGAAGCCTGCTATGAGTGCTCTGGAAGTGACTGAGGAAGTACTGAAGCGGATTGCCGCGGCGCAGTATGAAGTGATCATTCTCAACTTTGCCAACTGTGACATGGTTGGTCATACCGGCATCCTCGAAGCCGCAGTGCAGGCGGTGCAAACAGTTGATACCTGTCTTGGTCGTGTTGTAGACGGGGTTCTGGCTGCTGGCGGGAAATTATTGATCACCGCTGATCATGGCAACTGTGAGCAGATGATGGGTGACAATGGTCAGCCTCACACGGCACATACCAGCAATCTGGTTCCCTTTATTCTGGTCGACCCGGATCATAAAGAGGCAAAAGTGCGCGAAGGTATGCTTGCCGATTTGGCTCCGACGGTTCTGGAACTGCTCAATCTGCAAAAGCCTGAAGTTATGACAGGCACATCGTTGATTAGTCATTCATAGTTTTGTCATAAACGAAAAGCAGGAGGGGATTTTCGTTTTAACTGAGCTACTCCGGCGGTATTTTAACCGCCTGTTCAAATTTCTCTTTCCCCCGGCCTGTGCGTTGTGCCATGCAACGTTACCGGTCGGATGGAATGAGCCCTGGTGTCAAACCTGTCTCAACGCTGTCCGGCCGTTGCCCGCGGCGCGTTGTGTCCTTTGTTGCCAGCCTTTTGCCGGTGTTTCCGGCCACGCCCATCTCTGCCCCCGCTGTTTACGCACGTCCCCTGCTTTTGTCGCGGTCTATTGTGCTGGTCTGTATCAGGGTACACTGCAGACGGCTATCCGCCAGTTCAAATTCGAAAAGCGTGTTAATCTTGATCGATCATTAGCTTGCTTTATGAAGAGGGCTCTACCTCCTGCGGAGCGTTATGACCTGATAGTGCCTGTACCATTGCATGTATCTGGAATGAGGCAACGAAGTTATAACCAGGCAGGCCTTCTGGCCCGCGAATTAGGCCGTATGCTGGCTTGCCCGGTTAACCAGCGTCTTTTACGTAAACAGCATCAGACTTTGCCGCAGCACAATCTTTCTGCTACGGACCGTGAACGGAATATTCTGCGTGCGTTCATGTGCAAGGAGGTGTTGAGTGGTGAGCATGTGTTGCTGGTTGATGATGTCTTTACCACTGGTGCCACCGTTGCGGCCTGTACCAAGACTCTGCTGGCCGCAGGGGCGCAGAAGGTAACTGTCGTGACCGTAGCTAGAGCTGGATGATTTGAAGATTTTAACGCATATCAGAAGATTGATGTTATAGTTTTATAGGATATCACAAACTCAGAAGGTCTGGAGTCTTTGCCATGAATGTCGCTCTCCATCAACTGCTTGACAAATATCCTTTGGAAAAACTCTTGCAGACTATTCCAACCGGACTGTTTCTGGTCGATACGGAAAAATACATTGTTTACTGGAATGCAGAGGCGGAACGGATTACCGGTTATACGGCGCAGGAAGCTATTGGCAAACACTGTTCGCTGTTACAGGGGGATCCCTGCCATGCTGGATGTCGGCTTTTTTCAGATAGCGACACTTTCCCGGTGATTAATCAAACCTGCTCCTTTCTTCACAAAAACGGTGAAGTGATATCAGTAAGTAAAAATATTGATCTGTTGCGCAATATCGATGGGGTGGTTATCGGGGGGATTGAAGCGTTCGTTGAAATTACACAATTTAAGCGGGAAGAAGATCTGCTGCGCAAAGCGGTTGTGAAGCGCACGGCGGAACTGGAACAGGAAAAGGCTGCCCTGCGTTCAGTCCTCGATGGTATGACCGACCCTGTATATATCTGTAACGACAAGTATCAGCTTGTTTTTGTGAATCAGGCGATGGTGGAAGTGCTTGGCGATGTTACGGGTAAACACTGTCATGAAGCTATTTACAATGAACCGGGAGTTTGTCCAGATTGTCCTATGGATGTGGTACTGACTGGCAAAGCAGTGCGCCAGGAAAAAATGTTTATAGGAGGAGACAGAATTTTTGAAGTGATTCATTCCCCCTATCCTGATAAGGCATCGACTACGCAAAAACTGGCCGTTTGTCGCGATATAACGGAAAGGACACAGACTGAAAAGCGTCTGCATCAGGCCAACAAAGAACTCGATGCTTTCGTATCTACGGTATCCCATGACCTACGTTCACCTCTGACACCACTTATCGGCTTTGCCGATCTACTTATTGATCGTTATAGTGACGAGCTTGATGAAATTGGCCAGATCAGTATTCAGGAGATCAAGAAAACTGCAGAAAAGATGCGCAATCTGCTTGAGGATTTGCTGACTTTATCGCGTGTCGAGCAGCTCAAACAGCCTGAATTCCCGGTGGATGTCACTCTGGTGGCTAACGAAATGCTTTTTGAGCTTGCCGACAAGGTCATCGAAAGCAGTGCCGAAGTAAAGATTGCGGACCTCCCAGCTATTCGTATCCCAGAAGAGCTGGTGGCCAATATGTTTCGTAATCTGTTGGCAAATGCAATTAAATATGCAGTGAAAACGCATCCACTGGTAGAAGTTGATGGTGAAGAAGCTGATGGTCGTGTCCGTTATCGCGTGAAAGATCACGGGCCTGGCGTAGGTACAGCAGAAAAAATGGCAATTTTTGAACCCTTCTTCCGGGGGAAAGATAGCCGTAAAATTGCCGGAACCGGTATCGGTCTTGCGAGCGTTGCCAAAATCGCACGAGTCTACGGCGGCAGTGCCTGGGTTGAACCGACTCCAGGTGGTGGCGCGACATTCATCGTTGAGTTTCCCTCCGAAGAATATTAGTCGACAGCCAGAGAGGATTTGACAAGGAACATAACAGAGTTATATTCTGTTTGGACTTTTGCGTACTTAAGTCACTACCGTTTAATTCCCCTGGGAGGATTCTTGTCGATGGAAACAAATAACAGGCGCGATTTTTTGAAAAAGGCTTCTGCCGCGACGGCGGTAGCTGCAACTGCGGCAACTGTTGGTGCTCCGGCTATTGTCCGGGCCGAAAAGACCTATAACTGGCGCATGGTAACCACTTGGCCACCACACTTTCCATTGTTTGGAGAAGGCGCTGATAAGCTGGCCGAGATGATTACTAAAATGTCTGGTGGTCGGCTCAAAGTACAGGTCTACGGTGGGGGCGAACTGGTTCCACCGTTACAGGCCTTTGAAGCGGTTAGTGCCGGTATGGTGGAAATGGGCCATGCTTCTCCCTATTACTGGGCAGGTAAATCTCCTGCCGCACAGTTTTTCTCTGCGGTACCATTTGGATTAAACGCTCAGGGAATGAATTCCTGGCTGTATAGCGGTGGCGGTCTTAAGCTGTGGGAAGAAGTTTACAGTAAGTTTAACCTGATTCCTTTCCCCTCTGGCAACACCGGCGTGCAGATGGGTGGGTGGTTCAATCGTGAAATCAAGAGCATCGAAGATTTCAAAGGGTTGAAAATGCGGATTCCTGGTCTGGGTGGAAAAGTCCTGGCAAAAGCAGGGGGGAGCGCAATCCTTTCTGCCGGCGGTGAAATTTACACCAACCTTGAGCGCGGTGTCATCGATGCGACAGAATGGGTCGGTCCCTATAATGACTATAAAATGGGCTTCTATAAGGTTGCCAAGTACTACTATGCTCCAGGTTGGCATGAGCCGGGCTCTGTTGTTGAGGCGTTTGTCAATAAGGCTGCCTTTGACTCTTTGCCTGAGGATCTGCAGGAGATTATTCGTAACGCTGCTATGGCCGTCAATATGTTGACTCTTAGTGAGGCGGAAGCCCAGAATAACCGTTATCTGAACAAAATGATCAAGGAAGAAGGCGTTCAGGTAAAGCAATTCCCGAAGGATGTCGTAGAGACGTTACGTAAGTACTCCCATGAGGTTCTTGAGGAACTGGTCGCCAAGGATCCTATGAGCAAGAAGGTTTACGATAGTTTTAGTGCTTTCCAGAAGGAATACCAGGGCTGGCAAAAAGCATCTGAAGTGGCCTACCATAATCTTTTCGCCTAAGAAAAAGAGTTGGACGAAAAAAATCCCCGTAGCAAACCGCTGCGGGGATTTTTTGTTTAAACGCGATCTCAAATCAGTGCCCGGACATAGCCCTGGGAAGCCAGGTGACTGCATCGGGCCAGAAGACAACGATCAGGATACAGATCATCTGAATCGCGATAAAGGGCAGGATGCCTTTATAAATATGGGCCGTGGTGATGGTTGGCGGTGCAACCCCTTTAAGATAGAACAAGCTGAATCCAAAGGGCGGGGTTAAAAAAGAGGTTTGTAAGTTGAGAGCGATGAGGATGCCCAGCCACAGTTGATTGACACCCATTTGTTGGAAAATAGGTGCAACAACGGGGACTATAATGAAGGTTATTTCGATAAAATCGATGAAAAAGCCGGCAATAAAAATAACCAACATAACGATAAAGAGAAAATGGTGAACTTCAATCCCGGCATCCATAATCAGGCTAGTGATGTAACGATCTCCTCCCATGCCACGGAAAACCAGACCGAAGGCAGCCGCACCAACCAGCAGGATAAATACCATGCAGGTCAGGGTTGTTGTGCCGCGCATCACTTCAATGAGGGTTTTGTAGGTAAACTTTTTCTGCCAGATAGTCAGAAGTGTTGCACCGAATGCTCCAACAGCAGCTGCCTCGGTTGGTGAGGCGATCCCGGCAAATATGGATCCAAGAACAGCCAGGATAAGGAAGAACGGCAGTAGAAAAGCGCGGATAATGCGCCGATACATACCATTGGCACGAAAGGCGGCCAGTTCTTCTGGTGGCATAGCCGGAGCAGATTCAGGGCGGACTGCAGCGACAATAATGATATAGACAATGTAAAGCGCAACCATCAGGAGGCCGGGAATGATCGCGCCAACGAACATATCGCCGATGGAGATGTTCATGACACTGCCAAGCAGCACCAGGACAATACTTGGAGGGATGATCTGCCCCAAAGTTCCGGCGGCGCAAATAGTTCCGGTAGACAGCTCGGGGGAATAGCCTCGCTTGACCATGGTTGGCAAGGACAACAGCCCCATGGTTACAACCGTAGCGCCGACTATGCCGGTTGAAGCCGCCAGGACCGCGCCAACGACGATTACGGAAATAGCTAGCCCACCACGTATCTTTCCGAACAGCATGGCCATGGTTTCCAGCAGCTCTTCGGCCAATCCTGACTTTTCAAGCATCAGTCCCATAAAGACAAATAGCGGAACGGCAATCAGAACATAGTTGGTCATGGTTCCCCAGATGCGCAGGGGAAGCAGCTGGAAAAAGTTTAGACCAAAGGTAAAATAGCCAAAAATGAAAGAGACCCCCCCCAGGGTAAATGCGACCGGAAAGCCCAGTAATAACAGGGCAAAGACAACTGCAAATAAAACAAGAGACACATATTCAGGCATGAGGCTGGTCCTCCGGGGTGGAACGTTGATTTTTCAGGGGGCTGCCGATCATGATACAGAATGAACTGAGGGCCAGGGAGATCCCCTGCAACAGGATCAGGATAAAACCGGTCGGGACCATGGCTTTAAGCAGAAAACGATAGGGAAGACCTCCAGGATCGGGGCTGATTTCCTGAATTGTATAACTCATGGAGACAAAACCTTTGCTGGTCCAGATAATCAACAGAGCAAATGGAATCAGAAAAATGACACTGCCGAAAAAATTAATAGCGGCTTTGCCGCGTGGTGGTAGGTGCGTATAGAAGACATCAACCCGGACGTGGCTATCCTCTTTCAGGGCATAGGCAGCGGCAATCAGAAACAAAATTGCAAAGATATGCCATTCCATTTCCTGAACGGCGACACTACTGTGACGCAGAAAATAGCGGGTGAAAACGTCATAGCAAACGACAACAACCAGAATTCCGCTTAACCAGGATACTCCTTTGCCGATAGCGGTATTCAGAGTGTCGATAACGGTGACGATCGACGCAAGCAATTTCATGAAAACCTCCATTTTGAAAACCGGACAGTAAAGCGACCGGAAAATACCAATCGGCCATACTGTTGCAAGTACCGTTTCGAGTCAATATTTATCATATTTTTTATGAATTTATGCCGAATCAGGATAGGCAAGGGGATACAGAAATACCAGAAATCACATGCTGCAAAAAGTGATTGGTGACAAGGACATAAAAAATGCCGGACTTCACTTTAAAGCCCGGCATTTGGAAAAAATCGGAGTTATCCGGTCAGGCCGGATCCCCTTTTATTCATGAGATGAACTATTCACGAACGAAAGTATCGATATCGGTTTCGTGAACCATACCCATTAGCCGGGCATATTCAGATTCAATAATAATGTAATGATTTTCCGTGGATTTGGCATTTTCTTCGAATACCGCACGGACCTCAGGGTCAGAAACTTTGGCAGCCATTGCGCGCAAGCTTTCAGCCAGTTTTTGCTCTTTGTCCATTGCAAGTTCCATGGCTTTACGATCATCAAAATTTTCGAGCAGCGCTTTGTCCAGGTCGGATAACCAGTCACTGGATTTTTCCGGAGGAGCTGCAATAAATTCTTCAAATGGAGGGAGAAGGTCTGAGCACATGCACTTATCGAAGAAGTGTTTGGCGTGTTCACGTTCTTCACGGGCAAGCAGCTCAAAGGTTTTGATGGCATCAGCATTTTTCATTTCTTTAGCGGCCAACTGGTAAAAGTTCATGGCATTTTTTTCGGTTTGCACTGAACTGGCCAGCGCTTTTTTGATTTCAGTTTCATTCAGCATGGGATTGTTCCTCCTTCTCTTGGTAATGAATCGTCATAAGTACAAAAATAACAGCTAATTACTCAGCTGTAGCAATAGGAGTGAAGGTTCGAGCCGCCAGTTCATTATCAATCATCATCAGGCCGCGGCCATCATCTTTGACACGCTTCAGTTTGGTGATGATCTGGCCAGCGCTGGCTTCTTCCTCAATCTGTTCAGTGATGAACCACTGCAGGAAAATCTGAACGGCATGGTTTTTTTCCTCAACCGCAATGTCCATCAACTTATTAATACGGGAGGTAACTGATTGCTCATGCTCAAGGGCAGCCTGAAATACCTCCAGGGGGGATGAATATTCATTGCGTGGCGCAGCTATTTCTTGAAAAGTAACCCGGCTTCCGGTTTCACAGACAAAATTAAAAAATTTTTCAGCATGGGCCATCTCTTCCTGAAACTGAACGTTCATCCAGTTGGCCATGCCGGGAAGATCTTCCATTTCAAAATAGGCCTGCATTGCCTTGTAGACGAATGCAGAGTGGATTTCGTATTGAATCTGGTCATTAATCGCGGTAACGAGTCTTTCGCTGAGCATTATTGTCTCCTTGGTGTGCAACGAGCTGGTATAAGCTTCCTGATGTCGATCGAATGGTCGGGTAAATATTCTGATTCTGATATAGTCTATAACAATACTAACAGAACACGGCGATTCAGATCACTAATATTTTATTTTTCGGTCTTAGATTGCCGGTAACTGGTCGACAGTAATTACTGTGACTGCTATCCTAGGTGTTTGTTCATCCGTTTATTGACACACTTATGAGGTTTTGAAGAAATAATTATTATGAAGATCATATCCGCTGAATTTGTGAAAAGTGCCACCAAGCCGGGACAGTACCCGGAAACGACCTGCCCGGAGATTGCTTTTGCTGGGCGCAGTAATGTGGGTAAGAGTTCGTTGATCAACGTTCTGCTTAATCGCAAGAGTCTGGTGCGAACCTCCTCAACTCCGGGACGTACACAACTGCTCAATTTTTTTGCGGTTAACGGGCAATTCACCTTGGTTGACCTGCCGGGTTACGGGTTTGCAAAGGTTCCAGTAGCGGTGAAAAATGCCTGGGGTCCCATGGTCAGATCCTACCTGGAGATGCGGGAAAATCTTAAGGCGGTTGTTTTTATTCTTGATATACGCAGGGTGCCGCGTGAAGAAGACATTCAGATGCTTGACTGGCTTGAGGAATTTGGTGTGCCCACAATCCCGGTTGTGACCAAGTTGGATAAAGTCAACCGTTCGCAGCGGGAGCGGCAACTTAAACAGATTGCCTTGGAGACAGGACTTGGGAAGGATGTCTTCAGCCTGTTTTCGGCGCAGACCAAAGAGGGGCGTGATGATATCTGGGAGCGCATAGAGGACGCCATGGCTGTAGGCAATGATCTGGATGAGAACGAAGGATGATGCGACCGACACGCGTTCATTTGCTCAGACATGGGCAGGTCGAAGGTTTTGAGGCGCATCGTTACAACGGTCAGGGGGATGTCAGCCTGACTGCTTATGGCAAACAACAGTCCGCCGCACTTGCCGAACGCTTGCAGGATGTTGCGTTGGCAGCGGTTTATTCGAGCGATCTGCAACGTTGCCGCTATTTGGCTGATCTGGTTGCTCAGCAGCAGCAGGTTTCTCCGGTTTTCCTGGCAGGTTTGCGTGAATTGCATATCGGCGAGTGGGAAGGGCAGACGTGGCAGCAGTTGGAGCAGAATTACCCTGAGCTGTGGCAGGCCCGGCTGCGGGACATTGTCAATGTTGCTCCTCCAGGAGGAGAGGCGTTGCGCGACCTGGCCGATCGGATACTTCCCGTCGTTGCCGGAATTATTGCTGCACATGCGGGGGAAGAGATAGTTATCGCAGCTCATGGTGGCGTCAACCGGGTGATTTTGCTCGATGCGATCCAGGCCCCGCTGTCAAGTCTGTTCAATATTGAGCAGGATTACGGGTGCCATAATATTATCGATTATTACGCTGATGGCGTTTCGGTGGTGAAAAAATTAAACGGCTAAAATGCTAGCTGAACTAAGCTCCCGTTTTCTTTTCAGGGAAATCGCGTTACCATGCGCTGTAACCGAAGATCACTTTATCTATGGAGATAACTCATGAAGTCGATTCATGTAATCGGAGCGGGAATTGCCGGACATGAAGGATTTACCCGTCAGGCTCTTGAGCTGATAGCTCAGAGCACGCTGCTGTTCGGGACTCAGCGTTTGCTCGAACTTTTTCCTGATTACCAGGGGGAAAAAGTTGTCATCGATGATGACAGTATGGTTGGCATGGTTCCGCGTCTTCAGGATTGTGATTGCCGAGCGGTGGTCCTGGCTTCGGGAGACCCGTTGTTTTTCGGAATCGGACGTTACCTGTTGCGCAATCTGCCCGATGAGCTTATTGAATTTCTGCCGAACGTGACGTCGGTACAATATGCTTTTGCAAAAATCAGAGAGCCCTGGGACGATACGGTTTTTATCTCGACTTATGAACGTGGGATCAAGGATGTTGTCGATCGGATTGTCGCTAATGATAAAGCGGTGGTGCTGACCGATAGCTCAAGTAAACCAGGACAGATCGGGCGTGAGCTGTTAAGTCGCAGACGCAGTGGTTATAAAGCGTTTGTTTGTGAAAATCTGGGGACTGCAGAAGAAAAAATTCGCGTGACCGATATTCGTGGATTGTTGGCGCTGGATGTCGCGCCGCTTAATCTCGTGATCCTGATTAAGGAGTACGAAGAGGATGCCGCGCTTTATGTTCCGACATTGGGGATTCCCGATGATGAGTTTGTCAGTGTAAAAAAACTGATCACGAAAGAGGAGGTCAGGGTTATTACTCTCGCTAAGCTGAAGCTGCGCCATGATATGTGCCTCTGGGATGTTGGTGCCGGGTCGGGATCGATCTGTATAGAAGCTGATCATCTGTTGCCCAACGGACGGATCTTTGCCATCGAGCGTAATGAAGAATGCCGCCAGTTTATTAAGGAAAATCTGCAGAAGTTCAATACCCGCAATGTCACGCTGATTGAAGGGGATGCCCCGGCCTGTCTTGAGGAGTTGCCCGACCCTGACCGGGTTTTCATCGGCGGTAGTGGTGGCTTTCTGTGGGAAATTCTTAATGGCGTCGATGCACGACTGGCGACCGGTGGGCGTATTGTCATGAACGCGATCACTCTTGATACGCTGACGGCTGCTAATGAATTCTTTGGTAATGCCGGGTACCAGGTTGAAGTTGTCACGGTCAATATCGCTAAAACACGACCATACTCCAATTATAAAATGTTTGAGGCCTTCGATCCGGTTTATGTCATAACTGCGGTCAAGGAGTGATTTTTTCTCAGGGGACGCTGACGACGATAGCGACATGCGTTGTCAAAGCCGGGACAGTTTTTCGTTTCATGAAACTGTCCCGGCTTTTTTAAATTGAGGACAAGCGTAGCGGATTGTGATAAAAGCGGCAACGGATTTTATAAGCATGAATATATTGTACCCACTGGATATGCACTATGGCTCTTTCCGCCGTTCCTGATCCTGTACATCTTAAGCGTTTGGCGCTGACAATCATGCCGTATGGCAAGTATGCTGGTCGTCTACTGGTTGATTTGCCCGAACCTTATGTTGTCTGGCTGGTGAAGAACCAGTTACCGGAAGGGCGTTTGGGGCAGCAGTTGCTGGAAATTTATGAAATCAAGGTCAACGGTCTTGAAGGGCTGTTGCGACGCGTCATCAAGGAGGCATAGTCAATGAAATGCCCCTGGAATCCAGGTCATCGGCCGCTGATGTTAGCACCCATGCAGGGGCTGACCAATAGTGCCATGCGTCAGTGTTTTATCGACCATTATCAGCCGGATGTCGTATTTACTGAATTTGTGCGCGTGAGTTCACAGTCCCGTAAGCGTGTGAACCGTGCTGATTTAAGCGATATTGCCAGTGCCTCAACACGGGTTCCCCTGGTGGTGCAGTTGATCGGCAATCAGTCTCAAGCGCTGGCAGAAGCGGCACAACGAGTTGAAGCTGCCGGGTGTCGTTATCTGAACCTGAACCTGGGCTGCCCCTATGGTCGGATGACCAGCGGTGCAACCGGAGGGGAATTGTTAAAAGACCCTGCTGCGCTGGCAGCCCTGCTTAAACAGTTAAGGGCGGTCATTCACGGCAGTTTCTCGGTCAAATGCCGGGCCGGGTATGATGATCCTAAGCAGATCTTTTCCTTATTACCGGTTTTTGCCGATTGTGGTGTCGATTTTCTGATTCTTCACCCGCGGACGGTCGTGCAAAAATACGCCGGTCATGCTGATCATGATCTGACTGCTGAGGTTGTCCTGAAGACCCGCATCCCGATTATCGCCAACGGCGATATTAATGATCCCAGCATAGCGTGGAAACTGTTGGAACTGCCAGAGTTGGCCGGTTTGATGCTCGGACGGGGTGCTTTGTCTGATCCTCTGCTGTTTCGGCGCATCAGGCATCAGGAGCCAGAGCGTGTGGAGGAACCGCAAATGCGCCGGGAGATCTTTGCTTTTGTTAATGCCCTGGTTTCGCCCTATCTGGATAAGTTTTGCGGTGAACGGCAGGCGTTGATGAAACTGAAAGACGTACTGAATTTTATTTCATATCCTTCCTGTCAGCATGATTTGGGTAAACTCAAGCGCTGTACCGCCATCAGCCGCTTTACTGCTCTGCTGGAGGAACGTTTCGCTCATTTTCAATCCAATTCTCAGCCTGCCGATTAGGTGAGCTTGCAGTATCCCTTCTCTGGCTTCTTTCTGTCTCAGAAATATGTATGAATTGCTGAGACTTATCATTTTCTGTCCACAGGTTACTCACAGGTCGTCGACAACATGTAGTTCTGTGTTTTGAGAAAAATACTAGATGTAGTGTTTTTAGTTTGGGGGTGCCGTCAACTTATGCTACCCTTGGCGACATTGTTTGTCTGAATGTTGATACAAAAAAATAGTTATGAGTATATATCCAACCTATCTGTAAGCCTCCAGATTGAATGGCAGGAAGGGGTATTTGAATGCCAGAATTTATCCGCAAGCGTGACGGCCGTCTTGTTCCTTTTGAAGAACCTAAAATAAAAAAAGCGATTATTAAAGCTGTCGAAGCTGTTGGTGGTCGTGATTTTGACAAGGCCGCAGACATTTCCCGTCAGGTATCGGGTATTCTGAACGTTCTCTATAAGGAGGGGCAGGCTCCCACGGTAGAGAATGTCCAGGATCTGGTTGAGAAAATATTGATCGAAAATGGTCATGCCCAGACGGCCAAAGCCTTTATTCTTTACCGAAAACAGCATGAGACGATGCGCCGTACCCGTGAATTCATGCAGCAGTCGATTGACGCTATCGATTCCTACCTGGTGCGCGAAGATTGGCGTGTTAACGAAAATGCCAATATGGGCTACTCGCTGCAGGGGCTCAATAACCATATCGCCTCAAATATCACCAGTAATTACTGGTTGAACAAGATCTATCCCGATGATATTGCCAATGCTCACCGTGAGGGCGATTTCCACATCCATGATCTTGGCCTGTTATCCGTGTACTGCTGTGGCTGGGACCTTAAGGACCTGCTCCTGAAAGGCTTTACCGGTGCCTACGGAAAAGTGCAGAGCGGTCCGCCTAAGCATTTTCGTACCGCACTGGGGCAGGTGGTCAATTTCTTTTATACGCTGCAGGGGGAAGCTGCCGGGGCTCAGGCTTTCGCCAATTTTGATACCCTTCTGGCGCCTTTTATTGCTTATGACCAATTAACCTATGACGAGGTCAAGCAGTCGTTGCAGGAATTCGTTTTCAATATGAACGTCCCGACCCGCGTCGGTTTTCAGACCCCCTTTACCAACATCACCATGGATATGATGGTGCCGGGGAATATGGCTAAAGAGGCGGTGGTTATTGGTGGCGAGTTGAGAGATCGCTGTTATGGTGAATTCCAGAAAGAGATGGACCTTCTCAATCGTGCTTTCTGTGAGGTCATGATGCAGGGGGACGCTTCGGGGCGGATCTTCTCCTTCCCGATTCCGACCTACAATATTACCCGCGACCTCGACTGGGAAAGCGACCGTCTGCTGCCGGTCTGGGAAATGACGGCCAAGTACGGCATTCCATACTTCAGTAACTTTGTCAATTCTGACATGGATCCAGAAGATGCCCGATCCATGTGCTGCCGCCTGCGCCTGGACAACCGTGAATTACGACGCCGTGGAGGTGGTCTGTTCGGGTCTAACCCGATGACCGGGTCTATTGGCGTTGTTACCATGAACCTGCCCCGCGCAGCGTATCTGGCGGGCAGCAAGGAAGACTTTTTTGCCCGGATCAGCAGCCTGATGAAGCTTGCACAGCAATCGCTGGAAATTAAGCGCAAGCAGCTTGAGCGTTTTACTGATGATGGTCTGTATCCGTACAGTAAGTTTTACCTTGGATCTATCCGGGAGCGCAGTGGCAGCTACTGGGATAACCATTTTTCCACTATCGGGCTGCTGGGGATGCATGAGGCCTGTCTGAACCTGATTGGCCAGGGGATTGACAGTGAGGAAGGCAAAGTTCTGGCCCAGGAAACTCTCGATTTCATGCGAACTCAGCTAGAAGTGTTTCAGGACGAAACCGGGCATCTGTTCAACCTTGAGGCAACTCCGGCTGAAGGAACCAGTTTCCGACTGGCCAACAGTGACCGCAAGCGCTACCCAGAGATTATCAGCGCCGGTACCGACGAGCCTTACTATACCAACTCAACTCAGCTGCCGGTCGGCATTACAGAAGATATCTACGAGGCACTGACCCATCAGGACGGCTTGCAGACCCGTTATACCGGAGGCACGGTTTTCCATGGCTTCCTGGGGGAACGCCTGGAGGACTGGCGTAGCGCCCGGTTGCTGGTTAAGAGGATCGCTGAAAACTTTCATCTACCCTATTTTACCCTGAGCCCGACCTTCACGATCTGTCCGGTTCATGGCTATATTTCAGGTGAGCACTTTGCCTGCCCGCACCACCAGGAAGGAAAGGCGGCCTGACCGCGTGTTTAATAATTGTTAAGGAGATTTTATGGCAACCAAATGTGACGCAAAAACAGAAGTGTATTCAAGAGTATGTGGCTTTTTTCGCCCGGTTCAGCAATGGAACAAGGGGAAAAAAGAGGAATTCAAAGATCGTTCTGAATATGTTGTTTCTCCTCGGGAGTCACAGCGCTGAAAACAATTTCTATCAAAGGTTTTCAGGGGACCAGCCTGCTGGACTTTCCAGGGCGGGTCGCATCTCTGCTTTTCACCGGAGGCTGTAATCTGAGTTGTCCCTACTGCCATAACGGTGGGCTGGTTCAGGACCCTGAAGCTTTTCCGGATTTTCCTCTTAAAGAGTTGCTGGCAGACCTGGAAAAACGCAGAGGTTTTGTCGATGGGGTCGTTATATCGGGCGGAGAACCGACCATCGATCCGGGTTTGCCGGCATTTTTAGCACAGCTCAAGGCTTTAGACCTCGACGTCAAACTGGATACCAACGGTTTGGCTCCCAAAGTCGTTGAGCAGTTGCTTGATCAAGAACTGGTCGATTATTTTGCCGTTGATATCAAAACCGCCCCTGGCCGTTATCACGAATTACATCAACGACCGTTTGCCGTTAACGGACTGAGCGAGACCGTAAAGCTGCTCAAACAGGCCAATGTCGAAGTTGAATTTCGGACCACCTGTATCCCGGCTTTGGTCGGATTTGCTGAAATTGAAGACATGGCCCGATTACTTGAAGGAGCACCGCTATGGGTTCTGCAGCAGTATGTTCCCGGTCATGCCATGGATCCCTGTTGGCAGGCAATGGAGCCTTACCTGCCTGAAGTCCTGCACAGCTTTGCCGAGCACATGCGCAGCGCCGCTAAAGAGGTTTATATCCGGGGAATATAAGCCGGTATGTTGAAGCTGATCGAAAAGAATAAGGGTTTTATTCTGTATCAGAATTTTACCTTATGACAGAACAGGCAGCGGGCTTTCGGTGGATGATCTGCCGGGAAGGGAACGCCGCTGTCGTTGTGGCATTCTTCGCAAAACTTTTCCGCGGCCTTTTTGCCATCCTGTTTGACAATATCGTAAAAGCGCAGATGGGTCTCATCCCGAGGAACCGGGTGGGTTGATTCTTCCGGAGCCAGCCACAGAAATGTCAGAATTGCCAGGCCGCCGATAATCAGCAGAATGTCACGTTTTTTCATGAGATATCCAGGGGGGAAAGGGAAATGACCGGTGGTCACTCACTTTTAATAAATAGGATATAGATAAACAGACCAACGACAATCGCTCCGCCACCAACAATGATATAGATGCCGCCGTTCTCGATACCTTCCGTGCCGGTTCCTTTGCTGACCGTCCATGACAGGGCCAGGGCAAAGCCGCCAATGCCAGTCAAAAATGCAGAAATTGTCCGCCATCCAATAAAATAGGTCAGCAGAATCGCAGCAGCAAAACCGCCCAGGAACCATGGGTTGGTTGATAAATCACCGACATTCCACTCTTGCAGTTTCATCATGATCTGATCGGTGCGAAATGGATCAAGATACTCTTTGATTGTTTCCCAATTCATAGTTTCTCCTTGTATAACCGGTTGTTGCGAATAGTAGCAGATTGTCGGAAACGGTGGAAGTCTGAAAAGCCCGTAAATCTTGACTTTATTCGGGAGCTTAACTACGATGGCTGGCTTAATGGCAGTCCTTGAAGTGTTTTGACAGCTGCTATATCCACGCTGCCCGGCTGCCTCAATCCTGTTTTTTCGACACCCTGTTAGATCACGCTTTAAAGCGGTTGTATTTATAGCGATGACCATGTGTCTGAATGGAGTATTATGCGTTATCGTGCCATCGGTATTTTTGATTCCGGTGTCGGCGGGTTAACCGTGTTTAAAGAAGTCGCGAAGTTGTTGCCCAATGAAAATCTCATATATCTGGGCGATACTGCGCGGGTTCCGTATGGCACCAAAAGTGTCAGAACGGTGCAGCGTTACGCGATCGAAGCCGCTGAATTTCTGGTTGATCAGGGTGTAAAACTGCTGATTGTTGCTTGTAATACAGCTTCTGCTGTGGCTTTGCCCCTGCTACGGGAACGGTTCAACCTGCCGGTTATCGGCGTTATTGAACCAGGTGCCCGCCGGGCTGCAGCCAGTATGAACCGGCGCATCGGTGTCATAGGTACAGAAGGAACTATCAATAGTGGTCGTTATCCAGAAGCCATCAAGCAGCTGCTGCCCGAAGCGGAGATCTTTTCCGTCGCTTGCCCATTGTTTGTCCCCCTGGCCGAGGAGGGGTGGGCGGATCATGAAATTGCCCGGCTGACTGCTTGTGAATATCTGCAACCATTAATAACCGCGCGCATCGATACCTTGGTTTTAGGGTGTACCCATTATCCATTGTTACGCCGGACCTTGACTAAAGTTCTGGGGCCGACCGTTGTGCTGGTGGATTCTGCCGAAGAAACAGCCAAGACCGTCTGGAAGTTATTTGAGGAACAGGGGTTGACTCATCCCGAACATGGAGGATCGCGGTCCTTTTATGTTACTGATGTACCGACGCGTTTTGAAAATGTCGGACGAGCCTTTCTGGGGAGACAGCTGACCAGGGTCGAACAGGTACAGATAGGGTAAATATGAAAAACTTTTTTTTGAGTGTGATTGGCGTTGTCATTATCGGGGTTCTGGCGGGCTATGGCCTCAGCTGGTTTGTCCAGGATCATGATAAAGTCGAGCAACAGGTTGCTCCGGTTATTGTCGCCCAGCTTCCGCCACGTTTGGTCCAGCTTTATTTTGCGTCTCCGGATGGAACTGCACTTGCCGTGGAAAGTCGTGAAATTCCTGGGTGTAATGATGAAGCCATGTGTATCAAAGAACTTCTTGAGGCGCTTGTTGCCGGACCAGAACAAGAGGCTGTCGCTGTGCTGCCCAAGGAAACGCAAATTTTGAGCGTGGGGGTCGAAAATGATCTGGTGCGGGTCGATTTTTCACGTCACCTGAGTGATTTTCACCCCGGTGGAAATCTGTCCGAGCTGCTGACAATCTATAGCTTGATTGATACTTTGAATGAAAACTTTTCCTATTTGCGCCAGCTGCAGATTCTGATTGAGGGTGACGTGCGTCAGACCCTGAAAGGGCACGCCCGCGTTGATCAGCCGGTAACCGTCGATTTCGCCCTGGTGCAGGGTCCGCTGCCGGTACGTTCTGAAGAAAAGGGTGATTTGAGTGTTGAACAGCTGATTGATAAGGCGCTAAACTGACCGCGTTGCGGACAGGGGCGTGATATTATGCAAGGGGCCAAGACGAGGAACAATACAACAGGGGGAGAAGATGATTATTGGTTTTAATCATAATGTGACTTATCGGGGGGCAGGGTTTCACGTTCAGACTGAAGATAGTGGACCAAAAAATCCTAATCTTGTCACACTGCTTTACCATGGTGGTACGATTATCGCCTCTAAAAAGACCGTTTATGCCGATATCCTGAAAGTTGACAATCTGGAAATGGTTATTGAAGATCTGGCTAAAGAGCAGCACAAAGGAATGCTGCGCAGCCTGACTCACGGTGACTTTGATGAGCGGATTGTCGCCCTGGGAATTTCCCTGGCGGGTCTTTCTGGTGCTGTCGGTGTTCAGAAGGCGACACATGTTCCCCCTGGTGCGGCTCCTGAACCAGCCTCCCAAACAGATGCTTCTGCGTCGTTACCCGATGCAGCAGTCCCTGTTTCTGAAAGTCAAAAAGTAGTCAAAATTGAAGAAGAACATGTTGTTGACCGCTTTCGCAAAGTTAAACCGGAAGAAATGGGACTTGAAGAACTGGTTTTTGCCTATCTGACAGCGGGGCAACAGGTGTCCTGATCAGAATTCAACAACATCGCTTTTCTGGCGTTTCTCGGCCATATCATGCAGGTACAGGGTCTGGCTTGGAAAGGCGATTTCAAGACCCAGTTTCTGCAATTCATCCATGATCTTCAGGCAGACATCCTCGCGCGCATCAAGATATTCCCCCCAGACCGTGCTGGTCGTAAAACAATAAACCCTAATATCAAGAGAAGACGGACCGAAATCGGTGAAGTTCACCAGGAAAAATTCCTGGTCAATAGCCGGATGGTTGCGTAACAGTTCACGAATTGCGCTAACCGCCTGACGCACCTGAGCGGGGGCCGAAGCATAGGTGATACCGACACTCAATTTGATGCGTCGTTTCGGCATCTGGCTGTAATTATTGATCGACATATTCATCAGGACACTGTTTGGAACTGTTATCAGTGTCTTGGCAAAGGTTCTAATCCGAGTGGAACGAAAACCAATTTCCTCGACGGTTCCTTCCATGTTGCCAGCCTGGATCCAGTCGCCAATGCTGAACGGTCGGTCGAGAATAATCATCAGAGAGCCGAAGATATTGGATAAACTATCCTTGGCCGCCAGCGCTACGGCCAGTCCACCAAGGCCGAGTGATGCAAGCAGGCCAGAGATCGAATAACCCAGATTTTGAATAAGTACCAGTAAAGCGATAACAACAATAAAAACCCTCAGGCTTTTGCGGATAAAAGGGACCAGGTGGTCGTCAAGAGTAGATTCAGTGCGCCTGGCCCAGAGGTTCATCCATTGTTCAAGTAAAGTAACAAGATTAAAGCAGAGCCAGGCAATATTAAGAACAAAGAGCCCCTTGATCAGGTTATGACCCAGTAGGTCAAGGTTTGTCGGTTCTTTCGGCAGTTGTAAAATGGTGACCGCACAGTACAGGCCAATGATGACGACCAGAAACTCCGCAGGTTTATTGAGACTCTTCACGAAACTGTCGTCAAGACTGCTGGTGGTTTTGCGGGCTGCCTTAAAGAAGGCTCTGGTGCACAAATGACTGATCACTTTTTTGGCGATCAGGGCGATAATGATTGTAATGAAGGCACAGATAAAACGTATCAGATCAATTCCAAAGACCGTCTGGTCGATCAGATGCTGCAGCTGGCTCAATTTTTCCATGATAGTATTATATTTTCCTGGTTTGATTATTTATTCCACAGGCCGACTCTCGCTTTTTGGGCCTGCTGCTCTATGGCGAGGAAACTTTTTTTCTGCGCGAAATCATAGCGCCTGAAAACAGTGGCCAGCCCTTGTTGCAGTAATAGCGTATTCAGTTGTTGACGATTAGGCAGATAGACATAAGCAAGCAATCGTCCATACTTGTCATAACGGGTTTTGCCCGGCTCCACACGGACCACTTTGCCTTTGGCATTGGTAATCGTGAAGCGCTTTGCAGCTTGGGCGATTTTGCGCAGATGCTGACGGGGGATATGAAACTTTTTCAGGTAGAAATCATCGCGCGGTGAATCTTTGTATTCTGGTGAATCGATTCCCAAAAGGCGGACTTTACCGATGTTATTGACTTCGATGGTATCACCATCATAAACCCACGCGACCCGTCCCTGCAGTTCTCCGGCAAACGCCGCCGAACCAATGCACAGGACAATCAGCAGCAGGACAGATTTCAGCATGTCAGCGTCCCCAGAGCAGACGGGTGAAGAATCCGGTGAAGAATCCCCAGCACAGGTTAGCGATAATAATCACTGCAGGCATCATCCAACCAAGTTTTACCCCGCCGTAACCGTGTTGATAGACAGATGGATACAGGTAGAAAACAGCAACCAATGATGGTATCAGAGAAATCCAGAAGCCTTTACGGATCCAGTGACGACGCTGGCGGGGCGTACCGACAAACAGGAAATAAAACAGTCCCCACAGGCCACCAATGAACATGGCTGGGTAGAAATGTGTAAGGGATAATTGCTGGGACAGGCTGACTTTAATAAAGGAAAAAACACCCCAGTTGGAACAAGCCCACAGCAACAGGCTTTTCGCAACCCCTCCCAAAAGGCCACTGACGAAACAGACTGCTAGTAAAGCACCACTCCTTGGCATGAGCACTCCTGCGGCTAAAGTAAGGCAAGAACTGTCAGTGCTTTTACCATATTATGATGAAAAAGATAAGCGATTCATTGTGTTGGGACTGCTGGAGAAAAAGTGATCAGACGTTATCCAAAGTTTCGTTCATGCTGCCGCTGCGAAATCCCTGGAGGTCGAGGGCGACATAGTCAAAGCCATACTCCTTGAAAACCTGGACAAGTTCCTCACGCAAGAAGCCTGACAGCAGGCGTGGAAAATCCACGGGGTCAATTTCAAGGCGGGCCAGGCGATCGTGGCAACGTACCCGGTAATTATGGAAAGACCGCTCCCGCAACCAGTTTTCGCAACGTTCGATCTTCTCAAGTTTATCCAGGGTAATTGGTGTCCCGTATGGAAAACGGGAGGCTAGGCAGGCTAAGGGCTGCATATTCCAGGTCGGCAATTCCAACTGCTGACTCAAATCCCTGATGTCCTGCTTGGTCAACTCCGCTTCCAATAACGGCGAGCGCACGCCGAGTTCTTTGAGTGCCTTGTGCCCTGGACGAAAGTCGGTCATGTCGTCAAGGTTGGTTCCATCAAGGAGAACAGAAAAACCAAACAGTTTCAGCTCGTCAAAAAAGCGGGAGAAGATGGCACGCTTGCAATGATAGCAGCGATCGGGAGAGTTTTTGACAAATTCAGGGTTATCCAGAGCTTGGTTAGCTATCAGGCGATGGACAACCCCGAATCTTTGCGCCAGTTTCTTGCTTTGCTCAATCTCAAATTCAGGGATGATCGGGGCAACAGCCGTTAATGCCAGAACTTTGTCTGATCCTAATGTGTCACTGGCAATTTTTAGTAACAGTGTCGAATCGACGCCACCTGAAAAGGCAACAGAAACGTGTCCCAGTTCCGTGAGAAGCGCTTTAAGCCTGGTATATTTCTGTTCCAGAGTCATGATTAGATAAAATACATAAAGCGATGATCCAACTCTTTTTCAAGGCCGAGTTCCTGACCGCGGTCACACAGGTCCTTAAGGGTGATTGAAGCGAAATAATCACCAAGAATCCGACTTCCTTCAGCCCAGATGTGTTGGGTCAGGCACTGATTGTCGAACTCGCAGGTCGGAGGCGCTTCTCCATCTTTGCGTAGCCCCTTGATGCAGTTCACCAACATCAGTTCGCCTTCTGCAGCCAGGATAACTTCTTTTACAGTAATCTTATCCGCTGTCCTGGCCAAGGTATATCCACCTTGCGGACCACGCCGACTCTTTAGCAGTCCGGCCTTTTTAAGATCCTGAAAAATTTGCTCAAGATAGCGCGGTGATATATTCTGTCGCCGCGAGATATCTTTGATCTGGGCAGGAAGGTTGCCTGCATGATAGGCCATATCAAACATGGCCCGGACTCCGTAACGACTTTTTGTAGAAAGTTTCATAGTGATAATCTCCTTATAGAAAAATATAAGAATCTCTACTGTTACTGTCAAGAATAAAGAACTATTTTTTACCGTAAGTTTACCGTAAGCAAAATTCCCTGCACTGATCGGAAATGTTGCTTTTCTGACAAGCCTGTGGCTGAATGCCGGGAGATTCAGCGAAGGAGAGCGAAATGAAAGACTACCCATTTGTCCTGGAGTTTGCCGTTCGTGACTATGAATGCGACATGAACCAGCATGTGAACCATGCCGCTTATCTGAACTATCTTGAACATTGTCGGCATGAATACCTGAAGTCTCTAGGCCTTGGGTTTACTGATTTTCTCAACAGGGGCATCAACCTGATTATTATTAAAGCTGAAATTGATTATAAGCGCTCGCTGCTCAGTGGTGATCGTTTCATGGTGGGACTTATTATGGATCGGATTACCCCATTACGGTTCAGCTTTCGCCAGGACATTTACTCGTTGCCGGAAAAAAAATTGATCCTGAAGGCAAATTTGATTGGAACCGCCCTGAATGCTAAAGGGCGGCCTGAATTGCCAGTGGAAATTACCAAGGTACTGGACGCCCGCTGAGTTATTTTTTCAGCAGCTTAATCCCCTGATGTGTCAGTTCAATGAATCCTTCTTTATAGAGCATGCCGGTCGCTTTTTTAAATGCCTTCTTGCTCAGGCCCAGGCGGCTGCGGATTAATTCCGGCGGGCTTTGATCATGGAGCGGTAGAAAACCGGATGTGGTGAGTGCGTCGAGAAGAACTTCCCTGGCATCATCGCGTCCGGCAGCGCCGGTGCGATGCAGCACTACATCCAGTTTGCCATCGTCACGAACTCTACCGACATACGCGGTTATCAAGTCGCCCTTTTTCAGATGGGGGGGCAGGTCGGTCTGGTAAATCAGGCCTTCATAAGTGTTATTGATGATGACTTTGGCCCCTAGGTCAGTAAAGGCCCAAATGATCACTTCAACTTCGTCGCCCTGGGTTAAGTCATGATTTTCCGCAAGCAGAAATCTGTCGATTTTACTTGAGGCAATGGGGCGCTGCTGTTTGTCATGGAGAATGCGGACCAGATAGCGTCGCCCTTCAAGCATTTTTTGGGTTTGTTCGTTAAATGGAGCCAACAGGTCCTTGCCTATTCCCCAATCAAGAAAAGCTCCATGAGGGCCAATGCTGGTCACTTGGAGCAGCGCAAATTCTCCGACCTTGGCAACTGGTTTTTTGCGGGTTGCCAGTATCTGCTGATTACGGTCGACATAAATAAAAACCTCGACTTCAACCCCTGGAGCAATCTCCGCAGGACATTCTTTACGTGGGAGTAGAATCTCCTGGTCTTCTGCTTCAAGCCAGGCTCCGGAATGGTCGATTCGGAGGATTCTTAATTTATGAAAATTACCTGCTGTGATCATTTTGTCCTTCTCTTGGAAATGCAATTTATGTAACTGCAACAGATACCTTATGGATAGGCTTAATGCCAGTAAAATATTAATTCTGAACCGAGCACCATAAAAATGAAAACGAAAATCAAAATAATTAACCTTTGTGATTCTTGTCACAGTTTTCTTTGCGAACATCGCCTAATTTGCCTGGCATAAATATTGACAATAACCAGATGAGTTTGTTGAAGAAAGGTCATTAAACATGAAGGCAGTTGTTTTGAGTGGGGTTTTGTTGGTTGTTTTGTTCGCAAACATGGCAGGTGCCGCAGACAGTAGTATTGCGGAGCGGGTCAGTGCTCTGGAGCAACAGATGGAAGCGACATGGTTGTCCAGAGTGGATATCTCAGGTGTTATCGAAGTTGAAGCGAGCTACACCGATGATTATGACGGCGCGCGGACCAGTGATCTTGATTTGACCAATGTCGAGATCGGTATTGAGGCCGGGCTCAATGACATGGTCGCAGGCTTTGCCGTCTTGAAATGGGAAGAAGATGGCGAGGAAGGGGTTTTTGTAGATGAAGGTGGTATCACTCTGGGGAACCTGGAAGCTCTTCACTACCAGATAACCGCGGGTAAGTTATATGTCCCTTTTGGGGTCTTCGAGACGAATATGATCAGTGATCCTTTAACCCTTGAACTGGGGGAGGTCAGGGAAGGGGCCGTAACGATTGATCTTTCCGGAGCGGGGTTTCACGGCAGTATATTCGCCTTTAATAGCGATGTCACTAAAACGGGAAAAGCCGATGATATGGTCGATTCCTGGGGGCTCTCCCTTGGTTATCAGTTTGCTGGCGATTCTTTCAGTGCAGATATAATCGCTGGATATATCAGTAACCTCAATGCCTCGGGGGGCTTTTCCGAAACTTTGGATACGGTTGAAGATTATACTGCCGGAGCAACAGGGAGTATTATTGTCGGCATCGCGGATTTTTCTTTCGTTGGTGAGTATCTGGCGGCATTGGATGATGATTATCTTGCGGACAGTAATGACCAACCAGCCACGTGGAATGTTGAAGTATCCTACCGTTTTATGGTGAATGATCATGCGGCATCTGTCGCCTTGGGGTATCAAGGGACGCGAGAAGCAGCGTTTCTGGGTTTACCGGAAGAGCGTTGGCTGGTGTCTGCGAATTATGAAATAACAACAGAGCTGTCTATCGCTGTAGAGCTCTCTCAGGATGATGACTACGCCATAAACAAAGGCGGCAGTGGAGAGACTGCAGAATCAGTTCTTTGCCAGCTTGCTCTTGCTTTTTAGCCCCGACCTGGCCTAGGTAGAGGAGACTCACAAGGGCAGCTGTGGTATTGTATCTATAATGTTAAAAATCTTGATTTTTCTTAAATGTTTATTTAGAACATGATAATGGTTTTCAATTTCCTAAAGAGATGGATTGATGAATAATAAGAATTCCGGCTGTTGCCGATCTCAAACAGAGGGTTCTATTTGTAAGCTTAAGCAGGAAGCGGTTGAGCGTGAGTTGACCTGGGTTGATCTCGTTGGTCTTTGTCCCGCACCTCGGGAATGTCTTGAGACATTTTTGGTCGCTTCAGCCGCCGAAGTTATTGCCGGGGCGAAACCGGCAAATTTGATCCGCATCGTCAATAGAGAGTTGCCCTGTGGTCGTTCCATCTTCAGGTTGTGGCGTCAGTATGGTTTGGAGGTTTTAGCAGGCAGTGTTTTGTCTGTTGCGGTTCTGCGTGAAGATAGTGATGGCGTATCGTTGCTGTTGTACCGGCATGAACTGCTTGAAAAACGTCTGCAAGGCATGACCATGCAGTCTTTTCTGAAGAGGTGTAATTATCCTGCACCTGATTGTCTTGAAAGCAGTCTGCAATATTTGACTTATCGCTTCAGCCATTATGAATCACCTGATGAGGTCGGTTTCTTCCTCGGCTATCCAGCAAAAGATGTGCGCGGATTTGCTGATGGTCAGGCCCCGACCTGGGAAGGTCGCTGCTTGTGGCGAATCTATGGTCCTCCAGCGCGTAGCCTGAAGCTGTATCGTTATTTTTGCGATAACCGGCGTCAAGTGACGGCCCGGTTGGTCGCGGGCGCTTCGCCGCGAACCCTGTTGGAAGCAGCATAGTGTTATGAATGATCATATCTATACTTCTTTGTGCCGTTCTCCTTTGATGCAAGGTGTTTCGCCCGCCATTTTGCGAGAGGTTGCTGATAATGGACGTCTGCGTCTGTTGAAGGGGCGTTTTGGCCGGGTTGGCCAGGACGAGCTGGCGGAACGGCTATTTCTTATCATTTCGGGTGAGATGCGCATGGTCCATCCTGCTCCTGACGGTCAGGAGTGCATTATGGGGAAAGTGGGGGCAGGGGATTTCTTTTTTCTATCATCGTTTATTACCGGACATACCTGCGGTGGTGAGATGGTCAGTTCGGGGACTACGGAAATCTGTTTCTGGCCTAGGGAAAAAGTGCGCAACCTATTAACAGGCGAGGCGGTATTTCAACGGAATTTGCTTCAACATATGGCGTGCGAGGTCGAACAGGAAAGGGAAATGCGTACCCTGTCACGCTGTTGTAAGGCGGATACCAAAGTTGCTGCCTATCTTTTGCATAAAATCAGAAATAGCTTGAACAACAGTAGCTGTCATGCGGCCCACATCGATGTTCGCCCTGTTGGTATGACGGCTCAGGAACTTGGGATTGCCCGGGAAACATTTACCCGGTCTCTGCAGCGTCTGATCGGCAGGGGAGGGGTCTCTTATCAGCGTGGAATCGTCCAAGTTGCCGACATTGCTCTGCTCGAGAGTATGCTTGACGAAGATGATTGTGAATGCCGCTGTAATGGTGCCTAGTCTTCCTGAGTCTTTGCGTTGAAAACTATACTGCTCGATTCTTAGTCGTTTCTTTTTTTCTTCAGCTGTTTATCCGCATTTTTCACTGTATAAATACCTGTTGTATCACTTAAAGACATACTTTCTCTGCGCATCGGAATGCTTGTTTACAGCATTAACAGACCGGAAATTTTTTAGAGAAGTTGTGATGGATGTCACAGACGGGAGCATCTGTTGAGAGTATAAATGAAAACGGATATCAAAATCGATTGGAGGTTCAACGATGAAAATTGGAATCATATATGGCAGTACGACAGGAAATACGCAGCAAGCCGCAGAAAAAATTGGTCTTATGTTTGATCAGGCTGAGGTAAAGGCTGTAACCGAGATCAATTCCTTTGAAGATTACGATGTCTTGATTCTGGGGAGTTCGACCTGGGGCCTAGGTGATTTGCAGGACGACTGGGAAGGAGCCATTGCTGAACTCGAAAGCAGCTCCCTGGCGGGTAAAAAGGTTGCCTTGTTCGGACTCGGAGACCAGGTGGGTTATCCGGATACCTTTGTTGATGCTATGGGCAAGCTGGGGGCGGCAGTTCGGGCTGCCGGTGCTGAGCTGATCGGCAAGTGGCCAGCTGAAGGTTATGAGTGTCTGACCTCGGAAGCTTTGGAAGATGATTATTTCAATGGCCTTCCTCTTGACGCCGACAATCAGGATGGCCTAAGTGATGAGCGGATCGAAGCCTGGTGTAAGTTGCTGGCAAGTGAAATGTCCGCTTAAGAGAGCGTGGTCCGTCCTGTTAACAGGGCGGACCATTATTGTATTTGGAGATTACTTATGACTGTGTTGATTGTGGGAGCAGACCGAATTGACTCTTTTGCTCCTCGGTTAGAGGAGTGGGGTGCTAAGGAGATAGTTCATTGGACAGCCAGAAATCATCGAAGCGCCCTGGCAACGATTCCGAAAAAGGCGGATCTGATCATATGTTGTACGAATTACCTGAGTCACAATATGGCAAAAAGTATTAAAAAACAGGCAAAACAACGCAGTCTGCCAACCATCTATTGCCGCAGATCGTGGACAGAGGTGGAAGAGGGGCTGGTCGCTTTGCAGCGCCATGGCCACTGCCGTCGTCGTTGTGAGCTTTATCACGGTCCCTTGCGTTGGTAGAGGAATTACTTTGTACACGAGAATGAGTCTGTTTTGTTAATCAGACTGGTCAATTAGCCTCGACAATGTTAAAGTTACTTCCCTAACGGGGGAGGCTGTACAGGAATAAGTCATATCCTGTGCTGCATGTAGCCGCTGTTCCGTTCTCTTCGGAAGAGCGGTTTTTTTGTCTTGTCTGAAGAAAGGACATTCACTTGGATTTTCAGATACTTTATTGGCATTGGCTGGTGTTCGGGATGGTCCTGGTCCTGGCAGAAATATTTATTCCATCTTTTACCATCTTCTGGTTTGGCCTGGCAGCGCTACTGATGGGGCTGCTCTCTTTTATCGGCATACATATGGATCTGACCTGGTCGTTATTTGTCTGGATCGTCTTTTCCATTCTGTTTGCCTTTGGCTGGTTCAAATGGATTCGGCCCATGGCCAAGGACAGGACCAAGGCAGGTTTATCACGTGAAGCTGTGGTCGGCGAGCGTGGTCTGATCACTAAAGCGCCGACCGGGCAGGGTGAGCGCGGTGAGGTACGTTTCAGTGTGCCCTTATTAGGAACCGATACCTGGCCCTGCCTGTCTCAATCACCGCTGCGGCTTGGTGATACGGTTATGGTTAAAGACGTATTGGGGAACGCTCTGTTGGTTGAACCGACAGTGAATCGGGGGGCAGAGCTCAAATAACTGGCCATTTTGGAGAATGGTTTTACATGACGAAGGAGTTTTTATGGCAGGTTTAGTGGTTGTGGTTGTGTTTGCAATATTGGTGATTGTCACCATTTCTTTAGGGGTGCGTCTGGTTCCCCAGGGCTCAAAATTTGTTGTACAACGACTGGGTAAATTTCAGAAAACCCTGAATCCTGGTCTGAATATTATCATTCCCTATGTTGATACGGTTGCTTACAAGGTCAGCACCAAGGATCAAATCATTGATACCGCGCGCCAGGAATGTATTTCCCTGGATAATGCCGTACTGGCAGTAAATGCTGTTGCCTTCATCAATGTTCTTTCGCCGGAAAAGGCGGTTTACGGTATTGAAAACTATCATCTGGCCATTCAGAATTTGGTTCAGACCACATTGCGCTCCATCATTGGTGAAATGCGTCTTGATGATGCCTTGAGTTCCCGTGATCAGATCAAGGCGAAACTGAAAGCTGGTATTTCTGATGACCTGGCTGATTGGGGGATTAACCTGCGTGGTGTTGAGATTCAGGACATAAACCCTTCGCCAACCATGCAACAGGCCATGGAAGCTCAGGCCGCTGCCGAGCGCCAACGCCGTGCTACGGTTACCCGTGCTGAAGGTGATAAAGAAGCGGCAATTCTTGAGGCTGATGGCCGTCTGGCTGCTGCAGAACGTGACGCGAAAGCCAAAGAAGTTCAGGCTGAAGCGTCCAAAACAGCGCTCCAACTGGTGCTGGAATCCGCAGGTACCGGGCATGAGGAAATTGCTATCGGCTACCTGCTTGGTGAAAGTTACATCAAGGCGATTCAGAAATCGGCTGAAAGTGAAAATGCCAAGACTATTTTGTTACCAGCCGATCTACAAGCTTCGATTCGCGGTTTGATAGGTGGGTTGCAAACGAAGTAAATTCCTAACAACCCTATAATGAGGCCATCAGGCTGCAGGTGACATCCTTTGATGCAGCAGTTCGATGGCCTCAATCATTTTATATGTTACAGGATGACGAGCTTCTTTAAGGATATAACCCTGGCTAAGGGTTTCAACGATGGTACCGTCAGCCATGACATGAATGGTATCACATAAGTTTTCGGCCAGAGCTAGGTCATGAGTGATGAACAGGCAGCCAAAGCTATGCTGTTGCTGTAGATCGCAAAGTAGAGTAACGATCTGGGCTTGAATAGTAACATCCAGTGCTGATGTTGCTTCATCACAGATTAATAACGCGGGATTAAGGCCAATGGCTCTGGCAAAGACGATACGCTGTAGCTGTCCGCCTGAGAGTTGATTTGGAAAACGGTCAAGATAACTTTCATCGAGACCAACCTGAGTCAATAAGGTCGTAGCAAATTGGCGGCCCTGTTTAAATTCGGGGCGTTGAAAGTTGCGGAACGGTTCGAGCAGGAAGGCTGCCACTTTCATGCGGGCCGGAAAACTGGCCAAAGGATCCTGGAAAACCATTTGGACTTGCTGAAAATAGTCCCATTCCTGAAAACTGAAAATATCGCGCTTATGTAACCGGAGCTGACCACTCTGGGGTTGGTGCAGGCGACATAGCAGCCTGGCTAGCGTTGATTTTCCACAGCCACTGGCACCGACGAGGCCAACGCACTCCCCGCGGTTAATGGTCATGGATAAATCTTTCAGAACATGGAGGTTGCGGTTGCCACGTTTATTGAAGAAGATATTAATATTATTGACCTGAATTAATTCGTGTGATTGCACATTAAAGTCCCTTCAATAACGGTATAGCCGTGCGCAGTTGACCGGCATAACTGTCTATGTTTCGGTTGAGAATATTAAAAGTCGTATCCTGATCAATTTGCTTGCCATTTTTCATCACCAGTAGCCGATCGGCAATACGTGAACAGGCACAAATATTGTGGCTGACCATTATTATGGCGGTACCAAACTCTTGGCGACGGCGTTGAAATTCGGCAATGATCGCTTCCTGAGTATTGACATCAAGGGCAGATGTTGGCTCATCGGCCAGAATGATATCGGGGTTTAAAGCCAGGGACATGGCAATAGCTACGCGCTGTTTCATTCCTCCGGAGAGCTGCCAGGGACGCGCTTTGAGAATTTGCTCAGAATCTTTAAGGTTCATTCTGCTCAACTCATGGCTGGCTATTGTTTTGGCTTCAGTTCGACTTATCCCTTTATGGTAACGAATTGTGGCTACGAATTGATGCCCGATTGAAAGAAGCGGATTTAGTGCTGCTCCTGGATTCTGAAAGATCATGGCAATGCGCGCTCCTCGTAGGGAACGCCACTGGTTAGCGTTTAATAAACTGGTATCCTGCCCGGCAAAATACAGTTTTCCGGCAATTTGCCGGGCTCCGGCTGCAGGTAGATTGATAAAGGTGCGGATCAAGGTTGTTTTCCCCGATCCGCTTTCACCGACAATGCCAAGTGTTTCTCCGCTCTTAAGAGTCAGATTGAGATCATCGATGGCTTTAATCCCACCTGGGAAGTCGATGCTCAGGTTCTGACATTCAAGCAGTTCAGTCATGGCTGAGTTCCAGCCGATCATCAATGTAATAGATGTCAGAAATGAATTTATAAATACCCCCGATACGTTTGTTATGTACGACATTCCCCTTTTCATAAAAATAGAACAGAGCTGGCAGGTCTTCCATAAGAATTTGAGCTCCTTGCTTGCCTAGTTCATTACGCTTTGAATGATCTGTAATACTGGTTAACTGATTGAGTAGATCATCCAGTTGCGGATTGCTGTAATGGCCATAGTTAGCCAGGGATCCAGTTTTGAATCCAGATTCGATGAAATATTGGGGATCGAGGGTTGGAGCCGATGTCCAGCGTTCAAAGAGGAAATCAAAGGCTCCTTTTTGAGCGGCTTCAGCAAAATTTTCCTGTTGTTCAACCTCCATGGCGATGCCGATTTTCTTCAATTCGGATTGCATGGCAATGCCGATATTGCGAGCTCGTGCTCCATGGTTGGTCAGGCAAATATACTTTAGGGTAATGTTCTTTCCTTCATATTCGCGCAGGCCGTCACCGTCGCCATCAACAATGCCCACCAAGTCGAGGAGTTGGCGGGCTTTATCCACATCGTAATGATAGCTGTCTTCACCTTCATGCCCGAAAGGGAGCGTTTTATTAAAGGGGCCTCGGGCTGGAATACCATTAGCGATCTTTTCGGCAAAAATGTCCTTATGAATAGCGTAGCGAATGGCCTGACGGAATTCTTTAATCTTCATCCATGGATGGTCAAAATTCAGACGGGAAATAAATACCCGTAGGTTAGGTCCTTCGATAATGTTGAGTTTATCGTCTTTGGCAAGGACTTTTAGATCGGCGGGACTGATCTGGGCGGCAAAATCAAGCTCACCTGACTGCAGTGCCATGGTGCGGGTGCTGGCATCGGGAATGTACTTGACATTAACGGTATCAATTTTGATATCACCCTTCCAATAGTAGGGATTTTTTTTAAGGGTCATTCCTGTTTCAGCAGAAAAACTTTCAACCATGAAAGCTCCGGTAGTGATAGGTCTGAATCTGAAGCTTTCAGAATCCTTCTCTGCTGCTTCGGTATCAACGATAATAAAGACCGGATCGGCTAGAACATTATTGAGGGTGGCGAAGGGGTGGCTGGTTTTGATGATCAGTTGATCGCCATCAACATTTATGGAGTCAATGGGCAGCTGGGCATCTTTACGATCCGTAATTTTAAGGGCGCGTTCGATGGAGGCTTTGCAGGCGGCAGCATCGGCAGGACGGCCATTCTGAAACCTAACCCCCTTGCGGATGGTAAAGATAGTGGTCAGGGCATCGGGTTGCTCCCATTTTTCAGCAATGACCGGTTTGAACTTGAGGTTTTCATCAATCTGCAGCAGGTTTTCTCCGACGCCGCAGCGGGTCAGGGTCCAACCGTGCCAGTCCGAGGTTGGTTCAATGTCGGCATCAAGCCAAAAAATGGCCATATTAACGGTTTTGTCTTGCTGGCTGGCGTATAGGGGGGACAGCATGGTCAATAACAGACCTAAGATCAGGCAGGACAGTTTAGTTTTTTGCATACAAGCTCCTTTGTTGACTCATTAATTTCGTATGAGGTTTCCTTAAAACTTTTTAGGATTAAGATATTTTCGCGTGGCGTCACCAAGGATATTGAAAGTGACAACTACCAGAAATGTTGCTAAGCCAGGGTAAAGGACAAGCCACGGAGCACTTTGCAGATATTCTCGTCCTTCACTAAGCATATTCCCCCACTCAGGTGTTGGGGGTTGAACCCCCAAGCCCAGAAAGGAAAGACCAGCGAGAGCCAGCATCATGTTGCCGATGTCGAGACAAAGCTGTGTCAGCAAGGCCGGCAGAATCGTTGGCAAGATATAAATAACGACCAGGCGTAACTTCCCTGCTCCTGCCATACGACCAGCGACGACGGCATCGCTGGTCAGGGCGCTACGGACCAGTACGCGTGACAAACGGGCAAATTTGGTCCACCAGATAATAGACAGAGCGCAGATAGTATTGATGATTCCTGGGCCGAGAAGGCCGACCACTGCGATAGCAAAGACCAGATCAGGAAAAGCCAGAATGGTATCAGCCAGGCGCATAATCAGGGTATCGGTCAGGCCAGAACGTAATGCGGCAGTAGTTCCGATAATGATGCCAAGAATGAAAATCAGGCTGAGCATTACAAAGGTCGTACCCAAAGATATTCTGGCTCCGTAAAGAAGGCGCGAGAGGATGCAGCGGCCAACTTGGTCGGTGCCTAAGGGGTAACCGTAACCTGGAGGTTCGAGGATATGGATGAAGTCGGTTTCCAGAGGGTCGTGCGGCGCGAGCAAGGGGCCGCACAGGGCGATGATAACCAGTATGGTTGCCAATAACAGTGACAGATGAAACTGTTGTTTCTTGTCGAGTTTGAAAAGGTTCATGTTCTGCCCCCGTCATGGCGTAAACGGGGGTCGAGTAACTCGGCGACAACATCAGCGACAAAGTTAAAACCGACATAGAGGCAGACCATGATCATGACATACGCTTGGAGAACCGGGTAATCGCGGTAGGTAATCGATTCAATTGCCATGCTGCCGAGGCCGGGCCAGGAGAAAATGGATTCAACGATTATCGTTCCACCTAGCAATAGAGCACAGGAAAGGCCAAATAAAGTACTTAGTCCGCCCAGAGTGCCAGGCAGAGCATGAAATATAATAATCTGCCACTCCGGGCATCCGCGGGAACGGGCACCGATGATGTAATCTTGACTCATTTCTTCACTGATGACGGCTTGAATCTGTCTGCTGTAGCGACCAATAAGGGGGATGGCCAGAGTCATGGCAGGTAAGATGATACTTGAAGGAGCATAGGGGTCTGTTAACTTGAACCAGTTTAGGTGGACAATAAAAGCCATAATTAATAGCAGACCAAGCCAGAAATCGGGCATAGAAACCCCGGCAAACGAAAATAGACGAATGACATAATCAGGTAACTTACCTGTTTTTAAAGTTGCAATAATGGCGAGAATGAAAGAACAGAGGAACATCAGAACTATTGCTGTTGCAGCTAAATCAAATGTCATATGAAAGCGTCGTTTCACCATTTCTGAAACGGCTTCACCTGTGCGTAAAGAGACCCCGGCATCCAGGCGTATTATAGCGCCAAGCCAGTCGCCATACTGGACTATAAAGGGGCGGTCGAGTCCCATTTCGTGCTGTTTTTCAGCTAGTGCTTTCTGAGAAGGGGAAATACCATGAGCTTCAAAGAAAATTTGGGCAGGATCTCCGGGACTAAGCCAGGTTAGAAAAAAAGTTAGTAGACTTGCTGTTAGCATGACCAGAATCAGTTCTGGAATTTTGCGCAAAATCGATTTCAGCATTACAAAACTCCAATTTCTCAATTGATACTAACGGGTTGCGGGACTGCATTTTTCGAGGAATTTTGTTGATCAAACGTTTGACGTAGAAGCTGTTTCCAGCCGACCAGCAGAATCAGGCTCCGGGCTGCACAAAAGAGGACAAATGCGATCCATAGACCATGATTATGAAGACGTGGAATAAGGAAGATTTCAGCGGGTATAAATAGAAGCAGAGCGATGAGCAGAGAGTTGCGAACTGGACCCACAAAGGTAGCACCAACGTAAAATCCGTAATAAACCAGACCAAGGGGCATGGTCAGGGTAAATAGTAGCAGATAGATGAAATAGTTATGGCAAATGGCAAGCACCGGCTCCAGATCAGTAAACAGAAAGGGCAAGCTATTTCTGCCGATGGTTAATATGATAAGGAGAATGACACTGAGCAGAAATAGATGAATATGGGTAACGCTACGGGTACGAAGAAAACTGTCTTTATCTCCAGTGCCGGTAAATTGTCCGGCAAAAACCGCTGCGGCATTGGCCAGTCCGTCAAACAGATAGGCGATCAGGTATTGCAGCTGAAACAGTATGGCGTTAGCAGCGAGAAAATCGGCCCCCATACTACTGCCTTTGGCGACAAAAATATTAGTCATGGTAAGTAGACAGGCGGTACGGATGAACAGGTCCCGGTTAACTGCCGCCAGCTTTTTCAGGGCACTAAGGTCGCGTATCCCAGCCAGATTGGCAATAATTGTTGCTGCTGAGATACGCTGGAAAATAAAAAATAATCCCAGACCGAAAGCGGCTGCCTGAGAAATGAGCGTGGCCCAGGCGACCCCGGCAACGGCAGCATCGAAATAATTGACCATGATAAAGTCGAGAGCAATGTTAAGGCTGTTGGTTCCGATCTGTAGCCACATGACCTCACGCACATGCCCTCGCCCCATTAGCCAACCGAGATTAACGTAGCTGATCAGAACAAGGGGGGCTCCCCATATAAGGATATTAAAGTAGATATCGGCATATCCGGCGGTAAGAGCATCCGCGTCATAAAGGTTCAGGGCTACTGATATGATCAGGTGCTGGAGGCAAATAAAGGTCAGACCGATGATGGCAGCCAAAGCTAAGGGACGTAGCCAGGCGAGGGCTTTGGGCGCATGGTCTTGGGACGCAAGGGACTGAGCCGAAAAGCCAGAAGTGGCAACGCGCAAGAAGCCAAAGAGCCAGTAGAGGGTGTTGAAGATCACCGTACCGATGGCGACCCCACCAATAAATGCAGGACTGTCAAGTCGGCCGACGACAGCGGTGTCAACGGCTCCCAACAGGGGCTGGGTGACCGTTGACAGTGTAAAGGGGATGGCTAAATGCAGAAAGTTTCTGTGGTTGATAGCTTTCATGATTTGTATAAACCTGTTTAATCCTAAAGTACAGGTAGATACAAAAAATCCCTGTACCAATGGCCGGTACAAGGAATCCGTTTTTATCCCTCACAGTCCAGATGTAAATTTAGATTGTAAAACCCTCCTACCCTGGAGGTTTTACTCAGTTATAGGCAGGTCTTCTGGCTCCTTCCCCCCGGTGAAGGCCTTCCCACCTGTAAATGACAGACAGTGACCATGTGGTAATTTTCACAGAGGTTGGTTTATCGCGAACGATAAACCGGAAGTTACAGCGGCGGGTCCGCTCCCGGTTTGCACGGGATTCCCTATCAAGTCTTAATGACACCTGTAACTGCATAATTTATAAAATAGAAAATGCCTGAAATGTCGCTCAGGCTCTCTAAAGCGTCCGAATAATAAAAGAACTTATTGGAAAGATCAATGTCAAAATTAGTATAATCAATAAGCTGTGGATGGTTCCCTTCCTTTTCTTTCATCAGGTTTCACCGGGGTCTTTTTACCGTGGGCATTCTGGCTGTAGTGACTTGTTCTTTGGGGGGATAGAAACTAAATTAATGGGCTGGCTATTGTGGTTCCATATGCCTATGGTATAGGTAGTAGTTATCAGCAATCTCATTAAATGACTGACTTTGGATAGATAATTATGCGAGAAGAAATTCTTATACAGGATGCCCTGAAATATCTTGCCGATAGTGAATATGAAGGGTTTTGCGTGACACACGAGGCTCTTGTTGCTGAACTGTCCATTCCTCTGGATCAGGTTCAACGCCTGGTCAACGATCTGGAAGCCGCAGCCCTGATAGAAACAGGCTCATTGAAGCTAACAGCCAATGGTCGGGAATACGCATTACATGTTCTTCGGGCTCACCGTTTATATGAAACTTACCTGGCCCATAAAACCGGGGTGAGTGAAAGTCAGTGGCATGTTCAGGCTCACGTTGAAGAGCATAATATGTCTGCTGACGACGTCGAAGAACTGGCCAGAGAGCTCGATTATCCTCTCTATGATCCCCATGGTGATCCGATTCCGACAGCCTCGGGGGAGATGCCGCCTAAAACGGGAGAACCGTTGACCAACTACCCTGTTGGATGGGAGGGGCGCGTTGTCCACATTGAAGATGAACCTCCCCATCTGTATGCACTGATTTCAGCCGCTTGTATTGCTCCCGAAACGGTATTGCGGATTGTCGCCAAAGATGATCATGAGCTATGCATTGCCTTGGAAGGGTGTGAGTTTTGTTTCCCACCTCAAACGGCACAGAATATTACTGTCGCTCCCTTACTGGAAGGTGAGAGCTATGATGAAACTCTGGTTCGCCTTTCCAGTTTAACGCTTGATGAGCAGGCCGCAGTTGTCCGCTTATCTCCCTTGTGCCGAGGTCTTGAACGTAACCGGTTGCTCGATCTGGGTATGGTACCGGGTACGGTGCTGACTATTGACCTGATCAGTCCGTCTGGCAGTCCTACTGCGTACCGTGTCCGTGGCGCTTCCATCGCTTTGCGGCGTGAGCAGGCGGAACGGGTATTAATTCGTAAAATTAAGGATGGGGCTCATGTCTGATAATTGTGGATCTTCCTGTGATAGCTGCCCGGTTGGTGCCGTTTCCAAACTGGAAAAGCTTGGCATGCGCCTCGGACAATCAGATTATACGATTGCTTTGGCCGGTAATCCCAATACTGGTAAAAGTACGATTTTTAATGCCTTGACCGGCTTGCATCAACATACCGGAAATTGGCCCGGTAAAACCATTGCTCGGGCAGAAGGAGCATTTTCCCTGAAGGGCAAAAGATATAAGATCGTCGATCTGCCGGGGACTTATTCTTTGCTTTCCGCAACGGATGACGAAGAGGTGGCTCGGGATTTTATTCTCTTTGGCCGTCCGGATGTGACTGTTGTTGTGCTGGATGCGACCCGTCTTGAGCGTAATCTGAATCTGGCTTTGCAGGTTCTGCAGCTGACTAGCCGTGCTGTTATCTGTGTGAACCTGATCGATGAAGCCAAGGCTCACGGTATCACCGTCGATGAGCGCGGCCTGGCACGTGATCTGGGAGTCCCGGTGGTACTTGCCGCCGCACGGCGTGGACAGGGAATCGACCGGTTATTGCAGGAAATTGATCATATGGCCAATGGTCGAACGCCAACCAAGCCGCAGCCATTGAAGTATGATGTTCCCGGGCTACGCGAAGCCATGGAGCAGATTGTCGCTGAGCTGAAAGCTGCATATCCAGATGTTCCCCATAGCGAGTGGATTGCTATGCGTTTGTTGGAGGGGGATCCCCGTATTGCCGAAGCCGTAGCCTCAGGTGCCATTGGAGACCTGAAGGTCGATCATGCAGCAAGTTGACAAGGTAAAGACCATGGTAGAAAACAAAAAGTCAGGTGAAGAAATTGTAAAAAATGCCGAAAAATTGCGCATGGGATTACCGCCGGGAGTGCGTGATCGTTGGATAGAAGGTGTTTATGCCGACTCGGCGCGTATCGCATCTCGCAACCTTGATCAAAGTGGTGCCTCCCATCGGCTGTCATGGGAACGTCGCCTCGACTGGTTTCTGACCAACCGCTGGACCGGCTTTCCAACCATGATTATGATGCTGGCGATTGTCCTGTGGTTGACTATTGAGGGGGCGAACGTACCATCGGGCTGGTTGGCTACTCTTTTGCTTGATTACGGACATCCGTTTTTACAACATCTGGCTACTGATATTCTGCATTTTCCCTGGTGGCTTTCCGGTGTTTTGGTTGATGGTCTGTATCTGACTACCGCCTGGGTCATTAGTGTTATGTTACCGCCAATGGCGATCTTTTTTCCGCTTTTTACCTTACTGGAAGATTTCGGTTATCTGCCACGAGTTGCTTTTAATCTGGATAACCTGTTCCAGCGGGTCGGCGCTCATGGTAAGCAGGCTTTGACTATGAGCATGGGATGGGGCTGTAATGCGGCCGGTATCGTTGCTACTCGGGTTATCGATTCTCCCCGTGAACGCCTTATTGCTATTATTACCAACAACTTTGCCATTTGTAACGGACGCTGGCCAACCCAGATTCTCTTGGCTACAATTTTTCTCGGTAGTCTGGCACCCTCTGGCTTTGCCAGCTTGGTTGCTACCGGGGCAGTGCTCGGTATTGCACTGTTTGGTGTTGCCCTGACGTTTCTTTCTTCATGGATGTTGTCGCGGACGGTGCTGCAAGGGGAGGCATCGACCTTCAGCCTGGAATTGCCACCTTACCGTCCGCCGCAAATCTGGCGCACCCTGTATACGTCAATTATTGACCGGACCCTGATTGTTCTGTGGCGCGCTATTGTTTTTGCTGCGCCGGCAGGGATTGTGCTGTGGAGTATTGCTAATATCAAATTTGGTGGATCATCGATTGCGGAATGGCTTATTACGGGGCTTGATCCGATTGGCTGGATCCTTGGTTTGAATGGCGTCATTTTAGTGGCTTATATCGTAGCTATTCCTGCCAACGAGATCGTTATTCCGACAATTCTGATGTTGACGGTCATGGTTACAGGAGTTTCCGGAGTTGGTGAGCAGGGTGCCGGAGTCATGTTTGACGCCAGTAATAATTCTGCTCTGGCAATGTTGTTACACTCTGGTGGCTGGACAACCCTGACGGCGGTCTGCCTGATGCTGTTCAGTCTGTGCCATAATCCCTGTTCAACTACCATTTACACGATCTGGAAAGAAACCAAAAGTACTCGGTGGACAATTGTCGCGACTTTTATGCCGATTGTTTTTGGTATTGTCATCTGTGGCATTGTTGCTTTTTTCTGGCGGTTGATTGCCAACTGAAAAGACCCACCATTAAATTTCACTAAAAGAAAAGAGAGAAGCGCCGCAGCGCTTCTCTCTTTTTATGTTCAGTATCACCAAACTGTCTCTGGCAGTTCTACACGCCCCTCCATAGGTGCCTGGGTTAGCTCCCAAGCAGCAGGGCCAGAATCTTGGTTAATAGAATCATACCGATGAGCGCAACTGGGTAAACTGTGGCATAGGCTGAAGCGGCATAAGGGGTTTCAACCAGGCTGGAGATACTGGCCAGCCCCGGAGTACTTGTCATCCCGCCGGTCATGACGCCAAGCATGTGCAAAAAACTAATTTTCAAAATCTTACGGCTAATGACCAGGGTGACAATCAGGGGGATCAGGGTCACGCAGATACCCGATAAGAACAGAATCAGCCCTTGTTCCTGCAGGGTGGTCATAATCGTTGCTCCGGTTCGGGTACCAACCGTGGCCAAAAACAGAAGCAGTCCTAATTCGCGAATAAAGCTATTGGTCGTTGCCGGAATATCCCAGATCAGTGGCCCGGTTTTATAGAGGCTGCTGAGGATCAATCCCGCCAGAAGAACACCACCAGAGAGTCCTAGTTTAAACTGGCCGATATACGGAATAAACAGGGGGATCTGGCCAACCAAAAAACCGATCAGTAAACCGACGATGATAGGAATAAGATCGGTTCGGTAGGTTTCCCGGATATCGTTGCCAAGCATGCGGGTCACGTTTTCAATCGACTGCTCCTGACCGACAACATGGAGAATATCGCCAAGGTGCAGTCGGGTATTTTTTTCCGGGGTCAGATCAATTCCATTGCGGGTAATACGTGATACCTGCACGTCAAATGATGTTTTCAGGTTCAAAGAACTTGCGTTAAACCCAGCGGCAGAACGTTTTGAGACGAGGATTTTTCTACCGGTCAGACCACGGGTAAATTCAAGTGCTTCCGCAACGGCTTCACCTAGAACCAATATCGCTTTTTTAATGGCGTCCTCCTGACCGACAATTCTTAACTTGTCCCCTTCATTTAAAATTGTGTCACCATAAACAATTTCAGGTTCGGATGCCCCTACGCGCAACAGCCGAGTCAAGACGATAGGAGACATCTGTTTCAGGTTCAGATCTTTGACCCTTCGACCATAAATATTCGGATTTGAGATCTGCACATGACGGTAAATCATAGGCGGATGCTCCTGGCTGATTTCGCTTTTCATCTGCTGTTCTTCGGCGAGAAGATCAATTTTCATCAGCCGTGGCAAAAGGCGCACAAAAACAATGACTCCCAATACACCAAAACAGTAAGTCAGACCATAAGCCGCTGGGGCCTGGCTGTCGGCAATAGCTTCAACGGCGACCGCCAGGCCGGGAGTACTGGTCAGTGCTCCAGAAAACAGACCAGCAGCAATGCCAGCGTCAAAATTACCTAACCAACTACAGATTAAGGTGGTGAGAAAACCGCTGACAACAATAACCGCCGCCCCTAAAGACAGGTTCAGCCCCTGTTTTTTAAAAGAGGAAAGAAAACCGGGGCCAGCCTGGAGACCGACGGAATAAATAAACAGGACCAGACCAAGAGTCTGGAAAACCGCTGGCAGAGTAAAACCAAAATGGCCAAAAGCCAGGCCGCTGAAAATAACCGCGGAAGAGCCGAGGGAAAAGTTTTTAAACTTAAGAAAACCAACGAGTTCGCCCGTTGTTATGACAATAAAAAGTAAAAACACAGGGTTGTGCAGTAACGTCATGAAAATTACCTTCATTTATGGATAAGAGGAATAATGCTGGAATAAGCCTGCCCTGAAGGCGGGAGAGCATCAGAAAAGTTTCTGATTCGGAAACGTGATGTTTACGTAATGTCTGGAGGTTAAAAAACAGGAGTATCGCTGTTACGCCTGTCTTTAAGCGTACGGATAGACATAATTGATTACGGAAAAAGATGTTTCAGAACAGAAACCAGATCGTTTTGAAGAGAAAAAATACAGACGTGCAGGAAATACCATTGATTGAAATGAAAAAACAAGACCTGATACTCGCGATTATCGTTTAAGCGGTAGATATTTCAGCTTGAGAGGTGAATTTTATTCATGAAGAGGCCGCTGGTTGATCTGTGTCCTGGCTTCCAGGCTGATCTGTTAAAGGAAAAATAACTGTAGAGAATTCAGTATATTGGAGTAGCTTTTTAATTTTTATTGGTTTTTTTTACTCAAAAATGTTCATTTGACAAAAGGTGCAAAGGAGTTTAGAAGTAACATCAGGTTTGATCGTTATTGAAGATTAATACAAGCAAAATACAGACAAAAAGACATAGGCAATTCAGGTGCTCGTTATGAGCATAACAGGGAACCTCGTGAAATTCGAGGACGGGCCCGCCGCTGTAACCGGGGACGAACGCCACAGCACAAGCCACTGCTCATTTGAGCGGGAAGGCGTGGTGAGTAGATTGATCCGGAAGTCAGAAGACCTACCTGAATAAAATTGCCGAAACTGTGCCTGTGGCAAAGGCAGAGTGACTTTACTTGTGGATAAAATCAGGGAATCCCCAGGTCGTGCGTGCGATCTGGGGATTTTTTTATGATGTTTGTCCACGGCAGACCTGTTTTGAAAGGGAGCAGCTAGCTATTCTGCGATATCAGGTCGACAGACCTGTTTGTAAGATCTGGAGAAAGTGGATTTTATTAATTTAATGTACGTGAGAGGTTTGCCTTTGGTTTTCAGCGGAACTTGCCCTTCTCTCTGAAAGCCGTCTGCAGGCGCCTGAACCTATTTTGCTGGTTCAGGTGCCTGTTTTCCACACGAATATTTTATCAGGATGATTATTGTATATGTCTGTAACGCAGGTAAAGAGGGGTATCAGTGGTGGGTTGGTTCTTATGTTCCTACTCTTTACTGATTCTAGTTATGCCGTAACTCAGTGGACGGACGTTTTCAGCCGTAAGGTATCAGTTGCACACCCACCGCAAAAGGTCGTGTCTCTGGTTCCAACCGTGACTGAAATGTTATTAAGGCTGGGGGTTGATGAACCCCTGGTCGGGGTGACCTACCATAGTGATTACCCCCGGGAAGTTGCCGGGAAAAAACGGGTTGGCGGGTTTTTATCGCCGGACCTGGAACGGATTGCGGCCCTTCAGCCAGAGGTTATTTTTTATTCCGGTCTGCAGCATGATGTTCCTGCTTTTTTTGCCGGGTCTGATGTTACGCTGATAAATATTGATATCAATTCTATTGAAGAATCCTTTCAAACCCTCCTGAACCTTGGTGCCCTGTTCAAATGCGAGTCACAGGCTGAAAAGCTGGTTGCTGAAAATCGTCGACAGTTGGAACTGATCAAGCAAAAGATTGCAAAAATCCCCCGGGAAAAACGCAAACGGGTGATGCGCATGATGGGGCGTGGGCAGCTGATGACGCCTGGCAGTGATTCATTTCAGAATGAGATTATTCGTGCCGCTGGGGGGATCTCCCCCGATTTTGTTGCTGAGGGGAACATTGTCCCGGTCTCTCTGGAGCAATGGCAACAGTTTAATCCCGAAGTTCTTTATGGTTGTGGTGACGATAACAGCTCTCTTGAACCTCTGCTGCAAACGACTGGGTGGCATGATGTTGCGGCCGTGAAAGAACATCAGGTTTTTCATTACCCCTGTGCTCTGACTTGCCGGGCTGGGACCAATGTTGGCTATTTTGTGCAGTGGCTGGCTGGCGATATCTATGCCGAAGAGTTCTCTCACTCAAACGAGCGGGTTGAAGCCAACAAAATTATCGCCGAACGTAACCTTGATGTCCCTCTTTCCTATATTCAACAGGTCAGAGTCGTTCATAGCCGTATAGACGATTTTATCCACAAAAGCCTGGTGGTGGAATTTAACCGCCCCCTCGATCTTATCTCGACCCTTGAAGGCCCACGTCATAACGTAACAAGCGTTGGAAACAGTTACTCGCCGCCGCCAACCTGGAGGATTCTGCATCATAAAGGCCTTGCCGCTGGGCGGGAAGAACTGTTTGGTTCGCTGGGGCTTGAAGAAGATCATGCCAGTATGCTGTTTACTGGTGCCGATATGGATAACCTGGTGGTTAAGCATACCAGTTATCGCGATATGGACGTGTTTGCCCTGGTCACGGCTGGGGTCAAGAGTAATGCTGTGCGTATGTCGAGGGATGTTGGTGGTTATTACGAACCAGGAACCATCAACATTATCTTGCTCAGCAACATGCAGCTTTCACCTCGGGCGATGACCAGAGCCATCATCTCTGCGACCGAGGCAAAAAGCGCCGCTATGCAGGACCTCGACATTCGCAGCTCCTATTCCGGGGAGCTGTTTCAGGCCACCGGCACCGGAACCGATAACATTATCGTGGTCGAAGGGGAGGGCGGTCCCATCGATAATGCCGGAGGCCACAGTAAAATGGGGGAGTTAATTGCCAGTGCTGTTTATCTGGGCGTCAAGGAAGCGGTTTTTCAGCAAAATGGGATTACTCCCCAACGCAATATTTTTACTCGTTTAAAAGATCGTGGCCTTTCCGTCCGGACAATTTTAAATAAGAACCTTTGGCCGGCACGGCAACAGTTTAATGCTATCGCTGCTCAGCTTGAAGGAGTCCTGTTAGATGATCGATATGCGGGCTTTATCGCTGCAGCCATGGCTTTGAGTGATCAGTATCAGGCCGGCCTGATTAGCGATCTTAGTGCTTTTGACCGCTGGGGTGAGCAACTGGCTGGAGAGTTGGCGGGTACCGCTGTACCGAGTGCCGTAGAAAACTATTGTCATACTGAACTTCCTGAAGTCATGAAACGTGCCTTTAATGCCTTGCTCAGTGGTCTGGTTGCCAGGGATCAACATTGATGGTGCGCCTGCTTATCTTTATTTTATTGGGTGTGATTACGACACCAGTTTATGCCGGTAAACTGGCATTGCTGGTGATTGACGGCGACAGTACTGTTGCTTACCAAGGTGTGGCAGAGCTTAATCTCCCCACTCAGCATGAGGTCCGTTCCCTGACGTTGCAAGAGCTGCAGTATAACGCTGAAGCCTCGCGGTTTGTGGCTGGAGCCGATGTGATCCTGGTTGATGTTATGAGCAGCGAACTAAGTTCCTACCTGCTCGAGCACAATCTGGTTACCGGACGAACTGTCTATGCTTTACGTGGTTCACGCGACGATAAATCTTTGCAGCAGCAGGGGTTTATTTTTGATGAAAATATTGCCGCGTATTATTCCCAATTGTCACGTCAGAATGTGACCGGCATGATTCTGCGGGCACTGTACCAGACTGTGGATGACACCCTCGATTATCCACCGCCGGTGGAGATGCCCGCCAGTGCTATTCATCATCCAGCCAGTTCTCGTTTGTTCAGCGATGTTACCAGTTATAAGCAGTGGTATTCCCATCAGTATCCTGAACGTGGTAAATGGCCGTGGCTGGGGGTCACTTTTTATATAACGACTTTGCGTGATGGCCAGATTGAAGCTGCCGATGCCCTGATTTCTCGCTTAGAGCGGGAAGGCTTTAATGTGTTGCCCTGTTTCGGCCGTCCGGACCGGGTTTTTAAGCAGTTTCTACAGCGTACTGACGGACAGGCTCCGGTATCCATGCTGCTCAGTTTTACTCTTAAATTCTGGTCAGCTTTGAATGATAGCGTCAAACAGGCAATCACTGATCTTGATGTTCCGGTCTTTAACCTGATCCGCCTTTATAGTGATGAGCTTGAAGATTGGCAGGCCGATCCGGTTGGTATTGCTCCTATGGAAGTGGCCTGGGCTATCGCTAACCCGGAAACCACAGGCGCTATTGAACCAACCGTGCTCAGCGCCAAACGGAAACAGGTTGTAGCCGATACTGATAAGCCGCTTTATTACTATGATCTGGTTGAGGAAAACCTGAACAATCTGCTGCCGCGCTTAAAAAACTGGACACGTTTACAGCAGAAAGCAAACAGGGATAAAAGGTTGGCTCTGCTTTATTACAATCACAGTCAGGGCAAGCAGAATGTCGGGGCCAGTTATCTGAATGTGTTTAAAAGTGTCGCCGCCATCAGTGAGCGTCTTAAACGGGAAGGTTATCAGGTCCAGGGGGATGACACTCTGACGGAAGAGAAAGTACGTCAGATGGTTCTGCGCACGGGACGTAATATCGGATCCTGGGCTCCCGGTGAGCTAGATGCCATGCTCGCCAGTGGCGAAGTTGAAATGCTGGCGGTTAAAACCTACCGGCAGTGGTTTGATTCCCTTCCTGAAGATTTCCGCCGACCAGTTCTTAAACAATGGGGTGAACCGGAAGATAGCAAGATCATGGTCAAGGATGGTCATTTTGTTATTCCCCTGGTGCGCCTGGGTCATCTGGTATTACTTCCTGAACCTTCCCGGGGGTGGAGTGACGATCCTATGAAGCTCTACCACGATCAGTCGGTCTATCCTCATCATCAGTATATTGCCGCCTATTTGTGGTTACAGCATGCCTTTGGTGCTGATGCCATGATTCACCTTGGCACTCATGCGACCTATGAATGGTTACCAGGCAAACAGGCAGGTTTGGCGGCTGCTGACCCCCCAGAGATTATGCTTGGAGCTATTCCCAATATCTATCCCTATATTGTTGATGATGTTGGCGAGGGGGTTCAGGCTAAACGGCGCGGCCGCGGTGTTATTATCGACCACATGACCCCGGCTTTAAAAGATGTCGATCTTCACGATGAAACAGCAGCACTGCACGACCTGGTTGAAAACTTTGAACTGAATTTTGGAGTTGGTGGAGCGACAGCCGCGCAGTACCTGGAGCAGATTGATACGCTTCTGCAACAGACCGGTATTGGTGAGGTGCTTGGTATCACCAATACGAGTGCGGATGATATTGAAACCATCGACCTTTATTTGCACGAAGTTGACGATGGCGTTTTGCCCTTTGGTCTGCATACCTTTGGTACCTCCTATTCAGATGAAGGGATCGCCGGCACCCTTGCCGTCATCAGCCAGGCTCATCCCGATCTGGATAAAGAGCAGCTTAAAGAAAACCTGACTATGTCAGCGCAGCGTGAAATGGATCATCTGGTCAAAGCCCTTGGTGGTGGTTATATCCCCACTGGCGAAGGAAATGACCCCCTGCGCAATCCTTATGCCCTGCCAACCGGCAAGAACTTTTACGCTTTTTCATCGGCGCGTATTCCAAGTAAGGCAGCATGGAAGCTAGGGCAACAGGCCGCTGAAGATCTGATCAAGGACAAACTGCAGGAGCAGGGGCATTATCCGAATAAGGTAGCGGTGGTGCTGTGGGCGGTAGAGAGCATTCGTAACGAGGGGGTGAATGAAAGTACCATTCTTGCCTTGCTCGGCATGGAGCCGGTGTGGGACAGTTCGGGGCGGGTGACAGGGACGCGACCAATCCCGGGTAAAAAGCTGGGGCGTCCGCGCATAGACGTGTTGATTAATGCTTCCGGTCTGTACCGTGATCTGTTTCCTGACAAGCTCCTTTGGTTGGACGCAGCAGTGCAGAAAGCCTTGCTACAGACCGATATTGAGAACCTGCTGGCACAAAACAGCAGTAAGGTCAAACAGGCTCTGATTGCCCAGGGAATATCTGCTGCTGAGGCGGAATTCCAGTCGCGCTTACGCATCTTTACCGAAAAGCCAGGCGCCTACGGTAATGGTGTCTCAGAGTTGAGTGGCGCTTCTGGCATCTGGGAGTCAGATGATGAGATTGCTGCTGTTTTCCTCAATCGCAGCAGTTTCGCCATCGGCAATGGCCAGTGGGGAATACCGGTGCGTGCCGCGTTGGTTGAAAACCTCAGGGATGTCGATACTGCGGTTCACTCTATCTCCTCCAATCTGTATGCCACCATGGATAATGACGACATGTTCCAGTACTTAGGTGGTCTGTCCCTGGCGGTGCGCAACGTACGGGGGGAAGCACCGGATACGCGCGTCACCCTGCAAAAAATGCCTGGCCAAGTGCAGGTTGCACCATTAAAACGGGTTATTGGCCAGGAACTTCAGCAACGCTATCTGAACCCGCAATGGATTGCCGGGATGAAGCAGGAAAACTATGCCGGTGCGCGCGAAATGGCCAAGTTTGTCGAGTACTTGTGGGGTTGGCAGGTCACCACCCCGGCTGATGTTGCCGCAGCATCCTGGGATCAGATCAATGCTGTTTATGTTGATGACAAGTATCAACAAAACCTGAAAGAGTTCTTCGAAAACAATAATCCTTGGGCCTATCAATCGATCACCGCCCGTATGCTGGAAGCGGTGCGCAAAGGTTACTGGCATCCATCGGAACAGGTGCAGCAGAACCTGGCTCGTAATTATATCAAGAGTATGCTGAAACAGGGGGTGGCCTGTTGTGACCACACCTGTAATAACCCGGCTCTGAACCAGATGGTCATCAATATTGCTTCACTCCCTGGGGTTATGAGTCCCGAACTGGTTGAACAGTTTAAGGTCGCCATCGAAAAGATGGCTCAGAAGCCTTTGGAGCAACAGTTACAGGAGCGTCAGCAACTGCAGCAGCAACTCCAGGCTGGATTCAGTAAAGATCCGAACAGAGAACCGCCACAACACACACAGAATAATGACAGTGCGGATCAGCGGCAGGCGGTACAAGAGTCCGGTCCGGAAACGGAACATGTCAACGGCTATAAGATGGAGAAGGTCACCAATGAAGACAAAACCACAGAATTAACGTCATCAGGGGTGCAGTGGTTGGCTTCATTAGCGGTTGTCTTGTTACTGGCAATTATTGGTGGTGGTATCTGGTGGCAAAGAAGACAGAATCGGATCTCGTAGTAGCCAGCTAAGGACGGGGCTTGTGAAAATAGTTCTGTATAAAATGATGATTTAGTATTTCATTTTTACCGGTAATGATCTATGGTTTGCAGCGTGAGTAAGCTCAGTATTTAATGATAGATTATGACTAGATGAACTCTTGGTTTTAATAATAGGCACTTAGGAGATTTTATGGACGTCTTTTAAGTTGCTTGAAGTTTGTCTTAAACCTGATAATTCTGGAAATTTTCTTTAACAATTCGTCGATCTCAATCAAGGATGTCAGGTTGATTGAAGATCGAAAAAACAACTACCATCCAGGCGCTCCTAATCGAGCTTAATAGGGAACCCCGTGTGAATCGGGGACGGGCCCGCCGCTGTAACCGGGGACGAAAGTCACAAAGTAGCCACTGTTTGTCAACAGACGAATGGGAAGGCGTGACAAGTAGGAAGAACCGGGAGTCAGAAGACCTGCCTGAATGTCATTATTGGTGTACATTTATCTCCGTGGCAGGAGGAGTGTGCGTTTTAGCTTGTGGATAGAACAGGGAATCCCCAGGTCGTTTATTTTTTGCGATCCGGGGATTTTTTTATGCCCGGTATTTATCCAGGAGCTGTTTTATGAAGTACTGCCATGTCTGGTCATTACTGTTCATGACCCTTTGCTTTCCCTTCTCCGCTAGCGCGTTCGAAGAGGTGACCGACCTTAATCAGGTTGTGGTAACCGCCAGTCGTATTGAAGAAACCAAGGCTGATCAGACGACTAACGTAACCGTTATCGGGGAAGAGCAGATCAAAGAATCTTCCGCCCAGGATCTTGCTGATCTGCTTGGTGCTCAAGGGTTCAAAATCCGTGAGTATCCCAATTCCCTGATGGCGGTTCAGATTCGTGGTTTTGCTACCGATACTCACGGTCAGGTTGCCAACAGCTATGTGACCCTGTTGCTCAATGGGCGGCGGGTTAACACTGGTAACCTGGCTTCGATCATGATGGATAACGTGGAGCGGGTTGAAATTATTCGCGGGCCAGGATCGGTTCAGTACGGCTCTGCAGCTCTTGGTGGTGTCGTTAACGTTATCACCAAAAAAGGAGCTAAGCCGTCAGCTTTTGTTGAGCAAACTCTGGGGAGCTGGGATTACCTTAAAACCACTGCCGGGGTATCTGGAAAAGTTAATCAGTTTGATTATTCTCTGAGTGCTTCAACCTCTTCTCAGTCTTCTTATGATACAGGCGATGATAAACACTACGATAATACCGGTTTTGATGCTAAGGATCGTTTCAGCACCAATCTCGGCTGGAATTTTCTTCCTGGGCAACGGATCGGACTGGTTTACTCCTGGTTTAATGCTGAAGGTATTGGCAGCCCTAATTACCTGAGCGCAGTTGATCCGGACGACTCTGTCAATCTGAAAAATCGTCAGGTGGATGTCGTTTACGATGGTAAGACCGCCAATGATTTTCTGTTCTGGAACCTGCGTTATTTTGATGGTAAAGACGAGTATGAAACCGTTGATAATGGCACGGTCGATTACTTCCGTGATACCCGGCAAAAAGGGGGGAATGCCCAAATCACTGCGAAATGGGACCTGCTCAGTCTGACCACCGGTGTTGACTGGATCCGCTATGAAATTTCCAATTCCAATATGAAATCAGGCAAAGAAAACTCCTATGACAACCCCGCCCTGTTCGTTCTGACCAAAACAAAATTACTCAATGATAAGCTGATCCTCTCTGCCGGTGGTCGTTACGACAAGTTTGATATCGAAAGCGATACCGGTGCCAGTACCGATTCTACCAATTGGAGTTCTACCTTGGGTGCTGCCTTTAAGGTTAGTGATATGGTGACCCTGCGCACCAATTATGCGGAAGGTTTTAAAATGCCGACCCCTGATCAGCTATTTATGCTTACCAACTACAGCGCTTATGGCTGGGGAATCTGGTCCGGTAATCCTGATCTGGATCCCGAGGAAAGCGCCACCTATGAGGCTGGTATCGATTTTGTAACAGGAACCTTCAGCGCCAGCATGACCTATTTCTATACCGATTTTGAAAATAAAATTGGCTATGAAGCTGTCAGTCAAGATTTGACCCGTTATCAGAATATTGGTGCGGCCACTCTTTCCGGCCTCGAAGGTTCAGTGCAATTTGATATCGGTGCTTTGGCTGGCTGGAACAACGAACTGATTCCCTACCTGTCTTTTACCTACCTGGATAAGTATGAAGATGATGATAGTGGCGATAAGCTGACCTATACATCAGCTCTGAGCGCATCTTACGGTCTGCGTTTCAATAACCCGAATAAAGGCTTGTCTGCCTGTCTCAATTTTGCCTACACCGGTGAACAGGACATTACCGATTACGAGAAAACCGGCGCAACCAAGCTGAAAAGCTTTACCGTGACCGATCTGTCTGTCACCAAAACCCTGGACAGTTTTGCTGAGTACGGTGATCTGTCACTCACGGCTGATATCCACAATCTGTTTAATAAAAACTATGCCTACAATCAGGGCTATTTCATGCCCGGACGGACCTTCTTCGTCACCTTGGCGTACCATTACTAAAAGTATCTCAACGTGGATTATAGCTACCTGTTTCCAGGTAGCTAGCAGGCCAGGGAGACAGTCTTTTTCAGGCTATCTCCCTACTTTTATTTTATCAGCTTATTGAGGCGTTTTAGGTTTATGGCTCGTCATCTTTATCTCCAAATTGTTCTGTTTACGCAGCTGTCACTGCTGCTGTTGTTTGGAAGCGTAGAAGCGACAGAATTTCCACTGGCATTAACCGATGCTCGTGGACTACAAGCGACTTTTTCCTCTGCTCCGCAACGGGTTGTTTCCTTATGCCCTTCGGCCACAGAAATTATTATCGCCTGCGGACAGAGTGAGGTCCTGGTCGGGGTGACCCGTGAAGACCTGGATCATCAGCCGCAATTACGACTCCCTGACCTCGGTAGTTATTTTCATCCCAATTTGGAGAAGATAGCTGGTCTTGAGCCCGACTTAATCATTGCCTCTCCCGGGCAGGTTGACGTGATTAAGGCCTTTTCAGGTTCTCCCCAAAAGATACTGGTCCTCGATGCCCGGAGTATCGAAGCCGGTTTTACCCGCATTGAGCTGATCGGGAAGTTGTTTGACTGTGAGCAAGAAGCCGCCAGCATTGTCGCTCGCAATCGTCACCAACTGCAGCTCGTGGAAGAGCGCCTCAAGGTTGTGCCTATGGCAGAGCGTAAGCGGGTTGGGAGGATTGTGGTCGGCAAGAGACCGAGCATCCCCGGTGACGATTCTTTTCAGAATCAGTTAATTTCTATTGCGGGCGGCCTGCCTTTTTACTCTAAGCAAAAGGGTGACTTTGTTCCTGTAGCTCTTAGCCAATGGCAGCAATTTGATCCCCAATTTGTCTACGGTTGTCATGCCAATGCTGAAGCCGTCAGGACCGTGCTTAAAGAACCTGGCTGGTCCGATGTGACTGCTGTTCATGACGGCGCTGTCAGTATGTTCCCCTGCTCCCTGACCTGCCGGGCAGGTGTTCATATGGGCGATTTTACCCAGTGGCTGGCGGCCCTGCTTTATCCGCAACAGATGGCTGATCCGGCTCTGGCGGTAAGTGCAGATGAGGTCTTGAAAGAACGACCTTTGTCCCTCGATCTGTCTTATGTAAAACAGGCTCGTGTTGTTGATCAGCGCGTCAATGACAGTGTCTATCGCTCATTGGATGTGCACTTCACCGCTCCTCAGAGGATTTTATCCACCTTCGAAGGTTTGCGTGAAAAAGTGGACGGAGTGGGTAATACCTATATCCCCATGGGGGCCAGCCTCGGGCATATGGCCTTTGGTCCGGAACCAGGGAAGACTGCCATAGCAGAGAATCTTGGGTATGCGAGCAAGTCCTTTGCCTCCATGATGACCGGTGCCGACATGAATAATTTGGCCAACAAGACAGAGGTCTATCAAGATCTTGCGGTCACGGTTCTGGCCACTGCAGGGGTGCGTGGCAATGCCATGCGCATGTCACGCGATTCCGGGCTCTATTTCAGTCACGGGACCATCAATATTCTGGTTATGACCAACCGCCGTTTGAGTGAAAACGCCATGGCCCGGGCGATTATCACCGCAACTGAGGCGAAATCCGCAGCTTTGCTTGATCTGGATATCCGCAGCTCCTACTCAGGCCTTGACCATCGGGCAACGGGGACCGGTACCGACAACGTAATGATTGTCCAGGGGGATGGGCCAGTCGCAAATTACAGTGGTGGCCACACCAAGCTGGGGGAACTGATCGCCAAAGCGGTTCATGGAGCGGTAACTGAAGCGATTTACCGGCAGAATGGCCTTCAGGCCAAACGGCCAGTTCGTCAACGTCTGCTTGAACGCGGACTCAGGATAAAACAGGTTGCGGCAGCCTTTCCAGATCTGGATCAGGTAACGGCAACGCAAACCCTGACCACACTGTTGAAAGATTCCTACTACGCTTCTTTTGTTGAAACGGCATTGGCTATCAGTGATGACCTGAATAAAGGTCTGATCAGTAGCGATGTCATTTTTAACCAGCTCTGTATTCACGTCGCCGCAAGAATATCCGGTCAGGCGAATATCACTATTAACGATCTTCCTCGCAGCAAAAAACTGACTCCTGTTTTGTCTCAGGCATTTGGCGCGCTGTTGTACTCAGCTGCTGAGAAGGAATAACCATGGTTAAACAGCTATTCGCGCAATTCTCCTCATTGTTTTTTTTCGGCCTGGCCTGCCTGCTGCTGAATACCGTTTTCCCCTCTTTGGTCAATGCAGAAATGCCTGAGCGGGTTGCCATTCTGGAAATTGATATCAATAGTTACCAGTTGCACAAGGCCTTAAGTCAGCTCGATCTGCCGGACAACATCAGTGTGCGTTACTTTACCCTGGCCGACCTGGAACAGGATTCTCAGGCCGAGGAGTTCATTGCTGCGGCGTCAGTGGTGCTGGTCAATGTCATGATGCCGCAGTTACCCGATTATCTGGAACAGCACAACCTGATTAAGGGGCGTCGGGTCTATGCTCTGAACAACGCCGGGGATCCGGAAAAATTAGCCGCTAAGGGAATCGTTCTCGATGATCAGCTGATTGCCTATTACAACAACCGCAGTGTTGGCAACATGGTTAATCTGGTGCGTCTGGCGGTGCAGCGCCACATCGATAAAAATATCAGCTTTCAACCGGTGCAGCTGATTCCGGCGACCAGCCTCCATCACCCTGAGAGCGACAAGTACTTTATCGATCTTGAGGAATATCAGCACTGGTACCAAAGCCGCAAAGGGTATCATCCGGGTGCCGCCTGGGTCGGTATTATGGACTTTGCCAACAGCCTGAAGGAAGGGCAGGTTGAGGCCATGGATGATCTGATTGTGCGTCTGGAAAGAGCCGGGTTTAACGTGTTGCCCTGTTTTGGCCCGGTCGATCTGGTTATGAAGCACTTCCTGCGCCCGCGCAATAACCAACGCCCCGTCGATCTGTTGCTGGCCTTCAGCCTGAAATTTGCTTCATCCCTAAACCATGATATTCGCCAGACTTTGATCGATCTCAATGTCCCGGTTTTCAATGTCATTCGTCCTTACGCTGAAAGTATCGCTGAATGGCGTGCCAGCAAGGTTGGCCTGGGACCATTGGAAACCGCCTGGGCCGTGGCAACGCCCGAACTGTCCGGAACCATTGAACCCACAGTGGTGATCGGGCGCAAGGATCTGGTGGATGAGCAGAGCGGACGCAAATATTCCATCTATGAAACGATTCCAGAAACCTGTGACCTGCTGATTGGACGCCTGCAGAAATGGGCCGCGTTACAACGCCAGGACAACGCCCGGAAGAAGGTCGCCATCCTTTACTACAACCATAGTCAGGGCAAGCAGAATATCGCTGCCGCTTATATGAACGTGTTCCGCAGCCTGGAAGTGATTCTGGCGCGCATGACGCAGGATGGTTACCAGGTAGCAGGTGCTGAACAGCTCAGTGAAGCCAAACTGCAGGAAATGATCCTGGCCGGTGGGCGTAACGTCGGTAGTTGGGCTCCGGGTGAACTGGATGCCCTGATCGCCAGCGGTCAGGTGGAACAAGTACCCCTCAGCGAATATAAGCAGTGGTTTGCCAAGTTACCTGAAGCTTTTAAAGCGCCAGTTCTCAAACAGTGGGGACAACCGGAAGAAAGCGCCATTATGACCCGTGGCGGAGAACTGATTTTTCCCATGGTCAAACTTGGTAATGTTGTCCTGATGCCGGAACCGGCTAGAGGCTGGTCTGACGATCCGATGAAGATGTATCACGATACCACCCTCTATCCCCATCACCAGTATATTGCGGCCTATCTGTGGTTGAAGGAGCGCTTTCAGGCTGATGCCATGGTTCATCTTGGTACTCATTCCACTTATGAATGGTTGCCGGGTAAACAGGCCGGTTTGAGTCCTGCTGACGCGCCGGAAATCATGGTTGGCGATATTCCCAATATCTACCCCTATATTGTTGATGATATTGCCGAAGGGATTGAGGCCAAACGTCGTGGCCGTGGCGTTGTCATCGATTACCTGACCCCACCCATGCGTAAAGCAGACCTTTACAGTGAGTATGCCCAGCTGCACGACCTGCATCACAAATATGAGTATGCCCACGCCAATGGCAGTGAAACCGCTGAGGAATATCGCAAACAGCTTGGCGCTCTGGTTCGCAAGCTGGGCGTCGATCAGGATCTGGGCATTAATGAGCTGAACGCTGAAGCCATTGAGCAGATCCACCTCTATCTGCATGAGATCGACACCAACTCCCTCCCATATGGCTTGCACACCTTTGGTAACGCCGATGAACCTCAGGCCGAGGAGGAGACGGTTACGCTGATTATGGACCAGAACCCGGATGCTGATCAGGACCAGGTTGCTCATGACTTACACCGCTCAGGCGCTAATGAGATGAATACTTTCATGCGTGCCCTGGCAGGGGAATATGTTGAACCGGGGGAAGGAAATGACCCCTTGCGCAACCTGGCGGCATTGCCAAGCGGGCGTAATTTTTATGGTTTTTCACCGCAGAAGGTTCCTTCCAAAGCCGCCTGGGAAATCGGTAAGACGGCCGCCGAGAAGATTATCGCCAATAAGTTGCAGGAAAGTGGCCACTACCCGGAAAAGGTCGGGGTTGTCTTATGGGCCTTTGAAACCTGCCGCAATGAAGGGGTCAATGAAGCGACGATTCTCTATCTGATGGGGGTCGAACCGGTGTGGGACAAGACTGATAAGGTGCGAGATATGCGCATTATCCCCGGCAAAGAACTGGGGCGGCCACGCATTGACGTGCTGATTAATCCGTCCGGGCTGTACCGCGATATGTTCCCTGACAAACTGCTGTATCTGGATGAAGCGGTACAAAAAGTACTGCTCCAGACCGATGTGGAAAACCTTATTGCCAAGAACAGCCAGACCATCAAAGCACGCCTGATGGAGCAAGGCATGAGTGCCGCAGAGGCAGAGCAACAGTCGCGTTTCCGGATCTTTACTGAAGAGGTTGGCTCCTACGGCAATGGAGTGGAAGAGATGGTCGGTGCGTCCGGTTTCTGGGAATCGGACGCGGAGATCAGCAACGTTTATCTGAACCGGGCTCAGTTTGCGGTTGGTCAGGGGCAGTGGGCGGTGCCTGTTAAGGAGACTTTGAAGGAAAACCTGCGCCATGTCGATGTCGCTGTCCATTCCCGTTCCAGTAATGTCATCGGCATTATTGATACCGATGATTTCTTTTCCTACCTGGGGGGGATGGCGCTGGCAGTTAAAAATGTCCGCGGCACAGCGCCAACAACCATGGTGACTCTCAACCGTCGTCGCGATGAGGCACAAGTCGAGGATGTTGCCAAAACCATTGGCCGCGAACTGCGCACCCGCTATTTGAATCCTAAGTGGATCGAAGGGATGAAAAAGGAAAACTATGCCGGTGCCCGGCAAATGGCTGATTTTACCGAAAACCTGTGGGGCTGGCAGGTGACCGTTCCCAATGCCGTGAGTGCTGATAAGTGGCAGCAGGTTTATGAGGTTTATGTCGAGGATAAATATGATCAGGAACTCGCCAAATTTTTTGCCGAAAGCAGCCCCTGGGCCTATCAGTCCATAACCGCCAGGATTCTGGAAACGGTGCGCAAAGGCTATTGGCAGCCAGGGGATGAGGTGACTCAGAAACTGGCCAAGGAATATATCGCTAATGTATTGAAACATGGCGTTGCCTGTTGCGATCACACCTGCAACAACCCGGCACTCAACCAGATGGTGGTCAATATTGCATCTTTACCCGGGGTTATGAGTCCGGAACTGGTGGAACAGTTCAAGGTCGCCATCGAAAAAATGGCAAAAAAATCCCTCGCTGAACAGGTGGAAGAGCGGCAGCAACTGCAACAACAACTGGTAGCCGGTTTCGAAAAGAATCAGGCTGAAGCAGAAAAGCAACAGCTTAGTAACCAGAGTGATCCGCAACAGAGTGTTCAATCTGGAGCCGAAAACGAGGACGTGACCGGTTACAAAATGGAACGGGTCACCAATGAAGATAAAGCGACCGAACTGACCTCTTCCGGGGTGCAATGGCTGGCCTCTGTATGTGTTCTGGCACTGTTGGCTCTTGTCGTTGGCGGGATCTGGTGGCGGCGGCGCCGTCAGGCGATGTAGGAGAACTAGAGCATGGAACTGAAAAGTCTGATCATGGGATTGATTTTTGGTCTGGGGATATTTGCCGTCAAAAGCGGTATTGGTCTTGGCTATCTGTTAACGACCATAAAGGGCAGACGCCGCCAGGGGGTGGCCGGTAGCCTGCATGTTATCGCCTACCTGTTGGTGTTTTTTCTCTGTGGTGTCGTCCTGACGCGGATTTCTCTGCTCAACTATTTTCCCCAGTTACAGCAATTGTTTGCTGCCGGTATGACCCTGCATCTGATCAGTGCGGTGCTGCTTGGGGGTTGGGGCATCTTCCTGTTATTACGGCAGCGCGGAAAGGAGCATGGTGGACAGCAACGCGGCTGGTTATTGCTCAGTCTGCCGTGCCCTGTGTGTGCTTCGGTCATTTTGCTGGAGAGCGCTTTTATTCTTAACCTGTTTCCCGACCAAGCCCTGCTGGCCATGTCGGCTTTGGCTGGTGGATTTGCGGTGGTGCAACTGGTCAGTGCCGGGTTGCTGTTCTGGCACTGTGCACCACGCCAGGGCAGTCTTGACCAGATCATGGGTGGCCTGATGTGTTTGCTGGCCAGCTACTTTATCGCCGCTTTATGTATTGTGCCTCAATTTGCCCAGATCGAACGTATTTTCCGCTTGTCCAAAGCGGGGGTGCAAGTTGCTGAAACAACGACACTGACTCAATTTATATTTGGAATAGTCATAATAATAGCTGCTGGTTACCTGTATAAAAGGCGCCAGCAACAGAGGAGTTTATGATGATTTTTGCCTTTCTTAAAACCTATATTTATTTGATTTCTGCGGCTCTGTTCTACCCCGTTGTCGTGTTGTTGGCCGGTCTGTCGGTCTGGGTGTTACTGTTGGTGGGAGTCTTTTGCGCTGATGTCTTTGAACGGCTGCGACTGAAACCATTGAAAACCGGATTGGCGCGCCTGGCCGATAGTGAATTTGTCACAAGCGCCTGCAGTTTTCCGGTCAGAGCTTATGCCAGAGATCTGAGCCAGTTACTGGTGGGAAAGCAGGGCCATATTGAGCTTGAGGTGGAAAATTTGCTCCAGCACCATCGTCTTGCCTTAAGTAAAAAGCTTGATCGGCTGATGATTCTGGTAAGAACCGGCCCCGGTCTTGGCTTGATTGGCACTTTGATTCCTATGGGAACAGGATTGGCAGCACTCGGCCAGGGGGATATGACCCGTCTGTCCGCCGATCTGGTCATCGCTTTTACCACCACGGTTGTCGGAATGGCCGTTGGTCTGATTGCCTATGTTCTGTATCTGCTCCAGAGACGCTGGCAGCAGGAAGACCTGCGCTATATGGAGATCATTACCGAGCTTAATGTTCTGGATGGAGCGTCTCAGACAGTCACTACTAACGGCAACGAAGAATTAGTTGTGGAGTCACAAGCGGCATGAAATATCTGCATAAAAAGCGGTCGTTCAGTTCTGCAGACGATATGACAGATGAAGATCCTCTCTCCGGGGTAGCAAATCTGTTTGATATTGGACTGGTCTTTATTGTTGCCCTGATCGTAGCGGTTTTTTCGGCTTACCATATGGATGATCTGTTCAATCAGGAGAGCGAAATGACGATTGTCAAAAAGACATCTGACGGACAGATGGAGATCATCAAAAAGAAGGGGCGCAAGATCGAAGTGCTGCGTTCTACCCCGGAAAAAGCCAAAGGGCAGGGGGAACGCCTTGGTACGGCTTATCGTTTGAAAGACGGGTCGGTCGTCTACGTTCCGGAAAATTAAAAAATTGTTGTGATGCTTTTTGGGGAAAAATTTCTCAATCAACTGAGGAAAAGATGAAAAAAATGATTATAAAAATGGCCCTGGGGCTGAGCGGCACGGTTGCCATGTTGCTTGGTGGCGGCATTTATGCATGTGCAGCAGATACTGCGTTGACGACCCAGGAACTTGCTGTCGTTACAGTCACTGCTGACCGGGTTGAGGAGTATATTCGTAACTACCCGCAGCAGGTGGAAACGGTTGGAAAAAACGAGATTGTTGAACGTAACCTGAATACCGTTGATGAAGTCCTCGGAACCATGCCGGGGGTCGAGGTGTACCAGAGTGGCAGTAGCGGAACACGTATTTCCATTCGTGGCTCTGGCCGTTCTTCGGGGGTGCTGGTGCTCCTTAATGGTCGTCCTTTGAGCACCAATCAGTATGGCAATTTTGATTTGAATAGTGTGCCGGTTGACCAGATTGAATCGGTGACCGTATTCAAGCCACCAGTACCTGTATGGCTTGGCCCTGGTGGTAGTGACGGCGCCATCAATATTATCACCAAAACTCCGTCCCTGGAGAGTAAAGATAAACCGGCGGCAACCATTGTCAAAGTGAAAGGTGGTTCCTACGGTCTTGTCGATGGCAGTATCAGCCAGAATATCGAGCTTTTTTCCGGCTCCGCCCAGCTGACTGCAGGGGCGTCTCATAGTGATGGCAAGCGCAGCAACAGTGATCGGGATACCGGCGCGCTGGCTTTAAACTGGAACCGTAAAACCGCAGCAGGGGCACGTTATACCTTTAACAGCCGCTATTATGAAGCCGAGTATGGTTCGGCCGGTCCCATCGATAATCCGACACCGGATGCGCGTCAGCGCTATCGGAAAGCATCGCTTGATTTAGGCTATGCCGGTATTCTGGGCGATAGTGGTAGCCTGGAGACCACCCTGTTCGGGGATGTCACCACCCTGCGAGATCGTTCCCAGTCAGGAACGGTAGCGACTCTGGATGAACATAAGGTCGGTTTTAAGGCCGATACCACCTGGGTGGGTGACGATGATAGCTGGGAAGCCCGTATTGGTGTCCTGACCGATTATGACCATATTGATCAGACCCTGGCTGGTGACCATGACCGCAGTCGCTTAGGCTTGAGTGGACAGTACGATCGCCGTATAGGCCGTGTGACGACAACTATCGGTCTGCGTGGTGATGCGACCAGTGATTTTGGTGTTGATCCTGGTTTTACCACGGGGATTGGGTGGGGGCTTACTGATACCCTGCTGGTGCGTGCCAAGGCTGGTTATCGGGTGGAAATTCCATCCTTTGGCCAGCTCTACCAGTCTGCTCATGGCTCCATTGATCAGACCCGGGGCAATCCTGACCTGAAAGAGGAGCGTATCTGGTCCTATGATGTCGGTATCGAATATCGGCCCACCAAAGAGGCTCTGTTTCAGGCCACCCTGTTTCGTGCCGATACCGATAATCTGATCAGTTATGAACGTGGCAGTGATCTGATTTACCGGCCGGTCAATGTCGCCAGTGCCTGGCGGGAAGGGGTCGAACTGACCGGTAAGTTGCCCCTGTTTAGCGGTTTGAGTTCTGAAACCAGCTTTATTGTTCAGCACTCAGAAAACAGTGCTACGGATAAACAGCTTGCTTACACACCGCGCTATAAGTTGCGCCAGAATTTACAATATCGCATTCCGGGGACCAAGGTTCGTCTGGAAGGGACCTTCCGCTATGAAGGGGTGCGTTACAGCCAGCTGGAGAACCTGGGCAGTCAAAAATTAGCCAGCTACACGCGGGTTGATGTCAAAGCGTCGTCACCATTACCGTTGGGGTCTCTGCAGTGTGATGGCTATATCAAAATCGATAACATTTTTGATCGCCGCTACATGGTTCATGCCGGTTACCCGGATGACGGTATCCGCTTTGTTGCTGGTGTGCAGGCAAAGTTTTAAACATGTTTTTATCCCTTTTTAATCAGTAATAAACATCCTCATGTGAGGTTGCTATAACAGGAGATTCACTATGGAATGGCTGAAAGAAGCAATCGATTACGGTGTCATTGGGTTGCTTGGTTTGATGAGTGTGGTGGTGGTTGCCCTTGCTATTGAGCGTTGGCGGACTTATCGCAGTTTTGACACGAAAGATTTCTCTGACCGTGGGTTGCTCGAATTGCGCCTGACCGAGCGGCTGCACCTGATCGCGACCATTGGCAGTAATGCCCCATATATTGGACTGCTGGGTACGGTACTGGGAATCATGTTGACCTTCTACACCATGGGGAGTGACGGGCTGGTCGATTCGGCGCGTATTATGACCGGCCTGGCGTTAGCCCTTAAGGCCACTGCCGCCGGGCTGCTGGTTGCGATTCCCGCTATTGTGCTTTACAACCTGTTGCTGCGTCGGGTTAAGGAAATTGTTACCAGGTGGGAGGCGGAGCATGGACACTAGAGGGTTCGACAGTATCAATGTTATTCCCTTCATTGATATCATGCTGGTTATGTTGACCATAGTTCTGACTACGGCAACCTTTATCAGTAGTGGCGCGATCCCGATCAAATTGCCGCAGGCTGAAGCTCCTCCCGGTGAAGCAAAAGGGTTAGTGCAGATTGATATTGATCGGCAGGGAATTCTGTACTTTGAAAATTCGGTTATAGATTTAAGTCAATTGGAAGCTATGTTGGTCGGTTTTGACCGGCAACGTCCGGTTGTTATCCGTGCTGATCATCAGGTGGCTCTTCAGGCCTTTGTTGGCGTAATGGATCTCCTGAGACACCTTGATTTTAAGAGTGTCAGCCTGCAAACGGAGGCGGCCCGTTGAAAGCACTGCGCCCCCTTTTCGAATCTTTGCTTATTCATGGTCTGATTCTGGCTCTTTTCATTCCGGTTACCAGAAGTTTATCAGCTTCTGAACCACGTTCCCTAAAAGGAATGATGCAGATTAACTTTGACCTGTCCGGTACGGCAGGAAGTCAGGTCGCTATTGCTGAGGGGGGGGCTGGTCTTGACCACTCTGAAGCGGTCCCGGCGGTATCCCCGGCCTCTGTTGTGGAGGCTTCACAGGTTGCAGCGTCTGGCGTTGAGCAGAAAAAAACGGCTTTAGCAACTCCCGTTAAACCTGCCGTAACCGCTGAATCCGTTGCTAAGATTACAGAGGCAAAAAAAGTTGAACCACAGCCGGAAGCAGAGGTGCGGGCTGTGGTCAAAGAAGCAGAAACCATTCGCCCCCCTGAACCTGTCGTGAGTCCACAGCCTGAATCCGAGCATGTGGTTGCTGAAGTTTCAGAAGCTGTCAAGCCGCAGGTCCCACCACCTGTTGATCCAACGCTAACTCCTCAACAAATCAGTCCGGATGTTTATGCCCAGCAACCAACCACCCCAGTTAGTGAGGCACTTCAACAGGAAGAATCAGGGTCAGTTGCAGAACAAGCAACAGTTGACGGGAGCACTGGGCCAGTTTCAGCTCCCGGGACGTCCTTAATCGCAGGAGCATTGGCGAATTCCTCACAAACCGAGTCTTTGGCCGGGTTGAATGGAACAGAACCAGGTCTTCCAGCTGCTGGAGGCGATGAGATTGAAGGTTACCGTCAAGCTAATTATGGTGCGATCAGAAATCGTATCCATGATCGCCTCAATTATCCAGGTCTGGCTCGTCGGCGCGGCTGGAGTGGCCGTATCGAAGTTCTGTTCCGCGTTGCTACAGATGGCTCCCTTATTGATGCTGAAATTGTCCGCAGCAGTGGTTATCCATTGCTTGATAGACAAGCTCTTAAAGCCATAAAAAAGGCTGCTCCTTTTTCGCCTCCACCGCAGATTGCACAGTTTCGCATGCCGGTGGTGTTTCAGTTGAATTGATCTTCTGCTGATTCTCTAAGTGATGTATTTCCTGATTAGCATAGAATATGATTATCAATAAGTTCATCTGGTAGGGGGATTGTGGCGATGTCGTCTGTGATAAAGAATGTATTGACATAGATCATTAGAATATAGAGAGTGTTACGTTATAACGTTTTGGCTTTACTCCTAATGACCTTTACCTGCTGTTGCCCTGTTTGAGTCTATGTCTGAAAATCTGCAAATCTTTGCTTCTTTGACCGTTGCTATCTTTATAGAAGCGGCCCCGTTTCTGTTGATCGGATCTCTGCTAGCGTCTTTTTTCGAAGTCTTTGCTGAAGAAGATCTGATTGCGCGTCTTGTCCCTAAAAATCCTTTTAAAGGAATAATGTTCGGACTCTTTATTGGCATGTTATTGCCAACCTGCGAGTGTGGTATCGTGCCGATTGTGCGGCGTATGCTCGGCAAGGGAGTTCCTCCGGCGACGGCAATCGCCTATATGCTGGCGGCTCCGGTAATCAATCCGATCGTTATGATTTCGACCTATGTCGCCTTTCGGGGCGATCTGTGGATGGTTGGTGGCCGTGTTGCCATGGTTGCTATTGTGGCAGCAGCTATGGGGTGGGTGTTATCAGGGGCCTCCATGAGGGAGTTGCTGCTAAACCCGTCGGCGTCTCACTCCTGTCATTCCGGCTGTTGCGGCCATGATCATCATCACCAACATGGACATGGACATGGGCATAGGCAGGGACGTCTACTTGCTGTATTGCGGCATACAGCTGGCGAATTCTTAAGTATGGGGAAATTCCTGCTGCTGGGTGCAATCATCACCGCACTTTTTAAAACCTTTACCCCGGCGGGTGTTCTTAATATTTTTGAATCCTCTGAATTATTGGCAATCATCACCATGATGGTGCTAGCCATTTTGCTTTCGGTCTGTTCCGAAGCAGACGCGTTTGTCGCGGCATCTTTCTCCAGTTTTCCCCCTGCGGCGCAACTCGCCTTTATGGCCATTGGTCCCATGGTCGATCTCAAGCTGATTGCCATGTTCTCCGCTGTTTTTAAACGTCGCATTATTTTCTACCTGATTTTCGGTCCGGTGTTTTTAGTCTTTTGCCTGGCTATTATCATGGGCGTTATTCTGAGTCGGGTGTAAATTATGGAAACTGAAAGACTAAAGACGACAATGGTCAGCCTGATTATCAACCGCTTTGAAGGTGCGTTGTTACTGATATTGGGTGGTATGCTGCTGTTTTTTGCCAGTGGCAGTTTATATCAGACATTGCTTAATCCTCGTTTCAGTATCCTTTCGGCTATCACCGGCGGTGGGTTGATGCTCCTAGGTCTGGTATTATTATGCTGGCCCCTTGGTTTTGAACTGGTACGGGTGTTGTCTTTTACTGCGATCATTCTCCTCTTTGCGCTGGTTATGATTTACCCACTGCAACACAGTCAGCAAGGGTTAACAGTCGGGGCACAGGGTGTTCCTCTTTATCCCGATGCTCAGGAACAGTTTTTGCCCCGGGAGACAAAAAACGGGCAGGAATATATTCGCATTAATCTCGGTGAATTGTTCGATATTGCTGAAGTTGGCAGCGAGCAGCTACGTGGGCAACATTACCTGGTGCGGGGAGTCCTGATGGCGGCTGAGGGGGATTCTCAACCGGTTATTTTACGTACGGCTATTTCCTGCTGTCTGGCCGATGCTGTATCGGTTGGCTTTGAAGTTGTCACGTCACAAAATGAACTACCCGATAGGCAGTGGGTTAATCTCTACGGTGTTCTTGTGGCTGATGACGAAAACAGCACTGAGGAAGATGAAAGAAGCCTGCCAGGCGTTTCCTTTTCTGCTATTCATACCGTATATCGGTTCAAGGCGGAAATCATCGAACCGATCAATCCTCCAGAGGTTCCGTTCATGTTTGAATTCAGACAGCAGGAACCCTACGCCTATTGACTTGAAATTATCTCTTTACTGGAAAAAACAGGGCGGTCATGATTGATCGCCCTGTTTTTTCCAGTGTTTAGCAGCAATCAGACTTTCGGCTGATCACTGAACCCATTCATAGATTTCCTGGTGGCCATTTTCACTGCAACCACTGCAGCTGCCTTTGGTGCAGCAGCTGGCATCAGCAGTGATCTGCTTGACCTTGCCTTTGCGGATCCACACATCGAGCAGGCCGCGCACCGCATCTGGGTTTAGATCAAAATGGGTAGCGATATCCGTCAAAGGAGCAACCTTTCGTTCAGTTAAATACCGTTTTACATCACTTGGTGTCATTTTATTTTCTCCAAACTGCGTACTTTAGTGAAAAGGGAGTGCCAACCTAATTATTAATGTTTTACCGGGACGGCGAACCGAACGGTTTGATGTTCTTTTCCTTTAGCTCTCATGACCAAGAAGACAACAATACAGAATACCAGGCAGCCCATCAGCCATGCCCCTGAGAACATGGGATGTTCTGAGAAGGTTGCGAGCTGGTAGAATGAAGTTGCGGCAATATAGGCCAGGCCGGTGGTCCAGCCAGCCACAAACGCTGTCCAGCGGCCGTTGACTTCGCGATACACAGCGGCCATAGCGGCAACGCAAGGGAAGTACATAAGGATAAAGAGCAGGTAGGCAATGGCACCAACCTTGCCGTCAAACAGGTGCCCCATGGCGCCAAAAGTTCCACTGCTGACTTCCTGTTCTTCTGCTGCAGTTTCAATGGAACTGGTATCACCGATATTCAGGCCGAGAGGATCAGTCAGGGTATCGCGTACACCAGCCAGGTTTTCAGGAATCGTGGCTACGGCTTCCTGCAGTGCCGCAACGAGGCTGAATGCTTCCGCTTCCGTCCCTTCTTCAGGAGCTGCTGTTGCCTGTTCCTGAGTTTCATTTTGCAGGTAGATGGCATCCAGGGTACCGACAACAGCTTCCTTGGCAAAGACCCCGGTAAAAATACCAACAGTGGCCGGCCAGTTGTCCTGGCTGATACCCATTGGTGCGAAGATTGGGGTGATGGTGCGGCTGACTGAGGATAAAATGGATTCGTTACTGTCATCGTGACCAATGGTGCCATCAACTGACAGTGTGTTTAACAGCGCAAGCAGGGCAACCATGGGAATAATAACCCGGGTCGCTTTGAACATGAATGACTTCAGCCGATCATAAGTCCGTAGGACAACCGATTTTACCGTTGGTACATGGTAGGGAGGTAACTCCATAACGAATGGAGTGACCTGGCCTTGCAGCAGGGTGTGTTTTAGAACCAGGCCAGTCAGAACTGCAAAGCCAATACCAGCGAGGTAAAGCATAAAGACCATGTTCTGCCCGCCAGTTGGGAAGAAGGCTGCCGCAAACAGGGCATAAACTGGCAAGCGCGCACCACAGCTCATGAAGGGGTTCATCATAATGGCCAGGGTTCGGTCCCGCTGGGTTTCCAGGGTTCGGGTCGCCATGATCGCCGGGACATTACAGCCAAAGCCGACCAGCATGGGAACAAAGGCTTTACCGGGCAGGCCCAGCATCCGCATGAGGCGGTCCATGACAAAGGCAGCCCGCGCCATATAGCCAGAGCCCTCAAGAATCGCCAGGGCCAGGAACATGAAGGCGATGGGCGGAATAAAGGTAGCGACCGTCTGAATACCACCACCGACACCGGTTGCCACCAGTCCGATAACCCAGTCGGGAGCGTGAATCGCGCTAAGCAGCTCACCAACACCATCAACAAAAATAGCTCCAGCGGCGATATCAAAGAAATCGATAAAGGCGCCACCGACATTGATGGTGAACATGAAGGTCAGGTACATCAGAAACAGGAAAATGGGAATCCCAAGTACCCGGTTGAGAACGATACTGTCGATTTTCTCAGTCATGTTACTGCCGACCTTACCATCGTATTTCAGACATTCTTCGGTCAGCCAGTTGATGAAGCCGTAGCGCGTGTCCGCAATGATGATATCAACATCCTCGTCAAGCTGTTCTTCGAGAGAGTCACTTTCACGCTGCAATAGTTGGTTCTGGTCAGGAGAAAGGCGTGCGGTCAGTTCAGTGTCTTGCTCCAGCAGTTTGATTGCCAGCCACTGAGCCGGAACCTGGTAATAATCAGCCAGCTCACTCACTGCTTCGGCAATGCGATTTGCTGCTTCCTGTATGGGAGCAGGGTAGACGAGGCCGGTGTTGGTTGGCCTAGATGCCTCTGCGAAGGAATGCACGGTTTCCTTGAATTCTTTGATCCCTTGCCTTTTGGTTGCGGTAACAGCAATGATCGGAACCCCGAGACGGTTGGAAAGCTCTTCAATATTGATGTTAATATTACGGGCTTTGGCAACATCCATTTTGTTGAGAACAATCAGCAGGGGGACCTTCAGTTCCAGTAATTGTGTCGTCAGGTACAGATTACGTTCAAGGTTAGATGCATCAACAATATTGACGATCAGATCGGCATCATTGGAGATAAGGTAATCACGAGCAACCTTTTCATCTTCTGAATAGGCTGATAACGCATAGATACCCGGGATATCAACAACATCAAAATCGTGTCCAGCATAAGAGTAGGTACCACTTTTGCGATCAACCGTAACCCCCGGCCAGTTGCCGACCATCTGGCGTGCACCGGTCAGCTCGTTAAAGAGTGTCGTTTTGCCACAGTTGGGGTTCCCTGCTACGGCAATAGTAAGAGTGTTCATAAGCTTAATTCCTTTCAACCAGTACTGCGTCGGCCTCGGCCCTGCGCAGGCTCAGATTGAACCCGCGAACGTTTATTTCTATGGGGTCGCCCAATGGTGCAATACGGATGACTTTCAACTTACTGCCTTTTGTCAGCCCCATTGCCAGTAGCCTGGCCCGATATTCTCTTGCCCCTTTTTCGAAGCCGCTAACCGTAGCCTGATCCCCTACGGTTAAATGTCCTAATTGCTGTGGCATGGTATCTGTCTCCTTTAAAACTGTCTGTGTTCTATAGGGTAATTTGATAATAATTATCAAAATTAATTTACCGGCCAATCTTGCCTGTCTTTTTATCCTGAATCTGTGACCCAGGTCACAAATATCAATAAAATTGAAAATCCTTTTCAACTCCATATTTGCTTAGAGTGTGCCAGCCTGTCAAAATGTGACTCAAGAAAAAGAAAATATCACTTTTCAAGGGATAACTGTGTTCTTCGCATGACCTACGGGAGATTGGTCAGATAAATTTGGTTATGAATATGGAAGAAGTGATAAAAAATTAATCACCCCTGCTACAGAGATAAGCTATATCTCTCTGGTAAGATTTCGTTCGCAGTAGCGTGAAGCTGAAAAATATATTTTAGTATTAATTATTTGCCTAAAATAATTAGTATTTATTTATGAATGAAAATTTGTTATTTTTTAAGGATATTCAAAGACAGCTGCAATTATCCTTACCAGCTTCTCGATGAAGACTAAGAAGGGATCCCATAATGAGTGTCGACAAAAGTATCCGTATTCTGCTGGTCGAAGATTCTTCCCCTGCCCGCAAGATAGAAGGACGAATTCTGCGTAAAACCCTTGGCTTTGAAAACGTCATTGAAGCTGTTGACGCAGAACAGGCGATCGAAATGCTGACCGGCGGGGAACAGGTCGATCTGATTATCAGTGACTGGAATATGAACCAGCTGACCGGCCTCGATTTACTCAAATGGGTTCGCGGACAGGAACAACTACGGCATATCCCCTTCATTATGGCAACCGGACAGGGGGAGAAAAAACAGATCAAGCTGGCCAGTGACGCTGGTGGTAACGGTGTCGTTTCGAAGCCATTTACCCCGGATGACCTGATGGTCAAAATTGAACAGGCCATGAGTGGTGGGGACGATTCTGCTGCCACGGTAAAAGGGCGCCAACCGATTGTTCAGGCGGATGGAAAAGTCGTATTTCATATCGGTCATATCCAGATTACCGATCACCTGGTGCTCGGGGTTGCCAAAGAGATGATCGAATCGGGGCAGGTCCGACCCAAGCATTTCACGCTGCAGACCCAATGCTATAAAAGCTGGAATCCGGTCGCATCCAGTCTTGAGGAAGGCAGCGCTGATGGAGCTTTAATCCTGGCACCGATGGCCATGGACCTGTTTGGTTTTGGTGTGCCGATCAAACTGGTGCTCCTGGCCCATAAAAACGGTAGTATCATGGTGCGGAACAAGTTGAACCGGGGGCAAGGCAAAGAGCTGTTCCAGGGCAAATCCTTTTATCTGCCGCACCAGTTATCCGTTCACCACCTGTTGTCCCACGCCTATCTGACTCAGCTGGGTCTTGATCCTGGTGTTGCCGGGAAGTCGAGCGGCGACATGAAGTTTGAAATTGTACCACCGATCCAAATGCCTGAACTGCTGTCCGGAAACCCGGACGCCGGTGGTTACCTGGTTGCTGAACCGCTTGGTACCAAGGCGATTGCGGCGGGGAACGCTGATCAGGTGCTGTTGTCCGGTGATGTATGGGAGGGGCATCCCTGCTGTGTCTGCGTTATGCGCCAGGAGCTGATCGAGCAACACCCCGAGGCGGTGCAGGAGCTGGTCAGCCTGTTGGTTCAGGCTGGTAAATATATTGATCAGCAGCCGGAAAAATCGGCTCAGATTGCGGTAAAGTTTCTCGATCCAACCGGGGATCTCGGGCTCAAAGAGCAGGTTTTGTTCAATGTTCTGAGCGAACCCGCCGGGATCAAAACGAACGACCTTTATCCGGTTGCATCTGACCTGAATGCGATGCAGGAATACCTGCATAACAAGATGGATCTGGGCAGCCTGATCGATATTCATGCTTTTCTGGAACTGCAGTTTGCCAATAAGGCCTGTTCTTATATCCCGGCTGCGGATCAGCCCACGACCTTGGAACCGGCGAGCTTCCTGGACAAGGTGCGCAAGGCGCGGGCCGGTGAAAGCATGACCAAAAAAATGATCGGTAAGGAAGGGCAGTATCTGTTTGCCACCTCGGCCGGTGAGGATTACGGTATTGGCATTATGACGATTCGCGAAATTGTCAGTAACCAGCACTTGATCAAAGTTCCTGAGGCCGAGAATTATATCCGTGGTGTTATGAATCTGCGCGGTATCATGATTCCGGTACTCGACCTGAACCTGTGGTTCGGCTACGAGGCGATTGCAGAGAATGACCGTATCGCTATTATCGTGGTGGAAAATGAGGTTGGTGGCCAGAGTGTCGCCCTCGGTATCATGGTGGAAGGGGTGTCGGAAATTATCGATGTTACGGCTGATGATGTTGAAGCCGTGCCTGAGATGATGGCGCATGCTGAGTATATTCTGGCGATGACGAAGATGAAAGGGGAAGTGCGGACACTGCTCGATGTGCAGCGCATTATTTCCTCTGCGGCGTAGCCTGTTTCATGAATCAATAAATGCCGCAGGCATTGCGGTTCTGGCCATCAGGGGCGGAACCCTGCGGTCTTGATTTAAACTGTTTTGTAACATCGAAAGACAACACCAAGGTCGCCGGGTCCCGGCCCGGCAGCCCAAGGTGCTTGCACCTTATGGGCAAGCGGTGGTGGGAGAGGATACTCTGTGTGCTTCACGTTCTCTTTAGAGAATATCCTATTCCAATCCATTAACATTCCATTTTAATCAATCGGCAACCGCTCATCCCGCGACCATTCATTCCATGATCCCAGAAACAATCTCACGTTGTAGAATCCTGCCGTGGTCAAGGCAATGTAGGTATTCGAAGAGCGTGCCCCTTTGAAACAGTAAAGGATGATATTGTCTTCTGGCTTAACTCCCTCCTTGTCACACCAAGCACGAATGTGTTGAAGGGATTTAAAGGTCACCGGATGTTTGGACCGGTCTAAAAATTCATACCATTCCATCCACTTTGAACCGGGAATCCTGCCTTTTCGGGGGGCATAGTCTATTCCATAAGGGGAGGAGCTGAGTCCTTCCCGCTCATCGAGGTCGCGGTTATCAATAACGACCAGACTGGTGTCGTGGATAGATTGTTCAACGTCATCGCGCGTCGCAATTAACTGACTCTGTGGTTCGACGCAAAACTGTGATGGTGCAACGGAGGTTGGTTCGGTTGTCAGGCTGTAGCCAGCAGCAAGCCATCCGGCAAGACCTCCGTTGAGTACGCTCACCTGGGGGTGCCCGGCATAGGTGATTAGCCAGAAGCCGCGACATGACCCACCGTAGCGGGTATCCATGCTGTGTTCATAAACAACCACCGGTCGCTCTTTCGTCACCCCTGCCTGACGGCACAGGATCTGGAGCTCAAAATGAGTCATTTCAAGCCCTTCCGGGGTTGATTCGGCAAGATAGTAAAATAGCTGAGGAAGATTGACGGCACCGGGAATGTGGCCGGCCTGAAAGTCGTTCTGATCACGCACATCAATCAGAGTAACCTGACCATTGTCCAGCAATGTTTTCAGCTCAGTCGCTGAATAAAGCAGCTGATGAATGTGTTGCATCGTTTTCACCTGTCAGATTATGGATAAATGTTCGCGTTACTGCTGCAGGAGCATGTCCGGCATCTGATTCTAACGGGATTGGTAAAAAGAAAAAAGAGATAATATTAATTCTATTATTTTAATAATCATTGAAGCGTTACAAATTGATGAGAATTTTAATGTGTGCTGAGTAAATATCTAAAAACAAGCTATACTTTCATAGACTTATTTTTATGTGGAATATGTTGCTACGGAGGTTGCTGTGATTGGTTTGTCCCAAGAAAAACGAAATTATCTGGATAAACTCAGGCAGGATGCCCAAAAGGCAAAGAGCTGCGACCCGGATCAGTTGCCAAACCTCAGTATGGTCCAGCTGGACTTCCTGTTGAACAGTTTACAGGCATATCAAACCGAAATAGAAGTACGACATCAGGAACTGCAGCAGATTCACCATCAGCTGGATGAGGTTTCCGAAGAATACCAGGAACTCTATGACTACTCTCCGCTTGGCTATGCCAGCCTGACTGGCGATGGTCAGATTCTGAAAGCGAACAAAACCTTTCTGGAACTGCTTGATCCGGAACATGAAAATGTGATCGCCAGGTCTCTCAGTGATTTTCTCAACCGGGACGATAAAAGATTGTTTTCGACCAGTTATCCTGCTTTCTATAAACGTCCCGAAGGGAAGAATCTTGAATTACGCTTGGCTGGGGATGGACAGCGGATCATTTCTGTGGCTGGACGTAAGGTTATTGGTAAATCCAGCTCTGAGCGCGACACATATTTACAGGCGGTAGTTACCGATGTGTCGTCGTTACGTAGAAAGCAAAAACTGCTTAATGTCGCTGAAAAGGTGTTCAATAAAACCTCTGAGGGGATTATTGTTACAGATCGGCATGGCAGAATTATTCGAGTTAATAACGGTTTCCTCAAGCTGAGTGGGTTTTCGCGTCAGGAGCTCCTGGGGCAGACGCCTTCAGTGTTTAGGTCCGGCCAGCATGACCACGGCTTCTATGATGAAATGTGGCGGACCATAGGGAAAACAGGGGTCTGGCGGGGGGAAATCTGGAATCGTAAAAAGAATGGCAATCTGTTTGCTCAATTGTTGTGTATTAACCGGGTGCTCGACAGTCATGGCGATGTTGAGAGCTATGTCGGGATCTGTACCGATGTTACCGAAAAGATGATGTCGGAGAAACATGTTCTGCAATTGGCTCATTTCGATACTCTCACCAATCTGCCTAACCGTGCTCTGTTTTATGACCGTTTGGAACAGGCGTTACGGCGTGCCAAACGGGACAGTTATTCGCTGGCCATTCTGTTTCTGGATCTTGATTTTTTTAAAGAGGTCAATGAGGCCTACGGTCATGAAACTGGCGACAGATTGTTGCAGCAGATCGCCAGGCGCCTGAAATCCCTGGTGCGGGCCAGTGATACGGTGGCCCGGCTGGATGGCGATGAATTCGCATTTCTGCTGGATGGCATCAGGGGGCAGAAGAATGTTGCCGCTCAGTCCATTGCCATTGCTGAGGAAATCCTGGGGTCTTTACAGAATCCTTTTGATATTGAGCAGTATGTTATCCGCATTGGTGGCAGTGTCGGAATTTCCCTTTATCCCAACGATGGAGAGGACCTCGCCAATCTGCTCAAACATGCCGACCTGGCCATGTATCAGGCCAAGCGTACCAGGCGCGGAACCTATCATTTCTTCTCCGATTATCGCTACGAGCCTTACTTGGAAAAAAATAAGTTGAAAGCTGAACTGGACGCGTCGCTGGACAGTATGGAGTTTGTTTTGCACTATCAGCCCAAGGTCGCTCTTGCAGATCAGCGCATCGTAGGGTTTGAGGCGTTGATCCGCTGGCAGCACCCTCAGCGTGGCCTGATTTATCCGGATGACTTCTTCTCTGTGGCTGAAGAAACCGGTTTGAGTCGGAAAATAGGGGATTGGGTGCTCAATGAAGCCTGTCGACAATTAAAATGCTGGTTTGATCTGGGACGGACCGACCTGTCGATCGGCGTAAATTTTTCGGCACAGCAGCTCAAAGACCCCGATCTGGTGAATAAGATCCGAAAATATATTGACCTCTATAACCTGCCACCCGAGGCGCTGGAAATCGAAATCACCGAAACGGCCATGTTTTCAGATACCTCGCACCTGGCCATTGTTTTAAAGGACATCGCCGCTCTCGGCATCGCGGTCAGTCTCGACGACTTTGGGGTTGGCTACTCATCGTTGAATCATATCAAGCATTTCCCGATCAACATTCTGAAAATCGACAAGTCCTTTGTGCGCAGTGTGCTGAATTCCATCAGCGATCAGGCGATTGTCCAGGCTTGTATCTCCCTGGCAAAAGATATGGGAATTAAGACGGTGGCTGAAGGGATTGAGGTCCCTGAACAGGTGCAATTTCTCAAAGGGGCCGGGTGCGACTATATCCAGGGCTATCTGGTAGCCCAGCCTCTGGGTAGCCATCAGGCGCATCAACTGCTGTTCGGTTCGCAGGGCTATAGTTTATGTTGAGTTTTTGAAAATGGCAAAATCCACCGCTGATACAATGTTCAGCGGTGGATTTTTTTCCTTAGCGCAGCTTCCGGTAATAGTTGATCAACCCGTTGGTTGAGCTGTCGTGTTCTGAAACCTCTCCGTCCTGACCAAGCTCCGGCAGGATTTTTTTCGCCAGTTGCTTGCCCAGTTCAACCCCCCACTGATCAAAGGGATTCAGATTCCAGATCGCTCCTTGGGTAAAAATTTTGTGCTCGTACAGGGCGATCAATGATCCCAGTGTTTTAGGGGTCAGTTGTTCAAATATGATAGACGTACTCGGCCGGTTACCCGAAAATACCTTATGGGGAACCAGCTCTTCAACCCGGCTTTCCGGTAACCCCTCAGATACAAGTTCGCTACGTGCCTCTACGGCAGATTTCCCCTTCATCAAGGCTTCCGGTTGGGCAAAAAAGTTGGAGAGTAATAGCTCATGGTGGTTGCCCAGCGGGTTGTGGCTCTTTACCGGAGCAATAAAATCAGCGGGAATCAGCTTGGTTCCCTGGTGGATCAATTGATAAAAAGCATGTTGCCCGTTGGTTCCTGGTTCGCCCCAGATGATCGGGCCAGTTGAGTAATCAACCGCCTCTCCAGCCAGTGTCGTCCCTTTGCCGTTACTTTCCATGTCCCCCTGTTGAAAATACGCCGCAAAGCGATGCAGATACTGGTCGTAAGGAAGAATGACATGGGAGGCGGCGCCGAAGAAGTTGTTATACCAGATCCCCAGCAAGCCCATGATGACCGGAATATTTTCCTTCAGGGGGGCGGTGCGGAAGTGTTCATCGACCCGGTGAGCCCCGGTCAGTAACTCTTCAAAGTGATCCATCCCGATGTACAGAGCGATAGACAGGCCGATGGCTGACCACAGGGAGTAACGACCTCCGACCCAATCCCAGAATTCGAACATGTTGGCCGGGTCAATGCCGAAGGCGCTGACCGCCTCGCTGTTAGTGGACAAGGCGGCAAAGTGGTTGGCGATATCCTCTTCCATGAAGCCATGGTTCAGAAACCAGGTGCGGGCTGAGTGGGCATTGGCCATGGTTTCCTGGGTGGTGAAAGTTTTTGAAGCGATCAGGAAGAGGGTAGTTCCGGGGTGAACTTTTTTGAGGGTTTCACACAGATGTGTCGCATCGACATTGGAGACAAAATGAACGTTCAGACGTTCGTGACCATACGGCTTGAGTGCTTCAGTGACCATCAGCGGTCCCAGGTCCGAGCCGCCGATACCGATGTTGACAATATCCGTGATCATCCGTCCACTGGCCCCAAGCCATTGACCGCTGCGTACTCGCTCACAGAAACTGCGCATTTTATCCAGGACCGCATTGACCTGGGGCATAACATCCACGCCATCGACCATGACCGGTTGGTTACTGCGATTACGCAACGCGGTATGCAGGGCGGCACGTTGTTCGGTGGTATTGATTTTATCCCCCCTGAACATGGCGGCGATTTTGTCCTGCAACCCTTCCTTCTCAGCCAGGGTGATAAGTTTTGCGACCGTTTCTTCAGTGATGCGATGTTTTGAATAATCAAAAAGAATATCGTCAAGCTGTAGGGAAAAACGTTCAAAACGTTGCGGATCATTGGTAAACAGATCGCGCATATGCAGTTTTTCAGCGGTGGAGAAATGATCCTTAAGATCAAGCCAGGCAGGTGATTGTGTAAGTTGTGACATCGAGCCCCCTTTCCTCTATCAAAACAACTAAGTCTGGTCGGTTTTTACCTATCAGGCAAAGGATAAAAACAACCCCGGAAATCTCTGTTTCTGAAGCGAAAATTTTTCCTTGTAGCCTGGGATTCAAGGCTGTGCTTGTGCGGCGTAGTGCTATCCTTCCGCACTAGCACAGCCGCAGATTAGCGCTGCTATAAGTCTGCAATTATTTGCGTACTGCCATAATCCTATCATACGATTCATTGATTTCAGCCAGCCGATCATTGGCAAATTTAATAAATTCAGGTGGTAATCCTTTACCTTCGATCTTATCCGGATGAAATTCCATGGCTTTTTGGCGATAAGCTTTTTTGATTTCTGCGGTTGTGGCATCAGCTGATACGCCAAGGTTTTCGTAATGTTTATTCAAACTGACGGAAGACGCCTTCTGGTGACCGACATAGCGGCTGTACATCGATTGGTAAACCCCTTCGGATAAACCAAATGCGGCCTTAGCCTGCTGCAACATCTGTTCTTCCTGGGGGTGCATTTCACCGTCCGCCATAGCGACTTCAAACAGAAAGGTCATCATAAAGCTGCATAGCTGCTGGTCTCTGCTAAAGTACTGGCTAAATTGATTGGCAAAGTCAGCAAAACTGTTAGCGCTGTCTTTAGCCTGGGTAAAAACGTTAATCGCATAGGAACGGGTCTGCTGGTCAAGGCCAAGAGCTTCTTTGGAAATTTTTTCTATGGCGGCAATTTCATTGGGGCACACCCGCCCATCAGCTTTGGCCAGTTTGCCGATCATCGAATAGGCGGCGGTAAAAAAGATGGCCTGGCGTTGCTGAGTCTGATTGATACCGCCAAGTTGTTTTGGTTGCGACTGGCCGTTACCAATTCCAGCGCCGATTGCGGCTCCGATAATCGCTCCAAAAGGTCCGGCGATCATCGCTCCGATCCCGCCACCGACAATTCCTGATAACCAACTCATAAATGATAATCCTTACTTGAAATTTTTTGATAAAAAAGTTTTCTGCTTCTGTCTACCGGGTTTTAATCAAATTACTCCATGACAGAAACTGATAAAGTCCTCATAATGAGGCATACGCCCTGATGTCGCAAGGATTTTGAATGCCTGAGACATCTACTTGAGCAAACAGTGCAGGAGAACGTCATGAAAGTATCATTTATAAGACTGCTTTGGGTTATGGCAACCACTTGGGTTATCGGTATGTACGCTTTTGTTGTGAACCGTTTGGTTGTTACCGGCGCAGAAAATATACCGGACTCAGGTGGGGTGCTGCTTTTGGCCAATCATATCTCTGGATATGACACCGTATTTATCCCGACCGCAGTCCAACGTGCCCATCCGTGGCAAATGGTCTGGGCGCCAGCCAAGGAGGAGCTGTTCAGCAATCCGCTGCTGGGGGCTGTGTTCCGCTCCTGGGGGGCCTTCCCGGTCAAGCGTGGTCGCGATGTCCGGGCCGGTAAGCAGCTAGGTGATTTGTTACGTACCGAAAAAGTCATGTTGTTTCCCGAGGGGACAAGGCATAAGGACGGCAAACTAGGCACGGGAAATCGTGGCGTCGGCAAGCTGATTTATGACCACCGGCCGGTTGTGGTTCCAACCAGTCTGGAGGGGATCAATGCCTGGAAAGTTCTGAGTACCGGGCAGAAAGGAAAAATCGAATTCGGGGCACCGCTGGAGTTTTCTGATCTATTTGAGCTTGAGAATAAAAAAGAAACACATATTCTGATTGTTGAACGAGTCATGAATGCTATTGGGGAGCAATTGGCCCGTTAGCAATTCAGCTCGGGCAGAGCCAAGAGGTGTAGCCAGATTTACTTCTGCGTTTGAACCTACCACTTCGCTCCTGGACGGGTGATGGGGTGTTGATATTTGGTTTTGTTGTCAATGCTTTTACCCACAACATAGAGGCTCGCAATGACTGAGGCCAGAACGACAATATAAATCAGTAGTTTGACAAGATCTTTTTTCATAGAGAATCAATCCTTTAGCTGATTTTCTTTTCGTCACAACCTGACCATGAGTTTAGCAAAAGATAAAAGGGAAATCATTCGAGTTTTCTAAAGATTGACGGGTTCTCTTGCCATCGCTTCGCAGGCCTCCCTGATGGAATAGCCCTGCTCAACGACGAGGCGAACAGCGCCAGGTTTAAACTTTGGACGGAACGATTTGACTCCTGAACACCTCGCTTTCGAGCTTTTTACTCTATTATTTTTGTCAATAATACCTCGTGTGTAAACAGAAAAGCCTTCGATCACAGATCGAAGGCTTTTCTGTTTACACTGTCCCGCAACGGCCTTTTTGCTGTGGCGGTGTCAATCTGCGGGTTTGCCGGAGGGGGAAAGAACTACGCCTCCGGCAAACCCTTTATTTTCTGGATACAACGAAAAATTGCTTGTTTCTATTTTGTCGCTGGCCTGTCAAGTATTATTTCTCTTTCAGGATGTTCAGCATCCGGCGCAACGGCTCTGCGGCACCCCACAACAGCTGATCACCACAGGTGAAAACGGACAGGTATTCAGGGCCCATTTTCATTTTGCGCACGCGGCCAACCGGTACGGTCAGGGTTCCGGAAACAGCAGCTGGAGTCAGCCCTGCCAAGGTGTCCTGCTTATTGTTTGGAATCAGTTTTACCCACTGATTGTCTTCAGCAATAATTTTTTCGATCTCGGCAATTGGCAGGTTTTTTTTCAACTTGATCGTGATCGCCTGGCTGTGGCAGCGCATTGCGCCAACACGCACACAGATACCGTCAATCGGAATCTGTTTTTCTGTCGCAAGAATCTTGTTGGTTTCGGCGAGCCCTTTCCACTCTTCACGGCTCTGGCCGTCTTCAACTTCGCGGTCGATCCAGGGTAATACACTGCCGGCCAGAGGGAAGCCGAACTCAGCTTTTGGCAGGCTGTCGCCACGCAGGGTTTCCGTCACTTTCCGGTCGATATCGAGAATGCTGGAACCTGGTGTTTTCAGTTCGCTGTCGACACAGTCCTTAAGGACGCCCATTTGGTTCAGCAATTCGCGCATATTCGGAGCGCCGGCACCGGAAGCTGCCTGGTAAGTCATGGAACTGGCCCACTCGACAAGATTAGCCTTAAACAGACCGCCAATACCCATCAGCATCAGGCTGACCGTACAGTTGCCACCGATAAAGTCCTTACACCCTTCGGCCAGAGCTTTGTCAATAACATTGCGGTTGACCGGATCAAGAATGATAACAGCATTATCTGCCATGCGCAGACTTGATGCAGCATCAATCCAGTAACCGGCCCATCCGGCAGCGCGCAGCTTGGGATGGATATCCTTGGTGTAATCTCCGCCCTGACAGGTAATGATAACATCCTGCTCGGCCAATTTGGTCAGGTCTGATGCATCTTCAAGAATGCCTGCGCCCTGGCCGAAATCCGGAGCGGCCTGGCCGGCCTGAGAGGTTGAGAAAAATACAGGTTCTACACCGGCAAGATCATTTTCTTCTACCATTCGTTGCATCAGAACGGAGCCGACCATGCCTCGCCAACCGACTAATCCGACTTTCATAATGTTTCTCCATGTTGACGGGTGAAATAAAACTACTTTGTTCTTAGTAGGAAACAGCTCGTTTCCAGACCATAAACTGTGCTATAGCCTTCCAGAGTTTTCAGATCAACAACTCTTGTGCTACAAAGTAGCTATAATAGCGATAAGCGCATAATTCTATCAGTATTTTACCTGCATGCAAGGGTAATCTTATTTAAGTTGAGGACCCAAATGACCAGTCCTGAAAGTTATCTGCCTTTAGGAAAAGTGACCCAATACCCATCAGCCTATGATGCCGGACTGTTATGCCCCTTTCCCCGGCAGGTCAAGCGTGATGATATCGGTGTGGCAGGAGTGTTGCCATTTGCTGGATATGATATCTGGAATGCCTATGAATTGTCGTGGCTGAATGAAAAGGGTAAACCTGTTGTTGCCATGGGGGAATTTCATATCCCTTGCAGCACACCGAACCTGATTGAATCAAAATCGTTCAAGCTGTATCTGAATTCATACAATCAGACCCGTTTTGCCGATGTGTCCCTGATTGAGGAGCGCATAAAGACGGATCTGTCTGCCGCCGCCGGTGGAGAGGTCAGTGTGCATCTTCTTCAGGCCCGAGACTTTGCCACTGAAGCGCTGCAGGTTCTGCCTGGCATCTGCATTGATGACCTGGATATTACTGTCGATAATTATGAACTCGATGCTGCATTACTGGAAAATGCGGCTGATCAAGGCTCACAGGTCAGTGAGGAGTTGCACAGCCATCTGCTTAAAAGCAACTGCCTGGTGACCAATCAGCCAGACTGGGGGAGTGTCCTGATCCGCTATCAGGGAGGGCTGATAAATCATGAAGCGGTATTGCGTTACCTGATTTCTTTTCGTGAACACAATGAATTTCATGAGCAGTGTGTGGAACGTATATTTGTTGATCTGATGCGTTATTGTCGTCCCCAGAAACTGACTGTTTACGCGCGTTATACCCGCAGAGGCGGGCTGGACATCAACCCGTTTCGCTCCAATTTTGAGTCTTCCATAACCAATATCCGTCTGGCGCGACAGTAATGAGTTTCAAGACCTTGACGATCCTGAGTCGTTAGCGAAGGTCATTTTCTACTCGTCCAGAATCTTTCGGATAACCTGCGAAACTTCAAAGAGTTGTAATGGTTTAAAGCACCTTGCGGCAAACAGTCGGGGGTCGATATTCTGTTCAGCGTTTCTGGTGTTGTACCCGGTGCAGAGAATGATAGGCAGCTGAGGATATAACTTTTTGATTTCTCGGGCGAGTTGCTGACCGCTTAACCCCGGCATGGTTTGGTCGGTGATGACAAGGCTGAAACGCTGCGCCGCCTCCTGGAGAATGCTTAACGCGGCTTCGGCATTGGTGGCCGACACCACCTGGTAGCCCAGTTCGCAAAGCAACTCCTGGTTAATCTCATTCAACTTCAGGTCGTCATCCACCAGTAAAATAGTTTCACTCCCTTTTACAATAGAGGTGTTTATTCGTCCCACAGGATTGGCACTCTGCTCATCTGCAAGAGGAAAATAGAGGTTGAACTCCGTTCCGAGCCCGGGCTTGCTGGTGACATTGATAAGGCCGTTATGCTGCACGACAATACCTTTCACGGTTGCCAGTCCCATGCCGGTTCCTTCGTTAACTTTTTTTGTGGTAAAAAACGGATCAAAGATCCTCAGCAACGTTTCTTCAGGTATGCCGCAACCGTTATCGGAAAACCTGATTTTAGCGAAAAGATGATTGTTTTTATCCCTGCCCAAAGCCTGTTCTGAATCAAGATACACTTTTTCCAGGGTGATGCTGATATCTCCAGCGTCAGCAACTGCGTGGACGGCATTACCGTGCAGGTTCAGAAGGATTTCCTGGATGCGGCTCGGATCACCATGCATCCACATGTTGTCCGCGGACTCCAACACTGACAAGGTCAAATTAATGGTCGCAGCAGTTGTTGATTTCAATAGCGTGAAAGTTTCCTGTAGAACATCACTGATGTTAAACAACGCATTCGTTCCTGATGATTTACGGCTGTAGGTCATGATCTGGCTGATAAGGTCTCTGGATCTTAGCGCCGCGGCCTTGGCGTTATCAAGATAGTCTGTCAGTGCGCTATCTTTAGGATTCTTCCTGATGGCCATTTCCAGATTGCCAAGGACGATGGCAAGACTGTTATTGAAATTATGCGCCATTCCTCCAGCAAGCAGGCCAATGGCTTCCATCTTGTTTTTCTGGTTCAGTTCGGTTTGCAATTCTTTGCGTTGTGATATGTCCTGCACAAAAGAAAAATACATGGGATGTTCTTCAAATATAAGGTGATTGATAGTGACCTCGACCGGAAACAGGCTGCCATCTTTGCGTTTTTGGGAACTTTCAAAGGTCAAAACTTGTTTGTGATTCAACTTGTTCCGGTGCTGCTCCCATATCTCAGAATTCAAGTTGAGGTCGATATCGAAGAGAGTCAGGTTGTAAATTTCATCTTTCGTGTAACCTAGATTTTGACAGGCGGTGTGATTGGTCATGGTAATTTTGCCATCAAGGTCAATTGAAAAAATTGCAATAGCAGAATGATCGAGGCAATAATGTGCCAGGCGCAGATCTGCTTCTGCCTTCTTTTTTGCCGTTATATCATGTATCGTTCCCGCTACAACAAGGGGGGCGTTGTACGAGTCTTTCTGAATGACCTTGCCACGTTCTGTAGTCCAGACCCAACTCCCGTTTTTGTGTTTTAGACGATAATCACATTCGTAGGAATCACGCTTCCCGGATTTGAGTTCTTTTATCGTCGTGTTTAATTTCGGGAGATCATCTGGGTGGATCAGCTTTTTACGGAATTCAGTAGCACTTGGTTCTATTTCCGCGTGTGAATGACCGGTAATGGCAAGACACCGGTCGTTAACCAGCAATTGCCCTGATTTTATATGCCATTCCCAGGTACCTGTTTTGGTGGCTTCCATGACATTGGCCAACTGTTGTTGCTCAAAAGCCAGTTTTTCAAGGGAGCGCTTGACCAGAAAAAATAACAACGCGGCTGTAACCAGGATAAAAAACCAACCTTTGATCGTCTGAATTTTCGCAAGTAGATTGGCATCCTGAAAAAAAAACAGAATGATCTGATCGGAAAATAAAATCCACAGGAACCCCCAAAACGCGTATATTCCTGCAATGCGGGTGACTTCGGCAGTATTGGGGGTTAGTTGGAAACGTTTCATGACTCTGTGATCAACTCTTTCTTTGCGTAGCAACGCATCACAATGATTATGTCTATCGATTTCAGTAAGTTCTGAAAACGATCTATTTATTTGAGTTTAATTGAAATGCGCTTGGTTTCAATCGGGTTTGTCTTTTTTAGCTCTTATCAAGGACCTCTCTGACCTTGGTTGCCAATGAATGAAGCGAAAACGGCTTTTGTAGAAAATTGACCCCCTCTTCGAGGACGCCGTGGTGGGCAATGACATCACCGGTATAACCCGACATGTAAAGGGTTTTGAGTTGTGGATAGTGTGTCGTCATTAATCTAACCAGTTCTCGTCCGTTCATGTCGGGCATAATGACATCGGAAATCAGCAGTTGGATATGGCCGGAGTATTGTTCGGCAAGCAGAATGGCTTCCGCCGGGGTTTGCGCTGCAAAAACTCTGTAGCCCAGCATTTCCAGCATACTTGCTTCCGTGGCGAGAATCGTCTGATCATCTTCAACGACAAGGATGGTTTCCGTGCCACGTGGCAGGGCGACCCCTGTCCTTGACTGTGGTTCCAGATTCTCATTTTCAACGCGTGGCAGGAAGATGGTGAAGGTTGTACCATGGCCCGGTTCACTGACAACATTGATGAAGCCTTTGTTTTGTTTAACAATGCCATAAACAGTTGAGAGACCAAGCCCGGTCCCTTTTCCAAGTTCCTTGGTGGTGAAAAAGGGATCAAATATGTTACTGATGAATTCCTGGTTGATACCGCTACCATTATCACAGATAGAAAGCATGGCGTAGTTGCCGGGTGTCGCATCACTGTTTAGACAGCAGTCCTCCTCGCTCAGGGTAACATTCCCCGTTTCTATAATTATTTTTCCCCCTTCAGGCATGGCGTCGCGAGCATTAACACACAGATTTGTCAGAATCTGATCAAGCTGTGACGGATCGATTTTTATGGGCCAGGTTTTCGGGGAAGGGATCCAGACCAGATGAATATCTTCACCGATCAGACGGCGCAGCATGTTCAGTGTTCCCTCTACGGTTTTGTTCAGCTCAAGAATTTTAGGCGCAATGTCCTGTTTGCGAGCGAACGTCAGCAGTTGCCGGGTAAGGTCTGCTGAACGGTTAGCAGCTTTACTGACTTCCTGCAGGGAGATAAAAAGGGGGTCCTCGGGGCTGAGCTTTGTCAATGCCAGGTCGGTGCGCCCGACAATAACGCCGAGCATGTTGTTGAAATCGTGCGCGACTCCACCGGCCAGTTGGCCGATGGCCTCCATTCTCTGAGAATGGTGCAGCTGTTCTTCAAGCAGTTTGCGCTGGGAAATGTCTTCACTGACGATGACAAAGTTGGTGATCGGGTTGTCGGGATGATCTTCGTCGGTTATTGCGGTAATCTGCAGGTGTCTCCAACTGTTATCGCCGGTTTTTGAGCGATAACGTCGTTCCTGACGCCAGACCCCGTGCTCACTAATGACTTCAGCAGCGAGGCGCAGGTCCTCAGCGTCCAGGTCAAGTAACTGCTTCAGCGTCATATGCGACAGTTCTTCCGGCGTCAGTTGTTCCGTTTCATAGAATTTCTGATTGGCAAATTCTATATGCCCCTCAGTATCGGTGAAGATGATACCGTAAGGGCTCTGGGTAATAACCTGGGTAAACTGGCGGGTTGTTTCCTGGGACAGTTTCAGTTTGGTAACATCGTCAGTGAGGATCAGCAAATAGTCTGGATTGCCTTGCTGGTCAGTCATGACCATTTTTTTGACTTGAAGGTAATGCTTTTTCCCCTCGGGGGTATACAGGATTTCCTCCGGGATATAGACAAGGGATTTTTTCTCAAGCGCCTCAAGATCCGTCTGGCGGTGAAAAGTTGCCGTCTCTGCCGAGAAAAAATCGAAATCGGTTTTGCCAATCAGTTCGGCTTCGCTGGCATTCATAAATTCTTCTGCTGATTGGTTAACTCTGACGTAAGCCAGGGTTTTGGCGTCTTTGACGTATAGCATGGTAGGAATATGTGTGAAGATACTGTCAATAAAGTGTTTGCTGTCCTGAAGATCCTGATAACTTAAGGCCGCGGTCAGCGCATCTGAAAGTCTGTTACTGATTTCATGAAAGAGTCTGATCTCGTTTTCGGTCCAGATGCGCTCCGCTGAGCACTGGTTCAGAGAAAAGTGCCATGGAGCGCCAATTTTAGGATAAATGGCAATAGACAGCATCGATTTGACCGCAAACACGTCTTCCATAAATTGGGGCAATGCATATTGACTGTGTGTGCCAAACTGCAGGGGATGGTCACTTGCCAGTAACAACTGCAGCATTATTCGCCCGTTTTTATCGATAAAAACAGGTTCTTCTCTATTCTTTGCCCCAGGGTATTCCGGACGGGTCTGTTCGATGGGGGCGGTAAATGTTGTTACTTCGGGATCGAGTGGATAGGCCAGAAATGCACGATCACAGGAGAAAATGTCCAGAATGACTTTGAGCGTATCATTCGTGGTCTGCTTGAGATCATTGGATTGCTGGATTGTCCGGTTTACCCGATCAAGGTTGGCAAAGAATTCGAGCTTTTTTTGTTTCTCATTTTCGGCTTGTTTCTGCTGAGTTATGTCTCTTGCAACAGTAAAAATGCCGCAGATCTTGCCGGCGATGTCATATTCCGGCAACATTTTTACCTGACGATACTGACACTGCTGTGAATTTGGCTGCCAGAGCATTTCATAGTCGCAGACCTTACCTGTAGTCAGGACTTCCTTGAGCTTATTCTCGTAATCAATAATGTTTTGTACGCCCGGAATTGATTCTGAAGGTGTTGCCCCTAGCAATTGACCTACCCTGTCTGCGTGTTTGGAGAGGGTTTGCTCCATGGCTGGGTTCATGAAAATACGGCGGAGGTTGATGTCATATGTTGCTATTTCATCGGGCCAGTTTTCGGTCAGGTTGCGAAACTGATTTTCAGTTTGCTTTAATCGGGTAATATCATGACCAATGGCAAACACGCCGGTGATTTGTCCTACTGAGGTTGTTTCTGGCACCAGAGAAATAGAAAAGAGATGGTTTTTTCCATGGCGGTCGGACTGGGAGATAACCAGGTTTTCAATCTCTCCGCCGGTAAAAACTTTTCTAATCAGAGCTTGATAGTCAGCAAAGGCTATATCCCCGGTCCAGATGTCTCCGGCGTTGGAGCCCAGTATTTGACCGGCGGATGTTCCTGTCAGCTCAAAATAAGCCGGATTGACATAGGTCCGGCGATATTCCCTGTCATAACGAATAATCAGGTCTGGAAGATTTTCAACCAGAGACATGAACATTTTCTGTTGTTCAAGGAGCTGTTGTTCTATCTGTTTACGATCAGTGATATCAAACGCGAGGCCGATAATTTCTGAAATTCTGCCTTCCTGATCAGTAATTGCACGTTTATGAAAGACAATATTCCGTACTTCCCCCCGGTGGTTTTCAATTTTTCCTTCGTAAATCTGATCACCGCCCCGTTCAAGAAGTTTCTGATCTTGAGCTTTGTCAATAGAGGCCAGTTCAAAAGAATTGTACAGGCCATCAGTTTTTCCCTGCAGCTCATGGCGAGACCGGCCGATCATCTCTTCAAAGGCTTTATTCACGTAAAGGATGTGTCCTTGGCTGTCCTTGCGAAACACGGGGATCGGAAGCTGCTCAATCAGGGTTGATTGAGCCAGGTCTGCAGGGGGATACTCGGAAACGGATGATGACGAGATCTGTTGTCGCAGGGATTTATTGCGAAGCAGCAGGATGACTGATAACACGCCAAAAGATGCGGCAAGGACTATTAGAAAAACAATGGCTGAGGCGGTCACGGCCCATTCCTTTTTCGCGTGGTTACGGGTCCAACTGGAATAATCTTCATTTATCCCCTGCTATTTTAGCAATCTCACCTGGCGAAGGAGTATTTAGTTGTTCAAACTGCCAGTTATTCTTGACATTGAAGTAAATTGTTGCCGGCATTTTCAACCGGATATGGGTTGTTCTGTTCCTCCAGAAAATGATCAGTGTTCCCAACGTTGGTGCGTAGGCCAGGTTTATTCCTGGTTACGCAGATACAGATCAGAAATCTGGCAATAAGTCAGGCTGTTACCCATAACAACGCGAGTAATGACTTTCATACCATAAACAACCACGTATTGCGTAATCCCTTTGAACAAAATGGATTTCTGAAAAGCTCGTTGATATTGCACTGGACCAGACCACAAATTATGAGAAACATAACTCTATCTAATGTTAGTGACTTTTAAGAAAAAAGAAAATAAAAAATGTATCGGGAACATTAAAGTCCTCATGTCATTTAACTGACCGAACCGGTTGCGCCGAAATAATTGGGGCGCGAAAAAGGTGAGCCTGGATGAAGCCTGATTGCTTCATCCAGGCTTCATCTCAAGATGGAAGGGGGATCGTAAAGACCGGACGGTTGGCTTTGCGCAGTACTTTTTCCGCAACGCTACCAAGAAAGGCATGTTCAATAATGCCTTTGCCATGAGTTCCCATAACAATAACATCAGCGTTCAGTTCGTCTGCAACGGATAAAATCAGTGGTACTGGTTGGCCAATGACCACACGAGAGCCGGCAAAGCGGGCCAGATCGTGAGGATAATTTTTGAGCTCTTTTTCGGCAAAGTCATTCAATTCCTTCTTCAATTCGATCTGCGCTTTCAGATAATTATTTTTTTCGAACTCGCTGAGTCGACTTTCACCGACGACTGACGAGATATAGCCGCGAACTGAAGATTCAACCTGTTGAATGACGTGAAGGAGGTGAATTTTAGCGTTATTCTGTCTGGCCAGCATGATGGCATGTTTGAATGCGTGGTCAGAGTTGGGGGTGAAGTCGGAAGTAACCAGAATCGTTTTGTAAAGGGGGAGCATGGTGGACCTCCTTTGTCTGGGATCAGCAGAATACTTTGTGTATTCGTGGGATGTTTTAAAAATTATATCTTATTTGAATGGCTGTGCACTACAATGTGGTGTTTGGCGCTTAAAATGAGAGCAGAAAAGATTTGTCTCGTGGGAGAATTATGGAGTTACGCAGATATCATCAGGTGCCGAGTGTCGGTGTTCCGGAGCTGTTACAGGGTGGCGCGGCAATCATCGATGTTCGTCGCCCCGAAGAATGGCGGTTGACAGGTGTTGTTAACGGCGCAATTTGCCTGACCTTTTTTGCTGCTGACGGCAGCAGTGACCCGTTAAAATGGTTGGCAGCCATGAATCAGCTGGTCCCGGCGCGTCAGGACCTGGTGTTGATCTGCCGCAGTGGCCGAAGAACCGCGTTAATCTGTGAATTCCTCCTTGAAGTGACAACCGAACGTCAGCTGTATAATGTGAATGACGGTATGCTTGGCTGGCTCGCAGCCGGTATGCCTGTTTCCTGGTTGTCCGGTGGATAAGGATACCCAGATAATTGATTGCTTTCCGACAATGTTTTGTTGTCCGTCAATATCACTGCAATATCATTCGTTAAATCCATTCCTGTATTGATCGTTCTGACTAAGTTATTGAAAAATAGTGAGAATTTCTCTTGTTCTTGTTTGACATTTTCGTGTTCTGAGCTATTCCTTATAGAGTCGATATAAGTTCAGGAGGTTGGTTATGGAATATTTTCAAGGTGATCGTGTGCGTATCCTTGGCAAGCCGGAATGGGGACCGGGAATAATTCAGCGCAGCGAAAAAAATGGCAAAGTGCAGGTACGGTTTTATGATGCCGGCCCCAAAATACTGGATGTAAAGCGTGCTAAACTGATTAAAGTTGTTTTGCGCGACAAGCAATGGTTTGCCCAAAAGGCTAGGCAGCTGTGGGAGAAATCGCTTCACCACTAAAGCTTATTCATGTTGAGAGCAGATATGTCATTTCCTCCCCGGCCAATCGGGATGCTCCCCTAAAGATCTTTACGACTGTCCCGTTACTGAAGTTTGTTGCTCCTGTCTGCAGACACAACTTTTCTCTTTGGAGTATAGTATCAAAAGATGACTCTGGCGAGGCTGTGAGTGGGGCTCGTCGCGATCAAAGTCTTCCAATCTTTACCTATTTTCCTTTGGGGAGATCGACATGTTCATTAAAATACTGAAATACTTCATATTGTCTGTTTTGCTTGTACCCTTAGTCGCCTGCCAGTCAAGCGGGCCACAACATTATCTTAATGCTCTGGCGGATAAAGCAGCAGTCATTCCTGTCCCTGCAACAGGCACAGCGCCGCAGAAGTGGCAGGATCTTTATCTCGATATTGACCATAGCATCTCAGTAACTGACGGTGCGATTTCTGTGCAGGGTACGGTTGGTTTTGCCAATCACCCGCAGATTATGTATGCCCGGGCGCAGAATCTGAAGGTCAGTCTGTTTTTACTGGATAAAAATAACCGCGTTGTTGCTTACCGGCAGATCCTGTATTCCGGTTTTGCCAGTCCCCAGGACAAAGAATCGTTCAACACACGTATGGATCGACCCGTAGGGGTTGTCGCCTATACGTTTGGCTATGAAGTGGACTTCATTGAAGGCGAGCCGGACGCTGGTGGGACGATGATCTGGTCGTTTCCTGACGTCAATAAATAAGAATTTGTCAGTTTGCCGGGATTGGAGGCAAGATATTTCATCAAGTGTGTTTGACGAGGATCAGGACTGATCTGATTTCAAAAGAAAAGAGCGGTAGCAAGGAATCCACCTTGCTACCGCTCTTTGTTGTTGGTTTACCGCAGGTTGAGCTTAAACTTTGCGCACCAGGCTTAGGTCGCGTACGGCACCTTTGTCTGCACTCTGCGCCAGGAGGCCATAAGCCTGAAGGGATTTGCTGACCTGGCGATCACGATCTACCGGTAACCAGGCTTTATCACCCTTGGCTTCCATTGCTGTCCGGCGGGTTTCCAGTTCTGCGTCAGAAATGGCGATGCGGATACTGCGCTTTGGAATATCAATTTCAATCGTATCCCCTTGTTGTACCAGCCCGATGTTCCCTTTTGATGCGGCTTCAGGGCTGACGTGACCAATTGACAATCCGGAGGTACCACCGGAGAAGCGGCCGTCGGTGATCAGGGCACATTCCTTGCCCAGCCCCATCGATTTGAGGTACGAGGTCGGGTAAAGCATTTCCTGCATACCCGGCCCACCACGCGGACCTTCATAGCGAATGACAACAACATCCCCTTTTTTGACCTTGCCACGCAGAATGCCTTCAACAGCGTCCTCCTGAGATTCAAACAGGACAACAGGGCCGGAAAACTCCCAGATGCTTTCATCTACACCAGCCGTCTTGACCACGCAGCCGTTAGGGGCCAGATTGCCATACAGGATGGCGAGACCGCCTTCTTTGGTAAAGGCGTTGTCAAGAGCACGAATAACCCCTTTACTGCGGTCGGTGTCCAGTTCGGCATAGCGTTCGTTTTGCGAAAATGCCTGTAAAGAGAAGCGGTTTCCCGGAGCAGCACGGTAAAACTCCTTGACTCTCTCATCTTTGGTGCTGATAACGTCCCATTTGTCGAGAGCATCACCCAGGGTGGCACTATGGACGGTGGGGACATCGCGATGAATTAGTCCGGCCCGGTCAAGCTCACCAAGGATACCCATGATACCACCGGCACGGTGGACATCTTCGATAAAAACATTCCCCACCGCCGGAGCGACCTTGCAGATGCAGGGGGTAGAGACCGACAGACGGTTCATGTCGTCCATTGTGAAATCGATGCCTGCTTCCTGGGCAATGGCCAGCAGATGAAGAACCGTGTTGGTTGAACCACCCATGGCAATATCGAGGCGCATGGCGTTTTCGAAGGATTTGAAAGAGGCAACGTTACGGGGCAGGACCGATTCATCTTCCTGCTGATAGTAACGTTTGCACAAATCGACAATCAGGCGGCCCGCTTCGAGGAACAACTCTTTACGGTCAGCGTGCGTCGCAACGACTGTGCCATTACCGGGCAGCGCCAGGCCGATGGCTTCATTCAGGCAGTTCATGGAGTTGGCGGTAAACATGCCGGAGCAGGAGCCGCAGGTCGGGCATGCCGAGCGTTCCACCTGGTTGGATTCTTCGTCCGAAACGTTCGGGTCCGCCCCCTTGACCATGGCCTGAATCAGATCGAGCTTCTGCTCTTTGCCTGCGATGGTGGCTTTGCCGGCTTCCATAGGGCCACCGGAGACAAAGACAGCGGGAATATTGAGGCGCATGGCTGCCATAAGCATGCCGGGAGTGATCTTGTCACAGTTGGAGATACAGACCATGGCATCGGCACAATGGGCATTGACCATGTATTCAACACTGTCAGCAATCAGATCGCGTGATGGCAGGGAATAGAGCATGCCGCCATGCCCCATGGCGATACCGTCATCAATAGCGATGGTATTGAATTCCTTGGCGACGCCGCCGGCGGCTTCAATTTCGCGGGCGACCATCTGGCCGAGGTCTTTCAAATGGACGTGGCCGGGGACAAACTCGACGAAGGAGTTGACGACGGCAATAATCGGTTTGCCGAAATCGTCATCTTTCATTCCGGTTGCGCGCCACAATGAACGTGCTCCGGCCATGTTGCGGCCGTGAGTACTGGTGTGTGAACGATAAGCTGGCATAGCTCCTCACTTTCTATTTTGAGCAGTAGGTTTGCTGATTTCTGAATTTAACAAACTACAAAATCTGGGCAGGGATGGCAACAGATTGTTTGGATTTCCGCAGGGATACGTAGCTGTTTCCCAAGGACGAGCCGGTTATGAAAACTCGTCCCTGGAATAAGTCGCTGACTTAAGAGGAAGAGATGATTAAAATAATGTCGCAAAGTTGAAGAAGATACTTGACGCTCCGCCGCTCCAGTCATCTTTAAAGCCGTTTTCCTGTTTTCCATCCCCGGCGTAGCCACTGACTCGCCAACCAATGGAGGGGGCCAGAACCACCGGGCCAAGGTCAATGTTCAAGCCGGTTGCTGCGCCAATGGCAAATTCAGCGAAATCAAGATCGACATCAAAATCATCACCTTCTCCATGATAATAACCGATTCTGACCAGCGGGCCAATCCACCAACGCATTTGAGTGGTTCGCAGCGGTGAAAAACCGAAAATCGTCTCGGCATAAATACCACCACACTCCAGGGTATCGTTATTGTCATCTTCAATATCAAGGCTGGCCAGGCCGACGTTCAGTCGCAGGCTAAAAAACTGATCAGGGGCCGGGTCACTGTCCATAGCGAAGCCGATGGCAAAGGCGCCGGTATCGATATCCCATTCGTCTGAGTCAGAATCCCACTCTGCTTCACCGGAACCTCCGGCAGCATCGAGAAAAAAACCATAGCGTGCTGCGTTGGCCGGCAAGGTAAAACACAGGAGCAGGCAGGCAAGAAGAGCAAATGTTCTTACGGATGCTTTCATAAGTGAATCCTTTCACAGGGACGTTTTAAATATTAAATATACCAGTTCAGAGCCTGTTATACCGGGCTGACCCCAAAATTTATTCTTACCTTTATATGTTAACGATCTGATTAATTTCTGAATTTTATGAGCGCTTTTGCCCGGGGGTGAGCTACGATAGAACCTTTGCAAAGGTTAACGGGCATGCTACCATCCGCCTCCCGATTGACAGTTAAACCTTCTACACGAAAAGAACTGACCTATGAGTGAACTATTAACATTGGATATTGCTGCGCTTCTGGTTGAAGAGACCGGCTTGAAACCGACCCAGGTCAAACAGACCATTTCTTTGCTTGAAGAAGGGGCGACGGTTCCGTTTATTGCCCGCTATCGTAAAGAAGTCACCGGAGAACTGGATGAAGTTCAGGTGCGTTTGCTTCAGGAACGCCTGATCTATTTTAAAGAGCTCGAGGATCGGCGCCAGACGATTCTGAAGTCGATCGACGAGCAGGGGAAACTGACTGCTGAGCTTAAAGGTAAAATCCTCGCCTGTCGGCAAAAAACCGAACTTGAAGATCTGTACCTTCCTTACAAGCCAAAGCGGCGCACCAAGGCAACGATTGCCAAAGAGCAGGGACTGGAACCGCTGGCCGATAAAATCATGCAGGGCGATGGTTCCCCCCTGGAATCTTTAGCGGCTGCTTTCGTTGATGCTGTAGCTGGCGTTGAAAATGTCGCGGCAGCTCTGCAGGGTGCCGGTTATATCCTGGCCGAGATGTTTGCCGATACCGCCGAAGCGCGGGCCATTGTGCGTGAGCGGACCTGGGCTGAAGGTTTATTCTGTTCGCAACCGGCCCGAGGCAAAGAGGGGACGGTCAGCAAGTACGAAATGTATTATGACTTCAGTGAACCCATTAAGCAGATCCCTTCCCACCGGATGCTGGCCATGCGGCGTGGCGAAAAGGAAGAGATCCTGCGCCTGCAGATTTCCGCCCCTGAGGATGATATTCTCGGGCGTCTGGCGCGGATGCTGATTCCGGAAGCTAATCCCTACCGTGACTGGCTTAGCGAGGTGATCAAAGATGCTTATGGCCGCTTGTTGGCTCCGTCCATCGAGGTGGAGCTCCGCTTACAGGCCAAGCAGAATGCCGATGAAGAAGCGATCAATGTGTTTGCGGAGAATCTGCGCAACCTGCTCCTTGCCGCACCGGCAGGCAGTCTGCGCGTTCTGGGCGTTGACCCGGGGCTGCGGACCGGTTCAAAGCTCGCCGCTGTTGACGGCACCGGACGTTTTCTTGAGCATGTGACCATTTATCCGCATACCGGTGCTGGCCGTGTCGATGCGGCCCGTTCCGATCTGTTACGGCTCATTGAGCAGCAACAGATTGAGATGATCGCCATCGGCAACGGTACCGCCAGTCGTGAGATGGATCAGTTTGTCCGTATGGTGCTTAAGGATGCCGGCAAGAAGATACCGGTGGTCATAGTCAGTGAGGCAGGGGCCAGCGTTTATTCAGCATCCGACATTGCCCGTGAAGAATTTCCGGATCTGGACCTGACCGTGCGTGGTGCCATCTCCATTGCCCGGCGTTTGCAGGATCCTCTGGCCGAGCTGGTCAAGGTGGATCCCAAGAGTATTGGTGTCGGACAATATCAGCATGATGTCAATCAGAGTGCTTTGAAAAAAGCCCTCGATAATGTTGTTGAATCCTGTGTTAACTACGTTGGTGTTGATCTGAATACCGCCAGCGGCGCGCTGTTGAGCTTTGTCTCAGGTATTGGGGATTCCCTGGCCAAGGCTATTGTCCGTTATCGTGACGGGCATGGCAGCTTTGCAACCCGTAAACAGCTGCTGGACGTTCCGCGCTTCGGTCAGAAGGCCTTTGAGCAGGCGGCCGGTTTCCTGCGCATTCGTCATAGTGAACAGGTGCTTGATAACACAGCGGTTCACCCTGAACGCTATGGACTGGTTGAAAAAATGGCTGGCGATGCCGGTCTGGCCCTTGACAAACTGATTGCCGAGCCTGCGCTGCTCGAGAAAATTGATCTGAAAAAATATGTCGATGATCAGGTCGGCCTGCCGACCTTGCGTGATATTATTGCCGAATTGAAAAAGCCGGGGCGTGATCCGCGCGAGACCTTTGTCTCGACCAGTTTCCGTGACGATGTCACGGAGGTTCAGGACCTTAAAGAGGGGATGTCTCTTAACGGGGTGGTGACCAACGTTGCTGCTTTCGGTGCTTTTGTTGATATCGGGGTTCACCAGGATGGCCTGGTGCACATCAGCCAGCTAGCAGATACTTTTGTCAAGGACCCTAATCAGGTGGTCAAGGTTGGTCAGCAGGTTCAGGTCCGGGTGCTTGAGGTCGATATACAACGCAAGCGGATATCGTTAACCATGCGTACCGGCAAGCAGGACGCTCCGGCGACGATCAAACGGGACCCTGTGGATAAAAATCGGGGAACCAAGAAAAAGGCGCCTGTTCAAGAGGCGAAAACCAATCTTGCCGCGGCTCTTGAAAAATCCGGATTTCGGGTTAAGAAATCTTAGTAAAACCTTGTAAAATAAAGACTACTTTTGCCTCGTTCAGAAAGGTATAAATACTCCTGAGCGAGGCATTTTTTACGTTTAAAAAGCCTCTTTCCGGGTTGTTGATAACTCTGTTGAAACAAGGTTCCCTCGTTAAGTTTTCCTGACGCGAAAACCCTCCTCTTCTTTCTGGTCATTTAGCCTCGATGCCAATAACGACAATATCGAAAAAAAACAACAATAACCTCAATAACGCCAGTTTCTTGATGCTTTTCTAAAACATGATTATATGTTTGTAACGCAGCTGACTTAGAAATATTTTTGTGCTTTATCATGATGATCTTTACGACAACCCGAAGGGGTGTAAGAAACGGAGTTAGTGGGAATGCACGAGTTTTTAACCATACCGGCAGTTTTTATGCGTGGAGGAACAAGTAAAGGGGTCTATCTAATGGAAGATGACCTGCCAAAAGACCCCGCAGCGCGAGATCTGGCGATACTTGACATTTATGGCAGTCCTGATACACGTCAGATCAATGGCATGGGTGGCGCGGATCCTTTGACGAGTAAGGTTGCAATTTTAGCTCCTTCAAAACGGGAAGGTGTTGATATTGATTATACTTTTGGCTATGTCGGCATTCGGGAAGCAGTCGTGGATTACGAAGGTAATTGCGGCAACATATCTTCAGGAGTTGGAGTCTATGCCATTTTAAAAGGCATGGTTAAAGTCACTGAACCGGTAACAAATGTCGTAATCTACAACACCAACACCAAAAAAATCATTGAAGCTCAGGTTGCCGTCAAAGATGGCGAGGTTGTCTTTGGTGGTGACTATGCCATAGCCGGAGTCCCTGGTACCGGATCTAAAATTTCTCTCAACTTTCCCAACTCAGCCGGTTCGAAAACCGGAAAACTTCTTCCCACTGGAAGTGTCCGCGACACCATTGTGATGCGTGATGGACGTGTTGTTGATGTCAGCCTTGTCGATGCTGCCAATCCCGCAGTCTTTGTAAAAGCTGAAGCAATCGGTCTCACTGGTACGGAACTGCCATCAGATTGTGAAGGAAATCCCCAGATTCTTGAAGATTTAGAAGACATCAGGACCAGTGCCGCAGTGATGATGGGGTTGGCGAAAAGTAAAAGTGAGGTTGGCCCAGCTGTGCCAAAGGTCGCATTTGTCGCGTCAGCCCAGAATTACCAATCAAGTGAAAGTAAAACAATAAATGCCGAGGCTGTTGACCTTCTTGGGCGGACGAAGGCTATGGCTGAGCTCCACAAAACATATGCCGTCACCGGAGGAATTTGTCTTGCAACTGCAGCCTTGATTGAGGGGACGGTTGTTAATGATGTTTGTCGTTCCCAGGCGCAATTGTGTGGCGAGGTTCGGATCGGACACCCCTCTGGTGTTTTGGAGGTTTTTGTTGATTTGAAAAAAACGCCAGACGGTCACTTTGAGTTGCTCAAGGCCGGAGTTTGTCGAACGGCAAAACCGATCATGGATGGCAATGTTTACGTGTCTCGCAAATTTTACCCTCAGGCATTGTGAGACGGGAAAACGGTAAGTCTTGCAAGCATAAATCATGAATGAATGTTCAAACCTCAACTGATGACAAAGGAGATTCGTGAAGATGAAGAAACTGATTGTGGCAGTAATGATCACCGCTTTAATCCCAATGTTGACATCAAGTGCTTTTGCTCTGAACTATCCGAAAAGGCCGGTTGAACTCGTTATTCCTTTCGGTACCGGAGGAGCGAGTGATATTTTTGCACGCCAATATGCAGAGATAGCTGGTAAGTACCTTGGAAAGCCTCTGGTTGCTATCAATAAGGGTGGGGCTGGGACCATTGAGGGGATGCTGTATACATATGGTGCTCCTGCTGACGGATATACCATTATGGAAATCACTCCTTCACTGCTGATCAAAGAAGCACAGAATAAAAGTTCGGTCAAATTTCGCAGTGAATTTGATCCGATCATCAAGGTTCAGGCTGATGTCGTGCTGTTTGGGGTGTCAGCGAAAAGTAAGTTGAAAAGCATTGATGATCTGATTGCCTACGCAAAAGAGAATCCTAAACAGCTGAAAATTGGTGGTCTTTCTCCGGGCGGGTTGGATAACTACATTGCAAATGGATTTGCAAAGGCAGCAGGGATTCAGTGGACCTATGTTCCCTATAAGTCAGGTTCCGAGCTGAAAGCTGCAGTGCTTGGTGGGGAACTGGATGTGTATCAGGACAAACTGATTTCCTTCATGAGTTTGGCTGCTAGTGGGGATGTACGTCCATTGCTGGTTCTTAGTGAAAAGCGTCTTGCTGTTGAACAATTAAAAGAAGTCCCCTGTTCCGTGGAAAAAGGCATTGATTTTATTCAGGGCTCCTGGCGCGGTTTCGTTGTTAAAAAAGGCACCCCTGAGAAGATTAAAAATATCATTATTGATGCTTTCCAAAAAGCTTATGACGATCCTGCCTACAAGGCTATGGAAGAGCGTGAAATGACAAATTTGGTTCCTGGTTTTCTCAAGGCTGATGCTTTCGGCAAGTCCTGGGATCGCGAATTTAATGAGTATGTCAGTATTTTTAAAGAAATGGGCCTGATCAAGAATTAATTGTCCGAGATTAAATGCCGAATCGATCGCCTCAGGTCGATTCGGCTTCATATGAGGTGTAAATAAGTATGGCTATAGAACTTATCTTTAACATCATTCTTGGTGCGGGAATTGTTTTTTTTATGGTCGAGACAATGGCGCTTCCTGCAGGAGAAAATCCAAATGATATTTTTGGTGCCAGCGGTTTTCCGGAAATCCTGGCAGTACTTGCCTTGATTGTACTGATATTCATAACCGTCAATATCATTAGAGAAAAAAAGCACATCAACATTCCTATGTTTGATCTGCGTTCACAGGATGGCCGGAAGCTCGTTGTCAGTGTTGTGCTTCTCGCTAGTTATGTCGCACTGCTGAACTACCTTGGTTTTTGTATTTCCACCCTTTTGTATCTGTTTTCAGGGTCTGTCGCAATCGGCTATCGGAAGTGGTTGACATTAACCATTTTTTCGATCGTTACAACGGTTGTTCTGGTCGCGGTTTTCGGGTCGGTTTTTTATGTTCCGCTCCCTCGGGGTGTAGGTATTTTGCGAGAACTAAGTTACATGATTTATTGATAAGGATGACAAGATGGATATTCTGCTTCAGTCGTTAGCTGCATTTTTACAACCTCTGACCCTTTTACTGATAGTCATTGGCACACTGTTTGGGATGATCTGTGGATCCTTGCCGGGCTTAAGTTCGTCAATGGCTATCATTCTCTGCCTGCCATTCACATATTCAATGGACCCGATTGCCGCGATTGTACTCATGGTATCGGTTTATGTTGGTGGTGCTACCGGAGGATCCATATCGGCCATTCTTTTGAAAACCCCAGGGACACCTGAAGCCGTCGCCACGACCTTTGACGGCTATCCAATGGCACAGAATGGTCTGACCGGTCAAGCGCTCGGCCTGGCGGTAACTGCCTCGTCTTTCGGAACGATTTTTTCTGCGATCATCATGCTTATGGCCGCTCCTCTGCTTGCTGTTGCGGCATTGTCCTTTCAGAGCGCGGAATATTTTGGCCTGGGTCTGATTGGCCTGTGCTGTATCACGAGTATTGGTTCGAAAAATCAGCTGAAAGCGGTATTTTCAGTTCTGGTCGGCCTTATCCTTTCAACGATTGGCCTCGATAGCATAAACGGCATCGAACGTTTTGCTTTCGGACAACCGTTCCTGCTGAATGGCATTAATTACATTTCTGTTATGATCGGTGCTTTTGCCGTTGGAGAAGTGTACAAGAATATTGAAGAGTACAGTCACCGGGATACATCAATGAGATCAGAGCAGAAGGTCTCTATCAAGCTGATGAAGTTTAAAGAAATGGCGAAGATGTGGGATACTTTTCTCAAAGGATCTCTTATCGGAACGATCATTGGCATTATCCCTGCTGCTGGCGGATCAATCGCGAGTCTTATCGCATACGGAGAGGCCTCGGGTCGACATAAATCAGAACGGCCAAAATTCGGAGAAGGCAACCCGAGGGGGATCATTGCTCCTGAATCGTCCAACAACGCAGCTGTTGGAGGGTCGATGGTGCCGACAATGGTTCTTGGGATTCCGGGCAGCCCTGTTGCGGCGGTCATCATGGCTGCATTTATGATTATCGGCCTCACTCCCGGTCCGCTTCTGATCCGTGATCAGCCGATTATGTTGAATGCCATTTTCTTAGGCTTGATTGCCTCAGCCTTGTTGTTGTTTATCGGGGGGCGCTTTGTTACCAGTCAGTTTGGGCATATTTTGAAACTGCCTTATCCGATGCTTGGTACCCTGGTTGTTGCTTTGGGTCTGGTTGGCGCCTACTCGCTGAAGAACAGTTTTTATGATGTGCTTATCATGTTCATTTTTGGATTTATCGGATATCTGTTTGATAAGTTTAAATATTCAAGTGCTGCCTTGATATTGGGGCTTATTCTTGGGGAATTGATAGAAAATTCTCTAAGAAAACAGATCATTATCGGAAACGGAAGCGCGATGGGATTTGTAACCCGGCCGATTGCCCTGACAATTATTGTTGTCGCTGTGCTTACTCTGCTTTGGCCTAGTATGAAGAAAGTTATCTCTCGCAAATAAAACTGATGGAAATAGGTAAAATATTTGAAGGTTGCTCTTTTCTCTTTGAAATGAGCAACCTTTTTTTATTGAAAATATTATTTATGAAAGATATTTCCAGTAAAATTCCTTCGATGAATTAATAGTCTGAAGAGTAGTACCGCAAATAAAATGAATAAAAATATAAAAACATATTTAATAGGTAATGAAGATTCTGTTTTTGAAATTATATCGATCATATAGACGATTTTGTTGCCATAGATAAAACCAATTAAAAATAAACTTATTGGGTAACCTTTGGTTTTTACTACAGTAAAAAATAGACCAATAAAAATAGATAAATATATAATTTCAATGCCAAGGTCAGAGGATATTACGGCAGATGAGAATATAATAAATATGATAGATATGTAGATCCATTGAATGTTGTTAGTTGTGGATCTTTTTCTTAAAGATTCTACTAATAAACGGTGCTTATTTTTAAGTATAAAAGAGCTTATGACGGCAATAATTGTACCAGTAATAATTGAAAAAGTAATTTCCGGGCTTTCATAGGTTGTCATAGCGCCAAAATTAACATTTTCACTGTTAAGGATGGCTAGCATGACAATGCTGAAAGGGGATATGCCTATACCGGTGACAATCAGAAACAGAATGGCCAGGAACTCCAGCGTTTTTAGCTTTGCCTGGGGGCGTGAAGGGGGCGCGTGTGCTACAATGAGGGGTGCTAATATGGGCGGGAGAATAAAAGCGGCTGTTAATACGGCTACAAGGTTCTTGCCCTCATTCAGATTGATGGTGTTCCAAGGGGCGAAGGGGAGTTCAATGGCCAGCAGTGGGCCAAAGATTGCTGCCGATAGACCGATAAAAAGGGCAGCTATTGCTTTTAGAACAGTTGTCGATGACATAAGAACATTGATGGCCAAAACCAGAACGATCGTAAGCAGAAGGCCGCTGGTTTTAAAAAAAATAACGCACTCTGAGATGTTGTGTCTAAAGACAATAATTAAAAAAGATGCTAGAACGGAAAACAGCAGGAGCAGACGGTTCTGCTTGGTAGAAAAATCGGTTTTCTTGTAAGTATTGCCCCTGCAGTTGATGATCAATGCAGTGGTGGCGGCAGTGCAGAATGGCAGAGCGAAGTCACCAGGAGGGAATCCGATGAAAATTTGCACATAAAAGCAAAGAGTGATGACTGCAGCAATGTTGGTATTTGGCAGAAGAGTAAATAGGCCTGCCGCACAGATTCCGGCGCCAGAAAAAACGACTAACCTGATGAGGTCTATATGTGCCAAGGGCCAGTCCATGAAATGGTCAGTGCTCTAAAAGGTGAATGCAAAGTCCAAGGGGCAAAGATTTGCCAAGCAGGAAAAACAATAATGCATAAGCGGAAGTCGCAGTTAGTAAACCGAAAATCAGCGAGTAGGACAAACTTTGTTCATTGCTTCTGGCCATAAGAAAGAGAAACAAAGAAGTTGCCGGGAGGTAACCTATGAGCGCCATGACAGCTGGATATGACAGCATCAAATAGAGAGTTGATCTTTCTGATTTGTAAATAGCTTTCATCTGGGGGTCGCTTTGTTTTTGAGAATTTTAATAAATTATAGGTAGGCCTTTAGCTTTGTGTCAATAAGATTAGTTATTTTTTAGCTGGTTGCCTTCGAGTTTGATCGAGATTGCGTATAGGATGAAAAAAATAAATATTAGTGTTCCAATATTTTTTTCAAATATGAAACTTCTTGATAGTGTAATTATTGTTGTTTTGTCTCTAATTATATTTTTATTGGTAAGTGTTAGTATTGTCTTCTCTAATATGATTTTCAATTTTATTCAAAATCAAACTGAGAAAACAGCAATTCAATCTGCAAAAAACATTTCTTCCCTGCCGCAGATAAAAAACATTTCTTCTCATGAAGATCGATTGTCTTTATATGAAATTGAGTCACTTATAACTGATATTTCTATAAATACTAATGCCAGTTTTATTTATATTTTAGATAAAAATACGAATTTATTAGTTAAAAGTAAGTCAGATAAAAATATTAATCATTATGAAAATCCATATATGGATTTGAGTTTAGAAAAAGGCCAATCCTATGTTTATCGCTTTAGTATTGATTCTGAGAGGTTTATAACTGGAATTTCTCCAATTCATAATGAATTAAACGAGATCACGGGGGTCGTTGTTGTTGGTTTTCCGATTAACAATACGATTTTGATTACCCGTGGCTATTTTGAGCGCAATATTTTTTATCTTTTTCTATTTATTATCGTTGGCCTCGGGGCCTCTATTGTGATTGCACGTGGGGTTAAAAATGCTATTTTCGGGCTCGAACCTCAAGAGATAGCAAGCCTTTTTCAGGCCAGGACTGCAATTATCGAATCTATTCGGGCAGGGGTGCTTGCGACTGATGCTCATGGCAAAATTCACCTTTCCAACAGTAAGGCTGAAGAAATGCTGGGACTTACCAAAAATGAACTTGCCGGGGCCTCCATCGAGAAATTTTTTCCGGTAGAACTGGCTGTTCAAGCATTGCGCATGGGGGTCAGTATCTATGATGCTGAAGAAACAGTTCAGGGTATCGATATGTATTGCAATATGGTTCCACTCGATTATGAAAATATTAATCAGGGAGTTGTGGTGACCTTCAGGCAAAAAGATGAAATTGATTTTTTGACCCGAGAGCTGAGCCAGACAACACGCTATTCAGAAATTCTTCGGGCCCAAACTCATGAATACGCCAACAGATTACATGCGATCGCCGGGATGATTCAAACGAAAGACTACGATGATGTTCTTGACTTTATAGCAAGCGAGACTGTAGATCATAAGGTCATGGTTCGGACCATGACAGAGACCGTCGAAGAGCCCACCTTGCGGTCGTTGCTGATCGGAAAGTATATGCATGCAAAAGAATTGAGGATCGATTTTAGCGTAGATCCGGAAAGCAGCATGAGGAATATTCCACCTTCCGTCAGTAGGCATTACCTTTTAACCATATTAGGCAATCTGATCGAAAACGCCTTTGAGGCATGTAAGCTTTCTACAAGACAACCAAAGGTTACTCTTAGTATGTCAGATTTTGGAGATTTGATTTTCGAAGTTGAAGATAGCGGGCCCGGTGTCCCTGAAGCGATGGTCGAGAAAATATTCGAAAGAGGGGTGTCGACCAAGCAATCGGCCGATAATGGCGTGGGGTTATTTCTTGTCAGGCAGGCCTTGCTTGATATGAAGGGATCGGTCAGTATCGAAAAAAGCGAATTAGGTGGAGCCAGGTTCGTTGTCATTATTCCTACATTGAGTGAGAGTCAGTCATGATCCCTATTAGCGTGTTGATTATCGAAGACGATGCTCGGATATCCAAAGTTCACGCAAAATTTCTTTTAGAAGTAGAGAACTTTGAGCTCGTAGGTGTCGCCAATTCTATAAAAACCGGTAAGGAAATGGTTGAAATTCTCAGTCCTGATCTCATTTTGCTGGACCTTTTTTTTCCAGAAGGAAATGGTATGGACCTCCTTTATGAGTTACGCCAGGAACACTCAACGGTTGATGTTATTTTGATTACGGCTGCAAAAGATATTGAAAACTTGAACAATGCTCTAAAAGGTGGGGTTTTCGATTATATTATTAAGCCTGTCTTTATGGATCGCTTCAGGGGGTCTTTGCAAAAGTATGAAAATTATTTTAAAAAAAGAAATGCGGTCAAAACGGTCGACCAGGATTTTGTTGATGATCTCTTTCGAGAGAAAGCCCTGACGATTAATGACGAAGAGAAAAGGAATCTCCCGAAAGGGATTGACCCGATTACTTTAAAAGATGTTGTCTGTGCTTTTGAGAAGGCTCCATCCGTTGGGATGAGCGCGGCAGATATTGGCGATCTCGCTGGCCTGGCACGCACAACAGCAAGAAAATATTGCGAGTATCTATTAGCTATTGGGCATCTGCAGATAAAGTTGGAGTATGGGACGATAGGCCGGCCGGAGCGAAAGTACATCAGCAAAAAAATCAAGCAATGAAGACGCGATTTTTACTGATCATTCTATGTTTTATCAGTATTTCTGCCTGTACCTCGTCTGATTATCAGAATGGTGCTATAGGGACCGGTATTGATTTCCCGGAGAGGGAGATCAGTATGATCATTCCTTTCGGCCGGGGAAATGCAAGTGATGTTTTTGGCCGGGAGTTTTCGGCTTTGTTGTCAGCGCAATTGCCGGTCAAGGTTGTTCCTCTGAACAAGAGTGGTTCCGGTGGGTTGCAGGGTATGTTATATGCTGCCAGCCTGCCTGCTGATGGCTACACAATTCTTGAAATAACGCCAAGTCATATTATTGCAGACGTATTAAAACGAAGTCCGGAATTGGGGCTGATGGACACTTTTAAACCCCTTGCCCTGGTTCAGAACGACTATTATGTTCTCTTTGTGAACAATTCGCCTGAAGCCTTAAGCCTGGCCGAATTTCTGGATACCTCTTCTGCGCGTGAGTTTTCTGTGGCGGGGGTGAGTCCCCATGGTCTCGACGAGATCACCTTGTCTTTATTGGCTCAAGAAACGAGTAAGAAACTCAAATTTGTTCCCTATCAATCGAGTCAAGCGATCCGGGCCGCTCTTCTTTCTGGAGAAGTTGACCTCTATTTGGGTAAGCTGATTTCCTCCATCAAATACATTCGCTCGGGGCGTCTCAAGCCGCTTATGGTCTTTAACGAGGCCAAGCTTGAGAATCCTGAAGAACTCAGAACCATCCCTTCATCTGTAGAGCTGGGTTATCAAATAACGACAAAATCCTGGCGGGGCTTTGTTGTTCATAAAGAAACCCCCAATCATATCCGCGATTATCTGGCGGACCAGATTCGCTATGTTGCAAACAGTACAACATATCAAAAAGAACTGGGGGGCGATTTTTTAAACCAGTCCTCTGATTTTAAGGGGCCTGAACAGTTTGCTCAGTTCCTTCGCCAACAGTTTGAATACTACCAGAACTTTGTCAAGGAATAGGACTTTAGGTTTACACTATAGGCCAAACAAGGATAGGGCAGCGTCAATGCTGCCCTATCCCAGATTTTGAACTAAAGATATTTAGCAGTTAATGGATCTCTTGCGTGAAGTCTTCCATCTCATCGAACTGCAGATAACGATAGATTGAATCCTTATTAGGGGAAATTCTATCTTTGTACGCTGTTAGGTATTCTTCTGGGGTTGGCAATTTGCCGCTATTAGAAATCACCGCACCCAATTCGGCAGATCCGAGATATATCTGGGCTCCATTTCCGATCCGGTTGTCAAAATTTCGTGTACTGGTCGAAAACATGTTTACACCATCTGGAACCCGGGCTTGGTTCCCCATGCAAAGCGAGCAGCCGGCGCTCTCTATCCGCGCCCCTTTGTCACAGAACACTGAAAACACAGCCTCTTTCTTGAGCTGGGCCTGATCCATTCTTGTCGGTGGACAGACCCATGTTCGGACTGCAGTATTAGATTTCTCGCCCCTCCAAATTTCCGCCGCAGCACGGAAATGACCGATATTGGTCATGCAAGATCCCAGAAAAACATCCTGAATTGCCGTACCGGCCACCTCGGATAGCAGTTTGACATCATCCGGGTCGTTCGGGCATGCCAGAATTGGTTCGGTAATTTCCGCTAGGTCGATCTCGATGACTGCGGCATACTCGGCATTGTGGTCGGCTTTCAGCAGTTGGGGGCCGGCGAGCCAAGCTTTCACATCATCAATCCGTTTGTGTAGTGTCTCCGCATGCTCATAGCCATCAGCAATCATCTTTTCCATCAGTGCAATATTGGAACGTAGATAAGTGCAGATGGTCTCTTTGGATAAGGAGATACAACCAGCCGCTGCCGATCGTTCCGCAGCGGCGTCGGTGAGCTCAAAAGCTTGCTCAACGGAAAGGTTAGGCAGGCCTTCCATCTCCAGGATACGACCGTTAAAGATATTCTTTTTGTTCTTTTTGGGAACGGTTAACAGTCCCTGCTTGATCGCCCAGAGCGGAATGGCGTTAACAACATCACGTAGAGTGATTCCTTCGTTCAACTCGCCTTTAAAACGAACCAACACTGACTCAGGCATATCGAGAGGCATAAAGCCAAGGGCTCCAGCAAAGGCGACAAGGCCCGAACCTGCAGGAAAGCTGATGCCGATCGGGAAGCGGGTATGAGAATCACCACCGGTGCCAACGGTATCCGGAACCAGCAGGCGATTCAGCCAACTATGAATAACGCCGTCACCCGGTCGCAATACAACCCCTCCACGCTCAGAAATGAATTTGGGCAGATTGTTGTGAACTTTTACGTCGGCTGGTTTTGGGTACGCGGCAGTATGGCAGAAGGACTGCATAAACATTGGCGTCTGAAATTTCAGACAGGCCAGTTCTTTCAATTCGTCGGATGTCATCGGACCGGTGGTGTCCTGTGAACCAACAGTCGTCATTTTTGGCTCGCATGCAGTCCCAGGAAGCACCCCTTCAACACCACAGGCTTTCCCGACTATTTTCTGTGCAAGGCTATAGCCCTGTCCGGGTTTCGCTGTCGGGTTTTTCGGCTTGGCAAATATGGTGGTTTCTCCCAACCCCAACCTTTCCCGGGCGGCTGTGGTTACTGCACGACCGATAATCAGTGGAATCCTGCCACCGGCACGATATTCATCAGGAACCGTATTCGGTTTAATGTCGAACGTCGCGAGAACTTCAAGCGCATCGTTTCTGACTTCGCCCCTGACGGTATCGATGGAGATGGTATCGCCCATATTCAACCGAGAAACATCCATAATAAGGGGCAAGGCTCCCGAGTCCTGAGCGGTATTGAAGAAAATCGGGGCAATGGCACCGCCAATAATAACACCGCCGCGGCGCTTGTTGGGAACGTAAGGGATGTCTTCTCCGATATGCCAGAGCACACTGTTGCAGGCGGACTTCCGCGAAGAACCGGTACCCACTACATCACCAACAAAAGCGACCTTGTGCCCTTCAGCACGCCATTTGGCCATGGTCTCGATACCACCAGGGAAGCGGGTTTTTCCCATGGCCAAAGCATGAAGTGGGATATCTGACCGGCTCCAGGCATCTCCAGCAGGAGATAAATCGTCGGTGTTGGTCTCCCCCTCAACCTTGAAAACCTTGACGGTTATGATTTCTGGGATTCCGACCTTTTCTTCAAACCACTCTGCCGCAGCCCAGCTTGCGACAACTTTTTTGGCCGCCCCATTATGTTCAGCTTTTTCAATAATCTGATCTTTGGCATCATAAACGTAAATCAGCTTCGCTAGCGCCTTAGCTGCTCTGTCAGCCAAGGATGTGTCGTCAAGAGCGGAGATAAGTGGTTGGATGTTATAGCCGCCAACCATAGTCCCGAGTATTTCAACGGCCTTAATGGAATCGATCACAGGAGAGACTTTGCTTCCGGCAATGATTGCCGCCAGGAAATCGGCTTTTACTTCCGCGGCAGGGTCGACGCCAGGGGGCACGCGCTGAGTCAATAACGTCAACAGAAAGTCCTCTTTTCCGGCTGGCGGGTTGACCAACAGTTCGCATAGTTCAGCTGTTTGCTCAGGACTTAATGGCAAGGCAGGAATTCCTTGTGCCTTCCGTTCTTCTTCATGTCTTAAATAATTTTCGATCATTATCTCCTCCATTATTGCAGGGATTCTCTGTAGCATTCATTGGTCCGATTCTGATTTGTAAAATCTAGATCTGACCTGACGCATAAGGTCAAAAAGTTTCCCCTTCGAGTGCGGATATGGATGTGAAACTGCCTGAATTTGGTAAATAACTGAGCTGTTTGAAATTTTCATTCAACGGTAAATATTTAATTTTTCCGTTGTGACAGAATAGCTGTCGCTTCTAGCTGTTTTTCTTGAAAAGCTAAATTGACGAATCAAGCCCCCATCTAATTATTACGACGGAGGCTTGATTGGCGTTTTGTTAAGATGGTTTGGTAAATTTATGCGAAATAAAATTAGACAATACCGTCACCATTGGGATTTTTTCGCCTTTCATCGGCAAATCTGACCAATGCGGCAAAGCGGTAAATGCCATGAACAAACTTACTATAAGGAAGCGTTAAAAACAGTCCTGCCACAAATCCAAGGTGAATCGCCAGGAGGGTTCCCATGCCTGCCGTGTTTCGCCAAAGCAATAAGGCTATTCCACTTGAGCTGGTCAGGAACAACAAAATTGTAAATATGGTATCCATTCCCAACAAGACCTCTGACTGCGGGCGTTTGTCACGCTTCATTTTTAACCAGATCATCCCAATTGTTCCGCCCATGAGCAAAAAACCACCCAGGGTACCGGTAATGACTGGAAGGCTGCCAACGCTATAAGGGGCAGGCCAATGCAGGAAGTGATCATAGACAAGGGCAATGGTTGTTGAGACCAGGCATAGCAGAAACCCGTAAAAGATCGCCTGATGGAGCCAGCGCCGCTTGTGATTAAAGGTATCATCTTCGTAGTTGCAGCCATCACCAGAACCGCCAAGATAACGAAGAGCCAGAACATCCCAGGTGGCCTGCTTAAGATTCTGAGGGACTAGCAGTTGACGCATGTCCCATCCGGTGCCCTTGGCAAATCGGAAGACACCGACCAGAATAGCCAGAATAGAGAACAGACCGATAACCATGGGGATGCCCAGCATAAGTTTGTATGGGACAATATTATAGAAGGACCCGCTTCCCGTATGGGCGGAGAAAAAAACACTTTGTCCTTGAGCCGCCATGGTCAAAAGAAAAACGATGATAACGCTGAAGACGCTGATCCAGGTTACTGCACGGCCATTACGTTGGTATAGAGCTGCCAGTGGCGCTGGCCAGGCATATTTTTCGTAGGTCTCGGCACGTAACTCTGCCATAATCTTAGGATTGTTAATGTCAAACTCCTGGGGAGGTGCATACTGACAGGCGTGAAAGCAGCCTGTGCAGTTATGGCAAAGATTAGACAGATATTCCAGATCTCCCCTGGAGAAAGAGCGGCGCATTTCCATGGCCGGGAAAACCGCACAAAAGCCACCACAATAACGACAAGCGTTGCAGACTTCCATAATCCGCCGCGCTTCTTTGACTAAGGTCGATTCGTTTTCAAGACACTCTTCAATCTTAAGATTTGGAGTTGAAGGATTATTAAGCAACATAAGCGGCAGCCTCCTGTCCGGCAATACGCCCAAAAACAGTGCCAATGGTCATTCCAGTCCCAGCCATATACCCTTTTCCAAGAATATTTCCCGCCATGACTTCCCCTGTCGCGTAGATATTCTCAGCGGGCTTGTCATCTTGCATAATGATGCGGGCTTTTTCATCAATCTTGACAGCCAGGTAGGTAAAGGTAATGCCAGGTCGTAGTGGATAGGCGTAGTAGGGAGGAGAGTCGATACGGCGCGCCCAATGGGTTTTGGCCGGAGTCAGCTCAGTTGTAAAGCAATCGTCAAGCGTGTCCTTGTCAAAAGTTCCCGCTTGAACGGCCTGGTTGAAATTGGTTACGGTCTGATCTAATTTTTCAGGATCCAGTCGCAACTGCTGAGCCAGATCACGGATGGAGTCAGCTTGAACCGGGCGGAACAGCGATGGCATAAACAGATTGATCGATTTGGAATCAATAATCGAATAGGCGATCTGATCTGGTTGCCCTGCCACCAGTCTCCCCCAAATAGCGTAACGTTTAGGCCAGAAATCCTCACCTTCATCATAAAAACGCTCAGCATTTTTATTGACAACGATTCCAAATGACAAACAATCAAGACGGGTAACGATCCCTGCATCAAACTGCGGTGAACGACCATCAATGGCTACGGCGTGACATTGCTGTGGATCCCCAATTGTCTTTGCACCTTTCTCTATAAGGTCTTTGAGTAAGCGCCCTTTATTGTAGGGGGTCCCACGAATAATAAAGTTGTCTGCGGCCTCGCCCCAGGCCTCTTTCAACCAAGCAAGATCGGCCTGAAAGCCGCCGGAAGCAACAATAACGCTCTTGGCCTTGACTTCCATGGTAAAGGCCCGACTTCGAACCGTAGCTGAGTGAAACTTACCGTCACGAATATCCATCTCCAGAACTTCTGAATCATAGACGACATCGACCCCAAGGGCTTCGGCGGTATTAAAGAATGCATTGACCAGAGCGCGTCCACCTCCCAGAAAAAAGGGATTGGAATGTGCCAGCCCCAGAGTTCCCTGGATATGCTGAAAGCGCACCCCGCGCTTATACATCCATTGAGGAGCATCGACTGATTCATCGATCATGATACGGGCCAACTTTTCGTCCGTTTGTCCATCCGTGACCTTCAATAATTCCTTTAAATAGGTCTCCTTGGGATAGGCTCCCTTCAGAAAAGAGGTTGGACCATCATGGGCACAGCGCAAGTTGCGGGTATGTCTGCTGTTGCCACCTCGAAAAGGTTTTGACGCATGCTCCAACAAGAGCACACGTGCCCCTGCTTCGCGTGCAGTGATGGCGGAACATAATGCTGCGTTGCCACCACCAATGACTAGTACATCGTAAGGTTGTGTAATGTCTTTCATTGTGATCTCTCCGTTGATCTGAAATGGATGAGTATTTAATGAATTGAGAGATTACACAGACTGTGCCACTTTGACAGAGTGGATTGTTAATGTTGATTCCTCTTTAAATATTAAACGTTTAGGATTTATTTACGAGGTTTTGTTGATGAGGAAAATAAATTAACGTTTAATTCGTGAGACGAATTGTTCAATAATCGGTTTTATTTGTTTCTTTGGGGGACGTTTGGTAACGTCAGCGGAAAATTCGAGAAACGCAAGTCAATACTTTGGGTTACCATTGTCATGTATTATGTTCTCTGGAGCAATATGTGTTTCAATCTCTGTGCTTTTTCCTGGAATAAGGTGGGAAGCTGATGGTTATGGTATAGCGAAAAGCGCCCCCAGTCCGCTGTCGGATTGGGGGCGCTTTTCTTGTTTTTTGCGATTTTAAAATGTTGACTTTAGATTTTTACCCACAGGCGAACGGGAGGCAATGTGGTCTGGTCTTTTCCCCCTGGTCAGTCTGTGGTCTGAACTTGTTATGATATCGAAATGCCCAATATCCCAACGGGTATTTCAATGTTCAATACATTTTCAAAAAACAGTGCAAACAGTGCGACCAGGACAATTGATATGGCCACCTTGTGTGGCCATTTTCGCATTCCTTCAACTGTCAGGTATACGGTCAGGACTGATATGGTTCCTCCGAGCAGATAACCGCTCCAATCAATGAGTGCCGCAAGAGCAACGACACTCATGCTGATGACTAAGCCAAGCAATAGCAAGTAATCTTTGCCTGTCTGCTGGTTCTTGCTTTGCTGCCACCATGCTCTGAGCGTCCACAGGAGGGACAGAAGGGTGAAGGCGCATGCTGCGACATAAGGGAATGTTCTGGCATTTGGTATCGTCCCGATTCCCGAGGCGACTTGATCCGGGATAATTTTAAAAATCAGCCCAAAGCCAACCGCGGTAAAGAAAATGGCTGCAATGATTTCGGAAGGTCCTTTATGTTCCAGGTGTCTCATGGTTGCCTCCTTCTGTTAGTTTTTTGCTGAGGCGAGCAGCATTTTCACCAGGTCGCTTCCCTCGCTGAGAGCGTTTTCTAGGTCCTGGCCATAAATGTTCATGGGTTGCATGTTTAATTTCTCAATGACATTTATGTATTCAGGGGCTTGGGTGGCTTTCAGCATTGCTGCTATGAGTTTTTCCGAGATCTCTTTAGGCAGTTCTTTGGGGGCAACGATTATGTAAGGTTCCCCTTTGATGGCGAGCCCTTTATAGCCAATCTCTTCGATGGTTGGGGTCTCGGGGAAAGAACTTTTGGTGCCAAAGTCAAGCAGGGCTCTTGCGGAGCCTGATTTGATATGAGAGATATGGCTGCCGGAGGATGCATACCCTGCAACCTGCCCGCCAAGTACCAGCTTCATGGCCTCGCTTCCTCCCTTAGAGGGGACACCGTGCCAGTCAATTCCTTCGAGCTTGCCAATATGTTGCATCAGTAAATATTGGGTTCCGGTTACGGCAGTTGCTGTCCACGATACTTGTCCGGGGGCTGACTTGGCGTACGTGATGAAGTCTTGCCAGGTTTTCCATGGTGCATCGGTCTTCACGGTAAAAGCTGAAGGGGGGCCGGCATAGGCAAACAGGTGGGACAGATCCTCTGTGGGTGAGTAGGAGAGTTCTAGTTCGTGGGGCGCGGTAGTGATAGTTGTTGATTTTATTAGACCTAAGGTGTAGCCATCGGGTTTTGCGTGGGCAACGTGGCCGCCGGCAATCGTCGCTCCGGCTCCTGACTTTTCTATCAGGACAATGGGTGTGTTGAGGGTGCTCTCCAGTGCGCGGGCCAGCGCCTGCAGGGATGTGTGTGCGGACCCTCCGGCTTTGTAACCAAAGTAAATTTTTATGGGTTTTGACGGGTAGTCAGCGGCGCTGGCGACGGAACCTCCACCTGATATGAGAAGTAGAAGGCTGATCCAAAAAACGCAATTCCGCGCGATTCTCTGTCTGAACATGGTCTCTCTCCTTTTTGGTTTGTGAATGTCAATAGGCCCTCCTCACCGAGGGAGGGCATCAAATCGCTGATAGGCTGAGCAATTAGTTGTATGTTTCTTTTAGGGTCGATTTTGTTTGTCTGCTTTTCAGAAAAGCTTTTAACGGGCCGTATGAGACGATAAAAATTATGACGGTCCAGAGAAAGATGGCGATTCCTGAAGAGACGAAAATCGCTAGATTGTTTCCGGCGATCATGAGGCTTTGCCGAAATGAACTTTCGAGGATTGGTGTCAGGATAAAGGCGATCAGGGTTGGCCCTATTGGCAGGGTAAAATAGCGCATAATGATGGCGAGTATGCCTGCGGCCGTCATGCAGTAGACATCGAGCATGCTGTTGCGGATGGCGTAGGATCCTGTAAAGCACAATAGAAAAATGCCGGAAAATAGGAGGCCCTGATTGATTTTGTAAATGATTTTTGACGCATATTTGATTACTGATAAGGCCACTGGATATAGCAGTAATCCGCCAATGATCAGGCCAATGAAGATGGCGTAGACAATGTCTCCATGCTCGATGAATATCTTGGGTCCCGGTACTATGCCATAAATCAAAAGAGCGCCAAACAGTACCGCTGTGGTTGAGCTTCCGGGGATTCCGAGGGTTATGAGCGGAATGAGTGCCGGGCCGCACGTCCCATTGTTTCCTGTTTCCGCTGCCAGGACGCCCTCAATGCTTCCCTTGCCAAACTGCTCGGGGTGCTTTGACGCTTTTTTTGCCAGTCCGTAGCAGGTAAATGCTGCCGCCGTTGATCCCAGGCCCGGTAGTGCGCCAATGCCGCTGCCGATGATAGCGCTCTGTACGATAGTCTTCCAATAGGGGAGGACCTCGCGTAGTGTCAGTCGTTCTCCTTGGACTTGGATTTCTTCATTGGCCGTTTTGATGTTTTTGTCCTGCTTGTTTTTGTGTAGAGATTCGATAATAACTGAGATGACTTCGGGCATGGCAAAAAGACCTACCAGAAACGGAATCAGTGAGATTCCATCGCTAAGCTCGAAGTTGCCAAAAATAAATCGCGTGCTTCCTTCTATTGGGTCGATTCCGACCAGAGCTACTATTCCGCCAATAGTTGCGGCGAGAAAGCCCTTGATTTTTTCGTGGCCCAGGGTGGTGATGATTACGGCCAGGGCCAGCATGATCATTGGTACCATTTCAGCTGGACCAATCTTGAGTGCATAGTGGGCGACAAAGGGTGCTGCCGTGATCAGAATTACTGTGCCAATGAGGTCTCCGGATATGGATGCGTATAGGGCAGCATCCAGGGCCTGTCGTGCTCGGCCTGATTTAGCCAATGGAAAGCCATCGTAAATTGTTGCTGCTGCTTCGGGTGTTCCTGGCGTGGCAAGCAGTATCGCGCTAAGAGAACCGCCATACACGCCGCCTTTATAGACTCCAAGTAGAAAGGATAAGGCCGTCACTGGGGGCAGGCCGAATGTGAAGGGGGCGGCCAGAGCAATGGCCATAGAGGGGGACAGTCCTGGCAGGGCACCAATTATACATCCCATGTAAAGTCCCAAAATGATGGCAAGCATATTTTGCCAGTGCATAATCATCAAGAATCCATCGCTGATACTTTCAAACATAGGCTCTCCTTTGGTCTCCGTATTCAACGGAAATGCATTGAATTTAAATATGGTCGAATTGCTGTTTGGCTTGATGGGCAATTCATTGTGCTGTGCCTGTCTCGTATAACGAGATTTTATTAGGCGGTTTTGTACGTTGTTACACGTAGTGTGCCAATTGTAATGAAATAAGCTTTCATCTAAATTGTTCTTTTAAAACGGTATTATCTAAATTATGAGAAGGTGTTTTGGTGGTGATGCTGTTGAGGTATCTGCTTTACATGTAGAACAATGTGTCTTATAAATTGAACGTGTGAGTGATACATTTCCGGGAGACGAGAGACCATATGAGTATTGTACCGTTCAGGATTGGTGTTTTTACTTCGAATAGTTCGATGATTGAGCATATAAAGCGACATGCGGCTTATGATGATGAAGTTGATATTACAGTAGTTACTCAGGGCCTTGAAGATGCGATCCCTGTTGCCAAGACTATGGAGAAGGAAGGGGTTGAAATTATTCTCGGTCGTCGGGGAACCGCTCACATCCTTAGGGAAAATCTGCAAATCCCGGTTCTGGCTTTTCCTCAATCTGATATGAACCTGATTCTGAGATTAAAAGAAGCATCAACGTTGGGGAAGAAAATTGTTTTTCCTATTTTTAGAAGCAAGCTTGACCATTTGGATTCGCTTTGCGAGTTGTTGGGCATAAATGCCATGCAAAAAATCTATACCGGGCTGGAAAGCTTGGAGGAGGTTATTGCCAATTCGCAAAAACAAGGATTTGAAGTCGTTGTTGGAGGACCGCATTCTGTAGAAATAGCTAAGGCTCATGGTTTGAAAACAGCAGAAATTCAAAGTTCTCCAGAGACCATTATTACAACCATAGAAGATGCCAAGTCGGTTGTGCATTCGCAACGATTGGAGCATGAAAAATACTTGGAATATAAGACTATTTTGAATTCAACTGCGGAGGGGGTTATCTCTGTCGACAGGGGCGGTGAAATATCGATGATCAATGCAGCAGCGCTAGCGTTGCTGGAGATCGGTGAGTCTGATGCTCTGGGCACCAAGATCTCCAAGATTATCAGTTCTCCACAGCTTTTACGAGCGATGAGTGAGAAGCGAAGCATTAAAGACAATATTGAAGAGATTGCTGGCAAGCATCTTGTTTTCAGCCATACGCCCGTTATGATGGGAGGTATAGTGGTTGGTGGTGTGTCGACCTTTGCTGATTCCAGTAACCTGATCAAAACCGAAAGTAAGGTCAGGAAAAGACTCTCGAAAGGGTTTACCGCCAACTATGGTATTGACGACCTCATTCACTGCAGTAAAGAAATGAAAGAGGTTATTAGTCGGGTTCGGCTGGTTGCCCGGGCTGACTCAGCTATTTTGATCAGTGGCGAAACGGGAACCGGTAAAGAGATCGTTGCCCATAGCATTCATGCTCTTAGTAAGCGTAATAAGCAGCCGTTCGTATCAATTAATTGTGCCGCTATTCCAGAACATTTGCTCGAGAGTGAGTTGTTTGGTTACGATGAAGGGGCGTTTACGGGATCGCGAAAAGGTGGGAAGCCGGGATTGTTTGAACTGGCCCATAATGGCAGCATCTTTCTTGATGAAATTTCAGCCGCCGCAGATACCGTTCAGACGAGGCTGTTAAGGGTTTTGCAGGAACGTGAAGTCATGCGTATTGGTTCCGATCAAGTTATTCCGATCGATGTTCGTGTGATTGCTGCGGCCAACAAAGATATGGCAAGTGCTACGCTTAATGGTTCCTTTCGGGAGGACCTCTATTTCAGAATCAGTGCTCTCAGTATTAAATTGCCGCCACTGCGTGAGCGATCAATGGACATTCCCTTATTGCTAACGCATTTCATGCGGGGCGCTGAAGCTAAATATAGGCTGCCGCCATTAACTATTCCTCATAGCTATTTGAATCTTCTGGTCCAACACCCCTGGCCTGGGAATATCAGGCAATTGAAAAATTTCTCAGAAAGATTGGTATTGCTTAGCGATGCAAAGTTTAAAACGGCTCTTTTTGATGAGTTGTTTGAAGAGTTGGAGGAATATTACCAGAAATCCAGACCAGTCAGTAGGCCGGGAAAGATCGAGGTCGGTGCAGCTGAAGACTTTAAAGAGAGGATGGTGGATCAGCGTAATAGAACGGAAACGGATATTATTATGGCGGCATTGGAGGAATCTCGTTATAACCGTAATGAAGCTGCAAAAATTCTTGGTATTAGCCGGGGGACGTTGTGGCGCAAAATGAAGAACCTCGGGCTTATCGAGAAGGAGGGTTCTCGGGAATAAAAATCATTAGGATTCACCATGTATCGTCTGACATGGCCTGCTTGCTAAGTGCGATGCATGGTGTATCATTAACGGTAAGGACCTCTTCTCCCTCTCAAATAAAATAGTCAATGTCAATATCGACAAAGTCTCTTTAAAAGACAGAAAAGACATTAACGTCAATAGGTTTTCCTTGATTTGTCGGCGTGTTAACCTGCGCGTCGCCTATTTTTTCTTTTTTGTTTTGTAAGGAGATATTTATGAAAAAGCGATATTTGCTCATGTTGTTAGCCGTTACATGGATTGTTGCTGCCTGCAGCACTCTGAGTAATGGCGGCAAGGTAGCGCCTGCTGCTAAGGATAATACCCTGGCTGCCTACCATGCCGAGATGTCCGGTTGTCAATCCTGTCATGCTGATGGTGATAAGGTTCACGTGACTGACAGTGAAACGTATGAAAATAGCCAATGCGTTGAATGTCATGGTAGCTACGACCAGCTGGCCAATGCCGATCTTGAATTTGATCCCCACACGTCACATCTCGGGAACATCAACTGTACGACCTGTCATAAAGGGCATGAAACGCCTCAGCTTTTTTGCAACAATTGCCATTCCTTTGAAGTCGACGCAATGCCTTTTGCTGATGCTCCTCAGAAGGAAGCCTGGGACAAGGATTGGGATCAGGATGCAATCCAAAAAGCGATAGCGGCCGGGCCTGCAGAAACGACGGATGTTATCGTTGTCGGGGCTGGCAGTACTGGGTTTGATGCAGCGCTCACAGCCAAGCGTAAAGGTGCCAAGGTTATTCTGTTTGAAAAAGCTCCCTTTACGGGTGGAAACTCAATGCTTGCAGCGGGCGGCATCAATGCCGTCGGGACTCCACAGCAGGCCAAAAAAGGAATCAAAGACAAGGTTGATTGGTATGTTGAGGACACCATGAAAGGTGGCCGTTACAAAAATGACGAAAAGCTGGTACGCATTATGGCGGAAGAGTCGGCTGATGCGGTGAAATGGCTTGAGGCTCAGGGGGTGAACCTGGATGGGCTCAAGCGTTCTGGTGGTGCTCGTGTCGAGAGAACCCATGCTCCGGCTAATGGCGCCAGCGCCGGTCCCCTTATTATTCAGACCCTGCGCAAGGTTGCCAAAAAAGAAAACCTCGATACCCGGTTGAACTCAAGAGTGGAGAAGCTGGTTCTGAATGATAACCGTGAGGTTGTTGGTGTGGTGGTTCACGGTAAGCATAGCGGTTACTATATGGTTTCAGCCAAGGCTGTCGTGTTGGCAACCGGTGGCTATGGTATGAATAAGGAAATGATTGCCTTTTATCGCCCCACTTTTGCCGGAATGACCAGTTCCAACAATATCACCGCAACCGGTGATGGCATAAAAATGGCGGCGGAAATAGGTGCCAGCATGACCGATATCGATTGGGTTCAGGCCCATCCGACTATCGGTAAGGATAGCCGGATCCTGATTTCAGAGACGGTGCGTGGTGTCGGTGCGATTATGGTCAATACCGATGGCAAGCGTTTTGTGAATGAATTGACCACTCGGGACCGTGCCTCTGATGCAATTCTGAAACAAAAAGATCGTTATGCATGGCTGGTTTTTGATGAACAGTTGATCGCCAAGAAAAAAATGGTCCGGGGTTATGAGCATTTGGGAATGCTTAAGAAATCCGCTACTGTTGAAGGTCTGGCGAAGATCACTGGCATGCGGGCGTTGCCCGAAACGGTCAAGGCTTATAATGGCTATCAGGCTTCAGGTAAAGATAAGGACTTTGGCCGCAGTGATATGCCGTTGAATCTGACCAAACCACCATATTATGCGGTACGCGTTGCACCGGGAATTCATCATACTATGGGTGGTGTTGCTGTTAGTACAGAATCGGAAGTGCTTGATCTGCAAAGTTGGCCGATTCCGGGGCTTTATGCCGCTGGTGAGGTCACAGGTGGGGTTCATGGGTATAATCGCCTGGGCGGTAATGCTATTGCCGATACGGTTGTTTTTGGCCGCCGTGCCGGTGCCCATGCGGCAGATTATGCTTTGAAAAAGTAAGTTTAAAAAGACTTTTTGGTGTGAGGGAGCTCGTTGGGCTCCCTCGCTTTTTTTTTGAGCCTGCTAAGGCAAAAAATACTGCGATAAGTTCAAAATATCTTCGTTCGGATCAGCTTCGCGTGCACAGGCGAAGTGGGGGTGATCAAAACGCTATTCCAGTTTAATCAGGTTGGAATGGTCCCGTCCAGGCTGTTTGCTTTCAACGCTAAATTCCAAATACTCGCTGTTCACAGAATTCTGGCGGAGCACTAATATGTCTGCCCGGTTTGGGTCCAGTCAAGCAATGTACTTAAGCGAAAGTAGTAAGAGCAAGACTCCGATTCCGAGCGAGAATGTGCGCTCGTCTACGTAGTTTTTTAAAACGCTTCGCCCTATGCGGGTACCGAAAATGGCGGCAATGTAAGCCGGGAATAAGGTAATAATTCGGGTTGGGTCTACGTGCTGAACCCCGGCAAAGAACAGAACCTTGAAGCAGCACATGGAGAAATTGATTGCAGCAACGGTGGCTACGGTTTGTATGCGGTCCATTCCGGAAAATTGGCATAAGCGGAGAAAGAAGACCCCACCGCCATGAACCAGTGCAGAAAACAGACCCCCTAAGATCGGATATGTGAATGCGGGGAATTGTCTTTTTTCGGTATCTTTATTGAGCAGGGCTTTGATGCCGAATATGATCAACATGGTGGCATAGATTTTCTCAAGCCAGAATGCGTTGATGGCGGTGATTAGGCCGAATCCGGCAATTAGACCGACCAGGGCGAGACCAAAACCGTAACGATGGGTCTTCCAGTCGATGTCTTTGAAGTACCAGATCAATTTGGATCCGGAAGTGAAGAAAAAGACAAAGGCGCCGATACCAAGTGCTTCTTTTAACGGCATGATAAAGCTGAGTAGGGGTGTTAGTACCAGGCCGGCTCCAAAGCCGAATATCGATGTAACCAGTGCGCTGATAAATGACAGGGCGGTAATCAGGAGGAGTTCCATAAACAATGTTCTTTACTGCAGGTTTGCTGCTGAATCTTGTTAAACAGGGCCAGAGCATAGCAGCAATTTGCTCATGATGAAAGCTGATTGGTCGTGTCCGAATGCAGAACGTGAAGCAATCCTGATTGCAATACAAAAGGCAGCCCGTTAGGTTGGGCTGCCTTTTGTATTGAGTTGTGTCTGTAATGATGGGCCAGACGGCACTTTGCTACCGCAAAATGCCGTCTGGCTAATCTATTGTGCTTTGGCCATTGGTGGTTGAAAGGTGCGCACCAGGTCGATGATGTCAGCACTTTCTTTCTGTGGCGTACCGCCGCTGAAGGGAGGCTGGGGATCGTATTCGATTTTCAGTTGAATAGCTCGGGCTGTGTCTTCATCGGTAATCAGTGATACCAGGGCCAGGGCGAGATCAATTCCTGCTGAAACACCCGCTCCCATGGCGAGCCGACCATCAATGACCATGCGTTCTGCTACGGGCTTGGCGCCAAAGTTGCGCAATTCGTCAAATGCGGTCCAGTGGGTTGTTGCTTTACGTCCTTGTAGCAGTCCTGCGGCCCCGAGCAGCAAAGAACCGGTACAGACTGATACGATCCATTTTGCTGAGCGATATTCACTGCGCAGCCAGTTTAGAACTTTTTGATTACCCAGTAAGTCCCTGACGCCAGGGCCGCCGGGAATGATAATGATGTCGCTACTGGGCGCATTGGCAAGGTCATAGTCGGCAATCATTCCCAGTTTGCTTTGCACGGAACGAATTTCCCCTTTCTCCAAGCCGACAAAAGATATTTCGGCACCAGGCATTCTGGCCAGGATGGTCGTTGGGCCAATGGCGTCAAGGGTTGTCATACGATCAAACAGTAAGCATGAAATTTTCATAAGTTCTCTCCTGGTATGAATGGCAGGCTGAAAGACACGGCTTTCAGCAATATGGGTCGTAAAGGACCACATGGAAAAACCAGAAACATAGAAATAAAATAAAAAATAACATTTAAAGCATAACGCTGTTTGTGTAACTGTACAAGCATTTGTTGTGTTTTATTTTTGTCTAAACATTAAAACATAGAATATCGTTATTGTTTGTTTTTGAGTGAGCGCGAAGGCTGTGGAGTTGCTTGGGCATCGGGTTATCGTCGGTAAATGGAATCTTCCAGGGTGGCATAGTCCGACTTCGTGTTAAACAGATAATACCGCGCCTGAGTGGAAGGGACGAGCGTGACATTATTCACCCGGAGGCTGAAAGTGACTTTTTAAAAGCTTCTGCCGCTAGTGGTGAGTTGGGAGCGATTATATGTTGTTACTAACCGGTTTGGTTTTCAGGGTTTGCTCGAGCATAACCTGTTCCTCTTTAATCTCCTCGGCCTGGGCGTTAAGCAAGTAGATGAGGGTGTGCTTTCCTTTGCTAAGCGATGGTGCATCATTATCGCAGAACACCTGAACATTTTTATTGTCATCAATACTGAACAGTGGGGTCGCCATGGCACCATGCTTTTTCATAAAAGCTTGAAAGTTAAACTGTTCCGTCAACTTGGTGGCGTGGATTTTCCCTCCCTGCGACAGGGTTTCATACATGGAGGAAAAAGTGACCTGGTGGCCAAACAGAATGCGACCTTGGTTGCTTGGTAATTTCGAGCGTTCCGGGATAAGTTCCTGCGGTTTGGTCTGCAGCAGGAAGAGATGTTGACGGTCAAAAAAAGCGCGGAAGTGCATCATGGCAGAAACATTGATGTTTGCATGGGGGGCCAGAGCCAGGACCCGGCCAATGCCGGACATGCTCATGTGCCGCTCAGCATGGTCGGACAATGGATTGCCAAAATACGCTGGCAGGCCGTCTTTTTTGGCTTTAGAGACATTGTCCCAGTTGGTGTCTGTCAGCATGATTTGAATACCATTCTGCATGAACGCCTTGCCGAGTTCACGGCTGATTAAATTGGCGCCAATAATCAGGAATCCCTTGGGGTCCGGTTCGGCGACTCCCAGCAGTTTGGCTAGTGGACGGGCGGTAATGCTTTGGACAACAACCGTTGCAATTATAACGAAGAACGTCAGTGGCACCAGCAGTGCCGCATCGCTGTATCCGGCTTTTTCCAGTTGCACTGCAAACAGGGCGGAGATGGCTGCGGCAACAATGCCGCGTGGTGCAATCCAGGCCAGGAGATTGCGCTCTGGCCAACTCAATTTGGAGCCGGCAGCAGATACCATGATATTGAGTGGTCGAGCCAGGAACTGAACCGCAATAAAAAGAAAAACGGTGCGCCAGCCAAGGGCAAGCAGGGCGCCCATATCAAGGCGTGCCGCCAACATAATGAAGAGCAGCGAGATAAGCAGGACGCTGATACTTTCCTTGAAATTGAGGATCTCCTCCATGTCAACATCGCGCATATTGGCGAGCCAGATTCCCATGACTGTAACTGTCACAAGGCCAGATTCCGGTTGAAGAGCATTTGAAATGTTGAAACTGGCTATGACCAGGGTCAGAGCTGCAACATTATGCAGGAACTCAGGCAGCCAATGGCGTTTAATGATATGTCCGAAAAACAACCCTCCACTGCAGCCAATGGCCGCACCGACGAGCAGTAATTTTCCGATCGTGAGTAGGGTGTGGCCGATGCCATTCTGGCCGCCACCGGAAATAATGAATTCATAGATCAAAACGGCCAGTGAAGCACCAATCGGATCAATGACAATCCCTTCCCAGCGCAGAATATTGGCGACTGCCGGGGTTGGCCTGACGGTCCGCATCAGGGGAGCGATAACAGTCGGCCCGCTGACCACGGTAATGGCACCAAAGACCAGGGCGATTGGCCAGGATAGGCCGATAGCGTAATGGGACGCAACGGCGGTAATCACCCAGGTGACCAGCATGCCGATGGAGACCATGTTGCGTACGACTCCCTGAAGGCCACTGATTTCACGGAAGTTCAGGGTCAGGCTCCCTTCAAACAGGATGATGGCGACCGACATGGAGACAAAAGGGAAAAAAAGTTCCCCCAGAAGCTCTTCCGGATTGAACAGACCGAATACCGGTCCGCTCAGAATTCCGGTGAGAAGAAGAAAGATAATTGCTGGCAGCCTGACGCGCCAGGCCAACCATTGGCAGGCGATACTCGCCATCAGAACCAGGGCAATGATAAGGGGTAGATTGTGTGTCATCGAGTGATCCTTGGTCGTTCGGTTTAACGCCAGTTGACGGCGGGTGATTGCTTGAGGCTGTCACGAAAAACCGAAAATATAAAAAACCGCAGTCAAATGACGCGGCTTTGCGCTTGTGGTGAAAGGCTTTTGTTTAAAAGATTAATGGAGTCTGCGGCTGAATACAAGTTAGCCCCCTAAGATTTAGGTCGGAAAAACTGAATCTGGCCAAGCTGGGATGCTCGGGGAAGGTGTTTTTTTATGGGGAAAGCGACCTGTATGAGTTTGCGGAATATCCTGCCGCGGGAAGGGTTGCTTATTTTTTATTTTAAAAGCGATCAGTTTTTGATCATCCTGTGGTTAAAATATAGGCATGTTGCCTCGGCGTCTTTTGAGATGGTCTTGAAAAACCGAGTGTTACTGTTTTGGCACATAGTCTGCTTACACGTACCGCCGGATAACCATGTATTTTTCCAAGCATGGAAATAACATAAGTAGCTATCAATCGAAGATAAAAGGAGATCAATGATGATCAGGAAAATTGTGTATTTGACAGGGCTGCTGTTGTCTGCTGCGCCCGCTTTTGCCGCTGATCAGCTCAATAGTGGAGATACTGCCTGGATGCTGATTTCATCGGCCCTGGTTCTGGTTATGCTTCCTGGCCTGGCCCTGTTTTACGGCGGCATGGTCCGTTCCAAAAATATTCTTTCCACCAGTATGCACACCTTTACGGCCATGGCGATTGTCGGTGTACAGTGGGTCGTGATCGGCTACAGTCTTGCCTTTGGCGGCTCTGGGTTGCTGCTTGGTAACCTTGATCATCTGTTCCTGGCCGGGATTACCCCCGATAGCCTGAGCGGAACTATTCCAACGTATGTTTTTGTTATGTTCCAGGGTATGTTCGCGATTATCACTCCGGCCCTGATTTCTGGAGCCGTGGCCGAGCGAATGAAATTCTCCACGTACTGTGTATTTATCCTGCTTTGGAGTACCCTGGTTTATGATCCTCTCTGTCACTGGGTCTGGGGGAGTGGCGGCTGGCTGGCTGCAGCGGGCGCTCTCGATTTTGCCGGCGGCACGGTTGTTCACCTCTCATCGGGAATCAGCGCGCTTGTTATTGCCATCTTCCTCGGCAAGCGTCTCGGTTACCCGCATGAGCGGATGCCGCCACACAACCTGCCGATGACCCTGTTGGGGGCCGGGCTGCTCTGGTTTGGCTGGTTCGGCTTTAATGCAGGCAGCGCCCTTTCTTCCGGCAGCAGCGCGGCGCTGGCTTTCACTACCACGCAGACAGCCGCTGCCGCTGGCGCCCTGGCCTGGATCATGATTGAGTGGTACCATGCCGGTAAGCCGAGTGCTCTGGGGGCCGCCTCGGGCATAGTTGCTGGTTTGGTGGTCATCACCCCCGCCGCAGGTTTTGTAACCCCCGGTTGGGCGTTGCTGATGGGGCTGACGGCCGGTGTGGTCTGTTACTGTGGTGTGATGATGAAACATCGCTTCGGTTACGACGATTCTCTTGACGCTTTTGGGGTGCATGGCATCGGTGGTGCCTGGGGCGCTCTGGTGACCGGTGTCTTTGCCAGCGTCGGCGCGACCGGTTTGATCGGTGGCAATGTTCATCAGCTTTGGGTTCAATTGATGGGCTTGGTCGCCGCTGGCGCCTATGCCGTGATCGTAACCGTCGTGCTGATGGTGATCCTTAAAGCAACGCTGGGACTAAGGGTGGAAAAGGATGACGAGCGCATGGGTCTTGATCAATCCGCTCACTCGGAAACCGGTTACAATTTCTGATCCTTCCCAGCGCATATTCATGACCTGTCTAAGCCGTCGGTTGCAGCGGAGTCTGCAACCGACGGTCCTTTTGTGCTGACAAGCATTTGAGCCCCCAGGTGGTTACTGAGGCCTGAGCCGCTGGCTGGTAGCTCCAGTATGCCTTATCTCAAGTTTTAGGTTTAATCCCTGTTTCCGAATGCTCTGATTGGTGTAGTTGGCTGCGTCGTTCACTGATGCTGTTAAGGTGCCTGCTGAGTGCTTGCGCTGCTTCGTCACGACGATCAGCCAGAAGCAGATTGATAATCTCCAGGTGTTCTTGCGTTGCCCTGAGGGCCGCCTGATGGTCGCTTTTCTGGTTGTACTCCAGCAAGCGGCGCAGGCCGTTGACCCGTTTCAAGCTGCTGATGAAGAAACTGTTGTGGCTGCCACTGATAATTGTTTCGTGCAGGCGTTTGTTGATCTCAAAAATTTCCCGCGAAGTCACGTTTTCTATACCATTGGCCAGAAGCTGTTCGTGTTCGGTGCGGCACTTTAGTAACGCTTCCCGATCAACTTCAAAAGCTGGATCCAGAATCGCTGCAGGTTCAATAACCGCCCGGAACCGGTAGCCATCGAGATAATCTTTGATGCTGGTTTGCATGTCAGGGAAATGCCAGCCATGACCGGGAAGCGCCTCGATCCAGCCGTCAAATTCAATCCGCTGCAGAACCCGGGCCAGCAACGGGCGTGAAATCTGATAGCGTCTGAGCAGTTCATTTTCACTGATACGACCGTTAAGTTTGCCTGCCAGTCGATCAGCGGCAATCTGCTGGTATAGCTGTTCGGCTGCAGATTGATTGATTTCGCTTGTCGAATCGATTTTTTCTGTAATCCCCTGTTTGGCAATAAATCCACCCTGGGGTGCGGTTGCGATGACCCCTTGCCGGTAGAGAAGCTGTAATGCTTTACGCACCGGTCCGCGCGAAACCAGCAGTTTGGCTGCCAGTTGACGTTCGGAGAGGAAGGTCCCGGCCGGATTGTCTAGAGCGTTGATGTAATCAACGATTTGGGCAGCAACCTGTTTAACGAGCGGGGTTATTGTCACCTGGTGTTCTCCCTGGGTTCAATATCTAAAACGTTTTTGCTGCCAATATAGCCGAAGAAGGCATGTTGGGGAAAAGAATCTGGTTGTCAGCTTTCCGGGTTGGTGGTAATTTGTTGTAACAAAAAACCACTAGATTGATTTATAACTGAAAGCTGCTAAAGATGAAAACAACTTTGTCGATTGGTACCCAGAATTATCAGATGATTGATCTCCCCCGCTTGTGTGGGAAAAGGCTGGAGAAACTTCCGTACAGCTTACGGGTTGTGGCCGAAAACGTAGTGCGGCAGGATGCCTCCGGGCTTGGACTGCAGGCGGTTATTGATCGGTCTGGTGGGGCGGTGCCGTTTCGTCCGTTACGCCTGGTTCTGCAGGATATGCTCGGGCTGCCGCTACTGGTTGATATTATGGCGCTGCGGTCCGCGGTGGCGAACGCCGGTGGTGATGTGTCCCGGATTGATATGTCGCTGCCGGTGGCGTTGATGATTGATCACGCCGCGACCATCAATTACTGGGCAGAAACAGATGCCTTCAGTAAAAATGAAGCACGAGAATGTGCCGTGAACCGCGAGCGCTTTGCCTTTATGAAGGCGTGTGAGTTGCGTTTTGACAACCTGACCATCATTCCTCCGAGTGGCGGGATTATTCACCAGGTCAATCTCGAATACCTGGCCGACTGCGTTGGTCGCTTGCCCGCGTCCGAAGGTTCATTGCTGGCTCCGGACAGCTGCTTTGGTACCGACAGCCACACGACCATGATCAATGGTCTGGGAGTTCTCGGTTGGGGAATCGGCGGTTTGGAGGCGGAAGCGATTATGTTTGGTGAGGCTGCCATTATCAATGTTCCGCAGGTGATCGGTGTTGAAATGACCGGGCGCCCGGACCCGCGTATTACGGCGACCGATATTGCTCTGACCATGACCGAAAAGTTAAGGGCGCTTGGGGTGGTCGATTGTTTTGTCGAGCTGTTTGGCCCGGGTTATACCAACCTGTCGGTAGAAGATCGGGCGACCATTGCCAATATGGCACCGGAATATGGAGCGACCTGTGTTTACTGTCCGGTTGATGACAATACTCTCAAATTTTTACGCAGCACTGGCCGCCCGGCGCGGCAGGTTGCTGTTGTTGAACAGTATATGAAAGCGCAACAGCTCTGGTTTACAGGAACTGCCCATAGTATTTCCTATGATCAGGTGGTCACTTTCGACCTGGCTTCGGTGACCCGCTCCGTGGCCGGGCCCGGTCGCCCTGAACAGCGGGTTGACCTGACCAATGCCGTGCAGACATTGGCCTTGGGTGAAGAACAACGGCGTGTCAATAGGGTAAAGGTTCCTGGTAGCGACAGGACGCTTGCTGACGGAGATGTCATTATTGCTGCGATCACCAGCTGTACCAATACCGCGAACCCGGTCAATATGCTGACCGCCGGGTTACTGGCCAAAAAAGCGGTTGAGAAGGGACTGCGCAGTCAGCCGCAGGTGAAAACATCCCTGGCGCCGGGGTCGCGGGTGGTGGCTCGCTATCTTGAGCAGAGTGGTCTGCAACCCTACCTGGATCAGTTGGGATTTCAGCTGGCATCTTTTTCCTGCTCAACCTGCGGGGGCCTCTCTGGCCAGCTTGACCCGACCTATAGTGATCTGATCAAGACGCACAATCTCGACTGTGTGGCTGTATTGTCGGGAAATCGCAATTTCCCCGGGCGCATTCACCCTCAGGCAACGCGAAATGTATTAGCGTCTCCGCCTCTGGTCGTTGCTTATGCTTTGGCTGGGAGTATTGCAACAGATATCAGCCGTACTCCTTTAGGCTATGATCAGGCTGGAAAACCGGTTCTGTTGGACGACCTCTGGCCGAGCCAGGAGGAAGTTAAGGCGCTTCTGGAACAACATCTGAGTGCTGATGATTTTCGTGAGGTGTATGCCGGTATTCGAGAGGTCAATCCACATTGGAATGCCCTGAAAATCGACAGCGGGGAGTATCAGTGGCCGTTCTCAACTTACGTAACCTGGCCAAAGTACCTGCAGGGGATCCAGCCGCAAGCGCAGGAGCTGATCAATTGGCCTGGATTGCGTCCGCTGGTTGTTCTGGGTGATTCAATTACCACTGATCATATTACCCCCGCAGGAACGATTCCGTCTGGCAGTGCTGCAGCTGATTTTCTTGATCAACATGGGGTGGCTCCGACTGATTATAATGCCTATGGTACGCGACGTGGTTCCTCAGATATCATCGTCCGTTCGACTTTTTCCAATATCCGCCTGCAGAATGAGATGGTTGCGGGTAAGGAAGGGTCATGGACCAGAATTATGCCCGAAGGGGTAGAGTCACGTATTTATGAAGCGATTGCTACCTATCAACAACGCAACCAGCCGTTGGTGGTTATCGCCGGTAAGAATTATGGCTGTGGTTCATCGCGTGATACCGCCGCCAAGGCCCCCTGGTTGGCTGGTATCCGGGCGGTCGTGGCGGAGAGCTTTGAGCGCATTCACCGTTCCAACCTGGTCAATATGGGAATTGCCCCGCTACAGTTTCCGGCGGGGGTGACGCGTAAAACCTTGGGACTGGATGGCACAGAGGTGTTCGATATCAAATTTGGACCTGATCTGGGTACTGTTGAGTTGACAATTCACCGGACTGACGGACGCTGTGACGTGATTGAACTCGATCTGCGGCTGTATAATGATAACGAACGGGAAACCTTCCGCCAGGGGGGATTGCTGCCCCGAGTCTATCGGAATTTTGCTGGTCCAGATTTGTGATTGTTTCAACAATTACTGCATGCCTATGGCATGTGCGATTCTGGCCATCAGGCGTGGTTTGAGCCGTTGGCCGGTTACTCATTTGCTGGCGGTTTCATTGAAGAAATGCCGCTCGAACACGAATCTTTTTTAAAGAGCAGTTTTGGGTTACCTTTTATTGCTCAGGATAAAAGGTAACTCGCCTGCAGGGGCGAAACCCTGCGAAGTTTCCTTTGACTGTTGCAATAAAATCAAGATCAAGACCTCGGGGTCGCGCCCCCGAGCGGCGCCATACTTTTTCCAGGGCAAAAAAGTATGCAAAATGCCCGGAAAGGTCAAATACTCTGACGAAAATTATAGCGGACAACATATGTTGTTATCTCCAGCAAGCACAGTCAGCCTGACGCTGCTGCGCAGCTAATGGGCAATTTGCTGTTGTGGAGTAACGTAGCTCTGAAGAGTTGCGCGTTACTCGCTACTTACTACTCAAGATTATTCACTATTTTATGTTAGGTGGAGCGACAAAAATGAAGCAGCAAAAAATACCCGCAACATTCATGCGTGGCGGCACCAGTAAGGGGGTGTTCTTTCGGGCTGATGCGGTTCCTGCTGACCCCGCCGAACGTGATCGTCTTTTCCTGCGTATCCTTGGCAGCCCCGATCCTTACGGCAAGCAGGTTGATGGTATGGGCGGGGGAACCTCGAGTACCAGTAAGGTGGTGGTTGTGGGGCCATCCAGCCGTGACGACTGTGACGTTGACTACCTGTTTGGTGCGGTCGCCATAGGTGACCCGGTTATTGATTACTCCGGTAATTGTGGGAACCTGTCATCAGCGGTAGGGCCTTTTGCTATTCAGGAGCAGATGGTGTCAGCCCCGGCAGATGGCATTGCCGAAGTACGCATCTGGCAAGCCAATATCAATAAGCGCATCATCGCCAAAGTTCCGATGCAGGGCGGCGAGGTTGTTGAACTGGGAGATTTTGAGCTCGATGGGGTGACTTTCCCTGCGGCGGAAATTGTCCTCGACTTCCTTGACCCGGCAGACAGCGACGGTAGTGTCTTTCCAACGGGCAACCTGATTGACGTCGTGAAGGTACCCAGCGTCGGCGCCTTTACCGCTACCTTATTTAATGTTGGAAATCCCCATGTTTTTATTACCGCAAAAAGCCTTGGCCTGAAGGGGACCGAGCTGCCAGACAGTTTTAATCAGCAGCGCGAATTACTTGAGCTGTGTGAGCAGATTCGTGCCCATGGCGCCGTCATGATGGGCTTGGCAGAAAGTGCAGGGGCAGCGACTTTGCAGCGTCCCGGAACACCCAAGTTGGTCCTGCTGTCTGAAGCTCAGGATTATGTGTGTTCATCCGGTAAACACGTGGCAGCCTCAGAGATTGATCTGACTGCGCGGATTCTATCCATGGGTAAGTTGCATCATGCTATGACCGGAACCGGCGGTGTTGCTTTGGCGGCAGCGGCGGCGATTGAAGGGACACTGGTCCAGCAGTTCGGCAAGCGGGCTTGTCTCGGGGATGGATCTCTTCGTATCGGCCACCCTTCCGGGCTGATGGTTGTGGCAGCAACAGTTCGCCACGCTGGTGAAGACTGGTTGATTGAGAAAGTGACCATGAGCCGCAGTGCCAGACGGTTGATGGCTGGCTGGGTGTTTGCCTGAATGTTCCGGCAGGCGCGATACGTTTAGTTGCGCTGCCGGAACAATTGCTCAATTTCCATCACAGCTGTAACGATTCGGATAGCTGTCATCCAGGTTCTTTGGCAGAATCAGGGTGCGCAGATTCAGGTCTCTGGATTGCAGACACATGCTGTTGTCGTTGAGATACGTGGTTTTGTATTCGACATGAAAGACTGGTTTTCCGGCGCTGATAAAGGGTGTCAGTGCTGAACATTCATCATATTCATAACATTGCTCGTTAATAGCAAAATCAAAAAGGCTGACCAGACTGCTGATCTGTTCCAGATCGTTTTTCAGACCAATGGCCAAACCGCGTTCATGGGCTGCTTGAGCCAGGAACTGATTGTAATCAAGCTGTTCTGCAGCGGTTAGTCCCAGCCCGTTACTGTTGCTGTAGCCATCGACATTATCGGCTTCGACAGCGTCACATCCTTTGCTGACAGCACGGTCAAGGCGTTCTTCCATAATCGCCCGAACATTGTCCGAGGTAATGTCCAACCACCGCTCATCCGGCCAGCCCGCAAGGGTATTGCCCAGGTCCTCTGCGTCAAACTGGTTCGCGTCGCTACGCCAGTTTTCATAACTGCCGGCGGAAAAATAACAGATAACATGACACCCATCAGTATGTAGCTGACTGATCAGGGCCGAGCTGCTGTCTTCCAGGTCAATATCGTAGATATCCACATCATAGGAGGTGTTGACCGTACCATTTAACTGCCATTGCCAGGAATTGGATAGCGATGGCTGCCAGCATTCATTATTTGTGCCTGGATTGTTGTCTGTTGGGTTTTCCCCCGAATGGCTGCTTCCTCCTGACGTGGTACCACAGGACCACAGCAGGATAACTATGAGGCAGCTGGTTGAAAGTTTGAATAATGCAAAGCAGAAGTGTTTTGTGTTGGTCATTCTGAACATGGTTTCTCTCCCCCAAAAGTCTATAATTATTCGTAGTGGCCCACTATAGGTCAAAAATGAATATTGTAAAGTATTGAAAAATACTGATGATAAGGGTAATAACAACCCTGTCATCTCTGGCGATGGCGTCTGGGAAGGGGCATCTGCTCTGCAGAATGACGAAGCGGATCATTATTAATGACCGTTTCTGCGAAAAGCAGACGAACTTAAATAAAAAAGGAGACAATTTATGAAAGGGAGAACGATTATCGGGCTGGTACTGATCTGGTTATTCTTAAGTACTGCCAGTGCTTTTGCCAGCGAGCACAAAGCCCACTGGAGCTATAGTGGTGAAGAAGGTCCGGAAAACTGGGGCAAGCTGTCACATGATTATATCATGTGCAGTGCCGGTAAAAATCAGTCGCCAATCAACCTGACCAGTATGGTTGAGGGGGATCTGCCACAGATGACCGTAGAATATTACAGTAAAGGGACAGAAGTCGTTAATAATGGTCATGCTATCCAGGTGAATGTTGCTGAAGGGAGTACTATTCGGGTGAAAGGGCACAGCTTTGCTCTGAAACAGTTTCATTTTCACAGCCCGAGTGAAAATACTATTGATGGCCGCTATTTCCCTCTGGAAGCCCACTTCGTTCATCTTGATGAAAATGGCAATATTGCCGTTGTCGCTGTGATGTTTGACGAAGGTGCTGTTAATCTGGAACTGGAAAAAGCCTGGAAGCAGATGCCTGCCCATGCCGGTGAGAAAGAATTATTGCATGACACCATCAATCCGGTGAGCCTGCTTCCTGCCGAGCGTGAGTATTATCGTTTCAATGGCTCGTTGACAACGCCCCCCTGTAGTGAGGGGGTACGCTGGTTTGTTATGAAAGATGCAGTGACCGCCTCTAAAGCCCAGATTATGAAGTTTCAGGCGGTTATGGAACACCCGAACAATCGTCCACTGCAGCCTCTTAATTCTCGGGTTATAGTTCAATAATTTACTGCTTGATAAAAGGGCTGATAAAAAAGGTCTGACGCTTGAGTGGCGACAGGCCTTTTTTTGATTCAAGTAGGAGATGGAAACTTAATACTATAGTTAAAGCGTTCAAATAAATTGTATTGCATGGGGTGGCTCTTTTCAGTATGATATTGGTCTGTACTAATAATAGGGAGCCGAAAGGAGAGGTCACCATATGTTTGCCCGGATGAATATCAGAAACAAAATCTTACTCCCCATTTTGCTTGTCGTAACCTTATCCTTGCTCGTGGTTTCTGGTCTTTTTATCTCGTGGATGAGCTCTTCTGCGATTACAGAGGCCAAACAACTGGCAAGAGAGACCGCTCAGCATAATGCTGTTCGGGTCAAAGACTTTATCAACCCGATCATGGATCAAAGCCGTGCTCTGGCGGGTGTTTTCGAGGCGGCGATTCGCAGTGGCGAACTGCCCAAACGTGATGTTTTTGATCAGTATCAATTGAGCATTTTGCAGCGTGAACCTGCTTTTCTGGGGATATGGTCAGCATTTGAACCAAATGGTCTGGACGGCAAAGATGCAGAGCATCGCAACTATAACAAACGCCACGGAGATAAAGGGCGCTATGACCCCTATTTTTTCCGCACCGCCAATGGTGGTATCGATTCACGCCCCTGCAGTGATGAGGAGTCGAATCTTTGGTATACAGTTCCACGTGATACCAAAAAAGATTATCTGACGGCTCCTTATTCCTATGAGGTCGATGGCAAGTTGATCGTTGGCATTGATTCCTGTATTCCGATTATTGTCGATGGCAAATTCCGTGGTGCGACCGGTATCGATTATGAAGTCACCGATTTCGTCAAAATGGCGAGATCAATCACACCCTTTGAGACGGGTAAGGCTTATATCATTGCTGATGATGGGCAGTTTGTTGGTCATCCTGGCGATGAGATGATCACCAAAAAGCTGGTTGACGGCTTCGGTGCTGAGCAAGCCAGTGCTATTTCTGCGGCGATAAAAGCCGGGCGCGTCTTTCAGCAGGATATTACTGTTGCTGACGAAGATATTTTTCGTGTATTTGTACCAATTCCGGTAACTAAAACCCAGAACTGGGCTCTTGGTGTCGATATTCCCATGGCCAAAGTATTGGCTTCTTCGACCCTGGTTTTGTGGCGTACCGTTTGGATCAGCCTTGGAGTTCTTGTTGTGCTTGCGATCATTCTGTATCTGCTGGCCAGCTCCATTGCATCTCCTTTGAGCAAGGCCAAGGTTCTGGCTGAAACTATCGGCAAAGGCGACTTATCACAGCGGCTTGAGGTGAAAAGTGGTGATGAGTCAGGATTGCTGGCCCAGGCTCTGAACGGTATGGCCGATAATCTGGAGAGAAAAGCGCAGCTGGCAAAGAATATTGCGGCCAATGATCTGACTGATGATGTTGAGGTGACATCCGACAGGGATGTGCTTGGCCTGGCTTTAAAACATATGTCGGAAAATCTGAACAAAGTGCTGGGGGCTGTGCGCCACTCTGCCGTTGATGTTGATGCCTCGTCTGGTCAGGTTTCAGCTGCCAGTGAAGCATTGGCCCAGGGTTCGACCTCTCAGGCTGCGAGTCTTGAAGAAATTTCCAGCTCCCTGACCGAAATAACATCGCAAACCAAAGAGAATGCGGCTAACGCTGCACGTGCTAACAAGATGGCGGGAGCTGTTCGTGGCAACGCGGAACAGAGTCAGCACGATATGGATGCGATGACCAGTGCTATGGCCGAAGTGAGTGATGCTTCGGCAGCCATTGCCAAGATTATCAAAGTTATTGATGAGATTGCGTTTCAGACCAACCTGCTCGCCTTGAACGCTGCGGTGGAAGCCGCGCGCGCCGGGCAGCATGGTAAGGGATTTGCCGTCGTTGCCGAAGAGGTGCGTAACCTGGCCAGCCGTAGCGCCAAGGCCGCCCAGGAAACAGCAGCCTTGATTGAAGGCTCGGTTCATAAGGTCGGTAATACCAATCAGTTGGTGGGGCAGGCGGCAGAAAGTTTGAAAGGTGTTGTTAAAGGAATCGATGATATGGCTAAACTCATTGATTCTATCGCGGAGGCATCTGAGGTGCAGTCAAGCGGACTGGTGGAAATTAACCAGGCCCTGCACTTGGTTGATTCGGTGACGCAACAGAATACAGCCAGTGCGGAAGAAACCTCGGCTGCGGCCCATGAGCTTTCAAGTCAGGCTGCAACTCTTAACCAGCTGATCAGCGTTTTCAGATTCCGTGGTGGGCACGAGCAGAAACATCGTACCCCGGGACTTCCCGCACCAAAAGGCTGGAGTAACGATGATTGATATGTGAACGCTTCAGTAATAAAAGCCCCGTATTCAGCTTTGAATGCGGGGCTTTTTAATTTACAGAGATGCTTCGGTAATGGCTTTCAGGCGCTGTACCATGGCATGCAGACCATTGCTGCGGGTTGGACTGAGATGATTGAGCAGTTTCAGCTCGGCAAAGTACTCATCAATATTAAAGGCTTTGGCCTGAGCTGGAGTCTGGCCATTGTAGGCTGCCAGCACAACGGCCAGCAGACCTTTAACGATGAAAGCGTCACTGTCAGCATTTAAGATCAGTTTGCCATCAACCACCGTGGCATCAATCCAGACTTTACTCTGGCACCCTTTGATCAGCCGCTCATCGGTTTTCAGTGTCTCAGGCATGTCCGGCAACTGCTTGCCGAGATCGATAATGTATTTGTAGCGATCTTCCCAGCTGTCAAAAAAACTGAGGCTGTCAATGATATCTTCAGTGGTTATGGTGGTTCCGAATGGGTTCATTGGTCCTTTCTTTCTGTTAAGCCGGAGAATCGGATCTCCCGTTCCAGGGGCGCATCAACCCATCCATGAGGCTTAATTGTCGCCATCCGGGCGACAAATATCCTCTGATCCTCCTTTGATGAATTTGTGTGTGCATATAGAGGATGTGCTCTTGAGCATTTTGCGCTACCAAGTTTAGATAAACATTTTTACCTTTTCAATCGCCTCAAACAAACGATCGACCTCGGCATGAGTGTTATAGATGCTGAAGGATGCCCTGACCGTACCGGGTATACAGTACTGGTCCATGACTGGCTGGGCACAATGTTGTCCGGTGCGTACGGCAATGGCTTGCTGATCGAGTAGCATACCGACATCGGACGGGTGGGCCCCCTCAATGTTAAAACTGAAGGCCCCGGCCATGTGTTTAGCCCGGCTGATAGGAATGAGTCCATCGCAGTCATGCGCTCTTTCCTGGGTATAAGCCAGTAATGAAGCTTCGTGGGCGGCAGTTGCCTTGCGGTCAAGCTGGTTGAGATAATCGATTGCCGCTGCCAGGCCGATTGCACCGGCAATGTTTGGGGTTCCTGCTTCAAATTTGAACGGCAGATGATTATAGATCGTTTTAGCAAAAGTAACGTTTTCAATCATTTCACCGCCACCCATAAAGGGTGGCATGGCGTCAAGCAGCTCCTTCTTGGCGTACAGGACACCAATGCCGGTTGGTCCGAACATCTTATGACCGGAAAACGCGTAGAAATCAACATCGAGGGCCTGAACATCAACCGGCCAGTGGCTGATCCCCTGGGCCCCGTCAATCATCACCATGGCACCTTCGGCATGAGCCATTTTTATGATGGTCTCAATCGGATTAACAGTACCCAGACTGTTACAGACGTGAGCACAGCTGACAATTTTAACCGGGTTATCTTTCAGTAGCGCGGCGAAGGCATCAAGATCTATTTCCCCCTGGTTGCTAACCGGAACAGCTTTTAACGTCGCGCCCTGGCGGGCAGCAATCATCTGCCATGGAACAATATTGGCGTGGTGCTCCATGGTTGGCGCCAACACAACGTCACCTGCTTTAAGTACCTGTCCGCCATAACACTGGGCAACCAGGTTGATCCCTTCGGTTGTCCCCCTGGTCCAGATGATCTCTTCCTGACAGGCGGCATTGATAAACCTTTGTACGCGTAATCGTGCTTGTTCAAAGCGACAGGTGGCGCGATCACTCAGAGCATAGCTGCCGCGATGAACATTGGCGTTGTCACAGCGATAATAGTGACAAATGGCTTCAATGACGGCCTCAGGTTTCTGGGTCGTCGAAGCGTTATCCAGATAAACCAGCTGCTGACCGTTGACGACCTGCTGCAGCAGCGGGAAGTCGGGACGGATGCTTTCCGGATCAAAGGGAAAAGGGGCTGTCATTTTCAGTCTCCGGAGTGTTGCAGGGTTTTGGCAAAGTGATCGTTCAGCAGCGGACGCAGATGTTCTGCTAGCGGCTCAAGATCGATCTGGTCGATCAGCTCATTGATGAAGGCAAAACTTAAGATAACTTCCGCATCTTTGCGGCTGATGCCACGGCTCTGCAGATAGTAACGGGCCTGCTCATCGAGTTGGGCCACGGTTGCGCCGTGGGCGCAGCGGACATCATCCGCATAGATTTCCAACTCCGGTTTGGTATAGACCTGGGCATCCGGGCTGACCAGCAGGTTGCGGTTACTCAGTTCAGCCAGGGTTTTCTGGGCATCCTGATGAATATGAATACGACCGTTGAACACTGCGGTGCTTTTGTCTGCCATAATGCCACGGAATACTTCGTTGCTGGTACACTCAGGCACACGATGCTCCAGGCAGGTATGATAGTCGATATGCTCATTGCCGCGTGGCAGGTAGATCCCCTTCAGCTCACAGTGGGAGCCACCCTGCTGATGATGGATGACCAGATCGTTACGCTTGCAGGCAGCGCCAAAGCCGATATTAAAGCCATCGTAGTTGGCGTCCTGGCCTAATGAGGCATGCACTGCCGTCAGGCTGACAGCGCTGTGTCCTTCCAGGCCGAGGCGGTAGTGACTGAGATTGGCACCGGCACCCAGGTCGATTTCGGTCAGCTGATTGGAGAAACTGCCTTCCGCTCCGGGCAGGGTAACAAAATGTTCTATGAGTTGGGCGCTGGCACCACGGGCCAGGTCGCAGATAATCCTGGTGGCTGGTGCTGCAGTGCAGCTGGCCTGGCTGGCGACAAAGACCACCTGCAGCGGCTGCTCCAATTTGACATCGGCAGGCAGCTGCACAATCAGTCCATCGCTGAGCAGGCTCAGGTTGTGCCAGGCGCCGATGTGATCTTTGGCGTTGAGAGCCAGGTCGAAGGTCTGGTTGATGCGTTGTAAAAAGGACCTCTGCTGCGCTTCTTCAAGCTGAGAGACGATGTTCAGATGCGTGTTTTCGCTCAGGTCCGACGACAGTCCAGGGATAAATACCCCATCAACAAAAACAACTTTGATTGCCTCAATGTTAGCAATTGTAGTCAACTGGTTGAATTCTGGAAGAACCTCTGTCTCGGCTGTCTTGGGCAGCTTTTCCAGCGCTTCAGTAATCGGGGTGTGGAGCCAGTACTCAGTCTTGCGTCCGGGCCAGCCGAGGCTTTCAAGCTGCTCTTTGCCGCTGGCATGGAGCGGTTTCAGCCAGCTGAGCTGCGGACGGGCAGCAACAGGATCCGGTAATGAAGTTGTGATTCCCATAGCAGTCATCCTTTATTCGGCAATCCAGCCGTAGCCTTTTTGTTCAAGCTCAAGGGCCAGTTCTTTGCCACCGGAACGGACAATCTGTCCTTTTGAAAAGACATGAACGTAATCGGGGACAATGTAATCAAGCAGACGCTGGTAGTGGGTAATCACGATAAAGGAGCGCTGTGGATCGCGTTGCGAATTAACCCCATCGGCAACCACCTGCAGGGCGTCGATATCAAGCCCTGAATCAGTTTCATCAAGAATAACCAGTTTCGGTTCCAGCAGCATCAGTTGCAGCAATTCATTACGCTTTTTCTCGCCACCGGAAAAGCCCTCGTTGACCCCCCGTTTGAGAAAGTCGGGATTCAGGTTGACCGTTTTGCATTTTTCCCTGGCCAGCATCATGAAGGTGACACTGTCCATGGCCTCGAGCCCTTTAGCTTTGCGGTGGGCGTCGACGGAAGCCTTCATGAATTCGAGGTTGGAGACGCCGGGAATCTCGATCGGTGCCTGAAAGGCCAGGAATACCCCGGCTTGGGCTCTTTCCTCAGGCTCCATATCAAGCAGTGAGGATCCTTCGAGAAGAATCTCTCCCTCTGTGACGTCGTAACCATCACGACCCGAGATAACATAGCCCAGGGTGCTTTTCCCGGCACCGTTAGGGCCCATGATGGCATGGATTTCACCCGGCCCGATTTCGAGATTAAGACCGTTGATGATCTGTTTATCACCAATTTTCGCGTGTAGATTTTTTATCGAAAGCATGAAAAATGTCCTTTTTAGATTTATATGTTCTGGAAAAACATCCGCTTAACCAACGGAACCTTCCAGACTAACTTCCAGCAATTTGCCCGCTTCAGCGGCAAATTCCATCGGTAATTTTTTAAATACGTCTTTACAGAAACCGTTCACAATCATTGACACGGCTTTTTCCGGGTCAATACCCCGTTGCTGACAGAGAAACAGCTGGTCATCACTGACTTTGGAGGTGGTGGCCTCATGCTCTACAATAGCACTGGGATTGTGTCCTTCAATGTAAGGGAAGGTATGGGCCCCGCAGCGGTCGCCGATCAACAGCGAGTCGCACTGACTGAAGTTGCGCGCTCCTTTGGCATTTTTGCTCATGCGTACCAGGCCGCGATAAGCGTTTTGGCTTTTACCGGCGGAGATCCCTTTGGAGATAATTGTTGATTTAGTATTTTTGCCCAGATGAATCATTTTTGTGCCGGTATCGGCCTGCTGGTAATTGTTGGTGACGGCAACCGAATAAAATTCGCCAACACTGTTGTCCCCTTTCAGAATACAGCTCGGATATTTCCAGGTGATAGCCGAACCGGTCTCAACCTGAGTCCAGGAGATTTTTGCGTTGGTGTGAGCCAGGCCACGCTTGGTGACAAAATTGTAGATACCGCCTTTGCCTTCCTTGTTGCCGGGGTACCAGTTCTGAACGGTTGAATATTTAATATTGGCGTTATCCAGGGCGATCAGTTCGACGACGGCGGCATGCAGCTGGTTTTCGTCGCGCATCGGCGCGGTGCAGCCTTCCAGGTAGCTGACCTTGCTCCCTTCTTCGGCAATAATAAGGGTGCGCTCGAACTGGCCGGTGTTGGCTTCGTTAATGCGGAAATAGGAACTCAACTCCATGGGGCAGTCGACCCCTTTGGGGATATAGACGAACGATCCGTCACTGAAGACCGCACTGTTTAGTGCCGCAAAGAAGTTATCCTGCTTCGGGACCACTGACCCCAGATATTTTTTGACCAGCTCCGGGTACTCGTGAACCGCTTCACTGATCGGCATGAAAACGACTCCGACTTCCATCAGTTTGTCACGATAGGTTGTCGCCACGGATACCGAATCAAAAACAGCGTCAACGGCAATTCCTTGCAGATTCTTTTGCTCCAGAAGGGGGATGCCCAGCTTCTCATAGGTCGCCAGCACTTCAGGATCGACCTCATCCAGACTTTTCGGTTTGTCGCTCATATTTTTGGGCGCAGAAAAGTAGGAGACCTTCTGAAAGTCGATGTGGGGCAATTTCAAATGAGCCCATAGCGGAAGCATCTTTTCTTCCCAGATATGAAACGCTTCCAGCCGCCATTCAAGCAACCACTCCGGTTCTTTTTTGCGGGTGGAGATATAGCGGATGACATCTTCATTCAAGCCTGGGGGTAAGGTGTCGGACTCAATGCTGGTAATGAAACCGGCCTGGTATTCTTTTTCCAGAAATTTATCAATTTGTTCAGACATAATTTCCTCAACTGGCACAGCTTGCGACAGGCAAGCCATCATGCTGTACCTGGTGTTTATATGTGTTGCTGCACAATTGTTCTCAGCGTTCGAAGTAAAAGATTGAATCTTATCAGAGTGATCAATGTGTCTTTGATTATGCAATTCATCACCAAAATAGTCAACTATTGGCCAAGAAAGAGACGATAATATTTGTAATCGCGTTGAACGGATGGTTGGTTCCAGATGTGCGAGAAAATCGCAGAATGTAGCCTTTGGAATTGCTCTATGTCCTTAAAATTAAATAATTATGTGACTGATATTGAATGTTTTTTGGGGCATGATAATTTTAAATCAGATCGTCCTGAAATTACGTTGGTGTGTTTCCTAAAAACGCTGATCCTGCGCTTTATAAAACGACAGAGGAGGAAATATGAAAGCTAAAATGTTAGGTTTATTGATGGTTGTAGCTCTTATATCTCTTTCTGGTTGTGCGACAAATCGCGGTATTGTTTCCCTGTCAGTTCCCGAGGTCACGCCAGGTGTTCCGCAAACGGGGCAGACTGTTTGCATTCATTCGGTCACAGATATGCGTGTCTTCGAGAGTAACCCTAAAACTCAGGATATTCCATCGTTAGGTTTTGGAGGCTCCGATCAGGTCAGCGATGATCTCAAGAAAAGGGCTATTGCCAGAAAGCGGAACACGTATGGTAAGGCGCTCGGTGATATTCTTTTGCAGGAAGGACAAACGGTTGAAACGGTGATGACCGACGCCATCAGCAAGGCATTTGCTGAAAAAGGGTATCTGGTTCTGGATAGTTGTGTTGCAAGTGAGAAAACGACAGTCATGGTAACGGCTGAAATAACGAAATTCTGGGCTTATATGACTCCTGGGTTCTGGGCTCTGACACTTTCCTCCGATATAGCCACTGAGCTCGAATTCAGATCAATGAGCACACAATCGGAACGTGTCGAAGTCCATGCCGAAGGAAATTATCAGATCGCTTCTGAAGGAAACTGGATGGAAATTATTAAACAGTCCGTGACGAAGTATGTGGATGAATTGAAAACGCGCATCAAGTAGCAGTAAAACGAGCGACAACCTGGAGCCAGCCGGTTTTAAGCGCCGGTTGGCTTATTATCAGACTCTCCCCGTATATTTCACGAACTCGGCAGACAACCTATCTTCTTGGCGTATGGTAAATAATGATCATGGCTATCTGAAAAAATAATACTTAGTTGTTGACTAGAGAAAGGTTGTTCAACTACTTTAGCGGTCTCGTCAATAATAAGTATTTAATCAAGGAAATAGCTCATGAAACGTTATATTCTAATTTTAAGCTGCATATTTTGTATATTAATGGCGATGCCGGCATTTGCCGGCATTCAGTCCGGGACCTATACGTGGACATTTGACCTGTCAGATCAGCCAGATAATCACGAGACCCGGCTGTGGATTCCATATCCAGAGACTGATGCAGTTCAAACCATTACCCATATCGGTTATCAGGGGAACTACCGCGAAGCTGGCGTATATACTGATCAAATCTTCAGTACGCCAATGCTTTACGTAGCCTGGCCGGCAGGAGTGAAAGAGCGTAAGCTGACCTTTTATTTTCATGCGGATCGCAAAGAGCAGGTCCGGCGCGATTTTCCTGCTCAGGAAGGAACTTTAAACGCTAAGGAACTGGCCGTTTACCTGGCGGCAACAACCTATGGCCCGATTGATGGCGGGGTGAAAGTTCTGGCAGATCAGATTACTGCTGGGAAAGTGGGTGTGCTGGCCAAGGCCAGGGCGATTTACGACTGGACGGTGGAAAATACTTTTCGTGATCCCGAAACCCGCGGCTGTGGGCTTGGGGACGTCACCGCGCTGCTGCGTCGCCCTGGTGGCAAGTGTGCCGATATCAGTTCCATCTACATTGCCTTGGCACGCGCGGCCGGAGTTCCTACTCGTGAGGTGCTGGGGATCCGGACCGGTAAAGGGAAGGATCAGGATGTCTCAACCTGGCAGCATTGCTGGGCCGAGTTCTATCTGCCCGGCTACGGTTGGGTGCCGGTTGATCCTGCCGACGTTCGCAAAGCAATGCTGGTGCAGAAATTGAAGCTGGATGATCAAAAAGTTAAAGAGCTGCGTGACTATTACTGGGGCGCGGTTGACCAGTACCGCATTCGCTTGAGTGAAGGGCGCGATCTGAAGCTCAATCCTGTTCAGCAGGGGGAGGCTGTCAACTACCTGATGTATCCATTTGCTCAGGTTGGGGGGCAAACCCTTGACTGGCTGGATCCGACAACCTTTAAATACAGTATTTCCTGGAAACAGGACTGACCAACAGCACTGCTGCGGTTGAAAGCGCCCTGTCTGATTCATTCAGGCGGGGCGTTGTTGCATCATGACAAAAACGTAAAAACCGGGTCGGTTAACGCTGAGCCAACTGCGTCAATTGCGAAATCAGCATGTCCCGAAATCTGTTTTGAGCTGTGGCCCGCTTGATTTCATCCTCTTTCTGCAGCGCTCTGAACAGGTCTTCTGCACAGCGGCGCGCATCATTGCTCCAAAGAGCCGTAAATCCTTCGCTCGTGGCCGCTGTGGTCAGGCTGTGGTGTTGAGCATAATCACGGCGACCATGGGCCCAGTTGATAATATGGCTGTAAAACAACAGGCTGCGATCGATGAGGATATACATGAGCTGGATATTGTTGGCCGGACCAATCTGCAGTTGCTCGCCCCCGATTTTTTGGCCGAAAAGCTTAACCTTGTCGAGCAGTCGTTTTCCTTTAAGAATGGTTCCGGCAGCACCCACCATGCCACCAATAGCTGCACCGACTCCGAAGGATGCACCGCCGACCATGGCATCAATTCCGCCACCAACAACAGCACCACTTAGAGTTCCGGCGGTGATCAGCTGCCCCTTGGAAAGACCAAGAAATTCCCAGGTGCGATTGCTGAACAGATCCTCTTTAAGAATGGAGTGCTCCGGCAATTGCACATTAAAGATGTTGTGTTTAAACAATTTACGGATAGCGGCGTAAGCCTGCTGTTCTTTAGCACTGAGCGCCTGCTGATAACGCTGCAGCAGGCGCGCATGGAGGCCCTCTTCATTATACGGTTCCTGAACGGTCAGCGCTTCTTTATGCTTAAGAGCATCACAGACCAGGTCGACAATCAACTGGGCACTGCGCTCAGTACGCAGTTGCCAGTCCTTTTGGAAAACGGCTATGACCTGGCGCAGTAGCGGTTCCAGCTGTTGGTCGATACTTTTCAGGCTCTCCAGTAATTCAATGCGCTCGATGTAATTGGCCCGGCAGGAATTAAAGATACGAATCGCATTAAAATGTTTGCGAAAGGCGCTGTGCCAGTCGCTGACGAAGTCCGTGTCATCTTCCTTGTTATTGATAACCGCCATGCGTGGTGCGCCTGTCAGGCGCAGAATTTCCATCTCCGCACGGTCAACATTGCGCACCGGTCTGGAACCATCAACAACAAAAATGATTCCGGCACCATCGGCAACCGGTCTCAGTAATTCACAATCATCGTGGAAATCCGGCTGGTTGTGGTGCTCAGCCAGAAAGGTGCTGAGCTGTTTGCCGTCAGGACCCTGATAGTTTTGCATCCAGGCCAGGGTCTGGCGTGGATTCTGAAACCCGGGGGTGTCGATAAAGTGCATCACCTCCTGGCCATCAATGACCACCGGGAACAGCTGACAATGGGTTGTCTCACCCGGAACCGGGCTGATCCGCACACTGTCATCCTCTGCCAATGTTGACAGGACCGAGGATTTGCCTTCGTTCGGGTGGCCGATAATGGCAAAGCTGGGAATGCGCATCATTTGTCAACCAATGGATAAAGGGCCAGATACGGGTCTGCCAGGGTCTGCATGGTCTTACGCCACAGATTCAGGTCCGCTCCTTTAGTTGGGGTCAGCAGCAGTTCTTTGTGAGGTTTGCCAATCAGGGCAATCGACAGGGGATAGTGGCGTGGCAGTTCATGGCGAATACGCCTGAGCAGCGTCAGTAGTTCGCGCAGTGGTGGCTGCCAAGCTTCCTGAAGCAGAATAATTCCTGTGCAGGGAGTCTCATGCAGCGTTTGAGCAATCTGGATGTAAAGATCCTCTTCACTTTGCCCCAACGCACCACTGCGTAGCGGGTAATAGGGGCCTGCCCCCTCATGGAGGGTGAGCTGCTGCTGTAGCTGCGCTGTATTTACCTCATCATAAAGTTCATCCGGAATCAGCAATAACTTTGCGCCATTGGGAATAGCACTTCCCCCTGCAATGGTGTCGGTCTGATCGGTCGTCTGGTGCTGTGGATATGCTGCTGAAACCTGCCCCGTACCGGCATGCTGGGTTTCTAAAATGGGGCTGAGCATGCGGTGCTGCAACTGGCGGAAACGCGCGCTGTCAAAACGCAACTGTTTGAGGTTGGCTTTAATCCGGACTATGCCAAAAATCAACAGGATGAGGCGGGGCAGAAAACCATAGGTTATAACTCCCAGCAGCAAAAATGGCCACCAGGATACCAGGTCTTGAGTGGCCAGGAGATACAGCCCCTCTTTAAGAATGATGCGGCTGCCTTCTATCTGTGCCAGACCTGGATAGGCCAAGTCTGGAGGCACAATCCAACTCCAGGGGAGGGCCAGATACTGGATAACTTCTGCCAGCTGGGAAGGATCTATCGCCAGGGTTGATTGCCAGCCAAAGGCAATGTCGGTAAGGCTGATCTTGACAAAACTGGTGGCAAGAGCGCCGAGGTTAAACATGGTTCCGAACAGCTGCAGTAATATGAACGCTGGCCAGAAATACAGGCTGCCGTATTCCTGATGATTAAGTTTCACTCTGCCCAGGGCACTACGGAAATTAAGCCGCGCTTCAGCATCGGTCAGTTTCTGGCCGCGCATCAGCAGGCTGATGAACATTTTTTTTACACCTGCTGCAAGCAGGTTGCAGATTAACGAAGCTCTTAGCCAACGGGAGCCGATACTGCGGCCTAAGGTGAAAAGCACCAGTAAGGTTAAGAGCAGCAGCTGCAGGCCAATCAGTACGGCAAAATAACCAGATACATTGACCGCTGTCGTGCCGCTGTAGCTGAGTAGGCTGGCGGCTGTGACGCTGCCGATGATAAGCCCGACAAATAAGGTCACCCACGTGATAATGGTAAGAGTCTCCTGCCAGATTTTACCCGGCAGAGGGGCTGCTTTGGGGGAGCTTAACCAGTGCATACGGCGCGCGGCAAGCCAGCGGCGCACCAGTCCGGGGGCGTCCCCGATGGTATCGAACTCCTGTCGGCGGGAAAAATAGAAGGTACGGTCCTGCTGACGTAGTGCCATTTCTCCTTCACTGTCGCGGAGCTGCTCATCACAGATCATGAAATATTCAAGATCAACAATATCGGTCAGTGACCAGCTGCGTTGGAGAGGCTTTTCCTTTTTGTGAGAATCGTAGGTGAACAAGTCGCTCTTTCCCCTTGTGGGTTATCTGGTTTTCAGTTGATCTTGTAGAATAGCAGACGAATGATCTTTTGCTGTAGAAGAATTATCCGCCAATGTCAGCGCGGTCGTCTTGGACCGGGGGCAGAATGTTTCCCCAGTTTGTCGTCTAGCTCATCGATCCAGCCTGCTTTGGCATCAGGGAAGGAGTCTGCGTAAGGAACATAGGGTTTGATATCAAGCACCGGTGTCTGATCCAGCAGATCGACTCCTTTCAGATAAAGAATTCGCCCTTTTACTTTGATCAATTCTACTGCCGACAAGCCAATTGAATTGGGACGATGTGGGGAGCGGGTGGCAAAGACCCCACGTTTCGGGCCACCGCGTGGTGGCTTGACCTTGCTTTTCCACCCTTGGCTGCGGTCAAATGCAAAGATCAGCCACACCCGCTCAAAGCCGTCCAGATCCTGGAGAACTTGTTCGTCGACCCAGTCTTCCAGATGCAATGTGGCGATGGCATATTCGCCAGTTTCCGTCCCTTCTACCACCGTTGCCTGATGTGGTGCGTCGATGCGGTTGGTATAGGGAGAGTGGAGGATGCCGATGGGTTGATATATAAAGTTGTTATCTGTGTTCATGTCTAAATTTAAATAGTGAATAAATTAAGCAGTAAGTAGCAAGCAACAGAAGAACATCTAATGCCAAGAATTCTCCTGTTGCTCGTTGCCCATTAGATACGAAGTATCGTGGGCTGGCGGTTAATTCTATCTGGCTACAATAATCGATAGTTTTTCACAATTTTCGTCAGCTATTTTGACTTTCCAAGATCTTTTTGGTTCGTTTTTCCATCGTTGGGAAAAATGAACCCGGCTGGCGGGCCGGGACCCGCCGGTGTTGTTTTTGGTTTTTAGTAGAAACAGTCAAAAGCAAATTCGCAGGGTTTCGCCCCTGCAGGCGAGTTACCTTTTATCCAGAGCAATAAAAGGTAACCCAAAACTGCTCTTTAAAAAATATCCATGTTCGGGCGTCGTTTCTTCAAGGGAACGGGCAGAACTTCAGCAACCGGCCGACGGCTCAATTCGCGCCTGATGGCCAGAACCGCAATGCCTTCGGCATGACTAGATTTATATAAAACCAGTTGGATCCACGAATAACGCTTTTGCCCATAAGATGCAAAGCATCTTGGGCTGCCGCTTAAATTTACTGGGCTTCCGAAAGCCGTAGTTGGCGTCAGCTGTCGTCAGTTATTTTGATCTTTCTGGGATCTTTTGCTTACTTTTCTAGCCCAGGAGAAAAGTAAGGCGCCGATCGGGGGCGCGACCCCGAGGTCTTGATCCTGGTTTTTATTCCAAACAGTCAAAAACAACTTCGCAGGGTTTCGCCCCTGCAGGCGAGTTACCTTTTATCCAGAGCAATAAAAGGTAACCCAAAACTGCTCTTTAAAAAATATCCATGTTCGGGCGTCGTTTCTTCAAGGGAACGGGCAGAAACTCAGCAACCGGCCGACGGCCAAAACCACGCCTAATGGCCAGAACCGCAATGCCTTCGGCATGACTAGATTTATATAAAACCAGTTGGATCCACGAATAACGCTTTTGCCCATAAGATGCAAAGCATCTTGGGCTGCCGCTTAAATTTACTGGGCTTCCGAAAGCCGTAGTTGGCGTCAGCTGTCGTCAGTTATTTTGATCTTTCCGGGATCTTTTGCTTACTTTTCTAGCCCAGGAGAAAAGTAAGGCGCCGATCGGGGGCGCGACCCCGAGGTCTTGATCCTGGTTTTTATTCCAAACAGTCAAAAACAACTTCGCAGGGTTTCGCCCCTGCAGGCGAGTTACCTTTTATCCAGAGCAATAAAAGGTAACCCAAAACTGCTCTTTAAAAAATATCCATGTTCGGGCGTCGTTTCTTCAAGGGAATGGGCAGAAATTCAGCAACCGGCCGACGGCTCAATTCGCGCCTGATGGCCAGAACCGCAATGCCTTCGGCATGTAAGAGCAATGAAACAGGCATCAATTTCCGTCGAACATCCGCCCAATACCGCCAAGCAGCGAACCTTCCCCCTTATCACTACCACCAACCCGCGGAGCATGTTGAATAACCCTATCAGCGAGACGGCTGAACGGCAGTGTCTGCAACCATACCTTGCCCCGACCACGCAGGGTTGCCAGGAATAATCCTTCACCACCAAAGAACATGCTTTTCAGGTTCCCGGCACGCTCGATGTTATAATCGATACCTGACTCAAAAGCGACCAGACAACCGGTATCAACCCGCAAGGTTTCCCCCTTGAGTTCTCGCTCAATAATCGACCCCCCAGCATGAATAAAGGCCAGGCCATCACCATTAAGCCGCTGGAGGATAAAACCTTCACCACCGAAGAAACCGGTGCCCAGGCGGCGCTGAAAGGCAATGCCGACCTTGGTGCCGTAAGCGGCACACAAGAAGGCATCCTTCTGACACAGAACTTCCCGACTTGGGATGGTCGCCATATCAATGGGAATGATCTGACCGGGGTAGGGGGCGGCAAAGGCAACATGGGCTTTACCCGTCCCCTGGTTGGTAAAATGGGTCATAAAAATTGATTCACCGGTCAAGGCCCGCTTTCCGGCCCCCAGTAATTTACCGAACAGGCCGCTGTCGGCTTCCGACCCATCCCCCATCCGCGCCTCAAAGGAGATGTCTTCTTCCATGTAAGTCATGGCTCCAGCTTCAGCTATAACCGTTTCCCGTGGATCCAGTTCAACCTGAACCATCTGCATGTCGTTGCCGATAATAGTGTAATCAACCTCGTGACACGTCATTATTTCCCTCCTGTGTTTATTTGTTCTTGTGTGAAAATAGCGATATCATAGCGTCTTTTCATCCTGTTTGCATTTTACTTTTATGCCTCATGCAAAACAGGAATTTACGAGCCGACATTGTGTGATCCTCTGGACAAAAATCGGCATATTTAAGAAATGTTTTATTAACTCCGCTGAAAAAAGCTGCGATAACATTGAATTAGCGGGCATGCCAAGTTGGGAGAACTCTGATTTTTGCCAGGCGATGATTGATCAGACCACAAATGATGCTGCTAGGGACCTATTACGGCACTGATATTTTTTACTATTTATGGAAAATAATTATAGACAGAGCCTTTAGCAAGTATTAGGTTGCTGGTTGTTTCAATGAGGGATTATTTTTAATTTAGTGCCGGTTGGAGCTTGTTAGCTGCATATATTGAGAATATAACAGCCTTTTTCCTGTCCTCATGGACTATCTACGCGCAAAAAATAAGCTGTTAAATGACCTAGTTTCATTATCGTTCAAGAAATTATTTTAATGGAATGAATTTTCATCATTTATTTTAAGGGGGTTTTAATGAAAATTTGTCATTATTTGATTATATTATTGCTGTTATTGTTAAGCTCGTGTTCGGCTCTTAAGATAAAAGAACCGACGCTTAATGATAATACCTATACAGATTCGGACTTCCCAAGACTCAAGATAAAGTTTCCATTCTCAGTAAAGTATGTCGGCCAAGATTTTGATTTTAATGATGTCTATTCAAGTGTTAGCAGGAATCTTTATTCTGAAGATAATAAGATAACTATTCTCTTGATAAAAGATAAAATTTTCCATGGTAGCTACGGATTCACTGGAACTGATAGCTCTCAATTTAATGAAAATATTTATTTTGATGAAGATAAAAATAATTTTTGTACAGTAGATTTTTATGAGGAAAATCTTATTTCTTATCTAAGGGGTATTTCTTTTAGGTATTCCGGATTTTCTGAAATAGTAAAAATAATTACATATAAACAACTTGGCTATGTTTCTTCTGTTGATGAATTTAAGAAAAAAAATAAAGAAAGTGTTGATAAGTTTATTCATGATATGAAAATTATCTGTGCTCAAAATGTTACAGTGAACGACTGATTCTGTAGCACCCTATTATTGTTTAAGGTCAGGCCCCGTTATTATTACTAATAACGGGGCTTTCTGTTGTCTGACTTCAACCGATACTTACAGCCCAGTTCTTGGAAAACCGCGGAGAGCATAGGGGGCGCTTCTACATATTTAATAAAATGGAGCTGCCTTAACTGATCTAGCAGAGAGGGGGACATCAACAATGACCAGAGATGCTCGGAAAAACCTGCGAAAGTCCGCTGAAACATGCCATTAGAAACATCCTTGGCGATTATTTCCAACAGATATGATTTTTGTCAGACATAGGCAGTATAGTCTATTCATTTTCATCTGAGGTGAGGACATAAATCAGAAGAAAAGAGGGAAATGAAAAGATGGCACCATTTCTATTCTGCTTGATTTGCTTGATATATTAGAATAATTTTTCGGGCGCATAGGAATGATAAATACTACGCTAACTGTGTGATGTTTATATTGTATTGACTGATCTGTTTTGAATGATTCCGGGAGGGGGACCCGTGGGAAGATATGTGAATAATAACGGCTCGTTTTCGGTGGCAGGGAGAGTCCTGTTGATCGGAGGCGGGCTGTTTTTGTTTGAGAAGGGTTATTGCTGATGCACATTGGTGGACTGCATATTTTTGCCGGACTGTTTTATCTGCTCTTATCCATGCTGCTGGTCTGTGGCTATTACCTGTGCTTGTGTCTGCTGCTGCCGATTCTTCAGCGATTACGGGAGCGGGTAAAAAGGATAATCAATAAGCAGGTCAGGCAGCCCTGGCCTTTGTTGTGGTTTGTGACACCTGAAAAGCGTCGCCGCTTTGTGGTGGGATTGGGGCTGATCGTACTGTTGATGGGTGGCTTCTATCTGCATCAACGCCTGACCTGGATGGGGGATAATAATGCCAACTATGCGGCCAAGGAGTACTACATCGCCGGTCAACCCTTAGCTTTGGTACGGATCGGTCTGTGTGAAATATTCAATCCGGAAAATCGCCTGTTGATGCCTTTAAACGCCTTGCAGCGCTCCATTTATGCGCGCGGTACCGCCCTGCTCCCTGAGAATGATGGAGAACACGCAGCCTGGAAGGATATGTGGTTTCACTATCCCTATATCAGGCGCATGCATAACCCGTACGGCACCAGTCATCGGCGGGCATCCCTGCCCATGCGCCAGTTGCTGGATGACATTTACGCCACGATCGAGATAGTGGCGACCCACCCCTTTGCCGATGGGCAAATAGAGCAGGAAGCCTCCAAAAAACTGCCGCGGGCAGCCTTCTACTATTCCCTTAATTGGGGTTATTACGCTGATAAAGAAATTGGCTCCTACTGGCCGTTGTTGCACGATGTGGAGTTTGTCAGGAAAGAAGAAAAGATGAACCGCTGGTTGGTGGCATTGCGCCAACACTGGATCGCTGGTGGCATCTACGATGAGATCAAGCGCTCGAACCCAAAGATCGAATTGACTCGCCAGCTGCTGGTTATCCATACCAGCAGTGAATTACTGACGGCATCACTGTATCCGAAAGAATTTAGCTGTCAACATTCGCGCATTGCCGATTTTCTCCGAGCACGGCGAGATTTTACCAATCCCGAGGCGGACGATTATGTCTGGGGCACCCTCTATAAGCAGGATCCCAAACAAGCAGAGCTGTTCTACACCATGGCGATCGATGCCGAATCGGTCAGCTTCAGTAAATATATGCTTAATCATTACTGTGCGATTGAGGTTCCGGGAGAGGAGCGTTTTTATGAGTATAGAGATAAAAAATGGATGAAAAAAAGGTTAGTTGAAAGTCTGAAAAGCGGTTTTCACAATGAGATTGATTTATTAGAGGAGGGGTTTGATGGCCACTGATTTAGGATCAAGAAGAATATATAACGATGATTCACCGATTATAACTCCGGAGGGTTCTTATACCCAGATTAAGGACAACAATACGCAACTTGTGGCCGATATTGCTACGGGTATGAAAGAGGCGTTAGATAAAGCAGGAATTCCTTATACCGAGGGGGATGTTTACAAATATGCTGCAGGCTTAGCTGTGGCAGTAGCAGACGATATCTATGAGATTCTGCCGGCAAGTTTTAGCGGTGGAATGGGGGCAATGCCGGTTAAGGCCCTCAAGATTATCTCGAATACATCTACAGGCAACGTCATAACCATACCCTTTTCCGCTTTTGCAGAGGTTACGTGGGGGGGGGAGCAATGGGGCTACGCTTTTGGTAAAGCCTTTGTTGCTGCAGCTGTAACAGAAACTGTTGCTACTGGTTTTGGAGTGTCTGCTGCCATTTCTAGTGGTCTTGCTGCAATCGGTGTGACAGGAGCCACTGCTGCGGCAGGAACCTTTGTGATTGTCGGCCTGGTTGCGGCACCCCTTGTCTACGACGCAGTGCAAGGATACGACTACTATGTCTCCCCCGAAAAATCCCAGTCATATGATTCAAAGACAGATACCTATAGTGTCGTTACACGCCTGGATCATGCTTCTTATGTCGACGAATATTGGTCGCATGAGTCTTTGCAGCAGTATGTAACGGGATGGTTTGGTTCCGAGGATTTCAAGACCCTTGCGGAATATGACCACTGGATATTAAATGCTAAAGAATCTGAACTCACCGTAGAATATGATAATAGAAATCAGGATAATATTTTCAAATTCAATCGGAACCAGATTAGTGAGGATATTCTGTTTCGCTTACTCGACAAATTTACGACGGGGTTCAATGTGAAATGGAAAGATGGTACGAGCGATACGGTCATTAATTATTTCCACGCAAAAGCTGCCGACATGGTGTCATGGGCTAAATCTGGAGACAGCACAGCCTTGTACGCTTTGGTTGCATTACAGCCTTATGTGTTGATGGAACAGGTAGCTGAGCATGAGGAGCTGCACCTAGCTGATTACAGCGACAGCTATCTGAAAGATCGTGCAGACATGCTGTACATAAAAATTCAGCAAATTTTGGATCCTGTATATACAACGGTAAAACATTGGATTGATGAGGACTTTGAAATCAAAAATACCATACATGCCCCCTGCAAGGGGCGCATCGTATTTGGCTCTGAGATCTCTGATACTTTGTCCGGAACAAATTCGGATACTGAAGGTTTATTCGAATCCAGCAATCGAGAAGATCACCTCTATGGCATGGGCGGCAATGACACTCTGAACGGTTTTGGCGGCGATGACTGGCTCGAAGGGGGCGAGGGACAGGATACCCTGATAGGGGGAGATGGCAATGATACCTTCTATATTCAAGGTACCGATGTTGATTTCGATACGTTTGATGGTGGGGACGGAGATGAAGATAAGATCCTTGGCAGCTCTGGTAATGACACCATCCGTGTCCATGAATTCTCTGCTGCAAATTCTATAGAAATTATCGATGGTGGTGATGGTAATGACTCTATAGCTGGTACTGATGGTGCCGATACGATTGATTTGTCGGGTACGGAGATAAAAAATATTGAGCGAATTGAGGGGGAAGGCGGACGCGATACTCTTTCTGGAAGTGAACGGGACGATATCATTTATGGTAGTTCTAAAAAGATTGAAGAAGATAACGCAATCGATATTCTTGCTGGTGGTGTTGGTAACGATGAGTACCACATTGGTGACGGAGATATAATTGATGACTCAGATCATCAAGGATCTATTTGGCTAGCTGGAGAACAACTCCCCTCTTTAACCTTGACTCAAATCAGTGAAAATTTCTCTCTCTATAAAAGTGGCGAATATTTCGCTTCTTTAGATGCCAGTAACAATACCTTAACAGTTTATGACCTCAGTAAGGATATTAGTTTTTCAATTAGAAATTTTGCTTCAGGGGATTTTGGCCTGTCCTTAGATGAATTCACCGACTCAGAAAAAACTTTTGATTGGACATTGATTGGTACTGAGGATAGTGAAGAAGCCGGTTTAGATTATTTTGCAACAGAGTTCCAGTTTTATACCGTCGAAGAAGATACAGGCAGTGGCGGCAGTTGGTCAGATGGTTCTGGGGGTAGTCAAGACGATGAAGATCCCTATATTTTTACTTCACCTTTGCCAGCCGTTGCCCCAAGTCTGGATATTAAAGGGAAAGGCTCTAATGATTTCCTTGTTGGATTTCAAAAACATGACCGCATAGATGGAGGGGATGGTAGTGATGTAATTTGCGGGAATATAGCCACTTGGAATGATAGCGGTATTCAGATGTCAGGAGACCTTGAGGGTGATTTGATTATCGGCGGAAAGGGTAATGACTATCTAGTCGGAAGTGGCGGGGAAGATTATATCTTTGGTGGAGAAGATAGTGATTTGATTGCAGGCCAAAGAGGAGAAGATACTCTCTTGGGAGAAAATGGCAATGATGTCATTGTCGGTGGAGGTGCTAGCGATGTTCTAAGGGGAGGGGTTGGCGATGATGCACTGTTTGGTGATGGATACTTTTCTGGCGGAGCTTGGGTTTCTACTAGTAACGTAGATAGTTTTAAGCTCAATTTAACATATACTGATGTGGGCTACGCTGATGGATATTCTCTTGAAAATTTTGATATTTCTGAAGATGAAACTTTTTCAGCGAGTGATTTCCTTTATGGAGGGGACGGGCGCGATTGGCTTGAAGGTGGAGCAGGTAACGATATTTTATACGGGGAGGAGGATTCTGATTCCCTTTGGGGGGGCATTGGTAATGATGATTTGTTTGGCGGTAATGGGGGCGATCTTTTGCATGGTGACGAAGGGGATGACTCTCTGACAGGAGGGACAGGAAATGATGTTCTGTTTGGTGGCAGTGGAACTGATACTGCTATTTATGCCGGGAACCTGAGTGATTATGAGATCAGTTACATTAATCAATCACCAACAGAGCTGCTAGTAAGTCGTGAGAATGAAGGCACTGACATCATTTATGAAGTTGAATATCTGCAATTTGCTGACCAGACAATAGCGTTGAATCAACCTTTTGTCGCTGATGACGCGATCAATTGCGAAACAAAGGAAGACACGGCAATTGTTTTAACCGTTGATGAATTGTTGGCTAATGTTTCGGTTGATCCATGGAATGAGTTACAGATTGAAGTAAGCAACACCATAGACAACGGCTCTTTTGTTGCTATTGATAGCGAATCGTATCAATTTACTCCTAACGAGAATTTTTCTGGTATGGCGGAAGTGAATTACCGGATAATCGATGAGTTAGGCCGCGAGATAGAAAATACCGTTAAAATAAACGTGCTTCCAGTTGCTGATTCTCCAGAATTAAGTGTCGGCGATACGGATGGTACAGAAGATTCTGCTATTGCTTTAAATATTAGCTCTCGCCTTATGGATGACGATGGGTCAGAAACATTAAAGGTCACTATTGCAGGGGTACCCAATGGCGCTACGTTGTCCGCTGGCACGTATCTTGGCAATGGCAGGTGGCGTTTGTCTCGGAATCAATTGAGTAATTTAACTATTACACCAGCTAAAAACTCTGATGAAAACATTGATCTCGTTGTTACAGCAGAAAGTGTTGAAAGCGATAACTCTGTCGCACAACTTATTAAAAATATTCATGTGGAAGTAAATGGTTTAGCAGATAAGCCTATATTGACTGTTGCTGATGTATCTGGCCGAATAGCTGCAGCTGTTCCCATTAACATTGAAGCGGCTCTGAGCGACAACGATGGATCGGAAACATTGCAGATCATCATTTCCGATGTGCCTGATGGGACAGTGTTTTCGGCCGGTAATAAATCATACGATGGTTCCTGGATATTACATTCTGATGATTTGCCTGGTCTTATGATCAGTGCTTCAAAAAAAGAATTTAGCTTAACAGTTATTGCCCGAAGCACTGAAAATAATGGTGATATTAATGAGGTCTCATCGGTATTAAATGTTTCGTTGCAGGGATATGCTGATGCCCCTTATGTTGAGGTTACTGACATCGTTAGTGATCCGAATAAAGTCATTCCTTTACAGATAGAATCTTCCCTAATCGATGATGATGGTACAGAGTCTTTATCTCTTATTATTTCTGGACTCCCCGAAGGCGCTACGTTATCTGCTGGCGCTGATAATGGTGATGGTAGTTGGACATTGACTGCCGAAGATCTTAGTGCTCTGACCTTGATTCCCCCCGCTGATTTTTCTGGAAATATTGAGTTAAGTATTACCGCAAAAAGTACCGGGATTGATGGCTCCACCGCAGAATCCTCTGCAAGTTTTTATGTTGCTATAGGTATCGATGTGGATGATCACCTTTATGGCGATGAGGGTGATGATGCTCTTTTTGGAAGAGTTGGTGATGACTCCCTGTACGGCGGCGCTGGTAATGATCATCTGTATGGTGGGAGCGGTAATGATCATCTGTATGGCGACGATGGGGATGACCATCTATATGGAGGAGCCGGTAATGACCTGCTTATGGGGAAGGAAGGGGACGATTCATACTATTTTGAAAAAGGGTTTGGACAGGATCGAATCATTGATCCGGATGGTGGCGTTACCATTATTTTTGGTGCCGATATAGCGCCAGGAGATGTGACGATCAGACGTAATACAAACAACCTTTTAATAGGAATAACTGATACGTTAGACCTGTTGACTATTGAGAATGTGTTTTGTGACTTGACTGACCCAGAGTTTCTATGGCTCGTTGACAGATGTCGGGTTGATCAAGTTGAATTTGCGGATGGGACGGTCTGGGATTTTAATACCCTTGAGTCAAAAGCAAATACTCCAACCGTTGGAGATGACTTTCTAGTTGGCACATATGGTCACGATAATGTCCAAGGTAGCGCTGGTGACGATGTGCTTTTTGGAATTAAAGGTAACGATCAACTATATGGCAATGAAGGTGCAGATTCCCTTAACGGGGGAGAAGGAGACGACATTTTAAATGGTGGGGATGGTGACGACACTTTAAGTGGGGGAACAGGGAATGACACATACTATTTTGAAAAAGGATTTGGTCAGGATCGTATTTTTGATTATGAAGGAAGCAATGTAATTTCTTTCGGGGAAGAAATTACTCCTGACAGTTTAGAGTTCAGCCGTGGTTTAGATGATGGACGTGACCTAGTTATAACGGTTGCAGGGACAGATGATCAATTGACGATAACACAGCTTTTTTCTCACTTAGAAAATAGTGTTGGACAAGTTCAGTTTGTCGATGGAACGGTCTGGGACTTTAATACTTTGATGGCAAAAGCCAATATGCCAACCAATGCCGATGATGATCTAACTGGTACTAACGGGGACGATAACATTCATGGTTTAGGCGGTGATGATACGATTGATGGTAGAAACGGTAATGATGATCTCAGTGGTGGGGATGGTGACGATACTCTATATGGTGAAGATGGCGACGATACCCTTAATGGCGGGCAGGGTAATGATCGTCTTTATGGTGGTGAGGGGAATGATTCTCTGTCTGGAAATGAGGGCGACGACCGTTTAGAAGGCCAATGGGGTGATGATACATATGTTATCGGTCCTGACCTGGGGCAAGATACTATTTATGATGTTTGGGGCGATAACGATACGTTATTTTTTGCTGAAGGGATAACTCCTGCAGATGTAGATGTTTGTCGCAGTGGTACGGATTCATTGTTACTCCGGATAGGCTCTAATGGTGACCAAGTCCTTATCGAAAAATATTTTGACAACTTAAGAACTATTGAAAATTTTGAATTTGCTGATGGAACCAGTTGGGATCAGCAAAAAATTAAAGAATTATTTACTGCAAGTACTATTGGTAGTAGCGAGGATGATGAGCTTGAAGGAGATGCATCAAAAGATAATCTTCTCTTTGGCTTAGATGGAGATGACACCCTTACCGCAGGGGTGTATGACGACGTTCTGGATGGTGGCGAAGGTAATGACACCCTTAATTGGTCTGGTGGCGACGATACTCTGCTAGGTGGGAATGGGAATGATGAGTTTTTGTATAACCGGCTAAATCGTGGCCTTTTTGGGGATGACTCAGATGTCACTATTATTGGTGGTCCTGGCGATGATGATATCAGTGGTAGTTTTGGTGATACCACTTATGAGTATTCTTTAGGGGATGGAACTGATCGGATATTTGATTTTTATGGATCCGATGTTCTGAAATTTTCAGAAGGGATCACGCCCGACGACGTTAGACTGTCAATGATTGACACTGCTCTTGTCATTAGTCTGCCTGATGAGAGAGATAAGATTACCATATCCTGCTGGGCAGGGGGGTATCTTAGTGTCTATCACGATGCAAAACAAAATAAAACCTATTATACCGAAGATACCTTTGCTGTAGAGAAAATTGAGTTCGCAGATGGTACCACCTGGGATTATGACACCATATTGTCTTTGACTGGCGGTGTTATCTACGGGACGGAAGGGGATGATAGCTTACAAACCACAGGTTCTTCTCATCACCTACGTGGGCAGGGAGGAAATGACATTCTCACGGGTGGAGATTCAGCAGACATTCTTGATGGTGGTGTTGGGATAGATACTGTTTTGTACCGCAACTCTCCGTCAGGGGTGCAGGTCGATTTAAGTACAGGTGTTGGGCTAGGAGGAAATGCTGAAGGGGATACCCTAGTTAGTGTGGAAAATGTTTGGGGAAGTGACTTTTCTGACACTTTATCTGGAAACGATAAAGATAATAAGCTAATGGGGGAAAGTGGTGATGATGCTCTCTTTGGGGGGGAGGGAAATGATTATTTACATGGAGGAAGTGGAGCCAATCTCTTGGCTGGAGGAGTTGGAGATGACATTTATTATGTAGACAGTAATGATGATGTCATTATTGAAGCAGCAGATTCCGGTACGGACCAGATTATTTCATATTATTATGGTGACTATGTTCTGCCTGAAAACGTAGAAAACTTGAAACAGTACAATGGGTCTAATGCCATCGGAAACAATCTGAATAATGTCCTTGAAGGCAGTAATGATGACAATGTCCTGTATGGACTAGGTGGTGATGATACCCTGATTGGTGGCATAGGTAATGATACGTTGATTGGTGGGGCAGGAAACGATATCTATGTCTACAATTCGCATAATGGAGTCGATACGATTGATGCCAGTGGTGGTGGAATCGATACCCTGCTTATAACGAACATTCCACCCACCTCTTTGAGTTATTTGCGATCAGGGGATGATCTGATTATTAAAGAGTTACAGACTGGATCCGAACTTCACCAGGTTGTTATTAACAATTGGTTTCTTGGCAGTGCTTATCAACTAAGTTCGGTCGAAATAGTTGGTGAACGCATCATAACGGCAGCGGAAATCAACGATCTTTTTAATTATTCGCCCAATGTTGTTGATGTTCCAGATGATTACACTTTCATTACAGGAACTGATGCGGATGAAGAAATACATGGCAATGCTAGTGAAAACATGATCCGCGGTATGTCCGGTGACGACCAACTGTATGGCCTAGATGGGGATGACACCCTGTTTGGTGGTGAAGGGAACGATTATCTTAACGGGGGAGCTGGCTCTGATTTCTTGTACGGAGGTAATGGAAACGATACCTATGTGTTCAATCTTGGTGATGGTCAAGACACCATTTATCTTGATGACATCGATGGCATTGACACGTTGCTGTTTGGAGCGGGGATAGATTTAGCCGCCTTAACTATCTCTAAAGATGGCGACAATTTGATTGTTAAAGTTGGAAACGGTGGAGATCAGGTTACGTTTAAAAATTGGTATATTCAAAATCATGACTTTTTGCGGACAGATCGCTTTCAGTTTGTTGATGGTATGACCCTTACTGCTGAAGAATTGTTCATACGCTGTGAGCTAACCATTGCCGGTACTGATATGGACGATTCATTGGTTGGAGGGGCAGATAACGAATTACTTTTGGGGTTAGAAGGAGACGATGTTCTGTTTGGGCATGATGGTGCCGATAAGCTTGTCGGTGGTGCTGGTAATGATGAGCTGTATGGTGGTGTTGGTGACGATACCTTTGTCTTTAACCTGGGAGATGGTCAGGACATCATCTATCTAGATGATGCGGATGGAACCGATACTCTTGCGTTTGGCGAGGGGATTACGCAGAGTGACCTGATTTTGGAAAAATCATCCAACAACCTAGTGATCAAGGTTGGAGATACCGGCGATCAGCTCACTTTTAATTACTGGTTCTCTCCCAGCTATGTGACCAAACGGACCGATCAGTTCAGTTTTGCTGATGGGACGATCTTAAGTGCTGACGAATTGCTGGCTCAGAATCCTGTCAATAGCATCGGCACAGACGTGAACGACTCGTTGAGCGGTTATGAAGGAGTTGACGTTATGTTTGGCGGAGCTGGCAATGATACCCTGCAGGGGGGTGATGGAAACGATCGCCTGATCGGAGGAACCGGAAGCGATACGCTCTATGGTGGAGCCGGGGATGACACCTTTGTCTTTAACCTGGGAGAAGGTCAGGACACCATCTATCTAGATGATGCGGATGGGACCGATACTCTTGCGTTTGGCGAGGGGATTACGCAGAGTGACCTGATTTTGGAAAAATCATCCAACAACCTAGTGATCAAGGTTGGAGATACCGGCGATCAGCTCACTTTCAATTACTGGTTCTCTCCCAGCTATGTGACCAAACGGATCGATCAGTTCAGTTTTGCCGATGGGACTGTTTTGACGGCTCAAGAACTACTTCAGTCATTAGATATCAATACCGCCCCCGTAGCCTCAGGGCCAGTTGCCCTTGGAGAGATGAACGAGGACGGCTCGATAACCGTCACAAGAGATCAACTGATTGCCAATATTTCGGATTGGGATGGTGACTTATTAACTGTGGAGAGTGTGAGTTCCGGTTATGGGTCTATTGTTTCAAGTGGTGAAGGAGAATGGACCTTTACGCCTGCCGCCAATCGTAATGGAGCTGCAATTATCAATTTCCGAGTCACTGATGGGGAGGCCTATCTATCATCCTCTGCGTCAATCAATATTACTCCGGTCAATGATGCGCCGAGTGCCGGGGGGAGCACGAGTTTTGGCGGGGTACAACTTGGGAACACATTAACAATAACCAGGGAAGATCTTCTCAGAAATGCTACAGATGTTGATGGCGATACTCTAAGTGTGTTTGATGTGCAGGTTGACAAAGGAACTTTGACGGATAACGGTGACGGAACTTGGACATATGCAGGCGATTCGGATTCGTTAGGACTGGTATCTGTCAGTTATCAAATTACCGATGGGCATGAAAGTGTCCATTCAACTGGTTCTTTATTTGTTTCCAATGGCTTAAATGTTGTTATGGGGAATGACAGTAATAATTACCTTCAGGGAACGAGTGATTCTGATCAGATTGTTGGTCTTGCCGGCAATGATACTCTTTACGGTTATGCCGGCAATGACACTTTGGAAGGTGGTGCAGGGGGTGACACCCTGCAGGGGGGTGATGGCAACGATCGCCTGATCGGAGGAACTGGAAGCGATACGCTCTATGGTGGAGCCGGGGATGACAGCTTTGTCTTTAACCTGGGAGATGGTCAGGACACCATTTATCTCGATGATGCGTCAGGGACCAATAGTCTTGCGTTTGGTGAAGGGATATCTAGCAGCAATCTGACATTGTCAAGAATCGCCAATAATCTCGTTATTCATATCGGTGACAATACCGATCAGATCACTCTCAATAATTGGTTTCATCCAAGTTATGCTGCCTATCAGCTGGATCAGTTTACCTTTTTTGACGGAAAAACTTTGAGTAAAGAAGAGCTGTTCGGCCAGTTGCCTATTTATGGCACAGATGGCAATGACAGCATCAGTGGTGATTCCGATGCCAATCACTTTATTGGTGGCCTTGGCAACGATTCTCTCTATGGCTATGCTGGCAACGATATACTGATGGGAGGTGCTGGCAATGACACGCTGCAGGGGGGTGATGGCAACGATCGCCTGATCGGAGGAACCGGAAGCGATACGCTCTATGGTGGAGCAGGGGATGACAGCTTTGTCTTTAACCTGGGAGATGGTCAGGACACCATCTATCTAGATGATGCGGATGGAACCGATACTCTTGCGTTTGGCGAGGGGATTGCGCAGAGTGACCTGATTTTGGAAAAATCATCCAACAACCTAGTGATCAAGGTTGGAGATACCGGCGATCAGCTCACTTTCAATTACTGGTTCTCTCCCAGCTATGTGACCAAACGGATCGATCAGTTCAGTTTTGCCGATGGGACTGTTTTGACGGCTCAAGAACTACTTCAGTCATTAGATATCAATACCGCCCCCGTAGCCTCAGGGCCAGTTGCCCTTGGAGAGATGAACGAGGACGGCTCGATAACCGTCACAAGAGATCAACTGATTGCCAATATTTCGGATTGGGATGGTGACTTATTAACTGTGGAGAGTGTGAGTTCCGGTTATGGGTCTATTGTTTCAAGTGGTGAAGGAGAATGGACCTTTACGCCTGCCGCCAATCGTAATGGAGCTGCAATTATCAATTTCCGAGTCACTGATGGGGAGGCCTATCTATCATCCTCTGCGTCAATCAATATTACTCCGGTCAATGATGCGCCGAGTGCCGGGGGGAGCACGAGTTTTGGCGGGGTACAACTTGGGAACACATTAACAATAACCAGGGAAGATCTTCTCAGAAATGCTACAGATGTTGATGGTGATACTCTAAGTGTATTTGATGTGCAGGTTGACAAAGGAACTTTGACGAATAACGGTGACGGAACTTGGACATATGCAGGCGATTCGGATTCGTTAGGACTGGTATCTGTCAGTTATCAAATTACCGATGGGCAGGAAAGTGTCCATTCAACTGGTTCTTTATTTGTTTCCAATGGTTTAAATGTTGTTATGGGGAATGACAGTAATAATTACCTTCAGGGAACGAGTGATTCTGATCAGATTGTTGGTCTTGCCGGCAATGATACTCTTTACGGTTATGCCGGCAATGACATTTTGGAAGGTGGTGCAGGGGATGACACCCTGCAGGGGGGGGATGGCAACGATCGCCTGATCGGAGGAACCGGAAGCGATACGCTCTATGGTGGAGCAGGGGATGACAGCTTTGTCTTTAACCTGGGAGATGGCCAGGACACCATTTATCTTGATGATGCGGCAGGGGCCAATAGTCTTGCGTTTGGTGAAGGGATATCTAGCAGCAATCTGACATTGTCAAGAATCGCCAATAATCTCGTTATTCATATCGGTGACAATACCGATCAGATCACTCTCAATAATTGGTTTCATCCAAGTTATGCTGCCTATCAGCTGGATCAGTTTACCTTTTTTGACGGAAAAACTTTGAGTAAAGAAGAGCTGTTCGGCCAGTTGCCTATTTATGGCACAGATGGCAATGACAGCATCAGTGGTGATTCCGATGCCAATCACTTTATTGGTGGACTTGGCAACGATTCTCTCTATGGCTATGCTGGCAACGATATTCTGGTGGGAGGTGAAGGCAATGACACCCTGCAGGGGGGTGATGGCAACGATCGCCTGATCGGAGGAACCGGAAGCGATACGCTCTATAGTGGAGCCGGGGATGACACCTTTGTCTTTAACCTGGGAGATGGTCAGGACACCATTTATCTTGATGATGCGGATGGAACCGATACTCTTGCGTTTGGCGAGGGGATTACGCAGAGTGACCTGACTTTGGAAAAATCATCCAACAACCTTGTGATCAAGGTTGGAGATACCGGCGATCAGCTCACTTTTAATTACTGGTTCCATCCCAGCTATGTGACCAAACGGACAGGTCAATTCAAATTTTCAGACGGTACGATTCTGACAACTGAAGAGTTTCTGGTGCGGTATCCAGTGAACAGTAGTGGTACCGATGCCAACAATTCTTTGACCGGTTATGAAGGCGTCGATGTGATGCTTGGTAGAGCAGGAAATGACACCCTTTATGGCTATGCTGGTAACGATATTCTCGATGGTGATGAGGGTGATGATAGCCTGCAGGGAGGCGATGGCAACGATCGTCTGATCGGAGGAACCGGAAGCGATACGCTCTATGGTGGTGCAGGGGATGACAGCTTTGTTTTTAACATAGGCGATGGTCAGGACACTATCTACCTTGATGATGTTGATGGAATCGATAGCCTTGCGTTTGGCGAGGGGATTACGCAGAGTGACTTGATTGTGGAAAAATCATCCAACAACCTAGTGATCAAGGTTGGAGATACCGGCGATCAGCTCACTTTTAATTACTGGTTCCATCCCAGCTATGTGACCAAACGGACCGATCAGTTCAGTTTTGCCGATGGGACTGTTTTGACGGCTCAAGAACTACTTCAGTCATTAGATATCAATACCGCCCCCGTAGCCTCAGGGCCTGTTGCCCTTGGAGAGATGAACGAGGACGGTTCAATAACCATTACAAGAGATCAACTGATTGCCAATATTTCGGATTGGGATGGTGACTTATTAACTGTGGAAAGCGTGAGTTCCGGTTATGGGACTATTGTTTCAAGTGGTGAAGGAGAATGGACCTTTACGCCTGCCGCCAATCGTAATGGAGCTGCAATTATCAATTTCCGAGTCACTGATGGGGAGGCCTATCTATCATCCTCTGCGTCAATCAATATTGTTCCTGTGAATGACACACCTTCTTCTGGCAATAGTACAAACTTAGGAGGATTACTTATCGGTGATACGATTACGATTACGGCCGATCAACTTCTTGCTAATGCTACAGATGTTGATGGTGATACTCTAAGTGTATTTGATGTGCAGGTTGATAAAGGAATTTTGACGGATAACGGTGACGGAACTTGGACTTATATAGGCGATTCGGATTCATTGGGACTGGTATCTGTCAGTTATCAAATTACCGATGGGCAGGAAAGTACCTCCGGAAGCGGATCTTTATTTGTCTCAAATGGTTTGAACGCTGTTATGGGAAGTGAAAATAATGATTCTCTTCAAGGTTCTAGCGTTCCTGACCAGATTGTTGGCCTTGCTGGCAATGATACTCTTTACGGCTATGCCGGGAATGATGTGCTGGAAGGTGGCATTGGTGCTGATACCCTGCAAGGTGGTGACGGCAATGATATCCTGCTTGGCGGTACCGGAAATGACAGCCTGTCTGGTGGTGCTGGCGATGACACCTTTGTTTTTAACCTGGGAGATGGGCAGGACACGATTCAACTGGATACGACGGAAGGAGTGGATACCCTGTCCTTTGGTGCTGATATTTCCTTGGAGGATCTTCGTCTGGAAAAATCCGGCAATGATCTGCTGATGAAAATCGGTAGTGACGGTGATCAGATCAAGCTTTCTTTGTGGTTTCATTCCAGCTATAGCAATTACCGTCTTGATCAGTTCAGCTTTGCCGATGGAACGGTTCTGAGTCGTGACGAATTACTTGCTCAGTTGCCGATTTATGGTACCGATGCCAATGACAGTATCAGTGGTGATGCCAGCGACAACCATTATATTGGAGGCCTTGGTAATGACACCCTCTATGGAAATGATGGTAATGATCTGCTCGAAGGTGGAGTTGGAACTGATACACTCCAGGGTGGTAACGGAAACGATTTTGTGATCGGAGGTGTTGGCAACGATAACCTTTACGGCGGTGCTGGTGATGATACTTTCCGTTTCAATATGGGTGACGGCCAGGATGTGATCGGTGTCGACGATATTGATGGTCTGGATACTCTCTCCTTCGGAGAGGGGATCGTGATTTCAGATCTGACTCTGGAAAAATCCGGCAATGATCTGCTGATGAAAATCGGTAGTGACGGTGACCAGATCAAGCTTTCTTTGTGGTTTCATTCCAGCTATAGCAATTACCGTCTTGATCAGTTCAGCTTTGCCGATGGAACGGTTCTGAGTCGTGACGAATTACTTGCTCAGTTGCCGATTTATGGTACCGATGCCAATGACAGTATCAGTGGTGATGCCAGCGACAACCATTATATTGGAGGCCTTGGTAATGACACCCTCTATGGAAATGATGGTAATGATCTGCTCGAAGGTGGAGTTGGGACTGATACACTCCAGGGTGGTAACGGAAACGATTTTGTGATCGGAGGTGTTGGCAACGATAACCTTTACGGCGGTGCTGGTGATGATACTTTCCGTTTCAATATGGGTGACGGCCAGGATGTGATCGGTGTCGACGATATTGATGGTCTGGATACTCTCTCCTTCGGAGAGGGGATCGTGATTTCAGATCTGACTCTGGAAAAATCCGGCAATGATCTGCTGATGAAAATCGGTAGTGACGGTGACCAGATCAAGCTTTCTTTGTGGTTTCATTCCAGCTATAGCAATTACCGTCTTGATCAGTTCAGCTTTGCCGATGGAACGGTTCTGAGTCGTGACGAATTACTTGCTCAGTTGCCGATTTATGGTACCGATGCCAATGACAGCTTCAGCGGTGATGACGCAGCGAACCATTATATCGGTGGACTGGGGAATGACAGCCTGTACGGCAATGCCGGGAATGATGTGTTGGAAGGTGGAGCCGGAGTTGACACCCTACAGGGCGGTGACGGCAATGATCAACTGATCGGTGGTGTTGGTAACGACCGGCTCTATGGTGGCGCTGGCGACGATAGCTATCTGTTCAATCTTGGCGATGGGCAAGATACTGTTTCTGATACTTCAGGAACGGAAACAGTACAATTCGGCGAAGATGTCACAAGTGACAGTATTGCCCTTTTCAAGAACGGATCAACCCTGCAAATCGGTTACGGTATAGATGACCAGATCACTTTGTCTAACTACAGTGACTCCACAACCGGTAACCGCATAGAAGAGATAATCCTTAATGACGGCAATAGCATGACCGCCGCTGATATCAACCAGATCATTCAGGACATGAGTGCTTATGCCACAACTGCGGGTATCTCCATGGACAGTCTGGACGATGTCAGAAATAACGAAGAACTGATGGCCATTGTCGCCAGTGGTTGGCAGGCGGCCTAAGGGCGTCTGTTGTTGCGATAAATATCAGGCAGGGTCTTTTTGATCCTGCCTGATTCTGTTATGACGTCACACCCTAGATTACAATTTCAGTTTGGTTTTTTACCGGAGGGATCATTGTTTTATCTCGGAAGGATCAGCGTTGTCCTGACAACACTGATCTGTTTTTTTGTCACACCTGCGTCTGCTGAGACAGTGAGCTTTGAGCAGATACTCAGCCAAAGCCTGCAACATGCTTACGATCTGCGGATTGCCAAGGTCAATGTTTCTGGGGCTCAAGCCGGGGTCGGCGAAGCGAAGGCCGCCTATTATCCCCAATTTTCGCTGCGTTACGGGCAAGAATATGCTCATGTTTTCGACGAGTACAATAGTGTCGTCGCCGTCGGCGATACCGTCTATTCCGACAGTAGCTCAAAATTTAAAAACTCCCTCTACCTGTCCGGGCAGTATACCCTTTACGATTTCGGTCGGCGACGTTTGCAGCTAGACTATGCCAAACACCAGGTCGACCTTGCCGCGGTAAAAGTTCTCAGCAACGAACAACAGCTCTCCCTGCAGATACTTGATCTGTATCGTCGAGCTCTGAAGGTCCAGAAGCAACAGATTTTTCAGGCTGAAATTCTTCAAGGCCGGACGCGTATCTATCGGTTCAGCGAGCAGCTTTGCCAGGCCGGCCGCTATGGTCGGCAGGACGTCGGCGAAGCCGCCCTCGCTTTGGCCGAGGCCACTTCCCGGCAGGAGGACCTGAATGTCGAACGTCAGACCGTTTTCCAGCAACTCTCCCTGTATACCGGAATCCCCTATAATACCGCCAACACCGTATTGAGCGACCTCACATTGGCAACACACAATCCCACACCGCCCGACTTTGAGCAGAATCCGGATGTGCGTGTCGTCAGCCGCCAGATAAAAATCAAACAGACCGAACTGCGTCTGGCTCAAAAAAACTATTGGCCACAGGTCACCCTGTCGGGAAACTATGGTCTCTATGGTAGTGACGACAGCAGTTATCGTGATGCCATCCATGATCTGCGTAAACGCGATACCAGTATCTCTCTCGCCATTACCGTACCTCTGTTTGATGGTTTTGCCAGCCATTATAAAAGCAAACGCCTGCAACGGGAACTGGAAGCCTTGATGCTGGAAAAAGACAAAGTCCTGGCTGAAAAGACCACGGCCTACGCACAAGCTCAGTCCACCTTTAAAGGGTTACAGCAGATGACCGCGCAGCGCCGGGCCATGACCGACACCATCGACCTGCAAAGCGACGATATCACCCGTCTTCACCATCAACAACTCAGCAGTCAGGTTGGCCTCGAACAGCGTCACCTGAGCTTGCTGGAAAAACAACAGCAGCTCAGTCTAAAAGAGGTTGATTATGCCGCTTCCAGTCTCCAACTCCAACTGCTACAGAGAGTGCCTCAATGAACAGTGCCCTGATCGCTTTTGAAGTCGTCGCCCGCCTGAACCGGATCGATGTTGACATCCGAGCCATTGCCCGCGAATCCGGGTTACAGGAGCAGGTCTCAGCTGAAGAGCTAGTTCGCATCGCCAAGCGTTACGACTTCAAAGTCAAACTGAAAACACTGCCCTTAAACAAATTAAATCAGCAGGGCTACCCTTTACCCGCCATCGCTATTACTGCAGCTGGAGACTATGTCGTTTTACTCAAATTTGATCAGGATGGTGAAAAATGTCTGCTGTTTGACCCCGTGGCAAAAAAGACTCTTGAAAAAGAGTGCTCCGAACTGGAACAGGAATGCCGTCAGTTCATCATCCTAAAACACAAAAAAATCAATTCACAGATCGTCTTCGGTTTCGGATGGTTTCTGCATGAGATCATCAAATTCAAGCGCATTATCGGCGAGGTACTGCTCGGCTCCTTTGTTGTCCAACTGTTCGGTCTGGTCACGCCACTTTTCACTCAGGTGATCCTCGATAAGGTTATTGTCCACCATAGTCTGACGACCCTCGATGTGCTGGGGATTGCGTTTCTGGCGGTCACCGTCTTTGAACTGTTACTCAATATTTCCCGAAATTACATATTTATCCATACCGCGCATAAACTGGATGCCAAGCTCGGCGCCAAGCTGTTTCGCCATCTGCTGGCCTTACCGTTTCGTTACTTCGAAGCGCGCCAAGTAGGGAATATCGCTGCGCGGGTACGCGAACTCGATACCATTCGTGAATTCATTACCAACAAAGCGGTCAGCGTCATCATCGACCTGTTCTTTTCGCTGGTGTTCGTGGCTGTTATGTTGCTCTACAGTGTCAAGTTAACCTTGATTGTCCTTGGTTTTGTTACAGTCATCGGAATTTTATATCTGATGATTACTCCAGAACTACGAAGACGCTTGGAAGGCAAATTTCAAATGGCCGCAGCATCCAACTCTTATCTCGTAGAATCGGTTACCGGAGTGCAGACAGTCAAATCCCTGGCGGTTGAAGGGAACATGCAAAATCGTTGGGAAGATCACCTGGGGCGCTATGTCAATTCCAGTTTCAAACTGGCCAATATGTCCAACATTTCCGGAGCCATTTCGGGGACTTTACGGCGCTTGATGACCATCTCGGTTTTGTACCTTGGCGTCAAGGCGGTTCTGCAGGGGGACTTGACAATTGGTCAGTTGATCGCCTTTCAGATGTTCTCTGGTCAGTTTACAGCACCGGTCTTACGCCTGGTCAACCTGTGGAACGAGTTTCAGCAGGCCCTGCTGTCGGTTGACCGTCTTGGGGATATTCTCAACCATCCACAAGAAGTCACCAACGATAAAGCCATCACCTTACCGCAATTAAAAGGAGCGTTAAAGCTGGAACAGGTCGGCTTCAAATATCATCCCGGCGGACCAAATGTTCTGGATGCCCTGAGTGTTGAGATTCAGCCGGGTATGAGTGTCGGCATTGTCGGGCGTAGCGGCAGCGGGAAGAGTACCCTGGCCAAGCTATTGCAGCGGCTGTACATTCCCAGTGAAGGAGCGATCTATATTGACGATATTGATGCTCGTCATCTGAACCCATTCTGGTTGCGCTATAACATCGGGGTTGTCCTACAGGAGAATTACCTGTTCAGTGGCACTATCCGCGATAACATCGCCCTGCCCAAACCGGATGCGCCTATGGAGTTGATTCTCCATGTCGCTAAAATCGCCGGAGCCCATGAGTTCATCTCCCAACTTCCTGAAGGCTACGATACTGCGGTCAGCGAACGCGGCAGTTCCCTGTCTGGTGGGCAGCGACAGCGCATTGCTATTGCCAGAGCCCTGATCAACAATCCCAGGCTGTTGATTTTTGATGAAGCGACTTCGGCTCTCGATTACGAGTCGGAAAAGATCATCCAGAACAATATGCAGAAGATCAAGCAGGGACGTACCACCTTGATAGTTGCTCACCGGTTGGCAACCATTCGGGATTGTGACCTGATCCTGGTTCTGGAAAAGGGGCGCCTGGTGGAATCCGGAACCCATGAACAGCTTTTGCAGGCGCGTGGTTACTATCATCATCTTCATGCACAGCAGGGTATCTGATGGCTGAGAAACTCAACGATAAACACGAATTCAAACCGCTTCTGGTCGAGATCGAAGACCGCCCCCTCAACCCGTTGGGTCGCGCCATCTTCTGGATTATTATCACGGCCTTGGTTTTTACGCTGCTGTGGATGCTGATTGGTCAGGTTGATGTTGTCGTCACGGCGCGTGGACGCGTTATTCCCAGTGGTGAAGTCAAGATCTTGCAGCCCCTTAATACTGGGGTGGTGCGCAGTATTCTGGTTGCTGCCGGGGATCATGTTACCCAGGGGCAGGTTCTGCTTGAGATCGATCCGTCCGATGTCGATCCTGAATTGGTTTCGTATAAAGCGGATCTCCAGCAGGTGGAACTGGAAGTTGTACGAATTGCGGCGCTGCTGAATGACAAACCCTTTATGCCGTTAGCTACGTCCGATCCGGACAGTATTCTGGTTCAGCAACAGATCTACCTTGCCGAACGGCAGAGTCTTGCTGAGCAGATCCAGGCCAAGGAGCAGGTTCTGGAGCAGCTGGATGAACAATTGCTGGCGCTGAACAGCTCCATGGCTCATGCCAGGTATATGGTCGAACTGTTGCAACAGCGTTTACAGCGTCTGGATCAGGTTCGCGATATTCTCAGTCGCGACGATTATGAGCAGACCCAGAGCGAATTACGTAAAAATCAGACCGAACTGGAGTCCGGGCAGCATCAGCGTAGCGAAATCAGCGCGCGTAAGATGCAGACCCAGAAAGAGATCGCCTATCTCACCGAACAAAATCGCAATCGGTTGCTCACCGAATTGGCCGAAAAACAGCAGCGCAAACTCTATTTACGGGCGCAAATCGATCAGACCGAGTTTCGCAGCCACCGCCAGCAGATTACCGCTCCAGTTGATGGCTATGTCTCGCGCTTGCTGTTTCATACCATTGGCGGAGTTGTTACTCCCGCAGAAAAGCTGGCCTATATTGTTCCGGATGATTCGCCCTTGCTGATCAAAGCCCAGCTGCTCAATAAGGACGCCGGCTTTGTCGCCTCCGATATGGAAGCGTCCATCAAGATAGATACCTTCAATTTCCAGAAGTATGGCACCCTTGATGGAACGGTACAGCAGGTGTCCAAAGACAGTATCGAAGATGAGCAGATGGGACTGGTCTATGAAGTCTATATTCAGCCGCAGCAGACAACGCTTATGGTCGAAGGAGTGGCAACGCCGATTGTTGCCGGGATGAGTGTTGCGGCTGAGATCAAAGTTGGTAAACGGCGGATTATCGAGTTCTTTATCTATCCTCTGATCAAGTATCTTGATGAGGGGATGAGTGTGCGGTAAAGGAGTTTAAGGTGTCTTTTGTGCGGGGATAATAGTTAAGTATCAAAAACAAGTAGCTTCGGTTTGGTTGGGTATCAATTGGTTCAATATTCTGAACATGAATATACTGATTCCATGAAGGACCTTTCTGTTCCTCTGACAGATAACCCAAGAATTTTTGAATCTGCTAACCGCTAAAATATTACGCAAAAAGCCTCGTTTATAGTTGTATAAACGAGGCTTCTTAATTACTTCAACAGATACTTGCCAACCCAGTTCTTGGAAAACTGATATGCCGTTCTTCCGCAGCGCTTGGTCTTCTCGTGAGTCCATTTGATGGCGGCCTGTTCTAGTTCGCTGTCAAAAGGAATTTCTTTACCAAGTTGTTTGCTCCAGCGTTCGATGCATAATCTGACCGAATCCAAATAACGGTCCTGAGAGAATACGTGGAAGGCAACCCACAGGCCGAAACGGTCAGACAGAGAACTTTTCTCCTCTTGTATTTCGCTCTGTTGCAGCTCTCCCTTAACGTATTTCCCTCCTAAGTGATCACTGTCATATTCGGGAAGCAAGTAGCGACGGTTGGAGGTAACGTAGATCAGAACGTTTTCCGGTGCTGAATAAACCGAGCCATCGAGGGCGCTTTTGAGCATTTTGTAGGAGAGTTCGCCGGTTTCAAAGGTCAGGTCGTCGCAGAGCATGATAAAGCGGTAGGGTTGATCTTCAACGGCGGCAAAGATTTCGGCAATATAGATGAGGTCCTCTTTTTCAACCTGGATGACACGCAACCCCTGTTCGGCGTATTCATTGAGCAGGGCTTTAACCAGGGATGATTTTCCGGTCCCGCGAGAACCCCATAGCAGTGCATTGTTGGCTGGCAGTCCCTGGAGAAACTGGCGGGTATTGTTGATCATAATGTCTTTTTGTTTTTCAACCCCCAGAAGCTCTTCCAGGCGGGTATTGTCAGTGACTTTAACCGGTTCAAGGTAACCGGAAAAAGAATGGCGGCGCCAGTTGGCGGCATAACAGGTCTTCCAGTCAATTGGCTTGGTCGCTTTGGGCAGCAACATTTCAACTGAACTTAATACCCTTTCGAGTTGAGCAATAACTTCTGGTTTGAGATCAATCATACTAAAATACTCCATCTTCTGTTCATTGGGATGCAAAGTTCAAAAATAATACATTGAATTAAAGTCAAAGATTAGTAAAAAAGGGCGACCGAAACGGCCGCCCTTGGTTGTTAGCTAAAGTGGAAAAGATCAGGCCGCACCAGGGCCACCCATGCCGCGACGCGTTTTACTCCGCTCAATGGACTGCAGGGCAAGATACTCTTTGCCGAAGCGATTGAGGTTTTCAATTTCGTCATCATATTGATCATAATGACGTTCTTCATCGACGACCAAGCTTTCGAACAGGGTCTTGGAGACTGAGTCTGCATTGGAGCCACATTCGACTGCCCAGCGGTTGTAGGCAAGGGCACTTTCTTCTTCCATCTGCTTTGCCATTTTCAGCATCGCTTCGACATCGGTCATTTTTTGGACCTCAGCAGAGGCTTTCATTTCCACATCGCCATTCAGGAAGATTATCCGTTCGGCCAGTCTTTCAACATGCATCATCTCTTCGATAGCTGTTCTTTTAAACAGGTCGGCAAGAAGATCAAAGCCCTGGTCGTCACAATGAAAGTGAAAGTACATATACTGGTGGAGAGCGGTAATTTCATCGGCTACAGCTTCGTTTAACAGGCTGATACTTTTTTCATGCATTGTGGAAACCTCCTTTTTGATGCTAATTAGTGGTTGTTATTTACCCCATTTGGCTTTAATGCGCTCAACTGCGGTGGTGACATTGTTAACATCACCGAATGCGGAGAGGCGGAAGTAGCCTTCACCGCAGGGGCCGAAGCCGCTGCCCGGGGTACCGACAACGTTGCATTCCTGCAGCAGTTTGTCAAAGAAATCCCAGCTGCTCAGCCCTTCAGGGGTTTTCAGCCAGATGTATGGTGAGTCGACACCACCGTAGCAGGTGATGCCGGCAGACTGGAGCCCTTCACGGATGATACGGGCATTGTTCATGTAGTAGTCAATGATTTCCTTGGTCTGTTTCCATCCTTCGTCAGAATAGACGGCGGCAGCCGCTTTCTGAACCGGGTAGGAGGTGCCGTTGAATTTGGTGGTCATGCGGCGCAGCCACAGTTTATTCATCGAGTAACGCTCACCATTGGCTTTGGTGCCGGTAACTTCTTCTGGGATAACGACCAGTCCACAGCGGACACCGGTGAAACCTGCGGTTTTGGAGAAGGAGCGGAATTCAATCGCACATTTCTTGGCCCCTTCGATTTCATAGATGGAGTGAGGAATGCCAGGGGTGGTAATGAAGGCCTCATAGGCGGCATCAAAGAAGATGATGGCATCGTTTTCCAAAGCGTAGTCAACCCATACTTTGAGCTGCTCTTTGGTTGCGATAGTGCCGGTCGGGTTATTGGGGAAGCACAGATAAATAATATCGACCTTTTCTTTTGGCAACTCCGGAACAAAGTTGTTTTCTTCGGTGAAGGGGAGATAGACAATCCCTTTGTAATAGCCTTTTTCATCAGCTTCACCGGTACGACCGATCATCACATTGGTGTCATTGTAAACGGGATAAACCGGATCACCGATAGCAACGACATTGTCGAGGGCGAAGATGTCGAGCATATTGGCACAGTCGCACTTAGAGCCGTCGGAAATGAACATCTCGTTGGCTTTAAGGTCAACACCCAGGGGTTTGTAGCTCTTTTCAATGATAACTTCGGATAGCCAGGTGTAGCCCTGTTCCGGACCGTAGCCGGCGAAGTTTTCAGTCGTGGCAAGGTCGTCGACGGCGTCATGGAAGGCTTTCAGAACCGCTGGTGCCAGTGGCTGGGTAACATCACCGATACCCAGGCGAATAACTTTAGCCGTGGGGTTGGCCGTGGTGAACTCTTTGACGCGGCGGGAAATTTCCGGAAACAGGTAGCCCGCTTTCAGCTTAAGGTAATTATCGTTGATTTTTGCCATGTTCAGATTCTCCTGATAGTTTTTCTTATAGATGAAAGGCGGTCTGCATGCAAACCGCCTAAATTAATTTATTTTATTTCTGAGTCCAATGCTGAAGCGCCCTTAACGCAACCCAAGAACGTCCTGCATATCGTAAAGCCCGGGCTGTTGATGCTGTAGCCACTGGCAGGCTCTGGCGGCGCCACGGGCAAACATATCGCGACTCATGGCACGATGGCTGATTTCGATGCGTTCGCCCATACCGATAAAGTAGACCGTATGCTCACCCACGATGTCTCCACCACGGACGGTCTGCATGCCGATTTCTTCTTTACTGCGCTCACCACACATTCCTTCACGATGATAGTTGGCGACACTATTATAGTCACGACCCAAGGCATCAGCGACGACTTCACCCATACGCACCGCGGTACCTGAAGGGGAGTCTTTCTTTTTGTTGTGATGCAGTTCGACAATCTCGACATCAAAGTCGGGTCCCAGAATTTTGGCCGTCTCTTTCAGCAGTTTAAAGCAGGCATTGACACCGACACTCATGTTTGGTGCCAGCACCACCGAGATCTGTTTGGCGTAGCCTTCTGCTTTGGCCTTTTGTTCCGGGGTAAAGCCTGTGGAACCACTGACCACCATTTTGCCCAGGTTAGCACACACCTCAAGATTGTTGAGAGTAACTTCCGGAAAAGTGAAATCGATCAGGACATCAGCCTGTTCCATGGTCGCAGCCAGGTCATCACTAATGAGAACTCCCAGTGGGCCGACACCGGCTACCAGGCCTGCATCCATACCGACCTGGGGATGGCCGGAACGTTCAATTGCGCCACTCAGGGTCAGTCCTTCTGCTTCACAGACGGCGTGAATCAAGCGCCCCCCCATGCGACCTGCGGCACCAATAACTGCAACTTTCATATATTAGTCTTCCTTTAGCCCGAAGCTGAATCAGATCAGGCGGTGTTTGCTTAAAACGGTTTTCAGTTTGTCCAGCGATGTCTGTTGCAGTGCTACCAGGGGCAAACGAACATCTGGAAGACACTGACCCATCAGGGCTGCGGCAGTTTTGACCGGCACTGGATTGGTTTCAACGAACATGGCCTGATGAACGTCCAGCAGTTCAAGGTGCAGTTTGCGGGCGTCTGCATAACGGTTTTCCTGAACAGCTTTGACCATGGCTTTGACCTCAGCCGGCATGATATTGGCTGTTACTGAAATAACGCCTTTACCACCACAGGCCATCATCGGCAGGGTCAGAAAATCGTCACCGGAAATAACGTTGATCTTGTCTCCGGCCTGGGCAATGATTTCACTGGCCTGAGTCAGATCGCCTGATGCCTCTTTTATTGCGACGATATTATCAATCTGTGCCAGACGAACCGTCGTTGCAGCAGTCATGTTGACACCTGTTCGGCCCGGGACATTATAAAGAATCTGGGGAAGAGCGACCGCCTCAGCAATTGCCTTAAAGTGCTGAAACAGGCCTTCCTGAGAAGGCTTATTGTAGTATGGCGCGACGAGCAGGACGCCATCGGCCCCCATCTCTTTTGCATGGCTGCTGATCGCTATCGCTTCAGCGGTGGAGTTGGAACCGGTACCAGCCATGACCGGGACACGTTTATTGACTTGTTCAATACAGGCTAGGATGACCTTATTGTGCTCTTCATAATCAAGGGTTGCCGATTCCCCGGTGGTGCCACAGGGAACGATTACATCCGTTCCGTTTTCAATCTGGAACTCGATCAACTGGCGGTAGGTTTCCTCATCAAACCGGCCTTCAGCAGTGAAGGGGGTGATCAGGGCAACCATAGATCCTTGGAACATTCTTTCCTCCCTAAAGGACTTGGGTATAAGGGAATACTGCTAACATACCCCTTTAGGAAAGTAAAGGGCTGTACCTGTTATCTCCAGGGGCATGTTGTTATCAGCTCTCAGTTACAGCAGTCGGGTAATGGCTTCTGGTCTTTGGTGACGCTGTTTACTGGTAATGGCCCGGTTAACGGACGAACCGGGCCTTTTTTTCCACACCCGGCAAGCAGCAGGCCGATGAACAACAGTATAACAATAAGTCCGCTGTGCGCACGCATAATCAAGATCTTACTTCAGGCGGCTGAGTTCACGCTCAACCGCTTCACGGGCTGTTCCACCCGTGGCTTTACGGGCATTGACCGAGGCGTCGAGGGTGACGTAATCGTAAATATCCGCCTCGATCAGGTCGGAGAATTCACGGAATTCAGCCAGTGACAACTCCGGAATATCTTTACCAGTTTCCACACAGTAGCGGACGGTTTTTCCGACAACCTCGTGAGCCTGGCGGAAGGGGAGTCCTTTGCGCACACAGTAGTCAGCGACATCGGTAGCTGTAGAGAAACCACGAGCAGCGGCAATGCGCATATTATCCGCTTTGACCTTCATTTCGGCAATCATGTCGGCAAAGATTTTGAGACTGCCTTTGACTGTGTCGATGGTATCAAACAGTGGCTCTTTATCTTCCTGCATGTCTTTGTTGTAAGCGAGAGGCAGTGATTTCATCAGCGTCAGCATCGCCATCAGGTTACCGTAAACGCGTCCGGTTTTACCGCGAACCAGCTCAGGAACATCCGGGTTTTTCTTTTGCGGCATGATGGAACTGCCGGTACAGAAAGCATCGGTCAGTTCGATGAAGCTGAAATCGGCGCTCGACCACAGGATCAGTTCTTCTGAGAGCCGCGAGAGATGCATCATCAGGATACTGGCAAAGCTGCAGAACTCGATGGCGAAGTCGCGGTCGGAAACACTGTCAAGGCTGTTGCGGGTGACCCCGGTAAAGCCGAGTTTTTCCGCAACCCATTCACGATCGATGGGGAAAGTTGTCCCGGCCAGCGCTCCGGCACCAAGTGGAAGAACATTAAAGCGTACACGCAGATCCTTCAGGCGGCTGATGTCGCGGGCGATCATTTCGCGGTAAGCGAGCATGTGGTGACTGTAAAGCACCGGTTGTGCGGTTTGCAGGTGCGTGTAGCCGGGCATGATGACATCAAGATTCCCTTCGGCCTGGGAAATTAATGCCCCTTCAAGTTTGCTCAGGTAGGTCAGGATGGTGTCGATCTCATCACGCAGATAGAGTCGAATGTCTACGGCAACCTGATCATTACGGCTGCGGCCGGTATGGAGTTTGCCACCCACGGCTCCGATCCGTTCAATCAGACGTGATTCGATGTTCATGTGAATGTCTTCGAGTTCGACTAAAAAATCAATTTTGCCCGCTTCAATATCGGCGAGAATTGCGTCCAGGCCGGCGATGATCTGCTGAGCATCAGCGGTTGAGATGATGTCTTGCCGGCCAAGCATTTCGGCATGAGCTTTTGAGCCTTGAATATCGTAACGATACATGCGCTGATCGAAATCGATAGAGGCTGTAAATTCTTCGACAAACTTATCGGTCGGCTGGGTAAAACGACCACCCCAGAGCTTACTCATGTTCAAATCTCTCTTTAACTGGTTCAAAATTAGGTTGACTGCTGCACTTCTCAGCAGGGCGAGAAAGTGGCCACAGGATGAAGGGATGCCCCTCACCCGGCGCAAGCGCCACCCTCTCCCTGAGGGAGAGGGTAGATTTGTAATCGCCTGTCAAAACCCCTAGAGGGCCTCTTGCAGGCAGTTTGTTAATCGACTGTTACTTTTTAGCCGCGCGTTGCATGGCTGCAATACGCAGACGCAGCGCGTTCAGCTTAATGAAGCCTTCGGCATCAGCCTGGTTGTAAACTTCGTCAGCCTCAAAGGTGGCGAAGTCAACATTGAACAGACTGTCGGTTGCGGAATCGCGGCCAACGACACGGCAATGCCCTTTGTACAGTTTGATACGGGCTTTACCATTAACGGTTTTCTGGGTTTCGTCAATCAGGGCCTGCAGAGCGATACGCTCAGGCGCAAACCAGTAGCCGTTGTAAACCATTTCCGCATAGCGTGGGACTAGCGAGTCACGCAGGTGCATAACTTCGCGGTCCATGGTAATCGACTCAACGGCACGGTGAGCTTCTTCAAGGATAGTGCCGCCGGGGGTTTCATAGACACCGCGGCTTTTCATACCGACGTAACGGTTTTCCATCAGGTCGACGCGACCGATACCGTGCTTGCCGCCCAGTGCATTCAGTTTGAGCATCAGCTGTGCAGGGCTGAGGCGTTCGCCATTAACGGCAACGGCATCACCTTTTTCAAACTCAATTTCAACATACTCAGGCTGATCGGGAGCGTTTTCCGGAGCAACGGACAGGACGTACATTTCTTCCGGAGCTTCAGCCCAGGGGTTTTCCAGAACGTCGCCCTCAAAGGAGATGTGCAACAGGTTGCGGTCAGAACTCCAGGGGAATTTTTTACTGGTTGGGACTGGAATGCCATGTTTCTTGGCGTAGGCTTCCAGGGCGGTACGGCTGTTCAGGTCCCATTCGCGCCATGGAGCGATGACGGTGACGGATGGGTGAAAGTGGTAGTAAGAAATTTCAAAACGGACCTGATCGTTCCCTTTGCCGGTGGCACCGTGGGACACAGCGTCAGCACCTTCTTGGGCGGCAATTTCCATCTGTGCTTTGGAAATCAGCGGCCGGGCGATGGAGGTACCGAGAAAATAGCGGCCTTCATAGATAGCGTTGGCACGGAACATCGGGAAGACGAAGTCACGGGCAAATTCTTCTTTCAGGTCGAGAATATGACAGGCGCTGGCGCCGGTGTTTTTGGCTTTTTCGGGAATGTGATCAAGCTCTTCACCTTGGCCAAGGTCAGCAGAGAAGGCGACCACTTCACATCCATATTCTTCGATCAACCATTTAAGGATAATCGAAGTATCCAGCCCGCCTGAATACGCGAGCACCGCTTTTTTAACTTGTCCTTTTTTACTCATTGTAATCTCCTTGGTGTTGAGAGCGGACATTGCAGATTTCTGGCTGGAGCAGCCTGTGTCGTCCAGCCAAAATTCATCGCATTTTAACTGATAATATGGTTCCGCTCCACGAAATAGAAAGCACTGTACTAAAGTTTTATGACATAAGTTTGGGCTATGTGGTCATGCAAGCCCTGCTTCTGACAATCAAAAACAATCATCAGGTAGCCAATGCAAAGAAGAATTCTGGCAACAAATTTGGCCGGTATTTCTCTGAATGCGGCACGGCCATAACCTATATCTTCTCCGTTGCAGCGGATCACTTTGAGGCGCAGGGCCATTTTCCCGGGAGTCTGGCCACAGTAACCGGTAAACATGATGTAATAAGCGAAGCTGAGCACATAGGTGAACAGTACCATTAATAAAAACAGATTAATTGTTGAGCTGTCGTCCGCACCCAGAAGCGCTATTCCGGTGAACCCGAGAACGGCCCCCAGGACCAGTTGCAGAGTCAGAACAATGCTCATATCAATCAGGGCAGCAACAAGCCGCAACCAAAAGCCTGCTTTAGGCAGGTTTTCGGCGGGAATTTGAGAAACCACCTCTCCAGGTTCACCCTGCTGCCGGTTTTCTAGCGTGTCTACCGTGCCTGTGGTGGGCGTCGGTGTCAACGGAAAGTCCTGTCGGCACCTGGGGCAGCTAACCTTCACCTGGCCGTGTGGAACCAGGTCTGGAGCAACCGTTTTGCTGAAACCACAGTAAGGGCAGGTCAGTAACATTAATCACCGCGCCATTAAGGTTGCCAGAATCGCTTTTTGGACATGGAGGCGGTTTTCTGCTTCATCGATAATAATCGAGTGTGGTCCTTCCATCACCTCATCGGTAATTTCCTCATCCCGATGTGCTGGCAGGCAATGCATGACGACTGACTGCGGATCAGCAATTTTCAGCAGGTCGCTGTTGATCTGGAATCCTTTAAATGCAGCTTCCCGCTCCTTCTGTTCCTGCTCCTGCCCCATACTGGCCCAGACGTCGGTATTCAGGACATCGGCACCGTCAGCTGCTTCGCGTGGATCGTTGGTCAACAGCAGTTTTGCGCCCGCAGCCTGCGCCGTGGCAATCACTTCTGCGTTGGGCTCGTAACCTTTCGGGGTTGCGACACGCAACTCAAAGCCGAACTTGGCAGCGGCATTGATCCAGCTGTTGGCCATGTTGTTGCCGTCACCGATCCAACAGTATTTGAGGTTGGTAAAATCCTCTTTATGCTCGATAACGGTAAACAGATCCGCCATGACCTGGCACGGGTGGCACAGATCGGTCAGGCCGTTGACAATCGGTACGTAACTGTGTTCGGCAAACTCCTCGACGACCTGGTGTGAGAAGGTTCTGATCATAATACCATCGCAATAGCGCGCCATGACGCGGGCCGAATCTTTGATCGGTTCGCCGCGCCCCATCTGGGTGTTGCCGGAATGCAGGAAGAGGGCGTGTCCGCCCAGTTGATACATGCCGACTTCAAAGGAAATCCTGGTCCGGGTTGAGCTTTTCTCGAAAACCATCCCCAGAGTCTGTCCTTCCAGAATTTTATGTGGGGTACCCTCTTTCTGTTTTTTCTTCAGGTCGGCGGCAAGAGTAAAGATGTCTTCGAGATCTTCCCGCTTGCAATCGGCAATCGACAGAAAGTCTTTGTTCATTCAATGTCTCCTTGTAGGTCGGCCGGATCACATCGTGTGACCCGGCGCGGCTTTTATATTTCGGCCATGATTCCGTCAAGAATCAGGATCATCTGGTCGATTTCATCTTTGGTGACGATCAGTGGTGGCACGAAGCGCAACACCTTACCCATGGTGCAGTTGATAAGCAGGCCGCGTGTCAGGGCGGTGGTGACAATCTCTCCCCCCTCTATGCTGAGCTCCATACCGACGATCAGGCCACGACCACGAATCGTTTTGATGAAGGCATATTTCTCTTTGAGCTGCTCCAGTCGTTGGCACAGGTATTCCCCCATAGCCTGGCAATTAGCCAGAACGCCATCCTCCAGCAGGACTTTCATTGTGGTTACGGCGGCGGCGGTAACCAGTGGATTTCCACCGAACGTCGACCCATGGGTTCCGGGGCCGAGAACATCAATAACCGGGTGGCGTGAGACCATGGCCCCGATGGGCGGTCCACCGGCCAGGGCTTTGGCCAGAGCCATAATGTCGGGCTCAATCCCTTCCTGTTGGTAAGCAAAGAGGCTCCCGGTCCGACCAAGGCCGACCTGGATTTCGTCAAAAATTAACAGCAGGTTGTGCTGGTCGCACAGTTCGCGAACGGCTTTGAGGTAGCCGGCTGGCGGGATGTTGATGCCGCCTTCTCCCTGAATGGGTTCAAGCATAATCGCACAGGTCTGTGGACCGATAGCCTGCTTCAGGGCGGCAATATCCCCGTACGGGACATATTTGAAGCCCTGAATCAAAGGGGCGAAGCCGATCTGAATTTTTTCCTGACCGGTGGCGGTTAAGGTACACAGGGTCCGGCCATGAAAGGATACCTTGGCCGTGATGATTTCGTAGCGGTCCTTGCTGTAGGTTTCGGTGCTGTATTTGCGGGCCAGTTTGATCGCGGCCTCGTTGGCTTCGGCGCCGGAGTTGCAGAAAAATACCTGGTCACCGAAGGAATGTTCGCAAAGCAGCTCCGCGAGCTCGATCTGGCTCGGAATGTGATAATAGTTGGAGCAGTGAATCAGTTTCGCGGCCTGTTCCTGCAGGGTTGCGACAATTTTGGGGTGACAGTGGCCAAGGTTGTTGACTGCTACTCCCGCCAGAAAATCGAGATATTTATTGCCGTCAACATCAGTAAGCCAACACCCCTCGCCGCTGGCGGCAACCAGCGGGTAGCGGCCATATGTTTTAGCGACATGGGTCAGCCCCCGGTCGATCCAGTTTTGTGATGTACTCATCAGTTGTACCTCGCTACCTCAGTACCGATGCCTATATCGGTAAAAATTTCGAGCAGGCAGGCATGTTCCATCCGCCCGTCGATAATGTGTGTTTTCTTGACCCCTTCTTCAATAGCATCAACACAGCAGTTGATTTTCGGGATCATGCCACCGGATATGGTGCCGTTGTTGATCAGGTCCGGAACGCGCTGGATATCGATGGTCGAAATCAGGCACCCTTCCTTGTCCTTGACACCTTCAATGTCGGTCAGCAGAATCAGTTTTTCGGCCTTCAGGGCACCGGCCAGTTTGCCGGCGACCAGGTCGGCGTTGATATTGTATGTTTCGCCGTCCAGACCACTGCCGATGGGGGCAATAACCGGAATGAATTTATTCTGTTCCAGGGTGGCGATAATTGTCGGATCAACAGATTCGACCTCGCCGACCATGCCGATATCAATGATTTCCGGGGTCAGGGTGTCCGGGTTGATCGCTGTCATTTCCAGCTTGCGGGCCCGGATCAGGCCACCGTCCTTGCCGGTGATGCCAACGGCTTTGCCACCATAATTATTGATATTGGTGACAATCTCTTTGTTGACTTTGCCGCCAAGTACCATTTCAACCACATCCATGGTCGCACTGTCGGTGACTCGCATCCCCTGCACAAAATGGCTTTCAATATTCATCGCCTCAAGAACTTTGCCGATCTGTGGACCACCGCCATGGACAACAACGGGGTTCAAACCGATGTACTTCATCAGGATGATATCGCGGGCAAAGCCTTCTTTGAGCTTTTCTTCGACCATGGCGTTGCCGCCATATTTGATAACGATTGTCTTGCCGTAAAAGCGCTTGATCCAGGGGAGCGCTTCCATCAGCACATTGGCTTTACTGATTAATTCTTCCATGTTCGGTATAGATCCTTCTAAAACTGAACTCTGGCGCGGCAACTAAGCTCTGCAGAGTGCAGAAAATTATAATATGTAGCGTGACAGGTCTTCATTCTGGCTGATATCTGACAATCGTCGTCGGACCTCTTCGCTGGTGATGCGGATCTCTTTTTGGGCCAGCTCCGGAGCAATAAACGACAGCTCTTCAAGCAGTTTCTCCATAATTGTATGCAGGCGGCGGGCGCCGATATTCTCGGTCCGGTCGTTCACCGCTTTGGCAATACGGGCAATTTCGCGGATGGCGTCATCTTCAAATTCAAGGTTGATCGCTTCAGTTTTGAGCAATTCCCTGTATTGGCGGATCAGCGCGTTCGTCGGCTCAGTGAGGATGCGGTAAAAGTCATCCTCATTGAGGCTATCCAGTTCCACCCTGATCGGGAAACGGCCCTGCAGCTCAGGGATCAGATCAGATGGCTTTGCCATATGAAAAGCACCCGCTGCAACGAACAGGATATGGTCGGTTTTAACCGAGCCATGTTTGGTGTTGACGGTACTTCCTTCAACGATTGGCAAAATATCGCGCTGAACGCCTTCTCGCGACACCTCCGGACCGTGAACCCCTTCGCGACTGGCGATCTTGTCGATTTCATCAATAAAAATGATGCCGCTCTGTTCGGTACGTTCGCGGGCCAGGGTGACGACATTTTCCATATCGACCAGTTTTTCCGATTCTTCTTCAATCAGAATCTGGCGTGCTTCACTGACCTTGATTCTCTTATGCTTGGTTGTTTTGGGAAACAGGTTGCCGAACATCTCTTTGATGTTCATCCCCATTTCTTCATTCCCCTGCGGGGTAAATACGCCCATGGCCGGCATATTGCTGACCTGGGTTTCAATTTCAACAAAGCGTTCGTCCAGTTCGCCCAGGCGCAACAATTTCCGCAGGCGGTCGCGGGTATGCTGGCGTTGTTCCTGTTTGTCGGGAGAACGGTCGGCTTCGCCGGGCAAGAGCAGGTCGAGCAGCTTTTCTTCGGCGTTGGCTTCTGCTTTAATCTGCATTTTGCGAGCTTCTTCTTCTTTGACCATATTGATGGCCAGTTCAAGAAGATCACGCACCATACTTTCAACGTCACGCCCGACATAACCAACTTCGGTAAATTTGCTGGCCTCAACTTTGATGAAAGGGGCTTCAGCAAGTTTGGCCAGACGCCGGGCGATTTCCGTTTTGCCAACCCCGGTCGGCCCGATCATGATGATGTTCTTCGGTGCGATCTCATCGCGCAGTTCCTCGGGAACCTGCTGACGCCGCCAGCGGTTACGCAAAGCCACGGCAACGGCGCGTTTGGCGTCATTTTGACCGATAATGTAGCGATCCAGTTCTGAAACGATTTCTCTGGGGGTAAAATTTGTCACGAGATAACCTCAACAGCGATCCGGTCGTTAGTGTAAATGCAGATTTCTGAAGCGATCAGCAGGGCTTTCTCGGCGATCTGATCCGCCGACAGTTCCGAATGGGCAACCAGAGCCCGGGCTGCTGCCAGTGCAAAGCTACCCCCTGAGCCGATGGCAGCAACACCATCATCAGGTTCAATAACATCTCCGGCACCGGAAATGACCAGGGTGACATCCTTGTCAGCAACAATCAATAATGCTTCCAAGCGCCTCAGGACCCGGTCGGTACGCCAGTCTTTAGCCAGTGCTACCGCTGCACGAGGCAGGCTGCCTCTGAATTCCTGCAGTTTGGCCTCAAATTTTTCAAACAGGGTAAAAGCGTCGGCGGTGCTGCCGGCGAAACCGGCGATCACGCTTTCCTGGTAAAGGCGCCGGATTTTGCGGGCACCGTGTTTCATGACCGTATTGCCAAGACTGACCTGGCCATCTCCGGCCAGAGCGACTTTTCCCTGGTGTCTGACACAACAGATTGTGGTTCCTTTGAACAAAGCTTCGCTCCCTTTGTCTGATTGGTGGAAAGACGAAACATAACACAAAAAAGTATCGATGAAAAAGAGCTTATATTTGATTCTTGCTAAAGATCTGGCACTATTTTGTCAAAAGGTGCAGGTCTTTCAATAATACTCTCTGATGGGGGTATTAGGAACGTTTGAGGCAGTCGTAAAGGCGTCTAAGGGGATGGCTATTAAATGCGTAGGGAACTGTATTTGTGTTGCCAGGCCAGATTGCAATGACGGTTTAATCAGTGTTCGATCGGGAATTCAATCGTTGCGGTTGTGCCTTGCTCCGGTTCGCTGCGCAGAGTCAATTGGCCGGACATGCTGCGAATGAAATCGCGGGCATAGAACAACCCCAGGCCGAAGCCTCTGACCTGTCCGGTATGCTCGGGATCTACCTGGTAAAATTTATTGAATATTTTTACCAGTTCAGGCTTCGGGATACCGATGCCGGTATCGCTGATTTGCAGCTTCACCCAGTTATTGTCGACCTCTCCGCTGATGGTGACACTGCCGCCAGCCGGGGTGAATTTGATGGCATTGTCAAGCAGGGCGCGAATGGCAAAGTTGGTGCGTTGCGAATTCAGCATTAATGGCCATTCTGGTATGTTATTCAGTTTGATATGGTAGTCAATCTTGTTGTTCAGAGCAATTGGCTTGAGGGCTAAGGCGACCTGTTCGGCGATGCTGCGCAGGTTGGTCGGTTCCAGGGAGCATTTATCGTCTTCGAGGGTTGCTTCGCTGAAATAGAGCAGATCCTGGATCAATTGTTCCAGATGGAGAATCTCTGACTGCACCATGGTGACCATTTGCTGAAAGTTTTCGTCATTGGGACTTTCAATTCCGTCCGCGATATTTTCAATAAACAAGGAAATGGCGGTTGCCGGGGTTTTCAGTTTGTGGGAGATAAGACCAAGAAAATCATTTTTGAGCTTGTCGGTCCGTTTGAGGGCGGCCAATTCTTCACGGATTTCCTGCTTTTCAAGGGTTTTATTCACTGTGGTGCTGAGTTGCAGGATATTGATCGGTTTGTTGATAAAGTCATCGGCTCCCTCTTTCAGGGCTTCAAGGACAAGATCTTTGTCAGAATAGCCGGTCATCAGGATGAAGCCCAGATCAGGGCGCTGAGAGCGAACTTTGCTGAGTAATTCCAGACCTCCGGTATTTGGCATGACGACATCACAAAGGATCAGGTCGACCTCGATATTGGCCAGGGTCTTCAGGGCCTCATCGCCATCGGCAGCAAGCAGGGTGTTATGGGTGTAAAGGGCACTGGCGCACAATTCGCGCACAATGGGCTCGTCATCGACAATAAGAATGGTTTTTCGGCTGGTGTTGTTAAAGAGATTGTTGATCATTGCTTATGCCTTGACTGGTTCCTTGGGGTTTGCTTTTCAAAGCGTCTTGCTTTGAGTTGCTATCAAGTATAACAACTCAATAATTTTTTTCTGAGGACGATGCGATTTCATATAAAAAAATCCCGGCCTGCGGGCAATGGGGCAGGCCAGGATTCTCAGTACTGCTGGAGTGATTTAAAGTAGTTGCTTCAGCTGCTCTGGAGCCGCCTGAAGCAGAGCGCCTATTTTGGCGGGTTCAGAGCCTCCTGCCTGAGCCAGCTCCGGCTTACCACCACCACGGCCGCCAACAATAGCAGCGAGAGGTTTGATCAGGTCGCCGGCTTTGACGCGTGGGATAAGGTCTTTGGTTACGGCCACCAGCAGAGCAACTTTACCATCACTATCCGCAACGAGAACCAGAACCCCGGAGCCAACTTTATCGCGCAGCTGGTCTGAAAAATCACGTAGGCCCTTACCATCGACTCCCGGAACTTTAACTGCTAACAGTTTGACACCGTCGATATCCTGAAGCTGGTTGAGCAATTCATTGCTGCGCTCGGCATTCAGTTTAGTGTGCAGTTGCTCAACTTCCTTCTCGAGTTCTTTCTGATGCTCGACCATTTTCTGGATACGCATTTCCAGCTGTTGTGGGTCGCTTTTGACCAGATCCGCCAAGCGTTGCAGGGCTTTCTGCTGCTGATGGACTAACCCAAGGGCGGCTTCACCGGTTACTGCTTCAATGCGCCGAACTCCGGCTGCGATCCCCCCCTCACTCAGGATCCGGAACAAGCCGATATCGCCAGCGGCGGCGGCATGAGTGCCACCACACAATTCTTTGCTATAATCGCCAACGGAAATCACCCTGACTTCGTCACCGTACTTTTCACCGAACAGTGCCATAGCGCCCGATTGCTTTGCTTCGTCCGCAGACATCAGTTGGCTGACGACCTCAGCATTGTGGCGGATCTGGCTGTTAACCTCTGCTTCAATGGTCATCAGTTCGGCCGTGGTGACCGGTGAAAAATGGGTAAAATCAAAACGCAGCCGTTCAGGAGTTACCAGCGAGCCGGCCTGCTTTATATGGTTGCCGAGGTGTTTCTGCAAGGCGGCCTGCAGCAGGTGGGTTGCCGTATGGTTGATGACGATGCGCTGGCGTCGCTCACGATCAACCTTGATGGCTGCGATATCGGCGATTTTAAGCGCGCCGGTGACAATTTCACAATGGTGGACAAACAGATCGGGAAGCGGTTTTTTTGTATCATTGATTGTTACTGTTGCGTTGCCAGTGGTCATGCTGCCGGTATCTCCGACCTGGCCACCCGATTCACCGTAGCAGGGGGTTGTTGAGGTGACAATTTCAACTTTTTCACCGCAGGCCGCTTCTTCAACCAGTTCACCCTGACGGATGATGGCGATAATTTCTCCCTGATCTTCGTTGTTCTGATAGCCGCTGAAGGTGGTTTTGATACCGTCATCGACCAGCTTCTTGTAAATGCCGGATATGGCTTCTTCTCCAGAGCCTTTCCAGTGCTCACGAGCTTTGGCGCGTTGCTCTTCCATGCATGCTTCAAAGCCTTCCTCATCAAGGCTGAAGCCGTCCTTTTCGACGATGTCGGCGGTCAGGTCAAGGGGGAACCCATAGGTGTCATAGAGTTTGAAAACCGTCTCCCCCGGTATGGTTTTATTGCCGCCGGCAGACAGGCCGGCAATCTCTTCCTGAAGGATACGCAGACCGTTCCCCAGCGTTTGGATAAAGCGTTCCTCTTCGTTCTGGACCACTTTGGCGACAAAATCTTTACGGCCGGCCTCTTCCGGATAGGCCGTGGACATGGCGTCAAGGACAAAGACTGAGGTTTTGTACAGGACCGGATCTTCAAAACCGAGCATTTTTGCATGGCGCATCGCCCGGCGCATGATACGGCGCAGGACATAGCCACGCCCTTCGTTGCTGGGCATGACGCCATCGGCAATCAGGTAGGCTGTGGCACGGCTGTGGTCCGCCATCACCCGCATCGATACATCATTGTCGTCGTCTTTTCCGTAGGTCTTGCCGGACAGGGTTTCAATATAACTGATGATGTTGCGTAGCAGATCGGTATCATAGTTGGACTGAACCCCCTGCATGACAGTGGTGATCCGTTCCAATCCCATACCTGTATCGACTGCCGGCTTTGGCAGGGGGATCAGCTCACCATCGGGCTGCCGGTCAAACTGCATAAAGACGTTGTTCCAGATCTCCATGTAGCGGTCACAGTCACAGCCGACCGTACACTCAGGAGAGCCACAGCCGACTTCGGGGCCATTATCATAGAAAATTTCAGAACAGGGACCGCAGGGACCGGTATCGCCCATCTGCCAGAAATTGTCTTCTTCAAAGCGGAAAATGCGTTCGCGTGGCACCCCTTCCTGGTTGTGCCAGATATCGGCAGCCTCATCATCATCGGTATAAACCGAAACATAGAGACGCTCTTTATCCAGTTTGAGATCTTCTGTCAGGAACGACCAGGCGAAAGCGATCGCATCTTTTTTAAAATAGTCACCGAAGGAAAAGTTCCCCAGCATTTCGAAAAAAGTGTGGTGGCGTGCGGTACGGCCAACATTCTCAAGGTCGTTGTGCTTGCCACCAGCCCTGACACATTTCTGTGATGTTGTCGCACGCACATAAGCGCGTTTTTCGGCCCCCAAAAAGCAGTCTTTGAACTGATTCATCCCGGCGTTGGTAAACAGCAGGGTTGGATCGTTATGGGGGACCAGGGATGATGATGACACAACAGTATGCCCCTTATCTTCAAAAAACTTGAGGAAACGGGCACGAATTTCATTACCAGTGAGCATGGCTGCAGACCTTTCTTAATCCAGATTTGTATATAAGATCATTCAAAATAATGAATCAGACGCAGTTAAACACGGGATGATAATATGAATTGGCCTTGATTGAAAAGGATTTTGTCGGCAGGAGCTCAGCCATGTCTGAAAATCCTGATAATGCTTCTTATGTTCAGGTCTTTCTGATTGGATACTTCTGCCATTCCGTGTTTGTTCTATATATTGGTCCTTAATGTTATCCTTTTTTGTCAGCATGTGTTTTTTGACTTGCTAGATCATCAGGTGCTGAGAGTAGAGATATGGAAAACTATTGATTTTTTTGGACCCGCCGAAAATAGATGGACTTACGTTTGGTAAGCGAAATGTTGCCAATTTCTGCGAACCTGCTAGACTGTCCTAAGTCGGTGGGGGGTTGGCATGCTGTTTCTGCTTTGTGTGTTTCCTTTCTGAATACCAACTCTTCCAACATTAAATGTAAAGCACGGTGCGCTAGCAGCCTTTGGGCTCGCTACGTATCCACCTAAATGAAAAGAAGGCTGCCATGAAAACTATCCCGTCTTTATTTATAATCTTTTGCGGATTTCTTCTGCTTTTTCAGTATGGTTGTGGAGGGAGCTCGTCCAGCAACTCCGGGACGGAGGGGGCGGCAGTTGAAATTATTTCCTATGCGGATGATTGGCCTGTTGTTGGCAACGCCGCTCAGACTTGTGCGGTTCCGGCTGCAGCCAGAGCGCTAGACACCAGTAACGCTGATCAGGTAATCGGTAACGGAACGCCGGAGAGCTGTACCAGTGCGGCTGTTGTAACTGCTGTTGCTGGCGGGGGGATTATCACATTTAACTGTGGGCCGGACCCGGTAGTCATTACCCTTGAAGAAACGGCTAAAGTCGTTAACAACACCGGGCCTGACATTGTGATCGACGGTGGTGGCCTGGTGACGCTTGATGGAGGCGGGACACGGCGGATCCTCTATATGAACACCTGTGACCAAGATCAGATCTGGACGACAGATCACTGTCAAAATCAGGATCATCCGCGCCTTACGGTACAGAACCTGACCTTTATCAACGGTGCATCGGTTGGCGACACTCCCGCTGGCGGTGGAGCCATATTTGTGCGTGGGGGACGTTTCAAAATATTTAACAGCCGTTTTTTTAACAACTTCTGTGATGAAGATGGCGCGGATGTTGGTGGTGCGGCGCTAAGGGTCTTGAGCCAATATGACAATATGCCGGTGTATGTGGTGAATTCTGTCTTTGGCGGGCAACCTGATCTGGGCAATATCGGTTCCAATGGTGGGGCACTCAGCAGCATCGGTGTCTCATTTACAATTATTAACAGCTTGCTTAGTTACAACCAGGCAATCGGCTATGGTGCCAATCCGGCCAGGCCAGGGACTCCAGGTGGCGGTAGTGGTGGAGCTATCTATAACGACGGAAATGATTTTACCCTGCATATCTGTGGTAGTGACATAACTCATAACTATGCGGTCGAGGGGGGCGGCGCCATCTTTTTTGTCAGCAACGATCGTACGGGCGATTTGGACATTGATCGTTCAACGCTGCAGGAAAATGTCAATGACGGGTTTGAAACTGATCCGGGGATTTTCTTCCTGGGAGAACTGAAGAGTTACACCGATTCCACGATAGACTAATCTCTCGTGTCACGCAGGACACTGAAGATCAGGTCCAGGGAAAAACCGCGGCGTAGCAGATAGCCAACCACACGGCGGCGTTCACGGTCTTCAGCCTGGTGATAATTAAAATTGCTGAAGCGCCGCTCAAGCAAATCACGCATGACCTGTTCGGGTGGTGTTTCTATGGCTATTTTCTCAAGAGCTTGGCAGGCGGTCGTTTCATCGATGCCGCGCTGCTTCAGGTCCAGAACTATTTTCCGACCGACGCCTTTACCACTCTGGGCCAGACTGCGGGCGCGCAACAGGGCATAGCGCTGATCATCGAGATAGTCATATTCGCGACATTTGCTGACGGCATCATCGATTTCATGTGTCGAAAAGCCGAACCTGGCCAGCTTGCGGCGCAGTTCGGCTTCACTCATATCGCGGCTGGATAGCAGCCGTAACGCAGAGGCAAAAGGGTCAGAAGCGTTCGATTTGGACTTTGCCACCGTTTTCAAGCCCTTCAGTCGGTAATGCTGACAGTTTTTCTTCCTCTTCTTTACCGCGTTCGAAATCACTCCACGACGTGTCCGAAGTGGAATCGATACCGGAGAATTTAAGTTTGAAATCATCCGGGTTTGAACTTTGCCGTACAGCTTCTTCGTAGGTGATGACGTCACGTTTGACCAGATCCATCAGCGCCTGGTCAAAAGATTGCATGCCATAGGTTGTGTAGCCCTGGGCGATGGCATCTTTCAAGTGGACAGTCTTTTCCCGATCATCAATCAGTTCGCGAACGCGGGCGGTCGATATCATGACTTCAACGGCGGCAACCCGCCCCTGGCCCTCACTGCGCGGAATCAGGCGCTGGGAGATAACCCCTTTAAGGACATTGGCTAACTGCAGGCGGATATGTCGCTGCTGATGGGGGGGGAACATGGAAATGATCCGCGTAATGGTTTCCGGAGCGTCGATGGTGTGCAGGGTCGACAACACCAGGTGGCCGGTCTCTGCAGCGGCCAGGGCAGTTTCTGCCGTTTCCAGGTCGCGCATCTCGCCGACCAGAATAACGTCAGGATCCTGGCGCAGAGCACTCTTCAGCGCCGGGGCAAAACCGACGGTGTCAAAACCGACTTCTCGCTGATTGATGATACATTTACGATCACGGTGCAGGTATTCAATCGGGTCTTCAACCGTGACGATATGAGCTGTCCGCTGACTGTTGATATGGTCGATCATGGCAGCCAGTGTCGTCGACTTGCCGGAACCGGTCGCACCGGTAACCAGGACCAGTCCGCGTTGTTCCTGGGCAATCTTTTTCAGGACCTGCGGCATGAGCAGATCATCAAGGGTGGCAACTTTGAACGGGATGACCCTGAAAACGGCAGAGACCGTATTGCGCTGCAGGAACACATTGACCCGGAAACGTCCCAGACCGGGAACGCCATAGGCCAGGTCGATTTCTCCAACCTCGTCAAATTTAGAGCGTTGGCGATCGCTCATGATCCCTTCGCACATACTGCGTACGGCTTCGGCCGTCAGGCGTGGACATTTCGGAACCGGTCGTAACGTACCATCAATCCTGAAGACGGGGGGAAGCCCAGCCTTGATGTGGATATCCGAAGTGTTAGATTTGAGCGCCATGGCCAGAATGTCGTTCAGATTCATATTTCCACCCTGTTGTACTTTTCAGTTAATTAGCGTAAGCCCGTTGTCGGTTGACGTCGATCTGCAAGCGGGTCAGTCTTCAGAGTCATCGGATGAAGACATCTTGCCGGCACCAATGCCGTAAAGATCACGCAGTGCCGCTTCAATTTCATTTGTTGTGTCAGGGTTTTCACGCAGAAACTGCTTCGCGTTTTCACGCCCCTGGCCAACCCGTTCCCCTTTGTAGGAGAACCATGAGCCACTCTTTTCAACAATATCGTTGTCGACGCCAAGATCAAGAACATCCCCTTCGCGGGAAATGCCTGTCCCATACATAATATCAAATTCAGCCTGTTTAAAAGGCGGTGCCACTTTATTTTTTACAACCTTAACCCGGGTCCGGCCACCAATCACATCCTGTCCCTGTTTGAGTGAAGCAATGCGGCGAATGTCGAGACGTACCGAAGCATAAAATTTAAGCGCGTTACCACCTGTGGTGGTCTCCGGGTTGCCGAACATGACGCCAATTTTCATACGGATCTGGTTGATGAAGATGATGCTGCAGTTTGATTTGCTGACGATACCGGTCAGCTTACGCAACGCCTGGGACATGAGACGGGCCTGCAGTCCCATGTGGGAGTCCCCCATTTCCCCTTCGATCTCAGCCCGTGGGGTCAGTGCGGCAACCGAGTCAACGACAAGCACATCAATCGCACCACTGCGGACCAACATTTCGGTAATTTCAAGGGCTTGCTCACCCGTATCGGGCTGGCTGACGAGCAGGTCGTCGGCTTTAACCCCGAGATGTTGGGCATACTGAATATCGAGAGCATGCTCGGCGTCGACGAAAGCTGCAATGCCACCTTTTTTCTGAACTTCCGCAACAATATGCAGGGCCAGTGTCGTTTTACCCGAGGATTCCGGACCAAATATTTCGATAATCCGCCCTTTAGGAATCCCGCCGACACCCAGAGCCAGATCGAGACTCAGGGCGCCGGTAGAAATTGTCTCAACGGCTGGGACCTGGTAGTCGGATCCGAGACGCATAATGCTCCCTTTGCCGAACTGTTTTTCGATCTGCCCCATGGCAAGGTCAAGGGCGCGTTTGCGGTTTTCGTCTGACATATATTCCTCCGGCTGATGACACAAGTTTTAAAAGAGAACTATGAAAATCTATAATTGCTTAAAATTGATAAATACAGTCTATGTAATCGTGTGACAGAGAAAGTCACTATGGTTGCTGGTTAGCTGGCTTCCCTCCGCCATGAATCATAAAGGTTTTCCAATTTTGTGTCGAGTTCTTATTCCTCCTGCTGTTACGACTTTTCAGCAATTTTGTCATGGGTTGTTAAAGCCGTCTTATTCATGCCTTTGCAGGATAAAGCGACGGATCCATTCCAGAGCCATATGGGCACTCATCTGCTGAACCTGATTGCGGTTGCCACTGAATTGATAACCTTTGACATGAACGGTATCTGCGGTCGCCATGGCAATGTAAACCGTACCGACCGGTTTTTCCGGGCTGCCACCATCGGGCCCGGCAATTCCGGTAATAGCGATTGACAGATCGGTTTTGCTGATATGGCGCAATCCGCTGGCCATGGCTTGTGCGCACTGTTCACTGACCGCACCGTATTGATTGAGAATCTGTTGTGGAACACCGAGCCAATTCATTTTTGCGGAATTGGCGTAAGTGACTCCGCCACGTTCCAGAAATGCTGAGGCCCCAGCATGGCGGGTAAACAGACTGGCCAACAGACCGCCGGTACAGGATTCCGCCAGCGACAGGGTAAGCCCCTCTCTGGTTAGCAGCGCCCCAACGCTGCCAGCGGGAGTCTCCTCATCGCGCGCCATAACGTGGGGCCCCAGTTCTTTGAGGATCAGCATTTCAGCGATGTCGAGGCGTTGCCGGGCTTCTTCTCCGTCCGCTTTCAGTTTCAGGTGGACAAGGGGGTAATCAAGGCTGAAAGCGACCTCAACCCCATTCGGCAGATCAGCGTACGGGATCATCCGGTTGATGCGTGGTTCCGGTAAGCCGAAAATCTTGTAGGTGCGCAGCTGCAGGGGGAAGACGTCGGGAATCTCCTGCAAAAGCAGGGGGAGTACCGATTCCTCAAACATGGCTTTCATCTCTGTCGGGACGCCCGGAAGGAAAAACAATTGGCAATTGAGGTGGCGCAGACTGAAGCCGGGCGCAGTACCAATGGTGTTGGCAATCGGGATAGCCCACTGTGGCAGGAGGGCCTGTCTTTCATTGCTCGGTTCCATAGTGCGGTTGCGCGAAGAAAACCAGTCGCGAACCATATCCATGGCGACATCATTAATCACCTGGGGCTGATTGAAGGCGCGTGCGGCCGCGCGTGCGGTCAGATCGTCGCGGGTGGACCCCAGCCCGCCGGTGACAATTACAAACGGGACGTGAGCAGCCAGGTATTTCAGGGCGGCAATAATCTCTTTTTCCTGATCACCTACGGCCAGCGAGCAGCGCAGATGAAAGCCGTAGCGGGACAGAATTTCAGCGATGGTGCTGGTATTGGTGTCTGAGATTTCCCCATTAAGGAGTTCGTCACCGGTGACCAGGATGGCAATATCAAAGTCTGACATATTCTCCCCCGGGGTTATCAGCTGAACAGAGCAAGACAGATACGCAGCAGGATTGCTGCATAGATTCCGGCCATAGCATCATCCAGGGTGACACCCAGACCATTTTTCATTTCGCGATCAAACCAGCTGACCGGAGGTGGTTTAAGAATATCGAAGACCCGGAACCAGAGAAAAGCGAGCAGTGCCGTACCGAAGCTATAGGGTAAAAAAGCCGTGGTAATCAGGTAGCCGACCAACTCGTCAATAACAATGCGGCCATCATCTGCTTCCTGGTAGATAACCCCGGCATGCTGGCAGACCCAGAAGCTCAAAAACAGAATAGCTGTCAAGGTGAGCAGCTGAAGACTGAAGGATGCACGTGACAGGTAGTAAAAAACCGGTACGCCGGCCAGCGTCCCAAAGGTCCCTGATGCTGCTGGTGCATAGCCCAGGCCACCATTACTGGCCAGAAACAGGATCAGACGGCGAAATTTCGGGGAAACGGGCTTCGCTTCAAGCATGGTCGTGTTCTCCCTGCAGATCGAGTTGCGCATAGGCGGTGTTTTCGACAATCCGGTAGATTTGTTGTAATGGGAGGCCACTCTGACGGGCCAACTCCCGACAGTCATCATATTCTGCGGTCAGGCGTAAAAACTGCTGGCCGGAATAGATCAGTTTAACACGGGCCGGGCCATATTCGGTTGTGACTGTGGCACTACGGCGGCCAAGGCGGTAGCGCTGCTGTAAACTGCTGCGGACACCGATGGCGCTGCTTTCGGTCATGATAAGCTGGGCCAGGCTATCCCCCTGATGAGGATCGCAGACCACAGTAAGCAGATTCGCCGGGCGGTTTTTTTTCATGTGCAGCGGTGAAAAGCCGGCATCCAGAGCTCCGGCTGCCAGCAGACGTTCCATCAGGTGTCCGAGCACTTCTGGAGTGCTGTCGTCAATATGCGTTTCGAGAACCTGAACCTGAGTGGTTTCAGGCATGATGCCTGCTGAACAGAATAGAATGCCGCGCAGCAAATTGGGGCGGTCTTCCAGGTCCCAACCGCCGACACCGTAGGCGGTTTCTCCCAGAGGCAGTGCCGGAAGTGAGCCAAATTCTGCGAGTTCAGCAACAATGGCCGCACCGCTGGGGGTAACCAATTCTTTTTCGATACCGCTGTCGCAGATCGGTTTGCCGCGCAGAATTTCCAAGGTTGCTGGAGCGGGCAGGGGGAGTGCACCGTGAGCGCAGCGTGACATGCCGCGCGATAACGGCAGCGGGGCGCAACGCAAAGTCTGGATTTCAAGCGCCTGAAGACCGATGGCAACACCGGTCAGGTCAACGATGGCGTCAACCGCTCCGACCTCATGAAAGTGGACTGCATCAATATCAATTCCGTGCACTTTCGCTTCAGCTTCACCGAGGCGGCGGAAGAAGCGCCTGGCCAGGTGTTTGGCGGGTGTCGCTAATGAACTTTCCGCCAGCATGGCATCAATAGAACTCCAGGTCCGGTGGTGGTGGGTTTCATCGCAATGCACCTGGCAGCGGCACCCTTCAATGCCGTGGCGTTTTTCCCGTTGGACTTCAAGACGGTAACCACTGATAGGCAGTTTCGCCAATTCATTTTCAAGGAAATTTTGATCGAGTCCCAGGTCAAGCAGCAGGCCCAGGAACATGTCTCCGGAGATACCGGAAAAAGTGTCCAAATAAAGAGTTTTCATGGTCATGACGCTTCTGCCTTTAAGGAAATCAGGATAATTTATTAATTCGGTTGGCCGCGAAGGCTGCGCCGAAGCCATTATCTATATTGACCACTGTCAGTCCGCTGGCACAGGAGTTGAGCATGCCAAGCAGCGCCGCAACACCGGAAAAAGCTGCTCCATAGCCAACCGATGTCGGCACGGCAATAACTGGTTTTTCAACCAGTCCGCCAACCACCGAAGGGAGCGCACCTTCCATGCCGGCGACCACAATCAGTATATCGGCCTGACGTAACAATTGGTGACGTGCAAATAGACGGTGAATGCCGGCAACTCCCACATCAACCAGTTCTTCTACCTCATTGCCAAGCATGCGCGCCGTCACAGCCGCTTCTCTGGCTACGGGGAGGTCTGAAGTTCCGGCACAGATAATCAGAATTTTGCCTTTGCCGGTTATCTCAGGCGTTTTTTGTATCAGGCAGAAGGTGCGCGCCAACCGGTCATAGTCAGCAGTCGGATAGTGTTGGCATAGAAGCGCCGCTTTTTCCTCGCTGACACGGGTGATCAGAATATTGCGCTGCTTTTTCTGCAGGGCTTCAAGAATGATGAGAATTTGTTCGACGGTTTTGCTCTCACCAAAAATGACCTCAGGAACGCCCTGACGTAGTTCTCGGTGATGATCAATCTGGGCAATCCCCAGATCTTCAAAGGGAAGGTTTTTTAAGCGTTCGACCCCCTCGGCTATACTGACCTGGCCGCTGGCAAGGGCTTCCAACAATTTGGTAAGTTCTTTCTGATTCATAATAATCCTCTGCGAGAAGCCAACCGTCTCCAGGCTCCTGATGAAAACCTCGGCCATCATAACAGAATCTTTTCATTTACCAAAGATCTCACACATTATCTATTTTCGGTTTTCTGTCTAGCCCTGTTGGTTGCTGGCGACTATTCTCTGTAAGGTTGATTGACGTATTATGGAAAACAGGGTAGCTTGCTGCGGATAAAAACTATGGAGAAATGAATGGATATGGAAGAACTGAACGGCCAGGATGATAGTTACGTCAGCAAGACGCGGCGTAAAAAACAGGCTAAAGAAGTTGAGCAGGTTGCGGAACAGCTCGTTGCGATGGCTGCCAATCAGATCACCAAGCTAGAACTTCCGGACGCAATTGCCCGGGAGCTGCAGTTGGCCAGAACGACTGAAGGAAGAAGTTCGCAGCGTCGTCAGATTAAGCATCTGGCCGGAGTCCTGCGCAAGCGCGAAGATGTTTTGGAAGCCATTGTTGAACATCTACAGGCTGTGGATCAGGTGGCTCGTCAGGATCGTAAGCAGTTTCATCTGGTTGAGGATTTACGCGATCGCCTGTGTCAGGAAACGACCTTTGCCGACGCCTGTAAGGAGCTCCAGGAGTTTACCCCACGCATCAATATGAAACTTATCTCCCGGTTAGCGCGCTCTGTTCATGAGCATGAGGACCGGCGTGCTTATCGTGAGATCTTTAAGCGGATCAGAGACGAAATCGAGGGCGGCGGCATGGAATAACCGTGTCCCTTTTATCTTTTTGTCAAGTGTGTTATATTCACTTGGTTATATAAGTTGAGACGCCACCCCGCCAGGGTGTCCCGTCTCCTCCCGCAAGAGGATCGTTGAGAAGCTCGCCCCGTGTGATGCTTCGAGGATGCTCTTTCCATCAGAGTAGCGCTTGATATTGCAGTTCCTGCTTATCAGGTTGCGGGTTGCTCTGTCCTATTTACAAACGAATATGTGTTGTTTGCGGGTCACGGCTTGATCTAGTCGCTGCTCCCTTTGTCTGTCCGTTTGCCTTGCTCAAGCTGTGCCCCATTGTTTTCAGCACACGTCCACTATGTTGTTTGTCTATTCGTGTATCTAAGTGCTGAAATAATGAGGAGTTTTTATGGGTAAGGAAGTTAAGCTAGAAGTAAAAAAGTTATTTAAAATTTTCGGGCCACATCCGAAACAGGCGATGAAGTTGCTTGGTCAAGGGCTGGACAAAGCAGAGATTTTTGAGAAAACGGAAACAACCATTGGCGTTCAGGATGCCAGCTTTCAGATCTATAAAGGCGAAATATTTGTCATCATGGGGCTGTCAGGTTCAGGAAAGTCGACCATGGTGCGTATGCTTAACCGGTTGATCCAGCCAACGTCCGGTCAGGTTTTTATTGATGATGAGGACCTGACCGGCATGAGTAATGATCAGCTGGTTAAGGTGCGGCGCAAAAAAATGAGTATGGTGTTCCAGTCGTTTGCCCTGATGCCGCATATGACAGTATTGCAGAATGCTGCATTTGGCCTGGAAATGGATGGAGTGGACAAGGGGACTCGCGAAGAGCGTGCTCTAAAGGCTCTTGAACAGGTCGGGCTGGAAGCTTGGGCGGACAGCTACCCGAATGAACTGTCCGGTGGCATGCAACAACGCGTCGGTTTGGCGCGCGGTCTGGCTGTAGATCCCGACATCCTGCTGATGGATGAGGCCTTTTCTGCCCTTGATCCGTTAATTCGTACCGAGATGCAGGATGAACTGCTCAAGCTGCAGGCTAAAGCCAAACGGACCATCGTTTTTATCTCCCATGACCTCGATGAAGCGATGCGCATTGGCGATCGCATTGCCATCATGGAAGGTGGCCGGGTCGTTCAGGTTGGTACTCCGGAAGAGATATTGCAGAATCCGGCTGATGACTATGTCCGTGCCTTCTTCCGTGGCGTTGATCCCACCAATATTCTTACGGCCGGCGACATTGCCACTGACACTCACGTCACAATTGTTGTTACTGAAGGGAACAGCCCGCGTGCTGCATTGCAGCGCTTGATCAGGAATGATCGCGATTTTGGTTATGTGGTCGATAGTGATCGACATTTTCTCGGTGTCGTTTCGACCGATTCGCTGCGTGATCTGATAGATACTCCGGACCAGCCCCAGAAACTTTCCTCGGCTTATCTGGGCGATGTCATTCCTGCCAATGCCAGTGATTCCATGCAGGATATTCTTGCTGAGGTTGCCAGTCATCCCTGGCCTCTTCCGATTGTTTCCGACAACGGCCGCTACCTTGGCGCCGTTTCTAAAAATCTCTTCTTAAGGACACTACAGCGCAACGAGTCGGTGGACAGCGGCGCCAGCGATGTTGCCGCAGTGGCCGTTTCCGCTATTGAACAGTAAAGGGTATATATAAATCATGAGTTTATTAAATTTTGATGATCAACTGATCCCCCTCGATCGTTGGGTTCAACAGGCTGTTGATTGGCTGGTTTATAACTATCGGGACTTTTTTCAGCTGTTGAAGGTGCCTATTGAAGTCTGCCTGAATGGGCTCGAATGGTTTTTCACGGCCCTGCCTCCAATCGTTGTCATTATTATGTTTGCGGCGGCGGCCTGGAAATTTGCCAGTAAAGGAGTGGTCGTCTTCACTGTGCTGACCTTTCTACTGGTCGGCTACTTAGGATTGTGGCAAGAGACCATGGTGACTTTGGCCATGGTGGTCAGTTCGGTTTTTTTCTGTGCTCTCGTTGGGATCCCTCTGGGTATTCTGTCAGGGCGCAGTGACCGTTTCCAAGTTTATCTGCGGCCGTGTCTTGATGCAATGCAGACAACCCCCGCTTTTGTCTATTTGGTCCCGGTAGTCATGTTGTTCAGTATTGGTACTGTGTCCGGAATCCTGGCGACCATTATTTTTTCCCTCCCGCCGATAATCCGTTTGACCAGTCTGGGGATCCGCCAGGTCCATCCTGAACTGATTGAGGCCGCTCTCGCCTTTGGGGCGACCCCTGGTCAGGTTTTACGTAAAGTCCAGTTTCCTCTGGCATTGCCTTCTATAATGGCGGGTCTTAACCAGACCCTGATGATGGCTTTATCAATGGTGGTTATCGCCGCTCTTATTGGTGCTGGTGGCCTGGGGAATCCGGTGACTCAGGGTCTGAATACTTTAGAGATCGGACTGGCAACGATTGGTGGTTTATCCATTGTGTTGCTGGCCATGGTGCTGGATCGTATTACTCAAGGGTTTGGCAAAAAGTAATTTTTTTAAGAATCTAACCAAGGAGAAGAACATGAAACGTTTGCTAATGGTTTTATTGTTGCTCAGCCTGGCAATGCCGGCTATTGCCGCGTCAGATCAACCTGGTAAAGGGGTGAAGATTCAACCTGCCCGGGCAACCTGGAACACCGGCTATTTTCAGGAAGCTCTTGTGCGTGAAGGACTCAAAGAACTTGGCTACCAAGTTGCCCAGCCCAAAGAACTGCAGAACCCATTATTCTACCAGGCTGTCGCCCTCGGTGATGTCGACTATTGGACCAATGGTTGGTTTCCTCTGCACACTGGCCAGATGCCGAAGCGTGGAGCAGATCGCATCGAAAAGGTGGGTTATTTGGTCAAAGCAGGAGGTCTGCAAGGGTACTTGGTATCCAAAAAAGATGTTGAAAAATATAACATTAAGTCCCTTGATGATTTTAAGCGCCCGGAAGTTATGAAAGCTTTCGATGCTAATGGCGATGGTAAAGCAGATCTTACTGCCTGCCCTCCGGGTTGGGGGTGTGAAAAAGTAATAACTCATCACATGGATGCCTACGGCCTCAATGATTATATTAATCAGATCAAAGCAGGTTATTCTGCAAGTATGGCCGATGCTGTATCACGTTTTAACGCAGGAAAGCCGGTGTTCTTTTATACGTGGGCTCCGAACTGGACCATTTTTAAGTTGCAGCCAGGCAAAGATGTCATGTGGATCAATGTTCCCGAGATTAAGCCGAACGAGTCCCAAGCTTCTGATGCAGATCTGATGACCGTCAGTGGTATTACCGGAGCTGTAAGTGATCCGTTGAAAGCCGGCTTTGTCGTTAATGATATTCGTATCGTTGGCAATAAAAAGTTTTTGAGTAAAAACCCGGCTGCGAAAAAATTCTTTGAAGTTATTAAATTACCTTTGGCGGATATCAACGAGCAAAACACTAAAATGCAAAATGGTGAAAAATCGCAAAAAGATGTTGAGCGCCATGCCCAAGAGTGGATCGCTAAGAATCAGGACAAATGGAACAGCTGGCTGGCTGAGGCTCGTGCAGCAGCTAAATAATGTTTTCGTGCTAGTAAAAAAGCAAAAGGCCGTGGCAGAACCGCCACGGCCTTTTTGTTGAAAAGCTCTGAGGTTAAGCTAAATATTTTGTTGAGTTTGCTGGTTCAGAATTTACTTTAAAGCGATAAAGCATTTCACGCAGGTAGCTGGCCTGGCTTGACAGTTCCTCGCTGGTTGCCGCGCTCTCTTCTGCAGATGCGGTGTTCTGCTGAATCGTCGAATCGATTTGCTGTAGTCCCTGGTTGATTTGACCTATCCCTTGGGCTTGTTCGCTGGTTGCTGCGGCAATCTCACTGACCAGATCACTGACTTTGGATATATTAGACACGATTTCAGATAGTGCATCGGATGTTTCCTGCGCTATTTTAGTACCGCTCTGTGATTTTTCTACCGATCCCTGGATCATTTGCGTTGTTTCTTCTGCCGCTTTAGCACTACGGGCTGCCAGATTTCGGACTTCTTCAGCAACAACGGCAAAGCCTTTACCATGTTGACCTGCACGGGCTGCTTCAACGGCAGCATTAAGGGCCAACAGATTCGTCTGGAAGGCAATTTCATCGATAACTTTGATAATTTTGCTGATGTTCTGTGCTGAATCGTTAATGTCATTCATGGCTGAAATCATGGCATCCATCTTATTGTTGCCAACTTCTGCGGATGATTTTGCCACTCCCGAGAGCTGATTGGCTTGGTTGGCGTAATCCGCACTTTGCTGAGTCTGGGCGCCGATTTCACCCATGGAGGCACTGATTTCTTCAAGGGCTGCCGCTGATTGAGTCGCCCCTTGGGAAAGGGACTGGCTTGAGTCTGCGACTTGCTGACTGCCTGCAGTGATCTGGTCGCTGGCACTTTGAACCTGCTGAACCAGTTCTTTCAGCTCATTGGTCATTTTCAGGAGTGCATTTCCTAACACATCATCAGCTGAAGCCGGTTTTATTTTGACAGTCAGATCTCCTTCCGCGATTTTACTGGTCTCATCAGCATATTTGTTAAGATGTTCGGCCATCGTATTTAACGAACCCGCCAGAGTACCGATTTCGTCTTTGCTATCCCAGATAAAGCGTTTTGCCAGCTTTCCCTGTGCCAGTTCTTCGGCAATTATTCTGAGCTGTTGAAGCGGTGTGACCATCTGACGGGTCAGAATAACGACCGTCGGGATAACCAGAATCACAAATAAACCAACCAGGATAATGCCACTCCACAGCAGCACCGGCTGTACTTTGCTATCCATTGTTGTTGCCATTAATGCCTGTTTGGCACCGATATCATCAATATAGACACCGGTGCCAATTGTTAAATTGGTTCCGGGAATCAGGCGTGCATAGCTGAGCTTGGGTACAACATCGTTTTTAGGGGGTTTGGGCCAGACATAGGTGACGAAACCACCACCTTCATTGGCTCTGGCAAGGAGTCCTTTGATCAGGTAAAAACCATTTTCATCTTTCATGTCAATCAGGCTTTTACCTTGCAGTTCCTGTTTCGGTGGCAATGACATGCACACGCCATTTTTGTCGTAAATGAAGAAGTACCCAGATCTGTTTTCCAGAAAGCGAATCGGATTGTTGAGATCGCGTAACTTTTTCAAGATAACGGCCTCATCGGTTTCACCGCTGATGGCAGCTCCCATAGCCAGCGCGGTGCTGTCAACTAATGACTTGAGTTGTTCCTGATAGGCCTGGTTCATGACCTGGTCAACCTGTGTCAGAGCTTCGTCCTTGACGATATTGATGGCTTGGCGTCCGGCAAAAATACTGATAAGGGCAAATAGGGAGATGGTCAATACCAGTAGCCAGATTTTTGTCCTGATCTTTAAATTTTTCATGTTTTAAGCTCTTCTGGTTGTGGGTTGTTAATAATTATTTCAGATGGTGGGTATTAGGGCGTACAAATTAAGGTTTTGTTACTTTAGGTAACGAAAGGAGTTAGGTCAAGAAAAATGTTAGATTTTTGTAATGATTGCGTGGAGTGTGTATCTGATAATGAGAGAAAAGAAAAGGTCTCTATCTGTAGTAGAGACCTTTGATACAGATTTAATTTGTCAGCTAATCAACCGACAATATCGAGGGCTGATGTTTCCATTTCATCCATTGTCTGTAATGCTTTAATGTTGGCTGAGTAGCCATTTTTAGTGGAGACCATGCTGACTATCTCTTCTCCCAGATCAACATTGGACAGTTCCTGCATCGAACCGTCTTCAGCTGTGATCATAACTCCAGGTGTGGAAACGGGCTGAACACGAGACGTTACTGAACCATTCGGGCCCGCTTCGATTTGGGCTGTCGATTTTTTGAATTCTTTTGTCGCGCTGTTAGCGATGTTGTTTGCGCTGACGCTTTGCTTGTTTTCAAATGCCTGCAGGGCAGATAAATTGGATTCAACACTCAGGGCCATAGTGACCTCCTTATAAAAAGATCAAGTCTAATATATGAAAAAATAAATACTTTGTCAATGCTAATTGGCTAAAGTTAATGTTTGTTCGATATCTGTTCGATATTCTAGAGCAATTGACTGTGACATTATGAATGAAGAGATAATTCCTGTCCTGGCCATTCATGGACCCAGCCGAGTTCCAGCAGCGCAAACAGACCGATCAGAATGGCTTCTGCGGTGTCGTGCCTGAGGCTGGTCGGTTTTTTTCCGCCTAAGGCATTAATGACCTTGCGTGCCGTAATCTCCGCTTCTTTTTTTGCTTGGCTGCGATTGGAGTGCTGGCGGCGGTAAAATAATGTCCTGCGCCACTGATCGGCATGAAGTTGGCGAGTGGGAATGGAGAGCTTTTCAGCTTCTTTTTTCCAGATATCAACCAGCTGGCCACCGCCTTCCAGATAAATATAATTGGGACGAGGTGTCTGGCGTAGCAGGGAGGCTATCAATTTTTTCAGTTTTGCGGGCGTTGATAAATGATGGGAACGGTACCAGAGCAGTTCCTGATTGGAGGAAAAAAGGGCCAGGCCAGTATGTAGCCCGATATCAACCGACAATAGATATTGACAGGAAGCGGACATTTATTCGCTATAGGCGGCTTTGGTCTTTTCGAGGCGTTCAGCATAGTGGGATAGCAGGGTGCGACGCGATAACATATAGAGAATGCGACCGGGATTACGTTTGTCAACAACCGGAATCTCTTCCAGATTCTGTTCCGTCAGCTTCTTCATGACCGAGGTCAGATCCTCTTCGGGAGCGGCCGTAATGACATTGCGGATGGCTATGTCATTGGCAATAACCAGGGTCGGGGGGATGTCTTCATTGAGAATGCGGCGGATGTCGTTAATCGAGAAGATACCGGTCATCAGGCCATCGCTATTGATAACCGGATAATAAACCATTTTGGCGGAGGCGATACGATTAAGTATCTCCGGCAGTGGCATCCATTCCGGAATGGTCATCGGCGTAAATCCTTTTGGGGCAAGGTCCGCCACTTTAATTCCGGCAAGAATATCGATAACGAAATCCCCCATGTGGGCAGGTGATTGAAAGCGATTCGCCACCTGTTTTTCATAAATCGTGTTTTTACGCATGACCAGCATGGCGACAACACAGACCAGCATTAGTGGGGCCAGCAAACTGTAATTTCCGGTCAATTCGCTGACCATGATCAGTGTCGCGATGGGGGCGTTGGCTACCCCGGCAAAAAAACCAGCCATGCCGACCAGCACGTAGGCACGTGGATCTTGAACCAGGGCCGGAAAAAGCAGATCGGCTGTGGCTCCGAAGGTCCCCCCGAGCATCGCTCCTATGACCAGGCTGGGTGCAAAAACCCCTCCTGAACCTCCGGAGGAAATGGTCAGACTGGTAGCAATCACTTTCGCAATGGCGATCAGCAGCATAACCCATAGGGCCATTTTTCCATACAGGGCAGCCTGTACCCAGCCGTAACCGGAACCGAGGACCTGAGGGACATAAAGGGCCATGAGGCCCAGAAGCAGGCCTCCGATCGCGGGTTTTAAATGATTGGCAACCGGAATCTTATGAAACAGAGACCGCATTCCGTAAAAAAACTTCACATAAAAGACGCCAAAAAGAGCACAGACAATTCCAAGTAGAAGGTAGAGAAGTAGCTCGGAGGGTCTTTCAAAGCTGAAATCGGGTGTCGCCAGCAGCGGTTTCCAGCCGGTTACGGCTCCAAACAGGGAATAGGCGATAATCGAAGAAATAATACAGGGAATCAGTCCTTCGTGTTCAAATTCCGGATCACGATAGAGTACTTCAACTGCAAACAGTGCTCCACCAAGAGGAGAGCGAAAGGTTGCACCAACTCCGGCAGCCATACCGGCCAGCAGCAGAATTCTACGGTCCTTGACCGAAAGCCCTAGTTTAGTAGCAACAAAAGAACCAAATCCGGCGCCGATCTGGGCGATGGGGCCTTCGCGTCCGGCAGAACCGCCGGTACCGATGGTCACGATTGAGGCAATGGATTTAATCACCGGCACCCGGCTTCGGATGATGCCCCCTCTGCGATGAAAGGCCTCAAGGGCTCCATCCGTTCCGTGCCCCTCAGCTTCAGGGGCATAGGTATAAACGAGCCATCCGGAAAAGAGTCCCCCCAAGGCAGGAATCAGGAACAGGAACCAGCGATAGTGTGTACTCAGGCTGTCTATGAAATAATTGAAATTATCTTCTGAGGCGCCTTCAAGGGGAGGATGGAAATTAGCAGCCTTACCGAGCATGAGGTGCTCCAGGCTGTTGGTGGCAAAATAGAAAAATAATGCTCCGCAGCCTGCAACGACGCCTACCAGAACGGCAAGAATCAGCAAACGGAAACCGGTTCTATCGAGTATATTGGTAATTCCTGGAACGAAGGGCATGATTCTAATCCAAATCGTGCTGCTGATACGTGGCGAGGAATGTAACAGATAATAATTTCCACTGTTTATTTAACAGTTTCAAGGCTTATGAACAAGAGAAGATCTTAATTCAAACAAGAAAATTGCCATTATTGGTGAAGTGCCATTGCCCCAAGCCATATTAAAACGCTCAAGTTGACTCAGCTATCGAAGCGGGGACGCAAGTATTGGCGATAGAGTTTTTCCGCAACGTTGTCGGTACTGCCACCTTTAAGTTCAGCAAAAGTTAACAGTGGGTCTGCTAATGTCAGCCCTTCCGGTTGCAGACCGCTCCACTGACACTGCCGGCCAAATGGTTGAATCAAGATAACATTGCCACTGGCATCCGGGGTCAGGTGGAGTTGAAGCATGGTCTTTAACTGAATCTCGGGTGACAGGTAAAGAATTGCAGAGTCGGGGGCGAAACCACTGGTCATCAGGCTTGCTCCGAGTTCACCGCCAATCAGGATGTCTTTGCCATTGTTCAGTTCTCTGATCTGTCCTGGAATCTGATCGATCCGAAACCCGGCGGTCTGGCGGCAGCGCTGCAGAAGCAGGCGGGGGCGCAGTGTTTCAATATAGCCGAGTTGCCAGCGCTGCAATAATTCTTCAATGTGGCACAATGTTCGGTTGTTTGCTTCGTCAAGAATAATATTGCCGCGTTTTTCCAGCTCACCAAACAGGCTGCCAATCGCACCTAATGCAATGCCGGCATCGTCAGCCAGCATGCGGTAGGTGGCGGAAACGGTCAGGCGGTTGCGCAGCAGGACATAAATCAGTTTGAGACCGGCAGTGCGGAATAAACGGTCAACTCCCGGAGCTTTAGGGGCATGTTTCTGACCACTGATATGCACATAAAGTGGCAGATGGTTGAGTAACAGGTTACCGGCGCAATCAGCATATTCGATGCCGCTGGCTTTGAACTTGGCGGCCAGTTGTGGCGAAATATAATGACTGAGCAGTAACGGATGCGCATTTTTGGGAGTCGGAGATGTTTTGATCTGGTGAATCACCAGGTCGGTCAGTGCCGGGCTCAGTTTTGGGACGACCTTCAGGTAGTAATAATACTCTCCCCACGGTCCCGAAAAGCGGAATACCCCGGCAAAGGGGCCACCGACTTTTTGTACCATAAACTCCGTTTTGGCTCCGGGGATACTTCCTAGAGTCTTAACACATTCCCGAATGATCTGTTCGTCTTCAAGGAGTGCTTTACGTGGCATGGGAGTCCTTGTCTGGTCAATAAGTGTTCAGATATTTAAGCATGTTCATAAAAAGTCTGGTTATATATCAATTGAACACCAGCATTTAAATCCTGTCAAGTTTCTTATCTATTGGAGAAATAACGTGGTTGGCAAAAGAGGATACTTGGCTGAGCCAGACCGCATATGCGGTCTGGTTTTGTGATGCCTTGGCAGAAGAGAAGCGGTGGAACATTAGAGCCCCGTTAAAGATGTTTGTACCAGACATTCATACTTTCAAGAGCACCCGAAATCTGGGTGTTTTTTGTCAGCGTTCCACTATACCGATAACCATTGCGGGAAAAGCAGATATTCATTCCATAAGAGATCGCCCTGGCAATTGTGTAGCAGGTAATAATGGAGTGATGAATCATCTCCTTTTCGAGATAGGTCATGAGGGTATTCGCCAACCCCTGACCTTGACAATCCGGTTGAGTGGCAAAGTCGGTCATTTCTGCATTTTTCCCCTGATGATCAATTTCGGCTGAAGCCAGAGCCAACAATTCATCTTTTAGCCAGACTCCTGCATAGATGACATTGTCAGCCATAGTCTTCAGCAAATAAGCCGGGTCGTGGATAGGAAACGGATAGCTCGAAAATACTTTCTGGTAAAGCTGTGCCATCTGTGTACAGTCCGGCGCTTCAGCCAGGCGGCAGGATAGCCCTGCCGATGGTTGCGCAGCAGGAGTAGAATCGGCTTTGAGGCGGGCTTCTTTAAGAACATTATTGATACGGTTTTTTTGCTCCTCATTTTGACGTTGAGGGTGAAAATATCGGCCCATAAAATAAGCTGCTTCTTGTGCCTGATAAAAACGGGGGACAGAGGCTTCAACCTGAAAGCCGTTTTGGAGAAAATGATCTTTAGCGTAAGCAGGAATTTTAGCAAAGATTTTGCTATAGCCCTGATTTTGGGCGAGCTGCGTTAACTTTGGAATAATACCCGAAACATCATTTTGTGCCAGTTTCATCAGGTAGATCCGATCATTCGCATGACCATGTTGAATAAGAGAATTACCTATCTTTTGAATCTGATCATGATTCATCGCGACGCTCCATACGCTGGTTCTCTGCCGGGGTCAGACTGATAACATGGTCATGGTCTGACAGCAGCCTTTCAATACCGGTGGTGTCCCATTCGGAGCTGTCTTCCAGCATCAGCTGAAGGTTACAGTGATCACATTTGCGATCACAAAATTTGGTTTCGTAGCTTTCCGGCTCCTGATAGGTGGTAATAACACCTTCGTAATTGCGCAGAACAACCTTGTTTGTTGAAAGGGAAATCAAGTAATTCGGTGTCAACGGTATCTTGCCTCCCCCTCCTGGGGCATCAATCACGTAGGTGGGGACGGAAAATCCGCTGGTATGGCCGATAAGGCTCTCCATGATTTCGATCCCTTTGCCTACCGGGGTGCGGAAATGGGACAAGCCCTCAGATAAATCGCACTGATACAGGTAGTAGGGTCGAACCCGATTGGCCACCAACTTGTGGACCAAGGCTTTGATAATCCGTTGGCAATCATTGATTCCTGCCAGTAGTACAGATTGGTTACCTAATGGAACACCTGCATCAGCCAATTTACGTAACGCCAGACGTGAAGATTTGGTCATTTCCCGAGGATGATTAAAATGAGTATTGAGCCAGATGGGATGATGCTTTTTAAGTATAGCAACCAGATCATCGGTGATTCGATACGGTAAGACAACCGGCATTCGAGATCCGATGCGGACAACCTGAACATGTTCGATACTGTCAAGTTCCGTTAACAACCAGTCAAGGTAGTCATCATTAAGCATCAATGGATCCCCCCCGGATAGCAGGACATCTCTGATCGACGGTGTGTTGCGGATATATTCCAGCCCTTGTTGCAACTGACTGCGATCAGGAATGGAGTCAATATCCCCGACTTTGCGTTTACGTGTGCAGTGTCTGCAGTACATAGCACAGACATTACTGACATGGAACAGAACCCTGTCCGGGTAGCGGTGAGTGATGCCGGGGACCGGGCTGTCATCTTCCTCCGCTAGCGGATCGGCCATGTCACATTTCTCGATTTCAAGTTCCTGTGGGTCGGGAAAGGCCTGTCTGAAAACCGGATCGTTATGGAAATCATCGCGATTAATCAATGAAAGATAGTAGGGAGTTATCCGTAATGGGAATTTTTTCAGGGTTAGCTCGACGTTTCTTCTTTCCTCAGTATCAAGTTGAATATTCAGTAACTTTTCGACCATTTCAACGGAGGTGATTGAATTTTTCAGTTGCCATTTCCAGTCTGTCCACCTGATGGCATTAAAGGTGTCGTCATGACTCAGATGCTCGGCAATTTGATGTTGAGTGTTGGAAAAATAATTCATTTCTTGTCCTTATTCATTAGAGATAGTCTGCACATAAAAGAGGGGATTATTTGCCGTCAGAGTTCAAGAGGCTATTAAATGCTCCTGTCCTTTGGTGGCCAGGAACGAAAGGTCGATAACGCAGTGATCTTGATAATGCTGAGTATCATAGTTTAAGGAAGACTTGTTTGTGGAAGTGAAATGATTGGTACACGAATAATTATTGCAAAAATAGTTTACCTGGTCAAGGTTTTGTAAAAACATCAGCGGATAGTGCCTGCTGCGCTTGGCAATTTACGGGAACTTGGCCTTAGAAAAATAAATCGATATGGTGTCAGAAACTGTCAGGTTCGCTGGGAAGTCACCGTGATGCACGGTTGATAACAATTGACGAAGGGCTGGGAAACCAGATGGAAAGAAGGCGAAGTCGTCGTTTGTGAAGCTATTGATCAGAGGTCAGGGATCCGGTTTCGAGCATAGGGGCAGCACCTATATCCCGAGCTTCAAGCAGATCGACGAGCTTTTCGATTGCCATGGTCATCGCAATTTGTTCTGTTTCCGGTAGCGCCGAGAGAGCTGAGGATAATGAGTCTTCCAGTAACGATGGCGAAGAGGCTAACAATTGTTCTCCGGCTGGGGTGATAGAGATATGTACCTGGCGTCGGTCCAGGCTGGCGCGTTTACGGGTCGCCAGTTTTTTTTCTTCAAGACGATCGATGATTCCAACCACAGTGCTGGGACTCAAGTGAACTTTCTTGGCAAGATTGGCGCTGGTCAGAGTGCCTTGTTCTTCTAAGGCCAGCAGGCAGGATAACTGTGGTCCGGTTATCTTATACTGAGTCGCCAGCTTATGTGAATGAATGTCAATCGCTCTGATAATTCTGCGTAAGGCCTGAAAAATACGCAAGTCGTAGCTTTTACTTGGGATTGGAGCAGATAGTATATCCTGATTATCATTCATTGAAAAAGAATGCTTTCATGGCAATGGTTAAGAAACATTATGATCGGTATCATAGTCATTGGAAATTACCGAGACAAGAGCAAAGTCTCAGTTTGTGGAATATCGCGTGGTGGAATATCGCGTGTGATGTGTTGAAAACGGAAGATTCTTGGTGAGAAAGAATTTGAATCTGAGACAACCCATGAGTCTGACCGTTTCGACAATCGTTCGCGGAACGGTCAGACTCGCTTTCGGCAGGAGTTATCTGGTTCTTGCATATTCAGGATGTTTAAGTGGGTCCCCTTTATAGCCAAGGCGCTGCCAATCCAGGCGTCCGTTGTCACCGTGGCAGTCGAGACAGCCGAGAGCCTGCTCTTTTGGTGATACCATGTGGTTGATGCGCCAGTACATGACGGTTGGAGCAAACCCAAATTCACCACTGAAGTCAAGGTTGTTGGCCTTTGATCCCATTTCTGCCGCAGCCTTCCAATCGAAGGTTGCCCAGTAGCCGCCTTTTCCAAAAACTTTTGGTACGAGGAAGTACATGTTTTTGGTGTCGTAAATCTGTTTGCCGGTATGGATTTTAAACGGATATATTTTGGACTCCTTATCGCTACGATCCCCGATTGGGTAGCTCAGCGGCGTTACTTTACCTGGGTCAATGGTGTCACCAAGCTGATAAGCACCTGCGGTGCCATTGTACCAGGAGTAGGCCGGGACAATATTTTTACCCCAAGTGAAGTTTCCTTTTTTCTTCATGTAATTCGGCTTGCCGTATTTATCCTTTTCGGCCTTGATATTCTGACCGGCCGTGGACCAGTCCCACGACGTTTTGGTCGGAATCTGTTTGGCGAAAGTTGGGATGTGACAGGTCTGGCAGGCGACCGTGTCGGTATGAGCGTTGAGGATTGATTCGCTATGTACATCGGCACCATGACAGCCGGTGCAGCCAATGTGATTTTCCCCTTTCGGGGAGACAACCATAGCATTGCCGGTAATATTGTGATCAGTTGTCTGGTGACAGTTTGAACAACTGAAGTTATTGCCATCAGCATTCATATGCACGTCGATATTTCTGTCCGGGAAATCCATGCTGGAGTCGAGATCCCCGTGTTTAACGGCATCACCGCCGCCGCCAAAGAAGTGGCAGGTTCCACAGGTCTGGCGTGAGGAGGCACCAACATTGCGGGCCACATACAGAAGATCGACGACAGGATCAGGCATGCCGGCATCAGTCGGAGTTTTTTTGTAGCTTCCAGTGGTGTCGTGACAGACCAGGCAATCAACTTTTGAACTGTCCGTCAGGTCGAAGCTGCTGTCTTTCCAGCCATAGCCAATATGGCAACTGGTACAGCGCGCTTCATTGGAACGAATGCCAACACAGAAGTTGTTAACTGCGTTCACTTTGCCACGTTTCACCTGCATGCCATTGATGGTTTGTTCCGCGTCCCAGGTCCAATGACTGGTTTTCATAATGTGATCAGCAGCATTCTCATGACATTCCAGACAGGTTTTGGTTGCTTCAGGTCCACTGTTGATAGGTCCTTCGATGAAGGAATGATCCGTAGCAAGAGCTGTTCCTGCCCACAACAGAGCAAGAAGAGCGAGGCCAATAGTTGCAGACATCTTTCTCATACTTGATTCTCCCATGCAGTTCATAGTGACAGAATACCGGAACCTTTGCGTTTTCCGGTGTGTGTAAGACGGTTTGTCATTGATGGGGATCCGGGAGATGGAAAGGTGCGAAGTAGCGCCGGAACATGCAATCCCCTTAATATATGGAACATAAAATCACATATTGTGCGAGGGTATCTTAAGTATAGCCTGTATGCAATAGAAATCTATGCCGGAAAAGAAGTTTAACCTATTGAAAAACCTGAGTTTATGCGTCATGTATTGTTGGCGAAAGAAAGGTCGTTCTGTTAATAATTAATGATATTGAGACGTTGTCTTTAGTGCAATAATGGAATCTGATAAGGGTAGGATTGGAAAAACAAAAAGACAAGTCAGTCGAAATATTTCGGACTGACTTGTCTTTTTGTGATTACGTGGCAAAAAATGGGTGGTTATTCAATTTTTCGGGCCAGGACTTCGCGTGGTTTGCCACTACCATCGGAAGGTCCGACAATTCCTTCCATTTCCATCCGTTCGATCATCCGCGCCGCGCGATTATAGCCGACCCGCAGTCTTCTCTGCAGCATAGAGATAGAAGCCTGGCGAGTATCGGTAACAATTTTCAGAGCTTCGTCCCAGCGTTCATCGTACTCTTCTTCTTCACCATTTTCACTACCTGAGGCGGGCGGCGCCTGTAGAATAGTCTTGTCATATTCCGGTTGTCCCTGTTTGGAGAGAAAATCGACGACCCGCTGTACTTCAAGCTCAGAGACAAATGCACCGTGAACCCGTTGCAGATAACCGACGCCAGGGGGGAGGAAAAGCATGTCTCCCATGCCAAGCAGGGCTTCAGCACCCATGGAATCAAGGATGGTTCGAGAATCGGTTCGCGAGAATACCTTAAAGGAAATCCGCGTTGGAAAGTTGGCTTTAATCAGACCGGTGATAACGTCAACACTTGGCCGCTGAGTAGCGAGAATCAAATGAATGCCAGCGGCACGGGCCATCTGGGCAAGGCGGGCAATCGACTCCTCAATCTCCCGACCGGCGACCATCATCAGGTCGGCAAGTTCGTCGACGATAACGACAATGTAGGGCAGATGACCGTGTTCCAGGACTTCTTCCGGTTCTGGCACTGGCAGTGGCATGTCGGCAAAGGCATCATCGAGAAGTTCTTCGCTTTCCGGTACCGGTGGCAGATCTTCGGCCTCTTTTTGCTCTTTAGCGAGTTTGCGATTGTAGCCGTCGATATTGCGGACGCTTTTGTCGGCCATCAGTTTGTAGCGGCGCTCCATTTCGCGCACCGCCCAGGCCAGTGCCAGGGACGCTTTCTTAGGATTGGTCACAACCGGCAGCAGCAGGTGCGGTATCCCCTCATAAATGGAGAGTTCCAACATTTTCGGGTCAATCATGATCAGGCGCACATCTTCGGGTGTACCACGGTAAAGCAGCGACAGGATCATGGTGTTGATGGACACCGATTTACCGCTGCCGGTTGAACCGGCCACCAGCAGGTGAGGCATTTTTGCCAGATCGGAACAAACGACCTGACCAAAAATATCTTTCCCCAGCGCCATGGGCAGTTTGCCGCCGTTACGCTGAAAGTCGTCCGAGTCGATGATTTCCTTGAGGTAAACGGTTTCGCGGTCCTTGTTGGGGATCTCAATACCGACAACACCACGCCCGGGAATCGGGGCGACGATACGGATTGAAACGGCCTGCAGGGCCATGGCCAGGTCATCCTGAAGGTTGGATATCTTGTTGACCTTTACTCCTGGGGCCGGGGCAAACTCATACATGGTGACAACCGGACCGGGTTTGACTTCAACAACATCCCCCTCAACACCGAAGTCGAGCAGTTTTTTCTCAAGCATGCGGGCGGCCATGGTCAGGCTGTCGCGATCAATCGGTTTCGGTTCGCCACCATCATGGTCAAGGAGCGTAATACCCGGCATATGATAGGTTCCACTGGCGTCAAGAAACGAAAAGGTTTCCTGATTGACCTCTTCAGCCGCTTTGCTTTTCTTTTTCGGTTTCAGGGTTTTTATCTCAGTAATGCGTTTGGGTTCTTCGCTAATGGGGGGCGCTTTTATTTCGATCTGTTTCTTTTCTTTTTGACGCAACTCGGTTTTGGCCTGTTTGGCTTCGTGGCGCAACTCAAGACGCCGACCGAAACGTTCGAGAATACCATCGATAAACAGCACCAGAGAGAAGCGGGTGGACAGGATCAGGGCGACCAGAAAGAAAACACTGAGGATAATTGCGGCGCCGCCAATATTAAGATAACGGGCCAGCAACTGTACGAGAATACGCCCGACAGCCCCCCCGGCTTCGTTGATATAACTGCCAAAAATATTGACTTTGGATAATTCCAATGCCAGCAGCCCGCCAAGTGATACCTGGAGCAGTAGAAAGGCAATCAGACGTGCCAGACGGAAGCGGACCTCTTTAAATTTCAGCCAGCGCCAGGCCAGATGCAGGCAGCCAGCTGGCCACAGCAGTGCCGTCAGACCAAAACACTGATAGAGCAGATCGGACAGGTGTGAGCCGAAAACCCCGACCAGGTTGTTGATCTGTTTCGGATTGAGGTTGTTGTTGAAAGACGGATCCTTGCTGCTGTAACTGAGCAGGCAGATCAGCAGAAATATACCGAGGGCCAGCCAGATCAGACCGAGGATCTCTTTGTGCATATGGTTGTCGGCGGGAGCGTCCGCTGTATCTTTTTTCTTACTCATAGTCACTTTTCATTGTTAGAGTTCAAGAATGACAGGTAAAATCAAGGGTCTGCGCGCCATGCGCTTGTTAAACAGGCGGCGCAGGGCTTTACGCACTTCGACACGCAGTTCTTCCCAGTCACTGATGATTTCGATGCTGAATTCGTCAAGAACATTACAAACGGCAAGCCGGGCGTCCTCGAGCAGGACTTCACTCTCTTGCGCTTCTTCAGGGATAAAGCCTTTGGTGAAGATATCCGGGCCGTGAACAATGGCACCGGTTGACTGGTTTACCGCCAGCATGACGATGACCATCCCATGGTTAGCCAGATGACGGCGATCACGCAGCTCCATGCTGCCGACATCACCAACCCCTTTGCCGTCAACGAAAACCCTGCCACTTTCAAACGATTCCCCCTTGGCAAAATAATCGGGACCGACCACGAGGCTCTGTCCATTCTCTATGACCAGAGTATTCTCGCGGGGAAGGCCCATGGCGACCGCAAGCTGGGTATGCTTGACCAGATGCCTGTATTCACCGTGTATTGGAACAAAATAGCGTGGTTTAACCAGACTATGGATGAGTTTCAGCTCCTCTTGGCTGGCGTGGCCTGATACGTGGATTTCACTGGTTTTTTCATAAAATACTTCGGCTCCGCGGCGGTAGAGATTATTAATCAGATCGCTGATGGCTTTTTCATTGCCGGGAATAAATTTGGAAGACAGGATGACCGTGTCATTCTGCTCCAGTTCAATCTGTTTATGATCACCGGTGGCAATGCGCATTAGAGCACTTAAGGGTTCCCCCTGACTGCCGGTCGTGATGATCAGCACCTGCTCGGGAGGCAGTTCGCGCAAATCCCGTAATTCGATAAACTGTTCGTCCGCAATGCGCAGATAGCCAAGTTGACGGGCGATGGAAATGTTGTTAATCATGCTGCGGCCATTGACCAGAATCTTGCGACCGGCCAGCAGGGCGCTGTCCGCAATCTGTTGAATACGGTGGATGTTGGAAGAAAAGGTCGCAACGATAACTCGTTTCGGACAGGTTGGAATCAGTTCATCCAGAACTTTGCCGACCGTCCGTTCAGACAATGTGTACCCCTCATTTTCGACATTAGTGGAATCGGCCATGAGCAGCAGAACGCCTTCATCGCCCACTTCCGCCAGGCGCGCCAGGTCGGTGTTCTGTCCATCAACAGGAGTTGGGTCGATTTTGAAGTCGCCAGTGTGGATGATCCGGCCGACGGGAGTATTGATAATCAGTCCGACTCCATCGACAATGGAGTGAGCAGCGCGATACGGTTCAATGTCAAAGGGGGGCAGGGAGAGTGTTACTCGGGGGGCCAGTGTCTCAAAGGTGATCTCGCGATCGAGTTCAAATTCTTTCAGTTTGCTGCGCAGTAATCCCAAGGTCAGTGTCGTCCCATAGACAACTGGTTGTCCAAGCTGGCGCCATAAAAAAGGCAGGGCGCCGATATGATCCTCATGACCATGGGTCAGAACCAGGCCGACGATATCCTGTTGCCGTTCTTCAAGCAGGCTGATGTCGGGCAGGACCAGGTCGATACCGAACATATAAGCTTCTGGAAACATCAGGCCACAATCAATGAGCAGGATCTTGCCGTTATACTCGATCCCCATCATGTTCATGCCGATTTCACCCAGTCCGCCAAAGGGCAGCAGGCGTAATTTTTCCATCCCGACTTCAGTCATGCCGAACCGGCTCCTTCAGATTCGTAGCGATTGTTGTATGAATTTTCTCATTCAAGGCCTCAATATCCCTGGTTTTCATTTCTGTTGTGTCAAGGGGAGGTGAGATGACCAGTTCTATGGGACCCGGATGAATTTTAAGACTGTTTTTTGACTGGACCTGATAGCTGCCTTTGATTGTTATGGGTACCACCGGAACATGAGCCTTGGCAGCTAACAGCAGCGCGCCTTTTTTAAAGGGCTGGACATTACCATCAGGCGTACGGGTTCCTTCTGGAAAGATGATAACAGATGTTCCGTCTTTAACCTTATGCGCAGCCAGTTCAAAACTTTCCATCGATTTTCTTCGGTTAGAACGATCGATGGGAATATATCCTGAATGTTTCATGGCCGCCCCGAAAAACGGAATGTCGAACAGTTCCTGTTTGGCCAGCCAGCGAAACTGAATAGGCAGGCCTGCATACATAATCGGAATATCGAAATTACTCTGGTGATTGGAAGCATAAATGACCGGACCGTGAGAGGGTAGATTTTCGGTACCGGTTATTTTTAATTTCAGGCCTGCAATAGTGAGGCAGCTTTTACCCCAGAAAATACCGAAGTTATGGGCACTCTGCTGCCCACGAATAATTGCACAACCAATGGAAATCAGAATTGCGATAAATGTCCAGGGGAAAAAAATCAGGTAGAAAAAGAATGCACGCAGCACAGAAAGAACCTCCAGCATATATGAACAAACAATAATAGGAGGATCGTCTGGTTTCGTCAAATATTTGTGGATTTTTTAATGAAAAAAACAATAAATCCGCCTCTTGCCAGGACGTTAATCAGAAAGAGACGGCATACTGCGTCGAGGCCGACACCTAAACTATCAGGTCACAGGAGCGGGGTTGAAAACGGCGAGGTCATTGTGCAAACCCAATTTGTCGGAATTGGTTTCAATGTCACCGCTGGCAACAGCCAGGATCAGCTTGAACAGTTCCCAGCCGGTTTCTTCAAGGTTTTTCTCTCCAGTGGCAATCTGTTCGGCGTTGCGGCAAAGGCCAGCCCTTTTTCACGTACCCGCTCACCTGGGCTTAACACATCGACAATCTGTGATTGTCCGGATTTGGCAATGGAACTAAGGATTTTTTCAACAACATTGGCCAGCACGCCCTTTTTGTTGCCGGGGCTGGGGTTGGCGGTCATGCCGCAAGGGCATCGCAGCCACCAACACCGAGGTCAGAGCAGAGGAATGGTAGCCATCGTTAAAAGGAAAGTGGGGTAGATTCCAAGATGAAGCTGGCGAGAACTGTGGTTACTGCCCTCGCCAGCTTACTTATGAAAACGCCTTGGTTTGCTTAGCGCTTGACTTCAACCCGGGCAAGTTTCTCGTAGTGACGGATCAGGGCGCCGTGATCGAGGCCGTCCATGTCGTCAATTTTCATGGCTTGCATCATCTCCATGACGGCTGCTGTCATCTGTACCGGTACACCAACTTCATGAGCGGTGTCAAGAGCGTTAGCCAGGTCTTTGATATGCAGGCTGATGCGGAAACCCGGATCAAATTTGCGATCCATGACCAGGGGCGCTTTAGCGTCAAGGACGGTGCTGCCGGCCAAACCGCCACGAATGGCCTGATAGACCAGGTCAGGTTCGACACCGGCCTTGGTGGCCAGCACCAGGGCTTCGCTCATGGCCGCGATGTTGATGGCAACGATCATCTGATTGGCGAGCTTGGTGACGTTGCCGGCACCAATTTTTCCGGTGTAGACAACGGAACCGGCCATGGCTTTCATGATATCGTAATACCTGTCAAAAACCTCTTTCTCGCCCCCGACCATAACCGACAGGGTGCCATCGATGGCTTTCGGTTCGCCGCCTGAGACCGGAGCGTCAAGCATGGCGACCTCTTTTTTCGCCAGTTTGGCAGCCACTTCCTGGCTGGCGAGCGGAGCGATGGAGCTCATGTCGATGACAACACTGCCCGGCTTGGCCCCTTCGAGAACACCATCGGCGCCCAGTACAACGGCTTTGACCTGGGGTGCGTTGGGGAGCATGGTGATGATGACGTCAGCAACTTCTGCAACAGCTTTCGCGCTTGGGGCGCTGGCTGCGCCAGCGGCAACAACGGCTGCAACGGCTGCGGGGTTCAAGTCACAGACGACCAGGTCGTAACCTGCCTTGATCAGGTTCTTGCTCATGGGTTTTCCCATGATGCCAAGTCCGATAAATCCGATTTTCATGATTCGCTCCTTGTTGTTAGGTCTAATCAATCTTCAAGGTAGATAGTGTTTTGTCTTCCTTGGAAGATTCGCTGAGCAAAACACCTGCTTAAAGTCCTTGAAGGGTGACTGGTCGCAATGTATCAGCGAACCAGGCAGGGCTTCTTATTGTCAAACTTCCAGTTCGGGATCAGGTATTGCATGGCAATGGAGTCGTCACGTGCACCGAGCCCTTTGGTCAGGTAGAGCTCATTGGCTTTCATGATCTCGTCCATGTCAAGTTCTATGCCGAGTCCGCCCTGCTGTGGGACATCTACCAGACAGTTTTTAATCTGAAGAGGATTTTTCGTCAAGTATTGACCGTCCTGCCAGATCCAATGTGTGTCGATGGACATGTTTACCCACTGTGCAGCGGCAGCTCCTGGTAATATTACTGCTATGGATACGCACTGGATCTGGCAGGACGGGCAGTATCTTATTCAAGATTGGAAATTTGACAGTAAAAAGCCCTGTATGGTGCGGTAATAAAACATTCACTTCACAATTATTGGCAAACATCGAAAACGCCAGAATAAAGCAGAAAAGCCCCTGCCTTCCATCGATTGCAGGGGCTTTTCGCGTTTTTAAGCACGAGGCTAGGGTGGTCCCGCATTGAGGACGGGGCTCGGGACGAGAAGCTGTCGGAATTTTCTGCCTGCATTACGGTTCTAGGATTCTTGATAAAATTCATGTAAGCTAAAAGAAATCTCAAAGAGGACGTCTAACACAGGAGAGAACGAATGAACATTGGATTTATCGGATTAGGTATCATGGGAAAACCCATGTGCAAAAACCTGATTAACGGCGGCTACAACCTGGTGGTTATGGATCTTGATGTTGACAAGACTGATGAACTGGTTGGTATGGGTGCAAAGGTTGCGATGAGCCCCAAGGCTGTCGCACAGAAGACCGATATTATTTTTATTATGCTGCGCAATTCTCCGGACGTAGAAGAAGTCGCTTTAGGAACGGACGGTATTCTTGATGGCGTGCGACCCGGCAGTATTGTGATCGATATGAGTTCAATCGAACCACGGGTCAGCAAGAAAGTTGCTGCTGCTCTGGCAAAAAAAGATGTCGAAATGCTTGATGCTCCGGTCAGCGGCGGGCTGCCAAAGGCGGTTGATGGTACCCTGTCGATTATGGTCGGTGGTAAGCAGGAAGTGTTTGACAAGTGTTATGACATTTTAAAAACAATGGGTGCATCGGTTGTCCGTACCGGTGATATCGGGGCTGGAAATATTGCCAAATTAGCCAACCAGATTATTGTTGCGTTAAATATTACCGCGATGTCTGAAGCGTTGGTTATGGCCACCAAGGCCGGGGTTGAACCTGAACTGGTTTTCCAGGCTATTCGTGGTGGGCTCGCTGGTAGCGCGGTGCTGGATGCCAAAGCTCCAAATATTATGGAGCGTAATTTCCAACCGGGCATGAGAATCTTTCACCACATGAAGGACCTTACCAATGTGCTGAAGACAGCTCATGAGGTCGGAGCTCCTTTACCGCTGGCTGCGTCAGCTTTGGAAATTATGCAGGCTCTCAAAGTAGACGGAATGGATCATCTGGACCATGGCGCCATCATTCGATACTACGAGAAGTTGGCTAAAATAGAGGTGAAGAAATAGCGCCTACCGGTGTTGATAAAGAATTTTTCACACTGTTTCTGAAGTGGGGATTCGCCAGTAAAAATGCTGCAAGGTAAGTCAATAATCAAAAGCCCTCCCAGTTTTCTGAGAGGGCTTTTGAGCTATAAGGGGACTAATTTGAGAAGCTCTTGCAAATGTAACGTTATAAAAGGGGAGCAAAAAATCAGGAATGGTTGCTGGAGGGTTTCGTATAATACCTGCATGCTGCCATCCGGGGTGTCCGGATGGCAATGGCGGAATGACAGGGATGATCAGAGCTCCAGATCTCCTTTGCGCAGATCTTCGTAGTAACCGAAATTGTAAAACTCATCCAGGTTGCTGAATTCCGCCCACTCCAGGCTCAAGTTAGGGGCATTGACAAAATCGTACATGTGTTCGATTTCACGCAGCTTATGCTGCTCAAGGGCAGCCAGCCAGGTCAGCATTTTTCTGGTATCCGCATCTTCTTCGTGATCAGCAGCATCGTGGTATTGCTTAACCAGATTCTTTTTGGCGCGAATTGCCAGCTGATAGGCGTCCAGATTAGATTCGATCAGGTCGCATGCTCCGTTGTCGCAGATGGAATCGAAGACAATTGAATCTTCATTCAGATCACGGCTCGACATGTTACTGATTTCAGGGTAGTTCTTTTTAAACCTGGTCAGCATGGCAAGCAAAGCTTCTTCTTCTGAAGCCATCAGACTGAAAACTCTTTTCAGTCCCTCTTTTGAAACCTGTCCAGCCATCTGCTGATAAAATTCGGCCCCGCTTTGTTCGGTTTTCCGTGCATATTGATAAAGATCCATAATCAACTCCTTTACGTCCAACGGCGGAGGGAGTGGAGTGTCGGACCAACTCGGTTTTAATTGTTACCAATCTGGTAATAATAATAGATAGGGCTGGATAATGCAAGGGGCTTGATAGTTCTAACCCGAAATCATGTTACAGTGCATAGAGGCTGTCTTCCAGAAGGTTTCGTGCATTTCTGTAGTTAGTTGCTATCCGGAAACTCCTAAGGGCAACAGCTAAGTTTTCAGATTGGAAACGAGTTAAGGAAACACTCAGCACTGGTGTTTTGGGAACCAGCAAGCGGCTATCAGCCAGCTTGAATTATTTATTCAGCAGTAGCTCAAATCATCCCATTCGCCAACCTGTCGTCGCTAGGGACGTGGGGAAGGGGAATGTCTCTGCATCTCAACTGCTGAACCAATTACGGGTACCTGTAAGAGCATCCGGTGACTTTATTTATCAGCGCTTTTCCCCTCAAAAAGACTCTGCAGAAAAGCTGTGGTAATCGGAGAGTTCGCCTGTCCTTTTGAATAGGCACAGACGATGTTGCGTGCGGCCCAGTCATCGGCAAGAGGGGCTGCGGCCAAATTATGATTTTGTAATATCGGCAGTAGGTCGTATACGCCGAAATAGCCAATTCCCAGACCTGCTTCAATGCAACGGATGAGGGTGTTCTCGCGCATGACTTTGGTGTCGTGGCTGCGCATTTGCCCTTCTTTGCGACTGGCATTGCTAATCAGTTCATCAAGCCAGCCGCCTTCATGCAGGGAAATCTGTTCATGACCGAGAGTGTCTTTATAAGGGATTGGGGTCCCCTCCTGATAATCGACAAACAAGGGATGGTCGCGTCGGCCAATGACATAGATGGGGTCCTCTTTGTAGAGTTGCATTTCATAGTCACCAAGATTCCCTGTGTTATAGACGATAATCAGGTCGGCCAGATCCTCACGTAAAAAACGTGGGCCGTCGGTGGAAAAAATTTCCTGCACAGTAATGTGGACCGAAGGGAATGCTTTTTTAAATTGAGCGATTTTCAGCGGCAGGGTTTCGCCCATGGTACAAGGAATTGCGGCAATGCGAAAATGGCCGACTTGCCCTTCGGAAAAACGTTTCAGGTCGGCTCTGATATCGGAATATTTTTTAAGCAGCTTCTCGCAATGATGGGTAAAGGCGACGCCTGCTGGAGTCAGGCTAACTCCGGCCGGTGTACGTGAGATGAGGATGGTATCGAGATTTTCTTCCAGGTCACTGATGCGTCGCGATGCTGCCGAGGTCGCAATGTGTTCATGTCGTGCAGCAGCACCGATGGATCCTAAGCGCGCTACCGCAAGAAATACCCGTAATGTAACAATGTCAAAACTTTGCATAACAAGTCCCTTTGGTTGATTTTTATGACTGTCAGTTTTGGCGTTTCAAAAGCATGTCTAGTATAGGTTAGGCAGATAAAGGCTAAGTTAACAAAAAAACTTTCATTACGGTAATGTATGTTTGTAGCGGAACCGGTTCCTTGGACACAAGTTTAGATTATGCCGCCTGACGGATTTCGTCTGGCGACCGGAAGCCATTTTTCTCGACACGCCATTCGTTGTTGTAAAGCTCCACGAAGGTTTTCACGGCTTCGCGGACATCATCGACGGTCCGGAAAATCTGGCCGTAGATAGCTTGCTCTTTCAAAGTACGATTGAAACGTTCAGAAACTCCATTGGTCTGAGGCTCGGCAACGAAGGCAAAGCTGGGAGTGATCCCCCAGAATTTGATCTGGTTCTGAAAATGGTCTGAGAGGTACTGGGTGCCGTGGTCCATACGTAGGGAGAGCCCTCGGGCAATGCCTTTCTCTACGCTGCCGTAAAGGCGGTCCAGGGCCATGGACCGCGGTTGAAGGGCGGCATAACGGTCGCCGGTCTTGCACACGTGCCAACCGACACACTCGGCGTTCCAATGCTCCACGGCGGTAAAGATCCAGACCCAGCCCTCGTCAAGAGTGAAGACACGGGTGCCATCGGTGCCCCACATCAGGTTGGGGGCCAGGGTGATGATCTTGCCGTCATGGGCCTTGGCGGCTTTGGGACGACCCCGGTGCGGTGAAAGCAGATGATTCTCACGCATGAGCCGAAGAACCCGTTTGCGCGATACCCGGTGCCCATCACGGAACCGCAGCCGCCCCCAGACCTTGCGGTGTCCTTCTCCCGTAAACGGTGAGGCAGCCAGGTCGTCGCGGATCAAAGCTAACAGGGGCTCGTCACTGATCAATGGCTTCGGCCCTCGACGCTTGGGAGTCGTTGGCAACACCGAGAGCGAGGCATGGTAGAACGATGAGCGAGCCTGCTCCCAGATCGTACAAACGCGCTGGACACCATAAGGCTTGTCAGTGCCCGGGGAGATCGTTTGGCTCATTTCGACGACCTCCGTTTGGCTAAAGGGCCGGGTTTTTTAACCCGTTCCCAAAGCAACTCGTTCTCCATGGTCAACTCGCCAATCCGGCGCATGGCCTGGTTGAGTTCAGCCTGGACGGGATCGTTCTGACGCTTTTTCAGCGACTCATCGATTCCGAACAACGCGCTCTCCCGCCACTGCTCCAGGCGGTAGATTTCAATGCTCAGCTCGCGGGACAGCGCATCAACGGATTCGCCCCGCAGCAGACGCAGAACCACTTCACGCTTGCGGGCAGCACTCCAACGCTGCCCTTTGGCCAGCGGCCCTGTAACAGTTTCGTTCTGGTTCTGTTTGGTCATTATCACTCTCCTTGGACACGGGGACTTTACCCCAATTCAGTGTCCAAGAAAACCGGCGCCGCCCCACTTTTTAGCCGTCGAGAAAAAAAGTTTTATTCTTGGTGTGATGATTTGAGGAGGGAAGAGTCTAAGTATAACAGCGTGTTGAATGAAATAAAAAATATGAAAGGAGGTGGAGTTATGAGTCGGGATAAATGATCGAAATAATAATGCTTGACCTGAATCATCAATTAACGTTATTTTTATTTCGAAAAGATTTTCGCAATCCGAAAAAGAGAAGAAGCGAGATGGCAACAAAGATAGAAAGTAAAGGAAATGCAGTGGCTGAAAGAAAACTCGATAAGAAGAGCACCGTTGGCTCCCTGGCTAAAGGGTTCCGCGTTCTCGAAGCGTTTTCCTCAGGTTATGAGCAGATGACCATCAGCGATGTCTGCAAAGTGACAGGTTTGGACTCAGGAACGGTGTTTCGTAATCTTAATACTCTGGTCGATCTTGGTTATCTGAAAAAAGATGATGATGCCAAGCTGTTCAGACTGACCTTTAAAGTTCTCGATCTCGGTTTTCATGCCATTGGTCGCAGTGATGCACGTGATCTGGTGCTGCCGATTCTGCGTGAGTTGGTTGCTGAGGTTGGAGAAGCTGCAAGTTTTGGTATCCTTGAAGGAGCTGACATTCTTTATCTTGAAAGGGTCCGTGGCGGGCTCGCCAGGCTTGGTGTTGATATCCGTGTGGGAACCAGGGTTTCGGCCTATAGCAGCACCATCGGGCAGGCCTTGTTGGCATTTTTACCCGATCATGAGCAGGACGTTGTTCTGCATAAGCTTAAATCTCAAAGCGATGTCGGTATTGTCGAGGTACCGGAACCAGAGGTCGTAAATTCTCTTCAGGAAATCAAGCAGGATGGATACGCCCTCAGGGCCTCCTATTTTAATAGTAGTTTACATGTTCTTGCTGTTCCCGTGCTTGACAGGGATGGCTACCCACTCGCCTCTATCAGTGTTGTGGCTCCGTCGGTTCGCATCAGCCAGGATGATATGCTGGCTATGGCACTTAATCCGGCGCGAGCTGCTGCTGCAGAGATATCCAAAGCATTGAGAGCAAGCGGAAGCATTTCGTCTGTTCTCACGAAAACCTAAACGCATTCAAAGGAATGGAAGGAGAGTAAGATGAGTAACATTGATTTAAGAGGACTCGTCCCCGCACCGGTTACCCCGTTCACCCGTGATGGTGCTGTTGATCATGATGCAATTAAGCGCCTGGGCTCATGGTTGGGAAGTTTTGAAGACGTGAAGGGATTGGTTGTTCTCGGTCATGCAGGGGAAGGAACATTCATGACTCCTGATGAGCAGGCCGATGTTATTAAGAGCTTCAAAGAGTCCGTTGATGGCCGGATTCCGATTATCGCTGGTATTACTCTCGAAGGAACTGCTGTTGCTGCTGCTGAAGCCAAGCGTGCTGTTGCTGCTGGCGCTTCTGCAGGTCTTCTCTATCCTTCCCACGGCTGGTTGCGTTTCGGTTATCAGCCGGGTGCACCGCAGGATCGCTACCGCGCTGTCTACGAAGAAAGTGGTTTGCCGCTGATCCTGTTCCAATATCCGGATGTGACCAAGGCGACCTATAACCTTGATACTCTGCTTGAAATCTCAGCTCAGCCTGGTGTTTTCGCCATGAAAAATGGTGTGCGTAACATGCGTCGCTGGGATGTTGAGATTCCGATCATCCGCCGCGAGCGCCCTGACCTGCAGATCCTGACCTGCCATGATGAGTATCTGCTTCACACCATGTTTGATGTCGATGGTGCTCTGGTCGGCTATGGTGGTCTGACTCCAGAACCGCTGATCGAACTGATTAAGGCTGGTAAAGCCAAGGACTATAAAAAAGCTCGCGAAATTCATGACCAACTGCTGCCTGTCACAAGGTCGGTCTACCACCGTGGCTCTCATATGGAAGGCACTGTTGCCTTGAAATGGGGCTTGGTTGCTCGTGGCATTCTCGAGCATGCCACCGTTCGTCCGCCTTTGTTGCCTCTTTGTGAAGGAGCAGATAAGGAAATCGCGGATGCACTGCGCTCTGCGGGGCTGGTTAAGTAAGACATTGACGGAACTATCGGCATAGCATTAAGTGTTTGAGCTGATAGAATAAAAAGAGGCTTTGTAGAAACAGCTTAATTCATGGGCGACAGATCGGTAACGATCTGTCGCCAGAGAGAAAGGAGAGGTTTCAAAGATGCAAAACTCAAGAATAAAGATATTTTGGTTTACCGTTATTCTCATTGTCAGTGTAATTTCCACCCCTGTTTATGCTGAACCTTACCGGATTGGTGCTATGCCGGTTGGTTCCGGATGGTACGTTGCCGCAGCAACGTTAGAAAAAAATCTTGAAACTCTTCTGCCCGGAATGGATTTTGAGGTTGTTGCACGCGGGGGAGGGGTTTCCAACCCCCTGGTGGTTCAGCAGGGGAAAGCCCAGCTTGCCATATCGAACGTGGCAACATCTCTTTGGGCATCCAAAGGTCAGCTCCTTTACCAAGGGAAGAAGGCTGAGGATATTCGTTCTCTGGTCGGAGGACTCAATCCTGTCTTTATTGGCGCAATCGTGCGCAAAGATTATCTTAAGAAAAATGGTTTTTCGACTCTGAAAGATATTCTTGAATCAGGAAAACCCATCAATATCATGATGAAGCCGCCGGGATCATTTATTCCCCCGGCTGTCGATATCGTGCTCGAAGCTCACGGTCTTACCCGTAAAAAGATTGAAGAAAACGGTGGCAAGATCTATCAGGTTGCACCGGCCCAAATGTCGTCATTAATGCGAGATGGTCGCGTTGATCTTTATTTTGACAGTGTCTTGCGCGGTCACCCGACGATCCAGGAGATTTCCTTGACTGGTGGTGTTACCTTCCTCGATCTGTCAGAAAAAGCCACTACTGCTTTGTCCGAATACGGCATTAGGAAAGCGAATATTCCAAAATGGTTTGAGGCCCAGGAGGGTCCAACCGTTGGGGGTGATTTCGGGACTCAAATTATTACCAATAAGAGTATGCCCGAAGACGTAGCTTACAAGTTGACTAAAGCTATTGTTGAGAATATGGACAAAATGGCGGTTGACTTTCCTGCCTGGAAGGCCTTTGTCCCTGAAAAAGCGGCTCTTCCCGAAAATAATGGCATTGCGTTACATCCCGGAGCAATTCGGTACTACAAAGAAAGAGGATGGTTATAAAAATAATTATCCCAGGGTTAGTCTGATAAATTAACCCTGGGTTCTTTTCTGAACAGAAGGACCGGGAGATATTTGTATGGAGGCATCATTTAAGAAAGTTGTTGTTCATCCCATTACCTGGATCTCATTGGGATTGATCGCGTTTCAATATTGGATTCTTTACAGTCCTCAGGCACCACATTTTGAACGACCTGTTCACCTGATTTTAGCCCTGTTGCTGACCTTCCTGGCTGTCCCGTTCAAGGCTGGGCGATTGCCTCGATATTTCGGGTGGATTATAGACGGTCTCTGTATTGCCGGAACTCTTGTCGTTGGTATTTATTACTGGCTGGAGATGACCCGTCTGGAAACTCGAATCGAAAGTATCTCTGAGATCTTCTGGTTTGATATCGCAATCGCCTGTCTTCTCGTTGTGCTGTTGATCGAAGGCGTTCGTCGGACTGTAGGGACTATCCTGGTTGTTGTTATTGTTCTTTTCCTTCTTTATGGTGGTTTTGGATATGTTCTTCCGGGCGAATTTGGCTTCAGTGGTTTAGCTCTTCCCGATTATTCTGAAATTCTAACAATGACAACCAGCGGTATTTTGGGAGTCACCACTGCGACATCTGTTAATTTTATCTTCTATTTTATTGTCTTCGGGGCTGTTTACAGTTGTGTCGGAGGAGGTCAGTTATTCATTGATCTTGCCATGCGCATGGTCGGGAAGACATGTGGTGGCGGCGCAAAAGTAGCTATTGTTGGATCAAGTTTGATGGGAACCATTTCGGGTAGCGCTGTTGCCAACGTTACAGCTACGGGGGTGTTTACGATTCCCTTAATGAAAAAAACCGGAATGACGGGGGAGCGTGCTGCGGCAACCGAAGCGATTGCCTCTACCGGTGGACAGCTCATGCCCCCGATTATGGGCATTGCGGCGTTTGTCATGGCGGAACTGTTGGTCATCCCTTATTCCCAAATTGCTTTGGCAGGTATCTTTCCGGCTTTAGCCTATTATCTTGCGTTGTTCGTTTCTGCTGATCTCGGCGCACGCAGGCATGGGGTCGGAACTTTGACGGATCAGGATCTTGAAGGTGTGCCACCAATGTTGCCAAGAATTCACATGCTGGCACCGCCTGTTGTCCTGGTTTTTTTCCTGGTCCTTGGGTATTCGGCACAGATCTCGGTGGTCTATGCAACGATTTCCTGCTTTATTGTCCCTTATCTGCGCAAAGAAACGCGTTTTTCACTTTATGACTTACCCCAAATGATCATGGATACGGGGAAGCAGGTTGCGGTTATCGCGGTACCGATTTCGGCAATTGGCATTGTCATTGCCGTTGCGATTCAATCCAACCTGGCCCTTAAGTTTTCATCCAGCCTGATTTCTGCCAGTGGATCGTCTTACGTTATCTCCCTCATTTTTGTCATTCTTGGCTGTATTGTCATGGGCATGGGGCTCCCGACGGTAGCAGCTTATATTATCGGGGCCATTTTGTATGTTCCGGCTCTTCAGAAATTGGGAATCGGTGACCTTCAGGCCCACTTTTTTGTCATGTATTACTGTGTCCTGTCCATGGTCACACCGCCGGTTTCATTGGCTTCATTTGCCGCCGCCGGGGTGGCTCAGACTGATGCGATGAAGACCAGTGTTGTCTCTTTCTGGATGTGTTCGGCTGCTTTTCTTATTCCCTTTGCTTTTATTTCAGACCAGGCCCTGCTTTTTGTTGGTACCCCGTCTGAAATTGCTATTGCCGGTGTAGGTCTGGTGGTATCGACCATCTTTTGGGCTATTGCTGTTAATGGTTATATTTTGCGACCTCTGAATATGTTTGAGCGTATTATACTTCTTCTGAGCAGTGGAGCAGCGATTGTCAGCGCTACCGGTAGTATGGCTTGGGACATTGGCATGACGGTGAGTGTTGTCTATTTCATATTCCATGTTGTGATGAAGAAGAAAAATGGAACAAATTTCAGTGTGACGCATCTTCATAAAGAAAACGGTTCCTGACAAATATATAGTCAAAAGCTAAATATATAATGTCAGAGAGTTGAATTATTACCCACGCGAGCCATTTTTCTGCAAAAGAGCCTTTAGTTATGAGTGATAAGAATTACGGTTTTGTTGAGCACGTTGCTGTTTCGGTTACGGATATGAACTGGCATATCAATCTTTTTAGCGATGTCTTCGGGATGATGGTAACCAAACACAAAGGAGCTTTGGAAAATCCTGAAATTGCTTGGCTGTCCGGTGGTATCCAGTTGTTGCGTAAATCGCAGGCGGAAGTCTGTGGTGTAGATCATTTAGGAATTGTTGTGACGGATTTAGATGCTGTCTTGCATTTGTTAAAAAGTATTCCGGGAGTAACCCCAGCGGCAGGAAAAGATTTCAATTGGATTGTTCTTTCAGAAGGCATAATTCTGGAGCTTATTCAAGGTAATGTTGAAGCAATTAATCTTTTGAAAAATCACCCTCTAAGGGGATAATGCAGATCTATTCAGCAGGGGATGTTTTTTCCGAGGGGCAAGAGCTGGTTTTTGATGAGCTCTTGCCCCTTATGTTTTTCTGTCATCAAGGGCTGCGCGAACAATTTTAAGTAGTTGAGGCATGTCGAGAGGTTTCATGCAAAAGGCGGTTAGTCCAAGGCGTTTGGCATCTTGACTGGTGATATTATTACAGTAGCCGGTGCACAGAATAATGGGCAGGTGAGGATACAACGCCCGAACTTCCTTTGCCAGTTCATCCCCGGTCAGTTCCGGCATAGTCTGGTCGGTGATGACCAGGTCAAAGCGCTCTGTGCCGTTACTGAGACGTTTGAGAGCCTGGGGACTGCTGGTTTCGATGTCAACCTGATAGCCCATCTCAGCCAGCATTGTGGCGTTGACATGAGCCAGTACTTTGTTGTCTTCAACCAACAGAATTCGCTCGGATCCGCGTTGCAGGGTCACTTCTCTTTGTGGGATCTGGTGCTGACCAGGTTCTGCGACCGGGAAATAGAGTGAAAAGGTGGTTCCTGCTCCGGGAGTGCTGGCAACTTTAATCAGTCCATCATGCTGTTCGACTATCCCCTGCACTGTAGCAAGCCCCATACCAGTTCCTTCATCCACATCTTTAGTGGTAAAGAACGGATCAAAGATCTTCTCCATAATCTCAGGAGTCATGCCGCTGCCCGTGTCTTTTATTGCCAGGCAGGCATATAGCCCTGGCTGGCAGGTAAACTGAGCGGGAATGTCGGCCGTAGTTAATTCGGTGCTCTGCAGTAGGATGGATAGCTTACCTTTCTCGCGCATGGCATGGACAGCATTGTTGCATAAATTAAGCAGGGCTTCCTGGATCCTCGTCGAGTCGGCCAGAATAACCATGTCCACCGGACTGTCTGAGTGAAAGTCCAGTTCGACCGATGCCGGTATGGTTGAGCGAAGCAGTTTACAGGTTTCCTCAATCACCAGTGCGGGGTGAATGGATGATTTGCGGTGTGTTCCCTGGCGGCTGTAGGTCATGATCTGTTGAACCAGTTCTCGCGATCTGTGGACTCCGATCATTGCATTCTCGAGGTATTCGTCCAATTTTGCTGCTCCCTGGGTGCGCATTTTTATCAGTTCCAGGTTGCCGAGGATAATCGCCAGATTATTATTGAAATTATGAGCCATCCCCCCGGCTATCAGACCAACGGCTTCCATTTTATACTTCTGGCGTAATTGCTGCTCCAGGTCATTGCGCTCCATTTCGGCTTTCTTGCGCATTGTCAGATCGTGTTCGATGGCAAACAGGTAGGGCTCTCCATCGATTTCAATCTGCTTAGTCGCCGCGCCGACAGGAAAGGTTGAGCCGTCTTTGCGGAGATGAACCGTTTCAAAGGAGTATGTTTGTCCTGCTCTGAGCAGTTTGAGGTTTTCCCGGTTCTGGTCCATATTAAAACCGGAGGCATCGAGTAACGAGATCGATTGCCCGATCAGTTCAGCGCGAGTATAGCCATGGTAATGACAGGCCGACTCGCTCATGTCGGTAATGATTAGATCGTTATCCTGGGCCTTGAGAATCAATACATAATCAGTGATGTGTTCAAACAGGCTGCGAAATTTATCTTTTTCTTCCTGGAGCTTTCTTTCGGCTATTTTTCGAGCCGTAATATCCCTGGTGACTCCCGCCAGGGAGAGCGGCTTACCATCGGCATCCCTGATCAGACGTGCGGCAATTTCAACATCGAGCAGTTGTCCATTGGCATGGTATTGCTGCAGTTCAATGATTTCGTGATTCTTAGTGACGGTTTCCGGACTGTCGACCAGGAGACTGATACGCTTGAGTGCTTTCTGGTAAGATTCCGGTGTCAGGCTTTCTTCCATCGACATGCTCATGGCCTGTTGAGGAGAATGTCCACGCACTTGCTGAACTGATGGACTGAAATAAGTGTAGCGCTGCTGCCTGAGGTCGAACATCCAGACGACATCGCTGATATTGTCAGTAATGAGCTGGAGCATTCCTTCGGTTTCTTTCTGCTGTTCTTCGGCCAGCTTGCGCTGCGATATATCGCGTACTGTCGCCAGGATATAAGTTTCTCCTTCCATCTCAACGGTGGTCGCGCTGAATTCAACCGGAAAACGTTCACCACTTTTGCTTATGTGGGTCGACTCGTAAACGATTTTTCCTTCTTTGTTCAGGGTTTTGAAACGTCTTTCAACCATTGCTGTGTTGAGGGCTTCAGGAGCGATCAGGTTGAGAACTTTCATCTGTATGAATTCTGCTCGCGTATAGCCATAGCGGTTTATGGCTTCCTGATTAATTTCAGCAAAGTTTGCCATTTGAGGTCCGGTGTTTTTGATCAGGAACACGGAATCATTGAGGTTTTCAATTAGTTTGCGGTATCGGCTCTCTGATTTAACCCGCAGACACTGATCATGGTTGTCACGTTTGGCGGCCGGGGGCTGGGCGGTTGCTAGCGATTCCAGGGCTTGCTTACGAGCAATAATATCCCAACACAGATCGGCCAGTTCACTGATATGCTCAATGTCCTCCTCATCATAAGGGACCGGTTTGTTGCCTATACCGAGTATGGCAACAATCTGTTGACCGCGGATGACGGGAATCAGCATTGAGCGAAAGAACGGGAGCGCTGTTGTTGTTCTAATGTCTTGATTGTGCAGGTTGAAGTCGTTGCAAATCACAGATCGTTGCTGCTGCAGACACTTTTGCCACGCCTGAGTCTGGGCTATGCGTGACGGTGTTTTGTCTGTCTGGGGCAGAAGTTTTTCTGACAGAGTCGAATAAATCTGGTGGCTGATTTCTGTGCCGTTATCGGTCAGGCAGCAGAGAAAACCGATACGGCTGTCGGTCATTTTTTCGGCCGTGTCAATGACGCTTTGCATGACGCCATGGAGTGACCGCTCATCAGCAATGCGGCTAAGTTTTTTGCGCTCAGCCAGAATGCGATCAATTTTACGTCTTTGTTTATGTTCGCTGTTTATCATGGACATTCTGCCTTACAGGTTATCACGTTTTTTCAGGCGTTGATTGAGTGCCTGGTGTGAGATACCCAGAATTCGGGCCGCTATCGATTGATTGTTGTTTGCTCGCAGCATAGCTTCGTCGACCAGAATTTCAGTTAACTCTTTAATGGTCGGCAAAGGGTCATTAAAAATGACGTTTGCGGTTCCGGGTCCATGGAGAGGGAGCGATTCCACAGGAATCAAATCGCTATTGCCGATGGCTTCTTTAAAGCGTGCCATGGACAGAATCCCTTTGCTGTGGACGCTGACCGCATCATGGACCATGCCCCTGAGCTCGCGGATGTTGCCCGGATAATGGTAGGTGGAGAGCAAGGTGATCAGTTCCGGGGGATAGCTTGGTATCCCCTTGCCAAGGCTGGTTGCCGCTTCGCGAATAAAGTAATCAAGTAACGGCTGGATATCTTCTTTACGTTCGCGTAGCGGAGGCAACTGGACCCGGTGAGAATAGAGACGATAGAGCAGGTCACGGCGGAAGCTGCCGTCCGCTTCCTTTTCGGCCAGCCTGTGATTGGTGGCCACGATAATACGGGCCTTGCTGAGACGTGGTTGATCACTCCCCAGCGGGTAATATTCACCTTCCTGTAACAGGCGTAACAGTTTCACCTGCGATGGCATAGATAAATCGCCAATTTCATCGAGAAACAGAACCCCGTCAGCGGCTTTTTCAATCATCCCCATCCGAACTTTATCGGCGCCGGTAAAGGCTCCCTTGACATGTCCGAACAGCGAATCACTGAACATCATGTCATCAAGGCCAGCGACATTGACTGCTACCAGAGGTTTGTCAGGAGCGCTCAGCTGATGAACTGATCTGGCGATAAGTTCCTTTCCCGTCCCGCTTTCCCCGGTAATCAGAATCGGTTCCATGCTGCTGGAAACAGCTTTCAGGTAATTGAAAATGCTGTGCATCTTGATATTTTTCGAGACAATACTGCTGAAGGCAGGATCGGTAGCCGGGTTGTTGTCCAGTATTGTCGCGGAGAGCTGGCGAATTTCCTGTTGCAGGCGGACCTGCTTCAGGACTTTCTGAATACCGGTGATAATACGTTCCCGTTCGTCGGTTTTAACATAAAAATCCTCGGCTCCGGCCCGGACGCAGCGGATTGCAGTTTCTATCTGGTTCATACCGCTAATGACAATGACGGGCAACTCCGGATAATTTTCCCGGATATGCGCCAACAGATCTTCTCCACCCAAGTAAGGCATGGTCAGGTCAAGAATAGCCAGGCTGAAGGTGCTTTTCCGCAGCAGGTTGGCTACCTCGCGACTGTCGTTGCATAATTTGACATTGGTGATGCCGCCGACTGATTTTAGTGACATGCTCATACTGCGCAGCCAAGGCAGCTCATCATCGACCATAAGCACAGGGTTGTCTGGATAAAGGTGGCTAATATGTGGCATGGCAACGTTCTCCAACAGGAAGCTCAAGGATAAAGGTTGTCCCTTTGGGCTGGTTTGGCGTAAATGTCAGCCTGCCATTATGCGCGTTAACGATCCGGGTCGAAACAGACAAGCCAAGGCCGGCACCCCCTTTCTGACGTTTGGATGTGACGAAGGGGTCGCAGATATTATCGCGAAGGGATTCAGGGATTCCACTTCCGGTATCCTTGACCAGGACTCGGACCCGGCGCTTCGTCGGATCGTATTCTGTCGTAACCGTTATTTCATCGTCGGGTGTTTCCAGTGCTTGTGAGGCATTAATCAACAGATTGATAATCACCTGCTCAAGCCGCGTAGCGACACCAGTCACCATCGGCAGGGCCTCTCCCAACTGGACCTTAAAATGGCGGGTCGCTTTTTTCAGCGTGTTTTTCACCAGATGAGCTGAAGAATTGACGACTTGGTTGATATCTATTTTGTCAAGCGGGTCATTATTGTCATGGCTTGAGAAGTCCCTCAGCTCTGTGACGATAAATTTGATTCGGCGTGATGCGCCGTTGATATCCTCGAGCACCTGCGGCAGGGTCTCGCAGATGTCTTCAACGCTCAGGCCTCCGAACAATTGGTCTGTCTCCGGATCAAGGGCGTTGGTCAGGATCGGTTGCAGGTCACGGAAAATATCGATGACCAGCTGGCTGTTGTGCAGGATCAGGCCGTTCGGGTTATTGATTTCATGAGCGACTCCAGCCGCCAGCTCGCCAATAGAAGCCAGCCGGTGAGCCCGATTGAGTTCTTCCTGCATTTGCTTCTGCTCCGTGATGTCGCGGGCGACATGGATTAAGTCAGGCGCACCGCTATCGACACTGTTGAGCAGAGAGCAAGACACATGGTAGGTCCGCCCCAGGTGGGCATGGGTCAGGGTCTGCGAACTGTTGGCTGCTGTTCTTAGGGTCTCCAGTGCTGGACATGGGTCGCAGTAGCTGTTCTCTCCGGCAAACAGGGTAAAGCAATAGCTGCCGATCAGTTGTGAGTAGGGGCGCCCGAAGAGTTCCTGACTGGCCTTGTTGGCGCGGACAATTTTTAGATCGGCATCAAGAATGGTGACACAGTCCGACATGGCATCGAAGGTTTTTTCCCATTGCTCTTTGGCGTGGATTATTTGTCTCTGGGTTTCGCGCTGTTCGCTGATGTCGTCGTAGATGCCAACGACCTGCCCCGTAGGTAATTTGTAGATATACCCCTCTATCCATTGGTTTCCGACCTGTCCCAGACTGAGTTCAAGGGAAACATGTTGCGGGATTCCCGACGCCCAGACGCTGGTGATCAGGGGCTGCAGTTGAGGGTCAGCCGCACCTCTGTTGAGGCTGGTTAGTGGTTTGCCGAGAATGTCAAGCAGCGGAGCATTGAACATTCGTACCCCGGAACGGTTCAGGTTCTGAATGGTGAAGTCCGAATCGTCATCGACCGGCTGGTAGACTGCGACACCATTGCCCATATTGTTGAACAGTTCTCGGTAGATGGCTTCCTGGTATACGGCCTTCTGTTCGGCTTCCCGCAGTTTGCGGGTTTTGTCGATGACCATTTTTTCCAGCTGATCACGGTACGCTTTCAATTCCAGATGCAGTTTGATTCTCTGAAGTAGAATAGCGGGCTGAAACGGTTTACTGATATAGTCTGCAGCTCCCAGCAGCAATCCTTCCGTTTCGTCCTCTTCCTTGTCGAGGGCGGACAGAAAAATAAAGGGGATGTCCTTGATGGCGGCGCGCTGTTTCAATTGTCGGCATAACGCATAGCCGTTCATCTGAGGCATCATGATATCGAGCAGCATCAGGTCGGGGACAAAGCCTTCGTCAATCAGGTTTAATGCCGAATTGCCATCAATAGCGACACGCAGGTCGCAATGATCCCCCAGCAGAGCGACAAGTGCACCCAGGTTGATCGGGTTGTCATCGACAGCCAGTATGCTAGGCTGATTGTGTTTATGCTCGGTGGTCATGACTCGATCTTTTCTGATGCCGGGTTCAGACGCTCGACCAGGTCCGCCAGTAGTGCTCTGGCTTCGTCGTATTGAAAGCCTTTGAGCTTGGTGAGCAGCATATGAACTTCAGAGCGGGTGTCAGTCGGCCATTTATATGTGGCAAGCCGCTCTTCATAGTTTTTGATCAGCCGGGCCTGGTGTCCTTTTACCAGTGGTATTAATGGCTGCAAAATAGTCCACAAGGTGTGATAGCTCCCCTCCTCAAGGGCTTTCTGCTGCGAATGGTTATTGACGCTTCGACCAAGGGCCGTGATGAGCTCTTTATGTTCTTGCTCCAAAAGGGACGAGGCCGGGATTGTTTCTGCGTGTCTCAGGTCGTGTTCCAGCTTGCCTGCCAGAATTTCTATCTTGGTTGCTCCCAGGTTGCCGGCAGCGCCTCTTAAATTGTGTACCAGCTCAATCGCCTGCTGGCGTCGACGGGTGTGCAGCAAGACGGCAAGTTGCTCGCTAATGTCCCGGTATTCATCATAGTAATGGCGCAACAGTGACCAGTAACGCTCGGTCTGACCGCCGCTCCGCCTGATACCGGCCTGGATATCAAGAAAGTATTCAAGTTTTTTCAGGTCGGGAACTGTCGGTATTGGCCTGGAAACATTGCTCTGCGTTTCGTCCGGATTCTGCAGGGGGAGCCATTTGTTGACTTCTTGTTGCAACAGGGTAACGTCAAATGGCTTGATCAGAAACCCGTTGGCTCCGGCAAAAAAGCTTTCCGCCCAGTTTTCTTCGGCGTTGGCCGACATGACAATGATCGGCAGCTGATAATAGCCACTGCTACGGATTGTTCTCACCATATCCAGGCCATTCATAACCGGCATGAATATATCGGTCAAAATCAGGTTATAATGGTGCAGATCCAGAGCCTTAAGGCCTTCCTGTCCATTATTGGCCTCAGTGACTTCAAGTCCCAGGCTTTCTAGCAATGTCTTGGCCATCAGGCGGCCGATATCATTGTCTTCCACCAGCAGAACTTTAGGGCGTTCATGTCTGTTGATAGCCTGCAAGCCGATACGGTCAAGAAGCTCTTTGTTGCTGATTATCTGTTTGATCGCATAGGTGAAGGCATTGATACCGGTTTTTCGGGAAAATGGCACGACATGTTTGTTTTTATTGGATATTTTCCAAACGTTGGCGTAGACTAGGGACTCATGAAAGTAGATGATATCAAACCTGTTTTTATGTTGCTGCTGGTGTAACTCTTCAAGCTCGGCATCGGCAAGGTCGCGCAGATCGTTGTGGACCAGCAGCCATTGATAACTGGTGCCGATTTTGTTGCAGGCTCTGATCATCATCAGAGCGGTTTGCAATGATCTGCTGGTATGGGCATCAAACCCAAATCCTGCCAGCTCAGCTTCAAGCAACTCACAATATTCCCGATTGTCATAGACCAGAAGAATTTTTTTGTTCTGTCCACGCAAATATGCCATATGAGTCAGTCTCAGTAACAAGGTTGGGTTGGTGCTTATGGTGACGGATAAACGTAATTTTTATTAATTTGTAAATATTAATAAAAAACCCTCTATCAGTCAATTTCTTTCCTTTCTTCAATACTTAAAAGAACCGTCCCTTCACAGATCTCAGTGGAAATAAGATAGCAGGGGTTACTGATGCCAGCCAGGCTATCGAGATCCGGGCTGGCGGCGACATATTTTTGTTTGACACCGGTATGATAGGTTACTGCTGTGGTTTTCACCAGGGTACAGGACAGGCAGTCGCAGGAGTGGTTGTCTCCGTCAGGGGGCTCTTCGCAGGCACAGTCAAAGACCACGCAGGCAAGGAGGGGGGAAGATGATTGCCCTGAATCGGTTAGCTGTTGTGAAGGGTTCCGGTTATCGAAAACCGGGTGCTGCTGGGCATCGATCACAATGATGGGGATCGCGAGCTGTTGCAGGAACTCAGCCAGGCTTTTCCCGTACCCGGACATGACGATTGCCAGACAGTCCCTGCAGATGCCATGGCTCACCTGGACCTCGTTCTGTGTTTCATCGGTATCCGGACGTAGACATTTCTGGCAATAGGCGCAACGGTGTTCAATCAAAAGAATGCCCCTGCTGTTTTATGTGTTGATCGTTTGGGGACGGCTATTGTTTAAATCGCTTAATACTAGGTTGTCGTCCCGGTGACGGTTCAGTTCAGTTTGCTTCCTCAAAGGTCTCTTCAGGAGTACTGCGCTCGTCAGTAATGAGAGCTTCAGCTTCCACCAGAAAATTGACTTTGTCAGCGAGTTGCTCAGGCCTTGAATATAGTGGGCTGGCCGAGGGAGCGGGCTCAATATTCTGGCGCCAGTTGCTGGCTGATATTAAAGCATTATCGGTGCCAACTAATCATTCGTGGTAACGCTGCGAATATTATGCATTATTCCGCAAATACAGCCGCTTTTGCGACTCTTCGACGGATGCAATTTTTCTTGCTTGGTAGATGTCTCTGGCTGTAAAAATCGGCAATATTTACAGGGGGAGAGCGCTATTTCTGAACGGTTGCATCTGCAAATATTGTTGCAGGGGTTGAGAAGGGAGAAATTGATACGCCCAGGTTACGGTCCGGCCGACTCTGCGGCTATTGAATGCAGTGAGGTCAGAAAGGTATTATGTAAAACCGATCTGTAGGGTTCTTCTCTGGTTAGGATAATCAGTTCGCGGGTCAGGCTGAGGGGGTGTTTCACTTCGACCAGCCAGCCTTGATCCAGTTCTCGCTGTACGGCAATGCGTGACAGGCAGGCGCAACCTGCACCCGCCTCTACAGCTTTTTTTATCGCTTCTGTGTGCCCCAGTTCCATCGTGATTGAGAAATGCAGCTTGTAGCTTTTCATGGCACGCTCAAATACTTCTCTGGTTCCCGATCCTTTCTCGCGCGTGATCCAGTCTCCCTTGCTTATCTGGGTTTTGCGGATTGTTTTGGTCTGCGCCCACGGGTGGCTAGGGCCAACAATAACAACCAGCTCATCGTCGCGCCATTTCTGTTGTCTGAGCCGTGATATATGCCGGAAGCCTTCGCTGATGCCGATATCGAGTTCTCCCGTATCGACACCATGCTCAATCTGCCTGGCATTGCCGACATGCAATAATACCTTGGCTTTGGGATGGCTTCGGGAAAAGCGGGTAATCAGTTGTGGCATCAGATAGTTACCAATGGTGGTACTGGCACCGACGGACAGTTCTCCGGCTGGTTGGCGGGCCGATTCATTAAGAAGCATTTCAATTTGGCGGGCCTGGTCAAGGACCTGTTCCACGAGAGGGAGGATTTCGCGCCCACGATCATTCAACAGGAGTTTCTTGTGCTGGCGTGAGAACAGTGGTGCGTCGGAGTAGCGTTCCAGCTCAGCCAGGGCCATGCTGACAGCAGATTGAGTCAGTTGCAGTTCGGCACTCGCCTGGGTGACGCTGCTGTGAGTTGCAATTTTGGCGAAAATCTGTAGCTGTCTCAAGGTTATGGCCATATTTTTATCCATCAATAAAAATGATTAAAACGATCATTATTATAAATTTTTATTTATAAATTGAAAAGCTTATAATCACGTTCAATTTCAATAGAGGAGTGATTTTTTCAATGGATAAAATGGTCAAAATTATTTTTGTTTGCTGCCTGGTTGTCTGCGGTTTGCCGTGGATGGATGCGTCTTATGCGTTGCTGCTTGGTATTGCGGTGAGTTTGGCTTTGGGCAATCCGTGGCCCAAGCAGACGGCGCGCTACAGTAAGAAATTACTGCAATTGGCGGTTGTCGGGCTCGGTTTTGGGCTCAGTCTTGGTGAAATCTGGACGACAGGCCGGGAGTCGATTGTTTATACCTTTGTCGGTATCTGTTTTACCCTGGGTGTTGGGACTCTCCTTGGTCGGCTGCTTAAGGTCGAAGGGCAAACCTCTGTGCTGGTCTCTTTCGGTACGGCTATCTGTGGGGGGAGCGCCATCGCTGCTATGGCACCGGTGTTAAAGGCCAAGGATGCAGAGATCGCTGTTTCGCTGGCGACGGTCTTTACCCTGAATGCTGTGGCACTGCTACTGTTTCCTTTTGTGGGACATCAATTGCACCTCAGTCAGACCATCTTCGGGACCTGGGCGGGGATGGCCATTCATGATACCAGTAGTGTCGTTGGCGCTGCGTCGGTCTACGGAGCTCAGGCGCTGGCGATAGGGACCACGGTAAAACTGTCGCGGGCGTTGTGGATTACCCCCTTTGTGCTGATTACCGCGTGGCGTAACAAAGCGAGCGGAAAGAATGCTTTTCCTTTGTTTATCCTCGGTTTTATCGTCGCTGCGGCTGTTAGCACCTGGGTGCCACAGGGCGCTCCACTTTGGCACATTGTCGCCCGCGTGGCCCGGCAGGCATTGGTTGTGACCCTGTTTCTGATTGGAGCTGGTTTAAGCCGTGAGTTGCTGCGCAAGGTCGGGCTCCGGCCTCTTTTGCAAGGCGTCCTGTTGTGGTTGATCGTTGGCAGTTTGACGTTGGTTTGTCTGGAGTTTTTTGGTGTGGCTTAATAGCTGGAGCTGGAGCTGGAGCTGGAGCTGGAGCTGGAGCTGGAAAAGAAAAGGGCTAACTTCTAAGTTCTTTCCCCTCGTACCGAGGTACAATGCTCAGAGTTATGATCGGGCCTTTTCTCCTGCCAGTGCCCGTCAATCACTTTTTCCACGGTCAGATCGCTAAGCGATGTCGTGGCTTTCCGGTTTGTTGGGCGGTTGCTTGTATCGAGAATGTTGCGAATGAGTTTGGGAACATGCAGTAAAGACCGTGCCGAAAAAAGGGACGGTCTTTTTGTTTAAGCGTTTATGGTACTTTCAAGTTCATCCTGAACCGATAACAGGTGCTCGGTCATCGTCTGTTTTGCTAAGTCAGGTTTTTGGGATCGAATTGCTTCAAGAATTTTCATGTGCTGAAAAACCGCTCTTGTACGCATAATACTCTTATCAACGCTACGTTGAAGTTGCGGCCAAAGTTTACCGTTATGTCTCATCTCCCAGATGCTTTCTATGTGACTTGCAAGCAACGAATTGCTGCAGGATTTCGCAATTCGAAGGTGAAATAACATGTCGCCATCTTCTGTTTCAAAGCCAGCTTGATTTTCACCAACCATCATTTCGATAGCTTTTTCCATTAATTCACACTCTTGTGGAGTTCTGTGTTTTGCTGCGAGATAAGCGGCTTCAGGCTCAAGCAATATCCGTACTTGGATTTGTTCAAAAGGACCAGCTTCGGATGTGATTGTATTGATTGGAATTTCTTCAGAGAGATTCTGTACTAGTGCACCGACATTTCTTTTAACCGCAAGTACCCCCGAAACCTCAAGCGCAACAATTGCTTCACGCACGGTAGCCCTACTAACACTGAACTCTTTTGATAGCTCAGTCTCGGAAGGGAGCCTATCCCCAGGCTTAAAGTGGTTAATTTGTAGATATTTTTTGATTTCATGAGAAACGTGAATGTATAGCCGTTCATTTCTGCATGTGATGTGGTCTCCAGGTGGGTTGGTTTTCATGTCTTTTTATATCTCCTTCTAGTCAGACAATAATTATTGATACGCAGTTTTGATTAGTCAAGGAGAATATTGTTTCAAAGTATTTGTTGTGGCTACTATTGTCAGACAATACTATTTGATCTTTGATGGGGATCTATTTTAAGGTCCTGTAAATAAAGCGCTATTTCTGCTAGGTGTGACATTGTATGTAATTTGTATCGCAAGTTTACTTTATATGATCAGGCAATCCAATGTTATTTTTTTTGATTGACAGACAATATGTCCAAAGTTACTGTTGTGCCCATCCATAGCTTAGATATGAATAATATGCAAATCAGGTGTTTGGGGTTAGGAATTTGATTATTACTTTCGATTAGGCGAATGGAACCGGGCGTTCTTTAGTTGATATGTCAAGAAGGGGATTTACAGAATGCGTGCTTTTGTAATTGATAATCCAGGCGAATTTAGTCTCAAGGGGGATGTAAGAAAACCTGAGATAAATGAAACACAAGTTTTAGTGGCAATCAAAAAGGTTGGTTTTTGTGGTAGTGACCTTAATACGTTTCGTGGGTTGAATCCAATTGTTAGTTATCCACGTATTCCTGGACATGAAATAGCCGCAGAAATAGTCGAAATAGGATCGAAGGTTCCTGGGGATTTGAAAATCGGGGCCAAGGTGTTGGTGCTGCCCTATACGACGTGTGGTAAATGCTGGTCTTGTTTGTCCGGTAGACCTAATGCTTGCAAAAACAACCAGACCCTTGGCGTTCAGCAGAATGGCGGAATGACCGAGTATCTTGCTGTCGATTATGAAAAGATTGTTTCTAACCTAGATGATTTGTCATTTAGTCAAATAGCTATTGTGGAACCTTTGGCTGTAGGTTGTCATGCGGCAAGAAGGGCTGAGGGAAAATCAGGCGAAACAATGTTGGTGTTCGGCTGTGGAATGGTCGGTCTTGGAGCGATTCTAAAGGGTAATGATGATGGCGCAACTGTTATCGCCGTTGATATTGATGATAGTAAGCTCGAATTGGCTCGTAAATTTGGTGCTACGTACACGATAAATTCCAGAACCCAAAATTTAGAAGAGCAAGTGCTTAAATATACTGATGGCCATGGTGCGACCGTTGCTGTTGAGGCCATCGGTCTTGATCAAACATTTATTGCCGCTGTGGATCTAGTCGCATTCTGCGGGCGGGTTGTCTATGTCGGATACGTCAAAGATCAGGTTGCTTTTGATACTAAAAAGTTTGTCATGAAAGAAATTCAAATTCGTGGAGCGCGGAATGCGATAAAGCAAGATTTTGTCGATATTCTGGACCTGATGAAGAAAATCGATCTTCCTTTGAATCAGCTTATTACCATGGACGTTTCCTTAGATGACGCAGGAAATTCGTTGCAGAAATGGAGCGATAACCCAGCGGAAATCACGAAAATCCTGGTTTCATTCGACTAGTCTGAAACTGTTGTGGATGCAGGATTAAACTCAATCAAGAAACTATTTATCACGGCTCCATTTAGTTGATGGCCCACAAAGGTTCAGTCCTGTTCTACTGGCCCGATGTGGATTTAATCTGCCCCTTGCCAATGGTGAGGGCCATATTCTCGGAGGTTATATGAAGGCAAGACGTGTTGTAACGAGTTTGATGGTGCTAGCATTCGTAGCCTGTGCACTGGTGGGGTTTGAACAAAGTGCAGAGGCAGCCAAGGTGACAAAGATTTCCGTAGGTTATGAAAATGCAACTACTGAACCCGCGGCTAAGGCGGTGGAAAAGTGGGCTGCATTAGTCGCAAAGAAAAGTGGTGGCAGCCTTAAATTGGAATTATTTCCAAACTCTGCACTTGGTAAAAAGGTCGAACTTATCGATCAAATGATCATTGGTGAACCTGTTATTACCGTTGCTGATGGCGCTTTTCTTGCTGATTATGGTGTTGCTGATTTCGGTATTTTCTATGCTCCCTTTATGTTTGATAGCTGGGATGAAGTCTGGAATGTTCTTGACAGCAATTGGTATAAGAAGCTCTGTGATCAACTTGCCCAGAAAGCTTCGATCCGCGTCTTGTCCTCAAACTGGATCTATGGTGCCCGTGATTTCTTAAGCACTACAAAAATTGTTCTTCCTGAAGATTTGAAGGGCGTAAAAATGAGAGTTTCTTCTAATAAACTCTCTATTACAAGTTTCGAGTCTCTTGGAATTTCTGCCGTCGGAATGGATATGGGAGAGGTTTATCAAGCCCTTCAAGCAAAAACCATCGATGGTGTCGAGAACCCTGTAACTTCCCTTGCTAACAGAAGTTTTCACGAAGTTGGTAAATATTTGGTTGATGATCACCATATCTTTGCAACCTCTATGTGGATTATTGGGGAAGGCTTCTTTAAGTCCCTCACCCCTGAGCAACAAAATATCCTTTATGAGACTGCAGATGAGGCCGGGCTCTTTAACAATGAGATGCAAGATGCTGCAACGAAAGAATCTATTCAAAAGATGCTTGATGCTGGCGTTACCATGACAACCCTGACTCCCGAGCAAAAAGCTAAATGGATTGCAGCTGGGCAGCCTTTCTTCAATAGCGCATCCAAGACCCTTGGTTGGAGCGAAAACCTGTACCAAACTGTTAAGAATGCATCTAAAAAATAAATTCTCTCCACGCTTGAGAACTGGTTAAGAAGCATAAAATATGGGCATTGTCCTTTTCAGATAGAGATTTTTAAAGAAACAACATCACTGAAAAGGACAATGCTTTTTAAGTTTTATAGTCATACGGTCTCAAAGAATAGTAAAAATCCATTTATATGCTGAGCCAATTTTTTGATTCATTTGTTTATCTTCTCCTTCAGGGTTATGTGATTGAAATTGGTTGTAATGAGTAAGGAGCAATGCAATATGACTAAAAAAAAGAAAGAAAAACTTGTAAGCATCTTGCTGCATCTCGATGAATATATTGCATCGGTAGCGTTGGTCCTTTTGGTGAGTGTCACCTTTTTAGGTGTCGTTATGAGGTATGTGGTTGGGGAACCTTTTGGGTGGATTGAAGAGGTTCAGGCTGCGCTTATCGTTTGGGTGGTCTTTGCTGCAGGTGGGGCCGCTTATCGAACCAGAAATCACTCTGCAATAGACATGCTCTACAATATATTTCCACTGAAATTACAAAAAGCTACAAATGCTTTTATCGCAGTAACGGTTGCGTGTGTTCTTTCGTATCTCTGCTATACAAGTTACGAATATATTCAATTGTTTGTTCGAACCGGAAGACAGACATCTGTTCTTCATGCTTCCTACGTTCTTATTTATGCAATCGTTCCCATCTCTTGTGCTCTTCAGCTAGTAAACTACATTCTTTGTGGTGTCCTTGATCGGTGCGATGAATCATTTCATTACGAGGATGAAGGTAATGACTAATCTTATAATTATCTGTGGGATCATACTCCTGGTACTTTTATTCCTAAAGGTGCCTGTATATATTTCCATTCTGGCTGCATCTGCTGTTTATTTCTTTGCTTCATCAATTAATCCGATAATTTTTGCTCAAAAAGTTATTAGTGGAACAGAAGGATTATCCTTACTCGCGATTCCGTTTTTTGTCAGTGCTGGCATTTTTATGAACCATGCCGGGGTGACAAAACGCATCATGCATTGCTGTGAGGTCCTGACGGCACGGATGTATGGTGGTTTAGCGCAAGTGAATGTGCTCCTATCCACTCTCATGGGGGGATTAAGCGGTTCTAGTCTTGCTGATGCCGCCATGGAATGCAAAATGCTTGTTCCTCAAATGGAGCGAAAGGGATTTTCAAAGCCCTTTTCCACAGTTGTAACCGCGGCATCGGGAATGATTGTTCCCTTAATTCCTCCAGGAGTTGGGTTAATCATTTACGGTGTTATCAATAATATTTCTATCGGTAAGTTATTTGTCGCAGGTATTGGACCAGGCATTGTTCTAAGTGTGACTTTGATGGTGTTTGTTCGCTATGTTTCAAAGCAGCGTAACTATTTACCGACTCGGACAAGTAAAATTCCGGCAAGAGAAAAGTTTGATGCTATCAAGGTTGCCTTCCTGCCCATGTTGTTGCCCATTATAATCATTGGCGGAGTGCGGCTTGGCGTGTTTACTGCGTCTGAATCTGGAGCTGTCGCGATCGTGTATTCGTTGCTTCTAGGGCTCCTTTATCGGGAGCTTTCTTGGAAAAATATATTCGAGGGATGTAAGGAAACTGTAAACACAACTGCTTCCATCATGCTGATTATAGCTGCGGCAACTGCTTTTTCATGGGTATTAACAAAAGAGCAAATTCCACAGCAGTTTTCAGAATGGATGATTTCGGTTATCGACAATAAGTACATGTTTTTGGCCATGGCCAATGTGTTTTTGATTGCTGTGGGAATGTTTGTCGAGGGGAATGCTTCTATGATTGTTCTCGCCCCTCTCTTGCAGCCGGTTGCTGTCTCCTATGGAGTTGATCCTGTCCATTTCGCAATGGTTTATATTTTTAACTGTACGATTGGCGCTTTTACCCCTCCCATGGGGACATTAATGTTTGTTTGTTGTGGAGTGACTAAATGTTCCACTACAGCCTTTATCAAAGAAGCGCGCCCATTTTATCTGTTGTTTTTGGTGGATATGCTCGTCCTGACTTATTTCCCACCATTAACAACATTTCTTGTCGATTTGATTTATTAGGTGGCCAAGAATGATAGAAAGACCTTTTGTCCGGAATATGGTTGCGGATACGTTTCTTCCCCGAATGTTCAAGGTGAGACAAACCTTTCCACGAACCAGGGTAAATATAGAGGATATCCCCAATATCGTTGATAACTTGTTAAGTCCTCAGTCCTTTGCTGGGAAAATTCTTCCTGGAATGCGGATTGGCATAACCGCTTCATCGCGTGGAATTGCTAATCAGGCTCTTATCATCAAAAGTATTGTGACTTTTGTTAAAAACATGAAGGCACATCCTTTTGTTATTCCGGCAATGGGAAGTCACGGTGGGGCAACAGCAGAAGGTCAGCGAGAAGTACTGGCGCAATATGGCATAACGGAGGATTATGTTGGTTGCCCGATTGTTTCTTCCATGGAAGTAACAAAAATAGGTGTCAATCAAGAGGGGATGGATGTCTTTATTGACAAACATGCTGCAGAAGCCGATGGCATTATCGTCAATTGCAGAATCAAACCACATACAGCATTTAGAGGACCATACGAAAGTGGAATCATGAAAATGATGGCCATAGGTCTGGGTAAACAATATGGTGCCGAAGTCATCCATGAGGCTGGTTTCAAAAATATGGCAAAGTTTGTCCCGATGTTTGGGCGTGTTGTTCTTCATAATGCCCCGATACTGTTTGCTGTGGCCTCGATAGAAAACGCCTACGACGAAACTGCTGAAATTATTGCTGTAAATTCTGAGGAGATAGAAGAAATGGAACCTCTTCTATTGAAACGAGCTTTTTCTAATATGCCGCGAATTTTGGTGGATGCCTGCGACGTTCTTATTGTTGATCAGATTGGTAAAAATTTCAGTGGTGATGGGATGGATCCGAACATCACGGGAACATTTTGTTCTCCATATGCAACAGGCGGGATCCAGGCGCAAAGAGTGTGTGTCTTGGATTTAAGTCCTGAAACGCATGGGAATGGTATTGGGCTCGGATATTCCAGTGCAACCACTAAACGGGTTTTCAACCAGCTGGACTTCGCCTCAATGTACCCAAATGCTATTACCTGTACGGTTTTAGGTGGTGTGCGTATCCCAATTGTCATGGAAAGTGACAGGGATGCCATTAAAGTCTGTGTACGAACCTGTAATGAAATTAATAAATCCGCTCCCCGGATTGTAAGAATTCCAAATAGTTTACATATTGAACATATTCAATTGTCAGAATCGTATTTAGAGGAAGCAAGACTTAATCCACAAATAACAGTGGAAAGTAAGCCTGAGCCATTCCCTTTCGATGAAAACGGAAATCTTTGGTAAATAGCTGTATGTCGGTTTTCACGAAAATAGATCCTATTACATAAATGACTGGTTTAGTCAGAGGATTTGTCTATGAAAGAGTTAAATAGAAATACCATGAACCTGCCCAGTTACCCCGAGCGGATCCTGCAGATCGGGGAAGGGAATTTTCTGCGCTGCTTCATTGGCTGGCAGGTCGATATTCTCAATGAAAAATGTGGGCTGAACGCAGGTATCGTTGTTGCGCGACCTATTGATACTGATACGCCCGAGTCTCTCAATGTTCAGGGTGGCCTCTATACCACTTTGCTGCGTGGTTATGATGAAGAGAATCAGCTGCGTAACGAAAAGCGCATCGTCTCCAGTGTCACCCGCGAAATTTCCATCTATAAGGACTACGACGCGTTTTTGGCGTTGGCTCATAACCCGGAGCTGCGCTTTGTTTTCAGTAACACTACCGAAGCAGGTATCGCCTTCAGTAGTTCCGATCAATGTGATGATGCACCAGCGGTTACTTATCCGGCTAAGCTGACCCGCTTCCTTTATGAGCGTTTTAACGCTTTTGGTGGGGCCAAGGATAAGGGACTGGTGCTGTTCCCCTGCGAGCTGCTCGACTACAACGGTGAACTGCTCAAGGAGTATGTCTTCAAATATGCTGATCTTTGGAATCTCTCCAGTGAGTTCAAGACCTGGCTTGAAGAAGCAAATACTTTTTGTTCGACATTGGTTGACCGCATTGTCACCGGGTATCCGCGCGATGAAGTTGCTGAGCTTGAAGAAGAGCTGGGCTACCACGACCGCTTTATGGTCACCGGAGAGTTTTTCCACCTGTTTGTTATTCAGGCTCCACAGTGGGTCGGTGAAGAACTGAAACTGGCTGATAGCGGTTTGCATATTCAGATCGTTGACGATTTGAAACCCTACAAACAGCGTAAAGTCGGTATTCTTAACGGTTGCCATACGGCTTTGATGCCGATTGCCTGGTTGTGTGGTATCGAATTCGTCAAGGATGCTACCAACGATCCACAGCTGGAAGATTTCCTTGCCAAGCTCCTTGATAAGGAAATCATTCCTTGCCTGCCGCTGCCGGTTGAAGAATTGAAACCGTTTGCGGACAGCGTTATCGGTCGTTTCAAAAATCCTTATATCAAGCACAAATGGCTCGATATCTCCCTCAACTCCATGACCAAATTCCGCACTCGACTGCTGCCACAACTGAAGCAGTACTGTGCTGACAATAATGAAATCCCACCGCTGATGAGCCTGGCCTTTGCAGCTCTGATCTGTTTCTATCGCGGAGAACTGAACGGCCAGAGCTATGTCACCAAAGATGATCAGCCCTTCCTCGCTATGTATCAGCAACTCTGGGGTGAGGCCGGAATGGGTGCCGTCGATCTGGCAACCGCGACGACCATAGCTAATAAGGTTTTAAGTCTTGATCAGCACTGGGAGGCGGAACTGCTGAAGATCGATGGTCTGGCTGACCAGGTTGCTGAGTATATTGTCAGCATTACCGGAAAAGGCATGCGGGAGACACTTACGGAGGTGCTCTGATGATCAAAGTATCCAGAATCGACAACGCTGATAATGTTGCTGTTACTTACGTCGAACTGTCATCCGGTACTGACGTTGAGGTTGCCGGAATGGAGTCGTTTGCAGTCGTCAGTGACATTCCGGTTGGACATAAAATTGCCTTGACCGATATCGCCAGGGGTGAACATGTGACCAAGTATGGCGCGTCCATAGGAATCGCCAGTGAAGATATCGCCAAGGGGAGTCATGTTCACACTCATAATGTCAAAACCGGACTGTCTGATAAGCAGGAATACAGTTATCAGCCGGTGGTTGCTGCCGGGGAGAATTTTGCTTGGTCCGACTCCATACCATTGCAGATTTATCGCCGTAGCAACGGACGCGTCGGCATCCGTAATGAGCTGTGGGTCATCCCCACGGTGGGTTGTGTCAACGGAATCGCTGACAACATCATCAAAACATTTAACGCGATGGCAGATCGTAGCGGAGTTGACGGTATTTTTAACTTCCCGCATCCCTATGGCTGTTCACAACTTGGCGGTGACCATGAGCGCACCAAGACCATGCTGCAGAATATCGCACTGCATCCCAACTGTGGCGGGGTGCTGATTCTGGGGTTAGGGTGCGAGAACAACCAGATCGATGCTTTTCGTCAATCATTGCCGGAAGCTATTGATCCCGAGCGTATTCGTTACCTGGTTGCTCAGGATGTTGGCGATGAAATAGAGGCCGGAGTCGAATTGCTGGAAGAACTTTACGCTGTGGCGTCACAAGATAGGCGCCAACCGGGACACTGGAGCGAAATTGTTATCGGTCTGGAATGTGGCGGCAGTGATGCTTTTTCCGGATTGACGGCCAACCCGCTGATCGGACGGGTTTCTGATTATGTGGTCAGCCAGGGAGGAACGACAGTATTAACCGAGGTACCGGAAATGTTTGGCGCGGAGCACATTCTGATGGAGCAGTGTATGAATCAGGAGGTGTTTGACAAGACCGTAACCATGATCAATGATTTTAAGGATTATTACCTGGCCCACGAGCAACCGATTTATGAAAATCCGTCTCCAGGGAACAAAAAGGGGGGGATAACCACCCTTGAAGATAAATCCCTGGGCTGTACCCGCAAGGCGGGAAAGTCGGCAGTTGTGGATGTTATCAAAATTGATGAGCGGGTCAGCAAGCCAGGCCTCAACCTGCTTTACTCCCCCGGCAACGATATTGTCGCCACCACGTCGCTGGGAGCCGCCGGTTGTCAGCTGGTACTGTTCTCAACCGGGCGGGGCACACCGTTAGGTGGTTTTATCCCGACGGTGAAAATCGCCACCAATAGCGCTCTGGCTGAAAAGAAGGCTAATTGGATCGATTTTAATGCCGGTGTACTGGCCGACCCGAATGCTGATCCTGATCAGGTGTTGAGTGACTTCCTGAGAGAAATAGCTGCTATTATTAATGGTGAGCTGACTTCGGCGGAACAACGTAACAGTCGTGATATCGCCATCTTCAAGACCGGGGTGACCTTGTAGTGTGTGACCGGATCACCTAAGGCAGAACAAAAAGGCCGCTTCCATGGGAGGCGGCCTTTTTGTTTGAATATCGCGGTTGCAAATTGTGGTTATGAACCGCCATAGGAGTGCAGTCCTGACAGGACCAGATTAACTCCCAGATAGCAGAACAGGGTTGCGGCAAAACCGATAATTGACAACCAGGCGGCACGGCGTCCGACCCAGCCCCGGGTGAAGCGGGCATGGATGAATGCGGCGTAGACAAACCAGACAATCAGACTCCAGGTTTCTTTCGGATCCCAGCTCCAGTAGGTTCCCCAGGCATAGTTGGCCCAGGCGGCACCGGTGATAATCCCCAGGGTTAATAGAGGAAAGCCGACCATGATCGCTTTGTAGTTCAGATCGTCCAGAACCCGGGTCGGGGGGAACATGCCAAGGATACCGCCCATAGGTTCATTTTTCGGTTGTTTCTCTTCCTTGCCGATTTTCAACAGATACATGATCGATACGCCGCAGGCCACTGCAAAACCGGCATAACCAAGGAAGCAGGTAATAACGTGATAGGTCAGCCAGTTACTCTGCAGGGCCGGGACCAGCGGATCGATTTCGGCATGCATGATTCTGGTATCGAACTGGGCCCATGTCATACTGAACAGGGCGATCGGCAGCACAAAGGCACCAATGGCCCGTTGCTTATATTTCCAGTCGATGATCAGGTAAATCAACACTGTCGACCAGGCAAAGAAGACGACCGATTCGTACAAGTTGGTCAGCGGTGCGCGGCCATCGGCGCCAAGAATCTGATAAGATTCGTACCAGCGCAATCCCAGGGCTGAGGTTTGAATTAAGAAACCGGCTAGAGATGCAAGGGTTGCCGTCAGGGCGATGGTTTTGTTTTTGGATGCAATGTAAATGAAAAACAGAACCATTGCGGCAAAGTAGGCAACGGTTGTCAGGTTGAATAATTGACCACTATCCATCAGTTAAGCCTCCTTGGTTGAGGATTCATTTTTAACAGTTGTTTCAAATTTGCTCAGCAACTCTTCAAAGGCCAGGGAAAATCCGGGCTGGTTACGGTGGGCATTGCCGGCGATTGTCGCGGTGGTTTTCCCATTCTGTTCAGTCAGGCGTATCCAGATCCGTTTGTGGGAAAAGAAAAACGCGGTCAAGGAGCCGAATACCATCAGAAAGCAGCCCGCCCAGACAATGTTGACTCCCGGGTCTTTTGCGACCTGCAGACCGGTAAACTGAGGCTGGTCGATAGTTAACAGACTGAAACTGAATACGCCGCCACGTTTAACGTCAAATTCCGGGTAGTTTTTCCAGACCACAAAGGGGTTGCCATGTTTACCATCCGGGGTGTTGACGTGAAGCTGAATCGCCGGACCGAAATTACGGTCGTTATCGGTATAATCGGTGACGGCAAACGCGTAGCCGCCCGGCAGGTTTATGTGCTGTCCACGATCAGCAATGATTTCCATGCTGTCGCCGCTGTCATTATTTTTGACTTTGACTTTAAAGCGCGCGGTTCCTGCTGCGCCGTAACTGGATTGGTAGAAAGTTATCCCCTTGTAGGTCAGTGGATCGTTAACCTCTATGGTTTTTCTGAGGATTTCCTGGCCATTTTCCAGGATAACCAGATCGCTGTTGTAATCTTTCGGACGCATACTGTTGGGATAATAACTTACGTCGAAATCATCACAGCGGACGGTAAAACCCAAGGGAATAGTGCCACCGCTACGTGACTGGACCGTATCGATCGAGGTGCCTTCAACAATGTTGACCCAGGCTTTATAGCCCCAGATATTACCGATGATGGCGCCGGCCATAACGATGAGAATCGACAGGTGAGTAACATAGGCCCCGAAGCGGGAATAGATCCCCTTTTGGGCAAAGAGATAAATATTGCCATCCTTTTCAGTCTTCACCGGCTTGGCAAATTCTTTTGATAAAAATGTCGTGAGTGGTCCGACCAGTTCCTCTTTGCTTTTTTTACTGGTGACATCGCCACGATTGGTCATGTTTTTTAATAGCCCGTCCCCTGGAACCAGAGTGGGTTCTTTGACAAACTTCCACACGCGGGGGAAGTTCTTTATTGAGCAGCAGATCAGGTTCACACTGAATAGGGCCAGAATGCCGATAAACCAGGTGGAGTGGTACATGTCAGTAAACTGCAGGGCCTTGAACAGCTCGTAATTACTTTGTCCGTATTCACGGATATAGTCAGCGGCAGGCGCGTTCTGCTGAATAACTGTACCGATGATCGAGGTGACAGCTAACAGCAACAGCAGAATGATGGTCAGCTTAAGGGAGCAAAAAAAGTCCCAGGTACGCTCCGTCAGGTCTTTTTTTTGAGTTGTCAATTGTGTTGTCTCCTAAACATAAGGTAGATGTCTTTCGAAATTATGACAGATTTGGTCAATAAAGCCAGTAGGGATGGCATGGTCAACCAATGTTCAGGAGTCTCTCAATGTCTGAGAATAACAGTTTTCAGGTTGTTCAAGGTTTTATTTGGCAGGGAAACAAAGTGCTGCCCGGACACAACTGTTGGCTGTGTCGGGAGGGATTGCGGGACACTGGGAGCTATACGGCAGAGCGGAACCTGGGTCCGTGGGTCGTGGACAATCGGATGCGAAGCGTTCTGTTCGGTGTGGTACGCAGGTCCACCAAGATCTCGCGAGGCCGGTGTGGTCGTATGGCAGGCTTCGCTTTTGCAGCAGGTTTTGGGGCACGGTGTCTTGACCGCCATAATACTATGGCAACTATTAATCTGTGCAATGCCGTCACATGTCGTTTCCGGGTATAGACAGGCACCTGCATGAGCAAGAAAACCCACCAGCACAAAAAATACTGACAGCAGCAGGGTTAGCTGTATATGGGTTCGCTTATGTCTTTCTGTCATAACCAGTTCAGCCTCAGTCGTTGTGTTATCATCCTGGAACAGATTTTCCCGATCAGAAAACTTATTCAACTGTACCTGGGAGGCAGATGCCTTCCTTCCCGAAGGGCATACTTTGGAATTATATGATTTTCCGTAAATGCCGATGGATATATTATTCCAAAGTGTGTTTTATCTCCTAGTGAAAAATCTACAGCCCGGCTTCTTTCAACTGCTGAAGCAGTTCCAGTTGTTCTGTGGTCGGATTTTTCGGCACAGCAACTTCAATGACGGCGTACAGGTCTCCAGCCGCCAGTGATTTTGTCGCAGCAACACCGTAGCCGCGTAAGCGGATTTTCTGCCCCGGTTGAATCCCTGCCGGAACTTTAATTCGTTTCGGACTGTCCAGGGTTGGCACATCAACGGTGGTTCCCAGGCATGCTCCACTGAACGGGATCTCAACCCTGACCAGAATATCCCGTCCTTCACGACTGAAAATGGGATCGGGGTCAATGGCGATATTCAAAAACAGATCGCCAGCCGGGCCGCCCATAGGGTTAGGGCCGCCTTTGCCAGGCACCCGCAGTTTGCTTCCCGCTTCGATACCAGCCGGAATTTTGACCTTGATCTGCTCAACGCGCCCTTCGTTGCGATAATCTATGCGCCGCTCACCACCTTTGATGGCAATCTGAAACGGGATGCTGATCTGCATCGTGTAATCCTGCCCTTTACTTGGGCGCGGTCGCCGGTGGCTGCGGGCACCACCGCCAAACAGCTGACTGAACAGATCTTCACCGCCGAAGCCGTTTCCGAAAATATCACCCATATTCACGTTGCGGAATATATCTTCCTGTGAGAAGCGCTGCTGAAATCCTGCTGCTCCAAACTGGTCATATTGGCGGCGTTTTTCCGTATCAGACAACACCGCGTACGCTTCGGTGATCTGTTTGAATTTATCTTCAGCCCCTTTGTCCCCGGGATTTTTGTCGGGATGATATTGCTGGGCAAGTTTGCGGTAAGCTTTCTTTATGGTTGCCGCATCGGCGTTGCGATCAACGCCGAGAGTCTGATAGTAGTCCTGAGCCATTTCCTTTAATTCTCCTGATTGGGTTTAGCGGTTTAAATATAGAGTTGCTGATTTACAGCGTCAAGGAAATGCTGAGGTGCCACAGCAAAGAAACAATTGAAAGCTTGAAGTGCTGCCAAAAATGGTTAAAATCGATTTATAGAAAAATGGAAGCTTAAACAATGTTCTTGCTGGTTTCCTAGCATAGGACAGAAGTTAAATTAAAAGTTTATAGGGGGGGATATGAACGAATTGGAATACCAGCAAAGTTATGCGTCCTGGATCCGCCAGGGGATTGAAGCTGTTGAAGGGGGAAATTTCCCTTTGGCATTACGCTTATTAAATGATGTCCGGGAACAGGATCTATCGCCCCTGGCGAGTTCCTACCTGGCTTTATGCTTGGCCCGGGAACAGCGTAAAGGAGCCAAAGCGATCAATATGGCGCTGCGGGCCGTACACAAGGATGGTACCCACCCGTTGATCTATCTGAATCTGGGGCGTGTCTATCTGTCCCTGGGAAAAGACCAGAAAGCGTTGCAGGTTTATCGCCAAGGCTTGAAATATCAACGCCATCCGCTGTTACTTCGCCATATCGAAGTGATTTGTCCGCGGCGTACCTGTTTGTTCCCTTTTCTGAAGCGATCAAACCCCGTGAATGTGATATTGGGACGTTTGCGGGCTCGGTTGTTTTCATGTTTCAAAGTTGTTTATCATTAGCTTTAACCCGACAGTCTGGTCTGCGGCCTGACAGGCGTGCCCGGAACTGATCTTTTTTGAGGAGATTTCAATGACCCGTATTGCTGTTATCGGTGGAGGTATTTCCGGTCTTGCCACAGCGTTTGCCATCGAACGCGAAGCAGCTGGTGCCAACCTTGAGGTAGAAACCCTGATTATTGAAAAAGAACAGCGCCTGGGGGGGAAAATCTGGTCTCGTCAGGAAGAAGGATATCTCTGCGAGTGGGGACCGAACGGTTTCCTTGATAATAAGCCGATGACCCTTGAACTATGTGCCCAGCTGGGGATCGGTCAACATCTGCTGCGTTCTGACGATAACGCCCGCAAGCGCTTTATTTACTCCAACAAGAGGCTGAATCGGTTACCGGAAAACGCAATGTCTTTTCTCCAATCTCCGCTTATCTCTTGGCCGGGCAAAATGCGGCTGGCGGCTGAACTGGTGATCCCCAGAAAAACCGCAGGCGATGACGAAACTCTGGCCGATTTTGGCCGACGCCGGCTAGGGGCAGAGGCCCTGGATAAACTGATTTCACCAATGGTGTCAGGGATTTTTGCCGGAAATCCGGAAGAGATGAGCCTGAAAAGCTGTTTTCCCAGGATTTATGAGCTGGAGCAGGAGTATGGTGGGTTGATCCGAGCAATGTTGAAGCTGGCCAAGAAAAAACGCGCGGAACAGCAGGCTGGCAAGGTTGTTGCCAGTGCAGCCGGCCCCGGGGGAGTCCTCACCTCGTTCAGTGGTGGTATTCAGTATCTGACCGACAGTGTTGCCCGGCAAGTGAAAGGGCAAACATTGTTCGGACATGGCCTGCGCAGGTTAACGCCCAAGAAGGGCGGCTTTTTGCTTGAACTCGAGGACGGCAGCAGTCACGAAGCTGAATTTGTGATAACAGCGCTCCCTGCTTACGCGCTGGCCGATATCTTGGCTGAACAGGCGTCTCAGGCTGCGGAGTTGCTCAATGAAATTCCATATGCGCCCATGAATGTTGTCTGTTTTGGTTATGAAAAAACTGCTGTCGCCCACGACCTAAACGGGTTCGGGTATCTCATTCCTCGTGCGGAAGGGTGCAGTACCTTGGGCACTCTGTGGGATTCAAGCATTTTCAGCCGGCGGGCGCCGGAAGGGAAGGTGTTGCTGCGCTCAATGATGGGCGGGGCGACAAATCCACAAGCAATCACATTGAGCGAGGGCGAGGTTATTGCCAAAACACAGCATGATCTGAAGCAGATTATGGGCATTCAATGCGACCCTGAATTTATCCGGGTCTTCCGCCACTCCCAAGCGATTCCTCAATATACCCAAGGCCACGCTACACGTGTTGCTGGAATTATGGATAACTTGAGTCATCTCCCGGATCTGCTGGTGACGGGAAATGCTTTCAGTGGCATCAGTTTGAATGACTGTATCAATGCCGCCAACAAAATGGCGACGAGAGTTATTGGCAGACTCCGGGAGCGCTAGGCTTCCGGGGTTTCCAACCCTTCTTCCTCTTCTTCTGTTAATTCGAGTTCTCTGGCTGAAACCTGCAGCGGGGAATAGGTGAGGTAACGTAAGCCTCCAGTTTTTGAATTCTCAACAATCGATAGTGGACCGGAAATGTCCATGACCGCTTCTTCGGTCGCATCGCCGAGAGAGATCGTTACTTTTTCCCGGAGGTCACCCAGGACATTGATTTTCGGATTGGCCGTGGCATGTTGACTGAATTTGAAACTGGCGAGTTCTTTTTTCAGGGTTTCGTTCTCTTCCTCAAGATTGTTGTTCCGTTGGGTCAGAATGTCAATGCGTAGTTCAAACGCCTCGCGCAGGGCTGGACGCAATGTCTCCAAAGGTTTTTTATTTAAGCCGACCAGAGTGTCGCTGATAGTCTTGATTTGCTCGGACACGCTTTTGGTGCGTTTGCGCAAAAACGTCAGACGATCGGCTTCGGGAAAGTAAACTCCTGCGGTTACTACTGTTCTCGCCCCAGCCCGAGCTCCGAGAGTTTTGACTTCGATCCCTTCCAGGGCCACGCATTCTCCACCGGAAATAACCCCTTTCTGACAATAGATGACCCCGGTAGATTTTAGGATTGAGTTGCGCATTTCGTATTCGAGATAAATGTCACCATGGCACTCTATCAGCGCCTGGTTCAGGTAACGACTGCGAAACGCCCCTTGGCACTCAACTTTACCAATCCCTTTGCCGGCCATACTGCCCAGGGTGACGGGTCCTCCTGATTTAATCTGGCACGCACCGACGGTTCCGGTGACACTGATCCCTTTGGTGGCGGAGATATTGAAATCATCGAGCACATCCCCTTTAATTTCAACAAAGCCATTGAAAGAGATATGCCCAACATGGAAATCTACGTCACCGCTGATGACCATTTCTTCGACAACGCTGAGAATATTTTTATCAAATACGGCGCGGCCGGATAGTTCAGCGATGAACTTGGTTCCGTCAGAGCTCATCTTGACACCGCTGCCAGCGCGTACCGGGCTTGGTTTGCCCGGTTTGGCGGGAATCGGTTTGTTGGTTGCAGTAATGCCGTTTTCACCAGAAGTTGGAGGATAGATTTTGCCAATAACTTGACCGGCTTCAATGTTTGAAAAACTTTGAATCGCTTTAAAATCGACCCGGCCTTGTTCGTCTTCTACCAGTTCTTCTTCCTTGTTGCCGGTACTGACAATCAATTCAAACCAGCCATCTTCGCCGTGGGTAGGAGTTTTCCCCGCCGCAAGGACAAAATTTTCCAGGGATTGGCCCTGGGCGGCTTCGCCGCAGAATATGGCAATCTGCTCGAGATCGATGGAATGGATAATATCATTGTTACGCAGCAGGCTGATGATTTTTGCGGGCGCGATACTGTTATCTTTATCACGTACTTCAATGCTGGCAATGCATTCAAGTTCGTTATTGCGGAAATCAAGGTGAAGAGAATAGGCATCGGTCACAAAGTCACCGATGTGTTTCATCCCTACCTCAATACGTTGCTCATTTTTTTTATCAACCATGCGTCTGGACCAGGACCGTTCAGGTTTTTGTTTTGATTACGTTTCTGTGACGTATCAGTTACATCAATCTGCATCATTATCCGTGTTGCACAATTCGTTAATACTTCTATTCAAAGGGCCTGAAATTCTTGGCCTTGTGAAAAAAAAAGCGTTAATGCCGCAACGCGAAATTTGCCCCGAAAAGAGGTGCGGTGGGGAGCGACCTGTTATAATTGTACGAATTCTATCATCTTTTTCGGAATGTTGAGAGAAATTCTTTAGTATATTTATTGGCTGCAAGAGCAGAGGGTAGGTTTCGATCCGCTTGACGCTGATTTTCTAGCTGAGTATTCTCAAACTTTCATTTTGATTGTTATGAATTTGTTTGCAGGAGTGCCAATGGAAGATTTGACAACCACCTTTAAGAAAGATCTTGCCACAGTGACGTGGCGAGAATTGCGAATTCATCTGCAGCGCGACGCCATTATTGTGGTTGCTGACAGGCTTGACCTGGTGGCGGCTGCGGTAGCTGTCGCCCAGGATGATAAAGATGCTGTGCAGACCTGGATCGCTTCCGGAGTATTGTCCAAACCGATAGCCAGCCAACTTGAATGTTGGGAGAATAACCTGGCCAGGCCGTTTCAGATGCTGATCGTTAAGCCCTTCATTCTGATCCGGGAAATTCCCCATGGTTGAGTCTTTTGTCGCATCTCTTGCAGGATATCGCAGTTCTGGAGTTTTTAATCCCTGGGGAGAGACAGATCAGGACCATGACCTCGGCCAGCATGGGCCCGAGGTTCGCCGCCGCCAGCTGGCTTGTTATCTTTCTGAGAGAATCGGTGTTGCGGATACCTTGTTATGTGCCGAGGCCATTGGTTATCAAGGAGGGCATTTCAGTGGGATCCCGATGACGTCCGAACGCTTACTGCTTGGGGAACTGGGACATAAACAGCTGACCCCTGAGATGGTTTTCAGGCAGATTGCGCCGCAGCGCACCAGTAAACCGGAAGTTCGTCCGACCGGTTTTACTGAGCCGACGGCAACCATTGTCTGGGGCTTTTTTGCCGATCAGGGGATTGATCCGCGCCGCGTGATTCTGTGGAATGCATTTCCCTGGCACCCTTATCACCCTGCTCGCGGTTTGCTTTCCAACCGGACGCCACGCGATGAAGAACTGGCTGCTGGACATGCCGTGTTACAGCAGTTGCTTACCATCGGCACCTTCAGGCATGTTGTCGCCATCGGGGAAAAGGCGGCTGCTCAGCTGGTACATTTAAACATTCCAGCTCTTAAGGTGCGCCATCCCGCTAATGGCGGAGCGGGAAAGTTTCGCGCGCAGATGCAGAATATCCTGAAATAATCTTCTTTGTTGCCATTCGGAAACATCCGGCGGCAACGTCACGAGGGTCACCATGGCAGTTGAGATTGTTCAACAGCAGATCGAAAAGTTTCTGAGCAGCGAAACCCCGGAAGTGATGTCAATTAAAGGAGATTGGGGGGTCGGAAAAACCTACGCCTGGAATAAGTACCTGAATTTTGCCAAGAACAAGAACGAGATCGCCCTGGGGAAATATTCCTATGTCTCCTTGTTTGGGATCAATTCCCTCAATGACCTGAAATTCGCCATCTTTGAAAATATTGTTGAGAATCAATTTATTGGGCGTAAACCGACGCTGGAAAGTTTTAGAAGCAATACGGCTGAACTGATCGGTCAATTCAGTAGAAAATCGTTCCCTCTTGCCCAGGGAAGCCGCAGTTTCGAACCTTATCACAGTATTTTTGATACCCTTCTGTTTCTGTCGCTGGAAAAGACCATCATCTGTATTGATGATTTTGAACGCAAAGGGCAGGGGATTGCCGCCCAGGATATTCTGGGGCTGATCAGTCTGCTCAAAGAACAGAAAAAGTGTAAAATTGTCCTGATCCTTAATGACGAAAGCCTGGCGGAAGAGGCCTCCGTCGATTATATCAAATTGCGTGAAAAGGTTATCGATACCGAATTGCTGTTTGCGCCGACTGCTGATGAATGTATCGGGATTGCTCTGACCAACGGCCGTCTGAGTCATTTACTGAGCGGCTATATCATGAAGCTGAAGATCAGTAATATCCGTATCCTGAAAAAAATTGAAAAGCTGGCTGCGAGCCTGGTCCTGCTGCTAAAAGACTACGATGAGCCGGTTCTTGACCGCGCCATGCGGACTGTGACCTTGCTGACCTGGTGTTATTACAGTCAGTCGCATGATGTGCCCGATTTTAACTTTGTGCTGGGGCGCAGTACCATTTTTGGTGAACTGGATGACGAAATTTTGTCAATCCAGCAACAGACCTGGTGTTCTCTGCTGCGCCATTACGACAACTATACCTTTGATGAATTTGATACGCAGATTGCCCGGCTGGTTGAAAATGGTTTTCTTGAGGAACAGAAGCTGCTGGCTGATGCCGATCTTTATGCGGACAAAATTCATCAGGGGCGGTCACAAGCTTCTTTCCAGGCAGCCTGGGATAAATTTAATGAGTCTTTTGATGATAACGCTCAGGAAGTGATTGATAATCTGTCCGACAGCTTTAAAAACGGGGCAAAATATATTTCTCCCGCTAATCTTGACGGGGCTGTGCGGCTGCTGCGTTACCTGGGGCGCGATACACTGGCAACCCGAATTATTGATCTTTACATTGACAAGCGTCGTAGCGAAGTCGCCCTGTTCAACCTGGACGGAAGGGCTCTTCACAGCACGATTAAAGACCATGAGGTTATTGCCAAGTTTCAGAAGACCTTTAATGCTATTCGTGAACATCATTCTCTGGAGGGGCTGTGTGAAAAAATCCTGTCCAGCCAGGGTGACCACGATCAGGAGGAAATCCTGCTGTCGCATGCAGCAGTCGCGGAATTTGTTGATCTGTTCAAACGCCTGCGGGAACCTTTATTATCTCGCTATATCGATCTGTGTTTAAAATTCAGCAGACAAGGCGGGGCGACGGAATACCAGGAATTGATTTCAGACAAGGCTATCGCTGCTCTCAAACATATCGGTCGGGAAAGTCGCCTGAATGCGAGTCGGGTGCGCCGTTTCGGGATAAGTCTATAATTATCTGATCCGAAAACTTATCAGTTCTATTCCCATTTGTACTCAGTGCAAAGCCAGTTTCTTGCTGTTCTGAAGTCACTGGTGCCTCTCTTCCACCTCATGCCTATTAGGTTTTAACTGCGGCACGACAAAACCGGCACTGATTTTGCTCAAGAGGTTAGGGATCTATTCTTCTTGCATGGCGATTACAGCAGAAGCATAGACCTTACAGCGCCTTCAGTCAGGTGGCTTGGGTGCGGGTTTTCCTTTATTGAAAGAACAGGTTTTATGGCGAACAAAACCAAAAAAATAATGCTGTGGATGGGGATTCTTTCTCTGCTGCTGCTTACCGGAGTCGCGATTACCTACCGGAGTACCAGCGTTGTTGTTGAACGGGTGATTGCCGATCATCAGCTGGTACGGGTGAATAACCGGGTCGACGCGACGGAAATATGGCTGGATCAGCAGATGCGGATTCTTGATGCGGCGGCTGACTCGATCCCCTATGGGCAACTGGGGCTTAACGACAGAACCCTTGATCCGCTGCGCATGGCGATGCGGGCCGGTCACTTCAGCGATGTTTATATTGGTCTTGCCAATGGGTCAATTATTGATGGTGCCGGATGGGCTCCCCCGAACGGCTATGATACCAGGGTACGCCCCTGGTACATTGAGGCGGTGCGGGCGGGAAAGACCAGTTTTACTACTCCTTATGTCGATATGGTAACCCTGGAGTTTGTTATCGCTCTGGTTACCCCGCTTTATCATCAGGGGCAGTTTGTCGGTGTCCTGTCTGCCGACACCATCCTTGACTCACTGGTGAAAACGTTGCTGGCGACCAAGATCGGGGAGACCGGTTACCTGTTTGTCGCCTCAAAGGACGGCACCATCCTGATTCACCCCAATCAGGATTACGTCATGAAAACCTCTTTACAGGAAATTGAGCCAGATCTGCTTGATATCGCTGCGACCTTTGCCATGCAGCGGGAAGGGACGATCCATTACTCGGCAAATGATCGCGACAATTTGCTTGCCTACAAGCAGATCAGCAACACTGATTGGTACCTGTGCACAACCATCCCGGTCGATGAGGCCTACGGGCAGCTGCGTAAAACGACGCTGCTCTTTGCGGCCGAGATTCTTCTGAAGGTACTGGGCGGCCTGGCGATTCTGACCTTACTCGGCGTTGGAGGCAGTGGTGTTCTGCTGTTTATTTCCAACAAGCGCTACGAATCAGCCATTCAGGAACATGTCGACCAGATTTCCGGGATCCACGCCGATCTGCGCTGGAATATCAGTAAGCGACGCGAGGTGGAAACGCGTTACAAGACGCTCTTCAACGTGGCCAACGATGCGATTCTGGTGAGTAAGGAGATGACCATCATCGAGTGCAATGACAAGGCATCGGATCTGTTTGGCGGTGATCGTTACAGCTTGATCGGGCGTAATGAACTCGACCTGTTTCCGGATATTCAACCGGGGGGTGGCAAGAGTGAAGAGACCGCCAGGACGATTCTGGACCAGGCTGTCGCCGGACAGCAGCAGTATTACGAATGGACGTTCCGGCGTCTTGATGGGACCGAGTTCCCTGCGGAAGTCAGCCTGAAGACGTTACGTCTGCACAAAGAGGAATTGGTATTGACCAGCATCCGCGATATCTCCAAGCGGGTTTTTGCCGAGCGTCAGCTGCTGCAGAATCAGAAGATGGCGGCCATGGGGGAAATGCTGGGGGCCATCGCCCATCAATGGCGCCAACCGTTGAACATTCTGTCGACTTACATTGCCAGTCTGCAGGCCGCCTATATCAACCGGACTATTGACAAGCTGTTTGTTGAAACCCTGGTCAAAAATGCTAATGCCCAGGTGCAATTCATGTCGAAAACCATTGACGATTTTCGCAACTTTTTCAAGCCGTCAAAGAGTAAGCAACCCTTTAATGTGCTGGAGGCGGTCAATCATGCCATCAAGCTGTTGGCGCCACGTCTGAAAATGTCTATTCATGATATTGGGGTACGGGTTGACGCTCCGGCAACGGAGCTGGTGACCAATGGCTATCAGAGTGAGTTTGTTCATGTCATGATGAATCTGTTGAACAATGCCAAGGAGGCCATAGAAGATCGTTTCAGTTACGATAATCAACTGCAGAAGGGGGACATTGTTGTTGCCTTAACTGTTGAGCAGGACAAGATTGTCCTGCATGTCAGGGATAATGGTTGTGGTATTTCAAAACAACACCTGGGGCACATTTTTTCCCCTTATTTCACGACCAAGGGGACCCAGTCCGGGACCGGAATCGGGTTGTATATGTCGAAAATGATGATAGAACAGGAAATGAACGGCCGTATTGCGGTGCAAAGTTCGGAAACCGGTACCGTGATGACGATTCATTTACCCCGCTTTATTTCTCACGAGGTGGCACATGCTTGATCTGGGGAACCGCGATCCCGATATCATTCTGATTGATGATGAACAATCAGAGCTTGATGCTTACGGGTTTTTACTACGCTCCATGGGGATCAGGAAGATTCATGCCCTGCAGGACAGCACCAAGGTTCTCGGGTATATGCAGAAGGTTGCGGCACCGGTTGTCTTTCTTGATCTGAATATGCCGCTGAAGTCGGGGGAGGAGGTGCTGCGCGAACTGAAGCAGCACTGGCCCCAGGTGCCGGTGATCATCTGTACCGCCAATTCGGAAATCGAAACCGCCATCCGCTGCCTTAAGTTGGGAGCCCATGACTATCTGGTCAAACCGATCAGCATGGACAGCTTCGGTTCCGCGTTACGCACCGCCATGGAGATTGCTGACCTGCGCACCGAAGTCATGTCACTAAAAGGGGTCGGCTTTGCGACCGGATCCATTCAGGGGCACAACGCCTTTCAGCACATTGTTACGCGTAATCCGGCGATGTACTCACTGTTTCAGTATATCGAGAATATTGCTCCCAGCACCCAACCGGTACTGATTCTCGGCGAAACCGGAACCGGCAAGGAGTTGTTGGCCAGAGCCGTACATGATGTCAGTAAGCTGGACGGGGATTATGTGGCGGTGGATGTTTCCGGACTGGATGACACCATGTTCTCCGACACTCTTTTCGGCCACGTCAAAGGGGCCTATACCGGGGCTGTAGGGGAGCGACCGGGGCTACTGGAAAAAGCTGCCGGAGGAACCATCTTTCTGGATGAAATTGGCGATCTGAAAGAGGCTTCGCAGGTTAAATTATTACGGGTTTTGCAGGAAGGGATTTACTATCCCCTGGGTTCCGATCAGCCTAAAATCAACCGGGCGCGGGTCGTAACCGCAACCAATCTCGATTTATCCGTCCTGGCTAGTCAGGACGACGGCTTTCGGCGCGATCTCTACTATCGACTCAGTACCCACCTGATGAAAGTGCCGCCATTGCGTGAGCGGCGTGAGGATTTGCCCCTGTTGATTGATCATCTCCTTAAGGAATCGGCTCAAACGCTTGGGAAAGCTGTGCCGCGCTTAAGCCCGGGAGCGTTACGCCTGCTATTGAAGCATCCGTTCGAAGGGAATATCCGCGAACTGAAAACCTATGTTTTTGATGCTGTGGCGCGTTGTCAGGGGGATGACATTCCAGAAGAGGTCATTGCCCAGCGTTTGTCCGGTGCCGCTTTACCCGTAGCGAGTGGCGTGAGCGTGGGCGCCAACTCTTTTGATGCCCTGTTTGGACATTTTCCGACGCTTGAAGAACTGGCCGAGTACGCTATCGACCAGGCGTTAATGCGTTCAGGAGATAACCAGAGCCAGGCGGCAAAGCTGCTGGGGATTTCAAAACAGGCGCTTAATAAGCGTTTGAAAAAACGCTTTACACCTGAGTGAACTTTTGCCTTTGTGAACGCGTCAACCATGGTTGACGCGTCATCTCTGGTTGACCGTGAATGGTTGACCTCTGCCCCCCTTTTATTTCACGTTTTTCTTTGCTGTTCTTCTAACTTGTTGAAATAAAATATTTCTCTGTTTTGGAATGTTCCTTGCCTATTGTTCTTCCAGACAAGAAACGGACACTTCTAGAGACAACGACGTTTCTGATCCTGTGCCTGTAATGACCTTTGGAGCTTTCGCCACATCCGCTAAACCCGCAGATCTTTTGCCAGCGTCGCCAGCTCTGTCACGCTCTTCCATATGGTCATTCTCTGTTTCTAATTCACTGCCCTCAAACGGTGCTGGTCTGGATCTATCACCGGCAATGCTGTTTTGAGGGCTCTAATCTTAAACAGATCAAGAGGAGAACAAACATGTCCAAGGTGTTCAACAAAGTCACAACCAGATTATTTATTGTCGTTGCCATGCTGGTCATGCTGGCGGCAACCACTGCAGCTGCTGCAGAGTTTAACTGGCGCTTCGGTAACCTGTATGGCCGGGGGACTGCTTTTGGCGAGCTTTATCAAGGGTTGGCAAACGATATTCAGGAATTGTCCAATGGCCGGATCAAGGTTCAGGTTCTCTTCTCTGGCGAAGGGGTCGGGACGTCAGGTCTGTTAAGCGCAACCAAATCCGGCTTGCTGACCATGGCCGCTCCTTTCCAGTCGATGCATGCTGGTGAGTTACCTGCCGGTATTGTCGAGATTGGCCTGCCCGGCGGAACCAACGATCCGAAAAAGCTGCACGCGCTGTTTCATGAGCAGGGGTGGGACAAGATTCTTACCGAGGCTTACGGAGCTTATGGCCTGAAATGGCTTGAACCCTACATTCAACCACCCGTCTATATCCTGACCAAAAATCCGATCAACTCCATCGAAGACTTTAAAGGACTTAAGATCAGAGCCCCGGGGGCCTACGGAAAGTTTCTGCGTAACCTGGGTGCGTCCCCTGTATCCCTGGCCTGGAGTGAAATCTACACCAGCCTGGCAACAGGTGTTATCGACGGTTCCATCGGCAGTAACATGATTGACCACCGTGACGGTAACCACGTTGAGGTTGCCAAGTATATGTACAAGCTTCCTCTGGCCGGTGCTCAGGTGTTGTCCGTTGTTGTCAATCAAAGTGCCTGGGACAAGCTGCCTGCCGATCTGCAGGAAGCCGTTTGGGAAGCGACCCGCCGTCATGCAAAGGCTCAGCTGGAAAAATCACGTCAGTGGGAAGCGGAGGCTGTCGCCGAAATGGAGAAGAAAGGATTGAAGTGGAGTCCTACACCAAGTGAGAGCGACAAGCTGGCCTGGGAAAAAGCTGGCGAAACTCTTTGGGATGAATATGCCGCGAAAGATTCTTACAGCAAGCGTCTGATTGAAATTCTCAAGAAATAAATTTTTTAGGTAGTTTTTGCTGAGCTGGGCTTCGGTACCGGCTCAGCGCTCCATTTGAATAGGTAGTGACCATGTTTATTTCAGTATTGCGCGGAACGTGTCAAATCATCGAATTTATTGTTCGCATGGGTGGTTATGCCGCAGGTGGCCTGATGCCGATTTTGGCCGGGATCGTCGCCTTTGAGGTTTTTTCGCGCTATTTTCTTAACCACCCGACGGTCTGGGCCTTTGACCTGTCGTTGTTTCTGTTTGGTTATGTTGCCTCCTTAGGTGGTGCCTATGCCCATCAAAAGCGCGCCCATATTACCGTGGATATTGTCTATCAGAAAATGTCGCCCAGAGTGCGGCGTGTTTTCGACCTGATCTCCTTCTCCCTCGCCATCATTTTCCTGGGCTTGATGATTTATATCAGCATTGACAAGCTTCAGGATGCGCTGAAATTTGACATCCGGCGACAGAGCGAGTGGGCTCCGCTGATGTTTCATTTTTGGATCATGACCATCATTGCCAGCGTTCTGTTTGTTCTGCAGTTGGGTAAGGACATGGTTGCTGACATTTATTACCTGGTCACCGGGCACGAATTAATGAAAGGGGGCAAATAGCCATGGGGATTGAAGCTCTTACCGGTGTTCTGCTGCTTGGCATCGCCATCTTTTTTATTCTTGGAGCCCCGGTCGGACTGGCGCTTGGCGGTATTGCCATGGGCGTCGGCTATTTCACCTGGGGGGATGCGGTTTTTAACGTTATTCCGACCACCATTGAGTCGACCTACTTCAGCTTTATTCTGCTGGCGATCCCTCTGTATATTTTCATGGGGCAATTCTTTACCCGCTCCGGGATTGGCGATGCCATGTTTGATGCCAGCCAGATGGTCATCGGTAAAATCCGTGGCTCGCTGGCGGTCAGTGTCATTATTGTTTGCTCCATGATCGGAGCGATGGTCGGCATTATCGGGGCCGGGATCATGACTTCGGGGAGTATTGCTCTGGGACCGATGATCGACCGTGGTTACAATCAAAAAATGGCCCTTGGCGTCATTATGGCCGGCGGTGCGCTGGGGATTCTGATTCCGCCCAGTATTCCGATGATCATGTTTGCCGCCTCAACCCACAACTCCATCGGCAAGATGTTTGTTGGTGCATTGATGCCGGCCCTGTTGACCGTTGTGCTGTTGATTGCCTATATCGTGGTCAGCTGCAAGCTCGACCCGTCTAAAGCACCGATTACTGCTTCTGATGCGGCCAATCTGAAGCGCCCGCTGATAGAAAAGATCAAGATCACCCGTGACGGATTTCTCGCCATGTTCCTGATCGTTGCCGTGCTCGGCAGCATTATCTCAGGTATTGCGACACCGACAGAGTCGGGCGCTATCGGTATTGTCGGCGCCGTACTTCTTTCGATTATTTTCAAACGCTTCAAGGTCAAAATGTTTCTCTCCGTTGGCCTGCAGACCTCAATGTTGGTCAGTGTTGCCATGTGGATCATTCTGGGCGCTTCCGTGTTCAGCAATTTTCACCTGCTGATGGGGGTTCAGTCGATGGTGGCTGATTTTACCGGCAGCCTCGATCTGCCACCGATCATGATCATCATGATGTTCCAGCTGATTATGCTGCTACTTGGTTTCATTATCGATGAGTTCATTATTGTTCTGATGTGTTCGCCGTTATTCACTCCGGTTGCTGTTTCCCTGGGGTATGACCCGATCTGGTTCGGGGTGCTGATGATTCTTAACATTCTGATTGCCGTACAGACACCCCCCTACGGGTTTGCCCTGTTTTATCTGAAAGGGATCGCTCCGCCAACCGTTGGGATGGGAACCATTTACAAGGCGGTTGTTCCGTTTGTCATGGTCAACTTGACGGTGCTTATTCTGTGCATGATCTTTCCTGAAATAATTACCTGGTTGCCGAATCTGGTTTTCGGTTAAAGCCAAAGATTTGCGCCGGAGCTTATAAATATTTCCATTTTCCATAAGGAGTCCACAACATGCTTCAAAAAGCCGCTACCGCAGCAGATAAAACCCAGGCACTGATCCAGAAGAAGGAGCAGTACGTTGCAAATGGCATTTCCGCTCTTTACCCGATGATTATCGATTCTGCTAAAGGAGCGGAGGTCAAGGACCTGAACGGCAACCGCTACCTGGATTTTTATGCCGGCATTGGGGTTGTCAATGCCGGGCATTGTCCGGAAACTGTAGTCGCCAGCATTAAAGAGCAGGCCGATAAGCTGCTGCACTCATGTTTTATGGTCGGGATGTACGAATCTTACATCAACCTGGCTGAAAAACTGTGTCAGATAGCTCCTGGTTCTTCTCCTAAAAAGGCCATGTTCGTCAACAGTGGTGCCGAAGCCGTTGAAAACGCGGTCAAGATTGCCAAAGCCTATACCAAGCGCCAGGGTATCATTTCTTTTGAAGGTGCCTTTCATGGCCGGACCCTGATGACCATGAGTCTGACCAGTAAAGTCAAACCTTACAAACATGAATTCGGCCCCTTTGCGCCCGAAACCTACAAGGTTCCATACCCCAACGCGTATCGCAGCCAGTTGCATGTCGCGGCGGAAGATACCTGCCAGGCGCATCTCGATTATTTTGAGCGCTTTTTCGTCTCTGAAGTTGCTCCTGAAAGCATAGCCGCTATTATTATTGAACCGGTTCAGGGGGAGGGCGGTTTTATCGTTCCGCCTCAGGGCTTTCTGCCCGGGTTGAAACAAATCTGCGAAAAATACGGCATCCTGCTCATCGCAGACGAAGTGCAGTCCGGTTTTGCCCGGACCGGAAAAATGTTTGCCTGTGAGCATTTCGATCTAGAGCCGGACCTGATGACCATGGCCAAGGGGATCGGTTCCGGAATGCCGCTGTCTGCGGTAGTTGGCAAAGCTGAAATAATGGATGCCCCGGGTGGAGGTCGTATTGGCGGAACCTATGGTGGTAATCCGGTAGCATGTGCCGCGGCGTTGGCGACCATCGAATTGATGGAGCAAGAAAACCTGCCGGATCGTGCTGAGAAAATCGGAGCCACAATCAAGGCGACCATGGGGCAATTGCAGCAACATTTCCCACAGATTGGAGATATTCGTGGCCTGGGTGCCATGGTGGCTATCGAACTGGTTAAGGATCCGCAGACAAAGGAACCTTATAAAGACGCAGTTACGGCGATTATTCAGGAATGTTTTAAACGCGGTGTCCTGTGCATGAATGCGGGTATTTTTGGTAATGTTATCCGCTTCTTGCCGCCGACAGTGATGACTGACGAACAGTTGGCTCAAGGGATGAATGCTTTCTCTGAAGCTGTTGCTGTGGTTTTGGGTGACAAGTAAAAATCTGTTCATAGGCTGACATGATCCGATCTAAATGTAGTAAGGTTTATGGCAGGGGTTGCTATGACCGATGAACAAATAACGAAAATTGATCTAGGAGGAGACATTGAGCACCTTCAAGCTTAGTGATGAGTCTCTGTTTCGTCAGCAGTGCTATATTGACGGTCAGTGGTGTGACGCTGACAGCGGAGCGACATTGAATGTAACCAACCCGGCCACCGGGGAGGTGTTGGGAAGCGTTCCCAAAATGGGCGCAGAGGAAACCCGGCGTGCTATTATTGCAGCAGAAAAAGCCATGCCGGCCTGGCAGGCTAAAACGGCCCAGGAGCGCTCTACTATCCTGCGCAAATGGTATGAGCTGCTGCTAGAAAATCAGGAAGACCTGGCCATATTGATGACTGCCGAGCAGGGCAAACCGTTGGCTGAATCACGTGGTGAAATTGTTTATGCGGCATCCTTTATCGAATGGTTCGCTGAAGAAGGGAAGCGTATTTACGGGGATGTTATTCCGTCCCATCAAAATGATAAGCGCATTGTCGTTCTGAAGCAGCCGATTGGTGTCTGCGCAGCAATCACGCCGTGGAACTTCCCTTCCGCCATGATCACCCGTAAGGCGGCCCCGGCTTTTGCGGCTGGTTGTGCCATGGTTTTGAAACCTGCCAGTGCAACGCCGTTTTCTGCCCTGGCTCTTGCGGAACTCGGTGAACGGGCCGGGATCCCGGCCGGTCTGTTCAGTGTCGTGACCGGATCTTCCGCACCAATCGGCAATGAGCTGACCAGCAATACTACAGTGCGCAAGCTGACCTTTACCGGCTCCACTGAAGTTGGCAAGCAACTCACCGCCGCCTGCGCCGGAACCATGAAAAGGGTGTCGATGGAACTCGGAGGGAATGCTCCCTTTATCGTTTTTGACGACGCCGATCTGGATGCTGCTGTAGAAGGCGCCATTGTGTCCAAGTATCGCAACACCGGACAGACCTGCGTCTGCACCAACCGTTTCCTGGTTCAGGACGGGGTTTATGATGCCTTTGCTGAAAAGCTCGCTGCCGCAGTTGCCAAAATGAAGGTTGGCGATGGCCTGAAAGGGGAAACCCAGCAGGGACCGCTGATCGATATGGGTGCCCTGGAAATTGTCGAAGAGCATATCTCTGATGCGGTTGGCAAAGGAGCCCGGATTGTTACCGGTGGACAACGCCATGAACTGGGCGGGTCTTTCTTCCAGCCGACAGTCCTTGCTGATGTCGAGCCCAATATGCGTATTGCGAAAGAAGAGACCTTTGGCCCGGTAGCTCCGCTGTTCCGTTTCGCAACTGAAGCAGAAGCGATTAAAATGGCCAATGATACCGAATTTGGCCTGGCCTCTTACTTCTATACCAAGGATCTGGGCCGGACCTGGCGCGTTGGTGAAGGTCTGGAATATGGCATCGTTGGTGTCAATACCGGTCTGATTTCCACCACCGTCGCACCATTTGGCGGCATCAAGGAATCGGGTGGCGGTCGCGAAGGATCGAAGTACGGAATCGAAGATTTTCTGGAAATCAAGTATCTGTGTATCGGTGGCGTTAACGTCTGAACGTTTTTTTCAGGTTGATTTGATGTTTAAACGGCGAACCCTTTAGGGTTCGCCGTTTTTTTTGTTTCACCCGGAGAGCTTACCTGATTTATGATGCTTGGCTCTTTGGTTGATCTTCAACGTTTTCTTCCTGCAACTGAGAGAACGTACTCCTTGATGTCCATTGACATCGGAGATTATGTCGGAAAAACCGTTTGCGGATAATTGGAACCTAACTTTACGATGAACATATCCCTTTTTACCTATCTGAAAAAGATGGGGTCGTTTCTGAAAGGCAGCTTTTTCCTGTTGCTCCCCCTTATGCTGGCTTTTGGCCTGACCTTGCTGATTACGAGTGTCCTGCCCCTCGGTTTTCCGCTGACCCAATTTGGAAGTCTGTAATGGCCGAAACAGATATTGCTACCTACCTGGGGCAGCGCACCATTATTGCCGGTGACGTCAACTGTGGGAAAACGACCAGAACAGCCGCACTTCTTAAATACTTTTTGGTGGCAGGCTATGCTCATGATCTCGCAATTATTGACCTGGCACCCGACCCGGTTCAGGGGATTGGTGGCAAATTATCACTGGATCTACCTCCACAAGCAGTGTATTTGACTGCGCAAATAGCGGCTCCACGCCTTATGGGGCGGGATGTCGCTCATTCTATGGAATTGGCTAACCGTAATGCTCGGGCTGTAGAACTCCTGTTTTCCGAGTTTGAACAGCACCCCCGGGATATTCTGTTTCTTAATGATGTGACTCTCTATCTGCAGGCGGGGAGCGTTGAAAGGCTCCTTGTCCTGTTGCGCCATAGCAGGACAGTTATCATCAATGCCTACTATGGCAACTCCTTTGCGGATTCTGAGCTGAGCTGGCGTGAACGGCGGTTGACAGAGGCACTCATGGCCCATTGTGACACGGTTATCCTGTTGTGATCGGCCTCATCCCTGCCTCCATTACCGTTGTTCTTCTGAATAGCCGTAACTGTTTAGCTTGCGATAAAGGGTCGCTATACCGATTTTAAGGGTTTCAGCTGTTTTGGTTTTGTTCCCGTCAAGGGAATCGAGGACCCTCAGAATATATTGTTTTTCTACCTCCTCCAGAGGCAGGATTTTCAGCGGAAATGACCCTGGGATACACGGGCGCTGCAATTCTTCGGGCAGATCATCTATGTCGATGCGTTCACCGTTGCTTAAGGCAACGGCAAATTCGACGACATTCTGGAGCTCTCTTACGTTGCCAGGCCAGCCGTAGCAGTGGAAATGTTCAACAACTTTCGGGGTGAATGATTTAATCTTATGTTTGCTGCGGAAGGAGGCTTCGTTCAGAAAAATTCTTGCCAAAGGCATGATATCCTCACGCCGGTCGCGCAACGGAGGCATTTTTACCTCAATAACTTTGAGGCGGTAGTATAGATCCTGCCGAAAGTTGCCGTTCGCGACTTCATCAGCAAGATTCCGATTGGTTGCTGCGACAATACGGAAATCAACGGACCTGGAGCGGTTGTCTCCAACGCGGCGAATTTCACGTTCCTGAAGAACCCGCAGGATTTTTACCTGCATGCCGGGCGATATTTCACCTATTTCATCAAGAAACAGGGTGCCACCATCAACTGCTTCAAAAAATCCGGGCGTGTCTTTATAGGCCCCGGTAAAGGCGCCTTTAATATACCCGAAGAGTTCACTTTCCAGCAGAGTTTCGGTGACCGCGCCGCAGTTGATGGCGATAAAAGGCTTGTCGGCACGGGGCGATTCATCGTGAAGCAGGCGGGCGATACGTTCTTTTCCAACACCGGTTTCACCACTGATGACAACCGAGGAATCAACTTTTGCAACCCGCCGGGCCGTATCAACCGCCTTACGCATGGCGGGGCTGTAGCAGGTAATGCCGGATAGCTCTGTTTTTTGATCGAGCTCTGAGAGTTGTTTCTGCCGTTTTTTTAGTTTCTTTTCGATTGACTGAAGTTTTTCCATGAGACAGGTCAATGCACTGTCGGCCGATTCTATTGAGTAATACTGCAGTTGATCGGCAACCTCTGGCCCCCAATCTTCCTTGTAGCGGCCTTCTATGTGGCACAGAGAATCGCCCTTTCCGCAGCAATGGGTCTCAATAAAGTAGACATCCCGTTTGGTCCGGTTTGAAACATAGCCGCTGGCAAAACCGGTCAGACTCCAGCAAACCGAGAGGTCCGATAATCCCAGGTGCAGCAGATGCTGCTCGACTTCGTAAGAATCCTTCCAGCTCCCTTTGACAAGAGGTTCATCGGCAGTGCCAGTGTTTCGGGTGTTTGTCAACGGGGTCATCAGGCCGTGCAGACCATGCAGGTGTGGCCCCGTCCAGCTATCATCAAACAGTTCAGGGGATTCCTGGCGCAGACGTTCCGCAGAACGCCAGCCATGAGCATAGCCAAACCGGGTGAGAATCCCGCGGGCTAGGTGCATGCCGAGCGACTCAATCAGCTCTTTACGCAGCAGGCCCATGGAAAGGGCGTCAAAAAAAAGGACGCGTTGTCCCATAAAGTGAATGATGCCGCTTTCTGGCAGGCGATACAGGAGTTCCTTCAAGTCGAGGTCGAGTGCTTTCATGGCAGTCCTTTCGATATGATAGATGAATTTATCAAAATGATAAGATTTGTCAATGCGATAATTTATTATCTCCAAAAAATCAATGGTTTATAGGTGGCATGCATTGTGAAAGAACTCATATTCCAGATTGGATTTCCCCATTTTATGGACAGAGATTCTTTTGAATGGAAGTGGTCGGTCTCGACTTTAATGCCACTTTTTAATGCGTTTTTACCTGTCATGACAACCTGGTCTGTCACACCTTCGCAGGTGCCTTATTGGTCATGACCTTACTATGGAAAAGGAGCAAAAGAATGAGCAAAGACAAATCGCAGGAAGGAAACGCAGTCGATCAATATACTGCGAATGTACTCCAGAATGGCTTTTCGCGAAGAAGCTTTTTGGGCCGTGCCGCTGTCGGAGCTGGCGTTGGAGCTATGGCGCTGACCGGATTAGCTAGCAGCAAGGCCGAAGCCGCTGCTGTTTCAGAATGTACTCAATATGGCAAAAGTTCTGATGGGGCTGCAACTCTCGAATTTCTGCCTAAACCAGAAGTGATTGCTGACAAAGATATCGCATCCACCAAAACCTTTGATGTCGTTGTTGTCGGTGCCGGTGCTTCCGGTGTGACCGCTGCCCTTTCCGCGGCAGAAAATGGTGCCAAAGTTGCCGTGCTTCAAAAACAGGCCATGATCGTTTCCCAAGGCAACACCGGTTCCGGTATTGACCTGGCAAACAGCGATAAAGCTGCCGTTGAAGCTTTGATTTCCCGTCTGATGGCTGACAGTGCTCATCGCTGTAATCCGGCTCTTCTTCGGGCCTGGGCTTACAATTCCGGTGAAGCTATCACCTGGATGATCGATCGGGCTAAAAAGGGTGGCGCTCAGATCATTGATCAGGGAACCGGCCCACAACATGGTATCCATGGTATCACCGATTATAAACTGAACTTTGTCACCTCCTTCTGTGGACCCAAGCCTTACACTACCGGTGATGGTATGCGCGACCTGGGCAAGACTGCAGTAAAGGCTGGGGTCAAGTTCTTCTACAATATGCCCGGTGCTCAGTTGGTCCAGGATGCTTCCGGCAAGGTTGTCGGTGTCATTGGTAAGAGCCGTGATGGCAAATACCACAAATTTATGGCCAAAAAAGGTGTCATTCTGGCCAGTGGTGACTATCAGAATAACGAGGCCATGTGTAACTATTTTATTCCCGATGCGAAAAATTTCGTGCGTAAGCAGATGGATCGTACCGGTGATGGTTTCGCCATGGCATATTGGGCTGGCGGGGTTATCGAGCCTATCGGTCACACCAAAATGCTGCACGATTTCGATGCCGGTCCGGCTGCCATGTGTGACATGCCTTTCCTGGCCGTTAACCGCAAAGGCGAGCGTTTCGTTGACGAAACCGTTGCCATGTCACTGATGAACAACTATCTGAAAGATGCTGAAAATGCTGGGCATTACTCCCAGGTTTTCGATGCTGACTACATGACCGGTGCCAAGGGCTGGCCAGGTAAACTCTATTCTCCCGAGGAATTGAAAAACTACATGCCAGAGGATCCCTCTCCGAAAAAAGGTGTGTATGTTTCTCAGACCAATACTTACAAAGCCGATACCCTGGAAGAACTGGCAGTCAAACTTGAGTGTGATCCCAAGACCTTCGTTGCCAGCGTTAAGCGTTATAATGAACTGTGCAAAAAAGGTATGGATGACGATTTCGGTAAGCCATCCAGCAAAATGCTTCCTGTTGTTAAGGCTCCTTTCTACGGTATTCACCGCCGGATGCGCGTTTCTGCTATCACTTCCGGTATGTTGGTCAACGAAAATCATCAGGCTCTGAATGCTGAAGGAAAAACCATCGATGGCCTGTTTATTGTCGGTAATCTTGGTGGCGGTTTCTACGGTGGTGTCGATTACCCTCTGACCGTTTTCGGTCTGTCTTTGGGGCGTTGCTACACCTTCGGTTACATGGCCGGTAAATACGTTGCCAAGCTGTAAGTAACTACAATCGATTTGTATAACGGGACAGTTGCGGCCGTCCCGATCAGACATGAACAATGGGAGAAATCATGAAAATCAAAACTATGCATATGCTCGCACTTGCCTTTGCATTGGTCCTGCTTTGCGGCGCCAGTGTTATGGCGGCAGATGTTCAACTCGACCAGGCTCACTTCAGTAAAGGTGTGACCTGTAACGATTGTCACGGTGAACAGGCTCAGAGAGCACCAGTTCCGATGATCAAATGTCTTGAGTGTCACGACACCAAGGATGTTGCCGAGGCTACTGCCAAGTTGCAGCCGAGCAATCCTCATAATAACCGTCATTACGGTACCGAAACCAACTGTAACTACTGCCACCATCAGCATCAGAAATCAGAGAACTTCTGTACCCCGTGCCACCTGAGATTTACCTTCGACGTTCCTTAAGGGCCCGTGGCAATAGAAAGAGTATATTGGCAGTAAGTTTTGCTGCTTTCAGTCCTGTGACATTCACTGTCGCAGGGCTGATTTTTTCAATATTTTTCACTGTAAGGGGAATATGATGAAAGTTAAAGTTTTACTCGTCGGCCTGTTGGTCTTTGGTTTGTCTGCCTCTGCCATGGCTGCAGACAACCTCAAGGAAATGTTTTCTCAAGGCTCCATCAAAGGTGAACTCAGCCTGCTGAGCTTTACTCGCGATTTTAAAGGTGGTGCTACCGATAACCAGGATACTGCTTTAGGTGGTGCACTGTACTATAAAACTGATTCCTTCAAAGGGATCAGTCTTGGTGTTGCTTTTGGCACCAGTAATGATGTTGTCAACGAAGATGATAAAAACCCCTATGTCGGTTTGACTCAACCCGGTCCAGACCATGAGAATATTGCCCGTCTGCAGGAATATTACATTCAGGGTGATTACTTCAAGACCACCATCAAAGTTGGTGCTCACGAGCTTAACACCCCATTCCTGAATATTCACCCGATCCGCATGATCCACCGCACCTACCGTGGTCTGTCTGTTGTTAACAAGTCAGTTGAAAATCTGACTCTGATGGGTTTCTACCTCAAAGACAACATGAACTGGTTCAACGAGGAATTCGTTTCCTTCAATGACGATGTATATATTGCCGGAGTGAACTACAAGCTGCCGGTAAGCGCTATTAACAGCAGTGTTCAGGCCTGGTATTTCGATATGCCTGACAACCTGTACCAGACCTGGTTCAATGTTTCTGTCAGCAAAAAAATCGACAATCTGGTTCTGCATGCGTCACCAACCTACTTTGCCCAGGAATCCAAAGGGGATGAAGAGTCTGGTGAGCTTGATACCTATCAGTATGGTCTGAATGCCGGTGTTGGTGCCTTTGGTTTTGACCTGACCGCTTTCTATGCCAGAACGGGTGACCAGTCCATTTATGATCCCTATGGTTATGGGAAAATTATCATTCAGCAAGTTCACAATTCCGGTGACGGTGGTCCTACCAGCACTCTGTATGATCGCGGCGATGAAGATGCCTACGCAGCACGCCTGTCCTATGACTTTTCCACTGTCGGCGTCAAAGGCCTGAATGCTTACGTTATGCATGGTATTTACGATGCTCCGGAAAGCACCATCAATGAAACTGACTTCAGCATCGAGTACAAGTTTTCCGGTGATCTGGATGGCCTGAGTGTACGTGCCCGCTATGCCAAAGTTGATATCAGCGATTCTGTTGCTGGTGATCGTCATGACGACCTCGACGATATCCGTTTTTATGTTACTTACCGGTTTGGTGTGAGCGGTAAATAAGCAGTTATTATTGCGAAGTGTAATATGTAAGAGTGGGATGTAAAACTGGTCATCACCGGGGAGAGCTTCTTTTGAAGGGTGATGACCAGCGATTTGTCTATTCCAAAAACTATTTAAACACAGAGAAGGTTTCGCTATGTTTGGACTCGGTACACAGGAATTGCTGATTATTCTGGTGATTGCTCTGATGCTTTTCGGGGCAGGTAAGTTGCCACAGGTTGGAAGTTCTCTCGGTAAAGGGATTCGTAACTTTAAAAAGGGGATGAGCGAAGAAGACGAATTGCTGGAATCCAAAGCTGTTGACACAACAGACGTTAAAAATAGTTGAACGAGGCAATTGTCGCCTCTGTTAAGGTTTGCGCAGGCAGCATATATTGTTCTTTCAGTCTATGAACGTGATTATTGCAGCTGGGTTGGAGAGGAAGGGCGTTGTGCAAAGATCAGACAAACGCCCTGGGTGATCACTTTCCATCTGGCAGTGCCAGATGGCGCGATTGCCGATATTTCAATTGATAGTGGGTTTTCCGGGCTGGCGCATACGGGTTAGAGTTTATTCAAAAGCAGGGCTGCAAAACTTAAAACCAGAAAAAAACCGCACATATCGGTCATCGTAGTTAATAACGGGCTGGCGACCAACGCAGGGTCCAGCTTCATCCGTTTCAGCAGCAACGGGATCAGCCCCCCAAGAGTGACAGCAATCACGGTATTAACGGCCAGGGCTCCGCCGACAACCACACCCAGAAACGGATTCCCTTTCCAGATAAAGGCAACAGCTCCCAAGAGAATACCCAGAGCAATGCCATTGATAATGCCCAGACTAGCTTCCTTGCCGAGCACCCGCAGTAATTCTGTCGGGCGAACCAATCCCAGAGACAGCTCACGCATACTGACGGCTACCGCCTGGTTTCCAGAGCAGCCGCTCATATCACTGACCATCGGTAGAAACACTGCAAGGGCAATAGCTGCGGCCAGGGTGTCCTGATAGATAGCGATGACGCTGGCTGCCAGGATATTCAGGACGATATTCAGGGACAGCCAGGATAAACGGCGGCCAGATCTGGCCAGCAGGGGCATGGACCGGAATTCTTCACCGCCGATGATCCCGGACAGGCCGAGATATTGATTAACGCTGTTTTTGCGTCGCGCTTCTTCAACCGCTTCCGGCAGGACAACACCCTGCAGGCGATTGTTCTCATCGACAACCGGGACTCCGAACAGGTAATGCTCTTCAAAAAAATTGCGCAGCTCTTCCAGCGTCGCGTTAACCGATATTTTAAACGGGTTACGGATCATCAGGTTGCTCAGGCGGGTTGAACGGGGCGGGAAGAGCAGATCGCGCATCCTCAGAACCCCCTCCAGGTGCCCTTCGTCGTCGGTAACGAACAGATACTGAACGTTATAGCTGGAATACTCATCACGGTTAGCCTGAAAGTCATCCAGAACATCCTGCACGGATTGCGAACTGTGATAGTCAAGATATTCGGAGATCATCAGGCCCCCTGCGGTATCCGATTCATACTGCAGGAATTGGCGCGCCTCGGCGGCGTCCTCCGGATCCATGTGGGCGATAATGGCGTTGGCGTCAGCGCTGTCAAGCTCTCCGAGCAGGTCAACGACATGATCACTGTCGAGCTCTTCCAGGATGGCTGCGGCATGAATCGGCTGCAGATCCTCAATAATTTCTACGGCCTGCGTATCGGAAATATCCTCGATAACTTCGGCAGCCTGCTCCGGGTTCAGCAGGGTCAGCAGGGCGCTCTGCATGGCGGGGGCAAGACGCGAGACCGCAAGCGCGGTATCGGTCGGATTGATACTGTTAAGAAATTTCAGGACCTGTTTCTGGTCATTGCTTTCGACCAGTTCGGCAAGGTGTTCCCACGGTTTGGCGGCTTCGTAACTGTCCATAGTAGTATCTCGAAAAAATGATGCGAAAAAAGCTTCAGTTGCGGCTTGGAAAACGTCTCATGCCTGATTGGCGCCACTGATCAGGCAACAGGAGGGTCCGTCAGGTTGACGTGCAACATCAACTGAAATCCGGACCCGTTGATTGCCACCACCCAGAGCGACTCCTTTGACCGGGGATACATCGGAAAAATCGCGACCCCAGGCGACCGTAATATGCTGCTCTCCCTGGTGTTGATTATTGGTCGGATCGAAAGCCAGCCAGCCGGCAAAGGGTGAATAGGCAGCGAACCACGCGTGAGAGGCATCCGCACCGATAAGGCGTTGCTGTCCCGGCGGTGGCAGGGTCTCTATATAACCACTGATGTAACGGGCGGCCATCCCCAGGCTGCGCAGGCAGGCGATGGCAATATGGGCAAAATCCTGACAGACCCCATGACGTTTTTCAAGTATATCCGTGAGCGGCGTGTAAATATTTGTCACTTTGGGATCGTAAGTAAAATCGCTGAAAATACGCTCCATCAGATCGTTCACCGCAGCGGCAAACGGGCGTCCGGCGGGAAAAGAGGGCAACGCATAGTTGCGAAAACAGGCGGCACTTTTAACCATAGGCGAGTTGTAGCAGCAGGGGATAATATCGACCAGTTTCAGAATCCCTTCGGATTTGCAGAAATCGCGGGCGTATTCCCAGCTGTGCTTGTTACCAAGGGCGTAGTCCTCGGCAGCGTAGGAGGTTTCAATATCGCTGTCCGCGGTGATGGTCAATTTTTGATGGGGTTGCTGCAAGGCAAAATGGACGGTGCGGTTGCCGAAATAGTCGAGAAACTCGTGGGTGACGGCGGGTAGCGGATGAATCACCAGTTGACTGGTGAGGCATTTCTGCAGTTCTGTATCGCGCGGAAGCAACCAGGCTGAGTTGTGACACAGCTGTACGGAATCGCTGTACAGGTACTCGGTCATATGGCGCACGTGAAACTTCATGACTGCCCCTCCCGGCTGGTAACCACCAGCTGCTGTGGGGCCAGGGTCGGCGTGAAATAATGTTCCGATAATGCTCCAGACAGGGCTTCCAGCTCTTCGGTTTGACGGATGAGCACTTTTTCGAGGGCTGGATAGCGGCCATCACTGCTGTTGGTGGCAATCAGCTGGTGCGGATTGACCTGGTGCAAGGAATCGAGAGATTTCTGAATCAGCAATATGTCCTTCTTTGTGGTGGGGTTGTGGGAATCAGTTGGCAGCGAACTGATATGCTTATGCAGCTGACGTAACTGGCAGGCCAGGGCGCGCGGATAATTGTCATCAGTCAGCAGCAGTTCTAGGGCCGAGCCAAGGTTCATGAAGGAACGGTAACGGCGCCGGTAAACGATCAGACTGTTACAGGTTGACAGGACGGTTTCCAGCATCTGTGATTCCATGGTCGTACCATAGCAGGGGACCAGCATTGCTTTAATCAGAGTGGTAAGGTTGAGAGCTCGTTCCAGGCGGCGTCCGATATTGAGCATTTTCCAGCCGGTTTCCCGAGACATGTTTTCGTAGGTCAGGCCACTAAAGGCGGATAGCTGCATGATCAGGCTATTGATACTTTCCAGCAGACGACCTCTTCCGATCTGGGACCTGGTGACCCTGGGGTTCCAGGTGGTCGTGACTTGTTCAATGGTTCGCCAGGCATCTTCCGGCAGCAGGTCACGCACTGTAAATGCAGCCCGGCCAAGGCTTTGCAACGAAGATCGAAGACTGCCGATTCGCTGTTCGTCCTGGACGATAGTAAGCAATTCCTGGCGTGGGTCATCCAGTTTCTTACGTGCATCTTCACCGGTAAAGCCGGGATAGGTCTGGGTGACATGAGTCAGGGCTCGCAACAGGTGATTGAGTCCCATGTGGTCATCAATATCATGAGACTCGTTGACGTCACGCATTTTAATCAGGATCGAACGCAGAATACGTGCTGTCTGCTCGGCCCGTTCTGAATAGCGGGCTGCCCAGAACAGGTTCTCTGCCGCACGACTGGGGAGCGCTCCGATGATCGGCTGCATTGGTTTGTCGGCTAAGTTCTGTCGCCACAGGGTCACCTGTTTGTCTGGTTCGTGGGTCAGCACCCAGGTGTCCTTGATCTGGCCACCCGCCTGTCCCGGAATCTGTAACTGCGGACTGTCGGCATGGGCTCGCGACAGTCCGCCGGGCATGACTAGGTAGGAGTTGTCCTGGGTCGTCAGGTAGAGATCCATGGCACAGTAGCGTGCTTCCAGGTGATCCTTCTCAAAGGCCGGGAAGGTGGCAAGCTGAATCTGTTCCTGAGCGACAAACAGATGAGGATCTTTCAGGATGAACTCCTTCCAGCGCAGCCGGTTTGCCGTATTTTCTGGGGTCGGAAGCATGGGGGGCAGATCGGCCAGCGGATGGATCGGTTTGATCATCAGGTGGTCAAGGTTTTCCAGTACGAAGTCACGTTCCTTGGCTTGTCCGCACCACCAAGTGGCAACCGAAGGGAGTAACAGCTCTTCATTCAGGAAATATTGACACAAACCGGGCAGAAACGACATGAGGGCCGGGTTTTCCAGAATGCCGCTGCCGATGGGATTGGCAACCGCAACATTCCCGGTGCGTATCGCTTCCAGCAAGCCGGGGATGCCGATAAAGGAATCGCCCCGTAGTTCCAGTGGATCGCAGAAATCATCGTCCTGACGGCGCAGGATAACATCGACCTGGCGCAGGCCTTCCACCGATTTCAGCCACACACAGTTATCCTGAACAATGAGATCGCCGCCCTGTACCAGGGGATAGCCCAAATAAGACGCAAAATAGGCGTGCTCGAAATAGCTGGGATGTTCAGGCCCTGGGGTCAAAAGAACGATGCGCGGATCCTGGCGATTGTGGTGAGCCAGCTGGGTCAGGGCATTGCGCAAGGCCCGGAAGTACATAGCCAGCCGGTGAACCTGAAACTTCTCAAACAGCTGGGGAAAGCTGCGCGTCATGATAATGCGGGTTTCAAGAGCGTAGCCTGATCCCAGGGGGGGATGGATATGGTCACTCATGACCCAGAAATTACCATCGGCCCCTTTGGCGAGATTCGCTGAATAGATACTTAACGGCTGGCAGTTGTTGTGCAACAGCCCGACACAGGGGTAGAGGAATCCCGAATGGTTGAAAATCAGTTCCGGTGGGAGCAGCCCTTCCTTGATCAGGCTCATGGGACCGTATATATCAGTCAGCAGCAGGTTGAACAGTTTGGCACGCTGAATCAAGCCCCGCTCCAGATGCGACCATTCCGCTGGAGCGAAGATAAGCGGCACCGGATCAAACTGCCAGGGACGCGGTGCGTCAGGATTAGAAAAGACATTGTGAATGGCGCCATTTTCTTTAAGCAGGCGCTGCGCCTCCTTATGGTGCCTTTTAAGGCGGGTATTTCCCTGCCGAGCCAGGTTTTGTATAAGCGTTTGCCAGACCTCGGGAAGTTCCCCGGGTTGGCTGAAAAAATCACTGAATGAGGCGGTCAGTGGAGCTTGTGATCTCGGCATTTTTTTAAATATACTTTCTCATGAGTAGCTAACTTTACAACGCCGCTATGCTTAACGTTGTTTCGCGATTTCAAATTTGAAATCTCAGATTTGAAATCAACCTGTTTATCCTTGCGTTCGTTTTAATCTTCTCTACCGCTTTCCTTTCCACCTTAAATCCAGCGTGTAGGGGAACTCGTGGTTTGCCTCTTCCTGCGGCGGTGTCATCGGTCCGGGTGGTGTCCCGTGCGGGAAAAATTTACCCAGGCTGGCAAATTCAGGCCGCTGAGGCAGTCTTCCCGGCGTGTGCTCGGTAGTGGTAAACAGTGCACCTCGGCGGGATTCAGCTGTCACGGCATTGACCGGGAAGACATCATAGTTACGCCCTCCTGGATGGGAGACATGATAGGTGCAGCCACCAATGGAACGCCCTGACCAGGTGTCGATAATATCAAATACCAAAGGCGAATGGGGCGGAATCGTTGGGTGCAGGGCGGATGGCGGTTGCCAGGCCCGGTAACGCACCCCGGCGACATATTCGTCCTTGCGGCCGGTGTTGCGTAACGGCAGACGGCGGCCGTTACAGACGATGACGTGGCGCTCTTCAGTCAGCCCCGTTACATGCAACTGCAGGCGCTCAACCGAGGAATCAACATAACGCGATGTCCCATGACTGGAAACCTCTTCCCCCAGGACATGCCAGGGTTCGATGGCAAAGCGCAACTCCAGTTCAATATCATCTATCTGTACCGTTCCATAACGGGGGAAACGGAACTCAAAGAAGGGATCAAACCATTCCAGCATGAACGGATACCCGGCGTTGTGCAGATCGTTCATCACGTCACGCAGGTCTTGCTGAACGTAGTGTGGCAGCAGGAACCGGTCGTGAAGAGATGTGCCCCAGCGCACCAGGCTCTGCTTATACGGAGTTTTCCAGAAACAGGCCAGCAGGGAGCGTATCAGCAGCACCTGTACCAGACTCATGCGTTCATGAGGGGGCATTTCAAAGGCGCGCAGTTCCAGTAAACCGAGGCGTCCTGCGGGACCGTCAGGAGAGTAAAGCTTGTCAATGCAGAATTCGGCCCGGTGGGTGTTGCCGGTCACATCGATCAACAGGTTTCGATAGAGGCGGTCAACCAGCCAAGGAGCCGCCGTTTCCCCTTCTGGCATCTGGGCAAAGGCGATCTCAAGTTCGTATAGAGAGTCATCTCGTGCCTCATCAATACGTGGTGCCTGGCTGGTGGGTCCCATGAAAACACCGGAGAACAGGTACGACAGACTCGGGTGATTTTGCCAGTAGCTGACCAGACTGCGCAGCAGGTCCGGGCGCCGCAATATTGGGCTATCAGCTGGAGTCGGGCCACCTAAGGTGATGTGATTACCACCACCGGTGCCAGTATGACGCCCATCAAGCATGAACTTTTCCGTCCCCAGTCGCGTTTGCCGGGCCTGATGGTAAAGTGTTGTGGTATTGGCAACGATCTCCTTCCAGCTTGCCGCCGGATGGATATTGACTTCGATGACACCCGGATCGGGGGTGACGTTCAGACGCTCGATTCGGTAGTCGCGGGGCGGTTCATACCCCTCGATAACAACCGGGATCTTGAATTTTCCGGCCACCGTTTCAATGGCGTTAATCAGGGCCAGGTAGTGTTCAAGATGGTAAAGCGGCGGCATGAACAGGTGCAGACGCTGGTTGCGCACCTCAATGCATAAGGCTGTATGCGCAACTTCGACATAGTCTGCTTCCTGGTCCTTGTCCGGGATGTTTCCTTCCACCGGCATCTGAGGATTAACCTGAGCGGTCGTTGGAATGTCGTAAGCCGGTAAAGGTGGTAGATCAATAAACTGGCTTTGCGCGTATTCGACCTGACGTTTATCCGGCGCAACCCAGGGCAGGGCATCGAGGGGCAAGCGCATCCCCATCGGGGAATCACCCGGAATCAGAAACATCTGTTTTCGGCGGAATTCCCAGAGGCTGCTTTTCCAGCCGTCGAGCAGAAAATCCCACTTGATCGGCAGGGTATAGCCGACCGGTTCATCAAGCCCGCGTTCCAGGTTTCTGGCCAGGGTGCGTCGTTCCATCGGGTCTTTCAGCTTGGCCTTGGCGGGATCCAGGTTAACCGGGACCGAACCCTCTTTCCAGATCCAGTAGAGGGGATCTTCATAGCCGGCCACTAGATATGAGGGATCGATGCCCAGCTGGTTACACAGTGCTTCAGAAAACTCAAAGACCTGGTCCGCAGTAAAGTTGTACTCTTTATTCAGGTCCGCCAGCAGCGATCGGTCATGCCACAGTGGTTTGCCATCTTTGCGCCAGAAGCAGCTATAGGCCCAGCGTGGCAGAGGCTCACCAGGATACCATTTTCCCTGGCCAAAATGCAGCAGGCCTCCTTTGGCAAACACGTCCACCAGGCGCAGGGTCAGATCATAGGCCAGCTGACGTTTGTGCGGACCGTCAGCCTGGGTATTCCATTCGGCACCGTCCATGTTGTCAACGGAAACGAAGGTCGGTTCGCCCCCCATGGTCAGCCTGACATCCTGCTTGATCAGGTCTTCATCAACCTGCTGGCCAAGGGAATTGATCAGGTCCCATTGGTCGTCGCTGTAGGGCTTGGTTACGCGGGGATCCTCAAAAATCCGCTGCACACTGTTGCTGTGGAAAAATTCAACTTTACATTCGTCGGTCGCCCCGGTTAACGGGGCAGCGCTTAACGGGTGCGGGGTACAGGCGAGGGGAATATGCCCTTCCCCCGCCAGTAATCCAGAGGTCGGATCCAGGCCCACCCAGCCAGCACCAGGCAGGTAAACTTCCGTCCAGGCGTGCAGGTCGGTAAAGTCCGCATCTGGGCCGGACGGGCCGTCGAGAGACTTTTCGTCGGCGGTTAGCTGAACCAGATAGCCACTGACAAATCGGGCTGCCAGCCCCAGGTGGCGCAGAATCTGAACCAGTAGCCAGGCCGAGTCGCGACACGAGCCGAGGGCGCGACCCAGGGTCATTTCACAGCTCTGAACGCCCGGCTCCATGCGCACGGAATAGTTGATGTCCTGCTGCAGGCGCTGATTCAGTTCGACCAGGAAGTCGATGGTGTTTTTCTCTTCATGGTCAACGCCAGCCAGCCACTTGGTCAGGAGTGGCCCCGGCATGACTTTCTGGAAATAAGGTTGCAGTTCTGCTTTTTCCTGTTTCTGGTAGGAAAAAGGAAATGTTTCCGCATAGTCTTCAATAAAGAAATCAAAGGGATTGCACGGGGTCAGGTCGGCAATCAGTTCAATTTCGATGCGTAACTCGTTCGCTTTCTCTGGAAAAACCAGGCGCGCCTGGTAATTACCAAAGGGATCCTGCTGCCAGTTCAAAAAGTGTGTTTCCGGTAGGATTTTCATCGAGTAGGCACGGATCGGAGTACGGCAATGGGGAGCCGGACGCAGGCGGAGAACATGAGGCGCCAGTCCGACCATACGATCAAACTTGTAATGGGTCAGGTGGGTACAGGCAACGCGAATAGACATGGGCAGTCCTTGTTGGCAAAAAGCCTGAGTAAGTCGGTTGAAAAGTTAATTTAATAACGCGAACAAGGGACTTCATTGGCCCTGAAAACATACTTCATTGATTTTGAAAACAATATAACAGTGTCGCTGGATTAGCAAGATGCAGGCGTGTGAAGAAACTCAAACTCTTTACTCGATAAGCTCAATGACAGACATCGCAGCTGTGTTGCAAATGACACTGGTTGCTTGTTTTGCTGGACAGTGACGTTTACCCCGCAGTCAGGGCGAGATAGACGTGAGCATATGCCATGTCCAGAGCAACAGCAATCAGCATAATTCCCATAATGACGTTCATGACTTTCAAGTAGGTGTTACTTTGGATATGTCTGGCGGCATAGGCACCAAAGGCAGCGTAAGTCAAAGGTGCACCAAAACCGAGGGCACTGAGGCCGACAGACCAGATGGCAATCCAGGCTCCATCTATGCCTGCGGCCGGAAACTGAATTGCAGTGACAGGAAGAACCACCATCATGGCTTTAGGATTGAGCAGCTGCATCAGCAAGCCATCTTTGTAGGTAAGAACCGCCGTTGTTGTGTCTGTGTTGCTGACATCAACCTTACTCACCAAGACTTTATAGGCCAGGTACAGAATGAAGCCGACTCCCGCTCCGGCAATGACGGGCAATATGGCATTATTAACAAGCAGGCTACCTGTATAGCCGACGAGAAGGAACCAACAACCCAGAGCCGTTGCCACGCCGAGGCAAAAGGGCAGGTGTCTCCGGAACTGTTTGTGGGTGCCGCTATTGAGACTTAGAAGGTTCACCGGGCCAGGGGTATACATCACCCCAAAGGCGAAAAGAACAATTTCAAGCATTGGTTTGTCCTTATTTTTGTACCTGAAACAGATAGTACTTCAGTAAGAGGCTACATGAGTGTTTGAAGTTGATTTCCGGCCTCCATTGCAGTGCCATTGTTGGTCCTAAAGGAATCAAAGAATATCACTCTCAATGAGAAAGATACTCAGTCAGCTTTCTGCCCATTACCAGCATCGCATGTTCCCGTTCCGCTGTCCATTGGGAGGAATAAGTCAAACGGAAACAGTTCTGGAACTGGTTAGACAGGGAAAACATTTCGCCCGGAGCGATGAGGATGCCGTGGTTGCGGCAATAATCATAGAGTATCGTTGCATCAATGCTCCGTGGCAATTCCAGCCAGGCAACAATTCCGCCCTGAGGACGGCTGATTCTGGTTGCTGCTGGAAAATATTCGGCGACCAGGTCGACTAGGCGTTGATAGCGTTGCCGATAAACTTCTCGGGCCTGGCGCAAATGCCGCTCATAAATACCCTGCCTTAGAATCTCCGCAGCAACCAGCTCCGGTAGAATCGGTGTTGCCAGCATATTGATAAATTTGCGATGCAGAATCTGTTCATAATAGCGGTCAGACAGAATCCAGCCGACCCTGAATTGGGGATCAATGGTTTTGGACAATGATGAACAGAGCAGGACCAAGCCTTGAGTATCAAAGGCTTTGATCGTGTTGTTTCTTCTTTCGCCAAAATAAAGGTCACCATAGATATCATCTTCTATCAGTGGCACCTGATACTCCTCCAGTAGGGATACAAGTTGTTTTTTCCGGTCGTCCGGGATGCTGCAGCCCAGCGGGTTGGAAAAGCTGGAAACGGTCAGGACCGCTTTTAGCGGCCATTGTTCCATGGCCAGTTTCAAGGCTTCAAGGCTCAGGCCGGTCTCCGGGTGGGTCGGAATTTCAATCGCTTTCAAACGATAGGCTTCTATCACCTGCAGGATGCCGTAATAACAAGGAGATTCAATGGCTACGACATCTCCGGGGCTGGTCAGCACCTGCAGACACAAGCCCAATGCGTTTAAGCAGCCAGCTGTGGTGACAATCTTGTCCGGTGAAATCACGACACCACCATCCATTGCATGGTGAGCAATCTGCTGGCGCAGCTCGTAAGGTCCTTCGGGATTTGTATTGCCGAATCCAAGGTGCTTCCGGGTTCGGGACAGACGGGTATAAGTCTGCTCGACATGGCGGGTGATGGGAAAATCTGTCGCTGGCACAGCCCGACTGAAGTTGATGGTATGAGGCTTGATACTGTCGCGTTGTGTGTTCATCGCCAGCTGCGGAATGCGGGCCAGCACCGGACGCGTTTGCTGAGCGGGAGCATTGGGGATCGCCAGGGATTCCCTGATTTGGCGGCGCACGTAGTAACCCGATTTCGAGCGGACCACTACCCAACCCTGTTCCTCCAACAGATTATAGGCTGCCATCACGGTTGAAATACTGATCTTCTCCCGCTTGGACAACTGTCTGACCGATGGTAGACGTTCGCCAGTCGCTAGCGCTCCACTGCGGATCCATCCCTTCAATTTTTCGGCGATGCGGGCATATAAAAGATTTTCCATAGTTATTACCAGTACAGTTTCCTGAAAAATAACCAGTACAGATGGGAAAATATCCCATCTGTACTGGTTAATAAATTAATGTTCTGCATCTGTAACGGTCCAGATAAAACATGTAGCATATCCAGTATCTCAATGCCAAGGACTGGAGAGCGACAATGATAAAAAAGAGCCTGTTGATCAGTAAATGGACAGTCAGCACCCCAAGCCGCCAACAGATGAACATCCGCCTGTATGCGGTGGGGCTTCTGTTCTGGATTCAAAAATGGCGTCACAATGCTCATACGCGCAAGCATCTTGCGAAACTGCCATACTTTTTGCTGCGCGATATCGGCTTAAATGAACAGCAAGTGCGTCAGCACATGCAAAAGAAGTTCTGGCAGTAGTTTTAGCTCAGAAAAGGAGGGGCAGTGTGTTCTAAATTCTGTGTCCAACAGCACTAATAATAATGCTGTTACTGACTGACTCGTCCCTGGCAGGCCTGGCGGGAACGTGATCTTGTACTCATTTATCCGATCCTCTAGCGACCGTCCACGATAAGATAATGGACGGTCGCTAGACCCGCAAGGCGATCTCCACCATCCTGGGCTTGCAAATCGAAGGAAAGAAGGAGCTTCTTTATTTCTATTTGTCAGACCAGAAAGGTGCTTATACCTTGGCAACAGCGTTTCTGGTTATTTTTCCTACCAGCTGCCCGACCCCGCCAAACGGAAAGGTTTGACTCTGACGGATCATATCACAGAAGATAAGCGATTATGACATGCTCCTGTCAGGCGACTGTCGCCTTCCTGTCGTTACCTCCATTGAGGATTCTTGCTAATGTCGATTCAAAAACAACGAGGCTTGGTATGCAACTCAGAAAATTAAGATTGAAAAAAGGCTGGTCACAAGAACAGTTGGCTCAACTAAGCGAGCTAAGCGTCAGAACCATTCAGCGACTTGAGCGTGGACAAACACCCTCGTTGGAAACGCTGAAGTGTCTGGCGGCGGTATTTGAAATCGACCTGAATGAATTACAACAGGAGAACACCATGACAACGACAACCCGTGAACAAACTGAAACGGAACAGAAGGTGATTGAGCAGGTGCGTGACATCAAAGGTTTTTATTCACACCTGATAAAGTATTTGGTTGTGATTATTCTGCTGTTCATCATCAACTTCTTGACCAATCCCGGTTATCTCTGGGTTTGGTGGGTAGCACTGGGCTGGGGCATCGGTATTATTTCTCATGGTCTCAATGTCTTCGAAGTCTTCAATCTGTTCGGCCCGAAATGGGAGAAGAAGCAGATCGAAAAAAGACTCGGCCGGAAACTGTAAATCGCCGGCCGAAATGCTTATGGTGATCCCGGGAAAGCTTCAGCAAAAAAAATGTTTATGGCAACGCTGGGGAATCTGCCAGCCATAACTTGGCAAGAAATGACGATGAGCACGTGGCATGGTGTCCCTCTCCATGGTTACGAGGGTGATTCTTATAGTCAAAAGGGGTATTTAAGGCTGAAAATACCCCTTTGTTTAGATTGAAATTCAGTGATATCAAATTGTTATCTTGGTTTGATCCCTTTTGTAGCCTCTACTGGTTTGAACTATTCCCTGGCGGTAGACCATAAGCATTTTGTCCCTCTTGGCCAGGGGTTAAGCAGATAATTGTATTGCGAAAAAGAATGCCAATAAAACCAAGAATGGTTATCCCAAAAACCGGAAAAATCCATTCAGGAAAAGTTGTTCTTCCACCAACGGAAGCAACCCCAGCAAATAGATAGAGAAAGCCGCAGAGAATTAAAAACAAAGCAATCAATATGAAGGTGGTGACTATGACCGATTTGCCACTCAAACCAACATCATGAAAACGTCTTATGGTGATAGAGAATGGAACAATGATCCAGCATAGGGGTAGCCAGAATAGCAACATTAAAAAGCCATTATCACCACTTGGAGAGAAATATATAAATGCGATTGAGAAAACAATAATTGCTGCCATAAAGCGTAAATATTGTGTCAAACTTACTCTGCCACGCATTAATACAAAATTGATCAGTTCTGTTTTAAGTCGTTGAAAACACATTAAGATTTATCCTCCATGGTTACGGGCATGATTTTATGGTCATAAAGGGGTGTTTAAGACTGAAAATACCCCTTTATTTTGATCAAAATTCAGTGATATCAAGTTGTTATCTTGGTCCGACCCTCAACTCGCCAACTCGCACTAATTTCCTTGCCACAACGAAAAATTGCTCGTTTCCAATCTGAAAACTTGGTCGTTACTGTTTTGAGTTTCCGGATGGACACTAACTAGCCTATAGCAGTTGTTCATTGTTTTAACCCTTGGAAGTATAGTGGCATTTTCTTGCAAACTTCTGAAAAGGACCTATTGTGCCGCTATTTAATGAGCGGCTCACTCTCTCTTGGTTTAGTCGTTGTTTTTCCCCACTGAGTATTTTTCTTTTAAACGAGGAATGTGGCTCAGAGCCTTCTTGTGCTCTTCGGCGCTCAACTGTGCAGCGAGTAGTTGAGTGTATTTATCAACAAGCGCATCTTCAATGGAAAGGCTGTTCAGTATTTCCAGATAGATTTGATAGTGAGCATAGGCCAGTGGTTTATCCTGCTTAACCCGGCCACCGTGTTGATAAAGTTGACCAATATTGAAAATAGCTTCAGGATTGCCCCTCTTTGCCGCAGGCATTGATATTTGATAGGCCCGCTCATAATCAATTGTTGAATAATCACCTGTCAGATACATATTCCCCCGTTTTGCCAGTGCTATGGGGAGTTCTTGCTTCATCGCTTTCTCAAGATGGCTATAGGCTTCCGGGTAGTCTTGTGGAACGGGATCTCCTGAAAAATACATCATTGCAATACAGTAATGCCCCCAGGCATCTGGACCGGTCGCAGCGGTCACATATAATCTAAAAAATTCCGGCAAGCTTTTTATGGGATCTGTCAACAGACTGTCGAACCGATCAAGACGGGTGGGTCTGATATAGTGAAAAGCGCTTCTATTAAGAAAGATGTCTTTATCATACCGAGAAATATAGTGAAAATTCTCACGGTCATCAAAGCGCAGGATTTTAGATCCGGTAGAGAAAGGTTTTTCCGATATGAAAAATTCCTGAGCATCCTTGATAATGCACCATGAACCATCTTTTTTGCCAAAATAGACGATGTGCTGACTGTCAGGGCTAAACATTGGACCACCATGAGGCATTTCAGCGTAAGATGGGCCAACTGTACCGTCGATAACGCTCACCCAAGCGCCGCTAATAATAGCGTTAAATGCAAAATGCTGACTGTCAGGACTGAAGTTGAATCCTTGATATTTCAGTGCTTCATAGGGCCCAAACTGTTGGCCATCAATGGTATAAAAAAACGAATCATCAACTTTTGAACCGTACGCAAGGTGAAGGCCATCATCAGACAGGGAAAGAGAATCTATAATTTCGCCACGAATTTTTGTGAGTTTTCCATCATAGTAAAGATAGTTGCTCTTTTCTTTTATAGCCATAAAGGCCAAATGTTCACCATCTTTACTTGTTTGCAATGCACTAAATGATGAAAAAGTCATACCTTTAAGACCTGGTAAAATTTTGTCATCCAGATAGGCTGTTCCATCTGCAAAGAGGACAAGTTTATGGCTGTTCGGAAGAAAAGTATAATTGTGAATCTGCCTATATGGTTGACCTTTCTGTTCCCCATTGATGTATAAAGCCCATTGCTCATTGAGCTTGCCAGCAAAGGCCAGGAGACTGTCATCATCAGAAAAAAACGGGGTCATGATGTCATCGAACAAATGCTTGCTTTCACGGTTGTTAGTGACAAGGGTTAATCCGCTGGATTTTTTAGCAATAAAAGCAAGCGTGCTGGCATCGTGACTGAAATAGATGCCAAAAATTTCCTCGTAGGGAATGGATTGAAAGCCTGCTTGAGTGACAATATACATGCCATTAGCCGTGCCCAGGGCGTAAGCTGCTTTTCGGCTGTCGGGACTGAACACAGGATCTAAGTAGCTGTCCGCATGATGGAAAGAATAGTCTTTGTTGTTCAGTGTCAGTCCCAAATCGACTTCCTCAGAGTAGCGTGATAATTTTCTTGCCTTTAGAAAGCCGACGTTCAGCAAGTTGGGGCTGATAATCAGTGATCCAGGAACGCCCATTTTTGCGTTGGATACATTACCCATTGCTGCTGTAGCAATAACGTTCGAGAGTGTTGGGAAATATGTCAGGCGTGCCCTTGCACCCAAATGGTCTGGAGATGTATTAAGGGGCGTATCTTCAGTCGTGATATGTGGCTTATTTGTGCTGAAGTTATTGACAGTTTTCACTGAACCATCAGGGTGAAATGTTGATTTGCTGGTCAACATACCCGCTATAGAAAAGGATTCAATATCGGTAAAAATATTTTGATAGGACAGAAAAGCCTCAAGAGCTGTATTGTAAGACCTTCCAAATTTGTCTATATCAAACTCATGGCTGTGTGCTGTCCTGTCTAGTGGAATTGTGATGTTGCCATTCTTATCAAACTTTATACTGTCATGGTACTTTTTGAGATAAGAACCTTCACTAAAGCAGATGACCGGATCTTTGAGCTTAACAAGGTCCTGGTTTGACTCCTCTGCGGGAATAAATAATGTCTTAGAATAGAAATTTTGATAAATCCCTTGTACTTTTTCGTTCTCTTGCTCAATGAATATTTTTGCCTTCGAAGTGTTGTAAACACGATCTTTATAAGAGACAGTCTGACCTTTCAGGGCCCCGGAAATTATTAACATTTCGTTTTTAAAGATTTTTTTATTGTCATGATAAATTTTTGAAAATAAGTCCGGAAACTTTGTGAAATGTTCCTTCATATCCTTGGCAACATGCTTGTTTCGACAGTAAATTCCAATACTTAAAGTTTTTCTGTCCTCACTGAGGTTGATGTTTTTTATGTCACCATCATCAAGTGTCAATAGATGGAAAAGCTCATTTTTGTATTCATCAAAATGAGCAATTTCTGAACTATAACTGATGGTAAAGGCTAAGGTGTTTGGGACTTTTCTGATACTCTCTCCCCAGTTTTCGCAACTGCAGAGCAAGAGAGAAAAGAAAGTCAGGATGACAACACTGATTGTAATAGTAAGATTGCGCATTTCACTTCCAAAGCTGATTGTTTAGATTTTTATTGTTAGATGATTCTTATGTTGTTTGAAAGGTAACAGGAAAAAACAGGCTTTCATCTTCCGGTTAAGCTTCGTCTTGTCGACTCAGCACCGCTGGCTAAATTACCTTCGAGTAAAAGCAAAGCGGTTTTAGACGAAGTAGTTACAGGCATATAAAGACCGACCTGTTGTTATAACATTTTGGCGATTTTAGGGCCTTGTCTAACATTTTATGCAGTCTTAGCGGACTAAAGCACAATCCCATACTCCTGCATCACCTTAGAAATTTCAGCTTCGCCAGCGGCGATTTCTGCTGTAGTCATTTGAGCTTTGAGGGTGGTGATGGAATCGAGTAGTTCGGATTCAGTTAATGCAGAAGATTCAGTGGGCTTAAGTCGCAAAATTTTTAGTGAGGTTTGATAATAGGCGTAGGTAGTGTTCAAAATTCTGTGTCAATTCGTTACTATCATCACAACCAAAGGAATGACACATGACTCAACCCAAAATCACCTTCGATCTAGACGCTGCTCTTGCGGCCTTGCGTGAAGGCAAGGATCTCAACGGCAAAGACGGGATTCTCACTCCGCTGATCAAGCAGCTTACAGAAGCCGCCATACAGGCCGAACTTGATGAGCACTTGGCCAATGAGGAAGGCCCGAATCGCAAAAACGGTAAAACGTCAAAAACAGTCAAGTCCCTCTCGGACAGTTTTATTCTTGATACTCCGCGTGATCGCGCCAATACCTTTGAGCCTCAGCTGGTTAAAAAAAATCAGACTCAGCTTACCGATGAGTTGGAGCGGAAAATCATTGCCCTGTTTGCTCTTGGTACGAGCTATCAGGATATTCGGCAACATGTCTCCGACATGTATGGAATTTCCGTTTCCAACGGCACAATTAACGCCGTAACCGACAAGCTCTTGCCGGACCTGCAAGCCTGGCGAGAGCGCGATCTTGAAGCGATTTATCCGATCCTCTGGCTGGACGCTATCCACTACAAGGTCAAGGAAAACGGCCGTTATATCGGTAAGGCGATCTACACCATCCTGGGCCTGAACATCGAAGGCAAGAAAGAGCTTCTCGGACTCTATCTCTCCGACAATGAAGGGGCACACCACTGGTTAAGCGTTCTTACCGATCTGCATAACCGCGGGGTACAGGACATTTTGATCGCATGTGTCGATGGCCTCAAGGGTTTCCCCGAAGCTATCGAAAGCATCTATCCGAATACTGAAATCCAGCACTGCGTCATCCACCAGATTCGCAATTCGATCAAGTATGTAGCCTCAAAGAATCAAAAGGCCTTCATGGCTGATCTGAAGTGTGTCTACAAGGCAGCGACCCTCAACGCAGCGGAGCTGGCTTTGGACGACTTGGAATCGAAATGGGGTGAGAAGTATCCCATGGTCATTAAGTCTTGGCGCAGTAAATGGCCGACCTTATCCAACTATTTCAAGTACCCCGATTACGTCCGGACAGCCATCTATACCACCAATGCTGTGGAGGCGGTTCACCGACAGTTCCGCAAACTGACCAAGACAAAGGGTGGCTTCGCCAATGAAAACAGCTTGCTGAAGCTGCTTTACGCTGGCATACTCAAGGCCTCCGAGCGTTGGACACATCCGATTCAGAACTGGAATCTGACGCTGGCTCAGCTGACCATCCATTTTCCGGGTCGGCTGGAAAAACATCTCAGTCTATGAGCCTGACACAGAATCCTGAACACCCTCTAGGCGTATGCCTTAATTAAGCTTTTATTGACATAAAGGCCATTTTCATACATTTGTCCAAGATTGAAAATGGCATCATATTTTGAAGAACCATTTTGGGCAGCAGATTGAAAAACATTATAGGCCAGCTTGTTATTATTTTCTGTTCCTATAGCTAAAACATTCATTATTCCAAGATTAACTTGACAATCCTCCTGTCCCATGTTCGCGCACAACTGGAAGTATTCTAAGGCACGTTTATAGTCTTTTGGTGCTATTTTGCCATAGAGATATATTATTCCTAAGTTATAAATAGCTTCTGGATAATGTTTCTCTGCTGATTTGGTGTACCATTCTATTGCTTTATCATAATCAGCAGGCAGCCCTTCCCCGTGGGAGTAACAGTATCCAAGATTGTATTGTGCTTTAGCATCATCAGCAAGCGCACCCCGCTGGAACCATTTTACAGCCTCATTAATATCTGTGGTGTGTCCATAGCCATTGAAATAATATGTACCTATTTCAGCAAAAGCAGGGACAAATTGCTTATTTGCTGATTGCATTAACCACTTGAACGCCTCCTTGTAGCTTTGCTGACAGCCTTCTCCTTTTTCATACATATCCGCAAGATTGTATTGTGCGACAGGATGGCCTTGCTGTGCTGCTTTTTGCGTCCATTTAAATCCCTTTTCGAGATCGACTTCTCCAAATACCCCCTGATTGTAAGCTATTCCTAGCTCGCTCTGGGCATCGACATCACCTGTTTCCGCTGCTTCAAAAAGCAACTGTTTGGCCTTTTGTGGGTTGCGGCTAATTCCTTCACCACTGCCATAGCGACGCCCCAGCTCATACAACGCTGCAGGGTCTTTCTGTTCTGCACGTTGCTGGAGTTCGACAAGAGGCAGTGATCCCAGTTTTGGGGGAATATTATATAAGTCGATTCCATTAGTTGTTTGTCCTGTCCATGACTGGGTCGCTGGGACAGTTGCAGATGAAGTTGAAGTTTCTTGTACCACTGCATCCGATGATGAGTCGCAGCTAGATAAGCAGAAAACAAGCAGGATAACGCTCACGGCCATCATTTTATTGCTAAAGAACAATGTCATATTCTTGCATAACCTTGGGAATTTCAGCTTCGCCAGCGGCGATTTCTGCAGCGCTCATTTGAGCTTTGAGAGTGGTGATGGAATCGAGAATGTCGGCCTCGGTTACTGAAGATGTTTTTTCTGGTAAAGTTTGGATAATACTTCTAGCAATAGAATACAAAGCATATCCCTTAGTTAAGCTTTTTTCTATGTGTGCACCATTTTGATACATTTGCCCTAAATTAAAAACGGCGTCTGGATCTGCTTGTTTGGCTGCGAGGTCGAACCAATAAAAGGCTTTTGAATAATCAACTGGCACTCCTTCTCCAAAAAGATAGCAAACTCCAAGATTGTTTTGGGCGCTGATAAAACCAGCCGTTGCAGACTTTTTGTAAAGTACTACCGCAGCTTTCTCATCTTTTTGAACATCTTTTCCAAGCGAGTAGATTACAGCTAGATTAAATTGTGCAGGAGGATAATTATTCTCAGCCGCCATCGCATAATATTTTAAGGCCATTTTAACATCTTTTTTCACTCCTCGGCCGACCTCCAATTGACGAGCTACAGCATCCTGTGCGGGTGGGAAATTATTTTCCGCAGCCTTCAAATACCACTCATGGGATATTTGAAAATCAAGATTAACCCCTTTCCCGTTAGCATAAGCTACCGCTAAATTAAACTGAGCAGGAGCAAACCCCTGTTCCGCAGCCTTACGATACCAATAAACCGCCTTCTCATGATCAGTCACATCAAGCAAGCCATAATCATAAGCACCGGCCAGTTCGTTTTGCGCGATCCTATCACCTGCTTCTGCCGCCTGGATATAGAGTTTTTTTGCTTTAGCAAGGTTTCTTGTTACACCAATTCCTCTGGCATAGCGTCGGCCCAACTCTGCCATGGCGGCAGCATCCTTTCCGGTGACCTTTGTCCGTAGTTCTTCAAGAGAAAGGTTTTCCAATGGGAACGGTGCCGAATAGTATTGGATACTCTGACCATTAGTGGTTGATTGAGTTATGTCGTTGTAGTTTGGTCTTGTTTCTTCGGAACTGCTGCTGACGTTCTGCTGCGGGGAGGATTCAGCTGTGCCTACAGTGTCTGATTTGTCGCAGCTAGATAAGCAGAAAACAAGCAGGATAACGCTCACGGCCATCATTTTATTGCTAAAGAACAATGCCATATTCTTGCATAACCTTGGGAATTTCAGCTTCGCCAGCGGCGATTTCTGCAGCGCTCATTTGAGCTTTCAGCGTGTTGATCGAATCTAGAAATTCGGCTTCGGTTAACGCTGAGTTTTCGTCAGGTATTGCCTGAAGGATTTGAATGGAAACATGGTAGTAAGCATATGCCTTAATCAAGCTTTTTTTTGTGTATGCTCCATTTTCATACATCTGTGCTAGATTAAATATAGCATCAGGAACCCTTTGTTTTGCGGCAAGATCAAACCAATAATAAGCTTTTGCATAATCAACCTGGAGCCCTTCACCCAAAAGGTAGCAAACCCCGAGGTTGTTCTGTGACAGTGAGTAACCACTTTTAGCTGAGCTAAGATAAAGTGCTAGAGCCTTGTCTTGATTTTTTTCAATCCCTTTTCCTGAGGAATATTTGACCGCTAAATTAAATTGTGCCTCTGGATTATTGCCCTCAGCAGCTTTTTTATAAAGCTCTAGGGCTTTATTAGTGTTTTGCGCTCCCCCTCGTCCTGTATCAAACTGCTTCGCCAGTGCATTTTGTGCTGCCGGTAAGTTTTGCTCTGCAGCCTTTAAGTACCACTTATGTGATTCCTCAAAATTGGTAGCGACTCCTATCCCATTTTCATATGCAACCCCCAGATTAAACTGAGCAGGAGCAAACCCCTGTTCCGCAGCCTTACGATACCAATAAACCGCCTTCTCATGATCAGTCACACCAAACAGGCCATAATCATAAGCACCGGCCAACTCGTTCTGTGCCGTCATATCACCTGCTTCAGCAGCCTGAATATACAGTTTTTGAGCTTCAGCAAGATTCCTTGTGACGCCAATTCCACTGGCGTAGCGTCGGCCTAATTCTGCCATTCCTGCAGCATTCTTTGATAAGACCCTTGCCTGCAATTCTTTCAAGGAAAGGTTTCCCAATGAGAACGGTGTCGAATAGTATTGGATACTCTGACCTTTAGTGGTTGATTGAGTTATGTCGTTGTAGTTTGGCCTTGCCGCTTCGGAACTGCTGCTGACGTTCTGCTGCGGGGAGGATTCAACTGTGCCTACAGTATCTGATTTGTCGCAGCTAGATAAGCAGAAAACAAGCAGGATAACGCTCACGGCCATCATTTTATTGCTAAAGAACAATGCCATATTCTTGCATAACCTTGGGAATTTCAGCTTCGCCGGCGGCGATTTCTGCAGCGGTCATTTGGGCTTTGAGGGTGGTGATGGAGTCGAGAATATCGGCCTCAGTTATTGAATAATTGCTAGTTGGTGTAGATTGCGGCCTTTTCATAGCGAAGCAATAAAGAGCATATGCTTTGACAAGGTTCTTATTAACATAAAGTCCATTTTCATACATTTGAGCAAGATTGAACGCTGCTGTATACCTAGTGGAATGAAAATGAGTAGCTTTCAAAAATAGGTTGTAGGCTTTGCTGTAGTCAGCATTAGCTCCTTCGCCAAAAAGATACATAACACCCAAGTTAATCATTGATTTTGCATCACCAAAACGGACACCTTCACTAAAATAGTTGAAAGCTTTATTGAAATTTTTGTCGACTTTTTTCCCTTCATAATATATTGAACCTAAATTGCTAAACGCACTTGGAAACCCTTTATCGATCGATCTTTCATACCAATGAATAGCTTTTTTTATATCCTCTGATACTCCTTGACCAATTTCATAGCTGTAACCCAAATTAAATTCTCCCTTTGGGTCACCCGCATCTGCTCCTTTTTTATACCAATTGACCGCTTCGGTGGAATTTTGTTTAACACCTACACCATATTTATAATAGACCCCAATTTCTGAGTAAGCGGGAATAAACTTACTCTTTGCAGACTTTTCCAACCATTCAAATGCCTTGGTGTAGTCTTGTTGACAGCCTTCTCCTTTTTCATACATATCCGCAAGATTGTATTGTGCGACAGGATGACCTTGCTGTGCTGCTTTTTGCGTCCACTTGAATCCCTTGTTGTGATCTATCGACCCAAGCAGCCCCTGATTGTAGGCTATTCCTAATTCGTTCTGCGCATCAGCATCGCCTTTTTCCGCGGCTTCAAACAGAAGCTGTTTGGCTTTTAGCGGGTTGCGGCTAATTCCTTCACCACTGCCATAGCGACGCCCCAGCTCATACAACGCTGCAGGGTCTTTCTGTTCTGCACGTTGCTGGAGTTCGACAAGAGGCAGTGAACCCAGTTTTGGGGGAATATTATATAAGTCGATTCCATTAGTTGTTTGTCCTGTCCATGACTGGGTCGCTGGGACAGTTGCAGATGAAGTTGAAGTTTCTTGTACCACTGCATCCGATGATGAGTCGCAGCTAGATAAGCAGAAAACAAGCAGGATAACGCTCACGGCCATCATTTTATTGCTAAAGAACAATGTCATATTCTTGCATAACCTTGGGAATTGCAGCTTCGCCGGCGGCGATTTCTGCAGCGGTCATTTGGGCTTTGAGGGTGGTGATGGAATCGTTGACTTCAGATTCTGTTACCGCAGAGGTTTCATCTGGTATTCTTGTGGATATCACCATAGCAACGAGATAGCAGGCATAAGCCTTGATTAGATTTTTATTTAAGTAAAGACCATTTTGGTACATCTGTCCTATATTAAATATGGCGTTAGAATTTATTTGTTTTGCCGCAAGATTAAACCAGTAAAAAGCTCTTGAATAATCGATATCTATGCCTTCTCCAAAAAGATAGCAATTCCCCAAATTATTTTGAGCTCTTGCGTAACCATTGCGGGCCGAGAGTTGATAAAGGTGAAATGCTTTTTTTTGATTTATTTCCACCCCTTGTCCAAGAGAGTATTTAACCGCAAGACTAAATTGCGCTTCTGGAAATTTACTATTCGCAGCTTTTGTAAGGAATTCTATTACTTTTTTGGTGTTTGCCTCTACACCTCTGCCGACACTAAATTGTCTCGCTAGTGCATTTTGTGCTACCGGCAAGTTTTGCTCTGCAGCCGTTAAGTACCACTTATGTGATTCCTCAAAATTGGTAGCGACTCCTATCCCATTTTCATATGCAACCCCCAGATTAAACTGAGCAGGAGCAAACCCCTGTTCCGCAGCCTTACGATACCAATAAACCGCCTTCTCATGATCAGTCACACCAAACAGGCCATAATCATAAGCACCGGCCAACTCGTTTTGTGCCGTCATATCACCTGCTTCAGCAGCCTGAATATAGAGTTTTTGAGCTTCAGCAAGATTCCTTGTGACGCCAATTCCACTGGCGTAGCGTCGGCCTAATTCTGCCATTCCTGCAGCATTCTTTGATAAGACCCTTGCCTGCAATTCTTTCAAGGAAAGGTTTTCCAATGGGAACGGTGCCGAATAGTATTGGATACTCTGACCATTAGTGGTTGATTGAGTTATGTCGTTGTAGTTTGGTCTTGTTTCTTCGGGACTGCTGCTGACGTTCTGTTGCGGGGAGGATTCAGCTGTGCCTACAGTGTCTGATTTGTCGCAGCTAGATAAGCAGAAAACAAGCAGGATGACGCTCACAGCCATTATTTTATTGCTAAAGAACAATGCCATATTCTTGCATAACCTTAGGAATTTCAGCTTCGCCAGCGGCGATTTCTGATGCGGTCATTTGGGCTTTGAGGGTGGTGATGGAATCGAGTAGTTCGGATTCAGTTAATGCAGAAGATTCAGTGGGCTTAAGTCGCAAAATTTTTAGTGAGGTTTGATAATAGGCGTATGCCTTAATTAAGCTTTTATTGACATAAAGGCCATTTTCATACATTTGTCCAAGATTGAAAATGGCATCATATTTTGATTGCCCTTTTTGAGCAGCCTTTAAAAATAATTCATATGCTAATGTATTACTTTTTTTTCCAGTGAGACCAAACAAATAAATCAGTCCCAAATTTACCAAGGAATCCTCGTGGTCATAATTAGCCGCTTTTTTAAAATATTCAAATGCCTTTCCGTAATTCTTGTTGACACTTTCACCGTAAAAATATATTTCTCCTAGATTATACGATGATTCTATGAACCCATTATCAGATGATTTTTTGTACCAAAAGATAGCTTTGTCAATGTTTTTATCAACCCATAATCCTTGTGAATAGCAATAAGCAAGATTGTATTGTGCTCGAGGGTCACTATTTGTTGCTCCTTTGTAAAACCAATCAAATGCATATTTGAGATTTATTGAAACTCCATGTCCAAGGCTATAAAAAACTCCTAACTCTGTATATGCTGGTATAAAATGACTTTCTGCAGACTTTTCCAACCATTCAAATGCCTTGGTGTAGTCTTGTTGACAGCCTTCTCCTTTTTCATACATATCCGCGAGATTGTATTGTGCGACAGGATGGCCTTGCTGTGCTGCTTTTTGCGTCCACTTGAATCCCTTGTTGTGATCTATCGAGCCAAACAGCCCCTGATTGTAGGCTATTCCTAATTCGTTCTGAGCATCAGCATCGCCTTTTTCCGCTGCTTCAAACAGAAGCTGTTTGGCTTTTAGCGGGTTGCGGCTAATTCCTTCACCACTGCCATAGCGACGCCCCAGCTCATACAACGCTGCAGGGTCTTTCTGTTCTGCACGTTGCTGGAGTTCGACAAGAGGCAGTGATCCCAGTTTTGGGGGAATATTATATAAGTCGATTCCATTAGTTGTTTGTCCTGTCCATGACTGGGTCGCTGGGACAGTTGCAGATGAAGTTGAAGTTTCTTGTGCCGCTGCATCCGATGATGAGTCGCAGCTACATAGTAGGAGCAGCAACAAAATGTAATAAAAAGAAACCACTGATTTGTTGGGATAGTACATAGAAGCGTCCTTGACTTTATCTATAACGTTTGATGGTCGATAGATGATCCGAGACTACCAGCCATTTCTCTATAGGTTTTGTTTCTTCTTTTGGTTCCGCTGTTGGCGTTTTGTTGGTGTCTGCTGATGATTTTTGAACCTTATCCTCATCAAACTTATCTTCGTAGGGCAGAAACACCTGATCATCACCATAAACATTGAACCTGACCTTGACCTCCAGACTAGTGACGCTGTTGGTCGGTACGGCCCGTTCAATCCTGTAGTGGCAAGGGCCAATAGCCATATGGTCAAGCTCTTCCTGGGTGATGTTTTTTTCCCCTGGCTGATCATGACTGACCCCGGGTTGCGCATAGTTGATGGTCGAAGTTGATTCGGTCATCTGCACCAGCAGCTTGCTTTTCCCGGGCAAAAAGAAGGGCAGGTTGATATCGCAGGCAATATGCCCCGAGTCATTGTAGGCATGGGTTGTCATTTTAACGCGTGGACGATACAGGGCATCGACCAACGCCAGGTAACATTCCTGCGGCACTTCATGCCAGGTTTCAATGCGTGAGAGTTGTTTTTGTACTTTGGGATGGCAGCTTTTGACATCGGTTTCTTTTGCCCACTTGGCTGATTGATGGTCACCGGTTTGATTTGTTCTTTCCATTTTTCTGGCCAGCTCAGGAGGCAGGGCAAAAGGCTGACCGATCTGCCCCAGGGCGAGGTCCTCGGCAATAACACCATTAGACATGACCGCATGCATGATGACCTGCTGCTGGTCATTTTGGGTGATTAAAGCGCTCCCGGCGCTGTTGCGATAAGACGACTGGCAGCCAACCAGAATGCCGTCTTCATCAATATACAGTTTGTTGTGATTAAAACTGTAAATAGTGCACCCCTTGCTAATTGTTTTCCCATTATCCTGCACTTGGTACTGCCCGCTGCTTTGCTGAAAATTCATTCCCTCAATCTGCTGCTGTGCCAAAGTAAAGGGGTTATTGGCCAGCCAGATTTCAATGGGGTTATCCTCGCTGAAGATAAAAGCTTTGGCCAGAAATCCGGCCAGGGATACCGCAATTGTCACCAGGCCAAGAACCGGCAGCGACACACTTAACCCGAACCAAAGAGCCACCGAGGTGGCCCCGGCCAACTCCGCCACGCCACCTATAACCCCCAAGGTCGCTCCGGCCAGCAGCATGGCATCAGCTGCTGCCGCGTCGTCCCCTTCGCGGATATTTTCGACCAGGGAGATGGCAGTGGTGCCCATGTCAACAATGCTGAAGGCGAGATTCGCTCTTGTTAACGCCTTAGATGCAACATTATAGCTATGGCCTTTTGCTGCAAGAAATTTCAATTTTGAGTTCAAATTGTTTACCGGTTTAGGCAATGCCTTTTCCGTCGCTGTCGCCACTGCCTCGCCCAGCTCGCAAAAACTGCTCATCATGCCGACCATTTTATCCCAGTTTTTGTCTTCATTCTTGTTGGCGACATAAGCATTGACCGCTTGAATGAAGTTGATTGCCTTGATCATGCCGGCGAGCCCGGTCAGACAGCATGTGGTCCGGCGAGATTCAGCGATACCGTGCAGTAATTGCTGCATGCGGGTGGGATTGCCCTGGACAGTTTTAACGGTAATGGTTCCAGTCCAATCCTTATCGTCCTTGATAACAGACACAGTACCTTTGGTCAAAGACACCGCCTTTTTGAACAACCCCCAGGCCGGGAAAGAGGTGTCTTCTTTGGCATTATTGTGGGTAATAATCTCATCAATACTGGCGGCCTGCCAGGCAAGTTCAAGACCCAAGGCTCCACTGATCAGGCGTAGGATGGCACAGCGTGCCCGGACAATTTGATCATTGTAGGCGGCGTCTCCACTGCTGCGCATCGCCATGACCTCGTCAAACTGGTGGGCAAACAGCTCTATGCCACGCAGAATGTTGTCGTCCTTTGTCAACAACTCTTGAATGCGAGCAAAGTTGTCTGTTTTAAAGCGTGGATCACCAGCGGGGTAGCTGGTGTGTTGGTAATCCAGTTCTGATTCACCGCTTTGCTGTGGGAACAGTCGACTGTGTAAGCTGCTCCCCCCGGCCGGATCGGCCAGGCGCATCAGCAGTTTGAACGATTCACTCTCTTTGCGCCATGTCCAGCCATCAGGTGGGCGAGCTTCGAGGTCGTGATCCAGGCGGTATTCGTGACGACCGAGGGCGGTCAGGATGTAGGCCATAACTTTCCAGCCATCATAATAGTTGCGGGGCCAGACCTTGCAGCGTTCCTTCTTACCGTCAACGCCTTCTTTATCAACAAGTTCGTAGTCTTCTTGGCTGCCCAGCACCGGGCGGGTAAAATAGTCATCCAAAGCTTGGATTAACGCTGGGTCGGTTGAAGTTGAACTAAAAAGCTCATGCTGCAAATAGGCGGTCAAGTCGTTGCGGGCAGCAACAATACTGGCGCGGGTCTGCTGGCGCTGAAAGCGCCCTAGGGCTTGGTCGATGGCCACTTTATCAAGCTTATTGCGGTATTCGGCAAACTTCTCTTCGGTTTCTGCCAATTGTTTCCGGTAGAGTTCTTTTTGGGTCTCGGTTTCTAATCCTGCTGGTAAAACCTGGGAGATATCGCCATAAAAATAGCGATTGGCCAGGGCTGCAGCCTCAAACCAACGCCCAGGTTCATAACTGCCTTTGCTGACAAGATCTCCAGGCTGGTTTTTCAGGGTGAGCAGGTCTGTTGCCATCTGGTCCCACCATAGTTGATGACGTGCGGCCAGATTTCGGGCAATACCAATTGGGTCATCCAGATAGACAACCGGAATCGGATCTTTGAAGGTTTCCGAAAGATTCTTACTCTCATCGTCCGAGGCTAAATCGAGACGATGGATCAGTGCTGTTTCAGGAGCATCGTTGACCTGCGTATTGTATTCATCGTCGCTACGATTTTTATCTTCGGATGGCGCTGGTTCAAAACCGTCAAAGTTGTTCAAGCAACCACTGACATCCAGTTTCTGCATACGTTGATCACGCAACGTCGAATCTTTGGTTTTCATCTTCGCAATGCGCGCCCAGCTCCACTGCACCTCTGAAAAGGCGATCCATAGTTCATGGACCTGTTTATTGATGCAGTAAGGCACAATAATTCGAAAACCTGGTTGTCCAGTAGCTGGACGATGATCATTGCCTCGCTGATATTTCAAATGGACGTCGGTAAAATTACCCAGTCCATCGGATTTGAGCTCACGCCACAGCTCGGTCACCATTGTCCCTTCTGACGTCTGGCAGCGGCGAATGATATAAATCCAGCCTTTGCGGGGGACATCAGCATGGGCCGGGTTGCGGTCAGGGGTGGTATAAATACGCGGAATGATCGGCACTATGATATTCCATTGATCTTTACTTTCGCCCTTTTTAAAGGTACAGGAACGGCCCAGGTACAGGTTGTTCCAGGTATGTTTTCCGTCGCGCAGTTTTAAGAACAGATCCTGTTCCCCGTTGTCTGGTGCCCCCAGAGTTATTTCACGGTACCCTTTGCTATTTTTTTCGCTGTCGCCTCTGGCCAGGGGTTTAATGTTATTGAAATCAATAACATCCTGCATATCATCGAGTTCGATGCTCATTGATCCTCTCCGCTATGTTGCTTGTTCCCGATCAGTGTTTTGAAAAATTTGATGGCGATAACCCCGATAAGCAAAGTATCGAGAGCGAATTCCCCCTCTCTGGTCAGAAGACTGGTTCCGCTGAACTTGAGCAGGTAATAACCGACCACCACCAGGCAAACAACGACATGGATCAGATCGAATACGGGAATGGGTTTAGCTGATTTCGTTGGTTGTGCTGAATTTTGCATTTTCAGTCCTCCAGATCATCGCTATGAAACGAGAAATCTGGATCCGTAAGCATATTCAGCTCTTGCTGAATATGCAGATCATGACCACTGACCTGCAATGGTATTTCATCCGTCAAGGCACTTTCATCCAACCCGGCAACATCCTCTAATTGATTCTTCTTCGGCCTCGCCGCTCCCGGTTGGGACAGCGGCATGGGGGCGGTGTTGGCGTTGTTGCTGACCATCATGTCGCCCTGGCGCACGGCGGCGATACCTTCGATGTAGACATTGCTGGAGGCAGTGACGAACTCGGCTTTTTCGGTGATGGTGCCGCTTTTGATCCCTTTGCGGTTGCCGGGTTCGTCGCCGGTGCTTTTGGAAAATATGGAATTCTTATGGCAAATAGGGTTACCGTTGACGAATACAGTGCTGGCGGTTTGGGCGGCGTCGGCACTGCGGGCGATATTGACATAAGGAATAGGTATGACAGGTTTACCGACCTTGGTCAGGCACACATCGATGGTGGTCAGTGTGCCGTTACTCCCTTTATGCACGGCGGTGCGACCGTTGATCAGAACGTTTCCTTTGGACATGAGTTCCCCCTCGTGTTTGATATTTATGTGTAATAACGAAGGAGAGACGCTTGAATGATTGTAGGATTAGCTGACAGACACAGAAAATAGCTGAACAATCAGGCAGGCCCCCTCCCGCTTGAAACTTTTCGGCTTTAATGAATAGAGTGAATCAGGTTTTTTGTCAATGAAAACAGCCCTGGTAAAGATGAAATAGGTCTAAACCAGAGCTGGTGAAAAAAGGCGTCTTTCAGACAAAAACTACTTCACTTCCTCAACCGGGTAATCAGCACCTTTCCAGGCAAAAATGCCGCCGGGGTAGCGATAGACATTTTTATAGCCGAGTTGTTTGGCCCAGTAGGCACCGTTGTGACTGCGGGTACATTTGACGAAACCGCAGTAGACGACGATGGTTTTGTCTTTGTCGGGGCCGAGCAGTTTTTCGTAGTCGGCTGATGATTTTCCATCAGTTTCCTTGCTGTCCCAGCTAGTCATGTCAGGGATTGGAAACAGGAACTGCACGGCGGCAGGAACATGTCCTTTTTTATAGCTGGCTTCAAAGGGCATGGTATCGACGATCAGCATGTCTTTGCCTTCATCCTGCCATTTTTTCAGTTCTTCGGTTGTGACCACATCATAGCTACCACGCTGCACTTCTTTGACCAGCTTGACGGCAGCGGCTTCTGCTTTGACTTCGGCTTCGAATTTGTTATCGAAACCGATGGCAAAGACGGTGTTGGCGGTCAGCAGCACGCTTACGGCCAAAGCCAGAATTAAAACGCTTCTTTTTACTTGCATGGATTCAATCCTCCTGAAGAGTGACTGGCCGCAGTCCGGTGTGGAACCAAGGCGCTGGTGCCAGTCGATTTAGAAAACGCCAGCAGTACAGATAACCGCAGGCACATAAAAGCCCAATGTCGCGGATAAAAGCGCCGCGCAAGTCATGAAAGGCCAGTCCTTCCGGATCGTCTGGACCAAAACAGCCACAATCGATATCCAGGCCGAGATAGATACCGTAGCCAAGGATGACCAAAAACACCAGTATCATTGAGGTAATAGCACCCAGACTGCCGCGTATTTCCAGACACAGTCCGGCTGCGGCGATGATTTCAGCTGCAATCAGGAACAGGGCGACCGGAACCGTAACATTTTCCGGCAGCAGCCCATAGGCCGCTACGACTTCGGCAAACTGCTGCGGAGCCATGGCTTTACTGATGCCGGACCATAAAAAGACTGCAATAAGCAGGTAGCGCAGGGTGTGATAGATGGATCTCGTTATTACAGATAGGCCACCTGGCTGTTTGATGTTGAAAATTCGGGTCATTTCAACGGGTTCCCTGTGTTTTGGTTTTCTGACGCCAGAACAGAGTTGCGCGCAGGGGGGAGGTGAAACAGGTCAGTAATTTTTTTGCAATTGCCGTCAGTATGGTTTGGTTTTTTTGCGGTTCGCAACGTTTAAAACCGACGGCCACTGGCAGGTTCCGTTGCATAGTCCTTTTCAGTTTCAAGCGGTTGAAATAGGTCCACGGTGCTTTGCTGGCTTGTATGCTGTCTGCAAAGGTCTGCTCAGGGTTAAAAAGCACATCCAGAATGTGGTTGCTCTTGGTATGACCGGCAAAAACCTGGGTACAGCTAGCGCAATAGTTAACGATCCGATGATCTTCTGTCTCTGCTAAGCGTCTGTCGGTCCACGCCTGAGAACTGGCTGGAAACAGCATGGATACACCGCCCCCCTGGCCACAGCACAGGGTGCGTTTTTTACTGTGAGGCATTTCTCTGACCGTTAGCCCTCTTTTCCATAACAGCTCACGTACTGCCGTTTGGCTGTCAGTGTCATTACGGGCAACACAAGGATCATGGACCGTTACATATTCTGCACCTTGTGCCGCTTGTGGGAACTCAAGCTGATTCAGAACCGTGTAAACCGACCTGGTTGTCAGCTCGGGAGCGTAGCGGCTGAAGACCGCAAAACAGTTTGGGCAGGCGGTCAGTACGGTGGTGACACTGTTTTTAAGCAGAGCGTTCTTCAGGTCTGAAAACTTGGCGTTAAAGTACTCCCAGTTGCCCAGGTCGTGAGACGGTTTGGTGCAACAGTCAAGGACAATGCCCAGCTCGGGAAACTGCTTCTGCAGGCAGGAAAAAGTCTGTTTGACGGTTTTGGGCCGGGTTCCACTTAATGAGCAGCCTGGAAAGAAGACTGTTGTACAGTTGGCTGGCAATCCATACCAGGTGAAGCGCCGGGATGTACCGATATTCTCGTAACTGCGTAGCGGGGAATGTTTGGGAAATTCACCAATCCCGCGTTGAAAAGCTTCCTGGCGCATAGCCAGAAACATTTTGGCCGGATCAATCGGTTGGGGACAGACCGCGGTGCACAGTCCGCACAGGTGGCAGGCAAACGCCGCGGTCAGGGTTGAATCCTGCTGTGCAGCGCATTTTTCTGCAACAGCTTTCGGCGTTCCGTAGTTTTGCAGAAAGCTGCATTCCCGGACACAGACTCCACAGCTGGTACACCCATCGGCAATACGTGTCAACAAAGAGGGCAGATCGGTGGTTACATAAGTATTGTCAGTGATAGTGCCGAAGCTCATTATTGAAGTACTCTAAAAAATGCTTCCGGGCTGAAATGACCCGGAAGCTTCAATCAATAATCTCTATGTTTTCTGAATCGAAAATGCCGTTTCCGGCTTGAAGCTACTGGGCAGGTGCCAGCATCTCCGGGTAAGGCCAGCCATCCTGCCCTTTGGTCAGAATAAACAGACGCTCTTTGGGAATCCCGGTGCTCAGCATATAGTCGTAAGCACGTTTGGCGCCGCCCGCACCGCGGGGGCAGATAACAACAACTTTATCGCTGTTCGCTTTCAGAGTATTGATGGTCGGATCAAGTTGAGCACGCTCATTATCTTTTTTGACCGGGTAAGCATAGGTTGCAACCGCCCCTTTAATATGGTGCTGGTCAAACTCGTTTTTTACCTGAATATCGACCAGGGTCATGGCTGTCTGGTTGTTCAGCTCCTGTTTAACCTCTTCTGCTGAAATATATTGGTAAGCCAGTGCAGTAAACGGAATGCTGCACAGGCAAAGAGTCATGGCAATGGCAACGAAAATGGCTTTCTTCATAAATTTTCCTTTTGGGGGATAATTGAAAAACAGATTGGTCCGATTGAGTTCGTCGTGTGGCTCTACAAGATCACACAATTAAGCGATTGACAGAATCATGTCAAATGGATAATTTTTATAAAATCAATAATAGTTATTCAGTATTTCAATGGAGTGAGCCATGACAATCCGCCAGTTGGAGTTGTTTGTAGCCGTTGCAGAGACGGCCAGTTTTTCAAAAGGTGCAGAACTGATGGCCTTGACCCAGTCAACCGTCAGTCAGCATATTGCTGCTTTGGAGAAAGAGCTGAAGACCCGCTTACTCGATCGGACCAGTCGTGGTATTTTTCTGACTGCCGGTGGCGAAGTTTTTCTCCAGTATGCCCGCCGGGTTCTGGCTGAATGCCAGTTATTGCAGCAGGCCATGTCTGCTTTTCATGGTCTGGAAAATGCGAGTTTGTCCCTTGGTGCCAGTAATATTCCGGCTAACTACCTGGTTCCCCGGTTACTCCCTTTCCTCAATGATCAATATCCGGGCATCAAGATCAACATGCAAAGCGGTGACAGCCGTGAGGTGCTGCGACTGGTAACCGATGGGAAAGTTGAACTGGCTATCACTGGTGGCCGGACCGATGATGAAACCCTGGAATTTACCCCAATCGTTAAAGATCGCCTGGTGTTGATCTGTGGTGCCGACAGCCTGTGTGGCAAAAACGGCTCCATCAGCCGTAATGATTTGCTGAAACAGCCGTTGATTGTCCGTGAAGACGGGTCCGGAACCTATCAGGCTTTGGTGGCGGCGTTAAGCAAGGCGCAGATTGATCCCTTGGCGTTGAATATTGTGGCGCGGCTGGGGAGTAATGAAGCCGTCAGGCAGGCGGTACTGGCGGGTTTTGGTTGCGCTTTTGTTTCCGATATGTCGATCGGTAGTCATTTGAAGAATGGGGAGTTGCGCAAGCTTAAAGTTGAGGGTCTTAACATCGAACGTCAATTATGGCAGGTGCGTCTGCGTGAACGTAGTGCTTCTCCGGCCGCCCAGGCTTTTTCTAAACTGCTGTTGGCACAAAAATCATTTGCCTGATCATGAAACGGCTCTTTTCCGCTGTGGCAGAGTCAATCTGCGGGTTGGCCAGCCACAACGGAAAATTGCTCGTTTCCAATCTTTAGCTCTATCTGCTGCTCTGTTTCGTCCTGCCGCTTAATTTGAATTCAGCGAAAAGTCAACTTTGCTGGTTTGCCCGAACAGGGTGACATTTGATAGCGCAGGCTGCGCTTCGGCAATGACTTCACCGCGGCGGATCACGGCCAGGCGGGGTCCCCTCAGGCGAATCGCTTCAATCTGCTCCGCTCCCTGCAGAATGACCATGTCCGCATAATGCCCTTCTTTGATCCCGTAATCGGTCAGACCCATCGTTGTCGCCGGTCGACTGGTTACGGCGTTAAATAATTCCTTCATTTCACTGATACCACTCATATGCAGGGCATGAATGCCCATGTGTACGACTTCGAGCATGTCGTGGGTGCCTAGGGGGTACCACGGATCAACGACATCATCGTGACCCAGGCAGACGTTTATCCCGTAGTTCAACATTTCTTTGACCCGGGTTAGTCCCCGGCGTTTAGGATAGGTGTCCTGACGACCCTGCAATATCATGTTGACCAGCGGGTTGCAGACCGCATGGAGTTCTGCTTCCGCCATCAGTGGCAAGAGTTTGGTGACATAATAGTTGTCCATGGAGTGCATGGACGTCAGGTGTGACCCGGTGACCCGTCCCTGCAGGCCACAACGCACTGTTTCTGCGGCCAGGGTTTCGATGTGGCGGGACAGGGGGTCGTCCGATTCATCACAATGCATATCAACCCGCAGGCCACGTTCGGCGGCCAGTTCGCACAGCAGGCGGATCGACTCGGCTCCTTGAGCCATGGTGCGTTCAAAGTGGGGGATGCCACCAATGACATCAACTCCCATATCGAGCGCCAGCCGCAACTGTTCCCTGGCTTTGGGGTCACGCAGGTAACCATCCTGGGGGAAGGCGACCAGTTGCATGTCGATGTAAGGGGTCATCTGCTTTTTGACCTCCAGCAGTACTTCAACGGCCATCAAGGACGGATCACAGACATCAACGTGGGTGCGAATCGCCTGGGTGCCGCGTGCCAGGGACCAAGAAATCAGTTTCAGGGCCCGTTCCTTAAGCCTTTCAGCGGTCTGGTCAGGTTTCAGATCGCTCCACAGGGCAATCCCTTCGAGCAGGGTGCCGCTTTCATTGCGGCGTGGTTGCCCATGCAGGCACAAGGTGGCGTCCATGTGGAAATGAATATCAACGAATGGGGCTGACACCAGGCAGCCACTGGCATCAAGCTCTTTTGCTGCCGTAGCTTTCAGATGCGGGCTGATCGCTGTGATACGCCCGGAGGAACAGCCAATGTCACATGGTGTGGCCTGATCGATGAGGTTCGCTTGGCGGATAATCAGATCAAACATGATAGTTCTCCTTTAACGTTCCCCACGCCGGAACGGAATCAGCAGTGCTTTGGGATAAGCGGCGCGGCGCGACATGATAATCAAGGCCAGAATACTCATGAAGTAAGGCGCCATGAGATAAAACTGGTAGGGGATAGCCGTTGTTGCCTGCTGTTGAATACGCATCTGCAAGGCATCGAATGTTGCAAACAGGATCGCTCCCAGAAGTGCTTTGAGTGGCTGCCATGAAGCAAATACCACCAGGGCGATGCAGATCCAGCCGCGACCGTTGACCATACCGATATAGAAGGCATCAAAGGCAGACAGGGTCAGATAGCAACCGCCTATGGCCATCAGTCCGCTGCCGACGATGATCGCCCCGGTCCGCAACAGATGGACATTGATCCCCTGTGCCTCAACCGCCATGGGATTCTCACCCACCATGCGTACGGCCAGGCCAAGGGGGGTACGGTAGAGGAGATAGCTGACCACAATGACAACCGTCAGCGCCAGCCAGGTTAAAGGGGACTGAATGAACAGAGCTTCGCCAATCACAGGCAGCTTGGACAGGCCGGGTATCGCCCAGTTGGCAAAGGGGACAATTTTGGGTGGTGTGGTGACATCGGGCAACATCATCCTGAAGATGAAATAGCACAGCGCCGAGGCCAGCATGGTGATCCCCAATCCGGAGACATGTTGGGACAGTCCCAGGTAAACCGTCAGCAGGCTGTGCAACAGTCCAAACAAGCCGCCGACCAGGGCCGCGAACAGGACGCCTCCCCACAGGCTGCCGCCCTGGTAGACCCACATCCACCCTGCCATCGAGCCAAAAGTCATAATTCCTTCGATGCCAAGATTCAGGACTCCGGAACGTTCACAAATCAGCTCACCAATGGTTCCGAAGATCAGTGGTGTTGCCATACGCAGGGTGGCGACCCAGAAACCGGCAGCGAGTAGCATATCAAGCAAATCAGTCATGACTTTATTTCCAACGGAGACGATAACGGGTTAGCAGCATGCCGATCAGAACAGTGATCAGGGCGGTGGCGGTAATGACATCGGCAATATAATTGGAGACCGACAGGGCGCGACTCATGGAGTCGGCTCCATTGTAAACGATGGCGATGAAGAAGGCCGAAAAGACGACGCCGATGGGGTTGAGCCCGGCCAGCATGGCGATGACGATACCGGTGTAGCCAAAGCCGGGGGACAGATCCAAGGTCAGGTAACCTTTCAGACCGCATAACTCGGCAACGCCGGCCATTCCGGCCAGACCGCCACTGATCAGAGCAGTGCGAACGACGGTGCGATTAACCGGAATACCAAAAAATTCGGAGGCCTTCTGATTGGCGCCCACTGCTCGTATTTCGTACCCCCAGTTGCTGAATTTCATCAGAGCCCAGGCGACAATGGCCATGAGCAGAGATACGACCAGCCCGGAATGGAGGCGGGTGCGGGCCATCAGTTTGGGTAACAGGCCGTTATCAATAATCGGGGCGGCCTGAGGCCAACCCATGGCCATAGGATCTTTCCAGGGACCAAAGAGCAGGTAATTGACAAACAACAGGACGATAAAGTTGAGCAGCAGGGTTGTTACGACTTCATCGACCTTCAGGTGTGTTTTCAGCAGGGTCGGGATCAGCAGCAGGATTCCCCCGGCCAGGGCACCGGCCAGAAACAGCACCGGGATCAGCAGGTAGGGGGGGCAGTCGAGCATGCCGGTGCCGAGCAGGGTCGCGGCACAAGCGCCAACGTAAAACTGTCCTTCGCCACCGATATTCCAGAGCTTGGCGCGAAAAGCAACGGCCGCTGCCAAGCCGGTCAGGATCAACGGCGTTGAGCGGGTCAGGGTTTCACTGATGGCAAAGCGTGAACCAAGCGCCCCTTTGAAAAGGAGAACATAGGCTTCCAGTACTGAACTGTCCGCCCAGAGGATCAGGATGGAGCAGATGGCTAAAGAGACAAAAATAGCGACAACGGGTGCCAGCAGCGTCAGGGACAGTGATATTCTGGTTCTGGGTTCTAAATACATAGCGACTTATTCCGATTCATATTCTGGCCGCGTGGCTGCTCTGTTCGGGAGCATGGCCACTCATGCGCAGGCCTAGTTCCTGCAATGTGACAGTTTCTGTCTTCATGGCTGGGCTGAGTTGACCATGGAACAGCACCTGGATGCGGTCGCTGAGTTGCAGCAGTTCGTCAAGGTCTTCGGAAATCAGCAAAATAGCGGCTCCTCGCTCGCGGGCGCTCAGCAGTTGATCATGAACATAGGCGGTGGCACCGACATCGAGCCCCCAGGTTGGTTGATGGGCCAGAATAATGCGCGGCTGACGTGACAACACCCGGGCCAGGATCAGTTTCTGCATATTGCCGCCGGACAGTTGCCGGACCGGTGCGTTGATTCCCTGACAGCGTACGTCGTAATTTTTAATCAGGGTAGCTGCCTGTTGTTTCATGGCGGTAAAACGGCGCAGGCCCAAGCGGGCAAAGCGCTGTTCTTTATATTCTTCAGCACACAGGTTTTCGGTGACCGTCATATCCCCGATCAGGCCAATGCCATGGCGATCTTCAACAATGCGGCCGACGCCTTTTTCGATCATCAGCGCTGGAGAGGGTTGCAACGATCCTTTGTCATCAATCTGTATCGTTCCCGCGCTCTGCTGGCGTAATCCGCAGAGTAGTTCGGCCAGTTGATTTTGTCCATTGCCCGAAACCCCGGCAATTCCGAGAATTTCATGTTCGCGGATTTCCAGAGAGATGTTGTTGAGTAATTTCTGGTTGTCCGGACCATCCACATCGACGCCGATAAACGAGAACAGAGGTTTGCCGGCGGTTAAGGCACTGCGTTTCGGTTTTGGGACCGAGCGTCCGACCATGGCCTCTGCCAACTCCTCACGCGTGGTGTCCGCAGTATTCACCTCTGTTACGATTTTCCCATGCCGCAGGACGGCAACGCGCTGGCTGATTTCCATGACTTCACGCAATTTGTGGGAAATAAAAATAACCGCAAGGCCCTGTTTGACCAGGGTATTCAAAGTTTTGAACAGGGAGGTGACTTCCGGCGGCGTAAGGACTGCCGTCGGTTCATCCATAATCAGGATGCGGGCATCACGGTACAGGGCTTTCAGAATTTCAACCCGCTGACGCTCGCCAACGGAGAGGTCACGAACGAGGGCTTTCGGGTTGACTTCCAGGCCATAGCTTGTGACCAGGTGGAGGATCTTCTGTTCTGCCTGCAGTGTCTTTGAGCGTTTTGACCAGAGGGATTCGGTACCAAGGGTGATGTTTTCCAGCACCGTTAAATTGTCGGCCAGCGTGAAATGCTGGTGCACCATTCCTACGCCTGCACTGATGGCGGCACGCGGTTTTCCGGGCGGCAGCTCCTGGCCAAAAACATGGACCGAACCACTGTCGGCCTGGTAGTGACCAAAGAGGATATTCATCAAGGTGGTCTTGCCGGCGCCGTTTTCGCCAAGCAGAGCCAGGACTTCACCAGCGTTAAGGGTTAGGCTGATCTGATCATTGGCCCGCAGGGGGCCAAATGATTTGCTGATATTTGTTAGTTGCAGAGCAGGTTGTTCTGCCATGGCAAATCTCCGTTGACTTAAGATCCCCCTTCGCGAGCTAGTCATAACCTTATTTAGCTGTGAATAGCAATGTGTTGCCGTTACTAACGTCTAAAAAAAAATGACGTTTTCGACGACTTCAGAGTTCAGTCTGTGATTTTATGCGTGTTGCAAACTGGTTGGTCGCTCACCATTGACGGGGCGGTCCGGTGGTCTGGCCTGCCCCGTTATGATCAGTATTTAGAAGGTCGATTTTGGCTCTTTATCATTGATTTTAATAGTCAGGGCGCCATTTAAAATATCATTCTTGACGGTTTTGACTTTTGCTTTGGCGGCAGCGGGAATTTTATTGTCGAACTCATAATAAGGAGAAAGACTGGCGCCACCTTTAGCCATCATGGTCCATTCGCGATAATCGACAGCTTCAAACTGGCCGGCTTTCACCCGTTCGATGGCATGATTGACCGCTGCTTCCATGTTCCACAGTGCTGAGGCGACAACAACATCGCTACCGTTCTCTTCTTTGTTCATATCGTTAACATTACCAAAGGCGATAATCCCTTTTTGCCGGGCGGCATCAACCACCCCGGCACGTTCGGCATAAAGGACATCAACCCCGGCTTCGATCTGGGCGAAGGCGAATTCTTTGGCTTTTGGCGGATCGTACCATGAACCGATAAAAGAAACCTTGAATTCAACCCCAGGGTTAACCGATTTCGCGCCGGCCATAAAGGCGTTAAACAAGCGGTTGACCTCGCCGATGGGATAGCCGCCGACCATACCGATTTTTCCTGATTTTGTCATGCTGCCAGCCAGGATACCCATCAGGAAACATGGCTCATGGATATAGTTATCAAAAACGGCGAAGTTGGATTTTTCCGGACCGAAAGAGTCCCCCATCAAAAATGCGACGTCGGGATAATCTTTGGCAACTTTTCTGGCTTCACGAGAAATACCGAACGCTTCACCAACAATCAGCTTAACGCCACTTTCGGCGTACTCACGCAGTACGCGGATGTAATCGGTGTTGGCAACTTTTTCGGAATAGACATAGTCAATTGTTCCGTCCTGCTGGGCTTTGACCAGTGCTTTATGCAGCACCGCGTCCCATTTTTGCTGAATCGGCTGGGTGTAGATACCTGCTACTTTGATTTTTTCGGCACTTGCCAGTGAAACAAAAAAAGCACAGCAGAGCAGGGCGGTTATTAAAATGACCAGAACACGGATATGCTTAAACATTGTTGATCTCCTGAAGTTGTAAGTTGGCAATTTCTGCTCTATCAGAGCGAACACTGTATATACAAAGAGCCTTCTTAGCAAAATAACTGCCAGAAATGAAGTTCTTAAAAACGAATTTCACAGAGCAAGCGGTCCTGAAAGATGGGGACCCGAAAGAGAAGAGGGATTTCCAACTGGTTAAGTTATTTTTCAGACGTTCAATGACTATACTCCTCATGCTGCTGCCGTGAGTCCCAGCTGTAGCAACCTCTTTGTCTGGACAACTGCGGTGATATTTTAGCGACAAAGGTGCTGCAAATTTAAGCGGAAAAAAATCGGCTGGTTAGTTTATGGGCAAAGAGAAGGGATATTTTTCTAAACAGAAACTCTGGTGGGTATCAAAAATGATTTTATTTGATCTCATTTATGGAGAAGTCTCTCCATAAATGGGTATTTTTCTCCATAGATTGGGAACTTAATCGCTTTTATGGAGAAACTCTCAATATTTGATAAAATCTGTTGACACCCATTTCATGCTTACTTTAGAACGGTATTTCTAGGTTTCCATTCATACTTTTCGCTGGAGCGGTTCTCCTGAAGTTTTTCGAGCGGTGTCGCGATAGAGTACGGAAAATCATCAGGTTGGTACTGGGTGGTTCTGACCTCAGCAACTTTTTTCCAACAGGTTTGTCATTATGAAGAGAATATGTCGCATCGCTTTGCTTGGCGAATGCATGATTGAACTGCGTGGCCAGATGTTTGGCACCATGAAGCAGGCTTTTGGTGGCGACACGCTAAATACAGCGGTCTATCTGTCCCGCTTAAGCACCAATAAGGGGGTGCAGGTGTCTTACGCGACAGATCTTGGCACCGATCCGTTCAGTGACGCCATGCTGACAGCCTGGGAACAGGAGGGGATCGATACCAGTCTGGTTCGGCGTGAGCAGGGGCGTATGCCAGGGCTGTATACTATTCAGGTTGATGATCAGGGTGAACGCACGTTTCACTATTGGCGTGATATGAGTGCTGCCAAAGCTTATTTTAATTCATCCGAAAGTCCTCTCGAAGCACAGCTTGATGATATCGATGCGCTCTATTTCAGTGGTATAAGTCTGGCAATTTTAGATTCATCAGCGCGTGAGCGATTGTTCCGAACAGCGCTGAGACTGCGTTCCCGTGGTGGAAAAGTAATTTTCGACAATAACTACAGAGCCAAGATGTGGCCGGTTACGATCGAAGCGCGGGCCTGGTACCGTCATGCCTACGAAATGTCTGACATAGCCATGATTACCCTTGACGACGAAATGGCCTTGCTGGGACTTGAAGACGAACAGCTGGCTTGCGAACATGCTTTTGCCTTGCCGACACCCGAAGTTGTGATTAAACGGGGGGGACAACCTGCGATTGTGCGTATTGCCGGCAATGATCCAGTGGCGGTTCCTGCCTGTCATGTTGCCAAGGTGGTCGATACTACCGCTGCGGGAGACTCATTTGCCGCTGGTTATCTGGCGTCCCGGTTGACCGGAAACGATGCGATTTCAGCAGCCAGAACCGGTGCCTGTCTTGCTTCCGTGGTTATTCAGCACCCCGGAGCGATAATTCCAGCTGAAGCAATGCCTGTAGATCTGCTATGATCCACTGGTTATATATATTTCAACGCTATGATTATCCAGTTCGCTCCAGTGGAGAAGGGCGCACCTAGAATTTTCCTTTTCCGGGTAAGAAAACCCGTCTGGGGATATCTCTGGAGTAAGCTATATAGCCAGATTCTACTAAACGCAGGAGAATGTAATGCTTCAATTTACCATCGACGAAAACCTCTGTATTCAATGTGGTCTGTGTGCCAAAGACTGCCCGGTTAAGATTATCTCTCTGGAATCAGGTTTTCCCGCTATTGCTACGGAGAAGGAAGAGCGCTGCATGCAGTGTCAGCACTGTTTGGCCGTCTGCCCGAAGGGGGCCTTGTCTATTCTCGGTAATAACCCGGCGAACAGTCTGCCCCTTAAGGACAGCCTGCCGGATCCAGAACAATTGGAAACCCTGATGAAAGGTCGCCGTACCGTACGTCAGTACCGTGATGAGAATCTTGACCCCGCATTGATCGAGAAATTGCTGAACGTTGCCCGCCATGCTCCAACCGGAGTCAATATGGATCAGGTGCGTTATTTTGTCATCGATAACAAGGATGCCCTGACTGTTTTTCGCAACGAGGTCTATACTGCTCTGGCAGAGCTTGTTGCCGCCGGGAAACTACCTGAAAATCGCAGTCGTTTTGCCGATATCGCCAAGGTCTGGCAGGAAAAACGGGTCGATGTTCTGTTCCGTGGCGCTCCGCACATTGTCGTTACCGCTGCTCCGAAAAAAGGTGTCTGCTCTGCCGCTGATTGCATGATCGCATTAAGCTATTTTGAACTGTATGCTCAGAGCATGGGGGTCGGAACCGTCTGGAACGGCTTGATGACCTGGACTCTGGATGAGCTGATTCCTTCATTGCAACGCCGCCTTGGCATTCCCGATGATTATCTCCTCGGCTATGTCATGGCTTTTGGCAAACCAGCGGTAAAATACCCGCGAACCGTTGATCGCGGTATTGCGGATGTCGTTTATTTTAAGCCGTGATTAAGCGACGTTATGAATCCTGATAAGCTCGTCATTTCTTAGCACAAAATAAGCTGAAAGGCCCATTTCAGTGAGAAATGGGCCTTTTAAATTGAGATTTGAGGATCAGTATATATTTAAAACCACAAACTGTTGCATGTGGTGAGACATAGATTGCTTCGCTGACAGGGATAATGTAGCTGTCTTCATACTCTGCAAGGTGAAACTATGAATTTTATCGCAAATACACCGAAGCCTCCTTACTATGCAGTAATTTTTACATCCCAGCGCACCGAAGGTGATAAGGGCTATCGGGAGATGGCTGAAAAGATGCTTGAACTGGCATCACAGCAACCGGGATTTCTTGGTGTTGAGTCCGCCAGGGAAGACGTTGGAATTACCGTTTCATACTGGGCCGATCTGGAGTCGATAAAAAGATGGAAAGAAAACGTTGAGCATAAAAAAGCTCAAAGCTTAGGTCGTAACCAGTGGTATTCCTCGTTCAAAACGAGAATTGCCAAGGTTGAGTATGATTCCAGCTTTGAATGACGACGCTTAATAACTGTGTATTATCTGTATTTAGCAGAAGACTTTAGCCAATGGCGCATAGCCTTAAGTAGCTCGTGACGTGTTCTGCCAACTCGCAATGCATTGTCCACGGCGTGTCCACCCGGAGCGGAAGAAATAAAAATGGAACTAAAAATAGTCACGGATTGTTCAGGAGTTGATTGGCAGACCATAGCGGATTCACTGCAAAAAGTTGGGATGGCTTACCATCAACCTGAAGTTCATAAGAGAGCCTTCGAGGCCAGTCATACAACGGTTTTCGTCTATGAGGAATCACAGTTGCTTGGTTTTGGCAGAGCGATTTCTGATGGTGAGTATCAAGCTGCCATTTATGATGTTGCCGTTTTACCAGCAGCCCAAGGAAAGGGAGTTGGCAAAGTCATTATCCAAACTATTATTGATCGCCTTCCAAACTGTAATATTATTCTTTACGCGACTCCTGGCAAGGAAGGCTTCTATAAAAAGCTTGGGTTTGGAGCTATGAAAACAGGAATGGCTGTGTTTACAACGTCACAGGCAATGAAAAAATTCACGGAATAATGTGCCTCATCAGCCAGTCCACCGGAAGGAAAACAGTCGGCTCTGGAGATTTCAAGTGTCATTTCTTTGAAGAGAAAAGGACGTGTCAGTACGTTCCCTTGTATGATTTGGGCGTTAGTCATTGACTGTCTTTGTTCTTTATTGTTCCGAGGTAGATTGCCGCCAGAATAAGAAGGATTCCGGTATATTCCAGCCATGAGGTTGGCCGATTAAACAACAGGACATCCCAAAAAAATGATAACGCCGGTTGCAGCAGCATTGTGAGGCCAGCCGTTGATGCAGGGACCACTCTCAATGCAGCAGATAATAGTGACCAGCCAATAGTGCTTCCAAGAACACCCACTCCCACCAAAGCCCACCATGAAGCGCTATTCCCGATGGCGAATGAGATTCCCCGACTCTGGATGAGTCCACCCAGAATAATGACACTGGAAACGGAAATAATTAGCATGGCGGAAGTGCCGCTTAGAGCAGATCGTGACATCGCCTGTTTAAGCGTTAGGATGTAAAAGGAATAGAACAGGGCGGTCGCAAACCCCAGCAGAATCCCCACTCTGATCTCGCCGGAAAGATTTGCAAAATTGAACCCGGTCATCAGCAATAACCCCAGAAAACCAAACAGAATTGCCAGAATGAATGATGGACGTATCCTTTCACCAAACAGCCAATATGAGATTATGGTTGTGAAGAACACCTGAAAGTTTCCCAAAAGGGTAGAAAAGCCGGGTCCTATCAGGCCGATGCTGCGATGCCAAACCATAAAGTCACAGGAGAGCCACACTCCGCAAAGAAGCAGCAGTGTGAGTGCCTTCCCAGGATAATGCAGGCGTTCTTTCCGGACCACGACCAAAAACAAAAGGCCCCAAAAGGCAAAAAACATCCGGTAGAATCCGGCAACATCGGGATGAACATTGGCAAACCTGATGAGAATCGGCGCAAAGCTGATAAAGATGGAGCCACTAATCAACTGTAGTATCGGGAGTGAAATAGGCAAGGTCTTCAAAGGTTTATCCTCAACGGGCAGGTAAGACAAGGCTTCTTTTACAGGGACTTTCAAATTCGCCGGAGTCGAACAACGTCCTGCTTTTTCATATCATAGGCCTGTTGCTTTCACTATGAAAATCATCAGAAGTGGCCGGATTGCTCTGGTTCTGAAGTTTTCGATTATAGATTAATCCGAATTTTTGAGCACTATCCAGAAGGTCTTTTATTTAAAGCATGATCAACTAAATAATTAATTTTCTTCTATTCTTTTCGTTGTACCGATATAAAGATCTCAACAAGCGTTGCCTTTGGAATCCCCTTATCCTAGAAAGGAAGAGCAATGAAATACTTGCCACTACTTGTCCTCACTCTTTTTCTTTCGGCCTGTACCCCCTATGCTCCAAAACCCGACCCAATGAAAGCCGGCTTGATCGATCCACCTCAAAGTGCATCAGCTGTCAGTCTTTTGAACGGTCAAAACCAGAGCGAATTAAGGGTCGAGAGGTTTGGCGGCATCCCGGTTAATCTTCAGGCAACGACAGAGGAAACGCTTAAAATGCTGGCAGAACAATTAGGCCTGGTCGGGGTGGCCATTGAACCGGCTGCTTCCAAACAGCTAAAGCTGGCGGTTCAGGAACTCTACCAGTTTATGGCCGCTCCACCTTTTACGGAGATCTGCGTTGTCAGAGCCAGCCTGACAGCGAATAATGGCATAAATAAAGCCTATAGTGTGAAAAACGCCTCTGGGATAGATATCTTTCACGCCTGTAATTTTGCCTTGACCAAGCTTGTCGCTGAAATAGTGAACGATTCGGAGGTCAGGAGTTTTCTCGGGGAATAGTTTCTTCGCGAAACATTTTGTGTCTGGCTCGCAAGCGGTCAAACTGTTCAAAAGAATCTATTTGCCAGACCTGGTCCCGCTCTTTTACAGATCATGATGTTGGATTTTACCTGGAAGGTGCAGGCAGCTCAGGTTATGTGTCATATATCATAAAAAAGCCCCACCGATTATATTCGATGGGGCTCAAATCTTTTTAGGATTTTAATAACGGCCAAACTCATTATTATCAAAAGCGACCATAGCCACCTTTAATTTGGTATGGGATGAATGGTTTAACCACTCGCTGCCTCCTCCTGTCAATAATTGATTGCCTTGAGCAATAGCCCTTTCTTCATGGTCTGTGCTAGCCGCAACTTTACGCAATACAAACCGTTTGAGCATGCTCTGCATCTGCAAGGCTTGGCTTGAAAGCTCTTCCGATGCCGCAGCAGTTTGCTCTGCAGTCGCAGTATTCTGCTGGGTCACTCTGTCGATTTGATCGATCCCGGTATTAATCTGATTTATCCCTTGCGCCTGCTCATTGGATGCTGCAGCGATCTCTTCAAGGAGATCCGACACCTTATTCGTGCTTGCCATAATCTCTTCGAGTTCTGCGGCAGTGTGCTGAGCGATCTGATTTCCCTTGTCTGTAAGAGCAATTGAATTTTCAATCAAATCAGTAGTCTCTTGAGCCGCTTTAGCACATCTTACTGCAAGATTACGAACTTCTTCCGCGACTACAGCAAATCCTTTCCCGTGTTGCCCTGCTCTGGCCGCCTCAACGGCAGCATTAAGGGCAAGAAGATTTGTTTGAAAGGCGATCTCATCAATGACCTTTATGATTTTTCTGATATTATTACTCGAATCACTAATGTTAACCATGGAGAGAACCATCTCTGCCATTTGCTGATCACCTTTTTCCGCAGTTAACTTCGCTTCCTTTGACAACTGATCAGCGACGTTTGCATTCTCGGCATTAACCGTGACCTGAGACGACATCTGACTCATAGACGCTGAGACTTCCTCCAACGAACTCGCGGATTCCGTCGCGCCCTGAGCGAGTGCTTGACTGGAATCAGCAACTTGTCCACTAACTGAGTTAATTTGGTTGCTGGCACTCTGTATCTGGAACAGAATTTCATTGAGATTGTCTGTCATGACCTGAAAAGCGATACCGAGTTTATCGTTTTCCGATGCCAGCTGAACTTCGTGAGACAGGTCTCCATTCGCGATAGACAGTGCCAATTCGGCTCGATTCCCAAGCGTTGCTGCGAGGCTGGCTACAATGGCATCGAGTTCCTGTATTTCATTTTTAGGTTGGCCGGTATTTGAAAGCTGTATCGCTGATCCCTCAACTGAACTGGTATCGCCCTTTGAGATTTTGTCAATCTTCGCAATAATCTTATGCAGAGGTTTAGTAATACTTCGTGAGATCAGGAAGATGAGAATGGACGCAATAACAATTGTGATCCCTAGCGCCATCAGAATGTCCATCAGCATGGAATAAAATTCATTTTGAATATCATCAAGATAGATGCCGCTACCAATAACCCAATTCCACTCGGGTACCAGTTTGACAAAGGATACTTTATCGACAGGCTGACTGACTCCCGGTTTAGACCAAACATAATCAATATGCCCTTCACCTTTGTTTTTAGCAACTAAGGCCATTTCTGAAAAGAGGGCCAACCCATTGGGATCTTTAATGTTGGACAGATTTTTCCCCTCAAGATCCTTACTGAAGGGGTGCATGATCATGTTAGGAGCCAGATCGTTAATCCAGTAATAGTTCTCACCATCATAGCGTAGAGCCCTCACAGACTGAATCGCCAACTGTTGAGCTTTTTCAACGCTGATTTCTCCAGTCTTGGCAAGGTTTGCATAATCATTGACAAGACTCCAGGCCGTATAGACAAGGTTTTCAACTCCGGATTCTTTGTCGTGAAAAATTTGGCTTTTTGCACTGGTATAAACGAACCCGATCGTTAACATAAATAGGCAGGAAACAACGATACACAGACCTGTAATTTTGTAAGAAAACTTGAGATTTTTCATTAACGTTCCCTCTTGATTTTCCCATATATGACCTTTTGGCCACATATCGACAATTTAAAAATGTTCAAAATCCGGTGTTCGAGATTCTGGACGACAATGCAATTAATAGATTCTAACAAATGTAGGATAATATCCACTATATGTAAATGCTTTTAATTTATTTTTATTGTGAAAATAAGGGGCTTCGCCCGTGCAAAAAGAATGGGTACTTATTGAGTTACCGGCTCGGGCTAAGGACAAGCAGGTTGCTGACCTAAAACGGTCGACGAAGCCTCCCGCAAGCGTGTCTGGACATTGAGGTGCCTCTTGGCAATGATATGCAGTGCCAGATATCTCTGTTTGGAAAATGCTTCGTCTGTGGGAAACGAACCCGGGGTCTTTTCGTTCGGTAATTGACTGGAGACAGAATTCCGCACCCTCGGTCTCAGTGGTCCACATGCCAAAGGCTGCCCTTTTACTTTTTTGGGTTAAAGCCGGTTATATCCGTTTAGCGCCGCTACCCGGTAAGCTTCCGCCATGGTCGGATAGTTGAAGGTGGTGTTCATAAAATATTTGATATTATTGTAAGGTGCCGGCTGGCTCATGATTGCCTGTCCGATGTGCAGGATTTCTGCGGCGTTCTGACCAAAGCAATGGATCCCGAGTATTTCCAGCGTTTCGCGGTGAAATAGCAATTTGAGCATACCTGCTTTATGGCCGCTGATCTGACCGCGGGCCAGGTGGCGGAAGAAGGCATGGCCGACCTCATAGGGAACGCATTTTTCGGTCAGTTCCTGCTCAGTCCCCCCGATACAGCTGATTTCCGGAATGGTGTAAATACCGGTAGGAATGTTGCTGACCAGGCGCAGGTCGCAGCGGCCTTCAGCAATATGGGTTGCGGCAAAGCGTCCCTGGTCATACGCGGCACTGGCCAGGTTGGGGAAACCGACCAGGTCGCCGACGGCATAAATATGAGGCTGGGCTGTCTGAAAGGCTTCGTTGACGTCGACATTGCCGCGGTGATTGACCGAGATCCCCAGCTCCTCCAGTCCAATGCCGAAGGAATTGCCGGTGCGGCCATTGGCCCACAGCAGCATATCTGACTTGATGACTTTACCGGTTTTCAGGTGCAGAATAACCTCTTTTTCGGTGACTTCAACGCGATCATATTCTTCGTTCTGACGGATGACGATACCCTGAACATCGCGCATATGGTAACTAAGAGCGTTGCTGAATTCTTCGTCAAGATATTCAAGCAGACGAGCCCGGGTGTTGATCAGGTTAACCTTGATTCCCAGTTCTCTGAATGCTGAAGCATATTCAGAACCGATAACACCGGCCCCGTAGACGGTCAGGGTGCTGGGAAGTTCTTTCATTTGCAGCACCGTGTCACTGTCGACGACACGGGGGGTGTTAAAGTTGATATCTTCAGGATGATAGGGGTGAGAGCCGGTGGCAATGACGAAAAAATCTGCGGTCAGGCGAAAACAACTCCCTTGCTGATTTGTCACAACGACCGTATGGGGGTCATTAAAAACGGCATTGCCTTCAATAATCTCAACATCATTTCGTTCATAAAAGCTCTGCCGGTCACTGACCTGTTGATTGATGACATCGGCAACTCCGTCGAGGAGTTCTTCACAACTGAGTTTCCTGGCCTGAAACATGTTGCGGAACAGGCGACTGTGTTTTTTGCCCGTGTAATCCTGAATGACTCTGATCAAGGCTTTACTGGGGATTGTCCCGAGGTGCGTACAGCCACCACCGACCAGGGGATAACGCTCGATAATGGCGACAGATTTTCCTGCTTTAGCGAGCTTAATGGCAGCTCCTTCTCCTCCTGGACCACTACCGATGACGATGACATCATAATGACTGTTTTGCTGATCCCACATAGTAACTCAAGCCCTTCCTTATCAAGACGGTTTCTGCACTGAAATCTTTGAAGCCTCTTTCTGAACTCTCCAGGCAGAAACTGGTTGGGATAATAGGTCGCCTCTCAATATATTGAAAATCCTATCATACTTTTATCTCTTGGAAAGGGACAAGGGGGCAATGAAAAGAAGTTCGGTGACATCTGCTGTTGTTGATCTATAGGACAACGATTTGCCATTATACAGTTTGTCGCTAAACTGTAATGTATATGGCCGCTGTTATTGTGAGGGTCGAAAGGTTGCGCTATGGTTGAAGAACTGAAGACCACCCATGAGCATGAACCTGGACATGATCTGCATTTGGAGCATGAAGATGCAACGATTTGCGTATTGCATCGGATCATTCGCTTTGCGGTCAAGATTCTTGCCGTTCTCATGGTAGCTGTTATTATCTGGGGGATTGGGGATGTGGTATTTGTTCTGTACCAGCGTCTGGTTTCACCGCCATTTCTGTTTTTACAGATCAATGATATTCTGGCGACCTTCGGTGCTTTTCTTGCGGTCCTTATCGCCATAGAGATCTTCATCAACATTACCATGTATCTGAACAGCCACGTCATCCCTGTCCGTCTGGTGGTCGCTACCGCGCTGATGGCCATTGCCAGAAAGGTCATTATTTTTGATTTTGAAAATATAACTCCAGACTATCTGTTTGGTACGGCAGCAGTGGTAGCAGCTTTGGGAACAACTTACTGGCTTATAACCAGAAGGCTTTGACCGGGGAATGACGACTAGTTAGTCGTTTCGAGACGCATGGCAGGCTAAGTTGAAAGCGGGAGTCAGGGCTCCCGCTTTTTTAACGATGATTATTTTTTCTGTTTGCGCCGGAACAGATCGGTTTTAAGGCTTGATACCCGGTCAAGGAACAGGTAACCGTCAAGGTGGTCAAGTTCGTGTTGCACGGCGATGGCTTCAAATCCTTCACAGCGGATAACGTGGCGCTGCTGATTCTCATCCGTATATTGAACAACGATAACTTCGGCACGGTTGACATTGCCGGTATAGTCGGGGACCGACATACACCCTTCGCGTACAACCTGATCCCCTTCGCGTTGGATAATCACCGGGTTGACCATCTGCATCAGGCCATGGTTTTCCTGTTTCTTGCCTAATTTACTGTGTGAAACGTCAACCACGACAGCGCGGCGTAAATCGCCAATCTGAGATGCTGCGACACCTACGGAGTGTCCGGCGTCGACCATGGTGTCAACCAGGTCCTGCAACAGCAGGCTGACGGATTCATCAAAGCTTTCTATCGGTTTACAGACTTCCTTGAGGCGCGGATCCGGATAAACGAGAATTTCCCTGACAGCCATTTACAGCTCCATGGTCTCCAGTGAGCGGACTGAAATATCGACCTTAAGCTGCTGTTTCAGTTCTTTCATCCAGCCTTCGACATCCTGCAGTTCAATTCCCTCTGGTAAAGTGGCTTCAAGCATCATGACATAGACAGGTGATTTCTCTTCACCAATCAGCTTGGTATTCAGGTCGGTAATGTTGATCTTGCGCTCACCCAGTTCTTTGGCAACCTGATAGACAATGCCAGGTTTGTCAGAACCATAGACCGAGATCATGCAGTGCTCACCTTCAATATCCGGCCTGATTTCCCCGCCCGGTTTGAGGGTGCGGATAAAGACGGACAGGTTATTTTCTTCAAGAGCGGAAAATTCTTCCTTGAAGTCGGTATCTGTCTGCATCTCCGGACTTGAAATGATCAGGATCATTGAAAACTGACCACCAAGTATCGAACAACTGGAGTCTGCAATATTAAATCCCAGGCGATAAAGAATTTCGGTGACCTGTGAAACAATGCCGGGACGGTCACGGCCAATGATGGTAAGGGCAAAGTAGGGCATGTATTCCTCCTGCGCTTTGCGCTGGCAAGTTGATTGAAAAAAGTCTGTTGCACAGAGCTTGCCTGAACTCACTGTGCTTTGCAAGCATCAGTGGTGAAAAGAAGCTAAAAAGTCTGGAATGACCTGCTTGACAAAAGCAGGTACCTAGGCAAAGCAGGATTGGATCTTGGCGGTTATGAACCAGTCCCCTTTGTATCCAGCGCTTTGCGGATTTCTGCAGCCAGACTATCTCTGCTTATCGGTTTGGTTAACAGGGCTGCGATCCCCAGCTGTTGGGCTTTGCCTGCATCGATCAGGGTGGTATGCCCGGTACAGATGATGACTGGAAGAGCCGGCCGCAGCTGCAGGGTTTCCTGGGCCAGAACATCCCCGGTAATGCCGAGCATCGTTTGGTCCGTTACAATGGCGTCAAAAAAATCGGGGTTGGCACGAAACAGAGCGAGAGCCTGGTCGCCGGAAGTTGCAACCGTAACCCGATAGCCTAAGGATTCAAGCATTTCCTTTCCCAGACTGGTCAGCATGATTTCATCGTCAACAAACAGAATGCGTTCTGTGCCATGCAGATCTGTGGCCTCTGCTTCTGGTGGTGGCGTAGCGCTCATGCTGTTGGTGATCGGCAGGAATACGGTGAAGGTTGTTCCTTCACCAAGTGTACTTTCTACGCCTATGGCCCCATCATGACTTTGGATAATGCCAAGGACCACCGCAAGACCCATACCGGTTCCCGCTCCGCTTTTTTTCGTGGTGAAGAACGGGTCGAAGATGCGCGGTAAAACCTCCGGGGGAATACCGCTGCCATTATCTGAAATGGAGATGACAGCATATTGCTTCTGGGTTAGCTCAGGATATTGGCGTGCAAGAACATCGTTCATGTTCGTTTGAGTCAGACTGATATGGATCTCGCCAGACTCTTTGGGCAGAGCATGAAACGCATTCGTACACAGGTTCATGATGACCTGATGCATCTGGGTGGCATCGGCAAGAACTTGACAGTCCTTGTTGCCCATATCCACTTTGAGCATGACGCTTTTGGGGATAGTGTTGTGTAACAGCAGGGCCGCTTCATTGATAATGGCATTGAGGCTGAGGGGTTCGCGATTTTCCTTCTCTTTGCGGCTGAAAGTAAGGATCTGCTTGACCAGGTCTTTTGCCCTTTTTGCAGCGGTGTAGACGTGCTCAAGTTTTTTACGATTCAGCGGAAGAGTCTCCTGGTTGCGTAATACCAGTTCCGTATAGCCGAGTATGGCGGCGAGGATGTTATTGAAATCGTGGGCGATGCCACCAGCCAGGGTACCGATGGCTTCCATTTTTTGTGATTGGCGTAATTGCTCTTCCAGGCGTCTGTTCTCTCTGAGGGTCGTGATGTCTTCTACACTGGACCAGATGAGTTTCTGGTTGTCATGATAATAAACCATGCCCTTCAGCCGCACGGGAACCAGGTGCCCGTCGCGATGATAGTACTCCTTTTCATAAGGGCCGTAATTCCCGGTCTGTTCCAGAAGTTTAAGCTGTTGCTCCTCGCTGGCAACGTATTCTTTTGGCGTGACATCCCAATAGGTGAGTTTGAGCGTCTCCTCAACGCTGTAGCCGATGATATTTGCATAGGCTGCGTTAACGGTTAAAAATGATCCATCCATCCTACATAGCGCAAGCCCCACCGGTGATTGATCAATAAGATCCTTCAAATGGCCTTCACTCTCCTTTAGCTTGATTTGCGCCTTGCGCCGGGTGCGAATGGTTCTGAACATGGCAAACAGTAACAGAGAATAACCCAGGAAAATGACTGCCGAAGTGAGAATAATAGGTTTATGTTGCTGGTAATAGGAGTGGGGTCTATTAAGTATAGAGCTGTGGTCCGGCAACATCGATGGCGATATGCCAAATTTCTGCATTTCCCGGTAATCAAATTCATAGCGGTTCGGACTGATGTTGGTGACCGGAATGCTCTCGACCGGGGTTCCTGTTAAAATTTTTAATACGATCTGTGCGGCACTGGCTCCTTGCTGCCGATGACTGATTATTTTTCCGCCCAGAACCCCTTCTCCCATGCCGTGTTCCCAGAGGTGATATAGTGGCCGGGAAAGGTTTTTGCTGATGAGAGCCAGGCTGTCTTCAAATTGCAAGTTTTGTCCGGAGCTGTCTTGATATGCCGATAATAGGAGCGCTGTATCTTCAGGGCCCAGAGTCCGTAATTGCTTGGCAAATGATGCAAATGTCTGCTGGGCCAATGACAGTTCGGAAAATTCAAGGTCCGGAAATTCTTTTTGACAACTGTAAAAAGATTTCAGGTCCGCCTGGCCACTGGGCAGGTTGTCAACCAGTGCCACGATGCGCCTGGTTTGCGGGGATAAGCTTTTGATCAGGGCGATAGTCTCTTGCATCGAGATCGCTTCAACAACGCCAGTAATATACGGGTTGGCATTCTGTTGCAGGGCCAAGTCAATATTGTTGACGCCTAAAAAGACGATGGGGAGATTCGGAAACAGTTGTGACTGATAATCTATGGCGAAGGACAGAGCGTTATCATCGGCGACAATGATGGCATCATAGGAGGGGAGTTTTGCAAGTTTTTCAGACAGGGCTGCATGAAATTTCCTGACGGTTTCCGGGCCAGGGAATCTTTTGGTGTCCATAAATTCAATATCAAGATGCAGCGGCTGCCTGCTAAAGACCGATTGAATTCCTTCTAATTGCTGGAAAAACGTAGGGAAGGTCGGGTGATAAGAGTTGATATACAAGATATGATGGGGAGGGGTTGCCCAGAGGTTAAGGGAGAGCGTTAGAAGAAGTAGGCAAATAGAAAGAACACGTAGAAATAATCTCATTGAGGACCTTCTGATATCAAGACGTTACCTTCTCTTACCAAAATTGCAAAGTTTAATTAAATGGCCATTAGGCTCCAGAATCGATGCCTGCGGCGGCTGGTGCCGATTATGACAGCCTGCTGGCTATATCTTCAAGGTTTTTGTCGTCGCATATCCGGTGGCTGAACAAGATTTCTTCATCAGTCAGGTGTTCTTGTCGTACAAGCTGTTTATCCAGCACCTGTTCGGTGGCTTCAGAATTTTGCTCTGTTTGCTGTAACCGTTGGCGGACTCTGTGCCTTAGCTCCGCTTCAGGCCGTTGGAAATCAAGAATGAAAAACTGGATATTCAGGTTTTTCGCCAACTGCCTGAAGAGGTTTCTGTGTGCCTGGCGCAGGAACGTTGCGTCCACCAGCACCGGCAGGCCTGCGTGCAGAATGGATTCAGCCAGGAGCAGGAGTTCCTGATAAGTTGCCTCTGTGCGCTCGGGCGTGTAGAGGCCAGTGTCTGTCGCGGAATGGCTGGCTTCTATCGGAGCCAGACCGGCGCTTCTTTTTCGTTCAATGTCGGAGTGAATACTTATGGCTCCACAGCGAGCAGCCAGTTTCTTAATAAAGCTTGTTTTTCCAGAGCCGGATAGTCCATGACTGATGACCAGGGTCTTTTTCCTGGGCTGCAGATAGCCGCAGCCCAGTTCAAGATAACTGTGTAAAAGCCTGATGGCGGTACGCCGGTCTGTGGCAGAAAGGCCATGCTGCTTGAGTCTCAGGCTGATGACTTTGCAGCGGACCATGGCCCGGTAGACCTTGTAGAATCTCAGGAGGTCCAGATCCCGATAGTCTCCCGTCCACTGCAGGTACGTATTTAAAAAGCGCCATCCCAGTTTGGTTGCGGCATGGTCATCCAGGTCCATAACCAGAAAAGCGACCTCACTAAGCAAATCGATCCAGCGCAGGTTGGGGTTGAATTCAATACAATCGAATAGCAGGGGGTGCCCTTTCCACCAGACCATATTGGCAAGGTGCAGGTCGCCGTGGCATTCGCGCACAAAGCCACTTGCCTTGCGTTGCTCAAAACGTCTTGAATATGCTTCGCAGACGTATTTGCTCCAGCTTTCAAGCTCGTTGATTAGCGGAGCGCATGACGGGTCTGTCAGGGTGTTGTGTAATTGTTTGAAGTTGTTCAGAACGGGAGCCGTAACGTCAGAAGGTGAACCGAACTCTGAAGCAGAAGGAGCTCTTGCGGTAGTGGCGTGAAAATTGGCCAGAATTTTGGCCACATCCTCAATCTGCGCAGCCGTTAACTGATCATTTTTCAGTAATTGGTCGAGTTGTTTGTGACGCGGAAACCGAACCATTTTGACCAGGTAATCCTGAACCGGAACCCCTCCGAACACGACTTTTTCCGGCTCTCCCCCAATGGTGCAAACGTCCAGATAAAGTTGCGGGGCAAAGCGACGGTTCAGGCGTAGCTCCTCGTTACAGTAGAATTGGCGTAATTTCAGGGTGGAAAAATCGAGGAAACCGAAATTAACCGGTTTTTTCATTTTATAGGCAAATTCACCGGCGAGGAAAATCCTGGAGACGTGGGTTTCAACAAGTTCGACCTTAGTGACGTGATGAGTGTAGCATCCCGGGTCGAGGAGTCTGGTGACGATCTGTTTTTCATGCTTGGACATGCAACACCTCCCTCCTGCCAGACTGGCACTGAGATGGTGATGAAGCTCTTTGCAAAACAAACTTACCATTAAAGATTATATCAGATGAGCAGGGCAGCTGGGTCGGTGGTCAAAGATAGGGCCCCATATAGAACGCGGTAAAGAAAAAAACGCTTGTAACTGCTGACGTTATTCGCTCTCTTCTTTAAATATTGTTCTCTGAGCCTCTTCTGCATGCCATGTGTTGCAGCCCTTGTGAAGGGAATGATCATTCACAAGGGCTGCCGCTTCTGGCGACGCAGGGGAGAAACTTTCTTCGGGTGCGATTAAGCGGTCATCTGTAGCGTTGTCTGCGCCTGAATTCAGTCCTGCGAGTTCCTGCGCTCATGCGCCGCCTTGCCTTTAAGCGCTTGTTATCGCACTGATGTCATATTTTCGGGCGGGACAGGAGTCCCCAACTTTAGGCCGCGCAAGCTCGCTCACTGACTGATGCCGTCGCGGAACACGGCCGTTAACAGCTTACAACTCAACACCACTGGGAGTGAAAGACCCCCGCTCTGTCAACTCTTTGATAGGTATGTGCACCAAAATAATCGCGCTGCGCCTGAATCATGTTGGCCCACAACCGTGGTGACCGGTAGCTGTCGTAATACGCCAGTGCAGATGAAATGGCTGGTACCGGGATGCCACTCTCTATGGCGGTCACCAGGGTCTTACGCCAGCCATTCTGAGTTTTTTGCAGCAGATTACTGATTCCTGAAGCGCACATCAGGTTAAGGGGCTGGCCGGACTGCCGATAAGCTGACGTAATGGTATCAAGCAGTTCGGCGCGGATAATACAGCCGGCTCGCCAGATGCTGGTGACTGTGGCGATATCGATCTGCCAGTGGTGTTCGTCAGACGCTGCCGAGATAACCGCCAACCCTTGAGCGTAGGAGGCAATGATTGAGCTGAGTAATGCGTCCTTGACCGCGTCAACAAATTCCTCTTTATTGTTAATGTCTTGCTGAGCAGGTCCAGCGAGAATGTCTGCCGCAACCAATCGCTCATCCTTTAGTGCCGACAGGGCTCGGGCGAATACGGCGCTGGTAATGGTCGGGGTCGGAATGCCAACCTCCAGAGCCGCTTCACTGCTCCAGCGTCCGGTGCCTTTTTGTCCTGCTTTATCGAGGATCATTTCCACCAGGGGTTGAGTACTGTATTCGTCCGGTTTAACCAGAATGTCCGCAGTGATCTCAATCAGGTACGAAGCCAGTTCGGTCTGATTCCAGTTTTTGAAGGTGGTCGCCATGTCAGCGTGTGACAGTTGCCCGACATCACGCAGCAGAACATAAGTTTCGGCAATCAGCTGCATAATGCCGTATTCGATACCATTATGAATCATCTTGACGAAATGACCGGCTCCATCAGGACCGACCAAGGCACAGCAGGGTTCATCTTCAAACCGGGCGGCGATGGCAGCAAATATCGGTTCGACCCGCACAAAAGACTCAGGTGCGCCACCGGCCATCATAGCTGGTCCGCGGCGCGCTCCTTCTTCCCCACCGGAAATACCCAGACCAATGAAGTATAGCCCTTTTTCCTGGAGATAGTGCTCACGGCGGCGCGTGTCATGATAATGAGAGTTGCCCCCATCAATGATGGTATCGCCGCTACTCAGGAGCGGAAGTAACTGCTCAATTTGCTGGTCGACGACTTCCCCGGCCTTGACCATGAGCAAAATGCTACGTGGCACAGGTAGGGTCCGGACAAAATCGCTGAGGTTGTCACAGATAGTGACGCGCTCAGGATTGGCACTGCCCTGGTTAAGTTGGGCAAAATTATTGCGGGCACTTTCCCACGGATCGTAACTGACAACGTTAAAGCCGTGGTCTGTCATATTCAGGGCGAGGTTCTGGCCCATGACGCCAAGACCGATGAGACCTATTGACCGGGTTTCCTGCATCTGTAAGCTCCTGTTAAAATGAGAGAGGGGTCAATAATGGTTCACCTGCTAGAAACGCTGCGGTGTTGTCGATGACCAGTCGCCCCATGGCCATGCGGGCATCGACGGTTCCCGAGGCAACATGAGGGGTTAGAACCAGTTTGGGATTATTGCGCAACGCTTCAGGGACATTCGGCTCATCTTCAAAAACATCAAGGGCGGCACAGGCGATTTCATCGGCGGCAAGGCTTTGGATCAGTTCTGCTTCATTGATGACCGAGCCACGGGCAACGTTGACCAGCAGACCATCGGGGCCGAGGGCTTTTAAAACTTTGCGGTTAATCAGTCCGCGGGTCTTAGCGCCACCTTCAGCGGCAATAATCAGGACGCGGCAGTCTTTGGCCAGCTCTTCAGCGGAAGGGCGGAAGGCTGCTTCTTCGCCCGGTGTCGCCTGCAGGTCGGTATATAGCACCTTCATGCCAACCGCCCGGCACAATTCCGCAATCCGTTTACCAATGCGTCCGTAGCCGAAAATGCCGGCAGTTTCACCAACGACCGACCAACCCAGCCCCAGGCTGGCCTGAGGCCATTTGCCGGCGCGTACGTGGCGGTCACCTTCTGCTATGCGGCGGGCTCCGGCCAGAGTCAGGGTCAGGGCCATTTCAGCAACGGCATTGGTCAGGACGTTGGGGGTGGTTGCAACCTGGATGCCGCGCTCTTTGGCCTGGATCAGATCGATAGCATCGGTGCCGACGCCATAGACGGAGATCAGTTTCAGGTTGGGCAGGGCACGCATCTCATCGCTTTTGAGACCCAGGTCCCCCTTGGTGATGACAATATTGATATCCTTGGCGACTTCCTCACTGATCGGGCCTTTTTCCCAGATGGGCTTAAAGCGCTCTTCGATCTCTGTGGTAATTTCATCGGGTTTTAATGCCGAACGTAATAAAACTGACATGATTCCTCCTTTGGAGAAACAGGGCTGACCTGTTTCTGATTCTGATATACGAGGGACTATGATGAAAAATGAAAGTGAATTTGTGTTTTCCGGTCGTAACTATAGCAAATATTTATAGGGATAAAAAGAACGACCCTGCATAATGCCGGGTGCTCTGGTAAAGACTTTTGTTCTGAAATGTTAGTATTTTCAAGTACAACTTGATTCTGCTGTTGTTGATACTCTTGAGTGTTTCAATTGTCTTTAGGGGAACTTAAAGGGGAGTAGCTACCTGCGAGACAAATAGCTTGCCTGATTTATCCCTTCCGATATTTTCCTTGTAAAAACAGGCAAATTCAAATGTTTCAAGCAATGGGAGTGATTAAAACTTTAAAAAGTTACCATTTTTGTCTTAATTTTATTTCAATATGATGTATACTTCGATCCTGCGACTACAAGATATGGTGTAGTGATAATAACAACGGAGGTCCGGGATCATGGCAAAACGCTACCGCGTCATTAAACGTAACGGGGAAGAGGCTCCTCTTGAAATTGCAAAAATCCGTAAGGTTATCCAGTGGGCTGCAGAGGGGCTGGATATCAACCCTATCGAACTTGAATCAAAACTGGAAATTCATTTCCGTAATAATATGACCACCGGGGAGATTCACGAGACAGTGATAGAAACTTCGCTGCGGCTGACCTCAATTGAAGAGCCGGACTGGCGGATTCTGGCGGCGCGTCTGAAGCTGGTTGATTTCTACAAGCGGGTTCACTTGGCGCGGAATATTCCCTATGAGTATCGTTACCCGAGCTACTGTCAGACGGTTAAGGATTTTGTTGAGAAGGGTATTTACTCCTCGGTTCTGATTGAAAAATACACGGAAAAAGAGCTGCATAAAGCCGGTCAGTTTCTTCAGCAGGAGTATGATTACGATTACGACTACGCCGGGATCAGCCTGCTGATCAAACGTTACATGCTGGAGTATGAGAACAAGGTGATTGAAATGCCGCAGGAAGCGCTGCTGACTATTGCTTTGCTGATCGAACAGAATCAAGCGGAGGAGGTTCGTCTGCAGCGGGTCCGCGACACCTACATCATGCTGGCCAAACGTAAAATCTCACTGGCGACACCGATCCTAATCAATCTGCGCAAACCGAACGGGAACCTGTCCAGCTGTTTTATCACGGCCGTCGATGATGATACCAACAGTATCTTCCATACCTTTGAACAGGTTGGACAGATCAGCTCTGGTGGTGGCGGAGTTGGCGTCAGTATCAGCCGCATCCGTTCCCAGGGCGCCAGGATCCGCAATTCGATTGGCCGGGCCGGCGGGGTTGTGCCCAATGTACGGGTCATCAACGACATTGCCCTGTATTTCAACCAGGGCGGGAAACGCGCCGGTGCTGTAACCGTTGCCCTCGACAGCTGGCATTTGGATATGGAGGATTTTCTCGAACTGCAGACCGAAAATGGTGATCAGCGTCGCAAGGCTTTTGACGTTTTCCCTCAGGTTGTGGTGACCGACCGTTTTATGCGTGCGGTTGAAAATAATGAAGATTGGTTCCTGTTTGATCCCCATGAGATCCGGACCCGCTTTGGCTATGAGCTGGCAGAATTGTGGGGTGACGAATTTGACCGGGCCCTCGACCATCTTCATCAGGAAATAGAGTTGGGAAATATTGAACTTTATGAAAAGGTGAACGCAAAGACCCTTTATAAACAGATTATGAAGGTTCAGATTGAAACCGGAATGCCTTATATCTCGTTTAAGGATACGATTAATCGAGCCAACCCCAATCAGCATGTTGGGATGATTCCCTGTACGAATCTGTGTGTTGAATCATATTCCGTGGTTAAGCCTTCATCCATTGGTGTACAACGCTTTGAAGATGGCAAAATATCGCGTGATGTCGAACCTGGGCTGGTGCATACCTGCAACCTGGTGTCGATCAATATGGCCAATGTTGAAGATGAAGAGCTCCCGGGGGTGTGTGAAACTTCCGTACGTATTCTGGATAACTGCATCGATATTACCGATGTGCCGGTCGCCGAAGGGCAACGGCACAACGAACTTTTGCGCACCATCGGGGTTGGTATGATGGGGTTGGCCGATTACCTGGCGCGTCAAGGGATCCCTTACGTCAGCGCCGGGGCTGCCGTCGATAAACTGGCTGAGGCGTTTGGTTATTACTGTACTTGGGCCAGCTGTGAGCTGGCTCGCGAGCGTGGACATTATCCTCTCTATAACGGGAGCAGCTGGTCACAGGAGCAGATTTTATGTCGTGATCGCAGTTGGTTCAAAGAGCATGGCACCCTCGACTGGGATGCCCTGTTTGATCGTATTGCGGAACACGGGGTGCGCAACAGTCACATCACGGCCATCGCTCCCAATACCAGCAGCTCCATTGTCCAGGGGTGCACGGCAAGCGTACTGCCTATTTTCAGCAAGTTTTATATCGATAATAACAGCAATGGCACCGTGCCGATTGTTCCGCCCTACATTAAAGATAAGCTGTGGCACTATCAGGAATCCAAACACATTGATCAGCGCGTTGTGGTTGATGTGGTGTCGCGCCTGCAACGCTATGTTGATACCGGAATTTCCATGGAGCTGCTGTTCAATCTGAATAACAATCTGACGGCTAAAGATATTTATGAAACGCACATGGCGGCCTGGAAGAAAGGGTGTAAGGCGATATACTATACGCGCAGTATCCAGAAAAACAGCAACATCGCCTCGACCAAGGAAGAATGCGTTTCCTGTGCAGGGTAGCGCGCAACATTGTTGCGCGATTTCAGATTTGAAATTTGAGATTTCAGAAGATAATAGAGGAGCCAAAGATGGAACCCAAACGACTCTTTAATCCCGAGGGGAACGATTCCCTTGATACCCGGCGAATTATCGACGGTAACAGCACCAATATTTTTAACCTGAACAATGTCCGTTACCAGTGGGCCAACCGCATGTATCGCAACATGATGGCCAACTTCTGGATTCCGGAAAAAATTGATCTGAACGGGGATATCGAGCCGTATAAGCATCTGACAGTTGAAGAGCGTCAGGCGTATGATGGGATTCTCTCTTTCCTGATTTTCCTCGACAGTATTCAGACCAACAATCTGTCCAATATTAACGACTATATCACCGCTCCCGAAGTGAATCTGCTGCTCGCCATTCAGCAATATCAGGAAGCCATTCATAGCCAGAGTTACCAGTATATTGTTGAATCGATCATTCCGGCGGATCGCCGCAACAGCATCTATGACAAATGGCGGACCGACAAGGTGTTATTCGAGCGTAACAAGTATGTTGCCGAGATTTATCAGAAATTTATTGATGATCCGTCAGAGCGGCACTTCTACCGGGTGGTGATCGCTAACTACCTGCTTGAGGGGCTGTATTTCTATAACGGATTCAACTTCTTCTACAATCTGGCCAGTCGCCACCTGATGATCGGTACCTCCGAGGTGATTCGCTATATCAATCGTGACGAGCTGTCTCATTGCGTGCTGTTTGAATTTATCGTGAGGGAAATCCGTGAGTTGTATCCCGACTTCTTCCCCCAGGATGATGTTGAAGGGATGTTCCGCATGGCTGTCGACCAGGAGATTGCCTGGACCAATCACATTATTGGCGACGGAGTACTCGGTGTCAGTGAAGAGACGACAGCCATGTACACCAAATGGTTGGCCAACGAACGTTGGAACAAGCTCGGCTTTAGCGGCAAGCTGTATGAAGGGTATGATAAGAATCCCTATAAACATCTTGAAAAGCTGGCAGATACCGAAGGGGAAGGGGATGTGAAGAGTAACTTCTTTGAGGCGACGGTGTCGGCCTACAATCAATCGTCGGTGGTCGATGGGTGGGACGATTTCTAATTTCTGCCCCAGGAGCGGTCCTTTTCCGCTGTGGCGTTGTCAATCTGCACACTTGCTTGTGCGGCGTAAAGTACTACGCCTCCGCGCAAGTTTTTGCTTTCCTAGCCACAACGGAAAATTGCTCGCTTCCAGAGCAAAAACTTTATAGCCAATATTGTAAAATTAGCTGAAGTTTTAACGATGGTTAAATAAAAAAACGCCTCCAGATCCTGTAAGGATTGGAGGCGTTTTTTTATCTATCTGTCAAACTCTGCCAGTTACAGAATCAGATCTCTGACTTCCGGATCTTTACGCTCCAGATAGTGGATCGACTTGATACGGCGGATGGTGCGGCTGCGGCCACGGATAACCAGAGTTTCTGTGGTGGCGATGTTGCCGTTGCGTGTGACCCCTTCGAGCAGGTCTCCCTTGGTGATACCCGTTGCGGAGAAGACCACATTGTCACTGCGGACCATGTCTTCCATGCGCAGGATCTTGTTGGCTTCAACGCCCATTTCAGCACAGCGGGCCAGTTCCATTTCGCCGAATGCACGGTTCTCTTCCGTATCGCCTTTGACCTGATGGCGTGGCAGCAGGCGGCCCTGCATGTCGCCATTCAGGGCGCGGATGACAGCAGCAGAAACAACCCCTTCCGGAGCGCCGCCGATGCAGTACATCATATCGACTTCGCTGTCCGGCATACAGGACAGGATCGACGCCGCGACATCGCCATCCGGAACCGCGAAGACTTTAACACCCATTTGCTGCATCTCTTTGATAACCTGGTCATGGCGCGGTTTGGCCAGGGTGATGACGACCAGGTCGCGCAGATTTTTCTTAAGCGCTGCAGCTACATAAACCAGGTTTTCTTTCAGCGGATGGTCGAGGTCGATACAGCCTTTGGCACCAGGGCCAACGACCAGTTTTTCCATATACATGTCAGGGGCTTTGAGGAAGCTTCCTTTTTCACCGGCGGCCAGAACCGACAGGGCGTTTGACTGTCCCATGGCGGTCATGCGGGTCCCTTCAATCGGATCGACGGCGATATCGACAGCATCGCCACCACGACCGACCTTTTCACCAATGTAAAGCATTGGGGCATCATCAATTTCACCTTCACCAATGACGATTTCGCCTTCAATTTCGGTTTTATTAAGCAGTTCACGCATAACCTCGACAGCCGCACCATCGGCAGCATTTTTGTCACCACGACCAAGCCATTTGTGGCCGGCAAGCGCGGCACCTTCGGTCACACGGGAGAAAGCCATTGCTAAATCACGTTTCATACTGTTGGACTCCAATCAAAGCTGAATGAAAAAACAGGCGCGAATCTTAGCACAAGTTATTTTAAAAATAGGAGTTCTTTCTGTCGCAAAATGATTAAAAAAGGATGAGAGTTCTGTCTGGTCGGATAGCTGTGACAGTTTGCGAGGCAAGGTCTCTTTGTAATTTGTTAGCCACATAGTCACCAAGGCACTAAGAAAATCTGATTCAGGAACTGCATAAATGTTCTCTTAGGGCCTTGGTGGCAAAAAAGTCTGGACGCTGTCTATCTGGCAGACTGGTTGCTTGGTTATGCTGCAGTCCAGTAACAACGCTTCGGCGAGACGATTTTTCCTTCTTTTTTCAGTTTTGTCATGGCTTTGTCAACCTCTTTGCGATCAATGCCACCCAGTTCGGCAATTTTTCCGGCATTGAGGGGTTCAGCATTGGCACGCATAACTTCAAGAACTTGTTCAGTGACTTCCATTGATCTAACTCCTTGGTATGGTAAAGAAAATAAAATATGACCAAAATTGTCATAAAGGTTAGCATGTTTTTTAGTTAGATTCTACTGCTGAAGTTGTTTTTGCTGAAAAAATGAAAAGGGAGGGGAATGTGAAACAGGCAGGAATGGTGAAGGATCGGTTATAAGCCACGAAGGTACAAGAAGGCGTTATTATGAGTGTCTTCGTGGCTTATGGGGCCGAAACTAAAAGTCAAAAGTTTCTCCAGCGTTAAGAACAACTGCTTTAGTGTCCGTTTCTTCCATCACTTGCTTACCCCAGGTGATAGGATCTTGCTCAATCAGCCCCCAGGTACTGTAATGAATCGGGATGACGACGTTAGGTTTCAGTAGTTTCACCGCGCGCAGGGCGTCGACCGGACCCATGGTGAAGTTATCACCAATAGGAATAAGGGCAACATCAATACCTTCTTCTCCGATCAGGGCCATATCTCCAAACAGGCCAGTGTCCTGTGCCATGTAGATCTTTTTACCGTCATTGCAGGTCAGCAGAAAACCACAGGGATTCCCGCCGTAGGAGCCATCTGGCATTTGTGAACCATGCAGAGCAAGCGTCAGTTTGAGATAGCCGAAGGGATGCTTGAAACCGCCACCAAGGTGTTGGGCATGGACATTTTCGTAATTCTGTTTTTTTATCCAGTTGACGATTTCAGCATTGGCAATAACCTTTGCTTTGGTGCGTCTCGCCAGTTCCAGCGCGTCACCAACATGATCACCATGACCATGGCTGATAAGAATATAGTCGGTGTCGATCTTGTCAGCTGAGGTCGAAGCTGCGGGATTCCCGGTGAAAAATGGATCAATAATCAATTGTGCATCAGACGTTTTCAGGCCAATGGCAGCATGACCGTACCAAGTAAGTGTGTTCATAGCTGTCTCCTCCATCAATAAATTAATAGGTCTATTTAATCTATACATCATAACAACGGTTCTGGGCAATTGGTACAGAAGGGGACTTTGTGGATAGCATAACTTGGGGGGGAGGGCGTAATATGCTGTGCAAAGGCGCAGCTTGACATTGTCGTTTCGGCTACAAAAATTTGCCTGATGACACGTTCATTGTGTTCACGGATTAGGCTAAATTACCTGTTATCAGCAGGTCGCTGTTGAAGTTGAAATGCTGATGCTGAAACCTCTCATACCTTTTTTCCTGTTTGGAGCCGACATCGTCCCCCCCTTCCGATGTCGGCTCTTCTTCTTTAATTCAGTATTGATTTAGTTCTCCAGGGCGGATGGAACGCCGCTTAGGAGTCGTTTGGTATGGGCTTCTATAAAATAGAAAAGGCTCATTTCGCATTGAAATGAGCCTTTTGGGCAGGGGATACTGATATCTTTTAAAGCACCGACAACATGCCACCATCAACATAAAGAATCTGGCCGTTGACGTAATTAGAGGCAGACGAACTGAGGAAGATGATGGTACCCATCAGATCTTCCGGAAGACCCCAACGCTCTGACGGAGTACGGCTTTTGACCCAGCCGTCGAATTTTGGATCATCCGCCAGAGGCTTGGTCATTTCGGTCAGCATGTAACCGGGACCAATGGCATTCGCCTGAATGTTGAATTTTGCCCATTCGGCGGACATCGCCTTGGTCAACATTTTAACGCCGCCTTTGGCTGCAGTGTAAGGCGCAACGGTAGCGCGGGCAACATCGCTCGTCAGAGAACCGATATTGATGATTTTGCCACCTTTACCGGCTGCGATCATCCGTTTGGCGACTTCGCGTCCAACCAGGAAGGCGCTGGTCAGGTTAGTGTCGATAACCCGCTGCCAGTCAGCGCAAGACAAATCGACCATCGGTTGACGATGCTGAATACCGGCATTGTTGACCAGGATGTCGATGGAAATTCCTTCTTTATCCAGCTTTTCAAAAGCAGCAACAACACTTTTCTCATCACGAACATCAAATGGCGAGGTCTCAATCTGGTAGCCCGCCGCTTTAAACTCATCTGCAGTTTTTTGCAGAGTGTCCAGATTCTGTCCATTGATAACAATTTTAGCCCCGGCTTCGGCAAGCGCTTTTGCCATATCTTTGCCAAGACCACGGCTACCGCCGGTAATCAGGGCGGTTTTTCCAGTCAGGTCGAACAGTTGATTTACTAAAGACATTAAGCAATCTCCTTCTTACAGCGTTGATTTTCTGACGATCAGGTCGTCGCGTTTCATGACTTCGGGCAACAGGTCAATACCAAGGCCGGGGCCTTCCATCGGATAGACATAGCCATCTTTGATGGTTGGGATGGTGGTAACAACTTCTTTGTACCAACCGGTGTAGAAGGCGCGAACGGTCTCCTGAATCAATGAGTTAGGCTGGCTGAGTGCGGTGTGAACCGCTGCGGCCAGACCGATGGGCCCGGTGCAGTCATGGGGGGCGAAAGGTTTATGATGGATATCCGCCAAAATTGCGATCTTGCGCGCTTCGGTAATCCCGCCGGTCCAACAGATATCAACCATAACAACATCAATGGCATCATGACGCAGCATCTCGTTGTAGGGCATTGCTGAGCCAAGGGTTTCGCTGGCGCATACGCGAATCGGAGTTGAGCGGGCATACTCAGCCAAGGCTTGTGGTGAGTTCATGCGGATTGAATCTTCGAACCAATAAGGTTTGAAGGGCTCCAATTCACGGGCAATCTGTTTGGCGGTTGGTAGATCCCACAAGCAGTGGAACTCAACCATAATATCCATTTTATCGCCGACCGCCTTACGGATCTCTTCGAAAGGCCAGAGAGCTTTTTTCATCTCAGCGGCAGAAATGTATCGCCCCTTGTTTGCGTTGGCTGCCGGGTCAAAAGGCCAGATTTTCATGGCGCTGATTCCCATGTCGAGCAGGCTCTGGGCGAGTTCGGCAGGACGTTCCATGAACCCCTGCAGGTCTTCATAGGGGCCGTCGCTACTGAAGTTCCAGGTGTCGACTGGCCGGATGTTGGCCGACCTGACATAACGATAGCCGGCGCAGGTGTTGTAAACCCGCAGCTTGTCCCAACACAGACCTCCTAGTAACTGGTGAACCGGTTGGTTGACAACCTTGCCGTACAGGTCCCACAGGGCAATATCAATCGCTGATGCGGCACGGTATTCGGCACCGGTAGAGGCCTGGGCCAGTGGGAGGTTGACCATCTCGCGATTGAGGGCTTCAATGTTGAGAGGGTTTTTACCCAGCAGACGAGCCGCAAGTGTGTCGTGAATATGGGCGCTGACGGCGCCTGAACCGTAGTAAGTTTCACCGATACCGGTAATTCCTTCGTCCGTATGGACCCGGACCCAGGTCACATTGTTGAACTCTTCGAGAATCAAGGTCTCAACGGCGGTAATCTTCATTTTAGCCTCCTGTTACAATATATTGGGATACTTTGTTGCTATCAATCATGTTTATTTGTGGTTACTGAGATGTCGGTCGACGGCTGGCTGTAGGCTAGCATTGGCTTATAATCTGTCATCAGCCGTTGTTTGCCTGAATGTCATCAGCAGAGCTCTTGATGATCTGTTTCATCGCTTCAATTGCCGCATTATCATCCTTGTCTCTGATTGCATCAGCAACCTGACGGTGTACCGCAATGGAATCCTTAGCGGCAGAAAAGGAGTGGATAAACTGGGTGAAACTTGATCCGAGGACGGTGTCGATGACAGGTTTAAGTGAGCTGATCAATAGGTCATTGCCGCAGGCTTCGAGAATTGCCAGGTGGAACTGAATATCCGCAGCAATATGTCTGTTCAGGCTATCGGCCTGTTCCATGAGTTCAAGAGCCGCATCAATCTTTTCCAAATCAGTAGCGGTCGCGCGTTCAGCAGCAAGGCCCGCTGCGATGGGCTCAATAATAGTCCGTACTTCAAGCAGGTTGAGAATGAACTTTTTTCCCGGAGAACTTTCAATCCGCCATTTCATCAACACCGGATCATTAATGATCCAACTGGAAGGGTCGCAGACCCTGGCTCCGATACGGGGGCGTACCTGAACCAGACCTTTGGCATCCATGAAGTTAATGGCTTCACGGATCACAGGTTTGCTGACGTCGAAAAGTTGGGAGAGCGATTCTTCATTGGGCAGCAGGGTGTCCGGTTGCAATTCACGATTCAGAATCTTGAGACTCAGGGTCCGGGCAACCTGCTCGTGCAGTCGGGTTCGCTTAATCGGGCGCACGATATTCTGTTTTGTCATGATTGTTGAATCCCTCTGCTGAAGGTTATTTTTTAATTGATATAATGATAATATGAATAAAAGATATATTGGAATTGATTTTACAGCAACTGTTTTTTACTCTATTTCAATGCAGATAAATGAAATCTAAGGATGGAGAACATTTTTTTTACCGATGGGCTTGCCACAGACAGCTGGTTTTGTGGTATATTTAAATTACCTCAAACGCTAAAGGAGGAAGACATTATGACCGTCTCTGAGCCACCATGTTACCTAGCGAAGGGCCTGTAAAAAATAGTGAAACTTAAATGACGGGATTCATCGTTAGGCTTAAGATAATCCCGGAGTGGCCCTCTCGTTCGGGGGCAAAATAGAGAAAGAAATGAAGAAAAAAGCGCTCTGAGAATGCACAGAGCGCTTTTTTTGTTGGTCGCACAAATTGTTTTGCTGTTGTCGCAACGCCCTGAACTTTGGGCGTTGCGCGAGACAATTAAAGTCAGAACTTACCAAATTCATCATCATCCAGGGAAATCTTGATTTTCGCGCTGGACTTCTCCAGGTCCCCCCACCCTTTGTCTGCAGTCGTGCTGGCTTGGGCTCGCGGGGCGACTTTTCCTACAGGCTTCGGAGTTGTTGGTGATTTTGTTCTCGGGCTGGAAAGTGACTGCTGTCCAAGTCTGTAGTTTTGCGTTTGCGCTGGTCGATTGTTATCTTGCCCCTGCTTGAGAATAAAGCGCTGCAGCATACTTTGCAGGTGTGCTGCCTGACCGGATAGCTCTTCTGCTGCTGCGGCGCTTTCTTCTGCACTTGCGGTATTTTGCTGGGCAACCTGATCGATACTGGTCAGTCCGCTGGTGACCTGGGTAATTTCCTGAGCCTGTTCACTGGACGCCGCAGCAATTTCTTTGAGCAGGTCGGCAACCTTGGTCGTTCCGGTCATGATTTCTGTCAGAGCTGCTGCTGTCTGCTCGGCCATTTTGACCCCCTGATCAGTCAATGCTACCGAACCTTCGATGAGTTCAGCGGTCTCTTCAGCGGCTTTTGCACTACGGGCTGCCAAATTCCGGACCTCTTCAGCCACGACGGCAAAACCTTTACCATGTTGCCCGGCGCGTGCAGCTTCAACCGCGGCATTAAGGGCCAGCAGGTTGGTCTGAAAGGCGATTTCGTCGATAACCTTGATAATTTTAGAAATATTCTGGCCAGCCTGATTAATCTTGTCCATGGCTGTGACCATCTCAGCCATACGGTTATTACCATTAGTTGCCGCCTTTTGTGATTCTGAAGAAACAGTGGTCGCTGTTGCGGCATTATGGGCGTTGACCTTAACCTGCTCGGCCATCTGGTTCATTGAAGCTGTCACTTCTTCAATGGCACTGGCCGATTGGGTGGCCCCTTCTGACAGGGCCTGGCTGGCGCTGGCTATCTGTCCTGATCCGGAAGCGATCTGCTCACCGGCAACCTGAATACTGCCAACCATTTCCTGAAGGTTTTCGATCATGGTCTTCAAGGCATTGCCTAATTGATCATGTTCAGAGGCAACCCGGGCGGTCTTGGTCAGGTCTCCCTGGGCAATGGCTTGCGCAACGTTGGCAGAAGCTTGTAAGCCCTCCGCCATTTCATCGAGTGAATGGGCAAGCTGACCGACTTCATCCTTACTTTTCAGATTAAGGCGTTTACTGAAATCTCCCAGTCTGATAGCGTCTGCCAGCTGTGCTGCTGCTTTAATCGGACCTGCGATACTCCGGGCAGACCACCACAGGATGATCAGGGCGGCAAATATTACCGCTACGCTGACACCCATCTGCCACATGGCAGTTGACTGCCCCCGTATTGTCAGTTCATCACTGAGACGATGAGCTTCAGCCAGAATGATATTTTTTTGAACCTTGACCATAATTGACCAGGGCTTACCGGTCGCGCCGAGCTTGATAGGGTAGAAAACGTTCACATTGCCGGTCTGCTCATTGACGATCGTGCGTGATTTGCCGTCACGGATGGTTTGAAGAGCTTCCTCTTTACCATTTTTGAGCACGTTGTCGATACTTTTACCGATCGAGTCGGGAGCTTCACTGTCCGCAATAACCAGACCGGCATCGCTTAGGATGACAATGGTGGCCTGGCCATCCAGCAGGTCTTTGTCAACATTCTCACTCAACTTCTGGACAAACGAAAGGTCATAGTCCGCCCCGGCAACGCCGAGGAATTTATCGTTGACAACGATCGGCACTGACATGGTTGCCAGCCATACCTGTTTCCCTTGAACGATGTAAGGCAGAGGGCCGAGTACACTCTCATGGCGCTCATCACGCGGTGCAATGTACCAACCCCCTTTCAGGACACCATTGGGGTGTTTGTCATTGGTGTCGTATTCAACCAACGGCTGAACCGCAATATTGCCACTGGCATCACGGGTCCAGTATGGGGTGAAGCGGCCGGTCTCATTATTATTGCCATCAAGACCGTTTTTGTAGTTCTGGTCCAGCCCATCGAGGGCATCCGGTTCCCAGCAGGAATAGGTGCCGTTAAAGGCTGGATTGGCCTTTAACACGTTCAGGAGTATCGCGTTCAGTCCGGAACGGCTCAGGTTGAGAGTGGTCATGCCATATTTGTCTTTGGTTTTACCCACCTCAAAGACATTGGCCATGGTTCGTGCGGCATCAAGCGCAAGTTCAAACTCCGACTGAATTTTTCCAGCCTGCTCACCCGCCAGGGTCTGAAGCCCATCCAGAGCCATTTTTTCTTGCTGTTTAGAAACATTGGCAATGGTAAAGGTCTGGGTGCTCCTGGATGTAACCAAGCTGTACGTGACTAATATCCCAGCGGTCAACAACAGGCATATACCAGCCAGTAAGGCAATTTTGAGTTGGATAGATTTAAGGCTCATGAGCAATCCTTTCGCATGCAAAAAAAACGCCAGAGGGAACAGAACATCGTTATCTGTATTGGCTGTGTAAGTTTAGTCTTACTTGCAAAAGAATGTCAATAATGTCTAATAATAATTTGTTAATTTTTTTGTCTTTGTGTAAGTGTAGAAAATATAAAGTTTTTATTCTTGGCGGGTAAAAAAAGGTTCTTTAATGGTGATGAAAACAATGTTTAATTTATGTTGTATTCTGAATGGCATTATTGAATTAAATGATTGAATATAGCTACTTAGATAATCTTCAGGGAGGGGTGCTTCGCTATTGGCAGAACTGGTTCGGTTACAGTTCACGAGTGGGGAAAGTGCGTTTTATGGGATCAGGGTGTATATAGGGGGTATATATCTTACTGCTCTTACTTTAAAGTTCAGGTCTTGGTAAATGTTTTTCCGTTTTAAATGACGATCAATCAACGCAAAAAGCCCACTAGGATGTGGACTTTTTGCGTCTCGATTTATTGAACTTTACTTGTTGTGAGCGTAAGCAGCGGCAGATGTTCCTGCAATACGACCAAAGGTTACGATGTCTGAAATGGCATTGCCGCCCAGGCGATTGCCGCCGTGGACACCGCCAGTGACTTCTCCAGCCGCGAACAGGCCGGCGATAATTTTGCCATCCTCACCTTTGACTTCGCCTTTGGTATCGATGACCACTCCGCCCATGGTGTGATGGACTGCTGGGGTTACCTCAATAGCATAATAAGGCGCGGTAGCCAGTTTGCGTGGTAGGTTGGGGCGTTGGAAAGCGGCATCCTTCTTGGCCTCTACACTTTGGTTGTAGGTCGTCAGCGTTTGTTCCAGTGCCGCAGCCGGGACTGGAATTTTTGCAGCCAGCTCGGCAACGCTGTTCCCTTCCAGAACGAAGTGCAGGTGGATGTACCCTTCAATTTTTTTCAGACTTCTGCGGACTGAATCATCAAAGATCAGGTAAGCACTTGCTCCTTTTTGGGCCAGAATAGCAGCTGACGCTTTATCGCGGGTGGTAATTTCATTGATAAAGCGGACCCCTTCACGGTTGACCAGAATTGCGCCGTTGCCACGGACAGCTTCAGTGACCATAACACCACCCACAGGCGAGTAGGTCGGATGTGCCTGAATTTCTTTCAGGTCGCGGGTGGCAACACCGGCCAGGGCTGCGACGTCGAGTCCATCGCCGGTCGCTCCAGGGTGATTAGTTGCGGCAAAGCCTTTGAGTTTTGGGTCATACTTGGCAACTCGCTCATTATTTTTAGCGAATCCGCCAGTGGCCAGGACGACAGCATTGGCACCGATAACGTAGTAGCCGCTTACCGCCCCTTTAACCAGAACTCCGGTGGCTTGGTTCTGGTCATTCTTCAGGATACGTACCACTCTGCTGTTAAAGCGGATATCGGTGCCGCGCTTAACTGCATTGTTCCACAGAACCTGGGCAACGTGAGCACCCACGCCGGCGCCACCAGTCGGACGGTGGCTACGGTTAACGCTCGCCCCTCCCATGCGCCCGACATCCGTCATATCAGCGCCCATACTGGTCAGCCAGTCTATGGACGCGGAAGAATTGTTGGCCAAGATACTGACCAACTGTGGATCATTGAGATTACGGCCGCCTTTCATGGTGTCTGCGATCATGATCTCAACTTTGTCTTTGATACCAAGCTTGGCCTGGGGCTTGGTTTCGGCTGCGTTCATACCACCTGCAGCCAGTTTGGTGTTCCCGCCCGGGATCGGTTCTTTCTCCAGCAGAATGACCTTGGCTCCGGCATTACGTGCGGCAACCGCCGCAGACATCCCCGCACCCCCGGAACCGATGATCACGACGTCCGTGTACTCTTTTGCACCAGTGGCAATGGCTTTGTCCTGGGCTTCCCGGTCTGCATCAACCGGGACAAATGTGCGCTGCCAGGTGCCGCCATAAGGCATCTGGTAACCAAAGCTGTGACATGCATCGCAATACGCTACGGATTTCTGGTGGCCTTTATGGCAGGCTGTACAGGCAATGGCACCAATCAGGTGAGACTGATGGGGTGATACAATGCCTTCTCTCTCATTTTTTACTACATCTTCAAGTGTTCCATGACAAGTAATGCACTGTTTATTTTCAAAAGTCAGGTTGTCGTCTGTTGGGCCATTGTTATTCTCATGACAGCTGTCACAACCATTCTCTACAGCATGGGCTTCAGCCAGGACATCAGTTTTTCCCGGGCTGGACGATGTGGTTTCTGGTGTCTGCAGTATGCTGCAACCCCAGCTCGTCAACATCAGAACGAGACCTGCCAATGCGGCGATGGCCAGTTTTTTTAAGTAGCGCGAATTCATCTGTTATCTCCTTGAACACAAAGAAAACACCATGACGGTGTGAAAAATAATCTATATCACTAAAAAATAACCAAGGATGGCTTAGTAAATTAATTAGTTAATCAGATAGATGTAAAGATTGTGGACATATTGAGATTTTAATTCTTTGTGGAGATTGCGGTCATTGTGGTCACGCTAATTCTTAACCGGATTTATAGATTTTCCCAGACGCGAGATCTACCGGGTTGATTGACATGTGGTTTTTATAATTCATACTTGAACTTGCGGGGGATGATTACTTCAGGGCCGAATTTTAGATGTTAGCGAGGAATAGATATTAATTCAATTGGGGATCTGATCATTTCTTGTTGGGCGGAGAATCCGGATGATGTCAGGCATAACCAGGATACTTATTGGAAGTATAGTTGTTCTTATGCTCTGCTTTGCTCATCCGGTTTGTGCTGCTTCCGGTAAAGTTGTTCTCCAGCTACCCTGGACGTATCAATTTCAGTTTGCCGGCTATCTGATGGCTCTTGAAAAGGGCTATTACAATGATGCTGGTTTAAGTGTCGAGATCCGGGACATATCTTCTGGGAACGATCCGGTGAAAGAAGTTGTTGAGGGGCGGGCCGATTTTGGTATCGCCAGTTCCGGGTTGATTGTTGACCGTAGTCAGGGGAAACCCATTGTCGCTGTGGCTGCAATTATGCAGGAAGCTCCCACCATCTTTCTGACTTTGGCCGATTCGGGAATCGAAGCTCCGGAAGATTTTATTGATAAGCGGGTTATGCTGTCGCCCGGTTATCTGAGCCTGCCGCTTCTGGCGCTGCTTCAGCAGGAAAACTTGATGTCCCGGGTCTCACGGATACCGACCAGTTTTAACTACCAGTCTCTATTGAATAATGAAACCGATGTTTTCAACGGTTATCTGAGTAATGAACCCTTCGCGCTCGAATTAATTGGTCAGAAGGTCAATATTATCAATCCCAGAGAGTACGGAATTCACTTTTACAGTGACGTGCTGTTTACGCGTGAAGAGGTATGCGCTAAATCCCCTGATATGGTTGAAAAATTCAGGCTGGCAACGCTGAAAGGGTGGCACTATGCCCTCGATCATATTCCTGAGTCAGTTGAGTTTATCCAAAAAAATTATTGCCCGCATAAGGGGCTGGACAGCTTGTTGTATGAAGCTTCTGTGCTAAGCAGTCTGATTGCCAATGGCCGTGGTGAAATTGGCCATATGGATGTTGCCAAGTGGGTCCAGATCACTCGTCATCTGATTGCCATAGGTGAGCTCCCTGCCAATTTTCACCTGGATGATGAGTTTTTTTACCATTCTCCGGTCGGGATCAATTGGAGTGACCTAAAAGGGTACATTCTGGTTGTCTGTGGCGTCATTTTTGTTTTGCTGGTTTTTTTAGTTCTGCTGTATCGGGCCAATTATCGGGCTCAAAAGGCGTTTGAGCAGCTGGAAGCCAGTGAGCAGCGCTATCGCGGTTTGGTCGACCGGGTTCCTGGACTGATTTATTCTTTTCAGATGGGAAAAGGCGGGGTCTGCTATTCGCCCCATCTTGAGAGAGTTATTGGTATATCTGTTGATGAACTGCGAGATCAGCCTCTACTCTGGTATGAGGCGATCCATCCGGAAGATCGCCGGGTTATCACAGATCTATTTGCCCGGATGAAAGCGGGTGAAACCCATGAACTGGAATATCGTATTCGCCATAAAAACGGTGAATGGCTGTGGTTTCAGGATCGGTTTACCAGCAGGTATGCAGCTGATGAGCAATTGGTGACTGAAGGGGTTGCCATTGATATTACCGAAAAAAAATATCTTCAGAAAAAGCAGGAACAACAGGATCAACTGTTACAGAAAGCTCTGGATGCTGTGTCTGACGGTGTCTGGGAGTGGTATGTCGGTACGCATGATATTACTCTGGATCTGCGGAGTCGAGAGTTGTTTGGTGTTGATGGTGAAAGCGCTCTGAAGATTGGGGATCTGTTTGCTCTGGTTGATGATGCCGACCTTGTCGAATTAAAGAACATGATCCGCTCCCATCTTGATGGACGCAGTGAACGTATCGATTACATCTTCAAAGTGCGGCGCCCGAAGGGATCGATTGTTTGGTTGCGTGGGCGGGGTCGGATCCTGGAACGAGACGCCAACGGCAAGCCTCTGCGTCTGATTGGGACCTTTGTTGACGCGACCAAGGGGAAATTGGCGGAAGCCAAACGGCTGGAGAGTGAGGCCCGTTTCCGTCTTCTGATTGAGCAGGTTAGCCGGATCGCGATCCAGGGGTACGATGAAAAGCGACGGGTAATTTTCTGGAATAAGGCCAGTGAAGAGTTGTATGGCTACCGTGAAGAAGAGGCTCTTGGTCGCCATCTGGAAGACCTGATTATTCCGGAACCCATGAAAGACGCGGTTATTGACGGAATTAATGAATGGCTTGAAACTGGCATCGCCATACCCGCAGAAGAGTTGTTATTGGTTGGTAAGGATGGTCGTGAGGTTCCGGTTTTTTCTTCACATCTCCTGCACCAGGCTGGAGAAGGAAAAGAGCTTTACTGTGTTGATGTCGATATGCGTCCGATCAGAGAAGCGGAACAGAAGCGACTTGAACTCGAAGATCAGCTGCGCCAGGTTTATAAAATGGAAGCGATTGGAACCATGGCCGGTGGTATCGCCCATGATTTCAATAACAGTCTGGCCATTATCCTGGGCAATGTTGAATTGTCATTGTTGAAAATTCCACCTTCCAGCCCTCTCAAGGGGTATCTGAACAATGCCAAGACCACGATATTAAAGGCCAAAGATCTGGTGCAGAAAATTCTTCTTTACAGCCGCCAGGGGATTCAGAATAAAGGGTCTCTGGTACTGTCCGAACACTTGAATGATTTGCTCAGCATGTTGCGCCCAACCATTCCGGCAACGGTCGATGTGCGTTTGAATATTGCCACCAATGCTACTTATGCAAGTATTTCTGCCGACCCGACACAGTTACAGCAGATTTTGCTGAATCTCTGTAACAACGGTGTGCAGGCTATGCAGGAAAAAGGGCATCTTGACATCGGGCTGGAGTTGGTTGAGCTGGGCGAGCAGGACTTGCCGAAAGGGCGGGATTTTAAGTCGGGGGACTACGCCTGTCTGGCGGTCAGTGATGATGGTTGTGGGATTGATCCGGAAACTCTGGATAAAATTTTTGATCCCTTTTTTACGACCAAGGATGTCGGAAAAGGGACCGGCATGGGGTTGGCGGTCGTGCAAGGTATCGTTGACAGTCATGACGGGTTTATTACTGTTCAGAGTGATCCCGGGCAGGGATCCCGGTTTTCTGTGTACTTTCCCCTCTGTGATAATCAGCCATTGAAAATCTCTTGCGTTGAAGAGCCAGATAACCGTTTGCCCCGTGGGCATGAACATATCCTGATTGTTGATGATGAAGAAGCTTTACTGGAGGTCTCTGGCCAGTTGCTCAGAGAACATGGTTATGAAGTCACCACAGTTAATAATGCCCACAAAGCTCTGGAGCTGTTCCGAGCCGATCCGAATCACTTTGATCTGGTCATTACCGATCAGACCATGCCTGATATGACTGGACAGGAACTGTCCTCCGAACTGCTGAAGCAGAAACCTGATCTGCCGGTTATTTTATGCAGTGGCTACAGCGCCATCATCAATGAGCAGGAGATTCGGCGGCAGGGCATTTGCTCTTACCTGCAAAAACCCTTAAATCTGGCGGAACTGAGCCAGCTGGTAAGAAGTATCTTTGACGGCACTCAACCTTAATAGTCCAACCGTAACGTGCCTCTTCTGCTATCAGGTTGCACAGAATAAAATGTCTTAATCGCTAAAAATCAGATATTATCCGACCTTATGTTACCGACTCATTTCATCTCTTTTCCGCGTCAGAATCGCTGGTGTCTCTGGACTCTTGTCGGGATGGCCTGTATCTGGAGTCTATTTGCCGTGGCCCTTAACTGGCTGGGAGGGTTTGTTGCCGCAAACCGCTGGCTTGATGCTCTGTGGATGGCAGTGCAGCTGATTGCTGCTGCACAATTGTTCCTGCCGGTGCAACATCTGGTCCCCGAACCACGCCGTCGTTCGTTTTACTGGTTCTGGTTGCTGATTTTAATTGTGGTCTCTTGCGGGCTGCATCTTCTCGTGCCGGTTGCAGGTTCAATAGCGGTAGGCAGTGCCATTCAATCCGGTTTTTTACTTTTCTCGGGGACGCTTGTCGGCGCGGTTCTGGCTCGTTATATTAACAGGCTGAGGGATCTGGTGCTGGTGAGCATCGTCATGTCATTGGCTGATTTCAGTAGTTGGCTGGCAGGGCCAACTGCGCAGTTTGCCGGGCAGATAGCAGCTTATTATCAGGCTCCGCAGGGTGAACCGCCGATTATCGATATGATTCTGATCAAGCTTGCTTTGCCGGGCAGTGAAGCTTTGATTCCGGTGATCGGGGTTTCAGATTGGGTCATGGTCAGTTTTTTTGCCTGTGTTGCCAGTCGTTTTCATGTCAATGAAAACCTTACTGGTGCAGCTGTGAAGCACCAAAGTTCGGTGTTCTCCCAGATAGGCCGTTATCTGCCATTGCCGGTTGTGGTGCTTTTCTCCGTTATTCTACTGGCTCACAACAGTCAACTGTTTATTCCGGTGTTACCACTCCTGGCCTTCGCTATGATTACCTGGTATGTGCTGAAGACCTGCGGTCGTCATTCTGAACCCTGATGAGCTATGGGCTCTGCAAACTACAACACTACGGTTGCCAAGATGAATAAAGAAAAATTTTTGCGTGCGTTCCTCAATACTTCTCCTCTACCGATTGAAGATATCGAAAGGGCCCGCAGCATCATGAATGCGAAGGTCGAGCGTGCAGTCAAAGTACCTTATGCCGGAACCATTGATGATATTATTGCCGAGACTGGTGATGTCGAGACCCGGGTCAGAATCTATTCGCCGACCGGACGCGGGCCATTCCCAGTCATTTTATTTATGCATGGCGGTGGGTTTTGCGTGGGAAACCCTGACTTGTCCGATAATACCTGTCGTCTGATCTCAGTGTCGGCCAATGCGGTCCTGGTCAGTGTTGATTACGGGTTGGCGCCGGAACACAAGTTTCCCTATGCCCTGGAGCAATGTTACCAGACTGCTTTGTGGCTGCTGGATAACGATGTTCCCCTGAATATCCGTACAGATCAGTTGGCTATTGCCGGTGACAGTGCCGGGGGAAACCTGGCTGCCGGGGTCTGCCTGCTGGCTCGTCAGCGGCAGGATTTCTTCCCGGTGCACCAACTGTTGATCTGTCCGTTGCTTGACTATTCCGTAGATCATTCGGAAAAACTGAAGAGTCTGCAGGAGGTTACCCTGTCTGACCGAAATAGCCGGGCTTTCCGTAACTATTACCTGAATGATCCTGAAGAAGTAACACACCCCCTGGTATCACCACTGTTAACCGAGGACGTTGCCAATCTGCCAGCTGCTACGATTGTTACTGCGGGACTTGATCCTTTGGCCGCCGAGGCGATCCGCTATGCCGAACGACTGAAGCAAGCCGGTGTTGCCGTCAACCATCTCCATTACGAAGGAATGGTTCATGATTTTGTACTGTTCGTCGGGTCACTGGAGGGAGCAGAAGACGTTGCCAGGGAGCTTGGCACCATTGTTGGCAAGGCTCTTCGGACTGATTAAAATGTCTGCAGGGGGATGGAAAAAAACGCCATCATATTTTTCAAACGCAACCTTTCCGGCGGCGCTTTTTTATCTCTTTTTACATAGACTGTAAATCAGCTCAGCCTCCATCTGGCGCCCCAGAACCTCAAGCGCTTCTATAGCACTCTGGGCATTTTCTTTTGGGGTTCCGGTCAGGTACGCAAACAGAAAGGCAGCCAGATCAGCTCGTGCAGAGGCTTTTTTCTCATCCGGTGTGCGTTTCTTGCCTGCCGCCAGCCACAGATCTGCAGAGCGCTGCTGGTGATGGCTGATCGCTTTGCTGGCCAAGGCCAGGCGAGTTTTTAGCGGAGCCTCTTCTTCGGTTTTGAAATACGCTAGCAGTTCTTCAGGAAAATCTTCCTGGATCAGTTCAATCAGGCGAATTATTTTATTCTTCAAAATGTCCTCGAATGTCTGTTGGTCAGGTGGTTGAAACCAGATTTGCCGTCTCTGAAATCAGGTCGAAGACAATCTGAACGCGACCACTGTGAAGTTGTTGCACGACCTGTCTGACTTTGTCTTCCAGGGAACAGCCGGTTTGATCCCAGTCGCAGCCATCTCTGGTGACAAACTCCTGGATTAATTGCTCCAAGGTTTCTGGTTCCAAATCGCGAAAGGGAATGATGATAATGTTATCGCTGTTTTGATCTGTATTGTGCGCCATAGGTATCCTTTCCCAAAATGAACAGCAAAGCAATTGATGTTGATACCGGTTAAGACATAACGGCAGAGATGTGGATATCCTGTATCATTCAGGCTGCCGGCCGGTAATCTAGCACGCTATTAACGCTGGCAACAGTCAAATTGTTTCAACTGGCTATCCTCTGCCAGATATGTAAAAGTGTGTAGCGTGTCAATTGATGAGGGGCTTGCTACTTAAGGAGCGTAGTCGTGCGGCAATTCTTTAATACATGCATCAATATAGAGAAGACTATCGGAGCCATTTACCGGCATTTTGCCGAGGCACTTGACTGTGATTCCAGTTTACAGGAAATCTGGCTGAAAATGGCTAAGGACGAGGATCAGCATGCACTGGATTTAGGCTTTGCTGCACGTTTAGCCAAAAATGACGGCTTCTTGCCCAAGCCTCATATCATGACCAAGGTCGAGCGCATGAATCAATATGTTACTGAGTCTTTGAATCGCGCTAAAGAAGGCTATTTTACTCAGGAGTCCGCAGTAGAACTGTCTCTTAAATTGGAAAATGAGTATTTGGCTATCCATATTACGGCTGCTGTGGATTTTGAAAATGACAGTATGCGGCGCATGTTTGCGGCTATGGTCCGAGGCGATGAAGAACACTGCCGGGCTATACGCGAATATCACGCTCTGTATTACTCCAGATGATTTGTATGTTGGCGGATTCTGTTGTTCAGAAAGTGATATTCAGCCCTGAACTGAAGTTGATTTCCGAGTAATTATTGCTTGCGGTGGTATAGCTGTAGTCGTTGACGTAACCCTGCAGGTAGACCTGGGTTGTGCGATGTCGTGACTTTTTAAGCAGATAGTTCAGATTGATACTTGCCAGTAACTTTGCTACGTTTTCGTCATTTGCGTCAATTAATTGATTCTGGCCAATCCTCAGATGCGTTTCAAAATTTCTGTTGGGAATCGTGATTCCCAGCCCCAGAGAATACTCCCAAACCTGCTTTTCAGAATCATTGAGCTCATCGTCAATCATCCAGCCGCCCAGTCTTAATTCCGGTTTGAGTTTTATGTTTGGCGTTGCGGCAAAGCTGGAAGTCAGGCTTGTGTTGTAGGTATATTCGTCACCATGAGCAGCGCCGGTATTGTCATAAAAAATCAGATTCAGATTACTGCAGCTGACAAATGCTCCGAAATGATCCAGATAGGTCACGGAAACATAATGGTGATTCTGGCCGGTGTTCGTGCTTTCACTGCGTTTGTAAGTATAACTGGAATCGAGTCGGGCGTGTGGGCGGTTGAAAATCTGTTTGCGGCTGAGCGCCACTCTTGGTTGATAATGATCAGTACGGTAATCAAGCTGACCTGCGAGGTCGTCGTGATACCATAGCAGGCTCAGGGTGTATTCTGTTAATGGACCGAGCTGATAGGTGAGCCGTCCCGAGAGTTTTTCCCGATCAGCGGTCGTATCTGTGACCAGGCTGACAAAATCACTGCTGATACGCTCATACGTCAGCACAAAGTCGGTTGTGGTGCGCTTCAACTGGGCATTTATGCGTTGAGCGGTACCTTTATGTTCTGTGCCATCTGCCTCATTTGAGGTCGAAATGGTTGCTGTGTCGGCGAAGGCTGTTTCTCCGTAGAGAACCAGATTGTCCAGCAGTTGATAACTCCAGTCCAGGCTTATAACTGATGATTCGTAACCGATTTCTTCTGTTTTCCCCTGATGGTCACGAGTCTGAACCAGGTTGGCGGCAATCCAGAAGTCAGACGTCAATGGCTGCTTGTAACGCAATCCCTTAACCTGGCGGCGAGTCGTAGTCTTACCCCAGAATTGATCCCAGTCAGAGCAGTTGAGTCCATAAATGACGGAAAATTCAGGACCTTTTTTGTGGTGACTGATGTAAGAATATACCCCGCCTTTGACGCTATGGGTCAAGGAATACGAGGAGTATTGTGTATAGGTTTCCCCGAGTCTGAGGTATTGACTCGGGGTTTTGAACTCACCCTGAAAACTGTTCAGGTGATAAGCATGGCGATTGTCCTGATCTTCATAACCGGTCTGACCGTACAGGCTGAAGTGGTAGGAGAAGTCGTTCATCCCTCCAGATCCAATGATATTCATCTTCCGGTAAAAGTGATTCTTTTCAAGCAATGGTAGATCTGGGTAACCGTTGCCAACCGATGTCGCGGTCAGAACAAAGGCTGCAGATGTTTCCTGAGTGGCCAGCCCCGGTGTTGGGCAGACTCCGCCAATAGTAAGCAAACTTAGTAGCAAAAGCCAGCTCCACCTCTTCCTGAACAACCTGTCTTTATTAAAAAACAAGCCGTAGTGATTATAAAAAAGTAATCCTCTCATAAAATAAATCTAATGTAAGTGAGAGTCTTAGTCAATTACTTGTCTTCGTAAAATTTTATCCAACTTTTTTTTCGCAAATAATGAACGTTATTTTTCATTTTATGCATGTGTTTTCGCAATGATATAATATACACCAATAAGCAGTATAATGCGGATGAATGTACTGCAAAAAAATACATGTTGACAGTAGGAAATAAAGCTAATATAAACCACACAGAAACAATAAACAAAAAGGAGTTATCCATGTTGAAACGTTCATTATTTATTTCCGTACTGTTCTCACTTGTTTTTGCTGCCGGGGCATTCGCCGCACTCGATGACTATTTTGTCAGTACCCAATGGCTGGGTGAGCATCGCGATAAGGCAGTTATTGTCGATGTAAGGAAAGGGCCTCTTTATCTTCTTGGTCATATCTATGGGGCGCATCATGTCAAACGGGATGATTTTCTTGAGACACGTTATGGGGTTAAAAGTCTAGTTCCTGGCCCAGCAAAAACGGCTGCCCTGCTTGGTCGGTTAGGCGTTACTCCTGAAACCCCAGTTGTTGTCTATGCAGAAGATGACAACCCGTATGCTGCCCGGCTGGTCTGGTCGCTGCACTATAACGGACACAAAAATGCCTACGTTTTGGATGGCGGTTACGATAAGTGGTCGGCAGAAGGGCGTGCGACGAGTCTGCTGCCAACGGCGGCACCGGTCAGCGTAGATTATCGCCTGAATGAACATAGCGAATATCTCGATGCCAGGGCTGATGCTGATTATGTTTATACCCGTCTCGAAAATCCTGGGGTTGTCATATGGGATTCAAGAAGTGCAGGAGAATATGCCGGTAGCGATGTGCGTGCTGACCGTGGTGGACATATCCCAGGAGCGGTGCATCTTAACTGGACTGATCTGCAAACAGAAGTGAACGGTATTAAGGTTCTGAAAAATAAAAGTGAACTCATTGCACTTTTACAGAGCAACGGGATAACATCAGATAAAGAAATTATTGCTCACTGCCAGACAGGGATACGTTCCTCTTATGCAACCCTGGTGTTATTGGGGCTGGGCTATCAGCGGGCCAGCAACTATGACGGTTCATGGATTGAATGGGCCAATAGCTCAACGTTACCGATTATTGATGCTCAGGGGCATCTTGATACCGCGATAGCCCTGAGTTTGGACAGAACCCGGGAGCAGAAGGTGCAAAAACAGCAAGAGGTGGTACAATGACATTATTGGGACGAATAAAAAATCGCTCCTTAGCTGTTCTGGCCACCCGCTTTCCGGCGGTCGCCAAAAAATTTGTCCAAGGTTACACCCCGCGCGAAAGCGCGGGGGATATCCCCTGGGCAGAACCGAAAAAACCGCTGTATCAGGCAAAATTAGCATTAGTAACGACTTCTGGTATCCATCACCGCAACCAGCCGGGCTTCGACATGGTCGATAAAAATGGCGATCCCAGCTTTCGAGTCCTCGACGGAAAGGAGTTGTTCAATGACTTTCAAATCACCCACGACTATTACGATCACTCTGACGCACGCAAAGACCCGAACATCATCTTTCCGCTGGACCGACTCCAAGAGCTGGTTAGCGAAGGGACACTCGGCAGTTTGGCCCGAACTCATTATGCCTTCATGGGGCATATCGACGCAGAACATATCCGTACGCTCAGCGAAAAAACCGCTCGGGAAGTCGCTGATCGGCTCAAAAAAGATCAAGTCGACCTTGTCCTTCTAACCCCGGCCTGAGGTATCTGCAATCAATCCGTGGGATTGATACAACGTGAAATTGAGAATGTCGGAATTGCAACGGTCGGTATTTCGATTGTCAGAGAGTATTCCGAGAAGGTTAAACCCCCACGTACGGTTTTTGTCCGCTGGCCTTTTGGCCATCCTCTGGGGGAGGTCGGTAATAAGCTGCAACAACGGACCATTGTTCGTGAGGCGCTGGCGGCACTTTACCAAATCAAAACTCCTGGTGAGATTATTGATCTCCCCTATCGTTGGCGGCGTGAACAGTACCGTGAAGATCAGCCTTTGAGTGTTGATAATCTGATAGCGGCAGAGCAGTCCTGATGCTCGTATCATGAACAACGGCCCTTACTATGGAGTGAGGGCCGTTGTTGTCTTTCAAGGTTACCGTGCTAGTCTTTAGGTATTATTTTACCAACCAGTGAGGTTGCCACATGAAAAAGTACAGTAAAGTCTTGAAGATTGGCTTCGCTCTTTTCAGTTCCATCAGTTCCATCAGTTCCTTTCTGTTTGTCTTCTATGCCGTCAATATAGCTTTCAGTCCGATGGCTACGCCCTGGTTAAAAACCTTTGCCTATGTCACAGGTGGTTATGGTTTGCTCAATATCTATATTCTGAGTTGGGCGTGGCGCAGTAAGATCAGCTGGGCGGCTAGTGCTGATTTTGTGATTGCCGCCTGTTTTTTGGGCGTTTGTGTGATGGATTATCTGCGTGACGGGTTAACTAGGGGAACGGCCGGGTTGGCCGTTCTTCTGGTTTTGGCTTTAATGTTGGCGTTGAACTGGTACGCAATTATATTACTGAATCAGCACCACCAGTAAATTAGTGATCGGCCTCGCGCCTCGGAACCCCAAGGACCTGCTTGACTTTCATACGGGGTTGTCCGGTAATCAGGCGGGCGTTCTTGCTGAGTGAAAAGTAGCTCCAGACCCAGGAGAATATAACCGACAGCTTATTACGAAAACCGATCAAGGGCAGAATGTGAACGACACCCCACAGGGCCCAGGCCGGGAAGCCGCTGAATTGCCCACCTGCAACAGCGGCAACGGCGCGATTACGCCCGATGGTTGCCATGCTGCCTTTATCCCGATAAGAAAACGCTTTTCGCTGCTGCTGCGCTTCTGCATTTTTTACTTCATTACGAATCAGCCCCGCAACATACTCCCCCATCTGCATCGCCGCTGGAGCAACTCCGGGTACGGGACTGCCGGTTTTGCGGTCGATAGCATGAGCAAGATCCCCCACCACAAAAACCTCAGGATGCCCCGGAAGCGAAAGGTCAGCAGCAACTTTAACGCGCCCTTGACGATCCAACTCACAATGAAGCGAGGCGGTCATTTCTGAACCCCTGACCCCCGCTGCCCAGATAATGTTTTCGGCAGGCAGCAGCTCATCACCAATATAGACTTCACCTTCCTGGATTTTGGTGACGAAGCTGTTCAATCGTACCTGGACACCCATAGTTTGAAGGTCGAGAAAGGCTTTGTGACCGAGTTTTTCAGGAAGGGCAGGTAATAGCCGTGCCCCTGCTTCAACCAGCAGGACCTGAGCGGTTGTCGTATCTATATGACGAAAATCGCGTGGAATTGTTTTGGCGGCAATTTCTTTTAGGGCCCCGGCAAGCTCGACTCCGGTCGGGCCACCACCTATGACAACAAAGGTCAGTTTCGCCTGGCGTGCTGCTGCATCCGCTTCCCATTCTGCGGCTTCATAGGCAAGCAATACCCGGCGCCGAATTTCTAAAGCATCGTCTACAGATTTCAGCCCCGGGGCATAAGCGGCCCATTCATCATGGTCAAAGTAAGAGTGGGTCGCACCGTTGGCGAGCACCAGATAATCATAGGGGATGCTGGAATTCTGAAAAAAAGCGTAGCGGTTTTCCAGATCGACACCGGTCAATTCATCAAGAACAACAGTGGTATTTTGCTGATTTCTCAATAGGCGCCTGATTGGTGCAGCAATGTCCGCAGGAGAAAGAACTGCTGTCGCGACCTGGTAGAGTAACGGCTGAAAAAGGTGATAGTTGTTACGGTCCGCCAGAATGATCTCAAGCGGGCAGTCAGCAAGCCCTTTGGCACACGCCATGCCGGCAAAGCCTCCACCGACAATGACAACTTTGGGACTTGAAGACGTTCTAGAACTGTCCATATTGGTAACCTGTCAGAAAATAAATTCAGTCAATGAAGATGATTTCTCTTGGTTCAGGAGGTTATCTTAGCGTGAAAGGCAAAATATTACAATAATGGTAAGCTATTTAGGCGAACAACAAGGTATCGACTGATACCTTGTTGTTGACCGCAGGTAGATTGTAGAGCTTAGACGGCTTTTTTCTGGTCTTGCTGAGCTTGACGGTATTGGACGATATCCTCAATGGTGACCAGCGGCATGTAGTGGGCCGCAGCAAATTTAATCAGGTCCGGCATGCGTGCCATGTCACCGTTGGGCAGGGTTACCTCACACAAAACACCACAGGGTTTGAGCCCGGCCAAGCGCATCATGTCAACGGTTGCTTCGGTGTGGCCACGGCGTTCTAGAACTCCTCCGTTGCGGGCTCGCAGGGGGAAGACATGTCCCGGACTGTGCAGGCTGGCCGTGGTTGCGTCATCAGCAATAGCCGCCTGAATAGTCGTCACCCGGTCGGCAGCCGATACGCCGGTGGTCACCCCTTGGGCTGCTTCAATAGTTATGGTGAAGGCCGTTCCGTATTGGCTTTTGTTGTCTTCAACCATCATTGGCAGTTGCAACTGAGCAATTTTATCTTCGGTGAGACACAGGCAGACGATGCCGCTGCATTCGCGGATCAGCAAAGCCATCTGCTCTTTGGTTATTGATTCTGCGGCATAAATAATGTCGCCTTCATTTTCGCGGTCTTCATCATCGGTGACAATAATACCGCGGCCATGACGCAATGCAGCAAGGGCCCGTTCGACACGTTGTTCAGGTGAACCAAAAAGGTGGTGAATGGTCTGATTCATGGATCAACTCCTAAAAAAACATGAATCAGGGCGTAGCGATAGGCAGGAGACAATCCAATAGTAGAGATTGAAGTCTGTCATATCCTCTTTCATCCGGACTATAACCGTCGGCTCTGGAATCACACCAGATCTGCTGTCCCCTTGTCCCTATGACAACGGCGCTCGCGGGCTTCTCAAGAATGAGTTACCGCCGGTGGGGAATTTCACCCCGCCCTGAGAATAGATATTCTCAGGCTAGCAAGATTTCGTTTTTCTTTCCAGTCTTTATTAAGGGAATGTCGCATTTAAATGAAGAAATCATTCATGCTGTTTGCTGGGTTTGACAATTGGGAGTGATATCTTATGTATGGTCTGTTTTGTGGATACTTATTACATTTGAGCGGGCTGGAATCCTGTCTTTGCCACTGAATCTGTAGGTGTTTTTGCCCCCTTGCTTGGCTTCGTACATGGCTTTGTCGGCCGAGGAGATTAGTTCTTCAATATTCATGGTTTTATGGGACATCATACTGATGCCAATACTGGTGCTGATCGCTATCCGATGCTGCCTGATGGTAAAGGGAATGTTCAGCTGCTGGATGATTTTCTGGGCTAGGGCTTTGGCTCCTTTGGGACCATCAACATGAGGGAGCAGGATGATGAATTCATCACCACCAACCCTTGCTACGCTATCTGTTGCTCGACACAAAGATTTTAGGCGTCGTGCCACTGCTTTAAGTAATTCATCTCCCGTAGCATGACCAAAATTATCGTTGACCGGTTTGAAGCCATCCAGATCCAGAAACAATAAGGCACCATGGTGGCCATAGCGCTGCATATTGAAAAGTGCGCTCTGAATGTGTTCTCTCAGCAATATACGGTTGACCAGTCCGGTCAATGCATCGTAGTGGGCCAGTTCTTGGAGACGCGCTCGGTAATAGAGTTTGCGATTCAGGACAAAAGCGGTCTGCAGACTGATCAGGGTCACAATAAAAATCATGGCCAGTACGGCGATGGTCAGGCTTTTCGTTGAAAAGGTGGTGGCCTGCTTCAGTTTTTCTGCTGTAATCAGGGAGTATAGAATCCAGAAATGTTTCTGTTCTATCAGGGGCTGATCAATACTGCCGGGATCATGACCAAAAGGGACAACGCGGATATAGGTGTAAACGCCCTGTCCTGTCTCAAGCTGGTTTTTATCGCCGAAGAACATGTTGTTCCAGACCTCTGGGGCATCTTTGAAGATCCCTTCAACTGCCCGATCGGGAAACATAAAGCTCCAGCGCTTGTTGTGCAGGGGGTGCAGTAGATATTGGCCGTTCTGATTCAGCAGGTGAAGTTCGCCGTAACAGAAGTCTTGCGAGGATTCAATTTCCTGTAAGTAACGGTCTGCCTGATAGTTCAGAACAACGATACCGCTTCTCTTGCCCTGCCTGTCTGTTACCGGCGTGACCATGCGCAGCATCGGCTTGTAGGGAATGTCTACAGCATCGTTCTCAACATTTAAATCCATGGGGGAGATATAAATGGTTCCGACCGGCAGTTTCATGCCTTCTTGAACAAAAATACGCGTAGATTGGTTCTTGAGCTGTCCGGTAGCAACCAGCTGAGCATGATGGTCACGGTAAATGACACGGATTCTTTCCTGCCCCTGCAAGTCGATATAGCGAACCTGATCGTAAATTCTTTTGCTTTTGGCAAACTTTTGAGACAGCTCTTCTTGAATGCTGAGACTGCTGTTTGAATCAATAGGAAAGGGCAAGCTCCCGAGCAGGTGGATATCGGAGTGCAGTTCCGAAAAGTGACTTATGCTCAGCGCATGAAGAATTTCCAGGGTATGCTTCTCTTCTTCCAGCAGGGCCGTTTTTTTTTGATGAACGTTATAACGATAGGCGGTTGACAGAATGACGGCCAGAGAACAGCTGAGCAGCGCAAAAGTCACGATAAAGTTGTAAAGAGATCGATTGATCTTATGTTGCATAGTGACTCCGGCTGCTTTGGAGAGGTTCCGGATGGCAACAGACTGATACATAAAATGGTAGGTTATGCTTAGATGGATAGCAAAAAGCTAAAGAATGTCAATGGCTGATAAATAAAAAAGTCAGGTTTTGGCATGCTTCCGGGCGTTACGGGGGCAGCAAAGCAAGGTGGCGTTGTTTTTTGGGTTTTTGGCTAAGGATCTCGACCTGCTGGTAAAAGCTATTCAGATCCGGGCAACTGGCGATCAGACGTTGAAGGCCGGGAAGCAGGTCATAGTAGGTTGCCAGGGAGGCGAGTCGAGCATTGTTCAGTCCCCTGGCCATCCAGCGGTCAAATCGTTTATCCAGAATTCCTGCGTCTCTCAGGTCTGCAAAGCGTGCTTGTGCCGCTTCTAAAATCAGCTGCTTCTTCCGGCGTCGTTCAATATTCTGCAGACTAGGTTGATCATAGAGCGCCTGCAGTTGATTACGGGTGTTAAAGAGCAGCTGATGAAAGATTCTCTGTTGCTTCAGTCCTTGTTGGTAGGCATCCCAGGTTTGCTGATCCTGCTCTTGCTGTAACCAGCGTTTAACCCCTTCCTGCTGAATGGCCTGGGCAAAGGCTTCGTTAAAGGAACTGTCTCCTTTGACATAAATGAGCTGATGGGCCAGTTCATGGAAGATCAGTCCGGCAAGTCTGGTCTCCGCGCTGTTGATAAAAGTATTTAGAAGCGGATCGGAAAACCAGTTCAGGGTTGAATAGGCCTGTACGCCATAGACGTCAACATCTTTGCTGTCAGCTTGTAAAGCGGTGCCCAGCGCTTCGGCATCGGTCTGCTTGAAATAACCGCGATAAGAAACGCAGCCCGCTATCGGAAAGCACCACTGCTGAGGTTGAAGGGAAAACTCGTCAGAAGCCACAACATTCCATACGACGTAAGGGCGTTCGATGTCAGCGTAGCTGCGATAACTGTCATTGTCAGGCAGCAGCAGCTCACGACTGGCAAAGTTTCTTATCTCCTGTGCCCGCTTCAGCCGACTACGGATTGCTGGATCCAGGTGCGGGTCATCAAGCAGGGTTGCAATGGGGGTGGCCCGCTGAATCAGTTCAAACTGCCCGGATGCACACTGCAGGTAGTAACCCAGATCGCCACATCCGGAAAGAGTGATCAGCAGGGTGAGCACCAGCAGTGAGAAAAATGTGAATTTATATTTTCTGACCAACACTTGATATGTAACCTTCACGTTCTTCAAATACCTATCGAGAACAATTTTAACAGCACCAGAGGATGAAGGCTTTAAGAAAATAGTAGAACGCTATTTTTTTCTGTAAAACATCAAATTATTAAGTGGGAAAAATGGTAAAACTTTATAATTTCGATATTAAATGAGTGATGTGAAATTTTATTAAAATGCTATGGAATGGGAAAATATATGTTATTATAACATTGTTATATTTAATACAGGGGGGGTATTTACGCAGACCAGGGCTGTACAACACATTCATTTAAGGAGGATGATATGAATGAAAAAGCTTGTTTGATCTGGGTTTTCATGGGAGCGATTTTTGCCGGATCCGCATTGATCACGCTCTTGCTGATCGAATTCCACGTCAACTTCTTTGCCGCTTTGCTTTATAGCATGCCTTTTATTATTGGAGCGACCATGGGCGGCGGAATTTTGTGCTACCGCTTATCTTTAAAACGTCAAAAGGTATCGTCCTGAAACAATAAATTATTGCCTGCGCCGGAAACCGAAAAAACGGCTTCCGGCCGCCGGTCTGATGCCTTGTTATCTTAGTGCCTTCTATTTGCGCCAATGACGGGGGACTCTTTGTGAGCGGGCATGGCGGTCCAGTCGTTGGTAAAGGCGTTGCGACTCCGACAATTGGGTGGACATGAATTTTTTGATATCTTTGAACTGGCTGCTTAAACGGGAATAGCGCGGGTCGCCACTGTCGAGCAGATCGACCTGTTGTTCCCAGAAATTAATGTAGCTAAGCAGTTCGTGAAAATTACGTTGCCACCAGCGCTGGTCATGGCCGCCGGGGCGCAGGTCAGACGGGGGCTGTTTGGTGGCGACCAGGCACTTGTTGGCCGTGTCGATGGTCAATGAGTAACCGGCCAGAATATCCATACCGATAAGACCGTGATAGGCTTCGGAGTGATCCTCAATAATATGGGCGGGGATCACATTTTCTTTGATTGGGCCAACGCTGACTTCTTCAACAATGGTTCGCGCCGCGATCTGGGTGCCGCCGATACCGCCGATTAAGACCAACAGGTTATTGGTTTCAGCGTTAAGCAGACCAAGACGTCGGGCCAGACTGGCATCGAGGATCAATCCTGGTGAGCCGGTATCTACCAGAATGGGCGCTGTGACCTGGTTGTTGAAGCGAATATTGACAATAACCCGGCTGGCTGAACCTTCGCGATCGACATAAGGAATTTTCAGCGTCTGCTGTTGCTCTTTAGAGGTGGGTGGTGATGTGGTGGCTGGAGCGGAAGCGTCCCTCTTTGGTTTGCTGATGACATTAATCTCTGTAGAGTTCTGTTGCCACTCACTTTTGGGGCGGAACTGCTCCGGAACCTGCTGCAGAGAATCGGAAAAATGCAGGCGCCCATTGCTGTCTTTCCAGCGATAAATTTCGGCGCGAAGCGTGACTGGCATCAGTATCAATAAGACGATGGCCAGCGGCAGCAGAAACCGAAACGTTAGTGGCCTTATCGTGCGTTGTTTGGTTTTCTGATCAGCGATGTTCAATTCTGTCACCTGTAAATCCCCTGTTACAGAGCTCTGAAATTTAAGGCCGCCCGTACCGGAGCGGCCTTTTTCCTTCCGTTGTCACGTAGAAACAATCAGTCAACTTTCTTTTCCGTTTTAATCACAACATCAATACGCCGATTGACGGCCCGGTGCTCTGGAGTGTCATTAGGGACCAGGGGGCGTTCCGAACCGTAGCCGATAGAAGTGACTTGGTTTTCGCCCAGGCTGCCACTGGCAATAAAGTATTGCCTGACCGATTCTGCCCGGTTCTTGGACAATTGTGAATTGATTGCCACTGAACCGGTACTGTCCGTATGTCCTTCAATAACCACTGCGGGTTCTCCAAAGGTTCTGATCGCTTTACGTACCTGGCTGAGCAGGGCATAGTTGGTCGGCATGATAATATCCTTGCCGACCGGGAATTTCATTGCTTTCAGGCGAATAACCAGATTGTCAGCCTGCTTGTAGACCTCGGCCTGATCTTTACTGAACATGCCTTGAACCTCGACAAATAATTGCTGAAAACGTCGTTCGGCTTCGAGTCTGGACTTGGTTTCCTGCTCCTGCTGAGCAATCAGCTCGCGTTCTTTCTGGGCTGCTTTGCTCTTTCCTTCCAGGGCTGCAATCTGCTTATTGCGCTCTTCAATCTGCTCCTGAAGTTCGGCAATTTTATCCGTGTAGGTTGCTGCGTCCTGTTGTCTCATGGAGGCTAATGAGTGGTTATCGTCTTTCAGTGCCGCAATTGATTCGATAACATTCTGCAGCTGTAAGCCGGTTGATTCATTGCGCAGATCACGGGCCCCGAGACGCGTAGTAATCTGATGCAGACGAGCTTCACTCCAGAGGGCGATATCCTCACTGCTCATTAAACCAAGTTTCTGGCTCAGCGCCATGATCTGCCCCAAACGCTGGGCCTGAAACAGTGCCTGATTGGCTTTCTGTTGCATTTTTTCACTTTCATAGCGCTGTTCGGTGATGAACTGATCGGCTTCATCCAGTGTGTTCTGTGCCACCGCCTGGGTCTTCGGCGCCAGCCGGGTCGCGCCTTCCTTCTCGGCGGCTGTCAGCAAAGAGCGGACTTCTCCCAAGGTTTTTTCCTTGATGGCACGTAATTCCAGATCGGCGTACCCTTGGGCGACCCTGGTTTCATATTTCTCAGCCCGGTTGAGATTGTTATTCTCAATATCCATGGTCAGGCTGATAAACTGGTTTTCCATCTCCTGGAAATCCTGATCGAAGGAGGCCGCTCCGGCGGCGCTGGCCAGGGTTCGTGCCTTGATGGCTTCAGGTATGGTGGAGCGGGCGATTACTGCATATTCCTGCGCCTTGCCGAAGTAGGCATGGCCATAAGCAACGTTGGTTAAAATATCATTGACGGAATCGCCGTAAGCCAGTCCGTAACGCGCTTTATCTAGGGATGATTCCGCTTTGCCGTACCAGGTTGGTGACAAGACATTGACCTGATCAATGCGGCCGGCCGCCAGCGTTTCTTCCAACTCAAAGATTTTGCTGCTGGGATTATCTGAGATAGCGACAGGGGGGACTTTAAGATTCGGACTGGTGCAACCAACCAACAGGGATACAACGAACAGAGTTGCGGATAGCCAGTGCTTCATGAACGACATCGTTTGTTCCTTTCATGGACCTGAAGGCATGGAGAAGCGTTTGCTCTGGTAAATACTGGTTCGCCAATTCAGGGTAAAATAAACCTACGTATTCTCATTTAAAAACAGCTCAGCTTGTAACAGGTAAAGACAATGGTTCACATTGACAGACATTGCAGTATACTCGGGGGACTCCGATACATATATCCGTGGACTTTAACTGCTGTGCAAACAATAGCATATTATCTTCATTAAATTACAGCATGTTGATACCCGCTTTGTTAAAAGCTCAAAGACAGAGTACGGTGGATCCTCTCGCACATTGAATCTGCCGGACATCGCGACGATTGCTAAAATTTATTCAGGGGTACCCAAATCAATGAGATTGATTTTTTCCTTATTGCAGCAGATGTCGGTTTTCATGGTCATTGCCTATCTGTTTACCAAGTCGCCGGCCTTTCGAGCGTTAACCGGTGAAACCCTACGGCGCAGACAGAAAGTTATTCTCTATTTTGTCTTCAGCGGCTTCTCGATCATGGGAACCTACTTCGGCATGCCGATCAGTGACGCTATTGCCAATACCCGGGCGATCGGGGCGGTTCTGGCCGGACTGGTCGGTGGACCAATGCTGGGCGTATCGGTCGGATTTACTGCGGGCCTGCACCGGTTTTTTTTGGGTGGATTTACGGCTTTTTCCTGTAGTGTTTCAACAACGATAGAAGGCTTGATTGGTGGTCTGTTCTATTTGTATCTGATGCGTAAAAATGGTGTGCGGGATGTGTTTAATCCGCAAGTGGCTCTGCTCGCCACCTTTATAGCAGAAAGTTTGCAAATGCTGATTATCCTTGCCTTGGCCCGGCCTTTTTCCGATGCGCTTGAGCTGGTCAAGGTCATTGCTTTACCTATGATCCTCGCCAACTCCATCGGTTCGGCTCTGTTTATCAGCATTATGCGCGACCAGAAGCGGATGATCGATAATGTCGGGGCCATCTATTCAGCCCGGGCCCTTAAAGTGGCAGAAAAAACCCTGGGGATTCTCAGCCGTGGTTTTAACAAGGAGACGGCTACTGAAATGGTTGAAATCATCCGGGCCGAAACCGGGGTGGGTGCTGTCTCAATCACTGACCGGGAAAAGGTTCTGGCCTTTTCCGGGATTGGTGCCGATCATCATGACGGCAAGCCGCTCCTGTCGAGCTATGCGATTGAGGCGATCCGCCAGCGCAAGGTATTTTATGCAGACGGGGTTCATGAACCGTTTGAGTGTCCGCACAGCTCCAACTGTCCGCTGGGGTCAGCGCTGGTGGTGCCGCTGATGGTCAATGACGAGGTGCTGGGGACGATTATCCTGTTTGAACTGCGCACCAAGCTGTTCCTGAAAAATAACCGCTCCCTGGGGGAAGGGTTGGCCAGCCTGTTTTCCGAACAGTTGCTACGCCTGCGCTATGAGGATCAGAAGAGCATGCTGACCAAGTCCGAACTTAAACTGGTCCAGGCCCAGGTGAACCCGCATTTTTTGTTTAACACTCTGAATACGGTTATTTCAATCATCGAACAGGATGCCCTGCGAGCCAAGGATCTGCTCTTTCACCTATCCAACTTTTTCCGCAAAAACCTGAAGCGCTCCAACGACCTGTCTACCCTTGAGGAGGAACTCGATCACGTCAACTCCTACCTGACCATTGAGCGTGCCCGCTTTGAGGATCGGCTGGTTGTAAAAACAGACATTGATCCTGAGCTGGCCGGGTTGCAATTACCAACTTTTACCCTACAGCCGATTATTGAAAATGCCATCAAGCACGGTATCGCCAATATCTTTGGAACTGGTATTGTCGAGGTATCAGCCCACAAAGAAGCTCAACTTATTCACATTGATATTCAGGATAATGCCGGGACCTATTGTCGTAAACTGGAAGATGGCGGTCTGGGGATGAACCTGGTCGATAAACGGATAAAAAACCTTTACGGTGAACAGTACGGGCTGGCCATTAATTGCCAGCCCAATAAGCAAACCCAGATTCGCATCACCATTCCGGCAGGAGTCCGCTTATGATTCGTACCATCATTATAGACGATGAGCCCCATGCCCGGCGGGAACTGGAAAAGTTACTCGGACAGACTGGCCAATTTGATTTGCTCGGACAGTGTGGCAATGCGGTTGAGGGAGTCAAACTGATCAACCAGCTGCGACCTGAGGTGATTTTTCTGGATATTCAGATGCCGGTAATCGGTGGTTTTGAAATGCTCAGTATGATCGATGCCGAGATTATGCCTCATGTCGTTTTCGTGACAGCTTACGATGAATTTGCCGTTAGGGCTTTTGAAGAGAAGACGCTTGATTATTTGCTTAAGCCTCTGCGTCTTGAACGACTGGAAAAAACCGTTGAAAAATTGAAGGAGCACCTGAGCGGTCACATCGTTCCTGACTATACAACCGAACCGTTGACCCGGATTCCCTGTATTAAGGGCGGCAATATCAAACTGATTGCACCTGATAACGTCGAGTACGCCTTTACCGACCAGAGTGGTGTTCATCTACTGGTCGGGGGAGAATTGTTCAATACTGATCTGACGCTGAAAGTTCTGGAAGAGCGCACATCTCTTTTACGCTGCCACCGTCAGTGTCTTGTCAATATTCATCAGGTTGATCAGATCATTCCTGGAGAGAGTGGCTGCGCAGATATCAAAACCACCAGCGGGCGCACGGTTCCGGTCAGTCGCAGGCATTTGAAAAATATCAAGAAATTGGTTGGAATATAGACCGGTGCGGTTCTTAAGGACCGCACCGGTCTAGCAGATTTGAAACCTTAGTCTGCAAAACTTCTTAGTCGCACCTAGGCTTCAGGTTTACTACTTGCAGGTGAAACTCTCTGCGGTTTCGATACTGCCTGTACCATTGTAGACGGCAATTTTCGGATACGGGCATAGCGGACGGGTCCGGTTCGGATCCCAACTCGCGGGAATTTCTGTGTTCTGGCCGCCAGGATTGTTGATATCTCCTCGGGCCTTGGCAATGATTTGTTCCGGCTTCTCGCCGTACTCCACCCAGTTTACAAGAGCAGTCAGTGCATCAAACTGATCGGTTGAAATTCCTCCCTTCGAGTGGCTCATGCCCGGAACGCGGAAAAAGCGAACAAAATTTGATGCGTCACCCTGATTGGCCGCAGTCAGATCGTCATACCAATCGGCCGTATCCTGGACTGAAAAAACGGGATCACAGTTACCATGGTAAACGATCATTTTGGCACCGCGATCACGCATGACACTAAGATCTGTAGGGTTGACCGGGGTCATAAAAGACCATGCGCTTTCAGAGTAAATGCCACTGGTTTGAAAAATTTTAGGGGCGTCTGTGTCCATATTGAACGTTAGCGCATAGTTAAGGGTGTCATCCCTGACACTTGGATCTTCGGGAGGTGTCATGAAGATAAAGCCCAGGGAGAGAGGGTCACGGTTGGATGTCGATGCGTCAAATTCCCAGTATGCCCAATTCGAGTTGATGAGAGCTGGGTCGTAGGCCCAATCGGAATAAAGCTCCTCTCCAAGGCTGTTGCGTGCACCAGAGTAAAGCGCGCTGATAGCACTTTTTTGTACTTCGGAAAGGCAGGAGCCATCACGGCCACTTGTACAGGTTGGAACATCGGTCAGGATATTGAAGTTGAACTGGCAGCCTTCCACGTCTTCAACCAGACCATCTTCTGCACCATCAAGGGCATCACATTTTGCCAGAATAGCATCGGCAACCAACTGGCGCTCTACTTGCGTGAATGCTAGATACAAATTCGACTTTGTCTTTGCAATGTTTTCCATGATCGGAGTGGTACCCTCACTAGCAAGGACTTTTGCATATTGCTGGGCACCGAATACCTGGGCAATAGCTGCTTTAGGCAAGTGGAAACCGGGAGCTCCGGCAAGATATCCGTCAAATTCTTCCGGAGTTCTCGTCGATGCGACCATGGTATGGCGGCCACCATTTGATGTTCCTCCGATATAGGAACGATCGGGGCCTTTTCCGTAAGCGGTTTTAATGAGCTCCTTGGCCATAGGTGTCAGTGTGGCAACGGTATTGTAGCCATAATCGAGTCGAGCCTGAGGATCAAGGCCGAAGTATGGACTGTAGCCGCTGTGGCCGGCATCGGAACTGATAACAGCAAATCCCATATGTAGAGCGTTGGTCAGGCCGCCGCCACCACTGACCTCTCCGGTAGCGGTTTTGACAACGCCGTCCAAACCACCATTGCCCTGATAGAAAAAGCGTCCATTCCAGTCAACAGGTAAACGCATTTCAAAGCTCATGGCGTAGGTGTTATCTTCTACCGCAGGGTTCACTGTGCTATTGCGCTCGTTCATTTTACCTTTAACCAGACAGTGAGCAGCGATGTCATTACCGCCGACGTGGAGGGTTCCTGCCGGGACCTCTTCTGCAGAAGTTATGACGAGGTTTGTATAAGCAAACTGAGTGGACAGATCGGTACAGCTGAGAAGTTGAGCACCTACAGCTGGGTCCAATTGTGGCAGTGACGTTTTGTCGTCGTGATCATTGTCGCTGCTGCAGGAAATGAGCAGTAGTAAGGGCAGAATAAGCACTACGCTTAAAACAGAGGTAGACCACGATAATTCTGGTCGTTTGGCCATAAAATCTCCTAATCCAGTGAATAGATAGAAATAATGGATGGTGTCGGTCAGGGAGCATTCTTGCGAATATTCAATGATCGCACCGGGCATAAAATCAAAAACAGTTTTAATCAGCTGATTGCTATTGCACTGAGCAGGATATGTGCCACAAGAAAAAAGTGGATTTTTGCGCTGCTATCGGGCATTAATGACATGTTTATTGCCACAAAATGAGAGAGTAGTATTGCAAAGTGAGAGGGTTTGGGGATGCATTGGAACTATTTTGATTTCAACGAAATACTCAGCCGCCAGGATCAGAGTGGCATTATTCATTTTATGGAAACTCAGCGCGTTCTGATGTTTGATTCAGTCGCACACGGCTTGCTGAGAAAAGAACTGGTTCAAAGCCTTGGTCTTAAGACCGCAAGGGCAATCCTGACGCGTTTTGGCTATGCTCAGGGGTGGCGGATGGCGGAAATGTTGGATCAAGGCAAGTTTTCCTCCCTGCAAAAAAATTTTAATGGTCCTTATCTCCACTCTCTTTACGGGCACCTGACCCCTGTTGCTCATGAAAAGCCAGAAGGACGAGATGGAGAACCGCTGATCAGAACCACTTGGCAGGATTCTTATGAGGTGGAACAGCATAATATTCACCTTGGTGCATCCGAGTTGCCTGTTTGCTGGACGATTACAGGTTTTGCATCGGGATTTGTTTCCAAATGGCGCAAACGGCCAGTATATTTTCTTGAAACTTACTGCCAAGGTAAAGGAGACTCTTTCTGCAGGATTGAAGGACGAAGCAAAGAGGACTGGGGTGACCGTTATGCTGATCAACTGGCATACTACGACGCCGAATCTGTCGATACTATTTTTACCACGCTCACAGAAAAACTAAAAAATCTTGAGCGTAAACTCGCTGAGAAAGAGCAGAAACTAAGCTGTCTCGGGCGATACGATGGTTATGAAAATGATGCCAAAAGCCGCACCATGCAGGCGACTCTTGATGTTGCTGGGCGAGTGGCCGAGGGAGAATCGTCGGTTGTCATATATGGTGAAACCGGGGTTGGCAAAGAACGAGTGGCGCGTTTCATTCACCAGAACTCCAGGCGCTGTGATAAACCGTTTTTAGCTATCAATTGTGCTGCTATTACCGAAAGTCTGCTGGAGAGCGAGATGTTTGGCTCAATGAAAGGATCTTTTTCAGGAGCAACCCATGATCGCGTTGGATTTTTTGAAGCTGTTGATGGTGGCACCCTATTCTTGGACGAAGTTGGTGAAATTTCACCTGCTATGCAGGTCAAAATACTACGGGTTCTTCAGGAACGGGAGATTCGTCGGGTTGGAGAAAGCCATTCGCGGTCGGTGGATTTCCGGATTGTTGCAGCAACCAACCGCAACCTGGCAGAGGAGGTCCGAAGGGGAACTTTTCGCCAGGACCTCTATTACCGATTGCGCGTGATTGAGCTCAAGGTCCCTCCTCTTCGTGAACGGCGTGAAGATATCCTGCCGTTGGCCAGAACGTTCCTTGATAAGAGTGCTATACAAAGGGACCGGAGAATGATGGCGTTTACCCCTCAGGCCGCCGATCGGTTAATTCAATATTCCTGGCCGGGAAATGTCAGGGAGCTCGAAAATACCATAGAATATGCTGTGGCAATGAGCGACAGCAGCAAAATTGACCTGGACGACCTGCCGGAAGAGTTGCGTATGAATAATGCCCGTACCTTTAGTCCTGACCGAATCATTCCCCTTGATGTGATGGAACGTCAAGGAATTCTGAATGCTCTGACTATGATGAACGGGAATAAAACGCGGGCCGCAAAAGAGCTAAATATAAGCGTTGCGACTCTTTATAGAAAATTAGAAAAATATTCTATTTAACTGGGGCTTAGAAGAATTGGCCTTGCCGCTCAATGTCATATATGACCATTCGTCAATCCATAGAACCACCGGCTGTTTGCTGGTGGTTTTCTTAATTTTGTTCCTGCTAAGCTGCATAACACGCTGATTGACGATCTCAAAACTAAAGACTTAAGGTCCTCTGCGGCGTAACAATCAACCCCCTAGAAGGAGGAATGTCATGCTTTATTTCTTTGGCTGCGTCGCATTGTTGGTCATTGGCTACTTTGTCTATGGGTCCTTTGTCGATCGCATCTTCGGACCAAACTCTAATCTCCCCACGCCTGCCACGACGATGAACGACGGGGTCGATTATGTAGAAATGTCACCGAAGAAAATCTTTCTGATTCAGCTGTTGAATATTGCTGGCCTGGGGCCGATTTTTGGACCGATTCTCGGCGCACTTTACGGACCGTCGGCACTGATCTGGATTGTTATCGGCTGTATTTTTGCCGGCGCCGTTCATGACTATTTTTCCGGTATGCTGTCAATGCGTTCCGGAGGGCAGTCGATTCCTGATGTCGTCGGTAATGAGCTTGGGGTCGCTTTTAAACAGTTCATGCGGGTGTTCTCAATCGTTCTTCTCTTGCTGGTTGGGGTTGTTTTTGTGCTTGGCCCGGCCAAGTTGCTCGGCAGTCTGACGGGTCTCGCCGTACCGGCCTGGGTTGCTATCATCTTTGCCTACTACTTCCTCGCGACTATTCTGCCTGTTGATAAAATTATCGGACGTCTTTATCCGCTGTTTGGTGCGGTTCTCATCTTCATGGCACTCGGGCTGACCGTTGCACTGATTGCCAAGGGGTACCACTTCTTCCCTGAACTGACCTTGTCTAACCTGCATCCTAAAGAATTGCCCTTGTGGCCACTGATGTTCATTACCATTGCCTGTGGTGCGATCAGTGGTTTTCACGCCACGCAGTCGCCATTGATGGCCCGCTGCGTCACCAATGAAAAATATGGTCGCCCACTCTTTTATGGTTCGATGATCGGTGAAGGAATTATCGCCCTGATCTGGGCCACTCTGGGGATGTCTTTCTATAATGGGTCTGAAGCACTGAATGCTGCTCTGGGTAACGGTGGACCAGCCGGGGTCGTCAATGAAATTTCCACCACCTTGCTCGGTCCTGTTGGTGGCTTTTTGGCCATTATCGGTGTTGTTGTCCTGCCAATCTCTTCTGGTGATACCGCCTTCCGCAGTGCGCGTCTGATCATTGCGGATTTCCTGAAACTGACTCAGAAGGAAACCAGTAAGCGTCTGTTGCTGGCAATTCCCCTGTTCGTTGTTGGATTTATCGTTTCCCGTGGCGACTTCGGGGTGATCTGGCGCTACTTTGGTTGGGCTAACCAGACCCTGGCAACCATCGTCCTGTGGGCTTCCGCTGCCTATCTGGTCAAAGAGGCCAAGTTGCACTGGATTGCCACCATCCCGGCAACTTTTATGACCGCGGTCGCTACGACTTATCTGGCCTACGCAAAAATCGGGTTTGGTTTGTCGCTAGAGGTTTCAACCTGGATTGGGGTTGCGGTAGCCACTCTTAGCCTGATCATCTTTATGGTGAAATTCAGGAACGTTGAGGTGACCGCCGGAGAAGCTGAAAATGCATAATTTATTGCATTGAATAAACGAGTCATGGAGAAGCCCGCCGCGCTTATCGCCGGTGGGCTTTTTTATATGTTCTCTATAAACGTTTCTCTCATTTGAACGATTGTCGGGTTGCTGTAGCGGCGGTTCTTACAGAAATGACAGCTGCTTATGGGGTCTAGGTCTGATTGCAGGAGAGTTTCTTTTTCTTCGACTTGTTTTTCTCGATTTCCTTGATTAAGCTGTTATAGACAGCTACTGGCCGAAAACTTGCGTATCACTTCAGTTGTTTTCAGTCTGCGGCATTGTACCGAAAAACAGTTTTTTTGCTGTTTCGCCGGGAAAAGTCATGCGTTTTGTCCTCTATAATATCCGTTATGCGACGGGACCCAGGTTTCACAACTTTATCCGGCCTTCGGGGAGAAATCTAAGCCGGATCGGCGCTTTTCTGCGCGAATTAGAGCCAGATCTGGTCGGCCTGGTTGAAATCGATTATGGATCCTATCGAACCGGACATAAAAATCAGGTGGAATTACTGGCTGATTCCCTGGGGCACTACCATTCTTATTCGACAAAATACGGGGAAACGTCCTTCTGGCGCCATGTTCCTGTTCTTAACCGGCAGGGGAATGCCTTTCTGGCGCGTGATCGCATTCGCAATGAACGTTTTCATTTCTTTGATCAGGGGATGAAGCGACTGGTCATGGAACTGGAAATGGAACACTTGCTTGTTTACCTGGTGCACTTGTCATTGGGGGCCCGGACCCGTCATCAGCAGCTGTCGGCCCTGTATGATCTGGTCAGCAAAGCTGATCGTCCCTTTATTCTGGCCGGTGATTTCAACATGTTGTGGGGGGAACAGGAGATCGATCTGTTCCTGGCCGCGACCGGACTGCAGAATGCCAATCTCCGCAGTCTGCCGACTTATCCCAGTCGTAATCCCACACAACACCTCGATTTCGTTCTGCACAGCAAAAATATTGTCATTCAGGATTTTTTTGTTCCACAGGTGACGTTGTCCGATCATTTGCCCGTGGTGGTGGATTTTAATGTCGATGTCGCTGAGGATCAGCGTAAAGAAAAGCGTGATTCGTCCAGCTATGGTTACAGTCTTGAGGATCTTGATGCCGTGGGCATCCGGCCCTGATGTGGCCCCGCAGTTAGCAATCATATTTTTGTCAGATTCTTTGAGTAAACTACATTGTTGTTGGTAGCGCCAGAAGGACCAATCCACATGTCGAATAGACCAGATTCTGAGAGAATCCGTCTGCAGACCTTAATCTTTAAAAGAGATGATCTTTACCTGTAGTAATTCATTCCCATAGATGAACTTTAAGCACTCGTCAGCTCAGGCTAAAAGCTAACGAGAAAAAGCCAGTTTTTCACAAGGAGGGGGACCCTTGTCAATATCTGCTGCTCAGTCACGCTTGACCGTCCGGGTCGGTGGTGCTGATTATGCCGTCGTATCTGTGACCGGGCAGGAAGCCTTTAACCGCCCGTTTTCTTTTGCCCTAGAACTCGTCGTGCCCGGTTATCAGTCGCTCACCAACCAGTTGGGCAGCAGCGTTCGCATGTCGATGTTGGCGACCAGCGGTCAACAGCGCACCGTCTTCGGTCTGGTCACTCAGGTTGCTCATGTCATGGGCCTGCCCGATCAGCGGCAACTGTGGCGTCTGGAGGTAAGCTCACATCTGTACCGGTTTCAGCAGGTGAGCGATACCCGTCTGCTGCTCGATCACAGCCTGCCTGAGATTATTCAACGGCTGTGCAACCGCCATGGGCTTGATGACAATGCCCTGTTCTGTGACTGGGGACAGAGTTACCCGGCCCGGCCGACCACCCTGCAGGCTGGCGAAAGCGACTTTGATTTTCTCGCCCGCTTATGCAGTCGGCACGGCATCCTGTTCTGGTCCGCGGCCAGTGACGAGCAGGAAGTGCTCCATTTTGCCGACACGGCCAGCCATTGCCGACCGCTGGCGCGTCCGGCGCTTGAGTACCGGGCCAATGCCGGGCTGGACCATGATGCCACTGACAACGATGTGCTGACCATGGAACTGGGGGCGCAGCTGGTCAGTGACTGCTATCTGGTCCACGACGTCGCTGAATCAGCACCGGGACAGGCCTTGCTCAGCGAGCGCCAGCTGCCAGGCGCTGGCAAATCCGCGTATGGGACCACCTTGGTCTGCACTGGGCGCGGTGTGACCAGTACCGATGAAGCCAGTGCGGCGACCGAGTTGTTGGCCCATATCGGAGCAGCGCAACAGCAGAAACTGACCATCTCCAGCCATGCCGTCGATCTGCGTGTCGGGCGCATCGTGCGCATTGACGCGGACCGTTTTGGCAGCGGCATCAGTGGCGATTACCTGATCACCGGAATGACCCATAAACTCCATCAGTATGCCGGCCTTGGCCTGGGTGGCGACAGTGATTGCCCCTATAGCAACGCGGTGGTTTTGGTGCCGCGCGAAACACCTTACCGGGTGCCTGAAAGCAAACGCCCCAAAGTGCCCCTGGCAGTGACCGCACGCATAGAAAGCAAAGACCCAACAGCCCAACTGGACAGCGCCGGACGGACCCGTTACCGTCAGCATAACGACAGCCTGACAAAACCCTTCGCCCAGAACAGCATCTTCACGCGGCGCCTGCAACCCTACGGCGGCACCGGAAACGGCCATCAGCCCGGCTTCCACACCCCGCTGCAGGACGGCGTCGAAATTCTGGTCAGTTGCCTGAACGGCGATCCCGACCGCCCGGTTATTATCGGTAGTCTGCCCAACCCGGAAACCCCGTCCCCGGTCAGCGCCAGCAATGCCGCCCAGAATCGTCTGCGCAGCGCCAATGATCAGGAACTCTTGCTCGATGATACCATCGACGCACCAATCATCACCTTGCGCACCTTCGCCGGTCACAATATGCTGCACCTCAACGCCAGCAAGGCCGAACACCTGATCCGCCTGGCCACAGAGCAGGGCCTGGCCGCGTTCTACGCCAAACAGACCCTTGATACCACCAGTGGTGATACCCTGACCGAAACGGTCGGCAACAATCGCATCCAGGTGGTGGAAGACCGCCATCACACCCAGACCAACACAGCCGAAATCCACCACCAGTCGGCTACCGATGTGCTGCTGCGTGGTGCTAACAATATCCAGCTTGAGTCGGGTGAAAATACCGAGTTTGAAGCCGGTAACGACATGCGTATCGATATCCGCGAAGCCATGAGCATCAAGGTGGATGGCAGCTCCGCAGCCATCAATATCAACAGCGGCAGCATGATCCTCGATAGCAGAGGCGCCATCAAAATACAAGGTGACGGTGGAGGTGATATCTGCATCGGCCAGGCCGGTGGTGGCATCAAGATGGACCCATCCGGCAACATCACCCTGTTCGGCACCAACGTCAACTTTGCCGGAACCGTCAGCATGAGTGGCAAGATCAACATGGACGTCACCAGCCCGCCGAGTGTCAGTTTGGCCAGTGGCGTTGCGGCGACGGCGGCCATTGGGATCGGCACCATGGAAGGGCAGGCCGGCCCACCCCCTGCACCCAACTGGGTCGAGCTTGAATACCTCTACGCAGATGGAAGCGGCGTCGCCGGGGCCAGTTATACGGTCTATGATGATAGCGATAACGTCATTGCTGAGGGCGTGCTGAATAAGCAAGGGAAGGCATACGTCATTCTTCCCGCCGACAAAGAAGATGTTCGCGTCGATTATGGTGGAGACCCAGGCGAAGTAGAACAGTTGGTCACCAGCGAACCCCAGCCGCACCCGGAAGAACAGGGGTGGTTTGAACGCATGACCACGACCCTCAAAGGGGCCTGGGATACCACCAAGGACGCAGCCGACTGGACCTGGGGCGCGCTACAGGGAGATTTTAACGAAGACGCCACCATCGGCCAGATTGCGACCAACGCCATCATCACCGCTATCCCGGTGGTTGATCAGGTCGGTGATGTGCGTGATATCACTGCCAACATCAAACTGCTGGTCTGGGATAAACGTTACAAAGAGGCTGCGATCTGGTTTGCTCTGGTCGTTACTCTGGTTGGTCTGATCCCCACCTTCGGTTCCCTGCTCAAAGGCGTGTTCAAACTCATCTGGAAGGGAGCCAAGCTAGACGAAGTTCTCGCCCTGTTTAACTACTTCATGAAGGGGAACGGCGTCAGCTGGCTTAAAGAGCTGAAAGCCGGCAAGCTGAAGGACTACATCGACGAAGCCGCACAATACGGGCACACGATCATGGACAAAGTCGCCGCCCTGCTCACCGACCTGAAATCCCATGTGCCACAGAAGTTTCAGAATATCCACACCAAAATCCAGGATACCCTGAACAGCCTGCAAACCGTCAAAGGCCAGATCAACACCCAGTTCGCCAAAGTTGGTGATGAGTTGGGGCTTAAAATTGGTAAGATGCTGGATGAAGGGGTAGAGAATAGTGTTCGTGGCAGTAGCCGGAGGACGCTGGCGAAGAGGCAGGTGGCTATAGGCTCAACAGTGGATGTTGTTGAGACGCCAGCAAGTGTTGAGCCCTCAGGTATTGTTTTGAAAAATGGGAAAGTTAATGGTGTTATACCACTAAAAGAATATAGTCAACTGAGGTCAGAAAGTATTATTAATCCTCTATCCGATACGATGACCTTAGGTAAATATGAACCGAGCATTGCTGCAGATGGTAGTAAGAATTGGAGCATCCCTGGGAACGGTTCGTATACAGTAAAAGCAAAAGATACAAGCTACTTTAGCTTAGGGACCAAATGGGATGACATAACATCCTCCTATGGATTAGATCAAGCAGGGCGCAATATGTTTGATTTGTTTAACATTCCTGCGTTGGATGATGCAGTAAGCTCAAATAAAGTGATAAGATTTTCTCATCATCCAGAAGAATATGGTGAGTGCGCTTTGAAATGGGAGTGGGACTACTTACAAAATGAACACAATTATGCTTTTTTAGAAAAAAAAGGAGACTATTGGTATGCAACTAGATGAATTTAAAAAAATTAGAGTTGAAATAGCTAAATCTATTAAAAATATTTTCGGGGAAAGATCAAAAAGTATCGAGGTGTTTGATGTTGTGGAAGAGCCTGGTCATTGGGCATTCAAAATAAAATTCATTTCGTACGATTACTTATTTGTACTTTTTAACTATGAATTGGATATTATTGGTTTTTCTGTAGATGTTGGCTCTGGGAAATTTGTTAGTCTTTCTAATGATAAGCATGTTATTCTGGGACAGATATGAATAATTTTATTAAGGAAATACGTAGAGAATTAGAATTGCGTATTCCTGATAAATATTTAATTTCTAAAGGATGGTTGTAGTTTGAGTCGTGTCAATTGAGGATTGTAACCAGCGTCTCCGACGCTGGAGGTAGGGTGGGAGGGTGTTCAAAAATCTGTGTCAGCTTCATAAGCTGAGGTGTTTTTCCAGCCGTCCGGGGAAATGGATCGTCAGCTGAGCCAACGTCAGATTCCAATTCCGGATCGGATGCGTCCAGCGCTTAGTATTTGCCAAACTCATCGTCATCCAGAGCGATGTCAGGCTTGGTTTTGGCCAGGGGACTCTCCCCAAGAGAGGTTGGCCTGCATTGTGGCCGGGCCTACCGGTTTTTTGGCCGGCGACGCTATCCGCGGCGGAGCAATGTAATTACTGCCTCCTGCCAGAATGAAGCGGTTCAACATGTGCTGCAGGTGAGCCGCCTGGCTAGAGAGTTCTTCGGCTGCGGCTGCTGATTCTTCGGCGGTGGCGGTGTTCTGCTGCACTCCCTGGTCGATCTGTCCTAGTCCCAGGTTGACCTGGGCTATCCCCTGCGCCTGTTCGTTGGCGGCTGCGGCGATCTCGCCGACCAGATCGGTCACCTTGGCGATGGAACCGACGATCTCCTGCAGGGCCTTGGCGGTCTGTTCGGCGATCTGAGTGCCGTTCTCGGTCTTTTGCACCGAGCCCTCGATCAGCTCGGCGGTCTCTCTGGCGGCCTTGGCGCTGCGAGCAGCTAGGTTGCGGACCTCCTCGGCGACCACGGCGAAGCCTTTGCCGTGCTGGCCGGCTCTCGCAGCCTCGACGGCGGCGTTTAGGGCAAGCAGGTTGGTCTGGAAGGCAATCTCGTCGATGGTCTTGATGATTTTACTAATGTTCTGTCCCGATACATTGATCTCCTGCATAGCCGCAACCATGGCATCCATCTGCCTGCCACCGACACCGGCCGCTTTGCTCGCCTCGTCTGCCAATTTGTTTGCGGTATTGGCGTTTTCGGCGCTGGTCTTGGTCTGGGCGGCCATCTCGTTCATCGAGCTGCTGATCTCTTCGAGCGAAGCGGCGGTTTCGGTCGCCCCCTGGGAGAGGGTCTGGCTTGAGTCAGCCAAATGGCTGCTGGCGGAGTCGATCTGATGTCCGGCCGACTGAATCTGCGAGACGACATCGGCCAGCGAGGCGTTGGCCCTGGCCAGCGGTTCCTTAATGAGACCAGTGGCAACAAAGGTCAGGTCGCCGTCGGCGATCTTGTTAAAAGCGGTGACAACCTCCTCCTGCAGGTTATTGGCAAAGGCATCGAGGGTTCGTGCCATTTCTCCGAGTTCGTCCCTGCGAGCCATGTGCAGCCGACGACCAAGGTCTCCTTGGCCGAGATCATTCAGCATATCTCCGACCATGCGCAGCGGATGGGTGATACTGCGGGTGGTGAAGAAGGCCATGATCAGCATGACGAAGATTGAAACCAGTACGGCAATGCCGATGGCGGTCGATGAACGGGTCGCAGTTGCGGATACATTACTTTCAATACTGTGCATTCGTTCGACGCTGGCGATGTGTATCAGTGCGGCGCTGTCTATTAGATTACGAATCGATTCTTTCAGCGGCCCCATGGCCTTGTTGCCGTCCTGCGGAGTGGTGATGGCACCGGCTTGGATCTGCCGATAGATCCCCTCAAAACCCTGTTTATATTCTTGAGCACCGCTGGCCATTTTTTTTGCCGCGTCCTGTTCTTCCGGCAAATAGACAACTTTTGCCAGTGCGGTAATCTGCTCAGTCAGCTTGCTGTATTCTTCTTGCCATTCCTTAAAGTAGTTGGCGACCTTCTCGCTCTTGTCGATGTTGAGAAAGATGTCCTTTTCGTAACGGCGCAAGCCGAGGGCATGGCTGGATGCCTCGGCAATGTGATCGGAGATGGCACCGTCCGACCGCAAAGTCGAGATGATCTGGTCGGAAAGCGAACTCGTTGCCCAGTAACCGGTTCCTCCGGCAACTAACAGCAGCAACAGCAGAATGCTGAAACTGCCCCCCAAACGTATCCATACTGGCAGGTTATTGAAGTTCATTAAGGATCTCCTAAAGGGGGCAAAGGATTTACGCAGTTTGTTTTAATTGATCGGTAAGGTCCCGTTTAACAGACTCTGAAAAATTATAGCAAAGCAGAAGATGCTTTGTTCAACAAACAGGATTTTTTTGAAAAGGGGAGGTTTTCACCGGCGTCCGGCGATTATCAAATATAAGGTCTAAGTTTTGAAATTCGCCTTCCACTGGTCGCTTGAAGCCTGTATAGGCAGATCTGTCTAACTTTGATAAAAAATCCACACTACACTGAATAAAATCAGGTATGGTGAATACTTAGAAAATTTGATAAAAATCTAATAATGATATAGGCAGGCAGGTTTGTGTCTTTATTTACAGGTTTATACAGACCTCCTCATTGTAGTTGAACTAAACCGCTACGCGGTATCTTAAAAGGCAGCTGTTCGGCTGTCTTTTCTTATTCTTATTCATCCTGTTTATGTTGCTACCGTTATGAGATCACTCCTCACCCAAGGAGGATGTCATGACGGAACTTAGACGCAGAATGATTCAGGATTTGCAACTTCACGGTTACGCTAAACGGACGCAAGAGAGTTATATCGCGGCGGTCAGTTTGCTGGCGCGATATTATAAGCGCTCGCCGGATCTGCTGGATGACGAAGACATCCGGCGTTATTTTCTCTATCTGATCAATGACAGACAAGCCTCAAGCAGCACCGTCAGGCAATATCTGTCCGGCGTCAAATTCTTCTACGAAAAAACTTTGGGGCGAGAATTGCCGGTACTCGATCTGGTCAAACCGCGCAAACGTCTTAAGCTGCCGGATGTGCTCTCCGTCGCCGAAGTGCGGACTATTCTGAGTTTGGTCCGGAACCCGAAAGCTCACATGCTGCTGACGCTGATCTACGCCTGTGGTCTGCGCCTGTCTGAGGGGCTGAACGCGCGCGTCAAGGATATCGATAGCGAGCGCCTATTGCTCTGGGTGCGCGACAGCAAAGGCGGAAAAGACCGCTCCGTTCCTTTACCTCACGGAATATTGGAGAAATTGCGGCGATACTGGAGAGAACAGAAGTTGTCGGGACCTTGGCTGTTTCCTTCGTCGGATGGACAGGGCCCAGTCAGCCCGTCATTGCCGCAGAAATCCTTCAAGCTGGCTCTGGAGTTTAGCGACGTGAAGAAACAGGCATCAGTCCGTACCCTGCGCCACAGTTACGCTACTCATCTGCTGGAGCAGGGTGTCGATCTGCGGGTAATCCAGTTGTTGCTGGGGCATTCCTCGCCCAAAACCACCACCATCTACACCCATGTCACGAAAGCAGTGTTGAAGCGCCTGAGTGGATCTCTTGACGAGCTGATGAACGATCTTTAGCCAGATTCGCCTGTTGGCGGATCTGGCGAAGATCGTCCGCACCTTCGGCCCAGACTATTGCGCCCAGTATGGCAAGCGGATGCCGCCGAGCCATCTACGCGCCCTGAGTGATATCGGTGCCTGCCGCACGGAAGTTTTCGGCGGTCACCTGGCGCAGTGTGATCATTGCGGACACCAGCGTTATACCTACCATTCCTGCCACAATCGCAGCTGCCCGCAGTGTCACACCGGCGACCGTCGCCGCTGGCTGGACAAACGCCAGATGGAGCTGTTGCCAATTCCCTATTTTCATGTCGTATTTACCCTGCCGGAAGAACTGCAACCTATCGTTCGCCGCCAACAGAAAGCGCTTTACGCCGTTCTTTTTAAGGCTGCGGCGGAAGCCCTGCACACCTTGTGCTCAGACCCGCGTTATGTTGGCGGCGAGATCGGCAGCCTCGCGGTGTTGCACACCTGGACCCGGCAACTGCACTATCACCCCCATGTCCATTGCCTGGTCACCGGTGGCGGCCTGACGAACAACGGAGACTGGTGCTCAGCCCGGAAGAAATATCTGATTCCGGTCGCGGCCCTCTCACAACTGTTTCGCGCCAGATTCATGGCTCTGGCGCGTACCGCCTGCCCCGACGAACCCTTTCCTGAATCCGTCTGGAAGAAGAGCTGGGTGGTTTACTGCAAACCCGCCGTTCAGGGAAGCAAGAATCTGCTCGACTATCTGGGACGCTATGTTCATCGTATCGCCATTGGCAACAGTCATATCCTTGGCGTCAATAAGGAACAGGTCTCCTTCACATACAAGGATTCACGAGACAACCACTGGAAAAGAATTTCCCTGCCCGGTGAAGAATTCCTGCGTCGTTTCCTTCAGCATGTGCTCCCGCGAGGCTTTCACAAGGTGCGTTACTACGGACTGTTTAGTCCGCGCAACAAAACCCGGCTGCGACATGTGCAATGGGGACTGTCTCTTCAGGAAGAAAGCCGACAGATAGAAACGGAAACTAAAACAGCCGAAACAGGTGGCGGACCGCATCCATCAGCCTGTCCTAAATGCGCGGAAGGCCTGATGCTGATTATCAGCTGGATTCCCCGCGCCAATCGCGGCCCGCCGGGATAAGGATCAAATATGACGGTAGAATCGATCAGGCAACGACAGGCGGGAGACGAGGGAGGCGGCGAGGTGCGTCTGAAACGCGAAAAAACACACTCATGCACTGTGACCCAGGGGCTTCAGGGAAAATTTTCCACTCGAAATGCCACCGTTTGTCGCAATATCCATTGCTAAACAGCCTTATTCCCGCTAGGCTTACCCTTTATTCCCCACCGACATCTCTTTAAAAATCCATAGGTCATCTAAACGGAGGGGTTTAGTCCAACAGGCGTTTTTACGACGGCTGCGCGTCGCAAAAACCCTTAATTCGTTATGCAGTAAAAAGCACGGAGAAACAATTTGCCCTATCAAACGGATGAAAAGCTCAAGAGCTATTTGGATACAAATCAGCTCCATAGAGAGCAGATGTGTAGAGCAGTTCTTGCAACAGACAAGAGATTTACGGACGTCAGGCCTAGGCATCCGCGTGGCGGCCCAGACGGTGGGCGGGATATTCAAGCAATTTTTCGAGACGAGCTAACTGCTTTTGGTGCCGTTGGCTTCGTAAATCAAGCAAATGATTCAGAAGAACAAAAAAAGAAAATAAAGAACAAGTTCTCTGATGATCTTGAGAGTGCAATTTCCGCAGAACCCAAATTGAAGGCGTTTGTCTTTTTTACAAACATCAATTTAACGATTGGTGAAAAAGACTCGCTGATCACACAGGCAAAAAAAGAAGGGATCTTAAATTGCGATATTTTTGATCGTGAACGCCTGCGAATAGCTCTGGATAGTCCTGATGGCTTCTCTATTAGGTTTCAATATTTAAATATACATCTTTCCGAAGAAGAGCAAGCTAGCTTTTTCTCGCGCTGGGGTGATGATATTCAATCTGTCATTTCATCCGGCTTTCAAAAGATCGAGGGCACTTTAAATCGAGTATTGTTTTTACAGGAGTCCAGCGATCCTATTACAAGCTTAACCATTTCGTTTGAGCTAAAGAAAAAATACTCTGGAGATGAAATTGGACATTTCAGGGCATTTTGTTATCTCACTCTAAAAGAGCCGAAGCACAAAATATTATCAGTGTTGTTCGGGGCATCTGATAAGTCTAATCGCATGAGAAATGACATTGATACAGATTTTAGCTCACAACAATCAGGGATAAAATACGGTATTGGAAGCGGTCAGTGGGAGCAGTACATAAATTTTAAAGATAACGATAATGAATCAAGCGAACATGACGAAGAAACTGAAAAATGGAATCAAGTTGGTTCGGGCTCTTCTATAGGAAGGGATGAAGTTGAGTTCATGCCAATCAGTTACAGCAAATGTAACTTTATTCGCTTTTTTCCTGTAATTAGCATCAGAGATCTTGACGATACCATGTTTCTTCCATTTGTTAACCGATCCTTCGCCGAGAAAATTAAAGCGATTCATATCTATTCTAATGGCTACAAGCTGCAGGAAATTACAGAATCAGATATCAACATAGATGCAACTGAAATTAATCCAAATTTTCCAGCGCTTTTTGATGATTCAGAGTTGAGTGATCAGTGGGTACGAGTTAGGCCTAAGGGCTCTTCAACTTATCACATGCGCTTCTTCGAGCGTACACCCAAGCGGCTGTTTGTCTCTAGTCAAGTTGAGAACTCACTTGAAAATAGGGCGAAGTAATGCATAACAATGTCATAAACTCGGATATCAAAAAGCTGCGTCGCTCGTTCCTCGCTATGCAGCTTTTTGCTGCCGGTTATGGCTGGCGTTAGCTTCGGTTCTACAAATTTAGAAAGGGTAGATGAATGACAAAAACAGTGTCCGTATTTAACAATAAAGGTGGAGTCGGAAAAACCTCCATCACCTGGAACCTAGCCGTAGCTCTTGCAGATAAGAATCACAATGTACTGTTGATAGATTTTGACCCACAGTGCAATCTGTCAATCGCTTGTTTGGGTGATCAGGAGTTTTCTGAACTCTTAGAATCAACTGATGACCACCCCTTTGGAAAGACAATAAAGGCGTTCGCTTTGCCATATATTCAGCAAAATCGAATGGGCGAGGTTTATACTTTTTCACCTAAGACAGAACCCAGAAATGGTTTGCTTCATCTTGCCCCCGGTGATTTTTGGTTAAACACATTTTCCGATATATTGAATGTTGGTACAGATGTTATTAGCGGTTCTGGTTTATATCGTTTCATACTGCCATCACTAATTGCTCAAGAGGCGGCCAAAAATAACGATGTGGAATATGAATATGTGCTAATCGATCTTCCTCCATCATTCAATACATTAGTTCGCTCGGCTCTCTATTGTTCAGATTACTTTTTAGTACCGTGCACCCCGGATCTTTTTTCGGCATATTGTGTGGGGCTTATTGGCGAGATGCTGCCTTCATTTATTCGAGATTGGGAGCAGGGTAAAGAAAGATATTTAGAGGGAAATCCTCGTGATACAGTAATTAGTCAAAAGGGTGTGCCCAAGTTTGGTGGTTGGATTTTTAATGGCTTTGACACAAGACGGCGGGACGGTGTTAAGCGAGAGGTTGGTGCTGATGCCGAGCACCATCGATCAATTAGCCAATCAATTCGGGATGATATGATTCCTCAACTAGGAAATATTAATGCGTACGACGCTGTTCCAGACTTTGTTGACATTGAACCCGTTGCCGGCATTGAAGATCTCAATGTCATGGCCCCTGATAGCATTATCCAAAATGTACCTATCCGCTATTTGTCGGAGTTTCGGCCAACAAATGCACTTCGAGGCAGAGGGCAATGGGCTCATAATCAAATTACCTTAATGGGCGAAATGGCAGATGAGTACGATAAACTAGCTCAGCACATTATAGATAACTTCTAAGCTAACAGTCGGCTGTACGGCGACCGATTTTCCGCCGCTTCGCGGCACCAAACCGGCGCGTGAGCCGGGCGTTGTGCTGCAGAGAATATCGACATAGGAATCATATGTACAAAATATTACTGTCTTTTTCACTGGTCCTCTTTATTACGGGGTGCGCTACATACAAGGTAGTTCCTTTGGAACCACTCGGCACTTTACCTAGCAATCATGAAACGATAACTGTTGAAAGGATAAGAACTAAAATTCCCCAAGGTGCCAATTGTTTTGAGCCAATGCTTACGATTATGACTCTAGGCATCATTCCAACACATTGCGTTGAACGCTACTCCGTTTCATTTGATTCCACAGAAATCGGGGAAGTAAAAGTAACATCTATGATGGGATGGGTAGCAATAATTATGAATCCGTTTTCCTCTTGGAAGTATGGGTTGGGTCAAAATGCTGAAAATGAGATTCGGGCACTTGTTATTTCTAAGGAACAAGGCACAACAAAATAATGTCTTTAGACAAATCAAGTGATCTTTCACAGCAGAAGACATAATTCTCCCTCAAAAGAGTTATGTGTGTTTAAAACTGGCGATAATGTCTCTTGGGCTCTTCAATCTGAGAGCGGGTCTACCTTATTGGCCATGTTTTAAACGGGTTCGCATCAAGTGACGGTGACGATTAACCTGATCATCTGCTTGGCAGTGACAATTAAATTGCGATCATCTTGATGCGAAAAGGATTACGAAATACTCTCGTTTAATAGATCCGTACTAAGCGGCACATTGGTACTGACTTTCGCAGGCAAAAACACGATCGCGGTCAAAATGACCACCCGACTTGTACCACCCATAGAATAACTTTAAGAATTTCCGCATCACGGCGGTCATGGCCTTGGTTCCTGACATACCGTGAGCTTTTTTGTTGTGGTAGTACGGCCCGTAAAGTCCTTTCTTCTTCACAAGAGGAAGGACAATCAAACTGAGAACCTTACGTAACAGGCTGCGTCCCTTTTTACTCAGCTTGTTTTTACCGCGATAGGTTCCGCTTTGCTTCTCACGTAAATTCAAACCGGCATAGCGCATGAATTTGCGTAGAGTATCAAAGTCACTGACCGGGCCAGTTTCGGCCACGATGCGTGCCAAATGGAAAGTCGTAATGACCTCGGGCTGCTGTTGTGGCAACTGGGGATCAAACTGGCACAGCTCCACGTAGAGAGCTTCCATATGCTGTTTCGCTCCGTCTTTACGCTGCTGATGCCGCTGACAATCGTCCCATAATTGTCGGAAGCGCCATTGTTGAATCTCAACCAGTCGCGTATTGCTTTGATTTCTGATTGAACTCTGGACCTGGCTGTAGAGCCTGTCCAGAGTGCTACGGTGAATACGAGGTACAACCTGTTTCATCCGCTGGCAAAAGCATTCTTTGCTCTCGGCAACGATGCGCAACGGGTTCATACCATAAAGATCAACCAGTGCTGTACCTGAACGGGTGTAGAGGAAGTCCTTTTGGAAGTCGTAATCGGGAAACAGGACTTTTAGTTGAGTAGAAAGCAGGCATTTCGCCCGTACGCACTCGACATCTGTTTGCTCATAGAGAACATGCCATTGCCTCAGCAAGGCATAGGTCTCCTCATAATGGCGACAGATGAGCGTTTTACCCATGCTTGCCAGGGTATGAATGACATGCGGGTCTTTGAGATCCGTTTTACCGGAATCATTGGTTTCGATAGCCCGCATTTTAAATACGGTTTCGCCGGATACCCAGGCGGTTTATAAGCCCAGTCGGTGCGCTGTCGCCAGCAAGGTCGTGTGATAACAGCCCGTTGGTTCACAGACAACACAAAGTTGTGAGGAACCAGCCATGTGAGCACGGTGCTTCCAGGCGATAAGCTCTTTTTCAATATCCGGTGTTGAGTTACGAAACTCATGGTCGGTTAATCGCCCAGTAATTTTCGTTGCCATGTTGAGAGTCTTTTTACTGACATCGAAGGCCAGAATCGCAACAGAATGATTTTCTTGAGCAGTCTTTATGATATTCTTCATGTGGGCTCCTCCTTGATCAGGCAAAAAATTGGCGGATCTGTCCGGATCACGCTCGTAGGTTCACTGTCCGAATTACAGTGATTATGACAGGGAGGAGTCCTCTTTGTTGATGTGATAAGGATAATAGTAGATCAACCGGATGGGACAACGGTAGCCGAAATTCGCAAGAGAGCTACTTGGCTGTAACGGCGTCGGCCACCGGTTATTTCACCGTTGAGGCTGTAGACAACATCAGGAATTGAAAAATACATGTATTTTAAGGGCTGCAAAACCATTAACTTAAACGAGAAAATCGATCTGAGGGGAAATATGAAAGCTACTTTTAATTGTCCTTTTTCTCAGGGAGGTTTTCCTACAGACTCGTTAGCTGTTTGAAAACGGAGGCTAAATGAAAGATTGGGTGCCTTTACTGCAAACACTGGCCTGGATCGGCTTAATCGTCTATTTCGTGCGCAAGTTTGCGTCTCAGTTATCGGGCTTGTTTGAGGCCATTAAGCAACGAGTTGCATCAGGGAGCTCATTCAAAGCCGGTCCTGTTGAACTAGGCCAAGATTTGAAGGCACTTGAGAAAGTCACGCCTAGTAAAGCCCCTTCACAACAAGAAGATGATTGGTCAAAAGAGCGTGACGGTTTATACAATTCAAACAATGGCTTGTTCCTAGCTCACGTCATAGAGCCATCAAATAAGCGCGGCCACGATTTTGATATTTTTATCTATTTGGTCAGGCACAAATCAGAACTATTTAGTGATATTGAATATGCAGAGTTCTTTCTTGGTTCTTACTGGGGCAATAAGGTCTATAAAGAAACTGAGAAAAACGGGCTTATTGGTATTTCAACATCTGCATATGGTCCATTCCTATGCACATGCCGTGTGAAAATGAAAAATGGGAAAGAGGTTCGTCTACATAGGTACATTGATTTTGAAATGGGAAGGGTCTTTGAAAATCACAGCTAATACTTATCAGGCCCCCGGGCGTCAAGAGTAAAGAATAGCGTTAACGCAAAAGATTCACCTTTTCATCCCTTTCGTTCTGAGATTAATAGCGAGATGACTAAAAAGAATGAAAACTACCAGCCAGCCATGTGGTTGGACTTCAATTGGGAGCAGACCGTCAACATGACGGCGCCCGGCGGGGCTTCTTCTTTTGGCCTGATTGATCTGGTAAAGATTCAGCATCCCCTGATATTTTACTGAGTGGTGTAAGTTTCACGGACTGGCTTTTCCTCTCCCTAGCCTCAATAATAAAGAGCCATGGTATCGCCCTTTATTATTGAGTCTTTCAAGACGTTTTTCGTTCTCCTCTAATAGTCTGATCCGGAATTGTTTGACAGATAAGCGAATGCAGTCGAAAGAAAGCATTTTGCTGACTGCTTTAGTCCTATTTTTGTTTGAAATAAGCAAGAATAACGGCTATCGTTGGAGCCTGTTTGCTGGCACTTTTGGCGCGTTTTTAATAAGTTGCCTTGATTTTCGGTATGTAGGAACAAAAATCCTGATTGTCCTAATATCAACCAGAATGAAATGGAGGTCCTGATGAGATTGTTCAAAGTTGTCGTTGCTGTCGGGCTGGTCTGCTTGTTAAGTGTGGCGTGGGTTCATGCTGAAACCAGGGTGACTTATAAATCTGCAAAGACGAGTTCCTCTTACTATCAGATGGCGGTTCAGATTGCCGAGGCGATCAAGGCCGGAACCAATGGCGATGTGATTGTCACCGTTGAAGAAAGTCAGGGGTCGCTGCAGAATGTCAAAGAAGTGCAGGTGCGTAGTGGAAACTATGTATTTACGACGCCTCCTGCTTTGGTCAAGCAGGCACAGGCTGCCGAAGGTAAATTTGCCAATGATAATACGGCCAAATATCAGGAAGTCCGTGCCCTGTTTCCGATTCCGGGGCTGACCATGCATTTTGTCGTGCGTGCGGACAGCGGTATCAAAACCTTTGCCGATCTCGACGGGAAAAAAATGCTGATTGGCAAGGGGTCGTTCGGTGCCCGTGAGGCGGAAAAATATTTCAAACTGTTTGGCCTTGAAGGGAAAGTCATCCTGGCCAATGTGGAACTGGGGAGTGCTGTTCAGGCCATGAAAAATCGCCAGATAGACGGTTTTGCCACGTCGGGCTCCTACCCGGCACCGAATGTTGTTGAAGCGGCTGCCGGTACTGGTATCAACCTGCTGTCCCTGACCGATGAACAACTGGCCCTGACCAAGCAGGCTCGCCTGCTGATTCCTGCCGGTACCTATTCTGGGGTTGATTACCCGGTCACGACAACCTCTTTGCCGGTTATTGCTTATGCAACTACCGCCATGAGCGATGACATTGCCTACCAGTTGACCAAGGCCTTCTGGGAGCAGAAGGAAAAAATGGCGGTGGCCAACGCTTGGTGGGGCGGGGTGAATGCCGATCTGTTGGTTAATGTTTACGGCAAGCTGCACCCGGGGGCGCTGCGCTACTATAAAGAGAAGGGTATTTCAGTCCCTGCTGAGCTTTTGTGATTTGCAGAAGCGCTGGAAGATTTATTCTGCGCATATCCAGATTATTTTAATTACTTTTTTGTGATTTATTTCTATGACTGATTCGCAACACAACGCACCGAGGCTGTGGCTCTGGTTCGGCCTCGGTGCCGTTTCTATTGTTTTCCATCTGTTTCTTGTTTTCAGCGGTATGATCCCGCACCTGATCAGCCGACCGATCCATATGGCGCTGGCTGCCCCCTGGACCCTGGTGTTTGTCGCCCGCTCAAAAACGTCCCGCATTATTGGCTGGGTTTTGACCGTTACCGTTATCGGCTGTTGTGGCTTCCTTGTTTTCAATGAGGAACTGCTGGCTGATCAGTATGGTTCTCTGTATAGCACTGGGCAGGTTGCTATGGCTGGTATCCTGCTGGTTGCCGTGCTGGAAATGGCTCGCCGCAGTATCAGTTGGCCATTACCGACGGTGGCGCTGATTAGTTTGCTGTATGGACTGTTTGGCCATTATATTCCCGGTGAGTTTGGTTATCCCGGTCTGCCGTTACGCAGTTTTCTAGGGACCCTAACCATCGCTGAAGGTGGTCTGTGGGGACAGTTGACCGGGGTTTCGGTTGAGATTGTGGCCATCTTTGTCATTATGGGTGCGGTGCTTAATGCCGGCGAAGCAGGGCAGGGGTTCATGAATCTTGCGACCGCTGTGGCCGGACGCCTGAATGGGGGCGCGGCCAAGGTATCTGTATTGTCCTCGGCCCTGTTTGGGTCCATATCCGGTTCCGCTTCTGCCAATGTAGCTTCTACCGGTGCCATCACCCTGCCTGCCATGACTCGTCTTGGGTATCCCAAGGCGTTGGCTGGCGCTGTTGAAGCCGTGGCCTCCTCCGGTGGGCAGATTATGCCACCGTTGATGGGCGCTGGTGCCTTCGTTATGGTTGAATTGACAGGTGTGCCTTACAACGGGATCATGGGTGCTGCTCTACTACCGGCCATTCTCTATTTTTTGACTGTTTGGGTTGGAATTAACGCCTATGCGCGGCGCTATAATTTGAAAAGTGTGGAATCGGAGAATTTACCATCCCGCCAGGCTGTGGTCATTACCGCCTTATTTTTTCTGGTTCCTTTTGCGGTCCTTTTGGAGCGTATGTTCAATGGTGGCTACACCCCTCAATATGCAGCCAGTGTGGCGATACTGATTGCTTTTATTTTGCTGTTTGTCGATGTCAATTTCAAACTGTCTTGGCGGCGAACCCTGGAGCGCCTATGCGATGTCGGCCTGAACAGCGGTAAACAGATTTCGACTATCGCCTCCATTATTCTGTGTGCCAGTATTGTGATTGGTGTTCTGGGGCAAACCGGTCTTGGCGTGAAAATCACCTCGCTGATTCTTTCCGGTTCGGGGCACAACCTGTGGCCGGCTTTATTGCTGACCGGGCTTGCCTGTATGGTGTTGGGGATGGAAGTTCCGACTACGGCGGCGTATGTGATCTGTGTTTCTGTCGCTGGTCCGGCGCTGCAGGAGTTGGGCGTACCGATCCTGATTGCGCATCTGTTCGTTTTCTGGTTTGCCTTACTGTCGACCATTACGCCGCCGGTGTGCGGGGCGGTGTTTATTGCCTCCGGCATGGTTGGTGAAAACTGGCTTAAAATTGCCCTCTGTGCCATGACCCTGGGAATTGGCCTTTACCTTATTCCCCTGGGGATGGTGGCTAATCCGGCCCTGATCCATCTGCTCACCACCCCGTTCTTGGCTATACTGGCATTTGTGAAACTTGCTGTCGGTCTTGGTGCCATATCCTTCGGTATCATTGCTCCGGGGAAAACGCTGAAGAGATTACTGCTTGTCGCTGCCGGGCTGTTATGTATTTTTATCTGATCTCACGTCCTCTTTCCGGCGAGTGTTCAGCCTGCTCCAATAGAACCTCGATAAAGGCCCGATTGGCGCGGGAAAGGTAACGCTGAGATTTCCAGGCGATAAACAAGTCGATATAGAGTGGCGGGTCAAAAGGGAGTACGGCCATATCCGGTGCATCGGTTACGGCCATGCGCAGAAAGGTGGAGCTGCCCAGCTGCTGTTTGATCAGAGTGCGCACCAGGGTAAACAGGTTGGTCTCGAAGACGATGTTGGGCCGCAACTTTTCTTCGACGAGAAAACCATCGATCAGTTCACGCATGTAATACCCCTCTTTGAATAGAATCAGGGGGTGGTGTAAAAACTCGCGCATGCTGATGTTGCTGTTTCCGGCACAAGGGTGGTTGGCCGGAAGGCAGGCCACAATCTCCTCACGCAGAAAATGCTGATAATCGATCCCCTCCACCCGCTCAGGTTTGGCGATAACCCCCATATCCAGCTCCCCTTTGACGATCATACGCTGGACTCGACCCGCTCCTTCCCCGTTGACAACCAGGCTCAATTCAGGAAATCGTTCTCGAAATGCTCCAATGATGTGGGGGAAGTAATAGGCACTCATCATTGGGGAGATGCCGATCCGTACTTCACCTCGGGTGAGTTCCTTTAACTCAGCCATCTCGGTGGCTGCGATGCTGAAATCATCAAGAATCCGTTCGGCATGTTTCAACAGCGTTTCCCCCTCAGTCGTCAGGGAGACCTGCTTCTCTGTACGGTTGAGCAATACCAGGTCGAGCTCTTCTTCCAGCTTACGGATCGTCATACTGACGGCTGGCTGGGCGATGTGCAGTCTTTCCGCAGCTCTGGTAAAGTTCCCTTGCGTGACGATCTCAACAAAAACCTGTAGTTGGCGTAAATCCATTACGTTGTTCCTGTCGGTAGGTTGGCGAACGTTTCCCTTCTCCCTGAGGGAGAAGGTGCCGGAGGCGGATGAGGGGGGGATGTTGTGGGCTTTCCCCTCACTCGGCGCTACGCGCCACCCTCTCCCCAAGGAGAGGGGAATCGTTTCAATGGGGAGTTTCTGACCTTTGCCATAATATATTATTATGATTTTCATAATAACAATATATTTTTATTATAATTGTCGCTGCGCTACAGTGAATAGCTCATTTAATTCATTTCGTGACGAAGTCACTAAAGGGTGGTGCAGTATGACGCGGGAAACACATATACTGAAAGGGAGCAGAGAGTATTGGCGGGCGAATCTGGCCCTGTTTTTTGCCGGGTTTGTGACCTTTTCCACCATCTACATGTTTCAGCCCCTGTTTCCAAATCTGGTCGAAGAATTCGGCATATCGCCGACTGTGGCAAGCCTGAGTTTATCTTTTGCCACCTTTTCCCTGGCCTTAACTCTGCCGATCAGCGGGTCCCTTTCCGATGTGCTGGGGCGGCGTGGGATGATGGCTGTTGCCGTTGTGCTTGCGGCACTGCTGGCCGTTGTCAGCGCCTTTCCGCTGCCGTATCCGCTGCTGCTGGCAATTCGTCTGGCCCAGGGGACGATTCTTGCCGGAGTGCCTGCTGTAGCAATGGCATATCTCAATGATGAGATTGATCCGCGGGCCATTGGCAGTGCCATGGGGCTGTATATTGCCGGTAATGCATTTGGTGGTATGACCGGGCGTATTCTGACGGTGATTTTTGCCGATATCTGGAACTGGCGAATCGCGATTGCCGTTATCGGTCTATTAAGTCTGCTGCTGGCGGTGCTGTTTGTGGTGCTGTTACCCAAGTCACGCAACTTTGAGAAACGTTCGGCGAATTTGTTCAGTCTGAGTGCTTCACTGGTTGGGCATCTACGTCATCCGGGGCTCCTGAAACTGTATTTCCTGGCCTTTTTGTTCATGGGTTGTTTTGTCACCCTGTACAATTATGTGACGTTTCGGCTGTTGCGGCCTGAATATGGGTTAAGTCAGACCCATGTGGCCTTGATCTTCCTTGCCTATGCCTTGGGTGGTTTCAGTTCCGGAGTGGCGGGTAAGCTCATGGATCGCCATGGGCGGGTGCCGTTGCTCTTTTCCTGCCTGGGGATCATGCTGAGCGGTCTATTGCTGACGGCCTTCAGTCAGCTGGCTCTTATAATTGTTGGTATTGTCGTTATTACGGTGGGCTTTTTCGGCGTCCACGCCGTGGCATCGTCATGGGTCGGAGTCATGGCCGGGCAGGCGCGGGCTCAGGCATCATCATTGTATTTACTGTTTTATTACCTTGGATCGAGTGTGTCTGGAACCGGTGGCGGCTTCTTTTTCTCAACCTGGGGGTGGCCCGGAGTTGTATGGCTGGGCAGTGGCCTGATTGCTATGGCTCTGATCCTGGTGACGTGTCTGATGCTGACGGGGCGTCAGCAAATGTCCAGCCGTAGCGCCGTAGGTCGACCCGCCCCAGATGGTCAAAAACAATCCCTTCCTGTTCCAGCAGGATGCGTTGCAAAAGATTGCCGTCGCCGTCACGGCGTGGGCTGATCTCCCCCTTACTGTTGATAACCCGCTGCCAGGGAACGTTGTGGCCTGGTTGCAGGGCGGCCATGGCAAAACCTACCGTTCTTGCGCTGGTCCCGACCTTTCTGGCCAGTGCCCCGTAGCTGCTGACAAATCCGCAGGGGATGGAACGGGTCAGCGCGTAAATCTTTTGATAAAGGGGTGTTGGTGTCGCTGACATGTTTCAGACCTCATCCTGTAAGTGCCTGATCCGCCATCCGTAATGCTGAGCGATTCCATATTTGTTCAGTTTGCGGGCAACGGTGGGTTGGCTCATGCCCAGCTGCAGGGCAATATCCTGCTGTTTATGATAATGCTGGGCTGTCGTCAAAATGACATGTCGCTCGACACTTTCAAGGATCTGCTCAAGGGTCATCTCCGCAGGCCAGTCGGTATAGAAAACACTCGGTTCGCTGTCACTGCTGCTGATTACGTTGTGAGGTAATTCATTGACGTCGATCAGATCATTATCCGCCATAACGACTAAGCGCTCACAAATATTCATCAGTTCTCTGACATTTCCTGGATAACTGTAGCCAGTCATCAGGTCAAGTGCTGCAGGGCTTAAACGTCGGGTCTTGCCGGTCTGTTTTGAAAAACGCTTGATAAAGCCGGTGATCATCGGTACCAGGCATTCCCGCCGTTCGCGCAGGGGCGGGATGGTCACAGGAATAACGCTGAGACGATAGTAGAGATCCCTGCGAAACTGTCCGTTACTGATCATCTGGTCAAGGTCCCGATTGGTTGCCGCGAGAATACGCACATTGACCTTTTTACTTTTGGTACTCCCTAATCGCGTGATCATGCCATCTTCCATGAAACGTAGCAGCTTGACCTGTGACCCCTGGGGGAGTTCAGCAATTTCATCGAGGAATAGAGTACCACCATCGGCTATTTCCAGCAGCCCCGGTTTGTTGCTGACCGCTCCGGTAAAGGCGCCTTTCTCATAGCCGAACAGTTCGGCTTCGATGAGTGAATCGGGAATGGCACCGCAGTTAAGTTTTATAATCGGGGAGTCAGAGCGTCGTGAATTCTGGTGGATGAGGTCGGCAATCAGGCCTTTGCCAACGCCGGATTCACCGAGAATCAGCACTGTTGAGTCGACTTCACTCAGCTTGTAGGCCTGTTTTATCGTCTGTAGCATCTGCGAGCTCTCTGCAATGATATGCAGATCGGCCAGCTGCTTTTGCTGCAGTTCCAGAACCTGATGGCGAAACTGATCGCCCAGGGCCTGTTGCTCTTCAAGATCGTGTTGTAGGCGGTCTATCTCAGTAATATCCCGTTCACTGACCACGACGCGATAAAGATCTCCTTCAGGGTTGAACACCGGGGTAGCGGTAGAGATCAATTTGCGTCCAAGACGATTGACCTGCAGCAGGCTGGTCTGGGCTCGCGTTTTGATGGCTTCTAGTGCTGCTGAAGGGAGAATGACCAGTCCTTCTTCGGCGACCTCCAGATAGGGCCGACCAATCAGGCGATCTACCGGAGCATTGTTGATCCGGGCTGAAGCAGGGTTGACCCTCAGGATGGTAGCGTCTCCATCGCAAACAAAAATTCCATCGGAAGAACAATCGATAATGGCATCTCTTTCACGGATCAGGGCCTGCACGGTCAGGTTTGGTATCAGCAGGGCTACTGTCGCGGATTGATTTTCCGGTAATCGAACTGTCCGGATCCAGGCCATCTGGTCAGGTATGTCTAGGTCGGTGAACAGGAGCGCGCCCTGCGTGTGTAAAACATCTTGCAGGGCACTGTTTAACCTGGGAAAGCGACGTGGCCACCGTTGCTCAGGACAGTAAGCTTCTGCCAGACTGCCCCAGCTGTGGAGAATGACGGCGTCATCCCTGATAACGACCCCCCCACTCCCCAAGCCAGTCAGTAAAGCTGAAAAATCAACATTGTTCAAAACTGTAAGGCCTTTTGTCGCTGAGTAATAGCCTGATCAGTGGGACATCAGTACCGGTAACGTCATATGTTTCAGTAGGTGCCGTCCGGTGTCCCCCAAGGTTTGAATGCCGCGGCGTGATTGCATCGTGGCTCCCATAGCCAGCAGGTTGGCACCGGAATCTGCGGCGCGGTTGAGCAGCAGATCACCGACGCTCAAATCTCCGCTGACGCGCTTTTCACATGTAATAGGCAGGTCATAGCGGGCCATATGGTGACAGATGTCGGCCTGGTGGGCCTGATAAACTTCGTCGCCATCCTTCCCCTGTACAGTGATAACATTAATACGACTCGCTTTTCTTAACAGCGGCATGGCGTCGTGCAGGGATCTGGCAGATTCAGGGCCCCCGCGCCAAGCCTGAAGAATCACGTCAAAGTTGGCGGAGTAGTTGCCGACGTAGGGTATGATCAGAACCGGGCGGCCACAACCAAGTACAGCTGTTTCCGGTAGCGTGTCGGGAATTGTCGGGTCGGAATCCGAAGGATCGGTCTGACTGATGATCAATAGATCGCGGTAATGACTGTACAGGTTGATCGCCTGGGGAACATTCAGACCGGTTTGATAACTGTCGACGGTGATCCATTCGGCTTCAATGCCTGCTGCTTTGGTGGCCTCTTCGTATTGCGCGTAGGCCTGATCTTCCTGACGATGCAGGTCGCGCATGTCGCCCAGATAGTGAGGGCGAGGGACCACGTAAATGCCGGTCAGTCTGGCACCATGCTGTTTGGCCAGGCCGACAGCAACGTCCAGTCGCGTGGCGCAGGTCGGGCGATTATCAATGTGGATAAGAATGTCTTTTAAATTCATCGCTCAACTCCTTGTCTGTGTTAGCTCTTTTTCCCCAGGTAAGCTTCCTGAACCTTTTCGGAGGCCAATAATTCAGCGGAGGTTCCTGCCAGGGCGATTTTACCGACATCAAGAACATAGCCACGATCGGCGAGTTTCAGGGCTGCTTTAGCGTTCTGTTCAACCAGCAGCACAGTAACCCCCTGACGGGCGATCTCTTTAATCTGCTCGAAAATTGCCTTGACCAGAATCGGTGCGATGCCAAGGGATGGCTCATCAAGCAGCAGCATTTCCGGGTCACTCATCAGCGCACGGCCAATGGCCAGCATCTGCTGCTCACCACCGGAGAGGGTTCCAGCCAGCTGTTTGCGTCGTTCTGCCAGACGCGGGAACAGTTTGTAAACCCATTTGAGGGTTTCCCTGTTCACCTTGCTCTGGGAAAAAGCCCCAAGCATCAGATTCTCTTCAACGGTAAGAATCCCGAAGACCCGGCGGCCTTCAGGAGAATGGCTGATGCCAAGCTTAACGATTTTATGGGCCGGGAGTTCGGTCAATTCCTGCCCCTTGAACTTAATGGAGCCGGACTTGGCTTTCAGCAGCTGGCTGATGGTACGCATGGTGGTCGTTTTTCCGGCACCATTTGCTCCCAGGATCGTGACAATTTCGCCTTTGCGAACTTCCAGGGAAATTCCCTTGATGGCGGTAATGCTGCCATAGGAGACATGCAGATCTTTGATTTCAAACAGGACGTCGTTACTCATCGTCATCCTCACTTCCCAGGTATGCCTCAATGACGGCCGGGTTCTGTTGAATTTCGGCCGGGGTTCCATCAGCAATTTTTTTGCCGAAGTTTATGACAGTCAGGTAATCGGTAACTTCCATGACCATATCCATATCGTGCTCTATCAGCAGAACCGTGACCCCTTTATCGCGGATCTTAAAGATGGTTTCCAACAACACCATGGTTTCACTGTCGTTGAGGCCGGCAGCCGGTTCGTCAAGGATCAGCAAGGTTGGATCAACCGCCATGGCGCGGGCCATTTCAACGCGTCGCTGGATGCCGTATGGGAGGGAGCCTGCCGGTGTCGCGGCAAACTCAGCCAGGTTGAAAAATTCAAGTTGCTCCTCGACTTTTTTCCAGTTCTCAAGTTCGTCACGGCGTGATCCAGATGTATGGACAATGCCGTGCCACCAGTTCTGTTTACTGCGAATGTGGCGGCCACTCATGATGTTTTCCGCGACCGACATCTGCCCGAACAGACGGATGGTCTGAAAGGTCCGGACGATGCCGCGGTCAACTATCTGGTAAGGGGTCATGCCGCGGATCTCTTCACCGCGCCATTTGACGGATCCTTCCTCGGATTTATAGATACCGGTGATACAGTTGAAGACGGTTGTTTTTCCCGCTCCGTTGGGACCGATGATACCGTAGATCTGCCCCTGCTCCACAGTGAAGGACAGATCGTCGACAGCGGTCAGACCGCCGAAGCGTTTGGTGACATTGCTTAATATCAGATCATTATGCGCCATGGTTGGTTTCCTTAATCAAAAACTTGGGGATTTTACCAAAGGTTGCCGGCCAGATGCCGCGTGGGCGCAGGATCATGGCCAGAATCATCGCAAAACCAAAGATGAAGTAACGCCAGGTCGCAAATTCCCGGAAAATTTCAGGAAGTACAAACATGACGAAAACCCCCAGTAATACGCCCGGAATCGATGAGCCGCCGACCAGTACAATACTGAAGAACAGAACCGACTGTATGAACTCAAAGGCTTCAGGGCTGACGGCGGAGTACTGAGTTGCGTAGACGGTACCGGCCAGTCCTGCGATACCAGCTCCCAGGCCAAAGGCGAAGATCTTGTAAATGCGGGTATTGATGCCAATACTTTCAGCAGCCAGCTGATCTTCCCTCAGGTAGTGCAGGGCGCGACCGGGCTTGCTCTTCTCCAGGTTACGAATAATCCACAGGGTCAGGAGCAGGACGATAAAGGCAAAGTAGTAAACAGAGACCTGACTCATCAGATCCATACTGAACAGGCTGAGGGAATCAAGCCCGAAAATCCCGTTGGGGCCACCGGTTACGCCACCGAGGTTGTTTTGCAGGACCTGGACGAAGACGATATTGAAACCGATGGTTGTGACCAGCAGGTAGTCGCCGCGCAGGTGGACAATTGGACCGGCGAGGATAATACCGAAAATGGCAGGAATAATGATGGCCAGGGGGATTGTGGCAATTATTGGCCAGCCGAATTCGTTATTCAGAATAGCGGTGGTATAAGCGCCCATGCCAAAAAACAGGGCCTGCCCCATGTTGAACATACCGCTTTTACCGAGCACGATATCTTGCGAAAGGGCGACGACAGAGAATACCAGAAAAGTGATGGCAACCGCCTGCCAGCGTTCGTTCAGCAGGTGAGGCAGAATGCCCATGACAACAATAAAAGCCGGTAGACCGTAACGTTCTAAATTTTTCATCAGACTTTCTCCGCAACGCGCTCGCCAAGAATCCCTGTGGGACGGACGATCAGGATCAAAATCAACAGAATGAAAGTAAATGCATCTGACCAGGTACTGGAGACATAGCCGGCAATAAAGGCGTTAAACAGACCAAGCAAAACGCCTCCGAGCATTGCGCCCGGAATATTGCCGATGCCACCCAGAATGGCAGCGATGAAAGCGTAGAGTCCATACTGCCACCCCATGTTGAAGGTGATACCGCGGTAATACAGACCGACAAACAGACCGCCGATGGCTCCCAGCGAAGAACCGATAATAAAGATCAGTGCGATAACGCTGTTGACGTTGATCCCCATCAGGCGTGCCGCATCCTGGTCGATGGAACTGGCGCGGATCGCCGCTCCCATGCGGGTCTTTTCAACAAAAATATAAAGAGAGATCATCAGGATCAGAGAGATAACCAGGATCAGCACCTGAATCAGGCTGATGACAACGCCACCAAAATCCCAGTAAACCTGAGGGACCAGCTCCGGGAAGATGCGCATGCGCGGGCCCCAGATCAGCATAATGCCATTCTGAATAACCATGCTGGCACCCAGTGCCGAGACGACCGCAGACAGACGTGGTGCCGTACGCAAAGGGCGGTAGGCAACGCGTTCGAGGATAACACCGACGCAGGCCATGATAACGGCAGACAACAGGAAAATGACAATGACCGCGCCAAGGGAGGTTGCCTGCCCCATGACCTGGGTGTAAATGGTCAGGCCGACAAAGGCTGAGGCGGCAACCATGTCACCATGGGCAAAGTTAATCAATTTCATGACACCATAGACCATGGTGTAGCCGAGGGCGACCAGAGCAAACATGCTGCCGATTGTCAGACCATTAGCCAATTGTTGCAGAAAAATGTCCATATAACTTCTCCGGGTTAGTATTTCATGCTGCCTTGCAGACGCGAATCCAGGACATTAACCAAGTCCTTTGCTCGCGTCTGAGGGGCAGCGGTGGTGCGGATTTTGCTATTTCAGGCATAAAAAGGGCGGAGATCTGGTGCTATTCCCTCCGCCCTGTAACGCGACTTAGCTGATGTTATTGGACGTACTCGTTAGCATAACTGCCATCAGCCTGAACCCTTTTAACCACATAAGCGCCGCCTCTGCGGTTACCGTCTTTGGCAAAGGCGATAGGACCGGTGATGCCGTCCAGAGGGCTTGGCATGTTCTGCAGATACTCGACCGCTTTTTTGGTGTCAAACCCTTTGTTCTGCTCCATGGCGTGAATAATGGCACGCATACCGTCAATATTCATCAGGCCCCAGATTGAAGGCGGCATTTCACCATATTTTTTCTGGTAATCAGCGATGAAGGACTTGGCGATCGGGGTGGGCAGGGCAGCAGGCTCAGGGACATTGATGATGAATGCACCTTCGGCAGCAGAACCGGCCAGTTTCACGAAGTCAGGGTTGTCGTTGGCATCGCCACCGTAGAAGTCCGCTTTGATACCAAGAGCGATTTGCTGGGAGCGTAGCTGGCCGCCGTCAGAATAATAACCAGCGAAGAAGATAGCATCAGGGTTCTTGGATTTGATGTTGGTCAGAACTGGAGTGAAGTTCTGTGAGTCTGCTTTGATCTTGTCACGGGAAACAACATGACCACCCATCTTTTTAATGGCGGCTTCGGTGGCATTGGCCAGACCATCAGCGTAGGTGGAGAAGTCTGAAAGAACCACGATACGCTTATATTTCTTGACATTGACCAGGTAGTTGGCGGCGAATTCGGCTTCGGCGCTGTTGGGGAAAGAGTTGCGCAGGAAGGTCCAGTAACCTTTTTCGGTCAACGCATCAGCGGTGCCGTCAGAGGTCTGCAGGACACCGGCTTTGTAGTAGGTTTTCTGAGCAGCTTCGGCGCAGGTTGAGGTGTAGGAACCGATAACCATGGAAACACCCTTGTTGACCAGGTCTTTGGCGCAGATTGCTGCGGCCATTGCGGTTCCCTGATCGTCACAGGTGATGACTTCAATTTGCTTGCCCAAAACCCCACCTTTGGCATTGATCTGTTCGGCGAGCAAACGAACACCATTGTCGATACCCTGTCCTTCATTGGCGTAACTGCCGGTAATCGGAGCCTGAACACCGACCTTCAGTGTGTCGGCCCATGACAGCCCGGCCGTTAGAGCGATAGCGCACAGAGTGAGTACTAGATTACGGAACTGCTTCTTCATGTTTGTTGCCTCCTTGTTTGATGGTTTTAAACATCGTTTTGATGAAGGTTACCTTTCCGATTTTCATCGGTCAACGAAAATGTCGCCAGTGTTAATCATGTCCTTTGCTGGCTATTTTATACTGCTGAAAAAGCTGAATTAAAACGCTTTTCTATAGCTATATTGCAGAAACAACTACGCCTTTTGGGGGGGCGCGGGACAAATTTCTGCCCCGGTTATGATGCGCTTGCAACCGGGTTATTGTCCTTTGTTGCTCCCCTATGTTGGCACGATCCAACACGTCGAGGCCATTCTCGAATGATCAATGAATATTGGTGATCGGTCTCGCCATTGAGACCAGATTTTTTCTGAAGCAGGCCACTGGTGACATAATCTTACCAGGTTTGCCAAGTGGTTTGTGGAGCAGAGTTTGTTTCGTCATCAACATAGCGATTGACGGATGGCTAAAGGGTTTGGTCACCCGTCAATCGAATCACAAAATGTTTGGAGTGTTTGTACCACCCCGGTCAGGATAATCGCAAGAAGATCCTGAAATTATTAGTTTTTCTTGATTCCCAATAATTGTCTCAAAGCATGCTGAGCAATAAAAGGATTCTCTTTCAGCCGGCGCTTGGAGTAGGGGAGCCAGTCTTTGCCATAAGGGACGTAAATGCGCAGGCGATGGCCGTTTTTGAGTATGATCTGACGCAGCTCTTCATCAACGCCAAGCAGCATCTGGAACTCGTACTGATCAGGTTTGAGGCCCATGCGGCGGATCAGTGACATGGCTTCGCAAACCAGTTGTTCATCATGTGTTGCGATGCCAACATAAGCGCCTTGCTTGAACATCAGTTCCAGTGACTGGATATAGTTGTGGTTAATCGACTGATGGTTTTTCCAGGCATGCAGGCGCGGTTCGATATAAATCCCTTTGCACAGGCGGTAGTTCTGGTACCCTTCAGCATGGTCGATAACATCCTGCGGGGTGCGATGCAGATAGGCCTGCAGGACTGTACCAACATGACCGGGGAATTCTTTGCGCAGTTTATCGTAGAATTCCAGGGTGTCATTGGTGGTGGGAATGTCTTCCATGTCGATGCGGATGAAATTGTTAATCCGCTTGGCCTCTGCAACCAGTTCACGAATAAACTCGAAGCAGCGCTCTTTGTTCAACAGCAACCCCATCTGGGTTGGTTTGATGGACAGGTTGGCGTTGAGTTTGTGTTTGTCAATGGCCTGCAGAATTTCGAGACCGTTGTTTTTAAACGCTTCAGCTTGCTCGATTTTGGTGATGAATTCGCCAAGGATATCGATGGTGGTCATGATTCCTTGGGCATTGAGGTCTTTGGTGACTCTGACGGCGTCGTCAAGATCTGACCCTGCAATATATCCCTTTGCGAAGTAGCTGACGATCGGCTTGGGGACATGCATGATGGTTTTTGATACGAAAAAGTTAAAAAGAGACATGGCGATTTCCTGTTGGTCGCAAATTTAATGATGTATGGCAGTCCCCGGCTCTGTGCCGAGGACTGTCGACCAGGTTGTTACCCTTTATTCGGCATCCATAAATGGATATTCAAAGGTTGTTGGCGGTACGAAGTTTTCCTTAACAGTCCGTACCGAGACCCAGCGCATCAGATTCTGTTTGCTGCCGGCCTTGTCGTTGGTCCCGGAGGCACGGCCACCACCGAACGGTTGTTGGCCGACAACGGCACCGGTCGGTTTGTCGTTAATGTAGAAGTTGCCCGAAGCGTTGGTCAGTTTGCCCATGCCAAAGCTGATGGCGGTACGGTCCTGAGCGAACAGGGCGCCGGTCAGGCTGTATTCACTGGTCTGGTCACACAGTTCCAGGGCGGCTTCGTACTCATCATCTTTGTAGCAGTACATGGTCATGACCGGGCCGAAGATCTCCTCTTCCATCGTTTTGAACTTCGGATTGGTGGTGGTGATGATGGTTGGTTCGATGAACCAGCCCTTGCTGTCATCATAGTGGCCACCGATGGCGATCTCGGCATCGTCCGCTGCTTTGGCGTAGTCGATGTACGCCGTAATGCTCTTGAAGGCGGCCTTATCGATAACCGCATTGAAGAAATTGCGGAAATCGCAGACATCACCCATCTTGATACGGTCGGTCTGGGCCTTGATTTCATCCATCACCGGTTGCCACAGGGATTCTGGAATGTAGGCGCGGGATGCAGCGGAACATTTCTGCCCCTGGAATTCGAAAGCACCGCGCACAACGGCCGTTGCCAAGGCTTTGGCATCTGCGGATTTGTGGGCAAAGATAAAGTCTTTACCGCCGGTTTCGCCGACGATACGTGGGTAGGTTTTATATCTGTTCTCAGCCAGATTGTTGCCGATGGTTTTCCACATCCCCTGGAAGACGCCGGTACTGCCGGTGAAATGAATGCCGGCAAAGTCGGGACTGTTCAAAACGGTATCGCCAACATTACTGCCGGAACCGGGAACAAAGTTGATAACACCATCAGGCAGGCCCGCTTCCTGAAGCAGTTTCATGAAGTAGTAAGGAGCATATACGGCAGAAGAGGCTGGTTTCCAGACCACAGTGTTCCCCATAATCGCTGGTGCGGTCGGCAGGTTGCCGGCAATGGCGGTAAAGTTGAACGGCGCAACGGCGAAAATAAAGCCCTCCATGGGGCGGTGCTGAACGTAGTTCCAGGTAAAGCGGGAGTTGTGCATCGGCTGGTCGGCATAGACCTGCTGAGCAAAGTAAACGTTGAAACGTAAAAAGTCGATCAGCTCGCAAGCCGAGTCGATTTCCGCCTGGAAGGGGTTCTTGCTGATGTTGAGCATGGTCGCAGCATTGAGCAGGAAGCGGTAAGGGCCAGCAAGCAGGTCGGCTGCTTTTAAGAAGATTGCGGCGCGTTCTTCCCAGCGCAGGCTTTCCCAGACCGGTTTGGCGGCCATGGCGGCATCAATGGCCATCTGCACTTCTTTGGGACCGGCTTTATGATAAGTGCCAAGATTAATCGAATGATCATGGGGGCAGGCGATCTTTGCTGTGTCGCCGGTACGCACCTCTTTGCCACCGATAATAAGGGGAACCTCGATCTGCTTTGCCTTGAGTTCTTCAAGGGCTGCTTTAAGCTGGGCGCGCTCCGGGGTGCCGGGCGCATAGGTTAGGTTGGGTTCGTTCTGCGGCAGGGGTACGCTGACAGTTGCATTGTTTAGAAGATTCATGATTCTCCTCTTCGGTTTCATTAAACGAGAAAATTATTCCAATGTGAATACGTGTCTTTCTGTAAAGCAAAGGCTGTGCCAATGGCTTTTTTAGGTATGGGGAATTGACTGGTTGTGTCGGTAAAGCGCCCGAAAAACAATATCTTTAGAATAGCTTATCGCAGGGAACCTGAAGCGCAAGTTGGAAGTGATGAAAAAAATGGAGAAGGGGATCGATACCGATTATGCAAATATGCATAACCGGTCATTGGTTTAGCTTGTGCTTTTTCAGCTTTCTGGCAACCGTCGATTGATTAATGCCCAGAGCTTTGGCTATATCCCATTGATTCTGATGGGTTGCCTGCGCCTGCTCCAGAATCTGTTTTTCGATGCGATCCAATGCTTCTGGCAGTGACAGATTCTCCGGGATGGTGCTGACCAGAGTGTGAGGTTCCGGGATGGCGTGTCTGCTGATCTGCGCCGGGAGGTCTTGAATATCGATAACTTCCGAGTCGGCCATAACCACAAGACGTTCGCAGATGTTCATGAGTTCGCGGACGTTGCCAGGGTAGGGGTAGCTGGTCAGGGCGTCAAGAGCGGCCCGGGTCAAGCGTTTGCGTGATTTGCTGTGGCCGGAAAAATGTTCAATATAATGGCGGATCAGGGGGACAATGCAGTCGTTGCGTTCGCGTAGCGCAGGTATCTGGATTGGGATAACATTGAGTCGGTAATACAGATCGAGGCGGAATTTGCCTTGTTTGACCAAGGCTTCCATGTCCTGGTGAGTGGCGGCCAGGACGCGTACGTTGAGGCCGCGACTTTTTGTCGCGCCAAGCCTGGTAATGCGGCCGTCTTCGAGAAAGCGTAACAGCTTGACCTGGGATGACGGTGGGAGTTCGGCAATTTCGTCAAGAAATAAGGTGCCGCCATCCGCCAACTCAAACTGGCCTGGTTTGCCGCTGTCCAGGGCACCGGTAAAGGCCCCCTTTTCGTAGCCGAACAGTTCCGCTTCGATAAGTGATTCCGGGATGGCGCCGCAATTAATCTTGATCAAGGGCTCGGCGCTACGCGGGGAGTGCTTGTGGATCATGTCGGCAAACAACCCTTTGCCGACTCCTGACTCTCCCAGCAGGAGTACCGATGAATCTGCTTTGGCAACCTTGAGGGCCTGCTGAATGGCTTTCAGCATGGAAGGGCTGCGGGCAATGATCTGCTGGGCCTCGAGTTCGGCTTGCTGCATGGCCAGCATCTGGTCACGAAAGCCGTCTCGGATCCCTTCCTGTTTTTCAAGTTCACGTTGTAAATTGTCGATTTCAGTGATGTCTCGTTCACTGACAACAACCCTGACAAGGTTGTTGTGGTCGTCAAACACGGGGGTCGCAATGGAGATGAGTTTGCGCCCGTCTTTGTTCTGGAGTTGACTGACGCGTTCTTTCCTGATGCTGGCTTCCAGGGCTGCGGACCGGTCAATAAAGCCGCTTTCGATCAGTTCGCGCATGTTGCGACCGATAATCTCGCTGGCGGGCAGTTTATGGATTTTTTCCGAGGCTGGATTCATGCGGATGACGTTGGCGTCGCCATCGCAGACGAACAGGCCGTCGGATGATGAATCGATAATGGTATTGAGTTCGCGCGACAGGGTATTAAAGGATGGCAGGCGGCGGGTCATGGTGTCGAGTTGGGTGCTGTCGACCAGCACGCAGACGGAACCTTTGATCTGACCTTCTTCCATGATTGGGTTGACCCCGACCAGGTATTCGCGTGAGCCAAGTTGCAGGGGGATTTCGCAACTCTCCAAAGTTCCTTCGAGGACTTTGTTAACCTGCAGCCAAAAGCCTGGGAAGGCTGATTCCAGCGGTATTCCCGGGACCAGATCGAGGATTTCCCGGGCAAGTTTGCTGACCAATACCACGGTCCCATCACGGTCTGTAGTGACAATATTGCGGCCGGTCGCATCAAGGAGTCCTTGTGCCCGGAAATTAAGAGAGATAATTTTCATGGGAGATATTATGCATAAATGCATTTGATTATGCAATATGGAATAATGGCTTTACTGAGTCGTATCTATCTTTTTACCGTTGCAAGGCGCAGGGCGAGACCCAAGAAAATGAAGGCGCTCCCTTTATTCATCAATTTTTGCATCTTTTCAGAGCGCAACAACAGGCGGCCAAGTGATCCGGCCAGCAGGGCAATAAGACCAAAGACAAATAAAGTTGCGACAATAAACAGACCACCGAGCAGGAGGATTTGCACTGAAACAGGACCATGCTGAGGATCGGTGAACTGGGGCAGGAAGGCGAGGAAGAAGATTGAGACTTTGGGGTTGGTGATGTTCATGATGATACCACGCAAGTATAGTTTTTTCAGGGAATCTGTCGATTTCCCAGCGCCCTGTGGGGCAATAGCGGGGGCTTTGAACGCCTGCCAGGCCAGGTAAAGAAGATATCCGGCCCCGATATATTTGAGGGTGGAAAAGGCCAGGGCGGAGGTCTGAAAGATAACGGCTACCCCAAAGGCGACCGCCAGAGTGTGACCGATCAGCCCGGTGCATAAGCCCAGCATGATAATGATTCCGGCTAAACGACCACGCACCGCAGCCTGGGTTAACACAAAGATGTTGTCAGGCCCTGGGGCAAGTCCTAATAATAAAGCTGCGGCAAAAAAGGTGAGCAGGGTATCAAACGGAAGCATTGCCGTCTCCTATTTGTTGTCAATCTTTAACTTATGGGGTGAGCTCATCGTATTCAAATTTATAGCCGACACCATAAACCGAATGAATCAGGTGTACGTGAGGAGCGCAGGTGGTCATTTTTTTTCGTAATTTTTTGATATGACTGTCAATCGTCCGATCGGACACAACCCTTTCATCCTGATAGATTTTGTCCATGAGAGCCTGCCGGCTAAAGATCTGGCCAGGATGTCCGGCAAGAAATTGCAAGAGTTTAAATTCAATTGCCGTCAAGTCGAGCGGGTTGCTATTGAGGGTTGCCTGGTAGCGACTGCTGTCAAGAACCAACCCTGTGACTGAGTTATCGACAGACTGCGTTGCCCGCCTCATAACGGTCTTGACGCGTGCAACGACCTCACGAGGGCTGAATGGTTTGCAGATGTAATCATCGGCGCCCATTTCCAGACCAAGAATACGATCAATCTCTTCTGCTCTGGCTGTGATCATAATGATAGGGATAGTGGAAAATACCCTAATTTCACGACAGATTTCAAGTCCATCGCGGCCAGGCAGCATTAAATCCAGCAACAGTAGAGAGGGTTGGTGTTCCTTGACCGCTGCGACCGCCTTGTTGCCGTTGTCAACACATACCGTTTCGTAGCCGGCCTGAACCAGATAGTCTTTGAGAAGGCAAGCAAACTTCTCTTCATCTTCGATGATAAGGATTTTATCAGACATGGGTTTTTCTCATATGCGGCAGGGATATTTTTATCCAGAGTCCACCCAGTGGTGATTGCTCAGCTCGAATAAATCCCTGGTGTGCTTCGATTATATTGCGGCAAATAGCCAACCCTAGACCGGCCCCCCCGGTTTCTCTGTTTCGTGACGATTCGATGCGGAAAAAGCGGTTGAATATCTTGTCTAGAGCCGTTTCCGGTATGGAAGGCGCCGAGTCCTGAATGTTAATTTCGAGATTTTCTCTGCCTTTGCTGGTGACGATTTTAAGATATCCGCCGGGATCTGTATATTTCAGTGAGTTATCCAGCACGTTGCTAAAAAGCTGATGCAGCCGCTCGGGATCGGCAAACACGTATATCGGTCGCTTTGGAGAGGCCATTCCCAAAAAACGGACCTGTCGGTTCTGTATTTCGTCTTTATAGCTGTCGATGACATCGTGCAGCAAAGCCGTGGCGTTGATGATTTTCTTACGGTAGCTCAACGCCCCAAGATCTGACATGGACAGCTGATATAGGTCACAGACCAGTCTGCCCAGACGCATGGTTTCGGCATGTAGTGATTCGAAGGCTTTATCGTCGGCCTGGCGAACACCGTCCATCAGAGCTTCGATTTCCCCGCGCAGAATTCCTATCGGGGTTCTCAGTTCATGGGAAATATCGGCGATCCACTGGCGACGTGACTGCTCGTTTTTTTCCAGAGTCAGGGCAAGCATATTAAAGTCATTGGCTAATTGACCCAATTCGTTATTGGGCGTTACGGGAATACGGTTGGAAAATTCCCCACTGGTGAGTTTATGGGTTGCTTGGGCTAATTCATTAATGGGCTGCATGAGGCGCCTGATCTGCCAAAGTGAAAAGCTTGCCACGGCCAGGACGATGAAGATTCCGAAGCCGGTGAAAAATTGATATTGGCTGCGTAGGAAATCGAGATGGCGCACCTCGGTTAGTTGTTGCGTTGGTTTTAGAGCCAGAAAGCCTACGGTCTGTGATTTGTGGACCAGCGGCGTCAGCTCCATGTTTTCATCGGGGGGAAGCGCCCCGACCAAACCCTCCTTGTGTTGATCAAGCAGAGCAAAACGATGACTAAGGGCGGCCATGGCATGAGGGGGGAGGGATCTTTTTTCCGGTTGGAACGCATTAAGTGCTCGTCCGCTGGTTTCCCTCTGGGCGGCAAAAGATGGTCTGTGACGGGGTTCCCGGTTTTCAATAAGTGGTTCCCAGCTGCTGGTTGCGCCATAATATTCCTCCAGGATCGCGGCTAGATGACAGCAGCTTTCACGCTCGCTCTCTCTGATGAAGCTGAGGAATTCCCGGTCCAGGTGCCAACAGGCGACCAGGATAAAGCCAGTTGCTGTAAGGCTTGTGGCAATGAGTATCGACAGGAAAAACCGGTATGTGAGGTTGATTTTCAAACCAATTCTCGATTTGTGAAGGTTGATATTTCTTGTGAATGATTATTGGTCTAGGTCTGGGCTACCAATCATTCAGGTCAAAGATAATATCCCTCCGTGGACATGAACACTGTACTTTTCGGCAATTTTGGGCAGAAGTTTATTGCTGAAATTAAGAAATCATTATTTTTTTGCGGGTGCTGCCAATTTCCTTATTTCTTTCATATTTCTTCCTCTTTTTTTGGTTAGTTTTTCAAAATAATTCACCGTATAGCTTTTCTGTAACATTTGAATCAATACATGAATTTCCAGGTATAATCCTACGTTATTGAATTATTTTAATATTTTCTGGTCTTAATAGACCAGAAGGGGACGCTCTTTTCTGTCGTTTTACAAGAACTCCTATGGTGGAAAGCAGAGAGTCTACAACCGCTTACTAATCTTGAATCAGAGTTGCCTATGTATTTTATCAAACAAGACAATGTTGCCTATGCGGCAATGAAAAGTCCTGAGTACTCACAATTGTCTCTCACTGAAGGAAAACAGCTGTACTTGTTCAGTGAAGAGAAAATCCAGAAAGAATTTTTAGATGGTTTTATTCACGAAGGATTCAAAGTCCATGAACTTTTCTCAAGGCAGTTGATGGAGGAAGACTTTGCCAGTGGACCACCGGATTTGATCCTCATCATTTTCAATGTGCCTACCATGGAAGAGATTGGTCGCTGTCGTCAACTCAGGTCTTCCTATCAGGGGCCGCTTTTGGTTCTGGCTAATCAGGCTGACGAAATGCTGCAAGTTCTCGGTCTGGAAATGGGAGTAGACGAATTTCTGCTCAAACCGATGAGCCTGGCATTGCTCATCGCCAAAATAAGGGCTGTCATACGCCGTTCACAGGAGTTTCAAACGGCCAATAATCAGGTGATTCAGCTGGGGCAACTGGTGATTGACGCGGGACGGCGCGAGGTGCGGACCAGTAACACCATTGTTGAACTGACGACTCGGGAATTCGATGTTCTCTGGTGCCTGGCCCAGAATGCCCGCATAGTTCTGAGCCGAGATGACATTCATCGTTACCTTTACAATACTGAATATAATGGTTTTGATCGTTCTATCGATATTTATATTTCACGGATCCGGAGCAAGATCGGTGATGATTCGCTTCACCCGCGTTATCTTAAAACCGTCCGTGGCGCTGGCTATCTTCTAACCGGAGATGGTCGTAAGTAAATAGCAGAATCAGGGTTCAAGGATGAACCCGCTCCCTTCCCTTCAGCCGGTCAGTTCTCGGGCTGACTCTAATCCCTGACTATTTGTTCAACCCTTATCTGAACCTTCGCTTCGCTATTTCATTTTCTTCAAATTGAGAACTCGGCTGTTGTCACCCTGTGTCGCGGGTAGCCCATGCTGGGTTCTTATCAATATTTCAGAGCATGTAGCAATTGTAACAGAACGTATATAACTGTTTGAAATAACATACGAAAAGCGAACAAAATGACTACATAGCCGGTAAGCAGGAGAGCCGAAAAGAGGAACATCTTGATGACGTTTGACGTGATTGTGTTGCTTCCGCTGGCCAAGGGGGGCGCAATGAGCACTATGCATTGGAGAATAACATGGCAATCAGCTCTGTAACTGAAAGCGCCGCAAATGCGGCAAACAAGCTGCCCAGCGCGAAGAATAATTTGGGAAAAGAAGATTTTCTGAACTTGCTGGTGGCGCAATTGCAACACCAGGATCCGCTGAACCCTCAGGATAATGCCGAATTTGTTGCCCAAATGGCCCAGTTCAGTTCTCTGGAACAGCAGATAGGCACCAATGAGAAGCTTGATTCTCTTCTCTCTGCGCAAAGCAATATCGAGCAGATGTCAGCATTTTCGCTGCTGGGCGAGAAGGTCATTGTTGCTACGGATAACTTCTATTTACAGGGAAAGTCCGTGGAACTTGGTTTTAGCCTGTCCGGTGAAGCCGAGGATGTCAGCATGGACATTCTTGATGAAGATGGCGAGGTCGTGGCCAGCTTTGACATGAATGACCTTGAAAAAGGCTACAACTTCATAACCTGGGATGGCACAGATAACTCAGGGAAACAGGTACCGCAGGGACTGTATACGATGAAAATCAACGGTACCGATGCGGACGGAGAAGACCTGTCTGTTCAGACGTTGGTGAAGACTGTTGTAGACGAAGTCGGTTGTGATGCTTCCGGCAGCATCCTGATGACAAATGCCGGGAATATCCCCTTCAGTGGGATCTCTTCCGTGGTCAGTCATTAGGAACAAAGGAGTGTTTATATGATGAACCCGAGTCTCGATTTTTCACGGCATGCGCAGCAGAGGCTGGAGCAGCGTCAGGTGGTCCTGTCGTCACAGGATTTGGAACGGCTTGAGCGGGCCGTGACATGCCTGGCGAACAAGGGTGGGCAGCTGTCCTTAGTGCTGCTGGAGCAACTGGCTATGGTGGTCAGCGTTGCCAATGCCAAGGTCATTACCATTGTTGGCTGGGAGCAACTGCAGCAGAACGTATTTACCAATATCGACAGCGCTGTAATCGCCTGATTCAGCAATAAAAATTAATCAACAAGGAGGCACTTATGGGTCTTTCCAGTACCCTCTATACCGGAATCAGCGGCCTGAAAGCCAATTCTGAAGCGATGAGCGTGACCGGTAACAATATCTCCAACAGTAATACCATTGGTTTTAAATCGAGCGCTACCCGGTTTTCAGATGTGCTTTCTGCGCGCATCGCAAGCTCTGGCGGTCAGTCTCAGGTCGGTCGTGGAGTGCAGATTGCGTCGGTAACCTCAGTTTTCAGCCAGGGGTCTTTCGCCGATACGTCGAGTTCAACGGATCTGGCCATTTATGGAGACGGCTTTTTCATGGTCAGCGCGCCTGATGCAGCTGAAGTCAATTATACGCGTAACGGTAAATTCTTTTTTAACAATGATGGCTATCTGGTGAACGACGCTGGTTATCGGGTCCAGGGGAAACTTTATGAAGATGGCGTTTTAAGTGGAGGCGATCCCAAGGATATCAGGGTTGATTTTAACAGTCAGATTGCCGCCAAGCAGACCAGTGAACTGACTCTGACTACAAACCTTGATTCCGCCTCAGACGTTATCGGGGCTTTCGATATCACCAATGTGGATGATACGGCCAATTATTCTACCTCAACCGAGATCTATGATTCCCTTGGCGACAGCCATACCGTAACAACCTACTTTACGAAAACAGCAGCCAACACCTGGGAATGGCATATGGTTGTCGATAGTGACGAGCTGGATCCATCCGTTGCTGCGGCTACTGACCTGACCGAACTCGGGAGTGGAACCTTGACGTTTGACACGCATGGCGATCTGGTGAGCGGCAATGTTGGCAATACCGTGGCCGGGGCAATTATGTGGACCAATGGTTCAAGTACAGGCCAAGAGGTTGAAATCACCTTCGATACCACCCAACGCAATAATTCATCGCGAGTCATTTCTCAGCATCAGGATGGTTATCCACCAGGAGAGGTCGTTGACGTCTCCATTGATGACGAAGGCTCAGTTGTTGCCAGCTATTCCAACGGAGACAAAATTAAAATCGCAAGTTTGACGCTTGCAACCTTCAATGATCCGGCAGGACTTGAAAAACAGGGTGGCAGCCTTTATGCGGCAACCGCCAACTCCGGGGAACCGAGTGTCGGTACGTCTGGAGCTTCTCAAGGCTATATCTATACCAACAGGCTGGAAATGTCGAACGTCAATCTGGCCCAGGAGTTTGTTGATCTGATCACAATCCAGAATGGCTATTCAGCATCGTCCAAAATCATTACCACCACGGATGAGATGCTGCAGGAATTGATCAGTTTGAAGCGCTGATGTCGCAGGGGCTGAAAGGGCAGAGCTATGACGCATGAAGATTTGTTCCAGAAATTGACCCAATTGCAGCAGTTGATCTGCCAGGAACGGGAATATGCGATTCAACTGCGGGTGGAAGAACTCAAGGTTCTCCAGGATCAAAAAGGGGTGCTGCTTATGGAATTGAAAACACACTCAGGTCCCTGTCCGGAAGGACTCAAGACATTCGCGAACAGTTTGCGTAGCCAGAATCGTCGCAATGCCCGGCTGCTTTCCGCAACGCTGAATTTTCTGCGCCAGACGATGACCAGTTGTCGTCGGGAACTGTCCTCTACCATGTATGGCCGTCATGGGCACCAGATTGAGGTGCAAACCATGGGGCTGTTGCACACAGGAAGGGTCTGAGATGAGCCTGCTGAGTTCCTTATTTATTGGGGGGAGCGGTCTGACAGTGAGTCAGAAAGGTATTGAAGTGATAGGTAACAACGTTGCCAATATCAATACCGAAGGGTATTCACGCCAGCGGCTGGTTGTTTCATCTTCTCCGACCCTTGAGTTTAAAGGGCAAATGGTCGGTTCCGGGGCAACCGTAAGCGCCATCAACCGTGAAAACAATGGCTTTATATCCAGGCAGTTGACCTATAAAAAAGCCGGTTATGGTGAGGAAAATTCAAAAAGTCTGATCCTGGCGGAGATTGAACGCATGGTTGGCGTGAGTAACAGCAGTCTGTCAACCGACCTGGATGCCTATTTCGACGCCTGGCAAGAACTGAGTGACAATCCGTCCGGAACGCTTGAACGGCGGCAGGTCATGCAAGCAGGGGAAGCCCTGGCGACATCGTTTCAGTCCATGGTTGGTGATTTGGATGCGGTGACGGAGAGTGTCAACGACGATATCAAGGGAAAGATTTCGTCACTTAATGAGCAATTAAAAGAAGTTGCCGATCTAAATGTGCAGATTCTGTCTGCGGAATCGAGTGGTGTCCAGGCCAATGCCATGCGTGATCGTCGCGATGTTCTTTTACAGGAAATATCTGAAGTCGCCGGTGTCAATTATTATGAAGAAGCAAACGGCATGGTATCCGTGCAGATGAGTAACGGGCAACCTTTAGTCTCTGCCGACACGGTAAGCTCTCTGGAAACGGAATGGGTGGGAGGGACTCTGCAGGTGAGTCTTGTCTCAGGTGTGAAGAACTCTGTTTTGGATCGGAGTGATTTCGGCGGCGAGATCGGTGGCATGCTGGAGATGCGCGATGAATACATTCCCGAACTCAAAGATGACATCGATGTCCTTGCTTACAACCTGGCGACCGCTGTGAATTCCGTCCATAGCGGCGGAGTTGATCTTGATGGCGTATCCGGAACTGATTTTTTTTCCATTTCAGGTTCCGGTCCCAACGCCTGGAGTGGGGCAGCGTCAAGCCTGACCATGGCATTGACCGATCCCCGGCAGGTGGCTGCAGGCGTTATCGCCGCGCCCAATAATCAGCCCGGTGACAATGGCAATACTCTCAACATGGTAAAGCTGCAAGACGAACCTCTGGTTAATGGCAGCAGTACTTTAAATGACTACTATGCAGCCATCGCATCCCGCGTTGGTCTGGATGTCAGCCAAAATAAGGCCGCACTGGAGAGTGCCGGGGATTCGCTGATGCAGATGCAGAATATGCGCGATACGGTCGCCGGTGTTTCAATCAATGAAGAGATACTGATGCTGGTGCAGTATCAGACCGGCTATGAGGCAGCGGCGCGTTTTGTCAGCACTGTCGATGAATTAATGGATACTTTGATAGCCATGTGAGGTGAAGCATGAAAGTTACACAAACGTCGCTATATCGTACGTTGCAATCCACTTTAAATAAAGGCAATGCCAACATGGCTGAGTTTTATCTCCAGGCTTCCACGGGGAAAAAAGTTATAAACGCATCTGATGATCCTTCGGCAATCGGATCGATTTTCAGCTCACGCACCGCCATCGATGTATCAACCCGCTATAAGGAAAGTATTGCCGATGTCCAGGGGGGGCTCGATATTCTTGATGGTTATCTTGACAGTGCTGAAAATATCATGGTCAGAGCCAAAGAAATTGCGACGGCCGCGATTAACGGTTCTGTGAATGATAATGATCTTGAAACTTATGCGAATGAAGTCAGGGAATTGAAAGCCGCACTTTTAGATATTGGCAATGCCCAGGTCGATGGAAAGTATATTTTTGCTGGATATGCAGAACAGACAGAACCCTTCAGTGGCGATCCGGTGACCTTCCAGGGAACCAGTGACCATAAGATGGTTGAAATCAGCAGTGGCCAATCGGTGCAAAGCAATTTGACCGGCGATGAAGTTTTTACCACCCCGATGGATGTTTTTAGCGTCCTTGATGACCTGGAAAACGCTTTGTCCTCAAACGATACCGCTGGCCTGGAAACATCTTTGACCGCTTTGGAAGGCGCTGCAGAACAGATACGCGGTAAACGCAGTGAAATGGGAAATATCAACAGTCGTATGGATGATGTTTCGACATTGCTGAGCAATCTGCAATTACAGATGCAGGAACGACTGTCCAACTATGAAGATGCTGATCTGGTGGAAGTTATGACTGGCATTGCCCAGGCTGAACAAGGCTACGAAGCTGCTATGTCGGTAAGTTCGCGGTTGTCCCAACTGTCGATATTGGATTATCTGTAATAACAAAAGGTAGAAAACTATTGGGCATTCTACCTTTTTTACTGGTTATATCAGAGTGCTTCCCAGAACTCGGCAGCTTCTTTCCAGCGGAACGCTTCGTCGATATCCTGTGGCACCCCTTTGCCGGTTGAATACATAACTCCCAGACAATATTGGGCCTTGGTATGTCCCTGATCTGCGGCCATGGTCAGCCATTTTTTTCCCTCCATGGCGTTCATCTCGACCCCTTTGCCATTCAGATACATAATGCCGAGATTATATTGCGCGTCCGCATTATTATGATTTTTCGCGGCTTCGGTCCACCAATGAAAAGCCAGTTGCAGATCCTGCCCAGTGCCCAGCCCTTTGGCAAGGTGATGGCCAAGCAGTACCTGGGCGCGCTCATGGCCCCGGGTTGCGGCTTGTTTAAGAAGGACCACCGCAGTCAGAGGATCTCTAACCTCCTCACTGCCTGAGCTGTGCAGTCGACCCAAGTGGTAGATTGCATCAAGATAATTTTGCTCCGCTGCCTTGCGCAGCCAATTACAGGCTTCCGTGGTATTTTGCAAGACACCCGTACCGCGCGCGTACATCATGCCAAGGTGGTATTGGGCTGTCGGTAAGCCCTGCTCGGCGGCTTGTTTCAGCCATTGTCTGGCTTTGGAGTAATTTTTTTTCACCCCTTTACCGACCAGGTACATGTGGCCAAGGGTGAACTGAACCTTAGGATTGCCCTGGTCTGCAGCCAGTCCCCACCAGCGCTTCGCTTCGATAAAATCCTTCGGAACACCATGCCCTTTGGCATACATCAGCCCGAGGTTGTACTGAGCGTCCGAAAAGTTCGCATCGGCTGCCTTGCGGAACCAGTGCAATGCCTGGTTGTAATCAATGGCAACACCGCGTCCCTTGATATATGCCTGACCCAGCATGTTTTGGGCGCGGGCATAGCCGAGAGTCGCTGCTTTTTCGTAATATTTTACGGCTTCTGCCGGATTGCTGCCGATTCCTTTGCCCTCGTCATACATACGGCCGAGCATGAATAATGCTTTGGGATGGTGATGCTGCGCCGCCAGGCGGAACCATTTCATCGCCTCAATAAAGGATTTTTCGACCCCTTTGCCTTGATAGTAGTTCAATCCAAGGCGGTAATGAGTTTGGGCCATATCTGTCATTCATAACCTCACGACTGCTAGAATCTAATCTGTTAATCAGTGACTATACCTGAAAAACTATCATCATGCAGTGCTAATTTTCTGGGCCATATTGACAAAAGGAAAGGAAGGTGATCAAATAAGAAATTAATTTTTGCTAACTTTTGTTGGGGAGTGGCGGGATATGAATGATTACCAGAGGCAGGAAATATTGCTGGAAAGCGGAACCAATGAGATGGAAATTATTGAATTCTATCTTGGAACCCAGTCTTTCGGCATCAATGTTCATAAATTAAAAGAGATTATACCCTTTGATGATTCCGCGTTAACCGCAGTTCCGGGCAGCGCCCCTGGTATGCTGGGTACTTTACTCCTCAGAGGTAGTACGATTCCCCTGATTGATCTCAAGGGGCATCTGGGACAAAAAAGGGTAGCGACCAGGGATGATGTGCGACATGTTGTCTTGGTATGTGAATTTAATGACCGGGTCAATGGGTTCAAGGTCGATGGGGTCAATCAGATTCATCGCGTTACTTGGAGTAATGTTCAACCGATGGCCAATTTTATTGACCAGTATCATCCTCGTTTTACCGGCAGTATCAACATCGATAACCGCGAGATTCTTATTGTTGACCTGGAGCATATCGTGGCTGAATTTGATCCGGAATCAGCTCTTGATTATAATGCTGAGATTAATACAACCGCGGCGGGACTCAGTCTGCCTGAACTGCGCCAAAACAAGCGCTTGATGCTTGCTGAGGATTCATCCCTGATTCGAGACGGCATTCAAAGAATCCTTAAAAGCGCCGGTTATATAAATATCGAAGTTTTTGTCGATGGTCAGGATTGTTACGAACGGATCATGCAACTGAAGCAGTTGGTCGCTAAAACCGGAAAAATTACAGACCATCTGAATCTTTTGATTTCAGACATTGAAATGCCCAAGCTGGATGGTCTGACTCTGTGCAAGAGAATTAAAGAGGACCCCGTTTTAAGTGCGGTGAACGTTGTCATGTTCTCGTCTTTGATTAACGAACAGATGGCACGCAAGTGCGATCAGGTTGGAGCTGACGGCTATGCGACGAAGCCCCAGATTCCATATCTTGTTGAGATGATGGATAAAATGCTTGGTATTGGCGACTAACTGTTCCTTGTGGATAAAGTTGTGAACAATTGTGGAAAAGCCGGTTTGACGACCGGCTTTTTCTGTGTGTAGCCGCAGTTGTTGGCCGGGAGGTTCGTCTTTTATGATTCCCTTGGCAGTCTGTGGATATTGACCTTTGAGAATGTTCGCTTTCGGATGACTTTTCCTTTTAGCAATAACATGTTAGAGTGGCCGTAAAGTGTAAGTTACCAAGAATTCCCTTCTTTTTAAAATAGATTACTCCCTGATCAGTGGTGTGATTTTCCTGCTTCCTCACCACCTGTCAGGTTATCCACAACCAGTTTTGATGAAACTTGCGGGCGGCGGGTTGTCAGGCTGGATTTATAATTCCCCTGTCTTTAAGGGACTTTGTTCTGCAACATGTTGGCGTGGTCACAACTTCGCGACCACAGGATAATTTGTTTCAATTCTATGTGTAATAACCTTGTGGCTTTTGAGATCTCTGATCTGAAGCCATTGCGCACCGGGTGGAGCGTAAGTTTTTTATCGTGTATTTCTGATGAAATGAAGAAGGTTTTAGGACCTTTCTTTGGTGGGAGAGACTATGATCGAAATCGTTGATGCCGTGTCAACGCAGGATGTAGATCATGTACGGAGCTTGTTTCGTGAATATACAGCTTCTTTAGGTGTTGATCTGACCTTCCAGGGCGTTGAGGATGAGGTGTTGAAATTACCGGGCAAGTATGCACCCCCATCCGGGGTTTTACTGCTGGCGAAAGATGGTTTGGAGTTACTGGGCTGTGGCGCGTTGCGCGCTTTCGGGGCGCCCGATAAACGTATTTGTGAAATGAAGCGACTTTACATCCGTCCTGCTGCCAGGGGGATGGGGCTGGGACAGCGCCTGGCCGAAAGATTGATCGAGCGAGCCGTCGCATTACGTTATTCAACAATGCTGCTTGATACCCTCGATTCTCTGTCTGCAGCGATTCGCCTGTACGAGATGCTTGGTTTTGAGCGGATTGAGCCCTATTACGATAACCCCTTGCCTGGGGTGTCTTACTGGATGCTTGATCTGTTTGGGTGGAGATACCTGCGCGGTCAGTACGCAGACTGAGCTTTCAACCGGAATCAGCCATTTTCCGATCTGAAACTGGGTTGTCGCAAGGGACAAAACTGAACAGCCAGCAGTGCCATTATGCCTGCTGGCTGTTTTTTGTATTTAAAGGGTGACCTTGATGTCGGCGATAACGGCATTGGCAGTTGCGCGGGCCGATTCGATGTCGCAGGTGCGGGCCAAAGCGACGCCCAGGCGGCGTTTACCACTGACTGCCGGTTTACCGAACAGGCGTAGTTGAGTATCAGGGCGATTCAAAGCAGCGGCAAGGTTGCTATACTGCATTTGGGTCGATTCGCCGGATACCAGCAGTACTGCTGAGGCTGAAGGTCCATGTTGAACAATGTTCGGAATCGGCAGGCCGAGGATGGCCCGGGCATGCAGGGCAAATTCACTCAAATCCTGAGAGATCAGGGTGACCAGGCCGGTATCATGAGGGCGTGGAGAAACCTCGCTGAAAATGACGTCGTCCCCTTTAATAAACAGTTCAACGCCAAAAAGGCCGCGCCCGCCAAGTTCGTCGGTAACCGCTTTGGCAATGTGCCGGGCACGCTGCAGCGCCAGTTCAGACATCCGCTGTGGTTGCCAGGACTCCTGATAGTCCCCGTCCTGCTGACGGTGGCCGATCGGCTCGCAGAAACTGGTCGTGGTCTGGCCGGCACCATCACTGTGGCGAATCGTCAAGAGTGTAATTTCAAAATCGAAATCCACAAATCCTTCGACAATCACCTTGCCTTTGCCGGCGCGGCCGCCTTCTTGGGCATATTCCCAGGCCGCATCGACGGTATCAGCATTTTTAATAATACTCTGCCCTTTGCCGGAAGAGCTCATGATCGGTTTGACCAGACACGGCAAGCCGATGTCCTGAATTGCCACGAGATACTCTTCTTTACTGGCCGCAAAGCGATAACTGGACGTAGGCAAGCCAAGAGTTTCTGCCGCAAGGCGCCGGATCCCCTCACGGTTCATGGTCAGCTGGGTGGCCCGGGCTGTCGGGACAACATTGAACCCTTCCTGCTCCAGTTCGGCCAGCGTATCAGTCGCTATCGCCTCTATTTCAGGAACAATATAATCTGGCTTTTCCTGCTCAATAACGGCACGCAATGCCTGTCCATCGAGCATGGAAATAACATGGCTACGATCCGCAACCTGCATGGCCGGAGCATTGGCATAGCGATCGACAGCGATAACTTCGCAGCCGAGTCTCTGCAGTTCAATAGCTACTTCTTTGCCCAGTTCGCCGGATCCACAGAGCATCACTCGCGTTGCTGTTGCGGAAAAGGGGGTTCCAAGTGTCGTCATAAGATAAATTCCTGTCTGCTGCGCATGGCAGGTATGGCTGCTTCACCTGAAATTGCATCAGCATCACGCCGATCTGTCAGGTTGCGGGATAATCGCTCTGGCCAGGAAGTGACCGCTACAAATGGTATGGTTGTAAACGAAGCAGCCATGGAATTCAATACCCATGGCTAAAAATGTGATTGGTCGTGATTTTTGAATTGCAGCTTAACTGTCTAAGCTCTTGCTTGCAAAGTCAGTGATCTTTTGCAGAATTGCCCTCAGCCCCTCCTGACGTTGACGGGGAAGAGCTTCACTGAGACCGGCTTTTTCAAAGACATACAATTGAGCGGCTAAAATCTCCTTAGCGGAATGCCCGGAAAGAATGCTGATAATGATGGCGAGTATACCGCGTACCACCAGAGTATCACTGTCGCCAGCGATGATCAGTTTTGAATCGTGAGAGTCTATATCGAGCCAGACCTGGGACTGACAACCGCTGACAGCCAGAGCGGGAATCTTCTTGCTTGTTGGTAACCCAGGGTGTGCCGCCGCCAGCTCGATAAGATAGGCATAACGGTCGAAGCTGTCATCAAACTCAGAAAAGTCAGCGATAATAAGATCCTGCCTGCAATTTATATCGCTCATAGGTGCGGCTCCCGTGGTAGCAGATGGATAATTTTTGCCATGGCGTTGATCAGCTGATCGATTTCTTCGACAGTATTATAGTAGGCGGGGGATATCCTTACTGTGCCGGCAAGACCAAGAGCATTGAGCAACGGTTGGGCACAATGCTGGCCAGAGCGAACGGCAATCCCCAGCTTATCAAGCATGGTGGTAATATCATAACAGTGGCGCTGACGGATAATCAGGCTGAGCACGCCGGCTTGGTGCCGGGGAGAACCGACAATTTCCAGGTCGGGAAGGGAGGTTAGTTGTTCGCGGCAATAATTCAGCAGTTGCTGTTCATAGTTCTGAATATTTTTTCGGCCCAGTTGCTTATGGTATTTAAGGGCCGTGGCTAACGCGACTGCTCCGGCACAATTGACGGTGCCGGCCTCGAACTTATGCGGCAGGGGTTCATAGGTCATGGTGGTCGGGGTCAGTTTTTTGATCATGCCGCCTCCGAAGCGTCCCGGGGCGAGTTTTTCAAGCCAGTTACGCCTGCCGTAGAGGACCCCAATACCGGTTGGTGCCATGGTCTTGTGACCTGAAAAACAGAAAAAGTCACAGCCTAACTGAGTGACATCGATGATTTCATGACGAATACTTTGTGCGCCATCCACCACAACCGGAATCCCTCGCTGGTGCGCCATACTGGTTAGCTGACTGATAGGATTGACCGTGCCCAGTACGTTGGAAACGTGGGTGACGGCCACCAGTCGGGTTTGGTCGGAGAGCAACTCTTGGTAGGCCGCTAGATCAAGATCGCCTGTGTCTGTGAGGGGAATAATTTTAAGCCGGGCGCCGGTGCGTTGGCAGAGCTGTTGCCAAGGGACCCAGTTGGAGTGATGTTCCTGGATGGAGATAACAATTTCAGCATCCTGGTTGCGAAGCTCGTTTTCAAAAGACCAAGCCAGTAGATTGATGGCATCGCTGGCACCGTTGCAAAAAATGATTTCACAAGTATCCGCGGCATTGATAAAGCGAGCGACTTGATAGCGGGCCTGTTCCAACTGCTCTGTGGCATTGACGGCTAAGGCATGACTGCTGCGGTGGGGGTTGGCATGTTGCTGAGTATAGAATCGCTCCATGGCCCGCCAGACTGGCAACGGAAGTTGGGTCGTTGCCGCATTATCAAGATAGATCAGCGGCTTGGCATGAACCTGTTGCTGCAATATCGGGAAATCCGCGCGAATCTTGGCAATATCCAGAGGCAAAACCATTCTCCTGTCAGCGTATCTGTGTCGAACAGAGTATGAACCTTCTTGCTTTAATCATGGCGCTGGTGATCAAGCTGTTGTTTGACCACTTTAGTCAGGTCGCTCAGAGTTTTTATGGTCGCACTTTGTTGCGGACTGATGGTGATGTGCAATCCCTGCTCAAGAGAGATAAGCAACAGGACCTTTTTGCTGATAACTGATGAGGTTCCCGTGCAAGTTTGCGACAGATCGAGGCTATCAAGGTCCTGAGGGGCGACCTTGAGGGTTTTTGCCAGGCTGGCTCGGGCAAGCTCCAGTAAGTCATTGCTGTCACTTTCTGCAGGTTCCAGAAATAAACGCGCAAAGGTGTAGGTCTTCAGATGGCTATAGAGTTGCTGAGTTTCCAGTTGCGGCTGCAGCAAAATCTGCTCAAGCTCCCTGGTGGCCTGTGCTTTGGCCTGTAACAGTTTGCTTTTAATCGTGTTTGCCATAGGAAAAGCCTTCTGGACATATGAGACTGTTTCAGGATCTTTAGTGTTTACTGGTTTGGTAGACAGGCTGCATTCTGGCAGCCTGTCTATTTCGTTACCAATGACGGCTAGGCAGTAACAACCTCAAGCCCAAGCAGCTCGCCGAGTTCAACCAGACGGTCGAAGTGGTCGCCATAAACCAGGGGCACATGATTACCGAATGTGACTTGTTTGCTGAAGAAATCACGATCGCTTTTGACCGTGAAGAAGACCCCTTCGCTACAGTTTTTGTCCGTATAGCCGACGCCACCGACAATGGTTCCTTTGGCCACGAACAGTTTGCTGCAGGTCATGTCGAAGCGACACATGGTGATGGTTTCGCCAATATCCTTTTTGAAATCATAACGCATGGTGGCGCCGAATTCCGCGTCTCTGGCAAAGGCACGCAGGGCGAATGTCTCGTTTGGCCGGTCGAATCCTTTCATCTTACGGTTCGGTACCGAGTGGAAGGTAAGCATGACATTCTCTTTATCGCCCAGCTCCGGAATGTCCTGTTCCTGGGATTGATCAGCTCGGAAGAAGGTTGGGCGAACATTGACCCGTTTACCGTTTTTAAGCAGGGTCGGGAAAGTGTTCCCCATATAGGGGGCAGCATTGGCCAGGTTCATCAGAACAATCATCGACAGCAGGGCTGGAATATCGTATTCGCAGGCCGAAGGAATTCCGGCTTCATTGAGCATGGAGTGGATGAAGCAGGGGGTGATCTTTTCTTCATTGAGGCGACGGGTGGCACAGGCATCGGGGCATGGCATGGAGAAGGCGTTACATTCCATATGCTGAAGAAACTTATTGACGGTACTGTAAGCCATAACCGAACGCAGTACATTTTCCCGGCTCATATCACATTCCAGTGCTTCCGCCATGAGGGAATCGGTCAGCGCATTGATTTTTTCCATGTCGGCAGCACTGGGGTTAAGTCCCTTGACGCCCGGTGTCGTGTGGTTACTGCAGGGATCCACATAGCGGGTCTGGTCAAGGAGTTCATGGACATCGACATAACGGAATTTGACGCCCAGGGTGTCGGTCACTTTTTCGAGAGAGATAAAGGAATCGAGAGCACTCAACGAAATGTTCGAATTTCCGCGTGGTGCCAGCAGGACCCGCGTCTGCTGCAGAGCCTTGCGAACCCGTAACAGTTTCAATTTTTCAACGCTGTCTTCCCAGCACATGGTCGGGTAAGCTTCAAGGCCCCGGGCCAGTATTGGTGCCGCCGTACAGGTAACGTGAAGGGCATTTTCCGCAAACATGACCGGTTTATTATAGCGGCGGGCAAATTCGATGATAACGTCGAAGCCGCGTCCGGCCTGGCCGAAAAAGTAAACATCCACCTGCTCAACATGGCCGGCGATCTGGGCCAACATATCGTCGGTAACAGAAAACTCTTCATTTCGTTCAATAAAGACCGGCTCAAGCAGATTGACCTCTCCGGCCAGATAGGTCTCCACATCTTTGAGGAAAGCTGTATAGATTTCCTGATTGATCTTCTGGTCGAAATCCTTGGTCAGGCCCACGCCACTGCCAAAGCGGCAAGGTCCTTCAAAGACGTAGTCATGGTACATGGCTACAAAGACGGGTTTGACATTCAATTTTACACTTAGCGTACTCTTGATTGACATAACTACACTCCTTTGGGCAGGTAACTGGATAACCAGTTGGTGGTGCGCGTTGGTTTGTTCAATCTACGAATGCAATGTTGAATTCAACTATGAATTCAACATTGCATTCGTGAAATAGGAAAGTCAAGCAGTTTCTTTTCCTATGAGTTTCCGGGTTTTTATGAATAAGGTTGTGCGCGGCTGAGATTCCGGAGTCAGATAGGCGTTTGTTGCAGGGGCAGAAAATTTATTATATAAGAACGTTACGATATATTGATTTGCTTTGTGATGTGATACGGATCTGTCGGAAATAAGCGGTAGCACTCGGCAAATATTAACAGTACTTTGCCTCAAGCTGTAAGCAGCGGCAGATCACAGGTTAGGAGAGTTTTATGCAGGAAGATTCCCTCGAGGTAAAAACCTACCATCAGATTCGGAATATGATGCTCAATTTTGAGCTGATTCCGGGCCAGCGGGTCGTGATCAGTGAGCTGGCAGAGCAGCTTGGGGTGAGTCGTACGCCGGTTAAAATGGCTATGATCATGCTCTACCGGGAAGGTTTTCTCGACTATTGCGCTCGTAAGAGCTTTTATACGGTTCATCAACTCAGTAAGGAAGAACATGACCAGTTGCACGATTTCCGGCGTTTTCTCGAGCTGGGGGCGGCCGAAAAAGCGATTGTCAATATTACCCCGGAAGCTATTGCTGAAATGGAACGGCGTGGCGAGGTGATCAGGGCAACGGCGGCATCAAATGACCAGCGGCTACGCTTTTCTCTGGAACTCGATTTTCATTCCCTGATTCTCGAACTGAGTGAAAATCAATATATCCTGGAAGCTTTTCGCGATACGTTTCAACGTTTTTTCATGCGTCGCCACATCAGCCGTCATTACGGGCAGCGGTACGAGGACTTTCTGCAGGAACACGACCGGATCATCGCCGCCTTTCGAGCTCAGGATATTGTCGCCGTGCGCCAGGCATTGCTGGAACATATCGATAATGGCAAAGAGTTTATCGATTCTCTCTATTACTGAATAGTTGCAGTTTGTCGTCTTTTTGACAACGTCTGCCAGTGATGGAAGAGAGGTTCAATTCTTAGCGCGTTCTGACCTTTTTTCATGTTCTGTCGATGCCTCTGTACGTCAGGGTAACAACCCATAATACCTTTTCTTAGTTTCTCTATTGACATATGGAAGAAGAGTAGTAGCTTTACCCAAGTTCCTGAAAATGACAGATGCTTATGGACGCAAAATGATTATCTGTTTTCGCCATTAAAAAGCCAGGTTGCCGATAATAGCCTGTCCTTTTTTATAAAAATACATTGCATACTTAATTCGCTTGGAGGGGGCCGATGAACCTTAAACTGCCTATCGCTTTGATCTGTACCTTTCTTACTCTGCAACTAAGTGCCTGTGGCGGTGGTGGTGGCGGGTCGAATAATTCGCCTTCATCTACACTAACTTACTCGGGGGAAACTTCTGAGGCAATTATCGATGCCGATAACGCTGAAACGCTGGCTGTCGGTGCCTATTTCGGGCAACGGAGTGGTATGTCTGTCAGCTTGATGGCCGTTGAAACCCCTGCTGAGGAGACAAGCCTTTCTGTTAACAGTATCTCCAAAATATTACGGCGAACACTTCGTCATGAACTTGTGACTTTGCAACCGGCAAATTTGTCGGTTCATTCTGCGGTTACCCAACGACCCACTCAATACTATCCGGGGTCTTGTGGCGGCCAATTTGTCAGTAATATGCAGGTGGATGATAAGGCGTACAGTTTCAGTGACTCTTTTGAATTCCAGAATTATTGTGACAACGGTGAGATTATCGACGGAATTGCCTCGGTTTCAGGAACATTCAACAGAAACAGCGGGGAGATTGCCACCGTGAATATGGCTTTTCATCCGTTGACGGTTCGTAAGGAAGGTTCTGTCTCTAAGCTGGAGGGGCAACTTCAGATCAGTTTTGTCAGCGCACAATATTCCGAAACCGTTTCCATGGATTTCTTGCTGAGTGATGAGGCGAGTGGTCAGGTTTTCCGTTACGAGAATTTCTTTAGTGGCATCAACTACGGCTCAGGTTATTCAGAAGAGACCCTTTCGGGGCGGTATTACCATCCTGATTTCGGTTACGTTGATCTTAACAGCGTTCAGCCGCTTAGGACCTATACTGGTTTTATCTGGCCGACAGCAGGAGCACTGCAGTGCAGTGGTCATAGTGGAACCTTCGTGAAAATACTTTTCACCACCGAGACCACCTCTTGGCTGGAGGCTGATACCGATGGTGACGGCTCCAGTGACTGGCAAAAGGAGATCAGTAATCCCCTCCCATCTGATTATGTGCCGACTAATCATGAGCCGACTGCGGATGCCGGAAGCGATCAGAGTGTCTATCAGGGAGATATAGTAACCCTTGATGGCAGTGCCAGTAGCGACCCCGACGGTGATTTGCTGAGCTATCAGTGGTCATTTTCTTCTTGTCCAAACTATAAATGTCCAACTCTGAATCATCAAACGACGGCGACACCAAGTTTTCATGCGGCAGCAAGTGGCAGTTATACTTTGTGGCTGGTGGTTAATGATGGCGATTCCAGCAGTGAACAGGACACCGTTCAGGTGGATGTTGCTCCGGCGGTACCGGCTAGTCCCGGTCTGTTGAGTCAGGAGTGGCGTTATGGCCGTTTTGGCACCGATATTGGAAGATTGGGCCTGACGGTTCTGGATCTGGATGGGGATGGCGTTTTGGAAATTGTTACCGCAGCTTCAGGCGCTGATTCATATAAGGGCAATTTTTGGTATGTCGTCCGCATGGGAGAAAGCGGTGACTATGACCAGATTTATGTGAGTGATTTGTCTGCAGCTCTGCTTACTCGGATAACAGCAACGGATCTTGATGGCGATGGTAAAGGTGAGGTCCTGGTTGGCTATGAAAATGGAATTATTGGCATCTATTCCGGTGTTGATTTTACCCTCCAGCGTTCCCTGCAGACTCCAGCAGCAGTAATTGCTCTGGCTGTTGCCGATCTGGACGGAGATGGCCAATCCGAAATTCTGACCAGTGAAGGGCAGAAGGTCTATGTTTATAATGCCGATGGGACTTTACTGTGGCAGACGGAAGCTTATGGTGGCAGTGATCTAACCGTTGGCAATGTGGATGATGATCCAGGAATGGAGATTGTCATAGCTGGAGCTGACCATGGCTATGTGATTGATACTGTGACTCGGCAACTTGAGTGGGATTACATCAATGGCTTCGGCGCACTTGTCCGTACTGGTGATACCGATGGCGATGGTCGTGATGAGATTGTGGCTGCTGCTTCTTGGTACAAAATTACTATCTTCGATGCTGAACTATATACTCCAAAACGAGAGATTTCAACCAATCTTGATATAGGCTCTCTTTTGGTGGCTGATCTGGATGATGATGGAATTGCTGAAATCCTCTATGGTGATAAACAGTGGGGAGCGGTTCATTGTTACGAAGGAGATGGCATTACCGAACGCTGGAAGGTTAGCAACCCGGAACCTGGTACGACCGGACTAGAGGTTGGCGATGTCGATGGTGATGGAACCATGGAAGTCTTGTGGGGCGCTAGAGGAGGCAGTGGTTTCTTCCTGTTTGTAGCCGATCCGGTTGCTGGGATCGAATGGCAGAATGTGTGTCTTGACGGTCCGTTGAGTGCGGTCGCTGTTGGGGATGCTGATGATGATGGCGAGAATGAGATTATCATGGCGTCTTTTGAGAGCAACAATGGTTACGCGGATGGCGTTATCAGTATTTTTGATTCCACGACTCATGAGCTGGAATGGCAGAGTACCGATTTGCCGAACATTAACACTTGGAACGGAATTAATAGTGTGCGTATCGCTGACGTTGATGATGATGGCGAGATGGAGGTCGTAATTGCGACATCAAATGCACATGACGGTGTCGTTCAGGTTTATAATGGCCGGACACATGTGCTGGAGAGGCAAAGTGCCACTTATGATTTAAATGTTTTTACCGCTGTGGAAGTGGCAGATGTTGATGGTGATGGAGCTACCGAAATAATCGGAGCTGTCGGACCTTACCTGGTTGTCCTGAACGGAGTCTCTCTGGCCGAAGAATGGAAAAGCACCAGTTTGCTAGTTAACCGGAGTACCATTACCGATATTGATATTGCCGATACTGATAATGACGGGCACTTGGAGATGCTTGTGTCGGTGACGGGTGGCAGCAACAGGGTGTATGCAATAGATGGGGTTTCCCACCAATATGATTGGCTTGAAGAGTTGCCCGCCAGTACGATCGGTGCCTTTGATGTGGACGGTGACGGGCAGCTGGAGATACTGGTCGGGCAGACTGACGGAACTATCGGCATCTATTCCGGAATAACATTTACCCTCCAAGCGACCCTCGGGACTCTGAGTGCTTCCCCGGTTTCCGCTCTTAATCTGGCTGATCTTGATAATGATGGCAAGCCTGAGTGGCTGGTGGCTAATGGTGGTGTGCTCAGTGTTTTTGAAAATGGAACAGGTCGACTGTTATGGCGGAGCGGAAACCTTGGGGAGAATTTGGGCCGCTATAACCATTTGCCGGTTGCTGACATTGATGGTGACGGTAAAAAAGAGATTGTTGTCGGCTCAAATTTTGCTCTTTACCTATTAGACTGAATGGAAAATTTATAACTGTTGTGTCAAAGCGAAAAAAGGTGACCCGGAAGGGCACCTTTTTTCGCTTTATGGACTATATGCTTGACACAGGAGGGAGCAATCAATGGTTGCTCAAAGACTCTGGCTCTTAACCCCTTCATGATTGAGCAGCCATCTTTTCCGTTCCAATCCGCCCGCGTATCCGGTCAGCTTGCCGTCTGCTCCGATGACGCGGTGACAGGGATATATCAGCGAGATCGGATTGAGAGCGTTGGCACGGGCCACTGCACGTACCGCTTTGGGGTTACCGATTTTTATGGCTAGATCCCGGTAGCTGATGGTTTGACCAACCGGTATGTTTTTTAATGCCCGCCAGACACGTCGCTGAAACGGAGTTCCGCCTGAATCACAGGTGATGCGAGCAAGGGCGTCATAATCCCCCGCCATATAGGCTTCAATATGGGGGCGGATAATCAGCGATTGACGTTTCACCAGTTCAAACTGTTTGAAGCGGTTGGTGAGCAATTTCTTCTGGCGCTCCCCCTGATCGGGAAAATCCAAATGCAGCAGGGTCTCCTGCGCATCGAAGACAATGGATAAAGCCCCGCAAGGTGTCTCGACGATATCTTCATAAAGTCTGATCATCTTAAATTCTCCATAAATAGATCGCCCCATAAGCCCGCCAAGGGCGCCATCTCTCAGCGTGTTTTCTTAACGCCTCTTTGGTTGCGGGGACCTTCAGTTTCTCCAGAGTACGGATCAATCCCAGGTCATCGACAGGGTAAATATCCGGCTCGGAACAGCCGCGCATAACGATATAATGAGCCGTCCAGGGGCCGATGCCGGGCAAGGCGCACAGGTCATCGATAACGTCCTGAATAGGTTTGGCCGTGTCTAATTCCGGCCACTTTTGTGCCATGGTTTTCAGTGTTGCGATGCGGCGCCCGGTTAAGCCTAATCCGTCCAGATTGCTGTCCAGAATATCCTGAGGTTCAGGAAACAGGCCGCGCCCGATACGCTCAACCAGACGTGTGCAGATGGTGCGCGCACCTTTCACACTGATTTGTTGGCCGATAACCGCACGTACGGCAATTTCAAAACTATCCCAGGCACCCGGCAGGCGTATGCCGGGACAAGCATCAATGAGGGGCCGTAACGCAGAATCACGGCCAAGATCGTTGGCAATCGCCTGGGGATCGGCATCAACATCGAACATGCGCCTGATTTTGCGTGCTACGGTCTGTAAATGCTGAGTAGGGATAGCGCTGATTGTACAGCACAGCCTGTTATCCTGTCCTTCGTTGCGAATGATAATCTTTCCTTGGTGCCCGTCGATTACGACACGACGCTGGTAGCTGTCCTGATTCACCAGTTCGACAGGAGTAATAGCGCGGGATCGAAAGAAGGCAAGCAGACCGTCCCAATCATAAGGGGGGCGATAAGAAAAACGCAGTCGTATTCCTTCATGTGAATGACTTTTTGCCTTCAAGGTGTTTCGTTCCTGGGAAGGGGCAAAGCCGAACGATTTTTTGTAGGCGTCGTTAAAACGGCGTAGACTGTTAAACCCTGCTGCCAGAGCAATTTCGGTTATCGGTGCAGCTGTTTGCGTTAAAAGATTTTTGGCAAACAGCAAGCGTCTGGTCTGGGCAATTTGCTTTGGAGAGACGCCAAGATGGGTTTGGAACAAGCGGCGGAGTTGACGTTCCCCCACACCAACGCGTTCGCACAGGTGATTCACCGCTTGCCCATTATCCAACGCACCTTCTTCAATCAGACGCACCGTACGGCGTACTGTCGCTTCGGTGCCTAACCAGGCCGGGCTTGCCGGAGCCGCTTCTGGGCGACAGCGCAAGCAGGGACGAAAACCTGCAGATAACGCGGCATCGGCGGAGGGAAAGAAGGTACAATTTTCAGGCTTCGGCGTGATGGCCGGACAGATCGGCCGGCAAAAAATCCCGGTACTGGACACCCCGGTAAAAAATTTACCGTCAAAACGAGCGTCACGTGTTTTCAGCGCCTGATAATATATGTCATGGTCTATGGTCATGGTCGTGAGTATACATCAACCAGCTTCCATAACTCGCCATTTTCGGACATCAATACGGGCTATTTAAATGAGGGGTTGATTGATTGTCAACCAGTAAGCAAGCAAGTCATTTTGTAATGCAGTTATGGCTTCAATGGTCACTTACCCACGACTGAGATTCCGGAGTCAGATAGGCGTTTGTTGCAGGGGCGGAAAATTTATTATATAAAACGTTACGATATATTGATGTGCTTTGTAAGGCTATCTGGATCTGTTAACGATGAGCTATAGTACTCGGCAAAAAATTAACTATAGCCTTGCCTTAATTATTGATAATGGCAAAGAGTTTATCGATTCTCTCTACTACTGAAAATAGAAGCTTATATCCTTGTCCGAAGCGGATTGACCACTACTGAGATGTAGAGCCGGTTGCAGAATTAATATATGTCATATGGACGAAGAAGGTTTCCCCCCCCTATGTTGTTGCATATTTTTGTTGCCCTTCTAATGCTTTTCCAGTTTTTTCTGCCGCAGCAAACACAGGCAAGAGAACCTAGGCCGCCATCGTCAAAGAAAACAATTATTGTTGGAGGCGATCACAATTACCCTCCTTATGAATATCTAGACGAAAACAATGAGCCTGCCGGCTACAACGTTGATTTAACCAGAGCCATAGCAGAAGTCATGGGCATTGATGTTGTGATTCGCTTGGATAACTGGGATCAAGTTCGTCAAGATTTAATATCTGGCAAAATAGACGCATTACAAGGGATGGTTGAATCTGAAGAGAGGAAAAAAGAATTTGCTTTTTCTCCTCATTCGATTGTTCATCAGGCCGTCTTTGCCCGTCGAGAAGGGGCAAAGGATATTAGTTCGTTAACGCAATTAAGGGGTAAAGAGCTAATCCTGCAAAGAGGTGGGATTATGCACGATTATTTACTTAAAGAGCACTTGGACGCTGAGCTGGTCTTGGTCGCTGCGCATGCTGAAGCGTTACGCTTGCTGGCTTCAGGGAAACATGATTATGCGTTGGTTGGTAACCTCCCCAGCCTTTACCTTGGGCGAGAACTTGGTTTGTCGAACATTATTCCGGTTGGCACACCTTTTCCAGGTTTACATTACGGATACGCAGTAAAAAAAGGCAACGATGATTTACAAGCCCTTTTCAGTGAAGGGTTGGCCATTCTAAAAAATACCGGACGGCAAAAAGAAATCTATGACCGCTGGCTCGGCCCCTTCGATACAGCGCGAGGAATAGACTGGAAACATGTCGCCCAGCTCGGTAGCCTGATTCTTGGGCCGATGCTGCTCATTATATTCATTGTCATTTTCTGGAACCGAGCATTAAAAGGGGAAGTTGAACGCAGAACCAATGAGATGGCCCTGCAACAACAGCAATTGATTCAGGCCGACAAAATGACCTCTTTGGGAATACTGGTGTCGGGGGTCGCCCATGAGATCAACAATCCGACCGGGCTGCTGTTGTACAACTTGCCAGTGCTTGAAAAGACTTACCACGCAGCACTAGAGACCCTTGAGGAGCGATACCGGAAACAAGGTGATTTTTTTATCGGCGGACTCAAGTATTCTATGCTTCGCGAAGAATCGGACCAGATGTTTTCTGAAATGCAGGACAGCGCGACAAAAATAAAGCGGATCGTTGATGATTTGAAAGATTTTGCCCGCAAAGACAGTACCGATCTGAGCGAAACTGTTGATTTAAATGTGGTTGCCAACGCGGCGGTAAGGCTGGTCGACAATTCCATCAGGAAAGCTACCGACAGTTTCAGCATTAAATGCACTGAAGCGTTGCCGTTATTTAAAGGAAATTATCAGCGCATTGAGCAGGTTATCATCAACCTCTTGCTGAATGCTTGTCAGGCTCTCTCCTCACCAGATCAGCAAATATGTTTGTGCACCTATGCTTCGGGAAATGAAATCGCTCTTGAAGTTGAAGACGGTGGTGTCGGGATAGCTACCGAAAAACTGGCACATTTGACCGACCCCTTTTATACGACCAAACGTGAACAGGGGGGGACCGGCCTGGGCCTTTCGATTTCGGCTGGAATTATTGAAGAACATCGTGGACGGTTGGAATTCAGTTCGGAAGTGGGTAGCGGAACCCGCGTAACCATGTATTTGCCGAGAGCAGACAAGGATTAACTTGTGATGACAGAAACACTCTATCCTGAATTCAGTATTTTACTGGTCGACGATGAAAGTGCCTGGCTCCGATCAATGACTATGAACCTCGCTCTTGATGCTGGAATCAACAACGTTATCAGATGTCAGGACAGTCGAGACGTTTTAAGTATTATTGCCTCACAGAACGTTCGGCTGGTATTGCTCGATATCAATATGCCTCATATCTCGGGAGACAGACTGCTGCCGAAGATTCTTGAAGAACATCCAGATGTTACCGTTATTGTCATCAGCGGCATGAATCAGATCGATACGGCGGTCAGCTGCATGAAATTGGGTGCCTTTGATTTCTATGTCAAAACGGTAGAGAAAGAACGGCTGCTGAACGGGGTACAACGAGCCATCAAGCTAATCAATCTAGAACGTGAAAACATTGAGATGCGCAATCGCTTTCTCGGCGGAACCATCGACCGCTCAGAAGTTTTCAGCAATATTATCACCCTGGACAGAGCCATGAGTTCGATCTTCCAATATGTGGAAGCGATCTCCGTCAGCAGTCAGCCGGTGTTGATTACCGGTGAAAGCGGGGTGGGTAAAGAACTCTTTGCCAAGGCGATCCATGAGTTGAGCGGCAGGAAGGGGAGGATGCTGTCGGTCAACGTGGCGGGCCTCGATGATACGGTTTTTTCCGATACCCTTTTCGGTCACAGCAAAGGTGCCTTCACTGGGGCCGAAAGTGCCAGAAGCGGAATGGTAGAAGCGGCCAGTAATGGCACCCTGTTTCTTGATGAAATTGGCGACCTCAACATTGCTTCACAGGTCAAACTGCTGCGTTTACTGCAGGAAGGAGACTACTTTCCTCTGGGCAGTGACATGCCAAAGCGGATGAATGCCCGCATTGTCGTCGCTACTCACCAGGATCTGGCGGTCAGCCAGGCTGAAGGCAAGATGCGAAAGGATCTTTACTACCGCCTCTGTGGTCATCACCTGCATATTCCGCCCTTGCGCGAGCGCAAAGGCGATATCTTGTTGCTGCTCGATTATTTCCTTGAAGAGGCGGCGAACGAACTTGGCAAAAACAAGCCGACGATCCCCAAGGAGCTCCCAGTGCTGCTGGCAAATTACGACTTCCCCGGCAATGTCCGTGAACTCAAAGGGATGGTCTACGATGCAATGAGCATGCACAAAAGCAAAATGCTGTCGATGGATGCGTTCAAACGAGGAATTGACAACCGACCATCTCAGCTCCTGGAGTCCGCCGCCAGTACGGCCGATTCTGTTTTTGTGGCTGACCTGCCTTTGCCATCGCTGAAAGAGGTCGGGAACCTTTTGGCGCAGGAAGCGATGAAGCGGGCCGAAGGAAACCAGTCGCTGGCAGCAAGGCTTCTTGGTGTTTCTCAGCCGGCTCTCAATAAACGGCTGAAAAAACACAAAGATTCAGCTGAAGACGATTAACCAGTTTTTTACTTCTCGTCATCGATTTCAGGTCGACTAGAGCGACTTGCCGCAATTCTTTTCAATATACCCCTGCCTGTTTTTGATCCCCTATAACCAATAGACTTCCTATAACTTTTGGATAGTTTGTAACTATTTGAAAATATGTAAGTTTTACTAATCTTCTCTTCGTGAGAATACCAAAGTTATACCTCTTTGGATCAGCCTTTGAAACTCAGATAAAACGATAGAAGTCAATAGTATCAGTCGTTTAGAGAAATTTTGTTGGCGTTGGCATCTGCATTGCTTAATGGGTATGTCTAAAGAACCAGAACACGGGTTAATTGTCATCCCATTTTCACGGCCTTCGAAAGGCTTAGGCAAGGAGCGCCCAGATGTCAACAGGCTACCGTATTGAACATGATTTACTCGGTGATCGAGAAGTTCCCAATCCCTTCTATTTCGGAGTGCAGACTTTGCGTGCGCTGGAGAACTTCGAACTGACCGGAATACCGATTTCATCGACTCCATCCCTTGTTTGTGCTTTCGCATATGTGAAAAAAGCGGCCGCTCTGACAAATCACGAACTAGGACTTCTGCCGAGCGAAACGACTCGGGCAATCACTCAAGCCTGTGATGAGATCATCTCCGGGCAACTTCACGATCAGTTCGTGGTGGATGTTTTTCAAGGGGGTGCGGGAACCTCAACCAACATGAACGCCAACGAAGTGATTGCCAACCGAGCCCTGGAAATAATGGGGCACGAAAAGGGGGAGTACCAACACTGCCATCCGAACAATCATGTCAACTGCTCGCAATCGACCAACGATGCTTATCCGACGGCCTTTCGTATCGCTTTGCATATGGAACTGAAGAAACTGATGTCCGCTATGGAGATTTTACAGAAAGCCTTTGCTGCCAAAGGGATCGAGTTTTCCGATGTGCTGAAGATGGGCCGCACCCAACTCCAGGATGCAGTGCCGATGACCATGGGACAAGAATTCTCTGCTTATGCCACCACAATCGGTGAAGATATTCAGCGGGTTTTTGAAGCGCACAGGTTGGTGCACGAGATCAACCTCGGCGCAACTGCTATCGGAACCGGACTGAATGCTCCGCCTGACTATACCCGCCTGGTAACCCAGAACTTGCGAAACCTCACCGGGATTTCACTGGCAACCTCAGCTAACCTGGTCGAGGCGACCTGGGACACCGGCGCATATATGCAGATTTCCGGTGTGCTCAAGCGTTTCGCCATCAAGTTGTCGAAGATCTGTAATGATCTTAGGCTGTTATCCTCCGGCCCGCGTGCCGGCCTGAACGAAATCAACCTTCCTAAGATGCAGCCCGGATCTTCTATCATGCCAGGAAAGGTGAACCCGGTTATCCCTGAAGTCGTCAATCAGATTGCCTACCAGGTTGCCGGTGCAGACCTGACTATCACCATGGCTTCGGAAAATGGTCAACTGGAATTAAACGTGATGGAGCCGGTTATCGCCTACAACCTGTTCATGTCGATCAGCCTACTTGAGCGTGGCTGCCTGACCCTGGCCGAAAAATGTATCCGCGGTATTACCGCGAACAAGGATCATTGCCGGCAGATGGTCGAGAAGAGCATCGGTATCGTTACGGCTCTAAACCCTTGTGTCGGTTATGAAAATGCCACTGCAATTGCCCAGGAAGCTCTCGAACAAGGCCTCTCCGTTTATGACCTGGTGCTCGAGAAAAAGCTGCTGCCGAAGGAGACCCTAGACCGGATCCTTTCCGCTGAAAATATGATGCATCCGAAATTTCTCGGAATTTAATTCACTGTTAATTGCCCTCTGGAACTGGTTCAGAGGAAACTCTCTCGGAGGAAGTTATGGAAAAGAAAAAAGGATTGTTGAGCTGGTATTTTAACGTCAGTCTGTTGTTCCGGATCCTGATCGGTCTGGTTTGCGGTGCTATTGTCGGTTTGATTGCCGGGCCGTCCATCGCCTGGGTCAGCCCCTTTGGAGATGTTTTTGTTCGCCTGCTGAAAATGATTGTCATGCCGGTGGTTATTTTCACTCTGGTCGTCGGTGCTGCGAGCGTTCATCCCTCTCGTCTGGGACGGATCGGTGTCAAGGCGTTACTTTTTTACCTGCTGACCTCCGGTTTTGCCGTCGCCATGGGTCTGCTGTTCGGCAACCTGTTCAGTCCTGGTGAAGGGTTGCAGCTTGCCGGTGTTGCTGATGCTGCCGGTCGAGAACTGAATCAGCCATCGCTATTGCAGACATTTCTCAACATCGTGCCGAAAAACCCCTTTAGCGCCATTGCCGGGGGAGAAATTCTGCCAACCATTTTTGCCGCACTGATGTTCGGTATCGGTCTGGCTTACCTTCGTGAAAGCGCAGAGGAACGAATCCGCAACTCGGCAGAGACCGTTTTCAGTTTCTTTGAGGGGTGCGCCGAGCTCATGTACAAAGTTGTCCACTGGATTCTCGAGTACGCACCGATTGGGGTTTTCGCCTTAATTGCAGTTGTTTTCGGTAAGCAAGGGGCGGAAGCTTTTGGTCCACTGGCAACTATTACCGGTGCTGTTTATGCTGGCCTTATTGCACATCTGGTGCTGGTTTACGGCGTCCTGTTGATTCTTTTCCGTTTCAATTTCCGCCAATTCCTGGTCAAGGCTCGCACTGCTATGATCACCTCTTTTGTAACCCGCAGTAGTGGCGGTACCTTGCCGGTCTCTATGGAGGTGGCTGAGGAAGAAATGGGGATTTCGCGCGGGGTTTATTCCTTTACCTTGCCACTTGGTGCAACCATCAACATGGATGGTACCGCCATTTACCAGGGGGTCTGTGCTATCTTTGTCGGCTTTGCTATCGGAATGCCCCTCGACTTCGGTCAGCAGCTGACTGTTATCGCGACTGCTGTTCTGGCTTCGATCGGTACCGCTGGTGTTCCGGGGGCTGGTGCCATCATGTTGCTGATGGTTCTTGAATCGGTCGGCCTGAAAGTTGAGCCGGGAACTGCTGTTGCTGCTGCCTACGCTATGATCTTCGGTATTGATGCTCTGCTTGATATGGGACGTACTTCACTGAACGTTACCGGTGATCTTGTAGCGACCTGTCTGGTGGCAAAAACCGAAGGCGAAGTAGATATGAGCAAGTGGGAGCTTGCAGACGGGAAAATCAAAACTGGAGCCACGGAAACGGCGTAAAACAAAATCGGTTGGCATTGTTTGTGGTATGGGTCCAGGGGTAACCCTGGACCATTTTAAGTATTGTATCCGCCAGCTGCCGGATGTGCCGGGCAGCTCTCACGCGGATCTCAGCGGGCGTCAACCTTGGCAGATTGCGAAGAAGGCTGGCAGCGCGTCGAGCAGATCGTTTGCACTGCCGAAGAGGCTGCGTTACAGGCCGCACGTTTGGCCCAGGCACTTGATACGGCCAAAGCCAGAGTGTTTGCCAGCAGAGCTGAAACGGCCACAAAAGCCGCCAGGAAAATCGTCACAGAGCGCAACCACGCCTATACCTTTCATGCCGATCCCGGCTTCTCCTTTGGCGAAGGTTGGTATCTGGCTGCTGCGGCACTGCTTGCCGGCCTTCCTATCCAGATCAAACCCGGTGCTGCCCAGGAAGTACAGGCCAAGCGCTTTCTTTGTGATGCCGGACATGCGCCGCGCTCAGCTGCAACTGTTTGAAGAGTTGCGATGCCGCCACGGTCTGATAGGCCCGATTGGCGTGACTACTGCCGGCATGGACGGCCCGGCGCTCATGGGATTGCCGACCCTTTATCTTACCCAGGAACGCAACGTTCGCCTGGGCAAGTGGGTGGGAGTCGTTCCGGGATATCAGGAAGTCGTGCGCACTCCAGGCTATTTCGACATTATTTGTTCCACCCTGCATCGGTGGTAGTATTTTGGGCAGAGGGAAGGGTAACGACCTGCAAAATGGAGTGGTCATGGAAAAAGACCATAAAAAATCAAGGCGCGCACTTTTGGCCGCGAGAGGGCAGGTTGCTACTTTTGCAGGTGATCGTCTTGACTACAACAACGCAAACCTGTTGAATCCATCTTTTATTGTTTGGGCCTGAAATCAGTGTCCCTTTAATGGATAAGGGGCGAGATCAGTATTGAATGCTGACGACTCTGTCACAAACAAAGCGGCTTGCCAGAAACTGATCTGCTTCCTGTTCTGAGTTATTTTTTGCGACGACCAGACGCAGAACTTTTCCGATAGCGTTGATCTCTCCGACTCAAATTTAGTAAGCTGATTGGTGAACATGAAGGGACCACTCCTCCTGCAGATTCCGCTTTGGGCCACAGGGCATTTGCAGTCATTCAATATTATGGATTTTAGCAGAGAGCTGAGTGTACGTTCTTTCTCCCTTGACATTAGTGTTCAGCTGCAATCTACAATTTTCCTAGCCGCAGCGGCACATTAGAGCATCAGGAGGTCACCCATGGCTGTTATCGAAATTGATAATAACGGTTCCGATATTGAGCACACGAACTACTGGACGGAGTCTCTTTCAAAGGAGGGCTTTCTTTATCTGTCCATTCATGATGGCGTTGCCAGATTACTGGTCCCCCCGGATTACAGTGATGTCCTGGGAGACATGACCTGGGGTGCTAGGCGGGCTATCGTGACCAGAGGAATGTGGCATGGTCAGGAAGCTTACGAGATTATGTTTGAAGGCCGCAAGGATGAGCCTTACGCGGCATACATCAAAATCAAGCATACTGATAATCCGCTGTCGGATGAGGACCAAAATCATGAATTCCTTCTCACGGTCTGGACCCGGGAAGGGAAGATGGGCGAGGTGCCAGCCTGGTACCGCAAAGCCGGAGAATTACCCTGCCTGGAGCCCTACAAGAGCTAAACGAAGGGGGCGCTGGCGGGGTTGTTGCAAAAAAAACAAATAGGAATTGGAGAAAAAGATGAGAAATGTTTTGATTTTTGCTGTACTGATTTTAGCACTACTCACAACTGCTTGCGAAAAAGAGGGAGCTGGTGAAAAAGCAGGAAAAGCTTTTGATAAAGCCTTAAATTCAGCCAAAGAAAAAGTCAACGATGCAACCAAATAACAAATAGCGGGGAAAGGCCTGGCCGTTTTCGGGCCTTTTCTGTTTTTATGATCTTGAAAGTAGTTATCTTGGTAAAAACACTACTTTTTAAGGGTTTTACTGCCCCATAACTGCCCCACTCAAATCCTCTTCGGATGCGACGGAATGACTAGATTCCAAGTTTTTCCCGATATTCCTTTTCATCTTTCTACACCTGTGGGTAAGCAGAGTGTGAAACGTAATTTTCTAGCCAAAAACCTCCGAATATTTCTGCTCAATCGCATGAATTTCGGCATCGGTTAGTTTGCCAAATTCACGTTCTTTAGCTCTTTTGGATAGCTTTCCATCATGTTGAGATAAAAAGCGAATGAGTAGAGCAACCAATTTATCCGGCATATCAATATAATTTTTTATGAATTCATTGAGGATGTCGTATTTTTTCAAGTAGCCAACTTCATCGGGCAGAGTTTTATTTACAGTTTCTTCAACGCAGGTAAAGAAAAACTCTGCTTGAGCAGTTGCATCGAAATAACGATATAGGTCGATAGTTTCATTCAAAACTTCAACATTATTTCTTTCTGTTGGTCGCCATTCGATAAAGTCCAAGCGTGGCTTTGAAAAGTGTTCTAGTGCTTTTCTATATTCTTCAATTCGTTCAAGAATTACAGCAGATACAGGAAAAATCAGCCCTTTTGGAACAAAGCCTTTTTCAGCAAGTACGTGGTGAAATAAATAGTGATGAATCCGGCCATTACCATCTTCAAATGGATGGATAAAAACAAAACCAAAAGCAATAATCGTTGCCAGCAAAACGGGATCAAAGTCGCTGCTTTCCAAAATTTCGTAACTTTCAATCATGCCGGATAGCAAGGCCTGCAAATCTTCAGGTTTTGCTGATATATGGTTAGGCATAGGCATGCCAGTTGAACGATCATGTTCTCCTACAACTCCACCTTCTGTACGAAGGCCCGGTTCAATAAATCTATTATCTGCGATAACCAGCTTTTGCAGATATTCTAACTCTTCAATACTGAGCTTACGTTTTCCAGCGTCCCCGATTGTCCTGCCCCAACGCTCTATTCGGCTATGTGGTGGCGTTTCACCCTCTATTGTGTAGGAAGCCTTCGAATCTTTGAGTAGCAAAAAGGCAGCGGCGCGACCGAGCAAGTCTGGATGTGTTTGTCCGATATGCTTTGTTGCAGTTTCCGAAAGGTTTTCTCCGATGAATTTCTCAAGTGTTTCTGTTCTTCGAATGAAGGGGCAGAATGCCTTTGTTCCCGGAAGATTATTGTTAACACGATGCCTTCGAGACTGAGTGAAATTCCCAGTGTATTGCAATTTGCCATTAACGACAGGAACAAAATTTCCTGTTGTCGCATCCGGAATATCCAGCTTGTCGACGCGCAACCATTCCCAGAGAAACCAAATCCTGCGGCTATAACTGCCGGTTGGTTCTAAACGAATAATATCTTCAATATCTTTGGCCTCAATAGTTTTGAACAGCGCGTTTAAAACAGCCAGATCAACCCCTTCATATTTTAATGCAAAGGTTAGATGCCCATACAGTGTCTCCTCAGGCTTATGCCTTGGAGTAAATATCTGCCAGTTTTCAAGAGTGTATTTTTTGTGCTTTACCCCTATCGCACAAAGATTATCAGGAAGTGGCACACGCAGATTATGCGCTTCAATGATGGCTGCATAGCCCGCAAGTGTGCCCCCCTCCTCCAAAGCTGGAAAGCTGTGAAAAACGATTTTACGGCGTGAATTTTGATTATATATAGTCATTTTCATGAATTCCTTTTGTGTATCGTTAAATTCAAGATGTCATGAAAAACGATTATAGTCCATGAAAAATGATTACATATTAATAGAATTATGAAAAATGATTATGCCTTGTCTGCACCTGAAAAACTATGAGATAAGCTCCATTGGCTCTTCGAGTAGCTTACTTAGAAAAACATCATTGAGGCATATATAATCTGGTCGAGCGTGTCCACTTCTTCAGCGGCATACATTGATTTCATTTCGATATTATATCTTTCTATGGCTTCGCAGATGAAATACGCTCTGCTAAATTCGTGATAGAAAGTTTCCTTGCTCAAGCCTCTTGCGACCTTAGATCGGCTTGAAAGAATATGGAATATCTGTGATCTAAAAATCCCTTCTTCACTCAAGTAAAGGGATGATACCCTCAACTGATTGAATAATAACTCTTTATAGCAGCTAATTTTTTCAACTTTGCCAAAAATCAAACTCCTGAGTTCAAGAAAGTAAGTCACACATAGGGGCTACGTGTTGATTAGGTTTGTGCGTTTAGGGAGCCCACCTCATGGGATTTGTGATCAACCGGGGGATTTTGCTGTTTGGAAATAAAAAAAGGCTCTGCAATTTCTGCAGAGCCTTTGAATATTTTTGGTTGCGGGAGGCGGATTTGAACCACCGACCTTCGGGTTATGAGCCCGACGAGCTACCAGACTGCTCCATCCCGCGGCAACGGTCCGTGACAATATCTAAAACTTTTTCTGGCGTCAACTTTTTTTTTGTTTTTTTTTGATCGGCGAACTTCTAGCTATTGTTCTTGATTGTGGATTGGTGTAGAACCACTGCATTAAGAAAATCAATCAACACACTAAAGCTAACTGTCAGGATCCATACCTTTAATGCAGCAAACTATCGAACTAGAAAAAGCTCTGGCCGAGCGGCGTAACGGGACTTTATTTGTCGATGTCCGCACGCCTGCTGAATTTGCCGAGTCGACAATCCCTGGTGCCATTAATGTGCCCATCTTTTCCAATGAGGAACGGGCGCAGGTTGGAACAGTCTATAAGCAGCAGGGGAATAGGGTCGCCAGGCGGTTGGGGGTTGACCTGGTTTCGCCGCGGATTCCACAGATAATTGCTGCTGTTGAGGCCGCTCAGGGTGAGCGTAGAACCCCGGTCATTGTGTTCTGCTGGCGTGGCGGTATGCGTTCTCAGGCGATCTGCTGTTTTCTGAATCTGGCCGGGATACCGGCTCGCCAGTTGATTGGTGGACACAAGGCATTTCGCAGTCATGTTTTGAGCTATTTCGAGAACACAGAGTGGCCTCCTGTCTATGTCCTGCGCGGTTTGACCGGAGTCGGCAAGACACGGGTTCTGCATGAATTAGCCACACAGAATTACCCGGTTGTCGATCTTGAAGGGCTGGCGAACCATCGCGGCAGCGCATTCGGTAACCTGGGCCTTGAACCACAACCGTCACAAAAAAAGTTTGATGCTCTGTTGTGGGATTGTCTGGACCGGCTGGGGGACGCTCCTTATCTGTTGACCGAAGGGGAGAGCCTGCACATTGGTCGGGTGGTTGTTCCCAAGCGCTTCCACCAGGTGATGCAGGTTCAGCAAAGCTTGTGGCTGACAGCGTCTCTTGCCACCCGGGTCACGGTCATTCTGGAGGAATACCCGGCTATAGATACGCTGCGCACCCAGTTTGAACGGCCATTACAGGCTTTGAAAGAGCGTTTTGGGAAAAAAGTGGTTGAAGAATTCTGTCAACTGCTGCATGCCGGACAGTGGGAAGAACTGACCCGTGTGTTAATGATCCGTTACTATGACCCCCTCTATCTGCATACTTTGCCTGAACAGCGGGTCGAAATTGACCTTGATCCCTTCCCTCAAGGGGTTGAAAGGGTTAAGGCGGCGCTGGGCAAGCTTATCTCCGCGTAAGCTGAATTATCTGGACTTCTGATCTTGTTTCCATTCCGCCAAGGGCGTTATCCTGTTGATCTGAGAGGATGACACGTTATGGCAGAGTCAACGCGCAGCGGCGCGCAAATATCCCCGTTATTTATGAGTCGTTTTCAGGTCGATGAAAACGCCCCCTTCAAACGTCACCTCAACCGCCTTGAGGTTGAGATTGCCCGTGAGGATTATCGTGAGCTGAAGCATGTCGAGCTGGTCGAACCCTGTCCGGATGAGACTTTTTTTGCCCATTGTGTCGATCTGACCGAGCGTCTGCTGACGACCTCGCAGAATCTTTATAATTGTGATCTGATCAAACGCAAGCAGATCCGTATTTATATGGATTCAGCGTTGTATCATGTTTATTACCGGCTGCCGGATCGTTGTATCCGCTTTGTTCCGACCTGGCGCGAAAAGGTGCTGGAGCAGTTTTTCGGCTTTATTCCCTCTGGTGATACCGACTGGCGTCCATGCCGACGTATGCTCGATGGCTATACGGCCAAATTTGTCGCTGATGACGCTGGTGGCGCATTACTGCTGCGCGGGCCGGACCAGGATCCGCGTTTGCCGGTTTTTACCGTCAGTCACGGTCCTTATGATCCACATACGCTGGAAGTTGCATTTTATTTTTTGCGCTATGGCAGAGGACGGGCTGCCCTCGTTAATCTGGGTTTTTCCGGTCGCGAACCTCTGACTGACGATAACCTGGCCCGCTTACGGAGCTGGGGAGTTCCGCTTAACCCCAGTAATATCGATGTGATTTATCCCTATATCGATGAAAAGGGACGGCCTAACTGTTATAAGCATGAAGACGGGTTGTGCCGCTATATCGAGCAGCTTGGCGGGCCAGATCCGGACGTGATTATCGATGTGCACGGCTATGTCGGAACCCACGCGGAAGATGATCGGGTGCTGGTCGGTATGGGGGGCTTGCCACCCTATCCAAGCCTGGATGAATTGGGGACTGCGGAGTATCGCGATGACCTGTTGCATGTCTACCCGCATGAACGGTTGCGGCGTGGTTTGGCGATTGTGCGTGAACTGTCTGAAGAGGTCTACGTGCAACTGTGTATCGATCAGCGCCAGTGTTGTCATTTCAGTATGCTGGGGGGATTGCAGTTACTGGGGCGCGTTTTTGACCCTGTCCATGAAGTGTCCGATATGCTTCCTGGCGAGACACGCAGTTTTCTGCCGAATGAAAATATACGCTGGCTACCGAGTGCCGGTGCCAACGCCCGCCAGCGAGTACAGGCCTGTAAGCTTGCGACCAGGGCCTTGTGTATTCATGTGGAAATTCCAACTCTGATCAGGCAGCGGATCGCTCTGAAAATTAAACAGCAGTCCCTTGAAGATTCTTACCAATCAAGCGGCCTGTGATATCCTGTCACAAAGAGACAGGTTGAACACTTTGGTGGGGACGCAAATGTTGGCAACGTGCAGATGCCACATACTGGTCAAAGGCTTTAATGTTTAAAGGGCTGATTCCGCAATTTACGACGAAAGGATTGAAATGTTATGAAACTATCCGTTATTCAGGGAGCTTCATCCAGCCAGGCGACCGCATGCGCTGTTCTTGGATATTTTGAGGGGAAAAAGGGGCAGGACCTGGGGCTGACAAGCGAGCAGGAGATCGTTTTTAAGCGCGCATTGCTCTGTAAAGAATTCAGTGGTGGTGCCGGCGAAGCGATGTTGTTGCACGGCCACGCAAAATCCTCCCCAGAACGAATTCTTATCGTTGGTCTCGGTAAAGAAAAGGATTTTACCCTCGATAAGCTGCGCCAGGTTACCAGTGACGCCGCAAAGCAGTTGGCCCTGAAGCAGCTTGGTACCTTTGTGTTTGCGCTGGGGCAATTGCCGGTTAAAAAAGAGTCGTTGGCTGCGAGAATACAGGCGGTTGCTGAAGGTGTGCTGCTGGCTGATTACAGCTATGACCGCTACCTGCCCCAAGAACGCACTAAAAACATAGCGAAGCTGAATGCTGTGACTTTGCTTATCACTGAGGAGGATGATCCTGCTGTTGCCACGCAGGCCGTTGCGACTGCTGAGGCCATTTGTGCGGGTGTCTGTTTTGCGCGGGATCTGGTTAATGCGCCGGGCAACCTCAAATCACCTGAATATCTGGCCATGCAGGCGGTGTCTATGGCTGAGAAAAGCGGTGCCAAGGCGCGTCTGCTGGATCGTAAAGAACTCGAAAAAAGTGGTTTCGGTGCTCTGCTGGGGGTGGCCCAGGGGAGTAAGCGGGATCCCTACCTGATTGTTATGGAGTATTTCGGCGCCGGTGATGACAGTAAACCGGTGGCGCTGGTGGGGAAGGGGGTTGTTTTTGACAGCGGTGGTATCTCGTTAAAACCGGCCGATAAAATGGATGAGATGAAAATGGATATGGGCGGTGCAGCCGCCGTCATCGGCACCATGATGGCAGTGGCCAAACTGAAACTGCCGATCAATTTGGTCGGGGTTGTTCCCGCTGTTGAAAATATGCCGTCCGGTACTGCCATTCGCCCGGGGGATATTCTGACCTCCTTATCAGGTAAAACCATTGAGGTGATCAATACCGATGCTGAGGGGCGGCTGATTCTGGCTGATGCCCTGACTTACGTCGCCAGGTATGAACCCAGAGCGGTCATAGATCTTGCAACACTTACCGGAGCCTGCATTATTGCTCTGGGGGATCAGGCGGCAGCTGTCTTGGGCAATGATGACAAGCTGATCGGTCAATTACTGAAAGCTGGCGAACAAAGTGGCGAGCGCTTGTGGCAACTCCCCCTATGGGAAGGTTATGATGCGCAGATTAAAAGTGATTTTGCCGATATCAAGAATACTGGTGGTCGACCGGCGGGGACCATTACCGCCGCAGCTTTTCTGAAAAAATTTGCCGACGATTACCATTGGGCTCACCTTGATATTGCCGGTATGGCCTGGGAAGAAAAAGGGAAGCCGGGAATGCCCAAAGGTGGGACCGGTTTTGGTGTGCGGCTGCTGGTTGATTACCTGCGCAGTGAGAATTGCTGACATTTTTTTTCAGCGACCGGAGTAGTGCGGTTTAAGTTTGAATGTTCATTGGTGCACTCATGGATGATGCACTTTCCGCACATTCCGAAGGGAATGTGCGGAAACGAAAAAGTTTTTCCCTTTCCTGTTGATGTCCTTTAGCGGCGGGAGCTTTTTGAATAAAGTCTCCCGCCGTGCTGTGCTTGACATTCGGGGGGAACTGTTGCTAGATTGGCGCGTTCGGCCAAGGTAAAAATGCGATCATCAGACACGCGTTTTGCCAATCTTTAATTTACTTTCTGCACGCGTGTTAGTTTTGATCGCGGATGCAGAATGGAGAGAATTAATGCTTTTTTCAGATTCATTGCCTGAGGCGGATCTGCCGAAAGGCGTGCGTGATTTTTTGCCACTCAAGGCCGCCAAAGCTGAGTACCTTCTGACACAGTTGCAGCAGGTTTATTCGGCTTGGGGCTTCCGTCCTGTCATTACCCCACAGCTTGAATATCTCGATGTCCTTGAACGTGGTATGGGGGAAGAACTGCGTGACCGTGTTTTTCGGTTTGATGATCGTCAGACCGGGCGCCTGCTCGCTTTCCCTCCGGATATGACCCCCCAGATTGCCCGCATTGCGGCAACCCGCATGACTGAAATGCCGTTGCCTCTGCGCCTGAGTTACAGTGGGCGCGTTCTGCGCCATACCGAGCAACAGGCGGGTAAGGATCGGGATATTTTTCAATCCGGGGTTGAGCTGATCGGGCTTGATAGCCCGGAGGCAGACGCCGAAATGATCGCGATGGCGATTGAGGCGTTGACGGCTGTTGGGGCCGAGAAGTTCACCGTTGATATTGGTCAGGTCGAATTTTTCCGTGGCGTTATGGACGGCTTGGCTCTGGATCGTAAGGTCGCCTACCAGGTTGCTGATGCGATTTCGCGTAAAGACAGTTCCGAGCTGAAGCTGTTACTTCAGAGCACGGATCTGACGACGACGGACTGTGAAGAAATTATGGCCCTGCCACGTCTTTATGGTGGTGGCGAGGTCATTGATCGGGCTGCTAAAGCGGTTAGTAACGATCGTTCCAAACGTGCTCTTGACAGCCTTGCCCAAGTGCTGGACGTTCTGGAAGTCTATGGTGTCCTTGAGCATGTTACGATAGATCTTGGTGAGCTGCGTGGCCTCAACTATCATACCGGCGTTACCTTTCAGGGCTTTTTGCCTGGTATCGGGCGCGCTGTCTGCAGCGGCGGTCGCTATAATAATCTGATGGCCAACTATGGTGTGGACGTTCCAGCGACCGGTTTCACTTTCAGTTTGCTGAACCTGCTGTTTGCTTTGGATGGTATGCTCGATCAGCGCGTTGATCAGTTCTGTGATCTGCTTATTTTTGCCGCAGGGAAGAATCTGCGCGCCGCGCAGACCTTGGCTTGCCGCTTGCGCAAATTGGGATATTCTGTGTCCCGTGATATGCTTGATCGCAGCCAGGATGAAGCACTGGCCTATGCTCGTAAGATGAACTATCGTTATCTGGCTGTGGTTGAAGACGATGTTCAGGATATTGCGTTAACGGTCCTCGAAGATAACAGCCTGAGAAAGATAACCTGGTCTCAGCTGAACGAGGCCGATGTTGATTTACAATTGTAGTCTCAATAAATTTTAAACGCCGGACATAAGACCGGTTAGACAGGAGAGCGTGGAGCGTATGGCCAACGTTATTATTGTCGGAGCCCAGTGGGGCGATGAAGGTAAGGGTAAAGTCGTAGATATTTACACCGAATATGCACAGGATGTGGTGCGTTTTCAGGGTGGCAACAATGCCGGCCACACCTTGGTGGTTGGAGACCAGAAGACCGTTCTACACCTGATCCCTTCCGGTATTTTGCATGAAGGCAAGCGTTGCATTATCGGCAATGGAGTTGTCCTTGATCCCAAAGTTTTTCTGGAAGAGATTGATGGCCTGAAAGCCAAAGGCTGGATGAAAGATGAATCTCAGCTGATGGTTGATGGAGCGGTTAACCTGATCATGCCCTATCACAAAGTGATTGATATTGCACGTGAGCGAAAATCGGGCGCCAAAAAAATCGGTACCACCGGGCGTGGTATCGGACCCACTTATGAAGACAAGGTCGCCCGCCGTGGCATTCGCTTTGCTGATCTGCTGAAGCCTGAAGTTTTCAAGCGTAAACTGCAGGATGTGTTGCCGGAAAAGAACTTCTATATTGAAAAGTATCTTGGTGAAAAGCCTCTTGATGAAGCGGCGATTGTCGAGGAATATCTTGGCTATGCTGAGCGTTTGCGCTGCTATCTGGGGCGTACCTCAACCTATTTGGACAAGGTGATCAAGGATGGGCACAATGTCCTGTTCGAAGGGGCTCAGGGGAGTCTGCTTGATATTGATCATGGTACCTATCCCTATGTGACATCCTCTTCAACCATCGCAGCCGGAGCCTGTACCGGTTCTGGAATCGGGCCAACCCTGATTGATGAAGTTATTGGTATTTCAAAAGCGTATGTAACCCGCGTCGGGGAAGGTCCGTTCCCAACGGAACTTCTCGATGATATGGGTGAAAAGCTGCGTGCTGCCGGTAGTGAATTCGGCGCCACAACCGGACGCCCACGGCGGACCGGCTGGCTCGATATCGTTGCCTTGCGTGAAGCTGTTCGGACCAATGGCTTAACCGGGATCGCGTTGACTAAAATGGACGTTCTGAATGACCTTGAAACGATTAAGGCCTGTACAACCTATCGTATTGGTGACCAGCTGGTTGATGAATTCCCGCAGGACCTTGATGAGTTGAAAGCCTGTACGCCTGTTTACGAAGAAGTGGCTGGCTGGCAGCAGGATATCAGTGGCGTAACCAATTATGATGATCTTCCTGCCGCAGCCAAAGCATATGTTGATCAGATTGAAAAATGGGCGGGTTGTCCTGTGGTTCTGGTTTCGGTTGGGCCTCGTCGTGACCAGACTCTGATTCGTTCAAATCCGTTTGTAGAAAAAAATAAAAAAAGTGATTGACGTGTGCGGCTGATTCACGTATAAAACACATCCGTTGCGAGGGCCGGTAGCTCAGTAGGTAGAGCATCTGACTTTTAATCAGATGGTCACTGGTTCGATCCCAGTCCGGCTCACCATCTCAACAGCAACACTCTGCGAGGTCATTTCTCGCGGGGGCTTGTAATAGATAAGTCCCTATCGTCTAGCCTGGCCCAGGACACCGCCCTTTCACGGCGGCGACGGGGGTTCGAATCCCCCTGGGGACGCCAACTAAAACAAAAGCCTCACTGCGAAAGCGGTGGGGCTTTTGTTTTATCTGCTTTTGTCGGGATTCGAAGCGGAGCGAGCGCTGACTAAATGTCAGAAAAGCGGGTCTACACCAAACAAAGGGGCAGGCCACTTCATCCCGCCATGAATCTGATCAAATTTTTGCTCTTTTTTTACCCGCACAAGACCTTTACACGCAACCTATTGACAAAAAGAAAAAGCTTGGCTAAATTGCCAAATAGTCATGGAGGTAGAGTATGTACGTTGAAAAGAAAAAGCACTATGAAGCCAGGGCGAAAATTCTGAAGGCACTTGCCCACCCGAGCAGGCTCTTTATTGTAGAAGAATTACAAAAAGATGAACGCTGTGTCTGTGATCTGACCGACATGATTGGTGCAGACATGTCTACGGTGTCCAAACATCTGGCCGTGCTGAAACAGGCTGGAATTGTCACTGACGATAAACGCGGTAATCAGGTTTTTTACCGTCTTCGGGTTCCTTGTATTCTGAACTTTTTTGGTTGTGTGGAATCAGTGCTCGAATCCCAGGTGAAAGAACATGCCGAAGCTTTAGCAGGGCTCGGCAAAGAGTCATTCTAAAAAAATTTAAATAAGTACATGGCTATATGGCCATATAGGCAAGAATAGTGATCTTGAGAAAAGTCCTCAACCCCCGAATTACTACTGTCTGTGTCTGCGTTATTGCCTACGGCATTCTGTTTTTTGGATAGCAGCTCCTTCAAAAGACAAAAAGAGAGGTAGAAAGATGAACTGGAAAACTGAATGGAAACATTTATTTTGGATTATTGCTGTATTTAGCACCTGTTTCTTTTTGCCTATTGAACTTCCGCGTGTGCAAACGGCAGTGATGGAATCCCTGTACTTGGTCAAGTGGTACGCGCGTGAGCATGTTCTGCTGTGCCTGGTGCCCGCTTTTTTCATTGCCGGCGCCGTCGCTGTGTTTGTCAGCCAGGCGGCGGTGATGAAATATCTTGGGCCAAATGCGAAAAAACTGCTGGCATACGGCGTTGCGTCGGTATCCGGCACTATCCTGGCCGTCTGTTCCTGTACCATCCTGCCCCTGTTTGCGGGAATCTATCGCATGGGCGCAGGTCTCGGCCCAGCCTGTGCTTTTCTTTATTCAGGACCAGCTATCAACATATTGGCCATTGTCCTGACTGCTCGCATTCTCGGTCCAGAGATGGGTATTGCGCGCGCCGTTGGAGCAATTGTCTTCGCCGTAGTCATCGGCCTATTGATGCACTTTTTCTTCTGCCACGAAGAAGCCGAAAAAGCGGCCGCGGCTCCAATCATGGGAACGGATGATGATAGCCGACCGCTATGGCAGACGACGCTCTATTTTGCCGCCATGGTCGCTATTCTGGTTTTTGCTAACTGGGGAAAAACCGAACAGTCAGAAGGTCTGTGGCACCTGATCTATTCGGCAAAATGGTGGATTACTTCTGCATTCTCTATCGCTCTGGCTATTATGCTCGCTACCTGGTTCAAGCTGGGAGTCGTCCGTATTTTGTTTGCCGCAATACCTGCTAGCGCCATGGCCATTATCCTTCCCCAGCATCCCGAGTTGGCGTTTACCTTTGGTGTCATCGGCCTGTCGGTGTTGAGTAATCTGAAAAGCACCCGCGATGGTGAGATGGGACACTGGTTCGGGGAAAGCTGGGATTTTGCCAAGAAAATTCTGCCGCTGCTGCTGATTGGCGTACTGATCGCCGGGGTTTTGCTTGGTCGCCCGGGGCAGGAAGGGCTGATCCCGTCAGCATGGGTGGCATCCCTGGTCGGTGGCAATTCCATCGGGGCCAACCTGTTCGCCTCGGTTTTTGGTGCCTTTATGTACTTTGCGACTCTGACGGAAGTACCGATCCTGCAGGGGCTGATCGGTGCCGGGATGGGCAAGGGGCCGGCGTTGGCCCTGTTGCTGGCCGGACCCGCTTTGTCGTTGCCGAACATGCTGGTTATCCGCAGTGTCATGGGCACTAAAAAAACAACCGTTTTCGTTTTACTGGTCATGGTGATGGCGACGCTCAGCGGCCTGATTTTTGGAGCATTTTTCTGATGCCGAGGAGGGCGTTGTATTGCCTTTTCATTTACAGAAAATGTTTTGGAAGCTCCCGCAGACGCTGTTGTTCATAACTACATACCCAAAAAGGAGATTATCTCATGAAAAAAATTCAGATTCTTGGTACCGGTTGTGCCAAATGTAAAAAACTTGCGGAAAATGCCGAACAGGCCGCAAAAAACCTTGGTGTTGAATATGAAATGGAAAAAATCACCGATCTTGCCCAGATTATGAATTTCGGTGTCATGACCACACCTGGACTTGTTGTCGATGGCAAGGTGGTATCTGTCGGTAAGCTGCCGAGTCCGGCTGAAATCGAAAAAATGCTCGGTTAACGCGATGAAAAAAGCCTCTCTTCTTCTTTTTTTATTAGCTTTTTTTGCCGTCAGTTGTCAGGCAGAAGAGTTGCCCAAGCTGGTTGATGTCGGTGCCGATAAGTGCATTCCCTGCATTAAAATGGCCCCGATCCTTGAGCAGTTAAAAGAGGACTTCGCCGGAAGCATGGACGTCAATTTTGTCGATGTCTGGAAGTACCGGGAAGAAGCGGCGAAATATAATGTCAGGATGATCCCCACCCAGATCTTTTATGCGGCGGATGGGAAAGAACTGTTCCGCCATGTCGGGTTCTATGGCCGCGAGGAAATTCTGTCTAAATGGCGTGAGCTCGGTTACGATTTCAGCGGGAGCAACTGATGATCGAACAGCTCATGACCGGGTTGGGGCAGGCGGTCAGCGGAGCTCCTGCCATTGCTCTTGGCGCTGCAGCCGGCTGGGGTGTATTGAGTATCCTGCTTTCACCCTGTCATCTGGCAAGTATCCCCCTGATCGTCGGTTTTATCGACGGTCAGGGACAAATGAACACCAGGCGTGCATTTAGCATCTCCAGCCTGTTTGCCATCGGCATTCTGGTCTCGATTGCGCTGATCGGTCTGCTGACCGCCCTGGCGGGAAGAATGCTGGGAGATATCGGGGCCTGGGGAAACTGGTTGGTTGCCGTCATTTTTTTGCTCTTTGGCCTGCATCTGTGGGGGCTCATCCCTATGCCCTGGTCAGGTCCCGGACAGGTCGGTATGCAGCGCAAGGGCCTTTGGGCGGCACTGCTTCTCGGACTTGTTTTCGGGATAGCTCTTGGACCCTGTACTTTTGCCTTTATGGGCCCGGTTCTCGGGGTGGCATTTACCGAGGCTGCAGAGAACCTGCTTTTCGCTGTCATGCTGTTGCTCGCTTACGGCATCGGGCACTGTGCGGTGATCGTTTTTGCCGGGACCTTTAGCGAAAAGGTTCAGCATTATCTCAACTGGAACGAAGGTTCCAAAGGGACACTCTGGATCAAAAGAGTCTGCGGCGCGTTGGTTGTTGCCGGTGGCATCTGGTTGATCTATTCAGCGACATGACTATTAATCGAAAATTTTTTGCATCTACCTGTTAACGGATGCCTCCTAATCTTGACAGCCCTCCGCTTGTGCAGCTAATGATATTTTAAAATTCAATCAGTATCAGCCAGAAAGAAGCGGTGTGCATTGCCGCTGATTTTTTTATAGCGATATTTATAATCTCTGAATAATGAAAGGGTTCGCAATATGGGTATTCGTGTTGGTATTAACGGATTTGGCCGTATGGGGCGTCTGGCATTCCGCGCCGCCTGGGACTGGCCTGAATTTGAAATTGTTCATATCAATGAAGTTAAGGGTGGCCCTGAATGTGCCGCTCATTTGCTGGAATTTGATTCGGTCCACGGTCGTTGGCCCCATGAGATCGCTTATACCGACGCTGCGATCAGCGTCGATGGCAAGCAGGTTTCTTTTTCCGAACATAAGACTCCGGGGGAGGTCCCATGGGATGATCTTGGTGTCGATATTGTCATTGAATCGTCTGGCAAATTTCGTACAACCGAACTGCTGCAGCCTTATTATGATCGAGGGGTAAAAAAGGTGGTCGTTGCAGCTCCTGTAAAACACGGTGCCCTGAATATCGTCATGGGTGTCAACGATGATCTTTACAATCCGGCCGAGCACCATCTGCTGACGGCGGCGAGCTGCACCACTAACTGCCTGGCTCCGGTGGTCAAGGTGCTGCACGAAAAGATCGGCATTGCCCACGGTAGCATCACCACGATCCATGACGCCACCAACACCCAAGTGGTTATCGATGCGCCGCACAAGGATCTGCGCCGAGCCCGGGCGGCAAGCATGTCGCTGATTCCGACTACCACAGGCAGTGCAACGGCCATCACACTTATCTATCCGGAACTGAAAGGCAAACTCAACGGCCATGCCATCCGGGTGCCTCTTTTGACCGGCTCCATCACCGACGCCGTTTTCGAAATGCAACGCGAAGTGACTGTTGAAGAAGTGAACGGCCTGTTTCATGAAGCTGCTGACACCTATCTTAACGGAATCCTGGGCATCGAAGATCGCCCCCTGGTCTCCATTGATTTCAAGAGCGACACCCGTTCGGGGATTGTTGATGGACCTTCAACCATGGTCGTCAATGGCACGCAACTGAAGGTCTATATCTGGTATGACAATGAAATGGGCTATGCCAACCGCATGATGGAGTTGTGCCGGAAGGTGGCCGTGAGCCTGTCATGAGCGGGGTTCGGAACTACGCCCTGGTCACTGGAGCCTATTGGGGCTTTACCCTGACCGACGGTGCTCTGCGCATGCTGGTGCTGTTGCACTTCTACGAGCTCGGTTACAGTGCGGTGCAGATTGCATTTCTGTTTCTGCTCTACGAGTTCTTCGGGGTGGTGACCAACCTGATCGGCGGCTGGATCGGATCGCACCTGGGGCTGAAAGTCACCTTATTTGCCGGGTTGGCCCTTCAGGTTGGCGCATTGTTTGCCCTGGGACTGCTCGATCCGGCTTGGGCACCTGTTTTCTCGGTTTGTTATGTGATGGGTCTACAGGCGCTATCGGGTATTGCCAAGGACCTGACTAAAATGAGCAGCAAAAGTGCCATCAAGGTTTTGGTCCCTGAGGATGCTGATAGTGCCCTGTTTAAATGGGTCGCATTGCTGACCGGATCTAAAAATGCTTTGAAAGGAGCAGGTTTCTTTCTTGGTGGGCTGTTACTGGCGAGTGTCGGTTTCCGAGGATCACTGTGGCTGATGGCTGCGGGTCTGCTTATCGTGTTGGTGGCAACGGCGTTGTCTCTGCCGAGGGAGATCGGCGTGGCGAAGAAGAAAACAAAATTTTCGGCCATCTTCTCTAAAAGCCGCAATATCAATCTGCTTTCCGCAGCCCGACTGTTCCTGTTCGGATCTCGGGATATCTGGTTTGTTGTTGGCCTGCCAGTCTTTTTATCAGCAAGCCTGGGCTGGGGTCATACCGAGGTTGGTGGTTTTCTTGCCCTTTGGGTGATCGGCTATGGCGGAGTCCAGGCACTGGCACCTAAATTTCTGAAATCCGGCCTACGTGGGGGCACTCCCCGAGGAGGTACGGCAAGTGTTGGGGCTTTCGCTTTAGCTGGTCTGACAGCATTGATAGCTGTCGGTGTCATGTTCAACCTGTCTCCCTGGTTGACAGTTATTGCAGGTTTGGCTCTGTTTGGGTTTATCTTCGCCGTTAATTCCTCGGTGCACAGTTACCTGATTCTCGCCTATACCGAAGCGGATGATACGGCCCTTAATGTTGGCTTTTATTACATGGCCAATGCTGCCGGCAGGCTGGTTGGTACTCTGTTATCGGGGATTGTCTTCCAGTTGGCGGGGTTGGTTGGCTGTCTTTGGGTCTCTGCCCTGTTTGTGTTAATGGCCGGAGGGATTTCCATGAAATTACCACGAGGACAGGTAGCAGGTATCCCATCTGAGTAAACTACGCAATAATGAACATATTGTTGTCCCGTTTTCATTCGAGCTATTTGAGCGGATAGATTACGGTACGGAGGTAAGGTATGAAACATGATATGTGCCCGGTCAGTGACCGGCAGATGACCAGCATTTTTGAAAAGTATCTGACTGTCTGGGTCGGTTTGTGTATTGTTGTCGGAATCCTGCTTGGAAAATTTTCTCCGACATTGGCACAAACACTGGACGGCATGAGTATCACTGTCAATGGTGCGCCAGTTGTTTCCATTCCGATTGCCATCTGCCTGTTCTTCATGATGTACCCGATCATGGTCAAGATCGATTTTGCCAGCGTGGTCAAAGCCGGGAAAAGCGGAAAACCGGTTTTCCTGACCCTGTTCATCAACTGGTGTATCAAACCGTTTACCATGTATTTTTTCGCCATGTTGTTCCTTGGCGTCCTGCTCAAAGGCTTGATTGGCAGCGAAGCGATGGACCTGGTAAAAATGCCGTTCGGTCTTGATCTGCCGGTTGGTGCGGGACACGGTGCCGGAACCGTGGTTTTGCATGAAGGCGTCAAGATGCTCCAGATTCCGCTGTGGCGCAGTTATTTTGCCGGATGCATTTTGCTCGGGATCGCACCCTGTACCGCCATGGTTCTGGTCTGGGGCTATCTGGCTCGGGGGAATGATGGGCTGACGCTCGTTATGGTTGCCATCAACTCACTGACCATGCTGGTTCTTTACGGTGTGTTGGGCGGATTTTTACTGGGTGTCGGCAAGCTCCCGGTTCCGTGGCAGGCATTGCTGTTATCCGTTGCCATCTATGTAGCATTGCCGCTGATGGCAGGCTATTTTTCCCGGAAATGGCTTATTGCTCACAAGGGAGAAGAGTGGTTCAAGGAAAGGTTTCTTCACGTCTTGACCCCCGTGACCATCTGCGCACTGTTGCTGACCCTGGTGCTGTTATTCAGCTTTAAGGGGGAAACCATTCTGGCTAACCCGCTCACCATCCTCTGGATAGCTATCCCATTGTTTCTACAAACCGTTTTTATTTTCGGCCTGGGCTACGGCGCAGCAAAGATCCTCAAGCTCAACTACGCGGATGCCGCACCGGCAGCCATGATTGGTGCTTCAAATCACTTTGAAGTCGCAATCGCAACCTCGGTCATGCTGTTCGGCCTGTCCTCCGGTGCCGCCCTGGCCACCGTGGTCGGTGTCCTTATCGAGGTACCTGTCATGTTAATGCTGGTGGGAATCTGCAAAAAAACGGTTGGCTGGTTTGATACGGAAAAGGTTAAATCTTAAAAGTGAGGCCGCAAGGAAATATCGCCTAAATTGTTAACTCTCTGGTTGTTGGAGGCATATCGTCGCCATCGTTTAGCCAAAGACTTCTCACGAATCACCTTTAACATAAAAGGATATTTATGCCACACCCATTTGATATACTTGCGCTGAATGAAGGTACTGGAGCATTGATCTTTACACCTTGTCCTGGCACCAAAGAAACTTCCATTGACGATGCCTTAGCCACCTTATGTCAGGCAGGTGCTGCTGCGCTGATTACATTAATGACAAAAGAAGAGTTGATTCAACACAAGGCAGATGGGCTGGCAGTTTTATGCGCAACACATGGCTTGCAGTGGTTCCACTGCCCCATTGAGGACGATCGTGCGCCAAAAGATGATTTTACCAAGGCTTGGCTGCATGCAGGACCCGCTGTGCATCAGCTGTTAACTGAAGGCAAAACCATTGCTATTCACTGTAAGGGCGGTTCCGGGCGTACCGGGTTGATGGCAGCACAAATAATGCTGGAGCGCGGGAACAACAAAGCTTTCGTAAAAAATGCTATTCAAGCGTTACGCCCCAAAGCGTTGACATTGCCACCGCATGTCGATTATTTCGACATGCTCGCAGAACGATCTTAATGCGTACACAAGAGGAGGTCATGTGATGATCGAAATTCATTCCACGGCTGATCCCCAACTAACCAACGTTCCAACCTGTTACAACCCAGTTGTCAAGCAAGCGGTCCTGAACCTGTACTCGATCCATGACCCTGATGGTTCTTCTGCGAGCTTCTATTTTTTTGCATCAAATAGAAAAAAACTGCTTTTATGGGTTGACTTGATCTGTTCAATTCAGTATAAATCTCGACCGTTGCAAGGGCCGGTAGCTCAGTAGGTAGAGCATCTGACTTTTAATCAGATGGTCACTGGTTCGATCCCAGTCCGGCTCACCACTTCAAAAGCAACGCTCTGCGAGGACATTTCTCGCGGGGGCTTTATTATAGATAAGTCCCTATCGTCTAGCCTGGCCCAGGACACCGCCCTTTCACGGCGGCGACGGGGGTTCGAATCCCCCTGGGGACGCCAACTAAAAGAAAAAGCCTCACTGTGACGACAGTGGGGCTTTTTCTTTATGGGACCGCTCTGAAAGTTTTCCTTCCCCCCTCCTTGAATCCCACCACGTCACTTGTTATGGTTATAAGTATACGTAAATCAGTATTTTCCCAAGTGCGGAAAGACTTTCTTCAATCTTCTCACAAAGTTTTTGTCATGAATACGCGTGTTGAGGTACATCCCGGTTCTTCCTTGTACATCTGTTTAATCAGCATTCACGGGCTTATCCGTGGGCATAACCTTGAGTTGGGGCGTGACTCGGATACCGGTGGACAGACTCTCTATGTTGTCGAACTTGCCCAGGCGCTTTCACAATTACCCGCGGTGGGCAGGGTTGATCTGGTCACGCGTAAGGTTGTCGATCCCAGGGTTGATGACGATTATGCCCAAACTGTTGAGGTTCTCAACGATAGGTGCCGCATTGTGCGCATTGATGCCGGTCCAGAGGAATATATTGCCAAAGAGCAGCTGTGGGATCATCTTGACGGCTTTGCTGATAATCTGGCCCTTTATTTTCAGGAACAGGGGAGGGTTCCGAATATCCTGCACAGCCATTATGCCGATGCCGGCTATGTTGGTTCTTTGCTGTCCCAGCGTTTTGGCGTCGGGTTGATTCATACCGGCCACAGCCTGGGGCGCGTAAAGCTCAATCGATTTTTAGATAGTGGTCTGAGTAATGAGGAGATCGAATCCCGTTTCAATATGACGCGGCGTATTCATGCCGAAGAGATGACGCTGGCGACGGCTCAACGGGTTATTACCAGTACTCGCCAGGAGATTCATGAACAGTATGAGTTTTATGATTATTATCAACCCGAGCAGATGCTGGTTATTCCGCCCGGCACCGATCTGACAAAATTCCAACCTTCCGAGCCTGACGATCTGAAAAGTGGGTTGTTCCTGATGCTTACGCGCCATCTGAAGGAGTCCTATAAACCATTGGTGCTGGCTTTAAGCCGCCCGGATAAGCGGAAAAATATCTGTGCCCTGGTTGAGGCCTTTGGCCGATCAGATGAACTGCAGCGCTTGGCAAATCTGGTGATTATAGCGGGAAACCGGGACGATATTGAAGAGCTGGAAGAGGGGGCTCAGGAGGTTTTTCAGGACCTGTTAATCGCGATTGACCGTTATGATCTGTATGGCCGCGTTGCACTTCCCAAACATCACGAACGCAGCCAGGTCCCGCTGATTTATCGCTGCGCGGCAGCAACGGGTGGTGTTTTTGTCAATCCAGCGCTGACAGAACCCTTTGGCCTGACTTTGATTGAAGCCGCCGCATCCGGGTTGCCCATTGTTGCGACAGAGGATGGTGGCCCGCGCGATATTATCGCCAACTGTGATAATGGTTTGCTGGTTGATCCCCTGAATACGGAAGCTATTGCTGACGCTCTGCTTAGATTGCTCAAGGATAATGATTTGTGGCAGCAGTGCCGCAAGCAGGGCCTTAGCGGAGTGCGAGAACATTATTCCTGGCAATCCCACGCCAACCGTTATCTGGAACAGATTATGCCACTGGCAAGGTGCCGAAAAGCGCCGAAACATCAGCCGGTGGTTTTGACCTCGGGATCGTATCGAGATCGCGTGTTTGTCAGTGACCTCGATTTAAGCATGATCGGGGATGCCACCGCCCTTCAGCAGCTAGTCTCTTTGCTGCGCCAACATCGCAGCAATACGTTACAGGTTCTTGCGACCGGGCGACGTCTTGATTCGGCATTAAAGCTATTGAAGCAGCACCGCATACCAGAACCTCATGTCCTGATCGCCAGCAGTGGTACGGAAATTTACTACACTCCCGGACTGGTCGCCGATATCGGCTGGAGTCGGCATATTGCCTATCTCTGGACACCGCGCCTGATCAGGTCCTTATTGAGTGATATGCCGGGCCTCAAGTTGCAGCCCCGCTCTGAGCAGAGTCGCTTTAAGTTGAGTTATTATATTGATCCGGATCTGATCGATGTTGAGGATATTCAATCATTACTGCATCAGCATGAACAGTCGGTGCATGTTCAGGTCGCATTCGGGCAGTTTATGGATATTTTGCCGCTTCGTGCCTCGAAGGGGTTGGCGTTGCGTTATCTTCCCGCCCTGAAAAATATTCCTCTGGAACGCGTTTTTGTCGCCGGAGGTTCGGGAGCCGACGAGGCCTTGATGCGGGGGAATACTCTGGCAGCGGTGGTTGCCAACCGCCATGACGAAGAGCTTTCAGGCCTCATTGATCTGGAGCGGATCTATTTTTCAAAACAGCCCTACGCCGCCGGAATTCTTGAAGCTCTGCATTTTTATGACTTCTTCGGTAACTGTCGTGATCCGCGGGAGAAGGGGGCCGAGTGAGCGCATTACGGTTGTTGCTGTGTACCGATATGGACCGGACGGTGATCCCAAATGGGACTCAGTCAGAAACCCCTGGTGCGCGGGAATGGTTCCGCCGCTTGTGTGGCGATGAGCGGATCTGTCTGGTTTATGCCACTGGCAGGGATGAGCATCTGGCCAGGCAGGCGATTACCGAATATCAGCTGCCGGTTCCTGATTTTGCTATCACCGATGTTGGTTCGATGCTTTATCGGATCACGGGTGATAACTGGGACTCTGTCGATCTATGGCAGCAAACCATTGCTCCTGACTGGCATGGCCGTTTGCACGCGGACCTCAAACGCGCCCTGGCTCCCATTGATCAACTTGAACTTCAGGAACAGAGCAAGCAGAACCATTTCAAGTTAAGTTATTATCTCAACCTGAACGCTCAGTCACACGCCATCATGGCCAGGATGGAAGCCGTTCTGGAAAATCTTGGTGTTGCTGCTACTCTGATCTGGAGTGTTGACGAAGCCGCCCATGTCGGTCTGATTGATGTGTTGCCGAAAAGCGCAGATAAGCTGAATGCCCTGAGTTTTATTGCCCGTTACCTGGGCTATGACGAAACAGAACTTCTCTTTGCCGGTGACAGCGGCAATGACCTCGCCGTACTCGAAAGTCGTATTCCGGCCGTTTTAGTTGCCAACGGACAGAGCGAGGTGCGTGAGACTGCACTGCAACGAGCTGCCAGCAAGGGCTTTGCCCAACGCCTGTATCTCGCCGGTCCGGATGGCTGGCCCGGCAATGGCAACTATTGTTCGGGTGTGATACAGGGAATTCTCCATTTTTACCCTGAGTTACGTGACACAGTACAAAGGATTGTCGCTTGAAAACAGATTCAGCAATCTATGTCTTTGGGGAAGTCCTTTTTGACGTGTTCCCTGACGGGAAAACGGTTCTTGGTGGTGCCCCGTTTAATGTCGCCTGGCATTTACAGGCCATGGGGGATGCGCCGCTTTTGCTCTCGCGCGTTGGTTGTGACCAGGCGGGGCGGGAGATCAGAACGGCCATGCTGGAGTGGAAATTGTCCCTGGCAGGGCTGCAGGAGGATAGGCTGCACCCCAGCGGAAAGGTGGATGTCCAATTTGCAGGCGGCGAGCCCGTCTATCGGATTGTGCCTGACTGTGCTTATGATTTTATCGATGCCACAGCATTGCCTCCTGCCATGGCTGCGCAGGGCATTTTGTATCATGGCACCCTGGCTCTGCGTAATGATGTCAGCCAAAGAGCGCTGAAGGCAGCCAAGAAGATTTTTGACCCCGCTATTTTTGTTGATGTCAATTTGCGAACGCCCTGGTGGAATAAGGAACAAGTGCTGGTTTGGCTCGAAGAAGCGCGCTGGGTTAAATTAAATAGAGAAGAGCTGCATCTCCTGGGAGATGGTGCTGCAAGTGACGGAGATGCCGCGCGCGAGTTTGTACGGCGTTTTGACCTTGAGCAACTGATCGTCACCTGCGGGCGCGATGGCGCTTTTGTGTGCAGTGCTGATGGCCGTATCCACAGGGGCACACCACCTGTCGCAACTGAAGTTGTTGATACGGTTGGTGCCGGTGACGCTTTTACAGCGGTCTATCTCCATGGCCTGCTTCAGGGCTGGAGTGTGACCTGCGCGTTGCATGCTGCCCAGATGTTTGCCGGCAAGGTGGTGGGACTGCGTGGCGCGACCAGCCGGGAGCATCGGTTTTATCAGGAATTTTTACAGGATTTACGTGGTATTGAAGACAGAGGAAGGTGATTTCAACTATGTATGAACAGGTAGCCCACTCACTTCTCAATGATATTCTGAATCGCATTCAGCCGGAAATCTCCCGTCAGGATCTGCGCCACTTTTATACCCGGCTTGGGGCCAACTTTTATGCCATCCATTCCCTGTTTGAAAAGCTTTACGGGCAGCGTGAGGATTTTGCCGCGCAGGCACAGAATCTGGTGGAGACTATGGCTCGCCAATATATCGCCCGGCCCGATCATCTGCGCCAGATCGATTTGGAGCGGGAGAAAGATTACAACTGGTTTCTCAGCCAGCAATGGGTCGGTATGGCTCTTTACTGTGATGGTTTTGCCGGCAATATCAATGGCCTGCGTGACAAGCTAGCCTACTTCCAGGAACTGGGAGTTAATCTGGTCCATGTCATGCCGATTATGAAATGTCCGCCGGGGAAGAGTGACGGTGGTTACGCGGTCAGCGATTTCCGTGAAATCGATCCGGATATCGGAACGCTTGACGAATTGGAGTTGATGGCGGACGAAATGCGCGCCCGTGATATTCTGCTGGTTCTTGATGTCGTCGTTAATCATACCTCGGATACCCATTATTGGGCCCAGCAGGCCCGCCAGGGTGCGAAACTCTATCAGGACTACTTCTATACCTTTGCGACCCGTAACATTCCCGATATGTTTGAACAGAGTATGCCGGAGATTTTTCCGGAAACCGCCCCGGGGAATTTTACCTGGGATGAGCAGATGCAGCGCTGGGTGATGACCGTCTTCAATGACTTTCAGTGGGATCTGAACTACAGTAACCCTGCCGTTTTTATTGAGATGCTCAATATTATATTATTCTGGGCCAACCGTGGGGTTGATATCCTGCGTCTTGATGCCGTTGCTTTCCTGTGGAAAAAAATCGGCAGTACCTGCCAGAATGAGCGGGAGGCGCATCTGATTCTGCAATTGTTCAAGGACTGTTGTCAGGTTACAGCTCCGGGAGTGGTCTTTATTGCCGAGGCGATTGTTGCGCCGTTTGAGGTAATTAAGTACTTCGGAGAGGATGCGGTCATTGCCAAAGAGTGTGAAATTGCCTACAACGCAACTTTCATGTCTCTGCTGTGGGAAGCTGTCGCGACTAAAAATGCCCGGTTGCTCAATCAAGGGATCAAGAGCCTACCAGGTAAGCTTGATCGTGCAACCTGGCTGAATTATGTGCGTTGCCATGACGATATCGGTTTTGGTTTTGATGATCGTGATATCGTTCAGTGTGGTTACGATCCCAAACAGCATCGCCAGTACCTGGTTGATTATTTCACGGGTAAATATCAGGGAAGTCATGCGCGTGGCTTGCCCTTTGGGCAGAATGATAAAACCGGTGATGCCCGGATCTCCGGATCTCTGGCATCATTGGTCGGGCTTGAATACGCGTTGGAGATTGATGACGATAGGGCTGTCAGCGACGCGATTCAGTTGATTTTGTTGTTGCACGGCATGATCCTATCCTTCGGCGGCATCCCCCTGCTATATTACGGTGATGCGTTGGGGGCATTGAATGATGACTCTTACCGTAACGATCCGGATAAGCAGTGGGATAGTCGCTGGGTTCATCGTCCGGCTATTGATTGGGAACAAGCGGCTCGGCGTAATATCCCCGGCAGCATTGAATATAAAATATTCAGCGCTTTGAAAAGAATGATCGCGGTGCGTAAGGAATTGCCGGCTTTCGCTGATTTTAATAACCGTGAGTTAGTTGATGTCAGCAACCCCCATCTGTTTGTGTTCGGCCGCTATCCGGCTGGGCCGCGGGGCGAAAAGGTTCTGATCGTCGCAAATTTCAGCCACCAGCCTCAGTCGCTGCGTTTTTCAGACCTGGGAAGCTGGGCTCCTCAGTATGGGCAGTTCATCGATCTGGTGCGTGGTGAACGGCCCGAATCGTTCAGTGACAGTCTGGTTGTTCCTGGGTATGATTTCTACTGGCTGCGGCAGTTGACCTAGGTCATAGACAGAGGCTTCAGTCATTTCATTGGCACGATTCGGCATTGATTCTCATCCGGGATTGCCTGCCTGGGGCACGGTCACCCAAGCTGCCGTCAGCTTGGGTTTGCAACCGATGCGATTCTTGTGATTATTGTGTTTTTTTGCTTGCAACTTTTTGTCTCTTTAGGTATTAAATGCTTCTCGCGCAACTTTGCGGGAGGCCAGTAAGTCCCTATCGTCTAGCCTGGCCCAGGACACCGCCCTTTCACGGCGGCGACGGGGGTTCGAATCCCCCTGGGGACGCCAATTTTAAAAAGCTCTCTGCCTTGCAACGGCAGAGGGCTTTTTTATTTAAATATAGCAAGTCAGGGGATTCGAAGCGTAGTGAGCGCAGACTTAATGTCTGAACAGCGGCCAGGGATGGCCGCGTCAGCGAGCGGAGGGGAGCCGACGCAGGCGTGAACGTGAAGTTCTGGCCGTAGTGGGCGAATCCCCCTGGGGACGCCAATTTTAAAAAGCTCTCTGCCTTGCAACGGCAGAGGGCTTTTTTTATTTCTGATCTGCTATGGATCGCTTCACCCTTTAAAATCGGCTGATAAACTTCATTGACAATCAGATTCTATTCTCTACTCTTGAATAAGGAAGAAGAATTCCTTGTTTCAGCGCTAGACTTCAAGTCTGTGTAGGTGCTATCTAATATTTGATAACCTCAAAGGTTATCAGTTTGGTTCTGCCACTCTTATTATCTGATGCGAATTTTTTATTTATGACTCAATGTAAATCGTTTGTAGAAATCTTTTCTGATGGGGCCTGTTCGGGTAATCCTGGCCCTGGAGGCTACGGCACTATTTTACGCAGTGGGAAGCATGAAAAGGAGTTGTCAGGGTTTGCTCCTGAAACAACCAATAACCGCATGGAACTGCTGGGTGCGATTAGTGGACTGGAAGCGCTCAAGCGATCCTGCTCTGTCAGGGTCGTGACTGATTCACAGTATCTGGTCAAAGGGATGACAGAGTGGATATCCGGCTGGCAGAAGAAAAACTGGAAAAATTCGAAAAAGGAAGAGGTGGCCAATCGCGATCTCTGGCAACGCTTACTTGAGCTTGCCGAACAGCACGAGATCGAGTGGGTTTGGGTCAAGGGGCATGCTGGCCATCCTGAAAATGAACGGTGCGATGAGCTGGCGCGCAGCGAAATTGAAAAAAATTCCAACTAGAAGGATGGTGGAGCGTCTGTTAGGTTTATTTTTTAGCGGCGAGCTCTTCTCCGGGGTGTCGAAAGTGTGCTAGTATTTTTTTCGTTGCGGTACATTTTTGATGAATTTCAATGTTTTTTTAGAAAAATAGAGGTGTCATGTCCGTTTCTGCGCAAACTGCACAGGCGATGGCCAATTCCGGCCCGCCAAGTGTCGAAGGGTACCTTTCTTTTGCCCTCTACGCCCTGATTTCCACGGGGCTTATTCTGTTGCTGATGATGCTTGCCCGTTTTCTGGGCAACCGGACTCATTCTCCGGACAAGGATGCACCCTATGAATCAGCAATCATTCCCACCGGAGAAGCTAAGCTGAGACAGGCTGTTCCTTTCTCACTGGTCGCTATCTTTTTTATCATTTTCGATATAGAAGCAATTTTTGTGGTTTCCTGGGCTATCGCTTATGACCTGCTTGGTTGGGTCGGGTTTTGGCAAATCACCTTCTTCATCGTTCTGTTGTTCCTTGGTCTGGTTTATTTGTGGAAGGTTGGTGCTCTGGAGTGGGGGGCACGTAACAAGCGCAGTCAATACAGGAGAGTCGGATGAGCGAGAAACTGCCGCAGGGAGTTCTGCTGACGCGGGCAGATGATCTTATCAACTGGGGGCGTAAGTACAGCCTCTGGCCAATGTTCTTTGGGTTGTCCTGTTGTTTTGTCGAAATGATGACCAGCATGACGCCACGTTTTGACCTGGCGCGTTTTGGCGCCGAGGTTCTGCGCGGTACGCCGCGCGAGTCGGACGTGATGATCGTGTCGGGGACGCCGTTCAAAAAGATGGGCACCTCGATCCTCAAGGTTTATGAGCAGATGCCGAACCCCAAATGGGTTATCGCCATGGGCTCATGCGCCAACTCCGGTGGCATGTATGATGTTTACAGTGTCATGCAGGGGGTCAACCAGATTCTTCCGGTTGATATTTATATCCCTGGTTGTCCGCCACGTCCTGAAGCCTTTTTGCAGGGGATCGTTGAACTGCAGAAGAAAATCGTTGCCGAAGAACAACCGACCCGTAAAGTGCTGGGTATGCAAGGCGGTTCCGAAGGTACAACGGTTCCGCCATTGGTTGACGGCGTGACCAAGAGCCGTGATACCCGTGGTCCCGGCTATGGAAACAGTCCGATTCGCGGAACCGCGCAACAACCACCGAACTTTTCAACCGATCGCAGTGGCAATATCCTGCGGCCAAGCCAGCCGAAACAGGTTTTCCCAACCACCACTGAAGATGTTTATCGTCAGGTTATCGAACGCTTTAACGGACGTGTCACGCCTGATCCGTTAGCTGCGGATATGCCGGTCCTGAACTGTCCGCCGGAACTGATCAAAGATCTGCTCAGTTTCCTCAAACATGAGGTTAAACCCGGTTATCAACGGCTGGAAGACCTGACCGCAATTGACGAACGCTATCGCCAGCAGCGGCCCGGCCACCAGTTTACCATGGTTTATCACCTGCTCAGCTTCTCAACTCCCGGGTACCTGCGGGTTAAGGTCCCCTTGGTTGGGGAATATCCGGAAATTACCAGTATTACCAGTGTCTGGCCTTCCGCTGAGTGGTATGAGCGTGAAGTCTTCGACATGTTCGGCATTCATTTCACCGCCCACCCGGATTTGCGCCGTATTCTGATGCCGGCCGATTGGCCCGGCCACCCGTTGCGGAAGGAACATCCGTCGCGGGCCACCGAGATGGCTCCTTTTACTTCGAAAGAAGCTTATAACCTGCCGCCGCTGTTGGGAGACCAGCTGGTTCCTCTGGAAGGGGCTGATGATGGCAGTATGGTGTTGAACTTAGGTCCGCACCACCCAGGGACCCATGGGGTGTTACGTCTGGTGCTGCGCATGAACGGTGAAGAGCTGTCCGATATTGATGTTGATCTTGGCTATCATCACCGGGGTGCTGAAAAAATCGGTGAACGTCAGCACTGGGCGCAATTTATTCCCTACACCGATCGTATCGATTACCTCTCTGGTGTGCTCAACAACATGGCTTATCTGCATTCCCTGGAAACCATGTTGGGCGTGCAGGCGCCGAAACGGGCCCAATACGTCCGCATTATGTTGGGGGAACTGTTCCGTATCGCCAACCACCTGGTCTGGCTCGGGACCTATGCCCATGATATTGGCGCCATGACCCCGGTTTTCTACTGCTTCGAATCGCGCGAGAAGATTTTCGATATCGTCGAAATGATCACCGGTGGCCGGATGCATCCGTCCTGGTTGCGTATCGGTGGGATTCCCCTTGACCTGCCGGATGGCTGGAAGCAGATGGTCGACAAGTTTACCGGCACTTTCAGTGCCCGTATCGATGAACTTGACAGTATGTTAAGGGACGGAAAGATTTTCCGTATGCGCTCTGAAGGTGTTGGTACTGTCTCACGTGAAAATGCCATTGATTGGGGGTTCTCTGGGCCAAACCTGCGGGCTAGCGGGGTTGATTGGGACCTGCGCCGTGATATGCCGTATGGAGGTTACGAAAACTTCGACTTTAAGGTCGCAACGGCGACCGGTGGCGATAACTTTGCCCGTTATGTCGTGCGCCTTGAGGAACTGCGCCAATCGTTACGCATCGTCATGCAGGCTGCCAAAGAGATGCCGGAAGGGCGCTGGATGACGGACGATTATCGTTACGCTTATCCTCAGCGTCAGGATGGTCTGGAAAACATTGAAAGCCTGATTCATCATTTTGTTAACGTTAGCACCGGCATTGCCGCACCGGTCGGTGAGTGTTACCGGGCAACGGAATCGGGTAAAGGGGAATGTGGTTACTATCTGGTCAGTGATGGCGGCAACAGCGCTTACCGCTGTCGTATCCGTACGCCGTCCTTCGCTCACCTGCAGTCGCTGCCGTGGGTTTGTAAGGGGGATCTGCTGTCAGACATGGTCGCATATACCGGGTCTGTAGATTTTGTCCTGGCTGACCTCGATCGCTAATAATGAAACGTATTCTTTTATCTCTAGAGATGATTTGGAACGCTTATGGCCAAAATAGAAATGCTGGATGCTGACGGTCTGTTGTCAGAAGAGGAGCTGGCTGAATTTATTCATCATGCCGGTCAGATTGAGCATCCACGTGAATTAATTGTCGATATTCTGCGGGCGATTCAGAAGAATCATGGCTGGGTGCCCGATTCCGGGGTTGAACTAACGGCCCAGATTCTGGGGTTAACCCCTCTGGAAGTTGATGAGATTGCCACATTTTACGATAAAATATTACGCTACCCGGCAGGGCGTTATCCGATTCACATTTGTGATTCCATCTGTTGTTGGACCCGTGGTGGTGACGAAATTGCCGCCTATCTGCAGGAAAAACTGGGGATTAACTTTGGTGAAACGACCGAAGATGGGTTATTTACCCTCCTTCCTTCCTGTTGCCTGGGGGGCTGCGGACAAGCTCCCGGGGTAATGATTCATCAGTCTTTCTACGGGCCTTTGACCAAGGAGAAGGTTGATAAGTTGCTATCTGATCTGAGACAGGAGGCCCAAGGGTGAGCGATACACCACAACTGTTATTCAAAAATCGCCGACCGGGTGAAACTGTCTTTATGAACGACTATCGGGCGACTGGTGGCTATGAAGCTTTAAAAAAGGTTTTCACCTCCATGTCTCCTCAGGAACTGCGCGATCTGGTTAAGGCGGCATCTCTGCGTGGCCGGGGTGGTGCCGGTTTTCCGACTGGAGTGAAGTGGTCATTTTTCCCGTCCGATGCACCGGGAACCAAGTACCTGGTCTGTAACTGCGACGAGATGGAACCGGGAACCTATAAGGATGGTGTTCTGCTGGCGGCCGATCCTCATCAGCTGGTTGAGGGGATGATTGTTTCAGCTTATGCCCTGCAGACCGATGTCGGTTACATTTTTATCCGCTATGCTTATGAAAAGCAGGCCGAGAACTTGCGCCGTGCCATTGCCGAAGCGAAAGAGGCCGGCTTTATCGGCAAGAATATTCTGGGTAGCGGGTTTGATTTTGAACTGCATGTTCATGGCAGTGCCGGTCGCTATATTCTCGGTGAAGAAACGGCACTGCTCAATGGTCTGGAAGGTCGACGCCCCAATCCCCGCATGAAACCACCGTTTCCGGCGACCCGAGGTTTGTTTGGCCGTCCGACAACCGTTAACAACGTCGAAACCATTGCCAATATTCCTCATATTATTAACGGCGGAGCGGATTGGTTCCGCGATTTGGCACTGACTCCGGAAGGCTCGGGTACCAAGCTGTTTGGCCTGTCCGGACACCTTAATCGGACCGAGTGTTTTGAATTGCCGGTTGGTATTTCACTGCGTGAAGTGGTTGAAAACTATGGTCAGGGGGTCTGGCAGGGACGCTCTTTCAAGGCCTGTTTGCCTGGTGGCGCCTCAACCCCGTACCTGACTCCGGAACATATGGATGTCGCCCTTGATTTCAGTTCGCTGGAAAAGGTCGGCAGCCGCTTTGGCACAGCAGGCGTAACTGTGTTCGATGACCGGACCTGTATGGTCGGGGCAACATTGAACCTGATCCGCTTTTTTGCCCGCGAGAGTTGTGGGTGGTGCACCCCTTGTCGTGACGGTTTGACCATGGTGCGCTGGTTACTCGAAAAATTTGAAAACGGTCAAGGGACGCGCGAGCACCTGGCGATGCTCAAAGAGCAGTTGAAAAACATTTCAGGGCATAGCTTCTGTGCTCTGGCTGAAGGTGCCATGGGGCCGGTTACCGGTTTGTTAACCCATTTTGAGCAGGAACTTGTAGACCATATTGATAAGGGCTGTTGCCCGTTCGGACGATAAATATTATGCCGACACTGAAGATAGACAATCAGACAATTACAGTCCCGGAAGGGAAAACCGTTCTTGAGGCTGCCGAAGAATTAGGCATCGTTATCCCCCATTTCTGCTATCACAAAGAGCTGGGTGCCGTGGGGGCCTGCCGTATGTGTGCCGTTAATGTGGAAGAAGGGACCTTCAAAGGTCTCAAGATGTCCTGCCTGATCAAGGTCGAAGAGGGGATGGTGGTCTCGACCACCGATGAAAAATCATCGACATTCCGCGAACGGGTTGGTGAATGGCAGATGATGAATCACCCGCATGACTGTCCGGTCTGCGACGAAGGGGGCGAATGTCAGCTGCAGGAAATGACCATTTCCAGTGGTCACAGCAGGCGGCGTTATGATGGTCCCAAACGAACCTATACGAATCAGGATCTTGGCCCCTTTGTCGTTCAGGAAATGAACCGCTGCATACAGTGTTATCGCTGTGTGAGGACCTACCAGGATTTCTGTGGTGGCCGTGATTTCGGGGTGCTCGGGTCACGCAACCGGGTGTTCTTCGGGCGTTTTAAGGATGGCATGCTGGAAAGTGATTTTTCCGGCAATATCGTTGATGTCTGTCCGACCGGTGTTTTTACTGATAAGACCTATCGTTTCAAGTCGCGGTTCTGGGATCTGCAGGAAGCGCCGTCTGTTTGCCCGCACTGTTCTCTGGGATGTTCGACGATTGCCGGCGGACGCTATCGCGAGATTCAACGTGTCCGCGGCGGCAATAACCCTGCTGTTAACGGCAGCTTTATCTGTGACCGGGGGCGTTTTGGCAGCAGCTACGCCAACCACAGCGATCGGCCCCGTCAGGCCCGCATTGCTAACAAGGTGGTCGATGTTGCGGCGGCGCTTAACGCTCTGCAGGCGAAAGCCAAAGAGACGGTACGCCTGTATGGGCGTGATGCGGTTCTGCTGGTCGGTTCAGAGCGGGCGTCTCTTGAGGCAAACTGGCTGTTGCAGCAGTGGGCTAAAATGCTTAATTGTCAGGAACCTGTGCTCAATCCGCACGTGGGAAATATGGCGACCGCCAGTGTTGCTGCATATGATCTCTCTGACCGACTGGCCAGTCTGGAACAGGTTCGTCAGGCCGATGTGATCTTTGTCGCTGGTGCCGATCCTCTGGCCGAAGCACCTATGCTTGCGCTTGCCATGCGTCAGGCGGTGCGCAATGGTGGTCAGGTTTTTGTTTATGATCCGCGTGCCATAGAGCTTCCTTTTGATTTTGACCATCAACGTTTAAACCCTACCGATCTGGCCAATTACATTCTGGATGGGAATGCTGACAGTTTGCACATCCGTGAGCTGCTTAAAAAAGCCAGACAGCCGGTCGTGGTCGGCGGTGGTTTGCTTGGAGAAATCGGCTTGCGGCAACTGCACAAGCTGTCATTGCTGGCTTCAAATGAAGAGCGCCTGTGTCTGGTGCATCCGCTGCTTGGTGGCGCTAACAGTTTTGGGACTGCGGTATTGCAGGAACGCCCGTCCGAGGATCTTCTCCGCCGGCTGGAAAGCGGCAAGGTAAAAATGCTTGTTTGCCTGGAAACCGATCTGCTTATGGAAGTTTGCGCTGGCGACCGGATTGATGCCGCTTTGACCGGGATTGAAACTCTGGTCGTTTGTGATTATCTGCATTCAGCGTTAGTTGGTCAGGCAGACATTATTATTCCGACCCGCACGCCACTGGAGACAGCGGGATCGTTCATTAATAACGAAGGGCGGATCAACTGCTTTATGCCGGTTATGGAGCCAGGGCTGCCGTTACATGAATGTCTGGAAGATGGTCATCCTTCGCGACAATTCACCGATACCACTCCTGGTAGTGAGCCGGTTGCCGCTGTCGCAGCACTTAATTATCTGTTAGGAACTTCCGGTGAGGACATTGTTGCCGTTCGCCAGCGCATGTCCGGGCAAATAGCCCGGCTTGGCGGTCTCGCCGAAGTGCAGGCCGGATCTCAAGGTCTTCGAGTCGCTGCTGTTCCGGCACTCGACCGCGAGGCGTTGTCGGTTGCCGAACAACCAGCAGGATCGTTTCATCTGATTGTGACTCCGGCCCGTTATGGCAGTGATCTGTTCAGCCGTAACTCAGAAAAATTGGCACCACGCTTTGTTGACACCGCCAAGGTCCAGATGAATATCACTGATGTACAGCGCCTGAATCTGCAAGATGGCGATATGGTTGTCATCGATTCAGAACTGGCGCCTTTGACTCTACCGATACAATGTCATGAAACCATCGCTGAAAATTGCGTGATACTGGAAAATTCGCCGGCATTACCAATTCCGCTACCCACTTCAGGACTGGTTTTCTGCCTGATCAGTAAGGAGCTGTCATGACTGATCCACTACTGACTGTTGCCCTGATTCTGGCCAAACTGGTGGGGATTTTCGCCGTCATCCTGACCATGGCGGCCTACCTGGTATTGGCCGAGCGGAAAATTCTTGGGCGGATGCAGTTGCGTTACGGGCCAAATCGTGCCGGATTGTTTGGCATGCTACAACCCCTTGCAGATGTTATCAAGCTGATCACCAAGGAGGATTTCGTGCCGGCCGGAGCGGATCGTTTCCTGTTCATGATCGCTCCGGGGATCTCTGCTGTAACTGCGTTGCTGGCTTTTGCCGTGGTCCCCTTCAGTGGACCGGTTGAAATTTTTGGCAAGCAACTGCCCATGGTGGTCATGGATCTTAATGTCGGCGTTCTCTATGTCCTGGGGATGTCATCGATTGCTGTTTACGGGGTGACCCTCGGTGGCTGGGCTTCCAACAGCAAGTATGCCCTGTTAGGGAGTATCCGTGCCCTGTCGCAGATGATCAGTTATGAATTGGCCATGGGGCTTTCTATTGTCCCGGTGATTATGATCGCGCGCTCTTTTTCCTTGACCGATATCGTTATGGCCCAGGAGAAGCTCCCCTTTATTCTGGTTAATCCCGTTGCTTTTCTGGTTTTTCTGATCTGCGTGTTTGCCGAAAGTAAGCGGACCCCGTTTGACCTTCCTGAAGCTGAGAACGAACTTGTTGCCGGCTTTCATACCGAGTATTCAGGCATGCGCTTCGGCCTGTTCTTTGTTGGTGAATATATCAACATGATCATTCTGGGGGCTCTGGTTACGGTCTTTTTTCTCGGTGGCTGGCATGGTCCGTGGCTGCCGGGTGTTGTCTGGTTCATTATCAAGATCCTGATGGTCAGCTTCTTCTTTATCTGGACGCGGGCCAGTGTTCCGCGTCTGCGTTATGACCAGCTGATGCATTTCGGCTGGAAGGTTCTGTTACCGATTTCACTGCTCAACGTTCTGGTAACCGGTGCAATTCTGTTGGGAATAGGCTAAGCAATGCATATCTGGCGCGATATCCGCGGTACACTGCAACCTTACTGGGTCACTTTGCGGAACATGTTCCGTAAACCGGTCACGCAGTCGTATCCTGAAGAAAAACCACAATTGTCTGCCCGTTACCGGGCACGGCTGATGCTAACCCGTGATCCTGATGGCAACGAACGCTGCGTTGCCTGTCATCTGTGCAGTGCTGCCTGCCCCGTCGACTGCATTTCCATGCAGGCGGCCGAGGGCGAAGACGGCAGGCGCTATGCCGAGTGGTTCCGGATCAACTTTACCCGCTGCATCTTCTGTGGGTTGTGTACCGAGGCTTGTCCGACCCTGGCAATACAGGTAACGGGTGATTTTGAACTGGCCGGCCGCGATCCCCTGAAGCTGGTTTATGAGAAAGAGGATCTGCTGGTTGATCATTGCGGGCACAATGCGGAATATAATTTCTACCGGCATAGCGGTATCGGGGTCGCTGCCAAGCGTGGCGAGAACCCGGGTGAGTCAAAGCCTGTTGACGTGAAGGATCTGTTGCCATGATTGCGACGACTTTGTTTTATCTTCTTGGCGCGCTGATGATCATCACGACTTTACTGGCCATTATGCAAAGAAACCCGGTCCATGCCGTCCTTTACGTGGTCAACAGTTTCTTTGCCCTGGCCCTGATGTTCTACCTTCTTGGCGCGCCGCTGGTTGCCGCCTGGGAGGTGATCGTCTACGCCGGTGCCATCATGGTGCTGTTTCTGTTTGTCATCATGATCCTGGAGGTTTCTCCAGCGCACGGGGTTTCCCCCATGGCCCCCTTGCGGCACCAGTGGATTCCCATGTTTCTGGTGGCTGCAGCACTGGCGGCCTGCACTTTGCTGCTGACCGGAATTGACACAACCGCGGCCCAGGAGCTTCCCCGCTGGCATGCGACTCCGCGTGATTTTGGCTATACCCTATTTAAGGAATATGCCCTCGCAGTTGAAATTGCCTCTTTTCAGTTGCTGTTTGCAGTGGTTGGGGCATTCTACATCGCCCGTCCGACCCAGGCCAACGAGTTGGAGGTCCGGAAATGATTGTGCCTATTGAACACCTGCTGATTATTGCCACTATCGTCTTTGTTCTGGGGCTGTCCTGCGTCGTCGTTCGCCGCAGTCTGATCATGATGTTTATCGGGGCCGAGATTATGCTCAATGCCGTAGGCCTGGTATTGGTTGGTGCTTCCGCTTTCTGGCAGCAGATTGACGGCCAGATCATGGTCTTTTTCCTCATGGCAATGGCTTCGGCTGAGATTGGGATTGCCTTAGCCATGGTCATTTACCTGCAACGACGTAAAAACAGTATTGATATTCGTGATTTCAACGAGATGAGGGGCTGAGACAGTGTTATTGATTCTGACGTTATTACTCCCCCTGTGCGGTGGTCTGATCAATGTTTGCTTTGGTAACCGGCTGCCGAAACCGGTCCCGGTTATCATTGCCTGCGGCAGTGTAATTGCCAGTTTCCTGGCCTGCCTGGGATGCTTTCCGAACGCAGCTGAAGGTCTACGTGTCGTCCTGTTTACCTGGTTGAAGAGTGGTTCTTTCCAAGCAGACATTGGCCTGCTGTTTGATCCTCTGGCGGCCATTATGACCCTGATGGTTACCGGAGTTGCCAGTCTGATTCATCTGTATGCCGCTGGCTACATGGAAGAGGATCCCGATCAGACACGTTTTTTTGCCTTCCTTAACCTGTTTGTCTTTGCCATGCTTGCTATTATTCTGGCCGATAATCTGTTGTTGATGTTCCTCGGTTGGGAAGGAGTGGGCTTCTGTTCTTATGGCTTGATCGGCTTCTGGTACAGAAAAACAGAAAATGCTTCCGCTGGGCGCAAAGCTTTTATCGTTACACGGATCGGCGATCTGTTTTTCACTGTGGCTGTTTTGTGGCTGTTTAAAGTGTTTGGAACCATTGGCATTGAAGCCATCAATGGCCGTGTCAGCGAGCTAGATGGTTTCACCGTGACGGCTATTTCCCTGCTGCTGTTAGGGGGCGCCTGTGGTAAAAGCGCTCAGCTACCACTGATGACCTGGTTGCCCGATGCCATGGCGGGCCCGACCCCGGTATCGGCACTCATCCACGCTGCGACCATGGTCACCGCCGGTGTTTATTTGCTGTGTCGCTTGTTTCCACTGGTTTCCCTCTCTCCGACAGCGCTGGCGACAATTGCGCTGGTCGGGGTTCTTACCGCGCTGTATGCGGCAACCTGCGCTCTTGGGCAACGTGAAATTAAACGTGTCCTTGCCTATTCTACCATGAGTCAGGTTGGTTACATGTTCCTCGCGGTTGGGGTCGGCAGTGTTTCTGCCGCCATGTTTCACCTGCTCACCCACGCCTTTTTTAAAGCACTGCTGTTTATGGCCGCCGGCTGCGTTATTAATCTGGCCGGGCATGAGAATGACATCTACCTGATGGGGGGGATGCGGAAACGTTCTCAGACCGTGTTCTGGTTGTTCATGGCCGGTCTGGTCTGCCTGGCCGGTATGCCGCTGACCGGGGGCTTTTTCTCCAAGGATCTGATTCTGGCTGCGGCATATGCCAAAGGGACGCCCTTCTATTATGCTGTCTATGCCCTGGGAATTGTGACCGCCGGGATGACCTCCTTCTACAGCTTTAAACTTGGCTACCTCGTCTTTGCCGGTGAGTATCGGGGTGATGAACTCCCCCATGAACTGCCGGAGTTGATGAAATGGCCCCTGGTGCCATTGGCGATTCTTGGCCTGGCGGGAGGGCTGCTCAACCTGCCGCATCTGTTCGGCGGTCATTCGTGGTTGTCAGAATGGCTTGATAAAGCTCACGATGTGGGCGAAGTTCCGGTCGCTGTCGAATACCGCCTGATTGCCGTGGCTGTCGGCGTGTTCCTGATTGGTCTGGTGCTTGCTCACCTGCGTTATTTCCGTTTTAAAGACCCTAAGTCAAGTACGTTGAACCGCTTTTTACTCGCCGGTTGGCGTTTTGATGCCTTGTTTGATCTGGTGCTGTTACGTCCATTCAATCAACTGTGCCGCTTTTGCTGGCATGGAGTGGAAACCGGACTGGTCAACGGGTTGCTGCATGGATGTGCCAGAACCTTTATCTGTTGGGGAGAATCCCTGAGAATCTTGTCCAATGGCCGGGTGTCAAATTACCTGCAGGGATTTGTCTGGGGCTTTTTGATTATTGTCGGCTGGTTCCTGCTTCGGGCCGTAGCGTAAAGGCATAGTTACTATTATGACCGTTGATATTGTGACATCATCTACTTTGTTAAGCTTTCTACTGCTTGTGCCGATTCTCGGGGCCACTGGTTGCCTGCTGACCTATCGTATGCCATCTGCAAGCCGCCTGGTTGCCCTGATGGCTGCAGTGGTGACGCTGGTTCTCAGTTTTTTCTGCTATTCCGGGCAATCAAATGGGGCCGGCTGGATGCAGTATGTCGATTATGCCTGGATAGAGACCCTGGGAATTCGGTTTACTCTGGGGCTTGACGGGTTATCCTTTTTGCTGGTGGTGTTGACCGCCTTTTTGCAGATTGCGGCGATTATCGTTGCTTGGGATCAGGATAAATATCCCGCTTTTTTCTTTGCTCTGTTGCTGGTGCTTGAATCTGGTATCATCGGTGTATTTCTAGCCCTTGACCTGATTCTTTTCTACTTAAGCTGGGAGCTGATGCTCATTCCATCGTTTTTCCTGATCGGGGTCTGGGGCTATACCGGCAGAGTGCAGGCCGCTGTCAAGTTTTTCCTGTTTACGCTGGGGGGCAGTCTGTGCATGTTGCTGGCCATGATCGGTCTTTACCTGATCCATGGCGCCCAAACCGGGGAGTACACCTTCGCTCTGGAAGCCTTAAAACAGACACAGCTCGATTATGGCTATGAGTTGCTTTTTTATCTCTGTTTCCTTGCTGCTTTCGCCGTCAAGATCCCCATGTTTCCGTTGCATAGCTGGTTGCCTGATGCTCATGGTGAAGGGCCTGTCTCAGGCGCTGTTGATCTTGCGGCGTTGTTGCTGAAAACGGGGGTCTATGCTTTGGTAAGGTTTGCGTTTCCACTGTTTCCCAACGCTGCGCAACAATCACTTCCTGTTTTGGCCGTTCTGGCCCTGGTAGGAACTTTTTACGCGGCCTGGATTGCTTACTTGCAAACGGATATCAAGCGCATTATTGCCTACTCTTCGATATCCCACCTGGGATTTGTCCTGCTAGGGCTGGCGACCTGGTCGCAGATCGCCTGGGAGGGTAGTTTGTTATTGATGATCAACCACGGTATCGCGACCGGTGGTATGTTTATTGCCATTGCTTTGGTGCAGAAACGTACCGGTACCCGTGATATCAACAGTCTTGGCGGTTTATGGAAGAGTGTTCCCAATCTGTCGGCATTTTTTCTGCTATTCAGCCTGGCGTCTCTGGGGTTACCGGGTCTGGCCAACTTCTCTGGTGAGATTCTGGTTCTGATTGGCACTTTTAAAGTGCAGCCAGTCTGGGCAACGATTGCCGTGGGCGGGGTTCTGTTCAGTGCCGTCTACATTTTGCGGATGGTACAGGGGACCATCTGGGGGCCTTCATGTGAGCCGTTTCATCGCCAGGATCTTGTTGCCAGAGAGTGGCTGCTGCTCATCCCCTTTGCCATTCTGGTTGTTGTCTTAGGTTGTTATCCTCAACCTCTGCTTGGTCAATTGCAGGGGCCGGTCAGCCTGCTGCTGAAAACCGGAGGACTGCCATGAGTTTCGCTGCCATTCAATCACTTCTGCCGTACATTATTCTCGCCCTTGGGGCGACATTGGTCCTGTTGCTGGGAGCCTGGTTTCCAGGACGGCGCGGCTGGCTTTATTGTGGAGTCGTTATTGCCGGTGTTGCGGCTTTGTGCAGCGCTGTTTATGAGCCAACACTGACCGAAGTCGGAGGGATGTTTGTCACCACCGTCTATGCACGATTCTGCAGCATTATGTGGGCTCTTCTTGTTGCTATGACTTTACTTGTTTCACGGCGCTATGCAGATATGATGCGCTTCCCAGGTTCGGAATATACCGCGCTGTTGCTGTTCGCCGGGGCTGGTATGGGGTTGCTGTCGGCGGCAAGTTCCCTGTTTGGTGTCTTTCTTGGTCTTGAATCCTTTACCTTGGTCATTTACGTGTTGATTGCTTTTAACCGTGAAGATGACAGAAGTTCCGAAGCCGGGATCAAATATCTGGTTTTTGGCGCCGTAGCGACGGGGTTTATTGCTTTTGGCATTGCCCTGATTTACACCGCTGTTGGTACGTTTCACCTGCCCGAAGCCATGACCGGGCTGATCGTGGATGGTCGTTTGCGCGCGTTGGGACTGGCAGGCTGGGCTATGCTGCTGGTTGCCATTGGCTTTAAAATATCGCTGGTTCCGTTTCACCTCTGGACTCCTGATGTTTATCAGGGCGCTCCGGCCCCGGTAAGTGGCCTGCTGGCTACCGCCGCCAAAGGTGCCGTGCTGACCGCTCTGCTCCCGCTACTGTCCTTATTGGGAGATGCCGGAGCTGATGTTAAATCGATTCTTTGGGTGCTGGCTATCATAACCATGTTGCTCGGGACTTTTGTGGCGCTGCCCCAGAGCAACATTAAGCGGATGCTGGCTTACTCCTCGGTTGTTCATATGGGCTATCTGATTATGGCGTTACTGGTCGGCGGTATCGATGGAAGTAAGGCCTTGCTCACTTATCTGATCATTTACAGTTTTTCAACCTTTGGTGCTTTTGCAGTGGTTACCTCTCTGAGCTCTCCGCGCGGTGAAATTCAGGAGTATTCAGATCTCAGAGGGATTGGATACCTTTACCCCAAGCGCACTATCATTTTGGCTTTGTTTATGTTCTCTCTGGCGGGTATTCCACCTTTGGCCGGTTTTTTTGCCAAGTTCAGCCTGTTCCGCACTGCTCTTGCTCATGGTTACGGAGGACTTGCCGTCGTGGGCATTTTCAGTTCACTGGTGTCGGTCTACTATTATCTTAAACCGGTCATATCCATGTTCATGCAGGACCAGGCAGTTCTGACAGATATTGAAAAAAGTTCCGGAGAGGAAAATTTCGTTTTGGCCTGCTGTACTTGCGCCATTATTTTCTTTGGAGTTTACCCGACCCCGTTATTTAATCTTGTTGCCGCAGTTTTTTAATCCAGATCTGGTGGAGATGACAGCATGACACTACAGGAGCAGTTGAAACAATTTTTTACCTCGCAAATTTACGCTGTTGTGGGCGCTTCTGCGAATCGCGATAAATTCGGCTATAAGGTGTTTGCCTGTTATCGCCAGCACGGTTATGAGGTCATTCCTGTTCATCCGGCGTTGACGGAACTGGATGGAGTCCCCTGCGTGACCAGTGTGGAGGCTCTGCCTGATAATGTTATAAGCCTTTCTGTTATCACACCACCGCAGGTCACAGAAAAAATTGTCCAGACCGCCGCAGCCAAGGGGATAAAAAATATCTGGATGCAGCCGGGGGCAGAGAGTGCTGATGCGGTTGCCTTCTGCCGGGAGCATGGTACCAATGTGGTTTCCGGAGGTCCATGCCTGCTGGTGGAACTGGGTTGCGAAGGTCATTAAATACGGCACTGGATTTTCTAATCCATGTGAATTATTCTTTATTGCGTATAACATCAGGGACCACATGTCCCTGATTTTTTATGTACCTTCTTTTTCGCTTCTGGTAAATTCCAGATATTCGAAACAATAGATGTAAAACAAGGCCCCCATTTTATCATGCTGTCTGTGTGGGCCTTAAGTGATGCTGAATCACTATCAGCTCCAAACCGGATAGTCCGACATGAACATGTTTCGCGATTTTGAGTCGATCATTAAAAATATGGGAGAACTGCCACCGTCTCCGATTGTGGCGACCAAAATCCTGGATTTACTGCGTAAACCTGACCTGCGGATCAAGGATCTTGCTAATGCGGTATCTCTTGACCCGGTTATTTCGGCGCGCCTGCTGCGTATGGCAAATTCAGCTTATTACAAGCTGGTTAAGCAGGTTAATACGGTTGACCGTGCCATCGTTGTGATTGGTGAAGATGCCCTTAAAAATATGGCTCTTGAATATAGTTTGCGCAGCACCCATAAAACATATGGTATTATTGAACGGAAATTGTGGGAAAACTCGATTGGCTGTGCTGTCGCATGCCGGATGCTCGCCGATCGGTTGACAAATCTTGATAAGGGAGTCGCTTATCTGACCGGGCTTCAGCATCATATCGGGAAGGTGCTGATGATCAATCGCGACAAACAGCTGTACCTGCAGGTCTTGCAGGTTGTTGCTGAAGGGAAAGGGCAGTTACGTGATGTCGAGCGCGGACTGTTTGCCTATTCTCACGAAATGGTTGGGGCGGCGTTGCTGGATTACTGGAATTACCCCAAGCAAATTGTTGATGCCACTTTGCACCATCCTGATTTTGATGCGTTGCGGGAAGATAATCCGGTGGTTTATAAACTCTGTGCCGTGCTGCGCTTGGCCAGTGATTTCTGTCGCCATTTTGGTATTGGTTTTGACCAGGAGGAGCCTATTGATCTGGCCATCAGTCGTGGCTCTCTGGCCCTTGAGGCAAATCCGATGCACGTCGATGATCTAGCGGAAAAATTCGTTTCTGAGTTTATGAAAGAGCGTAAGCTGTTTCTGACCTGATAAGGACTGTCCTTGATGGAATTGTAAAGAACATAAAAGTGGTAGAAAGGTGGTTTAAGGAACCAACGTCAATCAACAAAGATAATGCGGTTATTAATGTTATGCTCATGGTAATACCATTGGCATGAATTGCGCTGAAATCACTATTCGGTGGGATGAAGAGAAGGAGTTAAGCTTATGTGCAAGAAAATTTTCGTTGCAGCAACTGGGCAGAACTGTGGAAAAACGACGACCAGCGTCTCGTTGTTGCATCTTGCTAGAAAAAAGTACAAACGAGTCGGGTTTATCAAGCCTTTTGGTCCTAAACGTACCAGTTATCTGGGGCGCTCTGTTGATGTTGACGCCGCCCTGATTGCTCATGTTTACGATATGGATGATAAATTGGACCTGATGTCTCCCGTCGTTCTTGATCAATATACAACCCGTGATTTTCTTGAAAACCGCAAGGATCCGCAAATCTACCTTGATAAAATTGTCAAAGCTGTGGAGATCCTGGAAAAAGAGTGTGATTTCCTGATTATTGAAGGGGCTGGTCACAGCGGTGTCGGTTCTGTTATGGGCATGAACAACGCGCAACTTGCCAGCTGGCTTGAAGCGCCGGTGCTGATGATTACAGGGGCCGGTGTTGGTAACGTTATCGATGTGGTACATCTGAATCTTGCTTTGTTTCGCGAATTTGGCACAGAAGTTCGGATGGTCATGCCCAACAAACTGGTCAGCAGCAAGCGCAAAAGGACTTTAAAATATCTGGAGATTGCCTTTGAAGATATGGACCTGAAAGTTGTCGGAGGCTTCAATTATTCCCCGATTCTTGCCGATCCCACTCTGAAGTATCTCTCTGAATTGCTCAAAGTGGATCTGCATGGGGCGAAAAACCAATACAGCAGAATTGTCCATCATGTGCAATTGGCGGCGCCGGCCACCCAACGGGTCGTGGATCTGCTGAAAGATTCGACCCTGGTTATCGTAACCAGCAGCCGCGACGAAGTTCTGGTTATGCTTTCGACTCTGTATCATATGAAGGAATATAAGAAAAAGATTGCAGGTCTGGTCATTGTTGGTGTGACTCCAGTTGCCGACATTGTCCAAAAGGTTATCGATGATTCTGGTATTCCTTATATGCGGACCCCATCAGCAACCGCTGAGGTTTATACCTGTATCAATGAGGATGTTGCTAAAATCGGCGTCGATGATGAAGAAAAAATCCAACTCATCCAGCAATTGGCCGAATCAGAGCTGAACTTTGACCTGATAGATTCGGTCTTTTAAATGTTTCAATCAGAAACCGATTCTCTCCCGCAGGGGCATGTCCCTTGCGGGTTTCTTTCTTTTACGGGGGAGAGTCTGTTGCTGTTCTGAACCAGATGTTTGACCGTTTAAAATGTATATAAACAATGACTGGTAATGATGTCAGCAGGAGAGCATGTTTATGGGGCTGTTTGGTAAGCTGTTTGGTAATAAAACAACTCTGGAGCAACTTGAAAAAGTAGTAAATCAAAAGCGTTATGCAGATGCACGAGTGATGGCAGACGATCTGCTGGCCAAGGATCTTGATCCGGAGGCCAGACAGCAGGTCTTGCTGTTGGCGGAAGAGGCCGGTGATAAATTGGCTCGGCGTAATCTTGATGAAGGGCTGGGTTTTCAGCGCAATGGTCAGCATAAGCAAGCTCAGGAATATTTTGAATTGGCTGCCAGCCTGGTTCACAATGAGGACCTACGTCAGAAAATCAGCGCTGCAATGCATGACACCCCCAAATGTGAAAGACCTGATGCCATTTCCGGGGGGGCTGATGGCGAAGATAACGCTGAGGATTATTCTTCCACCGGACATGATGATCTGCAACTCGATCTGATACTGACCTCCTACCCCGAGGAAATGCGGTCGCGTTACACGGAAAAGAGCAGCGCCTTTAAACAGGCATTTCTGCTAACCCATGCCGGCGAAGATCAGAGTGCGTTGGTTGCCTGGCAGTCGGTACCCAACGCTGAGCGCGATGATCTCTTTTATTTTGAACTCGGTTCCTTGTATGGTCGCTGTGGGATGCTGGGGGAGGCGCGCAGTGCATTAGAACAATCGCTACAGCTTAAAGGAGAACAACCCCTTGTCATTGAAGCGTTGGTGACCGTTTTGCAGCAGCTTCATGATTTTCGTGCTGCTGAACAGTTATTACGTTCTCTCCTTGAAAAAGGGATGAATCCACGTTTCTGTCATGCTCAACTAACATACCTCTACGCCCAGCAGGGGGAGCTTGAACGTGCTGGACAGGAAGCGCGTCTGGGCCTTACCGTACAAAATGGGGACCCGGCGTTTCTGCAACTGGCTGCCATGGTTTTTGAGCGCTTGGCATGTCTCGAAGAAGCAGAGCAGGCGTTGAAAAGAATCCCATCCAGGGGCTGTGGAGGCATCAGTTTGCCCTTGGCAGAGTTCTGGCTGCGCCAGAAAAAAGAACTTTCCAAGGTGCTTGACGTATTTAATGCCGCGTGCCGGGAAGAGCCGGATAACCCACGGTGGCAGCTGCGTGCGGCCCAGACTTATATGGCACGCAACTGGCGTAAGGATGCCCTCAAATTGCTGAGCAAGGTTGTCGGTGATCCTCGTCTTGATCCTGAACTGGCCGAAGAAGCGGTTCAACAGTTGGCGTTACTGCAGGAATAGCTTATGCCTGATATCGGTCAGATTAAAACCTATCTACAGCAACATGATATTGAAGTTTGGGAGTATCAACAGGAAACGGCGACAGCAGCTACTGCGGCGACAGCGGTCGGCTGTAGCGTGGCGGAAATAGCCAAAACCCTGCTGTTTATCATCGGCGGGACAGCTGTTGCCGTTGTTACTTGTGGCGATATGAAGGTCAAAAGTTCTCTTCTGAAGCAGGCGTTTCAGCTGTCAGGAAAGGTCAAACTTCCGGAGGCCGAAGATGTTCAGGAATACACCGGATATCTGCCTGGTGGTGTCTGCCCCTTTTTGCTGCCGGCAGAATTGCCTCTGGTCTTGGATCAGTCATTAGCGCGGTTTCCGGTCGTCTATGCAGCCGCCGGGAACAGTTTCTCCGCAGTTCCGGTGACCGTTGCTCAATTGCAAACCTTAACCGGTGCTGAACTGGCCAACGTCTGTGATCCTGTCTAAAGCTCCTGTTTCTGCAGACTATTTTTTTAGAATTTAAGAAAATGGTGACCGAGGGGTTGATTTCCGTGATCAGAAATGTAACCCTGATTCACCAATAAAAAATTGGCAATACTCATAAAAAACAGGAGCAAACATGACAGTCGTAGCAGGCAACAAAGTAAAACTACACTACACCGGAACCCTTGATAATGGTGAAGTTTTTGATTCTTCCAGAGGCAGAGATCCGTTTGAGTTTGAAGTTGGTGCCGGCCAGGTGATTCCAGGTTTCGATCAGGCGGTTATTGGCATGAGTGTCGGTGATACCAAGAAGGTTCATATCTCTGAAGAAGAAGCCTATGGACCTTATAATGAGCAGATGGTTTTTGCTGCCGACCCCAACCAGTTTGAAGAAGGTTTAGCGCCAGAACTGGGCCAGCAGTTTCAAACGCAAATGCCCGACGGCACTCCGTTACTCCTGACCGTCAAAGAGCTGACCGAAGATGGTAAAATCATGCTTGACGCCAACCATCCCATGGCCGGGAAGGCTCTCAACTTCGATCTTGAATTGCTTGAAATTATTTAACAATACACAATCCTGAAGGTAACGTGTTATCCGTTCCCGGGTTGCTTCCGGACTGGAGGCACCTCTTTTCGTTTTGGCTATGAAATCGCAGTAATGGTAAACTGTAACCTCGTTGTTTACAGACCATACTGCGGTTTTTTTTTTGAGGTTGTGTGATTCCCAGAAAGATTATCCATATTGACATGGATGCTTTTTATGCATCGGTTGAACAACGGGATAACCCGGATTTAAAAGGAAAGCCGGTCATTGTCGGCGGTGATCCCAGGGGGCGCGGTGTTGTTGCAACCTGCTCATATGAAGCGCGCAAATTTGGAATTCACTCTGCCATGTCAGCGGCGCGTGCCTTTCGACTGTGTCCGGAAGCCATATTTGTTCGTCCTCGCTTTCCGGTATATCGCCAAGTTTCTCAACAGATCCGGGACATTTTTTTGAGTTATACCGATCTGGTTGAGCCGCTCTCTCTTGATGAAGCCTACCTGGATGTTTCCACCAATAAGGCGGGGGTCCAGTCGGCAACCTGGATTGCCCAGGAAATTCGCCGTAAAATTTCGGAGCAGACCAAACTGACTGCCTCTGCTGGTGTCTCTTATAATAAGTTTCTTGCCAAAATTGCCTCTGATGTTCATAAACCAAACGGATTGACGGTCGTAACGCCGGCACAGGCCGCAGACTTTATCGCTCAACTGCCGATCCGGCGCTTTCATGGTGTCGGCCGGGTAACGGAAAGGAAAATGAAGCGCCTCGGTATTCACTGTGGTGCTGACCTGTTGAAGGTCGATCTGGATGATTTGATCCGGGCCTTCGGAAAGGCAGGAGCTTACTATTTTTACATTGCCCGGGGGATCGACGAACGGCCGGTTGTTCCTGACCGGGTCAGGAAATCAATCGGGAAGGAGACGACACTGGGGGAGGATCTTGCTGGCCGCAGTCAGATGATGACGATTATCGGGGATCTGGCAAACCGTGTTGCCGCTCTTTTGGAAAGTGCCGCGACCAATGGGCTGACCCTGACTCTTAAAGTGAAATATTCCGATTTTCAGACAGTAACGCGCAGCATCAGCCATGATGAACCCATAGCAAGTGCCGAGGACATAATAGCTCTGGCCGAAGATTTGCTGGATAAAACTGAAGCGGGGCAGAGGTCGGTGCGTCTGTTGGGAATCACGATCTCAAACCTGACCTCAGATATTGTTGTTGACGATGCACCACAATTGGAATTGCCGTTTAATATCTGATTCAGGGACCACCTCTCTGTGTTGTTCTATGGCCATTTTCTGGTAGTCGATTCACATTTACAAAACTTTACTTTTTAAATATTCGGAAAATGATATATTTTGAAAAATTGCTAACTGTGAGGAGTGCACAACACTATGAATATGCGCAAAGTAACATCATTGACCGCTCTGCTTTCCTTTCTTCTGCTGATGGTGACCAGTATTGTTCTGTATATTGTCCCCGCTGGGCGTGTGGCTTACTGGTCTAATTGGCAACTTTGGGGTATGACCAAAGATCAGTGGGGGGCTGTACATATAAACCTTGGCTTCCTTTTCTTCATAGCCATTGTTCTGCACACCTATTACAACTGGCAAGCGGTGATGAGTTATATGAAAAACAAAGCGCGCCAGTTTCGTATGTTTACGCTTGATTTCAATATCTCTGTGGTGGTTACTCTCGTGGTGTTTTTTGGCACCCTGGCCGGGATTCCACCGATGAGTACGGTGATTGACCTGGGCGCCACTATCAGCGAAAAGGCCAATCTGGCTTATGGTGAGCCCCCCTATGGTCATGCTGAGCTCTCGCCACTGGCCGACTTTGTCTATAAGGTCAAGGCCGATCTGGAAGCAAGTATTGCCAAGTTGGAAAGTGCTAGTATTCATGTCGTTGATAATAATGAGCCGGTTGGTGAACTCGCCGAACGCAGTGGGGTGTCACCGCAGCGGATATATGAAATCATCAAGCCGCCGAGTGTCGGAGGTGCTGCAGCGATGCCGGAGGAGGCTCCGGGAGGAACCGGCCAAAGAAAACTGTCTGTGCTTTGTAGTATGTATAAACTTGATGTGATGACGGTGGTATCAGGTCTAGCGGCGCAGGGGATTACGGCAACACCAGAGCAGACTATTAAAGAAATTGCTGTTGCTGCGGGTCAAGATCCTCATGGGGTATATGCCCTGATTTATCAATTGAGTCTCAAATAGTCACTTGTCCAGAAAAGGTTGCTTGTGTCGGGAAAATTCCGAAACCGCCTCCTTCTGTTTGAGGCGGTTTCGGGTTGGAAGAACGTCAGGCATAGAGCCGGGCAACGAATTCAGCAATACAGGCTGGTTTGTCTGAACCCTCAAGCTCAACAGTGATCAGGTAGATAATCTGAACGGAATTTTTAATCTGTTCGACTTCCTGGATTGTCGTGCGGGCACGCAGCCTGGCACCAACCTTGACCGGAGACGGGAAACGCACCTTGTTCAGCCCGTAGTTCACCCGGTATTTCATGCCCGGATAATTTTTCTGAAAGAAATCAGGGTGATTGCTTTCCGTGAGGTAGGGGAGCAGTGACAGGGTGAGGTAACCGTGGGCAATTGTGCCTCCATAAGGTGATTCCTTTTCGGCACGTTGCGGATCGATATGGATCCATTGCAGGTCGCCGGTAACCTCGGCAAATTTATTGATGCGTTCCTGATCCATGGTCAACCAGGGGCCGACATGGACTTCCTGATTGATCTGTGGTTGCAGAAACTCGAGAAAACTATGTAAGCGGGTTGTCTGATCCTGTTCCATGATAATGAACCCCTTTCCTGTTAACAGTGTGCGTCGCACAAATCAATGACAATAATGTTCAGTGTGTAGAAATTACTCTGAATGATTCTGAGTGGAGTGTGAAAGAAGCTTATTGAGTTTCGCCAGCTTGTCCTCTATGGTCTGATTAACTGTCTCCTGGCCGAACATCCAGGTCAGTTGTCCAACCATCAGGCTGACATCGGCCAACTCGTCAATGACTTTTTGACGGTCTATTTTACCACGTTGGAAGTGCTTTAACGCTGCGATCAGCTCTGCGCATTCTTCAACCATCTGCTCATATTGTGCGTCAATACCCCAGGTGTCGATGGTCGCCTGGTAGAGTTGCTCTTTATCCATTGTTGTGAATGTCCCTCTTGAAATAATTTCAGGCAGCTTACTATATGTCAGAAGGAGAATAACAGACAGGTAGGACTGGCATGGTGACATATAGGATAGTCAGATGCTGTGCCTAGACCGGGATCGCCTTGGCGCTAAAGACGATAAAATAATGCTGAGGGAATAAGGGAGGTCCCCCCCTTATTCCGGTGGTCCTTTCTGCAGGAACATCGCAAGTCTTTCTTCGACCATTGTTAAATGTTCCATCATACGTTGGCGAGCCAGTTCAGGGTCTCTTTGTTCAATAGCTTCTAGAATCCCTCCATGGTGCCGGAGTAGAATTTCAATATATCCTTCTTTGCGATAAAACTCACCCAGAGCAACCATAATGGTTGTCTGAAACAGGGTCTGTATGGTGTTAAGGACATGCACCTGCAGCGTATTATGGGTCGCTGCGGTAATCAACAGATGAAACTGGAAGTCGATATCCGCATCCCAGCCACCGGTTTTTCCTTGTTCTTCCATTATGGTGTAAATTTCCCGCAGGCGTTTGATTTGGGCTTCGTCAGCGCGTTTGGCGGCCAGATAGGCAGACCAGGTCTCCAGACCGATACGGACCTCGGTCAATGCATGCAGCATGCGTGGATCGCGGCGTTCAACCATGCTGGCCAGCGGGTCCGCCATGGTGGCATCTGCCAGTGAACGTACGTAGGTTCCGCCACCCTGACGCGCCTCAAGAAAACCCATGGCCTCCAGTACCATAATGGCTTCACGCACTGATGGGCGGCTGACGCCCAGGAGCGTTGCTAATTCGCGTTCAGAGGGAATTCTTTGCCCCGGGCCGAGATCTCCTCTTGAAATCAGCTCTTTAATCTGATCAACAATTTCTTCCGATAATTTTTTTGGTCGGATGGGCTTAAATACAGTGCTCATAACATATCAATCTCCATGGTCTTTGGTATGACCTTTTACCATAGTATGGCAGTTAAAACAAGGTTAGATAGCGGTGTTTGCCCCTAAAACAATCACCGCCTAGCTATGACTTTATCCGATTGAATGTCGCTCGATCCGTTAAGAATTGAAACCTTTAGTGCTAAGGTCTTATTATGCTTCTTCTTTTGCCTTGTTCGTGCGCTGGAAACGCTTAAACCATGCTTGGAATTCTTTTTCTTCATTTTCCATTTCAAACGCGTTGACCAATCCTCGGGCCAGAGAAACGGCAACCGCACGGTTGCGCAGGTTGAAAGAGTCTCCATATTTCTCACTGTGGAACTGCTCCTGGTCAATACCCAATTTGCTGTAGAGTGAATTGAGACGGCTCTGGACCCCGCGCCGGGACAGATACCGCCGTTGAGCGATAAGATTATCGGTCAGACCCAGAGAAATATCGAGCAGCGCTTCATATTCAATATCGGAAAGGGCTGTTAAGCTGTGCCCGGCCCGTCCCTGAACTTTGCGGACTTCCGGGGCAATCCAGCATTGTTCTTCAACCAGAACTGTATAAATAGCGGAAGCAATACGTTCCTTAGGGCTCGACTTTAATATGTAGCCATAGACGGTTTCGGGAGGAACGATTTTCGCGAGAGATCTGACATACATTTCATCTTTGAACTGACTCCAGAAAACAATCCGTGCTCTTGGTTTGTCCTGCCATAACTCTTTGGCAAAGTCGATACCATTGAGTTCTGGCATCTGGATATCGCTGACGATCAGAGGCTCTTCATGGGAATGACTGATTTCGAGTGCTGTTCTGCCGTCAGAAGCGTGGGTAATGTGAACATTTTCATCCCAGCTGCTGATGAGCTTTTCGAGAAATTCGAAATCTTTTGGATTGTCTTCTGCGATAAGAATATTGAGATCTGCCATGGCAGCCGCTCCTATTGGTGAATTTCGGGAAGTTCTCTACAGGGGAGGGTTAATGTAAAGCGGGTTCCGCTGGAAAAGCGTGACGGGCTCCACCTTACCTCTGCGCCAATTTTTCTGGCTCGTTCACGAATGTTCATGACTCCATGACCTTCTGCGGTTCTGGTAGATGTTGCTTCCATGCCCCGGCCATTATCTTCAACAGCAAGAACAAGCGTATCTTCACGTAGTTCCAGAGAGACTTCGTAACGTGAGGCCCTGGCATGTTTAAGAACGTTCTGTATCGCTTCGATCGCAATACGATAGAGAAACAGCTTCTGCATTTTATCCAGTTTCAGGCTATCAACTCGCTCATCCTGATAAAAGTGGAATTCAGGCAGTCCTTCTGTTTCGCAATGCTGTTCAAGATGTGTTTCCAGAGCCGCCCCCAGCCCAAGAATATCGAGGGTCTGGGGATGCAGGTTATTCATGATGTCGCGTAGATTTGTAATGGCCTGGCTTAAGTCTTGTTCTAGCTCTGCGACCTTCTCTTTTGCAGGGGTCGCAGCCATATCACTGCTTACCGCCTGCAGCCCACGTAAGATGCCTGACAAATCAGACAGAGACTGATCATGCAGATCCATGGCGATGCGGCGGCGCTCTTCTTCGGCTCCTTCAAACAATTTTTCTGTCCCGACCACCCGAATCAGTCTTTTCGTCATACGGCTAATGGACACCGCCAGGGTGTCAAGCTCATCTTTAATGTGGTCGGGGGCCGGAGGCAGTTCGAGTTTACCGTCGGCTATCTGCAGGGCATTGAGTGACAGGACCTGGATTCGTTTTAATATCCGGCGCCCGAAATAAATAGAAATGCAGGCTCCGAGCAGGATTGCCAGCATAAGAATAACCATTGAGACCAGATAGGTCTGCTCGACCAGTTTGGTAACATCCTGTTCCTGGGTTGTCCGCAGCCGGTTTAACTGGATCTGGGTCAGGTTGGATAAGCCCGATAGCTCAGCTCGAAAATTGGCATAATTTCTGGCCGTTATTTCAGGATCCGCACTGTCGGCCGGGTTTAGCTCGGCAGCCAGCTGCTTGATCAGGTTGATCTGTCCCGACTGTTTAAGAGGACCGAATGGTTCAAGGCGATCAACGGCTGAGGTCAGTCGCTCGTAAAGATCGGCAACCAGAGCCATTTCCTCTGGACTGGCCATGCCACTGTATTGAATAGAGCGAATCAGTACATGTAACCGGCGGGCGGCCATGTCGGCTTCCGCCAGGGCGACGAAAGTTGTTCCTATGGCCCTGGCTTCATGGCGTTTAGCGGCGAGATTCCAGTAGCTAAACTGCATGAAGCCCAACAGCAGCAGCAGCAGGAACAGCATGATGGCCGGGGCGATTAAAACTTGGTGTTTAACGGTTATTCGCATGGGCGCAGATTAACACGAAGAATTTTTCAATACACTGTGCAAATGCACAACCCGGATGAAATGTTAGGATATTGGTATTTAGTCCGAACCCCGGCTGCTTGGATGGATCCCCTTGTTCGCGACAAAACTTTGCGCAGTGTCGCGAACAAGGGAGGGCGGTTCCGGCTGACCCGAGAAATTAGTCTTTTTTATTGCGCAACTTCCGCATTGCACTGTCGGCAATTTCAACCACACCTGCAATAGTTTTGCGGTACAGTTGCCTGATGGGAATATCGTTAATGGTGATGTCCCTGTCGATACGCTGGAGTTGGATCTTGTCTCCGAATTTGAGTCCTTCCAGGGATAGTGCCGATTCCGGAGCAACGCCAATCGGGAAACGGTAACGCTCTCCTTCGTGTTTACGTGAAAAAATCAGTAATGTTTTTTGCGCATTGCCGGTACGGAAATCATGCATCGAGGTTTTAGCCAGCAAGGTGACTGTGCATTTGTTCTCTTTGCCGAGAATGGTGTTTAAGTCGATACCAACAGGTTTCATGTGCCCAAGAGGCGGTTTCTCCTGAGGGCGGTAAGGGAGTGTTCTCCGGTGTCTGAAGTGTTGCTCCGTTTCAAGCAGTACGACAACATTATTGTTGATGGGGCCACCGATAGAGTGAGACAACGCCGACTGATAACGACCGGTGGTCAACATCTGATGATTTTCAACAATCTGGACCATTCCCGTTGCTCCGAGTGGATGGCCGCGTCCTTTCAGCCCGCCGGTCAGATTGGTCGGGAAGCGTCCCTCTGGTCCAGTGAGTGAATCGTCAAGCAGGGCGTCAAGGAGTTGCTCGCGAGGCGCCACCCCAAGGTCAACCAAATTGATGGGGCCAAAGCCGTTAAACGGATCATGCATATTGATGTGGGTTGGAGTGTCGAGTTCCAGCAGATTTTTCAGGCCCGCTTTGCTTAAAGCCTGGGCCAAGGCTATTTTTGTCGCTGGAAAGCTGGTGTAGGTCAGACGGTCGGCGATGGTCGGTATGTCCGTTCCTGAACCAACCCCGCTGACCCGTACCTCGTGAGGTGTGGCGCTTAACAGGCAAGCGGCTACACCATCGGACATCGGACAGAAATCATAATAGTGCAAGGGATCATAATAAAGATAATTCTGACCACCATTCATGTCGGCAAAATACTGCTCGACTGATATTTCGTGATTCAGGTGGGCATCTGGATTCTGTGCGGCATATTTATGGGCCCGTTCGGTCCAGCGGGCCGAATATTCTGTCCATTGCTTTTGGGTCAGTCCGAATTCCTGTATGAGTGATTGTGCGACCAGGGCACCGCAGGCTGGCATGGTCAGTCCATATTCTGCTTCTTCTCGGTCAATCACCCCGGCAACGATCTTGGTTGCTTCGCGGGTTGAAACATCGCTCATCTTCTGGATGCCAATGGCTAATACATGATCATGCTGACCTGATGCCACTTCAAGATATGCGGCTTCAAAGGCACTCGCACCGGAAGATGAGGCTGTGTCGATCAGAACCGATTTGGCACCACTGATCCCAAGGCGGCCACAGATTTTAGCTGCGACATTATCAATTCCTGAAAAGGCGAAGGGGTTTTGCGAGCCGACAACGACGCAGCCGATTTTGTCTTTACTGATTGTTGAATTGTCGAACAAGGGTTGCAGGGAGTCAATTAATTCAAAAAAACTGACTTTGGGACGATGTCTGCCATTATATTTTCCGACAGGAAGCATGAATGAGTCGGCCAGATATACAGGACGTGGATGGAATACCATAGCTGATCCTTTCTGTTATATATGGGAAGGGTCGCCTCATTATAACAGGAGATCTGATCAGAATAAAGGCGCAGATTTTATACGGATGGCATTGAATAGCGGTAAATTATTTTGATCTGGTGAGAAGATATAAAAAAAGCCCCAAAGACCTGGAGGGGGGGGAGGTCTTCGGGGCTTAAAGCCTTACAAGAAGGCTTCGGGCTGAGTTTATACAGAATTTTTTTAAAAAATGGAATAAAAAAAATTAAAAAAAATGATAAAGCGGTTTTTTCATTTTTGGGTTACAGGCTGAATGGCTACAGAAGCAGGGGGAGAGTAACACTGAAACAGCTGCCTTGACCGGGGGTTGATGTTACTGCAATGGTTCCGTCGTGTGCTTCAATGATCCATCTGGCAATGGACAGCCCCAACCCAGACCCCCCGTCATTGCGATTACGGGTTTTGTCGATGCGGTAAAAGCGTTCAAATATGAGCCCCAGTTGATCAGCAGCAATACCTATGCCGGTATCCGTTACCATGATTTCAACCTGCTGATTTTGAGGTTCGTTGATCTGAAGGCTGACAGTTCCGTGCTCGGGTGTATATTTAATCGCATTGGTCAGCAGGTTTAGAAATACCTGACGCAGGCGTAAACTGTCGGCGTTGACCAACAGGTCCTGCTTCGGCATCGCTAATGTCACATTGATATTCTTGGCTGCTGACAATAAGGTGGCCTGATGATGAAGTTCCAGAATCAATTCCGGGACGAGCAGAGGTTCTTTTTTTAGCGGGATTTCCCCCAAATCGCTTTTCGAAAGGAGTAGCAGATCTTCAATCAGATAACTCATTCTGCTGATCTCTTCAAGGTTGGATTCCAAGACCCAGCGTAATTGTTCCTGGGTCCGGTCATTGCGCAGAGCCAGTTCTGTTTCGCCTCGTAAAATGGTTAGTGGTGTCCTCAACTCGTGGGTGACATCAGCAGAAAACTGACGAGCTCTTTTGAGGCTGGTCGCCATGCGTTGCATCAACCCGTTATAGCTTGCCGCCAGTATGGCAATCTCTTCCGGGGCGGTATCTTCCGGCACAAATTCAAGTGGGTCTGATTCAGTGCAGGTTTGGTCCATCAGTTCAGACAGGCGCTTGACAGCATCTGAAATAGAGTTCGAATTCCTGCGCTGCTGCGCAAGTTTATGAGACAAGGTGTTCTTCCTCCTGAAATACTCAAAGGTCGTTGGATGCAGGTTGTTACAAATTACCTATCCGGGAAAGACGGAAAAGCCTTCATTCGTCTTCTTTTAGTATGTAACCGACACCACGGACGGTGTGAATTAATCGCTTACTGAAATTAAAATCGATTTTTTTGCGCAAATAGTTCACGTAGACGTCAATGATATTGGTAAATGAATCAAACGTGTAATCCCAAACGTGTTCAGCAATCATGGTGCGGGTCAGCACTTGATTCGGATTGCGTACGAAAAATTCAAGCAATAAATATTCCTTACCGGTCAACTCGATTTCGGTGTTACCGCGCCAGACCTTATGTCCAACCGGGTCAAGGCGCAAATCCGCAAAAAACAACTCCGCCCCCCGGTCCTGATTGCCACGCCGGATCAGAGCCCTGACCCTGGCAATCAATTCGGAAAAGGCAAAAGGCTTGGTCAGGTAGTCATCACTGCCAATATCCAGCCCGGCAACGATATCTTCTACCGTATCCTTGGCCGTCAGGCACAGAATCGGAGCGCTAATGTTCAAAGCCCGAATGTCTTTGATGGCGCTTAGTCCATCCTTCTTGGGGAGCATAACATCCATCAGAATCAGATCGTATTGTTTAGCGTGAGCCATTTCAACGCCGGAGTCTCCATCGTAGGCAACATCAACATCGAACTCTTCTTCTTCTAATCCCCTTTTAATAAAGCTGGCGACTTTTTTCTCATCTTCAACGATCAAGATGCGCATGGAAAAGGCTCCTTTAAAATTCGTATGCTTGCCTTTAAATAACTTTAAAACAAGAGATAGCTGGTTTTGAAGCGTCTGAACAGAGCCGATGACACCGCTACCTCCTTTAGGCAAACCTCATGAGACTGTGTGAACTTTACCAGAGGGGCCAGGATGAGGCAAGCTCATTATGATAGCCCTTTAATTATTTAATTTTATTTTTTGATCCAGGGCAGATGTGTTTCCTGTTGTTTTAATAGATAGGTTCTGTTAATTAATAGGGATGAAAAATGAGTGGATAGTTATAGAGATAGAAGCCCCTGGAGCGTTAACGGACCTGATTGGTGCGGTCGCTGCGGATTATAATTGTTGTGGCCTGGTGGTTGAAGAACGGCTGTTGGATACGTTTGTTGTTCCTGACGATGAACTGGATCCCGGCAAAACCTATTGCCTTAAAATCTATTTCGAGGATGTTGACAGGCCTGCTCAATTATTTGATGAGTTCAGTGCTGCTATCCTGGCGATGCCCGTGGCTAAAGATAATGCTGTGCAGTTGCGGCTTGGCGAAGCAGTACAGATTGAGGATTGGTCTGAACAGTGGAAGCAGAACTTTTCAGCATTCCGGGTTGGTCAACATCTGGTCATTCGCCCAAGTTGGGAGAATATTGAAACCGGCGCAGATGATGTCATGATTGAAATTGATCCGGGCATGGCTTTTGGGACCGGGACACATGCAACGACCAAGCTGTGTCTGGAGGTCATTGCTGACCTCATGGCTACAGGTGATATGCCGGAGTCCATGCTGGATGTGGGGACCGGATCCGGCCTGCTTGCTCTGGGAGCAGCGGCTTTGGGCTGCCCGAGGATTCTGGCTAATGATATCGATCCTGTTGCCTGTGACGTGGCTGTCAAGAATATCAACCATAATGGATTGCAGGACAGGATAGAGGTGACTGACGCACCGCTGGAAGCGCTGTCTGGTACCTTTGATCTGGTTGTTGCCAACATTCTGGCTGAAGAGAATGTCCGTCTGGCACAGCATTTTATTGACCACCTGAATCCCGGGGGAACCCTGGTTTTGTCGGGAATACTGCGCGAAAAAGAACAGTTTGTGCGTGATGGCTTCGCCGCCACGTCACTGATATTTGACGACTGCCGTTATCAGGAAGAGTGGATCTGCCTGGTTTATCGTCGAAGCAGCAATGCGTAGCTTTTACATAGAACAGTCCGTATTTGAGTCCGGCAGCGTTATTGCACTACCTGATGATCTGCGTCGCCACCTTCAAACGGTACTCAGGCTTGTCGCGGGTGATGTCATTGAGCTTTTCAATGACAATGGTATGGTTGCCAGGGTGGAGCTGACCGCTACTGGCGGCGTGACTGTTCTTACCGCTGAAAAGGCTCCCGCGCCGCGTTGTGAGTTGACGTTGATCCAGGGACTGCCGAAGGGGGAGAAGCTTGAACTGGTTTTGCAAAAAGGTACGGAGTTGGGAGTCAATCACTTTTATCTGGTGGCCATGGACCGAAGTGTCGGACAGCTTAAAGATGAAAGAAAGCTAAAAAAGCTGCAGCGCTGGACCAAAATTTTGCAGGAGTCTGCACGCCAATGTCGTCAGTATCACCTGCCAACCTTACAGGTCGATCAAAGTATCGAGCAGATCGCCGGTCAGGTCCACTCCGAAGTGAAGTTGGTTCTGTGGGAAGAGAGCCAAACTCCACTGATGTCAGTTCTTCCTGCCTCTGCACCACACAGTGTTGCTGTCGTTGTCGGTCCTGAGGGGGGAATTTGTAAAGATGAAATGGCGACACTGCAAAAGTCGGGGTTTGTCGGGGTCAGCTTGGGACCCCGGATCTTGCGGACCGAGACCGCCGGACTTGCGATCATGTCAGTGTTACAATACCTATATGGCGATCTGGCGACAGGCTAATATACTTAACTGACTGTACTTTCAGGAAAGAAAGGATGAGGCATGAGATGTCCAAAATGCGGCTACAATAGTTTCGACTATCTTGATAGCTGCAAAAAGTGCGGTAAGGATCTGTCCGAGTTTAAGCTGCGCTATGGGATACAGAGCGTATTGTTCCCCGGTCAGCTGGCTGCTGGGGCTGTAGCGCTGCATGAAGATACCGATGCGGACAATGCTGATGCTGCTGTCGCGGCAGCAACCAGTGACACTGTAGCTGCGGTAGCAGCTCCTGTGGAATCCCCGGTTGTAGAGGATGGAGCCGAGGCTACGGAAACCTCTGAGGCGGATGATTTCGGTTTCGACTTCATGGGCGACAGCAGTGAAGAAGATGACCTTTCCTTTGATGAGCTATTCGAAGAAGCTCAGGAAGAGGAAGATGCAGAGGAGTCGATCGAGGCGCCCAAGTCAAAAGCTCAGGAGCCCAAGGCGCAGGAAGCTGATGAGTTTGCTTTTGATCTGCCTGACGAAGATGAACTAATTGATGATTTCGGTATCGATGAAGACTCTGATATGGTTTCTTTTGATGATACTGACGAGCCTGATCCGGGTTCCGGGGGGGACCCCAAAAGCCCTTTTGATGTACCGGAGTCTTCTCTTGCCGAGGGGGCTCCGGATGCATTGCCAAATATTCTCCCTGGCCACAGTCCGGTTGCTGATTTCAGCCTGACATCAGAAGCTCTTGTGGAAAAAGATCCGGTCGGTGAAGATTTGTTTGACAACGCCGGTGAGCTCGTTCTTGATCAAGCAGAAGCAGAAGCAGAAGCAGAAGCAGAAGCAGAAGCAGAAGCAGAAGCAGAAGCAGAAGCAGAAGCAGAAGCAGAAGCAGAAGCAGAAGCAGAAGCAGAAGCAGAAGCAGAAGCAGAAGCAGAAGCAGAAGCAGAAGCAGAAGCAGAAGCAGAAGCAGAAGCAGAAGCAGAAGCAGAAGCAGAAGCAGAAGCAGAAGCAGAAGCAGAAGCAGAAGCAGAAGCAGAAGCAGAAGCAGAAGCAGAAGCAGAAGCAGAAGCAGTATTTGCTGTTGATGAAGAATCTCTATATCAGGAATACTATCGCGATTTTTCTTTTGATGAGGTCACCGCTGGCGAATTGTCTGAAGATGTTGACGACACAACAGTATTCTTGAATGTTTCTGATGCCGATCTTCCAGACGCTGAGGCGCCACCCTGTATGAAGCGGCTCGCTGCCAGCCTTGTCGATCTTGTGATTCTGGTGGTTGTCGGGGGCTGCTTTGTTGGCGCGGCAGAGTACGCCATGGGGGGCGCTGCCGATTCATGGTTGCCTACTGTTGAGGCCCTGCTCGATTTTTCTGTACCCTATTTCCTGGTTTTGTTTTTTTTGTGCTTTGGTTACTTCACACTGTTTCACTTTTTGGCCGGCCAGACTCCGGGGAAAATGTTGCTGGGACTCAGGGTTGAAACGCTGGACCACGAAGCACTTTCTTTCGGTCAGGCGTTTCTCAGAAGTGTTGGTGGCTTGCTGCAGCTGGTTCCTGCCGGTTTAGGGATCCTGGCTATTCTGCTTAATGCTGAAAAACGGGGTTGGAGTGATCTTCTAGCCGGAACCCGGGTTCGCTCTGCCAAGTAGTCTTCATCCGGAAATAACGGTTTTTCACAATCTCTGCGACAATTTGCACGTTCGCTTGTGCAGTGGAAAGTCCCACGTCTTCGCGCGGACGTTCGCTTTTCTTGGTCTTGACAAAAATTGCTTGTTTCCAGCCTGATTGTTTGTCAAAGGCCATGTTCCCTCGACACGTTTACCCGGGGCGTACGGTTCCCACCTCCGGGTAGACTTTTTTTCGCCCTGCGGCAGACTATCCCATTCGCAGTCTGATAAAGCTTTCCAGATCCGGGCATTTCAGGTAGTCATTGTGCTGCAGCTCCCAAGCTATGGTTGAGACCGGTTGAGGACCGTAATCATGGCCAGGATAGACTGCATAATGTTCTGGAAGAGCTTTGAGGCGCTGCAGACTGTGATAAAGGTCGGTTACGTTACTACCCGGCAGGTCAGCACGGCCACAGCGGGAAACAAATAGGGTATCTCCGGTAACCAATTGCCTTTGGGTTTTAAATACCAGTGATCCTGGCGTATGGCCAGGCGTGAGCAGAACGTCAACCTGTCCATTGCCGATGGTTAACGTCGATCCTTCCTCAAGGCCAATGTCGGGCTGGCTGACTTCCAGCGGGTGGGCTGCCAGTTTGGCTCCGGTTGCTTTGATGACGGTATCATTTCCGGCGACATGGTCGCGGTGACCATGGGTATTCAGCAGTAGGGAAACCCTGACGCCAAGATCCTGTGCTTTCGCCAGCAAACGTTCCGGGTACATGGATGGATCAATAGCTGCTGCTTCTTTGGTTGCCGGACAGTAAAGCAGATAAGAAAAATTTTCCATATCACTGGCCGGAATCTGGACGATTTCTAATACCATGGCTGCTGAGGCTCCTCGCTGGCAATCAGGCAGATCTCATGGTCGATAATTTTAAAGCGCTGGCCGGTGGAACGTACCAGCCATTCATCGCCTTCTTCCGGGGGCTGAGGAAATTCACGATTGCCGAGAAAAATATCTTCGTTGCCAATCATGCCCCACCAGTCAAGCGCACCAGTTTGCCAAATTTTTGTTTTAAGAAAAAACGCCATGGGTTCTCCTTGCGAAGCGTTATAGGTTGAGTGTAGTCGACAGTCAAATTATATTAACAGAGAGTCTTGTATCACAACAACCATCCACCAAAGGATAGTTTTATGAAATTTACCAAAATGCATGGCGCTGGTAACGATTATGTTTATATAGATTGTTTTTCCCAGACCGTAGCCGATCCGGCCGAGTTGGCCCGCCAGGTGAGTGATCGCCATTTCGGCATCGGCTCCGATGGACTGATTCTGATTATGCCTTCCGCTGTCGCCGATGTTCGGATGCGCATGTTTAACGCCGATGGCAGTGAAGCTGAAATGTGTGGAAACGGAATCCGCTGTGTTGCCAAATATGCTTTCGATCATGGGCTTGTCAAGAAACTTGAAATAGCTGTCGAAACCGGTAATGGGGTACTTCCCTTAACCATGTTTACAGGCCGTGATGGTCTGATTGACAAGGTAACCGTCAATATGGGGGCTCCCGGTTTGCGGCGTCAGGATCTGCCGATGAACGGAGATCCCGATGCTCAAGTAGTCGCTCAACCGTTGATGGTGGGTGATCGGGAATTTCTGATAACCTGCGTGTCAATGGGGAATCCTCATGTCGTTGTTTACGTCGATGATGTTGAGAATTTTCCGGTCGCAGAATATGGGCCGCTGCTTGAGAATCATCCTTTGTTCCCCCGCCGGACAAACGTAGAATTCGTGCAGATTATCAGCCCGACAGAGGTTGTGCAACGGACCTGGGAACGTGGTGCCGGTGAGACCCTGGCATGCGGTACCGGCGCTTCGGCCGTGACTGTTGCCGGAGTTCTGACCGGTAAGAGCCAGGCCCGAATTATCAATCACCTGCGCGGTGGCGACCTGGAATTGGAATGGCACAATAGCGGTCCGGTGATGATGACCGGTCCTGCGGTAGAGGTGTTTAGTGGTGACTTTATCTTCAGCTAGAGAGTTGAAAGCCGTTCTGTTTGACCTGGATAACACCCTTTATCCTGCCGAACGGGATCTGTTTTCCCTGATTGATGTCAGAATCAACCGCTACATGGAAGAGGTGGTTGATATTGCTGCGCCGGATGTCGATGGATTAAGGCGGCGCTACTGGAAGGACTATGGCACAACCTTGCAGGGGCTGATTCTGCACCATAATGTTGATCCGGAGGAATATCTTGACTATGTACATGCCGTTGATGTCGGGAGCCGCCTGAGTTCTGATGATCATTTAAAGCAGGTTATCGCTGGTCTCGGTATCCCGCGTTACGTGTTTACCAACGGTTCGCGCTGTCATGTTGATCGTGTTGTCAGCGCCCTTGGTCTGAATGGCTTGTTTCAGGGTGTTTTTGATATCCGGATCGACAATTATCAACCCAAACCGCATCCAGGGCCATATCAGGCGGTATTGAAGCAATTAAAATTGAACGGTGACCAATGTGTGATGGTTGAAGACCAGCCGCAAAATCTTAAAACAGCCAAAGAACTGGGGATGAAGACGGTATTGGTGGGACCGCCGAGCAGCTGGCAAGAATTTCCCTTTGTCGATGCCTATATCCGTGGCAGTGCTGAGGTTGGCGGAATTATCGCGGGCTGGCTGAAGGACAGCAGGTGATGACGCCCCGGCACATCCCATTGTTGCTGGGGGTTCACGTTTCTATCGCCGGTGGTATTCATAAGGCCGTTGCCCGTGGTGAAGAAATCGGCTGCACCGCTATTCAGGTTTTTACTCGCAATGCCAGCCGTTGGCAGGCAAAACCCCTGAATGATCAGGACGTTAAAGATTTTCGGCACGCGGTTGAGCATAGTTCTCTGCGCTATATCGCTGCCCATGACAGCTACCTGATTAATCTGGCCAGTCCGGACCCTGAACTGCGGCATAAATCGATTCGGGCATTTATTGACGAAATGCAGCGCTGCCATACCCTTGGTATTCGCGATCTGGTTATGCACCCAGGGGCTCATATGGGGGCAGGGCGTGTTGCGGGAATAGCAAATGTCGTCGAAAGTTTCCGCACTATTTTCAGTGAAGCGCCAGACACGGTGCGAGTGCTGATTGAAAATACGGCAGGGCAGGGGACGTCCCTTGGTGCGAGCTTTGAGGAAATTTCTACTGTTTTTGAGCAGATTCCGACAGCCAACTTAGCGGTTTGCTTTGATACCTGTCATGCTTTCGCGGCTGGTTATGATTTGCGCACTGAGCTGAGTTATACTGATGTCATGACCCGCTTTGACCAATTGATCGGGCTCGAAAAACTGGCGTTGTTTCATCTTAACGACAGTAAAAAGGCTCTCAACTCGAGGGTCGACCGGCATGATCATGTCGGCAAGGGAATGATTGGCGAAGCGGGCTTTCAGTTGCTGATGACTGATCAACGTTTGCATGGAGTGCCGAAGATTCTTGAAACACCAGGGGGAGAGCATCATTGTCACGACCTTGAAAATCTCGCCTTATTAAGGCGACTGGCTGAATAAAGCAAGAAGGCGGATATTATGAGAGCTGTTGTACAAAGGGTAAGTCGGGCCGGGGTGAGTGTTGCTGGAGAACGCGTTGCGGATATTGGGCACGGACTGGTGGTTCTTATAGGTGTGGCCAACGGGGATACGAAAAAAGCTGCTGATTATCTGGCTGAGAAGATTTCCGGATTGCGTATTTTTGAAGATGAGCTGGGGAAGATGAATCTTTCGGTCAGGGACTGCGGCGCAGAGGTGCTTGTCGTCTCCCAGTTTACTCTGCTGGCCGATTGCACCAAAGGGAAACGGCCCGGCTTTTCTATGGCGGCTGCTCCTGAAATTGCTGAACCCTTGTGTGACTATTTTACTGCACTGTTGCAGGATAAGGGGGTCAAGGTGCAGACCGGCCGCTTTCGTACTGATATGGCCGTTGACCTGATTAACGATGGTCCGGTCACCATTATGCTTGACAGTAATCGGTTGTTCTAGTTGTTATCCAGAAACGGTTCTTTTCCGCTGTGGCGGTGTCAATCTGCGTGGTTGTGCAGCGTAAAATACTACGCCTTCAGCACAAGTACTTGATTTTTGGGCCTCAGAGAAATGGTTCATTTCCAGTCTGAAAACTTACGCGTTGTTCACCGGGGTTTCCGGATGACAACTCTTCTGGCGGGAGTAAAACATGTTCAGATGGCTTATCGTGGGAGTGTTGCTCAGTTTTATGGCTGGGCCGGTGTTTGCACAGGTTTTTACCTGCCGGGACGCCACTGGCAGGTTGTATGCTGGTGATAATCTGCAGGCTTTGCCCGAGTCTTGTCGCGCCCAGGTAAAGCAACTTCCTGAAGGACCGGCCGGTAACTTGAATTACGTACCTGGGGGAGCAGACCGGGCTGGGAGCAGCCGGGATTTTGACCGCACGGTCATGCAGGCAACACAGGAGCTTGCGCAACGGCAGCAACGTGAGCAGGCGCTGCTTAAGCGAACCAGGGAGGTGGTTGCTCAGTATCGTGAGGCAGAAACGCAAAAATGGACGGCCCGCAAAGATATGACAACACGTTCTAAAGGTGTTTACGAAGAAGCGCAGCAAAAACAGCTGACCCTGCTTAAAGAGAAAGAGGATATTCTTGCTGAATTGAACCGTGGACGTTACTCGGCTGACTGCAGGGAGCAGGTTGTTCGTGAGCTGGAAGCGCTTAGCTGCAAATAGCACTGCTTAGCTAAAGCAGGATTCTTCATGAGGGAATTCAAGTAAAAAACGGGTCTCGGAAATAGCGAGACCCGTTTTTTGTACCGTTTCTATGGTCAACACTTAAGCAGGTTTCCAGACAGGAACCAGGTGCTTAGAGCGCCTTGTCCAGGAGACTTGCGATTTGATTTTTCGGCACAGCACCGACGAGTTGATCAACGATTTCACCGTTTTTAAAAAGAATCATGGTCGGAATCCCACGCACGCCATACTGGCCAGGGGTTCCCGGGTTCTCATCAACGTTGACTTTACCAATTTTGATCTTGCCATCATATTCTTCTGCCAGTTGATCGAGAACCGGAGCAATTGCTTTACAAGGTGCACACCAGGTTGCCCAGAAATCAACCAGGATTGGGGTCTCAGATTTAAGAACGTCTGCTTCAAACTGAGCATCGCTGATTTCAAGAATTTTGTCGCTAGCCATCGATTTCTCCTTTATCATTAGTTGTGGCCGTAAATAAGTGTCATAGAATATCGTTATCACAATATATTGGAAGGTATAGAAAAATCAAGGTGCAATAAGAAATTTGCTGGAACTTGACAGGTAAAAGACAGGTCCATATTATGCTCCTGCCACAACTTGACACGCTATGCCCGGACGCTATATCCCGGAGGAACTTTAATGAATCAATATATCGATGCTGTCTGTCGTCAGGTCAATAACTTACATACGCAGTTCTGTCAGGAGCAGGGAGTTGCTCTCGGTGCTCTCGCAAGTCGCCTGGCTGCTCTTTTTGCCGAAGGTGGACAGTTGTTAGTTGCCGGACACGGTCCTATGGTTTCTGTCGCCCAGATGCTGGCAGCACAGTTTACCTATAAACTGGATTTTGACCGGCCGGCGCTTCCCGCACTGTGCCTGGGGAGTGATCCTCTATTGGCGACTCAGATGCTAAGTGGCGGACAGTCTGATCAGCTGTTGCTGCGCCATTACCGCGCTATCAACAGTGCTGAACATTTACTGCTGGTTTATTCCGATGGTAGCGCCGCTCCGGAGTTGAGCGCTTTGATTGAGGACGTTAAGGACAACAATCAGCCGGTTTTTCTGCTGAGCGGCAATAGCGCGACGGATCCACTGCTACAGGAGAATCTTGACGCTGCTCTTGATCTGGGTAACGGATCAGCTCCGCGTTTAATTGAAATCGCCCAGTTTGCCGGACATCTGCTTTGCGAATTGGTTGAGAAGGAACTGTTTGGCCGATAAGAAGAGTCGTTTTTGACTGCGATCCCTAACAATGAGAAAGGGATTGACTGCCGAGAATGAGGACTCCTACAATTTTAGCGCAGACCGCGTGCTTGCGTATGTGAGAATAGCAACGATATGGTCGGCTCAGGCAACCTGTTAAGCCTGCTGTAAGAAAATGCACGTCAACTATTGCCGGTAAGCGGGCCATTTATTGAACGCCGGAAAGGATGTCATGGGAACTTCAACCCTGCTGTCAACGATCACAACACTGATCTACCTTGGTGCCAGCATTTTTTATGTGACCGCCATAGCGACAAAAAAACCTGCATTAGGGAGCTATGGACGCTGGTTGCTTCTGGGGGGGGTCATCGTTCACGCAACAGCGTTCGGGTTTCTCCACTCATCAGCTGGTGGAACTCCTGTGACCAGTCTGCATGAGTCCCTGTCTTTCTTTTCCTGGTGCCTGGTTTTACTGTTTCTGCTGCTTGATCTGCGGTTTCGCATGTCGGCGATGGGGGCTTTCGCTGCTCCTCTCGCTCTGATTTTTATGGTTGCCAGTGTTTTGACCCCTCAGCAGATTATTCAGTTGAATCCGGTGCTGAAAAGCTGGCTGTTCCCGGTTCATATCACCTTCGCATTTCTTGGGATCGCTGCTTTTTCTCTGTCCTTTGGGGCAGGTATTTTTTATCTGATTCAGAACCAGATGTTAAAAAGCAAACATTTTACCGGCCTGTTTCAGCGCTTACCGTCGCTGGACAGTCTTGATAAAGTGAATTATACCTGCCTTAGTATCGGTTTCCCTCTCATGACTCTCGGCATTATCAGTGGTGCCTTCTGGGCTCATACTGCCTGGGGTAGCTATTGGAGTTGGGATCCCAAAGAAACCTGGGCGTTGATTACCTGGTTTCTGTACGCTGGATTGTTGCACGGTCGGCTGACTTCCGGCTGGCGCGGGCGTACCGCTGCACTGTTTTCTATTCTTGCTTTTCTGGTTCTGCTGTTTACCTATCTGGGGGTCAATCTGTTACTTGGGGGATATCACAACTTTGAGGCCTTTTCCGCAGTTAGCAGACAGGTTGGTGAAATAAGTTCATGGATATAATTGTCGTTGGCCTTAGCCACAAAACTGCACCGGTCGAAATCAGGGAAAAGGTCGCCTTTGCACCGACTGCCATGGAGGAACCTCTGCGGCAGCTGCTCGCCCTGCCTTCCATTAGCGAAGGGCTGATTGTCTCAACCTGTAATCGCGTTGAACTGTATGCTGTCAGTAATCATCCCGAAGCTGCGGTTATTGAGCTTAAGGAATTTATTGCTGCGTATCACAAGCTGCACCCGTCAATGTTGGAGGATCATCTTTATTCTTATGAAGGGGAAGATGCCATTCAGCATGTTTTGCGAGTCGCTGCCAGCCTTGACTCCATGGTTATCGGAGAACCTCAGATTCTGGGGCAGATCAAAACCGCTTATGGCTACGCCAGTGAATTTCAAACGGCGGGGACAATTCTTAACCGTTTTCTGCACAAAGCGTTTTCGGTGGCCAAGCGGGTCCGTACCGAGACGGCTATTGCCAGCAACGCGGTATCGGTTTCTTTTGCTGCTGTTGAGCTGGCCCGTAAGATTTTTGATTCCCTTGAAGGAAAGACGGTTATGCTGGTCGGAGCAGGGGAAATGTGTGAACTGGCAGCCAAACACTTTGTTAATAACGGGGTATCCAGAGTCCTGGTGACCAACCGAACCTTGAGCCGGGCCGAAAAACTGGCGGAAGAGTTCTCAGGACGGGCGATTCCATTTGAAGAGTTTCAGGAACATCTGCATCTGGTTGATATCGTTTTATCCTCAACCGGAGCTCCTGATTACGTGTTGATGGCCAAAACGCTTAAGGCCGTATCCAAGGCTCGACGTTACAAGCCGATGTTTCTGATCGATATCGCGGTGCCGAGAGATATTGAACCCAGGGCCAACCGCATCGACAATATCTATCTCTATGATGTCGACGACCTGCAGGGGGTTGTTGAAGCCAACCTGAAAGAGCGTCATAAGGAGGCCGCCAAGGCTGAATTGATTGTCGCTGATGAAGTCTGTCAGTTCCGGGCCTGGCTTAGCTCCTTGGATGTCAAACCGACGATTGTCGCGTTGCGACAGCAATTGGAGAGAATTCGGCGTCAGGAACTTGAAAAGACCTTGAGTGGTGCTTTGGGCCTGGGAGAAAAAGAGCGCAAAGCGATTGATGCCATGACTTCAGCGATTATCAACAAGATTCTCCACCATCCGACTAATGTCCTGAAAATGGCAGGCTCAAATGAAAACGCTAGCCAATATGTCGATGCTGTGCGTATCCTGTTTGACTTGCCTGACCCTGATACCGAAGGCGATGACCAGCAGTAATTGCGGTCGTGATGCGACCGGTATTTATTAATGCAACCGGCTTGGGAGTCGAAGTTGCCTGTTTTTATAAATCATTACGAGGAGCTTTTGAATGGGTAAACGTATTTTGCGCATTGGTACCCGTGCCAGCGCACTGGCACTGTGGCAGGCCAATTGGATCAAAGACCGGCTTGAGGAACGCTATCCGGATCTCGAAGTCACCCTGACGAAGATCAAAACTCAAGGGGACAAGATTCTCGATGTTCCACTGGCTATGGTTGGTGGCAAGGGGCTTTTCGTTAAGGAAATCCAGGAAGCGATGCTGCGTAACGAGGTCGATATCGCCGTACATTCCATGAAAGATGTGCCGACCGTGTTTCCAGATGGCACCGATCTGCGCTGTATCACTGAGCGTGAAGACCCCCGTGATATCGTTGTCCTGAAAGATGCCTACCAAAGCTTTACAGATATTCCTCTGGGGGGGCGCATCGGCACCTCCTCGTTACGGCGCAAAGCCCAGTTGCTGAACCTGCGCCCGGATCTGAAAATGGTTGATATCCGCGGTAATGTGCAGACGCGTATCGACAAACTGACTCAGGATAATCTTGATGCTGTTGTTTTGGCTGCGGCCGGGATGCACCGGCTTGGTTTTGCTGATCAGATTGGTGAGTACTTTGATCCGAAAATCTGCCTGCCTGCTATCGGCCAGGGGGCTCTGGGGCTGGAAAGCCGGGTCGATGATGCTGAGACCAATGCTTTGATCGACTTTTTCAATCATGCTCCGACAGCTTATGCGGTCAGGGCTGAGCGAGCCGTGTTGGCGACCCTTGAAGGCGGATGCCAGGTTCCGATTGCCGCATTCGGTACAGTTGAGGGTGATCAACTGGAGTTAACCGCGCTGGTTTCTGATGTCGCAGGGCAGAACATGCTGAAGAAAACGGTCTCATCCCATGTGGAAAATGCGGTTGCCTGCGGCGTTGCCCTTGCCAAAGACCTGCTCGAGATGGGGGCTGGCGCTATTCTGAACGAGGTTTACGGTTGTGAGACGTTTAATAATAGTCAGGATTGACGGGCTATGACGAGCTTGCCTTTATCTGGCAAACGGTTTCTGGTGACCCGTACCAGGGAACAGGCTGGAGCCTTTGCCACTTTACTTGAAGCGCAAGGGGCTCAGGCCGTGTGTGTGCCGACGATCGATATTGTTCCGCCGCTCGACTGGGGCCCTCTTGATTATGAAGTGCGCGAGCTGGATAGCGTTGATATTCTGATCCTTACTTCGGCGAATGGTGTAGCGGCCTTTTTTGAGCGCTTATTTGAAAATGAACAGTATATCGGTCTGCTGCGTAATATTGATGTCGTCGCTGTCGGTCCCAAAACAGCACAGGCCTTAAAAGAGTTTGCCGTAACTGCGAGTATTGTGCCGGAAGATCATTGCGCTGAAGGGATTGTCGCCGAACTGCTTAAGCGTGGCGTTGCTGGCAAAAAAATTCTTTATCCTCGCGCCGAACTGGCCCGCTCCTATCTGGTGGATCACCTGCGTGAGGCAGGCGCAGATGTCGCCGATCCTGTCGCTTACCGGACGGTGGCTCCAGTTGAGAGCAGGGCAGAAATCTGTCGCTTGCTGAGTGCCGGAGAACTTGACGCCATGTGTTTTTCCTCATCGTCAACTTTTGACAACCTGGTTGCCATGCTGGGGAATGAGCTGCGTGAACTGCTGGGTGAGACCCGCCTGTTTTCTATCGGGCCACAAACTTCAAAAACAATTCGTGAGCACGGTTATACGGTCGATCTCGAACCGGCAGCATGGACTCTTGATGCTTTAGTCGAGTCCATGATCGCTTATTACAATCCTTCATGACAACGAATTCTGGCTGCTAAGCCAAGGAGTTATTATGCAATTTCCAAACTATCGTCCCCGTCGGCTGCGGCGTAATGAAAACCTCCGGCGTATGGTGCGGGAAACTCACCTGCGTATAGATGATCTTATTTACCCGATGTTCAGTGCGTTTGGTGAAAATATTAAACAGGAAATCAGCTCGATGCCTGGGATTTACCAGCAATCTATCGACAACATCGTCATTGAAGCCAGAGAAGTTTACGAACTTGGTATTCCTGCGGTAATTCTGTTCGGAATCCCTGAAACCAAGGACGCTGTTGGCAGTGATGCGTATTCCGATAGCGGAATTATTCAGAACACCATCCGGGCTATCAAGCAGGAAGTCCCGGAGCTGATTGTCATCACTGATGTTTGCATGTGTGAATATACGGATCACGGGCACTGTGGGATCATTAAAAATGGCGACGTCGATAATGACGCCACCCTTGAGCTGCTGGCCAAGGAAGCTCTGTCGCATGTCCAGGCTGGAGCCGATATCGTTGCACCTTCAGATATGATGGATGGGCGCGTTGCCGCGATTCGCGATATTCTTGACGAACATGGCTATACGGATATTCCGATAATGAGTTACGCGGTCAAATTTGCCAGTGGCTTTTATGGGCCTTTTCGTGAAGCTGCTGAAAGTACACCGCAGTTTGGTGACCGACGCAGTTACCAGATGGATCCGGCCAATCGCCTCGAGGCTATGCGCGAAGCCCAGCTGGATGTGGCTGAGTCAGCAGATTTCCTGATGGTCAAGCCAGCGTTGTCGTATCTCGATATCTTACGTGATCTGCGTGATAATTTTGATCTGCCTCTCGTTGCTTACAATGTTTCCGGTGAATACAGTATGGTCAAAGCTGCTGCTGAAAAAGACTGGATTGAAGGTGAGCGTGTTATGATGGAAATCCTGCTCAGTATCAAACGGGCCGGAGCTGATCTGATTATGACCTATCATGCCAAAGAAGTTGCCAGAATCCTGCAGAAAAAATAAATTTCTATCTGAGTCACTGGTAAGCAGATACGGGTGGACGTCGTGCAAAGACGTCTGCCCGTTTCGTATTTTTCAAACAGGGCTTTCGTTCCCTCTTTATGATCGGGAAAGTAGATTGAAACACGTATATGTCTGAATATTTTGTTGATACATTGGCCAATGGGTTACGTCTGGTGACGGTCCCTATGCCGCATCTGCATGCGGCGGAGATTGTCTGTTATGTGGCCGTCGGAGGACAGTGTGAAGAAGAGCCTCTGGCCGGTATTTCACACTTTCTTGAGCATATGATTTTTCGTGGTACCGCTGAATATCCGACCAGTATTCTTCTTGAACAGGCCTTTGAGTCTATTGGTGGCGCGGTCAATGCGTCAACAGATGCTGAAACAACCTGTTTTCATTCTCGTATCCACCCAACCCGACTCAGCGCGGGTGTCACTCTGTTTGCGTCCATGCTGAGGCGTCCACTGTTTAAAGATATTGATGTTGAACGCCGGATTATTCTTGAAGAGGCCCGCGAAGATTATAATGAAGAAGGGGTGCAGATAAATTCTGATAATCTCATGGCCGAACTGCTGTGGCCCGGTCACCCCCTGGGGAAAACACTGATCGGATCACCGGAAACCCTGGAGCGGATCGACCTTGAGACCTTACAGGATTACTATCGGCAGTGGTATCGGCCCGATAATCTGGTCATCTGTGTCTGTGGCCCCCTTGAACGCAGTGAGGCCCTGACGTCAGTGACTGAAGAATTTGGCGATTGGGTACTGCCTCCTGCGCAGAACAATGCTTTTCCTGCTGTCGACCTGCCTTCCGGGCCACGCTGTTGCTGGGTCCAGGACTCTGATTCGCAGGTCTCTATTCAGCTGGCCTTTCGCCTGCCCGGGCGTGACGATGAACGCAGTCTTAGTGCGCGTTTTTTATGCCGACTGCTGGCATGGGGCGGCGGGGCCCGGCTGTCCCTGCGCTTACGCGAAGAGTTAGGCTTAACCTATGCGGTTGACGCCCATTGTTCGTTGATGAAAGATACGGGATATGTGGCTATCGACCTGTCTGTTGCTCCGGTCAATCTGGTCCTTGCGGTTAAAGAGGTTCTTGGGGTTCTGACTGTGCTGCGCGAAGAGCTGATTACGCAGGAGGAACTTGACGGAGCCGTCTGCAATTACCTGTTTGATCTGGAGTTCTCCCAGGATCAGACCGACGCTCAGGCAGTGCGCTATGGTTGGGGGCTGCAGGCTGACTACCTGCGTACCACCAGTCAGGATGAGGAGCTGGTTCGTCAATTTACACCCGAAAAGTTGAGAACCATGGCTCGGGATATTTTCCGGCGCGATCTGCTGCATCTGGTGATTGTTGGCCCATGGAGTGCTAAGGATCGCTCTGTTATTGAAGATATGCTGAATTTGTACTGAGGATTCAGGTTACTTTCTTCTCTTGGCATAGAATCTCCTGCATCATTATATTAAAGACAGTGCTTTGTGGCCTCAATAAATACATGGGGATAGGGCTTTGGATTAATTGATACGACTTAACTCTCGTGAGTATCAACCAAGGTTGACTGGTGTCTTGTAAAGTTGATTGTTTTGGGATATCAAGAGGTTATCGCTATACGGTCGCGTTTATTTATCGATTCTCTTTTGAGTGATTGCTTGATCTTAATGAATTGTCTGCGTCTGCTTTTAAAGCCTAACCGGTTGAAATTTATATTTTTTTTGAACTTAGTTGTTTTTCTTGAGGTTTTTTTGGCATATACTTGATCTTTCCGATTTAATATTCTTCTAAAATCATCGTTTAGCTTCTGCTAATGATGGAGTCTGGTTGTTATGAGTGTCGCCACAACACATTTTGCTGGTTCCGATCTCAACATGCTGCTCTGTCAACCGGGGGTACTGGCAGATCTGATCGATGCATGCCTGAAACAACAAAATTCCCAGGTACTGGCTGACATTGTTTTGCAGGATGCTCCTTTGGCTGTACTGCTGCTGTCTGCGGCAGAAAAGCTTAATATTGCCCTCAACGCCGACGAACCTGTGTCTTCAGCCATTCAGTCCCTGGACCCCTCGATTTTAACCAGTTTGGTTTTGCACGCGGCACAACGATTGTGTCAGAAAAAGTTTTCAGACACAGAACTTGTCTTCCAGTATCGTCTCTGGCTCATGTCCCAGATCGGTGGCATTTTTTCCCGTTGTCTAGCCCCCTCGGTGAACTTTTCCCGAATTGAAGAAGCGCAACTGTGCGGCCTTCTGCTTAATCTTGGTATTCATCTGCTCTTCCATGCCTTCGGAAAAGACTATCTGGCCAAAGATTTGGGTGTTTCAAGCTCTCCTGAGCAGGCTGCCATTGAGCTTGAACATTTTGGGATGGATCATTTATCAGTCGCTGACCAACTGATCAGCAACTGGCATCTTGACTCCTTCCTGGCGGATGCAGTGCGCTTTTTGCATGCAGATATCAATCAGATTGCCGATAGTCATGTGCTGCTGAAAATTGGCCGGCTGACGCAGCAGTTTTGTCTTACCCCAGACCAGCTGAGTAACGCAAGTCAGTTGCTGGCTGAACAGTTGCTGGGACTTAAGCCCAGTGAAAGCCAATATCTGTTTCACTGGGGGCGTGATCTATTTCCTCCTGCGTTTGCCTGGCTTGATCAACCAGATAAAGTCCGTGGCGAGTTCAATAATTCCATCGGTCGCTTGCAGGAGTTGACCTTTTTATTGGCCGGACAGGAAGCTGCGCGGGGCAGGTTGTCCAGGGCGGCCGGACGTGATGATTTGTTGCAGATCAGCAGACAGCTTTTGCTTGAACAAAGCCCGGCCCGAGAAGCGTTCTTCTTCCTTCTTGATGAGAAAAGTCATGTGTTGACAGGAATGCTGAGCGGAGGGGAGCTTCGCTTGGCCAGGGAACTTGAAATTCCACTGCGCAGTGGGTATTCTCTTGTTTCAGATAGCTATCTCGAAAAACGCTGCTTTTTCTCTTTTTCCGGAAGACAAAGCTTGACGGTTACCGACAATTTATTGTTGCGCCTTGGTGACGGGAAAGGATTCATCTGTTGCCCCCTGGGGGTGGCAGGGCAAATCCCCGGTGTCGTGGTATTAAAACTGGCCGGTGAACGTGATCTGCCCGACTGTAAGTCTCAATACCTGCAGGGACTTATTCAGATTGTCGGAAGTGCTCTACTGGCAGAGTCTGAAAATGTTTTTAATGGGGGCAATGATGGCGGTGGCTTTCTTTACCAGGTTGGTCAGGAGGTAAAGAATCCGTTGACTATCATCAATAATTATGTCGAAGTTCTCACCCAAACGGAACATCGACAGGAACAGCTCTCCCTTGCGACCGCCATTAAAGGAGAGGTCAGGCGAATCGATGCTATTTTTCAGGATTATCTGAGTCGCCATGAAGACCATGAGCTCTTTGATCAGGGTGTCGACCTGAATCAGCTGGTTCGTGAAATATCGGATTCGCTGCGTGGTACCTGTGCCGGCAGGCTTAAAGTTGATTTTGATTTGGCCCTGCAGGAGGGGCTTGAGCGTTTTCAGTGTAACTCGGCACTGATGCGACGGATTGTCATGCATCTGCTGAATAATGCTCTTGAATCCTTTGAGGAAGCAGGTGTGATCAAAATATCAACACGCCTGGTTTTCGTTGCTTCACGCCAATGGCAGGTAGAACTGGTTATCCAGGACAATGGACCTGGACTGTCGATTCACGTCCAGAAAAATCTATTTAAACCTGTTTTCAGTCCCAAGGGAGCAGGGCATGCGGGGGTTGGTTTATACCAGGTGAATGCGATGGTTTCAGAGTTGAATGGTCAGTTGAGCTGCCACAGCAGCGCCGTGCACGGAACCTGTTTCACCATTCAAATTCCTTACCGCAGATTCGAATCCGATAATTGACAGGGGGAACGCGAGTGGCAGGTCATTCTAACGCATACACATTACCTCAATCAGAAGGACAAATAGATATCCTGATTGTCGATGACCAGCTTGATATGCTACGTAGTGTGCAGGCATTACTGCATATCAACGGTTACCGGGTGGAGTTGGCAACCGGCGGCGATGATGCCCTGGTCAAGCTCCGCGAGGAGCATTTTCAGGTCGTGCTGCTTGACCTCAAAATGCCAGGAATGCACGGTTTTGATCTGCTCGGACATATTCGCGATCTGGCCCCTGAGACAGATATCATTATCGTCAGTGCTTATGCCGGTTTTAACTATACCCAGAAGGGATTGCGCCTCGGGGCCAATGACTTCATCCGTAAACCCTATGACCCTGAAGAGTTCCTGGCCGCAGTGCGGTGCGGAGTGGAACGCTACCAGAAAAAGCGTCTGGAGAAGGTCGCTGAACGATCCCTTTCTGATTCGGAACGGATTCATCGTTTTATCGTCAATAACTCTCCCGATTTCATTTACATGCTCGATGCGCATGGGAATTTTTCTTTTCTTAATGATCAGGCAGAATCCCTGCTCGGGTATAAGCGCCATGAGCTGTTGGGGCAGCATTTCTCAAAGATCATTCATCCAAATAATGCTGCAGACGTTCATAATTATTTCAGTGAGCAGCGTACCGGAATCCGTGCCGCTCAAAAAATAGAGATGCGTCTTCAGGTCAATCCTGACAATGATCAGGTTGCGTGTCTCGCCAATCATGAATTGATTGTTGAGCTGAATGCTGTAGGGATTTATAAAAGCAACGGTCATGGCAATAAGCAGTTCAGTGGAACCCTGGGATGCGCTCGTGATATCTCTGAGCGTAAAAAGAATGAGGCGCGTATCAGCTTCCAGGCATATCACGACGTTTTGACCCGGCTGCCCAACCGGATTTTGTTTGATGACCGGATGCAGCAGGCTTTTGCTCATGCCCGGCGTAGTGGTATTCATTTTGCCTTGCTGTTTATTGACCTTGACCGTTTCAAACTGATTAACGACACGTTGGGACATGTCGCTGGAGATGTCGTGCTGCAGCAGATTTCCGAACGCATCAGCAATTGTCTGCGGGCTGAAGATACTCTGAGTCGTTTTGGTGGCGATGAATTTTTTCTGCTGCTGCCGGGAATGACCAGCCGTAGTGGTGTTGCTGCGGTTGCGGAAAAAATTCTTCAGGAAGTCCGGCGGCCGTTTCAGATTGATGGCCATGAACTGTACTTGAGCATGAGTATTGGTATTTCCATGTATCCGGAAGCAGGTCAATCCCGTGAAGCACTGTTGCAGAGTGCGGATATCGCCATGTACCACGTCAAGCGGGACGGTAAGGATGGTTACTGTTTTTACGACAGTTCCATGCCTGATCGGTCCGATTATATTTCGGTTGAACGAGATATGCGGCGTGGCATGGAAGAGAGCCAGTTTCAGGTTTTCTTCCAACCGCGGGTGAATGCTTTGAATAACCGTATTATCGGTATGGAGGCCCTGTTACGTTGGCAACATCCTGAACATGGCTTGTTGTATCCGGAAAAATTTCTTCAAGCCGCAGAAGACTCAAAGCTCATTGTTCCTTTGGGGTACTGGGTGCTGGAGTCGGTCTGCAAGGAAATAGTGCGCTGGCAACAGCGGGGATTACCGGCTATCAGGGTTTCGTTGAACCTGTCGGCGGTGCAGTTTGAGGAGGATGATTTCATCGATCGCTTTATTCGGACCGTTCAGAGTTATCAGATAGATCCAACGACTCTGGATCTTGAAATTTCTGAACACGCTCTGCAACAGAACCAGAAGAATGTGGCAGAAACATTAAGAGCGTTAAGGGCTTTTGGTGTGGCTGTAACCCTTGATGATTTCGGACGCGGTAACTCATCTTTTGCCTACCTGCAGAATCTGCCCATCAATACCCTGAAAATTGATCGTTCATTTGTCCGCGAAATCAACGACCGTGACAGTCAGGCTTTCATTGCTGACGGCATAGCCATGCTGGCAAAAGGGATGAATCTGAAACTGACAGCTGAAGGGGTTGAAAACCATCATCAGCTGCAATACCTGCGGAATCTGGGGTGTGAGGAGGTTCAGGGCTACCTGTATGCTGAAGCCGTTGATGCTGAGCGGATGGAGACTTTGTTTAACGGGCGAGGTAAGGAGGGGCCCCACTTTACTCTTCACTAAGCAAAGGGCTTACTCTCCGGAATAAAAATTTTACACGTGCTGTTTACTCTTTCTTTGTCTCTGGTGCCAAGGCAATACCTGTGCGTTGATCTGAAATAGAACCAAACAGGGTTCTTGAGCCCTGCTTGGCAGGGCATATTTATCACTTTCCTGGGCTTTTTTATTCAAAAAATTACTTCATTTTCGCCTGCCGATTATCCCATGTCAGAAAATCGTTATAACGCTAAACCCTATTTCCTCACCTCTGGTTGTTGCAGAGAATAGCGCAGCGAAGTTCTTTATTGCCATTTGTTGGGTTGTTAAGTGCTTGAAATTTAGTGTCGTTTTGATATAGATGCCGTGAGTTAACAACGTGTAGAGGGTGAAAAGGATTATTTGGTAACAGGAGATCGTATTCTCCGCTGGATCCGAGACATAGACAGAATGGGGGGCTATCAACTTAGGTTTTATCGTAATAAGTTTTTTATACCATTTCATGCTTTCATATTGACATGTAGGTGGTCATAGGTTATAAGTGGTCTTACCAATATTTGAACGGAAGAGACTTTCTCTTCTTAGGATCAAAAATCTCCGTAAAAACAGTGCCAGCAATTCCAGCTTTGACTGAGCGGTTAACCCGTGTGTCAATGCTTTAAAGATTTTACAAAAGACAGCTTAAACAGTTTTACACGTGACCTCTCTCTCACGTATTGGCCCTGGCAGACCTTTCTCCCTGCCGGGGCATTTTTTATGTCTTTTTCCAGTCAATTCATCTGTTTCTGAACAACCGTCTATTGCTTCCCCCTCAAAAAAGCATGAAATCACAATAATCCAGGATTTAGGGTGGCAATGAGGCGAAGGGTTTTAAGCCACACAGGCAAGCCCGCAGAGAGACATCATTAAAGAGAAACAGGACCGCTTTCTGAGGAAAGCTAGTACTGGGTTGTTCCTTTGCGGGAAAACATCCGCTTCACACCTGTTTGGACCTTATCCAGATAGTAATAAATAATGGGGGTTATATAGAGGGTTAATAGTTGAGAAACCATCAGCCCCCCAACGACAGCAAGCCCCAACGGCCGGCGTGATTCTGCTCCGGCACCAATGCCGATGGCGATTGGCAAGGTTCCGGCCAGCGCGGCCATGGTTGTCATCATAATGGGGCGAAAACGGATCAGACAGCCACGGTAAATCGCCTCCAAAGGAGCCAGTCCGTCCTTGCGTTGCGCCTCAAGAGCGAAATCGATCATCATAATCGCATTTTTTTTGACAATTCCGACCAGCATAATAATACCAACAAACGCATACAGATTCAGTTCGGTTTTAAAAAGCATCAGGGTCAGTAATGCGCCAAACCCGGCGGCTGGTAATCCAGACAAAATGGTCAGGGGATGAATGTAGCTTTCGTAAAGAATCCCCAGCACGATATAAATGACGACGATTGATAGAATCAACAACAGTGCCAGCCCTTTGGTTGATGCCTGATAAACCTGGGCGGCACCCTGAAATCCGGTCGTGAAAGAGGCAGGCAGGCTGCGGGCGAGGTCCTCGATGGCAGTGACTGCTTCACTTAGCGGAACCCCTGGCCGCAGATCGAAAGAGAAGGTCACGGCGGTAATCTGACCTTCGTGATTGACCGATAACGGTCCCAGCCCACTGGTAATATGGACCAGTGTTGTTAGTGGTACCAGTTCATCGCTACTGGCCCTGACGTAAAGCAGCTCAAGAGAGCCTGAATCGGTCTGGTATTGAGGCTGCAATTCCATAATCACCTGGTACTGGTTGGTATCGGTATAAATGGTCGAAATCTGTCGTGACCCAAACGCCGAATAGAGCGTTGTTTCAATCTGCTCGGCACTGACACCGAGGATGGCTGCACGGTCACGATCAATCTGAAGATTCAGCTGCGGACTTTTGATTTCGAGATCTGAATTGACATCCTGCAGCAATGGTATGTCCCGCAACTTGTCTTCAAATTCAGCAGCCCTGGAGTACAGGTCGGCCGTGTCAGGGCTCTGCATGACAAACTGGTACTGGGCCTTGGAGCGTTTACTCTCAAGGCGGATGGGCGGCGGGTTCTGCAGAAAAATCCGAATACCGGGAATACCGTTAAGCTTAGGACGTAACCGTTGAATAATCTGGTCGGCATTGGCCTTCCGGTTCTGTCGTTCTTTGAGCCTGATAAACAGAAAGCCGGTGTTGGAGCCAACCCGCGATCCGGCAGCACCAACTGAGGACATGAAAGCTTCAACATCCGGATCCTGAATGATGATATCGGCCAGTAAGGCCTGATTGCGTTTCATCTCTTCAAAAGATACCCCCTGGGTACCCTCGGTACTGGCCCGTAAGGAACCCGTGTCATCCGGGGGGAAGAGGCCGGTGGGTATGCGGGTAAACATCCAGACGGTCAGGATGGTCAGCAGGATAGTCAGAATCAGAATGGTACGTCGCCAGCGCAGGATTCGATTCAGCGATAATTCATACAGGCGCAGCCAGCCGGCAAAGAAGCGTTCCATCAGGTTGTAGAGGAATCCGTGCTTTTTGTCTGAGTAGGGTTTCAGAAAGCGGCTGCACAGCATCGGAGTCAGGGTCAGGGAAACAAATCCTGAAATGAGAATGGCCACGGAAATGGTAACGGCAAACTCGTGCAGCATGCGGGCCAGCATGCCGGCCATAAACAGGACCGGGATAAAGACGGCAACCAGGGAGATGGTCATGGATAAAATGGTAAAACCTATCTCTCGGGACCCCTTAAAGGCGGCCTCACGGGATGGCGTGCCGTGCTCCATATGACGGATAATATTCTCCAGCATGACGATGGCGTCATCGACAACAAAACCGATCGACAGGGTGAGGGCCATCAGCGTGATGTTGTTGATGGAAAAGTCGAGCAGGTACATGGCGGCAAAGGTGCCAACTACCGACAAGGGGAGGGCCAGGCTGGGAATGACGGTGGCCGGCAGATTGCGCAGAAACAGGAATATCACCATAATAACCAGGCAGACCGTCAGGATCAGGGTGAATTTGACCTCGGCCACCGACTCTCTGATCGAGCCGGAACGGTCGTACATTAGCTGCAATTCTACGCCGCCGGGAAGTTGTCTTTGCAAATCAGGAAACAGACTTCTGATGCGGTCGACTACGGCAATGGTGTTGGTGCCAGGCTGGCGCTGAATCGCCAGGATGACGGCACGATCAGTACTCTGTTTGGTATAAAACCAGGCCGCAACGCGATTGTTCTCGACACTGTTTTCAACGGTAGCAACATCTTGCAGACGGATCGGGGCCTGGTTGCGATAGGCGATGACCACTTGCTTGAATGCTTCAGCATTATACAGCTGGCCGCTGACCTGAATGGTATAGGACTGACTTTTGCCTTCCAACCCACCTGTTGGCAGGTTGACATTCCAGCCACCGAGGGCTTTTTCCACCTCGTTGACGCCGATATTCAGACTTGCCAGTTTGAGTGGATCGAGGCCGATACGCACAGCGAATTTCTGTGAACCGTAGACATTGACCTGGGCGACACCATTAACCATGGAAATGCGCGGAACGATGGTCGTGTCAGCGTATTCAAAGACATCCGACAGAGCCATCGACTTGGAACTTAAAGCCAGGTAGAGAATCGATGATGCTGCAGGATTGACCTTACGAACCGAGGGCGGCGAGGTCATCTCCTTGGGGAGTCGCCGCGCGGCTTGTGAAACAGCGGCCTGAACGTCCTGGGCGGCAGCGTCAATATCCCGTTCCATGGCAAACTGGATGGTGATAATGGTTGATCCTTCACCATTGGTTGAACTGAGAGCGTCGATTCCCGCAATGGTCGACAGCTGCCTTTCCAGTGGTGTAGCTACAGCACTGGCCATGGTTTCCGGGCTTGCCCCGGGGAGCCTGGCACTGACCTGAATGGTCGGAAAATCAATATTAGGCAGATCGTTGACCGCCAATAGGTTGTAAGAAAAGGCACCAAAAATCATGATCGCCAGCATGACCAGACTGGTCATGACCGGACGGCGGATGAAAAGAGCCGATATGTTCACTGCCGGCTCTCCTTCTGATCGGTTTCAACAATTTTAACCATCGCACCGGCACGCAGCCGTAGCTGACCGTCGGTGACCACCACTTCCCCCTCCTGCACTCCCGCCGCAACGACAGACACGTCCTGATTGCTGAAAACAATTTCAACCTGACGCAGTTCGGCTTTCTGGTCTTTATTGATGATAAAGGCATAATAACCGCTCAGCCCGCTTTGTACGGCACGGGTAGGGACGATCGTGACGTTTTCCATGATAGTGAGGCGGATGATGACGGGCAAAAATTGCCCGGGCCAGAGTTCCTGGCGGCTATTGGGGAAATCTGCTTTCAGCCTGATTGTTCCTGTTTGAGGATCGACGCTATTATCGAAAAAGGAAACTTTCCCTGTCAATATCTGCTCCGGTTGCTGCGGATTGGTAATTTGGGGGGTCAGCTCCTGTGTCTCGATACGCCTTCTGATTTCGGCGAGATGCTGCTCCGGGAGGGTGAAGCTGACTTTTACCGGCGTGAGCTGATTAATCGTTACCAGGGACTGTTCTGATGACGCTTTCACCAGGTTCCCCTCGTCGACCATCAGCGCTCCGGTGTAGCCACTGATCGGCGCACGAATAATACAATTGTCCAGATCAATCCGGGCATTGGTGATTGCTGCTTCATCGGCAAGAACAGTCGCCTGCAGGGTCGCGACACTGGTCTGGGCTTGGTCGGCCTGCTCACTGGAGACATAACCACTGGCAACGGCGCTTTGATAACGTTGTGCCTGTCGGCGGGCATTAGCCAGGGCTGCCTGATTCTTCGCCAGGGTTGCTTCTGCCTGGGCAACGCGGGCCGCAAAGGGGCGTTTGTCGATGGTAAACAGGATGTCGCCCTTTTTGACTTGCTGCCCTTCACGGAAGGCGACGTTCTGCAGAATACCTGTCACCTGGGTTTTTACGGCGACTGCCGCGTAGGGCTCAACGCTACCGACCGTGGTTAATTCAACGGGGACATCGGCTTTGGTCGCAGTCGCTGTGGAAACGGCCACAGCTCGGCCAGCAGTTTTTTTCCCAGGGTCCTGAGATTCCTTTTCCGTTGTGGAACAGCCGGACAGGGGAAGCCATATGCTCAGCACAATGATCAGTATCTGAATGGACCAGAATGGTTTTGCCAGCGATGGATGTGTCATTTCGGATGATCCTCTGTCGGGGTGACGTGGGGGACGTTGGGAACGTTGGGAACAGACCAGCCACCCCCGAATGCTTTATAAAGTAGCACCGTATCTGCAGCCAGTTTCCGGTGACTGGTAATGAGTTGTTCCTGCAGCTGAAACAGGGTCCGCTCACTCCCCAGCACTTCGGAAAGATCGGTCAGGCCACTGCGATAGCGGCCTGTCGCAAGGTCGACTGCATTCACTGCGGTTGCCTTGGCTTTTTCCAAAGCCTGGTAAGTATTTTGTTCATGGTGTAATTCAGTTGCCGCGCGTTCAACTTCGTTCAGGGCTGTGATGACCACCTGGCGGTAACGTTCTTCAGCGCTGGCGGAAGCTGCTCGTTGCCGTTCAATATTGGCGCGGATTCTGCCACCATCAAATAGTGACCAGTTGATAGTTGGACCGGCGTTCCAGTAGCGGCTGCCGAACTGGAGCAGATCGGTGAGGTGAATACTTTGCAACCCGAGAACTGCAGACAATGAGATTCTGGGGTAAAGGTCAGCTATGGCAACACCAATTGCCGCATTGGCGGCAATTAACTGTTGCTCTGCCTGGCGGATATCCGGGCGGCGGCGGACCAGCTCAGTAGGCAGCAGCTGTGGTAGTTGGGTGGGCAGAACCGGGAGGTCTTTCAGTGTTTGCAGGTTCCGGGGGAGCTGAGATGGTGCGATGCCAACCAGCAGCGCCAGCCGGAAGGTGGTTTGGTCGATGTTATTGTGCAGAGCCGGTAAACGTGAGCGGCTCAGGTCGACCTGGGTTTGGGCCTGTGCAACGTCAAGCCGGTTACCTAAACCACTTTGCAGCAGGCCGGTTGCCAGGGCCAGGGTCTCTTCCTGAACCCGAATGTTGGCGAGGCTGGTTTGCAGGAGCTGTTGGTTCCCCCTGAGTTCGAAATAGTTCAAGGCGATATCTGCGAGTAAGGCTACCTGAACGGCGTTGCGGTTTTCCCGCACGGCGTCAAGCAGGGCCTCAGCCTGTTCTGCTGTACGGCGAATGGCACCGAACAAATCCGGTTCCCAGGCGACATCCAGGTTGAGGTCAAACAGTTCCTGGGTTGTTCCTCTGGTGCTGCCGAGGATATTTTCACTGCGGCGACTTGAGGTGTATGACCCTTTTGTATCAATGCCAGGAGCTTGGTTGGCTGTTGCCATGCGGTATTCAGCCCGGGATTGGCGAATCCGCAGTTCGGCAATTCTGAGATCAGAGTTGTTTTCCAGCGCCTGGACAATCAGGCTGGTCAGCAGTTCATCGTGACAGAGCTGCCACCAGGAGACCAGTTCTGTGGCGCTGAGGATGTCCTGGACAGGGGCTGTCTGGACGCTATATGCAGTAAGAACCGCTGGTTCAGGATGAATATAGTCAGGTCCGACCGGAGAACAGGAGACAAGCGTCGCCAGAATAATCAGCATGATCGCTATGCGGAATGGAGGACATCCGCATGGAATGCCTGGTCGACGTGTGAAGGTCATGCGCATTGCAAAGATCATCATAGCCCGCCAAATGATAGGAGTTTGCGTGAGATTAGGGCAACTTGCAGCGTTTGGCAATATCCATTTTAGCGGGGTGAATTATTTTTGGGGTGCTATGATAAGGCCTATTTCAAGCTCTCGAAAATGTTATTGATATCCTTTGGCCTGTAACGAAAAAAGATGGGCATATTGACCATCCCGGGCCATGAGCTGGTCATGATTGCCGTGTTCAATAATCTGCCCCTGGTCAATGACAATAATCTGATCAGCCATACGTACCGTTGAGAAACGGTGGGATATGAGAATGGTCATTTTCCCTTTGCTCAACTCCCGGAAATAGGAAAAAATGGTCGCTTCTGCCGCAGCGTCCATGGCGGCTGTCGGTTCATCAAGAACCAGAATATCGGCTTTAGTGCGCATGAAGGCGCGGGCCAGAGCGATCTTCTGCCACTGACCACCGGATAATTCCCGTCCCCCTTTAAACCATTTGCCGAGCTGGGTTTCATACTGTTGGGGAAGGTGATCGATAAATTCGTCGGCCATTCCTTTGTGAGCGGCTTCCCGCCAGGCGGCGCGATCCTCAAAATGCTGGGCATCGCCCGCACCGATATTTTCACCAACCAGGAACTGGTAGCGGCCGAAATCCTGAAAAATAACCCCGATACGTTCACGCAGGGTCTGGCTGTCCCATTCCCGCAGATCCAGTCCATCAAGGAGAATCCGGCCTGAACTGGGTTGGTAGAGGCGGGTGAGCAGTTTAATCAAGGTCGTTTTCCCTGAACCGTTTTCTCCGACCAGAGCCAGGCTTTCCCCCGGTTTCAGGCGAAGATTGACCTGTTGCAGAGCGGCCTGTTCACTATCGGGATAGCGAAATGAAACATCTTCAAAACGGACTCCGTCCCCTGGCAGAGGACCGACCTTCAGGGTCCCCTGTTCGGCGGGAACAGGCTGTTCGAGGTATTCATAAAGGTTCGACAGGTAAAGATTGTCTTCATACATGCTACTGATCGCTTTCAGGCTTGCGGAGACGGCTGATTGTCCCTGTTTGAACAGCAGCAGGTACATGGTCATCTGGCCCAGGCTGATCTCTCCCTGGATAGCCGCAATGGCAATCCAGGCATAGGCACCGTAAAAGGCGACGTTTCCGAGTAGGCCGAAAATGAAACCCCACAAATCGCGGCGCAGTGTCAGGCGACGATCTTCAGCGTACAGACGGGAAAAAATATCCGTATAGCGGCGTAGTAAGCGGTCCGCCAACTGGAACAGTTTGACTTCTTTGACGTAATCTTCGCGGGCGAGAACCGTTTCCAGGTAGAGTTGCATACGTGTTTCCGGCGAACGAAAACGGAACAGTCGGAACTTGTCCCCGGAGAATTTGGCTTCAGCCAGAAATTCAGGAATGCCACCGATAATCAAGATGCCTACGGTTATTGGCGAAAATTGAATAAGCAGGACCGCGTAGCTGACCAGGGAGATTGCATTCTGGACCAGGCCAAAGGTTCCGGTTACCAGACTCAATGGCCGGGTGGATGCCTCCCGTCGGGCACGGGTCAGCTTGTCGTAAAATTCAGAATCTTCGAATTGCCTGAGGCTCAGCTGCTGAGCCTTTTCGAGAATCATCAAGTTGATTTTCTGCGCCATCAGAGCTCTCAGCAGAGCTTGACACACGGATATACCGCGGTGACCGCCGGCAATCAGAGAAACAATTCCGGCTTCATAGATAACGTAAAACAGCACGGCGCTGGTATCTACGGCTCCGCTTTGCTGGTGCAGAGTCATCGCCGCGACAACACCATCAACGATAAGTTTGCCTATCCAGGCAACAGCTGCCGGGAGCACCCCGACCACCAGGGTCAGCAGGGCAAACACAATCGTCAGTCTGGCACTGGTTGACCACACCAGGCCCAGAGCCCGTTGGCTGTAACGAAAAAGGTCGAGTAACCGCTTTGGTGGTGGATTGTTATCTGTTGGCAGGGGGGGCATTCTCACGGTTGTTCCTATCTCGGGTTTTTATCTGAAACATATGCTGGTTCCGTATTCTCCTGATACAGAGAACTTGTCTTTACTCGAACGCACGGCGACATATAAATAACTATGACAGTATAATTTTAAGCCAGTTAATTTAACGTCAGGGTAAAAGACGCTGTTGTTACTCCACCAAGGTTGTCACTAATAATAATATCAATATTGTAGGTGCCCTGGTCTCCGGGCTTTCTGACATAGCTGAGCATCCCGCTTCGTGAATCTATTGTCATCCCTTCCGGAGCACCGGATATTGAGTAGCTTAACCGGTCGCCATCGGGATCACTGGCTTCAACTTGATACTCAAGCGTGGAACCGTCAAATGCTGGTGCTTTAGCTGTAGAGAGATGTGGTGGTGCATTGGGAATCGCGAATTCTTTGGTTGTGAAAGTTGGGCCGGTATCCTTCCCATCACTCGGGGTAATCATAACTGCGATTCTGTCCTCACGACTAAAGAGGTCCCGAGGAAGAACAGCTGTGTTGTTGTCAGGAACTTCAACTCCGTTGATAAACCACTGGTATGTAAAAGAGATCGGATCTTCTTCCTGATCTGTAGCAACAGGTTGAAGTTCAATGTCGATTCCTTTATGAATCTGAGGATTGGCTAAATTGATTTCTGATATGCTGGGTGGATGATTCAGTGTTGATGACTCCTGAGCATAAGCAAGCGAACTAAGAACAGCGCAGGTGATAAATACACAGCAGCAGATTTTTGCTGAAGCATAACGACAGAACATAGCCAACCGTCTCCTTTTTTTGCAAGCAAAATGGCAGAGATCTGGCAAAAGGTGCCAGTTTTTTCAAATATTACTAATTTCAGTCAAATATAGCATATCACCTGTGACTGATGTATCCTTTGAGATGGTTTATTTAATTGTTTATATCGATCTCATAATTCTACTTGTTAAGAGAGAGTCCTATGGGTGCCGCAATCCATATTATTTGTCCCGCGTGCGGGACTATCAATAGAGTCGCTGGGCAAAATCTTACCGACCAACCGCGTTGTGGACACTGTAAGAAACCGTTGTTTGGCGGTACGCCAGTAGAGCTTAGCGCAGCAAACTTTGATCGTTTTGTGCAGAAAAATGAACTTCCGCTGCTGGTTGATTTCTGGGCGCCCTGGTGTGGGCCCTGCAAGATGATGGGACCGGCGTTTGCCGAAGCCGCCGGGCGGCTGGAACCACGCGTGCGACTGGCCAAGCTGAATACTGAGCAGGATGGTGTAATCGGCGGACGTTATAATATTCGCTCGATTCCCACGCTGGTACTGTTTCGCAACGGCATGGAAGTGGCCCGTCAAAGTGGCGCTCTTAGTTCAAGCGCTATTGTTCAATGGACGTTACAGCACCTGGGTTGATATCCCACGGCTGTTTTTTCAATGGTGACGCCAGCATTTTATAGAAAGCTACAGTTTTTATGCATCCTTTTGAACAGAGAATTATCGCGCTGCTTAACCAGCGACGTAATAGCAACCTGACCCGCAGGGAAATCGCTGATCGTCTTGAATTGCGGGGTGGCGAGCGAAAAATACTGACCAAGATTCTTGATCAACTGGTTGCCAGTGACCAGCTGGATGAGAGGCGTGGGCAGTATCGCATCAAAAAACAGACCCGCACATTGGAGGGGATTTTTTCTCTGGCGGAACAGGGTTACGGGTTTATCCGACCCGATAATCAGGAGCTTGAGGATTTGTTTGTTCCTGCTCGTTTCGTCAGCAGCGCCATGAATGGTGATCGGGTTGTTGCCAGCTGCGGAGTGTCTTCCTATGATCGACGTCCTTACGGTAAGATCATCCGCATTGTGGAACGTGCTCATGTGAGTGTGCTTGGGACCTTACAAAAGCGTTCCGGTCGCAGTTTGGTTTGGCCGCTGGAGAAACATATCCGGGGTCCAATTATGATTGGAAAAAGCAAGGATGTTGTAGCGGGGAGTGTCGTTCAGGTGTGTATCGAGCGTTACGGCAGCGGCGATGTGCCAGCATCCGGTCAGATTACGGAAACTCTTGGCCTGGCTGACGATCCGCAGGTTGATATCGAGACGGTCATCCGTATCCATCATCTGCCCCATCAGTTTTCTTCTGCAGCGCTGGAGCATGCGAATCAGGTTCCACAACAGGTCGGCCCAGACAGCATAACCGGGAGGACAGATCTTCGCCAGCTCCCGCTGGTTACCATCGATGGTGAAACGGCACGTGATTTTGATGATGCTGTTGCGGTTCGTAAAGAAGCTGATGGAAACTACCGCCTGTGGGTTTGTATCGCCGATGTGGCCCACTATGTAACTCTTGGATCTCCTGTTGATGTTGATGCGCAGGAGCGCGGTACCAGTGTCTATTTCCCTTCCTATTGTCTGCCCATGCTTCCGGAACAGCTGAGCAATGGTATCTGCTCACTGAATCCTCATGAAGATCGATTGGTCATGACCGCAGAGGTAGTTATTGACTCTAATGGCGCAACTGTCGCAGCTGATTTTTACCCGGCGGTCATGTGCAGCCATGCCCGATTGACCTACACCGAAGTTGCTGCTTGTCTCGACAATACTGGGTCATCTGCTCTTGACCTACAGTTGCAGCAACAACTGCGATCGATGGCGGAACTGGCCGCAATTCTCACGGATATGCGGCAGCAGCGCGGCAGTCTGGACCTTGATGTCCCAGAAGTTGAAATTTTGTTTAATGATGAGGGGCATCCGGTTGATCTAGCTCCTATCCAGCGCAATCAGGCGCACCGCATGATTGAGGAGTTCATGCTGGCGGCCAATGAAGCTGTCGCTCGTTTTCTAAGTGAGAAAGAGTGGCCCTTGTTGTTCCGTATTCATGAAGCTCCGGAATTGGTCAAGTTGCAGGAGTTGCAGCAATTGGCGGCTGAGTGCGGCGTCGGGCTGGTGATTGGAAAAAATTTGCATAAGGTACTGCAGGATCTGTTGGCTGAAGTTGCTGAGAGGCCGGAAGGGCGGCTGATTAATCAACAGCTGCTACGCAGTCTGCAGCAGGCTTGTTATGCTCCGGATAACAATGGTCACTTCGGTCTGGCCGCAGACTGTTATTGCCACTTTACCTCGCCCATTCGGCGTTATCCTGATCTGACGGTTCATCGGGTGCTGAAGCTGGTTCTCGCCGGCCGGCCGAAGCAGGAATCCTATAAATATGCAGAACTGAAGGTTTTAGGCCAGCAGTGTTCCGATGCCGAACGCCGCGCAGTTCAGGCCGAGCGTGATCTGATTCAGTTGCGTTGCTGCCAGATTATGGCCGGACGGGTTGGTCAGCTGTTTTACGGTACCATCTCTTCGGTGACAGAATTCGGTTTCTTCGTCGAACTTGATGACACCCTTATCGACGGTCTGGTTCATGTGCGTAGTCTGGAAGGGGATTATTACCATTATGACTCTCTACGGCATGCCTTGATCGGTGAGCGCCGGCGCAAAGAGTTCAAAGTTGGCATGCGGGTTGAAGTGGTGGTCGCCAAGGTTGATACAGTACGTCGGCGAATTGATTTTGAGCTCCTAGATTAAACAATCGTTCGTTAAGAGAGAAGCTGGCTGTAAGCATGAAAGCTATGCAGATAGACGTCATGAATGCGGAATAACGTAATAATAAACCGTGAAAAAATGGAAGATGCTGCCGCCCAGAACGAACAGGTGCCAGATAGCATGGCCGTAAGGGAGCTTTTTCCAGGCATAAAAGATAACACCGATGGAATAGGTGATGCCGCCCAATAGCAGCAGGGTAAACCCCGACATGTTCAATGCAGCCACCATTGGTTTGACGGCAATGATCGCTACCCAACCCATAGCCAGGTAAAGTCCCACCGAAAGGACTTTGATTTTGGCCAGCGGGGTCAGCTGAATAACAATTCCTGCAATGGCCAGTCCCCAGATCGTGCCGAAGAGCGACCAGCCCCAGGCACCACGCAAAGAGACCAAGACAAACGGTGTATAGCTTCCGGCAATCAACAGAAAAATAGCTGAATGATCGATGGTTTTCAGGATCTGTTTGACGCGCACACCAGGAATGCTGTGGTAAAGGGTTGACGCCAGGTACAACAGAATCAGCGTAGCGCCAAAAATGCTGGAGCTGACGATGTGTGAAGCCGTCCCGTACTTTCCGGCAGTTATCATCATCGCAACCAGTCCGATGATTGCCAGCAACACGCCAATGCCATGGGTGATGCTGTTGGCAATTTCTTCTCCAACGCTGTAATCGGTACTTTTATTCCTTTGCGCGTTCATTCTTCCCTCCCTGTTCCAGTAGCTCTGATTCAAACTTTAACATGTTCTGCGCAGCGGAAATTGCTCTTGGGCAGTTTTTACGAAACTATTACGAAAAAAAGATCAGGCCGTGCAACTTGTTGTAATTATGAGATATATAATGGGATGACTGGGCAGTAATAAATGTTACAAAAAAAGTTATATTTCTGGTTGACAAAGATGACCTTATTGGTTATAAATAAGACATCGACGCTTTGTTGTGGCAGGCGGGGCGGCGATAGTAAACGTAGATATCTTTCGAGAAACCTCTCAAAACATTGTGTCCCGTAGTCCCCTCCTGGCTACGGGACTTTTTTTGTTTTGCGCTTTTAAACGGCCCTTTTGTGCTGTGGCGTTGTCAATCTGCTCGTTTGCTTGTGCGGCGTAAAGTACTACGCCTCCGCGCAAACGATTGATTTCCTAGCCACAACGCAAAATTGCTCGTTTAAAAACGGAAAACATGCTGTCTCTTTGTAATTTTAGGTTTTAGGGGAAAGCTGTAAAAAAATAATGGAAAGGCAGAGCGGAGCGGGTCAATTCCAGAAGCTGTTTAACAATGCTTCTTTATTGGCGGGTGTGAACTCAGTGTTAAAGCGTTTGGTGTTGCTGCTGACGAGGTCGATCTCTTCAGTGAACATGCCGATCTGCAAGCCGGTTGGTTTCAGCCCTTTCAGTAGATTGTAGACCTGGGCGTTGACTTCATCTGCCGTCAGGTGGCGATTATCTGTTGCGAACTGCATATTTTTAGCGTACAGCGAAGCCGGATCCGGATTGATCGCCATCAGGGTCAGATATTTGATGTCAATGTTGTGGAGCAATTCGAGGGAACCCATGACATGCTCATCTGAAAATTTCAGGCCACCAAGCCCGGGGATCAGCATGGCGGAAACATCGATTCCTGCTGCCGCCAGCTTTTGAGCCGCAGCGACCATCTGGTCACGGGTACAGCCTTTGTTGGTATAAGACAGGACCTCATCGGAACCGCTTTCCAGCCCCCAGTAGATCAAGGTCACGCCAGCCTCTTTGATTTTTGTTAACTCTTCAACGCTTTTGCCTAATATGGCGGAGGTTCTGCCATAAAGAGTAATCTTTTGTGGATGAAAGACCTCACATGCATAATCTAACGCTTGCAGCAGCTGTTCCGTTGCGACTCCCAATGTGTTGCCGCTACCGATAAACAGTCGCTGAATTCCAGACCGCGCCGATCCGATTGAATCGGCAACCTGGTCTATGTGAAGTTTAAATTCAGGCAACGACTTGGTTGCAACCGGCAGGTTGGCGTATTCCGTACAGAATGTACAGCGGTTGTAATCACATCCGGAGGTTAGTTCGAGGCTCAAGACGTGTGCTTTGCGCTCTGATGGGGGGGAGGACAAGGTCCGCGAGCTGAACAATTCACGATTTCTGTAGGTTTTATCAAATTCCGGGGCCATGACGGGAAAAATCCGGTCCAATACACAGACGAACTCAGCGCCATCAGGGCGCAGGTAACCCTGTTGGACCAGAAAATTGACAGCAAGGTGTGCAACACAAGTATACACAGCGTTGTTCAATCTTCCGCGCATAGCTCTTAATATAGCGTCATTAAACAGGTATTCTGCTGCGCTCTCAAGATTCTGGTGCCTGTTAATCAGACCCCTCCGGGATATTATCTGAAGGTCTTCATCGGCAATATCTGCTGAAAAAGTATCGACACTGAAACGTCCGGAAATGGCATAGAAACGAACTGTCGAAGAATACTGATTTTTGGCAGTGATAAACCCTTCGCTGCCTGGTTTTGCCTGGATACATGTGCTGTTTGGCTTGATCATGACTCTGGCCCCTGTTTCCAGGGTCGAAAAACGTTCAGAGTGAAGAGCCTGAATAAGGATGGGAAGCAGTTGTTCTTTCAGCTCAAGGAAGGTGATGTTGTCTGTCTCAACAGCCAGGTCAGCGATTGGCCTATTGATTCTGGCTTTAATCGCGGGAAGAACTTTTTTGACGACACTGGTTTTATCGTCAAGCAGACTGAACAGAGCGTCGATTCCATTATAGGAGGGGAGTAAGCTTAAGATACTGTGGCCCGTGAATTTATCAATCAGGGTGTCGCGGGTATACCTCTGGCCGTAAATTCGCCTTAATATCCACATTAAATCGTTATGACTGATAAACATGATGCCCTCTGATGGCTCTTTTAAAAGAGCTATTTTAGCCCTAGAGCTTCTAAATATAGTGCCATAATACTGCAAGATGGCTCAAACCCAAAGAGCGCTGTTATACTTCTTGACAATAAATGGTTTGCCGGTTTTCGTAATAAGTGTCCGGCGGCATAACGGTAGGTATCTTGCTTGAAATGATAAGAGGTCTGATAGTGTTTTTACCTGGGATTTTAGATTGACAGGAGCGTGATCCTTACTTACAACGGTAAACCTGTTTCGGGTTCCTCACCCTTGCTTTCACGTCGCTCTGGACAAAGATTATTACTATGAATCTACCTTTACTTAAAATTCTCGTTATTGAAGATGATCGCGATCTCCTTGATCAGATCACCCAGAATATGGCTGGCGCCATAGCCAACTTTGAACGTAGCGACGTGATCGTTGAAATTATCGAAGCGGCAACCATCGCTTCGGCCATCAGCCAGATTGAAAATGATCCTGATATTCAGGCGGTGGTTTTAAGCTGGGATGTGGAAGGGTTCTGTGACGGGAGTATTGGTAGCGAGCAGAACAATCTGTGTAATAATGTCGATATTGTCGATGCGATTAAAGCCATCCGCGTTTCAGTGCCTATTTATATTTTAGGCAATGAAAATCAGGGCCTGAATATCATTGATGAATCGATTGATATTGAATCCTTCTTTTTCCGTGATGATATTATCCTCGACCCTGAATCGATACTCGGCTACATCCTCAATGATTTTGATGACCGCTCCCAGGCGCCGTTCTGGAAGGCCTATAAAAATTACATTACCGAAACCAATGATTCCTGGCATACGCCTGGGCACTGCGGGGGCTTGAGTTTCAGAAACTCCCCCTATATCAATGATTTCTATCATTTTTACGGGCGTAATGTGTTTGTCGGCGATCTCTCGGTGTCGGTCGATTCCCTTGGTTCCTTAACCGAAGGGACCTACGCTATAGGTAAAGCTCAGGAAGCAGCGGCCTATACCTTTGAAGTGACCAAGACCTATTTCATTACCAACGGCTCAAGCACCTCGAACAAGGTCATCCTGCAGACCCTGCTGCGCAATGGCGACAAGGTTATCGTAGATCGCAACTGCCATAAATCGGTGCATTACGGTATTGTGCAGTCAGGGGCCGAACCGCTGTACCTGAGCAGTGTGCTGCATCCCGATTACGGTATCTTCGCACCACCGACCCTGGCTGAAATCAGGGAGACTATTGAGAAACATCCTGAGGCAAAACTGATTGTACTGACCGGCTGTACTTACGAAGGCTTATTGATGGATATTCGTAAGGTTGCTGCCATGGCTCATGAAAAAGGGATCAAGGTTTTTATCGATGAAGCCTGGTTTGCCTATTCCCTGTTTCATCCGCGCTTTCGTTATTACTCCGCCATCGATTCCGGGGCTGACTATATCACCCATTCGGCGCACAAGGTTGTCTCGGCATTTTCGCAAGCCAGCTATATTCACGTCAATGATCCCGATTTTGATGCGGATTTCTTTCACGAAATTTTTAGCATGTATGTCAGTACCTCTCCCAAATACCAGATCATCGCTTCTTTGGATGTTTGTCATAAACAGCTGGAAATGGAAGGGTACGGGTTGCTCAAGGACTTGCTTGACCAGGTTGCTGAGCTCAAAGAGCAGATGAAGAACTTTCGCTATATCAAAATTCTCGGACCGGAAGATTTTCAGGAGGCTTTTCCCCATTTCGAACAGGATAATGTTGGCCATGACCCGCTGAAAATCCTGATTGATGTCAGTCGTCTTGATTATTCAACCACTGAGATCCATCGTTATTTGCTCGATGAAATCGGACTGGAAATTGAAAAATTCACCCACTCAACCATGCTGGTATTGCTGACCCTGGGGGGAACCCGCTCCAAGGTTATTCGTCTGTACAACGCATTGAAAAAGCTCGATCAGAAAAAGGCGGCGATTCCGATTACCAGAAACCGGAAAAAGAAACTGGAAAGCCTGCCGAAGATTACCTTGAATTGTTCGCCGTCAAAAGCGTTTTTCGGGGAACGGGAAAGCGTCAGTTACGAACATGCCGTCGGGCGTACTTCTGCCGGACTGGTGACTCCTTACCCCCCGGGCATTCCGCTGCTGGTGCCGGGACAAAAGGTGGAAAAGGGGGCCATCACTTATTTGCGTAGCCTGGTGGCCCAGAATGTTCATATTCAGGGTGTCTATGACGGAGAAATCTACGTCATGAAAGAGGACTGAGTCGTCTGTTGTTGAGTATTTATTCTTTCCTTCTCTCTCTGGGAGAAGGTGCCCCGAAGGGGTGGATGAGGGGCTTTTGTGCTGTTTCCCCCTCACCCTGGCCCTCTCCCTGAGGGAGAGGGGATTTTTTCTTTCAGCTTTGCTCTGACTCTTTTCCGTACCCACCGCCACCAGGTGTCTCGATTCTGAGCATATCTCCCTTAGCCAGTTTACGCGAAAATTTCCCTGGCATCTGCTGGCACTGACCGTCTGCAATAATCTGATTTTTTCCGGTTGCTGCTGGCTTTCCCCCGGCCAGTCCGTAGGGGCGTAGTACGCGTCGTTCAGAAAGAATTGTTACTTCCGCATCGGTCAGCATTTTTATCTCCCGCACCAACCCTTCTCCTCCTTTGGATTGGCCGTTGCCTCCCGAATCCTGGCGAATCGAGTATTCAGTGACTTGCAGCGGATAACTGTATTCGAGGGCCTCAATGGGGGTATTGAGGGTATTGGTCATGTGTGTATGCATGGCTGATTCACCAGGATTGCCGATGCTGGCTCCCGCACCACCGGCGAGGGTTTCGTAATAAGCGAAGGTCAACCCGCTGCGCGGATCGATGCCGCCGATGGTAGTATTGTTCATGGTTCCCTGACTGGCGGCTGGAACCCGCTGTGGAATGGCCTGAGCCAGGGCTCCCAGAATAACATCGACAATGCGCTGCGAGGTTTCCACATTGCCGCCAGCAACAGCGGCGGGGAAGGTGGCATCGACAATCGTACCTTCGCGGGTAATGACTTTCAGCGGCCGTAAACAACCGGCATTGGTGGTGATATCATCTTTAACCAGGCCGCGGAATACATAGAGTGCGGCAGACAGGGTAATGGCATAAACCGCGTTGATGCTGCCGCTGACCTGGGGGGCACTGGCGCTGAAGTCGAGAACCGCTTCATCTCCAATGATATCCAGCTGCAGGACAATCGTGATGTTCTGGCTGTTCATGCCATCATCATCCATGCTATCGCTGAAATGATAGCGACCATCCGGGATAGCCGCGATGGTGTTGCGCAGAATGGCTTCGGAGTGCTGATTCAGGCTCTCAGCATAGAGGTTGACAGTTTCCTGGCCATATTTTTCGATCAATTCTGCGGTGCGGCGTATGCCAATACGGTTCGCCATGATCTGGGCGGAAAAATCGCCTTCCCGTTCGATGGGGGTGCGGACGTTGGCAAGCAGGAAGGACATCAGCTTCTCATCGATTTTCCCCTGTTCAACGATTTTCAACGGCGAAATGATGACCCCTTCCTGGTACAGCGTGGTCGACAGCGGCATCGAACCTGCCGTCATGCCGCCAACATCGGCGTGGTGCGCACGGTTGGCGACATAATAAATGGGTTGGTCCTGACCGACATAGACTGGCGCGACCAGGGTGATGTCGGGCAGGTGGGTACCGCCCGCAAAAGGATTATTGAGCATCACCATATCCCCCTCATTTAACGTTTGGCTGGCGATGGCTGCTTTTACCGACAGGGGCATGGAGCCCAGGTGCACCGGAATATGCGCCGCCTGAGCGATCATGTCGCCGCTCGCATCAAACAGGGCGCAAGAGAAATCACGTCGTTCTTTGATGTTGGGGGAAAAGGCGGTGCGGTTGAGGGTGACACCCATCTCTTCGGCAATGGCAGCAAAGCGGTTTTTAAACACCTGCATAAGGATCGGGTTGGTTGACATGGTCAGTAACCTTTCAAGCCGTGATCTGCAAAATGATATTGCCGAACGCATCGACGTGACCGGCGGCAAAGGGGGGGACGACAATGGTCGATGAATATTCGACAATAATGGCCGGTCCCTGAATCCGGTTCCCGTAACCTAACAGATTGCGATCGATGATCGCTGCGCTTTCCGTCTGGCCATCAAAGATGACTTCCCGCCGGTCGATGATGGCCGTTGGCGGTAATTTTTCTCCCAGGTAGGGGAGTTGGGGGAACACCGGTTTTTCCGGTTTTCCCAGAGCCCGTAGCCGGACATTGACAATTTCAATCTGCTTGTGGCGGTTACTGTAACCATAGGTCTGCTCATGCAGCAGGTGAAACTGCTCACAGTAGTCCGGTGAAAAAGGGACCATGATTTCGTAGGATTGTCCCAGGTAGCGCATGTCCAGGAATTGTTCGAGGGCTATTTGAGTCTCAGCAACCCCTTCCTGGTGCAGATCTAGCCGTCCACGCTGTTCCAAAGCGCTGAAATATTTTTTAAGACTATCGAGAGACGTTTCAGTCTGACGGGTCATAATGGTTTGCGAGTAGTCCTTGATGACGTCTGACATCAACATGCCTGCTGCCGACAGAATTCCAGGATTGATAGGGATAAAGACATTGTTCATGTTCAGATCGCGGGCCAGATAGGCAGCATGCAGTCCCCCGGCACCGCCAAAGGAAAACAGTGTGAATTCACGCGGGTCAAAGCCACGTTGAACCGAGATAACCTTAATGGCGCGATCCATTGTCGTGTTGGCGATGCTTAAAATCCCTTCAGCCAGATCGGTCGGGGTTATCCCCAGTTTTGACGCCATTTGCGAGAAATAGTTATCAAGCTTGGTCATATCCAGGTTCATATGACCACCCAGAAACTGGTCCGGGATCAGGCGGCCCAGGTACAGGTTGGCATCGGTGACAGTAATTTTGGTGCCTTTTCCGTAGCAGATTGGGCCAGGATCTGCTCCCGCGCTTTCCGGTCCCACTTTCAAGGAACCTCCTGTATCGATAGTGGCAAGTGAGCCGCCACCTGCGCCAACGGTGTGAATATCGATCATTGGTACTTTGACCGGGTACCCGGCGATTTTTGATTCCATGGTCAATGGCAGCTTGCCGTCAAGCAAAGCGACATCGGTGGAGGTCCCCCCCATGTCGAAAGTAATCAGTTTATCAAAACCGGCCATACGACCCAGCTCAAAAGCGCCAACAGCACCTCCGGCAGGGCCGGACAAGATGGTGCGTACCGATTCGCGCATGGCGGTTGCGGCCGATATGCTGCCTCCATTAGATTGCATGATGCGGAACGGCTGCTGACCGATATGCTGATTCAGGTCGGTCAGGTAGCGCGTCATCTTGGGGGCAACATAGGCATTGATGACGGTTGTTGAAGTGCGCTCGTACTCGCGGAATTCGGCCAGGGTTTCATGGGACAGCGACAGGGGAATATTGAGTGGCATCAGGGCATGTCTGACTGCCAGTTCGTGCTGGTGATTGGCAAAGGAAAACAGCAGTGAGACAGCGATCGATTCAATCTTATGGCTTTGTAACTCGACAAGCAATTGATCCAGATCGTCGCTGGTCAGTTCTTCAATAATGTGACCGCTATGATCGACGCGGCCGGAAATTCCAAAGCGCAAATGTTTTGGCACCAATGGCGGATTTTTCCGGTAAGTAAAGTTGTAGAGTTCTTCCCGGTTTTGGCGGGCAATTTCAATGACATCCTCAAACTTTCTATTGGTTATCAGCGCGGTACGGGCACCGCGTTTTTCAAGGATGGCGTTGGTGGCGACTGTCGATCCATGAACCAGATTGTAGTTGCGTTCACCGGCAATTCGGCGAATCCCGTCAAGTACAGCTTCGGCTGGGTTATGCGGTGTTGACAGGCACTTAAATTCGCCCCACTGGTCGCCATCTTTCCAGATAAAGTCGGTAAAGGTCCCACCGGTATCAACCCCGATCATTAACATGCTCATGTCCTTTATGTCTTTGGTATCGGCTGCGAAGACACGAAGCCAAAAAGAAAAGCTTAAATGCTGAAATCGCGAACTAAAGAGAGCGTAAGCTTAGAAGATTCATCGCCAAAGTGCAAAGATTCTGATGTTTTTAACTTGCCTCGAATTCCTGCCCATGATAACAGGTCAGCGGTTTGACTAAAGGAGAGATCATGATTCATTTAACCGATATGACAAAACAGCACGGGAACCGGGTGCTTTTTAAAAATGCCAGTTTTCAGATTCTGCCCGGGAGCAGGATAGGTCTGGTCGGCCCCAATGGTGCCGGCAAATCAACCATCTTTCGCCTGATCACCGGTGAAGAAAGCCTTGATGCGGGGGATATCTCCTGTGCCAAAAAGACCGTTATCGGCTATTTTTCCCAGGATGTCGGAGATATGTCAGGGCGCAGCGCCCTGGAAGAAGTCATTGCCGCGTCAGAAGCGACCGTCGCCTTAGGCGAACAGATCCGGCAGATGGAAACTCAGATGTGTGAGCCGCTGGACGATGATGCCATGACCCGTTTGCTGGAACGCTATGGTGATGCTCAGCATGAATTTGAGCAGCGCGGTGGCTATGATCTGGAACCGCGTGCCCAGGCGGTCCTGACCGGTCTGGGAATTGGCCCTGATGATTATGATCGTCCGGTCGAGAGTTTCAGTGGCGGTTGGAAAATGCGCATTGCTCTGGCCCGAATCCTGACTCTGAACCCCGATGTTCTGCTGCTTGACGAACCGACCAACCACCTGGATGTGGAATCGATTGTCTGGCTCGAGAACTGGCTGGCTGAAGAATTTCAGGGCGCGGTACTGATGACCAGCCACGACCGTGACTTTATGAACCGGCTGGTAACGCGGATTGTTGAGGTCGCTGGTGGCAGCATCACCACCTATGGCGGCAATTACGATTTTTACCTGCGCGAGCGTGAAATTCGGCGCGAACAATTAGAGGCAAGCTACAAGCGTCAGCAGGATATGCTGGCCAAGGAAGAAGAGTTTATTGCCCGCTTTGCTGCCCGAGCTTCCCATGCCGCTCAGGTCCAGTCGCGGGTGAAAAAGCTGGAAAAGATCGACCGTATTGAACTGCCGCCGGAGCAGAAGGTGATCAAGTTCGAATTTTCCGAACCGCCACGCAGTGGTGACGATGTTATCGCCATTACGGATCTGGAAAAAAACTGGCCCCTTGAGGGTGGCGGTGAAAAGCCGGTCTTTTCAGGTATTTCCGGGATGGTCCGGCGTGGTGATAAAATTGCGGTGGTCGGTGTCAACGGCGCTGGTAAATCAACCTTTCTAAAAACCATTATCGGACAGGTCGATCCGACTTCCGGCTCCGCTGTTATCGGCGCCAATGTTTTCAGCGGTTATTTCAGCCAGCATTCCATGGAACTGCTTGATCCGAAAAAGAGTGTTTTTGAAACCGTGCAGGACGCTTTGCCTCAGGCAACTGTTGGCGTATTACGTAATCTCTGTGCGGCGTTTCTGTTTCAGGGGGATGATGTCGAAAAGCGGGTTGACAAACTTTCCGGTGGCGAGAAAGCCCGACTGATTCTGGCGACCTTGCTTGGTCGCCCGTTAAACCTGTTGATTCTGGACGAACCGACCAACCATCTTGATATCCAATCGCGGGAAGTTCTGCTTGATGCCCTGCAGAAATTTAGCGGAACCCTGTTGCTGGTCAGCCACGACCGCCATTTTCTGCGCAGCCTGGTTACCCGGGTGTTTGAAATTGATCATGGACAGATGATCCCCTACGAAGGGGATTATGAATACTACCTGGAAAAAAGTGGTCGTGAGCATGGGCATGTTTGACAGTAGGAGACAGACTGTGAAAGAATACCGCTTCTCACATTGAAGTGGAGCACTATAAATTAATAGAGCAATGAAGCTGATCGGGATCGTCCGGTCAGCTTTTTTTGTCGCTGCAGTATTACAGAGAGAGGAATTGATATGGCAACAGGTGGGAAAATACATTCTGGTCCGAACGGATGCATGGTTTTTCCATAGCTACCGCTCTGAATGGTACCAAAGAACCCGTTGTTAGATTTTAGTATTCATGAGCTCAGTAAGTAGGCTAAATAGCTAACTTTTATCTGGATAAACTCGCTATTTTTAGCAATCTGATGTCAATTTATGATGTGGTTGCGCCTCTGCTCATGTTTTGATCTTTTGTATGTTTACTTGTTCCTGATTCGGAAGATTAACAGGTATATGACATTGACAACAAAGAGTAGAACGTGATAGCCCTTTCGGGAAAAATCTTTAATTAAAAAAATGCTTCAGGATGACATCAGGGGGTATAACCTGATAGGTTTAAACCGTCTGGAGCTCTTTGTATTTATCTTAAGCACCATTTTTCACAAGGAGGGGGACCCTTGTCAATATCTGCTGCTCAGTCACGCCTGACCGTCCGGGTGGGTGGTGCTGATTATGCCGTCGTATCTGTGACCGGGCAGGAAGTCTTTAACCGCCCGTTTTCTTTTGCCCTTGAACTCGTCGTGCCCGGTTATCAGTCGCTTACCAACCAGTTGGGCAGCAGCGTTCGCATGTCGATGTTGGCGACCAGCGGTCAACAGCGCACCGTCTTCGGTCTGGTCACTCAGGTTGCTCATGTCATGGGCCTGCCCGATCAACGGCAACTGTGGCGTCTGGAGGTAAGCTCACATCTGTACCGGTTGCAGCAGGTGAGCGATACCCGTCTGCTGCTCGATCACAGCCTGCCTGAGATTATTCAACTGCTGTGCAACCGCCATGGGCTTGATGACAATGCCCTGTTCTGTGACTGGGGACAGAGTTACCCGGCCCGGCCGACCACCCTGCAGGCTGGCGAAAGCGACTTTGATTTTCTCGCCCGCTTATGCAGTCGACACGGCATCCTGTTCTGGTCAGCGGCCAGTGACGAGCAGGAAATGCTCCATTTTGCCGACACGGCCAGCCATTGTCGACCGCTGGCGCGCCCGGCGCTTGAGTACCGGGCCAATGCCGGGCTGGACCATGATGCCACTGACAACGATGTGCTGACCATGGAACTGGGGGCGCAGCTGGTCAGTGACTGCTATCTGGTCCACGACGTCGCTGAATCAGCACCGGGACAGGCCCTGCTCAGCGAGCGCCAGCTGCCAGGCGCTGGCAAATCCGCGTATGGGACCACCTTGGTCTGCACTGGGCGCGGTGTGACCAGTACCGATGAAGCCAGTGCGGCGACCGAGTTGTTGGCCCATATCGGAGCAGCGCAACAGCAGAAACTGACCATCTCCAGCCATGCCGTCGATCTGCGTGTCGGGCGCATCGTGCGCATTGACGCGGACCGTTTTGGCAGCGGCATCAGTGGCGATTACCTGATCACCGGAATGACCCATAAACTCCATCAGTATGCCGGCCTTGGCCTGGGTGGCGACAGTGATTGCCCCTATAGCAACGCGGTGGTTTTGGTGCCGCGCGAAACACCTTACCGGGTGCCTGAAAGCAAACGCCCCAAAGTGCCCCTGGCAGTGACCGCACGCATAGAAAGCAAAGACCCAACAGCCCAACTGGACAGCGCCGGACGGACCCGTTACCGTCAGCATAACGACAGCCTGACAAAACCCTTCGCCCAGAACAGCATCTTCACGCGGCGCCTGCAACCCTACGGCGGCACCGGAAACGGCCATCAGCCCGGCTTCCACACCCCGCTGCAGGACGGCGTCGAAATTCTGGTCAGTTGCCTGAACGGCGATCCCGACCGCCCGGTAATTATCGGCAGCCTGCCCAACCCGGAAACCCCGTCCCCGGTCAGCGCCAGCAGTGCCGCCCACAATCGCCTGCGCAGCGCCAATGATCAGGAACTGTGTCTGGATGATACCATCGATGCCCCTGTCATCACCTTGCGCACCTTCGCCGGTCACAATATGCTGCACCTCAACGCCAGCAAGGCCGAACACCTGATCCGCCTGGCTACAGAGCAGGGCCTGGCCGAGTTCTACGCCAAACAGACCCTGAACACCACCAGTGGTGATACCCTGACCGAAACGGTCGGCAATAACCGCATCCAGGTGGTGGAAGACCGTCACCAGACCATCACCAACAGTGCCGAAATCCACCACCAGTCGGCTACCGACGTGCTGCTGCGCGGTGCCAACAATATCCAGCTTGAGTCGGGTGAAAATATCGAGTTCGAAGCCGGTAACGACATGCGTATCGATATCCGCGAAGCCATGAACATCAAGGTGGATGGCAGCTCCGCAGCCATCAATATCAACAGCGGCAGCATGATCCTCGATAGCAGAGGCGCCATCAAAATACAGGGGGATGGTGGTGGTGATATCTGCATCGGCCAGGCCGGTGGTGGCATCAAGATGGACCCATCCGGCAACATCACCCTGTTCGGCACCAACGTCAACTTTGCCGGAACCGTCAGCATGAGCGGCAAGATCAACATGGACGTCACCAGCCCGCCAAGTGTCAGTTTGGCCAGTGGTGTGACGGCGACGGCGGCCATTGGGATCGGCACCATGGAAGGGCAGGCCGGCCCAACCCCTGCACCCAACTGGGTCGAGCTTGAATACCTCTACGCAGATGGAAGCGGTGTCGCCGGGGCCAGTTATACGATCTATGATGATAGCGATAACGTCATTGCTGGGGGCGTGCTGGATAAGCAAGGGAAGGCATACGTCATTCTTCCCGCCGACAAAGAGGATATTCGCGTCGATTATGGTGGAGACCCAGGCGAAGTAGAACAGTTGGTCACCAGCGAACCCCAGCCTCACCCAGAAGAACAGGGGTGGTTTGAACGCATGACCACGACCCTCAAAGGCGCCTGGGATACCACCAAGGACGCAGCCGACTGGACCTGGGGCGCGTTACAGGGAGATTTTAACGAAGACGCCACCATCGGCCAGATTGCGACCAACGCTATTATTACCGCCATTCCAGTGGTTGATCAGGTGGGTGATGTGCGTGATATCACCGCCAACATCAAACTGCTGGTCTGGGATAAACGCTATAAGGAAGCCGCCATCTGGTTTGCCCTGGTCGTCACCCTGGTCGGTTTGATCCCCACCTTAGGTTCCCTGCTCAAAGGCGTGTTCAAACTCATCTGGAAGGGAGCCAAGCTAGACGAAGTTCTTGCTCTGTTTAACTACTTCATGAAGGGAAACGGTGTCAGCTGGCTCAAAGAGCTGAAAGCCGGCAAGCTGAAGGACTACATCGACGAAGCCGCACAATACGGGCATACAATCATGGACAAAGTCGCCGCCCTGCTCACCGACCTGAAATCCCATGTGCCGCAGAAGTTTCAGAATATCCACGCCAAAATCCAGGACACCCTGAACAGCCTGCAAACCGTCAAAGGGCAGATCAATGCCCAGTTCGCCAAAGTTGGTGATGAGTTGGGGCTTAAAATTGGTAAGATGCTGGATGAAGGGGTGGAGAATAGTGTTCGTGGCAGTAGCCGGAAGGTTTTGGTTAAACAGCAGGACAAAGCTGCTCCGGTTGATGATTACCTCGTTACCAAAAATGCAGAACTTAACAAACATGTCAATGATAGCCCTGTTGATGTTGAATGTGGCCACCCGGTAAACGCTATCACTGGGGCTGTAGTCGAAGAAGTGACCGATTTTGCTTTGCCAGGCCGTATTTCGCTTGTCTGGACCCGCCACTACTGCTCACAGACGCAGAGTGATTCATCGCTGGGGTACGGCTGGCAGTCACCAGCCGACGCAAGGCTTGTTTATGAGAAAGATGGCTCTTTTATTTATCATCACGGTTCAAAATCGGCTAGCGTTTTTAAGGCATTTCCGGATGGTGATCAGGCAGAAAGCGGGGATGTCAGCGGCAATTTTGTTCTTCACCAGACTGAATCACACTATGTTGTCACAGGAGAAAATAGTGTCAGCTTTTCTTTCCCGAAAATGGTTAAAGGAGAAGCTTCCTATCTTGAAAAAGTCTCTGACCAATATGGCAATACTTTTGTTTACGGAAGAGACGATAATGGGCTGGCAACAATCAAAGACTCTTCGGGGCTGCAGATTGAGGTTAGTTCCGAAAACGGACATATCCGTAAGATGGAACGGGTTCTCAGCAATAATCAGAAGATTACCCTGGTTGAATACGGCTATGACCCGACCCGGGGTGACCTGTTATCCGTTACAGATCAGTCCGGCCATGCTCTGCGCTACAAATATGATAATCACTGCCTGACCAGACTGACTTTCAGAAGTGGTTTGACCTTCCATTATGCCTATGACCAGGCAACTGCCAAAGGCAAAGCGATTGCCACCTGGGGCGATAACAACCTCTATCACTACCGTTTTAACTATCGGCCGGAAAGCAGACGAACTGAAATCATCAATTCTTTGGGTCATACCAAAATCTTTGAGTACGATGAAAGCTACAAACCAGTTGTCATTACCGACCATGCCGGCAACATATCAACTTACAATTACAACGCGCAGGGGCTGGCAACCGGCATCAAAGATGAACTCGGCCGTCAAACCAACTACCAGTACAACGAAACCGGCAAGCTGACTAATATCGAACGACCAGATGGCTCTACCATTCAGTTGGATTTTGATGAATTCAACAACCCGATAGGCCTGACCGATCCAAACGGCAATCTCTGGCAACAGCTGTTCGACGACAAAAATCGCCTTGTTCAGAAAACGACACCAACAGGCGCTCAAACCGGTTACGAATACAACACGCTGGGCGATCTTGTTGCCGTCACAGCCCCTAATGGCGGCAAAACTCATCTCAACTACAACAACAGCGGACAACTTCTCAAATCTATTCATGCCGATGGAGCCACCCAGTCTTACGAATATGATACTCAAGGGCGATTGGCGGCTGCATTCAGTCTGGAATCCGCAAAAACAACCTATCATTACGACTCCGCATCCCGCCTGATCCGTGTTGATAAACCGGAAGGCTCCAGCGTTCACTGCAGCTATGATGCTGAAAGCAGACTGATCAGCTATACCAATGAAAAAGGACAGACGATCCGCCTCAGCTACTTTGGCCTTGGAAAGCTCCACAAGCGAATCAACCCCGATGGCACCAGCCTGACATACAGATACAACAGTGAAGAAAACCTCATCGCCCTGATCAATGAAAAAGGCGAAGAATACCTGCTTGAACGCGATCACGCTGGGCGCGTCACTAAAGAGACCGATTACTTTGGCCAGAGCCGCCATTACCACTACGACCCCGCGGGTCAGCTGCTCGAAAGCATCGACCCACTCAAGCGTGTTACCCGCTATCTGAACGACGATCTCGGCCGCCTCATCGAGAAAAGCTTTGGCGACGACAGCATTGAAACATACAGCTATGACGCCAATGGCAACCTGACCGGTCATAGCAACGAATCCGCTGTCGTTTCTCAAAAATTTGATGCCGAAAACCGCCTCATCTCCGAAACCATTAACGGTGAAACGACATCACATGAATACGATCTTCTTGGTAATCGGACGCGTCGTATCTCCGCCCGGGGCAACGAGATCGAATACAGCTACGATGATCTGGGCCGCAACACCGCCATCATCATCAATGGCAGCGAACTTGCGATCTCCCGCAATCAGCAGGGCCTGCCGATCAAAGAAACCTTTGGTGGCATTGAGCGTGTCTTTGACTACACCGCTCAGAATCAACTGGCCGATCAGCTGGTCAACCTGCCGGGTGGTGAGAAAATCCAGCGCAGTTATGAATATGACGAACTGGGGAATCTTACAGTTCGCAAAGACAACCATAAGGGTGAAAGCTACTTTACCTACGATCCGCTTGGCCGTATCACCCAGGCGATCAACCCTCTGCAACAGGTGGAAAGCTTCCTCCACGACCCGGCTGGCAACCTGCTGAAAAACTCTCAGCCGGAATCGACTAGCAGCAAGCGGGTGATGACCTATGGCGAGCGCGAACATCACTATGATGTCGCTGGCAACCTGACCGCCAGAATCACAGAAACGGGCAAACAGACCTTTAACTGGGATCAAAACAACCGCCTGATTAGCGCAGAAGATAACAACGGCCAGCAAGTCCGCATGACCTACGACGCCCAGGGCCGGCGACTGAGCAAGCAAAGTGAATATTCTGCCACTAGCTTCAGCTGGGACGGGGATCAACTGCTTGCCGATACTATCGACGGCAAAACCCGCGAATTTGTCTATTACCCCGGCAGCTTCGAACCTCTGGCAATTATAGAAAACAACGGTAGTATCAACATGATCCATACCGATGCTGTCGGCCTGCCACATGAGGTGACCAACAAAGATGGTAAAATCATCTGGTCAGCTAGATACGATGCACAAGGCAACTGCACCCAGATTGACAGTGAGAACTTTGACAACCCGCTACGCTTCCAGGGGCAATATTACGACGACGAACTCGACCTGGCCTACAACCGTTACCGCTACTTCGACACCAGAACCAGTAGCTTCATCAGCCAGGATCCGTTAGGCTTAGCAGCAGGTTCCAACACTTACGCTTATGCGCCAAATGTTTGGGGATGGGTTGATCCGCTTGGGTTGAGTTGTAAAGAAACTAACAACAATAGGAAAATCAACGGGAAAACTGACTTTTATGTTGGCCCTGGTGGTCCTTCTGCAACGCTGCCATCAACAGGCTATCGGTACATGGATTCGTCTCATGCAGCACCCACAATTGCCAACAAGGAAGCTCCATTAAGCTATTTTGGATTTGAAAAATATGATACAGGCCAAGATACTAGGGATGCATTTCAAATATTTTACCAACAAGGCAATCCTAAATCGTGGAGTGATGGAAGGCTCCGTGGAACTTTTGATACACTCCAACTTTTCGATTCATCTGGGGTACCAAAAGTAAAAGTTCCACTAGAGGCCGGTGGTAAAGGAATTAATCCAGAACCAATTACAAGTTATTATCCACAGTATGGTTCAGGTGGTGCAGTACAACTTGTTCCAAAGAGTAGGATGAATGTAAAATTAGATGATGTAACTCTTATCCCGGAGAAATAGAATGGACGAAAAAGAAATTTCATCAAACTTAAAATACCTCATAAATAAATATATTATCGATAAAGAATATAGAAAAAAACTATTAGATCTTGTAGATGAACGAGGAGGAAGTATTGCAAAAGGAATTCTTGATGACATAAATAATAGCAATGTACCTTTTGACGATAATGACTCAAATCTCATAAAAAATATTGCATTTTATTACACCTGAATCCGTGAGGTTGAATCGCCACTAGTTTCCAGGACACTCCTGAGTTATAAAAAATGACTACAGGAGGAATCATGAGCAGCAAACGTTACACCGATGAATTTAAGACCGAAGTGATCAAGCAGATCACTGAACGAGGATATTCCGTTCAAGATGTGGCCAGTCGTTTGGACGTTACAGCTCACAGCCTTTATGCGTGGCTTAAAAAATATGGTCAGGGGCCTGAGCACACTAAGGAAATAGACTCTCAACAAGCAGAGATCCAGCGTCTCCGAGCCGAATTGAAGCGAGTCACTGAAGAACGAGATATCCTAAAAAAGGCCACAGCATACTTCGCCAAAGAGTCCCAGTGAGGTATGCCTTCATCCGGGCGAACCAGGAGCGATTTGCGACTCGGAATCTGTGTCACATGATGCGTGTCCACCGTAGTGGCTATTACGCCTGGCTCAAGCGGCCGAAATCTGCTCGTCAACTGGAAGATGAGCGGTTGTTGGGACTCATCAAGCCGTTTTGGCTGGAGAGTGGTGGTGTTTACGGCTACCGCAAGATTTATCTGGACCTTCGTTCGGTAGGTGAGGTTTGCGGAATCAATAAAGTTGCTCGTCTGATGAATCAGGCAGGAATTAAAGCTCAAGTTGGCTACAAACGCCCACGCCATAAAAGTGGAAAACCAGCGGCTTTGGCAGAGAACCATCTCAAGCAAGAATTTGATGTTGATGCTCCCAACCAGGCGTGGGTCACAGACATTACCTATATTCGGACGTTTGAAGGCTGGCCATATGTTTCACTGATCGATTGCATGATCCATGATTTCCCTCTGTGGGACGGTTTTGTCGAGGAACTGCTTGTGCAAAATACTATCATTGGTGAGATTGATGGAGAAAACTTCAAAGCCGACACTGTCGTCTGGGACAATGTTACCCTCGACGGAAAAGTTGATTTGACCAACGCCCATATCAACGATTTCCGCCCAACCTGCATTAAGCGCGGCCCTAAGCTGAATCTGATGACCACCGGTTCAAATATTAAATTCTGATGTCCTGGAAAAGCAAGCCTGCGTCATCCCCTCTGATCCGCAAAGCCTGAAGGGAGCCCCCTCGATTTCTTGAGACCTTCAGGTTCTGCGGTGAAAAACGAAACGATATGGTCAGATTCTCACATACCTTGACATCTCATCCAGCCAAGTTCCGCTCCTGAGTCGTCTGTCATTATATCGATATAATGGGTAAAAAAGCCTTTGAGCATTACGATTTTACTTCACCGTGGAACATTCAGGTGGAAATCTATTCCGGTACCACGGATGTGGTGCAAGACCCTGCTGCAGATATTCCAGAAAAAATGACATATAGTCTGGATCTCACCCGATTGATTGCCTCGCAGCAAGCCTCACAAGAAAGGGCGAAAAAAGATATGGGCAGCTGGGAGATTAAAAGGCATAAGAAGTTTGGGGAAGTACCCGATCACAAGGAGCGCGCCAAAGCCTACCCACGAGAATATAGTTACAACCTGAATCACAGTCGTTAAAAAGGGAAGAGATGAAAAAGGCCTTATGTCTGATAGCAGCTATTTTTTTATTCACTTCAGGAGCCGCAAGCGCGATGAATATGTTTTCCAGCGAATTTCAGAAAAAATGGGACGAACTTTCTAAAGATGTCGACAAACTTAATGAGTATACGCAGACACACCCCAACATAGAAATGAAAAATACGAAGGTTGAGGATGTCAATATTGATGGTGTCATTTTTAATGGTGCAACGTTTGAAAATGTCGACTTTACGGGCGTTTCATCAAGCAAATCAAAATACTTAAAAGTGAGATTTGTAAATTGTAAATTTGAAAATTATAAGGCATGGAATTCAGAGTTTGTTGATGTTGTTTTTGACAATTGTGAATTCATATTAACAAATTTTCTTGGCAGTACGGTGGTGAACGTCAAAATTGAGCACTGCAAAGGGGTAGGTGCAGAGTTTGACGATTTACGCGGGAACGAACTGCTGGTAGAGGACACGATTCTTAACGATCGCTCGTCTTTTACGGATGGGAGAATCCCTTTTGTCTTTCGTAATACAACACTCTCTGGAGTAAATATGATGGGGCTTAGCGGTAATAACACACTTCTCATCGAAGGAGGTTTACTCGACGAAGTAAACTTTGGCCACAGCCACTTCTCCACCGTCACTCTGCGTCGTGTGAAACAGGGGGAAGGACCGGTACGCTTCAATGGTGCAACCATGGAGAGCATTAGGATAGAAGATGTTGATATGTGGCGCGGGTTGTCGCTGGCGGAAATTAAGGCAGGGCTTGTCAGTATTGAAGGGGGAACGTTAAAAACTGCGTTTTCTGATTCTATCATTCCGAAAGTATATGCAAGGGGGGTAGAATTTTATCTCTTCTCGCTGAGTGAGGCCAATTTGCCATATGTTTCACTGATCGATTGCATGATCCATGATTTCCCTCTGTGGGACGGTTTTGTCGAGGAACTGCTTGTACAAAATTCTATCATTGGCGAGATTGATGGAGAAAACTTCAAAGCCGACACTGTCGTCTGGGACAATGTTACCCTTGACGGAAAAGTTGATTTGACCAACGCCCATATCAACGATTTCCGCCCAACCCGCATTAAGCGCGGCCCTAAGCTGAATCTGATGACCACCGGTTCAAATATTAAATTCTGATGCCCAGGAAAAGCAAGCCTGCGTCATCCCCTCTGATCCGCAGAGCCTGAAGGGAGCCCCCCTCGATTTCGTGAGACCTTCAGGCTCTGTGGTGAAGAACGAAACGATATGGTCAGATTCTCACATACCTTGACATCCCATGCCGCTCAGGTCCAGTCGCGGGTTAAAAAGCTGGAAAAGATCGACCGTATTGAACTGCCGCCGGAGCAGAAGGTGATCAAGTTCGAATTTTCCGAACCGCCACGCAGTGGTGACGATGTTATCGCCATTACGGATCTGGAAAAAAACTGGCCCCTTGAGGGTGGCGGTGAAAAGCCGGTCTTTTCAGGTATTTCCGGGATGGTCCGGCGTGGAGATAAAATTGCGGTGGTCGGTGTCAACGGCGCCGGTAAATCAACCTTTCTAAAAACCATTATCGGACAGGTCGATCCAACTTTCGGCACCGCTGTTGTCGGTGCCAATGTGTTTAGCGGTTATTTCAGCCAGCACTCCATGGAACTGCTTGATCCGAAAAAGACTGTTTTTGAAACCGTGCAGGACGCTTTGCCTCAGGCAACTGTTGGCGTATTACGTAATCTCTGTGCGGCGTTTCTGTTTCAGGGGGATGATGTCGAAAAGCGGGTTGACAAACTTTCCGGTGGCGAGAAAGCCCGACTGATTCTGGCGACCTTGCTTGGTCGCCCGTTAAACCTGTTGATTCTGGACGAACCGACCAACCATCTTGATATCCAATCGCGGGAAGTTCTGCTTGATGCCCTGCAGAAATTTAGCGGAACCCTGTTGCTGGTCAGCCACGACCGCCATTTTCTGCGCAGCCTGGTTACCCGGGTGTTTGAAATCGATCATGGGCAGATGATTCCCTACGAAGGGGATTATGAATATTACCTGGAAAAAACCGGCAGGGATCATGGGCATGTTTGACAGTAGGAGACAGACTGTGAAAGAATACCGCTTCTCACATTGAAGTGTGGCCACTATAAAATTAATAGAGCAATGAAGCTGATCGGGATCGTCCGGTCAGCTTTTTTTGTCGCTGCAGTACTGCAGAGAGAGGAATTGATATGGCAACCATAACGTTTTGGGAAAAGCCGGGTTGTGTTGGCAATGCCAGGCAAAAACAGATTCTCGAAGATTCAGGTCATCAGCTTGAGGTTAAAAATCTGCTGGCCGAACCATGGAGCGTCGCATCGTTACGCCCCTTCTTCGATTCAAAACCGGTCAGTGAATGGTTCAATATGACCAATCCGGATGTTAAAGCCGGGGTCATTGTTCCTTCCGCGCTGAGTGAAGAAGAGGCGCTGGCACTGATGGTGAAAGAGCCGTTGCTGATCAGGCGCCCCCTGATGCAGTCTGGTGACAAGAAAGTCTGCGGATTTGAAGTCGATCAGCTTGATCAATGGTTGGGGCTGAAGGGAGAGAGTGTCGGTGCCGGTGATCCGCAGGAGTGTCCGCACCCGGAAACCGATTGCGATTAATCTTGGTCCGAAAAGGACGAAGAGTTGAAGCACCATCCTATTACAACGCTCAAGAGCGGGGGAGCATAACGATGGCGACAGTGTAATGAAATTTCTTGGGGCTTGTATGGTGAAAAGAATAGGTGTTCTCTATTTTGGATTTGTCTCAGACATTAACGAGGGCAAGAATCTGGAAGAAATCCCGTCCGAGCCCTGACGATCAAGACCGCAAATGCGGAATTGTCATCCATTCAACCACTTATATAGAGCTTGTCTGTGAAGAGATGCCGATTCTGGTCCTGAAGATTCAAATAGCGTGAGAACGTGTTTTTTTGCCCACCGATGTGGTCGGAAGTATTATCGAGGCATTAACCTCTGCGTCCAGTCTTCAGGCCAAAGCTTGTGAGAATTTCAGGTGGGGCCTGTTCAAAGTGGGAAAATTCCATGGTAAAGTCCCCCTGTCCTTTTGTCGCACTGCGCAGTTCTGTCATATATCCGAACATTTCCATCAGGGGCACATTGGCGCGGATAATATCCTGCCCGGGGCGCGATTCAATCCCTTCGACCTGACCTCGTTTCTGATTCAGGGTGCCTATGACCCGGCCGGTATAGTCGGAAGGGGAGATCAGCTCCAGAGCCATGACCGGTTCAAGCAAGGTTGGTTTGCCCGCGGCTAAGGCTGTCAGCATGGCGCGGCTTATGGCGGCGGAGATTCCCAAATCTGTGCTTCTGTTACTGTCATAGGGCGCGGCTTTCAGTTCCAGCTTCAGGTCAGTCAGGGGGTAGCCGAGCAGGGGGCCGGACTGGCAGGCACTGGCCAACTTGCCTCTAATCATTTCAGCACTGGTCGGTGACCAGCTGCTGAGAATATCTTCCGGAATAATCAGTTCCAGTCCAGATTTACGCTCGGTCGGACTGATTTCGATTTCAATTTCGCCGTAGTGCAGTTTGCCATCAATTTCGCGTTCGAAAATTTCTTGTCGAGAGACAGTCTCCTGGATCGTTTCACGGTAAACGACCTGAGGACGTCCGGTGACAACGGCAACGCCGAAATCGGTCAACAAGCGTTGCACGATAACTTCGAGATGCAGCTCCCCCATGCCAGTCAGAATCGTTTGACCGGTCTCTTCATCTTCCGTGACCCGAAAAGTCGGATCTTCCCACTGCAGTTTTTCCAGGGCCAACGGCAGTTTGTCGCGGTCATCGACGGTTTTTGCTTCGACGGCAATGGATACCACTGGCTCAGGATACTCGAGCCCGGCCAACTGCAGCAAGGTGTCGCTACTACTGATCGTGTCGCCGGTTAACACGTCTTTTATCCCGGTTGCCGCAACAATATCCCCGGCTTTGGCCAGGTCGATGTGTTCGCGTTTATGAGCGTGCATCCTGAACAGCCGGGCCACTTTTTCCTGGCCCTGAGTTCTGCTGTTGGAGACAATGTCTCCCGGTTTGAGGCTCCCGGCATAAAGGCGCAGATAAGTGAGCTTGCGTCCTTCATCGGCAATAACCTTGAAGGCCAGGGCGCACAGTGGTCCCTTGGGGTCGGGCATGATGTCCCGGGGGGCCTGCTCTTTCGTCCATGCCTGTGCCGGCGGGATGTCGAGGGGGGAGGGCAACAGCTCACAGATCATGTCAAGCACGGGTTGAATCCCCTTGTTGCGCAGTGCCGAGCCGAGCAGTACTGGATAGATCTGGCAGGCAATAACGCCGCGCCTTAACGCTTTAAGCAGACGGTCTTTGGCAATGGGCTGGCCGTCCAGAAAGTCACTGAGAATGTCGTCATCAAAGTCAGCGGCAGCTTCGATGAGGTGCTCCCGCGTAGTGGTGGACTGCTCCTGGTACTCTGGTGGAATGTCATGTTCTTTGCAGGTTTTTCCCAGGTCATCCTCGGCAAAAAACAGCGCTCTTTCACTGGGTAGATCAATGACACCTTGAAATGTTTCTTCGCTGCCAATAGGTAATTGCAGCAGGATTGGGCGAACGTTGAGTTTGTCTTGAATCGAGGTCAGAACCTTGAGGTGATCCGCGCCGATGCGGTCCATTTTATTGATCAGGCAAATGCGTGGCACCTTGTAGCGCTCTGCCTGACGCCATACTGATTCACTTTGTGGCTGAACGCCTTCGACGGCACTGAAAATTGCCACGGCTCCGTCCAGGGCGCGCAGAGAACGTTCGACTTCAATCGTGAAGTCGATATGTCCGGGGGTGTCGATCAGATTGAAAAAATAATCCTTCCAGCGACAGGTGGTTGCCGAGGCGGTAATGGTAATCCCACGTTGCTGTTCCTGCTCCATCCAGTCCATAACGGCCAGGCCGTCATGAACCTCGCCCATTTTGTGGATTTCGCCGGTGTAATAAAGAATGCGTTCAGATACCGTCGTCTTGCCGGCATCGATATGCGAAATAATGCCGAAGTTCCTGATGTGCGTCAGTTCCGGGGTTGTCATAATGGCCTCTGCTGCTGATCATTGTCCTGATCTGAGTTGCTGTAGGCACTCCTGGTCAAGACCATTCTGGGTGATGTATTCGTTCTCCAGATCTTCGATGTGAAAGACATCCAGTCCGCTGTTGGTCAGAAAGTCTTTGCGCAGTGCATGGTTGTTGTTGCTGATAATCTCAGGTAGCAGGTTACGCAGGTAAAAGACTTCTTTTTTGATACTATGAATGACCTCCTGGAAGAGCGTCATGTCGATGTTGTTTTTGACCTGGCCGCGCTGGTTGAGATCCTGGTTGAGATCCTCGTAAATGAGGTCAATCTCTTCTTTGCTGTCATAGCGGAAGTAGCGGTTGCGGATCCGGTCCCTGATTCCGGTGTAGAGCAGCTTAAACATGGCTTCCTGCTGTTCAATGACCTTGATTTCCGCATTGAGATGTTGGGCTGTCAGGACCCCCGCCGCGATTTCTTCCAACCCTTTCCGGAGGCGCTGCAGCTTCCTGCGACCGTAGCGGGTCAGAAACGGGCTGTCAAGCAGCGGCGCGAAGAACAGTTGGTGGAAAAGCGTTTTGTCCAATTTATTGAATTCGGCGCGATTCTGCACCAGGTTTTCCAGCCATTCAACCGAGCTCTGGAAGTTTTCCATGAAGGCCAGGCGACTGATATTGGTTGAGGTGGTATCGTAGCGGTCAAAAAAAGTAATGATGCGCGAAAACTCTTCGAGCAATGCAAGTGGTGCTCCATCCCGGATACTTTCATCAAACAGCTTCCCGGTTTCCAGCAGCAACTGTTCAAAGGCGATATCATGGTGGCGTCTGGCTTTCTGCTTGGCATAAAGCAATTGGACCATGTCTTTTTTTATCAGTTCTTGCTGTTGCTTCAAATCCTGAAGGATGGCTCTGGTAATCGCTGTATACTCGGGTTCGCGATTGATCTGGTCAATTTGCGGATGGAGTTTCGCATCCAGGGTGATCAACAGGTCAAGGGGGATTTCATCACGCAGGGCCAGGGTTTTCAGCCGGGTCAGGCGGGCATAGCTCTGGCGATCGATTTCGCCCTGGTGGAAGCAGTCGATCAGGACGTTTTTATATTCATCAATGATGCGGTAATTGTCGCGATGGTGGTACATGACATCAATACTGATGCGCTCCTGCTGATACTGATCAAGGCCCAGGTTTTCAGCCAGCTCATCGAGCATTGCCTGGCGAGAAGAACTGATCTGCTTATTGCTGTAATAGGCGTTTTGATACTCTTTTTGAAAATGTCGGGCCCCGGTGTGACTCAGGCGGATCAGGAACATGGCACAGCCAGCAGGCAGCAGTTGTCTGAGCTGATCGGCCAGCTGTGAATCGTCGAGAAGGTTTAGCCCTGTCTGGTGCTTAAGATGTTTGCCAAGGTGCTTAATGATCAGTTGCTGGCGTTCAATCAGACCGGAGGGGCGCAGGCCATCAATGAAAAAAAAGAAATTGTCGGTGGCGTGCCCCTGGCGGAAGATCTCGCTATAGCTCTGTCGATAACTGGTATTGCTGGTCAGTTGCAGACGACCGCTATTATTGTAAGCGGCGCCAAGCAGTATCAGGCGATTATGAACCGGTTTTTTGATCAGATCTGAAAGAGGTTGGTCGACTCCGAACATGTACTCACAAAAACTACCCCCAACTCCTTTCTGGCGAATACCTTCCGGTGTAAGACGGAGTTCACTGCCGGGAGCAAAGAGGCGCAGACTGGTCTCCGTGAGCTCAAAGAAATGCTGATGTGCTGAGTGACAACCGGAAGCTGTCGCAAAATATTCGATAGAGTCATTAATCTGTCCGTGTAGTCTCAGCTCCGGGCTCATGTCTCGGCAGGCTCCATCGGTTCGCAGGACAGTATAAACTCGAGAGTTTGACCATCATGGGCGAGCTCAATGCCGCCAGGCAGTTGAGCATTGACCTGAAAGTGCTCAATATCATGACTTAAATGGGTTAATAAGGTGCGCTTGGCACCGATGCGCCGGGCCATTTCAATTGCCTGAGGAATATTGAAATGCGTTTGGTGCGGTTTGTAGCGCAGGCCGTCGAGAATCAGCAGGTCAAGATGCTGTAACAATGTCAGCGATGATTCCGGAATACCGTTGCAATCGGTCAGATAAGCTATCGGGCCACAGCGATAGCCGGTGCTCTTCCCGCACCCGTGCTGCAATGGAACGGCTTTCATTTTCATGTCACCGATCACAATCTGTTTTGGCATCGGGATCAGATTTAATTTAGGGACAAAGGTTGCGGGTTCTTTGTATTCAAAAATATAGCCAAAACTGTGGCGGATGTGGGCCAGCGTTTCTTCCGCGGCATAAATCGGAATCGGCGTTTCCATGGTCATGTTAAAGGCGCGTAAATCATCGATGCCGTGCAGGTGATCGGCATGTCCATGGGTGTAGAATACCGCGTCAATATGGCGGATATCTTCCCGTAATGCCTGCTGACGAAGATCAGTTGAGGTATCGATCAGAATATTGTATGGTCCGCTGCTGATAAGCAGGCTGCAGCGCGTACGTTGATTGTAGGGATGCGATGAGCGACATACGGCGCACTGGCAGCCGATCACCGGAATACCGGTACTGGTCCCTGAGCCGAGAATCGTTATTTTAAGAGTCTGCTGCATGATCAGAGCCATTGGTGAAGAGGATGTGGTAGTTTTCAGCTAATCTAGCATTTTGACTTGGTAACAGACAATAGTCGATTCTCGCGGATGGGGAATGAATGGTGCCAAGGTCTTTCATGGCGGCCCGCGCACCAGTAGAGTTTCTGGCGTGACAGGACACCAGGGTTGGTGATAATCTGAGTGGCAATGAGGAAATCTATGAAAGAAATCACTCCCCCTGAAATCAATAAACTCTGCAAACGTTGTGTCCGGCACTGTAAGCAACCCGTGAGTATGGTGATGCTTGAATGTCCACGCTTTCAGCCGCGCCCATTTAAATCCGACAATCACAAGTTTGAACAGATGGATCTGTTTTAACTGGATGCTGCCAAATTTATGCGGACATCATTTGTGGTATTAACGGCTGGACTGAGTTTTCAGGAATTCTCTCAGATAGGGAATAAATTTCTCTGGCTCGACCAGGAACGAATCGTGGCCATAGTCGGAATCGATGAGATGGTATTCAACCGCTTTGTTCTGGCGCTGTAATTCCGTGACGATTTCTTCTGTCTGGGCTGGCAGGTACAGCCAGTCCGAGCTGAAGGCAAACCATAACGACGGGCATGCCAGTCTCTCAAGAGCTTCACTGCGCGAATCAAAATTCCAGCCGATATCGTAAAGATCGAGAGCTTTGGCCAGATAGAGGAATGAATTGGTGTCAAAGCGGTCGACAAAGTTCTGTCCGTTGTAGTCGAGGTAACGCTCCACTTCAAATTTTCCAAAAAAGTCGAACATGCCATCGCGCACCGAGAAGCGTCTGCCGAATTTCAGCTGCATCGATTGTTCTGATAAAAAGGAAATATGACCAACGGCCCGAGCCAGAGCAAGTCCGTCTGCAGGAGGATGTTCCAGTGGATAGTTCCCTTTTTTCCATAGCGGATCATTGAAAATAGCCCGCCGAGCCAATGCATTCAGAGAAATTGCCATAGGCGATGTTTTCGCTGTGCCGGCAATCGGTACAATGGAACGGACCATCTCGGGGTAATGAATGCCCCATTCAATAGCCTGCATGGCGCCCATTGAGCCGCCAACGACGGCCAGTAATGACGGAATCTTTAAATAGTCGATGAGCATTTTTTGGGCGCGAACCATATCGCGGATCATGATCACCGGGAAGGTCAGGCGGTAGGGGCGGCCGGTACGCGGATTGATACTGGTCGGGCCGGTTGATCCTTTGCAGGAGCCGATAGTGTTGCTGCAGATGATAAAATAGCGGTCGGTATCGAGGACTTTGCCAGGGCCGATCATGTTGTCCCACCAGCCGGGTTTACGTTCTTCCTGACTGTGAAGGCCTGCCGCGTGGGCATCCCCGGTCCAGGCGTGGGTTGCCAGGATCGCATTGGATCTACTTTCGTTGAGAGTGCCGTAGGTCTCGTAAGCTAAGGTGATTGGCCCCAATAACCGCCCACTTTCCAGCTGCAGCTCAGTATCGAAGCTTACATATTCAGTTTTAACCAGGCCAACACTCTGTTCCAAGTGACATCCTCAAATCGTCAGTACTGTTGCCATCCAGAAACTCAAAATTGCAACTACGATGTTTTCCGATTGGAAAGCGGCAAATTTTCTTGTGGCCAGAATATCAAGGTTTGCCCGAAGGCGTAATGTTTTACGCCGCGCAGGCAAGGCCGCAGATTGACGCCACTATAGCGGAAAAAGACCGTTTCCGAGCAAAAATAAAAAAAGGCCCACTCGAGATAGAGGGGCCTTTGAGATGTCATAATACAATAAGTCTCGCAGACACCGTCCCCATCTGTCCCAAGGCAATGTTGCCCAAGGGCTGGAATTGGCACCAGACGGCACTGATTTACTGTCAGGGCCCCGGTTGCCGTGGCTTCATCGGGCCTATCCCTCCACCACTCTTGATAAAGACGCGTTACATTTTTTCTTATGCACGAGACTCTAGCTTACTCTTGAAAGGTTTGTCAATCATCGTAACCGTAGCGGTGAGCTTTTCGTCTGGATAAAACAGAATGATTTGCCTTAATTGTGGGCAACAGGTGTTTAAAAATTGAGCAGTGCTGATATCGGTGGGGTGAAAGTTACCGAAAAAGCAGAGACTTAGTAGTCGGCATAACTATTGAATGCACAACCGAGTTTATGCAAAAAATCAGCTTCAACAATGGTGTTGAACGAAATATTGACGAGGAGGTCTATTCAATGGAACTGTCGCTTTTAGCGCTACGGCATGGCGGAGATGTGCTCTTTTTATTGCTTGGAGCCGTTATGGTTTTTGCTATGCATGCGGGCTTTGCCTTTCTTGAGGTCGGTACCGTTCGGGAAAAGAACCAGGTAAATGCCTTCGTAAAAATCCTTTCCGACTGGTCGGTTTCCACTGTTGTGTATTTTGCCATAGGTTATCCTATCTCCTATGGCGTTCACTTTTTCACCTCTGCCGCAGGACTTATGGGCGATAACCAGGGTTACGAACTGGTCCGCTTCTTTTTCCTGCTGTGCTTTGCGGCCTGTATCCCTGCTATTATTTCTGGTGGTATTGCCGAGCGCGCCAAGTTCTGGCCGCAGGTCTTTGCCGGAGGTGTTTTCGCCGGACTTTCCTATCCGCTTTTCGAGTCAGTCATCTGGGGGCAAAACAGTGCTGCCCTGCAAGGTTTCTTCGCCCAGACTTTCGGTGCCCAGTTTCACGATTTTGCCGGCAGTGTCGTGGTTCACTCTCTGGGGGGCTGGCTAGCCTTGCCTGCGGTCCTGATTCTTGGGCCGCGCATGGGACGCTATGTGCGTAACAAGAGCAATGCTATTCCTATCAGTAATATTCCTTTTCTGGCTTTGGGTAGCTGGATTCTGGCGGTTGGCTGGTTTGGCTTCAATGTTATGAGTGCCCAGTCTCTGGAAGGTATTTCTGGGCTGGTAGCGGTAAATTCTTTGGCGGCCATGGTTGGCGGAGTGCTGTTTGCCCTGTTTGCCAGCAGGAACGACCCGGGGTTTGTCCACAATGGTGCCCTGGCCGGTCTGATCGCCGTCTGTGCCGGATCTGATCTCATGCACCCTATTGGAGCCTTTGTTGTTGGTGGTATCGGGTCTTTGCTCTTTGTCTATGGTTTTCAGATTGAGCAGGAAAAACTCAAGATTGATGATGTTCTCGGTGTCTGGCCTCTGCATGGTGTCGTTGGTACCTGGGGTGGTATTGCTGCCGGCATTTTCGGATCTTCTGCTTTGGGCGGCATTGGCGGTGTATCCTTCGTGGCTCAGCTTGCAGGCAGTCTGCTTGCGGTGGTCTATGCGGTTGTGACCAGCTTTGTCGTTTACCTGCTGATCGATAAAACTGTCGGGTTCCGGTTAAATCAGGATCAGGAATTTGTCGGTTCCGATCTGACGGTTCACCAGATTAATGCCTATCCGGAAGAGAACCTACGCTAGTTTTTATCCGGAAACTGCTTTTTGCCGCTGTGGCTGCATAAAAAATGACAGCTTGATTTGACGAACGGCAACGGCATAGTACACTTAAGAAAAGACTCCATGTTGCGGGGGGCCGTGGCAGCTCCCTGTTTTGCCCTGGACGTCCTTATCCCTCCTGGACTCCAGGGTTTTTTTATCTGGAATCGGACCGCTGAAACAAAAAAAAGACATCGCCGGAATTCCGCGATGTCTTTTATTTTATTGTTATGGGCTGTTTAGCTCCGCAGCTGGGCCTATTTCAGCTTCTCCTGTTTCTCTTTCTGACTCTTGACCAGGTACGCTATATTGTATTTTTTCAGGACCATGGCAAGTTCCATTTGTGCCTCATACCAGGCGTCGTGAGCAGAACAATAAGCGTCGCGATTGCAAGATTCTGAATCGATCAGGCAGTGGTTGATTTTCAGCGGGCCTTCCTCCGCCTGGAGGATGTCAAAAAGGGTGATTTCACTGGCGTCACGGGCCAGCAGAAAACCACCGCCTACACCTCGCTGAGAGCTCACAATGCCAGCTTTAATGAGTGGCTGCAGGATTTTTGTGAGAAATGCAGGGGTCACATCCTGAGTGCGGCAGATGTCCTTTTTCAGAACAATTTCACTCTTAGGCTGCTGTGCCAGATAAATAACGGTTCGTACTGCATATTCTGTTGCCCGGGTTATAACCACTTTGTTCTACCTCCTCAATGTTAACTTTTCGGGTAATAAATACACGTTGCTGGGATTCTTGTCAATCCCATCTTGTGGGATTTGCCGGACTGTGATGTTGACAACCGTTTCGTACCGGGCAATTATGCGGCGGAAAGGGGTTTCTTCCAATGTCTGTAAAAATGAAACATAAAGTGACAGTCGGACGTTTTGCGCCAAGCCCCACCGGCCCCTTGCATTTTGGCACTCTGGTTGCCGCGTTGGGCAGTTATCTTGCGGTGCGTTCCGTGGGTGGCCGTTGGTTGCTGAGGATCGAAGACTTGGATCCGCCTCGAATTGTTGCTGGTGCAGCTGATGCCATGATCCGCTCCCTTGAAGCTCTTGGCTTCGAGTGGGATGGTGAGATTGTCTGGCAAAGCCAGCGCCACGGCTTATATCATGACAGACTCGCAGAATTAAAACGTGCCGGTCGACTTTTCGAATGTACCTGTTCAAGGCGCGAAGTTTTGGCCAGTGCACCTCATGTTGGCGAGGAGGGTCCTGTTTACCCAGGGACCTGTCGCCAGGGGCCGCAGAAAAAAGATAGCGGGCAAAGCGCCGTACGCATCAGGGTGCCAGATCAATCAATTTCTTATTGTGATGGGATCCAGGGGGAGCAACAGCAGAATCTGGAACAGCAGGTCGGTGATTTTGTCCTGCATCGGGCCGACGGGCAGTTTGCTTATCAGCTGGCCGTTGTCGCTGACGATATCGCTGCCGGAGTTAACCAGATTGTGCGTGGTGCTGATCTGCTTTTTTCTACCCCACGGCAGATCTTCCTTTATCGCTGTTTTGGGAAACCCGTCCCGACCTATTATCATCTGCCTTTGGCTCTTGGGCGTAATTCCGAAAAGCTGAGCAAGCGCGATGGGCCTGCTGGCGTGGTTACAAAAGAAAATGGTCCAAGATTACTCTGGTATGCCCTCGAATTTTTAGGACAGCAGCCACCAGATGCATTAATAAACGCGTCAGGACCTGAGTTGCTGGCCTGGGGGACTCAGTTTTTCCGTCTTGATAAAGTGCCTGCGCATAATCGATCAGTTGAATTTTGTTAAGAGGCGCGTTTCATGATAATTTACTTGGTGGTTGAAATTCTCAGACTCTCTGTTAATGTCTTATTTGTTGGAGACTGCCCTCGGCTGTTTTGCTGTGGCGTGTTTCCGGCTCGCAAAGGAGATTTATTAAATGAAGAAGTTTTTTCTCGCGTTTTTCAGTTTGATCTTGGTCTCTGGTTGCAGTAGCGGGACTTTTCATATTCCCAAGCAGGAGTATCAGACCCGGGTTCAGGTCCTGGGAGTGTTGCCGCTTATGGTCGATCGTAATTCGCAGATGAATTACCCTGACAAAGAATGGCTCATTGACCGCCTGGCCAGTTCCGCCAAGGGGAAACATCTGAATCTGGTTGAAGAGCTGGTCCTTAAAAAAGGCTATTTCGACGTCCGGGCTCTCGATGTCGATACTCAACTGACAACGATGTCTCTGCTTGGGCGGGGCAGTGCTCATGACGCTAACGGACGTCCGGCCGGTTATGCATTCGACACCGCTACGGTGATGGAAATTGCCCGGCGCAACGTTGTCGATGCGTTGCTGGTTGTGGTTTTTTCCGGGGAGCAGGTTAGCGAAACGCGGCGTTCCCGCACCAAACTTGAAACCTTAACCACGACCTACAGTGATTTGTTGGCGACTGCAGCTGTTGTCGACCGCAACGGGCAGGTGCTCTGGCAATTGACAGGGGATGATGCCTTTCAGCCGTTTGCTCTTCAATATCCTGATTTTGATGAAGCCTATTACAACCATACGGATGTTGTACGGGTAAAAAATGTCAGCATGGCGGGAGTTGAACCGATGCTCGATGAAGACCCTGACCGCAATGGTGTCAGGACGTTGCCCAAGATGTATGATGAGCTGTTTCAGAAGATCGCCTCAGGAATAAGCCCTGGTCTGCTTGATTCCCTGCGCTGATTAAAAAGTAAACAGTTGTTTTGAAAAATAACTGAAAGCGAAATTGTTTGTTGACACTAAGGGGTAAAGCGGGTACAAGCTTTGGTATTAAGCTAATGTCGCCTGCCCGCTTTATTCCCTGCTCAGCTGACAGGTTTGAAGATATAAGACCCTTCAAGATATATAATTTTCCGTTTGAACCAATCAAAAAAAGTAGACAAAAGAACTGCCAAGAACAAGACGCGTATTCTTTTTATAAAATATATAAACTACCAATTCTAAATATCAATAATCCAAAAGCCAATAATCGAAAGTAACTTTTGATATCACGACTTATTATCAGTGTGGTGATCACGTGGATCGCCGGGTATCCCCTGGAAACAGGGCTGGAGACAATTTTATGAATCTAAAGGACTTAAAGCAGACAAAAATCTCAGAACTTATCGCTTTCGGGAAGGATCTGGGTCTTGAAGAAATCGGCGGAATGCGCCGTCAGGACCTGGTTTTCAATATCCTGAAGGCCACTGCTGCCCAGAAAAAGGCCATTTTTGGCGAGGGTGTTCTGGAAATTCTGCCTGATGGATTCGGTTTTTTACGTGCCCCTGATGCCAACTATCTGCCCGGCCCTGATGACATTTACATCTCTCCGTCCCAGATTCGTCGTTTCGGGTTGCGTACCGGGGATACGGTTGCCGGCCAGATCCGGCCACCGAAAGAAGGGGAGCGTTATTTTGCTCTGCTGAAGGTTTCCGAAGTTAACTTTGAAGACCCGGCAAAAATGCGCGAAAAGACCTTTTTCGATAACCTGACGCCGCTTTACCCTGAAGAACAGCTGGTGCTTGAAACTTCTGCCAGTAATTATTCAACCCGGATCATGGATCTGGTGGCTCCTATCGGTAAGGGGCAGCGTGGTCTTATTGTGGCCCCGCCGCGTACTGGTAAAACTGTCCTGCTGCAGAATATTGCCAACTCAATTTCGCAGAACCATCCCGAGGTCTACCTGATCGTTCTTCTAATTGATGAGCGGCCTGAAGAGGTTACCGATATGCAGCGCAATGTTAATGGTGAGGTTATTTCCTCCACCTTTGACGAGCCCGCCAATCGTCACGTTCAGGTTGCTGAGATGGTTATTGAAAAAGCCCGGCGCCTGGTTGAGCACAAGCGCGACGTTGTTATCCTTCTCGACTCCATTACCCGTCTGGCCCGTGCTTACAATACGATTATCCCTTCCAGCGGTAAAATTCTTTCCGGTGGTGTTGACGCGCACGCCCTGCACAAGCCCAAACGTTTTTTCGGTGCCGCTCGGAATATTGAGGAAGGGGGCAGTCTGACTATTATTGCGACCGCTCTGATTGATACCGGCAGTAAGATGGATGAGGTTATCTTTGAAGAGTTTAAAGGGACCGGTAATATGGAACTGCATCTTGACCGCCGGCTTGCCGACAAGCGAACCTTCCCGGCCATGGATATTAACCGTTCCGGTACCCGTAAAGAAGATCTGCTGGTTGATCCGACCCAGATGCAGCGGACCTGGCTGCTGCGCAAGGTTCTCTCATCCATGAATACGGTTGATAGTATGGAGTTCCTGATTGAGAAACTGGCTGAGACTGAAACCAATCAACAGTTCCTTGATTCCATGAACCAGTAATCTTAATGTATTTTTGATATTTGGCAGGCGGTCGGCAGATTTTTTTCAAATCACACATAAGTGCTTGCCCAATATCGGGAAAAGTGTTATTTAACCGCTTTGTTTGAACCAATTACCATGGTCTGTACACCAGCCAGGCCGCTAAGGAGACAGTTATGAAAGAGGGCATCCACCCAAAATATGAAGTTGTGGCAGTACGTTGTGACTGTGGCAATAGCTTTGAAACCCGTTCTACTGTAGCAGAAGAGATCCACACAGAAATCTGTTCCGCTTGCCACCCATTCTACACTGGAAAGCAGAAGCTTATTGATACCGCCGGACGTATTGAGCGTTTCCGTAAAAAATACGCCCAGAAGTAATCGGGTAGGAATAAGAAAAAGGCGGCCCGTTGAGGCCGCCTTTTTTTGTTCATTTTGCTTTATTTCTGATTCTAAAAATTACTGTCGGGATATAAAAAGTTATGTTCGCAAATTTGGAAGATGTTGTAGACCGTTTTCGTGAGGTGGAGGGCCTACTGTCTGATCCTGCCGTGATCGGGGATCAGAAAAAATATCGGGAACTCACCAAGGAACACGCTGATCTGGTCGAGGTCGTTACGACTTATAACGCGTATAAACAGGTCGTTTCTGACAGTGCCGGAAACCGCGAACTGCTGCAGGACAATGATCCCGAAATGAAAGAACTGGCCAAGGCTGAACTTCCCGAGCTTGAGGAACGTCAGCACCAGCTGGAAGATCAGCTGCGGATCCTGTTACTGCCGAAAGATCCTAACGACGACAAAAATATCATTCTTGAAATTCGAGCCGGGACCGGTGGTGACGAAGCGGCATTATTCGCTGCTGATTTATACCGTATGTATTCACGCTACGCCGATCGAAATCGCTGGAAGGTCGAGGTGATGAGTGTCTCTGAAACGGACGGGGGAGGATTCAAGGAAATAATCGCCCTGATCAGCGGTGAGCGTGTCTATTCTCGACTGAAATTCGAAAGCGGAACCCACCGTGTTCAGCGGGTTCCGGAAACCGAAACGCAGGGACGTATTCATACTTCGGCTTGCACCGTAGCGGTTCTTCCCGAGGCAGAAGACGTTGATATTGAGATCAATCCTGCCGATTTGCGTATCGATCTGTACCGTTCTTCTGGGTCGGGTGGTCAGCACGTTAATAAGACCGAGTCGGCTGTGCGTCTGACCCACATTCCGACCGGGGTTGTCGTTGCCTGTCAGGAAGAAAAATCTCAGCACAAAAACAAGGCCAAGGCTCTCAAGGTTTTGCAATCGCGAATTTTCGATCAGATGCTGGCTGCACAGCAGGCCGAGATGGCTGCTGATCGCAAAAATCAGGTTGGCAGTGGTGATCGTAGCGAGCGGATCCGGACCTACAATTTCCCCCAGGGGCGCTGTACAGATCACCGCATCGGCCTGACTCTTTATAAGCTTGATGCCATTATGCAGGGGGATGTGGATGAAGTGATTGATGCCCTGATTACTGATCAGCAAGCTGCTCAGATGAGTCAGCAGGAGTCTTGACATTGTCTGAAACCTGGACCGTGCTGAAAATGCTGCGCTGGATGACCGGGTATTTCCAGGAAAAAGGCATCGACTCCCCCCGGCTTGATGCAGAGTTGCTCCTTGCAGAAGTTCTCAAGGTCGACCGCGTAGGCATCTATCTGAATTATGATCGCCCTCTGGATGCTCACGAACTCGACCGGATCCGGCCGTTGGTTAAAAAACGGGGGCAGCGTGAGCCATTACAATATCTGCTTGGCTATACTGAATTCTGGTCACGCCGCTTTGGTGTTACCCCAGATGTTCTGATACCGCGTCCCGATACGGAAATTCTTGTTGAAGAAGCTCTTCGCCATGCCCCTAAAGTACCGGGCCGGATACTGGATGTTGGCACCGGCAGTGGGGCTATCGCTGTCAGCCTGGCTGGAGAACTGCCAGCTTGCCAGGTTACAGGTCTCGATCTGTCCCCCGCCGCACTTGCCGTGGCCCAGAACAATGGTCAGCTTAACGGACTCGGTGACCGGCTGGAATGGATCCAGGGAAACCTTGCCTGTTTGCCTGAACAGACGTATGATCTCATCGTTTCTAATCCTCCTTACATTGCAAGCTCGGAATGGGATGATCTCATGCCTGAGGTGCGCTGCCATGAACCCCGGATGGCTTTGCTGGCAGAAGAGAACGGACTGGTCTGTTATCGCTTGCTGGCCGCCCAGGCGACCAGCCACCTGACTAAGGGCGGTTGGTTGTTGGTCGAAATTGGTGCGACTCAAGGTGATGCCGTCAAGCAGCTATTTGTTGATGCGGGGCTGCAGGACATCTACCTGCGCAACGATTACGCCGGTTTGCCACGGGTTGTTGGTGGCTGTTGCAAATAATGATCATTGGCCTGGTGAGATATTATGGTCAATTTACAGGAATTTTCGCTGGACAGGGTAGATTGCCAGGCGAAGCCTATATAAGAAAGTGAGTCCAGGTTTTGGATAAGATTGTCATCAAAGGTGGTGTAACCCTCAATGGTGAGATTCAGGTGGGCGGTGCGAAAAATTCGGCGCTCCCCCTGCTGTTTGCGACCTTGCTGAGCTCCGGAACTAGTGAATTAACCAACATTCCGGGGCTGCGTGATATTAATACTGCAGCTAAATTGCTGGAAACTCTTGGTGCTGAGGTCAGCAGGGATGGGGCTTGCTTCCGTATCGATGCCAGCCAGATTGAAAGTGTCGAAGCCCCTTATGACCTGGTCAAAACCATGCGCGCCTCGGTTCTGGTTCTTGGCCCGCTGCTGGCCCGCTGTGGTCACGCCCGGGTCAGTTTGCCGGGGGGGTGTGCTATTGGAGCCCGGCCAATTAACCTGCACCTGAAGGGACTGGAGCTGTTAGGTGCAAAGATTACTCTGGACCATGGTTATGTCGAAGCCGCGGCCGAGCGTTTAACCGGTGCGCGGATATCGTTTGATATGCCGACGGTTGGCGGTACAGAAAATCTGTTAATGGCTGCTTCTTTGGCTACGGGGGAGACCATTCTGGAAAATGCGGCCCGGGAACCGGAAATCGTTCAATTGGCCGATGCTCTAAATAGTATGGGAGCAAAAATCAGTGGTGCTGGGACTGCAGTCATCAGAATTCAGGGGGTTGAAAAGCTTGACCCTTTACAGTGTCGGGTGATTCCCGACCGGATCGAAGCGGGCACGTTTATGATTGCGGCGGCCATTACCGGTGGGAATGTGTTGGTTAAGGACGCGCTACGCAGTGATCTTGAAGCCCTGATCAGCAAGCTGGAAAGTGCAGGTGTTACGGTGCGGGAAGAGCCTGGTGGCCTGCGGGTTATCGGACCTGAACGGCCCAGGGCGGTTGATATCAGGACCAGCGTCTTCCCCGGCTTTCCCACCGATATGCAGGCTCAATTTATGGCCTTGATGGCCAGGGCCGAAGGGACCAGCAAAATTTCCGAGACGGTTTTTGAAAACCGTTTCATGCATGTCTGCGAATTACAGCGCATGGGTGCGGATATCCAGATTGATGGGCACAGCGCCATCATTCGCGGAACCACGCAAATGACTGGTGCGCCGGTTATGGCCACGGATTTGCGTGCCAGTGCCTCGTTGATTCTGGCGGGCCTGGCTTCAGAAAATACAACTGAAGTCTCACGTATTTATCATCTTGACCGTGGTTATGAGAGAATTGAAGAGAAACTTGCGGCTCTGGGGGCACGTATCTGGCGGGAGAAGGAGTAGCAAAACGCCGGATTGTGTTTGCCAAGACGTCAATGTCGTGTTGCAACCCTTGCTTGCTGAACTTTTAATGTGTTTGAATAAATCTATCTTGATATGAATTATTGCAGGAGTAAACGATGAGTGACTGGATTACCTTCGCACTGCCCAAAGGGCGGATCATGCAGGATTCAATGGAACTGTTTGGCAAGATCGGTATTACCTGTCCGGAAATGGACGAGGGAAGCCGCAAGCTGGTTTTTGAAAATCCTGAGCAGAAGTTCCGTTTCATGGCTGTCCGTGCGACGGATGTGCCGACTTATGTTGAATACGGATGTGCCGACCTTGGCGTGGTTGGTAAGGATACCCTGCTGGAGCAGGGGAAGAACCTTTATGAACCTCTCGATCTCAAATTCGGCTATTGCCGACTGGTTGTTGCAGAACCAAAGGCTTTGCAGGAATCGGACAACCCCCTGAATTGGTCGAATATTCGTGTAGCGACCAAGTACCCGAATATTACCGAGCGTTATTTTGCCAGCAAAGGGGTTCAGGTTGAATTAATCAAACTGTATGGCTCCATTGAACTGGCACCTCTGGTTGGTTTATCAGAGCGGATTGTCGACCTGGTTTCGACTGGGGGAACCATGAGAGCCAATAATTTGGTCGAGGTTGAAACCATCGCCGAGATAACCAGTCGACTTATTGTCAATCCCGCCAGTCTGAAAACCAAGTACCAGCGCATCAGCAGGATTATTGAAGGACTTGAGAAATATATCGGGGACGAAGTCAGAATTTCCCTGTAATCAGTATATGACGGGGGCTATGGAGAAAGAGCATGATCAGAATTCTGAGATTTAGCGATAGCGATTTCGCCGAACAGTTTCGCCGCATTGAGGAGCGTGCCGAAGCTGTGCCTGACGGTATTGTCGACACCGTCAAGGGGATTATTGCTGATGTTCGCAAGCGTGGTGATGCCGCGGTGTTCGAGTTGACGGCTCGCTTTGACCGCCTTGAGCTGACTGCCGAGACCGTGGAAGTCTCCCGGGCTGAAATCGATGCGGCCTGTGCCAGAGTTGATGAGCGCTCCATGCAGGCACTACAACTTGCTCACGATCGGATTGCCCGTTACCATGCCAAGCAGAAGCAGGAAACCTGGCTGTCGACTGATGAAAGCGATGTTCTGGTCGGGCAGATGGTTCGTCCCCTTGACCGGGTCGGTATTTATGTGCCGGGGGGCAAGGCTGCCTATCCCTCTTCCGTATTGATGAATGCTGTGCCTGCCAAGGTCGCTGGAGTTGAAGACCTTATCATGGTTGTGCCGATGCCCGGTGGTGAGGTTAATCCCCACGTTCTGGCGGCGGCTAAAATCGCCGGGGTCGACCGGATTTTCAAAGTTGGTGGAGCCCAGGCCGTTGCAGCACTGGCTTTCGGTACGGCAACCATTCCCAAAGTTGATAAGATTACCGGTCCCGGCAACATCTATGTTGCAACGGCCAAGCAGTTGGTTTTTGGCCATGTCGATATTGATATGATCGCCGGTCCCAGCGAAATTCTGGTCATTAATGATGGCAGTGGCAATGCCGCTCATATCGCTGCCGATCTCCTGTCGCAGGCTGAACACGATGAGTTGGCATCGGCGGTGCTGGTGACCAGTTGTGAAAAGATGGCCGCCGCCGTTCAGCAACAGGTTGAAGCACAGCTGACACAGCTGAGCCGTGAAGCAATTGCCCGCAAATCGATTGATGACTATAGTGCGATCATCGTTGCCAAGGATCTGAGCGAAGCTATCGATTTCTCCAATCGTATCGCCCCCGAGCACCTGGAGCTGGCGGTCGATAACCCGTTTGCCATTGTGGCCGGAATCAAGCATGCTGGAGCCATCTTCATGGGACACTATACCCCCGAAGCTGCAGGCGATTATCTGGCCGGGCCGAATCACACCTTACCGACTGGCGGTACCGCGCGGTTCTTCTCACCTTTGTCCCTTGATGATTTTGTCAAAAAATCGAGCTTGATCTATCTGACCCCGCAAGGACTTGATCGGCTGGGGGATGATATTGAACATATCGCTGGTCTTGAGGGACTGCAGGCTCACGCCCGTTCCGTGTCAGTTAGACGCAAGTAACCCATAAAGGAGATAGTCCATGGCCCGCACGGCACAGGTTGCAAGGGAAACCAAAGAAACCAATATCAGCATCACCTTAAACCTTGATGGCAGCGGAGAGCAGGAGATTGACAGCCCGGTGCCGTTTTTTAACCATATGTTGTCTGCTGTTGCGCGGCACGGTTTTTTTGACCTGGTGGTCAAGGCGAGCGGCGATATCGAAATCGACGCTCATCACACCGTTGAAGATATCGGTATTGTTCTTGGTGAGGCTTTTAAACAGGCCCTGGGGGACAAAGTCGGGGTCCGGCGTTTCGGTCGTTCCACCATGCCAATGCATGAGGCTTTGGCCTCTGTTGTGATTGACTTTTCCGGACGGCCATTCCTGGTTTACAACGTGGATCTGCCCAAGGCGAAAGTGGGAGATTTCGATGTCGAGCTGGTACAGGAATTCTTTGTCGCTTTCTGTAATCATTCCGGAGCCAATATTCATGTCAACCTGGCCTACGGCGATAATCTTCATCACATTATCGAGGGGATTTTTAAGGCGTTTGGCCGAGCTCTTGATGAGGCGACCAGTCTTGATCCCCGTATTAGTGGTGTGATGTCGACCAAAGGAACCCTTGAATAATTTATTCCTTCTCCCCGACGGGAAAGGTGGAAGAGTTGGACTGTGATTAATATAATCGATTATGAAATGGGCAACCTGCGCAGCGTTGCCAAGGCCTTTGAAAGCCTGGGCTTTGCTGCCCGGGTCAGTGCCAAACCAAAGGATATTGAAACGGCCGATAAAGTGGTTTTGCCCGGCGTTGGCGCCTTTCGTGACTGTATAACAAATCTGCGTGAAGGTGGCTTCGTTGACCCTCTGCTGGCTCATCTTGAGGCTGGAAAACCGATGCTCGGTATCTGTGTCGGTATGCAGATGCTGTTTGATCAAAGTGAGGAATTCGGTGTTCATGAGGGGTTGGGACTAATCCCCGGCCGCGTAAAACGCTTCCCTTCCGGAATGGTTGAGGGGGGAGAAAAGTTGAAAGTTCCGCACATGGGGTGGAACAACATTACTATCAACAAGCGATCGCCGCTCTTTAACGATATTGCCGACCAAAGCTTTGTCTACTTTGTTCATTCCTATTACTGCGCTGCTGAAAACGCTGCTGATGTTGCCGTAACCTGCCGTTATGGTGATGTGGAGTTCTGCGCATCTGTGTGGCGTGACAACATTATGGCAACCCAGTTCCATCCGGAAAAAAGTCAGGATGTCGGGCTGAAGATATTCCGTAACTTTGGAGAGATGTAAGTGATTATTCTACCCGCAATCGATTTGAAAGCAGGAGCCTGTGTCCGTCTGGAGCAGGGACTGATGGAGAAAGACACCGTATACAATGATGATCCCGGCGCCCAGGCGCGGATCTGGCAAGAGCAGGGTGGTGAACTGCTGCATATTGTCGATCTGGACGGCGCTTTTGCCGGTGTTCCTAAAAATAAGGACGCCATTAAGGCCATCGTTCATGCCATAGATATCCCCTGCGAGCTCGGTGGCGGGATACGCGATCTGCAAACTATCGAGGCTTATCTTGAACTGGGCGTTGACCGGGTAATTCTTGGTACTATCGCCAAGGAAAATCCGCAGTTGGTGGCTGAAGCCTGTCGCAGGTTTCCCGGTCATATCGTTGTTGGCATCGACGCCAAAGGTGGTTTGGTTGCGGTACGTGGCTGGGCTGATGTGACGGAAAAGAAAGCGACCGAGCTGGCCAAAGAGATGGAAGGGTTTGGAGTCGAAGCGATTATCTACACCGACATTGCTCGCGACGGCATGATGCAGGGACCTAATATCGAAGCAACGCAAGCACTTGCTGAAGCCATTTCAATTCCGGTTATCGCCTCCGGTGGAGTGTCGAGCCTGGATGATATCCGTAACTTGTTGAAAATTGAGTCCTCCGGGGTCAGTGGTGTGATTACCGGTAAAGCGATTTACTCCGGTGCCCTTGATCTGCGCGAGGCTGTGGCCCTGGCCAAAGGGGGCTTGTAATGCTGACCAAACGCATTATTCCATGTCTTGATGTCAAGGATGGCCGCGTCGTTAAAGGGGTTAATTTTGTTGGCCTGCGCGATGCTGGTGATCCGGTTGAGGCGGCTGAAGCGTACTGTGCTCAAGGAGCTGATGAGTTGACCTTTCTCGATATCACCGCCAGCAGCGACAACCGCGGCATAATTCTGGATGTTGTTGCCAAGACAGCTGAACGCGTCTTTATGCCGTTGACCGTTGGCGGCGGGGTGCGCGAAATCAGCGACATTCGCAATCTGCTGAATGCCGGTGCCGATAAGGTGTCGATCAACACTGCCGCTGTTTATAACCCTGAGTTTGTACGCGAGGCTGCGGAACGCTTTGGCAGTCAGTGCATTGTTGTCGCTATCGATGCTCGCCGGGTTCCAGACTCCAGTCCGCAGAGATGGGAGGTCTATACCCACGGTGGGCGGAAACCGACCGGTATCGATGCCATTGAGTGGGCGAAAAAGATGGAAGCTTTTGGTTGTGGCGAAATTCTGCTCACCTCCATGGATTGTGACGGCACCAAAGATGGCTATGATATCGACCTGACCCGTGCTATCAGCGATGCTGTTGAGATTCCAGTCATCGCCTCAGGTGGGGTGGGAAATCTGGAACATATCCGTCAGGGACTGGTTGAAGGTGGCGCCAGTGCTGCCCTGGCTGCATCGATTTTTCACTTTAAAGAATACACGATTGCCGAATGCAAAGAATATCTGCGCAAGCACAATGTGCCAGCGCGGATTTAAGGAAGGGACCGATTCATGAGTGACCGTAACACCTCCCCTGATCATCAGGATATTCTTGAGGCGATCTACCAGATTGTCCTGGAACGTAAAAATCTGGCCGACGGGGATAAATCCTATGTCAAGTCCCTGTTTGATAAAGGATTGGATAAAATCCTCAGTAAAATTGGTGAAGAAGCAACCGAAACCGCCATAGCCGGCAAAGGTGGCGAGAAGCAGGAAGTTGTTTACGAAATAGCCGATTTGTTTTTTCACGTTCTGGTGTTGCAGGGGTATTACGAGATTGAACCGGAGCAGATATATGCTGAACTGCGGCGCCGCTTTGGCTTGTCCGGAATTGAAGAGAAGAACAGCCGGACCAAATAAACTAAAAAGAAAGCCGTTTCTGTTACAGAAGCGGCTTTTTGCTTGTTGATAAAAAGACTACTCTTCAATCAATTGGTTCATGCTGGTAAGTCGATCGCGCAGGCTGGTGATCGAATACGAGAGGGAGTTTTTCTCTTTTCCTGGCTCAAGAGTTGTGATGACGGTTCTACCGATCCGCCAGCGACCTTCCTGCCCCAATATGCTTGTGGTCCGTAACCCCCAGATGGTATGCAGCAGCACAGCGTGGCCACCAGCTTCTCCGAGGTAAAGCATGATGTGACCGGGCATGGCGACCAAGGTGAGAAAAGGGACGCCTTCCCTCAGCAAAAGGTTTTCCCGCTGCGCAGAGGGAACGTCGGCCAGGGATTGCACGCGGCCCACTTCGGCCTGTTTTGAGGAATTCCGCGGCAGCCATAAGCCAAGAGGTGCGAACAGATCCTGAATGGTGGCAGAACAGTCTCGCTGGCCGAACTGACCGCCCCAGTCGTAGGGCTGACCGAGTAAGGGGGCTATTAGGGTGGCCAGTTGCTGCGGCGTCGGTTGCAATGGGAAAGGGGCACTCGTTCCGGCGGGAAGTTGCGCTGTAGCCAGTTGCGCCTGACGCTGTTCATCTGCGACAGCGATCAGGATTTCCGCATTCCTCACCCCGGTGGCTGGCAGAATACTGCCGATACCAGTCCGAAATCTAAAGGTTCCTGTGGCATCGGTAACCGCGACCCGTTCAGCCGTGACGGCCAGGTAGTGACCCGTCCGAAAGCGTTTCATAAAAGCGTCATCAACCCAGGCAATGTCCGTCATTGGCAGCCAGCCATACTTCTGAACCGTTTCGACAAATACCCAGTCCCCGTCGCTTGAGCGGTGCGTGACGTGCAGGGGGCTGTTGGCTGCTAAGGCCGAATGCTGCAGGACATCGAAGGGAAATCCCTCCCCCGGTCGATCCGGATCCTTGTACACGGGGTGCCGCGTTGGCAATGCCCGAAGGTTGCAACGGTGCAGACTGATCGCGTTGCGGTCGAGACTGGGATAGTGTTCCGGAGCGGCTCTGGCGATCAGGGTCTCGCGCTCTGCTGCGGTGAGTGGTTGCAGGTTGATACCATAGGCGGCATTTTGCCGGAGCCAATCAGCCGCCCAATAAGGGGTGAGGGTTGTTTCGAGAGGTGTCGACGCCTGCCAGGGAGCGAAAATGTTTGCCAGCAGCTCTGCCGCCAGTGCCTGCTGGGTCTCCTTTGAAAAGAGCGGCCGGTCAGCTGTCTCCGGGTCAAGATATGCTGCAGGGTCCTGTGGCAGACGTTGCAGGTCGGCTATCTGTGTATCGGTCAGGCGAGGAGCGCAACCGGTGATAGGCAGCAACAGAATCAGCAGCAGGGGGAAGATAATCATGGAAAGCGACCAAATCTTTTTCATTGAGCGACCCTGCTAGAATGACTGGAAAAATGCATGTCAAATCAACTGCTTGCTGATCTGTCACGCTACGGAAAACTGAACAATCAGCGAGTATCTGTCCCTGAAGATTTTACTTACCCTCTATTTTACCGACTTAAAGACCAATATGAAACAGGCGCCCTGTGAATCGTTACAGATGCTAAGATTGCCGTTGAGTCTGGTCTCTGCGAGCTTTTTGGCCAGGGCCAAGCCAATCCCAAGGCCGCATTTTTGTTTGCGGCTATAATGAAGATTAAAAACCTTGTCGATATGTTCCGGTTTGACGCCCCCAGCATTGTCACAGATGCGCAGTACTACCTGTTCGTCTTGCTGACCATCAATCCAGATGGTTGGTTGCTGAACCTTGCGCTCCACCAGGACTTCTATGGCGTTTTCCAGCACAATCATCATCACCTGAGTCAGCGCCTTTTCACTTGAATGAACGCGGGTCTCGGCGCATGTCACATGTACGCTGATCCCATAAGCTTTAAAAGACGCTTCCAGCAAATTACAGACTTTAGCGACAGCACCGGCGAGGGAAAATTCATCCTCACCAGCTTCCTGGGCGTAGAAATTGTAAAAATTCCCGACCAGACCATTCATTGTCGCAACCTGACCCTCCATGTGGCCAAGACTCTGTTCCGTTTTACTGTCTGTGGCTCCGTTTCTAAAGCGTTCGGTCCGCAGATTCAGCAGCTCGGCTCCGAGATAGATCAGCGGCTGCTTGAACTGATGAAGAATTCCTGCCAGCAGTGAGCTTGTCGAATTGAATTTGTTACTCTGCTCAACCAAAAAAGCATTTTCCAGGCGTTCGGCCTCGATCTGTTTGATCTTCTTGCCCAAAGCCATGGAAAAGAGGATCGCTTCAGCGGCCCGGCTCAGCGGCAGGGCGTAGGTAATCGAACTGGAGAAATCGACGAACCCAACGAAGTAAAAAATATAGCAGAGTGTTGCGATAAAAAAGAGACCGGCTCCGAGCAGGAAATAAATACCGCCGAACAACTTTTTCCAGGCAATGGCGATGGCGGAAACAAGCATAATCAAAAGTGACAGCGGTAAAAGCACAGAGGACAGGCGGCTATATATCAGTATGTTTCCGCTGAAATAGAGAAAAGGTAGAGACAGTAAAAGTATTGCTGCGATTGCTCCGTTCGCCTGGTTCATTCGGTAGAGCCAGCGGCTGGTTTTTTTCAGCTCGAAGAAACTGATAATGAACAGGCACATGAAAATTATGCCAAGGGATGGTGCTATTTTGTTGTAGCTGAGATTCAACAGAGACAAGGGCAGAAAGGGGCTTAGCCAGGCGTAAATATGCCCTGAACTGGTCAGGGTATTATAGAGGTTTGTTGAACAGTTGAGGACGTAATAGAGAAACGCAACATTCTTCAGTGAAATGAACATCATCAGGTTGTAAATAGCCAACGCCAGAATAGTGCCGATGAAGATTCCCCAGATCGACAGATCCATGATGGCAAAGCGTGCATAGCCTTTTTTGCTCAGCAAAAGCGTCTTGATATGGACTGGTGATGTCGAATGATAGCGCGCCACAACCTCGAGCGTTTCATGGGCAGCAAGCCTGATGGGAGCATTGGCAAAGCGGTTGAGCACCTCTTCGCTATTCACCGGTCTCGTATCTCCGAACAGATAGCTGGCGACCACCTGGCCGCCGGAGATGAGGTAGATGTCAACCTGATCATGGGCGACAAAATCGTTGAGCAGGTAAAATTGTAACGGCTCATCAGTGACATTGATCAAATGGGTCCGGGTCCAGACCGTGGCATTGGAGAAGGGATAAGTACTTGTTTCTTCCTTGGTAAAATAGCGATCCTGTCGACTCAGAACCTCGGCTGCCGGGGTATTATCTGTTTTATCGACATAGACGTCCAATTGGGCAGTGTCGATCACAACTTCAGATATTTTATGATCCAATGACAATGCAGCTTGTGCAACAGAGAAGGCAAGCAGCACCATGAGGAAGGCGATTGAAAGCTGTTTTAGCGCATTATTTGCCATCGACAAACATGTAACCCAGATCGCGGACATTTATGATCTGTTCTGCCGGAAGTTTTTTTTTGAGGCGGTAAATGAGGTTTTTAAGCGAAGTGTCCGTACAATCGAATTCAAAGAGATAATCTTCAAGGAAGCTTTTTTCCAGCAGGCGATTTCTATTCTGCAGCAACAGATCCAGCAGCAGTTTCTCCCGTTTCGGAAGGACAACGGGAGTACCCCCATCAACCTTTAATTCGCCAGAAAGTTTGTTGTAGCTGGTCTGCTGATTGATACTGTAGGATAGCTTCCCTTGCTTTTCCAGGTACTTGACGCATTTGATCAGGGCATTCTGCAGCTGGTCGAAAGTCAATGGTTTAATCAGGTACTCGACCAATTGCAGTGGTATAGCATTTCTTAAGTATTCTGTATCGTTGAAGGAGGTGATGATAAACAGCGGTGTAACACTGTCCTTCTCTCTAATTTTTCTGGCAACATCAAGACCGTTCAGGAGCGGCATGCTAATATCAAGAATAACGATATCCGCAACCCCGCTGGCAAACCGTTCAAGGGCAGCCCTGCCGTCAGCAACAGTAATGACTCGCTCGACAAAGACATTCAGACTGTTACTCAGACTGTCACGAAAGATCGTATCGTCATCTGCCAGCAGGACAGTCATATTTTTCAGCATATCAAAATAGTTCATGGCGTAACTCTGCTTGATCATAAAAGATTGGTCAATAATTAATAAAAATCATATAAAAAATCTATGAAAGGTCAAAGCTGTTGGCTCTATATCGACGGCTTATGTGTTTGAACAGGTCCGCAATTTGAAGCAGTCATGCCCCTGGACATGTCCTGGGGCATTTGTCATAAAACTTACGAAATTATAGATCTTTCTACGTATTTGAGTCCCATTTCACTCAACCCAATTTTTAAAAACTCTTGCGTTTCTCAATGTGTGGAGACTCCGACAATCCTCCACGCGTAAACAGACTTTTTGAAAACCATTAAAAGTGCCAGCCGATGCCGATTGTGGCCTGTAACAGCTCTGGTTTGTAGTAATCGACAAATGAGCTTTGTGCAATGGTTGCCGGTGCGGCCTCTTCTTCGTACCAGGTTTTCTGAACCTCGGCAAAAGCATACAGGTGAGGGCTGATGTATGTCAGCTGCTGCTTGATGCCTGCACCCAGACTGTAGCCGTCAAAATCGACGTGGTCGGAATAGTGATCCTGATAATAGGGACGGGTCAGCACCCATTCGCCGGTTGTACGGGCATAGCCGATACTCAGATAGATCAGGGTCGTGTCGTTAAAAACGATCCCCGGTTGCAGCTCGATTCCCCAGCTGTTGTTGAGCTCAAAGGACAGGGTGCTGACCTCTTCGCTCTCATGATAGCGCTGGGTGGTGCTGCCGGACTCCTGCTTGCCCAGGGTATAGTAAAGCTGCCCGGCTAGGGCAAAGCGGCCGAAGTTGTGGGCGTAGCCGGCGGTCACTTTGCCGTTGACGCTGGTGTCGTCAATATCGGTGCGAAACCAATTGGGGAAATCGACCTGCGTTTTGGTCTTGGAAACGGAGATACCCAGTTGGGTAAATGGCCCCTGAAAGGTGTCTGCGGAAGCGATCAGCGGAGCTAAAGAAAAAAGTAAAATCAGAAAAATTTTCAACAACGTCTTGTCTGTCATCGTTATCTCCTTTTGAGCATATGTTCTTCATCCTGTTTGGCACAAACTCTACAGGGACAAAGTCAAATAAAAGTCGTCCGGAGTCCGGTATTTTTAGAAAAAATTTAATAAAAATTTCCAATAGGGCGACTTTCGTTCGACTTTGTCATTTTACGTTGCAGTGCAAGGAGAAAATTCACTCGTTGTGACCGTTCGTACCACGTGCATAAGGATAATCTGCCATGCGACCCTCCAACATCATTTACGCACTGAACGACAGGATTCCGTCAATTATCGGCGTTTTTCTGGGTTTGCAGCATGTCTCGGTCATTGCCATTGCCTTTGTCTTTCCCGTCATGCTGGTGCGTGAAATCGGCGGAACAACTGAGCAGGCCGCATTTATGGTCAGCATGTCGATGCTGGCCGGTGGAATCGGTGTTTTGGTGCAAGCGCTGCCCCGTATTGGCAGTGGCTACCTCTGCCCTCAGGTTTGCGGACCTTCCTTTCTGGCGACCTCAATCATTGCCGCCAAGACCGGTGGTCTGCCTCTTGTGTTTGGGCTGAACCTGTTCGCCGGGCTGCTTGAGGCGCTTTTCTCACGGGTACTTCATCGTTTGCGTTTTCTGTTTCCGGCCGAGGTGACCGGGCTGATTATTTCTCTGGTCGGTATCACCGTGATCAAGGTTGCGGGGAGTAGCTTTTTGGGCCTCGACCAGGAGCTGCGCATCAACCCCCAATCCCTCTGGGTTGGTGGACTGACGCTATCGATCATGGTGGCGTTGAATGTTTGGACCAAAGGCAAGTTGAAGCTGTTCTGCGTGTTGATCGGCATGGTGTCCGGTTATCTAATTGCCGTTGCCTTTGGTGCTTTAACTGTTAACGACCTCAAAATGGCTACAGCTGGTCCGCTGTTCTGGATTCCTTTCCAGTATCACCCCGGCTGGGCATTTGATATCAGCCTGGCGCTGCCGCTGTTGATTGCCGTTCTCTGCTCGTCCCTGAAAACAGTGGGAGATTTGACGACCTGCCAGAAAATCAATGATAGCAGCTGGAAGCGACCGGATATGCAGAACATTCGCCGCGGAATTCTGGCCGATGCTGTTGGGTGTCTGGCTGCGGGTGTGGTTGGCGGCATGGGGCAGTCGAGTTCATCGGCCAACATCGGCCTGTCAATTGCCACCGGTGCGACCAGCCGTAGAATTTCCTATTTCATTGCCGCTATCCTGATTGCGCTGGCCTTTTTCCCGAAGCTTGGTTTTGTTCTGGCGGTCATGCCGCGTCCGGTTGTCGGAGCAACCCTGATTTTTGCCGTCAGCTTCATGATTGTCGCCGGGATGCAGATTGTCATGTCACGCATGAGCGACAGCCGCAAGACCTTTGTTATTGGCCTGTCCCTGATCTTCTCTTTATTGGCCGACATGGTCCCCGAAGCCTTTATGCCTTTGCCGCCCCTTCTTAGAGTGGTCTTCTCTTCGTCGCTCTCGGTCGGAGCTCTCTCCGCTGTAATTCTTAACCTGATTTTCCGGATCGGGATCCATCTGCGCGCAACTGTGGTGATTGACCACAACGAAGATATCAGCCAGCAGGTGTTTGACTTTTTCGGTAACCAGGGCGGGCAATGGGGCGCCAGACCAGAGGTGCTCAGGCAGGCCGCTTCGGCCGTCAGCCAGTATCTTGATGGTTTAGCCCCGGAGGGGGATGTCAGGCTTGAAGCGACTTTCGACGAGTTGCAGCTAGGTCTGGTGCTCACCCATGACGGGGAGAGTCTGCTCCTGGACGCTCGCCAGCCGACCCCGGAGGAACTGTTGGAATCGGACGATGCGCACCGCCGGTTGGCAGGTTTTTTAGTCAAGTTTTATGCCGACGATATCAAGGTGCGCCGAAAGAGCGGCAAAAGCGAAGTTGTATTTAAATTTGAGCACTGAGAACAATCACAAAATGGAAGGAATACAACCATGTTGAACAAAGTAAAAAATGTCGTGTGGCCGACGGTTTACCTGCTGGTCGTGCTGTTTCTGTTCAGCGCCTGCAGTCAGCGCGAAACCGTAATCAGCCTGGATCAGCTGGCAGACAAGGAATTTGCCGTTCCTACAGGGACCATCGCCGATCAGCTGGTGCAGAGCAAATACCCTCAGGCCAAATTTCAATACTACAACAGTGTCCTTGATGGTTGTCTTGCCGTCAAAAACGGGAAGGCCGATGCGGCGGCTTATGATGAGCCGATTCTGCGCAATATCGCCGCCAAAAATGAAGGGCTGAAGGTGCTCCCCGGCATGATTACCGTCGACAATTACGGGTTTGCCGTGCGCAAGGGAGAAGAGACTCTGCAGCAGGCGATCGACCAGGTTCTGGCGACGCTGAAGCAGGACGGAACTTATGACCAGATGCTCAAGCGCTGGCTTCCTGAACAAGGTGCTCCCGCACCAATGCCGCAAATTCCCTTGTCTGGAAGCAACGGTATCCTGCGCTTCGGAACAGCCGCTGTTACCGAGCCATTTTCCTTTGTCGGACCGGGCCAGGCGGTTGTTGGTTTCGATCTGGAACTCGCTCACTACGTTGCCCGTCAGTTGGGGATGACGCTGGAGGTTGTCGACATGGATTTCGGCGGGCTGATTCCGGCACTGATGAGCAACAAGGTCGACATGATCGGGGCATGTATCACTATTTCGGAAGAACGCAAGCAGAAGGTTCTGTTTTCCTCCCCTTATTATGTAGGTGGTATCGCTGCGTTGGTGCGGCAATGATGCTGCCGACCGCACAGCCATATTGCCACGGCGCTAGCGGCTGAAGCTATGGTGTTAGCCATTGGCAAAATTCTGGCCGGTCTGGGGCTGTTCTTTTTCGGTGCTGGGGTACTGACGACTGCGCTGCAGGACCTGAGCGGCCGCAAGTTACGCCGGATGCTGTCACTTAGGGCGCAGAATCCATGGTACAGCGGGGTCACCGGCTTTATCATGGGCGCCTTGTTTCAGTCGATGAGCGGGCTATCGCTGCTGATGTCAGGCATGGTCGCCAGCGGGTTGCTGCAGGTACGCAATGCGCTCACGGTTATTCTCTGGGGCAACGCCGGGATTGGCATGCTGGTGTTCGTGGCCTTCCTGAAGGTTGACCTCGTGACCCTGTATGTGCTGGGAGTCTGTGGCGTTGCGCTGATTTTTTCTGGCCTGGAGCGCTACCGCAAGCAGTTGCGGCTGCTGTTCGGACTGGCCCTGCTATTATTCGGTCTGCAGATGCTGCAGGCGGGTGCGGCTCCTTTTGCACAACAGCCCTGGTTTGGCGAGCTGATGGCCGGTGCCGCGGATTCGTATTTACTGGCGCTGCTCATCGGTGCCCTGTTAACGATGATCTGTCAGTCTTCGACAGCCATTACCATTCTGGCCATCACCATGACCACATCCGGCGTGCTGAACATCAATCAGACCATTATGATCATCTATGGTGCCAATGCTGGCAGCAGTCTGCTGACCTGGGTTCTGTCAAGCCACCTGCGTGGTAGCCCCAAGCAACTGGTCATGGGGCAGGTGGTCTTCAATCTGTTTGCCGTCGTCGTGCTGCTACCGCTGTTCTATCTTGAAGTGTATGCGGGCATGCCACTGGTTAAAGCGCTGGCAACAAGTTTTGCTGCAAAGCTAGAGTTTCAGCTGACCCTTGTTTATCTGCTGCTCAACTATAGCGCCGCCATTCTACTGTCACTGGGCCTGTCACTGCTGGTCTCGCTGCTGCAGCGCTACTGGCCGGCCCGGCCACAGGAAGAATGGACCCGGCTGGTGCACCTGCTGCATGTCGAGCCGGGCAACGGGGCCGAACTTCCCGAGCTGATTCGTAACGAACAACACCGTCTGCTGGAACATTTTAGCCCCTACCTTGGCCACCTGCATCGACCGCAGGGACCCACCATCAAACTGGAGCTTGTGGAACGCCACCAGTCCTTTGCCCTGCTGCGGGGAGAAATTGAATATTTTGTCGAAGAATGCCTGGAGCAACCTCTATCGGCAGAGTCAAGCGAAGCAATCCTCCATCTGAAAACCGAGATCGAACTGCTGGGACAACTGGAAGAACAGCTCTACGAACTGGTTGAACGTTTGCCGGAGCTGGAACGTCACAGCTCGCTTTATGCAACCTTTGCCGAAAGTCTGGACCTGCTTGTTGGGCTGTGCGAAGACCTACTGCGCGCGGCTGACCACGACAAGGTGCAGACCCTGCTGGAACTTACTCTGGATCGCGGTGGCATCATGAAGGGGCTGCGCCAGGCGCGACGCGATTCAGCGCGAATGACAACGAGCGACAGTCAGGCTGTGCTGCTGCGGGTGACGCAGCTGTTTGAACGCATCGTTTGGAACATTCACCAGTTGGCCCGCAATGTTGGCCACGCAACGGCCGACACGCTTTAACATGTTTACCTTTCTTCACCAGGGAGACCAAATGCAACGACTGCGACAAGCCTTCTGTGTTGCTGTATTTCTGAGTGCGATTCTGATAACTGGCGGCTTGACTGCACCTTCTGTGGCAGCGCAGGAATCATCAATTTGGGGCGCGCTGACAGACAGTTTTTACAGCAACATTATTTATGAAGACCGCTATCTGATCATAGTCGACGGGCTAAAAACGACGGCTCTGATCTCTGTCTTTGCGATTATCTTCGGCACGCTGCTGGGGGCAGTTATCGCCTGGTTGCGCATGCAGCGTTCTCCCTGGCTGCAGCTGCCGGCCAAGGCGCTGATCGGCCTGGTCCGCGGAACACCGATCCTGGTGCTGCTGATGCTGACCTTCTACGTCATTTTTGCAGCGGTCAATATTGATCCGCTGCTGGTGAGCATTCTGGCCTTTGGCGTCAATTTCGCCGCCTATGTCTCGGAGATGTATCGCAGTGGCATAGCAGCGGTTGATAAAGGGCAGACGGAAGCTGGTATCGCCATGGGCTTCAGCCGGGTACAGACGTTTTGCTTTATCGTCGCGCCCCAGGCCCTGCGCCATATCCTGCCGGTTTATAAGGGGGAGATGATCAGCCTGGTCAAAATGACCTCCATTGTCGGCTATATTGCCGTGCAGGATCTGACTAAAGCTGGCGACATCATCCGCAGCCGTACCTTTGACGCTTTTTTTCCGCTGGTGATGGTCGCCATCCTTTACTTTCTGATCTCCTACAGCCTGCTGCTGATCCTCAACCGTGTTGAAGTGAAGATTGAGCCCAAAGGCAAGAGCTACGGGAGCCTGTCATGATCGAAATCCGGCATCTGGCTAAAAGCTATGGCAACCTGCAGGTACTGAAAGATGTCAACGCGGTCATTACTCAGGGGGAGGTTATTTCGGTCATCGGCCCCAGCGGCACGGGCAAGAGTACGTTGCTGCGCTGCATCAATGTGCTCGACCGTCCCGACTCGGGTGAAGTATACGTTGCCGGCCAGGACATCCTCAATCCGAAAAACAATGCCGCCAAGCTGCGTCAGCGGATGGGGATGGTGTTTCAGTCCTTCAACCTGTTCAACCATCTGACCGTTCTCGACAACCTTACCCTGGGGCCGGTCAAACTACTAAAAATGCAGACCTGTGAAGCGCAGCGAAGAGGACTGGAGCTGTTGAGCATGGTTGGCCTGGCCGACAAAGCAGGGAACCTGGTCAGCGAACTGTCCGGTGGCCAGAAACAACGGGTGGCGATCGCCCGCTGCCTGTCGATGAACCCTGAGATCATTCTCTTTGACGAGCCGACCTCAGCTCTTGACCCAACCATGGTCAGCGAAGTCCTGGCGGTCATCAAACGCCTGGCGCGCGAAGGGATGACGATGATTATTGTCACCCACGAAATGGACTTTGCCCGCCAGGTGTCCAACCGGGTCTTCTATATGGAAGAAGGTATCATCTACGAAGACGGCCCTCCAGAGCAGATCTTTGAGTGCCCGCAAAAGGAAAAAACGCGGAGATTTATTCAACGCATCCGGATTCTGGAATATCAGATTCCATCATTGAACTTCGACTTTTATGCCATGAACGGCCAGATTGAACAGTTCTGCGATAAACATTTTTTTACCCGCACAATGAACAACAATACTCTTTTGCTGATCGAAGAGTGCATCACTCTATACTTTTCATTGCCGGATCGGACTCCGCTTGCGCTGACCCTCTCATATTCGGAGATGAATCATCGCCTTGAATTGATCTTTGAAGACAATAACAGGGAAGGGAATTTCCTCGATTTGGCCCAGGTGCAAGATGATCTGTCTCAGACCCTGATCAAGGGGCTGGTTCACGCGATCAACTGGGAGCGGACGCAAAAGGGCAATCGACTCACTTTGACCCTGGCCAATGAACCTGGGCAACATCAATGAGTAAAGAAAATGTGTTATCTGAAATAATCCGTGATTTTCATTCGGACAAGGTCTTCCCGGCACTGTTTACCGGAGTCATCAACGGGATTTTGCTCGTGATCGTGGCGGTATCTTTTGCGGCCATGATTTTTGCCGGTGAGATGTCGGGATTCGCCACCAGGGCGGCGGGACTGACGCTGTTCGGAGCTTGCGCCATGGGTGTTGTGCTGCTGTTGACGAGTGGCCTGAAGACCCATGTCAGTGTCGCCCAGGATGCTCCGGCTGCCACTCTCGTTGCCGCCTCGACCGTCGTAGCCGGTTTGTTGAGTGTGTCCAGTGAAGCGGCCTTTATGACGCTGGTTGCAGTTCTTGCCCTGACGTCTTGCCTGACCGGTCTGGGGTTTTATCTGGTCGGTCGCTTTGAGCTGGCTAATCTGTTCCGTTTTGTGCCTTACCCGGTCATTGGCGGATTTCTGGCCGGTTCCGGCTGGTTTCTGTTTGTCGGGGGCCTTTCCGTGATGTGTGGCGTTGCCCCATCCTCCTTTGGCGCTTTTATAGCACTGGACATTGTCCTCAAATGGGCTCCTGGTCTTGCGTTTGCCTCAATCCTATTTATGATTCTACAGCGCTGGTCGCATTTCCTGATTTTGCCAGTGGCTCTGCTCGGTGGAACAATGGCGTACTACCTGGCATTCTTTTTCTGTGATCTGTCTCTCGATCAGGCCAGGGCGCTGGGCTATCTTGTGTCTGGTTTGCCGACTCAAGGGCTGTGGCCGGTTTTTTCTCTGAATTCACTGACCCAGATCCACTGGGATATCGTCGTATCACAACTCCCCTTGTCTGGCAGTGTGGTGCTGATTGCCATTTTAGGGATGCTTCTGAATATCAGTGGTGTTGAAATCTCGGCGAATGAAGATATTGATCTGAACCGTGAATTTCGTTCCCTGGGAATGGCTAACCTGCTGGCTGCCGCAGGAGGATCTTCGCCGGGCTATACCTCCCTTTCACTGTCAATGCTCGGGGTGCGCACGGGTGCTTTATCGCGCATCTGTGGCTTGATTTCAACCCTGGTTGTCGCCTTTGTTCTGTTTGCGGGTGGTCAGGTATTGGCCTTCTTTCCCAAACCTGTACTGGGAGCCTTTCTGTCGTTGATCGGTCTGTTTTTTCTGTGGGACTGGCTTGTCCACACATACAACCGCATGCCGAAAATCGATTACAGCCTGATTCTTGTCATTGCGATTGTCATCATCTGGAGTGGTTTCCTGGCCGGGATAATGGTTGGCCTTGCGGCTACTTTGCTGATTTTTGTCGTGCGTTTCAGTCGGGTAGCCGTTGTTGACTCGCCACGGGATCTCCGCCGGTTGAAAAGCACAAAACCGCGCACTATCCCTGATCGCCATCTGTTGCAACAGGTCGGGGAGGGCGCAATCTGTTACCAGTTGAAGGGCTATCTCTTTTTTGGTTCGGCGTGTTTGTTTGTCGACAAGCTGCGTGCCGACCTGCCTGCGGATACCGGTTTTCTGATTCTTGATTTTTCAGCAGTTTCCGGAATTGACATCTCGGCCGCCAAACATTTCCACCGGCTGCTTCAGGCCGTAGCGAAAAGCGGCACCGCAACCTATCTGGTCCATCCGCCTCAGGCTCTCGCCAAAGCCCTGGAAGAGGATCTCCCGACTCTTCATGGGCATCTGGCCGATCACCTGGAACAGGCTTTGATCGCTGTTGAAAATACGCTGCTGGCAGATGCACACCTATCCATGTCAGCTCAGCGTGCCGCCTCCAGGGACGACCTCTTTGCTCTAGCTGCCGATGACATGCTGCTCCAGCTGGAACGTCAGGAGTGGGCGGAATCGCTGGCTGAGCGACTCGCTGCTTGCGCCACCTGTGTTCACTTTCAGGCCGGTGAATCTATTGGCTGTCAGGATCAGGTGGTTGGCGGACTGCTCCTGCTTGTCTCTGGGACGGTCAGTGAACAGTCTGGGGAGGGAACGGTGGCCCGGCAACAAACTGCCGGGGCGGTTCTATATCCTCAGGCTCAGTTTCTCGAGGTCTTCTTCGCCTGTGATCTTTGGGCCGATTCACAGGTCAGCATTCTTCAGTTGTCACCGGCTCAGCGCGATTCACTGGAAAGGTCAACCCCTGAACTGAGTCTTGAACTTGATCGCTATGTGCTGACTCAAGACGCATATTTTTCAACTAAACCGACTGCTGCCAGGATGTGTAATGAGCTTTAAACAACGATTAACCCTTTTTACCACCGCTCTGCTGATTATTGCCGTTGCCTTGACCGCAGCAGTTCTTGGCTGGAAGGCCAAAAAGCAGTTGTTGGAAACCGCCGAGACAGAAGGGACTCTGGTCGCTCTATTGCTGGCTCGCAGTGCCGGCGCTGCGGTGTCGATCCCACAGCAGGTTGAAGATGTTCTGTCTGGCCAGATGGTCAGCCAGGCCACATTAACCGCATATTTTGTTGCCGCCGCCGAGCAGGCCGGGATGAGCCCCGGTCAGATCAGTCAACGCCTGACAGACATCAGTCAGACAACCAGTATTGATGAATTCTGGGTGACGGATCCGTCCGGAAGCGCCTACATAAGCAACAGCGGTTTGCCTTTTACCTTCAGTTCTGATCCCGCACTGCAACCCCAGGCTTCCGAGTTCTGGCCACTGTTGACAGGGGAGAAGCAGGTGGTGATCCAGCCGGCCCGCAAACGTGAACTGGATGACCTGGTTTACAAATATGTCGGCGTGACCGGTGTCGATAAACCACGGATTGTTGAAGTGGGATACCATGCCCAGCTGTTGGAAGATCTCAACAATCGGATTGGTCTGGAGTACATGATTCAGCACCTGGTCAGTGCCGGAGATGTGGACGCCATTTGGGTTGTTGATCCGAAGATGGAGACGATTGCCCATGGTTCGATCCTGGCAGCCGATGGCGTGACCCGGCAACCGGATCAACGTGAATTAAAAGCGATGGAAGCTGTTTTCCGCGCCAATCAGCCAATGAGTTTTCTCACGGACGACTATCTGACTGTCATGGCTCCCGTTCCCGGCGGGACTGACCAGCCGGTCGGGGTCTCCCTGGTGCGTCTGCCGACAAGTGAGATGCAGCAGGCGGTCGGCAGGCTGCGGAATATCGCCATTCTGGTTGGTCTGATTATCGCCTTCAGCGGCGGACTCTGTGCCCTGCTTCTGGGGCAGCGCATGGTCCAACCGGTCATGACGCTGTCGGCAGCGGCCAATGCTGTTCAGTATTCCACCTATCAAGCCGGGCAGCTGGATGTGGTCAGTGCTCGTCAAGATGAACTGGGACAGCTGGCCCGCACCTTCACCAACATGGCTGCTCAGGTTTTTGCCCGTCAGGAAGAGCTTGATCGTCAGGTGCAAGAGCGCACCGTCGAACTGGAAGAGAAGAATCATCAGTTGGCCTCGGCTCATCAGCTGCTACAGGATGAACTGGAGGTGGCAAGGGCTCTGCAATTGGCTATTCTGCCAAACGAGTTTCCCCGCCATGCTGGCTATGAAATTTTTGCTCGGATGACCCCCGCGCGGGAGATGGGTGGCGATTTTTACGATACCTTTGTCCTTGATGAAAACCATGTTGGCATACTGGTGGCCGATGTTTCGGGGAAAGGGGTCCCGGCAGCATTTTTTATGGCAGTGGCACGCACCGAACTGCATACAACCGCCCTTGATGGCGCGTCCCCCGGCAAGGTATTGGAACGGGTCAATAACAAGCTCTGCGCGGAAAATCCGCTGGAGCTGTTCGTCACGGTTTTCTATGCCATTCTGGAACTTGACAGCGGCCGTCTGGTCTATGCCAACGGAGGTCATAACCCGCCGTATCATGTCCATCAGTCAACAGCAACACCAGTAGCGACAACCAATGGTATGGCCCTCGGTGTTTTTCCTGCAATTTCCTATCAGGAAGAGTCGATACTGTTGAATTCCGGCGATGCTTTGCATCTGTACACCGACGGAGTCACAGAAGCTTTCAATTCTGCCGCTGAGGAATTTGGTGAGGAGCGCCTGAAGCGGTTGCTTGAATCCTGTGTGGGATGGCATGCAAAAGAACAGGTTGATACGGTTTTTTATGCTGTAGATCACTTCAGCCGCGGTGTGCCCCAATCCGACGATATCACCAGCCTGTGTCTTGTCTACGGGGAACAGACGGAGGTCGGCGCATGAGCAATCCACAACTGAGCATAGTCTTGACCAATAATATCAGTGAGCTGAAAAAACTCAGCGCCGCGATAGATGACTTTGGTGCACAACTGGAATTGCCTCCGGCTGTCATCTTCAAGTTCAATCTGGTTATGGATGAGCTGGTGACCAACGTGATTTCCTATGCTTATCCACACGATGAACAGCATGAATTCAGTCTGCGTCTGTGGCAGGAGGATGGCTGGTTGCGCGCTGAGCTACGCGATCAGGGCCTGCCGTTTAATCCGCTTGAGTTTCCGCCCCCAGATACGAAGGCCGCACTTGAAGACCGCGTGATCGGCGGATTGGGTGTCCATTTTCTCAAAGAGATGATGGACATCTACGCCTACCAGCGCGATGGCGTATGGAATTGTTTAACCTTTGGTAAAAAACTGTCATGACCGGGGCAAACAGATGCCGCCCGGATCAACAACTTTCATCAACAGGAGATAGCAGATGAGTATTGTCACAACACACGCAGGACCGGTGACTATTATTTCACCCCAGGGACGTCTCGACAGCAATACCGCCAAGGCTTTTGAAGCTGACCTTCTCGCCCAGGTCAGCTCCGGCACTCTTTCTTTGGTCATTAATTTTGCTGAGCTCGATTATATTTCCAGCGCCGGATTGCGTGTCATTCTGATGGCTGCCAAGCGGGTCAAGAGCGCCAAGGGGGCCTTTGCCTTAGCCGGAATGGCTGAACATATCCGTGAAGTCTTTCAGGTCAGTGGCTTTCTTTCGATCCTGGACGCGTTTCCAGATGTCGCGCAAGCGACGGCTGCAATGACCAAATGATTCGAATTCTGAAGGTTGGTTTCATGATCTGAAGAGATTTATTTTAACGTGTTCTTGCTCTGGAGATGTTTATGAAAAGCAAATGTATTTTCTCATTATTTTTGTTGTTGAGCCTGTTTTTGGGAGGCTGCGGTGACAGCTCAGACCACTCATCAACACCGATCACCATTTCAGTGGTTGAAATGAGTCCGAACAGTTTTACGCAGAATGGTGATGTTGTCGGTATTGACGTGGATACCACCAAGGCGGCCATGGACGAGGCGGGTATCGATTATGTCGTTGAGGTAGAAAATGACTGGAGAGATGCCTATGATAAAACCCTCACAGGATCACATCGCGCCCTGTTGGGCATCGGCTATTCGGCCGAGCGGCAGGATCTTTTCAAGTGGGCCGGTCCGACGAGTTCCTCTGGTTATTATGTTTTTTCAAAAAAGGCAACAGGATTAGGGTCAACTCTGGGGCTGGATGGGACAAAAGCCCTCGATTCCATCGCTGTTGTCACGGGATGGCTTGAGACAACGACGCTGGAAAATCTCGGTTTTGATAACCTGGTGTATTATTCATCCTATGACGAAGCTGTTGCGGCCTTATTGAGCAATCAGGTTGTTGCCCTTGCCAGCGACGGAAAACAGTTTGCTTATAAAGTTCAGGGCCAATTCTCCTTTACCGATGATTTTGATGTTTGCTTTGGCTATAAGTCAGTTTTTTATTATATTGCTTTTTCTCAGGACGTTGATGATGCCGTAGTTACCGCTGTTCAGAACAGTCTTGACAGTCTGATCAAAACCAAAGAAACCCTTGCTATCCTTAAGCAATACTTTCCTGACGCCAATGAAACCTTGGCGCCTGATGTGCTGCAGCTGTTTACCGAAGTGGCGCCACCATTTAACTACTATAGCGGCTCGATTATCGATCCGAATATTCAGGGCTCATCCGTTTCCATTGTTCATGCCATTCAATCCCGCACTGACTACACGTCAGGGATAAAAATCACCGGCTGGCAGGATGCTTATGCGACGGTGCAATACTTGCCGAACAGTGCTTTGTTTACGACCGCTCGCACCGCAGAGCGGGAGGACCTATTTCAATGGGTTGGTCCTATCGCAACAATAACGGGCAGTTTTTATACGTTAAGCGATGCTGGTGTGACGATCACAGATCTGGAACAAGCCAAAGCGTTAACTTCTGTCGCCACTCCTAGGAACTGGTATACCCATGATTACCTGGTTGCCAAAGGCTTTAACAACATTGTCGCTACCTCTTTTTCCCCGCTTGAGTCTTTTAAACAGTTGCTGAACCGTGAAGTGGACGCCCTGTTTATATACGATGAGGGTATCAACTGGCTATGTGATGCAACTTCGACTCCAAGAGAACAGATCGTTAAGCAATTTGAAGAAACCTATCATGAAGGCTATGTCGCTTTCAGCCTCACAACCCCAGCATCTGTCGTCGACCAGTGGCAGAACAATCTGGATGCCCTGAAACAGGATGGAACTTTCCAGAATATTTGGAACACATGGTTTGGTGACAGCAACATGCCATGAATTATGCTTCAGTGAGCTGATAATCTTTAGCTTTTAAACATGTGCAGGTCCAATAATTGACAGGAGACAAGGCGGTCATTGTCCCTCTGGCGGTCATCGAGAAGGGTGGCTTCGTTACTCATTTACTTACTCCTATGATTTCAGAAAACGTAAATAGTCTCCTCCCCTATGTTTTAACATAGGGGGCAGGGATGACCCCAATTACATGGATGCAGCTCCCAAGACATTCGAGCGCTGGACACATCCGATCCAGAACTCGAATTTGACGTTGATTCAGCGGACCATCCATTTTCCAGGTCGGCAAAAATATCTCAGCCTATAAACCTGACACAGATTTCTGAAAACCCTCGCAGGACTTGCGGAAAATAGCAGTGTTGGCAATCAATACAAAAAGTAGTTGTTTCATATCCCCTTCAATTGCAAACGGTTAGTACCTGATAAGTTTTACTTACCTTAATCAGAATTACACCAAGCCTGCATGCTCAAGCATTTTTTGGGCTTGAATAAAAAATATATATTGGCGAGTAAGATCCATTACCCATTCGGCAGGTAAAGCACGTTCACCATAATATGCACCTGCCAATTGGCCATAGATTGCTGCAATGGTGTCTGCGTCTCCTCCCATATTTGCAGCTAACAAAACTCCCTCCTTGTACGACTCAGAGTTATAAAAACACCAAAGAGCTGCTTCCATACTATGAATAACATAACCTGAGGGTTGTATTTCACTGCGTATCTTTGTTCGATAACTCCCTTTTACAATATCTAAAACTCTATGTTCTTTTTCAATAATTTGAAACAAAGATCTTGGAATACGTGACATATCTAAAATTTCATTTTTCTTATTACCTTCCAAAGCCATAAAAATCAAATAAGCGTATAATTGACAAGACACAATGGCTTCACTTGCGGCATGAGTTAATTTTGAGCTTTCTGCTGCATAGTACAAAATCTTATCGAGATCATTGTAGAAGAATAAAGGGACAGGGGCCAGTCGCATTAAGGATCCATTACCCGCAGTATCAGGAGAAGTATTTCCAGAATAAGGATTGCCTGTCTTTTCATAGGACTCAAGAGCTTCGCGTACAGTACTGCCAATATCAAAACATTTACCTGTTGAACTAAAAGCACCATGCCTATACCAGGTTAAATATTTGTCCATTTGATCATCAGCATCAAACCCATTACGTAAAATCAAGCTCTGCCCTAATGCATAAGCCATACTTGTATCATCAGTCCAATCACCTTTCTTTAAGTTAAATGGACCTCCGCCAACCATATCATTAATCGGCTGAAACGTTCCCGGCTCACTAAACTCATTGGTGGTACCTACTGCATCTCCGATAGCCAAACCTAAAAGAGCACCTCTAAACCTGTCAGCTTTTTCATCAAATGGTTGTTTCCATTTACTCAGTAAATCATTTGGAAGGTCAATGTCATCTTCCTCAAAAATAACCCTATGTCTTAAATAATCAATTACCCATGAGTGATCTTCTTGGTAATCTTCAACAATATGATTAGAAATCAATGGAAACATATATTCTTTACTATAAAATTTGTACTTCATAATCTATTTCCAATTCGTTTTAAATTTCACTGAGAAATATTTCCCATGTACCATAGCTTAAACTCTTAACGGATATTATTTTGAATGGTGTACCTGGCTTAAATAAATCCTCTTTTTCAGATGGAACCATTGACAGTTCTTGAACAATAACTCCTGTTTTTGAGTATGCTTTTATTTGAACATTTCCTTCAAAAGCTGATGATTTTTCCGCGGCGGTACTAAAAAAAGCCTGATCAATAAACAAATCACCGCCAAAAATAGCATCAACTTCCTCATCGGTTAAAGAAATTCCTCTATAAACATATCCTTGATGTACTCGACCATCAGTCTTTGATAGCGTATTTAAGGCTTCAGACGCAGTTTCTGATACAGCTCCCCAAGGGGAGGTGACAATGTCCCCGGATCTCATAAGAGGGTTTATGGATATATAATGATTAGAAGTATAAGCATATAGTGCAATAGCTTCATCCTCAGTCAAAGCTCCAAAATCTGGATGCTTTACATACCTCACAAGTATGGGATCTTTTTCCCTCAAAAAATCTGAACTGACTTTTGAGGTGGGGGATATTGCAACTTGCTTTTGAGTCAACGTCCTCCGGCTACTGCCACGAACACTATTCTCTACCCCTTCATCCAGCATCTTACCAATTTTAAGCCCCAACTCATCACCAACTTTGGCGAACTGGGCGTTGATCTGCCCTTTGACCGTTTGCAGGCTATTCAGGGTATCCTGAATTTTGGCGTGGATATTCTGAAACTTCTGTGGCACATGGGATTTCAGGTCGGTGAGCAGAGCGGCGACTTTGTCCATGATCGTGTGCCCGTATTGTGCGGCTTCGTCGATGTAGTTCTTCAGCTTGCCGGCTTTCAGCTCTTTGAGCCAGCTGACACCGTTCCCCTTCATGAAATAGTTAAACAGGGCGAGAACTTCGTCTAGCTTGGCTCCCTTCCAGATGAGTTTGAACACGCCTTTGAGCAGGGAACCAAAGGTGGGGATCAGACCAACCAGAGTAACGACCAGAGCAAACCAGATCGCAGCCTCTTTGTAACGTTTATCCCAGACCAGCAGTTTGATGTTGGCGGTGATATCACGCACATCACCCACCTGATCAACCACTGGAATGGCGGTAATAATAGCGTTGGTCGCAATCTGGCCAATGGTGGCGTCTTCGTTAAAATCTCCCTGTAACGCGCCCCAGGTCCAGTCGGCTGCGTCCTTGGTCGTGTCCCAGGCGCCTTTGAGGGTCGTGGTCATGCGTTCAAACCACCCCTGTTCTTCCGGGTGAGGCTGGGGTTCGCTGGTGACCAACAGTTCTACTTCGCCTGGGTCTCCACCATAATCGACGCGAATATCCTCTTTATCAGCGGGAAGAATGACATATGCCTTCCCTTGCTTATCCAGCATTCCCTCTGCAATGACATTATCGGTATCATCATAGACCGTATAACTGGCCCCGGCGACGCCGCTGCCATCTGCGTAGAGGTATTCAAGCTCGACCCAGTTGGGCTCCCGGTTCCTGGGTCAACTAGAAAAACTCTGTCTATGACAGCATATTGTGTCTGGCAAAGGTGCGCAGGCGATTGTGAGCTGATTTTTTTCGCCGCGCTAGCGGCTTTGTTCAGCAATGTGAATCAGTCAGGGGAAAGTAGAGACATTTCCCTATTTTTCTCCTATCGCAATGTTAGATTGACCTGCTACTATACTTTATTTTTTTTTGCGGATATTTTTTTCGACGAATTCAGCTCGTTTAATAAGATTGTCCAGAGCGTCTTCTTCCGTATCAAAAGTCAAGAATGAGCCATCAATTGGATTAGCCCTCTCGTCTGTAATAAAAACTGACCACGTATCAGAACTTTTACAGATAACAACTTGATCTTCCCTCAACTCATCAATGTTATAAAAATTTACGCATGATAGATCTTTAATTTTGATGTGCTTTTTTACCTCTAAAATATTCATTTCATATCACCTCTTTCAAAATTCCTAGTTTTTCTAATTTCTCCACGGAAAGACCAAGTTCGTATTGAATCCCCCCTCCAGATCCCCAACCGTTTACTGCCGCAATTTTACCCTGGAAAGAAGTTATTTTTGAATAATCTCCAGAATAATAGTTATCAACCAAGTCATTGATTTCCTTTTTAAGGGACAAGTCACTGCAATTATTGACATATTTTTTAATATCTGTCATATCTCCAACTACTTCATACTTGTGATACATAGCAGGATCTTCTAGGTAGGGTAATGCCCTCATATCATAACTGTACGGTTTATCATTAATAACAGGCGATGTATATCTTCCATTAGGAGGTCCGTAACGATCGATAAACTCACCAACTTGAGGCATGTATTTATGCTTGTCTGGTTTGTTTCCAATATGAACATAACCTCCTCCTTTGGCCTTATCCCAATCAATCGTACCATCCGATCTTATCGCGATGGAATTTTTTGGTATCTGGATATCTGAAGGCCAACTGTCATTTCTTAAAAAATCACTTGCTGCATCGGGATCAATATTTCTTAGATAGTTATGTAGCTCTTGCTTTGAGCAGGTTGATAATTTATGTAATTGACTCGCTGGTGGAATCGCCTTCTGCCTCTTCGCCAACGTCTTCCGGCTACTGCCTCGAACACTATTCTCCACCCCTTCATCCAGCATCTTACCAATTTTAAGCCCCAACTCATCACCAACTTTGGCAAACTGCGCATTGATCTGCCCTTTAACCGTCTGCAGGCTATTGAGGGTGTCCTGAATTTTGGTGTGGATATTCTGAAACTTCTGTGGCACATGGGATTTCAGGTCGGTGAGCAGGTCAGTGACCTTGTCCATGATCGTGTGCCCGTATTGTGCGGCTTCGTCGATGTAGTCCTTCAGCTTGCCGGCTTTCAGCTCTTTAAGCCAGCTGACACCGTTCCCCTTCATGAAGTAGTTGAACAGGGCGAGAACTTCGTCTAGCTTGGCTCCCTTCCAGATGAGTTTGAACACGCCTTTGAGCAGGGAACCTAAAGTGGGGATCAAACCGACCAGGGTGACGACCAGAGCAAACCAGATCGCGGCCTCTTTGTAACGTTTATCCCAGACCAGCAGTTTGATGTTGGCGGTGTTAGTTCCCAGATTGAGTTGATAAAAACTGGCAGGTTATTCTCACAATGTGTTAGAGAGAAGAATGAGAATTTCAGATTAAATTGCATCTGATCATCGTCATTGTTTGAGGTAGGGCGGTGGGACTTTCGAGGAGTCCCATCGCCCCTTCCATGCAGGGATTGGCCTCCCGGCAAGGAGTTCCTTTATTGGTAATATCTGTTGCTGCCAACGTCAATGATATTGCACGGATGGGGAGAGATTTTCTCTGGACCAAACCATCCGGGTGTCCGTTTTGTGGCCAGCCATTGTGGTGGCATGGTTTCGTTCTCGCTTATTTTTCCTGCCTTTCCGAAGCCATTTGGCTACGTCGGTTACGCTGAAAATCTGTAATCTGGGCATTGGTGAGCGTTCTTACCTCGCTACACACAACTTCTCTAAATTGCCTGTAATCGGGTCAACTGAAAAATAAAAATCTGACCACCTCTCATTTGAACTTTCGATATCTATAACACCACACACAACTGCCAAAGGAGAGCGATGGTGACTAGTTAAATATTCAAAATCAAAACCATCTATACAAGCTTGTTTAAACTTCAATATACCTTTACAACTAAATCCATTTATAAAATCAGCACAACCTTCATTGTTGAGTACCAGTATTGTGTCAAAGTCCTTATAGACCTTGTATTCACTTACGTTTTCCAAATCTATTTTCAACTCAATATTATCGATATCCTCTGCGATCATCACTGTGCTCTCCTTATAAATATCTAACATCTACGACCTTTAAATACTGCATTCTATCTTTTGGGCGCATAGTCATTTGTATCTGGGTTCCTCCACCTAGCTCATGCAGCTTCGCCGATGTAGTCCATCAAGATTTTACAGTAGAGTGTCAAAGATCAAAAAAAATTCAAAAAATGTGTATACGTTCTGGAAATTGTTATTTCGTTGGTTGTAAAAAATGTTTGGTACAAATATCACTGAATATTTCAACAATCTTCATTTAATAGCCAGACTTGAATATTGTTAGCATCTGAATAGGATAGCTCTATATCATCTTTGGAATCGTCGAAATCTGTTCCGTCTTGAAGTCTAGGAAAATTAACATTGTTGATGAATCTGTCGAAAGATTGACTTCCACACTTTGGGCATTTTGGCAAGCTTTTCAAAAATCTTGATAATTTTTCAAAGTAATACTCTTGGTATTCCTTTCCGAAGCCCTTGATGTTTAATGGCCTGTTTTCATTGAGAACTTTGTTTATTTTAGCATTTGCCCATACAATAGTATTGCATTTACTACATTGTGCTCCTACGAAATCAGAATCATGGTATGTGAAGTAACATAAACCATGACTCTCGAGTCCTTTAATTTTTGCTGGATGTATAGATAGTTGGGCCGCAGGCTTTTTAGTATAATTTTCCATCTTATATCTTTCTATCCATGATTAATTCAATGTCGCTCTGTTTATATCTTCCATCAAATAATATTAATGCTTTATTGTTTCCAGCCGATTTTCTGCTACTTTCGTACAATATCCCATTATATCCAGCTTGGTATGCTTGGTTTGAGACATTATTAGTATAGCCGTAAATTGATTTTTGCTGAATAGGCGTGTCAACACTTTTTGTTAGCATGGTATAATCTATATTCATGTTTTTTAATACATCAGGGTCTGTGAGATCCAAAATGTTATCAATCTTTACATCGCCAACAAATAGGGATTTTCCGGAGGAATTCTTTCGCACTTCAAAATATGAAACTGCGACATTTTCACCAAAATAAACATCGCCGCCTGTCGAGCGAAACGTAGGATCTGAAAATCTGTATTGTGCACTAGGGTTAGTGCTGAGAGCAGAATAGTTTGAATCATAAATTTTGTGACCATCCATCTTTACGTGTGAACCTTGTCCTGAGACAACATTTGGATTAGGGCCAGCTGAGCTATTGCTTGGCGCCACTGCCCTCTGCTTCTTCGCCAACGTCTTCCGACTACTCCCACGAACACTATTCTCCACCCCTTCATCCAGCATCTTACCAATTTTAAGCCCCAGCTCATCACCGACTTTGGCGAACTGGGCGTTGATCTGCCCTTTGACGGTTTGCAGGCTCATCAGGGTGTCCTGGATTTTGGCGTGGATATTCTGAAACTTCTGTGGCACATGGGATTTCAGGTCGGTGAGCAGGTCAGTGACCTTGTCCATGATTGTATGCCCGTATTGTGCGGCTTCGTCGATGTAGTCCTTCAGCTTGCCGGCTTTCAGCTCTTTGAGCCAGCTGACACCGTTTCCCTTCATGAAGTAGTTAAACAGAGCAAGAACTTCGTCTAGCTTGGCTCCCTTCCAGATGAGTTTGAACACGCCTTTGAGCAGGGAACCTAAGGTGGGGATCAAACCGACCAGGGTGACGACCAGGGCAAACCAGATGGCGGCTTCCTTATAGCGTTTATCCCAGACCAGCAGTTTGATGTTGGCGGTGATATCACGCACATCACCCACCTGATCAACCACTGGAATGGCGGTAATAATAGCGTTGGTCGCAATCTGGCCGATGGTGGCGTCTTCGTTAAAATCTCCCTGTAACGCGCCCCAGGTCCAGTCGGCTGCGTCCTTGGTGGTATCCCAGGCGCCTTTGAGGGTCGTGGTCATGCGTTCAAACCACCCCTGTTCTTCTGGGTGAGGCTGGGGTTCGCTGGTGACCAACTGTTCTACTTCGCCTGGGTCTCCACCATAATCGACGCGAATATCCTCTTTGTCGGCGGGAAGAATGACGTATGCCTTCCCTTGCTTATCCAGCACGCCCCCAGCAATGACGTTATCGCTATCATCATAGATCGTATAACTGGCCCCGGCGACACCGCTTCCATCTGCGTAGAGGTATTCAAGCTCGACCCAGTTGGGTGCAGGGGTTGGGCCGGCCTGCCCTTCCATGGTGCCGATCCCAATGGCCGCCGTCGCCGTCACACCACTGGCCAAACTGACACTTGGCGGGCTGGTGACGTCCATGTTGATCTTGCCGCTCATGCTGACGGTTCCGGCAAAGTTGACGTTGGTGCCGAACAGGGTGATGTTGCCGGATGGGTCCATCTTGATGCCACCACCGGCCTGGCCGATGCAGATATCACCACCACCATCCCCCTGTATTTTGATGGCGCCTCTGCTATCGAGGATCATGCTGCCGCTGTTGATATTGATGGCTGCGGAGCTGCCATCCACCTTGATGTTCATGGCTTCGCGGATATCGATACGCATGTCGTTACCGGCTTCGAACTCGATATTTTCACCCGACTCAAGCTGGATATTGTTGGCACCGCGCAGCAGCACGTCGGTAGCCGACTGGTGGTGGATTTCGGCACTGTTGGTGATGGTCTGGTGACGGTCTTCCACCACCTGGATGCGGTTATTGCCGACCGTTTCGGTCAGGGTATCACCACTGGTGGTGTTCAGGGTCTGTTTGGCGTAGAACTCGGCCAGGCCCTGCTCTGTAGCCAGGCGGATCAGGTGTTCGGCCTTGCTGGCGTTGAGGTGCAGCATATTGTGACCGGCGAAGGTGCGCAAGGTGATGACAGGGGCATCGATGGTATCATCCAGACACAGTTCCTGATCATTGGCGCTGCGCAGGCGATTGTGGGCGGCACTGCTGGCGCTGACCGGGGACGGGGTTTCCGGGTTGGGCAGGCTGCCGATAATTACCGGGCGGTCGGGATCGCCGTTCAGGCAACTGACCAGAATTTCAGCACCATCCTGCAGCGGGGTGTGGAAGCCGGGCTGATGGCCGTTTCCGGTGCCGCCATAGGGTTGCAGGCGCCGCGTGAAGATGCTGTTCTGGGCGAAGGGTTTTGTCAGGCTGTCGTTATGCTGACGGTAACGGGTCCGTCCGGCGCTGTCCAGTTGGGCTGTTGGGTCTTTGCTTTCTATGCGTGCGGTTACCGCCAGGGGCACTTTGGGGCGTTTGCTTTCAGGCACCCGGTAAGGTGTTTCGCGCGGCACCAAAACCACCGCGTTGCTGTAGGGGCAATCACTGTCGCCACCCAGGCCGAGGCCGGCATATTGATGGAGTTTATGGGTCATTCCGGTGATCAGGTAATCGCCACTGATGCCGCTGCCAAAACGGTCCGCATCAATGCGCACGATGCGCCCGACACGCAGATCGACGGCATGGCTGGTGATGGTCAGTTTCTGCTGTTGCGCTGCTCCGATATGGGCCAACAACTCGGTCGCCGCACTGGCTTCATCGGTACTGGTCACACCGCGCCCAGTGCAGACCAAGGTGGTCCCATAAGCGGATTTGCCAGCGCCTGGCAGCTGGCGCTCGCTGAGCAGGGCCTGTCCCGGTGCTGATTCAGCGACGTCGTGGACCAGATAGCAGTCACTGACCAGCTGCGCCCCCAGTTCCATGGTCAGCACATCGTTGTCAGTGGCATCATGATCCAGCCCGGCATTGGCCCGATACTCAAGCGCCGGACGCGCCAGCGGTCGACAATGGCTGGCCGTGTCGGCAAAATGGAGCACTTCCTGCTCGTCACTGGCCGCTGACCAGAACAGGATGCCGTGCCGACTGCATAAGCGGGCGAGAAAATCAAAGTCGCTCTCCCCGGCCTGCAGGGTGGTCGGCCGGGCCGGGTAACTCTGTCCCCAGTCACAGAACAGGGCATTGTCATCAAGCCCATGGCGGTTGCACAGCCGTTGAATAATCTCAGGCAGGCTGTGATCGAGCAGCAGACGGGTATCGCTCACCTGCTGCAACCGGTACAGATGTGAGCTTACCTCCAGACGCCACAGTTGCCGCTGATCGGGCAGGCCCATGACATGAGCAACCTGAGTGACCAGACCGAAGACGGTGCGCGGTTGACCGCTGGTCGCCAACATCGACATGCGAACGCTGCTGCCCAACTGGTTGGTGAGCGACTGATAACCGGGCACGACGAGTTCTAGGGCAAAAGAAAACGGGCGGTTAAAGGCTTCCTGCCCGGTCACAGATACGACGGCATAATCAGCACCACCGACCCGGACGGTCAGGCGTGACTGAGCAGCAGATATTGACAAGGGTCCCCCTCCTTGTGAAAAACTGGCTTTTTCTCGTTAGCTTTTAGTCTGGGCTAACAAGTGCTTAAAGTTCAGGGAATAATGACAGGTAATGATCTTCTCTTTTAAAGATGGAGGTCTGTAGACGGATTCTCTCAGAATCTGGTCTATTCGACATGTGGATTGATCCTTCTGGCACTACCAACAACAATGCAGTTTACTCAAAGAATCTGACAAAAATATGATTGCTAACTGCGGGGCCACATCAGGGCCGGATGCCCACGGCATCAAGATCCTCAAGACTGTAACCATAGCTGGACGAATCACGCTTTTCTTTACGCTGATCCTCAGCGACATCGACATTAAAATCCACCACCACGGGCAAATGATCGGACAACGTCACCTGTGAAACAAATATCGTGGTAGCGCTAATATCCCATAGGCTGCCGCCAGGGATTAACCTGGCAGAGCCTCCGCAAGGAGATCAAGAATATGGACAGCCTGTTGCTGGCCTCCAGCATGATTAATGCTGTCCTGCAGTTGCATTATGCAGCCGGGGCAATCCGTTGCAACCAGCCCGGCACCGCTGTTCTCTATGTTGGTCGCTTTTTTGGCACCGATTTTCTTGCTGGTGTCGTAGTGGTAAACCGAGTAGGTACCGCCCAAGCCACAGCAGCTGCCGGCATTGTTCATTTCGACATAGTCGACGTGCGGCAGTGCCTTGAGAATTGCTCTTGGTTCCTTGGTAATACCGTGGTTCCGCAAGTGACACGGGTCATGGTACGTCACTTTGACCGGTGTGGCAGCTTTGGGTAATTCGGCAAGTTTTTGCGGCAGGCCCTGTTCAACCAAAAAGACAAAAATATCGCGAACTTTTTCTTTATAGGGATCAAAATCTTTGCTCATTCCCGGGTAGATCTGGGTCAGGCCGCTATGGCAGGAGGCGCACGCTGTGACAATATAGTCGCAGTCGTGTTTGCGCAGCATGTCCAGATTGTCTTTTGCCAAAGATTCAACGGTTGCGGTCGCTCCTGCTGAAACGGCAGGCAAGCCACAGCAGCTCTGATCCTTCGGAATCACGATGGTAACACCCAGGAATTTGAGAGCTTTGAGTAACGCTTCGCCGCTGTCAGGGTACATATAGTTAATCCCGCAACCGGTGAAGAACAGTACTTTGGGTTGCCCCTGTTGACCGGGAATAACCTCCGGGTGTCGCTCACGAAATGGTTTTGTGGCAATTGGTGGTAGGGTTCGGTCTGAACTGATGAAAGGTGCGGGAAAGCGTAGGCGCAGGCCACTTTGTTCGGGGATCTTTTTGAACAACAGCTTTGAAAAGGTTCCGCCACTTTTGGCCAGAAAATTCATCAATCCTTGATGTTTGAGTACCGTGGATACCCCTTTCCCGAAGGTTGACAGCCCTTTACGTTCGGCTATTTCGCGCCGCGTTGCCGCAACGATTTCTTCAGTATGGACCTTGTTTGGACACTGTGAATAGCAACTGCCGCACAGCAGGCATTGTGACATGTCGAGGAGGAATTGTTCTTCCAGATCAACATTTCCTTTTAGCAGAGCGTCGGCCAAGGCAATCTTACCGCGAGCGACGCGCCCTTCGTGTTTCTCAGCGCCAAAAGCGGGGCAGTGAGCACGGCATCCGCCACATTTGACACACTGTTCAATCTCAGCACGGAATTCTTCGAGTTTTCTCAGTTTCACCATAGACCTCATCGCTCCCCTGATTATAGAGTTGTTGCGACACTGGATTTGTCACAAGGGAACATTTTGTTCGGGTTAAGGATATTGTTAGGGTCAAGGGCTTTTTTGATGGTTTTCATATAGTCGATACTGGTGCGGCTAAGTTCCATTTCGATAAAGGGTGCCTTCATGATACCAACCCCGTGTTCACCGCTCATGGTTCCACCTAACTCAAGAGCACCGGCAAAGACTTCTTCAATGGCTTTTTCAGCTTTTTCGCTCTGGCCGGGAACCTTACTGTCGATCATGACGTTGACATGAATATTCCCATCACCGGCATGCCCGAAGTTGACGATCGGAATTCCGTAGGTATCTGAGATCTTATCGATTTTACGAATCATGTCAGGAACTTTTGAGCGGGGAACGCAAATATCTTCATTGAATTTATCGGGATTAACACGGCGTAAGGATGCGGAGACGGAGCGTCTGATCTGCCACAACGCTTCACTTTCGGCCGGAGTCTCGGCAATGCGGGTTTCAACAACTCCGAGAGGTTTGATGATGTTTGCAATTTTTTCGGCTTGTTTATCAAGGAATTCACGGTCACCGTCTACTTCAATAATAAGCACGGCGTTGGCTGTATCCGGAACTTCAAGACCGGTGGCGTTCCGGACACATTCCAGGGTACGGCCATCCATGAATTCAAGGGTTGTTGGAATGATTTTACCGCGGATAATGGCTGAAACCGCTTGTGCTGCTCCATCGATGGAATCGAACAGGACCAGCATGGTTTTTTTAGCTTCCGGTTTTGGGAGCAGTTTAATGATGATCTTGGAAATAACGGCGAGGGTTCCTTCACTGCCGCAGATGAGTTTCGTCAGGTCATAGCCGACGACCCCCTTCATGGTCGGCCCGCCGGTTTTGATAATATCACCAGTCGGGGTGACGATTTCCAGGCCGATGATGTAGTCCTTGGTGACCCCATATTTGACGCAGCGGGGACCGCCAGCGCATTCTGCAACGTTTCCGCCCAGCGTACTGACTTTCAGGGATGCCGGGTCGGGGGGGTAGAACAGACCGACCTTTTCGACCGCTTTCTGAAAGTCTTCGGTCACCACGCCTGGTTCAACGGTCGCGACAAGGTTTTCCTCATCAATCTCGATAATTCTGTCAAGGCGGGAGAGGCCCATGACGATCCCGCCACTGGTCGGCAGGCTGCCACCGGTAAAGCCACTGCCGGCACCGCGTGGAAAAACAGGCACCTTATAGTCGTTGGCCAGCTTCATGATTGCGCTGATTTCGCTACTATTCGCCGGGTGAACAACGACATCGGGTAAGAACTGACGTTGGGTGGCATCGTAGGAATAGCAGATCAAATCAGCTTTTTCGGTGGTAACATGCTGCGTGCCGCAAATCGTCTTTAACTGGTCAAGTATCGCTTGGTTTAGCATTGCTTTGGCCTATCCTTTCAGCACAAAGATGAGATATATCTATAAAGGAGAAACAAAAATAAAACTGACATGTCAGATGTCAGGAAGTGGAAAGCGAAACTAATATGTTAGATATTTTTTCTTGTGTCAATCAGTTTTTCGTAATAGCATAGCTTATCACATGTTGAAGGGGAAATGAATGAAAGCACTGAAGCGCTCAAAAAGTCTCACGGAACGTACTGTCGAGACGTTGCGTAATGCAATAATAAACGAAGATTTTATGTTGGGGGAACCTCTTTCAGAGACACTTCTGGCTGAATCCCTGGGCATCAGTAAGTCGCCGGTTCGGGAAGCGTTGGCCCAGCTTAAGGCTGAGGGGCTGGTGACCATCATACCGCAAAAAGGGACCTTTGTTTTTACTCTGACTCCTAAAGAGCAAAAAGAGTTGTCCCAGATGCGTTTTGTCCTTGAAACTGCAGCACTGGACCTGGCCTACGAAATCAACCGGGACAAGCTGATCAAGGCCCTGAAAGATAACTTAACTGCCATGCAGTCACAACTTGCCAAAGACGACTTGGATAAATATCTCGTATTTGACGGTTCTTTTCATATTGTTTTGTTTGATCTGTGTGATAACAGCTACTTGCGCGATGCTTACAATCAGGTGTCCGGAAAACACTCAGCTCTACGCTTGCGTAGCGCCCGCCGCCCCAAGCATATTGAAAAGACCTATGCTGATCACGAGGCCTTTGTTGTCTGCATTGAAAAGGATGATCTTGCCGGAGCCAAGGAAATTTTGAAGGCTCACTTCTCCCGTTTTGATGATTACTTCCGTGAAAATATAGATAAATTTGCCGTATCCAATGCCTCTTCGACCCGCAAGGCTCGCAGTCAGCAGAATCGCAGGTTGAAACTATAGAAAATTCCGTTTTCAGTGGGTTTCTATTCGTCTTGTTGCATTCGTTGCTGTAGGTTTCTAACTCTTCAAGCCTTTGATTTACACCACATAGGCTTTCTTCTGCGCTGTGTTCTGGCCGCTTTTTTGTAATAGCAGGCTTAATAACAAAGTTCAGAAACTGTTACTTGAATCGAATGTTGAACGTGTCTCATCTCTCTTACCTCTGCAAAAAAAAGTACAATCTTAATTTTTATCCAGATCTGAAAACCGTTAAATTATGGAGTGGTTTCGGCTTGAAAAGACGGGCAAGAGGGATTGTCATTTATTTTGACAAATATTGGTCTTGTTTAATTATTTTTTCATGACTATAATCCACGCAATTTTCCCTGAACAAATTCAATTTGTTAGAGCGTCTTCTCTAGCGTTGCTAGGTAGTGGGGGGATGGTTTTCAACAGGGAAGGGGAGGACTCTTTTATTTTTTTTAATATTTTAGTGCATTGGTTGTTGATACGCCGAAAAGGAGGAAGATGTAATGAAAATTTGGCCGAAGATAGCTCTGTTATTGCTTGCAGGGCTCATGCTTGCAGGTTCAGTGAGTGCTGAAGAATATCCGGCTCAACCCATCATTGGTTACATAGCGTGGGGCGCCGGTGGTGGTACAGATACCATTTCCCGGATGGTGTCACCTATTGCTGAAAAAATTCTGGGCCAGTCTATCGTTATGGTGAACAAAACCGGAAAGACGGGGGTTCTGGCCACTGAAGCTGTATTTAAAGAGAAGGCCGATGGCCATACCCTTTTGTATCACGCTGAAAATCCGCAGTTGTACCAGGTTCTTGGCCTTTCGGATCTGAGTTACGACGAGTTTGATCCTGTCATGTTGTTTGTTCAGGGGGCGACGGTTCTGGTCGTTCCGCAAAGATCACCAATCAAGAGTTATGCTGACTTGATCAAGACTGCGCGACAGAAACCGGGCGATGTGGTCATTGGACTCAGTGGCGTTGGTGGGCAGCCCTGGGTAACCTCCAAATTGATAAAAAAAGTTGAAAACGTTGATTTTAAGCCTGTTTCCTTTAACGGTGATGGCCCGTTGATTACGGCATTGCTTGGTGGCCGTGTCAGCGTCAGTGGGTTGGCCGTTGGTGCTGCGATTCCTTACATTAAAAGCGGGGATTTGCGACCGCTGGCGATTATGAAAAATTCACCGAATAAAACCTTCCCTGAAGTTCCCTATATCACCAAGATCAATCCCGCCTACCAAGATGTCATGAAGGCATCCGGATTTTTTTATGGTGTTTATGTAAAAAAAGGAACGCCTCAAGCTGTCAAAGACCTCTTGATCAAGGCTTTTAGTTCCGCTTTAAATGATGAAACTGTAAAAGATTACGCCCACCAGAATGGTTTGACTATTCTGGGCTATAGTGGTGATCAGGCGCGTGAGTTTATTAATAACTGGCGTTCAATTATGTCCTGGTTGATTTGGGACTCTGGTGCAGGGAAAAATTCGCCGGAGAAATTTGGTATTTCAAAATCGGGCTGAGCGCTGCGAAATTGTTGAAGGAACTCCCTGAGGAAGAAGAGCGTCTTGTTAGTTGACGTGGATGTTGGGGAGCCACTTCGTCGTATTACGGAAAGAAAGATATTCATTGAATCTGCTTTATCTTGAACTAATGGAGCGTCTATGAAATTCCTGCAAGTGGGCTTTTCTGAACAATGGCCCCGGATATTTTCGCCGGTTATTCCTCAACAACACTTTTTGGGATCTGTTTCTGGGGGGCTTTCGCACCAATCGTTATGTTCAGCAACAATAGCTTCTGTTGGCAAGATCGTTATTCGCTCAACTGCAATGAGAAAGTGAGTTGAACAATGACAAATGATACCCAATGTTTAGATGATTTGTTGTCTTTGCCTGATGTGCTCGGGGCGTTTCTATGCCATAGCTCCGGGCGTGTCCTCATGTCCAGAGTACCCAACCACTTTGCAAAGGGGCACGTCGAGAAGTCGGCTATAGATTTAAGCCAGCAGCAAAACCGTACCCCTGCACTGATCGGAACTTTGCAACGATACGATTTTGAATATTATGAGTTTCGATTTTATGTTTATTCCTTTGCCAAGGGGGCACTGTTTGTTCTATGCCGGCCAAAGATAGAAACTTCACTGCTGGATAAAAAAGTTACACAGGGGCAGAATGTTTTTGAGGTTTTGCTGAAAAAAGGAACTGCGGGTGGAGGAGCCACGAGATCCGTTGCGAAAAAGCAAAAAGGCGAGCGAAACCATTTCTTTTTGCCTGTTGCGGCGTGCCTGATTTTACTTCTCATTGCCGGTGGTGTGTTTCTGTATCTGCACACAACCCCATCAGGGCCGCCGGACATTGCAGTGGCTCCATCTGCTTCTGTTCAAGGAGAACAACCCGCACCAGTATCGGCTCCGGTAGTTGCGACGACTACCCCAGCTGAAGTCCTTTTGCGCCTTGAAGGCTCGCTAACACTCGGTAGACAGTTAACACCGCAAATTGCCATGGCTTTCATGAAAGATGAAATGTTTGCGGGGGAAGTAAAAATTGTTCACGGGAAGCAGCCAGAGATTCAGCACGTAGTGGGAACCCTGGGAGATGGTAGACAGGTTGCTATCGAAATTCGATCCTCCTCCTCGGGGCAGGCTTTTTCCTGTTTAGAGAGTGGACGTTGTGATATTGGCATGTCATCACGGCCGGTTAATGTGCAGGAACTGCAACGTCATCAGGGGATTGGACCGCTGAATAATTCCGCAAGCGAGCATATTCTTGCTCTTGACGGTATCGCTGTTGTTCTGCATCCGGTGAACAGAATCGATAATCTCAGCCTGGCCCAGATTGCCGATATTTTCACAGGAAAACTGACCTCATGGGCGCAGCTTCCCGACAGTGGTCTTGATGGAGCCATTCATGTATACGGCCGGAATGTTGATGCTGGAAGCAGCGCAGTTTTTCGTTTCTTGGCAATGCATGATGAGGCGTTTACCTCCGGTATGACCGTGGTCCAAAGTGATGCGATTCTTGCTGATGAGGTTGCTGCAGACAAAAATGCCATTGGTTTTGTCTCTCTCCCTTATATGAAAAATGCTAAGGCCATTGCTATTGAACAGGACGGCGCAGCTCCGGTATTCCCTACTCCATTTACTATTTCAACAGAGGATTATCCGCTGTCCAGACGTTTATATTATTACACCGCAGTCAATCCAAAAAATTATCTGGCCCGACCGTTTTTCCAGTTTGCGCTTGGGGATGGTGGTCAACAGGTGGCACAGGATAGAGGGTTCGTCTCTTTGACTATAGATAAAATCAGCCCGCCGATACCGAGCTATGCTCCTCAGAAATATCGAGATAGCATCAACTCAGCAGACCGATTGTCTTTGAACTTTCGCTTTAAATCCGGCAGTTCGGAGTTGGATAACCGGGGTAAGCGTGACCTTGAACGTTTGATCGCTTTCCTGATAAAACCAGAAAACCGTGGTAAATCTATCCGATTGCTTGGTTTTGCTGATACCCGGGGGGAACGGGCGGCAAACTGTTATCTCTCCAAGATCAGAGCTGAGAAGGTTGCTACCATTCTACAGTGGCGGGGGATCACCACCGAGGCTATTGAGGGGTTTTGCGATGATATGCCGGTTGCGACCAACGCGACGGCTCTGGGACGCGAACGAAACCGCCGTGTCGAAGTCTGGCTTGGAACTTAACTTGTATTTGTTGGGGAACGGCCTTTTTCCGCTGTGGCGGTGTCAATCTGTGGTTTTGCTGGTGAGGCACAATATGTTGTGGTCCACACAAGGCCTTGGATTATTGATTATGGCGGGAATTATTGTCGTTTCCAATCTGGAAACTTGTTAGTTGTGAAAGAATTGCGATTAACTATATGAGAAGGGGGAGCTATGACCGCCAAGTGTGTTGGTCTGGCTTCATGGATATGAAACGATGTGCATAAAATTTTTCAGGAACAGGAATATGGGGAATATTTTTTTCAGAGTGTTCTTAGTCTTTTTTCTGCTGGCAGTCCCAAGCCTGGTTTGTGGGGCAGGTCCCATTAGCAAAGATATTCGGCTTGTGGTCGGGACCGATGCTGCCAACGGGGATATTTACCAGAGTGCCGTCATTATGGCCAAAGCCTTGGAACAGAAGCTGGGTATTAAAGTTACTGTTGATGTCGTTGGTATTGATAAGGCATTTAAGTCGGTAGAAAAGGATGGGGCCAATGGTTTGACCCTGATGATTTCAGGTGACGCTGCTTATCTTGGGGCCATTTACGGTGTCAAAGGTCGTAAAGACCTGTTTGCAAACTATACGCTGGGGCCAAGCATAGCGACGAATCCCGGCAATGCCTACCTGGCTTCCCGTCATTCTCAATACTGGTCAATTTTTGAGGTTATGGAGGCCTGTCGGCGTAATCTTCCTGTGCGGATAGCAGTTGAGCCTGGTGGGCCTTCTGACGTCGGTTTTACCGCTCTGAAACACGCATTGAAAATCATAGCACCGGGGGCTGAGAAAAATCTGGTTGCTGTTGCTGCAGCAACTCAAGAACAGAGGAATCAGGCTTTGTTCGATGGCCAGGCTGATATTATCAGTGGTTCAGTTCAGGAGAATGAAAAGTTTGCCAAACTTCCTGTCTATGAACGTTCAGGCATGCGGATTATCTGGTCGCCGACCAAAATGGCAACCATGCGTTGGTCTAACCCTAATGGTTACGGGAAAATAGAGCAGAGTGATATTATTCGGTTTCTGGAACCATACGTCTGGATTCCTTACAGCAAAGACGCCAATTTCACTTTCGATAAAGAAGTATTTTTTGTTTACAACCAGAAGATCAGCCCCGAACTGGTTCGTTATTTTGACAAGATTCTTGGCGAAATTTTTGCCGTCGGCGGCGTTCGACCCCAGCTGACGGAAGCTTATCTGGTACCGGACTTTAAACCTGCCTGGATGACAGCGGAGCAACTACAGGAAAAAAGTGACTATGTAAAGGGGCTTCTCAAAGATCTGCGCTCCTGAGCAAGGCAGATTGTGCCAAAAACGGAACTGCTGAAAAAAGTGACCGCGGACAGTTGACCGCGGTCACTTTTTAAGTGACTTAAGGTGAAGCTCTTACAGATATTCAACGTCCGTGGCAAAAAATGTGATGGACTGCAACTGCTTCTCTTTCTGATTATCTAAATTGGCCGGTTTAGGGCAACTTTCACCCTCTTTCATCCCTTCCTGCTGCTTTTTTTCCGTGGCACACAGGTCGACATATTTACCAACGGCAAAGCCCTTCAACTGAACCTTGGCTCCGGTGGCATCGGTCTTGAATTTGAAAGCGTCGTCCTTGGCCCAGACCAGCACAAAGGGGTCGCCTTTCTTATATTCATTTTCTCCCAACCAGATTTTACAGCCACTGGCACAGGCACCGAGGATCGTACCGGTCAGAATGACTTCCTGTTTTTCAACTTTGGTTATGTCCTGGGTCAGTTGCGGAACGTTCAGGGCCTGGGTTGCTGCAATGCCGGGCAATACCGACAGCGCAAGGAACAGGATAGTGCAACCGATAATTTTTGACCTCTTCATACGCTCTGATCCTTTCTGAGTTTGCGAGCTTTAGGTTTTCTGACTAAATACAGGTAACAGCCGGTTACTGTAAGAATGGTAAGAATAATGCCCAGCAGGTCATAAAATATGCGTCCCCAGAAACCAAAAATAGCACCGGTATGCAGGTCTTTGATGACTCACATAACCGGGACCGAATGGGCTTCTTCAGGAAATAGATCTTCCAGGCCCTGAGCCTTGCGGGTGCGGTCAAGCCGCTCCTGATAACTGTCAGGCAGAAATGCGGTGGAAATACGACCTTTTTCCAGAGTCGTAAAATCATGCTGATGATTATAGAGAATACCGGTGATAACGCAAAGAACCAGAACTATTGAAATGATGAAGCTCAGCCACTTGAAGTAACCGAAACAGTAAAGGTGAACTTTGCGCCACAGGGGCAAGGATGATGTGGGGCCTTGAGGGTGTCTTGGTGGTGTATGCATCACTAATTCATCCTTTATGTTTATTTTGTTATATATAACTTTAATGGATAAAGAGGTGCAACTGTAATAATAAAATTCTTGCATGGTTAGATAGGTAAAAATACAGTGTTTTTCTAGGAAATGTTCTCTGTTGTAAATGTATGTTACTAGTTTTTTGCTATGTTTATAGCAGACCAGTCCCGTCGACAACTCTTCATACCTTCCTCCGTTTATGTCATGACCTGATCTGTTCAGGTCGATGAACCTGCCACGATTTTCATTTCATATTGCGCTTGCCACACTTGCCTGGGCCTTCCTCTCAGAGGGAGATCTACCCAGGAAGACCTTGATTGATATTATTTCATTTAGGGGAGGAGGTTAAAAATGAAAACATTGAAGGTATTTGTGATAGTCATGCTGTCGCTGTTGTTCTTCACGTCTGTTGGCTTTGCGGCAAAGGGCGGGAGCCCTGACAAACCTACTGATGATGGAGAGGAAGCAGGAGGAAACAATCTGAGTTATCCAGTTATCTGGGCTGAAGGGGTAAGTATCCCCCTTGCGGGATCAGCTCCTGCCACGGTGGATAAGCTTAATGGAGAATGGTGGTATTGGTGGGGCCTGGAGGGGGAAGATCCCAATATTGTTCCCCTCAGTTGTGCACCAGATCCAGATAATGAAAGCTACTGTGATGATGGTATTCCTCTTCAGGAAAGCGGTTTGGAACCGGGAACCGACTGGGTTAAGGCCTACCTGCAGAAAGATCCAGAGAATCTCTGGCAGGCAGGAAACAACAGTTGGATGGATTTTTTAGGCGTTGATTGGATCGACTGGACTGACGCTCTAGAATCTGTCGACTGGTATACCCGATCTATGGTGAGGGTTGAGGTTGTTCTTTACAAGGATCTGGATTCACCAATGGCGGAATATCAAATGCGACATGTTTCCGGCTGGGGGATTGATGAGGTCCATGGTCTCGCCGTAGATCAGAGTGCAGATGTAATACTCGGTGATGGAACCCGGGCCACAGTTTATTCATCTTGTGGCCGACTAACAATTCAGAAACTGCTTGTGCCGCGCGATGATCCTGCTGTTGGGGCTGAGCCCGGCAGTCCAAACCCTGTCCTTGAAGGTTTAGACTGGGTTGCGGCCAATCATCAGTGGGAAAATCCGTTAGATCAGGACCTGATCAACGAACCGATTCTTAATCAGGCCGTGTACGAAGGCGGTGACGGACCCGGTTATTATGCCGCAGAGATTAATGTTAAAGGGAAAATCATTTATGGCTACACCTGGAATGTCCGCAAGTTGTATGACTCCACGGATGGAGTCTTAGATGGTCACGGTGATTACCGCTTGACCTTCAGCCTGGATACCAGCTGTGGAACTGATGAGTCAGGATCATCTGTGCTTCTCAACACGTATTTCAATGGAATAGATACCGACACCGGTGACTACATTACCCAGATATTTCTTCCTGTTGAAGATGCTTCTGCGCCGGAAGTTGAATCTGGTGATGAAACAAACAATGAGACTGGCGGAGGGGTTGCCGTGATTGGCTACATGGACAACCTGACCTACATGGATGTGCGTATCCTGGAAAAAACCGGCAGTAAAAAGAAATGACATAGTGTCGTATGTCGAGGCGGGAAAAAGAAGGGTCGTCACATGGATTGGTCTCCCGGCATCACCTCTCAAGTTTTTAGGCTAATCAGGTTGAAAAGCCGGTAACAGATAGCACTTTGCATTAAGAAGCGGGACTATGTTCATCAATTGCAGGTTATAATCGCAGGCTCTTAAGAGCCTGCGATTATAACATTTGTTTGTCATGATTTTTGTCAACCATTTTTTGTCTGCCGCGTTTGTTTCAGTATAAGCCTGTGTCATTTCACTCTACTGTTGAATTTTGACGGGCCATACCGGGGAATTTTTAAGCAGAAAGGAGGACAGTATGCTGCGGTCAGGATTAATGATTGTTATTCTGGTTGTACTGCTGGCAGGAACTCCGGCAATTGCAGGAAAAGGAGGCAATGGCACCGGGGCAAATGCAAAAGGCACTATGACGTCAGAACAGATGATGCTGCTTCACCAGAAGCAATTACAGAAACAGAGCCAGGCCGGTGATCTTGATCAGGATAGAGACCGGGACCAGGACAGAGACCGGGACCAGGACAGAGACCGGGATCAGGATAGAGACCGGGAGAGAACCTCACAATAGGAATTGTACAGGAATAAACTCATAGGATGGGCTGCAGCAGCGGCCACTGCCGATAGTGCGATGTGATAGCTCGGGAGATTATTTCTTCTCTCGAGCTGTTTTAGACAACGATGAACGCAGTATAGGAGGGGGGCGGAACTGGAAATGAACTTTGTAAAAACACCGGAATTATCTGCGGTCAGTGAAACTTGAAGTGTTGATCTTATCGCTTCCTTTCAACAGCAGCGGTGTGAGAATACCCCAGATCAGCATCAGTACTGCCAGGCTTAAAGGCAGCGGCCAGAGAAACACTGCAGCATCAAAGCGAACTCCCCCCCAGTAGGCTAACGGGCCACCTATGCTCCCCAGCAATGCGGCAAGTGCATATTTTCCTTTTAACCAGTTAAGGCTGTGGTTTAGGAGCGTGGCAAGGGCCATCCAGATGATGATGAGCCAGTAGGGAATAGGGTAGTTGTCCTCGGAGAAGCTGAATAGTCCCAATTGTTTAAGACTACCATCGATGATTATACCGCCAAGCGCCAGGCTCATGATCAGGATCAGATCATTTCGCCGCTGGTTACTGAAAAACAGATGACCACCGATCAGCAGCAGAGCAAGCCAGACCATCCGGTTGCCGCTGATGACGCACAGCAACCAGATGACCTGATAGTTGATAATGTTAAGCACGAGTCTCATGGCCGCTACCCGGTTAATTGAGCTGCGCGGGTTTGGCTGCCGTCAGTTGGACGGTACTGATGGTCCGTTCCCGGAAGCCTCCCTCACAATAACTGAAATAAAAATCCCATAAACGCCGGAAACGCTCATCGTAACCAAGTTCTGTGACTTTTTTGCTGTTGGCGGAAAATCTGGAGCGCCAGTCCTCCAGGGTGCGGGCGTAGTGCAGCCCGATGTCTTCGAGATTGCGGACCACCATATCCGTGTGTTCAGCAACCTGGTTAAACAGGGTCTGGTTGGAGAGGATGCATCCGCCCGGAAAAACATGACTCTGGATAAAGTCGACCCCGCGTAGGTAGTCCTGGTATTGCTGGTCATTCAGGGTAATGGCCTGGAGCATCATCATGCCATCGGCTTTGATCAGGCGTGAACAGGTTTTAAAGAACTCAGGCAGGTAGTTGTAGCCGACCGCTTCGATCATTTCGATACTGACTAGTTTGTCGTATTGCCCTTTAAGCTCGCGGTAGTCCTGCTTTAGCAGCGTGATTTTATCTTCCAGCCCGGCGGCCCTGATGCGCCTGCCTGCTTCCTCATGCTGGGCATCCGAAATGGTGGTTGTGGTGACTTTGCAGCCATAGTTGGCCGCGGCATGAATGGCAAAGCCGCCCCAGCCAGTGCCGATTTCAATGACGTGATCTTCAGGTTTCAGCTGCAGTCTTTGACAGATATGATCGAGCTTGTAAACAGCGGCCTTATCCAATGTACTATCCGGGGTCGGATAGATCGCTGCTGAATACATCATGGTCGGGTCAAGAAAGGTCTGATACATGGCATTGCCAAGGTCATAGTGAGCGAGGATGTTTTTCTTTGAACCACTGTGGTTGTTACGGCGTAACAGGTGACGCAGCCGCTGAACCGGGATCGTCAGCAGGGCAAAGCGCTTCTCCAGCTGTTGCAATACCTGTTGATTGCGCGCCAGAATACGGATGACGGTGGTCAGATCTTCCGTCTCCCAGTCCCCATCGATGTAAGCGTCGGCAGCACCAATGGAGCCCCCGAACAGCACTTTACGATAAAAAGAGCCATGTTTGACATTGATGCTAGCCCGGATATCCGTGTCAGCCTGGCCAAAAAGCAGTTCCTGTCCCCCTTCGCGCAGGGTGAGCTGTCCTTCGCGGAGTTGGTTAAGAAGTTTGAGCACCAGCATTTTACAGTTGCGCTCAAGAAATGAATGTTGCGGCTTCGATGTTTGCCATTCCCTGGCCGGATTGAGGGTTTTCATAGGTTCTCCTTCTGGTAAGGGACATAAGGGATCTTCTTCAGATAAATACGCAGCGCCTGCCAGTAGATGCCGATCAGTGTCAGGCCGGTCATGAGCGGACGTTTCAGGAGTTGGCGGCGCACTACGGGAAGTGTCAGCGGTTTATGGGCCAGTCTGAGTATGGCCTTAAAGACGTGTCCCCGCTCATCATCGACGGCGATATCAATGGCCAACTGGTCCCCCGGAGGCGTTATCGCCCAATGATACTGCTGGTTATCCGGGTTGAAAGGGGACACATGGAACTGCTTGGCGTGGCGAATATCAAGCGTTTCTCCATTGACGGTAAAGCCGTAGTGATGCCGCTCATTCCAAGGTGTGTTTGAAACTTCTGCCAGAAAGTGGCTGCAGGTTCCGTCGCTATTGTAGCCGAAATAGAAATTGACCGGGCTGAAATAGAGCCCCAGGGTATTCAGGTTGAGCAGTCCGTAAACCTCGCCTGTTACTGTAACCCCGGTGAGCTGCTGCATGCGCTGCTTGACGGCCTCATGCAGGGGTGTCTCCGGGGCGCCCAGATAGTCACTGCGTCTAAAACGACTTAAGGCAAAGCGGCGCGGTGAAAACCAGATCCCCAGGTCCGGCAGGGAAGCAACCTGATCAAGATTGAGCAGCCACATGAAGAACGGATAGCGAAAACGGTGCTCTTTGGGGAGGTAGCGCTCGTGCTCAATAGTGCCGATACACAGACCTGATGAAACTTGTGTCATGGTGTTACCCCCAAATCTTTGCACACCCGTAAAGCGCTGTTGACGCCGTCCTCATGGAAGCCATTAAACCAATAGGCACCGCAAAAGTGGACTCGATCAGCCCCTGAAATCTGCCGCCACTGAGCTTGGGCCGCCAATGTTTTCAGCGTATAGGCCGGATGTGAATAGTTGAAGGTGCCAAGAATTTTATCGGCAGCGATCTCCTGGTTCAGGGTGACCAGGTAGGTATGCTTTTTGTGCAACTGTTGCAGAATGTTCATATTGTAGGTCAGGGTCGGTTTTTGGTTATCTGGTTCGACCCGGTAATTCCAACTTGCCCAGGCTTTATTGTTTTTGGGAAGAATACTGGTGTCGGTATGCAGAACCACGAGGTTATCGGTGAAAGTCAGATCGCCCAGAATTCTTTGTTCTGCATCTGTCGGTGTCGTTAGCAATTGCAATGCCTGATCGCCATGGCAGGCAAGAATCACTTCGTCAAAGCGCTCTTCTCCCCATGGTCCACGCACTAAAACCGACTGCTGGCCACGGTTAATCTCGGTCACTGGACTTAAGAGGCGAATGTTATTACGGTACGGTGCTGTTATCAGCGGAATATAACTGTGAGACCCGCCAATAATGGAATACCACTGGGGGCGATGGACAATGTTAAGCAGACCGTGATTTTCAAAAAATTGAACAAAAAAGCGCAGCGGAAACTGGCGACTTTCTTCCAGTCCCATCGACCAGATTGCTGAGATCATGGGCAATAGATAGTTTTTAGCAAACAACTCACCGAAACGGGTTGAATCCAGATAGTTACCGATGGTGGCCATGCTTCCTGCTTGCGCCGCTTTGCTGACCTGGCGGTTAAAGCGTTGAATATCCCACAGCATGCGCCAGAATGTCGGGTTGGTCAGGTTGCTTCGCTGAGCGAACAGGGTGTGCAGATTGCGACCGTTATATTCCAGTTCGATGGCATCGTTGCGCACCGAAAAACTCATCTCCGTTGGCTGATAGGGAACCTTCAGCTCATCCATCAGACGGATGAAGTTGGGATAGGTACGGTTGTTGAAGACGATAAAGCCGGTATCAATTGCGGTCTGTTCGTGATCATAATCGACCGGTATGGTATGCGTATGTCCGCCGATATAATCGTTGGCCTCGAAAACGGTCACCTGGTAGCGACGACAAAGGTAGTAGGCACAGGTCAATCCTGCAATTCCGGAACCGATAACAGCAACTTTTTTCATGAGCGGATCATCCTTTGGGCGAGCCTGCACCACAGCCAGTCAGGCAGTAATGCCAGCGCTTTCAGCAGCAGGGTGAATTTTTTAGGGAAATGAATTTCCAGCCGGTTATGGGCAATCCCCTCCCTGATGGCTTTGCTGGCGTCTGTAACATCAATCAGAAAAGGCATGGGAAAGTCGTTGCGATCGGTCAACGGTGTTTTGACAAAGCCCGGACAGACATGGCTGACCAGGATACCCTCTTTGCTTAAACTGATACGCAGGGTGTCAAGCAGGTAGTTAATCGCTGCTTTTGATGCGCCATAGGCTTCGGCACGGGGCATGGGCAGGTACGCGGCAGCGGATCCAACACCGACCAGTTTTGGCTTAACGCTGTGCCTCAGCGCCGGGAGCAACCCTTCAATCGCAATAGCCATGGTATCGACATTGGCACGCATGACGCGACTGACCAAAGCACTGTCAAAGTCAGGCAGGTCAATGTATTCGCAGGTCCCAGCCGCCAGAATCGCAAGGTCAACCCGCTCGAGATTTGCAAACCATGCCAGTGACTGCTTACGGTCGAGCAAATCAATTTGGGCGGTTTTGAGGCCCTGATCGGCTAATTCTTTTAACGCTTGAGCCGAGCGACCGATAGCCCAGACATCATGCCCCTCCTGGTGATAATCGAGAGCGAGCTGGCGACCGATGCCGGAGGTTGCCCCGGTAATAACGATAATCATGATGTCAGCCTTTCTTTGATCTTTTTGATGATCCGCTTTAGCAGCGGGATCTGTTCATAGAGCAGGGCACCAAGATCAAAATAGTCACGGTGAGCGCTAACCAGTCCTTCCGTATTGAAGTGCAGGCAGCTGACTCCATCGACGTTAAATGCCTGTCCGCCGTTCAGGCGCGGATGACGGACGGTCATGACCCAGGTGATGGTGGCTCTGTCTTGCTCGGCAATCGTTTCACCAAAAACGAAGGTGACAGCATCGACATTCTGATAAAGGCTTTTAAAATAATTCATTAACGAATCAAGACCGCTGATCTCATGCAACGGATCAGTAAAGATGATATTGCTACTGTAGACAGAACTGAGCCTAGACAGATTGTTCTTATCAAGCTTCTGGTAAGTGCTGATGAAGCGTTCAAGTGCAATCATGATCGCCCTCCTTATTCACGGGACGCTAGCAACTGGCGCTGCAGAGCAGCATCAATCGGCTTATTCGCGGAAAGCCAGATACCAAAATACAGTTGAGCAAATTCTGCAGAAGGAATAGTGGTCAGCAGCTGGTTGTTAAGTGACAATGTCGTCACCTGGCGGACTGAGTCGTAACACAGGCTGTAGTGATCTCCTTCTGAGACTTTTTGGTAGCTACTGTGCAGATCGGTAATCTGGCTTTGAAAGCGGGCGAGTGTCGCGGCTGAATACTGCTTTTCAAGGACCGTATTGGCAGCGGTAATCATGTCTTGGGGCTGCAGGCTGACCGCATATTCAAGGACCAGACAGCGAGAAGGATTCTGGTCCATATCTTTCTTCGTGGCATACAACTTGGCTGAATAGACCTTAATCAACTTCAGGTAGCGGACCTCCCCCTGCCCGAGCAAGTTCATGTCCTGCGGTAATGTGTCTTTGGCCGTTGCCATGACCAGGCTGAAATGAAGACAGAAAAGGCCTATGCTTAGAATCTGGCTGATGGTTTTCATTTCAGTTCTCCTTTGCGGGCGTTTTTATAAAGGCGATGGTCTCTTCACCAACGCGGAAGCCGAATTTGCTCATTTGCGCCCGGTTCAGCAGGACACCGTCTGGTTGCAGGAACATCCAATCGTCAAAGCTGATGTTCCAGGTTGTGTCGGAAACTGGAATTTCAACCTGGTAATGCCAATTGAGGACATTCCCGACACTCTGCCCTTGTGCGCTGCCAATAACATCGCCTGCGCTGCCAGTGAATCTGTTGCGATCCTCTCTGGCGATAACCCAGGTCCGTTCACTGATTTCGCCATCACTCCAGTAAAATGTCTCATCGAGAATCAGTTCTCCGGCAGCGTTTCTTGTCCCTTCAATTGTGACGACAAACTGGCGCAGCAGTTCCCCTTTGCGATCCTGCACAATTCCCCAGCCACGGGTCGTCCCTGAAAAGTAGTTAAACAGGTCGAATACCGGACGGTTATCGGCATAGGTGGTCATATCGATAGCGCAACCTGATATGGGTAGCAGCATCAGCGCTGCGATAAATATGAAGAAAAATGAGCTACGCTGTTTGAGTTGCTTAGCTTTTTTCATGGGCTTTCCCCCTGTTGATCTGATTAAGGATTTGTACGGTTCTTCCTGTACAACTAATACCTTTCTAGTAATATATCGAGTGGTTGTATATTTGTCTAGGACAAAGGCTGAAATAATTGTATTATAGTGTAAAAAATTGAATATGCTGTTTGTTGTCGTAACAAAGGCTGCTAATAGCGGTGGGGGTCAGAGCTTTTTATGTGGCAATAAGTTTTTGTCGATCTGAGAGGTTTCATTCCGAGGGTAGGAGATTTGACAGGCCGGGTGAAATAAAAAAGCCCCTGACTAACCAAGAATCAGGGGCTTAAGGGAAAGCTAAAAATTAGTATTAGTGACTGCAGCCACACGTCTTAGGGGCTTTATCGCCACAGCCGCATGAAGAAGACCCTTCAGCAAGGATACTTTCAATATCTTCTACACAGCCACCGCAACCAGTACCTGCTCCAGTGATGTCCTGAATTTCTTCTACCGATGATGCGGATTTTTCGCTGATAGCTTCACGAATAGTTTGAGAATCAACACCCAGACAATGACAGATAGTTTCGTTTTGTGACATATCGTTTCCTTAATTCTTTAATAGATTGATAAGTTTAATTATGGGTTACACAGAGTTAGAGAGGCTAACTTCGCTTGCTGATTTTGATATTAGCTGAAAGCTGATTTCAATATCAATAGGGGGGCTGAAATTTATTTTATTTATTCCCCTTAATATGAAGTCCGCAGTGAAAGCACCTGCGCACGGGGCGAAACGAATAACCGTTCATATGGAAGCAGTTTCCGCATTGGGGGCAACGGGCCAAGGCCAGCAGCGCAACAGCGATGATTAACAGAAGCAGCCAAGAGATAAAGGCGATGATAATCATCTGCCCGGCATTGGCGGCACGCATGGCAAGCATCATCATGGGCAGATAGATGATGATCAAAATCCAGAGAAACCAGCGTCTGTGGTGGATTTTTTTCAGGCCCTGTTCCAGCTCTAGGTTACTTTTACCGGTCGTTTCCATAGGCTTTCTGTGTCCGATCTGAGTTGTTTGCGATTATGTGGGGCGGTTTTTATTGCTGCCAGCTGCAAGTTTATCAGGTGGTGGAGGCTCTGCCGGGCGTTTATCCGCGTTGACATGAAGAGTACAGTGCAGACAACGCCGCAATGGTAGAAAGGTTGGTCCATGAGTATGAAACAGCTGTCCACAGCGAGGGCAGCGTAAGACACAGGCAAATCCCACCGCCAGGATCAGCAGGAGCAACCAGGTTCCAAAGACCATCATGGCCCAGAAGCGATAATCGGGTGAATCCAGCGCTAGTTTCATGGCTGGCAGATAAACAAGAATGACCAGCCATAACCAGCGTCGCCTGACTCTGATTTTTTTCAATCCCGGCGCATAAACGCCTGGATCTTCAACGGTTTGTTTAGCCTGGCCTGAAGCTGTATTGGGAGCGGTGTCTTTGTTCATGTGCGGATGCTAACGGGTTTTTCGGGAAAGATCAACGCTGTGACCGTAATAAGGCGGGTCACTGCGTTGAAGGACATTAATCAGCTTCAGTTGTTTCCAATTCTTCTTCACTGGTCACCGGTAGCGGATTTACTGCTTTCTCCGCAATCTTGTTGTCGATAAAGTAGAGGCACACCTCTTTGGCTCCCAGGCGTGAATAGTTGAACTTATCACACAGATTGTTGATCAGGAAGGTCACATCATTGCGTATCCGGGTATCGTAGGTCTTAAAATCGTCATGACCAAAATCCTTAATGGCGCTGCGGAAATTTTCGTTATCCAGAAACGGTTCAAGGACCTTTTCTTTAAGAAAGTGGACATAGCGTTCATATAAATAGGCATAGAGCTTGGTCTCTTTGATATTCTTTTTCTCCAGCTGAATTTCCTGTGTCAGGGTTTTGCTGGTGTATTCTTTTTGGATGTCACGGCGGAATTTTTGTGTCTTCTCGGCATCATCGGCACCGGCAAACAGCCGGATTTCAATGGCGTGGAAAAAGGCTTCACTGATGTTCAGACGATCGCCGGTATAGATGCAGTCAACCGTTGCCTTGTTTTCAAAGTTGACCGCAAACATGTAATTCTTCAGGTCTCGATCAATCTGCTCTTCGTTGTAGTAGTAGAGCGCTTCTTTGATCTCCTGGGTGATGGTGTAGTCATACATATGCATCAAGGCGTCAAGAAAACCAGCTGGAATCATCTGCATCCATAGTTCATTTTTGCGGAAAAACTTGTTCAGCATGGTCATATTAATGAGTGTCCCCTGCTTGGCCAGGGTGGAATACAGCTCACTGAAAATACGGATGGAGTCACGCCCCGAAAGCCCCTGGTCACCGTCACTTTCAGATTCGGCAATAATCTGCTTGCGTCGTTTGGCGGTGAGTGCTTTGCGGTCATCTTCTTCCAGCCAAGGCGGAATATTTCCGGTGTAAATCTCCATTTTAAGCAGGTGCAGGTTATTGTCACAGTAGCTGTTGTAGCGCTCGGGTTTTTTGATCCAGTCTTTCATGGCTGCAGAATTGCGCTTGAGGCGGGTTGAAATAATAATCCGGGCAAAGTTGTGCAGGACCCTGGGCAGAAAGCTGTCATCAATATGGCGGTTGAAAATGTTGCGGTAAATCTCAACCTCGGTGCGCAAATCAAGAATATAGGGGATTTTGATAAATTCAATACGGTCCGATAATGACGGCAGGTTCTTGATACTGTCTTCATCTTCAGGGTTCATCAGGGCAATAAACAGTGAATTGACCTTCTCCTCAATGTCTTCGACCTTGTGAACTCCCTCACTGATGATATTGTGGAGTTTCAGCAGCCGATCGACATTGTCCCCCTTGATATCCATCAGAGCGTAGACGCCGTTGTTGGTTTTGGCGAAGTTGGAAAACAGGTACTGGACCTGACCGCTGTCCTTGAACAGGGCGTTAATGCGCTGCTGCAGGATTTCATTGGTCAGCACATTTTTTCTAAGCGCCGGATCCCCTGGGTTGAAAACACTGATTCCGGTACCGAGTCGGCGGTTGAACTGGTAATGGCGGGCAAACAGCATCTGCAGTGCCAGCTTGGGATTGTGCAGGCGCCTGATCAATGCTTCATAAATGGATGAACAGATGGTGCATGGTGTGTCCTGAAACACCCATTCGTATTGTTTTTCGGTAAACAGTTTCCATTTGGTCTCATCGTTTTTAAACAGATCGTCGAAAAAGTCACGTCGATATTCGCGTGGAATCATCAGAATCGGGCTGTCATGGCTGGGGCAGGGGACTTCAATATACAATTCACCATGCTGCAGAGCGCGCTGGGCCTGCTGCAATGATGACGCCTGCAGGTCCTGCTCATCCATCATTTCGGCCAGCTTCATCAGCAGACGGTCCATCTGCACGGCGCTAAACTGGTTGAGCATGCGTCGGTCCAGGCGCCATACGGCTTCGAAGCTGCAACCGGCAGGGCTGTTTGCATACTGTTCAAGAACCCGCAGTAAATTGTCCAGAAAGGTACTTTTGCCGCTGCCGGGCGGGCCGCGGAAAATATAGATCTTGTTCTGGGCGATACTGCTGCGGAAATTATCGACCAGCTTGACCAGTCTGTTACTGAACAGGCGGTCGGCAAAGAAGGGGTTGTCGGCATTTTCGACAAACAATTTGGTCGTGTCGTAATACATGAAGTTAATCGATTCCGGGTCCCCTTCATATTCGTCGACACCTTCTTTGACATAGCTTTTGATCATGTCATAGAAAACCTGGGATATATTGCGGATGGCTTTGGTTGGATTGGCGGTGACCTGCTCCAGGTAATGATCAAAGGGGATCGTTTCCGTGTTGTAGTGGGTTTGCTGCACACGGGAAAAGTTGGTTATAGCCCGGTCGATGGGGGATGACATCTCGTTTTGGCTGATCATTCTGTTGGTCATAGGCACTAGAGCCTTTCTTTCCTGAGCTTACGGTCCTGCATAGTATACAGAACTCTGGTCCAGTTGATTCTGGGAGGGAGATCCTGATCACGCTCTTTGTCTTCGATAAGCTCAGCTTCGTCCGTTGCCAGCTTAACCGGACCTCCCCACAGGTACTCAATACCAAGCATGGTGTTGGCAATGTATTCCTCAACCAGTGGCTTGCCTTCATTAACATGCGACAGCACGAGACAGTCATCCTTGGTTTTGTCCAGATCGATGTCGATCTTGGGCGGATGATAAAGGGAATCAAACAGCATCTGCCGATAGTCGGTGACTTTGCGGCTGCGGATATAAAACTCCCAGACCATCTTGGCTTTGTTGAGACGCCGACCGGCGACAAACAGTTTGTGGTGGTTGATAAAATCCTGCTCCATAAAGCTGTTAATGAAAGTAAAGTCGCAGTAGTTTTCACGGACCTTGAAAATGAATTCACGCCCTTTACTAAACGCCTCAAGTTTTTGGAATTGCTCACGTGACGTGCGATCGGCCAGCCGTTGGTATTCAAAGGAATAACAGCCTCGCTCAGCCTGTTGTTCAATCCAGTCAAACATGCGCAACCCGAGAGCGTAGGGGTTGAACCCCATTTTGGGCATACTGGTGACCTTGGCGTTAATGCATGCAAAGTTGATTTCATTCCCTTTGATCCGGTCATCCTGTAAGAACAGGGTCTCATGCCAGTAGCTGGCCCACCCCTCATTCATGATTTTAGTGCGGACCTGGGGTTGAAAATAGATGGAGGTACTGCGGACGATTTCAAGAATTGACTTCATCCACTCGTTTTCCGTGCGGTTGATGAACGGAGAATGATCCATCAGGAATTGCAGCAGATCAGCACTTTTGGGTTTATGTTTGGCCTGGTATTTATCCAGAGCCGCTTCAAATTCCGGGTGACGGCTCTGTATTTCACTAAAGAAAATCCCCTCACCCAGATTGCCGTGCTCTTTGACGGCTAGGTTGTAGCGCTCTACTTCTGCGATGTATTCGCTGATGGGAGCCTGCTTGACCTGTTGCAGAAACACGTCAAAGTAATAATCGATGCGACCAGTGCACTTGTTTTCAACCTTGTGAAATTTTGACAGCTCGGCATGATAGCCGACCAGGTTGTCGAGGCCGCGGGCGAACTCGATGATGTAATCCACCCAGCGGCCGTGTTCGGAGCGTAGCCGGGATATGAGCCGCTTATCTGCCAGAGCTTTACCGGTCAGGTCGTAGTCCCAGGTGTGCTGAAAGTAGAGATTGTTCTGGAAAAAGTCGATATGGGCGATGACATGATAAAAGATCATCACGTTGAGCCAGTCCGGATTATTGTCGTTGTAAAACGAGATAGCCGGACGCGTGTTGATGACGGTCTCATACGGATTATGCGGATAAAGTTCGTATTTCCCTTTTTCGCGCAGAACATCGACATCATGTACCCAGTAGTCGTACAGGGTCGGGATCATGTTTTTCTGCATCAGCTCAATCATGTCCCGGTTGGTGATAATGTATTCGAGGGTTTCTTCTTCAAAAGTGAGGCCGGCATCGCGAGCCCGTTCTTTGCACCCTTCCATGATTGTTTTGGTTTTCTGATCGATCAGTTGCATAAGGCGTTCCTCTATTCAGAAACCAGAGTCTTGATCCCTTCAATAATCCGGTCTTCCGGTGAATTGTCCTTCATCGAATCAACCCGCAACGATTCACTGGCCCGGCGCAGCAGCCCGGAACGCTTCAGATACAGCTCCATCAATGTGGTTCCGGGGGCGACATGTGAGCGTTCCGCAATGGTAATTCCGACCCGACTGGCGTAGGTCAGCATTTTGTTCAGCTCTAGGATCGTCTGTTCACCGTCACGGTCCCAGTCATCACCATCGGTGCCATGGAAAATGTAAATGTTGTTATCCGTTGCCAGACTTTCCTCGGCCACAATTTCGTTGATCAGGTTGTATCCGGCGGCAACCTGGGTTCCCCCGGCGACCCGGGAGTTGTAGTAAGTGTAAAAATCGTGAACTTCTTTGGCCCGGGTGTCGTGCAGAATGAAACGCAGGTCGACGCGACCACGATACTGATAAAGCAGCCAGCTGTAGATTAGAATGTGCTGAGTTACAACCAGCTCCGTAGGGTTGCCAGCCATGGAGCCGGAATAGTCGCGGATAAAGAATACAACGGCTTGTGATTCATAATCCTTTTCACGAGACAACACCCGGTACACCCGATCCTTCGGGGCGATCAGGAACTCTGCCGGATCAATCTGGTCCGGATCGGTAATTTTTCCCAGGCCGATATTGGTCTTCAGAACCTGACGCAAGGTAGATTTTTTATCCAGAATCTGGCCAAATCCCCGATTTTTGTCGGTCAGGTCGTAGGTATAGCGGGTCAGTGAGCGTTTTTTCCCTTTTTCTTTCAGGTTTGGCAGCTGGAACTGCTCGGTCAGGACCCGGCCAAGATCATAGGCGCTGGCATCGACTTCGTGCGGACTGCTTTCTCCCTGTCCGGCACCTTCCCCTTCGCCTTCCTTGTTCTGATGGACCGGTTGTTCATCAACGATATCTCCTTCTTCGCCATCCCCCTGTCCGCCACCTTGCTGCCCGCCTTCGGCTTGATCTTTAAAACGGTTGTCATGAACAAACTTTTCTTCAACCGTGGTCGGCACAACGATGACTTTTTTTCCACTGCCGCGCAGAGGCTTGACCAGTTTGCCGATTTTTATTTTGCGCGGGAAACCGTCTTTTTCACGGATTCGGTCGCGCTCCAGCAGATCATCGAGGCTGCGCATACTCTGGTACACCGGTGATTTGCTGATGTCCATATTCTGCATAGCCGTCAGGTCATCAGTGGCAAACATATCGTTTATTGGCGCCGGGGGGCGCTGTAAGGCGTCCGCGATCGAAACCTTCTCTTCTCTGCTGGGCCCGCTCTGCTCGCGCCTGACGATGGTCGTCTGCGGGTTTGACTGTTTCGGGTATTTCATAGGCACTCTCAGCTTTCATCTTCCTGGGTACAGAAGTATTCGATGGTCTTTTGTGCACAGGTTTTGCAGTACCCGAGTTGGCCAAGCATGGTATTGACCATGCGATCATAAAGCTTCTGGTTCTCCTCGTTGGTCCGGTTGGCCAGTGCGCCGACCAGTGATCCGGCCCCGGCAATGTCAGACTTCAGGCGGACATCAGTGACCGCCTTGACCAACTCCAGATTGTCCATGAAGTTGTAGGTTGGATCGATAGAGATTTTCTGACCGTAGATCTTGCGGATCGAGGTGCGGAAACTTTCCCGTTGCTCCTCAGTTTTCAGCCCCAGGCGGTCTTCGACATTCTGAATGAAGCGCTGATCGATTTTCAGGGCTTTGAGTTCATCTGTCTGGGGATCGCGGTATTTCCACATCTTGTCCGGTCCCAGGTTGTCTGCGTCAATGCCGATGACCATGTTGACGTAACTCATGACATCCTTGCGGATCGCCTGCGGTTCGTCCATATAGGCGTTGAACATCTCTGTCATGATGCGTTCACGGTAAAGCTGCTTGGCCAGTTTAAGGTCGGCCAGGTATTTGGCGCGGTCATTGTTGTCCGCGACATAATCAAGGATGACCCGTTCGACGGTATTGAAAATGTCGTAGGCAAACATACACTGACCTTCGTTGGTTTCTGATGATTCGATCATCAGCTGAATGGCCCGCCCCAGATTTCGTTGCCCCAGCCCTTTCTGGCCGAAACGTTTGGTGATATCGGCTTCCTGGTTCAGGATATCAATGACTTCTGCCAGGGTTTTGATGCTCTTTTCTCCGGCGACTTCGCCAGCGGCCAGTTTCATGGTTTCTATGGTGGTCAGTTTTTCACTGTGTGGTAAACGGGTTAAGACCACGGCAACACTGGCAGCATAGTTGAGGTTGGGATCCTGGTGCAGGATCTGGCCGGTAAAGGTGGTTTTGCTTTCATTACCGATGGCGTAATCGGTCAGGTCTTTCTGCATTTTATAGTTGGTGTTATGCGAGACATAACAGATCCGGCAGCGGTCTATAATCGGTGCTTCTTCTTTCTCAGACAGAAAACGGTTGAATTCGGCATTATTACTGGTGGCAATGATCAGGGTGTCAATCGGCCACTTGTAGCCGTCCATTTCAATCAGACGGTTTTGAATAACTCCCAGGTAGACCTGAACCAGGTCCTTCTTGTTTTTATAGATCTCATCACTGAAATGGATACCCCCGCCCGCGACCCTGGCCAGGGCGCCGCGCCTTAGATCGAAGCGGTAAGGGTTGTTGGTATCAGAAATATGCAGCAGGCGCTGGATCGACTCCTCGCCGAGCAGGTCGACGGCGCTTGAGGTTATTTTATCTTTGGCTGCGTACTTGCCGGTGATGGTGCCGAGGGATTCGCTTAGGGGGACCGGAATAATCTCGATATGTTTCAGCAGGTCGACGACCTTACCACCCGTGGCCGCCCGCAGTTCTTCAAGAATGTAGCTGCTGCACGCACCCAGAGGGCGGTAATTGGCGTAGAAAATGTCAATCTGTTTATCGTCAAAGCCATAATTTTTGGCCAGTAACTCTTTACTCTGGGTGACGGTTTCTCCCAGGTTCATGGCCAAAACCATGGGATCCTCGTAAGTCTGGGATTCAATCGTGGCGATGCGACCATAGCTGCTGAGCTGATCCAGCCCGGTAAAGCGGAAGGTGTACTTACGGTTTTCTGGAATCTGGAGAAAATCCCGATATTTTCCACACAGGTATTCAACAAAGAAGGTTTTTCCATTGCCAGGTTCGCCAACCAGGACATAAGCCATCTCTTTGGAAGAGCCCCCTTCGGCGGCATCTTTGACAAAAGAAACAAAACTGTTGATTTCATCGTACATACCGATGGCATGTTTGCTTCCGGTACGGAAAATTTCAAAATCGTAGGTCGTGCGGCCATTGACAACAACCTTTTTCACCGGTTGGGACAGGATCATGCGGGCAACGCTCTGAAAGGCGTTTTCAAACTTCCGCGAGCCCAGTTTTATTTCGGTGAGATGGTTATCGAGGGATAGATTATCCTTTCTTGTTCTTGCTTGAGCCATACTTGAACCTCCCGTAGGAATTTCGGGTCATTAATGGATAAATTCTCTTCTGCATAATTAAAATTATACATCGAACCATGGGCCATGTGAGCAGGCAGGCGAAAAAAAACAGATATAGGCGGATTTTTTCAGCGGGTTTTTTCGCGCGGAAAGGCCTGTTTTTCAGTCTTTCAAGGGAAATAATAAAAGGTTGGATTGCTCTTATCGAATTTTTATTACGATTTTTTGGAATAAAAATTAACTAGGAGGCAATGCCTGTAATGGGTTAAAAAGGCTAAATATCGTGTTTGTTGTTTCATTAAATGATTATTGCTTTGTCCGTCAAATGACCCCTCATCTATGGTTAGTACTTCCCTATGAAACCATTTTCTTTGAAAACAGTTCTCATTTGTCCTTACGTGGCTTTGGTGCTTGCTTTGGCTCTGGCGATCGGATTTCTGTCATATTCCGCGGGGAGTAAAGCTGTCAATACTGTATCAGAACATCTGTTACATGAGACCGTCAGTCGGATTAGTCAAGCCGTTGACAGGCATGTCGTTGGTTCGGTGGCAACCTTGAAAACAGCGTTTCCAGAGGGAATGCGGGCTCCTGAATCTATTGAGGATGATTTCAGCAATATCCTGACACGTTTGTGGATCGCTACATCATTACATACTGATCCCAATAATTATGTTTATTACGGCAATGTCCAAGGACAGGCTATCGGTCTCTTTCGCTTGTCCGAGGAGACTGGCGAGTTGCGCGTCAAGTATCGGAAGGAAGATCATCGCCAGCGTTTTCTTATTAAAGGGATCGGGGGAATTCCCGAATTTAAGTCTGTTGAAGAGAAACTGTTTGACCCGCGTACCCGCCCCTGGTTTGTGGCTGCGCGCACGTCTAAAAAAGATATCTGGACATCGGTCTATATCGATTTCGGCACACAAGACCTGGTCGCGACCCGTGCCCGGCGTGTCATTGGCCGGGATGGGCAGTTGACCGGTGTTGTTGCGACGGATATGCCGCTGCGCAAGCTTAACGATTTTGTTGGTGGTTTGGACATCTCACCCAACGGGCTGGCTTTTATTATTGAACCTGACGGTGCGTTGATTGCCTCGTCCAAAAGCGCCAATGTCAGGGAATTGGATGATGGCAGGGTGGTGCGGATTAATGCTTCAGAGAGTGAGAATCTCTTGCTGAGGCAGATCTATCTTCACCTGCAGCCACGTCTTAAAGTTGATCTGCAAGGGGGAGATGTCAATACCTTCTCCTTTGTTAACGACGAAGGTGAGAAAATTAATGTGGCGTTTCAACTGTTTGCGGACAGTGCTGGCTTACGCTGGATAGATATCGTCGCGCTGCCTGACCGTGATTTTATGGGAGGGATTCGCAGCAACATCAGTCAGACCGTAATGCTCGGCGTTTTCGCGACCATTATCGTGATTATTGTCGGGACTAAAATTTTGCACTGGGTGACTACAGACCTGAAACAGCTGTCAGTTGCCGTCAATAAAATCGGGAGCGGCTTTGTCGAGGAACCGATTAATATCAGGCGCAATGATGAAATCGGCGATCTGGCCAAAAGTTTTCAGGCGATGCAGTACCGATTGCAGACCGATCACTTGACTGGTCTGCCCAACCGTTATGCATTTGAACAGGCGTTAAACAGTGGAATTGAAAAGGTAAAGAACAGTAAAAAGGGGCTGAAGCTGGCATTGTTTTTTATTGATATCAACGATTTTAAATTGGTGAATGATTGTTACGGGCATGATGCAGGCGATCAGGCTCTGATTGAGCTGGCTTTACGTTTACGGACCCATGTCCGCAAAGACGATTTTGTCGCCCGCTTTGCTGGTGATGAGTTTGTTGTCCTGCTGGAAGGAATTGATAGCCGCGCAGACCTGGACCACATACGCAATTCTCTGGAAAAGGCTTTGGGAGAGCCCCTCATCTCCCTGGGTAATACGATTTCTATTGTCAGTGGCGCTATTGGCGAAGCAATCTTTCCAGAAGATGCCGCGAGCGCTAAAGATCTACTCGTGTTTGCTGATCAGAAGATGTATCTTCATAAAGATGAAATGAAGAAAAAACGCCCGTTTACTGCACCAACCGATCTTCTCTAACCAATTATTTTCTCAGCCGTCTCCAAGATAGATTTCTATCGTCACTGGGACGGCTGTTGTTTTATTGTTGCCGACCCTTGGTGGTCGGCTGCATTGATTAGCCCTGCAGGACGTTCTATGTTCGACATACCGACTTGAACAAGCAAATTAACCACATCTACATATGGTATTTAGAGCGTGATGGTGTCGATATTATATGGTGCCAGATCAATATTGAGGGGTATTTCATCTGGTACGGTTGACTTTTATCTTTTGTTGGCGTTAACACTTGTGTTTTCTGATACTATTTTACTGAGTTAGGTCATTTATAGTTATAAATAATTTGCGATTTTATGCGTTATTTGGTTGGCGGAGATCGAGAGGTACTAATGGGGCAATTTCTGAACATGAGAAAATACGTGACTCCGGAAATTATTTTCGGTTCCGGTGCCCGTCACTTCGTTGGTAAGTATGCGCAACAATTCATGGCCAGTCATGTGTTGCTGGTATCGGATAAGGTTGTCGCAGCCACCCCCTGGTTTGCAGACGTGCAAAAGAGTCTGACCGAGGCCGATATTGTGTTTCAGATCTTTACCGATGTCTCGCCCAATCCACGTGCCGAAGAAGTGATGGCCGGGACCGAGGTGTATAACGCCAACGGCTGCGATGTGATTGTTGCCGTTGGTGGTGGCAGTCCAATGGATTGTGCCAAAGCTATCGGTATTGTCAGTTCCAACCGCCAGAATGTCCTTAACTTCGAAGGTGTCGACCGTATCAGCATGCCGGTTCCCCCATTGATTTTTGTTCCGACGACTGCGGGTTCCTCCGCTGACGTTTCACAATTCTGTATCATCAGTAATCGCCAGGCCCTGAAAAAAATAGCGATTGTCAGTAAAGCCATTGTTCCCGATGTTGCTCTCATTGACCCCGAGACAACTCTGTCCGCAGATCATTTTCTGACCGCCTGCTGCGGCGTAGATGCCTTGACGCATGCTATTGAGGCGTTTGTCTCAACGGGCAGCGGCGTGTTGACCGATTCTGAAGCGATTGAGGCGATTCGGTTGATTCATCAGTATCTCCCTGCGGTCCTAAAAGATCCTGGCAATGTTGAACTGCGCGAGAAAGTGATGCTGGGGAGTATGAAGGCGGGCTTGGCTTTTTCCAATGCCAGCCTGGGGGCCGTGCATGCCATGGCTCACAGCTTGGGCGGCACTCTTGATCTGGCTCATGGTGAGTGTAATGCCATGCTGCTTGACCATGTCGTTGCTTTTAATTTCGATGCGTCACCTGAACGTTTCAGGGTCATTGCCGCGGCACTGGCGATGGATGTCAGAGGTCTGAGCTCGAAGGAGCTGAAAAATGCCTTGATGGCAGAAATATCAGCCTTTAAACTGGCTGTCGGAATTACTCAGCATCTGACTCACAAGGGGGTGGCCCGCTCCGATGTCCCGGTACTGTCGAGCAAAGCGCTGACTGATGCTTGCATGCTGACCAATCCACGCAAAGCATCAAAACGTGATGTCGAAGTTATTTTTGAAGAAGCGATGTAATTAACTGCCATATTAATTGCTTTGCAATAACTTGTGGAGATTTATGACCGACGAATCTGATGACAAGAATCTTGCTGCTGGTATTCATGATGGCACCGCCGAAGAGAGTGTGCAGGGGATTATCGGACTTGGCAGATTTTCGGCGCGGAAGAGCTATTATCCAGAACTGCAGAAAAAGATGGAAGAATTGCGCAATGAGCGCAACAAGTACGAACGGATCTTTTCCGGAGCGCTTGGCGGAATTTTTCAGGCGCGTTTAACTGGGGATATTATCGTTGCCAACCCGGCAATGCTTACCATGTGTGGCTACGACAGTGTTGCAGATCTGGCCCATAGCGGACATCTGAGCAACACGCTGTTCGCTTTGCCCCTCGATTATGAAAAATTACTCACTCGTCTTGAAGTGAACGGCTCAGTCATTGGCTTTGAAACAAAATTCATGCGGCAGGATGGCACCTCTTTAGATGTATCTCTCAACGCGTCTTTACGGCGTGACGAGCAAGGGGATTATCTTGAGTGCTTTGTCGATAATATCACCCAGCGTAAGCAGTCCGAGGAACATCAGCTAAAGCTGAAAAAGCTGGAATCCCTTGGCGTTCTTGCTGGTGGAATCGCACATGATTTCAATAACCTGTTGACCGGACTCATGGGGAATATTGAGTTGACCAAGTTTTCCCTGCCGGATGACCATCGAGCCCAGGCGTTACTCGATGCCGCTATGAAAGCTCTCGGCAATGCAACTGGGCTGACCAGCCAGTTGATGACCTTCGCTAAAGGAGGAGACCCGGTTAAACGCCCCATTCAGTTGGGATCCATATTGGAAGAAAATGCATCCTTTATTTTGCAGGGGAAAAATGTTCAGCTTGAATGTGATATCGACCCACAGCTATGGCTGGTCGAGGCAGATCGCGGACAGCTTGGGCAGGTCATTACCAATCTGGTTCTGAACGCTCAACAGTCCATGCCTGGTGGTGGGACCATTTGCATTAAAGCGGAGAACCTGACTATGGCCGCTCGCCCGTTTGTCCAATTTTCGGTCACTGATCAGGGGGTTGGCATTCCGCCAGACGCTCTGGAAAAAATATTCGATCCCTATTTTACGACAAAAAATCAAGGTAATGGTTTGGGGCTGGCCTCGACTTTTTCGATCATCAATAAGCATAAGGGGTCTATTAACGTAAAGTCAGAGGTGGGGATGGGGACGACTTTTATTGTGCGTTTACCGGCCTCAGCGGATGCCGCTGCCGCAACTATGCAGGCTTCTTCGGAAGCAGACTCGATCAATAAAGTTCTCCTTGTCGATGATCAAGAACTGGTACGCAATATGACTACAGTCATGCTTGAAGAGCTTGGTTGCAAAGTTGTGCCCGCTAAAACGGCAAATGATGCGTTAGATCTCTATCGAGCTTCTTTGCAAGGAAAAGAATCCTTTGCTGCCATTATACTCGATCTTGATATTGCCGGTGGGCGCGGCGGTAAACAATTGGGGCTGGAACTTCTGACCCTTAATCCCAACGCAAAACTGATTGTTGCCAGCGGCTATGGCAATGATCCGGTTCTAACCAATCTTAAGCAGTTTGGTTTCTCCGATGCGCTTATCAAACCGTTTGGTTTCGCTGATCTGCAAAAAGCGATCAAGCGCGTCATTGACTGATTTGATGGTCAGTAGCGCGGCCTAAATACCGGCCAATGGATCTTCCCCGGTTTGCCAGCCAGCTAGATAGCGTTCTTCCAAGTGAAAATCTTCCCCTTTATGCTCGGTCAGGGTCACATACACGTGTTCTTTGGGTATGCCCCAGTGATGCAGGAGTAAATCCATAAAACCCAGGGCCAGTTTTCGCCGCTGCTCAAGTGAACGACCTTCCCTGATATCTGCATTGACCAGCGCAATCCCTTTCTCCGGTTCTTTTACCCGGCCTAGTGACAGGTTATGGGTTGGAAACTCACGAAGCGAAATACTGATGTGATCGGTTCCCGTATCCATAACCCTTGAAAAAAGCAAGCGGACCTGTTCAGCAAAGGCGCGTTTGTCGCTATCTTTCAGGGGCTTGTTGAGTTCAAATTGGAGGTGTGGCATTCATGTCTCCTTTCTTCAGACCTGTGCATGGTCAGGCCGGATACCCCATAGGGCGTTTCTGACTGTTCTGAATGAATATATTAAGTATAGCAATAGTTTCCGCCCAGAGAGGAGAGACTGGATAAATAAAATATTTCCCGGAATTATCCCTGTATGTCTATGTGATTTCTGGAAAAATCCTTTAAAAAAAACAGCTTATAGATGGATTGGCGGATTTTTATGGGAGTATCCTCAGCTCTTCTGTATAGGAGAAATATACATAATATGGTTGTGTTGAATTTAGCAATTTTTCTGATTTTATCAGTAGTATCGACATGTTATCGATGTAGTCTGGGGTGCTGAAAGGATTGGCACAGACAGTGCAGTATTGATAGGCACAAGCGTTAAGCAAATCGTCACAGGAATTGTTCGCACCTTAACACATGGAGGGCACCATGAAAAAAATAATGAGTTTATGGTCTTTAGGGTTAGTACTGTCCGGATCAAGTGTTTTTGCAGCTGAGGCTACCGGAGCAGGTGAGGGGAGTTTGTTGAGCTCTCTTTTTATCGGATTTTTTGCTCTGATTATCGTTTTTCAGCTGGTACCGGCAACGTTGATGCTGATCGGCATGTTGCGTGGGATTTTCAGCCGCGACGAGAAAAAAGCTGCGACTCATCGTTAATCTTTTTATCGTCTAAGTTTCCAGTGTGGAAACAGACTGTGGCAAAAAGGTCAATGGCCGTTTTCAGCTGGAAACCAGTTAATATGAGGTGAAGTCATGAAAGGCCTGCTTATAGCAAATCGTGATCAAAGCGCACGGGAACGGCTGAGTGCCATGTTTGCTCCCGATGAATATCGGGTGGTAACTGCAGACTCAGTCGCCAACGCTCTGGAAGGTATTATCAATAAAGAAATCCAGGTTGTTGTTATCGACGGTGATTGCCATGAAGGGAATGTTGTCCGTTTGGTGCCGCTGTTGAAAAAGTGTAACCGCAACCTGGCTATTATTCTCGTCTCAGAAGAGCTGCCGCTGAATCTGGTGCGTCGTATCCGTCAAGAAGGGATCTTTTACCATGCTCTGAAAAGCGCCGGCCTGGAAAATGAATCAGAACTCTATGAAGCTGTTTGTTATGCCTTTAAACAATATGAAGAACGTACGCAGCAAGTGCTGCACGCCGGAAAGGGGACGCTTATGTTCACAATGAAATCATTACTTTCATCAATCGTCGTAACCATGCTACTGGTCTCACCCGTATTCGCCGTTGACACGACAGTGACTTACAACAGTGGCTTACTGGTCTTGCTCTTTGTCGGTTTTTGCGCTCTGATCATTGTCGCCCAGCTGGTTCCGGCGCTGCTGGTTCTGTTCGGTATGACCAAAGCCGTATCGAAAGGATTGCAACAGCAAAAAACGGTTAAGGTAAAAAGTCACTGACTTGGTTTGAAAACAATTGAAATAAAAAGTGAGAAGAGCGGCTTTGATAGCGCTCTTTTTGTTTTGCGTTGAAGACTTTTCACTATAATCTGAGCCAGAGAGCTTAGGAGGTCTCTGGTGATGGTCCATAATTGGTTTTTGTATCTGGTCCTGGTTCTGGCTGCAACGTCAACTCCCGGTCCGGCGGTCTTGTTTGCTATGACTAATGCCACTTTGCACGGACTGCGCAAAGCAACCTTTGCGGCGCTTGGAAACATTACCGGGCTGTTGCTGATGGGGGCAGTTGCCATAACGGGTCTGGGGGCACTGCTCAATGCTTCAGCACTTGCCTTTAACCTGATCAAATATGTCGGAGCGGCATATCTGGTTTATCTGGGGATACGGCTTTTCCGCCAACGGGGTATCGACCTCAATCAACTTCAGGGGGAGTTTAACCCGGCCGAAAAATCTATCCTGAAAATATACCTGCAGGCGATCGGAGTTGCCCTGAGTAATCCCAAGGCCATCGTTTTTCTGACCGCCTTGTTTCCCCAGTTTGTTGTTGTCGATGCTCCGGTTCTGCCTCAGTTCATTATTCTGATGTCAACCCTTATGCTGTTTTCATTCCTGTTTCTGGTGTTCTATGCTTTTCTGGCTTGCCGGGCAAAGTTGTGGTTGCTCAAACCGGAACGGATGAAAATGTTCGGCCGGATCAGCGGTTCTATTTTTGTTGGTTTTGGAGCTTTGCTGGCAACTTCACATCGATAATTTCTGGACCTGATTAATACTTGGTTGATAGCCTTGTAATGCAGAACGCCCGGCTGAGACAGTCAGCTGGGCGTTCTGCGTTTTTCCCTATTGTCCGGTTCTTCTTACGGCAGCTCTATTCCGGTTCGTTCGATCCCAGGGCTATGGCCTTTGCCAGTTCCGGGTAGTGTTGGCTTAGTCCGGCTACCGCTTCTCGTAAATGGGTGGCGTATTTGTAGTGGGCTCCGGTTCCGGTGCGCAGTTCAGCTTCGTAAACAAACTTGTCGAGCATGGTTGTGTGCTCGAAGATAAATTGCGAACCCAGTAGCAACCAGGCACAGTAGCCAGGGGCTTGAGCGGCCAGTTGTTGACGTGCCTGCATGGTTGACCGGTTGCCAAGGGCGACAAATTCAGCAGCCAATGGCGTGTTCTTCGGCAACTGCTCTTCGGCGCAATAAAAGCCCTGAGGGATGAGTGGGCAGTACTTCTGGCCGGTGCGGTGACGGTTGAGGTCGCGGATTTCAGCGATGGTCATCGCTGACCAGGCAAAGCGTACGGCAGTACGGCTGGCGGCCGAGCCGGTCATGGCGTAGCGGTTGTCGTGGATGGCAAGGGCCGCAATCAGATCCGCTTCGCTAACCCCGGTCGGAGGATAAATATCAAAGGTTGCCAGCGTTTCCGCTTCCCCTTCCGGAATGGTTTGTGTAACGGCCTGCTGCGCCAGGGTCTGAAAATCATTCTGGTGACCGGCAATAAAGGAGGGCTTGGCTTCTGCGTGTTTTATCATGCGCGGGGCGGACAGACTTAATTCCTCCCGGATTTTTTCGCCCAGAACTTTGGCCTCAGGAAGCCAGTGAGACAGCAGGTTCTGACACAGCTGTACCCAGCCACGTGACGACATGATCAGCATGATATTGGTTTTGGCCGCGACCGGCAGGAAATAGCGGGCGCGATCAAAGGCATAGTTTCGCTTCATGCGCGCCAACTGTTTCTGCGCCTTTTCGCTCGGATCATTGAGTAACGCCTGGGGGATCATGGTCAGATCGGGATTGTTCGCGCCGACCTGATCCCAGAATGTGAGCGCGTCTTCATAAGCGCCGAAACATTTTTCCATAAAGCGGTACCACTGCTCGTGCTGGTCCACAGGGACGCCGAGTAAAGCAGGTTCAACCAGCCCTGATTTATCCAGTTTGATATAACGGGTCGATGATTCCTGACCACCAGCGGTGGGGCACCAACTCCAGATCAGGTAGGCCAGCAGAATGGAAATATCGTCGATAAACATGGACACCGGTGCCATGTCGGCAATAGACTGATGACCATAGTCGATCATTTTAAAGATGCCATCGACCGATTTATCGAGATTATCCGGATCGATTTTGGACAGAATCGCATCAAGCCCTTCATTGTTGCGTGAGTAGCGAGCGCCGCTGGCGGCAAGAAGTTCCGGGGTCAAAGCAGGACGGCCTGCGGCTTTAGCTGCCTCGGTCGGCAGAATTGAAACGTTCGTTACTTGCATGATGTTAAGATATCCTTTTCGCCGCTGGAAGCGACGTGAACGGTGAGCTTTGTGAGTCAATGATAGAGCCCGAAAGTCTATTAAACATACGCCATTTACTCAACAGGAAAATATCTTCTGCCGAGGACAGGAAGAGAGGGGTAAAATGTTTTTCTCCCTTCCCCTGTAACTCAGAAAAGCCACAGTGTACGATGGGAAGCTTTCAGTCGTTAGAGTCATGACTTGACCGTCGTGCCGTTTCACATTAATTAACGCCAAAAAGATTCAAGCGGGAGGGGGCCTGCCTGATTGTTCAGCTATTTTCTGTGCCTGTCAGCTACTCCTACAATCTTTCAAGCGTCTCTCCTCAGTGATTACACCTGTAGATAAAAACCGAGGGGGAACTCATGCCACGTGCTCATCGTCATTTCTTGCCAGGTTAGGTTTGGCATATCACCCCTTGTTGCCATAAACAGGAATTTCTCCTGAAGTTTCCCCGGGACCGCAACAATTGACTCAAGTGGTTGTTTGAAGCAAAAAAACGCTCTCACTATAACAAATAAACAAAAGTTGCATGTTGATTAATTTTTGTTTATTTGCTAGATTTAATTTGTTTGTTTTTACACGGAGATCCCCACCGCTATCATGATGTGTGCTTTCCAGGGATTGCACCCCGGGACAGGTGATATGGAAAATTCCGCAATTGAAAATCTGATCAGAATCTGTTGGACCAAAGCTTCCGGCGTGGATATCTCCTCGGGAGATGAACGTGATTTGCAGCAGAAGGATGAGCTGTACACCGCGTCAGTAATCTTCACCCGCGGCACCCACGATGGTTCCCTTTCGCTGGCGCTGGCTGAGCCGTTGGCCCGTATGGTGTCTGCCCATATGTTTCAGAAACCACAGGCAGAGGTGTCACTGGACGATATTCAGGACTGTTTAAAAGAACTTGTCAACGTCCTGGCGGGCAATATTAAAGTCAATTTTTTCGGCGACAGTGAACTGTCACGGCCGACCATATCCTTCGGCAATGACGCATTGCTCTCGTTATTCAAGATCGATGCAATCTTTCAGAAAAGGTTTCTCGCCGTTGGGGGGGAAGAATTTATCATACAGGTTTGCCAAACAACCTGAGATGGAGGGTTCGTGAAAATACTTTTGGTCGACGATAGTAGAGTGGCCCGATGTGCCGTCAGGAAATCGATTGAACTGTTTCTGCCGGATGCAACCTTCATTGAGGCCGATGACGGAAAATCCGCCTGGCAAGCCATAGATGATGAAACCCCGGATCTGATTTTTACTGACTGGTATATGGACAGTATGAGCGGGCTCGATCTGATTATCTCAATTCGCGGTAGCGGAAATCAAACCAAAGTTTGCATGGTCACTTCCGAAACCAACACGCAACGCCTCAATATGGCGCGCAGTTGCGGTGCTGACTACATATTGAGCAAACCCATTCAGCTCGAAGAGTTAAAAGTAATCATAGACAACCTGCGCCAATAAAAATTATCGTTATCCAAAAGGTGCTTCACGAGGTTTTTTCATGCTGCAGAGTGACGATTTGCCCCCCGAGGAAGTCGACCAGTTATACCGAAGTTATTTCGCCGACTATGAAGGTAACAGGGAGGAGGCTGAAGTTTATGCGGAAAACAACATCCAGATCTTGTCCGGCGCCAAAACCATCGTTCCTTACTTGCAAACTGCCCTGCTTGAAGAACATCTGATCGAAGTCGATATTGCCCAGCTGACACGGGCTTTTTTTACCGTAGTAGCTGATAACAATGAAATAATCCAAACTCTGCTGGAGCAAGAGAAACAAACACTGATCAACCCTCCTCAAGATTTGGGTGAATATCTTAAAGCGACCAATTTTCTTCTGACTTCGCCCTTGTCCCCCAATATGGGAAACGTCAGCATCCGCCATTACACATCGGCAGTGTTCAAATACTATACCGGCACTATCGCTGTTGAACTCGGCTGCACCTTTCGCAATGTCTACAACGATTCCAGTAACCCGTGCCTGGTTTTCGACTTTCCCCAAATCGGACGCGTTATCAAAGGTTTCCGCAGTTTTCGTGCCAAAGTCCTCTCTGCTGTCAATGCCAAGGTCTCTCTGCTGAATGACCAGGGGCAGGCAATAGGACCATTTTATCAGATTGAAGATATCAGCGTCAGCGGGCTAGGGTTTTTGATCCCGGATAACGAACCCTCCTTCGTCGTCGGCGATCAGTTGCACCTTGGAGTCAAGGTCGAAGGCTGTGGCGATCTGAGTCTCAACGGTATGGTTCGACGCATTGTGCCTTTGCGGCGTTTTAACAGTTTCAACTATATCTGCGGGGTTCAGTTTGATCTGGAGACCATGGCTATGGCCACGGATGTCGAACGGTTGGTTGCCGCTATCCAGCGCCTTCATCTTCGTGAACTGGCCGAAAAAACTGCCGGGCTGTCAGGCATTAGGATTATCCGTTAGCAAGGTGTGTGGTGGGATTTCCTGAGAAATAAATGCTTATTGAAGAAGGGAGCACCCGCGATTCGCGCTAAGTTCGCAGTAAGCATTATGCTCGCTACTTTTTTTGTTTAGTTTTCTTGCTCCGCAGCACATGTAAGTAACCTGCCACAAGACCACAAACAAGCCCCGACAGTGGGTATAAAAGATCCTGGCTGTCAGATATTTTAACTTGGGGCAGATTACCACCGACGGCAAATAAAAAGAACAGGCCAGTCAGGACAAGCGGTTGAATCTCAACCTTTACACTGATACGTGTCAGCGCTGAGAGCGGACTGATTAAGGGTAGTGAGCCGGTTATGAAGGCGCGGGGCTGCACTGCGATGATAGTGCCCAGTAGGGAGGCGATCAGTGCTGAAGAGCCAACGACATGGGGAGTCTGACCAAGGGACAAGGTCAGCAGGGTATAGAGCCCCTGTGGCAGTAATGTTGCTGCACACAGATAGCTCAGTTTCTGACGCGTTGAGCACTGCTCCATATGAGAAATCAATAGCCATAAAATGGTCATGTTTGGCCATAAATGTTGATTATCGGTGTGGATCAGTGGGGCCAGGAAAAAATTGATAATTGTGACCAGGGTTGATTTTTCAGCGGGGAAAAAGCTGAGCGTGGCCAACTTGCCGGGAAGAAACAGAAGGAACAGGTAAAATAAAATGATCTGACTATAGGTCGGTATGATCGGCCAAAGACTTCTGTCACGGGAAATCGTCTCGTCCCTTTCCAGTTTTTGTGGCCAAAGGGCAATATGAGAGGAGCAAAGATCAAGTGCCGAATCACCCGTTTCGCTGGCCTGAAAGAGAAAATAGGCAATGACTCCGACACTGCCCATGGCTATAGCAAGAAGGTATAAATTGTGCAACGGGCCACGAATCAGGAAAATCACAGCCAACATGATCAGGGTCTGTATGCCTGGGTGCTGGACCAATCTTTGCCAGAGTGGATCGCCGGTAATGGTGGGCTCGATAATATCCTGGGGAGACATGTCATATTCATAGTTTCTGGTGCGGACGTTTTCAAAACGCTCAAAAATAATGCCGCAATTAAGACATGTGCCTTCAAGCTGTCCGGATGCCCCGCATTTCGGACAGGTGCGGCCCGCTGCTTGCGGTTTGGCAACCGTTTCTTGCTGCAGTAACGGCGGAATCTGCTGGACTTCCTGCTCTGAAACCATATCGCACATCAGGCCAAGGCGATCAAAGAAACTCTTATAGCGAAGGGCGTCCTCTGAGGACAGCCCTTTTTTGATAGTGATCTTTTTACTATTCAGAATTTTATCGATAACGGGTTGCGGGTAGCGACATTTCTCAGCCAAGGCAGCACTGACTTCATCGGCATCAGTATCAAAAGCAAGGTCACCGGAAAAGACGATTTTGTAGGTTTTTGTTTCCATCGATGCTCCGCAGGATATGGTTGTCAGAAGATTATTAAAATCTAATCTAGCTGTCAAGTATATGCTGCTAGAACGAAGTTGAATTGAACTATGGTATAGGTCGCGTTCACACGGCAGCCAGACAGGTATTTGGCTGCCGTGTCGGTTGGTATATTACCGAGGTTGCGATTACAAACGTAATGAATTTGGATGGTGCCCTTCAAACTCAGGCTGGACGGTATGGCAGACAGTACAGTCGTTACCAATGGGGCGGTCGTTGCCCTGATATTGCAATGGTTGAATGCTGTCTCTGTGGCTGCCAAACTTGTTGAAGGTTGCCGGATAGACAGCATGAGTGCTGCCATGGCAGGCTTCACACATGATTGCTTCCATCTGATCCCTGCGGTTGCGGTACAGATCTGATGCCCCTTCGGTCCAGGTATTGAACGCATCGACAGTCGAACCCATCTGGAAGTCCTCATGACAGTTCAGACAGTCGGGCAAGTTGATCCAGGGGGTGCGTGGCTTGATTTGCTCAATGGACTCGACATTACGTGGTTTCAGTTTTGCCATTAAGCGCGCGGCGCCTTTTTTTCCGGCGTCGTGCTCTTTTTTCAGTAGCGATAGCGCGTGATCTTCCATCGTTCCGTGGCAGTTTGTACAGTCCATGAACTGGGCATGATGACTGCGGAAGCATTGGGTCGGTCCATCGGGGCGCGATGGGTGGCAGGCCACACAGGCTTGCATCCCTTCGCGATCAGTCAGGTAATTGGCATGCCAACCATGCAGCGCTGCGGGGAAATTCAGTAGTTCCGGGTTTCCTTTGGTTCCCAGCACCGGATCAGCGTGGCAGGATTGACACAGCATCGGCTCGCCATTTTTAGCTTTTTCGGCCAGGTTGGTTCCGCTGTTTTTATCATGGGCAACCAGGATGTCCAGGCTGGTTGCATCGGTGAACCCGGCGACCCCTTCTACGCGCCAGCCTCCACCATGGCAATTTTTGCAGCCCATCTCTGTGGACGTTGGTGCGACGGTTTTGGTGGTGGCCAGAATCTTCCCGGTCTTCTGGTCTTTGGCAGTGATGGTGAAGATCGGATAGGGATTATATTCACCCTTGTCAGTGTAGGGCACAACGGGGATAAAGGTTGCGCCAAAGACACGTTTGTCGTCTTCAAATTTCATCAGGCCTGAAACGTGGTTGCCACTAACACCAACCCCTGGTTTCAGCTCTGCTCCCAATAATTTATCGGCAAAGTCCCAGAAACGGACCTGACGCTCCGGATGGTTAAAGCCATACTCAACCGCAAAGCTGAGTTCGACCCCCTCGGTAATGATTTCCGGACTGTCGCCACGTTTCACCAACTGGGCAAACAGATCGTTGGCCGGGGGCAGCAGAATCCAGTATGGATCACTGTCGGAAATACAATGCATCCCCAGATTGTTCCAGGCCAGCAACACGTATTCACTGGTTTCTTTGTCAAAGGTTGGGATTTCAATGGGCAGATCCTTTTCAGTAAAGACCGGATTGCCAAGATTTAGCCCGTCCGCTTCCGCCAGGGGCGTAAACGCACGCTGAGCTTGAGTGTTGGCCGCAAGAGATAGCGAAGTGCCCAGGCCAAAAGCTACCAGGGCCAGCATGATAACGGCCGGAGTTGTCAGGTTTCTTTTCATTATCTTTGTCCCTTCAGGCTTAATGGCTGGCGGCAGTTGCATGTGGTTGAGGGTGAATATCAGGACTATGGACAATGTAGTTGGCCAGAGCCCAGCGTTCGGCACGGGTTCCTAAAAACGGCGGCATGTAATTGTTCATGTTGCCAAGACCATTTAATTTGGCATCCATGCCGAAGACACTGTCATATTTGGCGGAGAGATGGCGCATGTCGTTAAGGGGGCCGCCGATAGAATGGCAGGTACTACACTGGAATTTGAAGAGTTCCTGGCCGGCGCTGAGCAGGTTGTCATTATTGATATCTTTGTTGTGCGCCCATTTGGATGTTGGCAGAAATCCGGTCTGCTGAATGGTGGACACATCCTTAACATAAATCTGGTTGGCATACATGTAGTTGTGAATGACATAAGGACGACGGCCACCTTCGCGCACGAATTCAAACGCGCCAAAATAGATCAGGGCGATGGCCACAACAACAAAGCAGAACCCTTTCTGAAAACTCTGTGGCAGTTTAAAGGCCATGAGCATGGAGGCAAGAAACAGAATGGGCAACAGCCAGAATATGGCCGTAACAAAGCGGCCCAGTTCCGGCGATTTGGTGAAAATCATGAACGATTGCTCGGCCGGGAGTGCCGTAATATACCACCAGCCACCGATCAGCATCAGGATAAATGGTAGCGCAATCCAACGGGCACACAGGCGTAACAAACGCTGGCGCAGATCTGTATGGTTAAGAAATGCCGCTGTGACATAGCCGAACACACCGCAAAGGACCAGAGACAGACCGGTACGGAAAACCAGGGAAGGCCAGAAGGTCGGGTTGAAAAAACCGGACCAGAAATTGCCGTTGTCGAGCCAGGCGCCGGGGGTCAGCATGAAATCGATAATACCGTTGATCAGGAACAGGGACATCCAGGCACACAGAAAATAGAGCCAGCCGATGATCATGTGGTTTTTGCGGTCCATCTTGCCAAAGGTATAGAAGTAGATGAACAGGGCGACGATCTCACCGACAAAGAACACCCATTCAGCAGCCCAGCCGAAGACGAAAATATGAATCAGAGCTGAGGTTGCTGCCGGGTTGAGCAGGGCGATGGTCCACCAGATGCCGACCCCTGTCAGGCCGCCGAATACCATGGTCAGCAACAGGAAAAACTTGCTGTGGGTTTTAACGTAATTGAGCAGGTTATGGTTGTTTTCCTGATACGCTTTGCGCTCCAGAAGGACCAGGAAGGCGCCGCCGCCAACAGCAAAGTGCGAAACCAGCACATGAACAATCGCAATCAGAGCAATCAAAAAGCCTCCACCGTAGGTTGTCAGGTTCCAGACCGGGTAGTTCATTTCGACACCTCCTTACGGCAGTTAAAGGCGAGTTTGAGCATGTACCAGATCATCGCCAGCCCGGCGACAAATACAACCAGAAAGAAAATCAATGGTGAATATTCCGGTTTGACAGACAAATCGGCCATACTGAAATAAGGCTTCAGGTAAACGATACGAACCAGATCGCGCATCAGGATCATGATGGTCAGCAGAATAAGTGTTGAACCGCTGGCCGCTATCAGTTTTCCTTGGTAGCCAAAGTAAAGGGCGGTTAGAGCCAGTATAATCCCCAGGGTCAATAGGACAGTACCGTAGGCACTGCCACCCATGAAGGACATCATTACCTGATTGGGGAGCGCAAACAGAAACCAGCAGCCCAAAAGGATTTGAACCGAAGTTGCAAGGCTGAAATATCGCATTCCTTTACGGATCAGGATCTGTTTATCAATGGTACTTTTACGCAGGTTGAAATGACCGATCAGCGCCAGATATAGACCGGCAACGGCAATAGCTCCAGTGACAAAGTGCAGATACCTGGGAATAACTGTCGGGTCAGTAAGATTGAGAAGTGTCCCCCCGTCGTTGGTAAGGTAGGCTGCCCAACGCTCAGGCTGGAGCATCAGGGTCATGTTGTTAGTAAAGAAAAAAGCAGTAACCATCAGCATCAACACGCTGAATTCGAGAAAAAATATGCGCGTGCCGTGTAACACATCAAATTTAAAGTCGTAAATGTAGGCACTGTAGTAGGCAAGAATCAGCATGGCGATGATGGAGAGCCACCAGCCGGCCATCAAAATGGAACTGCTGTAGATAAACTGGCCGTACAGCACCTGAACAAAGAGCAGTGGCGCGACCCCCATATTGATGGCGAGGGCGATGGTATAAGGCCATTTGTAGCTGAATTCTTTGCACAGTTGAGTATTCTCGTTGCCTCCCTTAAGGGTGCTGAGTAAGGCGATAATGCCGCCACCAAGCATGGCGTTCATCACCAGGATATGTAACACAAAGGTGACAACCAGAAGAATATAGAACCATCCCCAGGGGACTGGAATGGCATCGGGGGCAGGAATCAGAGCCGCTGGGTACATCAATACTCCTCCTTGTTAGTTAACTGGAACAGACGCTATACTTCGCTTCTGTGTGAATGGATGGCAGGTTCATTGAGATATTGCAACACATCGAAAACTAGCATAACTTGTGCAAAAATCAAATAGTTCCAATATTGGCCGGGTGATTATTCGCTCTTGCCAGGTCGGCCTATTGTTTTCAGAGACATTTTCAAGGAGAAGGAGTCCTTTATGAAGGTTACAGCACTGGATCAGATTGCATCATTTCCGATGGCTATGGATGGCGTTCTTGGCGTGACCAAGCAGGTCCCAGTTGGCAAAGATGATGATGTCCCCAATTTTTCATTCCGGGTGTTTACTATTGAACCGGGGGGACATACTCCATACCATCAGCATGTTTCCGAGCATGTCAATTACGTAATTGAAGGCGAGGGGGCACTGGTCGACGAAGCAGGTGACCTGCATCCGATTAAAGCGGGGGACTTTGCCTTTGTCAAACCGAACGAAAAGCACCAGTATCGTAACACTTCTGATCACCAGGCGATGAAAATGATCTGTGCGGTTCCGGTTGAATACGAATGACCTATTAAAGGTAGAATACGCGGCCCAAGAGTCTCGTATTCTACCTTTGTCAATTATTCCCCACCCTTTTTATCCTCAATAAACGGTCTGATCAGATCCAGTGGCATCGGAAACAGGATTGTCGAATTTTTCTCCGTAGCAATTTCTGTCATGGTCTGTAAAAAGCGTAACTGGAGTGCGCCGTTTTGGGTCGAAATCTGCTGGGCGGCATCAGCCAGGGTTTTGGACGCTTCAAACTCGCCTTTGGCATGAATGACCTTGGCGCGGCGCTCACGCTCTGCTTCGGCTTGTCGGGCCATGGCCCGCTGCATTTCAACCGGCAGGTCGACATGCTTAATCTCAACGTTCGATACCTTTACACCCCAGGGGTCAGTCTGGCGGTCAAGAATCTCCTGCAGATTATGATTGATTTTATCGCGTTGCCCCAGCAGGTCATCAAGTTCCACCTGTCCCAGCACACTACGCAACGAAGTCTGGGCCAGTTGGCTGGTTGCATAAAGGTAATTATCAACTTCGATCAATGCCTTGTCAGGTTGGACAACACGGAAATAAAGCACTGCGTTAACCTTAATGGAAACGTTATCGCGGGTGATGATGTCCTGCGGAGGGACATCCATGGCAACGGTTCGCATGTTGATTTTGATCATCTTGTCAACAACGGGGATGATCAGGCGCAGACCTGGGCCCCGTACCCCGGCAAAGCGGCCAAGGCGGAAAATAACGCCCCGTTCGTATTCAAGAAGAATACGGATAGCTGAAGCGAGAATAATCAGAATTAAGAACAGAACAATGACCCAGAACAGATTAATCCCCAATCCAAACATGGTTAAGCCTCCTTGCGGGTATCAGGGTCTTCTGGCGTTTGGACCCCGTTGGTTGGTTTGACTTTCAGACGCAGGCCGTCGAGCAGTTGTTCGACAACCACTTCGGTTCCTTCGCGAATGTGCTGATCCGCGCAGACGAACCAGTATTCGCCATGCACAAAAACTCGCCCTTTGCCTGTTGTCGGGTCAATCGCTTCGATAACTCTTCCGCGGGTGCCGATCATCCCTTCCTGTCCCATCGTGACCGGTCGGCGCTGGGTACGGATGATCAGCCCGGTGGCCAGCAGAAAAAAGCCGGCACTGACAGCGACTGTTGCGGTAATAACAGCCCGTGATATTTGCATATAGGGCTCGCTGCTATCGATGAGCATCAGTGAGCCGAAAGCCATGCTGATTATTCCGCCTATTGACAGCATGCCGTAAGAGACAACCTTGACTTCCAGGATGAACAGAATGATTGCCAGTAGAATAAGCAGACCCCCAACGTAATTGATCGGCAATGAAGAAAAGGCAAACAAGGCCAGTAAAAGTGCAATGGCTCCAATCGCTCCCGGCAACACAACTCCGGGTTGAGAAATCTCAAAAAAGATACCGATAATACCAAGCATCATTAGTAAGTAGGCAATGTTTGGATTGCTTAGCGCATTTAATATTTGCTGCTGCCAGGTCATGTCAACGTCATGAATCGTCAGGTTCTGGCTGTCGAAAGCGCTGGGCTTGCCGTCACGCAGATACTTGTAGCCGTGCAGCTGCTTCAGCAGGTTGTCCCTGGAGTCTGCGATCAGGTCGACCACCGCTAGGTCAACGGCCTCAGTGGCGGAAATCGCTACACTCTCACGTACCGCCCGTTCTGCCCAGTCCTGATTGCGCCCGCGCTTTTGTGCCAGGCTTCGGGCATAGGCAGCGGCATCATTTTCAACTTTGGCCAGCATCGTTTTATCGGGCTGGCTGCCCGGCCCGATGGAGACCGGATGGGCGGCACCGATATTGGTACCCGGCGCCATGGCGGCAAAGTCAGCGGCCAGGGTAATCAGCATTCCGGCAGAAGCGGCCCGGGCACCTTGTGGCGCGATATAGACAATGACCGGTATTTCTGAGTTGAGCTCAGCCTGGATAATCTCACGCATGGCCGTGTCAAGTCCGCCCGGGGTGTCGAGTTGAATCAGAATGGCAGCGTCATTGTGGCTGTTGGCCAGGCCAATCTGTTCATTGATAAACGCTGCGGTCACCGGGTTGATTGATGATGCGATGGTGAGTGTGCGTACGCTGGCCGTCCTGCTGTGGCTGGTGGGGGGGAAGATCAGGCAAACTGACCAGAGCAGTAACGTTAACGATATTATTTTGAAGGTGTTCATGACCGGTCACCTTTCGTAGCTTTATTTAACCTTTGAAAGCCGTCTGTCGTCATTTCTATCGCTGCCAGAATGTAGTTAATTATACCATGGGGGTTGGCATTTAAGGGCCAGTGCTGGTGGAATTGAATTCGGACTGCGGGCTGGTGGTGATAATTTGCAGAGTCGTACTTGTTTTTTTGTATGATGAATGAGAAATATTTCTTGATTTGTATCCGATGAGTCAATATACTGCCAAATTCGTTTAAATGGGTAAGCTTCTTTTGCTCTACCACCATGGCAAATTTAAATGAAGTCATAAGCGAGCGAGTTATCAAATTAATTCACTGCGGGTGCCAGAATATTCTGCGCACCCTATTTGCATTAAAGATGACTCCCTTTCCGGAGAAAATACATGAGCCTTAAAGACCAACTCACTGCAGATATGAAAGAGGCCATGAAGGCCAAACAGACCGAGCGATTGAGCACTATCCGTCAGTTGCGCGGCGCAATTAAAAATAAAGAGATCGAATTGCAGCAGGACCTTGATGATGATGCTATTATCTCAGTCATCAGCACGCTTGTTAAACAACGTCGTGAAGCTGCTCAGATGTACATTGACAATGATCGTCCTGAGCTGGCCGCTAAAGAAGAGGCCGAAATGGCGGTTCTGCAGGATTATCTGCCTGCTCAGCTGGGCGAAGAAGAGATCAAGGCGATTGTCACGGCTGTTATCGCCGAAGTTGGCGCCTCATCCATGAAAGATATGGGGAAAGTCATGCCTCAGATCATGGCCAGAACCAAAGGTGCGGCGGATGGAAAGTTGGTAAATCAATTGGTCCGGGAACAACTGGCCTAACCTGCTGGTTTGCGGAGCTGATTTTGGGAATCATCGATATCAGTATCCTGATCATCCTGGTGTTTTTTCTGATCAAAGGGATTGTTCGGGGGCTGCTAAAAGAGGTTTGTTCATTGCTGGGTATCGTGCTGGGAGGGGTGTTTGCATTCTCCTTTTACCTGCCCGTAGCCCAGTTGCTGCAGGACAAGCTCAGTCTGCCTAGCCAGCTTTGCGTGTGGGTAGCCTTTCTGGTTATCTTTCTGGCGTTCGTGGTGGTTTTCGCTGTTATCGGTTTTGTTCTTCATCGCTTTGTCAAAATGGTTTTTCTGGGAGGTTTTAACCGCCTGGCCGGAGCAATATTCGGTATTGTTCAGGGGGTGGTTGTACTGTCTATGCTGTTGTTGGCCTGTAGCTCTTCGGTGGCTCCGGACACCCTAAGAAAAATGACTCTGCAGTCGGAACTCGGGCCGCCGTTTGTGACCCTGGGGGATGATATTGTAGCCAGTGGGCGTAAGCTCATCAAAAATTGACGGCAATGATTTGTACCAATGATGTGCTTGAAAGACTTGAGTATCCACAACTGAAACAACAGCTGGCCGGACATACTCAATCCGAACCGGGAAGCTTGGCCGCCGGGCATCTGCAACCGATGGCGGCAGATGCCGAAGTGAGTCGTGCTCTTGACGAGGTCGGTGAAGCGGTACGTTTACTTGAAAACGGTCATGCTCTTTCGCTGGGAGGTTGCTGGTCGCTGACGAGCATATTGACTCAGTCTGCCGCGGCAGGGCTGTTGATCATACCTGAGGATCTGCTGAAAATCGGCCAGTCATTAATGGTGACGACCGACTGTCGGCGCTGGTTTGCCGCGCGACAGGGCTGTCCTTTTTTGCAGGAGTGTGCTGAGCAGCTGACCTCGTTGCCTGAGTTGCAACGGCGTCTGAAAGATTCAATTGGAATCCGTGGCGAGTTGCTTGACAGCGCGTCTTTTGAATTGGGCGACCTGCGTTACCGGATTCGCCAGACCCGCAGCAGAATTCGGCAACAGCTTGACCAGTTATTGACCGACGAGAACAGTGCTGCCTATTTTCAGGAACGTTTGGTTACGATTCGTAACGGACGTTACGTGGTACCGCTTAAAAGTGATTACCGCGGTCAGGTGAAGGGCTTCGTGCTCGATGAGTCATCCAGCGGGCAGACGTTATATATCGAACCGGCTCGGGTTTTTGATGCCAACAATCAGCTGCAACAGCTGTTACGTGACGAACAGCGTGAGGAACGTCGAGTTTTGCTCCAACTGGCGGATCTGGTTCGTCGCGACAGTTCTGCGCTGCACCAGAATGAGACCGCCCTGGCCCGCCTTGATCTGCGTTTTGCTGCAGCTCGTCTGGCGCGTGCCTATCATGGGCAGCGGCCCGAGCTGGTCAGGGAATCGCTGGTTGAACTGAAAGACGTCCGGCATCCTTTGCTGCTTGTCAAAGATGGCCGTTTTGATGCTGGCGGAGTGGTTGCCATTGATTTGCTGCTACCGGCGGATTGCCACGCGCTGGTTATCAGTGGGCCTAATACCGGGGGTAAATCGGTGGCGTTGAAGACCCTCGGCCTGATGCTGTTGATGATTCGCTCGGGGCTGTTTATCCCCTGTCACCCGGACAGCCGACTGCACCTGTATCGGCAGGTACATGTCGATATCGGTGATGAGCAGAGTATTTCGCAGAGTATTTCGACCTTTTCCGGTCACCTGTTGAAAATGCGATCGATTCTGGCGGCCGCTGATGCTGAAACTCTGGTTTTGCTCGATGAAGCCGGAACCGGCACTGATCCGGCCGAGGGAGCGGCATTGGTGCAGGCCGTACTTGACCAGTTGGGGCAACAGGGGGCGAAGACGCTGTTGACAACCCATCTGGGGCAATTGAAGCTGTTTGCTCACAGCCGACCTGATATTCACAATGCTGCCGTTGAGTTTGAACCTGAGACCTTGCTGCCGACTTACCGGCTGCGTTATGGCATTCCGGGCGCCAGCAGTGCGTTAACAACAGCTCGCCGGTTGGGATTGCCGACTGCTGTACTGGAGCAGGCCGAGCGTTACCTTGGAACCCAGGAGCTTGACCAGAGTGCGTTGCTGGCACGCTTGAATGAACGTCAGCAGGAGCTCGACAGGGAGTATGTTGCAGTTCGTCAGGCACGTTTGGGGGCTGAAACCAGCCAGGCGTTACGCAAGCAGCAGCTCGCGGAGTTGAAGGCGCAGCGCAAGAAAATACTGGCTCGGGCGACAACAGAAGCGGAAGAGCTGATCAGTGCCACTGAGGCGCGCTTGAAAAAGTTGCGCAAACGGGCTCCGGGGGCGGTGTCCCCACAACAGGCGGTTGCTGATAGCGCTGAGCTCGCCGAAGCGCGCGGGCAGCTTAAGCCGTTCAAGCCCAGGCAGGAGCGCTCCGGGAATATCCCGCGTGAACTGCAAGTGGGGGAACTGGTCAAAATTGCCCTGCTGGGTTGCGAAGCCTTGGTTGTAAAAACGTCAGGGGCAACCGTTGAGCTGCTGGTCAATGGTAAGCGGATGCGGCAGCCTCTGGCCGCTCTTGAGCAGTTTGAACCACGGCGCTTTGCTGAGAGTCAGCCGAAAAAAGGGGCGTTGTCGCGTAAAGTTGTGGAGCGCCAGGTCAATTCAAAATTGACGCTGATTGGTCAGCGCATTGAGGACGCCCTGCTATTGCTTGATCGCTTTATCGATGATGCGCTGCTCTACAACCTGAAACAGGTTGAAGTTGTGCATGGATCAGGTACCGGACGGTTGCGTCAGGCCGTGCGTGAATTTCTGGCCAAGGAACAGGGCGTAGCGGCGTTTTATGCGGCGCCGGCTGAGCATGGTGGTGAAAATATCACTATTATTGAATTGAACGGAAGATGACCGGTCAGATTTCGGAAGGAAAAATTAATGAGGTGCGGGAGCGCACTGATATTGTCGAGCTTGTCTCGCAATATGTGAGTCTTAAGCGCTCCGGGGCAAATCATATGGGGCTATGCCCCTTTCATTCCGAAAAATCACCGTCCTTTAGTGTTAATGCGGCCCGCCAGTTTTTTCACTGTTTTGGCTGCGGCTGTGGGGGGGATGTTTTTTCCTTCCTGATGCAGATTGAGGGAATGACGTTTCCCGATGCTGTAAGACGGCTGGCCGAACGGGCCGGAATTGAACTGGAAGAGCGTACCTTGTCCCCCGAGGAAGAGCGCTTACGTCAGCAGCGCGAGCGTCTGTTTCAGGTCAATAAGGTTGCGGCGGCTTACTTTCACGAACTGCTGATGCAGCATCCGGGTGGCGAAATTGCCAGACAGTATCTGAAGCGGCGTGGTTATGGCCGTAATGCTGCTGGTGAGTACGGTATCGGTTATAGCCTTGACAGCTGGGAAGGGCTGCGTGAGCACCTCGAAGCGCAGGGACTGGCCGCAGAAGACGCGCGACTGCTCGGCTTGATTCGCCCTCGTAAAGAAGGGGAGCGTGGCGATTATGACCTGTTTCGGGGACGGCTTATGTTCCCGATTCATGATATGTCGGGTCGGGTTGTGGCCTTTGCTGGCCGGGTTCTTGACGATAGCAAGCCGAAATACATCAATTCGACTGAATCGCCGATTTACCACAAGGGGCAGGTGCTGTTCGGTCTCTATCAGGCTCGCCAGGCATTGCGTCAGAGTGAAGAAGTTTTACTGGTCGAAGGTTATTTTGATCAGCTGGCCCTGAACCGCGCTGGATTTACCAATGCCGTGGCGACTTGCGGTACGGCATTGACAGTTGACCATGCTCGGATACTTAAACGCTATGTCAAACGTGTCGTGTTGCTATTTGATCAGGACCGCGCCGGTCAGCAGGCGACCTTCAAGGCGATGGCAACGCTCCAGGAAGAAGGTGTCCCGGCGGTTGTGATCGAGCTGCCTGCGGGAGATGACCCCGATTCTTTTCTGCAACAACAGGGGAGTGATGCGTTTCGCAGCCGCCTAAGTGCTGCGCGTCCGGTCATGGATATGTTCATTGCCGTCTGTCTTGAAGAAAGCGGTAACAGTATTGAGGCCAAGGCTCAGGCCGCAGAAAAGGTTGTTGAGCGTATCTGTGCCCTGCATAGTCAGCTGGAGCAGGATCTGTACCTGAAAGAACTGGCTCAACGCAGTAATATTGAACTGGATTTGCTCAGGAATATGCTGGAGGGCAAAAAACGCCAGGCTGCCTCCGCCAAGGAGCGTGAGCGCTTACGGCCGTTGCCGGTGGCACAAGTTTCTTTAGCGCCAGAGTTAGATGTGCCGCCGCCCCAAGATTATCCTGAGCCGGATTATCTGCCTGAAAATTTTGAGGATTATTCGTTTGCTGAAAGGCAACAGAATCCTCCGCAGCGGTCGCAATCGGTTCGCCGACCGGCGCAACAAAAAATAGTGAACCGTACGGAACAGACTTTACTCAGCCTGCTGGTCCACGAATTGGTACCACGGCAGCGTATGCTGGAACATGGCGGGAGTGGGCTTTTCAGTCACCCGGAGATGAAATCAATCGCCAGCATCATATTGAGCTTGCCCGAAGATCAGAAGCTTGTACCAGAGGTGTTGATGGCGCAACTCTCTCCTGAGGAGCAGGTGTTGTTGCGTCAACTGATTAACATAGATAAAGCGCAGTTCGCTGAAACAAGTGAAAACCTTTTTACCGATTGTCTGGCTGCTCACAAGAGGGATCAAAAAAAACGCCGCAGAGAAGAACTGCTGACACGGATCCGGGATCTTGAAGGTGCGGGACAATCAGATCGGGTAAAAGATTTGCTGGAAGAGTTACAAAAGCTTAAATAGCAGGTACACTTATTTTTTAGGGCAACAAACAATCTGCATTTATCGGCAGAGGAGATTGGGACATAATGGCAAAAAAGAATAATCAGGAAGAAGTCCAGCAACTTATTGATATGGGTAAGGAAAAGGGTTTCCTAACCTATGATGAAGTAAATGATATGCTGCCGGCCAACATGGTGTCCTCCGAACAACTTGAAGATGTCATGAGTATGTTTGGTGAAATGGATATTGAAATTGTTGATTCTGATAGCAAAATCGACAGTTCCAAAGATAGCGACCTCGATATTGATGGCGATGATGAAGATGAGGGGGATGTTGAGCTTGAGGCGGGCACCCTGGGGCGTACCAGTGATCCGGTACGCATGTATCTGCGTGAAATGGGGCAGGTCGCACTGTTGACACGGGAAGGCGAAGTTGAAATCGCCAAACGGATTGAAGAGGGCGAAGCCCTGGTCACCAAAGTTGTTATGCGGACTCCCATCGCAGCACGTGAGACTCTCAACCTGCTTGAAAAGCTGGAAAAGGTACAGATCAATGTTTCAGAAATAACCCGCGATTATGATGATGAAGAAGGCGGTGAAGCAGAAGGGCGTGTGCGTGAACGGCTGCTCGGTCTGCTGGAAAAGCTGCGTCCTCTTGATCAGGCGATGCGGGGTGTTCTCGATGCAGTGGCTCACGAAGAGGACGAAAAGAAGCTGGCTAAGCTCGAAGCACAACGGGCTGAGATCCGTGAGCAAATTCTTGAAGTGTTGCGTCAGGTACGTCTGAAAGATTTCCAGGTTGCCAAGATCGTTGACCGCCTTAAAGAAATGGGGAACCAGGTTAAAAAAGGCAAAGCGGAAATTTCCGACTGCGAGGAGAAGGTCAGCAAGCCACACAGCGAAATCGGCGCCTACTTGAAACGTATGCGTCAAAGCGAAGATGAGGCTCTTGCCGTTGCCGCTGAGCTTAATGTCGCTGGCGATGTTTTGCTGTCAGTAGAAAAGCGCTTGCTCTCTGCTGAGCGAAAATTCAAGCAGGTTAAAGAAGAATCCGGCTTTGAACCTGACGATCTGCTTGAATACCTGAAGGAAGTTTACAAAGGGGAATGGATCGCTAAAAAAGCGAAAACCGAGCTGATCGAGGCCAACCTGCGCCTGGTTGTTTCCATCGCCAAAAAATACACCAACCGTGGTCTGCAATTTCTCGACCTGATTCAGGAAGGAAATATCGGTCTGATGAAAGCCGTTGATAAGTTCGAATATCAGCGTGGCTACAAATTTTCAACCTATGCGACCTGGTGGATCCGGCAGGCGATCACCCGTGCTATTGCCGACCAGGCGCGTACTATCCGGATTCCGGTTCACATGATCGAGACCATCAACAAACTGATTCGGACCACCCGTCAGTTGGTACAGGAGTGTGGCCGTGAACCCACTCCAGAAGAAATTGCCGAACGGATGGATCTGCCTCTGGACAAGGTACGCCGGGTTCTGAAAATTGCCAAGGAACCGATCAGCCTTGAAACTCCGATCGGCGAAGAAGAAGATTCTTCTCTGGGTGATTTTATTGAAGACAAAGGGGTAATTTCACCTCTTGAAGCCGTGGTGAAAAGTAATCTTGCTGACCAGACATCCCGCGTTCTCTCCTCTTTAACCCCGCGTGAAGAGAAAGTTCTGCGCATGCGTTTCGGTATTGGTGAAAAGTCTGATCATACGCTTGAGGAGGTTGGTCAGGACTTTAACGTTACCCGTGAGCGAATTCGCCAGATTGAGGCCAAGGCGCTGCGCAAGTTGCGTCACCCCAGCCGTGCCAAACGTCTTAAAGGATTTGCAGCAGAGTAATGTCACGCTGGCGTCAGGGTGTATGAAAGTATACCTGACGCCTGTCATTTGAAATGACAGCCCCCTGGTCAACAGTCAAGTTGGCAGGGGGCTTTTGCGTTGTATTCTAACTACGGTTTTTATTTAAAAAAATGGGAAAAAAGATTCTTGACGGCACCATGCGTTTTGCATATTATTACCCCCTTGTGAAGGGCCTATAGCTCAGTTGGTTAGAGCCGCCGGCTCATAACCGGCTGGTCCCAGGTTCGAGTCCTGGTGGGCCCACCATTTAATCCTTTCGCATGTTAACGCAGTCGATATTTAGGCAAGAACGTTGAACACAAAATTGAGTTTGAAATGCCTGTTATCACCGCAGGGCAAGAACGCGGCGTTGATCACAAAACACGATATGGAACGTGGCGGGGATAGACTAAAAAAATTAACAGAGTGCACCGGGAGACCGGTGCACTCTTTGTTTTTGCGGGTTGAAACGCATGGCTAAACAGAGACACGCCCGGCTTTCCGACGTACTCGGATTGTTGCACAGATTATGTCCACCATGCTTGGCGGAAGACTGGGATAATGTCGGTTTGCAGGTGGGGGACCCAGGCCAATTGGTGGATAAGATACTGGTCTGTCTTGATGCGGAAGATCTGGCCGTGCAGACGGCCATAAGCCAGGGAGCTCAGCTTATAATAGCCCACCATCCGTTGATTTTTCGTCCGCTGAAACGCCTTTCCCCAACCGATTCGACAGGCCAGGTCCTCTTCTCTGCCATTCAGAATAATATCGCCATCGCTAGTGCTCACACCAATCTAGATCGTGCCGCCGATGGTCTTAATGACTGGCTCGCGGCAACCTTGGAACTCTCCGATTTAACCCCCTTGGAAAAACCTGCAACAGATACGTTTGCCAAAATTGTTGTTTATGTGCCGGAAGGGCATGAAACGGCCATTATGGAGGCCTTATTTGCGGCCGGGGCCGGATCGATCGGAGACTATGATCGTTGCTCCTTCAGAGTCGCTGGGACCGGGTCGTTTCGTGGTGCTGATACAACGGATCCGTTTATTGGTACTCCGGGTGTTTTTGAAGAAACCCGGGAATACCGGGTCGAGAGCATTATTCCCAGGGCTCTACTTGCAAAAGCTATTGAGCGCCTGGTTAAGGCGCACCCCTATGAGGACGTCGCTTACGATATTATTCCCCTTGCCAACGTGCAGAACCGTGTCGGCCTTGGTCGTATCGGTCACCTTGCGGCCCCGGTTGCTCTTAAGGATTTCGCCAGCCGCGTCAAGGACATGCTTGGTTCCAATTCGTTGCGTATGGTGGGATGCCCGGATCAGAAAATTTCGAAAGTTGCGGTCTGCGGCGGGAGTGGCATGTGTATTTACAATGATGCCGTGCGCCAGGGGGCCGATTGCCTGGTGACAGGTGATATTAAATTCCACGAAGCACAGCGGGCGCGCAATGATGGTGTCGCCTTAGTCGATGCCGGTCATTTTCCGACCGAGCATATTATGATTAATCAGCTTTCAAAACGTTTACGCCGGTTATTTGAACAACGTGAACTAACTATTGAAGTAATTGAAATGACAGCAGAACAAGACCCCTTTCAGCCTGTGTTCTGACTGTCAAAAACCTGAGTTTGACGGAGGATGAGATAGTGCAAAGCAAAATGACCCTGTTGCGTGACTTGCAGGAAATTGATCAGGAAATCAGTGCCATTGAGGCGACTCGCCAGGGGTATAAAGACGAGATGGAAGGGTTTGCGGCTGAAGCAGCACGCATTCAGGAGATGCTCGATCAGCTAAATGATGAAATCTCCACATTGAAGGCGGATGAAAGCCAGATTATGCAGGAGTTGCAGAAACAGCGTGATCAGGTTGCTAAGGTTGAAGCCCGCCTGCCCGAGATTCAGACTCAGAAGGAATATGTTGCGGTCTTAAAGGAGATCGATCTTGCGAAGAAGGCGAATAAAGAGCTTGAAGAAAGCCTTGAAAGCAAGCTGCAGGAAATCAGCGTTCTTGACGAGGATCGCAAGGAAAAGGACTCTCAACTTGCTGCCATTGCTGAAAAGTCCGATGCCCGTGGTGCCGAGCTTGAAAGTTTGCTGACCGAATCGGAAGAAACTTTGCAAAAGCGCATTCAGGGACGCGAAAGTGTTGCCGCCGATCTGCCCAAGGGCCTTTTGAGGCAATATCAGAATCTGTTCAAGCGTCGTGATGGATTGGCCCTGGCCCCTGCTCGCAATGGTGCCTGCCTTGGTTGTAACATGCAGTTACCGCCACAACAGTTCAACAAGCTGCTGCATGCTACCGAGATTGAGACCTGCCCGCACTGTAACCGTATCCTTTTTATTGACGCAGAAGTCTGATCAGGTTAGCTGGTTAAAGAGGGACAGATGATCGCTGGTCTGTTGCTTTAGCAACAGACGGGAGGAAAGTCCGGGCTCCGCAGGGCAGGATGGTTCCTAACGGGAACCGGGGGTAACCCCAGGGAAAGTGCCACAGAAAGGAAACCGTCCCCACGACTCCTGGAGTCATGGTGGATAAGGGTGAAAGGGTGAGGTAAGAGCTCACCAGTTTCGGCGGTGACGTCGAAAGCTCGGTAAACCCCATCCGGAGCAAGGCCAAATAGGGAAACGTTTGAGGGCGGTCCGTCCGAAGTTTCCGGGTTAGGCTGCTCGAAACCGTCGGCAACGGCGGTTCTAGATGAATGATCGTCGCTGCTGTGCGGGTAACTGCACAGCAGAACAGAACCCGGCTTACGTCCTTCTTTAACCAGTTATTTTCTGTTCAGAAAATGGCTACAGATAGTACTGATTTTTTTGCTAACTTTTTCAGTTGCCAGTCAGTTTTTCGGGCAGTATGAATTCTTCATACTGCCTTTTTTACAGGTGCTCTATGGATAATAATAGAACTTCGCGTTGGCAACAGATTGTGGCTCAGATTGCAGCTGAGTATCGCTTATTGCCTGATGAGGAAAAAAGCTGGATCAACGTGCGGCTTGATCAGATTCAACAGCTGCAGGTTGCGCTTCAGGCTCTGTTTGACAATGCGGACGGGACTGAGCATTGCCGGGACTGCGAGGGGGACTGTTGTGCCCGGGGGCACCACCATATGACGCTGGTCAATCTGCTTGGTTTTCTGCGTGCCAATACACTTCCTCCTGATGCGGATTTTACCCAGACCTGTCCTTTCTTAAGCTGGAAGGGGTGCCTGCTGCCGGTTACTGAACGCCCCTATAACTGTATCAGCTTTATTTGTGATAAGATTGAGGCTAATTTGAGGGCAGAGGAACTGGAGCGTTTTTACCAGCTGGAAAAACAGCTCCGAGCCCTTTATTTCGAATTTTCAGATCGCTACCTGGGGGCCGCTATGACAGGGTTGTTGCTGCAGGATCAGCGTTTGTCCGGCCGTTCCTTTTTTACCTTTAAAGAGCGTTCCGCTTAACCCTGTTACGGGAGAATACCACCATGACGCCACTGAGCTTTTCTCATCCGAATGGAGAGATCGATGAGCTGATTGATAAACTGCTTAAAAAGGCCGAAGTCTACCATCCTGAAGTTATTCGGGAGATGATTATCGGGGCCCTGAAATCAGGGCAGGAGAATAACTACCTGGCGGATCAGAAACTGATCCGCACCACTATGAAGGAAATGCGCTATACCAATAAGGTCTTTGCTCCTTACCGGCAGCGCAAAAAGGTCACGGTTTTCGGTAGCGCCCGGACTAAACCCGATGAGCCGATCTACCAGACGTGTGTACAGTTCTGCAAACGTCTGGTCGAGCACAATTACATGGTCATCACTGGCGGGGGTCCAGGGATTATGCAGGCAGGTAATGAAGGGGCGGGGGTTGATAATTCCTTTGCCGTGAACATCCATCTGCCGTTTGAACAGGATACCAACCCGGTCATGAACCAGGATAAAAAAGTGATTACCTACCGTTACTTTTTTAACCGTAAAGTCGCTTTTTTGAAAGAGGCCCATGCTGTTGCATTATTCCCGGGCGGCTTTGGTACCCTGGATGAGGCCATGGAAGTCATGACCCTGATCCAGACCGGAAAGAATCCACCGATTCCCTTGGTCATGATTGATGATGCAGGCGGTTATTGGGAAGACTGGCTTGAGTTCGTGCGGGACAGTTTGTTGAAACGTGGTCTGATTTCTGGTGAGGATTTTGCGCATTTCACCATCACGCGGGATCCTGAAGAAGCCGTGCAGATTATAGATGATTTCTATCGAAACTATCACTCCATGCGTTTTGTTCGTGACCAGCTGGTGATTCGCATGAACAAGGCACTTGATACCGAGCAGCTGACAATTCTGAATAGCGAATTCAGCGAAATTCTGGCTCCAGACGGGAAAATGAAGTTGTCTTCGCATTTACCAGAGGAACAGGATGAACCGGACATTATTCAGTTACCGCGTCTGACTCTACAGTTTAATCGGCGGAGTTACGGTCTACTGAAGTCATTTATTCGGCGCATCAATTCATTTTAAAACAGCAGAAAGAGAGAGCATGCTTTACGACGCTTATTTAAGTCCCTATAGCGCATCGATAAAGATGGCAGACTTGCTGGGTATGGTGCGAGCAGCAAAAATACTGACGCGATTGGCTGAGTCTGCGTCATATCGCCAGTATGTTGCCGGGCAGGGTAAAGAGGTGACACGGGTAGATCCCAGTTATGGTTCGGTTTTTATGTGCTATGACTTCCACCTCACCGCAAGCGGTCCAAAACTGATAGAGATCAATACCAATGCCGGTGGCGGACTGCTTGCGCTGCTTGCGCATACTCCAGCACCTGATATTGCCGCAGTCCGTGTTCCGACGCTGCTTCGGGATAACATTTGTAGCGCATTTTTGGCCACTTACCGCGCTTACCGAGGCGGTGAACAAGGCCGACCGGCAAATGTGTATATTTTTGATCAGAATCCAGAGGGTGAGTTCCTCTATCCGGAAATGCAGGTGTTTGCTCAACTGCTGAGAGAATGCGGGATGCCTGCCAAGATCGTTGGAGCTGCCCAACTGCGCTATGAGCAGGATGGTGTCTATGTCGGTGCAGATAAGGTTGATATGCTTTATATGCGCCACTGCGATTTTTACCTTGATGATCCTGCGCTGGTTGAGCTGAAAAGATGTTACCTTGAGCGACAGGTCTGTTTATCCCCGAATCCCTTTGACTATGCGCTGTTGTCAGACAAGCGTCGCCTGAGGCAATTTTCCGACCGTGCTTTTTTGAAAGATATGGGGCTATCTGAGCGCGAGGTGACGGGTTTGCTGCGCTGTGTGCCGGAGGCCAACCTCCTTGCAGATGTTGATCAGGATGAAATCTGGGCCAGTCGTAAAAAGTGGGTTATGAAACCGGTTGAAGGGTTTGGCAGTCAGGACATTTATTTTGGCAAGAAAATATCGAAAACCAGATTTTCTTCGCTGGACAGGGAGAACACCTTAGTTCAGGAACTGGTTCTCCCCTCGACGGTAGCGATTCCAGGGCAGGAAGAGATGAAGGCCGATTTTCGCTTATTTGCTTTTCGTGATCAGGTTTTCGGCTTGGCTGCACGGCTTTACCGGGGGCGTTTGACCAATATGCAGACCGACGGTGGTGGTTTTGCCGTCGTGAAGATTGACAGAGCCGGGGCTTAACCCCCGGCTTTTTTTACTTGCCATCCCTTGTCCTGTAACAGAGATAGCAACAGGTCGCGGTGATCCCCCTGTATTTCAATGACCCCGTCTTTAACCGTGCCGCCGGTTCCGCAGCGCTGTTTCAGCTGTTTTGCCAACTCTTTTAATTCGGTTTCCGCTAACGGCACCCCGGTAACCAGAGTCACTCCTTTACCTTTACGCCCTTTGGTTTCACGCTGAATGCGGACTATCCCGTCCCCCTTGGGCTTTTTTGCTGCCGCGATGGCCCTGCAGATGCATTGTTTGATGGGCTTCTGACATTTTGGGCACATGCGCCCCGCCTGGTCTGAAAAAACGAGTCTTGTATTGTTTGCCATGGTTCAACCGTTAAAGTGATTTTTTAAAGTGACATTCAACGCAGATTAAGCGCAGTTCGTAAAGGCCATTGTCCGGGTTGTAGACACTTGTGGTGGTAATGTGCTCACGACAGGTAATCTTGTAACACTCCGAACACACCAGACCTTCACCGATGGTTGAGCGATAATCGCATATGTGGCACATCCAGGGAGAACGTTCTTCCGGCATCAGTTGATCCTGTTCATGAAATAATCGTGACTAGCATAGCAGGATTGGCTCTCGATGGAAAATTGAAATGTCAAAGTTTGATGATGGTGTGTCCTGATCTTTTTCGGGTAAGCCGTGTTCTCAGATACGCAATCTTTAGCAATGTTCAGCCCGTGTTCCCTGTCAGGTTTTTCGAAGCGAAGGACATTGCTCCTCTCCCTCTGGGTGACGCTTAAACGACGTCCGCTACAACGACTCGCCAATTGACTTTGATCCTTGCAGGCCTTTTTGCCTCTTACGCCAATGAGAAGACACCGATCGGGGCCGTCAGTCGGGCAAAAGTACGCCTGATGACGCCAAACTATCATGTGCTGTTGTTGGCTTGTTGATGACTGGAGCAGGCAGCATATTCACGGAAAGATTATTTGTATGATGAATGAGAAATGATGGATTGACAGTCGGTCCGTAATTGGGGTAGCATCCAATATGTAGTAACTAACTCCAAATATGGGATTTTCAGGCGTATGAATCCACTCTACAAAATTTTCACAATACTGGAAGCGGTCGTTGCCCAACAAAGCAAAGGAGTCACCTATTCTGACGTCGTTGCTGCTGTTTCCCTGCCAAAATCTTCAGTCCACCGCATTCTGCGTGATCTGACCGAAATCGGTTACCTTGATTATAATCCGGAGACAAAAAAATATTTTGGCAGTATGCGCTTGGCTGCTACCGGCGCTGAAGTCATGAGCCATTTTCAGCTGCGAAAGCATGTTCGACCGCACCTGGAATCACTGAATGTCGCAACCGGTCATACTGTCAACTTTGGTGTTCTTGACGGGGCCATGGGTGTGTTTGTTGAGAAGGTTGAGTCTCAGGACTACGGGATTCGGCTTTACTCTGAAGTCGGTAAACGCTTTCCTCTGTATTGCACGGGAATGGGCAAAGCCATGTTGGCCTTTTCTCCCCAGCAACTGGTCGATAAAGTCCTTGCTGAACCGCTGAAGGTTTTGACGGATAAGACGATTACTGATCCGGAGGTCCTGCGTAATTCCCTTAAAACCATCCGCGAAGAAGGTTATGCCCTCGACCTTGAGGAAATTACCCGCGGGATTGTCTGTATTGCCGCACCGCTGCTTGGTTTCCGCCAGGAAGTTGTCGGGGCAATAAGCATTACCGTTCCTTCTTATTACAACGAAGAAAAGGGGATTGAAATTGAAATTGAAGCAGTGAAAAAGTGTGCTGCGGTTATTTCACAATCTTTGGGAGGTTGACTTTACGGCGTGTCGTTCTGTCAGCCTTTTTTTACGTCACAAATACCGCTCTCTGCATACCTGAGAGCCCATAGCTAAGTAATTTTTTTAACGATCGGAGGAAGCAAATGGGTGTAATCGAAGTTAAACCGGCGCAAGAGTGTCGCTACGATATTCTTTCTCTTGGCGAAGTCATGTTGCGACTGGATCCGGGTGAAGGACGTATTCGTACTGCTCGCCAGTTCCGTGCCTGGGAAGGTGGCGGTGAGTACAATGTTGCACGTGGTCTGCGCCGTTGTTTCGGCCAGCGTGCTGCCCTGGTTACTGCTTTTGCCAAGAATGAAGTTGGTCTGCTGATGGAGGATTTCATTCTCCAGGGGGGCGTAGATACCTCTTTAATCAAATGGTTTGACTATGATGGTATCGGACGGACTGTCCGTAACGGCCTGAACTTTACCGAGCGTGGTTTCGGTATCCGCGGTGCTGTTGGTTGTTCTGATCGAGGCAACACTGCCGCTTCGCAGTTGAAAGCTGGTGATATCGACTGGGAATACATTTTTGGGGAGCTTGGCGTACGCTGGTTCCATACCGGCGGCATTTATGCTGCTTTGTCGGAAACGACTGGCGAAGTTGTCATTGAGGCCGCAAAAGCGGCTAAAAAATACGGTACAATTGTTTCATACGACCTCAACTATCGTCCTTCTTTGTGGAAAGGTTTTGGCGGTCTGGAAAAATGCCGTGAAATCAACCGCGAAATCGCCAAGTACGTTGATGTCATGATTGGTAACGAAGAAGACTTCACCGCCTGCCTCGGTTTTGAAATTGAAGGAACCGACGAAAACCTCACCGACCTCGACGTCGGATCTTTTCAAAAAATGATCGGCAAAGCTGTTGCTGAGTTCCCCAACTTCCAGGCAACTGCGACCACCATGCGTGGCGTGAAAACCGCTACGGTTAATGACTGGGGAGCAATGAGCTGGGTTAAAGGTGAGTTTTATACCTCGATTCAGCGTCCGGAACTGGAAATCATGGACCGCGTTGGCGGTGGCGACAGCTTCGCTTCAGGCTTTATCTATGGTCTGATGATTCTGGGTGATGCTCAGCAGGCTGTTGAATATGGTGCAGCGCATGGTGCTTTGGCAATGACGACCCCGGGTGATACCACGATGGCTTCACTGTCTGAAGTTCAGAAGATTGTAGGTGGTGGCGGCGCTCGCGTAGACCGCTGATTTCTGTTGGTAAACGGCCCTTTTCCGTCATCTCGGCGGTTATCTGCGGATTTGCTTGTGCGGCATAAAGTACTACGCCTCCGCGCATCTCCTTGATGGCCTTGATCTGACGCAAAATTGCTCGTTTTCGAAACAAAAATCGTCTCGCGATCGTCATGAAACTCAGGATCCAAACTTGAGTACCTGGTGACTGCTGGTCGCCAGGTACTCATCAATGCCTAATATATTTATCTTATAAGGACAACTGACATGATTAACGAACTTGCAAAACGCCCGATTATTCCGGTTATTGTTATTGACGATGCCGATGATGCGTTGCCTTTGGCTGAGGCTCTGCTGGCAGGTGGTATGGATGTTATTGAAGTGACTTTCCGTACTGCTGCCGCCGCTGACGCAATTGAGCGGATCGCTAAGAAATTCCCGGAAATGCTGCTGGGCGCCGGTACTGTTCTGACTGAAGAGCAGGCTCAGCGCGCTCTTGACGCTGGTGTTACTTTTGGCCTCGCTCCAGGCCTTAACCCCGCTATCGTTAACTACTTTAAAAAAGCTGATACCCTGTTTATCCCCGGTATCATGACGCCATCCGAAATTGAGCAGGCGCTGTCCTTGGGTTGTAAAATGCTGAAATTCTTCCCTGCAGGTCCTGCTGGTGGTCCAAAGATGCTCAGTGCCTTGGCCGGTCCTTATGCCAGCCAGGGGATTAAAGTGTGTCCTACCGGTGGTGTCAGCCTCGACAACATGAATGAGTACCTGTCTTTGCCGATCGTCAGCAATGTTGGTGGCTCCTGGTTGGCAACCAAGCAGCAGATTGCTGATAAGCAGTGGTCCGTTATCACTGAGCAGGCCAAAGCTGCACTCGCTAAAATCTAACAGGAAGACAAGGAATTATGCTGAACACTAAAATCGTTGCGACCCTGGGGCCGGCTTCTTCCGGCGAAGAGATGCTGCACAAACTCATTACCGCCGGAGTTTCTGTCTTTCGGTTGAATTTTTCCCATGGCGACCTTGACGACAAGGCGAAACTGATCGGGCGTATTCGTACTATCGCTGCCGGTTTTTCACGACCAGTTGCCATTCTGGGTGACCTGCAAGGCCCCAAGATTCGCGTCGGTGTGTTTAAAGATGGTGGTATCGAGCTGACCCCTGGGGATGAAGTGACCGTAACTTCACGTCAGGTTGACGGCGGAACAGGCATAATTCCAACTGTTTATGAAAACCTTCCCCGGGACGTGCGCCCGGGGAACCAGATTCTGCTTGATGACGGGTTGATGGAACTCGAGGTTCTGGAAACTGATGATACCGATGTTCGTTGCCGTGTCAAGTTTGGCGGGTTCCTCAAAGATCGTAAGGGGATAAACCTGCCGGGGACCAAAGTATCGGCACCATCTTTGACGGAAAAAGATTTGCAGGATCTCGCTTTCTGCATTCGGCAGGAGGTCGATTACCTGGCATTAAGCTTTGTTCGTAGTGCGGATGATGTTCTTGATCTCAAACAGCGCCTTATTGCCGCCAATTCCCAGATCAAAGTGATCTCTAAGATCGAAAAGCCCGAAGCTGTTGCCGATTTTGACGCGATTCTTGAAGTGACCGATGGGGTCATGGTGGCACGTGGCGATCTTGGCGTTGAGATTCGCCCGGAAAAAGTACCGTTGATTCAGAAGGATATCATTCGTAAGTGCAATCTGGCCGGAAAACCGGTTATTACCGCGACACAGATGCTTGAAAGTATGATCAATAATCCGCGTCCAACCCGTGCGGAAACCTCTGACGTTGCCAATGCCATTCTTGATGGCACCGATGCGGTCATGCTATCGGCTGAGACCGCAGCAGGAAAATATCCGGTTGAAGCGGTTTCATTGATGAGGCGGGTTGCCGGTGATGTCGCTGCGTCTGTTGCTCTGGCGAAAAAACAGCGTAACCTGCAACAGAAAGACTCTGAACATATTGATATTTCCGAAGCAATTGGGCAAACCGCCTCACGCATTTCTGATCTGGTTGGTGCTAAGGCGATCGTTGCTTTTACCAAAACTGGCAGTACAGCAGCCCTGGTTGCCAAATATCGCCCGGGGGTACCGATTATTGCCGTAACTCCCTCCACGGTGGTCGCTCGGCAATTGGCACTCTATTCGGGGGTTCAGTCCCTTGAAGTTGATATCCAGGGCAATACGGAAACCCAGATCGAATGTGTCGCCGGAACGGTTCTGGCGGCTGAAGCTTTAGCTCCAGGGGATATTGTTGTTATCACCATGGGGAGTCCGATTGCCGGATCTGGAACGACGAATCTGCTTAAAGTTCACCAACTGGGGGATTTGATGAAAGCTTGTGAGATTGGTGAAAGGTAATTTGCCGTTTTATTCATTTTGAGGTTCGGTATGAGAAAGTTTCTGAAAGCGAGAAAAAATATTGCCGGTATCCGTTATGCGGTCAATGCCGGTGAGCTGGTGAGTGGTATTCGTACTGGTACAAGTTATACAATATATCCTCTGGACCGCAATGATATCTCTATTGCAGGTGTTCCGGCTCATTATCTCGAAGAGGTTGAACAGGTATCCTGTCCAGGATAGCTCATCCTCAGACGTACAAGAGGGGGCTGCTTTTGATTTCTAACCTTAAGGAAGTAAAGGATTTGCTTATGTCTACAAAAATCGGAATTAATGGTTTTGGTCGTATCGGGCGCATGGTGTTCCGTGCCGCTGCAACCCGTGATGATATCGACGTTGTCGCTATCAATGACCTGCTCGACGTTGATTACCTTGCTTATATGCTTAAATTTGATTCTGTTCACGGCCGTTTCAAAAGCACGGTCGAGGTTCAGGACGGGGCTCTGATCGTTAATGGTAAAACGATCCGCATCAGCGCAGAACGTGATCCGGCTAATCTGAAGTGGGATGAAGTCGGTGCCGAAGTGGTGGTTGAGTCGACCGGCTTCTTTTTGACCGACGAAACCGCCCGTAAGCATATTGTCGCCGGCGCTAAAAAAGTTGTCCTGTCAGCACCATCCAAGGACGATACGCCCATGTTCGTCTGCGGCGTCAATACCGACAGCTACGCGGGCCAGGACATCGTCTCCAATGCCTCTTGTACCACCAACTGCCTGGCTCCGATTGCCAAGGTCCTGAATGACAAATTCGGCATTGAAAAAGGCCTGATGACCACGGTTCATGCCGCAACGGCAACCCAGAAGACGGTTGACGGTCCATCGATGAAAGACTGGCGCGGTGGCCGTGGTATTCTGGAAAACATCATTCCATCATCCACCGGAGCGGCTAAAGCGGTTGGCAAGGTAATTCCGGAACTGAACGGCAAACTGACCGGCATGGCGTTCCGCGTTCCGACCTCAGATGTCTCCGTTGTTGACCTGACCGTGACCCTGAAACAGGAGACCTCTTATGAGGCCATCTGCGCCGCCATGAAAGAGGCGTCCGCAGGCGAACTTAAAGGGATCCTCGGTTACACCGAAGAAGCGGTTGTCTCGACCGACTTCCGTGGCGAGGTCTGTACCTCGGTATTTGACGCCAAAGCCGGTATCCAGCTGGATGGCAGCTTTGTCAAAGTGGTCTCCTGGTACGATAACGAGTGGGGCTACTCCAACAAGGTGCTCGACCTGATCAAGGTTATTGCCTGATAGCAATCAGGCCAGGAAAAGTTATTGTTGCCGAATCTGTACCTTGATCTGGCAACAATGAAAACCAAAATACGTTTCAAAGAGGCGCAACTACCTTCTGCCCCTCGTGAGCCGGTCACTCATCTGACCGGCTTTTTTTATCTGTGTTTTACGCTTCCACTAGTGACGTGAAGCCGGTCTAGGGGTACAATATTTTTTTGTCTGCAAAAGAGATCGCATCTTTATGATTATGAAAAAAACATATGTTTGCTCTGCTGCTTTTCTTCAGAAGAGGAGGACTCATTGTGTCGAATCACATAGAGCATTCCAGCCACTCTCCCGGTGTTTCAGACAGCTTTAAGGTTTGTAGCAACTGCACAGCAAGGTGGTTATGCAGAAACGATTTTCTGACCGATGCGAATGTAACTCTGACGGGTTATCTGGCCAATTTTAACAATCCTGAAAACGGTCATTTTGAATTTGAGCATCAGTGTGGAGCCAAAATACTGCTCAATGTTTCCGACTTGTCAGATCTGTATGGTGGCCCTATTTTGGAAGGGTGCAAAACTGGGAGTGAGGAGTGCCCTGGTTTATGTCTGCACAGGAATGATTTGTCACCGTGTCCGGTTGCGTGTGAATGTGCCTACGTACGTGAAATTCTGCAACTGTTTGCATGTCCTGATGAAGAAATCTAGCGTCTTACATAACCATCTTTTAAAAATTCTGCTCATTCTCAGGCTTGATGCTTTCTCGTGACCATCAACCCTCCCGCGTTGTTGTGTTCAAACAGTAATTCCCCCGCTACGACTGATCCTTCAGAGCCCTTTTCTAGGGCAAGAAAGTTAGCAACAGTAAAGGGTAATTTTGAAAACTTGTGGCGATATGAGGTCATCATTTACCCAGGAAGATAGTCCGTGTGTTATCCTCAAATAATGTAATTGTCATAAATTTTGTCTTAACTTCGTCAAAAGGGAGTTCATGTGCCACAAACTGCAATTGAATTTAGCGATCTGGCTGTCGTCATGGAAGGACAGACAATATTTTCAGGGCTCAATCTTTCTATCTCAGCGCAGCAAAAGGTCTCGCTGGTTGGGCGTTCCGGGAGTGGTAAATCGACTTTATTACGCTGTCTTCTTGGTTTTGTGACGCCGAGCACCGGAACCATCAAAATTTTTTCAGAGCAATTATCCCCAAAGTCAATCTGGAAATTACGCACCCGTATGGCATATGTGCCGCAGGAACCTGAACTGTCAGGCGGATGTGTGCAACAGGTTCTGGAAACGCCTTTCTCCTTTACCAATAATCACAAGTTACAAAAGAATCTGACCCGGATTCCGGAATTGATGGAGCGCCTTTTGCTGCCGGACAAGCTGCTGCGGGAGGATATCTCCGAGTTGTCCGGAGGGGAAAAGCAGCGTGTTGCAATGATGATGGCACTGCTGCTGGATCGGGAGATCATGGTGCTTGATGAAGCCTCATCGGCTCTTGATCCCGATTCGAAACAGGCCGTCATCGATGTACTGAATGATCAGCCTCAGTTGACGGTGCTCTCGGTATCCCATGATCAGGAGTGGCTGGCGATTTCAGACCGCACAGTCGACCTGACTGATTTGCAGAAAGGATGAGTACAGTGAGTTCGGTTGATATTGGAACCTGGCAACTGGCGGCAGTTTATCTGCTGTTGATTATCCCCCTGGCGGTTATTCTTTTGTTACGCATTCCCATGTTTAGCGAAACGTTAATTTCCGTAGCGCGTATGACTGTACAGCTGCTGTTTGTTGGTTTTTACCTGCAATTTGTTTTTGATCTTAACAATATCTGGGTCACTGCCGCCTGGATCATGATCATGATTATTGTCGCGGACGTATCCATTGCCCGAGGCTGCGGGCTGCGGTTCAAAAGTCTCGGCATCGAGGTCTTTATTGCCATGCTCGGAGGTACCCTTATTCCCCTGGCCTTTTTTATGTATGTGGTGCTGTCAGGGACTTCGGCCCATGAGGCGCAATATGTTATCCCGATCTGTGGCATGATTCTCGGCAACTGTCTGCGTGCCGTGATTGTCGGTTTACGTTCTTTTTATGAAGCATTGCGTAAGCATGAACGGGCTTACCTGTTGACGCTGGGGCAGGGCGCCAGTCTTAAAGAGGCAGTGCGGCCTTATATGCGTGATGCCTGCCAGGCTGCTTTGGCGCCGACCGTAGCCACCATGGCAACGGTCGGGTTGGTGGCACTACCGGGTATGATGACCGGGGTTATCCTGGGCGGTGGTAACCCGATGTCGGCTATCAAGTATCAGATTGCAATCATGATTGCCATTTTCTGTGGCACGGCCCTAAGTGTAGTCCTGGCTATGTACTTGACGCTGCTTAAAAATTTTAATGCCTGTGGTATCCTTAACCGCAAAATTTTTATTAAGTCGTGACCGCCTTAGCTTTTGCTGGTTGCCAGAGCTATAACACCACCGCTCTTTTTTATACGGCTGGGGCGGTGGTGTTTGTCGTGGCAGAAGTTCAGTTTTTCTCTCCCCAAGTAGAGAGCGTGGTATCTGTTTTATAGCCTACTTGTTTTGCGGGTGTAAACTGATCGGCATGGACGTCTTGTTTTAACTCAAACCGAGTCAGCATGCGTTTGAGGTAGGCCGCTTGGCTGGCCAGCTCTTCTGAGGCTGCCGCTGATTCTTCTGCGGTCGCGGTATTTTGCTGAACCGCTTGATCGATATGGGTCAACCCCTGGTTAATCTGGCTGATACCATGAGCCTGTTGCTGACTGGCTAGCGCAATTTCTCCGGCCAAGGATGTTACCTTGGTAATGTATTCTACGATTTCATTAAGAGACTCTGCCGTGCTACTGGCTATCTCCGTTCCATGCGCTGCTTTGCCAACAGATCCCTCAATCAGTTGGGCTGTCTCATCGGCGGCTTTGGCACTCCGGGCTGCAAGATTGCGCACTTCTTCAGCAACAACAGCGAACCCCTTACCATGCTGACCGGCGCGCGCAGCCTCAACAGCGGCATTCAAGGCCAGCAGGTTAGTCTGGAATGCGATCTCATCAATAACCTTGATAATCTTATTGATGTCCTGACCGGCTTCATTGATTTCATTCATGGCCTTGATCATGGCGGTCATGCGTTGACTGCCGACCTGGGCCGCATCCTGGGCTTGTTGGGCCAAAGTGTTGGCGTGCTCGGCATTGGATGCGCTTCCCTTAACCTGGCTTTCCACTTCGTTTATAGAACTGCTGATTTCTTGAAGAGATGCTGCCGATTCCGTAGCGCTTTGTGATAAGGCCTGGGCCATGTCCGACACCTGTTGGCTGCCTGCGTCAATCTGGTCCGAAGCCTTCTGAACCTCGCCAAGAACGTCATTCAGGTTATCGACCATGGAAACAAACGCTTGTCCCATGGCATCAGCTTCAGATAAGCGGGATGCCGAGAAGGCCAGATGGCCGGTGGCAATCATTTCGGCTTCGTCCGCTTTTTGGCGCAAGCTACTAATCAAGCTGTTTATAGCGCTGGACAGGGAGCCAACTTCATCTTTATTATTGTACCCAAGTGTGGCACTGAGATCACCATTCGCAACCTGCTTAGCCGCAGAAACGGCTGCTTGCAGAGGTCTCATGATCGCCCTGGTCACCAGGGAAATTGTGATGATGATAATGACGATCAGTGCCAGCGAACCACCGCCAAAGCGCCAATTGATCTGACTGGTTGTCATGAGTCCAGCTTGGTGAATTCTTTCGCTAAGAGTTCCGACCTTCGACATGTCGTACACCAGAGCCATAACTCCGACCAGATCGCCGGAAAAGTCAACCACAGGAAACGTCGAAATAAACTTATCGCCAACACGTTGCTGATATTCTTTCTCGCGCCCCTTGTCGAGCAGGTCGATGGTGATGAATTGATCGGTTACTTCCTTTTTGGTTGATGAGGTGAAGACATATTTGCCACCGATGACCGGGTTTTTCGCCGGATCCTGCAGGCTGGTGGCAATTGGTAGCATGTCGGCTGTCATGTAGACGGCTATCTGGTAATTATTATTAACATGGTTCGATTTCAGCACCTGGGCGAAGGAGACCAGCACTTCGCATGAGCCAATATGTTTTTGATCCGGTCCACTGATTGCTGATAAACCCCGTAAAGCAAACCCGCCCCGACCAATTTCTATCCCCTTCAATGGCGCATGGTTGCCCTGATTGATAGTGACAACGGTTTTGCGGAAAGAGGTCAGATCGTCAGAAATATCGAGCTTCTTGCCGTCCCGCTTGGTCTGCCAACCGTCCCGCCAGATACGGCTTAAGCTGCGTGAATTCGGTAAATGGAAGTGAATGGTGAACGCGTCCTGCCCAGTTTGTTTTTTATATCCGGCCACAAACGGTTTCAGAGCTGTCCGTAACATGTCACGCCCTTTTTGCGCCTGGGGATCTGCTTCGTTGTTGATATCGCCGCTTAAGGCAACGGCGTAGGCTTCCTGGACGGCGGGCAACTGTGAAAACAGCGCTGCCTGTTCCAGGGCAACCTTGCCGAGTTGATCAATACTGTCATAGATTGAATCTTTTCGTGAAGTGGCTTCAGTGGCGACTGCTTCGTGTGCGTAACGGATAAGCGTCTGTTCATGGTCATTGACCAGACCTGTCACTGTGTAGTTTGTTGCGATGACGACGATTGCGCCGAAAATGACGACCAGAAGGGCTATTGGTAGGATTAATTTGATACGAATAGACATATGGAACTCTCCTTAGTCGTACGTTTGGTCAATGAAAACGTAATGCCTGCCAGCCGGTTCTGGTTAACAGACAAAAAATAAAGAGGGGTCATGAATGCTATAAAAAATAAACCTTGACTGTAAAATCCTGCAATATAATGAACGAATGGCGTATGTTGATTAGGAAGGTCCCATAAATACATATTGTTTGTCAATGTGGAATGATGTTTTGATAGGAATAACAAATAGATGAGTCGCGTAGTCTGCGAGCTAGTTTTATGAATACAGGGCCAATACTTTAAACATTGACTGAAAGCAGAGAACCTCCTTCGCCGAGGAGGTTCTCTGCTTCGACCTTTAAACTCAGGCCAGTTTTTTGTAAATATAATGATAATGCTTTCCGTCGAAAAGGTCTGCCAGCGGCTTTGATGCCTCTACGGCCTCTTCCCTGATCGGAGAGCTTAGCGCTTCATCGATGGCTTCTCTGCTCGGATAATCAATCTGTTGTACCAGGACCACTCCCGGGGCGGCATCTTCCTTTTCTTCAGGCCGGAACAGGCGAACCTCCATGACATGGGGCATGCGGCGCCAGATCGGGAGTAACTTATTCTCGATGATATCGAAAAATTCAGCTTCCTTGCCCGGGCGAATTGTTCCTTCAAAAATAGCACTGCGTGTGTACATTTATTCCTCCGCGGGGCCATTAAACAGCTTCATCAGGGCTGCATTGTCATCGCCGCCTTTACCCGCAGCAACAAACAGTCGATGAATTTCAGTTGTCAGGCTGGTCAGCGGCATCGCAACGCGATTCTTGGCCGCAAAGGCCTGAACAGCTTCCATATCTTTCAGCATATTGTCCAGACGCCCGGTAGGCGAATAATCATGACGCCCCATTTTTGCCATGAACTCCTGAAGCAGGCGTGAATCAGCACGGCCACCGGCAATGGCGGCCGGAATCATCTCAACATTGACACCACCCTTTAACGCCAGCTGGGTTGCTTCGGCAATCGCCTGGAAACCTACGGCACACAGGACCTGATTGACCAGCTTGGTCGCCTGCCCGGCTCCGGATGGCCCCATCAGAGTGTAATTGGCGCATAGATGCTGCATGACTTCGCGCGCTTTTTCAAAATCCTCTTCACGTCCACCCGCCATGACCGCCAATTTGCCGCCCAGGGCACCTGGAGCCCCACCGGATAAGGGACAGTCGACCCATGGCATGGCATAATCGGCAAGCAGTTTGGCCGCCATTTCTTTGGTCGATTCGGGATCGATGGATGACATATCGATGAGGGTTTTATCTGCTGTTGCCGCCTCGGCAACTCCTTCAGGACCAAAGACCGCAGCCTTGACGATATTGGCATTGTTCAGAGACAGAATAACGTAATCACTTTGCGCCGCGGCAGCGCAGGGAGAGGCGGCGGCAAGCGCACCGCGTTCAACCATGGCCGCGACCTTTTGCAGATCAAGATCAAAAACATGAACTTGCTGGTTGCACTCCAGCAGACGCGTCGTGATGGCGGTGCCCATAATACCGACACCGATAACGGCGACACGATTCGCTTTTATTGTCATAATTTTTCTCCTTCGGCGTTTTTTTGTTATTCCTTCAGAAAGTGATGATATTTCGTGAAACGTATAGCAAAATTTTGTGCTTGCAAAAGTAAATGTTATCGATAACAATACGGGTCATTGTCGTGACTGTCAAGTTTAAACAACACACCGGTATATAAGGGAGGATTCTTTGAGTAAGATCGATATTCTGCAGATGGGTCCATACCCGTCATGGGACATAGAGCTGCTGGAGCAGGACTTTACTCTGCATGCTTATTTTGAAGCTGAGGATAAGAATCAGTTCATTGCCGAACGGGCAGAGAAAATCCGCGGGATCGCGACCCGTGGTGAGCTTGGTGCGAGTCGCGAGTTGATTGAAGCTCTCCCCAACCTTGAGGTCATCTCGATCTACGGCGTCGGATTTGATGCGGTTAATCTGGACGCAGCCAGGGAGCGCGGTATTCGGGTTACCAATACCCCTGATGTTCTGACCAAAGACGTGGCGGATCTTGGGCTGGCCATGATGCTGGCTGGTTCACGCGGGATTATCGGCGCTGAATCCTGGGTCCGTTCCGGTAACTGGGGGAAGCAGGGGCTCTACCCGCTGCAAAACCAGGTCTCGGGTAAAAAAGCAGGTATCCTCGGGTTGGGGCGTATCGGCTATGAAGTTGCCAAGCGCTGTGCAGCGTTTGATATGGAGATTGCTTATTCTGATCTGGCACCGCGCGACTTTGCCGCTGAGTGGGAATACATTCAGGACCCGGTTGCGCTGGCACAGCGTTCCGACTTTTTGTTCGTCACTCTGACCGGTGGCCCGGCGACCCGGCATATTGTCAATAAGGAGGTCATTGCGGCGGTTGGCCCGGAGGGGATGCTGATCAATGTGTCGCGGGCGTCTAACATTGATGAAGCGGAATTGCTGAATGCGCTGGAAAGCAAGAGTCTTGGTTTTGCTGCACTCGATGTTTTTGAGGGGGAGCCGAACCTGGATCCGCGTTTCCTGGTGCTGGACAATGTGCTGCTGCAACCGCATCATGCCAGTGGCACGGTGGAAACGCGCAAAGCGATGGGGCGGTTGGTTTATGAGAACCTGGCGGCACATTTTGCCGGCAAGGAGTTGCCGACTCCGGTTGTTTGATATTTGATATGAATAAAATCCCTATCCTCTGTGTTAGAGGGTAGGGATTTTTTATTTAGTAAACGTAGGTCAATGCCAAGACAGCGGGGTTTCGCTTCGGGCTATTTGCCTTTTGCCCATAAGGTGCGCAGCACCTTGGGCCGCCGGTCAATTTCTCTTGACTACAACAAGCCGTAGTCTGCTAGATACTCGTCAGTTATTTTGATTTTTCCGGGCATTTTGCATACTTTTTTGCCCTGGAAAAAGTATGGCGCAGTGTGAGGGCGCGACCTCACGGTTATATTTTTGTTTTATGATTTTATTGAAACAGACACAAGAAGGGGCGCAGGGTCTCGCCCCTGCAGGCGAGTTACCTTTTATCCAGAGCAATAAAAGGTAACCCAAAACTGCTCTTTTAATATGTCCGTGTTCGGGCGGCGTTATTTCAAAGAGACATTCAGTAACTGACTGGTCGGCCAGACGGCCCAAACCACGCCTGATTGGCCAGAACCGGAAATGCCTTCGGCATGGTATTGGATGAAACAGGCATTACTGTTAGCGTTAGCGCGCCCTGGTACTCTCCCGCTCAATAACCGAATGCGGCGTCCGGATCGTTTGTGGCGGCAGGATCTCACCATTATCCTTAGCTTCTATCGCTTTAAGAATAAGATTTCCAGCGCTCTGGCCTATTTCATAGCAATTTACCGAAACCGTGGTAATCGAAGGCCAGCAGAAACGTGAAATTTCAAAATCACCAAAGCCTGCGACCGCCAGACGCTGAGGAACCGGTAAATTAAGCCGGTGGCATTCCATGATAGCGCCGAAGGCCGACGGGTCGGAAACGCAGATGACGGCTTCCACTTCCGGCCACTCTTCAATCAGGCGTCCCACTGCAGCCGCTCCCTGCTCAATGGAAATCGGTGGATCTCCTACCGATACCACATGAGCTTTGGGCAGGCCCAGGGCTTTGATAGCGTGTTCGTACCCCTGGCGCCGGGCAATGCCTCGGAAGTCCCCTTTTTCGTTTCCGCCGATATAGGCAATGTTGCGATAGCCGCAGAATACCAGACGGGCGACCATATCTTCAATGGTTGCGGCATTGGAGAACCCAACCACATGATTGATCGGTTTTTGCGGCAGATCCCAGGTTTCGATGACCGGTATGGACGTGTTTTCCAAAATTTTTCTGGCTCTGGCAGAGTGTTCACCGCCAGTTAAGATTAGACCTTCGGGGCGACGCTGCAGCATGGCTTCAATCAGTTGTTCTTCACGTTTCAGACTGTAGCCTGTGTAGCCGAGCAGAACCTGTTTACCGGCCTTGTCCAGGACATCGGTGACCCCTAACAGGGTTTCTGAAAAGTTGGAGTTGTTGACCGAAGGAATCAGAACCGAGACAAAGCCGGATTTTTGAGATGATAGTGAACCGGCCGTTAAATCAAGAACATAGCCAAGTTCATCAACCGCTTCCATGATCTTTTTATGGGTATCTTCGGTAACCAGACCGGTTCCCTTGAGGGCACGTGAAACAGTCATGGCTGAAACGCCAGCGTAACGGGCGACGTCAGCCATGGTTGGATTACGTTTTGATGCAGACAAGATGAAATCCTCTTTCCTGTGAGACTGCTTTTTGCCAGTTGTTAAGTAAACACCCGAGAGTCTCATCTGATAACAATTGAAATATCAACAGCATGTATATTCGTCCTATTGATGGGAATTGGTCAAGGATTATCGATAACACAAGGGTTTCTTCTGTGGTATAAGCAGCATAGCCACTTTGGGTCAGCGTAAAGAATAAAACCCTGCTTATTGCTGAATTGTCGTCAAGCAGGTCCTTTCTACACACAGATCAGAAGGAATCAGCATATGATTAAAAAAGGTAGCAAAATAGCATTTTTAGGTATCGGTATTATGGGGTTTCAGATGACCCGCAGGCTTGCTGAAGCCGGGTATTGCCTGACTGCCTGGAATCGTTCTCGTGAGAAGGCAGTGCCGTTAACGGCTTTTGGTGCAAAGATCGCAGAAACGCCAGGTGAGGCAGTGCAGGGGGCCGAGCTGGTGATCTGCATGTTGTCCGATTACAAAGCGGGGCGTGATATCTATTTTGATCAGAACGTTCTTGGAGCCATTTCAAGTGGAGCATTATTGGTGGATATGGCCACCTATGCGCCGGTTGAAGCCCTAGAACTGGCCCAGGCTGCTGGGGAGAAAGGGATTCGCTTTATCGATGCCCCTGTTTCCGGGGGTGAACGGGGAGCTGCCGCCGGAACCCTCAGTATCATGGCTGGTGGTGAGGTCGAGGATATCGCATCTTTGTCTGAATGCTTTGCTGTTCTCGGCCGCGTTACCCATGTCGGCCCGGCAGGGAGCGGTTCGATTGCCAAATTATGCAACCAGCTGATCGTCGGAAATACTGTGGTTGCCGTGGCGGAGTCTTTGAATCTGGCTGCGTCCCTTGGTGCCGATGCCGTTGCCGTGCGGCAAGCTTTGTTGGGTGGTTTTGCTGATTCCGTTATTCTGAAAGAACATGGCGAACGTATGCTTGAGAAAAACTTTGAACCGGGTGGTCCGGCTGTGTATATGCAACAAATTCTGGTGACGGCCAAGGGGATATCTGATGATAAAGGTATTCCTTTGCCGCTTGCCCGGATCAGTGAAAGTCTGTTTACCAAAATGATCAGCGCCGGACAGGGAGGTCTCGATCTGAGTGCTGTGATTGAACAATTGAAATAATAGGAAAATATTAATTTCTGAATGGTTTGGCGTAAATCTGCGGCGTAAAATTTTTTTAAAAAAGAACAACAGCCTGATTGTTCTGCTGCTCTTTTTAAGAAGTTTAATTGCGACGGGGACTTGCGCCATTCTTTTGTCCGTGGCCTGCTGACAGGTCGTCCCAAGACGACGCTTCACTTGGCTGTCGACAACATTTTTTTCTTGCCATCAAAAAATGTTATCGATATCATCAAGAAGGTGAATTTTGCTATGCTCTCATATCTAAGAGTTATCTTATAAGTAGCTCGTTTTGTCATTGTCAACGCTGAAAATCAGAGGTTAGCGAATGGATTTTATGAACAGGTTCTGGTCGTTTTTCTGGCGCTTAGTTGAAAGCGCAATGGCCGCTATAATGGTGATTATGCTGGCTTTGCTCTTTGTTAACGTGGTTCTTCGGTATGGCTTTTCAAGTGGCCTTTTGGCCTCGGCAGAGATATCGAGATTCCTGTTTGTCTGGACGATCATGTTTGGTGCGGTCATCTGTTTGCGTGATCATGAACACCTTGATTTGCGTGTTATCGATAAAATTCTGCCACCTAAGGCTGTCTGGGTTTTACGCCGTATCGTTAACCTGGTCATTCTTGTTTCCAGCCTTATGCTGCTGGTTGGCAGTTGCCGTCAGACCTTTGCCAACTGGCCGAATATCTCACCCATGAGTGGTATTCCCGTCGGCGTTATGTATCTGGCCGGAGCCTTTGCCGGGGCGGTGATGGGGGCTATTGCTCTTTATCGTAGCTTCTGTTCCAAAAGTGATGCCGTCGCTCACGAGGAGGAGCTGTTATGACATTGGCTATTTTTCTTGGTGCTTTGTTAGCCGGGATCCTGCTGGGTATTCCGGTTGCTTTTTCGCTGTTGCTGTCTTCTGTTGCACTGATGTTTCACCTCGATATGGTCAGTGCCGATATCCTGGCCCAGTCGCTGGTCAATGGTGTCGACAGCTTTGCGCTGCTCGCTATTCCATTTTTCCTGGTTGCCGGTGAAACCATGGCTTGCGGAGGTTTGTCGCAGCGTATTGTGCGTCTGGCCATGGCCGGGGTCGGACATAAGAAGGGCGGGCTGGGGTATGTTGCCATCTTTACATCGGTTGTTTTGGCGGGGCTGTCCGGGTCTGCCGCTGCTGATGCGGCCGCGCTGGTTGCGATTCTGTTTCCGATGATGCGCAAGGCCAATTATCCGACGGCGCGCTCTGCCGGCCTGTTGGCAGCCGGTGGAATTATTGCTCCGGTCATTCCGCCCTCTGTTCCGTTTATCATTATTGGTGTCGCCGGTAATATCTCGATAGCCAAACTGTTCATGGGGGGGATCGCTCCGGGGCTGATGATGGGCGGTGCTCTGCTGATGACCTGGCGCTACATGGTGCGCAATGTTGACCTGCCGGTTTCTGAAAAAGCCAGCAGTCAGGAATTTCGCGAAGCTTTCCGTGATGGTATTTGGTCGCTGATCCTGCCGATCATCATCATCGTCGGGATTCGTTTCGGTATCTTCACCCCGACAGAAGCCGCCGTTGTCGCTGCCGTTTACGCTGTCTTTGTTTCTGCTGTCATCTACCGTGAATTGACCCTCAAGAAGTTTTATCACGTTCTGATTTCCAGCGGCAAGGCCACCGGGATGATCATGTTCCTGGTCGGCTGTGCCATGGTTGCTTCCTGGCTGATCACCATTGCCCAGTTGCCTCAGCAACTTGCTATCCTGCTGCAACCGCTGATCGACACGCCACGTCTGCTGATGGCCGCAATTATGCTGCTGGTTCTGGCTATTGGAATGGTCATGGACTTAAGTCCGACGGTTCTGATCCTGGTGCCGCTGCTCATGCCGGTGATCAAGATGGCCGGAATTGACCCGGTTTATTTCGGCATCATGTTCATCATGAACGCCTGTATCGGGCTGATTACTCCGCCGGTTGGCACAGTTCTGAACGTGGTTTGCGGGGTCGGCAAGATTCGTATTGAAAACGCGGTGGCAGGCATTCTTCCGTTTGTCGGGGTTTATGCCTTGCTGCTGGTCGTATTCATTATTTTTCCGGAACTGATCATCGTACCGATGAAATTCATCGTCGGTTAAGTTTTTCATTCATAACCAAGGGAGGTTGTCCAATGAAGAAGGTCGTTTTTATGCTCGTCGCGGTGCTGCTGGTTATCTCAGCATCAGTAGGTATGGCCGTTGAACTCAAGTTTGCCCATGCCGCACCGGAAACGGATCTGCAGCAGGAACTGGCCAAGTTTTTTGCCGAAAAGATTAAGGAACGTACCAATGGTGAAGTGACTGTGCGTATTTATCCTCACGGTCAGCTGGGTAACGATCAGCAGATGATTACCGGAGTGCGTTCTGGAATTATTGATATCGAAATGTCCGGCCTGAACAACTTTGAAGGCTTGATGCCGAAAGTTGGTGGAGTGTTGCTCCCTTATATTTTTACCAGCCGTGAGCATGCCTACAAAGTTCTTGATGGTCCTGTAGGTCAAGGGCTGCTGGTAGACTTCAGCAACTTCGGCATGATCGGACTTGGTTTCCCGGAAAACGGGTATCGGAATATCACCAATTCCCGTAAACCGATCCGCACTCCGGAAGATGTTGTCGGTTTGAAAATTCGCACCAACAATTCGAAAGCGCTCAACGAAATGTTCTCTATGTTGAAAGCAAACCCAACTCCGTTGCCAGTATCAGAACTGTATACCGCTCTGGAAACCGGTGTTGTTGAAGCTCAGGAGCATCCGATTCCGATTACTCACTCTTTCCACTATGACGAAGTGCAGAAATACCTGTCTTTGACCGAGCATTCCTACGCGATGCTGGTTATTGCCATGAACCAGAACAAGTTCAACGCTCTGAACGCTGACCAACAAAAAGTGGTCAAAGAGGTTGCCGCCGAGGCGGTAGCTTATCAGCGTAAGCTCAGTATTGAAAAGGAAGCCGGTATGATGGCTGACCTTGAGAAGCGCGGTATGAAAATCAATAAGGACGTTGACAAAGCAGCCTTCCAGAAAGCGATCACCAAGACCTGGGACAGTTACATCGCCAAGTTCGGAAAAGATATGGTCGACCAGATTCAGGCAGCAAAATAAGTGTGTGACCAGTTGTTGCCTTTTGCCCGGGATACTTTGTATTCCGGGCTTTTTTTATATATTATTGTGAACCGCATCATTGTGATGTTTTACGACTTCTACAAATACAAGAAAGGGTTCCTATGATTATCGATATTATCAGTCAGGCTGATCGCTATGTCAGCCTCAATAAAGGATTTGCCGCGGCTTTTAAATTTTTGACCCAACCTGAACTGAAAAGTCTGGCTCCGGGCGATTACCCGATCGACGGAAAAAAGGTTTATGCTTCTATCGTCAAAACCAAGGGGCGCAAGCCGGAGCAGGCCAAAATCGAAACCCACCAGCGTTACATCGATATTCAAATGGTTCTGGGTGGCGTTGATACCATGGGGTGGACCCCTGCTGAAAAATGCAAGGATGTGTCAATGGCTTATGATGCCGAAAGGGATCTGCAATTTTTTCATGAAGAGTCCGAGTCCTGGCAGGTTGTCAAAGAAGATTATTTTGCTATTTTTTTCCCGGCCGATGCACATATGCCGCTGATCGGCGATGGCGACATTCACAAAGTGGTCGTCAAGGTTGCGGTAGATTAAGCTTAGCTGCTTTGATCTGAAGGGGCAGTAGGTGACGTTGTTCCGTGCTGCCCCGGTTTATTTCATATTGATAATTTCCGTTAGCTGCTGAAGATCGAGGCTGTAAGCCAGTTCTTTTGCCTTTTCTCTGAGTATTTCTGCACACTCAGCTTGTCGTTCGTCCGGAAAGCGTGAAATCAGTCCTGAGACGGCCAGTGCCGCTATTGCCTCACCGGCTTCGTTGAGGACGGGAACCGCTACTGAGGCAACTTCCGGATCTCTTTCCCCTTTTGAGGTATACCACCCCTGCGTTCTGATTGTTTCATAGGGTTCTCCTTTTTCGCCATTGAAGGCGAGTAGTACTCGACCACCTGCTCCTTTTTCCAGGGGAAGGCGTAAACCTTCTTCAAGCTGATGCACAATAGCCCGGTTAGCATTGGCGCGATAAAGGCAGATTCGTTTGTCACCCCGCCGAACATAGAAGGCTAGAGATTCATTGAGCTGGTCCCGAAGGTGTTCAAGTCTCGGCCTGATTAAGCCCTCAATGCTGAAATTATTTCTGGCGATGTCTCCTAAACGTATAAAAGCGCTGCCGAGAATAAAGCGACCATCATTCTGTCTGATAAGAAATCCGTAACGTTCAAGGGAACTGGCCAGACGTAGAATGGTGCTTTTGTAAAAGCCGGTCAGCTCTGCGAGCTGAATCAGATTAAGTATCGGCTTGTCAGCACTAAAGCAGTTAAGAATTTTAAGGGCTCGTTCAACAGATTCGACGCGATCTTGAGGCATTGTTGATTTATCCTTTCCTAAATAATTCTGCAGTGTAAAACGCAATTCTTTTTAATGCAACAAAAGCTTGAAATAATAATTCATATTCTGTATGGTGAAAAACGATTCTGTCTAAAAAAATATTTTTGTCTCGATTCTCTTCCTGGCGAAGGAGGGCTTGTGGCATATCGTCCGCTTGATAAAATTCGTGTAATTGACCTCACTAATGTCCTGTCCGGCCCTTTTTGTGGCCATCTTCTGGCTCATATGGGTGCTGATGTCATAAAAGTCGAAGTGCCGGGTTCCGGTGATTTGGCGCGTCAGCTGGGAGCTGACCCGGAGCGTAATAAAAAGAAGATGGGGGTTTCTTTTCTGGCGCAGAACGCCGGGAAAAAATCTGTCACAATTAATCTTAAAAGTGCAAAGGGAAAAGAGGTTTTTAAACGCCTTGTCACCAGTGCGGACGTTTTGATTGAAAATTTTCGTCCTGGCGTTATGGTGAGACTTGATCTTGGTTTTGATGATCTTAAACTGGTCAATCCCCATCTCATTTATTGTGCAATTTCCGGATTCGGGGCAACCGGTCCGCTGCGCTATCAGCCTGCTTATGATCAGATTATCCAAGGTCTTTCAGGAGTCATGAGCATCACCGGAAATGAAGAAGTGGCACCTCTACGCGTAGGGTATCCTGTCGCAGACACGGTTGGCGGAATGAGCGCGGCTTTCGCTATTGCATCTGTGCTTGCCGGGCGTAACGGAAAACCAGGAGACGCTACTTTTATTGACGTTTCTATGCTGTCATCAATCATGTCGACCATGGGATGGGTCGTGTCTAATTACCTTATTGCGGGTAAAGATCCAAAACCTATGGGGAATGATAACTTTACCGCAAGCCCTTCAGGAACCTTTCAGACCGGAAATGGTTTGCTGAACATCGCGGCCAATAAGCAGGAGCAGTTTGAAACTTTGTGCCAGCTGGTTGGCAAAGCAGACTGGATTTGTGATCCGCGTTTTTGTGATCGTCAGGTGCGACTGCAGAACCGACAGATCCTCAAGGAGCTTCTCGAGCAAGAATTGTCCCGAAAAGCGGCCGACCAATGGGCTGCAGAGTTTAATGATGCCGGTGTTCCTGCGGGGCAGGTGTTGACCGTTCCGGAAGCTTTGTGTCAACCCCATTTAGACACCCGAGGAGTTATCGGTCGCTTTGAGAATGTACCTGACGCGGGTACCGTGCAAATCTTTCGCCCCGGGTTCAAGCTCAATGGTTTGACTCCTCAAGTCGATACCCCTCCACCGTTACTTGGACAGCATACGGATGATGTTTTGTTGTCTCTTGGCATTAACCAGGAAGAACTCAGTGAATTACGTGCAGAAAAGGTGATTTAGGCTACATTTAACTAATCTGGAATTGTAGTTGTTTGAGCAGTATCAAGCAGTCTGTAAAAGAAGGCCCAGTAGTTCAGATGCAGGACACGTTTATTCCCTTCTCGTCGTGAGAAGGTTTTTAACCTATGGCTCTGGAGGTCGAAGATGAAAAGGCTGGTTTTTCTGTTGTTTTTTACTGTTTTTTGTAGTGTATGCACGACTCCTCTATGCGCTTTTCAGGCGGATAATGTTGAATGTATTGCTCCCGCCAACCCGGGAGGTGGTTGGGATTTTACCTGCCGGCAGGTTGGTAAGACCCTCTATGACCTCCAACTCGTTCCCGGTCCTGTTCAGGTGACCAATATGCCTGGTGCCAGTGGTGGTGTCGCCTTTGGCTACGTGGTCAGTAAACGAGGATCCGATCCCAACGTGCTGGTAGCTTCCAGTACCGCAACAACTACCCGTCTTGCCCAGGGGAAATTCCCCGGCATGAACAAGGACATGGTCAAGTGGGTAGGGGCCTTAGGTGCTGATTATGCTGTTATCGCCGTGGCCAAAGATTCCCCTTTTAAAAACTTAGGCGATCTGATGGACGCCTTGAAAAGCGACCCGACCAAAGTGGCTATCGCCGGAGGTAGCGCTGTTGGCGGTTGGGATCATTTCAAAATGCTGATTGCCGCCAAGGCTGCAGGTATTAAAAATTTAAGGCAGGTTAAATACATCGCCTTTCAAGGTGGAGGAGAAGCATTAACCCAGTTATTGGGTGGTCATGTTCAGGCTTTCAGTGGTGATGTCAGTGAGGTTCAGGGGCATTTTGAATCCGGATCAATCCGTATTCTGGCCGTTCTTTCTGAAGAGCGCTTGCCTGGTTCCATGAGTGGTGTTCCGACCGCCATTGAACAGGGTGTCGATGCTGTGGGGCCAAACTGGCGTGGTTTCTATGTTCCCAAGAATATTCCAGCAGATGCCTATAAATACTGGGAAGATACTATGGATAAGGTCTATAAGTCCGATGAGTGGAAGAAGATCATGACGGATAACGGGCTAATGCCGTTCTTCAAAAAAGGGCAAGAATTTGAAGCTTTCGTCAATAAGCAGATCAGTGACATTCGTGACCTTTCAATTGAACTTGGTATCGTTAAATGAGTGATCGTATCTTCGGTGCGCTGATGCTGTTGCTGGCGCTCAGTTACAGTTGGACAGCCCGGGGGTTTGACCCCGGGTTTATGTCTGATCCTTTGGGGCCCAGCACCTTTCCTTACCTGTTGGGTGCGGTCCTTGGTATTACTGGACTGTACCTTCTGGTCCGGCCCGACCCTGCGGCGGCATGGCCACCACCTAAAAATCTGTTTCAGATGTTGTTAATCGTTATCCTCCTGGTGGCTTATGTTGCCTTCCTTGAATGGCTTGGTTTTATTGTTGCGACCCTGATAACGGTCAGTACTTTGGGGTGGCGCTTGGGGGCTTCGCCAAAGACTGCAGTACTGACAGGGGTTGGCGTTGCTATTGGCGTTTATGCGCTGTTTGATCTGTTACTTGAGTTGCCTTTGCCTTCAGGGATTTTAGGGAGGTTGATGTAATGGAAACCTTGACTTATCTCATGCAGGGATTCGAAGTTGCCCTGACTCCTCTGAATTTGAGCCTGGCCCTGCTCGGAGCATTTTTAGGAACCATTATTGGTGCCCTACCAGGGTTAGGTCCTTCAAATGGGGTTGCGATTCTTATTCCCGTGGCGTTCAGTCTCCATTTGCCGCCTGCGACTGCCTTAATAATGCTTACCAGTGTTTATTACGGAGCCATGTACGGTGGCCGGATTTCCAGTATCCTCCTCAATATCCCGGGGGATGAGCCAGCGCTCATGACGACTCTGGATGGTTTTCCCATGGCCAAACAGGGGAAAGCCGGCGAAGCACTTGCCATATCCGCTTTATCGTCGTTTGTCGGAGGTCTCATAGCGACGTTCGGACTGTTGCTGTTTGCACCTCTTTTAGCTAAGTTTGCCCTGTTTTTCGGTCCTGCAGAATATTTTGTCTTGTTTGTTCTTGCCTTTACCACCATCGGCGGGATCAGTAGTAAAAACCAGTTCAAATCTCTTATGGCCGCAGCTCTTGGCCTGATGATCGCGACCATCGGACTTGACCCGGCTACCGGAGAACCCCGCTATACACTGAACCAGATGGAGCTGTTTGAAGGGGTTAATTTTCTGGTGGCTATTGTTGGTTTATTCGCTATCAGCGAAATCCTATTCTTCCTTGAAGACAGCCATGCCGGCAATGTGGTGCAGATCAAGGTGAACAAGTTTAAGCTGAAATGGAAAGAAATGTTTAAACTTACGGGAACAACCATCCGCAGCAGTGTCATTGGGTTTATTGCGGGCGTTTTGCCTGGGGCAGGGGCGTCATTAGGCAGTTTTATGTCCTATACCATTGAGAAACGCCTGGTTGATCACGATGGTAAGTTTGGAACGGGGGATCCCCGGGGGGTCGCTGCGCCGGAAGCTGGGAATAATGCTGCAGCCGGAGGTGCCCTCGTCCCTATGCTTACGCTGGGGGTTCCCGGCAGTGGTACTACGGCCGTTCTGCTCGCTATGCTCATGTCCATGAACATTACACCTGGACCTCTACTGTTTCAACAACACCCAGATGTTGTCTGGGGGTTAATAGCAGCCTTGTTTATTGGCAATTTTATGCTGTTGATCCTCAACCTGCCCTTGGTTGGCTTTTTCGCTAAATTACTCATGGTCCCATCGCATGTCTTGATGCCGATTGTTGCTATTGTCGGACTGATCGGAATTTACTCCATCAGTCATAGTCCTTTTGACCTGTTTGTGATGATCGCGTTTGGTGTCGGGGGCTGGTTATTGCGTAAACTTGATATCCCGTTAGTGCCCATTATTCTAGGTATTCTTTTGGGGCAATTGATGGAGGATAATTTACGCCGTGCTTTAAATATCAGTAATGGAGACTGGACTGTTTTGTGGCGCAGTCCTCTCGCTATTGGCCTGTGGATTATGGCCATTGGCGGTTTGTTGCTGCCATTTTTTATCGGGAAGTTCTTTCGGGTTAAAAAGGCTGAGCCTGAGCCGGAAATTCCCGATTAACGCTTGGCTTACGGCCAACACGAAAGCAAGTTGCACTATAAACAACATCTCCATATTCTGTAAGGAACCCCGCCAAATCTGCATAGCGGGGTTTCCTTTTTGCTCGCCGCCGAAACAAAGAAGAGGTGTTGTTATTGCTGGTTTAAACTGAGCTATTCAACTGGATACGGAGAAATAAGTTTATGGAGCGTATTGTTGTTATCATTATTGCTGGCATTATTGCTGGCATTATTGCGCAGCGTATGCATTTTCCCGGAGGCGCTATAGTCGGTTCGATGCTCGCATCCGGTATTGCCGCTGTGGTCGTTCCGGGGCACTTTGTCATTCCTGGTAGAGTGTCTACAGTCATTCAGATCATGTTGGGTATTTCCCTGGGAATGACCTTTGAACGTTCCAGCCTGGCTTTAATTCCAAAGATCATTCCGCTGGCGATGGTAAGCACCTTTGTCCTGGTGGTCCTGACCCTGTTTATGGCCTATTGTGCTCAGAAGATCGGTATTCTTGATTCGGCAACGGCCTTGTTTGGACTCTCTCCCGGTGGTATGTCGGGAATGGCCTTGATGGCCCAAACGGAAGGATATCGAACGGATATTGTGGCTATTCTACATACCTTCCGAATATTTACGCTGTTTTTAGCTGTGCCTTTGCTGGGACGGGTGGTGAATCGGTTGTTTGCCTAGCAGAAGGTGTCTGTGCTTCAGGTGGAAGCCTGTTTCAGCTTTGCAACATCACGTAACGGTGGGGCTCCAAACAGGCGGCTGTACTCACGGGTGAACTGTGAGGAGCTTTTGTAGCCGACCTGGAACGCCGCCCTTGTCGTATCCAGGTTTTCCGCAAGCATCAGGCGTCTGGCTTCCTGTAAGCGCAGCTGTTTCTGGTATTGAAGCGGGCTTAACGAGGTCATCGCCCGGAAATGGCTATGGAAGCTTGATGGGCTCATATTGATCTGGGTTGCCAGATTATCGATGCGTAACTGTTGGTCGAAATTTTTCTGCAGCCATTCGATCGATTTGGTTATTTGATTGCTTTGGCTGCCGACCGAGGCAATCTGGCGTAATTGCGTGCCTTTGTCCCCTGTTAATAAGCGATACCGAATCTCCCGCTGGTAAAGAGGTGCCAGAATCGGGATATCTTCTGGATTATCGAGCAAACTGAGCAGCCTCTGAAAGGCAACAAGTAGAGGCAGAGTGACTTCTCCAGTTGCCATGCAGCGCTCAGATTGTCGTGCTCTTGGCAGCGGGATGTTGCTGTCGACCATCAGTTTGTCGATGGGCTTCCTGGCCGCTTGACTGAAAAGCAATGGATAGTTTTTTTTCCTTGAAACTATAGGATTGTATGAACTGAGGGATTACATCTTATTGAGTTGATTGTAAGCCTCTTTTGCAGGCTTCATGTGTTCAAGGACTAACTGTTTCAATCTGGTAAGATCGCCTTTTTCCAGTGCTTCAATCATCTCTGAATGTTCAGCGGCCATTTGGGAAACCAGGTCAGGATAAAGAAATGCGTAGGAACGGATAGCGTAGGATTTCATCATATAAAGCTCAATGGCTTCAAACAGAGCTTTGTTGTTGCATGCCTTGTTAATCGTTTTGTGAAAGGCGGTATTTTGCCTGAAAATAACTGAAAGGTTATCTTCAGCTTTAGCTTTCAGATACTTTTGAAGAATATCTTTTAACTCAGCTATCAACTCCTTGGATGCCGGTAACGGAATCAAATCTATCGCTTTGCCTTCGAGTAGCTCCCTGACAACATAAATATCCTCAACTTCACTCGGGTCAAAATAGCGCACAAATGCACCTTTATTTTTTACTCTTTCGACCAGACCCCAATTTTCCAGTTCAAATAAGGTCTGCCGGACCACGTTACGCTTAACGTCAAAGCGCAGAATCAGTTCATCTTCAATCAAACGCTCACGAGGTTTAAGTCTTCCCAACGCAATATCCTCTGCTAAACGATCAGTCAATTGTTCAACCCGATCAATTTTTTTTGCGGCGGAAACAGACCCAGTCTGTTTTTTGTCTGTTGCCATTGGTGAACTCCTAAATATTGAAATACGGTGTCTAACACTGTTTTTTTTGTTAAACAAGCAACTCTTTGAAAATATTATTGTTGATCACACAGCACAGTATTCTTGTGATTGAAATAATGTCAAGCGGAAAGCCGGAAAATAGCAGAATAGTGTTCTTTCATTGGGGTGACAATTGATGAGCATTGGCTGTTTTGATTTTGGGACCTGGTTAAGTGATCAGCGTTGAAAATCCGTTTGGCAATTGACTTGAAAGGCAATGGTGGAGCGGTCTTGCCGGGGCAGCTAATTGCCTTTTTAGAGAGTTATAGCCTTTGGAATATTCCAGATCTCTTTGGAACCGCGTTTGATCATGAATAAGGGGATATACGAGTATTGACCAGTTTATCAAGAAGATTATCAATAATCTAATTGACAAGTAAACAGTGAGAATGATACTAAGATGCTGTTCTATTGGATGATAGAAAATCGCATAAATCACACTGGCTGAATGAATTCGGAAAATATTTTATAGGACAAAGGCTTCAGATTCAGTCTTTTTAAGCGGTTGTCACGGGATAATACCAGTTCGGAAAGTTCCATAGCTGCGCCTGATACAAAGTTAGTTTCACCATGATCAGCAACTGCCACAGCCTTCAGGGTCATGGTCAAAACTGTTCAGTTTAAAATGCTGGATGATTACTAATTGTGATGTTGGCACCAGAGATTTTACGTCAAAGGTGTTTCTTTGAGATCATTTAACGTGTAACAGGAGGAAAAGATGACGATTCAGATGGACATTGCGAAAACGCTTTTAATGTGTGTTTTGCTACTGGCGGCGGGGAAAGTTGTCAAATCAAAAGTTGGCTTTCTGCAAAAATACTGTATTCCGGCTCCGGTTGTTGGCGGATTGTTGTTTGCCATTGTAAATCTGGGTCTGTATCAAGCGGGTATAGCAAAATTTACCTTTGATGGCACCATGCAAAAATTTTTCATGAATCTGTTTTTTACGGCCTGTGGATTCAGCGCCAGTGTCGCTGTATTGAAAGCAGGCGGAAAAAAAGTCGTTATCTTTCTGCTGATAGCGACTCTCCTTTCATTTTGTCAAAATGTTGTAGCGGTATTCTTGGCAAAGCTCGAAGGACTTCCTCCTTTGCTGGGATTAATGACAGGGTCCATTCCCATGACCGGAGGTCATGGGAATGCAGCTGCTTTTGCCCCGATTGCCGAAGGTTTTGGTTTGCAGGGAGCGACGAGTATAGCTTTAGCAGCGGCAACATTTGGCCTGGTTGCTGGTTGTATGGCTGGTGGGCCAGTGGCAAGAGGAATTATCGAAAAATTCGATTTGTTTAGTAAAAGTAGCAACAATGACACGGTAAAGGTTAAGGTTCAGGAAAAAGAGGTTACCCCCTTAGACGCACGAAAAATAGGAAGTGCATTTTTGCAATTGTTTATAGGATTAGGGCTTGGTGCAATATTGGCGGATGTTATGAAAGTCCTGCTGCCTAATGTTGTGCTGCCTATCCACGTTATGGGGATGCTCGGTGGTGCGATTGTAACGAATCTCTTTCCGATTTTTTCCAAGGAAAAGGAAAAAGTTATTCCCTTGCAAGAAATTGATATTCTCGGAGAAGTCTCTCTTTCTTTGTTTGTGACTATGGCTGTTATGTCAATGAGACTATGGGATCTGGCACAATTGGCTCTTCCTCTTTTGGTGCTGTTGGGCGCTCAGGTCATACTGATAGTCATTTTCGTAAAACTTATAACCTTCAACCTTATGGGCAGGGATTACGATGCTGCCGTCATTACTGCAGGACATATAGGCTTTGGTCTTGGGGCTACTCCTGTTGCAATGACAAATATGCAGACCGTATGTGATAGCTACAGGTATTCAAAAACCGCATTCTTTGTGGTTCCTATTATTGGTGGATTGTTTAGCAATTTCACCAATGCGGCCTTGATAACCGCTTTCCTGAATTATTACAAGTAACATGAACTCCTGAGTTAAATGTTAAATAAAGGGGGACTCTGATTCATCACCTGGCTACTTTCATAGGGTTTAACTCTGGAAGTAGCCAGATGATGGTGTCTCGGTCAGGGCTTTAGTATAAGGGACAGCACGGGGCTATTCGATATAGTACCCGGCAACGCGCCAGGTTTCGTCTGACCCTTTGTGTAGGGTAACCATTTCGCGGACCTTGTCCTTATCGGTGAATTTTGAGAGATACGCGTAGACCATGTACTCGCCATCAGGAAGGCCCGTTTTTCCAGCAGGAGTGTAGCTGTGCCGGGTTTCCAAGCGTTCGATTAGTTTACCGGCTGATTGCCGAGCGGCACCGAGCTGAAGATTCCACTGTTGTAGCGGAACGTGGGTCTGCAAGTAGGTGGCACAACTCTTCCAGACCTGTTGGTAATGGCCTGCGTCAATCAGACTGAGGAACCTATTGGCGACCTTTCGAGACGCTTCGACACGTTTAAGGTCAGAATTAAGCATATAGTTTGGTAGCAAAATCATGAGTAATATCAGGAGAATCAAAAACAGGTGAAAGCGATATTTTCTAATCATCATATTGGTTTCTCCTTGTGTATTGTAGGCAGGTGGACAGGAAAAGCCGGTTTACAATAATCCTGACTTTGATTAATCAAATACGACACCCGTCTTGCTGGCCTTTTGACCCGTCTTTAGGAATCTGCCTGGTTCCTGTGATCTATAGCTTGAGTGTTTTATCGATTACTTATAAGGTTATCATAATAATTCTCTTTATGAATTAACTCATGCATATAGAATGGTTTGGTCAACGGACGTTTAGAACGCTGTTGTCCACTGTTTGAAATTAATTTTCTGCAGTTTTATTAATAGGGTATGCAGTATCTGGACAAACCTGTAGTTGTTATGGAATATAAAATTATATCTGTACTTTGTTTTGTCACTTCCTGTTTTTCTATTCAGCCTTTTGAGGGCGGTCGGCGTGATAATTATCAGTTCGTTGGTATTGCCAGCGGTTCCAGCTTTGCGTGCGTCCAACTTAATTTGTAGGTAATGGAGATTCTGATCTTGGATAGATGTCCTATATGCTCACATTCTGAAAATAGATGAAGACCACCAATGAACACGGGGCGATGCCCTGTTAGCTATTTTTTATCATGGACGCAGAAAGAGAAAGTTATGATCCCAAAATTAACCCAGCAAGATTCAGTAAAACCTGAATATCTGGCCTTCATCAAAGCACTGGCGCAAGCTGGCTTCGCCGGTGATATCGAAAGCTCTTATGGCAGTCGTCTGGCGGTCGCGACAGATAACAGCGTCTATCAATGGTTGCCGCAGGCGGTGGTATTTCCCCGGCATAGCGCTGATATCTCATTGATGACCAGATTGTCATCTCAGGAGGAATTCCAGGGCATCCGTTTTTCACCGCGCGGGGGAGGGACCGGAACCAACGGTCAAGCGTTAAGTGACGGGATGATTGTCGATCTGTCCCGTTACATGACCCGGGTGCTGGAAGTGAATGTCGAAGAAAAGTGGGTGCGGGTTGAGGCCGGTCTGGTCAAGGATCAGCTGAACGATGCTTTAAAGCCTTACGGCTTATTCTTTTCTCCTGAACTGTCAACCAGCAACCGGGCCACGATTGGTGGCATGGTCAATACTGATGCGTCCGGACAGGGTTCTTTGGTTTACGGAAAAACTTCCGACCGGGTGATGGGTTTGACGGCCGTGCTGGAAGATGGGAGCTGCCTGGACTGTCAGCCGACAAGTGGCGAAGCTTTGCAAAACAAGTTTGCGCAGCAGGATCGTGAAGGTGAGATTTACCGCCAGGTGTGGGCCACCGCTCAGGGCAAGCGCACAGAGATTGAAGAGAAGTTTCCCAAGCTCAATCGCTTTTTAACCGGTTACGACCTGAAACATGTTTATGATCCGGATACCGAAGCCATCGATCTGGCGCGTATCCTGTGTGGTTCGGAAGGAACCCTGGGCTTTATCACCGAAGCCAAATTAAGCCTTGATCCGATCCCGGTCAGTCGGATTCTGGTGAATATCAAATACGACAGCTTTGAAGCAGCGTTGCGTTCCGCCCCCTTTATGCTCAAGGCCAAAGCCCTGTCGGTTGAAACCGTCGATTCCAAAGTACTGAACTTAGCGCGTAAGGACATTGTCTGGCATTCCGTCCGCGATCTGATTACCGATGTGCCGGATAAAGAGCTGCTTGGCCTGAATATTGTTGAATTTGCTGATCAGACCCTTGCCGAGGGGCAGGAGAAAGTCACCGCCCTGTGTCAGCTGCTTGATGAGATCATGGCCAAAGGGGAGGCCGGTATTATCGGTTATCAGACCTGCGAAGACCTGGACAGCGTCAAAGCCATTTACGCTATGCGCAAAAAGGCGGTTGGTCTGCTGGGAAATACGGAGGGGCGGAAAAAGCCGGTGGCCTTTACCGAAGATACCGCCGTACCGCCGGAGCACCTGGCAGACTATATTATGGAGTTCCGCGATCTTCTCGATGCCAACAACCTGGCCTATGGCATGTTTGGCCATGTCGATAGTGGTGTTTTGCATGTGCGCCCAGCCCTTGATCTGTGTGACCCGGAGCAGGAAGTTCTGATGCGCAGCATCTCTGATCAGGTGGTGGCTTTGACCAGCAAGTATGGTGGTCTGATGTGGGGTGAGCATGGCCGGGGTTTTCGTTCCGAATACGGTCCGGAGTTTTTTGGTCCTGAGTTGTTCGGGGAACTACGCAAGGTCAAGGGAGCGTTTGATCCATTAAACCGCATGAACTCCGGTAAAATCTGTACCCCCATTGAATCGAAAGACGAGCTGGTGTCTGTCGACGCCATAAAACGGGGAGCTTTCGATCGCCAGATTCCAGAAGTCGTGCGTGACAGCTTTAAAGATGCTCTCGACTGTAATGGCAATGGCTTGTGCTTCTCCTACGATACCACGTCCCCCATGTGCCCTTCATTCAAACAGACCGGTGATCGGCGCCACTCCCCAAAAGGGCGCGCCGGGCTGATGCGTGAATGGCTGCGCCAGCTGGAGCATGCCGGCGTCAATATCCTTGCGGAAGAGACTTTGCTACGTAAAGAAGGGCTGCGGCTCAAAGATCTGGTCGGGCAGATTTTTAACACCCTGGGCAAAAAGAAGGGCGATTACGATTTCTCTCACGAGGTCATGGACGCCATGCAGGGCTGTCTGGCCTGTAAAGCCTGCTCCAGCCAGTGCCCGGTCAAGGTCGATGTCCCCGACTTCCGGGCCCGTTTTATGAACCTCTACTATCAGCGTTATCTGCGCCACCCGCAGGATTACCTGGTGGCCACCGTTGAGAGCTATGCGCCGCTCATGGCCAAAGCTCCCGGTTTTTTCAATTTTTTCATCAAGCAGGGGATCACCCAGAAGCTGACCGAGAAAACCATTGGCATGGTTGATGTGCCGTTGCTGACTCAGCCGAACTTGAAAAAACGTCTGGCCGGGCATCGTGCCAACGACTATGACTATGCCGCCCTGGAAAAACTCAGCCCCGCAGAGCGGGCAAAAAAGGTGCTGGTGGTGCAGGATCCCTTCACCTCCTATTATGATGCTGCCGTAGTCGAGGACCTGATTCTGCTCATTGAAAAACTCGGCTTTGAACCGATTCTGCTCCCCTTTACCCCCAATGGGAAGGCGCAGCATATCAAAGGCTTCCTGGGCAGTTTCGAGCGGACCGCACAGCGCGGAGCTCAATTCCTCAACCAGGTGGCAAAGCTGGATATCCCCATTGTGGGTCCGGATCCGGCGATGGTCCTGTGCTATCGCGATGAGTACGTCAAGGCGTTGCAAGAAGCGCGAGGGGATTTCAGGGTCTTTCTGTTCCAGGAATGGCTACTCTCTGCTCTTGATCAGGTACCGGAAAAGCCTGCTGTGGACGGGGAATTCTACCTCTTTGGGCACTGTACCGAAAAAACGGCCAAACCTTCGACTCACGACGATTGGACGGAAATCTTCAAGCACTTTGGAGGCACCCTCAAGGCCGTATCGGTCGGTTGCTGTGGCATGGCCGGGACCTATGGCCATGCGGCCAAGAACCTGGAAGCATCCAAAGAGATCTATGCCATGAGCTGGCAACCGACGCTGGCCAAGTTGCCAGCTGAACGGTGTCTGGTGTCAGGCTATTCCTGCCGTAGTCAGGTCAAGCGGATTGACAAGAAAAGATTGCGCCATCCCTTGCAGGGGCTGCTTGAGTTGCTTGGGCGTTGACGCCTAATATATGGACTGTGATTATGGCACCTCCCTTGCTTTTGCAGGGGGAGGTGTTAAATTCCGGCTCGGATTACTTTCTTACTGCATTTACCCTTTAACTTATCGACAAAGGTAAAGGGTTGGCTGACTTCTTGCGGATATAGAGAATCGCCACTTTAGTAAGCGACGGTATTCAGGCGACCATGAAATGAGGATCTATGGACAACAACAATACGACTCAGGTTGATCGGGAAACGTTAAGTAGGCAAATTTCCACCATTCTGACTGCGTGGGGCATGTCTCCCGCACAGGTGGAGGCGTCAACGGAGGTGATGGTGGAATCTGATACCTATGGTATAGATTCCCACGGCGTCTCAATGTTGATGCTTTATGAAAAAATGCTCAAGAGTGGCTCTATTAATCCCCAGGCAGAACCAAAAATCGTCAAAGAATCGGTGGCAACAGTATTGCTCGATGGCGATGCCGGGTTAGGGCATCTGGTATCAAAAATGGGGATGGCGCTGGCTATCGACAAATGCAAAGAAGCCGGGATCGGCATTGTTTCGGTTTACAATTCCCATCACTTCGGGGCCGCTGGATGCTATGCAAAAATGGCGGCAGAAGCTGGATGTCTTGGGTTGGTCACCAGCTCTGCTCGCGGCGTTTTTGTGACTCCGACCTTCGCGAAACAGCCGGTTCTGGGTACGAACCCCATTGCTTTTTCTGCCCCGGCAGCCGGGCCGCGACCTTTTTTGCTGGATATGTCTACCAGCGTTGTCGCCTCTAACAAAGTTAAGGTCTACGATCTTTACCGGCAGCCGCTACCGGAAGGATGGGTTGTCGATGCAAACGGAACCTTTGTGACCGACTCCTCTGAAGCCAGATCTTTATTGTTAAGTCCTGATAAACTGGCTGGCCTCACTCCCCTGGGAGGTTCACGGGAACTTGGTGGACATAAGGGGTATGGTTTAGCCATGATGGTACAAATATTGAGCTCAACCTTAAGTGGTGGCGGCTTTTCCCCGTTTCAAGATCGTTCCTTGGAAACCGGAGCGCCAGATAATATCGGTCATTTCTTTCTGGCTCTGGATCCAGCGTATTTTCGCTTGGATGGTCGTTTCGAAGAAGAGCTGCAAGGCTTGATAGACTATATGCATGGTGTGGAGCCGATTGATAGCTCTCAGCGGGTTTTGGTCGCTGGCGACCCTGAATTTGACACTTACGCGCTGAGAATGGCCGAGGGGATTCCATTGGCAAATACCTTGATTGAACTATTGCGGGGTATTGCCGAGCGGGCGGCGGTGCCGTTTTTGCTGGACTGAGGCTGCCTGTCCACTGAACTGTTGAACAGAAGTAAAACGTTATTACTGGAAAGCATCGGGACTGAAATCTGCGTTTGTAAGAATAAGGATGGTGTTCAGCAGTAGTGTTTGAAAGCTGTGCCAAGAATGTTGAAAGATATGTATTTTTGCTCCGGTCAAATTCTGATCCGGAGCTTTTTTATTATGTCTTATCGGCTGACAATGAACTCTTATGTCATGAGGGCTCTTTGGGCTGACGAAAGATTTCGTAAGGGGCGCTGAAGCTGGCTAATTTTTCATGCAGTTTTTCAATCAAAATATCTTTCGGTGAATTTTTAATATGCACGATACCAACACGTCGGCACACTTGGGGTTCACCAAACGGCAGAATATGGACATCGGTCTTAAACGGTTGGGCTAATGCCGAGTAGGGAACTACCGATACCCCGAGACCGTTGGCGACGCATTGGATGATGCCAAAAATACTGTCGATCTGAATTGACGAGCGAAACTTGATGTTTTGTTTATTTAATTCCGTATCGATCAGCAGCGCCAGGGGAACATTGCTGTGGAAATGGATATATTCTGCTGATGTCAGAAGTTCGCGGACATCGGTGTAAGTTGATCCCTTTTTGGCAATAGCATATAGCGGGTCTTCTATGAATGGTGAAAAAATCAGGTTAGGCAAAACCGAGTGGGCTTCAGCAATGACTGCAGCATCGAGTCTTCCGACTGAAACGTCATACATGAGATCCTCTGTTTTTCCCATTCTCAGGTTGATTTTCAGTAACGGGTATTTTTGCCTGAGGTCAACGAGGGCTTTGGGTAAAATTCCAAAAATACTGCTGCGCACGGCACCCAGGTTCAGGGCACCGATCATATTGTTGCCGGTGATGGAGCCAAGGACCCGGTCAGCTGTCTGGGTGATGATTTTTGCCGCTTCAAGGAGCTGAATCCCCTGGTAGGTCAAGGTAGGTGGGCGTGTTGAGCGGTCGAACAGGGGGCTGCCTACTTCATCTTCTAGGGAGGTCATCTGCTGACTGACTGCAGATGGAGTCAGGGCGATTGCATCGGCGGCCTTGGCAAGATTGCCATATTCATAAATAGCTATGAGCGTTTTTAACTGGCGCATATTCATGCTGTGAATCCATTTCGATAAAGAAGGTTACAAGTGAGCTATTTCCCGAACGCTGTCGAGCGTTGATCTTTAAACTCTCCACAAAGCTGAAACATGGGTATTTGCAGCGATTTTCCCGAACCAGGAGAAGGATTTTTTGCAAAGAACATCTTAATTAGATTTAGGATGTCTTATTCTAAAGTAAGAAAATATCGCTTGCTGTTAAGTATACTTGTGTCTTATTTTTACTTCAACTATAAAAAGTCGTTCTAATCCAACACGGGAGGCAAAAATGCACGGTATTTGGAAAAGTAATGTTTTTATGTTTGTAACACTATTTTTAGTTCTTGTGGCCATGCCGGTCTGCGCAAAGGATCGTTGGACAGCCTATACCTATGTATCGGTTGCTAACTCCTCTGCAGGAAAAGGGCTCAATGAAATGATTTCCTCCATTGAAAAGGAAACGGCTGGAAACTTCAAAATCAACTTGAACCTTGGAGGCACTCTGCACATCAAGGCCGCCAATATCACTCAGGCGGTCGCCGACGGTATTGTCGATATGGCCTCTGATTATTTCTATCTCGGTAATGTACCGATTGGTGGTGTCCTGTCCCTGCCTATGCTGATCCGGACTGAAGATGAATGGCAAAAGGCGATTAAAGTCATGGAGCCTTACCTGAAAGAGGCATTTGAAGAGCAAGGGCTTATTTATCTTGGTCTTTACCGTTATCCGGAACAGACTATTTTCACCTCGTTTGACCTGAACACCGCTAAAGATTTGTTTGGCAAGAAGATGCGTGTAACCTCTCCGGAACAAGCGGCTTTGGTTGAGCATTTTGGCGGTTCTGCTGTAACCATGGGAGGTGCAGAGGTGCCGCAGGCGTTGCAACGTGGGGTCGTTGATGGCGTTATTACTGCCAGTGCCGGTGGTGCCAAGAAGTGGAATGAATTTCTCAAAACCAATTATCGCCTGGCCATGAACTTCGGCAGTTCGGTTCTTATTGCCAATCGTGACGCTTATGAGCGCCTTTCCAAGGAAAATCAACAGGCACTGGTCAAGGCTTGTGCAGTGGCAGGTCCGCAGATTACCGAGAACTTTGTTGTTGATGAGCATGCTCAGAAAAAGATTCAGGCAGGCAAAGGGATGAAGATTCTCGATGCTGATGCCGCAGATGTTGCCGCTGCCGAAAAGGCGATGTCAAAGGTCTGGTCGCAGTGGGCAGAAGGCAAGGGGCCCAAGGCAGTAGCTGCTCTCGCCGCTGTGCGTGCGGCAATCGGCAAGTAATAATGGTCGTCGTGCCCATCTCCTGATCATGGGATGGGCACATTTATTAAGAGATCTATGCAGTCGCTAACTTTGATCATAAGGGATGGAGAATATGTCAGTACCCGTAGCGCCGCCTCCGTCGGAAAAAGGGGCTATTCAAACACTTTATAATGGTGTGGAAACGATTGCCTCGGTGGCTATTGTTATTATGGTTTGTCTGGTCGTGCTTGAAGTTCTATTGCGTTCGACGATCGGCTTCTCCTTCGGTTTTGTTGACGAATTGGTGTCCTACCTGGTTGTCTTCATCACTTTTTTCGGCGTTTGTGTCACTTTCAGGAGCAGGGCTCTGTTCAAGGTCGAAATGTTTTATGCCAAGCTGTCGACGACAAGTCGCAAGGTCATGGACATTTTCCATTCTATATTGTCATTAGGGTTATGTGGCATTTTAATTTATTATGCCTTTTTTCTGATTTCGAGCTCCTACACGCGGGGAACCATTTCTCAGAGCAAACTTGAAACTCCTCTGTATATTCCCCAGCTGATAATTCCTGTCGGGTTGATCGTTCTGGTCATTTTTATTCTTGATTTTGTTCGCGAGCGTTTGTGTGCCGCAAAATCAGCCACTGTCAATTCTGCGGGTGAGGAGTAGTAGGTTATGGAAATTGCAATCATAATGGGACTTCTGATTGCGCTGATCTTCAGCGGCCTCTGGATTCAGATGGCCGTTGGTGCTTGTGCAGTTGTTTATATCTACCTGATCCAGGGTTTTGGTGGCCTGAAAGCGTTGGGAATTGTCAGTTGGGGGTCCGCAGAAAGTTACACCCTGTCGGCTATTCCACTGTTCGTTTTTATGGCGGAAATTCTGCTTGGAAGTGGCCTGAGTACCCGCTTGTACAATGGCATTTCACCACTGATAAGAAAACTCCCCGGTGGCCTGCTGCATACCAATGTGGTTGGTTGTGGCTTGTTCGCAGCGGTGTCAGGAGGGAGTGCCCCAACGGCTGCAGCCATGGGTACCGTGGCGCTGCCTGAGCTCGGGAAGAAAGGTTATAACCGCAAACTTGCAGCCGGATCTCTGGCTGCCGGAGGAACTCTTGGTATTCTAATCCCACCGAGTATAACTTTTATCGTCTACTCCATGTTTACAGATACCTCGATTGCCCAGCTGTTTATGGCCGGGGTGGTTCCGGGTATTGCCCTGATGCTGCTGTACATGGTCTACATTGCCATCCGGGCCACCTTGCAACCAGAGCTGGCTCCCGCTTATAGCGGTTCGGCAGATGAGAAGGTCAACTACCGTCAATGCCTGTTTGATATTCTGCCTCTGCTCATCCTGATTGTCATTGTGCTAGGCAGTATTTATGGTGGTATCGCCACTCCTACCGAGGCGGGTGCCATCGGGACCTTTGGCGCAATTATCATTGCCCGTATGTACAAAAGCTTTTCAATGAATATCATGAAAACAGCTTTACGCCGGACGTTGGTGTTGAGTGGTAATGTGCTGTTCATTGTTTTTGTCTCGATGATTTTTGCCTATGCGACAGCGCGCTCAGGTGTCGGTGAGGATCTGGTTGACTGGTTCCAGGCGCTTGGCTTGTCCCAATACCAGTTCCTTTTCGGTGCTCTTGTCTTCTACGGGGTTCTCGGTTGTTTCATGGAAGGACTGGGGATGATTGCCATCACCGTTCCGATCCTTTATCCGACTCTGGTTGCTTACGGGATTGATCCTATCTGGTTTGGCGTTTACATTGTCATCCTGGTTGAACTTGGCCAGCTGACCCCACCTTTGGGGGTTATCCTGTTCGTAGTTGCAAGTACCTGGGAAGAGATATCCATCGAAGAAGTGGTATTGGGTGTTTTGCCGTTCTATCTGATTATTGTCGCCTTTGTCTTCCTGTTGATCTTTTTTCCAGATCTGGCTCTCTGGTTTCCACGCATGATGATGAACTGAGGTATCTTATATGTCGCTTTATCCACCACCTGAAATGATTACTGCGGACGTTTTCTGCCGCCTCCCGGACGAATTCCGACGTCCCGGTGTTGATAATGAATGGTCGCGCTTCAACCGGGCTGGCGTTGATTGTTTTCTTGAAGGGCCTTCTTTTGACCAGCAGGGGAATCTTTATGTTGTTGATATCCCTTTTGGGCGCATTTTCAAGATCGACCCCTCCGGTCACTTCTCCTTGGTCTGTGAATATGATGGCTGGCCCAATGGGTTGAAAGTTCATGAAGATGGTCGCATCTTCATTGCCGATTACAAGAACGGCATCATGATACTCGACCCGCTTACAGGGCATATACAACGGGCTTTAGCCGGCATTAACTCAGAAAGCTTTAAAGGCTGCAACGACCTGCATTTTGGCGCTGATGGGGCCCTCTATTTTACCGATCAGGGGCAGACCGGCCTGCAAGATCCTTCCGGTCGAGTCTATCGCTGGCAGGAAAAAACTGATCAACTTGATTGTCTGATCAGTTGTGGGGTCAGCCCCAACGGTCTGGTGCTGGATGTTGAAGAGAAGAATCTGTACGTCGCCATGACCCGAGCCAACGCGATCTGGCGTGTGCCATTGGGAAAAGCAGGCGGGACCAGCAAGGTTGGCTTATATGTTCAGCTGTCAGGCGGCCGCAGTGGCCCAGATGGCCTTGCTCTGGACCAATCCGGGCGCTTGTTTGTCTGCCATGCTGGTCTGGGGACCGTATGGGTTTTTGATGTGCTGGGACGACCAATTTATGGTATCTCTGCCCCACAAGGCCTGGGAACCACTAATTGTGCTTTTGGGGGCAAGAACAATCAAACTCTTTTCATTGTTGAGTCAGATACCGGCAGTATCCTTAAAGCTCAGCTTGATATTCCCGGAAAGATGATGTTTTCCGGCTATAATGGAGCTGACCAAAGTTTGTGATGTCCGCTTAAGATATCTATGCGACGTAATAACTCGTTTCCATCTGGAACCTCTGGGTGGAAACGAGTTCGTTTTTAGATTTTTTTTGAGCAGGATTGTGAAAATTGAATACCGAGAGAAAAACAGTAAAGAGTTAGAAGTCTTTATGTCTGGAGAAGCATGGTTTGATTTTGCTGCTATATTGAAAATCCCAGCGGGGCAACGACAGACCATCATAAAATATCTGTTTGGCCATCTCCCTTTCCTTCGCTTTGACATGATTGAACAGTCGTACCAAATGGCTCAGTGTTGACTAACCCTGTCCTGATACCGATGACGTCTTAAATAGTCACTCTTCAAGAGTATAATTGCTGCTAAAGGAACCGAAATCCGTTAACGGTTCGCCGGAAATTAACTGTAATTCCTGCCCATTCATCCCGGTTGGTGGATCTTTTCGTTTGATACCTTCGATATATTAAGCCCCCGCAAATTCTTGTTGACGGTTATACATTCAACCAGATGTTCAATGCGGGCAAAAGCAGCTACGCCGTTATTTTGAAACGGTGCCGAGACAACAGAATAAAATCTAGATACGTTTACAAACTTTTCTTATTGGTGTCGATAACAGCTCCTTTTCTGTCTCCATCAGCAAAGACAAAAAGCAACTGGCAGGATTCTAAGGATGGAAGTGGGTAATCTTTGGTCGTGGCTAGGCATTTAAAGCCTTGCTTACGCGGCGTATTACGTTACGCCGCGTAAGCAAGGTACCTCATTGATACCGCCTCAGCGGAAAAGTGTCGTTTCTGAATAGTAATGTCTTAATCCTCATTGCAAGGATTGTTACGGTCGAAATATAGCGACATTAACAACGATGCGATGCTTAACGCTAGGATGAACAGACAAATTGGGCTGAGAATAAAGGAGAAACTGCCTCGGGATATGAGCAGTGCCTGTTGCAGACTGTTCTCTGCCATGGGACCCAGAATCAGACCAAGAATCATGGAAACCGCCGAATACCCATTTTTCTTCATAAAAAAGCCCAGAAAACCGAAAGCCATCATAATAAAAACGTCAGTGAAGTTATTATTGACTGAGTATGAGCCGATGACACTGAGCAGGCAGACGGTCGGGGCAATAAATTTCATGGGCAGCTGTAGGGTTTTGGCAAAATATTTAACCCCGAATAGGCTAAGGGCAAGCAGGATAAAGTGGGCCAGGCCAAGACCAATCAGAAAAGGATAAACAACTAGCTTATATTTGGTGAACAGTTCCGGTCCGATGGGCAGTCCCTGAATGATGATCCCGCCAAGAAAAATAGCGCTGACTGCGTTGCCGGGCACACCGAGGGTTATCAAGGGGACTAATGACCCTCCAACAACTGCGTTATTGGCCGCTTCGGAAGCGATTAACCCTTCAGGACTCCCTTTACCGTAAAGTTGCTTATTTTTAGAAAAGCGCCGCGCTTCGTTATAGGAAATCAATGCTCCCATAGCTAATCCTGCGCCCGGGATTATACCAATAATGGTGCCGATAGCCGAAGACCGGAATAGATTGAATTTGTTAGCTAAGATGTCCTTGAACGCACTGGCATAACTTAACTTTGAAATACCTCCATTAGCAAGGGACAGCTGTTTTTCCAGAACCAGAGCCAGCCCTTCTGAAAAGCAGAATAGGCCGATAACGCAGGGGATGAGGTCGACACCGCCAATCAGTTCAGGGATAAATGCGAATCGAGGATAGCCCATAATCGGATCTTGACCGATCAGGCCTATCGTAAGGCCCACGACTGCCGATACGATTCCTTTGATCATAGCTCCACTGGAGAAACTGACAATAACGGTAAGTCCAAAAATGGCAACGCAAAAATACTCCCCTGGTCCAAATTTCAACGCGACTTTGGCCAAAGGAGGGGCCAACAGAATAAGGACGACGACGCTGAAGAGACCGCCGATTGTTGAAGCGATACCGGCCAGGCCGAGAGCCCTTGCCGGCTCACCATTTCGAGCCATGGGATGACCATCAAATGTTGTGACAATATTGCCCGGCTCACCGGGGATATTGAGCAGAACAGCCGTAATTGCGCCACCATAAACAGCGCCGACGTAGATACTACCAAGAATAATCAGGCCGGTTACCGGGTTCATGCCAAAAGTTACCGGCACCAGAAGTCCGACGCCAACTGCGGGTGTAAGACCGGGAAGGGCTCCGATAATAATCCCCGCAGCCATGGCCAGAATCATTGCCAGCCACAGTTGTATATCCATAAAAACCATCAAATATTCCATGATTACACCTCATCAAAAGAAAGCTATATCGGCAAATATTCCGTGCGGAAAATCAATATTCAAGAAGTAGCTGAATATCACAGTGAGAAGAGTGACGATTAAGATACTTACGATCAGCGCAATGAATTTACGCTGATTATTGATAAGGTACGAACCGCAAAAAACAAAGATAACGGCTGGAAGGTAAAAGCCGAGGTAGTTCACCGATACGGCAAATACAATGGTAAGAATGCAAAAAATGGTTAATTTTTTGGAAAAAGCAAATTGAATATTTTTATCATATTTCTGCTTAATGAATTTATGAACAGCATAGGCCAGATTAATGATAGCTATGGCCAATAGACACCAGTAGACTATTTCTACGTAGTGACTCTTTTTATTAATAAAATCGCTCGACGTTATCGCGATGTAGATTCCGAGAATAAAAAGAGCAACGGAAAAAATACAATCATAAACAATTATAGCCACAGGACCTCCAAATTAAACCAGTCAGCTCACTTAGATAAATATAGGGGGATGTCGCGCTCATAACAGACAATGTCTGCGTGAGCCAGGTCGGCGTAATGCAGAATGACACCTTCAATCAGTTGTGGATGAACCGGAGAAATGGGTGTGTGAGTCGAGATAAGATGGGCCAAGTCAACCGAGGCTCCGTGACTTAAAGAGCGGTAAGTCCCCCAGAAGCCGTGCATGAACTGTTTGCCGATGGTGGTCTTGCGCCATTTTCCATCGACAAATTCATATTCATAAGCTTTACCCAGGTCATGGAGCAATACCGCAGCCATAAGCAGGTCCTTGTTGACGCTGACGGCCATGCGCTTGATGAAGGTGTCGGCCATAGTCATGGCAATTTCAGCAACACAGGTCACATGATCTACCAATGTGACATCTGAGGCAAAACCACTGAAGGGCAACTTCATAATTGCCGCGTAGCCATGTTGATCCAGATATTCTGTCCATGAATCAACAACAACGCTTTTAAGTGTTGCGTCAGTAATCTGATGAATTTCGGGAAAAATATCAAAAATATTTTTCGTTTGATCTTGTTCCGACATGAAAATACTCCCTGAAAAAGCCCCTGAAAATCTTTTCAGGGGCTTTTAAGTCTTGTTACTGACCGATCTGCTTCCACAACGTTGAATATTTATCGATCAGCGAATTACTATAGGTTTCCAATTGTGCCGGGTTCATGTAGTGAATCGGAATCCCGGTTTTGTTCATCAGTTCAATAAATTCAGGGTCTTCCATGGTTTGCTTGAGTTTGTCGTGCAAATACGTGACAATCTCATCCGGCAGGTCCTTGGGCCCGGCAACGGCACGGCAGGATGCCATCTGCAGGTCAATCCCTTTTTCCTTGAAGGTAGGAACGTTCGGGAAATCCTTGGCTCTTTCATCGGCCATGACGGCGAGCACTCTGATCTGCCCGGAATTGACATAGGTTTTAGATTCGCCAACCTTCATGACAACGGCGTCAACGTGGCCACCCATAGCTGCGGTACGTGCTCCTGCAGAACCCTTGAAGGGGATCGGACTGACCTGAATGTTGGCCTGGTTCTGCAGGTCAACTATAGAAATATGCGCGTCTGATCCCACCCCGGCATTGGCGATGGTTAATTCCCCTGGTTTGGCCTTTGCGGCAGCAAGAAACTCATCAATTGTCTGGATCGGGCTTTCGCTGCGGACTGCAAGGACGCCAGGGTCGAGAGCGACGTTAATGATATATTTGAAGTCGTTCCCCTGGTATCCGGTCTTGCGCGACAGTGGCAGTAGAATGGTGGATGGTTGATTGATGAAGCCGATTCGGTAACCATCGGGTTTGGCTTTGGCCAGTTCGGTAAAGCCAATTTCGCCGCCGGCACCTGGTTTGTTCAATACGGATAACGGCTGAGGAATGTATTTGGCTGCTATTTTTGTGAGAATCCGGGCACCGACATCTGTACCGCCACCGGCGGAAAAGGCAACAACAAATTCAATCGGTTTTTCCGGATACGATGCGGCATAGACAGGCGATCCCAGACACAGGGCTGACATGGCTACAGTCAAACCCAGACAAGCTATCTTTCGGTAGACTTTGAGCATAGTTGATACCTCCTTAAAAAAATGAACGTTAGCCTTTGCTCTACAGCAAGAACGCAGATACAAAAGCGCATTCCGGGAGAGTGAATCGGTATCTATCCGATCCACTCTCCCGGGACATTTCCGATGTGAATATGCTTTTTTAAAATGGTAAAGATGCAATCCTGGTGGTATTAAGCGGATGCCTCCTTCCCCTTTTTGACGAGTTCTTCAGCCTTATTGATTGTATCTGCCGCGAACGCTTCCATGCGCTGGGTCAATTTCCACCCGGCGTATAGAGAGAAAAAGGTTAGGGCTATCAGAACCAAGGACAGTGGACGGGTAAAGAAGGTTGTATAATCACCATCACTGATCAGCATAGCTCGGCGGAATCCGGATTCAGATATCGGGCCAAGGATAACCCCAAGCAGAACCGAAGCCATGGGGTAACCGTAACGGGTCAGGAACCAGGCAACGACTCCAATTAAAATCATCAGACCAAGATCGAAAAACTGCTGGCGCACCGCATAGGCACCGGTAAAACAGATAACCAGCATACTTGGAGCCAGAATAATGGTTGGGATGTTTGCAATCTTGCCAAAAATGTTACTGCCATACCAGCCCATGACAAGCATAACGATATTGCAGAAGAAACCTGCGGCCAGGAAGGTATAGGTTGGTTCGGCATACTTGGTAAACAGCTCTGGTCCGGGAACCATGCCATGAATCATCAGCGCACCGAGAATAACAGCAGCGGTCGGACTACCCGGAATGGACAGGGTCAACAGCGGCACCAGGGAACCTGAGCAGACACCGTTATTGGCAGCTTCAGAAGCAGCAACCCCTTCAGGCACACCAGTTCCCAGTTTGGTTGGATCTTTGGCAGCACGCTTTTCTGCCGCATAGCTGACGAAACCTGCGATGGCTGCGCCGGCGCCAGGAATAATTCCAATAATGGTACCAATAATAGCTGACCGGGTTAGGGTCCGTCTCATCCCCCAGATATCAGATAAAGTCAGGGTCGAGGTATCGATATTATCGGTGTTGATATTGATCTGACTTAAGCCCTTGGTTACCAGATCTTCGGTAAATTTGAGGCACTGCGGAAAAGCGAACAAACCGAGGAGCAATGGTATCAGTGGCAAACCATCAAATAACTCAACATAACCAAACCCGAACCGCATCTCCCCCATGATCGGATCGAGCCCGACAGTACCCAGCATCAAACCCAGGGCACCGGCAATCAATCCCTTGAGGATAGATCCCGGGGAAACAGCAGCAATAACGGTCAGGCCAAAGATCGCTATCAGAAAATATTCATGCGGGCCAAAAGCCAGGGACAAACGGGCCAAAGGTGGCGCTAAAAGCAAAAGAACGATAGCCGCAAACATACCGCCGATGGCAGAGGAAGATACAGAGGTCCGTAACGCCTTCCGTGCCATGCCTTTTTGTGCCATGGGGTGGCCATCAAAAACGGTCGCCGCATCAGCCGAGGTTCCTGGCACACCCAGCAAAATAGCCGTAATGCCGCCACCATAAATCGCTCCAGCATAAACACCAGCCAACATCGGCAACGCAACGACCGGAGACATGGTGAAGGTGAAAGGAATCAGTAAGGCGATACCGATGGTCGCCCCCAGGCCAGGCAGCGCACCACAAATAATTCCCCAGGCGACACCTGCGGACATCGACAGAAAAACCGCCGGACTTAAAAGGTTAAGAAATCCAGTAACAATTTCCATGAATAAGACCTCGCTATGACAAGAATGGAAATAAAGGAAGTCTCAGATCCAGCAAGGTCCGGAAAACGACTCCTAAAACAACAGGAAGAACCAGAGCAACCCACCAAAAACGTTTCGCTGCGGAACCTCCAAGCATGAACATGCCTCCAATAATAAACAGAAAACCTGCTATCTCGAAGCCGATGATTGGCAGTAACCAGACAAATAACACGTTAAAAATGATAAAACCGACAAGAATCGTCATGGTTTTGGCATTCAGGCTGCTGCCTGGATTGTCACTTTTAGAACCGCCAGCCTCTGTGTTTTTCATTTGCTTCAAGTAATTACTGATCATCAATAAAACGACCAACACCAACAGGCTGACAGCCATGGTTCGGGGAAACGCCCTGGCACTGTCGGATAATTCTTCAGAACTCATATAAACAAGGATACTGATCCCAATAAGTCCCACCTGTACGATGTATTTTTTAACAAAATCCATGTCATTCAGCCTTCTGCTCTTAAGCACCAATCAATACCCCGGTCGTTCCGGGGTATTGATTCGATCTACGTCAATAAACTAAATCACTTCATCACTTCATGATAAGCAGAGATCATTATTTCTTCATTTGACCAGCCAAAGACTCTTCCATTGTTGCCTGCAGGTCATTGAGATAGTCAGTAAATTCTTTTGCCCCAAGGTGAGCAATAGTCGGTGCGATACCGATTTTTTCAGCTTCTGCTAAAAACTCAGGATCGGCAGTCACCTTGGCAAATAAATCGTCATAATATTTGACGATTTCAGGAGAACACCCTGCTGGCAAAGCAATGCCACGGTTGGAACCAAGGGAGATTTTATAGCCCAGGTCTTTGTAAAGAGGCATCTCAGGAAGATCTTTCCATTGGGTGTCCCCTGCAGAGGCCAGGATACGTACTTCACCCGACTTGATCAGTGGAGCAAACTCACCAAGACCACTAGCGGCAACATCAACGTGGCCACCGAGTAGTGCTGCAATAGCTTTGGCGCCACCATCAAAGGGAATATATTTCAGATCGGCACCGGTCTGCTTTTTAAAAAGAATGTGCTGAATATGATGAGTACTATACATGAAGGTACCAGCGAAACTGAGCTTGCCTGGATTTTCCTTAGCAGCGGCAATAACGTCGCTCAGGGTTTTGAATGGACTATCCGCTTTAACAGCAAGAACGGAAGGATCCAGTGTTACCCGGGCTACGGGCTGAAAGTTCTTTTTAAATGTGTAAGGAACATTTTTTCTGGTTAACTCATGGGTAACGATACTCATCGTGGAAATGGTACCAAGGGTATAACCATCAGGTGGTGACATAATCGTTTTTGTGTAACCAATCTGGCCGCCGGCACCGGCAAAGTTTTCAACTACAAAATCAGCTCCTGAAAGTCGTCCGGCGTGTTTAAACAGCAGCCGTGCCATAGTATCTACTCCGCCACCCGGCGACGTATGAACAATGACGTGAACTGGCTTATCAGGAAAGGCCGCGTAAGCATTCGTCCAGTCAAAAGTGACAACCCCTGTCGTTACTAGTAACGCTAAAATTAACCCATTAAGAATTTTGCATCGCTTCAATCGTGAGAATTCAAACTTCATGTAGAGCTCCTGTTCAAAGATAGGGTGAGGGGTGGTAAACAACCGGTGTTATATCGACTGTGGTCAATATACATAAACTTTATCGACGCTTGAAGGTAAATTTATTAACTTTAAAATTAGAAGGCCTTACGGTAAAGCGTTCGTGCGTAATGAAAATACCTAGCTTGCGAATATTTCTTTAGTGATATTTAATAAAAATACTATGGATTGAGGTCGTTTAGCGCTAAAGAGTAACTCTTTGATATAATCTTTTCACAGGATAATGGTTTGTCAATATCCTTCACTATAAAAATTAATAATTTAAGTAATTTTCCAGCAGGAGGGGCTTAAGTCATTTGGGGACGGATGTCTGGTGCTAGTTTTAGAAAAACTGAAAATAAAATTAATTTAAATCGCTTTTAAATAATTTTTATTGTCTGTATTTTTGAATCACATTTTACAAAGAGGCATGTGTTCGGTTTTTTTATGGCTTGAAATTAAGTGCGAATACGAACTGGCCGACTTCTCAGGGTATTTTAGAACCGTATTTTTAACGAAGGAGATCTGAAAAAAATGGACAAGAAAGTATACGGAAAACCGGGTTTCTGTTTGGTAAAAGAAGTTGATAGACCGAGCGAAGAAGATCTTAAGCTTCTTGCAAAATTCCCAGTTGCACTGCTTGGTGATGGTTATGGTCGCCGTGCGATCATGGATGCAGGGATAAAGCCTTTAAATCCTGCGTCGAAAATGATCGGCTCAGCGATCACTGTTGAAACTCACCCTGCGGATAACCTGATGATCCACGCTGGTATCGCCCTGGCCAAGGAAGGCGATGTCTTGGTTATTAACGCTCATGGCAGCACCAGTAATGGCATCTTTGGCGATCTGCTCTGCAATGTTTGCGTCAAGAAGAAGCTTGCCGGGGTTATTATGGACGGTGCGGTGCGGGATTGTACCGAACTGATAGAATCTGGGTTGCCAGTTTTTACCCGTGGTGTTAATCCGATGGGTGGAGAAAAAGATGGTCCTGGTCAGGTTAACCTTTCGACCTCTTGTGGTGGTGTGGTGGTTAACCCAGGCGACATTATTATCGGCGATGCCGATGGTATTATTGTCATTCCCCAGAGTGACGTTCAGGCTGCTGCGGCTGGTGCTCAAGCAAAAGTTGACGCTGAAGAAAAGCGCATGGAGCAGATCCGTACTGCACCCCTTGATGGTCTGAATGCCAGTTGGTTGATTCCTACCCTGATTAAAAAAGGTATTCTCCAAGAAGGGGATGATCTGTGAGTGATAATAAAAAAATCTTAATTACTGGGGCAGAATTGCACCCGGATGCGACGGCGATTATGGCGGAGCATGGCTATGAAGCCATATATTCACCCGCCTATACTGAACCGGCTGAGCTCGCCAAGACCGTGGCAATGCATGATCCATGCGGTATTGTGCACCGCACCGGGTTCATTACTGAAGAAGTTATCAACGCAGGACCATCGCTCAGAGTTGTTTCCAAGCATGGTGTAGGGGTTGATAATATTGATCTGGTCGCTGCCGCAAAGAATGATGTCATGGTCATCAACGCTGTCGGGGCTAACGCCAAGTCTGTTGCGGAACATGGTATCACGCTGATGCTGATGGCTATGAAACAGATGTTGATGCTCGATACGTCTATCAGAGATGGCAAATGGATCAAAGCTAACTTTTTGGGAACCGAATTATCAGGCAAGACCCTTGGCCTGATCGGGTTTGGTGCTATCGCCAGACACATGGGAAAGCTAGCGGCAGGCCTTGAAATGACGGTGCATGCTTTCGATCCTTTTGTTGCTGATGCCGATCTCGACAGCATGGGAGTCATCAGGGCGAACGATATAGAGTCTATTCTTGAAATTTCTGATGTGGTCAGTCTCCACTGTCCACTGATGCCTGAGACTCACCAGCTGATCAATGCAAAGCGTCTCAAACTGATGAAACCGACCGCTGTACTGGTAAATACTGCGCGAGGTGGATTGATCGATGAGGTCGCTCTCGAAGAAGCTCTGCGGACGGGTCAAATCCGCGCTGCCGGACTTGACACTTTTGCCACCGAGCCGCCAGCTCAGGATAATCCTTTATTTAAGTTGGGCAATGTCGTTATCACCCCGCATGTTGGTGGTGTGACCGTTGAAGCTGGTGCGCGAGTCGGGTCAGACGCGGTCCGCGGGATCATTGAGGTGGTTGAGGGTAAAGGGATCAATCCCTCACGTATTGCCAATAAGAAAGAACTGAGTGAATATTCCAAATAATCTTTCCTGGCATTTAAGCTGATGGCCCTGAGTTCGTCGAAGGGCCGCTGGAGATTTTTCAAGCGTCTCCTTTTGTTTTCAGACAATCAAAGGCAACCCTGATTAATTGCGGGGTTGCCTTTGTCGTTCTTACATTTTCTCATTTCATTCAGGCAGGTCACATCCTCGTGCTGAAATCTCTACTTGCCCTGAATGCTACTATTGTCCTGATCTTTTCATGCTTTGTATTATTACGGGTGCCCGATCTCAGGAAGCAGGAATAAATTAAATCAGATTCCCAGCAGGGATGCTGGGTTGCTTTTGATCATCAACGAAATTTCCTTTGCCGCTACGTTCAGGTTGAGCAGCGTCTGAATACATTTCTGTAACCCCCGAACCGGGGTGTCATTGAATGTTTGGCCAAAATCAGTTGAAATTATTGTCTGTTCAGCTCCCGTTGACTGGATCTGTTGCAGGAATAATTCGGGCGTGATATTTGCCGGGGGAGCGATGGCGACTCGATAAAAACATCGCTCAAAAAATACGCCTTGTTTGGCCAGTTTCTGCTGCATATCGATAGGCATCTCGATCAGGCGCGATTCTGGATGAGTGATGATGATTTTTCTGACCCCGTGCTGCTTGGCAATGGGTACTAAGTTGCTGCACTCAGCAGCAGATAAGTGTCCGGTACCGAGGATGGCATCATACTTGGCTATAAGGTCAAGAATGTCATGAGCCTGGGGAAGAATCTTATTGTTATCATCAAAGACTGGGACTGAGTTTTTTCCGCCATGTCCCCCTAGGCGGGCTTGGTTTTCAGCTGAAATGGTCGGCATCCAGATCTGTTTTGCACCGAGTTTGAGTTCTGCTTCTACGGCATGTGGATTGAGTCCTCCAGCTGGGGCGTTCAGTGTTAAGCCACCATACACCTGGATTGAATCTGCCAGGGCTTCCTGGACTAGCTGAGCTCTGGTGGCGGTCGGTGTGACGTGACTTTTTACCATAATCGCTTTCATGCCGACTTCTGCGGCCTGACGTGCCAATTGTAAGTCTGTTGCGATTCTGGGAACGATATCAGGACTGCCATGCATGTGAATATCTATCGCACCATTGATCAATTCATGGGTTTCTTCTGAAATGAACATCGTATCTGCACCTTATCTTTAAAAGTATGTGAACTGTCATAATGTTGTTCATTGTGTATAATGATGATATCTCCAATATTTTTGTCTGCAAAGTTATATAAATTGACTTTACATAAAGGGTTTCTAAAAATATTTTTTTTGGTGCTCCTGATGAACCCTCCTGATAACATATGTAAGTGTATCACTCTAAGGCAGATAATTAAAATAAAGCAAAAAACAGGCATTAAATTTAGAATTTCTAAAGATTAGTTTAAAAAAAATCGCTACTCGTTAAGATCTTAGTAATTGTATAATGGGGAAATTGTTTGGAAACGCTGTTTCTTTTTTTGCGTTTGGGTAGTGTTTTTAATTGCAAGCTTACGAGGAGATAGGTCATGAAAAAGTTATTACAATTGTGCTTTGCGGTAGTGGTTTTATCTTGCATCACCGGACAGATTGCTTTTGCTGAATATCCTGATCGGCCCATTAAGGTTATAATCCCTTACGGTGCTGGTGGGACGACGGATATTGCAGTCAGAATGCTGGCATCTATTGCCGAAAAGGACCTTGGACAACCTGTCGTTGTTGAAAATAAACCTGGCGGATCCGGTACTATCGGACTTGCCGCTGTGGCCAAGGCGGCTCCAGATGGCTATACTTTGATTGCCATTACCTCTTCTCCTTATTTTATTACACCCCATCTGCGCAAGGTTTCTTACAATCCGGTCGAAGACTTTGCGCCCATCATGAACTATTCGGGACCGCACCATGGCGTGGTCGTGCCAAGTTCCTCTGAATTTCATTCATTCAAAGATCTGATTGACTATGGCAAAAAGAATCCAGGTACCTTGACCTATGGCACCGCCGGGACTTTTGCAGGAGCCCACATCAGTATGCTTTATATGGAAAAACTGACTGGTGCCCAATTTACCCATCTTCCTTTTAAGGGGAGCGCTGCCGCTACTGCAGCTGTTTTGGGGGGGCATGTTAACTTCGCCCTGGTTCCGGCTTATTCGGATCACATAAAGGCTGGTAGCGTACGCGTTCTTGCGGTTCTTGATGAAACCAAAGATGTCGAAAATCCTGAAATTCCAACTATTGGTGAATTGGGTTATGATTGGGCGTTTGTCTCGGTTGTTGGTTTGGCTGCTCCGGCCAAAACCCCTGGTGAGGTTATTGCAAAACTGGAAAAAGCTTTTATTAAAGCTGCTGGTGCGGATGAATTCAAACAGTTTATGGCTAAAGCAAACTTGCCGATTGAGATTATGAATTCTGAGGATTTTGGCAAGGTCTTGAAGAAGAATTATGCCCGCTATGGGAAAGCTATCAAAGAACTTAAACTGGCTGAGTAATGTCTCTCTATAAATATTGAACTTCAATTATAGGTAAACGCTCATTGAGGATATGATAACCGAGGGGGTTCACAGCTGGTTGTCATATCCTCTTTTGTTCAAGAAGTGAAGACTCATTTTTTAGTTCAGATTGAAGCTGTAAAGGTTTTATATGCGTAAAAAAATCATGACCCCCGCCAGAAAAGATCTGTTGTCTGGTGTTCTGTTTTCTGTGTTTGGCCTTTTAATGCTGGCATTTATTATTCCGGCACTGGTGCCAGTCAGTTTTGTTCCACCAGGTCAAATTAGTCCCCGCTTTCTGCCAAAAGTCATCTGCGGCGCTATTACCTTTTTTGCTCTTCTTATGCTTCTTCTGGCCTATATTCAGAAGCGGCATATTAAAGCAAGTGCTCCTGGTGAGGACGATCTGTCCGTGGTTGGAGACGAGGCACCAATTGATGTGGCAGATAGCCCTGAACAGCCCTCCTGCTTTTATCAGTGGGCCCCTCTTGCCACCATTGGCATCATCGCCATCTACTTTTTTCTGCTGATCTGGATTGGTTTTATTCCATCCTCAATGGTTGCCGTGGTGTCGATCATGCTTATCTTTGGCGAACGCCGCTGGTGGGTTATTGGGCTGACGACTGTTCTTGTGCCGGCTATTGTATGGGTTTTCGCCGTGAAATTGTTACATATTCCGATGCCATAAACCCGAACGAGAATGTCTTTGGTCAGTTTTCATCAGGAAAGGGTCTATTTTCGCTGTGGCGGCGTCAATCAGCGGACTTATTTGTGCGGGGTAAAGTACTACGCCTGTGCTCAAGTTCTTGCTTTTCCAAGCATATCGAAAAAATGCTCTTTTCCCGTCTGAAAACTTACCCTGGTTGTCATTCGGAGTTTACGCATGGCAACCAGATTATAGTTATTATGGAGTAGTAGATGTTTACAGATTTTTTTGCAGGGATCAACCTGCTGCTTGACTGGTGGGTTCTGGTCGCAAATATTGTCGGAATCATTATCGGAACTGTCGTTGGCGCCATCCCGGGATTGGGGCCGGCTATCGCCATTGCAGTTCTCATCCCTGTTACTTTTGTGTTGCCAACAGTTCCGGCTATGATGCTGCTTCTTGGTGTTTACCAGGCAGGGATCTATGGTGGGTCTATCTCCGCTGTATTGTTTAATATCCCTGGAGTTCCGGCTGCTGCGGCCACAGTTTTTGATGGGTTTCCCATGACTCAGAAGGGACAGAGTGGCAAGGCGCTTAAACTGGCTCTGTATTCAAGTACCATAGGCAATGTGTTCAGTTGTCTGGTTCTTATTCTGGTTGCCGCCCCTCTGGCGTCGATTGCTTTACGGTTTGGTCCGCCGGAACTCGCGGCGCTGTTGTTGCTGGCGTTGACGGTTATCTCAGGTGTTGGCGAAGAATCGATGATTAAAGGTATTCTCGCCGGTTTATTCGGTCTGCTGATGAGTACCGTCGGGCTGGATCCGGTCTGGGGAACCTTTCGCTTTACCATGGAAATTCCGGAACTCGAAAGTGGCCTTGGCTTGGTGCCTGTACTGATCGGGCTGTTTGCTATATCCGAACTTCTTATTCAGGTTGGTCAGCCTGAACAGACCCTGCTACTTAAAGAGCAGACTAAGGCCCAGGCCGAGATACAAAAAGCTGACAATCATGTCTCTTTTCTTGAAATGTGGCGTATGCGTGGCACGATCCTGTATTCGGCCATCATCGGCCTGAGTTTTGGGATTCTGCCAGGTATCGGTTCGACAACTCCTGCTTTTTTAAGTTACGCTTTTGCCAAGCAGCGCTCAGCACATCCCGAAAAGTTCGGTACCGGTATTTCTGAGGGGATCGCCGCACCGGAAACCGCTAACAACGCCGTCACCGGTGGTGCGCTGATTCCTATGTTGTCTTTGGGTATTCCAGGGGATGCTGTTACCGCGATTATTCTTGGTGCTCTTATGCTGCAGGGCATAACTCCAGGTCCCTTTGTCTTTCGTGATAACGGTGTTGAAGTTTACGCATTTCTGGTCGGGCTGATTATTTCATCCATTCCGGCGCTGATTATCGGGCGTATTTTCCTGCGTTACGCAGTTAAGGTCCTGACGCTCAAGAGATCCCTGATCTTCTCTACGGTTCTCGTCACCTGCGTCATCGGGTCCTATTCTATTAGCAACAGTGTTGCCGATGTTGCTATTATGGCGGTTTTTGGCGTAATTGGTTATGGCTTGAGGCTGCTTAATGTTCCTTTGCCACCGTTGCTGATCGGATTTGTAATTGGTAAGGGTTTTGAAGAGGCATTACGCCAGTCCTTATTGGCATCGCACGGAAGTCTGCTGATCTTCGTACAAAGGCCAATTGCTGCGGTCTTTGTGGCTGGATCGTTTCTGGTGCTGTTCTGGGCGGTCAGATCAACGATTAAGAAACAGAAGAGGGGCTGCTAACTTTTACCACACCTCTTAAGTCCTAACGTACAAAACCACTCCCCTTCGTGTGATCAGTAGAATTTTATTGCCGAAGGGGAGTTTTTTATTGCTGCTGGTTTCAAGTATCTGAATGATTATTTTGGTTATCAGTGTTTGGTTTCTTTATCTTTATTCTCTGGCCTGCGATTTTTCTCTTTTTCCGAAAGATAACTGCCATGAATCCCGATCTCTCCTACATCGGTTCTCGCACTTTCGTATATGTATCCAATGCTGAAGATGGGACTATCTCAATTTACAGGATGCTTGCAGGTGGAGAACTTCAGGCACAAGGTACGGTCATAGCCGCTGAATTTATAATGCCTATGGCGACCAGTGGTGATGGAAGAATGCTTTATGCCGCCTCTCGCGCGCAGCCTTTTCCGGTTTTAACCTATGCCATTGATACAGAGTCCGGTGAGTTAGAGCTGGTTGCTAGCCAAAATCTGCCGGACAGTGTGCCTTATATCTCTTTAGATCGGAGTGGTAAATTTCTTTTTTCGGCGTCCTATGGCGGAAATATTATTGCGGTTAACACTATAGATCCAAATGGCAAGGTCGGTGAACAGCTTCTGCTTGTCAATACCCCTGCCAACCCACATAGTATCGCTGTTGATCTCAGCAACAGGTTTTTGTTCGTGCCTTGTCTTGGAACCGATCAGATTCTGCAGTTTATTTTTAACCACCAGTCCGGAGAGTTGAAGGCAAATAACCCTCCTGCGGTCCAACTGGACGAAATCGCTGGGCCAAGGCACTTCGCTATTTCACCTGATAATCGTTTTGTCTATGTTTTGAGTGAATTCCTGGCCAAGGTTTATGTTCTGGTTCTGGATCCCGAAACCGGACTGCTGACGATAATCGATGCAGTCGACGGTTTAACTGAAGACAGCGGTCTGATTCCTGGTAAGGCACAGCAGCCCAAGGCTCTAGGTAAACCTGCGGTTGCAAAAGCTACTAATGCCATTTCTGCGGCAGATATTCACCTGACTCCCAATGGTGAATTTCTCTATATTTCGGAACGAACGGGTAGTACCTTAAGCGTATTTAAAGTTGATAAGGGTAGCGGTCGGCTCAAATTACTCGGAATTATTCCAACCGTTTTGCAACCCAGAGGGTTTGCTATCGACGTGTCAGGACAGTTTGTGGTGGTCACTGGGGAGAGAGCGGATCATGTTGCTGTTTATCGGATAGGTTCAGATGGAATCCTTTGTGCGGTTGGCTTGTATCCGTGTGGAAGGGGGGCGAACTGGGTGGAAATATTAAGTTATAATTGACTCTTTTCGACAGTGGTTTCAGTCATGGTTCAGCAAGCTCACCACCAACGTGATATGGCAAACGCTTATCTTCCTGAGCCCGTTCAAGGGTGACGTCTTATGCAAGGGGGGGGGGGCTAATGGTTTTAATGAATGCAATGACGCGTAGCCTTTCCATAAATGAAGGATCCATAGCAAACGGATGGATTGAAAAAGGTGTGAAGCGAAAAAAGCAACAAACTTATCTGTTGTTGCTTTTTTTCTTCAACTGTCTGGACCGCGACAACCATCTGGCCAGCATCGGACTTAAAAGAATGACCATAAAAAAGCGGATGACCTGCATGGTGACGACAAAGCCGACATCAACCGGAGTAGATGCGGCGATAATCGAAACCGAATCCGCACCACCGGGGCTGGTCGCCAGAAATGCGGTTAAGTAATCGATTCCGGCCCACTTGGCGATGACCAGGCCAAAGGCCGCGTTAACGGCTAACAGCATGGCGATGGATAGTAATAACAGCGGTAATAGTTTGGCTGCGTGATGAAGTATGGAACGTGTGAAGCGGAGTCCTATATTCCAACCGATAGTGGTGTACGCAATGGCTAGGATAACGCCAGGGATAACAATGTCCGTGAGGCCGAGCATTTTCATGACAATGCCGACCACCATCGGCAGAATAAAGGAGATGCTCGGTTTTTTGAGTATCTGCACAATTGCAAAACACAGCAGGACGATGCCCGTAGTTTTCAAAAAGTCTGGGGTGGAAGTGATTTTGAACAGGTTCAACTGTGGGGCGGTAGAATGGGCCGCCGCAGCGCCGAGATAGTGCCCGACCAAAGTCACTGAGAGGGTGCAGCAGGCAACCCGTAAATACTGCATCAGGGCGACCAATCTGATATCGCCACCGAAAGATTCCGACATCAGGGTCATTACCATGGCGGCTCCGGGGGATGTTCCCCAGATTGCTGTGTTGCCGGGGAACATCTCAGATCTGGACAATAACCAGCCTAGTAGTGCTGCTACAACAATGGTAAACAGGGCGCCACTTAAGAAAATCAGCCAATGCTCTGAAACCTGGGAAACAATTGTTACCGGCATCAGCCCGGCGATCATAACCCCGACAAAAGCCATCGACAGGGAAAAAAGAGGCTTTGATATGCTCACCGTCATGGCGAGCGACGAAAGCACGATTGCTGCTATCATGGGTCCCAGTAGAAGTGCCGCAGGCAGTTGGTAATAATGGAAAATCCAGAAAAAGCTGTAAGATAAAACGAACAGCAGAATCCAGCGGACTGCGGTTGAATAGGTTGAGTGAGTCATGTCGTCAAACTTTGGAAGAAGGGAATCGATAGTTAAAGCAGAAATGTAACACTTACGCGAGGTGCTGTAGAGATAAAAAATGCGTTTTTACAGTTTCTTAACCTGTACGCAAAAGAGCCGATTTTCAGATGAAAAATGGCTCGTTCATTTCATACGACCTGGGAAGGGTTCGCCGATATGTGATCCACCATTGATATCAATGTCCTCGCTGGAGTTATCACCCTGCTTCATCGGCAGCCAGGACGGCAATGCAGAAAACGACTTCTTCAAAAGGGTAGTGCTTTTGTAATAGTCCTTTTCTCTTATGGATAAGTCGTGGATATCTTCTTGATGTCGACGATAAATACATTCAAAAACAGGACCTTGTCCGGTGTGCATATTTTTTGATACGTATGGTATTGAAATGTTGCTGACGGCTTGGATGAGAACCCGGTCGCGTGTTTGTCTGAAAAATGCTCAGGATGGCATGTTGCCAGAATATGCTTCTTGCGGCGTGTATCATGTTTGAGGTTGGTCATTCTTGGCAGTATAACGTGTAGAGCTACACGGATGTTTTGACTGCGTTTGGGAATGGTTTATGGCTATGTCAGGTTATCTAAATCTACTACCTGTTTTCGGCAGGGTTCTGTACGGGTGCTTTTCAGATAATGAGTCCACGATCTTCTGGTTGTTAAAGAATGCGACCTAATTCATTTTCAATCACTGAAATATGCTGTTCCATCCACTTGGCTGCGGCAACATCATCGTGATCTTCTACCGCCTTAATGATTTTGAGGGCGGTATCTACGGATTCCTTCTTGTAGGCAACACTTAATTCCTTCGTGTTGAGCTTGGCATGATGTGCTGCGAGCTCGGCGAGTACGAGTTTTGTCATTTCGCATATAACTTCATTATGAGTAGCTTCAGCAATGGTCGTATGGAACTGGATATCACACTCCAGGAATATGCCATAATCGCTAATGTCAGCCGAAACGAGTTGGGCAATTTCAGCCAGCTTTTTCAAATCGCTCTGCTTGGCACGTTTGGCTGCAAGTGCTGCAGATTTGCACTCCAGCAGGGCGCGGGCTTCCATAAGATTATAAATGGAACTTACCTGTACGGCTGAGGATAGTTTGGCAATTTGATGGGTGGTATTGGAGAAATCTGCCTTGATGAATGTTCCTTTGCCGTGAACTGTCTCCAGATATCCTTTTTCTATGAGGATATTTATGGCTTCTCTGATAGAGGAACGACCGACTCCCAACATGACAGCCAAGTCTGATTGCGATGGCAGCCTGCTACCTGGAATATAGTTCTTCTTATCGATTGCCTTCATGATCTGATCGACAACATGATTGACAGCAGAACTTCTCTTGATTGCTTCTAAACTCATAGCGCTAAATTAACAACAGTAAGGGATTTTTGGAATAGAATAGGGCTAAATAGATCTTTTATCAGCGATTTATACCATGCCAGTTTATAGGCTCTGAAGGTAATTGCAATAAAAAAATAATTTTCATCCTTTTAAATCATCTGTTTTTCTTTGAGAAATTAATAGGTTGAGCGGGAGAGCTAAGGGGACAGCTCTCCCGCTTTATTGATTTGAGGTGTTGTTTCTCTTTGAGGAATTATTTTTCCTGATCCATAAACGGATATTCAAAGGTTGTTGGCGGTACGAAGTTTTCCTTAACGGTCCGTACCGAGACCCAGCGCATCAGATTCTGTTTGCTGCCGGCCTTGTCATTGGTGCCGGAGGCACGGCCACCACCGAACGGTTGTTGGCCGACAACGGCACCGGTCGGTTTGTCGTTAATGTAGAAGTTGCCCGAAGCGTTGGTCAGTTTGCCCATGCCAAAGCTGATGGCGGTACGGTCCTGAGCGAACAGAGCACCGGTCAGGCTGTATTCACTGGTCTGGTCACACAGTTCCAGGGCGGCTTCGTACTCGTCATCTTTGTAGCAGTACATGGTCATGACCGGGCCGAAGATCTCCTCTTCCATCGTTTTGAACTTCGGATTGGTGGTGGTGATGATGGTTGGTTCGATGAACCAGCCCTTGCTGTCATCATAGTGTCCACCGATGGCGATCTCGGCATCGTCCGCTGCTTTGGCGTAGTCGATGTACGCCGTAATGCTCTTGAAGGCGGCTTTATCGATAACCGCATTGAAGAAATTGCGGAAATCGCAGACATCACCCATCTTGATACGGTCGGTCTGGGCCTTGATTTCATCCATCACCGGTTGCCACAGGGATTCTGGAATGTAGGCGCGGGATGCAGCGGAACATTTCTGCCCCTGGAATTCGAAAGCACCGCGCACAACGGCCGTTGCCAAGGCTTTGGCATCTGCGGATTTGTGGGCAAAGATAAAGTCTTTACCGCCGGTTTCGCCGACGATACGTGGGTAGGTTTTATATCTGTTTTCAGCCAGATTGTTGCCGATGGTTTTCCACATCCCCTGGAAGACGCCGGTACTGCCGGTGAAATGAATGCCGGCAAAGTCGGGGCTGTTCAGAACGGTATCGCCAACATTACTGCCGGAACCGGGAACAAAGTTGATAACACCATCAGGCAGGCCCGCTTCCTGAAGCAGTTTCATGAAGTAGTAAGGAGCATATACGGCAGAAGAGGCTGGTTTCCAGACCACAGTGTTCCCCATAATCGCTGGTGCGGTCGGCAGGTTGCCGGCAATGGCGGTAAAGTTGAACGGCGCAACGGCGAAAATAAAGCCCTCCATGGGGCGGTGCTGAACGTAGTTCCAGGTAAAGCGGGAGTTGTGCATCGGCTGGTCGGCATAGACCTGCTGAGCAAAGTAAACGTTGAAACGTAAAAAGTCGATCAGCTCGCAAGCCGAGTCGATTTCCGCCTGGAAGGGGTTCTTGCTGATGTTGAGCATGGTCGCAGCATTGAGCAGGAAGCGGTAAGGGCCAGCAAGCAGGTCGGCTGCTTTTAAGAAGATTGCGGCGCGTTCTTCCCAGCGCAGGCTTTCCCAGACCGGTTTGGCGGCCATGGCGGCATCAATGGCCATCTGCACTTCTTTGGGACCGGCTTTATGATAAGTGCCAAGATTAATCGAATGATCATGGGGGCAGGCGATCTTTGCTGTGTCGCCGGTGCGCACCTCTTTGCCACCGATAATAAGGGGAACCTCGATCTGTTTTGCCTTGAGTTCTTCAAGGGCTGCTTTAAGCTGGGCGCGCTCCGGTGTGCCGGGCGCATAGGTCAGGTTGGGTTCGTTTGTCGGGACGGGCACATTGATTGCTGCATTATTTAACAAATTCATGACCTACCTCTTTTCTTTTTGATGGTTGTCGTGCTGAAACGAATCTATTCGTTCTTTGGCTCAATGACTTATTACGGAGATCCGTAATTTGTTATAAGTTCAGTCTTCAGACGACTGAAATCTATATATCATTCCTGCCAATGTCAAGCATTTGTCTGGTAGATCATCGTGTTGATAGTTTTTATGTTTGAGGTGTGCTTATTTATAATTCTAAGTACACGTAATGGTAAGTGTTTTTCTTGTTCCTTTTGCCTGGCGAATGTCTTTCGTGGCGGGCTTGTTTGTTTTATAGGTTCTGTCGTTGTTGACTCATCAGAAGACTGAAATCATTTGACATCGTTCGGTCTGTAGGGTATAGACTCGCTATATTCGAATATGGGGGGTTAGACAAAGGCGTTTAGCGAATCATACATAATAACCAAAGAAGCATGGGGGGTGGCTGTCGTGATCAGTGCTGATCTGCAGTCATACAACGGAATGTAACTATCTAACTGGTGAGGAGAGTAAAATGAGACGGATTGCTCAGATTATGATTGTGCTGCTTGTGTTGTCGGGTTTTGTTGCCTCTGTTGCAGGTGCACGAACGCTTAACTTTGCTGGACACTACCCGGAAGATCACCCTTCAACAAAATTAATTCGCCAGGCTGCCGCCGAGGTTGAAAAACAAACTGAAGGGCGGATTAAGGTTAAAGTTTTTCCTGCCGATCAGTTAGGGGATTATACGCTTCTCTTTCAAGACGTCATGCGTGGATCTGTTGATATGGGACAGGTCAATCTGCCCAGTGAATACGATATTCGTCTTGAGGCCCACAGCATCCCATATATCGTTAAAAACTATTCCGATATTCCTAAGGTGTTTTCATACAACTCAAATTTCAGTCAAACGTTCAAACAAATCCTGTCAGAAAAGAATATTGAATTCTTTGGGTTCAATGTCATCGGTCTGATCGGGGTTGGCAGTAAGAAAGAGCCACAAGATCCCTTTAGCCCAGACAGTTCCAAGGGGATTCTGCTGCGGGTTCCTCCGATGAAAGTTTATCAGTTAACGGCAAAATCCATTAACTACAGAACGACGACCGTTAACTGGGCTGATATCTACAGCGCTATGCAGACAGGTGTTGTCGACGGATGGATCGGCGGTACTCCAGATGTAAATTATCTGACCTTCAGGGACGTTGAAAATTACTATGTCGCCTACAATAACTTTGTCGAGTGTAATGCCTTTATTATGGGCAAAGATGTTTTTGCCAGCTTAGGAACTGATGGCCCGATCGTTCGGGATATTTTTAAAGCGACCGCTGAAAAAAGTTTTGCTGCTGCTGAAAAGCAAGATGAGTTCTATCTTAACAAGATGGCTGAAGCTGGCCTGAAAATCATCCGTCCCACCCCTGAGCAGGCAAAAACACTGTCTGACAGCATCCACGCCAATGTTTGGCCTCAATTATATCAGTTGTACGGACAAGAAATCTTTGATGGCATCCGTAAGGATCTCGGCGAGATTTAAGCGCAAGGGGGGAACGGTTGGATAAAACCGTTACCCCCTTTTTGTGTGCATCTCAACGAAAAGATTTTATTGCCTTGCCTGCGCAAGAAACAAAGAGCTTTGGAATTATTACTTGTATTTGGGAGGATGTCTTGTCTCAGACAAATGGTCCATTGGCACTTATGTATGAGCTACTGCTTAAGGTACAAAGATTCATTCTGATTTTAACAAGCCTTACTGTTGTTGGGATTATCTGTGCCGCAGTTTTTATGCGTTATGTTCTACATAAAGACCTGTTTGCTTACGATGAATTGGTCATGATCGCTGCTTTTTGGCTTTACTTTATCGGGGCTGCCTATGGCAGCTATGAAGATAGTCATATAAAAGCCGATATTATTCAAATTTCTCTGTCCACCAACCACCCTAAGGCTGCGGCTGTAATTGGCCTCATCGCCAGAGGGCTGGAACTGTTTTTAACCATTACCATAAGCGTCTGGGCCTGGTCCCTCATTTCCTGGCAGTTCAAATTCATGGGGCACACCATGGGCTGGGGTATTCCAATTGCAGTTCCACAGGGCGCAATTTTCATCGGTTTTGTGTTGATGGCTTTCTACGCTCTTATTCATTTTGTTAAAGAGCTGATGCTGTTAATCAGCGGAAAATACAAAGACGCAGCACTTCAAGGGGACTGACAATGGATGTACTAATATCAATCGGAATATTAATCGTGACCTTGTTGATTGGGATCCCGGTTCCTTTTTGCTTTACGGGATCGGTCCTGTGGATGGTGGTGACAGGGGACTATAACATTACCTCTTTGTTACCTGTTGGCTACAGTAAGATGAATACGGTTGCATTGCTTGCTGTTCCTTTGTTCATTATGGCTGGTGGCCTGATGGAGAAGGGCAAAATTGCTCAACCATTAGTAAATCTGGTTAAAATTCTGGTCGGCGACCGTAAGAGCGGGATTGGTACCGTAGCCGTTATTGCCAGTGGTATTTTCGGTTCGATTTCTGGAGCTGCCGCAGCAACGCTTTCCTGCATCGGGTCGGTCATGCTGCCGGAAATGGACAAGTCCAAATATCCGAGAGGATTGTCTGCGGCCCTTCTTGTCAATGCGTCTCCGCTTGGATTGCTTATCCCGCCGAGCTGTATCCAGATTATTTATGCATGGATTTCGTACCAATCTGTTTTGAGCTGCTTTTTGGCGACAGTCGGACCAGGAATTCTACTGACAGTATTGCTTTGCGCTGTTAACGCATTTTTGCTCCGCAATAACAAGGAGATCGTTGTCTCCGAACCTGTTCCCGTTACAGAAAAAGTCCGTCAGGTTGGAAGTCGTTTAGGTGGAGCGAGCGCCGCACTGTTGATGCCGGTTATCGTCCTGGGGGGAATCTACTCAGGAGTTATGACTCCGACGGAGGCCTCAGGAGTTGCCGTACTCTATTCGATACCCGTCGGCTTCTGGATTTATAAAGGTTTGAATAAGGAAAACTTCAAAAAGACACTGATCGAGACGTCTGTCACCTCGGGCGTTGTTATGTGTATGCTTTTTGTTGTCATGATTTTAAGTCGCATCTATGTCATGGAAGATCTTCCCAACAGCATTCTTGCCTTTCTTCAGTCTGTATCTGATGACAGAGTTGTCATGCTGTTGATGGTCAATGTTTTCATGATCCTGATCGGAATGCTCATGGACGACACCAGTGGTACCCTTCTTTGCACGCCAGTGTTATTGCCTGTCGTGACTCATCTAGGTGTCCATCCTGTGCAATTTGCCGCAATTCTCGGTGTGAATCTGGGAATGGGACTTGTTACGCCGCCCACTGCTCCTATGCTCTACCTTGGCTCGCGGGTATCAGGGTGCAAGGTCAATTTGATGTTAACGCCGACATTTTACATGATTTTATTTGCCTGGCTGCCGACGTTGCTGATGACAACCTATTGGTCCGATTTATCTCTGTTTCTTCCCCATTTTTTTCTTGGCGTTACGTTCTAGGTAAGCTTTGGAACGGAGGAGAACACGTGAAAACGTACATAATCATCTGCTCTATCTGTTGGCACTATAGACGGCTTTATGGTTGCTCCGTGCTCTACCAGTAACCTGACAAGCTTGAATCAGGCTATTGGTTTATTCAACGTGTTGTGTAATGTTTTTTATACAGAGCATTTTTAGAACGGGTGAAAATAAAGTGCTTGTGCAGGAGAAAGAATATGTTTGAGCAGGTAAAAACTCATAATGAAAAACCTGAAAGATCAGCCGTCGCCGAAGGAAATTTCTACAGCGCTAAAAGCGGAGAAATCGGTCCGGGGATGAATCCACGAATTCAGCGCCTGAGAAAATTGAGTGTTGAAACGGAACCAACGATTTCTATCGAGCGCGCTCTGCATCAGACGGAATATTATAAGAACAACCATACAAAGTTGTCGGTGCCAGTTTTGCGCGCTATGACGTTTCTGGATCATTGTCAACGCAAGGTCCTCTATTTGGGCGACGATGAACTGATTGTCGGTGAGCGTGGCCCCAAGCCAAAGGCGATTCCGACCTTTCCGGAACTGACCTGCCATAGCGTCGAAGATTTGCACACTCTCAATACGCGGGAGATGCAGCGCTATATTACGACTCAGGAAGATATCGACACTTATGAGCGGGAAGTGATTCCGTTCTGGGCGGGGCGGACGCAGAGGGAACGTATTTTTTCTCATGTTCCTGAGGAGTGGAAGGCCGCTTATGAAGCGGGCATGTTTACGGAGTTCATGGAGCAGCGTGCTCCCGGGCATACTGCACTTGACGGGAAGATTTACAAGTATGGCATGCTTGATCTTAAACAACAGATTGAAGAGCTGATTGCCAATGTTGACTACCTTCATGATCCGGAAGCGACTGATAAGGTAGAGCAGTGGAAGGCTATGATGATTTCTTGCGATGCCGTGATTGTTTTCGCCGAGCGTCATGCCGAACTGGCTGAACAGCTGGCCGCAAAAGAGACGAACCCGCAGCGTGTTGCAGAGCTGAAGAAAATTGCCGAGGTCTGTCGCCACGTTCCGGCCCATAAACCCCGCAATTTCTGGGAAGCAATCCAGATGTACTGGTTTGTCCATTTGGGGACAATCACCGAACTCAATGGCTGGGACGCCATGAACCCTGGGCACTTTGACCAACACCTGGCACCATTCTATGAAAAAGAGATCGCCGAAGGCACTTTGAGCAGAGAGCAAGCGAAGGAACTGCTCTGCTGTTTCTGGATTAAGGTCAATAACCATCCAGCACCGCCTAAAGTTGGTGTTACCGCCCGCGAGAGCGGTACGTACAATGACTTTACCAATATCAATATCGGTGGGGTCAAGCGTGATGGCTCAGATGGGACCAATGCTGTCTCATATATCATGCTTGAGGTGATCGAAGAGCTGCATATTCTGCAGCCGGGCAGTTCTGTTCACGTTGCCCGCAATACCCCGGATAAATTTTTGCATGCGGCAGCGAAGGTCATTCGCCAGGGGCATGGTTATCCCTCTGTGTTCAATCCCGATACCTATGTCATGGAGCTGATGCGCCAGGGGAAATCCATTGAAGATGCCCGTGAAGGTGGCTGCAGCGGCTGTATTGAAGTGGGCGCCTTCGGTAAGGAGGCCTACCTGTTGACCGGTTATCTCAATGTTCCCAAAGTGTTAGAGGTGACGCTCAACAACGGTATCGACCCGCTGACGGGTAAAAAATGCGGTATCGAGACCGGCGACCCTCGCACCTTTAAAAGTTTTGAGGAACTCTATGCTGCGTTTATGAAGCAGGTGGAATTCGTGGTCGATCAGAAGATGCGCGTTAGCAACTATATCGACCGCATGTTCGCCAAATATGCCCCGGCTCCGTTTTTGTCGGTTGTCATTGACGATTGCATTGCCAAGGGGCGCGATTACTACGATGGCGGCCCTCGCTACAACACCAGCTATATCCAGTGTTGCGGGCTTGGCACCGTGACCGACAGTATGACCACCATTAAAAAGCATGTATTTGAAGACCAACGCTTCAGCATGGAACATCTGCTTATGGCCGTTGCCAAGAACTTCGAAGGGGATGAGTTCATGCGCCAGACGATCATGAACAAGACCCCCTTCTTCGGCAATGATGACGATTATGCCGATACCCTTGCGGTGCGGATCTATGATGACCTGGTCAATACCATCGATGGTAAGCCAAACATCAAAAAGGGAGGCAAGTATCATCTCAATATGCTGTCAACCACCTGCCATATCTACTTTGGCAAAGTCCTAGGAGCCACTCCGAACGGTCGGTTGTCCGGCAAATCAATATCTGATGGCACATCTCCATCTCATGGTGCTGACACCAATGGGCCGTCTGCTGTGGTCAAGTCGGTCGGCAAGCTTGACCAGACTAAATCCGGCGGAACGCTTCTTAATCAACGCTTTTTGCCCAGTCTACTCAAACGGGATGAAGACATTCAGAAACTGGGGCAGTTGGTACGCTCCTACTTCAATATGGGCGGTCACCACATTCAGTTCAATATTGTCGATACTGCGACCTTATTGGCCGCTCAGGATAATCCTGAGGATTATAAAGACTTGCTGGTGCGTATGGCGGGTTACAGTGACTATTTCAACGACATGAATAACGATCTGCAGCAGGAAATTATTGAGAGAACCGAAAACGAAGCCTTCTAAGGCGCAACGGGGCAGGGGATGACCTCTGCCCCGTTTCTCAATAACATTCAGAAATTGTGGATAGACAATGTACTCAGGTCTTATTTTCGATATTAAAAAATACGCCATCAATGATGGACCCGGCATTCGCGTGACCATCTTTTTTAAAGGCTGCCCTCTTAACTGCTTCTGGTGTCACAACCCGGAATCTATCTCAAACAAAATTCAAAAAATGTACAACGCGGCGAAATGTATCCGCTGTGGCTGGTGCGTCGATGCTTGTCCCTATGGCTTGTGCAGCATGACCAGCGATGGTGTCGCCACCAACCGGGACCAATGCCATGGCTGCGGTCAATGTGCCGAAGGATGTCCTACGCTTGCCACGGAAATGTCCGGTCGCACTATTGGTGTCGATGAGGTGGTCGCAATTGTTGAGAAGGAGCGGGTCTTTTTTGATCAATCCAATGGTGGTGTAACTCTTTCGGGTGGCGAGCCCCTGCATCAGCCTGAGTTCGCCCTGGCATTGCTCGAAGCGTGTGGGCAACGTGGCATCCACCGCGTTGTGGATACCTCCGGGTTTGCCAAAACCGCTACCTTGCTTGAGGTTGCCAAACAGACCGAACTGTTTCTGTACGATGTGAAGATGGTGGATGCGGAAAAACATAGGCAGTGGACCGGGGTTAGCAATGAACTGATTTTGCATAATTTAAAAGAGCTTGCTGCAACCGGTGCCGCAATCAATATTAGAATTCCCCTGGTCAAAGGGGTCAACGATGATGACCGAAATATTGAACAGACGGCCGAGATGATCAGCTCCCTTGCTGGTCCATCCAAAGTTGTCAATTTATTGCCCTACCATAATATTATGGCCAATAAACATATCCGTCTTGGTAATACGCCGGCAGCCGCTCTTGATGAGCCAGGGACAATCGACCTGGACAGGGTTACTGCCATATTCAATCACTTCAATATTCAGACACGGGTTGGAGGCTGACTAAACTCACATTAAAGCAAGTTCTAAAAAGTCAAACATATGAAGCATGGCTTGGAGTCAAACCTTTCACTACCTATAAACACCCTGATGACAGGAAGTAGATATAAAAGGAGCAAATAATGAGCTTCACCAGTGAAAGTCTCATGATGACGGAAATTGAGAAAAGCATTGACAATAACCTGACCACTGCCAAAAACAACCTGGAATGGTTGCAGCAACAGATGCATCCCTATTTTTTCATTACGATGAAGAAAGAACCGGAAGTGATTGGTATCCTGGCCACCATCCTGCACAGCCTAGACACAAACAAGCGGCGCATTCTGGCCGATACAGATAGTAAACTGATTCTTGCCCGCCTCAGCCAGCCGGGGACCCTGTACGATTCTCTGCGAACCCTGCGCGAGCGGGATATCTCCTTTGCCCATATTACCCAGTCCTACGCACCGGTTCCCGGTCTTGATAAAATGCTTGAAATTCAGCGTTTTGAATTTGACCGTAAAAAAGACCAGGACATCGCTGAAGGTTTAGCCGGTGACGTCGCGATTCCGGATGCGATTCGCGAAGGTGTCCTAGAGGCGCTGAAAACAAATTATCCTGACTTTGATTATGATGACTATGATTGTTGCCTGAAAATGCTGTGGCTGAACAACCAGGCCTATGTCGAAAATTCACCGGTCCGGCGGGTCGCCCAAATCCTCTGGCTTTACCACCAGAGTAAAGTCCGTGGCGGGATTCACCTGGACGTCGAAGACTCCGCAGGGATAGGCAATAGTGTTGAAACACGCATCATGTTTGCGGTCGCCAATCCACCGCAGCGTGATTTTCTGCTACAAATCATGGAAGTCTTCAACCGTCTTGGTATTGGGATCAAGCGGACATATTGCCTGACTATCAGTAACGGCAGGCACCCGTACTTTCTCGGCACCTTTTACGTGCGTAAAAAAGAAGCTGATTTGGCCGATAATAAGACCGAACAGTTCAGTCAATTGCAACGGGAGCTATTTAATACCCAGTTACTGCAGACCCGGTCACAGGCCTATCAGGACTTCGTCACCCAGAACATCATGAGTGGGGAAGATGCTACATTGGTGAATGCCTTCATCGCCTTTTGCCATACCAACCTGGCTCACAGTAGTGATCGTTATGACTTTGAGGGCGTTGAGCGGGCCTTTTATTCACATCCAGATCTGTGTCTGCAGCTGGTGGAGCTGTTCAGGGTCCGTTTCGATCCGAATCTTGCCGATCGTGACGCGACTTATCAATCGCTGCTGACCAGGTTGACTCATCTTATCGCTCATTACAATACCGGGCATAAGCGGGTCGATGCCTATCGGAAGAACATTTTCCTGTGTTGTCTGCTGTTTATCCGCTACACGCTGAAGACCAACTTCTATGTTCTGACCAAGCAGGCGCTGGCATTCCGCATTGACCCTGCCTATCTTGAAGAACTCAACGGCTGCTTTACCGACGATTTACCCGCTGATCGTCCGTTTCGTATTACCTTTTTCTTCGGTCGATATGGCGTTGGTTATCATATGGGTTTCTCCGATATCGCCCGGGGTGGTTGGCGGACCCTGATTACCAATGGCCGCGATGATTATGTCACCTGTGCCAATACCATGTTTAAAGAAACCTATGTTCTGGCGCATACCCAGCACCTGAAAAACAAGGACATTTATGAAGGGGGCTCAAAGCTGGTGGCGCTGCTTAATGCCGTGAGTGTTCAGGATCCTCAATTGGTGAATCAGCGCCTGTATAAGTTACAGTACGGATTCGCAAGCGCCTTTCTCGATATCTTCTGTAGCGATGAGCGAGGGCAAATTAAAGATCAACAAGTTGTCGATTACTATGGGGAAGAAGAAGCGATTGAACTCGGTCCTGATGAAAATATGCACGATGTCATGATCGAGGCGATAGCAGCACTAGCTGTTAAGCGCAAGTACATGCTCGGAATTGGCATCATGTCAGGAAAAAAAGTCGGCATTAATCACAAGGAATTCGGAGTTACTTCGGCTGGTGTTGTTAAATGTGCAGAAGTGACGCTGGAACAGCTCGGGATCAATTTCCGCCAGGATGAGTTTTTTGTGAAAATGACCGGCGGACCTGCCGGAGATGTTGCCGGAAACGCAATGCGTTTGTTACTCGATTATTGTCCCAAGGTGCGCATTACTCTGATTCTTGATGGGACCGGAGCGTTTTTTGATCCTGAGGGTGCTGACCGTGACGAGCTGTCCCGAATTCTGCTCAAGCAGGATATTGACGCTTATGATCCTGAAAAATTACATGTCGGTGGTTACCTGATCTATCGCGGACAACGGCGGAAAGAAGGATTAAAAGAACTTTTCCGCAAAATGATTCGCACTGAATCAGGAGTCGTGGAGCAGTGGCTATCTGTTGATGAATTCTACAGCGAATTCAACGGTCTGCCTTTCACCGTCAAGGCTGATCTGTTTATTCCCGGTGGCGGACGTCCGGAAACTATTGACGTGGATAACTGGAAGGGCTTTTTCGGCAAAGACGGCATCGCATCTGCCAAAGCCATCGTTGAAGGGGCCAACTCTTTTATCTCGCCTGATGCACGGGTTGCCCTACAGCAGAACGGAATTGTGATCATTCGTGATGCCTCGGCTAATAAGTGCGGCGTGATTTCGTCGTCCTATGAAATTATCGCTAACCTGGTCATGAGTGAAGAGGAGTTTATCGCCAACAAGCAAGCCTATGTTGCCGATGTTCTCTCTATTCTTGAAAAGCGGGCTGCAGATGAGGTGCAGTTAATCTTTGAGCGCCACGCCGAAGCGAAAGGACAGAAGATCTATACGGAGATCTCTGATGATATCAGTCACGAGATCAATCAGCAGTATGCTTCATTATTTGATTATTTCCGCAAAAATCCGCATGTGTGCAGTGAGCCGCTGTTTAAACAGGCGATTTTCAGTCACTTGCCACCACTGCTGAGTGACAACCCGGAATACCATGAGCGGATCGAAAAGCTTCCGGTGAAATACTTGTACGCCATTCTTGCTGTTGAAATAGCAACGTCCATGGTTTACCAGGGAGATAAGGACGGGGATGTGCTGTGGCTCTTGAAGGGCCATTTGAGCCGTCTCTATAGTCGCGCCGCTTAAGACAGTGTTCTCTTGTGATGTTCGGGGCTTCTGCCAATGGAGGCCCCGAAATTTTTTACTAATGATCGATTTCTGCGCTTGGTTCTGCCCTGAATGTGCACACGGCAAAATAACACTAATGCCCAAGGAGGAGTGTTTATGGCGAAGATATGACTTGCGGAGCCAACTGATATGTTTCCTGGAGTACCATCACCCCGGCACCTCTAGCTGCATCGCTGTGTTGCCAATGACGTACAACGACATCGACCAAACTGTCGCTGTTAGCGGTCAGGTATTGAGGAATGGTTTCTCGCATCGGTTTGATGAGCAGGTCCCCGGCGAGTGTGCCCTTGCCTGAGAGTATAATTTTCTCCGGGTTAAAAATCTCAATCAGGTTAGCAATACCGATTCCTAACCCCTTTCCAGCCTCGCAATAAAGTTCTACCAGGGCAGGTTCTCCGTCCTTTGCTTTTTCCATCACATCTTCAATGGTCAATTCTTCCAGCGCGACAGACGGCGTCCAGCGCTGTTCCCGGGCGAGTTGCTTCGCTTTTTCCAGAATCGCGTGGTTACCGCAGTAGGTTTCAAAACAGCCCCGTTTGCCACAGCGGCAAAGTGGGCCGGAGGGGTCGATCGTGGTGTGACCGAACTCACCGGCGCAACCGGAATGGCCGATATAGGGCTGGCCGTTGATGATGATGCCGATCGCCACGCCCTGTGCCAGACCGACGACAATGAAATTATCGACATTCTTGCCGGCGCCGAAGCGTTGCTCCGCCAGTGAAATGCAGCGGGCACTGTTTTCAATATAAGTGGGGAGGGCGAGCTTGCGCATGAGAATCTCTCTGAAATTGACGTTATGCCAGCTGTAATTGAGCGCGAACTTGATCATCCTGTCCGGATGTGTGACCAGTCCAGGAATGGCCAGGCCGATGCCAGATATCTGGCTTTTGATCAATTCCGTTTTCCACATGCAGTGATGGACGGCCTGGACAATCTGTTCCGCCACCCCTTCCGGAGTGGTGTCCTTCTCCTCGTAACGCATGATGTGCTCGGCGACGATGTCGGCCTGAAGGTTGACGATGACAACCGTGATCCGCCGGACTGAGACAAAGACGCCGATTGTATAGGCCCCCTCCGGGTTGAGTGCAAGGAGAACAGGTTTCCTGCCCCCGATCGATTCTCCGATCTCTTTTTCCAACAGGAGGTTTTCTTCAATCAGTTCACCGGTGATCCCCGAGACCGCCGCAGGGCTCAGGCCCGTCTCTTTGGCGATCGCGGTGCGGGAAATCGGCTGCATATCGCGAATGGTGCAAAGAACCTTGATGCGGTTGATCGAACGCATCTTCGTTTTATCGAGAGAAGGGATTTTATTGATAATGCTCACAGCAGCGACTCCGTTGATGGTGGTAAGTGAATTTGAAGTAGTGAAAATTCTAGAAGTAATTACCGACAAAAGCAATACTTTAGTCAGAGAATTAATTCTACGAAAAATTTAAAAAGATATTATTTCATATGGTTTTATATATTTTCACTCAGTGTGCTATTTGAAAATAGGTTTGTTTTTGGTGGTCGTTGAGATGTGATTACTTGAGCGGATCAAGTTTTGAGGTGGTCTTCTTCGAAGAATTCTCGAGATTGGTTGCTATTACCAATAGGTATAAGAAAAGGATTAGTCAATCAGATAGGGTCGAACAAATCAGCGCTATAGCGCTGAGATATTGATCTCGGCTCTCTGGCCGAACCGCTTTTTTGATTCTCGATCGCTACATCTTTCGCATGCTTTGTAGCCAGGTGGCGGTGGAATAATTATGGTGTGCTGCAGATTGGGCACAGTACCTTCCTGGCGCGGAAGGTTAACTTGTCCGGTCGTGGTAGCGTCGTCATGACAATATTCTTTTGTAGAAAAAAAAACTAATATTATGTTGTTGGAAATTTTTATAAATAGTCTTTATTTTGTTATTGAAGATAATCAATATATGAAATTTTGAATTCATAACATGCTGTATTGGTGTAATAATCCTCTGTTTATCTGATTGACATTGAAATAGTCTGACGTTATGATCCGCTTAATTCAGTCACTGAATAAAGGTGGGGTTTAGGCAGGAATCTCCCTAAAACACTGGGGAAGCTTGCCGAGCCCCAATTCTTGGGGTATCGTTTTTCTGTGATGAACAGGATGTTTTGGCGTGGGGAGCCGACTTTCCGGCGACCTTTGAAATTAACCACATATCGACCAATGGAGGTACACTGCATGAAGAAAACTCTCTTACTGCTGATGGTTATGGCGCTGGCTGTATCAGGCACATTTGCTGGTCAAGCTCAGGCAGCTGACAAAAAAGTCACGCTTGTCTATGCCGAGGTTAACCCTATGGATTCCATCGTCGGCCAGACCGGCCAGAAGTTTAAAGAGGAAGTTGAGCGCCTGTCCGGCGGCACCGTCCTTCTTGATATCAAGGCTAACGGTGTACTCGGCGCAGAGAAGGACGTCCTTGACTCCATGCTCGGCGGCGGCGGAACCATCGATATGTCCAGAATCTCGGCCTTTGCCCTGACCAGTTACGGCGGGCAGAAATCCAAATTACTGTCCATCCCCTATACCTTCACCAGCAGAGATCATTTCTGGAAGTTTGCCGCCAGTGATCTGGCTCCCGAGTTCCTTCTTGAGCCCCATGAAAACGGAACCGGCATTCGCGGTCTGTTCTACGGAGAAGAAGGTTTCAGACATTTCTTCGGGACCAAGCCCCTTAACAAAATGGCTGATCTGGCCGGCATGAAAATCCGCGTCTCCAACGACCCCGTTATGCGTGGTCTGGTCAAAGGACTTGGCGCTTCTCCGACCGTTGTTAACTACAACGAGCTTTACTCCGCGCTCCAGACGGGTGTGGTTGATGCTGCCGAGCAGCCGATTGCCAACTACAAGTCAAAAGCTTTCAATGAAGTTGCTCCCTACATGATCCTTGACGGCCATACTCTGGGCGCAATTCAGGTTATCATCACCGACGAAGCATGGGATAAGCTGTCTGCCAAGCAGCAGAAAGCTCTGGTTGAAGCCGGCAAGCTTGCCTCCGCTTTCAATAGACAGCTGTCTGAAGGTGCCGAGAACAAAGTACTGAAAGACCTGGCCGCTGCAGGTGCAACCGTTGTTCCTGTTCCCGACAAGACCTCCTGGCAGAAAGCCTGCGCCGGAGTCATTAAAGAAGCCAGCGCCCAAAACCCTGCCCTGTACCAGAAGATTCTCGATATGCAGTAGGACTTTCTGTCCCGTCCCCCCTTGTTCGGCCGAATTCTGATCGATTCGCTGGACGGGGGGGGACACCTGTTCTTGACATTTTCCGGCACCGAAGTTCCAACTTTTGAGTGCCATCATTGTTATTAAAGATGGATGGAGTTTCTATGAAGGCGGTGTTTAATACTGTAGATAAAATTAAACCGTGTTTTGACTATGTCGACAAGCTGGTCCTTTTTATCTGCAAAATCCTTCTGATCATAGATATTGTCATTACAGCCATGGCCGTTACCGGAAGATACGTTTCCTTTATTCCGGACCCTGCCTGGAGCGAAGAGGTGGTCCTCTCCTGCATGGCCTATATGGCGGTCCTCTCTGCCTCCCTGGCAATCCGGCGTAATTCCCATATCCGAATGACTGCTTTTGACCGCTATCTTCCCCCAAAGGTTCTTATTGCCCTTGATCTTATCGCCGATATTGCCATATTGGCGCTCGGATTGGTCATGATCTTTGTTGGCTGGAGCTACGCTCAAAGACTGGGTTCCAGAGGGTTTTATGTCAGTATGCCTGGTCTCTCCCGGTTCTGGATGTACTTCCCGGTGCCGCTGGCGGGGGTTGCCATGGTAATTTTTGAATTGGAAATGATCTATAACCGGATAAAAAAACTGGTTCTTGGAGAGGAAGCTTAAGGCATGATTGTGAATAGTATGGCGATATTTGTCCTGCTGGGAAGTTTTTTTGTTTTTATCCTGATTCGCTTCCCTATTGCCTACGCGGTCGCACTGTCGTCTATTCTGTGCCTGCTGTATCAGGGACTGCCGCTGACGACAGTCGCGCAGCAGATGGTGAAAGGGATCAGCTCCTTCAGCCTGATGGCCGTTCCTTTTTTTATCACCATGGGCTACCTGATGGGGTCAGGCGGTATTTCCGAAAAACTGATTGCGTTGGCCAATGCCTGTGTCGGCTGGATGCGCGGCGGTATGGCCATGGTGAACATCGTATCTTCCTATTTCTTCGGCGGCATTTCAGGCTCGGCAGCAGCAGACACGGCATCTCTGGGCAGCATCATGATTCCGATGATGGTCGAGCAGGGCTATGACGATGACTTTGCCACCGCCGTAACCGTGACCAGTTCCTGCGAGGGCCTGCTTGTGCCCCCCAGTCACAACATGGTTATCTACGCGACGACCGCTGGTGGGGTTTCCATAGGCAGCCTCTTTCTGGCCGGTTATCTGCCCGCCGCCATTCTTGCGGGAACCCTGATGGTCGGTTCCTACATCATTTCGATCAAACGTAACTATCCCAAAGGAGACAAGTTCAATCTTTTGAACCTGTTTAAGCAGATTGCACTTTCCTTCTGGGCTCTTGCTGCCGTGCTTATTGTTGTCGTCGGTGTTGTCGGCGGTGTCTTCACTGCGACGGAATCCGCAGCGATTGCCGTCTTCTACAGTTTGATCGTCAGTGTCTTTATTTATAAAGGCTTGACCTGGAAGGGGGTCTGGAGGGTTCTGGACCAGTGCGTGGACACCTTGTCGATCGTCCTGATTCTGATCTCTACGTCCAGTATTTTCGGTTTTCTGTTGACCCGTCTGAACGTTCCGACCCTGGCGGCAAAGGCCATTCTCGGTCTGACAGACAATACGATTCTTTTAGCTTTATTGCTGAACCTGATTCTGCTGGTTCTGGGTGTTATCATGGACATGGCGCCGATCATCCTGATTGCGACCCCCATCCTGTTGCCCATTGCCACAAGCATCGGGATTTCACCCATTCAGTTTGGCATCATGATGATTTTGAACTGTGGCATAGGGCTCTTGACGCCCCCTGTCGGGTCGGTTCTCTTCATCGGATCGGCAGTCGGAAAGGTCCCGATCGAAAGACTGGTGAAAGCAATCTTCCCCTTTTACTTGCTGATGATCATCACTCTGCTGTTACTGACCTTTATCCCTGCGATCAGCCTGTATCTGCCGTCAGTGTTCATGTGATCATCCCACAGGGCCATGGAATTCAAGTTTCGCTACAGAGTTAAGCCGGTCAGTCTCTGGATTCTGACGCTGGTCAATATCTACAGATCCATGATGGCTGTGATCAATATCATTTTCACCCTCTCCATGGCCGGTTTGATCTACCGCTTCTGGCTAGATGCCGGAGTTGTCTACAGAATCCTGATGGTGGTCGGCCTCTGCCTGTTCCCTGTGTTGCAACCGCTGGTGATTTACCTGCGCAGCCGCAGGATTGTCGGCCAGATGCCGGATGATCTGCTCATAACTTTTCAGCAGACCAGCTTTGAAATTACCAACGCCAGCAAACGTTCACGGGTGGATTACACCGAAATCAAAGCCGTGATCAGCCTGTTTGGTATGCTGATTATCCACACGCAGTCGAAGCAGAGTTTTATTCTGGACAATCAGGTCTTGGCAGGCCGGGGCAAAAGGCTGTCTGCCTTTTTGGCGGAAAAAATCACGAGCAGAATCTGAAAAAATAAATTGATTCAGCCATACTGGCTGGACTCACTGAACCAAATGATTGAACAAAGACCCATCGCATAGAAACGGAGCACAAGCCCATGACGCAGCCTCACTCTCAAATCAACCTGCACCCCGATCGTCTGCTACCAGCTGACCCCGGCGTGCGCTCCGTCGCGCGCAGGCTTTATAACGAAGTAAAAGACCTGCCGATCATCAGCCCTCATGGCCATACCGATCCGCGCTGGTATGCTGATAACATCAATTTTCCCAATCCGGCCCAGTTGTTTCTGATTCCGGACCACTACGTTTTTCGCATGCTCCACAGCCAGGGCGTCAAGCTGGAGAGCTTGGGTATATCCAGAGTCGACGGCGGCCAAACTGAAACCGACCCACGCAAGATCTGGCGCATTTTTGCCGAGAATTATCATCTGTTTCGCGGTACGCCATCACGGATGTGGTTTGAAACCGTCCAGAGCAATCTGTTTGGCATCAATGAGCGGTTGTGCCTGGACAACGCCGATCGCCTATACGACCACCTTGATGCGCAGTTGAAAACACCAGAGTTCAAGGTGCGTGCTCTCTACGATCGCTTCAATATTGAGGCCATTTCAACCACCGATTCGCCGCTGGATGATCTGTCTGCTCATCAGTCTTTACGGCAGAGTGGCTGGCACGGCAAAATTGTCCCCTGTTTCCGTCCTGATCCGGTGGTTGACCCGGAGCTCCCAGACTTTGTCAAAAATGTCGAGCAGCTGGGCGAAATAACCGGCGAAGACAGTCTGACCTGGGGGGGCTATCTGAAAGCCCTGGCTCAGCGCCGTGCCTTCTTTGTCAAACTGGGGGCCACCGCAACCGACCATGGCCACCCTACAGCAGCTACCCGCGATTTTGAGCGCAGGAGTTGCGAGAAGTTGTTTAATAAGATTCTGATGGGCAATTTTGGTCCGGCTGAAGCGGAGGATTTTCGCGGTCAGATGCTGACCGAGATGGTGCGCATGAGCTTGGACGATGGCCTGGTGGTTCAGATTCACCCGGGCGCTTCGCGCAATCATAACCGACAGGTTTTAGAAAAATTCGGACTCGACAAAGGGGCCGACATCCCTTCGCCGACCGAGTATGTTAAAGCGCTCAAGCCGCTGCTCGACCGCTTTGGCAATGAAACCAGTTTAAGCGTGATCCTCTTCACCCTCGACAGTACCACCCTGGCGCGCGAGCTGGCGCCCCTGGCCGGTCACTATCCGCTGCTGAAGCTGGGGCCAGCCTGGTGGTTCTTTGACAGCCCGGAAGGGATGCGCTTCTACCGTCGCTCGGTCACCGAAACAGCTGGTTTCTATAATACCGTCGGCTTCAACGACGACACCCGCGCGTTTCTGACCATCCCCGCCCGTCACGACATGGCCCGGCGCATCGACTGTGGCTATCTGGCCGAGCTGGTCTGCGAACATCAACTGGATGAAACTGAAGCGTTGAGTCTGGCCCATGAACTGGCTTACAAGCTGGTGAAAGCGGCCTACCGTTTTTAGACAATCCTTACGATAGGGGACACCTCGGTTCTGCTTTGGCGGCAGAACCGGGGTGAGTCGTTAAAGAGGAGAAGATTATTTAAGTTGTTTGAACAAAAAGGTTTCTGGGCCCTTGGATATTTAGCCTAGAATCTCTTATGTTGCCTTTCCAGCATTATATGTGTGGCGAATCGTTGTGTTTTTAAGGCCCTTGGCAAAGATCACTTTTTTTTGCATTACGATTTCTATGCCCCGCTCTGTTAACGAAATAGAGCGGGGCATCAAAAAAAACTATTTTTCACAGAGATCTGTTTTAATGTCCCAGTTTTTGATTTTCATTGTTCCATTGATGGCCAAGTTTTGTTGCATTTTGAAGCAACGGTCGAAGAGTTGGGGCTCATGTCCGACTCCTCGTCTTAAACACTCGCGAGTTGCCAAATCTAGGTACTCCTGAAGAATTGGTTTGTACTCAGGGTGAGCACATTTGTTAATTATTAGTTGAGCTCTGTCCTTAGGGGCTAGTCCTCTTAAATCAGCCAAACCCTGCTCTGTAACCAGTATGTCCAAATCGTGCTCGGTGTGGTCTATATGAGGAGCTTTTGGTACGACACAGGTTATACCCGTTGGGTCGGTTTTGCTTGGGCGAACGGAGGGGCTATGCATTATTTTGAGATATCCATTGCGTAGGAAATCACCAGATCCACCTATTCCATTGACCATTCTCGTGCCACCAACCAGAGTAGAATTAGCATGAGCGTAAATATCAAATTCTACAGGTGTGTTCATAGCGATAACACCGAGGCGGCGGATAGGTTCCGGCGCGTTGGAAATTGATAATGGTCTTAATGTAATTTTATCGAAGTAACTGTCCCAGTTTTTGAAAAAACGCGGAAATCCTTCTGATTCTGATAATGACAGGGAGCAGGATGATGCCGCATCGAGTTTTCCTGAATCAAATAAATCAAGCATAGTGTCTTGAAGAACTTCAGTGTATACCGTTAGATTTGTAAATGGCCCATTTGCTAATCCACCTACGACAGCATTTGCTATTGAACCAACACCAGATTGAATAGGAAGTAAATTTTCTGGAAGTCGTCCTGCTTTAACCTCTGATGCAAAAAAATCTATAATCAACTCTGCAATCGTCTTGGAATTTGAGTCGGGGTCAGTAAAGGTGCGCCCTTTATCCAGGTGTTTAGATTCAACTATTGCTATGATTTTATCCGTGTCGCAGGAAAATGACTCTCTGCCAATGCGATCGCTAGCCTTACGAATGAGTAAAGGCTCTCTGTGCGGAGGCTTTTGCGGAGCAAGGCAGTCATGCATCCCTCTAAACGAAGGCATTCCTGTATTAACTTCAATAATTATTTTATCTGCGATCATCAAGATTTCACCGATCGCCCCACATGAGGCTGTCGGTACCAAAGACCCATCTTCCAAAATTTCAGAAACCTCAATTATGGCGATATCGAGTTTGGGTGCATAAAAACCGTAGCCAAGGTCTTGAGCGAACATTGACAAGTGTTTATCTCCCATGCGGATTTTGCCTGTATTGATGGCCTTAGCAATACTTTTTCCCGTCTGATAGGGCCAACGGCGATCAATCATGTCGAGCTCGGCCCATCGGTTCTCTGTTTCTGCACCAACCGAAGCACCGATAAAAAGGTTGAATTTTAATTGCCCCTGTAAATTATTATTTTCTACATGCGTTGCTAACGCAATCGGTATCGCTTTGGGATATCCAGCGGGTGTAAAACCCGACCAGCCCAGGTCCATGCCGGTTTTGAAGAAGGGGATACAATCTTCTGCGCTTTTTACTCTGTCGAATAATGTTTTTCGATGTACTCGATCTGCTAAAGTTCCAAAGTTTTGCATTTGCTAAGTCCTTTAATGTTGTATTGATTGGTCTTTTTTGAAATCGTATTTCTCTAGATGGAAATATTAGTGTCGTTTTTTGATTATTTCAAGTTTTTTAGGGAGTGGATGTATTTCATGTGAGGTTGATGTGTCAGAGGTGTAATTGTTTTATCTTTTTGAAAATATAGGTTTTTTCAGGGACTTGATTTGGGTATTGCTAGTAGCATTGTGGGGAGGGGGGGCTTTAGTAGCTTCTTTCTTCTGGGGAAATCATGTTTCTCTAAGTGGGAAAACGGTTTTTGTGTGCTCTTGGGGAAAATCGTAATAAGTCAGGGTTTCATCAATGGAATCGCGGACCTTCTTAGCTCCCTCTTTTGGGTCTTGATCGGCATTGAAAAATGACCCACCATCAGCGTCCAATTTTGACCCGGCTAATGTAATGATTCACTTCATTTCTCAGGAAATTGACGCTGATTTGATTAATAACTGACCCATTGTCGATTTAGTGAATAAGAGGGTCAAGATGGCTCCTTGATCAACAACTCTTAAAATCTACCTTGCTTTGGAACCACTCAAAAATGGTTTTTATGGATGCGTTTTCCTTTTCATTCTCTCGGCAAACCAGACGATAAAGGCGGTTGTCTAAAATCGTTTCTGAAAAAGGTGCTATTAACCGATTGTCTTTGAAATCAGCTTCCAGTAACACTTCCTGCCCCATTGCGAATCCTGCCCCCTCTTTTGCTGCTTGCCAGGCTAAAGAAGAGTTTTGAAATCGAATTCCGCGAGTGAGTATCTCATTTGGAATCCCAATTAGCTCAAGCCAGCGGTTCCAGAGGTCCACATGCATGTCTGACAATAATAGTCGCTCCCTTTGTAATACTTCTTTAAGGGGAACCTTAGAATAGCGAGCTAAAAGATTTGGGCTGCAAACTGGCGAAAAAACCCGCTCAAATAGTGGAAAGCCCGATAGCCCAGAGGGCGTACATTCCGAAATCATAACGGCAACATCAATGTCTTCGCTTTTAAAGTTTGGCGCTTGTAGCGATGTCTTTATTCGTAAATCTATCGACGGACAGGTTGCGTGAAATTCTGCTAAGCGCGGCATCAGCCAGTTTATGGCAAAGGTTGGATAAACATTGATTGTCACAATTGAGTGACCTTCGTCTCTTTGGGCTTCCCGGATTGCATGCGCGATATCTTCAAGAGCATCTGCCAGAGATTGAGCTAGTTTTTCTCCTTTGTCGGTAAGGATTATCCCCTGAGGGCTTCGTCGCATGAGAGGTTGATTTAATAATTCTTCAAGGAGCGTTATCTGGCGACTTACAGCACCTGGTGTAACAAATAGTGTTTTAGCTGCAGCTGTCACGCTTTTTAAGCGAGCGGTTGCTTCAAACGCTGTAAGGGCTTTAAGGCTCGGAATTTTGTTTTTCAACTTTGAATTTCCCTGAAAACTCAAATGGTTGTTAATCGGCACCGACAAGAGGCTGTCCTGAATCTGCTGCAGTTTATATAGAAACTGAAAAAGAGTCAAAACATGCTGAAAGCTAAGAATAAAAGATCTCTGCATGGGATTCTCTAGTGCATCATCGTTTCCGTAAATTTCACCGGGCCTGACAAAAAGTTAGGCCACGCTTTTCCTCTTTTGGTTGAATCGCCAAACTCACCCAGAGAGGAGAGACCGTGACCTGTCAAGAGGAGTATAGCGTTATTCAGGATGTTGTGAAACGACTTGCCAATGACGGATTCAATGCGCTCGGCGAAGCCTTGTGCCGCATTGTCAATCAGGCCATGCAACTGGAACGACAACAGTATTTAGGTGTTGGCCTGTATGAGCGCAGTGACGCTCGAAATTGCTACGTCAACGGAGGCAAACCGAAAACCGTTCAAACGCGGCTCGGAGCCCTTGGTCTGGACCTCCCCCAAGTCAGGGACAGCATTTTTTCTGCATCGACGGCGGCAGAAGCATAGCGGGAAAGATCAGATTTCTAATCTGAAAGCTGACCGTTGCCATTTAGAGTTTCCGAACGTCATTGAGATAATTTCCCTTGCAAGTCAATCAATGAGATGCCGTTCGGTTGAGGTGATTTGAAATCACCTGTCTGTGATGAGATCTTTTTCTAAGTATCTTAATTAGTGTAGAAAAATTTATATTCCATTATCGTTTTTGGTGGGTTTATTGATGCTAGAGATATGCAAAGGTTGTGGTTTAATTTGAGTTTTAGTCAACATCATATGGAGGATTAATGCATTGACGAAAAGTTATTGTTGCCTCACTCTGCAATCAAATTAGTAAAACAGTGATTTGGAAAAAAATGTTTTGAGCGGAGAGGGGCTAGGTAGGGAGCGCTTGCAGAGCCGTTATCATGGCAAGGCAGCAGTAAAAAAGCTCTCGGATGGTTTTTGTAAAGGGAGGTTCATGATGTCAAATGCGATCGCAGAAGATCAAAGTCCTGTCAATGATAAGGAGTCGACAATGGCGCAAAGAGACAGCGACCAGCAAGTTTCAATTGAAAGTAACAGTTCCTTTCGCATTCCTCTACCTGCTTTAGAGTTAATTATTGGACTTGCCTTGCTTGCCACGATTTCTTTTTATTTATTTGAGGCCTACTCACTACCAAAACCATACAACGCCATGGATATCGGTGCCGGCGGATTCCCTATGTTGCTGGGTATAGCGACATTAATAGGCATTATTTTGATGCTTGTTATTTCTATTTATCATTTGGTAATCGGCGGGAAGATCTTTGGAATTGTTGTCGCTAAACGACCATTTTTTGTAGTTGCTGCAATTGGAATAGTCATTGCCCAAGCGCTGCTCTTCGAACTGATGGGAGTTGTTGCTTGTGTCGGTATTGGAGCTTTTTTAACCATGCTGGCCTGTGGGGAAAGGCGCCCATTTCACCTGGTTTGTGTCCCTGTTGCCCTCGTATTGTTTATTTATGTTGTCTTTGTAGTCGCTCTTAAAGTTCATTTTCCATAAGAGGAATTCGTAATGATTATTGAAAATCTATTGGCAGGTTTCTCAGCCTTTGGTGACCCGTTTGTCTGGGCTTCGCTTGTAGGGTGTGCTTTTATCGGCTATCTCGTTGGTGCGATTCCCGGTCTTGGTCCGAGTTTGGGAGTTGCTTTGTTGATACCTTTTACATATGGAATGGATCCGGTTGTTGCCATTGTCGGTCTTGTTGCGCTCTATACTGCTGCGGAATACGGGGGAGCGATCACGGCAATTCTCATCAATTCTCCAGGAACTGCGGCAGCGGTTGCCACATCTTGGGATGGGTATCCTTTGTCCCAACAAGGCAGAGTTGGAGAAGCTTTGACAGTTTCTATCGTCGCTTCCGGGATGGGAGTTCTTTGTAGCACGGTGTTTTTGGTTTTTACTGCAGTCCCTCTTTCTGAATTTGCCCTTCGTTTCGGTCCCGGCGAGTACTTTGCTCTTGCTCTTGTTGGTTTGAGTCTTGTTGCAGGGCTCTCAGAAGGTTCTGCCTTGAAGGGTGCAATCTCGATGGGAATTGGGCTTGCGATTGCAACGGTCGGTCTTGATCCCCAAACTGGAGCGCCGCGTTTTGTCTACCATACCGAATTTTTTGATGGATTTCCTCTCGTTCCGGTATTGCTCGGTCTCTATGCCCTTTCGGAAGTACTGTTCATGATCGAAGAAGGCGCAACGCAAAAATTAAAGAGTAAGGCGGTTGGAGGTCTTTTCAATGTCCCCTTAAAGACATTTACAAATATGAAGGCTGTACTGGCACGCAGTTCAGTCCTTGGTTATGTCATTGGGGTTATTCCGGGTGCTGGTGCCTCCATTGCTTCTTTCATTTCTTATGCGGTGACCAAAAGACTTTCTAAAACTCCCGAGCGTTTTGGAAATGGAGCAATTGAAGGAGTGGCAGCATCAGAAGCCGCAAATAATGGTGCGGTTGCCGGAGCTCTTGCCCCTCTGTTGGCTCTAGGGATCCCAGGGTCTCCAACAACCGCCATTATGATAGGCGCATTGATGGTTCAAGGAATTCAGCCGGGGCCACTGCTTTTTACTCGTCACCCAGAGATCCCTTATACAATTTTTGCATCGTTATGGATTGGGGTGCCCGCTATGGTTTTGATAGGTTTGGCAGGTGCCCGCATTTGGTCGCAGGTTGCCAATATCCCCAGGCCTGCAATTGCGGCGATTGTCGCAGGGATCACACTTGTTGGATCTTATGCCTCTGAAACAACCATGTTTCCAGTCTATGTAACTACAGGATTCGGAATTCTGGGCTACTTTCTTAGAAAGGTAAACATACCCCTTGCACCTATTATCCTCGCTTTGGTTTTGGGCGGAATGATGGAAACAAATTTCCGGCGAGCATTGATTGCTTCAAAAGGTGAATGGTCAATTTTTTATACATCTCCATTTACGGTTGTCTTGCTGAGCATTGCGACGATGACTTTCTTGTTGCCTGTATTCAACTTGCTTCGGTTGAAAATAATGAAGCGGAAAGAGGAGGATTGAGTTCTAAGACAGGGGTTCATCTTGAACCTTGCTGGGTTGATTCCTCGGGGCATTTGATAGGTTCTGGATCAATATGAATTGTCATTTTGAGGAAGGAGGCCGATAGCTGGAAACAATGCAACAAAAGTGTGCGTGTGGGTATTTTCATTTTTTTCTGATCAAAGGAGACAGTTTATTATGTTGAATAACACCAAAAGATTTCGGAATCTAGTCTGCACTTTTCTTGGGGCGCTGGTGCTACTAGTTGGGTATGGTGGCATAGCTGCAGCAGAATCAAATTGGCCCTCTGGGACGCTTAATGTCATTATGCATACAAAACCTGGCGGAACTTCTGACATTTTTATCAGGACTCTGGCCAAGCCTCTCGAGCCAATTATTGGTCAAACTGTCGCAGTTATTAATGCCCCTGGTGGAGGTGGGGCAAACCAGATGTCTAGGATTAAGGCTGCAAAGCCTGATGGTCTGACAATTGGGATAAATACTTTGTCCCATTTTACCGGAATGCTGACAAACTTGAAAGGGACTTTCTCTCCTGATGATTTCGCTTGGATCGCAACTGTACAGGAAGACCCAATTATTTACTTTGTTCGCGAAGACTCGAATATCAACTCTCTTCAGGATTTGATCAAAAAAGCCAAAGAAAATCCAAACTCTGTCAATGTGGGTGGTTTTGGCCCGGTCGGCTCGATGCAAAACATCGGTACCTCTATGCTTGAGACTGCTGCTGATGTCAAATTTAACTGGGTTGGGTTTGCAGCAACTCCAGATATTATTACTGCGGTTCTAGGTGGCCATGTTGATGTTGGAATCACTAACGGAGGCCCGCTTAAACCGTTTTTCGAATCCAATCGCGTAAAGGGCATTGCCGTTCTGGGAGAGAAGCGTCTTGCTCCACCCTTAGATAACATTAAAACTTTCGGCGAGCAGGATGTTGAAGTTGACACAAGTTGGGTCCAGGTTCGCGGCGTTTACGGTCCCAAAGATATACCGATGGAAGTGCAGCAAAAAATTTCTGATGCTTTTCATGAAGCTATGAAATCCGAGTATTATCAGAATTATAGAGAGACTACGGGAGTCACCGATTCTTGGAAGGGCCCTGAAGAATATACTCGGTTTGTAAAGAAAATCAGTGCCACGGCAGAGGTTCAGCTTAAAGCCGCCGGTATCATGAAATAAATACCAGTATTATGGCCGGGCTGCCAAGCCAGCCCGGTTTTTTTGTACTGAAATGTAAATATATTCGCCTTCCAATGAATACAAACCAACCACACAAAAAAATTTAACGTTATCATTATTCCAATTGACGTAACTGTGGTGCTTTATAAAAAACCCATGCCGAATAAGTCAGAGTAATTCCAGCGCTGATAATGATGGCTGTCGGCTCACCCCAAAATTCTGCTTCCCAACCTGCCAGAAGCGCTCCTATTGGATTTAAACCGAAAATACAAAACGTGTACAGGCTGACAACACGTCCCCGATATTCATCAGCGACTTCTGATTGGATTAATGAGTTTAGCATGTTGAAGGTGATCATGAAGCCCCAGCCAACACCAACCATGGTCAGTAACGACAGGGGAACGGAACGGAGATTGGCAAAAATGAGAAGCATAATAGGAAAGATGAACTTGCCAATTGTTAATAATTTTCCTTTGAATTGAAATCGCCCCAGGGCGGCAATCATGATCGCCCCGCTAAGTGCGCCTATCCCGCGTGTGGACAGTAGCCAACCATTTGTTGCGGCATCCCCGCCAAGGACCCTGACCGCCCATGCGGGGATTAACGTCATATAAACGGTGCCAAAAAGGCACATGACTGCAACAATGCTGACCAGGATACGAATGTTTTGGTGCTCCATTGCATATTTCATCCCTTTTTTGAGGTCGTCCAGAGGTGCGCTGGAATTGGACCTGGAGATGAAAGGTTTTAGCTTCATCTTTGCCAGGGCGGAGATGGCGGCAATAAATGAAATCCCATTTATCGCAAAGCACCAGGCCGGTCCGAATTTCACATAGACCAAACCGGCAACAGCGGGACCGATCAGGATGCCTAAATTAAACATACTTGAATTAAGGGCGATGGCATTCGACAAGTCCTGGCGATCAACCAGCTCAGGGACTATCGCATGTCTGGTCGGGGCATCAAATGCATTAGTTGTCCCCACGAATAGCGCCAAAATAATGATATGCCAGGGCTTGACGATACCAAGAAAAGTAATACCCGCAAGAATAAATGCCAATATCATCATGACTGTCTGGGTGATCAACAGTAATTTGCGGCGTGACATCCGATCGGCATAAACTCCGCCGAACAAGATCAGGAACAATGAAGGAACCCCGGTTGCAAAGCCGACATAACCGAGATAGGCAGGGGAGTGCGTTAACTCAAAAACAAGAAAGCCCTGGGCCGCGGTCTGCATCCAGGTACCGATGAGTGAAACGACCTGGCCTATAAACCAAAGGCGAAAGTTGGGGTAGCGGAGTGCTGTTAATATTTTGCGCAAGGGCAAAGAAGGAAAAAATCTTGCTCCGGTAATTTCGGTAACGAAACGGATCATTCGACTTGGAAGTGAATCGGGATTGTCTTCATTCATAATGTGAGGAGCCTATGAAGTTATGAGATTGTTTAGTGTTGAGGGTAGGTTTGTTGCCGGTCGGCCACCCCACTGAGGAACGATAGACCGAAAACAGATATTATTTTTATTCTAGTTTTTATGAAATTTCAACTAGCAAAATATGATTTTACTAGAGAGGCTTTTGGGTCGGTATTCTTGTGGCTCAGTTGATATTGGGGGCCAGTTATCGCTAGTAACGGCTTAATAATCGGCATAAAATTGAATTTATTTCTCATAATGGATTTAGTTTTTGCTAGACGGTAGCCGGATTTGATGTTTTAGTACTTTCATATAGAGGACTTCTTTTGATGGATGTCTGCAATTTCGGGATAGATGTTCTCAAACAACAATGTGGAGGAATAAAGCTATGGTTGTCGGCCAAAAAGAGGATTTAAGCTGTCTTGATAAGCTTGTAAACGTTATGTGTAAAATTTCTTATGACAACGCTCCTAGTGAAGTTGTTAATAAAGCCAAGGAATGTCTCGCCGATTTTGTTGCCATCTTTAGTGAAGGGACAAGGAAGCCGGAATCCATTAATCTGAGAAACGCTTTAGGTGGGAAAGGTGTTATAAGCCGCGCCGAGGATGCTGCTCTCTGGATGGGAAGTACAGCTCGAATGCTCGATATTGATGATGGTCACCGTTTTGCCATGGCACATCCGGGAGTTGCCATCAATTCGGCAGCCATTGCGATGGCGATTACTCTACCGGGCGTTTCCGGAAAGAAACTGCTGGAAGCAATTATCAAAGGGTATGAGGTTTATTGCTATCAGGGACGTGTCATCAACCCAACGGGTTATTTGAAGCGTGGGGTCGACGCAACATGCGTTTGTGGGGCTGGCGCCGCGGCGATTGCTGCGGGAACCCTGATGGGGCTCTCTTCGTCTCAGATTAGCGATGCTATTTCATTGGCTGCTTCGCTTGCTGGTGGGCTTAATCAGTCAGCTATTGACGGTTCGGCTCAAAAATACCTGGTTGCAGGTTGGGGTGCAAAGTTGGGTATTGCTGCGGCAAACCTTGCCAAGCATGGCCTCGGTGGTCCCAGCCATGTGTTTGAAGGACGGCTTGGTTTCTGCAACGCCTTTTCGCCAGAACCTAACATCGAGTATATGCAGAACCCTTCACTGACTTGGGATATTTTGAATGTCTATCTCAAGCAATACGCCTGCGTGCGGCGAATTCACGCAACTTTGGATGCGGTCAGAACAATTGTCGAGCGGGAAAATCTGGATGTCGTTCAGGTCAAACAGATTAAGGTTCTGGGCGGACAATTCCTTTATGATGCTGGAGGCTATCAGCCCAAGGATATGGCCCAGGCCCAGACCAGTGTGCCATACGCCGTGGCTATTTATCTTAAGCATCGAGACGTCACAGACGACCTTATTCATGAAAGCCTCCATAGTGAAGAGATTGCCGCTATTTCGGATCGGGTGACTGTCATTAAAGATGAAGAGATGGTCAACCTGACCAAGAAAGATTCAAGTCTGTGGGGAGCTGCTAAAGTTGTCCTGAGCACGATGGATGGTCAAGAGTATACCGAAACCAAGATTTACCCGGATGGTGACCCTGAAAGTCCGTTTCCAGAAGGCGTTATCCGCGAGAAGTTTATGGTGTTGGGCCAAAATACCCTCGGTGTTGACGGTTCTGAAAAACTCTGGAAGCAAATGTCCTCGCTGGAGGAAGAGCCCCATGCCGGTAAATTGTTTTTGCAATTCATAGCAAAAATATAAAATTTACTTCTCTTCGCTGGCAGAGGATGTTTTTGCCCCGTCTCTGTTGGGGGGGCAACTAAATATAATATATCGTATGTAAGGAGTTTTTCGGATGGAAAACAAAGAATATCTTGTATATGGACTTGCCGATTATGCCGCTGGTTTATCCTTTGATGATATCCCCGCCCGGGTGGTTGATGTGGCAAAGCAATGTATTCTCGATTCTTATGGCAATATTGTCTATGGCCGGCATTGCGAGGCTGCGGATGATATCTTGAAATATTTGAAGATATCTGAAACTGAACCCATTTCTGAATCAAAAGTATCAGTGATTGATGCTGCTGGTCGTATGGCTGATAAACAGACGGCAGTGTTTGTACATACCATGATGGCCCGCTGTTCCGATCTTGACGATGGCTATCGCCATGCCATGGGGCACCCGGGGTCGGGTTTGGTGCCGCTGGTTCTGGCTATGGCCCAGCTGTATGGGCGTACCGGGAAAGATATCATAACGGCGCTTACGGCGGGTTATGATGTCTATGCCCGTATTGGTGAAGCTGTTAATCCCTTTATGTACAGGGAACGCGGATTTGATGCAACGGGGGTCTGTGGAGCCATTGCTTCAGCAGCTATTGTTGGGAAAATGGCCGGTTCGTCAGCAGAAGATATAAAAAACGCCATGGGGCTTGCTTCACTGTTTACCGGCGGGCTGATCGAGTATCAGAATGATGGCACGTCGGGGAAGATATTCTGTGGTGGTTGGGGGGCAATGACTGGAATGCGAGCTCATGCCCTTGCCTCCTGTGGCTACACCGGGCCTAATGCTGCTCTTGAGGGGAAGCAGGCTTTCTTTCAAGCCTTCAAGGGAACCAGTGGCCATTTGAACATGGACAATGTGTTGACTGATCTGGGAGGTACTTTCAAGATCTCCGACATATATTTCAAGCGCCATGCCTGTCAGCGGGGGCTGCATGCTATTATCGATGGAATGCTGGATATTCGCGAAGAAGGCGACCTGCTTCCTGATCAAATTAAAACTGTCAATATTTACACTACGACGTTTATCCTGCGTCTGTCCAACCCCACACCCGTAACAGCAGTCGGTGCGCAGGCCAGCGCTCAATTCTCTTCGGCTGTTGCTCTTAAGCATGGTCGAGTCGACTCTGAAGAGTTGATGGTCCATAGTATTGCTGATCAGGAAGTTATTGATTTGGCCAAAAAGATTAATGTGTTAAAGGATGATGACGTTCAGCAGTATCTTACCGATAACCCAACACATTTTTGTGCGGCTAGAATTGTTTTGGAAACAATTGATGGTCGGAAGTTTGATCGTTGGGTTCCCGTTGCGCAGGGAGATGTTGAATCCCCCTTTGGCTGGGATGAGCTGAGTGTTAAGTTCGGCAGTCTCATCGAAGGAACTCCTTTTGACGCCTCAAAGGACGAACGTTATGAATTTATAAAATCTTTGGAATGTAAAAGCTCCGTTGATAGTCTTTTTCGGGTTTACTGAAAGTTGGTAAGCCTTAACCGGTGACATATTTGTTCTTATTGCTTTTTCTGAGCTGTCTAGTTATCAAAAGACAATGTTGGTTATTTGTTTAAGCGGCATTGTCTTTTTTTATCCCTTTATTAAATATCCAAAAAGTAGAACTTCTTTCCAATTTTCAGACCTTATCTTATTTTTTATTTTAATGGCCCGTCTTCAAGAAGTGAATATTGTTGCGTGCTCACAAATATAATTAGATTCCTCCAGGAATGATAGGTTTTGGCTAGGCCTGGTTTGAATGAAACAATCGTTCCGTAAGATTTGCTTTTGTCTGCGCTCTAACTCTCCTTTTCTGTAAATAGTTTGGTTTGAAATACCACCGGTGGGATGGGGTGGTGATATGTAACCCAGGATTTGTTTCCCTTTCTCCTCTATGCTCCCGACAACTCATCTGAGACAAGACTTTTTATTAACAAATAATGTTCTAGGACAAGAAAAACCCTTGACTCAATTTTGTATCCAGGTAATATAAATTTCATCTAGTGAACATTGCTTCTGTTGGATAGAAGTTGAGGTTAACAAACGATCTAAATAAGACCGTCCGCCTTCTAACGATTTTTTGTTGATCTCTCTTCGGCATCAGATGTTTTCAGTGTGGCTTGCGGTATTTGGAATGTGGCGAAAGATGAAGATAAGATGAAGATAAGATGAAAGGGGTTTTCATATGTTGAAAGAGGCTGCCGTGGCAAGGATGTTTTTGGTGTTGACGGTTTTTTCGTTGATTACCGTTTTGTTGATTCCAGAGTTTGTTGGGAAAGCGTTTGAAGGGACCCAGACTGAGTTTAGCCCTCGGATGTGGCCCTATGTTTCTCTTCTGTCGATGTTTATTTTCTCTTTGAGCGGTTTTTTTGTTTTTAAAAAGAAGTACGAGCTTTCTTTTAAGCAAGTGCTGGATCAGGGGTTCTGGAGGCGAAATTGTAAACAAATATTTATAGTTACATTCCTCGTTGTTTACATTTTGAGCATGGAATATTTGGGTTATGTGATTTCTTCATTTATTGCTCTTGTGTCTCTCTTTTATGTCTATGGATCCAGGAAGAATCACCTGCAAAATATACTGCTTGCCGCAGCTTTTATAGGGATCACTTATTATTTGTTCAGTACTGTTTTTATGGTTTCTTTACCTGAATTCACTTTGTTTTCTTGATGTTTGGAGTTTGAGATGGAACAGTTTTTGTCCGTAGCAAGTGAGACAGTGACCATGGTTGGAATTTTATATCTGGTCTGCGGAGTCTTTGTTGGCATTCTTGGAGGGTCGCTGCCTGGTATTAGTCCTAGTATGACAATCTCTTTAGTTTTGCCAATGAGTTTGTATTTTGAAACTAATAATGCCTTGATGGCGCTAATTGGTGCCTATATGGGGGCCATGTATGGAGGATCCATTTCAGCGATTCTTATTAATACCCCAGGATCTGCTAGCGCTGCTGCTACAGTTCTTGATGGTTACGAAATGGCAAAAAATAACCAAGCTGGAAAAGCGCTAGGCATGTCTTTGTCGGCCTCTTGTACTGGTGGGTTAGTCGGTTCGATTATATTAATGCTTTCCGCTAATCTGCTAGCCAAACTTTCTCTTAAATTTGGCCCTCCTGAATATTTTGGGATCATGCTTTTTACTCTGGTGCTGATTGCTGGGATCTGTAGTGATAATTTTTGGAAAGGCCTTTCTCTGATTTCATTAGGATTGTTTTTTGGAGCAATCGGTGCAGATAGGATAGACGGTACAGAGCGGTTTACCTTTGGATTGGGCGACCTTTATGACGGTATCCAGTTGCTGCCACTTTTTATCGGTGTTTTTGCCTTGTCTGAACTGTTGATACAAACTGGAAATAGTGTTGAAGAGTTAAATAAGCCCGCCGATGTTGTCGCAATGGATGATAATCGACTAAGTTTCAAGGAATATTGCAGTCAGTTTAAGAATAGTGTTCTTGGTGGGATTTATGGTTGTCTCATCGGAATTCTTCCTGGATTAGGTGGTAGTACAGCATCTTTTATTTCTTATGCGGATGCAAAGCGTAGGTCAAAATATCCTGAAAAATTTGGAACAGGTATTATCGACGGTGTAGCTGCTCCTGAATCTGCAAACAATGCAGTGTGTGGTGGTGCGCTTGTTCCTATGCTGACATTAGGTATTCCTGGAGATGTTGTTACTGCCATTTTGATGGGAGCATTTATCGCTCATGGTGTTAAGCCTGGACCGCTTTTGTTTACTCAGCATATTGGCGAAGTGTACAAGATCTATATCGCTATTATTCTGTCTGTTGTCGCATTGTTTTTTGTCGGAACTCTGTTACTTCGATTTTTTGTCAGAATTATTGCTGTCAGAAAGTCTCTCTTACTTCCCTTTATTTTTATCTTGTGTGTTTTAGGGACCTATGCTGCACGTGGCAACCTCTTTGACCCATTGGTTATGGTCGTTTTCGGTGTGGTTGGCTTTGTTCTCCGCTCAGGATCTTTCCAGCTCACTCCAGTAGTTATTGCCTTTATTCTGGGAATCGAACTTGAAACCAGCTTTAGGCAAGCAATGAGGGTGTCCAGTATGGATGCCAGCATCTTCTTTACCAGTCCCTTCTGTCTATTTTTCTTAGTTTGCACCCTCATATTTGCAGTCGTTACGGGTTATAAACGGACGAGAAATAATGGCAGATCCAGTGCTACAGAATAAGAATAGATCATTTTTTTTATGGCAATGTATATGGGCATTGTCTTAACTCGAACAGAAGGAGCGACATGTATGAAACGGTATTTGTTATGCTTGGCTATTGGAATCTGCTTTTTAACAGTGGCATTTGCAGGGTACGCAACAGCAGCTGAATACCCGCGGAAGCCTATTGAGGTGATAGTTCCTTATGGTGCAGGTGGTGGATCTCACCTTGCCTCTGAACTTCTTGTTCCTGGTGCTGAAGAGGTTTTCGGACAGCCATTAAAAATTACTTGTAAACCTGGAGCAGGGGGCTCTCTCGGTGCATCCTATGTTGCCAAGCAAAAACCTGACGGCTATAAGCTTCTGTATGCAACTCTAGCTCTGCCGATAGGGCCACATATTGCCAAGGTTGGTTATAAGGTGTCCGATTTTATCGCTATTGCACAGGCTTCAGATATCGCTCAGGTAATTGCTGTTGGCAAGGATGCTCCGTATAATAACGCAAAAGAGTTTGTTGACTATGTAAAGGCACACCCTGGTGAAATTACTTGGGCACATCCCGGTGCTGGGTCTAGTTTGAACTTTCTTGGAGCGGACGCAATGTTTCGCATGGGTATTATTAAGGATGTAAAGGGTATTCCATTTAAAAGTACTTCTCAAGGTATTGCAGCGGTTCTAGGAGGACACATCAATGCTATTAGTACTTTTGTCCCAGCAATCATTGAAAATATAAAAAGTGGTGATCTTAAGATTATTGGTGTTAGTGGCAGTAAGCGTGTTCCAGAAATCCCCGATGTTCCTACCTTTCATGAGCAAGGCTATGATGCTATGTTGACCAGTTGGCGTGGGATTGTAATGCATAAAGATACCCCCCCTGAAATTGTTAAGTTTTTACGGGAGGGATTTGAAAAGATCATCACTAGTGAGGATTATGGCAAGCGAGCTACATTGTTTGGCGAACCTCCATCATTCACTCCTGGCGACGAGTTTACTAATGTCATTGCGAAGCAAGATGAAATCATGGCTGATATTGTAAAAGAAATCGGTATCGGGCATTAAGTAAGATTAATCAGCATGGTATCAATGATTTCTTATAGCCTTTACTAGATTGCTCAGTTTCTAGTAAAGGCTATTTTTTTATCGATTTTTGCTATGAATATGATTGTTTGTTCTTTGTTTATTTATCCTAAATTAGACCATCCTTGAGCAATGGAGATTTCATTTGCTGTCTCTTTAACTGCTTCCGCAAGTTCTGTCAATTGTGCGAGGTCAAATCTTGCGGTAGGCCCAGATAATGAGAGGGCAGCAACGACAGTGTCTGACGCATCACGGATTGGAGCCGCGATACCGTATATCCCTTCACCACGTTCATTAAAACTGGTGGCATAGCCATTTTCCTTTACCTGCTTTAGGATTGCAGGTGTAAATGTAGGAGCAATCGACTCTAAGTCGATGTCTTTATTATCGAGAAGCCAAGCTGTGAGTACTTTTCCTCCCGCCCCTATTCCAATAGGTAATATGTCACCAATAGGAATAACTTGGCGTAGTGTCTGACTGCTGTCAACTCGTTGAATACAAACCCTTTGCATATTTGAAAGAATGTATAGTGTTATCGTTTCATCATATTTTTCATTTAACTTTTGCATAAATGGGAGTGCTAGCATTGAAAGACTATTCATCCTCTGCGCAGTAGGTGCCAGTCCTAGTAATTTGGGGCCAAGACTGTATCTTTTTGTGTCTTCTTGACGAGTTATAAATCCTTTATTTTCTAAGGTTCCCAGTATGCGTAAAGCAGTACTTAATGATAATTCAACAGAGTTTGCAATAGTCGTCAATGGGATTGGATCTGTTGCTCCCTGGAAACATGAAAGGATATCTAGCCCTCTTTCCAGGGCTCTTACAGATGGTTGAGACTTATTATTTTCTTTTGGCATAATTCCTCCTAATTGAGTGTGCATTTAATTTTTATAGCAAAGATATTGTGGGCTCTAGCGATGATGAAGAGATATGTTTCTTCCGAGGCTCGGAATTGAAGAACGCTTATACTGAGATAATTGTAAACATACTCAAAGTTTTCTTTACGAAGGCTGAGCAAAAAATATACTCAGGGCCTAGTAAAAATGACTTTCATTATATGACATTTCTTTGATGTTGCATAGCCCAGAAAAATGATTGTTAATTTTTGCGTAAAACTTATTTCTATATGAGCTTTTGTCTTTGGTAGGAACTTTTATTGGAAGGATCTGTTCTTCTTGATAGTGCAGTGGTTCAATGGGACGCGAAATTTTAAAAGGCAAATCCGGAGCCCGAAAAGTTTACACGACTTTCGCCTAAGGGCATTAAGAATTCTTATTCGAAATAAGTGTAGTATCTCCCAGATATTGAGCTCATTGTGTTAGCCAATATTTTGTTAACAGCTCTAATCAGGCTGGATATAGGGAGTTTCAAGTAAAACTCCCTATATCTATACGTTTTAGATAACGTGACGCTCTTTTAAATGATCTGTCTCCTGTTGCGAGTAGCCAAGCTCTTTAAGAATTTCTTCTGTATGCTGACCCAATGTAGGAGGAGGGGTTTTTACTGAAGGAGTTGAACCATTAATTTTGAACCCTGGTCTAAAAATCTCAACTTTACCCACGTTTTCAACATTCTCAAAGGTTCCGATGATTTCTGAACGATCTAAGTTCGGATTGTTTAATGCTTCAGGTACTGAAAAAACTTCACCCGAAGGAACGCTGACAGAAGTAAAAATCTCAACCCATTCTGTCGCAGTTTTAGTTGCTAAGGCTGCCTCTAAAATGGTTTGCAATTCTGCCCTGTTTTTTAATCTATTCTGCCGTTCAGAGAACCGTGCATCAGAGGCAAGTTCTGGGACCCCAACTGCTTGGCAGAGTGCTTCAAACTGTTCTTGTTTGTTGGCAGCAATATTTAATAACCCTTTACCAGTACTAAATGTACCTGATGGGCTTGCAGTGAAGTTGTCGTTTCCCATTGGTTTTGGTTCTTTGCCGGCGATGAGGTAATTGGATACTACCCATCCCATTGTCGACATAGTTGACGCTAGCATTGATACATCAATGAAAACAGCGTCTCCCTGTTCTCCATTGCGACTTGCTAACGCGGATGAAACTGCAAACGCTGCACTCATGCCGCCAATTGTATCTGCAATAGGATATCCGACTCTATATGGAGCTGTCTCAGGGGCTCCTGTGATGCTCATTACGCCAGACATGCCTTGAATAATTTGGTCATATGCGGGCTTATTTCTTAATGGTCCCTCAGAACCAAAACCAGAAATTGCGCAATAGATAAGTGAGGGGTTGATCTGCTTTAATTCTTCGAAGCCGAGTTTTAATCGATCCATGACACCTGGTCTAAAATTTTCCACCAGAACGTCTGCTGACTTAATTAAACGTTTGAATAAGCTTTTCCCTTCGTCAGCTTTCAGATCTATAGTAATTGATCTTTTTCCAGCATTTTGTGCTAAAAATGAAACTCCCATCTTCTTGCTATTGAGATCGGGATCTGCTCCTAACTGACGTGCAAGATCTCCTGATCTTGGGACTTCTACTTTGATAACATCTGCTCCCATGTGGGTCAAAAGATGCCCACAAAAGGGACCAGATAGCACATTCGTCAGATCAATAACCCGGAATCGTTTTAAGGGTTGAAAAGACATTTTTTTCTCCTTCAATAAAATTCATTTTCACAATGAATAGAATGTTTGTTAGTGCGATAAAAATTTCATTGCTACATGGGGTAAGATGCCTCCAGACAGCAAATAATCTTTTTCAGCATCTGTTTCGATTATTGCTTTTACAAAAAATTCCTTTTTTTCCTCCTTATGGTTGATGATGACAGCTTTAAGTTCTGCAAATGGATGGATGTCGTTGACAGCAGCTTCAATTGATATTTCTGAGTGGTGATTTAGTTCTACTTGGTCGAAAAGTGCTTTCTCTCCAACTATTTGAAGAGGCAAAACCCCCATGCGAACGAGATTCGCACGATGTATTCTTTCGAAGCTTTCGGCGATAACCGCTTTTACACCCAAGAGCCTTGTCCCTTTTGCGGCCCAATCCCGCGCAGAACCTGCGCCATATTGTTTGCCGGCAAACAATATGATGTCCCGTTTACGAGATATGTAAGTCATGGCAGCATCGTAAATCGTGGTCTCTTTGTCCTCTGGAGTCGTTAAGGTCCATCCTCCTGCTCGACTCACGAGATGGTTACGCAAGCGAATATTTGTAAACGTTCCCCTGACCATCACTTCATGCTCTCCGCGACGTGCACCGAATGCGTTGAAGTCTTGAGGCGAAACTGATTTTGCTATTAAGTAATTGGCGGCAGGGCTATCCTCTGGAATTCGTCCAACCGGAGAGATATGATCTGTCGTTATATGGTCATCTAGTATTGCCAATGGGACTGCTCTGTCTAAAATTGAGCGGCCTGGGTTAAATAATGGTGGCAATTCAAAAAATGGAGGTTTCTGTAGATAGGTACTCTTACTGTTCCATGGAAAAACATCAGATTCTGGAGCATTGAGGGTTTCCCAATCAGCATTTCCTTCCAGCACTGTTTTGTAGTTTTCAATGAATATGTTTGATGTAATTGCTTGATGTAGTGCGTTTGCTATAGCTTCTTGGGATGGCCAAAGGTCATGGAGGAAAACGGGCTGACCTGTTTTGGATATGCCGAGGGGACTTTTCTCCAGATCAATATTCATCGTGCCAGCAATGGCATATGCGATTACTAGTGGTGGAGAGGCTAAAAAATTAGCCTTTATTTTGGGATGAATACGACCTTCAAAGTTTCTGTTTCCTGACAATATTGAAGACACTAGAATGTCTTTTTGTTCTAATACGTCCAAGACCTCCTTGGTCAGTTCTCCTGAATTGCCAACACATGTTGTGCAGCCATAGGCAACGACATTAAATCCTAATGCTGATAAATCCTCTAGTAAGCCTAAATTTTGTAAATAGGAGGTGACAACTTTTGCCCCCGGAGCTATAGAGGTTTTTATCGAAGTCTTTACAGTAAGGCCATGCTTCCTGGCATTCTGGGCTAAAAGTCCAGCGGTTATCATTGCTTCTGGATTTGCCGTATTGGTGCAACTGGTTATTGCTGCAATGACAATATCGCCTGAGGATAAAAATTCTGAATTCTTGTGGTCTTTCCTAACGCCTAACTCGTAAAGGGCCTTTGGTACTTCATGTAAGTTTCTTTTTTCATCGGGTCGTTTGGGGCCTGCTATAATCCGATTGACATCGTTTAGGTTGAAACTTAGTTGAAAGTCGGTCTCTGGCTGGAACTCTGGAGAATAGAATAGGCTATTCTTGGTTAAATAGTTTTCTACGAGTTTATTTTGATATCTTGATCGACCAGTGGTGGTGAGGTAACCAAGGGTTTTGTTATCGACAGGGAAAAAAGCTGCCATCGAGCCAAATTCGGGGGACATATTTGAGATCGTTAGACGATCTGTCGTAGATAATGAATTGACTCCAGGACCACAAAATTCAATTATCTTCCCAACAACACCTTGCTTGCGTAACATCTCTGTTAGGCTAAGAACAATATCTGTTGCTAATACTCCCTTAGCCGCTTCTCCTTCGAGCCAGACCGTAACAACTTCAGGGGCCACCATTGATATGGGTTCCCCTAGCATAACGGATTCAGCTTCAATTCCACCTACCCCCCAACCTAAGACTCCCATACCGTTAACCATTGTTGTATGACTGTCTGTTCCAATGAGAGTGTCTGGATATTGCCAAGGAGTTCCGTGATGCGTTTTTTCGGTCACAATTGTGGCAAAATGCTCGGTATTTACCTGGTGAATTATGCCCTGGCCAGGTGGAACGATTTGTAAATTTTTAAAGGCTTTTGATGCCCATTTGAGAAAGGTGTATCTCTCGACGTTTGTTCTGAATTCATCCTTTAAATTGATTTCGAGAGCATCAACCCGTCTAGTTTCATTTGCCATTACAGAATGGTCGACTACGAGGGTGACAGGGACTTGGGGATTGATTGAGTTGGGATCAGCCCCCATGTCTTTTGCTGCACTTCTTAGCGCTGCTAGATCAATCAACGCAGGCATTCCTGCATAATCCTGCATAATGATACGGGATGGCCAAAATTCGATTTCGGTGGGGCCCCCGTAAACGAGAGCTTCAATAGTCTCTTCTCGGTGAGGAGACTTTTGATCTTTCCTGACAACGTTTTCTAATAAGATACGTCTTGAAATTGGTTGTTTTTTGAGATGTGGGAATTGTTTATATAGCTTATTAAAGTCAACTGATTTAATCATGTTTCTGTTCTCCCTATCTTTTAAGGTTGGCCTGGGGCAAAAGTTTTTTTGCAAGGCGAAAACAATATGGAGAAATTTCATTTGATAAAAGTTGAAACCACTAAATGAAATATAGCAAGTATTTAGATTTGGCTCAAGATGTTTGAAGGGATGCTAGATTTCTAAAAATCGTTGTAATATCGGTGTTTTGGTTTTTGTATTCTTTTGTGCGATAAGGGGCTTTTGGGGGAAATGCTGCTTAGTGAGAAGCTAATTTCATCTGGTGAAAGGTTGTTGTTGGCTTGGGAGGACTTAAATAAAAATCGACCCGGCATGAAATGCCGGGTCGACAAGGATTTTTTACACCAATATTAACGGATGTAACAAGTTCCTTCCATGATCAGTCGTGCCGTTCTGCCGAGCTGTGCTTTAGTGACAGAAATGGAATCTTCTTTTTGTGATATTTCTGCAATGACTTCAAGGACCCCGCCAGGATGGCCTAAACGTACAGAGTAAGGTTTGCCATCCGTAATTTCATCTGCAAATACTTCATTGGCAAGGGTGCCTTTAATGCCGCAAGCAACTGCTGTTCCGGCTGATCCTGATCCAGGGTAAGCTTTAGAAAAAGCGAATCGTGCCAGAGAGCGTGATGTGATGTTCTGTGACTCTTTCTCAACTACAAAATTATTTGTAGCAGTATAAGTTGTGGGTGGCGCTACAGCGAAAATAAGAGGGTTCATACTGATTTTAAGCTGTTCATCAGCGTCTGGACCGGTGATAAATCCAATTTCATTGGATACGGCTTTACGTACTGCTTCTAAGCGGTTAACCAGTTCGCGATCTTCTTGTAACTCATAAATTGAGCGGGTAGGGTCAAGTCCGATATCGCTAGCACGAACGAAAAAGTGTAAATTGGCAAAATCTACAACACTGACATCTAAAGGACCAACACCCGGAATGTTATAACGGTTAACTGGACTACCGGTAGGAAGAATCTGACCTCCTAGGGCTGATCCAGCAAAATCGTAGAAATCTAAAACGAGTTCCGCCCCAGTTCCGGGAACACCGCCAATAGAAAAGTCTCCCTCGGTTGCAGGGTAGCCGTTTTTCATGGGAACAAGTGTCCTGAGTCTACGACCGGTATTCGCTTGGTGGACATAGATTTCCATCATGTCCCCTTTTCTTTGTCCTTTACCTTCCAAAGCAGCATAGAGAGCGGCGCCGGAAGAAATGTTTCCGCAATTGGATTTCCAGTCAATTTTTGGCATTGCAATATTGACTTGTCCAAATAAATAATCTATGTCGCAATCTTCTCTAGTTGGAGGGCCCATTACGGAAAGTTTGCTGGTCAGTTTGTCTGCACCACCAAGGCCATCAATTTGGCGCATGTCTGGAGAACCAAATACTTTTAGAATAGCATCATCTCTTTCAGGACCTTCTGGGGGAAGGTCTCTAATGTCTAAGTGTATTCCTTTTGACGAACCGCCTCGAATGATTTTGGTGCTGATACCTTTCATGTTGAAGCCATTTACTTGTGACATAAATTGTCTCTCCTTGCGTTTATGAAGTTTATTTATTTCTTCTGTAGCCCCTGTAAAAAGGGGCTACATGTGAGGTGCAGGTCCTGTGTAGCTAGCTTTGGGCAAACGCTGCTCTCAGGAACTTCTCTTTGCGGCAAGATTGAGTTCTCCACCGGCTTTGACGCTGGCGTATTCCCTCTCGGATAGGTCGTTGTGGACAGAAATATCTCCAACCCCTTGCACTGAAATTTTCAAAGGTTGTCCAGGAATAAGTCTGGTCATCGGAATCGTTACGGTTTTTGCTTGTTCTAATTTTTTATGATCAGAGGGATCTTCAAGGATTAAAGGTAAGATCCCAAAATTTAGGAGGTTTGCTCGATGTATACGTGCAAAAGATTTTGCGATAACAGCTTGGACTCCAAGATATCGGGGGGATAATGCTGCATGCTCACGAGCTGATCCTTGGCCGTAATTTTCGCCGGCGACAATCACCCCACAGCCGGCCTCCTTGGCTCGGGTAGCAAACCCGGGGTCCATCCGTCCGAAAATATGCTCAGATACTGCAGGAAGATTTGAGCGAAGAGCCATGACATCTGAACCGCCAGGTAGAATGTGGTCGGTCGTTATGTTGTCGTCGACACGGATCAGTATTGGCCCTTCAATGGTATCGCCAGGAGCATTCATTACTGGTATTTTGCTGATCCCAGGTCCATATAGGACCTCTACACTTTTGGGATCATTTGCTGGCATCACGAAAAGATGCCTGGTGTGTGGTGCTTTTTCGGGTAATCGCGCAGTTTTGGGAGCATCACCCCATGTTGCGGGATCAGTGATTTGGCCGTGAATGGCTGCCATTGCTGCCACAGCAGGACTTGCGAGGTAAACTTGGGCGTCTTTCGTTCCACTACGGGCTTCAAAATTTCTGTTGAATGTTCTGATGCTGACTCCCTTGGAAACGGGAGATCCCCCAACTCCTACACAGGGACCGCACGCACATTCAAGAAGTCGTGCACCTGAAACAAGGATTGGTTCTAAAAGCCCTTCTCGTGCTAGTAAATTGACCACCATTTTAGAGCCTGGGGCAACGAGAACATCAAGGTTTTGGTCACACTGGTTGTTTTGCCATAATTCAGCAACTAGTTTGAGGTCCGCATACGATGAATTAGTGCAAGATCCGATTGCAACTTGCTCGACTTTTAATCCCGCAAGATCAGCAACCCGAACAACTTTGTCTGGCATATGAGGGGTCGCAATGAGTGGTTCAAGGGATGATAGGTTGATGACAATTTCTTCATCGTAGATAGCATGTTCATCCGCGCTGAGGGGGGTATAGTCCTCTTCTCGCCCCATTGAGGCGAGGTACTGGCGAGTCATTTCATCGCTAGGAAATATTGAAGTCGTTGCTCCGAGTTCAGCCCCCATATTTGTAATGATGGCGCGCTCAGGAACAGTCAGAGTCGCTACCCCTGGCCCTGCATATTCAAATATTTTCCCCACGCCACCTTTTACTGAAAGTACACTCAATAGGTGAAGAATGATGTCTTTTGCTGAGGCCCAGCCAGTCAGTTCTCCAGTTAAGGTGACCCGTACCACTTTGGGCATGGATATGTAATAGGGCATCCCTCCCATTGCCATAGCGACAGATAGGCCTCCCGCACCAATTGCAAGGGCACCAATGCCTCCAGCCGTTGGAGTGTGGCTATCGGCTCCGAGCTGTGTGCAGCCAGGCTTCGCAAAATTTTCAAGGTGCAATTGATGGCAAATTCCTGTACCCGCAGGTGAAAAGACCATGCCGTATTTTTGTGAAGCTGTTCTGAGGTATTGGTGGTCGTCTGCATTTCTATAGCCCACATACAGGGTGTTATGGTCGGCATAGTTGACAGAAACCTGAGTTTTGACTCTTTCAAGTCCCATTGCTTCAAAAGATAAGCACGCCGGGACTCCAGTAGTGTCTTGGGTTAGGGTTTGGTCAATAACGAGTCCAACCTCCTCCCCGGGGACGTTAGGCAGTGTTTTTCCTTCTTCGATATGGGAAGAAATAATTTTTTGTACAATGTTCATGCTGTTTCCTTTCCTGTCCGAATGGCTTTTATTCTTCTATTTCGTTTCGGTTGCTGATTAGTGCTGTGATTTCATATGTTTCTGGACGTGAATGCAGGGTGTTGACAAAGCATTCGATCTGATTCATTTGTTCTTTTGAAAAGAAGGCCGAGCATGTGTTTTGGAACTTTCGAGGTGCGGCTTCGTGATCTCCGGGCATGCCGGCTAATTTTGATGTTTTGTGGGAGTAGACGGTGCCGTCTTTAAGAGTGATTCGGACTTCTGCCCCGCGAATATCTGGATAGATGTCATTCCATTCCTTTGTAGAGTGGCATGTTACTTTTTTCCCTAATGCTGCAATTTCCTGCCGCTTTATTGCATCCGAGGTGAAATCTTTAAGACCAACAAACCCCTCAATTAAGGCGACTGCTACTAAGTAGTGAATGCTGAAGCGTGCTTGGGCGGCACTTTGGGGATTTTCATTAGGTGCTGTCGCCTCATAGGCGATGTCAAAGGTGTTAACCTCTATATTGCTGATGTCATTGAGGTTTTTAATCTTTTTACGGATTTCAAAGCATGACTCTATTGCAAAATGGGTGTATCTACAGCAGGGATATAATTTTGTGTATGTGTCGTTGATTAGGTGAGTTGTTCCAAGCCCGTGGAGACATTCGGAAATTATTTCTTCTTTAGGGCGGTCAGAAAGGATGGGAAGGATTCCACTGCCCCCTTCGAAAATTTGAACGGGACCCTCAATACCGACTTTGGCCAGAAGTGCTGCATTGATACCTCGCTCTGTTACATAGCCAACCTGAATGGGTTTTGCCATTTGGCCTTCTGCTAGAGGTTGACGAAATCCAGCACAGGCAAGCCCTGCCAGTCCGATGGCATAAACCATTTGTTGTTGGGTCAGGTCTAAAATTATTCCAGCAGCTATCGCGGAACCGAAAACTCCACATGTACAACTTCCGTGATACCCTTTTTGGATATGACTCTTGCCAAGTGATTTTGCTAACCTGTATTCAATTTCATAACCCGCAGTTATGGCCTCAAGTAGTTTTAATCCGGTAGGGTTAAGTTTGTTAATTAAGGCAAACGCTGCACCAATGACAGGACCGGTTGCATGGACTCCGGCCCAAAGGTGACCGTCGTCGTAATCAAGAGCATGTGCGAGAGCTCCGTTGGTGAAACCAGAGATATTTACTGGGAGTTCGCTAGGTGAGGTACTTGTTTTGGATGTAAGCGTTTGGGCATATTTTTTTATAAGGGAGGCATAGTCCAGATAGGTTTCTGCTGCACTTGTCACAGTAATGTAGTCGAGAATTCTAGATTTAACTTCTGTGATGGTAGTGGCATTACCTTGCAGAATATTGCTGCAGGCGTATGCCGCAAAGTGTTCTGATAGCGTCATGTTTCCTCCACCGAATTGCGCGTAATATGAAAGTAAAATTCCACTGAATAAAATACAAAACCATTAAATGGAAGTATAGCAACGGTGAAATTGCTAATCAAGAAAGTTCGGATAGTGTTATGATGGGGTGAAAGCTAATGAAAATACTGATGAAAGTTGATTTCTCTTTCGCTGTGTCCGGGATGTTTTATTGAACGATTTGCTTTAGTGGGAACTAGTTTCACTGGGTGGAATAAGGTTTGAACGGCTAATAACTGTTCTGTGGCGTGTGTGGCAAAGGCACTTAATGGATTTATAAGTGCCTTTGGATGTTGGGAGGGGGCTATTTTAATTATTGTTTTGTTTTGTCGCTTTTTGTTGGACGAGGTCTGTGTTTCGCCCAGCCTGCAGGACGTAACTGCCGAAATCTTTGGACAAGAGGTCTTGTGCGAGTTTCCCCGTTTTTATTACTTTTAAAAGGTCTGTGTTTGTTGAGACGCCCATCTCTTCAAGCATGTGGATGAGATCTTCTGTAGATACGTTCCCTGCTGCTCCAGGTATAAAGTTGCATCCGCCTAGGCCTGAAAAGGCTCCATCGAATGTGTTGATCCCAACTTGAAGTGCCGCTACGACACAAGCGAGGGCCATTCCTCGTGTGTTGTGTAGATGCAAAACCCATTGGACTTTTGGGAATTTTTTTTTCAGGTATCCTCCGATTTCATAGATTTGCCGTGGGTTTGCCATTCCTGTGGCGTCAGAAAGTGACAATTCTGTGATTCCCAGATCTAGAAATGCTTTTGTTATTTTTTCAAGCTGGGAAATAGCAATTTTCCCTTCCCATGCACATCCCCATGCCGAGGATAGCGCACCTGATATCTCTATATTGTGCTTGCTTGCAAATTCAACGCATGGTTTGAAGCCTTCCATCATTTCCAGGGGGCTTTGGTTGAAGTTTGCCATGCAATGGGTTTCGCTGACGCTGACGGTTAGTTTGGCTTTTGTGATACCGGCATCATTTGCACGTTCAAGGCCCTTTAGGTTAGGCACTAAAGTTCGATATTCAACACCCGGAATTCTTTTCATCTTTTTTGCAAGTTCACCTGTATTGGCCATTTGAGGGACGGCCTTGGGGTGAACGAAAGATCCAATTTCTATAATTTTAATTCCTGAGTCTATGATTGCGTCATGTAGTTCCAGTTTTTCTTCCACGCTTAGTATTTTTGTTTCGTTTTGGATGCCGTCTCTTAGGCCAACTTCGCAAATAGTGGCATTTGAGGGCCAAGTCATTTCGCCGTCCATATGATCTCCTTTTGATAAATCTCCTTGAAGGGTTATTGGGAGCAGGGCTGTTGGTGAATATGTTTTTATCAGGCGAAAGTAGATTTTGCAATACAAAATACAGTATGATTGATGGCTGTGGCTTTATGGCTATCATATTTGTGAAATAGATTGAATAGGGTATTTATATTGGGGCTTTGTTTAGGTATAGTACTGAAAATTCGTTGTAAATTACTTTTTTGTTGTTGTGTTGTTTTTTTAAGAAATCAATAGATTGATTTTGGAGAAATTCTACTATATTTTACTAGGCGGATATATATTTTGATGAGTGGAATTCAGTGCCGCATTTTTATTATGTTTATGTGCAAATAAGATTTTGGGCGAAACCTTTTAGGTAGGTTTCTAGGAGGCTGTAGGATATCGCTATCTTCAAGTTTGTAGAGGAGATGCTGATAATAGGTAAAAAGGGTTATGCCGAAAGTACGTATTCATGGCATGGCAGTTGCCGGTTTTGCTCCTAGCGTGATGGGAATTTCAAAATATGCTCCCCCATTGAGGGGATGGGGGAGCATTGAACTATCGTGTTTTGTGTTGGGTCGAGCTCTTCTATTCTTGATAAAAGCCACGATGCAGGGTTTTGATGCTCAGCAGCTTCCAGGGCATGCCCAACCCAGTGGTAATGTAAAGTGTGTTTGCATCATCACCACGACCAAAGCCCACATTGCTTGGCCTGGTTCCCTCCGGTGGGATAAGTTTTGTGATTACCTTTTCTTTGATGGGATCGAGGACAATGATTTCACCTGGGACCGGAGGTGTTTTACCATTATGAATGGCGAGGTAGAGATTGCCATCGGTGTCCATTGCCATTCCGTCAACATTGTAGTGCTCATGTTTGAAAATTGCATGGCCATTGGAGATGTTGCCATTTTCATCAAGATCATAAGCAACGACACCGCCATGCTCAATGCCAAACTTATCCTCAAGAGGACCAAGTGGGTTTGCCAGGAGTCGTTTTTCATTAGCTGCCGCAACGTAAAGATGTTTACCGTCAGGAGAGACTTCAATACCGTTAGGGCGGAAAATGTCGGTTGATATTTGAGTCACCGTTCCGTCAGTATCGACACGGTAGACAGCATTGGGTAGTTCCCAGGTGAGTGTTTTACCGCCGTAGCGAGCATCGGTAAAATAGATTCTGCCCTTTGCGTCACTGGTGACGTCATTTGGCGCAACATAGTGCTTTCCTTTATAGCTGTCTGTAATAATAGTTGTTTTTCCGGTTTTTAAATTGTGGCGGCGAATGCCCTGTGGGCCGCCACGAGTGTCAGACGATGCAATGATGAGATCGTTGTTTTTGTCAAAATGTAGTCCGAGCGCTGAACCTGACGGTTTCATATATTCGCTGGTTTTTCCGGTGGCAGGATCGTAGCAGTAAATTACGCCGTTTTTGATCGATTCTTTAAGCCAAGTCACGCCAAGGGTGTAAATTTTGCCATCCTTCGCCGCTACAACGCCTTCGTTAAAGCCTATGCCATCTCTTGATACCACTTGAAGTTGAGCTCCGTCAGCAAAAATTCGAGGTTCCTGTTGGGCCAGTGAAGTGGAGGCTGTCAAAGAAAGCACTGCCAATATCAACCCTAAACATTTGATCTTCATGAAATTAAATCCTTCCGTTATTGGTTTATAATTTATACAAAGCAATAAAGGGCCCTTAATTGCTAGTAATTAAATACGAAGGTCTTAAGTTTTGTTTTGCAACTCTTAAATAAAATTCTGATTTACTGCAGTTTTTTTTCGAAGGAAAGATTGCATTTTAAGAAAAACCCGTAAAGCACATTATCCTTGCATGGATGCAAAAAAAAATAGCAGCGTCGGACAGAAAGACTTGTTATATGATCTTTTGAAACCTTGATTATTTTTTTAATCTGATATCTGGCCATGTCCCGTTTTTGTTCTTCAGAAAAACTGGATTTGTTTTTTAACAGTCTTTTTGTTATTGGACTTATGATTTGAACCTGAATCCGTGAGGTAGCCAGTCGGCACTTTCACGCTTTGCCTGCGAACCCATTTTCGCAGTCAATTTTGATTCAAAGCTGACCTGATCTACTCCGATGAGCACAGGTAGCTACGTTCTTTGACAATTCAGCTGATTATTTTTTCGTTCGTCTTGCTCCTTTGTAAATTGAGGACGTGCGTGACTGTGCACGTCCTTGGCCGCGGTATTTTTCAGCACTGTACTGATGCGTTTCGACATTAGTCATAGGCAAAATGCTCATAGGTCTTGATGAAAGCCTGTGCCTGCCTGATCGCATGGCAACTGAATCGCAGCATCAAGCCATGGGCGTGACGAAGAAATCGGGCAGCGAAGTACATCAAATCCTGCAGTACGGTTTTGAGGCGCCGACGCTGTTTGGCTCGACGGGCCTGTTTTTTGTCCATCAGACCGACCTGGCCGATGGCCCGCAACAGATTGTACGCCAGCCCGGCACAGCTCATCACCAGAGCGTTGGTCGCAAGCTTGCCCGATGGCAGCCGCTCCAGATCCAGGTCGGTCTTGAGTTCGGAATGATACTGCTCGCACAGGGCATGCCCCTTGTAGAGTTCGATGATCGTCTCCTTGTTGCTGGAGAGACTGGTCCACCAGCCTTCAATCTCGATATCGGGAACCAGAAGTGGACCGTTTCGATCAAACCAGCGCTCAGAGGCACGCAGAACACGACGTACCTTGATGGTTTTGTCTTTGCCCTCGCCATCGTTGTAGGTCCGTTCAACCGTTTCCGTCATGATGGCGATCCGTTCGTCCTTGGTGTCTTTCACCAGCTTGCCGTGGGCAAAGATTTCCGTGGCTTTGATCGGAACATCGGTGTTGCGCGGATTCCATTTGATGATGAAGTCGGCCTTCTGCTCTTTCAGGGCGATCAATGTCGCCAGGGCATCATGGGCGCTGTCCAGTCGCACCAGCAGTGGGGCGTCGGTTAGCTGATGGGCTTTGTGCAAGGCCCGTAACAGCAGAGGGATAAATCCTTCCTGAGCATGCTGGGAACCGGGACGCTGTTCGATCTCCAAACACCAGCCTTCCAGTCCCAGCCAGACACCAAGAGGGGCGTAACCGTTAAAGCCTCGATACGTGTAGGAGACACCCTCTTTCTTGGTGTCCGAGTTGTCGAGAGTGAAAACATCCAGATCAAGAGGCATATGCCCAGTGGACAATGGCGAGAGTTGTGCCTTGGCTTTCTTGAGAAACTCCACCGAACAGAAGTCGACGATGATCCGCAAGACCTCGGCGAACTGATCGAGACGCTGCCGCAATGTTTCCTGTGAGGGCGTTTTGGTTAGCCCCAACGAGGTCCGAAAAAACTCATCGTCCTCAAAAAAAGGATGGATAGCGGCAAAATCGCTTTTACCCTGACAGAGCAGACCCAGATAGCTGCGCAGGACATCGGACGTGGCGATTCCCCGTTTGGGAGCCGCTTTATCGACCCGCGAAGCCAGCGAGGTATAGCGATTCAATGCCACACCGACCAGAGCCAGGCCAGACTGAGAGGTGTAAAATTCCTGCTTTGACTGCTCAAGCTTGAACCGGGGAAATGTCACAACCAAAACTCCTTGGGTGAAATTCGATGCGATTCAAGAATAGCAGAAAAGCACTGTAAAATCAGCTGATTGTCAAAGATCGAAAACAGTTTTAAGTTTGTTAACTCACGGATTCAGGTTGAATGATCGAGGATTGATCATGGCATTGATGTAGATCAAAAAAAGGGAAGGAATGTTATGATCAATAACTACCGATATTTTTTAATTTTGGCCCAAGAATTAAATATCTCACGAGCTGCAAAACGGCTATTTTTGACCCATCAAGCATTAAGCGCATATCTGAAAAATTTAGAGAATGAATGTGGGGTAAGGCTTTTTAATAGAAAACCATCGTTGTCACTGGCCCCGGCTGGGGAGATAATGCTGGAATCTCTGAAAAAAATTAACCAAATTGAGATGAATTTAATGGCTCAATTCTCTGAAATTAATGAAGAAGGAAGTGTCGGTATTTCTTTAGGATTGACAGAAGGTCGATATCGAATTTTGGCACCTATTCTTCTGAAAAGGTTTAATGCCCTGTATCGGAATATAAAGCTTGACATTATTTATGGAAATTCATTTTTTTTAGAAAAAAAATTACTGAATAATGAAATTGATATGTACCTTTCAGGATCTGAAAACGTAAAGTCAAGTAAAATTGAAATCGTCGAATTAATAGAAGAGAATATATATCTTGTTATATCAGATAACTTGTTGATGAAATATTTTTCTAACTCATGGGAAAAATATAAAGCTTGCAAAGAGGTTGATTTAGAAGATTTTAATGATATTCCCTTTGTAATTAATGAAAAAGGCTACAAATCAAGAAATATCATAGATTCACATCTTAAAAAGTTAAATATAAATCTGAATATTATAATGGAATCTACTCATCAGGATATTCACTACCTTATTTCAAATCAGGATTTAGCTTCAAGCTTCTGTTTATCTATGTATAAAAATAATATTAATGAAATTAATAAGATAAATCTTGGTAAGGGCAAACTAAATTTATTTTCGATCTCAGACCTCCATGAAACTAATATTCTGTCAGTAGTTTATTTGAAAGAGTCGTTTCTTTCAAAGCCTAAACTCGATCTAATTGATCTGCTGAGGACTGTATGCGTCGAATTGACATCGTAAAATTAACCGTATTTATCTCTAGGACGTCTTGGTGTTCTGTGGGATCAACGTCGGTAAAATATCAACACCGTGCATCTCGTCCAATAAAGGCTCTCTAAAATAAGCGAACCTAGAAAATAAGAAATTGCATGTGTCTCTTCTGTGTATTTTTTTCCATCCTTGTCTCATTTATGAAGCAGATATTGTATGTTCTCTCGTTTCTGTGTGAATTTGTTGACTCTGGGGGATTATATAGGTATTTTATTCAGCGGATATGCGTTCCGTCTAGTGGAAGTGCGCGAGTTGCTTGGATTGAATAACTGTTGCCAAAATGAACGGCTCACTGCTGAAGTTTTGCTGTAATTCAAGGCGATTATAAATTCGTGCAAAAGGCTCCTCACTGATTTGGAAAAATCTGAATTCGGCTATCGGTTCATCATGCTTACCTGGGGGTGATGATGCCTGTTTGGGAGGACGTTTCAATTTCTAACGGCAGGGCTTGATTATATAATTCATACGTCAATGGAGGCTTTATGAGTTTTAAAAAGATTGTTGTCGGAAGGCGTACTATTCGTCAATTCACTTCAGATCCTGTTTCAGATGACGACTTAAGAGAAATCATATCCCTAGCTACAAATGCCTGCAATTCTGGAAATGGGCAACATTGGGAGTTTATCGCTGTTCGGAGCGATGAATTAAAAAAACAAATTGCAGATGTTGTCGCTAGAAAAGCAGAGTCTATCTTAGATGAAGTTGAAGAAAAATCTGGATTTTGCCGGCCTTCTTATTCCCCTCAGAAATTTTATTTACAAGCTCCTGTTGTTCTTATTGTTAAAACCGCAAATGGACGTTTTCAGAGCAAGACGGACTTTTTAATGGCCAAAGCAGGATATGATGAAGATTTTGTGGCTGATTTAAGAGCGCGAGGAGATATGCAGACAATTGGAGCCGTTGTCCAGTTGATTCTTTTGGCGGCGTGGGAAAAAGGGTTCGGCGGTTGTTGGATGACAGGACCATTGTTCGCGAGACAAGAGCTTGAACAATTACTTGGAATCTCCGACGGTGATATATTGTCAGCAATTATTCCAATAGGAAAGCCTGCAGCCATGCCAATTCATAGTGGTCGGAAACCTGTAGATGAAGTTTTAAAAATCATTCCGTAGCTGCTTTTACGTTGAAGAGATTACTTCCGACCAGTTGTACGGTGTTGTTTGTGATATTGACCTGTCATTTTTTAAATATGTTTTCTGTTAAACCTGAATCCGTGAGGTAGCCAGTCGGCACTTTCACGCTTTGCCTGCGAACCCATTTTCGCAGTCAATTTTGATTCAAAGCTGACCTGATCTACTCCGATGAGCACAGGTAGCTACGTTCTTTGACAATTCAGCTGATTATTTTTTCGTTCGTCTTGCTCCTTTGTAAATTGAGGACGTGCGTGACTGTGCACGTCCTTGGCCGCGGTATTTTTCAGCACTGTACTGATGCGTTTCGACATTAGTCATAGGCAAAATGCTCATAGGTCTTGATGAAAGCCTGTGCCTGCCTGATCGCATGGCAACTGAATCGCAGCATCAAGCCATGGGCGTGACGAAGAAATCGGGCAGCGAAGTACATCAAATCCTGCAGTACGGTTTTGAGGCGCCGACGCTGTTTGGCTCGACGGGCCTGTTTTTTGTCCATCAGACCGACCTGGCCGATGGCCCGCAACAGATTGTACGCCAGCCCGGCACAGCTCATCACCAGAGCGTTGGTCGCAAGCTTGCCCGATGGCAGCCGCTCCAGATCCAGGTCGGTCTTGAGTTCGGAATGATACTGCTCGCACAGGGCATGCCCCTTGTAGAGTTCGATGATCGTCTCCTTGTTGCTGGAGAGACTGGTCCACCAGCCTTCAATCTCGATATCGGGAACCAGAAGTGGACCGTTTCGATCAAACCAGCGCTCAGAGGCACGCAGAACACGACGTACCTTGATGGTTTTGTCTTTGCCCTCGCCATCGTTGTAGGTCCGTTCAACCGTTTCCGTCATGATGGCGATCCGTTCGTCCTTGGTGTCTTTCACCAGCTTGCCGTGGGCAAAGATTTCCGTGGCTTTGATCGGAACATCGGTGTTGCGCGGATTCCATTTGATGATGAAGTCGGCCTTCTGCTCTTTCAGGGCGATCAATGTCGCCAGGGCATCATGGGCGCTGTCCAGTCGCACCAGCAGTGGGGCGTCGGTTAGCTGATGGGCTTTGTGCAAGGCCCGTAACAGCAGAGGGATAAATCCTTCCTGAGCATGCTGGGAACCGGGACGCTGTTCGATCTCCAAACACCAGCCTTCCAGTCCCAGCCAGACACCAAGAGGGGCGTAACCGTTAAAGCCTCGATACGTGTAGGAGACACCCTCTTTCTTGGTGTCCGAGTTGTCGAGAGTGAAAACATCCAGATCAAGAGGCATATGCCCAGTGGACAATGGCGAGAGTTGTGCCTTGGCTTTCTTGAGAAACTCCACCGAACAGAAGTCGACGATGATCCGCAAGACCTCGGCGAACTGATCGAGACGCTGCCGCAATGTTTCCTGTGAGGGCGTTTTGGTTAGCCCCAACGAGGTCCGAAAAAACTCATCGTCCTCAAAAAAAGGATGGATAGCGGCAAAATCGCTTTTACCCTGACAGAGCAGACCCAGATAGCTGCGCAGGACATCGGACGTGGCGATTCCCCGTTTGGGAGCCGCTTTATCGACCCGCGAAGCCAGCGAGGTATAGCGATTCAATGCCACACCGACCAGAGCCAGGCCAGACTGAGAGGTGTAAAATTCCTGCTTTGACTGCTCAAGCTTGAACCGGGGAAATGTCACAACCAAAACTCCTTGGGTGAAATTCGATGCGATTCAAGAATAGCAGAAAAGCACTGTAAAATCAGCTGATTGTCAAAGATCGAAAACAGTTTTAAGTTTGTTAACTCACGGATTCAGGTTAAAACAAAAAGCTTGGTTTCTTAATGACTTTACATGAATTACTGTCTTTGCAGCAGATAAGTGATACCTGCTATAGAGGACATAACCTTCCACTGGGTGCTGGAAGAGTTTTTGGTGGCCAATTGATTGCCCAGGGTCTTGTTGCTGCAGGGTATACGTGTGTTGAACATCCTGCTCATTCTTTGCACTGTAATTTTTTGCATGCAGGGGATCTTGAAAGTCCAATTGACTACACTGTCGAATATGTTCGAAATGGGCGTTCGTTGGCAACGCGAAAGGTATCAGCATGGCAGAATAATCGTCGTATCTTTTTATTGACGGCTTCATTTTTGGCCCCTGATAGCCATTTCGATTATCAAATTAAAATGCCATCTGTCGTTGGCCCTGATTGTTTACCAGAGTTGTGTCGCTCTGGAGACTCTTCTGCTAAGCAACGTCCTCCGAAAGAAGTCATGAGGGTGGATATCCGCCCAGTTCCCAATTCTATTCATTATGAGGAAGAGCCACAAATAAAACATTGGTGGCTAAGAATGATGGACTGCTTTCCTGAAAATATTTTATTACAGCAGGCCGCTCTAGCATATTGCTCAGATTTCGGCTTGCTATGGACCGCTGCTGAAACTCATGGTTTTCAATTTAGAGGTCCTGGGATTTTTACTGCAAGCCTCGATCATTCCATTTGGTTTCATCGCAATTATTCAGGAATGAGATGGCTACTTCATTCAATGGAATGCATTAATACCTGCAGCTCTAGAGGATTGGTTCGGGGACAATTTTTTGAGCAAAATGGAAAATTAATAGCATCTGTCATGCAGGAAGGTCTCTTACGTGTAGCAAAAACGTAGGTGTTAGGGAGATCGTGGCTTTATCCTTCTAACGTAAGACTTAGAGTGTCGTTTATTCAGCATATAAAGCAAACATCTTCAGAGAGAATTTGTTCTATATAAAATATGTTTTGGTGATTGGGGGGCTGGCCTTTCAGCAGCTATCGAGGCGACACGGACTGGCAAGAATGTTCTTCTTATTTCCAAGAGAAAACCAGGGCATAGTGGAAATTCCTTAGTTGCCGGAGCGAATATTTCCGTTTTTAAACATTTCTATTGGAGGCCTGCTACAACATATCTACTTATTGGCCGATAGTCATTTTAGTGATCAACGAGAATAAGCTATAGCGCAGTATGAAGTCTCACAAGGGGACCTTATGAGTGCAGAACTTCTCATAGAGATTTGCTATATTTTTCTCCGACTGAATATTTTGAATACGTTCCATAATTGTTCTTGCACTTTGGTGGCCTAAAAGAGGTTTACAGTTGAGAATAAATTTTTTTTCTAGAGCTTCTAGGTCTGCTGGATTTTCAGGTGAACCTTTTAGGTGAAAAATAGTTTTCTCTAGGCATTTTCCATTAGATAGGTAGATTTTTACCTTTGCTCCTCGTTGTTCGGGGTAAGCAGTTTGCATGTCTTCATCAAGAATGACATCTACTTTGGCTGCAAAGTCCAAATATCGACTCTGAGTAAAATATTCCGTTTTAAAATATTGAGGGGCAAATTCTCCAGTGATCAAGCTAAGAGCTATGCCATAAGGAATGCTGTATTTGGCTTCCCCTTCATTCTTTGGTTCATATATTTTCCCCATAAGGTCAATAGCTACCTGGTATGTTCCGACATGAATAGACGTTACCTCCTTATAGTTGAATTTATATTCCTCAAGTAAAACCAGACATGCCTCTATTGCCGCTTGGCCATGTCGACAAGTTGGATAAAATTTACTGTAGGTATTACAGATATTGTACTCTTCTCCAAGACCCTTGATGACTCTTTCGGTATCAACATCTTGGCTCATAGCGTTAAATAGACCTTTCGGCCCTTCAAAAACGGAATGTGTGCCAATTATGCCGTTTTGGGCAAAATATGCAGCCATAACCCCGGTTGCTGCAGCATTCCCGGACATTATACATTTCGACTGTTGGCCAGATATTGTAGCTTCCATTAAACCCGACCCATACAAGCCTGCCATCCCAATGCCATTAACTATTTGTTCTTCGCTCAAGCCCAGCAGCATGCTTGTAACAGCAACAGCACCACACGCATCCAGAGCAGATGTGGGATGGAATCCTTTGAGAATCAGGTGAGGGCACATAGCTACACCTAGTCGGTACACAATTTCATATCCAGCAACCACTGCCTTAATTATCTCTTTACCGCTGTTGCCAGCTATTGAGCCAATAACGAAGGCAGTCGAAACTATTACGCATCCAGCATGCACTCCCGCAAATATGTGTCCATCATCAAGTTCGTTTGCTTGTGCGAAAGTTGCGTTAATCATGGCGGCTCTTGCCGCAGGGTATTTCCGTTCGGATCTGCCGATAACAGAACATTTACCTTCACCAAGCTGTGCACATGCTTTTAGTAGGTTCTCTCTGAATTCCCAGTTACAATATCCTGCTACGGCTGCACCGAGATTGTCCAGAATACGCTCTTTTGCGGCTTGAACAACATCTGCAGGCAGCTCATCATATTTCAAGCTATCTACAAATTTTGCAAACTGTCTTGTTATCTGCATTGAAATATCTCCTTCACTTAATAGAAGGGGAGGGGGGATTTCATAGTATCCTGGGATGATTCGTCATATCCTTATGACACAGCAGTGCGTTTACTTTCTAAATTGTGAGCCCTATCCCAAATCCAGACAGGCATGTCTAGGATATTTCGGGGGGCTTCTATAACTTACTAAAAGTGTGACAACCCATAAATTATATTAGACTTTCATATATTAGAAAATCTTTCTTGGAAAGAATTTTCGGTCTCTATTAGGAGATTCGCAAATATTAGATCTTTTGACTTAGAAAAGCCGCCGGCGGAAATGCTGGAAATGTTTGCGCCACGCAAAAAAAAGCGGCTGGCGAAGCGATAAAGCAACCATTACAGGTGCCGTATCAGCCGAATCAGGTTTGGCCGGCGGATTTTATGAGCGACTTCGCTTGGAGCGTGGACTGCCCGTGATCCTGAGTTTCTCAGTGGTGAATTTATTTCTTGGGCTGAAGTATGGGATGACGGTTCTATATATTCAACCCGGTAAGCCGAATCAGAATGCGTATATCGAAAAGTTTAATAAAACCTATCGAGACGAAATTCTTGACCTGTATTTGTTGCGCAATCTGAACAAAGTGCGGGAGACCATCTCCTGATGGATAATCGAATACAACGAACAGTGGCCACAAGATGCCCTCGGGGATCTGACGCCTTTGCAGTCACTGTCACAGGGGCGTCACAAACAAAAAAAGCATCTTACTGCGAGCAGCAAGATGCTTCTATTTTTGGTGGGCGAAGAGGGGATCGAACCCCCGACATCCTGCTTGTAAGGCAGGCGCTCTCCCAGCTGAGCTATTCGCCCTGAGATTTTTTAAGATGGCGGGGCTGACGGGACTTGAACCCGCGACCTCCGGCGTGACAGGCCGGCGTTGTAACCGACTCTACTACAGCCCCGCAAGGCATTTTTGTCAAATGCGGAGCGAACCTTACACTATAGTTTTTTAGACTGCAAATAAAAAATTCACATTTTTTGAAAAAATCACGAATTTCTTATTTTATCCTCAATAACCATATAATCATTCTCGGTTTTTGCCGAATGGGGCGTGGCGCTAGCGGACATGATTTCACCTTTGAGTCTGAAGAACTCTTCCTTGGTGATAAGGTCACCGTCCAACAGTTTTTTCAGCTCGGATAGATTACTCAGGCGGCTGGGTTGGGTCATTTCCAGTTGCTTGACATCATTGCCATGTTCGTCAATAAGGATCTGTCGCGGTGTTACGCTGCTGGTGTTGCCCAGTTTAAACGTTGCCATGCCGCCCAGCAAACTGATTTCAACCGAGCGACCTTGAAGAGCCGGGCTGTTTAGTATGTCTGCCAGTTTGCGATTGCTTTTTTTAATCCGCTGGTAGAAATACCCGGCGGACCCGGCGATCAGAATCAGTCCGGCAGTCAGCAGCAGCCAGCGGATATCATAAAGGCTTTTCAGGAAGACCACTGTTGCTGTCAGTGCGACAATCAGCGCCAGGTGCAGGATCAGGATCAGATAGCCAGTGAAAACGCCACTGAAGATCGATTTTGGTTGGTCGTTGTTCTGTGTCATATAACCTTCTTTCTTTCTGACAATAACATAATTGAAGGCGAATTTTATTAAAATTGAAGAGATGAAATATTTGTCGAGCTGTCGCGTAGCGGAACGTCTTTCTGGTAAAATGGAAAAGTCGAAAAAACAACCTTTGATTTAAAGGAGTGTAATGATGCAATTTCCATTGCAGATTTTTTATGATGGTTCCTGTAGAGTCTGCTCGGCAGAAATGGCAAAATACCGTGAATATGATCATGGCGGCAATCTGTTATTTATCAATATAAGAGCGGAGGATTTCAGTGCTGAAACTTATGGGAAAACTCAGTCCGAGTTTATGGCCCGGCTGCATGTTCGGGACATTGAAGGGACCTTTTACACTGGTGTTGATGCCTTTATAGCAATCTGGCAGGCTTATCCTGAGTGCTCCGCATATCGGTTTCTGAGTGCGGTAATTGGCTTTCCGGGGGTTAATTTATTGTCTCGCGGAGCTTACTCGGTGTTTGCACGTTACAGACACCTGTTGCCGAAAGTTGATGATGAGTGCCGACATGGAGCCTGTGATTTGAAGCACTGACAACATATTCTTCTGAAAAGGTGCGAAATGGAAATTTTAGGGATTGATATTGGTGGCAGCGGCATTAAGGGGGCTCTGGTTGACACCTCGACAGGGGGCTTAATGTCTGAGCGCTTGAAATTGTCGACTCCACAACCGGCCACTCCGAGTGCGGTGGCTGAAGTCGTTGCCGAATTGGTACGTCAGTTTCAGTGGCAGGGGCCGCTAGGCTGTGGGTTCCCGGCGGTTATCAGCGGCGGGGTTGCTAAGACGGCCGCGAACATTGATCCTGGCTGGATTGGTGTGAATGTTGAGAATCTTCTTTGCCGAGTTACGGGGTGTCCTTGTCGGGTGGTTAATGATGCCGATGCTGCCGGTGTCGCAGAAATGCGCTACGGAAACGGCATGGGGCGCCACGATACGGTCTTGGTACTGACCCTGGGAACCGGGATCGGCTCGGCCCTGTTTTCCGCTGGCCAGTTATTTCCCAATCTTGAATTGGGAGCGTTCCCCCTCAAAGGAGGATTTGCCGAGCATTATGCTGCTGCGGCCGTGCGCAAGCGAGACAAGCTGAGTTGGCAATCCTGGTCTAAGCGCCTGAATCTGTTTTTTAACGAGATTGAGCGTATTATTTCTCCTGACCTTATTATCCTTGGTGGTGGTGTCAGTCGTAAAAGTGAGAAGTTTATGCCTTTTCTGTCGGCGCAGGCCGAGCTGATCCCTGCCTACTTGCAGAATCAGGCTGGTATTATTGGCGCAGCATGCCTTGCTCACGAAACTTTGGCTGCGGAGCTCTAAGGGGAAGAGTCTGAAGCTTTGTTCCCTGCCTTGGATTAATGTGGAGCATTTTTTTGAGAAAATAGCGCATGGTATCTCCGGAGATGCTCTGAGTAAGAAATTTGTCAGATGAAGGGTTTAAACTGTTGCTCTGATTAGGTGATAAATTGCCGTTGTTCCTTGTGGCTGGACAGTTTGCGGGCTAGCAGAAAGCGTGTTTTCTGCAATGTAAGTAGCGCGGTTATTTCCCAACCGGATTGTTATAGTCAATAATAAAAGGGGATTTACATGCAACAGACAGCTCTTGTTCTTGATGATGACATGTTATGCAGAACGTTATTGAGCGAAATCCTAAGAGCAAAAAATATTAATGTCACATCTTTTTCCGATCCGGCTGAATTTTTTGAAGCCAACAGTAATCAGCTCACCAATAATCATTTTGATTTTATTCTCACTGATAACCAGATGCCCGGTATGACGGGTGCGGAATTTCTCAAAAAGCTCAAATCCCAGGGGCTTGATGTTCCCGATCATCGCCTGGCAATTATTTCCGGCAGCTGGTCCGGTAGTGATCTGCAGCTGGCCAAAGATCTCGGTTGTGAAATATTTACCAAACCTTATGAGATTCCCCAGCTTTATCAGTGGTTGGAGTCCTGAGTCCATTCAGGCTTAATAGCGTACTCTTCCTTAAAATCTCTTCTCGCATGACCATGACATTCTTCTGTCTCATCACTGATTACCGTTTCCATTGACAGGGGGTATGTCTCCCGCTCTTGCTGTGTCCATCAATAAAGGTTTATGCTGGATTTGCTGTGTTAACGACAATTTAATTATATTGTCAACAATGACTCTTTTTTCTGCCATTTTTTAGGGGGATTGTTAAGAATACTCCTGATATTGTTAACAATAGTGTGGTATGCTGTGTCATCCTCCTCTGGAAAAGGTATTTTTGATGACAGCCTTTAAGCGACGATTGAGCGTCAATTTTATATTTGAACAGCTCCAGGAGCACATTATTTCTGGGCAATATCGACCCGGGCAGCGCTTGGGGGAGGTTGACCTGGCCACGCAATATGGCGTCAGTCGCGGCCCTATCCGCGATGCTCTGCGCAGGCTTGCAGGGGTTGGACTGGTGACCTCCGCAGCGAATATTGGTGCTCAGGTCAGATCTTTTTCCCTTGCTGAAGGTAAAGCTTTTTATCAGCTGCGTGAAGCATTGGAAGGGCAGGTGGCGCGCTTGGCTGCGTCAAATGCTGGGGAACAAGAAAAACAAAAAATCGAAAGGCTGCTGAAAGAACATGTTCAGGTGATTAATGTTCATCCGGATCGTGCTTATTTGCAGGAAAAAAAGGATCGTGATTTTCACCTGGTTCTGGCCGAAATTGCAGCTAATCCATTGATACAGAATTTGTTGGCCAATGAGCTTTACCCTCAGCTGATGTTATTGCGGAGCAGTCACTGTGTTGTAAAAGGGCGGGGAGCTCAAGCTTTTCTGGAGCACCAACGCATTGCAGAAGCTATTTATGCAAATGATGAAGAATTGGCCTGCCTGCTGATGCAGCGTCATGTTCAGGCCTCCTGGCAGACGTTTTTCAACGGCCAACAGGGTGATAGATAACAGCTGGAACAGGATGGCTATGCTGCCCTTATTTGACAGATCAGGAGTATGATGATGACACATTCAGGCCAAAGTGAATTGCCTACCTGGCTAGAGCAACCCTTGCCAACCGGACTGGGAGAACAAATGGCACAGCGCTGGCGGTCAGGAAATTTCCTGCCTATTGCCGGCGCTCACGATCCAATTGCCGGACTACTGGCGCGCCAGGCGGGGTTTGAAGCTTTATATCTGTCCGGGGCGGCTCTGACCGCATCTTTGGGGTTGCCTGACCTGGGTATCGTCACAATGGAAGAGCTGGTAGCCAGGGCTAAGGCAATTGTCCGGGTGACTCGTTTACCATTACTGGTGGATGGTGATACCGGGTTCGGGGAGATTCTCAATGTGATGCGACTGGTGCGCGAGCTGGAAGATGTCGGTGTAGCAGCTGTTCAGCTGGAGGACCAGATGTTGCCGAAAAAATGTGGTCATCTGAATGGTAAACAGCTGGTTTCTGTTGAGGATATGGCCAAGAAAATCAATGCAGCCAGCAGAGCCCGCAAGGATCTGAAAATTGTTGCCAGGACCGATTCCCTTGCCCAGGAAGGGATGGACGCCGCCATTGCCCGGGCCAAGGCTTACGTGGCTGCCGGGGCAGACGCCATTTTCCCGGAAGCGTTACGCAATGAAGCCGATTTCCGTACCTTTGCCGCCGCTGTTCGTGTTCCCCTGCTCGCCAACATGACTGAGTTTGGTCGTACGGAGCAATTCAGTTTTAAGCAATTTGCCGATTTTGGTTATGCCATGGCGATCTGGCCGGTATCCGGGTTAAGGATTGCGGCCAAGGCGATGGAGCTGTTTTACCGGCAACTCCATGACGAAGAGACCGCTGCCGGAACGCTGGAACGAATGCAGCCACGTTCTGAGCTGTATGAGCTGATCAATTATTTCGGCTATGAAGCTTTGGATGCCGGAATAGAACGAACGGTTCTGCCCGGAAGCGGATGAGATTATGAGTGTTTCTTTGATTACGGATCCCTATTTTTATGCTATTGCGATTCCCGCAGTCATGTTGTATGGCATGGGGAAGGGTGGCATGGGACCCGGAGCAGGAGCTGTGGTTGTTCCACTGTTATCTCTGGTAATCAGCCCGGTTCAGGCAGCTGCAATTATGCTCCCGATTTTGTGTGTTATGGATATTTTTGCGATACATACTTTTCGGCGGCGCTATGACCGTGAACAATTGAAAATTCTGGTTCCGGCTGCTTTGGTTGGCATTGTTGTCGGGGTGGCAACCATGAACCTGTTACCGGTAAGAACACTGAAATTAATGATCGGAGTGATTGCCATCGTTTTTTTTCTCAATTACTTACTCAAGCGATCAACACCAAATATCAACCGATCCCGCCGCTGGAAGGGATATTTTTGGGGTGCCTTATCCGGGTTTACCAGTGCCCAGATTCATGCTGGCGGACCACCGGTGACGGTTTATCTGCTGCCCCTGAATCTCGATAAGACGGTATTGATTGGAACTATGGCTGTTTTTTTTACTATTGTCAATTATGTCAAGCTGGTTCCCTATACTCTGCTTGGGTTGTTTGATACCGCCAACCTGTTGACCTCTTTGGTTCTTGTTCCGCTGGCTCCGATAGGAGTCCGTTGTGGTTATTTGTTGATGCAGCGTATTTCTCAGCCGACGATTTATCGTTTTCTTTATGGCATGCTGCTGGTTTCAGGGCTGAAGCTTTGTTACGACGGGTTGTTGGGCGGGTGATTTCTGTTGATGTGGTTGGCTTGAAGAGACTCAGCCCGATGCCGACATGTATTGAGCTGGCAGAGATCGTTGGCCGAAGCTAAAGCCAGGGCTTCAAACGGACAGACGCTGACTCTCTTGCCGCAGGGGACATTGATCAGGGTCGGTAACGTTCAGGCGCTGTGCGAGGTGGTAATAGCCAGGTTTCCGGGGCTGGTGAGCCATGTTGAAACCTCACATACGCTGAAATGAGAAACGGAATATGACGACGGAATTTTTGCTGATTGTGATTTATCTATTTAATTAGATACCTGACCGTTAAAGTAGGTATTCTCCTGCGACGCAAAATAATTTAAGATTCTGATCTTTAGTTATTTTTACGGGTGTGTTACAACGCCGCTTTATTGTGTTTATAGTTTTTATTAAGGATAAGTGAATATGCAAACAGTAAAAGAGTCAGATAAAGTTTTGATCAATTATATCGGAACCCTTGATGATGGGACTGTCATTGACAGTACCTATCCTCATGAAGGGGACGAATGTCACGATGATGACTGCTGCCATGAGCATGGTCCTTTTGAACTGGTCGTAGGTTCTGGTGATTTTTATATTCCGGTTGAAGAAGCTCTGATCGGGATGCAGGTTGGTGAAAAGAAGACAGTCTCTATCAGCCCTGAAGACGGTTTTGGCGATTATGATTCTGAACTGGTTTTTACGGTTCAGCGCAGTGAATTGCCTGACGACATTATTCCTGAGCCGGGGATGGAACTGGAAGTCACCGGAGAAGATGACGATATTTACATTGTCACAATTATTGACGTGACCGACAGTGAAGTAAAAATGGATTCCAATCATCCACTGGCTGGTGAAGAATTGACTTACGAATTTGAAGTGTTGGAAATTCTGTAATCTCAGCGAATCCGGCGGGCTCTGTTTTCAGAGCCCGCTTTTTTTAACAGATCATTTGTGGTTTGAAAGCTATATTTCTCTGGGACGGCAGACATTTCCTGCATCGTGCACTTTAGCTCCGCAGTTGGTACATAGGTAGCGGGGATTCTCAAATATCTTTTCAATTTCAGGATTGCGTTCCTTGGCGCTCAGTTGACAAGCATGAAGGTCGCAATGTTCTTCCGGGTTGTCACAACTCCATTCAGTCATAGTCTTCTCCTTTCGGTTCACAACGTTTTAGGTAGGTTCATTTAAGACAAAACTATTCTGTACTTTTCTTTGCAACTATTTTAGCAAACTTATCACGATTTATGCTGAAGCGTTCATGTGTTCCTTTGCCAATGATGTCCTTTTCGTCTTTAGCAATCAGATTCCAGCTGGTTTTTTGACCTTCGACGGCGATGCAGGTGACTTCAACCTGGACATTCATTCCTGGTGGCGTTGGTGCCAGGTGGGACACATTGACATAGACCCCCAGGCTGATTTCCCCCTCGTCCATATGAGGGGCCATGGCTTCCATGCAGGCCCACTCCATCAGGCCGACCATGAACCCGGTTGCCAGAACGGCCGGCATCTGCTGAAAAAGCTCTGCTTCTTCAAACAGATGGGGAACCGTTTTGCAGACTGGAACTTGGTAACTGTGCACATAGGTCAACCCCGGTTTCAGACTGTCTTTCATGGTGTCAAACCTCCAGTTGTCTTATTTTTTTTCTGTCGGTAGCTCGTGTTGTTTCCAGTCGGCATACCCGCCCTTGAGAGCCCAGACCCTGGTAAATCCTGCTTCTAATAGTGTCAGTGCCAGACCGGCACTGGATGCTTCGTTCGGTCAGGTACAATAGGTTATGATTGCCCTGTCTGCTGGCAGTACCTTTTTTAAAGCGTAGAGCTCGCTGTAGGTTGTCACGCGGATTGCCCCGGGAATTTTGTCTGTAGCTGTCTGCCATTGATCCGGCTTCCGCGTATCGATATACGTGATGTCTTCTTGATTTTGCAGCTGCTGGGCGTCGGCTGGGGTGATGCGTGGGATGTCTTTGGCCTGCAAGATATTCGCTGCTGTTGCGGGCTGGATTAGGGACAGAAGCAACATGCATGCAATACTTATGGGGAATAAACGTTTTTGAGCTGACATTCAAACCCTCCTTCGCTAGTTGATAGACCATTTTAGCATGAAAACCGCAGTGAAAGTGAGAGGGGTGGGGGAAATACCTGGTTGTGGGATTTAATTTATTTCTGATTTAGTTTATTAAACGCCTAGTATCTTTGAATATTTCCGATAGAATAGTTTACTGTTCCGAACGTTTGATAGCGAACGGGCTAACGTTGACTGTGGTTATTTTGAGATTTTAGAGTCTACTTCACTTCGGCTGCCCTGGAGTTGTCGGATTGAGCTGCATAATAAAGGACTGACATAGATGGTTAAGCAAGGTTTTGCCAGATCGATGTTTGCCAGGCTCAATATTAAATTATTATTGAGTACAATCCTGACCTGTGCCCTGATTGTTGTGGCTGTGAGTTTATACCAAGAGTATCTGGGGCTGGAGCAGCGCAAAAAAAATATCCAGAGCGAATTTGCCAACTTTGAACGGGGTGCCCAGTTATCAATTCGAGAAGCGGTGTGGCTGTACGACTGGGATATGGTCGAGAAGATCATCGAAAACCAGACCAGCCATACCCTAAGTTACATTGAAGTCTGTGACCATACGGCAAATCGTTGTCAGCGCTATGGTGAAGCTGGACTGGACCCCTATCTTGAACACCGCAGCATGATTCTTCATTTCGATCCTGTCACCAACAGCAGTACTGAAATCGGGGTTATAATTCTTCAGGCTCATTACGAAAAGTATCCAGCGGCTATTTTCAAAGATTTCCCTCAGCTTCTGCTCTCCAATTTCCTCAGTATTTTCGGAGTCGCTGCAATTGTTTATCTGCTTTTTCATCGCCAGGCACTCAAGCGTCTGGTCCGGGTGGAACGTTACGCACGCGCTATGGAACTGCAGAAAATAGAAACTCTGGAACCCATAACGGTTAAGAAGCAGTTGCTTGGTGAGGATGAAATTGATCATCTGGCAGATGCTATTAACAGTATGATTGCGACGCTGAAAATGGAATTGGAGCAGCGGCGGCAACTTGAACAGGACCTGGCTCAAGCTCAGAAACTGGAAGCTCTCGGGACCCTTGCCGGAGGTATTGCTCATGATTTCAACAATATTCTGTCTGCAGTACTGGGCTTTGCCCAACTCAGCTCTCTGACCTGTGAGCCGGGATCAAAGCTGGAACAGTACCAGAACCAAATTATTCTGGCCGGTGAGCGCGCCCAAAAGCTTATTGCCCAAATTTTGCTTTTTAGCCGGCGGGCCGAACCGGTGCGTGAACCCCTGTTTCTTGAGGATATCGTCAAAGAAAGCTTGGCTTTGCATCAATCATCCCTGCCCAGATTAATCTCTGTTGAAACGTCGTTGGACCCAGGTGTAAAGGTTTTGGCAGACCCGGGTCAGGTCCATCAAATTCTTATGAATCTGATCACCAATGCTGGTCACGCCATGAATGAGACCGGCGGGGTCCTGAAAATCCAGGTTCAGCGCGCCAACTTGTCACAAGAAAAGGCAGAGATCTTTAATGTCCGGCCGGGTTGTTACGGTTGCCTGACTGTCGAAGATTCTGGGCCCGGAATTTCGGAAGATATTGCTGAACGGATTTTTGAACCGTTTTTTTCAACGAAAAAAACAGGTGAAGGCACCGGGATGGGATTGGCTGTGGCCCATGGCATTGTACGTGCTCATGGTGGTGCCATAGAATTAAAAAGTGCACCGGGGCAAGGGGCGGTGTTTCACATTTATCTGCCGGAAACAGATGCCAATGTTCAGCCAAAGGTGACCAATGACGAAATTATTGCCGGGAAGGGGGAACTGATTGTTGTTGTTGATGATGAAAAAACAGTCACCAGTATGAGTGATGAGCTGTTTGTGCGACTTGGTTATCGGACCGTCAGTTACAATGATCCCCTCCGGGCCTGTCAGGACATGGTTAGTGGTGAACAGCCCGTCGATCTGTTGATTACTGATATGACCATGCCCGAGTTTAACGGGCTTCAATTGGCCCAGGAACTCAGGCGGGCAGGAAAAACATTCCCGATTCTGTTGTGGACCGGCTATGCCGACAGTATTGAGGCAGATGATCTTTTCGAGGTGCAAATTGTAAAAGTTCTTGATAAACCGTTTTCTCTTGAGGTGCTGGCCAAAACCGTGCGGGAGATACTTTTGGAGACTAAAGCAGCTTAAGGCTGCGCAATCGCAATTGTACAAAAAATATCGTACAAGATATCAGTATTTCGCGCGCTTGCGATCATGCTAGTTTCCTGAGAACTGGGCGAGAGCCCAGGCACCTAGCAGCATTACCGCAGTCACCAGGCTTAAAAGGGTGTTCAGTCGTGCCCGAATAAAATCTGGAATAGTGATTTTTAAAGCAATCACCGCGCAGATGATGCCACTGATAAAGCCGAACAGGTGGGCGCCAAGGTCGGTTTGTTCGCCACTGGTTCCCAGCAGGGCCAACAGGGCACACCCGGCCATGAGAGGGAGCGGCCAGCGGCGCCAGGACGATGTGCGCTGCAATGTCATGGTACAGATGCAGAGCAGGGCAAGGGCAGAAAATACCGCAGTGGAAAAGCCGATAGATTGATGATTACGTCCGTGAACCAGGGCATTGAGAAAATTACCCAGGGCGCCACTTATAAGAATCAGGAACCAGGCGGGGCCGGAACGAAGCAAGTGGGCCAAGCGAATAATGATTATGCCACCGAAAAGAATGTTGGCGCTTAGATGAATACCTCCTGAATGTAAAGTCAGAGCTGTGATGGTTCGCCACCATTGGCCGGCCAGAATTTTCTGTGCATCGGCAGTGCCGATGCTGAACCAGTCGATGGCGGGAAAATGTGGCAATTGTATCTGCTGGCTTGTCAGGTTATGGAAGAGCGCTAACAGAATTAGCACCCAGATGGTTACAGCCGTATTTTCAGAAGTTTCAACGGCGTTGACATGTGGTGGCCAGTTGCGGTTTTCCTCTTCAAATTGGTTTAATTCCCGGCAGGCAGTTAAGTAGTGTGAGGCAGGAACCTCTATCTCCCATTGGTTTGCGATATTTTGCCTTGAGCGCCAGGGGATCTGTTTGGCGGACAGAACCAGAGGCCAGTTTTTTATCTGTTTTCTGGTCAATGGCTGCGTATCTTTCCCGGCCGTCAACCCGGCAGGGATTGCGACCCAGTCTGAATGTTCATGATCGATCTCAACGGAATGTTGCGGTGGCTGTTCAGCTTTCATCGCGGGTCAGGCCTGGTGTCGAAGTAACGGGTGCCAGCTTGCCCATGCGATCCAGGAGTTTTTCTGGATTGTCAGCGCTGCCCAGTAAGTAATGATGGGCTGGCAGAATAAACTGTTCGATCCTGGCACCACCGTGGACCAGACCAATATCGGTTTTGACAAGCGTTGCTGCAAATTGCTTGGCTAACAGCTGATAATCCTGCTGACGCCCTGTTTGGGAGCCGCAATAAACACCTATCTGTTTCATGCTAAAGATCCTGCCAGGTAAAGGGTGATTGCAGACAGGATAAGCAATAACTGCCAGACAGGCAAGAGAGGAGACCTGCTTCTGTGAACGACAGGGTAAGAAGGGGGATCGGACAGCTTAAAGATGATCGCGTAAAAAACTGACCGCCCCCGGGTGCATCGGCAGGGACATTTTAGTTAGGGTATTCATGATTCCCATCTCTTCTGTTGCAGGATAGCGAGAATGGATCTGTTGCAGGTTCTCGTGGGTAAAAATGGTGTCCAGCGTCTGATAAATATAGTCATCGCTGAGTCTTTTATTGGCAAACAAGAGGGTGGACATACCAACCGTAAAAACTATCTCTTCCTGACCACGATAGCTATTGGGGCGTAGTACGGAAATATCGTAGAAAGGAAAATCCTGATAAAACTTCCGACTTGCTGCTGACGTTGGCACTCCGGCCCATAAGTTTATCAGCCGCAACGGATGCTTGCGGTTTACTTCACGGACGGAGTCATTGGGGACGCCTGACATGAACCAGACCGCTTCAACAGTGCCATCAATCAGTTCCTGTAAAGCACGTTCATAGCCGACATAAATCGGGGTAATCCGATGCCACAGCTCCTGGGCCTGGAAATAGCGGCGTGCACATCTGGCAGAATCTGATCCCGAACTGCCGATGGCGACCCGTTTATTCACCAAGTCTTCTGGTGATATGACCGGACTGCTTTTAGGGACGAAAAGTTGCACATAAGTGCCAAACAGCCGGACCAGCAATACCGCTTCTTCGGGCGTTTGTTGCCGATGGGATCCTGGGCTGGAGAGACGATTATAGCTGTCTTCAGCATTGGCCAGGGCAAATTGCAACTTTCCCTTTTCAATGCCGAGCAGGTTGGTAAATGACCCTGCAGATTGTTTCACTCGAAAGGTGACGGAATGATCTTGCCGGTCGAGGATTGAGACCAGCTCCTCAGCAACATTCTGAGCGGTACTGCCTTGCGGTCCTCCGCCGAAGTTCATTATGGTGGCAGTACTTTTCCGTTCTTTAGATTCAAAAAGAAAAATAAGAAGCAACACGCTGATAGCGAGAATGATCCAGATCGGCCACTTTTGTTTTCTTGTCATAGTGAGTGTCTGTAAGTAAAAAAAAGAGAGTTGCATTTCTCTTTGTCGATCATATGGTAGAACGAAAGAAGTGGATTTTGCTGCGAGCTGAGTTCTGATTCCATCGTTTAACTATATCCCGTCATATTTTTCCTGCAAGCGGTTGCAGAAGCACTATAAGCGGTTCGGTTTATCTGGCTTGATGCAGATAAAGCAGCATATTGGTGTTTTGCTGTTGGGAGGTTTTCTGTTCTTAGGTTCCGGCAGAGAGTCTTTACTCCTGTTCGCTTCGTTTGATACTGCGGGACGGATGTCTGGCCGATTTTTCTTTTATCGTCTCCAAAGCGCAGTTGGTGGACTGCAGGCAATCATCTTTACAGGTTTTGTTAAAGAGACTATGGTTGCAACGACTATCAACTGTTCGAATGTTTATCCAAGCGATTCTGTTTGGGGCGACTATGGCAGCTAATTTATTTCCCACTAAAGAGATGTTATGAGCGTTATTGATGTGTTAGCCGCAATCATTGTGCCGCTCCTCTGGGGGGTGAATATTGCCGTCATAAAAACTGCAGTCGCAGAATTTCCACCGATTTTTTTGACCGGTTTACGCTTTTTCACGGTTGCCATGTTACTGATATGGTGGTTTCCTGTATCCCGTAAACAGCTGCCTCTATTGGCGCTGTTGGGAGGGGCTTTCGGAGCTGTGCACTTTGGTGGTATCTTCTTCGGCTTGCAGGGAGTTGATGTCTCTGCGGTGGCGATTCTGTCCATGGCCGGGGTCCCTATGTCAGTAGTTTTTGCGCGACTCCTGCTGAAAGAGAGCTTCACCCGGCAGCAGAGTTTCGGTATGGTATCCGCTTTTGCCGGTGTCCTCATTATATTTGGCGAGCCGCATCTGGCAGCACGCCCGCTCCATTTAGGCGTTGTCATAATTGCTGTCGTTGCCTGGGGATACGGCAACACGATTATCAAGTTGATTGGCCCGATTCACCCGATGGCGCTAAATGCCTGGATGGGACTCTTTGCGGCGGGACCACTGTTCATCCTGGCGCTGGTCAGCGAGGCTCCCACACTCGATATGTTGTCCCACATCAGTGTCCGGGCATGGTTGTGTTTCCTGCACCTAGTCTTTATCACAACCATGACAGCTTATGGGTTATGGTATTACCTGGTTGGAAAGTATGCTGTAACGCGCGTTGTTCCCTTTACCCTGTTGGTACCTATAGCCGGGGTTTTGTCTGGAGTTGTTTTTATGGATGAGACGCTGACGTGGCAGAAGATCTTGGGAGGGTTGATAACTCTTGTTGGTGTTGCAGTTATTCAATTACGCTGGCGAGGTTTCAAAGTGGCCGGTCCACAATGACCATGCCCAGCTCTTTTTCCGCAAGAGAGATGCTGGCAAAACTGTCAAGCAATTCCTTAGCAGGTTGTTGAAAAAACATCTGCGTTGCGGTTGCGGCGTTTGAAAAATGTTATGACAAGTGAACATGCTGCAGAGAGCAATGACTACGATTTTCACAAGGCTAACTCTATGGCAATGAACAATTGCTGCTATGGTGAGTCTTTGGTTTTTTCCGTGACAAGATCCTTCCTGGCTCTCTGTTTTTAGACATAATCCGATCTTCAGGGTTCACTGGCAAGCGCAGCTGCTGCCTGAGCAGCAACTGCCAGAATTTTTCTTACGTAATTTTTTGCCAAGCATCAATGCTATCAATATGCTTGCACAGATGACACCGATTATCCCGCCATCCTCTCCCTGTTGACCGATCTGCCAGTTTTGCGTCAGGTTGCTAATCCCGTAAATCGCATCGATAATGATCCCCAGTAACAAAGCAGTAACGATAATCCCCCCCACGTAAATCAGAGTTGCTTTGCGTCCCAGGATTTTTGTAATAACTGAAATGGCCGCCGCATTGGTGGCCGGGCCGGCGAGCAAAAAGACCAGGGCCGCACCGGGATTCAATCCTTTGAGAACCAGCGTCGCTGCAATTGGTGTTGAGGTGGTGGCACAGACGTAGAGAGGAGTGCTGACGACCAACATAACGAGCATGGCGACAAGATGGTTACCGAGCCAGTCTTCAACCAGTGATGGAGACAAATACAGAGAAATCAGCCCGGCAATCACGACACCCAGAAAAAACCAGCCAGCGATATCACCAAACAGATCTCCAAATGTGTAGCTCATCCCCTTTTTAAAGCGATCTGAAGCACTGGTCCTCGTTTTTACAGTTCCACTTGCACAGGTGCTTTTGTTTTCTTCGGTATTTTTGCAGTTGCATGAATTGTGATTCTGTTCCGGTATCTCAGTGGACTCTTTATCGGCGTCGAATATCCGTACTAGGTGACCGGTAACTATAGCGGTCAGAAAAGCCGCCAGGGGCCTTGCCACCGTCATGAATGGATCAAGCAGGGCATAGGTGACGGAGATGGAATCGACTCCGGTTTCTGGTGTTGAGATCAAAAATGCCGTTGTCGCTCCTTTGCTCGCTCCTTGTTTACGGATACCGGCTGCTGCAGGTAGAACGCCACAGCTGCAAAGGGGAATTGGAATTCCGAAGAGCGCTGCTTTCAGCAGACTGCTGCGCTTATTCTGGCCAAGGTGTCTGGCAATGAAATCATCTGGAATAAAGGCTTTAAGTAAACCTGCTATGAAAAAGCCAAATAACATATAAGGTGCCGACAAGCACAGAATCTTCCAGCTCTCGTGAATGATCTCCAAAATAATCGTCATATGAATACCTTTGTGTTACATATGTGCAAATGTTCATGTGTTGAGCTAAAAAAGCCTGCCTATTCATTCAAATGATCGAGACCGAGCTGCAATAATACTGAGACATGGTCATCGTCAAGACTGTAAATCGCATTTTTTCCGTCTTTGCGGTATTTAACAATTTTTTGGGCGCGCAGAACCCGCAGTTGATGGCTGATGGCGGAAGAACTCATCTTCAGGATACAGGCCAGGTCACAGACGCATAGTTCAGAGAAGGACAGGGCGTGCAGAATTCTGACTCTGGTGGAATCCGCAAATGCTTTAAACAGTTCGGCAAGGTCAAATAATGTCTCTTCGTCAGCCATGCGGGCTGCTACTTCGGAAACTGCTTCCGAATGGACATACTCAATTTGGCAGCTGTCGTCTGAGTTGGTCATAAATCCTCACATATGAATATATGTTCAATTGTTCTCTTTTGCTGCTGGAAAGTCAATACTAATTGTTGTCGGCAGTGCAGAAATAAAGGGGTCTATAGAGATCAGATAGATAACCCAAAACAGATCCTTGTGAACATTTTTAGCAGGTTAAACAGCGTCTTAGTAATTGTTTGGTCAAGCTCAGATAGTAGGGCAGGACTTCAGAGTTTGGGCAGTGCTCGTAAACAGGTTTTTCAGCTTCACTGGCAGCAGCAATATCAAGACTGATGGGGATTGTCGCTAACAGGGGAATAGAGGTCTCCTGGCAGACTCGCTGTCCACCGCCTGCACTGAAAATACCTACCAATTCCAGGTGATCGGCAGAGTTACCTCCAATAAAAAAGGACATATTCTCAATAAGCCCAAGAGGGGTTATGTGGTGCTTCTGAAGCAGACGAATGTCCTGTCTGAGTTCGGCAATGGCCGGTGCTGCTGGGGTTGTGACCAGTAAAAACTGGCATGCGGGGAGGTTTTTTCCAATAAACAGGGCCAGGTCCATATAGCCTGAAGGAAGATCAATCAATAGAAAATCAAGTTTTCCCCAGGAGGTCTGGTCGCAAACTTCAATAAGTTTGTTTTTTAGCATGTCGGACGCAACGGGAAGCTTTAGATGTTTTTGCTTAAGATGGCAAAAAGACACGATGCTGATTCCGGAAAGTTGACGTGGCTTCTGTGACGTTGATTCGGAAACGGAGGAGGCTGCCAGTGCCAGTTCTGCAGAGCCGGTCATGTCGATGATTCCGACATGATAACTCTGCAGCGTAAGCGCTTTTGCCAGGTTTATCACGGTGGTGGTTTTTCCTACTCCTCCTTTGCTGCCTGAAAACACCAGTATCTGCTTTACCGCAGAGATACCGCGAATTGACACTTTTTGATCGACCACGCCGTCTGTATCGACAGTGGTTGTGCGATCCATAAATTTGCTCATGCGTTAGCCCCTCTGAATAATTCATTTTATGCAATATGGACGAGGTTAATTAATTTTTCGAGATAGTACCTCAATCAAAATAACACTTCTCCTAAATTTTCGCACACCCAATAAAACCGTTGCTTGGCAGTAGGGTGACCTTGACGGTACCGTATTGCGGAAGGACAAATCAGTATTCACATGTATAAACCTTTGGCCGGGTGATATTCCGGAAAGAATATTTGTTCCGTTGCGCCGTGAGGAGCCTTTCAAATATCGCGATGTCGTAACATATTGATTCTGCAATAGCCAAAAAATATGCGGAAATAACGCTTTTACATTAAAAAGGAAATTTTAATGTTGTTTTAATGGTGAATGTTTATTAATATCTACCATCGAACATTGTTTAATTTGTCAAATATTGTTGATTTGATAGTAAACGTTTTTTTTGATCCGCGGTTTTTTTTCAAATCATGCCCCCCTGTGGTGATTCAGTCGCTTTTGGGCAGTGAGATATAGCCTTTTGAGCAATAAAAGGAGGGGGCAGTAATCGCTTATCAAAAACAGGAAAAAGACGTGAAGCCTGAACCTAACCTGCCGACACTATTTCAGTACCAAATAATCAGGTCCGGGTTTGTGTCATAGCTCTTTACGGTTGTTCCTGAAAACATGTCTTTTGACGATAGGTTGTTTGGCTCTGTCTCTTGATACAGATTGTTGATGACTCGTTTTCTTATCAATAAATATATCCAAAAAAAAGATTTTGCATAAATTGACGCGCACATAGTGTTCTAAACAGGGAGGATTTTCATGGAACGGTTGCAAGAAGAAGGTTTTACCGGAGAATTGCCAAAGGTTCATTTAGCGGACATTCTTCAATTGCACAGCCAAAATGGATTTTCAGGAGGGTTGTCGGTTCAGCAAAACCGGTCGAAGGGGGTTGTTTTCTTCAATAAGGGCAAGGTTATTCATGCCGAGCAGAATGACCTTACCGGGATTGATGCTATTTATCGGATGCTTGGTTGGCGAAGTGGTAATTTTGCGTGCCTACCAAACCTGAAAACTATGCATTCAAGTATTAGTATGTCCATGAGTCAATTGTTGCTTGAATGTCATCGCCGTCTTGACGAAGAGGGTGTTGTCACAGAAGAGGTGACTAAAATGCCAGAAACAACAAATAAAACCGTACAGAAAATCAGTCCTATCCCCGGGGTGAATTTTGCGGTTCTCATAGATGAACATGGGCATCCCGATAATGATACGAGTTCAAGTGCTTCACGATTGAGTGCACAAGGGCATTTCTTTGCCGATGTTGGCAAAAAACTGGGCGCATTGCTTGGTGCGGAGGGGTATCACTTTTCGGTTGTTACCGGTTCCGGTGGTCATTGTATGAACTTTCAGTCGAACAACCGCACTCTGGTTGTAGCAACTCCTGGAAACTGTGAGTACCAGCCTATTGAAAGTGCAATCCGTTCAACTCTGGTGAGGAAATAATTAGATCTTATGACTGCTGAAAATAATTGTTTAGACGCTTTGGTTTCGCTCCCAGAAGTATTAGGTGGCTTTTTATGTGATAACGAAGGACAGGTTGTGAAGGCCCAGATGCCTGATTACCTAGCCTTTGACCAGGTTGTGAAAGCGGCCAAGCTACTCAGTCAACAGCGCAGCGCTGCAAGTGCTGCTGTCGGAGCAGTGGAGCGTTGTGAATTTCGTTATCTTGAATATAAATTCTTTGTTTACTACCTGCCCGAAGGCAGTCTGTTTCTTTTATGCAGAGCCAAAGCAAATGCCCAGCGATTGGATTTTGAAGTCGATTTGTTTCGCGAGGAACTGGCTACTCTTTTAACCAATGGTGACGGTGGCAAAAGTGCCCCTGCCTCTGAACCAAGTGGTTCTTATGCCTCTAGCCCCGAAACGAGAGATGTCGCTCCGGCCAAAAAAAGTAAAGGCATGTTATGGGTAGCGTTGGCGACCCTGGTTGTTTTAGCTGGTGCTGGAGGCTATTTCTTTATGGCAGGACCCTCCTCTGATCCGCAGCAGAGTGTTACTGCCAAAACTACCGCTCCGACATCGAGGCCGGCAACTCCCGTCGCTGCTCCAGCGCCTGCACCTGCTAAACCTAAAGTGGCTTCTCAGCCGGCTGAAGTCCTATTGAGGGTCGCAGGTTCTGCAACGATCGGATCCCAGTTGGCTCCAGAGATCGCCATGGCTTTTATGCAACAGGAAATGTTTGGCGGGGATGTTCGCTATGTTAAAGGTGATAAGCCTGGAGTGACACGGGTTGAAGCAACCCTGGGCGATGGCAGACATGTCGCTATTGAGTTTGTTTCCAGTACTTCGGCAGCGGCGTTTTCCGGGCTTCAACAAGAGCAATGTGACATAGGCATGTCATCCCGGCCGGTTAACGAAGAAGAGTTGCGCCAACTAGCTGCTATTGGTCCTCTGAACAACCCTGCCAGTGAACATATTCTGGCCCTTGATGGTATCACGGTTATTCTGCACCCCGTCAATGGCCTGGATATTTTATCCAAGCAGGATGTTGCGGATATTTTTACCGGTAAAATCACTGATTGGTCGCAATTGCCGCAAAGTCGTCTTGACGGTCCCATTCACACTTATGGACGTAATATCGCTTCGGGAGCTGGAAGTGTTTTCAGTCATCTGGTGTTATTCAATAACGACTTCGCAACGACAATGCATGAACTTGCTGATGACAATTCCCTCGCTGAAAAAGTTGCAAACGACACAGCTGGTATCGGGTTTGTTTCCTTACCTTATGCTCATAAAGCCAAAGCTGTTGCTATTTCACAAGATGGCGCGCCTTCAGTCTATCCCACTCCTTTCACTATCGGGACGGAAGACTATCCCTTGGCTCGGCGGCTGTATTTATATACCTCAGTCAACCCGAAAAATTATCTGACCCGCCCCTTCATTCAATTCGCCCTTGGGGATGCCGGGCAGGTTGCAGCGCGAAAGTCAGGTTTTGTAGAGCTGTCTATCGACAAAATTAAACCACCGGTTCCTGCCAATGCTCCGGAGGAGTATCGTCAGGCTATTGCCGGAGCAAGTCGTTTATCACTGAACTTTCGCTTTCGCTCAGGTAGTTCCGAACTGGATAACCGCGGACGCAGAGACCTTGAACGTTTGGTTAACTATCTGATTAAACCAGAAAACAGAAACAAATCGATTCGTCTGTTCGGTTTTGCTGACAGTCGGGGTGAGCGTAAAGCAAACTGTTATCTTTCTGGAATTCGGGCCGAAAAAGTTGCGACTATTTTGCAGTGGCGTGGTGTTCAGACCGATATGGTCAAGGGTTTTTGCGAGGATATGGCCATTGCTTCTAACGCAACAGCTCTTGGTCGGGACAAAAACCGCCGGGTTGAGGTCTGGTTGGCTGAATAACTATTTGCCAGGTTAATCGTAAAGAGTTTACTAACCTCATGAAGAATGATACGTCCCGGGTTACTGAGCTCTCGTCACTGTAAATTGAGTACGTTTTTTCGATCAACTTAACTCGGGGTTTATTCAATGATGGTTCGTATACTCTTTACCTGTTTTATATTGTTCCAGGTGCTGTTGTCTTTCGCTCAGGCCAAAGGTCCCATTGACGGGGATATTCGTATAGTTATTACCGCATCATTAACCGGTGATACGTTTCAATCCTCTTCGATCGTTACCAAGGCGCTGGAAGAAAAGCTGGGTGTAAAGATAACGATTGATTCTCCCGGTGTAGCTGAGGCGTTTGCAGCACTTGAAGAGTCTGGAGCCGATGGCAAGACGCTGATGATTGGGAATGATCAGGCCTACCTTGGTTTTCTTTACGGGGTTAAAGATCGTAAAGATCTTTTCGGCAATTATCGTATCGGACCTTTGCTGGCGATCAATCCTGGAATTGCTTACCTGGTTCCCAAGAGCACTCCATACGCGTCCATCCATGATGTTATCGATGCGTGCGGTGCCGGTACTCAGGTCCGTATGGGGGTTACACCTGGCACTGTTTCTGAAATTGGCTATACTGCGTTAAAGCATGCCATCAAAGCTAAATATCCAGGACGGGAAGGGAACCTGATTCGCGTTTTTGCTGCACAAGCACAGAAAACAAAGAATAAGGCTCTTTTTGAAGGCAAGGCTGACTTAATTAGCGGCTCTGTTCAGGTCAATGAGAAATTTACCAAATTGCCAGTTTACGATCGTCAGGGGATGCGCTTTGTCTGGTTGACATCTCGGGCAGAAATGATGCAGCATGCTAACCCGCAAGGATTTGGGAAAACCAGCCGGGACGAACTGATGAGGTATATGGAGCCATATATCTGGATTCCCTATGACCGGAAAACGAATTTTACCTTTGATAAAGAATATTTCTTTGTCTACAACAAGAATATCAGCAACGAAATTGTTAATTATCTGGATAAGGTGCTGAAAGAGATCTTTACTGAAGGTAAAATTCAGGAAGTTCAGAAAGAATCATTTTTTATCCCGAATTTCAAACCCTCTGCTGAAGCCGCTACCTACTTAAAGAAAAAACGTGATTTTATGACAACAATTATCAAGGGGCTAAAATAAACAGGTTGGGTCTTCGGTGCTAATAAAGGAGCTGCCAACGCAGCTCCTTTGCTATTGGTGCAGCTCAGCTTTGCAGGTCCTCAAGCGTTAAAATAGATTCAACATCCCGCCGATTCGATTTATTGATAATTACCGCTGTTCCTACCATGGTCGCCTGTGCTTGGCTGATGATTTCATTGATGGCCTTGTGCGTTGATCCTTTGGCCAAGAAGTCATCAACAAATAACACCCGGTCTGTAGCAGTTAGCACCTCTTTGGAAACATAAAGAGTGGTGGACTCCTGTTTGGTAAAGGAGTAGCTGGCGGCGGCGAAGTATTCAGTCATGGTGATGGGACGTTTCTTCTTGGCATAAATGAAGGGGACGCCAAGGTGCAGGGCGATTGCCTGAGCAAGCATAATACCGCTTGTTTCAGCGGTCAGGATGACGGAAATCTGCTGGTCGGCAAAACGTGCAGCAAGGTCATCGCCAAGCTGCTGCATGAGGCACGGATCAACCATATGATTCAAAAATCGATCGACCTTAATCACTTCACCGTTGATCGATCCATCCTGTTTGATTCTGTTCAATAATATCTGCGCTACGGTCATTTGCGGTCCTCTCGATCATATGGCAGGCCAAGACTTTCCGGTTGCTGACTCGCACCTTTTTGCAGGCGTAATGTCGAAATAACCAGAACGACGATGGTAAAAAAATAGGGGAGCATTTGTAGTATGTGTGCGCTGATTGTAGTTCCCATAGCCTGAAAGCGCAACTGCATGGCTGTGATGCCACCGAACAGATAAGCTCCGAATAATGCCCGCGGGCTTGACCAGCCGGCGAATATGACTAAGGCCACAGCAATCCAACCGCGTCCGGCCGTCATGTTTTCTATCCACATAGGGGTGCTGGCGAGACTCAGGTAAGCTCCGCCAATACCGACCAGCCCAGATCCGAGGGTAACGGCCAAAAAACGATATTTGGTCACGGAGACGCCACAGGTATCTGCCGCTGCAGGATTTTCACCGACTGTGCGCAAGGCTAATCCGGAGCGGGTCCGGTAAAAAAAGTACCAGATCAGATAGACCAGGGCAAAACTCAGATAGATCAAGATGTCCTGATTGAAAAGAGCTTTACCGATTCCCGGCAACTGTGCCAGGCCTGGAATGGCAATCCGCTCAAAGCCTGAAATAGTCTGGCCGACCATTGGTTTGCCGAACAGCGCGGTAATGCCGATGCCGAACATAGTTAAAGCCAGGCCACTGACGATCTGGTTGCCCCGTAACTGTACCGTAATAAAGGCATGAATGCTTCCAGCAACAAAGGTTGCGGCAAAAGCGCAGATAATACCGATAAATAATGATCCGCTGACAAAGGTTCCCGAAAAACCCGCTAAAGCACCGATGAGCATCAGCCCTTCGATGCCAAGATTAATAATTCCGGCGCGTTCATTGATGATAGCCCCCAGGGTTGCAAATAAAATTGGCGTACCCGCTCGGACGGTGGCATCGAGAAGGATTTCAAGCATGGGGGATGCTCCTTATCAGGCGTGGGCGATAAATAATAAAAAAATCTGAGGCCAATAGGCAAAACAGAATGAGGCCCTGAAAGGCGTAGACAAAGGCAACTGGTAATTGCCACATGAGCTGCAGGCTGTCTCCTCCGACTAGCAGAACGCCCATCAAAAACGAAACAATGACAACACCGATAGCACTGCGTTTCGCCAGCCAGGCGACGATAATTGCCGTATAGCCGTAGCCAGGGGAAATGCCATGCTGCAGGCGATGCTGTAGGCCGGCAACTTCGCTGAATCCTGCCAGACCGGCAATAGCGCCACTTAAAAACAGCACGGTAAAGATGGCAACACCGGTTCTCATGCCAGCGTATTGTGCGGCTTTAGGATTGCTGCCGATCACCTTGATTTCATAGCCCCAGACGGTACGTTCCATAAAAAGGTAGAGAAGCAGTGCACAAAACAGCGCAACAAAAAAACCACTATGAAGCCGGGTGTTAAAATATTCAGCCAGACGGGCACTGTCGGTAAACTGGGCCGTCAATGGAAAATTAAACCCTTTAGGGTCTTTCCAGGGACCATAGACCAGGTAGTCAACCCAGAGAATGGCAATGTAGTTCATCAGTAATGTGACGATAACTTCGTTGACTTGCCAGCGTGCCCGTAAAAATCCGGCAACTCCGGCCCATAGACCTCCTGCAAAGAAAGCGACAATAAACATGGCAGCAAGCATGAGCCAGTGATTCTGAATACCTGAAAACAGGGCGACCCAGGTTGCCCCCATTGCTCCCATGTAAAGTTGCCCTTCGGCGCCGATATTCCAGATCTGCATGCGGAAGGCGACACTGACACCCAGGCCGGCAAAGATTAACGGCGTGGTTTTAACTAAGGTCTCGGAAAGACCATATGTTGTACCGAGGGCTTCAAAAATGATTTCCCGGTATGCTTCGAGAGGATTGATATGTCCGGCCAGAAGCAAGAAACCGGCGATAAACAATGCGACAGCAATGGAAACAAGGGGGGCACTGAAGCGGAATAATGGCGATGAAATTTCACGCCGTTCAATGACGAATTTCATGCCAAATGCTCCTGCTGTTCACCGCTCATCATCAGGCCGATTTCCTCCCTGCTGGTGTGGCGTGGATCGACGTAACCGATGAGGCGGCCACGAAACATGACCGCGATGCGGTCACTGAGTTTCAGTAATTCATCGAGATCTTCAGAAATAAGAATGGTACTCATGCCCCGGCCACAGCCATCGGCGATGACTTTATGCACGTATTCTGCGCTGCCGATATCAAGGCCTCTGGTTGGATAGAGGGCGACCAAAACTTTAGGATCTTCCGAGAGTTCACGGGCAATAATGACTTTCTGAATATTGCCTCCAGACAAATAACGTACCGGAGTGCCGTCTGGACCTGCTTTAATGGCAAACTGTTCAATTTTTTCTGCGGCATTACGGCGGATTGCTTTGCGGTCCTGAAAGATCCAGGTACGGAAAGAACCGTTTTTAAAGCTCTTCATAATCAGGTTTTCATCAACGCTCATATCGGGTGCAATGCCGATTGCTTTGCGATCCTCAGGAATGTGGGCAATCCCGGCCACATAGGAATAGCGCGCGTCACTGTTGGTGATGTCTTCACTGCCGGCATAAATCCTTCCAGAGGATGCGTTCTTCAGCCCCGTCAGAACTTCAGCCAGGGCTTTCTGGCCATTGCCAGCGACGCCAGCGACGCCAAGGATTTCCCCTGCTTTCAACTCCAGATCAAAGCCATCAAGGTCGGCCAGGCCACGATCATTGCGAACGCTTAGTTTGCTGATTTTAAGGACGATTTCATCGGACATCTGCAGGTTTTTCTGCCATTCCGGAATCTTGTCTTCCCCGATCATCAACGCAGCCAGGCGATTTTCATCAAAGTCTCCTCGGCACAAGGTTGCCACGCTGCAACCCTTTTTGAGGATGGTAACGCGATCCGAGATTTCCATAACTTCACGCATTTTATGAGAAATAAAAATAATACTTTTCCCCCGCTCTTTCAGTTTTGCGAGCACTGTAAACAGGCGATCAGCCTCCTGTGGAGTCAACACCGCAGTTGGTTCATCCAGAATTAATAACCGACAATCACGCATCAGCAACTTGATCAACTCAATCCACTGCTGGGCACCGATAGAGAGCTTCCAGACCGGCGTATCCAGATCGAGGTCAAGTTCAAATTCTTTGATCAAAACCGCAATCTTTTGCTTGTATGCTTTGCGATTATAGAAGTTCGGGACACCATCCAAGGCGAGCAGGATATTTTCAAATACCGAATGAGCAGGAACCAGCATGAAGTGCTGGTGAACCATGCCGATACCACAGGCCATGGAATCTCTCGGGCTGGTAAAGTGAACTTTTGCACCGGAAAACTCGATATCGCCACGATCAGGATGATAGAGGCCGGTCAGGACATTCATCAGGGTACTTTTTCCGGCACCGTTTTCTCCCAACAAAGTATGAATTTCTCCGGGCATGACACTGAACGAAACGTTATCAAGTGCAATGACCCCAGGAAAGGTTTTACGAATATTATTGATTTTAAGAAGATGACTCATGCTGAAGTGTGTGGCTTCAGCGGCATGGCTGCAGAGATGTGTAGTCATGCCGCTGATACCCGAAGGTGGTTCGTTAAACTGTTGAGTACAGCAGGTTGTTGCTGGATGTCTTCAGCTTCGACACTAGTTGGGAATTGTCCCTTGTACACCTTCTACAAAGAAATTCATACCAAGGAGGTCTCCATCACTTAGAACCTGTCCGACGGGGACAATCTCTTTGCCGGATTGATCCCTCAGTGGACCGCCGAAGGGGTGTAGGGTGCCAGCAATAATTTCAGCTGCTTTTTTTTCAACATCTGCTTTAGTCTTGGCTGGAACTTTGTCACTGAATTCTGCCAGACCAACCAGGTTCTGTTTCATGCCATCCCAGATCTGCTCTGATTTCCAGGTGCCGTTGTGAACTTCTTCTGCAATCTTGGTGTAGAGAGCAGCCCAGTTCCAGACCGGGGCGGTCAGGAAAGAGTTCGGCGCAAAGCTGCGCATATCGGTGTCATAGCCAATGACGTAGGCCCCGCGTGCTTCAGCGGCTTGCAGGGTTGCTGGGGCATCCTGATGCATGGTCAGAATGTCGGCGCCTACATCCAGCAGACTGTCAGCCGCATCTCTTTCTATTGCCGGATCAAACCAGGTCTGGGTCCAGACAACACGAACCTCTGCATTTGGGTTGACGCTGCGGACGCCCAAGGTAAAAGCATTGATCCCGCGAATAACTTCCGGAATCGGGAAGGCGGCAACATAGCCGATGATATTCTTTTTGGTCATTTCACCGGCTACAATACCTGACAGGTAGCGTGGTTCATACATTCTGCCAAAGTAGGTGCCAACGTTGTCAGCGGTTTTAAAGCCGGAACAATGCATGAAAACAACTTCAGGGAAACGTTTGGCTACATCGATTGTTGCATCCATGTATCCAAAACTGGTGGTAAAAATCACGTTATGGCCGCGGTTCACCAGCCCTCTGATAACGCGCGTTGATTCTGCTCCTTCTGGAACTGATTCAATAAAGGTAGATGGTTCAACGTAAGGCAGCTTTTCCATGGCCTGACGACCCTGGTCATGGGCGTAAGTCCAGCCGGCGTCACCGACTGGCCCAACGTAAATGAATCCTGCCTTGATCTTTTCTGCAGGTTTGCCGGCAAAGGCCTGACTGCTTAAGCAAAAAGCCAATCCAATCAACATTAACACGATAGCTTTTTTCATCAATGACACCTTTCTTGGAAACTCGGAATTTAGGTTTTAAATACGATATTTAGCTCAGCGTCTGAAGCCTGTCAAGCAGGACTGAATTAACGAGCTTTACTTAAGTTTGCTGTCAATATTGTTGTCCAGCCAACTCTGGTCCCACCACTCAACCGGTTGTACCGGTACGCCGGCCAAGAATACGCCAAAGTGCAGGTGATCTCCACCAGCCATACCGGTGGCACCACTGTGGCCGATCGTCTGACCACGGACAACATTGTCTCCCGCTTGAACAGTTAATTGGCTCATGTGGGCATAAAGGGTTTGCAGTCCCAATCCATGGTCGATAACAACACACAGACCGTAAATGCCAAGATACTCCGCCCAAACGACTTTACCTGTATTGCTGGCAAAAATTTCAGCCTGGGCGACAGAGGCCAGATCGAAGCCAAGGTGATAGGCTTCATCAATTTTCTTGCCTTCATAATAATAGTCCCGGTGGTCAGCAAACTGGGCCAGTGGAGCAGCTTTTGGTTGGCGCATAAAGCTCCCCTGCCATAAAGGTGTCGGGGATGTTTGTTTGGACAATTCAGCCATTTTTGCCCGGTTGGCCTTGCGCACTTCACGGTTGACATAAAGGAAGATATCCAGAGGCGTTTGGGCGTTGGGTGCCAGAGCTTCAAACTCCGGAGTTTTCATGTCGAGAAATGATTTTGAAATATTGATTCTGCGATCGCGGAATTTTTTGTTGTTGGTGTGGTAATAAATACCCGTCTGGCGCTCATTACCTGCTAAATCACTGGCAACCACCCGGGGGACAAACTCTTTGCTGGTGCTGAAATAGGGGTAGGGGAACAGGCAGGCGTAATTCCCGGAAGCCTGTTGATACGCCGGGAAAAAGAGATTGCCAAACTGGACGCCGGCATTTTGTATTTCTTCGTTGGCGGTAAACGTCACCAGACCGCTCCCACCCTTGGTGAAGTTGTGGGCTTTGCTCAATACAGAAATAATCGGTGGCCGACTGTCATAAGTCATATTGAAGGTCTGAACAGTGACATTGCCTTGACCGAAGTGATAGATGGCTCCGTCGGTAGCTGCAATCTCAATCTGGATTCCGCCTTCATTCAGTTTGAGAGAACTCAGATCAATTTCTAGATCCGTGCTTGGAACGGGAACCGGAAAGTCACGTTGGACCAGGGTGTTGCTGCTGTTCCCCTGAATAATGGTGACTTTGGCGTTTTTCAGTCCCATCCCTGAATCCTGCAGGGAGAGTAACAGCTTGGTCTTTTGGGAGATTGGACCTGTGCCAGGGGTCAAGGTGAATTGCGGGCCTTCAGTGTCTCGAAAGTAGAAAAATCCCCCGGTGCAGATGGTGACAACGATAATCAGCAAAAATAGTTTTTTCAGTGACTTCAAAACGTAACTCCATGAATTAATGAACAGATGACTTTACAATTGGTTGCACAATTTTGAAATATACCTGCTGCAACAAATCAGGGCAGCGAGGTGCTGCCCTGAATAATGAAGCCAATTGTCTGTCGTACGTTTTTGTTTGTCAAGGACTCAGGCGTGAATCGCTTCTTTGTTTACTGCCAGAGCTGCCTCTTTAATTGCTTCGGCAAGTGTCGGGTGGGCATGGCAGGTCACCGCCAGGTCATGAATGCTGCCGGCAAAAGAGATAACTGTCGCCGCTTCGGCGATCAGTTCTGACGCGTGAGGTCCAATGATATGGACCCCATGAATACGTCCTGAGTCAGGGTCAGCCAGGACCTTGACAAAACCGTCACTCATGCCGGTGCACAGAGCGCGGCCATTGGCTGAGAAAAAGAATTTACCTGTTTTGAACGGAATATCCTTTTCTTTCAGGTCATTTTCACTGTAGCCAACCTGGGCAACTTCTGGAGAAGTGTAGGTGACGGCAGGCACCGTGTTGTAATGAACTTTCGATTTCTGGCCCGCCAGTCGCTCGGCAAACACCACCCCTTCTTCACTGGCTTTGTGGGCCAGCATCGGGCCGGGAACCAGGTCGCCGATGGCATAGATACCGGCCACCTTGGTCTGATAATTCTCATCGACTTCAAGTTGTCCCTGACGGTTTGGTTCGAGGCCGACGGCTTCCAGACCCAGTCCGGCCGTCTGGGCTCGGCGTCCGGTGGCAACAAGAATTTTGTCGCAGGAGATGGTTTCTTTGTCTTTGTCATTACTGATGGTGGCAACCAGCCCGGTGTCGGTTTTTTCCATTTTTTCTAGCTTGGTTTTGGTCAGAATTTCAATCCCCTGTTTTTTCAGACTGTGCTGCAGGGTTTGGGCAATCTGTGCATCGGCTGTCGGAATGATCTGAGGGAGCATTTCTACCACCGTCACCTTGGCCCCCAGGCGGCTCCAGACCGACCCCATCTCCAGGCCGATAACACCACCACCAACAACCAGCAGGTGCTCTGGAACCTCTTTCAGGCTCAGGGCATCACGGGCATTAATGACGTATTCACCGTCAAAGGGGAGATGAGGCAGTTCAAAGGCTTCGCTTCCGGTCGCCAACAAGACGGCCTGCGCTGAAATTTCCAGCGTTCCGTCCGGGCCTGAAACCTCAACTTTTTTATTCGCTGTGCTGCTGGCAAGCAATTTTGCCGTGCCAGTAAGTGTAGAGATTTTGTTTTTCTTGAACAGGCCGGCAATACCGCCCGTCAGTTTGCTGATAATGTCGTCCTTCCGCGCCATCATTTTGGTCAGGTCAAATGTGACATCACCGACGCTGATACCGTGCTCGGCGAATTCATGCCTGGCTGCAGCGACGTGTTCACTCGATTCAAGCAGAGCCTTACTTGGGATACATCCCTCATTCAGACAGACTCCGCCAAGGGTTGCCCGTTTTTCAACAACGACAACCTTAAACCCGAGCTGAGCAGCCCTGATGGCCGCAACATAGCCACCGGGCCCAGCTCCGAGAACGATTAAGTCATAGCTATTATCTGACATGTCAACTCCTTTATGACAGCCTGCTTGAAGCAGTCTGAATCATTTCTTCGTTTAGATCTTTAGCAACAGGCTCTCGGGATCTTCAATATAACTCTTCACCTGTTTCAGGAAACCGACGGACTGCTGACCGTCGATAATGCGGTGGTCGTAACTTAAGGCCAGATTCATGATTGGCCGGATCACGATTTCTCCATCGCGGACGACGGCTCTATCCATAATGCCGTGCATGCCGAGAATACCGCTTTGGGGTGGATTAAGCAGCGGGGTTGATAAAACGGAACCATAGACCCCACCATTGGTGATCGTAAAGGTTCCTCCCTGCAGTTCATCCAGAGTCAGCTTGCCAGCGTTGGCGCGTTCTGCCAGTGATTTAATCGTTAATTCAATTTCATGAAAGTCGAGTTTATCGGTATCGCGGATAACCGGAACAACCAGTCCGCGTTTGCTGCCGACCGCAATCCCGATGTCATAGTAATTGTGGTGAACAATATCGTTGCCATCAATACTGCCATTGACGTCAGGGTATTCTTTCAGCGCTTCGGTGACGGCTTTGACAAAGAAGGACATGAAGCCAAGATTGCTGTCATATTTTTTTAAAAACGCATCTTTGTACTTTTTCCGCAGGGCCATGACCTTGCTCATGTCGACCTCGTTGAAGGTGGTCAGCATGGCCGTTTCCTGCTTGGCTTTCATCAGGTGCTCGGCGACTTTTTTGCGCAGCTGAGTCATCGGCGTACGGGTAATACGCTTTTCAGCGTCAGCAGTGCTGAGCACTGGTGGCACTGCCGCTTTGGAAACTTCTGTTGCGACGGGAGCCGCAGCTGGCTTGGTTTCTTTTTGGGGCGGAATGTCATCAACTAGAATACGCCCGTCACGGCCGCTTCCTTTCAGTGTCGCCGGATCAATGCCACGCTCTGCTGCGATCTTTGGAACAGCTGGATTCATAGAGACTGGAGTTTTTGGCGCTTCGGTCTTATCTTCTTCAGGTGCTGCAGTTGCGGTCCCTGCCGCAGGTTTCTCTGCCCTTTCATCGATACTGCCAATGACAGCACCGATGGCTACCGTTTCTCCGTCTGCAACAAGAATCGTCAGTACGCCGGAAGCTTCGGCTGTTAATTCCACATTAACTTTTTCGGTTTCCAGCTCCATGAGAATATCGTCCTTTTCGACATATTCGCCATTCTTTTTGAACCATTCACCAACTTCCGCTTCAACGATTGATTCTCCAACCTGGGGGACAATGATATCCATATCGATCCTCTGTATTTAAAAAATGATAATTAAAGGGGGGCAAACGCCTGTTCCAGAATCTGCTGTTGCTCCTGCTTGTGGATCCGGTGGGAACCGACAGCCGGGCTTGCTGAGCGCTTGCGGCCAACATAGACAGGTTCCTTGCCGATGATGTTCCGCAGTTGCGGACGCAGGTGGTCCCAGCTACCACCGTTGCCAATTTCTTCCTGAACCCACAGGTATTCAGTACCTTCTCCATAAGGAGCAATGATGTCCTTCAGCAAATCACTATGCAGCGGGAATATCTGCTCAAAACGAATGATGGCAACATCCTCATGTTGTCCTTCCTTACGCTGATTGAGCAGCTCATAATAGATTTTACCGCTGCACAAGATCACGCGGCGACAGTTTTGCGCAGCAACGACACTATCAGGAATAATCTCCTGGAACTGCCCCTGGGCCAACTCTTCAACACTCGAAACACAGTCGGGGTGGCGCAGCAACGCTTTGGGGGTAGCGACGATCAGCGGACGCCTGTACTTGGCCCGAACCTGGCGGCGGATCAGGTGAAACAGTTGGGCTGGGGTGGACGGTACGGCAACAATCATGTTGTCCCCGGCACACAGCTGCAGGTAACGTTCGATGCGCGCACTGGAGTGCTCAGGCCCCTGACCTTCATAGCCGTGGGGGAGGAACATGGCGATACCGGACGGACGGTCCCATTTCACCAGGCTGCTGGCAATAAACTGATCGATGATAACCTGGGCACCGTTGGCAAAGTCGCCAAATTGGGCTTCCCAGATGGTCAGATCATCGGGGGTTTCTACCGAATAGCCATAGTCAAAACCAAGCACGGCCATTTCAGACAGAACACTGTTGAAAACGTCAAAGCGGCAGTTGTGGTCCGAGGCGATTTTACTTAAAGCTGTATACTCACGACCCGTCTTGGTGTCGTAAATCGTGGCATGGCGATGGTTGAAGGTGCCGCGGCGTGAATCCTGACCGGAAAGCCGGATTGATGTACCCTCATAGACCAGGCTGGCAAACGCCAGGGCTTCGCCGGTTCCCCAGTCTATAGTTCTTTCCCTGGAAGTGACCGCCGATTGGCGTTTGTTTAGTAACGCGGCAATTTTACGGTGAGCGTTAAATCCCTCCGGGATGGTTGTCAGCTGTGTGGACAGGGCTTCAAGAGTGTCAGTGCTTACTCCGGTTGCAACCGGTTCAAAGCGGAAGACACGCTGAATATGCGACCACTGTTTCAGGAATACGGGATTCAATGGGCAGATTTCGCGACTTAAAGCCTCTTCCAGATTCTGGTCAATGGCATCGGCGATGATCTTCAGTTCCTGCTCGTTAAAGCCTTCCATCAGCAGCTGATTGGTGTAAATATCTGCCGTCGGCGGATGGTTTTTGATTTTTTCGTACATCAGAGGCTGAGTGAAGAATGGTTCATCCCCTTCGTTGTGACCATGACGGCGGTAGCAGATGACTTCGATAAAGACATCCTTTTTAAATTTTTGACGAAATTCTACGGCCATGGTAGCCGCCTGAATCAAGGCTTCGGGGTCATCACCATGAACATGGAAAATCGGTGACATCAGCATTTTACCAAGATCAGTCGGATAGCAGGTGGAACGGGCATCAACCGGCAGAGTCGTAAAGCCAATCTGGTTATTGATGACAACATGCAGTGTACCCCCGGTTTTATAACCGGCGATTTGCGAAAGATTGAGCGTTTCCGCAACGACCCCCTGGCCGATAAAGGCTGCATCGCCATGGATTAGCAACGGCATGACATTGTACTCACCGTTGTCCATGCGATCCTGGCGTGCGCGCGCCTTGCCTTCAACGACCGGGTTGACCGCTTCCAGGTGGCTGGGATTCGAGGCGAGAGAAATATGGATCTTGCCGCATGGGAAGGTGCGGTCGGCAGAATAGCCCTTGTGGTATTTAACGTCCCCTTCACCGATGATTTTGTAGCGTTCATTGTCGGCAAACTCGGCAAACATGTTTTCCAGGGGTTTTTCAAAAATGTTGGCCAACACATTCAAGCGCCCACGGTGGGCCATGCCGATGACCACATCTTTCATGTTAAGTTGAGCCGATGTCTCGATAATGTGATCCAGCAGGGGGATAACCGCTTCCGAGCCTTCGAGAGAAAATCGTTTTTGACCGACAAATTTACGGTGCAGGAATGATTCAAATTTGCTGGCCTTCAATAACATTCGCAACGTATTGAGTTTTTTCTCTTTACTTAAGGATGCATGACTGCGGGCTTCTTCTGCTTTCTGTTGCAGCCATTTACGTTCCTCAATAATCGGAATATGCATAAATTCCATGCCGATTGAGCTGCAGTAGGTCTGCCTAAGAATATCGATGATATCTTTGAGCGGCGCTTCCGGCAGAATAAAATCATCAGTGGCAAACGTGCGGTTCAGATCATCTTCATTCAGTCCGAATTGGGAAGCTTCCAAGAGTGGATGTTCCAATTGGCAGGGTGTCAGAGGGTCAACGCAGGCATACAGGTGGCCTATGTCGCGATAACGACTGATCAAAGACTGGACAGCCGCCGGCTTAGGATCGCTTCCTGCCGATCCCGGGGTTTCAAGTGCAATTTCAAAGCCCTGGAAAAATGCCTGCCACTCGGCCGGAACCTGGTTCGGATCCTGCTTGTATTGTTGGTATTGAGCTTCTATCCACTGGGGACTGATGTTGTCGATAATACTCATGCTCTACTCTCACTCTTGAATAATGTGAAATTTAAATTGCACCAATGAAAAACTATAAACCAGGCGCCTCATTGTCGCAATATCACGGTAAAATTCTACCGGTGCTATAACTGGTGTTCTACGCATCTTATGCCGATACCATTTATTCCAGATCATGATCGTTCTGTCCTTGAATGGTTACGTGAGTACTTGCACGATACTGCTCTTCGGCATGATAGGATGATCTGACCAACGGCCCCGCCTCAATATGGGCAAAGCCAAGCTCTTGCCCCAGGCATGCATAGTGGTCAAATTCCTGTGGTGATACAAAGCGGCTCACCGGAAAATGTTGTTTGGTTGGAGCCAAATATTGTCCGACGGTAACCAACTGACAATGATGGGCACGCAGATCCTTGAGTACCGCAATAACTTCTTCTTTCTCTTCTCCCATGCCGAGCATTAATCCTGATTTGGTAATTAGATCGGAGTTGAGCCGGTGCGCTTCAGCGAGAAGATTTAAAGAGCGTTGGTATTGAGCTTCTGGACGCACTTGGGGGTAAAGGCGGGGTACGGTTTCTATATTGTGGCCGAGAACATCTGGCTGGGCGGCAATAATGACGGCCAATGCCTGCCAGTTGCCAAGAAGATCGGGAATAAGCAGTTCAATTTTACAGTCGGGAGCGAAGTTACGGATTTGATGTATAAGTTCGGCAAACTGTTGAGCTCCACCATCATCAAGGTCATCTCTGGTGACGGAGGTGATAACTGCATGCCTGAGACCGAGTTCGGCAATCGCCCGGGCAACTTTTGCTGGTTCCTCCGGGTCGGGGACATCCAGGTGACCACTGCCGACATTGCAAAACAGGCAATGGCGACTGCAGGTGTCACCCAGAATCATAAAGGTCGCCGTCCCTTTGCTCCAACATTCCCCCTGATTGGGGCAGGCAGCGCTGCGACAGACGGAATTGAGACCATGCTGACGATGATAACGATGAATCCGGCTGTAATTCGGGCCGGACGGAAGTTTGACTTTTAACCAGTCCGGTTTCCTTTGCGGTGCTTCACTCATGACAAGGCTCCATTGCCAGAGATCGTTTAGATCGTCAGATAAATATCCAATATTATAGTGAAAAGCACGGGGCCTGATTGAAACTAAGCAATCAGGCCCCGTGGACACAGCATCAAGTTGCTAGCTTTAAGCAGGTTCGAAGTTAGTTTTGTCTACGCCGCACAGTGGGCAGACCCAATCTTCCGGGATATCTTCAAATGCGGTTCCTGGCGCAATTCCGCTATCTGGGTCACCAACTTCCGGGTCATAAATATAGTCACAAACGATACAGCGGTACTTTTGCATGGCAGCCTCCTGAGTAAACAAAGTTAAGATGTGTGAACATTACCAGATGGAAATAATTATTACAATACTGGTAATAAATAAAAATGATTTATCGTATTTATAACATATCCATCAGGGCTTTGACGGTTTTTTCAATGCCAGCGGCAGCTTCACTGATGCGACCGGCCAACATATATGCGGGACTGGTGATAATTTTATTCTTGGTATCGATGACACACTCGTCAACCGGGCAGTTGACATGGTTGGCACCCATTTGGGTTATGGCTGCGGCAGTTCCTTCGTCATGACCAATGGTGAGCTGGTGACTGAGCTGGTCTTCACCCAATACCCTGGCTACCAGAGCGGGGGCAATACATACCGCCGCCAGCGGTTTTTTTGCTGCAACCACCTCTTTAATCAGGCGAGCCACTTGTGGATTAACATCACACTCTGGTCCCTTGACTGCAAAGTTACAAAGGTTTTTTGCGGCTCCGAAGCCACCGGGAATCAAGAGGGCGTCAATGTCTGTGGCACTGATATTTTTTATATCGCTGATTTTGCCGCGGGCAATCCGGGCTGACTCTTCCAGGACGTTACGCGTCACCCCTTCAAGGCTTTCGCCTGTTATATGGTTAACAACGTTCAATTCAACATTTGGAGCCATCATGACGATTTCTGCACCGGCTCTGTCAAGAGCCAGAAGAGAGATGACTGCTTCATGAATTTCGCTGCCATCATAAACGCCACAACCTGATAATAAAACCCCAACTTTAGCCATTTGAGCCCTCCTTAGGTCTTGGTTTCCTCGCGCGATGGTTCATGTCGCGAAGTTAAGTATCTAGCTGATCATTACTATTTTACTAAAATAGTAGCGGCGCTGTGGAATATTTAAAAAAAATTAACAACGAGTCCCATGTAACACGCAATTTCGATTGACAGCAAAAGCCCCATGCGGTGTTTTTGAGTGGGCAGACATCAATAGCGATGTTTCTGGTGCTTGCATGCTATTGGTCTCCTTATTAAGAAATCAGGCGTTGCTAAAGGTCCAAGAATTATCAGTTTTTAGTGTAAAGAACGGCAATGGCATGGGCCACTTTGTCCCCCAGTGCCCGCAGGCTATGGGGTTCGTTGGAATCCCAGTAGACTGAATCACCGGGTTCGAGAACATAGGTGTCGCCACCATGCTTCAGTTCGACAGTCCCTTCAAGGATATAAGTAAATTCTTCCCCAGGGTGGCGGACTGGTTGTGACTGTTCGGTACGGGCTGGGTCGAATTCCACCAGAAATGGTTCCATATGTTTATGTTTCTTACCGTAAGCCAGAGCATGGTAGAAGTAGGGTTGCGGCTCGCCGCCATGACTGGGGCGACGTTTCATACGGTTTGCTTCTCCGGCTCTTACAATCAGGCATTTTTGGGTGTTGTCTTCTTCTTCAAAGAAGGTTTGCAACGGTACTTTCAGAGCCTTGGCGATGCGGAGCAGAGTGGCCAGAGGTGGAATGACCTGATCGTTTTCAATTTGCGATAAAAGAGGCTTGGACAGCTCAGTCATTTCAGACAGATCTTGCAGGGTAAGGCGGCTTTTCTGTCTGAGCTCTCTGATCTTCAGACCTATCTGTAATTCTTTGACTTCCGCTCTATAAACATCCATACGGCTTTTTTCCTTCTGGTAAAAATATAGGTTATCTGAGACTTTTTAACGTTCATTTTCCATGAAAGTCAAGGTTTTCGCACCCATCTGTCATCCGGTGCTGGTACAAAGCCGCCTGCTGTGATAGAACCATGAACAGATCTTTTGATGCAGAGTAGGACCTTTCTGGAGTTGTCATGTCATTACCCTCCCGTAACCCGGTGATTTCAGCTGTTCTGTTTGATATGGATGGAACCTTGCTCAGAGCGCGTATGTCTGAGTTTATCCCCCGCTATGTCGATAGTTTGGCTGATTGCTGCTCCGCTTATGTCAAGCCAAACAAGTTTGTCAAGGCCAAGCTGCGGGCAATTCGCGAACTGATTCATCAACCTGGTGACGGGATCCTGACCAATGAACAACGTCTTTTTCAGTTGATGACAGATGATCTGAATATTTCAGCTCAGGTGCTTAAGGATAGCTTCGATCACTTTCAGGACAATGGTCTGGATGCTTTACAGCATTTCATCAGACCAATACCTCTGGCTCAGCAGATTGTCATTGAGTGTTATCGCAAAGGGATTCCTCTGGTCCTTGCGACCAATCCGGTCTTTCCCGATTTTATGATCAAAGCGCGGTTGCGCTGGGGAGGCCTTGATGAAAACCTGTTTCACCTGATTACAGCTTACGAGAACAGTTATCACTGTAAGCCACAACCGGGTTATTTTGTCGATATCGCCCGTGACCTCGGTCTCCAGCCGCAACAGTGTCTAATGGTCGGTAATGATTTGAATCATGATCTGGCTGCAGTTTCTGTCGGTATGCAGGCGTTTCTGGTCGATACCTGGCTGGTTGACCATGGACCTCCAGAGTGGGACTGTCCTAATCGTGGCGACCATCGTCGCTTACAGGAATTTTTAACCTCTCATCTTTCGCGCTCTTACTAATTGTACTATAGCTATGCTGGTAACCTTGCCTGGCCGTGGGTTAACCTGGATGGGAATTGCGGGCTTATCTGATACCGGGGGTCATAATATGAGTAAACTTAATGAAGAAATTATATATAACGGTCGCATACTGGATCTGGCTAAAGAAAAGCATCTCATGCCCGATAACCGTGAAAGGACCTTTGAGATTATTCAGCACCCTGGCGGCGCAGCAGCCCTTCCGGTTCTAGATAATGACAATGTCTTGCTGATCCGTCAGTTTCGACCAGCTGCGCAGGACTATATTTTTGAAATTCCCGCTGGGCGGGTTGAACTTGGTGAAGATCCGGCCGGGTGCATTGAACGGGAATTGATTGAAGAAGTCGGCTATCGGCCGCGACAGCTCGATTCCCTGGGATTTGTCTACAGCAGTATCGGTTTTTGTAATGAAAAAATTTACCTCTTTGTCGCTCGAGATCTTGAACTTGCTGAGCTGGCCCTGGAGCCGGACGAATTTATCGAGCCGATCAGTCTGACCCTTGATGAAGCCCTCGATATGGTAGCCACCGGCACTATTTGTGATGCCAAGACACAAATTGCTTTGCTCCGTTATGCTCTGTCCCAGAACAATGAAACGATATGAAAATGAACACTTCTGAATTTATTGCCGCTACCATTGAACTTCCGTTTAATCGTGGTCACCTTGATCAGGATTTCAGCTTCTCTGTTCCGGATCAGGATCCGGGTGGTGATGGTTTCTGGCTGCTGATGCAGGGAATGTCTGTGCTGGCCAGTAACGGCGCCAGCGGACTGACGATGCCGTTTGGCCCATGTCCTGTCCCGTTAGCGACTGAGCCCTTATACATCGGGCAATGGCAGGGGCAGCCATGCCGTCTGCTGGCTGTTGGCGCTGATGCACAAGTGCCCGCCCTGGTGTCCTGTCATATGCGTTCCCCTGATCAACCGCTGCCATTGTCTCTGCTGTCTCTGGCGGGCATCGGCAGAGCTGTTCTGCATTGGGAAGGCGAAAGCCTTTTCTGTGGTAATTGTGGTGCTCCAATGTTACGTCTGCCCGGTGAGTACGGCAAGAAGTGCAGTCGTTGTGGGACTCTGCATTATCCACGTATCCACCCCTGCGTGATCGGATTGGTCATCAAAGGGGATGAAGTGTTGTTGACGCATAAGGCTGAATGGACTGATGGTCGTTACGGTTTAGTCGCCGGCTTTGTCGAATTTGGCGAATGCCTGGAAGAGGCTATGTCCAGAGAGGTTTATGAGGAGACCAATATTCGCATCAACAATATTCGCTATGTCGGGAGCCAGTCCTGGCCGTTCCCTTGTCAGTTGATGTGCGGTTTTGTCGCCGATTATGTCAGTGGCGATGTCAACCTCAACGATCATGAGCTGGCTGATGCGCGGTGGTTTAAAATTGATCAATTACCAACGATACCTCCCAAACGTAGTATCGCTCGTTTTCTGATCGACTGCGCCAAAGATTATATTCGTTAAAAATCAGTGCCCGGCAAAGACAATTGATTGCATTTACCGGGCAACGGGTGTAACCGTTACCACATACTTCTTGTACGGCTATCCAAAAGATTGACACTCCTACAGCGGAAATGGCCTGTTTCCGTCTGCTATCCAAATTGTTTAGAGGTTTTTTTTATGAAACGCCTGTTTTCGCACTGGGCTGTTCTGGCGATTTTTTCTGCCTGCTGTTTTGCCTCTATGGCGGCATTTGTCCGGGTTGCTGCGGCAGAGCTGCCTCGGAGCGAAGTTATCTTTTTTCGTAATTTTATTGGCTTACTCCTGCTGCTTCCCCTGGTTTTGCAGCAGAGAGTCTGTCTGAAAACCAAGTGTTTTCATTTTCACCTGTTGCGCACAGGAGCAGGGCTGACGGCAATGGTTCTTTACTTCTATGCCATATCCAACCTGCCTCTGGCTGGTGCGGTTCTGCTCAATTATACGTCTCCTATTTTTGTCGCCATTTTTGCAAAGTGCTGGTTAAAAGAGCAACTAACCCGCAGTCGTAAGCTGGCTGTTATTATCGGTATTGGCGGGGTGGTGTGCCTGTTTCAGCCCACTGCCGTAGTTGCTTCCTTAGCAGGATTGGCAGGCTTAACCTCTGGTGTCCTGGGTGGTTTGGCTTTAACTTCGGTAAAGCGTTTGTCAGACACTGAACCGGGAACGCGTATTGTGCTTTATTTTTCTTTATTAAGCAGTGTGATTTCCGCAGTTCCTATGCTCTGGGATTTTAAGGTTCCCACCTGGGATCTGGCCTTTGTTTTGTTGGGTCTGGCCGCTGTCGGGACGCTTGGGCAGCTGCTGCTGACACGTGCTTACAAACTTGCTCCGGCCTCTCAGGTTTCCCCGCTTGGATTTACGGGGTTGATCTTCGCCGGTTTTTTTGGGTTTGTCTTTTGGGGAGAGACCCCGGATATTGCCATGTTGGTGGGAACCCTATTAATTGTGGCCTCGGGGATATTGGTGGTGCGTGAGCGCACCGAAGCTATGGTGACACCTCCAAGTGCCGCACCAGAATATCCGGTTGGAAATGATTAAGTCCGGAGCGTGGTTGCTCCGGACTGGCTATAACCCTCATTTTGTCTATATTCCAACGTTGAATCTAAGTTGTTTCAGTCTGAATACTAGCGGCGGTTCCCCATGATTCTCAAAAGCATCAGAAACAGGTTAATAAAGTCAAGGTACAGAGTCAACGCACCAAGGATCGCTGCTTTTTTATAGTGTTGTTCACTGGCAAAACCCGCCTGCCCGATACGTTTGATCTTTTGTGTGTCATAGGCGGTCAAGCCAACAAAGATGAAGACACCCAGATAGCTGGTGATCCAGTAAATCATCTGGTTGTGCAGGAACATGTTGACCAGTGAGGCAATGACAATACCGATCAGACCCATGAACAGAAAACTGCCAAAGCCGGTCAGGTCTCGTTTGGTGGCATAGCCATACATGCTCATCGCCGCAAAGGTTCCAGCTGTTACCAGGAACGTACTGACAATGGAGCTTTGGGTATAGACCAGGAAAATAGCGGAAAAAGTTATTCCGTTCAGCGCGGAATAACCCAGAAACATAAGGGTTGCTGTCGCGGAACTGATACGGTTAATTGCCGCCGTCATAAAGATCACCAGGCCAAATTCCGCTATCATTAGACCATAAAAGGCCATGCGATTGCCGAAAATCATCTGTTGCAGGCTGGCACTGGTCAGCATAAAGAAAGCGGCGGCTGTGGTGGTTAACAGGCCAATCGTCATCCACAGATAAACTTTTTGAAAGTAGCTGTTGGAAATGCTGAGAGCTCTGCTGTCTGAATAGACATTGTGTTGGTTGAGCATGATTTTGTTTCTCCTTTAATTTTTGTTTCCTGTTGGAAACGCCCCTCTTGCGCTGTGGCGGTGTCAATCAGCGGTCCTGTTTGTGAGGGTTCCACGCCTCTTCACAGGCCCTGAATTTGTCGGCCAAAACGAATAAAACCCGTTTCCGATCTTAATAAGCTACGAGTTGTTGATTCGTCTTAGAATTTTCAGTCATTATAACTGACTCTTTTCCTTTATGACTAGTAAAACCGGTTATATATCTGGTAAAGATTTGTAAATCTTCAGCTTTTCCAGAAACCAATCGCCAGGGTCAGCCACCCGGCCAGGAATGCGACTCCACCTAACGGGGTAATCATTCCAAGGGTTTTAATGCCGCTAGTACTCAGGGCATAAAGGCTGCCGGAAAACAACAGCGTCCCGCTGATGAACAGCCAGCCGCTAATGGTTAGCAGGGCGTTGCCGCTGCGACTGATGGCCCAGGCTGTCGCCATTAGGGCGAAGGCGTGATACATCTGGTAGCGGACGCCAACTTCGAAAACTGTCAGCATCTCAGGGGACAGACGTGTTTTAAGCGCATGGCTGCCAAAGGCTCCGGCCGCTACGGCAAAACCCGCCGACAGTGCACCGCAGGTGAAAAATACTCGCATCATGTTTTATCCTTTTTTCATAGCCGCTGCAATAATGGGATCAGTCTAGCATAATCCGCCTCGGTCAGAGAACTGTGCCAATGGCCACTGATCATCCCTGCACAGACGCCGCAACTGAAAACAATGATCACCAATAACATAAAACCCCAGGCCGGAACGCGGCGGCGGGCCGTAGTCATGTGCAGTGTCTCGGGCTGTGGACAGCTCTGAACACAGGTGAGGCAACCGGTACATTCTACCGAGGTTATGGTGTCGCAGGATGAAATTTTCAGGGATGCCGGGCACGCTCTATCGCACTGACCACAGTTTTTGCAGCTGTTTGTCTGGCGGGCAATTCTACTCGGGCTCAACCAACTGAAAAGACCCAGCAGTGCTCCATAAGGGCAGAGGTAACGACACCAGAACAGGCGTATAAACAATGAAAGCACAGCCAGAATCGTAATTACCACGACAGTTGTCGCTGTTGGTGCCGTAAAGAAATGTAGCATCTTTATGTCACTGAGGGCCCAGTAAGGCGAGGCCAAAAAACTTTGCAGGCTAGCGGGGGGCATATCAATAATCAGTTTGACAAAAAATAGCAGCAGCAGGTATTTCACCCCCATTAATAGCTTGTCCAGCCAGGGCCATAATCGCAGACGGACCCTGCTGATACGTTCCTGGCTGCGGTAGAGCCCCTCGCTGACGGCACCAACGGGACAGATCCATGCACAGAACGATTTACGCGTCAGGAACGCCAATGCCAGAAAGGTCAGAAGCAGGACCAGAGCTGCCGGATGGAGGCGATCAAACTGATCATTGACAAGCCAATTTTTGAGACTGATCAACGCTCCGATGGGGAGGTACGCATCAACTCCGGTGGGGCGTTCAACGGCAGGCAACTGTCCGCGGCTGTTCAGGTATTCAACAAATGCGGCTAGGCGCAATCCGAGATACAGGCTCCAGCCTAAAAATGCAACCTGAATCAGGTTGCGTGCGCGGGTAATTTTCGTCGTGAATACTGTTTGAAACGCTGCCATAAAAAATCCGTAGTGAAGTTTTTGGATCTGGTTAAGATAGCGGATATCTGTTGGCAGGTTGAAGGAAATTCAGCTGGACTTTGAGCTTTTTGCGCAACCCCCGCATGCTCCGGTGTTGATCAGAACAGGCAGAGACTGCGCAGATTCACATGTTCAGGAATCCTCTTTTGCTGAGGTTCCCAGTAGGTCAGCCATACGTTTATTCATACGCCGTTGACGCATGACAGAAGTAACCAGCGATAACAGTCCAAGAACCAGGAACGTTGCAGTGATTGGTCTGGTTAAAACAGACAGGATTGAACCGTCGTTGATGATCAACGAGCGGCGCAGGTTCGATTCGGCCATTGGTCCCAGGATCAGTGCCAGCAGAATGGGAGAAACCGGAAACTGATAGCGTTGCAGAATATAGCCGATGACACCAAAGACAATCGCGACCCAGATGTCAAAGACACTGTTGCGCATGGAGTAAGAACCGACGATGGAGAGCAGGAAAATAATCGGCAATAACATGCTTTTGCGCAGCGAAATAATCCGGGCAAAAAAGCGTACCCCCAGAAGGCCGACAATGAACATGGCAATATTGGCAATGATCATGGCAGCGAAAACCGAGTAGACAACATCCATATGGTCCCGGTACAGCAGCGGGCCGGGGCGCAGGCCCTGAATAATAAAGGCGCCGAGCAAAACAGCGGTAACAGCATCGCCCGGAATGCCGAGGGACAGCAGAGGGATCATTGCACCACCGGTGCAGGCGTTGTTGGCTGATTCTGCGGCTGCGACACCTTCAATTGCTCCGGTACCGAATTTTTCCGGATTTTTAGAGCGGCGTTTAGCTTCACTGTAACCGACAAATGCTGCAATATCACTGCCCGCTCCAGGGATGGCACCAATAAAGGTGCCCATGATGCTCGACTTCAGAATATCTTTCCAGGACACCCGGATATCTGCCCAGGTGGGAAAGACACTGTTAATTTTACTGATGGCCTGTTTACTGCCAACCAATGATTCGACCCCCTTGAACACTTCCGAAAAGGCAAACAGGCCAATCAGGGTCGGGATAAACGCCGGACCTTCCATCAGATCCATGGACCCGAAAATGAAGCGTGGATAGCCGGAGACCGGGTCGAGGCCAATCGTTGAAATCAGCAACCCGAAAAAACCAGCAAAGACCCCCTTGGTGATCGATCCTCCCGATACCGAAATGATGATGGATAAGCCGAATACCGCCAGGGCAAAATATTCGGCAGCACTGAACTCAAGAGCGATCTTGGAAATCTGGGGAGATAAAAAGGTCATGATCAGAGCGCCGGTCAGACCGCCGATAAAGGAAGAAAAAACCGACATGCTCAGCGCACGACCGGCTTCTCCCTGCTTGGTCAGCGGGTAACCGTCGAGTAAGGTCGCGGCTGCGGCTGGTGTACCTGGCGTTCTGATCAGAATCGCCGAGATGGATCCGCCGTAAATGGCGCCACTGAATATTCCCAGCAGCATACCCATTGCTTCGCCGATGGGAAGACCGAATGTAAAGGGGACCAGCAGCGCCACACCCATGGTGGCAGTCAGTCCCGGAAGGGAGCCGACCATAATGCCTCCGGCTGCTCCCATGAACACCATAAGCATGGGTTTCAGCTGGAAAATCGTTAAAAAACCGTCGAGAAAGAGATTAAAATCCATAGAGCGACCCCAGCGGCAGGGTTATGTTCAGCAGCAGATTAAAAACCGCGTACAAAACCCCGGTAACAGCAACAGATGTAAGACTCATCTGGATATATTTTTTTTCTTTAAGCAGCAGCATCAGCAGAATCAGATAAGCGATAGACAGTGGTATGAAGCCTAATGTTTCGAGCAGCAGGCAGTAGATAATTGTTGCTGCCAAAGCCGTCAGCGCACGCCGGATACCAGGATCGCTCAGTGACAGAGATGCACTGCCCTGCTCCGTAGCGGCGACTTTTACGATGGCCTGAATAATGAGGCAGAGGCTTGTCAGTCCCAATCCAACGGCCAGCATTCTCGGAAAAAAAGCAGGCCCAACCCGAACAACCTGATCTTCCGGAAAGCTTGCTGTTGTTATCCAGATATAAAGGGTCAGGATCAGGCCCAGGCAACCAATAATTAAATCAGCTCGTTTCATAATTGAATCTTTAAGTGTAAGGAAATGAAACGGGGCAGTATGAGACTGCCCCGTTAAGGTCATCAGATATTAATCTTATTTTGCCAGACCCAGCTTTTTCATCGTGGTGGCGACGTTGGTTGATGCAGCTTCGAGGTCTTTACCCCAATCGTCTGCATTCATGTAGGCCAGGCCCAGGCCTGAATCTTTGGCAAATTTCTGGAATGCTTCGCTTTCCATTCCTTTTTTAAAGGCATCATGCAGAGTCTGTTTGACTGCTGCAGGAGTCTTGTTCGGTACCGCCAGACCACGCCAGGTGCCGAAGCTGACATCATAACCAGCTTCTTTCATGGTCGGTACGTCCGGGAAGTTGGGCAAACGTTTATCGCTCATAATTGCAAGAATTTTGAGGGAACCGGCTTCCACTTGGCCCTGCACTTCTGCGGGGCTGACCGAAACAGCCTGAATATGTTTGCCGACCAGTGCGGTAACAGCTGGTGCCGCACCATCATGGGGAACAAAAGTCAGATCAATGCCTGCTTTTTCGGCAAAGATCCCACCGGCAATCTGCCAGACAGAACCAGGGCCGGAGTGGCCAACCTTGATCTGACCGGGGTGCTGTTTGGCGTAATCAACGAATTCGGCAATGGTATTGTAGGGCGCATCCTTGGGAACTGTGATGGCCGCTGGATCCATGTTGACCCGCATCAACAAATCGTAATCTTTGTAAGTAAATGGGACCAGACCCTGAGGCGGCAGTGAGATGATCTCAAAAGTCACCATCGTGACGGTGTAACCGTCAGGGCGTGCGTGAATCCCTGCGCCATGGCCGATAGCGCCACCACCGCCGGTTTTGTTGACGACAGTAATGTTCTGACCGAGGAAGGTTTCGGTCTGCTTGGCCAGACCGCGCAGGATGGTATCGGTTCCGCCACCGGCAGACCAGGGGCAGATAACAGTGACTGTTTTGCTGGGGAAATTTGCTGCTAAAAGAGGTGAGCTTGCTATCAGACACAGCGCCATTGCTATCAGACACAGCGCCATTGCTATCAGTCCGATTTTCATAAACTTACTGTTCATAACTGCTCCTTTTACACAAAACAAAAAAGTTGAAGGGGATAGCCTTGCGGCCTGAAACGTCACGTGTGTGACATTTGACTTTTGTTTCATAATGTAAAACAGCGTCTCGTTTATGCTAAAAAAATATTAAAAACACAACACAAAGATATCCTGATTAGAAGGATTTATTATGGCAATGCAAAATGGACCCAAGTCTGTCATGTTGCGCCATAAGAGCTTAAAAAAATTTGATCGATGAGGTTATCATTGAGATTTCTGGGCTACGCTTTGCCAAAAAATCTGGTTTTTTGACGTAATTTGCAAGGTTATGCATGCAAATCAGGCCACAGAGGGAGCTTGTCATTATGATTATTGCCAGTGATTCGCAGGTGCCACAACGGATTATTGGTGTACAGAGGGGAGTGAGCTGTGCTGACCTCCTGTTGGCTGTGGAGCGCCTAACGGGAGAAAATGGCGGCACAGAAAACAGCAGATCTCTTGCTCTGCAGGAGATCTGCTGTCGAAGGAACGTTGACTCTGTTGGCGCTCAACCTGCCCGAGTTTGCTATTGATGTTATGAGCTGTCGGGCACTGGCGGAATATCCAGCGGGTTGGCTTTCTAGGAAGGTCAGCTCTGGGCCAGGGCTTTTTCAATATCATCCGATTTGCCGATTAAGATCAGTAAATCACTATTTTTAATCAGATGATCTGGGGGTGGAGCGGCAATAAAACTGTCGGTCAGCACATCTTTGATGGCAATGACAGTCACGCCATATTTACGGCGCAGGTTGAGTTCTGCCAGGGTCTTGCCGATGAATGCCTTGGGCGGTTCTGATTCAGAGAGTGAGTATTCTTCTGCCAGGGGGATAAATTCAAGAATGTTAGGACTAGTCAGATTGTGAGCAAGGCGCTGGGCCATTTCTTTTTCCGGGAAAATGACATCGGTCGCCCCGATCCTTTCGAGAATGCGGCCGTGGTCCACATTAAGGGCCTTCACCAGAATTCTTTTGACCTTCAGCTCTTTCAGGTACAGGGTGACCAGGGTCGCAAGGTGTGAGTTCTCACCCATGGACACGATCACGGCATCCATATCGGCAATACTTTGCGAACTCAGGAACTCCTTATTCGCAGCATCACTCAAAACTGCATAACTGCAGATGTCCTTGATGGCTTGAACCTTGTTTTTGTCGTTATCAATGGCAATGACTTCGTGGCCGGCGTCATAAAGACTGCTGACCACCTGATAACCGAAATTGCCGAGACCAATAACACAAAATTTCTTTTTCATAGAGAGTTTCTCCGCTTTAGCCGATCATAATATTTTCTTCAGCGTAACTGGCATTGAAATTACGGGTGCGACCGGCGATGGCAAACGCCATGGTCAGCAGTCCGACCCGACCGGCGAACATCAGCAGTACGATAATAATTTTGCCGAGGCTGGTTAAGGCTGCGGTTGCGCCAATAGATAAACCCGTGGTGGAAAACGCTGAAAATGTTTCAAATAAGTACTGCAGGAACTGCCGGTGGTCTTCATGGGCCAACCCTTGATTCTGGACAATTAACAGGGCAAACAGCGCCGTTCCGATCAGAGTGATCGCCAGCAGCACCAGCGCCAGCGCTCGGTTGACAATATCATCGGGAATAGTCCGGTGAAAGAGGCTGGTTGTTTGCCGGCCTCTGAGGCGGCTGAGAAAAATAGCAAAGAACAGCGCCAGACTGGTCGTTTTGACGCCTCCACCCGCAGAACCTGGTGACGCGCCAACAAACATGAGAAAGGCCAACAGAAATAGAGTCGGAACCTCGAACAGATTGAGGTCAATGCTGTTAAATCCGGCTGTCCGGGCGGTCACTGCCTGAAACAGTGAGGTCCAGATCTTCTCCGCCAACGGCATATCAGCCAATGCCTGGTGGTTTTCCAGCAAGCCAATGGCTCCGGCACCGCCAATAATCAGGACGGCGGTTGTTACCAGAACAATTTTGGTATGCAGGGACAGTCGATTGGGGCGTTTTCTTGTGGCACCGATACCAATGGCGAATTGCATCAACTCGCGAATAACGAGAAAGCCGATGCCGCCAAGGACAATGAGCATGATGATCGTCATGTTAACCAGTGAGCTGTCGCGGAAACTGACCATACTGTCTGAAAATAAAGAGAACCCGGCATTGCAAAAGGCTGAAACAGAGTGAAACGCAGCACTGTATATCCCTGGCCATAACCCTAATTTTGGCACAAAGGCGAAGGAGAGCAGCAGGGTGCCTGTGGCTTCAATAATGAAGGTCATCAGAAAGATGTCGTGCAACAGGTCACGCCATGAGCTGATCGGCGTATGCATCAGTGTTTCATTAATAATCCAGCGACCCCGGATACTGACTCCAACGCGCAGGTAAATAAACAGATAAACGGAAAAGGTGGTGATGCCAAGACCGCCCAGTTGAATCAGGGTCAGGACAATCATTTGGCCAAAACCGCTGAGTCTGGTGCCGATATCGATGACCGAGAGGCCGGTGACACAGAGTGCCGAAGTTGCTGTAAACAGGGCATCAAGAAACGAAAGACGCTCCTGCTGAACCGCCCAAGGGGTCGTTAGCAGCAAGGTGCCGATAAAAATGACCAGAGCGTAAGACAGCATCAAAAACTGTGCGGGAGAAAGCTCCTTCATGCTTCCCAGCATCGACTGTTGACTGAATTTGTAGTGTTTTTGAATTTTTCCCATAGAACAAAACCACCCACCCTGTGTTGTTATAGTTTCGGGACCCGGTACAATCGCCAGGGGGGTTGTAGAAGATGAATTATCATTCCTGCATCCAAGCCTAAAAATGGTGACTTGTCAACCAGTGATCGATTTCAGGGTGTCATGTTGGTTATTGAAATTGGTCGTAAGCGGCTATTTTTTCTGACAGCCGCTGAGCCAGGTAATCGTTTGCTGCGCCTAATTGATGAAGAATCTGACGGGCTTCTTCCTGGTAAGCTGAAATTTTGTGTTGATTCCAGTGTGCTGGTGGGGGTTGCAGATTGGTGATCCGATCCGCCATTTTTACCATCCAGACTTCAGCCGGTTGCTGTCTGATACGTAACAGACTGTCGCTCATCTGCTCTGCCTTGCTCGGTAATTGGGTATTTTTGGACAATGCCAGCACTCCTGCGGCCACATCAGGGCCGAATTCCTCCTTAATGTCCTCATAGGTACATGGAGTATCTTCGATTGTGTCGTGGAGCAGAGCACACTGTATGGCCAGATCGGGGCAATTGGTGTGATTGCGACTCAGAGCGGTCAGTATTTCCATGGCAACCAGCCCGATGTGGTTAATGTAGGGGGCTCCGCTACCGGGAACACATTGAGCGCCATGAGCCTGGCTGGCAAAATTCCAGGCCTTGATATAAATATCCGGGGTCCATAGAGGCATGAAGGATTCTCCTTTATGCTAGGGGCTATTTTCAGTCGTCAGGGGAGTCGGTCTGCCGGCCAGAAGAATTAATGCCGCTACCCACGACCTTCTTTCGTGATCTTGTGGATTGTTACTGTCGATAAAGGTTGCCGGCCAGTCGCAGCTTTGCATCAGGGCCAGAAGATCAATGCCGAAACCGGACATAGATGGTCGCGCCCGGTCCGGGAAACGGCATGGTGCCTTTTGGGTCAGTACTGTACAATGGGCTTCATCCGCGCAAAACAGGCGTTTACAGGAACCTCCGGCGAAACCATGCGCTGCAGAATAACCACTACCAAGGGCATTGACTTCCATCCGGGCAACAATTTCCTGCAGGTTGCGGAAAATCGTAGTGCGTTGTGCCCCCAGCAGATCCTGTTCAAAAACATCGATGCGCAGCACCAGGGCTTGCTGACAGAGCTGTTGAAGATGGCGGAACCCTGCTGGCCCCGCAATGTGAGGGGGGCAGGTAGGAGCCAGTCCATACTCTTCGCAACTGTCCGGTTGGCAAAGTTGGGCGAGCTCGTCTTTGACCTGAATCTGATCCGCCGGGATCAGCTTGGCCCGGCTGCATCCCAGGGCTAGTGCCTGGTTGATAATGTCTGACATGAGAGTTCTCTTTACTTTTCCGCAGGGGCTTTTCCCTACGAGCTACCAGTATTTTGGATTGCAGCGTTTATTGCGATGATAACAGTTGAGACTGCATAACATAAAGAGTGTGCCAGGAATAGAACATTCCGCTGCTTGCGGCAAGAACATTGGTTAACAGGTGATCAGCAGAGAAAGGCTTAAGATCGTGTCCTGATATCTTGATATGGCTCGATTGACTGCCCTTGCTGCTGTACTGAACCGGAGTTCCGGTCCAGTGACAGCAGTTCAAAGGCTTAGTTGTTTTGAGAGTAGCGTTGAAGGTTTCTGCCCGCATCGAGCCAGACTTCTACACGCCGATTGCGTTCCCGCCCTGCGGCGGATTTGTTGGAGGCCACAGGCATATCATCACAATAACCCTGGGTGGTCTCAATAGAGATTCCATGCGCCTGCAGTATGGAAGCCACTTTTTGTGCCCGATTGGCAGACAAGGCACAGTTCGCCTCACGGTTGCCAAGGCTATCTGAAAAACCAAACAGTTTGATGTGCTGTCCGCGGTTGTCGGGATTATTCAGGAACTTTACCAGACGGTCAATATCGCGCAGACCACGGTTATCAAGGTGGCTGCTGCCACTGCGGAAGCGGAAGTTCAAAGACAGACGTACCGCAGTCTCTGTGTTGTCAATATAACTGCGCGGTGCATCTGCAGCTATCAACGGGCGCTGTTTATTGATAAGCAGTTCAACAAAGCCGATATGCTGGGCAATTTTCTGCCCTTCAGCCCCCAGGGAAAATTCAACAAATGCTTTGCTGAGGGTATTGGTTGTATTTTCAGGAAGGTATAAAAAAAGTCGACGGGCAAGGGGATAATCCTCGGTGGCGACGGTGAAGGGGGTTGGGTAAACGGCATCTGTCCCGGTTTCAGATACCGAAATAGCTTTGGCCGGCTTGATATAAGGCAAGCCGATGAAGCCGATGGCGTTGGTATCGGTGGCAACCTTGTTTGTCAGTTCGCGACTGTCTTCAATCCGTTCGGCTTCGTTTTTAAGGGGTTGTTCCTGGAGGACCAGATGCTTGAAGGTATCCCAGGTCCCCGATTTTTCATCCCGGGCGATAACTCTGATCGGCCCGCTCAGACCGCTGGCCGGATATTCAGACCAATCACGAATCTGGCCGGAAAAAATGGCCGCAATCTGCTGCTGGGAGAGTTTTTCTAAATTGTTGGCCGGATGAACAATGACAGCGATTCCGTCAAGGGCCAGAATATGCTCACTGGCAGGGCTGGTCATATCCCCAAAGCGGCTGAGTTGTTCGACTTCGCTTGGTTTGATAGAGCGGGAGGCCATACCAATGTCGCACAGATCCCTATCCAGATCTTTAAAGGAAGTACTTGAGCCGTGGGCATGAATTTCCACAGCAACTCTGTGCCCATCCGGCAGGACTGCTTGGATGGATTGTTCATCGGTATTTTTACCGGTAATACTCTTAATCCTCTGGGCCTTCAGTTCCTGTTTCAGAAAGTCCTCAACCAGGGCCGGGGCAAGACGAGCGCCGATTGTATTGGAACCATGCAGTCGTAATATGGTTTCAGCTGGAGGGGCCATCGTCTCATTTTCAGGACGCGGCGCAGATGTTGCTGCTGAAACTGTGGCTGCTGTGACCGGTTTGCTCCTGTTTTGTCCATCAGTTGTCACCATCTGGGGTTGTGAATGATTTTCATCCCAGAGAAAGTAGAAACCGACACCAAGAAGTGCAATCAACAAAAAAGCCACAGAGATCAACACCGGCATGAGTGCTCCACGGGGTTTTTCCTGTTGCTGGTGATCTCCAGTTGAGGAATGTGGTGTCTTTATAGACGGATTGTTATGAATTGTACCGGTTCCCTCTGTCTGAGCGCCTGCTAGCAAGGCTGAAAGCTCAGCTTTTTTCATATTCACTTCAAGGGCGATCCGTGCAGGATTCGCTTGTGGGCCACACAGTAACATAAGCTGCCCGTGGGGCAGATAGTAAATAAAAATCCGCTGGTTACTGTAGCGGAATTCACAAAAATCAACCGGTCCCACAGCAGTGCTGGCGGCGCTGCGGTTCTGGTTAAGCAGGCGTGCTGCTTTTTGCAGTTGTTCCGGAGCAAGAAAATCCGGCATTTTCTGGACAATGACGCGGCCGTCTTCATGGCTGACAAAAGCACCGTCAACGTGGGGTACTTTGACCAGTTCTTCAAGGCATGTCGTATTCATGGTGAGTAATTATTTCTCCGCAAGAGTCGAGCGAATAGCATTTTCGATGGCCAGGTAGTCCATATGCGCCGGAATTCCGACAATCACTGACCTTTGGTTGCCACGAAAATTCAGACAATGTCCTGCCTGGCCGCCAGCTGCTGTAAAGGTGATCTTTTTAGCACCAAACAGTTCGCCAAGTTGTTGCGCCACCTGATTGAAATAGTGCCCCTGTGCACCTAGCCGTGCCGCACTGTCACTATCATCATCAACCGGCTGCCCTTGATTGTTGGTAATAACCGCAAAGTTGACTCCTGGAATGGGCAGGAGCTTTTTTACGGTTTTATTCATGGTCTCGGCCTTTTGCGATTGATGTGGTTTTTCGAACTGTGCGTTTTCATCCAACCTGCGGTGACACTCGAGCAGCAGGTTGCTGAGGGACATTTTTATAGTGCTGTGTAAAGTTTGTAGGTTTGGGTGGCACGAAAAATCCCCACCCTGCCAGCTGAGTATGTTGCAGATGGCGTCGATGCCGGTGTTTTCATCCTGCTCGGCGTGAACAACCTCACCCGCTCTGAAAAAAATGACTCCTTTTAGCTTTTCCTGTCTTACGGATATTCCCCCCGAAAAACCGTTCAGACCATGCAGTTGAAGGACATCCGCCAGCAACACTTGCGGAAGCTCTCCACTAAATCCTGTTTGTGACTGTTTCATAGCAACTCCTCCTCGGGGCAAATGCACGACACCATAAACCAGAAAAATGTTAGGAGCGGGTGAGTAAAGTATAAAAATCTACAGAATTATGGATTAGCGCTAATGATCGAGCCAGAACGCTATTTGGGAAGTGAGGTTATTCATGGAAAAAAGGAATTAAAAAATGTAACACGAAAGACAAGGACTGACCTGAACCGAACTTTACACATGTTTTAACACAGGCTCACAGGGAAATCATTCATGCTGGGGTATGTCTCTATTGAAGTGTCGAACGGTCGATGAGCTTCAAAACTCTTGCCGCTCAGAATCGGCAAACCCTGGTTGAACTGGTGCCTGATCCGCGTTGGGGGAGAAAAAAATTCCCCCGGAAATCATCCGGGGGAAATAAAAGGAGGGTTAGGATATATGTGATCCGTTGTTCAGTGTCTGATTGCGACTTTCCTTGGTTTAGCCGCTTCTGCTTTTGGAATGATTAATTTTAAAACACCGCTGTTAAGTTCGGCCGTGGTTTTCTCGGCATCAATGCGATCAGACAACTTGAACTGACGGTAGTAATCGGCCGCTGAAAATTCCTGGAGTAAACGTTTGCCTTCTCTTGTGTTTCCGACTCTGCCCTTGATGGTCAACAGACCTTTATCGAGTTGAATATCGAGACCGTCATGATCCACACCGGGAAGGTCTGCGATCAGAGTCAGGTTTTCTTCGGTTTCATATATATCAACGGCTGGAACCACAGTCTGTGCGGCCGAACGGGTTTGTTCACTTGGCTCCACCTGATTGTCTTTATAGGTTGCTAATTCCTGACGTGTCATAGCTATGCCTCCTTATCGTCGTATTTATTCCGTTACTGTGCACTTACGTTGATTTTTCGTGGCTTAGCCAGTTCTTTCTTCGGCAGCGTGATGAGCAGTACACCATTACGATATTCCGCGTCGATTTTGCTGATATCAACACTTTCCGGTAGCTCAATGCTGCGCATGAATTTGCCCGCACCCCGTTCTCTGCGATGCCAGGTAACTTGTTGGAGATTATGTTCTTTGCGTTCTCCGGCAAGGGAAATCGTGCCTTGCATCACGTTAAGATCCAGATCTTTGGGGTCGATTCCTGGTACCAATGCCTCCACATAGAAGTTGTTTTGATCTTCGCTCAGGTTAAATCGAGGATAATCACCTGCACCGATGCCGGGCAAAAACGATGGACCTGAATAGGCGAACCCTGAACCGCGAAATGCTTTGTCCAATTCTCTGTGAAGTTTGTTCATTTCTTGAAAAAGATCCCAATTAGCCATGATGTCCTCCCTATTAAATGTCTTCTGTTTATCTGCTGTGTGTTTCTTTTATGGTGAACGGCTGCGTTGTCGTGCCGTCGCCCTATGTCTTTATCAAAGGCTGTGCCAACCTGTTGCACTGTTTGCTTTGACTTGAAGTTTCTGCAATTTCAAAAGGTTAGGCGCTTTTTGCTGATTTTCAGTGAATCATGTGTCGCAGCTGGCATGTCGCAGTTATGTCGCGGGCGACAGTTTGCGTGACGTCGCAGCTGGTCGCCATGGAGCTGCGCCCCCCGTTATCTCAGGTCTAAAGCTTTGGCATGCCTTTTGAGATAATGAACAATAAGGAGTCGCGCAAAGATGTAAATCCGGTAGAGGCGGGACCTCAACCGGACGCCGCCTACGACGCTAAGGTGAAACCGCATGTTGCGGATGATGTGGTCGCTGCCTGATTCGAAAAGATCGACGAATTCGGTAAAAATAATGCTGCTTAGCAGCTAACCGCGCCGGACTTGTGCTTGCGCAGGAGTACGGCTATCAGGTCAGGAAAAGATCTGATCAATAAGGATTGAAGATGCTTCATATATTTAAACACGATCGCCAGGACAGCTTGTCCCATTCACTGCGCAATCGGATTCAGACCTCCCTGTTACTATTATTCCTTGCGGCCTATCCTGCATTTATGGGCTGGTTGCTGTGGGGCGGAGACATGATTGTCTGGCTGGCTTTATTTTCTGTTGTGTTCGCGGTTTTCTCCCCGGTGAACTCTCCTCAGTGGGTGATGCGTCTGGTCCGCGCCAAACCACTATCGGTTTCTCAGGCACCCAGGTTGCACGCAATCGTCAGTGAGCTAAGTCGGCGCGCAGGTCTCGAGTCGGTCCCGGCGCTGTACTATCTGCCTTCCCGGCAGTTAAATGCTTTTGCTGTCGGACGCTCAAGCAACTCTGCTATTGCTGTCTCAGCCGGACTGACCAGACTGTTGGAGCGTGATGAAGTCGAGGCGGTTGTCGCGCATGAAATCAGCCATCTGGCCAATGACGATATCCGGGTCATGAGCCTGGCGGCCTTATCGGGGCGCATGACCGCGCTGTTCTCATTTGTGGGGCAATTCATTCTGCTGTTCAGTCTGCCGTTGATGCTGGTTTCCACTATTCATATCAACTGGCTGGCCCTGGTCTTATTGATATTTGCTCCCCAGCTCAGCACCCTGGCACAATTGGGCTTGTCACGGGTGCGTGAATATCAGGCCGATCTGTGTGCGGCAAACCTGCTGGGGAGCCCACAGGCTCTCATTACAGCCCTTGGTAAGATAGAAACCTATTCACGGCCTTTGTGGCAGAGGATCTTTCCGGGCGCCCAGCTGCCAGGTTTTCTGCGTACTCACCCGCCGACTGCTGAACGAATCCGGCGGTTGCGTGAAATCGAACCCTGGCGGCATAGCGGGTTCGGACCACGGCCCGATATCAATGTCCCTCGTAACCACTACCGCTGGAGTCCGTTTGCCTGAGCCTGATGATTTGTTTACACCTAAGGAGAAAGGACTGTTTGCGGATAAAAGCTAATCAGATTCGGTCACTCAGGACATATTGATTCCGTCCTGCGTTTTTGGCCTGGTAGAGAAGCCCGTCGGCCCGCAGGATCAGGTTTTCTTCCGTGGTTTCCTGGGTTGGGATGACAGCGATTCCGCCTATGCTGCACGTGACGTGATGGGCCACGGCTGAGCCCTCATGGGGAATCGCTTCATCTTCAAGCTTCTTGATAATGCGTTTGCAGATCGCTTGAACCCCGGGGAGGGGGGTGTCGCTTAACAGGATAATAAATTCCTCACCACCGTAACGGGCAATAATATCACTTCTCCGTTTGACATTATCTTTCAGAATCTTCGTAAAGGTCTGCAAGCATTTGTCACCGCTGATATGACCGTAAATGTCATTGTATTGTTTAAAATAGTCGAGATCGATCAGCAGCAGGGCAATATATTCTTGGTTGCGGATGGCATGTGCCTTGTCTCGGGCAAACATTTCATGAAAATAGCGGCGATTGTAGACCCCGGTGAGCTCATCGGTCTGCGACAGGTTTATTACCTGGCTGTGCAATGTTTCAATTTCGCTCAGCATCAGATTGGCTGAACTCGTCAGGGTACGCATCTCTTCGGGGCCGAATATTTTAAGGCGACGATGAAGAGATCTTTTCTGGGCAAATGAAGTAAATTTTAGTGACAGATAAGAGATGGGGCGAACCACGAGTTTATTTAAAATGATCAGATTCAACAGGATAATCAGTAATCCGGAAATCAACAAAACTGCTAACGTGTTGTTAAAAACAACCCGGATTTGTTGATTGAGCTGGCGATTCGTATGTGCTTGTAAATAAATTGGGTGTTTTTTTTCTGTATCTTCAATGGAAACTTGGAGCAGTGCGTTGGCGGCATCAAGCAGAACAACACGCTGACAATATTGCCCGGAACTTTCTGTATCAAGACATTTATATGCTGAAGAGGGAGTACTTTTTTGCGGTTCGATAGGCCCACCAAAGAGGTTACTCAATTTAGCGTAAAATGTTGCATTAATTTCCCGGGTCAAGACAAGGTAGCCGTTTTGCAAAGAGCTGCCTGTCCCAGGAAGGACTGGACGTATTACAGACCAATAGTGTTTCTCTAACAACGGATGGAACAAAATTACCTGACCTGCCTGGGTTTCAAGGGCTGAGAGAAAGAGATCTTTTTTCTCCACAATTTGCTTAATAACCTGATCATAGTCCGCGTGCTTATCAGCATAAGTATAGCTGTAGAATTCTTTGAAATTCAGATCAAGATACAGAAATCCGAGTGTATCTATATTATCGAGGGTCTTCTCACTGAAATTGGATTTAATGTAAGCAGCATTTTTATCCTGCATGAACCAATATGATTCGTTCCAATCCGACCAGTCGACGGCAAAGGTCGCAAGGCGTTCAAATTCATTTTCAATACTGCGAATAATTTGCAGATTTTTATGATACAGTGACTTGCGTTCACTTTGCTCAAGCGTACTGAATGCATAAAATTTTAAAAACCCGGCAACCGTCCCGCCGACGAAAATAAAGATGCACATCAAGTAGAGGGCGACAGCAGTTTTCAGTTTCATTATGCGGGCCTCATTATTTGGACCCATCGTTCTGGACTCCTGTTCCATCATCTATTTGTCTCGCTCTTTATTAATTACATTTAAGGTTGTAGTTTAACTTATAAGTGACCTCTGTGGTTCTGTCAACCGGGCCCGGGTAAATCTCCCTTATATTCTACCGTATGTCTGAGTGAAGAATGTTGATTTCAATGATTTCATTTTTTAGACAGTTCCTTTACACTCAGTTTCCCTGATTGTTGGGGCACTGTGACGCGTAACGCATGAAATGAACCGAAGGAAACAGATATAATGATTGTTGGGTTTGCCGGCAAAGCAGCTTCAGGAAAAACAACCGCTGCAAAATTTCTGCTTGAGCAGGACGCTTTGAATATCGAGGTTGTCCCCATGGCAACGGTATTGCGCGAAGAGGTTGAGCAGTTTTTACAACGGGCTGATGCTGAAGAATATGTGCCGCTTGTTTACGGAGATCAACAGGATAAGGTGACGGTCTTTTATATCGAAGAGAATAAGGCCTTCGCCAGTTGTGAAAGCTGGTCTGGTTTTTTAGCGGCCCATGCGGACATTCAGGATCGCGCAGGGATGTCTGCCGTGACCGTTCGCCGCATATTACAATGGTGGGGCACAGAATATCGCCGCGCTCAGGACCCCGATTACTGGACCAAGGCCTGGGAGCGCAAACTGGCAACGCTTGATCTCCAGTCGACCCATGTCCTGGTTGATGATGTCCGCTTCATCAACGAGCTTAATGTGATCAAAAAACATGGAGGTTTTTTTGTTCGGGTTGTGCGCCCTGGATTTGACGGTGCCAATAATCACAGCAGTGAAAACTCCTTGGATAGTTACCACGATTGGGATCTGGTGCTTGACAATAGTGGTTCCTTGGCCGAATTTAAGCAACAGATTATTGACCGCGTTTTTCCTTTATTTAGCTAGTTTTCATCCAGAAACGGCCCTTTTCCGCTGTGGCGGTGTCAGTCTGCGGGTTTTCTTGTGCGGCGTAAAGTACTACGTCTCCGCGCAACCCCTTGATTACCTTGCCACAACGAAAAATTGCTCGTTTCCAATCTGAAAACTTAGCCGTTGTTCTTCGGAGTTTCCGGGTGGCAACTCGCTAGTTCTTCTCAACATTTACCGACTGCGGCCAGGTACAGGGAAAATTCGTCCCGGCCGTCTACTCCCAACAGCCGATCCATTTTCTCCTGGTCGAAGGCTGCTACCGCACAGGTTCCGCAGCCAATGGCCTGACAGGCCAAATAAAGATTCTCACAGACATGGCCGGCATCCAGCAGGATGACCCGGTGGGCCGCAGTATGGTAGCGCCACTCGGTTCGATAGGGCAGAACCGCCCAGACAAAGGTCACTGGAGCAGCGGCTATGAAAACCTGCCCCAGGGTTGCTGGTGCAATTTTTTCAACCAGATCCTCATCCGACTGTTCCAACACGAGGGCGTGATCCAAGGGCAGGTAGCGATAAACGCCTGGCTCCAGTCCTTCAACCCCGGTAATCAGCAGGTATGTTTCAAATGGGTGACGACAGCCTGCTGATGGAACTGTTCTGAGCGCGGTTCCTGCTGACAGTTCTTTCTTTATCCCCTGGGTCATCCATAGCAAGAAAGACAGCTCCGCCTGACTGAGCTGATCGACTTTGAAACGTCGTCGGCTTTGGCGCATGAGCAGGGCATCAATCAGGTCGGTCCCGCGAAAAGCATTCCAGCTGTCGGCCCCTGGCAGCCAGATCAACTGTTGCCCATCAGCCAGTGGTTTTTGTACTGGGGGGGCGGGGACTCCCTGATTTTGATCGGTAAAACGAAAATTTATAGTCTGGCGTAACGAATCCTTCAGGAATTCGCGGTGGGCCTCAATTTGTTTGTCGTCCATATTTCCTCCTTATGTTCTCGCATAAGTATAACCAATAATCGGAAACATTTCTTAACCCAGGAATTCAGTTGCTGTTCGCTTGCTGATCGGCCATTTTCCGCTACCATGAAAGAAGGGAAGTGTTGCTCTGAATGTTGTTCCATTATTCGTTCAGGCTCTGTTGCCAATGGTTGTTCCGCGTATTGTGAAAGGAGTATGACTGATGTCTGCCCCATTAATTCCGCTTTACCATGCTCCCGATTTTTCTTTGCCGAATTTTGTTGATGCGCCTGTTGCCCAGTTTGTTCCTGCACCGCAGGATGGTGTGGTGCCTAAGAATTATCACGGGACTTCCAATCATCCCGAATACGTCAAGTTACAGCACGGGACCTGGGTCCTGGCTCCAGAAAGTCGAATGGATGCTGTTCTGGTGCTTAAAGGGGACGAAGTGAGGGTTGCCGAGGCCAGAACGGTCAAGCAGGGTGACCTGGTGGCTGTCGGCAGGACTGAGAACGGAGAAGAGGGGATCTACGTGCATACCGAAGGATTCCGTGGACTGACAGCCGATGCTGTTGACAAATTTTCGTTCCGGACCCGCGGGACCAGGGAAACTCCCTTCTCTCGTTCCTACGATGATCTTTACCGGATTTTGCGGCATGACCGTGATTATGGCTATATCGCCTGGGTTTTAGGGCCGGCTGTTGCCTTTGACAAAGACAGTCGACACGCCATGCAGGGGATGATTGAGACCGGCTACTGTCACGCTTTGCTGGCAGGTAATGCGCTGGCAACCCATGATCTGGAAGCGGCCTGTTTTCAGACCGGCCTCGGACAGAATATTTATTCCCAGACGTTGCAGCCGCTGGGGCACTACAACCACCTCGATATTCTCAACGAGGTCCGGCGAAATGGTTCAATCGCCGGGACTATTGCAGCCCTGAACCTGCAGGATGGCATTATGTACGCCTGTGAAAAACACCAAATTCCTTATGTCCTGGCGGGCTCAATTCGCGACGATGGCCCGTTACCGGAAGTGCTGGGTAACGTTTATGCCGCTCAGGATGCTATGCGTGTGCATGCGCGTAAGGCAACCACGGTGATTGCCCTGGCGACCCAACTGCACTCCATCGCTTTTGGCAACATGGTTCCCAGTTATCGGATTATGCCGGATGGCTCGGTCCGGCCGGTTTACTTCTATATTGTTGATATGACCGAATTCAGCGCTGACAAACTGGCCAACCGAGGTTCGGCCCAGGCCGTCGCAATTCTGACCAATGTTCAGGATTTCATGACCAATCTCTGGAACAACCTGAAACCATGAGCGATTGGCGTGCCTGCTTGTGCAGCCCCGTCAGGTTTTGGAGCTATTTATGAAATCTATCCGTATTATTGGCGTTCCTATTGATCTGGGGCAGGACCAGCGGGGTGTGGATATGGGGCCCAGTGCTGTGCGTTATGCCGGGTTGGCACGGACGCTGGAGCAGCTCGGCTACCACATTCATGACTCTGGAAATCTTTATGTGCCGGTCCGCAACTGTCTGCAGGAAGATTGCTCGGCCTCCTTTGCCGACGCCATTCGCCATGTCTGTCAGGCTGCCTATGAATCGGCGGTCCTATCTCTTCAGCAGGGGGCGATGCCCCTGTTTTTAGGGGGAGATCACTCTCTGGCGATAGGAACTATCGGTGGGGTCTCGAGTCACACCAGAGTGGGTGTTCTTTGGATTGATGCACATGGCGATGCCAACACTCCACAGACATCTCCGTCCGGCAATGTCCATGGTATGCCGGTGGCAACCTTACTGGGTTCGGGGATTCAGGAACTGGTGAATATCGGCCGGCCTGGGGCCAAACTGCAGGGGGAGGACCTGGTTATGATCGGCATTCGTGAGCTGGACCCTGGCGAAAAGGCGTGGCTTAAACAGAGCGGTGTAAAAATTTATACCATGCGCGATATCGATGAGCGCGGCATGGGAACCATTGCTCGCGAAGCATTAACCTGGCTGCGCAATCGTACGCATCTGCATGTCAGTTTTGACATGGACAGCCTCGATCCCAATGAGGCTCCCGGGGTTGGAACTCAGAGCCCTGGGGGATTGACTTATCGCGAAGCGCAGCTGCTGATGGAAATTATTGCTGACAGTGGCAAGGTACGCTCAGTCGATATTGTCGAAATCAATCCGATTCTTGACCTGGGCAACCGCACCGCTCAGATTGCCGTTAAACTGTTAGCGTCATTATTTGGTAAGAGTATTCTTTGACAGACCTGAACTTATGGGGTCAGGGCGGCAAATGTTTTTGAATCTCCAGAGCCAGGCTCTCCATCTTCAGGGGTTTGGTTAAAAAGGCTTTGATTCCTGATTCAGCAGCCGTTTCCGGGGGGATAGAGAAGCTGTTTCCGGTACACAGGATGACTGGTAGCTCAGGGTTGATCTGCATAAGGGTCTGACTCAGTTCTATACCAGACATGCCTGGCATGGTCTGATCGGTAATCACCATCTGGTAACGGCCAGGATGACCCTGGAACAGCGTCAACGCCTCCTGCGCGGAGGCGGCCGTGGTGACCTGATAATTCAGTGCTTTTATCATCTCTTGACCAAGGGTCATCAGGATTTTTTCATCGTCAACCCAGAGAATATGATGGCTATTCTCTGCCGCCATGGTTGGTGATGGCATACTATTCAGCTGATCCGGTTGATGATCTTTTAGTGGAATCCATAGGGTAAAGGTTGTCCCCTTACCAGGTTCACTGTCGAGCTGGATACCCCCCTCAAGTTTCTTGATAATACCGTGGACAATCGCCAGGCCGAGGCCGGTTCCGGTTCCCAGGGGCTTGGTGGTAAAGAAAGGATCGAAAATCTTCTTTTTGATTTCTGCCGTCATTCCTTTGCCTGTATCCGATATAACCAGGCGGGCATACAGGCCAAGGGTTAATTCAGCTAACGGAGGAAGGTTGGTGACCGAAAATGTATCTTTATTCAGACACACGGTTATTACCCCCGTGCCCTCTTCCATGGCATGGGATGCATTGGTGCACAGGTTCATGACGATCTGATGCAACTGGGTTTCATCTGCCAGAATCCAGCCGGTTGCCTCATCGATATCGGCCTGGATGACAATCCGATCCGGGATATTGTTGCGTACCAGCTGCAATGCTTCTGTGACGACCCGATGGATTTCAAACGGTTCGGGGGTTGCTGTTTCTTTGCGACAAAAAGTCAGGATCTGCTGAATCAATCCGCGGCCGCGTAATGCTGCGGACTTAATATGTTCGGAATGCTCCCGTATGGAGCCGTGACAGTCGCTGCTGATGAGATTGAGCTCGGTGAAGCCGAGTACGGCTGAGAGTATATTGTTGAAGTCGTGAGCAATGCCACTGGCAAAGGTCCCCAATGCTTCCATTTTGTGTGTCTGCCGCAGTTGTTCGGCGATTTTCTGTTTTTCCACCTCAGCATTTTTCTGAGCAGTGATATCCCGCCCTTCACACAGTAGAAATACGACCTGGCCCGTTTCATTAAAGATCGGCGACAGGGTGGCAGCGAAGATATGTGGTGTCCCGTTTGCCGGATGGATGGTTTCAAAATTGATGACCTGCCCCTTGGCGGCAGCTTTGAGATTCTCTGTAAGTTGGCTTTTGACGTGTTCAGAGTGATTAAACCAGGGGGTTTCTGCAAATGGTTTGTTTACGACATCGGTTATTTTGACCTGGCAGAAATTGAGACTTGGCTGGTTGACATCAATGACGGTTCCCTGAGGGGTTAACAGGCCGATAAACGCGTAGGCCTGATTGAAAATGGTTTTGAGTTTGAGTTCACTCTCTCTCAGTTGAGCTTCAATGCGCTGGCGATGCTGAATATTGATCAGCAGCAGGCAGATAACAATCAGCAGCAGACCGACAAAAACTGCGAAGATTACGATTTCCTTTTTATAGATTTGAAAAACAGTAAAGGGTTGATTGATGATTTTACTGTTGGTAGGTAATGCGCTGAGTTTGATGGAATGCCTGGCCAGTTCCGCATAATTGAAAAGATATTCTGTTGTGCCGCTGCGCACGATGGGGATGGCATCGGTGCTTTCGCCGCTGAGAATTCGGCGAGCCAGCTCCGCCGCCATCTTCCCCTGCTGGTAAGCACTGGCAACCTTGCCGCCAATAACCCCTTCATGGACATGGAAGTCATATAACGCATAGGCCGGGACAGTCGTCCCTTCCATTAGCAGCGGCCCCATTTTTTCGTAGCCGGCAATGTGCCTGTGCGTCTGGTCTGAGTAATAAGCTCCGAGCAGGACGATACTGTTGGGACCCAAGGCTCGGACTTTGGCATTGATCTGCTCAACCGGACCTTTTTCGGCATAGCTGATTTTTACCTTCCCCGGGTAAGATTCAAGCTGGCGTTTGATCTCGTCCTTTACGGCTCTGCCGGAGGTCAGATAATCATTGATGATCAGGATTTCTTGTGTCTTCGGGTGGAGACTGAGCGCCAGATCCAATGTTTTTGGTGCATTGAAAATTTCTTCGACCCCGGTATATCCGGCCAGTTTCTGCGCTTCGTCAATGTCCAGATTATTGACACTGCAAAAGACAACCGGTACCGCCGGGAACAGGCTATCCCGGTATTGTTTTAAAAAGTCGTAAGCGTTATTGTCCGAGGCAATAATCAGATCAGGCTGAATCCCTTTGGTTTTGACCTTTAAGAAGGTAGCAAGCTCTTTAAGGTATTCATCGCTAAAGGTATTCTTGGTGTCCATATTGAAAATGTTCACGGCAATATTATTATTGTCAGGATCAAGTTCGTCGAGAACTGCAGCAAGAATGTTTTTCGACCAGCCCATGGTCTGATGATAAGAATTGAGGAAGAGGATATGGCGTAACGGAGGGGCGGCACAGGACACGGAAGCAGGTAAAACGATTATAATCAGTGCCAGGTTGACAAGTATTGACCATAGATAGCGATAAGAATTAAGCGCTCGCATTTAATCCTCTACGTGAAAATGTCAAAAAGAAAAACATATCACAGAAGATTTTAATAATCACTTGTTAATTTTAATCTTTCGCATACGCTCACTCCATTGGAATAAAAGCATACCCCTGGTTGACATCAAAAACGGCTTTGGTTTGCATAAGGTGGCCAAGCGCCGCCTGGTTGTCGAATGAACAAGACAGGGCTGGCGAAAAGAATAAACAGGCAAGGAGTAACAGGGTTAAGCCGGTTATCTTCATAGCTGCTCCTTCTGAAAAGATTTACAGGATCGACCTGATCTTACGGCCATTATCCATGATTTCTTCTCCAAAACTGAACCGCTGGGCAGAGATTTCTGTATTTCTTGGCTGTTTTGGGGCTACCGAGGCTAAAGAGGCAGTTCGGTTTTTCTGAGGATGGTTTTCAGGGCGAATGAACTCTGGACCCTGAGGACTCCCGGCAGGCTGGTGAGACGATTGTGAATACGCAGGTAATCGTCATTATCGCGAATGATAATACGCAGCAGGAAATCGCTGTCTCCAGCCATCAGGTAGCATTCCATGACTTCAGTCACCTGACCGATCTCCCTTTCGAAGCGCTGTAATTTGTCCTGCTGTTGACCATCAAGGGTGACCTGAACGAATACCGTCCCCGGTTTACCTATGGCCGCCTGATTAAGCAGCATGACATAGCGATCGATAATACCCTGTTCTTCAAGCAGACGCACCCGCCTGAGACACGCCGATTCAGACAGCCCCGCCAGTGCTGCAAGTTGAACGTAGCTGAGCTTGCCATCTTTCTGTAGAGCGGAAAGAATCTTGATATCGATACTGTCGAGGATAATTTTTCGCTGATTATTTGACATGTTTGAATAATAGTGACGGAATCCTGCGTCGTCCAGAGAAAAAAACATGAAACTTGCAAGGACGTTGCGCGAATTTGTTGGTAAAATGAAAATTATATTAAAGTTGCCATACCTTCAGACTGGGCAGAGCCTTGGTACCGAAGCACCCAGATATATGTGACCCATCTGTTTTCTATCCTTCTCTTGTATAAAGGAGAGCATCATGGTTATCGGTGTTTTGAAAGAAATCAAAGTTGAAGAAAATCGTGTTGCCATGACACCTTCAGGTGTTGAAGTCATGACGTCTCACGGACACACAGTACTGGTTGAGAAAGGGGCCGGTATCGGCAGTGGTTTTGCTGACGCGGCTTATCTGGAGGCGGGGGCTGAAATCGTGACAGACCCGGCGGCTATTTATGCTGCAGCGGAAATGGTTATGCACGTTAAGGAACCGCAACCGAGTGAATACAGGCTGATCCGTCCGGGTCAGATTGTCTTTACCTATTTTCACTTTGCTGCTGATGAAAAACTGACCAAGGCGATGATTGACAGCCAGGCTGTGTGCGTGGCCTACGAAACGATTGCAACTCCGGAAGGCGGTCTGCCTCTGCTGACCCCCATGAGTGAAGTTGCCGGGCGGATGGCCGCCCAGGAAGGGGCCAAGTACCTGGAGCGCTCGCAAGGGGGGCGCGGGATTTTGATGGGTGGTGTACCGGGCGTCGCACCCGCAACCGTCGTTGTCATTGGTGGTGGAGTGGTTGGAACCCATGCGGCAACTATGGCTGCGGGACTGGGCGCCAAGGTTTATCTGCTGGACATGAACCTGGAGCGATTACGTCACCTGGCCGAAATCATGCCGAAGAACTGTTTTCCTCTGATGTCCTCTCCCGCGACACTGCGTGATCTGGTCAAGGAAGCGGACCTGGTTATCGGGGCGGTGCTGGTTCACGGTGCCAAAGCTCCCAAGCTGGTGACCCGGGACATGTTGAAGACGATGAAACCTGGTGCGGTGATGGTCGATGTCGCTATCGATCAGGGGGGCTGTTTTGAGACATCACAGCCGACGACTCACACTGAGCCGACTTATGTCATTGATGGCGTTGTCCATTATTGTGTTGCCAATATGCCTGGTGCTGTCCCCTTGACTTCGACCATGGCCCTGACCAACGCCACTCTGCCTTATGCGGTCAAGCTGGCAGATTTGGGTTGGAAAATTGCTGCGACGATAGACAGCGGGATTCAGGAAGGCTTGAACATTGTTGCTGGCAAGGTATGCTACCCGGGCGTTGCCGAGGCTTTTAATATTGATCTGGTTGCCGCAGAGGTCCTGCTTTAATTGGAGTCGCGAAGTATAGGCAGCCAGCCATATCCGCTCAATGCGCATATGGCTGGTTCCTATACTTTTTAATGATTGAAGATTTCTCTGAGCACCCGTTTATTGGTTTTTCCGACGCTGGTCTTTTCAATGGTTTCGACGAACTGCAGCTTGATCAGAACGATCTGTTTCGAAATCATCCCTTTGTCGATAAAGCTGCGGATATGCCGAATCAGCTCTTTTTCTGTGACTTCCACTTCGGCTTTTTTGACGATCAGAGCCAAGGGTTTTTCGCCCCATTTCTGATCGGGCAGGCCGATAACGGCAACCTCTGCAACCGCCGGGTGGGCATTCAGGATGTCTTCAATTTCCAATGAAGAGATCCACTCGCCGCCAATCTTGATGACGTCTTTGATCCGATCGGTAATTTTTACGTAATTATTTTTATCTTTGCTGGCGACATCACCAGTGTGCAGGTACCCTCCGCGCCACAGGGTTTCAGAATTACGCTGGTCTTTCAGGTAGCCTTGAGTCAGCCAGGGACTACGGACAACAATTTCGCCAACGCTCGATGCATCAGCTGGAATGTCCTCCATCCGTTCATCAACAATGCGCAAGTCGACCAGCGGCAGCGGGCGGCCGGTTTTACAGCGGATTTCAATCTCTTCATCCGTGGTTAAATCTGCCTCGGTCACATGAGCTATGGTCAGAATTGGGCACGTCTCAGACATGCCGTAACCGGAATAAACATCGATACCGCGTTCCAGCATCGCTTTGCACATGGTTTTAGGCAATGCGGCACCGCCAATCAGAACCTTCCATGAAGAAAAATCGATTTCTTTGAACAGGGGATGATTCATCAGCAGATGCAGAATCGTCGGTACGCAGTGGGAAAACGTGACATGCTCCTTGTCGATCAGTTTCAGCAGCATATCCGGGGTGTACTTGCCCGGATAAACCTGTTTCAGACCAAGAGCGGTGGCCATGTAGGGAATTCCCCAGGCATGGACGTGAAACATGGGCGTGATCGGCATGTAGACATCACCCTGATGCAGGCGCCCCTGATTAAGGACGGTGCCCAAAGCGGCAATGCCGCCCAGGGTATGCAGGACCAGTTGCCGGTGGCTGAAATAGACCCCTTTGGGCATGCCGGTGGTGCCGGTGCTGTAGAAGGTTGTCGCCCGGGTGTTTTCGTCAAAATCTGCGAAGGCAAAGTGGTCATCTCCTGCCATCAGCAGGTCTTCGTATTCTCCGACAAAGTTGATGGAGGTCTCCGGCTGCTGGATGCCGTCCTGCAGCAGGACGAATTCCTTGACCGTGTCGATACGCCCTTTTATCTGTTCCAGAAGGGGCAGAAATTCTTCGTTGATGAGCAGGTAGTCATCCTCGGCATGATCAATGGTGTAAAGGATCTGTTCCGGGGACAGGCGGATATTGACCGTATGCAAAACCGCGCCGAGCATGGGGACGGCGTAAAAGCATTCGAGATAACGATGACTGTCCCAATCCATGACGGCCACAGTATCACCGGCTTTGACCCCCATATTGGTCAAGGCGTTAGCGAGTCGGCAGATACGTTGACGGAATTCGGCATAAGAGAAACGGGCCTGGTCGCGGTAGATGATTTCCTGTTGGGGGTCATCGACAATTGGTGACTGCAGCAGGTTTTTTATCAACAGGGGATAGGTATAGGCCGAAGCTGTACGCTGGATCAGATTCTCGGTCATGGAATCACCTCGTTTTGAAAGTGGGGAATTGCATATGTTTGGGATGATGGGGAACTATACGATCAACGTTTGTGATTGGCAAGAATTGTTACTTGCTGGGGCTGGCACCTCTGGTTAGAATGGTGCCCGTTTATAACAATGGAGCTGTTGACTATGAAACTTCCCAGCCCTCTATTAGAGGGAACCCTGATTCGTCGCTACAAACGCTTTCTAACCGATGTTGAGCTTGCCGATGGTCGTATCGTGACCGCGCATACACCCAATACGGGAAGCATGAAACAATGCGCTGTTCCCGGCTATAAGGTTCTGGTGTCTCAGTCCTCCAACCCGCAGCGTAAACTGCCTTACACTCTTGAGCTTATTCGGGTTGGTGAGCACTGGGTCGATACCCACACGCAACGGACTAATCGTGTTGTTGAAGAAGCTTTACGCCATGGCTGGGTCGAAAGTCTGAGTGGTTTCCAGGTGACACCAGAATTCAGTATTGGAGCCAGTCGCATCGATTTCATGCTTGCGTCGCCCGAGCAGAAGGTGCTGGTAGAGGTTAAAAATGTCACTCTGTGTACCCCTGGCCTGGTCGCCTGTTTTCCCGATGCGGTCACCACCCGGGGGCAAAAGCATTTAAAGGAACTCCTCGAGGCGAAACAGCAGGGCTATCGTTCGGTGATCTTTTTTCTCGTGCAGCGGCAGGAAGCTACGGCCTTTTCTCCTGCTGATGATATTGATCCAGAGTACGGGCGCATTCTGCGCGAAGTTGTGGCCGCAGGTGTCGAAGCGCTGGCTTATAAAACGCGAGTCACTGAAGAAGATAACAGGGTTGACTGTGCTATCCCCGTTATCCTGTGAGATTTGAAACCCTATGCATGCTGTCGGCCTGATCACCGAGTACAATCCGTTTCATAACGGTCACCTTTATCATCTGCAGCAGAGTAAGCAGCTGACCGGAGCCGGGGTGAGCATCGCTGTTATGAGTGGTCATTTTCTGCAGCGTGGTGAGCCGGCACTGTTTGACAAGTGGCTACGGACCCACATGGCTTTGAGCGCCGGTGTTGACCTTGTTGTTGAACTGCCACTGCCCTGGGCCTGTAGCAGCGCTCCCGACTTTGCCCGTGGTGGCGTGCAGGCTCTGGCTGGGATTGGCGGCATTGAAAGCCTGTGCTTTGGTAGTGAATCCGGTGACCTGCGGTCTTTACAGGACTGTGCCCGGCAGTTAATGTCCTGGGAACACGAACTGGAGACCGAGACCAACCGGTTATTCAGGCAGGGCGTAAGCTACCCAGCCGCGCGGGCCGAAGTCATGACTCAGTTCACAGCGGAGTCACATGTGCTGGCAACGCCCAACAATATCCTCGGGATTGAATATCTCAAAGCCCTTGAACTGTCGGAGGCCGCTCTTAAACCTTACACCATCGAGCGCACTGGTGCCGGTTATCATGATTTCGGTAGTACGCATGGAATTGCCAGTGCCACTGGCATTCGACATCGTATCGCCTCAAGGCAAAGCGTTGCAGCGCTGGTTCCACACTCCTGCTACCCGCTTCTGCAACAGGCTCTGGAACAAAGAGATCATTTTTCTCAGCAGGTCTGTTTTCTGTTGTTGGCAGCACAGTTATTTCGGGACCAACGGGAGTTGTCTCGTTATTGGCTGGTCGAGGGAGGAATTGAAAATCGCCTGGTGGCCGCTGCAGATCGAGCCGCGACCCTTGAAGATCTTATTCTCGCCATCAAATCCCGTCAGTTTACCCGGACTCGCATTCAGCGCATGCTGATGGCAGTATTACTTGGCTGGCTACCAGAGCAGGTGCAGCCTTTATTGTCGACCGGTCCGAGATATTTGCACTTGCTTGGGGCCAGCCGCAAAGGGGAGCGGTTTCTCGCACAGACCCGCAAACAACGCGAATTACCCCTGATTCAAAATTTCTCCCGTATATATGCCACCTTGAAAAAACACTATGGCCCAGATTCGCGAGACTATAACCTGGCTTTAAGCCAGTTACAGCTGGAACTGACGGCGACCCGGACCTATGGGCTGTTGTTGCATAACGCTTGCCCGGGGCCTCGTAATCGCGATTTTTATCAAGCTGTTGTACGTATGCCAAAGATAGAATAACGTTGCTCGTGCTCTGGGTATTTTTTTAACTCCAGCTAAGAGTGAATGCGCTTGAGTATTGCGTCGTACTCATCAGCACTAATTTCTCCTCGCGCCAGACGCTGATTCAGGGTCCCCAGAGCATCGTTGTAATGTTGAGTATTACGGGACCAGGAGCGACTGCCGCGGTAAATCAGGTAACAGATAAAAAAGATCAACAGCCAGAACATCAGGCCGCCAAAACCGTGTCCGCCCAATGGCCAGAATTGTCCCATCCCCAGATGATGATAGCCCATATTTGCCTCCAATTCTTAAGCAGTGGCTTATCTTTCCGTCCCTGCTTCTCTCGCTAGGACGCTCCTGAGTTTATCACGTCGTGTGAGACTGTCTTGTTAAGAATTGTAAAGTTTATCCTCCAGCCCCTGCCGGTTGCGAGGGGCTGGCCGTTGATCACGTTCACGCAGCCCCCAACTTCTGGCGGTGTCTTTTATTCTCTGTGGGGTAAAATCAGGTTGGGGAGCTCATCTGTATCATCGGCTTTGCGTGGGAAATGGTAACTTAGCAATTCTCCGCACCGGGTAATCGCATGGCACAGCGCTGTACATGTCTGACCACTTTTTACGCCGGGCACAATCATGGCGACAATTTCGTCCCAGGTGTTTTCAGGAACCTTGGCGTTGATACCACTGTCGGCAAGCACGACAACCCTTCTTTCAAACAATGATACCAAGATCAGAATGCCGGTTTTATCGCGGGTTTCGTGTAAACCCTGCTCAAGGAAAGACACCAGGGCTTTTTCCCTGGTCTCTGCGGCCAATTCTTCAGGATGAATCAGTTTACGTTTAAGAGCCGGACAGGAGCGGATGAGATAAAAGAACAGGCCAAAGGCAACCAGAAAAATGGGCAGAAACGACCAGATTGATTCGCCTCCCCAGGCCCAGCTTCCGAACAGCCCACAGGCTAGGGCCAGCGTTCCGCCGCCGATTAATTCGGCACGCGGATATTCATAGGAAGAATCGACAATCATCGGCACAATTTCACCACTGGTGGTCAACTCCGCTGCCTTAACCGCGGCCTCAATGTTCTTCTGTTCTTCCGCCGTAAAAAAATCTGCTGCAGATATCATAACTCTCTCTATCTGGTGAATTTAGAAGTTAGAATGAAAAATAGCGCTCTTTGAAATCTCCGGCACCAGCGCGTCGCTACCAGCCACCGGAAGCACCTCCGCCACCACCGCCGCCTCCTCCGCCGGAGAAGCCGCCGCCTCCAAAACCACCGCCACCGAAGCCGCCGCCTCCACCTATGAAGGGTCCCCCGAAGAAGATACCGCTACGGCGCGAACGGTAATTGCGCCGACCACCTAAACGGGCCAGGAATGGACCAAGGAAAAACAGCAGGAACAGAAAGCCGAACGGACTGCCTTTTTTCTTGCTGCGGGTTGTTCCGGTTCCGGTATATTCGCCCCTGACGGCTTCAGCAATACCAACCACGCCACTGACAATCCCCCCATCAAAATCACCCTGTTTGAAGCGAGGGGAAATTTCGTTGTCGATGATCCGCCCGGCCAGCAGGTCCGTCAGGCGCCCTTCAAGGCCATAGCCGACCTCAATGCGAATCTTACGTTCATCTTTTGCCACCAGGAGCAGGGCTCCGTTATCTTTGTTTTTTTGACCGATTCCCCAGTTTTCCAGAACCTTCATGGAATAATCTTCAAGGTTCTCTCCTTCCAGGGAGGGGATGGTCAATACCGTAATCTGGGTTGAGTCGCTGGCTTCGAAATCATGTAAAAACTGCTCAAGTTTCAGTTTGACCGTTTTCGACATGATGCCGGCGGTATCGTTGACGTAACCCGTGGGGTTGGGAATGTCGCGGGCGGCAACAGGCACAACGCTTAAAAGCAGAAACAGCAGGATCAGAACCAGTTTACGCATTAGAATGTCACCTTCGGAGCCGTTGCTGCTCCCGCATCAGCCTTGAATGGTTCTTTGCGGTCAAGGTGGAGCAGGAAGTTGTTGGTCATGCTGTTGGGGAAGGTCCGGATCGACGTATTGAAAACCCTTACCGCTTCATTGTAGCGCTGACGGGCCACATTAATGCGGTTCTCGGTCCCTTCCAGCTGATGCTGCAGGTCGCGGAAATTCTGATTGGCCTTCAGGTCCGGGTAACGTTCAGCAACGACCAGTAAGCGCGACAGGGCGCCGGAAAGTTCTCCCTGGGCCTGCTGGAATTGTTGCAGCGCAGCGGTATTGCCCAAGTTGTCTGCCGACAGGCTGACCTGGCCGACTTTGGCTCTGGCATTGGTGACTTGTGTCAGAGTTTCTTTTTCGTGGGCAGCATAGGCCTTGACCGTTTCCACCAGGTTTGGGATCAGGTCGGCACGGCGCTGGTAGGTTGCTTCGACGTCTGCCCAGGCGGCGAACACGGCTTCTTCATTTTTTTGCATGGTGTTGTAACCGCAACTGCTGAGCAGCATCAGCACCAGGGTCCAGATAACGAGTTTCAGTATTTTCATGGGAGTTCCTCCAAGGAATCTTGATGAATGAAAAAATGTCACTATAGCACAAGTTGACCTTTTCTGGGGATCAGTCTTCTGAACCTTGAGGTATGCGGGGCAGAGTGTTGATCTGGTTTGCTGCTTCAATATCTTTGCTGGTGCCGGCACCAAGATCCTTGAATTTGCGTGCTGAAACCATGACTCGACTGTCGAGGGAGGCTATTCCCCGGTTGTAACTATCAACAGCACGCTCCAGATTTTTACCGAGTTGCTGGAAGTGCTGGTGCATGGTGGCCAGCCGGTCGTACATTTCTCGGCCGAGCTGACTGATGACTTCGGCATTTTCGGTCAGCTGTTCCTGGCGCCAGCCGTAGGCAACGGAGCGCAGTAGGGCTATCAGGGTTGTCGGCGTGGCAAGCAGCACTTTGCGGTCAACGCCTGCTTCAATAAGGCCAGGATCCTGGGCGAGGGCTGCCGAGAAAAAGGTTTCGGCGGGAAGAAACAGGACGACAAATTCAGGGGTCGGCTGAAACTGTTCCCAGTAGTTTTTGCCGGACAGTTTGACGACATGATCACGAATCTGCCGCGCATGTTGACTGAGTAACGTGTTGCGCTGATCGTCATTGTCGCTTTCAAGGGCATTGAGGTAAGCTTCCAGTGGAGCCTTTGAGTCAACAATGATGTTGCGCCCATTGGGGAGCTTTATGACCATGTCCGGGCGTAACCGGCCTCCATCTGCAGTTTCCTGTTCCACAAAGTCACAGTAATTGACCATACCGGCCATCTCGACCACTTTGCGCAGTTGAATTTCCCCCCAGCGGCCGCGTGCGGCAGGGGCGCGCAAGGCGCGGACCAGGTTGCCGGTTTCTGTTTCCAGTTTATGCTGACTGGTCAGCAATGACTGCAACTGTTGGTCAAGGCGCCCGTAAGCATCGCGGCGGGCTCGTTCAAGTTGCTCAATTTTATGATCGACTTTGGTCAAGGATTCTTTGAGCGGGTGAACCAGCTGGTCAATGGCCTGCTGACGTTGGGCCAAGTCGCCCTGATTCTCTTTGTGCAGTGTCGCCAGACTGCTTTTGGCCAGTTGCAGGAAATTTCGGTTGTTGGATTCCAGGGCTTGGGCCGAAAGAGCCTGGAAACTATGTTCCAACTGCCTGCGATTGTCTTCCAGTAATTGTATTTTCTCTTGATTCCCTTGCCGTTCCGCTTCAATTTGCGCTTCGCAGCGAGCCAGCTTATGACTGAGTTCTTCCTTTTGTTGCAGCAAGAGTGCTTGTTTACGGTGCTGTTTCAAGGTGCCGAGCAGGTAGCCTACTGTCAGTCCGGCAAGTACCCAAGGGAGGATTTTTTCAAGAATAAGATCAATGTCAGCAGGAAACACGTCCGTTCCTTTCAGGCAGTAGAAGCAATGCGTTACAGGCTCGACCAACAATAGCAGAGCGGATTGTATACAACAAGTTGTTGGTTTGTGGTGCGCCCTGTTAGCAGGTAGAATTGTAAAGAAGAAGAGAGGGGATATGTATTTATCCTGACACTGAATAACCGTTTTCAGAGCGGTTGGAGATACCCAATAAAAGGAGTATTCAATGGCGAACCCATCTCTGTCTGATGTGCAGGACCTGGTCAGTCAAAGAATTTTTGCTGCCTGCATGGCAGAGCGTCCCTTGGCGGCGCTTGACCAGGCTCTGAAGGTCTCTTTTGCGGAGGCGGAGAAGATGCTGGTTGAGGATCGGTCGGGCCAACGTGATTTGATCGCTTGTGGGCCTGGGTGTGGCTATTGTTGTGTCGTGAACGTGTCAATATCGATTCCCGAGGCGTTAATTATTGTCCGATTTATACGCCAATTGCCAGGACCTTTACTGGTTCGGCAACAGGAAAAGCTTGATCAGCTGTGGCAGGTCATTCGTGGACTTGACGATGAGGAACGACTCGCCTGTCAGCGATCGTGTGCTTTTCTCGGGACGGATCTGTGCTGCAGTATTTATCCGGTACGGCCGCTACTGTGTCGCAGTGTGACATCGACGGATGTCCAGCAGTGTATTGATGCTCTTCAATTACCGATTTCCGGGGCACAGGGGCGGGTTTTGATGCATCAGTTTCAACAACGGTTATACGAAGCCATGTTTATGGGGGTGACGGCAGGTTTAGCTAAACGGGGATGGGATGATCGCAGCTTTCAGCTGACCGGGCTGGTTCGCTATCTTTTACAGCAGAATATTGACGATAGCGACTCTGCTGGCGATCTGTTCGGCGTGAATAGGTTGCAGTGGGCCGATCTTTACCCTTGAGATGCCGCCAGGCGTAAAAAGTATCCGAAGGCCACCAGTGAAATAACCAGGCTCAGAACCAGGGTAGCGCGAATATAGTCATCTTTACGCTTAAGCCGTTTACTGTTGATGATCAGGCCGATGACGCTGATGATGAAGCTGCAGACCAGCAGGACGCCGATATAGTTGGCAAGCTCCATATTCCAGGTGGTACGCAGAGTCAGATTGTAATAACGGTCAAAGAATGTTTCCAGTTGTGGCTTGGCAATTGCCGTTACCACGAGTGCTGCTGCCAAAGAGACTACCGCCAGCCCGTTACACACAGATAATAAGCGCAGTAACGGGTCAGGGCGTCTGCTGCGATTATTTGACGGTCTGTTCATCTTTTCTCTCCATGGTGGACTGTTCGCACGTGCTTCTTTGTGCTAAGATTACAAACGTCAAAGAATAAAGGATCGATAACAACTATGGCGAACTCAGATACGAAATCCGGTAATAAAATCAAGATTCAGGTCAAGACCAAAGAGTATGTTGAAACACCCTCTCTTTACAAGGTTTTGATGCACAATGATGATTATACCACGATGGAATTTGTCGTTGAGGTCTTACAGACAATATTCCGTAAGTCAGCGACTGATGCTGAAAAAATCATGCTGACGATACATTTTCAGGGGGTGGGTCATTGTGGCACGTTCCCTTTTGCAATTGCCGAAACAAAGGCTGATCAGGTTCGTATGAAGGCCCGTAAAGCAGGGTTTCCCTTACGTTGTACCTTAGAGGAGGCTTAAGTGGCTGAAATGTTTAATCAAGACGTACAAATAGCATTTACCTTGGCGGTGCGTGAAGCGCAACGCAGACGTCATGAATATTTAACGACGGAACACGTTCTCTACGCATTATTGTTTGAAGGGATTGGTCAACAGATCCTAACGGCATGTGGCGGTGATATTGATGAGTTGAAACAACAGCTCGAAAATTATTTCGATATGCATCTGGAGAACCTCCCAGAAGGGATTGATCGTGAAGAGGTGCCACGTCAGACCCTGGCACTGCAACGCATGCTGCAACGCACGGTGTTGCATATGCAGTCTTCGCAACAGAATGAGGTCGGAGTAGGGGATCTGCTGGCGGCGATCCTGGAAGAAGAAAATTCCCACGCCTGCTTTTTTCTGCAGAGTCAGGGGATTGAGCGCGTTGATCTGCTTGACCAGATATCTCATGGTCCGGCTTCGCGCATGAAGGATGATAAGACTGCTGAGCGACCGTCAGATGCACCGCAAAGTGATCAGAAGAGCAAGCAGAAACCGTCCGATCCGCTTAAATCGTTTACTATCGACCTGCTGGAACGCGCCCGGGAAGGGAAGATCGATCCGATGATCGGGCGTGAACAGGAACTGGAGAGGACGATTCTGGTGCTGTGTCGGCGGCGCAAAAATAATCCTATCTTTGTTGGTGAACCGGGGGTGGGAAAAACCGCTATGGCTGAAGGTCTGGCCTTGAGGATTGCCGAAGGAACAGTGCCGGACCTGCTCAAAGACAGTGAGATATTTACCCTCGATATGGGGGCACTGCTCGCCGGAACCAAATTCCGTGGTGATTTTGAAGAGCGGCTGAAGGCGGTTGTCGGTGCCCTTCAGCAGCGTGACCGGGCGATTCTGTTTATTGATGAGATTCACACGATAGTCGGGGCCGGGGCGACCAGCGGCGGGTCTCTGGATGCGTCCAATATTCTGAAACCGGCCCTGGGTTCTGGTGAGTTGCGCTGTATCGGTTCGACCACCTATGAAGAGTACCGCAACCTGTTCGACAAGGATCGTGCTTTGTCGCGGCGCTTCCAGAAGATTGATCTGGTCGAACCGAGCAGTGAAGAAACGTTGGCTATTCTCAAGGGACTCTGCCCCCGCTATGAAAAACACCATAACGTCACCTACACGGAGGAGGCTCTGGAAGCTGCTGTTAAACTGGCGGTCAAGCATCTGCCCCAGCGCCACTTGCCGGATAAGGCGATTGATGTGATTGACGAGGCCGGCGCTCAGCACCGTCTCGATGGTAACCCGAATCGCCCGATCGGTCTGGAAGAAATCGAACGGGTAATCGCCCGAATGGCGCGGGTTCCGATCCGTACCGTTTCCGGCAGTGATCGTCAGCGCCTGCGCTATCTCGAACGGGATCTGAAGCGCGTGGTATATGGTCAGGATCCGGCGATTGAAAGCCTGGTCAAATCGATTCACCGTTCCCGGGCCGGTCTTGGTCATCCGGATAAGCCAGTTGGCTCATTGTTGTTTACCGGGCCGACCGGGGTTGGCAAGACCGAAGTCGCCAAGCAGCTGGCCAGCCAGCTGGGGGTTAAATTCCTGCGCTTTGATATGAGCGAGTACATGGAAAAACATGCCGTATCCCGGTTGATCGGTGCGCCTCCGGGGTATGTCGGTTTTGATCAGGGGGGGCTGTTGACCGAATCGGTCAGCAAGAATCCCTGGTCGGTCCTGCTGCTTGATGAGATTGAAAAAGCCCATCCGGATCTGTTCAACATCCTGTTGCAGGTCATGGATCATGGGACCCTGACAGATAATAACGGTAAGGAAACGGATTTCCGTAATGTTATTCTGATTATGACCAGTAATCTGGGTGGTCGGGAAATGAGTATCGTCCCGATTGGTTTTGGTGAGAGGGAGACGATCGCACCGAAACGTGCGACGGATAAAGCCTTCTCTCCAGAGTTCCGTAATCGGCTTGACGCGATCGTCAACTTTGCTCCTCTGGATGAAGACATCATGCTCCTGGTGGTTGATAAATTTATCGGCCAGTTAGCTGAGCAGCTGGTTGAGCGGGACGTAACTATCAAGGTTACCCCGGCTGCGCGTCGGGAACTTGCCAAGCAGGGGTATGATCCCATTTACGGGGCTCGCCCCCTTGGCCGTCTGATTCAGGCCGAACTGAGTGACCCCTTAGCTGCGAAGATTCTGTTTGGAGAGCTGCGCGATGGAGGGAATGTTAAGGTCGGCTTTAAGTCAGGTAAGTTTGTCTTCAATTATTCCTGATCCTCTGCTGCATGTCCTGTTACCAGCTTGATAAGGACCTCTGGTTCCCACCGGTGGCGGAAGCCGAAGATTACGGTCTTCTTGCCGTCGGCGGGGATCTTTCCGCAGAGCGTTTGCTGTTTGCCTACAGTCTGGGGATCTTCCCCTGGTATAATCCGGGCGAGCCAATTTTGTGGTGGTCTCCTGATCCCCGTTGTGTCCTGTTTCCAGAACAATTGCATATCTCAAGATCCTTACGCCGTTTTCTCAACAGGCAACCTTACCGGGTCAGCTTCAATGAAGATTTTGCCCGGGTGATTTACTGGTGTCGTCGCTTGCGTGCCGGCCTCGATGGGAGCGGGACCTGGATCTCTCCGGAAATGGTTCACGCCTATAAACGTCTGCATCAATTAGGCTTTGCTCATTCTGTTGAATGCTGGCAGGGGGATGACCTGGTTGGTGGTCTCTATGGTGTCTGCATTGGAGGCTGTTTTTTTGGGGAGTCGATGTTCAGCCGTCAGGTTAATGGTTCTAAAGTTGCGTTGGTTGCTTTAGCTCAGTACCTTAAAGAACGCAACTTTATCATGTTGGATTGCCAGCAGACCACCAGTCATCTCTTGAGTATGGGCGCTTGTGAAGTTCCTCGATCGCGGTTTCAGGAGTTACTGAAGCAGTCAGATATTCCTCCTTATGGCCCATTAGAATCCCGCTTCTTGTGATCCCGACAATTTTATCGGCACCAATGACCTACCTGTGCTATGTTTACGCATTTCGTGTCGATTGTCGACGGATGGGGTTTTCTTATGCCGATTGTGAAAAAAACCTATAAAGATCAGGTTGTTGATTATGTTTATCAGCTGCTGCTGGCGGGCGATCTGGTCCCAGGGCAGCAGGTTAAAGAGAGTCTTCTCGCGGTTCAGATGGGGATCAGCAGGGCACCGATCCGTGAGGCCATGAAAGAACTGATCATGGATGGGTTGGTGGATTACCGCCCACAGGTTGGAAATTTCATTCCGGTCTTGTCAGCCCAGGAAATTATTGATTGCTATACCACCAGGGGTGTCCTGGAAGGGTTTGCTATCGCCGTTGGTTTTCACAATATCACTGCAGAGGATTGTTCCCGCCTCGATCAGATGGTCGATGACATGGAAGCCTGCGCTTTACGGCAGGATCATAAGATGGTTGTTGAGATTGGCGGCCAGTTTCACGATTTTTTAATCAGCTTTTGCAATAACCAGCAGCTTCTGGAATACACCAATCGTCTCAGTCTTAAATGTCATGTTCTGTTCTACAAACATTGGAGCTCTCTCTATAACGCTAAGGAGATAGGTCGGCGTCACCGGCTGATTGTCTCTGCCGTCAGATCCGGTGTCGCTGCTGATATCGAGCAGGTCGTTCGTGACCATTACCGCGAAAGTGGTTGCAAGATAGCAGGGCTTCAGGAGTCATAATTCTAACGCACCAAGGCAATGCCCAGTCGTAATGCTTCGGTACGTTCCTGATAATGAAGCAGGCTCTCCGCCAACGCATTGCTGTATTGCAGCTGCAGGTAGATATCAAAGTTATTTCCCAATAAGCGGGATATCGGGTAACTCAGATCCGCCTGGAAGGACGTTCCTTTTTTGGCGAAACGGGTGTTGGTCGTCAGCATCAGGCTCTGGGCTTTGCCGACTTTCACTTCCAGATCGATGTAGCCACGATAATCAGACAGGTCTGGATTGGTATCATCGTCATTGTTGAAATAATAGAGGAATTTGGGACTGAACATGACTCCCAGTCGTGTGCTTTCATCGTAGAGGGCAAAAATCGGCTTGGTGTAAATATAATTGGTACTGCGCGAGCTATCGCCACCGCGACCATTTGACTCATGTTGGACCGCGGTTTGGATAAAAACGGCATCCAACCAGCTGGGGCGGAAGTTGAGGTTGGAAGACAGGTATAGCAGTTCTGGTTTGTAGCTGGTATCTTCAAAAGGCAGCGAATCAGCGGCCAGATCCCAATAAGACGTCTGGGTATAGCCCAGGTGGAAACCGCTGATCCAGGGATAGCTTCTACTCAACGAACCGCTGGGGTTAAACAGTCGATATTTAAAGCTCAGTTGAAATTTGGATTTGGCCGGATCTGTACCGACAACAAAATAGGTTGGTTCGTGGGGTGAAAAGTTGGCGTCATATGGTCGATAAAGAGATTGAAGGTCGCGTATTGAAGGTTGTTTATCCGTTTTCTCCGTAGTGACAACCGACGTTGTCGGTTGGTCAGGAATGGCTTGGGGCGGACTGATCAATGTCGTATAGGTAGAGTCTGGAAACCCAGCCAGGGTAAAGCTGAAAACCGTAGCCAGATCTGAAGGAAGGGCCAGGTTATAGGTCTGAACCATAAACTGGCCAGGATTCAGAGTCACATTTCTTTCATTAATGTTACTGAAGGCGCTCAGGATCCGTGGTGCCTCCTGATTGTCTTCAGTAAACAATTGCAGTTGCTCTGGAATAATAAAAGTATCCGGGCTCTGTCCTTCATTGTGAAAGTAGACTTTCATCTGGACGACTGACCCGGCAGTAATCGTTGGTTGAGGAAAGGCCACCATAACTTGAGCCGCAAGAGCTGGCAGCGCGGGCAGTGATAATAAACAGAAAAATAGGTAGATACGCCAAAGGTGGTTCATCATTTCCCTCTTCTGGATAAATAACATTCTCAATTATTCACGAGACCCTGCTACGTTTTGAGATCAATCCTGATCTTTACTCGGCATCAAGTGCTTTGATGATCAGCAAGGTGATATCATCTTCAATGGCCGCTTCGCCACGGAACAGGTTGATTTCTGTCAGTATGGCATCAGCGATTTGGGTTGCCGACAGCTGCCGGTAATTCCACAGCAGTTCCTTAAGGCGCTCAGTTCCGAACATGGCATCGCTGCTGTCGCGGGTTTCCCAGATACCATCTGTCCCTATAAAAAGGATATCTCCCTGATTGAAGTGGATGGTAGTGCTGTTTTCAAAAGTAGCCACATCACTGATGCCGAGGGGTATTCCAGAACTGGCCAAATCATAAATCTGATTATTCTGCAGCAGAAACACTGGCGCATGGCCGGCCGAAAGCCATTCAAGGGTTCTACGCTGATGATTAAGGTTGCCATAGAAGAGGGTCATAAAGGAAGAGTCTGAGGTACCACGACACAGGTAGCCGTTCAATTTGTGAAACAGTCTGGAAAGAGGCATGCCACCGTTGCCCGCCAGGGAGTGGACGGCACCTCTGGCGGTGGCCATTACCAGTGCCGGACCAATACCGTGACCGGAGACATCCCCGACGACCACACCCAGGTTGTCACTTTCATCAGACCTGATAAAGTCATAATAGTCTCCACCTGTTTCATCACAGTAAACGCTTCTGCCGATCAGGTCAAAGCCGGGGCAGTTGGGGGCTTTGTCTGGCAACAGATGCTGCTGTATTTCTTTCGCCAGGGCCAGCGACTGTTTCAACTGTTCACGTTCCTCCAGGCGCACACCAAGATCGTTAAAGATGCGCCCGAGATTGTCAATTTCATCACCGCTTCCTGTTGGGACTCTGGCGGAAAAATCTCCTTGAGCAAGGCGTTCTGCGGCCTGGGAAAGCTGCATTACCGGGCGGGTGACTTTGCCTGCTCTGAGCAGGGCGACAACAATAGCCCCAAGCACGACAACGACAGTCAGAAGGGCACTTATGGTCAGGCTTTGGGCAATCTGGCTGTTGACGTATTTCTCGGCATTCTGGGCCGCAGAAAGGATTCTGTTGTAAGGGACGATGACCAGCGGAAACGGCTCTTTCCCAGCCCGGCTTCCGTAGGCCCAGAGGGTCTCCTGCCCCCCAAACGCTACTTTTTTGACCCCGGATCTGCCGCTTCTTAAATCATGGTAAATTGCTGTAAACCGGTCATCACTCAGGTCAATAAAGCGCTGTTTGACACTTTTTTGCCAATTGTGCGTGGTATTTTCTTTATTGTTTTCCAGCAGAACTTCAAGGGTCGTGCTGCGTTTATCGGTTTCGTCATGAAAAATCAGAACCATGCTTTGAGCCGTATCTGCCCAATCCGCAGGAATCTTCCAATCGGAAAAAAATTGACGGTAATCAATATCAACAGCAGTCACTCCGGCCACCGAGCCATTGGGGTTATGAATCGGCATGGCCAGGGTTAGAATGAGAGCTCCGGTTGTCACGTCAGTTAAAATACGTTGAGAAACACCTTCATGGTTAATCGCCGCCTGGTACCACTCGCGTTTACGGGGGTCATACTCAGCAGGGTAGCCGCCTTTACCCGGATAGCTGGAATGGACGCCCGAATCCAGGGCTGTATATTGCCACAGGAACAGGTTTGGTTGAATATTGTGCAAATTGCGGTATACGCGGGCCATAGCACTGAGCCGGGCTATAGAGTCTGCCTGTTTTTCGCGGTCGGCTCCGCGAGCTAGAAAGATTACCTGTTGTGAGAATGAAATGGGGATGGGGGTCAGTTTGCCGTTGTCGTCTTCACGCAGGTGACTTTGGGATATCTGCAGGTCTTCCGGTTGGGTTTCACGATGGTCATAATCTGCGGCGAAATAGATTTTTTCCGAATGTTCCGGCAGGGGCAGAGCCAGTTGATATTCAACTGCCCGCGCCTGGCTCTGCAGGGTCAGCAGCGCCATGGTGCGGTCACGTTTCAAAATCCGGCCATAGTTACCCACCAGAGAGTGGAGCAGGGTTTCCGCACTGTTGCCCAACAACGATCGGGTATCCTCGGCAAGCTTATTGCCAAAGTGAAGAATTGTGGTCCGCTGCACGAAAAAACTGACGCTCAGCGGAACCAGGGCCACAATCAGGAGCAGAATAAGCAGTCTGGTGCGAAATTTCATGAAGGCCTCAACTGATTAGATGTCAGACTCTTTGTATTTTTAAGCATAACATGGCTGTCAGTTGTTAATACGCCAGCTTAATAAGCTTCACAGTGCCAGGCGCTGGGTGGATTACTCTTTCAGCCAGTTATTGATGGTTGCCAGGGTCGTTTTCCAGTCACTGCCGAGACGGGCTTCCAAAAAATCGCGCAGAATACTGTTAAACATCTGCTCCCCTTCTTCTGTGGCGGCCATTTTAGTCAGGAAACTGGCAATGAGTTCTGCCTGGGGATCATCATCTGGAGATGATTCCGGTTTGATCATCGGGGTACGATAGCCGCCAAATTGGAAGCGCTCACCTTTCAGCGTCAGTTTCCAGGCGTTGTCTTCATCGTGTTGAAAATGAAGAATCGCTTCCTCGATCTGTTTGCCCTGCAACAGTGCAGTTTTTGCCTCCATGTAATGATCTTGTGGTCCGGCGACAACGATTTTCTGGACGCCTTCCTGGCCACCACCGACCAGGACCAGGCGATTATCGAGAAACGCTGTGAATGGCTGTTTGTCCAATAACGGCCCTGCGGTTTTTACCTGGTAGCGAGAATCACTGTTAAGGGTGCGATAGAACAGCCAGAGCAGAAAGTCGTTACCCAACCAGCGATTTGCTTCAATCTGTTCCAGAACGCTGTCGGTTGCGGCCTGGTTTTCTTTTTGTAACTGTTCACTGAGATGTTCTTCGGGGATCAGTTGGGCAGCACGAGCAAGTGGATGAAGTAACTGCAGACGCAGCCCAGGGAATGTCTGATGGAACAGGCCCTGAAATGTATCGACCAGAGTCTGGCCCAGGGAGCAGAATCTGATCAGCTGGCGGTCGGTATCCCATATGACATCGTAAAACGAAGGGGATGGCAGGGTTTTTGTCATCAGTTGTATCCGCGCCCGCTCGCGAATCTGTTCCTTTTCGGCCTTTGGCACATATCTGAGGCCAGGTTTTTCGGCCAGGAACTGTTCACTCAGGCGATTGACCTGTCGCTTCAGTAGCGCTGCGGGAACCCGGCGGCGGTCCTGTCTGAGGCTGAAACAGAGAAAGTGATCAAACCAGGCTGCCCCACCGTTGTTAAAATCACCATTGTCATAGTCGCTGATCTGAACCCAGCCGGTAGCTAATTCTTCGGCTGAATTTTCAATAGAACGAAAGCCCTCAGCGGTTAGTTTTTCAAGCAGGTCATCATATTTATTGTCAGAGTCAAAGTCGCCACTGACCTGAAAATAGCAAATACTGGAAGAAGGGGAAAAAAAGCCCATGAAAACTCCTTGTAACGTAAAGTCGTGTTCGCTGACTATACGATTTATTTGTGGTGGTAGTAATAGAATTGTCCAGAAAAACTACGGTCGTAAGTGCAGTTGTGCTCAGCTAACTGCTGCAGCAAGTCCTGAAGGGTTGCTTCATTGAAATAGCCGTGTTCAACAAAGTAACGTCCCATGGGAGGTTGTTTGCTGCGCTGAAAATAGAGCACTGTGCGTATTTGTTGCGGGGATAGCAGGCCGAGGCGTTCGGCTTTTTCGCCAAAACGTGTCAGGCCAAGCCGACTGTGAAGAATAGCACTGATGTTGTGATCCGTAAGCCAGCCCCAGTTACGGGCAATTTCTCCGATTTTAGGGCGTTGTTGGCGTTGCCAGATCACTGCTGCAACCATTTCGTTAAATGGAATGATTTTCAGGTAATAGAGAAATAATCCAAACTGCAACGGTCGCTTGGGTAGTCCGGGGTTTGACGTTCGCCATTGTGGCGGATCTTGACGTTTGCGTGGAGGCGTCGAGCGCGGCGGCGAATAGCTTCTGGTGCCTGTTGCGGTCGATTTCAGGCAACGGTGTTTCAGGTAGTCAAGAACTGTCTGGTGAGCCTGGTTCAAATCCTGAAACAAGCGGTGATGTTGCGCCTGAATGTGGGAGGCCGATACAGCAAAGCGGTCAGGGTGAATAATTTTGGCTTGTTTACGATAGGCCGAGCGGACACCAGATGGCTGCAAATAGGTAAGAAAATCGCGGCTGAGAGTAAGTTCCGGCCCGAATAAGGTACGACACGCGCGAAATACTTCTGCTTCTGTCACTGGGGGCATGAATTAGTGTCCTGCTGTCCTTGGTTCTGGTATCGTATAAAGACTATAAAATGCTTATAACTTAGAACAAAGACTCTGACAAGCAAGAAGAATCGATCAGCTTTATTCTTCGGATTGTTTTTTCTGTCTGTCAATGAAGCTGTCAATGCGTTGCTGATCATTGGCCAAAATATTGATAAAGCGCATGCCGGCAGTCATGATGTTTTCATCGGGAGAACAGGTCCAGATGACCTCGGCAATTGTGCAGACGGGCGGCTTGCCATCATTAAGGTTGATCAGAATAAGACATAGCTCCCCCTGGCTCGCCGGTGGCTTGATCGTCAGGCGAATACCACCCGCACTGATATTGACCGGCACTTGCTGAAATCCTTCAAACAGCAATGGGGCGTCAGGTTTATTGATGACTTCCAGGTTTTTTTCCCAGATTTCCCGCATGGTTTTTAATGTTTTTGCGGCACGACTGAAGCGGATCCCCAGTTCACAGTCGTAACGTTGGCTGATACGGCGCTGAAACATTTCCAGATCAGGGCTCAACTTTAGTGCGAAACGGTCACCGCCAAGACGTTTCTCAAAGGTTCCGAAGGCTTTAATACCAAGGCCGAAAGCTTCGGTGGTGATTTCAAAATCTGCAATATCTTCAAACGGGTATTGGACAACAGCGTCCGGTCCGTAAGGGAGAGACACAATGAGCCTGTCATTGCTGAGAGTTGAGACAACAACAGAAAAAAGCTCCGTGCGACCAGAGTCTTTTTTGGGGGTCGCTTTAAGCAGCAGTTGCTGACCCGATTTAAAGTAGCGCTGGAATTTCATCAGGACAAATCCGTTGGAATAAATTGTGTGGGCATCTTTTCATTTTGTGGTTAGTATATTTACTTTTGGTGATAAGAACAAATTAATTTTGACCTAAAAATTGTTTCTTTTAATCTGAATCATAAGTTGCCTGGTTAACAGGATTTCGTTTGAAGGTTTTATGGCACGACTGGATGATTATTTTGTCATTACTGCTCCAGGGCTAGAAGAATTATGCGCTGCAGAAATTCAGCAGCTCGGTATTTCTGCTGAAATATCGGTGGCAGGTGGTCTTCAATTCCGTGGTGGTTTGCGTGAATTATATCTGATCAACCTGTGGTCGCGTACTGCGTCGCGTGTACTGGTCCGCTTGGGGGAGTTTACTGCGCGGGACTTCCCGGCTCTTTACCAGAAACTGAGCAAGCAGCCTTGGGGACGCTTTGTCAGGCCGGGGCAGGATTGCAATATCAAGGTAACCTGTCATGGTTCGCGGCTGAACCACAGTGGTCGGATAGCCCAGACCTGTCTTGATGCCATTAGGCGTGTGCTTGGTCAGGATGGGGGCGGTGTCCCCGAAACTGTAACCATCTATCTACGTTTTACGGAAGATCGTTGCCAAGTGTCAATTGACAGTTCGGGAGAGCATCTTCATCGGCGTGGGTATCGCCAGGCGCATGGGGCCGCGCCTCTACGCGAGACTCTGGCCGCAGGGTGCTTACTGTCCTGCGGTTATGACGGTTCGCAGGCCCTGGTTGATGTAATGACGGGATCCGGTACATTTGCTCTGGAAGCAGCCATGATTGCTCTTAAGCGGGCACCGGGGTTAACGCGTGATTTCGCTTTTATGGCATGGCCTAAATATCGGGCCGGGCTTTGGCAACAGTTATGTGTAGAGGCCAGGCGCCAGCAAAAGCAGGAGCTGGATGCGCCAATAACTGCGGTTGACAGCAATCCTAAAGCGGTCGCTGCTGCCGCAGCCAATATGAAAGCAGGGGAGGTCGATGAGCTGATCGACCTGCGCTGCTGTGCCATGCAGGAGCTGACGCCGAATACTGATGGCGGATTGCTGATCTGTAATCCTCCCTATGGTGAGAGGCTTGGACGTAATGCCGTTTTGAATGCACTGTATCACGACCTTGGGCGTATCTACAGTGAGGTGTTTAGCGGATGGGACGGTGCGATTTTGTGTCCAGACAACTTACTGTTAAAAGCATCCGGACTGAAATTGCATCAACTGCTGCGTCTGAGTAACGGGGGGATCAAAGTGGGGCTGTTTCTGAAACGCGGATAAGCTGTTTCCGTTTTGGGAAAGTCCTTGACTTTAGCTGCTATGACAGGTATAAGTTCGGGCTCTTGCAGTCTTACTGTAAAGATATAAAGGAAAGCGGGGTGATTGTTCGTGGAAATCACTGTTATTGATGGTAACGTCGAGAAGGCGATTAAAGTCCTCAAGCGCAAGCTGCAGCAAGAAGGTCTTTTCCGTGAAATGAAGCAGCGCAAATTTTACGAAAAGCCGAGCATTAAGCGTAAGCGCAAAGAGAAGGAAGCTCAGCGCCGTCTGCGTAAGAAGATGCGTGCTATGAAGCGCTTCAGCTAAGTTAATGAAAAAGACCGATCATTTTTGATCGGTCTTTTTTTATCTATTCCATGGGCCAGTCTCAGAGCAATCTGCGGCTGGCCTTTATTCATTTTCAAGGGTAATGGTGTCGCCCGTATTGAATACCGTTACCGGCAACTTGTCACTCATTCGCTTAAGAGTGGGAAAATCGATACAGTGCATGGGGTAGAAAAACTCGATGTTTTTATTTTCAAACCACCTGATGGTTTCCTCTACCGTTGCTCTGTCATCATCGAAGAGGTGCATTCCGCCAATGACTCCCCGTAAGGGCTGGGCGGTAACTTGTTCGGCTTGCAGGCAAATATTGGCGATTCCTGAGTGAGAGCAGCCCGATATGACAATACAGCCTTTGCTTGTTTTTAGAGCCAGGGCTGAATCTTCTGTCATCGGGTCATCCTTATGAGAGCCCTTTTCAAACGCTGTACGGCGTGGAATTTCCCCAAGGAAAAACAATCCATCGCCAATTTCCACTGGGGACTCTGACAGTTGAAGTTGATAATGCTCTTCAAGTACCTTTTTTAGAGGTTTGGGGATTTTTTCCATAAGGTCCGGGTGAACGTACAGTTTTGTTCCGTGCGGGGGAGTGAAAAACTCCAGACCGTCAGCATGATCCCAGTGGTGATGAGAAAGACTGACCGCTGTTGTCTGGCTCAAGTCAACCTGCATATGGCGAGCGTTTTCAAGATACAGTCCTGTAGGACCCGCATCCAGCAGAACATGTTGCTGTCGCCAGTGGATAAAAAGGCTTAAGCCCCATTCCGACTGGCAGGTACGAGCATGATTATGTCCGGTCGTGTTTTCAGTTAAAATCTCTATCCTGAGAGTATCTTCCATCTTGGTGTCTCCGCATCCTGTGTGTTTCGCCATAGTTCTGGTGCTGTTCCGTCCATTCGCTGCTTGGCAGTATAACGGATCTTCGGCAAAATGGGAGGTTATTGTTTTTTTTAATTCCTCTGGTTTGGTGAGGGTACGACTGGGAGAAGTGATTTTTTGTGTTAATTAGCTTAAAGCCCTTCAGGGATCTGAAGGGCTTTGCAGTGGGGGAGCGTGATTTACGGGCTAATCTTTATTTTGGCCAGTTTTCCAACCCCAGCCCTGATGCCTGCCTGATGATCCTTACCACCTGGTGGCTGTAACCATATTCATTGTCGTACCAAACGTAAAGGACGCAGCGGTTGCCTTCTACTATGGTTGCCAACGAGTCGACAATGCCCGCATGGACTGAGCCGACCATGTCCGTCGAGACAGCCTCTGGTGAGTTGGTATAGTCGATCTGATCCTGTAGCGGAGAGTCCAGGGAGATGTTGCGCAGATAGGTATTCATCTCCTCAACGCTGGTTGTTTTTTTCATCGTCAGGTTCAGTATGGCCAGGGAAACATTGGGGGTCGGAACACGGATCGCGTTGCCGGTCAGTTTGCCGGCCAGCTCCGGAAGCGCTTTGGCGACCGCCTTGGCGGCGCCGGTTTCGGTAATAACCATATTGAGCGCAGCGCTGCGGCCCCGGCGCTCTTTTTTATGATAGTTGTCGATAAGGTTCTGATCGTTGGTGTAGCTGTGGCAGGTTTCCACGTGGCCGTATTCAATACCGAACTGATCATTGACGGCTTTAAGGACTGGAACAATCGCATTCGTTGTACAGCTGGCGGCAGACAGGATCTTCTCATCAGGGTTGAGCTGATCGTTATTGACACCGTAGACAATATTCGGAATATCCCCTTTGCCGGGAGCGGTCAGCAGAACCTGGCTTATGCCTTTGGCTTTCAGGTGCAGCCCCAGTCCATCCCGGTCACGCCACTTGCCGGTATTATCAACCAAGATGGCATTTTCGATGCCGTACTGGGTATAGTCAACCTCATCGGGGCTACTGGCATAAATGATACGAATCATGTTGCCGTTGGCGATGATGGCGTTTTCTTCTTCATCGATACGGATGGTCCCGGCAAAGTGACCATGTACCGAATCACGACGTAGCAGGCTGGCCCGTTTGGCCAGATCGTCATCACTGCCTTTGCGTACCACTGCGGCTCGCAGGCGCAATTTATTGCCGCCGCCGGCCTGCTCAATGAGAATCCGTGCCAGCAACCGGCCAATGCGGCCGAATCCGTACAGGACAACATCGCGTGGCTCGCTCAGCTGGCTGCTTCTACCGGTGTTCAGGTCGTTAAGCTGCTCTTTGACAAAGGTTTTGATATCGTTGCGACCACTTTCCTGGTAGCGCAGCAACAGTTTGGCCAGATCGATGCGGCCCGGCGCTAGGTCCATCTCACTCATAGCCTGCAAAATCGGATAGGTGTCTGTAACCCAGATTTCGCGATCGATGATCTGACGGGCAAAGCGGTGTACCCGCAGGATATCTACGATTGACTGGTTGACCAGACTGCGATCGAAAACGGTGCAAATAACCTCATGGTCACGGTAAAGCTTACCGATCAAAGGCGTCATTGCTTCTGCGATCGCTTCACGTTCTTTCCATTCTTTAAAATATCTGTCCGTTTTTGCATCTACCATTTCCAGCCCGATCCTTTCTCAATGATATAAAATAAAAAAAGTGAAATGAATTTGGGGGAGCTTCTTTCCCCATATATGAAACGAGCGTATACTAAAATGAGTTTTGAAGGATTGCAACCTCCTTTAAATGGTAAAATTTTCTTGTCAACGAAAGGCGCCGCTGGACAATCGCAATACCGATTGATAAAACTAATAAAGAGTGTTTGTATGGTACGTGTTTTTTTAGATGGCCTTTTTCAAAAAAATCGGGGAGGATTTTTTAATGAGTGAGACAATTAGTTATAAGGATATAGGCTTGGTCAATTCGCGTGAAATCTTCCGCAAAGCAGTTGATGGCGGGTATGCGATCCCGGCATATAACTTTAATAATCTTGAACAGTTACAGGCAATTATTACCGCCTGTGCGGAAACCAAGTCACCGGTTATTCTGCAGGTCAGCAAAGGGGCGCGTAATTACGCAAACGAAACGATGCTGCGCTTCATGGCCATGGGGGCCGTGCAGATGGCAAGGGAGATGGGCTCTGATATTCCCATTGTGCTGCATCTTGATCACGGGGATTCTTTTGAAACCTGTAAAAGCTGCATCGATTCCGGTTTTTCTTCCGTCATGATTGATGGCTCCCATCTGCCCTATGACGAAAATGTCGCTCTGACCCGCAAAGTTGTAGAATATGCCCATCAGTTTGATGTGACGGTTGAAGGGGAGCTTGGTGTTCTGGCCGGTATTGAAGATGAGGTTGTTGCTGAGTATTCATCCTATACCCAACCGGACGAAGTTGAAGATTTTGTTAAAAAGACCGGTGTCGATTCCCTGGCCATTTCTATTGGGACCAGTCATGGCGCCTACAAATTTAAACTGAAAGAGGGGGAAGAGGTTCCGCCGTTGCGCTTTGATATCCTCGCTGAGTGTGAAAAGCGGATTCCTGGGTTCCCCATCGTTTTGCATGGCGCTTCAAGTGTTGTGCAGGACTATGTCGCATTGATTAACCAGTATGGCGGCAAAATGGATGGTGCTGTCGGTGTTCCGGAAGATCAGTTGCGTAAAGCTGCTGCCAGTGCTGTGTGCAAAATCAATATCGACTCCGATGGTCGCCTCGCCGTCACCGCCAAGATCAGAGAGTACCTGGCTAACGATCCGGCCGAATTTGATCCCCGCAAATACCTGGGAGCCGCTCGAAAAGAGCTGATCTCTCTGATTAAACATAAGAATGAAGCAGTGTTGGGTAGTGCCGGAAAGGCTTGATTTCCAAAGCAATAGAGCTATTGAAAGCCGTCGCATCATAGCGACGGCTTTTTTATTTGTCGAAACTCTCGGCAAGATCTGCCAAGAGTTTCGAGATGTTGGCTCGGAAAGCTGAAACCTGTAACCGGTAATATAATTTTTCTGAGATAAAGAGGCTGGTGTTCTGAGCCTCTTTATCTCAGAAGTGAATCCCGACCTGGAAAGACCTCCGCTATGAGCCGTAATCGCTTTGCTGTATTTTATCTTTATATTGTTATTTTATTACTGGCTCTGACCGGTCTTTATGCCAAAACGATTCCTTTAAACGCTGTTGCTATTATTCAGCTGCGTGGTGTCGTGGCCATGTTCGGGGTGGGGGTGTTCAGCCTGCTGCGCCAGCGGAGTCTGCGCTTACCTAACAAGCGTAGTCGTGTTGGGGTGTATGCCCTTGGGTTATTGCTTGGAGGGCATTGGGCGACCTTTTTTCATGCCATGCAGGTGTCGTCCGTCGCTGTTGGTATGCTGTCTATGTTCAGCTATCCGGTCATGAGCATAATCCTTGAGCCATTATTCAGCAAGCAGCGCTTGAAAGGCAGTGATATGGTTGCTGGAGGCGTCGCCTTATGCGGGCTGGCCATTATGACTCTGGCGGGGCACAATGACCTGCACGCCGGAGTTGGTCTGGGCGTTTTCTGGGGAGTGTTGTCGGCCTTGATGTTTGCCCTGCGGAATTTATTCCAGAAATATCATTTTAATCATTTAAGTAGTGATTGCCTGATGTTTCATCAGATGATTTCCGTGGCTCTGATGTTTGTCTTTTTTATTGATTTCCATCAGATAAGCCAATTGTCCGTCTTCAATTTCGGCAAAATTGTCCTGCTTGGTATCTTCAGTACTGCTGCTGCTCACACGTTATTGGTTTACTGTCTGAAACAGTTACCGGTCAAATCGGTTTCTCTGATCACCTGCTCGCAACCTGTTGTTGCTGCTCTGCTGGCTTGGTGGGTTGTCAGCGAAGTTCCTGGTCTTGCAGTTGTTGTTGGGGGGATGCTGGTTCTTTCTGTCTCTGTTTTTGAGTCGCTTAGAATAAAGCCCCAACGTTAGAGCGGTGCTTGGGACTCTTTTGCCTACTGCTGCTTTGCCTGTTGTGTCTGAGCACAGAACACTATTGTTACTTTTAATACATCGACCCCACGCTTCAGGACAATAAGCGAGGAATCGCCAATTTCCTTCTGTTGCAGTGCATAAGTTAAGTCAAAAACGTCATTCAGCGTTTCCCCGTCAAGTTGAACCAGGATGTCCTCCTCTTTTAGTCCTGCCTGTTCTGCGGCAGAATCGGGCATGACCTTTTTAACCATGACACCTTTACTGGTCGTCTCTAAGGTGATACCCATTTTTACACCAGGGGTAACAAGATCTTCATAGCGTGTATAAAGAACATACTCATACGGAATCATGAGGTATGAAGGCTCATTGATGTTCATCAATTGGGCACGTTTATGTTCAGGGATGTCGATCTCTTCTGAGCCAACCAGGACATAGGAAATCGGCAGGCGTCTGAACATACGGCGCGGAATGCCGTAACCGTAGCGGATGTGATTGCCACCGGCCATGACCATGACCTGACGGCTTTGAGGTTCCTTTTTTAGATAGTTGGCAAGGTTTTCAGCCATGCTCTCATCCCAGAGGGTTTGCACCCGTAAAAAGCCTTCCCGCATGTCTGGGCCCATTTTATGGTCAGAAAACACCGCTTCTGCCATGGCACGCTGGTAGGGATCATGCTCATCGAGGGCTGGAAGTTTCCTCTGGTCTTCCGTGGACAACAGGGCAAAGGGGATGCGGCTGACCTTTTGTTTAAGGTCGTTTTCAGCGTTAAGGGCAAGAATTTTAATCTGTTGATCACGACAATAGGTGAGTATCGGACGATAAAAGGCAAAGTTGATGCGCCAGGTATTGTTCCAGTCGACTTGCTTGAGAAATTCTTTTTCTGTAAGTTGTCCCGTGCTCCAGAGGTCTAGAATGGGCTGCTGGGAGGGGGTGAACATCTCCATAGCGACGGTAATCTGGCCTGGACTCCTTTGCTGCAAGGCCTGAAGAATATCTTGCTGCAGGCGGTGAGAGGCCGGATTATCATGGGTTTCCCCAACAAAAACCACCCGGTAGCTGGTGACGTTGTCAAGCAATGTCTGATAGCTAACGAGGATTCCGGTGGGGAGATGAATAATATCACCTACCTGTGGTTCTGCTGCCGGGGGGTACGGGTGTGTCGGGTTTCCCAATGGTGTTGGTTGCGGCGCGCAAGACGCCAGGACCGCTATGCTTAACAGTAGAATCAGGCATCGATTAATCATGGCCTCGGCCTTGTTATTGGTAGATGTTCTGTGAATAGAAAATCTCGGTCATTTCCTGTTCGAGAATCTGTTTAATCCTGCTTCGCTCGTCATCGGTCAGTTCGTCAAAAGTGGTTGAGAACAGGTACTGGTTTAGGTCAAAGTCCTTGAGCAACATTTTTGTGTGGAACAGGTTTTCCTGGTAAATGTTGATATCGACACATTGATACCGTTCACGCATATCTTTACGGATGTATTGCTGAATACTGTGGATACGGTGATCGATGAAGTGCTTTTTCCCTTGAACGTCGCGGGTGAATCCTCGTACTTTGTAGTCCATTAATACGATATCCGACTCAAATGAACTGATCAGGTGATTCAATGCCTTAAGAGGGCTGATTTTGCCGCAGGTGGAGACATCGATATCAACCCTGAAGGTAGAGACCCCGGATTTAGAGTCGGTTTCGGGGTAGGTATGGATACACAAATGGCTTTTGTCGAGGTGGGCCAGCACGATATCCGGCTTGGGTTCGATCGGCTCTTCTGCAATCAGGATGGTGACAGATGCTCCCATTGGATCGTAGTCCTGACTGGAAATATTCAGAATATTGGCACCGATGATATCGGCGACTTCAGTGAGGATTCGGGTCAGGCGCTCAGCATTATATTCTTCGTCAATATATTCAAGATATTCAGCCCGGGCTTCGGGCCTTTGAGCATAACAGACATCGTAGATATTGAAAGTGAGACTTTTGGTCAGGTTATTGAAACCGCGCAGTTTGATTTTTGGCTTGCGACGGGGACGGGTGATTCTTTTCGCACTCATCGGCGGTCCTCCTGTAAAAGCACCGGGATAGGTTTCCCGGTGCAGTGGATCCACAAGATTGCTAAAAAAAACGGCAGATTGTCGCCCCGGTATCAGGGGACGGCAACTTTTTCAGTTGGCGGGTTTGTCTTTTCTTTCGTTCATAACTTTATAAGCACACAGGGCTCCGCACATGGTGCAGGCGCCATGTTCTTCATCAACACCGGACTCGGCTCTTAGGCGGCGTGCTTTCTCGGGGTCGATGGCAACGTCAAACTGACCTTGCCAGTCGAGTTTTTTACGGGCAACGGCCATGGCGTTGTCTTTTTCAATGGCACCGGGAATGCCTTTGACAATGTCAGCGGCATGAGCTGCAATCCGTGAAGCCATAACCCCTTCATGGACGTCTTCTATTGTCGGCAGGCGCAAGTGTTCGCTTGGGGTAACATAACACAGGAAGTCGGCGCCGGCGGCGGCAGCTAATGTCCCACCAATAGCCGAGGTGATGTGGTCGTATCCTGGTGCGATATCGGTAACCAGTGGTCCCAGAACGTAAAATGGAGCCCCGTGACACAGTCGCTTCTGCAGCTTCATATTGGCTTCAATTTGGTTGTAGGGGACATGTCCCGGACCTTCAATCATGACCTGGATGCCGGCAGCCTGGGCACGTTGGGTCAGTTCGCCGAGAATGATCAGTTCCTGAACCTGGGCGCGGTCGGTGGCGTCAGCCAGGCAACCGGGACGGAACCCGTCCCCCAGAGAGAGAACGGCATCGTAGGGACGCACCAGTTCGAGCAGGCGGTCAAAATACTCATAGAGTGGGTTCTCGGCGTTATTGTAGGACATCCACTCAACGGTGAATGATCCACCACGGGAGACAACTTCCATGAGACGTCCTTCTTTGTCCATGCGGCTGACGGTTTCACGGGTTACACCACAGTGAACAGTGATGAAATCAACCCCGTCGTCGAGATGTTTTTTGACTCCGGCGAAAATATCTTCAACACTCATGTCAACAATCGGCTTGCCCTGTTTCAGGACGGCATCACAGGCGGCCTGATAAAGGGGAACGCTGCCGATACACAGATCGGTCTCTGCAATGATCGCGGCCCGGATTTCGTCGATGGGACCTCCTGTCGATAAGTCCATCAGGGCGTCTGCGCCAGCTGCTGCTGCAACCTTGGCTTTTTCCAGTTCTTTATCGATACTGGTGTCATCGCCGCTGGTCCCGATATTGGCGTTGACTTTGGTCCGAAGCCCTTCCCCAACAGCAAGAGCGCGGCCATGAGTATGTTTGTTGTTGCGGCAAATTACGGCAGTACCGGCAGCGATTTTTTGACGCAGGATTTCTGGATCAATATTTTCGGCTGCAGCGGCTTCGCGCATCAGGTCACTGATCTGTCCCTGGCGGGCCATTTCAAGCTGAGTCATTACGGTATTCCTTACACAGAATAAAGCAGCGCCCGACACCTTGCGGCATCTGCGCTGCAGTTGAAAGAAACAATGGTTATAATAATCAGCGGGTATCTTAATCTATAGATGGGTTCTCATGCAAGAGTTGCATTGCCGCCTGGAAATGATTGACCGGGCCGTGACCGTGGCCTAGTTGTACCGAGTTCTGAATTGCCAGAGATATAAACCGCTTGGAACGTTCTACTGCACGCTGAAGAGGGTAGCCCTGGGCCAGGAAGGTGGCGATGGCCGAGGATAAGGTACAACCGGTGCCATGAGTGTTGACAGTTTCGAAACGTTGCGCCGTCATTTCAAAGACCTCGTTTCCGATCAGCAGGATATCCGTGGCTTCAGCACTTAAATGGCCACCTTTTACCAGGACATTGCGGGCGCCGAGTTCCTGCAGCTGACGTCCAGCCTCAATCATTTCGGGAACCGACTGTGGATCAATGCCGGTCAGTGCTTCAATTTCCGGCAGGTTGGGCGTCATCAGATATGACTGAGGCAATAAGCGTGAAATCAGGCTGTCATGGGCTTCGCGGTCGAGCAGTGATTCGCCCCCTTTAGCAACCATGACCGGGTCAACAACTGCCAGCAGTGAGCGTGATTCAATGACTTTGGCCACCCGGTTGACAATTCCTCCCCAGCTGAGCATGCCGGTTTTCACCGTGTCGGTACCGATATCGTCAAGGACGGCAGTGAGTTGCTTTTCTACAAAATCGGTATAAACGGCATAGGTTTCCTGTACGCCAAGGGTGTTCTGTGCGGTCAATGCCGTTAATACGCTGCTGGCATAGCTGCCAAGCAGGGTAATGGTTTTGATGTCAGCCTGTATTCCCGCACCACCTCCAGAGTCCGATCCGGCGATGGTCAGTACTTTGCCGTTAGGGTATGGCTTGTGACGGTTGAACAGCAGTGAATACTCTTTGGCGGCTCGTGCCGGGTTGCTGTCGGCCATGATGCCTGAGATAACGGCAATGGAGTCAGCGCCAGCTTCAAGAGCATCGAATCCTCCCGCAGGTGTAATTCCACCAATGGCAACCAGTGGTACTCTGACGGCTTTGCGCACCTTTTTAAGCATTTTTAGGCCAACTTCGGTGGTGTCCGATTTGGTACCGGTGGGGAAGATTGATCCGATCGCAATATAGTCAGCACCCTGGGCTTCGGCTTTAAGAGCTTCTTCAACATTATGTGAAGAAATACCGATCAGTTTGTTGCGCCCCATAATCTGTCTGGCTTCAACCGCCGGCATATCGTCCTGACCAAGGTGGACGCCATCGGCATCGACCTCACGGGCAAGTTCGGGAAAGTCATTGATGATGAACAAGGCATCATTTTGGCGACATAAATCTCTGAGGCTCTGAGCCATGCTGCGGCGCTCTTCCGGACGGATATCCTTGGCCCGGTACTGGACAATTTTGACGCCACCAGTCAATGCCAAGGCTACTTTGTCTAACAGTCGACCATCATCATTGTTGTCAGTGATAAGGTATAGTCCGGATATCATGAACCGTATCCCCCTGCATTCATTTGGATAAGACCATAGGTTAGTAGGTGAGGATTGTCGCCGGGATAATAACTTAAAAAGTTAGAATGAAAAAAAGACAATCACTGCAAAACTTTACCAGTATGAATCCTTGGTGTCAATTAATCTCATTGGGCTTTTGCTGCTTTACTCTCGTCTTGTGGAGGTATATGTATTAACAGACACTTTACCGTTATCTCTTGCTTTTTATGATTGAAGGGTACGTAGCGTATGAACCAGTTTGTTGATCGTCCGACCTGGGCTGAAATTGACCTCGACGCGTTCAGGCATAACCTTGAACAGGCCCGTAAATACTGCCTTGATCATCAACGCTTGCTGGCGGTAATCAAGGCTGATGCCTATGGTCATGGTGCGATACCCTTGGGCCTCGCTCTGCAGCGCTGGGGTGTCACTGATTATGCTGTGGCAACCTTGGGGGAGGCGATTGCTCTGCGTGAGGCTGGTTTGGAAGGGGCGCTGTTGGTTCTGGGGGGGTGTTTCCCTGGACAGGAAGAGGCGTTTATTGTCTATCGTCTGCAGCCGGCGCTGCTTGACAGCGCAACCGCTGGGCGCCTTGATTCGGTGGCACGGCAAAAAGGTCTTCAGCTTGAGGTCCATCTTAAAGTTGATAGTGGCATGGGTCGGGTCGGGTTCCGTAAAGATGAATTGCGGGATTTTTTGCCCCAGTTAAAGACAATGACGAACCTGCAGGTTGTCGGTTTCATGTCTCATCTGGCTCGTGCCGACGAGTTGGCGTGTTCGCTGACCGAGGTTCAGTATGATAACTTCAAAGATATGTTGGCAATGGTCCGGGCTGCCGGAATTGAGCCGCGGGATGTTCATCTGGGAAACAGTGCCGGATTGACGGGCTGGAAATTAACCGAGTGTACGCTGTTCCGCCCCGGGATCATGTTATATGGCGGATTGCCTAGCCCTGATTTTGCCGCGCGGCTGGATTTGCGTCCGGTGATGCATTTACGTACCCGGGTCGCTCAGTTGCGCCAGTTGCCGGCAGGAACTGCGGTTTCTTACGGACATACTTTTGTTGCCGAAGCTGATGTTAAGATTGCTGTATTGCCCATCGGCTATGCGGATGGTTATAATCGTCTTTTCAGTAGCTGTGGCCGGGCTATCATCCGCGGGCAGGAAGTCACAATTACCGGACGCGTCTGCATGGACTGGATTATGATCGACGTGACCGCAGTGCCGGATGTGGCTATCGGTGACTGTGTCACTCTGCTGGGAGAGGCTGATGGCTTGGCTATTCTGGGCGATGAGTGGGCCGAGCAGCTAGGAACAATTTCCTACGAGGTGTTCTGTCGCATTGGCAGTCGGGTACCGAGACGTTATCTGGAATCGTAATGAGATTGGCCAAAAGCGGTTGTCAGTATTTGTTAAACGTGCTAAAAGGTGCGTTTTTAAACGGATTGTATGAATATCAAGGCGCTGCACTGAGAGAGTTGTTCCCTTGATCATTCTTTGCAGAGACGCAAAAGATAGATAAATCCAGCAGGTTCTTCTTAAATTTAATATATCAGAAATTATACTAGCATCTGGACCGCCGCAGACCTTGGGTGGCAGTCTTAGCTTTTCATTGGACTTATATTCCCCAGAAGAGAAAAGGAAAGGAAGGTCGCTTATGCCAGCCATTAAGCGTGCACTTATTTCAGTATCAGACAAAACGGGCGTGCTTGATCTTGCTCGCGAATTGAACAGTTTTGGTGTCGAACTGCTGTCAACCGGTGGAACCGCCAAATTGATCCGTGATGCCGGCATTCCGGTTATGGACGTTTCTGAATATACCGGTTTCCCGGAGATGATGGACGGACGAGTCAAGACTCTGCACCCCAAGGTTCACGGTGCTCTGCTGGGCTTGCGTGATAACCCTGAGCATGTCAATGCCATGGCTAAGCATAGCATTGAGCCTATTGATATGGTGGTTGTTAATCTTTACCCTTTTGAGGCGACCGTTGCCAAGAGCGGTTGCAGCCTTGAAGATGCCATCGAGAATATCGATATCGGTGGTCCAACCATGTTGCGCAGTGCCGCAAAGAACAACAAATTTGTTACGGTCCTGGTTGATCCCGATGACTATGAAAAAGTCATTGATGAGATGAAGCAGGGCAGCGGTGAGGTTTCGGAAAAAACCAACTTTGAGTTGGCGGTCAAAGTTTATCAGCATACGGCCGCTTATGATGGCGCCATCTCCAACTGGCTCGGGCGTCGGGTTGGTGTGGATAATCAGGATTTTCCGCCAACCTTGTCCTTGCAGTTTCATAAGGCCCAAGGGATGCGTTATGGTGAAAATCCTCATCAAAAGGCTGCTTTTTACGTAGAGAAAAATATCCAGGAAGCCTCCATTGCAACGGCCCGCCAGTTACAGGGCAAGGAACTGTCCTACAATAACATTGGCGATACCGATGCTGCACTGGAATGTGTCAAGCAGTTCAATGACGGTGCCGCCTGTGTCATCGTAAAACACGCTAACCCTTGTGGCGTGGCAACCGGGGCCAATCTTCTGGAAGCTTATGAACGTGCCTTCTCCACCGACCCTGAGTCAGCTTTTGGTGGGATCATTGCCTTTAATTGCGAACTCGATGCAGCAACAGCCAAGGCTATTGTTGATAAGCAGTTTGTTGAGGTCATCATTGCACCACGGGTTTCCACGGAAGCATCTGAAATCGTTGCTGCCAAGAAGAATGTCCGCCTGCTTGAGTGTGGTGAGTGGGATTCTCAGGCTGGACAGCGCTACGATTTTAAGCGGGTCAATGGCGGACTGTTGGTTCAGGATACAGATCTTTCCCTGAGTGCCGATTGGAAAGTCGTCACCAAGCGCGCCCCTTCTGACAAAGAGCGTGAAGACCTTGAATTTGTCTGGCGGGTTGCCAAGTTTGTCAAGTCCAATGCTATTGTTTATGGCAAAGACGGGATGACCATCGGTGTCGGAGCCGGTCAGATGAGCCGGGTCAATTCGGCACGTATCGCTGCTATTAAGGCTGAGCATGCCGGGCTTGAAGTCAACGGCGCGGCAATGGCTTCTGACGCGTTTTTCCCCTTCCGGGACGGGATTGACAATGCCGCCTCCGCAGGTATTACTGCGGTGATACAACCTGGTGGATCGATTCGCGATGAAGAGGTCATTGCCGCTGCAGATGAAGCGGGGATCGCCATGGTCTTTACCGGAATGAGGCATTTCCGCCACTAAAATAGTGCTGAATGATGTTAATACTGCGGTAGGATGCGGCAGGCGTTTTGCCGCAGTGTTCCGTTGAAAGGTTGAAGAATGAAAATACTGGTCGTCGGTGGTGGCGGGCGTGAACACGCCCTGGTCTGGAAGATTTCACAATCTCCCCTGGTTTCTCAGGTTTATTGTGCGCCGGGCAATCCTGGTATTGCAGAAATAGCCGACTGTGTTCATATTGGTGTCGATGAAATTGATGCGCTGCTCGATTTCGCCAGTGCTGAAAAGATTGACCTGACTGTGGTCGGCCCGGAAATTCCGCTTACAATGGGTATCGTCGATAGCTTTAAAGCCGCCGGGCTGGAAATATTTGGCCCCAGCAAGGCCGCTGCCCAGATCGAAGGGAGCAAAGGTTTTTCTAAGGATCTGATGGCTCGGCACGGGATTCCGACCGCCGCTTACGCAACCTTTACGGATCATGCTGCCGCAGTTGCTTATATCAAAGAGCAGGGGGCTCCTATTGTTGTCAAGGCCGACGGCCTGGCAGCTGGCAAAGGAGTGGTGGTCGCAATGACTGTTGCCGAAGCTATTGCCGCAGTTGATGATATTATGCAGGACAAAATTTTTGGCGCAGCCGGTGCCAGTGTCGTTATTGAAGAATTTATGGAAGGGGAGGAAGCCTCCTTCTTTGCCTTTACCGATGGTAAGAATATTTTACCCCTGGCATCGTCTCAGGATCACAAGCGTGTTTTCGATAACGATGAAGGGCCGAATACTGGAGGGATGGGCGCATATTCCCCCGCTCCGGTTGTTACCGATGACCTTTACCGGATTATTGTTGATACGATTGTGCGGCCGACGATTGAAGGAATGGAAAAAGACGGCTGTCCTTACAGCGGTATTCTTTATGTTGGTTTGATGATCAAGGACGGCATACCGCGTGTCGTTGAGTATAATGCCCGCTTTGGTGATCCGGAAGCGCAACCTTTGCTGATGCGTATGAAGTCTGATATTGTTCCGGTATTGCAGGCTTGTGCGCGCGGCGAGCTGAGTCAGGATTCGATCGAATGGCATGATAAGGCTGCAGTTTGCGTGGTTATGGCCAGCGGTGGTTATCCAGCCAATTTTGAAAAAGGATTGCCCATCAGTGGTCTTGAGGCCGCTGCCGGATTGGATGATCTGATGGTTTTTCATGCGGGTACAACCCTCAAGGATGGGATTGTTGTCAATAATGGTGGCCGCGTTCTCGGGGTAACTGCTTTGGGAGCAACTGTCAAGGAAGCGATTGATCAAGCTTATAAGGGGGCTAATTTGATTACTTGGCAGGATGTTCACTTTCGTAATGATATCGGGGCCAAGGCCCTTAACCGTTAATTTAAAGCAACATCTGATTGATTATTTTCCGATGTCATGTTTGGTTTTTCTGGTCGGGAAAGTTGTATAAAGGAAGAAATTATGTCAGAAACAAAACCGCTGGTCGGTATTGTCATGGGTAGTGACAATGACTACAGTATTATGATCGAAACCGGCAAGGTTCTGAAGCAATTTGAAGTTCCTTTCGAAATGATCGTTTCCAGTGCGCACCGCACTCCTGAGCGTACAGCTTCTTATGTAAAAGAGGCACGGAATCGTGGTATCAAGGTTTTGATCGCCGGAGCCGGGGCGGCTGCTCATCTGGCAGGTGTCATCGCAGCAGAAACCACCCTTCCAGTGATCGCCGTTCCGATTGACGCCACGTCTCTTCAGGGGCTGGATGCTTTGTTGGCAATGGTCCAGATGCCAGCAGGAATTCCGGTTGCCACCATGGCTATCGGCGCGGCGGGTGCTCGCAATGCCGGTATTTTTGCTGTACAGATGATGTCTACGGAAAATGCGGACCTGGCTGAAAAGCTGGTTGCTTTTAAGGCAGATATGGCAGCCGGAGTCGTGACAAAGTCTGAGAAACTGCAGGAAAAACTGCGGGCCGATGGGCTGGCCTGAATATTGTCGATTTTGTATACAATATACAATCTGAATATATAATTTGATTGACTTTCGCTCGTCATCTGCTTTAATTTCAGAGCGGGTTCACCTAACTTTCGTTTATTTGGGAGGAGAAGAATGAAGAAGTTTCTCGTATTGATGGCTGTTTTTGCAATTGTCGGTTCCGCTTTTATTGCTGTTGCTGCAGACAAAGGTCCTGCAGAAGTCAAATTTGACGTCAAGATGGGTACTGTGACCTTTAATCACGAAGCACACCAAGGAATTACCGACTGTGTGACCTGCCATCACAGCGGTGACCAGGCTGCGTGTAAAAGTTGCCATGATGGAGCAAAAGCTCCTAAAGCCAAGGACGCTTTCCACAAAAACTGTAAGGATTGCCATAAAGAAAAGAAAAAAGGTCCAACCAAGTGTAAGGAATGTCACGTAAAATAGTTTTTACGTCTATAGTTTTTTCTAATGCCAGTCTGGATTTCAGGCTGGCATTTTTTATTGGTATGGAAATGACGATGGCGAACGAGACACTTGATGATTTATCTATTGGTGGCCTGAAATTGTATCAGTCGGTTTCAGGTTATCGCTATTCTTTAGATCCGATTTTGCTGGCCAGCTTTGTCAAGCCGCAAAGTGATGATATTGTGCTTGATCTTGGTACCGGGAGCGGGATTCTGCCGCTTCTGCTTGCCAGGATGTACGGTGTGTCATGCATCACCGGTATTGAACTTCAGAGTGCTATGGCAGAGCGAGCCCAGCGCAATGTTGCTTTGAACGGGCTGTCAGACAGAATAATGATTATTCTGGGGGATGTGCGGAATATTAATACATATCTTCAGCCGGAAAGTTGTAAACTGGTCGTGAGTAATCCGCCGTTTCGACCGGCTGACGGCGGGCGTATTGCACCGAATAGTGAGCGCGCCATGGCCAGACACGAACTGGCTGGCGGCTTGCCGGATTTTATTGGCGCAGCAAAGTTCAGTTTGGCTCAAGGGGGCCGTTTCGCCATTATATATCTAGCGGAGCGCCTGGCTGAATTGTTCAGTACATTGATTATGCATGGACTGCAACCTAAACGTTTGAGGACAATACATTCTTATTTTGGCAGTTCCGCGAAGTTGGTGATGGTTGAAGCGCGTAAGGGTGGGAAGGTAGGGCTTGAAGTGTCTACCCCTCTGTATATTTATGAAGGCTCCTCTGCAGCGCGCAATTATACCCGGGAAATTCGTCAGATATATGGTGCGGTAGGCTGAGTGGTGCTACCTGTTGCGGAATTGTCGTAGCTGCGCGTGGCGCATGTAGAGCTTGCGCATCTCTGCTTTAAGATCAGGGTCTTTAATGTCCTGCAGGTCGGCATCAATACGACGTATTTCTTCCGGGGATAATTCTTCTTTGAGCCAGCTCGGCAGTTCTGTTGATGTTTTGGCTGCCGGAGCTACAGTTTTGGAAGCTTTGCTTGTCTGGCGCAGATAGATGTCTTCAATTCCTGCATTTGGTGCCATTTCTGCAAGGCGTTTGAGGATTTGTGGTTTCAGCATTTGCAGTTGCTGCATCCAGACCGGGTGATCGACCTGGACTTCAAGGATGCCTTTTCTTATGCGCAGCGGTCTGGCCCGCAGGGCGATCTGCTTGCCGACCAGTTTGTCCCAGATCAGCCACGCCTGGTGGCGGCTCAGCTGGTGCCCCAGCTCGGATTGTTTAAGCATTTGTTGCAGCAGGCTGCCAATTCTCTCGGCCTGCTTCATGGGTGGTCGCTTGTCTTTACTCATGGCTGAGCTCTGTGTGCAAGGCGGGTTCCGACCAGTTGTCCGGCGACGGCGCAGCCAAGGGTCACAGGTATCCAGCGCCAACTGAAACCGAGCATCCCTCTTAGGGCAATGATAAAGGGGATCGATAGATGAATCAGGACAAACCAGCGCATGGAAAATCTTTTGGCCCCGGCGCGCAGGTAGCCAAGCGGAAGGTTGCTGCCGAAGGAAAAAACAATGAGAGATATTAACGGTAACAAGAGTTCGCTCTGCATATGAGGGGTGAATCCTTTGTTTAAAGCAGTGATCAGGTTTCTTTTTATACTCTGCCATCGGCTGAACTGTCAAATTTACAGGAGATTGACAATATCCCTTGCATGGTGAGATTAAACGTGGCATGATGCGCGCCCGGATTGGGCCAGGTGTGCTAGTTTCAGGATGTGTGTTATGGTTGATGAAGGAGATATTGTCGCTGTTTTCAAGTCCGTTCATCGGGTGATGAAAGCAGAGAAAATACTCAAGGCGTCTTTGCAGGGAATCAAGGTGATTCCAATGCCAAGGCAGTTGAGTGCTGACTGTGGAATGGCCATTAAATTTCCTGCTCAGTTGCAGCAGGAAGTCAGCCGACTCCTTGATGAGCAAAACGTTTCCGTAATTGAACTGTGGCAGAAGGTTGATGGTGAGCTGCATTTGCTGCCCTGAAAGGTCTTGTTTGTAAAAGCTTTTTCCTTGACAAGAAAGAGTACTGTTTTTATATTCGTTCTTTCGTGAATTTTGCCATATTGGGATTATGTTCGATACACTTTCAGATAAACTTGATTCAGTTTTTAAAAAACTGAAGGGGCACGGTCGGTTGACCGAGCAGCACATCAAAGAAACCATGCGGGAAATCCGTCTGGTTTTGCTTGAGGCTGATGTCAACTTTAAAGTCGTTAAGGACTTCGTCGCCCGTGTGAGTGAGCGTGCGGTTGGTCAGGATGTTCTCAAAAGTCTGACGCCAGCTCAACAGGTCATCAAGGTCGTTCGTGAAGAGTTGGCAATCTTGATGGGGGAAGGGGAGGATAACTCTCTTAACCTGAATGCCAAGCCGCCGGTTGCGCTTATGGTGTGCGGTCTGCAGGGCGCTGGTAAGACGACCTCCTGTGGTAAGCTGGCACGCAAGCTGAGGAAGGAAAAACGTAACCCGCTGCTGGTTCCGGCCGATGTTTATCGACCTGCGGCTATTGAACAGCTGAAAACATTAGGGCGGCAGCTCAATATTGACGTTTTTGATTCTCAAAGCGGACAAAATCCGGTTGAGATCTGTAAAAAAGCCAAAGAGTACGCAGAACTCAATGGGTTTGATACAATTATCTTAGATACCGCCGGACGCCTACACATTGACACCGCGTTGATGGATGAGCTCAAGCAGATTGTTGCTCAGGTGGCGCCCCGTGAAATATTGTTCGTCGCTGACGCCATGACCGGTCAGGATGCTGTAACTGTCGCTGCCAGCTTTGATGAGCAACTGCCGCTTACCGGTGTCGTTCTGACCAAGCTTGATGGTGATGCCCGTGGTGGTGCTGCTCTTTCGATTCGGGCGGTAACTGGCAAGCCGATCAAGCTGGTCGGTATGGGTGAAAAGCTTGATGCTCTCGAGCAGTTTCATCCAGATCGCATGGCGCAGCGCATCCTCGGCATGGGAGATGTCCTTAGCCTGATCGAAAAGGCTCAGGAAGCGGTCGAAGCCGAAGATGCCGCAGCGATGGAACAAAAACTGCGCAAGGATGGTTTCACTCTGGAGACCTTCCTTGATCAGATGCAGATGATTAAAAAAATGGGATCGGTCGACTCTTTGTTGAAAATGATCCCAGGTGTTGGTAAAGCCCTTAAGCAGGCGCAGGGTGCTCAGCTTCCGGAAAAGGAGCTGAAGAAAATTGAAGCAATCATTCGCTCTATGACGCCTCAGGAACGGCTTAACCATAAAATTCTGAATGGCTCCCGTCGTCTGCGTATCGCCAATGGTAGTGGTACCAGGGTGCAGGATGTCAATCAGTTGTTAAAGCGTTTCACAGAAGCGCAGAATATGATGAAAAAGATGCAGAAGATGGGACCCAAAGGCCTTAAAGGGTTGATGGGTGGAAAAGGTGGATTTCCCTTCTGACGCAAGAGTGTAGAAGCAGGCAAACGGTTTGCTATAATTAGACAACATTAGATAAGAACAACCAGGAGGAAACAAAGCATGTCAGTAAAAATCAGGCTCGCCCGCGGTGGCCAAAAGAAGAAGCCGGTTTACCGGATTGTCGTAGCCGACGAGCGTTCCCCTCGGGATGGCCGTTTTATTGAGGCCCTGGGCCAGTATAATCCTTGTAAAGAAGAATTTCTGCTGGATTTAAAACAAGAACGCGCTTTGGAATGGCTTAACAAAGGTGCTCAGCCGACTGATACTGTTCGCCGGCTTTTAAAGCATGCCGGTGTCTGGGCCAAGTTCAAGACGAAGGCCGTAGCTGAAGCCTAACGCTTGAATCTGGTCCGAATCCGGGGCGCCGTCCCCGCAACTACCCGGAGGATGACCTATGAAAGACCTGATCGAGTACATTGCAAAATCTTTAGTAGAGAAACCTGAAGAAATCACCATTTCTGAAGAAGTAGCTGAAGATGGAAGTGTGTTGATTAAACTTGCAGCGGCCCAGGAGGATATGGGGCGTATTATTGGCAAGCAGGGTCGTAATGCAAAGGCAATGAGGACATTGCTTAATGCTAAAGCAACGCGTGAAAACAAGCGGGCTGCTTTACAGATCATGGAGTGATCCGGGCTTAGGTGGACGGATAGACGGTTTGAATTGTATTGATGAATACTGAAGCGGAAGCTTTGCTCGAAGTCGGCACTGTTGTTGGTACCCACGGTTTGCGCGGTGATCTTAAAATCCATTTAAGATCCGGTGACCCCGATGTTTTGAAAGGGGTAAAAACAGTCCAGGTATGCCAAGTGTCCGGTCATGTGAAAATGCTTGAGGTCTGTCGTAGCGTTTTACACAAGAGGCAGCTTCTGCTTCGCTTTGCCGGATATGAGTCAATCAATTTGATTGATGACCTTGTCGGTGCTCGTTTGCTGATCCGGGCTGATCAATTGCCCGGCCTGAGTCATGATGAGTATTACTGGGGGGAATTATACGGACTTGAAGTCGTTGACCAAGAGCGGGGGTCTCTGGGGCTGGTTGACGACTTACTCAGCACCGCAGCACATGACACTTATGTTGTTAATGGTCCTTACGGTGAGGTCCTGATTCCGGCGGTAAGGCAGTTTGTAAAAAAGATTGACCTGGAAAAGCGGATAATGGCTGTCGTACTTCCTGAGGGGCTGGTCCCTGAGGGGAATGATGAAGTTTGATGTATTGACACTGTTCCCCGCGATGTTTGATTCGCCGCTGCAGGAAAGTATTCTTGCCAGAGCGATCAAACAGGGATATTTGCAGGTTCAGGCTCATAACCTTCGTCATTGGGCCAACGATAAACATCAGACAACTGATGATTCGCCCTATGGTGGTGGTGACGGCATGGTTATGAAGCCGGAGCCGGTAGCTCGGGCGCTTAGGCAGCTCAGGGATGAAAATCCTCACGCTAAAGTCTTGCTGATGACTCCTCAGGGTATTCCCTTTACGCAGCAACGGGGGAAAGAACTTGCTGGTGAGCCTGGTTTGATTTTTGTGTGCGGTCGTTATGAAGGGTTTGATGAGAGGATACGTCAAAGCCTGATAGATGAAGAATATTCAATCGGTGATTTCGTTCTGACCGGAGGGGAACTCCCCGCCCTGGTGATGATCGATGCGATTGCCCGGCACGTACCCGGCGTTCTGGGGACCGGCGCTTGTGCTGAAACCGATTCATTTTCTGATGGCCTGCTTGAATATCCTCAATATACCCGCCCGGTTGAGTTTAACGGGATGAGAGTTCCCGATGTTCTGCTCTCCGGGGACCATGCTCGTATAGCTCGATGGCGTCGTGAACAGCAATTGTTAAGAACGTTGCTCAGGCGTCCTGAGTTACTGGAGAGTGCAGAATTGAGTGATAGTGACAGAGCGGTTATTGAAAAATTACGTCAGGAAACAGGCTCGGATTGGTAGTTCATCAGGTCGGAGCTGTTACAAAATTACGTTAAAAGTAGCTACAAAGTAAATCGGACTGAATGAACCGAGGAGGATAAAGGAATGAACATTATTGATAAACTGGAAATGGAACAGATTAAAAAGGATATCCCCAGTTTTAAAGCTGGCGATACCTTGAAGGTACACGTTAAAATCACCGAGGGTGACAAGCAGCGGATCCAGATTTTCCAAGGCGTCTGCATCAAGCGCGTTAACCGTGGTCTCGGTTCATCTTATACTGTACGCAAAATGTCTGGTGACGTTGGTGTTGAACGTATTTTCCCTCTGCACTCACCCAGCATTGACAAAATCGAAGTTATGCGCGTTGGTAAAGTTCGTCGTGCCAAACTTTACTACCTGCGTAACCTGCGCGGTAAAGCGGCTCGTATCGCTGAAAAGCGTAACGTTTAAGTTTTACATTTTTGACTTTAAAAGCCTCCAGTTTCACGCTGGAGGCTTTTTTTTTAAATTCAGGCATCTTATGGAAACGCTCAATCTCTTTGCAGCTTCTGAGGTCTCACCACTTTTTTTTGAACAGCAGGCACTGAGCAAGGGGTATCGCTCAATAGCCGGAATTGACGAAGCGGGGCGAGGCCCTCTGGCCGGACCGGTTGTCGCCGCTGCCGTGATCCTGCCTGAGGCATTTGATCTGCCCGGACTGACCGATTCCAAGGCTCTCAGTGAAAAGAAGCGTGAGGCACTGTTCCCTCTGATCAGGCACCAGGCTGTTGGTGTCGGCATTGGTGTGGCGTCTGCCGCAGAAATCGATCAGATCAATATCCTGCAGGCGACGTTGCTGGCTATGAAAAGGGCATTATCACGTCTTAAAATGAGTCCCGATTTTTTACTGATCGATGGCATTACCCCTTTGCCGGTGACAATTGATCAACAAACTCTGAAGAAGGGAGACAGCAGATCACTGTCGGTTGCTGCCGCATCGGTTATCGCTAAAGTGGTCCGTGATCGCATTATGCTGACCTATGACAAAATGTATCCCGATTATGGATTCGCAAAACACAAGGGATATGGAACGAAACAGCACCTTGAAGCGATTGCCACATGCAGGCCTTGTCCTCTGCACCGCAAAACTTTTGGCGGGGTTAAAGAGCATTTGGAGCTGACTGGTGACTGAAGCACGGCTTAAGCTTGGGCAATGGGGGGAGGAGCAGGCGGTCAGTTACCTGGAACACAAAGGCCTGAAAATCTTGGAGCGCAATTATCGCTGTCGCGCGGGAGAAATTGATATTATTGCCCGTGATAGGAAACATCTGGTTTTTGTCGAAGTAAAAACCAGGCGATCAACCATATTCGGTGCTCCTCAGGATGCCGTCGGATTCCATAAACAGCGCCAGATCTCTCGTGCAGCCCAGTGGTATCTGCTTCAGCATAATATCGGTAAATTGCAACCGCGGTTTGATGTCATTGCCGTTTTATGGCAGAGTTGGTATTCAGCAGCAGAAATCACGCATATTGAAGATGCGTTTTCGCTAAGCGACTGAACATCAGGTTTGTTAACCTGTTCCGGAGAAATTATGTCAGCACATTTATCTACTCAATTATTTGCTCCCGTTGATTTCGGTCTGTTCCGTCTGGGCGTGGCGACTCCTGAATTGAAGGTCGCCGACGTCGAGTTTAACCGTGGCGAAATCGAGCGGCTGGCTGAAACGGCTGAAGCCGCCAATTGCCAGCTATTACTGCTTCCGGAACTGTGTCTGAGTGGCTATACCTGTGGTGATCTGTTTTTTCAGCGCCATCTGCAAAATGCAACCCGCGCCGCTCTTATCGAGCTCAAACAATTCACTGCCGGACGTAAAATCAGTTTAATCATTGGTGTACCGATCGCTGTCGATGGACGCTTATTCAATTGTGCCGCTTTTCTTCACGATGGGCGTATTCTTGGGCTGGTGCCCAAAACCTATTTGCCCAACTGTGGCGAGTTTTATGAGCAACGCTGGTTCTGTTCAGCTCTTTTTAGCACCGCTTCTGTTGTTACCATTGATAATCAGGAGGTTCCGTTCGGGACCGATCTGCTGTTTCAGGCTGAAAATTTTCCAGATGTGAAAATTGGCATCGAAATCTGTGAAGATGGATGGTCGGTTGAACCTCCCAGCGGCAGGCAGGCTTTGGCGGGTGCAACATTGCTATTGAACCTATCCGCCAGTCCGGAAACCCTTGGTAAAGAGAGTTACCGGCGGAATCTGGTTACCTCTCAGTCGGCACGCTGCCTTGCCGCCTATGCCTATGCTTCAGCTGGCCCGGGGGAGTCGAGTACGGATCTTGTCTTCAGTGGCCATTCCCTGATTGCCGAGAATGGCCAGGTCCTGACCGAGACGCAAAGGTTTCAGTTTAGCAGTCAGCTGGCTATGGCCGATATTGATGTGGAGCGCCTGGTGGGCGAACGGCAGCGGAATACAACTTTTGCTGCTGCTGGGGATCTTTCTGACTGGCGAGTGCAATTTTTCAGCGTGTCTCTAACTCAGGAGGTGGAGGTTAAACGGCCAGTTGAACGCATGCCTTTTGTCCCACCGGATAATGCTGAGCGGGCCGCCCGCTGTCACGAAATTTTCCAGATTCAGACCAGCGCTCTGGCGAAGAGGTTGAAGCATACCGGCTGTAAAAATGTCGTTATCGGGCTTTCGGGTGGTCTTGATTCAACCTTGGCGATGCTGGTAACGGTCAAGGCATTTGACAAATTAGGTCTGGATCGCCGCGGGATTGTTGCGATGACCATGCCCGGTTTCGGCACCACCACGCGCACCCGTTCCAACGCTGAAGAATTGGCCGAATTGCTAGGGGCCGAATTGCGTATTGTCTCAATTGATAGTGCCGTACGCCAGCACTTCACTGATATCGGCCATGACCCCGAAAAGCATGATGTGACTTACGAAAACAGTCAGGCCCGTGAGCGTACCCAGATTCTTATGGATGTTGCCAACCAGGTAGGCGGGCTGGTCATCGGTACCGGAGATCTTTCCGAATTGGCCCTCGGCTGGTGTACTTACAATGGTGATCACATGTCCATGTATGCGGTGAATGCCGGTGTGCCCAAAACGCTGGTGCGCTATCTGGTCAGCTGGTGTGCTCAGGAAGAATTCAGTGGACGTATTTCAACCGTTCTTAATGATGTCTGTGAAACCCCGGTGTCACCGGAACTGCTACCGCCAACCGCCGCCGGAGAGATCAAGCAATTGACCGAACAGGTTGTCGGCCCTTATGAATTGCATGACTTCTATCTCTACCAGATTGTGCGTATGCATTTTCCTCCAGCGAAAGTTCTGTTGTTGGCCAAGATTGCTTTTGCTGATGATTTTTCTGCTGAAGAGTTACTTAAATGGCTCAGGCAGTTCTATAGGCGCTTTTTCAGTCAGCAGTTTAAACGTTCCTGCCTGCCTGATGGTCCCAAGGTCGGTAGTGTTGCTCTGTCCCCGCGTGGGGATTGGCGTATGCCGAGCGATGCGGCTGTCGATCTGTGGCTGAAACAGGTGGAGGAACTCAGGTGAACGGAATCCTATATGTCGTTGCGACCCCGATTGGCAATCTAGAAGATTTTACCTTCCGCGCGGTCAGGGTTTTGCAAGAGGTAGATCTTATTGCTGCGGAAGATACCCGACACAGCCGTACTTTGCTCGATCATTACGCGATCCGTACGCCGCTGATTTCCTATCATGAGCATAACGAAGAACAGAGGGCTCTACAGTTGCTTGAAAAACTGCGTTCAGGAGCCTCTCTGGCTCTGATCAGCGATGCCGGAACCCCCTGTATTGCTGATCCGGGGTATCGGCTGATCTCCAAGTGCCGTGCCGCGGAAGTTGATGTTGTTGCGGTTCCGGGAGCATCGGCATTAATTTCAGCATTAAGTATCTCAGGGCTGCCGACAGACAGTTTCAGTTTTGTTGGTTTCGTTCCTGCCAAAGCGCAGGCTCGCTGCCAGTTTTTCACTGATCTCATGGATGCAAGACACACCGTCGCCTGCTATGAAACGCCCCATCGTCTGCTGAAATGTCTAGCCGATCTTGAAGCGGTTTGTGGCGCTGCCAAAAAACTGGTTATTGCCCGCGAATTGACCAAACGTCACGAAGAAGTGTTTAGTGGCACTGTCGCTGAGGCTCTTGTTTCTTTTAGTGACAGGGCGGTTAAGGGGGAGCTGGTTCTGCTTCTGGCGCCGGCCGAAGAGACTCAACCAGAGGCGTCTGTAGCAGACGCCCTGTTGAAATTACGTCAGGAAACAGATCTGAGTTGGAAGCAGATCGTTAAGCAGGTGGCCAAAGCTTATAATTTGCCTGGCAGTGACGTCTATAAAGAATCGTTGGCCTTGCGAGACAGTGATTCTTAATGCATCGCTGAAGCGTTACTCTGCCATTTGGTAATTGCGGATACGCTGTTTTTCCCTTTTTTCCAGTTGTTCCTGCATTTCTACGGACAAGGTGGCCAGTGGGTAGGCACGTAACCGTTGCAGGCCGATTTCTTCGCCGGACACCAGGCAATAGCCATAGGAGCCATCAGCGAGGCGGCGCAGGGCGGCATTGATTTGTGCCAGTTTTTTTTCGTGACGACTGCTGGTGATATAGTTCATCATCTTCTGGTGGTCCTGAACACTGCGATCGATAATGTCGCCCCCTTCATCGGTGTCGCTTTTCAGTTGCTCGCGGCTCAGTTGCACTTCAAGGATTAGACGATCGCGCCATTGTTCGAGAACCAGGCGGAAATAGTTCTGCTGGGGGAGATCCATATAGGTCTGCTGTTCTGTCTGGGTAATATTGCAAGGGCCATCAATCATGATCATCTCCTTTCATTTGGTTTGCTGGTGTTGATAGCCCTGTTTCTTTTGAATTATGTGAGTATTTTGTCATGATTCAGCAAGTTACGATAATCTTCTGGTCTCTTTTGTTTATCTGTCCTGGACTCTGCTGCGCCGGACTGGTTGCGGAAGAGTTATTGTTGATTGTGAATCGCAATGTACAAGACGGAGCCATCCTGGCAGAACATTATCGTGAGTTGAGGGGCGTACCGGTCACCAATCAGCTTGAGGTTGACCTACCCCGCGAAGAGAGTTGCAGCCGCAGGGAATATGACGATCGCCTGCTGTCACCACTGAAAAAGCTATTGTCTAAACCAGAGTTCCGAAAGATACGCTGCCTGGTGCTTTTTTATGGGATTCCTCTCAGTATCCGCGCCGAGGTGGGGCAGCAGGAACTGTCCCATTCTGTGCGTCTGCAAGTTGAAACCAGCGCCGCAGTCGATTCGGAATTGGTGTTGGCGCTAGCGGACAGCTACCCTCTTGCCGGTTGGTCCCCCAACCCTTTATTTGCACCGCAAGGAAAGGGGCGTAAAGTTGCCGGGGTCCTACTGGTGTCACGTCTTGATGCAGCCCAACCGGATATCGTAAAGCGGATAATGGCGGATAGCATTGTTGCTGAAAATGAAGGCTTACGTGGACGGGCTTATTTTGATGCCAGGTGGCCGGCTAACCTTCCTGAACAAAATGTCTATCAGCAGTTTGATGCAACGCTTCACGCCGCTGCATCACTGACCAGAGAGATCAGTCAGTTGCCGGTCGTTCTGGACACTGGCGAGGCGTTGTTGGCTCAAGCGCCTGAGGCAGCCATCTATTGTGGCTGGTACCGTCTGGCCGACTATCAGGATGTGTTCTCCTGGCGGCTGGGGGCCGTCGGCTATCATGTGGCCAGTGGTGAATGTACATCGCTTAAAAACCCTGAAAACCACGGCTGGTGCAAGGGGATTCTTGAGGGCGGTGGCGCCGCAACACTGGGACCTGTTGCTGAACCATATCTGGCCGCTTTTCCTCGCCCGGACCTGTTTTTTGCCTATCTGCTGAACGGGTACTATACCTTGGTTGAAAGCTATTTCTTCAGTCTGCCCTATGTTTCATGGCAGATGATCCTGGTGGGAGACCCTTTATACCGACCGTTCCGTTATCTTTAACTTTGTTAGCTTTGTGTCAAAAAAATAAATATTGGCATAAGAGTTTGACTTCTTTGTCTCTATCAACTTATACAAAAAAGGCTTTGCCGTCGTTTTTCCATATTCACGCTGTTGTTATAGGAGGTCTGCCGTGAGAAGTCTGCTTCTGTTGATTGCCCTGTTGCTTACCACTGCTGTTTCATTTGCGGCTGATGCACCTGTTGTCCATGTTTATAACTGGTCCGATTATGTGGCTGAAGATACTATCGATAATTTTACCTCCGCAACGGGGATTAATGTCGTTTATGATGTTTACGATGCGAATGAGACCCTTGAGGCAAAACTGTTTGCTGGTCGAACTGGTTATGATGTCGTTTTTCCTTCGGCTCATCCGTTTGCCGGGCGTCATATCGTTTCCGGTTTGTATGCTTCTCTCGATAAGACCCAGCTGCCAAACTATGAACATCTCGATGCAGCGTTACTGAAATTGCTTGAGGCGACTGATCCGGATAATAAATACCTGGTGCCTTATATGTGGGGAACCACGGGCATCGGCTATAATGCTGACAAGGTTAAAGCAGTCCTTGGTGCCGACGCACCGGTTAATTCCTGGGCTCTTATCTTTGATCGGCACAATGCTGAAAAACTGTCCTCTTGTGGATTGGTTCTTCTGGATGACGAGCAGGAGGTTTTTGCTGCAGCGTTAATTTACCTGGGGAAAGATGCCAATACGACGAATAGTGCAGACATTGACGCGGCAACGGTTTTGATTAACGAAATCAGACCCTTTGTGCGTTATTTTCATTCTTCCCAGTATATAAATGATCTGGCCAATGGTGATATTTGTGTTGCGCATGGCTATTCTGGTGATGTTTTGCAGTCTCGTGATCGTGCCGCAGAGGCGGGTCAGAAGGTTCCGGTTGTTTACAGTCTCCCCAAAGAAGGGGCCGTTATGTGGGTCGATGTTATGGCTATTCCTATTGATGCACCGCACCCGCAGCAAGCTTATGCATTTATCAATTACCTGCTCGATCCGCACGTGATTGCCAATGTCACTAATTATGTTGCCTACGCCAATCCCAACAAGGATGCGACTGCATTGCTTAACGCCGACATTCGTGAGGATGCTGGCATCTATCCTCCTGCGGAGGTGCGGCAACGTCTGGTTGTACCGCATGAAATTCCGAACAAAGTTCAACGGTTGAAAACCAGAACCTGGACCCGTATCAAGACAGGCCACTGATAGCGATGGCGGGAGTGGATAATAAACGCTATGAGCCCTGGCAAGATGTTAATGCCAAGCCTCTGGTTCGTATTGAAGGGGTCAGCAAAATATTTGGTGATACCTATGCGGTAGATAATCTTAGCCTGGCCATCTACGAAGGGGAATTTTTTTCCCTGTTGGGGTCTTCGGGGTGTGGCAAGACGACTCTGTTACGCATGTTGGGAGGTTTTGAGCGCCCTACCAGTGGCCGCATTTTTATTGATGATGTCGATATTACTGAAATGCCCCCCTACGAGCGGCCAGTTAATATGATGTTTCAATCGTATGCCCTGTTTCCGCATATGAATGTTGAAAAGAATATTGGTTTTGGCCTGCGCCAGGAAAAACTTTCCAAATATGAGATTCAACAGCGGGTTGAGGAGGTCTTGACTCTGGTCAAAATGGTGGAGTATGCCAAGCGTAAGCCGGATCAGTTATCTGGTGGCCAGAGGCAACGAGTGGCTTTGGCGAGGGCCTTGGTCAAACGACCAAAAATTCTGCTGCTTGATGAACCTCTGGGAGCTCTGGATAAAAAATTGCGCGAGCATACTCAGTTCGAATTGGTTAACATTCAGGAAAAATTGGGAATCACCTTTGTTATGGTCACCCATGATCAGGAAGAAGCGATGACCATGTCGACACGCATGGCGGTGATGAATAACGGTATTATTGACCAGCTGGGGACCCCGACCTATATTTATGAATATCCTGCCTCCCGTTTTATTGCCGAATTTGTCGGTGCGGCAAATGTTGTCGAGGGAAGGGTTCAGTCTGTTAGTGACGAAGGACTGACCATCTATAGTGACGAGTATGCTTGCGAGTTGTTTGTCCAGCATCACAAACCAATGGATATTGGAGCTTCAGTCGCTGTCGCCCTGCGTCCGGAAAAAGTTCTGCTGCGAGAGGCTTCCGCAAGTAATAAATCCGGAGTAAATGCGCTGACGGGAGTGGTATCAGAAATTGCCTATTTGGGGGATATTTCGATTTACCACATTCGCACGGATACGGGCAAAATTTTACAGGCACAATTGACCAACCGGAACAGGGTCGAGAATCCCGGCCCGACTTGGGATCAGCAGGTTTATTTGAGCTGGCATGCAACCAGTGGCGTGGTGCTTGAAACATGAGACGCCACAGTGGTGCTGATGGTATATCGCAAACTCTTTTCGGGCGGTTCTGGCTGTGGTTTTCCAATTTGCTTATCTGGCCCAGGGTGCAGGGGATTGCTCGCAGCTTGCGTGGACGCACTCTGGTCATTGTGGTGCCGATTATCTGGTTCAGTATCTTTTTTTTGGCTCCGTTTCTGTTTGTCCTGAAAATAAGTTTTGCCGAGTCGCTGCTGGCCCTGCCTCCCTTCACCAATCTGTTGCGCTGGTCGCACGACGGTTTGCTGGAACTGCGACTGAATCTTGGCAATTACCTGTTATTGTTTGAGGACAGTTTATATATAAGCGCTTTTCTGAATTCGGTCAAAGTGGCGGGAATAGCAACTTTGCTTACCCTGCTGGTGGGTTATCCTATGGCGCTGGGGATCTGCCGGGTACGGTCTCCCTGGCGGCTGGTACTGTTGATGCTGGTTATTTTGCCGTTCTGGACCAGTTTTCTGATTCGCGTTTATGCCTGGATCGGTCTGTTGAAAAACAATGGGCTGATCAACAATATTCTGCTCTGGCTTGGCCTGATTGAGCACCCGTTGGTGCTGCTCCACAGTGATATTGCTGTATATATTGGTATTGTCTATTCCTATCTGCCCTTCATGGTACTTCCCCTTTACGCCAACCTGGTCAAGCTGGACAACAGCCTGCTTGAAGCCGCCGAAGATTTGGGTTGTCGACCGTTGTCTGCCTTTTGGCGGGTCACCTTCCCCTTGTCGCTGCCAGGGGTTATCGCCGGCAGCCTGCTGGTTTTTATTCCAGCGGTCGGAGAGTTTGTTATTCCTGATCTGCTCGGCGGACCAGACAGTCTGATGATCGGAAAAATTTTGTGGACGGAATTCTTCAATAACCGGGATTGGCCGGTGGCGGCTGCAGTTGCTGTGATGCTGCTACTGCTTCTGGTTGTGCCGATGATTCTGTTTCAGCGGGTTCAGGACCGTTCAGATGCGTCACGGGAAAGGGCAGGGGAGGCGTAATGCGCAGACCGTGGTTTCTCTTCAGCATGCTGGCAATGGGGTACGCTTTTCTGTATGGCCCCATAGTTTCTCTGATTGTCTATTCGTTTAATAAATCGCGCCTGGTGACGGTCTGGGGTGGCTTTTCGGGACATTGGTATGGCGAGTTGCTACATGATGAGCAGATTCTTTCCGCAGCCTGGTTAAGTCTTAAAATAGCTGCGCTTAACGCGACGTTGGCGGTTATTCTCGGATTGTTTGCTGGGTTCTCCCTGGCGCGCTTCGGGCGTTTCCAGGGCCGTGGTTATTTGACTGGCATGGTCGGCGCTCCCTTGGTAATGCCGGATGTCATTCTGGGTCTTTCTACACTGTTATTGTTTGTCGGGATGCAGCAATTGTTGGGCTGGCCTGCGTCGCGAGGGATGGCAACTATTCTGATTGCCCATGTTACCTTCAGTTCTGCTTATGTGACTGTCATTGTTCAGTCCCGTCTAGTCGATATGGATATCTCATTAGAAGAGGCCGCCATGGACCTGGGAGCCAGGCCCTGGAAGGTATTTGCCCAGATTACCCTGCCGGTTATCGCACCGGCTATTATTGCTGGCTGGCTGCTCGCGTTTACGCTGTCTTTGGATGACTTGGTTATCGCCAGCTTTGTTTCAGGGCCTGGTGCAACGACTCTGCCGATGGTGGTTTATTCGAGTGTCAGACTTGGTGTCAGCCCGGTCATTAATGCTCTTGCGTGCGTCATTCTGCTGGTGGTTTCCAGCGGCATAATCATCACCGGCGTCATTCTGCACCGTCAGGAGCTGCATCAAAACCGGTTTCGGCGAAAACAACAGAACGGATAGTTTGTTTACGGATTCAATGGGAAATGAAAAATCCTGGAAACTCGCCGGATGCTTTTTCCCAGCTCACTTCAATGGAATCGACACGGGCTATGGACGGCCCCTGCCAGCACCAGTCGAGCATCTTCTCAATGACCGCTCGCTCACCTTCAAATACAGCCTCCACGCTGCTATCAGGATTGTTGCGGCACCAACCGGTCAACCCATATTTTCCTGCGGTCTGCAGCGTACTGTAGCGATAACCAACTCCTTGGACCCGGCCCTTGATGAGGACCCTGGCTCGAATCATAGTGGGTCCCTTTTGCCGATCAGATCCAAAAATTCGTCTTCGCTGAGCACAATAATACCAAGCTGTTCAGCTTTGGCCAGTTTACTCCCGGCCCCCGGACCGGCAACGACGTAGTCGGTTTTCTTGCTGACTGAGCCGCTGGTCCGGCCGCCTTGTTCTTCCACCAGTGCTTCTCCTTCTTTGCGACTGAAGCGCTCCAGTGAGCCGGTGAAGACCAGGGTTTTCCCTTTCAGTAGGACACCACTTGGCCGCTGGTTGCTGATTCTCGGGTCAATTCCCAGTGCCGCCAGCTCCTCCAGAAGCTCTTTGTTGCTGTCTGCAGTGAAAAAGTTAACGACGCTGGTTGCAACCTGTGGGCCGACTTCGTGGATCGCAATAAGTTCGTCATAGCTTGCTTTCTGCAGGGCGGCGAGGCTACCGTAATGACGACTCAGCAGTTTTGCCAGATGACTGCCGACATGACGAATTCCCAGGGCAAAAATAAAGTTTTCCAATGGGCGCTGTTTGCTGGTTTCTATGGCGGAGAGCAGGTTTTCGGCCAGTTTTTCCCCCATGCGGTCAAACTGGAACAGGTCAAGGCGTTCAAGGCGGTACAGGTCGGCGATGCTGCGGACCAGATTAAGGCGCAGCAGCTGGTCAATGATGCGGTCGCCCAGCCCTTCGATGTCCATGGCGCCTCGCGAGCAGAAGTGCTTTAAAGATTCTTTCAGTTTTGCCGGGCAATCAAGCCCCTGGCAGCGAGGGACGACTTCCCCTTCTTCCCGCGCGACCGGTGAACCACACACCGGACAGCTGACCGGTTGGGGAATGGGTTCCTCTGTGCCGCTGCGCTTGTCAGTCAACACTCTGACAATGTCCGGAATGACATCCCCGGCCCGCTCGACAATAACCGTGTCGCCAACCATGATCCCCAGACGCTCAATTTCATCCCAGTTGTGTAGGCTGGCACTTGATACGGTTACACCACTGACGCTCACCGGCCTTAGATTGGCAACCGGGGTGATGGCGCCGGTGCGACCGACCTGGAATCTGACGGATTCAAGGAGTGTTTCTTCCTGGCGTGCAGGAAATTTGGTAGCGATTGCCCAGCGCGGAGTCCGGCTTTTCTCTCCAAGCTCATGCTGCAGGGCTATACTGTTAGCTTTTACAACCATGCCGTCGATTTCAAAGGGCAGGTTATCTCGTTCCTCGTGCAGGGTCTGGTAGCGGTTGATAACTTCCTCAATCCCTTGAACGACCCGGACGGTTTCCAGGTTGACTTTAAGTCCCCAGCGACGGAGTGCCGACAACAGTTCAAAATGGCTTTGTGGCTGATTGCCGCTTATTTCGCCACTGCCATAACAGCTGATGGTTAAAGGTCTGGTTGCTGTCAGGCGCGGATCAAGTTGTCGCAGACTTCCTGCGGTCAGATTGCGGGGATTTGCATAAGTGGTTTCGCCGAGCTCCCGGCGCTGCTCGTTCAACTGGCGAAATGCAGCGAGTTCCATGTAGATTTCACCCCGGACTTCCAAACGCTCTGGAAAGTCTCCCTGTAGCTGGAGCGGGATCGCTTTTATGGTCCGGACGTTCTGGGTGATATCTTCTCCGGTCGTTCCGTCACCGCGGGTTGCGCCGCGGACCAGTTTTCCCTGTTCATAGGTAAGGGCAATGGCAACCCCATCGAGTTTAGGCTCACAAATATATTCAATATCCTCACTACGGGACAGAAACCGTTTAATACGGGCATCAAACTCTCTTAAATCATCAGCGTTAAAAGCATTCTCGAGAGATAGCATCGGGGTGGTGTGCTGCGCCTGAGGGAAACTGTCCAGCGGTGCCGAGCCGACTCGCTGGGACGGTGATTCCAGGGTTACCAGCGCGGGATGTTGTGCTTCAAGCTCAAGCAGCTGCTGCATGAGCCGGTCATATTCCGCATCAGTTATTTGCGGCGAGTCGAGGGCGTGGTAAAGGTAACTGTGGTGGTGCAGCTGCTGACTCAGGCGCTGATGCTGCTGGTATGCTTCCTGTTCCTGAGTGCTGAGTAATTTGCTCGCCATGGTGCTCCTCTATCTGATCCTATAGCCGCGTGAAGAAAAAAAGCCGGTGCGGCGCGGGAAACTAACAGTTGTTTTTTTTGATTGAATAGGGCTTATATCATGCTCGGCTTATTCATTCAATCCGAGGGCTTTCTCTTTTGCTGAAATTAGGCTAAACTCCGTCCGAAATGTCATGTTTTTGCTATGCTTTTCATAGTGCCTGCAACACTATGATTCTTTTGATTTCTATTCTGGGGTAAGGATGACTGACGAAACAACCTGGAGACTACTGGCACTCTTCTTTTTACTCTGTTTTTCCGGCTTTTTTTCCGGATCGGAGACAGCATTGTTGGCACTGGATAAGCTGCGGGTTCGGTTTCTCCAGCAGAAAGAGGTGCCCGGTGCCGATAAGCTTGTAACTTTGCTGGATAATCCCGACCGCTTGCTGAGCGGCATTCTGGTCGGTAACAATATTGTCAATATTGCTGCCTCTGTTATCGCGACAGGTTTGTTCAGTATCTGGTTTGGTGATGATGGCGAATGGCTCACTGTGCTGATATTGACACCGGTGCTGCTTATTTTTTCTGAAGTTTGTCCCAAGACTTATTCCGCACAATATCCAGAAAAGGTCTCCTTTAAGGTATTGACCCCTATTAGAGGGCTTCTCTGGATTCTCAGCCCCCTGATTCTGGTTGTTTCTTCCTTGTCCCGCTTTATAACCAGTTTTATTCGAAAGAAAGATGCTGAGACTTTTTCGGTTTCGGAAGATGAAATCAAGGCCATGATTGAGGTTGGTGAAGAAACCGGTGTCGTTGCTGCTGAGCAGCGACGTATGCTGCATGGTATTTTTGATTTGTCGGAAACCCGCGTGCGCGATGTCATGATTCCGCGTACTGAGGTTGTCGGATTGGATGTGTCGGCAACCTTTCAGCAGGTCATGGCAACGTTGCGGGAAACCCGCCACAGTCGCTTTCCGGTTTACAGTGAGAATGTAGACAGTCTGGTTGGGGTTGTTCATGCTAAGGATGTGGTCGGTTATACCGGATCTCCTGAACGGTTCAACCTCAAGGACCTGTGCCGGGTGCCGTATTATGTTCCTGAATCGAAGCGGATTGCCGTATTGCTGCAGAGTTTTCGTAAAAAGCGAGAACATCTTGCTATCGTTGTTGATGAGTACGGTGGTGTTGAAGGGATTGTAACCCTCGAAGATGTTGTTGAAGAAATTGTCGGCGAAATTCACGATGAATATGATGTTGCAGAGGTTGACTTCAAAGAACTTGGCAAGGGGCACTACCTGCTTGATGCATCTATGCCTTTACGCGAATTTAACCGGCGCTTTAATTTGTCCCTGGCTGAAGAACATGTCACAACCCTGGCTGGGCATCTGCTGCAGATCATGGGGAGAATCCCGGTAGAAGGGGATTCCTGTGAAGAAGGGGCGCTGCGGTTTCGTATTCTGCGTATGGAGGAGCGGCGCATTGAAGAGGTTGAAATGCATGTTTCTACGGAACATGAGGCTGTTGAGTAGGACATCCGCTGCCAGCTCTCCTCTTGTCTTTGGCTCGTGCTGTTTTTTTGCAGGAGACCGCTTTTTTAAGGCAAAGATGAGCACAAGGGGATGTCGAGCACTTTAATTTATTGTTAATCCTTCTGGCACGTTTCTAATTTGGATCTTCTTTTTGAGTTTTATTTCTTCTTTATGTTTCGGTCGGTTTTCTGGCTGAGCAAACCTCTCTTACACATCACTCAAAATTGCTCTTCCGTGGGAACCGACACCTGCTTTATCTGGGAATAATTTGATTTGTTCATAGATATTCGTTAGTTCTGATGATCTTAGCCTGGTTTTGGCTGCGGGAACTGCAAGTCCCTGTCATGCCATGTTTTTCTCCTTCCTCTTTCCTGTTGTTATCTATGGTTTCTCCTTGACAGTCATGCTTTCGACAGCTATATTTTTTAAAAATTGGTGTCAAATTGTGTCAATGGGTGTCAAATGAATTTTTCTGGTGAATTTAACGTCAGTATCGATTCCAAAGGGCGAGTCAGTGTTCCGGCTCAGTTCAGGGATGAGCTGCGTGATGAGTACCAGACGGACAGCCTTATTGTAACGCGACAGGATAAAGGGCTGGTTGCTTATCCGCCCAGGCGCTGGGCAGAAATCAGGGCAAACGTTCTGGCCTTGCCACGCGGTCCGATTCGGGATGCCAATTTACGCAACCGTATAGCACCCGCCAAAGAATGTACATTTAATGCTCAGGGACGGATCCAGTTGCCCCAGTCCCTGCGTGAGTATGCCGGGCTTGCTGGTGATAAGGAAACGGCAGTTATTGTTGGTATGTTTGAGAAGATCGAAATCTGGAGTCAGCAGACCCATGCTGACATTGTTGCGGAATCTGAAGACTTGCTGGCTGGGGATGCTCAGGGGCAAGCGGATCTCGGGTTCTGATTATGACAAACGGAGCGTTTTCTCATCTGTCGGTCATGCCGCAGGAGGTGTTGCAGTGGTTAGCTCCTCGGTCGGAGGGCTGGTATCTTGACGGGACCCTTGGTGGCGCCGGCCACGCGCGACTGATCCTTGATGCTGCTCCCGGGGCCCGGCTGATAGGGCTGGATCGTGATCCCGCCGCATTGGCGGCTGCCGGCAAGGTTCTTGCGCCGTATGCTGAGCGTATCAGTCTTAACCATGCAACCTTTGATCAGGCGGCTGCTGTCGTGCGTGGGTTAGGGTTGTCCGGGATCGATGGTATGTTGCTTGATCTGGGCGTGTCCTCTCATCAGCTGGATACTCCTGAACGGGGTTTTTCGTTTCGTTTCGATGCTCCTCTTGATATGCGAATGAACCCGACTGCCGGGTTGACAGCCGCCGATATCCTGAATACCTGGGAAGAGGATGAGCTGGTCAAAATCTTCTTTGAGTATGGGGAAGAACGTTTCAGCCGGCGTATTGTGCGGGCAATTCTGTCCCGCCGCGTGCAGGAACCACTGCTGCGTACCGGTGAGTTGGCTGAGTTGGTACGAGATAACGTACCGGGAGGGCGGCGACCCAGCCGAATTCATCCTGCTACCCGGGTTTTTCAGGCGCTGAGGATTGCGGTCAATGATGAACTGGGGCAAGTGGAGCGAGGGGTGCTGGCCGGTATTGAACTGCTTAACCCCGGGGGGCGCCTGGTTGTAATCAGTTTTCATTCTTTGGAGGATCGGATTGTAAAACGATTGTTTCGTGATAAGGCAAAGGGGTGTATTTGCCCGCCACGCCTGCCGATCTGTCAGTGTAACATAATCCCCGAAGTAAAAGTTTTAACCCGTAAAGGGGTTAAGGCAAGTGAAGCGGAGATTGAAATGAATGTCCGTGCGCGTAGTGCGGTTTTAAGAGCAGTTGAACGCTGCTGAATTGTGAAGTGGCATAACATAGAAAGGGGGCGTGAAATGTCGCAGGTCTTGCCTCAAACTACAGTTAAGATAGATGGATTTTCTCTTTGCCGGCCACGATTGCTGCCGGTCATGGTGGCTATTGTCCTGGTGTCATCGTTGGCACTGCTGTTTGTCTGGTCACGTATCCATGCCATAAACCTTGAGTATGAAATATCCAGCCTGGAGCGTAATATCCGTAGCGAACAGCAGGTAATTCGGGAAATGACGCTAGAGGTGGCTTATCAATCACGCGTTGAGCGCATTGAACGTCTTGCTCGTACCAAGTTGGGCTTGCGCCCGCCCACTCCTGGACAAGTGATAAGGGTCGACTGATATGGCGTTAACGGAACGCGGTATTCAGATCCGTATCCGTATCTTTGCGGTGTTTTTTGTCCTGCTGTTTGTTGCCGTGGTCAGTCGTGCGTGTTTTTTGCAGATAGTTCATGCTCCAGAGCTGCAGGAGCGGGCTGATCAGCAGCGCTCCCGTGTTGTTAAGCTGGCTCCTCAGCGTGGCAGTATTTTTGATCGCAATGGGGATCCTCTGGCCGTCAGTCTTGCTGCTGAATCTTTATATGCCGACCCGGTGCTGGTGAAGGATCCCGCTGATGCAGCTGCTAAGCTGGCCCCACTACTCGATAGCCCCCAAAAAGAAATAACCAAACAACTTAGTGGCAAGAAGCGTTTCGTCTGGTTGCAGCGTAAGATGGAACCTGCCTTGGCCAAGCAGATCAAAGATTTGAAAATTGACGGTCTGCATTTTGTCACTGAACGTAAGCGTTATTATCCTCAAGCCAATACCGCATCACACGTGCTCGGCTTCACCGGTCTTGATCCTAACGGGCTGGAAGGGATCGAGCTGGAGTATGATCAGGCCTTGCAGGGGGAACCTGGTCGCCTGCATACCTTTCATGATGCCCGCGGGCGTGGCCTGGCCTCTGAGGAGCAATCAGTCCAGGGGGGGCAGCCCGGGAATAATCTGTTTCTGACCCTCGATCGTTCCCTGCAGTTTGTCGCTGAAAAAGAGCTTAAGCAAACGGTCAAGGAAAATGGTGCTGCTGGTGGAACGATCGTTATGATGGAACCAGCCAGTGGTCGCATTTTGGCCCTAGCCAGTTATCCCGATTACAACCCGAATATGCCGGGAAAATATCGTGCCAGTGCCCGGCGTGACAGGGCGGTGACCGACATGTATGAGCCTGGATCCACATTTAAGCCGTTTGTGCTGGCGGGCGCCCTTGAAGAAGGGTTGGTACGAGTCGGGCAGAAGATCTATTGCGAAAATGGACGCTACACGGTCGGTGGAAAAACCATCCACGACCATAAAAAATATAAAAAACTGAGTGTCGAAGAAATCCTGAAGTTCAGTAGCAATATTGGTATTGCGAAGATCGGCAAGGCTCTGGAACGGGAGCGTCTTTATCAGTATATCCGCGATTTTGGTTTTGGAGAAAAGACCGGCATCGATCTGCCCGGAGAGGCCGGGGGATTACTGAGGGGACCTTCTGACTGGTTTGAAATTGATCTTGCGGCTATTTCGTTTGGGCAGGCGTTAAGCATTACCCCGATTCAACTGGTGACGGCAACGGCAGTCTTTGCCAATGGCGGCCTGTTGGTTGAACCGTATCTTGTTGAAAAAGTGACCGATGACGAAGGTCATGTGGTTTCACAACATTTACCGGAAGTCAGGCACCGGGTCATTTCAGAAAAAAACGCCGGTCTGATCAGGGATATGCTGGTAAGTGTAACCGAGGCCGGGGGGACAGGGACCAAGGCTGCAGTGCCGGGTTACGCTGTCGCAGGCAAAACCGGAACCGCTCAGAAGGTTGATCCTGTCACCGGTGGCTACTCCATTGATAAAAGGGTCTCTTCTTTCGTTGGTTTTGTCCCTGCTGATAATCCGGCAATCGTCATGGCTGTGGTCATTGATGAGCCCAAAGGCGACACCTATGGCGGTGTCGTAGCGGCACCGGTCTTTTCCCACGTGGCTGGACAAGCCCTGAGCCATCTTAACGTGTTACCTAAAGGCTCGGTTGAAGCCTTGGCTAAGGATATGACAAATATTGAACCGCTCCCGGACTTGGTGCCTTTGCTGCCGGATGTTGCTGAGAATGATGGTTTGATAATGCCAAATTTCAAGGGCATGAGTTATCGCCAGGTATTAAGAGCGATGCAGGAAAAGAAGCTGAACCTCAAACTTTCCGGAAGCGGACATGCTGTAGATCAGTATCCTGCTGCGGGCAAGTCCATTCCTTATGGTAAGGAAGCCTGGATTAAGTTTGGGGCATAACGGGATTCATCGATAGGAAAAGCGTATGAATTTAAAGGATATGCTTGCAGTGGTTCAGCCGGTAACGGTGATCGGTGAACAGGAGCTCGAAATAACGGGTCTGGCATACGATTCCCGTCAGGTGACATCCGGGAGTCTGTTCTTTGCCTTGCCAGGGGTAAATGTTGACGGTGCCAGGTTTATTCCTCAGGCTCTCGAACAAGGTGCTACGGCGATTGTCAGTGAACATGATCCGCTTGTGGATGCGTCGGGCGTCTCCTTCATCAAGGTTGCCAATGCGCGTATGGCCATGGCTCGTATGGGGGCCGTATACTATGGGCATCCGAGTAAGGGCGTTCCTACGATAGGAATTACTGGGACTAATGGCAAGACGACTATTACCTACCTGATCGAAGCTATCCTCAAAGAGGCTGGCTATAATCCCGCTGTTTTTGGAACCATCGAATATCGTTGCGGTGATAAGCGTCTGGCCTCTTCCCATACCACCCCTGAATCTCTTGAACTGATCAGCATGATGCGTGATTTCCGGGAACAGGGGGCGAACGCCTTTATCCTTGAAGTTTCTTCCCATGCACTGGAACAGCACCGTGCAGATGGTGTTGAGTTCGATGCCGTCGCATTTACTAATCTGACTGCAGAGCATCTCGATTACCATAAAACCCTTGAAGACTATTACCTGAGTAAAAAACGTTTGTTCAGTGACCTGCTTAATGGAGGGAAGGGCGTAGCAAATGCCGATGATGTTTACGGTCGCCGACTATTGTCGGAAATTCCTTCTTTGACATCTTTCGGTCGTTATGCTGAAGCAGATGTAACGGTTGAAGATGTCTGTGTCAGTCGTGACGGTATTCATGGTGCCATTTCAGGCGCTTATGGCCCCTTGCAGGTTGACAGCTCTCTGATCGGAGACTTTAACGTCAGTAACCTGCTGGCCGCGGTAGCGGTAAGTCAACAACTTGGAATTGATGCTGCCGTAATTACTCGTGGACTGCAAAATATGAAGCAGGTGCCGGGACGGGTTGAGGTGGTTCCGAATTCCCGCGGAGTTCTTGCTCTGGTTGATTACGCACATACCGGGGACGCCCTGGAACAGGTTTTGAAAACACTGGTGAACCTTGAGCATTCCAGATGCATAACTGTGGTTGGTTGCGGGGGCGATCGGGATCCGTCAAAACGCCCGGTTATGGCGAAAGCAGCCATCCGCTACTCTCAATTAACTATTTTTACTTCAGATAATCCACGTACCGAGGATCCATTAGCAATTCTTGACCAGATTAAACAAGGTGCATTGGAGACCGGTGTCCCGGAATTATCGGAAGCTGAGGCGCTGGCAGGACAGGATGGTTTTGTAATGCTTCCCGACCGGCGCAGCGCAATCACGTTTGCCTGCCGGGTCGCAGAAGCTGGTGATCTGCTGCTGGTCGCCGGTAAGGGGCATGAGGACTATCAGATTCTGGGGAGAACTAAGATTCATTTTGATGATCGTGAAGAATTAGCCAGAGCCTTGGCCGTACCTTGTTCTTCTTCGGATGTGAAGGCCGGTTCCCATGTTTGATCTTGATCGGATCGCGACAATTACAGGCGGCACAGTCTCCGGTAAAAAAGGAGCCTGCCCAATTTCCGGCATCTCAACTGATAGTCGCAGTATGGAACCTGGGGCACTGTTTATTCCGCTGCGTGGTGAGCGCTTTGATGGTCATGACTACCTGAGTCAGGCGGTAACGAACGGAGCGGCGGCCTGTCTGAGTGAAGAAGTGATCGCCGGCTTGAGCGTACCGGTGGTCAGGGTTGCTAATACTCTTAAGGCTCTCGGAGATATTGCTTCAGTGTGGCGGCAGCAGCTGCGGGGTCCGTTGGTGGGTATTACCGGCTCGGCTGGCAAAACAACGACCAAAGAAATGCTGGCGAGTATCTATGAAAAAACCGGGCCGGGATTAAAGACTGCAGGGAACTTCAATAATTTAATCGGTCTGCCTTTAACCCTGTTACGCATGACCCCCCATGACCAATGGGCCGTTGTTGAAATGGGAACTAGTGCACTGGGCGAAATTGAGCGCCTGACGCAGATCGCTCAGCCAACCATTGGCATTATAACCAATGTTGGTCCGGCGCACCTCGAAACGCTACAGGGGCTGGACGGTGTCGCCAGGGCGAAAGGAGAGTTGTTTGCCGGTCTTCAGGGTGGTGCTGCAGTTATCAATCTGGATGATGAGCGGGTCGCGCGTCTGCCGGTTGCCAACGGGGTTAAAAAAATAACCTACGGTCTCAATCAAAAAGCTCAGGTGCGTGCCCAGAATGTTATTAGTGCCGATGATTCAACCCAGTTTGAGCTGTGTATAAATGATGACATTGTAGCGGTGACTCTGCCGATACCGGGTGTCCACAATGTCCATAATGCTCTTGCTGCAGCTGCCGCTGCATTCGAAAGCGAGGTCCCTGTTTTACAGATCAAAGCAGGTCTTGAGTCCTTTAAGGCGGCTCAGGGGCGGATGGATTTGAATCCCCTGCCATGTGGCGGAATCCTGCTGGATGACAGTTATAATTCGAATCCATTGTCAGCACGCGCTGCGTTAGACGCACTTGCCAACTTCCGGGGGCGTGGCAGACGAATTGCAGTGCTTGGCGATATGCTGGAACTCGGTTCGGATTCCGCATCACTTCATGAGCAGTTAGGGGCAGCCAGTGCCCCCATCGTTGATCTGCTCATTGCTGTTGGCTCATTTGCTGATGATCTGAAACGCGGTGCGACAAATGCTGGATTAAACCCGAAACAGGTCGTTGTGAAAGCGGATGCTGATACGGCGGCAGCTTTTTTAAAAGAAGAACAACGCTCAGGGGACATGATTCTGGTTAAAGGCTCACGGGGCATTCGTCTTGATAAGGTGGTTGCTGCACTAAAGGCTCCTGCCAACGATACTTTCTTAGATAGTCAGAAAGGGGAATGACAGGTGCTATACCACCTCTTGTACCCATTACATACCGAATACTCCGTGCTGTACGTTTTTCGCTACATCACTTTCAGGACCATTTACGCAACGATAACAGCGCTGATGATCTCATTCATGCTGGGTCCATGGCTGATAGCGACGTTACAACGGCTGCAGATCGGACAGTCGATCCGCAAAGTCGGACCGGAGTCCCATTTTGTGAAAGAAGGAACCCCAACCATGGGTGGGGCAATGATTCTGTTGGCCATTATTCTTCCGACATTGTTATGGGCTGATTTAAGCAACCTGTACATATGGGTGACGCTGCTGGTCACGGCTGGCTATGGCGCTGTCGGATTTATTGATGACTATCTGAAAGTCGTAAGAAAAAACAGTGACGGTATTTCGGCCCGGCAAAAAATGTTCTGGCAGATTGTTATTGCCACAGCTGCTGCGCTGCTGCTCTATTTTAGTGCCGGTTTTGATACGCACCTGAGTGTGCCTTTTTTAAAAAATGTCAATCCCGACCTGGGTATCTTTTACGTACCCTTTGCCATACTGGTCATGGTTGGTGCCAGCAACGCTGTGAATCTGACCGATGGTCTCGATGGCCTGGCTATCGGGCCGATGATCATTGCCGCAGGAACCTTTCTGATGCTGGCCTACCTGGCTGGTAATGCCAAACTTGCAAACTATCTGCAAATCACCAGCATTCAAGGGGCCGGTGAACTGGCAATCTTGTGTGGGGCCATGGTTGGGGCTGGCCTCGGATTTTTGTGGTTCAACAGTTATCCTGCCCAGGTCTTCATGGGCGATGTTGGTAGCCTGTCACTGGGGGGGGCTCTTGGTGTTGTCGCGGTTATCACCAAAAATGAGTTCCTGCTGGTCATCGTCGGGGGGATTTTCGTTATCGAAGCCCTCTCGGTAATTGTTCAGGTCACATCCTTCAGATACTGGGGACGGCGGGTATTTCGCATGGCCCCTATTCACCACCACTTTGAGCTGAAAGGGTGGCCGGAACCCAAGATAATAGTCAGGTTCTGGATTATCAGCATTATCCTGGCTCTGATTGCCTTGTCGACATTGAAATTGCGATGAAACAGAATTTTACTAATAAACGTGTGGTTGTTGTCGGCGCAGGCCTGAGTGGTCAGGCGCTGGTGCGCTTTCTGCTGGAGCGCGGTGCAACTGTTGCGTTATCAGACTACCGCAAGGAGAAGGAGATCGCCGGGATCGAATCTCTGCTTCAGCTTCCGATCCGCAAAGATTTTGGTGGTCATACTCTTGAGCTGTTTGAACAGGCAGATTTAATTGCTTTAAGTCCCGGTGTCCCGCAGACAATCGCGCCCGTGCAGCGAGCTCGTTCCTGTAATATCCCGGTCTGGGGAGAAGTCGAATTGGCTGGGCGCGAAATCAGTGCACCGATAATCGGTATTACCGGGACCAATGGCAAATCAACGACAACCAGCCTGATCGGGCATTTTCTTTCAAGTTGTGGTCAGCGGGTATTTACCGGAGGAAATCTCGGCACGCCTTTGGTTGCGGCCTGTACGGATGACTTTGATAGCGTTGTCGTTGAACTGTCATCCTTCCAGTTGGAAACCATTGATCGCTTTCATCCGGCAATAGGTCTTCTGCTTAATCTGACCCCGGATCATCTTGATCGCTATCGGGATCTGGAGAGTTATTATCAGGCCAAGCTGAATCTGTTCCGCAATATGACCTGCGACGACTTTGCCATTCTGAACGCTGATGACGCTGAAGTATGCCGTCTGACGCAGGGGATAGCGGCAACGAAGGTGTGGTTTTCTGCCTCAGGCAAGAAGGTGCAGGGGATGATCCGTAAGGAATCCGAGTTGATCTGGAACTGGCAGGATCAATCCGTTGTTTTTAACCTGGATCGTTTCCCTTTGCAGGGTGAACATAATATTGAAAATGTCATGGCAGCATTGGCTGCAGTACTTGTTGCCGGCTGTGACAGCGAGCAATGCTGGCCCGCTGTCGCAAGTTTTCAGGGCCTAGAGCATCGCATGGAGTTCATCCGCGAGGTTAATGGCGTGCGCTGGATAAACGATTCAAAGGGCACCAATGTGGCCAGTGTCGTTAAGAGTATCGCCGGCCTCAACAATGATGCCACCCTGATTGCCGGTGGGGTTCATAAAGGGTCGTCCTATGCCCCCCTGAAACCCCTTATTAAAGAAAAAGTCAAACATCTGATCCTGATTGGTAATGCAGCTCAAAATATGGCAGCAGAGCTGGCTGGCTGCTGCGAGATACGTTTGGCGTCGGATATGAAGACTGCGGTAAGGCTGGCCTACGCACTGACGGGGCCAGGGTGCGATGTATTGTTATCTCCGGCCTGCTCCAGCTACGACATGTATAAGAACTATCAGGAACGCGGACGGGATTTTGCCCGCCTGGTTAACGCCTTACCTACCGCAGGAGCCAGTGATGATAAGGCGTGAGGTTGATACTTCGGTATTGGTGGTGACCGTAGCGTTGACCTGCATCGGGGTCGTTATGGTCTATTCGTCTTCTGCGATTATGGCGGCTGAACGTTTTCATGATGGTTTCTACTTCCTCAAAAGGCAACTGGTTTATACCCTGGTCGGATTTGTCATGATGGCCGGGGCCACCTACTTCAAGTATGAAAACTGGCGAAAACTGGCGGTAATAAGTTTATTAAGCAGTATCGTCCTGCTGATGATGCTCTTTATCCCGGGACTGGGTATTCGAGTCGGAGGAGCGATGCGCTGGCTGCGTTTGCCCGGCTTTACTCTGCAACCGGCAGAGCTGGTAAAGCTGTCAATGGTGTTGTACCTGGCCCATTCCTTAACCCGGAAAAAGGAAAAAGTCCGTTCCTTATCCAAGGGATATCTTCCCTATATGATCGTCCTTGGCGTGCTGTTGCTGATACTGCTGAAACAGCCTGATCTGGGCAGTGCCATGATTATCGCCGGTGTTTCCTTTGGTATGTTGATCGTTGCCGGAGTGCGCTGGTTGTACCTGCTGCCAACCGTGCTGATGTCCTTACCGGTTCTGTATCTACTGGTCATGCAGGTTGACTATCGCCGGCGCCGGATCATGGCTTTTCTGGATCCCTGGGATGACCCCTTTAATACCGGATTCCAGATCATACAAAGCCTGGTTGCGTTTGGTAAAGGGGGCATCTTCGGACAGGGTCTGGGGATTGGCGAGCAGAAGCTTTTCTACCTTCCTGAGGCGCATACCGATTTTATTTTCTCAGTGATCGGTGAAGAACTTGGCCTGATTGGGGTTGTCGTGGTTGCTGCCCTGTTCCTGACTCTCGTGCTGTGCGGGATTAAGATTGCCTTGAACTGCCAGGATCCCTTCGGTCGTAACCTTGCCTTCGGATTAAGCCTGCTTTTAGGGCTGGAAGCGTTTGTGAACCTGTCGGTCTGCATGGGATTGCTGCCGACCAAGGGCTTGGCTCTGCCATTTATTTCATTCGGTGGAACCAGTTTGATCGTGTGTCTGGTCGAAGTCGGCATTCTGCTCAATATTTCCTCCACAACCGGGAGGGTACAATGAAATTGTTGCTTGCCGGCGGTGGGACCGGTGGTCACTTGTTTCCGGCTGTCGCATTGGCCCAGGAACTGCTTGACCAGGACCCTCAGGCCAGCGTCCTGTTTGTCGGTACTGAGCACGGCCTGGAACAGCGCCTGATCCCGAAGTTGGGGTTTGCCTTGGAAACAGTCGATATGGTGGGAGTGGTCGGCAGGGGATGGCAAGGACGCTTTGAGCTGTTGCCTAAGCTCTATAAGAGTTTGGGGCAGGCGCGAACAATTTTGAAGCAGTTCAGACCCGACATCGTCGTGGGGGTAGGAGGCTATGCCTCGGTGCCGGTTTTAATTGCCGCCAGGCTGGCTGGGATTCCCTATGTAATCCACGAGCAGAACGCTCAACCAGGGCTGAGTAACCGGTTGTTGGCCAAAGGCGCGAGCAAAATATTTATATCGTTTCCTGAAAGTGGTCATGGATTTCCGACCGAGCGCACAATTGTTACCGGTAATCCCCTGCGTAAAGGGCTGGAACAAGTGACGCCTGAACTGCCAGAGCCTGGTAAATTGCTGATTTTTGGCGGCAGCCGTGGTGCACGTGCCATTAATCAGGCCGTGATTGCAATGTTGCCTCTTTTGAAAGAATGGCCAGACCGACCACAACTGTATCATCAGACGGGTGATGAAGATTTCGCTCAAGTCAGGGATGCATACCAAAAGGCGGGTCTCGATGCCGCCCAGGTTGTTCCGTTTATCGACGATATGGCTGCTGCTTATAGCGAAGCAAGCCTGGTTGTTTGCCGTGCTGGTGCAACGACGCTGGCCGAACTGGCCGTAGCCGGGCGTCCAGCTATCCTGATTCCGTTTCCTTATGCGGCAGCTGATCATCAGACAGCTAATGCCAGGGCCTTAGAAAGTGCCGGAGCAGTAGACGTCCTGCTGCAAAAAGATATGGACGCGCAGACCTTGGCGATGAAGATAGAAATACTGTTCAGTGATCGTGAGCGTTTACACCTGATGGCTGAATGTGGCCGGGAGCTTGGTAAACCAGGCGCGGCAGCGAAAATATTGACTGAATGTCGAACCCTTACGGGGATGGGATAAAACGGAGACAAGCAATGTACGGACGCATTAAGAAAATTCATTTTGTCGGCATTGGTGGCATCGGTATGAGCGGGATCGCAGAACTATTGCTCAATCAAGGCTACCGTGTATCCGGCTCCGACTTGCGTGACTCAGATACAACACGCCGTCTGGCTGACCTTGGTGGTGAAATCATGATCGGGCACCAGGCCGAAAACATTCAAGAGGTTGATGTCGTTGTCACTTCGACGGCCGTCAAGGCTGATAATCCTGAAGTTGTAGAAGCAAATAAGCGCCACATTGCCGTTATTCCACGCGCAGAGATGTTAGCTGAATTAATGCGCATGAAGTATGGCATAGCGATTGCGGGTACTCATGGGAAAACCACAACCACCAGCATGATGGCGCTTATTCTGTTTCACGCAGGTATTGACCCAACCGCTGTCATTGGCGGCAAGCTTGACGCCTTTGGGTCCAATGCGAAATTGGGTCGCGGTAAGTTTCTGGTCGCTGAAGCTGATGAATCAGATGGTTCTTTTATGCATCTGTCACCGACCATCGCCGTTGTCACCAATATCGATGAGGATCATCTCGACTATTACTCCGGCATTGAAGAAATCAAACAGATATTTGTCGATTTTATCAATAAGGTCCCGTTTTACGGCAGAGCTGTTTTATGCCTTGAAGATCGCAACATTCAGGAGATTCTGCCCAAGGTTAAGAAACGTTTCACAACCTATGGTTTTTCGTCACAGGCGGATTTTTATGCTGAAGAGATAACTCATCGCCAGGGGCGCACCAGCTTTATTGCCTATCATCAAGGCCAAGAGTTAGGGCGGGTTTCCTTCCGTATGCCGGGATCACATAATGTGCTTAATGCACTGGCCGTTATTGCGGTTGCCCACGAGCTGGAAATTCCATTTCAGACTATTGTCGGAGGATTCAGAAATTTTGGTGGCTTGCAGCGGCGCTTCCAGGTGCGTGATGAAGTCGATGGCATCATGATCATAGATGATTACGGCCATCATCCGGCCGAAATACGTGCGACCCTCGCCGCGGCCAAAAGCGGTTGGAATAAGCGGATCGTCGCTGTATTTCAGCCCCATCGTTACAGCCGTACGCAAGCCTTGTTTCAGGAATTCTTGACAGCTTTCTATCAGGCCGACGTCTTAATCGTAACGGATGTTTACGCGGCAGGAGAAACTCCTATTGACGGTGCCACAGCAGAAGCGCTGGCCGCAGGCATTACCAGTCACGGCCATAAGGATGTCACCTATCTGGCAACTCTTGAGGAGGTCAGTGCCCACGCAGCAAGCATTCTGGGAGCAGGGGACATGCTGATAACCCTAGGTGCCGGAAGTGTTAATCAGGTGTGCGGGCAGGTTGCTGAGCTGCTTAAAGCAAAGGAGCCCCAACTGTGACCTGTTTCAGTCGTGAAACAATGCTGGCCCGCAAAATTGCCGTCCTCATGGGAGGGTTGTCGGCTGAGCGTGATATCTCCCTGAAAACCGGAACGGCGGCCTTAATCGCATTACAACAGATGGGTTATGACGCGGTCGCCGTCGATGTCGGACAGGATTTGCCTGCTCAGCTCAAAGCGGTCAATGCAGAGGTGGCTTTTATTGCGTTGCATGGTCGTTTTGGTGAAGATGGCCGGGTCCAGGGCTTGCTTGAGATGCTTGGCATCCCTTACACCGGAAGTGGTGTAGCTGCCTCGGCCATCGCTATTGATAAAGTGCTGACCAAGCAGTTGCTGATGTTTCATCAGGTGCCAACGCCCAGATTTGACTTTGTCCGCCCGGGAGAAGATGCGAGAAGTCTGCTCAAGCGCTGGACCGATTTACCCGCAGTGGTAAAGCCATCCCGGGAAGGCTCGACTATCGGTATTACGATTGCTAACGATCAGGCCGCTCTAGAACGCGGAATCAGCCAGGCGGCCGAACTTGATGGCAGTGTGTTGGTTGAAGAATTTATTGCTGGTGATGAGTTAACGGTTTCTGTTCTCAATGGTGTCGCCCTGCCGATTATCAAGATTGTACCGAAAAGCGGTTTCTATGATTATCAGGCTAAATATTTGAGCGGAGATACCCAATATTTATTACCGGCTCCAGTTGCCGAAGACACTTATGTCAACGTGCAGGCAGCTGCAGAAAAAGTATGTCTGGCGCTAGGATGCCGGGGCGCTGCACGGGTTGATTTTATGGTCAGGGGGGACAGCTATTTCTGTATTGAAGTCAATACCATCCCCGGAATGACAGAAACCAGCCTGTTACCCAAGGCTGCTGGTGAATATGGATACTCATTTGCCGAACTGGTTGAAAAAATTCTGCTTGATGCGGACCTTGATAAATAGGGTAACGACACGATGCATGACTTGAAGCGGCATAACCAGAAAACTAAAAAAGTGCGAGGGAATAAGTCCCTGAATGTATCGAAAAAGATCAACTTCAGGGCGATACTTCATCGGTCTTTAAAGATATTTGTTGCCGTCTTCAGCGCAATTCTGATTGTCGTGGGCAGTTTTTTTGTCGTGCAGTTTATGATGGCCTCGGACCTGTTTCGTATCGATCAGGTTGAGGTTGTGGGAAATACACGCTTAACCACAGTTCAGACCATCGCTCTGTCTGATATCGAGTATGGAGTTAATACCTTTCATCTTGATCTCAATATGATCGGGCACAAGATCGAAGAAAACCCTTGGGTTGAGGTGGCCAGTGTGCAGCGCATTTTTCCCCGCAAGGTGCTGATTACCGTAGTTGAAAGAGAGCCGGTCGCAATCATTAACCTGGGGTATCTGTACTATATTGATCAACAGGGGGAGATATTCAAGGTTCTGGATGCTAATGACAGTCTGGACTATCCGGTTATTACCGGTTTCGATTATGAAAAAGCCCAGGCCCATGATCCAAAGTATGTCAAAAAATTAAAAACCATCGTGAGTTTAATTGATGAATTGAAGGGACATCAAATTCTCAACCTGAACCAGGTTTCGGAAATTCATCAGAATAATGAAGGTGGGCTGACCCTGTTTACCCTGAGCGGTGGCGTGGAAATTCGCCTCGGCTGGGACGGATTCGCCAATAAGATCAGTCGCCTGGAAAAAATTTACAGTAAGCTACAGCCAAAATTTAACATGCTTGATTATATCGATTTGAATGTTGATGAAAAAGTTATCGTGAGAATTGAACGGTCGCTCAAAACGGCCAAGAGCTGATACCAAGGGGGTGTCATGAGCAGAAAATCTGAAAATCTGATTGTTGGCCTCGATATCGGGACCACAAAAATATGCTGTATTGTCGGTCACCTAACGGAAGAGGGGCTCGAGATTGTTGGCATCGGGACCAGTCCGTCTAAAGGACTGCGTAAGGGTGTTGTCATCAATATCGAAAGTACCGTAACCGCGATTCAAAAAGCGATTCGGGAAGCCGAGTTGATGGCTGGCTGTGAAATCAAATCTGTCTATGCCGGAATCGCTGGTGGTCACATCAAGGGGATGAACTCTCAGGGAGTGATCGCCATTAAGAACCGAGAAGTGAGCACTGAAGATCTGCAGCGGGTTATTGATGCGGCAAAGGCGATTGCCATTCCGATGGATCGCGAAGTGCTGCACATCCTGCCACAGGAATTCATCATTGATGATCAGGATGGCATCCGCGAACCTCTGGGAATGAGCGGTGTTCGTCTTGAAGCAAAAGTTCACATAGTCACCGGTGCCGTAGCCAGCGCCCAGAACATTGTAAAAAGCTGTAACCGAGCTGGAACGGATGTCGCAGACATCGTACTGGAACAATTGGCCAGCAGTGAAGCGGTGCTCTCGCCTGATGAAAAAGAGCTGGGTGTTGCGCTGGTTGATATCGGTGGTGGAACTTCGGACATTGCCATCTTCTCGGAAGGGGCTATCAAGCATACGTCTGTATTGTCCATTGGTGGCGATCATCTGACCAACGACATCGCCGTCGGGTTACGCACTCCGATGGCGGAAGCTGAAAAGATCAAGCAGGCTTACGGGTGTTGTCTGACCTCGATGGTCGGTAAAGATGAAACCATTGAAGTTCCTTCAGTGGGGGGGCGTGAACCCCGTATTCTGTCGCGCCAGTTACTTGCAGAAATCCTGGAACCACGTGTGGAAGAAATCTTTTCCCTGGTGAACCGTGAATTGATCAAGAGCGGCTATGGCGATCTGATTGCTTCCGGTGTGGTCATTACCGGAGGCAGTGCTATTTTACCCGGCATGCCGGAACTAGCAGAGCAGGTCTTTAACCTGCCGGTAAGACGGGGCAAGCCGTTAAATATCGGTGGCCTGGTAGATGTTGTAAATTCACCTATTTACGCAACTGCCGTGGGTCTGGTCAAGTATGGCAGCATGAACACCAAAGTCCAGTCTTTCAAGGTAGGTGATGAGAATATTTTTGAACGACTTACCAAGCGGATGAAAGATTGGTTTGGTGAATTTTTCTGATACTTAATTATTATATAATTACTTGTAAAATATGCTAAATTTTGGTAACTTATAGTAACTTTAACTCATATAGCTTTTGACATCGCGGAGAAGTCATCAGCGCGGACAAGGGGAGGGCATTATGCCTAATCAAGAGGGAGTCATGTTTCAGTTCGAAGAGCATCTGGACCAGGTTGCTAAAATCAAGGTTATTGGAGTCGGTGGTGGCGGTGGCAACGCCGTGAATACAATGATTCGTTGCCAGGTTGATGGTGTCGAGTTCTTTGTCGCCAATACCGATGCTCAGGCGCTGCGGAAAAGTGAAGCATCCATGAAAATTCAACTCGGTGCCAGCCTGACCAAAGGGCTTGGGGCCGGGGCCAACCCGGAGATCGGACGTCAGGCTGCGGAAGAAGATCTGGCACGCATGGTCGAGATGTTCACGGGCGCTGATATGATTTTTGTCGCTGCCGGTATGGGTGGCGGGACCGGTACCGGTGCCGCACCTGTCGTGGCTAAGGCTGCAAAGCAGGCCGGAGCCCTCACTGTCGGCGTGGTTACCAAGCCATTTACCCGGGAAGGGAAGCAGCGCATGCTGCGGGCAGATGAAGGCATTGCCGAGTTGCGTGAAGTTGTTGATTCTTTGGTGGTTATTCCTAATGATCGTCTGCTTGGTCTCGCTGGCAAGAATATGAGTATTCTCGATGCTTTCAAGCCTGCTGATGATGTCCTGCGCCAGGCAGTACAGGGCATTTCAGATCTGATTACAACTGAAGGATTGATCAACGTTGACTTTGCCGATGTCAGAACCGTCATGAGTAACCGAGGCATGGCCATGATGGGCATCGGTATGGCTGAAGGAGAACGGCGCGCTGCCGAGGCAGCCCATAGTGCCATCAGCAGCCCATTGCTTGAAGAGGTTGATATTTCAGGAGCCATGGGTGTTCTGGTTAATATCTCAGGTTCTTCAAATATGACCATGGAAGAGTTTGAAGAAGCTTCCACCATCATCCACGAGAAAGTTCACGAAGACGCCAATATTATTGTTGGTCTTGTTATCGATGAAAATCTTGGTGATAAGATCAAAATCACTGCGATTGCGACAGGTTTTGGCGATGCTCAGGAAGATAAAAAAGTGACTGACATCATTGAACAGCGGGCGCATATGCTTGCCCAAGCCAGCAACAAGGTAGATTTTGATGTTCCGACCCATATTCGTAATCAGTCTCAACCGATCAGTCAGCCCTATGGCCGGAGAAGCAGAGACGTTTCATCCAGTCAATCACGCGATATGTTCGTTGACGATGAGCAGTTTGACATTCCGACATTCCTGCGCCGTCGGGTCGACTAATATTCTTAAGCAGGTCATTATTTTCACAGTCAGTTTGGCTGGTGTGTTCAATTGTATTGATTTTGTCATGAACGCCGGTTCTCCGCCCGGCAGATGTACAGCGTACTGTACATTGTAATGTACTCCCGACGACTCCCTCGTCAAAGGGGCCATAGTGGCCCCTTTTTCTTTTTAGTCCACTTGGATTAAGACCTGTGGTAAATGTTCAGGTATGAAATCTAAAAGACCCAAAACTGCAACCCTCTATGCTCATGAAACTGGCGCGATTGTCCATGATTGGATCGAAGACCGCCTGCACGTTGCTCTTGTTTATCCCAATCATTACTATCAGGGAATGAGTAATCTTGGGTTTCAGACGGTTTATCACCTGTTAAATCAGCGCAACGATACTCTCTGTGAACGGTTTTTTCTTCCTGAAGCCGATTCAACCGGACCGTTGACAAGTATTGAGAATAACAGTTCTTTAACTGAATTCGATGTGGTCGCTTTTTCCGTTTCATTTGAAAACGATTATCTCAATATCCCAAAAATATTTACGTTGGCAGGTCTGCCCCTTTTTTCAGAAGATCGCAGCGAAACGGATCCTTTGGTTCTATTGGGTGGAGTTTGTGCCTTTATAAATCCGGAGCCCCTCGCCCCGCTGGTTGATATTATTGCGATCGGTGAAGCAGAGCCGCTGCTCGCAGACCTGATCTCTATTCTCCATGAAAAGTCGCACAGTAAACAGGCTAAGCTTGTTCAGTTGTCAGAGGTCGCAGGAATTTATGTTCCTTCCTTTTACCGCCCTGAATATACAGCTGAAGGAACGCTTGAGGCTATTCACTCAGATAACAGTGTGCCCAAAACAATAAGACGCCAATATTTAGCCGATCTTGACAGTTCGGAAAGTCGTAATTTTGTTCAGACAGAAGCTACAGAGTTCGGCACGATGGCCTTAACCGAAGTGTCGCGTGGTTGTAGCCATGGTTGCCGGTTTTGTGCTGCCGGATATGTTTATCAACCACCACGTGAGCGTAGTTTGAATATTCTGCTCAGCCAGGTAGATAAAGGCTTGTGCCAGAGAAAGCGTATCGGACTTGTCGCGGCTGCAGTTGCTGATTATTCAAAAATCGGTTTACTGCAAGAAGGAATCTTGGCGCGTGGTGGAGAGGTATCTGTTGCCAGTCTACGCATGGACGCATTGACCGCACAGGACATCAGCAGGCTTCACGCCAGCGGCCATAAAACCGTTGCCATTGCCCCTGAAGCGGGTAGTCAGCGCATGCGCGACCTGATCAATAAGGGGATCGATGAGGCCATCATTCTTCGCGCGGTCAGGTTGCTTGCCGAAGGGGGAATTATCAATTTAAAGTTGTATTTTCTGATCGGTCTGCCTGGAGAGTCGCCTGAAGATGTGGCTGCCATTGCCGACCTGGTCAGTAAGATCGTTACCATCTGGCGCGCGGTCGGCAGCGAAAAAGGGCGGGTCGGAACGGTGATTCTGAGTGTCAATCCGTTTATCCCCAAACCGTTTACACCGTTGCAGTGGGCGCCTATGGCCGAGGAGAATTCTCTTAAGAAAACGATCCGGACACTGCAGTCAGCGGTCAGTAAAATACCGAACACGCGGTTCAATCATGAATCGCTGCGAGCAGCCACGTTGCAGGCGTTTCTGTCCAGGGGGGATCGACGGATTGCCATGCTGCTGCCTGCCCTTGCCGAAGGTGGCAATCTCCGGCAGATCGTTAAAAAGTACGGGTTGGATGTCGCTCATTATGTCACAAGAACGCGCAGTCAAAATGAGTTGTTCCCGTGGGAAATTATTGACCAGGGGATGCCGAAAGCTTATCTGTGGACAGAGTATCAACGTGCGCTTAATGGTCAACTGACACCTCCCTGCCAGCCGGGGTGCAGACGCTGCGGACTGTGTTCCTGAACTGTCCGCTGACCAAGTTTGCAGGATGAACACCAGCGGACGATGCTCAATCCCGAGAATCCCTTTCAGGTCGCCGGCGGCAGCCCATCGAAAAGGGCATTAACCTGCTCTGCCGTGACTTATTCTTTCATTTCAAAGACGACATCTGTTAAAACCCCGGTCAAAAGCGGCACCCTGATCGCGTGACCATTCAGTTTCCCTTTAAGTTCAGGGGAAGTCAGTGTGATTGCCGCTGGCTGTGGATACGGGGCGCATCAACAAAAAAACTTTTGGACTCCCTTGTTGCAATATGGGTTCAATGCTTCGACGCTACGAACTTTTCCTGGCGACTAGATGACGATATCGACTCCGAGATTGTCCCAGGGACACTCCGCAGGGCTGGAATAGGCAGAAAAACTAACTTTCTGGCCATAACTGATCCGAATTGGGTCAATACCAATTTACATAAAGGGAGAATCGTCGGGTGAGGCAGAGTTGATTAATAAACGGAAATGATTTCGGATTCCTGACATATATGTCCTAGTTGCACATTGTCGCCAGTTTGGCAACCAAGCAGAGCTTTGCCCACAGGCGAATCTGGTGTAACGATTCGGACCTCGTTGCCTTGGATTTGAACCGTCATGCCTCCGGCAACAGGGGCGAGAAAAAAATGCCGGACAGTCCCGTCTTTTGATTCAATTTCAATGAGTGCTGTCAAGCGAATCGAATCATCAATAGAAAATTTTTTTAGCGGTAATTGCTTAAGCAAGGCAATCGCATTTTTAATCTCCAGGGCGCGATTCGCTTGGCCTTGCGCTATGTATGACGATTCCAGGGCGAGGGTGTCGTATTTGTTGTCTGGAATGTTCTCCGAATGAGTCGCTGCTTCATGCGCAGTCTTAGCTGCGCGCATGAACATCTGATAGTCGTCTTCCAGTTTTGCGAGAATCAGCTGAATAATGTCATTTTTGTCCATAATATTTTAGCGCCCTGCATGATATTTCTTATGCTTCATTGAGTGATACCAGTGACTGAAAAACTCTATCGCCAGTTCCTTGATTTTTAATCTGACCACAAGCAGAGTGGCGGTAAATAAGAACCTGATTTAGTTTTGCCAAAGAATATAAATAGCAGACAGGCAATGGTGTTGCATAAAAAACGGGATGCCTGAGCATCCCGTGAGGTTTTCATGTTTGAAAGCCAATTTTATTTGTATCCTCTGAGATAGTCAATATATTCCGGCAGGAACAGGGATATCTGGGGGATATAGGTAACCAGCGCCAGGAAGACCAGCAGGATCATCAGCCAGGGGAGGGCCGCCCTGATGACCCAGCCGATACTGTGCCCGGTAATACCCGCGGTAACAAAGAGATTCAGGCCGACCGGTGGGGTAATCATACCGATCTCCATGTTGACGACCATAATAATACCCAGATGGATCGGGTCTATTCCGAGTTTGACGGCAATCGGAAATAGAATCGGGGCCATAATTAACAGTATGGCGGATGGTTCCATAAAGTTGCCTGCGATCAGCAGTAGGATATTGACGACGATCAGGAATCCCCAGGTTGGCAATCCCCAGCCAACAATTATTTCAGCCAGATGATGTGGAATCCTCTCAGTTGTCAATACGTGAGCAAACAGCATGGCGTTGCCGATGATAAACAGTAGCATGATGGACACCTTGGAGGCATCACGAAATACCTTATGAGTATCCGGGTGAAATATCGATTTCGGCAGGGCTGTGAGCATCAGAACCAGATTGCGACCGAGACTGACAAGGTATGACTCGTTTTGAGAGGCTTTCCACGGACTCCTTTTAGTGGTCCCATGTCTCGATAGATGAAAATTGCTATGAAATAAGCATATACCGCCGAAATTGCCGCCGCTTCGGTAGGGCTGGCAACCCCGCCATAGATCGAGCCCAGAACAATAATGATCATCATCAGGCCCCAGCCGGCGCTGGCGCTGGAGCGTGCCAGATTCTTGAAGCCCATCCAGGGTTGGGCCGGAAGTTTGTTGATGCGGGCGACAATGTAAATAACCAGCATCAGCATGCAGCCCATCACGATCCCGGGAATCAACCCGGCCATAAAAAGTCTGGCAGCGGATTCTTCCGTGGCGGCAGAATATACCAGCATGACGATAGAGGGAGGAATCAGGATACCCAGTGTCCCGGCGTTGGTGATTACCCCGGCGGCCATTTTTTCCGGATAGCCGGCCTTGACCATGCCGACGATGACAATAGAACCAATGGCTGCAACCGTTGCCGGTGAAGAGCCAGATACTGCTGCAAAAATCATGCAGGCCAGTACTGAGGCCATTGCCAGTCCCCCGCGAATCCAGCCGACGCAGTCAATGGCGAAATTGATGATCCGAGTCGCCACTCCACCGGTAGACAGAAAGGCTGATGATAAAATAAAAAATGGAATGGCCAGCAGGGTGTAATGTTCAGACTGGGTACTGAAAAGTTTCAAGGCGATGGAAGCCAGAGAATCGCTGGAAAACAAGAGAATCGTGGTAATGCTCGATAAACCCAGGGCGAAGGCTATCGGCATGCCGGTAAGAAGGCATAACAGTAAGATGATGAAAAGGGCAGCGGTTGTCATGCTGATGTCCCTCCCTGATTGGCTTTGGCAACGGCTTCTTCTGCTAAATGCATACTCTCTTTAGCCTCGTCTGCCAGTTGAAATCCTTCCGCTTTGCCGACAATGATGGCCCACAGCAGAATAGCCAGTCGGATTGCGATCAAAACCATGCCGATCAAAAGGATGCTCTGTCCAATCCATTTGGGTATCGGCAGGTCATTGAGCTCAATGCCTATTCTGTAGAGCTTCCTGAGGTAAGTCCAGGAACCGTTGATAAACAAGGCGCAATAAACCAGACATGCCATGACGGCTACGCCACTGATCGCCCTTTGCCAGAAGGAGGGGAGGAGCTTGATGGCCGCGTCAACGCCGATATGCGAACCGACTTTGATCCCGTAGGACACACCGAAGAGCACCATCCAGGCAGACAGGTAAAGCGTTAGCTCTTCGGCCCACATTAGTCCGATATTGAATACATAACGCATCACCACTTCAATAAATACAAGCAGAGTCATACTGGCCAGGAGGGTCGATATAACGGTTTCCTCGAGCCGGTTGATTACTTTAATAAACATAGGTCAGACCTCGGGACAGTGGTTGCTGAACATTCTTGCGGGCCCACCTCCAGGCCGGGCCCGCAAGGGATAAAGGATTACTTAATTGGATGCGGCTGCCGCTTCGATATATTCTTTGCCAATCTGGTTCTCAAACTCGGCCCAGACAGGTTTCATGGCTTCAACCCATTGCTTGCGCTCAGCTGGAGTCAATTCAATTATTTCAGCACGGTTAGAATCAATGATCTTCTGGCGGTCCTCGACGGCTTTCTTCTCTGAAATTTTGTTACCATAGGCGGTTGCTTCATCAAGCGCCTTTTTGACTTCGGCGCGGATTCCATCAGGGAGATCATTCCAGAATTCTGTCGAGGTCACGACCATATAATCCAGCAGACCATGATTTGATTCGGTAATATAGGGCTGAACTTCATAGAACTTTTTGGAATAGATATTGGACCAGCTGTTTTCCTGCCCATCGATTGCTTTGGTTTGCAGTAAGGTGAATACTTCTGAAAATGGTTTTTTGACTGGCATGGCGTCGACAGCGTGGAATTGAGCTGCCAAAACGTCGGATGTCATAATCCGAAATTTTTTGCCCTTGGCGTCAGAAGGCAGCCGCAACGGCTCACTTGAAGATAGCTGTTTGAGCCCGTTATGAAGGTAGGTCAGCCCGATAATTCCTTTTTTCTCCATCAGCTTGAGCATTTTCTGGCCGAGGGCGCTTTGCTGATATGTTTCAACTGCCGCCATGTCTTTAAATAGGAACGGTAGGTCGTAAAGCTGTAACGATTTGGTGTATTTTTCAAATTTGGATAAAGCCGGAGCTATTAACTGGACATCGCCCAGCAACATCGCTTCAATTTCATTGTTATCGCCGAACAGCTGGGAATTAGGGAACACCTCTACGGAGACTTTGCCGGCCAAACGCTCTTCGACAAGTTGTTTGAACTTGGTCGCCATTTGCCCTTTTGGTGTGTTTTCGGCAACAACATGGCTAAATTTGATGACGATGGGGGCGGCTGACGCCCAGGTGGCCGTAACCAGGAACACGGCGAGGATTAAAATGCAGGTCAATTTGGTCTGTTTTGTTCTCATTACTCTCTCCTCTATCTAGAAATAATAAGCCAGGTCACCACCATGGTGACTGATGTTGAACATCAATGCGTCTGGTCCTGCCATGATCGCGCAGTTTTTAGCTGCTGCAGACAGGGTTTGTAGGATTCGCCCAAAGTCCTCAGCCTGGGGAAGTTGCTGCTGTTGTCGGTATTTTTTGGGGGGGGAGCGGATATGTTTCTCTCAATATATTGTCCTGCAAATTCATCTGCATACAGGGTCACGGTGTAAAGGGCCTCATGAATGATGACCTGCTTGTCCGGCGCAAGGAGATTCCATTGTTTTTGCGCCACCAGTAATGCATATGTGCTATAAAGTGGCGACGTTCCCGAAAGAGCTGTTTGCTGCCGGTTGGCAGTCGATTGTGATGGGCTATCGTCCCAGTGTGCCAGAAGTTTCAGGCTGAGCTTTTTAGTGCTGGAGTGGGGGCGACCTGTAAGTGTTACGTCCATGAGGGGATAGAGTCGTTTGTGAACCGTGGCGCGAGTCGTCATATCGGTATTATTCAATTGGAGGGCATGGTTGCGTAGTTGATTGGTTTCAATAAGCGCAAGGGTCAGCTCTTCTTGCGACAGGCTTTGGATAAGCTGGTCTGGCGACAAAGGAGAGGCTGGCATAATTTTGATCGCCAGTCGACCGTCACTGCGTGCTTCTACCAGCTTTTTAAAAAAATCGACTATCCTCTGTTGGTTCGTCGTCAGGTTGTGTGTCATCATAAGCTTCAGCTCAATCGGGTTTGAATTGGTTGCAGGCGTACATAATGAAAACGCTATCAGAAATATGGTAATAAATCGTATCATGTTGCCAGTATTGATATGTGGTTAGTATAGAACATATTTATATTTACGTGTATAGCAACAATGGTGCCCTGTTTATAAAAACGTTTTATTTTTCCTGATGTGCCGGTAATTACTGTTCTATTTGTGTATGTTGCTGATATCTCGGTGGAGTTGTTGTTTGCTGATTTACGGCCATTGTTCGCCTGAGGGTGGCTAAATATCGCCACGATGACACTTTCTTTTGAAAGTAAACGCTGTTACCTGTATGTTTTGTTTTTTGTCTTGAGGTGGTAATATAACTTTGTTAGTGGGATGGTTGTGTGAAAGAATACTTATTTAAGGCTCCTGCCAAGATTAACTTGTGTCTTCATGTGCTTGGCAGGCGTGACGACGGGTATCATGAGCTGGCAATGGCAATGCAGCGCGTATCTCTTTATGATGATATCTGTATCCAGGTTGGCGAGGGAGCGGATGTCTTAGTGGTTTGTGATGGTGTTGATCTGGAGGTTGGTGAGGATAATATTGCGACAAGGGCGGCGCAAGAATTGCTTAGTGCTGTTGGGAGTGAGCGCAGAATAGTTGTTGATATTAAAAAAAGGATACCGGTCGCGGCGGGACTAGGTGGCGGCTCTTCGGATGCTGCGACGATGCTGGTCGCGTTGAACGATATTCTGCGGGCGGGATTATCGCTACGGGAGCTGATGGAGATTGGGGGGCGGCTTGGAGCGGATGTGCCGTTTTTTATATTTGCGAGAGCGGCGTGGGCAACAGGAATAGGGACGTCTTTGCAGTTATTGTCAGGGCTGCCGCCTGTAAGCTATGTTCTGGTTAATCCTGGCGTCGCAATTTCGACACGCGATGTTTATCAAAGTTTACAGTTGACAAAAAGGGGTGATCTGGCTAGCATTCCGACGTTTTCGCCCCGGACTCTTTCAGGACTGTGTCGCGAGTTGCATAATGATCTCGAGCAAGTTGTGCTTTCGCGATGGCCTGTTGTTGCTGAGGTTAAGCGGCAGTTGCTCGCTGCTGGCGCTCGTGGGGCGTTGATGTCTGGTAGCGGCTCGACTGTTTTTGGCGTCTGTGAAAGCAGGGCTGACGCGGAGCGGGTTGCTGAGGAGCTCAGGGCTGTATGTAATTGGTTTGTTCTGGCCGTTGATCCTGTCTGAGTGAATTATCTATGGCTTTTTCTTTATATGGAGAAAGGCGGGATTATCGCTAGGATAATTGTCTGAGTTCTGCTATAAGAGGTTGATTGTTGGGGCGTCGCCAAGCGGTAAGGCACCGGATTTTGATTCCGGCATTCCCAGGTTCGAATCCTGGCGCCCCAGCCACGCAAACTTGTATATATAAAGTTAAGACTTGTAAGCAAGCGGTTAGTCTGCGGATGTCGATACGGGGACTGGCCTTTTTATGTTTTAAGAACCCTGTTTAATATTTCCGCGTATAGGTAGACCTGTGAGCATGATAAAGATTTTTGCTGGTAATTCAAATGAACCACTGGCCCGAGATATCTGCCGGCACCTCTCCGTCGAGTTGGGCAGTGCCAAAGTCCGTACCTTCTCCGATGGAGAAGTTATGGTTGAATTGGGTGAGAATGTGCGAGGTCGGGATGTCTATGTTATTCAATCAACATGCTCTCCGGCAAATACTAATCTTATGGAGCTGCTGGTCATGGTCGATGCTCTGAAAAGAGCCTCGGCGTCACGCATCAATGCTGTCGTTCCGTATTTCGGATATGCGCGTCAGGATCGTAAGGTTGCTCCACGGGCACCAATTACCGCCAAGCTTGTCGCTGACCTGATGTCGGTAGCTGGTATTGATCGCCTGCTGACCATGGATCTTCACGCTGGCCAAATCCAAGGCTTTTTTAACCTTCCTGTTGATCATCTTTATGCGGCACCGGTTATGCTGGATGAAATCAGAAGACAGAATCTCGGTGATATGGTGGTTGTTTCTCCTGACGCCGGTGGTACGGAACGTGCCAGAGCCTTCGCCAAAAGGCTGGATGCCGGACTGGCTATTATCGATAAAAGACGCAGTGGGCCCAATGTGTCTGAAGTGATGCACATTATCGGTGATGTAAAAGGTAAGCCCTGCGTTATTATTGACGACATGATCGACACCGCCGGTACTCTGTGCACTGCAGCCAAGGCCTTGCAGGAACATGGCGCTACCGATGTTTATGCGTGTGCAACCCACGGCGTATTGTCCGGACCTGCTCTGGACAGAATCTCTCAAAGTGCATTGAAAAAGGTATTCGTTACAGATACGATTCCGACAGCCGACAAAATTGAAAAATGCGATCGTCTGGCAACTCTGCCTGTCAGTCATTTGCTGGCTGAAGCTATTCGTCGCATTCATAACGCTGAATCTGTCAGCTCTCTTTTTGTTTGATCGGAATTATTGGCTAATTATTACAGAACCATTGAAATGGAGGAAAAATAGATGGCTCAAGCAGAACTTAATATTGAATTACGCGAAGGTACCGGTAAAGGTGTAGCACGGAAGCTGCGTGCGGTTGGCAAGATCCCTGCTGTTGTCTACGGCAAGCAGATTGAGCCAACACCAATTGTTGTCAGCCCTAAGGAATTGGAAGTCGCGCTTTCCGGTGAAGCTGGTATGAATACCCTGTTGACTCTCAAGGGCGTTGCCGGGCTTGAAGGCACAATGGTTGTTTTGAAAGATGCTGACCTGCATCCTTTGCGAAGAGAGATGATCTGTGCCGATTTTCAGGCAATTGATCTGCAGGAAAAATCCTCTTTCATGATTCCAGTCGTGACCGTAGGTACATCGGCTGGCCAAAAGATGGGTGGCTCACTGCAGCTGATTCGTCATGAACTCGAAGTTATGTGTCTGCCTACAGAGGTTCCTCAACACATTGAGGTCGATGTAACTGCTTTGGAAATTGGAGACACAATTCATATTGAAGAAGTTAAGGCCCCAGCTAACGTTGACTTGGTTTTTGATGTTAACTTTACAGTTGTTACCATTGTTGGTCACAAAGCGCAAACCGAAGAAACTGAAGAAGAAGCTGCTGAGTAATTTGTTTGACGGGCCATTGAGGTTATTGTGAAGTTGCTGGTCGGGTTGGGGAACCCGGGTAAAAAATATGAATCGACACGTCACAATGTCGGTTTTATGGTTGCTGAACACGTTGCCCGACAGAATCAGATTGCAATAAAAAAAAGTGGTTACCAGGGGGTCTATGGCGTCGGTCGCATTGCGACCGAGCAGGCGACAGTTTTGTTGCCTCAGACTTTTATGAATAATAGTGGCGCTAGCGTCAATGCCGCTTATCGATCCCTCGGCATACCACCGGGGGATTTGATTGTCATCTATGACGATCTTGATTTGCCTTTCGGTCGGCTACGTATCAAAAAAGAAGGGGGCCACGGTGGACATAACGGTATCCGTGATATCATTGCCGTGCTTGGCGTAAAAGATTTTATCCGGGTACGTGTGGGTATTGGCCGACCTGAATTTGGTGATGTTACTGGGCATGTTTTAAGTTCTTTCAGCAGTAATGAGCAAAAATTGTTACCGTACCTGCTAGACGCGGCAGCCCAGGCAAGTGAAAAAATCTTGGCGGACGGCGTATTCGATGCCATGAATACGTTTAATAATTTTAACCTGGTCGAATAACTTATAACAACAAAACAGAAGAGAGGCAGGGACAGATGCAACTGCAAATGTGGGCTCCTATTTTCGGGGTGGTTGGATTTGTGATCGCGATCGTGCTTTATCGAATTGTTAAGGCACAACCGGTCGGCAATGAAAGAATGCGTGAGATTTCTGATGATATCCATGATGGTGCTATGGCGTTCCTTGGTCGGGAATACCGCGTTCTTGCTATTTTTATCGTAGTGGTGTTTGTTCTTATCGCAATTGCGATGAGCTGGAAAACGGCCGTTGCATTTGTCGGTGGTGCTATTTGCTCTATGACCTGTGGCTTCATCGGTATGAAAGCTGCGACCCGGGCCAATGTCCGTACTTCTGAGGCAGCGCGCGCTCATGGTCAGGCTAAGGCTCTTGAGGTGTCTTTTAACGGCGGCGCTGTTATGGGTCTTGCTGTTGCGTCTCTTGGTCTGGTCGGTGTCGGGATCGCTTATATCTTCTTTGGTGGTAACCCTGAATCAGCAAAATATATCAACGGTTTCGCGATGGGGGCGTCCTCAATTGCACTGTTTGCCCGTGTCGGTGGCGGAATTTACACAAAGGCTGCTGACGTTGGTGCTGACCTGGTTGGTAAAGTTGAAGCAGGGATTCCCGAGGATGATCCACGTAATCCCGGTGTAATTGCAGACAATGTCGGTGACTGTGTTGGCGATACCGCTGGTATGGGTGCCGATATTTTTGAATCCTACGTTGGATCAATTATTGCGACTATGGCTATTGCTGCTGCGGCCGGGCCGGAACTGCTTGCCAAGCTTGGTGTTGGTGCCACAGTACAATCAAGCGCGATGCTCTTGCCATTGGCCCTTGCGATGCTCGGCCTGGTGTTCTCGCTGATCGGTATTGCTTCCATGAAGGTTCTTAAGGGAAAAGATCCGGCCAAAGCTTTGCACTACACCACCTTTGTTGCCGCTGCCGGGTTTCTGGTTGCCGCTCTGATTTATATTCTCGTGGTGGGTCTTACTATAGGTATTTTCTGGGCTATTCTTGCCGGTACTTTGGCGGGTATTGCTATTGGTCAGATTACCGAATATTACACCGCACACACTCCGGTGGCACGTATTGCTGAAGCCAGTAAAACTGGCCCTGCTACCAACATTATTCATGGTCTTGCCGTCGGTCTCGAATCGACCGCGCTGCCGATTCTGATCATCTGTATCGGCATTTTTGTCGCCAACTACTTTGCTGGGCTCTACGGTATCGGTATCGCCGCTGTTGGTATGCTGGCTACAGTTGGGGTTACCATGACCGTTGATGCTTACGGCCCGATTGCTGATAATGCTGGCGGTATTTCTGAAATGGCGGGTCTCGGTCCCGATGTGCGCAAAATTACGGATGGTCTTGACGCTATCGGTAATACTACTGCTGCCATCGGTAAGGGGTTTGCTATCGGTTCTGCTGCATTGACTGCCCTGGCCTTGTTCTCTGCTTATGCTACAACGGTTGGTCTTGATTCCATTAACCTGATCGACCCGATGGTTGTTATCGGCCTGTTGATTGGTGGTGCATTGCCATTTTTCATCGGTGCTTTGACCATGACCAGTGTCGGCCGGGCTGCTGGAGCCATGGTTGATGAAATTCGCCGTCAATTCCGTGAGACTCCAGGTCTTCTGGATGGTGTTGAGGGTGTTAAACCTGACTCTCAGCGCTGCGTTGATATCTCCGCTCGGGCTGCCCTTAAAGAAATGATCCTGCCAGGGGTTGTTGCTGTTGTAGCACCGGTTCTGGTTGGCTTTCTTCTCGGTAAAGAGGCTCTCGGCGGCATGCTGGCCGGTGCTACCCTGGCCGGGGTTCTGCTCGCACTGATGATGTCCAATGGTGGCGGTGCCTGGGATAACGCTAAGAAGTATATCGAAAGTGGACAGCTTGAAGGTGAAAGTAAGGGTGGTGAGGCACACGCTGCTGCCGTTATTGGTGACACGGTTGGTGACCCCTTTAAGGATACTTCTGGCCCGGCAATGAATATTCTTATCAAACTGATGAGTGTTGTTTCATTGGTTATTGCTCCACTACTGATCTGAAAAGCTACTTTTTAATTCAATAACATTGCACGTGATAGCCGGGGTTGTTGCCCCGGCTATCAGTTTTTCAAGGAAAATAGATATGGGATTTAAATGTGGGATCGTCGGGCTGCCGAATGTCGGTAAATCGACAATATTCAATGCCATCACTTCTGCCGGTGCTGAATCGGCAAACTACCCGTTTTGCACGATTGAACCAAATGTCGGGGTGGTTGCTGTCCCTGACCCACGGCTGCAACAATTAGCTGAAATCGTGCACCCTCAGAATATTCTTCCGACCTCCATGGAGTTTGTCGACATTGCCGGCCTGGTTCGTGGCGCCAGTAAGGGGGAGGGGTTAGGGAATCAGTTTTTGGGGCATATCCGGCAGGTTGATGCTATTGCCCATATTGTGCGCTGCTTTGACGACGATAATGTGATTCATGTCGACGGTTCTGTTGATCCTCTGCGTGATATCGAAGTTATCCAGACGGAGCTGAATCTTGCTGACCTGGAAAGTATTGACAAGCGGATTGTTCGCGGCAAGAAACAGGCTAAAAGTGGAGATAAAAAGCTTCAGGCTGAGATAACCGTTTTGGAAAAACTTGCTGCAGCTCTTAATGAAGGGGCTCCGGCGCGCTCAGTCGCACTTGATGCTGATGAGCGCAAGCTAGTTGCTGAATTGCATCTGATAACCATGAAGCCGGTTCTGTACGTGGCCAATGTCGCTGAGGATGACCTTGAGGGAACTCACCCGTTTGTCGCTACCGTAAAAGCCCATGCTGACTCCGAGGGGGCTGAAATGGTGACCATCTGTGGCAAAATTGAGTCGGAAATTGCCGAACTTGACGCTGATGAGAAGGCTGACTTTCTTAGTGAGCTTGGTTTGCAGGAATCAGGCCTTGATCGTATGATTCATGCTGGATATAAATTGCTGGGACTTATTACCTACTTTACTGCCGGGGTTAAAGAAGTCAGGGCCTGGACAATTCCTGACGGAGCATTGGCTCCCCAGGCCGCTGGAGTTATTCATACTGACTTCGAAAAAGGTTTCATCCGGGCTGAGGTTACCGCTTTTAAAGATTATCTTCAGGCAGGAGGTGAAAGTGGAGCAAAAGAAAAGGGCTTGCTGAGGCTCGAAGGTAAGGAGTATCGCGTTATAGACGGTGATATTATGCACTTCCGCTTTAATGTTTAGGAAAGATCTTTCAAAGCTTTTTAGTCTATTCAGGCGGCTATATGAAATGATTGCGTAAGTGGCTTGAATAAACTTGAAAAATAGAGAAGCTTGTGCTAGAAGCAGTACTTTCGTCCTGAGCTATGGTGGCTTTGGATAAATCCTTGCTCCAATCAAGAAACTGATGGGGCTGTAAACCCGTGAGGAGAATCACAGATGAGAAACTATGAATCACTCTACATTATTCACCCGGAAGTTGTTGGCGACGAGCTGACTGCCCTGGTGGAGAAATTCCAGGCGATCCTGACTGATCAGTCGGCAGAGATCTTTAAACTGGACAATTGGGGAGTGCGTAAGCTTGCTTACCCTATCAAAAAGGCTGAACGTGGCTGTTATGTCCAGGTCCTGTTTACTGCCGGGCCAGAAGTTATCGCTGAATATGAACGTCGTCTGCGTCTTGACGAAAACATCCTGCGCTTCCTGACTGTTAAGGTTGAGGGGGATTTCCAGGCTGCTGAAACTGCTACGAAAGCAGTATCTCGCGAAGAAGACGATGATTTCGCAGACGAAGAAGAATAAACGCATAACTTTCAGGAGATAATATCATGGCTTACGAAAAATCTGATCGTCCTTCATCATCATCGGCTCCACGTCGTCGTTTTGGTCGTCGTAAAATCTGCCGTTATTGTGCTGATAAAAACCATCGGATCGACTATAAAGACGTAGATAATCTGCGTTACTATTTAACTGAACGCGGTAAAATTGTTCCCCGTCGTATCTCCGGTACCTGTGCTCTGCACCAGCGTCAGATTGCAGAAGCAATTAAAAACGCTCGGCAGATTGCCCTGCTTCCGTATTCCGCATCTCACTCATTGTAAGATGCTGTAAGCAAAGAGATGTTAGCTCAACCCTTACTATTTACTGCTGCAGCAATCGGAATTACTCTGGTTTGCCTGCTTGGAGTCAGTTTTTTAGGCCCTTTTGGTGCTTTTATTAACTTTCTGACCCCACTCCCTGCAGCTTATCTTGGTATGCGGTATGGTGTAAAGACCAGTCTTATTGTTGTTGTTGTGACCTGTCTGTTACTCATTGAGCTTGCGTCAACCTACACTCTTGTGGCCTATCTTGGGCTGTTTGGGATCGGATCTTTGCTTTTGCCCTATCTCCTGCACCGTTTATTTCCATGGGATAAGGCTATATTGTATACGGCTGCCGGAACGGCTGCTGTCATTATGGCAATCATGTTTGCCACTGTAGTGATTAATAATGTAAGTATTACCGGGATTGTCAATCAGGTCGTCCAGTCTGAAGTTGATCAGGCGCTGGTTGTGTACCAAAAAGCCGGATTGTCTGCTGACCAGCTCAAAGAAATGTCGCAGGCCATTCAGAGCATGGGAGCTTTTGTAAAACGTGGATTTTTCGGGTTGTATCTCGCAACCCTTATCGCGATTCAGGCCCTTACTCTGTTGATTCTGCAGCGAGTCAAGGTTAAAGGGGAAAGTATCAGTGGTCCCTCTTTTGCCCGTTGGCGGACCCCACCGCACTTGATCTGGTTGTTGATAGTGGGTGGTTTCCTGCAGTTTGTACCTCAGGCAGTTGTTGTGACAATTGGCTGGAACATTCTTCTGGTTATGCTGCCATTGTATTTTTTTCAGGGGTTGGCTGTCGTTCATCATTTTTTACGACGTAAAAATTACCCCAGGTCGGTCAAGTCGATGCTTTACCTGTTACTGCTGGTAGTGAATCCCTTGCCCGTCATTGTAACGAGTGTTGGCGTATTCGATTTGTGGATTGATTTTCGCCGACCCCGACAAAAACAGATTTAGAACTCGATCCGATACGGAGGAGATATATGAATACCAATGTCATTTTAAAAGAGAATATTGATGGTCTCGGCACGATTGGTGATGTTGTTAGTGTCAAGGCCGGTTATGCCCGTAACTACCTTGTCCCACAAGGTCTGGCCAGCATTGCTGATGAGCGTAACGTTAAAGCTCTTGAACACCAGAAACGTCAACTCGCTCGTAAGCTCGAAAAAGTTACCCAGGATGCACAGGCTCTTAAAGCACGCATTGAAAAGGTGACTTGTGAGTTTTCTCAGCGTGCCAGTGAAGAAGGCAAATTGTTTGGTTCCGTCACCTCGATGGATATCGAAGCGAAACTCAAAGAGGCCGGAATCGAAATTGATCGTAAAAAGATTCAACTGAGCGATGCCATCAAATCTCTTGGTGAGCATGCTGTCGCCATTAAGCTTGATGCTGGCATTGTTGCTGATATCAAGGTTGTTGTAGCTCAGGAAGAAGCCTGATTCTTATCGGTCTTTTTTATATGTGTTCCTCAAGCGGCAGATTGTTTCTGCCGCTTTTTTTATGTCCTGTTTAAAATTCACTGCTTGATAATTCATTGATCTTTGTGAAATGATTTTGTCACTTGTCTTTCTTTATATCCGATAGTAAAGTTAATTGAGGTTAATGCAGGGGCTGAGGGAGGGCTGTCTTTAATTAATTGCGTGTGAAGAAGCAGACTCACAGTTGAGGTTTGCTTTTTTTCACTACTACGATATTTCGTCATATCTGGAGAATACGCTATGTTGATCATGAAGTGTCCCAGTTGTCAGAAATATATCAAGTCAGTGCTTCTCGCAGAAATTTCACAAATTCGGTGTGAACATTGTGAGGCTACGGTTCCGGTTAATAATGTTCTGGTTTCATCCAATGGGTTTACCTTTGACCGAAATGATCTGCTTAAAAGATTTTTTCGTTATCGTAAATTACTTGACGAAGTCATCGATGAACATAGCCACCTGCACGACAATCTTGTTAGCCGTATAGAAAGTAAAAAGAGTATCGAGCAGTTTCTTAAAATTCTGCAAGGAATGATGACCGGAGCCCGCGATCATTTTCGCTGTGAGTTTGATTCTCCTATCAGTTGTCGAATTGCTTATGCTGGAACTGAGGTTGAAGGATTTTTTCAGAATCTGAGCATGGAAGGTGCATGTATTCAGCTTGTATCAGGCCGGATGCGCCCTAAAGTACGAAACTCCTTGCGGCTGAAATTTTTTCTTCCCCATTGCGTCAGTGAATTTATTTTAAGTGGAGAGATCTGTTGGGTAGAAAAAGTGAAGGAGTTGGCCGGCAACGGTCCGGTAATCGGGATTCGGTTTGACCCTGTGGACAAACAGACTCAGGAAAATCTGTGGAAATTTATTTGTGATCAAGCTGGAAAAGTCCCGGCTTAATCGTAAATCCGGGACTATGTTCTCATTTAGGTTTAATAATTGATCCCAGCTGCCTGAATACTCCGTGTGTCGTGGGCATGGCATGGTGTGACGCCGTAAACCATACCGCAATGATCGCATTTATCTTCCATTGTCTGCATGATAAATGCATTGCCACAACCGTGGCACTGTATTTCAGCCGGTACCGGCATGGCCATCTGACTAAAACCCATTTGACGTAGTTTGTCGACGACTTGAGCGCCGCCACTGAAACTTCCCTGACATCCATCGTGCATACTGTTCTCCTTTTAAATCTGTTCAAGGGTCCCGCCGGAACGAATCCGGTTTCTAAGTGCTAATAATTTGTTGTCCAGTTCTTCCAGCTGGCGCAGATTTTCCCGTTCAGCCTGACTTGATTCGATGATTTTATGGATCCCGCCATTTTTGATAACGAGCCGTTTGTCCCCCATCAGAGCCAATATCGGATCATGGGTGGCCATGAGGACTATTTTTTCTTCCCGGACCAGCAGCTCTAATGCTTTTTTTCGATCGATACCGGCATTTTCGATTTCATCGATCAATGCAATTGGGGATTTGCTTAAAAATGCCATGTCGGCAATCATCAGGGCGCGCGATTGACCGCCACTCAGGGAGGTTACAGGAGCTTGAGGTGAAAAACGTTCTCCGGCAAGCTCATTGGCCTGTTGCAGAATATGTTGAATCTTCTCTTCAGCATGGGGCACAAAGCGGCTCTCCGCATGCATGCGGATGAATTCTTCTGCTGTTAGATCCATAACAAAATTCATGTTCTGAGAAAGTTGGGCAACGAGTTTGTGTTCAGTCGAAAAACGCCATTTACTTTCAGGGGGCTGACCGTTAATCAGAATTTTGCGACCCGTTGGCGTGTCGCCCTGAGCGACCCATTCGATATCGGCAAGCAGGCGGCTTTTGCCACTGCCTGTTGGACCCACAATGCAAATAACCTGTCCCGGTGTAAGGTGCAGATCAATGTTTTCAGGAGCACCATTTTTGTCCTGTCCGCCGATGATCGTAAGGGAATCAACTTTATCCAGGGGATCCTGCAACGCCAGCATCCCGGTTAGGAAATCATCAAGGCTTTGGCACAGCTGTGAGTGGTCAACCCCTAAATCTTCGAGAAGGTCGGGATTCAGGGTGTCCAGGTAGAGTTGCAGACTCTCTAGTCCCGGATCAATACTCAGCCCGAATGAGGTCAGAAAGTCTTCCACATAAGGGTGTTCTTTAAGGACAAGGTGTAGAGGCTTATGATAAATGTCGGTCTGTTTCATAATGATGATCCTGTTCAGATATCCATTTTCCTGATATTGCCGGTCTGGTGTTCCTCTCCAATCCGGGTTTCCCCCAGGCAATAGGAACATAATGCTGACGGCATGGAAAAGCGTAAGGTTTTTCCTTTTAACGATTCGATATCAGAGGCCTCTTCAAAGAGACTGGTCAATTCAAAGGCCCCCTGACCGGTGATTCCGTTGACATGCATTATGATCGCTCCGGGATTGACCTGTTTGACGCGGGAGGCAAACACTTCCCGCTCAGCCTGGGAGACAATATCCCCCTTGGTAATAACAACGATGTCGGCGGATTTGAGCATCGGACCGATTTTACGTGGCGTATTGATTCCGCTCAGGTTGTCAATAACGCAGACAGCGGTGATTTCGTTGATATGAGGAGAACAGCGGTTACATAGGCCGGCACTTTCGCTGATGAGGTACTCACAACTGTTTTCCAGCCCCCATGTGACACATGCCTCAATATTGCTGACAAAGTAGTGATCCGGGCATAAAGCTCCTGATAGTCCTTTTTTGACCAGCACCCCTTTTTGCAGATAGCGTTGATCGTCTTCTGTTAATAAACAGTCAAATTTAACCACACCAATCTTACGTTGGCGTGCCTGCAGGGCGTCGATAACCCTGAGAATCACTGAGGTCTTTCCTGATGAAGGAGGTCCCGATACAGTCAGAAAACGCATATTCTCTCCTTTATCCCGCGTTCATTGAGGTCTCAAAGATGTCGTTGGTACGGCGGATCAGGTCCCCGATATCATTCTGGTAGATATAATCCCAGCCAATCCATCTCCACGGGTGAGGAAAATTCAACTGGTTGTCGACTTCTGGATTAAGGGATGGGAATAAGCCTCTATGAGCTAGAATTTCCCCGACCGCCTGCCCGGATAGAAACTCAGCAATCGGTTGAACCTTGGCTAGGCTGGACTGCTTGGTCAGCATAAAAATCGGGCTGATAATCGCACCATCTTCGGGCCAGATAATCTCCAGGCTGGAAACCATTTTTGCCATCTTGGTGAAGAAGTAGGGCATGATCGTCACGTAAGGCTTTTCTTCGGCGACACGTTTGGCGTTCTTGACCATTTGCGAAGGATGCATTGATTTAAGCATACAACGGCCCAAAGCTTTTATCCCCTCTTCTCCGTGCTCTTTATACAATGACAGGAGAATCGCGTTAAACAGGTCAAAGTCCCCTACCGGCAGGGCAACCTGCTGGGCAAATTCCGGCTGCAAGATGTCGCTCCAGGTTTTGGGGATCGGCAGGTTGCCGCGCACGTCATGATTAACCATAAAAACGGCTGGGACAGCGGCAATAATTGAATAATCACCTTTTGGATCCTTGAGCTGAATGCCATCGAAATCATGGTTGACGGTTGCTGATGTGATATCCGTAAAGACGTCCTGGTCTTTAAAGCGACCGATGGTTTGCTGATCGAAAAAGGTTTCAAACCCAGCAGAAATGAACAGGTCTGGCAACCGTTGGGGATCGCTGATTCCCTTGATATTATCCTCTATCCAGTCGGCACCAACGGAGGCCGCTTCCAGCTTGTAGCTGACCTGGTGACCGGTGGTTCTGGTATATTCTTCAATATAGGCGTCAAATCCTTCTAGCAGAGGAAGTCGCACCGGGCAGGGGAGCAGTCCGGTTACGATGATTTCGCTATTTTCTTTAGCCGTCTTTTTCATTGTGACATCGGCTACATTCAATGCTTCATCAATTTTTTGCTGCAACAGGCCGATGAAGTTGTCGAGATCGTAATGTTTTGTTTGCGCGGCACGTTCTATTTTCAGAAAGCCTGCTACGGCATTACGCTGCTTCTCATCCCGAAAATTTTCAAAGCCGTTGGCGATAAAAACATCCAGTGTCTCTGGCCAGTGTTCAAGAACTTCTTTAATGGTCATATCTTTATGAATGGTTGTCGTCATAATGAAATCTCCTTACTCGTTGTTGCGAATATAGAGTCGGGATGTGAAAATTAAATTGATCCAGATCAAGAATATGAAAAAATAACTAAAATTGTCAAAATTGATTTGGGTCAATTTTTTTTTAGGAAGCTTATGGGATAGTTGGGGCACAAGAAATTATGTCATTTCAACACCAACATAAGGGAGATTAATGATGAGTATGTTTTGTTTTCAGTGTCAGGAAGCCGCAAAGGGAACAGGTTGCAGTGTTGCTGGCGCTTGTGGCAAAAAAGCTGACACCGCTGGTTTACAGGATCTTCTCGTATATAATTTAAAAGGCTTGGCTGTGGTTGCCGAAGAGGCACGAAAGCAGGGTACACTGCCGGCTGAGACAGGTCTGTTCATTTGTCAGGCACTGTTTGCGACGATTACGAATGCAAACTTTGACAATCTTCGTTTTATAGATCTAATAAAAGCGGCCATAGCGAAAAGGGATGCCTTGAAATTGGCTACTGGCTATAGCAGTGATCTGGATTGTGTGTGCTGGAACGGTGAGGAAGCTGATTATGCTGCCAAGGCAGCTGAGGTTGGTGTGTTGTCACAAGCCAATGAAGATGTGCGCTCTTTACGTGAGCTGTTGATTTATGGTTTGAAAGGGATGGCTGCTTATGCAGACCATGCGGCAATGCTCGGCTTCCAGAAGCAAGAGATTTACGATTACATGATTAGCGCGCTGGCTACCACAACCAGAGACTTAAGTGTGGAAGAGATGGTCGGTCAGGTGCTTAAATGTGGTGAGGTTGCTGTAACCACGATGGCGCTGCTTGATGAAGCCAATACGACAACCTATGGTAACCCAGAAGTGACTACCGTCAATCTCGGCGTGCGGAATAATCCGGGTATCCTGATTTCAGGTCATGATCTCAAGGATATGGAGGAATTGCTCAAGCAGACGGAAGGGACTGGCGTCGATGTCTATACCCACAGTGAAATGCTACCTGCCCACTACTATCCTGCTTTTAAAAAATACGGGCATTTCGTCGGTAACTATGGTAATGCCTGGTGGCAACAGGATAAGGAGTTTACCTCATTTAATGGCCCGATCCTGATGACAACCAACTGTATTACTCCGGTCAAAGAGGCCTATAAGGATCGTATCTACACGACTGGAATGGCTGGTTGGCCAGGTGTCAAGCATGTTGGTGAACGTACCGAAGGGGGGAGTAAAGATTTCTCGGAAATAATCGCGCAGGCTAGAACCTGTGCTCCCCCGGTTGAGATTGAGACGGGTGAGATTGTCGGTGGTTTTGCTCATGCTCAGGTCATGGCGGTGGCGGATAAAGTTGTAGAAGCCGTTCAAAGTGGAGCGATCAAACGTTTTGTGGTGATGGCAGGTTGTGATGGCCGCCATAAAGAGCGTAATTATTTTACGGAAGTTGCCGAAGCATTGCCACAGGATACAGTTATCCTGACCGCAGGGTGTGCCAAGTATCGTTATAATAAACTTGCACTGGGGGATATTGGTGGTATCCCACGGGTTCTGGATGCTGGTCAGTGTAATGACAGTTATTCTCTGGCATATATCGCTCTGAAGCTTAAAGAAGTGTTCGGTGCTGCAGATATCAATGATCTGCCGATATCGTATGATATCGCCTGGTATGAGCAGAAAGCGGTTGTTGTGCTGCTGGCACTGTTGCACCTTGGGGTCAAGCATATCCGCCTTGGGCCTACATTGCCTGCTTTCCTGTCTCCTAACGTAGCCAAGGTACTGGTGGATAATTTCGACATTAAACCGATTGGAGATGTCGCCGGAGATGTCGCAGCCATTGTTGCAGGAAACTGAGCCTGCTGATACATAACTGTGGTGGAAAAAAGCGGAGAGTGTCAAAACTCTCCGCTTTTTTGTTAGAATAAAAATCTCTCTTTTTCTACGCAGGTGAGCCGGAGGAGTTTTTATGCCATGGAGTCCGCAAAAGTATCCCCATATTAAGAAGTTGACAGTCAGCTACGAACGGTCCATTCGTCAATCCCCTCTGTTGAACATTGACAACTTGGTTATTCCATCTCCATATGTTCAAGACACGGCCCTTGATATCGATTACGAACACAGCTTTGTCTGGGATGAACAGGGGGAGCTTCTCGGCTATCTGCTTGTCTATGCGACACCAGACCGGCAAACATTCCATATCTATAATCTGGTAACCAATCCTTTTGGCCGTCACAAAGGGATCGGATCAGCGTTTCTGGGCTGCCTCTGTCATACGGTTGTGGCCGAGGCCAATATCTATCTTTATGTCTGGGAGAAGTTGCTCAGCTCTATTGATTTTTTCAAGGCGCGAGGGTTCATTATAGACGATCTGATTGTTTTCAGACGCATGCGTTTTCACAAAATGTCGGTGAAGGCGAAGGAGCTGTGTCAAAAACTTGATTCAGCTGTTCGGCCGGAGGTGACCGTGGTTGAGGAATTGTCCCGAGTCCGGCATGACGTAAAGAAATCCCTGAGAGTCCTGTTAGATATGACATCAATGCTGTCCGTTGACAACTTCAATCAGGTTGCTGAGGATATCAATCGCGAAACCACCTCGATGCTGAATACACTCAATATGTATGAAGATAAGATTCACCTGTCTCATAAGGTCTCGTTCAAGGAACTCATCCTCGAACGGGTGATCCCCTTTATTGAAGCGGTAGACAGCAATTGTGAGGTGCGACTGATGCTTGCTTCACGCATTGACTCGGTAAGCTGCAGCTATCTTCGCTGCAGTCGGGCTCTTATCAATATCGTGGCCAACGCTCTTGATGCCATCAAGGTGGCCAAGCGACCGGGACGCATTGATTTCAATCTAAAACAGCGGGATGACAATGTGATCCTGACGATTACAGACAACGGTATCGGAATCCCGGCAAAGCGGCTGCAGATTGGTGCGAGCGGTCTTCCGCTTTTTGTCGGCACTTCAACAAAAACGGGTGACAACGCGGGGGAAGGTGAGGGGAGTCAGCAGGTTTTTGATGCTTTTGGCCGTGACCATGTAAGGGTCAGTAGTGTTGAAGGGGAAGGAACTTCCTGGGAAATAACCCTGAAAAAGAGCACCACGCGCAATACCGCACTTTTGGATGAGCTGAGTACTAATTACGTCAGAATGATCAAAGCAACACAAAAATCGCGACTGACTCCCGAGACCAGTAGTAAAGACATTACCATATTTATCTGGCAGTTACGGCAGATGGAAATATTCAGTTACGACCTGATGTACCATTTTAGCCGTTACAACAATATCCGAAATATCTTTCATAGTGTGATGCGTTATCGTTTTGGTGGTGAGTCCTTCGATTTTCTTAAAGAAGAGTTGGGGCGCTGTCGCATCGATAATCACTCGATTCGCTCCTGGTTGCTTGGCATCACACGCCGGATCAATAAATTTGAAACCTGTATTCTGCGTAATGTGCCTTTTCACAAGTTTCGAGATGTCCTATTCCAGAGCTATGGTCAGGCAACTGACAGGACCATGATTTTCACCCTTGACCCGGAGACGGGCCGCTTTTTTGCCACCGACAGAAAACTGGCGGAGCACGCTGATTTTGTTCCCTATCTGCACAAAGAGCGCGATGTACTGTTACGGGGTGAACTGGTTGGCGATTTGCGCAATGTGCATAGTCCGATTTATCTGGGGGTCTGGACTGTTCAGTCGCTTGACGATCTGTATGCAAAGTTCAAACTGATTAAGCAGGGAGCAAGACAGCTTCTTGCCATGGGGTTAAAGGAGGAAAAGCGCATTTCCTTTTACAATACCACCTACAATACCTGTGATATGGAAATAGATACCTTGAAAACGGTGACTTTAGGCGAAATGTCTCGCATGGACGAAGCCGATTTCCCCAACTATATCAGGGCAGCGGATGACGGAATGAGTGGGCTTATTGCCTTTGACTGACAAATACGTCGGGCCCGACTAAAAAAATATTATTTTATTGTCAACCTTTTCATGCCTGAGTCGTTTTTAGAGACAAATGACGACAGCGCGGTGGCTGTGAACTTGAAATGGTTTAAGTTGACCGTTGCCGGCTTAGCGAGAGGGAGTGAAGGATATGACAATGAAATACGCACTACGCAGTGAAAAACTTGTAAAAATTCTTACCATTATCAGTATCGTATTATTGACTGCTTTGCCGGTTTGGGCTGGGAATGGTCATGGCCATGGCCATGGCCATGGCGATGGAACAGGTACTGGTGACGGTACAGGAGGTTATGGCCCCGGGGACTGTTCTTTGACCTCTGTGCTGGATTTCCCCCAAGGCACCATACTGCTGGTGCGCGGTGGCGGTGGCGGTGGCAATGGTAACGGTAGTGGAGGGGAGAGTGCTGGTAGTGACGATTGCGACGGCAGTGGCTCTGATGGCAGTAATGGCTCTGGGGAAAATGGTGGTAATGGGCCCGGAGATGGTACCGGTATAGGTGACGGCCCTGCTGACGGCACCGGCTTTGGTCCGGGCACCGGTGACTGCCTGGTCGAACTTAGTTAGTAAGAAGCTTCTGGTGATCAGAAAACAAAGAGGTACCGCTTATCAAAGGGGTACCTCTTTTTGCGTATTATCATGGGTATAACTGACTTATCCCTGATTTCCTTGCCCTCATTCTGGCCATACGAAAACCGTTTATGGTATTTCCTTATTCGTGTTTAAACTATCGTTGCTGTTTTGACTTGCAACTGTCAGAATGCGCATATGGAACTAATAAAAATAAAATGATCCTGGAGTTATGGAGGTTGATATGGATAAACAGGACCTTGAAGAGGGGAGTGCTCTCTGCATTAACTATGAAAAACGTGGAGGTCTCGTTCCTGCGGTGGTTCAGGACATCAACGATGGTCGTATTCTGATGCTGGCCTATGTCAACGAACTGGCATTGCAGGTGACTCTTGAAAAAGGGATGGCAACCTTCTGGTCAACGTCGCGCAATGAATTGTGGACTAAAGGCGAGACGTCTGGCGACTATTTGAAGATTATTGAGATTCTGATTGATTGTGATCAGGATGCCCTGATTTATAAAGTTGAGCCCCAAGGGGGGGGCGCATGTCATACCAGAAATCCTCAGACTGGACTTACGCGGGAGAGCTGCTTTTATCGGTGTCTGGATTTGACCAATAAAAGGTTGACGCATGTGTGAACGGTTCTTTATTTGAATCGCGCAACAAAAAAAGCCATCTTCCCAAAACAGGAAGATGGCTTTTTTGTTAAAGCATGGAGGGGATTATGCCATTGACAGCATAATGAACCCGACCGCACCGGCTATCAGACCATAAATAAACATCGGTATAGCTGTTCTTTTAAGAATAAAGCCTTCAGAGCTGGCAAGGCCAAGAACCGAACAGACCGCAACAATGTTGTGGATACAGGTCATGTTCCCCATGCCACCACCAACTGACTGCATCGCCAGAACGGTCAGTTTGTCGAGACCAAGCTGGTTGGCGATGGAAGCTTGAATGCCTGCAAACGTCAGGTTCGAGACAGTATTGGATCCAGAGAAGAATGCACCTAGGGAGCCGAGATAAGCTGCCAGGAAAGACCAGGCACCTCCAAAAACATTGGCAAATGCAGATCCGATAATAATGGTATTGGCTTGCACTTCAGCTGAGCCCAATTTCAACAATTGAACAAAAACCAGCGCACCAAGCAGAGCCATGGCAGGGTTTTTCATCTGTTTTACCGACTCGGTAACAACCCTGGAGGCGATATTTGCATTCGCTTTGAACAGGACAAAGGAGATCACTGAGATCAGTACAAAAGGAATCAGGCAAGGGATATATAGGGCCTGATAGGTAAACCCGACGTTTGTGCCAAAGATATTGTTGAGGCTCAGGACCAGGGCTTTGCTTATCCCAAAATTACCAAGGGAACCAAGATTGACAGTATCAAACATTGGAACCGTACTTTTCAGGAGCGCATTAAGTCCCAGAGGCTTGATACGGGTAATCAGCAGCAGGCCGACAGTTCCCCAAAGCGGGAAAGTGGCTTTGATAATGGTACCCGTCTGGGTATTGTTTGACGAGGTCTCCGCGCTGTCTTCTTTGGCAAGCCCCCAACCTTTCAGGGCAAAGAAAATGGACAGTACGGTACCGATGGCACCGGCAACAACGGACGGAAACTCATCGTTGAACTGTGCTGAGATAAAGTAAGGAATGATGGTTGCGAAAATACTCAGATAAACATAGACGATGTTCCGCCTAACAGTTTTCCAGTTCAGAGCGAAGGTCAGTGCAATTACCGGAATAACCAGGGCCGCGACTGAGTGAATCAGGGCAGCTTTCTGACCGACTACTAACAGTTCAGCTGCAGTAAGGTTAGCCCCTTTGCCAAGACCAAACCAGCCGGGTGTACCGACGGCACCAAAGTGGACCGGAACAGAGTTCATGATCAGGCAGAGAATGGCTACCCGAACTGGTTGAAAACCGAGACCGACCAGAATCGGAGCAGCAATGGCGGCCGGAGTACCAAAACCTGAGGCACCCTCAATCAGGAAGGCAAAGGCCCAACCGATAATCATAGCCTGCGCCACCTTATTACTGGTGATGCCATTCAGCCAGTTTCTGATAATGTCCATGGCACCGGTATATTCCATCGTCTTGAACAGGAAAATGGCACCAAAGACAATGGTGATCGGGACCCAGGCAACGAGCAGCCCTTGAACAACAGTCGCATTTATCAGGTTTGCGTCCATATTGAAGTACGCAAGCTTGATAATGTAGAGGATCAGAGCAACCAGTGGCAGGGCTCTGAACGATGGCATGTTGTTCTTTTTGGTCATCAACCAGATAAGCAGGATGATGGGAAACAAAGACATTGCTGTAGCCATTAAACAACTCCTTCACTATGAATAGATAAATGAGCTTTCTTTATGTCTTCGACCCATAGAAAACATAAACTGAAGCTCTTCATAAAAATAGCAGGATCTGCTGATCCCCCCTCCACCAAAGACTGGCTGATAACCAGCATATTGCCTAATCCGGACCTATCTCTCTCTAGCAGATCCATAGTGCTGCCAATGGGGGTAGCAGTTTTTTCGAACCAAGTTTTATTAGGCCTGATACGTACCTTATAAATCTATTTCTACAGTCAGCTTTTAAGAACCGCAAAAGTGTCATCGTTCTATCAGGACGATGATTTGCCGGGCCTATTGTTATGCTGTTTTGACAATGTGGCAAATCATAACTGTTAAAAATATAAAACATTTTAGTTTTATGATGTATAAATGGTCTTGTGGTCAGTTGATCAAAGTGGCTTTACCTGTGACGCTTTTTTACAACAAGGTTAGGTTTGAAATCCAGAAGAAAATGGCTTGACCCTTATAATATTTTCAAAATATTGAAAAATAAGGAAAAAATAAATTTACTTGACATGATTTGGTCTATAACTCTATTCTAGCACAGTTTTAAAATGGTATGACCAATTCACCGAGAGGAGTTTTGTGTGGAGAACATTGAGTGTGTAGATCAATTTAACTCTGTGGCAAGTCGTGTAGGGGCAGAGATTGTCGAAGTGAAAGATGTCTCTGAGATTGTTGCTTACATCATGAAGAAAAGTAAGGGCGCTTGTATGCTCCCCGCTTCTGTAACCCTTGAGCGTCTGGGTGTCAAACAGGCTCTCAAAGCTGCAAATGTGACAGTAGTTGATAATGATTTCCGGGCTGTGGCCAAAGATGTTCCGGTTGCAGTGACCAGTGCCAATTTTGCCATCAGTGATTCAGGGACTCTGGCTCTGGAAAGTACTGATGAGAATGTACGGTTGGCAACCATGCTTGCTGAAAAGCACTTTGTGGTTTTTGATCCTGCCAAGGTCTTGCCTGATGCTATTGCTGCTGCTCAACCGATGCGCGCTTTCCATCAGCGTGATCCTAAGAATTATGTAGCCTTTATTACCGGACCGAGTCGCACCGCGGACATTGAGCGCGTCCTGACCATCGGGGTTCACGGTCCTCGTGAATTACACATTCTTATGATGAATGGAATTTCCAGTGATCCGCTGGAAGCCTGATAACCGCTGACGGGAGAGTAGTGATGAGTCAACGCAGTAAAGAATACAAGAAGAAGATCGATAAGGCCCTGCACGATGAACGTCTTCAGGCGGCATTACACACTTTTGGTGACGCTTATGTTGTTTCCCGTGCCAATGCTTTTGCAGGTTATGATTTTGAAGCCATGCGTAGCGAAATTGCGGAGATGAAGGATTTTTCCCTGGAAAATCGTGAGGCACTGCTTGCTGAGTTTATCAAAAATGCCGAAGCTGCCGGCAGTAAAGTCTATATCGCTAAAGATGCTGATGATGCGAACAACTACATTATCAACCTGGCCAAACAGCGTGGCGTTAAGAAGGTTGTAAAGAGTAAAAGTATGGTCAGTGAGGAGACGCACCTGAATAAAGCTCTGGCTGGCGCAGGTATCAGTCCTCTGGAAACCGACCTTGGCGAATGGATCATTCAGCTTGCCGATCACCGGCCCAGTCATATGGTCATGCCCGCAATTCACATGTTCCGTGATCAGATTGGCGAGTTGTTTGCCAAGGCGACCGGCGAACCGGAAACCGACGACATCAATGAACTGGTGCGCATCGCCCGTAAAGAATTGCGTGAAGGCTATTTCGAAGCCGATATGGGTATCAGTGGCGCTAATATTCTGATTGCTGAAACCGGTGGGATGGCCCTGGTTACCAATGAAGGGAACGCTCGACTGGTAAGTACTATTCCCAAGATTCACGTTGCTATCAGTGGTATTGAAAAGGTCGTGCCAAAAATTGAGGATGCGGCCCGGATCATGCGTATCCTGCCTAAAAATGCCACCGGTCAGCCCATGACGTCTTATGGAACCTGGATTCGTGGCGCGGTACCGCATGACGGTCAGGAAAAAGAGCAGCATATTGTTTTGGTTGATAATGGGCGTAGCGCTATGGCAGTCGACGAGCATTGTCAAGATGCGTTGCGCTGCATTCGCTGTGGCGCGTGTGCCAACGTTTGCCCGGTCTATCAGAGTGTTGGCGGTCACGTCTATGGTAGCATTTATATCAGCGCTATTGGTGTTATTCTGACCGCGTTTTATGAGGGGATTGATAAGGCTGCTGAGCTTGTTAAGGCCTGTATCGGTTGCCGTTCATGTGTCGCCATCTGCCCCAGTAAAATCGACCTGGAATCGATCATTCTGCATCTGCGGTCTAAAGTCGCAGAAAAAGAAGGCATCGGTTTCATCAAAGATATGGCTTTCCGTAAGTTGATGCGCAACCGTCGCCTGTTTCACACTATGGTGCGTGCTGCCAGTTTGCTGCAGAAACCCGTGACCGGCGGCGAAAAAACCATCAGGCACCTGCCCCTGTTTTTCTCCTCCTATACCGAATGGCGGACTTTGCCGACCATTGCCGAGAAAAGCTTGCGCGATCAGTTTCCTAAAATTAAGCAGAACATTACCAAGCGCAAAGGTAAGGTGACCCTGTTCGCAGGATGTGGCGCTGATTTTATCTACCCAGAGCTGGGCACCTCATTGGTTAAGGTGCTTAATTATTTGGGCGTCGAAGTTATGTTCCCTGACGAGCAAACCTGTTGCGGTATTCCTGCACTGTACTCCGGAGACCGCGAGACGATGACGGAATTGGCACAACAGAATCTGTCATGCCTGCTTGATGGCGAGCCGGATTACATTCTGACCGTGTGCCCGACCTGTACCATGGCATTGCGCAAAGATTTTGCCGAGGTTCTTGACGCAGACAGTGAATACGCAGCTAAGGCACAACAGGTTGCCGCTAAAGTTATGGATGCTTCAGCGTATATCGTTGATGTCCTGGGTGCGACAGATGAATTCAAGAAACTTAACGCCAAGGGAACAGTGACCTATCATGACTCCTGCCACTTAAAGCGTGGTTCCGGCGTGTCAGAACAGCCACGAGAACTGCTTACGGCAATGGGTAAAGACTTGGTTGAGATGAAGCGTCCTGATCGCTGTTGTGGCTTTGGGGGGTCTTATTCCTTCCTTAGCCATCCGCCTATCTCCAAAGCGATTACCGGGGATAAGGCTACTGACATCGAAAATACTGGTGCGGATACGGTCGTAATGGACTGCCCAGGGTGCAAGATCATGTTATCCGGAGCTATGGAAAAGCGTGGTGGTGCAGTTAAAGCCAAGCATACCATTGAGCTGTTGGCTGAGGCTTTGGAAATTTAATAGCATTATATTTGAGACAACGAATGCCTGCGGCAATGAATGTTGGCGCAGGCATAATAGAAATCGGTATATTCATAAGCTTTTAGTGAGGAAAGGGACGCGGATATGGTTGCAAAGGATGTTTTGGCTAAATTCAAATCAATTGTCGGAGAAGATGATTACTGGGACCAGCCGACGGATCTGGCTCTTTACAGTTTTGATTCTTCTGTTGAAGAACCGGTTCTTCCCGACGTTGTTGTGCGTCCTGAATCTACCGAAGAAGTTGCCGCTGTTTGTAAGCTCTGCAATGATAACAATCTTCCTTTGATTACCCGTGGCTCCGGCACCAACCTTGCTGGTTCGACCATTCCGGTTGCTGGGGGCTGTGTTTTGCTGATGAACAAAATGAACAAGATTCTTGAGATCAATACCGACGACATGTATGCCGTTGTTCAGCCAGGTTGCAATACCCTTGAGTTTGCCAACGCTGTCACTGCTGCTGGTTTGTTCTATCCCCCCGATCCAGGTTCTCAGAAAATGTCCACTATCGGGGGAAACATTGCTGAGAATGCCGGTGGTTTGCGTGGGCTTAAATATGGGGTGACCAAGGATTATGTTATGGGCGTCACCTTCTGTGATATGGACGGTAACGTTGTTAAAGGCGGCGGAAAAACGGTCAAGCTGTGTACCGGTTTTAACCTGACGGGTCTGATGTCCCAGTCCGAAGGGCAACTGGGCATCATTACCGAGTGTATCCTCAAGCTGATTCCACCGGTCAAAGCCAGTAAAGCCATGCTGGTTGCTTTTAATGACATTATTGATGCCGGTAATACGGTATCCGGAATTATCCGTGGCCATGTTCTGCCCGCAACCATGGAATTAATGGATAACTACACCATTAAAACCGTTCATGAAGCAACCGGTACACCATTGCCGACTGATGCCGCAGCGCTGCTACTTATTGAAGTTGACGGGCATCCTGCTGTTGTCGAGGAAGAGTTTGCTATCGTGCAGAAGGTTTGCGCTGAAAATAATGGCGATATCACCCTGGCAAAAACGGCTGAAGAGCGTGAGGCTCTGTGGGAAGGGCGGCGTAAATCACTGTCTTCTCTGGCTCGTCTGCGTCCAACCATGGTTCTTGAAGACGCTACCGTTCCTCGTACCAAAATCCCTGATTTCCTCAAGGCTCTTGATGTGATCAAAGAAAAGCATGGTTTGATGATTGGTACTTTTGGTCACGCCGGTGATGGTAATCTTCATCCGACCATTCTCTGTGATAAGCGGGATGCTGATGAAATGAAGCGGGTCCATGCCGGTGTCGCTGAAATGTTCGACGCTGCATTAAGCCTTGGCGGAACCTGTTCCGGTGAGCATGGTATCGGGCTGGCCAAGCAAGCTTTTATGGTCGATGAGGTTGGTCAAGGGACGATCAACTACATGAAGTCGATTAAGCGAGGTGTTGATCCGAAGAATCTTCTGAACCCTCATAAGCAGGGCCTGTAAGGAGTTCGTAATGGGGAATTCAGCCGTAGAGAATTGTGTTCGTGAGCTTAAAGAGCTTGAAGATATACTGATTCAGTGCTGTCGCTGTGGTACCTGTCAGTCGGTTTGTCCACTGTACAAAAAAGATGGCAATGAATCTGCTGTTGCTCGCGGCAAGATCTATATGATCGATGCGCTGATGGAAGGCAAACTGGAGAAGGTTGAAGAGATCTTCAAATACGTCGATTACTGTATTCTGTGTGGTCGTTGTAAAAACAACTGTCCTTCCGGTGTCAAGACCGACGAAATCTTTTTGAAGGCCAAAAGCATTCTGCGCAAGGTCAAAAAATTACCGGCTTGGCAGAAAGTTGCCCTGAAGGTGGCCATGGGGCATCCGAAGCTGTTGGCAACCATGAGCCCCTTGTTTCATATGGGGCTGCGCATTGGTACCAAGAAAATTGAAGATGGTGTTTTTAAACCGTATGAGGTTTTCGGTGGCATCATAGGAGACATGACCAAACGTCACGTTATCGATATGCCTGCCAAAGCTCTGACCAGCATTTACGGTGGCTTTAATCAGGCCAAAAACGAAAAACACCGGGTCATTTTCTATCCTGGTTGTGCCACCACTCTCATCTATGTTCACTGGGGTGTTGCCATTATCGAGACCCTGCTGCACCATGGTGTCTCCGTCTATGTTCCAGAAACCAACAAGTGCTGCGGTATCCCGTCGGCAACGATGGGGGAACTTGGTATCTACCGTGACCAGGTCAATGACAATTTCGATTATTTTAACTCAATTACCGATGCCGACACCATTTTGATGTGCTGCCCGACCTGCGAATATGGTCTTGGCACTCTGGGTGAAAAGGAGACCGGCCGGACCCGCGGTAAGCAGGTGATGGATGTCGTACTCTATATGGCGGAGGTTCTCAAAATCAAGCTTGATAAAAAAGTCAAGCTGCCGGGTAGTACCACCCTGCACGTGCCTTGCCACTACAAAGCAGGAAAAGAGGGTGTTCTTAAGCAGTTTATCAAGGACAATTTTGATACTGATTACAAAGATCTTCAGAACCAGAGCTGTTGTGGCTTCGGCGGTACCTTTTCGCTGAAGAATTATCCTCATACCAAGGAGATCGGTAAGAAGAAAGCTTCTGAGATCAAAGAACGCGGGTTCGATCACCTGTTCACGGCCTGCCCGGGTTGTGCAATGAACCTGACCGATGCCAATATGACAGAAGGAAATGCCTTGAAAACATCGCACCCGCTGGTCGAATATTACGAGCAGGTCGTTAAACCGCAAAAACAGGGGAAGGTTGCCTGATTTTGTTGAGTTGAAATGTGTATGAAAAAAGCCCTTTCCGAGAAATCGGAAAGGGCTTTTTATATAAAAATTCCTTTCTAATTATTGATCAGGTACTGCTTAAGAAGATGGTTCTGCATCTCTGGATCAAAAAAACACGTGGTTTCTTTTAACCTTGAACTTATCTGCTAAACTGAATTTCAAATGCCCTGTTAATTAAATCGACGTATCTTTTCGTCCATAGCCTTGTTACAAGCATTTTTCTGATCACGACTGATGACAAAAGGAGAATCGTCATGAAGAAAATGGTTGTTGTGCTCCTTGGCCTTACCCTGCTTTTTGGACTGTGCTCCACGCTTTTTGCTGCGGATAAAGTCAATCTTTACGCGAATATCACAGCAATTGAACCCATTATGGCTGATTTTAATTCAGGCCAGAACGCCCAGGAAGGGATCTACACCCGAATTTCAACAGCTAAATATCTGGCCACCGTTTTGACGGAGTTTTCTGCCCAGAAATTACAAGCCGATGTTTTGCAAGGGCCCCTGCCGATCCTCCAGATGTTAAAAGAGAAGGGAGTGCTTGCACCATATAAATCCCCCTCTGCCGCTGGTTATCCAGCCTGGGCAACGGAAGACGATACCATCATCCAGTTTGGTATCGAATATGTCGCGCCAATCTATAATAAGGAACTGGTCAAGCCTGAAGATGTACCGACACGTTACATGGACATGATTGATCCCAAGTGGTACGACAAATTGGTGATGCCTGATCCCGCATCTCATGCGACGACGATCTCATGGCTGGTTGGCCTCAAGGAAGCCAAGATTTTTGGCGACGATGCTGGGTGGATGAAATTTATCAAGGGCTTGGCTGCCAACAAGCCGATGTTTGTTAAATCGTTCGGGCCGTCTCCGGCGCCCATCGCCAGTGGTGAAAAGCTGCTTGGTATTTCGATGCCCAAGTACATCATCACCAAGGCTCCGGCTCCGCTTGACTGGGCACGTGTTGACACCCTATTCGGAACAACCCGAGCGATGGCAATGGCGGCTAAGGCGCCGAATCCGTCAGGAGCGAAGCAGTTTGTCGATTATTGGCTGAGCAAGAAGGCCATGCAGTTGCTGGCAGACAAGGTTGGTGAGTATGTTCTTACTCCCGGAGTCTATCCACCAATCGCAGGCATCGACAAGGTCAAGGTTTTGCCGATTCGCGAGCTTTCCGATGCGGAAATTCGCCACTGGGGAAATGAGTTCCAGAAGATTTTCTATCAATAGCTCTCCACGATCATTTGCCTGATTGAGGCCGGGGCAAGTGCGTTTGTGCTCCGGCCAATTGCATTGGAGTCTTATGGACATTCGTGTAAACAACCTGGTGAGAACTTATTACTCCGAGGGAAAGCAGATCAAGGCCCTCGATCACGTCGATCTGACCGTTCCCGCCAACCGTATTTTTACCCTGCTTGGACCCAGTGGCTGCGGTAAGACCACACTGTTACGCTGTATAGTCGGTCTTGAGGTTCCGGATGGCGGTGAAATTTATATTGGCGATGACCTGGTTTGGTCGAAGGAGAAAAATATCTTTGTTCCGCCGGAACGGCGTGGGCTCGGTATGGTGTTTCAGACTTATGCCATCTGGCCCCATATGAATGTCTTCGACAATGTCGCATATCCTTTGCAAACGCGGAAAATGGGCAGAGATGACATCCAGAAGAAGGTCGCCCGAGTGCTGGATTTCGTCCAGTTGTCCGGTTTCGAGAAACGCCCAGCAACCAAACTGAGTGGTGGTCAGCAGCAGCGTGTTGCTCTGGCCCGTGCTCTGGTCGCTGAACCCAAGGTCATTCTTTTCGATGAGCCCCTAAGCAACCTTGACGCCAAACTACGTGAGGAAACGCGGAAGGAGTTGCGCAGCTTTCTGACCGAGCTCCAGATCACCGCTATCTATGTTACCCACGACCGGATCGAGGCGCTTGCCCTGTCCGACCTGATTGCGGTCATGCGGGCCGGGAAGATTGTCGAAATCGCCGAGCCGAAGAAGATCTATTTCAACTCTGATAGCCAGTTCGTTGCTGACTTTATCGGTCGTGCCAACCTGATTAAGGGGACTGTGGAGCAGCTCGCAGGAGACCATGCCCTGTTTTCCTCTGAAATCGGTCCGGTGCGCGCCCTTAACCGCCAACAGCTGCCGGTTGGCCAGCAGGCCTTTCTCTGTGTCAGGCCGGAATTTATCCGCCTGGCCAAGGAGCAGCGGGACGAGCGAAACAGTTACCGTGGCCGTGTTGAAACGCTGATTTTTATCGGTGAAGCCTATGAAGGGGAGATCCGCATCGGCGAAACGGTCTTGACGACCACTGTCGAACCGACTGCTGATTTTCGTGAAGGGGACACTATTTCCGTCTCCTTCGATCCAGATCACTGCTTTCTGCTGGCGTCATAGGTCCTCGCATGTTTAAAAAACCAACTTTGACCACGACCCTGATCATTATTGTTGGTTTTCTGACCTTGTGCCCGGTCATCATGCTGCTGCTCGGCAGTTTCTCAAAGGATTTCGTCAGCTTTGGCCAGTTCACAACGGCTAAGTATATCTCTGCCTATAGCGATCCTGATTTTTTCGCTATCTTGCTAAATACTGCTATTTTTACGGTTGGCTCGGCACTGCACGCGACACTGCTTGCCCTGTTTCTGGCCTACGTGAATACACGCACCGACCTGCCGTTCAAATTTATCTTCAAAATTATTTCGATTATCCCGATGATGATCCCCCACATCCTCTTTTCGGCCAGCTGGGTTTTGCTGCTGAACCCGAGCAACGGTATTCTTAATCGTCTCTTTATGGATCTATTTGAGGTCCGGCATGCCATGTTTAACGTGTATTCGCTCAAAGGCATGATTCTCGTCGAGGGACTTCTTGATCTACCGATCGCTTACTTGATTATTGCTCCAGCGATGAGCGCCTTTGATATTTCCCTGGAGGAGTCGTCGAAAGTTTGCGGTGCTTCAAACCTGCGCACCTTGATCAAGGTGACCTTGCCGGTTTTGCGTCCGGCCATACTTGCCTCGGCGATTCTGGTGATTGTCAGAAGTCTGGCATCATTCGCCGTTCCTTCGGTGATTGGCATGCCGGGACGCATATATGTCCTCTCCACCCATATCTATCGCAATATCTCAAGTGGGTTTGCTGCTGATTATGGCATGGCTGCAGCAATCGGTATGAGTGCCCTGGCAGCATCGATCACTCTGATCTACATCTACCGTTACCTGACCGCAGAAAGCGGCAAATTTGTCACCATTTCCAGTCGCGGGTTCAAGCCGACTTTGCTGCGCTTGAAAAAGGGAAAATATCCGCTGTTGATTATTGTTGGAATTCTCTCCTTCGTTCTTATCCTGCTGCCGGTCATTGTCCTCTTTTATATCTCTATGCTGCCATACTCGATGCCTCCAAGTTTTCGTGCTTTTTCGATGATGTCCTGGAACAACTGGATAGAGATACTGCATGACCCCATCTCTCTGCTTTCCCTGAAAAATAGTCTCTTTCTTGGTGTGATTGGAGCGACCCTGGGAACGATTCTGTCGATCTTTGTGTCTTACGTTATCGTCAAGATCCGCACCACTGCTTCCGGAATCCTCGAATCTCTCAGCTTCCTTTCTTTTTCCTTTCCCGGCATCGTAATCGGGGTCGGCTTTATGTGGTTTTTTGTGCGTACCCCTCTCTACGGTACCCTGACAGCATTGCTGATTGGCTACATTGCAACCTACTTGCCTTACGGTATCCGCCCACTTTCCAGCGCCTTTATCCAGATTCACAGTTCTCTTGAAGAATCGTCTCGTGTTTGCGGCGGGACCCCTTTTTATACGCTACGTCGGATTATTGTTCCGCTTCTGATTCCCGGTATCGTTTCGGGGTGGATATTGATGGCAAGCATGTTCTTGCGCGAGTTGACTTTATCCGTTGTGCTTTCGCGTCCAGGCACTGAGGTTCTTGCTGTGCAGATCTTGCGTTTTGCTGAAGACGGACTTTGGGGACAACTATCAGCGCTTGGAATCATCATGATTTTTATTTCATCGCTGCTGGTTATTCTTGCTGCCGTATTGGGGAACAGATTTTCGAAAATGGAAGTCGTTGATAGATAATGGGAATGACATGCTTTAAGGGGAAATGACTCTTTTAGGCGGATTGTGCCCTATGAAAGGGATATTTATGACGATTCGTCTGAAAGACAACAAGGCAGGAACCGTTCATGTCAACTATTTTCCCATAGTCCTTTTGGGTATCCTCACTCAGGAAAGGATTGGTTGTTGGCTGTTTTTATGCACTAAGAGGATCTTCGCGGCTTGTAGCTTAGCTTTTTGGTCAGCAGCCACAGCCACAGTTATGACAAACCTTGCGATGCGCCTCTTCGGGCATGATTGTTTCAGGTGCAAAGGCCAGTTTGCTGATGCCGCGACGGATGTCTTCGAGCAGATCGCAATTTTTACTTTCACCTAAAATATGTCCCAAGCAATGATTGACTGCGCCTGGTCCTGTTGTGCGCAAGCGGATGGCGTTGAGAATATCGCTATATCCTCCTACCTGTACGCTGGTTTTTTCCTCACCTCCGAATGAAACCCTGACCTGGGCGCTTTGATACTCCTGGTCAAGCTGCTGAACCAGGTTTTTAATGGCCGCAGGATTAAACTCATATTGCCACGCTTTGATGAAATGACGCTGGTAGATGACAACCTCGATTTCCTTCATTATATATCCTCCAGATCCCAAAAACTGAACTGTTCATAATAGATTGTCCCTTACGAGTAGTCTAATCTTCGTTGCAAGTCAAGGGTGTGCGTCTGAGTCATCCCTCTGGTGATTCCTGTACGTTGAAAAGAGTGACAACTGGTTGTCAGAAATTTAACAATGGGGAGTCTTTTTGTTTCCGTTATTCTGTATCTTTGGTATCTTCAGGGCTGATTGCCAACCAACAGGAAAGCCACTATGTCACAAGAGTATGGTCACCGTTTGCCACCTCAGAATCTGGAAGCGGAAATGTCGGTTCTGGGGGGTGTTTTATTAGAAAATGAGGCACTAAGCCGCGCCCTTGAATTCTTGACCCCTGCAGATTTTTATCGCGAAAGTCACCGTAAAATATTCCATGCCTTAATTGCCTTGGCCGAAAAAAATGAGCCAGCCGATCTGATCACTCTGACTGCGATTCTTAAGGATCGCGGTGAGATTGAAGATGTCGGTGGTAGTTCGTATTTGGCAACGCTGGTTGACTATGTACCAACTGCAGCCAATATCAACTATTATTGTAAGCTGGTTAAAGAGAAGGCGGTAGCCAGAAAGCTGATTGAAGTGTCAACCGAGATCGCAACCCGAGGGTATGAAGGGGGCGATATGGAAGATATTCTGGATCAGGCGGAAAAGTCTATTTTTGAGATATCAGAAAACCGGATTCGGCCTTCTTACTATCCCGTTCGCGATATTTTGAAGGATACATTCAAGGCGATTGAAAAGCTTTATGAGCGCAAAGAGCTGGTCACCGGTGTACCGACAGGCTATACCGACATGGATAAGATGACGGCGGGCCTGCAGCCGAGTGATCTGATCATTCTGGCTGGTCGTCCTTCAATGGGTAAAACCGCATTTGCTCTGAACCTGCTGGAAAATGCTACGACCAATCCCGATAAGCCGGTTTCCGCGGTCATCTTTTCTCTGGAGATGAGTAAGGAACAGCTGGTTCACCGGTTACTCTGCTCGATCGCCAAGGTCGATGCCGGGCGTTTGCGGACCGGTCACCTTGGTGAATCTGACTGGCCAAAATTGACTATGGCTGCTGGAACCTTGAGTGAATCGGGAATTTTTATTGACGATACCCCGGCTATTTCAGTGCTTGAATTACGCTCGAAAGCGCGGCGGCTGAAGGCCGAACACGACCTCGGGCTGATCATTGTCGATTACCTGCAGCTAATGCGAGGGAGTAATCCCGAAAGTCGTCAGCAGGAAATCTCAGAGATTTCCCGATCCCTGAAAGCTCTGGCTAAAGAGATTAACGTTCCGGTTATTGCCCTCTCTCAGTTGAACCGTTCATTGGAAAGCCGGACCGATAAACGTCCAATGATGGCTGACTTGAGGGAGTCTGGTGCGATTGAACAGGACGCTGACATTATTATGTTCGTCTATCGTGACGCAGTCTACTGCGATGCCTGTAAAAAACGTGATGGTTCATGTGACAAGGGGCACGATAAGGATGCTGAAATTATTATTGGTAAGCAGCGTAACGGGCCGATTGGTACTGTTCACCTGACTTTTCGCGGCGAGTTTACTCGCTTTGAAAATCAGTCAAATCGGGAGGATGGAGGATACTGATGCCCGGTTGGGCATCAGATTTCACATCTCGTTTTTCAAATTTCAGAAGGGGCTGGTCGTGTGCCAGTGACTCTTGAAGTCTCAGTATTGGTAATCTGGTTCGGAATCGTTTCTATTCCGAACCATTGCCTCTTTTGACGTCGATCTCTAGGGTATTAATCTTCTTGCGCAGCGTGTTGCGATTAATGCCAAGGATTTCAGCTGTGCGGACCTGGTTCCCTTTGGCTTTTTTCAGGACAATATTAATCAGCGGGCGTTCGACCTGATGTAGTACCATTTCGTACAGATTATTCATTTCGAGTAGATTCATCTGTGCCAGAGAATTTTCCAGTTTGCGCGAAACCAGTGCTTCAAGCGATTCATCCTGGCTCTGGACTTTTTCGTCACCGTCATTACTCAGTCCAGGAAAATCGGACGGGGTCAGAACATGGTTCGGACTGAGCAATGCTGCACGCTTAATCACGTTTTCCAGTTCTCGAACGTTGCCTGGCCAATTGTAGTTTTTCAGCTTGGAGGTTGCCTCAGGACTGCACTCCATAACCTCAATTCCTAGGTCTTGTTTGGCTCGTTGTAAAAAGAAATCAACCAGCATGGGGATGTCGTCTTTACGTTGGCGCAGGGGCGGCAGACTGATCGGCACAACGTTAAGACGATAATAAAGATCTTCACGGAATTTTTTCTCTTTGACCATCTCGGAAATATTCTGATTTGTTGCAGCGACAATTCTGACATCTACCTTAATGGTCTGGCTGCCACCGGTACGGGTGATCTCTTTTTCCTGTAGGACGCGCAGGAGTTTTGCTTGTAGATCGAGGGGCATGTCGCCGATTTCATCGAGAAACAGGGTGCCACCTTCTGCTTGTTCAAACTTGCCGCTTTTCCGGTCGGTTGCTCCTGTAAAGGCACCGCGTTCATGTCCAAATAATTCGTTTTCCAATAATTCATGGGGGATCGCTGCACAGTTCAGGGCAATAAACGGTTTACCAATCCGTTTACTGTTGATATGGATCGCTCTGGCGATCAATTCTTTGCCCGTACCGCTCTCACCGGTCACCAGAACCGTTATGTCCGACTCGGCGACCCGGCCAAGGGTTTTGTATACTTCCTGCATGAGTTGGCTGTTGCCAATGATGGAACGGCCAAAGCTGAACTGCCCCTGTAGCTCTTCTTTAAGCTGGTCGATCTGTTCTGTTACTTCCGCAGCTTTTTCAGCTTTCAATATGATGGCATCGAGAGCTGCCAGATCGAAAGGTTTGGTCAGATAGTCATAGGCACCGTTTTTCATTGCGGTGACAGCATGTTCCATAGTGGCTTCTGCCGTCATGATGATGACCAGTGTATCCGGATGCTCTGCGCGAAATTGTTTGAGCAGGTCGAGCCCCTGAATACCGGGCATCTTGATATCCAGAACCGCCAGATCATAATGATTGCGCCGGGCCATATTGCGTGCCTGAGAGCCGTCTTCGGCGAGATCTACTGTAAACCCCTGCTTTTTTAGCGCTTTAGAGAGAACCCAACGGATACTCTCTTCATCATCAGCAACAAGGATGCGTTTTATGGCCATTCATATTCCTCATTTCAATAAGTATTTTGTTGCTGATCGAAAAGACATCATACGTAGGGTTCTGTGCTCAGCTGTTCTCTGGGGGCGCAGATTTAATATGGCGATTTTCAAATCAGAAACATGATGTGCACGGTCCGGAAGTACCGGCTGGATATATTAATTACAGACGATTGTTGAACAAGGGCAGGGACACCTGGACGCAGGTCCCTCCTTCGGCCCCTTCTTCAAAATGTAACAATCCTCCATGGTTGGAAACAATTTTTTGGCAGATTGGCAGACCGAGTCCATTCCCTCCGGTTTTGGTCGTGTAAAAGGGAGTAAAAATCTGCTCAATCTCTTCCTGGCTGATGCCAGGGCCCTGATCTCTTATGCTGATAAGAACCATTGGTGTTGGTCTTGTGCCGGGTAAAGATAGATGATATTCAGCATCGATGCGGCTTTCAAGAAAAATCTCTGTATTATCTGCTGTTGCCTCACAGGCGTTTTTGATCAGGTTTAAAAACAGTCTGGTCAACAGGTCCGGATCGCCAGGAATTTCAGGCAGGCTTGGGTCGAGTTGCCAGCGAAAATTGATACCACGGGAATTGACCGAGTTTTTTTGCAGGCTGATTATTTCGTCGAGAAGTTGATTGATGTTAACCGTTTGAAAACAGGCTTTGCGTGGATGAGCCAGATCCAGCAACTCTTCAATAATACGGTTTACACGTTCCGCCTCGCGGATAATCAGACGAGTGTATTCCTGCAGCTCACTGTTGTTGCCCAATTCCATCTGCAGTAGTTGGGCGGAACCTTTGATGCCTCCGAGGGGGTTTTTAATTTCATGGGCGAGTCCGGCAGCCATGGTTCCGACCATGGTCAGGCGGTCAGCATGGCGTACCGCTTCTTCCAGGGAGCGGACCTGGGTCAGGTCGTGAAGAATAATAACAGCACCTTGTTGTGGACCTTGGGTTGAAAATATGGGGGAGGCGGTCACGCTGACGGGACGTGCTCTTCTGGAACCGCTAGGCCTGAGGCTGACCGTTTCGTGATCGGAAATGGAGCGTCCTTCATCCAGGACCTTGCGCGTCATGTAGCATAAGGTCTCTTGCCAGTCAAAGCAGTCAAAAAAGGATTTTCCCAGGCTGCTTTTTTCAGAGCGACCCGTAAAGCTCTGAGCCGAAGGATTGATCAGGTTGATGTTTCCCTGCTGATCTACTCCGATAACGGCATCGTCGATATTTTCCAGGATCATGGCGTATTCGGTTGGGGTTAGTTTTTTGGACTTAATCATTCTTCCGTGCTCGCCTGGCTGAAAAAAGTGGTTGTCAGGGTGATGGTCTGCTCAAGGCTGTCAGTTTTCTGCAGGGCAACGCGATAATGGCTAGCCCCCTGTAAGCCCCGCGCGTACCAGCAAAGATGCTTGCGCATATCCAGAATAGTCTTCTTTTCTCCAAAAAGATCTTCATACATGTGGATATGGTTAAGTGCTGTTGCCAATCTATCAGCGATGGTCGGAACGCTGAGGGGCTGGTCGTTTAATAATTCATTTATATTGGCAATCAACCAGGGGTTCCCATATCCGCCCCGACCGATCATGACAGCGTCACAATGGGTTTCCGAGAGCATTTTTATGGCATCTTTTGGAGTGGTAATGTCGCCACTTCCAAACACTGGTATATTTATTGAATTTTTAAGCTCTGCGATATGTTGCCAATTGGCCTGTCCAGAAAAGCCCTGAGATCTGGTTCTGGGGTGCAGGGTGATGGCATCAATTCCTTCTTCTTGGGCAATATGTCCGACTTTCAGGTAGTTCAGGGATAAATCGTCCCAGCCTGAACGGATCTTGATGGTTAATGGCCCCGGATAGGCTTTGCGCACTGCTGAGCAGATTCTGGCGATGAGCTGTGGTGTCTTGAGCAGTGCGCTGCCTGCGCCGCTACGGATCACTTTTTTAACCGGGCAGCCCATGTTGATGTCGAGCAGGGCTCCTTCTTCAACCATCATGCTTGCTGCCTGGGCCAGTACTTTGGGGTCGTCTCCGAACAGCTGGATGCCAAGAGGGGCTTCATCTGGGTGCGAAAGGAGCAGTTCTTTGGTTTTTTTTCCATCTCTGATCAGGCCGTTGGCGCTGACCATTTCAGAAAAGACGAGTCCGGCTCCGAATGACTTCATGATTCTGCGATAGGGCAGGTTGGTGATGCCGGCCATAGGGGCGATGATCACAGGTGAGCTGAGGAGCAAAGAATGTATGTTTTGATTTTTGGTTTGCATAAGAATTAGGCATTCTACCAGTATCTGCAGGAAGGGCAAGTAAAAATTGGGGGCCTCTTGACCTCTATGCGCTTTATGGTATTTACTATATTTGAATACTTTGTGTTGATTGATCTTGACAATTTTTCACCGTACTGATAGAACGATATTTGGAAAATAAAGAGATGGAAGGTTTGTTGGCTGTATAATTGATCTTTTTTAGCGGTCGCACGATTTCTTTTCTGGTAAAAATAAAAAACTGTTCGGGCGGGCATGTTTGAAATTTTCGGAATGAATGAAGCTGCTATTTTGTCATTGTAATGTAGAATTTATCTGTGACTTTTGGAACCTTGCGACGGTTTCAACCCCTTATTAAAAGGAGAGAGCATATGTCCACATTGAAAGACGTCTTAAGAAAGAAGATTGCTGAGCATCGTCCCCGTACTGCCAGGTTAATGAAAGAGTATGCAGATGTAAGTCTTGGAGATGTGACTATCGGTCAGGCGATTGGTGGCGCACGTGGCATAAAGTGTCTGGTTACCGACATCTCTTACCTTGATCCGATGGAAGGCATCCGTTTCCGTGGTTTGACCATTCCAGAAACATTTGCTGCACTGCCAAAAGTTCCTGGAAGCGAATATCCTTATGTTGAAGGTTTCTGGTGGATGCTTCTGACTGGTGATGTGCCGACTATGGAACAGACCCTTGAAGTTGTTGCCGACTGGAAAAAACGTTCCCAGCTGCCGGAATATGTTGTTGATGTCCTCAGAGCGATGCCGCGCGATTCTCACCCTATGGCCATGTTCTCTTCTGCTATTCTGGCCATGCAGCGCGACTCGGTCTTTGGCGCAACCTATTCGTCCGGTAAGTTCAATAAGATGACCTGCTGGGAAGATATGTATGAGGATGCCAATAACCTGATGGCCAAGCTGCCCGCCGTGGGGGCCTATATTTATCGCATGAAGTACAAGGGAGATACCCATATCGCGCCGGATCCTGATCTGGACTTAGGTGGCAACTTTGCCCGTATGATGGGGATTGATGCCCCATATGATGACGTTGCCCGCATGTATTTTATCATTCACTCTGATCATGAGTCCGGTAACGTTTCCGCCCATGCAACGCATCTGGTTGCGTCGGCTCTTTCTGACGCCTATTATTCTTACAGTGCCGGTATCAACGGTCTGGCTGGCCCTCTCCACGGTCTTGCCAATGAGGAAGTGCTGCGCTGGACACAGAATTTCATGATGCGTCTTGGTGGTGAAGTTCCAACTGAAGAGAAGCTTAGGGAAGCTCTGTGGGCAACTCTGAACAGCGGTCAGGTTCTGCCGGGATACGGGCATGCTGTGCTGCGTAAGACCGATCCGCGCTACACCTCTCAGCGTGAGTTCTGTCTTAAAACTCCGGGCCTCAAAGACTACCCGCTGTTTAAACTGGTCAGCATGATATTCGATGTAGCCCCTGGCGTTCTGCAGGAACATGGTAAGGCGAAGAACCCTTGGCCTAACGTTGATGCTCAGTCTGGGGTTATCCAGTGGTACTATGGTGTTACCCAATACGAGTTTTATACGGTTCTGTTTGGTATCGGCCGGGCTCTTGGTTGCCTTGCCAACATTACCTGGGACCGGGCCCTTGGTTACGGTATCGAACGGCCGAAATCTGTTACAACGTCAATGCTGGAAGATGCCGCCGGCATCAAATAGATCACTGTTTTTCGATTATCATATTCGATTTTCCAGGGAGCCTTTATGGCTCCCTTTTTTTGTACGGATTATTGCATTTCGCCACAGATCGTTTTACTTTCTTTGCTGACGAAAATTTGGACCTTAAGAAGGAGAAGTAAAATGAAATGTATGACAAGAAATATTTTTTTTGCAGGTTTGCTTGTTTTTACCCTTACAGCATGTGCGGCCAATACAGGTTATGGAAACACTCAAAAAGGTGCAGGAATTGGTGCTATTGTCGGGGCGTTGTCCGGTGCCCTGATTGGTTATCACAACGATCACTCCGGTGGTGCATTGCGCGGTGCCTTAATTGGTGGCGCAGCAGGTGGCGCCTTGGGGGCTGGCGCTGGAGTTTACATGGACAAGCAGCAGGCTGAATTTGAACGGCAGCTGGCGGCTGAACAGCGACAGCATCAGATCGAGATTGAGCGGCAACAGAACGAAATCCTCAAGCTGACTATGAGCAGTGAAGTCTCTTTTGATTTTAATTCTGCGGCGTTGAAATCGACCTTCTATTCGTCCCTTAACAAGATTGCTGACATCATGGTTCGTTACCCACAAACCCAGATCCTTATTGTCGGGCATACCGACAGTATCGGCTCTGAGCGGTATAACCTGGACCTGTCACTGCGGCGGGCAAATGCGGTTGCTGATTATTTGATAAGACACGGCGTTGCACGGACGCGTCTGGGAACCGAAGGGCACGGAGAACTGGAACCCCTGGCCAGCAACGATAGCGCTGCGGGGCGGGCGCGTAATCGGCGCGTGGAGGTTTTTGTTGTACCTGAAGCGGGAGCCGGTCAATAGTGACTTCTTAGCTTATGTGAAAATTGAAACTCTTAACGGGGCCCTTAATCGGGGCCCTTTCTTTTTCATACAGCCGCACGTTTTTGTTTTTGTCTATCAGTAGAATTTGGGAACTGCGTGTGCCGTAATCGGCGCTTTCAATGAAAACTGGGGCCAGCAGGCGCTCGCGTTCGATGCCTACTCCTGTATCGGGCAGTTCGGAATCGTTTGCGATAATACGTGTTTCCAGCAGTCTGAAAATAGCGTTTACATCGGGTTCTTCTGTTGTGAGGATCTGCTGCAGTTTAGCCAGGCCTGTTGTGATTTTTGGCCATGGTGTGTTCAGGCTTGCATTGCTTAAACCATGCAAACCAGGTTCGATGGGCGACAGATGAGCGCTGCGATTAGAAAAATAGCAAAGCTCGTCAGCTGATCCAAACAGCAGGTTATACCCCTGATAATCTGTTGCAGACGTGATGAGCTGTGAATAGAACTGCTGCGGGCCAATTGATTCTGTCAAGTAGCTTAGTGGTAGTTTACCCCGTGAATACTTTGGGCTGCTCCGCTGCCGAGTGTCTCTGACATTGGTAATCGCAGCAAACCGCCCCTGACGTGTTATGCCCATCCAGGTGCCCTCGGCCATCAGATCTTTTCCGGCTAGTAGATTTGAACGTTCTTGCCACCAATGACAGGACTGAGTAGGTCTCCGGTAATATTCATCACGGTTGGCCGCGACAATAAGTGGATAACGGGGATGATAGTGATAAGCGAAGAGAATCAGGCACATGACTCAGCTCGATCATACAAAAAAGGCAGAGTGGTCTCTCTGCCCTGATCATCTATTTCTTTTCTTTTTCTTTGCGGGTCGCGTAGATCAACAATTTCTGATCCGTATAGCTTTCGACTTCCCCGGCAAACGATTCGATTTTGAAGAAATCATGGATTTTGGGGGAAGCGTCCATGAAAAATTTATTCAGTGCCTGGGCTTTGGTACGGTTGAGGCCAGCGGTTTTGACCCATTCCTGAAAATCATGAGTTTTGGGGATTACCTGGATCTCCTGCAGAATCAATTCCGCATCTTCAACCATCTGGCGCCATTCCTGCTCACTGAAGGCTTTGATATGTGTCGGGTTACGCATTTTTTCCATGGTCTGGAAAAACTCGGCGATTTCAGGATCCGCCGGGAGCAGTGTGTCAATAATTGCCATGCGCCCACCGCGTCTTAACACCCGGTGAAATTCACGCAGGGCACGGGGGACATCAGGGAAATGATGTGATGCGATCCGGCAGGTCAGCAGAGTAAATGAGCCAGCCGGGAAGGGGAGGTCTTCGGCATCCGCTTCACGAAAGATAACATTGTCAACACTACCTTCTTCCGCAATATGCTCCTGCGCCTTTTTCAGCATCTGCATAGTCAGGTCCGAAGCAACCACCTGGCGAACCATGGGTGCAAAGAACAGAGCCATATGTCCGCCGGCACATGCAACATCGAGCATATTGTCTTCTGCCGTCGGTTTTAGTAACCTGGCGGCTTCTTCCAGATCTTTGCCTCCAGCAAAATGAGTGGCTTCGACATATGCTGCTGCCGTTTTGCCAAATTGTTCGCGGACCTGATTTTTAAACTTATTATCCATTCTCTAGCACCTCAAGAGTTTCTTCAGGTTATTATACATTTAAAAATAAATGTTTTGGCAAAATTTTACCTTTACAGTATTTTTTTCTGAGCCCCTCCTTGTCAAGGGGCACAGAAAAAAAACATCAGAGAACATTCAGGATAAACGTGTCTGATTGTTTTGCTGTGCCTATATGATCTTTTTTTTTGATCTTTTCAATGGTTTTTGAGTAAGGAGTTTTCATGAAAAATTTTCAGGTCGGCCCTGAAACCGTTCGCATGTTGCAGCTTGGTCATCCCTGGGTGATTGCCGACCGCTATACAAAAGTGTGGACAGGGGGGGCAGCAGGAGATCTGATCGCGTTGGTCGATGAGCGCAAACAGCATCTTGCCACGGCGCTGTATGATCCGGATGACCGCATTGTCGCCAGGGTATTGAGCCGTGGCACCATCAAATCCATGAGTCAATGGCTGGAGGAAAGGTTTTCCGAGGCTCGGTGCCTACGTGCTCATGCATTGCTGGGGGACTCGAACGTTTACCGGCTGGTTAATGGGGAAGGTGATGGCTTGCCCGGATTGACGGTTGATCGCTATGGAGATTACCTGATGCTCCAACTTTACACCGCCGCCTGGGATAATTATCTGGAAGCCATTAAAGATGCCTTGGGAAAGGTTTTTCAGCCGCGTGGTATTTACCGCAAGTTGCGTCCCCAGGAAACCCGCGCGCTTGAAGCAAAAAGTCGGAATAAAGATTATAGCCAGGTGATTTATGGGGATAAAGCCCCGGTGCCGATGATCGTCAGAGAAAACGGGCTGAACTACCTGGTTGATTTGCGTGAAGGGCTCAATACGGGAATTTTCCCTGATCAAAGGCGTAATCGCAAAGAAGTCATGGAGCGTGTGAAGGGGAAGACTTTTTTGAATCTGTTCGCCTTTACCGGGGCGTTTTCCGTTGCTGCTGCCAGTACCGGAGCCTTACGCGTTACCAGCGTTGATGTCTCGAAAAAGTATCTTGATGTGGCCCGGGAAAATTTCGAGCTGAATAACATTGACCCACGCCAGCACGATTTTGTCGTCGGGGATGTCTTTGCCGAATTAACCCGTATGGCGAATATGAAACAATTTTACGATGTCATTCTGTTCGATCCTCCATCATTTTCAACAACCAAGAAAAGTCGTTTTTCCACCCAGGGGGGGACGGCAAAACTTGTGACCGCAACGCTTCCCCTGCTGAAACCGGGCGGGTTACTGATCAGTTCATCAAATCATCAGAAAGTGACCAGCGAAGATTACCTCAAGGAGTTGCGCAAAGGAGCCTTGGCGTGTGGCAGTGAGCTGAAAACCATCTATGTTTGTGGCCAACCGGAAGATTTTCCTTGTGTTGTCACATTTCCGGAAGGGCGTTATCTAAAATTTGTGATTAGTGTAAAATCGTCCAGAGTTCCAGATTATGACTGTTTATACTGAATTTTGAAGGTAAGTATGCGACCTTTAAACAAAACAATTGGACTCGCAGTTATCGGTATTCTGCTGGTGAGTGTATTGGTCTGGTCCGCAGCGCGTTGGACTTACAATGACGCGGTTGAAAACCAGATTGAAACGGGTGGTGACCGGGTCACTCTTTACATACGGACTCTGCGGGCCGCCCTCAGTCGCTATGCATACCTGCCTTTTGTCCTGTCTCGCAGTAATGAGGTCAGGGGACTGCTGGCCGGAAATGGTACTATCGATGGGACCAATTATTATCTCGAGTCCCTCAATTTGGAGGCTGGTTCTGAAGCGTTATACGTAATGGATGTCAATGGGAATACTTTGGCGGCCAGTAACTGGCGTGAACCCTTGACGTATACAGGGCAGAATTATGGTTTTCGCCCTTATTTCCTGTCTGCCAAGGCGGGGCATCGTGGTTGGTACTTTGGTATCGGCGCAACGACAGGTCAGCCAGGGTACTTCATGTCTTATCCGGTTGCGATTGAAGACGTTTTTGCCGGAGCTGTTGTCGTTAAGGTGGATCTGGCGCCCTTGCAGGATGATTGGCATGAAGGGGGAGAGACGGTACTGGTTACCGATATTAATGGCGTGGTGTTTTTATCGAGCCGTAACGATTGGCGCTATCGCACCATGACACCACTTACTGCTGATCAGATAGAGAGTATCCTGGCAACCAAGCAATATGGCAATCATGATCTGTCTTTACTACCGTTCAGCAAAATCCGTACTTTGGGTGAAGGGCAGCAACTGGTTCGCATGGGGCGTAAGAACTATCTGGTGCTCTCTCGTGAACTTGTAGAGCGGGGCTGGCATATTCATCAGCTGCTCCCCCTGGAAGTGGCCGAAGAGCGGCAGAAATCGGTGCTGATCATCGGTACTGTCCTGTCGTTATTATTCCTTGCCACCGGTATGTACCTGCGGGAGCGCAGCCAGAAAAAGATGTCACGACGCAAGGCCAAGGAAGCCGAAGTCATGCGTAAGGTCAATATTCGTCTGCAGGCTGAAATTGATGAGCGGGTCAAGACTGAAAAAGCGCTGCGGGAGGCCCAGAATGAACTGGTGCAAACCGGCAAGCTGGCCGCTCTGGGACATATGGCTGCGGGTATTGTCCATGAGCTGAATCAGCCGATAGCTGCAATTCGTACCCATGCGGCCAGTTGCCGCTTACTGCTTGAGCGTGATCAGCCAGATAAGGCCGCTGAAACATTGAAGGCGATTGCCAGAATCACTGAGCATATGGCATCCATTACCACTCAGCTGAAATCATTCGCCCATAAATCACCAAAGCTCAAAGAAAAAGTCTGCTTACAGGATTGTCTTGACGATGTGGTGATTATGGTGCAGCCATTGCTCAAAGAGCATGAGGTTGCGCTGCACAAGGATTGTTTGTCAGAGCCTCTGATTGTTTATGCTGAGCGCAGTAAGATTAAACAGGTTCTGGTCAACCTGGTTACCAATGCCGTCGATGCGATGCGTGGCCGGGACCATAAACAGGTGATGGTGGCTATGACAACCGAAAACGGTGAGGCGGTTATCAGTGTCAAAGATAATGGTCCTGGTATTGGTGCTGACGTGATTGACGATATTTTTACCCCCTTTGTAACGACTAAAGATGTCGGGGAAGGACTGGGGTTGGGGCTGTCGATAACCTACCGGATCATTTCCGATCTGGGGGGAACTATCAAGGCACACAATCCCGGGGAAGGTGGAGCCTGTATGCAAGTGAGATTACCTATGGCGGGGCAGGATAATGGCTTATGAAATACACGAATGAAAAGCTTCTGTTGCTGGTTGATGATGACAATGATTTGCGTGTGGCCACAGCACAATGGCTGGAATTGTGCGATTACAAGGTGCTCAGCTTTGCTGATGCCCGTAGTGCCCTGGAGGCACTGACCCCGGGGTTCACCGGAGTTGTCGTGACCGATGTCAGAATGCCGAGGATGGATGGCATGGAATTTCTGGCCAGTATCAATGCTTTGGACCCCGATATTCCTGTTGTCCTGATCACTGCTCACGGCGCAGTTGATTTGGCGGTCAGTGCCATGCGTGCCGGGGCGTACGATTTTATTGAAAAACCGTTCGAGCCGGAGCGCTTGTTGGAGGTCGTCGACCGGGCCAGTGAAAAGCGCCAGCTGGTGATGGAAAATCGTGCCTTAAAAGAGAAACTGGCTGGCAATGGTACGGATATCGAGCATAAATTGATTGGTAACAGTGACGCGATCAGGCGTTTGCGTGATGAAATCATGGATATCGCCGCAACCGATGCCCCAGTATTGATCTTGGGGGAAACAGGTACCGGTAAAGAAATTGTCGCCCGCTGTTTGCATGAGTTTGGCTCCCGCTGTAAAGGGCGGTTTGTCGCGGTCAACTGTGGCGCTATTCCCGAAACGGTTTTTGAATCAGAGCTGTTCGGCCACGAGAAAGGGTCATTTACCGGGGCGGATCAGAGGCGCATCGGGCGCTTTGAATATGCCCACGGCGGCTCGTTGTTTCTTGATGAAATAGGCAGCATGCCGTTAGCTCTGCAGGTGAAGGTTTTACGCGCGCTGCAGGAACGGGAAATAACCCGGATTGGCAGCAATGAAACGCAGCCGCTCGATTTGCGTTTGATCTGCGCGGCCAATCATGACCTGCTAGCTGAGTGCGCTGCGGGTAATTTTCGCGAAGATTTGTACTACCGGATTAATGTCGTTGAATTACGGGTCCCGCCATTGCGCAAGCGCAAAGAGGACATCCCCTTGCTGTTTGACTATTTTGCGGGGCTTGCGGCAACGGATTACCGCCGACCTGAAGTTGTCTTGCACAGTCGGGACCTTGGCCTGCTACTGTCACATGAGTGGCCGGGGAATATCCGCGAACTGAAGAATATCGCTGAACGTTACGTGCTTTCCTCTCTGCCCCAGGACCAGCGCCTGGGGGAAATTCTGCAGCAGCCTCTCAAAGAGGGAGCAGGTAACAATTCGCTCTCTTTGCAGGACCAGTTGCGCCAGCACGAGCGGCTATTGCTGGAACAGGCCCTGAATCGACACCATGGGGATATCCAGGCGGTTATGGAAGAGCTCGACCTGCCACGCCGAACGCTGAATGAAAAAATGTCGCGTTTTGGACTTGATCGGAAAGACTTCATGTAATTATGCGCCCATCGGCAAGATTTTGCCTGTGGGTGTTTTGAGGTCGGCAAGATTTTGCTCAAAATTTCCCTTTCTGCTTGGTAAAACCCCGTATTAAAAGCCTCCGTCAAGCTGGCACGCCCTTTGTAATAGTTAATTTCCGAATCAACTCTACCGGGAGTCGCCAGACCTTTCTGCCACGGCGTGAATCTGTCCAGCTCTTCGCGACCACGTCCTTCTCCCGTTCCTCGGCGATTCATAAGCAATTATATAGCGAAGTAACTGTGAGGCTTAACCTAGCTGCAGTTGCTTGCCCTTGTTAACTGCACGTTATGCGTGCTTCATCCCAAGCTGAAATCGGATTAAGGAGAAAAGTATGAAACGTTTCCTGTCAACTCTCGTCATCTTGCTGGTTCTTGTGCCGACCCTGGCGGTTGCCGCCAACTATCGTTTTGTCTCTGGCCCACAAGGAGGCAACTGGTTTGTTCTGGGTGGTGCTATCAGTTCCTACTTCAGTAAAGCCGGAATGAACACCTCAAGTTCTACTGGTGGCGGTGTCTCGAACGTTGTCAACGTTGACCGAGACAAGGCTGACCTTGGTTTCACCGTTGGTTCACTGCTTGGTGCTGCAACCAAAGGAAAAGGGAAATTCAAGGAGCCAGTGCAAAATGCCGTAGTGCTGGCCAACCTCTATCCGCAAATCACTTACTTCATTGCCCGTAAAGATTTTGTCGAAGCCAACAATATTAAGACCCTGAAGGACGCACTGGCGGTAGAAAAACTGAGAATTGCCAGTCTGAAGCCGGGGTCCTCTTCTGAGTTTGTGGTCAGCTCTCTGCTCGACCTTGGTTATGGCACCGACTGGAAAAAAATCAAAGAGAACGGCGGCAAGGTTGAATTCGCTTCCTATTCTGACGGTGCTGGCCTGATTGCCGATAACCACATTGACATGTTTGCTTTCTCGGTTGGTAAAATTGCTTCGATCATCATGAATATCGAAAGCCAGACTGAAATTGTTATCCTGCCGGTCGATGATCAGGCTCTTACCGCCTTAAGCGATGCTTATGGAACCGGTACGCACTACGTTGAGCCTGGTATTTACAAAAGTGTCAAAGAAAAAGTTCCGACCGTCGGTGATTTTACTGTCTGTGTTGTTCGTAAAAACCTGCCTGATGATGTCGTAACCAAAATGGCTGCAACGATTCTTGAGAACAAAGACAACTTGGGAACAACCATCAAGGACTTCGCTGATTTCTCTGCTGAAAGCGCCATTGCCAAAAAGTTACCGATGCATCCTGCGGCTAAAGCATATTTTGAAGCTCATAAATAATAGACATGATCCGTCCGGGGCCTCCTGGCCCCGGTTTTTCGAAGTAAGGAGTTCCTGATGAGGGAATTTGACAATAAAGTCCTGAATTACATTCTTGGTGCCTGGCTGATTCTGGGCGTTTGTTTTCACCTTTATACAGCAGCATTCGGCGTGCTTGAAGCTTGGATGCAACGCATGATGCACCTGAGCTGGGTTTTTCCCATTGCTTTTATCTACTGGCCGTTTAGTAACAAGTCACCAACGAACAGGGTTCCGTTCTATGACTATCTGCTGGCTCTGATCTCATTGGCCCCTGGCGTTTACGCTATTGTGAATGTTGAAGAAATTCTATTCCGGACTGCCCAGATCGATCCGGTTACCGATACGCAGCTGGTGCTTGGGGTCATTCTTGTTGTCTTGCTGATCGAAGCAACCCGGCGTTTGCTTGGCTGGCCACTAACCATTATCGCCAGTTTCTTTGCCGTCTACATGCTGTTCGGTGAGTATTTCCCGGGGATGCTGCGTGGCGAGGTTTTCACTTTGCGTGAAGTGGTCGAGTCATTGTTCCTGACTCAAGATGGTATTTTTTCTATGCCTCTTGGTGTTTCATCGACCTATGTTGTCATTTTCCTGATTTTCGGAGCCTTCCTTGAAGTCAGTGGGGTCGGCCCCTGGTTCATGGAATTCTCCTCGCGTATCGCCGGAAAGTCCATCGGTGGGCCGGCTAAAATTGCTGTCGTCAGTTCGTGTCTGTTTGGCTCTATTTCTGGTTCTGCGGTAGCCAATGTGTATTCAACCGGTAACTTTACCATTCCAATGATGAAGCGTACCGGTTTCAAACCTCACTTAGCTGGTGGTATTGAGACCATGGCGTCCACCGGTGGTCAGTTGATGCCACCATTGATGGGGGCCGGTGCCTTTGTCATGTCAGCTTATCTTGGGGTTGAATACAAGGTCATTATGATCGCTGCGTTGCTACCGGCACTGCTGTACTATGGCACCGCCTTGCTGATGATTCATTATGTTGCAAAGCGTGATGGTTTTGTCGGTCTCAAGGAAGAAGAGCTGCCACGCTGGTCTCATGTTTTTAAGCGCAGTTTCCTGCTGTTGCCGATTCTGGTGCTGGTTGTGGCGTTGTTGATGGGGAAAACTCCGATGCTGGCTGGTTTGATCGGTGTTATTCTGGCCTGGGCCGTGTCGCTGCTCAACCGTGGTTGCCAGATGGGGCCAAAACGTCTGGTTGAAGCTCTGATCATGGCGGGCAAATCGGTGCCGGTTATCGCCATAGCCTGTGCTTCGGCTGGTATTGTTATCGGTTCTATCGCGCTGACTGGTATCGGGTTTAAAATTGGAGCCTTGATTTCCGCTATGTCAGGTAGCTCAAGCTTCCTGGCTCTGATCCTGATTGCTCTGTTGGCCGTTGTTTTCGGCATGGGGCTGCCGACCACCTCTGCCTATATCATTGCTGCAGCCCTGGGCGTCAGTAGTCTGACCAAGCTTGGGTTTGAGCCCCTAAACGCACACCTGTTTGTTTTCTACTTCGCTGTGTTGTCGAACATGACACCACCGGTTGCCCTGGCATCATTCGCTGCGGGAACCATTGCCGGTGATAATCCGATGAAGATCGCCGTGACTGCGATGCGCATTGGTGTGGTTGCTTTTATTGTTCCCTTTGCTTTTGCTTATGACTCTGTGCTTTTGATGCAAGGGAGCTGGTTTGAAATTGCCGGTGTTATCTGTTCCTCTCTTGTCGCGGCGTATTTATTGTCGGTCGGTTTTGCCGGCTATTTCCAATCTAAGCTAGCGACCTGGAGCCAGGTCCTTATGGTTGCCACCGGCTGTTTATGTTTCTTTCCATCCTGGCCAATTCGGTTAACCGGGATGGTGTTTGGCATTGCCATTGTTATTCTGTTGATCGTGAGAGATTCTGCTTTCAAGAAGGCTCAGCAGCCTTTTCTGAAGCAGGCCTAAGTTGTTTTCCTTCTGAATACTTACCGTTATATTTGTTCCAACTGATCCGCAGGAGCCGTGCTTCTGCGGATTTTTTTTTGATTGCGATGTTCCAAAAGAAGGATTATTTCAGTCCCGGTGGTTTTTAAATTATATAACTATGTTACATTTAATAGGTATGATTTGATATATCACGTTTTTCACCTGCGTATACGCAGTTCCTGTCTGCTTAATCACTTAACTGATAAGGAGAAAAGCGATGCCGATAGTGAAGCGACTTAGAAACCTGACGATTGTTGCACTGATACTCTTTGTTGTCTCGTGTTTTAGCGTTTATGCAGCCCCCACAGAGCGCAATTACCTTATGGCCACCGCGTCCACCGGGGGGACTTACTATCCGGTCGGGGTTGCTCTGTCAACTCTGGTCAAAGTCAAGTTGCAGCCCACCGAGAAGATCGGCATGTCCGCTATTAATTCCGCCGGCTCCGGGGAGAACATCAAGCTGATGCGCGATAACGAGGTACAATTTTCGATTCTGCAGGGCCTCTTTGGGGCCTATGCCTGGAATGGAACCGGCCCGATAGCCAATGAGGGGCCTCAGAAAAATTTGCGTTCCATCACAATGCTCTGGCAGAACGTTGAACATTTCGGGGTTCTCAAGAAGTTTGCTAAAACAGGGACGATCGCCGATATGGTCACTATGAAAGGTGAGACCCTGTCGATGGGTAGCAAGAACTCCGGGACGATCGGTTCCAACGAGGTGATTCTCAAAAACCTTGGTATCGACATCTACACCGATTTCAAGCTGATCTATGTCGGCTACGGGCCGACTGTCGATGCCATGCAGAACGGTCAGATTTCCGGATTCGGGATTCCTGCCGGGGTTCCAGCAAGTGCCATTACCAAGGGGATGGCCAACATGGGTGACGGCATGGTTGTCCTCGATTTCACTGATGAACAGATGGAGAAGGCCAACGGAGGTCTTGATCTGTGGACCCGTTACGTAATCCCTGCAGATACCTATCCTGGCCAGAAAAAACCGATTAATACCATTGCTCAGCCGAATTTTCTGTCTGTCCGTGCAGATGTCGATGAGGATGCTGTCTATAAAATCACCAAGACGATCTATGAAAATCTAGCATTCCTGAAAGCGATTCATGGCGCGACCAAGGCGATGTCCATTGAAAAAGCTATCTCCGGTTTGCCGCTGCCGTTACATCCGGGGGCTCTGAAGTATTATCAGGAGGTTGGCATCAAGGTTCCAGATCGGCTGATCGCCAAGTAATCAGGTCCGCATGCTCTAATACGGCCACTCTGTTACGGGGTGGCCGTATCTTGTTTGTACCTCAGCACTGTCTATGATGGAGTCGATTATTTATGTCTACCGAAGAAACCAGTCTGTTTAAACCTGAATCCAAGGTGATATTAATACTCGGAGTAGCTGTCTCTTCGTTGCATATCTGGTTCAATGTGTTTTCCTTACTCCCTTCTCTGTGGCAGAACTCCCTGCATTTTTCCGGCTTCGCCCTGATCGCGGCCTGGGTTTATCCGATGCGGAAAGACCCGACCCTGGCCTGGCGTATTCCTGACCTGATCCTTGGTTGTGCCGCTGCCGGTTCGGCGATCTATATGATAGCCATGGAGGATGCGATCTATGCGCGTGGCGTACGCCTGGACCAGGCGGAATGGATTGCCGGTATCGTCCTGATCCTCAGTGCTCTTGAATTTACCCGCCGCGTAGCTGGCTGGTTTATCCCGGTTCTGATTCTCATTGCTTTAAGTTATGTTGGCTGGTGGGGAACGGAAATTCCAGGGGTTTTCAAGTTTGCCGGCCTTTCCGCTGAAACCATCCTGTTCCGCAGCGTTTATGGCGACGATGCGTTGTTCGGTACCATTGCGCTTATCTCTTCGACCTATGTCTTTATGTTTATTCTGTTCGGCGCTTTTTTGCTGCACTCTGGGGCGGGGGAATTTGTTATCGACCTGGCCCGCGCCGTGGCTGGCAGAATGGTAGGCGGGCCAGGATTGGTTGCTGTCCTTGCTTCAGGACTGATGGGGACGATTTCCGGTTCGGCGGTGGCCAATACGGCGTCAACCGGGGTTATTACCATTCCGCTCATGAAACGTGCCGGTTTCCCCGCTACCTTTGCCGCCGGCACTGAAGCCGCAGCCTCTACCGGAGGTCAGCTGATGCCGCCGATCATGGGGGCGGGAGCTTTTGTCATGGCGACCTATACCCAGATATCCTACAACACTATTGTCCTGGTCAGCATTCTACCGGCAATTCTTTATTTCGCTACGGTAGCCTTCTTTGTCCGTATTGAAGCCAAGCGCAGCTTTGTGACGGCGATGGATACGGAAAAAGTTTCGGCGGCAGAGGTCCTGAAAAAAGGGGGGATCGTCTTTATTGTTCCGATCAGTGTTCTGATCGGCCTGCTGATTTACGGTTTTACCCCGACTTATGCCGGTGGTATCAGCATTATTGCCGTGGTGGTGGCATCATGGTTCACCAAAAATAAGATGGGCATCAAGGCGATCATTGAAGCGATGGCTTTAGGCGCGCGCAATATGGTCATGACGGCCATCCTTCTCTGTTCGGTTGGTTTGATAGTCAATGTTATCGCGACGGCCGGTATCGGCAATACTTTTTCTTTGATGATTAATGAGTGGGCGGGGCACAGTCTGGTTATTGCAATTATCCTGATTGCCCTGGCGTCCCTGGTGCTTGGTATGGGACTCCCGGTTACCGCTGCTTATATTGTGCTAGGCACCTTGTCCGCTCCGGCTTTGCATGGCTTGATCGCGGATGGCTTGTTGGTCCAGGCTTTAGCGGATGGTCAGATCCCTGAAACGGCAAAAGCCATATTTATGCTCGCGGTTCCTGAACGGTTTGCCGATATTGGTCATCCGATGACAACTGCCGCAGCCCGCGCTCTGGTTGATGCGATCCCTGTCGATATGGCCAGTATGGTTCGGGAAGCCGTGCTGAGTGAACATACCTTGACCTTTGCGCTACTATCAGCACACCTCATCGTCTTTTGGTTGAGCCAAGATTCAAATGTCACTCCTCCTGTTGCCTTGGCCGCTTTTACCGGTGCCGCCATTGCCGGAACCAAACCGATGGCGACAGGACTACAGTCGTGGAAACTGGCTAAGGGACTTTACGTTGTCCCGCTGCTATTTGCCTATACTCCATTTATCGGTGGGACTTTAATCGGTGATCTGCAGATCTTCTTCTTTGCCTTTTTCGGCCTGTATGCGTTTGCCTCCGGAATCGAAGGTTTTATGGAGTCAAAACTCAGTATTCTGCCGCGCTTGCTGTCTCTGGCTGCTGCTGGTCTGTTGCTTTGGCCGGTCGTTTGGTATGTGCATGTGGCTGGTTTATTGCTACTGGTTGTCGTGTTTATGGTGAACCGTCAGAGCAGAGATCCCGTTGTTGAGGCTTAGGTCATTATGGTCGTCCCAGGCTTTTCTGGCCGGGTATTTAGAAAAGTGATAGGTCAGGTTGAGCTTATATGTTTTTTGACTTTTAAGAAGACTGAATTGTTGTATATTATATGGATAATTTAATCTAAGGGGGTTGTCCATCTATGCCAGAGCAGCAGCACAGAGCTCTTCTCATTGTTGAAGATAATGCTACGAATCTTGGGATCCTGAAAGCAATCTTTCAACGTGGTTATGATCTATTTTTTGCCGCAAACGGTGACGACGCATTATCATTATTGACCCAGAAAAAGGTGCAGCCGGACCTGATTCTGTTGAATATTGTCATGCCTGGGACTGATGGCTACCAGGTTTGTAAACAGATTAAATCCGATCCGGAACTGCAGTCGATACCGGTGATATTTCTGACTGGTAAGGATAGCCGTGAGGATGAAGCTACCGGTCTGGCGCTGGGAGCGGCGGATTATATTACTGCACCCATTGATCCAGCTATCGTTAAACAGCGTGTCAATACACATCTTGAATTGAAGCTGTATCGAGACTTATTACAGGATCGTCTTCAGGAGAAATCTTTGGAACTGATGGAGACCCAAAAGGTGGCGCAAGACGTTGAGAGCCGCTTTAAGGTTTTTTTAAAAACGGCACCGATCGGTCTGGCAATAATTGCTGAGCGCAAGTTCCTTTGGGTCAATGATCTGGTTAACCTCTATGGCTATTCCGCTGATGAAATGCTTGGGCAGAATTCGCGCATGGTCTATCCGTCTGACGAAGAATATGAGCGAGTTGGCCAGGAATTATACTTTCAGCTGCAGGATGCCGAAATCGCGGCAACAACAGCTCGATTCAGAAAAAAAGATGGATCATTAATAGATGTTCTGATCAGAGGTAGTTTACTTGATCGAACCAATCCTTTGAAAGGGATGGTTACAGTTGTCAGTGACATCACCGAACTGATGATGTCGCGGCGCGAACTTGAAAACAGTGAAAAGCGTCTGAAGCTGGTACAGGATCTGGCAAAAATAGGTTCCTGGGAATATAACCTGGCAACGAAAGAGGTTTTCTGGTCCGATTCGCTATTTTATTTGATGGGGCGTGATCCTGTCGTCGGGCCAATGACAATGGAGTCGATTCTTCCCTGGTTTTCTGCCGATGTGGCACGGGCGATTACTGTAATGCTGGCCCGGCATCTTGAACGACTTGATAAGTGCAGTGTTGGTATCGAATTATCAATTGAGACTCCTGCAGGAGAAACAAAATATATGAGTTCTCTGTCTGCGCTTCAATATGATGACAACGGCGAACCCAGTTTTATCCTTGGTGTCGTTCAGGACATCAGCGCCAGGAAGAACTCGGAAATTGAGATGATCCGCAGCTATGAAGAGCGTGATACGATCATTAATGCAACGTCAAACCTGGTCCTGGTACTGAACCGTGATATGCGCATATTAAGGGCTAATAAAGCAGTTTACCGTCTTTTGGGGCGCGAGGAAGGCAGTTTGCTGGGACAAGAATTTCAGCAGGTTTTTGGCAAGGATCAGATCAGCCCGGATTGCCCGGTACCGGTGACGATTGACACCCTTGAAGAGGCATCAGCGGTTGTTCATGATATGATTCCTGGTCACACTTTTCTGGTTCAGGCTGCCCCCGTCCTCAGTAAGCAGGGACAAGCAGAGTATTTTGTTGTGAACGCCCGCGACGTGACTGAATTGCACCGGGCCAATGCGAAAATTCTGCAGCGTGAGGAACAACTGTCGACCCTGATCAATACGACGCCCGATTTCATTATCTTTAAAAACAGTCAAGGTGGGTGGATTCTGGCTAACCAGGCGGCTCTGAGAATTTTTCGTCTCGAAAATGTCGATTTCCTGGGAATGACCGATAGCGATTTGGCCCGCCAGAGTGCCGCCGAACTGACAAGCAGTTTCCTTGTCTGTGGCAGAAGTGATGAACAATGCTGGGCTTCGGGAACAACACTGCGCATCGAGGAGTCGATTATCGATACCGATGGGCGCGAGCGCATTTTTGATGTCATTAAGACGCCGGTCTTCGAGGAGGATGGTTCACGCAAGGGGTTGATTGTCTGGGGACGCGATTTGACCGAGATCAAACAGCTGCAGATAACCACCAACCGGGCCACTCGTTTGGCTGCTTTGGGCGAACTTGCTGCTGGAGTGGCTCACGAAATCAATAATCCGAATGCTCTGATTCTTTATAACTGTGAATTTTTAAAAGAATTTTTTGATTCCTTTGTCGCGGTGTTTGATGAGAACAAAGATCTTCTTGCCGGCCGGAAATTGGGGGAAATGCCTTTGGAAAGTGCTCTGGCAGAAATACCAGCACTGATCGACTGTGCCTCGGATGCGGCGTTGCGCATCAAGCAGATTGTTAAAGACTTGGGGGATTTCTCGCGTCAGGACGGGCGGGAGAATGATGTCGAACTTGATCTTAATGACATTGTACGGATGTCGATTCGCCTGGTTGAAAATTCTCTGAAAAAAGCGACCGATTTTTTCAGTGTTGAGTTGGCCGAATCTGTGCCTGCGATTATGGGGATTAAAGGCCGCCTTGAACAGGTTATTGTTAATCTGCTGTTAAATGCCTGTCAGGCGTTGTCCGACAGAAGTCAGGAAATTCGCGTGTCAACCTGTTATGATAAAGAAAACGACCATGTTATTTTTTCCGTACGCGATGGAGGCCGGGGGATTCCAGAGAATATCCAGTCTCAGATTCTCGAACCGTTCGTTACCACGCGTCGTGAGCAAGGCGGCACTGGGCTGGGTCTGTCTGTGTCATCGCGTATCATAAAAGAGCATAGTGGCCAGATCTGTTTTAAGTCAACGGTCGGAAAAGGGACAACCTTCCGGGTTGAGCTGCCTGTCTGTCGGGAGAAGGATGAATAATTTTATGGATAACCTTTACCCTGAAAACCCTGTATTGATTATTGATGATGAACCTGCATGGGCTCACAGTTTGTCGTTATCCCTTAAGATTTCAGCGGGTATCAATCATGTTGAATCATGTCGTGATAGCCGCAAGGCGATGAGCATGCTTTCCGACAAATCTTACAGCCTGGTTCTGCTGGATTTGACCATGCCGTATATCAATGGTGAGACTTTGCTGGAAATGATCAAGGAAAGCTACCCGGCCTTACCAGTCATTATCATCAGTGGCATGAATCAGCTCAATACGGCCATCCGCTGCGTCAAAGCCGGTGCCGAAGATTTTTATGTCAAAACGGATGAGCGAGAGCGGGTTGTCTCTGGTATTCTGCGCTCTCTGCGGCAGGCAGAAGTGAAGCGGGAAAACCTTAAACTGAAAGAAACATTGCTCCATTCCGCCCATGTTGATCATCCGGCGTTTATGAACATCGTTACTCATAATGCTAAGATGCGTAGTATTTTCAAATATCTGCTGGCTATTACCCCCAGTGATGAACCGCTGCTGATTACCGGCGAAAGCGGGACCGGTAAAGAACTCATCGCCAAAGCGATGCACGACCTGATTTGCCCGGAAAAACCATGGGTCGCCGTAAACGTTGCCGGTCTTGATGATATGGTTTTCAGCGATACGTTATTCGGGCATACCAGGGGCGCATTTACCGGTGCTGATCAGAGCCGCTCGGGGATGATTGAGAAGGCCAATGGTGGGATACTGTTTCTTGATGAAATCGGGGATTTGTCCATGCCTTCTCAGGTGAAATTGTTACGGCTGTTGCAGGAAGGGGATTATTATCCTCTGGGAAGTGACCAGCCCAAGGTCTGCAAGGCCCGCATTGTTGTCGCGACCAATCAGAATCTGCATAAAAAAGAAGCGGAAGGGACTTTTCGCCGGGATCTGCTGTATCGCCTCTGTTCTCACCGGGTCGAAATGCCGTCATTAAAAGAACGCAAGGACGACCTGCCACTGCTGCTTGATTATTTTCTGGCAGAAGTGTCGGCAAAACTGGGGAAGAACAAACCCTCCTATCCTCAGGAACTGTTAATCTTGTTCGAATCCTACCATTTTCCGGGGAATGTCCGCGAGATGCGCGCAATGATTCACGATGCCGTCAGTCTGCACGAAAAGGGGGTCTTGTCCCTTAACCGGTTCCGCAGTGCTATTGGATCAGTATCAATGCAAACCCCTGCCAGCGATAATGACAAGGATCACGTTTACTTTCCCGCAGCATTGCCAACGTTAAAACAAATGAGTCAGCTGCTGGTTGAGGAAGCACTGGCCAGGACCAATGGAAATCAATCTTTGGCCTCGCAGCTGCTGGGTGTTACCCCTCAGGCGCTGAGTAAACGACTCAAGAAAAGCCGAGACGAGGACTGACTGTTTAAAGGCTTAAACACAGAGTGCGCTCAATTGAAACGCAGGGCAGTTAACAATAGCTGCTTGTCCTGCGTTTTTTTATTTGTGCAAAATCAAAAGGAAAAGCTTTTTGGCTGGATGGAGCACGATTGAACTCCTCTGTTTATCCAGGGACCTGCCGCGCAGAACGGAGCAGAAAGAACCATGGCTCTTAGTTGGTGGTTAAATGATGCCCAGATACCTTGCTCAGCTTTCTTGAACATCACCAAAGATAATGTAGACTATTGACATTAGCTACTTTTGGGGGATGAGTAGTTATTAGCAACGGGCTTATGTTGCCTGCCCCGGTTCCATTTTTTTTGGCCTTTCAGGTATTTTCACCAAAGCTCATTTTGTTCTGCGCATATCGGAGATTTATTTTTGAGCCCTGATTCTCGATATTATTTACGTGGCGTATTGCCTTTAGTTTTAATTGTTGTTGTTGTTTTCGCAGGTTTCTTATTGTTATTGGACAATCAGCAACGCTTGAATGACACGGAACAGTTTCTTGATCAGAGAATCGAAAATGCCACTCACGGAAAAGAGCTTGGCCAGTTGATTGTCAATAACCTGGGTAGGATATCCACCAATTTTTACAGGATGCTGATTGCTGTGGATGCGGAAAAACCGCAGGTGTTGCTTGAAGAGATTGACGCGCTGGTCAAGGATATTACGGCGACCGCCGATGTTCTGAGCCATGGCGGATCGATCAGTGTGTCGTCTGATGGGCAGACTCAATTGACCGGTACGCTTATCATCACCTACCAACCTGATATAAAAAACCAATTCTCTGCCCAATTTAAGCCTTTAAAAAAGCTGCTCTACGATATGCAAACCCAGGTTCACAGCACGCTGAATCTGACTCAACACCGCAATAACGCGTTGAACAATGGGCAGACTGAAGGTTTGCGCCAGGCTGGTCTTAATCTACGTTTTTTTGCCACAGAGGTGAGCCATAAACTGTTCCAGATGCGTGAGCAGGCACAGCTGGTGGTGTCCCTGGCTGACGAAACCCTGATCCAACTCACCCAATCTACTCACCAGGTCAGGGCGGCTAGTCAGAAACGGGATATCATTTCGACCGTTGTTGTTTTTATCATTATTTGTGGTTTTATTATCCTGGTCTTAAGCCAGGTTCGTTCCTCGCAATGTAAGCTGGAGAAGAGCATTGTCCAACTACAGGAAACCAAGGAGAATCTTTATCAGAGTCACAGTGAAATACTGGCGTTAAACGAAACCCTGGAAGAGCAGGTTAAGGAACGGACTGCAGAATTGCTGATTTCCGAAAGACAGTGGGGTGATGCTTTTGATGCCATAAATTCTCCTCTGTTCATTCACGACAGAAAGGGGCGGATTCTTAAAGCCAATAAGACTTACCTGACGCTTGCCGGGGTTTCTCTTGATACTGCTGTTGGCCAGAAGTACTGGTCTTTGTTTCCGCGGCGGAATATGCCGATGCCGGGTTGCTTATGTACACCCCTTTTGTCCCTGGAAAAGGAACGCACGCATGAGACAAACCTTCAGGTTGATGATCGGACTTATCGTTCCCAGTCGTTTGCCGTGCGGAATCAGGCCGGAGATTATCTGTACGGAATGCACCTGATGGAAGATGTCACCGCGCAGGTGTCCTACCGTGTCAAGCTGCAGGACAGTGAACGACGCTTTCGGGCCCTGACCGACAGTTTAGATATCTCTTTGATTCTGGTTGATAGCAAACAGCAGATTCTGATGCTGAATCAGGCCGCGCGGGATTGCTACCTTCTGTATGATAAAGATTATTTCGGGGCCAACTGCTTGGAACTATTTCAACACCATGGCATTGTTTGCGATCAGAATGTGATCAGTCAGGTGTTCCGGGAAGGTAAGACGGTAGAGAGCCTGAAGCAGGGTTCCCGTGGCCGTATTTTCGAATTAAAGTTTCACCCGATTACGGATTCAGATGGTCTGGTTACCGCCTGTACCATTGTGACTCTCGATGTCAGTGAGCGGGAACAGTATATTGAAAAGCTAAAGCGCTATGAGCAGATTGTCGCTACCTCCCGTGACCTGGTAGCTTTTTTTGATGCCGATTGTCGCTATCTGGCGGTCAATGCTGAATATTCACGCTATCTCGGCGAGACCGAAGCGAAGCTTATCGGGCGTCATGCCAGTGACGTGATCGGGCTTGACCGTTATTGTGATTATTTAAAATACAAGGATATGGTGTTTACTTTGAAACAGTCGGTGGTTACGACTGAATGGATCGAATATCCGGCCCGTGGACGGCGTTTTATCGAACTGTCTGTTTACCCGTATCTGAATGGTGAAGAGGTTACCGGGTTTGTTGTCCGGGGGCGCGACATTACGGAGAAGAACCTTCAGGATGCTCGCTTAAGGTTGTCCGGCAAAGTCCTTGAAAGTATAACCGAAGGGATTCTTGTCACCGACAGCGAAGGAATTATTCATGCTGTCAATCCCGCGTTTTCCAACATTACAGGATATTCTGAAGCCGAAGCTATTGGTTGCAAGGTCAATATCCTCAAATCTGGCCGCCATGATGATACTTTTTACCAGCAGTTATGGGCCACGTTACTAAATGTCGGACATTGGCGTGGCGAGATCTGGAATCGGCGTAAAAACGGTGAGGTTTACCCGGAACTTCTGACCATCAACACCATCACTGACGATGCGGACCAGTTGAACTATGTCGCGGTTTTTTCCGATATCAGTTCCATAAAAAAAACATCAGAAGAACTTGAATATCTGGCCCATCACAATCCCCTGACCGGGTTGCCCAACCGCCGTTTGCTGCAAGCGCGTCTGGAGCACTCATTGCAAAATGCCAAGCGCGAAGGAACAGGCGGGGCTGTCATTTATATCGATCTGGATAATTTCAAAAAAATTAACGATAGCCTTGGCCATGATGCCGGTGACAAGGTGCTTAAGACTGTCGCCCAGCGCTTGATGGTTGGTGCCAGGCAGGTTGATACGGTTGCTCATTTAAGTGGTGATGAGTTTGTCACGGTGCTGCATAAAACCAAGACGGTTGATGACGCCATTACTCGGGCAAACCAGATTATTGAAAGTCTGCAGCAGCCGTTTAAGGTTGAAGGTTACGATTTGATGGTCAGTGGTAGCTTGGGGATTGCCGAATTTGACGGAAGCGCAGAAACAAGCATGGAAAGCCTACTGAAAAATGCCGATGCGGCCATGTATAAAGCGAAGGAGAGTGGCAAGAATCAGTATCACGTTTATAGTCCGGAGCTGACAGAAGTTGCGGTTGAGAAAGTGCTGATGGAAAGTCATCTGCGTAAAGCTTTGGAACGTGGTGAACTGTTTCTCAACTACCAGCCCCAGGTAGAACTGCACTCTGGTCGCGTGGTTGCGGTTGAAGCCTTGTTACGCTGGGAACATCCTGAACTCGGGATGGTTGCGCCGGGGAAATTTATCCCCTTAAGTGAAGAGACCGGCCAGATTATACCTATCGGGGAGTGGGTTCTGAAAACCGCCTGTCAACAGTTGATGGCATGGCGTCAGCAAGGTCTGGGGGTGAAACGTATTGCCGTTAATCTGTCGGGAAAACAGATTCAGTTAAAGGATCTTCATAAACAGGTCGAAAAGGTGTTGTATGAAACTGGTTTGCCGTCTGGTTCGTTGGAGTTGGAAATAACTGAAAGTTTTGTCATGCAGCACCCCGAACAGTCGATTGCGGTCTTGCAGAGTATCCGCAATCTGGGTGTTGAGTTGTCTATTGACGATTTCGGAACCGGTCATTCATCATTGAGTTATCTCAAACGGCTACCGATCAGTCGTCTTAAAATTGATCAGACTTTTGTTCATGATATCGGTACGGAAATGGAAGGGGAGGCGATTACCCGTGCGGTTATCGCTATGGGACGTAGCCTCAATCTGCAGATAACGGCAGAGGGGGTAGAGACACCGGAACAGCATGAATACCTGGAAGCGCACGGCTGCCACGAGGCTCAGGGCTATCTGTTCAGCAGACCTCTTTCGGCACAGGACATGCGTGAATTACTTGAAGCGAACCGGAACTTGACCATATATGCTTGCTGACTTCAATGACGAGTTGCTGATATGGCGGAACATCATACTGATAATCCAGCGACAATCGGGGAGCGGGTATTGTTGCGTGAAGATCTTGGCGGCTGTCGTCTGACTCTGTCGCTGGCACAGGAGGATATGGTTTGTCTGGCAACCATTGAAGCTTTACCCGGTGCTGCCGATAACGGTACGGCTTCTCTTTCTTCATCTGCCGATCCAGGCCGTTCGTCACGTCCACATCTTTCAGTGCCTGATCTTCTTTGGCAACTCGCAACCATTAATATTCTCAGTACCATAGACTACGCCGCTGTCTATGATTTTTGTGGTGATATCGAGCTGGGGACAACTTTGGGTCCGGCAATTGTTGCGCGTGGCATACCTCCAGTTAAAGGGGAAAACGGCTGGTTTGAGCTGATGGTAAAGACCGGAAGTGAAGGAATTTCTCTGGTTGCTGACGAAAAAGGGGCGGTAGATCATAAAAAACTCAATCTGTTCAGTGAAATCGAGGTCGGCCAAAAACTGGGAATGATCCATCCTCCAGGTCATGGGATTCCGGGTATGAATGTGCAAGGGGTGCCAATTCCTGCTGCTGCGGGGGATCCTTATTCCCTTAAGAATATAGAAGGGGTTATCCTCAAATATGGTGATCGGGTCGCTTTTGCGGAAAAAGCGGGGAAGGTGGTGTTTGAAAAAGACTCCCTCGCGGTTGTCGATCACTGGATGATTGGCGGCGATCTTGATCTGAGTATCGGGAATATACAATTTGATGGGTTTGTCGAAATTAAAGGGGATGTTCCTGATGATTTTCGGGTCGTTTCGACAAAAGGTATCAAAATTCATGGTCATGTTGGTGCCAGCCTGATCGAATCAGACGCGTCTATTGACCTCGCCAGTATGGCCGGAAAAGGTGTCGGTACCATCATTTGCCGGGGTGATCTAAAAGCTAAATTTCTCAATCAGGTCAATGTTATCAGTTATGGCAATGTCTTGGTCGCTAACGAGGTGCGCAACTGCCTGATAAAATCAACCGGCACTGCTCTTATTGGTGGGGTCCTGCTGGGGGGAAAATGTGTCACACTCGAGGGGATCGAGGCCAAAGTGATCGGCAGCGAATCCGGTGTGCCGACAACCGTGATTGCCGGGATCTATTTTCCAGATAGCGATCGTTTTGATTATCTTCTCAAACGTCAGCAGCATGTCGCCGATCATCTGGCCAGGGTTACTGATGCCATCAATAAAACGCGCAGTTCGATTGCCCGGAATGTTGCTTACGCAAAACTGGCCGAAAAACGGCTCGACATCCTGAATGACCAGTTTGACAGTCTGGTTGCAGAAAAAGAGCACCTCAGTGCTGAAATATCGGCGTCTCATTATCAGGAATTTGCCTGCCGTAACGCGAAAATTAATGTCCATAGTAAAGTGATGGAAGGCGTTTCTTTGATTCTTGGCAGGAGTCATGAAAAGATTCAGATGGTCCGTAAGGGGCCGGTATCCATAATCGAAAATAGCCGTGATGGAGGCTTGCGATTTCTTTCCCTGACCCCTCTGAAAGTCCTTGCCAGTGCAATTGAAGAGAAACTTGTTGATGATCTTGATATGTTTTCCGGCCAAGAATAAAAAGATATTTTTTCTTTAATAATCCATATAATACAATATATTAAATTTTTCTTTGAAGGGTAGCGACAAAATATTACTAATTCTGTTATTATTCTTCAACATAACTGTTTTATGCTTGGATTATTTCATTGTGAGGACGCACATGACCGGAAAACAACTATTGCTAAAAGCGTTGAAAGACAAAGGGGTCCAATATATTTTTGGCTATATTGGTGGTGCGATCATGCCGTTTTTTGACGAAATGGAAAAGATGGGGCTGTTCAAGTTTGTCATGGGGCGTCATGAACAGGGCTCGGCTTTTATGGCTCAGGGGCTAAGTCGTGCATCTCTTTCTACCGACAAACCTCAGGTCGGGGTCTGTGTGTCGACCTCCGGGCCCGGAGCCATGAACCTGGTTACCGGTATCGCTGATGCCCATATGGATTCGGTACCGATGATCGCTATCACCGGCCAGGTCGCAACCGGGGTTATCGCCACCGACGCTTTTCAGGAGAGCGATGTCGTCGGGGTCATGATGCCAATTTGCAAGCAGACCTATATGCCGTTGTCCGCTGATGAGGTGGAACAGACCATTCACGAAGGCTATTATGTCGCGACGACCGGTCGTGGCGGGCCGGTCGTCATTGACGTACCCAAAGATATTCAGGTTGCCCAGGTGTCCGAGTCTTATGCTTTTGACCCGGATAGCTATTGTCCCGATCTGCCTGGTTATATTTTCACACCGACTCCCGAGCGTGACATTGTCAAAAAAGCGGTTGAAATGATCAATCGCAGTGAGCGTCCGGTGTTGTTCTGTGGACATGGCGTGATCAGCAGTAATGCCGGAAGTCTGCTACAGAAATTTGCTGAGAAGGTGAATATCCCTGTGGCGTTTACCCTGCATGGATTGTCCGCCATGCCCGCTGATCATCCTTTAAGTTTAGGAATGATGGGGATGCACGGGACGGTGGAAGCTAATCGTGCGATTGTCGAGGCTGATCTGCTCATCTCCTTTGGTATGCGTTTCGATGACCGGGTTACCGGCAAATTAAAGGAATATGCCCAGAATGCCGAAGTCATTCATGTCGAAATTGACCCGTCTGAAATCGACAAGAATGTAAAAACCTCTATTGCGATTCCTGCCGATGTCGGCAGGACTCTGTATATGATGCTCGGCGATCCGATGCTGACCTATAAGCCGCGCCGTCGTTGGCTGGAAAAAATCGCCGGGTTCAGGCAGGTCATGGCGGCAGATATTGCCGAGGAGATTGCAACGGGCGTGGGAGAAGGGGGTCGTTTGCTGATGAAAACGATTATCCATAAACTGTCAGAAGTCACCGCTGGTAAGGATCTGATTGTTCCGGATGTTGGTCAGCACCAGATGATTTCTGCCCGTTATTACAATTTTCAGACGCGCAACAGCTGGTTTGCCTCCGGTGGGGCCGGTACTATGGGAGCCTCGCTCCCCATGGCGATTGGTGTCAAACTGGCACGTCCTGATGAACGTGTCTGGTCGATCAGTGGTGATGGTGGTTTCCAGATGAACCTGCAAGAGTTGGGGACCATTATGGAGCAACAGCTTGATGTCAAGATTATCATTCTGAATAATGGTTACCTCGGGATGGTCCGGCAGTGGCAGACCTTCTTCTTTGATGCTCGTTACGCCGGTACCCCGATGCAGAGTCCTGATTTTGGTTACTTGGCCAAGGCCTATGGTATACCCTATCGTAAGGTTGACGCCTTTGCTGATGTCACGCCAGCTCTCCAGGACGCGGCCGACTATAAGGGGGCGATGGTTCTTGAATTTATATGTGATCCGGCCGAAGTTATTCTGCCGATGATCCCCTCCGGTGGTGGTTTTGAAGACATGATGGTTGAGCACCCGCAAAAACGATTACAGCAGCAGGAAGGAGAATCCTTATGAAACGGCGGACGATTCTGGCTTTTACTTTAGATCATCCGGGTGTTTTAAATAAGATCTCGATGCTGATCAGGAAAAAAATGTATAACGTCCATACTTTGACTGTGTGTCGCTCCAAAGTGCCGGGGATCAGTCGTATGACGATTACTCTGCAGGAGAACGACGAAGCTCGGATCGTGCAGATCATCAAACAACTGGAAAAATTTACTGAAGTTATCTCTGCCCGGGAGCTTGATACTGACCACAGTTACTGGCGCGAAGTTGCTATCGTAAAAATAGAGATCGACAGCCATCATCTCGAAACCATGTTGCCTCGTTATCACTTTGAAATTCTTGAGCAGAAAAGTGATGATATTCACATTCTGCAATTGGCCGGGTCGACCCGGCGTATTGACGAGTTTCTGGAGGAGGTTGGCGAAGAGCATGTTATCGAGATTGCCAGGACAGGCGTCACCGCTATGGAAAAATAACTTTATGGCGGGATGGGTATTCCAAAAAATCAAATAATGGTCACCTTCATATAGGGAACAGGGAACAATAAAAGTTGTTTGTACAACTTTTATTGTTCCCTGTTTTTTTATATATATTTCAATTTGTTAGCAATTTTCTCAGGTCTTGGTTTGGTAAAAAAAGTTGATGCCGCAGGTTTTCGCCAATCGATCCTTTTCTGCGTTAACCTCCTTAAAAAGCGATGATTTTTGATATTGCCATTAAGTGGCACTAATATTGCTGGTAGCTCTATTGTTAAGCTGCTCTTATCCTTGTTGCTTCCATTCTTTTCAAAAGTCGCCATTGGAGGGTTAAAAGAATATGTTTAGATATTTAAAGATCGGTACAAAAATGATCATCATGGCCGGTTCAATCCTGATCCTTATGCTTATCACTCTGATTTGGGGGATTTCTGGCTTGTCGACGACGGTTGATGATGGAAAGGAGATGGCTGCAGGCAACAAATTGCGTGGGGAACTGCTGGCTCGTGAGGTGGATCATCTTAACTGGGTCAAAGCCGTTTCAACCTTTTTGACTGATGAAGAGGTCTCCGAGCTGAACGTGCAGATGGATCATACCAAGTGTGCCTTAGGGCAATGGTTAAACGGAGAAGGGCGCCAGCAGGCTGAACTTCTTGTCCCTGCCTTAGCTTCGGACCTCAAAGCAATAGAAACACCACATATGCATCTCCATGAAACTGCACAAAGGATCAAAGAGGTCTTTCGCCCGGCGGATCCTCATCTGGCAAAATTTCTAACCGAAAAAGAGCTTGATCATGTTTCCTGGGTCAGCAAGATTCAGAGTGGGATTATTTCCGGTGATACCCAGTTAGAAGTCGAATTTGATCATACAAAATGTGGCTTTGGACAATTCCTGTATGGCAGTACCGGGAAAGGGGCAGCTGAGCAGAATCCGGAATTAGGCAGGGTACTGGACGCTCTGAAAGGACCACATGAAGAATTGCATAAGCATGGTAAGCAGATCTCAGAAATGCTTAGCGCCGGTAATCACGGTGGAGCAGTAGATTATTTTAACACGAATATCGTCCCCACTTTGGCCACAACGCAAAAACTGCTACGGCAGGCGAGTATGAATGTTACAATTTCATTGGCCGGGAAGAAAAAGGCCAATGAAATTTTTGCGACCGAAACGCAGAAATACCTCGGAGAGGTTCAGAATATTATGCATCGCATGACGGATACCGCCACGGCCAGTATTCTGTCGGATGATCAGATGATTGCTTCGGCCGTCCAGACGAAACAAGGCATTACTCTTGTCGGTGCCTTTGCGATGGTCGTTGGTTTGGGGCTTGCCTTCATCGTTTCGCGGAGTATAACCAAACCGCTAAAAAGAGCGTTCGCGGTCGTTGGCCAATACGGTAAGGGGGATACGCGCGATCAGAGTTTGTCAATGGGGCAGTGTGTTAATTGCTCTGAGCTGAATCATTGCGAGCAGAAGGACTGCCCCAGTTACGGGCTTGAAGGCTATTGCTGGGTCGAAACAGGAACCTTTGGCCCGGATCCTATTTGCCACAAACTCACCAATGGTACCTATACCGATTGCCGGGAATGCAAGGTTTTTAAGGCCAAGGACGAAATAACCGAATTGGGGTCTGTTCTGGTTGGTATGGCGAAAAGTCTGCAAAAACGCAGTGATCTGGCCGAAGCTATCGCCCGTGGCGATTTGACTCATGACGTCACGGTTGCCTCACCTGATGATCAGTTGGGTATGGCATTGAAAGTCATGCTTGAAGGGTTACGTGAAATGGTTGGCAATATTCAGATTGCTGGTGAGCAGATTGCGACAGGTTCGGGGCAGGTCAGTGATGCCAGTCAGGCCTTATCGCAAGGCGCTACTGAATCGGCCAGTTCTCTTGAAGAGGTGACCGCGTCAATGAACATGATGGCTGCCCAAGTGCGGACCAATGCCGAGAATGCCAGTGCAGCAAATCTGCTGTCCAATGAATCGCAAGTCGCGGCCCGGAAAGGCAATGCTCAGATGGTGGCAATGGTTGAAGCCATGGCTGAAATCAATGTTGCTGGGCAAAATATCAGCAAGATCATCAAAGTGATCGATGAAATCGCGTTCCAGACCAATTTGCTGGCGCTTAATGCCGCAGTAGAGGCGGCACGCGCCGGGCAGCACGGAAAAGGTTTTGCCGTGGTTGCAGAGGAAGTGCGCAATTTGGCCGCACGCAGCGCCAAAGCAGCCGAAGAGACCGCTGAGTTGATCGAAGGCTCGGTGGCTCTGACGGACAAGGGGAATCAAATGGCCCAGCAGACAGCTGCTGCGCTGCGGGAGATTATGACTGGGACGGATAAGGTTAACGATCTGCTGAAAGAGATCTCTACCGCGTCGAATGAACAGGCCCAGGGTATCAGTCAGGTGACAACCGGCCTGGCGCAGATTGATCAGGTGACCCAACAGAACACCGCCAGTGCCGAGGAGAGTGCTGCCGCAGCGGAGGAACTCTCGGGACAGGCGCTGCAATTGCGCGATATGCTCAAACGATTTGTGCTGCATAACAACGGACAGCAGGATGACCGTCTGCTTTCCTAGAAGTAAGTTCTGAGGTAATGTTAGCAAAGATAACAGGTTTTGGTGTCAGATCATCGCGAGAAATATGCAACCTCAGGCCTCATTTAATCGGGCCGATTATAAGGAGGTTTATATATGGACGTGATTCAATGGGGGACGGTTTTTGAAACCGGTCATAAGCTGGTTGATGAGCAACATCGGCACTTGGTGGAACTGACTAATCAGGCAGCTGAACTGCTTGCAGATAACAACTTCTTAAGGCGTGATTTCGATCTTCTTTATGCCGATCTGGTCTCTTATACCGAGTACCACTTTCGTGAAGAAGAAAAATTAATGGCTAGTGCAGAGGTGGATTCCAGACATGTTGCTCAGCATAAAAGAGATCACCAGGCGTTTTTAGCGGATGTGACCTTGCTGAAAGGGCAAATGTATGGTTCAGAGCGCCTATGCTTTGAACGGCTTTTTGAATTTCTGATTAATTGGCTGATTTACCATATTCTCGGAACCGATAAAAGTATGAGTCGGCAGATAAAGACCATTGCCGCCGGAGATTCGCCGCAGCAGGCCTATGAAGAGGAAGAAAAACCGGCTGAAAATTCTACGGATATCTTATTGCAATCCCTCAATAAATTGTTTCTTCAGGTTTCTCATCGTAATGCCCAACTGGCTGAGTTGAATGACGCTCTGGAAAGTAAAGTGAATGCCAGGACGAAAGAGCTTGAAGAAGCCAACCGGCAGTTGCAGAAAATCGCGACGACTGATGTGCTGACCGGTTTACCCAACCGACGCTATGCCATGGATAAGCTCGCCTGGTTGTGGCAGGAAGCGGTAGCGAAAAGACTGGCATTGTCCTGTCTACTGATTGATGCAGACGGATTTAAGCAGGTTAACGACAATTTTGGTCATGATGCCGGCGATAAGGTTCTTAAGGATCTGGCGCGGCACCTGACTTACGTGGTCCGCAACGATGATTATGTCTGTCGCCTCGGGGGGGATGAATTTCTCATTCTGTGTCCACGCACCAATAACGTCGGCGCTCTTCAACTTGGTTACCTGGTTCATGATAAGGTCAATCATCTTATTGTGCCGGTTAATGGCGGCTGCTGGTATGGCAGCATCAGCGTCGGTATTGCGACCCGCTCTGCCGGCATGGCCGGACCGGATGCCTTGATAAAGGCGGCGGATGATGCGGTCTATCAGGCAAAAAAGGCCGGTCGCAATTGCGTGCGTGGTATGCTCAGTGTTGTTTGATCGCGTTCCCTTAGTGGTCAAACCCAAATAGTCTATGCGGGGTTTCCCACAACAGCTTGTGGCGCTCTTCAGCTGTAGGGGCGTACTTCTCGACCAGCTGCAGCAGGGGAGCCAGGTCAAGACGCTCCGGTGCCCTTAAAAATGGCCAATCAGAAGCCCACATACAGTTATCCAAAGTAAACTCTTTCAGGATGGTACGGATATACGGGGTCATATCGCTGTAAGGATAGCCTGAATGACTGATCTTGTATTGGCCGGAGATTTTTACACGGGTTCGGCCGCTTTGTGCATAATTGAGCAACTCTTTAAAACCCTCCTGATCAATTCCTTTGGCTGGATCCGGCCTCCCACAGTGATCAACCAGGATTTTTCCGGTAAATGCTTTAAATAGTGAACGCAATTCCGGCAACTGGTCATTCATCACCTGAACTTGGGCAAACAGATCTAGAGCGGCAAGTTTTTCGAGCAAGGCTGTCGCATCTGCATAATATTGCGGACCATACAATGCAACATTAAAGGCAATACCCAGAATCCCCTGCTGTTTAAGTTGCTCCAGCTCTGCATAGCTGGCTGTAACAGGGACGACGGCAATGCCTTTGAACCTGCCGTTGCTGTTGGCAATGGCTTCCAACATGCAACTATTGTCATGGTTATAGCCAGAATTGGGCTGGACCAGGAGCGCGTAGCCAATCTGATATGCGTCCATCAGGCGTTTGTAGTGAGCTGGAGTGCCGGTCTCTCCCCCTGCGGGGTGATAGAAGTTATCAGCCCCGTAAGGGAACTTAAGCGGATCAAAAACATGGACATGGGTGTCGATTTTAGCGTCAGAGAATAAATTCATGAGGTGTCGCTACCCTGCATTAAAAAGTTTGTTTGCCGATCGTAAAAATGTCAAAGCTGCTTTAATGCCTGGCTAATATCGGCCTTAAGATCATCGCTTTCTTCAAGGCCGATATTCAGGCGTATCATCCAGCGTCCATGATAGCGAGAGATGTCTGATTGGGCAAACTTTCCTGCCGTAACCAGGCTTTTAAAGCCACCCCAGCTGTAACCGATGCCAAATAATTGCAAGGCGTCGACAAATCGTGCGACGGAATTTTCATCAAATTGCGGGGCCAGGACAATGGAAAAGATGCCAGATGCTCCGTGAAAATCGCGTTGCCAGATATGATGCTCCGGATGACTGGGCAGGGCCGGGTGCAATACTGCTTCAACACCTCGCTGCTCCTGCAGCCAGGTGGCTATTTCCAGAGCTGATTTTTCATGTTGCTTCAGCCGCACCTTGAGGGTTTTCAGCCCGCGTAATGCAAGGTAACAGGCTTCCTGAGGAGCGAAAATCTCCAGGGCGCGGACCAGCTTGTAGAAGCGTTCATAGCAGGCCTCAGTGACGGTTACTGTACCGAGCAGAACGTCGGAGTGACCGGAAATATATTTAGTAATTGAGTGCAGAGAAATGTCGACTCCATGATCAAATGGTCTAAAGAATAATGGCGTCGCCCAGGTATTATCGATGGCCGTGATTATGCCGCGTTGCCTGGCGTTCGCCGTAATGGCACCGACATCCTGAATCTCAAAGGTATTGGAACCTGGGGATTCCATCAGGATAAAGCGAGTTTCCGGTGTTATATGGTTAACGATATCTGCGCCACAATTGGCCGGAAAATAGCTGGTTTTTACCCCAAATTTCAGTAACAGGGTGGTGGCGAAGCGGCGCACCGGTCCATAGACACTGTTGCAGACCAGCAGATGATCCCCCGCTTTCAGAAAAGCCTGCAGCACACTGGTTATCGCCAGTAAGCCTGAAGGAACCGCGCGGGTGTAGTAGCCCCCCTCTAATTCCGTCATCGCTTGTTCAAAGGCTTTCTGTGTCGGACTGCCGTCGGTGCCGTAGGTGAACCCTTCATATTCTCCTTTGCCCGCAGCACGCAGTTCTGCGTAACTTTCAAACATTACTGTCGAAGCATGGTAAATGGGGGGATTCACTGAGTGGTAGCGTTCAAGTTGAGAGCTGTCTCCGGTAAAGCCGCTGTTGATAATCTGTGTTGCTGACTTTTTCATCCTTTATCCTTTAAGCCTTATGGGTTTTAAATGGTTATCAAAGATGAATAAACTTTACTTGCATGCTGGTAAATTATCAAGAGCTTTGTTCTGGAAAAAGCTAGGAATATTGTTGGCCAGATCATGAGAAAGTGATAACCGCACGAGTTAACACTTGCGCCCACTCGTAAAGTATATTATCTGCTTGAGCATATTTTCCCTCCATCACCTCTGGAGGGGTATTATCAACCGAGTCTGTGGAAAACAGGTGTTATGCAACAGAGCGAACAGTTTTTTGATCTACTGAAAATGCTTATTCGCCAGCCGAGCGTGGTCGGAGCCGAGCATTCCTTCTTCCGGGTTTTGCAGCGCGAACTCGAAGAGCGAGGCGCGCGGGTGTCCTGGTATGAAGGATTGCTGGTGGCCCAGGGGCGTGAGCCTGAAGCGGCCATGTTTTCCGCACATATTGACCGCCATGGCCTGATCTGTACCGGTCCCGATGAATTTCAGTATGCCGCTTTTGTCGCTGGTCGGCGTTCAGACCTGCTGGGCAATTCAGCCTCTGAGAAGCTGATGCTGAAAATCAGCGACAGGTTCCAGGGGGTTCCGGTGATCGCCTATGAACCCTGGTCTGGCGTTTATCACGGGGCCGGCACCATTACCCACGCTTACGTTTGTGAGTTTCGTAATAACCTGATCTTCGAAGTCGCTGGTCTCAATCACCTGGTGGCGGGCACACCGGTTGCTTTCAGCGATCGCCTTTCGGTTTCGGATGAATATATCTCGGGGCAGCTGGATAACGTACTAACCGCCGCGCATCTGGTGCACCTGTTCAGCCTTGGATTTCAGGGAACGGTATTTTTCACCGCTCAGGAAGAGTCAGGGAGCAGCTGGCGTTACCTGCTGGAATGGTTCCGGCGTTTCAACGGAGCGACTGAGCGTCTTATCGTGGTTGATACCAGCCCGTACCCGGATCGCTACAGCGCTGATCAGCAGCAGGTTGTGCTGCGCAAAAAGGACGCCAACGCCTCTTTTAACAGCGATTTAACCACCTGGCTGGAAGCACTGTGTGTGGAGCAGGGGATCTCATTTACTTATAAAGATGAGTACATAGAAGAGCAGAATCGTCAGACCGAGCAAAGCGGTGCTCATCCCCATTCCCTGGGGAGTACCGAAATGGGGCGGATTATTGCTGCTTCAAACGGCTTCGTGCAGGGGACTACCCTGCAGATTCCGACCTCCGGTTACCACACCATGAGTGAATCCGCCAGCCTGGCAGCCAATGAAGCGTTCAGCCGCTTGTTGCTGCATGCCTCCAGAGCTGGAGGCTCGTTACTGTAACGTGACGATGAAGGATGTTCATTATCTTAAGGCTGGGTTCTTGGTCTGGTACATATTATAAAAATCCTATTTTGCCTGTGGCTGAAAGTTGACACTCCGTATGCGACCGGTTCTGACCTCGATAATGTTACTTATGTGCAGCAATGTCTTTATGACCTTTGCCTGGTATGCACACCTGAAAGAATTGAATAACAAACCCTGGATCGTAGCCGCTGTGGTCAGCTGGGGAATTGCCTTGTTTGAATACCTGTTACAGGTTCCGGCTAACCGGATCGGTTATACGGCTTTGAATGTCGGGCAACTGAAAATACTTCAGGAGGTCATCACCCTGTCGATCTTTGTGCCTTTCTCACTCTTGTACCTGAAGGAGCCTTTGAAGCTGGACTACTTGTGGGCCGGGCTGTGCCTGCTTGGCGCGGTGTATTTTGTCTTTCGCAGCAAGCTGGGATAGCGGATGGGGGCGGGAACAAATAAGAGGCTGAAATATCAGGGCGTAACCCGTGGGCAGCTACGCCGGATCTCATTACTTACTTTCCAGTAGCGGCTTGAGAAACTTGTCAAAGGTGGCACGTTGCTTAGCGGTCAGCAGGTCAATATCGCCATTATTATCGAGTAAAAACATCCCAACACCGATAACGGTGCGAGGCAGGTAGCCGGTCCCTTCAACCGCTTTTATGATGCGGTCCTGACGTTTATAAACAATCCATTCCAGGCGGTCGATGTCCAGATCCATCTTGGTTCTCCAGTCTTGATAAAAAGGTAGGGCGGAATATAGGGGAATGCGTATTTTTACGCAAGGGCTTAACGATCTTTTACACAACAAGCTTAATAAAGATTACCGAATTTCTCAAGGTAGGTCAGGTAGACACGCACATCAAACTCCAGCTGGTGATAGTGTGGTTCCATATGTTCACATAAACTGTAAAAAGCCTTGTTGTGATCTTTCTCTTTGAGGTGGGCCAGTTCATGGACGACGATCATGCGCAAAAATTCCAGCGGAGCTGTTTTGAAAACAGTTCCAATACGAATTTCATTGCGGGTTTTAATTTTGTTCCCCTGAACCCTGGTGACGTAGGAGTGCAAACCCAGAGCTTCGTGGACAACAGATATCTTGCCGTCATAAGTTACTTTGCTGATCGGGGCGGCTTTACGCAGATACTGATTTTTCAGTTCCACAGTAAAATCATAAAGAGCCTTGTCTGTCTTTACCTCATGGGGATGAGGGTAGCGTTTCAGCAATATCTGGTCCAGTTTATCGTCGGCAATAAGCTGGCGAACCTGGCTGGTCAGCTGGTCAGGATATCCGGAAAGATATTTCATTTGTGTCATGATAACTTATTGGCAGTTTGAACGGTTTACATCTCAATGAGAGAGAAGTCTCTTGATTGGATTTTTAGTCTCTTAGCTTTGTATTATTCTTGCTACCGCCTCCCCAGAAAGAGGGGAGACGGTAGCATAAAACTACTCAGTACGACTGGTGATCTCAATCAGGTGATAACCAAATTGGGTTTTAACCGGTCCCAGAACTTTGCCGACTTCTCCGGAAAAGACAACTTCGTCAAATTCGCGAACCATCTGGCCGGGGGAAAATTCACCAAGGGCGCCACCCTGTTTACCCGAAGGGCATTTAGAATGAACTTTGGCGATTTCCGCAAAGTCCTCACCGTTTTCAATCATCTTCTTCAAGGTATTACAATCGGCCTCACTGGGAACCAGGATGTGCCGTGCTGCTGCTCTTGCCATGATGCTGTCTCCTTTGATTAGGTTAAACGTATTCTTTCTTCTAACCTATTTAACCTGTCGCTGACAAGTCAGTTGAGCTGTGCCGCAATAAATGCCGTTGTCCAGGCCGCCTGGAAGTTATAACCGCCGGTGATACCGTCAATATCAAGAACCTCTCCGGCAAAGTACAGGTTGTCGACAAGCTTGCTCCGCATGGTTTTCATATCAATGTCTTTAAGGCTGACCCCGCCACAGGTGACGAATTCTTCTTTAAATGAGCCTTTACCGCTGATCTGGTAACAATCATGACAAAGCATATTGGCCAGTTTGTTGATACTGCTTTTTCCCAGTTCTCCCCAGCGTTTATCAGCGGGAAAGGCACATTTGCCCAGCAGATACAGCCACAGGCGATCGGACAGGTGATAAGGTTTTATGTTGCCTAACATTTTTCGCGGGGATTTTTGTATAATCTTATCAAGCTGACCAGCGATGACTTCCTGATTACGTTCATTGGCCCAGTTGATTTGCAGGGTACAGTGGTAGTTTTGTTCGTGTAGCCAGCGAGCGCCAAACGCTGAAAGTTTTAAGATGGCCGGGCCGCTGACACCCCAGTGAGTGACCAGCAAGGGGCCTTCAGCCCTGAATCTGGTTCCTTGCAAGGACACCTGGGTCTGGTCAACGACAATCCCCATCAAGGCAGTCAGTTCCGGGTCGTTAATTTTGAAGGTAAACAGGGATGGCACTGGTGCTTCGATGCGATGCCCCAGCTGTGCAAGCCAGTTCAGGTCGGTTTGCCGCGGAGCTCCTCCGGTTGCAATCACAACTTTGTCGAAGAATTGGGAAGAGCGCTTGTCACCTTTGAAGTGGAGTTGTAGTTTGCCTTGCTCATCCGGGGTGATTGCCTGAACGCCGCAGTTCATGACAATAGCAATATTCAAACGCCTAGCTTCCCGAAGAAAACAGTCGATAATTTCAGTCGAGTTCTGGGCTTTAGGGAATACACAGTTGTCCGGCTGGGTAACCAGGGGGACCTGGTGGCTTTCAAACCAGGCCATTGCGGCATGATTATCAAATACTCGAAACACTTTTTTTAAGGCATTGGCACCGCGCGGGTAGGCTGCACACAGTTCGGCGATTGAGTCACAGCCATTTGTGACATTACAGCGTCCACCACCGGAAATTTTCACCTTGGCGAGCAGGTGGGAGGATTTTTCGTAAATGGTGACCTTTGCGTCAGGAAAATTGACTCGAATGTTGATGGCGGCAAAGAACCCGGCGGCTCCACCTCCAATGACAGCAATGTTCACAAAAGATACCCTGAAAAATAACAGCTGATGATCGTTACAATATTGACAAAGTTTGGCCAGGTCGCCACTATACCATTTTTTTGAGCGCAGCTGGTATAAATGGTTAACGCTTTGATATCGTGTTGGATAACCAGGTAAGACAGTTGTAACAGGTACTGTTTGAATGCCTATACATAACAATGAAGGAGTTCCTCTAATGAATAATTGTCCTTGCGGAAGTGGTCAGGACTACGCTGTCTGCTGTGAACCGATTATCACCGGGAAAACAGCAGCTGAAACAGCTGAGCAGCTCATGCGGGCCCGTTACACCGCACATGATAAAGTTGAAATCGATTTTCTCTATGACAGTATCCACCCCAATTTTCGCCAGGGTTTCGACCACAAGGGGAGTAAGGACTGGGCTGAAAAGTCTGACTGGCTGGGTCTTGAGGTGGTTGAAAGTGTCGCTGGCGGGCCGGACGATCTTACCGGTGAAGTCGAATTTATTGCGCGCTTCCGCTTAAATGGCAATACCCGCAGTTATCACGAACGTGGTCAGTTCGAACGTAAAGACGGCAAGTGGTATTTTACCGATGGCGATATCGTCAAGGGACAGCCGATTAAGGCGAATAAGGTTGGCCGTAATGATCCCTGTCCGTGCGGTAGCGGCAAAAAATACAAGAAGTGTTGCGGGTAACTTGTTAACCTTTCACCATTTTTGTGACACAAACAGGCTCTGGATCGATTCAGGGCCTGTTTTTTTTAGCAGACAGAGCTGTCGCTTTGGTTTAAACCGGATATAATTTTTATTCCTCCAACCGCAAAATCCATTCCGCAGGGATAACCATGGGCGATGAATATCCACGCAAACCGATTCTGGTTGTTGATGACGAAATATCATGGGTAGGCACGATACGTGCTGCTTTAAAAATTCTGGCAAACATTACCAACGTAGAATCTTGTACGGATAGTCAGAACGTGCCTGCGCTGCTGGCGGTCAATGATTATTCGCTTGTCCTGCTTGATCTGACCATGCCCATCGTATCGGGTGAAGAGTTGCTTGACCTTATCAGTGAAAAATATCCTGAATTACCGGTTATTGTCATCAGTGGAGCAAATCAGGTTGCTACAGCAGTCAATTGCATTAAAAAAGGCGCTGAAGATTTTTTCATGAAAAGCGATGATCTGGAAAGGATTATCAACAGTATCAAAAAAACATTGCGGGAGCGGGCGCTTAGAAATGAACATTTTCAGCTGAGCGAGAACTTTTCAGCCGGACCAGGACAACCTCATCCTGTTTTTGCGGACATTATTACCCAAGATTCTGCCATGCTGCGCATTTTCACCTACCTTGAAGCGATAGCTTCCAGCCATGAGCCTGTGCTTATTCAGGGGGAAAGCGGTACCGGTAAAGAGCTTATTGCTAAGGCTCTTCACCAACTCTGTTGTGAAGAGAAACCTTTTGTTGCCGTGAATGTCGCCGGCCTGGATGATATGTTGTTCAGTGATACTCTGTTTGGGCATTGCAGCGGGGCTTATACCGGTGCAGATCGCAAACGTAGTGGTATGATCGAAGAAGCGGCGGGGGGGATTCTGTTTCTCGATGAAATCGGTGAACTGTCTCAATTGTCACAGATTAAGTTGTTGCGATTGCTGCAGTCGGGTGAATATTACCCTTTAGGCAGTGATGTCCCGATGCGGTGTTCCGCCAGGGTGGCTGCAGCAACCAACCTGAACCTGGATGAAAAAGAAGCTCAGGGTGTATTTCGGCGTGATTTACTGTTTCGCCTGAAAACGCATCGTATTCAGCTCCCCCCACTGCGCAAACGGCGCGATGATATCTCTTTGCTGGTCAACCATTTTGTTGCCGAAGCAGCGAACCGCATGGGGAAAAAGAAACCAGCGGAAAATCCTGACCTTCTGCCTATCTTGCAGACTTACTCTTTTCCCGGCAATCATCGCGAATTAAGAGCGATGGTTTTTGATGCGGTGAGCCTTCATCAAGAAGGACCTCTGGCGATTACACGATTTGCGGAAACTATGGCAAGGCAACGCCAGGCGGCTGTGCCGCCTGCTTCTGAATACCATGGCGAGAGCGTGCCGGAATTTCTTTTCCCTGATAAATTACCCACCCTTAAAGAGATGACTGATTTGCTAATTAATGAGGCTCTCAGACGGTCAGCCGGAAACCAATCTCATGCTGCCAAATTTCTTGGTATCTCTCAGCAGGCACTTAATAAGCGTCTGAAAGGGAAGTCGTAAAGCAATGAAACTTTTTTTGTTTAACAACATTAATTGTATCTTTGAAATCCTCTGAAAATATTCTATTTACGTCACTATTTACAAAATCTTATTAACCTTTGTTGCCCCTCTATAAATTGTAGGAAGAAAATAAATAGCTAAAAAAACCGATAGTTATGAAATTTTTCTGAATTGGCATGGTGTGTGCTGGCTAATTTGTGAATTTTAATTATACTTATGATTGAGCGAAATGTCAGTGACAGCGTTATCTCATGAAGTATATGGGATCATGTGGGGCTATATGGCCGGTAAGTTTGTGTGTTTTGAATTGGCTGAAGGAGGGGCTGGCAGAGGAAGATCGATCAGAATGTAACGATTTCCTCAATAATGAATAGATTGCTGGAGACAAATATAGGCCTGAGGTCATTGAAAGTGCACGTTGCTTGAGAGATTGGATCTTTCATCACAACACATTGGCGAAAAGGAGCGAGAAATGTTTAAGCAACTAAAGTTGGGGGTTAAAATTGGGGGAGGCTTCGGGATCTTGCTTGTTCTGGCAATTTTTCTGGGGATTCTGGCGATTGTCAACATGGACAAGGTCGAAGCGCAATCGGTTATGCTTGAACGGGAGTATGTTCCAGAAGTTGATATTGCTAACAAAATTGAGCGCAGTTCCTTTCGAACCATGTATGCCATGCGTGGTTATGGCTTTACTGGTGAAGAAACGTTCCTGGCGGATGCCAGAAAAAACATGGCTGCGTTGCAGGAGCGCCTTGCCACGGCAAAAAAATTGGGTGATGAGGCCAAGAACCTAAAAGCATTACGCCCGGCGATTGAAAAGGTTCAGACTGAACTCAGCCAATATAAGCAACTGGTTGAGGAAACCGCTATTGTAAATGGCAAGATGGCTGAAAATCAGAAAACGCTTGATGCCTTAGCTACTCAGTATATGAGTAACTGTAACGAATATTTGGCGGGTCAGAATGCTAAGATGGCGAGGGAAATCAGCGAATTCGCGCTGCCTCAGCTGTTGGCGGAACGCTTACAGAAAATATCGCTGGTCAGCCAGATCATCGATCTTGGAAATGAGACCAGGATTTCGGTTTTTAAGTCCCAGGCTCGTCGTGATCCACAGATTATTAAAGACGCCAATAAAAACTTCGATGTTATCGAACAGAACTTTGCCGAACTGCGAAAAATTACCTCTCAGGACGACGATCTGAAACGGATCGATAACACGATGCAGGCCGCTACTGCTTATAAAGAGGCCATGAACAGTTACCTGGCCAATTGGCTCAATAATAATGAGCTCGGGAAGCAGCGCAATGATATCGGTGATGTGGTTGTCAATGAAGCTCGCGAGGTAGCTGTGGCCGGTATGGGTGGTACAATGCGTATCGCCAGTAATGCAGTCACGGCCTTGAGTAATGCCAGCCACACCATGATTGGTGGCTTGACCTTTGCGACACTGCTGGGCTTGCTTGCTGCATGGCTGGTGACGCGTAGTATCACCAGACCCCTGCACCGGGCTTTTGCGGTGGTCGGACAATACGGGAGAGGCGATACCTCGGATCAGAATCTGCCCATGGGGGATAAAGTGAATTGCTCATCCTTGAACAATTGTGGAAAGAAAGAATGCCCGAGCTATGGCATGGAAGGGCATTGCTGGGTTGAAACCGGAACCTTCGGGCCGAATCCGGTCTGTTACAAGCTGACCAATGGAACCTACAGTGACTGTCGGCAGTGCAAAGTATATCAGGCTAAAGATGAAATCACCGAGCTTGGTTCGGTCTTGGTTGGTATGGCCAAGAGTCTGCAGGGGCGTAGTGAGCTGGCCGAAGCTATTGCCCAAGGTGATTTGACTCATGACGTTAAGGTGGCTTCGGCCAATGATCAGCTGGGCAATGCGCTGAAAACCATGCTCGAAGGGCTACGCGAGATGGTTGGTAACATCCAGATTGCCGGTGAGCAGATCGCGACCGGCTCGGGGCAGGTCTCCGATGCCAGCCAGGCCTTATCTCAAGGGGCAACGGAATCGGCCAGTTCGCTGGAAGAGGTGACGGCGTCGATGAATGAGATGGCTAACCAGGTACGGACCAACGCTGAAAATGCCTCTGCTGCGAACCAGCTATCCAATGAATCGAAACGGGTTGCAGAAAAAGGCGATTCCCAGATGTCTGAAATGGTACGAGCCATGAATGAGATTAACCAGGCCGGGCAGAATATCAGCAAGATTATCAAAGTTATCGACGAGATCGCCTTCCAGACCAATCTCTTGGCCTTGAATGCTGCCGTCGAAGCTGCCCGTGCCGGGCAGCATGGTAAAGGTTTTGCCGTTGTCGCTGAAGAAGTACGTAATCTGGCGGCCAGAAGTGCCAAGGCTGCTGAAGAAACAGCAGAGTTGATCGAAGGTTCTGTTGCCTTGACGGACAAGGGGAACCAGATGGCTCAACAAACGGCCGGCGCCCTGAAAGAGATCATGAACGGGACCAACAAGGTTGCTGATCTGCTGGAAGAAATTGCTGCGGCCTCCAATGAGCAGGCGCAGGGAATCAGCCAGGTAACTATGGGACTGGGACAGATCGATCAGGTGACACAGCAGAATACTGCCAGCGCCGAAGAAAGTGCCGCTGCCGCAGAAGAATTATCGGGGCAGGCGTTGCAGATGCAGGAAATGCTGAAACGTTTCGTGCTGCATAAAGGGGACCAGATCTCCCGCGCGAATTACAACCGTCCTCAAGCAGAAGCAAAACGTTCCGGTGGATGGGAAAGCATCAACCCTAAACCGCAGATCGCCATGAAGAAGCAGATCGCCCTTGATGACGGGGAGTTCGGGAAGTTTTAAATGTGGATAGCGCCAGAGGATACTCTCTCTGAATAGCTTCTGGCGCTTCACTTTAAAATGGGTGGTCTTATGATGTCTTATATTTGTTCTTACTGTCAGAAAGAAATCAAGGCGGCTAGCGAATGTGAAGAGCAACTGGTCAGTCATGGGATCTGTTATGACTGTTTTAGCAAAGAACTGTCCCCCTACGGGCAAACTCTTGAGTATTTTCTTAATACCTTCAGCGAACCGGTTTTTGTCGTTGGTGAACAGGATGCTATCTGCGGAGTCAACCATGCGGCCAGAACGCGTGTTAAGAAAGACTTTCTCAATATCTCATATTTCCAGGATATCAGGCTTTTCGGCTGTCTAAATGGGAGAAATGCAGCTGAGTGTCCGGCTGAGATTCAATGCCTGAACTGTAGTATCAACACCCTGGTCAAAAAAACATATAAAACCGGTCAGCCCTTTCATCGGGTCCCTGCCTGCCATGACTTAAGGTCCCTGGCGGGGATGCGGGTGACTGATTTTTTTATCTCAACCAGAAAAATCGGCGGGTCGATTTTTCTTCATATCGAAAGAACTCTGACAAAGGGTCCGACAGGGTCAATGATTGAATAGCCAGGGGCGGGGACGTATTCTTCCAGTCGGGTTCCTGTTTTTGAAATACTCTTTTCACCGGCAGGAATGCCGACCGCAAAAAGTCATCCCACCACTACCTGCCTTTGCTATTTTACCTACTGATTAAAGCAACAGTTTTTTTCATCAACCGCACAGTGAACGAAGGGGCAAAGACCTATGTGGTGAACCGCCGGGGATGGGATCAGCTTTTTACGACGATAAAAGTTGCCTTAAGCAAAAACAGGAGACGGGAGAAATAATATTGTTTTCTGAATGGATCAGTAGTACTATAAAATTTAGTATAGCTTAATGAGTGTTCTTTGTTTTTGTGGCAGCTTTGGCAAGTGAAACATTGCTCCAGAGTTGGGGGTTCTGGCATGAAAAGGGTGGGAAACCATCCTGTTTAATCAGCTTCGAGTTATTCAGCAGGAGAAAGCCCCTTGCTTAAAAGCGACAAAATAGCACTGCTGCTTGCCGGCTTATTCCTCATCTGGACCGGTTTGATTACGTATGTTTATGAGCAGGAACATGCATCCAAGCGTGATCTGGTGGTTAAGCTGGCTCTTGCCGAAGCTCGAGGGAACTACCGCAAGGACCTTGTTTATCGGCGCTGGGTTGCTTTGCAGGGTGGCATTTATGTTCAACCATCACAAACGACTCCACCCAACCCTTATCTTTCTCATCTTCCCGAACGGGATCTGAAAACGACCAATGGTCAGGACCTGACATTGATCAATCCCGCCTATATGACCCGTCAGGTTCACGAGCTGGCGCAGTCGCAATATGGAGTCAGGGGACATATTACCAGTCTCAAACCGTTACGTCCCGAAAATGCACCGGATCCCTGGGAAAGGCAATCTCTTGAAGCTTTCCAGACGGGGGTAAAAGAAACTTATATCCAGACCACGATGGATGGCGAGCCCTATCTGCGCCTGATGCTGCCAATGGTCACTGAAAGCATGTGTTTGAGATGCCATGGGGCCCAAAGCTACCGATTGGGGGATATCCGAGGTGGAATCAGCGTATCTGTTCCGTTAGCAGCCTACTTTAAAGCTCAGAGTGATACTTTGGGGCAGGAGAGAGCCAATAAAATTCTGCTTTGGTGCCTTGGCTCTATATTGCTGATTCTCTGTTATTATATTGTGCATAAATACCTGCGTCGAGAGGCTCTGGTCAGACAAGAAATTGAACGATCGGAAGAAAAATACCGCGTGGTCTTCGATGGCTCAACCGTAGGCTTGGCGCTCGCCGATTATGAGACGGGGGTGTTACTCGAATGTAATCGGAAACTGCTGACCTTGGTGGAGCGTTCCCAGGAAGAAGTTCGTAATAAACCACAATCCTTTCTGCACATCGAGGATTTCAGGGGCAAGTCTTTTACCGATGAATTTTTAATTCATCGGGATGATTCCCCCAGGAGCCTGCTGGAAACGGTGCTGTTAACCAAGTCAGGGACAACTGTTCCGGTCGAAATCAAGGCCAAGCCGGTCTGGATCAACAATCAAAAAATGATGCTCGGAATCTTTCGTGATCTGTCTGAACAAAAGGCTGTAGAGCGCCAGATTGTTAAAAATGAAAAGATGTTCAGAGCCGTATTGAACGGCCAGTATGATGCTGTTTTTCTGTTTCTGGTCTCGGCAGGAAGAATATACCCATTTGAAATGGTTAATGACATCGCCGCAAAACGTTATGGCTACAGTCGGGAAGAGCTGCTGACTTTGACTCTCGAAGACTTGACCGCAGGGGAGGAAACCGTTCAGCAGTTGGTGACAGATCTCATTGACAGTGCCACCCCACAGCATAAGGCCAATGTGGTCATGTCGCATAGAAGCAAGGCCGGTGAAATTTTCCCGGTTGAAGTCAGTATCTCAATCCTGGATCTTGATGGTCAGGAATATATCCTGGCGGTTGCTAGGGATATCAGTGATCGGGTCAATTTTCATAAAGAATCTCAGGACCTGTTGGCAAAACTGCGGCATCTTTCCAGCCAGATTCCCGGTATGGTGTATCAATTTGAACGCTCAATTTCAGGGCACTATTCAATGACCTTTACCAGCGATGCAATATATTCATTATTTGAACTTGCCCCTGAGGATGTCAAGATGAGCGCCGAACCGATATTTCGGAAGGTGCATCCCGAGGATATTCCTGCAACTTTGCGATCAATTCAATTATCGGAAAAGCAGCTTAGTCTCTGGCGTCATGAGTTTCGGGTGATCAAAAACAACGGAAGCGTCTGTTGGCTGGAAGGAAACAGCATCCCCAAAAAACAGTCTGATGGCAGGATTATCTGGTACGGACATGTGTCGGATATTTCCGAGCGAAAAGAAGAGGAACGGCAGCAGCGTAAACTGCTGCAGCAGCTACGTCAGAGAGAGAAGATCAACGCGGTCGGCATGCTGGCCAGCGGTATTTCACATAATTTCAATAATCATCTGGCCATAATTTTGGGCAATATTGACCTTGCCAAGCGGGCCAATGTGTCTGTTGATGACCGTATCTCGCTGCTGAAAAACGCACATATCGCAGCGACCCGGGCCAGTGACATGGTCCACCAGATTATGCGTTTCAGTCGTCAGGACGAGCAGGATGACGCATCCATTAATCTGGTGAACCTGTTGCTTGAAACCGGTAAACTCTTAACGGCAATACTGCCATCGGCAATCCAGAAAGACTTTGCCGTTCCAGAAGACGTGTCAGACTTTACCATGAAAGCCAACGCGTCACGAATTCAGGATGTCCTTCTCAACTTAAGTACCAATGCTGTGCATGCCATGGGGGAAAGGGGGACACTGACCGTGTCTCTGGAAAAGATCGCTTCAACAGATGAACGGCTGCCTGTCGAATGCCCTGCCAACTCAGGGGGGTACGCCTGTTTTTCTGTGGCGGATACGGGGTGTGGTATTGCCGCGGATACCTTGAATAAGATTTTTGATCCATTTTATACCACCAAGGATGTTGGCCAGGGGACTGGGCTGGGGCTTTCAACGGCCAAAGAGAGTGTTGAATACTATGGTGGGGCCATTAGCGTGATTTCTGAACCGGGTAATGGAACCACATTCAAGGTGTATCTGCCGCTAAGTGGTTCTTCGGTAGAAAATACCAAAACAAAGGATAAGGTGATCTCTGCTGGAAACGAACGGATTCTGCTGGTCGATGATGAACCGATGATTAATGAATTGAATGCAGATATCCTTAAAAGCTTGGGTTATGACGTTGATTATGAGAACGACAGCATGGCGGCTCTGGACATCTTTAGAAAGAATCCGAATCTTTACGATTTGGTCGTAACAGACCAGGTGATGCCGTCCTTGACCGGTCTGGAACTGGCTAAGGAGATCCAAGCTATCCGTCCGGTGATTCCCATCGTCCTGGTGACGGGTTATAGCCTTGACGTGACGGCCGAAACAATGCGGAAGTATGGTGTTTTTGAGCTATGCCGGAAACCCTTTGAAGTGGCAGATATTGCCGATGTCGTACGCAGGGCGCTTGACTCTGAACCCCACAAAAGAAAGTGATGTCAGGCCTATGATTCGTTATATCTGTGCTGAGTGTCAGGTTGAATTGCGCCCACCTGAACAGCTGGATGAGGTACAGGAACATGTAAGCCATGGTCTATGCCGCTCGTGTATTGCCAAGGAGATGAAGCAGCTTGGACTATCGCTCAGTGATTATCTGAACGAATTGCGGCAACCTGTTCTGGTGTTAGATAAGAACTCACGGGTGATAACTGTCAATGAACCGGGACAACGTGTCCTGGGCAAAACGATACCGGAAATTGCGGGTTACTTGGGGGGAGAAGTCTTCGGTTGTGTCCATGCCGAGGAACCGGAAGGGTGTGGCGGTTCACTGCATTGCCTGAGTTGTGTCATCCGAAATACGGTTGAGGATACCCATAAAACGGGTCAAGCGCATCTCAATGTGGCCGCCTGTCAGGATCTCGATACGATTTCGGGACCAAGACTGACGAGATTTATTATCTCTACGGAAAAGATTGCTGATCTGGTTGTATTGAAGATCGAAGATGTTATTTCTGAATGAGTAGCGTTATCCTTTCTTAAAAGTCAGAATCAGGATGATCTTCTCTCTCTTGGATCCTGGCCGGATCATCTTTTTCTGAACATCGACAAATTAATCGCTCAGGGCGAAAGCCGTTCGCTAACCCAACCCTGCCCTGGTTCTTTATAGTAGCGCCACCGGTCATGTAATCGGTCTTCTCCTTCCTGCCAAAACTCGATCCGCACCGGCACAACACGATAACCTCCCCAGTCTTCAGGACGGGGGACTTCCTGTCCGGCAAAGCGTTCTTCAGCCGTTTTCTGCAGGTGTTCAAGAATGGCACGATTATCAATAACCTGACTCTGCCTTGATGCGTGTGCCGAGAGTTGATGACCACGTGGCCGGCTGGCAAAATAGCTATCAGATTCACTTTCCGGGACAATCTCCACGCGTCCTTCAACCCGTACCTGGCGCTTCAGCTGAGGCCAGAAAAAGACCAGTGCTGCATGGGGATTGGTGGACAGGTGTTGCCCCTTGTCACTTCCGTAATTGGTATAAAAGCAGAAACCGCGCTCATCAAAGCCACGCAGCAAAACGATACGTGCTGCTGGCTGCCCCTGAGCATCTACCGTTGCCAGCGTCATGGCATTGGCGTGAGGAATGATCGCCTGTTCTGCCTCTCTAAGCCAATTGGTGAAGAGAGAAACGGGCTGTTTTTCAAGATCTTCTATCGTTAACTCTTTTAAATGTGGCTCAGGCATTTGTTCTCCTTGGGTTCTACAATCAACGCCGTCATTTTTCCGGGATAATCCTGCCCATGATGCAAGGGGACCTTGCCTGTATTATGACCGATAATGTGTTTCTATTTGAACCTCTGCGGATAAAAAAGTTGGATGCTGGGAAAATATGAAAGTCGCGCTTGTCAATACGTTTGAAAATTGCATGAGAAGCCAGAATCGGTGACGAATGGCTACCTATACCGGGAAATGTCAGGGTTTAGGCGCTCTGTCCGTCAGGTAGGATAAAAATGTACTATTGTGGCTACTCTGTGTTAATCTGTCTCTTGTTTAAATTTTTATCAATATGGTAGAGGTCGCTAACGCTTCAACTTTTTACAAGTCGTTGCCATCCGGATACTCGGAATGAAAACTGAATAGGGGATCATGTCTAAGATGACAGAAACAAAAGCCGCTGCGGTACCCTTGGTTGATGCTGTTCTTAAAGCATTGGAGATACTTGATTGCTTCAACACGCATGAGACAGAGCTGTCATTAAATCAGTTATGTGACAGATCTGGTCTGTATAAGAGTCGTGTTCACAGATTGTGTGGAACGTTGATCAAGTCCGGATATCTGGTGCGTACGTCCCGAACTCACTATTGCCTCGGGCCAAAGCTTATGGTTTTAGGCAAGGTATACGAAAAGAGTAACTCTCTTAAATCGATAGCAACCCCCTTCATGAAACAGTTGACCCTCGATACGGGGGAATCGACAGCTTTGTTTGCCGTCGATGGGGTAAAATGTATCTGCATGGCTCGTGAAATGGGCTCCTCACGCCTAGTGTTTTCTATTAATGAAGGTGATGTTATGGAGCTAAGCCCAAGTGCTGCCGGGCGGGTCCTGTTGGCTTATACTGAGCCTGACTTTGTTCATAAGGTGCTGGCAAGGGCGCAAAAAATTCATCCCCATATTGACACTGAAAAAATAAGGAATGAGCTGGAATTGGTTCGTCAGCAGGGTTACTGCGTTGATGATCAGGAGAGCGAAGAGGGGATTGCTGCTATTGCTGCTCCGATCTTTGATTATGAAAACAAGGTTCCTGCTGCCCTGGTTATTGTGGGCCCTGCCTTTCGTTTTACCCAGGACAGTCGTCAGGAACAATTGGCCAGGCTATTGGCAGTAAGTGCGGAAATTTCAAGATTGATGGGTGAGTCTTGATTGCCTGGGTTAATTCTGAACCTGTTTTGTGTAAGCCTCAAATCCAATACTGCATTTCACCAGGGGGTACCATCTTCTTGGTACCTCTGCTCTTTGATCAGACGTCCATTCCTGAAGGTTTGTTCCAGGCGCAAGTTGCCATTCATGTAGAATTCGTGATGAGATAGTTTGTTTCCGGCAGGGTCAAAATAACTGCGGCTGTTAAGTTCACCACTTTCATAGTAACGTAATACCTTTCCGACCGGTTTGCCATCTTTATAACAGGTCGTATTCCATGGGCTGCCATTGTCATAGAACAGCTCCGAAAGGCCCTGTTTGCGCCCTTGATCATCATAGGTTTCGCGTGACAAGAGTTGGCCATTGGTGTGGTAATGCCGCCAGGCTCCGATTTTAATACCATTACGGCATTCGCCTTCACCGTAAAGGATCCCCTTCTCTTCGAGTCTGGCCTGTCCGGTAAAAAGCTTCATGTCCTGCAGTGTCCCCTGATAGACAACCTCTTTATTCTCTTTTATAGTCCACTTCAATTCATTCATGGTTCTAACGTCCTGGCTTCTTTATTGTTTTCGGTTGATCTCTTCGTGGCATCGGTGATCTCTATCAGTTTGTTCAGGATAACAACCATGGCAAGAGTGTCAAGGCGGCAATAGTTAAGCAGGGCTTGGGTCAGAACTTCGCGGCCACGAGCATCGGGCAGATCCTTTAATTGCAGGTAAGCGCGCTGAGCAGTTTGGCCAGCGGAAATTTCCAGATTTGCCCAGGAAAATTCAGGCGCCAGAACCGATAGTACATTTTTTATGGAACAGGAGCCATTCAATTGCCAGTAATAGAGATGACACTGCTGAAAAGGTTCCATAAGGTCACGAATGTTCGCAACCCTGGTTAAAAGCTTTGTTGTCAGGCCAGGAAACAGTTCTGCCAAATTGCATAGAACGGTTTTCGTAAAACTCTGATTGTAGGTAAGAACGCAGGCTTGTTCTGGAATGGTCGACAGGAGATTCTCTACCAGTTGCACGCGAGGATCGCTACCCGGATCGGCCAGAAACTTGTGATGCTCAGGCTCCGCCCCCCGGCAATGCTGAACGTGAAGCGAAAATTGAAATGGAATCTGCTCATAGGGTCTGACACCGTCAAACGGAGGAATTGGTGCGTTGATGGTTGCTAACTCTAGAAAACAGATGGGGTACCAGAGACCGGTAAGGAATGCACTGATTTTATCACTATCAATAAAATCATCGTGCTGCAGAGTTGCCTCAACCTGCTGGTGCTGGCTGGCGCTCAAAAGCTCCAAGGGCAGATCGGAAAAATGGACATACCCCTGGCGGTACAGGGCAAATTTATCAATTCCTTTGCCGTGCAGATCGAAAATGGAAGGTTGTGGAATGTGCTGCCAACAGTAAGGGACAAATTCACATTCATAGGGCGTATGGCACTGGGGTCCGATCTGGATGCATGGTTCGTGATGCTCTGCCAGTGTCTGGCGGCATTCCTGAACGATTTCAGGCAGGCTGTGCAGACGTGCCATGACTTTGGCGGTGATATCTTCTGTGGTAAACAGCTGCTGGACATCGATATCGCCCTGACGGATATAGTCAGTGTTGATATGGGCGAGAAAGTCATTGGTGATTTTCAGATCACAGCCATTCAGGACATAATGCTGAATCGCGACATCATCCAGATTGACCGGTTTCACACTGGTTCCCATTTTTACTTCATGAAGCTGCCAGCCGTTGTGACTACGCACCAGAATATCGGCTTTTACAAAAATAGCTGAAAATGAAAAGCTGGCTTCGTAGATGATTTCTGCTCCCTGCCCAATCAGTTCTTTGGTTCTGGCCAATTGGACAGGAAATGACAGCCCTTCATAAGGGACTTCAACGCCGCCAGGGAAGAGTTGCCGGGCCAGGACGCCGACATCTGTTCCGGCTGTGAACTTGGCTTCCCGATCAGGGTGCGGTGGTAATTCAAAATCCGGTGGATTTTTACTCAGCCATAATGCTTTCGGGCACTGAAGCCCTTTCAGAATTAATGATTTGCTGAGACTGCTGCCGCTACGTTTTGCCATCACGCTCCCTTTTAAACTGATGATAACTTTTCCGTTCAGATCATTAGCAGTATAAGTCCTGGTTATCAATTATTGCCATGAAGATATGGCCTATTTTTGTTTGTTCCCAGAACGATTGAGTATGGTAATACGGGTCAGAATTTTTAGATAGAAGGTGAGAGTGTATATGAAGACATATTCAGACCAAGAGCAGTTACCTCCGTGCTGAGTCCAAAAGAGCTCTGCCGGAGGCCTTTAGCTCTGGTATAGGTCTAAAGGCGAAGCGGATTTGCTCCGCTTCGCCTTTTGTCGTTTGCTGATCCAATGGCCTACTCCTCTTACCTGCCTGGCCGGGAAGGGATTTCAACGTTGAAATAACCAGGGTTGGGAGTCGCGCCGTTGCTTTTCGAACGCTTCAATGGTATCGACCTTTTCTAATGTCAGGCCAATATCGTCCAGGCCGTTAATCAGACAGTGCTTGCGGAACGAATCAATGTCAAAGGTGTAGGTTTTACCTGCCGGAGTGATAATAATCTGCTCATGCAGGTTGACGGTGAGCTGATAACCTTCCTGGCTAGCAACTGCAGTAAAAAGTTCATCAACCTGCGGTTCTGAAAGGGCGATAGGCAGGATGCCGTTTTTGAAGCAGTTGTTGAAAAAGATATCGGCGAAGCTCGGCGCGATGATGACTTTAAAGCCGTAGCCCAGAAGAGCCCAGGGGGCATGTTCGCGGGATGACCCACAACCGAAGTTTTTTCGGGCCAGCAGGATTTGACTCCCCTGATAGCGGGGCAGGTTCAGAACAAAATCGGGATTTCGCGGCCGGTTGCTGCAATCCATATCGGGTTCACCCTGGTCCAGGTAACGCCATTCATCAAACAGGTAGGGCCCGAAACCGGTACGCTTGATTGACTTGAGAAACTGTTTGGGAATAATTGCATCGGTATCGACATTGGCCCGGTCAAGGGGAGCGACCAGACCGCTAAAGGTTACGAATTTTTCCATTATTGCACCTCCATCTGGCGAACATCGACGAAATGACCGGTCACAGCCGCAGCTGCGGCCATGGCGGGGCTGACCAGGTGAGTCCGGCCTCCCTGGCCCTGACGTCCTTCAAAATTGCGGTTTGATGTCGATGCGCAGCGTTCCCCCGGAGCGAGCCGATCGTTATTCATCGCCAGGCACATGGAACAGCCAGGCTCCCGCCATTCAAAACCAGCCTCAATAAATATTTTGTCGAGCCCTTCCTCTTCCGCCATCTGGCGTACCAGGCCTGAACCAGGAACAATCAGGGCCTGTTTGATGTTCCCAGCGATTTTACGCCCTTTAACGACTGATGCGACCGCTCGCAAATCTTCAATACGACCGTTGGTGCAGGAACCGATGAAAATTTTGTCAGGGTATATTTCGCTGATCGGGGTGCCTGCTTCAAGCCCCATGTAGTCCAGCGCGGCCTGCATGCCGGCCCGTTTGGTCTCATCAGCCTCTTGGGCTGGATCGGGAATCTTGTCATCAATCGTGATCACCATTTCGGGAGAAGTGCCCCAGGTCACCTGCGGCAACAGATCTTCGGCGGAGATGCGAACCACTTTGTCAAATTCTGCACCCGGATCGGTTCGTAAAGTCTGCCAGTAGGCAACTGCCTGATCCCACTCTGCTCCTTTCGGAGCAAACGGGCGTCCCTTAAGATAGTCAATAGTGGTCTGGTCCACACCAATAATTCCAGCCCGAGCACCAGCTTCAATAGCCATATTGCAGATGGTCATACGCCCTTCCATCGACAGACTGCGGATGGTGCTGCCACCAAACTCAAGGGTATAACCGGTGCCGCCCGCTGTACCGATACGACCGATAATTGCCAGGACAATATCCTTGGCAGTCAATCCAGCAGGCAATTCCCCCTCAACTTCAATCAGCATGCTTTTTGATTTTTTCTGAATCAGGCATTGGGTCGCCAGAACGTGTTCCACTTCGGAGGTGCCGATCCCGAAGGCGAGGGCACCGAAGGCACCGTGAGTGGCGGTGTGGGAATCGCCGCAGACAATGGTCATGCCGGGCAGAGTTGCTCCTTGTTCCGGACCGATAACGTGAACGATACCCTGGCGGATATCATCCATTTTAAAAATGGTGATGCCGAATTCTTCACAGTTTTTTTCCAGGGTTTCGACCTGTAGGCGGGAAACTGGATCACTGATGCCGGCCGCGCGGTTGTCGGTCGGGACATTGTGATCGGAAACCGCCAGGTTGGCATCGATACGCCATGGCTTACGGCCCGCCAAGCGCAGCCCCTCAAAAGCCTGGGGAGAGGTGACTTCATGTAATAGTTGACGATCGATATAGAGCAGACAGGTGCCGTTGTCGTCTTCAGTGACGACATGGTTACTCCACAACTTGTCGTAAAGTGTCTGTTTCATTGAGTACTCCTGTTGATTTTTGAATTTTAGTTAGTCTAATAGATTCCAAATTTTATGCCTAGGGAGGGAACCAATAATAATATAACAAAGCTGGGGAAATTCATCATTTCTTGCCTTATTCAGTCTCTTTTGATAAAAAAGACCGTTCAACCACTTTTAGTATTGTATTTTATCAAGGAGATAATTCAATTATGGGACTGATGACCGGAAAAAAGGGCATTATCTTTGGAGTTGCCAACGATAAAAGTATTGCCTGGGGTATCGCTCAACAATTGCGTGCAGCCGGGGCGGAGCTCGCATTTACCTACCTGAATGAAGCACTTGAAAAACGTGTGCGGCCACTGGCTGAAAGCCTTGATTCTACAATCATTCTGCCTTGTGATGTGCAGAATGAAGAAGAGATGGTCGCCGTTTTTTCCGAATTGGAAAAACAATGGGGCAAGGTCGATTTTGTTGTCCACGCCGTTGCTTTTGCCAACCGTGAAGATTTGAAGCAGCCGTTCAGCCAGACCAGTCGTGAAGGATTCCAGCTGGCTCTCGATATCAGCGCTTATTCGCTGGTTTCCATGACCCGCTGTGCTCTGCCGGTCCTGAATGAAGGCGCTGCGATTGTCACCATGACCTATCTCGGTGCCGTACGCGCTGTTCCTCAGTATAATGTCATGGGCGTTGCCAAGGCCGCCCTTGAATCTTCCGTACGCTATCTGGCTGCTGAATTGGGTGAGCAGGGTATTCGTGTCAATGCCGTTTCCGCAGGCCCCATCAAAACTCTGGCCGCTTCCGGCATCGCAAGTTTCAAGGACAAGCTCAAAGTTGCTGAAGACCGTGCTCCTCTGAAACGACTTGTTCATCAGGACGAAGTTGGTAAGGCCACTCTTTATCTGCTTTCCGATCTGGCAAGTGGTGTAACCGGTGAAATCCACTATGTCGATTGTGGTTTCAGCGTTGCCGGATAATATGAACCGTTTTCCCCCTGTCTGGTTCTGATTCAGGCTTGCTGAATCAGTAAAAGGCGGGATAAAAGTCACCTCTTGTATGACTTAAAGGGCCCCGTACTGGGGCCCTTTTCATTATCGGATAAATGAATGATCGAAGGTAAAATTACAGGTCTTAAAGCCAGTCACATAAAGGCCCTTGAGCGCATTTATCGCCGCAAAATCGCTGCCAGTGAGTTGATCACCAGCGAATTGGCCCGTTACATCACCGAATTGTCCCATGACATTCAGCGTCAGATTGGTCTGATCATCGACCGGGCCGGAACCATTCAGTATGTTATCGTCGGGGATGATCGCGAAATCGTCATCCCTGACTTATCTGGTTTCAGCCTGGGGCGTAGCGGGTTGCGCGGGCTGCGTTGTATTCATACCCACCTCAAACAGGAACCATTAAGTCGTGACGACCTGACTGACCTTGAACTGCTACGCCTTGACGCCATGGTCGCTATCGGGGTGCGTGAAGATGGTCTGCCCGGACGCCTGATCTACGCGCACCTGATGCCAACAGAAAAAACGGCACAGATCGAAACCGTTGACTTACGCGATTTCTATAGTCTTGACCTTGATTTTCCGGCCTTTATCAGAGCCCTTGATCAGGAAATGGAAGATGTCGCCGAAGAGACGGTGGTTCTTGATGAAGGGCGCGAACGGGCCCTGTTGATTACTGTTGGTCAGGGGACTCGCAAAGAAGTGGAAGATTCCCTTGACGAACTGGAAGAACTGGCTCGTACCGCTGACCTTTCCGTTATAGATAAGGTTATCCAGCGGCCGCGTAAGTTCCATCCGCGGTTTCTGGTTGGGGAAGGTAAGTTGCGTGAGATTATTATCAATGCTCTGCAACGCCGGGCGACGCTACTGGTGTTTGATCAGGATCTGACCCCGACCCAGGTGCGTTCCATTTCTGAAATTACCGAGATGAAGGTTATCGACCGGACCCAGCTGATTCTTGATATTTTTGCCCGCCGGGCTCAGTCGCGTGATGGTAAGGTGCAGGTCGAATTAGCCCAGCTGCGCTATATTATGCCGCGTCTGTCCGGCAAAGGGACGGCATTGTCGCGCTTGGCCGGCGGGATCGGCGGACGCGGTCCCGGTGAAACCAAGCTGGAAATCGACCGGCGTCGCACCCGGGATAAAATTCGTCGTCTGGAAAAGCAGCTCGACGAACTGGAGCGTGGACGGAAGCAACGTCGTCAGAAACGGGTCAGGGCCGGAGTGCCGATTGTCTCTATTGTCGGATATACCAATGCCGGAAAATCTACGCTGCTAAATGCCTTGACCCAGAGTGACGTTTTCACTGAAAACCTGCTGTTTGCGACCCTCGATACGTCCACCAGGCGTTTGCGTTTTCCCATGGAGCGCGAGGTCATCATTACCGATACCGTCGGTTTTATCCGCGATTTGCCCGCCAGTCTGGTCGGTGCCTTCAAGGCTACGCTTGAAGAACTGGAAGATGCTGATCTTCTGCTGCACCTGGTTGACCTGTCCAATCCACGCTTTGATGAACAGATAACTGCGGTTGATCGCATTCTGGATGATCTGGAGCTGGGCAAGCAGCAACGGCTGCTGGTGTTTAACAAGATAGACCAGGTCCCGGCTGAGGATGTGCCCCATTTATGCCGTCGTTATAATGCCATTGCCGTTTCCGCTTTTGACCGCAAGAGCTTCACCCCCTTGATGGCTGAAATGCAGCAGCGGTTCTGGCCTGAAGAGGATGAACTTCTGGCGGATTTCTGCAAACTTGACAATGATGAGGTAATCCGGTAACTTTCGAACGGATAAGCATAAGAAAGTTCCAATAAAAGAGACAACGACCTGGAGGTCGTGCATGCTACGAATTATAAAATTTTTATTTTTACTCCTGTTGATCGCCGGTTGCCAATTGCGGGTGCCGCAGGTAAGCGAGCAGATAGGCAAGACAGAATCTGAGTTGTCCGCTCCCTGCGTTCTTCAGCCGGTTGCGCCGGAAGAGACATGTGGCTCGGCTGTAACTGAAGCTGTCGCAGACGAGGAGCCGGTTACCAGCACAACCTACCTGCTGCCGGGAATTCCGGATCTGCCGGAGGCGGTCGGCGCCTACCTTGATGATGAGCGCAGTGTCCCTTATCACGATGATTTCCCTTTAAGCACTCATCAACGGGTTGATAAGCTGATCAAGCTTTATACTGGAGCGCAACGCCAAACTTTTTCGCGCTGGCTGGAACGTTCAGGGCGTTATATTCCCAAAATCCAGATGGTGTTTGCCAGCGAAGGGATCCCTCTTGATCTTGCCTATCTGGCGATGATCGAATCCGGGTTCAATGTCAGGGCATACAGTTGGGCGAATGCTGCCGGACCCTGGCAGTTTATTGAACAGACCGGGCGTCTATACGGTCTGAAAAATAACTGGTGGCTGGACAGTCGCCTTGATCTGGAAAAATCAACTCACGCGGCAGCGCGGTATTTGAAATATCTGCATGATCGTTTTGACGGTGACTGGTATCTCGCTGTGGCTGCTTATAATGCTGGTGGAGGAAAGGTCCGCAAAGCAATCAAGGCGAGCAATAGCAGGGACTTCTGGACTCTTGTGAATGGCAAGGTATTGCGCGAGGAAACCAAAAACTATCTTCCCAAGTTACTGGCAACTCTGTATATCGTCAAAAATCTTGATCAGTATGGCTTTTCCGATCTTGATTTTTCTGCTCCCCTTAATTATGAAACAATCACAATTCCATCAACCACCGATCTGGAAATAATCGCCGACTATGCTGGTATTGGTTATGAGCAGTTAAGGGAGCTTAATCCCGAATTGAAGCGCTGGTGTACTCCGCCGGGTGAACAGAATTATCAGCTCCATGTGCCTTTTGGAACCGCAGTTCAAATCATGGAGCAATATGCTCAGTTACCGGTCGAGGATCGAGCCAGTTATTCCCGCTATCAGATGAAATCTGGTGATACGTTATTGGGGCTGGCAAAAAAATATCATATTCAGGTTGATGATATTATCACGCTGAACAAAATTAAAAATCCCCGCGCAATACAGATAGGGACCAATCTTATTCTGCCGCTGAAAGAGGGGTATACCAAGCTACCCCAGAATGTTCATGGAGATGTCTACGTTCGCAGCTACAGAAAAACCTACAAAGTGCGTTCCGGGGATAGTTTGTGGTCTATTGCGCGGCGTTTTGGGGTTTCAGAAAAAGAACTCAGGGTCTGGAATCGACTTGGGTGGAGCAATATGCTCAAACCCGGGCAGGAGCTGACCGTCTCAACTCCGGGGAGGGTTCGCGTCGCCAGCAATAAGAACAAACAAAAGCCAACCAGAAAGCTTGTTTACAAGGTTGTTCCGGGAGATACTCTGTGGGGGATCGGTCGCCAGTTTGATGTGGCCACTGAGCAGATCCTGCGCTGGAACGATCTTTCTGAAAAACATGTATTGCAGCCGGGGCAGACCCTGACGTTACTGGTTGCGTCCAGTCAGCAGGGGTAACCCTTCGGTCCTTGCCTTCATCTGAAGACTTACGCACTGCCGTCTGGTATTTCCAGATGGCAACGAACTGGCTCTCGATTCTTTTGACATTTTCCTGACAGATTGTTAAAGTTCAGCGCCAAGTTTGATCGGCTTTGTTTTTATTGGTGATGACAATTTTGTATCTAAAGGATCCAATCTAATGCTTAATGCTCTTATTTCATTTGCATGTTCTGCACTGACCTCAGCTCTGATGATTCGGTTTGTCACGACAAACCAATGGTATGTTGGTATTGCCGCTCTGGTCGTCTTTTTTGCTGTTTTTCTGTTGGTTGCTCGTCTGGTTATGAAAAAGCTGGGTGAAATCATGCAGCAGGCGCAACGTGACGTTATGGCTAATCGCAGTGAAAAAGCGATTCGCGATCTGCAGGCTGCCATGAAATACAACCTGTGGCAGTTTTATATCAAGCAACAGATCAATTCCCAGATTGGTAGCATTCACTATATTAAGCGTGAATTTAACGATGCGATTCCTTACCTTGAAAAAGGGTTTGTGCGTCATTGGGCGGCCATGGCGATGCTTGCCATCAGTTACATGAAAAAGAACAAGCCGGGAAAAATGAAAGAAACCTTTGAGAAGACAATTGCCGGGAGCCGTAAAGAACCGATGGTCTACGCTCTGTATGCTTTTTGCCTCGATCATATTCATGAAAAAAGCCAGGCTATTGAGGTCCTGAAAAACGGTATCAAGAAGACCGGTGGCGATGAACGTCTGAGTGAAAACGTTGCTCTGCTCGAAGCAGGTAAACGCATGAAGATGAAAGGCTTTGGCGATATGTGGTATCAGTTTCATCTGGAAAAACAAGGCGCTATTATTAAACAACAAACGAAAGCCATGACCGGTCGTCGTAAGCAAGTTATACGGTAGTTGTGAATGGCACGTAAAAAGTCAAAAAAAACTAGTAAAAAAGAGTTTACCAGTACCCCCTTCAGCCAACTGAAGGGGGTTTCTGTTCCTGATCCGTCAAAACCAAAATTTATGCCGAGCCAGCCCGTCGATATTCCCGTTCCTCCACCGTCCAAGCCTGCTTCTTTCCATGACGAGATGACCCTGCTTGGGGTAAAGCCTATCCATGCTGACGCTGATGATGGCTTGGCTGATGAGGCTATTATTGATCTATTGGATGCAGATATCAGTGAGCCTCCTGAAGATAAAACGCTCTCCGGAGATGAACTGTTTTTAGCTGCGATGCAGGACCTTGAAGTTCGCTTCAGCGAACCCGATTACGAAGAGGAAACGACAGCAAAGAGAGCACCTCTGCCACGGCGCATGAAGCAATTGCGACAGGGGAAGATTACCCCGGATGCAAGCCTTGATCTGCATGGTCTGACGTGTGCCGATGTTGCCCCCAAGCTGAAACATTTTATAGAGGATGCTCGTTATCATGGCTGGCAAACCTTATTGCTCATTACCGGACGCGGTTTACATTCCACGTCTGGTGAGGCGGTGTTACGTGATGAAGCCGAGCATGTTATTGCCAGGATTGGTAAGGATGACATCGCTGAATGGGGCTACGCACCGCAGCGTTATGGTGGACAAGGGGCGATTGTTCTTTTCCTGAAGAGTAAATAAGGCGTCAACCGTTTTCCTCTTGGGGCGTTGTTATTAGTGACCGCGCTAATTCCAGCGTTCTATCTAAAGGAGGAAAAAATGAAAACGATGCTATGTGGCAGGTCTTTGATTATTGCGTTGATTATTGCTTTGGTCTTGAGCCCATTTACCTTTGACCTGGGCAAAGGAGGAGTGATATCAACGCTCGCCTTTGCCAGAGGCGGAGGAGGTAACGGTGGCAGCGACTCCGGTGGTGGAAACGGCAGCGACTCCGGTGGTGGAAACGGCAGCGACTCCGGTGGTGGAAATGGCAGCGACTCTGGTGGTGGAAACGGTAATGGTGGAGCTTCTGCAGGTGAAGCCAATACTGCGACCCATATGGAAATGAATCAGGTTCGGGCAGAGTCTCAAGAGATGAATCAATACTCTCATCAATATCAGGAACGTGTCAATCAGTTGCGTGATGATGCGTCGGAGCCAACCGACGATACGACTAACCCCTGAGTTTCCGTCTGTAAAAGGCGTTGATTTAAGAGCCGCAGAGAACATTATTCTCTGCGGCTGTTTTGTCCTTCTTCTCATTAAATCATCTCTTCATAATTAAGTTGCTGATGTTGTCATGAATATTGCGTAAATCCTTTGGGGTCTTTGTTGACTGTGGTGCTGTGTTACTTTATAGTTCAATGGCTATATTCCATGAGGTTTTTGTGAGGTTGAACTTTACTTGGAAAAGTGCCATTTACTACAGGAGATACCGATATGGCTCGTATTTTTGCGGACAATTCTTTGGCGATAGGCGCAACCCCCCTGGTCCGACTTAATAAAGTTGTCCCACCTTCCACAGCGAATGTCTATGGTAAGATCGAAGGACGTAACCCGGCTTATTCAGTAAAGTGTCGTATTGGCGCAGCCATGATTAACGATGCTATTGAGCGCGGTGTTCTTAAGCCTGGTATGGAGATTATTGAACCTACCAGTGGTAATACCGGTATTGCTCTGGCGTTTGTTGCCGCAGCCAAAGGAATCACGTTGACTCTGACGATGCCAGAAACCATGAGTATGGAGCGGCGTAAAATTCTTAAAGTATTAGGTGCCAACGTGTTATTGACCTCGAGTGTCAAAGGGATGTCGGGGGCCGTTGCCGAGGCCGAGCGTCTGGCCGGTGAATATCCGGAACAGTATCTTCTTCTCAATCAGTTTCGCAATCCGGCAAATCCTCAAGCTCATTTCAAAACGACCGGGCCCGAAATCTGGGCAGATACTGACGGTCAGGTTGATGTTCTTATTGCCGGTGTTGGCACCGGTGGTACCATTAGTGGTATCGCGCGTTACATCAAGCAGGAGTGCGGCAAAAATATCACCGTGGTTGCTGTTGAGCCGGAAGATAGCCCGGTTATCAGTCAGCATCTCGCTGGAGAAATGCTCCAACCCGGCCCCCACAAAATCCAGGGGATCGGAGCCGGATTCCTTCCTGAAACCTTGGATCTCAGCCTGATTGACCGGGTTGAAACCGTCAGCAATGACGATTCTTATACCTTTGCCAGGCGCCTGGCTCGGGAAGAGGGGATTCTGGCGGGGATTTCCTGTGGGGCTGCGACTGCAGTTGCTGCGCGATTGGCTGCCATGCCTGAATATCAAGATAAACATATTGTCGTTATCCTGCCTGATTCCGGGGAGCGTTATCTGAGCAGCGACCTCTATTCAGATATCTTGTCCTGATCCGATTTTCTTTCTGGAGGGCTGAATCGCTTCAGTCCTCCAGTCGATCTGTGTTATTCTAAGTAACTATTCAATCGTCACGGACGAACTTTTATTTGCTTTTTTCCAAATTATACATGTAGGTGTGTTAAATGAACGAAGCTGTACCGCCATCCGTATCGTCTGCCACGGATGGGGATGCTAACCTAGGACAATTACTTGAGCAGGCACGTCAGTGCCTGGCGGATTTCAGTCCTGATTATGATGACGCTTTGGCGAACCTGGATCAGTTGCAGGAGCGTTTTCAGGTCGGGACTTTTCGTCTTGCCGTACTGGGACAGTTTAAGCGTGGCAAAAGTACCCTGCTGAATGCTCTTCTTGGAGCAGATCTGCTTGCAACGGATATCTTGCCGGTTACAGCGATCCCGACCTATATAAAAGCGGCCAATACTGCTTCGGTAACTGTATTTTTTATAAACGACAAGATTGAACCGGCGCGTTTCGAGGCTGACGGAAAGCTTTCTCTGGCTGCTTATTTGAGCAAATATGCAACCGAGGCAGGAAACCCCCAGAACCAGTTGGGCGTGGATAGGGTCGAAGTTGGTTATCCTGCAGCTATCCTGAAGCAGGGCGTAGTTCTGATAGATACCCCCGGCATCGGATCCACCCATAAGCACAACACTGAGGTGGCCTACCAGGTTCTGCCCCACTGTGATGCCGCCTTATTTCTGGTGTCAGCCGATCCGCCTATTACTGAAGCAGAACTGAGTTATCTTCAGGATATCCGGCAACATCTGCCGCGGACCTTCTTCCTGCTGAATAAAGTCGATAATCTCGACGATAGGGAGCGAGTTGCCTCGCTGAATTTTCTTGCTGATCAGCTTAAGCCGTTATGTCAGGCGGTTCCTCATATTATCCCGATTTCTGCGCGTAATGGACTGCGTGCCAGGCTGGCGCATGATAACAGCGGCTGGGTACGAAGTGGTATGTACGAGGTCGAAAACAGTCTGATTGAATTTTTTGCGGCGGAAAAAAAGCAGGTTCTTTTTGAATCGCTGCAACGTCGCTTACATGACCAGTTGCTGAATATTCAGCTGCGCCTGAAACTCTCTATAACTGCTCTGCAGTTGACTGAAGAAGAACTGAATAACAAAATTTCACAGTTTCGTAATGCGCTACCTGCTATTGAACGAGAGAAACAGGCGGCAGATGATGTCCTTGAAGGGGATCATGCACGTGCTGTGGCTATTTTGAATGGCAAAATTAATGATGTGCGCTCTGTGGCGAAAGAAAAGATTCTTAAGCCGGTTGATAATTTGCTGCAAAGTGTTGATGACACTGAAGAGCTTGAACGCCTGTGTCGGCAGGTTCTGGTTGATAAGATTCCTGTTGTTTTTACCCCGGCTATGCGCGCAACAGTGGAGAGCATTCATCATGAGGCGGTCAAATTGTTACAGTTGCATCAGCAACGTTGTGATGACCTGATTGAAAAAGTCCGAAAGGTTGCTGCGGATCTGTTCGCGATTCCCTACCATGCACCTAAAGCTGGTCAGGCAATTGTCAACTTTGATATTCCTGGGTGGAGTAGTGATCTGTTTATTTCAGACATGGACCCTTTGGGGCAGAAATTGTCACGTAAATTTTTTACTAAAAAGTATCGCCACAAAAAGACAGTGCAGCGCTTACGGCAGGAAGCTTTGAAACTGATCGGGTTGAATGTTGAACAGATCGCTTGGGCATTAAGGCAGGGACTTGATGAAAGTTTCCGCACGTATCGGGTTCAGTTAAACAGTGAATTGGACAAAACCATTCAGGGGACCAGACAGGCCATGGAAATAGCGTTACGTCAAAACGAAGCGTTGACATCTGAAAACAGTCGCCAGGAATTGGTGTTCAGCAAAGCGCTTAAAACAATTGATGGACTGCTGAACACTGTTAGCGTTCAGCCCTGAATTGGCCTGGAATAATACCTGTCCAACAAAAATAATCGCCCGGGGCTATTAGCTCCGGGCGATTATTTTATTCTGCGGCAGGTTCTGATGGCGCATCGTCCGGCGCCACTGCAGTTTTGGTTTTTGTGGTCGTTTTTCGCGTGCGACGTTTTGGCTTCTCCTCGGCGGCTGTGTCTGCAGAGGGTTCAGCTGCCTTTACGGTAGAATCTGTGGCACTTTTCGTTTTGGCCGTTGTTCTTCTGCTCCGTCGCTTTGGTTTTTCTTCGCCAGGGGCAGATTTTTGAAGTTCTGGCGAAGCTTGACCGGTTGACTTAACTGCTGCAAGTGATCCCGCTGTCGCTGTATCCGTTGCTGTGACTGGTTGGGCTTTAGGTGCGACCGTTTCCGTTTCGACCGGTTTGATTACAGTCCTCTCGATAGGTGCTGCAGTTTTTGTCCGAGTTGCCGAGCTTCTGCGTTTCGGATTCTCTGCGGCTTCATTTACGGCTGCTGTCACAGGTTTTTCTTCTGGTGCAGCGACTGTTTGGGTAATTTTCTCAGCCGTTGTTTTTTGGGGTGAGCGTCTGGTCCTGCGTTTTGGTTTTTCCGCGGCAGTTTTTTCAACCTCTCCATCTGCGGGTATACCCTTTGCTGTCTCTGTCAATGTCTGGACTGGGTCGGCCGTTTTCTGTTCCTTTGGTTCTGAGGTCGCAGCAATGCTTGTTTTGGGGGTATCATCGTTTGATCGCTTAACACCTGAAGTGGTTGGAGCTGTATCTGATTCCTGGGACAAAGCTACTGTCGTGTCCTGATGTTTCGTTTTGACTGAAGAAGATGTTCTTCGGCTACGCCGTTTTGGTTTTTCCTCAGTCGCAGCTTGTCCGACCTCAGGTACTGCTGTGTTTTTCGGGGTTTCCGGTTGTGCATCAGATATTTGCGTTTCAGGTTTTTCCGTGGTTGACTCGGTAGCTGAAACTGGAACCCCTTCTTCTTGTTTAGGGGCCGCAATTTCTCCGGCCGGCTTTTTGCGCGACTGACGTCTTGACCGCCGCCGGGGCTTTTTCTCTTCATCAACGACAGGGGCAGGTAGTGGGCTGTCAGTAGCAGTTATAGCGGGTTCATTAAGCTCTGTTGAATGCCCTATGGCATTAGCGGTATCCGCGGTAGCAACAGGCTGATCTTCTTGGGTTGCTGCGCTATCTTCAGCAGTTTCGGCCTGTGGCAACCCTGTACTATCGGGTTGATCCTCACCTTTGATGTCCGTGCTTTTTGCAGAAGGCTTACGCCGCCGCCTGCGACGTTTCTTTTTCACTGGCTCCTGCTGAGACTCTGGAATCGCTTCAGTTGTCAACTCGTCTTGGTCAACTGTGTCTGCTTCGTCATTTTGTAGTGCTGAGCTATCCTGCTCCTCCTGCTGAGCCGCCAGAGCGACTTCAATCTGGTTGGCATGGGATATTGGAGCGATCTGCCGGTCATTTTCCTGCTCTTTTTCTTTCTTGCGTGTTTCTACTTCAATTTCGCCTGGCAGCAGTTTGCTGGAACCCAGAATAGTAATTTCCAGCTCAAGTTGCTTTTCGAGCGTAACGATGGTCGCGCGTTTCTGGTTAAGCAGGTAGTTAGCCACTTCCATTGGCACGGTAGCGTCAATGTAGGCGATATGCCCCTTGGACGCCGCCGTGTGGATTTGGCGCAGCAGCGTTACGGCTTGTGCTTCAGCACTTTTTATTTTGCCCGCTCCTTTACAGTGAGGGCAGGGGAGGAAGGATCCGACGCTGAGAACTGGCTTAAGCCGCTGACGACTCATTTCAAGTAATCCAAACTGACTGATACGGCCGACAGATACTTTTGCTTTGTCGTTTTTTAAAGCTTTGCGCAGAGCTTGTTCTACTTCACGAGTATTCTTGCGATCTCGCATATCAATGAAGTCAATGACAATAAGACCACCCAGGTCTCGCAAGCGTAACTGGCGGCCGACTTCTGTAGCGGCTTCAAGGTTGGTTTTCAGCGCTGTTGCTTCAATCCCGCTTTCACTCGCCATTTTTCCTGAGTTAACATCGATTGCAACGAGAGCTTCTGTCTGATCAATCACGATCGACCCACCAGAGGGGAGTGCAATCTGATTTTTGGCCAGAGCGTCGATCTGTTCTTCAATCTGATAACGGGAAAAAATTGGTCGTCTTTCCCGGTGTTGCTTGACCAGGTGCCCCAGTTCCGGCATGACCAAAGAAAAAAAGTCTTTGGCATCCTGATAGACAGTTTGGGAGTCAATGAGAACTTCATCGATGTCAGTTGTGAAATAGTCGCGGATTGAACGAATGGCCAGATTGGATTCCTGGTACAGTTGAGCTGGGGCTTTGATCTGATCTTTATGTGCTGTAATCCCTTCAAACAGTCGTACCAGATAATCAAAATCTCGCTTCAGTTCATCTTTGTCTTTACCGATACCGGCGGTTCTGACGATGTATCCCATCCGTTCCGGCAGGTCCAGCTCCGCCATGGTCTTTTTAAGTTTTTTGCGCTCGGTATCATCAGCTATTTTGCGCGATACACCTTTGGTCGTGCTGTCGGGCATGAGAACCATGTAGCGGCCGGGGATCGACAGAAAAGTAGTTAAGGCAGCGCCTTTGTTGCCACGTTCTTCTTTAACGATCTGTACCAGTATCTCCTGACCCCGCTTAAGAATGTCAGCAATACGCGGGCGACCTTTGGTCTCATCTTTGGGTGGGTACAGATTCGGATGAAGTTCTCCGATCTGCAAAAAGCCGAGCTTTTCTGCGCCATAATCAACAAAAGCGGCTTGCAGACCCGTTTCAACACGGACCACAACCGCTTTATAGATATTACCCTTGCTCTGTTCCTGCCCTGCGATCTCAATGTCGAGCTCGCTCAAAATCCCGTCAACAACGATCGCCACCCGATTTTCCTCCGGGTGGGAGGCGTTGATCAGCATCTTCTTACTCATTAATTGTCAAACCTTTCTGTCCGCATCATCGCGGGTTCTGCCGGAATTACAACGCTAATGTGGACCTCTCCGCCGTTGCGGGGTCCTGTTGTCATTCTCCGGAAATTTTAATTGACGACTGGCCGGTAACTGCTTGTTTGTTACCGGGGTCAAAACTCGTGTTGCTATGTTTAACCGGCCTCAACGCGTTGTACAGGGCGGAGGCTCGAGTAAAACTCTGTTAATTGCGAACTATATCAGAGAAATATCTTTTGTGATATTCACTTTTTATAAAAAGCTTCATTTTTATTGGTGCAGGCTGCCGCACGCATTGATGTTTGGTCATGAATCTGCTTTCTTCTTGAGTTTTTAAGAAAAATAGCGAAACTTCGCTATACTGTTAATATAGCGTCACATTTCACTCACAACGGCGAATCGGGAAAGGAGGCGTCTATGGCTGTTAAAAGTTTTTGGACACCGCAACTTGAAGCAAAATTGCACGCCTGGCATCAGATTCAGGCAATTGCCGACAAAGATAAGCCTGCTCCCTGTTTTACGATTACCAGAGAATTTGGCTGCCAGGCCTATCCTCTGGCGGAAGAATTGGCTCGGCGTTTAAACGCCCGGGTTGCTGGTGAACCATGGGTTGTTATCGGACGGCAGATTCTGGATGAAGTTGCTACATTGTCTGGATACCCGGTTGATCAGATTGAGAAGTCACAGGATACTCCAGCGTCGTTAAAAGCGATTTTCTCCATGTTTCTTGACCATAAGGTTGCCGAAGAAACAGAAGTTTTTACCCACATGCGCGCAGTCATTCGTGGTTTTGCCAAACGGGGAAATTGTATCCTGGTTGGACGCGGAGCAACCTGTGTAACCCAGGATTTGCCAAATTGTATTCATCTTCGTCTGGTCGCACCATTTAGTTTCCGTTGCCAGAAAATTATGAAGGTGCACAACTTTGATGAAGAAGAGGCAAAACGATATATAGAACTGCATCAGAAACAGCGCGATGATTTTGTCAGACGCTTTGCCTGTGACAACCTGGACGATTCCAGATTATATCATTTGGTTTTTAACAACAGTCGCATGTCGATAGAGAATCTTGCAGCGTTGGCGGATGTCTATATGACGCGGTACTTCACCTAGGTTCTGTCTGAATACCGCAATTCCTGCTCAATCTGTGTCTTTGCTTTGTACGGCGTAAAGAACTACGACTGAGCACAAAAGTTTGATTTTCCTGACTTTGCGAAGAATTGCTCGTTTCCAAATCTGCAACTCGATGAACGATTAATCTGTTTGTGTTGAATGAATTAAAAAAGAGGTTCTCTAGGTGAGAGCCTCTTTTTTATTCAGCTGCTTTTTTTAAGTGGCGTTGATGTGCTATAACCATCTGCGTTTATTTGAGAAAGTGGGATAGAATTAATGCTGCAGTTAAAAGATGTTGAAAAGTATTTTGCCGATCGGCGTATTTTTGCCGGAATTAACTGGCATATCCGACCAACGGACAAAATCGGGTTATGTGGTGAGAACGGAGCTGGTAAATCGACCCTGCTTAAATTACTGGCGGGCCTGGTTGAAAGTGATGGCGGCCATTATCAGACCGCCAAGGGGACCACTGTTGGGTATCTTCCCCAGGATGGACTGGTTCATAAAGGGCGCAGTCTGTTTGCTGAAGCTCAAAGTGCCTTGGCTGAATTACAGCAGATGGAAGCTGAGTTGCGGCAACTGGAAACGCAGATAGCCAGTTCGCCATCGAATGAAGAACTCGAACGTTATGCTGAACTGCAAAGCCTGTTTGAACAGCGGGGCGGCTATCGTATGGAATCCGAGGTTGGCCGCGTGTTGCATGGTCTGGGATTCAGTGAAACTGATTTCGGTAAGGCGTGTGAAAAATTTTCTGGTGGCTGGCAGATGCGGATAGCTCTGGCCAAGTTACTGTTGCAACAGCCCAATCTGTTACTGCTTGATGAACCGACCAACCACCTTGACCTGCCGGCCCGTGACTGGCTTGAAGATTATCTGTCCAATTATCCTCATGGTGTGGTCCTGGTTTCTCACGATCGTTATTTTCTTGATCGCGTTGTCGGACGCATTGTCGAAATCTGGAACGGTGAGCTCACTGAATATCCTGGCAACTACAGTCGTTATATTACGGCCAGGGATGAACGTGTGGCAGCGCTGAAAGCGGCTAAACTTCAGCAGGATGAGGAAATCGCGCGGGTTGAAGCTTTCATAAATCGCTTCCGCTACCAGGCCAATAAGGCATCCCAGGTGCAAAGCCGGATTAAGCAGCTGGAGAAAATTGAACGTATTTCACTACCGCCGGAACGGAAAAAAATCGCTTTTCAGTTTCCAACGCCTCCCAAGGGAGGACGGACTGCCATTGAACTTGAAAAAGCGGTGCAGCGTTACGGATTACTTACCGTACTGGACCAGGTAGATGTCCTTGTTGAGCAGGGGGAGCGTGTTGCTCTGGTTGGACCCAATGGCGCTGGGAAGTCTACCCTGATGCGTTTGTTGTCGGGTGTTGAACAACCTGTGTCCGGGGTGCGGAAAGAGGGGCATAATCTGGCTCTGGCTTATTTTGCTCAGGATCAGGCGGCCGAGCTGAACCCCACCAGAGATGTTTATAGCGAGTTATCTGCTGATGCGCCTGTGGCGATGGTGCCGAAGCTGAGGAATATACTCGGTTCGTTTCTTTTTTCAGGCGATGATATTGAAAAGCCTGTACGAGTGCTCTCCGGCGGGGAGCGAAACCGGCTGGCTCTCGCCAAACTGTTATTGCGGCCTGCCAATCTGCTGCTGCTTGACGAACCGACCAACCACCTTGATCTGCACTCTAAGGAAATTTTACTTGAAGCTTTGAAAAAATATAAGGGAACGATTATCTTCGTTTCTCACGACCGCTACTTTGTCGATGAGTTGGCGACCCGGGTGCTTGAAGTCGGTCACGGCAAGGTTGAATCTTTTTTTGGTAATTATGAAGATTTTCTGCGCGCCAAACAGTCTCTTGGGGACAGCAGTCACAGTATCCAGCGGGTAGAACAGCAGCTGACCAAGTCAGAGATGGCACCGGTTGCCGATAAGGAAACCAGGATTCTGGAGCATCAGACACGCAAGGAAAAACAGCGCAAAGAGCAAAAACGTTTGCGTGAACTCGCTGAAGTTGAAGGCCGGATAGAACTATTGGAAGGGGAGCTGGCCGGGCTAGAGCAAACCATGGCAGATCCGGAGCTGTATCAGGATCAGGAGCGCTGGCGAGATGTTTCCGTGCAGCATGTAAAACTGAAAGATAGGCTTGAGAAAGCATATGACCAATGGGAGCAGCTGCAGGAGTCTGCATTCTGATCTTCTGAGCAGGTAAAGATGTTATGTTGACAGATTGTCTGATTATTCTTACATTTGGAAAAATTTCTTTTCTGGAGCGCTGTAAAAGACCATGATTCGTCTACCTAAAGGTCTGCCGGTCGGGCAAAATGTCAATCCCGCCAGAATCAACCTGCCTGAAGCCATGGGGAAGTTGCGCGGCGGTGATTTTTCCGGTTACCTGATGTTTACTTCTGACTTCGGGGATGGCGTTGTTCTTTTTAAGGATGGTCAGCTGATAAGTTCGATCTTTGTTTCTCCCGATCAAAAGTTAAGACTGATCGCTTACGATGCAATTGCACGTATTTTTGAACTATCAATTCGCGGGTTTGCCTCTCTGAACATCTATCGGGTTGCGGCTGATCTGGTCCCTTATGTCCATGTTCTGCTTCATGGTCGCTATCTTCAGCAGCAAAAGGATTTGCAACATTTTGATGTTAAGGCGCTTCTCGATTATCTGAAGGAGAACGAGACCACTGCTTGTTTACGCGTTTATTCGCCGGAGCGCTGTTCGCTGATCTTTTTTGATCATGGATACCCGCTGGGATTTTTTCATGATAAAGGAAAAGATATCGAGGTGGAAGCGGACTTGAGCAAGTCGGTGGCCCTCGACCCTGATAGCCGAATAGACATCCTAGAAGTTCAGTCAGTTGACCAGTTGATTCTGGCTGATCTGATGGCTTCAGCGGATTTACATCCTATCTGGCAGCGTGTTCGCCAGGCCCTGCTTGATGAGCAGAACGGTAAGGAACGTGAAGTTGTTAACCAGAATCAACAGCAGAGTGAACGGCGTAAACAGTTTGTCCTTAATTCTTTGAAAACCATTGCCGGGACCTATCTCGGGACCTTTGGTGCCGCACAGGTCGAAAAAGCTTTTTCTTCCATCGGCAGCGTTGTCGGTCATGACGAGATGGAACAGTTTTATTTGGAGTTGCAACGGCTGGCCCGGCTGGTTGCAAGTCAGTCCAAAATTAATGAAATGATGAAAGAAATGCGTTCTCAGGTCAAAGTAGAACCTTGACAAGAGCTTTTGGGGGACAGCATAGTTAACCCTGAGTTAACATAATTTTGATAATTTGTTCTTTTAGCGTATTGTGATGTATTAAAACTCTGTTCTTGATTCGTTTTCAGGAGTTGTTACTTGCTGGCTCCTAAACTGGTGCTTGTTTTTCCTTTCTTAAACTTCTTATCAGGAGGCATTTTCATGAAGTTGCTTTCAAAGTGTTTCATCGGTCTGGCCTTGGTGCTGGGTGTGGCTGTTCCCGGATTCTCTGCGGATACCATTAAACTTGGTGTTGCTGGTCCTCACAGTGGTGACCTTGCCCCTTATGGCATTCCTGCTATGCGCGCCGCCCAACTGGTCGTTAAAAAGATTAATGCCAACGGCGGTATCCTGGGGAAACAGGTTGAATTATTGATTCAGGACGATCAGTGCAAACCTGAAATCGCAACCAATACGGCGACGAAACTGGTTACGGATGGTGCGAATGTCGTGCTGGGCCATATTTGTTCGGGCGCGACCAGAGCTGCTCTGGGGATTTACAAAGAAGCCAATATTCCGGTCATGTCTCCTTCTGCGACCAGTCCTCCACTGACTCAGAGTGGTGAATACCCCAACTTCTTCCGTACCATCGCTTCTGATGATATGCAGGCTAAGCTTGCGGTTGAGTTTATTATCAACAAACTGGGCAAAACCAAAATCGCCGTGCTGCATGATAAGGGTGATTATGGCAAGGGTTTTGCTGAGTTCGCTAAGCAGTTTATTGAACAATCAGGTAAAGCTGAAATCGTTCTTTTTGAGGGGATTACTCCTGGTGCCATGGATTATTCATCCATCATTCAGAAAGTTCGTCGTGAAAAAGCAGAGGTCCTGTTGTGGGGTGGTTATCACCCGGAAGCATCCAAACTCGTTGCCCAGATGAAACGTAAGCGGATGGACACTCTTTTTGTTTCTGATGACGGGGTTAAGGACGATAGCTTCCTGAAGGTTGCAGGCGAGTCTGCCGAAGGTGCATACATGACCGGGCCTCTCGACCTTTCCAACAATCCACTTAACAAGGAAGCCATTGCTGAATTTAAAGCAGAATATGGTGCTGATCCGGGTGCTTTCTTTCAGGAAGGTTATGCTGCTGCACTGGCCCTGCTGAATGCCGTGGAAAAAGCCGGTTCTACTGACTACGCCAAGGTTGTTGAGGCCTTGCGGACTCAGTATGTTGATACGCCGGTCGGAAAAATCAAATTTGACAGTAAAGGTGACGCGGAAGGTGTTGGTTTTACTGTTTATAACGTCAAAAATGGCGCATTCGTTGAAATGAAATAATATTTTTGCGTCATGTCTGAAACTTTCTTTTTTTGCACTGTTTAACTCTGTCAGGGGGCTGGTGTTTACCAGTCCCCTGATGTGTTATGTAAGGCTGGAATTTATTGCATCTATTGGTAAGGAACTCTGACACGTAATTACTGTTGCGTGACAATTTTCTGATAAGGTCAGGTTATGGATTATTTCCTTGAACTCTTTCTCAGTGGTTTAACCAGGGGGAGTATCTATGCTCTCATAGCACTTGGTTACACCATGGTTTATGGCATTATTCAGCTGATAAATTTCGCCCATGGTGAAATTTATATGATCGGCGCCTTCGTCGCTTTGATTGTAGCTGGAGTTTGTACCATTTATGGTTTTTCTGGCGTATCCGTTCTGATAATTGCCGCAATTGCGGCTATTATCTGGGCCAGTGCTTATGGATATACCCTGGAAAAAATTGCGTACCGACCGTTGCGTGGAGCGCCGCGGCTGTCACCATTAATCAGTGCCATTGGGATGTCAATTTTTCTGCAGAATTATGTGTTGCTGGTGCAGACCTCTGACTTTCTCCCTTTCCCTAATTTAATCCCCGATTTTGATTTCATGGAACCGGTCGCACATATCATCGGTTCTCCGGAGCTGGTTATCCTGGTGACGACATTGATCACCATGATTCTGTTAACGCTTCTGATTAAAAAAACCAAAATTGGTAAAGCGATGCGCGCTACGCAGCAGGATATGAATATGGCGCGCCTGGTAGGAATAAATGTTGATCGGATTATTTCTCTGACTTTTGTTATTGGTTCTGCCCTGGCTGCTCTTGGAGGGGTGTTGGTCGCCTCTTATATTGGTCAGGTCAACTTTTATATTGGTTTTATGGCCGGGGTAAAGGCTTTTACTGCCGCGGTCCTTGGTGGTATCGGATCAATTGCCGGTGCCGTTCTTGGTGGACTGGTTCTCGGATGGGCCGAGAGCTTTGCTGCCGGATATCTCTCCAGTGATTATGAGGATTTGTTTACCTTTGCCTTGCTGGTTCTGATTCTTATTTTGCGCCCTGCGGGTATTCTCGGCAAGGCGACCAAGCAGAAAGTTTAAAGGAGGCTGCAGATGCTGGATAATTTTAAACGTTCTGTATATGTCGCTGTCTGGTTTGTATTTCTCACCTTCCCGCTGATGGTGGTCCGGGTCAATACCTCGGACCAACTTGTGACCTGGCGCTGGGCCAGCCTGATCTGGGTTGCATACGAATCTTTTATTCTGTCTTATTTCTGGCGTTTTTTAATGCGACGTCAGGCCATGAAAGAAAAGACGATCGCTGCCCATGCTGGTCTTCAGGAACTGATCAGAAAAGATTCTCTATGCCAGAACAGCTTCATGGTGTTGCTGCTGACCGCACTGCAGATTGTTCCAGTTGTTGTTTATGGGGTGTATGCGGTCTGGCTTTATGTGCTCCTGTTTTTTCTGTTCTTTTTTGCGCTTGCCGTTGCTATTCGCAAAGTTCAGTATCTGAAGGGGGTTGGACGCTTCGCCAAAATTTCTGAGGCCGTGTCTGACAAACCACGCATGCAGTTGCTGGAGAACGAGAATTTCCGAATCCGTGCCCAATTAACGATACTCGTTATCGCACTTATTTTCCCTCTGGTTGTCGATACTTATCAGAGCAACATTATGATTTCGGCCTTGATCTATGTCGTGCTTGGGTTGGGATTAAATCTGACGGTCGGGCTTGCCGGGCTGCTTGATCTTGGCTATGTTGCTTTTTTTGGCATTGGCGCTTACTCCTATGCGTTACTCAATCACCATTTTGGTTTGGGGTTCTGGGTAACTTTGCCGATCGGCGGGATCATCGGATGTTTGTTTGGAGTTATTCTCGGTTTTCCGATTCTGCGGTTGCGGGGCGATTACCTGGCCATTGTGACCCTTGGATTTGGCATGATATTCAAGGTCGTTATGGAGAACTGGGATGAACTGTCTTTTGGCCCGAGCGGTATCGCCAATATCGACAAGCCCGGTCTGTTTGGTATTAATCTTTCTCTGGACGGATCGACCACCTATATTTACTACATTATGATTGCCCTGGTGGTGTTTACCATTCTGGTGACCAATCGTCTTAAAAACAGTCGTGTCGGGCGTGCCTGGATTGCCTTGCGTGAAGATGAAATTGCCTGCGTTGCCATGGGCATTGACATGGCCAGAACCAAATTGTCGGCTTATGCGTTAGGGGCCTTCTGGGCTGGGATGGTTGGTGTCCTGTTTGCCGCTAAAACCACCTTTATCAATCCCTCCAGTTTCACTTTTATGGAATCTGCAATCGTTCTGTCCATTGTTGTGCTTGGCGGTATGGGCTCAATTCTTGGGGTTATTCTGGGAGCCTTTATTCTGATACTACTGCCTGAATATCTGCGTGCTTTCTCCGAATACCGGATGCTCGCTTTTGGTGCTGCCATGACGTTAATGATGATTTTCCGGCCACAGGGTCTGATCAGTAACCTTCGCCAGACCTATCAATATAAAGGTTCGAAGGAGAAGTCCGATGACTGATAAGAAACATAAATTGCTCGAGGTCAAAGGGCTGACCATGGATTTCGGCGGCTTACGTGCCGTAGACGGGGTGTCGCTGGAAGTTCACGAAGGTGAGATTGCTGCATTGATCGGCCCCAACGGAGCTGGGAAAACCACTTTTTTCAATTGTGTTACCGGGATATATTGCCCAACCAAAGGGGATATTCTGTTGCACCCCAAGGGGCTGCCAACGCGGCGTCTTAATGGTTTGAAGCCGAATAAAGTGACCGAAATGGGCTTAGCCAGGACATTTCAGAATATTCGCCTGTTTCCTGATATGACAGTTCTGGAAAATGTCATGATTGGGCGTCATTGTCGTACGACTGCAGGTATTTTCCGTTCCATTGTGCGGGGTAAAAGTGTACGCGAAGAAGAACAGGAAACTGTAGAGAGAAGCTACCAACTGCTGGAAAAGGTCGGATTGGGCGATTTGGCTAATGAATTTTCCAAAAATCTTCCATATGGAGCTCAGCGGCGCCTGGAAATCGCCCGGGCGATGGCGACAGATCCGTTCCTGTTGCTGCTTGATGAACCTGCCGCAGGGATGAATCCCCAGGAAACGGCAGAGCTGGATAGCCTGATTTGCCGTATCAGCGAGGAAGAGAATATCGCTATCCTGCTGATTGAGCATGACATGAAGTTGGTTATGCATATCTCCAATCCGATCTTTGTCATGGAATACGGGAAAAAGATTGCCGAAGGAAGCCCGCAGCAGATCAAGGATAATCCTAAAGTCATCGAAGCCTATCTGGGAGAAGATACTGATGCTTAAGATTGACAATATTCAAACCTATTACGGAAATATTCAGGCTCTAAAGGACGTGTCTCTAGAGGTTAAAGAAGGGGAAATTGTTGCTCTTATCGGTGCCAACGGTGCCGGGAAGACAACAACTCTGATGACGATTTGCGGTATTACCCCGCCACGCTCCGGACAGATTACACTGGACGGCGACCCGATTCAGGATTTAAGCGCGGATAAAATTGTCCAGAAGGGGATCATCCAGGTTCCGGAAGGGCGACGTATCTTCCCCGATCTGACTGTTCTGGAAAACCTGGAGATGGGCGCTTTCCTGCGGACCAATAAAAAACTGATTCAGCAGGATCTGAACTATGTTATGGAGCTGTTTCCGATCCTGGAAAAACGTCGTAATCAGGCTGGTGGTACCCTCTCTGGTGGTGAACAGCAGATGCTTGCCATATCCCGAGCCTTGATGGCAAGACCAAGGGCTTTGCTATTGGATGAGCCCTCACTGGGGTTGGCCCCTCTTATTATCAAGCAGATATTTGATATCATCCGCAAAATTAACAAGGAAAACAATACGACGATCTTTCTTGTTGAGCAAAATGCTAACCAGGCCTTAAAGCTTGCCCATCGTGGCTATGTCATGGAAAATGGTCGGATAACACTGGTTGATTCAGCAGATAAATTGTTGAGTAATGAAGATGTTAAAAAGGCCTACTTAGGGATGTAGCCAGTTTAAAGTACTATGTAACAGTCGCCCAACATAGATAAAGCGTCCTTTTTGGGCGCTTTTATGTTATTAATGGAACCTGAAGAATCGAATAATTTAAATCAATCCATTAAAAATATAAATGTGTGAACGGATGAAAGACGAATCATGCGCTCTCTTTTTTCCACCGTAACAAAAAAAATGATAGCCGGGTATCTGGTTATCTTGGTGTTTAATCTCAGTGCTATCGGTTTTGCCCTGACCCGCTTGCATCAACAGACACGTGACACGGAACAGCTGGTGAATGTCGAGTTTCGGATGTTTGAGCTGGTGCGTGATCTGCAACAGAATCTTCTGGCTCAGGAAAATATTGAAAAGCAGTTGTTGATTCTGAAAGATTCCACTCTGAGTGAGTTGCGACTCAACCGCAATGAAGAATTTACTCGTCTCGCTCTTGCATTAAACCGTCCCCCGATAGCGGAACCTGTTAAGGTTCTTATCAAATTGGTTGAGACTTATCGACAGGCCGAAAACGATCTTTCCGATGCCCTGTTCTGGGAAAGCTGGGGCCGGGCAAAGGAGATCTCAAACGAAAAAACCATCCCGGTCAGGATTGAGATCCTGAAGTATCTGGCAGAGTTCCGGCAGAAAAAACAGCAGGAGATCAATACCGGATTGGGGCGCCTCTCTGAACGTACCAATGATGCCTTCCAAATGACGGCGCTGTTGACCTTGATCGGCATTTGCCTGTCCGCTCCCGTTTCGTTGACGGTTATGTTCAGTATTCATCGTTCTGTGAAAGCCTTGAAGGCTGCAACGCAGAAAATCTCTGCGGGTAGTTTTGATTATCGTCCCGAATTGTCAGGTGGGGATGAATTCTCTCAGTTGGCCAATGATTTTCGAATGATGGGGGAGAAACTTCAGGAGCTTGAGCAATTACGTCTTGATGCCAATCCCCTGACCCAGCTCCCGGGTAATTTGGCTATTGATCGTGAAGTGGATCGCCGTATTACCAGTAAAGAGCCATTTTCTCATCTTTATATCGATCTTGATAATTTCAAGGCTTACAGTGATCGCTATGGCTATAAAGCCGGAAGTGATGTCTTGGCCATGGTTGGTGAATTACTTAAAAATGTGGTAATGGAAAAAGGATCCGAAGCAGACCTGGTCGGGCATATCGGGGGAGATGATTACGTTATTCTGACGAACCTGGAATCTGCAGAATTACTGGCCCAGGAGATTGTCCAGCGTTTTGACGAAACAATCCCTTCTTATTATAATCAACAGGATCGGGAAGCAAAAAGTTTTACCGGCAAAGATCGGTATGGCGTCAAACGAACCTTTCCGCTGATGACTATTTCGATAGCGGTAGTCCCCTCAACCCACTATGAATATCCCTCACGCCTGGCGATCAGCCAGGATTGTGCACGTCTTAAAGAATATCTTAAGATTCAACAGGGGAGCAATTATATGTTGGAGAAACGAAAACATTGAAGCCGTTAAGTGTCGTTTTCATATTGGTCCTTTTTCTTGGTGGTTGTGCTCAGATTTGTTCTCAGTTCGAGGCACAACCGCATAAAGTTCCTGTAACTTCTGATCAGTTGGCTTTTGAACAGGCTTTCGCGACATTTCAGGAATCCAGTCAGCTGAAAGTTCTAGAAGACTTTATCGCTATTTATCCCGATAGTGTCTGGGCTCAAAGAGCTTACACCGTGGTACTTTATGCCCGAGAAGTAGAACAACGGAAGGAACTGATGAGAGGGCAGGAAAGTACTATTTCAGAGCAGGTTGACAAGATACGGCAACTGCGTCAGGAGAATGCCCGGCTGGCTGAGACGATTGAACAGCTAAAAGGTTCTTTGATAGAAATAGAGAAGCGGCCGCTGTAAGGCTTGGAAAGTTTATTCTGACCTTTTGTCATAAATACCGCGGAGGGCGTATGTCTGGCAGAAGAGTTATTATGACACTGAGTGTTCTGGTGGTGACCATGGTCTGGGGCTGTTCAGGAAAGGTGCCCTCTAATCTGGGCGTTAAACAGGGGAAATTTGCCGTTTGTCCGTCTTCTCCTAATTGCGTCAGCAGTCAGGCAAGCACCTCAGATGAAAAACATTATATAAAACCCCTGATTTACCGGGACGATGTTACCCGGGCGCGTAACCGGTTAAACGATATATTGTCGACGCTAGCCCGCAATCGCATTGTTGCGGAAACCGATCTCTATCTGCATGTAGAGTTTTCTTCCGCACTGATGGGGTTTGTTGATGATGTAGAGTTTTTCTTCGGTCATCAGCAAGAGGTCGAAGTGCGTTCCGCTTCACGCCTGGGGTATAGTGATTTTGGCGTTAACCGCAAGCGCATAGAACATATTCGGCAGCTTTTTGAACAATAGTTTTTTTAGCTATAAAAGAAATCGGCCCAGCAATATCGATTTGCCGGGCCGATCGGTTTATCAGGCCGATACGGCCTGGCTCTCTGTTGTCATTTCACCAATCCCGCCATTCGGCCTCGGGTAAACGGTGCTGCTGCTCCCATCTTTATCCACTGTCGTCAGTCCGACCGGTGCAACGGCCTGGACACTGAAACGCAGGTACTCCTGCTGATCTATACTTTCGATTCTCAAGTTTGAGATATTGGTCATCGATTCAAACAGGCTGGTCTCTCCAAAGTTAATCTGTAGCCGGGTTTCTGCGAATAATTGCAGCTGATATAGGGTGTTGTCTGCAGCGACCGCTTGCTCCCCGTCAGTCACTTCCTTGCCTGTTTCATCAGCATATTGCTGCTGAGTAAAAAGTGTTGATTGGCTGATGGAGTGACTGAGCTGGAACAGAATAGCGTCAACTTGGTTTTGGTCTGTTACTGTCGGGAGCTCTTCTATTACGGTTTTATCTGTATCCTCACCGACCGTTGCCGGTGTATTTATCTCGTCAGGCGTAACCTCTGTATCTTCAGCGTTTAGACCTGTCGGCATTTCCGTATTTTCCTGACTGTCAGCAGCAACGGTGGACAAGGTCAAGCTTTCGTCATAGGTTCGGGTGAGCGAGAATTCTCCGGTTGTCAGATTAATGGAGACATCAAAGTTCCGGGTCTGAACGACGGTAAGCTGCAATCCTGATGCTTGAGATGAAGCTACGGCTGATTCATCGTCACCGGGTACCCCCGCTCCAGACTGGTTATAGGCGGAGACGGTCAGGGATCTTGTCGTTTCGAGCGAGAAGTCGATCTGTTCAACGCCTTCCTGTCCCATGGCCGAACTGATGTCGCGGGCATACTGCTTGGCCATCTGTGGTGGAAAGCCCATGCCTTTAAACAGTTTCTGCAGATCTTTGGCGACCCGCTGCAAGCCCCCTTGGGTCGTTTCTTCTTCCCCTGTCTGCTGGTCAACCTTGACTGCGTTGGTAAAGGCTCTGGCCAGAGAGTTGGTCAGACTGGTAAATGCCTTGGAACCTAAATCCTCATGCGTTTTCCGGTACCTGTCCCGGATGGCATGTCTGGAACTGTCAGTGTGGTGAGTAGGAGTGTTGCGTTTCTGGTGCGTGTGCTGCAATGCCTGTAAATGATCGTTGTGGTTGATCGAGGGTAGGGTAGAGCTGATATTTTGGCTCATTTTGACCTCCCGCCGTTGTTTTCATTTAGGTGAACAGACCTTTCTTATCGGCAGGAAGGTTTGAAAAGTTTATCGTTGTTTGGTCACTTTTAGTTTCACTTCTATGGTCTGGCTTTTAAGTCTGACTACCAGAATATGAGCATTGAAGTGCGTTATCAAAAAGAAAAGTTGGTAGAAAACAGGTCTGAAGGCGAAAAAAACTGGTTTAAACTCGCCCGGGCTTTCTAACCACTGAAACAGATAAAAGCGCAGCCTGCAGCATTTTGGCTGCGCTTTTTTAATGTCAGACCATGCGGTTCTTCAAGGACGCTTGTTCATTCAGGGTCCAAAAATCGTAAAGAATGCCAAAACCGAACAGGCCGCCGGTAAACAGATAGATGATCGCGCTGATCCATTTACCGAGATACATACGATGCACACCAAACAAACCGAGAAACGTAAGCAGAATCCAGACTACGGTATAATCAAAGGGACCGGCGATGTAGCGCAAGTCCGCTTCGCGGTCCATTCCGGGGATAAGAAACAGGTCGATAAGCCAGCCGATGCCCAATAAGCCAAGGGTAAAAAAGTAAACTGTTCCGGAAACCGGTTTGCCATAATAAAAGCGATGAGACCCGGTAAAGCCGAAAACCCAGAGCAGGTAACCGATGGCTGTGCTGTGTGTTCTGTAGGGAGTGTTCATGATTTTATCCATGTTGTTAAGTGGTTGAAGAATTCCCCTGGCTTTCGTTACTGCGGCCTGAAGAATTTAGCGACCTCGATTATTCCTGTAAGTGAGAGGTGATTGTCAAGACCGTCATGGGTTTTAGTGACTTAAAATGATCTGATCACAGGGTAGGTACTGTCTGTCAAACGGAGGAACGTGGTCCGGCAGGCCAACGATTCTGGGTGTTTCCACTGCGACGGTTATCCCGGTTGGAATGCTGAGACGGGCTATCTGGTTCGCTAATCAATAGCTTTCCTTAGATTGAGTGTCTTAATAATCCTGATACAATATTAGACAACCTGCTTGTTGCTTCTCGTCATGATGCCGGCAGAAAGGCTGCTGCATGCGGAATCTTGAGCTTCAGGATATTATCGAGATTAATGACTTGCGTGAAATGATGCGCTTCTTTTACGAAGGCGCAGGACTGGCTGTTGGTATCATCGATAACCAAAACAATTGGCTGATCTCCATTGGCTGGCAGGATATCTGTAAAAACTTTCATCGTATGCACCCCGAGACGCGCAACAATTGCCTCCTTTGTGAAGAACGCATCAAAGAATACCTGAACCGTAAAGAGTATCTTATTTACCGGTGTCCTAACGGGCTCGTTGAAGTTGCTATGCCCCTCCAGCTTGAATCACGAGTGCTTGGCTATTTCTTTCTCAGCCAGTTTTTTCAGGAAACTCCTGATCTGGACTACTTTAAGCGCCAGGCTTTGGCCTACGGTTTTGATATGGAGGATTATCTCGCTGCGGTCGATAAGGTCCCGATTGTCCGTCCGGGGAGAGTTGAGCACCTTATCAATTTTTTTACCCTGTTCTTCAAACTGCTTATGCGCCTTGGTTTTGAGAATCTGCGCCGGCAGAAGGCCGAACAGGAAATGGAGAATACGAAAGAACAGTTAGAAGTCCGGGTTAAGGAACGGACCAGTGAGCTGAATGAGGCACTGGCTGAAATTGGAGACCTTGCCGCGCAGCTGACAGAATCCCTGAAACAAGTTGAACATCTGGCCGTAACTGACACTTTAACGCAGACGTTTAACCGGCGTAAGTTTGATGAGATTGTAGATACCGTTGATCAACCGCAAGGTGCTGGCCTGGATACCTTCTCTGTGATTATGCTGGATATCGATCATTTCAAAAATGTTAATGATCGCTTCGGTCACTCGGTTGGGGATGAGGTGCTCAAACTTTTATGCCGCTTGATCCGTGGTTTGGTTCGCCAGGGTGATGTGCTGATTCGTTGGGGGGGCGAAGAGTTTCTTGTCCTGTTGCCTGAGACAACAATCGGTGAGGCGCAGCCTCTGGCGGAGCGGATTCGTGGTGAGGTTGCGACAGCAAACGTTGCCGGGGTTGGTCATATCTCCATCAGCCTTGGGGTCGCCCAACTGCGGCCTGACGACACGATTGATGATCTGATCGGGCGGGTTGATCAAGCCCTGTATCAGGCCAAACAGACTGGGCGTAATCGCGTTGTGCTTGAAGCGGATTAATTGCACACACCGACACGGGCTAGGGTGATGCGCCTGGCGCCGATTGTGCTTCCAGACGAACCGGAACCGGTGACTCGACATAGATCGATCGTGTCGGATAGGCGAACTGAACGTTGCGCTTGGAAAATTCACGCATCAGAGCCAGATTTATCGCTTGTTGGGTATCCATGTAGGTATTGTAGTCAGCGGAGCTAATATAATACACCACTTCAAAATCCAGAGATGACTCGCTGAATTTGAAAAAATGGGCGCGGTCAAAACGGATGGCCCCAAGACCTTCAATAATACTTCGAACCAGGTTGGGGATTTCTTCCAGTTGGTCGACCGGTGTCTGATACAACACCCCAAAGGAAAAAACGACACGTCGTTCCTGCATGCGTTTATAATTGCGCACCCGTGATGACAGCAGGTCACTGTTGGAAAAAATAATCTGTTCCCCGCCAAGACTGCGGATGCGGGTTGTTTTCAGCCCGATGTTCTCCACCGAGCCGAGATACTCATTGACGATAATAAAATCACCGATCTCAAACGGTTTATCGATAATTATGGATAGGCTGGCGAACAGGTCGCCAAGAATATTTTGAATCGCCAGGGCCACTGCGACACCGCCAACGCCTAGTCCGGCAACCAATGCTGTGACATCAATACCGAGGTTGTCGAGGGTCAACAGGATAATGACCGACCAGATGAGCAATCTGCTGACAAACGAAAGTGCCGAAAGACTGGTTGCGGCAGATGCGTTTTTGGTCAGGGCCTGTTGGCGGGAATGCTGAATCAGTGTTGTGGTGATAGCAGACAACCAGATGCCCAACTGCAGAAAAAAGGCTATTGTCGCCAGAATGTCAAGACCTCTGGATAACCCGGCAGGCAGGTCAAGCCACCCGGAAGCAAACAGAAGCAGTGGGAAAAATAGAATAACCAGCGAGGTTTTTCGCAGGGCAATGGTCAATGCATTGACAAAACTGATGTGCAGGTTTTTTGTGAGAGCTTCAAGACGGTTGATACTCAGCCAGCGCAAGCCCAGGGTTATGCAGACAGCAAGAATCAAAACTGCCAGCGCTATGAGCCATTCGGTCACAGTGTTACCGAGCATCAATGACTGTAGTTTCTCAGCGATTTTTTCCAATGTTAGATCTATCTCCATGGGGCAGATGTCCTTTCTCTTTTTTTGTCCTGTAGTCTCCATGCTTTCACAGATGCAGATAAAAATCAAAAAGCCCGCGCTGATTCAGAGCACGGGCTTTCAATTGATGGCAATAAGGAGTCGTGTGATTACCGATCCTTACCTTTATTGTCGTAGGGAACAAGCAAGATCTGGATTCGCCGGTTCTGGGCTCTGCCATCACTGTCCTCATTGCTGGCAACCGGTTTGTACTGACTGTACCCAGCCGCGATCAGGCGTTCACCCGGCAACCCGACACTGTCCTGTAAAAAATGGACAACGCTGGTTGCACGCGCGGTGGAAAGCTCCCAGTTGGTCGGATATTGTTCCTTTAAGCGACTGCTGATCTGCACGTTATCCGTGTGCCCTTCAATCATCAGCGCCTTGTCCGGGAATTTGTTCAGGACATCGCCAAGACTTTTTAAAACCTTTTGCCCTTCTTTTTTGATGGCTGTTTCCCCGGAATCAAACAGAATCTGGTTTAACAGGTTGACCGACAGTTGGCCTTCCAGGTTTGAAATAGTCAGTTCCCCACGCTTGATTTCATTTTCCAGGGCACCAACCAGTTGGTCATAGGTGTTTTTGACTTTGGCCAGACGGGCCTCGCGGGCGACTTTTTCCTTCTCGATAGCCTGGTTAAGTTCCTCAATCGTTGCCAATAACTGATCATTGGTGTCCTGCATATTTTGTAGCTGGTTCTGCAGAGCGGCAATCTGTTCTTGATGGATGGTCAGGTTGTCGGCCTGGCGTTCCTGATTGGCATTGGCCGCAAGCAGGTCGCGCTGCAGGCTTGAGTTCTGTTTCAGAACTTCAACCAGACGTGCATTCAGTTTGGAACGGTCGGCCTGCAGCTGTGCGATTTCCGCCAATAGGTTCTGGCGGGTGGTGGTAAGATCGGCAACATCACGCTGCAGGATATCGGCTTCATTAACTTTTTGCTGATAGACGTTTTTGCTGACGCAGGAGGTCAGTGATAATAACAGGCAGCAAATCATTATCAGACTGTTTCTTCTCATTTTTACTCCTTCAGAAGTACTTGTTACAGTATCGGGACGAAATAATAATATCTAACACAAGTTGTGGAAATGTAAAGAGGATTTAGCTTTCTTTGCGGGGGTAATTTCGGTTGCGGGAGCGTTGTCCGTTATGCTATAGCTTAAACATCTTTTATTGTGCAATCGCCCTCTTATGTAAGGGCCTGACGATGGTGTGGAGTGAGTTTAATGCAGTTTGAAGTCGAGAGAATTGTGCGTACTGCACTGCAGGAGGATATCGGTCTTGGTGATATGACGACCAGTGTGACTGTGGCCCCGGAAACCATGGCCCGTGCCGAGCTGGTTGCTAAAGAAGATTTTGTTGTTGCCGGTCTGGATGTTGTCGCAGAAGTATTCAGACAGCTTGATCGTGAAATCTCTTTTGAGAAAATTTCCAGTGATGGACATAACGTAAAAAAAGGTGAGGTTATCGCCTGGATTAAAGGGCGCGCCATGTTTCTGCTGCAGGGGGAGCGTGTTGCCCTTAATCTGCTGCAGCGCATGAGTGGCATTGCCACTCTGACGGCGACGTATGTTTCCGCAATTGCCCACACCGGAGCGACTATTGTCGATACGCGGAAGACTGTACCCGGGTTAAGAGCTCTTGATAAATATGCAGTGCGTATGGGGGGCGGACACAATCATCGGATTGGACTTTTCGATGGTATTCTGATCAAGGAAAATCACATTGCGGCGGCTGGTGGTCTTGGTGCTGCAGTGCAGCGGGCTCGTGCACTGTCTCCCCATACTCTGAAAGTTGAGGTTGAGACCACCACCATGACTGAAGTCCAGGAAGCTCTTGATTCCAGGGCTGATGTGATCATGCTTGACAATATGACCCTTGCTGAACTCAGAGAAGCTGTTAGCCTTATAGACGGGCGCGCTCAGGTTGAGGCTTCAGGCGGTGTCAATCTTGATACCGTTAGGGATATTGCTGAAACCGGAGTCGATTTTATTTCCGTCGGAGCCTTGACCCATTCTGTCAGAGCCACCGATATTTCAATGCTTTTTGCCTGATATGGAGCCACATTGACCTCGCGCGATCGGATCTTAAATTTTTTTCGGGAAAGGCCCGGACAATATGTTTCCGGGCAGGAAATCAGTGATACGCTGAATATCTCTCGTGCTGCGGTCTGGAAACAGGTCAAAGCCCTGCGCGAATTAGGTTTTCGCATCGATTCCAAACACTCTGCCGGTTACAGCCTAATCGACAGCCCTGATTTGCTACTTGCTGCTGACATCAAAAAGGATCTTGATGTCCAGATTATCGGCGGTTCAGTAGAAACCTTTCCTGAGATTGATTCAACCAACATCTACACCCGCCAGGCCGGTGAAAATGGCGCCGGCGAGGGGCTTGTTGTCCTGGCTGACCAGCAAACGGCAGGGCGCGGTCGTCTGGGGCGTAGCTGGGTTTCCCCGCCGGGTGTCAATCTTTACTGTTCGGTTTTGCTCAGACCCCGGATTCCGGTGCAGAAGGCTCCTCAGTTAACCTTTCTTTCTGCCGTTAGTGTTGCTGAAACAATCGAAACCTGTTGTGGATTGACGGCTCAGGTGAAGTGGCCTAATGACATTTTGGTTGACGGGTTGAAGATTGCCGGGCTGCTTAACGAAATGAGTGCCGAGACGGAGTTGATTCATTTTGTTGTACTGGGCATGGGGGTCAATCTCAATATTACTGCCGAACAGCTCCCCGAGCGGCAGAATTATCCGGCGACCTCTGCTTTTCTGCTCAGCGGCAAGCTGGTTGACCGCTGTGCATTTGCAAGGCAGCTGCTGCAAACCCTTGATCGCTACTACCTTGAACTTCTTACCGAGGGTTTTGCTCCCATTCGCAAACGCTGGGAAGCACGTTGCAATATCATGAATCAGCAGGTACGGGTTGAACAGGGTGATGTTGTGCAGGTCGGTACCGTTGTTGGCTTGGATAGTGATGGTGCCTTACTGCTTCAGGGTGAGGACGGTGTTATCAGTAAAATTGTCAGCGGCGATGTGAAGCCGTTTGCTCTATAAAAGAAGGTTGAGACCCATATGCTGTTGGTGATTGATGTTGGAAACAGTAATACCGTCCTTGGCATTTACCAGGGAGCAGAGCTGAAGCAGGATTGGCGCGTTGGGACCAGCAAGTATCGTACTGTAGATGAGTATGCGATGCTGATCAATGATCTGTTTCGGCTCTCCGGTCTGAATTTCAGTGATCTCAGGGATGTTATCGTCTCCAGTGTTGTCCCTTCCATGCTTAACACTGTCGATGGCCTTTGTCGTAAATATTTTCATCTGACCCCCTATGTTGTTGGCCCGGGAATTAAAACCGGTATGAAGATACTGTATGACAATCCGCGTGAGGTCGGCGCTGATCGGATTGTTAATGCTGTCGCCGCTTATGAAAAATACCATGAAGGATTAATCGTTGTTGATTTCGGTACCGCCACAACCTTTGACGTGGTCTCCGATGATGGCTGCTATTTAGGTGGCGCTATTTCTCCCGGGGTCGGTATCGCGTCCGATGCGTTATTTGAACGTGCCAGTAAGTTACCGCGGGTCGAGTTTGCCCGTCCCGCACAGATTATTGCCAAAAACACCGTAAATAGCATGCAGGCAGGAATCTTCTTTGGTTACGTCGGACTGGTCGAAGGGATTGTCAGCCGGATGAAGGAGGAGATGAAAAAAAATACGAAGGTCATTGCCACAGGAGGGCTCTCGGCTCCGATTGCAGCCGCTACTGACTGTATCGATCAGGTCGAACCCTTTTTAACCCTGGATGGACTGCGCATAATTTACGAAAGGAATAGAGATTAAACTGGTTGTTGTCACCTTATACCCTGTTATTTAGTGCGTCTGCACTAATGAGATGGAGACCTGTTTTCACCAGTAACTCCATAGCAGGCTTTTTTGAAAAGGAGCGATTCATGGGTAAATACGACACATCGAAATTGAGAAATCTTGGCATTGTCGCACACAATAGTGCCGGCAAAACTTCTCTGGTTGAAGCCATGCTGTTTAATACCGGCATGTCTGACAAATTGGGGAAGGTTGATAATGGAACTTCTTCAATGGACTTTGAAGAAGAGGAAATTAAACGCAAGTCTACTCTCAGCGCCAGTTTGAATCACTGTACTTGGAACGACCACAGTTTGCATATTGTTGATACTCCCGGTGTTAGCAATTTCCTCCATGATGCCCGCCGCTGCCTGCGTGTGCTGGGTGGTGCGGTTGTCATTGTCTCAGCCATCAGCGGAACCAAAGCCCAGACCAAGCAGATCTGGAAATGGTGTGATGATTTCGAAGTTCCGCGCATCGCATTTGTCAACAAAATGGATCGTGAACGCGCCGACTTTCTGAAGGCCGTTGATGATATGGAAAAATCCCTTGGTGCCCGGGCGGTGGTCATCACCATGCCGATTGGTGCTGAAGAGTCCTTCAAGGGGATTGTTGACCTGATCAAAATGAAAGCCCGTATTTTCCAGTTCGATGAAAAAGGGACCTATAAGGAAGAAGATATCCCCGCTGATATGATGCCCGAAGCACAGCGCTTACGTGAACAGCTGATTGAAGCTATCGCTGAAGCTGATGACGACCTGATGGAAAAATACCTGGAAGGTGAGGATCTGAGTGAGAATGAAATCTTGCAAGGCTTGCGTGAAGGTACTTTGACGGGTGTTTTTACCCCCGTTTTGTGTGGCAGCGCCCTGGCGAATATCGGTATTCGTCAGCTTCTTGATTATATCGTGATCTGTTTGCCGTCCCCGGTTGACAAAGGAACCCAGCTGGGTGTTAAGCCTGGCAGCAAAGAACCTGTTGAACGTAAACCTTGTGAAGATGAGCCGTTTTCGGCCATGGTATTCAAAACCATCAATGATCCGTATGCTGGCAAACTGAGCCTTATGCGAGTCTATTCAGGAACCTTGTCTGTTGATGATGTGGTTCTGAATCCAAACAAGGATGAAAAGGAACGCATCGGGCATATCTTTGAGCTGGAAGGGAAGAAGCAGGTTCCGATGGCGCTTGCCGCTGCCGGTGACATTATTGCCGTACCGAAACTGAAAGTCACCGCTACCGGCGATACGCTGTGTGATGTGAAGCAGCCCGTTCTTTTTGAGCCTTTGGTGCCATTGAAGCCAATTATCTCCTTTGCCATTGAAGGGAAATCCAAAGGGGATGAAGATAAAATCTATACAGGTATGCAGCGCTTGATGGAAGAAGATCCTACGTTGCGTGTTACCCGTGATGAAGAAACAAAAGAAATGGTTCTGTCCGGCATGGGGCAGATTCATCTTGAAGTTGCCGTTGAGCGGTTGAAGCGCAAATATGGGGCCGATGTTATTTTAAAAGAGCCCAAGGTCCCGTACCGCGAAACTATCAAAGCATCCACCAAGGTCCAGGGAAAATACAAAAAGCAATCCGGTGGACGTGGCCAGTATGGCGATGTCTGGATTGAAGTCAAACCCCTGCAGCGTGGTGAAGGGTATGAGTTTGTCGATAATGTTGTTGGTGGTGTTGTGCCGCGGAATTATATTCCTGCCGTCGACAAGGGGATTCAGGAGGCGATGAAGACTGGTCCTTTAACCAAGAATCCGGTCGTCGATGTTCAGGTTTCTCTTTATGATGGCTCTCACCATTCCGTCGATTCATCCGAGATGGCGTTCAAGGTCGCCGGATCGATGGCCTTTAAAAAGGCGATGGAGCAGTGTAAACCGGTTCTTCTTGAGCCTGTTATGGCCATGGAAGTGACGGTTCCGGATGATTGTATGGGCGATGTCATCGGTGATCTGAATTCGCGCCGCGGGCGGGTTGTCGGCGTTGAACCTCTGGCCAATGCCCAGGTAATCCGGGCTGAAGTGCCTATGTCCGAGGTTCTGCGGTATGCACCAGAATTACGTTCAATGACCTCCGACCGTGGCATGTTTACCATGGAATTTGTCCGTTACGAAGAAGTTCCAACCCATCAGACTGCAAAAATTCTGGAAGAAATGGCAGCTGCGGAGTCCTGACCAAACAAAGAAGGGCACCTGTCAAGGTGCCCCTCTGCTTGGGGCTGCATACCTGCCTTGCCGGTTTGTCTATAGCTCGCAACCGGTTCAGGGGGCAGATCAACTGTTGCAACGTGAGGCACCTTTGTGAGTGCCTTTCGTGTTTTATGATGATTTCTTTCTTTGGTCCTTTTAGAATATGGCCGATAGCGCTTGAGTCTCGTTTTTGAAAAAACAGCAGTGGAGTAAAAAATGACTGATCAGGATCCCTCTACAGAGAACTCAGACATCAGCTGCCAGGAGGGCAGCAGCTCGCGTCTTGATGATGTTATTCAGCGGGAGGTTCATCCGGTCCAGAAGCGTGACCGGCGTCTGGCTCAATGGTTTATTCTGGTTGTTTGCCTGGTTCTTGTTCTGCTTGTCTGCGGACTGTTTATTGATAGATCCATTTTTTTCCAACCGGTTCAGAAGCCTGGGGCGCAGATGTTGTTTCAGAGCGAAAGGATTCCGGTCCCAGAACGCTTACCCCGTGCTGTTGTTCAAGTTCAAGACCTCTCAATTCCTGCGACAATTGAAAATGAACCGGTGAAAGATGAGGTCGCTAAATTGGTCTCTGAGGTTATTTCTGCTGCGGAAAAAATACCCGAAAAAACCGTTGCCAATGCAGATCTTAATGACGCAGAAAAGACATACGATGTAATTATTGGACCCTTTATAACGAAATCGCGCTTGCATGAGGGGGAGGCCTATCTTAAAGCAAAAGGCTTGCTGTTTGTCAGTGAGGCTGGTAGCGGTCCAATAACAATGATGCGTTTACGTGAAGGTGTTTATGCGCCCGACGTGGCCCGGAAAAGGCTTGCTGAGATGGTCTCTGCTGGTTTTCGCGATTCTTTTGTCCTACCTGCCGGTGATATGCTTGCTGTCTATGCCGGGTCTTTTGTTGATCAGAACCGGGCCGATATGCTTAGTCAGGACCTTGCCCAGAAAAATATCACGGTTGTCCAGGTTGACGCCGAAATGAATAAGCAGGGGAGAATTCTTAGACTTAAGGATATTTCTGAGCCAATCAGCATTGAGCTGGAAAAGGAATTTTCTGACAAGGGGATTCATGTTCAAAAAAATGTCGTTAAATAGTTTTCAGGTGGAAATAGCTCTTTTCCGTTGTTACATCTTGGAATGTTTGATTTTTAGAACTGTATGATATTGATATGAAACCGGAAAATGAAAAAATTCGTCTGAAGATTCCAGCTGAGGTTGCTCGCATCATGAGTAAATGGGGCGGGCACCAGATGCGGCTGGCCGCAGCGCGAGGTGCTGTTCCCATGTCGGGATCAAACCTTGTCATGGTCCTGTTTGTTTTTTATCATGGTGAAAATCAGGAATTAAAGGACGAGGCATTAAACACTTTACAGACATTGCCTGCCAATATCTTGCTGGCAGCCCTGGCACAGCCGGAGCTGCATCCGTCCATTATAGATCTCATCACCCATTTGCGTTACCAGGACACGATTGTCATGCAGGAGGTTATTCGCCATCCGATGACAGCGATTCGATCCTTACTGTTTCTGGCTCAGAAAAGTCATGGCGAAATACTGGAAATTCTGGCCCTTAATGATGAAGTGCTGCGTAAGGCCGATGTTATCAGAACGACCATTATCAATAACCCCAATACCAACAAGTTGACTAAGATTCGTTTGGGGTGGACGGAGCCTGTTGAAAAGACCCAGAAAGATCCTGCGCAGCAGCAAGAATCCAAGACCCGTGATCTTGATTTTGGTGATGACGATGAAGAGGGTGATCCCGATGAAAGAGGCTATGAGGAAGGGGACGAGGAGAGCGATGGTCTTTCCAAATATCAATTGCTTCAGGAAATGTCGGTTTCCGAAAAGATAAAAATGGCACTTACCGGAGATAAAGAGTGGCGGACCTTGCTGATTCGAGAACCGAATAAACAGGTCTGTACCGCAGTCCTCAAAAACCCGCGGATTACAGAAGGTGAAGTTCTTAGTGTGGCCAAGAACCGTACCGCCCAGGAGGAACTGATCAGAATTATCCTGCTGAACCGGGACTGGATTAAACTATATGATATGAAAAAAGCTCTGGTCCACCATCCACGTACGCCATTACAGCAGGCCATCAAGTTTATGGGCTTTTTATCTGAGCGGGATATCAAAGAATTGTCTAAGAGTAAAAATGTGACACAGGTTATTGTGAATAACGCGCGTCGCATGTTAATGACTAAAAAGAGACCTTGAGTCATACTAACTAAGCTCTCCTGACGCACCAGTTGAGTCGACTGAATATTCTATATCTTAAGAGCAGCATTTCCAGTAGAGGATTATATGAAGGAATTATCTTATAAAATCGGAGTATTGACTCTTTCGGACAAAGGTTCACGCGGGGAACGTGAAGATGAAAGTGGCCGTGTTCTGAGTGAAATGGCCAAGGAGCTTGGAGATATCCACAGGTATCAGGTCATAGCAGACGAAGAAAGTACTATCACCATGCTGCTAAAAAGTTGGGTCGATGACCTGCATCTTGATCTCATATTAACAACCGGTGGTACCGGATTGAGTCCCCGCGACGTCACTCCTCAGGCGACAGCCGCTGTCCTTGATTATGAAATCCCCGGAATGGCCGAAGCGATGCGCTATGCCAGTATGCAAAAGACACCACATGCCATGATATCCCGGGCTCTGGTCGGGGTCCGTGCACAGTCTATCATTATCAATCTTCCCGGAAGTCCTAAAGGGGTTCGCGAGAACTTTGCTGTACTTTTACCTGCGCTTTCTCACGCCCTGGCAAAGCTCAAGGGTGATCCTGCAGATTGTGCTGTCAAGTAAGCATGGTGATTCTGGCTGAGTTTTTTGGTCAGAATTTATGAGTTCACAGAGCCTGTGGATAGCATTGTGAAAAACTGTCGATTCATTTTCATTTCCTACGGAAGAAAGGCCGCTTGTCCGCTTTGCCTAAAAAAAGTGCAAAAAATAAGGTTGTGATAATCGCTGAAAAAAACGAAAAAAGAGGACTTTTTTCTTGACAAAAAGTGCATTTCTGGATTTTTTTTCGAGTTGGATTACCTCTCCACCTGATACCCACTGTTGTTTTTAACTGTTTAATATTTCAATGGTTTTTATTCGTAAGGACAACTAGAGGAAGCTTATGCGTATTACTCCACTGACAGAACTTCAGACGCGTTATGAAAATTTTCAAAAGCATCTGACTGATGAAAATATTGATGCTGCGCTCATTGTTCAGAATAGTGATCTATTCTACTTCACTGGATCGATACAACGTGGATTACTGTTTATTCCGGTTGCTGGCGAACCTGTTTATATGGTCATAAAAGATCATAGCCGGGCACGGATGGAATGTGGATTACAACATGTGGTCGGAATAGACAGTTTACGTGATGTTGTGGATATTCTGAAGCAATTTGGTCACAACTCACCGCAGCGGGTTGGTTTGGAACTCGATGTTCTACCGGTGCAGATAATGAACAGCTATCAGCGACTTTTTCCACAGGCTGCAATGGTGAATATCTCCCCGGCAATCAGGACCGTGCGGGCCTGTAAGAGCCCCTATGAAATCGAAATCCTTAAAGACTGTTCTTTTATTGCCAATAAGACTTATGAATTCACCAAGACCATTATTGCCGAAGGCAAAGCGGATATTGATATCGCCGCAGAAATAGAATGTTATGCGCGCAAGCAGGGTCATCAGGGAGTAACCCGGTTTCGTCGCTTTAACTCGGAACTGAACAATCCCCATGTTTTTTCAGGCTCAGATGGCGCTGTCCCCACCTATCTTGATGCTCCCCTTGGTGGTTTAGGACTCAACCCGGCGGTGGCGCAAGGGGCAGGCTATAAAACCATAGCGGCCGGGGAACCGATCATTGTTGATTTCATTATTGCTTATGATGGTTATCTGGTAGACCAGACCAGGACCTTTGCGCTTGGCTCAGTTGCTGAACCTCTGCACAGGGCTTATCACGATATGCTAGCTATCCAGGAACACCTTTTTGCCCTGGCTCGCCCCGGAGTGACCTGGGGTTCTCTTTATGACAGCTGTGTTGAAATGGCGAAACAGCAAGGCTACGCCGATCATTTCATGGGCGGAAAGGGGGCACAGGTCTCTTTTGTCGGGCATGGTATCGGGATCGAAATTGACGAATATCCCTTTATCGCCCGGGGTTTTTATGATGATATTCTGGTTGAGGGAATGGTCTTTGCTTTTGAGCCTAAAGCCGTGTTCCCCGGTCTTGGCACCGTAGGAATTGAAAACACCTGGCGGGTTGCTGCAGACGGTATCAAGCGCCTGACCTATGCCAGTGAAGATCTCTGGCTGCTGTGACCTTTGTGTTTATTTGACCAGGCGTCAGCGGCGTAAGGTTTTTCTGACTCTTGCCAGTAATCTTTGAGGCTGTAAAGGTTTGGCGATAAAATCATCTACGCCCATATCCAGAAGTCGAGCTTCCTCTTCCGCACTCGCCTTGATCGTGAAGATGATAACTTTTGTGTCTTCCATGTTTGAAGTATTGCGGATCTCGCTAAATAATCTCGTACCATCTATTTGGGCCAGGTTGAGCTCTGAAATGACCAAGTCAGGTTGCAGCTGTTGGGCCAGTTCCAGCCCCTCATAGCCATTATGAGCTAGGTGAACAGCATAGCCCTCCTGCTTTAGCAGACTCTCAAGAGTAGATAATATGAGGGGTTGGTTGTCGACGACCAGGATTGTCGGCTGTGATGAGTGTGTTAATTGGTTCGCTTTGCTTTCTTTATGATAATGAACCTTTATCGCTTCACGCAGTTCCGTGGACGTGGCAACACAAGGTGAAATACGGATCCCTAATTTAAAAGCCAGATCGCTCTGGATTGGCATGTCGAGAGGATTAGCCATGGCCAGGTATAGGGTTTTATCTTGGACCTTGAGGGGGAATAAAAGCTTTTTTAGAGCCAGGCTTCCATCAACCATGGCAAGAAGCTCTGCTGGAAATTTGAAGCGGGCAATTTTCTTTACGTAAGGAAAGTTAAACTGTATGGCAAGTGTTTGGGCTATGTCCTCCTCAAGAACCAGATCCATGTCCTCAAGGATCTGACCTAGTGGTTTGTGTTGGCCTTTTTGTTTCAGAAGCGCTTTCTCCAGATCTTGCTGAGAAATAAGCTGCTTTTCAAGCAGTATCTCTCCCATTTTTTTTCTGGCCATAACCGAGCCCTTGTTGAATTGGGTTTTTGTAGAGTTAAAATAATATTATCCGTAGTAATTATCTCTCCTTTTCATTTAATCCCCCCATGAATTCGGTATTATTTCATTTCGTGGTATTGTTGTCAAGAATGGACCAAGTAAGGCTTCAGCTTCTGTTGCGGGTTCTATACGGAACTAATCGTCCATGAGCATTTGAATGTTCTGCAATGCGGCTAGGCTCCCTTCAGCGATGCTGATGTGTGGCGCTGTAATCTGGGGCTCCCTGGGGTTGATACGGATGACAGTACAGGTCGGTTGCCGACCGGTCTGTTCACTCAGATGTCTGATGGTTGGGATCGCAGTACCTGCTCCCATTTCAATAACGACCAGCGGGCCTTTTCGGTTCTTTTGCATAAACCGCTCAAACTGTTCTTCCTGCAGTCCGGTACGTTGATAGAGCCAGGAGTAATCGCCAAACATGAGAATATTCGGCCGCGCCACCTGGTGACAATGTGGGCACAGGGGAATAGTCAGGGCGCGCATGGTTGTTTCATCAATATTGATTATTTCCTTATTGGGCCAAATTTTCTGGCAACATGGGATAGTGCACTGTAAATGATGAATGGACCCATGAACCTCCAGAATCTGTTCTTCTTTAAAACCAGCCTTCTGGAACTGGCCGTCAACATTTGAGGTAACGACAAAGTGATCCAGATTGAACTGTTTAATCCAGTCCTTTAGAAGTGCAAAGCCAGCATGCGGGACAGTTTGGCGATAAAGATTGGTGCGGTGACCGTAGAAACCCCAGCCAAACGCCGGATCACCGTCAAAATTCTGTGGATTGGCGGCCTGAACGAAACTCATACCAAGGCGCTCATACATGGGGTATGCATTCCAGAAGCCGTTGTCCCCCCGAAAGTCTGGCAATCCCGAATCCACACCAAGGCCAGCCCCTGCTGTGATGAGCAAGGCAGAGGCCTGACTGATGGTATCGGCGGCTTTGGTATAGCTGTGATCCATAATGATCTCTGATGCAAAAAAAAAACTAAATGGCGACGGAGACTTTTTGTGGATTCAGGACTTTGATCAAGTCATCAGGAGTTATTTCCACCAGCAAGCCCCGCTTCCCACCATTAATATAGATTTTGTCCAGACTGCCAATCGATTCTTCCATGTAAACCGGTAACGCCTGCTTAGTCCCGAAAGGGGAAATGCCACCGGTCTGATAGCCTGTCAGACGATCTGCTTTGTCATGAGTACAGGGAGTAATTTGTTTCACCTCAAGCTGTCTGGCCAGATGCTTTAGTGAAACTTCGCAATCCCCATGCATCAAAATAATCAGGGCGTCCTTGTTTTCGTTTTCCATAATCAGGGTTTTGATGACCTGATGTTCTTCAACCCCCAGTTCACGGGCGCTGACGCGGGTACCCCCTTTATCTTCGTATTTATAAAAACAGGGGGTAAACTCTACTTTGTGCTGCTTAAGCAATCTGATTGCCGGTGTTCCGGGAATTTTTTCGCGTGCCATAACTCTCAATCACTTCAAGAACCAGGAAAGAGGAATAAAAATAAGACTGATGACGGTCAGGCCAATGCCCGCATAGGCAATCCCTTTGAATAGGGTGTCTGTCTGCCGCTGGAGACGGACGCCGATGGGCATAATCCATCCCAATAAAGCACCAGCCAGAGCCCCACCTAAGTGAGCCGCATTGTCCGCACCAATAACAATCCCAAAGATAAATGCCATGACGGCCCACTGAAACATAAAATTACGCCTCTGGATGCCCAGAGCCCCGCCAATTCGGTGGTAAAAACTGACGGAGAAACCGATCAGGCCGAAAATGGCACCGGAAGCACCAATAACAACCGCAACCGGATGCCAGAAGAAACCGGCAACCGTTGCCATGATGGTACTAAATATGTAAACGGTGAACAATCGTTGCCAGCCGATTTCTGCTTCCAATAGCGGGCCGACCTGATAAAGAACCATCATGTTAAAACCCAGGTGAATGATACCCCCGTGGGTAAATGCGTAGGTGATGCAGCGCCACCACTGGTTTAATTCCAGGACCAGTGGCCAGTACTGCCCTCCCCAGTGCACCATGAGTTGTGATGGCGGGCTGAGTATGGCTTTCATCCCAAGCCCCAGGATAGTGCCGTGCAGAACCATCAGAGTGAACATCACCAGGTTGGCATATATCAGTATCTGTACAAGTGAGCTGCCACGCAGGCTGTTCATTCGAAAAAAATTACCGGATTGGCGGTAAGCTGTCACAACAAATTCTCCTGTAAATTAATGCTATGTTTGGTTCTAAAAAAGTTTTTGCAGCCAGCCCAACGCAACAAAGGTTCCTATGGAGGAGCCGATGGACGAAAAGAGAAAAACCAGCAGGACACGGGCCAGACGGTTGCGCCACCAGCCTTTAATGGTGACCAGATCCTCCCCGACATGTTCCATATCGCGGACTGTCGGGGGGGTTGTCAGCGCCTGGACGAAACCGGTGACAAAACCGGCGCCGATCGTCGGGTTCAGTGAGGTAATCGGCGCGGCAATAAAAGCACTTATTATGGTAATTGGATGACCGTATGCCAATGCAGTCCCCAAGGCCGAGAGCAGGCCGTTAGCCAGAACCCAGGCCACGGCGACGTGCGTTAATTGATCGCGATTACCGAAAAAAAATCCCCCGATAAATAATGCAATGACAATTCCCGGAATCAGCCATGGGATCGCTTTGGACAATGTCGTTTTCTCTGGAATGACAGAAATTTCCGCAATTGTAGAGGCACTGATTTCCGGTCCCTGCAGATGTCTGGTGATGCCGGGAAGGTGTGCAGCTCCGACAACGGCCAGGACTTTTTGCCCGGGAGCATTACGAATATGATAAGCCATATGGACATCGCGTTCATCAACCAGAATTTTCTTCACTGACGGGAGCAGATCGCCCATTTCATCCAGCATGCTGGAAAGAGTATCGCTCTGTCTTAACTTGCTCAGTTCCGCCTCTGTCAATTCCTGCTTTTCAAAGATGCCGGCTATCAGTGATGCCAGAACCTTCATTTTATTCCACATTCCGGTTTTGCGCCATACCCGCAGCAGAGTTGTGCGAATATTGCGATCGATCAGTTCGAGCTCCATCCCTTTTTCTTCGGCACATTGTGCTGCAGCCGCCAGTTCGGCGCCCGGCTTTACACCGGTCTGCAACCCCATACGTTTTTGGTAGCTGGACAGGGCCAGGTTGGCCAACAGGAAGGGGAGCTGTTTTTTCTTGATAACATCCTTGATATTCAGTGCTTCCCACCCCTGTTTGTTGATAAGGGCCTGGTAGCGCTGTGAATCGAGCTCGACGCAAACAGTATCGGGAGCGATTTCATCAATAGCCCGGATAACTGTATCGACAGATTCCTGTGAAATATGTGCGGTACCGATCAGTATGACTTCTTTATCATCAACCGTAAGGTAGGTGGTGTCCTCAGTTGTCGCCGTAGATGTCAAGATATCCTCCAGTTGGATCCATTAAATATAAAAACGATGGAGTCAGAATTTAACATATGCTGTAGCAGGGAGCCATAACGAAAAATGCTATGCTGCTGACCTGGTTCCCGGTGTCTTGTTGCTGTTGGTGCCGTGATTGTGTTTGCTTTGGAAGCCGTGGAACAAAAAAAGGGCAACGGTTGTCACCGTGCCCTGACTTTAGAAATACGAGACTCTCCACCACTACCGTGGGCCATTGGACTCACATCGAGTTCCAATGAGGTGGGGCCGTCTGTAGGTCTTTCAGGCGTCCCATTCAAAGATGGGCAGGCACACCGGACCTCTAAGTTGGCCCCGGATTTTATAGTATTCCGAGTGGACGTTCTGACCTCACTTGAAGGGCAGAGAGTCTTTTCACGCATTATAGTAAAAAATATCTGAAGACGTAAGTAAAAAATATTATTGCAGAGGTAGTGAAATATGACCATAAAAGTGTTATTATTTCGCGGTATGTTTTTGTGCCTCTTTCGCCGGGCGAGAGCTGCAAAACCTGATAAGTTAAATTGAGGGGCCGGGCTAAACAATTATTATATTAAAGGAGATCCTAATGGCTAAGCGTTATGACGTTTACAAATGTGAGGTTTGTGGAAATATCGTTGAAGTTGCCCATGCTGGTGGAGGTGCGCTGGTTTGCTGTGGAAAAAATATGGCCCAGCTGGAAGAAAATACTGTAGATGCTGCCACTGAAAAACATGTCCCGGTAATTACCGTTGGTGATGGTGTCATCAGTGTTAAAGTTGGCTCCGTAACTCACCCCATGGAAGACGCTCATTATATTGAGTGGATTGAGCTGATTGCTGATGAGGCTATTTACCGGAAATACCTCAAGCCTGGGGAAGCCCCGGAAGCGACTTTCAATGTGACCGCAAAAAATATTACGGCACGTGAATACTGTAACCTTCATGGTCACTGGGCTGCTAAAGCATAAGGTTGAAGAAATTTCTTATTTAACAACAATAAAAAAGGCCACCATCTGGGGGCCTTTTTTATTGTTGTTTTTCGTCGTTGGTTTCGAAAGTTTTTTTGTGATTCCATTGTCATGAAATATGTTGTCACACTTCAGGTAAATGTGTTTGCCAGCGCCCCGTAATTGAAAATTGTAGTAATCTTTTTTGAATGAGTGTCAACCATCGCCAGGCTCATGCGTTTTTCTTTATACGAGATACTCGTATGTAGGTAGGATCATGTGACGACTTCTTCAGGACAATTTGCCAGCATGGAAGATTTTCTAAGTTCTATTGAACGGCAGGCCTACCGCATGGCTATGTTTGCCTGTCATCATCAGGATGATGCTCTTGATCTGGTGCAGGAAGCCATGTGTAGTTTTGTTGGAAAATATACAAATAAGCCGCAAGAAGAGTGGAAAGTTCTATTTTATCGGGTTCTTCAGAACAAGATACGGGATTTCTACCGGCGGGAAAAGGTACGGAATCGGTGGCGTAGCTGGTTCTCTGCGGATAGCGATGACGATGATAGCGATCCAGTTGAGCATTTTGCTGATGAAGGGGCCATAAGTCCGGAAGCTTCCTTAAAGCAGAAACAATCGTTTTCCCAATTGGAAGCGGCGCTCAATACATTGTCCATTAAGCAACGCCAGGTTTTTCTGTTGCGGGCCTGGGAAGAACTGAGCGTTCAGGAAACCGCACGCATTATGGGGTGTACGGAAGGTACGGTAAAAACCCATTTTTCCAGGGCGAATGAACAGTTGCGCAAAATACTTGGAGATGATTGGCCATGAACGACAACAATGATAAATTTACAACTGATGTGCGTAAGGTTTTAGGGCAGTCAGTGCAGGCTATGGACAGTAAGGTGGAACAACGGCTTGCAGCCTTGAAATACCGGGCCCTGGATGCCCCAGCAAAAACAGCTCAATCATTTTATCGCTGGTCCAGCGTGGCCGTAGCGGCTATTATCGCAGTGATTACATTTGTTAGCTGGCCTCAACAGTCCGCAGTAAAAGGTGTTGATCTCGTTACTCTGGAGATTGTTGGTGAGCCCGATGCTCTTGATTTTTTTCAGCATGACATGGAATTTTATCAATGGCTTTCAGAGGAAATACAAAATGAAAATACGCCGACCAGTTCTTACTATGGTCATGGGATTGATTCTGACCTCCCCGCTATTGGCCGCAGCCCAGAATGGAACCGCCGATACTTCAGTGCCGAGTACCGGGATGATCGAGTTTCTGGGGGAGTTCAGGGATGACGATGTTGGCTTGGTTAATCCGCTGGATTTTTTGCATCAGGGGCAACAGTCTTTGGAAAAATTGGTCGTCAAAGGTGATAAGGATGAAAAGGAGCCAGCTGCTGATGAATAAATGGAGATCCCTTCTTTTTTGTCTGCTGCTTATCTTAAGCGCGAGCTCTGCTGCGGCTCTTGATTTTGATCAGCTAAGTCAGCAGCAGCAACAGGTTCTCTCTGGCTATGAGAACCGCTGGCAAAGTCTGGCTGCAGAAAAACAGCAGCAATTAGTCAAGGGGGCTGATGCCTGGCTGAACATGACTCCGGAGCAGCGAACCCATGCGGAGCAGCGCCTCAAGCAGTGGCAAGCCTTGTCCGCAGAAGAACAGGCTCAGCTACGGGCCCGTTACCGGCAGTTTCAGCAATTGTCACCGGCTCAAAAAAAGCAGTTTCAGCGTATCAGCCAGCAGTATAAAAGTCTGCCTGCAGCGCAGCAAAAGCAGTTGCAGGAGCGGTGGAATAATCTTAGCGCTGAACAGCGTGCTCAATACCACGGTCAGATGATGAGTGGTGCCGCTGGTGTTAATGGCGCTGGCGGTGATAACGGTGGCTCTGATCACGAAAGCGGTAACGGCTCCGGTTCAAATGGTGGTGGCGGTAACGGCTCTGGTGGCGGAGGCGGAGGCGGCCGCTAATACCAGTTTTTAGGTGATGGACAATCAACACCCTGGACAATTCTTGTGCCGGGGTGTTTTTATTCGATACGCTTCTTACCTATCTGTGTCTTTGACTGGCCATCGTGGTCAATAGCGCTGCTCCCTTCCAATGTTAGCTGTAAATCCGGCAGTCATCGATCATCTTCATTTTTGTCTGGAAATGACTGGCAGATTCTTCTCTGATCAGGTTAAAATCTTAATGAATTTATTCTTGTCAGTTCCGCAGGTGATGTTTTTCTAACAAAGGATTGGGTGACATGAAAGACAATGAAAGTGCAGGAACGGACGGACCTGATCACGATAAAGAGGAAAGAGGGTCTGTTAAACCTGTTGTTCCGAATGCAGTTGTTGCGCTTGGGGCCTCTGCTGGTGGCTTGGCTTCTCTCGAAAAATTCTTCATCAATCTTCCTCCGGATACCGGGATGGCGTTTGTGGTCGTTGTTCATCTTGATCCTGATCGGACAACGATTCTTCCTGATTTAATCAGTCGCTATTCTCGGATGCCTGTTGCTTTTGCGGAAGAATCAGCTCCTGTGGAAGCAAATAAAATATATGTCATTCCCGCTAATTACGATCTGCGAATCTCTAATCAGCACTTCAGTTTGGAGGAAATGGTTAAACCTCGGGGTGTTAGACAGACTATTGATACCTTTTTGGTTTCTTTAGCGGAAGACCTGCGTGAGCATGCTATCGGTATTATTCTTTCAGGATCTGGTAGCGACGGTACCGAGGGGATAAAAGCAATTAAAGGGGAGGGGGGCATTGTTCTTGCTGAAAGTGACAGCAGCGCAAGTTATCAGTCAATGCCACAAAGTGCTATAGCAACAGGTCTGGTTGATGTCGTTATGCCTGCGGAAAAAATGCCGGAAATGCTCATATCAATAGGACCAACGGTCAGGGCACATGCTGAGCTACTGCAGCATTCGACTGCAATATCAGAAGCAGACCTGAATACTATTTGCCGTATTGTTAAGGAAGCAACGGGAAATGATCTGCAATGCTACAAGGTCAATACCATCGTCAGGCGTATCTATCGGCGTATGGTAGTCAATGGTATCAGAGACCGGCAGCATTATCTGGAGCTGCTGAAGACTGATACTGATGAGAGTCTAGCCCTGGCAAAGGAAGTTTTGATCGGTGTAACCAGTTTTTTTCGTGACCCTGAAGCGTTTGCTGAGCTTGAGCGACTGGTCCTGCCGGTTATTTTCAATAAGCACAGGGCAGACAATCCGGTACGAATTTGGCTGGCAGGTTGTTCGACCGGGGAAGAGGCTTATACCGTCGCCATCCTTGTTTATGAGTTTATGCAGCGGCATGGTATTTTTCAGCCGGTCAAAATATTTGCCTCAGATCTGGATATGCGGGCCATTGACTATGCTCGTAAAGGACTTTATTCGATTGGTATACGTCAACATCTTAGCCCACAGCGGCTTGACGAGCATTTCATCAGAAAATCCGGGCAGTACGAAGTAAAAAAATACCTGCGCGATATGATTGTGTTCGCCCAGCATAATCTTATTCGAGATCCTCCCTTTTCTAAGCTTGATCTTCTGGTGTGCCGAAATGTGTTGATCTATCTTAATGCAACGGTTCAGAAAAAGTTACTACCGCTGTTTCATCAGGGACTGAACCCAGGAGGTTGTCTTTTTATTGGGCCATCGGAAACTGTCGGTAGCTCTTCAGAGTTGTTTGCTGCCCTGAGCGGGAAATGGAAAATCTACAAGCGTAAAGACCTTAATCAGCGTTTGTCTGTTGACTTTCCAAGTGATTCCACAACCTATGACCAGTCTGAACGGTTTGATAGTGACAGTGCTTTGGCCAAATATATCAAGCCTGGCTCGGTTTTGGAAAAGCTTCTGGTGGAACGCTATGCACCACCAAGTATGTTGCTAAACGAAAAATATGATGTTCTTTATTTCTCGACCAAGGCTAATCGCTATCTTGTGATTCCCAAAGGAGAGCCAACCCCTAACCTGCTTAAGCTGGCTAGGGACGAAATTCGCCCGGCATTGCGGGCTGCTTTGCATAAGGCACAGAAAGAAGAGGCTGACGTAACCTATGAATATACGTTGGTCACTATTGACGGCAAACAGGAACAATTGTCAATTCATGTCGAGCCGTTGACAGCGCCTGCTGCGTTGAAAGGTCTGGTTGTTGTTATTCTGGAACCCACTCCGATAATGGCAGATACGTCAGAGGCACAAACTGATCTTGGCAGAGATAAGGATCAGATTATTTTCCAGTTGGATGAGCAGTTGCGGATCACCCATGACGAGCTTCAGGAAACGATATCGAGACTCGCAAATTCCAACGATGAATTGAAAAATTCCAATGAAGAATTGATGTCGATGAATGAAGAATTTCAGTCGACTAATGAAGAACTTGAAACCTCAAAAGAAGAACTGCAGGCTCTGAATGAAGAGCTGAGTACGGTTAACAGTGAACTGGAAGCGAAGGTTGAGGCACTGAACCAGGCCAACAATGATATTAATAATCTGCTGAACTGCTCTGATATTGCGACGCTTTTTCTTGATCGTGAGCTACGTGTCAAACTCTATACCCCTGCCTCAACACAGCTCTATAACCTGATTCCTGCAGATATTGGGCGACCATTCGCACACCTGTCTGGCAGAATCAGTGATCAACAACTGGGTGCTGATGCCAGAAAAGTTCTTAACACACTGCAACCTGTTGAACGGGAGATTGTCACTAAAGATCACAACCACTATCTGGTGCGAGTGTTGCCATATCGTACAGCTGCAGACGTGATTGACGGAGTCGTTTTGACCTTTACTGATATTACCTACCGGCATAATGCAGAACGGGAACGGGCTCAGCTGGCTGCAATTGTTGAAACAACCTCTGACGCGATCATTGGTCAGACCCTTGATGGTGAGGTGACCAGCTGGAACGAGGGCGCTGAAAATCTTTATGGTTATATGGCCGCAGAGATGGTTGGACAAAATATTAGCAAGATTATTCCGCCGGAGCGACGTCATGAGATAAGCGTGATTACGGATAAAATACGTCATGGGGAAAAAGTTTCCAGAATTGAAACGGAGCGCTGGGGAAAGGACCGCAATGTGATCCCGGTTTCTCTCAGCTTAACCCCCATTTTTAATGCTGTAAGAGAGGTCGTCGCTTGTGCTTCCATTGCTCATGATATTTCTGAAGAAAGACGCCAACAGCAGTTATTGATTGAGAGTGAAGAGCTGCAACGGTTACGTGCGGAGGAGCTTGCAGCGTTGATGGATGCCGTTCCTGCGGCGGTTTTTATGACGAGGGATGCACATACGACGACCATAGAAGCGAATCAGGCCGGACAGGCCCTGTTAAACCTGAGCTCTGGCGATTGTATTGTCGATCAGGTGTTTGATGACCAACAGACTAAGAATTTTAAAGTATTTTCCGGAGGTCAGGAGTTAAGAAGAGGAGAGTTCCCGCTCGAAAAGGTCGCCGCTACGGGAGAACAATTATCCAACGTTGAAGAAGACCTGGTTTTTGAAGATGGTTCCAAAATATCTTTGTTTGGCAATATTGTACCGCTGAAAAATTCTGTGAATGAACCCCGGGGGGCTTTGGCCGTATTTCTGGATATCTCCAACCGGGTCAAGATGGAGCGCGAACTTGCTGAACATAAAGAAATTATGCGCCTTTTTATTGAGCATGCCCCGGTTGCACTAGCCATGTTCGACACTGATATGAAGTACCTCGCGGTCAGCCAGCGCTGGAGGTGTGATTATGGTTTGAACGAGGTCGTCCTAGAAGGAGTTTCGTACTACCAGATATTTCCTGATATCCCTGATGAGTGGCGGCAAGCACACCTGCGGGGAATGCGCGGGGAGTTTATTCATTCGGAGGGAGATCGTTTTGTTCGGGCTGATGGTCAGGTTCAATGGATACGCTGGGAGATTCATCCCTGGTTTACTGGTGCTGAAGATGTTGGTGGCATTATACTTTTCACCGAGGATATCACTGCAATCAAGTTAGCGCAGGAAGCCGTTTTACGAAGAGAAAAAGAACTGGAAGCCATTTTTAATCAGGCTGCAGTCGGTATGGCTAAGATCGGCAAGGACGGAAGCTGGCAACGTGTTAATGGGCGGGTTTGTGACATGCTGGGTTATTCCAGAGAAGAGCTTGAACAGCTCACTTTTCAGGACATTACTTATCCGGAAGATCTAGATATCGATCTTGGCCATTTCCGGGGAGTGATAGCTGGAGACATTGAGACATACTCAATGGAAAAAAGGTATGTCCGCAAAGATAAATCACTGCTTTGGATTAATCTGACCGTCAGTGCCGTGCGTGACAGCGCAGATGGTCAGGTCGAGTTTTTTATATCAATTATTGAAAATATTGATCAGCGTAAAAAGGCGGAGAAGAGACATGCAGAATTAGAGGCTGAGTTGCGCCAGAAGTATAAGATGGAAGCCATTGGTATCATGTCTGGTGGTATTTCTCATAATTTTAATAACAGCCTTTCGGTTATTTTAGGCAATGTCGAGATGGCCAAACTCAGGCTGGCCGGTCAGGAGGATGTTGGTAGTTATCTTGATAAAGCCAAACTTGCAATCATGAGAACTCGTAATCTGATTGATCAGGTCATGCTTTACAGTCATAAGAAAAGTAATGTCAAAACGGCATTGAACCTGAATCAGATCATGGACGAGACGATTGTCTTTTTACGCTCCATCTTGCCATCATCTATCCGCCTTGCTTATCAGGTACGTAATCCCCAACAGCAACTCACTATTAATGCCTCCGCGTCCAGTATTCAGGAAGCAATGCTGAATCTTGCAAATAATGCATCCTATGCCATGGAAGAAAAGGGGGATCTGAAGATTATTCTCGATGTTGCTACACTTGAAGAAGAGGATATTCCCGTTTTATTTAAAGATGGTTGCCGGCCCGGAGTCTTTGCCCGCATTGCCTTTCAGGATACGGGTTGCGGCATTCCTGTAGAGATAATGGACCAGATTTTTGATCCATTTTTTACGACCAAGGGCCTCAGTGAAGGGACGGGCATCGGATTATCGACCGTGATGGGATTTGTAAAGAATTCCGGTGGTGTCATCGAAGTCAGCAGTGAGTTGGGCTACGGGACCCAGTTTGAACTTTATTTTCCGCTGCTTGGACAAAAGTTGCTCTCGGAAGGAGTCGAATCTCACGACATACAATATGGGAAGGAACGCATATTGTATGTTGATGATGATGAGAGTTTGGCCAATGTCAACGAAATGATGTTGGCATCTCTCGGTTATCAGGTTACGGCAACAACCAATAGTCTGGAAGCTTTTGCCTTAATACAGCGAAATTCAGCTGATTTTGAACTATTGATTGTTGATCAGACGATGCCTGATATGACCGGGGTGGAATTGTTTAGTGCCCTCAAGGAAAAAGGTATTGTTCTTCCGACGATTCTATGCACCGGTTATAGTTCCAAAGTTTCTGAAGCGAAAGCGAAAGAGATGGGCATTGATGCGTTCTGTACAAAACCTCTAAATCTGGCCGAATTGGCACAAATTATACGCACAGTTCTGGATAAATCAACCTGAAGAGCTCCGATCTATTTTTGAAGTTGGCCCATCAGCATAGGGAGATGGGCCAGCTTAAATTTCATGTCAGGGGCCGTAACCTGAAGGCCTAGAGTTAATATACCGCCTGCAGATACGCTGCTGTGGTATGCTGTTTTTCCAGGGCTATCTTCTGCGGGTCAATTTCAACAAATTTTTCATCCGGAGTCACTTTGAAAAGAGGCTGTCCTTTGGAAACAATCGTTCCATCGCCACTTTCGATGAGTATCTTGTCGATGGTACCGGAAAATGGCGCCGGAACCTTGTTGAACATTTTCATGACCTCAAGAATGAACAGTGGCTGCCCCTTCTCGAAATGGTCGCCTTCTTTAACAAAGGCTGGCATGCCGGGAGCTTCCTGGCCGTAATACATCCCACCACCCGGAGCGACAACCTCATCGGCTTTGGTGGCCAGTGGCGGGACCAGAATTTTTTTCATGGCCGCCTGTAATTCCGGATCGTGCAGGTACTCAGGAATCGTTACATTCAGATCGCTCTCCACCGTGAAATCATAAAAATTGGTATTTTCAGCAATGATAAACAACAGGCCAAGGATTTCGTTGCCGATTTCATAACCACTGTGAGCCTCTTGAATCTTTTGCCAGGTTTCTTCGTCAAAGCCTCCCTGCGGTTTGCTTTTGGCGAGGGTTTCATTAAGCTTGGCAAACTGCCCTTTGGTGACGCCAAATTTGCTACGGAGTTCACTGTAAAAAGCGAGAGCACTATCCAGCAGTTCTTTGTCATGGGACCAGGTAACCTCTGCGGCTGGAGCTTCTGGACGCCAATTCATGTTGAGGAACTCATAGGTTTCTTCGAGAACAACAAGAGGGTTGCATTGCCACACCAGTCGTCCTTTGGTGATCTTGAATTTATCTTTATTGATACTTAGCCAACCTGAAAGCAGGTGAGGATCGTTGAGCAGCATCTCCATCGGGCGGGTCAGTAAGGTGCCTTTACGGTCAAGGGTTTCGGAAACGACCTTGGCAATTTCTGGCTCACCGGCATATTGACCGGCGTAATATTTTTTCATGGCCAAAAACGCGTAAACAACATCAAGTTTCAGGGCTTCTTCTTTAAGTTTACCGACCATGGTCAGATAGGGAACGACAAAGCGCGTTGTCGGTTTGGCCATGACGTTGTTGCCACGGAACCAGTTGACCAGTCCATAGTGGAAGCTGAGGTTGGTGGCCAGGTTGCTGCCGCGCAATACGGTTGATCTGAGCACTTTGGCCAGATGGTCGTAGCTGGAGATACGGTTCTCCCCTTTGGTCAGCAGCAGGGCGATGTTTGAATCATAGGCCCCAGCCAGGTGATAACGCATAAATTGACCGGTGTCAGGATTTGGAATGCAGATCCCCTGATCATCACGGATTTCACCGTCGATAGGTTTTGACCAGTAGCGGATGTAACCGCCGGCGCTTGGTGACAGAGAAATGTCGGTTGCATTGAGGCGTGCTTCTGCTGCGGCTCCAAAGCGGGGTAGGCGCTCCGGGCGGGGTAGGCGCTCTTTGTGCATGGCCAGCAGAGCCATAGCTTCCACCAGCGATTCGACGATGAAGAAATCATCCTTGTTTTTCGGATTGGTGAATTTCAGACTGTATACCAGTTCGGTCACCCTGTGTTCAACCTGAATGCGGGTGTTTACTTCCATGAAGTAGTGACGGCTGCCATCGACTATACACTCAAAGGTCGATGCCGAATCGAGACCGACGGCCTCACCAAAGCGCTCCGACTCTGACTCCATTCGTCTTAAGACTTCAAGGTCCGATGCCAGGGCTTTGGCCTGTGCGGTCAGTTTGGCTTTTTTCGCTTTACTGATTTCTGCCTGCAGACTTTCCTGGGTTACAGAGATTTCCAGCAGTTTCTGTTCATGCATCTGCAAGGAGCAATCGCGACCACCCAGGGCGATACACCACTGGCCGTTGCCTAAAAGTTGAATTTCATTGTGGCGGGTCTGTTCTATATTCAGCTCAATCAGAATGTTTTTATTGTCGCCGATTCCGTTGGCCTTAACTTCACTGAGAATTTCACGCACCAGTCCGGGGGCATCGCTTGCGGCGGAACTGATCTGTTTTTCTGTAGGTTCTTTGCAGGTCAGCAGGGAAGCTCCAAGAATGCGCTGTCCTTTGCCGCCACCGCCACCGATAGCTTTCAGACGGATCCGGGCGCCAGGATAAGCTTTGAACATGGCTGCGCACTCTGATTCAACCTGGGCACACAGTTCTTCAATGGAAAACAGATCGATCCCTTTGTCATAGGAAGCAAACAGGATGATATCCGCCAGATCCTCAAGGCTGATGTCCTTAGAAGCGAGCGTCTCCAGTGGAATGTCAAGATCTTCCGCTTTGGCCAGGGCGACCAGCTGATCAAAGGTTTTATGTTTTTTCAGCAGGGTTCTGGCGGTAACGTTGTCAATGCCGGGGGTGACAGACACATCGACCTGCAAGGCTGTCCTTTTCGCTTCATCTTTCTTGCCTGCAGCGCGTTGTGTGCCCGAGCAGGGGCCAATAAATTTCAGGCCCGCGGTTTCTATTGCTTCGACAAACTCATCGTCTTCAGCCATGAATCCGTATCCGGCGAAAATACTATCGTAGCCATTATCCTTGGCGGTAGCTATGATCTGATTGATGCGTTCAATCCGTTCTTCTTTGCTGGCTCCGGTATAGTCAGGAACGCGATGAACGCGGCTGTTGTCGGTCAGTTTGCGCAGTTCCGGCGACAGGGCATTGGGGTAGACAATGGAATCTTTTTCGGAGAGCAGAATACCGTAGTGGCTGATGCCCATCTCGTCATAAACATCCATCGCTTCTTTCCTGATCGGACCACGGCAGACAATCAGGGGTTTCAGGTTTTCACAGGAAAACGACCGGACCCATTTGGATGGCGCATGGGACAGTCGGCGATCTTTGTGAATTAAAGTATTTTTCAGGTAGTTATCTATATTTTGAGCCATCTTGTTTCTCTCCAATAGCAATCAGTCACCAGTCATCAACTCGCGTAAAGGTTCGGATCAGTGGAATTCGCGCTGAACTTCCTGCCAGGCACTGGCTTTGTAATGACGCAGGAAGAAATTGAGATTCTCGCCCAGGACCTTGCGCAGGTCCGTTGGCATGACCAATGAAGAGATAGACCCGAGAGCAAGTCCTTCTTTGGGGTTCATCAACTCTTTTTCATAGCGCTGGTTGAGGGCGGCTTCCTCAAGCTTCAGCCATTCAGCCGCTTCCTTTTCGGCATCTTTTTTCGCTTCTTCACCGTCCATGCCAGCTTTGGTCCGTTCCTGAATGCCGGTAACAATGCGCTGTTTGACTGTTCCCCGAATTTTACGCAGTTCCGATTTGTAGACGAATTCCTTCCCCGCCGGGCCCATAACAGCAAGGCGAGTGGTCGGTAGAGCCAGAACCAGGTCGGCTCCGGTCGGATAGTTGTTGTAGGAAGCGTACGCGCCACCAAAGGCATTACGCAATATAAGCAGAATACGCGGGGTTCTGACATCAACAATGGCATCGAGCATCGAACGCCCAGCCTGGACGATACCGCGTGCTTCCTGCTCACGTCCAGGGAGGAACCCGGTGGTGTCTTCCATGAAAATCAGCGGGATATTGTAAATATTGCAGAAGCGGACAAAGCGGGCAATTTTAAGGGCCGAATCGCAGTCTATCTGCCCCGATGCAACCGCAGAGTTGTTGGCGACGAAACCGACAACATTCCCACCCAAACGACCAAAAGCGGTGATTGCCTCTCTGGCCCTGGTAGGCTGAACCTCAAAGTAATCTCCGTGGTCACAAATCTGTTGAATAATGATGGAAACATCGAAGGGGGTGTTGAAGCCGGTTGGCGAGTTGAAAGCTTTTTTCAGCAATGTGTTGATTTCCCAGGTTTTTCGGTCAAGCGGGTCACTGGTTTCCAGGAACGGTGCCATGGAATGGTTGTTATCGGGAATATAGCTGAGCAGGCGGATGGCCGTTCGCAAAGCCGCTGTTTCATCGGCTACGGTCAGGTCGGCAACGCCGGTAGCTCCATGAACTTTGGGTCCCCCAAGCTCTTCTGGGGAAATGTCTTCACCGAGGACTGATTTGACAACGCCTGGTCCGGTGAGACCGAAAAAGGTGTCCTCCGGCTGAATGACAAAGCTCCCCTGGCGTGGCAGGTATGAGCCACCACCGGCATTGAAGCCAAACATGCACATAATAGTTGGAATGACACCGCTGATTTTACGTAATGCGGTAAAGGCTTCGGCATAACCATCAAGGCCACCGACACCGGCGGGAACAAATGCGCCGGCAGAGTCATTCATGCCGATCAGGGGAATCCCTTTCTCTCCGGCCATATACATCAGGCGCGCCAGCTTCTGACCGTTGGTCGCATCGATAGAGCCTGCTCTTACGGTAAAATCGTGACCGTAAACGGCGACATCGCGCCCCCGGATGTTCAATATGCCGGTCACCAGGGACGCCCCGTCCAGATTTTTACCCCAGTTCTGGAACAGAATGTTCGGTTCTTCCTGGGTCAATACCTTGATCCGTTCCCAGACCGTCATACGCTTCTTAAAGTGTTGCTTTTCAATCTGGCCGACCGCCACCGATTTGATGGGTCGCTCGATCAGGTCATGTCCTTCTTTCATGACCTCTTCGTAACCCCCGGTCAGCCCAACAATCTCTCCAGGGATAGTGAACTCGATCTCTTTCTTTGTCTCCAGTGGATTTTGCAAAGAAGGCTTGATTAGTGTTTTTGCCATGTCTCTCGTCCCTTAGAAAATAAAACAGATAAAATTATTTCAACACTTCAGGTACTAAATTATCGTTGTTTTGTAGGTAGTGAATTAGGTTTTTCTGTATATGAGTAAAACAATGTTTTTATATATCGCAGAGAATCAAGAAATGGTGGTCTTTGTCAAGGGAAATTTTATTTAGGGTAAAAAAATACAGTTGTGGGGCGATTATGACGTTTTCTGCGGAAGACGTGATATTTTTTAATAACTATTCGAAATATAATTGGAAAAATAATATATGATATTGTGCATCTGTAGAGTGAGAGGAACGTTGCATGAGGATGTGGCGAGTTTGCCTTTGTTCTATTTGTTGTGTGGTTTTGCTTGGTTCGGTTTGGTTGTCGTGCTGTGATGCCGGGGGAATCTGGCTATGCAGACTATCTGGTACGGGTTTTGTTGAATGTTGTTTGATCTTTGTTTTATGATTCGCTGTTATCGGACTAGATGAAAGAAAAAATCAGATAGAGGGCCGGAACCACGAGGATAAGAGTCAAGGTGGAGATGAGCCAGCAGGTATTGGCAAGGTCCAGATCGAGGTCATACATGGAGGCGATTACGAGGCCATTGAAAGCAATCGGCATTGATGTGCCCAGCAAGACAATTTTAAATGGCAGACCATCCTCAATGTGGTGAAAGCCAAGCAGCCATGCGCTGCTGGCACCAACAATGGGCAGACACAGGTGTTTTATCCCTGCCATGATCAGTCCCTCTTTTAGGTTATGACGGAAGCTTGAAAAGCGCATTCCTAAACCGATCGACATGAGGAGCATGAAGGTGCCGACGGGCACGAAATAGCTGTTCAGTACTTCATATTGCGCAGGTCTGTGAACTCCTGACACATTTAACACCATCCCGATAACGAAAGAGCTGGTGGCCGCAATAAAAAGTGGGTCTTTTATGACCTCGCCAACCCTCTGCAAGATATTCATCCTGATGGTGCCTGTCGTCTTGAAATATTTAGCCAGCGGGAAGCCGACGCTGTAATAGAGAATTTCCTCAAACAGGCGATAGAAGGCGAGCATGGCAAAACCTTGTTCCCCTAAAAAGACAAAACTCAGTAGCCCGCCAACCGATCCGAGATTTGAAAAAAATCCGCACGAGAACAAGACACTTTTTTGTGCCCCGTTTTTTCTCATCAGGTGCGACATGATGAGCCCCATACCCCCACCGGATAGTAATAACAGCATGGCCAAAAATGGCAGGATGATGACTTTTAGATTATCAAAAGAGATGATCCAGATAACACCGGTAAACGCAATCGGCATAATTCCCAACAAGCTGACATATTGAAGAAGTTTGCGCAGCCTTGGCAGAATGAGACGAATGTCACTTTCAGGGTATCTATGGCGCAGATACTGTTGGAGGGTATAACCGCATATCAGCCCGGCAGTGATGAGGGATAGGGAAAAAAGAATCTTATGCATCTGATGTTTACTGTCTATAGGGTTGTGTCAGGGGTTGTTGCCTAGCTGGTTAAGCTTGTACCTTACTCTAGTGGTTTGTAAAGAGTAAAGAAATACAACTCATATCAAAGCTTTCCGGATCTTTTTTTTAAATTTACAGACCGTTTTCTGAAATCTCTTCGTTGCTCGCTGGCCATATTTTTTGTCGGGAAAAATTCGCTAGCCAGATGTTCTTTCCGACACAGGCGTAGCGCTTCGAGAATATCACTTCTGTTTTCAGGTTTGTGGTAGAGCAGCAGGGCTTTTTGTAAGCGCTTCTCTTTTACTGTGCGGGGCACGTGTATCGGCTCACCGCTGAATGGGTCTGCTCCCGTGTAGTAGATGCAGGTAGACAGGCTTCCGGGGGTCGGAGTGAAGTCCTGGACCTGCTCGACTTTGAGCTGGTGACGTTTAAGGTACAGGGCAACGTCAATCATATCGTCGATGGTGCAGCCCGGGTGACCACTGATCAGGTAGGGGACAATCCCCTGGCGCAGACCAAGGATGTGAGTCCGTTCGCGAAACTTATTTAGGAAGTTGGTCAGGATCCTGGTTCCCGGTTTTCGCATAATATCAGTGACTCTATCAACCGTCGATTCCGGGGCTATTTTCAGTAGGCCGCCGACATGAAACTGTAACAGGTCATCAAAGTAGTCCTGCTGTTGTTCCAGCAGATCGTAGCGAATACCGGATGCTACAAAGACATGTTTGACTTTTTCATGCTGTCGCACCTTGCGTAATAAACTTACAGCGGCCTGATCGCCAGTCTTCAGGTTTTTACAGATCTCAGGAAACAGGCAGCTGGCTCTGTTGCATTGCTTCTGGGCGATAGGATTGCCGCAGCTCAGCCCATACATGTTTGCTGTTGGTCCGCCAATGTCGCTGATGGTTCCGAAAAAATCGGGTTGCACTACCAGTTGGTCTATCTCGCCCATAATGGACTGCTGAGATCGAGACTGAATAGTTTTCCCCTGATGATGGGTAATCGCGCAAAAAGCGCACCCGCCGAAACACCCGCGGTGGCTGGTGATAGAGTGCCGGATCTGCTCATATGCCGGAATTTTTTCTGTATACATCGGGTGCGGTATCCGGCAGTAGGGTAGGTCATAGATCTCATCCATCTGGTTACTGGTCAACGGTAAAGCAGGTGGATTAACCATAAGGTATTGCAGGCCATGGGCCTGGTAGAGTAGCTGGGCTGATTCCGGGTTACTGTTTTGCGCGATAATTTTAAAAGCGTCGTTGTAGCTGGATGATTCGTTGCTGACCAGATCGAATGAGGGAATCTCCAGCCCCGTTGCCGGTTTGTCTTTGGCCAGATAGGCTGTCCCTCGAATATCCGTCAGTTGAGTAATGTTTTCGTTGTTGCTAAGACGCCTGGCTATTTCCAACAGGGCGGTTTCGGCCATGCCGTAGACGAGCAGATCCGCTTTGCTGTCGGCTAAAATTGACCGCCTGACTTTGTCATCCCAATAATCATAATGTGCAAAGCGGCGCAGGCTGGCTTCAATGCCACCGATAACCGTCGGAATTCCTTTGAACGTTCCTTTGATCGCTGCGGTGTAGGCAATAACTGCCCGGTTGGGACGTTTACCCGCTTTCCCGCCAGGAGTATACGCATCGTTATGGCGGATTTTTTTTGCCGCTGTGTAGTGATTGATCATGGAATCCATAGCGCCGGCAGAAATTGCGGCGAACAGACGAGGACGCCCCATAAGCGCTAAAGATTGCGGATCTTTCCAATCGGGTTGAGCGATAATTCCGACGCGATAACCGGCTTTTTCGAGCAGTCGGGCCAGCAGCGGAACACCGAATGCCGGATGGTCAATATAGGCATCGCCACTGATAAACAGAATGTCAAGTTCATCCCAGTTGCGTTGATCCAGATCTTTTTGACATACCGGCAGGAAGCGGCAGGTAGTATTTTTTTTGACTTTTTTCATGAGGCAAGAATTCTTGGATATTGGTTGTCGGTAACACTCGCTTCATTGTGCACGATAGTTGACTGAAAGAACAGAGGTTTTAAAGCCGCCCGACCTTTATGACCATAATTGTAGTGTACGGAAAATCTTATTCCTGTCTAAAATAGTCAACAAATTCATTGGTTTGTTAATCTTGAAAACATGACCACTGCTGTTATAATTCTCCTTGACTATCTTTCCCATGCGGTGTAAACATAACCAAATTTGTTACAAATCTATTGCCCACATTTAATCGTGACGACGGTGCTGAAATGTCCTTAAAAAATATTTTTCACCTTTATTATGACGGGTTTCGCTCTATGGTTGTCGGGCGGGCATTGTGGAAAATCATATTTATTAAATTGTTCATCATGTTTGCGATTCTCAAAGTGTTTTTTTTCCCGGATTTTCTTGCAACAAAATTTGCTACTGACGCCGAACGTGCTGATCATGTGTTGCAAAACATCACGCGACCAGCACAAGAAGCAACCCGCTAGTAATACAATTTCTGCCACCACTTAAAATGCTGTATTTAAGTGGCTAACCCTGATCAGCTTAAAAGAGGAGGAAAAGCGTGATAGATCAGATTGATTTAAGTATGGTGAATTGGGCGCGTGCAACGTTTGCTCTAACAGCCATGTATCATTGGATCTTTGTTCCTTTGACACTTGGTTTGTCCTTTCTGTGCGCATTCTTTGAATCGATTTACGTGCGTACCGGAAATGAAGAGTGGAAGCGGTTGACGCGATTCTGGATGACCCTGTTTGGGATCAACTTCGCCATTGGGGTTGCCACCGGAATTATTCTTGAATTTGAATTCGGGACAAACTGGTCGAACTATTCATGGATGGTTGGAGACATCTTTGGTGCACCGCTCGCTATCGAAGGTATTCTGGCTTTCTTCCTTGAGGCGACATTCTTTGCTGTTATGTTTTTCGGCTGGAATCGTGTTTCGAAAAAATTCCATCTATTTTCCACCTGGATGGTTGCCGTTGGTTCCAATCTTTCTGCCATGTGGATTCTGGTTGCCAATGGGTGGATGCAATATCCTGTCGGCATGCATTTCAACCCGGATACGGCGCGCTTTGAAATGGTTGATCTATGGGCAGTTATATCCTCCCCGGTAGCTATCGGCCATTTTGTTCATGCAACCAGTTCCGGCTTTTTACTTTCATCGCTGTTCGTTGTCGGTATTTCCAGTTGGTATCTTCTTAAGAAAAGGCATGTCAAGTTTGCCAAACGGTCTATTGCTGTGGCTTGTGTTTTCGGCCTGCTCAGCTCAGTTTTTGTCGCCTATACAGGTGATGAGCACGCTTTTCTCACGGCCAGAACCCAGCCTATGAAACTGGCTGCCATGGAAGCTTTGTATGAGGGACATTCGCCGACCGGACTGATCGCTATCGGGCTTGTTAATGGTGATAAAAAGCCTGGTGATGACCAAGATCCGTTTATTGCCAAAATTGAGATTCCCGGAATGTTGACCCTGCTTGCCAAGCGCAGTTTTGAGGGCTTTGTTCCAGGTATAAATGATCTGGTCTTTGGTAACGAAGCTGAAGGGATTATGAGTGTCGAAGAGAAGATCCGGCGGGGCAAACTCGCTGTGACCAGTCTGGGGGATTATAAATCCGCTAAAACTGCTGGTGATGAAGTTGCAGCTGGAAGCGCTTTATCTCTGTTTGACCAGCATCGCCAATATTTTGGTTATGGACATCTTGAAAATGCAGAACAGGCCGTTCCGCCTGTCGCCTTAACATTTTATGCTTTCCGGATCATGGTTGGTCTCGGAACCTTCTTCGTCCTGTTGTTCCTTGTCTACATCTATCTCATGGAAAAAGGGCAACTGGAGAATAAGCCGTTCATCTTACGTCTTGGTGTCCTTTCTTTGTTTCTGTCGTGGATTGCATCCCAGGCGGGTTGGATTGTTTCGGAAGTCGGCCGTCAGCCCTGGGCGATTCAGGATATGCTGCCGGTTACCGTGGCACGCTCAAATCTAGACGCGGGAACCGTCATGGTCACGTTCTTTTTATTCCTGGTACTGTTTACCGCTCTGCTGATCGCTGAGCTCAAAATAATGACCAAGCAGATTTCTCTTGGTCCGGAAGGAGAGTAACTATGTTTGGTAGCCTTGATTGGTCAACGTTGCAACAGTTCTGGTGGCTGATTGTTTCGGTTGTTGGTTCTCTCTTCGTTTTTCTGACCTTTGTTCAAGGAGGGCAGACCTTGTTACTGACCATCCCGGCCGGTGAAGATGAAAAGACACTGATGGTCAATGCCCTGGGGCGTAAGTGGGAACTGACTTTCACGACTCTGGTTCTGTTTGGCGGGGCGTTCTACGCGTCCTTCCCGCTCTTCTATGCAACCAGTTTCGGTGGCGCCTACTGGGTCTGGTTGGCAATTCTGTTCACTTTTATTATTCAGGCCGTCAGCTATGAGTACCGCCGTAAGCCTGATAATTTCCTGGGACAAAAAACTTACGAAATCTTCATGTTCATTAATGGTACTGTCGGGGTCCTGTTAATTGGCGCTGCGGTTGCAACCTTCTTCAGCGGTTCCAATTTTACTCTGAATGAATTCAACCTGGTCAAATGGGATCATGCCCTGCGTGGTCTGGAAGCTGCTTTCAGTCTGTTTAATCTGGCCTTCGGTATCTTTCTGGTTTTCCTGGCGCGGACCCTTGGCGCGTTGTATCTTGCCAATTGCCTCGATCATGAATCTTTGGTCGCTCGGTTGAAGATTTCTTCATTTAATAACCTGCTGTGTGCCTTGCCATTTTTGCTTTACGTGCTGATCAGTCTACTGGTAATGGACGGTTATGCTATTAATGGCCAAGGGCAGGTGATTATTGAAGCTCACAAGTATCTGAATAATCTTCTGCAGATGCCCCTTAACCTGATACTGTTACTGGCTGGACTGGTTCTGGTTGTACTTGGCGTAGCTTTAAATCGTTTTACGCCATCGGTGCGCGGTGTCTGGCCTGCGGGCCTGGGAACGGTTCTGACCTGTCTTGCGATCTTTTTCCTGGCCGGGTACAACGATACCTCTTTCTACCCGTCCAAATCGAATATTGCCAGCAGTCTGACGATTTACAATGCTTCAAGCAGTCACTATACGCTGACCATGATGTCCTACGTTGCCTTGACAGTACCATTCGTTCTGGCCTACATCGTTTATGTGTGGCGTCAGATGGATAGCAAAAAGCTGACGATTGAAGAACTTGCTTCTGATAAGAAGAGTTACTAGAGGAGAACTGCTATGGAAATAATTGTCTGGATGGCGCTAATTGCCGTGTCTTACTATGCCGCTGTCAAGTTGCTTGGGAGCTGGAACCTTTTGTAAGCGGTTTTGTTAAAAACTGGAGGCAAAAAGCCCGGTGTTATACCGGGCTTTTTGTTGTTTGATCAACAACTGCTGCCATGGGCAGGAACAATGGCAAAGCCCTGACCGTAGGCGTTCTTGATATAGTCAATTTGATTGCCAACTGTATAAGGCAGGACGCTGGCGTCAATCATCAGTTCAATTTCGTTAATAACGTGAATTTGCTCTGCTATTTTTAGCTCTTCCAGAGCTAATCCCAGACGGGGACCGCCTCAGCCAAATCCTTCAAAAATAACACGCAGGTGCCTGTCTGGGTGTTCAGTTTTTAGTTCTTTAAATTTGTCTCTGGCCGTATCGGTCATCGTCAGCATGAGGGATTCCTCCTTTGTTCTGAATAAACCCGTTTGCGCTATGTTCAATAATAATGTCCCGCGTGCTTATTACCGAGACGCTGTCATGGTATAATTGGGGGAGGTCACGCCGCCCAATAACTATCCTCAGGTAAAACCACTGCCGCCTGCACTAGCGCAAGAACTGCCGGTCGTGGTCGGAACCGACGGCTTTGATATTGCCCGCTGGGCAGCTCTGCCACATTGTGGACAGGGCATATCTGGTTGCGGGAGACGTTGAATTTTTTCCACAAGATGCCCGCAAGAGCGGCAACGATATTCAAAAATTGGCACATCTATCTCCATTTCTTTAAATATTCGAATATTTGCATTCTATCTTTTTTTTCGATAGCATGAAAGAAAAATATTCAAAAAATAACTTTGGCGTCTAAGAGGATACTTTATATCAGCAGATCATTTAAATTATGCAGGGGAGATTCTATGACGGGGTTGGTTCTAAGTCGGGTCGAGAATAATATCGGTTTTGTCACTCTCAATAGGCCAGAGGCAAACAATACGTTTATCCCGGAGTTCGCCAGTCAGCTTGATAGTGCCTTGTGGCAGATGGAAGAAAATCCTGAAGTCAGGGTCATTGTGGTTGATGCTGCCGGCAGAAATTTCTGTACCGGGATCTCTCTGGATCAATTTAAGGACAAATCCCTTGGTGATTACCGCCAGTTTTTGTATGGCATTGATGCGTTTTATCATACGCTGGCTAAACTCAATAAGCCGACTATTTCCTCCGTCCAGGGGTACGCTTTGGCTAACGGGGCTGGTTTGTCTTTTGCTTGTGATATGACTGTGGCGGCGGAGTCCTCCGTGTTTGGGACAACTGCAATCAATGTCGGGTTGATCTGCCTTGGACCGGCGATGCCGATGGCTCAGATTATCGGGCGTAAGAAAACCATGGAGATGGTTTTAACCGGTGATATGATTTCCGCCGGCGAGGCCGAGCGTTTAGGGCTGGTTAATAAGGTTGTGGCCGATGATCAGCTTGCTAATGAAACACTGCAATTGGCCAGGAAGTTGGCCAGCAAAAGTCCAGCGGCGTTGAAAATCGGGAAGGAGGGGCTCAAGCGTATGACGTCAGCAACCTATCATCAGGGGCTTGATCTTATGGATGATCTTTTTGCAACTTTGTGTGCGGTGCCAGAGACAGAAGAAAACGTGCAAGCGTTCCTGGCTGGACTGATTGCCAAAAAGAAATAGCTTATATTGGTCTTGCGCTCAGACCTTGGCGGTTAGGGTTATTCTTTCCCTAAGGGATGGTGTTTATTGGCGTGGAATTTATCTGCCGTGGCTGCATTTCGGTCAGGTAGCGCCAATAATATTTAGGCATAAACTGATTACGCAAGGCCGGGTTAAGACGTTGCGGATTGCTGATGTTGTGATAAAAAGAGCACCACAGTTGCGCAATATCTGTTTCACTGTAATGGCTTGCTGGTTTGTCGAGCATTTCAAAGTTGGTCTCGTATTGCCAGTGGCCGTTTATGCCGATAACTGCAGAGTTGCGCCGTTTGTCGCAGATAATCCAATTCTGATCAGCAAAGCGCTCAGAAAAATGGTTTCCCAGCAGGGGGATGACATTGGTGCGGGGTTCAACTTCGGCAAAATAGCTGTGATCCGCCAGTTTACAAAAGCGGATCAGTCCTAATAAACGATGTCTCTCACGACCGGTTTTCAGGGCTGCTTCTTCGAGGGTGTGAATACGTGGATGATGAAGCTGCTGTAAAAAATCCCTGCCATACTTCAAGGCGGATCTGGTCACCATGATCAGGTCCGCTTCAATATTGTCCTTTTCACTTAGGAACGCCAACCCCAGTTTGCGCACGAATTCCGTTCCCAGTTTTTCTTTCAGCCCTCTGGTGACCTGTTCAGCCCACTGCTGGTTACTGGTAATGATGTGCTCCTGATCAAAAAGTGCGACTGTCTGCGGGTCTTGCATTCCGGTTATGGCCGACCATTGGAGGCGTTTTTTTATGATGGTACCCAACAGGCAGCAAAAACCGGTCAAAGTTTTGTCATAACGGATAATCATAACTCCCCCGAGATTGCTGTCGATGTTGCCGGTGTCGAAAAATCAAAAGACAGCTGTGGCGATGAGGGCTTCAGGAGCAGACTGCGCAGCTGTTCAGAGGTTGGGTCCTTTGGGGGGCCGGAAAACCCATCAGTAAGAAAGTGTTGTGCTCGTTTCATGACGACACCAAGGGGGGCAAGATCCGCGATACGCAGGCGCGCGTAACGGCGTGCTTTCAGAATGCGCTGACAAGAGCGAATGCCCAGACCGGGAACGCGTAATAAGGTTCTTTTGCTGGCTTGATTGATATTCACCGGATAGAGCCCTCGATTACGCAAAGCCCAAGCGGTTTTTGGATCGAGTTCGGGGTCGAGGAACTGCTGATTGTCAGCCAAAATTTCTGTGACGTCAAAGGCGTAAAATCGCAGTAGCCAGTCTGCCTGATAGAGGCGGTGTTCCCGTAGCAGGGGGGCACCTAAACCCAGGCTTGGCAGCCTGGCATCCCTGTTCACCGGAATGTAGGCAGAATAATAAACCCTTTTTAACTGAGGAATACGGTATAGATCTCCAGCGCGGTGAATGATCGTACGGTCATCTTCCGGTGATGCTCCGATAATCATCTGGGTACTCATGCCGATCCCCTGTTGACGGTTTGTTCTTTTGCTCTCAGGAACTTTTGGCAATTGTTTTTGGCTGTCGTGAAATACCTTGATGATGTCGTGCTCTTTTTTTTCCGGGGCAAGCAAGGCTAGGCTTGGCGCACTTGGAAGTTCGATATTGGCACTCATGCGGTCGGCCAGACGGGTTCCTTCGGCGATCAGCTCCTGGCTGCAACCGGGAATCGCTTTTAAGTGAATGTAGCCATGAAAGTTATATTCGTGACGTAATAATTTGAGGACCTGAAGCATCGCCTCCATGGTTCTGTCGGGGGTGGTGAAAATTGCTGAGCTCAGGAACAGTCCTTCAATATAGTTGCGGCGATAAAATTCAATAGTCAAGCGCGCAAGTTCTGCTGGTGTGAATGTGGCACGCTGATGATCGTTGCTACGGCGGTTCAGGCAATAGGCGCAGTCGAAATGACAGGCATTGCTGAAAAGAACTTTCAGTAATGAGATACAGCGACCATCCGCTGACCACGAATGACAGATTCCGCTGCGGTGGGCCGAGCCAAGCCCTTTCCCCTTGCGGGTGCTGCCGCTCGAGGCACAGGAAGCGTCGTATTTAGCCGCTCCGCTGAGGATTTCGAGTTTTTTTTCAAAGGGTAGCGGGCCAGCAATAAGAATATTGGCTGGTTGAGGTGAAAGTACCTGGGGGTTCATAACTTTTCCTGAGGGTTAGAGATAAAGCAACTCTAAAGGATTTGAGTGTCAGAAAAAGTCACAAATGGAAAATCTGCAGGTCGGTTAATTTCTCACATAACAACACTAAGCTACTGCGTTTTTCACAAAAACAGTTTATAGGCTGGGTCCTGAGTTTCTTCAATGAAATGATAGCCAAGCTTATTGAGAAAATCATCTAAATGACCCGAATCACCTTGTGGAATTTCAAGGCCGATCAGGACGCGGCCAAAATCGCCCCCCTGGCTTCGGTAATGGAATAGAGAAATGTTCCAGTCGACGCGCATGGCGCTGAGGAAGCGCGATAATGCTCCTGGCCGTTCTGGAAAGCGGAAGCGGAATAAACGCTCTCGATGTGCTTCTGCAGAGCGACCACCAACCATGTAGCGCAAGTGGGTTTTGGCCAGTTCATTTTCGGTCAGATCGACGCTGTGATATCCCTCTTTTTCAAGGCGCGCCATGAAATTGGTCCGTTCCTGTTCATGACCGATTGAAATCCCGACAAACAGCTGGGCCTGGGTGCGGTCAGCCAAGCGATAATTAAATTCTGTGATGTTGAGGCCATCAAGGATGTGGGTGCAGAAATAACGGAGAGATCCTGGCTGTTCTGGAATGGATACGGCAAATAGGGCTTCTTTTCCAGAGCCTGTCATCGTCCGTTCCGAGACATAGCGCAGCCTCTCGAAATTCATGTTGGCCCCGGAATTTATGGCAATCAGTGTCTGATTTTTCAGCTTATGCAGTTTAACGTACTGTTTCAGCCCCGCGACAGCGAGAGCTCCCGCTGGTTCAACAATTGACCTGGTGTCCTGATAAATGGTCTTGATGGCGCCACACAGTTCATCAGTGCTGACACGGATAATATCGTCAACATATTCACGACAAAATTGATAGGTCAACTCTCCGACCTGACGTACGGCTACCCCATCTGCAAAAATACCTACGGAAGCCAGGTTGACCCGCTCGCCTGTTTGCAATGACTGATACATGGCGTCACTGTCAACCGGTTCTACACCAATGATTTTTATCTCAGGAAGTAATGATTTCAGGTAAGTCGCAATCCCAGAGATCAGTCCACCCCCGCCGACCGGTACAAATACGGCATCTATCATCCCGTTGCTTTGTCTGAGCAGTTCTACGGCAACCGTCCCCTGTCCGGCGATGACCAGCAGGTCATCGAAGGGGTGAATATAAGTCATGCCTGTTTTTGCCAGGATTTCATCACAATGCTTGGCCGCTTCAGAGTAATTGTCTCCATGCAGGACGACTTCGGCCCCAAACGATTTGACGGCGTCAATTTTGATCTGCGGGGTTGTGGCGGGCATGACTATAAGGGCTTTCAGCCCCAGTTTCTGGGCTGAAAAGGCAACCCCTTGAGCGTGATTGCCTGCTGATGCGGCTATGACGCCTTTGGCTTGTTCCGCTTTAGACAGGTGGGCAATTTTGTTGTATGCCCCGCGTATCTTGAAGGAAAAGACCGGTTGCAGGTCTTCACGTTTAAGTAAAATCCGATTGCCTAGCTCATGAGAAAGATTGGCTGCCTCATCCAGGGGAGTTTCTATAGCCGCCTCATAAACGCGTGAAGTCAGAATGTGACGCAACATATCTTTCATGAATCCGATTATTCCTTATAAAGCTATTCGGCCTCTGCAAATAACAGAGGCCGATAAAAATAGCTGACGAATTGTTGAATATACCTTATCAGTCTATACCAACAAATAATTTAACGTACTGCAAACGCTCGTGATCCTTGGGCTTCTCACTCTTCGCCTGGCTCAATTGGCCCCGGAAATCACAAAGTTTTGCATAGCCATGCTTATTCATCCAGGCTTTGAGTTCGTCTTCGATGACCTTGATCTGCTGAGCACCGTTAAGGAACAGGGTCGAACATACTTGAACGACTTTTGCTCCGGCAAGCAACGCCTTAATGGCATCGCTGCCATTGTGGATACCCGTAGAAGCGGCGAGATCACACGTCTTGCCGGCCAGAATGGTCAGCCAGCGTAGCACTTCGCTGTTTTCGGCCGAGTGGCTGTAAGGATTTCCGGCCACCAATTTTTGTTGATCGATATCGATATCCAGCTTGTAAAAGCGGTTGAACAGAACCAGCGCATCAGCACCTTTCCAGACAATCTGACCAGGTTCGGTATCTTTGCCAAGCCAACCGACGCTGTAGGCGGGCGCTTCGGCTCGGTCGCGGGTCAGACGGTCGGCAAAATTGGCGAATGAGGTAAAGTAAGGGCCAACCTTCATGGCAACAGGAATTTTTACCTGCTGCTTAACTTCGTATAATATTTTCAGGTAACTGTCGACGATGTCGAGACCGGGAACATTGGGGTCGGTTGGCATCATGCTGACATTCAGTTCAATGCCGTCGGCACCTGCAGATTCAAGTTTTTTGGCATAGCTGGCCCAGCTGTCACCTGAAATGCAGTTCAAACTGGCAATAATCGGTACATCGACAGCGGCTTTGGCATCTTTGACCAGTTGCAGGTATTGCTGTGGCCCGAGCTGTTCACCATAGCCCTGCAGGTACTGGTAAGCTTCGCCATAACCTGAATAATCTTCAGCATGAGCGCTGAGCTTGTTGGTTTCGGCAACAATTTGTTCCTCAAAAAGGGATTTCAGTACGATTGCGCCGGCGCCAGCCTCTGCACATTCTTTGATTCCTGCAATAGAGCCGGTTTTGCTGCTGCTGGCAACGACCACTGGACTTTTCAGCGCAAGTCCCATATAGCTTGTAGAGATATCTGTCATTTTGTGTCTCCTTTTGATCTGATTCCTTGATGACTCATTATATCGAAAACAAAAACCGTAATCTGCTGTGACGCACAAAAGTTGCTATACTCTGGAGTATTATGCAAAAACTACATGTATTTAGTTATTGGGATCGACTGCAGGCGGCACTGCTGAAAGAAATACTTGCTGCAGAAGGCATTGACTGCATCGTGCGGAACGATCAACTTTCTTCGGCTGTTGGTGAAATCCCTTTTGTCGAATGTTGTCCTGAACTTTGGGTTATCGATAGTGATACCTATCCACGAGCAAAGCTGTTGCTTAATGCCTGGTTAAAGAAAAGCACCCCTGAAGATGGTTACTGGACTTGCCCCCGGTGTGGTGAGCAGGTCCAGGCTCATTTCGGAGCCTGCTGGTCCTGCGGGACCGTAAACGAGATAAATACATAACATATCATTGTTGCGTTGGCTAGGATTTGCGACACGAAAGAGTATTTTTTCCCCCTTTGATGTGTGCTGTATTGACCTTTCTTTATCTTTCTTCTTAAGATTAAAGCGCGTAGCGAATATGCAACTCTGAACGGGTTGAGTGTATGACTTCTAAGTGACATGCCTGATAAGGACGTGTGTATGATTTTATCCGGAAAAGAAATAGCAAACAGAATAGATCGTGACATTGTTATCAGCCCTTACAATCCGAAGCGTCTAAATCCCAATAGTTATAATCTGTCGCTGTTTAATGAACTGGTTGTTTACGAAGAGCCGGTTCTTGATATGAAAAAAGATAATGCCCATAAGACACTGGCTATTCCGCCTGAGGGTTTGGTGCTTGAGCCGCAGCGTCTTTACCTGGGGCGTACGATTGAATATACGGAGACGAAAGGTTTGGTGCCGATGCTCGAAGGGCGGTCTTCGATTGGACGGTTGGGATTGTTTGTCCATGTTACTGCCGGTTTTGGCGATGTCGGTTTTAAGGGATACTGGACCCTGGAGATTTTTTGTGTGCAGCCGATCCGCATTTATGCCGGAGTGGAAATATGCCAGATTTATTATCATTCCATTGACGGTGACTATGATAATTACACCAGTGGTAAATATCAGGGCAATGATGGAATTCAGACGAGTCTGCTGTATCGGGATTATCTGTAGCTGGGGAGGTTCATTGTTTGGCTTAATAGTGAAGAGTAGTGATAGAAAGATGTTTTATAATATTCTTCCTTAATATAATCGTTGCTAAATTGGCTCGGTTGAAAATGCTGTATTTTTTTTTGTCGGCTATCCCTAAGGAATTCTTTAGGTTTTTTTTTCGATTTTCAGGGTCTTTTTGGGGGTCTCCATTGGGTTCTGTAGATCGATGTTTTATTAATTTTTTTGGCTGAAAAACTGATTGACTGGACGGTTTCAGATGTAAGATAACGAATAATATTACACGTTAAGTAACTGCTTTTTACGTGATTTGATTATTCGTTTTTCTGAAAGGAGAGAAGGTTATGGGTGGTTTTCAGCACTATGTTGCGGTTCCGTGTCGGTGTGGTGGGCAGGCAAAGATTTTTGGTCCCAGCAGCTTTGCACCCTCAAGTCATTGGGGAATTTATTGCTCTAAGGACAATTGTGAGAAAATGGCTGTAGCGGATTCTCTGGATGAAGCCATTGAGCTGTGGAACGAAGAACAGGCCCTTGAAGCTTACGCCTTGTAATAATGCTCTGCCATAAAAAAATAGTTCGCTTTCTAAGAAGGACGGTCTTTGGCTGTCCTTCTTTTTTTTGCGTTACCTCTCTTTTGCTGCTCCAATGAACATGTTATGCTCCTGATATCGTTGTTACTTTTTTAAGATTGGAATGTGAAAAATGACGGAAGCTACGACTGCACCACAGACAGTTTTTCTTGCTGATTATAAGACACCTGCTTATCTGGTTGAGCATCTTTTTCTTGATTTTCAATTACATGAAACCGCGACGCAGGTTACCTGTGTCGCTCGTTATACCTTGAACCCGGACCGGGAAGGGCATTCTGAAGCCCTATTTCTTCATGGCGAAGAATTACGCCTCGATATGATTGCCCTGGACGGGGAGCCTCTGTCTGCTGATCGATATATTGTATCCAATGGTGTATTGGAAATTCCCGTTGTTCCGAAGTCGTTTGAACTAACCCTGATAACGATAATTGATCCGAAAAATAACAGTTCTCTTGAGGGGCTGTACCTCTCAAACGGAAACTTCTGTACTCAATGTGAGGCTGAAGGATTCCGGAAAATTACTTATTATCCTGATCGGCCTGATGTTTTGACTAAATTCCGTGTGCGGATTGAAGCTGGGGAAACGTATCCGGTACTGCTTAGTAACGGTAACCTGATTGAGTCTGGCTCAACTGATAATGGTCGCCATTATGCTGTGTGGGAAGATCCGTTCCGCAAACCAAGCTATCTGTTTGCCTTGGTTGCTGGCGATCTGGTGTGTATTGAAGATCAGTATAAAACGACCTCCGGACGTGAGGTGCTGCTACAGATTTTTGTTGAGGCGCGCAATCGCGATTATTGCGACCATGCAATGCGTTCTCTGAAGAAAGCTATGCAGTGGGACGAAGAGTTTTTTGGTCTTGAGTATGACCTGGATCGCTATATGATTGTGGCCGTTGATGACTTCAATATGGGAGCGATGGAAAATAAGGGGTTGAATGTTTTCAACTCCAAGTATGTGCTCGCCCACCCGGAAACAGCGACGGATAGTGATTTCCTTGGGGTGGAATCTGTTATCGGCCACGAATATTTTCATAACTGGACCGGTAACCGGGTAACCTGTAGGGATTGGTTCCAGTTGAGTCTTAAGGAGGGGCTCACCGTCTTCCGTGATCAGGAATTTTCTGCGGATCTGAATTCGCCTGCGGTAAAGCGGATTGACGATGTCAGAGTCCTCCGACAGTTTCAGTTCCCGGAAGATGCTGGTCCCATGGCCCATCCGATCAGACCTTCGTCCTATGTTGAGATTAACAACTTTTATACGACCACTATCTACAACAAAGGGGCGGAAGTTATCCGCATGATGCGGACTCTGCTCGGAAAAGAAAAATTCATTGCTGGGGTCCGCAACTATCTGCAGAAACACGATGGACAAGCAGCCACCTGTGATGATTTTGTCGCCGCCATGGAAGAGGCAGGCAGTATCGACCTGAGGCAATTTAAAAACTGGTATCGTCAGGCGGGAACTCCACAGATCGAATACTCTGAAGTATACGATGCGGAGGATAAAACCTTGACCTTGACCTTGTCTCAGTCGTGTGCCCCGACACCGGGGCAGGACACCAAAGAGCCGTTTCATTTGCCACTGGTTGTTGGACTGCTCGACAGTGATGGTCATGATATCCCTTTACAGTTAACCGGTGAAAATGCTCCGGTGGGTACCACACGGACCCTGGAACTAACGCAAGCCAGCCAGAAATTTGTTTTTGAGCATGTTCCCAATAGGCCGGTTGTGTCTCTGTTGCGCCAGTTTTCCGCTCCAGTGGTTCTGCGGGCAGATATCAGCAGTGCTGATCTGGCTTTCCGCTTAGCCCACGATGCCGATGAATTCAATCGCTGGGAAGCTGGGCAGCAGCTGGCCACACGTGAGTTGCTGGCCAATTACGAATCCGTTGTTGTGTCACCCGATCAGTTCTCTTTAAGTCCTGTGTTTGTTAATGCCTGGGCAGCAGCTTTGGCAGATTATTCGGCGGATAGCAGTCTTTTGACTCAGTTGTTGAGTTTACCCAATGAGCAGTTCCTGGCTGATCAACTCTCCAGTGTCGATCCGGCGCGAATTTATCAGGTCCGTCAGTTGGCCCGTAAATCACTGGCGTGTGCAAATAAAGCCTTATTGGAGCAACGTTACCGAAGGGCCCAGGGAGACGGACGTTATTCCCTTGATCCTTCAGCGATTGGCAAGCGTAGTCTGGCTAACTTCTGCCTGGCGCAGTTGCTGCTGTCTGGTGGTACAGAAAGTGAATCCCTGTGTCTGAAACAGTATGAACAGGCGAGCAATATGACTGATCGTCTGGCTGCTTTTTCAGCCCTGGCGAATAGTGATGCCTTTTCTAGGAATTCTGTCATCGAAGATTTTTATCAACGTTGGCAGTCCCATCCGCTTTTGCTTGATAAGTGGTTCTCTTTGCAGGCTTTGGCTCAAACGGACAACGTGTTCGCTGATGTTCAGCGGCTGCTGGCGCATCCGAAATTCTCTTATTCCAATCCGAACCGGGTTCGCTCGTTGATTGGGGCCTTCAGCCAGAATCTGAATGCATTTCATTGTGCCGATGGTTTGGGGTATAAATGGCTGGCTGACCAGATATTGTTGATAGATGCGCGCAATCCTCAATTGGCTGCTCGCCTTGCGGGTCCGTTTACCCGTTGGAAGCGTCTTGAGCCTGGCCGGCAAATATTGATGAAGGGGGAGTTGGAACGTTTGGCTGCTGCCGCTCTTTCAAAAGATCTCTATGAAATCGTTACCAAGAGTTTGTCATGATGATCAATAACAAGGGGCACATGTACACGATTATTGGTTGTGGTGATATCGGTCAGCGTTTGGGAAAGGTACTGTTATCCGAGCATCATCATGTTCAGGTGACCAGTCACTTTGAAGAGGGGAGAGATGCTCTTGCCAAGCTCGGATTTGATGTTGTTGTGGCCAATTTTGATTATCAGGACGATATTCCTGAATTCTCTGTCCAAGGGCATGAGCTGTTTTATTTCCTTCCTCCGCAAGGGGGAGGAACCAGCGATTACCGCATGCTCAATTTCTGCCGGCGCCTGACGGTTGATAATTGTCCGAAAAAAATAGTTTATTTAAGTACCAGCGGTGTTTATGGCGATTGTGGTGATCGGCTGGTGACTGAAGAAACACCGCTAAATCCCCAGACCAGTCGCGCTAAACGCAGGGTCAGTGCTGAATCGCAGCTGCAGGCCTGTGCGGCCCGCTTGGGGTTTGACCTCGTTATCCTGCGTGTTACCGGTATATATGGACCTGGTCGGTTACCCTTGGCTCAGCTGACCAGGGGGCACCAGGTGCTGCGGGCGGAAGATTCGCCGCGAACCAACCGTATTCACAGTCTCGATCTGGTCCGCATTTGCGCGGCAGCTATGGACAGGGGGCAGCACGGGGATATTTTCAATGTGTGTGATGGAGAAGAAAGCAGTATGAGTCACTATTTCCGCAGTGTAGCGCGAAAATATGATCTGCCTCTGCCTCAGGAACTGACCCGTGAGGAAGCAGAAAAAATCATGAATCCTTTGACTTTATCATTCTTAAAAGAATCAAGAAAAATGACCAATCAGAAAATGCTGGATATGCTGCAGATTGAGTTGCTTTATCCGACCCTTGCCTCGGGACTCGAAGCTTGTGAGGTCAACGTATGATTCAGCAGATTGGTCGTCAGATAGTCCGGCCGGTTGCCGGCTTTGCCAGGGGCTTCAGTTATCCTGTCCGGGCCCTGAATTTTATTCGGAAAAAGCCGGGTCTGCTTAAATATGTCCTGATTCCCTTTTTGATTAACCTGATTATTTTTTCTCTGACAGTTTATTTCGGTTTTGATTTGTTTGACCATTTGCTTCACATCTATGCTCCCAGCAACGACGTCTGGTATGGAGCTGCCCTTTATTATCTGGCCTGGATAGTGGCAATGCTCATTTCTGCGGTAGCGGTTTTTTTCTCATTTACTGTTGTTGGTAATCTGATCGCATCTCCTTTTAACGAGCTATTATCTGAAAAAGCTGAAACCATATGCCTTGGAGAGGGTGGAACTGAGCCTTTTCGCTGGCGAAAGTTCCTGGCCGAATCCTGGTCTGCCATCGCCGTTGAGTTGAAAAAAATGGCAGTCTTTATTGGTTGCATGCTGGCTCTACTACTGATAAATTTTCTGCCCGGCGTAGGAACGATGCTTTATGCTGTTCTCGCGCCGCTGCTGACCCTGTTTTTTTTGGTTGTTGAATATATGGCCTTTGTTCTTATGCGCAAGCAGATGAGTTTTCGAGAACAGAGACAATATATTTTTCAGCATCCAGTCATGATGCTGGGTTTTGCCTGTAGCCTGTTTTGTCTATTGGCAATTCCATTCGTGCAGTTCTTTTGTATTCCTCTGGCTGTTGTCGGAGCGACTTTGGTGTGGTGCGATTTTCCACCCAAAGGATAATGGTCACTGCTTGGAGGGGGCGGTGTGGAGGGGAGTGTTGGAAACTACTCCACGGTTGCCGTTCATTATAATCTACGCTAGACTGTTTTTTACCGCCTTGTTTATTTTTTATTGTTCAGAAAATTAGGGAGATTGTTATCCAATGAGCGAACCGGGGAAAACCAAATTCCAGATCGATCTACGTCGACATCTGCGGGAAAATTATGTTCATGAAAATCTGATTCATCTGATATGTGAAATTGCGGAGGCTTCCAAGTATATCATTAACTCCATCCGGACGGGTGATCTTGGTGTGGCAGGTACGTCAAATCTTTATGGCGAAGAGCAACTTGCGCTAGATGTCCTGGCTGATCGGATTATGCGTAAGCGCCTTGACCATTCCCGGGTTGTTGCAAACATGATGTCTGAAGAAATGGATGAGATCATTCCCATTTCTCCCGATTGTGACGGCAAATATTCAGTTGCTTTTGATCCTTTGGATGGCTCGTCTCTGGTTGATGTGAACCTTGCTGTTGGAACGATCGTCTCAATTTATGAGGGGTGCGATCTGCTGCAGGCAGGACGTAATCAGGCTGCAGCTGTTTATATTTTGTACGGCCCTCGGACCACTCTGGTTTACAGCGTTGGCAAGGGAGTTCATGAATTCGGGATGAACAACCTGATGGAATATACTCTGCTGCGGGAAAATATTCGTCTTGAACCCGAAGGCAATCTTTATTCACCTGGAGGCATGCGTAACCTCTATACCCCTGGGGTTGAATCGTTTGTTTCTACCCTTGAGGCGCGAGGCGTCAAGTTGCGCTACAGTGGTGGTTTTGTGCCTGATATTAACCAGGTATTGCTGAAGGGGAAGGGGATCTTCTTTTATCCGCACCTGAAAAATAAACCCAATGGAAAATTACGCCTGCTGTTTGAGTTGAACCCCATGGCTTTTCTGATCGAACAGGCTGGAGGAGCTGCGTCAAACGGGGTGCAGCGGATCCTTGATCTTGAGCCGCAGGAAATTCATGAACGGTCTCCTGTCTTTATCGGCTGTAAAAAGGACGTTGAGATGGCTGAGGAATTCATTCGCAAGTATGAGCATGAAAACCAAACTCCCGAGCCAGACAAAGCCGCGTTAAGCGAGCCTGTAACTGCCTAAAATTTCATATCCCAAAGGGCCGATTCTGTTTGATCGGCCCTTTGCTCTTGCTGCTTGTGGCCTGGGGGGGACTGTGCAGCCAATTAATCTCATTCTTGGCGCAACCATTCTCGGACTTCTGGTGGCGCCATTCTATGTTGTTTCAAATGTTGCGGCGGGGTGCTTAATCGCAATCACCTTTTTTCTCTGGTTTCTACTCAGAGCCTATGCAGCGGCTTTTCCTGTTATGGTGTTTTGCTTTTTCTGCGTGTTAGCCAATCTGCGCTATCCTGCGTCGTTTAAGCATAGTGAAGACATTGAACGACTTGGCTCTCTGACCAAAAACATCTGCTGGAATAGCGAGGTCTATTCCGTTGCTTCTTTGCCGGACGGACGCCGTTCAATTGATGTTCAGTTGCTTAATGTTGAAAACCATGTGGTGTTGGATAAGATTGGGATTCGTCTTTACGCAGAGAGCGGAGAGGATAAGAGAATTCTTCCGGGCGATATTATTCACGTCTGCAACCGTTTGCGTAAGCCGCGCCTGTTTGGCACTCCCGGGGAATTTCATTGGCCGCGTTATCTGCAGAGTCAGGGGATAGTGTTAACGTCCTGGATCAAAAATACCAATGATATAGAGATTGTCGGGGCTGAGGGGCATGTTGTCGCACGGGCTCTGGAGGCTTTCAGACAAGAGGTGGGGTTTTTTGTTGGTCGGCATCTTACCGGAATTCAGGCTCCATTGGTACGTGCATTGGTTCTTGGTGAAGGAAAACTTATCCCTGCTGATATTCGAAAGATCCTCGGGCGCTCAGGAGTCAGTCATCTGTTTGCTATTTCCGGTCTGCATGTCGGTTTACTTAGTCTGTATCTTTATGGGTGCTTGCTGGCTGCGTGGAAAATATTTCCGCTTCTGGCTGATTGGCAACCTCCTCAACGTATTATTCCTGTCCTGATAGCTCCTGGTATGTTGGCGTTCCTGGTTTTAACTGGAGGGGCGCTGGCAACACAGCGCGCCTGTTTTGTGGCTATTGTTGGAACATTGCTATTGCTGAGGCGTTACCATGTCAATGCCTTGCAATTATTGGCCAGCACAGCCACTATCTTTCTGTTGTTTGATCCGCTGGTATTGTGGGATGCCGGGTGGCAATTGTCGTTTACAGGTGCAGCGGCGATTCTCTACATTGGGCCACTGCTAAAGATGCTGCCTTCTTCCAGAGTTGCTGGTTGGCTGGCCCGGTTATTTATTGTTTCTTTGGCAGCGACGTTGGCAACGGCACCACTGGTGATGGCTGATTTTCATATGTTTGTACCAGTGGGAGTACTCGTTAATTTAATTGCAGTTCCTATGGTGACGCTGGTCGCTCTGCCCCTTGGTTTGCTCGGCTTGGTCAGCTTTCCTCTCAGCGGTTCGCTGTCCTCCCTATGCTTTACTATGAGTGGTATTGTGATGGAGGTTCTGGTTCGGATTTGTCAACAGGTTGATCGTGTCAGTCTGTTGGCCGGGATTTCTGTTTTTCCCTCGCGGAGTCAGGTTCTCGCCAGCGTTATGGTGGTATTGGTGCTGTTTTATGTTATCAACGTCCGAACTCGCAGACAGGTTTGCTGTTGTTTGCTCTGGCTGGGGATAGCTTGTATCGTCTGGAGTCTGAATGAATTAAAGCCTGCAGGGCCTGCAGTCACTATGCTCAGTGTTGGCCAAGGGGAAGCCATATTGCTGCAGGACGGCACAGGTAAAGCTGTCCTGATTGATGGCGGAGGGTTATATAGTGATACTTTTGATGTCGGGGAGCGGTTGGTCGCTCCTGCGCTGGGGATGTTGGGTGTGCGTTCTCTAAGCGCAGTTGTGTTGACTCATAATCATCCGGATCACAGCAAGGGCCTTCCATTTATTCTGAATAATTTTTCTGCTCATGCTTTTTATGCGACAGATTCTGCTGCACAGCTTTCGCCTTCTTTGGCTTCAGTGCTATTATCAAAGAAAATACCTCTGGTTATGCCGGCACCGGGATGGAGTCATATTGTTTTTGGAGATTCTACAGTTCAGTTGTTTTCATCCATTTCAGCCGGATTATCTGAAAATGATTCTTCTCTTGTGGCTTTTTGGCCGGTCGGCGATGATCAGGGAGTATTGCTAACGGGCGATCTGGAAGCCTTTGGCGTGAAGTCTTTACTGGCTGCCAGCCAGAGACATGCCGCAATTTTGAAACTACCACACCATGGCAGTAAATTTTCCGGAAGTGAGGCTCTGATTCAGAGCGTTGTGCCTGAAATCTGTCTGGTTTCCGCCGGTTATCAAAATAGGTACCGGCTTCCGGCACGTTCTTTAGTAGAGTATATTGAGAAGGAGGAAATTCAGCTGTTGCGCACGGATCTGCATGGAACAGTGCGGGTTCGATTTGAGAAGGGACACTGGCGGTCTGAACGCTGGGAAAGCGGTCTTTTCCGTTGACATATTTATCCAATAATTGATAAATAATTGTTATTAATTATAGGGAGCTTATGGTTGTAGTCCAGTCACATATTCTGGTCGTCGACGACGAACTGTTTTTTCGTAATCTATACAGTGATTTGCTGCGGCAGGATCAGTATCAGGTGACAGTTTGTGGCAGTGGGGATGAGGCTATAAGGCTTCTTGCTGAAGAATCATTTGATCTGGTCCTGACCGATATGGTTATGCCGGATAAGGACGGCCTTGATATTTTAAGAGCTGTCCGGAGTGGGAAAAATCCAGCTGACGTCATTCTGGTTACTGGGCATGCCAGCCTTGAATCTGCGATCGATGCCCTGAAAAGTGGGGCCCGGGATTATCTGGTAAAGCCGTTTGATCCTGCAGAATTGCAGCATATCGTGCGTAATTGCCTGGAGCAGAGGAAGTTGCTCGCTGAAAATGATGAATTGCGCAAACGGGTGCAGCTGTTTATGAATGCCCAGGAGTTAGCGGCTCTTCTTGATTTTGACAAACTTTTACCACAAGCAATGACTCTGCTTTTGCGTGAAACTTCTGCGGCTTCAGGAATGGCTTTCATTCTGGCAAGCGATGGTTTTCCGGTCGTGCTGGCCAGTGATGGTATTGCAGAGGAGAGGGCAAACCAGGTTGTTGGCGGTTTGAAATCGCAGATAACCGAATTGTATGGTGCTCAAGGCATTGTGCCCCCCAAAACCGGTCGTTTAATCCGGTTAGCACTTCAGGATGAGATTTATTGGGCGCTGGGTGGTTCTGACGAAAGTGGCACGATTGTTACGGTTCTGCTCGGTGGCGTGTCTGAAAGCGTTTCGGCTCAATTCGATTGTCCTGATCTGCGCTATTTGTGTGATCAGATTTTGTTGGGCGTGTATAACGCCTGCCGGTACCAGAGTGTTCAACAATTGATGTATACCGATGATCTGACCGGTTTGTATAATCATCGTTACATGAAGGTGGCCCTCAGTCATGAAATTAAACGTGCACAGCGTTATGGCCTGATGTTTTCCTTGTTATTTCTTGATCTTGATCATTTTAAGAATATCAATGATACCCACGGACATCTCGCTGGTAGTGCGGCCTTGACGGAGGTTGGCGAGTTGCTACGGGAATGTGTTCGAACCGTTGATACCCTGTTTCGCTATGGGGGGGATGAATTCGCAGTACTGCTGGTCGAATCGGATGCCGAAGGCGCGCGCTGTGTTGCAGAGCGGATTCGCAAGAAAATCGAAGGACATACGTTTCTTGATGAACAAGGTTTCCCGAGTTATATGACGGTAACAACCGGTTTTTCTACCTATCCTGTGGATGCCAAAGATCAGGAGCAGTTGTTGCACCTCGCTGATAAGGCCATGTACTCTGGTAAGGGGATTCGTAATATTACCTGCGGTTCCTCTGAAATTTCTCCTCGTTAAGGTAAACTCATTTCTTTGTCGCATCACGTCTTCCTCTGGACAGATTCCTCAAAAAAATACACAATATTTGCAAGTCAGCCTTTGCGAGAAGGGCAAAATAAGGTATGTTTCAAGGCTTGCGTTATCTCCGGTCTGATTGTTGAACTTATTTATTTTATAAGTGACCAGCCTGCGTTATTACCGGTTTTTGATTTTTGTATGAAAGAGGATAAAAAATTGAGTATCGCCGCGATTAAAGGAATGAATGATATCTTGCCGGGAGACGTCGAAATCTGGCAGTTTCTTGAGCAGTCAGCGCGTGAAGTTTTCGGGACTTACGGTTTTTCAGAAATCAGGACCCCTGTTCCTGAAAAAACGGAGTTGTTTTGCCGCTCCATCGGGGAGACGACCGATATTGTTGAAAAGGAGATGTATACTTTTAATGATAAGAGTGACAATTCTCTGACTTTGCGGCCTGAGGGGACGGCACCGGTTATGCGTGCTTTTATTCAGAACCGGCTCCATACTCTGGACCCGGTGACCAAACTTTATTACTTGGGGCCAATGTTTCGCTATGAGCGCCCCCAGAAGGGACGCTATCGGCAGTTCCATCAGTTGGGTGCCGAGGTGCTTGGGGTTGAAGATCCGAAAATTGATGCTCAGGTTCTGGCTATGTTGCATCAATATTTTTCTACCATAGAGATTAATGCTGTAACTTTGCAGATCAATTCTCTTGGTTGTCCTGAATGTCGACCGCAATACCGTGCTAAGCTGATCGCTTTTCTGGAAAGTCGGCTGTCCGATTTATGTGACGATTGCCAGCGCCGTTACGCCACAAATCCACTGCGGGTTCTCGACTGCAAAATTCCCGGCTGTAAAGAATCAACCCACGATGCGCCGAGTGTTTTGGATCATCTTTGTGGTCATTGTCATAATCATTTCGGGCAGGTAAAAAAATACCTTGATAATCTGGCCATTCCCTATGAGGTGAATGCCAGAATGGTGCGTGGTCTTGATTATTATGTGCGCACTACTTTTGAATTAGTTACTGATCAATTGGGATCGCAAAGTGCTGTTGCTGCTGGTGGACGTTATGATGGCCTGGTTGAGAGTTTGGGGGGGCCTGCTCTGCCCGGTATCGGGTTTGCTATTGGCATGGAAAGGTTAGTGTTGCTGAAGGGCGCCAAGGGGATCGGTTTGAGGGTGCCTAAGTTGTTTATAGCAGCACTGGGTGACACTGCAGCAGATACAGCTTTTACACTGATGTCTCAATTGCAGGCCGCAGGTGTCTATGCTGAAATGGACTATCAGGGGAAGAGTCTGAAGTCGCAGATGCGGCGCGCGAATAAGTTGCAGGCTGAAAATACAATTGTTCTGGGGGATGAGGAAATTCGCTCAGGACATGCTAAATTGAAAAGGATGGCCGACGGTGCTGAGAGTGAAGTCTCATTAACCGCTCTTGTCGACCTGTTAACCACGAATAATAGCTAGTTACCTTTTTCATTGTTGCTGCTCCCTTTAGGAGAGCCATATACTTTCAATGTTGCCGAAAGGCACAAGAATAAGAGTCGGAGGATCGTCTTGAACGACAAACTTGGTGATTGGAAACGGACTCATCGCTGTGGAGAACTGACGGCTGAACTTATCGGCCAGGATGTTTGCGTCATGGGGTGGGTACAAAGACGCCGGGACCATGGAGGTTTGATTTTTATTGATTTACGCGATCGTGAGGGTATTGTTCAACTGGCCCTGGATCCGGATCGTGATGCAGAATCGCATAAAAAGGCAGAGCAGATTCGGAATGAATTTGTTATTGCCGCACGGGGTAAGGTTTCCGCTCGTCCTGAAGGGACAATCAACCCCAAGATGAAAACCGGTGAAGTTGAAATTGAGATCAATGAACTGCTTATTCTCAATAGCTCAGAGACTCCGCCATTTATGCTTGATGAGTACACCGAGGTCGCTGAAAACATTCGGCTGAAATATCGTTTCCTGGACCTGCGTCGGTCTGCTCTGCAAAATAACCTGATGATGCGCCATCTTGTCGCAAAAACCGTGCGTAATTATCTGGATAACGAAGGTTTTATAGAGGTAGAGACGCCAGTTCTGACTAAAAGCACTCCAGAAGGTGCTCGTGATTATTTGGTGCCGAGTCGTGTTAATGTCGGTAAGTTTTATGCTTTGCCTCAGTCACCGCAATTGTTTAAGCAGTTGCTTATGGTGGCCGGTTTTGATCGCTATTTTCAGATTGTCAAGTGTTTCCGCGACGAAGACCTGCGCGCTGATCGTCAGCCAGAATTTACGCAGATTGACTGCGAGTTGAGTTTCGTCAGCCGCGATGACGTCATCAGTGTTATGGAAGGTATGGTCGCCAAAGTGTTTAAGGCCGCAATCGGTGTTGATGTTTCATTGCCGATGCCGCGCTTGACTTATCAGGAAGCGATGGAACGTTTCGGGGTTGATAACCCTGATCTGCGCTTTGATCTTGAACTTGTCAATATCACAGATCTGGTTGCAGGCTCTCAGTTTAAAGTGTTCGCAGATGTTGCAGCGAATGGTGGATTGGTGAAGGCTCTGAACGCAAAAGGGTGTGCAACTTTTTCCCGCAAAGAGCTTGATGATCTGACTGAGTTTGTCAAAATCTACGGGGCAAAAGGTCTTGCGTGGGTAAAAGTTACTGAAGAGGGTTGGCAGTCTCCCATCGCCAAGTTCTTTACCGAGGCTGAACTTGATGCTTTAAATACCAAACTTGATGCTCAGGTTGGTGACCTGCTGCTCTTTATGGCAGACACCCCGAAAGTGGCCAATGAAGCCTTGGGTCGGTTGCGTGGTCATCTTGGGCAAAAACTCGGTTTGGCAGATAAAAATATCTTTAAGTTCGTCTGGGTTACCGATTTCCCACTGCTTGAGTGGGATGAAGAGGAAAATCGTCACGTTGCAGTTCATCATCCGTTTACCTCGCCGATGGAGGAAGACATTCCGTTGCTCGATAGTGATCCGGGCAAGGCTCGAGCTCAGGCTTATGATCTGGTGCTTAATGGATCTGAGGTCGGTGGTGGTAGTATCCGTATTCATGATCAGACAGTACAGTCGAGAATGTTTGAATTGCTTGGGATCGGGAATGACGAGGCCAGGGAGAAGTTTGGCTTCCTGCTGGATGCTTTGAGTTTTGGTGCACCACCGCACGGCGGGATTGCTTTTGGTCTTGATCGTTTGATGATGATTCTGACTGGGGCTGATTCAATTCGTGACGTTATTGCATTCCCGAAAACTCAGAAGGCGACCTGTCTGCTTTCTGATGCTCCGAATGAAGTTGCTGAGAAGCAGTTGCGTGAGCTTGGGATTCGCCTGCGTAGCAAACAGAATTAAAATTCTGTTTATAAGCGGTTTTCTTTAGATGAACAGCGGTCAGATGCTTATACGTCTGATTCCGGTTATTTGTGTCACTCTAATCCTGCTTGGTGGCTGTGCCCAGCCACCAAGCACGCGATTGGAAGAGGTGAGAAATATTGTTGCTCATGCTTATGCATCAGGTGCTGCTGAGTTTGCACCGGGGGAGTATCAGCTCTCAAGTAGCGCGTTGCAGGCTGCTGAGCAGCAGATAAAAGATAAGGATTATCGCGTGGCCCAGCGGACCTTGGAGCTTGCTCAGCGTTATTCCGCTGAGGCGCTGAGTCTTACGATTGAAATCAAACGGCAGTTAGCTGAAGAGCAAGCTCTGGTTACCAAGCAAAAGCGCTTGGAGCAACTGGAACTTGAAATACGGAAAAAACGCGAACTTGAAGAACAGCAACGTCAGGCTCAGGAACTCAGGTTGAGACAGCAGCAGGAGGCTGGGCGGCGTAAAGAATTGCTAAAAAAGAAGCAAGAACGTCAGGCCAAGGTCTCTGTCCCCTCAAAAGAAGAGCCCTTAGTGCCGAAGCCACAGCCATTGGTGGCAAAAATCCAGGTTCAGGCAGGAGAGAGCCTCGCTGATATTTCTGCGCGACCGGAAGTTTATGACGATGCCGATCTGTGGCCTTTGATTTATAAGGCTAATCGGGATCAGATTAAAGATCCGCGCGAAATATTTGTTGGTCAGAACCTTGTTATCCCGCGTGATAAAACGACTGCAGAAGTTGATGCTGCAAGACAGGAAGCCCAAGCTTTAAATCTATTCTGATTTTCAGGCAAGCTTGCTGTTTCATTTTTTAAAAGATGCCAGAGGAGAAGAGGGCAGGTTTCTGGTAATCTCTATCCATTCCTTTTTTTGTTATGTATATTTTTTTATTAATAACAATACCTTAGTTTGTTTTAAATTTGATGTAAATTTAACAGTTTTAAATTTGAATGTTTCTTGACACTAATGCCTGGTTTGTATACTGTATACAGTGATATATTGTTCTATCGCTGGGACTGTAACGATGTTTGAAAATGGGCGGAACAGTCGAGGCAATGAGTGGTTAGGAAGTTTTTTGTGTTCGGAGAGATTAATTAGGTCGCTGTAATTGAAGAAAGTAAACACTAAGGAGAAGAAAAAAGATGTCATCAAAGATTATCTGGACAGAAATTGACGAGGCCCCAGCGCTTGCAACATATGCATTCCTTCCTGTTGTTCAGGCTTTTACTAAGGGGTCTGATATTGAAGTTGAGACCAAGGATATTTCGTTGTCCGGAAGAATTATTGCTAACTTTCCTGAGAACTTGAGTGACGAGCAAAGGATTCCTGATTTTCTGGCGGAACTTGGTGATCTGGTTAAGTCTCCAGAAGCTAACGTTATCAAACTGCCTAATATCAGTGCTTCTATCCCTCAGCTGCAAGCTGCCATTAAAGAGCTCCAGCAGAAAGGATATGATATTCCCAGTTACCCAGAAGAAGCTAAAACTGCCGAAGAAAAGGCTCTTCAGGCGCGTTTTGCCAAGGTTCTTGGTTCAGCTGTTAATCCGGTGTTGCGTGAAGGTAACTCTGACCGTCGTGCCGCAGGGTCTGTTAAAGCATTTGCTCAGAAAAATCCCCATCGCATGATGAAAGCCTGGCCTGCCCAGTCAAATTGTCGTGTCGCCCATATGAGTGAAGGTGATTTTTATGGTACCGAGAAGTCGGTTACTATGACCGCTGCAGATACTGTTAAAATTGAATTTGTTGGTGCTCAGGGCACTGAGGTGCTTAAAGAATCCCTGCCCTTGTTGGCTGGGGAAGTTCTTGATAGTTCCGTGATGAATGTTGCTGCTTTGCGCAAGTTCTATGCTGAGACTGCTGCTGAGGCAAAAGCTAAAAATGCGTTGCTGTCGTTGCATTTGAAAGCAACCATGATGAAGGTTTCTGATCCGGTCATGTTTGGCCATGCTGTTTCTGTCTATTTTAAGGCTGCCCTTGAAAAACATGCTGCTGTTCTGGTTGAGATTGGTGCTAATCCAAATCTTGGTCTTGGGGATATTCTTGGCAAGCTCGACAAGCTTCCTGCTGAGAAAAAAGCCGAAATCGAAGCTGACATCAATGCCTGTTACGCAACGCAGGCTGCTCTGGCGATGGTCGACTCGCGTAACAACATTACCAATCTTCACGTACCAAATGATGTTATTGTTGATGCCTCTATGCCAAATGTTGTGCGTGATGGTGGCAAGATGTGGAATCTGCAGGATGAACTGCAGGATACGATCGCCATGGTTCCTGATCGTTGCTATGCAACGATGTATGGTGAAATTATTGAAGATGCCAAACGCAACGGACAGTTTGATCCGGCGACCATGGGTAGTGTTTCCAATGTTGGGCTGATGGCTAAAAAAGCTGAAGAATACGGGTCTCATGATAAGACCTTTATTGCTCCTGCTGCCGGTGTTATTCGCGTTGTGTCATCAACAGGGGAAACTCTTCTGGAGCAAACGGTTGAAGAGGGCGATATTTTCCGTGCCTGTCAGACTAAAGATGTTTCTATCAAGGATTGGGTCAAGCTTGCCGTTAACAGATCCAAGGCATCGGGTGAGCCGGTTGTTTTCTGGCTTGATGAAAACCGTGGACATGATGCAGAAATAATTAAAAAGGTGAACGCCTATCTGCCTGAATTTGATCCTGCAGGGTGTGAGATTAAAATTCTTCCTCCTGTTGAGGCTATGAGGTTTTCTCTTGAGCGTATTCGTAAGGGGCTGAATACCATCTCGGCAACTGGTAACGTTTTGCGTGATTACCTCACCGACCTGTTCCCGATTCTGGAGCTGGGAACCAGCGCCCGGATGTTGTCTATTGTTCCTCTGTTGGCAGGTGGCGGCCTGTTTGAAACAGGGGCTGGTGGCTCTGCGCCGAAGCACGTTCAACAGTTTCTAAAAGAAGGTCATATCCGCTGGGATTCCCTGGGGGAATATTGTGCGCTTGTCCCTTCGCTGGAAATGATCGCAACCAACGATAATAATCCCAAGGCTGCGGTTCTTGCCAAGACTCTGGATGCCGGTATCGGACAATATCTGGAGAATCAGAAGCTTCCGTCACGTAAGGTCAATGAAATTGATAACCGTGGTGGCAGTTTCTATCTGGCTCTTTACTGGGCTGAAGCGCTGGCTGCCCAAAATGAAGATGCTGAGTTGAAAGCTCGGTTTGCGCCAGTAGCCAAAGCTTTGGCTGACAACGCAGCGAAGATTGATGCTGAGTTGCTGGCTGCTCAAGGAAGTCCTGCGGATATCGGCGGATACTTCCGTCCAGATCCTGAAAAAACAAGCAAGGCCATGCGTCCGAGTGCAACATTTAACGCAATCATTGACGCAATGTAACGAAGAGTGGCTCGGCGCCTATTTGGGCGTCGAGCCATAAATTTATTCACTTATAAGGAGAGAAAAAATGGCTAGACCCAAAATTGCTCTAATCGGTGGTGGACAGATTGGTGGTGTTCTTGCTCAGCTGTGTGCTTTGCGAGAGCTCGGCGATGTTGTTCTGTTTGATATCGTCGAAAATATGCCGCAGGGAAAAACTCTCGATATAGCAGAAGCATCCCCTGTGGATGGTTTTGATGTCACATTGACCGGAACCAATGACTACAAGGATATTGCTGGGGCCGATGTTGTTATTGTAACTGCGGGTCTGCCACGTAAGCCAGGAATGAGTCGCGATGATCTGATCGGGGTCAATTCCAAGATCATGACCAGTGTTGCTGAAGGTATTCGCGATAATGCTCCTGAAGCTTTCGTTATTATAATCTCCAACCCTCTTGATGCCATGGTTACTCTGTGTCAGAAGGTTACCGGCTTCCCACCTGAGCGTGTTTGTGGCCAGGCAGGTGTTTTGGATTCAGCTCGTTTTGCCAGCTTTATTGCCTGGGAACTCGGCGTCTCTGTTAAGGATGTTTCTGCCGTAACTCTTGGTGGTCATGGGGATACTATGGTGCCGTTGGTTCGCTATGCCAGCGTCGCCGGCATACCTGTTATGGAACTTCTGGAACAAAAATATGGTAGCGTCGCCAAGGCAGAAGAAGTCATGGCTGCTATGGTTGAAAGAACCAAAAACGCTGGCGGGGAAGTGGTTAAGCTTCTTGGCAATGGCAGTGCTTTTTATAGCCCGGCGTCATCTGCTATTGCCATGGCTGAATCTGTGCTCAAAGATCAGAAGCGTGTATTGCCAACCTGCGCTAAGCTGAATGGCGAATATGGAGTCGATGGTTACTATGTCGGCGTTCACTGCGTCCTTGGCGCTGGGGGCGTTGAGAAAATTCTGGAACTTAAACTTGATGAAACAGAGCAGGCGCTGATGGATAATTCAGTTAATGCTGTTAAGTCTCTGGTTGACAGTTTGAATTTTTGATCTTCTTATCTGTAGATAACGAGAATAAGGGCAGAGAGACTCTGCCCTTATTAAAAAAATAAACATATTCAATAATCCACATGTTTGGATCTTTGCGGTAACTATTTTTTTCATAAGGTTTCACGCTTTGTGCGAAAAATGGTTTGGCGTATATTCGCCCCATGTGGTAGGATTTCGCCGTTTTGAGTATGTCAGAGCCGAGAATCATTTAAATACCGAAAAAAGGAGAAAGACATCGATGAGCGCGAAAGCGGAAATTGAGATCATCGAAAGATACTGTAAGGGGTGCAGCATTTGTGTTGAATTCTGCCCTACAAAGGTTCTTGAGATGGATGCATTTGTTGTCAAGGTCGCTAATCCTGATGCATGTATTGCGTGTAATCAGTGTGAACTGCGTTGCCCTGATTTTGCTATCAAAGTGCATAAGCTGTAATTGCTAGAGGAGGTCAGTAAGTGGCTAAAAAAGTAGCGCTATTACAGGGAAATGAGGCCTGCGCCCAGGGTGCGGTCTATGCTGGGTGCCAGTTTTTTGGTGGGTATCCCATCACTCCCTCCACAGAGGTTGCCGAAGTTCTTTCCGGAGAGCTTCCAAAAGTAGGTGGACATTTTATTCAGATGGAAGACGAGATTGCTGCGATGGCATCAGTCATCGGGGCTTCTTTAACAGGAGCGAAGGCATTAACAGCAACGTCCGGTCCTGGTGTCTCTCTGAAGCAAGAATTAATCGGCTACGCATGTATCGCCGAAGTCCCCTGCGTTATTGTTAACGTTATGCGTGGTGGTCCATCCACCGGTATGCCGACAGGCCCGGGCCAGTCTGACGTAATGCAGGCCCGTTGGGGTACTCACGGTGATCATGCTGCCATCGCCGTTGCTCCTGCATCTTGTCAGGAAATCTTCACTGAAACGGTTCGTGCTTTTAACTTGGCAGAGAAATATCGTATGCCTGTTCAGGTATTGTACGATGAAATCGTCGGTCACATGCGCGAGCGTATTGTGTTCCCAGAACCAGGTGAACTGGAAGTCATTAACCGTACTGCTCCGACTTGTGCTCCTGAGGATTACAAGCCTTATGATGCGACGAATAGTGATGTTCCACCATTGGCAGGGTTCGGATCTGGTTACCGTTTTCACGTTACCGGTTTGAATAAAGCCGCTGACGGTTTTCCGACAACTAAGGCTGAGCTGGTTGATTTCGAAGAGCGGCGCCAGATTTCTAAGGTTGAGAAACCAGAAGCTCGTGCTGATATTGAGTCTAACGAAGAATATCTGTGTGATGATGCCGAAATCATCGTTCTTGCCTATGGTTCTTCATCCCGTTCCGCACGTTATGCTGTTAACGAACTGCGGGAATCTGGAATCAAGGCGGGTCTCTTCCGTCCAATCACCCTGTGGCCGTTCCCGGAAAAACGTGTTGCCGAACTGGGCAAACAGGTAAACGCTATCGTTGTCCCGGAAATGAACCTCGGACAAATGATTCTTGAAGTTGAAAGAATTGTCAAAGATACCTGCAAGCTTGCAGGTGTCAACCGGGTTGATGGCGACCCCTTAACCCCGGCTCAGATTATTGCCCAAGTTAAGGAGGTTCTCTAAATGGCTTACGATTACGAAAAATATATTCGCCCAGGCAAATTGCCACATATCTGGTGTCCTGGCTGTGGCCACGGTATTGTTATGAAAGGCCTGATCCGCGCCATTGATGCTTGTGGCCTTGAAAAAAACAATACCGCTCTGGTTTCGGGTATTGGTTGCGCCAGCCGTCTGCCTGGCTACATGGATATGTGCACTCTGCACACTGCTCACGGTCGTGCCGCTGCTTTTGCAACCGGTGTTAAAATGGCCAAGCCAGAGATGAACGTTATTGTCTGCGGTGGTGACGGGGATGGTACGGCAATTGGCGGTAATCACTTTATTCATGCCTGCCGACGCAACATTGACATGACTTACATCATTATGAATAACTTTATCTATGGTATGACGGGTGGTCAATTCTCGCCATGTACGCCAACCGGAGATAAAGCCTCAACAACACCTTATGGCAATCCTGATCCAGTTTTTGATATCAGTAAGCTTGCTATCGGTGCGGGTGCTACTTTTGTAGCCCGGACGACTGCTTTCCATGCAACTCAGATTGATAAGCTGATTGCTGAAGGAATAAAGCATAAAGGGATGGCCGTTATTGAAGTTCTTGATGATTGCCCGACCACTTATGGCCGTCGTAACAAGTTCCGTAGTGTTGTTGACATGATGAAGCGTCTCAAGGATATGGCTGTTCCGGTTGCTGCCGCGGCAAAAATGACTGACGAGCAGTTGGAAGGTAAAATCCTGACCGGTGTTCTCTACCAGGCAGATAAGCCGGAGTATTGTGAACAATATGCCAAGATCATTGCCCGCGCCCAGGGCGCCTGAGCCACCTGATAGGAGACGAGAATCATGAGTGAAAGATATGAAATTCGGTTTTCCGGTGCTGGTGGTCAAGGTTTGATTACTGCCGGAATTATTCTGGCTGAAGCTGCTTCGATTATTGAAGGAAAACATGCTGTGCAATCCCAGAGTTATGGACCTGAAGCCCGTGGTGGCGCGTCCAAGTCTGAGGTTATTATAGGCGATGCTCCTATCGATTATCCTAAGGCTACCATCGTCGATGCGTGTCTTGCCATGACCCAGGAAGCTGCTGACAAATATGCCGTAGGTATCAAAAATGGCGGACTGCTGCTGGTTGATTCTGATTTTGTCAAGAATCCGCCCAAAGGTGATTTCAAGGTCTATGATATGGCCATTATGCGTGCTGCGCAGGATGAAATTGGCCGAGCTATTGTTGCCAACGTTATTGCCCTTGGAGCAATGATAGCCCTGACGGATGTCGTTGCACGCGAGTCAGGTCTGGAAGCTGTTTTGCGTCGAGTTCCTGAAGCATTTAAGGAGCTCAACCAGAAGGCCTATAATCTTGGATTCGAAAAAGTCAAAGAATTGATGGCTGACTAGTTCAATCAAGTATGGTAATACTAAAGGGCTCGGTGTTTTCACCGGGCCTTTTGTTTTACATCAACCTTACTTATGGAGCACTCAATGAAAAAGTTTTCGCTTTTCTGTCTTGGTTTGGTTCTGATTAGTGGCCAGGCTTACGCAGAGGGTAAATTTGCTACGCAGCAAGAGGAAGTCGGCTATGCCATTGGTATGAATATTGGTGCCAACATGAAACAACAGAGTCTTGACGTTGATCCCGATCAGGTTGCCGCGGGTCTTAAAGCTGCTTTTAAGGGAGAAGAAACGGTCTTGTCTCAGGAAGAAATGGCTTCCGTCCTGACGGCCTTCCAGGCAGAAATGCAACAAAAGCAAATGGCTAAAATGGCTCAGCTTGCCGAAGAGAACCTAAAGAAAGCCAAGGATTTCCTGGCTGACAATGGTTCTAAAGAAGGTGTTGTCACAACGGAAAGTGGGCTTCAGTATAAGGTGCTTACAGCAGGTGAAGGACCTTCTCCAACTGCTGAATCAACAGTTAAGGTACACTATACTGGTACGCTGCCGGATGGTACTAAATTCGACAGCTCCTATGATCGTGGCGAGCCGGTTACATTCCCTGTCGGTGGGGTGATTAAGGGGTGGACTGAGGCTCTGACTAAAATGAAAGTTGGCGACAAATGGCAACTGGTTATTCCGCCGGAACTCGCTTATGCTGAACGCGGTGCTCCGCCGGCAATTCCACCAAACTCCGCTCTGGTTTTTGAAGTCGAATTACTCGAAATCCAGTGATTCTTCTGGCGCGCCCTGCAGTGATTGTTTGTTGTCATCACTGCAGGGCGCGCTTTTTTTTCTGAAGGCAGAAACTGACTACGGCAAATCAGGACAATACTAATCAGAAATAAAATTTCAAACATTTCATGCTCCGGGGAAAAGTTTACTTGATGTGTCTAATCTTGCACTTCAATGTGACAGATTATGTCATTCTTGCGTCGTGGTTTTTGTGAATACCTCTTTATTTACTATTTCGACTTAACAGTTGATGTATGCGACCGGTAGCAATTTCTGTTTGTTGACAGGAGGGATGGAATCCAGCTAAAAGGTGCTACAAATTATTGTTCTGATGATTGACAGAGGTTTAAAAAATTGTATACTGTATGCAATTTTTTAAACAGTAAAACGTCATTTATTCATGTCTGGAGAGTTAACCTGTTTTAATACGTGTGATGGAGGAGTTCATGATTGACATTTATTTGCGGCAAGAAGATGCACGCAAAGAGCAAGGTATCCCAGCGCTGCCACTCAGCCCTGAGCAAACTAAACAACTTTGCGATCTGTTTATTAATCCACCAGCGGGACAAGAAGATTTTCTTCTTAATCTGCTGACCCAAAGAATCTCTCCGGGGGTTGACCCCGCTGCTGAAGTAAAAGCAGGTTTTCTTGCTGATATTATCAGCGGTAGTAAACAATCCCCCCTGATTGATGCCGTTAAGGCTGTCGAAATACTTGGTACCATGATAGGTGGCTATAATGTTCAGCCATTGATTGATGCTCTTGACAAACCTGAATTGGCAGATGCCGCTGCATGTGCTTTGTCTGGTCTTACTTACGTGTACGATGCTGCCGACCAGGTCATTGCTAAGTCAGCAACGAATGTCGCTGCAAAAAAAGTTGTTGAAAGCTGGGCCGCTGCTGAATGGTTTACCAGTAAGTCAGATATTCCTGAGACAATCACCGTCAAGGTTTTTAAAGTTGAGGGAGAAATAAATACGGATGATTTTTCACCAGCCGGAGACGCCTGGAGTCGTCCCGACATTCCACTGCATGCTCTTGCCATGGGTAAGACTCGTTTCCCCGGTGGCATTGACGATATTGCTAAATGGCGTGCTGAAGGTCATCAGGTTGCTTTTGTCGGTGATGTCGTTGGCACCGGATCTTCGCGCAAGTCTGCATGTAATAGCGTGTTGTGGCATATAGGCGAAGATATCTCATATGTTCCTAATAAGCGTCGTGGAGGGGTTATTATTGGTGGTGTTATCGCTCCGATTTTCTTTAATACCGCTCAGGACTCCGGTGCTTTGCCTTTGCGCATGGACGTTACCTCGTTGAACATGGGCGATATTATCACTATCGATACCGTTAAAGGCGAAGTCAAGAATGAGGCCGGTGAGGTTCTCTCTACATTTGAGATCAAGCCGAATACTGTTCCTGATGAATATCGTGCCGGTGGACGTATTCCTTTGATTATTGGTCGTGCGGTAACGACTCGTGCCCGCCAGGCTCTCGGTCTTCCCGACGCAGATTTCTTTGCTATTCCAGAGAATCCAATCGCTAAAGAAGGGCAAGGCTACAGTCTTGGCCAGAAGATGGTTGGTCGTGCCTGTGGTGTTACCGGCATTCTGCCTGGAACTGCATGTGAGCCTAAGATGACGACCGTTGGTTCACAGGACACAACAGGCCCTATGACTGCTGATGAACTTAAAGAGCTGGCTTGTTTGAAATTCCAGTCTCCTATGTTTATGCAGTCTTTCTGTCACACGGCTGCGTATCCCAAACCTGCTGACGTAAAAATGCACAAGGCTCTCCCTCAGTTTGTCGCTGAGCGTGAAGGTGTTGCGCTGCGTCCAGGGGATGGTGTTATTCACAGTTGGCTGAACCGCCTGTTGATCCCCGACACTGTCGGTACTGGTGGTGATTCACATACCCGTTTCCCTATCGGGATCAGTTTCCCAGCTGGGTCTGGATTGGTCGCTTTTGCCGGTGCTCTCGGTTTCATGCCGCTCGATATGCCTGAATCAGTTCTGGTTCGTTTCAAAGGTGAGTTGAACGAAGGGATTACCCTGCGTGATGTGGTTAATGCCATTCCTTACTGGGCCATTAAGCAGGGCCTGCTGACCGTTCCGAAAAAGAACAAGATCAATATTTTCAACGGTCGTATTCTGGAAATGGAAGGGTTGCCCAACCTCTCTGTTGAGCAGGCTTTTGAGCTGACTGATGCCGCTGCGGAAAGATCCGCTGCTGCTGCCTGTATCGATCTGTCTGAAGAAACCATCTGCACCTATCTGCGTTCCAATGTAGCGTTGATGGAAAAGATGATTGCCGACGGCTATGAGTACGCTGACACTTTGCGTAAGCGCATTGACGATGTTAAAGCATGGCTGGCTAAGCCTGAGCTTCTTAAGGCTGACAGCAATGCTGAATATGCTGCGGTTATCGAAATCGATCTGGCTGAAATTACCGAGCCGATTCTGGCTTGTCCGAATGACCCTGATGATGTCAAGTTGCTTTCTGAAGTGGCTGGAACTGAGATTCAGGATGTCTTCCTCGGTTCTTGTATGACCAATATCGGGCACTTCCGTGCTGCTGCGGAAATCTGGCGTGGTGAGAAATTTACTCCGGCCGTTCGTGCCTGGGTTTGCCCGCCAACCAGGATGGATCAGGACCAGCTGAAATCCGAGGCAGTCTTCTCTGTCTTCGGTGCAAAAGGTGCCCGCATCGAGATAGCCGGTTGCTCCCTGTGCATGGGCAACCAGGCCCGTGTTCCGAATGATGTGAATGCCTACTCAACCAGCACCCGTAACTTTGATAACCGTATCGGTGACGGTGCAAAGGTGTTCCTTGGTTCTGCTGAGCTTGGTGCTGTGGTCGCTAATACTGGTAAACTGCCAACTCCAGCTGAATACTTGGCCGTTTACAAAGAGAAAATTTCGCCGAAGAAGGATGAAATCTACCGTTATCTGCAGTTTGATGAGATGGACGGCTATAAATAATAGCTTTCTTTTTACAGTTGAATGAACGTTATGGGCTACAGTCATTGCTGTAGCCCGATTTTTTTTGATTTTGTCCGTTCAGACTGGGTCGCGTCACACGGGCTGCTTTTGGGTAGTGTAAAGAATCTTTCGCTTTTTTCGGCAGCGCCCGATTTTAGTTAGCCTGCATCCGCCTCCATCATTTGCTCAAAATCCTGTTCCCTGAGTAAGTCCATGTTCAGATATTTCTTCTGCCCCCATTTTGTTCCAGCAATATGTCGTAATCTTGCGGCACACAGCATTAATGCCGAATGACCATCGGGGAATGCGCCGACAACCTTAGTTCGGCGCCTGATTTCCTTCATAATACGCTCAAGAGCATTGTTGGTGCGAATCCGACTATGATGACTCCTTGGAAATTTATAGTAAGTCAGAGTTTCATCTATCGACTCCCGAACTTTCTGAGCGGCCTCTTTCAAACGTAAGGCTTCAAGCTTTTCAATGATCTGCTCAGCTTTTTCCTTGGCTGCAGCTTTGTCTTCAGATGCATGGATCGCTTTCAGCATGGCCGCGACGTCTTTAACCCGTCTTCTTGGAACAGTATTGAACACATTCCGGTAAAAATGGACCATACAACGTTGCCATTTGGTCTCCGGATAGTATTCGGCCAATGACTCTACCAGCCCCATACAGGCATCGGTTATAAACAGGCGAACACCGCGCAAGCCGCGCTCCTTCAAATGCCGCAGGAATCCAGACCAACCCGCCTTGTCTTCTTTGTGTCCCTCAGCAACACCGAGAATCTTGCGATAGCCATCACTGTTAACGCCGATCGCAACCAGGACAGAAACGTTGCTGACTTCTCCGGCCCAGGAACGTTTTAGAACGATACCATCCAGATAAACATAAGGAAATTCGTCCCCAATGGGCTGCTTCCGCCATTGCTCGATCTTTGTGTAGACTTTTTTATTCAGATTGCTGATCGTTCCGGGACTGACTTTCGTGCCCCACAATGCTTCGGTAATATCCTCGACACGTCGAACCGATACACCAGCTAAATACATTTCGATCAAAGCTTCTTCAACGGATGCTTCCCGACGTTTGTAGCGTTCAATGATCGCTGTCTCAAAGGTCTGTTGCCTCAATTTAGGGACCTTTAAATTGACTTCACCAGCCGTCGTTTGAAGTTTCCTTTGATAATGCCCGGCCCTGGTATCAGTACGTGCCTCATTTCGTTGGTATTTCTCAGCATTGCATAAGCGATCGGCTTCTGCATCCAACATGTCATTCAACGTCTGCTCGACGGTACTACGTACGATTTGACCCAAATGATTTTTGACAGCAGCTTCATTCAGTTGAATGATCTTATCTTGCTTTGGTGTACAATCATTTTCCACGGCAGTGTTCTCCTTTGGACTAGAGTTTGTGTTTGGCGATACAATTCTAAACATTTAGGACACTGCCGTGTCTTTTTAAAAAAGCGAAAAATATTTTACGTTATCTGCTTTTGTCGGAGACGCCTTCACCTAGGTGAGTCCTCGTCCTTTTTGTCTGCGCTATAGGGGTAGGCAGGATTTGCTGATTTCCTATTATTTTTTTTCACCAAGTTTATTTTTAATAGCGTAATGAGCGATTGTGACAATCAGGGCTACAAGTATGGACAGCCCGAATTTGTAGGCCAAGCCTTCAGCCTTTTGCCAACTTGCTCCGCCAATAAAACCGATTCCAGGGTAGCTGATTCCCCACAGAATTGCACTTATCGGTGCATAGACGTTAAAATTTTTCCGGGGCATTTCGGACAATCCGGCAATAAAGGGTGTTATTCCGCGGATTGGGCCAAGAAAACGAGCAAAAAATAAACTTTTTCCGCCGTGATTCATGAAAAAGATTTCTGCTTGTCTGATCATGGGGCGATTTCGTTGCAACAGCTGAATTTTTAAGAGCGTCGACCCGTATTTGCGGCCTAGTTCAAAGCTCAACAGGTCACCAATATAGGCTCCAACAAGAGAAGAGATCATTATATTTATTAATGAACCATGTTGATGACTAACCAGGAATCCTGCGGCAACAATCAGTGTACTTCCGGGAATTAAGAGACCTATAGCTGGTAATGATTCAAGTAAGGCAATAATGAAAATAAAGCAAAGATAGATATTCCCTGACGGCAGGTGGGCAATTAAATCTGTTAGCCATTGGTCCATACTACTCTTCTGACGGTTCGAATTGTTGTACCCAGGCATCAAATATTTTAACGTTTTCTGCCCCAAATTCTGTAATTTTCTTACGCACCGTGCGAATTGATTTTTCTTTTCCGCGATTTTTAAGGCCCTTTGAATAGAAAAGATCTGCATAGCAGATGATTTTCTCTTCAAGGGTTTCAGGTCGCATATCTCTCACCGGCAGGGGGAGATTTTGTGAAATAATTGCATCGCTGGTCAATCCAACGCCAATATGCCTTTCGCAGACTCTTGCGTGGCGAGGTAACCCTTCTTGTTCCAATATGGTTTTGCCTCTTACGCCATGCTGTATGTATGGCCCCTTGCCATAGCAGCCAAGGCCTGGGGTAGCAGTTTTAATCATGCCGATATCGTGTAGCATAGCAGCTTCTGCAATAAACTGAAGGTCAAGCTCAATTCCCTGATCATTAAGTTTTCTGGCAATTTTCAGCGCCCGCCGACAGACAAGTCTGCTGTGATCAATAAGTATTTCATAAGCATCGGGAGCTTCTGCATAATATTTACGGATGATTTTTACGGGAGAAAAACAGTGCCCCATATAGGTGTACCTCTAAAGGTTAAGGTGCTATTTCCTGCAGGCTTTCAACCACGGCAGTAAACGATTTTTTCATCTGTTCAGTTATTGGCTGCGAGCTGATCAGGGACACGTAGAAGTAGCGATGCTTATGTGCCAAATTGAAATATAATATTTCTTTACCATCATAGTACCGGTGTCCAGATAAGTTGTTTCCCTCGCTTCTGTGCGCAGAAACATTCTCGTTCTGGTGCATTACTTCATGACTGTACTGGCAAAATTTCTGTAAAGTGGCAAACTGTGTTCGTTGGACAGATAGTACTTTAAGCAGTGTCGCCTGCTTCATGCCTGATTCAAGTTTCCAAACGACCGTGTCCTGCCGGAAACTCGAGTCTGACACGGGAATGGTCATTCGTTCCCAGGCTTGAGGAAGGTTTAAAGTAAACCCATGCCTGGCATCAATGTATAACTGCTCATGTCCGTTAAAATCACCGGAATTGTCAGGAATCTTGGGTTGACAGCCTTGTAACAGACACATAAATGTCAAAAACAACAGGATACGGTGAAACATTTAAGTATCTAGTCATCCCAAGTGATGCAGGCAACCGGACAATTATCCATCGCCTCTTCAATTTTTTCTTCACTGTCGCCGGTCGGGTTGTAGATTCCGGCTTTATGCTCAGAAATCATCTGGAAAACATTGGGACAAATACGGGTGCAGGTTTCGCATCCTATGCAGGTATCGCCATCAAGGCTTGGAATTCTCGTCATGGGGGTTAAATCCTTTCAGTAAAATAATTGTATCGACATAGCACTGACAAGTTTCAATGTCTGATTATCCAATATTTTGGCCTCATTTGACAAACCTTCAATTCTCATTTTTTTGTGAGTGTGTTATTAAGAAAAAACAATAACAAATTTCTTAAGTGGAAAGTGTGAGTCAAATGGTAACCCGTGGTCATGGTTTGAAAACAGAAATTCTTGTGACGCTATCCATTTTGCTTGGGGCGGCTCTTTTTCTAGGGGGATTATTGGGGCTGCATATGTTGACCGATGCTCTTCTTGAACAGCGTATTCAGAACATTGAATTTGCCAGTGAAGTGCTGGTCGATTCTTATCGAAATAACAATGATGCTCGCTTTGCAGATTTACTCAAGCCGATGTTTACACGTTTTTCGTGCGAAGGCTGGTGGTTATTCAATAATGAACTTGGCTTAATAGACAGTTTTCAACAAGTGGAGCGTGGACCTGAAGTCAAGATGTCTAAATATCTGCAACAGGTTAATATTTCAAGAAATGTTTATAGGGATGTTGTTTTCCCGCCGCTGTTGTCACTGTATTGGAACGATAACGCTGCCATGACTCTAGTCCTTCCTGTCACCGGAAAATCAGCACCTGCCGGTATCATTGAACTGCAGTTTTCCCTGGCCGGTATTCGTTCGCGGGTACTGTATTTTCAGCAGGTGATGTTGATTTACATTATTCTTTATGGTGGCGTGGTCAGTTGGGCTGGCTTTTGGTTACTAAAGCGCAACATAATTAATCCGGCCAGGATGCTGCTAGCTGCGATTAAAAAAACAGGTGAAGGTCATCTGGACACGATTGTTCCCGTTACTGGCCCCACTGAAATTGCTGACCTGGCTGCAAATTATAATCAAATGATCGCGGCCTTACGGCAGAGCCAGTCTGAGACAGCTAACTATGTACATTCCTTGGAAAATACAAACCTGAAATTGCAACAGATCAGGAACGAATTGATTCATAGTGAAAAGCTTGCTTCTGTTGGACAATTAGCCGCAGGGGTTGCCCATGAGATTGGCAACCCTCTGGCAGCACTTATCGGTTACCTTGAATTGTTGAAAGGTCAGGCGAGTCCTTCAGATCTTGATCTGTTGCAACGTTGTCTTAACGAATCCGCACGCATCGATGTGCTGGTGCGTGAAATGTTGGAATTCTCCAGGCCAACCCAGAGCGCTGATGTGAAAGATGTCTTTCTACATACTGAAATGCGATACTGTGTGAATCTTTTGGCACATCAGGGGGTATTTGGGACTCTTGATGTTGATATGTCTGATATCACAGGTCTTCCAGCCATCACGGGTAACCCCGATAAAATACGTCAGGTTTTTATTAATCTTCTTCTTAACGCTGCTCAGGCTTGCCGGTCCGCCGGGTGTATTCGGGTTTCTTGTGGACATGATGATGAGTCGCTGTGGTGTATAATCCAAGACAACGGTTGTGGTATTCCTGAGCATTTACGGGCGAAAATATTTGATCCGTTTTTTACCACAAAGCCCCCTGGGCAGGGAACCGGCCTGGGACTTTCTGTTTGCCAAAGAATCGTTGAAGATTTTGGAGGGCGAATAGTTTTGATTTGTCCGGAATCAGGTGGAACAATTTTTAAAATTTTATTCCGATTGTCTGCCAATCGTGCATGATCTGCAGAATCGGTATGCACAAATTGCACAGCGGCAGATTTTTATCAGATATTATGGTTAATATCTCGCAGGGATACGATTCGTCGATGGTCAATTCCAATTGGCACGAAAAATGTTAAAGGGGAATGTATGAAAATAAGATACACACAAAATCAGCGTGGGTTTACCTTGATTGAGGTGATTGTCGTTATAGCAATTTTAGGAGTTTTGTCGGCAATTGCGACCCCGAATATTGTCGATTGGGCGGCCCGTTATCGTTTGCGTGCAGCTGCACGCGATATTTATAGTGACTTGGTGCGGACAAAAAGTGAAGCGATCAAACGGCATGTCAATGTTGCTATGAGTTTTGGGGAAGTGGTGAATGGTGTTGCTCAACCTTATGTCATTTATGAAGATAGCGGTGCCACTGCTCATAATTACGATGCCGGGGAAGCTATTATCCAATTGGGAGCCCCGTTACCCGGTTCGGTTATCTTTGACACGACTAAAGATGTTGATGGGGACGGTATTGATTTTACGGATAACCTTTCTGGGAATCCCACTATAGTTTTTCAGCCGAATGGCCGCCCGGATTTCGGAGCCGCATTTGAACGGGTATACCTTATTAATAATAAAAACACTACGGTTGAGGTGCTCGTTTCTCCTACTGGAGGGTTACGAATTGATTAAATTGCTAAAGACGTCGAACAAAGGGTTTTCTCTTGTTGAAATGATGATCGCTCTAGCCATTTCTGGAATTATTATTTCAGGGGTTTATGCGGCTTTTCAATCTCAACAAACGAGTTACGTAGTGCAGGAACAAATTGTCGAAATACAGCAGAATGCTCGCTTCAGTCTTGATATTCTGACTAATGACTTGCGCATGGCCGGATTCGATCCTTTGCATACTGGAAATTTTACAATTACAAGCATCCGTTCGCGTGATCTGAACGGGGTTGCAGATGTTAATGGGAATCCAGCACTTGAGATGACAATTGATTTCAACAGTAATGGTATCGTGGATGCAAATGAAACGGTTTCCTATAGCTTGTTTGAGTTCCCAGCGATGACACCTGCTGAACGTGATGGTATTGTCGATCTTGCGCGGGAAGTCGGTGCAGGTGGTCGACAGTTACTTGCGGAGAGTATTGTTGCTATTGGTTTTGCATATTCATACACAAACGCAAGTGGAAACATTGTAACGAACGGTGGTAACCCTGTCTGGGCGGTGGATACAGATAACGACAATTTTCTTGATACTAGCATCGATACAAATGCTGATGGTGTCATTGATACTACCGATGCTGCTGCTGGTGTTGTTTTGGCAACCCCGATTAGCCCTGATAATATTGTTGCGGCAAAAATATGGCTGTTAGCTCAGTCTCGGGCACGAGATAATGCATATCAGGAAAATACAACTTATGTGGTGGCAAATCAGCGCATTTCTCCTGGTGCTGATGGCGATGTAACGAACGATCATTGTCGCCATCGCGTTGTTGAGATGACCGTTAAGTGTCGCAATATGGGGTTATGACATGATGTTTGTGGATAATAATCGTGGTTTTACTCTGTTAGAACTTATGTTTGCCTTGGTTATTTTTGCGGTAGGTATTCTTGGCGTCAATGCCATGCAGCTATCGGCAATTAGTGGTAACAGCAAATCACGAATGATAAGTGAAGCCAGCTCAGTAGGGGCTGATATTGTGGAGCAGATTCAATCATTGGCATACGATGATGCAATGCTTGATGACGACGATGGTGATGGTACTGGGCATGACGTAAATAATGACGGTATTGATGATGTCCCGGGTAATAATTTTGGTCTTGATGACCTGGTCAATCCTGACCAGACAGTTGCTTCTGGCAACTACCAGATATCATGGAATGTTGCTATTGATTACCCCGTAGTCAATTCCAAGATGATTCGGGTCCGTGTTGATTCTCCTGCCGACCGGGCTGCCACCGTTATAATGGATTATGTGAAATATGACGCGATTTAAACAAATACAAAAACAGTTGAACATAGGGCGGAGCATTATCAATACTGAGCGCGGGTTTATTCTGATGACCTCTTTGATGATGCTGGTTATCTTGATGATTATTGGGATCGCCGCAACTAATACTACCACTATTGAGCTGCAGGTCAGCGGTAATGATAAAGTGGCCACTCAGACTTTTTATCAGGCTGACGGCGGAGCGCAGGTTGGCATCGGTCTGGTTGAAAGCAACATTGAGGACATTGGATTTAAATCTAATACCCAGGGTGGTGTTCATGTCAATACTCTCGATTTATACCTGAATGATAACACCCCTATGGACTGGGCCAATCCCGATGCCTATCTCCCCAATAATGCCGTCGGTAACGACCCTCGTACCGATATCAGCGTTCGTTCCATATCAGGTGCTCAGGCTGGCAGTGGCTTGCAGATGGTTGCTGGCTACGAAGGGGTTGGAAAGGCGGCCGGAAGCGGAGGCGGGGTCATATTTTATGATATCGGCTCTCGCCATAGTGGGCCTGTGAATAGCGAATCGACAGTTGTCCTCGAATGGAATCACGTCATTAAATAGCACTTAAATATTACTGGGGTAAAAAATGAAATATCTGATAAAAATATTTGTTTTAGGCGGAATATTCTCCCTGCTGTTGACGTGTAATGCCTATGCTATTGGCAAGTGGAATAAAGGCTCAATAACAAGGACCGTATGGAATGAAAAGTATCAACACATCGCAATCGGTGAAACGACGTATACCGTCATGCCCGATATCCCAATCCTAAGCCAGTACAAAAAGGATGGTGCCGTCTATAAAAAGGGTATTAACGTCTATCAGTTACATTTAGGGGATACTGTTCTTTTCAAGGTACAGGGGACCCGTATCTATGAAATAGAACGGTTGCGTTAGGAGGAGGGAAATGAAAATAAATCTGAACATAATATGTGCAGTGATTCTGGTTGTTTTTATATTATCAGGCACTACTGGCTATGCAGCAGTTCAATCGGAATATAATGCCTTGCCTCCTTTCATCTCTTCTGGCGCTCCCCCCCTGGTTATGCTGGTTATGGGGAAAAATCACAAGCTGTATTACGAAGCGTATAACGATGCCTCAGATCTTGATGAAGATGGGGTTGTCGATATTCGTTATAAACCTGATGACATTGATTACTATGGCTATTTTGATAGTTATAAATGTTATGAATACAGCTCTGCTGACAGCCGCTTTAACCCGATCAGCAAAACCAGCGATAAAACATGTACCGGAACTGGTTTGTGGAGTGGTGATTTTCTCAATTATATCACCATGTCACGTATGGATACGATGCGTAAGGTTCTTTATGGCGGGTATCGGTCCGTCGACAGTAAGACAGCTACTGTATTGGAACGGGTTTACATTCCTCAAGATGCTCATTCCTGGGGGAAGGAGTATACCAGTATCGCTGTGGATGGGTATGATATTTCCGACTATACCCCGTTTTCGGTACCGACAGCAGGTCTTCGCCATCTGTTTGCGTCAACAACTTTGGATGCCGATGGTGACTTAATCGGTTACGATGATGTCCCCTTGTTGCGTTATGCGCTTAATAACCCCAAAAGGATCTGGAAATGGGTCGCTAAAGCTGCGCCGGTCGTTGATAACTCTATCGAAACCACCATATCTGCTCACCCTGGGCATCCCGGGTCAACTACAGACCTGCCTGACGATGCAAGCGCGCATGCCGAATTTGAAGATATCGTCAACAAATTTGCAAACGCTGACCATTTGCTTACGCCTTCTGTTATTCCAAATACCTTCACGACTATTGACAGTACCGGGACAACTGATTTTGGCAGCAATTATTTAGCTATTTTTACCGGAACTATTAACGTATCTGTTGCTGGTAATTACGCAATTGCCGTCGATGGGGATGATGCTGTAGAGGTTATTATCGATGGCGGAACGGCCAATGAAAAGGTCGTTGGGTATTACGGCGGGCATGGCCGTTGTGGGTGTACCACTCATCAGGTGACGATGCCCCTGACAAGCGGAACTCATACCTTTGAATTCAGACTTGAAGAGGCAACAGGATCGGATGAATTTTTTCTGCATTGGAACGGTCCCGATTCAGGATATTCATGGGAAATCATTCCTGCGGTCAGTACTGATCCAGTGACTGGCCTGGCTACAGGTATATATATTGATGATATTTCTACCTTCACTCTTAAATCGCTTGGATCAACAATTGTCGATCTGATAGCGAGGGTCAAGGTTTGTGATCCTGCGGTAGGTCTTGAGTCTAACTGTAAACAGTACCCAGATGGTAATTATAAGCCAATCGGTATTTTACAGCGACACGGCGAAACCGATCGTATGTACTTTGGTTTAATGTCCGGAACTTATCAGAACAACCTACAAGGCGGAGTGCTCCGCAAACAGGTTGGCTCGATTACTGATGAAATTTTAACGCAAACAACAGGGCAGTTTAATACAGCGACTAATGGAATTATTAATACTATAAACACCTTCCGGATTCGCGACTTCAACTACCCCTCCGGATCGGGTGGCGGTTCCTACGGCAATTGTGGTTGGATTACCGGCGATCTTACCAACGGCAAGTGTCGTGACTGGGGCAATCCCGTCGCTGAAATGATGTACGAGACACTGCGCTATTTTTCTGGAAAAACAACGGCAACTAGCAATTTTAGCGGTACTTCCGCTGATGATTCTATGGGCTTGCCGAAGGCTTCTTTCAGTAACCCCTATGCCACTCATTCCTATTGTTCAAAACCATTTATGCTGGTTCTGAGTGACATTAATCCTACTTTCGATTCAGATAACCTTCCCGGAGTGGCATCTGCTTTCGGCTCCGGCATAAGTGATGACCTGCCAGGCTCAGGTTTTGACGCCGGTGATATAGCTGATGATATCTCAACATTCGAAGGAATTAGTGGTAATAAATTTATCGGTCAGAGTGGCCTGGCTAGCGATGGCGTATGTAGTTCAAAAAATATCGGCGGATTTGGTGATATTCGTGGCCTGTGCCCTGAAGAACCCACGAAAAAAGGGAGTTATTATTCGGCTTCTGTCGCTTATTATGGACATGAAAATGATCTACAGTCTTTTGGCGCCGATAAAGAGGTCAAAGTTTCAACGTTTGCCGTTGGCCTTGCTTCTCCACTACCGTCTTTTGAATTTAAACTCGGTGACCCCGCAAACCCTCAAGTTATTTCATTGGTGCCTTTTGCAAAAACTATCGGGAACGCTGGTACCTCTACTGCCTGGTATAATCGACCGACCAATACGATTGTTGATTTCTTTATTGAAAGCATTTCGGATACCGCTGGAGTATTTACCATCAATTTTGAGGACGTCGAACAGGGGGCTGACCATGATATGGATAATATAGTGGTTTATACCTATCAGCTGGTTGATGGTGCAGGTAACGCTGTGGCAAGCCCTGTTGACGCTAAAGCCATTACCCTAACTTTAGAAACTATAGAAGCTGCCGGTGGCTACATTCAGCACTCAGGATATGTCATTTCCGGGACAACTAAAGACGGTACATATCTGGAAATCACTGATAAGGATACTTCCATCAGTCAGGATTTTCTAGTTGATATCGATACTCCGCCCGGCAAAGATCCAATCGGCTACTACGCGGTGCCGCCGACACGCGATGCCAAAGGGGCTACTCATAATACCACTATCGGAGTTTTGCCGACAAAAACGACCCGCACCTTCTGGCCGAATAGTGCAGGAGCAGCAAACACCGCAGAACTGTTAAAAAATCCTCTTTGGTACGCTGCCAAATGGGGAGGCTTTACCGATAGTGATAAGAACACGAGTGATCCTGGGTACGGGTTGCCAGATAAACAATCCGAGTGGGATGAAGATGGCGACAATATTCCGGATACCTATTTTTACGTCACCAATCCTCTGCGCCTTGAACAGCAACTCAATGCTTCATTTGGCAAAATTCTTGAGCAGGCCGCTTCTGGTACTGCGCCTTCGGTAATCTCTAACAGTCGTACTGGGGAAGGTGCCGTATACTTATCCACCTTTCATCCCACCAAAAATATCGGAACCTATAGTTTGACCTGGAGTGGTGAACTGAATGCACTGTTGATTGACAGTTACGGAAATCTGCGCGAGGATTCTGTTAAAGATAACACTTTGGATATGTGGAACGATTATATCCTCGAATATGTTGAAACAGCCTTAGATGGAATTAAAGTTAACCGCTATGCCGACAGTAACGGTAATGGTGAGATTGATGCCGCCGAAACTGTGGTTGATCAGGTTTCACCCGACAACCTCAAATATTTATGGACTTCTTCAACCTGGTTAAACAGCACCGCTTTGGATGGAGATATTACCCTACAACGGACTAACTACCTTAATTTAAATAATAGGCGGTATATATTTACCTGGGTAGATGCAAATAATGATGGCGTTGTTGACGCGACGAACGAAGTGAAGGACTTCGTGGCACCGTCCCTGCCTACCGATGCTGAACTGGTCAGTTCTTCTGATATTTATCCCTATCTGACTTTGTATCCGACCTTCGGGGATAAGCCTGCGGCTATTTCAGCGTTGCCCTCTGCAGATTTTAAATCTTTCTTAAAGGCTCAGAGCCAGAGGCAGATTAATTATATCCGAGGGAAAGACTATATTGATAGCACCGGTAACCCTGAGCCTTTGAGTATTTCCGGAAGTGATGTCAGTGGAACCGAAATGCGACCACGTTATTTTGGTACCGGAACCTGGCGTTTAGGTGACATTACTTATTCCACTCCGACGGTTGTTGGCCAACCTGCTGAAAATTTTCATTTGCTCTACAAAGACCAAAGCTATGCTCCTTTTGTTGCCAAATATAAACATCGGCGCCAGATGGTCTATGCCGGGGCGAATGACGGCATGTTGCATGCGTTTAACGGCGGTTTTTACGATGCTGACAATGTAAAGTTCTGGACGGCCTATCCTTTTGCCGATACATCCGGCGATCCTCCCCTTGGGGCCGAAATGTGGGCATATGTTCCTTACAACCTGCTTCCGCATTTGTATTGGTTGACGCAGACTACCTATACTGAGCACAAGCATGTTTATTATGTCGATCAGAAACCCCGTGTCTTTGATGCGAAAATTTTTAATCCTGAAGTCGAGTGTTCAGCAAAGGTTACAGACCCTTCCTATGCTCTATGTCACCACCCTAATGGTTGGGGAACTGTTATGGTTGTCGGAATGCGTTTTGGCGGGGGTAGCATTATTGCGGATATGGATAAGACTGATGGTATTGTTCCCAACCCGAATGTTGATCGAACAATGAAATCGGCCTACATGATTTTTGATATTACCAATCCGGAAGAACCACCTAAGCTGCTTGCTGAAATTGCCATGCCTGACATGGGCTTTTCAACGGTTTACCCAACGGCTTTTGCTGTTAATGACGGTGACCATAACGGTACGTTCGATTCTTATAATAATGCCAACCCGACAGCTGGAGAAAATCGGTGGTTCCTGGTGCTGGGGTCTGGGCCGGCGGATGTTAATGGAGATCCGGGAACCGTCAGTACTATAACCGGCAGCTATGATAATACTATTCTTAGTACCGCTAAAAGTATGCAGTCCGCAAAAATGTATATGCTCGATCTCGTCAAACTTGGGCAAAGCGGTTCTCTCTACAGCCTTAACAGCAGTGGGGCCCTTACGGCCGGTTTGCATGTCTATTCTGAATTTGATGCAAGTGCCTTCCTTGGGGACCCCGTAGCGGTTGATTTCCAGTTGGATTACAATGCAGATAATCTTTATTTTGGTACTGTTAGTGGCACTCCCGGAAACTGGTCGGGGACGTTGCGGCGAATTATTATCGATGATTTAAACGATTCAGATAATGATAACGATCCTCAGAACTGGTTATGGAAACCGACTCTTTTGAAGGATAAAACCCTGCTTATGAATGTTGGACAGCCTGTCATCGCTGGACCAGCGGTTGGGCTTGATGATGAAAACAGACATTGGGTTTTTGTCGGTTCCGGGCGCTTTTACACGGTTACGGACAAAGCCGATCTCGCACGCATGTCATTTTGGGGTGTGAAAGAACCAATCGACAGTAGCTCTGGTGATAAAAATTGGAATACTGTGTCTTATTCTGATTTGCTGAATATGACTGATGCAAAAGTATATACATCAGGCCTTGTTCAATCTTCCGCAACCGGTGCTAACAACTGGGATGATCTTCTTATCGCTCAGTCGAGTGCAGGAGGATGGCACCTGGAGTATCCGTTAAGTGGTGAACGTACTTTGGGGCAGGCAACCCTTTATGGTGGTTTGTTAACATTTACGTCCTATGTGCCTGATGATGATCCTTGTCAGTCAGGCGGGGAAAGCAAGTTGTGGGCTCTTTATTACCAGAGTGGAACCGCTTATTATTCAGGAATTCTGGGTACCCAGGCAGATGCTTCAGGTGACTTGGCAATAAGCCAGATCAGCCTGGGGGAGGGGATGACGACTACCCCAAGTATCCAGACCGGACGGTCACAGGGCTCAAATGTCTTGATCCAATCCAGCACCGGTAAAATTACCAAGATTAATCAGAAGAACCCCTTGGCAACCAAGTCAGGGTTACGTTCCTGGCGACTGGTTGATTGAGAATTTTAAGTTTGTTTGATTGTCAAAGTCGGGCGGGATCTGCGGATCCCGCCTTTTTTATTTGAATTACGCTTGTCTATGATGATATGAACCCGCTATATTTGTGAAAATGTTGTTTAATCCGAAGTATTTGGAAAATTGTTATCATGAAGATAATCACTAGCATCAAAGAATTACCGTCTCCTTTTGGTCCCAGCGTTGTAACTCTTGGTAACTTTGATGGAGTGCATTTAGGGCACAGGGAGCTTTTTAGGGCCGTCTGGCAAAGTTCCCATAAACTAAGTTGCCCTGCTGTTGTCTGTACATTCAATCCGCATCCGTTAAAGTTTTTGGCTCCGGACAAGGCGCCACCGCTGCTCAATACCTTGGCTGAAAAAAGGCGGCTGATTGCTGCTTCGCATGTTGACTATTTGGTTGAAATTCCCTTTACCCGTGATTTGGCTGTGATGTCACCTGAACAGTTTATTGAGGAAATTCTGATCGGTAAGTTGCAGGTGAGCGAATTGGTGGTTGGTTACGATTATGCGTTCGGTAAAGGGCGCAAGGGAAATGCTGAGTTCCTGGCTGCCTATGGAGCTAAAGCGGGTTTTCATGTCAATGTGCTGCAGCCTGTCAGTGTCGCCGGAGAACCTTACAGTTCAACCCGCATTAGAAATCTGATTATGGCTGGTGATGTCGCTGAGGCAAAAGGTTTGCTGGGTCGTCATTACAATTTTGAAGGCGAGGTGGTCCCTGGCTTTAAGCGTGGCCGGAAAATGGGGTTTCCGACCGCAAACCTGATTACGGATAAAGAATTGATTCCTGCTTCTGGAGTTTACGCAGTAAAGGTGCGCCATAATCTTCAGGAATTTGATGGTGTCATCAACTTAGGCAATCGACCGACATTTACCGATGGTAATGTTACAATTGAAGTTCATCTGCTTGATTTTTCTGGAGACTTGTATGGTGAACGCCTGCGGGTCTATTTTGTCGAACGTTTACGCGAAGAAAAAAAATACGACAACATCAAAGATCTGGCTGACGCGATCGCTGATGATGTTTTGCGGGCACGACAGATTTTGCAGGCAACCCAGATTGTTCAGTATCAGGAATATCTGTCATTGCGCTAGGAGGCTGGTATGATTCTTTCCGGGAAAACAAAGGTTTACGGTATTTTTGGCGATCCTATCGCTCATTCGTTATCTCCTGCCATGCAGAATCATGCTTTTAGGCATTACGAAATAGATGCTGCATATGTGCCATTTCATGTGTTACCCGAAAATCTGGAGAGTGCCGTATCGTCTTTGCGCGTATTGAACATTGCCGGAGTTAATGTGACGGTTCCTCATAAAGAGAAAATCATTCCCTTTCTGGATGCAATCGACCCGGCGACGCAACTGATTGGTGCCGTTAATACTGTCGTGAATAATGATGGTGTTCTGACTGGGTACAATACTGATGCCAGTGGTTTTATGCGCTCCCTGAGGGGGAGTATGGAATTTGAACCGCTTGGGAAAAATGTTGTTATTCTTGGTGCTGGCGGGGCTTGTCGGGCCGTCTCTGTTGCCCTGGCATTTGCCGGAGTCAATTCTATAATGGTTGTAAACCGCCATCCTGAGAGGGCAGATAACCTGATTAGTGGACTAAAACCGCACTTTCATGATGTTCGGCTGGCGTCCTCAGGATATTCAGATGACGCATATCTGACGGCTCTGGCGGAGGCTGATTTAGTGGTTAATGCGACGTCAGTTGGCCTGCATGGTGAACGTTTAGCTTTTTTACCATTGGAGTGTATTAAGGGTAGCGCCTTCATATTTGATATGATATATTCGCTTTCTAAGACTACTCTTATTAAGAGTGCGCATGAATTAAATTTACGCTCCGATGACGGTTTGAGCATGCTGGCTGCCCAGGGGGAAGACGCCTTTGCTTTGTGGACTGGCCTCCAACCCGCCCAGGGGTTCATGCGGGATTTTCTGATCCGGCGTAGAACCGAATAGTCCGCATCCGGGAATTCTTGCGATTGAATAATGTAGCTTTGTGAATTGGAAACGAGAAAATCTTTGCAAGTTCAAGAAATTCAAGCCTTTTGTTGATGCTTAAGTAGTCCCATGCATCGATAAAAGTCCACATTTCTGCAGTCTCTTGTGGCAAAATCGTTTCCAGGCAAAATTTAACCATTAAATGATAAAGGCAAGGAAGGGGTTTAAGCGTAATGAGTGTCAGTCGCCTTGGTGAATTGCTGGTTCGCAACCAACTCATTTCTGATGATCAGTTGGCTAAGGCGATCGCGGAACAGAAAAAAGAGGGTATCCGCCTTGGTGCAGCCCTGGTTAAGCTTGGCTACGTTCAGGAGCATGACCTTGCTTCGTTTCTTTCCAAACACTACGGTGTACCTTCCATCAACCTTGCCGAATTTGATGTAGACCCTGCCGTTGTCAGTCTGATCCCCTCCGAAGTCGCTCAAAAATATCAACTGGTTCCTATTAATCGTGCCGGCGCTACCCTGATTGTTGCCATGGCCGATCCTTCCAATATTTTTGCCATCGACGACATCAAATTCATGACCGGCTTTAATGTCGAGGTTGTTGTTGCCGCCGAAGCGGCTATTAAAGACGCTATCGATAAATATTATGACCAATCATCCAGCATGGCCGATGCTCTGGAAGGACTTGAAGATTTTGATGATCTTGAATTGGTTGATGAACGCGGTTTTGATGATGTTAATGAACTTGAGCGGGCCAGTGAAGACGCGCCGGTTGTTAAACTGGTTAACCTGATTCTTACCGATGCCATTAAGAAAAAAGCCTCTGATATTCATATCGAGCCGTATGAAACGTCCTTTCGGGTTCGTTACCGGATTGATGGTGTCTTGTACGAGGTCATGAAGCCGCCTCGCAAATTGAAAAATGCCATCACCTCGCGTTTGAAAATTATGGCCTCTCTTGATATCGCTGAGCGACGTTTGCCGCAGGATGGACGGATTAAGATCAAGTTGGGACGTGGGCAGGAAATGGATTACCGGGTTAATTGCCTTCCGACCCTGTTTGGTGAAAAGGTTGTTCTGCGTCTGCTGGATAAAGGCAACCTGCAGCTTGATATGACCAAGCTGGGATATGAGGAACAGGCCCTTAAATGGTTTAAACAGGAAATACATAAACCCTTCGGCATGGTTCTGGTTACCGGGCCGACTGGTAGTGGTAAAACGGTTTCATTATATTCCGCTCTCTCTGAACTCAATAAAACAACGGAAAATATTTCTACGGCGGAAGATCCTGTCGAATTTAACTTTGCCGGAATTAACCAGGTTCAGATGCACGAAGAAATTGGCCTTAACTTTGCCGCTGCGTTACGGGCTTTCCTGCGCCAGGATCCAGATATTATCATGATTGGTGAGATTCGGGATTTTGAGACGGCGGAAATTGGGGTTAAAGCCGCATTGACCGGTCACCTTGTTCTCTCGACGCTGCATACCAACGATGCCCCCAGTACTATTAACCGATTGTTGAATATGGGGATTGAGCCTTTCTTGGTTGCTTCAGCCGTTAATCTTATTTCGGCGCAGCGCCTTGGCCGGCGTGTCTGTTCTGAATGCAAACAGCCGGAGCACCAGCCGCTAGAAGCTTTGATCACTGCGGGTGTGCCTGAAGATCAGGCAAAAAGAATCACGATATATAAAGGGAAAGGTTGCCAGGTTTGCAACGATACCGGTTATAAGGGGCGGGTTGGTTTTTACCAGGTCATGCCTATGTTTGAAGGGATTCGTGAAATGGTGTTGTCTGGGGCTAACACTGCAGAAATCAAGCAGGAATCGATGCGTCTCGGGGTTAAAACCATGCGCCAGGCCGCGCTGACAAAAATGATAGAGGGTGTTACTACTCTTGAGGAAGTTTTAAGAACGACGATCTCTGACGACTGATGGGTTATTGCTGCAGTCGGTAAAGGATACTTTTTATGGCAAACATGCATCAACTTCTTAAATCGATGATTGAGCAGGGAGCATCTGACCTTCACATATCGACCGGTTCGCCACCCCAGATTCGTATCGATGGTCGCATGTCTCCGTTGCCCTTACCCAATATGTCCCCAGCTGAGACGAAACAGCTCTGTTACAGCGTTTTGACCGATGCTCAGAAACGCCGCTTCGAGGAAGAGAGTGAGCTGGACTTGTCCTTTGGCGTTAAGGGGCTGTCTCGTTTCCGGGGAAATCTCTTTGTGCAGCGGGGAGCGGTTGCTGGCGCTTTTCGGACCATTCCTTTTGAAATCCGTGGTTTTGAAGAACTGGGATTACCACCGGTTGTGCGCTCCTTGGCCAAGAAACCTCGCGGTCTGGTGTTGGTAACAGGCCCAACAGGCAGTGGCAAGTCGACCACACTTGCTGCGATTATCGACTCAATTAATCGTGAGCGTGCCGAGCACATTATTACCATCGAAGACCCAATCGAATATCTGCATCCACATAAAAGATGTCTGGTGAATCAGCGCGAAGTGGGAGCGGACACCCAATCCTTTAAAAAAGCACTCAAATATATTTTGCGCCAGGATCCAGATGTTGTTCTGCTTGGTGAGTTGCGTGATATCGAGACTATTGAAGCGGCATTGACCATTGCTGAAACGGGTCACTTATGTTTTGCTACCCTGCATACTAATTCCTGCGTGCAGACCATGAACCGGATTATAGATGTTTTCCCGACCACTCAGCAGTCGCAGGTGCGTACGCAGCTGTCATTCGTTCTGGAAGGAGTATTGTCCCAGGCCTTGATTCCCAATGCCAGTGGCAAGGGCCGCTGTATGGCCCTCGAAGTCATGGTACCCAATCCGGCAATTCGCAACCTGATCCGCGAGGATAAGATTCATCAGATTTATTCCCAAATGCAGATAGGGCAGGATAAATTCGCTATGCAGACCTTTAATCAGTCTCTTTTTCTTTTGGCTCACGCACGTCAGATTACGCAGGAAGATGCTATGAGCAGGTCGCATGACATTGAAGAGTTGAAGCAGATGTTTGCTAACCCTCAGGCGGTATTGAGTCGTAAAAAAGTAATTAGTCCAGGGCGGGGGATGTGAAGTTTTTTATTGTCTGATCTTATTGATGGCTTAACAATAATGTGCGTTTCTAACTTTGAAACGAATAATTGAGAAGTAGGGAAAGGGGTATCTCATGCCAACGTTCGCATGGACTGGGCGTTCTCGAGATGGTAAATCAACTAAAGGCACCATGGAAGCTGCCAGTGAATCTGCTGTTGTCGCCAATTTGCGACGGCAGGGAATTCAGGCCAACAAGGTCAAGACGGCTGGGACCGGACTCAATGCAGAAATAAACATCAGTTTCCTCAAACCAAAAATTACAACAAAAGATATTGTTATTTTTACCCGTCAGTTTGCCACTATGATTGATGCTGGTTTGCCCCTGGTCCAGTGTTTGGATATTTTGTCGAGCCAGCAGGATAATAAAACCTTTAAAGAAGTGTTGATCAAAGTTAAAGAAGATGTCGAATCTGGCTCGACCTTTGCCGAGGCTTTGAAAAAGCATCCGAAGGCTTTTAATGAACTTTATGTCAACCTGGTTGCTGCCGGTGAGGTTGGTGGTATTCTGGATACCATTCTAAATCGTCTTGCTGTCTATATTGAAAAAGCTTTGAAACTTAGAAAGCAGGTTAAAAGTGCCATGACCTATCCAGCTACTATCGTTGGCATTGCAATCGTTGTAATTGCGGTCATTCTTATCTTTGTTATCCCTGCTTTTGAAAAAATGTTTTCTGATTTTGGTGGGGCATTGCCGGCTCCAACTCAATTAGTTATTAATCTAAGTAATTTTATCCAGAATTATATATTAGTCATTATCGGTTTTCTTGTTGCAGGCATCGTTGGCGTTAAAAAGGTCTACGCGACGAATAAGGGCCGCGATATTATTGACAATTGGGCACTTAAGCTACCTGTGTTTGGCCTATTGATTCGAAAGGTCGCTGTTGCAAAATTTTCACGGACCATGGCTACGATGATATCGAGTGGCGTTCCGATTCTTGATGGTTTGGAAATTGTCCGAAAAACAGCTGGAAACCGCACAATAGAAAAGGCTATCATCAAAGTCAGGGCTAGTATTAGTGAGGGGAATACCATCGCCGAGCCATTGAAGGCCTCGGGTGTTTTCCCGCCTATGGTATGTCAGATGATCGAGGTTGGAGAACAATCAGGTGCCTTGGATACCATGTTGTCAAAAATCGCAGATTTTTATGATGATGAAGTCGATGAAGCCGTAAAGAGCTTGACGTCAATGATGGAACCACTGCTTATGTTATTTTTGGGGACGACAGTTGGTGGTCTTGTTATTGCGATGTATCTGCCAATCTTTAAACTTGCTGGGGCTGCCGGCGGTTAATGAGTAGGGTAGTCTTTAGCTTAAATAATTCTCAAAAAGGTTATGGTAACCGCAGTCTGACGCTGTATTTAGCTTGCCGGACTGCGGTTATTACTATTTTACTAGGGGGGGCAGCTCTTTTTTTTGTTAAAGGATCGACTCAGCAGCAAACTATCATTCCTCTGTTTATATTAATAGCTGTCGCTTATTTTTCAGCGCTCATTTCTGCCTTAGTCTTAAAATTTTTTCCGCTTCTTAAATATTTTGTTGAAGTTCAGATCTCATGGGATTTGCTCTTTGTGAGCGTTCTCATTCTTATGAGTCGGGGAATTGAAAGTGTTTTTTCATTTGCCTACTTATTGATTATCGTTTCAGCCAGCTTCTTATTAAACAGGCGTTTTACTCTGCTTGCGGCGGCCTGTTCTGTTATTCTGTTTGGTGGAATTCTTGATCTGCAGTATTTCGGGTACTTGAAAGTTTTAAATCTTGAACAGAGTTTTTCTGCCGGAACCTACCTTTCTGTTATTTTTGTTCACTCTGTTGCATTTTTTCTCACCGCAGGATTAAGTGGTACCCTTGCGGAGCGTTGGCAGCGCAGTGAAGCGCAGTTACTTAAAAAAAGTGTTGATTACGCGGACCTGGAAAAAATGAACCGAACAATCTTGGCTCATATCAGCAGTGGCTTGATGCTGGTCGGTCCCAAGGGTTTAGTTCGTTCATTTAACCGTGCTGCTGAGGAAATCACTGGTTATGACTTGCTTTCCGTCTATAATCAATCGGCAGCAGGGCTTTTTCCTGGTTTTTCAAACTCTTTGATGGTGGGGGCTCAGCCGGTTAGACGTTCTGAATGCTTTTTTAATCGGCCTTCGGGTGAAAACTTGATTTTAGGATATGCGACGACTCCGGCATGGGGGAACCAAGGGGAGTTTATTGGTACGTTGGTGACATTTCAGGATCTTACTCAGCTCAAAAGAATAGAGGAAGATCTTAAAAGAGCCGATCGCCTTGCTGCTGTTGGTAGACTGGCGGCGGGAATGGCTCATGAAATTCGTAATCCGTTAACATCAATAAGCGGCTCTGTGCAAATGTTGGCAGAATCCGCCAATATCCCTGATCAGGATATTGGATTGATGAAAATTGTTGTTAAAGAGGCAGATCGACTCAATCATCTATTAACCGATTTTCTCGACTTTGCCAGGCCGAAAGTTCCTATAAAAAAGCCGGTTAACATCGTTGCTGTTATACTTGAATTGCAGAACATGCTGCTCAGTGATAAACGTTTTAAAAATATCGAAATATCTGTAAACAAAGGTCACGATGAAGTTGTTGCTCTGCTCGACAGAGATATGTTGTTTCAGATTTTGTGGGACCTTGCAGTAAATGCTATGGAAGCTATGAATGGTCACGGAACCCTCAGCTTTGGTGTCGGAAATAAACAAAACTCTGATTCCTGTATAGTTATTGAAGATTCAGGCCCGGGTATCTCGGATACGATCAAAGAAAAAATATTTGAACCCTTCTTTTCTACCAAGGAGTCGGGTACCGGGTTGGGATTGGCTTCTGTTTACAGTGTGATGGATATCCATGACGGCAGGGTGATGGTGGAGCAGAGTCCTTTAGGAGGGGCTCAATTCGTTTTATGTTTTTGTGGGGAGGGACGCGTCGGTGAAAACAAAACCGCATGAAATTTTAGTTGTTGATGATGAAAAAAGCCTGCGCGAAATGCTGGCCATATTACTAGAGCGAGAGGGGTATCATGTCGCGCAGGTGGAAAATGGGAAGAAAGCATTAGCTCGCGTAGGTGACACTGAATTTGATCTGATTATCAGCGATATGAAAATGCCTGAATTGGGTGGACTCGAACTGTTGCGGTCACTGCGTGAACAGGATAATGATGTCACAGTATTAATGATGACGGCCTTTTCTTCTACAGAAGAGGCTGTTGAAGCGATGAAGCTCGGTGCTTACGACTATATTACCAAGCCGTTTAAAAACGATGAAATCAGGTTGGTTGTAAAAAATGCTCTTGAACGGAAAAAGCTGCAGCAGGAAAATCGACGTCTAAAAGAACAGCTCGGGCAACGGTTCTCCTTTAAGCGCTTGATCGGGGAAAGTCGAGAAATGCGGAAGCTGACCTCTCTGCTGGAACGCATCGCCCCCAGTGAAGCCAACGTTTTGATTACCGGTGAAAGCGGTACTGGTAAGGAATTGGTAGCTAAAGCGTTACACCTCAACAGTCATCGTAAAGATCATGCTTTTGTACCGATCAATTGTGGAGCTATTCCCGAAAATTTGCTTGAAAGTGAACTTTTCGGGCATGAAAAAGGGGCTTTTACCGGAGCGGACCGTAAAAAAGAAGGTTTGTTTGAAACGGCTGACAAGGGGACTTTGTTTCTCGATGAAATCGGCGAACTCCCCATGGGGATGCAGGTCAAGCTGCTCAGGGTTTTGCAGGAACGTGAATTCCGCAGGGTAGGGGGGACTAAAAATCTCCCGCTCGATATTCGGCTGGTTGCTGCGACCAATCAGGATCTGGTGCAAATGGTTCAGGACGGGCAATTCCGTGAGGATCTTTTTTATCGCCTCAATGTAGTGTCCGTAGAATTGCCACCGTTACGCGACCGAAAATCGGATATTCCGCTGCTGATCAACCGCTTTTATGCCCAGCAGACCGGTAAGGACACTTATCCCATTCAGCCCGAAGCCCTCGAAATCCTCCTTGATTATGAGTGGCCTGGTAATGTTCGGGAATTGGAAAACATGGTCGAACGCTGTCTGGTTCTTGGTGGTGTTGACGAACTTAAATTAGAAAGTTTACCACCCCAGATGCAGGTGACAAAAAAAGGCACCAAGTGCCTTCTCGATGAAATCCCGGAAGATTTTCAGTTGGAGCCCTGGCTGGAAGAGATCGAACGGAATGTTCTGGTCAAGGCCCTTGAAAAATCGGGTGGTGTCAGGACCAAAGCTGCGGAGTTGCTTGGTATCAGTTTTAGGTCGATACGTTACCGGCTGGAAAAACTGGGTATTGGGGATGAGTGATATACAATTTTCAAAGATAATTTCACCGCTGAGACGCAAAGGACGCTAAGAAAACTTTTCGCTTTCTGAGCAATCTCTGGCAATCAAGAATCTATCCGAGGTCGAGCGGGCTGGGCTTATTGAGATGTCTTTCGAACTCGCTTGGAAAGTTCTGAAAGATTACTTTGATCTGGAAGGTTTTTCTATAAACAGTCCTCGTAGTGGCATTAAGCAGGCTTTTCAGGTTGGTTTGTTAACCGCAGGTGATTTGTGGCTCAAAGCCTTGACGGATCGAAATCTGACTGTGCATACTCACGATGAAGCAATTGCCAATGCTGTAGAAAAGAAAATCCGTGAAGAGTATTATCCCGTCTTAAAACATATTTATTTGACCATGTCAGTAAAGGCTTCAAGTTGAGATATGGACTCAGTGATCATACTCTGAAAGAAATGGAGCAACTTTTCTCAACACATCCAGAGGTTGAGCAAGTTGAGCTGTTTGGTTCACGGGCTAAGGGGACATCCAAGCCTGGCTCTGATATTGATCTGGCAGTAAAAGGACATGCTGCCACTGAACGAATCGCTGCCAAATTGTCTGCACAGCTGAATGAAGAAACCCTGCTTCCGTACTTTTTGATGTAGTCAATTTTTCAGGGTTAGGAAATCAAGACCTTATCGAGCATATCGAACGAGTCGGAATTGTCATCTATTCCCGCCACAGGCATAGTCAACCCTGAGATAATTTTAAAAATCGAATTATCTGACCTCCTTCGCGTCCTTTGCGTCATTGCGGTAAAAAAAGCACTGCTAAGCCTTTCTGATTTCTATGGGTGACAAAAATTGTCAGGAGCTGTTGACGATAATTGGCATTTTATCATGAAGAAATATTTTGAAAGAGAGAAACAACTCGAGGGGTAAGAGCACCGGTTTCATTATAGTCCTTGGATCTTTATCTTAATATGAGATGTCCTCAACAAACACCCGTGATAATTCAATAAGTTAAGAGTGAATTAATGTTTAAGGGCAATTTTTGTATAACTCAATTCTTCGGCAATTGATATTTTGGCATAACTTCTGCTTTGTAAAGTGTTGAGTAAGATTGAAGTAATCAAACCACAGAGCGAAAAAGCTCAATCACTATTTTCAACAAAAGGAGACAAAAATGTTGAAGTATCAAAAGAATGAAAAAGGTTTCACCCTGATCGAACTGTTGATCGTTGTTGCGATCATCGGTATTTTGGCTGCTATTGCTATTCCTCAGTTTGCTGCTTATCGTGTCAGGAGTTTTAACTCAGCCTCTCAATCAGATATCCGCAATATGGCTGTTTCTCAGGCAGCCTTCTTTGGAGACTGGCGTGTGTTCGGTCTGTCCGAAGAAAATGCAGTGGGCGCTGGTGCTGGTGGCTTTGGTGCTGGTGCTCTTCTGACTGGTGGAAATGCTACAACTGATCTTATTACCGGTACTGATATAAATGGTAATGCTCAAGACCTGCAAATTCCGATCAGTAATGGTGTGTTAATGGTAGCTACAACCGATGCTACTGGTGCTTCGTTTACCGCTCTTTCGAAACATACAGCTGGTGACAGCTATATTGGAACTGACAGCGATACAACAAACTTTTATGTCGATCGTCTTGCCGCTAACGTTGGCACTGCACTTGCCGCTGGCGATGAGCCAGGCGCTAATCCCTCTGTTGATGATTTTGTTAATGCTGGTGCGCTTATTAATGGCCCTAGTGGAAACGCGTATACACCGCTGTAATTTGTCATAAGTGGTGTCGTAACACTTAATGTGTTTGATAGCGGATATTGTCTATGTCAATATCCGCTTTTTTTATCAAATCATTTCGGGACAATCATGAAATCTGAAGGCGGTTTTACTCTTGTTGAATTATTGATCGTCGTTGCTATTGTTGGTGTGCTTGCTGCCATAGCAGTCCCTTTGTATTCAACTTTCCGGGTCAGAACCTTTGATTCAGTTGCCATATCTGATCTTGTTAATGTCAGAAAAATTCAGCTGAGTATAAGTGTTGATACGCGATCCTATGGTCAGACGGTCAACACCGGAACCACTGTTGCTGTATTAGGGAATGGTGTTGTCAACCAGGCTCCAGGTACGAATAACGATGGCCTTGCAAATTTGACAACCTTTCTGCAGTATGGTGCCAGTAATGGTGTTGGATTTGTTTCCAGTACTGATAACCTGGGCCTGTCTTATATTGCAATGACTAAACACGTTCTTGGTGAAAAGGTTTTTGCTATAGACAGTGATGTCAATGATGTCAGGTTTCGAGCCAATACTGTCAGTGTAACTCTTGGGGGTACTGGGGTTGTAGTACCTGCTGTTAATAGAGCTGATGATATTGCCCTAGGCGGCGGGTGGATCGTTCAGTGATAATACTTTCTTCCTTGCTTAAGTGATTGCCATGCCAGATATCGTTATTCGTATTGAGAAATTATCAAAATTCTACCATGAAGGAATGAGGGGTCGACCCGTTGCGGCCCTTAACGACGTCTCCTTGGCGATCAAGCGCGGAGAAATTTTTGGTTTTCTTGGTCCTAATGGGGCAGGGAAGTCAACCACAATCAAATCTATTTTAAATCTGATTCATCCAGATTCCGGGGTTATCGAGATAATGGGAGTCGATTCCCGTCTAACAAAGTCGAAAATTCCGATTGGCTATCTCCCGGAAAATCCCTATTTTTATGACTATCTTACTGCGGAAGAGATTCTTTGGTTTGGCGGAAAAACATCGGGAATGAAGAAGTCTGATATCCAAACGCGAAGTGAATTGCTACTGAAAAAGGTTGGTCTGCAGGAGGCAAGAAAAAGGCGCTTACGCACCTATTCAAAAGGGATGGTGCAACGGGCCGGTCTTGCTCTTGCTCTTATTCATGATCCTCAAATAGTCATTCTCGATGAACCTATGAGTGGGTTGGATCCTGTCGGACGGAAAATGGTAGTTGATTTGATTCTTGAATTAAGGCGGCAAGGGAAAACGATCTTTTTTTCGTCCCATATTCTAAATGATGTTGAACGTCTTTGCGATCGGGTCGGAATTATTTCCGCCGGAGAGCTTAAGGTGTTTGGGAAATTGTCGGAAATTGTCAGAGAAGGGATGTCTCTAGAGGATGCGTTTCTGGATGTGATTGGTACCGATAAGGTGAAGCCATGAATGCAATTGCTGCCATTATGCAGGTGACCTTTAAGGAGGGGATGCGGAGTCGGGTGCTGTATGCTGTTTTTCTGGTTGCTTTGTTGCTTTTTCTGGCGACGATAGTCATGTCAGGAATGATGATGCACGACATCAATAAAGCTGCAGTGGATCTGTCTTTGGCTGTCATTTCTGTGGTTTCTGTGTTTGTTGCCATTTTTGTTGGCGTAGGTCTGGTCGCAAAAGATATCGATAAGCGGACTATTTATGTCGTCTTATCAAAACCGATCAGCTCTTATCAGTATGTGCTAGGAAAATATTTTGGACTCGGCCTTCTTCTGTTGTTTTGCACCTTTCTTTTGTCTCTTTTAGGCGGAGGCTCAGTATTGGTAACAAAATTCCTGCTGCCAAACTATTTTTTAAATTTTTCCCTTGCTTCATACCTGCTAGCGATCGTCTTTATCTATTTAAAGTCACTGTTGATAACCTCAGTCGTTATTTTATACGCTACATTCACAACTTCTTCGTTTCTGTCTTTGGCGATGTCTTTTTTAACTTATGTTATTGGTATCTCTCTTAGGAATGTGAGGGACTTGATTGCTGCTCCTGATGCTATTGGAGGAGCGTCTTCGTCCGTTTTGAACTATTCGTTTGACGTCCTGTTTTACCTTTTTCCTAATTTTTCGATTTTTGATTTAAAGCATTACGCAGCATATGGTTTGTTTCTCGGAATTTCTGACTATATTTGTTTGACGCTGTATTTCGTCTCATACTCTGTATTTTTAATTACCATTTCTTCTTATGCTTTTTCTCGGAGGCAGTTTTTTTGATGTTTCGGGGAGGGATTGTCATCGCATTAATCGCATTTGCTTTTCAAATGTTTTCCTTAAGTGTTGTTGACTCGCATCTTAAGGAAAGTGAAGGTGCGATTCTTTATAATATGCCAGCCAGTATTTTAAAAATTGGGTCTCTTGAATTTTCTTCTCTTTACTCTGATATTATGTTTCTGAATTTGAGAGCATTTGTTGGAAAATCTCTGGAAGGGGAAAGTCGGACGATCGAACTTTCAGACTCTGAGTGGGCTTGGTTTTCTGATAGGGTTTTTATAATTTCAGACTTAGATGACCAATTTTATGACAATTACTATTTTGGATCTACAATCTTGTCGATAAAGCCATCATTTGTTGACCGTAATTTATTGCTGTTGCAGAAAGCAACTTCTTCGCTCCCGGATGAATGGTATTTTCCTTTTTTGGAAGGGTGGCTCTACTATTTTCAGAAAAGTGATAATTTAAATGCAGCAAAATCGTTGCAGGAATCATACCGTAGGGATACGCGTAATACTTTGCTCGCATCTTTTGCTTCAAGGCTACTCTACCAGGGTAATCGAACTGAAAATGCCATTGTCTTTCTTAAGTCGTTAATCTCAGAAAACAAAAATTCTGCCTTGAATAAATCTTACGAAATGCGTTTGGAATTATTGCAAAAGCTTTATTATATCGAACAATTACGTGATCGATTTTATCAGCAGAATGGTTATTATCCCATGACTTTGGATTTACTGGTTAAAAAAGGATATCTTTCACATTTACCTGTTGATCCATTTGGCGGCGATTTTTATATTGATGACTCTCATCAGATTAAGACAACCTCTGACCTTGGCGCAGCAAAAATTAAAAAATGAATCCTATTGTTCTCTTTATGTTGTTTGCTTTTATTCTTGGCGCCATTATTGGTTCCTTCCTCAATGTTTGCATTTACCGCATCCCTGCAGGCAAATCAATCGTATCCCCACCGTCATCATGTCCAGCCTGCAACCACAAAATTCGCTGGTACGAAAATATCCCAATTTTAAGCTATGTGTTTTTGGGAGGAAAATGTTCTTCGTGTAAATTGAAAATATCATTACGTTATCCCGCCATAGAGACACTGACTGGCTTAATGTTTGCTCTGCTTTATTACTGCTTTGGCTATTCACCAGCGACCCCGGTTTACTGGTTGTTTGCTGCCGTTTTAATCGTCATTACATTTATTGATCTCGATCACCAGATCATTCCCGATGTCATTAGTCTACCGGGTATACTCGTCGGATTTGCCTGCTCATTTTTCATTCCCTGGCTCTCCTGGGTTGATTCTCTCTTGGGAGTTTTACTCGGCGGTGGGCTTCTTTTTGCGGTTGCCTGGCTTTATGAACTGCTTGCTAAGCGGGAAGGGATGGGGGGCGGAGATATCAAACTGCTCGCTATGCTGGGAGCTTTTCTTGGGTGGAAAGCGATCTTGCCAGTTGTGTTTATTGCGTCATTGGCGGGAACCCTCGTCGGTATTCCGGTTATGATAATTCACAAAAAAGATAGCCGTCTGGCGATCCCCTTCGGGCCGTTTTTAGCGGGGGGCGCGTTGATCTATCTGTTTTGGGGGCAGCAAATCATTTATTGGTACCTGCATTTGTTCGTTTAATTCGAAAGAACTAACATAATTGTCTTTTTTTAGTTCTGATTTATTGGTATTGTCTTAATAATCTTGACAATGGATTGGGTTGACCTATAATTATGCATAATTTTAAAAATTAATGCATGACGAGGTCTCTTGAATGCAAAAGAATCATGTCAGGGATATTCGCGAGTCTTTACTTATGAGTAAAGCTGAGCTGGCAAGGAAGGCTGATGTGTCTCCCTTGACGATCACACGTATAGAGCGTGGTTATCCCTGTCGTATGGAAACAATGCGTAAGATCATACTGGCCTTGGGACTTAAAATATCAGACAAGGTCAGAGTTTTTCCGGAGGGGTGAGTCCGCGAAACTTTTCTACTGAGTACGCTCTCCTCTCTATTTAATTGAAACTGTTTTTTCTTTTCGGACTGGATAAGACATGTTTGCCTCCAAAAAAGACATTGTCGGGATCGATATCGGTTCAAGCGCAGTCAAGATAGTACGTTTGCGCCCTTCACGCGGATCATTTCATCTCGTTAATATCGGCATTATGCCCCTTCCTTCAGAGACCATTGTTGATAACACCATTATGGATGCCAGTATGGTGGTTTCGGTTATCCAGAATCTGCTTTCGTCGATGAAGGTCAAAACTAAAAAGGTTGCAACATCAGTATCCGGGCATTCTGTGATTATTCGCAAAATTTCTTTGCCTTTAATGTCTGAGTCCGAACTGGAAATGTCTATTCAGTGGGAAGCTGAGCAATATATCCCCTTTGATATAGCCGAGGTCAATATCGATTTCCAGATTCTGGGACCCGATGACAAAGATCCGTCACAAATGAATGTTATGTTGGTTGCAGCTAAAAAAGATTTTGTTGACGATTATACTGCTGTGTTTGCCGATGCTGGCCTGGAGCCGGTCGTTATGGATATCGATTGTTTTGCTGTTGAAAACATGTTCGATTTTAATTACGGATTTGTCGAAGGTGAGACCGTTGCCCTGATTGATATTGGTGCTACTGCAACCAGCGTTAATGTGTTGCAGGGGAATGTGTCGGTTTTTACTCGCGATTTACAGGCCGGGGGGGCTCTGGTTAACCAGGAGCTACAGAAGCGCCTTGGTATCAGCAGTGAAGAGGCCGAACAAGCAAAGCTTGGTTTCCGTGAATTTGAGGCGTTAGATGCAGAAACGATTGATGATATTCTAGAGGATGCTTTCGAGAACCTGGTTCAGGAAGTTCAGCGCTCCCTTGATTTTTTTGCTGCGACTTCCAATCAGGATAAAATTTCCAAAGTATACTTGACTGGTGGAACGTCGAATTCCGAGAAACTGCGTCAGCAACTTGAAAAGCGTCTTGAAATCCCCAACGAAGTGGTCAATCCCTTCCGTAATGTCAGTGTGAACCCAAAAGAATTTGATTCTGAATATCTTGCCGCAGTTGGGCCGATGTTATCTGTGGCCACTGGATTAGCCATGAGGAAGGTGGGTGACAAATGATAAAAATTAATCTGTTACCGGTCCGGGCTGCTCAAAAAAAAGAACGTTTACGCGCACAGATATCTGTGCTCTTCTTGTGTCTCATTCTTGTAGTGATTGCCTGTGGGACATTATATTTCCAGAAAAGTTCAGCCATTGCCAGCGTTAAGGAAGATATAGCTCAGATCGATACACAAAACCGCGCTTTACAAAAAAAGATTGGCCAAGTTAAAGATTTTGAACAGAAGAAGGCCGATCTTGAAAAGAAATTGGCCGTTCTTGCCAGTCTGAAGGAGAATAAGTCAGGGCCGGTTCATTTGCTTGACGAGTTAAGTTCCTCCTTACCGGATAATCTCTGGTTGACTAGTTTTAAAGAATCGGGTGGGCGGATTTCCTTGTCTGGTATCGCCGATACAGAAAAAACAGTTGCTCTGTTTATGAAGAGTCTTGATGCTTCACCGTATTATCAACAGATCGAACTTTCGGTAACTGAACAGACTAAAGTTGGTGACAAGAAGATGCAGAAGTTTACCCTTGATTGCAACTCTGAGTCACCTTCAACGAAATAGGTGGGGCGTTTAAATGGATGCAAGAGTTGAGAAGATAATAAATCTACCAGCCTATCAGCGTTTTCTCATTATTCTGGTTATTATGGGGCTGATCAGTTGCGGGTTTTATTTTGGTGTTTATCAGGGGCAGCTTGAAGAATATGAGGGGTTGCTTTCTAGGAAACAAAGTGCTCAGGCATTGTTGGCTAAGAATCAAAAAATTGCTAACAATCTCGAAGTTTATAAGGCTGAGTATGAAAAAATGCAGGTACGTCTTGAAGAAGCTTTGGGCGAGTTGCCCCTTGAGCGTGAAATTCCGAACCTGCTTACTGGAATTGCCAACCTTGCCAGACAAAAAGGGTTGGAAATTGTACGTTTTAAACCGACCTCAGAAATTTCCAAAGATTTTTACGCTGAAGTGCCTGTTGAGCTTAAACTTTCTGGCTCCTATCATCAAGCTGGAGCTTTTTTCGATTCAGTCAGCAAGATGGAGCGGATTGTCAATATCCAAGGCCTATCCTTAGGGTCTCCTAAGGATGATAACGGCAAAACAACTCTCTCCATTGACTGCCGGGCTGTTACGTTCCGTTTTGTTGATACTCCGCCCGCGGCAGCTCCTGATAAGCAGAAGAAAGGTGGTAAGAAATAATGAAATCACATTTTCTGAGAATCTGCTTTTACTTTACTGTTTTTCTGGTCTTTGGATTAACGGGCCCTCTTGTTGCTGCGGATCCGATTAGTGAACCTGTGATCGGGACGGTCGCTGATCGTTCAATTACCATAGCAAAGGACACTTTTGTTTACAGTCCGCAAGGACGACGCGACCCGTTTGAACCCTTGGTCACCAAGGAACCTATTGTTGCTGAAGTTGTAAAAAAGGTCAGACCTGAAAGTTTGAAAGGCCCTCTTGAAAAGTTTGAACTGAAACAATTCAGGTTGCTTGCTATTATGGTTGTACGTGGGATCCCGCACGCCATGGTTAAGGCTCCAGACGGCAAAAGTTACACAGTCAAAGTTGATGATTTTATTGGTATGAATGGCGGAATTGTTAAAGATATTCAAACAAAAATTATCGATATTGATCAGAATGGAATGCGTATAGAAAAGAGTCCTGATCGCATTGTTGTCGAGGAAGCCGGGCAGGATAATATGACTGGCAAAGAAGTTATAGACTATCGTTATATTGTAATGTAGAGCTACTTAATTTTCGCTGGTTTGAGATACACGATTGACTTTTAGGGGAAATGATATGAGAAGAAACGCGGTGCTCCTCAGTTTATTAATGATGTTATTTTCGGTTGCACTGGTTACACATTCATTTGCTGCGGATTCTTTTTCGCTAGTAGATGTTTCTATGAAAAAGGTTGTGCTGTCAGCAACCGCTGGTATTGACCAGGTCAAGTATTTTACCCTCGATTCCCCTAAGCGACTCGTTGTCGATCTGTATGGAGTTGCTCCTGGAAAACATTCGCGTACAGATTTTTTAACGGACGGGTTTAAATTATTGCGCAGTGGCCCGCTTGATAGCCGTACCCGCTTTGTTTTTGATGTTGAAGGGAGCAACTTTCCGGTCTTTAATGTGGATATTCTGCCAGGGCAGGTGTCTGTTACCTGGGAGCGTTCTGAACAAACAGCACTTGATGCAATGACAGAGCCGGAAGTACAAGGGGAAGCTAAGATTTCCGCCATAGATTTTAGCTCCGATAGTGGTAAGTCATTATTAAACATTACTGTTGATGGTAATGCTACTGTAACGACACCTATTCAGGATGGTCGTAAGGTTCAGTTCTCTGTAAAGAACGCCATTTTGCCCCGAGCATTAAGACGTGAATTTGACACTTTGTCGTTCCCCAGCGCTATTTATTCAGTGACCCCTTATCAGATTAATGCCGGTGGCAGTCCAGTTGTTAAATTCGTTGTCCTCCTGAAAGGGGAACAGGCATATGAGTTGAATAAATCTGCCGCAGGATTTGTCTTTTCGGTTGTCGATGGTGAATTCGCGAAAGCGGCTCCTGCCATTACCGGAACGATGCCAATCTCTGTTGTAGGAGATTCGATCCCGGTCGAAAATGTTCCCGTGGCAGTGCCATCCCAATCTGGAATGTCTGGCGCTCAGGTTGCCGGTCCTGTGGTTATCAGTAATTCAGGCACTAGCGCTAAACAGTATACTGGCGAAAAAACTTCACTTGTTTTCGATAGTGCCGATATTCGTGATATCCTGAGGCTTATTGCTGAAATTAGTGATCTCAATATTATCGCCTCAGATGAGGTTAAGGGTAATGTTACTCTACGCCTTATTGACGTTCCCTGGGATCAGGCGCTTGATCTTATTCTTGATGTTACCGGCCTTGGCATGGTTCAGGAGGGTAATGTTGTACGTGTCCTTCCTAAAGATACCATCCGTTCCATGAAAGAAGCGGAGTTAACTGCTAAAAGTTCACAGGAAAAACTCGAGCCATTAGCTACAGAGGTTGTCACCGTAAGTTATGCTGATCTCAAGAGCGTATCTGGTCCGGTTAAAGAAATTTTAAGTGATCGTGGCTCTATTACTGAAGACGCACGTAATAAATATCTAATCATTACTGATATCCCACAGCGTATTGAAAAGGCCAAAGAACTGATCGCTATTTTGGATACTCCGGAGCGACAGGTTCTGATTGAAGCTCGTATAGTTGAAGTCAGCTCGACATATAGCCGTGATCTCGGGGTAAACTGGGGGCTGGATTTTACTAATCAGGGTACATATATAGAGAATGCTGGCATTGGTTTAGGTGGTAACTTTTTGGTAGATCTCCCGGCTGGGGCTGGATCTGCTGCGTCAGATCCTGGTCTGGGTGCAGGTATTACTCTCGGTCGAATCGGAATTGATAAGACGGTTTTGGATCTGAGAATTTCTGCGTTGCAGAGCACCGGGAAGTTAAAAATCGTTTCTCTTCCTAAGGTCACTACGTTAAATGGTGAAAAGGCGACCATCAGCCAGGGAACAACTATACCTTACGAGACAACCAGTTCTGAGGGTACCAAAACTGAATTTGTCAGCGCAGAATTGAAGCTTGAAGTCACACCGGTTATTAATCCTGATGATTCTATTATCATGGAAGTCCTTACTACTAATGATTCTCCTTCGACGACTACTGGTGCTTCTGCTCCCAGTATCGATACTAAAAAGGCTGAAACTAAAGTTCTTGTTCACGATGGTGAAACCACAGTCATCGGTGGTATTTTCGTTGAAAACGTGACAGAGGGGGATAGCGGGACTCCATGGTTGATGGATATTCCGGTACTGGGGTATCTCTTTAAATCAAATACCAAGTCTACCTCACGAGCCGAATTATTGATCTTTATTACACCGAGAATTGTTAAAGATAATTAAACAATTCTGTTTGGTTACGGAAAGGGCAGGGTGACCTGCCCTTTTTTTTTAAAATTGATAGGATAGCTATGACAGAAATTATTACGGTACCTCTGGGGGAAAGGTCCTATCCAATTATTATTGGCTCTGGTGTACTGGGTACGTTGGGTAGCGAATTACGGCAGGTTGAATTTCCTGGAAAGGTTGCCGTTATATCCAATCCAACTGTAGATGCTCTTTATGGGGAGCGGTTAGCTTCTGAGTTGACTGCCAGTGGCTTTCAGGTGCTTCGTTATAACGTGCCTGATGGTGAAGAATATAAAAATATCGAGTCCTTGTGTGGTATTTTTGATGTTCTGATCCAGAACAAGTTTGACCGCGGTTGTGGCATTATTGCCCTAGGTGGAGGCGTTGTAGGTGATATGGCCGGGTTTGCCGCAGCTTGCTTATTGAGAGGTATCCCTTACGCTCAAGTTCCCACAACGCTGCTATCGCAGGTAGATAGTTCTGTCGGCGGTAAAACAGCTGTTAATCATCCTTTAGGGAAGAATCTGATCGGTGCTTTTTATCAGCCCGAAATAGTCCTTATTGATATTTTGTCCCTAAAGACATTGGCTCCTCGTGAGGTTTCTGCTGGACTTGCAGAAGTCGTTAAATATGGAGTTATGTTTGATAACCATTTTTTTTGTTGGCTTGAAAAGAATAAAGAACAACTGAAGGCACAGGATCCTCAGGCGCTTATTTTCGCAATTAAGACTGCATGCCAGCTAAAGGCTGATATCGTCTCTCGTGATGAAAAAGAAGGGTCGGTCCGTTCTTTGCTAAATTATGGACACACCTTCGGCCATGCCGTAGAAAAGCTTGCCGGATACGGGCACTTTAAACATGGTGAAGCCGTAGCTATTGGTATGGTCGTTGCCGCACGTTTATCTCACCTTAACGGATTGTGTTCCGAAGAAGATATTCAGCGTATTATTAGCCTGTTGATTGCGCTTGACCTGCCGGTTATTCCTCCTCAATATCCACTTGATGATTATGTTGAGTTGATGCAAAGGGACAAAAAAGTCAAGGGAGGGCAGCTTACAATGGTGCTCAACGTTGGCATCGGGCAAGCTCAAATGGAAATGGTAACGGATTTACCACAACAACTTAATCGTATCTTGTCATAAATGGAAAGGGGACTTTATGACTGTTGATCAGCAAACCTCTTTGTTAGGTAAAGTAGCCGCTTACACTGAGATCCTGATTAAGGATCCGAATTCAACTATATTTGTATCGTTGGCTGAGATTTACCGAAAGATGGGGTTGTTTGACGACGCTTTGCAGATTTTGACTAATGGGCTGGAAAAGCACCCCGATTTAGCGGCCGGGTATGTTGTCCTGGCCAGGATTCAATGTCAAAAAGGCGATTATCAACTATCCTGTGATTCTTTCGAGAAGGCTCTTACTTTTGACGCGGAAAGCCTTGCAGCTCTTGTGGGCTATGCCAGGGTGAAAATTCTTCTGGAACATTATGAGGACGCGCGTCAAATTTTGCTAACTGCGCGAGATCATAGCCCTGCCGATCCCGTCATTAACAAATTAATTCTGTCATTGCCGGAAACAATCGATGATGTTCAGGCACCTGAAACAGATGAATCTAGCGGTGTTTCTCCAAATTTAGAGCCAAGTCCCCTGATCTCAGCAACTATAGCAGAACTCCATTTAAAACAGGGGATGCATGAAGAAGCTCTTATCATGTATCGTCAGCTGTTAGAGAAGGAACCGGAAAATCTTGAATTTAGAAGGAAAATCCGGGAAATCGAAAAAACAGAAACGGGTGAAGATGCTACTGAGAGTTTCGCTGCTGATGCCGTTGATGATATCCTGGCTGGCGAATCTGTTGATGTGCAGTATGATCGTCCGGCAACGCAAACCTGTGCTGATGCTTCTTTGACGCAGGTCCCTGTGAGTGTGACTGAATTTGATGACAGTACCGTCCTTGCTGAGTTAAACCGATTATTATCTAATATTGCTAAAAGGAGGGAACATGTTTAAGCAGGTTCTCGAAAAGATTGTCAGTCAATGCTCCGGTGGTCTGGGGGCTGTCCTGATGGGATTTGATGGGATTGCCATTGACCAATTTCTGGCTGAGGATGTTCCCGTTGATATTAACCTAGTGGGAATAGAATATAGTAATATTTCAAAGGAAATCAGTCGTGCTGCCGAAATTCTGAGTTTGGGCGATCTTTCTGAAGTATCTATTAAAACTGACAGGTTTTTTATAATTTTGCATGTTGTGACGGAAGAATATTTTGTCGCACTGATTCTTGATCGCAATGGCAATTTCGGAAAAGGGCGTTATCTGCTCCTGCGTGAAGCACCGGCATTGCGAGCGGAACTTTGATGGCTAGCCTTTGATTTAGCCTTTTGATTTTTTTGAACGCTAGGTTGGTTATTTGTAAGTACAGCTAATCCATTATTAACCTGAAACAGTAATTATATGAACTATTTTAATCGGCACGTTGCGGTACGTCACATTCTGGAAGAGCGTCAACTTGCTGCTCTTATTTTTTTTGGAATGACCAATGTGCGTTATCTCTCCGGTTTTTCCGGAACCGATGGCGTTTTTATATGTACCTCTTCAGAAACGATATTTCTAACCGATTCCCGTTACACTACTCAGGCCCAAAATCAGGTTATTGCTGATCGTGTTGTTTGCTATAGCAACAAACTTCAGGCGGTCGCCGATGAGCTTGCTTCATTACGCCTCGCTCGCGCCGGATTTGATGCTGATGCAATCAGTGTTGCGCTGTTTGATAAACTAAAAGGGCTAATTGCTTCCGAGACTGAACTGGTTCCTTGTGGTGCAGAACTTGAAGCGCTGCGTGCCTGTAAGGACAGCGATGAAATATTCTTCCTGAAGCAAGCGGCTGATCTTAATCGCCAGGCGTTTGAAGCCGTTTTACCCAAGATCGTTCCAGGCGTAAGTGAGAAGGCTATCGCTCTTGAGCTTGAATTCACCTTGAAACGGTTAGGCGGAGAAGAAAATTCCTTTGATTTCATTGTTGCTTCCGGAGATCGCGGTGCCTTACCTCATGGAGTTGCCAGCGATAAAATTATTAAGGATGGTGAGCTGGTTACTATCGATTTTGGGACAAGGGTTGGTGGTTACTGTTCGGATGAAACGGTAACCGTTGCTGTCGGTAATGTTGAAGGAAAGCTTCGACAAATTTTTGATATTGTGCTAGAAGCTCATGATTCCGCTTTACGTGAAGTCAAGGCTGGAATCAAAATTGCTACACTTGATCAGATTGCCAGGGATTATATCAAAGAACAAGGCTATGGTGAGTTTTTTGGTCATGGCTTGGGGCATGGTGTCGGTCTTGATATTCATGAATTTCCATCTGTATCATCAAGGTCGACAGAAAGTTTACAGGAAGGGATGATTATTACCATAGAACCAGGTATTTATATTCCTAATCTTGGTGGGGTCAGAATTGAGGACAGTGTAATTGTTACTGCATCAGGGTATGAATTGCTAACCCGTATCCCTAAACTGTTCCGCCAGGCGGGTTGTTGATCAATTCGTTTCTGCATGAGATATTGCGCAGATAATTGTCAATTCTTAACTGGTTTTATCTAAGCCGGACCTTATAAACCGGGACATTTTTATTGATTAGTGCACATTAAACATTCGCCTAAATGGTCAGGAGGACGACATGGACCTTAAAGATCTTAAAACTTTAATAAAAACCATTACCGACACTGATATCACCGAGTTTAAGCTTGAAAACGGTGATGATAAAATACATATCAAGCGTGGACCCGATAAAGAGATTATTCAGATTGCGGCACCTATGCCCAGTATGGCTGCTGCGCTTCCTGCCGCTCCGGGAGCACCTGTTGCCGCTGCGCAGGCGAAGGTAGACGCTCCATCACCAAGCCCCTATGACGCTATTACTGCGCCTATGGTGGGATCTTTCTATCGTAAACCTGCTCCTGATGCTGATCCCTTCTGCAAAGTAGGCGATATTATCGAAGCTGGACAGGTTATCTGCCTGATTGAAGCAATGAAATTGTTTAATGAAATTGAGGCAGAGTTCAAATGTCGTATTGTAGAAATTCTGAAAGATGATGGCAATCCTGTAGAGTATGGCGAAAATATTTTCTTGGTTGAAAAGCTGTAAAAGCGGCTCCTTATTGAAAACGGATGGTTTTGAACTGATACCCCATTAAGGAGTCCAGAAACATGTTTCATAAAATATTAATAGCGAATCGTGGCGAAATCGCCGTGCGTATCATAAGAGCTTGCAAGGAGATGGGCATCAAGACTGTTGCCGTCCATTCCGAGGCCGATTGCGAAGCATTGCATGTCAGTCTTGCTGATGAGAGTATCTGTATTGGTCCGACACCCAGTTCGGCTAGTTACCTCAATATGAAGGCGATTATCAGTGCCGCTGAGATTGCTGATGCCGATGCGATTCACCCCGGCTACGGTTTTTTGTCGGAGAATGCTGAATTTGCTGAAATCTGTGAGCAGTGTGGAATTACTTTCATCGGGCCAACTGCAGATAACATGAGAATGATGGGCGATAAAATTACTGCCCGTCAGACGGTTACTGCAGCGGGAGTTCCGATTTTGCCCGGTACAAATGAAAGTATCCAAACTACTGAAGAAGCACAGCGCATTGCTGATGAAATCGGGTATCCTGTTATCATCAAAGCGTCTGCTGGTGGTGGCGGTCGTGGCATGAAAATCGTTCATTCTCCTGGTTCCCTGGCCAATGCATTGGCAACTGCCCGTGCTGAAGCGCAATCCGGGTTTGGTCGCGCTGACGTTTATATCGAAAAGTTCTGTGAGCATCCGCGCCATGTTGAAATCCAGATTCTTGGTGACAAGCACGGTAATGTCGTGCACCTAGGTGAACGCGATTGTTCTATCCAGCGCCGCCATCAAAAGCTTATTGAGGAGGCGCCCTGCCCGGTACTGACCCCTGAACAACGTGAGCAGATGGGGGCATGTGCTGTCGCAGCAGCCAAGTCTGTTGGTTACAGTAGTGCCGGAACGGTCGAGTATTTACTTGATTCCGATGGCAGCTTCTACTTTATGGAAATGAACACCCGGGTTCAGGTTGAGCATCCGGTGACAGAAATGATAACTGGTGTCGATATTATCAAAGAGCAGATTCGCTCTGCAGCGGGGATCCCTCTGCGCTACACGCAGGATGATATAAAAATCAACGGGCATGCGATTGAGTGCCGTATTAACGCTGAAGATCCGGTCAAGTTTACTCCCTGTCCTGGGAAAATTACTGGCTATCATACTCCCGGTGGCATGGGGATTCGTGTTGAAAGTGCCTTGTATGATCAGTATACGGTATTGCCTCACTATGATTCCATGATTGGGAAATTGATCGTTCATGCGGATACTCGAGAGGAGGCTATTAGACGTATGGCTTGTGCCCTTGATGAGTATATTATTGAAGGCATCAAAACGACGATTCCTTTTCATCAGAAAATGATGAACAACAAGGAGTTTATCGATGGAAATTTCGATACCAATTTTCTTGAACGGACTAAAATTTAACTTTACCGGTTGAGGAAATTGTAGCTGTTTGTTCTGACCAGATTTGACGAGTTAAGTAATGACCTCTACTGAGCAGCTGATACTTGGATATATTTCTTATTTAAACTGTGTACCTTTTTTTCAGTACTTAAGAAATCAGGGATATAAGGGACGCCTCGTTGCAGGTGTCCCTTCTTCTTTAAACCGCATGCTGCAACTAGGGGAGCTTGATGCCAGTCCGTCATCTTCTTTTGAATATGCCCTGCATGCAGACAAGTACTGCCTGCTTCCAGATTTTTCTATTTCTTCAAGCGGACCTGTCAATAGTGTTTTACTTTTTAGTCCTGCTCCCCCCGAGCAACTAGTCGGTAGAACAATTGCTTTAACCAGGGAATCAGCCACCTCAGTAAACCTGCTAAGGGTTTTATTGCTCGAATATTATGGACACCAGACTGTCCATGATGAGATTCCTGACGCTTCGGTAGAGGCAGAGATTGCCGCCGGTAAGCCTGGCCTGCTTATCGGTGATCGTGCTATGGCTCAGGCTCGAAGCCTGCCTGAGGGAATGCAGATTTATGATCTGGGGCAAATGTGGTATGAAAAAACTGGTCTGCCCTTTGTTTTTGCCCTGTGGATAGTGCGCCGTGACAGTGCCCAACAGAAAGCTGCACAGCTTGAATCAGCCAAAGGACAATTACATCAGGCTTTAAGCCGATCTCTGGAAGATCTACGAAACCTTGCAATTGAGGCTGGCTTCACAGGTACTGAGATAGATTATTGTGCTGGCTATTGGCGAGGTATCGATTACTCCCTAGGTCCAGATCATCAAAAGGGGCTAGAATTGTTTTTTTCTCTTAGCTGTAAGCATGGACTGCTGAATGAAAAGCCCGAACTGAGTTTTCTTTAAAACCAAGAACCTGTAAACAGTCGTTTTCACGACGGTAAAAGGTGAACTTTTTATCTTTGCAAGGTAACAGTACGATAATCCTTATTTTCAGGATTAAAATTATAAAAATTATGTAGCTTTATAAATAGTGTTTTATTAGAATGTGTGAAGTTTTCAGGTGGATATAAACCGAAGGGAGGGTTTTTCGTGGTAAAGCTTATTAAAATATTTCTGGTTGTAATGTTGGTGGCGTTGGTTGGCTGTGGGCAGCAGAGTGGGTCGAGCTCTTCGGATGATCCTGATACCCCTAGTAATACGGGGGATTCTGTAGCTGTGAGTTATATCGCGTTATCTACTGCCGCTGCGACTATTGGAACAGGGGATTCTGTTACTATTACTGCTCGGTTATTAAACAGTAGTGGCCAATTAATTTCGTCGAGTAAAACGGTTGATTTTACACTAAGTGCGCCGTCTCTTGGGGCCATTGGATCTCCCATTACTACCTCTAGTGGCATATTGAATACCACTCTGGCCGCTAATAATATTGAGGGGACTCTTACGGTAACTGCTACTGTAGCAGAGGATTCTATTTCTTCTAATCCCCTTGCCATTGAGATATCCAACGCTCTTGCTGCCAACAGCATCACTCTTGTCGCTAATCCATCGACTATTACTGTAGGTGGTACATCTGTTGTAACTGCTACAGTTGTGGATAGTAACAATAACCCGATGCAATCCGGTACAAATGTGAACTTTTCCGTAGATAACAGTAATCTTGGAACGATCGTTACTTCGGCTTCGGTTTCTGGGACAAGTGGTCAAGCACAAGCAACCTTTTCTGCAGGTACAACAACTGCTGGTACTGCAACTGTTACTGCGACCTCTGGTTCAGCTACTAATACTATTGCCGTAATTGTAACAGGGGCTGATGCGGGAAGTATTGAGTTCGATTCAGCCACTCCTCAAATTGTTGTTATCAAGGGTTCTGGTGGTGATGAGACCTCTGTAGTCAAGTTTCTGGTAAAAGATACCAATGGCGACCCAGTTCTTGGTAGTCAAACTGTCCATATGACTTTGAGTGGTCCTAATGGCGGCGAATACATAGGTTCTACAGTCGGTGCCACTGCTGTTGATGTCGGGACAGTCAATGGCTACGCAACAACTGTTCTTCATAGTGGAACTATCCCGGGAACCGTTACTATCAATGCCACAGTTACCGGCACGACGCTGTCTACCTCCAGTGGCGTTATTGCTATTGGAGGCGGTGTGCCATCTGAAGGTCACTTTTCTGTTTCCACTACCAAGCTTAATCTTGAAGGGTTTGACTATGCTGGTATCACTGCAAGCATAACAGCCCGTATTGCAGATCGTTACGGGAACTTTAACGTATTAGAGGGAACTTCAGTCTCTTTCTATAGTGAGTGTGGTGCTATCGACCGGGCAGTAAATCTTGATTCTGAAGGTGAAGGAAGTGTTCAATTTAGAACTCAGCAACCTATGCCTGAAGATGTTGTTCCTTCTTTGGTGTCAACTGCTATCATCGAAAGAGAACAAGATGTAATATCTGATTATTTGAGTTATTTTAATGAAGTTATTGACGATACAAATAATCCTAGAGACGGTTTGTGTACTCTGGTAGCTGTTGTCGACGGTGAGGAGGAGTTCACGGACTCTAATGCCGACGGCTTGTACAATAGTGGAGAATCTTTCGACGATACCTATGATGACATTCATCTCGATATGGATGATGATTCCCAAAGTATCGCATATGGTACTGAGACTGCCGGATTTCCGTATGATGCAAGTTTTGAGGATCTAATTGTCGACCGTAACCAGGATGGTACTTTTGACGGTATGAATAATGTTTGGGATAGTAATAAACGCATTTCTCAATACCTTGATATCCTGTATACGGGGGAGCCTGTATTAAGTGTCGGTTCCAATGGTCTTCCTCTTGGTTTTCTCTATATTTCTGATGGTGGATCGCAGGTCATTAATTTTTCGCTGCATGATGCACGCTACAATCCACCAATTTCAGGAACTAAAATTACGGTCACTTGTGACGTAGGGAAGCTAACAGGGACTACAAATACTGATTATCTAGATACAAACGTAATCGGAGCTCCAATTTATACTTTTATTCTCTCTGATAGCGCAGTAGGAGACACGAATGCTCCAGCAAGGGGAACCTTGAAATTTTCTTGGACTTACAAAGGTGATAATTATTCAGTTTCATACCTTGTAACTGTTGACTAATCGGTTTAAATGACTATAATGTCGCGGTCTGTGAGAAAAGCGACAGATCGCGACATTTGCGTTATAAGCCCGGGTGGCGGAATTGGTAGACGCAAGGGACTTAAAATCCCTCGGCATTCGTGCTGTACGAGTTCAAGTCTCGTCCCGGGTACCATCTTGATATAACAACACCCAACAACCTGAGGTTGTTGGGTGTTGTTTTTTTCAATTGAATCAGACTAATTTTTTCAGGGCCGACTAATTACACTTCAGACTCTATCCCGTAAGCTTTGATTTTACGATGGAGGTTTGAGCGCTCGAGTCCAATCTCCTCTGCCGTTCTTGATACATTCCAGTTGTTTTTCCTTAGCTTCTCAAGCAAGAATTGTTTTTCAAACATTTCTTTAGCATCACGGTAGGAGTCAGGCATTTCATCTACCATTTCTGCTGAGGAGCTGCTTTCAGCAGTATTATGTACTTTCAGTATTTCATGGGGAATATCTTCTAGTGTTATTTCAAGGTCAGGAGTCATGATGACCAGCCGTTCAATAAGGTTTTTCAGCTCGCGGATATTCCCTGGCCAGCGGTACTGTACAAGGGCTTGCATGGCCTCACTGGAAATGGTTTTGATTTCTCTGCTTTCTTTTCCACAGAAATAATGAAGAAAGTGTTTACACAGGCGAGGAATATCTTCTTTGCGACTGCGCAGTGGCGGGACAACAAAGGGAAGAACGTTTAGCCTGAAATATAAATCTTCCCTGAAATTACCCAACTCTATCTCTTCTCTTAGATTTTTATTGGTAGCGGCAATAACACGAACGTCAACCTCGATAGTGCGGCTGCCACCGACACGTTCAAATTTACGCTCCTGAAGGATGCGAAGAATCTTTGCCTGGGTTTTAAGGCTCATATCACCTATTTCATCGAGAAACAGGGTGCCGGTATTGGCCAAATCAAATTTGCCTTTCCTGGCCGCAGTAGCTCCTGTAAATGCACCTTTTTCGTGTCCGAACAGCTCTGATTCGATAAGCTCTTCAGGAATGGCGGCGCAGTTGACCTCAATGAACGGTTTATCGTTACGGTTAGACTGATTATGGATTGCTCTGGCAACCAATTCTTTGCCGGTACCATTTTCTCCGGTAATCAGTACCCAGCCGGAACTAGGGGCGGCGACTTTGATTTGTTGTTTAAGGCGTTCTACAGCCGGGCTGGCGCCAATCATCTGGTATTCTTTATTGATCTTCTGCCTCAGGGCGGTATTTTCTGCGACCAGGTCGCCTATTTTCAGACCGTTCTGAATAGAGAGCAGAACTTTTTCCAGGGAAAGAGGTTTCTCTATGAAATCATAGGCGCCTAACCGGGTGGCTTTAACGGCTGTTTCAATAGTACCATGGCCGCTCATCATGACCACGAGCTGATCAGGCCTTTTCTGCTTGATAGCTTTTAAGGTTTCCAGACCATCAATTCCCGGCATCCAGATATCGAGCAGAACCAAATCAGGATCTTCTGCCTGAATGACGTTGAGGCACTCTTCCCCTGTGGCTGCAAATGATGTCCTGAATCCTTCGTCTTCAAGAATCCCCTCAAGACTTTGTCTGATGCTCGCTTCATCATCTACAATCAAAACATGCTTCATTAAAACGCCCTCTTATAGCGGTTATTATGCTGATGTGGTTGGTAGTTCAATAGTAAAAACGGTTCCAGTCGGCTTGTTGTCTCTGACGCGTATGTAGCCACCATGATCGGTAATGATGGTGGAAACAATGGCCAGTCCTAGCCCCGTTCCGGTTTTTTTGGTAGAAAAGTATGGTTCAAACAGGCGACTTTTATCTTCAGGAGGGACCCCGCAGCCGGTATCCGCGACCGAAACGGAGACAATCTGCAGTTCGGCATTATAGTCTGTTTCAACTGTAATTGTTCCTTCATCTGCGACTGCTGCCACTGAATTTTCCAGCAGGTTTATGACGACTCGTTTAATCTGTTCCCGGTCAAATTTAGTTGTTGGTAACTCAGGATACAGATGATGTTCAAAGGCAATATTTTTATGACCTTCCCGGTAGAGTGGAAGGCATTCATTAATAACGTCGTTCAAATTGTTTTCGGTCGGTTTGGTGGCCGGCATGCGGGCAAAATTTGAAAATTCGTTGACCAGATTTTTCAGGTCATCAACCTGTTGGCTAATCATCTGGGTGCATTCATCAAAAACTTTGTCTTCGCTGCTAAAACGACTGAGATAGCGCCTTCTTAGCCGCTGAGCCGACAATTGAATAGGGGTTAACGGATTTTTGATTTCATGGGCGATGCGTCTTGCAACTTCTCGCCATGCGGCCATTCTTTGAGCTTTGTATAATTGTGTTAAGTCGTCAAAAACGATAACCGTGCCAAGGAAATGGCTCTGATTGTCCTTAAGGGTTGTCAGGTTGATCATCAGAGTATATTTTTCAGCACCTATGGGGATCGTCAGTTGCTGTCTTACCGTACCTTTTTCTGAATAAAATAGCTCTCTAAATAAATCCATTATTTTAGGTTGGTACTGTACCGGTATGACCGAACGGAAATCCTGTCCCAGGACCTGACCTGCTTTAAATTGTAGAAGGTTTTCTGCGGATTTATTGATGGTTGTCAGTTTTCCGTTGCGGTCAATAGAAATGACCCCGGCGGTAACGTTGGCCAGAACGATTTCCATGTAGTTGCGGCGGCTGTCCAGCTCAAGGTTTGAAAGCTGCAATTCTTCATTGGCAAAACTGATTTCCTGACGGCTGCGCCGCAGATCATCGGTCATTTTGTTGAAGGCGCTGACCAGGGTGCCGATTTCATCGGTACTGGTCGTTTCCAGTTTAATATCCAGGTCACCGGAAGCAACCCGCGATGTCGCATCTGCAAGATCCTGGATTGGTACAGTAATGCCGCGGGCAAGATGAAAGCCGAACCAGGTAGACAGGAAAATGATGATCAACGAGATCAGCAGCAGAACAATCACATAGCTTTGTTGAATCTGTCCTTTGATGGACTTAGTCAATTTGTACTGGTCAACAGATGATGCAATTTCCTTCATCTTGTTAATCAGGGAGTAGGGGACATAATAGTTAACCACCACAACTCCGACAATATCTTTGGCATTCCAGTTGGACTGCACCGGCACAATACCGCGAATAAGGTCAGCTTTGCCGACAGGTGATATTTGCGAAAAACGGATGCCCTGTAATCCTTCACGCACCGGGTCCGAGGTGGCTTCGGTAATATCGATTATGGGAATTTTGGGGTTGGCGACACGCACCAGTTCTTCATGAGTTGCAGAGAAAACTTCAACAATACCAAGATTATACTCTTCCTGTTTGGCAACAATCAGTTTTTTGAGTTTGGGGAGATTGGCTTCGTTGAGTAATTTTTCTTCCTTAATGATACGGCTTAGCTGATCCGCATAATACAGCGCATTGGTTTCAGAATTCTGGTAGTAGGTTTGCGCGACTTCGAGGGATTCATCTAACGCCTGTTCAACCTGATTGTTAAACCAACTGTCGATGCTGTTGCTAATGAATCCGGCCGAGACAAAAAACAGCAGCATGGTCGGGATAAGTGACAGGGCGATAAAGGCGCCGACAAGTTTACTTCTGAGCCTGGAGCCTGGGACGCCGCGTTTTCGTTCCAGAACCAGTTTGAAGACATTTCTGAAGATCAGGAACAGGAAGAGCAGAACCAGAAGGATATTGATGTTAATCACCGCAAGGGCGATAATGCTGTTACTGATAGGTAATTGCGTCGTCAATTTGAACAGTTGATCTTCAAATTGCGGAATGATGATAATCAGGATGGCGGCAAAAACGGTTAGAAGAAGTTCCTTTCTTCTCCGTTTAGACGGATCCTTTATTTTTTCTGTATTCATTGCCAATCGTCAGCCTGAAGACAAATAATGGTAAAATTGAGTATCGACTAAAGAAGACTTAGTTATGATGCTATTTTAGCTGAAAAAAACGGATGACCTAATGGTTTCAGCAGTATGACTGAAAGTAAAAGGAGATAAAAACAAAAAAGCAGCCATAGGGCTGCTTTTTTGTTTTTATTTAGTTTATCGCCGTTAAGCTTTGTGCCACGCTAGATCACCGGCGTAAGCTTTGACATTGCCACGTTGAGCTTCTTTGAGCGCCTGCTCGTTGAATTCAACGTACGTCCAGCAGTTAGGGTTCTCTTCAATTTTTCTGACCATTTTTGCATTGAGGTCATGACCGGCTTTAAATGCTTTGATATGTCCTAAAATTGGGGATCCGATCAGGCTGAAATCACCGCAGGCATCAAGTATTTTATGGCGTACAAACTCATTGCTGTAGCGTAACCCTTCGGGATTCATGATGCCGTTGTCATCAATAACGACAGCGTTGTCAAGAGATCCTCCACGAGCCAGACCGTTCGCTTTCAGATACTCAACCTCATGAAGGAAGCCAAAGGTCCTTGCTGCCGCAACTTCTTTACAGAAACTTTCGGTAGAAAATTTGAGGCTGTAATTCTGGACCCCGATCGCAGCATGATCAAATGCTATATCGAATGAAATGCGGAAGAAACGGGACGGAATGATGCTGATCCGTTTTTCGCCTTCTATGATTTCAAGTGGTTTGCGAATCGCAATAAATTTGCGACTGGCGTTCAACGAGGTGACACCTGCCTGTTGGATTTCACGGATAAAGGGTGCTGCGCTGCCATCAAGAACTGGAACTTCCGGGCCATTGATGTCGACATGCAGATTGTCGATACCAAAAGCGGCCAGGGCGGCCATGAAATGTTCTATCGTCGAGACCGATAATCCCTGGCGGCCGATAACAGTCGCCATGCGTGTATCAACAACATTTTCCGAACAGGCTTTGATGTCAACAACCTGCTCGCCATCCGTACGGTGAAAAACGATCCCTGTGTTTTCCCCTGCTGGGCGAAGTTTCATATCAATACGTGCCCCTGAATGGAGCCCGATTCCAGAAATTGTTGTTACCTTGGCGATGGTCTTTTGAAGAATCATGGTTTTTCCGATCTATTTATAAAGCGAGGTATATTGTGAAAATTTCAATATGCAAATCGCTTGCCAATAATTTATTTCATGTAAGGATCCAATATTGTTCGGGAAATTATAAGACGGCTGCGTTTTGAAAGGGCCGTGTTGCAACTGCTACACGAAAATGATGAGAGTGTGTGCCGTACACACCACAGGGGATTGGGTTGTAAGAGGGGATTAAAGACGACCCGAACGTAAAATGGCTATGGCCAGGCCAAAGCCGAGCAGGCCGGCCACGGTATAGCCGAGCAGACCAAGCACAGGAAATCCAAACAGCATGGGCCCTTTGTCTATCTGGATAATCAGAGAGGATCCGACGATTAAGGCGGCAATAATCAGACTGAAAGAAATGCGGTTACTTGACTTGTCAAGATTAAGGATGAGGCTTTCCAGGCCGCGGTGCTCGAGATCCAGTTTGAATTTGTTTCGATTGATCCGATTGATGAATTCTTTAATGTCGAGAGGTAGACTTTTCCCGAGCGCCTGGTAGGACTGGATGACCTTGGTCAATTCCTTGCCGATATAACCTGCTGAAAACTTTTCTTTTACGATATTTTCCGCAAAGGGTTTGAGTTGATCGACCATATTGAAATCCGGGTCGAGTTGCCGGCCCAAACCTTCCATAGCGATTAATGCGCGTGATAATAACATCAGGTTGGCAGGGAATTTAATCTGATATTCAGTAAGAATATCAATAAAGTCGATAAGCAGCTTGCCGACCTTCAAATCTTCCAGAAGAATGTCATAGTAATCGTCGATAAACTCGGTCAGGTCACGTTTTAATCCGCGCAAATTTTGTTCATCGTGCAGATCACCGGAGTAAACCAGTTGCGAAATAATATGATCAACATCGCGGCGAAGTATCGATAACAGCAACTCTGTCAACTGGTACTTGGTGTCTTCATCCAACCTGCCAACCATGCCGAAATCGAGAATTCCAATGACATTGTCGGGCAAGACCTTCAGATTGCCGGGGTGGGGATCAGCGTGAAACAAGCCATGAATAAAGACCTGTTTAAGAAAGTTATCGGCTCCTCGCTGGGCAATTTTCTTCTGATCGTAACCAAGCTCATTGAGGGTTTTGAGGTCCGATATTTTAATCCCGTCGAGATATTCCAAAGTGAGAACAGCTCTTCCCGTAAAACTCCAGAATACCTTAGGAATTTTAACACTGGTGTCATTTTGAAAATTCAGCAAGAAGCGGTCAGTGGTACGTCCTTCGCTGGTAAAATCAAGTTCGCGGTTAATGGCCCGGCGGAACTCTTTGACCAGGCCAATCGGATCATAAACATCTCCACCTGGTAAGTGTTTTTCAATCAGGTAGGCCAGACCCATCATAATGTCCATATCGGTCATGATGATGCTTTCAATTCCCGGCCTCCGGACTTTGCAGACGACCTCCTCACCGCTGGGCAACGTGGCGCGGTGGACTTGGGCAATGCTGGCTGTTGCCAAAGGTTGATTGTCAAAGGTCTGGAAAAGCTCCTCAATCGGATAGCCGAGTTCCTGATGGATAACAGCCGCTATTTCTTCGTACTGTACTCCAGGGATATGATCCTGCAGTTTTTGCAGTTCTTCAATAACTTCTGTGGACAGCAGATCGGGACGGGTTGACAGGAGCTGCCCCAGTTTGATAAACGTCGGGCCTAGCTCTTCAAGTGCCAGCCGGACTCTGGCACCCTGAGTGAGTCGCTCAATATCCTTTGACGCCGTTCCCAATGAAACAATGCGTTTTCCGAGCCGCAAATAATAGTCGATGTTCAGTTGATCGACAATGTGGCCAAAACCATACTTGATGAGAATGGTCAATACTTGACGGTAACGTTTCAGGGAGCGAATGTTTCGGTTTATCCGGTTTATTGGTGACATATTGGCGTTATCTGGCTATTCCTGAGCGTTAAGTTTTTTTTCCAGCTGATCGATACGTTTTTTAAGCTTGCTGACTTCTTCTTCAGTCACCAGCCCGACACGCTCACAAGCTTTTTTAACTTCAGCCTGTGCCATTTCCTCAAGCTTGGCCTGATTCTCTTTGATGGCGCTCTGCAGTTTATCCAGCAGTTTTTTACCTTCTTCTTCAGATAGGTTGAGGCGCTCTTTCAGGTCGTCTTTAAGTTCTTCGGCTTTCTTCTGGGTAAGAGCTAAGGTTCCAATCCCGGCTAATATGGTTTTTTCAATAAGTTCAAGCATTTGAATCCTCCATTTTGTTCAGAACAATAGGTTTTATCTGCAACCGGACCACCATCCATTATTGAAACAACAGGCTCTGGTATTGGGTCATCGCTTTGTTTACCAGTGCCTACAGATTCGCCTTCTCCTGAATAGGGCCGGCGATGACTAGTTAAAGGATATCATAAAGTTATACTATTTTTACAGGCGCCTTAAGGGATGCGTTATTTTTATCCTTTATCAGGACCACGACCCAACTTGTTTTTTTTAGGATAATACCGATCTTTTTCTGAATAAATACAGCCGCAATATTGCTGACGGTACAGCCCCATTTCTTTGGAAATCCGGATCCCTTCATTCCAGCCGACCCGATAGTCTTCATAGTGAAATGTCAGGTTGAACTCTGTGGCTAGTTGCATTCCGTATTCAAGGATGTCCTGATGCTTCTGATAACGAGAATAGAGCAGCGTCGTGGTGAAGCCTTCAAACCCGAGCTTGTGGGCGTGTTGGGCGGTAGCCATAAGTCGCGAGCGATAACAGTATTTACATCGATTCGCAGGATCCTGGGCGACATTGGTCAGGAAGTTTTCCAGCTCGTAGTTCTCATTGCAAACAAGGGGAAGGTTGACCTTTTCGGCGTAGTTCCTGGTTGTTTCAAGCCTTCTGGCAAACTCCTGATAAGGGTGGATATTATTGTTAAAAAAGTACCCAGTGATGTCATGATTCTGTTCACGCAGCATACTGACCGGGTAGATAGCGCAATTCCCGCAGCATATATGAAGTAATATTCGCATACAAATATGTCCTTGAAAAATATGGACAGGATTAACAGAGATTCTGTTTGCAACAACGCATCAGTTCTCAACTCAGGATGATGGTTTCCTGACCGAAAACTACTTGAACCATAAAGGGTCCGGAAGCTTCAATTCTCGCCAGATTTTTACGATTTGTTTTTTGGCAGTCTGGGGGTTGCCGATCAGGCTGTAGCATTCCTGTTCCAGGGTTTTGTACAAACTGTTTAAGTCCTTTTTGTAGTATTCAAGCAGCGTTGTCAGCTGATACCTGTCCGTTGGCAGTTCTGGTTTGTTTTTTCCAATGGCAGAGCAGATCAGCAGGGTCTGTTCAAGTTCTTCTCCATACCCTTCAATCAGTTTTCCGTCAGCATCTGCAAGCTCAAATTGACCCAGAATGTTTCCTTTGGCCTGCAGCGGTGGCGTAAAACGAAATTTCTCAAGCTTTGGGTGGTCGAGAAAATACAAATATTGCTCGGGAAAGTCAGGGCAGCCGTGAGCAAAAATCTGATCTTTAATCTGCCTGCTGATATCCTCAGGGATATCGGTAGACATTGCTTGCTGACTGCTTTGAACATTATAGCGAGGAATCGTCAGGTTCTGTAGGCCCGGACAATTTAAAAGTTCTGCCAGAATCTGGTCGATCTCTGGCCTTTTACGCTCCTTATGATGTTGCTGCCACAGCGACTGTAGTTCTTTAAGGTAGTGACTGTCAGGAAGGGGAATGTGCTCAACGGGAAGTTCCTGAGCTTTTTTCCCTGGTACTGTCAGCAATCTTATAAACAATTGAAATAAGGTGCTGCGGCTAAATAATTCAATTTCCCCGCTGGTTGTGCTGCTGTTTTTTTCTGTGGGCCACAGAAGTTCCTTTCCGAGCAGGGCAAAAATATCATCAGGCAGCAGTAAGGCCAATAGAACCTGTTCTCTTATGACAGTATCACAGTCATAGAGATCCAGATTGCGTGGCTCCCCTTCATGAACGATGGTGCAAGAGGCTGACGTTTCATCCGTTTTTGTCAGCTGCAGCATAACGTTTTCAGGAGTGCTTTGCTCAATCCGACTGATAGAAAAATGTTCCGAGAGGATCTGCCAGAACACATCGTCCCCAGAAGACTGCAAGGCCTGAAGAGGGACTTCAAGCTGAAGAAGCGCTTGTTGTGGCATTATTCCCATCAGGTAAATACATTCCCAGAGCCAGTAGGGTTGCCCGGCCCTTATGGTAAAACGTCGACTGGGCCATGCTCTGCGCAGGCCGATGGCGATCTCCTGTCGCTCTCCTCCGGTGAGAGGGCGTTGATTCAATAGGCGGGCTGTAAGCATGCCACTCTCTGAAGGTTCCGGGTCATAGTGAAAAACAGGCCCATGGATCAACTTTGGCAGTTTCTGTTGTGCCGCGCGGGCAAACAACCCCGTTGCTGCGAGTATTGGTAGTTGATCGGACAGAAGGCAGTGGCTGAAATTTTCATGTTGTGGAGCTTCAGGATAAATACAGATACCGCCAGCGGTACATATGTATTCGCGGCCATACCAGCTCAACATGAGTTTGTCCAGACTTTGAACCGCTTTGCTGGTGTCAGAGACCCAGTTGAGCTGTTGCAGACGCATGAGCAGGTGGTGAAAACCGACGGCGGCTTCAAACGGGAGCTGTGGAGCTTCAGGCACATTGGACTGCAACAGAATCGAGCTTAGCTCTGCTGGCAGGTAGGCTAAACTGTTGTTAATGGTGTTTTCAAGATTTTCCGGCTGGGTTGCTTCCGGGTGCTTGTCAAACAACAGCAAGGCCAGAATTTTCAGCAGGAACAGCCGGTTTGCCTCATGGGCCTTGAGGTCCAGGTCAAGAGCTCTGACGGTGTCGTGTTCTGAGCGTAACTTGCGAAATTCCTCAATTAGGCTTGGAGCCGTCTGCTCCAGCGTGATCTGGAACAAATTGTTGAAATATTGGGGTGCCAACTGTTGCGGCGGAACGGCACCCAGAATGGCAAGAAGTTTAAGCGCGTTAAGGACGTCTTCGAGTAAATAGCGAAAGGTGTCGGGCTGATCGGGAGCCTGCAGGGGCAGGCAACGCTCTTCGCTGACATCCTGCCCGCTGATTTTCCAGATTCTGACTTGTAATGTTTCCCAGGTGACAAAGTGGTTAAGGCCCAGAGCTTCACCACAAGCCTTGCCTTGGGTGAGCGATTGCTCTACATCCTTTTCCGGAATCAGCAGGATACCGCCAGCCATTAAGCTCTGGCGGTTGATCCAGAAAACCAGAGGTGGCTGAATGGTCCCAATGTCTGTGCTGATCTTGGGGTACGTTTCCACCCGGCGAAACGGCAGACGGGCCAGTTCGATAATTGAGTGAGACCAGCTGGCCAGTTGCTGGGCAAATTGTTGAATATCCTCTGCTGTCATATGCTGATCTTCTTAACCGAAGAGCGGTCCGTTAGCGGCTTCTTTATTTAAGGAACGCTGAAAATGCTTATAACAGCTTTCCGTTGCAACCCGACCGCGCGGGGTTCTGTTTAGAAAGCCTTGCTGGATCAAATAGGGTTCAATAACATCTTCAATGGTATCGCGTTCTTCACCAATGGCTGCAGCCAGGGTGTCCAGTCCAACCGGCCCTCCACCAAATTTATCGATCAGGGAAAGCAGCAACAGGCGATCCATATAGTCAAGCCCCTGATTGTCAACTTCGAGTCGTTTCAGGGAATGGTCCGCCAAGTCTCTGCTAATGAATCCATTCCCTTCGATTTCGGCAAAATCCCTGACCCGGCGTAGCAGGCGGTTAACAATGCGCGGGGTTCCACGACTACGGCGGGCTATCTCCATGGCACCTTCATCGTCGATCTGTATTTTAAGAATGCTGGCGCTACGTTTGACGATGGTTCTGAGTTCCTCATTGGAATAAAACTCAAGACGGCTGATGACGCCAAAGCGGTCGCGAAGCGGGGACGACAGCAACCCTGCCCGGGTGGTGGCCCCAACCAGGGTAAAGCGGGGGATGTCCAATTTTATTGTTCGGGCAGAAGGTCCCTGGCCAATCATGATATCGAGTTGATAATCTTCCATGGCCGGGTAGAGAATTTCTTCAACAACAGGAGACAAACGGTGTATTTCATCAATGAACAGAACATCTCCTTCTTCCAGGTTGGTCAAAACCGCGGCCAGGTCACCGGTTTTTTCAATGACAGGACCTGAGGTGCTTTTAATGTTAACACCCATTTCCTGAGCGATAATATTGGCCAAAGTTGTTTTTCCCAGACCTGGCGGGCCAAAAAACAGAACATGATCAAGGGCTTCATTCCGTTTACGGGCCGCATCGATAAAGACCTGTAGATTCTGTTTGGCTCTACTTTGACCAATGTATTCCTGCAGCGATTTGGGTCTCAATCCGGCTTCGTATCGATCCTCATCCCCTTGTATTTCACCGTTAATCAGGCGCTCGTCCATAGTTGCTCCGTGTTCATTTTTCTGGATTTTCCGTTTGCTCTCGTCCTGTTACAGGGCAGGTCCAGCATTTTCCATGGTGAAGTGCCTGATGCCTGGATGGCGACCAGACCAGCGCCAATCGGTACCATGGTGGATGCTGCAAGCGTCCTTAAAATGGAACAATCTAAGATTGCCCGCTTTTCTTTGAGCGGCCTAGATAACTACATTTACTTTAACAGAACCTGCAAAGCCGCCTTGAGAATTTCTTCAATTGGGGTTCCGGAAGGTGTTTTGAGATTTTTCAGCGCCCGTCTGGCAAGACTCTCTTTATAGCCCAGGTTCATCAGGGCTGACAGTGCATCCTGATGGATATCTTCCTCATGCGCAGCAGGTTTGGTCGCCATTGGGTCAATAGCTGAGCCGACGGCGTAGGCTGTTGCTTTATCCTGAAGTTCGAGAATCAAACGCTCTGCACTTTTCTTGCCGATGCCGGGAATTGCTATCAGCTTGGTCAGGTTTCCTTCGCTTAAAGCCAGAGCAAGTTCTTGCGGGGGAATGTGCGACAGGATTGTATTGGCCAGCTTGGGACCAACCCCGGAAACCGAAATCAAAAGGACAAAAAGGTCTTTCTCGGCCATGGTCGAAAAACCATAAAGGTTGATGGCATCTTCTTTGACATGCGTGAACACCTGTAACTGAACGGTCCCTGATTCTGGCAACGCATAAAAAGTGGATAGCGGAATCTGCAGGCGATAACCAACCCCATGGACATCAAGGACGATCTGTTCCGGAGTACGGTGGGCGATTGTGCCGGTGAGTAAGGCAATCATCTTCTTTTTCCTAAGGCTTGGTTCCTGGAATGACCCAGCTGGCCGTTGAGATGATGGCTGTGGGCGTGACAAATAGCAACGGCGAGGGCATCGGCCGCGTCTTCCTGAGCTATTTCGGGCAGATTCAACAAGGTTTTTGTCATGTGCTGCACCTGGTTTTTGGCCGCTTTTCCATAGCCAACAACGGCACTTTTTACCTGCAGGGCAGAGTATTCCGCCACTGGCAATCCTGCGTTGATTCCAGCCAACAGGGCTACTCCACGGGCATGCCCCAATTTTAACGCAGAGGCTGGGTTGTTGGCCAGGAAGACCTGTTCGACGGCAACGGCATCGGGCTGGTATTGTTCAATCAGCTGGCACAACGTCTGATAAATACGCTGCAGGCGCGCAGCCAGTTCATCCTGGCTGCGCGTGAAGATTGCCCCATTGTCAATATGAATAAGGCGGTTGCCACACTGTTCGATAAAACCGTAGCCCGTCGCCTTACTGCCAGGGTCAATACCCAAGATTCTCATGAGTGAAACTTAGCCCATGATCCTTTCCATCTCTTCATCAGAGATGTCGAAGTTGGCATAGACATTCTGGACGTCGTCATTGTCTTCGAGCATATCGATCATTTTCATTAACTGCTCAGCAGGTTTGCCTTCAATAGCGGTCATGGTTTGTGGAATCATGGTGACTTCAGCTGATTCAGAGGTGAAGCCCTTATCGGTCAAGGCGTTGCGTACGGCTTCAAAATCATTCGGTGCGGTAATGACTTCGATCATGCCATCTTCATCTTTGACATCTTCAGCACCGGCCTCGAGGGCCGCTTCGAAAATCTGGTCAAAATCGCTCCCTTCGCCAAAAACGATTTGTCCTTTACGGTCAAACATGAAGGCAACAGAGCCACTGACACCAAGGCTACCGCCGCATTTGTTGAACGCGTGGCGGACGTCAGCAACTGTACGGGTGCGGTTGTCTGTCATGAATTCGACAATGACGGCGACCCCGCCAGGACCGTAACCTTCAAAGGTCCCTTCTTCATAAGTGACACCATCGAGATCGCCAGTTCCTTTTTTGATCCCTCTTTCAATGTTGTCCTTCGGCATGTTGGCCTGCTTGGCTTTATCAACCGCAAGGCGCAAACGAGCGTTCGACTCAAGATCCGCACCACCAATCCGGGCAGAAATGGTGATCTCTTTGATCAGTTTGGTGAAAATTTTTCCCCGTTTTGCGTCCTGAGCGCCTTTACGGTGTTTGATGTTGGCCCATTTACTGTGTCCAGCCATTGAACAGTTCTCCTTTAAAATTTAAAAGATATTTAAGCAAAACGCCGGTAGAACCGGCGCTTTTGAGTGTAGATTTCTCTGTGGGACTCAGCGCTTGCTGATATCGTAATGAACGATCTTCAGCTTGTCGGTCACTCCGGTAACCCCGGTGACCTGGTGGGCATGTTCAAGGGTTGCCCGCCGTTCTTCTTCGTTATAAATATGTCCAGACAAAGTCACGTGCCCATCACTGACGTCAATGGTAAACCAGAGATCTTTTATCCGGTCATCAGCCAGTCGGGCTATCTGGATCTTTTTCTGAATAATAAGATCCGCAATTTTAGCCTGACAGGGGCCGCTCTTGGCGTCCAGGGTTTCGTCCTGAGCCGCTTCTTTTATCAATCTGACGGCTGTTTCGTTAGACATTCTAGAGGTGTTGATAACCAGGTCGTAATCCAGCGGATTATCCCAGTCCCGATCAAAATAATATTTGATGTAGCCGGCACGCTGCTGGTCGCTTCTGCGGACCAGGGAGCGCGCCAGATCGGGGTCTAACCATTCCCGTTCAGCCCAGCGTTCAACCCGTTCTTCAAAAGGCGCGATGACTCTTACCCTGACCACTGTACCGATTCCGGGGAGCAGGTCCTGTCCACCGCGGCCATAGATGATGACATCTCCCTGATAGGCGCGTTCAAGGACCAGGAGCTGAATCCGGTACACGTCCAGTTCAATCTTACGATCAAGGGTGTCAACAAATGCCGGTGGTTTCTCATCCGTCAGTTCAAGCGCTTCAGCAGTCAGATCATACTCGGAGGCAACTTCTTCGATTGAACTGCCATCAATTAAGGCATAGCCAAGTTCTTCAGCCACCTGCTGTGCGATTGGAATGCCGCCGCTACCCATTTCCCTGGAGATGGTAATGATTGCCATGAATAAGTCCTTTTCTGGTACGGGTGAGGTTTTCCAGAATTCAACCTTCAAGCTCCACTAAATCAGCCAAGCATAATGACATGAATACTTTGTGATTTCAAGACATGAACAGCTAATCGCGTTTCTGTGATTGCCGGTGATGGAATTTTGAAAGGGGCCCGCCATGCTGTTGCATTTTGGGCTTGAGCCTGACTATACTTTGCTTTTGCCAATTGCTTCCTGTGCTGAAAGGGTTTTTATGGCTGATATGAGAGAGCAGAACCTGGTTACTGAATTACAGACACTGATTGCCGAAAAGGAAGGGATTTCTTTTGCTGAGTTCATGCAGCAGGCGCTGTATAACCCTCGTTATGGTTACTATATGACCAATCGGAATCGTATTGGCAAGCAGGGCGATTTTTATACATCTTCCCATGTTCATTCCTGTTTTGGTCGCCTCATTGCCCGCCAGTTGGAGCAGATGTGGCAGATATTAGGGAAGTGTCAATTTACGGTTGCAGAGCAGGGGGCCGGTGATGGTCATCTGGCGTGCGATGTTCTAGACGCGATAGCCGAAGATTTTCCCGAATTTTACAGTGCCGTAACGTACCGTATTGTTGAAATCAGTTCTGCGGGGCAAATGCGTCAGGCGGAGAGTCTTTCTGCTCACATCGATGCGGGACGTGTTGAGTGGTGTGAGTTACCCCAGTTAAAAGGGATGATCGGTTGTTTTCTGAGTAATGAACTGGTCGATGCTTTTCCGGTTCACCTGCTTGAAAAACATGGTGGACAGTTGCAGGAAGTTTTTATTGTCGGCAACCCTCCTGGTGAAGAGTTACGTCCGCTGTCGACTCCTTTATTACAGGAATATTTTGCTGAGCTTGGTATCGATGTGCTTGAAGGCAATCGTTGTGAAGTGAATCTTATGGCACGTCAGTGGATGACGGAGGTTGCAGAAGTGCTGCGTAAGGGGTTCGTTCTTACCATCGATTACGGCTACCCTGCGCCTGAACTGTATGCTCCGTGGCGCCATGCCGGAACCCTGCTCTGTTATCGCCAGCATCAGACCAATGAGAATCCTCTTCAGGACGTTGGGCAACAGGACATTACCACCCATGTCGATTTTACCACGCTGCAAAATGTCGGGTCACGGCGGGGGCTTAAAACGCTTTATTTCGGTATGCAGTATCAGTTTTTGATGGGGCTGGGGTTCATGGAAATGCTGCTTGAACTTGAACAACGTGAAACCGACCCGCAAAAGGCTCAGGCTCTGAGAATGAGTCTTAAAAATCTCATTGTTCCGGAAGGGGGGATGGGGGATAGTTTCAAGGTTCTGGTTCAGGGGAAGCATGTCGGCACCCCTGAATTACTATGTTCCCGGAAAATCAGCGCGGTGAGCCAGGCCTTGGGACTGCGATGACTTCTTGCTTGCCTGGCAAGAGCAAATATGGCTATACTTAACCAGTAAACTCAATTATTAACACGGAGGAAACAACAGATGAAAGAACGCGTTGCTGAAGTTTTAGATATGATCAGACCAGCACTGCAGGCAGATGGTGGGGACGTTGAACTTGTCGATGTCTCAGAAGACGGCGTTGTCAGTCTGAAACTGACCGGAGCATGTGGATCCTGCCCTATGTCAACCATGACCCTGAAAATGGGTATCGAGCGCAACCTGATGGAAAAGATTCCTGAAGTTAAAGAAGTCGTTCAGGTTCGTTAAGCGTCGGATTGAAATCTAACCCAAAAGAGCCCCAGGCATTAAGTGTGCGTGGGGCTCTTTTGGGTTGTGATACTTGATAATTCTATTTGTGGAAAAAAGTGTATAGTTTCAGTAGTAGTCCCTGAGTTGTATGTAGGGCTCCGTGTGGGCAGAGTTCCTGGCAGCAGAAACAGCGAATACAGGTATCGTAGTCTATTTTCAGTTTCTGATTCTCAATTTTCATAGCCTGAGGTGGGCAAAGCTTAACACATTCATTGCACAGTCGACATTGTTGCGGGTCGGGTTCGGGCCTGGCGCTCAGACTGTTTTTCAGGTAACGCTTCAAGCTGCCTTTCAGGCCAAAGTTGATATCGGTCATTTTTGCTGGACGAAAGTTACTGATCCTTAGTTGGTCAAGAGGGTGCCCGACCAGCTCGATTTCGGACAGCCTTGTATAGGGACGCCCTGTCTCCTGCGCCAGTAGCTGGGTCCATACTTCACTGGTTTTTAGTCCTAACAGTTCTGTGGCTACGGTATCAACCGCCTGGGAGTGGGTACCGGCCAGCAGGACACCAATGTTCACCGGGTCCCCGCTGCCCGGGCCTTCCCCCTCCATACCGACAATGGCATCAACGATGGTCAGTGTCGGTGCCAGCAATTCACTCAGTTCAAGCAGCATCAGGGCAAAAAAGGCTTTGTCGGTTCCGGCCTGCAGATGAAGGCGGGGTTTTCTTAAGCCAACAACGGCGCCAAACATATTTTTGACAGCACAGGTCATTCCCATCATCTGGTGGGTTTTCAGTTTCGGGAGATTGATGATGACATCCGCGTCAAGGATGTCCTGGGCCACTTCCAGCTTGTGAAATGTGCCTTTGGCTGATGCAAGCGGGACTGATTTTTCAAAAGGCGCAAGGGTAATACCGGTATCTTTGACAATGTCAAGAAGCCCTGCTTTACCGGCAACGTTTTCCAGATTGCCGATGCCGGGCGAATCGCCCAGCGCGACTTGTGCACCCAAATCAAGGCATAGCTCTACGACTGCACGCACGACGGCGGGATGAGTTGTTACTGCCTTGTCAGGAGCTCTTCCGGCTAACAGGTTTGGCTTCAGCAGGACTTTTTGGCCACTGCTGACAAATGCTTCCAGTCCTCCCAGTGGGTCCAGGAGTCTGATGATCGTTGCCTTGACTTCGTTGTTATTGTAGTCCGATTGTTTTTGCAGTGAAACGCGTGGAACGAGAGTGTTGGAGTCTGTCATGCCTGGCCTGTTAACCCTCAATGATTTTTATGTTGAGCGCGCGGGAGCGGGGCCCATCAAACTCGCAAAAATAGATCCCCTGCCAGGTCCCCAGTTGCAGGATGCCATTGTGTATGGCAATGGTTTCGCTGGCGCCGATGAGACTGCTTTTCAGGTGGGCTGCGCTGTTCCCTTCACAATGACGGTAGTTGTCTTGCAGTGGGATCAGTTTGTCCAGACTGTTGATCATGTCGCTGACGACATCCGGGTCGGCATTTTCATTGATGGTAATTGCTGCAGTTGTGTGAGGAACAAACAGGAACACCAGGCCGTTGCGGCAGCCTGATTCACGCAAAACCTCGCGGATCTGAGCTGTGATGTCGCAGAATTCAACGTGTCTGCTGGTTTTGACGCTCAATTGCCGGTTCATTCCAGAGGGGCTCCTTTGAGTGCTGAAATCGTGGCTATAATCGGGGGCTTGCGGTAGATCAGTGAGGTGTGCCCCATATCATCAAGTTCAACGGCGGTTCCCCAGTGAAGATGATTAAAGCGATTGGGCTGGACCATGTTGTCTTTGTTGGAATAGATATTTGTCATACGAATATGACCCGGAATCGGAGCTCTGTTGAGGCGACTTAAAAAATCGGTTCCCGGGATCAGTATTTTGCCGAGGGGGGCAAAGGTGAAGGTTGCCAGCTTGGAGCCCTGGTGCGGAGATCCAAGACAGACGATTTTGTCGACTTTATCTGCCCCGCCACGTAATTGAACATAGTTGCGGGCTATGATGCCGCCCATGGAATGGCCCACCAGATTGACCCTGTTGACACCGATCTGCAATCTGATTTCATCAATTCTTTTCGCCAGAATTTCAGTCAATACTTCTTCGTTGTGCCAGGATGACAGGTTCAGGGTTACGATGTTCTTGATTCCGGATTTTTTAAGCTGCCATTTAAACCAGAACCAGCTACCCTGATTGTCAAAAAGACCATGAAGTAAAATGGTCGGAGTCTCGCCGCGCTGCAGGTAATGTGTGTTTCTGTTGATCATGCCTGGCAGAATCATCAGTACCGTAAAGCAGTTGAAGATGATCTCGGGAATCATCAATTTGAGGACGAGCTTCAGGCTTTTACCACGAAAACGTTTATCCACAAGTTTGGGGTTCTCGTTTGACTTTTCGTACCAACAGATGCAATAGGTGAGGAGTACTGTCAGAAAATCGATAAACAAAAAGACAACAAAGAGGATCAGTATAACTTTAAGGATCAGTATTAAGTAGCCCATAGGTCACTGGTTTTCTTTTCCGTTGAATGCGGTGAAAAATCTGATAACGCTCTGAAGTATGCCACGGGAGAAGCGTATCGTCAATTGATGGGACATTGGTCAGTGCCTGGATAAAGGAATCTCATGGATTATCTGAAAAGGTTTAGACAGTATCTTGACACGGAACGTAATTTGTCTGAGCGGACGGTTAGTGCCTATATGCGCGATTTACAAGAACTGGCGGCTTTTTTGACCAGCAGGGGGGGCGGGCTGACTATGGAACAGGATATCGCTGCCGTTGATATTCTGGTGTTAAGGCAGTTTCTTGCTGGCCTGCATAAAACCAATAGCCGGACCAGTATCGCCCGTAAATTGTCTTCAGTCAGAGTGTTCTTCCGTTTTGCCGTTCGCGAAGGTGTTATTCAGGTGTCTCCAGCAGATGCTCTAGCGTCACCCAAGCGCGAGCAATTCCTTCCCAAAGTGTTAAGCGTTGACCAGATGACGACTTTTCTGGATCAGCCTGGTACCGGTAACCGACTGTTATTGCTGCGCGATCTTGCCTTGTTTGAAATGATCTATTCCTGCGGTTTACGGGTTAGTGAAGCCGTCAGCCTTGATAAGGATTCTTTCGATTTTCCCAACGCTTTGGTACGTGTTGTGGGAAAAGGACGTAAAGAGAGACTGCTTCCTGTTGGCCGTGCCGCTATGAGCGCCTTATGTCAATATCTTGATGAGCGGGGTCGAAGCGAAGTTTCTGCCGTATTCCTCAATCATCGTGGGCAGCGCATGACGGTTCGCAGTGTCCAGCGTAATCTTAAGCTGCGTTTGCAGCAGCTTGGCCTTCCGGCTGATGTGACGCCTCACGCTCTGCGTCATTCGTTTGCCACCCATTTGCTTGATGCCGGGGCCGATTTAAGGGCAATTCAGGAGTTGCTTGGCCATGCTTCGCTTTCAACGACTCAGCGTTACACGAAGGTCAGCTTTTCTCACCTGACCGATGTCTATGACAAGGCGCATCCGCGCAGTAAGAAAGTAAAACAAAAATAGTCATCTTTTGCTTGACTGTATTGGTCATTTCTGTAGACTGCATGTAAATCTTACTTATAACGTCATCTATTGAGAGGAGTTTTTGAAAATGAGTGTACTGGTCGGAAAAGAAGCCCCCAACTTTACTGCTGCTGCAGCCATGGCTGACGGTTCAATTAATGATGTTTTTTCCCTGTCTGACTACAAGGGTAAATATATTGTCCTGTTTTTCTATCCCCTCGATTTTACTTTTGTCTGTCCAACCGAACTGATTGCTTTCAGTAATCGGATTGCTGAGTTTGAAAAGCGCGATGTTCAGGTTATTGGATGCTCCATTGACTCTCAGTTTACGCATCTGGCCTGGCGTAATACTCCGGTTGCCGAAGGCGGGATCGGCCCGGTAAAATATCCGCTGGTTGCAGATGTTAAACATGAAATTTGTAAAGCTTATGATGTTGAACTTGATCCTGCCGGAGTGGCGTTGCGTGGCTCCTTTCTGATCGATCAGTCTGGTGTGGTAAGACATCAGGTTGTCAATGATTTGCCCTTGGGCCGGAATATTGATGAAATGTTGCGTATGGTCGATGCATTACAGTTTCACGAAAAATATGGCGAGGTCTGTCCTGCTGGGTGGACTCAGGGGGATAAAGGTATGGTTGCAGATGGGGCAGGGGTTGCGTCCTATTTGGCGTCAGAATCATCTAATCTCTAGTTGATTAAACACTATAAACAAAAGTTAAAATCGTAAAATTTCTATTAAAAAGGTAGCTTCGGCTACCTTTTTTTTGTTGATTCTTAAGGGATAATAAGGTTTAATTTGGCATAATATTAGCGATCATTAAAGAATGCATGGGAGGCTGTTCTGGCTCTGTTCAAGAAAAAACGTCAATCTGCAGATGCACGGGTTGCAGTTATGCTGTCAAAGGAGCAGGGTTGTATTGTCGGTATGCGTTATCAGTCCGGCCAGAAGCCTGCCATTATCTTTGCTGAATCCTGTAATTTTGAAGGACGTTCAGCTCATGCCTCTTGGTTGCAGGTGGTGCTGCGTAAGTATGATCTTGCCCAATACCCATGCAGTGTTATTCTCATACCGAATTCTTATCAATTGTTCCAAGCTGATCTTGATGGCCTTGATGGTGCTGACCAGCGTGATGCAGCACGCTGGCAGATCAGGGATAATCTTGATTATCCTTCTGCGGAAGCAGTTGTTGATGTGTTTGACGTTGCTCCTTTTGCCGGGGATCGGAAAACACTTAATTATGTCGTTGCTTCACGAGCTTCAGCGCTGAAATATTATGTCCAGTTGTTTAAAGATGCTGGATTGTCTTTGACAGCCATTGATATCCCTGAATTTTCGCTACGTAATCTGTGTCGCTGCTGCGTTAATGATGAGCGTGGCACTGCGTTGTTGTGGTTAGCCGCCAGCGAGGGGATGTTGGCTATCGTTCGGGATGGACAATTATATCTGGCGCGTTCATTCGGTATTGGTATGAAAGACCTGGAGCCTTACGCTGAGGGTGATTACGAAGCACTGTCTGAACAGCTCGATGCTATCGTTCTGGAAGTTCAACGCTCTTTCGATTTCTGTGAGAGTACTTTTCTGTTACCTATGGTGTCGCGGTTGCTGGTGGCACAATGTGGTACAGAAATACCCGCAATCTGCCACTATTTGAATGAATATCTGGCGACCAGGGTGGAGTCCTTCCGGCCAGCAGATTTTGTTGAAATTCCTACAGGTCTTGCTGAGACGGATCTTAACCGGGTATTGCTTGCTATCGGTGGCGCGATGCGCCGGGAGCTGCTTTGATGAGTCAGGACATTAATCTTTATCAGGATATCCTGATCGATAAGCCTGCCCCGTTTCCATTCTCCATGGCAGTAAAAGTTATTTTTCTGGTCGTGGTTGTTGCTGGTAGTGCTTGTGGTTACAGCTATTGGCGCACCTCTAATGCGTTAAGCCATCTGGATAGTGCCCGGCAGCACGAGGTGGACAAGCGGGCCCAGGTTGCTGAACTTCAGGCTCAATTTCCTGAGCGACAGCCAAATCCGCTGATGACTGAAAAAATTGAACATCTCGAACAACAATTGATCGGGCAGAAAGAAGCCCTGAGTTTTTTTGCCAACCAGCAAGGCACTGCTAACGATTTTATTCTCAGGTCCTTACAGGGATTAGCTCATAAGCAAGTTACAGGGTTGTGGCTGACCCGGGTTGCCCTGGCAGACCAAGGCCAGCAGGTTACTCTGGCTGGTTCTGCTCTTAACGAGCTAAAGATTCCTGAATTTGTTGCTCTTCTTGGTGAAAATCATGTTTTTGGCGGAGCTGTTTTTGATGGTTTAACGATTGCCCGTTCTGCTGAATCGAAACAAGCAGTCAACTTTATTTTAAGTGCGGATGGGAGCAAATAATGCAGAGAGCCTCCCTTTGTAACTGGTTTAATAGCCGGACGTTGCGCGAACGGATAATCGTGGCCCTGGCTTTGGCCATGGTCTTGATTCTGGTAAGTTATCTTTTAATTATTGACCCTCAACTTAAGCGGCAGCATGAAGTCAATCGGCAATTAGCTGAAATTCAGCAGAGCATGGCCGATCTTGCCAGCCAGGAAACAATCATTCTGGCGCGCCGTCAGACAGATCCTGATCAGAAGCAACGACAACGTATTGATCAACTGCAATCTGAATTAAATCGATTACAGCAGCAACTTGAAAGCAATATTGCCAACCTGGTTTCTCCTCAGCAGATGGTTCCGCTTTTAAAAGATCTGCTGGGACAGCAAAAATCCTTGACCTTAGTCAGTCTGCGAAATCTCAGCCCGGCTCTGGTGGATCTGGGTGCTGCTGATAATAACAAGGAGCGCCCTAAACTTTATAAGCATCGCCTTGAAATGGAACTTTCCGGGAACTATCGTGCTTTACTTGATTACCTTGCGCAATTACAGAATCTGCCCCGTTCAGTGGTTTGGGAGACTGTTGAAATTGAAACCGAGGATTACCCGAAGGCATTTATACATATGCAGGTTTATACCCTTAGCCTGACTGAGGGGTGGATTGGTGGTTGATATGCGCGTTTTTTTCCTATGTTTATTGGTTTTTTCTCTGCTCGGAGGTTTGTCCGTGGCGGCAGAGACATTCAGTGACCCGCTACGGCCACTGAATTATCACCCTGAGAAGGTTAAGAAGCAGGTTGCTCCACCGCCTGTCGACACAAGTGGCTGGACATTGTCAGCCGTACTGTCCTCTGCATCGCGTACAGTGGCATTGGTAAACGGGCAGGCGCTTAAAGAGGGGGATTATCTGCAGGGCTTTCGCCTGACCAGTATCAAAGCTGATCGTGTGGTGTTGAGGAAGGGGCAGAGGGAGATCGTATTAACCCGCGAAGGAACCGGACTAAGAAAAAAATCTGCTACAGAAGGGAACGGGAAGTGAGTCATAAATTCAATTGTAAAAGACCGGCTGTTATGGCGCTGCTTGGCATCATGTCCCTGGTTTCGGCCTGCGCTCCTGTTCCGCGTGGTGGTACCCCTCAGGCTGCTATCGAACAATCGCTGCAGACGAGTAACAGTGAGGCTCCTGCGTTGCCAGCATCGATCGCTCCACCACCATCGATCAGTGCCGCTCTTATTCCAGAACCTCAGTTGGGGGTGGTTGCTCCTGAAGCTGAACGTTTTGATATTGCTGCGTCCAAAGTTGCCGCCCGTGAATTTTTTATGGGACTGGTAGCCGGCAGTCCGATGAATATGGTTGTGCATCCTGATGTGTCGGGTGAAATCAGTGTTGATCTGAAAAACACCACGATTGACGAGGTCCTGCAGGTTATCCATAACGTCTATGGGTATTCGTTTACCAAGACCGGATCAATTTATCAGGTTATGCCTGCAGGTTTGCAGGCGCGTACTTTTCAGGTCAATTACCTTAATCTGGTGCGCAAAGGCGCCAGTCAGACACGGGTTAGTTCCGGGCAGATAACTCAGGCAGATACCAGTGATTCCAAGGGTGACGGTGGACGTAAAAGTTCCGAACGGACAGATGCGGCATCCGGCAGTCAGATAGATACTGAATCTGTGGCCGATTTCTGGAGTGAGCTGCGTACCGCTGTCCAGAGCCTGGTCGGTAGTGGAGAAGGGCGGAGGGTGGTTGTTCAACCTCAGGCCAGTGTTGTCGTAGTCGTTGCGATGCCTGATGAATTACGCTTGGTCGAAGACTATCTGCATACGATTCAGGCGAATTTGCAACGCCAGGTTCTGATTGAGGCAAAAGTTGTCGAAGTCACTCTTTCGGATGGCTTTCAAAGTGGTATTAACTGGGCTGCTCTGGGCAAAACAGCCAGTGGTAAAGGTATTTTGGCCGGGCAGTCAGGCGGGGGCACGATTTTTGGCAGAGGTGCCTCTGGCAACAGTGTTAATACTACCGATCTTAATGCCGTTGCCAACGCTGGCCTGGCTAGCATTGTTGACACCTCTTCTTTTGGCGGTGTCTTTGGGATGGCGCTTAACTTCAACGATTTTCAGGCTTTTGTTGAAATGCTGGAAAGCCAGGGGGATGTTCAGGTTTTATCAAGCCCGCGAATTTCTACCGTAAATAATCAGAAAGCGGTCATCAAGGTTGGGTCGGATGAATTTTTCGTGACCGATATTTCCAGTGATACTAATTCCGGGACCACGACAACAACCTCTAATGATATTACTCTGACCCCGTTCTTTTCAGGGATCGCTCTCGATGTAACGCCTCAGATTGATGGGGATAACCAGATTACCCTGCATGTGCATCCGACGGTCAGCGAAGTTGTTGATCAGACTAAAGAAATCAATGTGTTTGGCAGCGAGCAGACGATTCCACTTGCGTACAGCACGGTGCGTGAATCTGACAGTATTGTCCATGCCAGCAGCGGCCAACTGGTCGTCATCGGCGGTCTGATGCAGGAGAATTCAACCCAGGATGAAGCCGGGGTACCGCTGCTCAGCAAGCTACCCGGGCTGGGGGCCTTGTTTCGTCACAATCAAACCTCATCAAGAAAAAGTGAGCTGGTAATCCTGTTAAGGCCTCAGGTGATTTCAGATCAACAGGGGTGGAATAGTCATCTGGATGCAACGCGTCAACGGATTCAGAAATTGGCGCCGGAACTTCAACAACAGTGGCGCTCATTTTAATACTTACTCAGGTGCGAATAGCGCATGTATGAAACGTTTTTTGGCCTTAAAGAAAAGCCTTTTTCGCTGACTCCTGATACGGAATACCTTTATCGGTTCAGCGGGCATCAGGAGGCGTTGAATGTGCTGCTGGTGGCCTTGCGCAATGGTGAAGGTTTCATGCGGGTCAGTGGCGAGGTCGGTACGGGAAAGACCCTTCTGTGCCGGCAGGTTATCAAGGTGCTTGAGAATGATTGTGTTATCGCCTATCTACCCAACCCTTTACTGACGCCTTTGGAGCTGTACCAGGCGATAAGCTCTGAGCTGGGGCTGCAGACCGATGCCGAGGCGACACTCCAGCAGCTGTGTTTAGCGATATTTGCCAAGCTGGTTGAATTGAAAAAGACCGATCAGCAGGTCGTGGTCCTGATTGATGAAGCTCAGGCCATGCCGTACCAGAGTCTTGAGGCGCTACGTCTGTTGAGTAACCTTGAATCTGAAAAAGATAAACTTCTACACATCGTGTTTTTTGCCCAGCCTGAATTTGAACAGCGGCTTGCTACGTCTGAATTACGTCAGCTGCGCCAGCGGATCACTTTTGTGTATGAACTGAAAAAATTGTCCCGGCGAGAAGTGTCTGCCTATCTTGATCATCGTCTCAAAATTGCGGGGTATCAGGGAAGGCGACTTTTTAGTTCCCGGGCCAGTCGGTTGTTGCATCGTGCCAGTGGCGGGGTTCCCCGCCTGGTGAATTTGCTGGCCAATAAGGCATTACTTGCCGCTTACGGGAAAGGTGCTCCCCATATATCAGCATCTTTCGTCAAAAGAGCGATTGCTGATACCCCAGGTCTGTCTGGGTATGGGGCAGACTTCGGGCGTAGATATGCCTTGGAGTGTGGTTTGGTTGTGGTGGTAGCCATATTGACGTTGTGGATTCTGAAGGGAATGCAATGAGCCTGATTAATGACATGTTGCGCGACCTTGAACAACGAGGCGATCACAAGCCCAATTGGGATCAAGCGGCTGCTGCAGTGTTTGCTGATGGAAAAAACAGGCGCCGAGTGGTGATTGTCCTCTGTTGTCTGGTTTTGGTCGGAAGCGTAAGCAGTTTCTTTTTGTATTCTAAGTTGAAGTCCGAGCCGGCACCAGAAACTGTCTCTCGTGTTGCCGTTCAGCCGAGTTTCGCCGAGGTTCAGCAGCGCGAAGACGTTGCTGAGGCACCGGTTGTTGATACTCTTCCGGCCGCAGAATCTTCGAGTACGCATACGTCTGCTACTCCTGTGGTAGAAACAGCTCTTGAATTGTCAGCTCTCGATCTGGTTGCTGAGCCGGATATGCTGGTTTTTAAGCTGCATTTTTCAACGATTCCGGAATATCGCCTTGACCAGAATAACGACGGCAATAAGCGCCTGGTGATTACTTTTCCAACTGCCATCATCGGTCGCCGTTTAACGGTGCCGGATTTTGCCAGTGCCAGTCTGCTAAAAGAATTCAGTCTCAAGCCGGGGAATAATGCACTCCAGCTGCTGGTGGATCTGAAGCGAGAGGGGATTATCGATGCCGTGCAAACGCGGACCAGTGCCACCGAATTTTTATTAACGATCACCATTAAACAGTCTGATAATGAAGGTTTACCCTCAAAAGCACTGCCAAAAGCGCCTGAAACGTCTGTTCCCGTAACGACAAAGGCTGCTATTACGGAATCGATGCCGGTTCAATCGGTCTCAGAAAAAACAGCAAGCACTGGAGCTAAAATTGACAAGGTCACTGTTAAGGTTGAACCTGGAGTCAGTGCTTACCGGGCTGGTTTGCGGCAACTTACCCAGGGGCAGATGCGGGCGGCAAAAGACAGTTTTTATCAGGCTCTTAAGGAGCGTCCTGAACTTATAGATGCCAGAATGCAGTTGATCGGACTATTGCAACAGCAGCATCAGATGCCGGAAGCTGCCCAGGTATTGCATCAGGGGTTGGAGTTGACCCCGGAAGATCCAGTATTACGCAAGTTACTGGCACGTCAGTTGATGACTGATAAGGATTTTGATCAGGCGATAGCTCTGTTAAGCGCAGCACCGCAACCAGAGCTGGCTCGGGATCAGGAATATTATGCATTACTGGCGGTTCTTTATCACGATGCCGGGCAATATCAGTCGGCTTTGAAAACCTATCAGAACTTGGTGCAGGTTCAACCTGCCAATGCGACCTGGTGGTTTGGCCTGGCGCTGTGTGCCGATCAGATCCGAGATCTCACGATCGCTCGAAACGCATACCAAACGGCCTTGCAGTTGCCTACGTTACGCGCCGACCTGCAGGTTTATGCACGGCAGCGGCTACAACAGCTTTAGTACTCAGGGGACTTATTACGATGATGGTTGATACGGCTCCAGGGCCACGTAAGAAAATCAGAATTGGTGAGTTGCTGGTTAAAAACGGCATCATCACCGAGGAACAGTTGATGAGCGCTCTTGCCGCGCAGAAAAAAAGTGGCAGTAAGCTCGGGAACACCCTGGTTGATCTCGGGTTGGTTACATCACAGCAGTTTCATGAATTTCTTGCCAGTCAGCTTAACCTGCCCTTTATCGATCTGAAACACTACAATTACCATGCGGATACGGTACGGTTACTACCGGAAACGGCGGCCCGGCGCTATCGGGCCATGGTTCTTAAGCAGGAGCCCCAGCGCTTTCTGGTTGGAATGGCTGATCCGACGGATATTTATGCCTATGACGAACTGGCCAAAATCCTCAAAAAACCGGTAAGCCCTGCAGTTGTCTTTGAATCTGAATTGCTTAAAGCGTTGGATACGGTCTATCGGCGGACTCAGGAAATTGTCTCCATTGCTGAGGAATTGGGGGAAGAACTTTCGCAGGGGGACAGCACTCTCGAGCAATTGCTGACCGAAACCGCTGTTGAGGATGCGCCGGTTGTGCGTCTGTTGCGTTCCCTGTTTGAAGATGCTGTCCAGATTGGTGCGTCCGATATCCATATTGAGCCGGATGAAAAAGTGCTGCGTATCCGTCAACGTATCGATGGCATACTGCATGAGCAGGTGATGAAAGAAAAACGCATCGCTCCGGCATTGGTATCGCGTCTCAAGCTTGTTTGTGGCCTGGATATCTCGGAGCGGCGCTTGCCGCAGGATGGACGCTTTAATGTGCGTGTCAAGGGGCGTAGTATCGATATCCGTCTGTCGACCATGCCGTTGCAATATGGCGAATCGGTGGTTATGCGTCTGCTTGATCAGTCTGGTGGTCTTTTACAGCTTGAGCAGGTTGGCATGGATGCGTCTTTGTTGGCCCGTTTTCGTCGGCAGTTGCATCAGCCCCATGGTCTGGTGCTGGTTACCGGGCCAACCGGAAGTGGTAAAACAACAACACTGTATGGTGCTTTAAACGAACTCAACAGGCAGGAAAAAAAGATTATCACCGTTGAGGACCCGGTTGAATACCGTCTGCCACGCATCAATCAGGTTCAGGTTCATCCGAAAATCGGTCTCGACTTTGCCAGGGTGCTGCGTGCCGGATTGCGTCAGGACCCTGATATTGTCATGGTCGGTGAGATGCGGGACAAGGAGACCAGCGATATTGCCCTGCGTGCCGCCATGACCGGTCACCTGGTGCTTTCGACTCTGCATACCAATGATTCCATCAGCACCGCATTGCGCCTGATTGAAATGGGCACCGAAGGCTATGTTGTCGCCAGTTCGCTGCGCGCGGTGTTGGCTCAGCGCCTGGTCCGACGTATTTGTAGCTCTTGTGAAGCGGATGATGACCTGGAACCAGGAGTGCAGAGCTGGCTCGCTTCTTATCATGGTAAAGTTGCCATAGCTCCGGGTACACGGTTTCGCAAAGGGAGAGGTTGTCCCTTGTGTAACAATACCGGGTATAGCGGCCGAATCGGTATTTTTGAGTTGCTCGAAATCGGATTTGATCTGGCAGATGCGCTGCGGCGGAATGACAGTGCCAGTTTTGCTGCTTTTGCCCAGCAATCCAAAAGTTTCTTCAGCTTGGCTGATAGCGCGCTGCAGCTGGCCGGGCAGGGGATAACCACCATGGATGAGGTCTTGAGGATCGCTGGACAACTTGATGAAACAGTACCGAATGCTACTCAACAGCTCAGTGTCCCATCTGCCTGAGCCGTTAATTGAAGCTGTATATTTCTAGGACATAGGCTATGCCGCTATATCGCTATAAAGTCAAAGATGCTGATGGACAGCTCGTCGAAGGTGAGGTCGAAGCCCTGTCCAGCGAACTCCTTGCAACCCAGCTTCAGGGGCAGGGAGCGATTCCTATCAGTATTGTTGAAATCGCGCAAAAAAAAGCGGCGGGTATTAATAACCTGACTTTATTCAAGCGTTCCAAGAAGGTCGGCGTTGATGACCTGATTCTGTTCTGTCGGCAAATGTATACCCTGAATTCGAGTGGTGTTCCCTTGGTCAGAGCTATACGTGGGCTGGTCGATACGGCACGTAACCCCACCTTGGGTAGTGCCCTGGCTCAGGTGGTTGATGATCTGGAATCCGGGATGGATCTTTCCGGGGCCTTCAGCCGCAATGTCGATGTTTTCCCGCCCTTGTTGTGCCGTATGGTTCAGGTTGGTGAGGGCACCGGCAAACTGGATGAGGTGTTTCTTGAATTGTCGATCTTTTATGAGCGCGAAAAAGAAACCATCAGCCGGGTTAAGGCTGCTTTGCGCTATCCCACTTTTGTGTTGATTGCGATTGCCGTTGCCATAACTTTTATCAGTCTGTTTGTTATTCCCGCTTTTGAAAAGGTCTTTGCCAGTGCCGGGGCACAGTTACCATTACCGACCCGGATTCTGATGGGACTGTCCGGGTTTATGGTCAGTTACTGGTATTTGCTCGGTCTGGGCATTGTTGTGTTGGTCATGGTCATCCGCCAATGGCTGAAAACCCCTGGTGGGTGCTATACCTGGGATCGTTATAAACTTAGGTTACCGTTGGTCGGCGATATTATTTTACGCTCAACTTTGGTGCGTTTTTCGCGCGGGTTCAATATGAGCTATACGGCGGGGATTCCACTGTCCCAGGCTTTGGGATTCACAGCTCGGGCGGTTAATAACAGCTATATCGCTGAAAAGATAGAAGCGATTCGCAACGGCATAGAGCGTGGTGATACGTTGACGCGTAGTGCGACGCAAACCGGGATCTTCACCCCCCTGGTATTGCAGATGCTCGCGGTTGGCGAAGAATCGGGATCTGTTGATACCATGCTTGAAGATGTGGCTCAGTTTTATGAGCGCGAAGTTGACTATGATCTGAAAAACCTGTCGAGTGCTATTGAACCGATCATGATTGTGATTATTGGTGGGATGGTACTGGTTTTGGCCCTTGGTGTGTTCTTGCCCATGTGGAATTTGGCAAGCATTGCAAAATAATTAAAAAAAACTATTGATCAAAACTTAAAAATAAGTGAATATTAATAAAAATAAATTTAGATACTCCAAGAACTATGGTGGCTTCTCTTTGTTGGAAGCCATGGTTGTTATTTTTTTCATTAGTATTATTGGCGTTGTTGCACTTAGTTACTACTATAAGCTCCTGGTTGATATTGAGCAAACAACCATGGCTTATAACCTCGGGGTGATGCGCAGCGCGGTCAGCATGCAGGTGGCCAAAGCTTATGTCTCAGGGGATAAAGACATACTGAAAACATTGATTGGCAGTAACCCCGTCGATCTGTTGAAAGACAAACCGGATAATTATGTCGGAGAGGTATCTTCGGCAGCTATGGGGCAGGCGGCCAAGGGTTCATGGTTTTACGACCCGCAGCAGGGGATATTGAATTACCAGGTTCGCAACACCCTTTATTTTGAATCTGCGCTCAAAAGTAGCAAAGTAGCACGGTTCAGGATTGAACCGGTTTTTGCCGAACAAAAATCCACTCGGGGCATAAGACGCATCAGTGGATTGGAACTAAAGGAGCAGGAGTCTTACCGCTGGTTACGGCCGTGGGACTGACGACCTATAGACCTTTATATCTTTTATTAATGACAAGGAGAACAAGGAAAGATGAAAAATCAAAATGGTTTTACGCTGATCGAGCTGGTTGTGGTTATTGTTATTCTGGGTATTCTGGCGGCTGTTGCTGTGCCGAAGTTTATTGATATTCAACAAGATGCGGAACAAGCTTCCGCCGAAGGTGTTGCCGGCGGAGCGGCAAGTGCAATGTCTTTGAATTATGCTGGTTGCCTGGTTACAGGTAATGTGGTAACCGCAAATAAATGTGTACAGGTATCCATTGCCGCTGGTGCTACTTCGGCAACAATTGTCACGGAAGTCGAAAAAGTTTTGCAGGAAAATTGGCCAAGTGATTACACTTTAAGTTGCGCTGGAGCAGCAGCAGCTAATGGTGCTTCTACGACTTGCACGTTAGCAAAAGCTGGAGTTGTTTTTAACCCTGCTGTCACTTTCCATTTAATTGCTGCCGGAAATTAATGTTTTTTAGATTTCGGTTTAGGTAGTAAGCTTATTAGTTGGGCGATGATGAGATAGAAGACAGGGGTCTTTCTATCTCATCATCCATGAAGGGTTGGAAGATGAAAAACGACAAAGGGTTTACTCTTGTTGAGCTTGTTGTGGTTATTCTTCTTCTTTCCGTTCTTTCAGTCGTTTCGTTTTCCCTTTTTCTTGATGGTTCAACATATCGCGATCGAGCTGCCTATGACGAGGTTCTCAACGCCGTTCGTTATGCCCAAAAACTTGCTGTTGCCACCGGATGCGAGGTACAGGTTAAGCTGACAGCAGCGGGCTATGACCTCCAACAACATGCGAATTCCTGCAGTGCCGGAAATTTTGTCACCATCTCCAATCAACATCCTTTCAACGCTGCGAATTTTCCCGCTGTGAAGATTGAACCGGTAACGACTTTTCTTTTTGATGCCATGGGACGAAGCTCTGCTGCTGTAGCTGTAACAGTGGGGACTTACAAATTTTCTGTCGTTGCAGAGACCGGTTATGCGAGAGAACTGTGACATGGTAAAGGCCTTGTCCCAAAGCAATGCTCGTGGTTTGACGTTGGTCGAGTTAATCGTCGCCATGGTCGTTATTTCAATTGCTCTTAGCGGGGTTTTGCTGGTTATCAACTATGCGACCAGTCATTCAGCAGATCCGGTCTTAGAGCGCCAGGCGCTGGCCATAGCGGAATCATATTTAGAGGAAATACTGCTGAAGGAGGTTGTCGATCCTGATGGCGTGAACGAAGTCGCCCGTGCCCAGTTTGATGATGTTAGCGACTATAATAATCTCCCCGACAACAAGGTAAGGGATTCTTTGGGGAACATTATTTTAGGGCTGAAGAGTTATCAGGTTCAAGTGGGGGTGGTGGCATTAAATGCAGGTTTAGGTCCGACCGGAAAAGAGGTGGACACTCTTCAGGTGCGCGTCACAGTTATTGACCCGGCCGGGCAAAGTTTGACTCTTACCGGTTATCGCTGTCGTTACTGAGGGCTTATGAGCAGACATTCATCCCATAGCCCACGGGCTGGATTTACTTTGGTTGAACTGGTGGTGGTGATTGTCATTGTTGGCATCCTCAGTGCCTTGGGGGGCAAGCTGATTGTCGCGCCGGTCAGCGGCTATATGGACCTGGTCCGGCGGACTCGTCTGGTGGATCAGGCTGATCTGGCCCTCAGGCGCATGCAGCGCGATATTCGTTCGGCTTTACCCAACAGCATTCGTATCGGTGGCGGGGGGACTGCCCTTGAGTTTATTAATACAACCGATGGCGGGCGCTACCGCCGTTACCAGGATAGTGCTGGTAATGGAGATGTGCTGGATTTTTCAGCTGCCGATAGCAGTTTCGATGTACTGGGTAGCCTGTCACGCGCTCCGGGTGCTGGCCAATTTATCGTTGTCTATAATGTTGCTGCGGGCGGTGCTACGGGTAATGCCTATGGCGGAGACAATCGCAGCCCCATTGGAGCCGCTAGTACAGTAGCGAATATCGAGCTTGGTCCAGCTTTCCAATTTCCCCTGCAGTCCCCTTATCAGCGCTTTTTTGTCGTTGATGAAGCGGTCAGTTATGTTTGTTCGGGAGGGCAGCTGATACGCTATGATAACTATGGCATTCCTGCTGCTCAATCGCTTACTCCAGCAAAGGCAGCTTCTCTGGTAAGTCCCAATGTGGCTGCTTGTACCTTTAGTTATGACCCTGGTACCACTGAAAGAGCTGGCCTGGTTTCTTTACGCTTGACCCTGACGGAAGCCGGGGAGTCGGTAACATTGATTCAGCAGGTGCATGTGGTGAATACGCCATGAATACGAAGTGTTTTATTTCAGATCAACGGGGCTTTACGCTCGTGCAGGCGATTTTTATTCTGGTCGTTTTGGCCTTGCTGGGTGCAGCCATGGTCCGTCTTTTAGGGGGACAAAGTGCAACCTCAACCCTTGCTGTCCAACAAGCAAGGGCATATCAGGCAGCTCAAAGCGGCCTTGAATGGGGAACAGTCAGAGCTTTGAATGGAAACTCTTGTACAGGGACCTTCGTTATCGCTAGCTTTAATGTTAAGGTTTATTGTGATAGTGAAGCTTCCAATGAAGCTTCTCTTGGATCTTATGTCATTTTTCACATCACTTCCGAAGCGACTTACAGTAGTTTTGGCAACGTTGATTTTGTCTCACGTAAACTTGAGCGTCGAATTCGCTAAATGAGAGGGACTGTGAAGTTACTGGTTGTCATTGGTCTGATAGTTGGAAATTTATATTGTTTCTTTGTTCCTCAATTGCATGCTGGAACCTGTGCGTCTATATTTTCAAGTGCCTTACAAAATTCTACAGATAGTGGCCATATAGCGATTTATTGGAATGGTCAGGTATTGAATGATCCAGACAACCAACTCGAAACGGCACATGCTATTACATTTAATAGCGCTGGAGTTGCTACGTGTGGAAGCGTTGACTGCACCGCTAGTGGTAATTCTGCTGCAGGTGTTATCTTGCCTGTATTCAAAACAACGACAACTGCGTATGATGTTGATTTGCCATACGGATATGGTACGTACAGTTTGGATAATCAATCTTACTTGAAAATCAGGTCAAATGGAAATGGAACAACTATAAGAGATAATGGAGCCTATTCAGAATACTATATTTCTGAACTTGATTTGGGTTATCAGGATCAACTTGTACTTCAGGGAGGCCATGATTATTGGATTGAAAAGTTTATCTTTTCAACTGAAAATTCAATTATCGTAGAAGGTAATGGTACTGCAAGACTCTTCATTAATTCGGACCTCAATATGACCTGGGATGGTCGTATCAATTCCGGAGGTTCTGTTGAAAAACTGCTTATCGTTGGTTACGGAGCAATTAATTATAAAGTTCAAGACAATCAGAGTAGGTTGTTGCTCTATGGCGCAGGGGACGTCCGTCTGGCCAATAATAGCTACTTTGAAGGTGCAATAGCTGCTGCTGGAGATATCACGCTACTGGCTAGCGATGCCAGAGTTGTTTACTCGCCGTCGGGAGTTACGTCGTTAGACGGGGGGGCCTTTTGTGAGGGCGGAGCAACAAGCCCAGAAGCCTTTTATCATTTTGATGAAAGTGCATGGTACGGTAACGCTAACGAAATTGTCGACAGTAGTGGTAACGATTATCATGCAACTGCTGTTAACGGTGTAACAACCAAGATAACTTCCCCGGCCGTTCCCGGTAACCCAGGCACCTGCGCCTATGCAGATTTTGATGGTGATAATGATTATGTCTCTTTGCCCGCTTCTTATCCTAATCTGACATCTGATTTTACTATTACCGCATGGATCAGAACACGCAATAATGCCAGGGGGCATCAGCGTATTTTTATTGACGATCCTAACAATAGTCAGGGGATTGGCTTTAGTGTTGCTGATGGCGGAACGGGTCAGGTTCGCTTTTTCTCCAGAAGCACCAATCCTATTTCTCTTGATACAAGCGCAGTAATTCAGAATGATACCTGGTATTTTGTCGCTGCCGTTGCAGATATAAGCCATCATCTTAAAAAAATATACGTCTATGATCAGTCCGGTAACCAGCTGACGGTTGCCAGTGGCAGTTATACTGGCTCATGGGGGTACGATAGCGGTTCTGCGTCCATAGGCGGAGAAAATATTCTTTCGGCTGAAAGCACCTATCGCTTTGAGGGGAATATCGATGAAGTCAGGGTTCATGAAGGTGCTTTAGATGTTGCTTCAATTGAGGCTTTGCAGGCAGAAACTCATTACTGTTTGACTCCTCCCGTTGCTGAGTATCGTTTTGATCTGTGTACAGAAACCGACGTTATTATTGACGACAGTGGTAATGGGTTTGACGGAACGGTTCAAAACGGGCCTCTCGAAATTGGTGCGGGTAAGGTTTGTAATGCAGCTATTTTTGACGGAGTCGATGACTATATCACTATTGATGATCAGGACCAGTTTGATGATACCGATGTCCTGACCATTTCCGGTTGGATGAACCCGCTGTCCATTCGTAATCCTCCTCCTACCGGAAATGCGCGTGGGGTTATCTCCAAGCGCAACGCTCCTTCCGATCAGGCAGCTTTTGGCGTATTTTTTTACAGTGTTCTACAAGATGGGAAGCTTTATGTAGATCTTGATACAGAGAATAATCGTTTTAGCTCCAATTCAGCCATCCCTGAAGATACCTGGACCCATTTCGCTGTAGTTTTTGATGGTAATCTCCCAGAAAATGAGCGTGCTAAGATCTATATTAATGGGGTTCTGGATCGCACGGCCAAAGAATCTTCAACGCGTATTCCCGGCTATAATTCGGATCTGCACATTGGTAACCTGTATTATGGTCCAAGCCAGCTCAAAGTGTTTAAGGGGCTACTTGATGAGATTAATGTTTCCCGAACGGCCCTTTCTGCTCAGGAAGTTAGTTATCTGTATACGTCTTCTCAGCGTAACAATTGCCAGGTCTGTTCCGAAACCGATCTTGATCACTTGCGCATTGAACATCTAGGCAGCGGCTTGACCTGTTCGCCAACCGAGGTTGTCGTCAGGGCCTGTGCTGACAGTGATTGTGCCGTTGCCTATACAGATCCCGTTTATTTCACCATGACCCCGGTCACCGGCCAGCCAGGATGGGTCGGTGGGGCCGCGGGAACGATGGTCGGGGAATCTGCTTATATCAATCTGCGTCAGACAACTCCGGCAACGGTCACCCTGGGAGTTACCAATATCAGCCCGGTTCCGAACCATGGCTATACGTGTTATGACAATGGTGTTGCCGGGGACTGTGATATCAGTTTTTATGATTCCGGATTCATTTTTAACGTCCCTGACCACGTTAGCGCAACAACGCAGAATGTGACGTTGGCTGCAGTTCGCAAGGATCCGACTTCAGAGCAATGTGTGCCTGGTTTTGCCAATGTCAGTCGCAGTCTGGCGTTCAGTTATGGCTACACAGACCCGGCGACGGGTAGTATGAGGGTCAATATTAATGGCACTGATGTCGCAGCTGGCGGTACCAATGTCAAACTGTCATTTAATAACAATGGTGAAAGTAGCCTGGCGCTGAAATACCCGGATGTCGGTCAGGTCCATCTGGTTGCGGCCTATAGTGGCACAAGTGCGAGTCAGGACGCAGGGCTGACCATGACAGGTGAAGATCAGTTTATTACCCGTCCAGATCATTTTTCCCTGACGATTCCTGGTAACCCGGCTGCTGCTGATGCGTTTGGAGCTGTGTTTACCAAGGCCGGAGCAGCTTTTAAAGTTGAAGTGTCAGCGCGGAATGCCGATGACAAGGTGACGCCGAATTATGGTATCGAAGCGGTCCCTGAGGGCGTGAGCCTGACTTCAGCCCTTGTCGCGCCGGCAGACCAGAACAATCCGTCTTTAGCAGGGAGTTTCGAAGCATTTGGCACTGACTGTGAGGGGGGGAGCGCTAGTGGCTATGCCTGCGGAACCTTCAGCTGGCCTGAGGTTGGTATAATTACCTTGTCTCCACAAGTGAAAGACGGCAGCTATCTTGAAACCGGAAAGGTCGTTGGTCGCGTCAGTGAACCGGTTGGGCGCTTTATACCGGCTTATTTCAGCCTATCAGAAGCGAGTTCACCAGAGTTTTCCGATGCCTGTGGTAGTGGTGGCACTGGCTTTACCTATTTGGGGCAGCCATTCGGGTATCTTATCGATCCGCGCCTGCAAGTTACGGCAGAGACAACCGGAAGGGCAACCGTTGGTAATTATGGTGGCTTTTTCTGGAAGTTGAGCAGCTCCTGGGCTGGACGCAGTTATGCTCATTATCCCGAGGATCCAACATTGTTCGTTGGCATTGTAACCAAAGGTAGTGTCTCTTTGTCTGGAGATAAAGATTATGATGGTCAGGGATTGTTTGTCCTTAGCGGTGAAACGGTTGTTTATGATAAACCGACTGCAGCAGTAGCGCCTTTTGCTACCAGTATTAACCTTACTCTGACCACCACCGATCTGACCGATAGTGACAATGTCTGTTATGATGTCAATAGCGATGGTGTCTGCGACCCCTATACGTTTAGTACCATTGGCAAAACTGAGCAACGTTTTGGTCTTTTGCAGCTGTGGAATGCCTATGGACCAGAAACTCTACCTCTGACCATTCCGGCCACGACAGAATACTATAAGGACGGTGCCTTTATTGCTAATATCGGCGACTCCTGCACCACCATAAACTCAGCAAATTTACAATTAACGAAAGACCCCGGCTCGCTTGTGTCGGCTGCGTCAGGCAGTGGCAGCTTTGCGTCGGGGAGCAATGGAACTATGGTTTTGTCCGCACCTGGTGCTGGCAACAGTGGTACTGTTGACGTGGTTTATGATCTCGACATAGCCGGTCTGAAATGGCTTAAAAACGGAGCTGAAAATCCCAAGGCCAGGGCGAGTTTTGGTTTGTTTCAGGGCAATCCCCGTTTGATTTATACCCGTGAGTCGGTCTGGTAACAGTATCTGGTCTACTATAAAAAAAGCCGGTCGCCCTGGAAAGGGGGCGACCGGCTTTTTTTATGGTTTCATCACTGGGTAACTATTCACACAAGTCGACTTTGATATCCCAGTTTTTAATGCGCATGGTGCCATTTTCAGCCAGGTTGAGTTGCATTTTGAAGGCCCGGTCAAACAGTTGTGGCTCATGGCCAACTCCATTTTCGAGACATTTCTTGGCGGCCATTTCAAAATAATCTGTAAGGATCGGCTTGTATTCGGGGTGCGCACATTTCTCGATAATCAGTTTGGCGCGCTCTTTGGGTGCGACGCCACGCAGGTCGGCCAAACCTTGTTCGGTAACCAGAACGTCAAGGTCGTGCTCTGTGTGGTCAATGTGTGGTGCCTTGGGTACAACGCAGGTGATGCCGAGTGGATCGGTCTTACTGGGGCGGACTGACGGGCTGTGCATGATCTTCAAGTAGCCGTTACGCAGGAAGTCGCCGGAACCACCAAGACCGTTGATCATACGGGTACCGCCAACCAGAGTCGAGTTGGCGTGGGCGTACATGTCAAATTCAACCGGGGTGTTCATAGCAATAACGCCGAGGCGGCGAATCGGTTCCGGCGCATTGGAGATAGACAACGGGCGCAAGACGACCTTGTTAAAATACTTTTCCCAGTTATCAAAGAAACGTGGGAAGCCCGGATTTTCTGACAGAGACAGGGAACAGGCCGAAGCAAAGTTCAAGTTGCCGCCGTCGAAGAAATCGAGCATGGTGTCCTGTAAAACCTCGGTGTAGACGGACAGGTTGGTAAATGGGCCTTTGGCAAGGCCACCAACGACCGCGTTTGCAATTGAACCAACCCCTGACTGCAGTGGTAACAGGTTTTCGGGCAGACGTCCTTTTTTTACTTCGTGAGCGAAGAACTCCATGATGTGACCGGCAATCGCTTCGGAGGTATCGTCCATTTCTGCAAAAGCACGCCCTTTATCACGATTTTTCGACTCGACAATGGCAATGATCTTGTCAGGGTCACAGGGGACGTATGGTGAACCGATGCGGCTGTTGGCCTGGGTAATCAGGAACGGTGCACGGTGTGGTGGCTTCTGCTGCATATGGATATCGTGGATCCCTTCGAAAGAAGGTTGCCCAGTGTTGACTTCAATAATGATTTTGTCGCACAAGTGCAGCGCTTCAGCGACGATACCGCAAGAGGTGGTTAAGGCCAACCCACAGTCCTCGGTGATGGCGGAAACTTCGACAATGCCGATATCATAGCGACCGTTTTCAGTATAGAAGCCGTAACCGGCATCCTGAGCAAACAGGCCAAGGTGCTTGTCACCCATGCGGATACGCCCGGCGTTAATCCCTTTGGCAATATCCTTGCCTGTCTGGTATGGCCAGCGGCGATCGATCATGTCCAAAGTCGCCCAGCGATTTTCGGTTTCAGCACCAACGGAGGCACCGATGAAAAGATTGAACTTCCACTTGCCTTGCAGATTATTGGCTTCAACATAGTCTGCTAGTGCAATCGGTACTGCTTTGGGATAGCCGGCGGGGGTGAAGCCGGACCATAACAGATTCTGACCGGGGGTGAAAAATTTTATACAGTCTTCGGCTTTCATGGTCTTGCTGAGCAGGGATTTGCGGCGTACACGATCTTCAAGTGTTCCAAATTCAGACATTCTCTCTCCTCCTGAGCCTAGGGCATACAGCTGGATGCCGTCTTTGTTGTATGCTGTAAAACAGCGAAACTTAAATATTTCTCCGGGTTAACTATCTGAAAATTCAATAAAACAAGATCAATGCAGTATGTGCTCTACTCGTTGTGCTGAAATAGTTTAGTTAAAATAAAAACAGTGTTTTTATATAATGCGATTGACCGTCATGATAAGTCAAGCGGAAATCTCCAGAAGGAAAATATAAATATCATTTCTGGTATGGTAATTGAGGTGTGGTGCTATGATGAAATGTCCTTTTTAGGCGACTGTTATCAATATTGGTTAGGGAGAAAGATATTAAAAATCAGTACGTTGTTGTTATTTGCGAATGATACGTTGGCTGTATTAATGATACGCTGATATTTAGTATGTTTTCGGTTGTGAATGACATTTACCGAAAAAAATATTTAGATTGTTGTCTTTGAATATATTGATGGATAGGTGTTTTAAAAAGGGTATAGAGGATAGGGGGAGGAGCATGCACAGCGTTCCCTTCCTGAGGGAACGCTGTGGGGATTGACTATTAATTAATCTTCGCAGAGATCAATCTTGATATCCCAGTTTTTGATCTTCATTGTACCGTTTGCGGCAAGGTTTTGCTGCATTTTGAAGCAACGATCAAACAGTTGCGGTTCGTGACCGATCCCTTTTTTCAGACATTCGCGAGTGGCGAGGTCAAGGTAATCCTGAAGGATCGGTTTGTAATCAGGGTGAGCGCACTTGTCAATAATGGTTTGGGCCCGGTCTTTCGGGGCTAAGCCACGCAGGTCGGCAAGGCCTTGCTCGGTGACCAGAATGTCAAGGTCATGTTCTGTATGGTCAATGTGCGGAGCTTTCGGAACAACACAGGTGATACCGGTCGGGTCAGTTTTGCTTGGGCGCACCGAAGGACTATGCATGATTTTGAGGTAACCATTACGCAGGAAGTCACCTGATCCGCCGATACCGTTAATCATGCGGGTACCGCCAACCAGGGTTGAGTTTGCATGAGCATAGATATCAAACTCGACTGGAGTGTTCATGGCAATGACACCGAGACGGCGAACGACTTCAGGGGAGTTGGAAATCGACAGCGGGCGCAGAGTGATTTTATCGGCATAACGATCCCAGTTTTCCAAAAAGCGTGGGAAGCCAAGCGTTTCTGAAAGAGACAGGGAGCATGAGGATGCAGCATCTAGTTTACCTGAATCGAACAGGTCAAGCATGGTGTCCTGCAGAACTTCGGTATAAACGGTCAGGTTCTTGAACGGTCCTTTGGCCAGGCCGCCGACAACCGCGTTGGCAATAGAGCCAACCCCCGATTGCAGGGGCAGCAGGTTTTCCGGCAAACGACCGGCTTTAACCTCGGTCACAAAGAAATCAAGAATGTGGTCCGCGATTGCTTCAGACTTATCATCCATGTCGGCAAAGGCGCGACCCTTGTCGGGGTATTTCGACTCAACAACGGCAATGATTTTATCCGGGTCACAGGCGAATGATTCACGACCGATCCGGTCACCAGCTTTGCAGATCAGCAGTGGTTCACGATGAGGAGGTGTCTGTGGCGCCAGGCAGTCGTGCATACCGCGGAAGGATGGCATACGGGTGTTGACTTCAACGATGACCTTGTCCGCAATCATCAGGATTTCACCAATGGCACCACAGGACGCTGTCGGAACCAGAGAACCGTCGGCCAGGATTTCTGAAACTTCGATCAGGGCAATATCCAGTTTAGGGGTGTAGAACCCATATCCCAGATCCTGGGCAAACATGGAAAGGTGCTTGTCGCCCATACGAATACGCCCCTCATTGATCCCTTTGGCGATATTCTTTCCGGTCTGGTACGGCCAGCGGCGATCAATCATGTCAAGTTCGGCCCAGCGATTTTCGGTCTCAGCGCCAACGGAGGCTCCGATAAACAGGTTGAATCTCAGCTGTCCCTGTAGATTGTTTTTCTCAACATAATCGGCCATGGCAATGGGGACTGCTTTGGGATAGCCTGCCGGGGTAAACCCTGACCAGCCCAGGTCCATACCGGTTTTGAAAAAAGGGATGCATTCTTCGGCAGTTTTTACCCTGTCGAGCAAAGATTTGCGTTGGACGCGATCTGTAAGTGTCCCGTATTCAGACATAAGGTATTCTCCTGAATCAACTGTTGACAAGTCATGATGTTAAAACCATACCTATTGTTTGGGTTAAGTATGGTCCAACTCAGAAATAGAGTTGTGTAAACGAACTGGGGCCAAAATTAATTTTGCAGCAGGCGGGGTAGCGATTTCCTACGCTTAGGTTGCCATGTCTGACTGCTTGTTGTTCTATGCCTGTGTCAGCGACGCTCATCATAGAAGCAGGGGTTGTATTGTCAAGTAGGATCTCTTTTGTGGCGCTATTTTTCGCTTATATGGTAGCGATGACTACGGGACAGGTTAGGCCAGAAAGTTGTCTGACCAGTTACCAAAACGAAAATTACTTGATACTTGGCCAGGGTGGGGGGTAGTATTCCTCAATAACACTTTCCGATAAAGGTTAGTGTTTTCCTTTATATCCGTGCCGGACTGGTGCTCAGATCAGGTCCTTGAAAAAACAAGAAGAGATATTGAAATGGCTCACCCTCTAAGTTCCAATCCCAAAATTTTTATTCAGATTATTCGCTGGGTGCTGCTGATTTTGCCGGTTGCAGTTGTTGTTGGATCTCTGAACGCTTTATTCCTGTGGTTGTTGCAGGTTGCGACCATAACCCGTATTGCTCACCCGTGGTTACTGTATCTGCTGCCTTTGGCGGGCTTGTTTATTGTCTTTGCCTACAGAAAAATGGGGAAAAACTCAGAAGGTGGCAATAACCTCATTATGGATGAAATTCATGATCCGGGAGCCGGAGTACCACGGCGCATGGGACCATTGGTGCTCATTACTACGGTCATTACCCATCTGTTTGGAGGTTCTGCCGGTCGCGAAGGAACTGCGGTTCAAATTGGAGGCGCGTCAACCCAGTGGCTGGCGCGTTTGTTTCATCTGAATGAATCCGATACAAGACTTATTCTTATTGCCGGGGTTGCTGCCGGCTTTGGAGCCGTATTCGGGACGCCTTTGACCGGTGCAATTTTTGCTCTGGAAGTTCTGGCCATCGGGCGTCTTAAATACGACGCTATTATTCCAGCTCTTTTTGCCTCGATTCTGGCTGATATGGTGTGTAGTGCCTGGGGGGCTCATCATACTCATTATCGTATTGATTTTCTGGAAAGCATGACGCTATTTGACCATAGCGTCAAAGTTGATCCTGTTTTGATGATTAAGACCGTCATTGCTGCGGTGGTGTTCGGCCTGGCCGGGTATTTGTTTGGTGAATTGACTCATGTTTTTAAAGATCTCTTCAAGGTTACCATCAAAAATCCCTACATCATTGTGGTTGTTGGGGGGCTGATGGTTATTGGCGCAGTGACGTTGCTTGGACATGGTGATTATATCGGCCTTGGTGTTTATTCGAGCCGGGACGGTGGAGTCAGTATTGTCAGCGCGTTTCACGCCGGTGGTGCACATTGGTACAGTTGGCTGGTCAAGCTGATATTGACGGCGATTACCCTGGCGGCAGGGTATAAAGGTGGGGAGGTGACGCCACTGTTTTTTGTCGGTGCAACGCTGGGTAACACATTGGCGTGGTTACTTGGTGCCCCTGTTGATCTGTTTGCTGCCCTGGGCTTTCTGGCTGTTTTTGCGGCAGCCACAAATACTCCTCTGGCGTGCACCATCATGGGGGTTGAACTGTTTGGTGCCAACCATCTTCTCTATTTCGCGATTGCCTGCTATACGGCTTATTATTTCAGTGGTCATACGGGCATTTATTCTTCGCAACGGGTTGCTGTGCCTAAACTGTTTGACCTGGATGGTGCTCCACAAGTCAGACACAAATTGGGAGAACTGCGGGAAACTCATTCCTCGCTACTGAAATCCTGGGCGAAACGGTTACAGTAAGAGTTCTGAAGGAGAAAACAAAACAGGCCCTGTCTTTGTGGGACAGGGCCTGTTGCTGAAATCCAAGCAGCTGGGACGATCAGTTAAGTAGCTCTTCGGCATCATCCAGATATCTGCTGCGCGGAAACTCAGTTTTTAGCTTTTCTACCAAGCTCTTAACTTTGTCTTTCTGCTGTGTTTCCTTATAGGCCAGAGCCAAGTAGTAATAGGTTTCGTCCCGATAGTAATAGTCCGGATACTGTTTCAGGACTCCTTCTAGGCGCATGATTGCTGCCCGATACTGCTCTTTTTTTAGATAGAAGCGACCGACGTAGACTTCATGTTCTGCCAGTCTGGTCTGGCAGCGGATTTCCAGGACTTTCGCTTCATCGGCTTTGGGGTGGTCTGGATAGCGGGCCAGAAGTTTTTGCATGGTTATCAGTGAATTCTGGGTGGCTGTCTGATCCCGGTCGGCAGATAGGATCTGCTTGTAGTAGCTTAACCCCAGTCGAAACAGGATTGTACCCTCACGGGAGTCATTGGGGTGTCGGTCAAGGTAATCGGAATAGGCTGTTGCTGCTTCTGCGTACTGTTCCGAAATGAAATACGTATCGGCAATTTTTATTTCAGCGAGCATACTGAGCTCTGGTGAATAAAAGGTATCTCTGACTTTTTCCCAGGCAGCAATTGCGTCAGTATACATTTTTGCCTCAAATAACCGTTCGCCCTCTTGAAAATGTTTTGCTGCCAGATCTTGCTGGGAAAGTTCAGGCTTGCTGCTGCAGGCTACGACCAGCAGACACAGGGTCAGAATAGCCAGATATTTAAACAGACGATTCATCATTTTCATCCTTTTTTATGCTTCTGTTAAGGGGATCGATAAACGCTTTTGGGCTACAAGAAGCTACGGAATCTTGGCTCTTTTGTCAATCAATCTTGGTGACTGTGTGGTGTCGCTGCTTCAGCGGTCTTAATTCATGTGATTGACAGGATAGCCACGGCCTTTATAATGCCGGGTTTGTTATTATCGAAAAATATTTGTATTGTTATACCCAATTCCGCAGTTGAAAACTGGACGATTTGTATTTAGGAAAAGAGACTAAATATGCTTAAAAAACTCTGGCAGGTTTTAACTGCCGATGGTGGTGCAAGGACTGGTGACATAGATCGTATCCCATTGGCTGCTGCTGTTCTATTGCTTGAAGTCGCGTACTCCGATGGCATTTTTCACCCGGAGGAGCAAAGAATGCTTGGGTGTTTGTTGAAAGAGCATTTTCACGCCGCTGATGAGGCTCTTGATGAATTGCTGCAGCTGGCCGAAGCGACCCGACAGAACAGTTTTGATCTGCATCAGTTTACCAAGGAGATTAATAAGGCATTTTCGCAGCCAGAAAAAGAGCGTATTATTGAAGCTGTTTGGCAGCTGGTCTACGCCGATGGTCATCTTGATCGTTACGAAGATGCCTTGATGCGCCAACTTGGAACTCTGATCGGTTTGTCGCACCGCCAATTGATCGACGCCAAACTCAGAGTGACTCGCTCATGACTCCCAGTCTGACTCGGATTATCTCATGGGGGCACGAATTGCTCGCAGAAGTGATCAGAGCCGGTGATCTTGTCGTCGATCTGACGGCCGGAAACGGTCACGATACGCTGATGCTGGCGCGTCTGGCTGGGAGTGCCGGGCAGGTTATAGCTTTTGATATTCAGCCTGGTGCCTTGGCCTCTACCCGTGATCGGCTTGCTAATGTCGGTATGTCTATTCGAGACCATGTTGCTTCCAGCACCCCGTTATCACGCTGTCCGGGAATTGATCTGGTACATGGCAGTCATGCCCGGTTTGCGGAAGTTGTTCCTGGGCAGCCGGTAGCAGTCATTGGAAATTTGGGTTTTTTACCGGGGGGGGATAAAGACATTATTACCCGGCCGGACTCAACTCTGATTGCAATCAGTGCGGCCTGTAGCGCCTTGGCTGTTGGAGGTCGGATGGCTATTGTCGTTTATCCCGGACATCCCGGGGGGGATGTTGAAGCCGAAGCCGTCAGTCTTTATTGTTCCCAACTGGATCAAGAAAATTATCAGGTCCTTCTTGTTAAAGTTCAGAATCGTCCAGAGGCTCCATTTCTACTGGTGGCAGAAAAAAAACATGGAGTTAGGCAGGAGTAAGTTATGGTTGTGCGTATGTTGATGTTATGCAGTGTGCTGTTATTCTCAATATTTTGCAGTTCTGTCATGGCCATGGAAAGTGCAGGAGGGGATGTTGCAATAGTGCAGGCTGATGACCCCTTCGCTGACTTTGACAGCGCGTTTCAGGATTTCCATTCCCCCACAGAACCTGTCCCCGAAAAACTGATTAACGACCCTTTCGAGCCGATTAATCGAGGTGTTTTCTGGGTGAACGATAAACTGTATTTTTATCTATTCAAGCCTATTGCTAGAGGGTTCCGACTGGTGTTGCCACGTCCGGCCAGGGCTTCAGTGCGTAATTTTTTCACCAATCTGACCACTCCGATCAGAGCGGGAAATGCACTCCTGCAGTTTAAATTCAGGGATTTTGGTACTGAACTCTATCGTTTTGTCATAAATTCCACCTTTGGTCTTGTTGGGTTATTCGACCCGGCAGATTCCATAGCCGGGGTCAAAAGAGTTTCGGAAGATTTCGGTCAGACTCTTGGGTTTTATGGCTTCGGACATGGTTTTTATATTGTTCTTCCTGTCGTCGGGCCAAGCAGTCTGCGAGATGTGACTGGTAATTTTGTTGATTCGTTTGCTGACCCGATTCGTTATGCGGATTTAGAAACTATTGAATATTTAGGCATAAGATGGTTTGATGTGGAGAATCGCCTATCTCTCGATTATGACACTTACGAAGGAATCGTTGAGGATTCACTGGATCCCTACCTGTTCCTGCGCAGTGCATATGCGCAACGGCGTAAGGCTCAGGTCGGCGAGGGAAGTTATAATCTTAATATTTTTCAAGGCCCACTGTTTGACAGTGATTTGTTAAACCCGATTGAATGGTTTGGAATTGAATGATGAAAAAACTACTTTGTATATTGGCTTTGATGGTTTTCAGTTCCTCTTTGGCATTTGCTCTGCCCGATCCTCAGATTGAAGTTGAAAAAATGGTCAACTCGGTTCTTGAGGTTTTGCAGAATAAAGATATGGACAAAGCTCAGAAAAAAGCCCTTGTCAGCGGACGGGTGCAAAAATTTCTGAATGTTGAGTCGATGTCTGCACGGGCGCTTGGCAACTACTGGGGGGAAGCAACAACCGAGCAGCGCCAGCAGTTTTCAGATTTATTTCTTAAGGTGCTGGAAGGGACCTACCTGAATCGTATTGATGATTATTCGGCTGGGAAGGTTAAATACCTGATGCAGCGGGTCAAAGACGACAAGGCTATTGTCGATACCGTCATTGTTTCCAATGAAATGGAAATACCGGTGAATTATCTGCTTATTTACCGTGAAGGAGCATGGCAGGTTTTTGATTTGGTTATTGAGGGCGTCAGCCTGGTCCGGAATTACCACTCGAGTTACAGTGAGATTATTCGTCGGGATGGCTATGATGGTTTGTTGGCTCTGATGCAGAAGAAAGTGGATGAGATGGCAAGTCGCTGATTGCTGACAGGCATGTCGTTTAGGTGTTTTTGATTCCAGGCCCGCTTCTTAATAGATGCGGGCTTTGCTGTTTCATGTGTTGTTCGGTCCCCGCCGATCTCGCAGTGAATACAAAAAAAGCACCTAACCGGTTTCGGCTAAGTGCTTATTTGCAAAATTGGTCGGAGCGAGAGGATTCGCCTACTTCGTCACCTGCATCACGCGGGCACCTGCGTAGGCTCCCCTGCGTTCGCTGATGCGGCCGTCCTGGCCGTTTTTCAGACATTAAGTCTGCGCTCACTCCGCTTCGAATCTTCTTTCGGATAAATGACAATAAAAAAGTCAGCCCCAGTGGGACTGACTTTTGTTATTTTTAATTGGTCGGAGCGAGAGGATTCGAACCTCCGACATCCTGCTCCCAAAGCAGGCGCGCTACCAGGCTGCGCTACGCTCCGACGGGGGAGATAGGTACCATGCTGTTTCTAAAAGATCAATCTTTTTTTTGTGATTTTTTTTGTGTTGAGCATTTTTTCTTCAGGAGTATCGTCCATTAAGAATGGCTCCTTCACTGAAAGTGACTATTTTTTAGAATGTTGCAGTTCTTTATATAATCAGCTATGGTCCACACGCTGCGTTGGAAAAAGGATGAAGAGCGTTTGTTGTATAGAGTAGGCTGTTTTGACGAATGATAGTCGCACGCTGGATAAATAAGCCTGTGTCGGTTATTATTCATGTTATGATAATTTGTTTTCGGTATGGATACCTGCTAGTTGCTAATTTGAGCTTCCGGTTGGCAGCTAATTCGGAAGTTCGAAATTTTTTATGAGTGGATGCTTTTATGATGAAGAATAAATTTGCCTTGGGACAACAACTGTCTGGTTTTATTGTCGATAGTATTGATGTGCTGCCTGCCATTAATGCAACCATGATTCGCCTTACCCATCAGCAGACCGGTGCACGCTTCATGCACCTTGACCGTGATGATGATAATCATCTGTTTTCTGTTGGCTTCAGAACTCCGCCTGATGACTCTACCGGGGTTGCTCACATTCTTGAACATACGGTTTTGTGCGGTTCCCAGCGATACCCGGTGCGGGACCCGTTCTTCTCTATGCTCAAGCGTAGCCTAAACAGTTTTATGAATGCCATGACGGCCAGTGACTGGACGGTTTATCCCTTTTCCAGTATGAACCGTAAGGATTTTTTCAATCTTCTTGATATTTATCTGGATGCGGCTTTCTTCCCGCGTATCACCGAGCGTGACTTCAGTCAGGAAGGGCATCGCCTGGAATTTTCCGATATGGAAAATCCTGAATCTCCTCTGGAATACAAGGGCGTTGTGTATAACGAAATGAAGGGAGCCATGTCTGATCCGTCCGGGTTGTTGTCGCGGCGTATGGACAAGCACCTGTTCCCGACTACCACCTATAGGCACAATTCTGGTGGTGAACCGGAAGACATTCCCAAGCTGACCTGGCAGCAGCTCAGGGATTTTCACGCGAGTTATTATCATCCTAGTAACGCCTGGTTCTATACGGCAGGCAACCTTGATCTTGCTGAAATTCTGGAAATAGTAGAGGACCGAGTCCTGAAGCAGTTTGAGCGGCTTGATCTTGACAGCGAGGTCCCCCTGGAAATGCGTCTTTCCGGACCGCAGAAGGTGACGGAGCTTTATCCTCTTGATGCGGGCGAACCACTGGAAAAACGTTCCATGGTACAGCTTGGCTGGTTGTGCTGTGATATCAATGACAGCTTTGAACAGTTATCCTTGTCGCTGTTGTCCACCCTGCTCCTTGGTAATCCAGCCGCACCTTTGTATAAGGCGCTTCTGGATTCTGGCCTGGGCGCCAATCTGGCGCCAGGAAGTGGTTACCATGATGATAACCGGACAACATTCTTTGCTGCTGGCTTGCAGGGGACTGATCCGGATAAGCTGGAAGCTATTGAGGAATTAATTCTGAATACCTTGACTCAAATCGCGAACGAAGGGTTTTCCAAAGAACGTATCGAGGGAGCCATTCATCGTCTTGAGTTCAGTAACCGGGAAGTTACCGGGGACAGCTATCCTTATGGGTTGCTGCTGCTGATGAAGTTGATAGGTCCGTGGATTCATGGCGGTGATCCCAAATCTGTCCTGGCTTTTGATGAAAACCTCGCCAGACTTCGCTCTGAACTGGACAAGGGCCCCTATTTCGAAACATTGATCCGGACCTACCTGCTTGAGAATCCCCATCGCATCACCTTATTGTTGAAACCGGATCATGATCTGGGTCCACGTCAGGAAGCCGATACCCAAAAGCAACTGGATACCATTGCTCAGGGGTTGACCGATGCTGAAAAAGATCAGTTGATTCAACGTGCCGTTGAACTTAAAAACGCGCAGGAAGGACCGGAAGATCTATCCTGCCTGCCTACTCTGGAATTGAGCGACATTCCACCGGAAGAGCATGCCATTGCATGTGACAGCGGCGACCTAAACGGGATTAAGCAGTATTGGTTCGATCAGCCGACCAATGGTATTGGTGTGGTGTCATTACATTTTGATCTTGGTGGCCTGGATGAAAAACAGATGCTTTACCTGCCGATTTTCGGCAGTCTGCTGACTCAGGTCGGGGCCGGTGGGCGCAGTTACCTGGAGATGGCAGAACAGATCGAAGCTGTCAGTGGCGGAATATCGGGGCGGACCGCATTGCTGGACAGCCCTCTGGATATCAACCTGAGTTACCCGGGTTTTGAAGTCAAAGGGAAGTCTTTGGTACGTCACGCTGACGCGCTGCTGGGTCTGCTCAGGGATATCATTCTGACGCCCGACTTCAGTGACCTGCAGCGGTTGAGTACCGTTCTTAAACAACTGAAGGTCTCTTTGGAAAACTCGGTACCACAAGCTGGTCATTCCTATGCTGCGCGGCGTGCCGCTGCTTCCCTGTCTGCCGCAGGTAGGCTGCGTGAAGAATGGTCTGGGCTTAGTCAGATCGCCCTGGTTAAAGAGTTGGCCGGGAAAGCTACAGAGGAGCTGACTGAATTTGCTGGCGCGTTGGACAAACTGAGAACTGCTCTTTTTAACAAAGCATGTGTTCAGACGGGAGTGACGGTTGAAAGGGATAACTTCCAGGTCTTCGCCAGGCCTCTGGCTGCGCTGCTCAATGATCTAGCCAGCAATCCGATTAACAACCTTTCGAGCGGAGCAAAATTTAACAGCGAACCAGAGTCCTTGGGGCTGGTGTGGTCGATACCGGTCAACTACGTCGCCAAAGTCTTCCGGGCCGTTCCTTTTGTCCATGCTGACAGCGCTGCCCTGACGGTTTTGTCCAAACTGATGCGTGCTGAATATTTGCATCGGGAAATCCGTGAAAAAGGTGGGGCCTATGGCGGCCTTGCTGGTTATAATTCGGAATCAGGTCTGTTCAGTATGTTGTCTTACCGGGATCCACAATTGGTACGGACGCTAAAAGTTTATGACGATGCTGTCGAGTGGGTTGTGGCTGGCGGTTTTTCTGATGAATCTGTGACCGAGGCTATTATCGCTGTTTTCAGTGATCTTGATAAACCACTGTCACCGGCGGGAATGGGGTCTCATGAGTTTGCTAATCGCCGCCAGCAGATGACCCTGGAAATGCGCAATCAAATGCGCAAGCAACTACTGACAGTGACCAGGGCGGATCTGCAACGTGTTGCGGAGCTGTATCTGAAACAGGGGGGGAGTTCGGTGGCCGTGCTCGCTAGTGAAGGGGCCTTGCAGAAGGCCAATACTGAGCTCGATTTACCTCTGACACTTGAGAAAATCTGATAACCGGCTCCGTGATAGATGGAGTATAATTTTGGGACGGATATTTTTTCCGTCCCTTTTTCGTGGTCAGCTGTTAGAACACAGCTACTGATTATATGCAACGGCGGTTGAAGCTGTTGCATCAATATTTATCCATCTGGATGAAGAAAGAGATTTATGAGTACAAATTTTTTTGCAACTGCTGCCCTTGGTTTAGAACCGTTATTGGCTGAGGAACTTGTCCAGCTTGGGGCATCGGAGGTTAAGCAGGAGCGTGCCGGAGTACGTTTTTCCGGCGACCTGAAAATGGCTTACAGTGTCTGTTTATGGTCACGCTTGGCAAGCAGGGTCCTGTTGCCGCTCACCAGTTTTGAGGCCAAATCCCCAGAGCAACTCTATGCTGGTGCCAGCCAGATTGACTGGACTGAGCATTTCACTGTGACAGACAGCTTTGCTGTCGACTGTAGTCTTATTGCCTCTGCCATAAACCATTCACGCTTTGCCGCGTTGAAACTCAAAGATGCCATCGTTGATCAGTTCCGTTCCCGTTGTGGGGAACGTCCTGGCGTTGATACCGATGAACCTGCGGTGCGTATCAATCTGCATATCCATAAAGATCAGGCAACCGTATCCATCGATTTATCTGGGGACAGCCTGCACAAGCGCAGTTACCGTATCGATGGCGTTCATGCCCCCCTCAAAGAAAATCTTGCCGCAGCTATACTGATTCGTTCCGGATGGCCGGAAATTTGTGCTCAGGGTGGGGCGTTTATTGACCCTATGTGCGGTTCCGGAACGTTACCCCTGGAAGCTGCTCTGATGGCCACAGACTGCGCTCCAGGACTGAACCGGCGTTACTATGGCTTTCTGGGGTGGAAACAGCATGATGCTGATTTGTGGCAGCGCCTGCTGATTGCTGCGCAGGAGCGTTATCTGGAGGCGAGGGCGAGGGCCTCCGTCATCATTCTTGGTTACGATAGTGATAGCCGGGCGATTAAGGCCGCCTGGCAGCATGCTCGTAATGCTGGCCTTGATAAGCTGATTCACTTTGAACGTCGAACGTTGCGCGAGCTTATGCCGCCAGCGGCAGTTTCCACCGGTCTGCTGGTTGCCAACCCTCCTTATGGTGAACGGTTGGGAAAGGATTCTGAGTTGCCCGCGCTGTATAATCTTCTGGGCGAAAGGCTCGCAACCTACTGTCGCGGCTGGAAAGCTGGTGTTATTACCTCCAATCCGCAGCTGGGTCGGAGTATCGGCTTGCGGGCTGACAAAATTAATGTTCTTTACAATGGAGCTCTTAAGTGTCAGCTACTACAGTTCGATGTGAATGACGACAATCATTGGCGTTCTCTTGACGATGGTGCGGGGAAGGCTGTTAAGAAAAAGCTTTCGCCCGAAGCTGAAATGTTTGCCAATCGCCTGCGCAAAAATCTAAAAAAATACGGCAAGTGGGCGAAACAGCAAGAGCTTGATTGTTACCGTTTATATGATGCGGATCTCCCTGAATATGCTGTTGCTGTTGATGTTTACGGTGACGAAGTCCACCTGCAGGAGTATCGTGCTCCCAGTAAGGTTGATGAAAACAAAGCGGCCCAGCGTTATCGCGATGTTGTTGATGCGGTTCCTCTTGTGCTTGATCTGGCTCCCGATAAGGTTCACCAGAAGGTCCGCCAGCGACAAAAAGGGAGTCAGCAATATGAAAAGCAAGCCCAGCGAGGAGTGTTCAAAGAGGTCAGAGAAGGGAATTGTCGCTTTCTGGTCAATCTGACCGACTATCTGGATACCGGTTTGTTTCTCGATCATCGGCAAACCCGCCAGCTCGTCCAGTCGCTGGCAGAGGGGAAGCGTTTTCTTAACCTGTTTGCCTATACCGGTGCGGCAACGGTCCATGCTCTGAAAGGTGGCGCGTTAGCAACGACAACCGTCGATATGTCGCGAACCTACCTGGAGTGGGCGAAGAAGAATATCTCCCTGAATGGTTTTGACCCTGACCGGCAGGAACTCATTCAGGCTGATTGCCTGACCTGGCTTGATCATGCTCAAGGGACCTATGACCTTATTTTTCTCGATCCGCCGACCTTTTCAAATTCCAAAGGTATGCAGGGGACGTTTGATATTCAGCGTGATCATGTGGCGTTACTTAACAAGGTGGGACGTTTGCTGGCTGACGACGGCGTGCTGATTTTTTCCAACAATCTGCGCAAGTTCCGCATTGATAAAGAACAGTTGAATGAGTTTGAGATTGAGGACATTACAGTCAAAACGCTGCCCTTGGACTTTGAGCGTAACCCACGAATTCATAACTGCTGGCAACTTAAAAAATATTAGAGGGATACGTTAGGTAGACTTGAGATAATAGTTTTTCTGAAGTACCCTTAATGTTTAATTACTATCCCGTAACGGAGGTGGATATAATGAAAAAAACATATTGGTCGGTATTGCTGGTTATGGCTGTGCTGCTGATGACTCTTTCCGGATGCACAGTGACCACGCGCGAAGTCAGTTCGGATGAGAAGGTCATTTACGACGAAGGTTATCATTTTTCCGATAAGAAGGCGATTGTTGCTGATATGGTGCAATCGTTATTGGGAAAATATCCGCTTGATCGGTCGACTGATCGTCCGGTTGTCATTGTTTACGGGATCGCAAACCGCACCACTGAACATATCAGCACCAGCGCGATTACCGATGATATTCGGCAGGCGCTGCTACAGAGCGGGCGGGTGCGTTTTGTTAATGAAACACAACGCGAAAACATTGAACGCGAAACCAGCTATCAGTATGGAGGCAATGTCGCGGCTGAAACCCGTATTGCCAGAGCACGCCAGATTGGGGCAAAGTACATGTTGACCGGAACCCTAAGGTCTATGGAGAAAGAGCAACCCAGACAGGTGCGTTTTAAAAAGAAAACTCTCATGTACTACAGTCTGAACCTTGAGCTGACCGATATCCAGACGGGCCTGATTGAGTGGGCTGACAGCACCGAGATCATCCGGGAAGCATCAAAACCTTTTATTGGTTGGTGATGATTTCTCAGGATGGAGCCTTTCTTTTTTTTGAAAAAAAGCACTGTAGGGCCACTGTTTAGCGTTGTGCGTCTGCTGCTGTTTGTCCTGTTTATGATGCAGCTGAGTGGTTGTGCCGGTCGCCTTAATCAGGCGGCCGGTAGTTACTACGCTGGCCAGCCTCATGACGCCTTGGCTATCCTTGCCAAAGGGGATAACCTCGGTCAGCGCAACCTTCTGCTTTTCCTGATGGAGCAGGGGGTGATTTACCACGATATCGGCGAGTTTCAGCGCAGTATCGATGTGCTGCTTGAGGCTGCAGCATTGATTGAACAGTACGAAGTCATCAGCATTTCTGAACAGACCAGTTCGCTGGTAACGACTGAATGGCTGACCCGCTACAAGGGTGAGTCCAGTGAGCGGCTTTGGGTTCATACCTATCTGATGATGGATTTTCTTCAGCTGGGCCAGTTTGACGAGGCTCTTGTTGAGGCAAAACGTGCCCTGAAGCTAGTTGATAACCATCCCGATAGCTTGAAACAGACGTTCTTTACCCGTGCGTTGGTAGCACTATGCTTTGCCAACGTTGGTGATAATAATGGTGCGTATATAGAGTATCGCAAACTCGCCGACGTCCTGTCCGATCCGACTCCGGTCGCCGCAGATCTGGTTCAGTTGGCCAGTCGACTTGGAATGTCTGATGAGGTCGATCAATACCAGCCTTTTATAAAAAGGCCCCTTGTCAACGCTAAGGCTGAATTGGTCTTGTTTATTGCGAATGGTAGAATCCCGGAAAAACTGCCAGGGAATGTGGTTCTGCCGCCTTCAATCAGATTTTCTTTTCCCTATTACCGTGATTCCATGACGCCACTTTATCCTCTTGACGTACGTCCTTTAGGGACGAGTGAATTGCCGGTTATTTCAACCGATATGGCTGGTGTTGCCAGGGCCGCATTAGAGGAACGCCGAGCCAGAATTATCATAAAAGAGACCGCGCGAGCTGCCACCAAAGAGGCGATCAGTCAGGCGGTTGGGAATAAACAGGGAGATATTGCTGAAGTTGCAGTCCGCCTGGGTTTGTTATTGTTGGAAGAGCCTGACGTTCGTTATTGGCAGACCTTGCCGGGTCGTTTGACGTTGCTTCGCATTCCTCTTTCTGTAGGGCATCATGAACTGCAAGTGACGTTTGCCGAGGCTAAGCCTGCAGAGGTCAGCAGATCGTTGCCTTTGGCCCCTTTTGATGTCAGGGCAGGGGAGCGGATCTTTCAGAGTATTCGCTTTTAACTGTGCGCGGTATCAGTGTGTGGGGGAAATTGATAGCAAGATCATTTAACGAGCGGCAAAATCTCACTATATGTGTGATACTTTTGCCGCTCGTTAAATCAGTTTTTGGTCAATCCAAGTTCAGCGGCCAACTGCTCCCACAGCGGAAAGCTGCGCTCGATGGTCTTTTCATCGGCGCAGTAGGCAATGCGGAAATATCCTGGTCCTCCAAAGCCACTTCCAGGAACGATCAGGATTCGATACTCCTGGGCCTTGCGGACAAATTCCATTTCATCAGCAATAGGAACTTTTGGAAACAGGTAAAAAGCCCCCTCTGGCTTAACACATTCAAAGCCAAGCTCAGTCAGTTTGTTGTAAAACAGATCACGCTTGCGGCGGTAGGCTTCGACATCAACACTGGCATCCTGCAGGTCAGTGACCAGACGCTGCATCAGGGCCGGGGCGTTAATGAAGCCCAGTACCCGGTTGGAAAATACGGCACCGTGCATGAATAAACCGACATCTTTCAAGCGAGGATTCGCGGCAAGGTAGCCGATCCGTTCCCCGGGCAGGGACAGGTCCTTGGAGTGGGACGTAACGATGACCGAGTTGGCGATGCAGTCAAAAATACAGGGAACATGCTTGCCATAGCTGATTTTGGCATATGGTTCGTCTGAAATGGCAATGATTGTCGTGCCCAGTTCCTGTTCCTTGCGTGCCAGCAGGTCGCCAATTTTGGACAGTGTCTCGGCAGGGTAGATGACACCGGTCGGATTGTTCGGGGAATTGATCAGGATAGCCCTGGTTTTTTCGGTGATTGCCGCTTCAATGGCAGACAGGTCGGGCTGAAATGATGCATCGGTTTTGACGATGACCGGAACTCCGCCATGGTTGTCGGTATAGAACAGATAATCAACAAAGTATGGGCTAAGGACAATGACTTCATCCCCTGCGTTGAGGATGGTCTTCAGCACAACATTGAGTACCGCACCGGCTCCACATGACATAACGATGTGGTTGGCGGTGAGCGTCTGGCTGCAGCGCTTATTTATGGCTGAGGCTACGGCAGCACGCGTTTCTTCGTAACCGGCATTACTCATGTAACGATGCATACCTGGAATGGGCTGGTTGGCAATTTGCCGAAATCTGGTTTGAAATTCTTCAGGTGGTTCGGTTGCCGGGCTTCCGATGGAAAAGTCAAAAACATTTTCATCACCATACTGGGCCCTGAGTTTGTTACCTTCTTCAAACATCTTTCTTATCCAGGAACCGTTTTCCAGATACCCCTGAATTTTCTTTGCGATCGGCATGATATGTTCCTTATCTATAAAGCAGCTTTGTTAGGTTGTTTTTTGATAGACAGGCGAGTTTAGCGTCACCGTTCGCAGTGGTCAAGGCGCTTTCTTGGTCTTACTTATTAAATGAGGTAAATTGATTTTTGTTGCTGATTAAGCTACATTCCTGCTTCCAATTTACTTTCAAAAGGATATTGATAACCATGGCGAAAATTGAACTGTCGAAATTGCGTGAACAGATTGACGGCATAGATGATCATATTCTTGATCTGCTAAACCAGCGTGCTCGGATTGTTCTTGAAGTTGGCAGGGCTAAGCAGGGGGAGAATAGTGCTTTTTACGTTCCCAGTCGTGAAAAAGCGATTTACGAGCGATTAACCGCCAGTAACCCCGGACCATTTCCCAATCATGCTGTGTGCAAAGTCTTCAGAGAAATTATTTCTGCCTCGTTAAATATGGAAATGCCGATGCAGGTTGCGTTTTTAGGGCCACAATCGACCTTTACCCACCAGGCGGCCATGCAGCAGTTCGGGCTGTCTGCCCAGCTGGTACCGATGAAAAGTATTCCCGCTGTGTTTGAAGAGGTAGAGCGGGGGCGTGCCCATTACGGGGTTGTCCCGGTGGAAAATTCAACCGAAGGTGTTGTCAATCATACTCTCGACATGTTCGTTGGTTCAGAACTCAAGATTATTGCCGAGATCATGCTGGAAATAAGCCATAATCTGTTATCGAAGTCCGGAGATCCTGCACATATCAGTAAAATTGTTTCCCATCCTCAGGCCCTTGTTCAGTGCCGACGCTGGCTGGATACCAATATGTCTGATATTCCCCAGATGGATGTCTCAAGCACCGGTGCTGCAGCCCAGTTAGCCGCAGAAGATGACTCTGTCGCAGCGATCGCCAGCCATGCTGCATCTCTTCAGTTTGATTTGAAAATTGTTAAAGCGCGGATTGAAGATAATCCAAATAATTTTACGCGCTTTCTTGTGATTGGTAAAAAAAGTCCGGAAAAAAGCGGCGACGATAAAACCTCCGTTATGTTCAGTGTCAAAGACGAGCCGGGTATTCTCTATCGCATGCTCGAACCGTTCAGTAAGCGTGATATCAACCTGGCTAAAATTGAGAGTCGGCCGATGAAGCAGAAGGCTTGGGAGTATATTTTCTTTCTGGACCTGATTGGGCATGCGGACGAAGCCAGAATCTCTGATGCGGTTGAAGAGTTGCGCTCCCACTGTAATTTTCTCAAGGTTCTTGGCTCTTACCCCTTGGCCCGCCAAGAAAAGACTAACGGGGGTCAGAACTGATGGCGGATAAATTCTTTATTCCGCGGCTCGCTGTTGTTGGTGTCGGTCTGATTGGAGGCTCCTTGGCTCTGGCCCTTAAGCAGGCCGGTGCCGTCGGCGAAGTCGTAGGCTGTGGCCGTGGCAAGCCCAATCTGGAAAAAGCAGTGGAATTGGGTGTGATTGACCGTTATAGCCGTGACCCTGTTGAGGCCGTTAAAGACGCTGATGTGGTGTTTCTGGCGACGCCGGTTAAAAGTTTAGCTGCGGTGACCAGCCAATTGCTGCCTGGCTTGAAAGCTGGAGCCATTTTGACTGATGGTGGCAGTGTTAAGGGGGCGATTATTGATCAGCTCGAACCGTTGCTCCCTGATCATGTGTCCTTCGTTCCCGGGCACCCGATTGCCGGAACAGAGAAGAGTGGTGCAGAAGCAGCATTTGCGACTCTCTATCAGGGGAAGCGCTGCATCTTGACACCTACCGATAAAACTCCGGAAGCGGCTTTTGACATGGTCCGTCATATGTGGCAGGCGACTGGTTGCGAAGTTGTTTCCATGACTGCTGAAAAGCATGACCGCGTTCTTGCGGCCATCAGTCATTTGCCGCATATGGTCGCTTATTCACTGGTCAATGCGGTCGGCTCCTATGACTATTACGAAGAAAACATTCTAGAGTATTCAGCCGGAGGCTTTCGTGACTTCACCCGGATTGCTTCTTCGGATCCGACCATGTGGCGTGATATCGCCGAAACAAATCGCGAGGCATTGCTAGAAATGATGGAGCAGTTTGAGAAATTTTTCGCTGAGCTAAAAGCCGATGTTGCTGCTGGCAAGGGGGATAAGATGTTTTCATTTTTCCTGAAATCAAAGCAGCTACGTGACGCTATTCTTTAATTTTTCAGTGAATTTTCCGCCAGCGGGTTTATAATCCGCGCGGGTTTATAAATTATGTTCTTGAGGGAAAAGGCCAATAAATGAGTCAAAACATCGATAGGGTAATCGCTCCTGTTACGCAACTCGAAGGGGAGTTCGTCGTCCCCGGGGATAAATCCATATCTCATCGTTCCATCATGTTTGCTTCTTTAGCAGAGGGGACCAGCCGTATTTCAGGTCTGCTGCGTGGTGAAGACTGTTTGTCGACTTTGGCAGCATTTAAATCTCTTGGTATCGAAGTTGAGGACCGGGCTGCTGATGAGTTGATTATTCATGGTCGCGGGCTCATGTTGCAGGAACCGGCTGATGTTATTGATTGTGGCAATTCGGGAACCACTATGCGGCTGATGAGCGGGATTCTGGCGGCTCAGCCCTTTTTCTCAGTTCTGACTGGTGATAGGTATCTACGCAATCGTCCCATGGGCCGGGTTATAAACCCGTTAAAAACCATGGGAGCGACAATTCTTGGACGTAGTGACTGCAGTAAAGCCCCTTTTGCCCTATGTGGTGGGCAGCTAAAGCCGCTGGAGTACCATTCGCCGATTGCCAGTGCTCAGGTTAAGTCGGCCTTGCTCTTGGCGGGTATGCAGATTGAAGGTACGACGACGGTTTATGAACCTCACCTGTCGCGGGACCATAGTGAAAGGATGCTGCGCTATTTCGGCGCCGATGTGGTTTCTTTTGATGGCGGCGCCAGTATTACCGGGCCGGTAAAATTGCAGGGGCGTGATGTTACCGTGCCTGGCGATATCTCTTCAGCAGCATTTTTCCTGGTTGCTGGTCTGATTGTTCCCGGTTCTGAATTGCTTCTGAAGAATGTCGGCATCAATCCGACACGTAGCGGGATTATTGACATTTTGCACCAGATGGGCGGTTCCATTGAACTGTTAAACGAGCGGGAAATTGGTGGCGAGCCGGTTGCTGATCTGCTGGTCAAGAGCAGTTCTCTCAAAGGTATCAACATCGATGGTGAATTGATTCCCCGCGCGATTGATGAGTTCCCGGTCGTCAGTGTCGCGGCAGCTTTTGCTGAGGGTGTAACGACCATCAGTGACGCTAAAGAGTTACGGGTCAAAGAGACGGATCGTATTGCGGCCATGTGTGAATGCCTCGGTGCGTTGGGGGCTGATATCACTCCGCTTGAAGATGGCATGCGCATTGTTGGCGGTGGCGAATTAAGCGGCGGGACAGTGCAGTCTTTCGGCGATCATCGTATTGCCATGAGTATGGCCATAGCGGCACTGCGTGCCGGATCTGCCGTTGAAATTTTAGATACTCAATGTACCGAGACCTCCTTTCCGGGCTTTTGGGAGCTGCTCTTTTCCCTGTGCAGACAATAAACGGGGACGCTCAATATGGCTAAAAAATTGATTGTCGCAATTGACGGTCCTTCGGGTGCCGGGAAGAGCACCTTGAGTAAACTGCTTGCGCAACGACTTGATTACCTCAATATCGATACCGGAGCTATGTATCGCTCTGTTGCCTGGGCGGCTCAACAGAGTGGGATCGCCTGTGATGATGAGCAGTCTTTGGGTGTTATGGCCGCAAGTCTGAATATCGACTTTGATCGCAGCGCAGAGCAAGAGCGGGTTCTGGTTAACGGTGAGGATGTCTCTGCTGCGATCCGCACACCTGAGATCAGTTTGTTGACTGCCCAGGTTGCGGCTTGCCCCGGCGTTCGCCAGGCGCTGGTAGAACAGCAGCGCAAATTGGCTCGAAACGGTGGGGTCGTTCTTGAGGGGCGTGATATTGGGACCGTGGTTTTTCCTCGGGCCGAGGTTAAATTTTTTCTGTCGGCTTCTGCACAGGCACGGGGTCAGCGCCGTTATGAAGAATTACTGGCTAAGGGGATTGTCGCAGACCTGGAAACAACGATTGATGAGGTTCAACAGCGGGATGCTGCAGATACGGCGCGTGAACATTCCCCTTTGCTATGTGCAGATGACGCTCTGAGTATTGACTCCACTTGCATGAGTATTGATGAGGTTCTTGAGATAATGATCGCTACTGTCAGGGCGCGTGAACTCCTTTAAGATTCCCTAAAGCGATCTTAATAACTGCTTGAAAAATATTGGTTTGTTTTTTAAAGGCGCTTGTGCTATCGTGCGCAGTCTCAAAAATTTGAGTCCGTCGCCGTCAGGCGCCGGAAAATTCGTAAGGGGGTCACATCTCCAATGGTAGAAGAAAAAGACATGCAGGACGAAAACGAAATGGAAGCAATGGACGAGTTCGAAGAAAGCTTTGAAGAGCTGCTCAAGGATTATGAGCAGGGTGGTTTTGAGCTGAAACGTAACGATGTCGTCGAAGGCACAGTTGTTCAGGTTAACCCTGATTCAGTTGTTGTCGATGTTGGTTACAAATCGGAAGGCGTTATCCCGATCCGTGAGTTCGCCGACGAAAATGGTGCGATTAACGTCAAAGTCGGGGATGTCTATGATGTCCTGTTCGGTGGTGGTGAAAGCGATAGCGGTCTGATCATGCTGTCTAAAGAGAAAGCCGATCGTCAGAAAATCTGGAATTCTCTTGAAGAAGGTGCAGTGGTTGAAGGTCGTATTGTCAGCCGTATCAAAGGCGGTCTGTCTGTTGATATCGGCGTTAACGCATTCCTGCCCGGTTCTCAGGTTGATCTGCGTCCGGTGAGAAACCTGGATAAAGTTATCGGTCAATCCTTTGAATTCAAGATTATCAAGCTGAATAAGCGTCGTGGCAACATTGTGCTGTCCCGTCGTGTTCTGCTTGAAACTGAGCGTGAATCACAGCGTGGCGAAACCCTCAAGACTCTTGAGGAAGGTCAGGTCGCAGAAGGTATCGTTAAGAACCTTACCGACTACGGTGCATTCATTGATCTCGGTGGTATAGATGGTTTGCTGCACATCACTGATATGTCCTGGGGACGCGTCAAGCATCCTTCAGACATTCTGGCTGTCGGCGACAAAATCAACGTTAAGGTTCTTAAATTCGACAAAGACAAAGAGCGTGTGTCTCTTGGTCTTAAGCAGATTGCTCCCGATCCATGGCTTGATGTCGAAGCAAAATACCCAATCGGCGGCAAGGTGACCGGTAAGGTTGTCAGCTTGACCGATTACGGCGCATTTATTGAGCTTGAAGAAGGTGTTGAAGGCCTGATTCACGTTTCTGAAATGAGCTGGACCAAGCGCGTAAAACATCCGAACAAAGTTCTCGCCATCGGTGATGATGTTGAGTCCGTAGTTCTGGCGCTGGATACCGAAAACCGTCGTATTTCCCTGGGCCTCAAACAAGTTGAGCCAAACCCATGGGATATTATCGGTGAGAAATTCCCGATTGGTACCATCATTGAAGGTCAAGTTAAAAACATTACTGATTTCGGCATCTTCGTAGGTGTCGATGAGGGTATTGACGGTCTGGTTCATATCTCTGATCTGTCCTGGACCAAGCGTATCAAGCATCCTTCCGAAGTTTACAAAAAGGGTGATCTGGTTAAAGCTGTTGTTCTTAACATCGACCGTGAGAATGAGCGCTTCTCTCTTGGTCTTAAACAGCTTAACTCCGATCCTTGGGAGACTGTTCCGACCCGTTATGCCCGCGGTACCATCGTGCGTGGCAATGTAACTTCAGTCACCGATTTCGGTATTTTCATTGAGCTGGAAGAAGGTATTGAAGGGTTGATTCACGTTTCTGAGCTAAGCAAAGAAAAGATCGACAATCCGAAAGAGTTTGCCCAAGTTGGATCTGATCTTGAAGCTGCGGTGCTTCAGGTTGATACTGTTGAGCGCAAAATCGCCCTGTCGATTAAAAACCTTGACGAGCAGAAAGAAAAAGCTGAAGTCAATGAGTTCATGGGTGCTCAGAAAAATGCAACTTCCAACCTTGGTGCTCTGCTGCAGGGTGCTATGGATCGTAAAGCGGAAGATTAATTACGTGATCGCTCAGGAAAAGGACCCCAGGCATCCTGGGGTCCTTTTTTCGTTGGTATGACATGAAAAAACGTCCTTTTTTAATGGCCATTCTTACGGTCAGTGGTATCTTCCTATTTTTCCTTTTGGTTATTATTACTGCGGGTTTATTTCCATTTGGAGCAATGTCTGTTTCGGTCGGAAATAAAGTAGCCGTTCTTGAAATAGAAGGACCCATCACTGACTCCCGACGCATTATTGAGCAAATCAAGGAATACCGTGAAGGGGATTCGATCAAAGCAGTTGTTATGCGGATTGATTCTCCTGGCGGAGGGGTTGGTCCTTCTCAGGAAATATATGCAGAATTAAAAAAACTGGCAGAGGTTAAGCCCTTGATTGTTACCATGGGGGCTGTTGCTGCTTCTGGTGGTTATTATCTTGCTGTTGCCGGAGAAAAAATCTTTGCTAATCCTGGCACGATAACCGGTAGTATCGGTGTTATTATGTCTTTTCCCAATTATCGTGAACTGATGGATAATATCGGCGTCAGGATGGAGACGGTCAAGAGTGGCCAGTTTAAGGATACGGGATCGTCTTCAGCAATCTTCTCCGAAGCTGATCGATCATTGCTGCAAGGCTTGATCGATGATGTTCATCAACAATTTGTTGAAACCATCAGCGTGGAGCGAAAACTTCCCGTTGATCGACTTCAACCCTATGTTGATGGGCGCATTATGACAGGACGACAGGCAAAGGAGCTCGGTTTTATTGACGAAATCGGTACTTTTTATGATGCTGTCGCTTATGCCGGAAAGCTATCAGGTGCAGGTGAAGATCCCGATCTTATTTATCCTGAACCTGAACGTACCAATCTTATTGATCGTTACTTGCAGAATGTTATTTCGAAGTATCTGGGAGTAAGGGGGAGCGTGGACGGTTTTTCCGGGCCCGCGTACTTCTGGAGTGGTCGATAATGCTAAAAATAAATTTTTCGAAGCAGGGAAGGTAAAAATGACGAAAAGTGAATTGATTGAACGTCTTTCTGATGATCACGATCTTTTGAATAAGAAAGATGCTGAAACTGTTATTAATCTGATCTTTGATGGTATCGGTGATGCTCTCGCCGGAGGAGATCGCGTTGAAATACGTGGGTTTGGTTCTTTTTCTGTTCGTGAGCGTGAAGCTCGTGAGGCACGTAATCCAAAGAGTGGTCAGTTGGTAAAAATTCCGTCTCGGAAAACACCGTTTTTCAAGACCGGTAAAGAACTCAGAGAAAGAGTTGACGAGTAGAAGTTCTATCGAATATAAAAAGGCCCTGAATATTTCAGGGCCTTTTTTGATAACTCTCCGGGATGCCGGGCAACTCCGTACAAATGACCTGAGAATAATCTTTGTGCACGGAAGCGATTTTAGGCGTCCCACTCATTGGTGGGCTGGCACACCATCTCTTCACGTAACGGCAGGCCTTTAAGCAATGTTGGTCAAGGGACCAGAGTTGTTCCATGCATCCCAGAAAACTGGATTCAAATGTTGATTCATAGTAACAAGAACATGATTTTTGTCAAGAAAAACCGAAACGACATCTGTGCTTCAGGTCAATGAATAAAATGGGTGAGAAATGAACAAAAAGTGGGTTACTCTCAGATTTAAAGCATCTGAACAGCAGGTCGGTGAACGCCTGGACGTGGTCCTTGCCAGTCAATTTGAGGAATTGTCACGATCCAGGGCAAAGAAGGTGATCGACCTTGGTGGGGTTCATATCAATGGGCGCAGAACGCGGAGTTGTTCTGCCAGCCTCCAAGGCGGGGATCTGGTTGAAGTATATCTGGATAATCAGCCGTTGGATCCGTTTCGAATAGCTGATGAGCATATTTTATATCAGGATAAGTATCTTATTGTGCTGAATAAGCCAGCTCAAGTTGATACTCAGCCAACCCATGCACGATTTAAAGGAACGCTCTATGAAGCTTTACGCTGGCATTTAGAAACCCCTTTTAACAGACATCAAAAATGCGATATCGGCATGGTCCAGCGCCTTGATCGAGGAACTTCAGGGCTGATTACCTTTTCGCTACACTCCAAAGCCCACAAAGCGATGACCCAGACTTTTGTTGGCCACGCTATTGAAAAGAAATATCTGGCTTTGGTTTCCGGTGTCCCTAAAACAGACGGTGGAGAAATAAGATCTTTACTGGCCCGTTCACGGCATGATAATCGCGTTCGTTCAGTGGTCAAAGGGGGGAAAGAAGCGATAACCCAATTTCGTGTCATCGAAAAGTTTGATCACTACTGCTTACTTGAAGTGACTATTTTAACTGGGCGTTCTCACCAGATCAGGGTTCATATGTCTGAAAATGGTCATCCTTTGCTTGGTGATACACTGTATGATGGCTTGTCTTCTATTGGCAGTTTGACTTTTGAGCGGCCGTTGCTTCATGCTTTTCAGCTAAAATTTGCTCACCCTGTTACCCGGGAACCCCTTTTTTTTGAAGCTCCTGTTCCTGCTGATATGGAACAAGCTCTTACTTATTTACAAGGGTTGCAATCATGAACTATCCTCATATTGATCCGATTATTATCCAGATCGGCCCATTAGCTGTCCGCTGGTACGGTATGATGTACCTTCTAGGTTTTATAGGAGGCTATTTGGTTATGAATCATATTTGCAAAAAACGACAATTTCCTGTTAATGAAGAAACCCTGTCTGATTTGCTTTTTTATGGTGTCCTGGGGGTCGTTCTTGGTGGCCGTCTTGGTTATACGCTTATCTATAATTTTCAATATTATGTGCATCATCCACTTGAAATTTTTGCTGTTTGGGAAGGTGGTATGAGTTTTCACGGTGGGACAATCGGGGTTGTTGTTGCCCTGATTATCTTCTGCTGGCGGAAAAAACTTCCATTTTTGCTGATTGCTGACATTGTTGTTGCTGCAGTGCCTGTCGGTCTTGGTCTTGGGCGTATTGGTAACTTTATTAACGGTGAGCTTTGGGGACGCGTCACTGACTCTCCTTTGGGAATGGTATTCCCTGGGGCCGGACCTTTGCCACGTCATCCGAGCCAATTATACGAAGCCCTTTTGGAAGGACTCGTTCTGTTTCTTATTATTTATCTGCTGCATCGACTGAATGTCAAACGTGGCATACCGGCTTTCTCTTTTCTTGTCGGCTATGGAATTTTCCGCTTCAGTGTGGAGTATTTCCGTCAGCCTGATGCCCAGCTTGGGTTTCTTTGGGGAGGGGCAACCATGGGGCAACTGCTTTCTATTCCAATGATTGTCATTGGTCTTGTTGCCTTGATTCTCATTGCTAAAAGGAACGTTAATGGATGCAATTAATGCCATTATTTTTGACTGCGATGGCGTCATGTTTGAAAGTCGGATGGCTAATCTGGCTTTTTACAATAAAGTGCTGACTGAATATGGACACCCTCCTGTCACTCTGGATCAGAAGAGGCGTGCCCATTTGTGTCACACCGCCAGCACTCCGGTTGTCCTGAAGGGGCTTCTAGATCCTGCCGTATTGCCATCTGCCTTGAAATATGCAGCGAGTCTTGATTATCAGCAGTTCATTCCTGAGATGCACCCTGAACCTCATCTCGCTGATGTCTTAGATTCATTGGCGCAGCACTATCCCGTGGGTATTGCAACCAACAGGGGTAGCAGTATCAGTCAGATCCTCGATCATTTTTCCCTGTCGCGATATTTCACTGTAGTTGTGAACTGCCACGATGTTGAAAAGCCAAAACCTGCTCCTGATATGTTGCTACTTGCGGCTGAAAGATTGAAGTCAAAGCCTGTTCATTGTGTTTTTGTCGGAGATTCTGAGTTGGATCGGATGGCAGCGGAAAGCGCTGGTATGAATTTTCTGGGCTATGGATCTGGAGCGGGGTCAGACAAAAGTATCAGTAGTCACCTGGAGCTGCTGCAATTGTTTAAGCCGTGAGGTAGGGCCCAGATCAGAATGTTTTTACCATTGTCAGGACATTGGTGTCATTTTCTCGGCTGTGCTCTACGTGGTCCATCAATTTGATGATCAGTTGCAGACCTCTGCCCCCTTCTGAAAAATCATCAACCGCTGCTTCAGTGAGCAGTTTTTTATCAAAACCCAGCCCCTGATCATAAACACGGATAATCAGGTCATGATCAGAGGCTGACATGTTGATTTTGACGGATTCGTCCGGATCGGAATTATTCCCGTGGAAGATGGCATTTGCCACTGCTTCAGTAAGTACCAAATTCAGATGATAAGCCAGATCGCGTTTATTCCCTTCATACCCTCGTAAAGAGTACGCAAGTCCTTCCGCAATCCGTCCAACCATTCCCAGGTGTTTGGTATCATTGGGAATTGTGATATCTACTTCGATCCGTTTATCCATAGTCCCTTATTTTTTTATGTTAGGCAGTAAAACTTTCCTGTGCTTCCTCTGCTGAATTGAAAATTTCAAAAACACGATGCAGGCGTGTTAATTCGAACATTGAACGTACCTGAGGTTGTAAGCAGCACAATTTAAGACTGCCTTCTCTGGCGCTGGCGTTCTTGAATCCGGAGACAAGAGCTCCAAGACCTGAAGAGTCAATAAAGCGGACAGCGCTTAGATCAATAATCAGGTTGGCTTTTCCTTCATCAAACAGTTGCAGCATTTGTTCTTTCAGTTCGCCACTGTTATGGGCATCCATTCTTTCTTCCTCGATGTTGATTCTGACGAGGTTGCCCTGTTCAGTTATGTTCAGTTGCATGGTTACTCCCTTCATTCGGACCCTGTATGCTGGTTTAAAGTTTTTGAAGTATACACTACTTTGAGAGATATAGAATATATAATGTTCTTTGTTCTTTAGTTAATAATTTTCATGACAACCATGGTGATGTCATCATTAAAATGACGGACACCGGTAAAAATTCTGACCTGGTTCATAATATGATCAATCAGTTCCTGAGGCGGCATGTTGATGGATTCCTGCAAGATGCTTTTCAGGCGGTTCAGGCCAAAAAATTCATGTTGGTGGTTTTCGGCTTCAATAATCCCGTCCGTATAAAGGAAGAGGAGATCGCCGATCTCGAGATTGGTTACCTTTTGCTCGAATATCACATCTTTTTTAATACCAAAGATCAATCCTTCGGCATCAATGGATTCAATGCTCTGGCTGCTTTGGCGCCAGAGCAAGGGGGCATTGTGCCCAGCGTTGCTGAATGTCAGGGTGCGCAATTTCGGATGATATTGCAGATAGAACATGGTGACGAACAGTTCTGATCGGTCCAGATCTTTTAAAAAATAATCGTTAAGTGCGACCAGCATATCAGCAGGCTGTTCAATATCGTTGAGCTTTGCGTGAATAAACGTTCTGGTTTCTGCCATGATCAGGGCTGAGCCGATATTGTGGCCTGATACATCGGCGATAACCAGATCATAGATGTTGTGGGGACGCTTGATGAAATCGTAGTAATCGCCTCCAACCTGATGGGCAGGAACGCACAGCCCGGCAATCGCAATATCCTTCAGATTATGGAAATCGGTCGGGAGCAGACCATTCTGAATATCTTTTGCGATTTGCATTTCCCGTTCCTGTTCCCTAACTCTAAGGACTTCCTGTAGCTGCTGATCATTACGCCAGGCAATGGCAACCTGACGAGCCAGGTTTTCAAACAGGGCAATAAACTCCTGAGTAAATATCCCTTTGGCGGTCCGGGAAAAAGCAGACATCACGCCAATGGGTTCACCTTCGAGTGTGATCGGCGTATGGGCTAGGCAGGTAATGTGCTCACGTTTGAGAATTCTTGCGGATATCGGTTTGTCAAGGTATTCAGTATCGTTGATGACGATTGTTGCGTTGGATACGAACGACTGGCCGATGTAGGTTTCTACATTCAGGTTACGCTCAGATTCACCGAAATGATCTGATGATTGACCTACCAGGCTTTTTACGAAGAGGCTGTCGGTTTCAGGGTCATGAACGCGGATGACACACAGATCAAAGCGAAATTGTACGGCAAGAAGTTCGAGGATATTATCCAGGGTTGTTTGTAGCGACTCGCCGCTTGAAACGATCTGGGCGGCATCATACAAAACGCTCAATTGTTCACGACTGGCGGCATGGCTGATGGTGACAGTGCCAAAAATATCGAACACGTCTTCCATTTCACTCCCTCGGGCCGACAGGTAGTTTTCGATGATAATACGCGCCGGGGCCGCACCGACATAGCCTGCCAGTGTGCGTTCGGTAAAGCTCTTGAGGTGGGGGATTTCGTGGTCGGGCAGGGCTCCGCGTGAATCGATTTCCTGCGATGACAAAAAATCACTGATAGCCGATTGAGCGGGCTTCTCGCCAATAAACTTTGACATCAACTCGACAAATTCAATCACTGTCGGTGCTTTGCTGATCCGTTTCAGGGCTCCGGGCAGGGATAATAATTCAGTAGATGTATCTACGAAATGATGGGCCTGTAGAGCTTCTGTTTTGGAGGGTTTGATAAAAAATGACAGGGTAAGGTAAGTACCAAGGTTAATCAGCATACTCCAGAACAGGGAGTGCGTGTAGATATCGAAACCATTCAGTCCAAATAGTTCCAGTGGTTTAAGTAACGTCAGGCCGAAGGGGCCGAGCTGTAGAATATCGGAATCAATCCAGCCGGATCTTACGAAAGAAGGGACGAGAAGGGTGTAAAACCAGACCAGTGCTCCAGAGGTTATGCCTCCGATAGCGGCCTTGCAGTTGGCCCTTTGCCAGTATAGTCCACCAATAATCGCCGGCGCGAACTGGGTGGCAGCCATAAATGAGATAAGACCGATATTCACCAGCGCATAGGAATCGCCGATAACCCTGAAATAAAAATACCCCAGAAAAACAACGCCAAAGATAAGCACGCGTTTCAGGTTGATCAGGATCCCTGAAAGGTCCTGCACTTGCAAATTGATTTTAAGAATTACCGGCATGAAGAGGTGATTGAGGATCATGGTGGCGATTGCGACGGCGCTGACCATGACCATGCCGGCCGAAGCGGAGAGTCCGCCGATAAAGACCAGCAGGGCAAGCAGGGGCTGGCCGCTGGACAGAGGAAGTGTCAAGACAAAATAGTCTGCCTGAGACGTGTCGCCACCGTTCACGATCAGTCCGCCGAGAGCAATTGGCAGAACGAAAATATTGATCAGAAACATGTATGCCGGAAAACGCCACATGGCTTGCTTAATATGTTGAGGGTTGGCGTTTTCAGTGACCATGATATGAAACTGACGGGGCAGAAACATGATGGCCATCATGGAAAGGACAATCAGGGTGAACCATTTTGTATAGGGGGTCTGCTCGGTTCCAAGGCTGAAGAGATCTTTGCGCTCTGGAAACTGGTTAAAAAACTGCTGAAAAATATCACCAAACCCGTCAAACAGGCCATAGGTGACAAAGATCCCAACTGCAAGAAAGGCAATGAGCTTCACCAGGGATTCAAACGCAACGGCAACGACCAAACCTTCATGCCGCTCCGAAGAATCGAGGTGACGAGCTCCAAACAGGATAGCGAACAAGGCCAGCATGAGGGTGACGAAAAAGGCTGTGTCAAAGGTGTGAGGTAAAATTTGCGTGTAGTTGGTTATGACCGGATAGGTGGTCGTCAGTGGTTGCGAAAGTAACGCCAGGGTTTTGGCAATCGCCTTTAATTGCAAAGCAATATAGGGTGTTATGCCGAGCACAGTGAAAACGGTGACGATTGCTCCCAGCAAAGCTGATCGGTCGTAGCGACTGGAGATGAAGTCGGCAATGCTGGTGATATTCTGCTTGTTACTGACATAAATCATTTTACGCAGTAAAAACCACCAGGTAAAAGCAACTAATGTCGGTCCCAGGTAGATCGGCAGGAATTCGAGGCCACCTGTTGCGGCACGACCGACACTGCCGTAGTAGGTCCAGCTGGTACAGTAAACGGCAATCGAAAGGGAATAAATATGGGAATGCTTCAGCAGGCTGCGGCCTGCTTGTCTTCTTTTGTCAGCATAGTAGGCAACCAGAAACAGGATGACAAAATATGCCACCGAGACGAGCAGGACGGTCGATGCCGGAACCAGAGCTGCTTGGGATGTGGCAGCGGTCATCGCTCGTCTCCATCGTCATCAGCGTCATCTTCCTGGAAACTGGTTTTTTTGCCCATTTGATGAACAAACAGCCAAATAACCACAATGGATACCGGCCAGCCGATAAAAAAGTAAAGCACCAGGCCGGGAATGCCAAATACGGGGCGACTGTTATTAAAAATATGGATAAAAGGGAAATTGATCATGATGAGGCCAAGGATTACGCAAAGCACCCAAGCTTCCTTGATCGGGTTTTCATGTGGGTCATGCATTCCGCTAACCTCTGTCAACACCGGAATCGTATGTTAATTCGCAACCTCCAGATATTTAAATAGGAGGTGGAATGTCGTATCGGGTTTTACATAATATTGAGGACTGACAGCGTTTTTATTCTATCAGCCTGACCTGGTACTGAGTTGTATAGACAATGCCGAATTCTCAGTATTGATCTGTAGCCAACTCACAGATGGACAGGTTAATATCCACTGCGGTAAAATTCAATCATAATTGTTGGATTTCGTAATACACAGATACTTGTAAATCAACTATACGGTTCAAATCTGTGTTTGTTTCAGGACGAGAGTTTGACGCTTGTGAAATGATTATGCTACTTATCGGTTACTTTATCTTTATCCAAGGTCTTTTCGCCAATGTCTACCGCAATCTATAAATCTCACTTGTCCATCTCGCAGCGCCTGCTGATCTGTTTGTTTTTAACTCTGCTCATGGCGCTGCCCGGTTGTGTTCACCCGTCTCGAGAAGTGGATTATCAGGACGCTTCACTGACTTCAGATTACCAGTCAGACCTTTCTGATCCGCAGGCAAAAGCGTTATTTGCTTACGGTCAATTTCGCCTTTATGCTGCAGAAGAACGTTGGACTGACGCTGTGGCTGCATTGGAAAGGGCCTTGACCTTTGATCCTCATTCCACTTATCTGCCCTTGTTACTGGCCAAATCCTATCTCCATGAAAAGAAGACAGGGGACGCTCTTGCAGTCCTTGATAAACTTATTGCAGAATCCCCCGAAAATGTTGAGGGGCTTGAGTTGCGGGGGGATATCGCCAACCTGGAAAATGATCTGGACGCTGCGCGCCATTATTACCAAAGGGCACTTATGGCCGGATCAGAGAGCAACGACATCAAATTCCGGTTGGCCATGGTTTTGGAGCGCCTGAAACAACATGATCAGGCGGCCTCGCTGCTTGGCGAGGTGCTGGGAAAAAATCCTGATTTCGATGTTGCCCGTTTAGCTTTGGCCAGAATTTATGCGGACTCAGGACAGAAAAAGCTTGCTCTTAAAGAGATTCGTAATGTTCTTCAACGCAATCCAAGTAATATTCAGGCTGCTCTGGAATATGGAAAAATCCTGGAGGCTGAAGATTCAGAGGGCGCTCTGAATTTCTATCAGACCTTTCTTGCCGAAAACCCGCGTGCCAGCTACATCCGCCAACAGATGGTCGCGTATTATCTGAGCAAACAGCAATTTGAACCGGCTTTGGCCCAATTGCAGGAAATTCGCTGGGAACGCCCGGATGATACTCAGGTTGTTGCCCAGATTGGCCTATTGCAGCTGGAGCTTCATAACTGGACTTCCGCTGAAAAGGAATTTCAGTCCTTACTGAACAGGAATGTTCAGCCTGACCGGAACCGCTATTATCTGGCCCTGGCCCTGGCTGGGCAGGGGCATAACGACGAGGCGATAAAAACATTGAAGCAGGTTTCGGCCCAGTCTGAGGTATTCAATCAAGCCATGTTGCAGCTGGCATATCTTTATAATGATCAAGGCGATACCGCGAGCGCCATGAATATCTTGATGGATAGTTTGAAGTCCGGGACCTATGAAGAAGCTACTTATTATTATCTGGTTGCATTACTGGGTGATAGCGGGAGTCTATCTGAGGCCGTAAACTACGCCCGTGAGGCGGTCAGTAAATATCCCAAAGATGAACGGTTATTGTATCAACTGGGAGTGCTTTACGAAAAACAGGGGCTCAGGGCGGAGGCCGTTCAGGTCATGGAACAACTCCTTATTTTAAATCAGGATCATGCTGATGCGCTAAACTTTCTTGCTTACCAGCAGGCGGAGGAGGAACGGGATCTTGAACTGGCTCTGGTTCGAGCCAAGCATGCTCTTGCTGTTAAAAATAGCGGCTATATTATCGATACTCTGGGCTGGATTTATTTTAAGCTCGGGCGTTATGAAGAAAGCCGTGAGCAATTGGAAGAAGCTGGACGTCTCTATCCCGATGATCCGGTCATAACTGAGCATCTTGGTGATTTATACATGGCTATGCAACTATGGGATAATGCAGCAAAGGCGTATCAGAAAGTCCTCAAGCTTAATGCCGATGCCAGTGGCGTTGCTGACAAGCTGCTTCAGGTGGAGAAACATAGATGAAAATTCAGATCGCCATATTTGTTGTCTGCTTGGCCCTGCTTGGCGGATGTGGCCGTCCAGTTCCCAAGGTCTGGACAGATTTGCCGACGGCAGAAAGTCTGCTGGAGCGGCTGCACTTTGCAGCAGAAAGTCGTCAGAGTGTTGATACCGAAGCTCATGTGTCGGTGAATCTTGAAGGTAAATATGTTTCTACCGAACAGTTTCTGTTAGCACAAAAGCCGGCTCGTTTGCGTGCTGATGTATTGACAGGGTTCGGGCAGCTGATCATGCAGGTTGCCATCGATAATGATTACCTTAGCGCTTATCTGAATACAACGGTGCCGGGAAAGTATTATCAGGGACCTGCAACGCAGGAAAATCTCTCCCGGTTTGTCAGGATTCCCTTGGAAATAAAGGATTTAGTTTCATTTCTCCTGTATGCACCACCGTTGATTGATTACAACAGGGCAAATGTGGCTGCACAGGATGATATGCTGGTGCTCAGGTTGTTTCATGATGCTTACCGGCAGGAAATTGTTTTTGATCCCGCATTACGCATGATCGAGTCTCGTTATTACTGGGACAAGGATCTGCAACTTCAAGTCAACTATGCAAATTTCAATACCCAACATAATTTTCCCAAGCTTTTAAAGATTGAGGTTCCGGGCCGACTGATGCATCTTACTGTGGCGATGGTACAGCCTTCAATCAACGCCGAAATAGCTGATGATCAATTCAGGATATCCGCTCCGCAAGGGGCCCTTATAGAAACACTGTAACTATGATGTGCAACAAAACCTCATTCATGATTAAACGCTTGTTGGTTCTTTTAGCGATCCCAGCTGTTCTTTTGTTGACGGCCTGTCAGGATCGTGCGCCTACTGATCCGGGACTTGATAACACCAATAAAGCGGTTTTCGGCGATACTTTTATTGAAGCCTCCATTGGCGATGCCAATACGCTTCTGCCGGTTTTGGCCTCTGATTCTGCATCAAGTGATGTCAACGGTCTGATCTATAATGGTTTGATCCGTTACGATAAGGATCTAAAGCTGGAGGGTGAACTTGCCGAGTCCTGGGAGGTTTCAACTGACAATCTGACGATTACCTTTCATTTACGGAAAAACGTTCTCTGGCATGATGGCGAGCCATTTACATCTGCTGATGTCAGGTTTAATTATGAACTTTATATTGATCCAAAAACGCCAACAGCCTATGCGGAGTCGTTTCGTCAGGTTAAAAGTGTCGAAACTCCTGATCCTTATACTTTCATCGTTCATTATGATAAACCCTATGCACCCGCATTGTTGAGCTGGGGAATGCCGGTGCATCCACAACATCTTCTGGCCGGGCAGGATGTTACTAAAAGTAAGCTGGCCCGCCAGCCGGTAGGTACCGGCCCTTATGTTTTCAAGGAGTGGATCGGCGGCGAGAAGATTGTTCTGGAGGCAAATCCCGATTATTTTGAAGGACAGCCTAACATCAGGCGGGTTGTCATCAGGGTTATTCCTGACATTTCTACCCAATTTCTGGAATTGCAGACAGGTAGCCTTGATTTTATGGGCCTGTCCCCCTTGCAATATGACCGGCAAACAGATACCCCGGCATTTCGTCGCCTCTACAACAAATACAGCTACTTGAGCTTTGGCTACACGTATCTGGGCTATAATTTAAGACGCCCCCTGTTTCAGGATAAACGCGTGCGGCAGGCCCTGTCATACGCCATCAATAAACAGGAGATAATTGATGGTGTGCTGCTTGGCTATGGCGTTGCGGCTACAGGACCTTATAAACCCGACTCCTGGGTTTATAATGCCAATGTCAGGCGCTATGACTATAATCCTGAAAGAGCAAGACAGCTGCTGAGGGATGCAGGCTGGATTGATACGAATGGTGATGGTATCCGTGAGAAAGATGGTCAGAATTTTGCTTTTACTATTGTTACCAACCAGGGCAATGACTTGCGCTCCAAAACCGGTGAGATTGTCCAGCAGCGATTTCGTGAGGTTGGTATTGATGTGAAGTTGCGAATTGTCGAATGGGCTACTTTTCTTAAAGAATTTATCAATCCAGGTAATTTCGATGCGACCATCCTTGCTTGGTCAGGCGGACCTGAACCGGATCAGTACAGTGTTTGGCATTCAAGTAAAACCGCTCCGGGGCAACTCAACTTTATCGGATTTGAAAACAGTGAGGTCGATGCTTTGCTAGAGAAGGGGCGACGTGTCTTTGATCAGGATCAGCGCAAAGCCTGTTATGACCGGTTCCAGGAAATACTGGCCGAAGAACAGCCGTATACCTTTTTGTACATTGGTAAGGCCTTGCCCGCAGTATCTAAACGTTTTCGTGGGATTGAACCTGCAGCAGCCGGAATTCGCTACAACTTTATCAAGTGGTACGTTCCTGAGTCTGAACAGAAATACGCCAGGTAAAAATATGCTGAGCTATATTACCAAACGTCTGGTTATGCTGGTCCCTCTGTTGTTGGGGATTACGTTGATTTCTTTTGTCGTTATTCACCTTGCGCCTGGAGAGCCTACAGATATTCAAACGCAACTGAACCCTCAGGCCAGTTCTGAATTGCAGGATCGGCTGCGGGTGCAGTATGGCTTGGATCAGCCTCTGTATGTTCAATATGGTACCTGGTTAGGCCGGTTGTTGCAGCTTGACTTCGGCGAATCGTTCGCGACCGACCGCAGACCGGTTCTGGATAAGGTCCTGGAACGGTTACCGGTGACTATTATGCTGAACCTGATGTCAATTGTGGTTATTCTTGGCATCTCGGTACCCCTTGGAGTCATGTCGGCAGTCAGGCGCAATAGCGGTTTTGACCGAACGACAACCATTCTGGTTTTTACCGGTTTCGCCATGCCATCTTTCTGGCTGGCACTGTTGATGATGGATTGGTTTGGGGTCCGGCTGGGTTTTCTGCCTGTTTCCGGACTCAAGTCTCTGGGGTATGAATATCTCGGTGTGGGGGCGCAGATTATTGATCGTATCAGCCATTTGGTGCTGCCGGTTTTTATTTCTGCAATTGGTGGTGTCGCCGGTTTTTCCCGCTACATGCGTTCCAATATGCTTGAAGTCATCAGGCAGGACTATATCCTCACTGCCCGTGCAAAAGGCTTGTCTGAACGAACAGTCATCTATAAGCACGCCTTACGTAATGCCCTGTTGCCGGTTATTACCATCCTTGGGCTTTCCATTCCAGGGCTGATTGGCGGTAGCGTGATTTTTGAAACAATTTTTGCAATCCCCGGTATGGGGAAATTATTTTATGATGGTGTCATGATGCGCGATTATCCATTAATTATGGGTATTCTTGTTGTGGGGGCGGTTTTGACTCTATTGGGGAATTTGCTGGCTGATATCTGTTATGCTTTAGCTGATCCGCGCATTCGTCAGGGGCAGCAAGGGCAGTCGTCCTGATTCACTGAAAGAGGAGATTATGGAATTGAATGCGAACCGATTAGGAGAGATGCTGCTTGAGGCTGGTCTGATAGATCAATTTCAACTTGAGTCAGCGTTGTCCCTGCAGCGCAACCTGGGGGGGCAGATCGGCAGCGCTCTGGTCAAGCTTGGTTATTTGCCTGAAGCGACGATTCTGGAGTATCTCGAAGTTCAGGAAAAATATGCTCGTATTCCTCTGGAAGACATCATTCTTTCTGAGGAAATTACTCAGCTATTATCGTTTGATAAGATGCTGAAGCTTGGCGTTGTACCAGTTGAAGTTAAAACGATTAACCAAGAGAAGACCATGCGGGTTGCTATGTCTGACCCAACACGGGTTGATCTGATTGACACTCTGCAGTTTACGACCGGCTGCCGGATATTACCGGTACTGGCCAGTGAGGATGAGATACTGCAGGCAATTCGTAGCAATATGCCTAAGGTTCAGGCACCTGAACCGGTAGCTGATTTTGCTGGAACAGACATGGACAACTTTCATCGGGGCGATCTTTCTACTGTTGACACTCAAGATCCCCGTCTTGAGCGCTTGATTGATGTGTTGCAGCAGAAGGGCATACTGAGTGCCTATGATGTTGAGAAAATAAAGCTTGGTTGATGATATGAGTGATGTCCACGGTCGTTTTGTGAGGGATGTCGTCTGGCAAAGGTTAAAACATAACCGGATGGCGATGACAGGAGCCGCCATTGTTTTGCTAATGTTTATGATGGCTGCTCTGGCCTCCTTTATTGCCGGAGATCCCGCCGCAATTAATATTAAAAAAAGTCTGTTACCCCCAAGTTGGGAGTATTTTCTCGGCACCGATGACCTTGGGCGCGATGTCTTGCTGCGTATGCTTTATGGTGCCAGAATTTCCCTGCTTGTCGGATTTGTTGCGGTTGGCATATCGACCCTTATTGGTATTGTCCTCGGGGCAGTGGCCGGTTTTTACGGTGGCTGGGTCGATACTTTACTAATGCGTTTTGTCGACATTATGCTCTGTTTTCCCACTTTTTTTCTGATTCTTGCGGTAATCGCGTTTCTGGATCCTTCGATCTGGAATATTATGATTGTTATTGGTTTAACCAGCTGGATGGGGGTGGCGCGTCTGGTGCGCGCAGAGTTTCTCAGTCTGCGTCAACGTGATTTTGTTCAGGCTGCCAAAGCTCTTGGTGCTTCTGATTCACGTTTGATTTTCTGCCATATTTTACCTAATGCTCTGTCTCCGGTGCTGGTTTCGGCAACTCTTGGCGTTGCCGGCGCTATTCTTACGGAAAGTGCTCTTTCATTTTTAGGCATCGGTGTTCAGCCCCCAACTCCGTCCTGGGGTAATATGTTGATTGTCGGAAAGCAGACTTTGGGGAGTGCCTGGTGGTTATCGGTGTTCCCTGGTCTGGCTATTTTGATCACTGTTTTAGGCTACAACCTGTTAGGAGAGGGGATTCGTGATGCCCTCGACCCCCGATTGGGAGAATAAATGGTAACAAGAATATCTTTGGAACACTTCTGGACTGAGCGCTTCGCTAATCTTGGCAACGGTTGCTATGAGGCCGTTTATCGAAGTTATCATCAATCGGCACCGTTTAGGGAAAATTTTACCACCAGTCATGAGTATGTGCGTTTTGCCAAAGCTCAGTTGGCGGCTATTGAGGTAAAGAACTGGCAGTTTTTAAAATTCCGGGAGTTGTCTGCTAACCAGGCAGAGTGTTTAATTGCCATGCAGCTATCTTGTGATGGCATTGAACAGTTCTTTTATGAACTGGCACTGGTTCTGCGCGATGGGCAGCAATGGTTCTATCATTCGGCTCAGAAACTTTCTTCAGACGATTATTCTGGTGACCCATGGCAGATTGACTTTAGTCATTTTGATCAGGCTTCACAAAAATTCAGGATGTAATGAAATGCCGGAACTTCCTGAAGTCGAAACCGTATTGCAGGGCATACGTCCTCATATTGTTGGCAAGCAGATTCTTGAGGTTGTTTTCAGAACCACAAAGCTGCGCCTTCCTCTTGATCCAAAAGTGCCGGAACAGCTTGCCGGGCAGCACGTTCTGAACGTGTTTCGACGTGCCAAATACCTGCTGTTGACCTTAAGCTCTGGTACTATTGCGATTCATCTGGGGATGACAGGCGTATTGAAGATCGTCCCGGCCGCTACAACAGAACATAAACACGATCATGTCGATGTTATCTTTACTGACAGCACTTGCCTGCGCTTTAGTGATCCCAGAAAGTTTGGAATTTTTCTATTTTTAAAAGAAAATCCCTGGCAACATAAACTGCTTGAGCATCTTGGACCTGAGCCCCTAAGTGATGATTTTAACGGAGCCTATCTTTATCAAAGGGCACAAGGTAAAAGAATTGCCGTAAAATCCTTTATCATGGATCAGGCCGTTGTTGTCGGGGTCGGTAATATCTATGCGAATGAAGCCCTGTTTCACAGCGGTATTCTCCCGTCTCGGTCTGCAGGACAAATAAGTTTTCAACGCTATTCCCGGCTGGTTGACGCGATTAAGGATGTCCTTGCTAAAGCGATAATTGCGGGAGGGACAACGATCAGTGATTTCAGGCAGAGTGATGGAAAGCCCGGGTATTTTAAACAACAGCTCGATGTCTACGGGCGAGGTGGTGAACCCTGTGTGCAATGTGGAGCGACTTTGGGTGTAAAGCGCATCGGTCAGCGTTCAACGTTTTATTGCCCGCATTGTCAGAATTAAAGGGCTTGATTCCTACTTTTACCGTCCTCAATGTGACAAATATCCTATTGTGACAACTTTTCTCCATTCCTGCCGTTTCTGCTGACACTGTAATCCATACATACTTATAGCGCCTCAGATCCGAACGGGCTTTCGGTCTTGACGAAACAGGTACGCAAGGGTTATCGTGCGTCACCAAATTATCTATAAGGATTGGAACAATGGAAGAACTTAACGACTTATTGCAACAGCGGCGGGCTAAACTGGACAGCTACCTGGATGCTGGTGTTAATCCTTTTGCCAATGATTTTAAAGTTACCAGTAATGCAGGTATTATCATGGCTGCCCATGAAGCTGATGATCAGGTTGCTCTCGAAGAGTATCATGCTGAGTATCGCATTGCCGGTAGAATAATGGCTCGGCGTGATTTCGGTAAAGCGGCTTTTCTGCAGATTCAGGACGGGAGTGGCCGGATCCAGGTTTACGTGGCAAAAAACCAGATTGGTGATGAGGCTTTTGAACTGTTCAAGAAGTTTGATATCGGCGATATTATCGGTATTGTCGGAGCGCCATTCCGAACCAAGACCAATGAACTTTCATTGCGTGCCGCAGAAATTAAATTACTGACGAAGTCATTACTTCCGCTTCCTGAAAAATGGCATGGGTTGACCGATGTGGAAACCCGTTATCGGCAGCGTTATCTTGATTTGATTGTAAATCCTGAAGTCCGGGATGTTTTTCGTAAGCGGAGTCAGATTGTAAATCTGATCCGTCAGCATATGATGAAAAATAATTACCTTGAAGTTGAAACCCCCATGCTGCAACCGGTTGCCGGCGGAGCGACGGCAAGGCCCTTTGTGACCCATCATAATACCCTGAAGATGGATCTTTTTCTGCGTATTGCGCCTGAACTTTATCTTAAGCGACTGGTCGTTGGCGGCTTTGATCGAGTCTTTGAGATCAATCGCAGTTTCCGCAATGAAGGGATCTCCATCCGGCATAACCCTGAATTCACCATGATGGAATTCTACTGCGCCTATGCGACTTATCATGATTTGATGGATTATACCGAAACGATGATCAGTGATATTGCTCAGCAGGTTTGTGGCAGCAAGGTCATTCCTTACGGTGACAAAGACGTCGATCTGACCCCGCCGTGGGAACGCCTGACAATGCGTGAAGCGATTGTCAAATACGGCGATATCTCTCTCGAAGCTCTTGAAGATTTTGATCAGTGTTTAAACTATGCCAAGCGTCTCGGCCTGGATCTTGATAGTACTATCGGTCATGGAAAGCTGCTCACCGAGCTCTTTGATGTGGTCGCTGAGCCTCAGTTGTGGCAGCCGACCTTTATTACCGAATATCCGACCGAAGTATCGCCTTTGTCGCGGAAAAACGATGAGAATCCCGAAGTTGTCGATCGTTTCGAGCTGTTTATTGTCGGACGGGAACTGGCTAACGCCTTCTCTGAGCTGAATAATCCGATTGATCAGAAGGATCGCTTCGTCAAGCAGCTTGAAGAAAAAGCTAAGGGTGATGATGAAGCTCATGAGATGGATGAGGACTATATCCGCGCTCTGGAATATGGTTTGGCTCCGACGGCAGGAGAGGGTATCGGTATAGACCGTCTGGTTATGCTGTTGACGAATTCTTCCTCTATCCGTGACGTTATTTTGTTTCCGCAGATGCGACCGGAAATATCTTAGTTTGAGGTGTCCGGAAAGGGTATTTGTTTTCAATTCCTGCAACATAGCACGACGTGCGAGACTGAAATGTTTACTTATCTTTTCAGCGCTTGGGGCAGGGGCATTTGAATTCTCTTTTCCAATCTGCCAACATAAAAGCTACCACTCAAGTGGACCTGGGTGGTAGCTTGTCAATACGAAGCGGCTGCTAATGTCTTACGAGTGGTTTATCAGCTTCCGTTATCTGCGTGCCAAACGGAAGCAGACGTTCATTTCTGTCATTTCTTTTATATCGGTTGCCGGGGTTAGCTTGGGGGTTGCTGCGTTGATTTTGGTATTGGCAGTAATGACAGGGTTTACTGACGGTGTCCGCCGGCAGATCCTCGGCAATGTTCCCCATGTTCTGGTTCAAAGTTTTGGTAGTGGTATTAAGGATGCGGATGCTATCATCGCCGCGGCCCAGGATATGCCTCACGTTATTTCTGTAGCTCCTTTTGTTGCGAAGGAAGCCATGTTGCTTTCCAAGGGGAATGTTGCTGCCGTCAATGTCAAAGGGGTCGCTGCGGATCACAAGATCTTTAAGCAGAAATTACTCACCGTTGATGATACTCCTGCCGATAAGTGGTTTACCTCTGTCGATGCGTCTGTTCCCGGAATCATTATTGGTCTTGATACCGCGACCAATTTGGGGGTGGCTGTCGGGGATACTGTTAATGTTATTCCCCCATTGTTTACCATCACCCCATTTGGCATGATTCCAAAAATGAAGCCATTTCGGGTGATTGCTATTTTTCAGAAACAAAGCAGTCTTGTTGACAGTTTTTATGCCTATATTCCGCTTTCCATAGCCCAGACTTTTTTCGATTCAAAAGGCCTGCTCAGCGGTATTGAAATTGAAGTGGATCTGTTTGACCGTGCCCCTCAGGTTGCTCAGAAATTGGTTGAAGCGTTCGGTTTTCCTTATGTCATTCGGCCATGGCAGTCGTTGTATGGATCGTTTCTTTCGGCGCTTAAACTTGAAAAACTGGGCCTGTTTATTGTGCTCGGTATTATTGTGTTGGTTGCCGCATTTAATATCGCAACGACCCTGATCATGGTGGTCATGGAAAAAAGCCGCGATATTGCCATTTTGCGGGCAATGGGGGCCAATGCCCGCAGCATTATGAAAATCTTTATGCTGGAAGGTCTGATAATAGGCTGTTTAGGGACTGGGATCGGCAGCCTTTTGGGGATCTCGTTAGCCCATTATGCTGACAGTATTATTAAATACCTGGAAAGAACTTTTCATATCCGTATTTTTGACCAGGCGGTTTATGGGATGGAGCATTTTCCGGCTCAGATTATTGCCAGTGATGTGGTTGCGGTCATGATTATGGCGATGCTCATTTGTCTTCTGGCGACCATTTATCCGGCCTGGCGAGCGTCGCGCATGGATCCGGCAGAGGCGTTACGTTATGAGTAAGTCAGTGCTTATCCAGACGCGGAAACTGGATAAATCCTATGACACGGCTGAACGTGTTATTCAGGTCTTGCGTGAGGTTGACCTTGAAATTGCCCAGGGTGAGCGGGTGGCGATTGTGGGCACCTCCGGCGCTGGTAAAACCACCTTGATGCATCTGCTCGGCGGGCTGGATCATCCTTCCGGAGGAGAGGTTCTGTTCGAAGGACAGGATATATATGCATTGCGCGGGGTTACCCTTGATAAATTCCGTAATCAGGCGATTGGCTTTGTATTCCAATTTCATCAGCTGTTACCTGAATTCAGTGCCCTGGAAAATGTCATGATGCCGCTCCTGATCAGTGGAAAAAAACATAAGGATGCTGCATCTTTGGCCAGTAAAGTGCTGGCTGAGGTTGGTCTTCAGGAGCGTCTCAATCATAAACCTGGGGCATTATCGGGGGGGGAGCAGCAACGCGTCGCCATCGCCAGAGCTCTGGTGCTTGAGCCAAAACTGTTACTGGCAGATGAACCGACGGGCAATCTCGATAGCCGGACCTCCGACGAAATTATGGCTTTGCTCAACCTGATTCATGAGAAGCGCGGGCTGACTATGGTTATTGTGACTCACAATCAGGCTTTGGCCAGGAGTCTGGACCGCGTGTTATTAATTGAAGATGGTAGGCTGGTCGGAGATATTTTAAATTGATGTTACGGTGATGTTCTCCTATAATCTCCGATTCTATTTTCAAATTATTGTCGAGGGCCTTTCATGTTGAAACAATTGTTATGTGCTTTTGTTCTGATCTTTTTTGCAACCAGCGTTTTTGCACAGACTTCCAAGGTTTCAGATATTCAGATCGAAGGTAACGACCGTATAGCGACCTCGGCTATTATGGCAGCTGTACAGCTTAGTGCCGGTTCTGATGTGTCGATGTCTGAGATTGATACCGCCATTCACCGGATTTTTCAGATGGGCAGTTTTAGTGATGTGTCTGCGGAATTAACCGAAGTTCAGGGTGCTAAAATTGTCACTTTTGTTGTCACTGAGTTGCCACTGGTCAGACGCATCGTTTTCTCCGGTAATGACGAATTAAAAGAAGAAAAGTTGCGGCCGTTACTGAAATTACGTACGCCTTCCCTCTTTAATCAGGATAAAATAGATAAAAGCATTGAAGAACTTAAGAAAAACTATATTGAAGAAGGCTATCACGCTGTAAAAATCACTACAGATCTTAAAACCGACATTAATAACGAGGCCACTCTGGAATTTTCCATTAATGAAGGTGAAAAGGTATTGATCAAAGACCTGAAATTCGTTGGTAATACTGTTTTTGATAAAGATGAACTGCTCGACAAAATAGAAACGCGCGAACGTTGGTGGTTGTCCTGGTTAACCGGTCGCGGTGCTTACCAGGAAGATATCATGGATATCGATCTTGAGCGGATCAAAGCCGCTTATCAGGATGTTGGCTATCAGGATGTCAAGGTGTCTCCTGCTCAGGTATCCTTGGTCAATGATGAGTATCTGGATGTCCTCATTGAAATTGATGAAGGACCGCTTTACCATGTCGGGACTATCGATATCTCGGGCGATCTGATGCGTGACAAGGCGGATCTTCTAGCTCTGCTTAAACTGAAGCCGGGTGACGTTTTCAGTCGTTTGGAACTGCGGAACAGTATTCTGGCTTTAACTGATCTGTATGCGGATAATGGATACGCCTATGCGAACGTTTCTCCACTGCCGCATAAAAATCAGGAAACCCGCGTCATCGATCTGAATCTGGATATCGACCAGGGGCGGCAAATTTATATTGAAAAAATTGTGGTACGCGGAAACAGTACAACGCGTGACAAGGTTATTCGTCGGGAAATACCAATCAAGGAGGGTGAACTATACAGCGCCAGTAAGATCAAAGCGGCCAATCGTAATATCCGAAATCTTGGTTTTTTTGATGAAGTTAACCTAATTGACAAGCCTGGGTCTGATGCAGACAAGGCTGTCCTTGACGTTAGTGTGGCCGAGAAACCGACAGGTACTTTTTCTATCGGGATGGGTTACTCCTCCGTCGATAAGGTCATTGCCCAGGGATCGATATCTCAGGATAATCTTTTTGGCTATGGGGTGAAAATGAACCTGAGCGGTGCAGTGAGTGCTTCGAGCCTGACTTACAGTCTCGGATTTTCCGATCCACACTTTTTGGACACGGACTGGACTGCAGGAATTGAGCTTTACAAATCGGAGCGGGAATACAGCAGTTATGATGATTATCGTACCGGCGGGGCTCTAAGAGGAGGGCATCCGGTTACCGAAAATTCCAAACTGTTTCTGACCTATCGGTATGAGGTGCAGGAAATCCTCAATGTCGATGATGATGCTTCAATCATTATTAAAGATGCTGAAGGCGAGTCTACTCTCTCATCAATTACTGCCGAATGGGTGCGTAAAACCACTGACAATTATCAGGATCCGACCAGTGGTGGTATCACCACGCTCAGTATAGAATTTGCCGGGCTTGGGGGGACTCAACATTTTATTAAGCCTATGGCAGAGCACAGGCACTTTTTCCCCATGTTCTGGGGAACCGTTTTCTCTGTTCATGGAGCTGTTGGATACATTGGTCGAACCTCGGATGAGCCTGTTCCTTTGAGTGAAAAGTTCTTCCTTGGTGGGATCAGAACCTTAAGAGGTTTCAAGTCCCGTGAAGTTGGGCCTGTTGTCGATGACGATTATATCGGCGGTGAGAAAATGGCCTATTTCAACCTGGAATATATTTTCCCTATCGATAAGGAGCTCGGTCTTAAAGGGGTGCTGTTTTATGACACTGGGAATGCCTGGTACGAGTCACAGGATTATTTCGATGAAATGCGGCATAGTGTCGGTGCCGGAATTCGTTGGTTGAGTCCTCTTGGACCATTACGCTTTGAATGGGGCTACAATCTCGATCGTTACCCTGGCGAAAAATCATCCGTTTTTGAATTTTCAATTGGTAGAGCATTTTAACCAAATTTCTACAGGAGTTTATAATGAAAAGAATTGTTTTGATTGCACTTGCTATTATGTTAATGGCCGCGCCGGCTTTTGCTGAATTAAAAGTTGGTTATGTCGACCTTCAGAAGGCTCTTAATACCTGTAAGGCTGGAAAAGACGCGAAAAATACTATCAGCTCTCTGGTTAAGAAGTATGAAGGTGAATTTAAGGGCAAGCAGGAAAATCTTCTGAAATTAAAAAATAATCTTGAAAAGCAGGCCTCGTTATTGTCTGCAGATGCACGCAAAGATAAAGAACGGGAATACCAACAGGAAGTCAAAGAGCTGCAGCGTTTTCAAAAAGACGTCAAAGAGGAATTGCAACAGAAAGATGCTGATCATACCAAACGTATTCTGAATGAACTATTTGAAACTCTTAAAACTATTGGCAAGGATGGCCAGTACACCATGATTCTTGAAAAGAATGAAGGTGCGGTTATTTTTGCTGATGAATCAATAGACCTGACTGATCAGCTCGTTAAGCTATACGACGCCAAAAAGTAACGGATAACTTTATGGCTAAACTACAGGAATTGGCGGCTCTCGTCGGTGGTGAGCTGGAAGGCGATTCCAGCGTCGAGGTCAATCGGGTGTTGCCGATAGACTACGCAGGGGTCGGAGATATTACCTTTGTTGCAAACCCGAAATACCTTGCTCGGCTGAAAGACAGTCAGGCCTCTGCGGTTATTCTGCCGCCCGGTATTGAGGCGGTTGGGCGCAACGTTATTCGTTGCGTCAATCCTTATCTGGCTTTTGCCCGAATTCTTTCATACCTTCAGGTCCCTGAGCGTCCCGCGAAAGGGATTATGCCTGGTGCTGTTGTTGCAGAATCCGCTAAAATCGGGGCCGGGGTATCCATCTATCCCGGAAGTGTCGTTGGCGAGAATGTGACTATCGGCGCTGGAACGACCCTTTATGCAGGTGTTGTTGTTTATGATGATGTTCAAATCGGGAATGATTGTATCCTTCATGCTCAGGCCATTGTTCGTGAAGGGTGTAAACTCGGACATCGTGTCATTTTGCAGCCTTCGGCAGTAATTGGGTCTGACGGGTTCGGTTTTGCCCCGGACGGATCATCTTACTATAAGATTCCGCAGGTCGGAATTGTTGTGTTGGAAGATGATGTTGAAATCGGGTCCTGTAGCTGCATTGACCGTGCTGCTTTAGGGGAAACCCGCATCCGGCGTGGAACCAAACTCGATAATCTGATTCAGATCGGTCATAATGTCGAGATTGGTGAAGACTGCGTTATTGTTGCTCAGGTTGGTATTGCCGGCAGTTCCAGGGTTGGTAACCATTGCACTTTTGGTGGACAGACTGCTATTGCCGGTCATCTTAAGGTGGGTGACAATGTGATGCTTGGAGCTCGCTCCGGTGTTAGTGGAAATGTCGAATCAGACCAGGTTCTGTCAGGCGTTCCGCTTATGCCTCATAAAGAATGGTTGCGGGCGACAATGACTCTGCCTAAGCTGCCTGAAATGCGGAAGGAAATGGCTCAGTTAAAAAAACGTCTTGAGCAACTTGAAGGTTTTTTAAAGGAGAGTTAAATGATTGTTTTAAATATTCAACAAATAATGGAGATTCTGCCACACCGTTATCCTTTTCTGCTGGTTGATCGGATCGAAGAAGTTGAAGAGGGTAAAAAAGCTAACGGCTATAAAAATGTCACTATCAATGAGCCATTTTTTCAGGGACATTTCCCCGGACACCCCATTATGCCTGGTGTGCTGATAATCGAAGCCATGGCTCAGGTGGGAGGCGCCTATGTCTCAGTTGCTGACGGGATTCCTGATAATAAGGTTACTTACTTTGTTGGCATTGATAATGCAAAATTCCGTAAACCCGTATTGCCAGGTGATGTTCTACGGATGGAAATGGAGCTTGTTTCCAAGCGTAGAGGAATTTACCAGTTTCTTGGTAAGGCTTACGTCGGCGAGAGCCTTGTTGCAGAGGCTTCCCTTAAGGCTACCTTTGCGGATAAATAAAAGAATGGAGCTATTATGATTCATCCAACAGCAATCATTTCCCCGGGGGCAGAAATTGATGCTAGTGTTCAGGTCGGGGCTTATGCTGTCATTGGTGAGCATGTCAAAATCGGTGCGGGGACCACGGTTGGTCCTCATGCTGTCATTGAAGGGCGTACGGAGATCGGTTGTGATAATCAGATTTTCCAGTTCGCTTCTGTCGGGGCCATTCCTCAGGATCTGAAATTTCATGGTGAAGAAACAACGTTGAAGATCGGTGATCGTAACCGGATTCGTGAGTTTGTGACCATTCACTTAGGAACGGAAGATGGAGGTGGCGAAACGATTATCGGAGATGATGGTCTGTTCATGGCATACTCCCATGTCGCTCATGATTGCAGGGTTGGGAATCATGTTATTCTTGCCAACGGAGCTACCTTGGCTGGCCATTGTGAAATTGATGATTTTGCAATTATGGGTGGTTTGAGTGGAGCTCATCAGTTCACCCGGATTGGCTGCCATGTCATGATCAGTGGCGGTTCAATGATTGCCCAGGACATTGCTCCTTATTCCATTGTTCAAGGTGATCGGGCCAAAACGGTTGGCATCAATCTTACAGGATTGAAGCGCAGGGGCTTTTCCGCTGAAGCTTTGTCGAATATCAAAAATATGTACAAGCTTGTGTTCCGTTCAAACCTTAAGCTGGAAGAGGCAATCAGTCAGATCGAAGCTCAGTACGATGCGGCGGCGCCGGAAGTTGCTACTTATTTGAGATTTCTAAAGCAAAGCTCACGTGGTCTGGCGCGCTAAGAAAGAACGGGTACATGTGTTGAAACAAAATATGCGAGAGTCCTTGGCTCTCGCCTTTTGTTTTTTTAGAACTGTATGAAATATGAATAATAAAAGCTCCACACAGTCCAAACGAATTATGATTGTTGCCGGCGAGGCCTCAGGTGATCTGCATGGCAGCAATTTGATTAGAGCTGCGCGCGCCAAGTATCCTGATGTGTCATTTTACGGCGTTGGCGGCCAAAAAATGGCACAGGCAGGGTGCAATCTGTTATTTTCTTCAGATGAACTCGCAGTTATGGGTTTGTTTGAGGTATTTGGACAGCTTCACAAGATTATTCGGCGATTTAAACAAATTAAAACGGAGTTGCGGGGAGAGAACGCTCCTGATGCTCTTGTGCTGATCGACTTCCCCGATTTTAACCTGCGCTTGGCCAAAGTGGCGAAAGCTGCCGGGGTTTCGGTCCTGTATTATATTACCCCTAAGGTTTGGGCCTGGCGGAAAAAACGGGCCAAGACCATTGCCGAAAACACAGATAGGCTCGCTGTGATTTTTCCGTTTGAACCCGAAATTTTTCGTCCTTTTGGAAGTAATGCGACATATGTTGGCAATCCTCTACTGGATGAGTACTTTAGCTGTGCTGATAAAAGAACAGATGTGCGCAGCAATCTTGGGATATCGGACCTTACTGAATTAATTGGGATCTTTCCTGGTAGTCGTAACTCAGAAGTTAAGTATATCTTCAATACCCTTTTGGATACTGCCAGGCTGATTCATCAAGAAAGGCCTGAGGTACAGTTTATTCTTCCTGTTGCGCCTTCTTTAGATAGAGATTTTTTCGTCCGGAAAATTCAGTTATCTGGTTTGCCTGTACACTTGCCTGACGCGACTATTTACGATATCGCAGCTGCATGTAACGTCGTGCTCTGTGTTTCCGGGACCGTAACTTTACAAGTTGCTCTGGTTGGCACTCCAATGGTTATTCTTTATAAAGTTGCTCCATTAAGTTATGCGATCGGTAAACAACTGATCAAAATACCCTACGCAGGATTAACCAATATTGTTGCCGGAAAAGGGATCGTTAGAGAATTTATTCAGAATGAGGCTAACCCATCTGCTTTAAAAAAGGAAATTGATCGTTTGCTGGATGATAAAGATTATGCAGAGAAAATGAAAAATAATCTGTATGATGTAAAACTGCTCCTCGGGCAACCAGGTTGCTCCGAAAAGGTAGCTGACATGATTCATGATCTGATTAAATACTAACGCCAGGTTTTAAAGGCCTCTATGTTTCTAAACGCTAAAAATAGTCAAATATATCACCGTCTGATTCGCTATATTTTCCCATTTAAATGGATGCTTTTAGTTTCAGCACTTGCTTCTTTAATCGTATCCGGCAGTGACGTTGTTATCGCATACCTGACCAAGCCTTTCGTTGATAAATTAATCAAGGAAGGGGATCAGCTGCTTATGCAGCTCCTGCCGATTGGCGTCATTCTGCTGTATATCATTAAGGGCTTGGCACGTTATGCTCAGGAATACTACATAAAAAATGCCGGGCAATTAGCAGTTCAAGATATTCGGAATAAATCTTTTGAGCATTTGATGCAGCTCTCAATGCGCTATTATTCCAAACAGCAAACCGGTACCCTGATGTCACGCATCCTCAGTGATATCAATGTTGTTCAAACGGCTATTTCCAATAATATCATTGATTTAATTCGTGAGGGGTTGACCATGTTTGGTTTAATCATTTACGCGTTTATCACTGATTGGAAAATGGCTCTCGTCACCTTTATCGTTGTGCCAGCAGCTGTTGGTCCAGCCGCTTCAATCGGTCGGAAAATCAAGAAATATTCAAAACATAGCCAGAAAGCCATGGGGACGCTGTCATCCCGATTGCAGCAGAGTATCAGCGGGATAAAGGTTATTAAGGCTTTTGGCACAGAAAAGATCGAAATTCATAATTTTAAAGAAGAAAACTGGTCTTTGTATCTGTATTTTAAAAAATCTTTCCGCTACGCTGCAGCGACTTCCCCATTGATGGAAATATTGACGTCCTTTGGGGTTGCTGGCGCGCTCTGGTATGGTTTCTCAAGGGTCGTTGCCGGTGAGATTACTCAAGGGGAGCTGTTTTCCATTATGGTTGCAGCTGTCATGATGTATGGTCCGCTTAAAAAGCTGGTAAAGGTCAACAACGGTATGCAGAAGGCGATGGGCGCAGCTGAACGCATATTTGAATTACTCGACACTGAGGTTGAAATCCATAATCTTGTAAATGCTGTTGATTTGCCACGTGTGCGTGGGACTGTCGAATTTTCCGATGTCAGTTTCGCCTATGATAATGAACCGGTACTGCAGAATATAACGTTAAGAGCCAATCCCGGAGAGGTGGTTGCTCTCGTAGGGGCCAGTGGAGCTGGGAAAAGTACTTTTGTCGGGCTGCTGAATCGTTTTTTCGAACCTCAGAGCGGCAGTATTAAAATAGATGGGCACGATATTTCCGAAATTAGTCTGGAAAGTCTGCATGCCAATCTGGCTCTCGTTGATCAGGAAACTTTTTTGTTTCATGACACTATTTATGCAAATATCTGTTACGGCTGTACGGAAGTTACTGATGACCAGGTGAGAGAGGCTGCCAGGCTGGCTTTTGCCGATGAATTTATTGAGCTTATGCCTGAGCAGTATCAGACGATTATCGGCGATAGAGGGGTACGCCTGTCAGGTGGCCAAAGGCAGCGCATCTGTATTGCCCGAGCTATTCTGAGGGATGCGCCAATACTGTTACTGGATGAGGCAACAAGTGCGCTCGATACCGAGAGCGAGTCTATGGTACAGAATGCACTGATGAATCTAATGAAAAATCGTACGACTTTTGTTATTGCGCATCGTCTGTCTACAATTATGCATGCTGACCGCATCATAGTGCTCGATCATGGCAGGATTGTTGAGTCAGGATCCCATAAACAGCTGTTGACTAAAAATGGTTCTTATAAGCGGCTATACGATGTCCAGTTCCGTGATTAAAAAAGATTATCTGTCCCGTGTGGTGTTGGCAGTGGTGCCACGGATTGCAGCGACGCTTATCCGTCTTCTTTACGCATCTTTACGCGTTGACTTTATCGTAGACAGGGCTGTGAGGGAAGGCTGGGACCAGGGGGGGAACTTTCTGTTAATCTGTTGGCATGAACAGATATTGATGATGCCAAAAGGCTACTTCGGGCCAGGAGTCAAGCTTCTTATCAGCCGTTCCAAGGATGGTGAACTTTTAGCCCGGGCTATGGGGCGCTTTGGTTATAGTGCGGTCCGGGGTTCATCGTCACGTGGAGGGAAGGCCGCGCTACGTGAGATGATTGCTCTTAGCAGGGAGAATGTTGATATTGCGATTACTCCGGATGGGCCACGAGGCCCGCGTAGAGAACTTAAGGATGGAGTGATTCAGTTGGCTAAAATGAGTGGTCGTGGAGTTGTTCCAGTGGCTTTCGTCTGCAGTCGCGGGCATCGCTTCGCATCATGGGACCGCTTTGTCTGTCCTTACCCGTTCTCCCGCGGTGTTTTCTCCTACGGAGCCCCGGTTTATTATGATGATGAAGCTGGTGCCGACGACTTTCGAGAACGCCTGATTTTTGCAATGCATAACAATGAAAGTCGGGCTAAGACCAGACTGGAGTCTTATGGTCTATCTGCTTTATAACGGCATCCTGCTCTTTTCTGCGTTGTTTCTGGTGCCTTATTACCTTCTACGCGGTTTGCGTTACGGTAAGAGTCGTCGTGGAATTCGTGAACGGTTAGGATATTTCACTGCCGAACAATTATCTAAATTGCGAGGTAGGGAGGTGATCTGGGTTCATGCCGTTTCTGTTGGCGAAACCCGGGCGGCTATTCCATTAGTCCATCAATTACGTTGCTCCTATCCCGATCATGTTATCGTTTTGAGCAATGTGACGGAAACTGGACATGCTATTGCTCAGGATTTGAAGGATATTGATCTGTGTATCTTTTTTCCTTTTGATCTGTCTTGGGTGACGAGAAGGGCGTTGAAGGCGATCTCCCCGCAATTGATTGCTATTGTTGAGACCGAAATTTGGCCTAATTTTACGCGTCAAGCTCGAAAACTCAATATTCCGATCCTGTTGGTCAACGGTCGCATTTCAGATCGTTCTTATCCCCGCTATCTTTTAGTCCGCTTTTTTCTGAAACCGATTCTTGATAGTTTTGCCTCTTTTTGCATGCAGTCTCAGGTTGATATGGAGAGGATTATTTCACTAGGTGCTCCAGGGCAACTTGTTGAAAATACAGGTAACCTAAAATTTGATCATGCGGTAATTGACATTACTGAGCAACGTGCAGAGCAGACAAAGACTTTGTATCATTTACCAAAAAATTCTCTGGTTATCGTTGCCGGCAGTACTCATGACGGAGAAGAGCAGCTGCTTCTCGACTCGTTTAGTGCCGTTCGTCGTCAATATGGTGTTAATGTATCTCTGGTTTTAATCCCACGCCATCCTGAGCGCAAAAAAGATATTCCTGGTATTTTTAAGAATTCTGAATTCTCCTATCGACTGCGTAGTGAATTGACAGCTGAAACGTCCGTCCTTTCTCCGACTGAAGTGTTGGTCGTTGATACTCTTGGTGAAGTATTATCTCTTTACAGCATTGCTGAACTGGTTTTTGTGGGGGGTAGTTTTGTTCCCGTCGGTGGACATAATATGCTGGAAGCTTCGCTGATGAGCAAACCGGTCTTGTTTGGACCGCATATTCATAATTTTAAAGAAATTTCCAAAAAACTTATCAGGGCCGGTGGTGGTTTGATGGTTTCGACAGCTGCTGAACTTGAAGAGCAGATTGTTAAACTGCTTTCCGATTCTGTGCGCCGCAAAGCGATGGGAGAAGCTGGTCGTGCGCTGATTGCGGAAAATACTGGGGCAACACAGCGCACATTGAGACATATTGAGCGGGCACTAAGATAAATGTGGTCTCAGCTCCATAAAATTCACAGACGCCTTGTTTCTCAAGGACCCTCTTCTGCCAGTGAAGCTCTGATACTCTACGCGTTGCTTCCCATTTCATTCGTTTATGGCTTGGTGGTATGGTTGCGCAACATCGCTTTTGATTGCAGGCTCAGGCGCGAATATCGCTCGTCAATACCGGTTGTCTCTGTGGGTAACCTGGCTGCAGGAGGAACCGGGAAGACTCCTGTTGTCGATTTCCTGGTTAAAGAGTTTAAGGGGCGAGGACTCCATGTCGCTATTTTAAGTCGCGGCTATGGTGGAAACTTCAATGGCGAAGCCGGGTGTGTTTCCGATGAGTGTCAATTGTTAATGTCAGCCATAGTTGCTGGCGATGAGCCGTACCTGTTGGCAACCAGAAATACAGGAGTTCCTGTTGTCATCGCTCGGAGGCGCAAACATGGTCTTCGGCTTATTGAACGGCAGTTTTCCTCTGTGGATGTGATCATTCTTGACGATGGATTTCAACACCGCGCCGTTGCCAGAGATATTAATCTGGTTCTGTTGGATGCACAGCAACCTTTTGGCAATGGTTGGCTGTTACCCGCCGGATTACTTCGCGAGTCTGGCAGTGCTCTTAAGCGGGCTGACCTGATTATTTTTACTCGGTCACATAGTGTCGGGGCGTCCAGTTATCGTTCCCTCCCTGCCTTTTATGCGACTTATCAGCTAAGTGGTCAGGTTGCTTCCCTGTCAGGAGAAATAGTCGCATTGGATGTCCTGAGAGATCTGAATCTATGCGCTTTTGCAGGAATTGCCGACCCTGATAGTTTTTTCAAATCTTTAGAAGAGAGAGGATTAAAACTTGTAGAGCGTTTTAGTTTTAATGATCATACAGAATACAATTCTGTTATATTGAAATCTCTTGAGGATATCTCAACAGCTCAAGCTTTTATTACAACAGAAAAGGATGCGGTGAAACTGTCTGCAGAGAAGTTTCACCGGCCTTGCTATCAGATTCCTTTGGAAATTAAAATTTCTGATAAAGATCTGTTTATTGATACTATTATGAAAAAGTTGCATGGAGATCAACGATGCCTGTAAGCCCCGAGTTGCTAGAGGTTCTTGCCTGCCCCAAATGTAAAGGGGATATTCAGCAGGATCCTGTAAATGACTTTTTATTGTGCAAAAAATGTGCTTTACGCTACCCCGTTCGTAATGGCATTCCGGTTATGTTGAGCGATGAAGCCGAAGAAATTTGATCCTGCGTCATTAGCCGGGCAGCGAATTCTGATTTTGAGCGACGGAAAGCCCGGGCACGTTAACCAGGCGATTGCTTTCGCTCGTTTATTGGATTGCAAATACGATGTTGTGACAGTGAGTTTTCGCTTTCCTGGAGCTAAAGCTCTTAGTTACCTGGCTGATCGCTGCGGAATATATAGTCTACGACTGGTCAATGTGCAATCGGTAGCAGGTGATTATGCCGCTATTGTTTCTGCCGGATCATCTACTTACTATGGCACTCGCTGCTTGTCCAGAGTGCTAGGGGTTGCTTCTGTCGCAATAATGCTTCCAAAGGGTTACCGGTTAGTATTCGATTTGATCGTTGCCCAACGACATGACAATCCCCCTGCCGCTGATAACATATTGACCATTCCAGTTAATTTATCCTGCTCGACACCAGAAAATCTGGTAACGCCACAGCCGGGGTACAAATATTTAGCTCTCATTATAGGCGGCGATTCCGTCCATGGCTGCCTGTCGGCTGAAAATCTGGAAAAGCAGATTCTTCAAATCAGACAGCAGTTGCCAGACCATCGGGTCTGGATAACGACCTCAAGACGCACCTCCATTGCCGTTGAACAGATGATTGAAAGTCAGGATTTTGATTGGGCAGTATTTTATTCAAAGAATCAGATCAACCCTATTCCTGATTTTTTGGCCACTTGTGAATACGTTTTTATTACAGCGGATTCAAGTTCCATGGTGAGTGAAGCCGTCTGTTCGGGTAGTGCTTGCATTGAAATCTTACCTCTTCTGGAAGGAACTGGAAAGAGTTCTAAACTGCACAAGCTTATCGACCATCTTGCCCAGCTTAAATGTCTCCATATCTTTAATGGGCAGATAGGCAAAGCTAATGCTAAACTGGATCTGGCTGCTCTTTTAACAAGGAGTTGCTGATGAAAATATTGCAGTTATTACCAGAGCTGAATGAAGGTGGTGTAGAGCGTGGAGTGGTGGAGCTTAATCGTGAGTTTGTCCGCCGTGGTCATGACAATGTGGTTATCAGTGCCGGAGGCCGTTTAGTTAACCAGATTGTTGCAGATGGTGGTGAACATATAGAATGTGATGTCTGCAGTAAAAATATATTTACGTTTCCCGTGAGAGTTTTCAACCTCTACCGTCTGCTTAAAACAATTAATCCGGATATTATTCATGCACGCAGCCGAATTCCAGCCTGGCTTGCGTGGCTTGCAAATCGCTCAGTGCATATTCCTTTTGTAACAACTGTTCATGGTTTCAACAGTGTTAACTTCTATAGTCGAATCATGACCAGGGGCGATCGGGTTATTTGTGTAAGTTCAGCGATAAAATCATATATCCAGAAGCATTATCGTGTTCCTGACCTTAAAATCGATGTTATCCATCGTGGGATAGATCCTCTTGAATTCAATCCCGAATCATTGGATAAACAGTGGATAGAATTGTTCAGGAAGGAATATTTTCTGGAAGATAAATTTGTTGTAAGTTCTGTCGGTAGAATTACCGAGTTGAAAGATTATGAAACGTTTATTCGGGCTATAAAGTATGCCTCGACAGTTATTCCTAATATTCATGGACTTATTGTTGGGGGGGTACGCTTTGATAAGCAAAACTATTATGACAGTCTGAAAAAACTTGTGGTCAATATTGGTGCGGACAATCTGATTACTTTTGCAGGCAGTCGCAAAGAGATTCCTGAAATCAATGCTCTGAGTCAAGTTCTGGTTTCATGTTCGAAAAAACCTGAGAGTTTTGGTCGAACAATGATAGAGTCCATGGCAATGGGCACCCCGGTTGTCGGAACCAGACATGGAGGGGCCTTGGATATTATTGTTGATGGGGAAACCGGATTTTTAGTTGACCCTGAGGACGTTGAGGGGCTTGGTGATGCTATCTGCCGTTGTAGGTATTTAGATATCTCCAGGCTCAGGACCTATGTTCTAGATAATTTTTTATTGGACCAGATGGTCAGCAAGACCCTGAATGTTTATCGAAAATGCCTTGGTCAAGCAGTGTAATTTTTCTGTTGCTGCCTGATACTTTTTTTATGAAAGTGAACATATATGAACAACCAAAAAATAACCGTTATCTGCCTTAAATGGGGTGAGCGTTACGGATCAGAATATGTAAATCGGCTTTATGCTATGGTGCGTCGCAACACTCAACGTGATTTACGTTTTGTCTGCATTACGGACAATAATGAAGGAATCAGGCCTGAAGTTGAAATCAAACCTATGCCACCTTTTGACTTGCCAGAAACATTTCGTTTTAAGGGGTTCAGAAGAATGTTTCTGTTTCAGGAAAGCTTGTATGACCTGACCGGCAATGTTTTACATCTTGATCTTGATCTAATAATTACAGGGTCCATCGATGATTTGTGGGATTATGCTCCTGAGGAACCTTACGTGGTCAGTGAAAATTGGACCCAGCCTGGTAAGGGGATTGGTAATATGTCGGTTTTTCGCTACCGCATTGGTGCTTTAACGAAAATTTGGGAACGTTTCAGTGCGGACCCTATGGGAATGCTCAACCAGTACGTGAATAGCCAAACTTTTTGTAGTCGCACGTTGGGGTCTTTCAAAATGTACCCGCTTGAGTGGTGTACCGGTTTCAAGCATACGATGATCCCTAAATGGCCCCTGAATTTTTTTATCACGCCAAAGCAGCCACCAAGCTATGTCAAAATTGTCGCATTTACGGGCAAACCTGATCTTGAAGATGTAATTGCCGGTGAATGGCCAACGCCGAAGGCCTGGAAGAAAATCTATAAATATGTGCGTCCCACTCCCTGGCTTGCCGATATCTGGAATGAACAGGTCTGACCATCCATGAGTTTGCCAAAGCTGAATATTATTTGCTATCGCTGGGGTACAAAATATGGTGTTAACTACGTTAATACCCTCTATGCGATGGTCAAACGTCACTTGTCTTGTCCCTTTGTTTTCCATTGCATCACGGATGATCCTGCTGGCCTAAAACCGGAAATCGTAGCCCATGAATTGCCGAATTCCGGAATCACCGGGATTTGGCAAAAGTTGATGACCTTTCAGCAAAATTTTCTCGGGCTTGAAGGTGAGTGGGTTGTCAGTCTGGATCTTGATATTGTCATTGTCGATAAACTCGATTTTCTTCTTGAGCAGCCAGAACAAGATTTTCTTATTGCCAGAAACTGGAGTAAGGATGCCAGGGCGGGAACGGGTGCGCGTGCCAGCGGTTCTGTTTATCGTCTTAAAGTCGGTTCACATGCTTTTATCTGGGATTCCCTGATAAAAGATTTTCACGCTGCCGTAGATCAGTATCATGGGAAGAACCGTGATGTCGGTGAGCAGAACTGGTTGAATGCCCATATCAAAACCTTTCATTATTTTAGCGATGGCAAGGTGGTGTCTTTTAAACGGCATTGCCGTGCTAAAGGGCATAGATTTCTTGGTATTAATACCGGATGCATAGGCAAGGCGGTTGTTCCTGCTGGTACGTCCGTTGTCTCTTTTCATGGAGATCCCTTACCTCCCGATGTCATGTATTCAAATTATGGAGTCTGGCGGCATGCTCCCTTTGTCAAAAAAAACTGGCAGACATCGCGGCAGGACCATCTGCGCTTTGGCATCGTGATCCCCACGTATAATCGTCCTGATGATTTACGTGAAGCATTGGATTCTTTACTTGCCCAGACCTATCCAGATTGGATAGCAACTATCGTCAATGACGCTTCCACTGTTGATTATTCAGATCTTGAAAAAGACTACACGGATGAACGATTTGTTTTTATAAAAAAAGATCACAATGGCGGGATAAATGCGGCCAGGAATATCGGTATCGATTATTTTTGGCAACTTGGTGTGGATTTCGTATCTTTTCTTGATGATGATGATATTTTTGCTCCTGATTTTATTGAGAAATCAATACCGGTAATCAGACAATATCCAGACTGCGGCTGGTTTATGTCAAATAACTATGGAGAACGGAAATCGTCTCAGCGTGATATCGACAGTATCCGGATTGTCGACTGGATAGACGATTATATCTACGGGAAAATGCGTGGGGACAAGGCGCATCTTTTTGCCTTATCGCTGTTTGCCGGGATTCGTTTGGATGACCGTTTTCGAGCTTCGAACCGGTGGCGCTTTTTTATCGATCTGAATGCGAGAACTTCTATCATTGCGTACCCCAATGCTTCTATTCGTAAGCGTTATCAGGAAGGTGGCATTACTAAAGGGGCTAAGGGAGTATATAAAGGTCCTAAATCACTACTGGAAGTTAGGTCTCGGTACGAAAAACATGCATATGTATTAAAACAACGGCCTTTAAAGTTAGTCGCTTTAAAATATTTATTGTTGGAATTATTTAAAACGCCAAAGCGCTTATTGTTACTTTCTCGGTGCAGGTGATCGCGCTTGCAAAACAAAACCACATCTAACCTCAAAATGGTTGTCAGGCATTATGGGAAAAAAAATTAAGGTTGTTCAGGCATTGTTAACGTTAGGAGAGGGCGGGGCCCAAACCTATTTTGAAAAAATGGTTTATGCGTTTCAAGACGATCCTGAAATTGATCAACGTGTGGTAACCGTTAATTTACCAGTTCGCCTAAAGCGTTTTGATAATGCTGGGATTAATTATCTTGCTACTGGAAATTTTCGTTCAGATAAAGCGCCCCATCGATTCCTTCAATCCCTGTTTGCAAAATATAATGATCGCCGAAGGATAAAGAACTATCTTGATGATTTTGAGCCTGATGTTATTGTGAGTTATCACAATACTGCCCCTGAAATTATACACTATCCAGCAGCGATCCATATCGCTCGAATGGGGCATGGTAATTCTAAAAAAACCTATAACAACTGTGATTTTGTTGTGGTGAATCAACCAACCCTTCGTCATCTGGTTCTTTCTAAAGGCTGGCCAAAGCAACAGATAGAAGTTATTTCCAACTTTGCCGAATTCCCTGATGCATTACAGGCTACTGGCGATTTGCCAAAAATACCAGCTGGGGCTAAAGTTTTATTAACCCTTGGTCGTCTTCATCCCGCAAAAGCACAGGACACGTTAATTGAAGCGATGACCCTTCTTCCGGAAAATACTTACTTATTGATCGCTGGTGCAGGGCGTCTGGAGAAACAACTTAAGAAGTTGACGGAACATCTTAATCTTTCCCACCGAGTTCTTTTTCTTGGATTACGGAGAGATGTTCCCGCTTTGCTTAATATGGCAGATATTGTTGTATTGCCAAGCCGCTATGAACCGTTAGGGAATGTCATTCTTGAAGCTTGGCAGGCGGGAAAACCAATCCTTGCGGCAAATAGTGATGGGCCCAGATGGTTGATTGATCATGGTAAGAATGGATTGTTGTTTGACGTAGATGATGTTGATGATTGTGCCAGACACATTACCAACATCCTGGAAATGCCAGCTGACCAGTTACAAAGAATGGTTGATGCTGGAATGGAGAAGTTGAATAAAAACTTTTCTAAAGAAGTGATAGTAGGGCAGTATAAATCCCTTTTTAACAAGTTAACTGCTTTACGAACGAAAGAATAAGGTTTTTTACTTTATGGATATCCTGCTCTATAGGCCATTAATTACAATCCGTAATCATAATCGTTATAAGGTACGTGTGGATGAAGAGGGCAGCTCAGGTAGTCTATGGAAAGTTTTTATCCAGGGTATAAAAAATATTTCTCACATTAATATAATTCAAGATTCAATTATTTTTGCTGGAAAAGGCAGTGGCCCGGCATTTGAGCGAGAAAGGAAATACCTTCAATCGATTCTTCCTGAGGTTACTTTCAGTTCGAGTTATTGTAGAAGAAATTTTATTAAGCGGTTCTTTTATTCTGTTTCGATCCTGATATATATTGCTCCGCTGTATCCGAGGTTAATCAAGTTAGTTTATCGTTTCGCCAAGAATAATCATTTAACTAACTGGGATACGGAAAAATATATTTTATTTTTATTTGATTTTTTTGCATATAAGTATTTTTTTACAAAAAATAAGACAAAAGCCAAAGGAGTTATTACTCATGCATTGCTATCTCCACGAGGATTGTCTCTTATTACTGCGGCTATAAAGGAAAATATCCCCAGTATTTTTATTTTGCATGGTGCTTGTACCCCCTCGTATCAAGGGATAATATATCCGACCTTTCCTGTCGATCTTCACCTGTTAAAAAGTAAGGCGAGCCAAGACCGTATGAACATAAAAGCATCACGTGCCAAACAAATTGCTTATTATGGTTTGCCCGGTGATGAGAAACCTCTTCGCTCAGTGCCTGAGATTATAAAATCATTTGGAATTTGCTTGCCCTATGGAATTTCTAAAGACGTATTGGATCATCTTATTGATGATATTCAAAAAAACTTTCAACCTCAGCAAGTGAATATAAGATTTCATCCTCGCGACCAACTTAGACACAATTATCAGAAGAGCGGCATAATAATTTCTTCAAGCTATGAGACAGTTCAGGATTTTGCCAATAATTGTGATCTCATTGTTGCTGGTAATACATCTGCGATACTTGATATTTTAAAGATTGGTTGTCCTGTTATATATCTAGATAGCATGGATACTTTCGGTACGGATGTTTATGGGTTTTCAGATATGCGATTGATTCCTGAGTTTAAAGCAATAAATGATATCTCCTTAGATTTATGCAACATAGTTTATTTAGATCGAAATTGGCCTACAGTTATGTCTTATTTTGATTCAAGCTATGATAAAGATAGAGTGTTAGTAAATCAAAATATCAAAGAATCCATATACTCTGTCTTGAATTTGTAGTTTCTCTTAGAGATATTGAGTTCTTCTTATGACTTTAATTTATTTCAATATAAGTCTCTAAAATTTTTAGAGAATGCTACTATCCAAAATATTCTTTGGCGCTATGAAGTGTCATGAAAAAGCAAATCTAATAAAGTTAGATGATTTTAAAGGTGCATTGCTGTCATGATTAGTTTTAAAGAAATTCTTGATTTGAATCGGTCACTAGACACTTTAAAAAAATCTCCTTTTATTGAAAGCCTTGATAACATAGTCATTCCTCAAATATCCCAGGCAAAAACTCACTTTCTAAAACAGCCAGAAGGTAATAATGGTCACTATATTAGAAACCGCTTGTTGATAACAGTTTATAAGACAATTGCTATGAATAAGGAAGTCTTTAGAGACTTACCTAAGACCGTATTTTGTTGGACTGAGAAACGTAAGTATCCCTACGAGGGTAAAAAAATTTTTTGTGAACATGGGTGGCTGCCAAGATTTTTTTATCAGGTTTCAAGTTTAGGATGTAATTCAAGGTCGCACATCAAATTTAACATCGATAATGATTATGTGTCTATTTTGGGGGGGGAAGAGAAGTTTTACCGGATAGTTGAAAACCTTAAGGGATTGTATGGACACACTGTAGAGGACTCTATGGTGGATCCTTTTTATCTTGTTGCGCTTCAAACTGGAAATGATTTGAATCTACTTCATTCAAATTCTGAATATAAGTGCTACTATGGTAAAGAAAGAGCCAATGAACTTGTTGGGCAGGCTGTAATTGATACGCTTGAATCTAGAATAACCAAGGTAAGATTAGTTTTTACTCAGCATCCATCTGATAGTTACGGAGAATTAAAAGTTAGCAATTCTAGAAATTTAATATTTCATAATAGAGACAATGTAAAATCTATAGATCTTTTAAAACAAAAATCCTGTCTTGGCGTAATTTCTATCAACTCAAATATACTCCATGAGGCCTTATTGTTCTCCAAACCTATATATGCTCTTGGGTCTTTACTTTGGGATGGACCTAGCAATCCATTTCAGTTTGATCGAAATAAAGAAGAAATCTTGTTTGATAGGATGGTTCATGAGCAATATTTAGCGATGTTACTATGTTATCAATGGACTATTAATGATTTTGAGAATCCAATGATTCTCCGTGAAATATTACTGAAAACTGATTCTATTCTTCCTGTTCAGGTTAGAGATAGATATTTGCTAATCTAGAAAATTGTAAGTTATTAATTTTATGTATAGGGTATAATCAAATTCTTAGTTTGATATTTGTATTTTCGAGAGCAGTTTCATGGAGATTTCTTTAACTGCGGGCTGCTTTAATAAACAAAAAATTTGGTTGTAAATTGAAAAATTCTTTAACGAATTGCAATCATACTGAGCTATTCGCTTGTTCTTTTCTAATTTTTCAAAATAAGAGATAGAAAAGTTGTTAGTATCTGCATCTATAAGGTTTGGTTGAACTGCAATGACAGGCTTTCCTGTTGAAACTGCTTCTGTAACCATGGTAAGGCTGTCTTGCGTAACGAACAACACTTCTCCCCTTGCCATAAAGTTATAAAGTTCTCGCCTAGGGTTGTCTTGCCACCAGATTGCATCGACAAGGACATTAGAATCTATATGTTGTTTTAGAAGTTCTTCTGTCTCCTTGCCTGTTCGACGTGAGGTGGTTAGCAACCAACGAATATTATTTTTCTTTGCGAGGGAGTTCATTCCATCGGCCAGTCCAATCCAGTCTGCTTTTGAAAAATTTCTGCTTCTAGACGACCCACCAATAATCATGCACCAGAGATTCTTTTCAGTTGTCCCTTTTTGAGCGATAAAATCAGGTGTTACCGGGGTGGGGATAAGTTCAACATCGATAGAGTTGTAGCATGACTCTCCAGGTACCGGGCTTATGATGGTATGAAACCATTCTGCCGGGTAAGGCTTACGTTCGCCAATAAAGATATAGGGAACCTGATATTTCTGGGCCAATGTTCTGGCAACGAAGACACTCTTTCCTCCACTCGAAACGATAAGATCTGGTTCTGCTGCAGATTCTGGAATAGTAATATTACTGATATGCTTTAATAGAAAAATTGGGAGAGCACGTCCTTTTCTTCCCATAAAAAAGCGAATTAGCGGGCGGATCCAACCTCTTACCGTTGTACGTCCCTCAATCTTGATCGATTGCAGCGAGACAATTGACGCCATGCCAGAGACCAAGCCCTCTGATTGGCTGATATGACCTGGACTTCCTTCGCTGATGATCCAAACGGTTTTTATTCTCATGTGAGTTCTCAGAAATAGATACTTTTACACTGATTACTGGTTTTATGTGATCTATATTTTCCAGTGAGAGGCTACCCATTCGCAGGGTTGTACGTAACGCCGTAGCTCTTTACTGCGTTTAGAAAAAGTAGGTTGCGATAGGGCATATTTTATATGTTCAAATGGAGAGCGGGGAACGTTTTTTTCAGACCAGCGACCGGCAATTGCATCTGGTGGATTGGGGCTGCCAGGAAAGGTGACAATGTGGCAATTGGCTGGTAGCTGTGGCGGTCTAATATAGCGCATCGGCCATGCGCCCAGACAATGTTTACGGAAATGCCTTGTCCACCGGGATGGCCAGAATTTTACTCCTCCTTTAATATGGTGGGTTACGTAGTTTTGTTCAAACTGGTATTTGACGCACAACTCCGGATTGTTTTGCAAATCTTCAAGCATATATGAATGCTTGCCAATCGGAAATCTGAAGACGGAGGTCTGAGCCCCCCGCTGCCATGGTTTGATCCAGTTCCTTGCCGTAATGACCTCCTCGGCCCGCCCGTATTCAAAATAACAGTCAATAGAATCGACAATTACTGAATCAAGATCAAGGAAAAGAGCTGTTCCTTTGAGTCCAAATAAATCCTTGGCCCACAGTGCCTGTTTGGGCCATTTTCCGGGGGCTTCTGGGGGGACTTCAAAACCTAGTTGCGGCAGTGGTAGGCATTCGACTTCAGGAAAAATCCCCTGGCTGTCGTCTGTCATGCAGAATAATTTAAAAGGGTAGGATATGTTTCTGGAGATCATGGAGTGCAGACAGTTGACATATTCCGCACCGTACATGGTTCCCCATTTCATGCATAAGATCTGTTTGCAGCTATTCATAGATGAAACCGATTGATAAAAAGTATTGAAGATACAGAACTTATTTGAATAAGCACTTTGGCTCTGCGAGTTTAACACGAATTACGCATTGATACTCCTAACATTTTTTGATCATGCAGACAACGAATGTTTGGTGTAAAGGCTTTTAAGCGTTTGGATTTTCTGGCATGGCAGGCAATTTAAGGCGACATTGCAGAGAAGGATATTGCTATGGACGCTAAGAGTCTTATAGACGACTGCAGCTGGGGGCAATAAAGTAAAAGTGGCAGGAAAGCAAGGCGTGGAATGGAATATTACCGTCGGCTGTTATGAACCAATCTTGTTGAGGACGCCTTGGCTTTATTACTTTAAACTATAGGAACAAATTTTCCAGGTACCGTCGGTCTGACAGGTGAGCACAACTTCAGCTGCTTTCTTTTTGTGAGCCATTTCGGTTTCGTAATATACCTGAACATAATCGCCATCGGGCAATCCGGAGTATGCAGCTGTTTTCTTGATAGCCTTCAGAGACCGGGACAGCACGGATCCCATAGTATCTTTGACTGGCTTGATTTCCTGAATCCAGTTCTCTTTTGATTTTAGAGCCTGAAGCAGTGGTGCCGCATCATGATAGGCTTGTTCATAATTTTCGATATCCAGTGCTGCGACAAACTCATCCGCAGCACCTAAAGCTGCATTAGGAAATGTGTCAGCCCAAGATGCTGTGCTGATAAAAATCAACAATAGGATGCTGATACTGCTGATATGCATGTTTTTATACATGTCCCCCTCCTTGTTAGCTATGTAACAAGGAACACTATACACGCACAATCTGACAAAAATATGATTGTAAAACGATAGTGATATTATCCGGACAAAAAAGTTAACCAGAGTGGGAGAGTGACCGCTGAAATGATTGTGCTGGCCGATATGGTGGCCACGGCAATTTCAGCGTCTGAACCCATTTGCTTTGACATAACATAGGCGACGGTTGCGGTTGGTGTTGCCAGCAGAATAATAGCCGGCAGGTAGATTTTTAAATCCAGATGAAAAAGCTTAAAAATCAGTAACGCTGCAAGGGGAAGCAGGATTAATTTTGTGGTAACAGTGATGATAATAATGCTTTTACGCGATTTCATGGCTTGAAAGGATAATGACGCACCAATAAGTAACAGGGCTGCCGCAGGTGCTAGATCCCCAAGCATGTTAAGTGTGCGATCGATAACCCTCGGAACCGGTATCTGTAATCCTGAAGCGATTATGCCGACCAATGAGCCGATGATGACAGGGTTTTTAAGGTATTGAATGATCATGGAAAAATGACCACTGAGAGATTTATCCTGTGAGTAGGATTGCAGTATCGTTGATGACATCACATTCTGTGCGATCATTAAAAATCCGGAAATGATACCTGCTTGCGCTAAACCGGCATCCCCTAAAATGTAGAAGGCAACCGGTAATCCGACATACCCGGCATTGCTGTGGCAGGCTGATTGAATGGTCGCTCCTGATGTTTGCGGAGCAATGCGAAAAATTTTTGTTAATGCCCATCCACAAAGATAAAAAGCAATGACAGTACCCAGAGTGATTGCCACAACCTGAACATTAAATCCCTGTGCAAGAGGAAAATTCGATATGGCATGAAATAAAAAGGCCGGAATCGCAAAATAATATATCAGACGATTCAGTGGTCCCAAAAGGGTGTCAGGCATAAGACCTGTACGTGCGGCGATCCAACCCAGGGCGATAATGATAAAAATAGGAGCGATGGTGGCAAGAGTCTGCATAGTTGTCTCCGGTTGCTGCCGGGCCTGAAGTTGTTTGTTAAAAATCCGTCTAGCTTCAATTAGGAGCAGTTCTATTGAAGTATAAGGATCGTGATTGATATTAATACCATACTGATTAGGGTGGTATAAGAGATGATACTCGCAGCAAATTCCTTATCCAAGCCCTCCAGCGTTGCGTAAATAAGCGTATTCATAGCTGACGGGCTCAGGGACATTATAATGGTAATAATTCTATTTGTCCCGGTGAAGCCAAAAACATATGTCAGGATAATGCCCATAACCAAGCCTCCGAAAATCCGGATGCCGATCACCGTAAAGAGAGGCCCCGGGTTGATAATTTTGGGGCTGAAGTAAATGCCCAGGGACAGCATTATCAGGGGGGTCGTCATTCCTCCTAGGGCACGCAGAAATTCATAGCCGGCCTTAGGAAGATGGACGCCGGTGACGTTGAGTAAGACGGCCATTGACAGGGCCAGAAGCGGTGGGGATAACAGGAACTTTTTATAGATTTCCTTTCGTGACAACCTGGACCCTGTGTGACCATAGTGACATGCCAGATAATAAGCGAAAGAGAAAGCCACCAGAGCGTTGCCGAAATCAAAAAGATAGGCGATTGCAAGACCCTGCTCTTCGAATATTGCAAGTATAAATGGATACACAAATGCACCATTTAAAATGGTCGAGCCGATCAGGAAAACTCCGGTAGTTTTAGGAGGCATATTGAAAAAGCGACGGCTGAAATTAGCCAGCGCATAACTTAGCATCGTCACGATAATGGTTATAAGCGGCAGAGCAAGCAAATGAACAGTTAGCTGCACTTGAGAGATTGAAAGCAGCACAACGGCCGGAAGAACAAGATAAAAAAAAGTTTTCAGGAACAGGTCAGCATTCTCTTTGGTTAAGAAACCGACTCTTTGGCAAAAATAGCCAAGAAGGAATATCAGAAAAATTGGTAGTAAATTATTGACTATATCTGCCATTACAGGTGCTCTTTCTAATAATATTAAAATAACACTAACAATGGTTAGTGCCTTTTACGCCTGACCATAGTGACGAGAAACACACCTAGAAAAATAAGGACTCCCCCCCAGAGATGAAATTTCTTCAAGTGTTCACCCAAAAATGAAACAGAAATAAGGGTGGTGAAAACAGGAATTAAGTATTGGGAAATGGCAACTTCATTAGCGGAAACGCGGGTTAATGCCTGATTCCAGAAGGTATAGGCCAGAACGGAAGGAAAAATGTTAAGCGCCAACACACCAAGAATATGTTGCAGCTGAATATTATATATCCACTCCCAGCCCAATATACTGTTTTCGAAGATTACAAATGGAATAGTCAGGATAACGCCACTGCACATCATCATGGTGAATAAGACTTGCGAAGGCAGTGATGAAGCTGCTCCTTTCTTTTTGTACAAAATAGTATGAATGGCCCAACAACAGATACTGCCAATCATGAACAGATCACCAATATTGATATGCAACTGTAGTATGCGTTCCAGTTCACCTTTGAAAATAATGGTGACGACACCGAGTAATGACAGGAAAAAGCCGAAAACCTGTTTTCTGGTTATCGGATAGCGATACATGATGAACCCTGCAAGAGCAATTAAAACCGGGTTAAAAGCATTGATAAAGGATGTGTTAATCGTTGATGTATAAAAGACTGCTTCATAAACACATATGGAATTTATTGCGTAGCCGGTCAGCCCAAGCGCTAACATAAGGGGTATGTTGCTGCGGATCAGTTGGGTGTTGGCGCGTATCTGTTTAAAGTTCAGGGCCAAAAAGAAAATAGCTGGCAACAGCCAGCGAAAAAAACTGATGGTAGTCGGAGGGATAACACCGGAAACCAGTTTGCCGATGATAAAGTTCAAACTCCAGAACAGGTTCGTGAAAGCAAGCAGCAGATAAGGTAAAAGGTTGCTGCCAGCACTTCGTGGTGCTTGGTTGTTCATGGTTTTCCTGTTGATTATTGGCTATGAAAATATTTATCAGGCCTTAAGTTTGAAGTGCCTTGCGATTGGGAAGTCACACTTGGGGGGCCAGAAATTTAAAAACGCTACGACAAGAATCGAAGCTCTTAACTGCAGCTGCAAGATGAACAATCAGCAGTAAAGAGCTCTGCATTAAAAGAATTGCTGTTGCGTAATTCCTCATCAGGGTTTCGGAGGGGCGCTCCGCAAAAACAATCCGTAAGGTCAATGCCTAAAGAAAATCTTTACGAATCGGTGTCCAGGTATCGATCAACCTGACTTTTGGCGTCAGCAGCTGGACGCTGTGTGGCACGTCTCCAGGAACGGCAATTGTGTCTCCGGTATTTAAGCGGCAGGTCTCTTCGCCGATACTAAAGTTAACGGCTCCCTCTGCAACATAGACAATCTGTTCCTGTGGATGTGAGTGAGGAGCTTCTGGCATATCCCAGGGACCATCAAAAAAGTCCCATACGGCCATCATAAGATTTTCGGTATAAATAAGTCTTCTTGTTTTGTCGGGGGTTAACCGTTCAATATTTCCATCGGAAATACGGTTTGTGTTCATGGTACATCTCCAGCTCTTTTCTTTAAATAATCATTATTCTGTATCCAGATTTACTGTAAGGTACAAGTTTCTTTGTGGCCTGAAAACTAGCATATTTTTATAAGCTATGACAGTGATTGTTTGTATTTGTATGCGTGGACTGCCTGGCCGTAAGGAATAGCGGATCAGAAATATTAATTAGGGCGGCGATGACGGTCCGGACTCTTATAAAATAGAGTCCGGACATGAAATCAGAAAGGAGTATTGGCGCTGATTAAGCGGGAGCCTTTTCAGCCAATGAGATTAATGAGTCAAGTTTGGCAGAAAAGTAATAATGCTTGGACACATTGTAAACAACAGCAGTGAAGCTATGAGTGAAAACAAGTACGGCAGTGATGCTCGCATGACTTTTTCGAGCGGGACCTTGGTAATGGCACTGGCCACGAAGAGGTCGAGACCAACAGGTGGGGTAATGCAGCCAATTGCCAGATTGACAACCATCAGTACGCCAAAAAACAGTGGATCAATACCTAACTGAGTGGCTACGGGAAGGAAGATGGGGGTCAGAATAACCACCGCGGCAGAAGCATTGATAACTGTACCGATAAACAGCAGCAGAATATTCATCATCAATAAGAACACGATGGGTGAAGAGGTCAATGAAACAACCCAGGCTCCAATATGATGAGGGATCTGCAGACTGGTCATGACCCAGCCGAAAACTTTAGCAGCACCAACGATAAACATGATCAGCGTTGTGCCGATAACAGCCTTAAAGATAATTTCCGGAAAATCTTTCAGTTTCAGCTCTTTGTAGATAAAAAGGCCAACAAATATTCCGTAGACAGCTGCAACGGCGGCAGCTTCGGTTGGGGTGAAGATACCACCGTAAATCCCGCCAATAATAATGACTGGGGTCAACAGGGCCCAGAAAGATTCTTTAAAGGACTTTATGAAGTTGGCCATAGAGAATGCCCCTTCAGCTGGAATTTTTTCTTTTTTTGCAATAATCCAGCTGACTAGGCACATAACGAGTCCCATGATAATACCGGGAACAAAGCCGCCGACAAACAGATCGCCGATCGATATTCCTGCGATAACACCATAAACAACCAACGTGATGGATGGCGGGATAACAATACCGACGGTGCCACCCGCAGCGACAACTCCGGTTGCGAGCGCTCGGTTATAGCCTTTCTTTTCCATCTGATCAACCATGGTGGATCCCAGGGCCGCGGTTGTTGCTGCAGAAGATCCTGAAATTGCAGCGAAAAACATACCAGATACGCAGACTGCCTGGGCCAGACCGCCGGTAAAAGACCCGACAATCGCCTGGGAGAAGTTCACCAGTCGTGAGGTGACTCCACCCGCTGACATGAACGCTCCTGCGAGCATGAAGAAAGGGACGGCCATGAATGAAAAAGAGTCGATCCCGGAATATATATTCTGAGAGATCATGACCAGTGGCATATCCATAAATCCAAACAGCACGATGGCAACAGAAAGGGCCAAGGCAAAAGCGACCGGAACCCCGATCAATGTCATACCAAAAAATGAACCAAGTAGTGCAAGTTCCATAGTTAATTATCCCTTCTGCTTGCTCGCGGCCATCGTTTGAAACTCTTCAGTGTTCTCTCTTTGACGAAAATGAGAGATAAACTCCTTGCCAATTTTAATCGAATCCTTAATCAAATAGAGCAACATCAGAAAGCCGCTGATAGGGATAATGCTGTACACCCAACTCATCGAGATGCCCAGCGCTGGTGCGGTTTGAAAACTCATGGTCTGAGTCATTTTTCCCCCTTGAATAATCAGCAAGAGGATAAAAGCATAACTGCAGAAATTGATGAAAATTTCGAGCATGAAACCAACAGTCTTTCCTTTTAATCTTTCCGGCAACATGCGCACGGCGAGATGACCACTTTCCCCCATAATCAGGGCTGATCCGAGAAAAACAACCCAGACAAACAGGAATCTTGCGATTTCTTCTGACCATTCAAACGAATGCCCGAATACGTAGCGCGTGATAACCTGAAAAAAAATAATGAACAGCATAACCATCATCGATATGACAGAAATCCAGTAAAGACTCTTGCGCACGCTATTTAATAATTTATCCATAATTTTGCTCTCTTGGTTTGCTCACCAGATGGGACGCTTTAATGATGTTTTTTTCTGCACAGGCAGTCACCGCAACTGCCTGTGCTTGAAGGTTTACTCGGCAAGAGCCGCGATTTTATCGAGATTGTCTTGGCCAACTTTTGACGCAAACATGGCAATTACCGATTTGGTTGCTTCTTTAAATGGGGCACGGTCAACTTCGGTGACTTTAATTTTGCCGGTTGCTTTAATCTTGTCCCAGTATTCCTTATCTTGCTCCGTAGCGATTTGGCGTTGCCAGGCGATGGCTTCTTTGGCAGCTTCCATGATAATGTCTTTTTGCTTGTCGTTCAGGCGGTTCCAACTTACCATTGACATAATCACGGGCTCTGGAGAGTAAGAATGGGCGGTTAAAGAGGCATACTTCTGGACTTCAAAGAAACGTTTGGTCCAGATATGAGCGCTGGGATTTTCCTGGCCATCGACGGTACCCTGTTGCATAGCACTATAGAGCTCACCAAAGGCAATGGGGGTTGGTGATGCACCCAATGCTTTCATCATTTCAATGTAAACTTTATTGTTCATGACGCGGATTTTCAGGTCAGTCATATCAGCCGGGGAGAGAACTTCCCTGGTGTTGTTGGTCAGATGACGAATGCCGTTTTCCATGTAGCCCAGCAACTTGATGCCACGGTTCTCCAGCGGCTTGCCGATGTCCATGCCAACGGTATCAAGAGACTTATAGGCGTGCTCGCGGTCTTTAAACAGGAAGGGAAGGTCAAAGATTGAAATTTGGGGCTGGAATTGTCCCAGCACTGCGGTGCCGACTAAAGCCATATCAACGCCACCGTAAACCATGCTCTCGACAAGGTCTTTCTGCCCGCCTAATTGGGAGGAGGGAAATACTTTAACTTCGATTTCTCCATTTGATTTTTCTGCAACCAGCTTGGCAAAGTAGTCAGCTCCTTTACCGTATGGATGCACGGGCTCAGCAATGTGGCCAAGTTTCAAAACAACTTTACCAGCGAACGCGGGGGCAGCCAGAAGTAACGCACACATGACCATTAGAAAAAGCTTGGTGATTCTTTTCATTACCTTTATCTCCCTTAGATAAGAAAGTTAGAAAACCCACGGTTGACCGTGGCCGTAGCGGCTTTTGAAAGTTCCGGAAAAAGATGAAATGGAAACGCTGTTTGCCTAGTCTGTGTCTGGAGGGTATGGCGAAAAGGAAAGTCTGTAAATAAATGGGGGATAAAAAGCTTTGATTTCTTTGTGGCTATTTTGGTCATTGTGGTCACGAAGGGAAAATGATCAAAATCGTCAAATGGGTGGGAGAGGTTATTGTGATTGTACTGCCCTCAGTTGCGAATAGTTGCCTCAGGGGGTGGGTGAGAATAAAACAGGCCACCTCCTGAACGGAAGCGGCCTGTTGCCGGAGGTCTCTTCAGTTGTCAATTAGTCGGTGCTGACGTGAGACACTTTTTTACCTGGTGAGTAGATGTCAAGGATGTTCCAGTGACCGGTAGTTGGAACCGGGTTGTTAATCATGCGAACATCGATAACCGTTGGCTTGTTGGATGCAATGGCAGCTTCCAAGGCCGGTTTGAACTCATCGGCAGATTTAATGCTGATGCCTTCAACACCATATGCTCTGGCAATAGCGGCGAAGTCGGTAACTTGTGGGAACAGGGTACCGTAAGTGGTGTTGTAGTGAGCTTTTTCCAGTCCAGCAATGGTACCGAAAGCATTGTTGTTCATAACAACCCAGATAGCGGGAATATTTTCATATGCCGCAGTAGCAAGAACGGCAGGGTTTTGACCGAAACCGCCATCGCCGATAAGAGCGACAACCACTTTGTCTGGGCAAGCCAGTTTAGCTCCTAATGCTGCCGGAGCACCGAAGCCCATGGTTGCATAGCCACCAGGAATCTGAATGCTGCCTGGGGTGTAAATCGGGAACTGCTGACCAACACCGTTTTTATTCCAACCAACATCAGTGGTGATAATCGCATCGCGAGGCAGAGCCGCACGAACATCAGCCAGGATCCGCTCTGGCATCATCGGGTATTTGTCGCTTTGCTGGTTTTCGGTGTTTCTGCCAGCAAATTCAGCTCGGTATTCAGCGATCTCTTTTTCCAGTTCAGGCTTTTTAATGCCTTCAGGGCAGAGTTGCTTAGCAACCTTGGTCAGGACTTTAAGAGCCTGCTTCAGGTCGGCAACGGCACCAATTTCAACTGGGTAGTTACGGCCGATTTCAGAGCTTTCAATGTCGATATGCATCAGCTTGGAAGTGCCTGGGATATCGAAGGTGAACTCTGGGTACCAGGAGCTACAGTCAGCTTCTTTGAAGCGGGTGCCAAGACCGAGAATCCAGTCAGCAGTACGACAGCTGTCATTGATGTACTGAGTGCCCCAGAAGCCACTCATGCCGAGGGTAAAAGGATGATCATCAGGCAGAGCGCCTTTACCCATCAAGCTGTGGGCAACAGGAATGCTGGTATGATCAACAAATGCTTTTAACTCTTCAGCTGCGTCAGCAAGTACGATACCTCCACCGACATACAGGAGCGGTTTTTTAGCTTCAACCAGATTAATGACGATTTCTTTGGCAACGTCTTCATCCAGTGATGGTTTGGACAGACTGCGGGTGTTCTTTTTGACGCGCTCAAAACGCTCGATATCGACTTCTTTTGAAAAGATGTCCATCGGAACGTCAACAGCAACTGGTCCAGGTTGACCACTTTCTGCCAGTTGGAATGCCTTCTCCATGATTTCTGGGAACAGCTCAGGGCTTTCTACACGCCAAACGCGCTTACAGAAGGGACGATACATTTCTGACTGCGCACCGTCAGCGTGCAGGTTAACTTCCTGATGGGGGTGTTTACCGTAGTAGTGAGAAGGAATGTCGCCAATGATAACGACCATCGGAATACAGTCCAGGGCAGCGTTGGCAACGCCGGTGGCAGCGTTGGACATGCCCGGTCCCAAGTGACTCAGCACAACAGAAGTGGTTTTCTTAGCACGGGCGTAGCCATCAGCAGCGTGAGCAGCAATCTGCTCATGACGGGTGTTGACGAAGTTGATCTTGCTTTTGTCCAGTGCCGACAATACGGCGATGTTGGTATGGCCGCAGAGCCCGAAGACATGTTCCACCCCTCTGTCCTCGAGATATTTAACCAATTGATGTGCAACCAGATCTTTCACGATGGCCTCCTCAATACGAGTTTATATATATGGTTGTCTATGTCGTCCTAATGGAAAGGATCAAATTATGGTTAATAGGATATTGGCAAAGGTCTTTTCTGTCAACAATTTTCTATAAAAAGTGTAACTCATCTTCCTGCCATTTCAAATTAACTTGACATCTTGCTAACATGTTATGTAGATGTTATGCGGTCAGCACATATTTATTGATGGAGCGGACTTATTAACGATCAACGAGATGGAGATGAGTATGACGACAGTGTTGGAAACTGTGCCTAATTATGAACCCGCCGGAAATGTAAAATTTGCATCCTTTGGTATTTCAACAGCACTGATCACGCCATTTAATGTTGAAGGTACGGTGGCCGTTACAGCTGCTGAGCGACATGCTGACAGGGTCTTGAACAATGGTGCTGGAGGCATCACTCTGTTCGGGACCACAGGGGAGGGGGCTTCAATCGGTGCCAGCGAGAGGCAGCTGCTGCTGGACTCCCTGGTCGGTCAGGTTGTGCCTGCCCAATCGGTAACCGTGTGTATCTGCGCAAGTAACCTGGAGGAGGCTATTCAGCAGGCCAGACAAGCCTGCCGCTTTGGCATCACCAAATTGTTGGTGACTCCACCGTTCTATTTCAATGGTGTCTCTGATGAGGGAATTCTTTTGTGGTACGAACACTTTATCTCTGCCCTCGTCCAATACGATTTGCAGCTCATTCTCTATAATTTGCCCCAGGTTACTCAGATCTCTCTGCCGGGTTCTTTGGTTCGACGTTTGAAAGATCGTTTTGGCGATGCCATTTTTGGTGTCAAGGATAGTTCAGGATCCTGGCAGAGTGCCCTTGATTTTCTCCAGAATGATGATCTTGCTGTACTTATCGGTGATGAGCGTCTTTTGGCAAAAGCGGGCTCTTTGGGGTGTTCCGGGGCCATCAGCGGAATGGCCAACCTTTTCCCCGGAGTCCTTAAGGATCTTATTCTTACAGGAGAAGATCATCCGGCGGTTAACGAATTGGTCAGTAAGGTGGTCTGTCATCCTGTGACTCCGCTGGTGAAATCGCTTGTTGCTTTATACTACAATGAAGAGATCTGGACTCATGTCAGACCGCCATTGCTACCTTCCAATGCGGATAATGTTAATGATATGGTGGCGCTTGTGAAATCTATTAATTCTTAACCATAATCATGATCTGAACGACAGTGGAGCTGCTTATGCTAATGCGCGATCAAGCCTATGAAAACTTTACCGAACGGTTGTTGGCGCAGGAAATCATGCCTGGACAGATTGTTTCACAACGGGAACTGGTTGAAATAACGGGAATGACATTGGCCGCTATCAGGGAAATGATTCCTCGGCTTGAAGCAGATGGCCTGATTGTTACCGTTCCGAAGCGTGGCTTGCAGGTCGCCCATGTTGATCTTAATTTAATCCGTAACGCTTTTCAGCTCAGGTTGTTGCTTGAAAAGGAAGGGGTCGCCAACTTTATTCAGGTTGCAACAGATGATGAAATCGTTTCTTTACGTGATAAACATCTCCACATTAGGCAAGCAGCCGGTCTTAATATCTCCCCGGAACTGCTTAACGAGGCTCAACTGCTTGACTGGCAAATGCATGACCACATGATTGATCGCTTAGGGAATGACCTGATAGCCAATATTTACCGGGTTAATTCAATTAAAATCCGGCTTATTCGACAACAGGATACCCGTATTATTCCGGAATTGATTATGTCCGTTATGGATGAACATCTGGCAATTATTGAGGCACTATCAAAGCGTGACAAGCTTGGCGCAGTTCTGGCCATGACCAACCATATTGAAAGCGCAAAAAAGAGAGCAATGAGAGTGTAAATCTGATTTTCTGTGGAGGTTTCATGACCAATTATATTGGGATTGATGTTGGCACCGGGAGCGCCCGGGCCGGGGTGTTTGACAGTCATGGGCAGTGTCTCGGCACCGCTCAGAAGAACATATCTACTTTCCGGCCCGCTGCTGATTTTTGTCAGCAAAGCTCTGCCGAGATATGGAACGCCATTATCTATAGCGTTCGTCAGGCCGTAACGAATGCAGGTATTAAGATTGAGACCATCGGTGGCCTGGGGTTTGATGCCACATGTTCGCTGGTAGTTACCGATAAGTATGATAAGCCTGTCTCTGTCAGTCCTGATTTTAATGCTAATCAGGATATTATTTTATGGATGGACCATCGTGCCATCGGTGAAGCAGAAGAGATCAACCGCACCAAGGCAGAAGTATTACGCTATGTTGGAGGGGTTATCTCTCCTGAGATGGAAATGCCTAAACTGCTGTGGTTGAAAAAGAACCTTCCCGATAGCTGGCAGCGGGCGGCCTATTTTTGGGATCTGCCCGATTGGTTGGTCCATCGAGCGACCGGCGGTTATGAGCGTTCCCTCTGCTCGCCTGTGTGCAAGTGGACCTATCGTGGCCATCTTGGCGGTGCAGGTGAGGGGTGGGATGATAATTTTCTTAAGATGATCGGCCTCGGCTGTCTCGCTGCTAATAATCATTCTAGCATTGGAAACTCTTTTCTTGGTCCTGGATGTTTGGCTGGACCTTTATCCGCTACAGCAGCGGAGGAGTTGGGTTTACCTGCTTGCATTGCCGTTGCTTCCGGTATGATTGATGCCTATGCCGGTGCTCTTGGTACCCTCGGTGTCAACGGCAGCTCATCCGAAGGGAGGCTTGCACTGATTGCCGGGACCTCAACCTGTCACATTAGTATTTCCCGAGAGCCCTGTTATGTGTCTGGCGTATGGGGCCCCTATTATTCTGTATTGCTCCCGGATCATTGGGCCAACGAAGGGGGGCAGTCGGCAGCTGGTGCGCTCATTGATGCTGTTATCGCCCGTCATGCGTCCGCCCGTGAGCTCACGGAAGAAGCTCGCGCCGCCGGTAAAACAATCTACCAGCGGTTGGAAGAGATATTGAACGAGGCCGGTGGTGATGAGAGCGCTTTTTTAACTCGACACAGGCATATTCAGCCCGATTTCCATGGCAATCGATCTCCTCTGGCCGAACCTTGGCGACACGGTTCCATCGACGGTTTGACGCTCGATGTTGGAAGTTATGACCTTGCTCTTGATTATCTGGCCACTCTGCAGGCTCTGGCTTATGGAAGCCGTCATATCATAGAAGAAATGCGCCACTCCGGGATTCCGGTTGACACCTTGGTGGTCAGCGGGGGGCTGGCGCGTAATCAGCTGTTTCTCAGGGAGCATGCTGATGCAACAGGTTGTGCTGTTGTGGTGCCGGACACTGCAGAGCCGGTATTACTTGGCAGTGCCATGCTGGGGGCCGTTGCTGCCGGTGAGTATTGCGGTATCGCCAGTGCCATGGACGCCATGAGCGGTAAGGGACACGTTCTACTTCCGCGTGGCGGCCAGATTTCAACGTACCATCAGGCGAAGTATAAAGTTATGCGACGTATGCAGCAGGATCATGCTGACTACGCTGCCCTAATGAAGGAGGCTGTGCTATGAGTCGGATCGCAATGGTCGCGTCAGGAGATTTACGTGAAAGTGCTAACAATGTGTGTTGGCCAACACAGGCGGCGATGGAAGAAAAACTAACCAAAATCCTGGTCGATATGGGGCATGAAGTCTGGCGTGCTCACCCGGTTAAAGAGAGTGGTCACGGGTTTATTTCGAGTCAACGTGAAGGTATGGATGTTTTTAAACGTATTGATCCGGACATGCCTGTTATCGTAGCTGAAGCTGTCTGGCAGTATACCCATCATGTGTTACCCGGTCTGACATCGCATCGCGGGCCGATTCTGACTTTGGCCAACTGGTCGGGACAATGGCCGGGACTGGTGGGGGTGCTTAATCTGAACGCCGGCCTGACCAAAGCAGGAATCCCGTATTCGACCTTATGGAGTGAAGATTTTGAAGACGTATATTTTCAGGAAAAAATGAACCAATGGCTGGTGAAGGGGAATGTATCTCATGATTGCTCCCATGTTCACCCCTTTGATCCCTCCTCCTCATCTGACCTGGCCGCGATGCAGGTTATTGCGGACGATATCCGTAGTAACAAGGTTATTATGGGGGTTTTTGATGAAGGATGTATGGGGATGTACAATGCCATCATTCCTGATGAGCTGCTTATGTCCATGGGGATTTTTAAAGAACGTCTATCCCAGTCGGCCCTTTATTATGCGACCCGGCAGGTGTCTGAAGAGGATGCGCGCCGCATTTATTCCTGGCTTATGGCGCGAGGATTGAAAATTCATCTGGGCGCAGACCCGGCAACGGAATTGACGGAAAGTCAGGTTCTGGATCAATGCCGAATGTATATCGCTGCGGTAAGAATGGCTCACGAGTTTGGTTGCGAAGCGATTGGTATCCAATATCAGCAGGGGTTGAAGGATTTACTGCCGGCTTCAGACCTCGTTGAAGGCATGCTGAATAATGATGAACGTCCTGATGTGCTTGCGGAAGACGGGAGTATCATAAGGTCAGGGCAGGCTATTGTTCATTTTAATGAGGTTGATGAGTGCGCAGGTCTTGACGGTATCTTGACAAACCGCGTACATCGGGAACTTGGGCAGCCTGTTGAAACGACTCTGCACGATATTCGCTGGGGAGATTTTGACCACTCAGGCGCGTGTAACGATTTTGTCTGGGTTTTCGAGATTTCCGGTGGCGCTCCACCTGCACATCATCAAGGAGGGTGGGCTGGTTCTGAAAGTTTTCGTCAGCCGCCCATGTATTTCCCTTCCGGGGGGGGGACGCTAAAAGGTTATGCCAGACCAGGCGCAATCATCTGGAGCAGGGTTTACGTAGAGGATCATCAGTTGAAAATGGATCTCGGCCTGGGAGAAGCTGTTGACCTGCCAGATCAAGAGCGCGAGCGGCGTTCCCGGCTGACCAGTCCTGAGTGGCCGATGATGAACGCGATTCTTTATGGTGTTAGTCGCGATCAAATGATGGGCCATCATAAATCAAACCATATTCAGGTTGCTTATGCTAATTCAGCAGCTGAAGCCGAACGTGCCATGCGTGCCAAGGCTGCATTAGCGGATGCCCTGGGAATTAAGGCTTTCCTGTGTGGGGTTGCCTGACTCTCGGAAGAATTTTGGTCGCCCTGAACCCCTTTGGGTGGTGTCCTCAAAAGGGATTCAGGGCGCAATCTTTATCAATCGCAGCTAGTTCAAGCCTCTTGCATTGCCATGGTTGCAGCGGTTTTCTTCTTCTCAAGGCTTCAGTGGAACAACGAATACCGGGCAGTGTGCCTTGCGCAAGACCTTTTCAGCAACACTGCCTAAAAAGGCATGCTCGATTATTCCGCGGCCATGGGTGCCCATAACGATCACGTCGATATCTTTTTCTACAGCAACTTCAAGAATTTTGGCAACAGGCTGACCTACCTCAACAGTGATACAGACGAATCGCTTCAGATCCTCAGGGAAATCACCAAGTTCTGTTTGAGTAAAATTTTGCAGTTCCTTTTTAAGGTCTTCCTGATGTGACTGCATTTTATTTTGCTCCATTTCATCCACAATTTTCTGGTCCATATAGGTTGACAGGTAGTTTTTCATCGATTGATCAAGCGGTGGAATGACATGAAGGAGGTAGATTTGCGCGTTATTTTGTCTGGCCAGCATAACTGCATGGCGGAACGCCAGGTTCGAGTTTTCGGAGAAATCTGTAGGGATAAGAATATTTTTGTAGAGTGGTAGCATGATGACACCTCCTTGGACAGGGTTGATGAAATAATGCTGATAATCAAACTATATCGTACTTAAGGGAAAATTCTTATTTTTAAGTAACTTATAATGTTTTGGCAAGATATCTTCTCGGGTTGATATATGTCACTTAGCCGCATGGAAAACAGCAGCGTTTTATTCTGACAGAAGCTCGTCAGGGGGCTTTGATGAGGTGGTTTGGTCGTTGGCTAGAGATAATTGAGATGAATAATGGTGAGCTTAGGAAAAAACACCTGGGCTGCGTAACATCATCATGCTGTAGATGGTGTTACGCAGCGCGTGTGTTGCAAAACCGGCAGTTAAGACTCAGCGGTGATCGCCTCTTGACAATGTTCGGCAAAATAATTCTTAGCTGCTTCTAGACAGCGCCGGGCATGCCCCTCGAAACCAAGTTCTTCGATTCGCTTATTGTTCGGCAGTTCAATCGAATAAATGACATCAGGGAGTACGGCGTCTATCGCAGCAAAATCAATACAACCTTCACCTGGGTAAAGGCGTGCATCCCTGGCAATCTGAATCAGTCCATCCCGGGTTTGCGGGATTTCAGCTGGAGCATCACTGAGATGGACAAACTGGAACCACTCCTGGGGTAGTGCTGAGATTTCTGCAAGTCCGATGTCGGAAAAGTGAAGATATAGGGTATCAAGCAGAATGCCGCAATTTGTGCGTCCTGCAGCCCGAACGATATCAGCAGCTTCTTGAAGATTGGTTAGGCGAGAAAAACTGGGGAATTCAAGGCTGACAGTTAACCCGAACGGTTTGGCTAGGTCGCAAATTTCAGCGAAACTTTCAACAATGAAATTGCGATCAATGCGAATGTCGGTCCATGCACTGGAAATCAAGTGCTTGGCACCAAGATCTGCACCCATTTCCATAGCAGGCACATAGCTTTTAAGATCAACGTCGCGCAAAATTCTGGCTAGTTCTATATCGTGAACACCAATACCTGTTTCTTTAAGGGCTGCTTTGGTTTCCTGAACCATAGCTTTGTCTTCGGGATAGAAAGAGTATTCTCCAGCGACACCCATTGGAATGTTACGAAAGCTAATAAAATCATATCCGGTACGAGCTGCAATCCGCACCATTTCTGGTGGTGGGCAACTGATAATTGTCAAAGGTTCTAATGAAAACTGCTTATTCATAGCAGGTTGCTCCTGAATACTTTTTGCCTGTATTTAAATGCATTATCGGCCAGCCTGAATGCAGGCTGGCCAGATATTTCGTTAAGGGAAAACCAGGCTTTCGTCGTTGTAGAATTCACCGAACAATTCCTCATCACTTGGACGGTCTTCAGGAATCGGACGCGCAACCCAGGTCACGTTCATGTAATGCTTCAGGTGAACGTTCTCGTTGGTGATGTTGCCACCCCAGGTGCCGCAACCCATGGAAGACGTCATCGGCATCCCGTTGGTCAATGAACCGGAGTTCGCCTTGGACTGGGGCTGGCGAACCATGACACGACTGACCGGCATAGCCATGGCGTGCATATGGATATGCTCTTCGTTAAAACTGTAGATTCCACAGGAGTGGCCACGACCACCAACTCTGTAAATCGCTTGCAGGCGTTCAAGAGCTTTGTCGTAACCGCCACTGTATTTGAAAAGACCGATGATCGGAGCCATCTTCTCTTTACACCAGGGGTACTCAGGACCGATGTTGTCCTCTTCGCACAGCAGCATGCAGACATCTTCAGGAATGTTGAAGCCGGCTTTTTCCGCGATGGACTGAGCGCTGCAGGCGATGGTGTCGATGGTCCGGTGCAACTCGTCGTCCCACAGCACAGCAGTCAGCTTGGCTTTTTCTTCTGCGTTACACAGGTAACCGCCTTCAGCTTTCAGGCACTCGATCATATCATCATAAACGCTGTCGTGAATGACCAGGTTACCGTCGGCGCTGCAGCCTGAGCCGTAGTCGGCGGTTTTGGACAGACGCACATTCTTGGCGGCAGTTTTGACATCCTGGGCGGTGGTTTCATCGAAACACATGGTGGCGTTACCGGCACCAACACCGTAAGCAGGCTTGCCTGAACTGTAAGCCGCCTGAACCATGGCAGGACCTCCGGTGGCGATGGACAGGTCAGCCTGGCTCATCAGGTACTGGGAAGATGGAATGCTTGGCTTGTCGATGCACAGAAACAGATCTTCCGGAAGACCGACCTTTTTCAGCGCGGCACGCATCACGGCGATGGTTTCGAAAGTGGTTTGCTTGCTGCGTGGATGCGGTGCAAAGATGGTGGCGTTCCGTGCTTTCAGTGAGTACAGACCATTGGTCGGCGGAGTGAGAGCCGGGTTGGTGGTCGGGATCAGACAGGCAACAACCCCAACCGGCTTGCCGTACTTGGTGATCCCTTTTTCCGGAATCTCTTCGATAATGCCAACACTTTTCTCACGCAGACAATCACGCAGGATACCGATGATTTTGGCGCGCTTGTAAGGACGACCGGCACGATCACCGAGACCACTTTCATCGACACCCATCTGAGCCAGGCGGGTGAAGGTTTTTTCGTTGGCTGCAGCCCAGGCGACAGCCTGAACCGCACGGTCGATGGTTTCCTGATCAACGTTTTCGATCTGAGCCTGAGCAGCACGGGCACGGATAAACAACTCGTCAACTTTTTGTTTTTCTTCTTCGCTGAGTACTTTAGGTGCTTTTGCCATTATCTTTCTCCTATTTTTAGAAGGGTCTAATTGTCGCTGATTCCACAATAAATTTCTCTAATTCAGGAAAACTAAATTTTTAATTCAAATATAAATCCTAAAAGGTGGAACGCTGTCGTGGAAGATAGAATAAAATGTAACGTCATATGTGTCAATAAATTTATAAATAAATGCTTAAGTATGATGGAGTTCGGAGGCCTTTGAGCAATTTTAACAAAAAAAAAGAGCTGGTGACTTTAGGGAACCTGTAAAAAAATTTTAAACGTGTAACTCACAGGTCAGATCTTGTTGAATTTTCTGGCTGTACGAGCAAACGAATAATGTGGATGTGAATTTTGTCCCTGCAGGTAGAATTGTTTTTAGGATGGCCGTTTTTTACTGACAGGGGAGTTTGGGAGTATTTTTGTTGGTCAATGGAGTGCCAAGGTTACATTTGGCAGCATTTTACGGTAGGGGGGAGCTTTTGGCTATTGGTGTTGCAGATAGCTTTGTGCTGTCTGGAGGCAACGGAACGCATGCTTTTCGGCTCCTAAGGTTTCCAATCTATGCAGGTGGGGGATCTCCAGACACAAAACCACTTCCGGCATTGCTTTGACAATTGTCGCAATATCAATTTCCCCTTCACCGACGTAAAGGCGTTCAGCTCGCCCAGTGTGAATGAGATCCGCTTTATTCATGGGGATTTCGGCAGGGGCATCGCATAAATGTAAAGCCGTTAAATATTTTTCAGGGGAGTGAGCCAGGTCACTTAATTGACATCGAGAACGATGAAAGTGCAGGGTGTCGATAATCATGCCGCAATTATCATAGCCACATTCATCAAGAATTGCGACAGCTTCCATAATGTTACATACGTTGGACCAGGTAACGAATTCGAGATGTATATTTAATCCTAATTGTTTTCCCTTTTCACAGAGTTTGGAGAATTGGTCAATGGTGCGACCATGGTCTGTGGTCCAGACATTGGTCAGGATGGCCTTTGCTCCTAATTCTGCTGCAATCTCCATTTCAGAAAAATAGTGGCTAAAATCAGCATGGTCATGAATCCTGGCATTTTCTATATCAAGAAGGAGCACACCGGTTTCAAGCAGTGCCTGTTTTGTATCTTTATACAATTGTGAATTATGCGCCAGGCCATAATTCACCTCCCCTGGCAGTCCCATGGCGATCGTTCTTAGGCTGACGTAGTCATATCCGGTTCGTGCGGCAAGGTAGATCATTTCTGGAGGGGCGCAGGTAGGTGTGGTCAGATAGCCCAGGGAATATTTATGCTGCATCGTTGATATCCTTAATATTGAATTAATAATCCAGATCGCTATCTGGGTTGGTGCCAGCGCCGGCGGCACAATCCCGGACAATACTTAATGTCGCTGCTAAAGACCTTGCTGCGTCAAAGACCGAACAGATAGGTGGTTCGTTATTCTGAATGACCTGTTTAAAGTGATCGAGTTGTTGCTCGTAGACATCCCAGCTGTCGGTCAATAGATAAGAGCTTGTTAAAGGTTTGTCCCAGGCCTCATCTCCGGGGGTGCGCGCTGACCATTTCTTTAAAACCGGCATTTCCAGACTTCCACGGGTACCGATAATGCGATAGGCGCTTTCATGGGTAAAAGCATATGACGGGTTTTCTCCTGAACCTTGTTCAATCGTCCATGGTGACAGCCCGGCATCGGTACAGATTAAGGTAGCCATGCATCCGTTGGCAAAGCGTAAAATAGCACCGGTAGTATCCTCAACGGGGAATCCTCTGTGCTGATTGCTGAACATTCCTCGAACTTCTACCACCTCGCCACATAGGTAACGCAACATATCGATATCGTGAATAACATTAATCAGAATTGGCCCACCTCCAGGTTTTTTGCGCCATTCTACATTGAAATAATTATCTGGTTTGCGGGTTGCCCAGATAACAGAAGCTGCCACCAATTCACCTATTTCACCATCGTCGATGCATTGTTTTGCTCTCTGCACCTGAGGAAGATAGCGACGGTGATGACCGACAAGGGTGTGAACCCCGGATTGCTCAACGGCTTTAACCAAATCATGCGCTTCAGCTAATGTCGCAGTGACTGGTTTTTCAACAATAAAATGCAGTCCTTGATTACAGCAGATTTTTCCATGTTCAAGGTGCATATTGTTTGGGGTAGCAATAATAACGCCGTCAGGGGTGGTCGCATCGAGCATTGAAAGAATATCAGGGTAGACGGGGGTTTGCCATTCATTGTTGCTACCAGCAGGCAAGACCGGATCAACAATTGCTATAAGTCGGGCTAGATCAGGTCGGTTCTGGATGGTCTTGATGTGACGTTTACCAATCAGACCGGCGCCTAACACCGCTAATTTTAAAGGATTCATCTTTAGCTCCTGCAAGAGTAAGGAATACTTCAGGAGTCCCCTCACTAACCGAAGAAGGTGATTAGCGAGGGGGACGAGGTCAATTAGCGCTCGAAGTTAAATCCGAGGTGGTCGGATAACTCCTTTAATTGAGTAACCTGTTGAGGTGTCAACGCTACCAGTGGGGCACGCATTCGGAGCCAGCCTGGATCATTGTACGCAATACTGAGCATAGCTTTAAAGGCGGGTAGCATGGGAAATTGATCGAAAATTGATAAAAATGAGATGATGGTCTCCTGGTCAGCGGCAGGATTGTCTGAATCTATGGCACCGACCAGTTTCTGCACCAGCTCTGGCAAAATGTTGGCAACGCCACTTACCGCACCTTTGCTACCCAGGGTGGCCATGGTTTGTAAGTCAGGTTCGTTTCCTACCCAGACCTGAACCGGAGTTATCGCCTGTGTCAAGGCGATGGATTCCTCGCGATTGCAGCCACTGTCTTTAATTCCCAGAATAATATCCGGGTATTCTGACAGGAGTTGCCTGATAATGGGAATCGTCAGTGGCACATAACTGATCTGTGGCAAATGGTAAAGCACCAGTTTAAGCTGGGGCAGACCAACGTTGGCAATTAATTGCCGGTAGTAATTAATAACCCCTTGATCAGTAACTCCCTTGAAAAAGAAGGGGGGCATGACCAGACAGCCGTGAACACCCAGATTCGTTGCATGCTGACACAGTTTTACCGTATCCGGTAACGCTGCCGCACCGGTATGAACAAGAATTTTATGGGCAGGAATACCGTCGTTTATCAGGGTTTCAAGTGTTTCAGTCCGTTCGGTAGTAGAAAAGGAAGGACCTTCCCCCGTGGTTCCGAACAGGGTGACTCCTTGGCAGCCTCTTTTAAGGAGGCGGTTAATGTGATCTGCTAAAGATTTGGTGTCAACAGAAAGGTTCTCTGTCAGAGGCGTCAGTAACGCCGGCCAGATACCAAAATGGGATGTAAATGAATGACTCATAAATTATCCTGCATAGCCGAAGTAACGTGGTAACCAAAGCACCAAGTCTGGCATGAGAGTAAGGATTGCCAGAGCAACGAGCAAAGCAATCAGGAATGGCCACAGCTCTTTGATCATATCGATTAACTTGATACCTGTGACACCATTGATAACAAAAAGCAAGATGCCGTATGGCGGAGTAATCAGGCCAATCATACAGTTGACAACCACAATTATACCGAAATGGATAAGGTCAATTCCCAGTGCACGGCATGATTGAATAAAAAGTGGGATGATAACAAGAATGATGGTGGTCGCATCAAGAATACAGCCCAGTGCCAGCAGCAGAATGTTGATACACAGTAGGAACAACAGTGGGGAAACATTCATCCCATCCATCAACCCGGCAAGGCGATTAGGAATATTTTCTGTAGCAACTACATAATTAAGAATCAGTGCACCGCCGATAACCAATCCGACGGATGATGATGATTTCAGACTGCTGAGTAGAATGTCCCTGATATTTTTCAGATTAAGTGCCCGATAGAAAATCGCGGCCAAAATGAACGCGTACGCAGCAGCCACTGCTGCCGCCTCTGTGGGTGTTGTGGCCCCGCCATATATACCCCACAGCAGAATCACCGGCATCATTAACGCTGGAAATGCTGTTGCTGTTATCTTCGGAAGTTCGCGTAACGGTACGATCTTATCACTACCGAACCCACGTTTGTAAGAGATAATCGCATTCATGATCATCAGAACCACTCCCATCAACAGGCCGGGGATAATTCCGGCAAGAAACAGATAGCCAATCGAAGCGTCTGAAACCAGGGCGTAAAGAACCATAGGAATGGATGGGGGGATAACCGGACCGATGGTCGCTGAGGCAGCGGTGATTGCTGCCGCATAGCCTCCAGGATAACGTCCCCCTTTGGTCATCATGTCGATAATGATTTTACCGATTCCTGCAGCATCTGCGACTGCCGACCCTGACATCCCTGAAAAAATCAGGCTGGCAACAACGTTGACGTGCCCAAGCCCTCCTTTGAAGCGGCCAACGGCGGCAATACAAAAATCAAGTAGTCGCTCACTGATAGAGCCTGCGTTCATGATGTTAGCGGCGACAATAAACAAGGGAACGGCCAACAGAACAAAGCTTTGAAACAGACCATTAATAATCTGTTCGCCGGCAATTCCGAGGTCTTGACTCGAAGCTGCGAGATAAACAATTGAACCACAAATAATGGAGTATCCGACCGGTGTTCCGATTGCTGCAAGTCCGAACAATGCGACTAAGCTGATTGCAAATGCCAGGGTCATTCTTCTAGACCTCCACGTTCATCATTCTCTGTTTGTAGCGTACCTTTAAAAATCTTGATAAGCCGAGTCACATAAGTAACCACCAGCGCAATCATAAAAATCAGATAAATACTGAAGACATAGGCAAGAGGGATGCGCAAGGTTCCACTCTTTTTTATCATCAGAAAACTGACGTAATCGTAGGTTCCTGGCCATGAAGCGGCAATGCAAATAATAATAGCTAGGGCGGATATTCCAGCGAAAATACGTTGAATTTTTGGTCTTACGGCCAGAAATAACATGTCGAAACGGACGTGTTCTTTGTCCCTGACACAGAAGGCAGATCCCCAGAAAACTGTCCAGAGCCATAAAATAAGGCACAGTTCAACAGACCAGGTCAGGGGGTCATTTAAGATGTAGCGCCATAATATCTGGCCGACAAAGGTAAGAAACATGACAGCAAGCATTGTTATGCCAACGTCATCTGCTCTGTTTTGCAGAAATCTGCCCGTTTTGTGCATGAAACAAAATCCTCTCGATAAACAGAGGGGTGTGATCAGTTGTTCTGATCACACCCGATCTGGTACTTCAGTGTTGCATGGCTTTAACTGTTACCTTTACAGGGCGTTGATTTTGTCGATGAGCCCTTTGGGCCAGGTTTTTGAGTATTCTGATTCAAGATACATTTTCTGAACCCGGGTACGGAAAGCCTCAACATTAGGCTCGTAGACTTTAAGCCCCTGATCTTTGAAGAATTGAGCAAGTTCATCTTCAAGTTTGAGTTGGCGGTTACGGCCCCATTCCGCCATATCGTCAGCAGCTTTTTGAACTCTCTTCTGTTGTTCAGGAGTCATGCTGTCAAATTTTTTCTTACTGATGGCAAGGTAGTTCAGATCAACAAGGTGGCTGGTAAGAACAATTTGCTTGGTAACTTCATAAAATTTGGCATCTTTGTCTGTCGGCAGTGGGTTGTCCTGACCATCAATAGCGCCAGTCTGTAGGGCAGTATAGACTTCAGTGAATGCCATTGGTGTTGGGTTGGCGCCAAGGGCACGACCAAGGAATTGCCAGGCATCAGTACCAGGCATACGGAGTTTCACCCCTTTTAGATCTTCTGGGGTTTCAATGTGCTTGTCGCTACGCAGATTTAATTGACGACGGCCCAGATAGATAACAGTAAGCAACTTAACACCGAGGGTTTTTTCTACTTGAGCTTTGAACGGATCCATTAGTGGATCATTGAAAACCTTTACTTGGTGGGCAGCATCACGATGCAGATACCCAGCGGAAAAGATGGTAAAGGCTGGTATGAATTCAGCAAGTTCCTGAGCTGAGGTAATAGACATGTCAAGATTACCGCGAGCAATTGCTTCAAGTTCGGTTCCCTGCTTGTAAAGGGTACCGTTCCAGTGAGGTTCAAAGGTTGCGAAATCAGCAATGGCTGGGCCGAAAACGGTATCTAGAGCGACTGCTCGGGCGTCAGTTGCTGAGTTTACAGAGGCCAGACGCAATTTGATTTTGTCAGCAGAAAAAGCGGTGCTGGCCAGGGCTATTAACACGACTGCTATGGTTGAGGTTTTTAATACATGGCGTAGCAAAGATGTTCTCATTGGTTCCTCCTTCATTGGGGGGGGGGATTAAGAATCAACTTCTGGCGTTTTTTAATAGCATTCAGGTCGAGCAATGTAACCTTTATCAGGCTCTTAATAATTATTTAAGAACTGATGTGTTTGGTTTTTACCTCCTTTGTTAATAAAATGGGTTCTCTCCACTTCCGGCGACTAAAAGTACCGCTGGATTACTTCCGTCAAAGGCTCTTTAATGGAAATGAACACAATTATATAAAAAAATAAACCATATGCTACGTCAGTTGATAACCGAAAGCTGTTATGTTTGTCAAAGTAAAGCTAGATGATTTGCAATCATACTGCAAGTATCCATAACCTAAACAAAAAAAGACACATATCGCCTGTAAAAACAAACATCCTTTACGTTAGGACACTAATACTTGAAATATTGTTACTCGTCAATATGAAATGATGTTTTGACGCTGGTGAACAAGGTATTTTTTCTGACAAGAAAATATTTAGGGTAGGGAAGGAAGGCATCAGATGAAATGTTCTAGCCGGGGATTGTGTGTGAGGTTGATGCCCTTTATATGAAAATCATCATGCTTAAAAAAGCCGGTGAAACTTGGATTTTCACCGGCTTTTTTATAGTTGATTACCTTATTCTTATTTAGCGCGAACCTTGGCAACTTCGGCATAAAACGCGTCAACAGTGGCCTGGCCGACTTTAGGAGTATTTTTTTCGTAAACTGGCTTGGCTGCAGCACGGATACGATCCATTTCAGCAGGATCGATTTCGTTAACGGCCATTTTGGTTTTAACGAAGGTGAGAGATTTAGCCATTTGTGCGCGATTTACCTCGCGTTGGTAGATTTTAGCTTCTCGCTCGGCATCAACAATTACTTTTTTCTCCGCGTCGTTCAGTTTGTCCCAGGTACGCTTTGAGATCAGACTGGATTGTGGAGAATAAATGTGCTTGGTAAAAGAAAAGTACTTCTGAACTTCATAGAAACTAGCAAATTGAACATTGGTGACAGGGTTTTCCTGTCCGTCGACAACATGTTGTTCAAGAGCGCTGTACAACTCAGGGTAGGGGAGAGGAACCGTGTTGCAGCCCAGCGTGTTGAAAGTGTCAATGAATACAGGAGACTGCAGAACGCGAAGTTTGATACCACTGAAGTCTTCGAGTTTAGTAATTGGACGCACGTTGTTGGTCATGTTACGGAATCCGAGCTCCCAGTAACCAAGACCAACCAACCCTTTTGCAGGTAGCTTATCAAACATCATCTTGCCGAAGGTACCGTCAACGATGGTGTCAGCCTCTTTTTCATCGTTAAACATAAATGGGAAATCGAAGATGCCGAATTCAGGAACAAGACCAACCAGAAGGCCGGCATTCAGAACAGTAAAGTCAATAGTCCCACCCTGAAGAGCGGATACAGTCTGAAGGTCGCCGCCGAGCATACCGCTTGGGTAGGTTTTGACGGTCATTTTGCCACCACTTTTTTCTTTGACGAGTTCAGCAAACTTTTCAACCCCTTGACCTTGGGGGTGCTCTTTAGAATTCTGGTAGGCGAATTTAAAGGTATGCTTGCTGATATCCGCAGCAAAAGAAACTGCTGGTATCAGCAGCGCTGCGGTAGCAGCGAAAACGATCAACTTGTTCAAGATACTTTTCTTCATTGCATTCTCCTTGTTGTGTTTAGGAACTACTGTGTTTACTAAGCAAGCAACAACTTCAGTTTGCGAGGAATGTGTTGACCTCCGTTTCTTTACCTCATTATCTTTCAACGCGTTCAATGCTCATATGAGACCAGCAGGGCTTTATGTCGTCCCTGCTGGTTTGTGATTTTGGTTTATTTGCCGCTAAACCATTCCGCGGGAACGGTAACGATTGCTGGGAAAATAATAATCAGAATCAAGGCGAGAAGTTCAGCAAGTATGAAAGGCCAGATTCCTTTAATCAGGTCATCCATACTGACTTTCCCGACACCGGCGACGACATTCAAAACTGTGCCTACCGGTGGAGTAATCAGGCCAATTGATGTGTTGATAATGAACAGAACCCCAAAGTAGATCGGGTCGATGCCGGCTTTGACAATAATTGGCATGAGTACCGGAGTTAGAATCAGGATTGATGGTGTCATGTCCATACAGGTTCCTACGGCGACAATGAGCAGCATGATGGCGGCCATCAACAGAAATTTATTGTCGAGGAAGGGACCGAGCATTTTAACAACCTGGCCAGGAACGTCACCAACCGTAATCATCCAGGAAGAAACAAGGGCGGAACCGACGAGGAAGATAACGACAGAGGTCGTTTTTGCTGCAGTAACAAAGACCCCGTAAAGCTGGTTGATTTTTAATTCTTTGTAGACAAATATAGCAATAAATAGAGCATATACCGCGACTACGACAGCCGCTTCGGTCGGTGTAAAAATACCGAATTTAAGGCCGAAGATGATTATCAGGGGTAACATTAACGCCCAGAAACTGTCTAAGATTGCTCTAAAAATTTCCTTGGCAGATTTGCGCGGTTGCGGTTCAACTTTATCTTTACGGCAGGTCAGCCACCATGCAATACACAGGAAGATTGCCATCATAAGACCAGGAACGATACCGGCCATGAATAGTTTGGAAATCGACAATTCGCTGGCAACACCGAAAACGATAAAGCCGATACTGGGTGGAATGATCGGCGCAATGATGCCGCCAGAAGCAATAAGGCCACATGAGCGTTCTTTAGTGTGACCAGCTTTAACCATCATGGGGACCAGCAAAGAAGCGAGCGCTGCCGCATCAGCTACGGCCGAACCGGAAAGTGCAGCTAATAAAACCGATGCGAGAATAGCAACAAAGCCCAGGCCGCCACGCACGTGACCAACCAGGGTAATGGCGACATTAACAATACGTTTTGAAAGTCCTCCAACGTTCATGACCTCTCCAGCCAGGAGGAAGAAGGGGACGGCAAGAAGGGGAAAGCTGTCTGCTCCGTGAATAACATTCTGAGCAACAATCTGGGCGTCAAAGAAGTCCAGGTGGACCATCAGGACAATACCGCAGGCCAACAGTGAAAAAGCAATCGGTGTACCGATAGCTAAAGTAGCAAATAATGTTCCGAGAAAAATTCCGATAACCACAGTTAAATCCTCCGTGTATCAAATTTATGACTTGAAATGAGCCAGTTCTTTTTCTAGCTCTTCTTCATCAAGAGATTCGTCAACAACTCCGATAAGTTGGTCGTTGGTTAAGCGACCACTAAGCAGTTTGTAGATGTCATAAAGGATGATTGGAATAGCTGTAGCACCGAAAATAACTCCTACTCCGTAGAATAGAGTTTTGGGCAAACCGGAAGCAGCCGCATGAACGCCGACATTCAGCATTGTTTGCTGATAGCCACCGGTCAGGATCAGGTAGCTGGCGAAAAGCATAATGCATTGAACTGCAAGGAAACAGACTTTCTGGGCTGGAATTGGCAGACGTTTAACGACAGTATCAACACCAAGATGGCCATGTTCACGCATTGTAACTAGAGCACCAAGGAAAACCATCCAAACAAAAAACCACCGAGATACTTCTTCTGAAATAGTGATGCCGGTATTGAACGCGTAACGCAGAAATACATTACCAAAAACCAGTATCAGCATAGCTGCCATACACAAGACAATGATAACCTTCAGTAAGCTGAAGTAAGCATCCACTGCCTGTACAATCAAATTCTGTTTTTTCTTCGCCATTGTCTTTCCTCACCTAAAACGTAAAGATTTTGATCGAAACAATATCTGCGTAAAAACACAGTTTTAGATCTGTTGGCTGGCATGACCAGTAAGTGTTTTTCCTAAGAGCTCAAATGGTTGAAGGACAATTCCCAGTTTAGATTTCCTTATCTGCTCTCAGTTTGATTTTGTTTCTCTCGAGAAAAATGCAAACGATGTTCTTTATTAAAATCACGCTTGTCCTATAGAGAAGAACGCCGTGTCGGAGCCTAGAATATCCATGGTGCTTATTTTTGTCAATCATCTTTTTATTTTTTGTCAGCAAGGGGTGGTTGAACGCATTATCCTTTTGTGCGAATCATAGGATTATGAAAATTCGTAATAGAAAGCTGTCATTTTTAGAAGACAGGCTATTGGGGACTATTTAAAAACGGGTAATTTTCGGTTGCATTTAAACAAGGAAAATAATAACCTATCTGTCAATAAATGAGGCCTATCAAATAGGATTCGGAGGCGTAAATGAAAGCTGCTATTATAAAAGAAGTTGGTAAGGTTGAAATCTCTGATGTTGATGTTCCAGCCCCTCTGGAAGGGCAAGTTCGTATTGCCGTCGAGTTAGGTGGAATCTGCGGTTCTGATAACTCGATGTATCATGGTAAGCTAGTTGCCCCGCTGCCGGTTATTCCTGGTCATGAAGCTGTCGGTACCATTGAAGCTATTGGCTCTGGTGTCTCAAACTTTACGGTAGGGCAGCGGGTCACTATCCATCCTAATTACTACTGTGGTGAATGCGATGTCTGTAAAAAGGGGTTGACTAATATATGCCGGTCAAAAATTCGATTAGGTGTTGACATTAACGGTGTTTTCGCTGAGTACGCTGTGGTTCCTGCCAAACAGGTTTATGCTGTCCCTGATGGCCTTGCCAATGAGGTTGCTGTATTTGCAGAACCGTTGGCGGTAAGTCTGCATGGAATTAAGCAGGCTGGCATTGTAAACAGTGATAAAGTTCTGGTTTTTGGCGCAGGTGTCGTTGGACAGCTTTGTCTTCAGCTTGCTTTGCAGTATTCACCTAACATTGTTAACTGTGATCTGATTGAAACACGTCTTGAGCTGGCTAAGAAGATGGGGGCTCAAAGGGTTATCAGTGATCAGGCTGAGCTTGCTGCATGTCAGGGAAATTTCGATATTATTTTTGAAACAACCGGAGCACCATCAGCCCTTGCGCAATGTATTGAGTTGGCTGCCCCAGGGGCTACGATCGTTGTCCTTGGGCTTCCAGGACAAGAACATGCGGTTTCTACTGTATTGATTGTGCGTAAGGAATTGACCATAAAGGGCTCCATGATCTACACGACAGAAATTCCGGAAAGTATTGAACTGCTGAGCAAGGGGGTCATCAATACTGAAGCTTTGGTTTCCAGTATTATCCCTGTTGAAGGGCTGCAGGAAGCCCTTGACAATTTTGCAGCACCATCGAGAATGAAGACTTTGGTTAAAATTTAGTTCAAGGCCACTCTCTCTTCGAGCTGGTAGTTATTGATTCTTTGACAGTTATATTAAACAGCAGTAATAAATCCTCGTTTTCTTATGCTTAATGTACTTCCTTCGTTGAAGATTAAGAACTTTGTGCTATTGTCGGCCTTCTTGATGTCTAATTTGAAAGCGATTGGCCAGGGCAATTGAAACCCATCATGGAAGGGCACATGTCAAAACTAGCAGATAAAAAAGCAGCTGCAGTACCATTGGTTGATGCGGTACTTAAGGCATTGGAAATTCTTGATTGTTTTAATACCAATGAAACTGAATTATCCTTGAATCAGCTTTGTGAAAAAACTGGACTTTACAAAAGCAGAGTGCATCGATTATGCGGGACGTTGATAAAGTCTGGGTATCTTGTCCGTACCTCGCGCACAAACTATCGCCTTGGACCAAAACTGATGGTTCTTGGGAAGGTTTACGAAAAGAGTAATTCTTTAAAGTCGATCGCAGCTCCTTTCATGAAGCGTCTTACTGCAGATACTGGTGAGTCAACAGCATTGTTTGTTGTTGATGGAACCAAGAGTATTTGTATGGCGCGGGAAATGGGATCGTCCCGTCTTGTCTATTCCATCAATGAAGGTGATTATATGGAATTGACTCCGACGGCTGCCGGGCGGGTATTGCTGGCGTACGCAGAAGCTGATTTTGTCAGTAAAGTTCTGACCAAAACGAAGCAGACGCGTTTTACCGATAATACTAAAGTAGATCAGGATGAAATCAGGCGTGAATTAGCATGGATTCGTGAGCATGGCTACGGTCTTAATGATCAGGAGCGCGAAGAAGGCATTGCCGCGATTGCTGCCCCTATTTTTGACTTTGAAAATAAGGTACCAGCTGCACTGGTCATCGTTGGCCCGGCCTATCGCTTCTCTGAAGACAGGAGGCCTGGACATCTGAGCAAGTTGCTTGAAGCTAGCCGTGAAATGTCCAGGCTTATGGGCGAATCCTGAGGGTTGACAGTATTAAATAGATTATTTCAGTAAACGGGCCATCTGCGAGCAGGTGGCCCGTTTTGTTCTGGTCGATGTTTGTCTGAGATCATTCTTTGAGTTCCTGAAGGACCTTAAGGACATCCTCTTCGTTTACTTGTTCGGTGATAAACGTTTCGCCAACGTCCCTAATAAGAATATAGCGAAGTTTTCCGGCTTTTTTCTTTTTGTCGCTTCGCATCGCCAGGATAATATCTGATGCGACCAGGTGGTTTGGTATGCGGGTCGGTAATAAGGCTGAGGTCATCACATTTTCTACCCGTGCCAGAAGGTCCGGCTGACAATGCCCCAGATCAACCGACAGTTTAGTCGCTATTACCATGCCGATAGCGACAGCTTCACCGTGGCGCACTTTGTGGTGGCTGAGGTGTTCGATAGCATTGGCAAAAGTGTGCCCAAAATTCAGCAGGGCACGGCGACCGTGCTCATAGGGATCCTCCTGAATGATATTGATCTTGACCTGAATCGCCTGCGCGACAAGAGCCTGCAACTCAGATGCTGATTGGAATCCCCCCTCGGCGGGTTTCCATTTTCCTGCTTCAATTTTTCTTAATAAGTCTGAGTCGGCAATCAGGCTGTGTTTGATAACTTCCGCCATGCCGGAGGCAAAGGTGCGGGGCGATAAACTCTGTAATGTCGCAACGTCCGCTATTACTGTTTTGGGCTGCTTAAAAGCGCCTATGACATTTTTTCCGCGGGGCAGATCAACTCCGGTTTTGCCGCCGATACTTGTATCAACCATGGCTAAAAGGCTGGTTGGGCACTGGACACAGTCTACCCCGCGCATAAATGTGGCGGCAATGAAACCAGCCAGTTCACTGATGACGGTGCCGCCCAGGGCGATGATGGTTCCGCTCCGGTCAAAATCAGCATCCAGAAGTTGCTCATAAATGGTTTGAGCTGTTGCCAGCGTTTTATGCTGACGACCAGGAGGGACTGTTATGATGGTATCCACCTTGCCACAGCTTTTTGCGTACAGAGGTGCGACAGATTCGTCAGTGATGATTGCCACCGGGCCGTCTATCTCTGCAAGACTGTTGACAAAGGGGAGGATTCCGCTACCAACAATAAATTCATAATCAATGCTTGGTGCTGAGATCTCAAGTCTTAAGTCCCGTTTGCCCTGGACAAACTCGGAAAGTTCGTTAGCTATGGCATTTGGTTTTTTGGCTGACGTTTTGAATTGAGAAAAACGTTTATAACCTTTCTCTCGTTGTTGTAACAATTCAACGATATGTTCAAGGGGATTTGCTCCCTGAAGCAGTGGCCTGGCGTTGTTGTCGTTGGAAACTCTTTCAAGAATTTCCTCAGGTGTTGCTACCAGGCAAAAGACTCGTCCTGTTCGGCTGAGTGCTTCTGCATTGATGGGGTCAAGCATCATGCGTCCACCGGTGGAAATGACCAATCCGTCACTTTGGGACAGGCGTAAAGCGACTTCAGTTTCTTTTTGCCGGAATGCTGCCTCGCCATGAGTCCGAAAATAATCAGAAATACTGCAGCCGATTTCATCTTCGATAAGATGGTCGGTATCAACAAATTGATAGCCCAGCTTTTTAGCCATGAGTCGGCCGACCGTAGTTTTCCCGGTTCCCATGAACCCGGTAAGAATGATGTTAGGTTTCGCCATTGCTCAGCCTTTAAATTGTAATTAATCCATGTGCTGGAAAACAGGTGTCTGATGGTAACTTGCTGAAAGTCTTGCTGACCATAGGTAAAAGTTGTCAACCTGTCAAGAATATGTCCATTTCTAAGGGTTTTAGAAATCAATTAAATTTACCGAAGGCTATTCTATTTAGCTTGGCTTGGTCCGTGGTTTCTGGCATAATCCGGATCTTTTGGGGGATGTCCGTTAATAAAAGGGTTTATTAAATTATGTCTGAACATATTAGAAACATCGCAATTATTGCACACGTTGATCATGGCAAGACAACACTTGTTGACGCCATGCTGATTCAATCCGGAGTTTTTCGCGAGAATCAGGTTATTACTGAAAGGGTTATGGACAGTAACGATCTGGAAAAAGAGCGTGGAATTACTATTCTTTCCAAAAACCTTTCCGTCCAACATGGAGATCTCAAGATAAATATTGTCGATACTCCGGGACACGCCGATTTTGGTGGTGAGGTTGAGCGTATTTTGAAGATGGTTGATTCGGTTCTGTTATTGGTTGACGCATTTGACGGACCAATGCCTCAGACCCGTTTTGTGCTTAAAAAGTCTCTCGACCTTGGTCTTAAGCCGATTGTTGTTATCAATAAGATCGATCGCCCTGGAGCACGCCCGGAAGAAGTTGTTGATATGGTTTTTGACCTCTTCTGTGAGCTAAACGCCAATGAAGATCAGCTCGATTTCCCGATCGTTTACGCCAGTGCTAAGAACGGTATTGCCAAGCGTAATCTGGAAGATGAATCCGATAACCTTGAGCCTTTGTTTCAAATGATTGGGGATAAGGTAGATCCTCCGGTTGGTGACGCGCAGGCACCATTCCAGTTACTGGTAACCAGTATTGCCTACAATAAGTTTATCGGTCGTATCGCCACCGGTAAAATTTTTAATGGTACCCTTAGTGCTGGCCAGACGGTTGCTCACATTGACCGCGAGGGGAAGATAAAGAGTGGGCGAATTACCAAACTGCTCGGTTATCAGGGGCTCCAGCAGGTTGAAATTGAGGAAGCGAGCGCCGGGGATATTGTTTCTATCGCCGGGTTTGAGGAGCTGGGGATAGGAGAATCTCTGGCTGATATAGAAACTCCTGTTGCGTTGCCATATGTTGCGATCGATGAGCCGACATTGTCGATGAACTTTATGGTCAGCAATTCACCCTTCGCCGGGCATGAAGGAAAGTATGTGACATCAAGAAACATCCGTGACCGGTTGATGAAAGAATTACGGACAAACGTTTCTTTGCGTGTCGAGGATACCGACAATACCGATACCTTCAAGGTCTCTGGCCGCGGTGAATTGCATCTGTCGATTCTTATCGAAAATATGCGTCGCGAAGGTTATGAAATGTCAGTTTCCAAACCGGAAGTTATTTTCCGGGAAATTGATGGTGAAAGATGTGAGCCTATTGAATATCTGGCCATTGATGTTCCTGAAGAATATCAGGGGACGGTCATTGAAAAACTCGGAACCCGGAAAGCTGAAATGACCTCCATGCAGACCATGGAAGGGACCAACCGTCTTGAATTCCTCATCCCGGCGCGTGGTTTGATTGGCTTCCGAACTGAATTTCTTACCGACACCCGTGGAACCGGTGTGATGAATCACACGTTCCATGACTATGCGCCTTATAAAGGTCCGATTGTCGGTCGTAAAAATGGCGTGTTGATTGCGATGGAAGCAGGGGAAACAGTTGCTTACGCATTGTTCGGACTGCAGGATCGCGGTATTCTGTTTGTTGGTCCCGGGGTGGATGTATACGAAGGGATGATCATCGGTCAGCATGCCAAGGAGAACGACCTGGTTGTTAATGCCTGCAAGGGGAAAAAACTGACCAACGTCCGGGCTTCTGGCAGTGATGATGCCGTACGCTTGGTACCGCCACGCAATCTGTCCCTAGAACAGGCTCTTGAGTACATTGATGATGATGAACTGGTCGAAATTACGCCAAAATCAATTCGTTTACGTAAGCGCTATCTCGATGCGAATGATCGTAAGCGGATGGAAAAAAAGACAAAGTAATCGCACTATTTAGTAGCCGTTCGCGACGCTAGCGCGAGTTGTTCTCGGCCTGGCTCTGCTTAGGTTTTTTATTGCAGGGTCAGGCATCCATTTTCAGTCGCTTGATTTTTTCAACCAGGGTTGTTCGGTTTATATTCAAAAGTTCGGCCGCACGTGCTTTGACTCCTTTGCCCAGAATCAGCGCCTGTCCAATCAATTCTTTCTCCAGATCGGCTACAACCTGATTTAAATCGATTCCTTCAACGGGAAGTCGCTTCGGAATGTTGGCTCCATGATAAGACTGGCCGGCAATGTCGGGAGGCAGATCCGTCAGGCTTATCCTCTCTCCGTCTGTTAACGCGACCGTTCTTTCGATGATATTTTCCATTTCACGAACGTTACCGGGCCATTCATAACCTTCAAGCGCAGCCATGGCCTCATCGCTGATCGCCATAACCGGCCGATTCATTTCTTTGCATATCTTTTCCATGAAATGACGGGTCAGTTGGGGAATATCCCCGCGTCGTTCTTTCAGGGATGGCAAGTGAATGGGGATAACGTTGAGGCGGTAATAAAGATCTTCGCGGAACAGTCCGTTGCGCACCTTTTGTTGTAGATCAACATGTGTTGCGGAGATAAGGCGGACATCCAGATGAATTTTTTTTGTTGAACCGATCCGTTCAATCTCGTGTTCCTGAAGGACTCGCAATAATTTCATCTGAAGATGCAGTGGCATGTCACCTATTTCATCTAAAAAGATGGTACCACCGTTGGCTGCTTCAAATTTTCCGTACTTGTCGGCAATGGCACTGGTAAATGCCCCTTTGACATGACCAAACAGTTCAGATTCAAGTAGATCTTCAGGGATAGCTCCACAGTTAATAGCAATAAAAGGCTTTTCTTTACGCGGGCCATTGTAATGAATTGCGTTGGCGACCAGTTCTTTGCCGGTCCCCGACGCACCAAGAATGAGAATTGTTGACTCCGTTTCGACCACCTTTTGCATACAGGTAAAAACGTATTGCATGGCCTGACTGGTCCCAATGATATTGGTAAAGCGATAGCGTCCATGCAATTGCTGTTTCAGATATTGGTTTTCAATCACCAGTCGACTTTTCTCAAGCGCTTTGGCTACTTGAATTTTCAGGCGTTCAAAGTTGAAGGGTTTGGTAATATAATCAAGGGCACCTTCCTTCATCGCTTCAACGGCAGATTCCGCTGAGGCGTTGCCGGTGATCAGAATAACCGAGGTCTCGGGAGAATTTTCTTTGATGTGTTTTAAAATATCGATGCCATTGACATCGGGCAGCAGTAGATCACTGATAACCAGATCAAAAAATTGACTGTTGAGAATATCGAGGGCTTCTTCCCCAGATAGACATGATTTGATTGTGTAACCGGAACGCTGTAAGAGCAGCGACAGGGCTTTACAGCTCTCAGCTTCATCATCGATAAGCAGGATTTGCGCTAAGTTAGGCATTGTCAGTGTTCCCCGTGTCCGTCATATGTTTGACGGAAGGTTATCACGCGCGGGTATATGCGGCAACAGGAATAGTCACCAGATGTGGAATTGTTAAATTATCATTGATGGAAACTAAGGTGTTCGCTATTATAGATGATGTCAGATGACTAAAATGGAATAAATATGCTGAAAAACATATCAAATCTTACCATTGTGCACTCTCGTTCTCAGCTTGAGGGTGTCTCTTCGGCCCTAGAAGAAGCAAGGGAATCCCAGGCGAGCGATTCGGTCCGCACTGAACCAGGTCAACAGACGACCAAGGCAGACGGAAGTCCTAAAGACACATTTGAACTGAGTCAGGAAGCCCAGGAAATCAGGGCTCTGCAGCTTCGGGATAAGGAAGTTCGTTCTCACGAAGCAGCTCATGCTGCAGCCGGTGGACAGTACGCAGGTTCGCCAAGTTTTTCGTATACCAAGGGAGCCGATGGCAGAAGCTATGTCACTGACGGTGAGGTCAGTATTGATGTCGCTGCCGTTCCCGGTGATCCTGAAGCAACGCTGCAGAAGGCAAATCAGGTCAGGGCGGCTGCTCTGGCTCCGGCGCAACCCAGCTCTCAGGATATGAAAGTCGCCCAAAAGGCGCAAGTAATGGCAACCAAAGCGCGTCAGAAGTTGGCCGAGGAGCCTGCAACTGATAATTCGATTGAGAATGAAACTGAAGCACAAGAAACCACAGATTCTTCCGGTGAAGAAAGTGGTCAGCCGGTCGCCAAGCTTCAGGACTCTGCTTATCGGGCGTATGCCAGTCACGTTTCTGAATTTATTTCCATCAGTGCCTAATCTTCATTCTCTTCTGTTTTTCTTTAATTTTTTCAATCTTTTTTCCTTGATATTCCAGTAATTTAAAGATGTATTTTAGTTTAAATAAAACAGTAGAACGATGTTTTGCTTGACAATTTTTTTATCTATTGTTTTATTGCTAATACATATTCCTGATATAGCAATATATGAGCTATTAGATGGGAGGATACTGTTAACTTTGCCGTAAATGTGAGCTAGTCAATCTAAACAGGAGTCCAGCGGAATGATCAAACGACCTTTCAAACGTGTTATGGCTGCGAACCGTGGTGAAATTGCTATACGCATTTTCAGGGCCTGTACTGAGCTTGGTATCGCGACGGTCGCTATTTATTCTGAACAGGACAGATTGTCTCTCCACCGGTACAAGGCCGATGAAGCGTATCTGATCGGTAAAGGGAAGGGGCCGGTTGAGGCCTATCTGGGAATCGATGAAATAATAGATCTGGCGCGTAAAAAAAATGTCGATGCCATCCATCCCGGGTATGGTTTTCTGTCTGAAAATGCCGATTTTGCCGAAGCATGTGAGCGGGCAGGTATCGTTTTTATCGGGCCGACTCCTGATATTCAAAGGCGCCTGGGCAATAAAGTGTCTGGGCGGCATGTTGCTATTACTGCAGGTGTTCCAGTTGTTCCGGGAACTGCCGAACCTGTTGATAGTCATGAAGATGCCCTGATATTCGCAAAGCAGTCAGGCTACCCGATCATCGTTAAAGCCAGTGCTGGTGGCGGTGGTCGTGGCATGCGAGTGGTACATAATCAGAAAGAACTACTGGAAGGACTTAAGAGCGCTGCATCTGAAGCACGCGCTGCCTTTGGCGATGCGACCATTTTTCTTGAAAAATATATTGAAAATCCCAAGCATGTTGAGGTCCAGATTGTTGGCGATGGCTATGGGAATTTGGTCCATTTTTTTGAGCGGGACTGTTCCATTCAGAGGCGCCATCAAAAAGTTATTGAAATTGCACCTTCAATGTATCTGACCCCTGGCAAGCGTGAAGAGTTGTGTGCTGCGGCATTGAAGATTGGTCAGGCTGTTGGCTATGTGAACGCCGGTACGGTTGAGTTTTTAATGGATCGGGATGAAAACTTCTATTTTATCGAAGTCAATCCGCGTATTCAGGTGGAGCACACTGTGACTGAGCTGATCACTATGCGTAATCTGGTGCAGATGCAGATTCGGGTCGCTGAGGGGTACCGACTGGACGATCCTGAAATTGGCATCACCGGACAAAGTGATATTGAATTGCGTGGTTGTGCCATTCAGTCACGTGTCACAACGGAAGATCCTGCGAATAATTTTGCCCCAGATTTTGGTGTCATAAAAGCCTATCGGACTGCAGCGGGCTTTGGGGTCCGGCTTGATGCCGCAGCCGGTTATGCCGGGGCGCAGATTACTCCTCACTACGATTCCCTGTTGGTGAAAATTTCTACGTGGGGACTGACTTTTGCCGATGCAGCCAGGACAATGCATCGTTCGCTTCAGGAATTTAGAATCCGTGGAGTTAAAACCAATATCGGATTTCTCGAAAAAATGATGACTCATCCTGTGTTTCTGGCGGGCCAATGCGACACCTCCTTTCTCGATAATCATCCTGAAGTATTTGATTTGCGGGTCAGGAAGGATCGCGCCAACAAGATCCTCAATTATATCGGGGAGGTGATAGTTAATGGCTACCCGGGTATCGCCAGAGAGAAGGCGTTAAATTTTAAAGATCTTAGAGAACCTGTTATTCCGGAGATTCCTTACGGTCAGCAGCATCCGCGAGGAACGCGGGATATCTTTCGTGAAAAGGGGGCGGAAGGTCTGGCCCAGTGGGCACGAGCTCATAAGCAGTTATTGATTACAGATACAACTTTGCGTGATGCACACCAATCTCTTGTTGCAACCCGTTTTCGCACTTATGATCTTGACCGTATTGCTGAGGCGACAGCACACTTAGGAGGTGGGCTGTTTTCTTTGGAGATGTGGGGTGGTGCAACCTTTGACGTGAGCATGAGGTTTTTGCGTGAAGATCCTTGGGAGCGTCTTGACCGCTTACGCAGCAAAATTCCCAATATCCTGTTTCAGATGTTATTGAGGGGCTCAAATGCGGTTGGTTATACCAATTATCCTGATAACGTCGTGCAGGAATTTGTAGCCAAGGCCGCTCAAGGTGGAATCGATCTTTTTAGGGTTTTTGATTCGCTGAACTGGACCAAGGGTATGTGTATCGCGATGGATGCAGTGCGCAAAAACGGTGCTATCTGTGAAGCAGCTATTTGCTACACAGGAGATATTCAGGATCCGCGGAGGGATAAATACCCCTTGTCGTATTATGTGTCCATGGCTAAAGAGCTTGAGAAGATGGGGGCACATATCCTGGCCATCAAAGATATGGCCGGTCTGATCAAACCATTTGCGGCTGAAAAGTTGATCAAGGCGCTGAAAAATGAAATCGGGTTACCCATTCATCTGCATACTCATGATACTTCAAGTAATGGTAGCGCCATGTATTTACAAGCAACTCAGGCTGGGTGCGATATTGTTGATACTGCTCTTTCCTCCGTCTCTGGCTTGACCGCTCAACCAAATATGAATGCCCTGGTTGCTGCATTGCAAGGCACCATTTGGGATCCACAATTGGATCTATCCGGTTTGCAGGCACTTGCTAATTATTGGGAAGCATGTCGTAGCTATTATGCTCCATTCGAATCAGAATTAAGAAGTGGAACTGCTGAGGTTTACCATCATGAAATTCCCGGGGGGCAGTACTCCAATTATAAACCACAGGTCGAGGGCCTTGGGCTCGGGCATCGCTGGGAAGAGTGTAAAAGCATGTATCGCCGAGTCAATGATATGTTCGGTGATCTGGTCAAGGTGACGCCGTCCTCAAAAATCGTTGGTGATATGGCCATGTTTATGGTTCAGAATAATTTAGAGCCCGATGATATTTTTCGTGAAGGTGACCTCCTGAGCTTTCCCCAGGGGGTTATCGATTTTTTCAAGGGGATGATAGGACAGCCCTATGGTGGTTTTCCGCCAGAACTGCAACGGCTAATTTTGAAGGGGGAACAGCCATTAACCTGCCGACCGGGAGAGCTTTTGGAACCTGTTGATTTTTCAGCCAGAAAATTAGAGGTTGAAAAAAAAGTTGGGCACAGTATCAGTGAGCGTGATGTCCTTTCGGCAGTTCTTTATCCTGGCGTATTTGAGGAGTTTGATCGTTTTCGGCAAAATTACAGTGATATCTCTGTTCTGTCTACGCCGGTATTTTTTTATGGTCTTGATATCGGTGACGAAGTCACTATCGAAATTGAAGAGGGAAAATCTCTTATCGTCAAGCTCAATGCCGTAGGGCGGGTGCGGGAAGACGGGACCAGGCATATCTACTTTGAGTTGAATGGTGAACCGCGAAGCGCAACGATTAAAGATCAGTCAATATCTTTGCATGAGGAAAGTCATGTCAAGGCTGACCCGGACAACGGCCATGAAATCGGGGCTCCCATGCCGGGGAAAATATTTAAAGTGGCAGTCTCTGAAGGTGATCAGGTTTCATTCGGCGATGTGTTGGTTGTCACTGAAGCGATGAAGATGGAAACGAACGTAAAGGCGACCATGGCGGGTGAGGTTAAGGAAATCATTTTCCGGGAAGGTGCACAGGTTGATCAAGGCGATCTGCTGGTTATTCTGGCCTGATCAGACGGTATGTAATTGCAGGGCTCCTTGTGGAGCCCTGGTGTATATCAATGAATGCGTCCTTTTTTGTACAGATCAGCAATGTAGTCTTCTATTTGGCTGCGAATCTCACGACTGTGCGCGCAGGTAAGGAAATCGTCAGCCAAGGCCGAGACCTCTTTGGAATCAATCCAGCCAAGAAACTTTTTCAACTGGGGGATATAGGGGGCAGAAAGAGAAAATTCATGTATGCCTAGACCGATCAGGGCTATAAGGCAAGCCGGATCCGCAGCCATCTCCCCACAAACACACAGTTTGATGTTATGCTCCCTGGCTGTTTCGGCCAGACTGGCGATGGACAGAAGAACAGCAGGGTGGAGTGGGTCGTAATAATTTTCAACACGAGGGTTTGAACGGTCTGCTGCCAACATATATTGAATCAGGTCATTGGTTCCCAGAGCAAAAAAATCGACTTCTTTGGCCAGATGGGGAGCCAGGCGGACTGCTGCCGGAACCTCGATCATAGCTCCCAGTGGAATATTTGCATTAAAAGGGATCCCCTCCTTGGTCAGCTGTTCTTTGGCTGCACGAACAATCGCTTTACAGGAGACTATTTCATCAATGGTTGAAATCATCGGAAACAGGAGGCGAACCTGGCCGTGGGTGGCGGCCATCAGGATTGCTTCAATCTGGGTCTGAAAAATTTCACGGTTGTCAAGACTGACCCTGACGGATCTCCATCCCATAAAAGGGTTGTCTTCTTTAGGGTGACTGAAATAAGGAAGGGATTTGTCTCCTCCTATATCAAGGGTCCTGATCGTCACGACCTGATCTTCGAAATCTTCAACGACTTTCTTATACAGCAGGTATTGATCATTGCGATTAGGGAAACTGGCTCGGGCCATGTAGGGAAACTCGGTCCTGTACAGGCCAACGCCCTCGGCACCATGGCGCTTGGCGACGTCAATATCGCTGATCAGGCCGATATTGGCGCGCAGGCATATTTTCAGCTCATCGCTGGTGACTGCCGCAATATTGCGAAATTCGCTAAGGCGTTCGAGTTCAAGCTTGCGATCATTTTCGACCCGATTGTATTCATCAATAATAGCCTGCGAAGGATTCTGATAAATATGACCGGTATTCGCGTCCAGGATCAGATGGGTGTCAGGTTCAATCGCCTTGACCGCTCCTTTAACGCCAATAAGGGCTGGAATGCCCAGGGCTTTGGCCATGATCACCGAGTGCGAGTTCGCTTCGTGAGACTCTATAATCATGCCTTTGATAAGATTATGGTCAAGGACAGCCATATCTGAAGGGAGTAGGCGCTTGGCTACTAGAATCCCTGAGTGATTCAGATGCAATCCCTCGGTATCCTTGCCCGTCAGGTTAGCGAGCAGGCGTCGTCCAATATCTTCCATATCGGCTGCCCGCTCACGCAGATAAGGGTCTTCCATTTTGCTGAACGCTTCAAGATAGCTGCCAATGACTCTTTTGAGGGCGTAAGGTGCGCTGTGGCTGTCATCAATATAGCGATAAAGCTTTTCGATAAAACCACGATCCTCCAGAATCATCAGGTGGGTATGGAAAATGGCGGCATCTTCCTGGGTGAGCTGGTTTGCAACCCGTTTTTCCAGGTACAGGGTCTGGATTCTGGTTTTGCGCAGTGCTTCATCCAGGTTAATACGTTCCTGTTCTGGAGAGACCTGGCATTCATCAATAATATCTGCAAACCCGAATTGCTGGTCGATGACATTTGCCGGACCACTGACAACCCCAGGGTAAGCTGTCTGTCCAATCAGGATGCCTCCCGGTTTAATGGCCGTGGGTTCGCCTTTTGTTGCCCCTTCAAGAGCTTCTGTTTGTTGAGGGAGGCGGTACTTCTGGATAGCATCAAGTAAGCGGGCATTGACAACAATTGAGGTAACTTGAAACGCAATGGTGGTTAGGGTGGCTAGCTCTTCCTGGCCAAAAATATGCGGTTCAATCGTCTGGATAACGAGAACGCCAATCGATTGATTGCGGTCAAATAGAGGAATACCAACAAAGGTGTGAAACTGTTCCTCGCCTGTTTCAGAGAAATAGCGGTAATCGGGATGGTTTTGCGGCTCCTGAATGGCCATAACCTGTTTTTCGGCTGCGGTTTTACCGGTCAGACCTTCACCTATACGTAGCCTGACCTTGCCAATGGCGGCTTGGTCCAGACCTTTGGTTGCCCTTAATGTTAATGTACTGTTGTCTTCTTCCAGCAGGTATAGCGAGCATACGTCTGATTGGGCCCGCTGGGCAACCAAGTCAACAATATTGGTAATTGTTTCGTTAAGATCATGGGACTGCAGAATAATGGTGCTGATGTCCTGCAGCGTACTGAGTCCTAAAGACCGGTCTTTGTTACGGTTAATTTTTGAAGCCATGCTTATTGATGCCATCTCTTTGTAGGTTTGTCAGATACAGCAAGAGCAGCCTGAGGAAAGTCATTGCCGTATGCCTGAAATGGAGCAGCACATAAAGGATGTGGCACACTGCTTACCTCTTGCTGAAAACATTTTTGCAAGAAGCTATATTATCCTAGTTGGTATGGTTTTGCGACTGGATAAAAGAAAAAAGCAGATGATGCGCGATTTGTTGAGAATTTTGTGGGCTGAATATAAAAAAACACCGCCAAGGGGAGAGAGGTACCTTGACGGTGAAAGAGGGATGTTTGAGATCCGTTCGGGCGGGAACGGGCTACTCCCTGTTACATGTTTTTCTGTATTAGCATTGAGTGTGCCAGTAGAAATGAAATTTTAAATTATAAATGAGAAAAAAGTATAAAGGGCTGTAACTGCGATAAAAAATATTTTTTAGACTAAAGGTTGGTTAATATTGCGTGGAGGTAAAAAAGTGTGCCACCTGTGTCAAGTGTGCCATCGATAGTGTGCCAAGTGTGCCGTACTTGGCACGCTATCGTCTATAACTATTTGGATTAACTCCATTGCGCTCAAGCATGCGATAGAATGTCCGCCGTGGAATGCCGGCTAGCTTTGCAGCAGCAGAAACATTCCCTTCGGCAGCTTGTAAGAATTCTGTTGTCATTTCTTTCTCAAGTTTTTCCATCTGGCGAAGGTGTTGTTTTTTTGTACTTTGAGCTGTGTCCTCAGCGATTGGAATTGTTCTATAGCGGTTGTCATCAGCAAGTTGTGAAATCACTATCGGGAGTTGTTCCATGCGGATAATTTTGTCTTGAGCAAGCACAATGGCGCGCTCGATAATGTTCTGCAACTCTCTGATGTTCCCTGGCCACTGATAGCGGACCAGTGCTTTTTGGGCTTCTGCGTCAATTCCTTCAATGGGTTTGTTGAGCTTGAGGCTGATATTGCTGAGAAAATAATCGATCAGCAGGGGGATTGAGCTGATTCTGTTGCGTAACGGCGCAAGGGTAATAGCAAAGACATTGAGGCGGTAAAAGAGATCTTCGCGGAACCAGCCGCGGCTGACCCCTTCTTCTAGTGGTTTGTTGGTGGCGGCTATAACGCGTACATCAACTTTAATGATTTTGTTACTGCCAACCGGTTTAATTTCACCGTTATCAAGGACTCGTAGCAGTTCAGCCTGCAGTTTCGGGGTAATATCTCCAATCTCATCAAGAAAAATGGTACCACCGTCGGCTGTTTCGAAGAGCCCTTTCTTGTCAGCAAAGGCGCCGGTAAAAGATCCTTTGATGTGGCCAAATAGTTCACTTTCCAATAGATTGTCGGTTAGCGTTGTGCAGTTAACCGTCACCATCGGTTTGTCAGCGCGTTGACTTGCCTCATGGATGGACCTGGCGGTCATTTCCTTGCCAGTGCCACTTTCTCCACGGATAAGAACCGTGGTCGGAGTTGGGCCGACCTGTTTGATCATATGGAGTACGCCACGAGTATGTTGATCGTTGCCAATAATGGTATTGTTGCCATACTCTTGGTTTAGTGCACGTTTTGCGAGTTCGTATTTCTGTTCGAGTTGACTGCGATCAGTTTTGAGTCGGTGTATGGAATAGGGCAGGCACATGCGATGATCGGCCAGTCCCTGGTAAACTGCGACAGCATGCTCTCGACACGTGGTATAACCACAGCTGCCACAATTGAGTTCGTCACTTTCGGAAAATTTGTCAGTTTCCTTCAGAATTTTCTTGATCGTTTCGCCACTGGGGCGATCAAGCGGCTGATACTTGTTGTCAAAGGTCCGGCCCAGTAGCACCTGCGAGGTGCCTGACTGGTAATGTGGCGCAGTCTGGTACTCGATTTCCTGTTTCTGATATTCAATAATCAGATTCCCTTTGGAAAAGGATGTGAGCCGGTTGGTGCGTGATGGACCGCAGATGCATCCACCCTTGCAGAAGCGTACATCAACATAGCGGGGTGAAATACGCCCGGCGGCTAGATCGCGAATGATTTCGAGACTGTTATCCTGACCAACAGTAGAAATATAATTGGGGTCAAGTCCGTTGTTTTGGATGCCAAAGTTGTGAAAGGGGCCTCCGACAATAGAAAAGCTACGCCCACTGCTTGACGGCTTGCCGTCCATGGCAGAAATTTTAAGTCTCTGCGGATCGATATTTTTCCGGCTCAGCATCAGTTTGAGTTCACTGTATGTCAGTACTGTGTCAATGGCTCCTAATACCGGGTCGTCCTGAATTTCAAACTTTCCGCCTATGCATGAACTGATATAGATGACCCTGACCTTCTCTTTGCGCTGAGCTTTAATATAGCGACCAATGGCAATCATGGGCGAGACAACAGGGACCAGATTCTTTAGCAGTTGGGGATAGTGACGCTCTATCAAGTCGACTATGGTTGGGCAATGGCTTGACAGTAATGGCGCACCGGCATGATTTTCGATAACCTTACGGTATTCTGGGGCAATAAGTTCAACCCCGCTGGCTCCTTCGAGGACTTCGTCAAAGCCGAGCTGTTTGAGGGCAGAGACCATACGGCCCGGGTGTACCTCGTGAAAAAATGCGGTAAAGGAGCAGCCCAGGACTGCTACGACTGGCTCTTTTGCGCTTAGCAGGTCCTCTGTTGCGGTGATGGCATCGGCCAGAACTTTGGCATTTTGGGAGCAAAGCTGAATACATTTCCCACAGCCAATGCAGCGGTGGGGAATGATTTCAGCATAATCGTTGAAAATGCCAATAGCTTTTGTTGGGCAGTTGCGCACGCAGGCATAGCAGATGCGACATTTTTCCCGAATGGTTGAAATTGGACTATCTTGCTGGCTGATTCCCATGAATGGCCTCCGGTTTTGTCAATTCATGGGAGAATCGTGCCATTAGTGGCACAGTGTGTCAAGAATGTTGTGTCAGCTGCTGCGAGACCTGACTTTTTCATAATGATGGCAGGACACCTGATGGTTTGAGGTTATGGACGTAAGCTTAGGTTCCTGAGTTTGGCACAGTGTGTCAGCGTAAGGACAGCGTGGATGGAAATGACACCCTGATGGAGGATTGACAGGTGAGGGGATTTCTCCTTTTAAGGCCAGAGGCCTTCTCTGCTGTGGGTCGGGGACCGGGACCGCGTTGAGAAGAGCTTCTGTATAGGGATGGCAGGGCTTATTGTACAGTTCGTCAGCGCCGCATAGTTCGACGATTTTCCCCAGATACATAACAGCAATACGATCACTGACGTGCTCAATAACGGCCAAATCGTGAGCGATAAAGATATAACTCAGGTTATGCTTGAGTTTGATGTCCTGCATGAGATTCAGGATCTGGGCCTGTACCGAGAGGTCGAGAGCCGATACAGGCTCGTCGGCAATGATGATTTCAGGTTCTACCGCCATAGCCCTGGCGATACCGATGCGCTGCCTTTGTCCGCCGGAAAATTCATGGGGATAGCGTTGTTCATGGAGCGCTGACAATCCGACCTGTTCAAGCAGTTCAATAACTCTATCTCTAATGAGTGGTGCTGGGACCAGGGCATGAATCTTTAGCGGTTCGCTCAGGATGCTGCTTACGGTCATACGTGGATTCAATGATGAAAAAGGATCCTGAAATATCATCTGCAACTGGCGCCGGTAGGGGCGTATTTGCCTTGCGGATAAAGTGGTAAGGTCGGTACCGTTAAACAAAACCTGCCCCTGATCAGCTTTGAGTAATTGCATGATCAGCTTACCTGTGGTTGATTTGCCGCATCCTGATTCGCCAACCAGACCCAGTGTTTCTCCTTTGTTCAGTGTGAACGAAATGTCATTGACTGCGGTCAGTTGAGCTGAGCGACGTCCGATTGGATCTTTTATGGTAAAAGATTTTTTAAGATTGTTAATTTCGAGCAAAGGCATGGATTTAATATCTCCAGCATCTGACCCAGTGGCCCGGATCAATTTCGGTTAACTGGGGAGTTTGGTGAGCGCACTGTTTACAAGTTTTGTCGCAACGTTCGAAAAACAGGCATCCTTCCCCGGTTTTTTTAAGATCTGGGACCTGTCCCCGAATGTTGGGCAGGGGCTGTTTATTTCCCAACCGTGGCACACAGCTGAGTAATCCTTGTGTATAGGGGTGCAATGGATTCTTAAATACGTCGCTGACTGATCCGGATTCAACGATTTTTCCGGCATACATGATCGCGATTTTTTCCGCGTTACTGGCAACGACACCTAAATCGTGGCTGATAAGAAGGGTTGCCATCTGGCGCTGCTGCTTCAAGGTTTGCAGTAAATCCATTATTTGTGCTTGGATGGTTACGTCAAGGGCGGTCGTCGGTTCATCTGCGATCAGAATTTTCGGGTCACAGGCCAATGCCATGGCAATCATGATTCGCTGGCGCTGCCCGCCTGATAGCTGATGTGGGTACTCGCGTAACCGTCGTTGCCCATCACTGATGCCAACCTGTTCCAATAAGCTGATTGCTTCCTGGTCGGCGTCCGTGCGGGACAGGTTTTTATGTAATACTAAAACTTCAGTGAGCTGGTCCCCAATACGCAAGACCGGATTAAGAGAGGTCATCGGCTCCTGAAAGATCATGGCAATGTCATTGCCCCTGATGCGACGCATTTCATTCTCTGGCAGTTGGAGAAGATTATGGTTATCAAGCAGGATTTCGCCACCAGCAATACGCCCGGGAGAGGGGAGCAGGCGCAATAGCGACAGTGCGGTCATCGATTTACCGCACCCCGATTCGCCAACCAGGGCGAGAGTCTCACCGCGATCGATGTTGAAAGATATATCGTCAACAGCTTTGAGCAGGCCTGTGGCGGTAAAGAAGTAACTTTTTAGATTATTTACGACAAGGCGTGCCGTCATGTTATGTTTATCCTTTAAATAGTGTAGGATGATACATGGCTCGGAGTTGTTAACTGTATTTAGATTTAATTGTGTACTCTTTGGCAGTTTACTGGTCAAGACTCTGAACCCTCATTTATATATATCAGGTCGTTGCAAATAAAAGAAAGAAAAGGTTTTAATGGAACTTACTTATGTCGATCTTCATGTTCATTCAACCTGCTCAGACGGCTATCTGACACCGGAAGAGGTTGTTGCGCTTGCTGCTGAAAATGGTCTGGCGGCGATTGCTTTGGCTGACCACGATAATGTTTCCGGTGTGGCACGTGCTCAGGTTGCTGGCCAGCAGTTCGGTATTGAGGTGATCTCTGCGGTTGAATTGTCATCGCAATGGGTTGAATATGCCGATATGCATTTGCTTGGCTACGGGTTTGATTGTTGTGATGCGTATTTGGTGAGAGCTCTCGAGGAATTTCAGGCCTTTCGCATGAATCGCAATCTGAAGATTGTCGAACGAGTGAATGAAAAGTTAATTGCTGAAAATTGTGAACCGCTCGACCCTGAAGCTGTTCGCCAGCTGGCCGGTGGAACCATTGGGCGCCCGCATATTGCCCAGGCGCTTCGGGGGCGAGGTTATGTTGCGAACAACGATGAAGCTTTTGAGCGCTATCTGGTGCCATGTAATGTTTCCAAACGTTACTTTCCTGCCGATGAAGCCATCAGATTGATCCATAGTGCCGGGGGGATTGCCGTTCTGGCTCATCCTCCTTATATTACGCGCAATCAACAGAAGCTTGAATGGCTAGTTGCTGAACTTGTAAGGCTGGGTCTGGATGGGCTGGAAGTTTACAATAACGGTTCCGGTCTGGAAGATACCGACAGGCTGATCAGGCTGGCCAGAAGTCATGATCTGATCATTACCGGGGGCTCAGATTATCATGGTGATCCCGGATCGCAAATTCAAATGGGTCGGGGAATAAGGGGTATTCGTGTGCCGTATTCTTGTGTTGAAGAAATCCGATCGGCGCTGGCAGCTCATTCTTGCTGCTGATGATTGGCAGAAAATCGACCTCCTTGAGACTGCAACGGTTAGCGGTCCTTCCATACCGATTGGGACTGATGGATAATGACCGCGGCCATATACTGCTGTATCGTTGTCTTTCCGGTCGTCAATATTCATCAGTTACGCTTCTGTGCGGATGCTGGTTGCAGTTTTGAACTACAGACATTTTGTCCGTGAGTTCGATATTGAGCAGTTACAGTGCAAAACGGGCAATTGCGTCAGGAATCTGTGCCGTTTCAATGTTGCCAAAAGCCAGCCTGAGGTATTTTTCCAGCCCAGGTCCAAAGGCTTCTCCCGGCAAGCATATGAGGTTTTGCTCGTGGGCCATTTTGAAGGTGGCTTGACGCCCGGTTTGGGATGACCAAGGGTGCTCTATCCAGGCGAAAAAAGAACCACTGGCGACAAGTTTGAACGGTGTGTCCGCAGCCAGAAACTGCTCTTTAAAACTGTCGTGACGCTCCTTCATCATGGTGGCATTATCTTTTACCCATTGATCAAGGTGTTGACACCCGTAGTAAAGGGCGAGTTGGGCTGGTTTTGGAGCGCAGACAACCATGCTGTCCTGCAACTTGAGGGCATTTTCAATAAAGTTATTTGCGGCGATCAAGGCTCCACAGCGTAAGCCTGTCAGGGCAAAGGTTTTTCCGAAAGATGCGATATGAACGAAATGCTCCTCCCAGTCAGGGCGTGAAAATAGTTCGTGTGGTGTCGTGCCGACAAAGGCATTATAGGTTTCATCAAGGATCAGGGTGATCTGATTTGTTCTGGCCAGTTCAAAAAGAGCAGCAATTTTTTTAGCCGAACTCACCGCTCCTGTAGGATTACTCGGAGTTACCAGTAAAATTGCTTTGGTTTTCGGAGTAATAAGCGCAGCAATCTCTGCAACATCTGGTTGCCCCTGGTTTTCAGGGTGAAAGTTGGTGCAAACAGGGGTGATGCCAAGCGATTTCAGGCCCATCAGATGGTCAAAATAAGCTGGAATCTGAATGATGACCTCATCCCCTGGTTGACAAAGCCCAACTAGTGCCAGCCAGAAGGCCTGGCTGGCACCAATTGTCAGACAGAGGTGACCCGGGTCCAGGTTTGCCTGGTAAAAACGCTGATACCAGCGGCAGACTTCGGAGCGTACATCATAAAGTCCTTCATCCGGGCTGTATTTATAGGTGAGCGGGTCTTCCAGTTGTTGTTGCAAAAAGCGGATAAGCTCCTTGGGTGGTGCGTAGCTTGGTATGGCCTGACATAAATCGACAAGTGGCTTGTCAGGTGGAAAGCTTTTGTCTGCGACCCAGCGTTTAACTTCGGTAATTGGTGGTGGCTGAACGCCTTGCACCCAGGGAGAAATTTTCATGTTCAGGCCTTTTTCAGAGTTTCGACCAGTAATGCGCTGACTGCTTCCATATCGGCTACTTTAACCTGTTCATGTACGGTATGGACCTTGTCCATCCCGCAGGCCAGAATAACCATTTCAATGCCGTTTGCATTAAATATGTTGGCGTCAGAACCTCCGCCGGCTGAGCGAATTTGCAAAGGTCGCTGCAACTTTTGCCCTGCTTCCAGCAGGAGCTGGATTATTCCGGCGTCATTGCTGACCTGCATCGCCGGATAATCTTCACTTAATTCCATGGCCATTGAAGCCTGTTTGCCGCTGGCGTTATTTTCAACCGATGCCTGCATGACTTCTTCTTCGACGATGCGAATAATCTCTTCTGTCTTTTTGCGCAATGTATCCGGGTTGTGGCTGCGCACCTCTCCCTGCAAGGTAACAAATTTTGGAATGATATTGATGGCCTGGCCACCTTGAATTAAGCCGATATTGGCCGTTGTCTCAGAATCGATCCGGCCAAGCTCTAAGCGGGCGATAGCGTTGGCTGCTATCTTGATTGCTGACATGCCCTGTTCAGGGCAGATTCCGGCATGCGCTTCATGACCGAAAATGTCAATCTTGAAACGGTTGGCTGATGGTGCCTTGTTGATAATAATATCGATGCCACTTGTATCAAGAGCAACACCACGTTTTCCTTTTAGCTTTTTGTAATCGAAGTGTTTTGCACCCAGCAAGCCTTGTTCTTCGCAGATGGTAACAACAATTTCAAGATCCACATGGGGGATGTTCTGCTCGCGCAGGACTTCAATGGCTTCAATAATTTCGGTAAGCCCCGCTTTATCATCAGAGCCGAGGATGGTGTCGCCTGCACTTGTGAAAACACCATCTTTCAAGATCGGCTGGACATTGTCAGCTGGAGTGACCGTATCCATGTGACCGGAGAGGATAAATGGTTCTCCCTCTTTGGTCCCTGGGATGCGGGCAATCATATTGTTGCTGTTGCTGCCGATAGCTGCTCCAGCCTCATCAAATTCTATAGATGCTCCCAGTTCTTTGAAGCGTTGTTCGAGATATTCTGCTATTGCAGCTTCTGAAAAGGATGGACTGTCAATAGCAGCCAGGCGTGCAAATTCATCGCAGATTCTTTGGCGGTTGATCATTTGGTAATCCTTGAATTTTATAAGATGTCGTTAAAACAATAAACAGCTTGTCTCTGAGGTTGCAATACTGCTCAGAAGAGTCGTTTTATGCTGACTGAAAATGAAAATTTTGGCAATCTTCGTTTATCAATAGTCCATTGAAATAGACATTTTATCCTGTTTTTATTACAGAGAAACACGGATGGATTATAACCCTATTTATACCTGTGGGATAAAATAAACCATAGTTCGTGACTGAATACAGTGAGATTCTTTTGGTGTTGCCGGATAATCTGTCGGTTATTTTCTATTGCCATTATGCATTGTTATTATATAATAATAACTTAAGAAAGCTTTAATTTTGAGGTGCAAATCCATGACAAGAGATAGAGATTATCAATCTTCGTTCAAAGAAGATTTTTCTGGAAGGCGTAAGTCTATTAAGAAAAAATTTATCTATATCGTCGTTCTGGTGGCTGTTTCCGTTTCAGTTCTGCTGTGGTTATTCTCTCCTGGACGGGAACTTGAGGCACGCGATATTCCAGACTCCACTGTTACTTCGTTTACTCCTCTTGCGATTGATCCGGTGCTACCCCCAGAACCACCAGCCCCGGTTATTCATAAGCAAAAGGCGACAGTGCCTGCCGGATCTTCAGTAACAGTTCTTTTGGGAGGATACTTTTCGGCGCAGGAAATCCTTGATCTTGATAAGCGTAGTAAAGCAATTTTCCCTTTTACAAAAATCTGTGCGGGACAACCTTATGCGATCATTACCAGCGATGGACAGTTTTCCTCTTTTATTTACGAGATCAACGATACCGAGCAATTGGTTATCAGTCGTCATTCTGATCAAATTACTCTGGAGAAACAACCAATCGTTTACGAGGTTGAAACCGAATTGGTTTCCGGAGTTATTGTCAGTAGTCTCTTTGATGCCGTAGTTGGAATTGGCGAAGATACTTCTCTGGCGATTATGATTGCCGATATTTTCCAGTGGGATGTGGATTTTATCCTCGATATCCGCTCTGGTGATACGTTTCGGGTATTGGTTGAAAAGCGTTTCCGTGAAGGGCAACCAGCAGGTTATGGACATATTCTTGCTGCCGAATTTATTAACCAGGGGCAGGTTTATCGTGCTGCCCGGTTTCAGGACGGCGACCGGAGTGTTTCTTATTACGATGAGAATGGTGACAACGTCCGCAAAGCTTTCCTGAAAGCACCGGTCTCTTTCAGCAGGATATCGTCAGGGTTTACCATGCGACGGTTTCATCCGATTTCCAAGACATGGAAGGCTCATCCGGCTATTGATTATGTTGCTCCGGTCGGGACCCCAATTAAGACTGTCGGCGATGGAACAATTTCGCGGATAGGGTTTACGCAATACAATGGAAACTTCGTAGAAATTCGCCACAGTAATGGTTATCGATCCATCTATTTGCACATGAAAGGATTTGCCCGCGGAATGAAGCTTAATAAAAGGGTTTCTCAGGGGCAGGTTATCGGTTATCTTGGTGGGACAGGCATGGCAACGGGGCCACATTTATGTTTTCGTATGAAAAAGGATGGTGAGCCTGTCAATCCGACCCGTTTGAGAGCTCCGGCGGCAAAATCCATTAATCCAGAGCATCTTGAATCGTTCAAGCAGACAGTTTTGCCTTTGTTTGCCCTGCTGGAACAACATGCCGCTGCGCCGGAACAGGTTGCCCGTCTTGAAAAGTCCAAGCTTCAGGACATGACAAATAGTCAAATTGCTGCTACTGTCGCTGACACAACCCAAGTGAAGTAAATGAATTGTTCTGACCGCTGATAATCTGTTCTGCAAATAGGCATATTCGCCATTTTGACTGAACATTTATGAGTCGTTACTTTTGCTTAGTTTGTTTCCTTAAAAAATGATTTAATCTTTGGTGATCATTGGCTATCTGTCTGAGATTACAATATTGATGGTGAGGTATCTGTGGTGGTGGGGGATACTTACCGGCATTTTCATTGGAAATGAGTGACCGGTTATTGAAAAAGGGATCGCAGTTGTATATGTTCGTGATGTTATTTACCGGTTTGTAGAATTTTTCAAGGGCTGCCTAACTTTGCTCCTTCTTGAAAACGAGTGCCGGAATTATTTTCCAGCGCTGTTCCTATGCGCTAAATTAAATGGAAAGGCAGGAACTGCTGCTTATGAAATCTGTTTACGATCCCGCTTCCTCCACTGAAAAAAAGGCCCCTTCAGTCATCGATATTTCCAAGTCGGCTCGCAATAAACTTAAAGCTCGGCGTTATCGGGAAGCTAAGGAGCTGTTTCAGGAAGGTCTGGAGATGGAGCCGGATAATCCTTATCTTCTCTCCGGTATGGGCGATGCGTGCCGTGAAACGGAAGATTTTGAAGGGGCAGAAAAGTGTTATGCCGCTCTGCTAAAAAGCGATGGCAAAAATCTTTTTGCATTACGTGGTCTGGGGGATGTTTATAAGCGATTGAATCGCCATCAGGACGCGATTGCGCTGTGGGAGACGTATCTGAAATTGCGTCCTCAGGACAAACATGTGATGACCCGGATCGCTGACAGTTGCAAAGTTTTGCTGCAATACGAGCGTGCTGAACATGCGTATCGCCAGATTCTTAAAATCGATCCACGTGACCGCTTTGCCATGACAGGCTTGGCTGATTTGCAGCATCGTATGGGGTACGATGAAAAAGCCATAGAAACTTACGAGAAGATTCTTAAGCTTGACCCTGATGAACTGCACATTCTCACGATTGTCGGGAAGCTATGCTGGCGTATTACTGATTTTCAGAAGGCTGAGAAGTATTTTCGCCATGCTTTAACGGTTGATCCGGACAACCCTTATGCATTGTATGGTCTTGGTAACTGTTATCGGTGGCATCGTCAGTATGAAAAAGCCCTTGCAATCTGGATACGTATTCTGGAAACCTCAGAAGGAACTCAAACCCTGTATGTCCGGATGGGAGATGCTTATTTTCACCTTAATGAGCATGATCAGGCCTACAGCTGTTATAACAAGGCACTTTCCTTTGGTTACGATCCTTTTGCCACCGCTGGATTGATCTGTCTCTATACGGTGCAGAAAAATATTACGGCGGCAGCCGACAAGTTTGATTTACTGATAAGGCAGTCTCAACAGCCTGCCGAACAATTTGATGTCCTTGTCAAGCGATTCCTGCGCTCTGATCAGGGGGCAGAGATGAAGGAGCTGTTTTCTTTTCTAATCCGTAATGACCGAATCAAAGAAGATTTACGACCGGCAGTGGAGCAACGACTGGTCGATTAGACGTCTTATCTGTGATAATGCACGGGACTGATTGCTTTGCGTTTCTGATTAACGGTTGATCTGTTTTTTCTGTCTATAACTTCTTGCTGAACTTTTCTGGCCGGTCGCACTGTTTTTTCAATGCGGCCGGTTTCCCCTGTTCTTAGATCTTATGAACTATCTTGCTCATCTTTATTTCTCTGATTCGCTCCCCCTTGGGTGGGCCGGTTCTCTTATGGGCGATTTTCATAAAGGGAGCAGTTTTGCCAACCTGCCGGAAGAACTGGTTCGTCATATAAGGCTTCACCGTTATATTGATGGCTTGACCCGTACCAGTGAATTCTTTCAGAATAGCAGAAGACAGCTTGATCCGGTCTTCCGTCACGCTAGAGGGGTATTGGTTGATGTGTTCTATGATCATTTCCTGGCCTGCTGCTGGGATCAGTTTTCTACCTGCTCACTGGATGCCTTTGCCGAGTCTGTATATCTAGGGCTCACTGATTGCCAAGATTTGTTAAGTCAGGAATTGCAACGTCAGTTACCGCATATGATACAACACAATTGGCTTCTTTCCTATCGGCAACCAGAAACGGTTTTGAAAGTTCTCATGCGTCTGGAACAGCGTCTGGAGGGGAAAGTTTGTTTAAGCAAAGGCTATGATCAGCTGGAGTTGCATCGTAAGTCATTAGAGGATGATTTTTTTGCGTTTATGGCTGAAACGACAGGCAAGGTTGCTCAGTGGAAAATTGTATACTGACATCATTCTGGCAATAATCCGTGTGGGAGGGATAATATGACGAAATCTGGCTGGGTAAGAATTGTCCCGTTCGGGGTATTTATGCTGTTTATAGCTGTACAGCAACTTGTCCAGTGGAGCATAGATAAGGGGTATGGCTGGATGACCGAAACGCATCTGTTATTTCTCTATCCAATTAAAATTATTACAGTGACTGCCATTCTGGTCTATCTGTGGCGCCATTATGATGAAATCAATCTACGTGACTGGTTTCATTTGAGACATACGTGCCTGAGCCTCGTCATCGGGGTTGTTGTTTTTATCCTGTGGATTAATATGGATTGGCCATTTGCCTCCTTTGGTGAGACACAGGGCTTCAACCCGACCCTTGTTGACGATCCGTTAACCAGAGGGTTGCTGATATCTTTCCGGATTGCCGGTGCGGCACTTCTGGTACCGGTTATGGAAGAACTTTTCTGGCGTTCCTTTTTGCTGCGCTACATAATCAGTAGCGATTTCTCACAGGTTCAAATCGGAACCTATACTCTCAGTTCTTTAGTGATCGGTTCTGTTCTTTTCGGCCTGGAACACAACCTGATCTTGGCCGGGATTGTTGCCGGGGCAATTTATTGTGTGCTTCTTTATAAAACCAGAAGTTTGAGTCAATGTATTCTCGCCCATGGAGTCACGAACCTGGCTCTGGGGGGGTATGTTCTGCAGACCCAATCATGGCAATTCTGGTGATGACGAAAAAAAGGGTACAGGAGGTTTCAAATGGCGGATAAACCTGCAGGCGCTGGGAAAAGCAGTATTGATTTGGTTGATTGGGATCAAACTGTTCAATTGTTGAGTCTCAAAAAAGGGGATCATTTTCTGGATCTTGCGTGCGGCTTTGGGCGATACAGCCTTGCCGCTGCCGATCTGGTTGGCGCAACCGGGAAAATTCATGCGCTGGACCTGTGGGCAGAAGGGCTGACAGAACTTCAGGACCAGGCTCGGACTCGTGATATCCACTGGATCAAAACCTATTGCGCAGATATCAGTGAACGTTTGCCGCTTGTTAATGAAGGGCTTGATAGCGGTCTGTTAGCGACTGCCTTGCATGATATTCCCGCGGACAAGCGCCTCACCGTGTTCTCAGAAGTTTTCAGGGTTTTGAAGCCCGGGGGCTTATTGACTGTTATTGAATTTAAACAACAGCTCTCTGGTCCCCCGGGACCGCCAGCACAAATGCGTATCAGCTCCGACGATATCAACGCTCTTGCTTCACCTCTTGGGTTTGAACCTGGCCCTGTTACAGAGGTTGGACCATATGTCTATCTCTGCCAGTTTCGAAAACCCGTCTGAGCAGGTAAATTATTCTTCCAGGCTGGCTGGTAGCGGCCAGTCTGTTTCGTATCCCTCCGGGTAAAAGTTTTCTTTGGTGCGATTAAAATAGCCAAACTGAATGCGGGGAATTTCTTTTTTGACCCGGTCAAGCATGGCTTTCATGCCAATTCCCTGACCTTGTGCTCCCATGGCATTCCAGTACATTTGTGGGTCTATGCTCAAATTGCGCATCTGAATCAGGTCAATGCCGAGCCTGTCAATGGTTTCGATCAGTTTCGTAACTTCATCTTCGCGGTCGCTGATGCCGGGGAACACCAGGTAATTGAACATGGTGAACAGGCCATTCTGTTTGGCGCGTCGTGCCGATTCCATGACATCATTGAAATGGTAATGGCGTGGACGGTAGTATGCCATGTAGAAGCGTTCCTGAACCGAATTGAGGGAAATCCGAATTGAATCAATGCCTGCCTTAGCTAGCTTGTCGATGGCATCAGGGATTGACGCGTTGGAGTTAAAATTAATCGTCCCCCGCACGGTTTGGCGGCGCATCTCTTGAACCGCTTTACAGATGTGATCGGTTTGCAGAATCGGATCTCCCTCGCAACCCTGTCCAAATGAGACAATCGCATTTTCCGCCGTCTTTAAATGGGGGACCGCAACCTCACATAGTTCCTGTACCGTTGGTACAAAGTCGAGACGGTCCTGGCTGGACTGACATGCTTTAGGCTCTTCCTGCAGGGAAATGCAGCCAAGGCATTGGGCATTACAAGCGGGTGAACTTGGTAATGGGGCTTCCCAACGGCCGAAAAACAGATTTTTTGCGGCAAAACAATGATAATCAAGAGCACAACGGGACAGCTGTTCGACCAGACGGTTTTCGGGTTGGCTGGCAACGCGTTTTCTTACCAATGGTTCGAGGACCCGGTCATCAAAATGACGTGGCTCCCACTGCCTGTTACGATCAACCCGTGAAGCCGCGACATAAAAGCGTTCTTCTTCTACGCACCAACCTACTGCCGTATAAGACCATAGGGTTAATTCAATATTTTTACGTGAATAATCTGCTGCTGGCAGTAATGTGCGGGTAAAGGCCGGGGTCGTAAAGGCTGAAACAGCCTGAATTCTGCCACCTCCCCAGCGTTGAGGAAGGGTGGGAACGATCTTCTGCTTCCCACTGTGCAGGTCAAATCCTATAGGGGGGGTTCCGGGAATTGTGAACAGGCGACTCCCTTCAGGAAGGGGAATCATTTCTTCCGGCAGAGGTTGGCATACCGTCATGCCATTCATTCCGGCCATCAGCAATTCTGGATGTTCAAAGACTTCCCCGCTTTCATCAGCAACTACAGTTAAAAATGTTTTCTTCTGTTTCATTATGATCAGTCCTTTCGCGCTGGCGGAGAATAGCATAAACGCGACAAGGACAACAATTAATCATTGTTACTGGTCTACTCAAATGCGTGCTTAAAAAAGATGGAAAATAGGTTGAAATGGTCAACATTCTTCCCTAAGCTAGAGTCGTTTCAGAGCTTGTTTTTGCTTAGAGGAACAGGGCATGCGGACCGGCAGGCTTTTTAAGGGTTGATGTTTTGTGCTGACTGTTATGTGGACAATTTCACACAAAACCTTTTATTCAATGTTGCCAGCAGGAGGAATGTTATGGCTGTAGAAGCAGGTAAAACCGTTAAAGTGGCTTATACCGGAGTGTTTGATGATGGTGAAGTATTTGACTCATCTCCAGAAGGAGCCCCTTTGGAATTTGTTGTAGGCACCGGTCAGGTCATACCGGGTTTTGATCAGGCTGTCGCCCAGATGTCACTTGGGGAAAACAAAAAAGTTCGCATCCCTGCCGACGAAGCATATGGACCGCATAATCCTGATTTGCTTGTTAAGACTGAGACCAGCCAGTTTGGTGATGGCGAGCCCCCTGAAATAGGGCAGGAATTTCGCTTTCCTGGTGCCGATGGAAATGTCATGTTCCTGCGGGTTACGTCCGTCAATGCTGATGAAATAGTCCTTGATGCCAACCATCCTTTGGCTGGAAAAGATCTGACCTTTGAGCTCGAATTGGTTGAAATTTTATAACTCTGCTGCTAGGTAAGCTGTCCCTATTTACCAGGAACGGCTTGCCTAGTTTTTATCTGAGCGTAACAATTTCGTTGATAGAACCTTACGGCAGAGTATTTATGCAATCATGAAAGTTCTTCTGACAACACTGCACAGCAAGTATATACATGCCAGTCTGGCATTGCCATATCTTAAGGCTTTTTGCCAGGATGTCTGCGCAGATATCCATATCCGCGAATATTCAGTTAATGAACCTAAAGAGATTGTTCTCGCTCAAATTATTGCGATAGAACCGGATGTCATCGGTTTTTCTGTTTACCTATGGAATCGTCTCGCTACCCTTGAACTTGTTTCCTGCATAAAGCTGATCAATCCGAATATCCGTATTGTTCTTGGCGGGCCAGAGGTATCATTCGAAGCTGAGTCGTTTTTTACTGCTCACCCGGTAGATTGCCTGATTCGTGGCGAGGGCGAACTCCCCTTGCGTCATGTATTAAGCTGCTGGGAGCAGGGGAACGTACTCACTCGCTTCCCCGGTCTCCATCTTCCTGGTCAGATACCAGCGGCTGCTAATAGTCTGATTGATGATCTTGATAGTATCCCTTCTCCTTTTCAATTAGGGCTGGTCAGCTTGAACAAGGGACTGGTCTATTATGAGAGCAGTCGTGGCTGTCCATACTCATGCAGTTTCTGTATGAGCGCTCTGGATCAGTGTGTGCGCTCGTTTAGCCTGGAGCGCATCAAGGCTGACTTAAGGATATTGATTAATGCCAGGGTTCAACTGATCAAATTTGTTGATCGGACCTTTAATTACAATAGTAACAGGGCGCGGGAGATTTTTACCTATATTCTTGAACACAATATTTCCAGCCAGTTTCATTTTGAAATAGGCGCACATCTCATCGACGAAGCAACGCTTAAGGTGCTGCAAACTGTCCCCCATGACGTTTTTCAGTTCGAAATCGGCGTTCAGTCGACTTTGCCTGAGACCCTGAAAAAGGTTGGCCGTATTTCGTCAACGAAACGACTGGCTGAAAATATCCGACGCCTTAAAGACTCCACCCGCATCCATATTCATCTCGATCTTATTGCAGGTCTGCCTGATGAAACTTACACCCAGTTTTTAACATCCATCGATGCTATTTTAAAATTGGATGCTGACCACCTGCAGATTGAACCTGTTAAGTTGCTTCCCGGAGCGCCCTTGCGCCAGCAAGCTGTTAATTGGGGGATAACGTTCGACCCTCAGCCCCCGTACACAATTTTGAAGTCGAGTGGCATGTCGTTTGACGACCTTGAGCGCTTGCGCGGGATCGGCCGTCTGTTGGATATCTTTGTTAACAGTGGACGTTTTTCTAAAACTCTGGACTACCTTTGTTCCTATTTTTCAGGACCTGCAAAATTTCTGGAAGCTCTTGATCTGTTTTGGCGTACAGAGGGATTGTACAGTCAAAGCCATGCTTTGAAGACTCTGTACTCACAACTTGATCGCTTTTTGTGCTCGGCTTTGACCGCCTCGTGCGTTGCTGCCGGTCGAGAATGTCTGGCCCGTGATTATGCGTTGAATGAACGTCTGATGACGGGCAATGCTCCGGACTTTTTCGATCTGGATCTTTCTGATAGCGAAACTGCATACGTGAAGGAACAGGTTAAAAGTGAAATAGAGGGTGTACCACGCTGCGGAAAGGTGCAGTACTGTGCGGCAGTTTTTCATCATTTGACCGATTTTCAGGGAAGAACAGTTTTAATCTATCTGTATTTTTCTAAAACAGGGGAGGGGATGAAGGTCGTCGAACGTGCTCTGAAAATCAGTAATACTCATGATTTGATAGATCGTTGATAATTTAATGATGCTGCAATGCGATTTATTCAGGTCTGCTTATTAAGCAAGATGGTTTTGGCACGGCTTGAAGGTCGTAAAAAAGGGTTGCCCTTCTAGGCAACCCTTTTTTCATTAATGTTGATTTGAGGTGTGTCTATTGTGCTCCGCAAGCAACTTCAACGCGGCGGTTTTGTGCTTTGCCGGTAGCGGTATCATTGGATGCGACCGGTTTGTCCTCACCAAAGCCGCGAGCTTCCATGCGCTCGGCCGGAATATTGAAAAGCTCAACCAGTCTGTTTTTCACTGCGGTGGCACGCTTGACAGATAATGTCTGGTTGTAGATTGTTTTGCCGTCACTGTCGGTGTGTCCATCAATGTAGACGAGTTCACCAGGATAAGCGTTGATGCACTGAGCCGCTTTGGCTATTTCATGATCATACGCAGAACTGATACTACTACTGTCATGGCCAAAGTTGATATGTAGAATCAGCGCTGCTGGACATCCTTGGGCATCGACCGGCACTCCTGACGGAGTGCCAGGGCATTTGTCCAGATAATCGTAAACAGTGTCGCCATCCGTATCAATGGGACAACCGTTACTATTAACAGCCACCCCGGCCTGAGTGTCCGGGCATTTGTCTCGATAATCGTAAATGCCGTCGCCGTCCGTATCAAAAGGGCAACCGTTGCTGTCAACAGCCACCCCGGCTGGAGTGCCCGTACATTTGTCCTGATAGTCGTAAACGCCATCGCCATCCGTATCAAGAGGGCAACCGTTACTGTCAACAGCGATCCCGGCAGGGGTTGCTGGGCAGTTATCTTGCTCATCAATGATACCGTCGCCATCACTGTCAAGCGGAGTTGCCGCTGGCTCAGGAGCTTTTTCCTCAACTGGTGCTGGTGCCGGAGTGGGTTTGCCAAGCTGAAAAGTCAGTCCGATAGAGTATTGCAGGCTATTGTCCGGTTCTGGGAAATCAAGCAGATGACGAACATCGCCGCGCAGGGCAATCAGATCATCCAGAATGAAGTATTTGATACCTGCTCCATAGTTCAGCAACAGATGGTCGTGGTCATCACCATGGTTATAGTCAGTACTGATAGCGCCGATGCCAGCAGCGAGGTATGGAACCAGGGCTTTGCCTGACCAGAGATGATAGAGGGCATCAATCCGATAGGTTAGAATATCTGCGTCAGAGGCTCCATGTTCGCCATCAGCGTTGGTTTGCGTAAAAACACCCTCAAGGGCCCATTGATCGGTCAAGTTGTAACCAAGCGCAATTCCCCACAAGAGGGAATCATCAAGATTGAGGTTTCCTTCAAAAGAATGTCCTCCGATCATCGGCGTAATAGTGAATGCCTTTTCTTGAACTTTTGCACTGGCTGGAAGGCTGAAAGCAAGGCACAATATCACTATCCACAATATTCTCTTTAACATGTTTTCTCTCCATAGCCTTTATTATAAAACATTGACATCTTTCGGTTCCGGAATTCTCATTAGAATAGTCGCAACAAACATCGGAATTCAACTGATTATGGGAAAATAATATAGCAGGGTTTTAATGGCGAATCGGAATTGTAATAATTGCAAGTGTTGTTAATAATCGGGTGTTGTTATTTATGTATATAAATTGCTTACACGTCCATGGATATGGCCGTGTAAGCTGTTATTCGTTCTGACTTAAAGGGGAAAAGTGCCGGCTCAGGAAAGGGGGTGGCGAAGAAGCAGAAAACACTCACTTTGTTCTACAGGAGTTGTCTCATCAACGCCTGAAAAAAAGTCTTCCCACATCTCAAGACAGAAAGCGATAAAGAAGTCACAGCTCTGGCAGTAAGAATTCATCAGATTCTGGCTCTGCTGAGCAAAAATTTCAAAATTCTGTTCATTTTCCATGGTGACTGTCTTCAACTGAATGATTTCCATGGCGGACAAGGGGGGCGGCAGGAATTCTTTTCCCAGAAGATGGTTGGCGATCGCCGTCATGAAGATCCCTGCCAGGGTTGGGAGTTCAGCATTGTCATCAGAAACGGGAGCCAGCTGGAAAGGCAGACGTTTTAAAAAGAGGTCTGTTAATGCCTCAAGCTGAGCCAGGCGTTTATCGATAAATGTTAATATCTGCAGGGAGCTAACTGCTTGCAGTTGGCTTGGATGTTCCCCTAGTGGAGGACGGTAAAAAAGAGCCGGCTTCTCAAGAAGCGAGTCAGTGAACAGAAGTTCCGGAAAATCAGCGTAGTGGTAAAGCAGACTTGCTGCGAATTGGCGGGCTTTACGCTGCCTCTGTTCAATGAGGCTATGGCCCAGTTGATACAGACGTAGCAGATAGGTCGTTTGGGTGATTTCAACGCTTTTGGTAAGGTCAGTTCCGGACAGGAACTCAAGCGCGAGGTTGAGCGTATCGTAAATATTTTGCAGGCTGAGGCTGATTTCCTTGCTGTCGGCGAGATCCGTTTGGTCGGCACTCAGTTTGCGGTTAACCAGGTGTAGCAGTTCACAGGCGGTTTCGTGAGAGATTCCTGCCGCAAATACTTCGCCAAGCAAATGTCCGGGCTGAGCCCTGTTCAACAGAGCAAATGGGCTTGGCTGGTCTTCTGCTTCAATGTGGTAGTCTTTTTTGTCGCCAGTAATAAAAGAGTCCGGCTCTAAGTATGAATAGATACTGTGTGCTTCGTGAGTTGGAATGAGGCCCAGGTCCAGAAGCCGATTATTACGGGCTACGAAGGTTTCTTCTTGTAGAACGGAAATATTTTCACTGCGAATCATTTCCATGATCAGCAGGTAGGTCTCCTGTTCACGTTCCTGCCATAAAGATAATAGCTGGCCGATTACTTTTGCAGCGTCTTCACTGTGGTAATGAATGTCATAAAGAGATTCAAGCCGTCGTGAATTCTCTGCATCGTCATCGTCATAAGCTTCCAGCCCGCGGATAATTGTCAGGTGCTTTTTTAAAAACAGGGCAAAAATTTCCGGTTCTATTTCGCGCGCCAGTTGACAGAGTTTATCGTCTCCTGTTTCTGCGATTAATTCTAACCAGCGTAACGACAGGACGTCGCTTAATGTATCTCCGTCCCAACAGTCCAGGTCGAGAAGTAAGGTGATCTGTTCTGGGCTGGCAAGGGCTAACAGTTCGACAGAGTCGGCAGCACCAAGTTCGTTAACTGTAAGATAAAGTTCCTGACTATGTAGTTGCGGGACGAGCTGCTCGGCATTTTGAGAATTTAACAGCAGGTCGTATTTCTGTTTACCTTCAGCATTGTGGATAATTTCCAATTGTTCTGACTGCGTCAAGTTTGCAAACTCGGCATAGGAAATGTTTCGCTGCTGGCGCAACACAGTAAGGTGACCGACCTTGCGTTCTTTTGGCAGGCTAATTTTGGGCATATCAATCTTCTCCATATCGCTTTCAAATGTGGTCAGATACTTTAGTGCACTATTAAAAATTGTGCAATCAAAGGAATTGCTCTTTTCGAAAGCAATGTCTTCGGTTCCTGACCCGCCAAAGGTAGATGGTGGTTGCTGATATCTCTTCAGTTCTGTGCATTGTGGCAAGATGGGAACTTTTTGCTTTAAACTGGGCATGGTTTGCTAATATTATTACCTTCTCTGTCAATTTTATGGGATTTATTGCAAGCGGTAGCTTTGGGCTCCCGTTGGCTATGACCTGAATCCGTGAGTTAACAAACTTAAAACTGTTTTCGATCTTTGACAATCAGCTGATTTTACAGTGCTTTTCTGCTATTCTTGAATCGCATCGAATTTCACCCAAGGAGTTTTGGTTGTGACATTTCCCCGGTTCAAGCTTGAGCAGTCAAAGCAGGAATTTTACACCTCTCAGTCTGGCCTGGCTCTGGTCGGTGTGGCATTGAATCGCTATACCTCGCTGGCTTCGCGGGTCGATAAAGCGGCTCCCAAACGGGGAATCGCCACGTCCGATGTCCTGCGCAGCTATCTGGGTCTGCTCTGTCAGGGTAAAAGCGATTTTGCCGCTATCCATCCTTTTTTTGAGGACGATGAGTTTTTTCGGACCTCGTTGGGGCTAACCAAAACGCCCTCACAGGAAACATTGCGGCAGCGTCTCGATCAGTTCGCCGAGGTCTTGCGGATCATCGTCGACTTCTGTTCGGTGGAGTTTCTCAAGAAAGCCAAGGCACAACTCTCGCCATTGTCCACTGGGCATATGCCTCTTGATCTGGATGTTTTCACTCTCGACAACTCGGACACCAAGAAAGAGGGTGTCTCCTACACGTATCGAGGCTTTAACGGTTACGCCCCTCTTGGTGTCTGGCTGGGACTGGAAGGCTGGTGTTTGGAGATCGAACAGCGTCCCGGTTCCCAGCATGCTCAGGAAGGATTTATCCCTCTGCTGTTACGGGCCTTGCACAAAGCCCATCAGCTAACCGACGCCCCACTGCTGGTGCGACTGGACAGCGCCCATGATGCCCTGGCGACATTGATCGCCCTGAAAGAGCAGAAGGCCGACTTCATCATCAAATGGAATCCGCGCAACACCGATGTTCCGATCAAAGCCACGGAAATCTTTGCCCACGGCAAGCTGGTGAAAGACACCAAGGACGAACGGATCGCCATCATGACGGAAACGGTTGAACGGACCTACAACGATGGCGAGGGCAAAGACAAAACCATCAAGGTACGTCGTGTTCTGCGTGCCTCTGAGCGCTGGTTTGATCGAAACGGTCCACTTCTGGTTCCCGATATCGAGATTGAAGGCTGGTGGACCAGTCTCTCCAGCAACAAGGAGACGATCATCGAACTCTACAAGGGGCATGCCCTGTGCGAGCAGTATCATTCCGAACTCAAGACCGACCTGGATCTGGAGCGGCTGCCATCGGGCAAGCTTGCGACCAACGCTCTGGTGATGAGCTGTGCCGGGCTGGCGTACAATCTGTTGCGGGCCATCGGCCAGGTCGGTCTGATGGACAAAAAACAGGCCCGTCGAGCCAAACAGCGTCGGCGCCTCAAAACCGTACTGCAGGATTTGATGTACTTCGCTGCCCGATTTCTTCGTCACGCCCATGGCTTGATGCTGCGATTCAGTTGCCATGCGATCAGGCAGGCACAGGCTTTCATCAAGACCTATGAGCATTTTGCCTATGACTAATGTCGAAACGCATCAGTACAGTGCTGAAAAATACCGCGGCCAAGGACGTGCACAGTCACGCACGTCCTCAATTTACAAAGGAGCAAGACGAACGAAAAAATAATCAGCTGAATTGTCAAAGAACGTAGCTACCTGTGCTCATCGGAGTAGATCAGGTCAGCTTTGAATCAAAATTGACTGCGAAAATGGGTTCGCAGGCAAAGCGTGAAAGTGCCGACTGGCTACCTCACGGATTCAGGTATGAATAAGATGCTAGTATTTCAACATTTTTCGATTTGTGCACGTTGTATTTTTTGAGTAGGGGTGTAATTGTAAGTGCTTAAGTCATGAATGCATGGATCTGGAATAATATCTGTTTTCTTTTCAAAATCGGTTTTTGCGCTTGGTCAAATTTACTCTGGTTTTGTAGTCTGTATGAATTGAACGTATTGTGGAGGGGTGTTTGAACTTGTACAATCGATCCTCAATCAGGAGCAAGCTGTCAATACTGATTACCGGGATTTGTGCCATCTTGCTCGTTGTAGTTGGCGGAGTATTTCTGGCTTCTGAGTTATATGCCAAGCAGGCTGCTATTAAAAATGAAAATACCATCCTGGCCACTTCACTCAGTGAACAGGTCCGTCAATTTCTGATTCTAGAGCAGTTTGTCCAAATTGAACAGCTACTGCAAGCCTTATCCCGTCTGAATAATATTCATGCCTGCTACCTTTTTGATGCTAACGGGACCCCTGTCGCTGAATATTTAGCGCCCAACCGTAATGAGCTCGCTTTGACAGCTCTGAAAATTGACTTCTCTTCTTATGAATGGTCTCCTGCACGCTTTGCTGAGCAGCAGGGGACGATGAATTTTTCACAGAGCTATTACAGCAGTTTTACGCCTATTTATTTTGATGGAAAGCTGGTTGGGTCTCTTTATTTATTAAGCGATTTAAGTGCCTTCTATAGTGGTTTTCACGGGGCCTTGATTGGCCTTTCTCTTGCTTTTGTCTTCTTGGTTTTCCTGTCCTTTTATCTTGCTGGCATCATGCAGAAACCAGTCTCTGCTCCATTGCTGAACCTCGCTCAGCTTATGCTGCAAATATCCCAGAATAAAGACTATTCATTGCGTGCCGAAAAACAGACAGAGGATGAAATCGGCATTCTGGTGGATGGTTTTAATACGATGCTTGGCCAGGTAGAGAAACATCAGAAAACACTCGATCGGCATCAACAATTTCTTGAAAATGCTGTTCGGGAGCGGACCTGGGAACTAAGCTGTGCAATTGAAAAACTCGAATCCGCTAAAGTTCAGGCCGATGAAGCAAATCAGGCTAAATCTGACTTCTTGTCGCGCATGACGCACGAATTAAGAACGCCTTTGATTGGTGTTTTAGGCATGAATGAGCTATTGCTGAGAACGAAACTGGATTCTCATCAGCGACTACTGGTCAGGACCGTTGGCAACAGTGGGCAGGAATTACTGCAACTCATTAGTGATGTTCTTGATTTCTCTAAAATTGAAGCGAACAAACTGACATTAAACCCAGCCGAAGTCGATATTTACCACATTGTTGAAACCTGTGTTGAACTTCTAGCGCCTCAAGCTTTTGACAAAGGATTGCAGTTGGTGGCGGATATACCACTGTCCGCAACCTGGACAGTTCGTGCAGATGAAATGAGAATTCGCCAAATTCTTTTGAATCTGATCGGTAACGCAATCAAATTTACGTCTACAGGCCATGTTATCGTCAGGCTTCTATGTGCCGGGCATAGTTCACAACTTGGGGACTTCGTTATAGAGGTTGAAGATTCAGGGGAGGGGATTGATGATAGTGTAAAGGCCACAGTTTTTGACGCTTTTTATCAGGTCGATGGTTCAGATACACGAGAGAAGGCAGGAGCAGGGCTTGGTTTGGCCATCGTTAAACAGTTGGTCAATCTTATGGGCGGTCGTATTTCTGTAGAATCCAGGCCACGAGGTGGAACCGTTTTTCGTGTCTTTTTATCGCTGCCCATATTATCTCGAAAATCTTTTCCTCTGCCCCAGAATCAGCGGGAAATCGAGGCCTTCGTTTGTGTTCCAAACAATCTTAACAGTCGTGTGCTGTTAAGGAATCTTCATCAGCTTGGCGTCTCTATCAATTGTTATAGAGACCCGGCCGATGCTTTAGTGTTTTTAGCTTCAGCGTACAAGCGCTCTCCGGCCTTGCGCTATTGCTATGTCGATATAAGTATTGCTGCCAAGGACGTTATAAACGCTCTTATTCAACAAAATAAACAATTATCTGATTTGCATGTCTTCTGGCTTTGTCTTGATCGTTCACAACTTGTAGATTTACCTGCTGGCGAGGTTTTGCTGCACTACCCGATTACTTGGAACAGCCTTTATCGGTCTATTATCAAAGAAATAAACCTTCCCGGGCAAATGCTCTCTAGCGCAGAATCGCAAAAGGCACCCTCGCACGTACAGGAGTCACTGCCAGAGGCATATATTTTCAGTCAAAATGCTGCAAGTAGAGAACTGTTGAGACTTGGGATTCAAAAAGTTATTAAAAATATTGCATCATCTTCTGATTACCAATATTTCAAAGCGACAAATCTTCCACTTAATACTTGCAAAGCGATTCTGTTTTTTGATGTTGAACATCAGGATTTACATTCTCTAAAAGATATCAGGGACGAGTGCTCGGATAATATTTACGTAGCCATTACTAAAAAATCATTCTCCTTCGGTAATAAGCACGGTTTTGATCTGGTGTTGAATAAACCGCTGCTCCCAGCTGAACTACAAAAGCTCGAAAGTTATCTTGTTGAGTCAACTTATTTTGATATTGATCGGAAGGTTTCAGGGTGAAGTTTAAAGTCTCCTATTCTTCACTGAGAATGATTCCTTTTCTTGGTGGCTGTGCGCTGATTTTCGCTTTATGGTACTTCGGTTTTGCTCAGAGCGATACCAGTTCGCTGCCTCTAATCGTTTCAAATTCCCAAGTTTTGATTGCGCACAAAGATTCATTTTCCATGACCATAGAGGGGAGCAAATTTCCCACAAATATCCAAGCTGTTTTGACGCCTAATGTTGATAACAAGCAGGCTGTTATCGCAACTCTTCCTCTCGCCGGATATTTCAATGATTCTGTGCTGCATAATGATGTCCTTTACCTTGCCACCAACGACAGAGGTTTGTATGCCATTGACGTAAGTAATCCGCAACGACCGCGGTTGCTAGGGGAATATTTAACGGATCAAGCTGTTACTGCTCTATTGATAGTTGATGATGTGCTGATAGCAGGGGGCGGCAAGACCGGTCTTACTTTTTTTAAAATCATTGATGCAGATCATCTCGAGACTTTAAGTTCCTTTAAACTTTCCCATCCAGTGGTTAAACTCTGTTATTCCCATGGATTTCTTTTTGTTGCCATGGGGCAACAAGGGCTTGTCTGTTTCGATATTCGTAATGTTTACCATCCTCTGATGGCCCCGTCTGTGTTGGGTTATTTCATTTCGGATATTGGAATAATCGATGATTATCTGGTCGTGTTCAGTAAAAGACAGCGCAGCGTCATTACTTATAGTATCGACAGCGCAGGACATCTTGCTGAAATAGATCGGGTCGTTCGCACCGAGTCGGCCATAAGTTCTTCTTTCAGTCATGAAGGGTTTTATACGGCCTCGCGAGCAGGGCTTGCCGGATTTCGTGTCAATAATAATGGTCATATTGAACCTATTTTTGAGAAACCCTTAATAAATACAGTTGAAAAACTTTTTTCAGGAAAATCCGGGCTTTATTTATTTAAAAACTTTTCTGCAATTTCCTGTTTTAATTTGAACTCCTTTGAGGGCACATCTAATTACTTTCTGTCCGATAAGATTACGACTCTTGAAGAAGCCGGTGATTATCTCTTTGTTACGGGAAGAAACAAGGGGTTAAGGGTGTTTAACCGACATAGCCTTACTTCCGCTCAAGTGGCTAAGCTGTATGAAATTCCCTATCCGGTTAATGATCTTTTTCTTGATAAGCGTAATGTCTATGTCGCATTGGGAACTCAAGGCGCTTATTATATTGAGAAAAGTGATCCAAAACAAAAATTACGATCTCTTTCGGTCTCTCCATCGACTTCATTCGCTTCTTCTGGAAACCTTCTGTTTGTTACTCAGGGGTCGGATGGTATTGAGATTTTTGATACGAGTGCGCCAGATCCGGTTGAGCTAACCCGATGGCCTCATATTACCGCTTCACATCTTGCTGTCTGGCAGCATTTTGCTATTAGTTCCAGGGGCATTTACGGAATTGAATGTATCGATTTTAATAATTTGTCCGAACCTGTTGTTACTGCTCGTTTGCCCGACTTGCATGCACTTGCTATGGTCTTTGATCGTGGTTTCCTTTTTGTGGCAACAAAGGAGAACGGACTGTTGATATTTTCCGTGTCAGAACAAGGTGAGTTGAACTTAAAAAGCCACCTAACGTTACCTTTCCCTATGAGCCAGTTTGCCATGGCAATTGATGTCCAGGTGAAAAATGGATTTGCATATATCGCAAATGGGCGTTCCGGTTTGATGATTGCGGATGTTCGTGATCCGGTGAATTCCAAAATTGTTTCATCGTTGGGCCTGTCTGGGGGAAGTAAAGGTATTTTGCTACAAGATTCACTTGCATTGATCTTGAATGATACGGATGGAATTGATCTGGTTAATATCGAGGATGCTCACAAACCTTTTGTTGTCGGGAAGATGGAATTGCCATCTTTGGCGCGCTACCCTGTGTTGGGGGATGGATTATTATATTTACCCAGAACCAAGGGCAGTATTTTGACCCTTCCTTTGCCTCATGTGTCAGACCATATTAAGATTTATAGTGGAAAAGCTGTGATCGGTTTTAGCGGAATCAGTAATGTTGGGCACTATGATTTGAATATTTCAGCCGGATCTCATCTGATTGTTGTAAAAGATGCTGTTGTTGTTAAAAATTGAAATCGATTCCTAACCAGAACTGGCGCCCGATATCGTAGTTGTTAAAAAGGTAACCCTGTTTATTGCGTTTGTTGAAAACATTCAGGATATCGAGGTTTACAATAATATCGTAATTATCGATTCCGAGGACTCTCCAGTTGACAGACCAGTCAACCGTGAGAGCGCTTTTAGCTTTGACTTTTTTGTAGATAAAAGGATCTCGTTCCTGGTCTGGATTAAGGACACTTGGTTGCGTCCCGGCGTATCTTAAGGTCCAGTACTGGCCACGGTATTTCAGTGTGTTGGTGAAGTTGACAGCTTCGTTGATCTGCCATCTGTAGATCATATTTACAACCGTTGGCCGGTTGAAATCTGCTTTTGGTTTTTCATATTTGTAATATTCTTTTCCTTCGTACCAATATGTTTCCCTTGCATCTTCACGGTCAAAATTATCCGTATAAACACCATTTGATGTTGTCGAAACCTGCCAGGTGCTGTTGATTTCAAAATAGTGTTGCTCCCAGGTTTTCTGCCAACTCAAAAGCATACTCTCATACTCAGACTGACCATCATTGTTTAGATAGTAAGTATTGTATGTAACTGTTTTTGTGCCACTATCAATAGTTTCTGTATTTTCCTTTGTCGTAATGTGGGTCCGGGCAAATTCATTTTTACTTTCCTTGTGTATATATTGACCTTTCAGCTCTCCCCCAAAGATTTTCTGAATAACCCCTATGGTCGTCTCTGTAGTGCTTGGAGATTTTATATCTGCGGTTATGAAATTATTGTAGTTTTTGACATACCAATTTTGAGTGCTGGAATCACGGTTATAGAATGTGTAACTGTATGTCCCTGGTTCAAGAAGGGTACTACTGTAATATTTGTTTCGTCCTGCAAACATAATGGTTGAGCCATCACCGAAAAAATCGAGAGAGCTCGACAGGCGTGGGGCAAAATTAACATCTTCGGTTAGACTGTCATAATTGACGCGCAATCCTGGAAATAGTTCTAAGCGTTTCCAGACCATTGAGTCCTGAATAAAAAATCTCAACTGGGTGTTTGAATCAGAAGTGTCGGCTTCATTATAGGTTGTCTTGATTTTTAAATAGCGATCACCCTCAAGGCAGGCCGGATCGCCAGGGCTGCAGATCGTGTCTGCAGCTACTTGTGCAGAAGCGTAAGTCGAAGAAGATTTTGGGCGCAGGTATCCTGTTGTTTCGTAACCGGCCTCAACACCGATATCAATATGATGGTTAGTTTCTCTCATGTTGAAAGACTTGATCTTTAACTTCGATTTGAAACTGATTTCTCTTTCGCTATATTCAAGGTTGCCATTGCCCCCCTCACGGTTAAGTTCTTCCGAACTTGTATTCCATATAAAGCGGTTCAATGGCGCATTGCGTTTAATTTGATGGGCAGCATGGCCGGTTTGAATAGACAATTGGCCGAAGGAGAAATCTTTTTCTACTTCCAGATTCAGAGAGTAGACATTCCGATCAATGCTGTAATTACTGTTGTGAAAATCTTTAAGGAAATAACTGTTATGGGTTGGAGAATATAGGCCTGTAAAAGTTATCTGGGTGCTGTTGTTGAAAAAGTGGTTTGCTTTTAGCAGTACGTTTTCTTTTTCACGTCGATTGGTCTTAGCTCCATCTGCAGAGTTCTGCTCTATTTCTGAGATAGTCTTCTGATATGCAGTAAGAACAGAGGTTCCATTGCTTAAGGGAGTATTTAAAATCAGCCCAAAATCCTGCTTGTTGAATTTCGGTTGATATTCAGAACTTTCAGCAGCGAAGAATTCTTCTTTGTCTTCTGATTCAATATGGAATTTGGTCCACTGGTCATTGGTTGTTCGGTAACTGAGCTGGCCCCAGAATTCAGGGGTGGGTTCAATTGTTTTGACGTTGATCTGTCCACCAGTAAAACCGCCAAATTCAGCTGGAATATTGCTGTTGAAGATTGTAATCTGTTCGATTAATCGCGGATTCAGAAATTGTTTCTGAGGTGTTCCCGGCAGGGTGTATGAATCATTATACATATCGCTGCCGGGGTTGAGAATACTGGTATTGTCAAGACCGTCAATTGTATAATGATTGTCGTAAAATCGACTTCCCGATATGCTCACCGGAGGGGGGTATATCTCTCCCCCGGATTGGGATAAGTTGTAGTTTTCACTATACTGAACGGCCGGTGCGATTCCAATAAGTTCATTTTCGCTGCCATTTCTGGTTGGTAAATCTTCAATCAACTGTTTGTCAAGAATAACTGTTCCTGTTGTTGCGGCTATTCTTGGCGCTTCAACATGGATGGTTGGCAGGGAAGGGATTGTTTTATCATCGGATGCAGATGTATTATCTAGCTCTGCCGAAAAAGAAATGCTCTGCAGCAGAATGATAATCAGTATTATAAGTACTGGAGTTGTATAGCAGGCCTTGTTATTGGACATATAAAACGCTATCTTTATCTTTAAAAAAACATCGTTGGATACGAATTTGTAACTCTTTTGTAGCTAAAATCGATTGGACAAACTATCAGTAAAATCGATATTTGATCAAGGAGTTATTGGGAAAAATAACAAAATATGGCATAGATAGGGCTTATGGGTTTTTGTGATAACGGGAAATTTATCGGGTTTTGTCTATTTTCCTGTATTGTGCATGTTTTAGTGTTTGCACTTTTGAATTGCTCTCAATATCGGAATATGGCAAGTGATCGGTCTTCCCAGTCCGGGATTTCTTTTGTTTCAGCGACATATTACGATTTTAGGCCGGAGCGTAAGTTGAGTCCTGATGTTGCGATTGCGCCTGTGTCAGCAGCAGCGGCGAAGGTACAAGAGCCTTCTTTGGTATCTCCTTTGCCTGTTGTGAACATTAAGAACCAGGCCATTGGGGAAAACTCTATAGTGAAGCGCCAGGAGGCTCGCGGTAAGCGAGCAGCAGAGGTCGAACCTGCGGACCCATTAGTGATTTCAGATCTGGACGCAGCTGTTGATCAGTTTTCCAGAAAAACCGCCGAAACAGGCAGGCAGGATGTCGATGAGTACCAGGCCGCTCTTGCGAGTCCTTTTGTCGTTCAGTCTCCTGTTTTCGCAGCCGTTGATCATTTATTCGGTAATGATGCCCAGTCAGGGAAGCAGATTGGGGCTTCGGTTCCAGTTCATGACTATAATGATGCTTCGGTTTTGGTCAAAGATGGAGGGGAACAAAATCCAGAAGCCGGCACTATGCAGGCTCTGCCTCTGTATGACGTAAACCCAAAACCTGATTATCCTGATGTTGCCCGCTCGCGCGGATGGCAGGGGAGGGTACTGCTTGAAGTCACTGTTAGCGTGGATGGTACGGTTGACAAAGTTTCATTGATGAAGTCGAGTGGTTACCGTGTGCTGGATAAGGCTGCGCGTAAAACTGTTTACCGGTGGAAATTTGTACCGGCCCACGTTGGGGGGGGATCGGTCCCCTGTAAGGTACAGGTCCCTGTTGATTTCCATCTTAATGCTGTGCGTGGTTAACGGATGGCGCCTTTTTTTAGGGTGTATTTTGAGGGCTGACCTTTATGGTGTTGCCTTATGTATATGCTGAGCGTATGTCGCCACCGAATAAATGAGTTCACGGTGTCTGGCTGCTTTTGAATTGATACTCATTTTCTATCTGGAATCGCTTTATGTCGCTTAATGGTTGACCTGGTGGGCGACAAGCAGGTGTCAGAGAGGGTGTAAATGTCTATGCAAAATAAAAGCGACTTTGAAATGGTCGACCATTATATTGTGAAGCTGCAGGAATTTTTGAGCACTGGAATCGGTAAGCAGGCGCGGTTAAAAGAGATGATGACCCGTTCCGATGAACTGATGAATGGCTGTACTTCTTCATCCTGCAAGTCAGCCATTATATTGGTGGCAGATATCCGTGAGCTCTTAGATCGGCATGTCAGGGCCGCTACAACCATACACAAGTCGGATGCCGATTTGCTCCGGTTGGCTTGTGATTGGCTGTTGCAATTATCCTCTTTATATAAAGAAGGTCTGCCTGAACCGAGTTCGTTGCTTCGGGAGATAAAGCAGCTTTTTGCGCTGTCTATTGCTTCCTTTTCTGCCAGCCATGATGCCGGTGGTGCTTATAGAACAGATTTTTTTGCAGAAGACAGCTTCTTTGATTTGCCACTTGAAACGCAAGGTCTGATTGATCCCTTTGATGAGGATCCTGGATTAAGCTCTGGCCTTGAGCGTTTGCAGCGCACGGTTACACATGTTAAATCAGCCGTTTCTTCCCGGCGTAAAGTCAGTGATCCTTTTTCAGGAGACCCTGAAGCTATTGTTGACAATATGAGTATTTCCAACCCGTTAAATCCTGAGGAAGGGTGTCGTTCGGAGACGGATATTTTTTCCGAGGACCCTGCTTTGGGGCTTGATTAATTTTTTTGCCTCAGCTCAAAAATTTTATTTGCAAAACTTATTTTGGCATGCTAGAAACGCACCCTACCTAGCCAGGTAGCTGTTCGTTGTTAACGACTAATGCGCCAGTAGCTCAGCTGGATAGAGCAACGGACTTCTAATCCGTAGGCCGAGGGTTCGAATCCTTCCTGGCGCGCCATTTTTGAATTGACAAGGGATAGTCATTTCCGTAACATGGCCGGGTTTTTCTGGTGGGTGTAGCTCAGTTGGTAGAGCACTGGATTGTGGCTCCAGGCGTCGAGGGTTCGATCCCCTTCACTCACCCCATTCAAAATGTACTATGCTCACCTTCCTTGCTCGAGATCCCGTTAGGGTGGGTATGGGAGGGTGGGCATTGTTTCTTTGTAGGTCGATTGCGAGAGTGGCGGAATTGGTAGACGCGCTGGTCTTAGGAACCAGTGTCCTTCGACGTGGGGGTTCGAGTCCCCCCTCTCGCACCATTCCCTTAGGAAGAGACTCCTTGTCATCAAGGTGGCAGAATGTGATAGATTCGAGTTGTCTAAACTTCCAGCTCTATAAAATAATTACCAAATCAGGAAGGAATTTTTTGAATGAACGTCAGGGTTGAAGAGCTTAGCTCCATTAAAAAGAAACTTTATATTGAGGTTGCAGAGGATGTTGTTGCCTCTGAGTTGAACAATGCTTACAAGAAGATTGCAAAGACTGCTAATATTAAAGGTTTCCGTAAAGGCAAGGTGCCGCGGGCTATTCTTGAACAGCATTTCGGACCTAAAGCTCAGTACGACACAGTCGGTGCCCTGATTAATAACAGCCTTTATAAGGCTATAGTAGATGAGAAAATTGACGCTGTTTCCCAGCCTCAGGTTGTCGAATCAAGTGAAGTCGAAGCCGGAAAGCCTTTTACTTACGAAGCAGAAGTTGAAATTCGTCCGGCTGTTGAAGCTAAAGATTATACCGGTATTGCAGTTGATAAGGAAGTTTTGCCTTATGATGAAAGTACTGTTGACAGGCAGCTGAACGGTATGGCTGAAAATCATGCCCAGCTGGAAGTCAGTAAGCGCAAGGTTGCCCGTGAAGGGGATACTGTCATTATCGATTTTGAGGGTTTTATTGATGGCACTGCCTTCGCCAATGGAGCGGCACAGGATTATCAGCTTGAACTCGGATCAAATAGTTTTATCCCCGGGTTTGAGGACCAGGTTGCCGGCATGAAGCGTGATCAGGAGAAGGATATTGAAGTCTCCTTCCCTGAAGGTTACGGATCCAAGGATCTTGCTGGTAAGGCCGCTGTATTTAAAGTGGTGCTGAAAGAAATAAAAGAAAAAGTTGTTCCTAAGCTCAACGATGAATTTGCAAAACAGTTCGATGCTGAAAATATGGAGGCTTTACGTCAGCGCCTTAAGGAGAATACAATCGCTCTTGAAGCTGAACGAAGTGAGACGCAGGTGACTGAAAGCATCGTCAATGAGTTGATCAGCCGCAATCCTTTTGATGTTCCTGAGGGTATGGTCAAAAACCAACTCATGTATCTTAAAGACAGCTTTTCTCAGAGACTGAAGTCTCAGGGGATGACCTTTGAGATGCTTGGGATGAATGATGACAGCTTTGCTGCGACTTATCGTGATATGGCTGAACAGCAGGTTAAGGCCGATTTGCTCATTGCCGCTATTGCAAAGCAGGAAAATATTGACGCAAGTGATGAAGATGTTGAAGCAAAGATTAAAGAACTTGCGGACAGTAATAATGCTCCGTTGGAGCAAGTACAACAGTACTTTGGTAATGAACAGGCAAAGTCTGGTCTGAAATCTCAAATTGTTCATGATAAGGTAACTCAGTATCTGCGTGACAACGCTAAGATTACTGAAGTTGAAAAAGAAGTCATCACTCCAGACAACGTTGGAGATGAAGAAGAATAGGAGTTCGACATGAGTTTAGTACCTATGGTTGTTGAAGATAGCGGTCGGGGCGAACGTGCCTATGATATATATAGTCGACTGCTGAAAGATCGGATTATCTTCCTAGGGGGGGCTATTGAAGACCATATGGCTAACCTCATTATAGCTCAGATGCTGTTCCTGGAGTCTGAAGATCCTGATCGGGATATTCATCTCTATATTAACTCCCCTGGTGGGGTAGTTACTGCTGGGATGGCTATTTATGACACTATGCAATACTTGAAAGCTCCTGTGTCGACAATCTGTGTTGGACAGGCAGCAAGTATGGGGGCTGTTCTACTTGCCGCTGGTGCTGCAGGAAAGCGCTATGCTTTGCCGAACGCTCGGATCATGATCCATCAACCTCTTGGCGGTTTCCAGGGACAGGCTACTGATATCAGTATTCATGCACAGGAGATTTTACGGATGCGTGAGTCTTTGAACGGAATTCTTGCAAGTCATACCGGTCAGACTCTTGAGAAAATCAGCAACGATACGGAACGAGATTTTTTCATGGATAGCGAAACCGCATGCAGTTATGGTATTATCGATTCAATCGTTGAAAGAAAAAGCTGAAACAATTGCATGGCGGAGGTGTAATAGGTGAGTTCTAAGGATGAAAACAGCCAATTGACGTGCTCGTTCTGCGGCAAGTCACAGGATGAAGTCAAAAAGCTGATAGCTGGTCCGACTGTTTACATTTGTGATGAGTGTATAGAGCTCTGTAACGATATTATCGATGAAGAAGCCCGTCTTGACCAGGCCTCTGGGGCAGAGTCGAAGCAGTTACCTAAACCAGTGGAAATTAAAGAAGTTCTTGACGAGTACGTGGTTGGGCAAGAAAGAGCTAAGAAAACACTCTCGGTTGCCGTTTATAACCACTATAAACGGGTAGAATTTTCTGAAAAACATGATGATATAGAAATTCAGAAAAGTAACATCCTATTGCTCGGACCTACTGGTAGTGGCAAAACTCTTTTAGCGCAAACGTTGGCTAAGGTTTTGGATGTTCCGTTTACCATTGCGGATGCAACTAACCTTACCGAGGCAGGGTATGTCGGCGAGGATGTCGAAAATATTATACTGAGCTTGCTGCAGGCGGCTGATTATGATTTGGATAAGGCGCAAAAAGGCATCATCTATATTGATGAAGTTGATAAAATAGCCCGTAAATCCGAATCTCCCTCGATTACTCGTGATGTGTCCGGGGAGGGGGTTCAGCAGGCTTTGCTGAAGATTATTGAAGGAACGACAGCCAGTGTTCCACCCAAAGGTGGAAGAAAGCATCCACAACAAGAGTTTCTTAAAGTCGATACAACAAATATTCTGTTCATTTGTGGTGGCGCGTTTGCCGGTCTTGAAAAAATTATCAGTCGGCGCATTGGGTCCAAGGCCATGGGATTTGGTGCTGAAGTGCGCTCATTTAAAGAAGAAGATTTAAGCCAGCTGTTGCCTAAGGTTCAACCCGCTGATCTGCTTAAATTCGGACTTATTCCAGAGTTTGTCGGTCGTATCCCGGTTATTGCGACTCTTGAGGAGCTGGATGAAGAAGCGCTGATTCAGATTCTTCGCGAGCCTAAAAACGCACTGATGAAACAATACCAACGATTATTTGAGATGGAAAAGGTTCATCTCAAATTTACTGATGGTGCATTGATTGCCGTTGCGAAGGAAGCGCTCATTCGCAAGACTGGGGCCCGTGGCTTGCGCTCTATTCTTGAGAATGCAATGCTTGACGTTATGTATGATATTCCTTCTCAAGATCGTGTCAAGGAAGTCGTTCTTAATGAAGAAGTCATTACAAAAGGCGCCAAGCCGATCATTCTTTATGATGTTGCAGAAAGCGCATAAAGTCCATTGATTTGATATTTTGAATATGCCGGGAGTGTGGTTATTGTGACTGCACTCCTTTTCTCATTTTTTAAGGCTTTGTTATGTCCGAAACCATTTTTACCGAACATCATCCTGAAAGGCGCGTCCTGCCATTACTTCCGTTAAGGGATATTATTATCTTCCCCTATATGGTTGCTCCTTTATTTGTTGGCCGTGCTCAGTCTATAGGCGCTTTGGAAAAGGCTCAGGATAGCGATAAGCTAATTTTTCTTACCAGTCAGAAAGATCCGAAGGTTGATAACCCAGAACAGGATGATCTGTTTCAGGTTGGTACCGTTGGTAAGATTGTGCAACTGCTAAAACTTCCTGACGGAACAGTTAAAGTTTTGGTTGAGGGGATCTGGCGCGGACAGATTGGGTCCTTTTTAAAAACTGAATCATTGCTTGAAGCAGATATTATTCCTCTGGAAGAGTCAATTTCTGATCGTTCAGAGCTTACTGCTGTTATGCGGGCCATTAACTCCACCTTTGAAACCTATGTTGGGTTGAGTAAAAAACTTCCAGCTGAAGTCAGCGCATCTATTAGTGGTATTGACGATCCTTCCCGTCTTGCCGATACCGTCGCTGGGCATCTTCAGATTCCTATTGCTGAAAAACAGGAAATCCTTGAGTTGCTTGACCCGACTGACAGGCTAGAGCACCTTTTAGCTCTTTTAGAGCAAGAGATTGAAATACTGCAGATTGAAAGCAGGATTCGCAGTCGGGTTAAAAACCAGATGGAGCGCAGCCAGAAGGAGTATTATCTTAATGAGCAGATGCGAGCCATCCAGAAAGAACTTGGTGAGCATGATGAATTCAAACAGGAGATTAGTCAGTTTGAAGAGCAGATAAAGAAAAAGCGGATGTCAAAGGAGGCAACTGAAAAAGCTTATGCTGAGTTGCGGAAATTGAAGATGATGTCCCCAATGTCTGCAGAGGCTACTGTTGTCCGTAATTATATAGAGTGGCTGTTGGCCCTTCCCTGGCAGAAGGGCACCAAGGATCGTTACGATCTCGAAAAAGCTGAAGAGATTCTTGAAGCAGATCACTATGGCCTTGAAAAAGTCAAGGAGCGTGTCCTTGAGTACCTTGCGGTACAGGCGATGGTTAAGCGTATTAAGGGGCCAATTTTGTGTCTTGTTGGACCTCCCGGGGTGGGCAAAACCTCTCTTGGGCAGTCGATAGCCAAAGCTCTGCAACGGAAATTTATCCGGATTTCCCTCGGGGGGGTGCGTGACGAGGCTGAAATAAGAGGGCATAGACGTACCTACATTGGCGCTATGCCGGGTAAAATTATTCAGAGCCTACGCAAGTCGGGGGTCAAGAATCCTGTATTTATGCTCGATGAAATCGATAAGATGAGTACGGATTTTCGTGGCGATCCGTCTTCAGCTCTGCTGGAAGTCCTTGATCCTGAACAGAATCACAACTTCGGTGATCACTTTCTTGATGTGGATTATGACCTCTCAGAGGTTTTGTTCGTGGCCACAGCCAATGATCTTCACGCTATTCCGCGGCCATTACATGATCGCCTTGAAGTCATTAGTATCGCTGGTTACAGTGAAGAGGAAAAACTTAACATCGCTCGTAAATATCTGTTGAATAAGCAGGCTGAAAATCACGGCCTTGATCTGGATAATATTCGTTTTTCTGATCGTGCTCTTTACGAAGTTATTCGTCGATATACCCGCGAGGCTGGAGTACGCAGTCTTGATCGGAATATTGCTGCAATTATGCGAAAATTGGCGAAACGCGCTTTGTCTGAAGGAACAAACAAGGTTTTTTCAGTTGGAGAGTTTCAGGTCGCTAAATATCTTGGTGTCCCCCAATTTCAGTATGGTATGCGTGAACAGACTGATCAGGTCGGTGTTGCTACCGGTCTTGCGTGGACTCAGACCGGTGGAGAATTGTTGTCCATTGAAGTGACCTGTCTGCCAGGAAAGGGGAAGCTGACGGTTACCGGGCATCTTGGAGATGTTATGAAAGAATCTGCCCAGGCTGCACTCAGTTATGTGAGGTCGAGGTGGCAGGAGCTTGGTTTGAATAAGGATTTTTATTCCGAAATCGACCTGCATATTCACGTTCCAGAGGGGGCGGTTCCCAAAGATGGCCCTTCTGCGGGTATTACCATGGCGACGGCAATTACTTCGGCTTTGACAGGGCGTGCGGTTCGCAAGGATCTGGCCATGACGGGTGAAGTCACTTTGCGTGGCAGGGTTCTTCCCATTGGGGGATTAAAGGAAAAGTTGCTTGCAGCAAGGCGTGGGGGCATCACTCAGGTATTAATTCCTAAGGACAATAAAAAAGACCTTGCAGAGATACCCCAAGATGTATTAAAAACACTTTCTGTTGAAGATGTCGATCATATGGATCTGGTTCTTGATCGAGCTTTAATGCCGCCAGTTGATAAGCAATAAAAAAGGTCGTTAAAGTCGCGGCAAAGCCCATATTGGTGGGAAAAACAACTTGACAGTATTTTTGTAAACCTGATATACATGATCGCGTTTTCAATTTTTAAATTACTTAATAACTTCTAGGAGGTATGCTGTGACTAAAGCGGATCTGGTCAATGCAATGGCAGAAAAGGCGGGGCTGAGCAAGACTGATGCAGAAGGTGCATTGAAAGCTTTTACTGAAGCTATTACTGACGCGCTTAAAGCTGGTGATAAAGTTGCTCTGGTGGGTTTCGGAACCTTTAGCGTTGGCGAGCGTTCTGCTCGTACCGGTAAAAACCCTCAAACCGGCGAAGCCATTGAAATTGCTGCTGCTAAAGTGCCTAAATTCAAAGCAGGCAAGGCTTTGAAAGACGCAGTAAACTGAGTATCGCCTCAAGATAAGATAAAAAGTAGAAGTAGGAAGTAACGGGTGTCCCTCTTCAAGATAAATGGCCCTTTTACTTCCTCTTTTATTCTGCGGGGCTGTAGTAGAGTCGGTTACAACGCCGGCCTGTCACGCCGGAGGTCGCGGGTTCAAGTCCCGTCAGCCCCGCCACTGATATAAGGTATTAATAGGGCGAATAGCTCAGCTGGGAGAGCGCCTGCCTTACAAGCAGGATGTCGGGGGTTCGAGCCCCTCTTCGCCCACCATAAGGGGCTGTAGTAGAGTCGGTTACAACGCCGGCCTGTCACGCCGGAGGTCGCGGGTTCAAGTCCCGTCAGCCCCGCCATTTTATAATAAAAAAAGCCACATCTTACCAGATGTGGCTTTTTTATGTTCTAACCTCCGCAGGTTTCTTAAAGAATAAATACGCTACAGGTATGTGCTGAATTTTTAGCTTCAAGCAAGGCACTAATTGCAGCAATTCCATAAACTCCAGACGCTTTTAGGGATGACACATTCGAGGGTTTTATGCCGCCGAGAGCATAAATTGGCAAGGGCGCTTTTTGGCAGGCTTTCGTTAATGCTTCAGGGCCGACAGGAGAGCCGTAACCTGCTTTCGAAGCTGTATAGAAAATAGGTCCGAAAGTTACAAAGGTTGCACCGGTTTGGGCTGCTTTTAATATTTCCGTTTCATTGTGGGCTGATACCCCGATGATTTTGTCAGGCCCGAGCATTTTCCGCACTAAGCTTACAGGTAAAGACGTCCCCCCTAAGTGAACCCCGTCAGCCTGGCAGGCCAGAGCGATATCTACACGGTCGTTTATTAGTAATAGTGCACCATACTGTTTTGATATTTTGCGCAGCTCTACGGATAGGTCATAAAGGGCAGCTGTTGACAGGTCTTTTTCTCTGATTTGAAGCATTTTAATGCCAGCCTGAAGTAACTCTTCAATTTTATCGAGAAATGCCTTTGTTGTGGGGAATAACTTCCTGTCAGTTATTAAATACAATTTAGGCAATGCATTCATTTTTGTTCCTTAAATGACTTTGTTTAGAAATGCCGCATCCCAGTCTTTCCATATCGCTTCATACCCCTGGGTGTGTAAATAGTCTTCCAGTTGTTTGGGAGAACGCTCATCGTTAATGGCAAATTGCTCTGTTTCATTATTGTTTTCAAGAGAATACCCTCCTGGAGCAGTGCTTGATCCAGAACTCATCTGGGTGATGCCAAGGGGGAGCAGGTTGTTTCTGAGTTGGGTGCTCTCCCGAGTAGAAAGAATCAGTCCCGCATCGGGAAGCAGTAAGCGCAGGGCACATATGAACTGCGTCAACTGGCGGTCAGTGATGATTGCTTTGGGCTGAAACCCGCCTTGTGCTGGACGCAGCCTGGGAAAGGAAATAGTTACTTGAGTTTTCCAGAATTTGTGTGCCAGGTAAAGGGCATGCAGGGCGGTATAGTAAATATCACCCAGGCCTTCATCCAGGCCCAGTAACGCTCCTATGCCGATCCTGCGCATTCCTGCTATTCCTGCCCGCTCAGGAGCTTCCAGACGAAAAAGATAATCACTTTTCGGGCCGTAGGGATGAAGGTCTTGATAGCGTTTGCGATTATAAGTTTCCTGATAGAGTGTCAGACCGTCGACTCCTGCGTTCACCATCCGTTCATACCCTTTATCGTCCATCGGGAAAACCTCAATCGAGAGCGATCCGCAATATTTTTTAATCGTATGAATTGCAGATTCCAGATAATCAATACCCGCACTCTCAGGAGCCTCCCCGGTCAGGAGCAGCAGATGCCGAAATCCCTGTTGGCTTAAATACTGCGCCTCCCGTTCCGCTTCATTAAAGGTAAGAGTTCGTCTTATCAGATGGTTATCAGCACTGAATCCACAATATTTGCAGCCGTTATGACATTCGTTTGATAGATAGATCGGGGCATACATCTGGATAGTTCTACCAAACCTTTGGGTTGTTATCTGATGAGCTTTGCGGGCCATCTGTTCAAGTTGCTCATTCGTAATTGCGGGGGCAATAAGATGGACAAAATCATCTATGGTTAATCTGGTTTTTAGCAAACAGCGAGCAATATCTTCGGGAGTTGTGGTATCGATTCTCGCTTGGATATCTTTAACCGGATGGCTGTTGATAAGGTCGATAAAGCTCATTTTAATCCCTTAGAAATCCGGTTAACGGACTTGATGCTTCGGCATGTTTACGCTGTTGGCCAAGCCCTGCTAGAAATGCTTCGCGACCTGCCTCGACTCCTTTTTTGAATGCCCTGGCCATAGCTCCCGGCTCAGGCGTATCTGCCAGGGCAGTATTAACCAGCACGGCATCCGCCCCCATCTCCATGGCTTGAGCCGCATGAGATGGTGCTCCAAGACCGGCATCGACAACGACAGGGATGTTTGCCTGCTCAATAATGATGGCTATATGGTCGCGTGTTCTTATGCCGCGATTTGTACCGATTGGGGCTCCAAGCGGCATGACCGTTGCTGTGCCTGCCTCTTCCAGGCGCCGGGCGAGAACTGGATCTGCTGGCATATAGGGCAGGACAATAAAGCCTTCTTTGACCAGAACTTCGGCAGCTTTTAACGTTTCTACTGGGTCAGGGAGCAGGTAATATGGGTCGGGGGTAACTTCAAGCTTGATCCAGGGCTCACAGCCGGCAGCTTTTGCCAGCCTTGCCAGTCTGATCGCTTCTTCAGCATCTCTGGCACCACTTGTGTTGGGCAGCAGTAGATAGCGACTTCTGTCAATATGTTTTAGTAGCGAATCTTCCGGATGATTGATGTTCACACGGCGTAAGGCTACCGTGACAATTTCACATGCCGAATTTTCTATGGCAGCAACCATTGCGCTATTTGAACTGAATTTACCGGTCCCGACCATTAGCCTTGACTGAAATGTTCTCCCGGCAATAATAAGTGAATCCATGTAGTGTGCCTTTCTTCTATGAAATGAATATGATGTGACTCCTGCAGGTAAATGCAGGGTGCCATCCATTAAAAATTCGTCGGTCGCGGGATTAACCGCCACCGACGAATTGAACAATTTCAAGGACATCATCATCCTGCAGATGATACTGAGAGAACTGGGTTGACGTTAAAATTGTACTATTCACCTCAACAACAACATGTTCCGGGCAGAGTTCAAGTTCTGAAAGCAGTTGCAGAATCGATAGCGAAGCGGTGACTTCTCTAGAAAGACCATTAATCCTGATATTCATATGGACTCCGTCTCTTCGGGGTTTTGATTAAGTAATAATCTGAGTACTGCATTGGCCTGGTGGTGGGCAGCTATGCCGACTCTAGGTGCCATTAGGCCGATTCCTGGGCCTGCGGCAGTATTTCTGTCGCCACAAACGTAAAAGTTCTTCGAAACTTTGGTGGTGGTTATCGTGTTTGATGGACCATAACCCGCCATTCCTGAGCCAGTAATCAGGGGTTTGTCACGATGATGAGTTAACCAAAAGTTGGCAAGTAGTGCTTTTTGATCAGGAGAGTCGAATGCTTCGACCAAAATATCGACATTCGAAAAGACCTGATTCACATTGTGGTAATGAATACGAGTCTGATGAGCGATGACCTCTGTGGCAGGATTGATGCGGCGGAGATTGTCAGTAAGGGCGGTTACTTTAAACATGCCTATCTGATCAATAAAATATTGCTGACGGTTCAGATTGGTTGGATCAATAATATCAAAATCAGCGATAATCAGGCGTCCGATTCCGACCCGCGCGAGAGCAACAGCGATTTGGGACCCCAGTCCACCGACTCCGGCAATACCAACTGTACTGTTTTTGATTTTGCTATGGACTCCGGGAGTGTGTCTGGCGATCAACAGCCTTTCAATTTCGGCTACCGCAGGTCGTTCGCCCTGACGTATCAACCAAATGTGATCTCCGTCTTCAAGGAGCTGTTCAGGTGACGCTGGATACCCATTTCGGATTAAAATGTCAGCATCGGGTTTCAGTTTCTGCCGTAATTCATTTATTGTTTGGCCTGATTGTGTATGGTGCTCAAGCTCATTGCAAAAAATTCTCATGATCCAAATGACCCGGTTCGTCAGCGTGAGGGGTCATCCTCTCCTTGCTGGCAATATAAATGGCTTTTTGGGAGGGGGCATGTTACTGGAATAATTATGAAAACCTGGGGAAATAAAAATCCGCACGAATGGCGGCTTTGCACTGAGTAGAATCAGAATCAAGAAGAAGAGCCGCTTCCCTACGCCGGTATAGTCCGGATCAGGTTCCAAGGGTTACTCTACCAGTGTAGAGTTCTCAGTAACAATAACACCCCTAGCGATATGTCGCTATAAGCTAGCAATCTCTCGCCCGGGAAGTCAATGAGAATTTATTACGGACTAAACGGAAAGGTTGTTTTCCCGGTGATTTTAGCATAGGATCACAAGTTTGAAATTTGCACAGATTGAGAAAGGAAAATAGGGAATAATGACCATTTCTGAGCGTTATCGCGAAATACTTGATCAGATAGAGAAGAAGGCTGATCAATTTTATGAGATTCTACCGGAAGATACGGCTAAGGCTTTACGTTTGGTCGATATGGCTGTCGAAGAAATGCAGGACTGGGCTGAGAGTGTCGGAGAAATTCCGCGGATGCAGCTGGATAACAAACTTTCTCCTGTGCTTCTTAAAGCACATGGACAACTGGACCGGGCGAGGGTCATACTTGAGGAAGCTGGACACCAGCAAGTTGTCGATAGTATCTGGGATCTTGAACAGCAGATCTATCGGCTCCTGAATGATTTGTAGCAGTCTGTCTAACATAATAAGAAAGGTTCTTCATGGCGACAGATAAAGGTACTAAACCTGAGATTAATCTTGAGATTCAGATGGATGAAAGTGTTGCTAACGGACAATACATCAATATGGCTATTGTTAATCATAATGACAGCGAGTTTGTGATTGACTGTATCTATGTGCAGCCTCAGGCTCCTAAAGCTCGAGTCAAGTCCCGATTGATCATGTCGCCCCGTCATGCCAAAAGGTTAATGCTGGTGTTGCAGAACAATGTTGAAGCGTATGAAAAACGTTTTGGCACTATCGGTGGGGTAGAAACCGATACTCTCACAAATAATCCCGATCGGTTTATCAACTGATGATTCGAATATTTCTAGTCTGCTTAATAATGCTAATTCCGGGGAGGGGCGATCTTTATGCGGAAACATCTCGTTCCATTCTTATTGATGATTTTGAGCAGGGATTAGCTGGTTGGCAGGAAAAGAAATTTCTCGACCATACGGATTATAGTATTGTGAGCAGTGCTGTGGGTGGTCGTGTCTTGCAGGCGGTTAGTAACGGGAAAGCATCAGGCCTGATAAAAAAAATTTCCTATAGTACAAACACGTTTCCTGTCCTGACCTGGCGCTGGAAAATATCTCACACCCTGGTTTCCGGCAATGCTCTGACCAAGGAAGGGGATGATTACGCTGCCAGGGTTTATGTCATTTTCCCCCATTGGATCAAGCCGTTAAGTCGTAGTATCAATTATATTTGGGCGAATCGATTAGAGGTTGGTCAAGCGGTCCCCAATACTTATTTTTCCCGAGCGGTGATGGTTGCCGTAGAATCGGGTAATGATAAGGCTGGTCGCTGGGTTGTTGAGACCAGAAATGTCTTTGAAGATTATCGGCATTTGTTTGGTGAGGATCCGCCTCAGGCTGGAGGCATTGCCATTATGACCGATACTGATAATACCGGCGAGCACGCAGAAGCTTGGTATGATGATATTCGCATTCTTTCGAATGAATCTGCAAGGTTGTAAAGAATGATTCAACGGCGAAACTCCGAGCGTCGGTTCAAAGTTTCGCCGTTGGATAGTTGTTCTTGAGATTATCCCGCCAATTCTGCTGCAGCCTTACGTAACATGGTTTCAGTTGTTTGCCAGTCAACACACTTGTCAGTAACAGAGACCCCGTATATCAGATCTTTTAAATTTTTAGGGATATTCTGGTTTCCGGCGACAAGATTGCTTTCGATCATAACACCAGTAATCGAACCTGGCGCTGCTTTAAGTTGACTGATGACATTATCCAGAACTTCAGCCTGACGATTATGGTCTTTGTAACTGTTGGCATGACTGCAGTCGACCATTATCGCACCAGGTAATTTGTTGTCATTGAGTAACGTTTTGGTTGCCGCGATGTCTTCGGGGAAATAGTTGGGAGCTTCGTTGCCACCACGCAGCACAATATGGACGTCTGGATTTCCAGATGTCTGCACAATCGATGATTTGCCTTCATTGTTGATACCAAGGAAGCTATGGGGACGACAGGCCGCCGCCATAGCGTCAGTTGCAACTTTCAGCCCTCCGTCAGTGCCGTTTTTGAAGCCAACGGGGAAGGACAGTCCGCTGGCCATTTCCCGGTGCGTTTGTGACTCGGTCGTTCTAGCGCCAATAGCTCCCCAGCTGATGATATCTGACAGGTATTCGGGAGTAATCGGATCCAGCATTTCACTGGCGATAGGCAGCCCCAGGGCTGTAATCGCACAAAATAGCTGGCGGGCTATCCCTAAACCTTTTGATATCTGATGGGTGCCATCAAGGTCGGGATCGTTAATCAAGCCTTTCCAGCCAATGATGGTACGAGGTTTTTCAAAATATACGCGCATAACGATAAATACCCGGTCGCGTAGCTCTTCTGATAACGCTGCAAGTTTTTCAGCATATTCAAGGGCGGCTTTTGGGTCGTGGATGGAACATGGCCCGACGATTGCCATCAAACGTGGGTCTTCGCCTCGCAATATTGATCTGATGGTTGTCCGGCTGTCGCTAACAAATTTTGCTGCGGAGAATGATAAGGGAAATACCTGTTTAAGATCTGATGGGGCGATTATGGGGCTGATATCTAAAACATTAAGGTTGTTTGTCTGGACCATTAATTTATCCTTTTGGGAGCGGGTTCAGTTGTCCTCTGGAGGTCGTCAGTAATTTGTTGTCAGAAGTGCTCTTTCACAGTGTGCCAGATATTTCTATTTCATCCACATGGCTAAGGGCTTTTGAAATGTCCGGATAGCTCCCAGCAAGGGGATTGATACTTCCCGAGAGCTTTATGCTGGTGCCAGAGTGCCTCCTTCACAGTAGGATGATCTTATCTGCATTGACGGGTAGAATCCAGTAAAAATATTTGTTATATGGCTGGCGCTTAAGGTTTAAGCAGGGGAAGCGTTGACAATAAAGTGTTTTCATTATAGAAACGGTCAAATCATAAAGGAAAAACATAACACATGGAGCAAATTTGTGCATCAACTGGCAATCTGCTCAATGATTCAGGCAGGCATGGGAGGTTACTTTCTATGAATATATTATTGGTTTCTATTGCCAGAATCGTCGATATGGCATTTAATATTTATTTTTTTATTGTAATTGCCAGGGCGTTGATTTCTTGGGTCAATCCGGACCCTTATAATCCAATTGTGCGGTTTCTGCACAATGCAACAGATCCGGTATTGTATCGACTGCGTCGGTTTTTGCCATTTCTACAGCAGGGAACTTTTGATTTCTCACCTATTGTCTTATTGATACTGTTATCAGTCGTTCAGCAATTGATAATCGGTTTTCTTCTGAGTCTGACTTAATAACTGTGTTTTTTTCAGGATCTGGCAACTATGCGCATTACTCCTATTGAGATACAACAACAGCAATTTAAATCGCGTCTATTTGGCTATGATACTGCCGCTGTTGATCAGTTTCTGGAAATTATCGCTGAAGAGCTTGAACGTGTTACTCTGCAAAATAATGAATTGAAAGAGGCTCTGGCACGCACTAAGGGGCATCTTGAACTCCTTCAGGAGCGGGAAAAATCACTTCAGCAGACTCTTGTCACGGCTCAGAACATTGTTGATGACATGAAGGAAAATGCCCGCAGGGATGCTGACATCGTCATCGCTGAAGCGCATGTTGAAGGTGAGCGGATCATTCAGGCTGCCAAACAACAGCGAATAGATCTGCTTAATGAGGTTAATGAGCTGAAAAGGCAGAAAATCACTTTTGAAATCGGGTTACGGGCTCTGCTGGAAAATCATATGCAGTTGTTGAACATGGATGTTGTGCAACTCCTTGAACCTGATAATCAACATTTGCTGGAAGATTTTAATTCAGAAGAAATCGAGACAAGTATTAACAAGGGACTTGAACCGAAATGATCGAGTCATGCTTGCAAGAGCATGAAGATGGCGTCGTTGTGTCGCTGCAGGTTCAGCCACGTGCTAGCCGCAATCAAGTTGTTGGCATTCATAATGATAACCTCAAGATTAAGCTCACTTCACCTCCAGTTGATGGCGCAGCCAATAAAAGTTGCTGTGCCTATCTGGCCAAGTTATTTGGTGTTGCAAAGAGTGATATCATGATCTTATCTGGTGAAACGGCACGCCAAAAGCGCATTTTGGTCAGGCATATTTCTTTTGCCGATGCACATCTGACGATTGCCGCTGCCTTAAAATAAACGCTCTTGACATAGATTTGTGCATTTGCTTATGATTCAGGGTTGTGCAAGATAAAAATGCTGGAGGATTTAAATCATGCCATTATACGAATATCAATGTGAAGAATGTGGATATCAATTTGAAGTCCGTCAGAAGTTTTCAGATGCTCCGCTGGAGACCTGCCGCGAGTGCGGTGGGAAAGTTAAAAAGAAGATTTCTCAAAGCGGTTTTGCTTTGAAAGGTGGAGGTTGGTACGATCAGGGCTATTCTGCAGGAAAAGGCACATGCTCTTCTTCCTCGGCCGGGTCAGAAGCTTGTGCTTCGTGTCCCAAAGCAGCTAACGGCTAATCTTTTTTAGCGCTAAATTTTTATTCCCGGTTGGTTTACTAACCGGGAATTTTTTTTACCAGGGGCTGTTCGTTTTTTTCCTTTGTTTACAAAGAATGATTCCTTTCGTATAGTTCTTACTCTTTTTCAGGTCAATCACAAGTAGCTCTTAGCCGCTGGCTATAAAATATCAGGAGATTTGTTATGGCAGATATTATTGATGGAAAAGCAATTGCTGCAGATTTGAGGCAGGAAATTGCTGATGATACCAAAATATTGGTTGCTCAAGGGGTAACACCAGGCTTAGCAGTTGTTCTTGTTGGCGAAGATCCTGCTAGCAGGGTGTATGTATCCATGAAGGAAAAAGCCTGTGCCGCTGCTGGAATTTTTTCTGATGAACATAAGCTGCCAGCTTCTACGACCGAGGCCGAACTGCTGGCGCTTATTGATGCCTTAAATAATGATGAGCGCATTGATGGTATTCTGGTGCAGTTGCCTTTGCCCGCACACATTGATGAAGCAAAGGTTCTTGAGGCTATCTCTCCTAATAAAGATGTTGATGGCTTTCATCCTTATAATGTCGGCCGTCTGGCAACCGGGAGTCCGTTATTTCAACCCTGTACGCCGTACGGGGTTATGAAAATGCTTGAACGGACTGGAGTTGACCTGAAAGGGAAAGAGGTCGTTGTTGTCGGTCGTTCCAATATTGTTGGTAAACCAGTCGCTTTGATGTGCCTTGCCGCCCACGCAACAGTCACGATCTGTCATTCCCGAACGCAGGATCTGCCAGCTAAAGTGGCTGCCGCAGATGTTGTCATTGCGGCTGTTGGGGTTCCGGAGATGATCAAGGGGGACTGGATCAAGCCAGGTGCCGTTGTTATTGATGTCGGGGTAAATCGTGTCGGCGAGAAAAAGCTGGTGGGGGATGTTGAGTTTGACGCAGCTAGTCAGAGGGCTGCTGCTATTACTCCTGTTCCTGGTGGTGTTGGGCCGATGACAATTACCATGCTTCTGTATAATACCGTTGTTAGCGCAAAAAGACGGGCCGAAAAGTAGTCTGGGATGCTGTGACTTTACGCTAAAAAAGCAGTCTGCAAAAAAAAATGCAGACTGCTTTTTTTGTCTCTACATTCCTGTGGTTATACGCCGTTATGGCATAATTATGAAAGAAATTCAGCTATATACATCATCATAATTTTCTGATAAATAGCAGTTCTTAAGTCTTGGATAAAAATCGTGGTAATTTTAATCATGCTACGATTTATTTTGTCTGCTGATATCTGTTACTGTTTTTTAAGATCGTTGCGATAGTGCTGCCGTACCAGGTTTCTTTAAGGAGAGTTTATGAATAAAACACCTCTGAACGAAATACATCGGGCTTTGGGGGCCCGGATGGTCGAATTTGGTGGCTGGGACATGCCGGTACACTATGCAGGAGTTATCAGTGAGCATCTTGCTGTACGGCAGGCCGCAGGTCTTTTTGATGTGTCGCATATGGGTGAAATTGAAGTGAGCGGGCCGGACTCGTTCAGCTTTTTACAAATGGCGACGACGAATGATCTGTCCAAGCTCAGTGACGGACAGGTTCAGTATACCGCCATGTGTTACCACGATGGTGGTGTTGTTGACGATTTAACTCTTTACAGGTTTGCTGAAGATCGTTATTTACTGTGTGTTAACGCTGCTAACACGGATAAAGATTTTTCCTGGTTGCAGAAGCTCCAAGGGATGCTTCAATTTAAAGAAGTTCATTTGGTGAATCAAAGCCGGAATTTTGCCCAGTTGGCTCTCCAAGGGCCAGCAGCCGATGCTATCCTGGCTAATCTGATATCATCAGATCTTGCGAACCTGAAATATTACCATTTCTTCGAAGGTCAGGTCGGATCTGTCGATACGCTTATTTCGCGTACCGGTTATACCGGAGAGGCCGGATTCGAACTTTACTGTAAAGCAGATAAGGCTGTAACCTTGTGGCAGCAGGTGATGGCTGCCGGTGCCGATTCCGGCCTTGTCCCCATCGGTTTAGGGGCTCGTGATACGTTAAGGCTGGAAAAAGGTTTCGCGCTTTACGGACATGAGCTCAGTGCGGACATCTTACCCTTAGAGGCAAGACTTGGTTGGATAACCAAGCTGGATAAAGGGGATTTTATTGGGCGTGATCCCCTTGTCCAGGTTCGGCATGAGGGAATTAAACGCTCATTGATTGCTTTGCTTTTAACTGAAGCGGGAGTGCCACGTGAGCACTATCCGGTTTTCAGTGGTGATCGTCAAGTTGGTTACGTTACCAGCGGGACGATGTCGCCAAGTCTTAAACAAGGAATTGCCTTGGCTTTGGTTGACTCAGAGGCCGCTGTCTCAGATCTTCCATTGACCATCGGGATTCGTAAACGGATGGCAGGTACAGAACGTGTCTCTTTACCTTTTGTCAAATAACCAATATATAACGGCCCTGATAGGGTTATATTTGCATTGAGGAGGTATCCATGGATTTTCCAGAAGAACTGAAGTACACAGAAGAACATGAATGGGTTCTGGTTGAAGAGGACGTTGTCACCATCGGTATTACCGATTTTGCTCAGGAGCAACTCGGTGATGTTGTTTTTGTTGAATTGCCGGAAGTTGGTGATGAGGTCGAGGCTGGAAAAAGTTTCGGGGTTGTAGAATCGGTCAAAGCTGTATCAGATATCTATGCACCGGTCAGCGGTCAGATTGTCGAAGTTAACGACGAATTGCCCGAAGAACCTGAAACAATTAATAGTTCTCCGTATGACGATGGCTGGTTGATTAAAATTAAATTGACTGATCCGTCAGAACTTGATGATCTGATGGATGCGGATGCTTATCAGGAGTTTATCGAACAGGAATAAATAAAGATGTAAATGACTCTCTAACTGGCTGTTGAAAACGTTACTGAAGAGGTCACTGACGTGTAATAAATTCAACAGCCTGTTTATACAAGAAGGGATGTCTATGCGTTATTTGCCCCATACCGAGTCAGACATACAGCAGATGCTGCAAACTATCGGTGTGCAGTCTGTGGATCAATTATTTTCTGGCATTCCGGCTGCCTGCCGCTTACAACGCAATCTGGATCTTCCCGCTGGGCTCTCTGAAGCAGAAGCCATGAGGCAGTTAAACCGGCTGGCAGCAAAAAATGCCCGTCTTTCGGAGTGGGATAGTTTTTTGGGTGGGGGGGCCTATAACCATTTTATCCCGGCTGTTGTTGACCATCTGGTCAGCCGTAGCGAATTCTATACAGCCTATACCCCTTATCAACCAGAAATAAGCCAGGGGACCTTGCAGGCAATCTTCGAGTTTCAGACCATGATCTGTCAGCTCACCGGAATGGATGTCGCCAACGCATCCATGTATGACGGTGCCTCAGCTTGCGCTGAAGCTGTCCTGCTGGCGTTACGGACCACGCGTAAGAAAAATCGTGTCCTGTTGTCAGGTGCTCTTCATCCACATTATCGGCAGACCGTAGCGACCTATTGTCAGTATCTTGATGTCGAACTGGTTACGGTTCCGGCCCCCAGCGGCCTGACCGCCGATACTGATATTGCAACATTGCTAGATGATAATACCGCTGCAATCGTCGTTGGTTATCCCAATTATTTTGGTCAGATAGAAGATCTCAAGGCGGTCGCTGCACTGGCTGAACAGAGTGGAGCCCGTTCTATTGTCGCTGTCGCTGAACCTCTTGCTTTAGCATTGTTCAAGTCTCCTGGAGAGTTAGGTATTGATATCGTTGTTGGGGAAGGACAAAGCTTTGGTATCCCCTTGTCCTACGGAGGGCCGGGGATTGGGTTCTTTGCGGTAAAAAATAAAGATATGCGGGCGTTGCCCGGGCGTCTGGTTGGTGAGACAGTTGATCAGGATGGCAAGCGTGGCTTTGTTCTGACCCTTGCTACCCGTGAGCAGCACATCCGGCGTGAAAAAGCAACATCGAACATTTGCTCCAATCAGGGCATGTGTACCCTGATGGTTGGTATTTATCTGGCTCTCCATGGTAAACAGGGGTTGCGAAAGCTCGCTGAATTGAACTATTCCAAAGCCGTGTACGCCAAGGAGCTAATTGCTCAAATCCCCGGGTTTGAACTAGCTTTCTCAGGCCCTCATTTCAATGAGTTTGTTATTCGTTGTGATGAAACTGTCGCTGAGTTGAAAAAACGTCTGGAAGAGGATCAGATCTTGCCTGGCATTTCTCTTGGCCGTGACTATCCTGGACTTGAAGATGGTCTTCTGGTTTGTGTTACCGAACAAAATACCAAAGAGCAGATAGACCGGCTGGTAACAGTCTTGGCAGGAGGTGAGCAATGATTAGTGCCGAAGGTCGTGGCCTCGTTCTTGATGAACTTTTGTTGTTTGAACGTTCTCAACCCGGGCGTATCGGATACAGTCTGCCCGCAGTGGATGTTCCCCTTGTGACCCCCGACGCTGCCCTGTTACGCGATCAGATTGATGGTTTTCCTGAACTTTCCGAGGTTGATGTCGTGCGCCACTATACGCGCCTTTCGACTTGGAATTACGGTGTCGACAGCGGGTTTTATCCGCTTGGCAGCTGTACCATGAAATACAATCCGAAAGTCAATGAAGCGGCGGCCAGACTACCCGGTTTTTCTACCATTCACCCCCAGACTCCTGAAGTTTTGACTCAGGGAGCTCTAGAGCTGATGCATATTCTGCAGCAGAATCTGGCTGAGATATCCGGTTTTCCAGCTGTTACTCTGCAACCTGCTGCCGGCGCTCATGGTGAATTTGCCGGCATGCTGATGATTCGGGCTTGGCATGAGGCCAACGGACACAAACGGACCAAGGTTATCATTCCTGATACCGCCCATGGGACCAACCCGGCCTCTGCCGCTTTGTGTGGTTATGAGGTTGTGACTGTGGCAACCGATGGCATGTTGAGCAAGGATGCCATCGCCAGGGTCATGGACGATGATGTCGCTGCATTGATGATCACCAATCCCAATACCCTTGGATTGTTCGAAGCTGAAATCCGTGAAATCTGTGAAGTTGTCCATGCCGGTGGCGGGCTGGTTTACAGTGACGGTGCTAACCTGAATGCGCTGATGGGAATCAGTCGCCCTGGCGACCTTGGTATTGATGTCATGCACTTTAACCTGCATAAGACTTTTTCAACCCCTCATGGTGGCGGCGGCCCTGGGGCTGGTCCCGTCGGCGTTTGTGAAAAGTTGCTTCCCTTTTTACCGACTCCAGTGGTTGTGAAGGATGGGGAATCTTATAAACTCGACTATAATCGCCCACAGTCAATTGGCAGGGTGAAGGCTTTTTATGGTCATTTCGGGATTCTCGTCCGAGCCTACAGTTATATTCTGGCGATGGGAGGAGATGGACTGAAAACGGCAACTCAGCTAGCTGTATTAAATGCCAACTATATCAGGGCCCGTTTGGAAGGGGTATATGACTTGCCGCATAAGCAACGGTCACTGCATGAAGTCGTTTTTTCTGAAGCCAGCCTGAAAAATGAATGCCACACCCTTGATGTGGCCAAACGGTTAATCGATTACGGGTATCATCCACCGACAATCTATTTTCCTCTGGTTGTGCGTGGGGCGCTTATGATTGAACCCACCGAAACAGAGAGCAAACAGACCATCGATGACTTCTGTGATGCGCTGCTGGCAATTGCAAAAGAAGCGGAGACGGATCCGGAAATTCTAAGGAGCGCTCCGACCAGAGCTAAAGTTAAACGGCTTGATGAAGCGACGGCCGCTCGAAAGCCTAAGTTGCGCTGGTGAGTTGCAGCTTTTTCGCATTATACAATTATTTTTGAGACAGAGCAGCGATGTTTTTAACTGTTAATAATTTGATTTATAATTGATTGTTTAAGTTCCTGATTTTTATAGGAATGGAGACTTTAGGCCGTAGATGTAGCGTCGAGGTGCTTCATCTATAAAAAAGTATGTGAAATGCGCTCTAATTTTAACAGTGTTCTGTTGGTAGTATTTGCCGAGCGGGCCAAATGGTGCCGCTGCGTATACTGCTTCGATTGCTTGTAGATCCAAAATATCTGCCCCGCTGCTTTTGATCGGCAAAACATCGATCAGCTCGCCCTCTTTATTGATAATGATTAGAAGCTCAACAGTTCCCTGAAGTTTGTCCTTTATTGCTTCTCGGGGGTAGTTCCAAACCATTTCAATCCTATTGTTAAACCTGCGAAAAAATGAAGCCAGGGGCCCTGACTGAAGATTGAGCCAGGTAATATCGCCGCTAGCAATATCCTCGCGTTTTTGGGTTAGGTCTTGGTAGCCAAGTTTTCCCTGTGCAATACGGTTAAGAGTCTGCCTGTCAGGAAAAAGATTATTTAATGGGATTACTGGCTGCTGTGGTGATTCTTCCGTTGGCTTAGATTGTGGAGGAGAGGGGACAACAACCTTTTGACCCGGAGAAGAAATGTGTTTTCCTTCAGGGGAGTCCGGTTTGGGAGTAATGTTATTAATAGCCTTAGATTCTTCTTTTGGCCTGCTACTCACCGTGTTTGATTCCTGGGTGTTGTTTAATTTTGAAGACACAGCGAGGTTTGACGGGATTTTAGTCTCATCAACATTGTCTTGCCCTGACCGGGCCTGCTCTTTTTCAACCCATTGATCGTGGTCTGATTTGCGATGTGTTTCAACCGTTTTCTCCCTCCCTTCACGTTCAATTTTGTCAGCCTCTTTTTTTGCAGGTGGGACAGGAAGAGGGTCTAACTCGTATTGATCTTTCTTTTTCTGGGAGAGTGGGTCTTCTTTCTGTTTTATAATTGGTTTGTTTACCAATTTAACCGTTGTCGTTTCCTTTTGTGTTCGTGGAATCTCTGACGGTTGGTAATAATAAACACCGATAGCCATCAAGACATGAAGGACTAAGGAGGACAGCAGGCAGACGTAAAAGAGTCGCGTGCGATTGTTTGGGTGGCGTGTCATTTTCTGATGAGTCATAATGTCTGTCATTATAATGTGTTCAGCGGTGTTCAGCTAGTCTCTTGAAGACCGTGCCTTTTGCAAGGAAAAGGATTGACCCTCGCCGTACCAATTTGTATAACGATACGCTGCAGGTTTAATTATTCAAGATTTAATTTGCATCATTCTAGAGGAGGAAAGTATGCATCTTGTTGATCAAATCAAAGAGAAAGCCAAGACAAACGTCCAGACAGTCGTTTTACCTGAAGGATATGATGATCGTATGATTCAGGCTTCTGCACAGGTTGTTGCTGATAACCTTGCCAATGTTGTGCTGCTTGGCAATCCTGATGCTCTTAACGCCAAGGCTGCTGAGCTTGGAGTTTCCCTTGCCGGTGTTACTTTAATTGACCCTAAGACTTCAGATCTGCTTGAAGATTACGTTGATGAACTGGTTGAATTGCGCAAGAAAAAAGGTTTGTCCCGGGAAGACGCTAAGGCACTTCTAACCGCAGATGACAATCTGTTCTTTGGCGCAATGATGGTTCGTAAAGGTGCTGCCGGTGGCGCAGTTGCCGGTGCGTACAATACCACTGGGGATGTGTTACGTGCCGCTTTTCAGGTAGTTGGTACTGCCCCAGGAATGAAAACCGTTTCTTCTGTCTTCCTGATGGTGACTAAAACTCCTGAGTTTGGCGAAAATGGGGTTATGTGTTTTGCTGACTGCGCCGTTAACCCGAACCCTGATGCTCAGGCTCTGGCTGAAATTGCGGTCAGTACAGCTGCCAGTTGCAAGAGTTTCCTGGGCGTCGATGCCCGGGTTGCCATGTTGAGTTTTTCAACTAAAGGCAGTGCCAAGCATGATGACTGCAACAAGGTTATCGAAGCTGTTGAAATTGCCAAGAAACTTGCTCCTGAATTGGCAATTGATGGTGAACTCCAGGCCGATGCTGCTATCATCCCGAGTGTCGCCACCAAGAAAGCTCCAGGTTCAACAGTTGCCGGTAAAGCGAATACCTTTGTTTTCCCTGATCTTGACGCTGGTAATATCGGCTATAAGCTGGTTCAGCGTTTCGCAGGTGCCGAAGCGGTTGGTCCTGTTATTCAGGGGCTTGCCAAGCCTGTTAATGATCTGTCCCGTGGCTGTTCTGTTGAAGATATTGTTAACGTTACAGCCATTACTGCAGTTCAGGCTCAGGGTTAAAAGACCGTTTGCGAGTATTTCCTTGTATTCATGGTTTTAGTATTAAGACCAGTTAGTAGTGGCCAATGATTCAACTCTATAATGTGACAAAAAAATATTCGAGTGACTCTGTTGCCATCAAGGATCTGACTCTGCAAATCCCCAAGGGGGATTTTGTTTACGTGACCGGAGCGTCCGGAGCAGGGAAGTCGACCTTTCTCCGGATGCTTTACGCTGCTGAAAAACCTACCCGTGGGCAGATTCTGATCGACCGGCAGAATGTCTCCCGCATCCGCAGTTCTCAGATTCCATACTTGCGCCGTAAAATCGGCGTCGTTTTCCAGGACTTCAAGCTGCTTCATAGCCGGACTGTTTATGAAAATGTTGCTTTTGCCCTGGAGGCACAGGGGAAAAAGCGCTTTGAAGTCAGCAAAAAGGTTTATCAGGCTCTGAAGGAAGTCGGTTTAGAGCATCGTTTGCAGAGGAAACCACTTGAGCTATCCGGTGGTGAGCAACAGCGCATTGCCATCGCACGTGCCCTGGTCGTCGATCCACTGATTTTGTTGGCTGATGAGCCCAGTGGTAACCTTGATCACGAGGTTACCATGGAGATTATGGAGCTGTTTAAACGCGCCAACGCCAGAGGTACAACGGTTTTACTTGCGACTCATGATCATGACCTGAATCGTCGTTTTCCACGGCGAGTTATCACTCTTGATCAAGGAAAACTGATTGGTGATCAGCAGCCCCTTCAGCTATAATTTTCGTGTTAAGAACTTTCTCACCTAAACCTATTCCAACTCACCGGAGGGGCCAGCTGTGCTGGAAAGTCTCAGATATTTCATTGTACGGGCACTGCGTAATATGCGTCAGTGGCCTTTTCTTTGTATCGCCTCAATTCTGACCATGGCCGTTGCCTTGGCAACCGTTGCTACCTTTTTCCTGGTTGTCGTAAATGTTGAGCAGCTCGCCAAACGTTGGACTTCAGAGATACAGGTTATCGCTTATCTTGAAAACGCCCCATCTCAGTCTGAACTTCCTGCGCTGGTAAAAAAGATCAAGGATAATCCTGAAGTTGAAGACATTATCTACGTCTCTCAGGAAGAGGCCATGTCACGCTTTAAAGAACGTCTCGGCGATGATAAGGGATTGTTGGAGGGGGTCAGTTCAAGCATTCTGCCAGCGTCTTTTGAAATCTCTTTACATCCCCAGTACCGCAATCAGGAAGGTATCTCTGCGTTTATAACTACGCTGGAAGGTTTATTGGGTACTCAGGATCTGCGCTACGGTCAGGAGTGGCTGCAGCGTTTTAATAATTTTGTCCATATGTTGCGCTATGTGGGTATGATCCTTGGGGGGTTCTTGCTGTTGGCAGCGCTGTTTATCGTGTCAAATACGATAAAACTGACCTTGTACGCACGGCGTGACGAACTTGAGATCATGGCGTTGGTCGGAGCGACCATGCGCTTCATAAAGATTCCTTTTATGTTGGAGGGTGCTATCCAGGGTTTGGTCGGCGGTGTGCTGTCTCTGGTGTTTCTTGGGTTGTCTTATTCCCTGATTATAGCTCGTAGCCTTCATAGCTTTTGGTTAACCCCCACAGACTTTGATCTGCTGTTTCTGACCTTTTCGCAACAGTTGATTCTGATCTTCTCCGGGGCGTTGCTTGGTGTTTTGGGCAGTCTTTCTTCGTTGCGTCGTTTTGTGCGAATCTAATGATGTTTACCAGAATCTCTCTTCTTGTGGTTGTTGCTCTTTATTGCTTAAGCACCATGTGCTTGGCCGCCGATCCTGATGAAAATAGAATTCAGCTTAAACAGGTTGCTGAACGGATAGATAAAGCCGAACGTGCGTTAAAGGATAAAGCGAAGGTAGAGCTGGATTTGGCACGAGAATTGGCTTTGCTTAAGCGTAATCTGCAGCGCATTGATCAACGGCTTAATGCGGTTAAAAAGGAGCAGGCCGAACTCAGGACAAAAATTCGTGAGCAGGAAGTCTCCATCAATAAAAGTCAGAGAGCCGTCACTACCAGTCGTCAGCGTCTTGAGAAACGTCTTGTTGTTCTTTATAAAGAGGGGGAAATTGGCCCTTTGAAAATCCTTTTTTCTGCAGAATCACCAACCGAGATGGTGCAGCAATATCAATATCTGACCAGGGTTCTGCAGCGCGATAACGAATTACTTGATAATTACCGCAACGCTCTGGCTGAGCAGAGGATGAAATTAAATGAACTTGAGACTCTTGAAAGTGCCCATCGCAAGACGGTCGCAAAAGAACAGGAACAATACGACATTGCTGCGCAGGCAAGAACACTTCAACGCAGGTTACTTGGGCAGGCTGAAAAAGATAAAGCCAGCTTGAAACAGCAGCTTGATGTTCTACGTGAAAAAGAGAAAGCTTTAAAAGAGCTGATCGATAAGATATCTCGGCAAGAGGTGGCCAAACCTGTAGAAACCATAAGGTCTGCCCCGGATAGTGGTTCGGTTGCTACTGATTTTGCCATTGGCAGGGGGAAACTGGGATGGCCGCTACAGGGACAGGTTGTCATTGTCTTTGGTACGCAACGTGACGCTAAACTTGGAACTTATTACGAAAGTAATGGTATTGAAATTGCTTCTCCCCAAGGGCAGGCAGTCAAAGCCGTAGCGGGAGGAAAAGTCGTTTTTGCTGATTATTTTAAAGGTTATGGTAATCTGGTTATCGTTAGTCACCCAGGTGGTTATCATACTCTTTATGCACATACTGACAGAATGCAGAAAAAAACCGGTGATGCTGTATCCGCCGGGGATGTGTTGGGATACAGTGGTCTGGCAGGCAGAGATAGCGTGTATTTTGAAATTCGCAAAAATGGCTCACCTGTTAATCCTTTAAGCTGGCTAAAACGGCGCTGATATAAGGAAATGTCATGCCTATCTATAAATATATAATTATTAGTCTGTTTTTTCTGGCATCCATTGCCTCGCCCCTTTGTGCGGCAGATGAGGACTATAAGAATCTTGAAATTTTTACTGATATTTATTCTCTGATTCGTGCCAATTATGTTGAAGAGGTCGACTCAAAACAGCTTATTTATGGTGCTGTCCGTGGCATGCTAGCGACCCTTGACCCCCATAGCAGTTTCTTAACCCCGGAAATGTTTTTGGAAATGGAGGCTGATACCCATGGTGAGTTTGGTGGCCTTGGTATTGAAATAACCCTGCAGAATAATTCATTGTTGGTGGTTTCTCCCATTGAGGGGACTCCAGCGGATAAGGCTGGAATTCAATCAGGGGATGAAATTGTGGCAATCGATGAAGTTTCAACTGCAGATATAGACGTCATGGAAGCTGTGGCCATGCTCCGGGGACCAGAAGGCAAACCTGTTAAATTATTAATTAAACGTCCCGGAGTTATTGAACCAATCGCTCTTAATCTAGTTCGTGAAATGATTCAGATTGTCAGTGTAAAAGGGCAGCTTTTAGAAGAACGTTACGGCTATGTGCGCATCGCTCAATTTCAGGATAGAACCTCGGATGAGCTTATAGAAGAACTCGCTGCCCTTAAAAAGAGTAGACCCGATCAGAAATTACAGGGGGTTATTCTTGATTTGAGGAATAATCCCGGTGGCCTTCTGGAACAAGCGGTGGCAGTCAGTGACTTGTTTATTGATACTGGCTTGATTGTTTACACCCAAGGCAGAGATCCCCAGTCACAACTTGAATTTCGCGCCCATCCTGAAAATACCGAGCCGGATTACCCGTTAATCGTCCTGATTAACGGTGGCAGCGCCAGTGCTGCGGAAATCGTCAGCGGTGCTCTGCAGGATCATGGGCGTGCTGTCATTATGGGGGAGCAAAGTTTCGGCAAAGGTTCCGTTCAGACGATGATTCCCATGAGTGATGATTCTGGGCTAAAATTAACAACTGCTCGTTATTTTACTCCCAACGGGCGTTCTATTCAGGCGCTTGGCATCTCTCCAGATATCCTTGTTCCGCGCCAGCAGGGGCTGTTCGATCATTCTGACAACGGTGTTCGAGAAACAGATCTTCAGAACCATTTTCAGCCGACTGTCCCCTCCAATGAGGTTGAGGTTGCTGACCGAGAGGCGACGAATGTTAAGGACCTCTCTGATGATTATCAGCTACAGCGCGCTGTGGAGCTGTTAAAGGGGCTGACGATTCTTACCCGGCATTAAACTTCAGACTCGTTTGGAGTCTATAATTCAAGATTGATGGTTTGACATGGCAACAAAAAAGACAGCTCGTGGAAAGAAGACAGTAACGCCTAAAAAAGACTCCAGAAAAGAGTTGAGTCAGTCGCTAAGAATCGTTCTTGCTTCAGTATTTCTGATCCTCTTTGTTATTGTATGTCTGTTTGCCCTGGTCGGTTTACGGGAGCGTTTCAGTGATGCCCGACCCATGGTTTATGAAGAGCCCGCCCAGCGGATTATTGAGCAGAAGATACAAAAAAACTATGATTTTCCTGCGATCCTTGAACTGGTCGATCGACAATTGATCAATGGGCCAGACGCCATGGGATGGCAACGGCTTGAGCCTGAAGGTGATGTTCAAATCCGGAAAATTTTTGGTGATTTTCCCAGCAGTGCTTTTCTGACCGAATTAGATACCCATCTTTTGCAGACGGGGGCTCCGGCGCGGTTGCAGAGTGATCGTCAGCGTGGAACCATCAGTCTGTTCTGGCAGGGGCAATTACGTCTGGAAATGCGTTATAAAATCCCGCGGACAGTGGCTGCCAAGCAGGGCCGCATCGCTCTTATCATGGATGATATGGGCGGATCGTTGCATAAGGTTCGCAAATTGATCGAACTGGGAATTCCTGTTACTCCTGCTATTTTGCCGGGGACTGAATTTGCCCGGAAATCTTCACAGATACTAAAAGAAGCAAACCATGAATTCATGATTCATATGCCGATGCAGCCTCGCAGTTATCCCCGAACCAATCCTGGGAAAGATGCTTTGCTTGTTGAACAGTCTCCCGAACAACAACGGCAGTTGGTCCGCTCCTATATCGCCGAATTGCCCGGTGCTGTAGGTAGCAATAATCACATGGGATCACGCTTTACTGAAGATGCTCATGCCATGCAGGTTGTCCTTGAAGAGCTTAAAAAGAACAATTTCTTTTTTATTGATAGCCGCACCATTGGTAGTTCCGTAGCCTTTAACGAGGCCAGAAAAATGGGGCTTGCCACGGGGACGCGCAACATCTTTCTCGATAACGAAGAAGATGTTACGTATATACGTAAACAAATCAGAAAGATGGTGAGTATGGCCAGTAAAAATCGGGAGATTATAGCCATCTGTCATCCCTACAAGGAAACTTTTGAGGCTCTGGAGCAGGAAGTAGCCTGGTTGAAAGAACAGCCGGTTGATTTTGTTGCGGCTTCAAAAATCGTTCATTTATATCAATAGGCGACTATTCGGCTAACTAGTGACCTTCGATTTTTGCGCATGACAGGACCTGTTAATGGATCTTACTTCGGCTCTATCTGTATCTGCATTGATTTCCCTGTTGCAGGAACTGGTGGAGGATAATTTTGTCGATGTTCTCGTGAAAGGAGAACTGAGTAATGTCAGTTTCCCTGCTTCTGGTCATTGTTATTTCACTCTTAAAGACGCCAAGGCTCAATTACGTTGTGCGATGTTCCGCGGCCAGTTGCGTGGTTTGCGCTTCCGACCTGAAGAAGGGATGGCTGTTTACTGTCAGGCCCGTGTCTCTATTTATCCTCAGCGCGGCGATCTGCAGTTAATTGTCGACAATATCGAACCGGAAGGTTTAGGGCAGTTGCAGCTTGCGTATGAACAGCTCAAGAATAAACTTCAGCAAGCAGGGTTGTTTGCCGCTGAGCGTAAAAAGCCTCTGCCTGATTTTCCTCAGACGGTTGGGATCGTGACGTCCTCTACGGGAGCGGCTATTCGTGATATTCTTAATGTTTTGCGGCGGCGTACCTCAGGTCTTCAGGTTCTTCTGCTCCCGGTTCTGGTTCAGGGGGATGGCGCAGGTAGACAAATTGCTGCGGCTATTGAAACCTTTAATCGTCTGGGCCTCGCAGATGTATTAATTGTCGGTAGGGGCGGGGGCTCGCGAGAAGATCTGTGGGCCTTTAATGAAGAAATTGTCGCCAGGGCTATTGCCGCTTCAACAATACCAGTTATCTCTGCGGTCGGTCATGAGATCGATTATTCAATAGCGGACATGGTTGCCGACCTGCGTGCCCCGACTCCGAGTGCGGCTGCCGAATTGGTCGCTAAAAATCGCCTTGAACTTGAACGACACCTTGATCAGTTAGAACTCCGTCTGGCCACCCAGATGAAAAGCCGATTGTCTTTACTGGAAAGCCGCTTGACGGGATTGCAGAACCGATTGCGTCCTCCGCAGGATATTATTCGGTTGCAGCAACAAAAATTATCACAGCAGACACGTCAATTGCAGCATGCCATGCAACGACTGTTAACCGAAAAGTCTGGAGCTTTTGCCGCTTTGGCTGGTCGGTTACAGGCATTGTCGCCGTTGGCGGTATTGGGTCGGGGGTATGCAATTGTCAAAAATGATGCGAATGACCAGGTGGTCACCTCAGTGACGGAAGTTGAAATCGGGGATACCCTGAAAGTCATGCTTGCCGCTGGTTGTTTAAAGGTATCTGTACAGGATAAAAGTGAATAATATTCTGTCTAATTCCCTTGACGATAACCTCTATGACTGTCGATAATTATTCTTTCTATATAAACTAACAGGTATTGATGTTTTTTATTTTGCTAAGGAGTATATAGGTTCCCTATGGCAGCACCAAAAGGATTTGAAACAGCTTTACGTAAGCTTGAAGAAGCTGTCGTTCAGCTGGAAAGCGGTGAACTGAGTCTTGATCAGGCCCTTAAAGTCTTTTCCGGCGGGGTCAGACAGGCCGAAGCTTGCCGCCAAGCGTTGAAAGATGTTGAGCTGAAGGTTAGCATTTTATTGCAACAGGATGATGGCACATTAAAACAGGAACCTTTTGACAATGAGTGATTCTTTTAACCTGAAAGCTTATCTTGAGGAACGGTCGCGTTTGGTTGAAAATGCCCTTGACCTTTATCTGCCGGGCAAGGATTCGCTGCCTGCTGCACTGCATAGTTCCATGCGCTATTCAGTTTTTGCCGGGGGAAAACGGATTCGACCGGTTTTGATGATGGCGGCGTGTGAAGCTGTCGGCGGCAGCACTGCCGATGTTATTCCTGCTGCATGTGCCATAGAAATGATACATAGCTATTCATTGATACATGATGATTTACCGGCTATGGATGATGATGATTTTCGTCGGGGAAAACCGACCAACCATAAAGTTTATGGTGAAGCGAAAGCAATACTTGCCGGTGACGCCTTGCTGACCGAAGCATTTTTGCTTTTGTCCGGACCGGTTAATGGTGCCAGGCTCAGTAGTGAGCAAGCCATTGAAGTCATTCATTTACTAGCCAAGAGTGCCGGCTCTCGGGGGATGGTCGGTGGTCAGGTTGTCGATATGGAGTCTGAGGGGAAGGAGATTGACCTGCCGACCCTTGAATATATTCATACTCACAAGACCGGCGCGTTATTGTTGGCAGCTTTGGAAACAGGATGTGTGATCGGTCGTGCCGGATCTGAACAGCGTCAGGCGTTAAGACGTTACGGTGAAGCTATTGGTCTGGCTTTTCAGGTTGCTGATGATATTCTTGATATCGTCGCGGATCAGGATAGTTTAGGCAAGGATGTTGGTAGCGATACTGAGCGTGGAAAGGCGACTTATCCGGCGTTGCTTGGTCTGGATGGCGCGCGGCAGCGGGCCGAGGAGTTGCGGCAGATTGCACGTGCTGCAATTAAGGAGTTTTCAGAACTTGCTCAACCATTGCGGGCCATCGCTGACTACATAGTTGAACGGACCTCTTGACTGCAGTTTAGTAGACAGGTGATTCTATTAGTGCAATATTGAGTTGCTTAGTACACATACGTTGCAGTATGGACATTTTCACTGAGGTTACTTAATCAGGAGCAATAAAACCAGTGCAGACGATACTTTCACAGATTCAGTCACCGGGTGACCTGAAACGGCTCGATAAAAATCTTTTACCGACTCTGGCGCATGAGTTACGGGGGCAGATTGTTTCGACTGTTTCTGAAACCGGCGGTCACCTGGCCAGCTCTTTAGGGGTTGTCGAGTTGACCATCGCTCTGCATCGGGTATTTGACTCTCCAGCTGATAAAATTGTCTGGGATGTAGGTCATCAGGCTTATGCGCATAAGCTGTTGACGGGTAGACAGTTACAGTTTGCAACGTTACGCCAGCTTGATGGTTTAAGTGGTTTTCCCAAACGCAAGGAGAGTGTCCATGATAGCTTTGATGTCGGCCATTCATCGACATCAATTTCCGCTGCGCTTGGTATGGCTGCCGCGCGAGATATTTTGGGAGAAGACAATAAGGTTATCGCGATTATTGGTGATGGATCGTTGACTGCAGGTATGGCGTTTGAAGCACTTAATCATGCGGGAGGCCTGAAAGAAAAGCTTGTCGTCATTCTTAATGACAATGAAATGTCAATTTCACCCAATGTCGGTGCCCTGTCTTCTTTCTTGAGTCGCAAGTTAACCTCAGATGCATTTATCCGCTTCAAAAAGGAAACGGAAGGCATTTTAAGCTGTGTTCCTAAATTTGGTAGAGATCTGGTTAATATTGCCAAGCGTGCCGAGGAATCGCTGAAGAGCTTTATGACTCCGGGTATGCTTTTTGAGGGGTTTGGGTTCGATTATTTTGGTCCGATTGATGGTCATAATATCGACGAGCTTGTTGAAACTCTGCACAACGTTGGTCAAATCAAAGGGCCAGTTCTGTTGCATGTGCTGACTAAAAAAGGAAAAGGTTACGAACCTGCTGAAAATAACCCGCCCAAATTCCATGGGGTTGGTCCTTTTGAGCGTGAAAGTGGTGACCTAAAAGGAGTAAATAGCCCGAAAAAACCGACGTATACCTCTGTCTTCAGTGACTCAATTATCCGTCTGGCGGCTGAGGATGACCGCATTATAGCGATTACTGCGGCCATGGCCGAAGGGACCGGACTTAAGAAATTTGCCGAAGCTTATCCCAAGCGTTTTTTCGATGTTGGTATAGCCGAACAACATGCCGTGACATTTGCTGCAGGGCTTGCTGTAAAAGGGTTACGGCCGGTCGTCGCCATCTATTCCACCTTTATGCAGCGTGCTTATGACCAGGTTCTGCATGATGTCTGCCTGCAGAACCTTCCTGTCTGTTTTGCCATGGATCGCGCAGGGCTGGTTGGGGCAGATGGCCCGACCCATCATGGGGTTTTTGATCTGTCATTTTTGCGTCATTTGCCTCATATGACCTTTGCGGTACCGCGCGATGAAATTGAATTGCAGCGTATAATCGCTCTGGGCTTGCAACAGGACGGACCTTTCGCCTACCGTTATCCACGTGGTAATGCTTTGGACTTGTCTGCTCCTGAGACCTTTGCACCTTTGATAATCGGGCAAGGAGAGCTGCTGTGCGACGGTTCAGACGGATTGTTGATTGGTATCGGGGTGATGGTTCAGGAAGCATTGACGGCCGCTCAGATGCTGCGTGAAGATGGTATACATGTCAGTGTAATCGATGCGCGTTTTGTCAAGCCGCTTGACGCTGCTTTGATTCTAAATCACGCCAACCGGGCACCATTTGTCATGACCCTTGAAGAAAATGCTTTACAGGGGGGGTTCGGAACCTCTGTTCTTGAACTTTTTTCAGATCATGGAGTTTCCGTACCGGTTATACGCCTTGGTATTCCTGATCACTTTGTCGAACAGGGGAGCCAGGCCGAATTACGTGCGCAGCTTGGTTTGAATGCCAAAGCTATTTATCAGAAAGTCCAATCTATGGTCCACTTGAATGGTGGCCAGAAATATCAGGCAGGTTAACCGTTCTGTCTTATTGAGCTACCTTCTGGTTGTCTGCACGCATCCAATATTGAACAAAAATATTTAAGTGCCCTCGTTATTGTAGAAAGAGATATTTCCCCCTGATATCTGTTGGTTTACAAGTACTTTTATCTCCATTATCAGCGCTTTGCTCGTATGGGACGGACTCGGGGTTGTTTTGACTTGCTGTTGCGGTTTAAAAGAGTTCTAACCAGGCTTATGTTGTTATTGGTTAATCTCACTTTTAATATTAATTTTCTTCAGTTCTACTGAAAGACATTGTTACAAACTGCCTATTTATTTGTTAATATTATAAAAATGAGATGGAAGAAAGGCTTCCAAAAGGAGAGTAACACTATGGCACGAAAGGTCTTTGTCGCAGCAACAGGTATGAACAGCGGGAAGACGACGACCAGCCTTTCTTTGATGCATAAAGCATTGAAAAAATACGATCGCGTTGGTTTTATCAAGCCGATAGGGCCAAAAGTGATTGAATATAATGGCATCGTGGCGGATAAAGATGCCGTGTTGATGGCGCGTTATTTTCATCTTGTTGATGATTTACCCCTAATGTCGCCTTTAGTTCTCGGCCCTGGTGATACCCGCAAAGTTTTGGATGGCAGACTTGATAAGAAGGTTATCGCGCAACGTATTTTTGATGCGATTGACCAGCTCGATAAAAAGAACGATTTTCTGATTATTGAAGGGGCCGGTCATACAGGAGTCGGAAGTGTTATCGGCTGTAATAATGCGCGCATCGCCAAAGAAGTTGGTGCCACTGTTTTGATGGTCACTGGTGGTGGCATCGGTAACGTAGTAGATAACGCTTATATGAATGCTGCTGTATTCCAGAAAGAGCACGCCAAGGTTAAGGCTATCCTGGTTAACAAAATTATTTCCTCCAAGCGTGAACGGACCCTTAAATATCTTAATCTTGCTTTTGCCGATGAGGATATCAAGGTTATCGGTGGCTTTAATTACCAGCCGATTCTTGCAAATCCAACAATGCGTAGAATTGCAGGGGTTCTGGACGTTGAGTTGCATGCAACGGAAGAAGAAGCGCAACGCATAGTGCATACTATTCATATGGGCGCCGCATCTGCCCAGCGGGTTGTTGAACTGTTGAATGACTCAACGCTGGTTATTGTCAACGTCAGTCGGGATGAGCTTCTTGTGACCCTGGCTAATCTTTATCAACTCGAGGAATTCCGTAAGAAAATCGCTGGTATAGCTATCCCTGGTCTTGGCAAGATCAGCAGGATCACTGAGAAAATTCTGGTAAGCAGTGGCATTCCTTACATGCTTGCCGGGCGTAACTCTACTACGGTATTTGAAATGTTAAAAGATGATGTGTCTAAGTTGACTGCTGAGGATACTCATAAAATCGATCTGATAACGAAATTGGCGGACAAGGAACTGGATTTTGACGCAATAGATTCCTTGCTTGATTAATATTATAGGGAGGGTTGCATGTTGATTCGTGTTCGTTATAAAGATGGCAGAATTGATCTGGTTCCGTCTCGTAAGCTCGATGAATTGATCCTGATGAGTGAAATTGAAAAATTTGAACGTTCATCAGGTTGGGTCACGATTGGCAGAGATCCGATTCGCAGTACACTAAGGGGGGCATATAATGGTCCGGAGCGCAGAAGGCCCTCTGATGATAAGCAACGCTAGTTTGTGCTTGTCTGGGTGCTTTGTTGAAAGATGTGGCGGGGAAGGTTAGTGAGGTGAGTTATGGATGAAATATCTGTCATTTATATTGATGGAATGATGGGCTCTGCTGCCGCTGACAGATTACAGGAACTTATTGACGATGATGCTATTATCAAGTTCCAGCGTCATGATGGCTGGGTATATCCTGGAATTGATCCGGTTCGTAAACGAGAGCATACCAGTTATAGTGGTCCCGAGCGCAGGAATGTCCATTGATAAATGCGCAGTTATGCAGGTCAATAAAAAACCCGGATACGCATCCGGGTTTTTTATTGACCTGCATCTATCCGTTTTCAGAAGTCATTGACACGATCATCCGTGCTTTTGGCCAGTAATCAGTTCTCTGTATTGCTGGAGAATATCCAAAACGATTGACCTGTTTTTTTGACCGATTCTTAATAACAACTTTTGTCCGGCGGACATATTTTCATAATCAGGGTTCGCATAGGTATAAAAAACAACAGGTTGTACCAAGCTTAGTGGATCGGCTGGGTTCGGCGTTTCCAATAAGTGATCTAGGACAAATGCGAGACGGTCATTAAAGTAGGCATTTTTATAGCCAAGTTGTTCGTAGGCCTTTTGGAAACTGGAATAAAAGTGGGTATATATTTTTACAGCTAATTCTGGTTTTATAGACTGCAAAATTTCAACATATGGTGTGTAGCGCTGGTTATTTCTGCTACTGGTTTGGGGTTCTTTCTGGGTCCCCGAAACAATAAATTTTCCATTTGGGGGGCGGATGGGAAGTTGGTTTGGTGGTAATTTTTTTTCCGGAAGATTGTCAACAGTTGCGACAAAACGCTGAACGAAGCTATCTAAGATGAATAGTTGCGGGAGACTGTTGCTTTTTAACAAAGATACCAGAGATAATTCGACGTTCTGGCTAATTTTTTGATCTTCTGGCAAGGCATCTGCTGGCGCTGAATTACTACTGCTATCAGCTGTCTGGTCGACAGCATTGTTGCTAGGCTGCTCGGTCTGACTATCCGCTGCTGTGGTTGTTTGTTCCGGTATTGGGTAATGAATTATCGATTTTTTAATCGGTTGCTGAATCGGTGCCTGTGCTATTTCAGGTGTAAGCGTGTTTTGCTGAACATCTTGTGATCTAAAATAAATTGCACTGCCTAGTGCAATAATAAGAACAATAAGGATGAAGATGAGCTGATTGGTTCTTTTCATGAAACTCTCCTTGGGGAATACCGTCAGCCATTATGTACACTTTGATCTATCATTTCCAGCGCAAATACTGCTGATTACAAAAAAGCTTATATATGGACTTACTTATACAGAAAATCAGGGAAAAGCTCCCTCTTACTCATGAGTCATTCCGCCTCTTTCACGGGCGCGGGCATTGTTATCCAGGGTACGAAGATATTGTCATCGACTGGTTTGCTCCAGTAATTCACCTGGTCTGTTATCGTCAGCGTAGTGAAATCTGGTTGACCGAACTCTATGATCTGCTGCGTTGCCATATGCCCCAGGTCGAGGCAATGCTGGTTCAACAACGCTATTCAGAGGGGACAGTGACGCATACCGGTTATGGTACTTCGCCTCAAACCGTTTATGCTGAAGAAGCCGGCCTGCGCTATCAGTTGCGACTGGGGCATGCTCAGAATATCGGTTTTTTCCCAGATATGCGTAATGCCCGACAGTATGTTCGCAGTATTGCGGCAGGGAAAACATTATTGAACCTGTTTTCTTATACCTGCAGTTTTTCTGTGGTTGCTCTGGCAGGCGGCGCCAAACGTGTTGACAATCTCGATATGAACAAGGGTGCCCTTGCTCTAGGTCGCCTGAATCATGAATTTAACGGTATCGATACACGTGGTGCTGCGTTTCTACCTCTGGAATTATTTCGCAGCTTCAGCCGCTTACGTAAGTTGTCCCCTTATGATCTGGTGATTTGCGATCCTCCTGCTGCACAGGGGAATAGCTTTGAGGGGAGACGAGACTGGCCTAAATTATTGAAACAACTGCCGTCTTTATTATCTCCAGGAGGAGAAATTATTGCTTGCATGAGCGCACCACGCTTGGGACGTGATTACTTGCAGAATTTATTTTCAGAGTTATGCCCGCAAGCGATTCTTGTTCGTCATTCCCCAGCGGGGGAAGATTTCAGGGATATTGATCCGGATAAGGGACTTCATGTATTTCATTATCGGTTCCCCTGAATATTTATGGTTGATAATGTGCAGAGTCGGTTGCGCGGAGCTCGGATCATTAAAGGAAGAAGTTCCTATCTCACAATGATTTGTCTATTGATTCTTTTGGGCCTACGGTTATACTGGAGGCTGTGTAATTCCTGACCAGAAAGGAGCCGGTCTCATGCCTGTTGTTACTGTACGTGCCGCTGAAGGGATCAGCGCTGAGAAAAAAGAGCAGCTTATCGATCGTATTACCCTGGTGTTGAAAGAAGTTCTGGGTAAAAATCCGGAAGCAACCCATGTCATTATTGAAGAAGTTCCAGCTGAGAACTGGGGCATTCGGGGTAAGACAATAGCTTCAATTCAGTCTGGAAAATAGCGGCAGCTCTTGAGTGAAACATTAAAAAAACGGATATCATTACTGATGTCCGTTTTTTAGTATTCAGTTTTCTTATAGAAGAAGTAAATCATTTCCCTTTGCAATTGATCGAATCGCCAAAAATCGCACTGATGATCCGTATTGCTTCAGGCGAAGTCACCTGGTAGTAAACCTCAACCCCTTCACGCCGACCGGTAATGATATCTTTGTTTTTCAGCAAGGCTAGGTGCTGAGATACCGTTGCCTGTGGTAAATTGAGACATTCCCAGATTTTTTTAACATTACAGGACTGAGACATGAGCCCAGCGACGATTTTTAATCTGATGGGGTGGCCTAGAACCTTTAAAATTTCAGATTCTCTGTCGTAATCTTTCGATGAATCAAATGGCAATTTTGCAGAAGACTCTAGCATTGTAATCACTCCTGAGATATTTTGAATATATGGATATTAGTTGTAACGACATGTTTCGTCAAGGAATGATTATTCGTATGATTAAAAATTGCGTTATCGATCACATCCTTCTTTTGACAAGGTGTAGCCGCAGATGAAGAGAATGGGCCGTATTATCGCTCTGGTATTATGTATTTTTTTACACGGAACCATTTTTGCCGCGAGGGTTTCAGGGGCATCGGTTCCCACTATTCATGAGTTGGTGGGAGAACATCTGCACTATGATATCTCTTTTCTGTGGTTTGATCATCTGGCCGAAGGATCTCTCCAGCTGAGCGAAGGAGAGCAGCCAGGAACCTACCTGGTAACGCTGGAAGCCAGGACCCTGGGTATTGCATCCTTTGTAACCTGCAAGAGATCTGTGCGCTTTCAGACTCTTATGGCCGCCAGACCAGATGGAGAGCTGTACCCCCTGTGGCATTCATCTCACGATATTCGCGGTGAGGGAGCAGGGCGGAAAGAAAAAATCACCCGATATACTTTCGATTTTTTAGCAAAAACCGTCCGTTATCAGAAACAGAAAAATGGCCGAGTTTATAGCGATAAGTGGTATGATCTTGCGTCTGATCAGCCCGTGTATGATATTTTGACGGCCCTGTACGATTATCGTCTTGGCTATTTCGGAACCATCAAGCAGCAGCGCATTTTAATCCCGACCTTCCATCATGATGGTTCGCAGGATATTGTTGTTGAAGCTGTTGACCCTGATAAGTTGCTTGATCGCGCCTTTTTCTCAGGCCCTCAGACCGTCTCAAAAATTCTGGTTGATCCCTCGGTTTTCGGTACGAAAAGTAGAGATATTTATGCCAGTTTCGATAGGAATAATCGTCCGTTAAAAGGGATTATTAAAAATGTTATCGGACTTGGTGATGTTAAAGGTACTTTGAGATCTTTTTGATAGTGATAATTCGTTGTTTCAGGAGGTTGTTTATTTCATGGCAGGTCAGGAAAAAATCTACGTTATTGGCCATAGAAATCCGGATTCAGATTCAATTTGCAGTGCAATTGCCTATGCAGAACTGCGCCGCCGCCAGGGCTTGTCCTGTGTAAGGCCTGCACGGGCAGGGAACGTCAATCAACAAACTCAATTTGTTCTCGATTCCCTCGGGGTAGAGATGCCTGAACTGGTTTCTGATGTTCACCCCAGGGTTAAGGATGTTGTAACCGAGCAGGTTGTCACAATTCATGAATCTGAACCAATGTCGAAAGCTATTGAGCTTTATCATCAGCACCATATTCGCATGTTACCGGTGGTTGACGATGACAATCATGCTAAGGGGTTGTTGTTGCTGAAACGGATGACTGAGTTTTTCCTGGTTCCGACCGACCCTGAAAAAATGCGGCGCATCCGGGCCTCTGTTGCTTCGATTCAGCGTTGTCTGGGGGCACATGGTTTTAACCTTAAAGATGCGAATGAGGTTAAGGACTATAATCTCTATGTTGGCGCGCGCCGGGAGGCTACTTTTCGCGAATGGGTTGAGGCGATTGTCCCGGAAAATACCATTATCATCACCGGCGACCGACCCGGAATTCAGCAATTTGCGGTTGATGCCGGGGTACGCCTTTTGATTATTACCGGCAGCTCTCCGGTCGATGAAAATTTATTAGAAGCCGCCCGTGAAAAGGGTGTGTCAGTGCTGATTAGTGGTTATGATACCGCAAATACCGTATGGCTAACGCGTATGGCTACGCCGGTCGGGTTATTGGCTGATACTGATTTTATGACCGTCAAGCGTAATGATCTTCTTGAGGATCTGCGTATGAAACTGTCACATGGCAGGCAGGCTGGCGCTATCGTATGTTCTTCTAATGGGGAAATTACCGGGGTCGCCACTAAAAGTCACTTGATCAAGAATTCTCCGGTCAAGTTGATATTGGTTGATCACAATGAATTGTCCCAGGCGGTTCCAGGAGCAGAAAAAGTCGAAATAATAGAAGTCATCGATCATCACCGTCTCGGTAATTTTCATACCGATATGCCAATAAGATTCATCAATCAGCCCCTTGGCAGTACCTGCTCACTTGTGGCTACACTCTATCAGCAGTCGGGTATTGATCCGGACCCCAAAATTGCCGGATTGATGCTGGCGGGGCTGATGTCCGATACCGTTATTCTAAAATCTCCTACCGCAACGGCTACAGATCGACAGTTGGTACCATGGCTGGAAAAGCTTTCAGGGCTTAAGCATGAGGAATTTGGCAGTAAATTGTTCGCGGCCGGAAGCCCTATGGCGAGTGGCTGTTCTGCCCGCCAACTGATAACGACCGATTTTAAAGAGTATCAAGTCGGGGACTATGTGCTTGGCCTTGGACAAGTTGAGGTGGTTAATTTTCATTCCTTTAATGAACGCCGCGATGAACTTCAGTCAGACCTGGCCTTACTGCGTAAAGAGAAGGGGTATGAGTTAGCTGCTCTGCTGGTGACCGATATCGTTCTGGAAATGAGTTTACTCGTGACGGCTGGGCCAAATGAATTGCCTTTTATTATTGGTTATCCTCAGGAAGCTGACAATATTTACCGGTTAGAAGGGGTCCTGTCCCGTAAAAAGCAATTAGTGCCTCATCTGCTGAAGGTGTTTAAAGGCGCATAATGACAAAGTAACTTTTCAAGTTCTGCTGGTTCCGTGACCGGATCAAGACAAAATGATCCGGTACAGAGCCATGCAGTCGTTTGATTGTTAATGGCCTGCTTATGCTCTGCCAACGTCAATTTCCCTTTTAGCTCGTCAGGATGAGCCGTAACCAGGGTCAGTAGGTGAGGTCTGAATTGATTCACAACGGTTTGCCAAGGTTGCGATAAACGTTTTTCTTTTTCATCTATAACAATCAATAACGTCATTTTCTCAGCAAGAAGCAGGTCCAGTGCCTGCAGGGAAAACGCGAACGCCGTCGGGTAGCGTCCGGCATGGCTGAGTTGCTGCTGCAGAAGGATTTCAGCATCTTTTTCCATGCCTGAATTATCCGTAAGGCGCCCCATCCTGATCAGGTTGTGGGCTGTTACCGAAGCTGCCGCAGGGATAGCACCATCTTGTTTGCTGCGGCCACGACCGATTCCAGAGATAAATTCTCTTTCGCTGTCATAATACCCACCGTCAGTACTTCTGAACAGTTGGTTGCAGCGTTCTTGCAGGGCTATTGCCAGATCCAGGTATTTATGCTGCGCCGTAACCAGGAAGAGATCTATCAGACCAAAAATAAAAAATGCATAATCCTCATGAAAGGCAGAAATAGAACTGTCTGCATCGCGGTAGCGGCGGAGAAGTTTACCATCGGGGAAAAGTCGTTTGCAGACAAATTCTACTGCTCTCAGAGCTGCTTTAAGAAAATGCTCATTTCCATATGCCGCACCCGCCCGGGCCAGGATAGAAATCATTAAGCCGTTCCAGCCGGTGAGGATTTTATCATCAAGATGTGGCCGCGGTCGTTTGTTGCGTTGGTCAAGTAATTTCTTTGCGGCTTGATTGAGGTAGGTGGTGGTCTGATTCAGGGAAATTTGTAGATCGGACGCAATGTCTTGCAGTTCTGTTTTTCGGTGGAAAATATTTTTCCCTTCAAATTGACCATGGGGAGAGACTTGGTAATACGCGGTAATAACCTGTAACTCTTCAGCCGTCAGCAATGATGCCAATTGCTCAATGGTCCATAGATAAAAGGTCCCTTCCGCACCTTCTGAATCAGCATCTTCACCGCAGAAAAAACCGCCTTCTTGATGTTGAAGCTCTTTCAGACAATATCCCAGAACGGCATTGCAGGCATTACGAAAGAACTCTTCTCCCGTGTAGTGCCAGGCGTCAAGGTAAGCTGCCCCGATGAGGGCCTGATCATAAAGCATCTTTTCGAAGTGTGGAACAAGCCAATTGTGATCAACGGAGTAGCGATGAAGGCCTCCACCGAGCTGATCTGTGATACCTCCGTTGGCAATACTTTTAAGTGTGTGAAGTGCCATATCTGCAGCTAACTTGCTACCTTTTCGAGCTGCTGATCTGAGTAGAAATGATGCATTGTGCGGTTGTGGAAACTTGGGGGCTTGGCCGAAACCGCCATACTCGGAATCAAAAGACTCCTGGTACGTTGTCAGTGCGGCAATGATTATTGTTTCTTCAGGTTGAGTTTTTATGACTTCGTTTTCCTGCTCCTGTAGCGCTTTACTCAGGCGCCTCCCGGCCTCAATTAAGTTGTCAGGTTGGGTGTGCCAGATTTTAGCAACTTTTTCGATAACTTCAGAAAATCCCGGGGACTGCCCTGAACGCTGTGGAGGCAAATAGGTGAAAGCATAGAAAGGTTTGCCGTCCGGACATAAAAACAGGTTTAGCGGCCAGCCACCCTGTCCGGTCATGAGCTGGCAGGCTTGCATGTATGTGGTGTCAATATCGGGTCTTTCTTCACGATCAACCTTAATCGCAATAAAATCTTTATTGAGAAGTCCAGCGATGTGTTGATTTTCAAATGATTCGTGGGCCATAACGTGACACCAGTGACAGGTGGAATAACCGATTGAAATAAAGATCGGCTTGTTTGCCTGGCGTGCCGCTGCGAGGGCTTTGTCTCCCCACGGAAACCAATTTACCGGATTAGAGGCATGCTGGAGAAGGTAAGGACTTTTTTCCGACTTAAGGTCATTCAAGATGATCCTCCCTGATGGTAGGCATATTTTTTTATTATCGATGACCAACAGGAATGGATACAAGAGGGGGAACAAAAAAATGACCCCGTGTCAGGAGGTAGAACACGGGGTAAAAATCGTTTTGAGAGCTTTATTTTCTCGTTAAAAAAACTATAAATCAATCTTTCGTTAGAGTCAATTAATTTTTTAAATTAAATTAATTTTATTTCTGATGGCAGTCTCTGCACTTTGTTGGCGCAGCTTCTGATTTTGCATGACAGTCTTTACACAATGTGTGAAACATCTTCTTAACGGCAGGTGCCAGTGGCTGTACGCCATGACAAAGGCTGCATTTTTCTAATTTTCCTGTATGATGGCAGGATTGACAGGCTAAGTCGTGATGGCGTTGATGGTAAAATATTACAGCACCCCTCTTGTTGCTTAAAGTAACTTTTGAAGGTGGGGTTCCCAAATCAGCATAAGCCGGCGATATAGTGGTTGTGAGCAGCAGGAAGAAATAGAGTCCGATTTTCATAGCGCCTCCTTTTTTATATTGGCAGATGTGATCTGTTCTGAAGAATGGCACTTTTTTACCCATTTTTCACACGACATCTATAGACATCAGTGTTGATGTCTATTTGATTACAAGGGTTTTCAGTACTTTGTTAAAAATCGGCTAGGTTTTTTTATATGAGTGACACTCATGATTTGAGTAATCAGGCTGGAGTTGAAATTGATAGTGAAGCTATCCGGCGGATTCGCGAAGAAAAGCGCTTAACTCAGTTGTATGTATCAAATGTGGTTGGGGTGACAACCGATACGGTGTCTCGGTGGGAAAATAACCGTTACCCTACTATTCGTAAAGATAATGCTCTCAAGCTGGCTGAAGCTTTAGACGTTGAATTGGAACGGATCCTCAAAGCCCGCGACAGCATAGTGGACATCGCTGGTAACGAAGCGGATGGTGACGTTAAACGATCAAGTTTAAAAAAAACTATCATCATTGCGGGGTGTCTGGTTGTTCTGGTCGGCGCAGGCGTACTGTTTTATCTCAAGCTATTTTTGCCTGTTCCAATCACGGTTCTTCGTTATCTACCTGCTTACGCTGCGCCTGGCGCCTCTGTCCTGATCAGGGTTCAGGTTGAATCGGAAGAATCTATGAAAGTTATCCTCAAAGAAGAGATACCAGCGGGATGGCAGTTAGAGGGGAGCTTTCCTGAAGCGTCAAAAGTGGACAACGCGCATGGTGTCGTGCGCTGGATATTTAAACATTCTCCCCGAGACAAAAATATTTATTACCGTTTAAGGGTTGCCAGTGTTGTCGAAGCATCTGGCAAGGTGCCTGTTTCAGGTAGTTTGGTGGCTAATTACAGCGGTCGTCAGTCTCAGATTGAGATCCCTTCGATTGGACAACTGAAAATCGCTCCTTACCATTGGGCTGATAGTGATGGTAACAATATCATTGATGATATGGAAATTCTGAGTGTTTCTGATTATGCTGAAGAAGCAGGAGATGAGCTGGTTGGTTGGGATCAACTTGAACAATTGTGGGAGGCTGGACATTATCGCTGGGATATGAACCAGGAAAAGTTCATTCCTTTTAAAACCGAATGAGTGATAATTTTTATAAAGTGGCTTGCAATGTAAAGATGGTTATTTTTAGAAAAAGGTTTTGACATCCTCTTGGGTGGTTTCTAGAATGACGCGGCTGTTTTGCAGTCTGGACAATGCGCCATTTTTCTCGCTTACTGCTCAATAAAATGAGATGAAATTAAGAAAATATGTCTGGAAATAGCAGTTTGTCTTGATCGAGGGGGAGAGTCGGTTTTTTGTAGCTGACAAAAAATGTTTATTCCGGTTCGTTCCGGACCGATGTGTTGTAGTTTTATGGGCTGATGCTCTGGCATCCTCTTTTTTTCGATACCCTGGAAACTGAATAATATGGAATCTGTTACTTCATTGTTGAAAGATGATATGCAGGCCGTTGAGGCTGAGTTTACCAAGAATCTGACTTCCGGTGTTGAATTGATTGGTCAGGTCGGCCGTTACATCCTCTCTAGTGGGGGAAAGCGTTTTCGGCCGATGCTGCTTCTGCTCAGCGCCCGGCTCTGCAACTACCAGGGTGATAAGCATGTCGAACTTGCCGCTGTCGTTGAGTTTATTCACACGGCGACCCTGTTGCATGATGATGTTGTTGACAGTGCCAGTTTAAGACGCGGAAACCGTTCGGCTAATTCGGTGTGGGGAAATCAGGCTTCCGTGTTAGTCGGAGATTTTCTGTTCGCCCGGTCCTTTTCAATGATGGTGAATTCGGAGAATCTGCGGATTCTGAAAATATTATCCGACACAACGACACAACTGGCTGAAGGCGAAATCTTGCAGTTGATTAACACTTGCGATCTTGATGTTGATGAAAATCGTTATTTGCAGGTGGTTCGGGATAAAACAGCCATCCTTATTGCTGCAGCATGTCAGGTCGGGGCTATTCTTGCGGGGGCGACCGATGCTCAAGAAGAGGCTCTGCGCGAGTTTGGGCTTGAAATTGGTACGGCCTTCCAGTTAATGGATGACGCTCTCGATTATGTTGCCGATCAGGCTGAATTTGGTAAAGAACGAGGTCATGATCTGTATGAAGGGAAGATGACCCTGCCTTTGATCCATACCTATGAGGCCTGTGGCGATGATGAACGTGCTGAAATCGCCCGTGTGGTTGATGCTGAAGAGCTATTGCCCGCAGACCTCGATTACGTGTGCCAGCTGATTGATCACTATGACGGTATTATCTATACCCGCGACAAAGCGGCGCAACGCATCGATGCGGCCAAGCAGTTACTTGATATCTTTCCTCCTTCTGAGACCAAGACAGCTCTTTGTTCCCTGGCTGATTATGTCGTCGCTCGTAACAAATAAATTTTGTCAGTACCGACATTTGATGTTGGGTGGTCTTATTTTTTCTTGCTTTTGATGATGTTCTCCTGGGTGGCATTATCCAGGGGAACTCTTGTCGGTGGTTAATTGATCTGAACACCACTAACAGTTAAGCCTTTACTGCTAATATTCTTGTTGTTGGCAGCAATTTCGCTATAATCCCTTCATGTTTCGTATCAATCTTCATAAAAAAGTTCTGGGTGCCTTTTTACTGTTGTCGTTACTCCCTTTAGGCTTGCTGCTGTTTAATTCTCAGCACAGCCTAGGGCTGGTTGAACAACTGCTCAGGGAACGTGCGACCCAGGCTCTTGATAACCAGGCGGCAGGCACCCTGGAACAACGGGCAAAAATGGTTGCCAACCAGGTGTCCTCCTTTTTGAATGAGGTGGAAGGGGACCTTATTGATTTGAGTTTGCTGGAGCCGACCCAGCAAAACTATCTTGATTTTACCTGGGCTCATCAACGTGATATCTGGTTCCGCAGCGGAACCAATCAAGAGCCCGTAGAGGTTCGAGAGAAAACCCTTCTTTACAGTGAACTGGCCTTTATTGATGTTACCGGTCAGGAGCTGATTCGTATCATTGATGGACGCCCCTCAGCGCTGTTGCGGGATGTCAGCGATCCTGCACAAACGACTTACAAAACCGAATCCTATTTCCAGAATGCTATCAGGCTGTCTCCTGGTGATATCTGGGTGTCTCATCTCCAAGGCTGGTATGTCAGCCGCGATGAACAGCTGCAGGGGGCAGAAACCCCTTTAGCGGCGGTCCAGGGAACCCCTTATCGGGGTGTAATCCGCTTTTCTTCACCTCTGTACCGGCATGACAAGCTGATTGGGGTCGTTGTTTTGTCCCTGGATCACAGACATCTTATGGAATTTACCCAGCACATTAATCCAGTAGGTGACGCAGACGTGGTTTTTCCGTCATATGCCAGTGGTAATTACGCTTTTATGTTTGATGATGAAGGCTGGACCATCGTGCATCCAAAATACTGGGACATCAGAGGCTTTGACCCGGACGGCACCCTGGTCCCCGCCTACACTGAAGATTCTTCTGCTGCAACGATCAAGGCGGGTCGAATCCCTTTCAATCTGCTTGCTGCCGGGTTTGTGCACCCCAATTACCCCAAAGCTGCGGGGCGTGTGTTGAATAAAATGTCTGGTGTCGTAGACACGACAAATATTGGCGGGTCCAATAAAATTATGGCCTATGCGCCGATTATCTACCGCAGAGGGGATTATCAACGCCATGGTGTCTTTGGTGGTATTACCATCGGTGCTGAAATTGCCCAGTTTCACCAACCTGCACTTGCGACCTCGGAACTCATCAAACGGGAAATCAGCAGCTATCTGATGGAGTCCTGGTTTGTTATATCTTTGACCGTTGTTTTTGTTACCGGTGTTGCCTTTATCTTATCCAACAGTATTGTCCGACCGGTTTTGTCTCTGACCGAAGGGACCAGGAAAATGATCAACGGTGATTCTGTAACTCAGATCAAGGTTGAAGCGAAAACATCTGATGAAGTAGGTGTTTTGGCTGAATCATTTAATGCAATGGTTGAAGAATTGAATGGTCGCAGTCAGCGTCTGCAGAAGACGTTGCGCGCCTTAAGGCAGTCTCGGCGTGAGATTATTCGGGAGAGAAACTTTAAAAATACGGTCTTTGATAATATCGATATCGGATTACTCACCTTCGATCGTGAGTGCCATCTGACCTCGGCCAATGGCACGGCGTGCCAGGTTCTGCATATAGATCTTCCGGATAAAGACAGTGACTGGCGTACCCTGCTGGACAGTTGGCCTGAGGTTCTCGCTGTTCTTGAAGTTTGGTTGGCGAAGGCGCAACAAGATCCTTCAGAAACGTATCGGACCTATGTCACTCCCGAACGCAATGGGCGTAATCTGACCTATCGTATGGCATTGTGCCCATTAAGTTTTCGCCAGCAATCAGGATGGCTGTTAATTATCGAAGATATTACTGAGCGGGTGAATATGCGCCAGCAGATAGCGCGAATGGACCGGCTTGCTTCGCTGGGTCGTATGTCCGCAGGTATTGCCCATGAGGTGCGTAATCCATTAACAGGTGTCAGTCTGCTGTTGGATGAACTTCACGACCGTCTGCTTGGACACGAGACCGACCAATTGTTAATTCGCAGGGCACTTGGTGAAATCGAGCGACTTGAGGGGCTGGTCAATGAAATGCTGCATTTCGCATCCATGCCGGAACCGCAGCTTGCCAACGGACGTATCGATCAGGTCATTCACGATTCGTTGTTTCTGTTGAAAAAACAGTGCCAGCGTCAGAAAGTCGCCCTTACAGTCACCATTGCTCCTGATCTTCCGGAAATTTTAATTGACGGGGACCGACTCAAACAGGTGATGCTTAATCTGTGTAATAATGCTCTTGATGCGATGGCTGAGGGTGGTGAACTGACAATTAGCGCGAGTCGCCGTGAACGCCATATTGTCATTCATGTCTCTGACACTGGTTGTGGTATCTCCGCACAGCGACTGCCTCTGGTATTTGAACCCTTCTTTACCAGCAAAGGGCAGGGGACGGGGCTTGGTCTTGCTATCAGTTACAACATTATATCCGATCATGGTGGTTCCATAGATATCAATAGCCAAGAGGGCGAAGGGACCGATGTGACCATTTCTCTGCCGATTCGTCACAACATGGATTGCCATCCAAGGCTATCTTGACTAGGTGGCTAAAATTCACCATTTTTCTTGAAGTCCTGATTTCCTGCCGGTATATTCTGATTCTTGTCCTATTAGGCGCATGGTCCTTTTTGTTCAGCGGCCCCGGTTTTGCAAGACCGTTCCACTGCTAGTAGCCTTCCGGAGGTTTCAAAATTGTTATGGAAAAAATTCTGATTGTCGATGATGAAATATTTATCAGGGAAAATTTGGAGCGCATCCTTGCCGAAGATGGGTATCGAACCTTATCGACAGATTCCCCTGAGGATGCTATTCAGATCGTTGCCGAGGAGGAGATCGGCCTGGTTCTGCTTGATTTGAATCTGGGTAACAGCAGTGGCCTTGATGTTCTGCGCGCTATGCGTGAAGTTGATCCTGAAATACTGGTGATTATTATTACCGGATACGGAACCGTGGAAAGTGCTGTTGAAGCACTTAAAATTGGTGCCTATGATTACATTAAAAAACCATTTAAAGCTGACGCTATTCATCTGATTGTCAAATTGGCACTTGAGACACAAAAATTGCGGCGCCAAGTCCGGCATCTTTCCAAAGATGGTGAAGGGATTAATATGGTTGGCAACAGTCCGGCGTTGCTACAAATTTTTCATCAGATTCGAGAAGTTGCCAAGCATGAAACCGCTACGGTCCTGATTACTGGCGACAGTGGCACCGGTAAAGAGCTGGTGGCACGCGCTATCCATAATTTGTCGGTACGTGGTGATCAGGCTTTTGTCGAAATAAACTGTGGGTCTTTGCCCTTTAATCTGCTTGAAACCGAATTGTTTGGTCATGAGCGGGGCGCCTTTACCGATGCAAAAAATAGAAAAATAGGCCTGTTTGAACAAGCTGATCGTGGCACTGTGTTTCTTGACGAAGTTGGCGAAATGGATTTAAGCCTGCAAGTGAAACTTCTGCGTGTTCTTGAAGATCGGCGTTTGCGGCGTCTTGGAGGCAATCGTAATATTGATATTAATGTCAGAATTATCGCAGCGACCAACGCCGATCTGAAGACCGCTATTGAAAATAAAGCTTTCCGTGAAGATCTGTATTATCGACTTAATGTTTTTCCCATTCATATTCCCCCTTTGCGGGAACGGCGGGAAGATGTGGCCATTTTACTTGAGCATTTCCTGCAACGTTTCAGCAAGGAATTCAATAAGTCAATGCGTGGCTTCAGCAAGGAGGCGCTCGATCTTCTAGAGCGCTATCACTGGCCGGGTAATGTCCGTGAATTGCGTAATGTTGTTGAGCGAATCTGCATCATGTATAACGTGCAGATGATAGAGCCCCAACATTTGCCTCGCGAAATATGGGGTGAAGAACCGCAAAGTGAACTGCCTATCAGTTACGACATTCCGCCTGAGGGAATTGTTCTTGATGATGTTATGTGTCAGGTTGAAAAGGATCTGTTAGCGAAGGCCTATGTTATCTCTGGCGGGAATGTCGCTAAAACAGCACGGATTCTTAATACGCCAAGAGGGACGTTGCGGTATAAGCTGGAAAAATATCAGATTGCTTCAGAATAGCGCTTTTGCAGAGTGGCCACCTTTTCGGGGATTTTTTCTTCGCTTAGATAGAATCCGGGGCTCTGTTTTGTGGTCAAAAATAGCCATATTTGACCAGTTTTTTACGGATTTGTTGACCGATAATTATTTGAATTAATTTTTTGAAATAACAAAGTCCCGAAAAATGGTCTTTATTCAAAATATATCGCCTGTTTTAATTTTGGTATCAGTTTTGCTCAGGTAAACGATCAGGATTGTTGGAGGTTTTAGAAATTTCCAAGTCCACTTTCTCCAGTCCATCAATCAATGGACAATTGACCCCGTTCCTACCTCCTCCGGAGCGGGGTATTTTTTTCATTTCTGACCGAACTTCCGGTACACGCCGTGGGAGACCGGTCTTTACTTGTTTTCAAGTTCCTGCCAGTAACAATCAACGTGGCTTTGAATCATGGCGAGCTGATCACTCTGCACAGTTGGAGAGAAAAGATGATCAAAACGGTTCTGGGTTCTCAAGTACTCTTCCACGGGTAAGCGTTGTTTAGGAATTTTGGTATGAACAAGCTGACCGTCACAGTATTCCTTTAACGGCCAGATTCCGGTCTGTACGGCCAGTTTCCCGATGGCCACCGTCTCTGAAGGCGCAAAACCCCATCCGGTGGGACAGGGGGCGAGGGCCAGAATCAGGCGTGGTCCCTTAAGCGTGCGTGCTTTGTTTATCTTGCGGGCCAGATCGAGCGGTTCAGCTCCGATGACAGTGGCGATATAGGACGGTTTATGGGCCATCCAGATCGCAAACAGATCCTTTTTCTTTCCTGAATAACCTACTGGTCCTGTGCTGGTCGATGTTTTTGCTGCATAGGGCGTTGCTGCAGAAGATTGCTGCCCGGTATTGCCGTAGCCTTCGTTGTCATAGCATAAATAGATAAAATCCAGGTTGCGGTCGAGAGCGCCGGATGTGGCGTTAAGACCAATTCCATTGGCAACACCATCTCCGGTTAAAACCACAGGGATTAAATCATTCGCCTTTGATATCCGACCTTTGTCGATACAGATATCCAAGGCATCACGTACTCCCTGGGCTGCTGCTGGCGCTGCTGCCATTGCAGTGTAGAGCCATGAGCCAGGAAATGGCGTATAGGGGTAAGCAGCCAGCATGGTCATGCATCCTGCCGCGTTAATAAAAACAGTTTTGCTCCCCAGCAGATTATAGGTTTCGTGGATTGCTTCCAGACCGCCGCAACCAGCGCACATGACTGTACCGGTCCCCAGCAGATGCCTTACCGGTAGATCTTTTATGCTGTTTAACGTGTGGTCAGTCATGAAGCCTCCTTGTCTTTAGGCTGAAGATTGCTCAGCAGCTGCATTTTCTTCATGTCCTGAAGCTCAGTTTCAGTAAAGAGCAAACGTGGTGGTGGGACGACGCCTTGTTGCAGGGCGTTTTCAGTGTCTTTATACATGGCAAAAAATTCAGCTATTGCGATATCTCTGCCGCCCAGACCACCGATATAACTTAATACAGGTATCTTGGTGCCGGACGCACCATAAAGACAGGCCGAAACTTCCGTGTGCAGAACCCCGCCTCGACCTGGTGCCAGATTTTGGTCAACGATGATAATCGCCTTTTTATCGCTAAGCAGATGTCTGAGTTGCTCTTGAGGAAATGGTCTGAGCAGCAGCGGACGTAACAGTCCGATTTTTTTGCCGGACTCGCGTAGTCTGTCAACGGCTTCCTTTGCTTTGGTGGCGAAGGATCCGACCATAACAAAGACATAATCAGCATCGTGAACCTGATAGCTCTCTATCGCTGAGTAATGGCGGCCAAAAAACTTTGCAAAGGTGGACGCACTTTCGATAAAGACCTGTTCAGCCTGTTGTGCAGCCAGATGGACCTGGTACCTGAAATACGAGTAGGCTGAGCCGTTCAACACAGCGACCGCCTCGCTTAAGGGTGAATCAGCCTTGAAACCAAGGTTTTCAGGGGAATAGGGGGCGAGAAAATGATGGATTTTGTCCGCATCAGGTAGGGTGACCGGTTCGCGTGTGAAAGAAAGATAAAAGCCGTCCAGGTTGACAATGACCGGCAGCCGGACACGCCAGTCCTCAGCCAGGCGATAGGCGATCAGCAGACAGTCGATGACTTCCTGGCAGGTGCTGCAATGCAACTGCAGGCAGCCACTGTCGCGAGCGGAAAAAATGTCATTATGGTCAGGTTCAAGGGTGATGGGAGTCGCCAGGCCGCGGGATACGTTGACCAATACAAAGGGGGCGCGCCAGCCTGCGACGGTATAGAGCATTTCCATGGCATATAGCAGCCCCTGGCTTGAGGTGGCTGTAAAAACCCTGACACCGGTGATGGCTGCGGCACCGGCTGCCGCGATCATGGAATGTTCTGAGTCCATGGTGACCATGCGGCAGTCGACCTGTTGGCTTTCGATCCAACGGGACAGGGTTTCGATAATTTCGGTCTGCGGTGTAATCGGAAACGCCGGAAGATATTCGCAGCCTGCCAGTCTTGCCCCCCAAGCCGCAGCGCCATTGCCGGTCAGAAGGATTCGAGTCATTGTGGCGCTCCTTTCTGCTGCTGAGATGTGAACTCCTTCTCAGGAAGCTCAGCAATAGCGTGATGGGGGCATTGGGACACACAGACCATGCATCCTTTGCAATGGGCATAATCGATGTGTGGACGTTTGTCCGTGCTGACTTCAATCGCTCCATCAGGACAATAGGTACTGCAAATCCACCAGCAACGGTGGCATAAGGCTGTGTCGATGACCGGCCTTCTGGTACGCCATAAACCCGTGCGTACTGCTACGCTTGTTAACCCGGCGTGGATGGCGGGAGCAGAAATCCGAGCCGGGGCAAAGGGGAGGGACACCCAATGTACAGGCTCTGTTTCTGCCACTGATAAGGGTTTACCCTGTATGACTTTTGTCTTTGGGGCCATTTGGGCGTAGGCTTGTTTTGCATATTCGATGTTCTGGTCAATAATGAGATTTCCCAACTCTTTGAGTTCGAGCCGTATAGCGTGCTCAAGGTGTTGCCAACAGACTTCTGGAATAAGCGCCGCTGCTCCTGCTGTACTGATGATGCCGGTATAGCGGTGCTGTTCTGGTTGATGGTAAAAAGCCTCAGTCTTCAGGGTTATGATCGAGCCACTGTATTTTAAGCGCTGTTGCCAAATCTCAGGTTCTTCACCACTTATAATAAGCATTATGGTGTGTGAGCTTGCGCCTTGCGTAATGTTGACGGCAGGAATCGGAATGAGGGTTGCGTCGGCCACAACGATGAGGTCGGGATTGGTGATAATACCGCGTTCATTGATGGTCCTGCGGTCAGCGCGGACATAGGCAAAAATAGGAGCTCCGCGCCGCTCCGCACCATATCTTGGCGCATCCTGGATATCAAATCCGCATTGAAACAAAGCGGAACCAAGAATGCGACTGGCGGTTTTCAGTCCCTGTCCGCCACGGCCGTGAAAGCGTATCCGGTACATAGTGTCCTCCCGTCAACATCTGTTCTCTGGGTAGGTCAAAGATACTTAAAAAATTCCCCACCGTTTAAACCCTGCTGCTTTGCTAATCCTGCTATAGGCCATGCGGGTCGCAGCTTCACGTGGTAGTAAATTCTCATGCTGCGCAGTTTCAAGAACCAGACGGGTATTTCTGCGCAATTTTTCGGTAATAACATTTAAGGCTTGTTGTTCTGTCCCTCCTTTGTACTCAACTGCTGCACAGATGACCCCACCGGCATTGGCAATGAAATCGGGGACACAGAGGATTTTTCGATGATGCAGGATTTTTTCAGCTGCCAAGGTGATCGGGATATTTGCCCCCTGAATGATCAGGCGGGTGCGCAGCCGCTCGACGTTGGAGACATTAATGACATCAGGGCGTGCGGCAGGGATCCAGATATCGCACTCCATATCGATGACTTTTTCCCGGTCAGCTTTTATCCCGTCAGCATAATCAGCAACACTTCCGCCACCTTGTTTGATGTTTATCAGTTTGGCAATATCCAGTCCGTTCTTATTGTAGACCGAACCCAAGGAATCATTGGTGCCAACCAGGATGGCGCCCTTATCGGCAAGATAGCGCGCGGTGTGTTTACCGACTGCACCAAACCCTTGAATAACGACGCGCGCGCCGGCCAGATCGAGATTGCAGAATTCACAGGCAATTTCGGTACAGTGATGGACGCCCCAGCCCGTTGCGCCGATTTCATCCAGGGGAATACCTCCGGTAGTGCGTGGCAAACCGACAACCCGGTTGATTTCATCCTTGATCCAGGCCATACATTCTTCATCCGTCCCCATATCCGGTCCGGGGATGTACTCTTCTAGATCGCGCAGGGCTACGGCAAGGCAACGAATGATCTGTTCCTTTTGGTCTTTTGGCATTTTCGGATTACCATAAATCACCGCTTTCCCACCGCCATGGGAAAGTTCCGCCGCCGCATTTTTCAAGGTCATTGACCTTGCCAGGCGAAAACATTCTTCGGTGCTGACGTCAGGGGCCATGCGAATGCCACCTATGGCTGGACCAGCAGCGATGTTGTCGATGACCAGGACCGCTTTCAACGGCAGAGTCGGTTGATAGATATGAACTATTTTGGCAGGACCGAAATCATCGTAGAACCTGAAGATATCTTCCATTGGCGGCCTCCTGTCGCAAATTGGCTTTGGAGATTAAACAACGGAGTCATCTTGGGGAGGATGCTTGTCTATACTGTAAAAAATAACAGAAAACTGGATATTTTCCAGTTATGCGGCTGGGAAATCAGGCAGGAACGAGACAAAAACTCCGGCACGTCATAGTTGGGACATGCCGGAGAAAAAGGAGCTATAACTGTTTTAACGTCTCTTTGGTACCGCAGTGGTAAAGGTTTTGCAGGGCTTCACTGATGGTTGCTTTAAATCTGTTATTCACGGGCAAGTCCGTTCCGAAAATGTCTTCGAGTGAAACGATGGCATTCACATAGCCCGGAATATCATCATGGAAATTATCAGCAATCTCTTTTAAGCGCTCGGCGAACGGGTCGCTGACACAAATGGTATTACCCTTTTCATCCCAACCTGTAATATAGCGCAGCCACCCGGCAATCGCTGTTGCAACTCGTGGGTAAGGTTTACCATTGGCAATCCGGTCTCGTACGGTATTGAGTAAGCGCAATGGAATTTTAAGGGAACCGTCCATGGCGATCTGTGATGTTTTATGCCACAGAGTTGGATTGCTGAAGCGTTCTATAAGGCTGTTGCAGTAAGCTTCCAGATCAACATTCTCTGGCATATGCAGGGTGGGGATCATTTCCTCACTCATCATCGTGCGCACATAATACAAGAATACCGGGTCTCCGACAACTTGGTGAATATACTCGTGACCACCAAGGTAACCAAGATAGGCCATTGCTGAATGAGAAGCATTCAGCAAACGCAATTTCATCTCCTCAAATGGCGCTACATCATCGACAAAAGTAACACCAAATTTTTCCCATGCCGGTCGTGGCTGGGGCAGGGTGTTAGCTATCACCCATTGGCTGAATGGTTCACACAGAACAGGTGCTTCATCAAGGTAACCAAGTTTTTCTGCTACAGCGTCAATATCGGCCTGCGTTGTGGCGGGTACGATGCGGTCAACCATGGTGTCTGGGAAAACCACATTGTCAGCAATCCATTGTCCAAGATCTTTGTCCCTTAGATTGGCAAATTCGATGACAACACGTTGTAGCGATGACCCATTGGCGGCAAGATTGTCGCAGCACAAAGGGGTGAAAGGCGTTGTACCGGCCTGTTTGATCTGTGCCAATGCAGCAACCAGAAAACCATGAATCGTTTTAGGGCTCTTAGGATTCTGCAGATCGTGGACAATATCAGGATGATCGGCCAGCAATGCACCACTGGCCGGATCGCGCAGATAGCCTTTTTCCGTAATAGTTGCTGAAACAATTTTGGTTTCTGGTCGACTCAGACACTCAATGACGGCAGCTGGATCTTCCGGCGCCACAAGAACATTTTTCACACTGGCGATAATTCTAAGTTTCTCTCCGGCGCCACTGCGCTCGACCAGTGTGTAGCATCCATGCTGAGGATTCAGACGATCCCGGACGCCAGGGCTACGCAGGCTGACACCGGTTATTCGCCAGTCTCCACCATCCTGGGCCATGACATCATCAGTATACACGGCCATATGACCACGGTGGAATGCGCCGATGCCGATATGGACAATGCCAACACCGTGGTTCTCAGGTTGATAACCCGGGGTCAGAACTGATTCGGGGAGCTTGCTGTTGTCGTTGAGTCTGTTCATGTTTGTCCCTTTTTAGATCTTTTCTATAACCGAAGGATGGGTAAGTGCAGTAATGAGCCCACGCAGTTCTGCAAGTCCTTTGAGACGGCCGATAGATGGATATCCCGGTTGACCACTGCGTTTGAGATCATCAAGGATGTCCATCCCATGGTCGGGGCGAATTGGAATTTCAATATCTTTGCGTCCGCTGGCTTTGCGTTTGGCTTCCTGACGAACGATCGATTTTACCAGAGCAACCATGTCAGTGTCACCCGCAAGATGTTCGTCTTCGTGGAAGGACGCAGGAATTCCGGGGGTTTCGCGCTTAACGTTGCGTAAATGAATAAAATGGACGCGATCGCCAAGGCGATCAATCATGCCCGGCAGATCATTGTCAGGACGAGCACCAAGCGATCCGGTACACAAGGCAATACCATTAGCAGGAACGTCAACGGCATCAAGTAGAGCTTTGTAGTCTGCCTCTGTTGAACAGATGCGCGGTAGACCAAGAAGTGGGAATGGTGGATCGTCTGGATGACAGCATAATCTCATGCCGAGTTTTTCAGCATAAGGAGCAACTTCATTGAGAAAATCGATAAAATTCTGGCGCAATTGTTCAGGGCTGATACGGTTGTACTCGGCCAAGAGTCTTCTGACGTCTTCGATGGTCAATTTCTCTGCTGCTCCAGGAAGGCCACAAGCAACATTTTCAGTAATTTGCTGGCGGCGGTCCTCAGACATCTGTTCATGGCGTTCTTGTGCCAGAGAGACAATCTCCTTGGGGAATTCCTCGGCAGCGCCTTCACGTTTCAGTATATGAATATCAAAGGCAGCGAAGTCGATAAGGTCGAAGCGCATTGTGGTACCGCCGTGTGCCATTTTCCATTTCAGGTCGGTTCGGGTCCAGTCCAGCACCGGCATGAAATTGTAACAGATGACCTCAATGCCTTGCTCAGCAAGATTATTCATGCTGGTTTTATAATTTTCAATATGTTCACGCCATGGACCTTGCTGTTTCTTGATATCCTCAGATACGGGCAAACTTTCAACGACTTCCCAGGCCAGGCCGGATGGAGTTCCGTCACCTTTTGTCCCGATCTCTTTTTGACGCTTTATAATCTCTTCTTTGGTCCAGACAACTCCTGGTGGAATGTGATGAAGGGCAGAGACCACCCCCTCAACTCCAGCCTGTAAAATGTCATCAATCGATGTTCTGTCGGCAGGTCCGAACCAACGCCATGTCTGTCTCATAGGGCTACCTCATCATATATATTTAGTGAACGGTTTTTGATCATGCTGCTACCTATTTTGAATAATTAATAACAATCGTGCCTTTAGTGATAATCAGTATTCCTGTCATACCACGTTTTATAGATGGCGATTCTGTTAAGAAAGAAGGCTAATGATATCAACAACTTCATGCGAATATCTAAATAGAATGTCCCACTCAGTTGTGGTAAATATATGGGCTCCAGATATTGAGAATATCTGTTGACTAGTATGGTAGTATGTTATATAACCAAGTCAGGAGGAGGTCAAGTGCTAAACAATTTATGCCATAGTTCTTTTTTGCAGCAGGGCAGGTCTGTTGGTCCACAGGTCTATAAACTTCTGCGCAATAAGATTATTCAGGGGGAACTGGCGCCTGGGATGCGAATCTCTGAAGCGGAGATTTCAAAGGCCCTGGAAGTCAGTCGGCAACCTGTGCGTGAAGCATTTATTAAACTCAGGAATGATGGTTTGGTCGAGGTGCGCCCACAGCGGGGTACGTTTGTTACCAAGATTTATGTCAATGCTGTCAATGACGCACGTTTTATTCGGGAAGCGATAGAGGTTGAGATTGTCAGGTTACTTGCAGATACCTGTCAGCCTGATCAGATCAAGCAGCTGCGTGAGATTATTGATCAACAACGCCATCAATGCACTATCGATATTGAAAAATTCTTTCATCTTGACGAGGCTTTTCACCGCCTGCTTGCAGATTTTGCTGACAAAGGGACGGTGTGGGATGTCATCGGGCGTCTGAAGGCGCATTTTGACCGTGTCCGCTATGTTAGTTCGAGTCATAAATCCTTGGATCGGGTTATCGATCATCATGTCCAGATTGTTGATGCCTTAGAAGCTCACGATGCGCATAAGGCTGAGCAGTTTATCCGCGATCATATGAAGGAAGTCCTTATTGATCTTCCCAAAATTATGGAGCAACAGCCTGAAATATTTGCAGAACAGGGTAATATTCAATTGTAGTTGTAGGTCTGGGGCCGGTCATGGGAGATCGGTCTTATTCTCAATAACCATGTAAAGCATTATGGAGGTAGTATGGCAACGCTGAATCGTTTTGGAAAAGCTCTACTCACAATTGCGCTTGTGGCATGTATGACTCTGCCCGCAGCAGCAGCTGACATGACTTTGAAACTCGGGCACCTCGCAAATGAGGACAATATCTGGCACAAAGCTGCCGTTAAATTTGGCGAGGAGCTCTCTGCTCTGACCAACGGTCGGATCGAAGTGAAGGTTTTCCCAAATGAGTCTCTTGGTAAAGAGATGGACCTTATCAATGGTATGCAGCTTGGTACTGCTGATATGACCATCACCGGTGAAAGTCTGCAAAACTGGGCTCCAAAGGCTGCTTTGCTGGCCGTTCCCTATGCTTATAAATCTCTGGACCATATGGATGCTGTTGCCGGTGGTGAAATTGGTGAGCAGATCAAAGCCCAGATTATTGAAAAAGCACGGGTACGCCCGATTGCCTACTTCGCTCGTGGGCCACGTAACTTGACCTCCAATCGTCCCATCAAGACGCCTGCAGATCTCGATGGATTGAAAATGCGTGTTCCAAACGTCCCCCTGTTTGTTGATGTCTGGAAGGCTCTCGGTGCAAAACCAACCCCGATGGCGTTTTCAGAGGTCTTTACCTCTTTACAGAATGGGACCATCGGAGCTCAGGAAAACCCACTGGCGCTGATCAAATCTGCCAGTTTTTTTGAGGTTCAGAAATACGTCAATAAAACTGAGCATGTTCGCTCCTGGATTTACCTCGCTCTGTCTGAACTGACTTGGCAGAAACTGTCAGATGCCGATAAGAAAAATGTTATGGAAGCAGCTAAACGTGCTCAAAAATATGAGCGTGAACTGTTCCTTGCAGACGAAAAGAAACTTGTTGGTGAGCTGGAAGCCAAAGGGATGACCTTTGTCGATGTCGATGGCGCTGCTTTTGCTGCCAAAGCCAAAGATGCTGTCTTGGCAAATGTTAAGCCGGAAATTCGTCCGATTGTTGAGAAATTGTTCAACGAATAATTGATGAATAAGCTGGTGTGCCTGTTCTCGCTACCAAAGAGCAGGCACACCAGGTGTGAAAAGTCTGAATGATCTGCCTGTCTATCAAATTTGAATAACCAGTTTATTTCTGCACAATGATTGAGGTCCTTGTGAAAAATCTCGTTTTGCTTATTAATTCAATTCTGACCCGCCTTGCCAGAGGATTGGTCGCTATCTCTTTCGGGGTTCTTATCGTTTCCGTTACCATTCAGGTATTAGGGCGCAGCGGTCTCTTTGATTCGCCGGTCTGGACTGAAGAATTAACGCGTTTTGCTCTGTTGTACCTGACGGCATTTGGTGTTGGGGTGTCATTGCTTACCGGTGACCTTGTTAATGTTGATATCATCTGTGATGCTTTACCTGGTCGGATTCCATGGATTTTAAAGTTGGTGTCAGCCGTTATTATTGCCTTTTTATGTGGGGCTTTAATAGAACCGGCTTGGCGCTTTACTGAAATCGGCGCATTTCAGACCTCTCCCGCGCTTGGATGGCAGATGAATTACATTCATGCCAGCGTTCTCTTTCTTCTCGGTTCCCTTTTTGTCTTTGCCTTAATTCGCATCAGCACTTTACTGATGGAGCTTTCCCCGAACTATAATCAACAGGAGTTATCGGAATGAATCTGGCTATCTTGATTGGCGTTTTTGTTGGCGGACTGGTCATCGGATTGCCTGTTGCTGTAACCCTCGGGTTCGCATCATTCTGTTACCTGATTGCGGCGCATATCCCTCTGGTTGTTATGCCGCAGAAGATGTATGCCGGAATTGATGTGTTTGTGCTGTTGTGCATTCCTGGGTTTATTCTGGCAGGTAACCTGATGAACAATGGCGGCATTACCGAGCGAATAGTCCGTTTTGCCGATGGTCTGGTGGGTTGGGTCCGTGGTGGCCTTGGGCTTACCAATGTCGCAGCCTCGATGCTGTTTGGTGGTATTTCCGGAACCGCGGTTGCAGATGCAGCGTCAATTGGTGGCGTCATGATTCCTGGCATGAAAAAAGCGGGCTACCCTGCGGACTTCTCGGCCGCTGTTACCGCGGCCTCATCAACTGTCGGACCTATTATTCCCCCCAGCGTGCCGATGATTATTGTTGGTGCGCTGTCAGGGATTTCGGTTGGGCAGATGTTTATTGCCGGTGCTTTACCCGGAATTCTCCTTGGCGTCGCTATGCTGATTACCACTTATCTGATTGCTTCGCGCAATAAGTTTCCACGCCAGAAATGGCAGGGGTTTGCTGCTGTAGGACGTTCTTTTCTCGGTGCGTTCTGGGCACTGGCTATGTCGGCTTTAATTATTGTCGGCATGATCAGCGGACTGATGACTCCGACAGAAACAGCCATTATCGCATGTATTTACGCAGTTATTGTCGGCATCTTTTTTTACCGGGAACTGCCGGTCAAGGCGATTCCGAAAATAGTTGTTGACAGTGCCGTGTCTTCTGCCGCGATTCTTGTCCTTGTTGGCTTTGCCAACGTGTTTGGCTGGATTCTTGTGTCCGAACAAATTCCACAAATGATCGCCAAGGCGGTTCTGTCAATAACTGAGAATAAATATCTGATTATCCTGCTGATTAATCTGTTACTGCTATTTGTCGGTATGTTTATGGAAACGATCGCGGCGTTGATCATTCTGTTTGTGCCGTTACTGACCCTTGCTCAGGGGGTTGGCATTGATCCTCTGCATTTCGCAACTTTTGCGGTATTGAACCTGATGATCGGTCTGACTACGCCACCTGTTGGAGTCTGTCTGTTTGTTTGTGCTAATATTGCTGAGTTGCCTCTAAGTTCGGTTATCAAGGCGATTATGCCTTTTATCATAACCAATATTATTGTCCTGCTGCTGGTTTCCTATATCCCCTCATTGGCGACCTGGCTACCAGGGTTGCTGGTCCACTAGGGTCTTTAAGGAGTCGTTATTATGGAAACGAAAGTTTGTCGTTTATATGGGCAGGAGAACCTGAAAATTGAAACAGATGTTGTACGTCAGCCCGGTCCGGGCGAGGCTTTGGTCAAAGTCGGGCGTGGTGGTATCTGTGGATCGGATCTCCACTATTATCTGCACGGTGGCTTTGGTACTGTCCGGGTTATCGAACCAATTATTATGGGGCATGAATTTGCCGGGACTATTGCAGCTGTTGGCGATGGTGTCAAAAACGTCAAGGTTGGAGACAAGGTTGGTGTTAACCCTAGTCAACCGTGTGGACAATGCAGTTTTTGCCACGACGGGTTGTTCCAGCATTGCCTTGAAATGCGTTTTATCGGTTCGGCCATGCGTTTACCCCATGAACAGGGCGGGTTCCGTGAATATTTGACCATCGATGCTGAACAGTGCATCAAGGGCAGTGATGATACTACGATTGGTGAGCTTGCCTGTGCCGAGCCCCTCGCGGTGTGCCTTCATGCCGCAAAACGCGTTGCGCTTAAAGGGAAGAAAGTGCTTGTGAGTGGAGCTGGTCCTATTGGAGCACTGTGTGTTGCTGCTGCCAAGTATTACGGTGCCGCTGAAATAGTTGTTGTCGATTTGTTTGAAAAGACCCTCTCTGTTGCTAAAGAAATTGGTGCAGATAAAGTGATCAACCTGTCTGTTGCTGCTGAGGATTTGGCTGGATACCGAGCCAATAAGGGTTATTTTGATATCATTTTCGAATGCTCTGCAGCGCAACCAGCAATTGAAAATGTTTTTCACGCGATTCGCCCTCAAGGTACGATTGTTCAGGTTGGAGTTACCGGTAATATGACTTTCCCTATGAATATGTTGGTTGGGAAGGAAGTTAACTGGGTTGGTAGTCAAAGATTTCACCCGGAATATGCCGAAGCTGTTGAGTTAATCAGCAGTAAGCAGATTGATGTTAAGCCGATCATTACTGATGTTTTCCCTATGACAGCTATTCTGGACGCCATTAACTCTGCGACTGATCGGTCTAAATCTGTAAAAGTTCAGATTGATTTTGATTAATTGATTTCTCGCCCCTGTGCTTTCTGCCGGTGCGGGGGCGTTTTCCAGCTATGGCAGATACCCGAAGATACGGTTGTTTGCAAGGTCGCCGTATTCTGACTGTTTCTATTCTGTTTTACTCTAACCTACTCAGGATAATTTATGGTCTTCGTCGCCAATAATTCCCTTCATGACTCTAATTGGGAGCGAATATCGTTTGCTGATGGTCAGCGTTTTGTGACCGATGTTCTGCTGAGTGCTGGTGCTGATGACGCTTCGGCTCATGCCGTTGCCAGGTCCATTGCCGGTGCCTCCTTACGTGGTGTTGACAGTCATGGTCTGCGCTTATTGCCTCATTATGTTGCGGCTCTAAAAGGGGGACGGATCAATGGTTTCCCTAAGATGACCTTTACACCGCGTATGATGGCAACCGGAACCCTGGATGCGGATGATGGGTTTGGGCACTATGCCGGTTATCGGGCCATTGACGAAGCGATGACATTAGCTGATAGAACCGGCGTCGGCGCTGTGTCAGTCATTAATTCGTCCCATTTCGGGGCTGCTGGAAGTTATACTTTGGCTGCGGCAGAGGCTGGTTATATTGCTATGGCTTTCAGTAATTCTGATAAGCTGGTTCTTGCTCACGACGGGACCACGCCTTTTCATGGCACTAACCCGATCAGCGTTGCTGCACCAGTGTTGGGCGAGCAGCCTTATCTGCTGGACATGGCTACCAGTTCCATTCCTTTTAACCGGGTTCTTCATTACCAGACCATCGGTCGCGACTTGCCGCCTGAGGTCGCTGTCGATGCTGCTGGAAATATGACCACCAATCCTCATGACAGCAGGGCTCTGCTCCCGTTGGGAGGCTTGTCTTATGGTTATAAGGGGGCGGCTTTAGCCGGGTTGTGTGAACTGTTTGGCTCTATGCTCAGTGGCATGGCCTTCAGTCATCAATTGCTCACCTTTCACGGTAATGATATGAGTACCCGGCGACATCTCGGGCATTTTTTCATGGTGTTGAAACCGGAAGCTTTTATTGATCTTGGTGTATTTCACGAGCAAATGGCTGTCTATCTGAAAGATTTACGGGCTCAGGAAGCTACCCCTGAGCATAGAGTCATGGCCCCAGGGGATCGTGAATGGCTGGTGCAGAAGCAGAGAAGCTTATCTGGTATTCCTGTTGATCCCGTCCTATTTCAACACTTTAATGATTTATCTCAGGATTTTGGTATCGAAGCGGTTACTTCTTTATAGCCGCAGAGTTATGCAGCTTTAAAAATAACTTAAATAGACCCCGCAGCATCTGAGACCTGTGGGGTTTTTCATTTTGACTGTTGATTTATATCATTCTTCCCATTGTAAAACGCTGTTCTTCGAGATAATCTTTCTCTATTCATTGACTTTAGCATTTATGCATCGGGGAGAAATGACATGGTTGGAATTAAGACAGCAATAATGGATTCAGTGGATCTGAGTGGTGAGCCCCAATGGTCTGACTTTGATGCTCCGGCTTTGGTTGGAACCTCGTTACGTTTCGTATCGGGTGAGCCATTGGGGAATCGTTACCGGGTGAAATATTATAGAAATGAAAAAGGATGTCTGCGTGCCCGTGTCTGGTTTGGGCCTGAGACCGAAGGACCACCGGGGCATTGCCATGGCGGTTCTTTGGCTGCGGTCATGGATGAGGTTTTGGGGTTGGCGGCCTGGGCTGAAGGATACCCGGTTGTTGTTGGTAATCTGAATGTGAATTTTCGCAACATGCTCCCTCTGAAACAGGTGATTACAGTTGAGAGCCGGGTTGTTTCGGTGGATGGCCGAAAAGTGACGGTTCGTGGGCGGATTTGTTGTGGTGAGGTGGTTTACGCAGAGGCAGAATGCCTGTGCATAACGATGTCCAAAAAGTAGCCGTAAATAAAAACAGTTTGTTCAAATATGTTCTGGTTCCTGACGGATTCGTCTGATTAACCATGAAAGGGCGGCACCACAGAAAATACCGGTCCCGTTGGCGATAAGATCTAAGAACTCGCAGTAGCGGTTGACCAGAGGTTGCAGTAGTTCAATAATTCCGCTGCAGATGAAAAACAGAATCAGTATCTTGCGCCAGTGCAATGGTCGGCTGATGGCGACTGGAAGGACCAGCAGTGTGTAGGCCACAAAATGGTGAGTTTTGTCCGTGCCGGGCACCTTGGGTAAACTTGATAATGGCCATAAGGACAAGATAGCAATTATCATGAAAATCAGAGCCGATACTGGTAACCAGTATCGGCTTAATACTTTAAGTAAGGAAAAACGCATAATGAAAATATTTAAAATTAATTATCGGTGTGAGGGAGGGATTTAGGCTCTTCGGTGTCGATATTTTCTATGACTTCAATATCTGCTTCGTCACTGGTCAGTAGCCGTGCGCTTTCAGATGCCCCCAGAATGGTTGTCTCTTTGGGCTGATTGAGAATTTTTCCTTCTTTGTTGATCATTGTACCGTCTTCAAGTAACACCATGCCAAATTGTTCCATCAGTTGCATACGGTACTGATGGTCGGATTTCATGGTCTGTTGACGTAGACGGAAACTCAGGATCATCCAGCTGATCAGACCGACTGCGATAAAAATCAACAGGCCGATAAGGGTAAAAAACAGGTATCGAGCAACTCCAGAGCCGATCTGCAAAGCATAAAAGGCGATATCATCAAGTTTGTAGATCAATATCGATGCTGCCAGCAATAAGGACATGCCGCCCAGGAAGGGAAGGCGGTAAAGAAGCTGTAGAAACGAAGAAATCCTTTGCCCTTTTTCCCAGGTGCCAAGTACGCGCGGGTCAAAACCACTGTCAATAGAATCTCTAAAGAAGAAGCGGTTGAAGGTCAGCAGAATGATGCCGAAGATGAAGGTAATGGCTATTGGTGTAATAAACGTGGCAAAGAGATAAGGTTTCCAGGGGAATTCTGAATTGGGGGTCACCAGATGGTTTATGAAACAGAAGAAGAAGACACCACCCTCAATGACCAGCATCGTGGTAAGATAGTTGAAAAAAAGGTGCTTGATTTCTTTGTCTTCAAAAGTATCAGCAATTCCTTTGCTCCCCTGGCTCACGTTTTGCTGAGTTGTGTCAGAACCGGGATTTCTCCGGTTTTTATTTTCAATTCTTAGCATTTTCATAGTTATTCTGTCCCCCGACGATATTCCTTGCAATACCTGTATCCAATGTATATTTCCAAGGTCGATCTGAAGAGTGCTTTGCAAAAATAATCAAGTATTATACCTTCTCAATCACGGCGAAATGCAACAAGAAAATATCATCAGGCAGAATAAGTGTGCTAATGCGCATGTCACTATCTATGTGTGGTTTAACAAGGAATGGTTACGCTGGAGTCGCAGGTCCTAAAATCAATCAAAATAAGTTTAGGAGTTTTTTGTGAGTGAGTTCTCTTTTAAATACTGTTAGATTAAACACTTATTTATTGTAATGATCATCCTCAAGGCTACTTGTCAATTTGCGTATTTCACATGCGATAAGGAGGCCTTAATGAAACGCAAGTATCCACATTTATGTCAACCGATTTCCCTTGGCAATGTGACATTTCGTAATCGAATGTTCTCCGCTCCGATGGGTGGAACCGACATTACAGCTGATGGTTGTATTGGACGTGGTTCGACCGCTTTTTATGAACTGCGTGCCAAAGGCGGTGCCGCTGCTGTCACTGTCAGTGAACTGATGGTTCATCCTGAAACGGATGGGTCCCATGCTTTTCACATCGATCTTACCACTCCCGGTTCCCTGTCTGGTTTTGCCTGTACTGCCGATGCTATCCGTCGCCATGGTGCGATCCCCAGTGTTGAATTGTCTCATTCCGGTCAATACGCGGGGACTTATCTGACGGATAAAGGGAAAAAGAAATCCCTGTCCCAGTACGGTCCCAGTGATGGTATGCGCCTTGATGGAATTCCGGTTAAAGCTCTGACCCAAGATTTGATTGACGCTATAGTAAAGGCCTACGGTGACGCTGCTGCGCTGGTAAAACGTGCAGGGTTCGAAATGGTCATGGTTCACGGTGGTCACGGTTGGCTGCTTAACCAGTTCCTGTCCCCTTACTTCAACAAACGTACGGATCATTATGGTGGCCCTATTGAGAACCGGGTACGTTTGGTCTGCGAGGTTCTTGATAGTGTGCGTGCTGCTGTTGGTCCGGGCTTTCCTATTGAATTCAGAATGAGTGGCTCCGAGCTGTTTGACGGGGGCTATACTATCGAAGACGGTATCGAAATTGCTAAGTTTATCGAAACCAAAATCGACCTGTTGCATGTTTCAGCCGGCACTTATCAGGCCGGGTTTGCCAAAACCCATCCGTCCATGTTTCTGCCGCATGGAAGTAACGTTCATCTGGCCGCAGCCATCAAGCCTCATGTGAAGGTTCCGGTTGCGACAATCGGTGGACTGAATGATCCGGAATTACTCGAAAGTATTATTGCCAGTGGTAAGGCGGATGTCGTTGAAATGGCCCGCGCGCTGCTGGCAGACCATGAATTGCCGCACAAGGTAACGCGCAATCAGGATGATATGATCGTTAAATGCCTGCGCTGTTTTACCTGCATGGCCGAACGAGCGATGACCGCCACCCGGCGTTGTGCGGTTAATCCGCTGATTGGCCGTGAACTTGACGGTACCGAAATCTACCCAAGTCCCAAACCGGTTAAGGTCATGGTTGTCGGGGCTGGCCCTGGAGGGCTGAAGGCTGCAATTACTGCAGCTCAGCGCGGGCACCAGACTATTCTCTGTGAAAAATCTGATGAGGTTGGAGGTATCCTGAAAAGTGAAATCGCTATTCCCTTTAAACACGAAATGTATGAACTCGGGGTGACTTTAGGGCGCCAAGCGGAAGCTGCCGGAGTTGAGGTCCGCCACAATATTGTAGCGACTCCTGAGTACGTCGAACAGGAAAACGTCGATACTCTGATCGTTGCCATCGGTTCTGAAGCTCTTCTGCCTCCAATCCCTGGAATTAATCGTCAGAACGTTATGACTGTTAATGACTACCACCTCAAACAGGATCAGGTGAAAGATAAAGTCGTTGTCGTCGGTGGCGGATTATCTGGCTGTGAACTGGCATTGCATCTGGCAAATCTCGGAAAACAGGTGGATCTGATTGAAATGCGTTCCGAACTTGCTGTGGACTGCAATATCCGGCATCGTCCGATTTTGCTTACGGAACTTGAGCAATGCGTCAATATTCATACGCAGATGAAGGCACTGAAAATCGACAATGCTGGTGTCTGGTGTCAGAATGGAGACGGGCAAGATGTTCTTTTCGAGGCCGAAACCATTATCTGTGCGGCTGGACAGCGTGCTTTAAAAGATGAAGCGTTGCAGTACAATAATGCCGCCCCGACAGTAAAATATATTGGTGATTGCTTGCGCCCGGCTAATATCACCACGGCAATCTACCAAGGTTATCACGCCGCTCTGGATATTTAGGTTTCATCTGAAAACATACGCATTGCCTCAGGCGTTCCCGAGTGGCAGTGCGCTGACCTATTATGGTCAAAACGCCTATAGAAGCCGGTTGTTTATACAACCGGCTTCTATTTCAGTAAGAGGTCTTATTCTTATTTTGGTTTCGTAATAGGGGGTACCATTACCAAGAGTACTTGTCATTGCCTGAGTCAGTAGGTTGAACCCGTGGCCAGCTTTAAGCCAGCCGCCACGTTCGGCAACCGCACAATCAGGCCTTAAGCTGTGATCTGCTTTGATCTCAACAATTATCTGTCCTGTTGCACTCTCAGCGATGGCTGTTTGTTCAGCTTCAAGCCCTGATTTCATTATTTCCTCAGGGTGTAAATAAAGACTGGCGCGGGCAGGATGCTCACTCAGGGTACGTTCTGAACAGATATGATCCTGGGCTGCCACGGTTAACAAGGTGTAAGGGTATGTTGGATCAGGTACAGGCATCTCTTCCGGAGCAAATTGGGTAAGAAATTGAAATTTTCCGGTTTCTGTCGGGAAATGGAAATCACTGTAAGGAGTCATTGGCTCGGGCATGCGGAATGGCGCTTGCCTGAGTTGCTCCATACTGCATCCGGCTTGAAGTATCGGAGAACAAATATCTGCCAACCACAGTTCGGTTGGCTTGCAGAATTGTTCGGCAAAGTCAAAGCGCCGGGCCAGGTCTGAGAAAATAGTGAAGTCACTGCGACACTCACCAATCGGATCGATAGCCTGATTGACGGGGCCGACATAATTATGACCGTAGCTCGCCATAACGTCCGATTCTTCAAGGAAGGTTGTTGTCGGCAGAAAAACATCGGCAAGATCAGCCGTGTCGTCCATAAAGTGACCAATGTACACGACCATTTCAATGCGGTTAAGAGCTGCTGCAACGCTTTTTGAATCGGGCGCCATGCAGACCGGGTTGGCCGCAGATATGACCGCCATGCGTATTGCCGGATTGGTTGCCGACGTGATGGCTGATCCAATTTCCGGCATCAGCAAGGTTCTACTTTGGGGGGACAAATGGTCTCCCCAATACTGTTGATCGTAAGGACCATATTCTTCGAATCCTTGACTGACACCGCCACCGGGGATGCCGATATTGCCACTGATAGCAGACAAGGCATCGATGGCACGAATGCTGAAATGGGCGTTCCGATAACGATGCAAGCCCCAGCCTAACAGAATGGATACAGGGCCCTTATTACTCAGCGTGTCGGCAAGTAGTTCAGCTTCCTCTATGGAGATACCTCCTTTGGCACATAATTCTTCGAGGTTGAAACCATCAAGTAATGCTTTAAATATCTCAACATCCAGGCAGTGGTTGGTCAGAAAGTGAGTATGTTCCCACTGATTGTGAAAGATTATTTTGGCGGTTGCCAGTGCCAGATATACGTCGTTGCCTGGCCGTGGTGCGATATGGTAATCCGCCAGTTTGGCAGTGGGGTTTTTATAGGGATCAATAACGATGACTCGTCCGCCTTGGTTGCGAATGTGCTTGATGATCGGCAATAAGCTGACATTGGTCGTGGCAGGGTTCCGGGCCCATAGAATCATCGCCTTTGAATTATAATGGTCAAGGGGGTCGTGGGAAATACGCTGACCAAAATCAAGGTTTTGAGCCGCTTGTCCGGTGCCGCCACAGAGTGACCCGTGTAGGAATGTGACACCGCCGAGCAGATTGAAAAAATATTTATTCAACAGTTTCAATCCGGTACGCTCGCCATACCCCTGGTAATATAAGATTCCTTCTGAACCGGTGGTGCTGCAGACCTCTTTCAGTTTAGCAGCAACACGGTCAAGGGCATGTTCCCAGGAAACTGGATGCCAACCTTCTGCTGTTTTTATCTGAGGTGTGACAATGCGCTCTTTACTGTAAACACGCTCAATATACCGACTGGTTTTGTGACAGGCCTTTCCTTGGGTAAAGGGATGTTCCGGAGACCCTTTCAGGCTGATCAGGCGACCGTTTTCAACCGTTGCCAGCAGACCACATGTATTAGGACAGTCGCGGGTACAGGTGGTAAAGATTTTTTTAACGTTCTTCATGGAGGCACCTGCCTGTTTGCATATTTATAGCAGTGAGATAACTAACGGAATAGTGATCATTGACAATACTGTTGTGACAAAAGTGCAGCGCGATGCCAATGAACGATTGCCATTATATTTTTCGGCAAAAACTCCGGTCAGAGATCCGGTTGGCATGGCGACCAGGATAACGGCAATGGTAAGAACCGTCTTATTGGGGATGAACTGCGCAAGCAGAATATAACAGAGAAACGGTGCTACGATCAGCTTCATCACGCAGAGATAAAAAACGTCAATTCCTTTAAGAGCTTCCTTTAACTTAACCTCAGCCAGCATGGCGCCGATAATGAACATGGAAATAGCAGTTGTCATGTCTCCTACTGAATGCAGGGTAATCAGTGAGGCTTTTGGGAGTTTGATGCCGGTAATAAAAATGAAAATACCAATAACCGTAGCGATCAGAGGTGGATTGAACAGCAGGTTTTTGAGGGCTTTGAGGATGCTTGTTTTGCCGGTAAACAGCATGACACCGTAAGAAAAGGCGAACAGATTATAGCAGGCGACAAAAATAGACGTATAAAACACCCCATCCGTGCCGTAAAGAGAGTAAAGCAGGGGAAAGCCGATAAATCCACAGTTGGAAAAAACAGTGGAAAAAAGCAAAATGTTGCGCTTGAGAGGATCAAATTTGAAATACAGGAGTTTGGAGAGAATAATCAGAAAAATATGGATGATCAGGGCGCATATAAACATGAGAATGCCGTTGTTCAGCATTTCTCTTGAATAGTCAACATGGAACGAATAGATGACCATGCACGGGACAGTGACTGACAGGAGAACTTCAGTAAAAGCCTTCATGACAACATCGCTCATGATATGGCGTTTACGGAGGTAGCCTCCGATAACCATCATCAGGACCAGACCAAGAACTTGATTAACAATATTTGCGTCCACAGAGCTAACCTTTGCCTTTAAAATTCACAGCAACTCAGGATTCCCAGTTTTATATTTCGCACCCGGAAAGGGAGACACCATTGTCTGGCAGGGATTAGAAACGATCAGCGTTGCATATGATTACTAAAAAGTATTTTCAGTACCCTGGTAACCATGTCGTTGAGAAATTATGCTGCTTAAACTGCTATTGCGAAGGGAAGTGCGGGGATTCTATCCCATTTTGGGAAGAATATCAAAGTATTGATTTTCATTCTGAACCGGTCCAGTGCGGACTCCTCTAACCCTGTAACAGATCCTGAAGCACACCGCCCAGTGCATCTGTGCTATCAACAACCGTGTACGCTCCGTCAAAGGGATAGCTCTCCATCAGTTTATGACGCAGAATAATACAGCGGATACCTGCAGCTTTGGCGGCAGCAAGACCGCGTGGCGAGTCTTCAATAACAACACATTGATCCGCAGGCATATTCAGTTTATTCAGACCGCAGAGATACGGCGCAGGTGACGGTTTACTCCCTTCATAATCCTCATTAGTCAGCACAAAATCAAAATAACCGCGCAGATCAAGGCGGGCATGAATGGTATCAAAATGATGCCGATAGGCACTGGTTACAATACCCATGGGCAATCTGTTATGCAATCCCTCCAGCACCGGTTTGATCCCAGCAATGGCAAGGTTTTCTGCCGCGGCAAGTTTCTGATTATAGAGTTCACTGCGTTTTTGGCGGATTACAGGCAGGTCTTCTTCAGTCATTCCTGCTTCCTGAAACAAATGCCATGAGCCGGTGTTGCGGATCAGGTACCAGTTGAAGAAGTCGGCTTCAGACAGGTCTAAGCCATAAGAATTGAGCAACTCTTTGTTGGCTTTAAAAAACAGGTGCTCGGTATCGACCAGCACACCATCGTTATCCCAGAGAATTCCGGAAAGCATTGCAGGTATCTTATCTATCTTTTTTCAAATGAGGTTTAACTCGCTGAGGGGAACAGCGTTAATTACACCCACAAGCAGATTGACCGGCAGTCGGGGTGCAACTTTGACCGGCTGTAGAGTAGCCGTCCCGTTTCCACCAGTCAAGCCCGCCCATCAACTCTTTGACCTGAAATCCGAGCCTGGTCATATTGAGTGCCCCTTTGGTTGAAGCATTACAACCAATGCCATCGCAATAGGTAACAATCAACGCCTGCTTATCGAGGGTGGCCGTTGTTTCTTGGGTCATCATCCGGTGGGGAATATTTATGGCCCCGGGAATATGTTCCTGCACAAAGGCTTCGGGGGATCTGGCATCAATAACGATAACGGCAGAATGCGTATTCATAAGGTTCTGCAGGTCCCAGGAGTCGATTTCATATTGAAGTTTGTTGGCATAGAATTCCAGCTGATTGTTCATGACCAAGCCTCATATCGGTTAAAAGTGTAGAGAAATAATTTATCATCTTAAGAGATCTATTGAATCGATTACCAGTGGTACACGAAAAAAGAATGCTACGGTGTCAAGTTGTTAATTTTTGATAAGGCTAGCCTGTTTAGAAACTGATAACTTCGAATCCCAGGTCCATGTAATGTGTCATGCCGGGGTGTCCAGACATTTCTCCCAGTATTGGTAGTTCCAGCTCCTGCGCAGCATCCAGGGTCCCTAATTTTGCAGCACAGGCTTTGCACACGCCTTCGATCAGCCCCGCGGCGAGACATTTTTCCCACAGACCATGCAGGGGATAGCTGGTTTCAGGTAGCTCAGAAATGAGTTTAACTGCAGCACCCTCTATGATGATTTTAGTGGTGTAGCCCTTGGCATGCATATCAAGAGCGTTAAGTAGCACATGAATAAAGCACATTGGATCACCGTTAAAGACAAACAGGGCCACTTTCTTCATCAGAGACTCCTCGGTTTTGAATAGGCGACTTTAAATATCTCCGTCGGTGTGGTAGACGGCTTGATTATTCGGTCGTTACAGGTAGATTCTAAATCCAAATGGTCTGCTGTCAAATTGAACGGGGATAATAATCATATTATTTTGAAACAGTAGAACCCTGACGTGAAATGGGTCTTTTGATCTTTACTGGTGTCGGGTATTTTGGGTGGGCTTGTTTTTTGCTATATATGCCTGCGTAAATTGTTTGTTCCTTCCCATTGGCCGATATTGAGACTGAAACCCTGCTACAGTTGGTCAAGTCTCAATCTGAAACAGGCTGGCAAGCCTCTTGTTTTGCCTGTTAACAAGCTGAAAAAGAGGAACTTTTTGACATCGTCAGAATGCTGTTTAAAGTATTTATCAATGACGATATTTACAGAATCGGGGATATTCTCAAAATGACACACGTGTCATGGTCAGTCCCTGTATGAAATCATTCTATCAAGGAGTCAGCACATGTCAGTCAAGTTGATCAAGTCAAACAAAGAAGAGGCGATTTTCACCATTGAGATAGATGCTGAAACAATTGAAGCTGCCATTATGGAAGAGTTTCTCAAGGAAAATGACGGGAAAGAGGTTAACAGCGGGGTACCGTTGAGTAATCGTGCCATGCTGGGTCAACACCCCGAACTTAACCGTATTGCCAGCCAGGGGCTGAACAAGGTTTTACCGACGTACTACATGAAAGCCATAAAAGAGCTCGGTTTAACACCGATGACTTACCCTGAAATTGTTCCTAAAGAAACCAAATTGGGGGAGCCCTGTCTCGTTGAAATCCGGGTTGCGATTGAACCAGAAATCAAGCTGAAACAATATGAAGGGCTCAAAGCAACCTATAGACCGGTTATTGTCTCTGAAGATGATGTCAAACACCAGATCACTGGAATGCGGCAGCAACGCGGAACAGGCGATGATGACGAGAAACTGCTTTCAACGTTGCCGTTCGAGACAATTGATGATTTTGCTGCTGAGGTTAAGGTGTCGTTACAGTCCTTAGCTGATGAAAAAAATGAAACAAACAAACGTTCAGCGGTGATGAAGAAGCTGATTGAAACCAACCCATGCCCATTGCGTGAAGAAGTGATTGAACAGCAGGTGATGCTCATGCTGAATCAGTTTCGTCAGCAGGTCGGCAAGAATAATTTTGATAACTATTTGAAATCAAGTGGTAAATCACTGGATCAGGCAAAAAAGGAAATTCGCCCTGAAGCGATCGAGGCGGTGCGTAAAAACCTTCTGCTTGGTGCAGTCGCAGCGAAAATAAACCCTGAAGTCAGTGAAGAAGATATCAAGACGACTGTAATGAAGCAGGACAGTTCGATTATGGAGGTCGGCAAGAAGTACGAGGACCGTCGTAAGCGGATTGATGAAACACCCGGTGCATTAGAGCAATTACAGCATGCTATTCGCCTTGAAAAGTCCATGGATTATATTCTAAGCAAAGCAGAACTGATAGCAGGGGAGCCGGTTCGCATTCTGGATCAACTTCCTGAGTATATGAAATAGACAACATTGCACATAAATTGGCAATTTTTTTAAACCCGGCTTATGCCGGGTTTTTTATGGAAAATTGATTGGTTACTTCTGTTGTTTTAGAATGAGGATTGACAAAGTTTGGTAGATATGGTTTTAAACATCCTTGAATTTTCTCATCTAAGGACTCCCGAAAGATCATGACTAAAATTGTTTATCTAACAACTGGTATATGTGCACGTGAAATTTTTCTGGAAATTGATGGCGATATTGTTGAGAACGTCGCCTTTGTCGGTGGCTGCACAGGTAATGCGCAGGGAATTTCGACGCTTGTCAGGGGCAGGACAATCTCTGAGGTCATCAGTAGCTTAAAGGGAATTCAGTGCCGTAACAATACCAGTTGTCCTGATCAACTCGCTCTTGCTCTTGAATCTGTCTCTCTGAAGAAAGCTTCTTGAAGACCTTTTGTCCCCTGGAACATTGGTAAAATAAAACGAAAAAATAAGCCTGAAGCGTAAGCCCAGGCTTTAAAAAAATATTTTATTTAATTGCGTTTATATCGACAGCTTCCCACCTAATAATCGAATATTGCTTGATCAGGCTTTTTGTTTTCTGATTTCCCGATAGCGCAATGTGTGTAACGCATTTGCAATGGCGGCCTCGCGATTCTCGGGTTCGGTGTGCAAATGATAGTTACTTGTGCCTATGGTGCTGTATGTCGTTCCGTAAAATGCCAAATCTTCATCTGTTGCGGGTTTTACGCCGGTTTCCTGACAGACGGCTTCGTAATCTTCTCTACTTAAAGCTTTTTTGGGAAGGCTGTGAAAGCGTTTCATGTGGGCAATAAACTCTTCCGGGTCTTTAACGGTAAAAAAGCGGTACCATTTTTCCGGCTCTGTCAGGTGAAAACCGGTTTCTGCAAAACGTCCTTCCGGGGTTTTTTCCATTGTTGTCCAAACCGTGGCCATTCATACCTCCTTGCGCATATAAATTTTGGAATAAATTTATGCATGTTTCACGCCGAGATTCTGAAAGCCAACAATCTTGAGCTCATGGATCATTTATATCTGAAGATAGGGCGACAATCCGGTAACTTATTGAGGATTGAATTTCATCTATGTTTACTGTAGTTTCGTAAGCGCTGTGTATCAAAATCAGACTGAAGCTTTTTTTACACTAATAATTCTGGACCCGTTGCTGTTCAAACTGCTTCTGGCCCTTCTCCCGCTATGTTTGCAGAAAAGGCAGTGATCATGGAAACGCAAAAGTTTAAAAGCAAAGAAGTCCTGGTTTTGTCTGTCGCCCATTTAGCCCATGATATGTTTTCTGCCATTCTCGCTCCCTTGTTACCGTTACTAATTGCCAAACTCGGTATGTCCCTTTCCGTTACCGCGTTCCTTGATATCATTCGCCGGGTACCCGCATTATTTAATCCGATTTTAGGACTTCTTGTCGAACGTACTGGTAGCAAATATATTGTCATTCTTGCTCCGGCAGTTACAGCTATCAGTATGGGGTTCGTCGGGCTGGCCAATTCAACGATCATGTTGTTCATTCTGCTATTCGTTGCCGGAATATCGGCGGCATTATTTCATGTTCCTTCGCCGGTAATGGTTCGCAACGTTTCCGGAAACCGGGTAGGGACCGGTATGAGTTTTTTTATGGTTGGCGGAGAGCTCGCGCGTACTCTCGGACCAATGATGGTTATTGCCGCAGTCTCAGCCTGGGGGCTGGAAGGTATTTATCGGCTGATTCCGCTTGGGCTGGTGGCTTCTTTTATTTTGTTTATAAAGTTGCGCCATTATAAAGCCCCGGAACGTTTAACCAAAGCTAAAGAAAAGGGGGACACTCGGCGTGTACTGAAAGAACAAAAGGTATTTTTAGGCTCTCTGGCCGGTTATATCCTGTTTCAGAATGTGGGTAAAAGTGCCTTGACGTTGTTTCTTCCGGTTTATCTGACTCAACAGGGGAGCTCGCTGTGGTATGCAGGGATTTCTCTCTCCGTGCTGCAGTTCTTTGGTGTCGTCGGAACTTTTTGTGCCGGTAATATTTCAGATCGAATCGGACGTCGCAGTACTTTGCTTGTTTCAAGTGTCGCCACCGTGGTTGTGCTATGGCTGTTTGTCATCAGTAATAACATTATTCTGTTGGCCATACTGGGTCTGTTTCTGTTTGCCTCTGGTCCGGTACTGCTGGCTAAAACCCAGGATACCGGAACCAACATGCCGACCTTTATGAACAGTATGTATATGTTTATTAACTTTGGAGTCAGTTCTGTCGCTGTATTTTGTGTCGGTGTGCTCGGTGATGGTGTCGGGCTGCAGATGACCTATAGCATTGCTACCGTTTTTTGCATTGGCACAATTCCTCTGGCCTGGATCGTTACCCGGGATAGTAAGGCTTAAAAAAAACAGCGGGATTTGCCCTGGGAGTGACAAATTCTTCAACTTTGGGAGATAATAGCAGTCAGTTCTGTGCGTTTTTTCATACAGCTTTCAGTCATATAAGGGGTTTTTTATGATTAAACATTCTCTAACGCCATTTATCGCCCATGTCTTCATCTGTACGAATGACCGTAAAGGGGCACGTAAGTCATGCGCTGATGGTGCCAGTAGCCTGATCAAAGACACCTTAAAACAGGCTGCAGCTACCAGGGGGTGGAAAGGGAAGGTGCGTATTTCCACCTCGGGCTGTCTCGGTGTCTGCGAAAATGGTCCTAATGTGATGATCTATCCGCAAGGGCTCTGGTTTTCAGAGGTGTCTTTAGCAGATATTGATAACCTGATTGATGCGTTGGCTGAAATTATTGAAAACGCCTCCTGATTTGTTATCTCCCTGCACGTAGGCACATGCGTGATATCTTTCCGGAAACAAGCCACGGCTTTAGGACTTGCCTCCGGGGGGGGGGGCATGGTTGACCTGTAGTCAGCCGGGGTGAACTCTCTACTTCAGGCTGCCTGTTGGGTTAACCATCCCCTGACAGATTCAAGGACTTCCTCATATTGAGGATGATCTTTTATCAGCGCACTTACAGTTTCAGAAAGGGTTTCCGGTCGGTAGGGGATCCCTTTAAGTGCTGCCGCGAGAGCTTCCAACGGTAGCGGGTCGAGCATATCTGTGTAGATTTTAGCTTCCTGAACTTTCCCTTTTAAAACATTCAGAAGTATTTCAATGCCTCCCCATTCAAAGCGTTCTTCAAGTGCATGAGTGAATGGTGGCGTCTTGCCAAAATTCCAGTCCCAACTGCTTTGGAGATCAAACTTTTCCCTGAAATCCGGTAGATCGGTATAGTGTTCCGGATCGATTGGTTCCGACGTGACACGGATTTGATAATAGTCCTGGTAAGCTTCGCTGATGGCGTGACTGATCATTTGGTGATTGATATCAGTGACCAGTGTGCTCAGGTTGACAACACGTGATCTGACTGATGTGACTCCTTTGGCCTGAAGCTTCTTTGGGTCAGGATTCAGATAGTTGCCCAGGCGGGTCAGATCAGCATTAAGGAGCAACGTGCCGTGGTGGAAACCACGATCTTTTGCCTCTTTATAGGCAGAACCAGAGAACTTGCGCATCCCGGTTTCATCCTCGATAACCAGATCATTGCGACCGTTTGCCTTACCTGCAATGCCAAGTTTTTGTAATGCGTTCAAGACGATCTGGGTAGAGACTGTTTTGTCGTATTCCGGCTTGGCTGCCATAAAGGTGAAGCAACTATTCCCCAGGTCGTGAAAAACCGCACCTCCGCCTGTTTGCCGGCGGGCAAGCTTTATACCTTCTGCATTCATCCGCCTGGTATTACATTCCCGCCAGGGGTTCTGGGCACGCCCAATAACGACGGTATCGGCATTCTGCCATAAAAAAAGGACGCGCTGGTCGGCGGGCATAGAACGGAAAATAATATCTTCAACGGTCAGGTTAAACCACGGATCATTGGATTCTGAAATAAGAATACGAGTTTTTGTCATGAATAAGTCACCGTAATGGGAGAGTTAAAAGTAATAATTGTAATAAAATAAGGTCATTATATCTACTTTGGAGTTACAGGGTAAGGGGGGGGCTGTACAAATTATCCGGGTTTGATAGTGAACGGGGGTGTTAAATGTCTTGGCAGGAAGGTGTGAATATTAGGTCAAGACATAGGGGCAGATGAAGGAAATTGCCAAAAATAAATATAAGAAAACACTATCCTTTAATGAGTGTTTTGAACCAATTTTAATGTTGTGATGGTGGTTTAGAGGTTTTTATGGTGTTTTTAGCGGCTTTCATTGCGCTTGTCTTGCCATATTGTGTAAGTACTTTTTCCACAATTTTTTGATTCATAAAGAGCCATATCGGCTCTTTTGAAAAGTTCTCCAAAATCGTGCTGTTGAGACAGATTGCTGGCAATACCGATACTGACAGAAATAGGGGTATGAGAAAACTTTCTGACAATATAGTTGTTGAATCCACCCAGTAATCTATCGGCGTAACTTATGACCTGGGTGAAATCGTCGGTCTCAGGAATAACGATAGCAAATTCGTCACCGCCTAGGCGAAACAGGTTTTCACTGGGGAAATAGACCTGTAACAGATTCGCAAAGGAAACAAGGATATTATCTCCCTCGTCATGGCCATATTGATCATTCACTTCCTTGAAGTTGTCAAGGTCAGCCAGCAGGAGGGTCGTTGTTGGCCCGCAGGGTGTTTTGCGCATGAAATCCTGAAGGCGGCGGCGGTTATTGAGTTGAGTCAGATAGTCGGTATTGGCATCGGATAAAAGTTTGTTCCTGATATGGTATTCAATAGTGATGTCCAGGAACAGGTAAATGTGGCCAGCCAACTGACCAAAAGTGTCGATCAGTTGTTCATCATGAATTTTTAATACTTTATCTTTTGAAAGGAGCAGTGTGCCTTCCTCCCCATGCTCAAAAAGCCAGCGTTTGCTACGGGTAAAGGTGCGGTTTTCATCCATGAAATAATAAACACTCTGGCCGATGACTTCTTCCTTCTGCAGTTTAAAGAGATCGATGAATTTCTGGTTTACGCTGGAAATATTTTTATCTTCGTCGGTGACCATAATGGCAAAAGGGAGACTTTCGACCAATATGTTGAGCTCAATCAGCAGGTTCTGCAAATCAGTGACATCATGGGCACAGCCAACCGTCCCCATAACGGTTCCGTCGATATCAAAAATCGGCGCTTTATAGGTTTTGAACTTGCGCATTTCGTTGCCGCATTTGACAGTTTCTTCAAACAGGCAACTCTCTTTTTTGCTGAGGACAATCTCTTCAGATTCCAGGCAGATATATTCTCCCTGGGCATATTCATCGGGTTCAATGTCCCAGATATAATAATGTCCACGGTCTAGAATCTGTTCTTTGGTTTTATTGACCGTCTTGCAGAAGCTATTATTGATTTTCAGGTGAGATCCCCGAGCATCTTTGAACCAGATCAAGTCGGGGAGAGCATTAATCAGTGTGTCGAGGTAGGAGGTGGTTAAAAGGGCATCTTCCCGTTCTTTGATAGTGGTCAGGATCTTTTGAAAAGAGCTAATGATTTTATCTTCAGCAAGGGGTCGACTCCATACGTGATCAACAACGTTAAAAATATCATTAAGCAAATATAGGCGTTCTTCACTCAGGCAGACGATCAGTGTTGTCTGCGAAGCTGCTGTGGCGTGAAAATCTTGAATGAGCTGGCTATTATCCGGGGCATCGATGATGACGATGGTTCCACTTTCCAGAGGGGGGGCGATAATCTGTCTTTGACAGATCACCTTGTGGGTAAATTGTGGTAGTGGGGCTACAGATTTAATGAGATGCTCAAACTCAGGATCTTCTGTGAAAATATATATTGGTAAGGTGCGTTGATACATGCAGCTCTCCGGAGATGGATTTTACAGTATTTGGATCGCTTCAATCCAAATTGAGTTGATACCCCCACCTCGCTACATGTTCTAAGTATCTCATGCTAAAGCAAAAGATGCCAGCTATTGATAACTCTTTGCTGGCATTGTTCTCAAATATGGGCAGAGTTCTCTGGGTAATATAGTCATTTCAAGCAGAAAGGATTCTTAGGTTAGTTCTCGATCAAAGGAGCTGATGAACATGGCCTGAGTAAGGAGGAGAATGATCAGGGAATTGGGTTCATGTTCAGTCTATAGAGGCTTTACGCAGAGCGTTTTCCGCGCCTTGCTGATCACCGCTCAGGCTACGTGCTCTGGAGATCAGTAGCCAGTTGAGTCTACGTAAGCGTGGATTGTTCTGACTCAGTGTGTTTGACTTTTGAGCAAGATTTTCTGCTTGACGATAATGCTGTTGATCAATACGCACCTGAGCAAGCTGGTACCATAGTTGCGGGTTTCTTGGCTCAATGCGCAAGGCGCGTTCCAATGAAGTGCTGGCAGCGGCGAAGTCACCGCTACTTCTGTATTGTTCGGCTTGGTTAATAAGACTGACAATCGCTGTATTTTCAGAGGGCTGGGGAGCATAGGCCGTACAGCCTGCAAGAAGGATGGCAAGGTTCAAAATGAGGATCCCTTTGTGCCTGATCATTGAAAAATCCTTTTAAGCCAGCTGCGTATGGCTGACGGTTGTGACTTTGGTCCACAGGCGGCCTGTTCCGTTGGAGCCGATCCGGAAATAAATGGAAGATATATGGCATCTTTACATTCTGAGCCAGATAATTTCCCGGTTGGTCTGTCGATCCAATGATATTCAATCCGATCTGGTTCTGCAAGAGTCAGGGGCTGAGGGTTCAGTTGCGCCATCATCTCTCCCCAAACGGTCATGGCTCCGCTTGCTCCGGTTAGACCGGTCGATTGATTGTCATCCCGACCAATCCAGACAACCGCGACTCGGTTTTCTGTGAATCCGGCAAACCAGCTATCGCGGAAATTATCTGTCGTTCCAGTTTTTCCTGCAATCCCGAGATCTGTAGAGAGGAAGTTTTTCATTGTTTTTGCCGTGCCCTGGCTGACAACGTCCTGCAGGGCGGTGGTTACCAGATAAACAGCGTCGCTGTTCAGAGTCTGTTCTACTTCAAGGGGGTAACGTTGTAACGGTTTGCCACTATAATCCAGAATCTCCCTGATCGCTTTAAGCGGAGTACGAAAACCTCCACTGGCAAAGGTCTGGTACATCTGGGTAACTTCAAGAGGCGACAGCGTGTTGGCCCCCAATAAACTGGCTGGGTAGACAGGAACACGACGATTAACACCCAGTTGTTCGAGCTGCTCGATAACCCTTCCGGGTCCTATGTCCAGTCCCAGGCGGACGGTCGCAATATTATAGGAGTTTACTAGGGCATCGTGGAGAAGAACGTTACCATGACTTTGTTGGTCAAAATTGTTTGGTATCCAGTCGGCACTGCCCTTTTGTTTAACAACGAGAGGGCGATCATCAAGCATGGTGGCCAGTGAAAAATTGTCAAATTGGCTTAACGCACTAAGAAATACAACCGGCTTAATCAGAGAACCGATTGGGCGTTCGGTATTAAGAGCCCGATTAAATCCTTCAAAGCGTGGATTCCGGCCGCCAACGACAGCCTGAATTTCTGCATTCTGGCTGCTTGTTATTACGACTGCACCTTGTAAACTGTCTTGTTCAAGGTCACGGTCGTATTCGAGTTGTTGCAGCCGCAGCTGTAATGATTTTTCGGCTGTTTGCTGAACCAGTGGGTCGAGAGTGGTAAATACTTTCAGTCCCTGGGAGCGTAAATCTTCATCGCGATAATCCTGATGTAGCTGCTCTTGTAGAACCTCCATAAACGCAGGAAAACTTGTGGTGCCTCTGACTGGGCGATTCAGCACGCCAAGGGGCTGCTTTTGAGCCAGTTGTCGCTCGCTCCAGGAAATATCGCCAGCTTCTTCCATCTCTTTGAGCACCAAATCTCGTCTCTGCTTGGCGCGTTGGGTTCTGCTGCGTGGATTGTAATAAGAAGGACCTTTTAACAGCCCGACAAGCAGTGTCGCTTCATGAAGGTCAAGTTGACTGACGGTTTTGTTAAAGTAGAAATGGCTGGCAAGACCAAACCCATGAATAGCGCGATTACCATCTTGTCCGAGGTAAACTTCATTAAGGTAGCTTTCCAGAATTTCATCTTTACTGTAGTGAGCTTCAAGCAACAACGCCATGATGATTTCAATGACTTTGCGCTGCATGGTTCGTTCGGACGTCAAATAAAAATTTTTGACCAGTTGCTGGGTTATGGTGCTGCCACCTTGAATCGGGCCGCCGCTGGCCATATTGATAATCGCTCTGCTGATTCCCCATAGATCGATGCCATGGTGAGAGTAAAATCGTCTGTCCTCCACTGTAATCAGGGCATTGGTGACCATGGCAGGGACTTCATCAAGTTTTATCAGGATGCGATCTTCATTTTTGTCCGGGTAAATACCTCCGATCAAAACCGGATCAAGGCGATAAATCGGTACAAGTGCGTCAGTGTCACGCCTGTAGAGCTCCTTTATGGTATTGCCTGAGAAAGTAAGCGTGATCGGTATGCCCGGCCGTAAACCTGAACCAAAATTAAAGTCACGGGTTGTCAGGTCAATGGACTGGTTGCTCCAGCAATAACTGCCTTGTTCGTCTGGGACAGGGGCCTGCTTGTAACCAAGCAGGGATAATTCCTCATTCAGTTGCTGACGGGTGATGTGCAACCCCGCATAAAGTTCAAGGGGGCGGGCGTAGACCAGGGCTGGAAGTTTCCAGCGCTTCCCTTCAAAACGATCGCGCACGGTGTAATCAAGGTAGGCCACTCCGACTGCCAGCAGGGTAAAAAACAAGACGAGGCTTTTAACCAGAATACGCCTTAAAAATGATTTTTTCTTACTTAAAGATTTTTTCTTTAGCTGTTGTTTTTTTTGGGGTGTTTTGCTCATCAGTATAGTAGTTTCTAATTAAGTCATTATGGGAGCTGGAAACTCCTATTTCCATAGCGCAGAGTATTCGGGCTGTATTTAAGTCTGGGATGTGAATCTTTTCGACACCGAATGAAGTATATGGCTCACCTCCCAAGGACGCAAGCGGTTATACTCCTCGGGGACATTGAGTGACTGATCCAAAGGCCCCTGAGAATAATCTGGAATGGATGGGCTTTATTACATCCTTGTACTCATTTTGTTTTGATGGTTGGCATCGTTGTGGTGTGTCGGTAACACCGGAAAGCAATGAAAGGTATTTATGGAAATACGTGAAGTCGAATATGCTATCGTTGGTGTTGGAACTGCTGGCCTTGGTGCTTTCAGCCGAATTCGGAAAAGAACAGATAGTGTTTTGCTGATTCAGTATGGCCCTTACGGAACCACGTGTGCCCGTGTCGGTTGTATGCCGAGTAAAATGCTGATCACTGCGGCGGATCTTGCTCATAATATCGAACGTGGCAGTTTCTTTGGTATTGATGGCAGCTATCAGATCAATGGCCCGCGGGTTTTTGAACGCATTAAGGAAGATCGCGCCAAAACCTTTGTCGGGGGTGTTCTGAAGTATGTCAACAGCATCCCAGAACAGTTTAAGCTCGAAGGGAAGGCCTCATTTGTTGATCCCCACACCCTTGATGTTGATGGCAAAGTTCAGGTCAAGGCCGACAAAATAATTCTCGCCTGTGGCTCAACACCGTATTTGTCTCCAGTGTTTGAACCTTTGCGGGACCAGTTGGATACCAGCGACACTATCTTTGAACTAGAGGATCTGCCTGAGTCTCTTGCTGTTGTCGGTCTTGGTGTCATTGCGCTTGAACTGGGGCAGGCATTTCATCGCCTTGGAGTAACAACAACGCTTTACGGGCGTAGCGGTCGGATTGGCTCCTTTACCCACCCCGATATGCAGAAACAGGTCATGTCGACCCTGCAGGCAGAGCTTGATATTATTCCGCAAGGGCAATTTACTGCAGCCAGAAAGGTCGAAGCTGGTTTTGAACTGACTTATCTGACCGCAGACGGTGAAGAGATTGTAAGAACCTTTGAACGGGTGCTGGTCGCCAGTGGCAGAACCTCCAATGTGCGGACCATGAACATTGAAAACAGCGGTCTTAAGCTGGATAAAAGAGGCTTGCCCGAATATGATCTGTTGACCATGCAGTGCGGCGATGCAAAGATTTTTCTCGCCGGTGACGTTACCGAAGACCTGCCTCTATGGCACGAAGCCTATACCGAGGGGCGCATTGCCGCAGACAGTGCGATTCATTACCCCCAACGCGTTGAAGGAACCAGAACAGCAGAGCTAGGAATTTATTTTACCGACCCGCAAATGGCGATAGTGGGGGTAGAGTACCGTGCTCTCGATCCTGAAAACATCATTATCGGCCGTGCTGCCGTTGGCAAGGGTCCGCGTCACGAAATTTATCATGACCAGCGCGGTATGATGCATGTTTATGCTGATAAGCATACAGGTGTGCTGCTTGGGGCCGAAATTTTTGGTCGCGGGGCAGAACATATGGCTCATACCCTGATCCTGGCTGTTGAACATCGCATGACTGTAAAAGATATGCTGCGCATGCCGATTTATCATCCTTCATTGGAAGAAGTGATGAAAGCTGCCTTGAACCATGCTCTGTTTCAGTTGAAATAGCTTTGTCTGGCACAGGAGCCTGACGCCTTAGGGTCAGGCTCCTGGAGACTGTTTAATTACCAAACCAGCCGTTAAGCTTGGCGGCGTCCTTATTTTTGTTGTATTTCTGGTTGGACAATGATCATCACTCTTTGCTCTTCCTTTTCTCCCTTTCTCAGCTGCTAAAGCTAAAAATTTGCTTTTATCCACAGTGTCGGTGTCTGCCTATCGGAATTAGGCCTTATTCTTTGTCTATCAATAATTTTGATAGGTCTTTGTAATATTATCGATTTGATATTGAGCCACGTATCAACTAATGTTTTGTCGCCTGCTACTATGCTCAATAATTGGAACACACGAGAGATGCGTGACCAGATAACCAATCAACACAGGAGGAGAAAATGAACGTTAGAAAAGTTGTACTAAGAGCTATCTACCTCGTAACACTGGTGTCGGTATTTTGTTTCAGTCCTTTAACAGCTGCATTTGCAGAGTATCCCAGCGGTCCTGTTTTTTTAGTGGTCCCTTTCGGGCCCGGAGGTTCAACGGACACTATTGCCCGCTCAATTGCGCCACTTTTGGAAGAAAAACTTCACCAATCGATGATCGTTGTCAACAAATCAGGTGCTTCCGGAGCGGTTGGAACCTCCTTCACCCTGGGAAAGGAAGCAGATGGTCAGACAATTTTAGTATCTGCTGAAACGCCTGCTGTTTTTCGCACCATGGGGCTGTCCGATAAAAGCTTCAACGATTTTACACCAATTATGATGCTTGGCAGACTTACTCCTGCTGTTACCGTCAATGCCAATGCTTCCTGGAATGGTATTGATGAGTTGATTGCCTACGCCAAGGCTAATCCTGGAAAGGTGACGGCTGGTTATGCCGGTCCTGGTACCACTGGCCATATTGCCGCGCTGTTATTCGCAGAAGCTGCTGGAATTAAATTGAAGACAATTCCTTTTGGCGGCGGTGGAAAGGTCAATGTCGCTTTGCTCGGTGGGCATGTTGATGTGGTTTTTAATCTTCTTGGTTCTGTTATCGATCCCTATAAAGCTGGAAAGATGAAAATTCTCGCAACATTCTCCTTAGAGCAGATTGCAGGTCTTGATGAAATTCCACCCATTGTCAAAGCGGAGCCCAAGTTTGCCAAATACCTGCCATGGGGACCTTTCTATTCGCTTCAGGTAAAAAAAGGAACTCCAGATGCCGTGGTCTCTAAATTAAAGCAAGTGACCAGCGAGATTATGCAGGATCCGCGTTGGCAAAAAGTGGTGAGTGACATTTATGCAGAAGATGCTGGTCTGCAAGGGGATAATCTGGCCAAGTTTATGCAGTCTTGGGAATCCTTAGCTGCATGGCTCCTCTACGATGCCGGTGCGGCAAGTAACTCTCCGGACAAATTCGGTATCGCAAAACCCTAAATAATACTGACGAGCCCGTTCAGTGTGCTGACCGGGCTTGCAGGGTAAAATCTCTGACAGATCGGCAGGGGCAATATTTATGAGGAATGCTATGAACAAGAAAAGTTTGAACCTTTTTGAATGCCTGACAACTTTAGCAATGTTGTGTATTGGCATATTTGTCATCATTCACGCCAATAGTCTGCCCCTATTTGGTCCAAGGTCCTTGAGCCCGGGACTGTTTCCTCTTATCTCCGGGGTTGCTATCTGTATCTGCGCTGCCGCACTGTTAGCTGTACAGTTAAAAACCTTTCTTCGTTCAAAAAAAATTCATTTACCGAAAAGACTCCCTGATGACAGAGGGATTGTTTTCCCCATTGTGCTTATCTTTTTATATGTATTTGCTCTGCCAAAGCTTCACTTTATTCCGACAACCATTGCTTTTCTGATCATCCTGATGAGTCTTTTTAGAAAAAAGCTGACTTTAAGTACTACGGTCATTTCTGTTGCCACTGTATTTGTCATCTATCTGGTGTTCAGCAAATTGTTGATGATTAGACTGCCATAGATTCTAGAGGCGTCAAAAAATCCTCCTGGTTTTAAGAGACACGAGTTTATTCAAGTACACGGAGATTAGCACATGTTTTTACACGCACTATCGGTCGCCATGGATCCATTGATTATAGGTCTTCTGTTTATTGGAAGTGTCAGCGGGTTGCTGGTTGGTGCATTACCTGGTCTGTCTGTTACCATGGCGACGGCGATCTTGGTATCAATTACCTTCAGCTGGCAAGTTGAGAGTGCCCTGGCAATGATTATTGGTGTTTATTGTAGTGGCGTATTTGCCGGTTCCTTATCGGCCATTTTACTTAATATTCCAGGAGCTCCCGCTGCCGTAGTTACAGGTTTCGATGGTTATCCTCTGGCCAAGATGGGGCAAGCAGGGTCTGCCATGGGCTTTGCCCGGATTGGTTCATTTATTGGCGGTATGATCGGTGTGGTGTTTTTGGCTATCTTTGCACCACTGCTGACTAAGGTTGCTTTGTCCTTCAGCCCTTTTGAATATGTTGCCCTGGTTGTATTGGGATTGATTTCAGTAAGTAATATGGGGAAGGGGAGTGCATTTGTAAAAGCAATGCTTACAGCTCTTATCGGTTTTGTTGTCTCCTGTGTCGGTCTCGATCCAATTTACGGAATTGGTCGTTTCTCCTTCGGGTCTGAGTTCCTTCAGTCTGGACTTGGGCTGGTCCCGTGCTTGATCGGTTTTTTCGGCATGTCGGAAGTTTTCTATCAATTTAAAAAGATGGGTCAGAACTCAGAGGTGATTAAATGTGATGAGAAGGTAAACCTCTTTCCTGATCTGCACAAGGTTCGCAAGGCTCTGCCATTGATTCTTAAATCTTCTCTGATAGGTTCCTGGATCGGAGCCTTACCTGGTGAAGGTGGTGCCATTGCCGCGTTGCTCGCATACGACTCTGCCAAGCGCTCAACTAAAAATCCGTCTCGGCCTTTTGGTGAAGGAGCTTATGAAGGGGTCGTCGCGCCTGAATCTTCCAATAATGCTGCTATTGGTGGTGCTTTAACCACTATGCTCACCCTTGGCGTTCCTGGGGACGCCGTTACAGCTGTCATGATTGGCGCTTTTATGGTTCATGGCATGCGCCCCGGTCCGATGATGATGGAAGAGCGCCCGGACTTGTTCTGGTTGATCGTTGTTCTGTTGCTTGTAGCTAATGTCATCTTTCTGTTTATCGGTCTGTTTGCCTCCAGATTTTTTCCGAGAATTGTGGCATCGATTAAAAAGGAAGTCTTGATGCCGATCGTTTCTGTTCTCTGTGTGGTCGGCGCTTATTCGTTAAATGGATCAATTGAAGATGTTTTGCTGATGATGGTTATGGGGATCATTGGATACCTGTTTAAAGTGTCGGATTACCCCGTCGCACCATTGATCATTGGTATGGTTCTCGGGCCAATCGGGGATTCTGAGTTCCGCCGCGCAGCGATGATGGCTGATACCAGTTTCTTTGTTGATTTACTGCACCATCCAATCGCTATGGGGTTGTTGGCGTTCGCTCTCTGGCAGGTGTTGGAACAGTTTTCTTTTATGAAGACGCTGAAACAGAAAATTTTTATGCGAATGGCAAGTTAGGTCTTCTCCTTTAACTCTCAAGGGTCGTAGTGGCGGGTTGGTTTGGAAATAAACCTCTAGAGTGATGGTTTGACTAGAAAATCTGCGATCCATTAACGGCTAATCCAGTATTCAGTTACATATAATTTTTACAATCAGGTCTCTTGGGTTCTGTTCTCAATACCGGTGTATCCTGATGCTAAAAAAGGAAAACTCTAGTGAAAACAAGAAGGTATAAATATGACGTTGCTGTTGTTGGCGCCGGATCTGCGGGCGTTAGTGCTGCTTTCGGGGTGGCACAGGCTGGCTACACAGCGGCGCTGATTGACAGAAGCCCATGTTTAGGAGGGCAGGCCACAAACTGCAATATTCCCTCTTACTGTGGTTTTTACACTCAGGATGGATCAATGTCCCGAATCGTTGGGGGGGTGGTTAACCCCTTTCTTGAAAAGTTGGCTAAAATCGGGGCTGACTATACACCGGTTATTTCTCCGGCAGGAAATGTTCTGCTTCCCATCGATCCTGAGTCTGCCAAGTATGCTCTTGACGAATGCCTTGCTGAAACGCCTGCTGGGATTTATCTGGAAACCCTGGTTGCCAGATGCCAGATGGATGGAAGTAGAATCCAGGCCATTGAATGTTTTGATGACGAAGGAGCGTTTATCATCGAGGCAAAGGCTTTTGTCGATGCCTCTGGAGAAGCGAACCTCGCCCATATGGCTGGCGCCGATATGTTGACCTTCGAAAATGTCAATTTGCAGATCGCAACCCTGGTCATGCGTATTGGTGGGGTTGCGGATGAAATTCAGGTGACCAAGTCCGATATCGAGGATGCTATAGCCAAAGGTATTGCGTCTGGAATGGGTCCCTTTACCAAAGAGACCGGCTATATTCGGCGTATGCCAATATCCAATGATTTTGTTGTCGTACTGGCAAGTCAGCAACTTAGAGACTTAACATCGCAGCATATCACCGAAGCTGGAATGTTTACCCGTAAACAATGCTGGGCATATCTGGAAGCGTTTAAAAAATTCATTCCCGGATGTGAAAATGCTTTTCTGGTCAGTACCGGACCCAAACTGGGTATTCGTGAGTCGCGGCATATCCTCGGTGAATATGTTTTAAGTAGAGATGATGTACTTATGGCGCGCCGTTTTGAAGATACCATTGGACGAGGATCATGGCCGATTGAAATTCATGCCAGCATTAACGAACCTAGTCGCTATACTCAGATTCACAATAAAAGTTATTATGACATACCGATCAGAACCCTTAAATCTGTGAATATCGATAATTTATGGGGGGCGGGACGCATTGTTTCGTGCGACAGAAATGCTTTTGGCTCAGTTCGTGTTATGGGTACCGCCTTTGTCACTGGTCATGCTGCTGGAGTTGCCGCAGCTCTAAGTCAGGGGGCTGGACAGTATCATTACCAAGCCATTCAGCATGAACTGCGTCGGCAGGGCGCTATTGTCTAAAAATTAAAAAAATGATTCCATCCAGGTTTAGAGTATTGAATAATTCTGTCCTGACTATACCCATTCTAATTTTGAGGCATACAGTGATTGAGGTGGATTTATGATACCTGAGCTTGGAGGTGACTTAATTCAGTGGCTTAGAGGCTTTTATTTCACGGCTCAAGCTGGAAGTATGTCTGCCGCTGCAACCAAAATGCGCCGCAATCAGCCAACGCTAAGTTATCAGATCAAATGTCTGGAAGAATTCTTCGGCGTAACTCTTTTTGACCGAAGTAAAGGGAAACAGCAGTTGACCCCGGATGGTGAGTATCTCCTTGAAAAAGCCATTTCCATTTTTGAGATTGTTCAGGAATGTCAAGATACCTTTGCCGACTCTCGGCAGAATCTTAAAGGGGAAATCAGCATTTTTTCCTATTATACGATTCTTAAGTATTTTCTTTCTTCTGCTGCTGCAGAATTCTACCAGAATCATCCCCTTATTCAATTCAGACTCGGGGTCAATACCACTTCGCAAATACTCAAAAAGGTTGAATCTGCCGAATGTGATTTTGCCATCGCCTGTATTGATGACATAAAAGCTGATCTTGACTGCGAATACCTGTTCTCGGCCAAACTTTTTCTCATCGCTCCTAAACAAGGACCATTGTCTCTGATCGAATTGCCGGATCTCCAGGTTATTGCAAAGATGCCTTTTTTAGCCTTTTCCCAGGTTGGAGGCAGTCTGATGAAGCTTATCAATGATCGGTTCATTAAAGATAATCTGAAACTCAACGTTGTTTTAGAGCTTAATCATATGGATTTGATCAAAACCTTTACTGCTGCCGGGTATGGGGTGTCCATTGTTGATGAGTTCGCGCTGTCTGAAGAAGATAAGAATACCCTGCAATGTTTCCCCGTAACCCATTACTTTCCTTCGCGCAGCTTTGGCATTGTAAGGCGTAAAAATGCCTACACGTCACCCCAGGCTAAAGCTTTTATTGAAATGATAAAAGATAAAGTCGAGGTCTTTAAAAGCAGTTTCTCATAAACTGTATCTGTCATATTTTTGCAATATGAGCAGTAGTTAATGTTGATTTTTGTTGAGCAGCTTCCGAAGTGCAGCCAATAATTCATTCATCTCTATTGGTTTGGTGCAAAGAGCATCCACCACAGTTATGTTGACATTTTTTAAACAGCTTTCACTATTGTAGCCGGTAAGGAGTAAGGTTGGGATGGTGGGTCGAATCTTCTTGATTTCACCAATGAGCTCTATTCCTGTCATCCCTGGCATGGTTTGATCTGTTATGATGAGGTCAAACTGATCAGGGTCCGATTTGAATAATTGAAATGCGTCGAGACTGTTTGTTTTTACAGTTACCTGATAGCCTGCATCAGTTAGTATTTCGCTAGTAAGTTGAACCAGCATTTGTTCGTCATCAATAATCAGAAGATGTTCTGTGCCAAATAAGGTCTCTATTTTTTCAGATGCTACATCTGTCGTGATATTTTCCTTTTGGCATAACGGAAAATATAATTCAAAAGTACTTCCGTGTCCTAACTGACTGTGAACCTTGATTATTCCGCTACAACTTCTGACGAAACCAAGTACGGTAGCCAAGCCCATGCCTGTTCCAACTCCGATCCCTTTCGTTGTAAAGAACGGATCAAAAATTCTGTCCATGGTTTCAGTCGTCATTCCGGTACCGGAATCCGTGACGCTGATACAGATAAATTCTCCAGGGGTACAGTCGAAGGTCGGGGCTAAATCTTGCTGAGAAAGGTTTACTGATCTTATAGAAAAGGTGATCGCACCTTTGTCTGTAATGGAATGGATCGCATTGGTACAGAGGTTGATTAAGGCTTCCTGCAGTTTGGATTCGTCGACATGAATAAGCTCTTGGCCTGTCGTGTGTTGAACAAAGGAAATATTTATTGTCGTTGGAATCATGGCGCGCAACATTTGTAAAGATTCTTCGATCAGCAGCGAAGGGCGGATGAATTTCTTATCCCCGGTCTCTTTGCGGCTATAAGAAAGAATTTTCCCTGTAAGGTCTCTTGAGCGCCTTATGGCAATCAACGCGTTATGCAGATATTTTTGCCATATGAGCTGATCATTTTTATTCTTTAGGGCCAATTCAAGATTGCCGAGCATAATGGCCAGATTGTTGTTGAAATTATGGGCAATTCCGCCGGCCATAACCCCGACAGCTTCCATTTTGTATTTTTGCCGCAGCTGCAATTCCATCTCTTGTCTTTGATTATCAGCCTCTTTTCGTTGCGTTATGTCCCGGATGATTGCCAGTGCATGGGTTTCGTTATCATGGATAAAGGTTGAAAGTGACAGCTCGACGGGGATTTGTTGATTTTGCTTATTCAAAGCGATGAGCTCCAGAGTGTTTCCGATAGCGTTTCCTTGTCCTGTCACCACAAATTGCTTAAACGCATTGTCAATAGCATTCACCATATTTTCAGGAGCCAAGAGATAATGGACATTTTTGCCAATAGCTTCTTCAGAGGTATAGCCGAATATCCTCTGAGCCGATTGATTCCAGAAAGAAATATTTCCATTACTATCAATCTGGACAATACCGTCTTTGGCGGAAGCAGCAATTTTATCTAGAATTTCCACATGCTCCCGAATTTTCTCTTCAGCAACTTTTCGCTCAGAAATGTCTTGCAATTCGATTAAATAGAGCTGACGATTTTCGAAGTCGATTTCATGCAGGCCAATCTCAACATCTTGAATAAGATTTCGTTCGAGTGAAATTTGTGATTCAAAATAACTGTTACGCTGTTCGCTGTTTTTGGATAAATCCAACAGCTTTTCAAAATCAATAGGATCAAAAAGATCCTTTATGTCAGAACCCAGTAACTCAAATTTTGTTTTTTTTGTAAGCCTCTCGGTGGTTTTATTAACTTCTCTGATAATATGGTTATTGTCAAAAACAATGAGTCCTGATACCGAGTCTTCGAAGAACGCTTTGAACTTCTGTTCGTTTTTCTTTATTTCTTCAGTTTTTTTCGCGACCAGGTGATTCAATACCTTGTTTAGGTAGATTGATAGAAGCAACATCAGAAAGATAAAAGAAAAGCAGAAGTAAACCCATGATGGGATAGTCAGTGAGTTATTATACAGCCAACGATTTAATACTTGGTGATAATAGGAATTATCTTGATCCTTCCATGTCTTTAAGTACTGATCCAGTATCTCAAGAATATCTCCGTTGGTTCCTTTGGGCGCGGCAAAATATAGAGGGTTTGGAGAAAACATAATGTTGTTGGATGCCAGCTTATATGTTTTCGCGTTCATTAAACCAAATATATTCGGCGCGATACCGGCGGCGGCTTTGCCTTCCTGGACAAGGAGAAAGACCTCATGCAGTGAATCAACTTCAATATATGTGCAATTAAGATCAAAACTAAGCGCAAGATTACGGAAATTTTTAGCGCTCAAATCTCCTTTCATTATCGCGACAGTTGATTTTTTAAGATCCATTAAATTCATTAGAAGTGAATCTGATTTTGTAAAAACTTCGCCCCAGACGGTAATGACAGATTCCTTTGAGTAATCAAGGAAACTGGCCAGCTCTTCCGTGTACATGACAGAGGTGAGAATATCAATTTCTCGATCTCTGGCACGTTCCAGGCCCTCATTCCATGATCCATGGACATACTGAATATTCCAATCCATGTCTTTGGCGATGTGGTTGAGCAGTTCAGCATTTAAGCCAAGGGTCTCATTTTCTGAATCGCTAAAAATAAAAGGGTTAAAATCGAAAGAGGCTATTTTCAGATCTCGGCAATGAACCTGGGGGGGCATCATGAAGATGAATAGAAATAGGAAGACAATGAGGATAACGTTAATTGTCTTTGTTTTCATATTCATAGATCGTCCTGATTGCATTCATGGGACTTAGATGAAGACTTGGATAGCGTAGTATACCATAAATTATTGGTATTCGCCAATGAAAGCTTTGTTAGAAAAGTATACTGTCATTTTAAATCAACTCTGACCCAACCAGCTGTGTTTGCAATACCCAAGCAATGAAAAGGTATTTTTCGAGCCTAATGACTTATTCCCCGTCAAATTGAAATATTTCATTGGTGTATTAACATTGAGTCATATGACAATGGTTTAGGCGGGAATGTGGTAATGTAAACGGAATCCTTCACCGGTGATCTTCGGACATGATCTGGACACGCAGGTAAGCGACAATTTGTGATTCTTTACCCTTCATCAGGGGGACAGACCTAAGCCGTTTCTCTCCTGTGGTTTTGTTGGTAGGGGCTAATTTTATTTAACCATTGCATTTTTAAATCATGTTGGAAACAATACCGAATCCCTGATAGGGTGTTTTGTTTTTTTCATCGGGGAGGGGGAGTTCCAGTATAAAGAGAAAGCCCCTCTGTATTTCGTTACATCATTGGTCTAAAGACTTTATAGATACAGATGCTAGCCAATATAGAGAAATGCATGAGCCTTAAAATAAGACGACTAAAGTCATGGACCATGGTGGCGTTGAAGATATCCGGGGTGTACGCATTAGTAAGTGCTCTGTGGATTTTTCTTTCCGACAAACTGATCTTTGCCCTTTTTTCAAACAGCGCCGTTTTTTCTTTGTTAGGAATGATCAAGGGGTGGCTGTTTGTTATATTTACAGCCGCTTTATTGTTTGTTTTGGTTCGTCGTGATCTGATCAGGCACTCCGCCATTCAAAGAGATCTTGCGGCAAGCAGACAGATCTACCAATCTCTCATTGAATGTTCTCCGGTTGCTCTCTACGGCTTAGATCTTAATGGGCAGGTCATGTCCTGGAACCCTTCTGCTGAAAAGATTTTTGGTTGGAAAGCCGATGATGTTATTGGTCAGCTGTTGCCCAGTATCCCAGCAGACAAGTGGGTCGAATTCAGCGATTTACTTAAGCGGGTAAAAAAAGGTCACAGAGTTTTTGGGCTGGAAACAGTTCGGCTTAATAATAATGGAACTTTTTTTACGGCCAGACTTTCAGCAGCTCCGCTGTATGGTGATCAAGATGATATTGTTGGTATTATGGTCGCATCTGAGGATGTCACCGAAAAAAAACGGACTGAAAGTGAACTGCGCAAATTAAGTCTGGCTGTCGAACAAAGTCCTGTGGTCGTCGTTATTACTGACCTGAATGGTGACATTGAATATGTTAATCCAAAGTTTAGTGAGGTCAGCGGTTATACCTGGAAAGAGGCCATCGGAAAGAATCCCAGGTTCTTGCAATCCGGACAAACGTCCATTGGAGTATATAATAACCTCTGGCAAACAATCTTATCTGGAAAAGAGTGGCAGGGCGAACTGCTTAATAGACATAAAGATGGCCGTCTGTACTGGGAAAGGGCGCTGATCGCTCCGCTGCGCAATACCCAGGGGGAAATTACTCATTACATTGCCGTCAATGAAGATGTGACCAGGCAAAAAACTTATGAACGGCAGCTGGAGCATCAGGCGACTCATGATGCTTTAACCGGACTGGCTAATCGTGCGCTGCTTAAAGACCGCCTTGAACAGGCTGTAAATTTTGCCCAGCGGTCCAAAAGGATTGTCGCCGTTCTGCTGCTGGATCTGGACCGCTTCAAACTTGTCAATGACAGTCTTGGCCATGGGCTTGGCGATGAGCTGATCTGCCAGGTTGCCCAGCGTCTGACAGGAGTTGTTCGCGCCAGTGATACGGTTGCTCGGTTTGGCGGGGATGAGTTTGTTGTATTGTTAACTGAGGTTGTCAGTGAAGACGATATCATGCCAACTGCGGATAAAATTCTTCAGGCTCTGTCCGCTCCTTATTTCATTGACAATCGCGATATTACCCTGACGGCCAGTGGCGGTATCAGTCATTATCCTAAGCATGGGGAGGATATTTCAACGCTTCTGCGTAAAGCGGACATCGCCATGTACCAATCGAAGGAGCGTGGGAATTGTTCAACCTTCTACTCAAGTGGAATGGGTATGCAGATCCGCGAGGCCTGGGAATTGGAAGGTGCGCTGCGGCAGGCTCTGAAACGAGATCAATTCAGACTTTATTATCAGCCTAAAGTGGATTTAAAAACCGGGCTGATTCATGGCTGTGAAGCATTGCTGCGTTGGGAACATCCTGAGCGAGGGATGATCCCTCCGGGACAATTTATCCCTATAGCAGAAGATACCGGACTGATACTCTCTATCGGGGAGTGGGCTTTGAAGGAAGCTTGCCAGAAAAGTCTTATCTGGCAAAAAGCCGGTCTTCCCCCTATTTCTGTCGCGGTTAACTTGTCTGCTCGCCAGTTTCGTCAGGGAGACTTGGTTGCGTTGGTTCGAAACACTTTGGCTGAAACCGGACTGACTCCTGAGTTACTAGAGCTGGAGCTGACCGAAAGTATGATTATGGATAATCCTCATGACACCGCGAAGATTCTCAGCCAACTGAAGGACCTGGGAGTCTCTTTGAGCCTCGATGATTTTGGCACCGGATACTCAAGCCTCAATTACCTACGCAGATTTCCCGTAGACACCTTGAAAATCGATCAATCTTTTGTCCGTGATGTCAGTAATGATCCATCAGGAGCCTCAGTTATTACCAGTATTATCGATATTGCTCACAACTTAAACCTGACCGCAATAGCCGAAGGGGTTGAAACGCAGGACCAGCTTGATTTCCTGAGAGCAAAGAATTGTGACAGTGTTCAGGGCTTCTTCTTCAGTAAACCTCTGCCCGAAGATGAATTTGTAAAGTTCGTTCAGCAGGGACCTCTATTGAGGATATGAACAGGTGATTTTCGTTACATCGGTTGTTATTCACAGGCCTTTACGTATAGTAAGGCTTGCGCCAGTTGGTTCTTGCATTCTGATCCCTGTAATAATTCAACCAGTGTCAGTGAAAACTCCATGGCGGTCGCAGGGCCCTGGCTGGTGATACAATGTCCATCGATAACCGTAGACTCAGACGCACGGGTGGTGTCGGGTAGTTTGTCTTGCATGGTCGGGTAGCTGGTGGCCTGTTTTCCATCGAGCAGGCCATGCGGGGCAAAGACAACGGCAGGGGAGGCGCAGATGGCGGCGTAGAGTTTGCCTGCCTGTGACTGTTTCCGGAGCATATCTATCAGGGGAGGGTGGTGACTCAGGTTTTCGGCGCCGGGCATGCCGCCCGGCAGCACAATCAGATCCCAGTTATTAACCAGGCAGTCAACCAGCAGCTGGTCGGCTTCTATTTTGGTCCCGCGCGCAGCGGTAATCTGTTTATGGTCATAAATACTGGCACTGGTGACCTCTAGACGGGCACGCCGGAGGATGTCGATAATGGTGACAGTTTCAATGTCTTCTACATTGTCAGCTAAAGGGATCAGGACTGCGGACATGAGGGACTCCTTGTCATGTTTTATGGACTCTATCTTATCTGTTACAGAAGTCTTTATCGTAACCTAAAACCGTCAACTTTTATACCTTCGCCGGTTTAAAGACTTTTTATTGCATGAAAAAATATTCAAGGTGACTGATGTCAGGAAATGATTGAATAAGAGGGCAGGTTTATAGTAAGCAACAAAACAAAACGATTGATATCGCTGCGGACATAAAATAAGTGACTTCAAGTATGCACCCTGTATCTATTCAGAAGCCGAGTACCGTTGTTCTTCCTTCCGGGGAATGGACTACGATACTGGCGAGCCTCTGTAACCTTTTTCCTCATGTATCCCAGTCTGAATGGGAATCCCGTTTTGCGCGGGGATTGATATTGGATGACCAGAACCAGCCACTAGGTCGAGATTCTCTATATCGTGCAGGAATGAAGATCTATTATTATCGAGAAAATCCGCAGGAAGAGCCAATTCCTGGTCAAGTAACACTTATCTATGCAGATGAACACTTACTGGTAGTAGACAAACCACCTTTCTTGCCCGTCATTCCGTCCGGAAAGTATGTCACCCAGACGCTTCTGGGGCGGCTGGTGAACCTTTATGGTAATACAGAATTGCAGCCTTTGCACCGGATTGATCGCCATACCTCTGGATTGGTCATGTTTTCCAGTCAAAAACAATCCCGTGGGCTTTATCAGGCGCTGTTTCGCGATAATAAGGTAAAAAAGCGCTATCAGGCCCTGGCTCCACCGCTTCCGCAACTTAAACTCCCCTATCACTATCAATCCCGGATTGTCCGGGGAGAGCCATTCTTTCTCTCCATGGAAATCGCCGGCCCGGTCAATGCCCATACTATCATAGATGTTTTAGAGAAAAAGGAAGCGTTGTGGCGCTATTCGTTAACGCCTGTATCTGGGAAAAAGCACCAGTTACGCCTACATATGTGCGCTCTTGGTGCCCCCATTTTGCATGATTTTTTCTATCCTGTTGTGATCGACGAACAGCTGGATAATTATATGAAACCACTACAGTTGCTAGCATACGAATTACAATTTGTTGATCCACTAACAGGCGGCATCAGGCATTTTACCAGCCAGCAGCGGTTGGCATGGCCTGCAGCTACGTAAGGCTATGGATGATTTTGTTGCCGCAACCAGAACCTTCAGGATAAAATATCTCCCGTCGAGCTGATGGCCGCATAGGGCACAGCCAATGCGGCCATAAATGCGGCCTGGACGTCCTTCGCCTTAATGGTCCTGTCTTTGAATTGTAAATCCCTTGTTGTACAAGCATCTTCAGCGATTATACACCTGAAACCAAGATCAAACGCTGCCCTGGTCGTAGCATCGATACACATATGGCTCATAGCTCCGCATATGATGAGATCGGTTACGTTGTTTTCCTGCAGGCAGGAGAAGAGAGGCGTTTCGCGAAAACTGTTGGGATAATTCTTTTGAATGACTGTTTCGCCTGGCAGGGGAGCGACCAGTTTATGAATATCTACCCCTGGTGTACCGGGCAGAAAAAAACCTGCACCAGATCTGGTGGAAATATGCTGTATGTGAACAATCAGGGCGTCAGTCGTTCGATAGTGCTTTAAAAGCCGCTGTGCATTAAGGCCTGCCTTTTCCGTATTGATCAGTTCCATAGCCCCGCCAGGGAAATAATCATTTTGCAGATCGATGAGGATAAGAGCTTTTTGCATGAGGGTTTCCTTTGAGGGCAGGGCAAGCTAAAGCCGTAACGGTATTTGGTGATCAACTGACATAGTTGGCCTGCTCAGGTTAAGTGTTGTTGCATTCTAGAAATTCTCCACAGAATTGTAAAAGACTTTCCTGGTTTCCTGATGGCAGTTGTTAATGATGTGATCGATCTCAACCTTGTATTGCTGTAAAACGGAAAAGATCTCCGGGTCGATGATCTGAGCGAATTTGGTGGCAATGATTTCCAAGGTCATATCAACATTCAAACCTTTGCGGTAAGGCCGATCTTCCATCAGCGCTGACAGGACATCGGCATAGGCGATTATTCTTGCTCCCAGAGGAATATCATCCCCAGACAAAGACAGGGGGTATCCTTGCCCGTCCAAACGTTCATGATGCTCTCTGGACCAGATCACGATATCGCTGAACCAATCGGCTGACGCAAGTTCGTTTAAAATCTGGCCAGTGTAGTAGCTGTGCAATTTAACCTGATTGTATTCTTCTTCGGTTAACGGGCCTTTCTTCTCGATATACGCTGTATCGATTCCGATTTTACCGATATCGTGAAAGAGTCCGGCAATCGACAGTTTGAAACACTCATCTTCATTCAGGCCGAGCGCACCACCGATAAACAGAGCCAGCCGGGATACGGTCTGCGAGTGCGCGGCGGTAAATTTGCTGCGAAAGTCGACAATGCGTGACACCATCTGGGCAAACTGCCGGATCTGCTCGGGGGGCAGGGGCCGGAAAGGGTCAAAGTGGATTTTGTCGAACAGTTGTTCCATGGTGATATTGTTGATCTCTATCCAGAAAATATCCGGTTTTGCTACCGCGACCAGGGCATCACAAACGTCCGGGTGAAAGATGGTCCCCTTGCGTTCCAGAATTTTGTCAATAACGCTTTTCTTCTAGTTAAGGATAAATGAGTCGGGAGCAATATAAATATCGACCCGGTCGGCCAGGTAAACGATATAGCTCTGAAATAGGATTTCTTCGTCGTATTTGTCAGCTTCATCATAACGGATATGATGGTGCTTGATAATCCGAGCGATGTTATTGAAAACCTTGAAGGTGGCCATCATGCGATTGCCCATGCGACAGTGCGGTTCAGGGTTGTCGACATCTTCCTGAACCAGAGTGTCACGCTCCTGCACTGACAACGCACCAATATCGTGTAAACTGGCGGCAATAACCAGATCAATCATTTGCTCGTGAGACAGATTTAGTTGTTTGCCGAGACAGTAACAGATATATGCCGTCCTGCGATGATGCGACCTGAGCAGGTAATTGAAGCTATCGATTGCTTTAATCAGAGGTAGCGCCAACTCTTTTAACGTCATCTCTTTCATCACAGCTCCTCCTCAGGTGATCCATAGGCTATTAAATAATAGCACTTTTATTGTGGTTTTACCTTTTTGAGCAGACTGTTTGTATGACGCAGCTTTGCAGGGGTTTCTTGCCGGATGGCGGAAACTCATGTCGAAGGAGGAATGTTTTTAAGAGTTGCTACCGCTTTGCTTTTGCTCAATACTTTGACAATTCCTTTAATGCCGGTTGCTGCAATATCTTTGCATGTGCTCTTATCCTAGAAAAACGTTGATTTATATAAAAGGTGTTATTAAAAGATAACGAACCTGAATGCATGTGTGAATTCAATGTACTTGGTGGCGATTTTAATTTACGAATGTGGTACCGGGAGCTCTAGCGCTTCTTCCGAAGGACCTTTGGCATAGTCATATTTGAGGATTTAGAGTTTCTGAGAGATGAAAGCTGCGGATGTGACAGCGACTATACGAATCAAAACCTTGATTCTTTAAGCAATTTCCTATAGAAAAGTTCTGGCCTATTTGAATTATTGATTACACTTAAGAGTGGCAAATGACTAAGTATAAATTTCACTGCACCAAATGTACTTTTGACAAAACCGTATCTAAAAGGGACATCCCGGAAACCGCTACCCGGTGTAAATGTCCTAAATGCGAAGCAGTTCTCTTGGTGTCAGAAGCGTTTATTCAAATTAATTCAGAAGAATCGAATTTTATCGACAAAACAGTTGATAAATGGTTTGAAAACAATCAACTGGGAAACTTGAAGAAACAGGCTGAAGACCCCCCATCCTCCGATAGATATTTTGAACTGTTAGATCAGGGGCTCGATCTGGTTAATGAAAATAAAATCTTTGAAGCCATGTTTTTCCTGGAAGAGGCAGAGCAATTTAACAGCACTCCAAGGGGGCGATCGTATCTTGCTTATTGCCGAGCCAAAGAAAACCATGATTACAGTAACTCTGTAAAAATGTGTATTGCCGCTCTTAAAGAAGAACCGACAGTTGCTGACCATTATTTAAATCTTGGTCGTATTTATATGCTGATCAATAAAAGGGGACCGGCTTTGCAGACCTTTCAAAAAGGGATAAAATTTGGTCCGCATCCAAAACTGATGGAGGAGCTGCGAAAGTTCAACATACGTAGGCCACCGGTTTTTGCATCCCTCCCTCGTGACCATTTTCTTAATCGAAACCTTGGCAAGTTATTATTTCGTGTCGGCTTACGATAGGACTGAGAATAATGCCGTGATTTTTAGCGGGATATGGTTAAATCGATGGGGTTGGTTTTAAGGCACTGTAAAGGGTCATTGTTCCAAAGATCGTGTTGAAGGTTTGTTTTTTCGCTACCTCTGTAAACCCGGTATCTATTAAAAGTGATAGGATCTTTCCCTCGACATTATCCTGCGTACATTTGACTCCATCAAACAACTGAACCAGCAAAAACATACAACGCATCAGCGTGTTTGTCGGATGCCCCCAATCTGCTATGTGTAACTGGCCTCCAGGCTTGAGCACTCTGAAGATCTCCTGTGCGGTGGTTTTTTTTTCCCCCCGGGTAAGGTGATGAAAAAATAGACTCGATACGACGCGGTCGAATCGTTCCGCCGTGTAAGGGAGGTTGTCGGACAATGCGCGATGAAACTGTATGGACACCTGCGCGTGTTGGGCTTTGTCCATTGCCAAAGACAAGATGGCTGCGTCACAATCGGCCCCTGTCACGTCAATGGTGGGATACTGCTGTTTGATCCAGATGAGCAGCGTTCCCGTACCGCAGCCAAGATCCAGAACCTGCTGATGCCCTTCAAACTGTGCCTGTTGGATAAGACCTGTTTGACGCAGCGTTCCCGTATTGTTAGTGCTGCGATACCGTCGTAAAAGGGGGTGAGGCAGTGGAAACGTAGCGGCGCAACGTATTTCGGTTCCGTCGGCCTGGGCATTACATCTCCGTTAATCGTTTCGACATCGCATAATTGGTCAGTTGTTCGCCACGCCGCTTCACGATCTGCTCTTTGTCTACCCGAAAGCCTTTTCGCGCAAAAAACTCTTTTGCGGTAATGCTTGCTTCAGTAAACAAAAGGGTAATTCCCCGTTGCGCTGCTTCAAATTCAATTGTCTGTAACATTGAGCTGCCTACGCCTTTCCCCTGCCAGTTATAAGCACAGTAGAAGCAGTCGATGTGGCCGTTATCCTCAAGCTCGGCAAAACCGACTATTTCACCGTTCTCTTCTGCAATAAAAGGGTTGGTGTTAATCAGTCGCTCTCTCCATTGCTCTGGATCTATAGTTGACGGAGCCCACGCCTCGATTTGTGCTGGGGAATAGTCCCTGCAGTTCACTTGGTGGATCGTGTTATAGAACAGCAACCAGAGTGTCTGCTCTTCTCCTGTCTGATAGCGGCGTATGTTCATATCGATACGGTTAAGATCCGAGGTTGATTAACCTTAGGTTTCATTTATTTCTCGTCACTATGTCAGGTGCAAAGGCCGGCAAACTCACGGCAATATATTCCGCCCCTTCAGGTGTCGGACTGCTGTACTGGACCCATTCTCCGGCTTCGACAATAACGGCCTGTCCGGCATCGATATCCATATCCTGATCCTGCAACTTCAGGTGCAAGGTTCCTTTTAAGACAATGGTGTATTCGGTAAACTGACCAACCTGCCCGGGCTCTACCCAGCCGCCTGGACTTTGCATTCGGGCAATGCTGACACTGTTTGTGTTGCTGTTGACGCGGCCGATGTATTCTTCGATTGTTTTGGGCGGATGACCCGCCGCCGGGACGATAGTTGGATTTTTTATAAATTGTGCCATGTGCTTTCCCTTTGTTATCGGTCAGATTTAAAAGTATCTTATCATCCTTGCCTACATATTTTTGCATTCAGGCATAATTGAACCGGAACTTTTTTAAATACTCGAATAATGTTACTGTATTCGTACCTAACTCGCAGCCACTTGATTTTGAGCCGGCCACTGTTTATGAAAATTACTCTTCTCATCTGCATGACGCTGCTTTTGACCACACTGGCAGGCTTTGCTGCAACACCTCTCAAGATTACCGGTTTGAATGGAGAGTTGAAAAAAAATGTCAATCTTTACCTTGAATCCATTCCCGAATCTGACTATTCCACCCAACTAAACTTTCAGGCGCGACTGGAAAGGAAAATTACCAGCGCTCTCAATGCGCTTGGCTATTATAACCCTGACATTCAATTTGTCACCGAAGCTGACAAACTGACAGTTCATGTTCAGCCCGGCCCTCCTATGATAATCACCATGCTAGATTTGAACCTGACTGGTGCTGCGAAAACAGACAGTGACTTTATTAACCTCTTTAAAGAGAGTCGTCTAAAGCAAGGAGTACGGCTGAGTCATCAGGATTATGATGAGTTTAAGTCGAAAGTGCAAACACTCGCACTGGAAAAGGGGTATTTCAACGGCAAATTTGAACTGAACAGGATTGAAGTCTCGCCAGAAACAAATCAGGCAAGAATTTCACTTCACTACAATAGCAACAAGCGTTACCAGTTTGGGCAAACGACCCTGCACGGGAGTCAGATTGATGCCGACAGGGTGTTGTCTATGCAACGCTTCAAAGCCGGTGAACCCTACCGTATGAGTAAGGTGAGTGATTTTAGCCAGAATCTGTCATCTTCAAACTGGTTCTCTTCTGTTCTTGTCGAACCCGATTTTTCCCAACTGGATCAAGACACCCAACTGCCCATCGAGGTTACTGTTACCCCCCAAGCAAAAAATCTGCTCGAAACGGGGATCGGATATTCCACGGATGAAGGTATTCGTGGTTCATTGGCGTGGACCAAACCCTGGCTGAATGCCCAGGGACATAGCTTTACCAGTGATTTTTCCCTGTCTTATCCAAAACAATCGATTACCGCTGGCTACAAGATTCCCCTGGACGATAGCTTGCATGAATACTATCAGGTTCAATATGGCTTGCAGAAGGTCGATAATCTTGATACCCAGAGCCTGGCGTCAAATCTGTCTTTGGAGCGCCACTGGTTGCAGGATAAAGGCTGGAATAAAACCCTTTTTATCCGTTACCTGATTGAAAATTACGAACAGGGGGTTTTAGATGATGTTGGCCAGTTTGTTCTTCTTGGTGGAACTTTGTCCCGGACCCGGGTCCGAACAGGACAGAATCAACTCATAACCTGGGGGGATGAACAAACGATTACCCTGGAATATGGGAATGAAACGCTTTTTTCCGAAACGGACTTGTTGCGTCTTCAGGCCGGGACCTCGTGGATCCGTTCTTATGGTGAGAATCATCGCGGAATTTTGCGTTTGGCCGGTGGAGCTGATTTCGCCGCTGAGTTTAGCCGGGTCTCTCCGTCTTTACGTTTTTTTGCCGGTGGAGACAACAGCATTCGTGGTTACGATTATGAATCCATCTCCCCGAGAGATTCGTCCGGAGCATTAACCGGAGCCAAGTATCTGGCAACCTCAAGTCTTGAATACCAATATCGAATCTATGGTAAATGGTGGGGGGCTATTTTTTATGATTACGGCGACGCTTTCAACGATCGGCCCGAATGGAAGCGTGGCGTCGGTTTTGGGTTGCGATGGATATCGCCCTTGGGGCCGCTACGCCTCGATTTTGCCTGGGGTCTCGATTCAGACCCTGGAGATCAGTTTAAAATCCACTTTACCCTGGGGCCTGAATTATGAAGGCTTGTCTTTCAGCATGGGGTAAATGGCTATTCCTAAGCCTTATCGCGGTGATGGCTGTCGTTCTGCTCACTACAGCCGCTCTGTTGTATTCCCCGGTCGGCCCGAAATTAATGGTCTGGGGAGTACAAAGGATTTTACCAAAACTTTCGGTCGGAAAAATCGAAGGTACCGTGGGCACTGGCATTACCCTGCAGGAAGTTGCTTATAGCGATGAGCAAAAGCAACTCAAGGTTGAGGTTAGGTTTTTATCTGTTAACCCTGATCTTGGGTGTCTGTTGCAGCCCGCCATCTGTATTGACGAATTGCAGGTCGACGGTGTGGTTTTTGAGCTGCACGGCAGTGCTGGAGGCAATAAGGATACGCCCTCGAACGGTGAACGCCTGTCTATCCCTGTGCCGCTCAAGGTTAACCGACTGGGCCTGAATGATATCTCTGTCAGCGTTGATGATGATAACTCCCTTAGCTGGCAATCTTTTGCAGGCGGCTTAAGCTGGACGAACAGTGAATTGCTTTTATTGCCAACTAAGTGGCAAGGACTGACGCTTAATCTACCGGTGAGCAAAGATCAATCTGCTCGGCTGTCCCCGGTGGCAGGACCTACTGATGATCAAAAACCTGTTTTCAGTGGACTGTCATTACCCGAAATTCAGCTACCGCTTGATCTTGGCGTCGCTGATTTATCTTTTACGGATGTCCGGATTATTCAGGGCTCTACTGACTACTCAGTTGCCCATATAGCTATGGAAGGAACAGCCCGTAACAGTGATATCGACCTGCAGCGTTTCCATGTGTCTACATCAGAAGCAGAAGTCTCTGCTCATGGTCGCGTTTCACTGCAGGGCGTTTATCCACTATCTTTGGTTTTGGATGCTCGCTACCTGAAGGCGCCGCTCAAAGGTCAAACTGTTCGCGTCAGTGTGGTCGGAAGCCTGGCCGACCTCCATCTCACTGGCGTCGCTGACGGCGTCTTTAAAACCAATCTTAAATCCCATATTTCTCTGACCCAGGATAATCTTCCTTTTGAGGTCAAAGCGCATGCTAGCAGTGGGCGTTGGCCTTTCATTGGCGAAGCCCAATATTATCTGAATAGCGATACCCTACAAGCACATGGGGATTTGCAAAATTATTCCTTTGATTTTAAAGGTCTATTGAAAGGGGACAAATTCCCGGATCTGTCTGTCTCAATGCTTGGTGAAGGCACCCTGAATTCAGTCAATCTGACCCGTATGGAACTGGAATCCTCTTCCAGCTATGTGAGGGGGGATCTCCATGCCGATTGGCGGCATGACGTGACACTGACCGCTCAATTGGCCCTGGATAACTTCTGGCCCGGACTCTTTTTCCCCGAGGCCGAGGGGACGCTCAGTGGCGAGGTCGCGGGCAATGCGAATATTTACCGGGACGGGCGTTGGGCCGTTGAGGTGGGGCAGCTGGACATCAGCGGCAAAATCGAAAACTATCCGCTGATTGCTAAAGGGCAGATACGTGCTCATTCTGAGCCTACTGAGATGGGATTTGCTGCTTCAACTCAGAAGTTAGTTATTCAGCATGGGCCCAACCAGGTATCGGTGGCCGGTAATGTTACCGATAGCTTAGATTTGACGCTTGATGTCGATATTGTTGATCTGGCCAAGTCCTTTGATCAAGCTGAGGGGCGAGTTAAAGGGCACATTCAACTGACAGGAAAACCTGATTCTCCCTTCGCCGATCTGGACCTGTCCGCAGCTTATTTCAAATGGCAGGATGTTTTCCAGGCCGAGACTGTAACATTGAGTGGTTCTATTGCGTCTATCATTCATCCTAAGGGTAAGTTACAGGCAACTGTTGGGTCTGCTATTGTACAGGGGCAGGGCATTGATTCCTTGCAGCTAGATATTTCTGGCAGCGTTGATGATCATTCAGTGATCCTGTCTGCTGTGGTGCCAGAGGGGACCGGCCAACTCAGAATGCGTGGTGGTTTCAGTGATGCCTTTTCTCAGTGGTCAGGCACGCTGACAGACATGCAATTGGTCCATGACAATGAAACCCTGGTGCTTCTGGACCATGTCAGCATAAACGCTGATGTTGCAAGCGCTAAGGTCGATTTAGGCAGTCATTGTTGGGCGCTTGCCGATGCATCTCTCTGTTTGAACCAGCTCACCTCTATATCGGCGCAGGGTGTTTCTGCGTCCTTTTCACTAAAAAATCTAAACCTCAAAACCGTGGAAAAGTGGTTACCCGATGAGAATGTCAGCGCTGAAGGGGGCATCACAGGGAGCGCACAAATTGATTGGCATACAGGCCAGGAACTTTCTGCTTCAGGAGCTTTTACGGTTGCCAAAGGGCAGGTGACTATCCAGCAAAAGGAGCCAATGGCTGTCGGTTGGGACAATATCAGTGTCCAGGGACGGTTGAAAGACGGGCAGTTGAGCAGCCAGCTTGCCGTAGACCTGGCAGATAATGGTCAGGTCGTGCTGCAAGCCGAAATTGCAGATGTCAAAGCAAAGGACAAACAGCTGCAAGGGGCACTAACGCTTGATCAGATCAATATCGATTTTCTTAAACCATTACTTGGCGAAAATGCGCAGGTGCATGCTGTAATCGACGGTGACCTGCAGCTAAGCGGGCACGTATTGCAACCTCAGGTTATCGGTATTCTCACGGTCAAAGACATGAATGCCTCCGGAGAAATGTTACCTGTAGCGATCAATAAGGGGGAGATGAAGCTCGTATTTAACGGTTACGCAATCGACCTGTTCGGTTATATTCAAACCCCGGATGGCGATCTTAACCTCAGTGGTGATGCGGATTGGCAGGATTTATCACAATGGACAGTAAACAGTCATGTCACAGCCCAGGGGCTGAATGTCAATGTGCCCCCCATCGTAAAGATGAAGGTTGTTCCTGATCTTGATTTGCACTTCAGGCCAGGTAGCGCGAGGATTGTTGGCCGAGTAAAAATCCCTAGCGGATTAATCGAGATTGAAGACCTGCCTGAATCTGCTGTTACCGTATCAAAAGACCAGGTGATTGTTGATGCGACCGGCACACCTGTTCAGAATCGTTCAATGCCCTTTAATGTGGATACCAATATAGAAGTACAGATTGGCGATGAACTTCGTCTTTCCGCCTTTGGACTCAAAGGGCGATTACAAGGTCTGTTGAAAATTGTACAAAAGGACAATGCCCCATTTGTTACCGGTGATGTCGCTATACTCGACGGAACCTACCGTTCCCTTGGACAGGATCTTATTATCCAGCAGGGAAATGTTATGTTCAATGGTCCGCTTTCAAAACCCAGTGTTGCCATTACCGCAATCCGCAATCCTGAAAACATTGAAAATGAAGTTACTGCAGGACTCCGGGTGAGCGGCCCTGCGGACAACCCGCGAATAGCTGTGTTTTCTGACCCGGCCATGGCTCAGGCCAATGCTCTGTCTTATCTTTTGCGCGGGAAGGATCTTGGTGCCGATGGTGGCGACAATTCGATGACAATGACATTGATCGGTTTAAGCCTGTCGCAAACTGGTCGCATTGTCAGCGATATCGGACAGGCTGTTGGTATACAGGACCTCGAGTTGGATACCGCCGGTTCTGGCGATGATTCTCAGGTCACGGTCAGTGGTTATGTCCTGCCCGGTCTGAAGGTAAAGTATGGTGTCGGTCTTTTCAATTCCGTTGGTGAATTTACCTTGCGTTACCGTCTGGTGAAAAATTTATATCTTGAAGCCGTTTCCGGTTTGAGCAGTGCCGTTGATTTGATCTATCAGTTTGAATTCTGATAGATATCCGGTTGTTTTGACGCTGTGGCCTATGACGGAAACGTGTCTATTTGAGGGATGTCGTCAAGATCTTTATCCCAATGCGCTTTGCTGGCAACAAAAATATGGGCTGTTGGGCGCATGTCGAAATCACAATCGAGGGATCCCGCAGGGACGACCAGCAATTTACCATCCATCTGCATGTTGGGCAGGGCAGATCCGCAAAGCGAGCAAAAAGATTTGTGATGGCGGGTTCCTGGCAGCGTAAAATGCGTTATCTTCTCTTCGCCGGACAGCCAGGTAAGCGTCGCAGAAGATGAGAAAAGGTTGGCGCCATGGGCAGAGCCGGAATCTTTTCGGCACAGGCTGCAGTGGCAGAGGTAAAAATGATCAAAGTCGCCATCCAGTTCAAAAGTTACCTCACCGCAAAGGCATGATCCTGATCTTTTACTCATGGTTATAGCTCCTTATGAAGTCGGTCAAAAGGCTGTATTGATAAACTGTGGTTCTGTGTATAGATGTTGTTCCTGGCAGCGCATACGATAATAGTAACATTGACAGCCATATATTAACTGGAAGTCGATACGGCTTTATGGCGCAACCATGGGATAAAATATTGATACGCAGCTTCCGAATAATTATTCGATGCTTTATTCATAAAACCATGCAAGTACGGGGTTTGTATGACTTCCGTGTTGTTCTTCTTGGATAGTTGTCGAATCACCGGCTCAATGTCAAAAGCAGCTTCAAGACGGGGGAAAATTATTGTTGTCCGGACTTGAGGAACGGACTCTATGTAATCCCTGATTCTAGATCCGTAAAAACAAAGACATAGCCGGATCTGCTTGTAATCACCCTGTGACGCAAGGTTCCATGCACAGGTTCCGCCTATGCTGAAGCCAAGAATGTCGACCTGAGTGTCTGAACGTCGAATTTCTTGTGCCGCCTTTTCAAGCAGATTCTTCAGTCCCGATTCTCTTTGAAATTGGTGATATGCCTGTTCTTCCGATTTGAAATGGCGCGATAAACCTTCGTATGGATCGATGATGACTGTTTCGCAGTACACATCAGAAAACTCACGAATAAGGTCTACCAGTTGCAGAGTTCGGCCAAAAATATCGCTTATGACAATTAATTTCATATAACCAAACCCCGCGATCTAAATATCAGCTCTTTCCACGAGGAGCCACTACAGCGCCAAGAATTTGAATGTATCATCCCATTTTCATTCGTCAATCGGAAGAGCCCTCTGACAGCTTCATATTTCCATTGGCGTCAAATTCAAACATTGGTCCCCAGGCAACTTCCCAATAATAACCATCAAGATCAGAAAAATAACCACTGAAACCACCCCAGAAGGTGTCTTGAGCTTCTTTGACAATCTGGCCTCCAGCTTCCTTAACACGTTTCATGATGGCAACGACTTCGTCCTTGCTTCGGGCGTTGTAAGCCAGCGTCATGCCGCTGAACGCGTTGCGTGTAATGGGGACATCCGGAGAAATGTCTTGGGCAAGTTTCTCCAGTGGGTAAAGTGACAACCATGCACCAGGAAGTTCAACAAAGGTTATAGCCTCTGATGATGTGTTGGGAGAGGTATTCAATACCTGTCTGTAAAACTCAGTTGCCTGAATTAAATTATTTACACCCAGAGAGACCATTGTGATTCGGGATATTTTCATCTGTACACCTTTTGGGGATAAAAATGTCACTGCAAGCCGATAAAAAGCCTAAGTCAAAATAGCGGGTGGCTGCATTAGCCGATCAGCCACCAGGCGAAGCCGCCGGGTAACTTAGGAACTCATATTTATGCTCAAGTTTTCACAGGCTAATTCCAACGTTTCGATCGTGACAGCTTGTCCATCGGCTTGCAACTCAGTATGAACGATTTTGGTTGGCCAGGCGTTATGCAGCAACCATTGTCTACGCACTGATCCGTTGTCTATATCCCGCAGTGTGATTAATATATTTCGGCGTTTGACCGTATTCATCTTGATCTCGCCTATCCACTTCCAGAAACCGCTGCAATTGGTCACTCTGCCCCATTTCAGGGTTATATTTCTGTAGTTGGCGATTCCCGGCATTTTAATGGTGGAGAAAACGGGGGAAATACCGCTGCGATACTCAATGACCGGGGCTTCGTCGTCCATCCCTGAGGCTTCCAGAAAAAAAGCTCCTTTAAGTTCTTCTCCAAAATCTACCTCGAAGGGGAATGCCTGTGAGGCTTCTCGTCTGGCTGTTTCATCTGTCACGGTTTGTCCTTCTTTTCAATCTTCATTCATAACCTCCTGTAAATGTTTACCTTTCTTGTAACTAGCGTGAGTGTAGGAAAAACTTACACACCAGAAAAACAGCATTCAAAGCGTCAGAGTGAATGTGGCTTTGCCGATGATAAATAAACCTAAAACGAATATTGAAATAAAAAATATTCGTTTGAAGCGACTTTCCGAAAGAGACTTTCTAATTTTTTGACCAAGCACCATTCCAATCAGCGATGGTATGACGGCAAATGCTGAAATAGAAGCAAGTTCAGGCGTCAGAAGATTGTGCTTTTGGAGAGAAAAGGCGAGGCCAATCGTAGAAAGAGAGAACAGCATACCCATTGCTTGCACAAGCATGTCTCTGGGAAGGCCGATTGCCTGTAAAAACATAACGCCAGGGACGACGAATGAGCCTGTCATGCCGGTAAGTATGCCATTTGCAGTCCCCAGCAGTGGGCCTAGCCATTTTTCGGAAGGTGACGATATCGAAAGTCGAAAGCCCAGAAGGTTTAGGGACGCATAAGCAAGCAGCAGAAAACCGAGTAGGGCCGATAAATATAGGGGATTTATGATTGTCAAAGCACTAGAGCCGAGCCAGATTGTGACTGTTGCTAAACATAAAAAAGGCCAGATACGCTTAAATATAATTTTTGCATTACCGCCAACAGCCGCTTGCCAAATGTTTGTAATGAATGAAGGGATAAGCAGGAGTGCCATAGCGGTTGTTAAATCAAGCGTTGCCGCCAAAAGCCCCAGGCTAACAGTGGGAAGCCCCAGCCCGATAACGCCTTTGACGCTACCAGCCAATAAGAACGTTGCTGAGATAATGATGAGTGTGAATGTTTCAGTCATATATAATTCTGGCGCCAGACAAGAGAATAAAAAACTTTGTTCAGAAAATTATCCCACAGGGCCTGTAAAAAATTTTGATGAAATGGCCTCCCTCGGCTACCCGATTCTGTGCGGGATAGGACAAACTTATAATGCTTTATCTTTATTCCGTCACGGAATCCAAGTTACTATGCCTTCTTTCAGATTTTCTTTTTTCCATAACCAAAATTCTGCGATGTCTCGAACACCATCCTTGATTACAGCTTGATATACTTGGATAGACATGACTTTTTTATCTTCCGGAATAGAACTCTTAATTCTTAGAATTGCCTCGCGAGTTTCATCTGTTAAAACTGCAGAGATACGATCGGCTACATTTTCAAAATAGCCTGCAAACTGTGATTCATTTTGAATATGTATCATATCGATGTTCCATTTAACACCATGCAGATCTACATAAGACGCATGCCATTCAATACATTTGTCTTCTTCCTCGATTAAATTTTTGTAACTGATTTCTGTAATTCGATTATTTTCGGCCAATTTAGATACAGCCAGAAAACTGTCACATAGACTAAAGGGATTTGTGTAAATATGAAAATCTATATCTCTATTTTTAATGAGTAAACCTGTTTTCAATGAACCAACCAAATTGATGGTTGCTCCGATAGACGTCCAATGTTTAATCACACCGGTTTCATCAATGACTTTCCATGCTTGCTTCTGGATTTGTTCAGATTGTTCTATGACATTGTGCATTACTTCACTCTTCTCTACATTTTGTCGGTTCGATTAAGTCAAAAGCTCTTTTGCAGTCAGCGCAGAACGACAAGCTAGCCGAACGGTCGAACGATGAAAATAAACGGAATCCCATGTGCTTGACCGTCAACCGATCCTGACCTGTTCAGTCAACTGGGGCTACCTCTGTGTGTGCTTGATGGCTAGAACCGCAATAATACCATTGGCATTTGCATTGGTCCTTGGCCACTCCAATTCGGTTCTGCCCATGGATGCGGCAGCATCGTTGGGCGGTTTGTTCACTGCTGGTGGCAACGATGAAACGTAGGCCGAATCAATTATCGTCAGTGTGTTTGACTTTCAAAGATTTTTTTGATTCGTTTTTTCATCGCTGGAAAAAATGAATCCGGCTGGCGGGTCGGGACCCGCCGGTTTCGTCTTTTATGATTGATATGAAACAAGCAAGGTTGCGGGATTGCGCCCCGCACGACGCCTTACTATTTGTCCCAGGCGGGCGACAAATAGTAAGCACAAAACGCCCTTCTTTAAAGGGTCCGTACTCGGGCTTCGTTTCTCCGAGGAGACAACCAGTATCTGACCAGCCGGCCGACGGCGCAATGCGCGCCTGATGGCCAGAACCGCAAAAATGCCTTTGGCATTTTGATGACAAGTATCAACAAATGTCGCTTGCCCGTTAGAAGCGTAGCATCGTGAGCTGTCTGTGCTCTTACCGCGACCCGGCGGTTTTGACTGGTAGCGCTATAAATGCGATTTTAGCTTCAACAGAAGGACTCTAAGTTTAAAATTAGAACCAAAATTTACAATTTTATTTTCTAATTTCATTATGTTAGCTTGGTCCGATCCTGGATATGTTTTTGAGAGCAGGATCGTGACTGCAGCCCGTTTGAAAGCCCAAGTCAGAAACCGGATGGTTGCACAGTAGATCAGTCGCTTGTTAAAGAACGAAAAGGTGAATCTTTTGCGTTAACGCTATTCTTGGCCGGGGCCTGATAAGTGTTATGTCAAGACTGCTACAGGTCTGTTTTTGATATAATAGTGTAACTTGGGAAGCTCGCTTGAGTTAATTTTTCAAGGCCATATTTTTTTATTAAATAATTATTCAAATTTTCTGTGTCTCTTCGATCTATGTTGCTGTCTAGTAAATACGCTTTTCCTTCTTTTTCAAGCAGAACAGGGTCTACAACTTGCCCTTTGAAAATATCTACAAAAACGTTATCTTTTATTGACTTGTAAGCTTCGGAGAAATTATTCAAGCAACATTTCATTTTTGAGCCATTTGAAATCAATGCACCATCGATAATGTCGCTGTACCTGAAAAAATCACTAAATTCGTAGTAAAAACAATCTCTCGCAGTAGGTGCATTGTTGCCGAGAGGAATTATGAGTTTCGAGCCATAAAGGGTGTGATAAAACTGTTCATATTTGTCATGGGCATATGGTTCAGAAGCAAGTAAAAATACATAACATTCATCTGCTTTGTATTTATTTTTACTCTCTTTAAGCTGTTCATATGCTTCTTTCACAATTCCCGACATTGTGTTTGAGCGCTGCAATATATTGATGTTCAGACATGTTCCGGAAGAGGATAATTCCCTTTCTATACTTTCTACGAAATTCCTTGAGTCATACTTAGTTTTTAATTCGATTAAGATTCTTTTGCCGTTGTGAATAGCTAGAAAATCAGGGGATTTTCCGTCAGACCTAGGTAACTTCTCAATATTCAGGTTAAAATCTTTAAGCAGATCAATCACAAATTGTTCGTCACCATTCATAATTTTTCCTGACATAACGAATAAAGTTAAGCAGCGACGACACGCTGTTTCTATTATTGACGAGATAACTCTTGCGAAATTTGCCTAGCACCGTTCCGTCTGGTTAATACGTTTGTGCAGTGTCCTTCAATTTGTAACGGAAAGGGGCTTTTAGTTTATCTGTATTTTGGGAATCGATATAATTTCGATTTTCACCTTTGACGATGTCTGCATCCACTAGGATTTTCCAGCGATCATTATCCCCTAAATCGGTATCATCTAAATCTTCAAATGATGGTCCTTTGAGGATTGCTCCACTATAAAGTTTACCAATAATATCGCCTGTTTCTGGATTGGATATATCTACGTCCTGTTTAATTTCCATATACGCTATACCACCGCGATAAAGGTACCACCGGAATAAAATTGGGATATTCGTCACAAAAAGAGCTACGACGAGAGCAACAATAACAGTTAAGTAAATACTATGGATTTTAACATTTTTAATCTTCACTTGTGCTCCCAACGGTAAAAGAACCGGTGACGAAGCGCGGTTACAGTCAAGTAGGCTCCTTGCGAAAGTCGGATCACTTAGTCCTGTTTGGGTGATTATCTCGTTTGAAAAATTAGTGCTTCTTGGTTACCAATTTTCCTGTAATTTCATAGTATTCTTGCCCATAAACGTACGGGATATACCAATATTTATACTTTATCTGAGCATCAGCAAGAGCAACCGCTTCAGGATTTTTCGAAATAGCGTCATTTACGACTTTGTCGAATTCCGGAAGTCCGGTAGGAAAGAAAATGAAAATGTGTTCTTTATCAATTCCAGTGACTTCTATGTCCGTTTTTTGATAATTGGAAAAATCTTCAAGCGTCATATCGTTTGTAGCTATAAAAGATAGATAGCCAATGTTTGAATTGACGCAACTACACAGGAGTAAAAGAAGTGCTAGTAGTGTTTTTTTCAAAGTAGGTCGTTCCTCTCGTTTTGTTAGTTGATACTAGTGCAGGCCCCCTCCATAGATAGCGGACCATCCGCTATCCTTTGAGAATATACCTAACCCTCAAAGAAAGGAGCCTGCACCATGAGATTTTACACGAAACAGCATCAGTTTTACTGTGGTATCGATCTGCATGCCGATGCCATGTATGTCTGCATTCTGAATTCAGTCGGTGACATTGTTGTTCATAATAACATCCCGATCAAACCAAAATCTTTCTTGCGACTGATCAAGCCTTACCGTGATGGTCTTGTCGTCAGCTGAAGCTCCTTGACCCGATTCCGTAACGAACTGGGATCATCGGCACAATAGATAAAGCCCACTACTATTGACTGGAACAGCATCAGGGTTCGTACGTGTTTCCAGGTGGCAGGGCAATAGGATGCAACCAAAGGTCCGGGCCCCGTGTAAAGAGCCTCGATAAGTGTTTGGGAGCAGTATCGTCACTACAGCCCGTGTGAAAGCCCAAGTCAAAAACCGGATGGCTGTTTAGTAGATCAGTCGCTTGTCAAAGAACGAAAAGGTGAATCTTTTGCGTTAACGCTATTCTTTACCCTTGACGGCCGGGGGCCTGATAAGTGTTAGGCGTTTTTTTGTGACGCCGGTATTTGCCCCTGGTGAGAATACCCCCATACAATAACCCCTTTTTCGTGAACGGATATTTTGCATTTATTTCGAAGGCAAATTTCAATTATTTTTTCTGTTACATCTAATATTTCAGGGGGGAGTAGAGCACCTTTTGGTTTTTCAATTTTTGTTTTTATGTCTACCCATTCGAAGGCTATAAAGTTGCCCCAAATTTGTTCAATTTCCGACGTGTATTCATGTCCTGAAAACTCTTCCGGCCATGTTGAACCGTCGACGTAACGTACTTTGTAGGTAATCATTTCTGTTACGTTTGAAAGGTCAGAAAAAAGTGAATTCCACCTCGTGTTATTCATTACTGAGGTAATGTTACCATTTTCAATAATTTCTTTATTTTGAAATTTGGAATTAGGGCTCATATTGATTCTTTTTACGCCTAACGTGGAATTCACTGGTTTCGCGCTGTTTGCGAAATCCAGTGAAATGATTTGTGTACGCCCGGCATGGGCGTGATCTTATGGGGTGTAAGTCTCCTGTACGTAGAATCCTAGCATCACAACTATGTGATGTCATTAAAGTACTAGCCGACGGCAAGGGCGTCTCCGTGAGGAGAAGTCTGGAGGAAGCCCGAGTGCAAAGCTGTGAGCCGACGAACAGAAACAGTATATAAATAAAACAAGCAAGGTCGCGGTATTGCGCCCCGCACGACGCCTTACTATTTGTCCCAAGCGGGCGACAAATAATAAGCACAAAACGCCCTTCTTTAAAGGGTCCGTACTCGGGCTTCGTCTCTCCAAAGGAACCTCCAGCATCTAACCAGCCGGCCGACGGCGCAATGCGCGCCTAATGGCCAGAACCGCAATTTTATGTGTTCACACCAATTCGGTTCTGCCCATGGATGCGACAGCATCGTTGGGCGGTTTGTTAACTACTGGTAGCAACGATGAAACGTTGATCGAATCTATTCTCGTCAGTGTGTTTGACCTTCAAAGATTTTTTTGATTCGTTTTTTCATCGCTGGAAAAAATGAATCCGGCTGGCGGGCCGGGACCCGCCGGTTTTATCTTTTATGATTAAAATAAAACAGCAAGGTCGCGGGATTGCGTCCCGCACGACGCCTTACTATTTGTCCCAGGCGGGCGACAAATAGTAAGCACAAAACGCCCTTTTTTAAAGGGTCCGGATTCGGGCTTTGTCTCTCCAAAGGAACATCCAGCATCTGACCAGCCGGCCGACGGCGCAATGCGCGCCTGATGGCCAGAACCGCAAAACAGACGCAGCTTGTTTGTTACCATGGACTATCGTCTCGCCAAGCTGTCCACCTATATCCGGAGCTGGATGGGGTACTTCGGCATCGCCGAGGGTTACCACGATATCCCGGAGGTCGACGGCTGGATTCGTCGGCGAGTGCGGCTGTGCTACTGGAAACAATGGCGCTGGTGCTGGACCAAGGTTCGGAAGCTGCTAGCTCTTGGAACCGAACGGTTTACCGCCATTCGGGCCGGTCTGAACCGCAACGGTCCATGGGCCATGTCCCGCAGACTGGCGGCACATTCCGGCTTGACCAACCAATGGCTGAAGGATCAGGGTTTAGTTTCTGTCAAAGACCTGTGGGTGAAGCGACATGACCCGGCTACGGCCCGGTAGTTTCATCGAAGCGCTTGGGTAGCGACCCGCATGCCGGGTGGTGTGGGGGCTGGGGGAGCAAAACCCCCGGCTATCCGATTATAACTTGCCATGAATACTCAAAAGTTCATTCCATGGGTCTTCTGTCTCTATACGATGCACTGCTCGGTGACAGTTTGCACATACGATAGCAAGGTCAGATTCCTTAGTTTTTTCTCCAGCCTTTATTTCATTCAATGGTTTTTTATGGTGTGCTTCTGCATAACTAAAACCATACTTGGGCAGAAAATCATACCCGCATACCTCGCAAAATAAAGATCCATTATCCTTAACGAATCTCTCTTTTGCTTTTTTTACTAACTGATTATCTCGCTCCCTTACCTTGTGAATCCTAAGACGCATTTTACTTTCATCTGTTTCATACTCATCATCTTCAAAGTCTAGTGTTTCGCTGCACCACAACGCCCAAATTTTGCTAAATTCGCTTGCTGCTAACTTGAAGTTCGTACCTTGCCTTGCAGTTAGTAACTGCATTTTTGATAGATCAGCATCTCTGAGCAGCAGGCTCGACTCGACCAACCCGCTCTTAAGATCAAGCCGAGTTTCCTCAAGCTTTACTCCGACCTTTATCTCAGAAACTTCTCTTTTCTCCCAGTAACCTTCAAGTAAGAATTTAGGATAAAGTACTTTGTTCTTATCTATTGGAGCTTCAGCTATTTTTCCGTACGCAACTAGCCCATATGGATCTTTAGATTTACCTTTAGAGCGCCATATGAAAACCCTATCACCAACTTGCATTTCAGCTTGATGCTTTGGTTGCTTAACAGCCCAGTAGATATAGGCGAAGTCATTAAGATATGTATCTATATCAAAGTCTTCTCTATTGCCCCTGAATATCCAGTCGGTCACATTCTCTCCATAAAGTTATAACGCCCGCATTTGCGGCTGGTTTGGAGCGCAGCGGAAAACCAGTCCGACAACATGCGCTTGTGTGTACGCCCGGCACGGGCGTGATCTTATGGGGTGAAAGTCCCCTATACGTAGAATCCTAGCATCACACGTGTGTGATGTCATTAAAGTACTAGCCGACGGCAAGGGCGTCTCCGTGAGGAGAGGTCTGGAGGAAGCCCGAGTGAAAAGCTGTGAGCCGACGAACAGAAACAGTATATAAGTCCGGGTATCCGGGCAAGTCAGCACACCATGACGAAGTCCCACGGATTCAGGATACTTTGGTAAATACTGCGGCCCAAGCAGTGACAGATTACGTTCTTATCCGGGGAGACCTGTCTCGCTTGTCGGTTTCTTTTGTTCCGGCGCGGCATCTGGTAACGGCTGCCGGGCCGGGACCCGGTGGTGTTGTCTTTTATGATTGAAATGAAACAAGCAAGATCGCGGTGTTGCGTCCCGCACGACGCCTTACTATTTGTCCCAGGCGGGCGACAAATAGTAAGCACAAAGCGCCCTTCTTTAAAGGGTCCGTACTCGGGCTTTGTCTCTCCAAAGGAACATCCAGCATCTAACCGGCCGGCCTACGGCGCAATGCGCGCCTGATGGCCAGAACCGCAAAAATGCCGTTGGCATTTTCCTGTATTCACTTCAATTCGATTCTGCCCGTAGATGCGATAGCATCGTTGGGCGGTCTGTTAACTGCTGGTAGCAACAATAAAACGTAGACCGAATCTATTCTCGTCAGTGTGTTTGACCTTCAAAGATTTTTTTGATTCGTTTTTTCATCGCTGGAAAAAATGAATCCGGCTGGCGGGCCGGGACCCGCCGGTTTCGTCTTTTATGATTGAAATGAAACCAACAAGGTCGCGGTGTTGCGCCCCGCACGACGCCTTACTATTTGTCCCAAGCGGGCGACAAATAGTAAGCACAAAACGCCCTTTTTTAAAGGGTCCGTACTCGGGCTTCGTCTCTCCAAAGGAACATCCAGCATCTAACCGGCCGGCCTACGGCGCAATGCGCGCCTAATGGCCAGAACCGCAAAACAGACGCAGCTTGTTTGTTACCATGGACTATCGTCTCGCCAAGCTGTCCACCTATATCCGGGGCTGGATGGGGTACTTCGGCATCGCCGAGGGTTACCCGGAGGTCGATGGCTGGATTCGTCGGCGAGTGCGGCTGTGCTACTGGAAACAATGGCGCTGGTGCCGGACCAAGGTTCGGAAGCTGCTAGCTCTTGGAACCGAACGTTTTACCGCCATTCGGGCCGGTCCGAACCGCAACGGACCGTGGGCCATGTCCCGCAGATTGGCGGCTCATTCCGGCATGACTAACCAGTGGCTGAAGGATCAAGGTTTAGTTTCTGTCAAAGACCTGTGGGTGAAGCGACATTACCCGGCTACGGCCCGGTAATTTCATCGAAGCGCTTGGGTAGCGACCCGCATGCCGGGTGGTGTGGGGGCTGGGGGAGCAAAACCCCCGGCTACCCGATTATACCCTTATCCACTCCAGCCTTTTTTCTTTAAATACGGCTTGAAACTGGTCCTCAAACTTTTTCAACAAGTCGGATGACACAAGAGGAATGTTTGCATTTGGATTGTGATAAAAGACCATTTTTCTTGTTTTTTGGTGCATTACTGCTACAGCGCTAATGTACCGTTTCCGCTTTGTAAGCAGACCGTGGTTACGTTTAATTTCAACAAGAGACCCATCCTTTTGATGCATATATTCAGCTTTGCCAAGCATTGCGGTCTGGACGAATTGATGAAAAAGGACATCCATTATCTCAAATTCTCGTGAATCGTATAGCACAACAACGCAAGGGTAATTGGTTACTTTGTAGTCCTTGAATTGGCCACATGCACTCTTGATGCTATTTTCGACACGAGTTGAATCTACGCTATAAATTTCAGGTTTTTGCTGATTCAAAATTTTTGCTTCATCATCATTCTTTTCCAGTTCTTTCACTTCCCAGTAGGAGTAAGAATCATTCACAATTACCTGATAATCAGGGGTACGTGGTGATGACGTTGGAACTCTCCTAAAGTAGATTTCTTTTTCACTAAATATTTCTTCGAATAATTTTTCTGATTCAGTCATTTTCTTAGGTATAACGGGTGGAGTTAAGCAGCGTCGGTATGCTGCGTTGGCTTGTAGCCAATGGTTTTCTGGCTTCGACTGCCGCTACCAGAGTCTGCTTGAACGACTTTGTGTACGCCCGGCATGGGCGTGATCTTATGGGGGCGTAAGTCCCCTGTACGTAGAATCCTAGCATCACAACTATGTGATGTCATTAAAGTACTAGCCGACGGCAAGGGCGTCTCCGTGAGGAGAGGTCTGGAGGAAGCCCGAGTGAAAAGCTGTGAGCCGACGAACAGAAACAGTATATAAGGCCGGGTATCCGGGCAAGTCAGCACACCATGACGAAGTCCCACGGATTCAGGATACTTTGGTAAATACTGCGGCCCAAGCAGTGACAGATTACGTTTTTATCCGGGGAGACCTGTCTCGCTTGTCGGTTTCTTTTGTTCCGGCGCGGCATCTGGTAACGGCTGCCGGGCCGGGACCCGGTGTGTTGTCTTTTATGATTGAAATGAAACAAGCAAGATCGCGGTGTTGCGTCCCGCACGACGCCTTACTATTTGTCCCAGGTGGGCGACAAATAGTAAGCACAAAACGCCCTTCTTTAAAGGGTCCGTACTCGGGCGTCGGTTCTCCAAGAAAACATCCAGCATCTAACCCGCCGGCCGACGGCGCAATGCGCGCCTGATGGCCAGAACCGTAATTTTATGTGTTCACACCAATTCGGTTCTGCCCATGGATGCAACAGCATCGTTGGGCGGTCTGTTAACTGCTGGTAGCAACAATAAAACGTAGACCGAATCTATTATCGTCAGTGTGTTTGACTTTAAAAGATTTTTTTGATTCGTTTTTTCATCGCTGGAAAAAATGAATCCGGCTGCCGGGCCGGGACCCGCCGGTTTTATCTTTTATGCCTTAAATGAAACAAGCAAGGTCGCGGTGTTGCGCCCCGCACGACGCCTTACTATTTGTCCCAGGCGGGCGACAAATAGTAAGCACAAAACGCCCTTTTTTAAAGAACCCGTACTCGGGCTTCGCTTCTCCAAGGGAACAGCCAGCATCTGACCAGCCGGCCGACGGTGCAATGCGTACTTAAATGGTCAAACATGAATATTTCCTTTCGTTTATTTAACGAGTATGTAGAAAAAACTCTCTCAGAAAGGTATTTCCCAGTGACTGTTGCGACGAGCTTTAATATCAATGACCAGAGCTACCAAACCGTTCGTCAGCATGATACGGATATGCGTTATAAAAAAACACTTGAATAGTTTCTTTTTGTTCGGTAAAGTTAACATTAACACCGTCTAATTTTTAACGGGTTTGGTGTTCCCGCAAACTCATCTTACTCCTCGCTAGGGACCGCAATGATCTCATTTTCTCAGGACTTCACCCACCCGTTCTGAGGAGGAGACGTTAAACTATAAACCGAACATACTCTTTATTTTAGAAGGAATCGTCTATGTCAAAATGGTATAAATATGTTGTATCGGCTCTTATACTCATTCAATTGGTCCTGGCCCTCTTGATTGTCAGCGGGCTAAATACAAGGGTGATTTCTATCACGTGCTTAATCACTACTATTGCTCTTATACCCCTTCTTTTGGCCATCAACCAAAGCATTCGGGAACGCTATAATTTTTATGAACAGATCATAGACTCGTTTCCCAATCCCATGTCCGTTACCGATCTTGACATGCAGTGGACTTTTGTCAATAAGGCGGCAACCGATCCCCTCGGTGTAGAGCGAAAGGATGTTCTAGGAAAACACTGTTCAAACTGGGGTGCAGAAATATGTAATACAAAAAACTGCGGTGTTCATTCTTTGCGTGAAAACAGACCCCAGACCTTTTTCGCACAATGGGGCAAAAATTTCAGGGTTGATACGAAATATATCCACGGCTTAAAAGGGGAAAAAATCGGTCACGTCGAGATCGTAACGGAAATTTCGGAAAAGGTTGCTCTAAAAAATATCTATCACGAAGTTCAAAGAATCAGCGAGCAGGTAACGCGCGGTTCAGTCCAACTTAACGAGTCGAGTGTATCCCTTGCAGCAGGGTCAACAGAACAGGCTGCATCAATGGAAGAAATAGGCAGCTCTACTTCAGAAATTCTGTCACAGGCCAATCAAAATGCTCAGCAAGCCGCTGAAGCCAAAAATCTTGCCGCTGAAGCTGAAAATGCCGCAAGCGACGCATCAAATCAAATGGAACAGATGGTCTCTGCCATGAGCGAAATCAATAAATCGAGTGAAGCGATCAATAAAATTATCAAGGTTATCGATGAAATTGCTTTCCAGACTAATCTGTTGGCTCTGAATGCTGCAGTGGAAGCCGCACGTGCGGGACAGCACGGAAAAGGTTTTGCAGTTGTTGCGGAAGAGGTCAGAAATCTTGCCGGTCGCAGTGCCACGGCGGCAAAAGAAACCTCGACGATCATCGAAGAATCAATGGCAAATGTGAAATCTGGGGGCACCATTGCAAAAAGCTGTGCGGACTCTTTGAACGGAATAGTTGATAAGATCCATCAGATTGTCAATGTTGCCAATGCCATTGATCAAGGTTCCGTTCAGCAAACTCAGGGCTTGCGTCAGATCAATGAAGGGATGTCGCAGATTGATAAAGTTGTTCAATCGTCCGCTGCGTCTTCGGAAGAAACCTCTGCGGCATCTTCTGAGCTTTCAAGTCTTGCGCAGGAACTTCAGAAGGAGCTGGAATCAATCCGGGCAATTGAAGGGTTATTGGACTCCTCAGATAACAACAGCGGATCCTCACAATCAGGGTCTCAGCCGCTTCTGGAAGCTTGAGAGTACCGAGCATCCTTCTGATGCAGCACATAAAGATTGAATGAAGCACAAGTGGGGTCAAGGCCAGCAAGCAAGAATTTCGACCTCACTACGCACGGTTTTAGTTTCTTTTCTAATACAACATCAAACAACTCGCATTCTTGCGAGTTGTTTGATGCTTGCCAAGAGTAAATCAATGTTCGCTGAGCCACATCAGCGCTTTTTGAAAAAGCTGAATGTCAGGAATCACACCGGCTCAAATGTTAATTGAAAATTTTTCTGTAACACGAAAACGAAGCATCCTTCGTGCATCTTACTATTGCGAATGAAGGCATTGTCGATGAGTTGATCGCGATGTGCCAGCATGTATAAGTGGTAGGGACGGAACATGCTTGACAACAGATCAGAAGTCTGTTTTTTGCAAACATCGCGGCGGGTTTTAAAAATAGTTCTGGTGACGCTCTCGGTTTTGCTGGCATCTACTCATTATCTTTCGACACATGCGGACATACATTTCCTGGACAGTAACGTTCCTCTCCATCATAGACTCAAATCTAGAAATAGCTGTGCTGACGGTGGTTTTTATTAATGGCGATAAAAAGGTGGAAATCCTTCTCACCTTCAAAAGCATCATAATGCCTTGGATCGCAGTTCGTAATATGAGATCAGGCCCTATACTCTATGCGAAGTGGTCATGGCATGAATTTAGACTTCCAAATCAGGATAATATACCAACCATAAGCTTGATCCCTTTTTGTAACCCTAGTTCTTCTGGAAATATTTTTTAGTTTTCATTGACTTGAAATTCAAAAAACAGTTTAATCTTGACTTTGTAATTCGAAAATACAAAGTCGTTTTCCCTGACATATTAAACCTATATCTCTTAGAACCATATTTCATATATGAGTGATTGGTTTTGCTAAAGCTGCACCTTTGGTAATGAAGGTTCACTAATGGGAAGTTTGCCTGAGGGTCCTTTTAAGAGCGGCAGAACTTTATTGGCATAGCCCAAATATTGAAGACTGGGAGGTTAAATATCCTGAAGAAAAGGAGGTGTTGAAGTGAGCTATTAACAACTGGAGATCTTGTCCAGGAAATCGTTCTGCAGGAGAAGAAGCACAGGGAAAAACAGGTCGGTTTTTGAACTAGAATCAGCAGGGATGGGTGGTTGACAGCGCCGCAGGCGCGATTTTCCCCTTCCAAGTAATTTCTATTAGCGATTGGAGGACTTGTCTATGCAGTGTACATCCAATGTAAAAAAAACAACAATAGCGATTGCAATAGTTTGTGTACTCGCGCTTGCGTTGGCGGGCTGTGATGGGGGCAGCAGCTCACACAAAACAGAGACTGAGGTTGTTGATGCCAGCTCACTTCGCTCAGTAACACCATTGAACAGTAGTTGGCAGTTCATCCAGGAAGACTCATTAACTGAAGCAGAAGCACTTTTAGACTCTGGTGATAGTTGGACGACAGTTGATTTGCCGCACACCTGGAATGCTGAAGACGCTGCGACAACAGAGCAAACCACGCCGGCTACTCCTGGTTATAAGCGGGGCCAAGGCTGGTACCGTCTTGAATTTTCGGGAATAGAGAGTGAAGGAACACAGTGGTTGCAGTTTGATGGTGCAAGTATTGTTGCTGATGTGTGGCTTAATGGAGAAAAACTGGGCCAGCATAAAGGCGCGTTTACGGCTTTCCGTTTTGATGTCACCGGCAAATTAAACAGTGAAAGCAATGTTTTGCTTGTTCGGACTGACAACTCAAAAGCACAGTCTAACGATTCTTTAACCGCGATAGCCCCGCTTGGTGGTGATTTTAATATGTCTGGAGGCCTGTATCGTGGGGTATCACTGATTTCAACACCCGATGCGGCACATTTCGCTCTTAATGAATCAGTCATTTCACAAGACAGCAGCGGGAACGAAATTACCGCGGTGGTCGCAGGTGCAGGAGTATATGCGACAACGCGAACCATTGAAGATGGGATGGCTGTGATTGACTGTGTGACGCGTCTCAATAACGATTCCGACTTCGCTGGGACTTATACTGTCAGTGCTTTTCTGATGGAACCAGATGGAGTAACGATAAAAGCATCTAAAGTGTCTCAGTCTTTTGACATCGAAGCAAACTCATCAGCAGAACAGGCAGTTGAATTGACCGTTGACCAGGCTCACCTATGGCAGGGAATGTCTGATCCTTATCTTTATAAGCTGGTGGTTGAACTCAAGGACGATCTGGGTGATGTTATTGATAAGTCTGTACAGGATTTTGGCATACGTCAGATGACTTTCGACCCAGACAACGGATTTGCCCTGAACGGTATCCATATGCCGTTGTATGGTGTCAACCTGCATCAGGATTATTTGCACAAAGGCTGGGCCATCAGCACGGCGGATACTGACGAATCTCTGGCCATCATTAAAGAAATGGGGGCAAACACCATCCGGCTGGCGCACTATCCTCACTCCTCTTATACTTTCGAGCAGGCCGATAAATTGGGCTTTGTTGTGATGGGCGAAATACCATTTGTCAATCAGAGTGCTCTCGATTCTACAGACCCGGAAACGACCGGATTTGCAGCTAATGTTCGTCTGCAGCTACAGGAGCTTATTCGCCAGCAATACAACCACGCATCCATCGGCCTTTGGTCTATCGGCAATGAAACGACCACAACCGCCCGTGGTCAGACGCAGCAAAATAACAATGTCACTCCTCTGCTGCACAGTCTCAATGCGCTTGCCAAGAACGAAGATCCTTCACGTGTAACGACCCTGGCTTCTCAGGTAACCCGTAGTGGCGACGAAGTCTTGCCTGATAACATTTCAGTAGCAGGCATTACTGACACATACAGCGTGAATCGATATTTCCAATGGTACTACGGAACATCCGAAACACAGCTGGGAGAACATCTGGATCAATTGCATTATGATAATCCTGATCAGCCCATTGGCCTGACTGAATACGGTGCCGGCGCAGCCATTACCCACCATACCGATAATGTTCTGGGTGGTCGCGTATGTGCCCGAGATAGTACTGGCATGGCCCGTATCTGTTATCAACCTGAAGAATATGCAGCCTATGTTCATGAGAAAAATTTTGCTGCTGTGGTGAAAAGGGATTTTGTTTACGGTTCATATGTCTGGAATAGTTTCGATTTTGGCTCTGGTATTCGGCATGAAGGCGATGTCGGTGCAACCAATACCAAGGGCTTAGTGACTTTTGACCGTCAGATCCGAAAAGATGGCTACTATTTTTACCAGGCTAACCTGAGCACGGAACCCGTAACCTATATCGCTAGTCGCCGTTATACGGATCGCGCATACACCATCACCGACGTTAAACTGTATAGCAACGCATACTCAGTCACATTGGACGTGAATGGTGTAAGTGCAGGAACCCTGTATGCGAGTGACTGTCAGATGAATGTCTGTATATTTGAAGGTGTACAGCTGGTGGAAGGCAGTAACGTCTTAACGGCCGTAGGTTCATATGTGGATGGTGAAGATGTGACAGATACGGTTACCTGGGATCTGTCTGAAGATCATGCTAATAATGTCTACATTGCCGCAGGCCAGTTAACGACCGGTTTTGAATCAAACAGCACCTTGCTCGGTAATCATAAGTATGGTTCTGACAACTTCTTTGTCGGTGGTGAACTGCCAGCTGCTGCAGGATGGGGCGCAATCGGACTGAGCGGAAATACAGTGATTCATGGCCTGGATAGTGAGGAAATTCCTGAAACCGGCCGTGTTTGGGATATGTGGCGTGAAGGAAGTAACTTCAGCTATAAAATTCCAGTTGCAAATGGTAGTTATCGGGTCACTTTAGGCTTCCTTGAGCCGACTCGAAACACCCCCGTGGGGGCGCGTGTATTCAGCGTAAGTGCGAATGGCAGCACGGTCATCACTGATCTGGATATTGTTGCCGAAGCAGGGGCTATCCAAACGGCTATGGCTCGTACTTTCGATGCAACGGTTTCGAATGGGGTACTGACTCTGAACTTCGTCGGTACCACCGGCAAAGCGATCGTGTCGAATATTGCCGTGGTTAAACAATAGGCAGAGTAATTCTTCTGCCTGAAGCAATGAGAAAAGCAACAGCACAGCGATATGCGGTGCTGTTGCTTAATTGTTGTACTGATTAGACTCCTCAAAAGCTGTTTAGGCAATTGCTTAATAACAGCCAAGCGGGAAGGGGCATGTCTAAGGTTGATTGATTTTCATCTCCGACCCACCCGCAACAGGTTGCCCTTAAGTGAGCGAATGAACACCGATCATTTTAAGTGTAGGGCGGCAAATGTGGAAAAAGGAGAGACTCAATTCGAAGTTAGAGGCTGCTGCGGATAAGCAGATCGGGTTGCATGATCGTTTGGCGGGGTGTGCCCGACTGTATGAAATCCGCAGCTAATTCTCCCATGCGCATGAAATTGACAGAGAGGCTGGTGATCCCTCCGGCAATAAATTCCAGAAGCGGAGAATCATTATACGAAATGATGCCGATATCCCTTCCCGGAACCCAGGACCTCTGTCTGGCCAAGGTCAGGAGATTGACCAAATCTTCATCGGTCATAACCAGATACGCATGTTTTTTGCGGATATCTTTAGATGAAAATCTATCGAGAATACCTCCTGAAAGATCTTCTCTGTCCAGGAAATTGCGAAAAGCCTCAAATGACGCTGCTGGATGGAGGTTCTTATCAGACCTGATAAGCTCGAATCCACGGTAAGTGCGGAGGCGGGGGAGGGCTTCTGCTAAAGAAGCAACAAACCCGTTTCTAAAGTCCTGGCAAAGATAATTTTTGGCCAGGTCGTTATATTCACTTCTGTCCAGCAGCAGCAATTTTGATGGATCAAGCTCTTGCAAGAGTCCGGGAACTTCACTATGAACAAAAGGCTTGATAATGTAGTGCGAATAGCGGCCGCTATAAGATTGAATAAGGTTGTGAAAAACATCGATATTGTGATGATGGAAATAGATATCTACGCGAACTCCAGGATCCAGCGCTTTGGAAAAGGAGTTGTAGAGAACCTGCATATAGGGATTAAAACTGTTCAGAACAAGAAATACGCGGGGTGCTTCATTCAACTGATCGGAAATGAGGAAGAAACCTTTTCCTGGAACAGAATCGATAAGCCCGGATTGCTTTAAAATACGATAGACTTTGACCACCGTTTCCCGTGCGACTCCATAGCTACGGCTTAGCTCTGAAATTGATGGCAGCGCATTACCGGGAAGGATTTTTTTTGTGGAAATCTGTTCGTGAATATCAGCAATAATGAGCTGATATTTAGGGTTAATGTTCTGCTTCAGGGGAGAGCTCCTTTGTTGCGGAGTTTATGTTCAACCGGGATATTGATATCCCGGTTGAACATAATACGGTTCGGGTTGTTTTTTGCAATAGATTGTTAATCGTCCAAATCTGCCAAACTGGGAGTTGAGCGAAGAATTCCAAGCTCCAAGCCTCGGATCTCGGCAAGCCCTCTCATTCGTCCGATGGCTGTGTATCCGGGATTGTCAATCGGGGGTTTGGCCAGATCATCCATCATCGTGTGCCCATGATCAGGACGATATGTCAGTCGCCAATCCTTCCGCCCTGCCTTTTTTCTAACTGCCATCTCTTCCAGCAGAGCCTTGACGACGCTATACATATCGACAGACCCTTCCAGGTGATTTGCCTCATAAAAACTGCCATCGGGGTTGCGCTGGGTACTGCGCAGGTGGGCAACATTAATCCGGTGTCCGAATTTCCTGATCATCTCGGGTAAATTGTTATCCGCCCGGGGGCTGTAACTTCCCGTGCAGAAGGCCAGACCGTTGGCAGGATCATCGACCATCGCCAACAGATCACGAATATCTTCCTCGCAACTGACAATACGCGGAAGCCCCATGATGTTCCATGGTGGATCATCAGGATGCACGGCAAGCCGTACTCCGGACTGTGACGCAACGGGAATGACCTCTTCCAGAAAAAGCTTGAAATGTTCTTTCAACTTTTCCCGGTTGATGTTCTTGTATTTTGCCAGCATATCCCGGACATCCTGGATATCCAATCCCATCTTGGTCCCGGGGAAGACATCGATCAGGTTTCGTTCAAAGGTTTTCTTTTCCTCATCCGAGAGGCTGTTGATAAATTGTTTGGCCTTATCCAGCTGTTCGGCGGAATAATCTGCCTCGGCACCTTCCCGCTTCAGTAGATAGATTTCAAAAGCAGCGAATTGAACGGGATCAAAATAAAGGCATTCCGTTCCGTCTTCCAGTTTGTGGGCCAGATCGGTCCGCACCCAATCCAGGACCGGCATGAAGTTGTAAATAACAACATCCACGCCTGCTTTTCCCAGGTTTGCAAGGCTGATTTTGTAATTTTCAATATACTGCTGGTAGTTTCCGGTTCGTGTTTTAATATCCTCGTGGACCGGAACCGATTCCACGGCAGCCCAGCGGAGGCCTGCGGCTTCAACCATGGTCTTACGTTCTATAATGCTCTCATAAGACCAAGCTTCACCGTATGGGATCTGGTGCAAACTGGTAATGACCGCTGTCGCGCCGGTCTGTTTGATGTATTCCAACGAGACCGTGTCATTCGGTCCGTACCAGCGAAAAGATTCTTCTAATGCCATGATGTAATCCTCCTAAACTCCGGAATATGCGGAGAATCCGCCGTCCACAGGAATAACGACGCCGTTAACAAATCCGGAAGAGCGTGAATCCACCAGCCAGAGCAGGGTCCCGAGAAGCTCTTCCGGTTCACCAAAGCGGGCCATGGGGGTTTGCCCCAAGATTTTTTCCGCTCGCGGTTTAAAACTGCCATCTTCGTTGACCAGAAGGGATCTGTTCTGGTTGGTCAGGAAAAAACCTGGTGCGATGGCATTCACCCGGATGCCGACTTTTGACATATGCACCGCCAGCCACTGGGTGAAGTTGCTGACGGCGGCTTTAGCACCGCTATAGGCCGGAATTTTTGTTAACGGCGTAAAAGCATTCATTGAAGAGATGTTGATGACACAATTGTCCTCTTGACCAACCATCGCCCTGCAAAAAACCTGAGATGTCAGCAGGGAGCCCAGAAAATTCAGATCAAAAACAAAGCGGATTCCATTTTCATCCAGGTCAAAAAAGGTTTTCAGACCTTCCTTTTCCAGGTCTTCTGGGGTCAGGAATTCATTGTCTGTGGTTCCCTTCGGATGATTGCCACCAGCCCCATTTACCAGGATACTGCAAATCCCCAGTTTTTCTCGAACGATTTTTTCCGCTTTTTCCAGACTCTCTCTGTTAAGCACATCAGTCTGGATAGCAATGGCCTTATTTCCTTTTGAGGATATTTCATCAGCAACCTTGGTTGCGGCCTCTTCATTCAAGTCCAGGACCGCTAAAGATGCGCCTTTGGAGGCCAACGCCTCAGCAAATGATGCTCCCAAAACACCGCCGCCTCCGGTAACAACGGCAACCTTTCCTGACAGATCCAATCCCATGAAATCCTCCTTATGTTGGTTTTGTTGTCATACTATGCTATACCGTACTATGTAGTAAAGAGGAAACATCTCTGGATAAATGCAGCTAAGTTGATTGTTGATTAGTTTTCATCCGGAAGCGGACTTTTTCCGCTGTGGCGGTATCAATCTGCGGGTTTTCTTGTGCGGCGTAAGGTGCTACGCCTTAGCGCAACCCATTGAATTCATCGCTATAACAAAAAAATGCTTGTTTCTAATCTGAAAACTTAACCGTTGCTCTTCAGAGTTTCCAGATGACAACCATTTAAAAATAGAGACGCTGGACAAGCGACAAAGGTATGATCTTAGATCATGGAAGGGGGAGGTTGACGCTGTTGTGGGGCGTAAAAAGTGCGAGTTATTTTCTCCCCGTTATTTTGACACTTTCCTGTCATGCGTGACTTGATAGATTTCCTGTAAAACCTTGACCCCTGCGCCTCTGGCCGCATCAGTATGTTTCCACTTCGGCACAACAACCTCAGCACGGTTGTCTCCATTTCCGGGCAGGAATTGCGGAATTGTCTCATACATGCTGTCAAACAACAGGTTTCCAGCAATAGTGCCCCTTCCCGTGATGATGATTTTGGAAGGATTGAATATCTGCATGAGGTTAGCGACTCCGATTCCAAGGGCGCGGCCGGCTGCTTGATACAATGCAATCAATGATTCTTCACCATCGTGAGCTGAACGGACAATATCTTCTATTGTCAATTCATCCAAATCCATATCTGTTTTCCATTGGCCTTCCAATGCGAGTTCTCTGGCTCGGTTGAGGATGGCGTGATTCCCTGTAAATGCTTCAAAACAACCCGTTTTTCCACACCTGCAGAGAGGTCCCGATGAATCAATTGTTGTGTGGCCGAACTCTCCAGCCATACCGGAGGTTCCAGTGTAAAGTTGGCCGTTGATGACAATTCCAATCGCAATCCCTTGAGCGAGATTGACAACAATGAAGTTGTCCACATCCTTGCCCTCTCCAAACCATTGTTCAGCCAGGGATACGCACTTGACGCTATTCTCGATATAGATGGGGATGCTGAGCTTTTTATTGAGAATTTCTTTGAAATGAATATTTTCCCATTGGTAGTTCAATACAAATTTAACGAGGCTGTCGGGAGAGGCAATCAGGCCCGGAACTGCGAGTCCGATCCCGGAAATTTGTTCTAATGTCAGCTTCGTGTTGCTGATACAGAGGTGAACCGCCTGGGCTATTTTTTCAGCAACAACCTCAGGAGAGGTGTCTTTTTCTTCAAAAAACATCGAATGCTCTGCCAGGATATCGGCCTGAAGATTGATAATGACTACATTGATGCGTTGCTCGGAAAGAAAAACCCCTATCGTGTAAGCACCCTCCGGATTCAAGGCCAGCAACGCCGGTCGACGGCCACCAATCGAAACCCCAATTTCCTTTTCCAGTAATAAGTTTTTATCCAGCAAATGGCCGGTAATCGTTGAAACAGCGCCCCGACTCAACCCCGTTCTTTTGGCGATATCCGGTCGTGAAATCGGTTGGCAATCACGAATAATATATAACACCTTGTACTGATTTATAGAACGCATCGTTGTTTTGTCTAAAGATGTGACTGTGTTTAATGACACGGCAGTAAAATCCTTTTCTGAGGAATTGATTCGGCTTGAATCGTTCTCACCGTTACCCGAGATGGCTAAGAGTTAGCATATTACCTTTACCTGGGAAAGTGCGAAATATAAAAAAACAACTATTTGGAAATATGGATGTTCGTGCGTATTTTCATGCCTTTTCACCATTTCAAAAAACCGGTTGACATAAAATAGAAAGGGGTTTAATTTCGACTTTGTATTTTGAGGATACAAAGTCGAAATTGAGGCCGTCCAACGTCTTTGCCTCTTTATGTCGTGAACATAAATCCAAGAGGAGAATTTATGAAACAAGAACGTGGCTTGCGAGTGGCTTTCAGGAGTTCGATTGTCTTCCTGAGTGCTGTATTGTTTGTAATGACCGGTTTTATATCAGGATGCTCCGATTCCTCTGACGACAAAGATTCGGATTCGATAGTGCAGGCCTCTCTGGATGCGCGCTCAAAAGATGTTATCACCGTGGATTCATTTGAGTTTAAAGATCTTAATAATAACGGCAAGTTGGACACTTATGAGGATTGGCGCGCCCCCATCGACGAGCGGATTGATGATCTCGTCAGCCAGATGACCCTTGAGGAAAAAGCTGGCATGATGATGATAGACACCCTCGGCTCAGATCTGGATGGAGCCCTGCCTAATAATGCTGCTGACTATGTCAACAGCCAACACATGACCCGGTTTATTTTCAGGAACACCGTTACCGGTGATCCGGCAGATACGGTTTCAGGAGGAGGATGGGGGGCCTCGGCGGAGGTTTCTCCTGCGGAAGCAGCTGCTTTTATGAATTCTATGCAGCAACTCGCCGAATCGACACGGCTGGGGATTCCGGTTCTTTTTAAGTCGAATGCACGTAATCACTACACCCATGATGCCAGAGCGGGGGTGAATGTTGCGGCTGGGTCTTTTTCAGAATGGCCTAAAGAAGCAGGTCTTGCAGCCACACGGGATATGGATCTTATCGCTCAATTCGGTCAGACAATGGCTGCTGAATGGACATCCATCGGGCTAAGGGGAATGTACGGGTACATGGCTGATCTGGCAACGGAACCACGCTGGTTCAGAGTTCATGAGACCTTTACTGAAGATGCCGATCTGGCGGCTGATATTATGGGGACTCTGGTGAAAAATATTCAGGGAGCCAAACTGGGGGCTGGCAGTGTGATGCTGACCATGAAGCATTTTCCTGGTGGTGGTCCTCAGCTGGATGGTGCTGATCCCCACTATGACTTCGGAAAAAATCAGGCCTATCCTGCAAATAATTTTGCCTACCACCTCAAGCCATTCCGGACGGCTATTGATAGCGGTGTCGCTGCCATAATGCCCTATTACGGTATTCCGGTTAATCAAGCATACTATCCGAATGATGTCGGGATGTCCTTTTCCAGGGGAATTGTGACCGACCTGTTGAGGGGGGAGCTAGGTTTTGAAGGCGTTGTTAATTCCGACACTGGGATCATCGTCAATCAGGCCTGGGGACTGGAAGACCTGACAGAAGAACAGCTGATTTTCATCGCCATTGATGCCGGAGTCGATGTTCTTTCAGGTTACCACGACAACGCGAAGATTATGAGTGCCATAGGCAATGGCTATTGGCAGGTGCCCGAAAGTCGGGTTGATGAGTCTGTAAAACGTTTGCTGAAGGTTCAGTTTGAATTGGGTCTTTTTGAAAATCCTTATGTTGATCCCGCTGTGGCAACGGCGACCGTTGGGAAAGCCGCTTTCCGTGAACTCGGCATGGAAGCGCAGAGGAAATCGGTTGTCTTGCTGAAAAACACCGACGACTCGGTTTTGCCTTTGCCACCGGCTGACGATCTGAATGAGGATGGCACGGCAGGGGACAAGGTCACCCTCTTTACCATGGGGATGAATCCGGATGTTGTCAGCGATGCTGAATGGGGCAGCTATGCGGTTATTGATGGCGATACTGATGGCGTTGCCGCTGCCAGCGGTGCAGACGTCGCTGTTATCCGCGTCACTGTTGATAACAGCGGCCATCTCCCTTACCTGTTTTATGGTGGTGCCAATCCGGATGAACTGAGTAAGTTGTCTTTCTCCTCCATGACCGATGCAGCATCATGGAAGATGACCCCGTCTCTTGCTGACATTAATACGGTTATGGCTACCGTTGGCGCTGAAAATACAGTCATCTCCATTTACTTCCGGCAACCTTATGTCATTGATGACGCTTCGGGCGTTCGCGATGCGGGAGCTTTGCTGGCCACCTTTGGTGTCAGCGATAATGCCTTGATGGATGTTCTGACCGGAGTTCAAAATCCTCAGGGGAAACTTCCTTTTGCTTTAGCAAATAATCTGCAGGCTGTCATCGATCAGGATGAGGATGCACCGGGATATCCTGGTGCAGATACCCTCTATCCCTTTGGGTATGGTTTGTCTTATCCCATGCCGTAAATAAACAAAGACGATCAGGTTTTGCTCCGCAACGCTGTTAAAGAGTCTGTTTCTGTGATGCGCGAGCTGTGGAGCAAGAGGGTTCAGGTTGTTAAGTAGAAATCAACCAGTCGGTCCGGTGGCACTTGTAGTACTACCGGACCGGCTTTTTTTAGAGAGCTGAAAGTAACATTCCCCTCCAGTATAGACTCAAATCTTGAAATAGCTGCGCTGGCGCTGGCTTTTCAAAATGCCGATAAAGAGATGGAAATCCTCCTCACCTTCAAAAGCATCACAATGCTTTCGTTCACAGTTCATAGCATGATATCTGGCCCTTGGATACTCTATGACTTTTATGATACTCAATGAGCGCAGACGGGCAGAAGCTGACTCAGAATAATGGGGGAGGTGCCTGGACCAATCCTGTCAGGCGGCTTTAGTTCGGGCAATTCCATTTCCACCTTCTTGTTTAATCCTGTAGGCTTGTTCATCTGCCTGGCGAAATAGTTGTTCGAGGTGGAAGCGGTAGTTTTCTATCGTACATAGTGAAGAGGCAACACCAATCGACAAAGATGTAAAAGGAACTTTAAGCTTGTTGTATAGCAGGCGGATGCGATAAGCGATTTTTTCTGCCTGGCGACCATCTGTTTGTGGTAACAGCACAGCAAATTCGTCACCACCCATGCGCAGGGGAATATCGGTACCTTGCCTGATAGCTTTGCGTATCCCGGCGGCCAGATCTTTGAGTAATTGATCCCCAATATGATGGCCAAGGTTATCGTTGACCAGTTTAAAGCCATCACAGTCGATAAATATAACACTGATAATGGAGGTTGTTTCACTGTTTTTCAGCGTCTTTTTATTATAGAGGTGCTCTAAGTAGTGACGGTTATATAAGCCGGTCAGAGCATCGGTGAAGGCCTGTTCTTCCATAGCTATGTACTGGCGCTGAACATTTTCGTAGCGATATTCAAGAGTTTCCTGTCGGCGCGCCAAGCCTTGGCTCATCCAGGTCAGATTACGCAACAGAACGAGGAATTCGTCCTCGTTTTCACCTTCGTTTCCCAATTGAAAGTAGTTGTGATAATTCCCCTTTTTAATTTCATCGCAGAAGTGGTTGATGGTTTTTATATCGTGGTTTATCAGAATATGTGCAACCAGCCGTGATATAGGAGTTAACAAAAAGACCACAGCAGCAGGAAACGCAAAATAATAGTTGTCACCAGGCAGCAGGCGGCTACTTTCAATGAGCCATGATGTAAATATCATCGGTATAAGAACAATTACCATTATAAACAACGCAACCCGTGTTGTTATACCTAATGGCCAGACCCGGAAAGGTCGTATCTGGTTACCCTGTTCACGAACATATTTTTTGGTCATTGTATTCACTCGTTTCAAAAAGCTGATTCAAAGCGTCCTCAAAGGGGACAGTTGCTGAAAAATTGCGGTGATGCAAAAGACAGCTGATCTGATTTTTCTCTTTACCCTCTTTAATACTATTCGCTATAGCTTGTTGGACTTGTTGCCAGCATTTTCCGTTGTCAGGACAGTAGATGACATAGTCCGCCCCCTTTTTCAGCAGCAGGGGCGTTTGGCCTCCCTGTGATGATAGTGTGCCGCAAATAGTATCGATATGTTCCTGAAGCCGTTCTCCAAAGGCGTTTATAATCCGGTCTGTTTCAATGTAGCCTTTTACCCTGTTTAGGATTTTAAGATGAAGAAATGAGATAGACAGTAAACTGTAGGATGTACGTTTGAAGAGAATTTTTCGGTTGTTTTCAAGGGTAAAGAGATAGCGGTAGTTATAGAAAGGGCTCATCGGCTCACGAAAATAGGTTGAACGGCGAAAGTCCTCCAGCTGAAAAATAGGTCCAGGAATAGATAGACCCTTGATCTCTAAAGGATTCCAATACAGGGTCACCTTTTCAAGTGCAAGGACAATTGAGCCTTCCAGCTTACCGTCATCGACATCGCGCCACAGATTATCCAGAGCTGTTTTACGGTTGAAGCTTTCCTTGTAGGGGCGTTTGGCAATAAGCGCTTCATAAACATCGGCGACCGCAATAATTCGTGCATAGAGGGAAATATGATCTCCTTGCAGTCCGTTAGGGTAGCCGCTGCCATCAAGTCGTTCGTGATGGTTCAAGGCAATTTCTGCCAGGCGTTCGTCAATGCCTTTGCCGTAGAATAGCTGTGCGCCAAGCACAGAGTGAGTATTCATAATATTGCGATCTTGATTCGAAAAACGGCCAGGCTTGAGTAATATGTCATCCGGGATAGATATTTTACCGATATCATGAATAAGCCCACCATGTTCCAATAAGATCACTTCATCTTCGGTCAGGAAAAGGTTGCGGCCGATACGGCGGGAGATCTCCGCCACACGTAATGAATGTAGATAAGTTGAATAATCACGGTGAGCCAGAAGATTGAGCAGGATATCCAGAAAGCCATCAAATACGTGATGTATCCGATAGTCCCCAAGATCAACCTGGAGGAAGTTCTTGTTCTTTGTCTCACAATGCGAGGTGGGTGAAAATTGCGTTATTTGCTGTATTTCTTGTTTAATCTGTAGGTGTTGATTTCTCTTTTTGTACATTTTATAGCGTGATTGTTTATTCATTTTAAGATCCTGGCTAGGATATCCTGCTGCGACTAAGGAATATCAGATGTTGAGCAATTTTCTGGCAGATAAAAAAAGGGTCTCACATAAAATCACTTGAGCCCGCTCATGAAACATAGTGCTATGAAAATATTGAAAAAGAAATTCATAATCTATGACAATCGTCACAGATTATGGTTTTCTGTTGCTCTATAATCCCGCCCGATCACGTACATTTTCGCTTGAGTACTCAGTAAGCGCACAGTGCCTATATGGCAAAAGGAATTGTAAGCGATCTGCGTACTCATCTAATGAATTTCCCTCTCTAATAAAATGACGAAGGAGTCAGCCATGCAAAAAAGGGTTCTAAAATGTTTTTTCGCGTTGTGCCTGCTATCGACCTTTATGGTCGCATCAGTTCAGGCACATAACTTGTGGATGGAGCAAGAACAGGACAAGGTACACGTTCTCTATGGACACCCGGGGCATACTGATCCTTATCCTGCGGAGAGGATTGTCAGTCTGATCGGCTATACCGATACCGGGTGGAAGACGGAAATTGAGCCTGTAAGCAAGAATGATCAGGCCTTCGCCTACCTGACCGATGATTATCCGGCCTTAAGCATCGTATTTGATAACTGGTATTGGTATCACACCGAGGAGGATGGATGGAAACAGCTTAAGCAACCCGCAGGTGTGGAAAAGGGGCTGACAATTGTCGAGGAGGGAGTCTCTTACAAATATTCGAAGCACATTAGCCGTTGGGAGCCTTGGTTGTCAAAGCCATTGGGAATGCGTACCGAAGCTGTTCCCTTAATGGATCCGACCAAATTGAAAGAGGGTGATCTGCTTCCGGTTCAGTTTTACTTTGAAGGGCAGGTTATGCCTGTCAAGGGGTCCAAGGTGGCGCTTTCTTCCGATTCGTCGATCGAGGAGCCAGAGCAGCCTGAAAGGACTGACCTGGAACCCGTGATGATTAAAGTTGGGCCTCCGGGGTTGCAAATTATTTCCGGTGCTTATTACAAGCCCTTGGCTGGTAAAAAGATAGCCTGGCATGTTTTTACTCTGACTTTTGAAACGACAAAATAGTCATGAAGAAGATCATTATTGTGTGTTTTCTTCTCTTGATTCCGTCGTGGGCAAGTGCCCATTCTGCCTTGTGTTCCTGCTTTGATAATGGCGATGGAACTGTGTCTTGCGAGGGTGGTTTTTCCGACGGATCCTCCGCAGTTGGAGTGCGGATTTTTGTTCGTCAACTTGATGATAAAACTCTTATCCGTGGGAAAATATCTAAAGAAGGGGAGTTCGTCTTTTCCAAACCCGATGGAGATTACAAGGTCGTTTTTGATGCTGGTCCGGGGCACCAGGTGACAGTTTTCGGGAAAGATATATTTGAGTAATTTTGTTTTGATCGCAGGTTTACTTCTAACATAAAGGCATAGAAGTAAGCCTGTCTGATTTTGTTTGTCCATTCTTAAAATCAATCTTTATGAATATATTTTCTGTAAAGAAATCCATTCATTAATCGCCCGTGCGCTAAGTGAAATTGATTTTTAAAAATAATTTCAAGATCAGTGATCTGAGTCACAGAACTATAACTTTTCCTTCTGCATAATTCTCCTCTGTCACAGCAAATCTCTTTTAGTAAGAAAGGTCACTTTATGAACGAGTGTGCATTAAAACAACCTCAGCAGGTTATGTCTTTATCTGAGCTGAGCAAAAATCAACGGGCTTTTATCCGGGCTTGCCGGGCGAAGGGGCCGTTGAAAGCCAAATTGATAAATATGGGCTTTGTTCCTGGGGTGGAGGTCATGATGGTCAGAAGTGCACCATTGAAGGATCCTCTTGAAATAACCATTCACAATTATCTGATTTCCCTGCGTCGTGCCGAAGCTGCACTGATTGAGGTCGACCCAGTATGATAAGAGCAGCACTGGCAGGGCAGCCAAATTGTGGCAAATCAACAATTTTTAATATGCTGGCGGGGGTTAACCAGCACGTCGCCAACTATCCCGGCGTCACCGTTGATAAGAAAACAGCAAGCCTGAAGTATAAGGGCCAGTCTATCGAACTGGTGGATTTGCCCGGAACCTATTCCTTTAGTACCTATTCTCTGGAAGAGAAGGTTGCCAAAGACTTTCTTATTGATAGTGAAATTGATGTCATTATCAATGTTGTCGACAGCTCATGCCTACGTCGCAGCTTGTTGCTGACCCTCCAGTTACTAGAGTTGGGTAAGCCGGTTATCGTTGTCCTTAATATGATGGATATTGCCGAAGGTCGCGGTTTGGTTGTTTCTGATACGCGTCTGCAGGAGCTCATCAATGTTCGTACGGTAAAAACTGTCGGGGCAAAAAAATTAGGCAAAGCCGAGTTGCTTGATGCCGTCATTTCCGCATCAAAAGAACGTATCACTGAACCTTTTCGGCTCAATTACGGTGAACTCGAACCCTATATCAAGGAGCTTGGCGATCAGATCGACATTAATGCCGAAGTTTGTCAGCGTTGGCTGGCAGTCAAATGCCTTGAAGGGGATCAGAGCGTTCTTGAACGCACCGGAGTTAGTGCTGAAACAATCAAAGACCTGACCCGAAGAATTCATGCTATTCATGATCTGGATATTGATCAGGCCATTGCCGGATTACGCTATGACAACGCCCATATCCTTTACCATAAAGTGGTCGATGAAAAGAGTGTCAAGCAGGATACCTTTACAGCTCGCATTGATCGCGTGCTTCTTAATCGGTGGTTTGCTTTTCCAGTTCTTGGGCTGGTGATCTATCTGATTTATGAACTGGCTATTGTCTGGGGCTACAAACTTACTGACTATACCTGGCCATTCCTTGCCGCATTGAAAAATAAGATCCTTTCCTTTCTTCCATCAGGAGCCTTTGTCGATGTTCCGTTGGTAACCGACTTTGGGATCTGGATGACCAACAGTGTTATTGCTCTACTCAATTATGTCCCGATCTTTTTTATTCTGTTTGCCTTAATCGCCATTCTTGAAGATGTCGGTTACATGCCACGCATGGCATTTATTCTTGACCGCGTTTTCAAGCGCTACGGTCTGCATGGGCAATCAACCCTGCCTTTAGTGCTTGGTGGTGCCTTTGTGGGTGGTTGTGCAGTGCCGGGAATTATGGCCACTAAGGGCATAGCTGATGACCGGGCCCGGCTGGCCACCATCCTGACAGTTCCTTACATGAACTGTCTTGCCAAGGTTCCCTTTTATACTTTGTTACTAGGTGCTTTTTTTAAAACAGAAATGGCTTTGATGATGTTTTTCATCTCAACGGTAACGCTCTTTATTGCTTTGATCGTTGCGCGGCTGCTGACTGCTACGGTTCTGGTCAATCGAGAGACCGCTCCCTTTGTTATGGAACTGCCCACCTACCATCTGCCGACTTTTAAGGGTGTGGCTCTAAGGGCGACTCAGCGGGTTTGGGTTTACGTTAAAAAAGTTGTCACTGTCGTTATGGCTGTCGCTGTCATTCTTTTTGTGCTGCTCCAGTATCCAGGTGTTGCTGATGAAAAAATGACACAATTCAGTAGCCGTGCTGATGCCGCCATGAGCGCTTTTGCCAAAAAAGCTGGTGGCACCAGTTACGCGGATGCGATTGATGAGCCTGCAGAGTTAGGGCAACTGGTTAATCTCTACGATGATTATAAAGCCCATCGCATGCTCGCTGGTTCTAAAGAAGCTGTCGCAGCCCTTGACCAGAAATTCCAGCAGGCTTCTCCGACATTGTTTGCCCTTGTTCGCCCGGATAATCCTGAAGCGGAAAAACTTAATCGTGAGTTGCGGCGTTTGTCCAAAACCAACAAGCAGCTGCAGATGGATATCAAAAATGAAAAGATAACCAACTCGTTCCTGGGCATGCTTGGTCGGGCTCTGGAGCCAGTCAGCCAATTCTGTGGTTTCGATTGGCGGATCAATGTGGCGTTTCTGAGTTCTTTTGCTGCCCGTGAAAGTGCCGTTGCCACTCTAGGTTCTATTTATGAACAGGGGAAAACCGAACTTACGCCAGAAGAATCAATGGCTCAGGACGGTGCTTATACTCCGATCCATGCGGCGTCAATGCTTATTTTTATGATTCTGACACCACCTTGTATCGCCACGATGGTGGTCGTCAAGATACAGGCCAATTCCTATCGTTGGATGCTGTTTGCCATCGGCTTCCCTATGTCCTTAGGAATCGCTGTTTCCGCCTTGTTTTTTTCCCTGGCGGTTAACTTCGGCTGGAACGGCCTGGAACTGATGCGGAACTTTTACGTGGTCACTGTTTTAATGGCATTAGTGCTGGGAATAATTAAATCCAAGCAGTTTGGCTGGCAGGCCAGTCGCACCAATTAGTTTCTGTCCGAAAGGCGCCAATTTTCACTAGCTCGGCGTAAATGCTTGATTTCTTGAGTCTGGGGAAAATTTTTCATCTTTCCAAATCAGAAACATATTCGTTGTTAATTCGAATCATCGAATAGCAACTAACCAACTTACTAGAAAAAAGAGGTCATTATGAAAAGGATAGTATTAAGCCTTGTTATCAGTCTGTTTGTTGTTAGCAACGCTTCAGCTCATAGCGCGCTTATGTCATGTTTCGACGAAGGTGACGGAACTGTAACCTGCGAAGGCGGGTTCAGTGATGGCAGTAGCGCCAGCGGTGTCAAATTTTATGTTGAAGTCAATGGCAACAAAATCGTTGAAACGAAAATGAGTGAGTTCAGCGAAGTAAATTTTAAAAAACCGGCTGGTGATTACCAGGCCGTCTTTGATGCCGGAGAAGGACACAAGGTCTACGTTGATGGCAAGGATATTGTTGAATAAAACCAAAAATTTCCAGGGAGGAAAGAAAAACATGACAAAAATTGCAATTTTGACTGTGGCTGCAGCTCTTATCGCAGGTAATGCGTCTGCTCACTTCCAGATGCTGTACACCCCTGAATCGGCCCTGAATAAAGGCCAGAAGATCGAACTGCGCGAAGTCTTCACCCATCCCTTTGCTGATGAGCACACCATGGATATGGGTAAACAACACGATACTGATAAGCTGGCAGCAGTAGAAGAATTTTATGTGATTAACAAAGAGAAGAAAAAAGATCTGCTCAGTACTCTGAAACCGATCACTTTTAAAGGCCATCATAATTCCGGAGCTGCTTTCTCATCTACATATAAAGCCCAAAAAATGGGTGATCATCTGTTTATTCTTCAACCTGCTCCATATTTTGAAGCTAACGAAGATGCTTACATTCAGCAGATTACCAAGATGATCGTTAACGTTGCCGGTGCGCCCACCGATTGGGATGCGACTCTTGGGTTAAAAGCTGAAATCGTACCATTGACCAAGCCATATGCTATCTGGGCCGGTTCCACTTTTACCGGTATCGTTATGAGTAACGGTAAGCCCGTACCATTTGCTGAATTGGAAGTTGAGTACCTGAATCGCGACGTTGATCTGGCTGCTAATGCTACAGGTTCTTCCTATGTTGACGCCCCTCAGGACAGCTTCATCACCATGGGCATTAAAGCTGATCAGGATGGCAAGTTTACCTTTGGTATTCCTAAAGCTGGGTGGTGGGGCTTCTGCGCACTTGGTGCCGGTAGTGATACCGAATACAAAGGTAAGGAACTGAGCCAGGATGCTGTTATCTGGGTTCAGGCCAAAGATATGAAATAGATCACTGCTTCCGGACCGGCGCAAGTCGGTCCGGAGTTTTTGGAAAGCTGCTTATGGAAGAACTATTTCTCACTGCTATTTTCTTTATTGCTCTTTTCTACCTATACCGCAAACTGTTTAAAAATCGTGGTTGCAGCTGTGGAACTAAAAGCTGCCCTGCGTCTTCGACACAACAAAAAGATTCCAAAGATGAGTCCCAATCCTGATCCTGGTGCGGTCGTTACAATCCGAGATCTTTACTACAGTTACGGGCGCAAAACTAATTACCAGAGGGGATCTCTTGAAGTTCGGACCGGGACTGTGTTCGGTCTATAGGGAAAGAACGGTATTGGTAAGTCGACCCTGATCAATATTCCCATCCCCGGTCTCTTCTCCGCTTAGCGAATGGTTATGGGGGAGACAGAAGATAGTCAGATCTTCAAAATTTCATTAAAAATTTCGTTAATGTGCCTGAAGTCACATAATTTGAGTGATATTGATGGTAAAAATGAAACTCATTATCATTAATGGTTGGAGTCAGGAGGAATCTCAATGAAAACGGCCATTGTATATGCGGGCAGTTCTCTGCCGGATGGCACTACTTATCGCGTTGCCCGACAGATGGCGGCAATGATCACTGACGTTCACTTATTTGAAGCTCAAAAAGTGACCCGCGCTGATTTGGAGGCCCATGATCTTCTCATTATGGGAACACCTACGGTCGGTAGCGGAGATTTACATGAATACTGGCTCGATTCTATCGAATGTCTGCGTCAGGCCAATCTCCGTGGTCGGGATTTTGCGTTGTTTGGTCTTGGTGACCAGATTGGTCACGGGGCTACCTTTGTGGATGGCATGAGAGCTCTTTTTGATGCTGCGCAGGAGACAGGAGCTAGGCATATTGGTAGTTGGACCAACGCCGGCTACCACTTTCAGTCTTCAGCCGCTTTGCAAAAGAACAACTTTGTTGGTCTGGCTATCGACGAAGTGAATCAACGCAAATTAACTCAACATCGATTACAGCTTTGGATGCTGGTTTTGCAACATCAAGTTAGGGGTAAAGGCCTTGAAATTAAAAAGGAATATACCCGTTCGACAAGTATTTCATGCCAGTATCAGCAGTACCGACCATCTCGTGGCTACCTTCGTGTGGTTTGAATAAATCCTCACGACTGCCATAATCAGCATTTAATAGAAAGAATTGCTTTATGTTATCAACAGTTAGAGATGCTCTTCAACAATCCCTGTTACTCAGGGATGCCGAAGAGACAGTGATTCAGGCTCTGATCCGCAGTGGCCGAAAATACGTTATGAAAGGGCGCTGGCAACGTCTTGAGGGGGATGACCTCACGCGAAAAGTACATTGTGTTATCGGTGGTGAGATGCGCATGTATAAACAGGCTCCGGATGGTCAGGATCTGCTGGTCAGGCGACTTTTCCCGGGGGATTTCTTCTGTTTTTCATCGTTGATGACAGAACATTATTGTGAAAGTTCTTTTGTCGGAACTTCAAAATCGTCACTTTTATATTGGCATTATACTGATTTTCAATCAATTGCGCTCAGTCAGAAAACGATTATGGATAACATCTTCAGACTGATGGCCATAGAGGTTGAGCAGGAGCGCCATATGCGAACCCTTGTGCGTTGCTGCCGGGTTGAGCTGTTGACTGTCGGGTATCTTATCTATCGACTGAAACGTGATAACCTCCACTGCGGAGTTGTTGATTTTCGCCCCATCAGTTTAACCGCTCAGGAGTTGGGTGTGGCCAGGGAAACGTTGTCTCGTTGCTTGACCAAGTTATCAAAAAGTTACGGAATTCCTTATCATAAGGGCTGTGTCAGTATTTCCGCAATAGGTCATTTATACAAGTTGATGGATGAGTTTGGTCAGCATGATTGTGATTGCTCTTGTCTGGAGGTCAAAAACAGTGCATCAATCTGTCTGTAAAAGAGCTATTTCTTACGAAAACGACTAAAGGGTCCTTTCCGGAAAGAACCCATCTATTTGGGTACCATCCAGAAACTCTGGATGGCAATAATGAAGTTTTCAGATTAGAAACGAGATGTTTTTCGTTGTGGCAAGAAAATCAAGGGCTTGTGCGGAGGCGTACACCGTTGCACTTGAAAACGAAATTCAATTCCCTGGTGTGTAACGGTCTATATCTCGGCATACTGCACCGAAAAAACCTAATTTCAAGCGAGGAGATCTTATCACTATGCAGGAACAATCAATTTTGGGAATTGCCATTAAGTATGAAAGCAAAACCATCTTCAGGGGCACCCGTCCTGTCGCCGATATCCTTCAGGATTTCGAGGGAAAGGACATCCCCTATGTCGCCATCAGCCCGGATCAGATGAAGTACGGCAGTTGGGAGCTGATTATTGCTTTTCAGCGCGTTGAAAATAAAGAGAAGTTCCTGGCGGAGCAGGGGCAACTGAGTCAGGAATGGCTGGGGATCAGTCAGGTCCAGGCGCAGAAAGTCAATCCGCTCAAAGCATCCAAGCGTGCGGCAGCCAAGAAAAAGTAACGGTTACGCATCAGGCGCTGCACAGTCAGCGATCTATCACATATAGTTATGGACGCGCTATGCTCAGAAAAATTTCAGTAAGCCTGTATTTACCCCCGGTCGAAGCCATGACCGCCACAATCAAGGTAAAGGGGGGGGGCCGCTGGCAGAAACAGCGGTGTGTTATTCCCATCTCCAGTCGTTACGGTCCTTCCCCTTTGTGGTTGAAGCTTCCTGATTGACCGGTGGATAACCCTTCTGCTCAATATGCATCGGCCTCGACAACGGGCTGATTGATCCGGATAGTAAAAAAATCAGTAGGAAAGCCTTACTGTGACCGTGGTCACAGCAGAAGAAATGGAATTCTTTTAAATTGATAATGCTTTTCATTATCTATCCGGAATAATTTTAATCACCGTACTTGCACAGTCTGGAGAATAACGCATGAAAACAGGAATTGTTTATGGATCCACAACTGGAAATACCGAAACTGTCGCCAGGCAAATTGGCGGGTTGATGGCTGGGTCAACGGTACATGAGGTCGAAACTGTCGCTACAGCAGACTATGAAAACTATGATCTGCTGCTGCTGGGAACATCCACTTGGGGACTTGGTGACCTTCAGGACGATTGGAGTGCCAGCCTTCAAAATTTGAGCGAGGCTAATCTGAAGGGGAAGAAAGTTGCGCTGTTCGGTCTGGGGGATCAGGCCCTTTTCGCTGATACCTTTGTTGATGGTATCAGGCCGATTCATGACGCGGCAGAGGCCGCCGGGGCAACAATTATCGGCAAGTGGTCAACCGCAGGTTACGATCATGCCGCATCGGCTGCTGTAGAAGGGGACCAGTTTCTTGGCCTGGCCCTCGATTTCGAAAATCAATCCCATTTGACTGCCGGGCGGATTGAAGCATGGATCCGCCAGGTGTCCGAGGAGGCGGAGGGCCATTTATGACAGCACTCATTGTTGGAGCAGGTCTCGCTGATTCTCATTTTCCACGACTGGCCGAGTTGGGAGTTGCAGACACTATTTACTGGAACGGGACATCGGAACTGCTGGCGGGTGATGAGATTCCTGAAAAAATTGGCCTGGTGGTGCTCCGGGAGGAGTACTTGGAGTCAGACGCCGGAAAAGCATTTAAGGAAAAAGTCGACCAGCGGGGGCTTAAGGCCGTTTATTGCCGGTGGGACTGGCCGGACATTGAACATGCTGTGGGGAAAGCCCTTGGTGCTCACAAGCATAAATGTTGTGGCCGCTGCGCCACCTGTTCGTGCCACTGATTTTTCTGTGACGGAAGGCATAAAACGAGGAGGGAATCGCTGGTTCAGGTTCACGGCGTCGGGATCCTGAACCAGCGATCACCACAATGAATGTTAAGCCCCTGGCCCATCTGCAAACAGATGGGCCAGGGGCTTAACTTATTCAAACTTGGCCGGTTCGGTGACATTCAGTTCCAGCACCAGGGATGCCTTGATCAGCAACTTCTGCAGCTGATTGGTTTCTTTGTACAGTTTTTTGAGCACCTTGTTATTGATGGCCAAACTTTCGACAAGGGGGAGTTTTGCCCCTTGCAGGTGCGCAAGAACTTCCCTGATGTCATTGCTCTGATCGACAATGTCTGCGGCCAGTCCCGGGTCTTTGGCTGATATTAGCCCGTCCTGGGTGGCTACCAGGTAAAGCAGGCCGGCCTGGTTGTCTGGAGTACCAAGAACGGCAGTCATGCCATCGATGGTTGCACTGTAAGCGTCAACCGTACTGTGGCTCACGCCCCCCTCCAGCAGTTCCGGTTTTGCCGCAGTTTCAAAAAAACCACTTGGTACGCTGATCCGGTCACGCAGCATCCACTCGCTACTGTTCAGCAGACCGGCCATGAGCAGGTTCAGCGGTTCATTCGCGGTAAGGTAGGGCTGGCCATCGCCGGCATTGCGCAGGCCTGGTGCCAGTTCGTTCTGCCACTGTTCAAGCACCTGCTGCGCCCAGGCGTTTATTTCTGCTGCCGTCTTCTGCAAATGAGCGCAGCGTCTGGGTGTGGCTGCTGCGGCGGCGTCCTGCGGGGCGAACAGCATCTGTTCTATGGCCAGATATCCGCGGCTGTCCTTCTGAGCCAGCAGGTCATCCAGCTGTGCATCAGCTAATGCGGCGTCAAGAACAATAGCATTGGTGATCCGGGTCAGTTCACGGGTTTTTTTCAGCTCCTTTGTCAGTCTCAGGGGTTCAGCCCGGCGTAACGCCAGAAATGCCTTGCGCCAGTTCTGTCGGGCCTGCTCTAAATGCTCAGTATCCGGCCTGCTGCACAATTGCATAATTGCCGTGTTTAATTCAGCGGTACTTTGCTTAAGGTCCTCAAGCTCAGCGTTCAGCGAGCTATTAGCCATGGCGGCTAATGTGTCAAGCTGTTCCTGTTCCCCGGCCAGGGCGGTCGCGGGAATCAATGTTAAAAGGGTTAAAGTACAACCTAGCCCGGCTACCAGCAGCCGGCGCACAGCATAGGCCGAAAATTTCATCGCAAAAGTTCTCCTTCCGGTTAAAAATTATTATAGTCATCCTGACAAACATCACAAATCGCAATCCCTTCGATCTCCACCAGCCAGCCAGGCCTGCATACCGGTGCCAGCACCAGTACTCGCGGTAGCTTGGGATAGTGCTGGGCCAGAAACCTTTCCACTGTTTCTGCGTCTGCCAGGTCGCGCAGGTAGACAATGATCTGAGCCAGGTCGGTTATTCCTGCCGAGGCACTTTTCAGCAGTTCTTCAATATTGACCAGCGTGCGTTCCAGCTGCAGCTCAATGTTTTCCGGATGTACGACCGCCCCATATTTATCGATGCTGGCTGTACCACTGATATAGATATGACGACGATCGCCAAAGTCGACGCTGGTGGCGCGTTCAAAGGTGACCCCGTATTCATGGGTCGGGTTAAGAAATTCCGGTGCCTGCAGGAACTGAACCTGCCCGGGGGAAATATCCAGCAGGGCATAGCTGTCCATCACCAGGTTAGCAGCGGTGTGGCCATGACGCCCCTCAATCCCTGTACTGGCGATAAAGTGCGTCTCCTTGGTCAGGTCGTGTTCCGTAAACAGTTCCCGCCGCGCATCGACCACCCCCTGGTAGTGAAAATCAACATCCCGTACATACAACCAGGTGCGGATGCAGTTATCCTTCAGCGTGCCGCCATGCTGTTGCAGTTCGCTGGCGTAAGCATTCAGCACCGCGGTGGTCTGGGCTGCAGCGTTGCCTGGTCGGCAACCGTTCATTTGTGAGCAGTGCCATAAATGGCGGTAGCCATTGCGCTGGAGGATCAGTTCATCGCCGTTCCTGGTTTTTGCCTGGACTTTACCAGCGTCATCAACCAGATAAAACCAGGCCTCAACCTTTGCTGAAGAAAGGGGTGGCTGCTGAATAACCGACAGCGCGCAGCCGCCACACCAATCGGCTAGGCGAATGGCGAAGGCGCTGATCTCCCGTTGCTGATTGGCATGGTCGCTAACGAAAAGGCGGCCGAAAATGACGCAGCCCGGGGGCAGTAAATGGCCGGCGATAAAAGCGCTTAACGCACTTTCGATCCCTTCAAGCTGGGCTTTAAAACCTGTCCGGGCAGGGCAGGAGATAGCCAGGTGGCGTTCGCTGACGGAATTCCGGCAATAGTGTGAGCAGGTGATATTGACGTCGTTAAATGACAGGTGTTCGTAATTGATCATGATGAATACTAAGTCCGCATCGTAAAGGAGGAAAAAAGATCTCCCGTAGGGGGGAGGACGATAGCGGAATAGTTATGAATGAATGTCGCAGGCAGAAGGATAGCTGAAGCGCAAATTTGAATCCGTGACGCTGATCACGATTCTTTAGAAAGCGACGGTTTTATGGGTATAAAATTATCATTGGCGTTCAGTAAATATTTGAAAATTATAACCAAAAAAAATGCAAAGTGTGTTTCTGATCACGGTTTTGATATTCGTTTTCAATTACATTCAGTCCACGTCAGGCACAACGGCCAACGAGATTATGCTGCCGGGGTGAATGTCGCAATTTACGGAATAGGCGGCAGCAGATCGTTATGAAAAGTAAGCCAAATAGATTGTTTTTTGCGGGCAGGGATCAGCAGGAAGCAGCAGTTCAATAAGAGGACAGTAAGATAGTTATGGAAGAAGGAACCCATCGGCAAGTGATGAAACGGATCGAGCAGCTCTACGACGAGTTGTTCAGGCATGACGGCTACGGGGAAATCCGTATCGAAATGAAGATTTTGCGACGCGGTCAAAAAGAGGTCATCGTGCATTGTGGAAAACAATATCGTTATGTTCTCGACTTTCATAATCCGGCCGTGGCTGCAAAACCGGCCACGGCAAAATAAGCTTAAGCCCCTCAATGCTTAAGCAGGCTGGTAATTTCAGCCGTGCACGCGAAACAAACAAAGGCTGCGGTGGCAGGGGGCCACGCAGCCGGTCATGCCCGAAGGTGCAGGAGGGGGGCAGGTGTGACATCTCCTAGGTCAAGAAAAAGATAAGTTGCTTAAAAGCGTGGGCTTAAGCCTCCTGCGCGGCGGGCGACAAAAGAGTACGCATGTTTCCAGATGTCAACCATCTGGTGCCACCGAAAGGCGGTCTCTGTGGGTGAGGCACTTCGGCTTTAATCAACCTGCCTTACATGATGGTAAGGCGTAAATGCAACCTAAAGCTGAAAGGAAAAGGAAAAATGTTAGGTCGTGAATTTTTGTTGAAACGTCTGAAAAAGCTGAAAAGCAAAAACAACAATCGCGGGTTCACCCTGCTCGAATTACTGGTCGTTGTCGCCATTCTGGCAGCAATCGCCGGTACCGCTACCGTGGCCCTGCAGGACACCGACGCCCGCGCCGCTGCAGCTGCTCACGTAGCCATGATGGATGAGCTGAACAAGGGAGTTAATACCTTCCGTGTTCTGCAGCACAATGTTTACCCGAACAATCTGGACTCACTGATGTATGTAGCGGATGCTTCTGCTGCTGCTCCTTTGGCGACTGCGCTTCTGCCAAATGCTGATGGTGACATCCTTGGAATCGGAGATGTTGTGGTTGGTGGCCTGATCACAGACGTCGATACAGTTATGGGAGAAATCGGCATGGAGTCTCTGCGCGTTATTGATGAGGCTACACCTGACTATGGTGACGGTTCAGTTTTGACTGCTGATTGCGCCAGTACTGCTCTTCAGGACACAATCTCTAATCGGGGCAATGCCGTTGTTGCCGGTAATATTTTCAACGGCGAAGCAGGTAACGGTTGCGGCGCTAGTGTCGCTGTTGCTGATATGGCAAACCTTGTTTATTGGTCGGGTGCTGTAGAGCGGATTCTTGGCCCGGGTGAGTATGACGATGCTACCTTTGATGGTACCAATATGACCAGTCCTGGTGGTACGGTTCCTGCCGACGGAACCAAGGCGCCTGTTCTTATGGCTGTTGGTTTTGGGCCGTCTTCAAGTCTTTTTAATACCGGTAACTTAGGTGCAATGACTTCCGTACCGGTTTATCGACATGTAAACGCCGATCAATATAATCGTTTTATTGGATTGTTCAAGGTAGCTGAAGCTGAAGTGACTGCAGGTGCTTGGGTTGCTCCTACCGCAGTCGACCAAGTCCTATTCGTCGGTGTCGTTGACGGCGCTGGTGATACCAAAGAAGAAGAATTGGGCGAATGGGATGGTACCCGTAACACGATCTAATAACAGTTAGTCTTCACCGGGCGGCTGGCCGGACCGCCCATTCCTTCCCAGGGAAAGTAACCAAAACGAACCCGCTCCGGCCACGTATCGGGCCACAGGCGACAAGGACTGTCGCAGGTGGCCCGGTTTTTGTGCCGACGCCGGTGGGCGGCGCCAGGGGCACATGACTCGTCAAACAGAACATGGGAGAACTGATGATGAAAGCTGTATGGACCAAGGGGAGGCTGCTGCTGGTGCTGGTGCTGGTGGTTTTTCTGGCTGGGTGCGGCGGAGATGTTGACAAGATGAAAGAAGGCCTGCGTAAGTCCGGTTTAACCCCGCAGCAGGCTGACTGCTACGCTGAAAAAATGGATGCTGAAGGGGTAGATAAAGACCCCTATAACTATATCGCTGAGCTGCTGGTCAGTGGTGCTGATCAGGGCGATGCCTTTAATAAAGCGCGACGTAAATTCGGCCCCGAATGGCAACTCGCCGCCAAGAGCGCCCGCAAAGCCTGCGGACTTTAGGGAGACTGAAAGTGAAGCTGGGCCAGGGGGGCTTCACCCTGATTGAGCTGCTGGTGACGGTATCCATATTAGCCGCCGTCGCTTTTGTTGCCGCAGGCAACTATATCGGTATTAGCGAACACGCCAACGATCAGCTGGTGCGTACCGAGATGCAAGAGATCGCCCAGGCGATACGTCAGTTTCGCCAGGACACGGGGTACTACCCGAAGACCGGGCCCTTCGGTATGGACGATGATGGTTTGAGTGGCGTCATTGACTACGCCGATCTGCCCGCCTACGCAGGGGCGGACGATGCAGAAAAGAAGGTCTGGTTCTATTCGCCAGCCAATTTCTGGCTGCTGCTCACCTCTGACAGTCCGCTGCCCGGTGGCCATCCACTGGAGACTTGGGACGCGGAAAGCGGGCGCGGGTGGCGTGGGCCCTACCTGAAAGGGTTTGCTGACGGTTACGTCAATATCAGTAATAACGTCAATGATGGCACGGCGGCGGGAAATACCGCAGGTGACCCGACGGAAACCGTATCTGCCGTAGTGTTGACCGATGTCGACGGTTTGGCCGATCCCTTTGAGCACCGTCCGCATAATAATCTGCTCGGCTGGAGTCTGAAAACCGGCAGTAGTCGAGACGAGCGCGATACTTGGGGGCGTCCCTATCTGTTGTTTAACCTAAATTCCCGGCCGTTGCTGGTCAGCTCCGGTCCGGATGGCGATTATGTGGAATCGAATGACAATATCCGTCTGGAGATTGAATAAATGAACAAGGTTTTTAAGTTGCTGCTGTTGGGCCTGGTGCTGAGCGCTACCTGTGCCGGGGCGGTTGATAATCAGGCTGAAGGGGGGGGAGAAATGGCGCAGACCATGGTGAAACAGGCTCCCGGCGATTTTGTCGCTGTGGATATCGATACCTTTATCGTTGCCGAAAAAGGGAAGGTGCCCAAGGGGAAAAAGATGATCAAAATGGCCGAGCCGATCAGCTTTGTGGCCAGTGTTAAGCGTCTGCCCGAGCAGCGCGACATGAGCTATGTCTACACCGCTCTGGAAGTGGCCGGTGTCCAGCCCATGCCCAAGGTGGAGCATCGCATGTTCATTGAGACTACCGCCGGGCGTATTTTCCCCGTCTATGTGGAAAGCGCAGCTGCGGAAAAATTTGCCGCCAACCTGCATGTTGACGAGCATGTGCGGTTGTTGGGGTACCACCTGTATAACTACGCTAAGGGCCCAGCCATTATGGTGGTTGATTACCAGCGGCCTGAATTGCACTGATTTTTTCACGCAAGGTACTGATTGTGAGCCTGAAATCTCGTATCGCCAACAACCGGGGCATGACCCTGCTGGAGCTGTTGTTGGTGGTGACCATACTTTCTGCTGTTGCCTGGATGAGCCTGGGGGTGGTTGGCAACCGATCCGATCAATTACACTTTGACGACACTCGTCAAAGGATCAACGCCATCCGCCACGCCATTGTCGGCGATACCTCCAGAAAACTGAACGGCCACTCCGAAATCAGCGGCTATATCGCCGATATGGGGCAGGTGCCACCGAGTCTGAATGCGCTGCTGCGTCAGAATTATTGTGCCGGCGCACCGGAAGTGCTGACCGATGAGATCGATTGTGTTTCTGCGGGTGGAACGTGGGTGACGCAGCCTGATTACGATTGTAAAAACGCTTCGGGTGATTGCAATGGTTGGTTGGTCCAGGCGGGCTGGAACGGCCCATATCTTACGGCTGCTGAGCATAATGATTACCCGCGCTTTCAGGATGGTTGGGGGAATAACGATAGTGGGGATAATTTCGGTTGGAACTACAGTCAGACAAGTGGGGTTACGGTGCAGAGCTACGGGCGTGATGGTATCCCAAGTGGTACGGACGTTTTCGAAAACGATTATCCGCCAGCTAGCAGCCAGCCACTTATTAACGCTGATCGCTATGTGACGACTATCGAAACGAGCAATGGGGTGACGGTCTCCTTTCCTGCTCCAGCCAATTGCTATCGTTGCACTGAGGATCCTTTGGCTAATCGCAATATGGACGCCTGTATCAGCGCTGCTACTCCCGGTTCGTGGGTAGCTTTGCCCGGATATGAGGATTTCTGGAGTTGCAGTGATGCCGAAGGTGTCTGGTTGCCAGCAGGTGATGTTGGTTGGGCTTGCAGGGATACTACGGTTGGCGATGAGGCAACCTGCGCCGGAACCGACTACGGCAACGGAATCCTGGGGCGCTGGCAATATTATACCTCTAGCGGAAACGAAGGCTGTTTTGATCTTACTCGCGCTAAGCTTGCTTGTAGTGCTGCCGATTATAATGCTGATGCTGTTATTGATGGCGACTGGAGTCAGGTATTTAATGGAGCGTCTTTTATCTGCAGTGATTCTAGTTACATCAGTCAAGGTACTTGTGAGGGGGCTGGATTTGTGTGGAGGGTGATTTCATATCCTCAAAACCTCTGTCTCGTGGTCGAGCATAGTGTCGCCGGAGTAGTTGCAGAAGGTTCAACAAATAGTGGCATTTATTACTGGGATGGGCGGCCTAAAAGTGTCGAGTTTTCATTTTCATCACCAATAAATATGTATATGGGAAATATTGCCTTTGGAATTTACCTTCATGATGGAGCCAGCTGCACAGGGACCGAATTTTCAGCGGCAGGACCCTCTGCTGCTGCTCCAGCGCAATTAAACTGGAGAAACTACACTGTCCTTCCCGGTCGCCCCTTCGGGCCCCTTGAATGGAATATGGCAGAGTATTTTTAAATGAGAAAGTTGGCATGCTGGTGAAATTTTCAATCAAACGCAAAGACAAGTCCGCACCTGAGAAGGCTTCTGAAAATAGGCTCGAAGCCGGGTCCGTAACCGCGACCAGAGCGGCCGAGAAACCATCCGGGCTGCTTAAACGGCTGCGTCGTGGTAAGGCAAGCGCCGGCAAAAAAAAGGGTGCCAACGGAGCGCAAATTGAGGCAGCTCCGGGTGCCGGGCGGAGCAAACTGCCGCTGCCGCTGCTCGGTAACGGTGGGGTCAAAAAAGGTGCTCAAAAGGGTGGTATTAAAGGGCTGCCGCGCCCGGCTAAACAGGTACTGGTTGTCGATGCCAGCCCGGCAGCGGTCAGCGCATTTATTGCCCGGCGTCAGGTTAACGGAACCATTACCTTTGGTGCTGCTGCCAGCTCTGACAATGCTGATTTTGATAAAGCCATTGGCGAAGTCGTTGCCGAACTGAAGAAACAGACCAAGCGCTTGCCGCGCGAGGCGGTGCTGGTGTCCCCATTGGCAGCGGCCCGGTTGCTCAGTTTGCCGGTTGCTCCTGACCGTCCGCGCCCGCGCGAACAGATGACCGAATTGATCCGTTACGAAATGGAAGAAGCTGTGGTTGCCGGGAATGACCTGGTGACACCAGTTGCTCTGCTCCAAGAACGGGGAGTCCTTAGTTATGAGCAACGTTGTCACCTTGAAAAACAGGCGCGCAACGCTGAAATGCCTGTTTCTGAATTATGTGAGCAGACCGTTGGCTCAGAAGCTATGGCCACGGTTCTGCAGCAGCTTGATCAGCTGCTGGTTGAGGATGAAAGCCTGCGTATCGGCTGGTCCGGTCAGGCCGGTGACGAAGATGATGGCTATTACCCGTGGTTGGGTGGCGCGGTTTCGGCCGACCTGGCGCGACGCTATGTGGAGGCTCTGCGGCGTCACAAAATAAGGTTGCAGTGGATCTATCCGCAGGCCGGGCTGGCAGCTGTCCATCTGGGAGAAGAGCAACGCGACTGGCTGTTGGTTGATGTCCGCCAGGAACAGTACGTGTTTGTCACCGGGGGCTCCCGGGGCATTGATAACCTGCTGATGACCCCTTGTTACGGGTCTGCTGGCGGAGAAGAAATTGCTGAAGCGGTCTATCAGATGTTGGCCAGTCCACGTGAGGTGATTGTTCTGAATGCTCCGCAAAGCATAGCTGAAGAGATCAGCGCTGCTCTCGAAGCGCGCTTGCAGATACCGGTTGCCGTGCTCAGTGCTCCGCTCCCGGGTGATGAAAAGGTTTGGCCGGTAGAAGCCCTCGTGGCTATGCGCGCTGCTGCGCGACACGCCCTGAAAGGGGTCCGCCCTCTTCAGGCTGTGGCTATCCGCGCCCAGACTCCACCGCCGCCGGTGTGGAAACGCAAGCAATACTACCCCCTCGTGGCGCTGGTCCTGGTTGTGGCGGGGCTCTACGCCATGGATGTGCACCTGCGCAACAAGATCGAAACGGTCAATTTTGAACGGGATCTGCTCGATATCGAGTATGAGCGACGCATGAAGATTATCAAGGAATCGCAGGCGTTGTCTGCGGAAGTCGGCAAGTTGCAGCGTCAGCTCGATGATAAAGAAGCTGAGCTGGCAGAGCAGCGACGTCTGGGGGAGGTCCTTGACACGGTGATCCGTTATCGTCAGGACTTGATCCCCGCCGTGCTCGAAGCTTTTGCTCGGGCGGTGAATGACGGCGTCATTTTTGATCTGATTGAAGAAACCAAGGAACGCGATGGTTTCTACCTGGAAGGGTGGGCCTTGCAGGATACCCTGGCTCAGAGCTTTGTCAGTGAGTTGAACCATGAGCTGGAAAAATGGGACTACGAAGTGCGTGACAGTAAACTGAATCGTGGTCGCAACCGCCTGAACCTGAATGGTTATGTGTTCAAGGTGTGGATCTATCAGCAGGGGAACAAAGCACAGGAGCCGCAGTCATGATCGGACGCTGGAAGCGCATGACCCAGAAGGAGCGGGGGCGGTCACTGATTATCTTGTGTCTGCTATCCATTTGTTTGTATGGCTCGGTGTTTTACCCGTACCGCCATAAAAAGCTGGGGGAAGCAGAGTCTTTACTGCATCGTCGGCAGGACCGTATCGACAAACGTGCCGACCTGGGCAAGGTCAAGGGGAGTGGTCTCAGCCCCGAAGTGCTGGAAAAGAAGATTGCCAAATCTGAAGAGTTGCTGGCTGCAGAAAAAGCCAGTCTCAATGAACTGGACAGCGGGTTTGTCCCCATCGATTCCAATGAAGAACGGCAGCTGCTGATGCTGGAAATTTCACGACTGGCTCAGCGTAGCGGCGTCGATCTGCTGCTGGTGGCGCGCAAGGGGTACAACCCGGAGAGTGAGATGACCCCTGCGGTGCTTGATCCGCAGATCGGGAGGCCGCTCCTTGAGGTGACCGCCAACTGCGATTATGCCCAGATGATTTCATTTATTTCAGGGCTGAAAGATCTCAGCTATTACGTGTCTGTTATGCGTTTACGGGTCTATTCGCGGCACGTCCTCGAAGAACGCCGCACTCTGCGCGACGGTTATCTGCCGTCCGGGGCTATCTATATGTCTCTGGAGTTGTCGATCTGATGATGTGCCCGGCTAAAAATCATTTTAATGACATTTTGAGTGACTGTATTGCTCGTGGTGGGTCCGATATCCACCTTAGCGCCGATCAGCCGGTGAGCTACCGCGTCAACGGTCGTCTGCAGGTTCAGGAAGCTTTTTGTTTCACGGCTGAAGAGCTTGAAAACATGGCCTGGGAACTGATGAACGATACGCAATGGGCGGAGTACGAGAAAAAGAAGAACCTGGATCTTGGTTATTCCCTGGGGCAGGGGGAACGCTTTCGTCTCAACATATACCGGGCCATGGGGGCTACCACTATGGCGATCCGTCATCTTAATCAGAATATCAGCACCCTTGAAGAGCTTGGTCTGCCGACACAGTTACGTGAGCTGGCGTATCTGAAGTCAGGATTGGTGCTGGTGACCGGAGCGACGGGCAGTGGCAAGTCATCAACCCTGGCGGTACTGCTCGATGAAATCAACCGCGAGCGCGATTGCCATATTCTGACCATTGAGGACCCGGTGGAGTTTGTCCACCGCAATAAACGCAGTCTGGTGCATCACCGCGAAATCCATGCTGACGTGGATAGTTATGCCGATGCCGTGCGCGCTGCCATGCGCGAGGACCCGGATGTGATTATGGTGGGCGAGATGCGTGACAAGGAGACCATGCAGGCGTCGCTGTCAGCGGCTGAAACCGGGCACCTGGTCTTTTCGACCCTGCATACCGGTGAGGCGATCGGCGCTATTGAGCGCTTTATCGGCTATTTCCCCGGTGAGGAGCAGGGGGTGGCGCGGCACCGGATGGCCATGGTCCTGAAAGCCGTGGTCGCCCAGCGCCTGGTGCCCGATTTAAGTGGTGAGGGACGGGTTGCTGCCATCGAGCTGTTGATGGTCAATACCGCAGCGCTTAACCTGATTCGGACTTCTCGCTCACAGCAGCTTTATTCCTTGATGGAGTCGGGTGGCAGCAGTGGTATGTGGACCATGGATCAGGCGCTGGCCCAGCTGGTCATTGATCAGAAAATCAGTTTTCAGACGGCTTTGGGGTTATGCCAGAACAGTGAAGGATTTGAACGTTTTCTTAAGACAGCGAAGGGCGCTGCCAAGCGGACGGAAGTGAAACAATATGCCTGTTAGTGAAAGTCAATTGATCGATGCGGCCGTGGCGGTTGGTCTGGTCTCTGAATTGCGCTTGCGTGAATTACGACTCGTTGCCAAGCGTGAACGGCTGCGGTTGCTGGAAGTGGTCGCCCGTGATGGTCGCTTTCCCGATTCGGCCTTTTATCAGGCCCTGGCCAGTCAGCGCAAGTTGCCGTTTATCCCCGTCGCCGATTTGACAGCGGATCGGGATGTGATGGCCAAGCTTCCGCGTTCGATTTTTCAGCAGCGTCCGCTGTTGCCGGTACGGGACAGCAATGGGCAGCTCCTGGTGGCGGTGGGGGACCCGGATGATCGCGCCAGTGTTGAGCGGGTGGAACGCAGTGCAGGCTGTCGTTGTAAAGCGGCCCTGGCGGAACCGGCAGCGCTCAAGGCTGCCTTGGGACGGTATTTAAAAAATCCGGGAGCCGTTTCGGTTGCTGTGGGGGGCAGTCCTGATCCGGTCTCATTGCTCGATGAAATCATGAAGGAAGTCTACCTGCACCGGGCTACGGATGTGCATTTTGAAGCGCTTGAAAGCGGCATGCAGATCCGGCTGCGGGTGGACGGCCGCATGGTTGAGCTGCCGCGCTTGCTTGACCATCAGGAAGAGAGCGCCCTGATGAACCGGATTAAGGTGCTGGCGGGGCTGGATATTACCGAATCGCGCATGGCCCAGGACGGGGCCATGAAATACCAGATCAGTGACTGGAATCTGCCTCAGACCGATATCCGCGTAGCGACCATTCCAACCCGCTGGGGAGAACGGGCTACCCTGCGGATTCTGGCCCAGGAAACCGGAGGCTTGAGCCTGGAACAGCTGGGCATGCGGCCGCAGATGCTGGAAAACTTCCGCAAGCGGATCCAGTTGCCCTACGGTATGATCCTGGTCACCGGGCCAACGGGGAGCGGAAAATCAACCACCCTGTACAGTGCCATCAGGGAATTGGACATTGCCAATCTTAACATTCTCACCGTCGAAGATCCTGTGGAGCAGACGATTGTTGGCGTAAGCCAGGTCCAGGTCGGGACTAAAGTCAGCTTTGCCCAGGCGCTGCGCTCTTTTTTGCGTCACGACCCGGACGTGGTGCTGGTCGGCGAGATCCGTGACCAGGAAACCGCCGATATCAGTATGCGCGCCGCTATGACCGGTCACCTGGTGCTGTCGACCCTGCATACCAATGATGCTGTCGGAGCGGTTACGCGCCTGGCCGATATCGGTGTTGAGCGTTTTCTGGTTGGTGCAACGGTTGTTGGCGTGCTGGCCCAACGCCTGGTCCGGCGCCTGTGTCCACACTGTCGCAGCAGCCGACCGGCGACACCGGAGGAGCTACGCATGCTGGGTGTCAGCACTGCTGAGCCACGGGATCCAGTGTCGTTGTTTGAACCGCGGGGCTGTTCCTTCTGCCTGGGGAGTGGTTACAAGGGGCGTTTGGGAATATTTGAGGCGCTGTGGATCGATCAGGCTCTGGCCCGGACCATCTCCCAGGGGGCGGATGAAGATACCATTGCCAGCCAGGCTTTGAACTATACCACTTTGTGGGATGACTGCCGGGCCAAGGTGCTGTCTGGCGATGCCTGTCTTGACGCTGTTCTGCATCTGCGCCCCGAGGAGTATCTGTAATGGGGGTGTTCAGTTATACCGGGCTTAATGAACGGGGGCAGGAGATCAATGGGGAGATCGACAGCGATGATGAAAAAGTCGCGGTTCGGCAGTTGCGGGAACAGGGAGTTTTTGTTCTCAAGGTGGAACCGCAGAAACGTGACCTGCGTGAGTTTGGCATTCTGGTCCTCAGTTACCTGAGGCTGTCACGTTACCTGCCTGTTGGTACAGATGACCTGGTCATGCTATTCCGCCAGACCGCATTGATGCTGCGCTCCGGCTACACGCTTGTGACAACCCTGGAGGCAAACATCCATATGGTCAGCAAGTTCCGGCTGGAATGGGCGTTAAGGCGTATGGAAGACGGTATCCGCCGTGGTGAAACCTTTTCCAGCCAGTTGGCCAAAGAGAAGGGGATTTTTTCACCGGTCGTGGCCAACCTGGTGGCCAGCGGTGAGCAGAGTGGCAGCATTGAGGCGATCCTTGAACGTCTGGCGGACAGCATGGAGCGCACCAAGGATCTGAAGCGCCAGGTGATGGCCGCCATGTTCTATCCCACTTTTGTTTTGCTGGTTACTATCGGGGTCGTAATTTTCCTGGTTATGGGAGTCATTCCACGCTTTGAAAAGTTTCTGACTGCCAAGGGGGCGGACATCCCAGGCTCCACCCAATTGCTGCTGGATATTTCCGATTTTGCCCTGACTTATGCCGCCCCCGGCGGCATTGTCGGGGGCACCCTGCTGTTTTGTATTTTAGCGGCCTATACGACGAAACAGGGCAAGCAGGTTATCGACCGGGGACTGCTGACTATTCCGATTCTGGGCAAAGCGATTCTTTTTGGTGCCATGGCTCAGTTGTGCTGGACCCTGTCCATGCTGCTGGCCAGCGGGGTGACCGTTATTGAGTCGTTACGTATCGGCAGCCGGGTTATTCATAACGGGGCGCTCAGTTCCTGTGTTGCCTCTTCGGCGGAAAAGTTGCTTGACGGGGTGAGTTTATCGAAATCTTTTGAGCAGCGCTTGATCCCGGCACTGGTTCGTCACATGGCTGCGGTGGGGGAAAACAGTGGCGAACTTGAGACTGTCATGCATGGCCTTGGGGTCTATTACCAGCGCGAACTGAGCAGTAAGGTCAAGCTGATAGCTGTTGCTATTGAACCGATGCTGATTCTGTGTGTGGGTGGCATGGTGTTTTTTGTCTATTACGCATTTTTTAAAGCCGTATTGGCCGTATCTACCGGAGGTATGTAGTGATGTTGATGTTTTTTACCCGGGGAGCGGTCGTTATTTACCTGTTGGTGGTTACTGTTTTGCCAGTAGCAGCGGAGGAAGACGCAGGAAAGGTCCAGCGCAATCCCTTTGCTATTACGGAAAAGATGACAATTCCGCAAGCCGAACCCGAGCCGGTAAAAGCGGAACCTGAGTTGCCAAAACCGACCCAACGTTTTGCTCGCCAGAAATTACCCAGTTTACCAGAGATGAAAATGCTGGGACGGATGCAAAATGGCCAGGGTGAAACAGTTGCCTTGCTCGAGGTTGCTAAAAAGCATGTTTACCTTGTTCACGAAGGGGACAACATCGGTCTGTATGATATCGGCATTGATGCCGTGGTGCAGATTGTCAGCATTGGTCGGCGGGAAATTGTTATTGAGTCAGGATCTCTTAACGAACAACTTGTTGTGCGCTGAGCACAGCCGCCTTGAGCTGCTGAGATTTCAAATCGGACAGTATAGAAAGTCCTTCAAATTGGAAAGAAATGCCATGGGAAGAGTCGTTTTGACATTAGTTGCGGCACTGGTGTTTGTCACTGTGCCCATTGGTGGGGGAACAGTGGGGGGTGTCGAGGCCGAGGCAGCGACGGCAAAAGATGCTGTTGTTGAAGAAGTTGAATTTCGCGATGCTCAGGTCATGGACGCGGTACGGATCATTGCTGAACTGAGCGGTGTCAATATTGTGGCGACCCAGGACGCAGGAAGGCAGCGCATCAATTTTTATATCCATAACATGAATGTCAGTCACGTCATTGACAGCCTGTGCCGGATTTCCGGGTTGTGGTATCGCTTCCATGAAGAGAGCAACCTGTATGTGGTGATGACCACCAAAGAATACAGCCGCGACATCAAAATTTACCGGGATGAACCGATTCATTCCTTTCAGCTCAAGTATCTGAATGTGGCGACTGCCGCACGCTCGATACAGGATCTGTTCGGTGACCGGGTCACCCTGGGGGGGAGTGCTAACTGGGACAGTGATAGTGGTGATGATTACGAGTTGGATGGTGAATATGACATAACCAATGATGATACCGAGGACAGCAACAACGATAGCAACAGCTCCAGTTCTTCTAACCGAAAAAACAGCAGTAAGACCAGTAAAAGTACTGCTGCGACGGAGCAGTCTGAGTTGAGTGTGGAACAACTGGCCTTGCTGGAACAGAAGATGAGTGATCAGTTGCGGGCGGTTTCGGACAAGATGCTCGGTCAGGTTGTCGAACGGGACAAGGCCCCCATTTATGTCACTGTCAACCGCCTGCATAATATGCTGTTTGTGCGCACCTCGGATGATGATGCGGTCAAGGAGATTGCCAAGCTGATCAAGGAATCAGACCGTCAGGTTCCTGAAGTACTGTTGGAAATGAAGGTATTGGAAATTCAGTTGACCGACTCCTTTGAGTCTGCCTTTACCATTACCTCTATGGCTGGCAGCAGCACCTCCGGGGTGGATGATGGTTTGGCTATCAATCCTCTAAATGCCGCTGCCAGTACTGTGAGCAGCACCCTGTTTGGTCTGGGAAATTCGGCTTCGGTGACTGATAGTGCCATGACCTTTCAGGCTTTGAGCTCTGATCTGCGCATGCGCTTGCAGCTGCTCCAGGAAGATAACAACATCACCTCCCTGGCGACACCGATGTTGCTGGCAGCCAACAATCACCCGGCCAAGCTGTTTATAGGGGAAGAGCGGTTGATTACCACTGGTTACGAGGTTAGCACTTCCAGTTATACCACGTCATCAGGTACCACGGTTTCCTTCAGTAACGCGGTACCTGAAACCGAGATTCAGGAGATCGGTAATACCCTGACCATTTTGCCCTCCATCAATGCCGACCGTTCGGTAGTGATGCGGCTGATCCATGAAAATTCGTCCGTTGAAGCCGGAGGCTCCAATCTGGCACTAATTGTCGGGGGCTCGGTTCAGAATGTTGCTATCGATATGGTCAACACGTCCACCCTGTCAGGTACCGTGCTGGCCCAGGATGGCATGACCGTGGCTATTGGGGGGATGATGCGTACCAGTACCACCGATGTTGAGAGCAAGGTGCCGGTTCTCGGGGATATTCCACTGCTCGGTTTCTTTTTCAAGCAGAAGCAAAAAGCGGAGGTCAAGACCGAGCTGGTGCTGCTGATTACCCCCCACGTGTTGAGCGCCCCGAGTGATGGGGAAGAAATTACCGAAAGACGTTTGCAGGAATTGCGCAGGGATCTGACCAATATTGAAGAGGTACGCCAGACCTCTCTGCTGACAGCTCCAGCTAAAGTGGCCGAAAGTTCTGCCATCGTTTCGACCCTGGAGCAGAGCTACATCGACCTGATCCGCACGGCAACTCAGCAGGCCCGTTTGCCGGTGACATCCCGACACCGTGACGGTCATGTCTTTCCGGCCCGCATGACAGCACCGGAGCAGGTTGATCTGTTTGGTGATGCCGATTTATCTGCCCAACCGCTGGGCTGCTGGAGTAATGGCTATTACAGTGTTACGGCATTGCGGCTCAAGAACCGGGGTGTTCATCAGAAGACGGTCGATCCGGGACTTATTCATGGCCACTGGGTCGCTGTATCTATGGAAACTCAGGTTCTTGGTCCTGCTTCTGCTAAGGATTCAGAAACTTATATCTATCTGGTTTCTGATGGTGACTTTATGGCGGCATTGCAGGGGCTTGTGCCATGAACCCACGGCTATTCACTCTGTTTTTGACCCTGCTGGTCAGCATTTTATTGTGTGCCGGGGCAGGGGCTGAAGATGTACCTGCCAGTCAGCAGATTATTATTTTTTCTCCGGATGGCAGCACGCGCACCATTGAAATGACTGCACCAGGCGCTAAAACATCCGTTCCGTCAGGCTCAGTAGCACCAGATAGAGAAAGTCATGATTTTCTCCATGACAACGCGATCCGTCAGCGCACGATTATTATCGCGCCGATAGTTCCAGCTTCTGAAGCAATGGTTACGGAGAAGGTCGAGCAACAAACTAGCCCCGAAGCGGTTGAAATTAAGGACCATGATGCCTGGACCTTGAGCCTGGCCAGTGGATACCGGGTGGATAAGCTGAAATTTAATATTGCCGGTTTGCTTGGCACGCCAAATGTTTTGTCCGAACTGACCTGGACCGACCTTGAGGCTGCTGAGCTCTCCCTGGCTTTTCGCTGGCGTCCTGAGTCCGGCTTTTACCTGCGCGGCGGCATCGATTACGGCTGGATTCAGTCCGGGGACTGTCGCGACTCTGATTATTATGGCGATAACCGAACAGAGGAGTTTTCTCGCTCTTATGCGGATAGTGACGGCTCACTTATCGATGTCAATGCCGCCATCGGTTATCGGGTTGAAATCCCTTCCTCTTCCGGTTTTATTCGTCTGGGAATTGCACCTGTCTATGGCTATTCAGTGCATATGCAGAACCTCAATATGGCCGACGGAGTTAAGGTTGTTGCCGAAGATGAGGCTGACCTGGGTCATTTTTCAGGACTTGACAGCAGTTACGATACACGTTGGGACGGTAGTTTCCTCGGCCTGGATCTGGATCTTTCCCTGGGGACCCGGCATGAGTTGACCTGGAGTTTTGAATATCATTGGTTGGCTTACGAGGCTGAGGCGAATTGGAACCTGCGGTCTGACTTTGATCATCCGGTCAGTTTCCGCCATGAAGCCAACGGCCGTGGCCTGATTGCCCGCACCGGTTATCGTTTTCGCTGTTTCTCCAATGCCTGGCTGGGATTGAACCTGGATTATCGCAAGCTGGAGACGGACAGCGGCTATGACAAAACCTTTTTTGCCGACGGCACTTCTCTAATTGCGCCATTAAATGAAGTGATCTGGGAAAGCTGGTCGGCCGGACTATCTTTGAGCGTCAATTTTTAACTATTTAAAGGAACAATCATGAACAACACAGCAAAAAAGATCGTCACAGAAACTGCAGTCAACGACCTGTTGATCCCGGTTATGGAGCAACTCGGTCGGGTGGTGCTTGGTAAAGAACATCAGCTTAAACTGGCTTTGACCTGCCTGTTGGCCCAGGGACATTTGCTGATAGAGGATGTTCCTGGCTTGGGGAAGACGGTACTGGCTCATACTTTGGGTAAAACCCTGGGTTTAAGTTACCAGCGGGTGCAGTTTACCAGCGATTTGCTGCCGGGGGATATCATCGGTTGTTCTGTTTATGATCGTGATAAAGGAGCCTTCCATTTTACTGAAGGACCGGTCTTCACCCAATTGTTACTGGCCGATGAAATTAATCGTGCTACCCCAAAATGTCAGAGTGCTCTGCTCGAAGCCATGGAAGAGCGTCAGGTCAGTGCCGATGGCAAAACGCGCCAGTTGCCAGCGCCGTTTTTTGTTATTGCAACCCAGAACCCTACCGAACAGCTGGGGACCTTTCCATTGCCTGAATCTCAGCTGGATAGATTTTTGATGCGGATTTCCATGGGCTATCTGCAGCGCGAGGCAGAACTGGCTTTGCTTAGCGGTGAAGATCGGCGGCATATGCTGGAAGGTCTTGATCCTTTGCTGACAATGGAACAACTACTGGCTCTGCAGCAGCAGGTTATCAAGGTAAAAACCTCACCTGCCGTGCTTGATTATCTGCAAAGGCTGCTCGATTTTACCCGCACTTCCGGTAAGTTTCAGGTTGGTTTGTCAACCCGGGCCGGGTTAGCCCTGTTGCGGGCAGCGCAGTCGTGGGCGCTGGTTAATGGCCAGGACCTTCTTTTACCCGGCGATATTCAGGCCGTGCTGCCTTTTGTTGCCGGTCATCGTCTGCAATTGCTCAGTGGTCAGCGGGACGGTATGCGTGTTGCTGAAGAAATTATCAGCCAAGTGAATGTTGACTGATTATGGCGACAGGTACTTTTGGTGATCAGCTGCGTTCGCAGTTGACCATACGCATGTTAAAGCAACGCCCAGGACGTATTCGGGTGCGACTGACTGCCGCCGGTTGGGGGTTTATGGTGCTGATAGTGGTCGGTATGCTGCTGGCTATCAATTTCAGTAACAATCTGATTTTTGCCATGGTGATGTTGTTGATCGCGATTCTGCTGGTTGGTGGTTATCAGACCAGGGCGAACCTGAGCGGCATTCAGTGTGGCAAGTGGACGTGTGAATCGGTTTTTGCCGGGGACAAGATTTATTATCGCCTGCCGGTCAGTCTGCCTAAAGGGTGGCCGCGCCATGGTTTGCGCGTTCGTGGTGCGGGGGGACATAGTGACGGTGAGCTGTTCCTAAAAAATGGGGAACGGCAGGACATGGTGCTGCGGCGGCCCGCTTTGAATAGGGGACGGATTCCTGGTGGCCGGGCATGGCTGACCAGTTCCTTTCCGCTAGGGTTATTCGTTGCCCGCCTACGCACTAATGATTTGCCTGAATGCCTGGTCTATCCGACACCCCAGGGTGCAGAAGCATTGCCGGATCAAAAGCTTGGTAGTGATGCCCACCTGCACAGCGAATCCGATAATTTTGCAGATTTAAAGCGTTACGCACCGGGTGATCCTCTAAGTCATATTTCCTGGCGTGCTTTTGCTCGCTTTGATGAGCTGTATACCAAGGAATTTGATGGCGCCCAGGGGGAACCGGCACGCTGGTTGCGCTGGCAGGATGTTGCTGTGGCTGGAACAGAAGAGAAGCTTCAGCAGCTGTGTCGTTGGGGGCTCGACTGTCAGGCTCAGGGACGTGAATTTGGCCTGGAACTCCCTGGCCAGATGATTGCGCCGGGGCAGGGTCATCGCCATTTACAGGAGTGCCTGCAGGCCCTTGCTGAAGCTGAAGGAGGGGCGTCATGATCAGTGGTTTAGCGCGCAGCAGGGTCATGCTGACCCTGCTGCTGGCAGCCGCTCCAAGTTTGCTGCGTTTGCCCTTATGGGTTGCGGCTCTGGCCTTGATTGGCGGGGGACTGCATTTCAGCCGTAACTATTATAACCAGTGGGTCGCCAAAGGTATTAATGCTGTGTTCCTGGTTGCCGCTGTCGCCGGGGTGTTAACCAGTTTTCACAGCTGGTTCAGTGGCGATGCCGTGCTCAGTTTTTTTATTGTTGTGGTGGCGCTGAAGTGGTCTGAGTCAAAGACCCGGCGCGATTATCTGCTGCTTATTTTTGCTGCGGTTATCATGGCAGCCATCGGTACTTTGTATTGGGAAAATCTTCTCAATATGCTGCATGTGCTGGTGGTCATCCTGTTCTTAACCCTATCCCTGGTGGCTTTGCACAGTGAAGGTGGCAGCGTTTCACCCTTTATGCTACGGCGCGGTATTCAGCTGTTTGTGCTGGCTTTTCCGCTGATGCTGCTGCTGTTTGTTACTTTTCCGCGTATTCCCGGACCATTGTGGGATTTAGGTATCGCCTTTGGCTTACCGGTCAAGATTATGCTGGAAAAGGGGGACGGTGACTTTGGCAAAAGTACCTCGTTGTCGCCACGTGGTTTTCGGCGTAATACCCAGCAAAATGGCAACGTTCTGGTCGCTGAATTTGAAGGGCCGCCACCATTTAAGAGTCAACTTTATTGGCGTGGCCCGGTCTTTTACGAATATGACGGCGAAAACTGGACCCTGCCCGATAATTGGGATGACCGTGATTATCTGCTGCGACATAAAATTCGCAATAAGCTGCATCATGATCAGGTGTTGCATGAACGGAGTAACCCGGTTCGTTACACTGCCCGGGTGATGCCCAATGGTGGGCGTTGGATGTATGCCCTCGATTTCCCCGGAGCTCCGGCACCGGAGACCTTTATCTCTGAGGATTTTCAGCTGCTCAATATCCGTAAACTGAATAGTGGTGAGCCAAAATACGAACTGTTCTCTTTCCTTGACTATCAGGCTGGTAAAAAACTGAAAACAGAGATGCGCGAACGCGCTCTTTCCTGGCCGGAGGGGACTAATCCGCGGTTGCGGCAATTGGGTGAGTCTCTGGCCGCTAAAGGTTTATCAGCCGATGAGATCATTCTTGAGCTGATGACCATATTACGTACCGGTGACTATGTTTTTGATCCGACCCATGCCGTCAGTCCTGGTGATGATGCTCTCGACCGTTACTTTTTTGATGAGAGAAAGGGCGGCAGTGAATATCTCGCTGGTAGTGTGACCATGGCCTTGCGTGCTTCTGGTGTGCCTGCGCGCCTGGTCAGTGGATACCGGGGTGGAACGATTATCGCTTTAACCAACTTTGTCATTGTCAAGCAAGGAGATGCTCACAATTGGGTTGAAGCCTGGGACAGTGACAAGGGCTGGCATCGGGTTGAGGCAAAGGACATAGTCGTTACTCCGGAAAAGGCGCAGGCGATTAACAAGAAGAATGCCGCTCAGAATCAGCCGCAGCAAAGAGTCGCTATGAAACAGGAAGACCAGCAGGCGGCAGCTAGTAATATCAGCAAGCAGGAAGAGGATAAAGTTGAGCAGAAAGATCCTGAACCGCAACAGCAGGAGTCTTCAGAAAATAAATTGCCTAACCTTCTTAACCTGTTTGCGGATCTGCAGAAATGGGTCATTAACTATGATCCCGATCGCCAGATGAAACTGCTTAAAGGTGCCGGAATGAAAAATGGCAACTGGGTCGACCTGCTGTTGTCAGCGGCCAGTGGTGTCGGTGCTATGGGAGCTTTTTATCTTTTTGTCGGCTGGCTCCGGCAACGGCGTCAACGTGATCCGGTGGCTATCAGCTGGCAGCGTTTCTGTAAGCGTCTGGAAAAATTTGGGCTGAGCCGCCATAGCTACGAATGCCCGCGCGACTTTCTGCAGCGTATTCAGGTTGGAAAACCGGAATTGGCGACTGCCAGCGCCGATATTATTGAGCGTTATATTGCTCTGCGCTATGCGCCTGATCCTGGTGGTGCTACGGCTCCATTGTTCAAGCGCCAGGTCGAACGTTTTATTTCCATGACGTAAGGATGTCTTATGAAAAAGCTGATTCTATTTATGATGATATGGCTGCTGTGCCTGGCGGGTTCGGCCGTGGCTGTTCAGCAGGTGACTGAAGATTATGGCCCGGTGGTGGATGCAATTACCGCCCGGGCGGAAGTTGCTGTGGCTAATTATGATCCGGCTAACGGAGTCATGGTTGGTAATGAGTTTTCCCGTTTGTACTTCGATGTGTTTGAAACGGCCGGGATGGAATTTACCCTGGGGTTGAAAGATAACGCATTCATGCTCGAGATCGAATCCGGCTTCAGCAATATTACCAGCCAGGCCATGCGCGGTGCGCCTAAAGAGGATATTGAAAAATCCTGGGTTGAGTTAAAGAAGAATCTCGACTACGCCGTTGAACATTATTCTAACAGCGATGGCAGCGGGCTCTGGGGTCAGGTTGTGCAGAGTTTCTTCATCCTTTTCCGTGAAGGGATGGAGGCGATGCTGGTTGTTGCGGCCCTGGTGGCGTATTTACGCCGTTCCGGTTTTCCCGACAAGATCAAGGTCATCTGGTATGGCGTTGGTCTGGCTTTGGTAGCAAGTGTTGGCATGGCCTGGCTGCTTGGCGTGTTGATCAGTACCAGCGGAGCCAGTCAGGAGGCCCTGGAAGGGGGAACCATGATACTGGCGGCTGTGGTGCTGGTCTATGTCAGTTACTGGTTGACGGCCAAACGCAGTGCCGATCGCTGGCAGGCTTTTATTCAGGATCAAATGGATAACGCTTTAAGCAAGGGGAGCTTACTGACCCTTGGATTTATCGCCTTTTTGGCGGTCTTTCGTGAAGGGGCAGAGACCATTCTCTTTTACCAGGCTTTAATGGGTGGTGCGACGGCCAATTACCAGGCCATCTGGGTTGGCATGGCTGGCGCTGCTGGAGGCCTGCTCATTATCTATCTGCTGGTGCGTTTGCTGTCTGTGCGTTTGCCTTACGGGATGTTTTTTGCCGCCACTGCCGTGTTGTTGTATGGCATGGCCTTTGTCTTTGTCGGCCAGGGAATTATGGAATTGCAGGTCAGTGGGCTGGTTCCAACTAACCGTATAGATGGCCTGCCAATGATTACCTGGCTGGGTATCTTTCCGACCTTTGAAACTCTGGTTGGCCAACTCATTGTCTTGGCTATGCTCCCCATCGGCTGGTTGGTAATGAAGTTAAAAACCAATAAAAATGTTCCGCAGCCGGTTGCTGGATAATGTTTTCTAACTCTATGCAACAGAGGCGTTGGCTATGAACCAGGTGCTTATGGCGCTACTGGCTATGATCGGGTCTGCTTCCGTCTACTACGCGGATGTTCCGGAAAAGCTCCAGGCCCTGTTTGATGACAGTGTTGAATCGGCCCAGATGGTTTGCACAGCTGGGGACCTGCATTCCATGTCCGTGATGCTGGATGCGACTTATGTCATGGACCGCAGGCTGCCTAAAGAGAAAGATTTTGAAGCATGGATGGAGCGTTCGTTTAAAGAGAACAATGTCAAGTCGCTATTGGTTGATCAGTGGGGGGAAGCCTATGTCTATACGGTAACAGCCAATCTGCGTAAGTATCAGCTTCGAAGTGCCGGACCGGATACGGAACTGAATACCGATGACGACCTGGTAAAGAGTGGTCCTTAACGAAAGATGAAAAGTAAAACAGAACGTTAGTGGAGGTTTCTGTGGGAAGAATATTTAAACGGGCACTGGTGGTTGATGGCAGATATCAGATCCGCCAGGCGGTGATGGTGATTATATCCAATATGCTGATTGCGCTAGGTGTGGCAGCCTTGCTGACCTGGTTTTACCTGATGGAGTGGGATGGCTCTATGGCCTACAACCATGATCATGTTGCTCCTGTGTTACTGGCTGGTGTCGTGGTTTTTGTTGCTATCGCCGTACCCTTTTTCAGTTTTCGCCGCAGCCGGGAACTGGCGGGAATGATGAAAAAACTGAAGTGGTTATTGGATGATGCTGCTGAAGGGAAACTACCGGAAAAACAGGTGCGCTTCCGGCGCAGCGATTACTTTGGTCATCTGGCGGAGTCACTGAATAAATGTTTTGAGCAAATTCGTCAGCGCCAGGCTGGTGTTGATGCATGTTATGCGGATGAGCTATCAGCAGTACGTGAGTTGCTGACATTCGGAGGGGATTACAGTCAGGTGGTTGAGCGTCTGGACCGACTGATTGAACAATTGAAAAGTAAATAAGCAGTTTAATGGCACGCTTGAGTACCAACTCTAAATTATTAATCCCTGAATGGAACAGCAATGTGGAGGAGAAAAATGAAACAGAAGAAGAAATGGTGGCTGACTGGAGCTGTGGTTCTGGTGGCAATTGTTATTGGCGGTATGTTGTTGAGCAAGAGTTCGGCGCTGAACACTTATTTTATGGAAAAAAAGGTTTCCAGTACCTTGAATGATTATGCTGAAAATGTGGTTAAGGCAACTTTAACTACCTTTGCTGCTGATGTCGGTCAGCTACATGAAAACGTTGTGAAGCTGCAAAAGAAACCTAGTGATGCGAATCTTGAGCAAACTGCGGGGGCCTGGAGGACTGCCCGGAATCAATGGCAGAAAGTGCGCTCCTTTTTTTACGGCCCGGGCGTCTATTACGATTTCAATCGCCAGATTGCGACTTTTCCTGTTGATCGGCCGATGATCGATTATGTTGTTGGGGAGATGGCTGCGGAGCGTTTTGCTCTGGATTTGTCTGCTTTCAGGCGTGATACCCGTGGCACTCAGCGGGGACTACTGGCTATCGAATATCTCCTGTTCAGGGAGGGAAAGCCGCGGTCTGCCGAGGCGGTTTCGGCTGCTGAGCTGACTTATCTGGAACTGACCTCACGTTTGCTTGAGGCTGAAACCCTCGATTTTATTGCCGCCTGGTTCGGCACCGACAGCCTCAATGCTACACAGCAGCAACTGGTGAAAAGCGTTCAGGTTGAGATACGTGCAGGGTTTGTGACTGAATTTACCCAGCCGGGAACAGCCCAGAGCCGCTATTTTTCCTCTTCTGTGGTTCTGCAGGATATCTTGGGCGAGATTACCACTGCCATCGGTGATGTCTGCGACGTAATCCCTGATGACCTGGGTTCCGAAGACTTTTTTGCAGGGGAAACCTGGTTTAGCAACAATCGTTTTGATGACCTGCGTTATGCCCTCAAAGGGGCCGAAAATGCCTTTTTCGGCGGCGAAAAAGGAGAACGGAGAGCCGCTGTTGCCGATTTGGTTGAAGCCCATGACGAGTTGTTGAAGAAGCAGATTGACATCTCCTTCGTGCAGGCTGAGAAACACCTTGAAGACGTCGGTGCGGTTGCTGCCGGAAGGCGTGATTTGGCATTACGAAAAGCGCAGACTTCATGCAATGCTCTGCTCGAGAAGGTCAACGCCGCTATACTACCGGTATGCCTCGATCCTGCGACCCGCCCTTATGCTGCTTATGGACTGTGAGTGCACGGCTGTTTGTGGCGGATTATCGAATTCATGTATGGCAATTCAGCAAAACGCAAAGGAGACATCTTTATGTTGCGTAGCAAGCACCTGAAAAAATATAACCTGCACTACTGCCTGATCGCGGGCCTGACCCTGTTACTGGTCACGGCTGGCTATTATACCGATTTGTCTGCCCATAGCTCGGCCGGGTTTACCCCGCAAGGGCTGGCTGAAGAGTATTACAGCGGGGGGAAAACCGGTACCGTATTTACTACGTCGACACGTTGCCTGGAATTTCCTTCACCGGCCATAGAAGCTGACCCTGAGCTGCTGCGCAAGTTCAACGAGGGGGAAGCACTCTTTGAAGCTGATTTTGTCACGGATTCTGAAGCCCCTTTTGGTGGGCTGGGTCCGATTTATAACAATACCTCCTGCCTTAATTGTCACCCGAACTATGGACGTTCCAAACGCAACAGTGATTTTAAAAAGGAATACGCCAATGGCTATCTGGCTTTTGTCCATACTCCTGAAGGAAAAATAGTCGACGGCTACCTGTTTATGCTGCAGGTCATGGCAACGCCTCCCTATCAGCCGCTGGCAAAGGATGTCAAGATTGAATGGCATGACTATGTCGATAAGTTTGAAAACATGTACCCAGACGGTACTTCTTATAATAGTGGTAACGAGTACGAGGGAACACTGATCTATCCCACGGCTGATATTGTTGATCCGATATTACCTTTACCAGAGGATTACCGGGTCAGTATTGAAGGGACCATTGGACTCTTTGGCACCGGGCTGATCGATTCTATACCGGATGAGGCCATCGTTGCCGAGTATGAACGTCAACAGCAAAGCTCTGGACTGATAAAGGGGCGTCTTGGCCGTTGGGTTGAGGAAAAGCAAGATGGTAAAAAGCACCTTGGGCGCTTTACCTGGCATAATACCCGCGCCACACTGCAAAACGGCCCAGGGTACAATGGTTCCTGGAGTGTCTTTAACCTGACCCGAGAAGATCGCCCGGCTCTGTTTGCGACTCAGCAATGGAAGGATAAAATGGCGGAAATCGGTCTGGATGTCGCCGCGTTGGCAGCTCCTCAACCTATTGAACGGACTGCTGAAGGCACCGATAACCTGATGATCTGGCACCGTGGGCTTGGGGTTCCTGCGGCTCGTGAGCTTAACCACCCAGAGGTTCAGCAGGGTAAAGAGCTGTTTGTCGAAATTGGCTGCACCGAGTGTCATAAGCCAAGCTGGAAAACCGGTGAGGACAAATATATCCCCGCTTATTCCAATCAGAAAATCTGGCCTTATACCGATCTGTTGATGCATGACATGGGTGAAGAAAACCGTGGTTTGTCAAGACATTTTAAGACATCTCCCCTGTGGGCACGTGGTTTGATGAAAAATGCCGTCGATCATCACGATATGATGCATGATTTACGGGCTCGAAACTTTGAGGAGGCCATTTTGTGGCACTTCGGTGAAGGAGAGTCTGCGCGTGAGTCGTTCCGTAATCTGGAGGCTAAGGATCGTAAAGCGGTTATCCGCTTTTTAAAAGCTATTTGATTGGCAGGAGACCTGCTGTGGCGGGTCTCTTTATATCCCCTGGCGCTGGGGAATGATTGCGAAAAAATGGAGCATATTTTTGAAGGGGGGTGAAAAAGAGTTGATGCACTTACTCAAATCTCATCAGTGTGGGGCCTTTATGGCTGTTGTTGGGGCAACTCTCTGTTTTTTACAGGCCGGTGGTGTGGCGCTGCCATGCGTCTCTTCCAGTTGCCAGCTTTATCAGGGATACGAGATTGGTGGTATTCCTGTCGATGTTATCGGTGGCCTGGGTTTTATTCTGCTCTTTCTTTTGCACTTAGGGCGTTATTTTAACCGCGAGTTGATCCCTTTCTGGTCGCTCATTGTTTTTGGGGGGATCGTTTTTGATGCTGGCTTACTCGGTTATCAGATTCTCTACTGGCGCTGCACTGTCTGCCTGATAGTTGCTTTGTTCTTTGGTCTTTCAGTTGTCCCCTTTGCCAAGAGTAAAGAACATGATTCTGTCATGTTAGCGCGTGCTATGAAAGTCTGGGCAGCGATGCTGGTGGTTGTTTGTGTCCTGTTTGCTAAAGATAGTCTGTTAACTCCCGTCAGCTTATCTGGTGGAACTGGCTCAGAATTGCAAGTGTTTTTCTCTCCGACGTGTCCGACCTGCCAAACCGTTGTTAATGATCTTCTTGATCGCTATAGCGACCTGGAGCGAATTACTCTGATTCCTGTGGCTAAGAATCATGAAGATGAAGAACGTCTGGCTAAGGTTATGGGAAACGGAGACCTTGAGGCAGATGATATCAGAGCTCTGTTTAATAAGAGTTTAGAAGAGGTCCATGACCTGACCTGGAGGGAGCGTTTTTCTCTGGCAAAAAATAAGATGATCGTTGCTTCTTTAGGTGCTCGCTCGGTTCCCTTGGTCGTTACTCAAAAGGTTGTCGCTGATCGTCAAATAACGCAGTTCCCCTGGCAACAGCAATCACAATCCTCGTCTTTACAGGAAGAAACCCTTGAAGGGTGCGGTTTTAGTGGCCATGATTGCACGGAATTTCCGTTGTAATATGCTTTAGACTGAGACGATCAGGAGATCGAAAAGTCAAACGAGTAGCTGCTTCGTTACTTGATGACGCAGCTACTCGTTAAAGTAAAATTGACCTGGCAAATTCTACAATTTAAATCAGACAGGCTTTAAATCCCTTATTCAGAAAGTCACGATCAAGATTGCGACCGATAAAGACCAGATTATTAACCCGTTCCTCATCTCCCCAGGGACGGCCAAAGTCTCCATCGACCAGACGATGAATTCCCTGAAAAATAAAACGTTCTGGGCGATCTTTGATGCTTAATACCCCTTTCATACGAAGGATATCCCGCCCCTGGGCAGTGAGCAGTATCTGTATCCAGGTTTCGAGAACTTCGAGCTTAAGATCTCCCGGGATACTGATTCCTACAGAAGTGATCTCGTGATTATGATGATGGTGGTGATGGATAAATTCACGTATGGAAACAGGTTCTATAAATCTCTCTTCATAAGTGATAGCGGCAGAATACTTCTTTGGAAGGCTTTCACTGACCAATGCATAGAGACCGGGTTTCCGGATATGGAGCTGAAAGGCTGTTGCTTTGTCCTCCAGCATCAGGCGATTCAGGGTTAAGCCGGGTTCGATCTTTTCGTTGGGATGAAGCAGATCTTCTGCCTCAGTAAAAACACTATCTGCAGTTTTTATGACCGACTCGGGGACTTCTGTATGGTTGCCAAATACCGGCACCAGAGCGACATTAAGGAACTTTTCGGGGCCGGGATGAAAGAGCCATTGGTGATACCCTGCAGCAAAGTGGTACAGCCCAATCCAATCAAAAGAATGGTCAGGTTCGAGAAATTCAGGATCAAAAGCGAGTGCTTTTTCTACGTTAAAGCCGCCCTGATTCAGGATTTTGTCCATGTCAATAGTGGCATTCACCGTACGGTGAACAGGTGCTATTGCATTAAGCCGCTGAATCCATTCTTCCAGGTGATTTGCGGCAGCCTCCTCAACCAGGTCGATCTTATTGAGGAGAATAACGTCGGCAAAGGCGATTTGCTCTTTAGCTTTGTCGTCATCGTCGATATGTTCTTCAATAAACATTGCATCCACGACCGTGACTACGGCATCAACGCTAAATGAATCGCGCAGACTTTCTTCAAGAATAAAGGTTTGTACCACAGGGCCGGGATCAGCAAGCCCCGTAGTTTCAATGACCAAGTAGTCAAACTGTTCACGGCGTTCAATCAGGTTGTTCAGAATACGTATTAAATCTCCCCGCACAGTACAGCAGATGCAGCCATTGTTCATTTCAAAAATTTCTTCATCGGCTCCAATGACAAGATCATTATCGACGCCGACTTCACCAAACTCATTTTCAATTACGGCGATGCGCTTACCATGGTTTTCCTGCAGTATACGGTTGAGTAGAGTCGTTTTTCCGGAGCCAAGAAAGCCGGTTAAAATGGTTACGGGAATCTTTGCTATCAGGGGCTTTACTATAGGGGAATGGGGGGGCATGTTGGTCTCCTTGAAAGGTTTTGAAATGTTATAATATAACAAAATACTCTCGGGGAAAAGACGCGGATATTGATTGTGGGATAAAAACACTGATTCAGCGTGGAATAAAAGAACTTTTTAAGATGGCACCTTGATGAATTTTAAGTGAGTCAGAACCGAGGGGAAGCAGCTATCCCAGTCCCGCAGCTTCATCTGAACTCTGAAAAACAAGCACAACGAAGGTGCCTTTCTCAGCCACTTCGAAGGCATAACTGTCGATCAGATTGAAGTCAGCCATGCTTGCAACGACACTGAGGGTAGCAATAGCCATAAGATTTGCTTTTTCGACATTGTCAAGCCGTTTGGTTAAGGCCATATTAATGTCAACCCAGAACGGGAGCAGGTCAGGGCAATCAGGAGCAGATTCAGTGTAATTATTTCATAAAGTATCTCTTGTCATATGAATGAATTTCCGGGTTTGCTTCTTAGTTGGGGAAACCTGTTCAGTTCTGAAGCGAGTACGAGGAAGATCATCAGGTGCAGGTAAGGTCTTCAATATGCTTAATCAGGGAAGACCAGGTTGGCTGACTGGTCAATATTTCTGCTGTGATGAGTTCACGGCTATAGTGGTTCAAATGCAGAATTATATAGCGTTGATAAAAGTCGTTCTTTTGCTCTGTGCTGAGATTGCCCGTCAGGTAGCTGCTGACCGGTAACTGAAAGGGTTCTATATTGGATTGGAAACAGGCGCAAATAACCGACAGGCATTCCTGTCTGATAGCATCTGGGTCGGCGGGTTGTTTTTGCCTGAGTTGTCTGACCAGATCATTGAAGATGGCTTTGTTTTTAAGATAATGGTTCATGATAATTATCCTTTCCATTGGTTTAGAAGAAGGATGATGACTACGTTTTTCCACTGAGCCGCTGCGCCAGCCGTACTGCTCCGATGGCGTCACTGGCATAGCCGCTGGCACCGATTTCATCGGCATAGTGCTGATCGACAACAGCACCCCCAACCATAAACCGGATTCCGGTAAGCCCTTCTGCATGGGCTAGATCAATAACTTTCTTCATTTCGACCATGGTAGTGGTCATCAGGGCCGACAGGGCGACGATATCGGCATCATAATGGCGGGCAGCGCGGATGATGTCTTCGGCAGCAACATCCTTGCCAAGATCGATGACCTCAAAGTTGTAATTGTTGAGCATCAGGGCAACGATGTTTTTACCGATATCATGAATATCTCCCTGCACTGTAGCCAGAATGACCTTCGGGCCGTGCTGGCCTGCTTCACTGCTGGTAGCGGCATCAAGCAATGGCTGTAACACTTTGAAGCCTGTTCGCATGGTATCGGCGCAGGTAACCAGTTGTGGCAGGAAATATTCCTTACGGTCAAACTTGTCACCGACCAGGTTGATGGCTTTGATGAGGCGATTATCGACCAAGTTCCGCGGTGTCTCTCCATGGTCGAGAGCCTGGTGGATAAACTGCTTAATTCCTTCCTCGTCGCCGTTGACAACCGCGTCGTAAACCCGTTCGCCAGGGGTACGTGGTTTGCTGTTCGGTTCGGTATCTTTGCTTTGCTGGCTAAAACGTTTGAGGTAGCGTCCCATACGCGGGTCGCGGGCGGCAACTGCAGCGACCGCATAGGATGTATTGAGAGTATGTTCGCAATCGGTATCGACAAAGGCAGCGGTCAGTCCCCGTCCGGTGGCCATGGATAGCAGCAGGCTGTCAAACCAGTGTCGAGTGGTTAATCCGTAACTGAGATTGGAAATTCCCGCCAGGGAATGAAAACGATTGTTGTGTCTGCACCAGTCGATCAGTTCAAGAGTGCGTCGGTGGGCAGCAGGGCCGGCGGCAGCGGTATAAACCAAACAATCGATGAGGCAATCCTCTGCAACTATTCCATAATGGCTGGCACAGGCCAGGATTTTTTCAATACGGGAAATAGCTTCTGTGGTACCACCGCTGGTTCCCATTTCATCGTAAGGCATACAGACGATCATGGCACCGTAACGAGCGGCGATCCGGCACATCTCTTCCATCGCTTCTGGGCAGGCGCTGACACTATTAAGTATCGCCCGACCGGGATAGACCCGCAGGGCTTGTTCTGCTGCGGCACTGTTAATGGTATCGATGGCGACTGGTTTGCCCGCAGCTTTGACAGCCATCAGCACCGCTGCGCGCATAATTGCTGCTTCGTCGATCTCTTGGGCATGAACATTGATGTCGATAATGTCTGCCCCGTGGCGCGCCTGCTGTTGGGCCAGTTTTCGGATCAGGGACATGTCCCCCTGGCGCAGGCTGTCGGCCAGCTGAGGTTGTCCGCTGGGGTTGATTTTGCCACCGAAGATGGTCAGGGCACCCGAGTTGCTGAACAGAACACTGTCACGGTAGGAGGCTACGGCAGCCGTGCCGTGTTGGTTGATTGCGGCGGGAGATATGGCTGCGGTTGTGCTGGCGATGGCCCTGATATAATCGGGATCGGTCCCACAGCAACCACCCAGGATTGCCGCACCGGCTTTGATCAGGGCAGGCATGTGGGCACCGAACTCGTCAGCGGCCATATCGAAAACTGTTGCCCCGTTGCGGAGGCTGGGCATACCGGCGTTGGGTTTTGCCAGCAGTGGTACCTTGGCATAGGGTTTCATAGTCGCAATAACTTTAGCCATGTCCTGCGGTCCGGTAGAACAGTTACAGCCCACTGCATCGGCACCAAGGGATTGTAACGTAATCAGGGCTGAGAGCGGGTCTGAGCCATTAAGGGTACGACCGTCACCACTGAAGGTCATACTGACCATGACTGGCAGGTCACAGTTTTCCCGCACGGCGATCAGGGCGGCACGCGCTTCCTGAAGATCCATCATGGTTTCGATGACGAATCCGTCAACTCCACCGGCAATCTGAGCACGGACCTGTTCGGCGTAAATAGTAACTGCTTGGTCAAAGGGAAGATCACCGAAGGGTTCGATAAACATACCGGTCGGTGCCAGGTCTCCAAAGACGAGGGCCTGATCACCTACAGCCTGGCGTGAGATGCGGGCCAATTCGGTATTGATTTCAGTAGTACGGTCTTCCAGGCCGAATTCCGTGAGTTTGCAACGGTTACCGCCGAAGGTACAGCTGTAAACTGCATTACTTCCTGCCGCGATATAGGCCTTTTGGATTTCCTGCATAATATGCGGGTTATCCAGGACCCAGGCTTCCGGACTTACCCCGGCGGGCATGCCACGTTTCGCCAGTTCTGTACCGGTGGCACCGTCCAGAATCAGGACCCGGTGGCTGACCCGGTGTCTGAATTCTTCTCTGGTCATACGCTATCTCCGCTATAAGCTCCTCTGTGCAACAGCATGGTCGCATCATGCCCCCACAAGGCGTTGCTCGACTGCACGGTTGCCATGATCGGAGCTGAGGACGGATTGGCTATGGCCATGGTCAATCCGCGGCCCATGGCCATACCGAGAAAGGCACTATTGATCCATTGTCGTTCCGGCATGCCGAAGGAGACATTGGACAGTCCGACGATGGTGTTGACCTGCAGTGTGTCTGAACACCAGCCGATAAGGTCAAGAGTCTCACGGGCCGCTTCAGGGTTAGAACTGATAGTCATGACCAGGCCGTCGACAGCAACATCGGCGACGCTGCAGCCGTAACCGACTGCGGTTTCCATGATCGCTTCAATAACCGCGATCCGTTCCCGGGCAGTGGCCGGGATACCGGCATCGGTCAGGGGTAGAACAATAAACATAGCGCCGTATTTGACCGCTGCCGGGAGGGTTTTATCAAGCCGTTCCTGTTCTCCGGATACTGAGTTGACCAAAGCTCGGCCGGGGTAGCGGCGCAGTGCTGCCTCCATCACTTCAGGCCTGGTGGTGTCGATGCACAGGGGTAGCGTGGTCAGATTGGCAAGGACTCCAAGGGTTTTGAGCATCATGACTTTTTCGTCGACACCTGAAAGCCCCATGTTGACATCAAGGATTGTTGCCCCGCGCAGTTCTTGCTCCCTGGCTAATTGTCGCACCAGGCTCAGGTCTCCTTCACGCAGACTGGCCTGAAGTGCCTTTTTTCCGGTCGGATTGATACGTTCACCTACCACCGCAAACGGGTGGTCCGGACCCAGAAATACAGTTGTCTTCCATGAGCAGATAGTGCTGACAGTTTTGGCTGTAACAGCTGGTGGAGATATTGCCTGGAAGGCGTTGATCAAGGCACTAAGCTGGTCGCCGGGAATATGCTGGTGGACACCGATCAGGTTCGCACCGGCAGCGATCAGGGCGTTACAGGTTTTCAGATAATCTGAGCCTCGCAATGGTTGTTCAGCAAACGTGAGCAACGGTACTTTTGCAACGCATTTTACCTGGGAAAGAACACGGGTCATGGTGACGCTGACATCGCTGGCGGTAAAGCCTATAGCGTCGGCCCCAAGGGCTTGCAATATAATCAGGGCAGAGAGGGGATCAATACCACCGGGTTCAGGTTGTTTATCGCTGATAACCAGTTCAACGATCACTGGCAGATTGCCAAGCTCACGCAAGGCAATGATGGCTGCCCGTGCTTCCTGAATCCGGGTTATGCCGGTAACAATAAAGCCTTCTGCGCCTCCGGCAATAAGAGCTTGCCCCTGTTCGTTAAAGGCCGCTGCAGCGAGATCGAAATCAAGATCTCCAAAGGGTTCTATCTCTTTACCCAAGGTTCCGAGAGTACCAAAGACCGGGAGTTCTCCCAGCGTTGCCCGGCATCGTTGCATCAGTTCGCGGTTGAGTGGGGCGGTCTGGTCTGCGAGACCGTAAGCTTGTAACTTAAAGCGGTTGGCACCGGCAGAAGGGCAACTGACAATAGTACAACCAGCGGCTTTAAACTCCGTCAGGACCGCGCTGGTCGGGGCAAAGTGTTCAAGCAGTTTGCTCTCGGGGCATTCCCCGGAGACAGCAGATACCGCAACCGGCATGGCTATTGCCAAGGGGGTTGATGTGCTCAGACGGTTAAAAAACTGGCGATTCATTGCGTTTGTCCTGCGGGAAGAGCCGGTTCAATACCGGCTACAGCGGTAACCGATTTTTCGGGAAGTAGCATGGCGCGTGAAGTTAGTGATAAGTCGAGCTGCTCCAGCTTAAGCAATGAGAACATAAGCTTCTGATTATTAAGACTAAAGTCTCCATATCCTGGTGAAAAGCGGTGGGCGGTCAGGCGTTCACCGCGGCGGCTCAATTGACCGCGGATATATTCATTGATCCAGCTCATGGTTGCATCGGCACTTTGTCCCCCTACAGCATCGAGAATAATGGCCGCGGCTCCATTGCCATTGGCAATGGCCTGTGTTGCTGCGCTGACGATGTCGGCACCGACGGTCGCTGCTAGCAGGGCTACCGCATGACTGTTCTGCAGTAGTCTGGTCAAAGAGGAACTGACCAGTTTTGAACCATCCTGCAGGATGATTGCTTCGTTCTGTTTTTCTTTTATGGCGATGCGCAGCCAGCAACCACGCGGCTGGCAAAGGGAAAACCCAAGAGCGATTGTTTCCTCCAGCAGCTCATGTTGCTGCCCGTTCAACAGCGTTTTGCTACTGCGGTAGCCAAGCCGGGTCATAATCATGTCTCGGGGCAGTTGAATGGGAATCGTAGAAATAATAGAAACGGGCATAGCTACTGTCTATTCTTGCATAATGTTTATGATTGGGGCTGCAGCACCAATTCTTCACCCCACTGGTTGACCATGATGCTCATGGCCTCAATCCGGCCTTTCTCGCTTAAAAACGGATCGAGGGTAGTGCGGAATTGATGGGCAACACCGCTCTCTCGGAGTCTTTGAGCACTCAGTTTCGCGGCTTTTCCGCTACCTGGAACTCCAGTGATCTGCTCATACTCTGCAAAAGGGGCTTTGATGTCCATTCCCACCCAGTCAAGCAGGGGCAGGCAGTCCTGTAACCTGTCCGGGTCTGGCCCGCCGGTGTGCAGGCCGATTTTAAAGCCCATATTCCGGATGTGCTCCATGGCAGCGGGGAGCTCTAACTGTAATGTTGGTTCTCCGCCACTGAAAACAACGGCATCGAGCAGGCCGCAACGCTTTTCAAGGAAGGTGATGATGTCACTCCAGTCAATCAGGTTATCGTGCGTATCTGGTAGCAAGTGCCGGTTGTGACAGTAGTGACAACGCCACGGGCAGCCCTGGCAAAAAATCACTGTTGCCAGGCTGCCGGGGTAGTCAATGGTGGTAAAGGGGAGCAGTCCTCCGATCCGGATCATCGCTTAATCGATCCGGTCCGCTTCCCGGAAGAACTGTCGCTCGGCATGTTCTGCTTTTTTACCGGTGTTAAACGAAGAGACCGGACGATGGTAGCCCATAACGCGGGTCCAGACTTCGCATGCCTGGCGTTTTTCTTCGGGAAGTTCGGTCGTTGTGGTTTGATTCTTGTTCATGCGACATTCCTTTCTTTTTTAAGTTGCTGTTCCAGTTCTTGATCGCACAGTGGACAAAAGGGATGTTCGCCGCTGAGATAGCCATGAACCGGACAGATGGAAAAGGTTGGAGTAATGGTCAGGTAGGGAATCCGGTAGTTTTCCAGAATCCGTTTTACCAATTTCTGACATGCCTCCGGACTGCCGATAGCTTCCCCCATATACAGGTGAAAAACCGTGCCGCCGGTATATTTCCGCTGCAGGGTTTCCTGCAGGTCGAGAGCTTGAAAGGGATCGTTGGTAAAACCGACAGGCAGTTGTGACGAGTTGGTGTAATAGGGAGCCTCAGCGGTACCGGCCTGGATAATGCCGGGGAAACGTTTTCTGTCCTCGCGGGCAAGGCGGTAGGTTGTCCCTTCAGCCGGTGTGGCTTCGAGGTTATACATGTGGCCGGTCTGTTCCTGAAATTCGACCATCCTGGCACGCACGTAATCCATGAATTCGATGGCAAAGGCTTGACCTGCCGCGCTGGTTATAGTGTCTCTGTCGCCAGTGAAATTGCGGACCATTTCATTGATACCGTTGACGCCGATTGTGGAAAAATGGTTGCGCAACGTGCCGAGGTAGCGCCGGGTATAGGGAAACAAGCCCTGGTCCATTTGCCTCTGGATGGTTTTGCGTTTGACTTCCAGGCTGGTCCGTGACAGTTCCAGCAGCTCATCAAGCCGGGCAAAGAGTCCTTCTTTGTTTCCGGCATATTGATAGCCAAGACGCGCGCAGTTGATGGTGACGACGCCGATGGACCCGGTCTGTTCTGCAGAGCCAAACAGTCCGTTGCCACGCTTGAGCAGTTCGCGCAGGTCAAGCTGCAGACGACAGCACATAGAACGGACCATGTTGGGTTGCAGTTCTGAATTGAGAAAATTCTGGAAATAGGGGAGACCGTATTTGGCGGTCATGCTGAACAGGCGTTTTGCATTATCGCTCTCCCAAGGGAATTCCGGAGTCATGTTGTAGGTCGGGATGGGGAAGGTAAACACCCTGCCTTTGTCATCGCCTTCGGTCATAACTTCTATGTAGGCGCGGTTTATCAGATCCATTTCTGCTTGTAGATCACCGTAGCAGAAAGACATTTCTTCACCTGCAATGACGGGAACCTGCTGTTTCAGGTCCTCAGGGCAGGTCCAGTCAAAGGTCAGGTTGGTAAAGGGGGTCTGGGTTCCCCACCGGGATGGTACATTGAGGTTGAAAATCAGTTCCTGCAATTGTTGCTTAACCTGTTCATAGTTCAGCTTGTCGATTCGAACAAAAGGAGCCAGGTAGGTGTCAAAGGAGCTGAAGGCCTGGGCACCGGCCCACTCGTTCTGCAGGGTGCCGAGGAAGTTGACGATCTGACCGATGACGCTGGAAAGATGGCGTGGAGGTGCGGCTTCAACTTTGTCCGGGACACCGTTAAAGCCTTCCTGCAGCAACATCCGCAGGGACCATCCGGCGCAATAACCGGAGAGCATGTCGAGATCATGGATATGCAGACTGCCATCCCGGTGGGCTGTTCCGACCTCGGGTGCGTAGACATGATTAAGCCAGTAGTTGGCTGTTACTTTGCCGGAAATATTAAGAATCAGGCCTCCCAGGGAATAGCCTTGGTTAGCGTTGGCATTAACCCGCCAGTCGGATTGTTCAAGGTATTCATTGACTGACGCTGCGACATCAACGACGGTTTTCCTGTCCTGGCGAAGTTTCTGGTGTTGCTCACGATAGACCGCATAGGCTCGCAGGGTGGCAAAATGATTGGCAGAGATCAGCACCTGCTCGACCACATCCTGAATTTGTTCTACCTGCGGCGGAGCTTTTGGGAAGCGGTGCTGAAGCACCTTGAGAACCTGCTGGGTCAGCAGGGTGGCTTCGTTGGCATCAAACTCGGTCGTGGTTTTACCGGCTCGCAATATCGCTGAAAAAATCCGTTCCCTGTCGAATGGTGCTTGTCTTCCATCGCGTTTTATAACGTGAGCCAGATTTGTACTAGCCTGAGTGTGTGGCATTATGTCCCCTTAAAAATGATGTTACTGCGGGCAATAAAAAAGCCCGCATGCCAAAATGTCGCTAAGGCATACGGACCTCCCGTATTTATCAGGTCCAATAATGCTATTGCTAACCGGCTCCCAAACCCGGGGAACCCTCAACGGTGAAAAATAATCGGCAGGTCTTCTGGCTCACGCGTCATCCTCCGGACACCTTCCCGGTTTACACCAGTGGTATACGTCCTTCGTCATCGCTCACAGCGGCGGGTCCGCGGGGGATTCACACCCCTCTTCCCTTATCCCATCCTCAATACCAAGGGGATGGAAAATTCCTCTTTTGGAAAACCGATTATCATTATGTTGTGGTGACTTAAATATCACGCCACAATATATGCGTCAAAGTAAAAGTGGAGTGTCTGCATAATTTGGTTTTAAAAATCTCGACCCAAGGTTCTTTTTCTGGAGCACTGCAACCAAACAAATCAAGAAGAGTCAAATATATAGGGTTATTTTTCTGGCATAAGGGACTGTTGGATGTATTCTTACACCAGTTGGTCTTCGATTCAGCCCGAGCTGCTGTTTCGCTGGTTTGTCGGTTTATCCATGGATGACAAAGGTTTGGGATCACTCAACCTTCTCCAAGAACCGCGATCGTCTGATTATTCATGATGTTGCAACGTAGATTTTTTAAATTGTCCGGCAGCGGAGCTGCACAAGGAATTGGATCGTCAAAAGAGGAGACTATGTCAGATATTGCCGAGACACCAAAACCATCCTATTACGCTGTCATTTTCAGCAGCCACCGAACAGATGGCGATGATGGCGTTGGCAGCAAAACAGCCGGGGTTTCTGGGTGTAGAATCGGCCAGAGAGGGTTTGGGTATCACCGTTTCTTACTGGGAAAGTCCGGATGCGACTAGCGCCTGGAAACAAAAGGCAGAGCACCAATTGGCGCAAAGTCTGGGCAAAAGTTAATGGTACTCCGCTTTTCGGGTTCGGGTCGCCAAGGTTTAGCGCGACGCGACTACGGCATTTAATTTTCCTACCGGAGAAATCAGGTCTGGGGCAGAGCCGCGGATGAAAGATCAACCGGGTCTGCCCCAAATAAATCCGCAATATCGCTAAAGGTCACTGGTCATAATGAATAGCGGTTGCCGGGAAAAGGATTCGTACCGGGGGCGCAGGCGTTCAGCATTGTAATATTTGTGGATATCGACGATTTTCTTGCGCCCGGTGACCACGTCAATGGGCACATTGTCGTAGCAGCCGTTGCGCAGGCTGACCAAACGTCCGGAAATTCCCTGCAGCACCAGGTCCAGAGCCAGGTTGCCGAACGCCATGGGCACGATGGAATCGATGGCATCGGGGTCGCCGCCACGAACCAGGTAACCAAGCCGCTGATTCACAACATTCACCCGCCGCCCGTCATTGAACTGCGGTGACAACTCTTTTAATTCACGGGCCACCTGATCACCGATCCCACCAAGCTTTTTATGCCCGTACTGATCCTGTTCATCCCCTTCAAAGGACATATTGTTCTGATGCAGCATGGTCGCGCCCTCGGAAATCAGCACGACAGAGTAGTTACTCGGATGTTTATGCCGATCCTGACTGAGGAGCTCTACCAGCTTCTCGATGGCAAACGGATGCTCGGGGATAATACAGCGATCCGACGCCCCGGCCATGGCCGGTAACAACGCCGAGAAGCCGGCATAACGGCCAAACACCTCCAGCACCAGGAACCGTTCATGGGAACCGGCGCAGGTGCGCAAACTGTGGGTCATTTCTATGGTGCGGGTGACACACGTGGAAAAACCGATGCAGTAGTCGGTGCCGGGGACATCGTTGTCCATTGTTTTAGGAATAGCGACCACCTTCACCCCTTCCTGATGCAGTCGGAGCCCATAACTGAGGGTATCGTCGCCGCCGATGGGAATCAGCGTATCAATGCCGAGAAATTCAATATTCTTCAGCACATCTGCTGTCACATCATTAACATCGTCCTGATATTTGTCACGCAGATGGGGAGGCAGGTTGCTCAGCGGCAAGTGGCTCGGCCGGGTCCGGGAGGTATGCAGAAAAGTGCCGCCGGTCCGTCCGGCGCGGTTGACCAGGTCTTCGCTCAGCACGCGATAATTATTACTGTTGTCCACCTGCGGATCAGGAATCATATCCACCAGCCCGGCCCAGCCGCGCCGAATACCAATGACCTTGAACCCCTCGCGCAATGCCCGCACCGTAATCGCCCTGATCGCCGGATTCAATCCTGGGACATCACCACCGCCAGTCAGAATTCCAATCGTTCCTTTATATGCCGTCATAATCTTCTCCTGTTCTAGGGAAAAACAACTCACTCATTAAAGAGTAGTGCCTTCCTGGGGGATGGCAAGTGGCTTTTTTGCCGAAAAATGAGGGAGCTGATTGGTGCGGCAGGTGCTGTTGCGGTAGATATCGGGTGAAGCGACATTACCCGGCTATGACCCGGTAGTTTCATCGAACCGTTTGGGTGACGACCCCCATGCCGGGTGGTGTGGGGGCTGGGGGAGCCCCACACCCCACATATGGGACACGAAGGTCGCATGCGAGCAAGTAGACTATTTATTCCGGCATATTTCCTTTTATGCTCAAGATCTCGAAGGCTGGTAGATGACCATTCTTTAGAATAGGGTTGATCATTTTCGCTTTCGACTATCGATCCCGTATGCCTATAAGAGCATTTGAGCTTTGTAAAAGTGTGCCCAGCCTTGGTTCGTCCGGTTGCATGGGGTAGCAAATTAATGACAGTAATATTCGGTAACCTTCCATATATTTTCAGATTCTTTTACAACTTCAACTCTTTCCAAGGTTTCCTTTTTATGCTCGAAAGATGAATTGTAAGTTATGACAAAATACTCACCATCTGGGAGATGAGGTAACGTACTCTTAGTCTGTGTACTTTTAATTGTCCTGTTGGTAAGTGAACCGTAGTAATGCCTTTGGTTTTTATTTTCGGCAATCCACCACATTTTACGACCACTATTTTGATGCAATTTTGATGTGGCAAGAAATGCTTCTTCGACCTGTCCAGAATCAAGAAGATGTAGAAAGGATGTTGCCGCTTCAATCGCAATTTCATCATCTTTTGTCCCCGCAAAAGACGTAGATGCGATCAATGATAGGAGGATAAACAGTGAAAATGCTACAATGAAATTCTTAGGCATGAGATTCCCCTCTCTTTGTTTTGCCAACATGTAATACACGTAATATTGACCATGTTATAACACGCAAGGCGGTTGCTGAAATTGTACTTATATTAGGTGTTTCTTACCACATCTCCCCCCTGACTTTCGGAAAGTACACTTATATTCAAAGGGAGTAGGGTAGGGGGCCGTTTTTTAAGGCATAATATCGATAATAAAATCACTTATAGCGTTTTTCGAGCGTTTGTTCCATATTCAAATCCGCTTTAAACAGTGATTTTTTGCATGGTGCATGATAATCTTTGACTGTTTTCAAATTAACCCTGAACCTAAACGAGGTTGGATGTTCAACAAACTGATGGATATTGTATCAATGGTTGCCGTTGTTGTGGCAGCAGCTTGATCATTGGTCTGCAATATCGTTTCTGACATTTAGCAAGTTCTTAATGGCCGAAGTTTCTCTTCGGTATCTTTGCAGTTCTCTGATTGAGAATCACTCCCTATAGCTGTGCCTACTTCCTGCAACTCATTATTAATTCAAAACATTTTCCGAAAATGATGATTAATTATCTCTGCTAGCTTGAGAGATTATTGCCCATAACAACAGGTAGGTTTAAAGCAATGAATAATCAAATAAATATAAATGAAGAACAACGTAGTCTATTAAAGTTCGGCTGGAATCTGTTTTTTCAAAATCAGTTGGAAGACAATCCTACGGACAGGCTGTCTCCTGCCAGAGTCATTGGCGTATATAAAAACAGTTTTCGAGTCAGTGACGGCCAGAGAGAATGGACCGCAACCATGGCCGGTAAACTCAGGAATAATACCGAAGGGCTTTATCCTGCTGCCGGGGATTGGGTTCTGGTAGCTGACCAGGTGATAAGCAAAGTATTGAAGCGCAAGAATGTTTTAGTGCGGGGTGCCGCCGGGACCCACGAGCGACATAGCGGAATAACTCAAAAAGAGCAGGTGATTGCAGCAAACCTGGATACGGTCTTCATCGTCTGTGGTCTCGATCGCGATTTTAATATAAGGCGTATCGAACGTTATCTGACGCTGATTTACAACTGTGCGTTGACTCCGGTTATCGTGCTGACCAAAGCCGATCTGCACTTGGACCCGGATTCATTCTTGCTTGAGGTTGAAGCGGTCGCATACGGTGTGCCTGTCGTTTTGGTCTCTGCGGATGATGATAGTGGTCTTAAGGCCTTAGGGGCTTATCTCGCTCCCGGACAAACGGTGACCCTGCTGGGTTCTTCAGGCGCAGGAAAGTCGACACTGGTAAATCGTTTGTATGGAACCGATGTGCAGGTTACTGGCGCAGTCAGTGCTCAGGTTGGTAAAGGTAAACATACTACTACGTCGCGGGACTTGATCCTGTTGCCGCAGGGTGGGGTTATAATTGATAACCCTGGCATTCGTGAAATTGGTCTTTGGGACGGTTCTCAGGGAATGGAGGCGGTGTTCCCAGAAATTGAAGCACTTGGACTTAAGTGCCGCTTTGTTGATTGCAGTCATATTCACGAACCCGGATGTCAGGTCCAGGCGGCTGTTGAGCGAGGAGATATCCCGGCTGAACGGTTGGAAAATTACCAAAAAATGAAGCGCGAACTCGCCTACCAGGCTCAGCGCCAAAATAAAAGTGCTGATCGGGTTGAGAAAGAGCGCTGGAAAGAGGTATCTCTTCTCGTAAGGCGGATCAAGAAAGAGAAATTCTGATTATTGGTAGCCCCCCTGCAGGGTGCTTCTGTCTGCTCTGCAGGGGGAATGTTGGCTATTTCAACGCACTATTCGCGGTGAAATTTATTCAAATTCTGACTGTGATACTCTTTCCTTTAATAATTCCATTTCCTTAACAATTGTTGCTTCCAGCTCCAAAATCATTTTTTTGATTTCCTGATCATTAGGCGTTTGGGTAACTCCCATATTCAGCAGAATTTCACAGAGGTTTTTCAGTCTGACAATGCTGTCTTTCATATAGCCTCCCTTCCTGAAATACCGGTGGTTAAAGAAACTTCACCTGGTCGCTCGTGCCTTCGTACTGATAAGTTTATCATTTTTTGTCGATCATGAATGAAGGCTCAGTCATGATCGGGAGAGGTGGGAACTGAATTTGCCTTTCTACTTTAAACCGGTGACTTAACGCATTTGAGCGTATAGTTGTTCAATGGCATCATGGAATTTTTCCAACACCTGTTTACGGCGAATTTTCAACGTTGCCGTTATCAGTCCAGAATCAATATCCCAGGGGGCAAGGGTTGCATGCACGCGGTAGATCTTGGCGTAGCCAGGAAATTCTTTCAGACGAAAGGCTATTTTTTCAAGGAACGCTTGCTTGGCTGGAGGTGAATTTAAAGATGCTTCGTCATCAGGGTTCAGGTTCAGTCGCTGGGCAAGCAGTTTCCACTGGCTTGGGTTGACCACGACAACGGCAGTCATGGCCGGACGTTGTTCACCAACGACCAACACCTGCTCAAACAGAGGGTCCGTGGCAATGGCGAGTTGGAGGTCTTCTGGGGGTACCTTTTCGCCACTGGACAGGACGATAATATCTTTTATGCGCCCGGTAATATGAATGCGGCCTTTTCTGTCGATCCTGACTTTGTCACCGGTATGCAACCAGCCGTCCTGATCGATGATTGACTCCTCCGTATTCCAGTATCCAAGCATAACATTGGGACCTTTGATCAAAAGTTCTTGGCTGGCACCGATCATTATCGATACTCCAGGCAAGGGTTTTCCAACACTGAGTGGCTGATTGTCCTGCATGGTGTTGACGGAGATGATCGGACTTGTTTCCGTCAGCCCATAGCCCTGAAGAATAGTTATTCCCAGCCCGATAAATGTCTGCGCAATCGGTGGGGAAAGAGGTGCTCCACCGCTTATGGCCAGACGTAACCGGCCCCCCAGGCGCTGCTCAAGTTTTCGGCCGACAATGAGCTTTAATAGTGGCCAGATCAGCAACTGGATGGCCCATGGTTCACGGTTGCGGTGATACTGGAAATGATGCCAGCCAGAAAAGACCGCCAGTTGGAATATCTTGCGGGCCAGCCAGGATTCATCTGCCAGCTTCAGGGTCATTTTATTGTAAATTCTTTCGAATATACGTGGAACGGTCACCAGGATAGTCGGTTTGATGGTCAGCAGATCCTGGGCTAACAGGTCGATGGAACGAACAAACGCTACGCAAGCCCCGGTCATAACCGGAATATAATAACCTGCCGTGCGCTCCAGCATGTGCGATAGCGGCAAAAAGGACAGGAACTGGTCATCCTGATAGACCGGAACCATTTGCAGACCGGCATAGGCATTTTGGAGGATGTTGTCATGGCTGAGTTTTACGCCTTTGGGTGGTCCGGTTGTGCCTGATGTAAAAACAATCGTTACCAGACTGTGGGGATCATCGGCCAGAGTCTGGTAGTCACCGTCTGTTGTTTCTGACAACCAGTCATCCAGCTGGCGCAGGCGCGGATCGCAATCGACTTCGCAAACGGTTTGCAGGGTGACAATGCGCTGCACGCTGCTCAGTCGATCGCTGACTTCTTCTATCCTGTTCCATTGTTCACTGCCTCCGGTCAACAGAACCCTGGTTTCAGTTGACTGGAGAATATAGGCAAAATTTTCAGGACGATCATTGACATACAGGGGGACGGTAACCAATCCCAGACCACTGGCGGCAAAGTCGAACAGAACCCATTCCAGACTGTTTTTTAACATGACAGCAACCCGGTCACCTTTTTGCAGGTTTTCTGCTGCCAGGGCCTGTTGCCAACGCGCTGCCTGTGCGCTTGTTTCCTGCCAGGTGACCTGACGCCATTCCGAAGATTGGTCACAGAAATAACGGTAGGCAATCTGGTTTGCTGAACGCTTTACGCGCTCCTTAAAAAGAGCCGGAAGCGTCCGTGCTTCATTGGGGCTGATCACATCAAGTTTTGTCATGACGACCTCCTTTTGACCTTTTATGGAGCATTCGCCGGTGAATTACGGTAATGAAGGGGGCCGCCGGTGAAGGGGGCAAACCCGCTACCGAAAATCATTCCTGCATCGACCAGATCTGCGCTGCTGACGATCCCTTCATCCAGACACGCCTGCGCTTCCGCGAGCAGAGGATCTAACAATTTATCAACCAGCTCTGGTTGCGCTTTTACGGGTCTCAGCGTCTTCAGCCAGGATTTCTTCCGGTGACCATTGTGATAATTGAAAAAACCTTGTCCGCTTTTTATCCCCAGATATCCGTCGTCTATCATTTGTGTCAATATGGCGGGAATTGGATGATTAAAATAGGTTGCAAAGGTTTCGGCTACCGATTGACAAATATCCAAACCAACCTTGTCCGCAAGATGCAGAGGCCCCATCGGCATACCAAAATCCAGGGCGGCCTGATCAATGCTGTCACGGTCATAGCCTTGTTCGACCAGTTGTACCGCAGCCATCAGGTAGGGCATTAGAATCCGGTTGACCAGAAACCCCGGGGCACTTTTGACCGGCAAGGGCAGATGTTTGATCTGTTTGACAAAACCGGTGGCCCTGCTGAGTGCTGCTGGGTCCGATGTCTGGGCGGCAACAATTTCAACCAGTGGCATTTTGGCCACGGGGTTGAAAAAATGGATGCCGACAAATCGTTGCGGATTCTCAAGGCAAGCCGCCAAATCTTCCAGGGGGATGCTGGAGGTGTTGCTGGCCAGGATTGCCGTAGGGTTCATTCTCGCTTCGACGTTTTTCAATACCTGTTCTTTGATGGTGCGGTTTTCAACAATGGCTTCAATAACCAGGTCTGCGTGGGGAACGGCAAGCCCGTCTTGATCAATCTGCAGGCGATCGTGAGCGGCTTGAATCAAGTGATGTTTCTTTAGTTTTGTCCGGAACAGCTTGTTGGCGCTGGTAACGGCATCGGCCAAGACTTGGTTGTCCAGGTCCTGTAAGGTGACCTGCAACCCTTGCAATGCGCACCATGACGCAATATCCCGACCCATATTTCCGGCGCCAATAACATGAATTTTGCGGATTGGATCCCCTTCGCTTTTTTGTCCCTTAAGTTGGGTCTGGAGGAAAAACACGCGGATCAGGTTCTGAGCGACACTTCCGCAGATCAAGCGCGCAATCGATTCAGCTTCTGCATGATACATTGCATCAGTATGTCCGGCATGCTGACGCCACAAATCAATCAATGCATTAGGGGCAGGGTAGTGGCGCGGGTCGGCCTTGCCCTTCACCTTAGATTTCAGCAAAGCTGCAATAGGCGCACGCAGGGCAGCCAGGTCGGTCAGGCGCGTACTCCAACTGGATTTTCGTGGTTTAACCCCTGCGGAGAGGATGCTGGCAATGGCATTGTCAACAACCCGGCGCGGCACTGCCGCATCAACCAGCCCCAGCTTGAAAGCCTGGTATGCCGTCAGATTGCGGCCCGACAGCATCAGCTCCAGGGCCGGTAGGGAACCGCACTGACGGATGGAGCGGACGGTGCCTCCAAAGCCCGGATGAATACCAAGCTTTACTTCCGGAAAACCCAGTATGGTCCGGTCGTCATCAACGGCCAGGCGGTAGCGGCAGGCAAGTGCCAGTTCCAGACCACCGCCGAGGCAGGGACCGTCGATGACAGCTAATACGGGAAACGGCAGATCCTCCAGCCGTTGCAGCGTCGCATGGACGCTTTTTATATAGGCGCTGACCTGAACGGGATCGGCAAAATCAGTAAATTCCGCAACGTCGGCACCAACAATAAAACTATGCTGTTTGCCGGAGCGCAGCACAACGCCCTTTGGTTTCAGGCGTTCCATATTAGTAATGAGTTCGGCAAACTCCTTCAGAACATCACTGGACAGGCTGTTTTGTGATTTGTCCGCCCGGTCTATTGTCACATGCAGAATGTTGTCGGCATCAATAACCCATGACCAGTGATTAAGTGTTCCTGTCTTCATCATTGGCCTCCTTTCCCGTGATTTCCTGTCGCACGAATCAACATGGCACCACCCTGGCCACCACCAATACACAGTGAAGCGATCCCGTAACTTTTTTGCTGCTGTTTCAATGCCTGTAACAGTTGCAAGACAATACGAGCTCCGCTTGCTCCAACTGGATGGCCGATGGCGATGGCGCCGCCATTGACATTAAGGTGTTGTGGGTCAATGAGTGGTACGCTTGTTTGGTGACCAAGTTCCCGGTGCTGCCATTCTTTATCTTCAATTGCGGCAAGGCAGGCCAGAACCTGGGCCGCAAAGGCCTCGTTAATTTCCCATAGCCCGATTTTGTCAGTTAACTGTGGGTGCTTGTGGAGCAGATCATCCATGGCATAAACAGGTCCCAAACCCATCTGTGCAGGGTCAAGTCCCGCCCATGACGTATCAAGGATTTCTCCGCTAACTGGAAGCTGGTAACGTTCTACGGCATGCTCACTGGCAAGGAGCAGCAGGGCTGCTCCATCGGTGACCTGAGCGCTGTTTCCTGCGCTGATGCGCCCGTAAGGAGGATCAAAGACCGCTTTTAACTGTCCTAACTTGGTCAGATCTCCATCGCGCCTTAACCCTTGGTCATGCTGGATATATTCTCCTGTCGGTGTGTAAAGGGGAACCATTTCCGGAAACTTGTGCTCATCGGTGGCCTGGGCCAGCCGTGCGTGACTGCGAAGCGAAAACTCATCCATCCTCTGACGGGTAATCTGAAAACGATCGGCCAGATTTTCAGCGGTTTGCCCCATCGTCAGATTCGTGGTGGGATCGGTCAATCCCTGTAGCAGGGCTATGACCGGCTTAAAATCTTTAGGGCGCATGGAACTGATAATTTTAAGGCGCTGGCTGAGTTTTTTTGCCTGTTGCAATGCGGCCAGTTTGTCAACCATCGTCCGATTCCAAAGTAGCGGTGCGTGGCTCATGGCCTCAGTTCCGCCAGCCACAATCAGATCAGCGTAACCGTGGCTGATCCGTTCAGCGGCGCTGGCGAGGGCCTGCATCCCCGAGGCGCAGTTACGCTGTACTGTCCAGGCGGTAACGCGTTCGCCGCAGCCGAGACGCAACGAGACGACCCTGGCGATATTGGCCTCGCTTGCCGCCGGGATGACACAACCAAGAATCACTTCGTCCAATTCACTGGCCCTAAATGGTTGGCGCAACAAAAGATGGCGTCCTGCTGCGACGGCAAGATCGGCAGCGCTGAATGGGCCAGGTGTACCCTGAGCTTTTAGAAACGGAGTTCGAGCCCCGTCAATAATATAGACAGGGCGTCTTTCATCTTTATGAGCTGAGTGATCGTGTGTACGAGTCATTTTGGGCTCCTAGAAAGCGTCCACTGCGATAACCCGGTCACGCAATTGCCGGGCACGCATCAGTTGTTGAGCTTGTTCCTGGGTAAGAATTCCATGTTCCACGGCCTGGTTCAGCAGCTCACCGTGGTGCTGGTCTAATTTTCCAGCTTTAACCGCATGACGCAGGGTCTTTTCCAGAGGATCAATCGCGACAGTAAGAAGAAAAGCTTCTTCAAGAATGAAATCCGGAGCATCTTGTTTGTTTGATCGATACAGACCTGAGGTCAGCAGGTCACGCAGCGGTCCAGGAGTTAATACTGCTCCAGCGACCTGCTTGCCTAACGCATCGGAGGGGGGGCAATAATGCTGCCCCAGCGGAAAGATCAGGGCTCTGAGCAACCAGCCGAGTGGTTTGGGCAGATTGCTGGTAATCGCGATAAAGCTGGATTGGATCTTGTCGAACGAGTGTTGGCAGTTCCACTCGAACAACGCAGTCTGGTCAACAGTTGAATCAGCTTCAACCGCTTTTAATGCGGCCGAAAGCAGGTACATCTCACTAAGGATGTCAGACATGCGCCCCGTTAATTTTTCTTTCAGCTTAAGACTTCCACCGAGGGTCGCCATCAGGACATCACTAGTGAGAGAAAATGCTGTGCTGAAGCGAGTCAGATGTTGGTAGACCCGTTTGTGACGCGACTCAGGGGTGGAGATGAAGATTCCGGCCGTCAGGCCATAAAACAAGGCCGATGCTGCATTACGCAAGCTGAGGGCGACATGAGCCCAGAACGCATGATCAAATTGCTCCAGGCCTTCACTCTTGTTAGGATTCTCAGCGGCCTGTAGTTCTCTGACCACCCAGGGATGACAGCGGATTGCCCCCTGACCGAAGATAATCATGCTACGGGTCAAGATATTTGCCCCTTCCACCGTGATGCCGATTGGTATTGCCTGATAGGCTGCAGCCAAGTGGTTGTTGGGACCCATGCAGATCCCTTTTCCCCCCTCAATATCCATGGCGTCATTCACAACGGAGCGCATACGTTCTGTCATATTTTGTTTGACAATGGCTGATATAACGGCCGGTTGCTTGCCCAGATTTAATGCGGCACAGGTCAAATCGCGGGTGGCATTCATCAGCCATGTTTCCCCGGCGATTCGGGTCAGAACTTCTTCAATCCCTTCAAAACGGCCGATAGCCAGGCCGAATTGACGGCGGACCGCAGCGTAAGCTCCGGTATCCCGGGAGACCAGTTTTGCGGCGCCGAGGCTGAGTGCTGGCAGGGAAATAGCGCGGCCGGCTGACAGGCATTGCATGAGCATTTGCCAACCTTTTCCCGCACCATCCTGACCGCCGATGATCATATCAAGTGGCACAAAGACATCGTGCCCCTGATTAGGACCGTTCATAAACGGTACATTGAGCGGATTGTGTCGTCTGCCAATGTCAATCCCGGGAGTAGCGGCGGGAATCAGGGCGCAGGTAATGCCAAGGTCAGTTTGAGGACCGAGCAGATGATCCGGGTCATAAAGCCGAAATGCCAGCCCCAGCAAGGTAGCAACCGGACCGAGGGTGATATAGCGCTTGTCCCAGTTCAGTTTCATGCCGATGACCTGCTGGCCTTGCCATTGACCATGACAGACAACACCACGATCAGGAATTGACGCGGCGTCGCTGCCCGCTTGAGGACTGGTCAGGGCAAAGCAGGGAATCTCCTGGCCCGATGCCAAACGCGGTAGATAATAATCACGCTGCTGCTGGGTTCCGTAATGGAGGAGTAACTCAGCCGGGCCGAGTGAGTTCGGAACCATCACCGTGACAGCGGCCGTCAGGCTGCGGGTGGCCAATTTGGTGATAATGTGTGAATTTGCGGTCGGGGAAAATTCAAGTCCCCCGTACTGTTTCGGGATAATCAGAGCAAAGAAGCCTTTGTCCTTGATGAATTTCCAGGCCTCGGGAGGCAGGTCTTGACGTTGGTGAGTGATGTCCCAGTCATCAAGCATTTCACACAGCTGGCTGACGGGGCCATCGATGAAATCCTGCTCCTGTTTGGTCAGTGTTGCCTCTGGTGTATCAAGGAGCTTCTGATAGTCCGGGCGGCCGCTGAACAGCTCGCCGTCCCACCAGACGTCGCCGGCATTAAGGGCTGCCTGCTCAGTCTCTGACAACTGTGGTTTGATTTTGCGAAAAAACGCCAGAACCGGCTTGGTGATAAAAGGTTTGCGCAGTTGCTTGACGTTAAACAACAATGCGCCAATCAGAAATAATGCCCAGATGGCTATCTGGACGGGTAGGGGCCAGTGCCAACACACAAGGATGACAAAAAGACCCGTTGCCACGCTATGTATGGCTAATGATGCTTCATAAACAAGTAACAGCCAGATCGTCAGAAGTAGCATCAACAAGATCAGCATAAGGCCTCCTCTTTGAGTCTTCTATCTGTTATCTTCTCTGCCCCCTTACTATGGTCGGCCTTCCATCCAACTTGAATAATCTTGATAGCACAGGTGTCTCAATGTTTTATGACCGGAATGATTCTCTATGCTTCTGAATTTGTTGTTCCGTGACGAAGAAGTTAAGTGTAAACCTCTTTTATATACTATAGTAGATAAGTAGGAAATGTAAACGGCAGGGGGAACTGTTGGAGGCTCAGGGTTCTGAGGGTGGTGGCAGATCTGACTTGTTTGATATCCAAGGTGCTTTTATACTTAAAAGGCTTGTGACCATAGGACCCTTCTTAATTTTCCTTCTGTTTTTACATTTTATATTCATTTATGATAGGGAGTTTTTGAACTCTTATTGTATTTTCTGCCAAGGTTTTTCGTATGTCTGAAGATCGACTCAAGTCAAAGGTTGAAATCAATAAACGCAGGAACAGGCTTTATTGTGCCTTTGTTGGTTATGTCACGAAAGATGATCTTGAAGAGATTTTCAATGATATCCGCAAAGCCGTTTCCGAACTAAAACCGAACTTTTCCGTAATTAATGATCTGACTCTGGTCAATTTTGGGCACAATTCCGCTATTCCGGTGTTATTGAAAATCATGCAATTTCTGGTTACGCAAGGCATGAAAGACATTGTCAGAGTCGTTAATGATAAAAGTGTAATCTACACCCAAATGAATAACCTGAGCATAAGGCAACAAGGCTATGTTCCCGTTTATGTCAACAGCATGGACGATGCTGAAAAATATTTGGAAGAAAGTGCGAACAGACAGCACCTGCAGATGAGAATGAGGAATAAAAGTATCGAATTTAAATGCAAAGATCAGATTTATCTCGGTGCACTTTTAACTTTGTCTCTGGGGGGGTGTTCTATCGAAAGTGAGATTAAGACCTTAGCCTTGGGGGATGAGGTCAAACTGATTTTTTCCCTTTTGGATCAAAAGAAAATGAATACCCAATTTGTTATCAATGCCGAAGTCATCCAGATCTCTGAAAATGACTTTGCGGTAAACTTCAAGGCGACTATGCCCTCTGTGTTAAAAAAACTGAACGAATGTATAGCGGAGTGCTTTTTTGAATAAATATTGAAGGTTAAAGCCTGAATGTTTAGATCTGTCTCTATGGTCTTTTATAAACAGTTGAGACCATTTGTCATTTACGCTTGGAACCGAAGCAATAAAACGATTAAGACCGTAGAGAATATCTACGGTCTTAATCGTTTTTAATAAATTGAGATATTGTTAATCAAGAAAATCAACGATCTGGTTGGCCATTCCGGTGTAGCTGCCAGGTGTCATGTCGAGCAGTCGTTGCTTGTCTTCAGCTTCAAGCTCTAGGCCGTTGATGAACTGGCGGATTGTTTCACGGTCAATCTTGTTGCCGCGGGTCAGTTCTTTAAGCTTTTCGTAGGGCTTCTCAATGCCGGCCTTGCGCATGACGGTTTGAATAGGTTCAGCAAGAACTTCCCAGGCTTTATCAAGATCGTCAGCCAGGTTCTGTTCGTTGAGCTTCAGTTTGCTCATCCCTTTCAGGGTCGATTTGTAGGCGATCATGCTGTAGCCGAAACCGACTCCCATGTTACGCAGTACGGTGGAGTCGGTCAGGTCACGCTGCAGGCGGGAAATCGGCAGCTTGGTGGACAAGTGTTGGAAAATGGCATTTGCCAGGCCACAGTTCCCTTCGGAATTTTCAAAGTCGATGGGGTTAACCTTGTGAGGCATGGTCGATGATCCGATTTCACCCTTGATGGTTTTCTGACCGAAGTAGGCCATGGAAATGTAGGTCCAGATGTCACGATTGAAATCGATCAGGATGGTATTCCAGCGTGCCATGGCGTCAAACAATTCGGCCATGTAATCGTGGGGTTCGATCTGGGTCGTGAACAGGTTTTGCTTGAGACCGAGTTCGCCTTCAATGACCTGCTTGGCCAGAGCCACCCAGTCAACATTTGGATAGGCCGACAGGTGGGCGTTAAAGTTACCGACCGCACCGTTGAGTTTGCCAAGCAGTTCGACTTCGGCAATTTTGCTGCCTTGTCTGGTCAGACGATTGGCAAAAACCGCAAGTTCCTTACCGATGGTTGTCGGTGATGCGGTTTGGCCGTGGGTGCGTGCCAGCATGGCCACGTCACGGAACTGCAGGGCCATCTTGGCAATGCCGTCAATAATTTGCTGCTGCAGAGGAACAATGGCCGCCAGACCGTCTTTCAGCATCAATGCATGGGACAGATTGTTGATGTCTTCTGATGTGCAGGAGAAGTGGATGAATTCGCTGATTTCCTCCAGCGAGGATCCGGCAATCTGCTCTTTGAGATAATACTCAACAGCTTTGACATCATGATTGGTGACAGCTTCGATCTTCTTAATTTTTTCGGCTTCTTCCGGGGTGAAGTCAGCCACAATCTGACGCAATTTGGCGTCTTCTTCAGCATTTAATGCCCGACATTCCGGAATGCCTGCTTCACCACAAAGAGTGATGAGCCACATGACTTCAACTTTAACCCGATTTTTGAGTAGGGCGTATTCAGAAAAACACTCTTCCAGTTCGGTCACCTTGGACGCATAACGTCCATCGATGGGACTGATTGCTGTAATCATTTGATCAACTCCTTTAATCGTTTTCGAAGACGGCACTATACCTGCGGATCGATGTGAATCGCAACTTTTTTGTGCTTTTTTGAGGATTTGAGCTGCTTTTGGCGATGAACTCTCATGATGCCTTGATTGTTGAGATGAATTTAATTCAAGGTTGATTGTTTAACGGGATGCAGTCATGGCAATATTAGATTCAGATGGCAGGTTAATTGAGGAATAATGAGGGGAATTGAAAATATGTCTAAGCGAACAGTTTCATTGGTTCTGGGGAGCGGTGGTGCCCGCGGATTAGCTCACATCGGTATCATCAAAGTACTTGAAAAGCGTGGCTACGAGATTCGTTCTATATCCGGTTCGTCAATGGGAGCTCTGATTGGGGGCATTTATGCTGCCGGAGAACTGGATAGTTATACCAAATGGGTATGTGCCCTTGATCGTCTTGATGTTTTAAAACTGCTCGATGTCTCTTTCAGCGGCAAGGCTCTGTTTAAAGGAGAGCGGATTATTGAAACGTTGAAGGATCTCATTGGTGATAGGGACATTGAAAATTTGCCCATCAGCTTTACTGCCGTAGCGACGGATCTGGAAAATAGCAAGGAAGTCTGGCTATCTCAAGGTCCGCTGTTTGACGCTATCCGGGCTTCGATTGCTTTCCCGACGGTCTTTTCGGCATTTGAGTATGGCGGGCGGCTGCTGGTCGATGGTGGGTTACTTAATCCTGTGCCAATTGCACCAACGTTGCGGGACATGACAGACTTGACCATTGCCGTCAGTTTAAGTGGAAAGGCTGCTTACAGTGAAGTGCCGCAAGCGGTTCCGGACAAGAGTATGGCACGGACCTGGTATCATCAGAAGGTCTATGATTTTGTCAATGGCCTGCAGGATATGTTCAACAGCAATGGGCAAGATGACGAGACGGGCTTTTTTGATGTGATTTCGATGAGTATTGATGCGATGCAATCGACCATCGCCAACTATAAGTTGGCAGGTCATTCTCCTGATGTTCTCATCGAACTGCCCAAAAATATCTGTACCATTTATGAATTTGAAAAGGCGGCAGAAATGATTGAAATTGGGCATCAAAAAGCTGAAGAAGTGCTGGATGCCTATGAAAAGAAAAAGGGGAATGAAAAGGGGTAACGCTTCTAGGTACGATTCCTGTCATTGCTTTAAAGCGGGAGGTCCCGGCGCCGGAACCTTCCGCTTTTGTTTTAAGCATTTACTCTAGAAATCTACGCTCGACTTCCCGCCAGTTGATAATGTCAAAAAATGCGTCAATGTATTCAGCCCTACGATTCTGATACTTCAAGTAATAGGCATGTTCCCACACATCAAGGCCCAGCACCGGAATGTTCCCATGCATCAGGGGGCTGTCCTGATTCGGAGTACTCTCGATCATCAGTTGTCCCGCCGGGGTCAGGCTCAGCCATGCCCAGCCACTGCCGAATCGGCCTAAGGCCGTCTGGGTAAAGACTTCCTTGAATTTATTGAAGCCTCCAAGGTCTCTGTCAATCGCTTTGGATAATTCACCGCCAGGAACACCGCCCCCGTCAGGGCTGAGAATGGTCCAAAACAGACTGTGATTGGCATGCCCGCCGCCGTTGTTGCGAACTGCCGTAACAATGGTATCAGGGACTTCCTCAAGTCTTGCAACCAGTTCATTGATCGGCTTTGCACTTAGGGGGGAATCCTTCAGCGCATTATTAAGGTTGTTAATGTAGGCCTGGTGATGTTTTGTGTGGTGGATTTCCATGGTTCTGGCATCGATATGCTGATCAAGTGCCGCATAATCGTAAGGTAAATCTGGTAAAGAATAAGACATAGAAAACTCCTTCGTACCGCTCGCGCATACCGTGGAAGAGAAGGTAGCGAATCGTTTTACAGTTAAGACGCTGGTGGTATGAACCCAGTGTCCGCTTCTCAGCAGTGAGAATGTATTTCTATATAATACATTACCAGAAAGGTAATAATAAAGGGGGGGCAACAATAAGAATTGTGAGCTTGATTAAAGAATGTTAGGGAACTGGGTTGGGCTGGGTTTGATGCTTAGTTGTGTATCCCTGCAATCAGACTTGACATTATGACCAGACAGGCTACCGTCCGGTAGACGCCAGCCTGTTTATATCCGCGTGATGTATGATCTTGCAATGACCGCAATTTTGTATTCGTCTACTTGTCATTCTTACCAAACTGTATGGCAATTTCGGCCATTTCTATCAGGCGCTTATTGACCCGGTCATTCACCGACCCCGGTGTCCAGGACCCATCTTCCTGCAACTTACCGGCTTCTACTCCGGTGAGGATTTCGATCCCCTGATCAATTCTGTCGACTTTCCAGATCGTGAATTGTCCGCGTTCGACCGCTTTGATGACTTCCGTTTTCAGCATCAGGTTTTTGGTGTTTGCTGCAGGAATAATGACACCTTGCTGTCCGGTCAGTCCACGGGCTTTGCAGAGGGCATAAAAACCCTCGATTTTCTGATTTACGCCACCGATAGGCTGAACTTTCCCCAATTGATTGACACTGCCTGTGACAGCAATATCCTGGCGCAGCGGCAGGCGCGACAGGCTTGAAAGTAAGGCGTAGAGTTCCGTGCTGGATGCGCTGTCGCCGTCGATTCCACCATAATTCTGTTCAAAGCAGATTGAAGCTGACAGGGTGAGGGGTTTATCACTACCAAAGCGTTCGCCGAAGAAGCCACTGAGAATCAACAGGCCTTTATCATGAATCGATCCCGATAATTTGGCCTCCCGTTCAATATTGATAATACCGTTCTTCCCCAGATAGGTTCTGACTGTCAGGCGGGACGGGGTTCCAAAGTTGTAGTCCCCGAGCTGGTAGACGGCAAGGCCGTTGATCTGGCCGATGACAGCTCCTTCAGTGTCAATAAAAATAGTACCTTCCTTGATCAATTCGCGGATGCGCTCTTCCATTTTGTTGGAGCGATAAATGCGTGCTTCCAGCGCCTGTTCAACGTGAATGGCCGACACTAAAAGTGCATGCTCCCGATTGGCATAATAGGAAGCTTCGTGGATAAGATCCGTAATGGCAGAAAAACTGGCTGATAAATGTTTTTGATCTTCAACCAGGCGTGCGGAGAATTCTATGGTGCGTGATACCGCCTCCGGTTCAAAATGAAGCAACTTTTCATCACGGCATTTTGATCCGATAAACATGGCAAATAACTGGATATTGCCGTAGCTGTTGCGCATCATCTGGTCGAAGTCGACCTTCACTTTGAAATATTTGCGAAAATCGGGGTCCATCTGCAGCAACAGGTAATAGAGTTCCGGCGTGCCAATCAGGACGATTTTGCATTCCAATGGAATGGCTTCCGGTTTCAGGCTTAAGGTCGCGATCAGGCGGTATTGCTCTGCCATATCCTCAATACGAATTTCTTTGTTACGAATCGTCCGCTTCAACGCTTCGTAGGTAAAAAGGTTCAGCAGGACCTCACGACAGTCAAGTATCAGGTAGCCGCCATTGGCTTTGTGCAATGCTCCGGCCTTGATCATATGGAAATCGGTGACCGCGCTCCCCATCTGGATAATGTGTTCAATTCTTCCGAAGACATTGAAATAGGTGGGGTTGGCTTCGTAGATAACCGGGGCTCCTTTCAGTGTCGTATTATCTATAATCAGGTTTACCCGGTAATTTTCAAAAGTTGGGCCGCTTGGCTGTGGCGTCAGACCGGGAATGTGGATGCGGGGTTGCTCCTGGTCGTGAAGTTCTTCAATTTGCTTGATGATGTCTTTTTTGCAGTGGCTGAAATGTTCTATGACCCGTTTCTGGTAAGAATATTTTGTTTCAAGGGCCTCAAACAGGTGGCCTATGGTGTAAAGCAGCACCTCACGGGCCACGTTCATGATCTTTTCACGTAACTCGTCGTCGATTTTTCTAATGTTCAGCAGAAAATCATCGATGTGCTCCTGGAGCATGGTCCCTTTCTGGTCGAGATTGTCGCGCTGCTCTGCTGAAAGGTCTTCAAAATCCTTTTGAGAAATTGGTTTACCCTCTTTAAGGGGCACTAAAACCAGTCCGTTTGGAGCCTGTTGAATAGAAAAGCCATTCTCAAAGCAGAGTTTTTCCAGAGTCTGGAAGAGTTTCTTTTTGGTCTCCTGGTAGGTTTGGCTGATTCTCTTTTTCTGCTCCTGATATTCCTTGCTGTCAAAACATTTAGGCACTTCTTCTGTAAGACGTTCCACCAGTTTGTCGAGATCTTTTTTCAGCTCTGGCCCTTTGCCCGCTGGCAGTCGGATATGTTCCGGGTTGCTGCCACCATTGAAGTCATAAACATAGCACCAGTCCGAAGGTGGCTCCTGGTCCTGCGCCTTTGATTCCAGTATTTTTTTAATGGTTGAAGAGCGACCGCTGCCCGGATGGCCCAGAATGAACAGGTTGAAGCCGCAGTCATTGATTCCCAGGCCAAAATCGATGGCCGCAAGGGCACGTTCCTGTCCGATGGTCATGTCAAGGGGGGGGAGGTCAGCCGTTGAGGTGAATTGAAATTGGGTCGTTTCGCATCGCCAGCGTAGTGAGTCGGAGTTGAGACGCAGATCTTCCACGAAAGACTCCTTTCTGCAGCAGTATCAGGGGAATTGACTGTTGTGCATATTAAAAGGGTAGCATTTAGTTGACAGTTCGCAAGGGGCTGCAAGCTGGTAAAGAAAACTGTTTTCGGTGAATAGTGGCAGGATTGTCAGCGAGTGGACCTTATTTTATAGGTCCACTCGCTCCTTTTTTTCCGTCATAAAGAGAGTTGGTTGGCCAGGCGCGGGTAGAGCGGGTTGATCGGCCTGATTCCGGCGCTGGTTACCTGCTCAAGGTCGGTCAGGACAATATCGGCACCGTCAAGGCCTACCATCTTTCCTCCAACGCCATTTAACAATGCTTCAACGGCAGACTGACCGAAGCGGGCCCCGAGAGTGCGGTCAAAGACCGAGGGGGAACCACCACGCTGGTAATGGCCAAGGACAATGACGCGGGTTTCAAAACCAATACTGTCCTTTATCTGGGTTGCGATATCCTGGGCTTTTCCTGCTCCTTCAGCAACCAAGATAATGGCGTTGGTCCGTTTTTCCTGGTAACGTTTCCGCAACGATGTACAGATTTGGTTGAGATCATACGGTTCTTCGGGGATCAGGCTGTATTCAGCACCAGAAGCAATAGCGGCAACGACGGCCAAATAACCACAATTACGTCCCATAATCTCAACGATAAATGCCCGGTCGTGAGAACTTGCAGTATCTTTCAGATTGTCAACGGCGCGGATGATGTTGTTTAAAGCCGTATCAACCCCCAACGATGTATCGGTGAAAGGGATATCATTGTCAATGGATGCAGGAATGCCTATTACCGGAATTCCATGGCTGTTGATGGCGTGCGCGCCCCTAAGGGAGCCGTCTCCACCAATAACGATGAGCCCTTCAACCCCCATTCCTTTGAGATTCTGGCAGGCAAGTCGTAACCCTTCTTCAGTGCGCATCTCTTTGCAACGGGCACTTTGCAGAAAAGTGCCGCCACGCTGTAGAACATTACTGACTGATTTCGTGGACATAATCTCATAAAGGCGGTCAATAAGCCCCTGGTAGCCTTTTTGAATGCCTATAACTTCTAGGCCGCAGACCAGTCCGGCACGGACAACGGCGCGGACCGTAGCGTTCATACCGGAGCAATCGCCACCGCTGGTTAAAACTGCAATGCGTTTCATATTTGTTCATTCTCCATGGTCAAGTTGATGATCTGAATTTCGCTGGTCAGTGTTAATATTTGATGATGACTTTGTAAGCTTACCTGATTATCGGCAAATAGTTTGGCTACGTCTCTTGGTTGCCAGATACCGCAATATTGCCATCCGCAATCAGCATGAAAAAAGTTTGTCCTTTCATATTCGCCTAGATCGGTGTTACTAAGTTCCCGATTTGTCTTATGTGAATTTAGCTTACGCTGCTTTTTGTGAAAGAACAAGAGGGCTCCTTTCGGTTGTTTTTTTATCATATCTTCTGTCGGTTTACTTATGGGGATATGCTTTGTTGCCTGAAGCATCTCTGGTTTCTTCCCTCCGATTGCGATAGAATGGCCTCCGACATGAGCGTTTCCAGCTCTTAGCAGATTATTGATTAAACTGAATCAGAAGGATATGTGCCTATGAACCATGTTATTCTTAAAAGCTTTTTGCTTTTTATACTGTTTGTTTCTGTTTCCGCTGCCGGCGCACAGACCCTGGTTGATAAAGTTCAGCAGCATAAATTGGAGAATGGTGCAACTGTATTGCTGGTTGAGCGTCATTCATCACCAACGGTAGCGGCTTATATCAGTTTCAGGGTTGGCTCCGTCAATGAACTTAGCAACCAGCGCGGGGCTGCGCATCTGCTTGAACATATGCTATTTAAGGGAACCAAAACTCTGGGTACCAGAAATTATCAGGCTGAAAAGAAACTTCTGGACCAAATAGAAACCCTTGGCAGCCGAATTGATCTGCTGAAAAATCAGCCTGATCATGATCAGACTGAACTGGACCAGCTTAAGGCTCAGCTCAAAACTCTCCAGGGACAACATCGTACTCTGGTTGTGAAGGATGAATTTTCCCGCATTTACTCAGAAAACGGCGGGATGGGGTATAACGCGTTTACCGGAAAGGATCAGACCACTTATCTGATTAATCTGCCTGCCAATAAGTTGGAATTGTGGGCGGCTATAGAATCAGATCGTTTACAGAATGCCGTGTTCCGTGAATTCTACACCGAACGTGATGTGGTTCATGAGGAACGGCGCAGGTCTTATGAAAGTGACCCCGGGGGGATGCTTTATGAGACTCTACTGGCGACAGCATTTAAAGTGCACCCTTACCGTGACCCTGTCATTGGCTGGAATTCCGACATTGATAACTTAAGCCTCGAAAATATTCGCAGTTTCTTTCAGAAATATTATCGGCCCGCTAATATGGTTATTACTCTGGTCGGGGATTTTGACAGTGCCCAGGCTCTTGATCTGATTATGCGTTACTTTGGCCCTCTTGATCCTGGTGTTCCTGTTCCTGTCGTGACAGACAAGGAGCCACCACAAAACGGGCAGCGGCGTGTTCATATTGATTTTGACGCCGAAGCGCAGATGATGGTGGCCTTCCACAAGCCGACCATGCCTGACTATGACGATTATGTCTTCGATGTGATTATGCAGATTTTGACCGAAGGGCGCACTTCGCGCCTCTATCAGGCACTGGTTCTGCAACAGCAGCTGGTGCTCAATGCCGGGAGCTTTACGGCACCCGGATCACGTTATGATAACCTGATGATTTTAGCGCTGTCGCCACGCCAGGGTGTATCTTTTGCTCAGGTTGAAAAGGCATTGTACAATGAGCTTGAGCGCTTGAAGCTTGATCCGGTGACCTATGCCGAACTGAATAAAGCTAAAAAACAAATCAACACCGGAATGCTGAGTCGTTTGCAGGATAATTCCGGCCTGGCGCGCATTTTGTCTTCCTACCAGGCGTTGGGTGACTGGCAGTATCTTGTCAACTATGAAGCGATGCTGAAAAAAGTTACACCAGAAGACGTCATGGCCGTTGCCAAGCGCTATTTTACTGAGGACAACAAAACCGTGGCCACTTTGAGCCGGGGAGATCAACTCTAATGAAGCTCGTTGCCTATATTCTTGCCGTTTGTCTGTTGGCTGGTTGTCTGCCGAACTCATCTGTAGTTCAAAAGCGTCCCGATCAGTTAACTTTTCCACCCCTGCAGTTTCATTTCCCTGATGTTGGTGTTGAGCGTCTTGTAGACGGTGCACGCCTGTATCTGAAAGAGGATCATGAACTGCCTCTGGTCAATCTGACTCTGATGGTTGAGGGCGGAAGTATCTATGACCCACTAGACAAAACCGGTCTTTCGGCGCTGTTTGCGCGCACTCTGGCCACTGGCGGAACCCGGAATTCAAGCGCTGACCAGGTCGAACGTGAACTCGAAGGAATGGCCGCCGCATTGAGTGTTGAGAGTGGACTCTATGGTTACACTGTTAACCTCGCCGTGCATCGGGATGATCTTTCCCGTTCCCTCGAAATTTTGACCGATCTGTTGCGCGATCCGGCTTTTGACCAGACCCGGTTTGAGTTAGCTCGTCAACAACTGCTCGAAGGGATCCAGCGCCAGAATGATGAGCCCGGGGCTATTGCGCAGCGATTGCTCGATGAATCTCTAGCCGGTGGCCATCCCCTTGGTGCTTCCGCTACACGTGAGACCGTCAATGCCATAACCCGTGATGATCTGCGAAAAGTTCATGAGCGTTTTTTTCATCCGGCAAACTTTTGGTTCGCTATTTCCGGTGATGTCAGCCCTGTAAAAGTTAAGAAACAATTTGAAGGTTTGTTGAGTAACTGGCCGACAGGAGATTCTTTTGTTCGTGAAATTCCAACATTGCCAGAGGCTCCGCCTGGTAGGATTCTACTTGTGAATAAGGATATTCCACAGACGACGATTCTGATGGGGCATGATGGTATCAGTAAGGATAATCCCGATCAGTATGCACTTTTGGTTGCCAACTTTATCCTTGGCGGAGGTGGTTTTAACTCGCGGTTGATGCGAGAAGTCAGATCCAATCGTGGTCTTGCTTATTCTGTTTATTCCTATTTCCAGGTAGGTCGTTATTTGCCGGGGTTTTTTATTGCCAGCTCAGAGACAAAAAGTGCGTCCACACCAGAAGTCGTTGCTCTTATGTTAAAATTGATCAGACAAATTCGAAGCGAACCTGTGTCTGAGGCGGAGCTGGAACTTGCGAAACAAAGTCTGATCAACTCTTTTGTCTTTGCTTTTGACAACACTCATGACGTAGTCGCACGTCAGGTTCGGCTTGATTATTTTGATTATCCACGGGATTATTTAGAACATTATCAGGAACATATTTCAGCAGTTACGGTAGCAGACGTGTTGCGGGTGTGTCAGCAGTATCTGCACCCTGAACAGTTGCAGGTGGTACTGGTCGGGCATAGTGTGGAATATGCTGATGATGTGGAAAAACTGGGTATGCCCGTTGAACAGGTTGCTCTGTAATAAAGGGCCATGGTGTGGTAGACATTGCGTAAGGTCTAATTAAATACAGGCCCTCGCGAAAACAATTATTACTGGTTTTAACTTATGGCAAACAAATCTCTGACGGAATATTGGCGGATTTGGATCAGCGAGCTGATCTGGGGGCATAATCCCACGGAATTAAGCTGGTTAAAACGTCTGGGGTTGCGTCAGATTCAGACTGTTGCCCTGGTGATCAGTGATTTTGCGGCTAATCAGACGCTTCTTCGGGCAGCCGCATTGACCTACTATTCTATGCTATCACTGGTCCCACTGTTGGCCTTGACTTTTGCTTTACTAAAAGCATTTGGGGTCCAGAACCTGTTGCAGCCGTTGATTCTGGAAAAACTGAATGTTGGCAATGGCCACATCGCCGATGCGATTCTTGGTTATATCAATAACACCCAGGTTGCGCAGTTAGGGGCATTTGGACTGGTCTTTTTACTGTTGGCCGTTGTTTCACTACTGACAAATATTGAAAAGAGTTTCAATCATGTTTGGGGGGTGCCATCAGTACGACCATTTCTCCGGCGTTTTTCCGATTATCTGTCGGTGATTCTGGTTGGTCCAGTGCTGGTGATTAGCGCAATTTCCATGACATCGAGCCTGGCCAGCAATCGCGTCGTGCAGACTCTGATGGAAATGCACATGGTTGGCACTCTGGTCCTGACCTTGTTTAAAATTATTCCTTTCGTCTTTATGTGGCTGGCTTTTTCCGGGTTGTATATTTTCATGTCGAACACCCGGGTTGACTGGCGGGCAGCTCTGGCCGGGGGAATTGTCGGTGGTACCCTGTGGCAACTGGCTCAGGTCGGTTACGTTCATTTTCAGGTCGGTGTTGGCCGCTATAACGCGATTTATGGCACCATGGCGGCGTTACCGATATTTATGGTCTGGGTTTATCTATCGTGGGTGATTGTACTGTTTGGCCTTGGGATCTGTTATGCCAAACAGAATTTGCGGACCAGTGGTAGAGATCTGCGTCGCAGTGAAGTCAGTCGTAACAGTTATGAAGAGATCGCACTGGCCATGATGGTAACCCTGGCTGAGCGTTTTCAGAATGGTCAGGGCGCTATGGGACAGGAACAGTTGGCCAGTTTTATCTTCGCTCCTCCCAGATTGTGTCGCAGTATTTTGAAATCCCTGGTAAAACTTGGCTTTGTGGCTGAGTTACAGAGTAAGTCCGGGCGCTCTCTCTATCAGCTTGGGCGTGCTGCTGATAGTTTAACCCTGCAGCAGTTTTATCAGGATATGCGTCATTACGGCAAAGAGGTACGCCATTTGTCTCAGCACCCGCAGGTTCAGGTTGCATTGCAGTCGTACCTTGAACTTGAGACAGTTATTGCCGAAAACCTTGGCACCCTGAATCTTAAAGATCTGGTTGAAAAAAGTTCAAAGCTGGGGACTGAGGGAACGATCCTCTTGTGTGATCAATCGCGCTCGGGGGAATAAGATTTCAGTTGCATGACGCCATCTTTTAGTTCGGCGTAACTGAATTGGGTTATCCAGTCGCCCAGTGCGATCAGTTGAGTCTTCTTGTGTTGTTCTGTGGTTGGAAAGTGAAAATGACCGCAGATGATGAAGTCACACCCTGCGGCAATATTGTCAGCATAACGACGCAGGTGGGGGAGTGGGTTGTGATGGGGGCGGTTCGGGTCGTTTTTGCTGCTTTTGTTACTTAGCCAGATGGCGAACTTCCAGACCAGGTCCGGGTGAACGATCTTTGCAAGCGCCTGAACCGGACTACAGCGCCAGAATTTTCGTAATTGGAGATAACCCGCTCCCGGGTTCAGCAAGTCACCATGGCAAACGTGTAGCTTGACATTATCCCAGGTGAGGGTCTGCCGGGTGGTTATGATTGAGCATTTCAGGGTCTCGGTAAAATAGGGTCCCAGCAAAAAATCATGATTGCCTTCAACGAAATAAAGTTTCGTTCCGTTCTGGGTCAACTGCCTCAGTTTTTCCAGTAAGGGCATGTAGGGTGTGAATACCAGATGCTGGTAACCCAGCCAGAATTCGAAAATATCTCCGAGTAAAAAAAGGGCGTCCAGTTGTTTTTGCTGATTAAGAAAATCAATTAATAACTGGTAGTTTCTATCCTGCGGTTGACGCAGATGGGCATCTGATAGGAATATGGCTCTCATGCCCGCGACTATAATCAGCTACCGGCATAATGTCAATTTAACAAAATATTCTTATAAGGAGTGTTTATGGAATATCCGATGATACACATTTGTTACCGGGTGATGAATCTTGAAGCATCAGAAAACTTTTATCGTGATGCTTTTGGTTTTGAGATATCCCGTAAAAAGGATTATCCGGAGCATAAATTTACCTTAAGTTATATGACCTCGGCCGGATTACCTTTTGAACTGGAGCTTACCTATAATTATGATCCGCAGCAGCCTTATGTGATTGGTGATGGATATTCGCACCTGGCTGTTGGCGTCGCTGATCTTGAGGGATCTCATCAACGACATACCGATATGGGGCTCAACCCCACGCCGATGAAAGGGTTGCCAGGCAGCCCGCCAAAGTTTTATTTCGTCACAGATCCTGACGGTTTTAAAATTGAGGTCGTCCGGAAAAATGCCTTTTAGAAGGGTTTAGCTAGAACGCTGACCAGTTTCTGATTAATACTGGTGCCCGCTCTCCGGATACGCCGGAGAAGGACTTTAATTGTTAGTGGAGGTACATCGTAATGTCTGCAGAAGATTTATTTGAACAGGGTAGTCGAGCGCTGGATGATGGTGATCTGAAAGCCGCAATCAGCTTTCTTCAGCAGGCTATTGATTTGCAACCTGCGGCTGAGACCTGGCAATTACTCGCTGAGGCCCAGGTCGAAAATGGGCAATACAAACAGGCTTATAAAAGTTTGTCAGCAGGTCTGCAATTGGCCCCTGAAGATATTGATCTGCTTTTTACCCTGGGAGATCTGTATCTTGAAGAAAATAAAAATGCCGAAGCGCTGAAAACCTATCAGCAGATTATTGATCTTGAGCCGGAAGAGGTTGATGCCTGGGTCAGTAAAGCTATGGCTTATGTGAATATCGATGATCCTGAAGCTGCCGAGAGTGCTTGTCGTCAGGCGCTTAGCATCGATCCGGATTCAGTTTTTGCCTTAAATGCTCTTGGGGATATCTGCCTGGCACAGGAGCGTGCAGAGGAAGCCCTTGAATTTTTTGCAAAGGCGGCCGAACTTGATCCTGAAGACCCTCAGCCCCTGCTCAATCTTGCTGATCTATATTACGATAAAGAGCAGCTGGAAACAGCTGAAGAATATTGTCTTAAAGGGTTACAGCTTGACGCTGCTTCCCCGGGGGGCTTTCTGACGCTTGGTTATATTTGCTTGGATCAGGACCGTGTTGAAGAAGCTATCGACCATTTTAATCAGTTTTTGCGCCTTGAAAACGGGCAGGGGAATAAACAACTTCGTGATGAGGTCGCAGCAGTTATTGATGGCCTGAAAGGGTAAATGATTATCCAACGACAATGATGCTGCTATGAAAATTCAAACTGAAGTTCGCAATGCCTGTTACTATACCCTGGGGGCTGCAGTTATGGCTCTTGGTATTGTGCTATTTCTAGCTCCGAACCGTATAACGACGGGGGGGACTGCCGGTATGGCGATTCTCCTCAGCTATCTTAGCGGGATGACAATCGGCATGTTGATGCTTGCCATCAATATGCCGATTTTGTTATGCGGCTGGAGTATGCTCGGCACTGCGTTTGCCTTGCGTTCCGTATTCTCTATAGCTCTTAGTTCTTTTTTTGTTGATCTGTTTCGTGTTTATCTAACCCTTGAACCCCTCAGCCATGAAACGCTTCTGGCCACATTGTACGGTGGTATAGCTATTGGCGTCGGGATCGGCTTAATGCTCAGGGGGAATGCTTCTGCAGGGGGAACCTCGACCATTGCACGGATGGTGGCCGCACGTACAAACATGAAAGCGGGACAGTTTATTCTGGCTTGTGATGTCGTTATCATTGTTTCTGCAGGAGTGGTTTTTCATGATACGGAAAGGGCTCTTTGGAGTCTTATCAGTATTTATGTAACAGCCAAGTGTGTTGATATGCTTCTGACCGGTGCCTTGTCAGAGAAGGTTGTGCATATAACCTCCGGCCAGGTTGAGTTGCTTGGAGAGAAAATAGTTCAGCAGTTAGGTCCCCACGGTACTGTCGTCAAGGGGACCGGATTGGCCAAAGGGGAAGACAAAACCATGATTTTTGTGACTGTTGAAGCGCGACGCATTACGGTCTTACGAGACATTATCCGGGCTCATGATCCGGATGCATTCATGGTGGTTATGGACGCCGCAGAGATGCTGGGTCGTGGGCATGGCCTGCGAGCCTGACGGATAAAGAGACAGTCTATGGGAATTGCCGCTGATCTGATCATTATCGTTGTTGCTGCCTTGCTGGGCGGCCTGCTGGCGCAGCTGTTTCGGCAGCCCCTGATCCTTGGCTATATTCTGGCCGGAGTTCTTATTGGCCCCTTTAGTGGCGGTGCGGTATCTGACCCGCATGAGGTGGAAAAGCTGGCCGAAATTGGTGTCGCACTGCTGCTGTTTGCCCTTGGCCTGGAATTTTCCCTGAAAGAACTCAATCCGGTCAAGTATATCGCACTTATCGGTACGCCGATTCAGATGCTTCTGACCATGGGGTATGGCTACCTTATTGGCGGCTGGCTCGGGTGGGGACATGGTGCTGCCTTATGGTTGGGCGGTATTGCCTCCTTATCAAGTACCATGGTGATTCTTAAGACGTTGATGGCGCAGGGGATGCTTGGCACCTTGTCAAGCCGTGTTATGGTAGGAATTCTCATTGTGCAGGATCTGGCCGTTGTGCCGTTATTGATTCTGTTACCTCAGCTGACCGGAGCGACACCAAGTGGGTCACTGCTGGCTGTTGCATTACTAAAGTCTGTTATTTTTCTGGTTGTTATGCTGGTCGGTGGTACACGGGTTCTGCCGCGTATGTTGGCTGTTATTGCACGCTGGAATTCCAGAGAACTGTTTCTGCTTTCAATTACGACAATCGGTCTTGGGGTCGGTTATGTGACCTATCTTGCAGGCTTATCGTTCGCCTTTGGGGCTTTTATAGCCGGTATGGTGCTCAGTGAGTCTGATTACGGGCATCAGGCTCTCAGTGATATCATCCCTTTGCGGGATCTCTTCGGTCTGCTGTTTTTTACCTCGGTCGGAATGCTTCTTGACCCTGTGTTTCTTATTACCAACTGGTCACAAATAGCTCAGTTGATTGTGTTGCTTGCAGTTGGTAAAGCATTGCTGCTGATGGCGATTGTCAGGGCCTTCGGCTATGGGAATGTCATTCCTCTGGCTGTTGGCTTGACCATGTTTCAGATTGGTGAATTTTCGTTTGTCCTTGGTCAGGTCGGTTTTTCCGGACAGTTTCTGACCAGCGAACAATATTATTATATTCTGGCTGCCGCAATCATAAGCATGGTTCTGACGCCACTGCTTTCCGGGTTGACGGCGCCCTTGTATGGCATCAAAAAGAAGTTGCTGAAAAAGGAGACATTGCAGACCATTAATCTGCCTGAATATGGGTTGAACAATCATATTGTTATCGCCGGAGGCGGGCAGGTAGGTCAATATATAGCGAGCATTTTGAGTCGCCTGTCTGTTGCCTTTGTCATTATAGATCTATCCTATCGCGCGATTGAACAGTGTCGGTTGAAGGGCTATCCTGCAATTTTTGGCGACGCGTCCCAGGATGTGGTTCTCGAAGCGGCCAATCTTGGAAGTGCCAGACAATTGCTGATAACTATTCCTGATATCACCACAGCTGAATTTATCGTCCGTTTTATACAGCGGACCAACCCTGGCTTGCCTGCGGTCGTAAGAGCAGCCGGAGAAGCGCAAATGCAGGCCCTCTACGAGGATGGTGTGGCCATGGTCATTTTACCTGACCTTGAGGTCGGCCTTGAGTTTGCCAGACAGGCTTTGCTGAATCTGGACATCCCAGTGACAATGGTGCAGCAATTCACAGATTCCGACCGTCGTGAGCGTTATCAGCGCGATGAATGCGAAAATAGCGCGTTACATACGCTCCAGCACTTGAAATTCGCCAGAGATGTTCTCGATCTTACTTGGGAAGACGTTGGTGTTGATGGTGTGCTTGTCGGGCAGAGTATTCGCAGTCTGAATATACGCCAGAGGACCGGTCTGACGATTGTCGGGGTGTTGCGAAATGGAGGATTTATTGCCAATCCGGATGCTGATTTTATCTTTTTGGCAGGTGATATTGTTGCACTGATTGGCGGCAAGATAAAAAAGGATGATCTGATGAATAAAACTGTTTCTGCCTGAGGGCAGGAGGTGAGTAGAAATCAGAACCTTTCCGATAAAAGAAAAGGCTGTCCGGATGGACAGCCTTTTCTCAGAGAAACATTCACAAAAATGATTATTTCTTTTTCTTGCCAGCGGCGGCACGTTTTGCAGCTTTAAGCGGGTTGACACGAACATCATTAGACTTGATGTCAACCTTCTTGTGCGTTGCAAAGTTGCACAGGCCGCTGATCCATTTTGCGGCAGGGTTCGGATAAGAGGTACAAACCTCACCGATAGTTCCTGTTGCAACACGGTCACAACCTTTGCATTCTTCAACGATCAACTGGCAGCTACCACCTTCAGCTGAACAACCATCTTTTTTCCAGAAAGTACACTCGGTACCGGGGAGAACTGTTTCGCACTGCATCTTTGGTATTCCTCCTAGCCTTTTTACGCCTGGGTCAAATTCAGAACGCCTAGTAATAGCCAATTTGATTTTTTGAGTCAATGGTTTTTTGTCGGGGAGTTTATTTTAAAGTCTTTCAGGCTGGTGTCAAGCCTCTTCCCCTCTGTTTAAAATATATACCTGCTTGCTTGAATCGTTGATATTCGTCATACTTTGCCCTTTGGTCAGAATATGTTAACTTGGAATAAACTGAAACTTATAGAAATTGTTAACTATGAAAAAATCGATTAATCCTGTCTCCGGGTCTGCTGAATGGGAAGCTATCTGTGAGCGGTGTGGTTTGTGCTGTTATGAAAAATATGATTACCGCGGGCGGATCTTTTATACCGCTACACCCTGTCCTCATCTGAATACTCAAACCAGGCTGTGTAAAAATTATGCCAACAGGTCACAGATTCACCCTGATTGTGCTCAACTGACGCCTGAAATTGTCGCTGCCGGCATTCTTCCTCAGGATTGTCCTTATGTTCGAGATATTCCGGCTTACAAAGCCCCGGTCCTGCCAGATTGTCCACCTTTTAATAAAAAATAGGACCAAGCATGGTGTTGGCTTGTACAAAGAGGGCGGCTTATCGTTTCTGTCGCGTTCTGGTTCTGTGTGGGTGTTTCAGTTGGTCAGCCGCCTGATATCATCAGCCAGCATCGAGCAGAACTGATTAAGATTTGTGTTAAGTGCTTTGACCTGTTCGGCTGTACTGGCTCCCGCAGGCAGCAGCTGATTGTATTGCCTGTTTAATGATTTACCGCTCCAGCTCATGTGATAGAGGGCAGTCATGCTGACCGAGTTGTCCATGTTGCTGGAAAAATCATCAATGACAATTTTCACCGTCAGGAGGGGAGCTTGACTTTTTTCCCAGGGGCCTAAAGTGACAGTTGTCCCGTGGAAGGAACGGATCAGATTGTTGCGTATGACCCTGCTGATGTTGCTGGCAAGGGGTTCCGCCCAGCGTTCGGTCTGCTGATAACTGATATGGTTTGCCTGGTCATGAAACGCAATATATGGTTTGTCAAGAAAGAGTGCTAAATCAATGGGTTCAAGGTTAATCGTAAATTCATTTTGAGTATTGACTAGGCCGCTGTTAGCACTGATTTCTGGCTCAAGAAGATAGTGATTCTGGGGCTGAGGTTTATCGCCAATCTGAATGCAACTGCTTAAAGCAAGCAGAGTAAGTAAAATAATATATTTCATTGTTCTTTACCTCCGTTGGAGCGGCCACGTAATAGCATTTGTGGATCGCTGTTCAACTCATCTGCCAGGATGCGAATACTGCGCGCTGTATTTTTTAATTCGAGCAACGTCTGACTTAACTGGGCTAAAGTCCTGGAATCGTCCGAGGTCAGATTTTTAACCTGCTCCATGGTTTCAGCAGTACGCTTAGAGGCCTGGTCAAAGGAGATCATGCTGGCATTAAATTGTTCTGCCAGTGGATCTATCCTTGTATTCAGGTTGCCAACCATTGTCTGGGTTGTTGCCATGGTTTCCTGAATCTGTTCAGCCAGTGGCCCGATTCTGTTATCGATGTGCTGAATAGTTTTTTCGGCTTGTTCTGTTGTTTTTCTAAGTGCAGCCAGGGTTGACGGAATGTCATTGCTAAGTTGTTTTAGCAGTCGATTCAGTTCGTTGGTCGATTGTTCAAAATTGTCCAGGGTCTTGTGCAGCTTGGGTGAATTGACCAATTTTTCAATACCATCCATGGTGGAAATGACCTTGTCTGTCAACTCACCCAAAGGTAGATCTTCAAAGGCTTTGGTTAATTCCTCCAGGCTCGAGCTGGCAGTTGGCAGCTCCGGGTATTCACCCGGATAACCGGTGAGAATGATGGGTGTGTCCGGAAGCATGTCAAAATTGATGAACAGTTGCCCTGTCACCAGGCTGTCCATCAGCAGTTGGGCACGCAAGCCGTTGTCGACCAGTGTGCGAATCGGGTCATCACTTTTCACTGAGGTTTTCAGGGCTTCAAACAAACCGGCGCCGGACCCGTCAGCGTTGATGCGAGATGGTTGAATTTCAATGGTTACGGGAATATGAAAGGCGTAGTTGGTTGGACTGATTCTGACATTGATGTCTTTTACCTGTCCGATCTTAACTCCTCTGAAACGAACTGGAGAGCCTACGTTCAAACCTTTCACCGAGGTGTCGAAATGAACAATATACTTGCGCGTTTCTGATAGAAAACCACCTGGGCCAAAAAACAGCAGGCCGGCCACCGTAAGTATGATTGCCCCAACGACGAAACTGCCGATGACTCTTGGATCGATTCTGCGTCTATACATAGTCAATTCCTGATAAAACTGTTGTGGTGACTGGGGTGATCAGTTTTCATACGGGTTAAAAAATTGATGACTTTAGGATCCTTTGATGTTTTCAGCAGCTCGTTCGGATTCCCTTGGGCAATCATGGTTTTTGTTTCCGGATCCAGAAATACAGAGTTATCGGCAATGCTGAAAATACTGGCCAGTTCATGTGTCACAATGACGATTGTTGCGCCGAGACTGTTGCGAAGCTCCAGAATCAGGTCATCAAGCAGGCGTGAACTGACAGGATCGAGCCCGGCAGAGGGTTCATCAAAAAACAGAATGTCAGGATCAAGAGCCATGGCCCGTGCCAGCCCGGCACGTTTGCGCATGCCACCACTGATTTCTGAAGGGTAGTAGTCTTCGTAGCCTGCCAGACCGACGAGTGCCAGTTTATAGCTGACCAATTCATCAATCTGACGTTCATTCAGCCCGGTATATTCCTGCAGTGGTAATGCCACATTTTCTGCTAAGGTCATGGAACTCCAAAGAGCCCCACTTTGAAACAACACGCCGTTGCGGCTGATAATCTTATCGCGCTCTTTTGGAGAGGCGGACCAGATGTTGACATTATTGATAACAACACGGCCTTTAGCGGGTTCTTTGAGACCGATCAGGTGGCGAAGCAAAGTGCTTTTACCGCAGCCACTACCACCCATGATGATAAATATTTCACCCGCCTTGACTCCAAAGCTGATGTCTTTTTGAATAATTGTATCGTCGTAAGCCATGGTCAGGTTGTCAACGGATATGTGCATACTTTGGCTCATGTCAGAATCCCAGAAGCTGGCATAACACAGTAATAATCGCATCGGCGACAATGATAAGAACGATCGAGGTCACTACCGCATTGGTGGCGGCAAAGCCAACGGCAGAGGCGCTACGTCCACATTGCAGCCCACGTAGACAGCCGGCCGTCGCTATAATGATACCGAATACTCCCGCTTTAAAAATGCCGATGATGAAATGTTTAAGAGGGACAAAGCCTTGTATTTGTTGAAAATATTGATAAAAAGAAATGTCAAGCATGGTGGCGCTGACAATGGCGCCGCCAATAATACCCATAAAATCAGCATAGATACACAATAGTGGCATGGTGATGCACAGTGCCAGTAAGCGGGGCAGAACCAGAAATTCGACCGGGGAAATCGCCATGGTTGTAAATGCGTCGATTTCTTCATTAACCTGCATGGTTCCGAGCTGGGCCGCAAATGCGGCACCGGTGCGTCCGGCCATAATGATGGCGGTCATCATAGCACCCATTTCTCGGGCCATGCCCAATCCAACCAGATTGGCAATGAATATTTCAGCACCAAACAGACGTAGTTGCACTGCGCCGACAAAAGCGAGAATCATACCAACCAGAGTGCTGATCAGAGTCACAATGACCAGTGCTGACGGACCGGCGGCCTCTAGCTGGTAAAAAAGATCTGAAGAACGGTACCTGGCTTTGCCTCGGATAAAAGCGCTAACGGCAAAAAAAACATCGCCGATAAAGCGTAGCAGATCGTTCCAGTCCCGATGGGCCTCAATCGTGATGTTACCGATCTTGGCCAGCACGGGTTGGCCAAGTATCGCGCGTCGCATCTCTTTGCGCTCTGGAACTGTTGCGGCGAGCCTCAACAGGCTGCGAGCTCCGTCAGGCAACTGAGACGGATCAATATTGATGTGATGGGCCTGGCAATATTCGAAAATTTTACGAAGAAAAATAATCAGGCTGCTATCCCAGTTTTGCAGCAGGGAACAATCAAACGTCAAGGTCTTGACAGACGCTGAAGCAAGGTTTGAGAAAATATTCTGAAGTTGGGGGACAGGTTGCTGAACGTGCCAGGTTCCTTGAATTTTCAGAAGGAACTCATGGCCATTGATCGTGTGCTGATATTCTGGGTACTTGTTATCCGACATGATATCTAGAAAGCTCCCTGTTTAAACAGATACTTTTAAAATATCATGTGGATGCAAGACTATCCAGTCGAATTCATTAAAATAATACTCAATGATGTTCCTCAAGCGTTAGCGCCGTAACCTGGTTGCGGCCATTCTGTTTTGAAATATAGAGCCCTTTGTCAGCGATGGTGATAATTTGGTCCTTGTCGCTTGTATGGCTCTCTGGTGTAAAGGTTGTTGTCCCCGCACTGACTGTAACATAAATCAATTGTCCCTTGGTCAGAGTCGCAATACCTTCTACACAGCGGCGTAAACGGGCGGCAAAAACTTTAGCTCCGGCGGCATTGGTTTCCGGCAAGATAACAGCAAATTCTTCACCACCATAACGGGCTATGATATCCGTGGGGCGAATACTGGAAGAGACCGCCCGCGCTATGTTCATCAACACCAGGTCACCAGCCTGGTGTCCGTAGCTGTCATTCACTTTTTTAAAGTGATCTATATCGAACAAAATAAGTGATACCGATGTTTTGTAGCGGTTGGCCCGAAGCAGCTCATGACTCAAGGACTCTTGAAAAAAACGATGGTTATATAAGCCTGTCAATCCATCACGATAAACCAGTTCTCTAAGGCGGGCATTAGCGTCCTGAAGCTCATTACTTAAGCGCTCAGCTTTCAGCTTGGCTTCCTGCATTTCCAGCATCAATTGCGCCTGATTAAGATTGATTGCCGAGAGTTGCTCGTTAGCCTCCTGCAGGATGTGGGAGAATGGTTTAATATCTCCTGGCGCTATTTCAAAAGACTCGAGCATGGTTTTTGAGGCCAGAGCTATAGCATCAACAAGTTCACTGACTTCAGCCTCCTGCAACTGGTAAGTCTGTCGGATCTCTTCACTTAAGACTCTGGTGTTATAGGCAATTTCTTCCGCAGTGAACAACTTGCCGAAACGAGAACCATAATTAAGGAGTGTGGCAATCGAGGAAATATCTTTAGTCGCACTTTGAGGGTTGTGGTGAAACAGCGTCGGTATTGTGATCTCTTCGGGCAGCTGCCAATGCTGCAGCAGGGCATACGTGACCTGGCTGTGAGTATAGTCAAAGGTACTGCGTTCAGCGTCTTCAAGTTCTTTATCGAAAATTTCACATTCGTTAAACACTCGTGAATAGTCTTCCGGTTTGGTTAAGGCAATAATCAGGCTGCCGATATCCTGCAGCAATGCCGTAATGAATAGATCATCGTTTTTGATACCGATTTTGACGGCTAACTGGTCGGTGGCAACGGCACTGATGATGCAGCGCTTCCAGAATAGATTGAAATCGAAGGGTGAATCGTCCTGTTCATTAAACGAACCGGTAATGACAAAAGATAACGCAATATTCTTGATAACATTGGTGCCAAGGATTGTCATGGCGCGCTGAATATTGCTGATTGGTCCGCCTCGGGTGTAATAGCCGGAGTTGGCTATACGCAGCATTTTGGCGCTTAAAACAGGGTCGGAACTGATAATGTCGGCGATATCTTTTAAAGCCGATTCGTTGCTCTGAACGGCGTTAAGGATTCTGACAGCAACGGCCGGAGGGGAGGGCAGTTTAAGATCGGAACTGATAAGGTCCATTATCTTCTGATAATTTTCATTTGACTGCATAGGGTGTCAATTCCTGTAATCTTTCATACGCGGTTAGATGTTGACTCTTTTCAGCAACAGGGTCAACACAGGGGCTTGTCAGTTTTAACTCAGGGCAATAGCGCGGTGACGGTATTGCGTCCATTATGTTTTGACATATACAGGCCGCGATCAGCAGTTTTTATCAGTAAATCCTGAGAAATCTTTTGTTCCCATGGTTGATATGATGTCGCCCCGATACTTATAGTGCCCCTGATATTTCCCCTCTCATGCCTAGTTACCGTATTTTCAACACAGAGTCTAAGTCGTTCTGCAAATATTTTAACACCTGAAAAGTCAGTATATGGCAGAATAATGGCAAACTCTTCCCCTCCATACCTGGCCAGAACATCATTTGGTCTGATAATGTCCCTAACGCTTATTGCAAGGTTATTGAGCACCTGGTCACCGACTGGGTGTCCATAAGTGTCATTGATATTTTTAAAGTGGTCAAGATCAAAAAGAATTAATGATAGCGGCGAGTGCTCCTGACTGGATTGTGCCAGAGCATTCGCCAGGGCCTGCTGAAAATAGCGATGATTATACAGGCCCGTTAACCCATCGGTGAATACCAGCGTGTTTAACCGGATATTGGCAGTTCTGAGCTGCTCGGTGAGCTGCTCGGACTTCTCTTTCGCCTCTTTCAGTTCAAGGACCAGTTGCTCATAAGAAACATTCAGCCGGCCCAACTCCTCATTCGCTTCCTGAAGCAGTTGGGAATAGGGTTTCATCCCTCCATCAGGTATTTCAAAAGAGTCAAGAATCTCAATGCTTTTCAAGGCAGCTTCATCAAGAAATGTGGTGATGATATGAGGGCGTAACTGAAAATTTTCGCACAGCTGATGCTTGATCTCAGGAATTTGATCCGAGTTTCCAGCTGTTGTGTAGATTGCTGCAATTTTGTCGGCAATATTAATAACCGACGTTCGGTTGCGCACTATCTGAGGTGCAAGACTCGGGGTGTGATGGTAAACAATGGACCAGGCAAAATCATCCGGGAGGTTCCATTTGCGCAGCAGAGTGAAGGCAATTTGTTGGTGATCAAAACCGAATTTCTGCTTTTCCAGCCAGATGAGATCAATTTTTTCCTCACGGGCCTGTTGCAGCAGCGCTGTGTATGTATCACGGTGAGTCTGATAAGCAATTAAAATACCAATGTCGTGAAGCAGTGCCGTAACAAAGATATCCTCGTCCTTATATCCCAGCAACTGACACAACAGGTTTGCTGTTACTGCTGAAGTGACGGAACGTCTCCAGAAATAATCATAATCGAAACTGCCGACCTGGAGGTCTTCGCGCAAATCGCTGGCGAGCACAAAGGATAGGGCGATGTTTTTGATCAGATTCGTACCTAGCACCGATACGGCACGTTCAATACTGGTCACTTTTCTCTTCAGAGAATAAAAGCTGGAGTTTGCCAGGCGTAGCATTTTGGCAGTTAGGGCGAGGTCTGCTGAAATGATCTGCACCAGTTTTGTCATGCAATCCTGGTTGTCTTGAATCGTTTCAAGAATCTTTAATGCGATAACGGGTGGTGTCGGCAATCGGATGTCCCGCTCTATATGCTCGCAGAGTTCTGTGTAGTTTGTAAATGGCTGCGTCATTTAGAATGAGTGCCCCTTATAAAACAATTAAGTTAAAGCATATTAAAAGAAAAGGGGGGAATATGAAAGTTGAAAATTTGAAATCTATAATTCTATTTAACGCAAAGCGTTTAGCCAGGGCTCAGTATTTGTCCAGTTTTGATCAATTCAATAAAATCAGAGCTGGAAATCGCCTTGCTGAAAAGAAATCCCTGACCGATATCACAGCCCATTTCTCGTAACAGATAATATTGGTCTGCGGTTTCGATTCCTTCGGCAATGACCAGCATGCTCATACTTTTTGCCATTGCAATAATCGCCTTAACAATAGAGGCATCCTGATGATTGGTCATGATATCCTTGATAAAAAAACGGTCGATTTTAATGATATCGATAGGAAATGATTTTAAGTAGACCAATGACGAGTAACCGATACCAAAATCGTCCACTGATATAGACAACCCCATTTCTTTGAGAGCTCTCAATATTTCTAATGTCTCGGCGTTCTGTTCAGCCAGAACCGATTCAGTCAGCTCAAGTTCAAGAAAATCACAGGAAAGATTGTACTGAAGAAACACATTTTTGATTTTCTGCGGAATCTGTTGCTGTACAAATTGCCTACTGGAAATGTTCACTGCTACGGTTAGGTTGAAAAAACCATTGTCCTGCAATGTTTTCTGATGACGTGCTGCAGAACGTATAACCCAGTCGGTAAAGGGTTCTATAAGGCCGAGTTCCTCAATTACTGGAATAAATGCGCCAGGAGATACCGCGCCCCGTTCATGATGATACCAGCGTGTTAATGCTTCTGCCCCTATAATTCTACCATCAGCCATATTGATCTGGGGTTGAAAAAATAATTCAAATTCTTCGTTGGCAATTCCTTTACGAATATCGTTTTCAAATGAAAGACGCTCATATGCACTGATATTAAGAGACTTTTCATAGTACTGAAAACAGTTTTTACCACGTTCTTTAGCATGATACATGGCTATATCGGCGTTTTTAATCAATTCCTCAGCCGCACTGCCGTCTAATGGGTAAATACTGATGCCAATACTTGATGAAATAAAAATTTCCTGTCCTTCAATAAATAAATCAGCAAAGCAATCATTGATACGACCGGCAAGCCGACCGGCTTGTTCTGGATCGACCAGGTTTGGAAGCATGATGGCAAATTCGTCCCCACCCTGGCGGGCAATGTAGTTGTCTATATGACGCAGGGGGGATCTGGAAAAGATGTCCGATGTACTGATAGCGGTATGAATGCGGCGACCAATATTTTTCAGAAGTAGATCGCCTATTTCGTGCCCCAAGGTGTCATTGATGGTTTTGAAACGGTCGATATCGAGAACCAGGACTGCGACCAATGTGCCGCTGTCCTTGGAGACTGAAAGAACATCCGTCAATGTTTCTTTAAACAGGGTGCGATTGGCAAGACCGGTTAATTGGTCAAAAAATGCCAGTTCCTGAATTTTCTTCTGTTTATCGACAACATCAAAAAAAGCCTGGCTGGCACGTAACATGTACTTAACCCGATAGTTCAGAACGGTCCAGTTAATTGGCTTGGTAATAAAATCAGTTGCCCCGCTATCATACGCGCGATTAATTGATTCGATATCCTCAAGACCCGTCACCATCAGAATGGGGATATGATCCCCTCCGTCACAGTTTCTGATAGCGCGGCAGGCGCCAAAGCCATCCAGTTCCGGCATCATCACGTCCATCAAAATGGCGTCAGGGTGTTCAATGGTAAACAGGTCGACTGCCTCAATACCATTTTGAGCTTCAATGACGCGAAAGCCACCCTTTAAAAGACTGGCCCGCATCAGCATACGGGCAGGCAAGTCATCATCGACAATAAGCACGGTATGAGGTTGCAGGGGTATGACTTTTGGATTGTTGTCTTCCATCATAAACACCATCGGTTAAATGTGGGCTGATAATTATTAGTTTAGACTTTCTTTTTATTATTTCTACTCTCGATCAAAAGTAATATTTTATCTGGGCGAACTGACCTCGGTCGTCAGTAGCGGACACCCAAATATTAAGCGCCTAACCGTTCTTTGAAATATTTATTTAGACTGGTCAAAACCAGAAAAATGATTCAAAAAGCATAATTTGAAGTCTTATAACTCTACTCGGATATAGCTATTTTACGCAGCAGAGGAGCGAGTATTTTGTATTCTTTATTTAGCTGATTGAATAGTTCTGGGACTCTGTCAGGAGTATTGTTGCGTCCGGCTTCTTCTAACTTTTTAAATATTGCTGACACCCTCAGGGCTCCAAGATTAGCACTCGCTGATTTCATGCTATGGGCAATGGCTCTGACAGTGTTCATGTCCTTTTCGGCATGGGCTATTTCGAGTTTGCTCAATTGCTGTGGCATATCAGACAGAAAAATTTCTATGATCTGGTTCAGCAGGTTTTCATTGCCTTCCCCTGCCAGGGCTCTGATGTTATCAAGTGCATTATAGTTGATGACTTCAAGACCTTCAAATACCATAGACCTATCCTTGTTTTCGAGTTTGTTGTTGCTTGTCATCTGCGCAGGACCCAACCATTTTTCTATGATTGTCGCTACCTGCTTTTGTGAAAAGGGTTTGCTCAGGTAATCATTCATACCTGCTTCCAGACATTTTTCTCGGTCCCCGCTTAAGGCGTTGGCCGTAAGAGCAATGATCGGAATATACGTGTCATTTTGTTGCAGTGTGCGAATCTGGGTAGTAGCCTGATAACCATCCATGACCGGCATCTGGCAATCCATGAAAATAAGATCAAAAGTTTTGTTGTGGGCTGCTTTGACCGCCTCCATTCCGTTTCCGGCAAGACTGACATAGCACCCGAGTTTTTGCAGAATTCCCTTGGCGACCTGCTGATTGATCAGATTATCCTCTACCAGCAGGATCTCTTTTTTGAATTGAGGGAGTTGGTCGGTTGCATAGGTGCCTGGTGTCGCGTTAGAACCGCCAGTTAGTAAGGATTGAATGCTGTTGAGCAGGTCGATATGGCGAATTGGTTTGGTCAGGCACGTATCAATGCCTATCTCGTCAGTATTTATTCCCCCATGCATACTGACGGAAGTCAGCATTAATATTTTCAGGTTTTGGTAACTCTGGTCTTTTCTGATCCTATTGGCAACTTCAATGCCATCCATTTTGGGCATATTCATATCGAGAACCAGAAAATCGAAAGGTTCATTTCGCTTGTTTGCAGCATAGAGAAGATCAAGCCCGTCCAACCCGTTGGCGGCAGTGCTGATATGTGCTCCATATGGGGTCAGTTGAAGTTCCAGAACCTTTCTGTTGGTCTGATTATCATCAATAATCAAACCTTTTAGACCTTTAAGCATGTCGGTTTTGAGTGTGCTCCCTTGAGTCGTCGCAACCTGCTTGGCCTTGATTGTGCACCAGAAAAGAGCCCCTTTGTCTTTTTCACTGCTGCAGCCAATATGTCCCCCCATAAGCTCAACCAGTTGCCTGCAAATGGCCAGGCCCAGTCCGGTTCCACCAAAGCGGCGTGTCGTTGATTCGTCGGCTTGGGTAAAGGGGAGAAAAAGTTTCTCGATCTCTTCCGGCTCAAGGCCGATCCCGGTATCCCGGACCTGAAAACGCAGTTCAGACTGATTCGGTTTTTCAATGGTCGATGACACCCTCAGATGAACTTCTCCTTTTTCCGTGAATTTGATGGCGTTAGAGAGCAAATTGGTAAGGATTTGCCGAACCCGGCTGGGGTCTGCCTGGATATTTTCAGGAAGATCATGGTCCAGCTCAACGATAAGTTCGATTCCTTTGCTATGGGCGCGGTGGGCCAGCATCTGGATGATGTCATCGATCAAAACGGGTAGGTTGAAGTTGATATTTTCGATATCAAGCTTACCTGCTTCAATTTTAGAAAAATCGAGAATGTCATTAATAATGGTCAACAGCGATTCACCGGAGGTGCGGATGGTTTCCAGGGCTGAGCGCTGCTCTGTCGACAGGTCTGAATCCAGGATGAGTTCCGCCATGCCAAGCACACCATTCATCGGGGTGCGGATCTCGTGACTCATGTTGGCCAGAAATTTTGATTTAGCCTCGTTTGCAGCTTGTGCTTCACGGGCCAGGCTTACGGCTTCATCCATCGCATGTTTAAGCTGTTCTGTGCGTTCCTGCACCTGATACTCGAGAGAACCATCACGCTCCTCAATGCGTTCAAGCATTTTGTTGAAACCGGCGGCAAGAATGCCGATTTCGTCATGACTGACCTGCTCAACGCGAACGCTGTAATCGTTTTTATCTGTGATCTGTTTAATGGTATCTGCCAACAGCTGAACCGGTTTTGTAATGGAACCTTGCAACCAGCTAACCAACAGGGCCGCTATCACCATACCGCCAAGGATACTTATCAGGATAAGGCTGCCGATTTCAACCATGGACTCCTTGAAATCCGCTGTACTGACTTGCAGGTGAAGAGTGCCGATCTGTTCATTGTCAAGGATGATTGGCTCGATGATATCGAGTTGATCTTGAATCAGTGGATTCATCCAGGCAAATTTAGACAAACCGGGCGCTGATTCAGAACTTTGCTTATCGTTGTTGTGGCGTTCATAACTTGCAACCTGACGGCCATTTTGGAGATAAATGGCTGCTTTTAAGAATGACTTTTTGCGTTGCAACGATTTCAATGTCATTTTAAGGGTTGCTGAATCTTCAAAAACCAGGGCGGCCGTTGAGTTTTCGGCGACAATTTCAGACAGGGATTTTATATCTTCATTCAGGTTGTTGCGGTACAGGTACCAGAGGTTGCCGAAAACAAAGGCACAAGAGAACAGCATGACAAAAAAAGAAATACTGATGACAATAAAAGTCAGTTTTTGACGAATGGACTTGTACGTTGATAGCCATTTCATTGTTTGGCCTCTATAACTTCAATGGCGAGCCTCAATAATTGAGAATTGATCTTTAGCTCTTTAGCCTGGGCGGCTTCTTGATTAATAATAAAACGTAGTCTACCGCGCACGGCTATAAGCTGAATAATCCCCTTATGTTGAGCAAAATTTTCAGCATCGCTGACTATGACAACGGGATCATTGGCTAATGATTGTAGGGCTTTGTTAATGATTTTCGAATTTGTCGTCCCCAAATAGAGCAGGTGGCAGTTTTTAATATCGTTAACGGATGAGTAATAACTGATTTTAATCGGATGCTGACGTACCAAGCGTCCATTTAGCGACTTCAATTCATCACCAAGATAATCCGGACCAAGAATGCCGATGACCAGTTCATCGTGAGTTGAGATAAAAGAACTTTGGGGCCATTCAATGAATTTGGAAAAATTAAAAAGAAATGCCGCCCTGATTTTGTTCTCATCAGGCGATTTAGCGGCCCATACTGTTGTCAGTAAAGGAGCTAATAATATACTGCATAGAAATAAGCGTTTCGTCATAACTGTGTCAGTTTACCAGAATCATGAACCTTAATAATTGTAACTCAACTGACCATAAACACTGCGGCCGACTTCTGTTGGTGCTGTAAAATATTCACTGATGAATTCAAGATGGTGCGGATCAGTAAGATTTTGCCCTGCCAGTTTAAATTGAACATTCTCCGTTACCGACCAGATGATATTGGCGTCCAGGCCCAAATACGCATCTATGGCTATGCCCTGGGCGGTTAGGCTGGTAATTTTTTGCTCATCAATATAGCGGCCGAAAAGATTAACGTGAATAGTGTCGAAAAGCGCATATCCCAGGTGTAAAGACAGCTGATTCTTGGGGCTGGAGGAATTTAAAATGCTTGCATTTGACGGGTAGCCGACAGGATTTGCGACATAAGAATCCATATCAAAGTCAATATAGCTATAAACAAGCTCAGAGGTCGCTTTGCGCGCAGGCTGATAGCGAATGGTCAGTTCCAATCCGTGGCTTGACCCTTTCGCACCATTGGCAATCACTAAACGGCTCATATCGCTCGCATCCCAAGCTCTGATCTTTTTATAATCATTATAAAATACGGCGATTTCAGCAGCAAAGTTTGTTTGTTTGTATCGGTATCCGGCTTCGTAGGCAATGACCGTTTCTGATTCCATTTCTCCGCCACTGATGGTCGTGAAATCGCCAGTGGGGACGCCTGTTGCCGGATCAGTTATTGGCGTAGCGATCAGATACATTTCATGTTCAAAGCGTGAGGGAGTTCTGATGGCTTTCGAGACAGCTGTCCACATACTGTGAGCGGGCGATATGTGCCATAGCAGTCGGGCACTGGGTTGGTATTCGTCGCCGGTATAGTCATTATGTTCAAACTTAGAGCCGATGGTGAAAAACACAATTTCTGGAATAACGGCTATTTCATCCTGGACGAAAAAACTGTACAGGTCAGAAGTGTAGTGGGATGAGTTCAGTCCCATAACCTCAGAACCCTGGTACTCTTCTGTGATATGGCGATAACCGGCTCCCCAGACGATATCGTGGTGGTTAAATGGTTGAAACTGATGCTGAAAATCAACATTTATGGTGTCTTGTTTCTGGTTTAAAATCAGTTCTTTACGTTCTGAGTTGTCGTAGAAAAACTGGAATGACCAGTTGCTTTTTGGGCTATATCTATGTTCCCAGCGTGCCAAAAGGTTGTGTCCATGGGCTTTTAAGTTATCTGCTTCAAGGGCCGGGAGATAGAATGTCGGTGAACCCGGGTGCCAATATGGAAAGATGTCCTGGCGTTCGTGGTTGGAATACATGTCGCCTTGAAGGGTCCAGCTGTCATTCAAATTTACGTCGCCATCAAGGCGAAAGCCTCCGGTTGTGCTGTGCCAGTCATCATTAGCGTCCGCTTCATATTTGTAAAACTGAGCAGATGCCGTATCACCATCATAATAGTCATACGCACCACGCTTATTATATTGCAGGTAGGTTTTGCCGTAAGTGTTTTTGCCTAGTTGCTTACCAATACCGAAGTGTCCTATTGCATGTTCGTAATTTCCGCTTCCAACACTGACGTACATGCCGGTAGCATCAGAAGCTGACTTTGTGATGATATTAATCACGCCATTGACAGCATTAGCTCCCCATACGGTGGCACCGGGTCCGCGAATGATTTCAATCCGCTCAATTTCTTCAAATGGTACCACCTGTTGATCCCAATACACCCCTGAAAATGATGGGGTGTAAACTGTGCGGCCGTCAATCTGGACCAACAACTGGGCCGAATATATTCCATTAAAACCACGCGATGCTACTGCCCACCTATTAGAACTAATACGACCAACCTGAATTCCGGGAACCATACGCAACAGCTCTGGGAGTGACGTCGCGGATGATTTCCTGATGTCATCCGCAGAGATGACATAGATAGCAGATGCCACATCCTCAAGGTTTTGTTCTTTGCGTCCCGCTGAGGTGATTTGCATTTCCATAAGGGAGCTGAGGTCCATGTCAAATACATCCTCAGTTGCCATAGCTTGAGGTGCCAAGGCGATCAGAATAATAAATATCCAACCCGTTTTGAAAAAATTCGTCTTGTTGATCACAGTTGACACCAAAATATGAGTTTTGTGATTTGAGTGTGAATGGTATTATTGAAAACTAATTTAGATTCAATGTTTTGATATTTATGCATAAGTTTAACCTAATGTAAACATATTAAGATGTAATCATTGTGCACAGAACGGTATTAAGACTGCTCTGGAAGTGTTTATGGCTATCGTTTTATAAAGAAAAGGTTTTATTTGCCTGAGGGGTTGCCGGTGATGCAGGCAAAATAGCCAATGAATATGTCAATCTTAATCGCTGTGCGCATTATTGTGTTGTTTTCATGGGGGGGCTGGTCGCAGCAGTCATCTAAAGCATTCCTCTGCGCCTTTTTTCAGCATGGAGCAGGTTTTTTCGGGAGGGTTGTTGGCGTAGTGTCTGAAGGAGCTGCATGAACAACGCCTGTGGTAGCTTGGGTAGCCACAGGGTGTACCAGATTTCAGGAGTTTTGGTATTTTTAAGTATCGTCATGCGAATATTGGGGCGTTGTTTCCAGCGTTCGTGACGAGCAATCATGGAAATCGTGTCAGCTTTAGCGGTCCCGCCCTTGAGAAATTGAAAGACAGCAGCTTCTTTCAGATGAGGATTGGCCAGACAAATATCGACGATCTGGCTGCTCCCTTCTTTTAATAGCGCTGCGACGATAGTGCTTGTACCTCGTCGGGCAAGGGTGATTTTATGGCCGAGGGGGGCGGTAGGAATGCGTTGTAGGATAATCCTCTCCGCAGCAAGTTTTAAGTCGGCTGAAGCTCCTGGTAATAAACATATGTCGAGCAATTCAAACAGGCGCAGCAGCGGCAGTATAGAGCGTATGATGTTGCTTTCGGTGGCCGGATTGCGGGCGATCGCCAAGAGCACCTGGTGACTGCGGAGTTGTTCGTTTTTCTTGTAAATGGAGGTGACAACCGTTTCGCTGAGGTCCTGACGCTTGAGAATGATCAATATATGATCTTCGTTAAGGGACTTGTTTTTAAGTACCATTCTGAGGATGTCAGGATCATGGTGGTGCAGCAGTCCATAAAGGCGCTCTCCTGTGGCTGTTAGGGCTTCCTGAAACTGCTGCAGGTCTTTTGTCGTCAAACTATCATTACTGTTCATTGGTTTCTTCCGGGGTTGCGATAATACAAATAAATTGCCTCTGGATGGTCACATGGCGGATTCATATCTGTCAGGTTTAACATATCTGGCAGGATAGCAATCTTTTGCAATGGCTCCTGCTTATGTGAATACTGTTGATGCTCAAGGGTTATATTAGGTCGATGATGGGTGAGGAGTTGCTGTTTTGGCAATAACGTCCCAAGCAATTCCCGGAATCTTGACGGTGGTATGGACTGATGCGCTGTTTCCAAATGAATTTCCCCCTTAAATTCAAATGAATAAGTATTCTATGTTCATCTTTTAGATGAAAACATTGCGGCATGATCACCGCACTATTCGTCCCGCTCATTTCAACCGTTGTAGCATCGATTAAGGCCATGCGGGGCCTTTAATATTACAGAAATGCCCTAAGAGTTCAATGATGAAACTGGACAGGGCGTGGGTCTCTTGTGTAAAGTGTCTTTCCTTATTTATGATTTCCGTAATTTACAGTTGTTTTTCTCCTGCTGAATACTATGGGCCGGCCGGATTAGTTTATTTGATTAAAACCGGTTTGTTTAGAGCAGGAATATTCTTGAATAAATTTTTGTACAGGATAACGAATGAAGAAATTTTCTGAGCAACCACTGCTTATTTTTGATGGCGCCTGTGGTACCAATCTGCAGCTGATGAATATCACGGATTCTGACTGGGCGGGTTGTGAGGGGTGTAATGAAATTCTCAATATCTCTGCGCCTCACCATATCGTGGCACTGCATCAGCAAATGCTCGATGCCGGGGCAATGGTTGTTGAAACAAACACTTTTGGAGCCTCAAGTATTGTGCTTGCCGAATACGGGCTGCAGGACAAGGTTCGTGAGATTAACACTCAGGCTGTCCAATTAGCCCGTCAGGCAATCGGTACCCGGCAGAATAAATATATTGCCGGTTCCGTTGGTCCTGGCACCAAGTTGCCGTCCCTTGGGCACATCCCTGTGGCTGACCTGGCCACTGCAACGGCAGCTCAGGTGGAAGCTCTGCTGGATGCAGGTGTCGATTGCCTGATTGTCGAAACCTGTCAGGATCTGCTCCAGACCAAAACGGCCCTGGTGACCGTTTTTGAAAAACTTGAAACCAGCGGGTTGAATCTTCCGGTTATGGTGTCAGTAACCATCGAGCAACAGGGGACGATGCTGGTCGGGTCGGATATTACTGCCGTTGTCGCTACCCTTGAACCGTTTCCGGTCTTTTCCCTCGGAATGAATTGTGCCACCGGTCCTCAGGACATGCTTTCCCACATTAATTATCTTAGTCAGAATTGGCCGTACCGGATTTCAGTCATCCCCAATCAAGGACTGCCTGAAGTCGTTAATGGCCAGACTTGCTATCCTTTGTCTCCTGACGCCTACGCCGACCAGATGTATCGCTTTGTTACTGAGCTTGGGGTCAGTATTGTCGGCGGGTGTTGCGGAACCAGTCCTGCTCATATTGAGGCGCTGGTCAAACGCCTGGAAGGTGCCAGTCCAAAAGTTCGGGAGGTCGCGATATGAAAGCATCGGTTGCCAGTCTTTATCAGGCTGTAGAATTGCATCAGGATATACCGCCACTGTTGATAGGTGAGCGTTGTAACCCTAATGGGTCCAAGGCTTTTCGTGAAGCTCTTCTGGCCGAAGATTGGGATGCCTGTCTGAAGATCGCCCTCGATCAGGAAGGGCGTGGCGCCCAGGTGATCGACTTGTGTGTTGCCTATGCCGGCCGCGATGAGCTTGCAGACATGATTCACTTGACTAAACTGTATGCCGGTTCCTGCAAGGCGCCGCTGATGTTTGATTCAACCAGTCCGGACACCTTGGAAGCCGTTTTACCGCTATATCCGGGGCGGGCTATTATCAATTCGATCAACCTGGAAGATGGTGGTGCCAACCTTGAGCGGATTTGTAAGCTGGCTAAAAAGTACGGAGCTGCTGTTGTCGCGTTGACCATCAGTCTGGAGGGTATGGCGCTCACCTGTGAAAAGAAGGTTGCTGTTGCAAAGCAGATCTATGATCTTGCTGTGCATACTTATGGTTTGCGCCCCCAGGATTTGTTGTTCGATCTGCTGACTTTTACCGTGGGTTCTGGTGACGAGAGCATGCGTGACGCTGCCATTGAGACCCTGGAAGCGATCAAACAGGTCAAAGAGGAGCTGCCTGGTGTCGGGTTTACCCTTGGGGTCAGCAATATCAGTTTTGGTCTACGTCCGGCAGCGCGGAAAGTGCTCAATTCTGTGTTTCTGCATCAGGCTGTTGAGGCGGGTCTGAATACGGCGATTGTGGATGCCGCCAAGGTGTTGCCTTATGCGGCTATCAGTGAAGAAGACCGCAAGGTCTGCATGGATTTGCTGTATAACAGTGATGCTGATGCGCTGATGCGCTTTATTGAGCATTTTGAGCAGGCCGTCGACAGTACTGATGACAATCAGGGTGAGGCCGTGCTCCTCGAAGAGGCGTTGCGCCAGAAAGTCCTGAAAGGGGACAAGGATGGGCTGGAAGATCTGCTGACCAGTTTACGCGGACGCTGGCAGCCACTGAATATTATAAACAACCTGCTGGTTCCGGCCATGCGCGAAGTTGGTGAGTTGTTTGGACGGGGCGAATTGTTGCTGCCGTTTGTTCTCCAGTCCGCCGAGGTCATGAAGCAGAGTGTTTCATTGCTTGAACCTTTCATGGAAAAATTATCGGACGAGGGGCGCACCTCTGTTTTGCTTGCCACTGTCGCCGGAGATGTTCACGATATTGGTAAGAATCTGGTCGATATTATCCTGAGTAATAATGGTTATAAAGTCTACAATATCGGCATTAAGGTCCCGGCAGAAGAGATTATTGCCAAGGCGAAAGAGTTGAATGTCGATGTTATCGGGCTTTCCGGACTGCTGGTGAAATCTGCCTTGTTGATGAAGGATAATCTGAATCAGTTCGAAGGGGCTGGGCTGACCCAACCGGTGCTGTTGGGGGGCGCTGCGCTGACCGGAAAATTTGTTGCTCAGGATTGTGTACCCAATTATTCAAAACCGGTCGTTTATTGTGCTGACGCCTTTGCCGGTCTGAAGGCGATTCGCGAATTCGAAGCCGGTCAGCTGGTGTCTACCGACTGGCAGGAGGCGAGTGTCGCCATGAATCGACCGGGCCCTCAACAGGAGGTCCTTGATCGTTCGTTTAATCCCCCTCAGGTGCCTTTTGTTGGACGGCGCATTGTCAAGGATGTGCCTGTCGAAAAACTTTTTGATTATCTGAACGAGGCCGCACTATTCAGGGGCCGTTGGGGTTATCGCCGTGGAAAAATGGCCAAGCAAGAGTACGATGAACTTTACCAGAATACCGTTCTGCCTCTTTACCAGCGCTTGAAAGCTCAGGCGATTGAAGAAGGCTGGTTGACTCCCCAGGTTGCCTATGGATACTTTAACTGTTTCAGTCAGGGGAATGAGCTTGTTATTCGCAGTGAAGCAGGTGATAAGGTGTTCGGCTTTCCGCGGCAGCAGAATGCTCCCGGCCTGTGTATCTCGGATTATTTCCGTAGCCAGGAAGAGGGCGGTGATATCGCCGGATTTTTTGTTGTGACCATTGGTGCGACACTGGCCGAAAAAACGAAAGAGCTGTACCAGCAGAACAGTTATCACGATTATCTGATGCTGCATGGACTTGGGGTCGAATTGACTGATGCTCTGGCTGAATTCTGGCATGAACAGATGCGGGTTGAAATGGGAATTAAGGAAGGTGTTGTTGATATGGCCGCTTATGTTGCGCAAGGTTACCGGGGGTCACGCTTTGGCTTCGGTTATCCGTCATGCCCTGATCTGGGTGCTCACATCCCATTATTTGAACTGCTTGAGCCGCAGGAGATTGGGGTCGGGTTGACAGAATCTTTCGAAATGGTTCCTGAAATGAGTACTTCTGCCATTGTTGCTCACCATCCGCAGGCCAAGTATTTTGCTGTTTAAAGTGGTGTGAATAGAGGAGGTCTTATGCGTTACATCTGTACCTGCTGTGGTTATGTTTATGATCCGGACAAAGGGGATGAAATGAATCAGGTCGAGCCAGGGGTGGCGTTTAATGACCTCCCCGATAGCTGGGTTTGTCCCTTGTGCTATGCGGATCGTGATAAGTTTGATCCCCTTGATTAACAAAAAAGCCCCTCATTTGTGAGGGGCTTTTTTGTTAATCGTATCTCAATCTCACAGCCCGGCCTATCCTGAAGCTGCGGGTTTTGAAAAGAATGAAGTCTGACATCCGATCTTAAAGAATTCCCCCAAGGTATTCCCTAAGATCGGTTCTGATTGGCATGAAATAAATATTGTTATTGTGCTCTCTGGCAAATTCAACAGCTTGCCGGGCAAAAATCCGGTTCCATTTCATCGTTGGTTCAAAGTCTGGCGGAAATACGGCGTTGTTTTTGTTTTCCCAATAGTTTTGACTGTTTTCAGTTAAAACCGGAGAAACCCCCCAGAAAATATTCACATCAGGCAATAGCCCCTGGTAAATGTCCATCAGGCGAATATCAAAAAAAGGTTGGGTAAAAAAGGCATCAGCGCCAGCGTCACGCTTGGCTTTTACATAATCGATTTCTTCTTTTATGCTGCTGCGATACTGATCAAGACCGGCATAGAGCTTTACTCCGGGCAGTTCGCGTTTGAGCCGTCGAATCATTTCCAGGCTGTTGGTCCGGTAGCATTTATGGCTCATATCTTGTGGTGGGTCCCCGCTTATCACCAGGACGGCCTCAATAGACTTATGATGTAAATGATCGATAATCGGTAATGGTGCATTGGGATCAAAATCGATAGCACGCAAATGGGGAATGGTCTTATTAAAAAGATTACTCGCTATGTGGCAACCTTCCCAGCTTCTTATGCTGAAGCGCAAAATGTCGGGAATATTAATCATTTCCACCTGGGGAAAGTTGTCTTTGACTTGTTGTAACTCCTCTTGCAGAGCTTTTTCGGATCGGGGGACAAGTTCTATTGATATGTGACTCATAAGTGAGGATTTCTTCCTTAATTATTGGGCTCTTCGCTAATGATCTGGCCAGTAAAAATGTAGATATCTGCATCAGGGCTGCGCCATGCATCCGTTGGGAGTCCCGCTTTGGCGCAGGTCTGATTGAGAAACGTTTCGCGGTCCCAGCCATGGTCTGTCGCAACTTGTGGCAGGAGAACACCACGATGGAAATTCTTCTCAATGTAAATGCCATGCTCGCCGATTTCAATGACCGAGATATATTCAATCTTTTTCAGGGGGGACAGTACGGTTATTTCAAGATTGAAATGGTCCAATTCGTCACAGGACATGGGGGAAAAGCGTGGATCTTGGGTTGCCGATGCAACCGCCATGCTCACAACATCTTTAAAAAGCGGTTCACGTCCCTGAAAATTTCCGATGCAGCCGCGCAGCTGTCCGTTTTTTTTGATTGTGACAAAGCAGCCGGATCTTTTGTTAAGTGCCTTTTCTTCACGCGGCTGACAATGGTATGGTTGGTTCTTTACACAATGTTGAATTGCTTCTCTTGCTATGGCAATCAGGGTCTTGCCATCGTTTTCCGTTAACATTGGTACTCCATAAGTATTTGGGATAAGAATCGATTGTTGTAAAAGAGCTGGTTCCTTTATAGTTGGTGCTAAAACTCCATGCAATAACTTTCAAAGAAATTTCGCTTTCTATTGGCAATTCGTTGCTTTGACGGGGATATGTCGTGATACGTAAATTACCTATTCTATTATTATTGTTGATTTGTGTTTGTTTAAGTGGTTGCGCAGTGAATCCGGTTACCGGACGTAATGAGCTTGCGGTAATGAATATCAGTGAACAGGAGGAAGTCTCCCTAGGTAAATCATCTTACCAGCAAGCATTGCAACAGATGGGTGGTATTTACACTGATCGTGATTTGAACCAGTACATTGATGATGTCGGGCAGCGCCTTGCCAGACACAGTCATCGACCCAATCTGAAATATGAATTTAAAGTCGTTAATGACTCAACCCCTAATGCTTTCGCTTTGCCCGGAGGGTTTATTGCGATTACCCGTGGTCTTTTGATCAATATTGACAATGAAGCACAGCTGGCAGCCGTTCTAGGGCATGAAATCGGTCATGTCACGGCCCGTCACAGTGTTCAGGAAATGCAACGGTCTGCGATCATGGGAACAACGGTGTCAATGTTAGGGACCCTGGCCGGAAAGACGGATTATGGTCCACTGCTGGCTCAGGCTGCAAATCTGACCGCGAACCTGGTCAGCAAACGCTATAGCCGCGAACAGGAATATGAAGCTGATCGCCTTGGTATCGAATATATGGCCAGGGGGCATTATGCTCTTAACGGCGCCGTCCAGTTGCAGCAGATGTTTGTCAACAAATTGGACGCCGGACAGGATAATAACTGGGTGAGCGGTCTGCTTCGAACCCACCCTGTATCAGCCGCACGCCTTGCTGAGAATCAACGTATTATTGCTAACGAATATGCAGGATATTCAAGCTCTGAAGGCCTGGCTGCGGCCAACTACGCCCGACATATGACTTCACTTCATGCAACCCGCGAGGCTTACGCCCTTTTCGATCAGGCTCGGCAGTATGAGTCCGAAAAACAATATGATACAGCGATTAAGACTTATCATAAAGCTGTACAGCTTGCACCGGACCAAAGTTTGTTGCTGTCCGCACTGGGTATGGCCTATTTACGAAACGAAGATATTATTCCCGCAAGGCGTTATTTTTTGAAGGCCTTACAGGTTGACAAAAATTTCTATCAGTCTCATCTGGGGCTTGGTTATATTTATCTGCAAGGGAAAAATTTTAACGACGCTGCAACTGAACTGGAAGCTTCTTTAGCGTTGTTGCCTACTTTGCAAGGAACCTTGTTGCTTGCTGATTCGGAAGCTGGCCGCAAGGATAATGTCAAAGCCCGCCGACTTTATGAAACCGTTTACCAGGCTGACAGTTCCGGACCATTGGGGCAGGCGGCTGCAGCAAGGCTGCGTGAGTTGCCCCAATGAGAAAGGTTCTCGAGTGGTCGCTGCAGCAAGGTGAAAATCTTTTATGGCAGGGGAGGCCAGCTCCCAGGTGTTATGTTTTTCGCCATTGGTTACAGGCTTTAGTGGGGACTTTAATTTTTTTAGCCAGTAGTTTCTGGTTGATGGTCGGGTACCATCTGGTTATTGCCCAGCATTACAGCCTGTGGTTGCTTGCCGTCCCTGCGCTGCTGATTCTCGTCTCATTCTGCATCGGTCCCGGATATATTCTGGCTGCACGCTTGCGCTGGGAGCATATTTTTTATGCTGTTTCCAATCAGCGGCTGTTGGTCCGCAGTGGTCTTCTGTCTACCCGGATACAGAGTTATCCGTTGCTTGAATTGCAAGGGGTTCAGCAGCGCCGCTATGGTAAAATGCAGATCAGTTTTCGGCTCAAATTTTCAGATAAACCTTTCGTTGTGTTAGAATGCCTGGAACATCCTGAAAATTTTATTGCCTGTCTTCCCGTTATTGATGACCTGGCTACTCGGGAATCTGTTTGACTTGACTGTTGCCGTGTCGTTATTATGCGCCTCCAACTTGTTATCCTTGAATATTATTCCTAAAAAAACGGAAAATTGATGAATAGAGCTTTTTATCTTGAAACTTTTGGTTGCCAGATGAACGTTGTCGATTCTGAGCAGATTGTTGATCTGCTTAATGGCCTTGGCTATATTCAAGTTGAGTCTGCTGATGAGGCCGATCTGGTTTTACTTAATACCTGTTCCGTGCGCGATAAGGCTGAACGTAAGGTTTATGGTCACCTGGGTCGTTTTAAACCCATTAAGGACCAGCGGCCTGATCTGATTATCGCCGTTGGCGGGTGTGTTGCTCAGCAGGAAGGTGAGCGCATGCTGGAAAAGGTTCCGTACCTTGATATTGTGTTCGGGACCCATAATATCCATAAATTACCCGAATTGGTACAACAGGTTGAAAATAGTCGAAAGCGTGGCAGCGAAACCAACTTCCATGATCGCGAAACACGTCTGAATCTGTTTCCCGAACGTTCCCACAAAGAAGGGGTTACCCGCTTTGTGACCATTATGCAGGGGTGTGACAATTTCTGTTCTTATTGCATTGTTCCTCATGTGCGCGGACGGGAAATTAGTCGTCCCAGTGGTGAAATCATTGATGAAATCAAATCACTGGTCGCGCAGGGGGTTAAAGAGGTTACACTGCTTGGCCAAAACGTCAATTCCTACGGCATTAACGACCCTGCCGAAGTGTCTTTTGCTGATCTGCTGCGAAAAGTTAATGATATAGAAGGGTTGGAACGCTTGCGGTTTGCGACATCTCATCCCAAGGATCTGACCGAAGAGCTGATCAGCTGTTTCGCAACTCTCAACAAGCTGTGCAAGCATATGCATCTGCCGGTGCAGTGTGGATCTGATTCTATTCTTGAACTTATGAACCGACATTACACCGCTGCTGATTATCTCGATAAGGTGACCAGACTGAAGCAGGCTTGTCCTGATATTCGCTTTACCAGCGACATTATTGTCGGCTTTCCTCGCGAGTGTGAGGAGGATTTCCTTGCAACTCTTGATATGGTCAGAGCGGTTCGCTATGCTGATGCATATACCTTCCTCTATTCTCCAAGGGTCGAAACTGCTGCTGCGAGTATGGCGAGTACTTCCAGTGCAGCGCAGATCCAGGAACGCTTTGAGCGCCTTGTTGCGTTGCAGCAACAGATCAGTGCGGAAATCTGGCAGACTGATGTTGGTCAGATTCAGGACGTTCTGGTTGAGGGAGAAAGCAAACAGGGGGAAGGGCAGTTGTTTGGTCGTACCACCTGGAACCGGATTGTTAATTTTTCTGGTTCTGCTGAGTTGGTAGGACAAATTGTTCCGGTGAAAATTGTCAACTCATTCAGGAACTCCCACCTGGGTGAACTGGTTCAGACTGATGGAGATTAATTAAATGATCGACTTGCATACTCATACTTTTTTCAGTGATGGTGAACTGGTTCCTGCCGAACTGGTCCGTCGCGCAGCACACGCCGGTTATAAGGCTCTGGCGATTACTGACCATGCCGATCGTACCAACACGGCATTTTTGCTGTCCAGTATCGTTGGTGTTGTTGATGAGCTTGGTGAAGCTAACGGGATGGATGTCCTGGCCGGGGTCGAATTGACTCATGTTCCGCCCAAAAACATTGCCGCCGTGGCGCAGCTGGCGCGTGATAACGGTGCTGAACTCGTCGTGGTTCACGGCGAAACCATTGTCGAACCGGTTATTCCTGGGACGAATCGTGCCGCAATTGAAGCCGGAGTTGATATTCTCGCCCACCCCGGTTTGATTACAGCCGAAGAAGTGCAGCTTGCTGTCGCAATGGGGGTGTGTCTCGAAATTACCACGCGTAAGGGGCACTCTCTGACTAATGGTCACGTTGCCAAACTGGCTATTGAATATGGGGCTAAATTGGTTATTAATAACGATGCTCATGCTCCTGGAGATCTGGTCTCTGAAGATATGGCCAGGCAGATTGCCCTGGGGGCCGGTATGACGGAAGAGCAATATCAGCAGGCTCGGAAGAATTCACTTGAGCTGGTTACCCGGGCCAAAGGACGCTGAGTATGGATGCTGATAAATATGAATTTCTCAAGACGCTGGTTGAAACAGCGAGTCCGTCTGGTTATGAACAGCCAGCTCAAAGAGTTATTCGTCGGCAGTTAGAGTCCATAGCCGATAACCTGCGTACCGATGTCATGGGCAACCTGATCGCTTCCATTGCCGGAACTGGTGGTCCGCGGGTTATGCTGGCTGGACATTGTGACGAGATCGGTTTCATGGTTCGCTACATAGATGATCGCGGGTTCATTTATTTTGGTTCTATCGGAGGCGTCGATCCTCACCTTTCCCCAGGTCAGAGAATTTCTATACATGCTAAAGATGGCGTTGTCCCAGGTATTGTCGGCAAGAAAGCTATTCATCTTATTGAACCCAAGGATCGTGATTCAGTCATCAAGCTGGACAAGCAGTTCATCGATATTGGGGTCAGCAGTCGTGAAGAAGCCGAGAGGCTGATTGATATCGGCGACCCGGTCACTTTATCAATCGGGGTCCAGGCACTGCAGGGTGATCGGATGACATCGCGCGCATTTGACGATAAGGCCGGAGCGTTTGTTGTCACGGAGGTGATGAAAGAAATTCAGCGCGGCGGCAAAATTGCTGCGGATCTATATAGTGTCTCAACTGTCCAGGAAGAGATCGGACTGCGCGGTGCAACAACCAGCAGCTATGGTGTCAATCCTGATGTTGGTATTGTTGTCGAAGTCACACATGCTACCGATTACCCTGATGTTGATCCGTCCAACATCGGACGGGTTGATCTGGGTAAGGGGCCGGTTATTCCCCGTGGCGCTAATATCAACCCGGTGCTTTTTGAGCTGATTGTAGCAACGGCTAAAAAGCATGATATTCCCTACCAGGTTATTGGTGTTCCTCGCGGCGCAGGAAATGACGCTAATGTGATGCAGTTGTCACGTGACGGGGTTGCGACCGGGTTGGTGACCATTCCCTTGCGTTACATGCATACACCAGTAGAAACCCTGGCATTGAGCGATCTTGAATATACAATTCAGCTGATAACAGAAGTTATCCGCGCTATTGATAAAAATTCTTCTTTTATTCCTTCCTGAGGTTCCTTGCCCTGTCCGGTAGTAAAGGGCAGGGCTTTGTCTTAACAAAAAATAATTATTCTGTGCTTTGGGATGCTTCAATATGACTTCCATTTGGTATCTCTATCGATTCTGGTCGGTTACTGAGGTATAGGTCAATCATAATACTGCTTAAGTCAATTATTCTCGCTTCGCGTGTGTCTGTGTCTTCTCCGACCTGCTTGACAACTTATTAAAGTTTGGTAAGCCTTTGTAATATAGGATTAATTTTAAAATTTGATCATTTTTTACCTGTATGCATGTATGTGTTGAAGGAGAGAGCTTTTTAATAACTGGATCGGTGAGTGGTTTAACTGCTAACAGTATCTGCTAAACATGCGTAATTCTGCTATCAATTGAATCTTATCGATTGATTGTCTGCAGGTTGTTTTAGCCATGTTAACCACCTGCATGGACCCCTCCGGTGCTGTCTGACGTTCTGGTTAATTTCGTTAAGAGTACATGCACATTTAATATCACCAGCTCAGGGGAATGGTATGGGAGAGGACCGTTTACGTTACCGTGTTCAGAGTATGCTTGATCAGGCTGATATATTAGTCAATGGTCATCGTCCTTGGGATATTCACGTAAAAAATGACCGCTTGTTCCGGCGTGTCATGGCTCAGGGCAGTCTTGGTTTTGGGGAAGCTTACATGGAAGGCTGGTGGGATGCTGAAGCCATAGACCAGTTGATTTCAAAGCTGCTAAAAGCTCGGCTGAATGAAAAATTCAAATCATTGATTGTTTATCTGGATGCCTTGAAAGCTAAGCTCTTGAATTGTCAGTCATTGCATCGCGCCTGGCAAGTCGGTGAAAAGCATTACAATGTCGGCAATGATCTCTATCAACGCATGCTGGATGAGCGGATGATTTACAGTTGCGCCTATTGGGCTCATACAGATAATCTTGATGAGGCTCAGGAACACAAGTTGGATCTGACCTGTCGTAAACTGCATCTCGAACCGGGGCTTAAGGTTCTCGATATCGGCTGTGGTTGGGGAGGGACAGCTAGATTTATGGTTGAGCGCTACGGTGTTGAGGTGGTTGGCATTACCATCTCCACAGCTCAGGCTGAGCTGGCTAAAGAGAACTGTCGCGGTTATCCGATTGATATCCGGGTGCAGGACTATCGTACTTTAACCGGAGAATTTGATCGCATTGTCAGTATTGGTATGTTTGAGCATGTCGGTTATAAAAATTACCGGACCTATTTCAAAAAGGTTTCTCAGCTGTTGAAAGATGATGGTCTTTTTCTGTTGCATACCATTGGTGGCAATACACCATCACAGCGTACGGATCCCTGGATTAACCGCTATATTTTCCCCAATGGCATGATGCCATCGTCGCAACAGATCAGTAAATCTTTTGAAGGGTTAATGGTTCTGGAGGATTGGCATAGCTTTGGCCCGGACTATGATAAAACCCTGATGGCCTGGTATGACAATTTTCAGGGAAGCTGGAACGATTTAAAAGGCTCATACGGCGAAAAATTCAGACGGATGTGGGAATATTATCTGCTTGCAAGTGCCGGTTCTTTCCGTGTTCGTGAAAATCAGTTGTGGCAGATTGTGTTTTCAAAGCATGGTCTGGGAGAACGACTGGAGTTCCCGCGCTGATGGTTTGACTATCAGCGCGGGAAGAGATGAATTCTGATTATGCGTTTTTGCCACGCTTATTACGTGGGCTGCGTTTTCCGGCCTGAGGCTTTCGGTCATAAGGAGACTTTGAACGAGCATCTCCTTTAGTCCCTTTCGGTTTGCGAGGCGGCCTGGATGTCCTTTGCTTGTCGGCATCTCCCCCGTAAGGGCTCAGTTGTAATTGTTCATCACAAACCCAGATTTTCTTAAGTTTGTGCAGGGTTTCCTGATCCAGCCCCTGAGGCAGGTCAATCAGGCTGAAATCATCACAGATGCCGATTCGGCCAATGGAGCGACTGTCGATTTTCCCTTCGTTGCTCAATGCCCCGACAATATTTCCCGGTTGTACGCCATGGACCTTGCCCACTTCAATGCGGTAGGTCTGCATTGCCGTATCGGCACTGGGCTTACGGCTGCCAGAATGTTTGTCAGAACCCCTGGGTGTTTCAATAACCTCTTCCTGTAGATCATCAAGCTGCAGTGGGCGTTCCTTTTGCAGCAGATAAGCAAGAGCCGCAGCAGTCCGGCGATGTCCTACTTCATATTCGGACTGGAAGTCATCGATAAGCTCTTCAAAAAACTCCAGTTCTTCGGACTCAAGGGTTAATGCAATTTGTTCTTTAAATGCATCGATCCGTTTATTGGTAATATCTTTCCTGCTTGGCAGCGCCATCGGTTTGATCGGTTGTTTGGTGGCTCTTTCAATGATGGACAACATTCTCTTTTCACGCGGGGCGACAAACAGAATAGCTTTCCCTTCACGTCCGGCACGACCGGTACGACCGATACGATGGATATAGGATTCAACATCGTGGGGGATATCATAGTTGATGACGTGGCTGATACGGGTAACATCGAGACCGCGGGCAGCGACATCTGTAGCGACAACAATATCGAGCGATCCGTCTTTGAGGCGCTCAATGGTTTTTTCCCGTAACATCTGGGTCATATCACCATTTAAGGCGGAACTTGAAAAACCACGTGCTTCAAGCTTTTCAGCCAGCTCAACCGTCGCAAGTTTGGTGCGCACAAATATGATCATGCCATCGGTATCTTCAGCTTCAAGAATTCGGGTCAGGGCATCAAGCTTGTGCAGACCCTTTACCTGCCAGTAATGCTGAGAGATTTTTTCAACCGTGGATGTTTTGCTTTTAATTCTGATCTCGATTGGTGCGCGCAGGTATGTATGAGCGATTTTCAGAATTTCTTTAGGCATGGTCGCCGAAAACAACGCAGTTTGACGATTTTCCGGTGCTGCGGACAAGATCTCCTGCACATCGTCAATGAACCCCATTTTGAGCATTTCATCAGCTTCGTCAATAACAACGGCTGACAGTTCATCGAGTTTTAGGGTTTTTCTATTCAGGTGGTCTTTGATGCGACCCGGGGTACCTACAACAATTTGAACGCCGCGCTGCAGCTGACGCAACTGTTGTCCCATGTTCTGGCCTCCGTAAAGGGGGAGAACGTGGAAATCCTTGATGTGGCGCGCATAGATCTGAATTGATTCAGAGACCTGTAACGCGAGTTCGCGCGTTGGCGTCATGACCAGCACCTGGGGTTTATTCATGCGCGGTTTTAAACGGCTGAGTAGCGGCAGGGAGAACGCGGCAGTTTTTCCTGTACCGGTCTGTGCTTGCCCTAATAAATCTTTTCCTTCCAGGAGAAGAGGAATGCTTTGTGCCTGGATCGGGGTTGGTGTTTCGTAACCAACTTCCTTCAGTGCTTTAATAATTGCCGGGGCAAGATCAAGATCTGCAAAGGATAAACTGTTTTCTTCAACCATGTGACTCTCGTTTTAAATGTGTTAAATGCCTGAAATTCAGACAAAAGATACGCAATATATCCCATTTGGGCGTGGGACTCCAGCTTTTTCTTTGTTTGTTTAAAGATTTATTGTGCGCGGATCTTCCGGGACCCTTTCCGCAGAATCAGTAGCAGAGGAAGTAAGGTCAGGTTGGCAATCATGGCTATCAACATGGCAATGCCGGTAAACAACCCAAAGTAAATGGTCGGATTGAAGTTTGACAGGGTTAGAATGGAAAATCCGGCGACGATGATAATTGAGGTGTAGTACATAGCCCGACCGACACTTTCGTGGCAGCGCTTCATAGCGGCCAAGTAATCACCGTCCAGGTCCAATTCTTCACTGAAGCGATGGATGTAGTGGATTGTGTCGTCGACCGCGATACCGATGGTGATTGCCGCAATGGTAATGGTCATAATGTCCAAAGGGATTCCCATCAGTCCCATTAGGCCAAGAACTGTCGCCGCAGAAATCAGGTTGGGAATGATTGCGATAATCGCCAGGCGCAGGGATCTGAATTGTATAACAAACATTCCCATGATGACAAGAAACACAACCCCAATGGTCATGATCTGAGAATCGAAGAGGCTCTGCAGCACGTTATTGTAAAGAACAAACATCCCTGTCAGATGTACCTGCTCAGGTTTGAGATGAAACTGTTCAATAAGGGCTGAATGGACTTTCCTAAGGAACGCGTCGCGGCGCAGGTTCGGTTCGGAATCGATAACGCGTAAACTGAAGCGCAGTTGGTTGCCATCGGCAGACATGTAAGGTGCAAACAGGGTCTTTTCAATAAGTGAAGGGAGCTTTTTGTGGATTACGGATAAGGAAATGTTGTCCAGGGGGACATCTCCGTTGACCATTTCCATCATTCTGAAGGTAGTGGCCATTGACAACACTTTGCCGGTTTCCGGGAGTTGTTCAAGGTAGTCATGGACCTTTTCAATCGTGTCGATCTGGTAACTGTTGTACCAGTAGCTGCTCCCGGAAAGGCCACTGTCTGCTGTTGCTGCTTCACCAAAAAAATCATCAGCAAAGGGGTCTTCTTCCTTGTTTTCTGTAGCGGATTTCCGGGCTGTAAAAAAATCGGGATCAGCATCCAGAATAATACTTAATGGTGTCGTACCGCCCAACTGACGATCGATCAGTTCCATCCCCTGGTAAATTTCAGTCGTAGGTTTGAAATAGTCGATGAACTTATTTTCAACTGTCAGTCTGGTAATCCCAGCGACAGAAATAGCGGTAATAATAAAAAACATCACTAAGGTTGCTGCTTGACGTTTTTCAACCCAGTGCGTACAGGAGCGGGTGATGTAACCGGTAATATCGATGCCTGGTTTGAATTCTCTTGGTGGTTTGCACAGGGCAAGGCCGGCCGGGAAAATAATAAACGACAATAACAAAGCAAAGGTGATACCGATAGCCATCATCCAGCCGAAATCGATGACCGGCCTGATATCGCTGGTCAGCAGTGAAACAAAAGCAACAATAGTGGTCAGGGCTGTATAAATACTGGGTATGGCCTTTGATCGGACCATTTCCTTGACGCGTTCCAGGTGGTTGGCTTGCGGCATTTCTTCGTAGAGTTCGTTATAGCGAACAATCAGGTGCACGCACAGTGACAAGGTGATGATCAGCAATAAAGAGGTGAAGTTGGATGATACAACGGTAACCTTCCAGTCCACCAGGCCGAGAAAACCAAACATGAATAGGACCGCTGAAAAACAGCAGATTAATGGGAGCAGGACCCATTGCTTACGCCTGAAGATAAGGATCAGCATGGCAACGAGAAAAGTCAGTACACCAAGTCCAAATGAGGCGAGGTCGCTTTGGATGAAATCGATCATGTCGGTGACAATCATCGCTACTCCGCCTAAAAAAAGCTCAGCTTGAGGCCCGCGATGTCTGGCCATGATAGCGCGAATTTTGGCAATATCGTCAGCTTCACGGTCAGCAACCATGCGGCTGTAATTGTCGTAGGCGTCACTGGCACTATCGAGTTGTATCTGGTCCTGGGTTGAAAATGGACCGCTTAATTTCTTTTCGCGCAGGGAATTACGTACTTCAAGCAATTCACGGTATTTTATGTCTGGCGTAAAGGTGATCTGCAGGGCAGTCGTTTTACTGTCTGGGCTAACCAGCATATTTTTATAGAGAGGACTGGTTAGAAATTCGTGCCGGGCAAGATCCTTGTCTGTCCCTTCACTGTCAAGGGTCCGGATCTTCTGGCTAAGGTCACTTAATGACGCACGCGGACTGTCAATCAAAGGCACGTCTAGAATACTTAAGACCGACTCAACGCGATCAAGCTGTTTCAATTCGCTGGTCAGTTGCCGCAAATCGTTCAGGGTCTCATCGGCAAAAAGGTCTTGTTTAGGTGTGTAGGCAATAACCAGATAGTCACCACTGCCATATTGATGGTTGATGCTGCGAAAGTATTTTAAGTCCTGATCATTTTCGAGAAGTAACGAGTCGGCGGAAGCATCAAGGTGGAAATTGCGTGCATAGCTGCCGATACCAAATACAATACACAGAATAAGAATGATACTGATAATGGGGTGTTTAAGAATTGTATTTGTATACAGCTTAAAAAATGCGGATGTCATGGCGGTCCTGATTGTTATTTAGCTAGTTGCCCTCCGGAAACTCCGAAGAGCAACGGCTAAGTTTTCAGATTGGAAACGAGCAATTTTTCGTTGTGGTAAGGAAATCAAGGGGTTGCGCGGAGGCGTAGTGCTTTACGCCGCACAAGAAAACCCGCAGATTGACACCGCCACAGCGGAAAAGGGCCGTTTCCGAATGAACACTAGCTAACGCTTCATAAAGAGGGATATTATTTATTGGTTGTGATGATTGTAACCTAAACCTACTGTCTGATAACAGCACTGATATGTATCATTTTCGTCTGTGAAGATCAGTAAAAATAGCGTGTTAATTCAGCTGGAAACAAAAAGCCCCGTAATTCTTACGGGGCTTTTTGCCTTTTACACGGTAGAGAGAGCAGCCTTAGAGGCCAAGTTTCTTGAAAAAGTCGTTCCCTTTGTCGTCAACCAGAATAAAAGCTGGGAAGTCAACAACTTCAATTTTCCACACAGCTTCCATACCAAGTTCAGGGAAGTCGATACATTCGACCTTTTTGATATTTTCTTCGGCCAGAATTGCAGCTGGACCACCAATTGATCCCAAGTAAAAACCACCGTTTTTAGCGCAGGCATCCGTAACCTGCTGGCTACGATTCCCTTTGGCAATCATGATCATGGAGCCGCCATTTTCCTGCAGTAGCCCGACATAGCTGTCCATACGGCCGGCCGTGGTTGGTCCGAATGAGCCAGATGGCTTACCTTCAGGGGTCTTAGCAGGGCCGGCATAGTAGATAGGGTGCTTTTTCAGATATTCAGGCAGTGGGTTGCCGCTATCCAGAATGTCTTTAAATTTGGCGTGAGCAATATCGCGACCAACAACGATAGTGCCGTCCAGCAGTAACGGAGAGCCAACTTCAAGTTTTGACAGGTCGGCAAGGACTTCTGTCATCGGTCGGTCAAGATTGATGCGGGTGCCGTTGCTGTGCTTACCGGTTTTGTATTTTTCTGGAATTAATCTGCCTGGGTTGCGATCAAGTTGTTCGATGAACAGACCTTCTTTGGTAATCTTAGCCTTGATATTACGGTCTGCCGAACAGGAGACCGCCATGCCAACCGGGCAGGAAGCTCCATGACGGGGGAGTCTGATGACACGCACATCATGAGCAAAATACTTGCCTCCAAATTGTGCGCCGATGCCTAACTTTTGAGCAGCTTCAAGTAGTTTTGCTTCAAGGGCGGTGTCACGGAAAGCCTGACCGTGTTCATTCCCTTCGGTCGGAAGTTCGTCGAGGTAACGAGCTGTTGCCAACTTAACCGTTTTCATACAGGCATCGGCAGAGGTGCCTCCAATGACAAAGGCCAAGTGGTAAGGAGGGCAGGCTGCGGTACCGATGGTTTTCATCTTCTGAATCAGGAAGCTTTCAAGTTTTTCTGGGTTAAGCAAGGCTTTGGTTTCCTGATACAGCATAGATTTATTGGCAGATCCACCGCCTTTGGCGATGAAAAGGAACTTGTACGCATCGCCTTCTTCAGCATAGAGATCGATCTGGGCGGGCAGGTTGGTGCCGGTATTTTTTTCTTTATACATGTCTAAAGCGACAGTTTGGCTGTAGCGGAGGTTCTCTTCGGTATAGGTTTTGAATACACCTTTAGAAATCATCTCGGCATCATTGCAGCCGGTCCATACCTGTTGCCCTTTTTTGCCGATGATGGTAGCAGTGCCGGTATCCTGACAAAGGGGGAGTTCAAAATTGGCAGCAATTTCAGCATTACGCAAAAAGGCCATGGCAACGCCACGGTCATTATCTGAGGCATCCGGATCGCTGAGGATTTTAGCGACCTGTTCGTTATGATCGGGGCGCAGCAAGAATGAAACGTCGCGCATGGCGGTATTAGCCAGGGTGGTTAATCCTTTGGGAGCAACCTTGAGTACGGGTTTGCCATCGAAAGAGATTGTCTCGACATATTGTTCCGAGCCTTCGATTTTGTAATAGGTGGTTTTTTCCGGTCCCAATGGCATCGGATTTTGATAGGTAAAATCTGGCATCTTCTCGCTCCTTGGTTTGATGTCCCTGTGTTTTGGGTACGCATGAGTTGATGATTGACAGCCATTAAATTGAATGGAGGAAAGTATAGTTAAAAATATATCTTCTGTCGACTGGTAAGCCGCTTTAGTTTGTGGTCTGGTCGAATTTTGATGGTAACTGGAGGTTTTTTCGCTAGCAATAATACCTGACCAAACTGTTTTAAAAAAAATTGACAGAAATAGTCGGGTATGATAATCGTGACATAACAAGTCGTACTAGTAAATGAGTAATAATTATAGCATCCTATCATGAGGTTGAGATGCTTGTCCTGATCCTGTGGGGCGATATTTTGTGGTGGAGGTCACCCTTGTTTTCAACAATTAAAGAAGATCTTAAGGTCGTATTCGACAGGGACCCTGCAGTTCGCAGTGTGTTTGAGATCATCTTGTGCTATCCGGGATTTCATGCTTTGCTGTTTTACCGCTTGTCGCACTGGCTTTGGATTCATGGGTTTAAACTTGCCGGGCGTTTTGTGTCTCATGTTGGGAGGCTTTTGACCGGAATTGAGATTCATCCCGGAGCAACTATTGGGCGTGGATTTTTTATTGACCACGGTATGGGAGTTGTTATCGGCGAAACTGCTGAGATCGGCAATAATTGCACCCTTTACCACGGAGTGACCCTGGGAGGGACCAGCTGGGCTAAGGAAAAACGCCATCCGACTCTTGGCGATAATGTCGTGGTCGGTTCAGGAGCGAAAATTCTCGGCCCATTTAAAGTTGGTGATAACAGCAAGGTGGGTTCCAATTCGGTTGTTGTTAAAGAGGTACCCCAAAATGCCACTGTTGTTGGCATACCCGGGCGTGTTGTTATTTCCGGAGAACGTAAACCGGGCTTTGATCTGGAGCACGACAATCTTCCAGACCCGGTTGCCAAAGCGGTAAGCTGTGTATTTGATCAGATTCGGCGGCTGGAAGATCAGGTTGAAGATTTGAAAGCAGAGCAACAACGTCTACAATCCGAACTTAAGCACTATCAACAACTCGAGCAGGGTGAGGAAGCTATTTCATGAGAATGTCTACCAAAGCACAATATGCTGTTCGCGCTCTTGTAAGCCTTAATCTGACCAGTGATGGTATGCCGGTATCCATTAAGGATATTTCAGAGCGGGAAAAAATATCACTCAATTACCTTGAGCAGCTGTTTGTCAAGCTGCGGCGTGGCAACATAGTCAATAGTGTGCGTGGTCCCGGTGGGGGGTATGTTCTTGCGCGCAGCGCTGATCAGATTCATCTTGATGAAGTTATTGATACCGTTGAAGAGACTATCGTTCCGGTTGGTTGCATGAATTCGGACGGTAGCTGTAAATGTGATTTTGAATGTGCAACACAGATGGTGTGGCAAGGTTTAGGAGCGCAGATTCGTCAGTTTCTGTCATCCCTGACCCTTCAAGATCTAACTGAAGAGGGTCGCCGACGGATGGACCTGAAAGCGATCAACAGCTAATTTAATTATCATTATTTTGTAAAACCGGAGGATTGCTGTGAAGCAGATTTATTTGGACAACAACGCAACGACGCGGGTTAAGGAAGAAGTGTTGGAGGCGATGTTGCCTTATTATCGTGAACAATTCGGAAACCCGTCCAGTGTTCACTGGGCCGGACGGATGGTAAGTGGTGCCATTGAAACTGCACGGCAGCAGGTTGCCGATCTGTTGAACTGTTCACCAGCAGAAATCGTGTTCGTCTCCTGTGGCAGTGAAGGTGATAACTTCGCCATCAAGGGTACCGCAGATGCTTTGAAAGATAAGGGCAATCACATTATTACTACGGCCGTTGAACACCCGGCTGTTCTGGAAACCTGTGATTATCTTGAGAAGCATGGGTACGAAGTGACCTACCTCGGGGTTGACAAGGATGGTTCTCTCGATCTTGCTGAGCTTGAAGCGGCTATTACCGACAAGACCATATTGATTTCTGTTATGTGGGCTAACAATGAAACCGGCAACCTGTTTCCGATTGAAGACATTGGACAGATTGCCAAAAAACATAAAGTCCGTTTTCATACCGATGCCGTACAGGCCGTTGGTAAAGTGCCTGTTGACGTACGGAAGGCCAATGTTGATCTTGCCGTATTGTCCGGACATAAAATTGGTGCCCCCAAAGGCGTTGGAGCCATTTATGTCAAGCGTGGAACCAAATTGACCCGTTTTATGCATGGTGGTCACCAGGAGCGAAATCGCCGGGCCGGAACCCATAATGTCGCCGCCATTGTCGGTCTTGGTGTGGCCTGCGAACTGGCCAAAAAGAATCTTGATAGCGAATATGCCTATGTTCGTAAGCTCAGGGATAAACTTGAGCATGGTATTCTTAGTGCGATCCCCGAAGTGAAACTGAATGGACATCCCAACGCTGACCTGCGCTTGCCGAATACCCTTAATGTCAGTTTTAACTATATTGAAGGAGAGTCGCTATTGCTGTTCTTTGATATGAAAGGTATTGCAGCGTCTTCAGGCTCTGCCTGTACGTCCGGTTCTCTTGAGCCCTCCCATGTCATGGGGGCGATGGGGGTTGAAGTGGTGCTTGCTCATTCCAGTACCAGATTCAGCCTCGGTTCTGATAATACCGAAGAAGATATTGATTTCGTTTTGCAGGAACTGCCGCCGATCGTGCAGCGTTTGCGCGAAATGAGTCCTTTGTATAATCGTAACGAACCAACCCCTCTCGATTGTGATGAGTGCCGGATGGTTACCAAAGTTTGTTCATAAATTAAAACCGATTCTAATTTAAATATTCAGGAGCAATATCATGTATACAGAAAAAGTTATGGATCACTTTTCCAATCCAAGAAATGTTGGTGAGATCGAAAATGCCGATGGTGTCGGTGAAGTCGGCAACGCTTCTTGTGGCGACATCATGAAAATTTATCTGAAGGTGGAGAATGATGTCATTCAGGATGTCAAATTCAAAACCTTTGGTTGTGGTGCTGCGATTGCTACTTCTTCCATGGTGACAGAACTGGCTATTGGCAAAACCCTTGATGAGGCGCTGGTTCTGACCAACCAGGCTGTTGCTGAAGCTCTGGACGGTCTACCTCCAGCCAAGATGCACTGCTCCAACCTGGCTGCTGATGCTTTACATGAGGCGATCAAAAACTATAAGGAACAGCATCGCGCCTAGAGGGATGTTACTTCAAGTGGTTTATTAAAGGGGCTCCTGCAATACCATTGCGGAGCCCTTTTTGAATGTGTCTTCATGAAATAGAATGGAACAGATGTGAAAAAACGTGTTGTTGTTGCCATGAGTGGTGGCGTTGACTCTTCAGTTACGGCAGCTCTGATGCTTGAGCAGGGGTACGATGTTATCGGTCTGACGATGAAATTGTGGGATCAGCATGATATCGGTATTTCTGATCAGGTGATGGCAAAACTGGCAGATCCGGCGGCCGATGCACGTGCCGTGGCTGATAAGCTTGGCATTGAGCACCATGTCATAGATCTGAAAAACGACTTCCGCAAACGGGTTATCAACCCATTTTGCCAGGATTATTTCTCCGGTCGAACACCCAACCCCTGTGCGCTTTGCAATAAACAGATAAAATTCGGTTTACTACTGGACAAGGCCCGTGAGCTTGGCGGGGAGTATCTGGCTACCGGGCATTATGTCCGGTTGGAAAACTATGGCGAACGGTTGCTGATCCGTAAGGCGGATGATCTGAAAAAAGATCAGAGCTATTTCCTGTTCAGTCTCAATCAGCAACAGCTTTCAGCCTGTTTGTTTCCCCTTGGGCAATTCAATAAAGAACAAATTCGGGCCAAGGCCCTGGAGTTTGATCTTCCTGTGGCAACCAAGTCAGAAAGTCAGGATATCTGTTTTATTCCTGATGGGGAATATGTGCGCCTGATTGAGCAGGAACATGGAACGGGACGTCTCAGTGGTGAGATTGTGCATATCTCCGGACGCGTCCTTGGCAGCCATCAGGGTGTTTACCGCTACACCATAGGACAGCGCAAGGGGTTGGGGATTGGCTGGCACGAACCCCTTTACGTTGTTGGCCTTAATGTGCAGGAGAAGAAGGTCATCGTTGGTGAAAAGCCCTATCTCAACAAACAGGAGCTGATCGCTGTTGACTGTAACTGGAATATTGAACCGCCAGTCACTCCGATCAAAGCTGCGTGTCGGATCCGTTATCGTCATTTTGAAGTTCCAGCACGGCTTGAACCGTTGGCAGAAAATCGGGCTCGGGTGATTTTTGACCATGGTCAGGATGGCATCACCCCAGGACAGGCTGCGGTTTTTTATGACGGCGATCTGGTTATCGGTGGTGGTTGGATAGAATGAAATCAACCGTTTCCTTTATGACGCTTGGCTGTAAGACTAATCAGTTTGAGTCTGCAGCCATGAGCGAGCAATTGACTCAGGCAGGCTACGAGCTTGTCGATTTTGAAGAGGGTGCCGAGCTGGTTATCGTCAATACCTGCACCGTGACTTCGGCAACCGACTCTCAATCAAGAAACCTGATCCGTCGCGCCCGACGTCTTAATCCGTCGGCCAATATCGTTGTTACCGGTTGTTACGCACAGGTCGATCCGGATGCGTTCACTTCCTTGCCGGGAGTTTCGCTGGTTATTGGCAATCAGGAAAAAAAGGATCTTCTCGAGTATCTGATTGGTGGTTTTTCGCAGCAACGAACCATCGTTTCCGATATCAGCAAACAGAAAACTATGGAACCTTTGCCGCTGTCGACCTTTGAACAACGCAGTCGCGCCTTTGTTCAGATCCAGAACGGCTGTAATGCTTTTTGTTCCTACTGCATTATACCCTATGCCCGTGGTCGCAGTCGTTCAGTTGCTGTACGCGATGTCATTGGACAGGTCGAAGGTCTGTCCCTGGCCGGGTATCCAGAGGTGGTGCTGACCGGAATTCATATCGGTTGTTTTGGTCTTGATCTCAACCCGCGGTCAAGCTTGCTCGAATTATTACATGGCATTGAACAATCCAATTTTTCAGGTCGGTTGCGCCTTGGATCTATTGAGCCAAATGAATTAACAGTTGATTTGGTCGACTATATAGCGTCTCATAATTGGATTTGTTCTCATTTCCATATTCCGTTACAGGCTGGTGATGATGACATATTAAGGCGCATGAACCGCCACTATACGACCGCATTTTTCAGCGATCTAATCGAGCTCATTCATTCTAGGGTTTCTGATGCCGCCATTGGTCTTGACGTGATCACCGGGTTCCCTGGAGAGACCGATGAGCAGTTTGAAAACACTCTTGCGCTTCTTGACGGTGTATCTTTCAGCCATTTGCATGTTTTTCCCTATAGCCGACGCTCAGGAACTCCTGCCGCTGAAATGCCACAGCAGGTTAATGGTGCTATTATCAAGGAGCGGGCTGCTCGTTTACGGCAGTTGGGTGAGAACAAACACTCTGCATTTATGCGACGTTTTGTTGGGAAAGAGTTGTCTGTAATTATCGAAGGTGGTGAAAAAGATGGTTGGCGTAAAGGTCTTTCGGAAAACTACCTCCCGGTTCTGGTGCGATCAGATTCGGTAGAACCAGGGCGTTGCTACCCATTGACTGTGACTGACATGAGTGACGATACACTGATTGCTCAGTGCCGGTGATGTCCCTTATGGCGTCTGGCGTGGCTTTGCCTCAACGCACACGAGCAGGATGCCCCCAATCACAAAGAAACTGCCAAGAGCAAGGATTCCTTGTCTGGAGCTGCCGGTCAAATCAGTAATGAGTGCAAAGAGCAGGGGGCCGAAAATGGCGGCAAATTTGGTACTGATTGCAAAAAAACCAAATAATTCTGCCGCCTGATTTTGAGGAATCAGTGTTGCGTAGAGAGACCTGCTCAAAGCCTGGCTGCCACCCAGGACCATCGCTATGACTGCTCCAAGAATCCAGAATTCTGTATTGCTTGTCATCTGATAGGCAAAATAGCTGACCACCAGGAACACCATCAGGCATACAAAAATGGTGGTTTTTGCTCCCCATATTCTGCTTAAAAATCCGCACAGCAATGCTCCGGGCATGGCCAGAAACTGAATCATCAGAAAACAGCCGATTATCGATCCCTGACTGAGCAACAGTTCTTCTTTTGCGTAGATTGCTGAAACACTGATCAGGGTCTGGATGCCGTCGTTGTAAAACAAAAAAGCCACCAGGAATATTGATAAATTGCGGTTTTTTATAATGTTTTTGAACTGTTGAATGTATTTCTGAACCGAATATTTTTCTTTACTCTGGTTTTTGGGTGTTAATGGAAGTTTGATCATTGCTGGCAGTGCCCAAACGCACCACCATAGTGCGGTAAATATGAAGCTCAAGCGTGTTGCCTGGCCGGCATCGTGACTGGTGCTGATGAGGATAAATACCAGGGCCAGAAGAATGCCGCCACCCAGGTAGCCGTAGGCATATCCACGAGAAGACAGCTGGTCCATCGCGCGCCCCTTGGCCAGGTGGGGTAAATAGGCATTGTAAAAGATGTTCGCTCCGGCGAAGGAAAAATTGGCGACAATGAAAAGCAGCGCCGCAAGCTCGTAGCGCTGACCTGATGCGAAAAACAGCAAGGCTGTAGCTATTGAACCGCTCATACAGAAGAGGGTTAATAGCTTTTTATGGCTGCCGTTGAAGTCTGCCAGATAGCCAAGGGTTGGGGCGGCTATGGCGATAAGGAGCATTGACAGGGCGACGCTATAACCCCAGATACTTGTTGCTGAATAGCTATGGTCAGAAAAGATCGGCAGTCGGGCTCCATCGGGTGGCACCAGGGTCGCAAAATAGACAGGTAGAACCGCCGCCAGAATGACTGTAGCAAATCCAGAATTGGCCCAATCATAAAGACACCAGCTGCGTTGAATTGATTTATGCTTCTGGGTCATTGTTCTGATCTCTGGTTTTTACAAACTGACGATAGGCGCAATTTTCTGGCAACCAGTCAAAACCGGGAACATTTTCCGCTGTCAACTTCAGACAGTCCTCCTCGTAACGGAATCTGTCCGGATAAATACGGCAACGACGGCTGTGAATATCAAGAAAACGGCATGGAATGCGGGTAGTGATAATCCGGCCATGCTTGTCGATCTTTTTTTCGAAGCAACACTCTCCGCATTGATGACACAGCTCTTCCCAGGCGGCAGTCTCCATATCAGGCTTTTTTGACGAATTCCGATTTTAACTTCATGGCCCCAAAGCCATCTATCTTACAGTCAATATTGTGGTCTCCTCCAACCAGGCGAATGTTGCGGACTTTGGTTCCAACTTTGAGCGGGTTAGAAGCTCCTTTGACTTTTAAGTCTTTAATGATAGTCACTGTATCGCCATCAGCCAGCGGTGTTCCATAGGCGTCCGTGTAAAAAGGTTCATCCGTGGTGCTTGGCGAACCATCGCCGGGGACCCACTCATGCGCGCACTCAGGGCAAACCAACAGGCCGCGGTCTTCGTAGGCGTAAGTAGAGCTGCATTCAGGGCAGGGTGGAAGGGCGCTTTCAGTCATATCGTAGTTCTCCGTTATATATAAAAAGAATGAATTATAAAAAAGAAAAACAGAGGCAGGATTTTTTCCTGCCTCTGTTTATATCATCATCTCACGAGTACGCTAAGCGCAAAATTGTCATGCGCACTCTGAATATCCGCAGGCATGACAAACGCAACAGCCGCCTTCATGCTCAATGGGACCACCACATTCGGGGCAGGCTCCACCGCTACTGACAAAACGGGTTGGGGTTTCTTCCTCGTCCATCATGTGCAGCTCAATCGCTTTGGCCACAGCATCAGCACAAGAGGTAATGCGGTTATTGCCGAAGCCTGCCGGTTTATGACAGGTAATACCGATCAATTGTTTGACGGCCTGACGCGCCTGAACACCGCTACGCCAGGCCAGGGAAACCAGGCGGCCAATGGCTTCACATTGGGACGCTGCACAACCACCGGCCTTACCCATGGTGGTAAACAGTTCGAACAAACCGTTCTGATCCTGGTTGATGGTAATGTAAAGGGGACCACAACCAGTTTCCATTTGGTAGGTGGAGCCAGCCAGAGCACGGGGGCGCTCACGTTTCTTGGACGCTTTACGACTTTCCATCGGGATAACGGCCTCAGTCTTTTTCTCTTCGTCTTGTTTAGCGACGGAAAGAACCTGCATGTCACGTGACCCGTCACGATAAATAGTGACGCCTTTACACCCTTCCTGGTAGGCCAGGCGATAAACGGTGGCAACGTCTTCACGGGTTGCGTCATGACAGAAGTTGACCGTTTTGGATACGGCATTGTCCGTGTATTTCTGGAAAGCGGCCTGCATGCGCACGTGGTCAGCGGGGGTAATGTCATGGGAAGTGACAAAAACTCTTCTGACGTCTTCAGGAATATCGCTGATCCCCTGGACAGTTCCTTTTTCTGCAATGCGCTGCATCAGCTCTTTGCTGTAGAAGCCACGCTGTTTGGCGATCTGTTCGAATAACGGATGGACTTCGATCAGGCGGTCGTTGTCCATGACCTGACGGACATAGGAAACCGCGAATAATGGCTCCACCCCACTGGAACTGTTGGCAATGATAGAGATCGTACCGGTCGGAGCGATGGTTGTGCAGGTCGCGTTACGAATCTTATCTGCACCTTTTTTATCGTAAATGCTCCCTTTGAAATTCGGGAATGCGCCCCGTTCGGTAGCTAGAGCAACTGATTCTGTGTGAGAAATGTCATTAATAAACTTCATGACTTTTTCGGCCAGTTCAATGGCTGCGGAACTGTTGTAAGGTACACCGAGGCGAATCAACATGTCGGCCCAGCCCATGACTCCCAAACCGATTTTGCGGTTGGAACGGGTCATCTCATCGATTTCCGGCAGCGGGTACTTGTTCGCTTCAATAACGTTATCGAGGAAACGGGTGGAAAGACGTACGGTCTTTTCCAGTTTATTCCAATTAACATTTTCGCCATCAACCATCTTGTTCAGGTTGATCGAACCGAGATTGCAGGATTCATATGGGAGCAGGGGTTGTTCTCCACAAGGATTGGTGCTTTCTATTTCGCCGACATGGGGGGTCGGATTGTCGCGGTTCAGGCGATCGAGGAAAATAATACCCGGCTCGCCATTGGTCCAGGCCATGTCGATAATCTGATTGAAAACCTTTGCCGCATTGAGCTTTTTAACGACTTTGCCGGTGCGCGGATTAACGATTTCGTAATCTTTACCGTTTTCGACCGCTTCCATAAAGGCTTCGGTCAGGCCGACCGAAATATTGAAGTTGGTCAGGATTGTCTGATCCCTTTTGGCCATGATGAAATCCATGATATCAGGATGATCAATGCGTAGAATGCCCATATTGGCGCCACGCCTGGTGCCGCCCTGTTTGATGGTTTCAGTGGCAACATCGAAAACGCGCATGAAGGAGATCGGGCCTGAAGACACACCACTGGTCGACTGAACTTCGTCATTGGCCGGACGTACCCGTGAAAAAGAAAATCCGGTGCCGCCACCACTTTTATGGATGAGGGCGGTATTTTTAATCGCTTCAAAAATGCTCTCCATGGAGTCGCCAACCGGCAATACAAAACAGGCCGATAATTGCCCTAATTCGCGACCGGCATTCATCAGAGTTGGAGAGTTTGGCAGGAAATCAAGATCAGTCATCATCTTGTAGTATTCCTGTTCAAGGTTCAGCTTTTTGCCAGCGACGGCAATTTCAGCGTCGTTTATCGCCTTGGCAACCCGGCGAAACATATCTTCCGGCGTTTCTGTTGGAGTCCCCTCGTTATCGCGTTTAAGATAACGCTTTTTGAGAACAGTCATGGCATTGGGTGACAGTTGTAACCCGTTTCCAGTGTTGACATCAGTCATGGACGGTTCCTTTCCTCAGTAGAATGTAACACATTGAAAAATAACTAAAACAGTAGCTGTTTAATACTATATATAGATGCGCTGGAGGAATATAGACTACTACATATGGTGTCTGTCAAGTTTTAAAGTTATTGCGATCATGGTGGATTTATGACCGTTTATCGCTATAATTAATAGAAATCTTACCGTTATCAGGTAGTTAGTATGATTTGCCCTGAAGCAGAAAAAATCATGGTTATTGTTGCTCATAAACAGGATCAGGGAGGTGACAAAGGGAGCAAAAAAATACTATTATTCTGTTAAGCTCTTGTTGTTAATGATGATATTAAGTATTGTTCTGCGACGTTCCCAAAAACAGAGTGCCTCCGCGTTGCAGAGAGATGAGGCTTTTCTGTTGCAGCTCTATGGATGTTATTTTGCTCTATCTTGACAATGCCGCAACCAGTTACCCCAAGCCCGAAGCTGTTTATGCAGCCGTGGATTCCTATCTGCGGCGACCGGGAAGCGTCAGTCGTGGCACACATCAGGCCAGTCTTGCCGCAGATCAGTTGATTTTTGAAACACGCGAATTGCTGACGCGCTTGTTTAACGCTTCTGATTCTGCACGTTTTGTCTTTACCTCCAATGCTACCATGGCAATAAACCAGGCATTGTTTGGGCTTTTGAAACCTGGAGACCGGGTTGTGACCACTTCGATGGAGCACAATGCCGTTGCCAGGCCACTACGTGCTCTTGGCGATCGTGGTGTTAGCGTCGTTAAAGTCGCTGCGGATCCGTTTACCGGTCTGGTCGACCCGGAAGCCCTAAGGACTGCCTGCCTGGAACATTCAACCCGATTGCTGGTGGTCAATCACTGCTCTAATGTTTTCGGCTCTGTTCAGGATATTAGCGGTCTGGGGCATTGGTGCCATGCTCATGATATCTTGTTTATGCTGGATGCTTCCCAGACTGCCGGTCTGCTGCCTGTCGATATCGAGGCTGATGGGATTGATCTGCTCGCTGCGCCTGGGCACAAAGGGCTGCTTGGCCCTCAGGGGACCGGGATTCTGTATGTTGCTGATGGAGTTGACTTGACTCCTTTGATATATGGCGGAACCGGGGCCAATTCACATTCAGATCAACAGCCAGATGAACTGCCCGAGCGCTTGGAAAGCGGTACCTATAACCTTGCAGGTTTGGCGGGACTGAAGGTTGGGCTGGAGTTTGTGCTCGACACCGGTATTGGTATTATTCGTGCGAAAGAACAGGCTCTTGTGGCTCAGCTGGTAAACGGTCTGTGTGCCATTGACGGCGTTGAGGTCTATGGCCCCAGAGACATTCACTGCCGAGGGGCTGCCGTTTCTTTTACAATAGCCGACAAGGATCCTTCTGAAATCGGATTTATCCTTGATCAACAGGAAAATATCGCCGTGCGCGTTGGTCTTCATTGTGCGCCCGATGCTCATCGATGTATGGGCACCTATCCCGCCGGGACAGTTCGTGTCAGTCCTGGTTTTTTCACTTGTGCGCAGGATATCTGCCATTTCCTGGCGGTGATTGCCAGGATTCGTCAGAGTTAAGACTGCCATTGCTTTCTGACATCGTTTAATGCGTCATTCTTCCGAGGGAATCTGTTATGAAAAAAAATTACGTTCTTGATACGAATGTCTTGTTACATGACCCGCAGGCGATTCTCAAGTTTTCTGATAATACTGTTGTTATTCCATTGACCGTTATTGAAGAGATTGATCGCTTTAAAAAGGATCAGAGCGAAACCGGGCGTAATGCGCGGCAGATTTCACGGATGATGGATCAGTTCCGAGTTCAGGGGAAATTGGTTGAAGGCGTTCCTCTCGAGAACGGCGGGATAATCAGGGTTGATATCTACAAGCATGAACTGATGATGAAACTGCCACCGGAACTGCGTGATGACCGGGGGGATAACAAGATTCTGGCTGTTGCCAAAGAGCTGCATGATAATATTCCTGACAGCCCCGTCATTTTTGTCACCAAAGACATTAATCTGCGCATTAAAGCTGATACCATTGGCCTGAAGACCGAAGACTACCAGAACGATAAAATCCCGGTGGAGGAACTCTATACCGGTACGACTGAACTGGTTGTCAATGGAGCCGCAGTTGATCGTTTCTATGATCAGGGGTTTCTCGAAACCGATGCAGAATTGTTTGCCAACCAGGGGGTCACGCTGATTGATGAAGCGAATTCTTCGCACACGGCATTGGCACGGTTTAATGCCGCTACCGGGCAACTTGTGCCTTTAGTTCGACCACCTAAAGAGGGGGTCTGGGGAATTCATCCGCGTAATCGTGAACAACAATTCGCTTTTGATCTGTTGTTGAATGACGACATCCAGCTGGTTTCTCTGGTCGGTAAAGCCGGAACCGGCAAAACTTTACTGGCAATTGCCGCTGGACTATTGAAAACAGCGGATGAAGGTGCGTATAATCGTCTGCTTGTTTCGCGCCCGGTTTTCCCCATGGGAAAAGATCTTGGATTCCTGCCTGGCGATATTGAAGAGAAACTGGCTCCTTGGATGCAGCCCATTTTTGATAATGTCGAATTGTTGCTGTCATCATATGATGAAGTCGGAAAGCGCAAGCGTGGCTATCGGGAATTGATTGACCTTGGACTGATGGAGATTGAACCTCTGACTTATATTCGTGGTCGGTCAATTCCTAAGCAGTATATGATTGTTGATGAAGCGCAAAATCTGACGCCTCATGAAATTAAAACCATCATAACCCGGGCCGGCGAGGGGACGAAAATCATCCTCACCGGAGACCCCTATCAGATAGATAACCCGTATGTTGATTCTTCAAGTAACGGTTTAACATTCTCTGTAGAACGCCTTAAAGGACATGACATCGCTGGACATACGACCCTGAGCAAAGGGGAACGTTCGGCACTGGCAGAGCTTGCTGCCAATGTTTTGTGAAGCATACTAAAAAACGGATAAACAATTACCATGTTGTTACTTGCTCTGGAAAGCTCTTGTGATGAAACATCGGCCGCGGTGGTTAGAGATGGACATGAAATTTTGTCCAACCTGATTTCCTCGCAAGTCGATTTGCATGCCGTCTACGGCGGTGTTGTGCCGGAATTGGCTTCGCGTCGACATCTTGAGGTGATCGGTCCATTGGTTGATAAGGCTCTTGCCGATGCTGGAATTGCTGCGCAGGACCTGGATGGCGTTGTCGCAACCCGAGGGCCCGGATTGATAGGAGCTTTGCTCGTTGGTCTTTCGTTTGCCAAAGCCTATGCTTATGCCCTGAATATTCCCATGTTGGGAGTCCATCATATTGAAGGTCATATTCTTGCCGTACAACTCGAACAGCACGTGGACTATCCGTTTCTGGCGGCGGCTGTGTCTGGAGGGCACACGCACCTGTACCGTGTTGATGGCATTGGTCGGTATCAGCTCCTTGGCCGTACAGTCGATGATGCCGCCGGTGAGGCGTTTGACAAGGTTGCCAAGATGCTTGGCCTTGGCTATCCGGGAGGTCCGATTATTGACAAGCTTGCTGCTCAAGGGGATGACGGAGGAGTCGTATTTCCACGGCCGCTGCTTAAAAAAGCGAATTATGATTTCAGCTTTTCCGGCATGAAAACCGCTGTGCTGAATTACCTGCATAAACTCGATGGCCCTCCGGATGACCAGCAAACGGCTCAGATTGCCTGTGCTTTCCAGACCGCCGTTGTTGATGTTTTGGTTAAAAAAATCATGCGTGCAGCACAAGATCACGGTTTACAGCGTATTGTTGTTGCTGGTGGAGTCGCCTGTAATTCAGGTTTGCGCAAAACCTTGCATGACGTTGCCGACAATCATGGGTTACAGGTTTTTTTCCCCCGGCCATTGTTGTGTGCGGACAACGCCGCCATGCTTGCTGTGGCGGGGGATTATTATCTGAAAGCCGGAGTGCAGTCAGCTCTTGACTTGAATGCGGTTTCCAGTTGGCCGCTTGAACAGGTACGGTGCTGATTTCATTATGTGGCGACGCTGGGGTTTTTTCAGACAGTTCAAGTTAAACTTGATTCGGCTTGCCCGCATCCAGTCTGAACCGGATGCCATTGGCCGGGGGATGGCGCTTGGTCTTTTTATCGGGTTTACGCCAACCTTCGGATTTCAGATGATTCTCGCCATCGTTTTTGCATTTTTACTGCGCCAGAACAAAATAGCGACCTTTATCGGTGTTTTTGTGACCAACCCTGTTACCGCTCCTGTTATTTACGGTCTTGAATATGAAATTGGGCGCATGTTACTCGGTTATCCGCCGATTTTTCATCACCACATCAATTATGAAAAACTGTTTACTATGGGGCTGCAGTTTGCAACGCCCTTGTTACTTGGGAGCCTGGTCCTCGGCATTCCCTGTTCTATCATCGGTTACACGCTCACCGTCAGATTTGTTCCCAGCTTAAGGCAGTGGAAAATTCCACGCTGGCCGCGGCGGCGTTCCTGAGTCTTGCGCGACACGCGTTCATCGCTACTATACTGTTTGGTTTTATGGTTTCGTAGAACATTGTATATCTAATTAAAGAGTTATTTTTCTGTATAAGGTCTTGGATAATTTTCATGGAGTATCGCACAAAAAAACGTTTCGGCCAGCATTTCCTGCATGATTATTCTGTTATAGATAAAATCATCAGCGCAGCTCAGCTGGATAATACTAAACGGGTCATCGAAATTGGTCCAGGGCTTGGAGTGCTGACTGACCAGCTGTTGCCCCGCGCTGCTCATGTTGACGTCATGGAAATTGATCGTGATCTGATTGAACGACTCAACCAGCGCGAAGATCCGAAATTAACCGTGCACGGTGGAGATGTTCTTAAGCTTGACTGGGAAGAGTTGTTCACGGCCGCACCATATATTATGGTTGCCAATCTGCCCTATAACATCTCCAGTCAGGTCGTGTTTAAAATCATCGATCAACGCCACCTGTTTGACCATCTGGTCCTGATGTTTCAGCGTGAAGTGGGGGAACGTCTGGCCGCAGCTCCTGGCGGCAAGGACTATGGCATTTTGTCGGTTCTGACCCAGTTGTGGTTTGATATTAAATTAGTGACGTTAGTTAAACCTGGAGCCTTTAATCCTCCCCCTAAAGTTGATTCCATTGTACTGCACTTCAAACGCCGGGCGACTCCAAAAGTCGATCCTATTGATGAGGATCTGTTTCGCCGGGTCGTTAAAGGCGCCTTTACGCAACGACGCAAAACCTTACGCAATAGTCTGTTGGCCTCTTCTTTTCATGCTGAAGAGATCGATAAAGCATTGGCTTTTGCGCAAATTTCTCCTAAAACCAGGGGGGAAGCTCTAAGTCTTGAAGATTTTTCACTTCTGACAAAAGGTTTTTTTACTGAAAGCTGATATTTATTTAGCAACATAGCTTGATTAGCCATTTTTACTGGTCTATGATTCTCTCTTATTACGGACAATCCTGTCCGTAATAATTTCTTACTTTCATCAAAGAGGATCAGGGAGATCATCATGGAAGTGACTGTGGCCCGTGGAGGTCGTACGTCAGGTTACCGGGATGAACTATTCAGTTCAGAGAAGATCGAAACAGAGTTAAATAAACAAAATCAATCACAACATCTCAAAATCAAATTACAGCTTGCGGAAATCTTCCGCGAAGAAATTCCACTCAATATCCTTGCTCAATTAGAATTGCCCGAAATTGTCAATAATCTTTGCCTGGCGGCTGATTTTCTTCTGGAGCGGTCGGATGATGTTCGTGTCGAGCTCATTCCCCAAGGGCAAGACGGTCGCTATTACTTGTTCGCCAATTCTGCTGATGCCAATCATATTTTCTTTTCCCTGCAGGAATATCTGCATCGGCGTTCCATTCCGTTTCAGGTTGTTTGCCATCCGTTGCTGGCTGCGTCTCGCGAAGCTGGCAAGCTGGTCGATCTCGATTCTGGAACCAGCACGCAGGTCCGGGAATCATTTGTCTGGATTCAACTGGAGGGTCTGCCTGATCATTTAATCGACAATCTGCGCTCTGCGGTCTTTACAATTATTTCATCCGCGGTTGTCATTTACCGTGACCGGGCCGCCATGTGGCAGCGCTTTCAGGATCTTGGCCGCATAGAAGGACTGGCAAAGTATCAGGATCTCTTTGCCTGGTTGCAGGATGATAACTTTATTCCGGTTATCAGTCGCAGTTACCTGTATCCGGCTGGTGGCGGAGCGGCTGAATTTAGGGAAGAGCAGGACCGGCGCCTCGGGCTTGATCATGTGTTTGAGCAGCCATTTTACCATTCAGCGGCGGCCTCGGAGCTGATGTCTGATAAGGTTTTTTCCCTGCTTGGCCACAGTAAAGACGTTGATCTTGAAAAGCCTGATCTCTACTGTCCTCTTCATCGTTTTGAGCGCCTGACCTATCTAGGTTTCCGTGAGCGTTTAGGCGATGGCAGCTATCGTGAACACTGCTTCTTTGGTTTTTATACGCAGAAAAGTGTCGACGAAATCAGCTCTTCGGTTCCGGCTCTGCGCAAACGGATCACAACGGCTCTGCAGGAGCTGAACATCCCCCATGACAGTCATAATTATCGCAAAACGATTCAGATCATCAACAGTTTCCCGAAGATTGAGTTGTTCCTGATGGGCAGTGATGAATTACGGCGAATGTTGCGCTCCTTTACACAGATGCATCGCCAGGCAGAAGTCAAAGTGGTTATTGCACCCAGTGCATCGGAAAATGGCCTGACTTTGTTGTTGATCATGCCCAATGAATATTACCTTCCGGAGCATATTGAACGGATGGAAGGTTATGTGCGGCGCTTTTTCAGTGCCGTGCGGGTCGAATCGCGCCTGATTCATCTGGCTTCAGACTATCTCAGCATGCATATGAACTTGTTACTGCACACCAAAGAGGTTGTCGTAGATCTGGTTAAGCTGGAGCAGGGCTTAACCCGCATCGCCATGCCGTGGAAGCTTAAATTCAGGCAACTTCTCGATAAGAGTTTTGGGGCTGATGCTTTCGCGATGTGGGAACGCTATATCGGTTCGTTCCACAAAGATTATCGGGACAGGATTCATCCACGCTTTGCCATACGTGACGTGCGTAATATTGAAAAACTGCTGGCAACAGGCGAAGATCTTTTTGACCTGTGGGGGCCATTTCATGAGCAGGAGAATTATTACCGTCTGCAATTCTACAGCTTGCAGCGCAGTTACCTGAACTCCTTAATGCCGTTCCTGCAGAATCTGGATCTTTGTATCCTTCACGAAGTCGATTCAGATTTGACTATCGACGGTAAGCCCATTTATATCAAAAGCTTCGGTATTCGCCCTAATGTTACCGGGGTAAAATCGTTTAAAGAAATCAAACACCTGATGCTTGATACGCTGGCCGCCATGCGTAAAGGGGAGGTCGAGAATGACTACCTCCATCAGCTACAGCTGCTTACCGGACTGTCGTGGCGGGAAATAGACGTATTCCGCTGCTATCGTAATTATTATTTCCAACTAGGGAGCCCGTTCAGCAAAAAGCGGGTTGCAGATAGTCTGGTGAATAATTACCAGGTAGCACTTCTGCTTTATCGTTATTTTGAGGGGCGCTTTAAGCCGTCCGAAGAGTGGAATGACCCGATGGTCAGGGAGCTTGATGTTCTTTCCCCCATTCGCATGGAACTTGCCACTGCGCTTGAAGAAGTCAGCGATACCAACGAAGACCGTATTTTAAGGACCTTGTTCAACCTGATTGATTCCACCATCCGGACCAATTTTTTCCTGCGTTATCAGCGTGATGACTACTTTATCTCGATCAAGATCAGTTCTCTTGGTGTCATCGATATGCCGAGTCCGCGTCCGTTGTATGAGGTTTATGTCCACTCGGCAACCATGGAAGGGATCCATATGCGCGGCGGTAAGGTTTCACGTGGTGGCATTCGCTGGTCAGACCGCCCCGATGATTTCCGCACTGAAGTTCTCGGTCTGGTCAAGGCGCAGATGGCCAAGAACGCGGTTATCGTTCCGCAGGGTGCCAAAGGCGGGTTTATCACCAAACTCACCAGTCCGGATCGTGAACAAATGGGTAAATATGTCACTGCTGCTTACGAGACCCTGATGCGCGGACTGCTTGATACCGCAGACAACCGTGAAGGCAATCAGATCATTCGTCCCGAGGGTGTTATCGCGTACGATGATCTGGACCCATATCTGGTTGTTGCTGCCGATAAAGGTACCGCACACTTGTCAGATACCGCCAATGCGGTCAGTAATTCCTATGGTTTCTGGTTGGGGGATGCTTTTGCCAGCGGCGGCTCACACGGCTATGACCATAAAAAGCTTGGTATAACCGCCCGCGGTGCCTGGGAAAGTGTTAAGCGGTCTTTCCGTGAAATGGGGCACGATATCCAGTCTGAACCCTTTACCGTTGTCGGGGTTGGTGATATGAGCGGTGATGTCTTCGGTAACGGCATGCTGCTGTCACGTAAAATCAGACTGCTTGCTGCTTTTGATCACCGGCATATCTTCCTGGATCCGAACCCCGATCCGGAAATCTCTTTCCTTGAACGTGAACGTCTGTTCAATTTGCCGCGCTCAAGCTGGGATGATTACAATAAAGACCTCATCTCATCCGGTGGTGGTGTATATTCGCGCCAACTCAAGGAAATTCCACTATCGCCGCAAGTTGCTCAGATGCTGGGCACGCGGCAGAGCAGTATTGATGTGCCCGGTCTGATTAAACTGATACTGACCGCGGAGGTCGACCTGTTGTGGAACGGTGGTATCGGGACATATATCAAAGCCAGTACCGAAACCAATGAAGATGCCGGCGACCGTGCTAATGACGCTGTACGAATTGATGCACTTGAAATTAAAGCCAAGGTTGTTGGCGAAGGTGGAAACCTTGGGGTGACCCAATTAGGCAGGATTGAATATGCGCTGGCTGGCGGGCATATCAATACCGATGCCATCGACAATTCCGGGGGTGTTGATAGTTCCGACCATGAGGTGAATCTCAAAATTCTCCTGCGCGAATTACGTCATGAAGGTAAAATCAATAATCTCGAACAGGGGTATGCCTTGCTTGAAGAGATTCAAGAGACAGTTTGTAAGGATGTTCTGGCTAACAATTATACCCAGACTCTCGCACTGTCTCTTGATGAAATCCGCTGCCGTAAAGATGTCGATTCCTATCTTGACCTGATCGACCGTCTTGGTCGCGCCGGGTTGCTCGACCGGCGCGGTGAGTTTTTACCGAGTAGAAAAGATGTCCTGTCCAGAAGCGAGGCGCGACTGGTGCGACCGGAGCTGTCGGTTCTTCTGGCCTACAGTAAGATGTTCTTATTCAGCGCCCTGAACGATACCGATTTGCCGAATAATCCGGTTGTTACCGGTTTGCTGCTTGATTATTTCCCGCAGGAAGTCATCGATCGTTACCGTGACGTGTTACCAAAACATCCGCTGGCCAAGGAAATTATGGCCACGATGCTGACCAACAGGGTTATCGATCAGGCGGGTGCGACCTTCCTGCTGAATACCAGCCGGATGATTGGTTGTTCTCAAGTTGATGTTGCGCTTGCGTATCTTGTGTTTGACAGTCTGGTCGGAGGTGCTGAGCTCAGAAGTGCTGTTTATGCCCTTGATAATAAGACCGATGCCAATAAGCAGTATGCACTGCTGTTGAAACTTGAAGCCTTGATTGCAGGTTATACACGGTATGCTCTGGGCAACGGTATCAAAATACCCCAGTCGGCTGATGAATTGGCCTTTATGAAAAAGCAGTTCAATGCGTATTCCGACCTGATTCCAAGCATGTTGGATGATCTGGAAACAAGTAAAAAAGCCAAAGTTCTTGAGCAGTTCAAAGGGCATGGCCTGCAAGAAGACATGGCGTCACGATTTGTGTTGATGAATTACCTGGGAGACTTTATCTCCCTGTTTGGCATGTGTAATCAGGCCTGTGACAATCTTGAGCAACTGGCCAACATCAAAGCCGTTGTTGATCATCAACTTAAACTTGATGATATCTTCGATCTGGTTGGTAGGGTTCCGGTCAGAGATCATTGGGATCGTCAGGCTCGTGAATCGTTACTGGGATCACTGCAGGCGGTGCATGTCAGGATTATTCAGCATGTCGCCGCAGAACAGGCCGTGCAGCCGGATGCTTACTTTGCGGTCAGACGCCAGAAAATGCGGGTCTATGATGATCTAAGACAGAGCCTGCTTAGTGAAAAGACCAGTAACTTTCATCCTTTCACCGTTTTATTGCGCAGCCTCGACGGTCTGCTTGCCGTCTGATCTTACCCGTTTATGACAAATGCGGAGAGCGACATCAGCTCTCCGCATCTTTTACCTGATATTTCTGCTGCTTACCACTTATTGCCTGGTCAATTCCTCTTAGTCAAAAAATGTAGACTGAGGCAGGTTCCTGTGCTATACCGGTTTTCGCTTTTCATACGGATAATAAGACTGACCCGGTACACTGACTGGAGTCGTATGGTCGCATTATTCCGGTGCGTGAAAAGTTGACAACATAGATCCGGTGAAATTTTCACGGCCCGTTGCTGCAGGCCTGACGATTTTACACCGCCTGGATCAGTAATGACCGGGACGGAAGGTGCAGAGATAATCGGAACAGAGGCCACTTGTGTGTTGGTCTCGACGTATGCCTTTCGTTATGACGAAGGGCTTTTTTTGTTTTTAGCGAGGCTTTTATCGTGACTAAGCGCAGAACAATTTTGGATATCGCACAAATGAAAGAGCAGGGGGAGAAGATCAGTGTCCTGACTGCTTATGATTACCCGTTTGCGAAAATGATGGATAATGCCGGCATCGACATGATTCTGGTTGGAGATTCTGTCGGCTCGGTTTTCTCTGGTTATGACAATACCCTGCCGGTGACGATGGATGAAATGGTTTACCATACCCGAGCCGTTGCGCGCGGATGTCAGCAGGCACTCATTATTGCTGATATGCCGTTTCTCTCCTATCAGATCGATTTGCGTGATGCCCGCTTGAATGCCGGTCGTCTGGTCAAAGAGGCTGGAGCCCAGGCCGTTAAGCTTGAAGGCGGAGAAAACATCGCTGATACCATCAGGGCGATTGTTACTATGGATGTTCCGGTATGTGGTCACATTGGACTGACCCCGCAGTCTGTACATCGCATGGGCGGGTTCAGGGTTCAGGGGCGCCAAGACGGCCAGATGCGAAAAATTATTGCCGATGCCAAAGCTGTTGAAGAAGCAGGTGCTTTTGCTGTTGTTCTTGAGGCAATACCGGCCGAACTGGCGCGTGAGATTTCAAGTCAGCTAACCATTCCAACGATAGGTATCGGTGCCGGACCCGACTGTGACGGTCAGGTTTTGGTCATTCACGATATTCTCGGTCTGTGTGATAAATATTCACCAAAATTTGTTAAGCGCTTTGCCGATGTTCATGACACGATCAGCAAAGGGATTGAACAGTATATTTCCGAAGTCAAAGAAGGTCAGTTTCCTGGCCCTGAGCATTCTTTTAAATAAAAAGGGGCCATTATTATGAAAATTATTCAGACAACCGCTGAAATGCAGACCTGGAGCAAACAGGCCCGAAGCAACGGCAAAACAATCTGTTTCGTTCCCACCATGGGTTATCTGCACGATGGTCATTCGTCTTTATTGCATGAAGGACGTAAGCAGGGGGATCTTCTGGTCCTGTCTATTTTTGTCAACCCGACCCAGTTTGGGCAGGGGGAAGATTTTGAAGATTATCCGCGTGACCTTGAGCGTGACAGTGAAGTGGCAAAGGATGCCGGTGTTGATGTTATTTTTGCCCCGACTGCAGCAGAAATGTACCCGTCAGGTTATGCCACCTATGTCAACGTTGAAGGGATAACCGAAACTTTGTGTGGGGCCAGCCGACCCGGCCATTTCCGTGGGGTTTGTACGGTCGTCAGTAAATTATTTAATCTGGTGCAACCGCATAAAGCCTTCTTTGGCAATAAAGACTTTCAACAGCTGGCCGTGATCCGACGCATGGTTGCAGATCTGAATCTGCCGGTTGAAATCATCGGTATGCCGATTTTCCGAGAGGCGGACGGACTCGCGATGAGCTCGCGCAACGTCTATCTGAATGCCGGACAGCGGCAGCAGGCTCTGGGCCTCTCCCAGGCCCTGGCTGACGCGCGTGAACTGGTTGCTGTTGGCAATACCAACTGCGCCGATCTGATCGGCGCCTTAATCCGGAAAATTTCTGCTCAACCTGAAGCGGTTGTCGATTATGTTAAGATCTGTCATCAACTGACACTGGAAGATCAACAGAGCGTTGATAAGGATTCTGTACTGCTGATGGCGGTTCGATTCGGGACAACGCGATTGATTGATAATGGCTATCTGGTGGTGGCCTGATGACTGAAACAGCGCTAGCCAATTTAAAGACTCTGTACCGGATCTTTACTGTTCCTGAGGCTCCCGATTCAACCTTGGGAAAGATCGATCAGGCGATCAGTGACAATGTCGCCGAGTTTTTGCAGAAACATATTGTCGCTCAGGAATATAGTCTCGAAGAAATTGAAAAAGATTTTTCCGACTCGGCCATTCCGGAAGACCCGACGTTTGTTTCCCAATATACTCAATTTGTAAAAGATAAACTTGTCGCCCAGTCGGTGCATACTGCGGCCCCCGGTTTTGTCGGGCACATGACTTCAGCCCTGCCTTATTTTATGCTGCCCCTGTCACGCATTATGACCGCCCTCAACCAGAACCTCGTCAAGGTTGAAACGTCCAAAGCTTTTACACCATTGGAGCGTCAGGTTCTGGCCATGTTGCATCGGCTTATTTATTCAGGTGATGACGAATTTTATAATTACTATATTCATGACAGTATCCATGCCTTGGGTGCGTTCTGTTCTGGTGGTACCATCGCCAATACCACGGCTTTGTGGGTGGCGCGTAATACCTTGTTTAAGCCGACCGCTGATTTTGGCGGAATCGCTCAGGAGGGGCTTTTTAAAGCTCTTAAGTACCTGAACTGCGAAGGATTGGCCATTCTTGCTTCCCGACGTGCTCACTATTCTCTTGGTAAAGCCGCTGATGTTTTGGGGATAGGCCGCGACAACCTGATTCTTATCGATACCGATGAGAACAATCGCATTGATCTTAAGCACCTGCGCGAAGAGCATCAGAAATTGCAGGATAATAATATCAGGCCACTGGCAGTGCTGGGGATTGCCGGAACGACCGAAACCGGGAATGTCGATCCTCTGAATGCCCTGGCCGATTTTGCCGAGAAGATCGGTTGCCATTTTCATGTTGACGCTGCCTGGGGTGGACCGACGCTCTTTTCTGACACGCATCGCCAGCTGCTGTCCGGGATTGAGCGTGCAGATTCCGTTACGATTGACGCCCATAAACAGCTCTATGTCCCTATGGGGGCAGGTATGGTGCTGTTTAAAGATCCTCATGCGCTCAATTCTATTGAGCACCATGCAAACTATATCTTGCGTCATGGTTCCAAAGACCTGGGCAGTCATACTTTAGAAGGCTCCCGCCCAGGTAAGGCTTTACTGGTTCATGCCGGTTTGTCAATTATCGGGCGCAAGGGGTATGAACTGTTGATCGACCTGGGTATCGAAAAGGCCAACCAGTTTGCTGAACTGATTAAGCAGCACCCTGATTTTGAGCTCATTTCAGCGCCAGAATTGAATATCCTGACCTATCGTTATTGTCCCCAATGGTTAGAAGATCAATTGCTCAGACTGGATAAGGAAACGTTGTTGAAGGTCAATCAGCAGCTCGACCAGATTGTGCAACTGGTTCAGAAAGTCCAGCGCGAAGTGGGGAAAACCTTTGTTTCGCGCACGCGTCTACGCTGTGCCCGCTACGGCCGGGATCAGATTACGGTGTTCAGATCCGTTTTGGCCAATCCCTTAACCACAGAAGACATCCTGAAGTCCGTACTTGCCGAGCAATGTGCTATAGTGGAACAGGAGCCAGAAGTTCAGCAGTATCTTAAGACCATAAGGGAATTAATTGCTCATGCCGGATAGCCGATGAAAAAGCTCTACCGTGTTCGTTTGTTGGTTTCTGGCAACGCTCCGCCACTTGATGACGGGGCGTTGCTGGTTCAGGGACCCAGGATTCTTGCTGTTGGCAGCTTTATAGAACTGGTTGCTGAGCACGGCGACGCCGAAGTCGTCGATTTTGGTGAATCGGTTATGGCGCCCCTCTTGGTCAATGCCCATACCCACCTGGATTTAACCGATTTTCCGCTGTGGGCGGAACGAGTTCAGGAGACTGTCGAACCCGAGGATTTTGTTGAGTGGATTCTGCGTTTAGTCCGGGTGAAGAGACAACTGGAAGGTGCTGATTTTCATCGCTCAATCGCTAACGGGTTTAAACAATCCCTTGCCGCTGGTACTGGTCTGATCGGGGATATCCTCACCTATCATCCAGGTGTTGCTGACTATGAAAGTACCAGTATTCGCGGACGCCTGTATTTAGAAACTCTCGGACATGATCCGGTGTTGACTGAGCAGGTTTTCGACAAGTTTAAAGGTCTTCTGGCTCAAGACTTCTCTGGGAACCTTGTTAAGGGTCTTTCTCCTCATTCTCCTTATACGATCAGCCGCAGTTATATGCAGAAGGTTTATCGGTATTGCCAAGAGCAGCAATTGTTCTGTGCTACGCATCTGGCCGAGTCGGTGGAAGAGACCGCCTTTGTTGCCGATGGCAGTGGTTTGTTTGCAGAAAAATTTTACCCTGCTATAGGGTGGCAAGATAACGTTCCTGATGGCTGTGGTTTACGGCCGGTGGTCTATCTGGAGCAGGTCGGCGGGTTATTTCCGCAAAATCTTCTGGTACATGGCGTGCAGCTTAATGATGAAGAAATTGACTTGCTGGCCAGTAAGCGTATGACTATCGCTTTATGCCCACGTTCCAACAGCCTGTTAAAGGTCGGAAAAGCGCCTGCCGGAAAATTGTTGGACTCCGGTGTTCGTCTTGCGTTGGGAACGGATAGCCTCGCCAGTTGTGACAGCCTGTCGATCTGGGATGAGATGGCCTTCGCTCATAGTTGGTTTGGCGGGGATCTGGATGCGCCGACACTTTTTTATCTGGCTTCCTTGTCCGGAGCCGACGTGTTGGGCATGGCTGCTGATTATGGCAGCCTGGAACCTGGTAAAATTGCGGACTTCCAAATTCTTGCTCCGAAATCAATTGTTGCGAAGGCCGAGGTTTTCGATTATTTTGTAGCGCCGGGTTGCAGTGGTGATATTGTCCATGTTTTTATGGATGGTGAGGAACAGGCAATCTGATTTTTCAGCCGGAAAGCGGATCTTTTCGAAAAAAATCCTCGTTTACGGTTTGAAGCTAGTGAGAAATGAAAGATATGATTGAAGAACACGGAACCATAGTAGAAATTAAAGCGGATAATATCGTTGCTGTCGAGTGTGGGCGCAGTAGTGCCTGTGACCATTGTCCGTCTGTCGATGCCTGCAAAATGGGTGATGATAAAGAAATTATGCTGGTTGAGGCACTGAACGTTGCTGGTGGTAAGCTGCATGACCGGGTTAAGGTTGTAACGACAACACAGAATTTTCTCATGTCGTCATTTATGCTGTATATCGTTCCGGTTGTTGCTTTACTTATTGGTGCGATTATTGGCCAGCAAATAGGTGAGGGGAGCGAATCTTTTGATTCGTCATTGCTGTCTGCTCTTCTTGGTTCGATTTGTCTGGTGGTCAGTTTTCTTGGAATTCGCTTTTTTACCCGAAAAATGAAAAAAGAAAACTATATGCCTAAAATCGTTGCTGTTGAATCCTGAATCAGGAAAGTTACCAGAATATGGGTATCAAAATAATTGCCACCAATAAGAAGGCATATCACGATTACTTTATCGAAGAAACCTATGAGGCCGGCATTGCTCTGACCGGAACCGAGGTAAAATCGGTCAGGGCCGGGAAGATTAACCTCAAGGAATCGTTCTGTCGCATTAAAGACGGTGAAGTTTTTATCAATAATATGAATATCTCTGAGTATGAGTTCGGTAATCGTGAAAACCACGATCCGACCCGCATGCGTAAGCTGCTGTTGCATCATGCCGAGATTGATAAGCTGATCCGTCAAACCGAGCAAAAAGGTTTGGCTCTGATTCCAACGAAAATTTATTTCAAAAAGAATTTTATCAAGTTGGAACTTGGTCTGGGACGTGGTAAAAAGCTCCACGATAAACGCGAGAGTTTAAAGCGTAAAGAGGCCGACCGCGAAATGGCCAAAGCAATGAAGAATTCCTCAAGATAGTTTGCAAGTATTGTTTTTTTGTGTGATAATACTTGAAGAAATCAACTAAAACTAGTTAACTTTAAAACAAAAATAAGATTTGGGGGTGTCAAGGTTTCGACGGGGGACGGAAACGAAAGTCGCATGCCGGAGTGGGCTGGCTCCGTAACAAAGCCCAACTTAACTAAACGCAGACTCTGACGTTAGTTACGCATTAGCAGCTTAATGCTGCTACGTCTTTGCACTCATCGCCTGTGTGAGTGTCGAGACGTTAAATGAGCAGGCTAGTCCGATAGCAAGTCTTTGGCTAAAAGGCGAAACTCTAAAAAGACTCGCCGGTTGAATATCCTGTCTGTGGGAGCTTCCTCCGGTTAAATTAATATGCAGACTAAGCATGTAGAAGCTTTACGTGGAAAGCTTTCGGACGCGGGTTCGATTCCCGCCACCTCCACCAAATAAAAAAGCCATCCTGATTCAGGGTGGCTTTCTATTTGCTAGAAGCTGTTTCGGGAATCGAAGCGGAGCGAGCGCTGACTAAATGTCAGAAAATCGGCCATGGATGGCCGCGTCAGCGAGCGGAGGGGAGCCTACGCAGGCGAGAGCAGGATGTTCTCGGTGTAGAAGGCGATTCCCGTCACACCCCGCTTCTCTTTCGTCTCAAAATTCTCTGCATTCTTCCCCCCATTCTCCGGACCTCGTCCGGTGTCTTGCATTTTTTCCTGCAACCGCTGCTCGGCGGCATCAAAGGCAAAATGGTTGATACTCTTCATGATTCCGTCAAACAGGTCGTTGATGTCCATGGTTGCTCGTTTCATGTTGTGAATTTTGATTACTTCCCTGCTTCCTTACCGGGTGGCGTTTGGATGTGTCGGAAAAATCCCGCAACTGACCCAGATCTCCTGTTTTATTCTTGTCTTTTATGGGTGGTCAGGGTTATCTTTCTTTATCAAATTTTCACTACGAATCTCTTCCGAACGGTGAGGTTATGGATAAAATCGACAAATGGCTGACCATTGATGAACTGGCGGGCTACATTAAGATGAGTCGGACCAAGCTCTACGGTATGGCCCAGCGCGGCGAAATACCTGCTTCGAAGATCGGCACCCAGTGGCGTTTCGACCGGGAGGAGATCGATCTGTGGATGAAAGCGCACGCGACCGGAAATGTAGGATCTGGCAATAAGGACAAGCAGCAATGAACGGAAAGCGTCGCAGTCACCTGATTCACTTTATATGCTCTCTCCGTGACCGGCTCCGGGGGGGCATGGCATGAGCACGACGGATAGAGGAGAACTGATCGTTTACCGTACCGAGGATGGACAGGTGGAAGTCCAGTTGCAAACCTTGGACGGCACTGTCTGGCTCAATCAGGGCGAGATGGCCGAGCTGTTCGATACCACCAAGCAGAACATCAGCCTGCACATCAAGAACATCCTCAAGGAAGGGGAGTTGCCGTCCTCTGCAGTTGTCAAGGAATACTTGACAACTGCAGAGGACGGCAAACGTTACCAGACCAAGTATTACAACCTGCACATGATTTTGGCGGTGGGCTATCGGGTACGCTCACCGCGCGGCACCCAGTTCCGCCAGTGGGCCACCTCCCATCTGGCCGAGTACCTGGTTAAAGGCTTCGTCATGGATGACGAGCGGCTCAAGAACCCCGGCGGCTGGGACTACTTCGATGAGCTGCTGGCCCGCATCCGCGAAATCCGCGCCTCGGAGAAGCGTTTTTATCAGAAGGTGCGCGACCTCTTTGCCCTCAGTTCCGACTACCGTTCCGACGACCGTGCCGCGCAGCTTTTCTTTGCCGAAACTCAGAACAAGCTGCTGTTTGCTGTCACTCACCAGACTGCCGCCGAGATCGTCGTCTCCCGCGCCGACTCCAGCGCCCCTAATATGGCACTGACCAACTGGAGCGGCTCGCGGGTGCGCAAGCACGATGTCATCGTGGCCAAGAACTACCTCAGCGCTGACGAAGTGGACACCCTCAACCGGCTGGTGGTTATCTTCCTGGAACAAGCGGAACTGCGGGTGAAGGAGCGCAAGCAGCTCACCCTCGACTACTGGCGGCAGAATGTCGACCGCCTTCTGGACTTCAGCGAAAAGGTCGTGCTCACCCACGCTGGCAGCATTTCGCGCGAAACCATGGAACGCATTGCCCGCGAACGCTTTAACGCCTTCGACGAAAATCGCCGTCTGACCGAGGCCAGACAGGCCGATGCCGAGGAGATCGAGGAGCTTGCGCGGATCGGAAAACAGCTTGAACACAAAAAGGGGGGAGCCAAGGAATGATCACTCAGGACAATTTCGTCGCGCTGCTGGAGTCCCTTGGTTTTGCCAAGAACAAGGACGGCGACTACTGTTTTGCCTCCTATCTGGTGCGCGTGGTGCCCGACACCAGCAAGATACTGCCGCTGTTTCTGGTCAAGATGATGAATTCTCCGGTTTATCAAGCTGAAGCCAAAGGCAAGGCTTCAAAGTCGATCAACCAGTCCAACATCAACGCAACTTTCATGAAAAACATCAAGGTGCCGGTGCCTTCCCTGGCCGAACAGAAGAAATTCGTCGTCAAGGTCGAGGCCCTGGAAAAACAGATCGCCGAGGCCCAGGTCGTCATCGACGCCGCACCCGCCCGCAAAGAGGCGGTGATGAAAAAGTACCTGTGAGGGCGGCATGACGAAATCCACCTACCAGCCGCCCTACACTATTACCCCCGAGATCCTGAACCGGGTCGCTGCGATCAGCGAGGCCATCGGGCGGCTGGCCGTACTCATCGACCAGGCGAGAGCCTTGCGGCTGCGGCGCATCAACCGCATCCGCACCATCCACGGCTCGTTGGCCATCGAAGGCAACACCCTGAGCGAGGCGCAGATCACCGCGATTCTGGAGGGCAAGCGGGTCATCGCCCCGCCCCGCGAGGTGCAGGAGGTGAAAAACGCCCTGACCGCTTACGACCGTTTTGACACCTGGAAGCCCGGTGTGGAAAAGGACTTGCTGGAGGCGCACCGGCTTCTAATGTCCGGCCTGATCGACGAGGCAGGGCTTTATCGGCATGGCGGCGTGGAAGTAGTGGCAGGAAGCCAGGTGATCCACATGGCCCCGCCCGCCGACCGGGTGCCGCATCTGATGGCCGACCTGTTCACCTGGCTGACCGCAACCGATGCCCATCCGCTCATCGCCAGTTCGGTCTTTCACTACGAGTTTGAATTCATCCACCCCTTCGCCGACGGCAACGGTCGCTTGGGGCGGATGTGGCAGAGCCTGATCCTGGCCCGCTGGAATCCCCTGTTTGCAGACATCTCGGTGGAAAGCCTGATCTTCGAGAACCAGGCCGAGTACTACCAATCTATTCAGGAAAGCACCCAAAAGAGCGATTCCGCTCCGTTTATCGCCTTCATACTGCGGATGATTTTGGATACTGTGACCAGTTCGACCCCGGAAGTCACCCCGGAAGTCTGACTGGTCTCAGTTGTTGCCGGAGAGATGACTCGGCAACAGCTCAAAGAGGCGCTCGGGCTTAAAGACGATGAACATTTTCGCAAGGCCTATCTGCTCCCGGCTCTGGATGTCGAACTGATTGAAATGACTATCCCCGACAAGCCGCGTAGCAGCAAACAGAGATACCGACTGACCGACAAGGGCCGTCAAGTGATGGCCCGGCACGGCGTTGGATAACTCGCGACAAAACTTGAGACATCGAGCTGTGACAACGCTATGACAATGGCTGTGACACATTGGTGGGCCAGAGTGAGGGAACAGAAAGGCATCCTATGAAGCAGATGAAACCGTTTATCGGAAAATGGCGCATCGTCGAGATGGAAGTCTGGGATCAGGATTATGTCGACATGGAGGTGCCGGGATTTATCAGCATTGGCTCAGATGGCACCGGACGGTTTCAGTTCGGCCTGGTCTCCGGGGACATCGATGGCCGGGTGGAGCAATGCGGTAATGCTCTACGTTTCGATTTCTCCTGGTCCGGGCAGGTGGAAAACGATCTGGTCAGCGGTCGCGGTTGGGCAGTTAATGAAAATGGCGAGCTGAACGGCCGCGTCTATCTGCATCTGGCTGACGACTCGGCCTTTCGGGCCACAAAATCTGTGTGAGGTGTACCGGTGAGCGAATATCAGTACCTAGAATTTCTTGCCATCGACCGTCCATTGACGGCTCGGGAGATAGACCACCTACGGGGGATTTCCACCCGGGCGCAAATCACTCCGGTCAGCTTCATCAATGAATACAGCTGGGGCGGACTGAAGGCCGATCCTCGCGATTTCATGCGGCGATTTTTCGATGTCCATGTGTTTATCGCCAACTGGGGAGATGCCGTCTTCATGGTGCGCTTGCCCAAAGAGGTCATCGACCAGAAGACGCTCAAGGCCTTTTGTTCCAGCCCCCATCTGGAATTTGAGAAGTTGCCGGAGCACTGGCTGTTGACCTGGTCCCTCGGTGAAACGGAGGACTACGACCGCTTCGGTTATGTCGATGAAGGACCCGGCCTGATGACCCGTCTTGCACCTTTGCGGGAGGAACTGCTGCGCGGTGATCTGCGCAGTCTATATATCGGCTGGTTGCGTGCCGTAACGACCGAGGAAACCGATCCGGATGAACTGGAGCCCTTAGCGTTACACGGGTTGAATAATCTGACAGCTGCGCAACAGGCGCTGGCGGAATTTCTTGAAGTCGACATCGACCTGTTGACCGGGGTGGGCAGCGGGAGTCAAACAAATCAAGCAGACGCAGCGGATGACGCGGCACTCGATGCCTGGCTCGACAATCTTCCGAGGACCGAAGTCAGGGGTTACCTTCGGCAGATGCTGGATGGGCAGGGGGCAAGCGCCGAACGGGCTTTGAAACGACGGCATGCCGCCTGGCAGGAGCAGTCTGCGCCGACCCAAGGAGTGCGGCGCTCCGTCGCCGATTTGTGGCAGCTGGCCGAGCAGGCCAAAGCCCTGCGGCTGATCGAAGAGGCCAAGGCCCGTCGCCAGGCCGAGGCAGAGCGCAAGAGGCAGCGGGATGGCTGGCTCGCCAAGCTGGCGGCCGATTTTCCCCGGGCCTGGAAATCTGCCCATGAAGACGCCAACAAGGGCCATGCCCATGCTTATGACGCAGCGTGCCGCCAACTGGTCGCTCTGCGCGATGCCTACAGCCAGCATGCCACCTTGGCAGTGTTCCAAAAGGAATTTCAGAAGTATATGGCCGAACACTCGCGCCGCCGAGCCCTGGTGCAACGTCTGGTCAAAGCGGGATTATGGCGAGTCAAATGAGTGCCGACAGGAACAGTGAAGCGGTGAGTTTTCGCGCTTGGGCACCGGATTTCGACAGGTGGCCGAAGAGCTGGATGGGCGTTGCGGAAGATCTCACCTACGGCAAGAAGCTGTTGCCCTGGTTTGCCGGTTTTCTGCAGGCGCTTTATGACGAGGGATTATCCCGAAAGACCTTCGCCCAGTATCGCGACCACCTCTGGTCGCTTGGCGGCACTATCATCCGAGAGGTTTCACTGTACGAGGAGTATCAGGACGATCCGCTGGAGAAGCTGCGCGAATCGGTCGCTGATGACGGTATCCCGTCCGACCATTATGACCAGATGACCCAGGCCGAACTGAAAGCCTTCGAGCGTATGTGTCGCAGGTTTGAAAAATATTTAGGAGAGTGCAAGTAATGAACGAACGATTTTATCTGATGAAAATACAGCTGCTTGACATCGAGTCATCAATCTGGCGGCGCTTTGTCGTGCCCGCCAGCATCACGCTGGACCGGCTGCACGACGTCATCCAGATTGTCATGGGTTGGACCGACAGCCATCTTCACGAGTTCTCCATCGGGAATAAACGATACACAGAATATCCGGAATCAAAGGAGGACGGGCTGGCATGTGCAGGAATCGTCTCGCGGATCTGGTCAAACAGAAAGGCCGCACCTTCCATTATCTGTATGATTTTGGCGACGGCTGGGAACATGAACTTGTTCTTGAGGAAAGCCGATATTTCAATCCTGAACTGAGAACTGAACTGGCTTGCCTGGATGGTCAGCGAGCCTGCCCGCCAGAAGATGTGGGCGGCGTGCCCGGTTACTTTGAATTCTTAAATGCACTGAAAGACCCGAACCACGAGGAACATGAAAGCTATACAGAATGGTCCGGTGGCAACTTTGACAGTGAGCGATTTGATCCCGAATTGGTCGACTGGGAGTTGATGAAATACCTCCGCTGGTCTCGGGACAGATATCAGAGCTGGGGAGGGATTGAATGAAAAAAGATAAGGCAAAGGAAATGCGGAAGCCTCATAAAAAAGAAATGGCCATTGTTCGCTCTTCTGCCGCCGAATATCTGACCTTTGTCGCCGCTGGGGGAGGATCGGAAGCCAGCGTGGAAATGCGCTACGAGGATGAAAATATCTGGCTGACCCAGAAGATGATGGCGACCCTCTACGATGTCTCGGTGCCCGCCATCAACCAGCACCTGAAGCGCATTTTCGCCGACAATGAACTCGAAGAAGGAGCAGTTATTAAGCAGTACTTAACAACTGCCGCCGACGGCAAGAACTACCGGGTCAAGCACTACAACCTCCAGGCCATCATCGCCGTCGGTTTCAAGATCGAGAATGAGCGGGCGGTGCAGTTTCGCAAATGGGCCAACCAGATCGTTAAGGACTACACCATCCAGGGCTGGACCATGGATGTGGAGCGCCTCAAACGCGGCGGTAACCTGACCGATGAGTTCTTTGAGCGCCAACTGGAAAAAATCCGGGAGATCCGGCTATCCGAGCGCAAGTTCTACCAGAAGATCACCGACATCTATGCCACCGCGCTCGATTACGACCCAACCGCCACGGCCACCAAGCGGTTTTTCGCCGCCGTGCAGAACAAGATGCACTATGCCATTCACGGCCAGACGGCGGCGGAGGTCATTGTGGACCGCGCCGATCACCGTAAGGACAACATGGGGCTGACCCATTGGGAAGGTGCGCCCCACGGGAAAATCCATCGATACGATGTCGCCATCGCCAAGAACTATCTCTCCGAGTTCGAACTGGCGCAGATGCAGCGCATCGTCTCCTCCTACCTCGATATGGCCGAGCTTCAGGCCATGCGCAAAATCCCCATGACCATGGAAGACTGGGAAAAACGGTTGGCGGGATTCCTGAAACTCTGGGACCGGGAGATTCTTCAGGACGCGGGAAAGGTATCGGCCGAGCTGGCCAAGACCCATGCCGAGAGCGAATACGAAAAATACCGCATCGTGCAGGACCGGCTGTTTGAAAGCGATTTCGACCGGATGGTGAAGCAGATCGAATCGGTCGGAGATGAAAAACCGGAGGAAGAATAAGACGGTCCACTTGGGGGGTGACTTGGGGGGTGACTTGGGGGGTGACTTGGGGGGTGACTTGGGGGGTGACTTGGGGGGTGAGCTTGCGACAAACTCGCGACACGGCTTGCGACATGCCCTGGCTCAGCGATCAAGTACCGACCAAGTAACCGATCAAGTAGTTTACGGCTCCATCTCCAGCAGAAACCGCCAGACCGGCACGACCTGGATAGTGCCAAAGCCCACGGGGATGGTTTCATCGGTGCCCCATGTGACGATGGTCCCCTCCGCCACCGCCAGCTCGACCATGGCTTCAGAGAGGGACCGCATTTCGCTCTGCTTGACGCGGGGATCGGCCAGCGAGGCGCGGGCCTGAATCAGCATTACGGCTCGTTCATTACTAGGTGCTGCGCGACAAGGTCCACCTCCCGGCCCGTTTTGGTTTTGTGATAGAAGATCTCCGGCGTCTCCCGGCGCTCACTGAGGCCGCCATGGCGTGGTCGATGCAGTAAACCTTGCGGGGATTGATGCTGATGCGGGTCGGCGAGTTGGAAAAGCTGTTCACGCTGAACATCAGCCCGGCATCCTCGATCGCGACGAGCCAGTCGGCCACCGAGCTTTTGCGCACTCGGTGGCCGAGGGATTTCTGATAATCAGCCAAGTGGCTGACGGCATAGAAGAAGCCGGTGTTGTCGACCAGCCAGTGGGCCAGATCGAACCCATGTCCGTTCTCTGTTTCGGGAAAAAGTAGAGAATTAAATTTCTCTCGGCGGCCGGCAGCCTGAAGGAATCTGATGTGCGTTAAGGTGCTGAATAAACATGGTTTGCGGATGTCTTTTTGTTTGGAGAACGAATTGGGGTAAGGCTCCGTGTCCTCCAGATTGTGGCTATAGTAGCTATTTTTACTTAGCGAACAGTTGGTATGTCATCCCAATTTGTTGTATAGGAGGGGGAACGGTGCTCTTGACGCATAAACCAATCGCGTTCTTTTTTTTGGTTACCGAAATAAATTGTGTTGGTACCATTTTTGTTGTTGATTTGATCTATCGTCTTCATCAGGTTTTCAGATTTGGCCGCATCTTCAAAATCGGAAAAAAGAGTGGGTTGTAGCTGGCCGATAGGCGATAGTTCGGAAAGTATGACTCCTGCTTTTGCATAGCGCAGACCATCCTTGTAAATCTGTCGTAAAAGGTTAAGGGCCGCTCCGGTGATCTGTCGGGAATCAGAAGTTGCTTGCGATAAGTATGTATATGCAGAAGCAGAGTAGGGTTCTACTCTTTTGTCAAAAGCGTTTGTCCGGATAAATGTTGCTATATGTGCAGCTGTAAGTCCTTCACTCCTTAGTCTTTCTGCCGCTCGAGATGCAAACTCACTGACAGCCTGGACAAGAGTATTAAGATCCGTAATTTTCTCACCAAAAGATCGTGAGTAGAGAACCTGTTGCCTTGTTGCGGGTGTCGGTTCAAGTTCTATACACGATTCTCCATTCAGTTCAATGACAGTTCTTTCAAGAACAATTGAAAACCTTTTTTTAGCTTCCCTCGTTGGCATATTTGCTAGATCAAGAGCCGTCATTATTCCCATGTGTTGCAATTTTTTACTCAGTTTGCGGCCGACCCCCCAAACTTCTGAAACCGGGCAAATCGCTAGTAAGCGGCGTTGCCTTTGTGGGTCTGTCAAGTCAACGACTCCACCTGTTATAGGGTATTTCTTAGCTGCGTAATTAGCGAGTTTGGCAAGGGTTTTTGTGGATGATATGCCAATACTTATAGGGATTCCAACATGCTTCTGGACCTTCTGTTTCAATGTATGGCTGAAATCGAGTAAATCTGAAATACCTGTAAGGTCGAGAAAACTTTCATCAATACTATAAATCTCAGTAGCTGGAACGCAACTTTCCAGGCACTGCATAACTCTTGCTGAGATGTCGGCATAAAGCTCAAAATTTGGGCTGAAAACATAGATATCATGTTTCTTTATCAGATCTTGTATCTGATAAAGGGGGGCTCCCATTTTCACACCGAGTGCTTTTGCTTCAGCGGAACGGGCAATTGCACACCCATCGTTATTGCTGGCGCAGATTATGGGTTTATCTATTAAGTCGGGTCGGAACAATCTTTGGCAGCTTGCATAAAAATTATTGCAGTCGGCCAGTCCAAATACTTTCATAATTTTCTGAACATATGGATAGATGATGTGACAACACCGAAAATAACCAAATCAGAATCTTCCAGAATCTCAACCGGTGGATAGTCCTTATTCATTGCGACAAGCCGACGAGTGGTAGGGGATAGTTCTAACTTCTTGACCATTAATTCTCCATCGATCTCGGCTATCACAATATCATTGTTTCGCGGTTCTAAGCTTCTATCGACAACCAGGACATCGTCTGGGAATATCCCACCTTCTATCATTGAGTCTCCAGAGACTCGTACAAAATATGTTGCTACCGGATTTTTAATACACAGTTGATTTAGGTCGAGCGATCGGGCTTGGTAATCAGTCGCAGGACTTGGAAAACCTGCTTGGACTGAATCGTTATATAAGGGAATTTTTGGGGCTTTGGCAGTCGAGGGTTTGAATAAAGTGATTTCTTTTGCCATGTGTTACTCCTGAAAAATCATATTGAAGCAACTTAGCATAATCGAGTTGATTAAATCGATATAAACAGGGAGCATTTATATGCAATTAGTTTTTAGTCCTTTCTTGTTTTTGATTGACAGCGGTGGTCAGCTTTTCTACAACCTGAAAGAAATCTGTTTATGTGGTGAGCAGGGATCGGTCTTTTTTCACCAGAGCATTTCTTTTATTCTATTTCCAGCCGGAGAATATAAATGAAGACTGTCAGTGTAAAAGGTGTTGTCTTTGGAGAGGGTGTCCCGAAAATTTGTGTTCCTATTGTTGCGGAAACAAAAACCGCTATCATTGAGGAAGCTAAGAGTTTTAAAGATATTCCTGTTGATGTCGTTGAGTGGCGGGTTGACTGGTTTGACGGGGTTGAGGACAGCTCCCTGGTTATCGATTGTCTGAAAGAACTGGTGCCGGCGCTTAATGGTGTTCCGTTACTATTTACCTTCAGAACTAAAAATGAGGGCGGCAACCATGCCATGTCTGCAGAAAAGTATCTGCAGCTAAATCTTGATATCGCTGCCAGCGGCTATATCGATATGATCGATGTGGAGATCTTCATTGGTGACGCCATTGTTACTGAGCTTGTTGCCGCGGCACATAGTAACAACGTGAAAGTGGTCGGTTCAAATCACGATTTCGCTAAAACGCCTGCCAAGGATGATATTATCTACCGCTTGCGCAAAATGCAGGACATGGGCGCGGATATTCCGAAAATTGCCGTTATGCCAAAATCTGCTTTGGATGTGCTGATGCTGCTGGAAGCAACGACAATCATGAAAGAGCAGTACGCTGATCGCCCGCTGATTACCATGTCAATGGCCGGGCAGGGTGTTATCAGCCGCCTGGCGTGTGAAGTGTTTGGTTCCTGTCTGACCTTTGGCGCGGCAAAGAAAGCTTCGGCACCAGGACAGATCGGGGTTAAAGATCTTTACGCCGCACTGCACCTGATTCATAAAAGCGTCTGATTGCCACTTTGACGCTGCCCCCCTGATATCCGCAATCGCCCTCTGGCACCCCGTGACGGAGGGCGATTGTACCTTTCGGATTATTCATCCAAAACCGTCTATACTTCCCCAAGCCGATAAGATATCTGTTGTGTCGCTCTGGTCAGTTCTTGACACAAGGTTTCCAGTTGGTCGTTGGCAAAACGATGAGCCAGACCAACGATGGCCAGGGAGGCCCTGATCTGATTGTCATGATCAAAAACCGGTGCACTGATAGCGGAAATGCCCTGTTCACGCTCCTGGTCATTGATGGCATAACCGTATGTCCTGGCAAATTCAAGCTCATCCATGATTTTTTGCGGATCGGTGATGGTCGTCGGGGTAAACCGTACCGGTTTAGCCTTGGCCAGGATTTTTTCAGCAAAGTTACCAGGCGAATAAGCCAGCAGAACTCGTCCGGCCGCCGTTGTATACAACTCCTCCACATCCCCCTCATTGATGACATAGGCAAAGCGGCTTGGCCCCAGTTCACGGGCCAGACAGATGCTGCGCTGTCCGTCAAGCACATATAATGTCGATGATAGTTGGGTCCGCTGAGACAACTCAGCCATGACCGGAGTGGCTATAGCTTTCAGGGAATTGGTTTTTTCATAAACTTTGCCAAGCACCATGACCTTAGGCCCGAGACGATAGTTATTCTGAGCTGTTTTGGCGAGATAACCAAGCGCGATCAGAGTTTTACAAAGACGATGAACGCGACTTTTGAAATTTTCTGTACGCTGGCTGATCTGATTCAGGGTCAGCTCTGTCTCCCGGCTGTTAAAACATTCGAGAATGGCCATTGTGGTGACCACGGTGTTGACCAGTTGCGGAGCCTTGGTTTGCTGTCTTTCCTCTTGTTCCATCTAGCTTTCCCTCATTTTTTATTCAGTAACTTCATAGAGTAGCCGCTAACAGCTGCTTGACTCCTGTAAAGACACTCTTAACCGACAATCAGAGAAAAAGCAATCGTCCTAATATAATTAACGCAAATAATCATATTGGAATAAAAATAGGTTTCTTGTAAAAGGATATCTAACAGCGCCGATTACGGTAATCGGGCTGGTCTCTACTGGCAAGGAGAAGCGCAGATGTTGAAATTAAAAGCTGACGAACTGGCGATGCTGGAAGGCAAGCAGGGTAAAGCGACTCAGAAAGCGATGGAGTTGCTGGTCAAATATGCCGAAGGGCTTGGTGCTGAGGATTTTGTCGATACGAACAATGTCACCATCATTCCCGGATCGATTCCGGATGTGTCGATTGTCCGGCAACTTGTTCCATCAATGGATATTGATGAAATTGCGTCACGTTTTTTGCTTGATAGTGACGAACGGGTTGTCGTTGATAAGGTTAAAGCCTTTACCACAACGAATGCGACCTGGCGTGATCAGAATTATCCGGACATTCAGAAAGGGAGCCGTGATCATTGTGATCTGCTGCAACAGCTTGCCGATTATTGTAAAAGGGTGGGCATGATTCATCTGGCCACCTGCACCCCTTATCAGATAGGCAATATCCCGGTGCGCGGTGAACATATCGCCTGGACCGAGTCGTCGGCCATTGCCTATACCAATTCGGTGATCGGTTCACGAACCAATATTGAAGGGTTGCACAGTACCTTTGCTGCCGCGATCACCGGAAAAATCCCCAACTGGGGATTGCATCTTGATGAAAACCGCTATGGCTCGGTGTTGGTTGATGTGCAGGTCGATATGACCAATCTGCGCGAGTGGTACTTGCTTGGTTATTATGTGGCCAGCAAGGTCGGACTTGATCTGCCGATTTACCAAAATATCAACGACCGGCCCGACCTGACCAAGTTGATGGCGCTCTGCGCTGCGGGCATTTCGGGAGGGAGCATCGTCATGCATCACCTGCTTGGCATTACCCCTGAAGCCCCGACTGTTGAGGTTGCGAGCGGCGGGAAAAAGCTTAAATATCAGTTGAATTTTGGTGAAGCAGAACGCCGTGAAGCTTACGAAAAACTCAACCGTACCAAGAAAGACGATGTCGAAATTGTCGCCCTTGGCTGCCCGCACTGCACTCTTGAGTATCTGCGCAAAATTGCCGAGATGCTTGATGGCAAAAAAATTAATAACCATACCAAGCTGTACCTGACCACCAACAGCATGATCAAAGCGATGGCCGATATCCAGGGCTATACTAAATCTATCGAAAAAGCTGGTGGCGTGATCATGCAGGATTCCTGCTGTCTGGAACTGGCCCTTGATCCCGAGACGGTCTTTGTTACTAACTCGGCCAAGATGGCTCATTACGCTCCCGGTGCAACCGGACTTAAAAATACCTGGTTCGGCACCCTGGAGGAATGTATTGACGCGGCTTTGACCGGCAAATGGCGAGGAGGACTGTAATGAAAGAGATCGTATTGACTGGACGCAAAGTTCATGGAGGGAAGGCTGAAGGTGAGGCACTGGTTGCTAAAGCGCCACTGGGCGGGTTCGGAACCTTCAATCTGAAGACGGGCGATGTTGTCGATTTAAACCATGAATGGTTCGGCAAAAACGTCGCGGGAAAAGTCCTGGTCTTTACCACAGCATCGGGTTCTTCAGCCTGGACCATCGCGCATCAGGCCTTGCGCTTCACTGGTTGTGCTCCTGCTGCCTATGTTGTGTGTAACAGCAACCCGCAAACGGCACTTGGAGCGGTTGTGGCCCGCATTCCTTGTGTGACCGACTTCGATCAGGACCCGACAGTTGTTATTAGTGACGGTGATTGGGTTCGGGTTGATGCAGAGGCCGGAACTGTTGAAGTGATTAAAAAGTAGCGCGGCTTTTTCAGGGGCCAAAGATGGCTCACGAAGTAGCTGGGAAAGCGATTTAAAGCAATGAAAAAGATAGCAATTCTCGGTTGTGGTGCTCTTGGCAGCACCTATGGTGGACTGTTGACGGAGGCCGGTTACGATGTCGCCTTGGTGAACCTGAAGACCGATCACATCGATGCCATGGCAAAAGACGGTTTGGCTTTTGTGGAAGACGACCAGGAACGGAGTGTTCCGGTCAAGGTCTATACCGATGCAGCCCAGGTTGGTCCGGTTGACCTGATTATCGTCCTGGTGAAATCAAACTTTACCAAGGCGGCGATTGTAGGGGCCAGAGCCTTGATCGGTCCCGAAACGCTCGCTATGTCACTGCAAAATGGTCTCGGCAATGAAGAGGTTCTGGAAGAGGTTTTGGGCAAAGGGCGGGTTCTGGGTGGTAAAACCTATGTCGGTGGTACCCTGCTAGCCCCCGGTAAAGTCAAAATTGGCGTTAAGGGGAAGAAAACCCTGATCGGCGAGTTTGACGGTACGATATCCGAACGGGCACTGAAAATCAGTGGCATGTTTAAAAAGGCTGGCCTGGCTACCGAAGTTATCCAAGATATACGCGCCCTGACCTGGCAGAAACTTTTGGTCAATGTGGCTACGGGAGCCGTCTGTGGCATCACCCGACTCACCTACGGCCCGCTGATGCAGATCGCTGCGGTGCAGGAGTGTGCTATTGCTGCTGTTTCTGAAGCCCTTGCGGTTGCGGCTGCCGCCGGCATCAAGCTTGAGGTTCAGTCTCCGAGAGATGTTTTGCTGCAGGCTGTTGCAGGTTTACCTGCCGACTTTAAAACATCAATCCTGCAGGATGTGGAGCGAGGGACCCCGTGCGAAGTTGATTTTATCAATGGAGCAGTCGTCCGCGAAGGAGCGAAGCACGGCGTCCCGACCCCGGTCAATCAGACCCTGATGGCCCTCATCAATGGGATTGAATTCCAGCGCAGGCAATAAAAGGAGAGTGTTTTGAATACCAACAGACTATGTGATGGCAAGATCGTCCACGAATCTGCAGTCAAAACCCGCCGCATTATTCATAGCGGAGAGCTGATGATGGCCGTCTGGGATTTTACGGATGGCCCCTGGACAGAACCTGAACCTTATCATTCCCATCCCCATGAACAGATTGTTTACCTGGCTATCGGGGAGGTTGAATTCTATATCGAAGATAAATCCTGCCGTCTGGTGGCCGGAGACACGATCGCGGTACCCGGTGGGGTACCGCATACTACAAAGATGCTGACCCCGCATGTCCGGCTGGTTGATACCTGGACCCCGCTGCGACAAGAATTTTTAGAAGACTGACAATATATTTTCATTTTTACGGAGGACATTATGGCCAAAATTTTACTTATGCATGGCATCAATCACCAAATGTTTGGCAAGCGCGATCCTAAACATTACGGCACCATTACTTTGAAAGGAATCGAGGAAAAAGCAACGGCCTGGGCCAACGAACTTGGTCATGAGCTTGAATGCTTTCAGAGTGATATCGAAGGGGAAATGGCCGTTAAAATTCACGAAGCCTTTATGGGTGATATTGACGCCATCGTTATCAATGCCGGGGCCTGGACCCACTACAGCTACGGAATTTTGGACGCTCTGAATATTTTCAAAGACAAAGGGCCAATTATCGAGACCCACATGTCTAATGTGCATGCCCGCGAAGAATTTCGTCATAAATCTGTGTTCGCTACGGCTGTCGTTGGGCAAATTTGCGGTTTTGGCGTGACCACATACCAACTCGGAATCATTGCCGCCAACAATATCCTTAAAGGTGAATAGCAGCAACAATCATTCAGCGGTCAAGAGGTCACATTATGGAAAAGGTGAGATTGGGACTTATCGGAGGTGGCTGGATTTCATCCAAGCACATCGAAGGTTCCAAGCATATTAACAGTGGGAAACTGGTCGCTCTGTGTGACGTCGATCCGTCGCGCAAGTCTCTGGCGGATGAATTAGGCATTCCTTTTTTTACCGATTACAAAGAACTGTTGGCGCAAGCTGAGGTCGAAGGAGTTATCGATGCGACTCCCAACCCGATGCATGCTGTAGTTGGGAGTGAGTGCGCGAAACGAGGCATTCATGTTCTGACTGAAAAACCGGTTACCGCAACCCTTAAAGAAGGAAAAGACCTGGTTGAAACCGTGCGGCAAAGCGGCATTCATTTACTGGTCGGGCATCATCGCCGTCATTTCCCCTTGGTGAAACGAGCTCGGGAGATCATTCAGGGCGGTGAACTTGGTAACTTGATTGGTATTTCGATTATCTGGGCACTGATGAAAGGGGATGCCTATTTCATCCCTGAATGGCGCTCCCTGCCGGGTGGTGGTCCGGTCATGTGTAACATGATTCATGAAATCGACAACCTGCGCTACATCTGTGGCGGTGTCGCTGAGCTGACCGCCAAGACCAAGCGTCTGGTGCGTAAGGGGAAAGTTGAGGACACCATCGCCATGAATTTCGAAATGGCATGTGGTGCTTTGGGGAGTGCTGTTGTTTCGGATACGACACCGGCACCCTGGTCCTATGAACTGACTTCCGGAGAAAACCCCGAATTCTTCCAGAACCAGCAGAACTGCTACCACTATCTTGGATCACAGGCGTCTTTGGCCTTTCCATCTATGCAGTTGTGGAGTTATGCCCATGGCAGCAGCAAAGGCTGGTGGGAACCGTTACAGGTGCGTTCTGAACAGGTGCCATATTTTTCACCATTTACCGCTCAGTTGGAGCATTTCTGCCAGGTCATTAGGGGGCAGGAAGAGCCGGTCATCAATGCTGCCGATGCGTTACTGACACTGGCAACAACTCTGGCCGTGCTTGAATCCAGTGAAACAGGACAAACGGTCTCTCCGCTGGAAATACTTGAACGTAGCTGAGTTTGCAGAGGTTGCTACTTTGGCTATTGGGTGTACCTGTTTTGTTTCCAGAAAAGGAGGGAGGCTGTTTAAACGATTATACATATAGACAGGATTAATTCGAAATACTGGGGGTATTTGTTTGTTCGTAACCAAAGTCATTTCTAAAAACAAGGTAGGAGAAATCAATGAGGAAAAACGTAATCACCAAGCTGATTGTTTGTGCCGTTGCAACTCTGCTTATGACCCCTGCGGTTGGTAGTGCCGCCGATATCAATAAGCACACCTTTAAATTCGCTATCCAGAACACCATTGAGCATCCTCAGGGGCAAGGTGCCTCCAAGTTTGCAGATCTTGTCGAGCAAAAAAGTGGCGGCAAAATGAAGGTCAAGGTATTCCCAAGCGGTATGCTGGGCGGTGATCTTCAGACCGTATCCGCGTTACAGGGCGGGACCATAGATTTTACCGTACTTAACGCAGGATTGCTGGTCGGCCTGTCTCCAGAATTTGGTGTTTTCGATTTCCCCTTCATGTTTAATGACGAACACGAAGCCGATCAGGTCGTTGATGGTCCCTTTGGCAAGATGATGTTTGAAAAATTGCCCGCCAAAAAACTTGTCGGCCTTGGCTATTGGGAGCTTGGCTTCCGGAATATGACCAACAATGTCCGCCCGATCACCAAGCTTGAAGACTTTGACGGCATCAAGCTGCGTGTTCTTCAGTCTCCAGTCTTTATTGATACCTTCAATACCCTGGGCTGTAACACAGTGCCTTTGCCTTGGCCTGAAGTGTATTCTGCTCTTGAGCAGCATGTTGTTGACGGCCAGGAAAACCCGGTAACCAATGTTCAGTTTGCAAGCCTTTTTGAGGTTCAGAAATATTTCTCATTCACCAAACATATCTATTCTCCGCAATCAAGCCTGATCAGTAAAAAGACCTGGGATGGCTTGAATGATGCCGAGAAACAGATCATTATTGAAGCTGAGCAGGAAGCAAAAATTTTCCAGCGTCAGGCTAATCGGGCGCAGATGTCAAAATCTCTTGAGTTTGTAAAAAACAAGATGGCTGTTAATGACATTGCACCGGCGGAAATGGATCGTATCCGTGCTGCTGCAAAGCCGGTTATTGAGAAAAACACGCCTAAGGTCGGGCAGGATATTGTCGATGCCTTTAATGCAGCTATTGCCAGTGTTCGCAACAAGTAAATAGCAAAGAAATGTTAGAGAGTGAGTGGAGTCTTCATGGCTCCACTCTTTTTTAGGATCAAATATTTGGAAAATGTCCGTGTCGATGGTGACGTAGACCATATCAAGGGTGAGCGTAGGTGATGACCAATTCTGAACTTGTTTTTGTCGGAATGAAGATCTGGCGGAACTCTATTGATATTGCCTTTGCCCCTAATGGTCATGGTGAAGAAGATCGCTTTTATAAAACTATCTCTGCAAGTAACTCATCCTTTGTCCGGGTCGTTGACGAACTGAAAAAGCGCTTTAAAAATCCCTATTTTGTCTATGAAGCTGGAGCATACGGCTATGACTATTTCCATTATGTGTCTGGGCAGGGATTGAATTGTGATGTTGTTGCTCCACCTCCAAAAACCAGAAAGACGAGGCCCCCTGGGGGGTATTCAGAGCGCGATGCTCTGGAGTTGGCAAGACTGCAGCGGGCCGGGGAGCTGACCCCCGTTTACGTTCCAGGCGCCATCGATGAAACCATACATGACTTGCTCAAATGCTGCGAAACAGCACGCCTGACAAGGCGTCAGGCACGGCGGCGGGTGAGGGAATACCTTAAGCGTAACGATATCCACTGTGCTGGTGAATTGACCTGGTCCTATGATCAGCTCAATTGGCTTCAAGGCTTGACATTTAAAAGTCCAGAGCAGACCATCACGTTTAAAGAATACCTTGATATGGCTGCGACAGCAGGCCAGAGACTCAAGCGGTTGGAGCAGCATATAAACCAGGCGGTAATGAATTGGTCCATGCGTTCCATGGTTAACGCGTATCAGGCCTTGCGGGGTGTTAACTTTTTTACTGCCGTGACTCTTTCCGCAGAATTAGGCGATCTGAGATGTTTTGATAATCCCCGGAAATTGCAGAATTACGTTGGGCTAAATCAACCTGTTAAGGGAGTTGACAGAAGGTCTTTTGAGCAGATATCCGGTCGAAATTCATTATTAATGAGTGTCCTTTACGAGGCGGCCTGGGCTTACAGTGAGCCGGCAGGAACCACATCCATGGTGACACGGCTATTAACCGGTTTACCAAAACCTGTTGCTGAAATGGCTAAAAACGCTGAATTGCGTTTGTGTCAGCGTTACCGAAGTCTGCTGAATGATGGATATCTCCACGAACAAGCGCTAACAAAAATCGCCAGGGATCTCCTGCATTATATTTGGTCAATTGCTCAGGAAGTCTCTGCGCAATAATACAAACCTTTTAAACGGAACGGCGATGAGTGTTTTTTTTGAAATATTTATTAATGTTGTGATGCCGGTTTTCGGCATCGTTATTATTGGCTACCTAATTGGTGGACGCCTTGAATTGCAGGCGAAAACTATTTCTCGTGCGGCCTATTATGTGTTTGTTCCGGCCTATATTTTTCAAGCTCTCAGCAGTTCCAATATTGCCTTGAATGATAGTCTGAAAATGCTGTTCTTTATTGTTATTGCACACTCTTCAGCCGCTGCCGTTGCCGGTTTGATTGGACGTTTGCTTGGTAAAACAAAAGAGATGATCGTTGCCTATATTATGATTGCGGTTTTTGCCAATGTGGGTAATTACGGTATTGCAGTCATCCAGTTTCATCTTGGCGATCCTGGCCTCGGACCCGCGACCATGTATTACGTCATCATGTCCATTACCCAGCTCTTCATTGGTATCAGTGCTGCGGGCTGGATTCGTGGTGGTGGTAAAGGAGCGCTGTTCAATGTCTTTAAAACCCCTGCACTTATTGCCGTAGTCCCGGCTTTACTGGTCTCGGGTGCTGGTTTCACCATGCCATTGATGATCTCCAGGATGGTTGGTTTATTGGCCGGCGCGATGATTCCGACCATGTTGTTCACTTTGGGTTTACAACTGCTGGAGCAGAAGAAGATCGAGTTCTCCCGAGACGTGCTGTTGGCATCATCCCTGCGTCTGTTGCTGGCGCCAGTTATTGCTTGTGTTATCGCTATTCCGTTTCATCTGGAACATTACCAGTATGTTTCCGGAATTATGCAGATGGCTATGCCGACCGCAGTCATGGCGACAATCGTTGCTAAAGAAAATGAGATTGCACCACACTTTGTCAATGCTTCAGTACTCTTCAGTATCCTTGCCAGTCTGGTGACATTGCCTTTGGTGATGGTGATATTTTAGTCTGTTTATTCAATAATCCGGACCCATCACAAAGATGGGCCCGGAAACTGAGTGGTTTTACTTCTGCTTTACCCAGGGATTGGTATCCCAAAGGTTTTTGAATTGGGTCCGGTTAGCCTGAAGTGATTTCAGATAGTCTTGAGGACCGAGATATCTGAGTGGCAAGCTCGATTCGGCACACTTCTTTTGAAATTCTGGGTCATTAATTGCCTTTTCCGTCGCTTCTGCGAATTTTTTAACGATATCATCAGGTGTCCCTGCCGGCATGGCGATCCCTCTGGTCGATGCCATCGTGATATCAAAGCCTTGCTCTTTCAGAGTCGGGACATCCGGGAAAAGTTCGGTCCGCTGTTCTGACATCTGTCCCAGAATTTTAACCTGCCCGGTCGTGACATATTCTTTGCCTTCGCTGATATTGAAAACTCCAACCGTAACGTGACTGCCGAGCAGGGCGGTGCGGTTGGCGCTGGCACCGGCGAAGGGGATGTGCTTCAGTTTGATTCCAGCGATCCCACTCAGCAATTCTCCGGCGATATGATCATCGGAACCGATACCGCTGGTACCATATTTGACTTTTCCGGGGTTGGCTTTAGCATACTCAACCAGATCTTTCATGGTATTAAGCGGGCTGTCTTTGGGGACATACAGTGAATCCGGGTCGTCCATCAGTTGCGCAACCGGAATAAATGACTCCAAAGAATAGCGGGTTTGCCGTTGCATCGGAATGGTCAGTACATTTGGAGTATTGATAAAGCCGACGGTATAGCCATCTGCTTCTGTCTCAGCCAGGGCGGTAAAACCAACTTCTCCTCCGGCTCCGGGCTTATTCAAAACAACCACTGACTGCCCAAGATATTTTTCGATATAGACAGCGGCCAGGCGTGCAGCGACATCCGTGGAACCACCCGGGGAGTAAGCCACGATCATGGTAATGGCTTTGTCGCTCGGCCAAGCAGCTTCGGCCTGGGTGGATACGTTGACGGACAGAATCGTCGCCAGTAGTAACATCAAAGACAGACTTGCTAATTTTTTCATCGCGATGCTCCTTATGATTGATTGTTAAAAGTTAGATAACCCGGCCGTTCCTTTTATGTTCGTCTAATCACCTCCTTGTGATTTTAAGTTCTGTTAAAAGTCACCACTGGCCAATTCGCTTGAAACTTCGCCGGTTTTATGTCTGCGAAAACTCTTATAAACTGGAACAAGCAAACTGAATATTGTCAAAACGACCATGACTGCAGACAGCGGGCGCGTAAACAGCTCAATAGGGGAATCGGCTAACAGCAACGCGCGGCGCAATTCTGTTTCGGCCATACCTCCAAGGATGAGTCCGAGAACAGCAGGTGCGGTTGGAATTCTGAGTCGCAGCATGACGATACCGACAAAACCACAGATCAGCATGGCATAGACATCACCCATGGAATTATTGATGCTGTAAGTCCCGACTACGCTGAGGACAGCAATAGCAGCAGCCATCAAGGTTGGAGGAATGCGTAAGCACTGGGCGAAAAAACGCGACCCGATCAGGCCAAAAAACAGCATGATGAAGTTGGTGAGAAACATAGCCCACATAAGTCCGTAAACAACATCGGGGTTTTTGATAAACAGATTCGGACCGGGTTGCAGACCATGAATCATCAAGCCACCGATCATAACTGCTGCAACCGCGTTACCGGGGACGCCAAAGGTCAGCATGGGGGCCAAGGAGCTAGCCGTAACAGCATTGTTGGCCGTCTCTGACGCTTTGACCCCTTCAATGCAGCCATGCCCAAATTGCTCAGGTGTTTTTGAACGGTTGCGAGCATCGTTATAGGCGATAAAGGCTGCGATGTTGGCACCAGCACCAGGAAGCATACCGACAATAACTCCCAGAATTGATGAGCGGATCCAGATCACCCAGGATTGAGCTGTATCTTTAACCCAGTCCCACCCCTTTGATTCTTTCAGGCTGATATCAATTTTCTTTTGATTCCTTCCACTTGTTTCAAGAATCATGAACACTTCAGGAATTGAGAATAGACCAATAAGGGCAACCAGAATCGGTATCCGGTCGAGCAGGTAGGTACTGCCAAAATCAAAGCGTTGAACGCCGGTAATGGCATCCATACCTATGGTGCTGACCAGCAACCCAAGAAAGCCGCTGATCAGTCCTTTGATCGTTGAACCGCTGATAAAACTGGCAATGGTCGACAAGCCCAGAACAGCGATCCAGAAATATTCGGCAGGACCAAACTTAAGCGCCAGGGCGGCAAGATAAGGAGCAACAAACATCAGAGCCAGAGCGCTGACCGCGCCACCGAAGGCAGAAGATATAACTGATGTCTGCAGGGCAAGAACCCCCTGGCCTTTTTTGACCATGGGATGCCCGTCCAATGTGGTACAGACCGCGGCCGGGGTGCCCGGAATGTTGAGCAGAATAGCGGCAATGGATCCACCGTAAATAGCACCGTTATACATACCGGCCATAGCCACCAGAGCGGTCAGGGGATGCATGCCGAAAGTAAATGGGATCAGCAAGGCAACGCCCATTGTTGCAGAAAGACCGGGCATGGCACCAACAATGATACCGGCACACGTTGCACCAACCATGGCGATGATCGAAGACCAGTGAAATACACCGGGCAATGCTGTCAATAATGCGTCTAACATGAATTACCTCGCAATTCCTGAGGGTAACGGGACATTGAAGAGAAGAGTGAAGCAGGTGTATAGAAAGATCAGGAAGCAGACCGTGAACAAAACGATGGTCGGCTTTTTTACACCACCCCAGCTAAAGCCGACAATCAGCACAAAAAGCGCACTTGCCAGGTAAAACCCAAGGAATTTGACGCTAAAGCCGTAAACGCCGAGGACAACTGTAACGAGAAGGAAAGGGCCCCATTTCATTTCAATGGTATCTGCCGGCACGTTCCCGGCAGCAACAATCTTGCGTCGTGAAACCTCGTTGGCAATGGCTAACAGCACCAACAATGCTCCGACCGCGAATAGGCAGACCTCGGGGAACAAAGCACTGTCCTCCGGAAATTTGCTGCAGACCTGAAAGCCCAGCAGGACCATGACGAGCCCAACTGTCACGATTCTTCTGTCCTGTACGTATTGTTTCATGCTCTTTTCCTTTTATGATTATCGATATTTGATTCAGCTTGAGTTTCTGTCAGGGAAGCTCGATTAATAAAAAAAACCGAATTGACAGATATTTAATCAATGAACTCGCAACCCTTCCTTGTCAGTGTTTCATCCACCCACTCGCGATTCCAGGTCAGGTTTTCAATCGCTGCTTTCTCTTGGACCTCAGCATCATTTTTGGCTTGGGACTTTTCTAAAACAACAGGAGCGTCCGCTGGATTGATCACGACAATCCCATCGGCATCGCCAACCAGGATATCGCCGGGGTTAATAACCAGGCCACCGCACATAATCGGGAAATTAACTTCGCCTCCTCCTTCTTTAAGAGGACCGTTGGGGGTTACCCCGATGGCGAATACCGGAAAGTCGACCAGGCTTCTGACGTAATCGAGATCTCTTATGCAGCCATCGACAACCAGTCCCGAGACCCCGCGTCTGCGCATCCATGAAATCATCAGCTCGCCAGTGATGGCATATGACTGTTCACCTTGAGCATCAACAACGACGATGTCGCCAGGTTGAGCCAGATCGATAGCCTTGTGCATCAGCAAGTTGTCACCGGTGCGAACTTTAACCGTCAGAGCGCAGCCAATCAGTGGTGCGGCATTCATTGGTCTGATACGCGCGTTCATGCAATTCACTCGATTCATGCTGTCACCAATGTTGGCGACCGGAATCGTGCTAAACGATTCAACCAGTGACCGGTCAGGGCGGAGGATATTTTTTTTAACTCTTAAGCCTGGGTTTGCCATTGCTCATTCCGTTCTCTATTGATTTATAAATATTGGCTATGTTCTGCTTGCACCTGATGTCGGTCTTAGGCCGTATTCAGCTAACGCAAACAGTGCTCAATAATAGGGGATTTGCTCAGCAAATCCCTGTTTTCCATGGGCATACCAATAGATGACATGTTTTATGGTTTCAAACGCTTTGGCAGCAGCCGCGACATCGCCATTGAAACCCTGATGAGGCTGAACATAGATATTAGCGGTTCGCTTCAGGCTCATTTCGACGAGTTCTTTTGCCGCGAGATGATTGGTATTTTGAGTAGCTATGTTGCCTTTAATAAAATCTGCAAAGCCACCTTCGTCGCCAAAAGCGTCCAATCCAAGACCAATAATTTGTCCCTTCTTGTAAAGATCAAGCAGAAGTGACTCAGAAGCGATGTCTCCACGAGTAACATTAATAAAGATCAATTTTTTTGTAGCGATTGAAAAAAGCTCTTCCGAGAAATAGCCCACGTTATAAAACGGGTGAGAGCGATCTTTGCTGAGACTCATACCGCTGACAATAATATCACTGGTCTGCATTGCTTCTTTTGCGCTAACAAATTTCACACTATTGCCATAGTGCTCAGACAACTCTTGTTCCCGGATATCAACGGCCTGCACTGTCAATCCATTGCTCTCAAGCAGTTCGTAGATGCGTTTTCCGATTCGGCCAACACCAAATACCGTTGCCGTGAGCTGAGGGCACAGCTCGACAAAGGAAGGAACTGTTTGCCGGTTGAAGGTTTTGATCGCCTCTGTGTAACAGTTCAGGTATCCGGCTGTTGCGTAAAGAAACTTGATGGCTGTCTGGGCAACAGCGTTAATGCAATACTCTCGCAAAGACGTCAGATTCACATCCGGCGCCAGGTATTCGACTGAATCGTATCCAGCGCCACGGAAAATCACATTTTTCCTTGTTCCTTGAAGATAAGACGCGGGAACTTTAGAATGCGCTTTAACAGTGATAATGTCAGGTAGTGTGGTACCTGGGGTGGCGAGATAATCCTGAACGCGATCAGAAGTCACAAGGTAGGAATGTTGAGCCGGAAGCTGTCCGTTTTTTATTGCTGCCTGGATTTCATTTTCCAGGTGTTGAGATTCCATTCCGAGTGCTTCAAAGTGGATAATGTCGTAGTGCATGATGTCTCCTTGGTGTGTCATATCAAAAATGATGAGCTATAAACTCAGACAATTGCTTGTCTGACTATTTATTTAACGAAGGCTTTTTCCCAGATTGTACGGTCCAGGAACTTGTCCTTGGAAAATTCCAGCGGGCGCGGAGCCCCGGCCAGATGTATATTGTCGTGACCTGACAATGCTTCTGCTGCCGCCGGTGAGAGAAGAAGCTTGTCGAGATGAAGAGTGTCTTTGATCCGGATGGCACGGATTTTATCAATAGCGGTCGAGCAGGTTTTGACTCCGCAGCGCAACACGGCTTCATCTGTCTCCAGAACCATCGGCATTCTCACAAAACCCAGACTTGTGCTGGTAATGACATTGGCGTAGGTGTAGTCAAAATTAATCGCATTGGCCATGCTGCGCGGGATAATGTCCGCATTTCCCATTCCTGTAGCGTTCCCCATGCTCTCCTCGGTCAATCCAAGAGTTACCAATCGCGTAACGGTTGGACCACCGCTTTTGGCGGGGGACAGGTGTCGTCCGGTAATATTGGGATCCATCCCCGCGCCGGAAATATTTTTTCCCATTTGATCGATGATCAACAGATCGATTTTCTCAAGGGGAAGGGAGGGGAGAAGTGTTTTCGAGTAGGCGAGTAGCTCGGCATCCCGAGTAATAAGGTTGTTTGCCGGAATAGCTTCAATCAGGCAGGTTTTCTCCAATGCATTTTCAACCACGCCAAGCCCGCCGAGAATAGTCGGTTTGCTTTCAAGCAGCATTGTTGCCATCGCCGGCATGATTACCGGAAAATCAAAAAAACCCCTGCTATGCGCTGTATCTGCCCCTTTTTGCTTGCCCAGTCCGATTGTCAGCATCTTGACCAGCCCGCTTTCATGAACACCGGAAAAGGAGGTATGGGTTTTTATCCGGTTGATAATAAATACGCCATCAGCCTCCCAGGCGATGCGGTCCATATAAACCGGCAATCCATTATCAAGGCGTCCGACCTCAATAACATCCATTGACGCCCGGATTTCGCAGCCGACAGTCTCCTCTGTTACACCCAGATCCGCCAGCACCTTAATCTGTCCCGGCCCGGTTGCTCCTCCGTGGCTGCCCATGCAGGGGATTACAAAGGGTCTGCAGCCATTACTGCGAAACCAGGTCACTGTTGAAGCGACCAGTGCCGGCAGGTTGGCAACGCCGCGGGAGCCAACTCCGATGGCAACTTCCTTAAAAACCGGCACGTTGTCTACCAGCCCCGACTGATTCAATGCCGAGACTACCGCTGCCGGGATATCATCGATGCTGTTGTCACTAAAAGACTGCCAGGCCGGAATGAAGTCTGGGATAGCTGTATCGTTAATCAAATTTGGAATTATTGACATCTGTCCCTCGTCATCTTTGTATGTATGGATTTGTACAAACAACAAAACCGTCTTGGTTGCCTAGACGTTATGGTTATTAAAACAGCAACAACCTTGCCAAAATGAAAAAGCCCGTAAATCGTGGTTTTTAACTAACTGGAAATGCATCAAATGATGTATTGTTCGCTCTAAAGCGATCATTTTGCATAATTTGTAGCACTGGAGAATTTCAATGGATCTACTCATTGGCCTGATTCCACCGAATCAAAGAATTGGAGAGAGAGCTCTCGCCATCGCTGACGATCTGGGACTGCGCAACAACCTGATCATCAAATATGGTGTTGGGGAAATTTCACGTGAAAATGCCAGAGAGCTGGAAGAGCAGGGGGTTGATGTTATCATTACACGTGGAATCAATACTGATTTTGTAAAAAGTGCGGTAAAAACCCCCGTTCTCAATATACCTGTAACCGGACAGGATCTGGTCACAGTTCTTCACGAAGCGAAGAAATCCACTAAAATTGACCGTCCCCGTATCGGTTTGCTCGCATTTATCGCCGTTAACAGGGATATTGACAGTCTTGCTGAAGTTCTTGATATCGACCTACGTACTTACCCTGTAAGGCAGGACTTTGATCAGATACGGAAGCAGATCAGTCAGGCTAAGCGCGATGGCGTTCAGGTGGTTGTAGCCGGGCATATTTCTTCCAGGCTTGCTGAAGAGGAAGGGCTCCCTACTGTTTTTCTTGATTCAGGTCCTGCCGCGCTGAAAGAAGTATTTCTGGAAGCGCAGAATGTCGCCTATGCACGCAAGCTTGAACAGGCCAGAACGCGTCGGCTCCAAACGGTTATCGACCAATCTCCCAATGGTATTCTCGTTGTCGATGCCAATGGCAATATCCAGGCCGCCAATGCTACGGTTCGTAAACTATTGCGGATCGAAAAAGATATTGTTCATGCCCAGGCCGCCAATGTCCTGCCGATCGAGTTGTCCAGCAAATGCCTTGATCTCAGCGAACCCGTTAAAGATGAAATGCTTGATCTGGACGGTATTCCGCTGCTCATGAGTACTGAAATTGTCAAAGCAGGTTCTCACATAACTGACCTTATATTTACCCTGCAACCAGCGACCGTCATCAGCGAACTGGAGTCAAAACTGCGGAAAAGCCTTCATGCCCGTGGTTTAACAAGTAAATATTCTTTCGATGATATTCGTGGAAATTCAACAAATCTTAAAAATACCATAACCTGGGCACGCTCCTTTGCGGCCACAGACAGTCCAATTCTCCTCATGGGAGAGACCGGCACCGGGAAGGAGCTGTTTGCACAGGCAATTCATACAGCCAGCCCCTGCGGACCAGGCCCCTTTGTGGCGATCAACTGCGCTTCTTTGCCCCCCTCTTTACTGGAATCAGAGCTGTTCGGTCATGAGGAAGGTGCGTTCACCGGTGCGCGGCGGAGTGGCAAGCAGGGCCTTTTTGAGTTGGCTAACAATGGGACAATTTTCCTGGACGAGATATCGGAGATGGATCATTACGGCCAGACTCGCCTCTTGAGGGTACTTCAGGAACGATGCACTATGCGCATCGGAGGCGATAAATATATTCCGGTTAATGCCAGGGTTATCGCTGCGTCTAACCAGAATCTCCCCCAGCTGGTTGAAAAAGGAGAGTTTCGCAAAGATCTTTTCTATCGCCTTAACATCCTCCCCCTTAAGATCCCTCCGCTACGGGAACGGAGTGGCGATGTCGCTTATTTAGCCCGGTATTTTTCTGAAATTTATCGGCGGAAATATGCGAGTGCCCTGTCACTGACCGACGGCATTATCGAAATTCTTGAAGACTATTACTGGCCCGGCAATATCCGCGAGCTTTCCGGGGTGATTGAGAGGCTGGCGCTCATGGCTCGCAATACCAAGATCACAGAAGAATTTGTACGCTTCCAGCTGATTTCTGAAATCTCAACAGAGAAGGCCAGCTCCCAACCTATCCCTACCCAAGGGCGAAGTCAGACAGACTGTGAGCAGATAATTCTGGCCTTAAAACAGAACGATGGCCACCAGGGGCAGGCGGCGCAGCAACTTGGAATCCACAGAACCACTTTAAAGCGAAAGATGAAATTATTTGGGATTAAACGATTCAATTAATGAAACCCGTTTGCCGGTCTGTCTAAGGCTAGAGACCAGCTGTTCAAAATGTAAATACCGCGCTAGTGAGAATGGTCTGCCGGGGTCAATACGTGAGAGACGTCGCAAGGAGCTGGATGCCACCTCTGAACAATGATCTTACCTATTAGGCGAGAAGCTTAACGAAGGAGGGGGTTGCCTTACCGTAAAAGAAGCAACATGATGAAGCAAAAGATGTTGAACGCCTCTTTTACAGCTAATGGTAATGATACTCGTGAATGAATCGTCAAGGCTTTTAATATCTCACTGTGCCACCTGAAACTATCAAATGACTTAAATTTCAACATGTGATAGAAGATTGCGGATAATTTTAGATATTTTGATAGTGCGAAGAGGTAGAAATATTATATGGGTACGATTTTAGGCTATGCTTTGGGCAGCCTGCGCAATCAGGACCTGGCAGAGCAGACAAAAGCGCTAACGGCAGGAGGCGCAGAGACAATTTTTACCGAGACATTGATGTCTATAGATGGTGAACGGCCTGAATTTGACCGGTTAATGGCAACGGTCAAGGCAGGAGATACCATTGTTGTCCAGAAAATAGACCGGCTTGCCCGTAATACCAGGCACTTTCTGGAAATGACCCAGGATCTGAACCGCAAAGGGGTGTGCCTGAAAATATTGGGAATTCAACTGAATACCGCCACGGAGAATGGCCAGCTCATGTTGTCCATGTTGCGGGCGATTGCTGAATTTGAGCGCTCTGTTCTGCTTGAACGACAAAAAGAAGGGATCGAAAAAGCCAAGCTGGCCGGCAAGTTTAAGGGCAGAAAAGCAACAGCCAGGGCCAAAACTGACAGAGTCATAAAACTGCTTGAGAAGGGAATGACGCGCCAGCAGGTTGCCGACAAACTGAAAATCGGGGTCGCTTCAGTCTACCGGATTTTAAGAGATACCCAAAAGGGTGAAGCCCCACCAGAAAAAACTGGCACTACAGGCACGTCGGTAGCAGTCAGGAAAAAATCTAACCCGCTGGAAAGAGCGCGAAAAAAAGTTCAAAAGAAAGAGGTGGAACCGGTTCTCAAGCCGGTTAATCCAGACGACCAGCTCAGTCTCTTTTAACCTGTTGAAGTACTGGATAAATGCGTGAATACTGATTTAATCATTCGACTTGCCTCTGAAATATCGAAGCCTCTTATTATCCTTGTTATTTCACTATTTATAATTCCATTAGTGCTAAAGCGGGTTAAGAAAAAAAAGCAGTTGTCAGCACCAACGATCGGCAGGTTTTATACGGAACTTGAAAAGGTGATCCAGCGCGCAAACCATATCCTGGATGATCCAGTATTGTTAAAAAGTGAATTGTCTTCGAATATTGAAAACCCTCGGGAAACAATCCTGAAGAGCTGGGCCAAAGTCGATTCTGAGCTTAAAAAGCTGGCATTTGAACATTGCCAGGTGGCGACTGACAGTATCCCGTACCCCCTTGATTACGCCCTGTTTGAACTTGAAATGAAGAAAAAAGCCGGCAATACCACACTTGGTTTTTACCGTGAGTTGAGCAGCCTGAAGGATGTGATTGCTGCGATTCCTGAAGATGAACATGTCGAGCCTGTCTATGCTGCAAAATATGATCTGCTGGCTAGGCACGTTGTTAAAATGTTGAAAGAGGGGCCCTTGCCGGGGATCGCTGGTTTTTTCTAATTGGCTTTTATCCGGAAACGGCCCTTTTCCGTTGTGGCGGTGCCAATCTGCGGGTTTTCGTGTGCGGCGTAAAGTACTACGCCTCCGTGCAACCCCTTGATTTCCTTGCCACAACGAAAAATTGCTCGTTTCCAATCTGAAAACTTGGCCGTTGTCCTTCGGAGTTTCCTGGTGACAACTGAATGATACTCGGGTTGCCTGCTGGTACCCTATAAGTGCGCTTTTAAATTTTTCTGACGGGTAAAATTATGAAAATAGCTGTACTTGGTGCAGGTGCTATGGGATGCCTGTATGGATCCTACCTCTCTGAACATCATGACGTGACTTTGATTGATATTTCTCCCCAGCAGGTCGACAGTATCAATGATAAGGGGTTGTTGCTGCGCGAAGGAGAGATTGACAAGATTTTTCACCCACAAGCGGTTGTCAGCGGAACAGACATCGGCGCGGTTGAACTGCTTATCGTTTTTGTTAAGTCGATTCATACTTATGAGGCACTTGCCGCCAATAAATCCCTGATCAACAAGAACACCCTGGTCATGACCTTGCAAAATGGAGCAGGCAACGACCGCGACATTCTGAATTTTGCGGAAAAAGAGAATATCGTCATCGGCACTTCAAAACACAACTGCGTAACCTTCGGGCCAGGCCAGGTTCATCATACCGCCAGTGGCGCAACGACTCTGGGCACCATGGATCCCGCTTCCCGTTCCGATATCAGGGCCGGAGAAATTTTATCCTCTGCTGGGTTTGAAGTTGTCATATCCGACGATATTCAGCGAATTATCTGGAGCAAATTGTTCATTAATATGTCCATCAATACCTTGACCGCACTACTGCAAACCAAGATTGGTTACATGGCGCGCAATAAGTATGCCTGGGATTTTGCCCGCCGGGTTGTTTACGAAGCTGTCGATGTCGCAGAAGCCGACGGAACCTACTTTGATCGGCGCGAAGCATTAGAAATGGTGCGCAAGGTGTGTGAAGATGTTCCTGATGGCTATTCCTCCATGTATCAGGATCGCCAGCGTAAGGTGCTGACCGAAATTGACAAGATCAACGGTGCCGTTGTTGAGCAGGCAAAACTGTATGGGGTACCGACCCCTTATAACGCTCTGATTGTTGATCTTATTCATGCGATTGAAGGGAGCTATGATGAAACCTGAGCAGTTCTTTAGGCTGGTCCCGCGATCAAACCGAACCTAGTCCACTCATGGCGGAACCTGGCACCGATCAAAGACGGGGTTAATACTTATATGTCCGCTGGCTGGATTGTATCTGACCCGGGTTGAAGGGGAGGGGACCCGAAGGGGCTGGTCGGCAGGTCAGTAAGCGGCCGCTTCTTTTTCAACTTCCACCATCCAAGTATCATCATATTATCACTGCAATGAATATTCATTCTTTTTATATTAGAACATTTTTTTAAAAAATATATTGACGGATAAGAATATTCCCCTATTATTTGTAATACAAATCAAGCCGATAGGTTGATTAAAGGAGACTAAAATGTTCTCGCTACCAGATGAAATACCTCTAAATAAGAAAAATATTCTGGAATATCTGGCACGTCTTATAATTGAAGGTAAAATTAAGACCGAAGAGGCATTGCCGAATGAAATAGCGTTATCTGAAAATTTCGGTGTCAGCCGGACCATGGTGCGCGACATCTTGAAGACTCTTGAAAGTAAGGGCTTCATTGCCCGAAAAACCAATATTGGAACCCGTGTCATGGGTATTCACTCTTGGAACCTTCTTGATGAAGAGGTGCTGGGCTGGAGTTGTGGGGCTCTGACGCAAAGCCGTTTTTTGCTGTCTCTGCTCGAACTGCGCCTGATTATTGAACCCCAGGCTGCTTCATTGGCAGCATTACGCGCTAATGACGATAATCTGCTCGAACTGCGTCATCATTATCAACGTATGGCTGAAAGCGTAGAAGGCGCCAATGGTGCTGAGGTATTCATGGATAATGAGGCGGATATCGAGTTTCACAAAACGATTATGAGAGCAAGTGGCAACCTCTTCATATCTCAGTTCGGCGGTACTATTCGTGCTGCGCTTTACCACACTATTTATCAATCTAACCGGGCAACCAAAAACACCCTCAACAGCCTGGAAGCTCATAGGTCTGTTCTTGAAGCAATTGAAAGTCGCAACTCTCAGCAAGCCTACCTGCGCATGGCTAAGGTTTTAAGTAACACCATCAGAGACCTTGGTCTGCAAACTACCGGAATCATATTGTTAGACCAGCAGAACCAGCAGTAACGCGTACAATCGGATTTGTAATGTTTCTTAACCTGCTTCCATTATCGGAAGCACAAACCCAGTAGAAGGAGACATGTATGAAGATTGGTAAGAAGTTGTTGGCTGTAGTGGCATTAGTCGCCATGTTTGCCGGGACATCAGTTGCCGCAGAGTATAACTGGGCACTTCAGACCTCGGGTGCTGCCGGGGACGATGTTACTCGTTTTCTTGAGCAGTTCGCCAAATGGGTAAAAGAAGATACCGGTGGTCGTATTGAGATCTCTATTATGCCTGCCGATTCAGTTGTCAAATACACTGAAACGCTTGACGCTGTCGGCGCTAATATTATCCAGATGGAATCAACCGACCCCTCCTATTTTGCCGGTAAAGATCCTGCGTTCTCTCTGATTGGCAACATGGTCGGTGCCTGGAGTGATCCGTCACAGTTGTTTGATATGATGGAAAATGGTGGTGGTTTCGAGATTTTCGACAAGCTCCTCAATCAATATAATGTCAAATTGGTTGGCGTTGCCTGCACCGGTGTTGAAGCTTTCGTATCCAAAAAGCCAATCCGTAGCGTAGCCGACCTGAAAGGGATCAAACTGCGCGCTCCTCAAGGGATGGTTAACAATGTTTTCGCTGCTGTCGGCGCCACCCCTGTTAACCTGCCGGGTTCGGAAGTTTATACTTCGCTCGAAAAAGGCGTTATTGACGCGTCTGACTACACCGTTTTCGCCACCAACCAGGCTCAGGGGATGAACGACATCGCCCGTTATCCGATTTACCCGGGCTTTCACTCCATGCCGACTATGCAGCTGACATTAAACCTTGATGTATGGAAGTCTCTGCCTGCGGATCTGCAGAAAATCCTCATGGACGATGTTAAACGCTTCCGTGATTATATGGTGGCAGAGCACCACAAACTTGATATCGCCGCTGTTAAGGAAGCCAAAGCCAAAGGGATCGAAGTTATTTCCTGGCCAGAGTCTGAAGTTGCCAAGTTCCGTGCAGTTGCCAAAACCCAATGGCCAAAATGGTCCAACTCTCCGATAGCCAAAGAATGGGCTGACGCTGTTGCTAAATATTGGGAGTCCAAGAAGTAATCTAATGGCTTGACCGAAAGGGTCCCGGACATAATGAAAGGGACCCTTTTTAACAGTTTTCTCTTTAACGGCAGGGATTGTTATGGAAGAGCAAGAAGACCTTTTGGTCGATCAGTGTGATACGGCACTGGATCGTTGGATCTTAAAACTTGGTGATGTGGTCACGTGGCTTTATGTCCTCGCTGTTGTCATCAGTTTTTACGAAGTTATCATGCGCTATTTCTTCAATTCCCCGACGGTGTGGGTGCATGAGACCACGATTGCAATCGTCGGTATGGCCATGGCCTATGGTGGTATCTATTGTTACAGTAACGACAGTCATATCTCCGTACAGCTGGTGCGTGACCTGTTTTCCAAAAAATGGCAGAAGCGTATCGCCATTTTTGTTGACTTCCTCGTACTGATATTTTCTGTCGGTGGCACTTATGCCATGTGGTACATGACCTCAAGGGCTATTTTTACCCCGGCTGGCGACCTTTACATGCAGCGTTCAGGTTCTGCCATGAACAGTGTCTGGCCAACGGTTACCAAGATTTTTATCCTTGTTGTTTTCTGTATCCTGGTTCTGCAGGCGCTCTTGCATCTGATTAAAAAAATCAGAACTTACAGAGAAGAGGAGTAGCGACTATGTTGGGTTTAAGTGCAATGGGAATAGGAGCTGCCACCTTACTGATTTTCGTTCTGATGGTTGCGTTACTTCTGATCGGCATGCCTCTCGGTTTTTTGACTGGACTTGTGGCCCTGTTCTTTACCTTTGGCTGGTTTGGCCAGATGGCCATCGGCATGATTGGGACACGTGTTTTTTCTTTTGTTACAGAATACTCACTGGTCGCCATACCGATGTTTGTCTTCATGGCAAGTCTGCTGGATAAAACGGGTGTTGCCCGGGACTTGTATAATGCCATGCGCATCATCGCCGGTCGCCTGAAAGGTGGGGTCGGAGTCCAGACAGTTGTTGTTGCGGCATTACTGGCAGCGATGTCCGGTATTATCGGCGGTGAAACAGTTCTACTCGGTATGCTTGCTCTGCCCCAGATGCTACGTCTGGGCTATGATCGTAACCTTGCTATCGGATCTGTCGTTGCCGGTGGGTCCCTGGGGACGATGATACCGCCCAGCATTGTGCTGATCATGTACGGTATGACGTCGAACGTATCGATTGGTGATCTTTTTACGGCTGCCGTTATTCCCGGGATCATGCTGGTCTCCATGTATATCTCTTACGTCCTGATTCGTTGCAATCTGAACCCTGCCATGGGACCTCCAGCACCGGCCAATGAAATCGCCATGTCGACTAAGGAAAAACTGAAAGCTTGTGGCGATGTACTGCTGCCACTGACCATCGTCGTCTGGGTCTTGGGGAGTATTTACGGCGGAATTGCCTCTGTTACTGAAGCGGCCTGTATGGGGGTTGTCGGCGTTATCGTCTCAGCGATCATCCGTAAAGAACTGACCCATGATATCGTCCATTCAGCTTTACGCCAGACCATGCGCACCTGCGGTATGATCATCTGGATCGGTATCGGTGCCAGCGCCGTGGTCGGTATTTATAACCTCATGGGTGGTAAACGATTTGTTGAACAGGCAATCCTTGGGCTAGATGTTCACCCCATGGTCATCATCCTGATTATGATGGCTATCCTGTTACTGCTCGGCATGTTCCTCGACTGGATTGGTATTGTCATGCTGACCATGCCGATATTTGTCCCGATTATCAAATCTCTTGGCTATGACCCGATCTGGTTCGGTGTCGTCTTCTGTATCAATATGCAGGTTTCATTTCTTTCCCCACCTTTCGGGCCCGCTGCCTTCTATCTAAAGAGTGTCGCACCGCCGGATATAACTCTCTATGATATTTACAAATCAGTTTGGCCATTTATCATCATGCAGTTAATTGCACTGGGGCTGGTGCTGACCTTTCCAGGAATTTCTCTGTGGCTGGGTAGCTGATCAAATATTAAGTACTCTGCCCGGAACAGGTGGAGTACTCAATAAGAAACACAGGTGATGTTGACTTATTGACACTTAGACCAGAGGTACACACTATGTCTGATCAATATAAAATAGATGTGGTTATCAAAGAAGATTTCAACCCTTATCGTGAATGTATCCAGGGATTGGCCAACGAGCCTATCTGTGTTTTACATACTATAAATAGATCCTGGGATTTTGTGCGGAATATTGACCCGGCACTGAATCCGGGGGAAGTGACCCTTGATGATATCGTCGAACGATTGGTCAACAACAAACCCAGGGTGGCTGTTATCTCAGGCTCCATCGATCATCCCGCACATTTGCGCGATGATTTGCACATCAGCCTTGCCGTCTTAAGAATCTGGGAAAATGGCGGTGTCCCTTTCCATTTTTCTATCCCGGTTATTTGTGATGGAACAGCCCAGAACAACATTGGCCAGAGTTATTCACTGGTATCAAGAAATGATACAGCAGCAGCGGTTAATATCACCTTTGAGGGGCACTCCTACCATGCTGCCTATGTTCTTTCAAGTTGCGACAAGTTCCCGTCAGCTGTTATGAGCGGTCTGGCTGCCGCAGATCGGGCCCGCATGCACAAGGGGAGGGGATCCTCTCCGGTCTGGTCAGTCTTTATCCCATCCCACGTTTTAAGAGGGGGGACAATCCGCCCAGGTACGGCAGAAAAACTTCAGGACATTATGACCAGGGCCCGCGCGAAAGGGCTTGACGATCTAGCCGGGGATATCGCGGAGAATATGCGCTACATTCTTCAGTGTTCATCTGACGAAGCCTTTTTCGGACTGATGAAACGTGCTGTCGGTTATGAGCTGATCAGTGAAGAAGAATGCCGCTCCATCATGGATGATCTTGCCGCTGCAACCTGTCATCACAAAGGTGGGGTGTGTGCTTTTAATGGCACCGGCAACTCATCGCGAACACTGGTCAGTGCTCTGGGACTTACCCCTTCACGTGCTGAATTGCTGATGGACGCACCGGCACCAGAGATTGTCGCCGAATGTGTCGATATGCTTTGGAACTGTTTGAACAAAGAAGAATACCGGATTACCAATATCCTGCACAAAAACTTCGCCAACGCAGTACGTATTCATAACGCAACCGGCAGTTCCTCCAATATCATGCTTCATCTGCCGGCTATAATGCGCTATGCCGGATTTGACGTCTCGATCTGGGATTATGAACGGATTCGCGAAGCCACTCCGGTTCCGGAAATTTTTGCCCACAGCCTGACCGCCAAGCGCGACACCTTCGTCCTGGCTCAACAATACGCGTCGGGCAAAAGTAAAGGTATGGAGAGTCTCTACCGGGTTCTGGCGGATCTGGGCTGTCATATGGATCTCGACGCTCCCACCGTTACCGGGCAAACCTGGGGCGAACGGATCAAGGACCTTAACGAACCTGTCGTCGGTGGTTTTGATGAACAATCGGTTATTCGCACCAAGCCGGTTCGAGATGCCTCTGGGGTGGAGGTTCTGCGTGGCAACTTCATGTCCTCAAGCGTCGTCAAGCTGGCCGGCATGACCGACCGGCAGCTTACCCATTTTGATGACCACATTTTTATTGTTGATTATTTTGAGCACGAACGTGCCTGTCTCGATCAGATGTCGAGTATTAAAATCTTTGACGATCTTTTAGCCTTGATTGAGAAAATGCCTCAAGAAGTCATATCTAAGTTCCTTGAATATAATTCAAAAGGCGAGGTGACGAAGTTCGTTAAAGAGGATTTTACCAGCCTGCTGAAAAAAGGTTATCTCTCCTTTGCGTTTGTTATTGCCGGTCAGGGTCCTCGTGCTTACGGCATGCCTGAAATGTTTGCTCCGGGGCAAAATTTGAAACACCATACATTACTCGAAGCGTCATCTCTGCTCATCACGGATGGTCGTTACTCCGGGGTCACCAAAGGTGCCTGTATCGGCCATGTCACGCCAGAAGCGTTTGATGGGGGAGGTATAGGTAAACTCGATAATGGCGACCTGATGTGGTTACGGATCAGCAAAAAGCATCTGGATATTATCGATCCGCTACGACTGGTCAAAGGGGAGGTTATTCCATACGACAGTCTGCCTGAGCGAGCTGAAATGGTTGCTGAGCGCATGGCCATGATGCAAGACCGCGTGCTTGACATAGCTGCCTGCAACCTCATGTACGACGTATCCAGTTCCGAAAAAGGGTGCGTTCCGTACCCGGTTGACCAAAGAGCGACCAGTCCGTTATGAGGTCAGCCATGCTAGTCATTGATTGGGGAACCACCAACTTACGCGCCTACTTATGCAAGGCGGACGGAACTATTCTGAAATCGATAAGCAGTCCTCGCGGGATCAAGTTTCTGTCCCGCGAGGACTACCCCCAGATTCTGGCCGAACTGGTCAGCCATTTTTCGGATGATAAGGTCGGTACGGTCGTTATCAGCGGTATGGCGGGTTCAAAAAATGGTTGGATTGAAGCACCTTATTGCGAGGTGCCGACGCGCATTTCAGATTTACGTGACGCCTTGCTCGCCCTTCCTGCACAAGTCGATGGTTATCTGGTTCCTGGAATCAGGGTCGAAAAGAGCGATAAAAGCAGTGACGTCATCCGCGGGGAAGAAATCCAGATTTTCGGAGCCATAAATCATCTCAACATTGATTCAGCCTTGCTTTGCCTGCCTGGAACTCACAGTAAATGGGCGCGTGTCACGGATGGTACGATTATCGATTTTTCGACCTTTATGACCGGTGATGTTTTTCAGGGGCTGGGTGAAACCATTCTTGGCTGTACAGCAAGTGACCCCTTTTGTGAACAACCTTTTCTGGAAGGAATCGCAGCTGCGGACGAGGTTTGCGGAGGTTTGTTGCATCAATTATTTACCGGACGCACCAGAATGCTGGATGGACGTCTCGATACCTCTGAGGTGTCTTCATATATTTCAGGCCTGTTGCTCGGCCATGAGCTTAATGAGGCAACCCATTACCTCACCAGGAATGATACCGTCGTCGTCATCGGTTCGGATCAACTGTGTCAGCGTTATCTGCTGGCTTTAGCAGAGAACAATATCAATGCGGTCAGTCTCAGTAGCGACATCGCAACCTGTAAAGGCGTTGCCGCCTTACTTAAATTTGGAGGAGTAGCCTGAAGTGGCCAATCAATTCAGACAGTTTTTCAACACGACCGGTCTAATCGGTATATTCCGCGGGATTACACCAGAAGAAGCTGTAGATGTTGTCGGTGCCGCCATAAAGGAAGGTCTGACAATTGTCGAGGTTCCTTTAAATTCACCATCGCCACTGACATCGATTAAACTCCTGGCCACGGCATTTGCTGACCAGGCCCTGGTTGGGGCCGGTACTGTAACCAGTATCGCTGAAGTAGACGCTGTGGCTGAGGCTGGTGGAAAAATAATTGTAACACCCTACGCCCGGGTTGATGTTGTCAAACGGGCCAAACAGCTGGGCTTGTTCGTCACACCAGGTGCTCTGACACCGACTGAAATTGCCGCCATGCATGATGCTGGTGCAGATGCTGTGAAAATTTTCCCTGCCGATCTTATGGGTCCATCGGTTTTAAAAGGTCTGCGCGCTGTATTACCGCCTGACCTGATGCTGGTACCGGTAGGGGGGATTTCACTTGAAAATATGGAAGCTTACGTTACTGCAGGCGCTGCCGGTTTTGGTCTGGGTTCCTCCTTATACCGGGCCGGTGACAGTGTCGACAGTGTTCGTGAAAAAGCCAAGTGTTTTATCCAGCACATGAGCTATCTAAATACTCATCATGAACCTTCGTTCGCAGTTACTGAACAAGAGAGGAACTAACATGCGTATTGTTCAATTCTTTGAAAAGGATAATCCTTCCGTAACTTATGTTGCCGTGGTTGATGGTGACTCATTGAATGTCATTGCGGATGTTCATAGTACTTACCAATTATGCCTGCAGGCGATTGCCAACCAGGAATCTCTTGCCAAGCATATCGAGAAAACAGGTTATGCAAAACGTGTCAATTATCAGGAAATCATAGACGCAGGCTGCCTGCTTCCGCCCGTTACCCATAATGACCCGGCCCATATGATTCTTGCCGGTACAGGTCTCACACATCTTGGCAGCGCCAGTGCCCGCAGCGCCATGCATGAGCAAGCCGCCGATCAGATGACTGATTCGATGAAAATGTTCAAATGGGGCGTTGAGGGAGGAAAACCAGAACCCGGCACTATCGGCGTTGAGCCGGAGTGGTTTTATAAGGGGGACGGCAGCTGGCTGGTTGCTCCTGGGCAAGCTCTGGAACTTCCTGAATACGCGCAGGACGGGGGGGAAGAACCTGAAATTTGTGGTCTTTACCTTATCGCCGATGATGGAACTCCTTATCGCATAGGTTTCGCTCTGGCCAATGAATATTCAGATCATGTTCTGGAAAAACAGAATTACCTGTGGCTGGCTCACTCCAAATTGCGCCAATGCTCGTTCGGCCCGGAACTTCTGCTTGGTGATCTGCCGCAGGATATCAAAGGGAAAAGTTGTATTTACCGTGATGGCAAAGTGCTGTGGGAAAAGGAATTTGCCAGTGGTGAGCAGAATATGAGTCATTACATATCCAACCTTGAATATCATCATTTCAAATATCAGGGCTTCCGTCGTGCCGGTGATCTCCATGTCCACTTTTTCGGGACAGCAACATTAAGTTTTGCCGACAAGGTACAAACTGAGTCGGGAGATGTCTTCGTGATTTCCGCTGAGGGGTTCGGCAAGCCTTTGTGCAATCAGTTAAAGGCTGTTGCTGCGCCAAAACCTGAAATAAAGGCGCTCTAAAAATTCACAGGAGATCAGTGATGAAAATTGAGAATATTGACATTGTCGTTGTTGGTGCTCCATGGCGTGAATTGACCATTGTGGAATTAACCACAAATACTGGAATTACCGGGCTAGGTGAAGTCCGGATGGTCAATAAAACGGATACCCTCATTGCTGCTATTGAAGAATTGGGCGCTCGCTACGTCATCGGCATGGATCCGGCAGATCTGACGCGCCTGGCGTGGAATGTTCAGGTCGGTGAGTATGGCTTGCCAGGGGAGGTCGGACAAAGCGCTCTTGCCGCCTTTGACATGGCTTGCTGGGATATCCTCGGTAAAGACCTCGGTGTCCCCGTATGGAAATTGCTTGGCGGTAAATTCAGAGATCGGGTCCCTGCATATGCCAACGGTTGGTATCAGGGTGATCGCGATCCACACATTATCCAGGAGTTGGCTAGAGGGGTCGTGGCAAAAGGGTACCGTGGTTTAAAGATCGACCCGTTTGGAGCCGCATCTGCCGAGATATCCCCGAGTGAGCGTAAACGTGCCGTGGCTATTCTTCAGGCGGTCCGCGACGCAGTTGGCCCTGATGTACAGATTTTCCTTGAGATGCACGGACGCTTTACCGGTGCCGCTGCGCGAGCCGTGGCCAGAGATGTTATCAATATCGAGCCCGGTTGGCTTGAAGAGCCTGTAACTCCCACCGACGTAACCAGTTTAAGATCGGTCCGGCAGAGCACTCATCTGCCTATAGCATCCGGGGAAAGGATGCATGAGATTCATGACCTCAGACCATTTATTGAAGAAGGACTCATCGACATCTACCAGGTTGACCTGACTCATGCAGGTGGTATTACCGGTATTCAACAGCTGGTTGGCTGGACCAAGGCTTACAATGTATTGCTTGCTCCCCATAACGTCTGTGGACCTATCGGAACGGCTGCAGCTTTGCACTTTTCAGTCGCATGCCCGAATTTCAAAATACTTGAACACTTCAACGATTTTGCTGATCCGTGGGTATTTGAAACTGTACAGGGAGCCCCCCGCGTTGATCCGGCTGATGGTTGTTTTGCGGCACCCGATGCCCCGGGGCTTGGCGTTACCCTGAACCGTGAAGAATGTGCCAAGCACCCACGCACAGGTGGGCGGCTGGCACTGTTCAGCGAAGGGTGGGAACAACGTACCAACGTCGAAAAATACACTGAAAAATAAATTGACGGGTTATCGATATGATCACTGAACTGCCGACAAAACCGGTTCTGACCCTTGCGGCCGCAAAAGAAATAAAGGTTGCGGCGCAAAGGCTTGCACAGGCTAATGGCTGGAACGTTGTTGTTGCGATTATTGACGATGGTGGGCATCTTCTCTTATTGGAACGCATGGATGGAACCCAGTTGGCGAGTGTCGATTTTGCTCTTAAGAAAGCGACATCTGCTTTGATTTACCAACGCCCTACAAGTGCCTTCGAGGCCGGCCTGTTAGGCGGCCGGCAAGCGGTACTGGCCTTGCCAAGGGCCATTCCGGTTCCCGGTGGACAGCCACTGTATTTTAATGGTGAGCTTATTGGCGCCATTGGGATCAGTGGCGTCACCGCTGAGCAGGATGATGAAATAGCAAAAGCAGGTGCGGCAGTTCTTTCCATAGGCTAACAGAAGCATACATACAGCGCAGGACTGACAAGGTGGGGTATAGATGAAAATTACCGCAATCAAACCATTAGTTGTCAATGCACATATGCGAAACTGGGTATTTGTCAAGGTTGAGACTGACCAACCAGGGGATTAAATGACGGAACAGTTGTCGACTGGTAATTCATCCGAAAGGTAAAAGGAGATTGAGCGTATGGCAAATTCTAAAGGTATCGTCACAATTGTTCATACCAGTTTTGTATCTGTGGAAGATTTAACGGCATTGTTTAACGAGCTCGGTCCCGAAATACAGATTCGCCACATTGTTGACGACAGCCTTCTTCCCGAAGTATTGGCCAATGGCGGAGTGACCTCTGCTGTACGCAGCCGGATGTGCGCTTATTATAAAGCTGCTGAGGAAGCAGGCAGTGACCTGATTTTCAATCAGTGCTCTTCAGTTGGGGAAGCCGCTGATATCGCTGCCCAGCTTATTTCTACGCCAGTTGTCAAAGTTGATCAGGAAATGGCCAGAGTTGCTTGTCGCAGTGGACGTAAAATTGCGGTTGCCGCAACGCTGCAGACCACCCTTGGACCAACCTGCCGTCTAATTGAAAAGACTGCCGCTGAAGAAGGTGCTGAGATTGAGATTCACCCCTTGCTGATAGAAGGGGCTTTCGCCGAATTGATTGGCGGTCAGCGGAAAAAACACAATGAAATGGTCCTTGAGGGTATACGCAGTGTCCTTGCCAGTGTCGATGTTGTTGTTTGTGCCCAGGGAAGTATGGTTGCCATTTTACCGGAGCTTGGCGAAACGCCGATCCCGGTTTTAACCAGCCCGCGTATGGGCGTCGCTTCTGCGGTAGCTGAATTCAGAAAAATTAAACAGTAATCAAAGTCTGTATCTGACACCACAAAAAGCTAGAGGAGGAGTATCTATAATGGCTATTTCAGGAAAATTATTAATCAATGGAGAGTGGGTTAACGGCGAATCAGGGACCTATCAGGCTGTTAATCCTGCCACCAATGAAGCAATAGAACCGCTATTGACCAAAGCATCATCCGCCCAGGTTGACGTTGCTGTTGCTGCAGCGCAAAGTGCCGCTTCTGAATTCCGTCTTATGTCGCTGCCCAAGCGGGCAGAATTTCTGCGTGCCTGTGCGGATGAAATCATGGCCCTTGGAGATGAGTTGATTCAACGCGGCATGGCTGAAACCGCATTGCCACAAGCGCGACTGGAAGGGGAGCGGGGACGTACCTGTTTTCAGTTGAACATGTTTGCAGATGTTGTCGAGGCTGGTGACTTTCTCGATATCCGTATCGATACCGCAATGCCGGATCGACAGCCTCTGCCGCGCCCTGATTTACGCTATATGAATCAGGCCCTGGGGCCAGTTGTTGTTTTCGGTGCCAGCAACTTTCCACTGGCCTTTTCCGTAGCAGGCGGCGATACCGCCTCCGCCTTTGCTGCGGGCTGCCCGGTACTGGTCAAAGGGCATTCTTCCCATCCAGGAACCAGTGAACTTGTCGCTCAGGCCATTGATAAGGCGATCAAAAAGACGGGTATGCCGGCTGGTGTATTCTCTTTACTGATGGGTGCCGGTCGCGAAGTCGGCAGTGCCCTTGTGGTTGCTCCGGAAGTTAAGGCTGTCGGGTTTACCGGCTCTTTCAGCGGCGGTATGACATTGGTTAAGTTGGCGAATGATCGCCCTGAACCAATACCCGTCTTCACTGAAATGGGCAGCCAGAACCCAGTTGTTCTGCTACCGAAAAAACTTGAAGCGGAGGCTGAGGCAGTTGCAGAAGGATTTGTAACCTCCTTGAATATGGGGGTTGGACAGTTTTGTACCAATCCTGGTCTGGTGCTGGGTATAGACGGCCCAGGGCTTGACCGGTTCATAAAAACGGCCAGTGAACAGTTGGGTAAACAAATGGCAGGTATCATGTTGAACCGTGGTATCCAGGAAGCATACAACGAGGGAGTTGAGACAATTTCGAGTCAAGCTGGTGTCACCACAACGGCGGTTGGTGAAAGTGGGTCCGGAAAGTCTGGCTGCGCATGCCAGCCAACCTTGATGACAGTTTTCGCTCAGGACTTTATCGCCAATCCGAAACTGACAGAAGAAATGTTTGGACCGGCTTCTCTGATCGTTAAATGTAAGGACCTGTCAGAGCTTGAAGCTGCTGTTGCAAGTCTTAAAGGGCAGCTGACAGGTACTATTCAGACCGCTGAAGGGGAAATGAGCGATTATGCTGCTCTGATCGACTTGATGAAAGTGCGCGTCGGCCGTTTATTGATTAACGGTTACCCTACCGGCGTTGAAGTGTGCCATGCCATGGTTCACGGTGGACCATTCCCGGCTGCCAGTGATGCTCGTTTTACCTCGGTTGGTTCCGCAGCAATTTACCGCTTCCTTAGGCCAATCTGTCTGCAGAATTACCCGCAAGAGTTGCTCCCTGAACCGTTACAGGATAGTAATCCATTAAATATCTGGCGTCTTGTGAATGGCGAAAAAAGCCGAGACGCAATTTAAATAGACTGTCTGTTCTGAGCAGGATCATGAGCCTGCTCAGAATTAATCATCTTTCCGACAGGGTAGGCAATGAAGTTGTTACGCTACGGTTCTCCCGGCGATGAAAAGCCCGGGCTGCTTGATAATGATGGACATATTCGGGATCTGTCGGCTCATATCTCCGACATCTGTCCTGCCTCACTTTCACCTTCGGTACTTGACCAGCTTAAAAGTCTGGATCCGTCCACACTTCCTCCGATTGACGCCTCGGTTCGCCTGGGACCCTGTGTCTCCGGGAGTGGAAAATTTATGTGTATCGGCCTTAATTACTCTGATCATGCCGCCGAGTCAGGAATGGCAATTCCCGAAGAACCGGTTCTTTTCATGAAAGCGACCAGCGCTATTGCCGGTCCCAATGATGACGTCCTTATTCCACGTAACTCTCAGAAAACCGACTGGGAGGTGGAATTAGGGGTTATTATCGGAACCCGTGCCAAGGATGTGACTGTTGACTCTGCCTTGAACTATGTTGCCGGTTACTGTGTTGTTAACGATTTAAGTGAAAGAGCTTATCAACTAGAAGGGACAGGCCAGTGGGTAAAAGGCAAATCCTGTGACGGTTTTGGGCCTATTGGACCATGGCTCGTGACCCGTGATGAAGTTCCCGACCCACAACAACTGGATTTGTGGCTTGAGGTTAATGGACATCGCTACCAGCAGGGCACAACCGCCAAAATGATTTTTCCTGTGGCTGAAATCGTCAGTTATTTAAGTCGCTACATGACCCTATGGCCTGGCGATATTATTTCAACAGGAACGCCTCCCGGGGTCGGCATGGGACAGAAACCACCCACATATTTGAAGAACAACGATACAGTTAGGCTGGGAATCGAAGGGCTAGGGATCCAAACCCAGGTATGCCGTTCAGCATTGTAACTGTCTGCTTATTTTGTTGACTCAGGAGAACATCATGCAGTTTGAATTAAAGGTTAAAGACATTCTTCCGCTTGACGCCGACCAGGCAACTCTACTTGGCCGCGCTTGGCTTCCCGGAAATCCGTCTGGACCAGCTGTCATTGTGATTAGAGGAAACGATGTGGTTGATGTGACAGTCTGCTGTCCTACCGTTTCCGGTCTGCTTGAAGATCCGAGTCTGGTGAATGATTATGACGGGACCATTATCGGTTCAGTGAGCGAGATGTTGGCAAACAGTGTTGCTGGCTGTGTTGATGTCAATAAACCGTACTTTCTTGCCCCGATCGATCTGCAAGCGGTGAAGGCTTGTGGTGTCACATTTGTTGTCAGCATGCTTGAGCGGGTCATTGAGGAACAGGCCAAGGGCGATCCCAAGGCCGCTGAAGCGATCCGCAGTACCATACAAAAGGAAATCGGTGGAGATATCGCCTCGGTTGTGCCTGGCTCTGAAGAGGCTCTCAAGCTTAAAGAGATTCTCATTGATCGTGGGTTGTGGTCGCAATATCTTGAGGTTGGAATCGGTCCTTATGCAGAGGTCTTTTCCAAGGCCCAACCCATGTCCGCTGTTGGTATTGGCGCTGAAATAGGCATTCATCCTGAATCAACTTGGAATAATCCAGAGCCAGAGGTTGTTCTGGTTGTCAATTCCAAAGGGGATATTGTCGGCGCAACGCTTGGAAACGATGTCAACCTGCGGGATTTTGAAGGTCGCAGTGCTTTGCTTCTGGGCCGGGCTAAAGATAATAACGCATCAACAGCTCTGGGGCCTTTTATCCGCCTGTTTGATGACGGTTTCAATCTGAATGATGTGCGCCAACTGGATCTGTCTATGAAAGTTGAAGGAGATGACGGCTTTGTCCTTGAAGATGGCAGCACCATGACGAAAATCAGTCGTGATCCAGAAGATCTTGTCAAGCAGACCATCAGCCGCAATCATCAATACCCTGACGGACTGGTTCTGTTTACCGGAACTCTGTTTGCCCCCACTTATGATCGTGACGCCCCCGGTATGGGCTTTACCCATAAAATCGGTGATGTTGTAACAATAAAAACCCCGCAGCTTGGCGCGCTGGTTAATCGGGTGAACCTGTCTACTGCTGCTCCGCCCTGGCAGTTTGGTACTGGCCAACTGATGAAAAATCTCGCCCAAAGAGGCTTGTTGTAATCTTATTTGTTATGGAGTTATGGCTATGTATAGAGAAAATCAATTAAAGAAAAAACTTTACGCCGGAGAGCAGGCTCTCGGATGCTGGCTTCACACCTGTAGCCCGGTTGTTGCTGAAATTATAGCCTTAAGTGGCTATGACGGAGCGGTTATTGACCTTGAACATGGCCCCGACACTTATCTGAGTGCGACCCACCTGATGCAGGCCATGAGCGCCGCTCCGACCTGTTCGATTATCCGAGTACCCTGGAATGATCATGTGCATATCAAGCGCGCTCTTGATACTGGCTGTGAAGGAATTATGGTACCTGAAGTTGGCAGTGCCGAAGAAGCACGTGCGCTCGTTCGTGCCAGCCTTTACCCTCCCAAAGGGAGAAGAGGCGCGGCAAGCGTTCTAAGCCGATGTTCCTCTTATGGTCTGCATAACGCCACCTATCTTCCTGATAACGGCAAGGAACTGCTCATCATCGCCCAGATTGAAAGCTTAAGAGCCGTAGACAACCTCGAAGAAATCGCAGCTGTTGACGGCATTGATGTGTTGTTTATCGGTCATGGTGATTTGTCTGGCGACTGTGGTCAGATTGGAGATTTCGATAACCCAAAATTTATTGAAGCAGTCAACAAGGCCGAAGAGGTTATCAAGAAAAGCAATAAGTTCCTTGGCGGCCTGCCACGACCGAATGATACACCTAAACAGATGCTCGAGCGCGGTTATGACTTTGTCATCTCTGCTTCAGATGTCCTGATGATAAGAGACGCAGCGCTGCATGATCTGCAGATCAATCGTTCTTAGCTTTTCTGATAGTTTCCCTTTTAAATGAAAGGAGGAACCCCGCAGCGCTGAGATGACAGTGAGGACATGCTATGCAGTAATCCTTTTACCAGGAAGACAGTCCCTATAAGCACGTGTTGTCGGTGACTCCAGAAGAGTATTTCTATCTAAGCGGACGGAGGATTGAATGTCAGAAACAGGAAAGACACAGACGGTCGGAATCATTGGACTGGGCTCTATGGGGATGGGGTCGGCATTGGCCATGGTTGACGCCGGGTTAACCGTTATTGGCTGCGATGTCAGCGCCGCAGCCTGTGACCAATTCATTGCTGGCGGGGGACAATGCGCTGAGAATCCAGGTAAAGTTGCAGAGCAGGCTGACATCGTTCTGGTTGTTGTCGTCAATTCCCAACAGGTCGATAGCGTTCTATTCGGAGATAATGGTGTTGTTGCAAATATGCAGGCAGGTGGATTGGTCATCCAGTGCGCTACGGTCGCACCAAGTTATGTCCGTGAACTTGAAGGAAGACTGGCTGAAAGGGGGTTGAATCTGATTGATGCTCCCATCAGTGGCGGTTCAGTCAAAGCACGACAGGGTAAGCTATCGGTTATGGCCTCTGGCGCTCCGACCAATTTTGACCGCGCCAAAGATGTTCTTAATGCCATCGCGGAAAAGATCTATCGTTTAGGGGACGCAGCCGGGGCCGGGTCGAGCGTTAAACTGGTCAATCAACACCTGGCCGGGATTCATATTGCAGCAGCAGCGGAAGCTATGGCCCTTGGTATCAGTATGGGACTCGATCCGGACACGCTTTATGAAGTCATTACCAATAGCGCCGGTAATTCCTGGATGTTTGAAAACCGAGTTCCACACATATTGGCAGGAGACTACACACCTCATAGCGCCGTTAATATCTTTGTTAAAGATTTGGGTATTGTTCATTCTACCGGGCGGGAGTTGACTCTGCCACTGCCGATTGCCAGCACAGCTCTGCAACAATTTACTGCGGCCAGCGCTGCAGGACATGGTCGCGAAGACGATTCGGCGGTTATCAAAGTGTATGAGCATCTAACCGGGTTGCAACTACCTAAAATCAATAAGGATTGATCTGCGACTTATTCAATTTATATATCAGGATGTCACAAGGAGATCAAAGTGAGCGACAAGACTAATCTGAAATCCGCTATCTTCGCGTCATTGCCACCTGTCGCCAATAATGCTGATCAATTTAAGCAAATTCAGGCTGCGGTCAAAGCCTCGGGCCGGAAAGTGGTGGTTCTTGATGATGATCCTACAGGATCACAAACAGTTCATGGCATTAACGTGCTGACAACATGGGATGTCGCCGATTTGCAAAAAGCTTTAACCGCGCAGGAAGATGTCTTCTATATCCTGACCAATACCCGCAGCATGAATACCGCAGCGGCAGCATCCCTGAATGCTGAAGTTGCTCGCAATTTATGTAAAGCCTCGCAGTTATGCGGAGTCAGCTTTGACATTATCAGCCGCAGCGATTCGACTCTGCGTGGCCATTACCCTCTCGAGCTGGATGTAATCGGCACCACCCTGCAACAGGAGGCGAACCTCGAATTTGATGGGCACTTGCTCATTCCGGCCTTTTTTGAAGGTGGGCGCTATACGATTAATAATATTCATTATGTGCAGGAAGGTGACAAACTGACTCCGGCGGAAGACACTGAGTTCGCCAATGACGCTGTCTTTGGATACAGCAGTTCTTACATGCCGAAGTACATTGAGGAAAAGACAGCAGGGACTGTTACCGCTGAAGAGGTCGTTTGTGTTCAAATTGTAGACCTTCGCCTTCATGGCTCCGATCATGTCGCCGATATTCTGCTTAGGTCTCCCAAAGGCGCCAGGGTTGTTGTCAATGCTGCCGATTATACTGACCTTGAAGTTTTTGTCCTTGGTCTGTTGAAGGCCGAAGCAGCCGGAAGACATTATCTTGTTCGCTCCAGTGCCTCCTTTGTCAGAGTCAGGGGTGGTATCAGTCCCAAGGCATATCTGACCGGTGATGAAGTGGCTTCGCAAACAGCAAACCCTCATGGCGGGTTAGTTATTGTCGGATCCTATATTGGCAAGACGACAGCTCAAGTCGAAGGAGCTAAAAACATCGACAATCTTAATTGGTTAGAAGTTAACGTTAATAATTTACTTGAAATATCTGAAAGACAGAATGAGATTGATAAGGTAAAGCAGGCGGTTCATGACAGCCTGACAAACGGCGAAAATATTATGGTCTACACCAGCCGGGCACTTGTGAAACAGGCGGGGGCACTTGTTAATCTCGATATCGGCAGCAAGGTCTCCGCAGCGTTGGTGGAAATCGTTGCAACTCTTGATGTTAAACCGCGCTTTCTTATTGCTAAAGGAGGTATTACCTCAAGCGACCTGGCAACCGAAGCCTTGAGAGTCAAGTCGGCTGTCGTACTCGGACAGGTTGCTCCGGGGATCTCCGCTTGGAAATTACAGGAAGAAACCAAATTCCCAGGAATATCCTATATCGTATTTCCCGGAAACGTTGGAAATTCAGAACTGCTGGCGGACTTGATCAGATTGCTTGACGGTCAGATTGAGAGACTGGAACCTGGCTAGGTCATGGGTAATATGGGCAGCCATCGCAAAAAAGTGACGGGTTGAATTGTCTCTGATCGAATAATCACCGCAATCAAGGAGAAATTGCATGCCGCTTACCAAAGTTGCCATCATAGGTTCGGGAAACATAGGAACAGACCTGATGATTAAAATTACAAAGCTGTCACAGGTGCTGGAGATGGTTGTCTTGGTTGGGATCGATGCGGGCTCTGACGGTTTGGCTCGCGCCCAAAAGATGAATATTCCTGTTACTCATGAGGGGATAGACGGCCTTTTAAAAATGCCCTTATATAAAGATATTCAAATTGTTTTCGATGCAACTTCCGCCGGTGCGCATTACCACCATGCAGAAATTTTACGCAGAGATGGTAAAAAAGTTATAGATCTTACCCCTGCCGCAGTTGGCCCATATGTTGTTCCAGTCGTTAATTTCGATGAACATCTGGATAAAGACAATCTGAATATGGTTACCTGTGGAGGGCAGGCGACTATTCCTATGGTCGCAGCAGTTGCCAGAGTATCGAAACGTGTTCCCTATGCAGAAATTGTTGCCTCCATTTCATCCAAATCTGCCGGTCCGGGAACCAGGGCCAATATTGACGAGTTTACGGAAACAACTTCGCGAGCTATCGAAACTGTCGGCGGGGCAGATCGGGGTAAAGCCATCATCATCTTAAATCCCGCTGAACCGCCGGTCATCATGCGTGACACCGTATACGTTCTGAGTCAGGATGCTGCTCCTGAAGAGATCGTGCAATCAATTGCTCAAATGGTTGAAAAAGTCCAGGCCTATGTCCCAGGTTATCGACTTAAACAGCAAGTCCAGATCGATAAAATTGAGGCGAATAGACCGGTTAACATCCCTGGATATGGACAGTTTTCCGGGCTTAAAACCTCTATTTTTCTTGAAGTTGAAGGCGCTGCTCATTACCTGCCATCCTATGCGGGGAACCTCGATATCATGACGTCTGCAGCACTTAAGACAGCTGAGAGGCTCGTATGACAAATCATTTATATATTCAGGATGTAACACTACGAGACGGGATGCATGCGGTTCGTCATCAATATACCAAAGATCAGGTCCGTACCATTGCCGCAGCACTTGATAAAGCGGGTGTTAATGGCATTGAGGTTTGTCACGGTGATGGTCTTAGCGGCAGTAGCTTTAACTATGGATTTGGTTTGCATACGGATATTGAGTGGATAGAAACGGCGGCAGAAGTGGTTGAAAATGCCCTTATTACCGTATTACTGATCCCCGGGATAGGTACCGTTGACGACCTGAAACATGCGTACAGCGCTGGAGCAAGGTCGGTGCGGATCGCCACTCATTGTACGGAAGCTGATATTTCAAGGCAGCATATTGCAATGGCCCGAGAGTTAGGGATGGATACGATCGGTTTCTTGATGATGTCGCATATGATCGCTCCGCAGCAACTTGCAGCGCAGGCTAAATTGATGGAAAGCTATGGCGCAGGTTGTGTTTATGTTGTCGATTCTGCAGGAGCTATGTTGACCAACCAGATTGAGGAAAGAATTGATGCCTTTAAACAAACCCTTAATCCTGCGACCCAAGTTGGCATTCATTGCCATCACAATCTGGCATTAAGTGTTGCCAACTCAATAGCTGCCGTAAATATGGGCGCTATTCGTGTCGATGCTGCCCTTGCGGGAAATGGTGCCGGGGCAGGGAACACACCTCTGGAAGCTTTTATTGCCGTTGCCGACCGCAGTCATATTCCCCATCAATGTAACCTGTTTGCCCTGATGGATGCAGCTCAGGATATCGTTCGGCCACTTCAAGATCGTCCTATTCAGGTTGACCGGCAATCACTGTCACTTGGATATGCAGGCGTCTATTCCAGCTTTTTGCGCCATGCCGAGACGGCCTCACTAAAATACGGTATTGATATGCGCGATATCTTAATGGAACTGGGTAAACGTCGGATGGTAGGAGGTCAGGAGGATATGATTGTCGATGTCGCTTTAGATTTAAAAAAAACGCTGCCCGAGCGATAGTCACTTGATCTAAATATCGTTTAAAACAATCAAACGGAGGTGACCCTGAATTCCACCAGAGTCACCTCCATATAGTGAATTATTTATTTGTAAGTTTTTTCAATCGCTTACCCGGACAATCATATCTCTTTGCAAATAGATTCCCTTATTGTCTTTTATAAATAATAAAAATGTCTTTCTTTGATTCAAGAAATCTTTAATTCGCTGTTTTCCCGAAGGGAGATTGACAAAAACCTGAAGATCATCCAGTTGACCGTTAACAGTTTCCACAGAAACACTATATTGTTCCCCTAAACGCTGTAAATCAGTGAGCTCGCTGTCAGCATCACAGGTCAAAGAAACAATGTGTCTGATGTTCAACAGAAAGACCCTGTCGCCATGACGTACAGGAATAAATTCATTTTCCCCGTTCAATAACTCTTCAATCCTTTGCGGTTCATATGACTTGGTGCCGTGTAGTTGGAGAAACATGTCACCAGAGACCTGATTGCCATTAGTGAGCAATATGTCAACGTACCTTGTCTCAACAGATATCCGATGATCATCCATAGCTAAGCTCCCGTTTCATTGGTTTGGAACAGATTCTTATTGACAGCGAACCGAGTTGCTTCTTCGACGCTAATCCGCTTTTGCTTAACCAGATCCTGCAAAGCCTGATCCATCAGCTGCATTCCTTCTTTTTTCCCGGTTTGAATAATTGAAGGGATTTGAAAAGTTTTTCCCTCGCGAATCAGGTTTGCTGATGCCGCATTGACTTTCAGTATTTCAAGGGCAGCGCATCGTTTGCCATCAATTGTCCGGCATAACTGTTGAGCGACAACACCACGTAAAGATTCTGAAAGCATGGTTCTTATCTGTTCCTGCTGCGTAGTCGGGAAAACATTGACTAGGCGGTCAACGGTTTTTGCAGCACTACTGGTGTGCAACGTTCCAAAAACCAGGTGCCCGGTTTCTGCTGCTGTAATAGCAAGCTCTATTGTTTCAAGATCACGCATTTCTCCAACCAGGATAATATCCGGATCTTCACGTAATGCGGCTTTCAATGCAGAGGCAAAGCTTTTGGTATGAATTCCTACTTCACGTTGGTTAATAAGGCTGCCCTGAGGCTTGTGCACAAATTCAATCGGGTCTTCAACCGTGAGAATATGTTCGTTTCGAGTCTTGTTGATATGGTCGATCATTGCGGCCAGTGTTGTTGACTTGCCGCTGCCGGTAGGGCCTGTCACCAGAATAAGCCCCTTTTTGTACTCGGTTAGATTCAATACAGTCTGGGGAAGGCCCAGTTGTTCGACAGTAAGGATAGTCGCCGGGATAATTCTGAATACCGCACTGATACCAAGCCTTCCCATGAAAATATTAGCGCGAAAACGGGCATTCAGCTCAGTCACTTCGTAGGCGAAATCAAGATCCCGGCGTTCCTCAAAATCTTTTTGTTGCTGCTCTGTCATTATTTCGTATAGTAAAGAACGATATTGAGCATGGTTAAGAACCTGTTCAACTACGGGCTGCAGCTGACCGGAAACTCGGATCAAAGGAGCATTGTCTGGAGATAAATGCAGATCTGACCCGCCTTTTTGCTTTAAGATTTGAAATAATTTATCTATTTTTGCCATGAGCACCCTCTCATAATAGTAAGGACTGAGTGCAATGTAACATATTGACACCAATTATTTAAACAATATTAATGTTGGGAAGAGCGTTCAACATCTTAATCGGATCCTATATGCGCAAAAACTTCAGTTCTCTGCTAATTATTATCCTCAGTATTTATTTCTTGCCTACAACAGCTGCTGCCGCAGTGCCAGATTTAACGTTGGAACAGAAAATTGGACAAATGATGGTGGTCGGATTTCGTGGATTAACACTGAGTGAAGCTGACGACATAAGACTTGCCCTGAATAAAAACATGTTGGGTGGAGTCATTCTTTTTGATTATGACGTTGCATTAAAAAGCCGACCGAGAAATATTGCCTCGCCACAGCAGCTGAAACAGTTGACAACCGAACTTAAAAATAGCTCTCAGATACCATTATTTATTGCTGTTGATCAGGAAGGAGGCCGGGTCGCCAGGCTGAATGAACATAATGGTTTTAATCGTGGGAGTGACGCTCTTTATATTGGGACGTGGCAGGACGACACCGCAATAATGCAGGAGTTTAACCACACGGCTAAACAGATAGCCCTTAATGGTATCAATATAAATCTGGCACCTGTTGTAGATCTGTGCACTAATCCCGATAACCCTGTTATCGCTAAGCTGAAACGTTGCTATGCGGCTGATAGCGAAACCGTAACCCGCTTAGCCTCAATGTTCATAAGGGCACACACACAATATAAAATATTAACGGTTCTGAAACATTTTCCTGGTCACGGAAGTTCCCTTAATGATTCACACCTCGGCTACGTCGATATTTCGACACTTTGGCACGAGTATGAGCTCCAGCCCTATAAAGCACTTATCAGTCAGGGGATAGTCGATATGGTTATGGTTGCCCATGTTTTTAACAACACTATCGATGCAGATTATCCGGCCTCGTTATCCACAAAAGCTATCACTCAGTTATTAAAAACAGAACTTGGCTATAAAGGGTTGGTTATTTCAGATGATCTGCAGATGGATGCATTACAAAAACACTATTCTGAGCAGGAGATTTTGTACCATGCCATTATGGCCGGAAATGATTTATTGATTTTTGGTAATAATTTAAAATTCGAACCAGACCTGTTGCAGCGGAAAATAGCGATTATTCTTAATCTGATCAATGAGGGCAAAATACCAAGGGATAGGATTGATCAGTCTTGGAAGAAGATCTATGAAATAAAACAACGCCTGGAATAAAAAAGGGTTCCAAAAAAGCGGAGGGGGATGCTTCCTTGGAACCCGATTTGAGAGAACTCGTAAATTCTCTCATTTGTATGATACTAATTATTAATATCGAACTTGTCAATTTCATAGATAAATATAATTGGCATAATTTTATTCTGTATAAATAATCCTTTCTTAACGCGCAATTGCAGCGCGAATAGTTTTTCAAAAACTGGCTAAGGGGGAATATATTCCGTTCAAACCCATGTCTCACAATAGATTATAGGATGCCATAACATGACCACTCCTCTTTTTCTGGTATCATTTTGCCTGACATTAACTTTGATTATTTACATGGCTTGGGGAGGCAAAAGTAAAGCGAGAAGTAGCCACGATTTTTCCCTGGGTGGACGTAAATCCGGGCCATGGAATGTATTTGGAGCCATTACCGGTACATTGGTCGGAGGAGCATCAACAATCGGCACTGCACAACTGGCTTTTTTATGGGGGCTTTCAGCTTGGTGGTTTACCCTTGGTGCAGGAATCGCCTGTTTTTGTCTGGCCATTTTTTTTGCCATGCCATTACGTAATAGTCAGGTCGAAACAATTCCTGAATTCATCAGCAGGTACCATGGAGAAAGGGCAAGGATAATTGCCAGCCTGTTTTCTGCCATCGGTATGTTTATCCAGATTGTCGCCCAGTTGCTGGCATGCGGTGCAATCCTTGCGGTTCTGTTTGATATGCCGTTGGTCTGGAGCGCCAGTATTTCATCATTGTTGGTATTGGCATTTACCCTTGGGGGAGGAATGAAGGCTGCAGGCGCCACTGGGATGGTCAAAATGGCCTTAATCTATCTCACCATGGTCGCTGCTGGCGTTATATCCATCTGTCAGGCCGGGGGAATAAATGCTTTGACCGCTCATTTCCCCGATTATCCATGGTTCAGCCTGTTTGGTTATGGCTTTGCACAAGGAATTTCAGACCTTCTGTCTATGATTGTTGGCGTTATTTCAACGCAAACTTACCTGCAGGCTATTTTCTCTGCTCAGGACGCAACATCCGCGCGTAAAGGGGCTTTACTCAGCGCAATCTTCATCCCGCCTCTCGGCTTATTGGGTATTTTGGTTGGATTGTTTATGAAACAAACTAGCCCAGATTTGCAAAGTGCACTGGCACTACCCACTTTTTTACTTCATTATACCCCGGATATTTTCGCAGGAGTGGCTTTCGCAACCTTGCTGATAGCTGCCGTAGGGACCGCTTCCGGCTTAGCGCTCGGGGTATCCACTACGCTTAAAGTAGATGTGTTAAAATCATTGTTTTTGAACCAAAAGTTGAGTCTGATTTACTACCGCTTACTGACAATAGCCATTGTCGCTGGTGCTTTTGTGCTCTTGCTCTTTAACCTTGGGTCAGCGATTATGGACTGGAGCTTTCTGTCGATGGGATTACGTGGCTCTACGCTTTTTTTTCCTATTACCTTTGCCGTGTTTTTTTCCAAGTTCAACCTACGCAAAGCAGGAGCTCTCTCTATTCTGATCGCTCCTCTTTGTGTCATCGGATTCGGAGTAACAAAATTCCAGCAGGTGCAGCCATTGTACCTTGGACTTGGAATCTCATTATCTATTTTTATTGTCGGCATTCTCCAAAGGAGAAAGGAATAATTACCGATTATCAAAGAAACGATTAACAGCTTTCAGCTTCGATTTTTTCAAGCAGCGCAAGCGCCATGGCATCATCCATCTCTTCAAGATAATCTCTTAAGATATTGATGTAACTATGAATTAGAAAGAGATAATCCTTTCCAGACCGTCCCGACTCAGAATCTGCGAGCATTTGTTTGTATCTTTCCCAGAACGCATTGGTCTTTTCAGGGTCATCAATATGGACCCTGAGCAGACGGATGAATTCTCTGGTATTTTTATCCTCTTCAATACCTTTAAACGAAACATATCTATCGGTCTTGGTTTGTGCTTGCGACATGTTCTTAACTCCTTTTCAAGCGATTGGCTCCTGAACGTAAATAATTCATCTGTTGGCCCAGGAGCATTTAAATTTAATTCATATTGATAATGGATTTTCTCATCGGCTCTGCATAAGTTTTTGACACGGGTGCTGAAAATATCAGCAGGTTCAGACTCCCGCAAGCAACCGCGTTTAACAATAAAATTCGCATCGTTTTTATGATTTGGGGTACTGATTATTTCTTTCTTAAGACAAGCTCGTTCGCTAAATCCGGATAATCGTTGCTGATCTTTAGACGAGGTTGTTAGGGCTAACATATCAATTATTAAAAGCTTTATCTTTGCAGATATACGCTGATAATTTCTTAATATTAAAAATAGACTGGCAAAATCAATAGCCAGTCAACAGACACAAGATCCTTACAAGCATGGGCGAAATATCATTTTTTACTCAGAATGCTAGCAAATCCTGCGCCGATAATCAGCGAACCAAAGGTCTACCCACAATTTTCTCTCGGTTTAAATAACCCACACAATTCCTTCGCTTGGAAGTGTTCTTGTTGTCTGGAGGGGCTTATGCTAAAAGCAATACACGATGTGTAATTTTATTACTGATTAAGGATGAAGCTTGCCATGAAGGAAATATCTTCCCTGCAGTGTGCCAGATTGATAGAGTCGAGTCTTTCCATTGCAGTTTTATCTGGTGCCGGAATTTCAACAGCGGCAGGAATTCCAGATTTCCGAGGTCCTCAAGGTCTTTATGTAACCAAAAAGCATGATCCTGAAAAAGTTTTTGACATTAATTATTTCTACTCTGAACCCGCGTATTTTTACTATTTTACAAACGATTTTATTAATTCAATCAATAATATCAAACCAACCTATACCCATCGTTTTTTAGCCCGGCTTGAAAATCGGGGACTCCTCGATCATATTATCACGCAAAATATCGACTTATTACATTACCAAGCTGGTAACAGGCGGATTATAGACCTCCATGGTTCATACAATAGTGCCCATTGTACCGGGTGTGACACTTATTATTCAAATCTATCCTATGTCTGGTGGAAGGATGCAATCACTGCAAGTTCTAGTTATCCAGTTGCTCGGTGCCAAAAATGCAAAGGAGTTTTGAAACCAGATATCGTTTTTTTCGGTGAAGCGGTGAATCATTTTTCCGAAGCAGAGCTCGTTGTAAAAAATTGTGATTTATTACTGATTCTTGGTTCTTCACTTCAGGTAGCACCGGCTTCTCACTTACCGTATTTGACCAGCGCGCCAACGATTATAGTCAATAAAGGTGAAGTCATGCTGAATAGAACTGATAACCGATATTTTGTGAACCGAGAACTTGATAACTTTTTTGAAGAGGTATCTCATTTCCTCGGTTGATTGGCATATAAAACCCACTTAAAGAATTAATAAAGTGGGTTTAAAGTGAAAGGCCCGCTTTTTAAAAACGGGCCTTCATTATTGAATAAAATATCCTTACTCACAGGATCTTCCGGAAACTTAAAGCTACCGGATTGGGTGGAACGCTATGTAGAACTGCTATTTCGTCGTCTTCGATAGGCATTCCTCCTTTCTTCTATAAATTGATTATATCTCAATAACAGCCAAATAAAAAGCAGGGGAGGGTAAATTTTTTCGGTTGTCATTGCATCTGCCTGCCACTCTCAGGCAAAATGCACTGGTGTCTTGGCGATTTCATTTGAGTCGTCACTTGCTTTAAGCTATGACTACCTGCTCGTTTATTGTTTTCTAATTTATTATCTGGATATTCAGCTATGTCTTCTCTTGCAGTCCCCTTGCTTGTACTTATTCTCGGAATGGCTGTTCTCATTTGGAGTGCTGATAAATTTGTCGAAGGCGCTGCGGCAACAGCTCATCATGCCGGCATGCCATCACTCTTGATTGGAATGGTTATTATCGGCTTTGGAACATCTGCTCCCGAGATGATCGTGTCTGCCATATCTGCCCTACAAGGGAACTCTGGGCTGGCCTTGGGAAATGCTTATGGTTCCAACATTTCAAATATTGCTCTTATCCTTGGCGTCACCGCCATCATTAACCCCATTTCAGTTAAGTCAGGGATTCTACGTAAAGAACTGCCCATTTTGTTGGTTGTAACGTTTCTGGGTATTGGGCAACTATTTGATTTTTATCTCAGCCGCCTCGATGCATTGGTTTTACTGGGTGTATTCAGCCTGATTATGGGCTGGTGGATCTTTATGGGGTTACGAGCCCGTAATGACAGTTTAGAGGTGGATCTTGATGTTAAACTCGAAATGAACGTCATGCCCTTAAAAGCATCCATTAGTTGGCTGCTGGTAGGGATGCTTCTTCTCATTCTCAGCTCCCGTGCCCTTGTTTGGGCCGCAGTAACCATTGCTCATACCTATGGTGTCAGTGATCTCATTATTGGTTTGACTATTGTTGCCATCGGGACTTCTTTACCGGAACTGGCCTCCTCCATAGTTGCTACCAGAAAAGGGGAGCATGATCTGGCGCTTGGGAATGTCCTCGGGTCGAACTTATTTAACACTCTTGCTGTCGTCGGTATCGCCGGCGTCATACATCCGTTAAATGTTGACCATGAAGTTCTGTACCGTGACAGCTTAATTATGGCAATGTTGACCATAGGGCTTTTTATTGCCTGTATTGGTTTGCGTAAACATCGCCAGATCTCCAGAATTGAGGGCGGTCTGCTTGTTACGATTTATCTAGTGTATTCAGGCTACCTGATCTCCAAAGTACTTGGAGTTTTGCCTTGATTAGACCATATTGACTTTCTTTAGAGAATGAACGATATTCTATTAATAGGGGAAATAATAGAATGATCGACGAGATAGACTATAAAATTCTGACAATCCTTCAGGAAAAAGCTAGAATTCCCAATGCGGAAGTGGCAAGACAGGTAGGTATGGCTCCGTCTGCTGTATTGGAGCGGATTCGCAAACTGGAAGAACGTCAGATTATTGAAGGATATGAAGTCAGATTGAATCCTGAGGCATTCAAGCAAGGGCTCACAGCATTTGTTGAAGTGCGAGGGATATTTCCTGATTTTAATGAGACCATAACCGCACTTATGGCTATTCCCTGTATTCAAGATATTCACTATGTCAGCGGGGAAGATTGCATACTATTAAAATTGAGGATTTCAAACAATCAAGAGTTGGGGCGTATCGTTTGTCATGAGATAAGCCTATTACCTGGAGTCGCAAGTACCAGGACCCAAGTCGTTTTAAACACATTCAAAGAATCAAGAAAAATTAATTTAAACAGTATAGAAAGTTAAGGAGTTCTCTTATGCCAATGTCTCAAGATTTTAAAGACAGATTATTCCCTGTAGTCGCCGAAATTGCCGAACATTACGGCACTCCCTTTCATATTTACGACGAAGTCGGCATAAGAGAAACCGGTGAATATCTTAAAAACGCATTTTCCGGCATTGACGGCTTTCGTGAGTATTATGCAGTTAAAGCTCTGCCCAATCCCCAGATTCTCAACCTGATGCAGGAAATGGGTTTCGGTTATGATTGTAGTTCCATTGCAGAACTCGTTTTGAGCCGTAACGCTGGTGGGCGTGGTGAAGATATTATGTTCACCTCCAACAACACCACGACCGAAGAATTTAACGCTGCGATAGCTGAAGGGGGTTGCGTTCTTAATCTAGATGACATTTCCCTGATCGATAAAGTTCCAGAGTTTCCTGAACTGATCTGCTTTAGATATAATCCGGGTCCACGGCGGACGGGGAATATTATCATAGGCAATCCTGTAGAAGCTAAATATGGTGTGACTCATGAACAGCTTGTTGAAGCTTACCGCCTAGCCCAGGCTAAAGGGGCAAAGCGTTTTGGTCTGCATACAATGGTTGCATCGAATGAGCTTGATTACACTTATATGGTAGAGACCGCTCGTATGGTACTGTCGCTGGCTGAATCTATTGAAAAAGAGCTTGGCATCCAGCTGGAATTTGTCAATATCGGTGGTGGTTTTGGTATTCCATACAAGCCTGCCCAAGAAGCACTGAACATTCCACAGATGGCCAAAGAAATTACCACGCTGTTTAACGAATTTAAAACCACACACGGCTATGCCCCACGCATGTACATGGAGAGTGGCCGCTATATGACAGGTCCGCATGGTTGCCTTGTCACAACTGCTATTAACCACAAGAATATTTATCGTGACTACGTTGGCGTTGATGCCTGCATGTCATCGCTTATGCGTCCTGCTCTTTATGGTTCTTACCACCACATTGATGTCATTGGCAAAGAAAATGCTCCAAAGGACAAGGTATATGATGTATCCGGATCTCTTTGTGAAAATAATGACAAATTTGCTATTCAACGTGAACTTCCGGAGATCAACGACGGTGATATTTTAGTGATTCACGACACCGGAGCTCACGGTCATGCTATGGGTTTCCAGTATAATGCCCGTCTGCGCCCCAAAGAACTGATGCTTAAAGCTGACGGAACCGTTGAGCTCATCAGAAGGGCAGAGGACATTAAGGATTATTTTGCTACGTTAAGTTTCGAAGCCGACACTTTCACTCCGAAGCAGGGCTGATATTGAGCAAAGCAATTACCCCAGCAGATTTTGATGTCTCTCCACCATTAACCGTTGAAAGTTTGGTTAATGGTGGCAATGGCCTCATCCGCTACAATGGACAGGTAGTTTTTATCCCAAAGGTAGCGGTAGGGGATGTGGTGCGCTTTCGTATTACACATTCCAAAAAAAATTACGCTGAGGCTCAACTGGTTGAAATCGTTTTGCCGTCGTGCGATCGAAGAGAACCATTGTGCCCGGTAGCCGATGAGTGTGGTGGTTGTCAGTGGCAGCATCTTCCATACCACATACAGGCTCAATGGAAAAATTCTCTTTTTCGCGATTCGCTAATCCGTAAATGCAGAGTATCCGAAAACACAATACTTCCAATTATTGTGGCTCCAAAAGAATTTGGTTACCGTAGTCGCGTACAGATTAAGTGTTATAACACCAGGGACGGATTCATCACCGGATTTTATCGCCCTAAGTCACGCTATGTCGTAAGTGTTGAGACCTGTCCACTTATCTCTTCGGAGATGAATCACACTCTTAAGGCATTGCGCCAACTGATTTCCGGCAGCAAACATGCCGATCACATTCCGCAGATAGATCTTGCAACTGACAGTGATGGCAAAATCGCAATCACTGTTCATTATCTGGGTAACGACAAATCTGGTCTGGCTGACCGGATCAAAGTACTATCCAACCACTCTGATGTCATTCTGCAAATGGGGAATAAAAAACAGCGCGATATTATTGCTGGTGATGGAAATCTGCATATTGCTATTGATAATCCTGAGTTAAGATTAGCGTACCAGGCGGGCAGTTTTGCCCAGATCAATCTGGACCAAAATCGGCGCATGGTCTCTATTGTCAAAACATTGATTCCTTTAACAGGCAATGAGTCTGTCGTTGATCTTTATTGCGGCATGGGAAATTTTTCACTGCCACTGGCGCGCAAAGTCAAAAGTGTCATTGGTGTTGAAGAATCTTCCTCTTCAATAAAAATGGCCTGCTCCAATGCAAAAAGACTGGGAGTCCACAACGCATCCTTTATCTGTGACAATGCTGAGACAGCAATCGACACAATCAGGCAAACGAGCGCTGTAGACATTCTGGTTCTTGATCCACCCAGAAATGGGGCCTATGCGATTGCAAAGAAAATTGCTAATTCTGATATAAATCATATAGTATATGTATCTTGTGATACTCAGACATTAGCCAGGGACCTTGAATGTCTAGTTAATAACGGATATGAATTAGTGTCCAGTCAACCACTGGACATGTTTCCGCAGACTTATCATTGTGAAAGCATAAACTATCTAAAGAAGAGAGAAACTTTTGGGTTGTCTAAAAAGTAACCACCGGAAAATATTCCTGCTCATTTTTTAGTCGCCGAAACATTAACACATTACCAGAAGGTTACGACTTAGTCTCTTCAGACCTCTATGCGTCTGAAATTTTGTACTATTTATTTTATTGAACGAACGTTGATAGCTGGCAGGATATTTGCTTATAATTCGTCCTGTTTAACCTGTAATCATGAGTAGCATTTTTTAAGGAGGCCATCCTATGCGCAAGGTTGAAGCGATAATCAAGCCCTTTAAGTTGGACGAGGTAAAAGAAGCCCTTAACGAAATTGGCATTCAGGGTATTACTGTCAGTGAGGTTAAAGGTTTTGGTCGCCAAAAGGGGCACACAGAACTTTATCGTGGTGCTGAATATGTTGTCGATTTTATTCCGAAAATAAAAATGGAAATCATTGTTTCGGATGATCTTGTCGCACAGGTTGTTGATACAATTGCCGATGCAGCCAAAACTGGCCGTATTGGCGATGGCAAGATTTTTGTAACAGCAGTAGAGGACGTCGTCCGAATCCGTACTGGTGAACGCGGCGAAGACGCCCTGTAAATCGTAATCAATTTCTTCGTTAAGAAGAAACATTCCTGTGGAAATCATCAATCAAAAGGAGAAATCAACGATGAGCCCAAGTGAAGTAGTAAAATTTGCAGAAGAAAATGATGTTCAGTTTGTCGACTATAAATTCCTTGATTTTGTTGGCATCTGGCAACATTTCACCACTCCTATCAGCGAGTTCAGTGCTGACATCTTTGAAGACGGTCTCGGCTTTGATGGCTCTTCAATCCGTGGTTGGCAGCCAATCCACAATTCAGATATGCTGATTCTGCCGGATGCGGCTACTGCAAAGATCGACCCTTTCCCAGAAATGACCACACTGAGTCTTATCTGTAACATCGTTGATCCGATTACCCGCGAAGGATATACCCGAGACCCACGCTTTATCGCCCAAAAAGCCGAGGCTTACCTGAAGTCAAGTGGCATTGGTGATACCGCTTATTTTGGTCCTGAGCCAGAGTGTTTTGTTTTTGATGATGTTCGTTTCGCTTCAGGACAAAATGAGTCTTTCTACAGTGTTGATTCCGTTGAAGGTATCTGGAATACCGGTCGTGAAGAATTCCCTAACCTTGGTTACAAACCTCGCAACAAAGAGGGTTACTTTCCATGCGCTCCGACCGACAGCATGATCGATCTGCGTAATGAAATGATGATCGTTCTGCAAGAATGCGGACTGACCATCGAATGTGGGCACCATGAAGTAGCTACCGGTGGCCAGATTGAAATCGATATGCGTTTTGATTCACTGTTGAAAATGGGTGATAACCTCCAGTGGTTCAAATACATCATCAAAAATGTCGCTTTCCGTAATGGCAAAACAGTTACTTTTATGCCTAAGCCAATTTTCGGTGACAACGGTTCAGGTATGCACTGCCACCAGTCAATCTGGAAAGACGGTAAAAACCTGTTCGCAGGTGATGGCTATGGTGGTCTCTCTAAAATTGCTATGTACTACATTGGTGGTATTATGAAACACGCTAAGGCGCTGTGTGCATTTACCAACCCAACCACCAACTCCTACAAACGTCTTGTTCCTGGTTTTGAAGCTCCTGTCAACCTGGCTTACTCAAACCGTAACCGTTCTGCTTCGCTGCGTATTCCTGTTACCAGCAACGAAAAAGCCAAACGTGTTGAATACCGTACTCCTGATGCTTCTGCCAACGGTTATCTGGCCTTTGCTGCCCAGCTTATGGCAGGTCTTGATGGTATCGAAAACAAAATCGATCCAGGCCAACCCCTAGATAAAGACATTTACGGTCTTTCTCCTGAAGAGCTTAAAGACATTCCAAATGTTGCAAGCTCTCTTGAAGATGCGCTGGCTAACCTTGAGGCTGACCATGAATTCCTCCTCAAAGGCGATGTCTTCACTAAAGATGTTATCGATATGTGGATCAGCTATAAAAAAGAAGCTGAGGTTGATACTGTTCGTATGCGTCCAGTACCACTTGAGTTCTCCCTCTATTTCGATTGCTAATATCGAGACCGAGTATCAACAAAAAAGCCCCGGAGTTCCGGGGCTTTTTTGTTGAATGGAAAAAGGTAAAGCATCAAGGTCTTCATCCAAATGCAAGGCAAGCTTATTAGATCTGATCGGTCATGCAACCTGATCATCCTTTACAATATGGACATCACGTTGCGGGAAGGGGATGGAAATCCCTTCTGCATCAAAGCGCAACTTAATATTTTCCTGCAAAGCAAACAGCGTAGGCCAATAGTCACCGCTATTTACCCACGGCCGTACGGCGAAATTAACACTACTGTCAGCTAATTCAAGAACGCCAATAGTTGGCGCAGGATCTTTTAATACCCGCTCATCCTCACTGAGCACTTGTTCAAGCACTGAACGTACTTTTTTTAAATCATCTTGATAACTGACCCCGATTACCAGATCAACCCGTCGCGTCGGCTTGGCTGAATAGTTAACGATGGTTCCTCCAACGATTTGACCATTGGGAACAATAATCTCTTTGTTATCGCCGGAACGCATTTTTGTGCTAAAAATCTGCACCTCCTCGACAACCCCAGACACCCCGCCAGCGTCAACAAAATCGCCCGCCTTAAAAGGACGAAAGAGAATCAACATGACACCCGCTGCGAAGTTACCAAGAGTTCCCTGCAATGAAAGGCCAATCGCCAAACCAGCAGCGGCAATGATGGCGGCAAAGGATGTTGTCTCAATTCCTAGCTTGCCAAGAGCTGCCAAAACGACAAAAGTCATGAGTCCCATATAAATCAGGCTCTTCATGAACCTGACCAGTGTCTCATCAACCTTACTTTTGATCATTACCTTGGCAACCGCATTAGAAATTATTCCTGACGCGATACGGCCAACGACCAAAATAATTAAGGCCCACACCAATGGTAGGCCATAACTTTGGGCTAATTCTAAAATTTTGTCTGTCGATATGTTTTCCATGCCGTCCTCCCACAATTTAAAAAAGTTTCTAAAATTCTACCCAAAAGCTTCTTCTAATTAAGAAATCTAGCATGGCAACTCATAAAAAACCAGTCTGTCAGATCGAATTTTCCGCAACGTATTTTTTTATGATTTCTGTCTCAGCTTTGAGAATAGCAACACGCCTTTCTCTCATTTTCAGATCGGCAAAGGCTGCTGGTAATTCAGGTGTAAGCTGAATTGCCGCTTCAACCGTCTCGCCAAATTTGGCCGGGTGGGCTGTTGCCAGACAGACTAGAGGGATACCGGGCGTTCCAATTTTTTTACCAACAGCTATGCCAACGGCCGTATGAGGGTCCAGAACGTATTGAGTTTCAGCATAAAATTGGGAAATAGTCGCAATGGTCTGCTCATCAGTTATATAGGCGGAAGCGAAATCAGCAGCAACCTGATCCATTTCCTCAACACTGAAATGCAAACAGCCAGACCGCCTGAAACTATCCATCGCTTGCTGAACCTTCACGGCATCACAGTTATAAAGATAATAGAGATACCGTTCAAAATTACTGGCAACCTGTATATCCATAGAAGGAGAAAGGGAATGCTGAACCTCAGCGGTGGAATAATCACCATTGGTCACAAAGCGACTCAGGATATTGTTGGCATTGGTCGCTAAAATAAGCCTGTTAACCGGAACCCCCATCTGCTTGGCGATATAACCAGCAAAAATATCACCAAAATTTCCGGTAGGCACTGAGAATTCAACGCGTTCAGCACCCGTTTGCTCCTGGACCCGAAACCAGGCATAAAAATAATAAACCACCTGGGCAAGGACACGCGCCCAATTGATGGAGTTTACCGCACCAAGAGCATGTTCTTCCTTGAACTTCAGATCACCAAATATCTCTTTAACAATTGACTGGCCATCATCAAAAGTGCCTTCAATCGCCAGGTTGAATACATTTTCATCAAGAACGGTAGTCATCTGTAATTCCTGAACAGATGAAACCTTCCCCTTGGGATGAAGAATGAAAATATTGATATTATCTTTACCGCGCACTCCGTAAATAGCTGCGCTGCCGGTATCACCACTGGTTGCGCCGATGATATTCATGCGTTGATTATTTTTGGCGAGAACATACTCAAACAGATTTCCCAGAAACTGCAACGCTACATCTTTAAATGCCAGAGTCGGACCATGGAACAGTTCAAGGATAAAAAGACCGTTTCTCTTAATAAGCGGAGTGATATCTTTATGATTAAATGACTGATACGACCGGTCAATAATATCTTTTAGATCTTGTGACGGTATGTCAGTGGCAAATCTGGAGATAATTTGAAAAGCGAGATCAGCATAGGGTAGGTTGGACATGCTTTCCATGTCTTTTTGACAAAAAGACGGTATTTGCTCAGGCAGCAAAAGTCCACCATCATCAGCAAGACCCATCATAATTGTTTCGGTAAAACTTAATCCCTTAACATGACCACGAGTACTACAATATTTCATTGTTTATCTCTTTTCTTTATAGCTTATGTTTTTAACGATATCTTTACTCAGAATTTTGCCCGCATCCTAGCAAGAACGGTGCATAAATGGAAGTTTCATAAAAAACGGGAGTGTAAATTTTACACTCCCGTCCCATCGACAATGAGGCGATTACTTTCTCACCGGTTGGAATATTCCTGTGCATCGACCACAGCAACTGCTGCCATATTGATTATATCAACGACATCATCGCCACGCTGCAGCACATGGACAGGGTGTTGCATGCCCATCAGAATAGGCCCGACTGCCTCAGCCCCTCCTAGTTTACTCAGTAATTTATAGCTGATGTTTCCAGATTGTAAGTCCGGAAAAATAAAGACATTAGCGTCGCCTTTTAAATCAGAGAAAGGATACTGCGTCTGCATAAATTCTGGATCCAACGCAACATTCGCCTGCATCTCACCATCAACAATTAAATTTGGAGCCTGCTGTTTTACCAGTGCCGTAGCTTTTTTAACCTTCACTGCAGAAGGATGTGTCGAACTTCCAAAATTGGAAAAGGACAACATGGCGACACGTGGTTCAATACCAAACTGGCGAACCTTCTCAGCGGTCAATATGGCCGTTTCAGCAAGTTCTTCAGCTGTCGGGTCAATATCAACAGTGGCATCAGAAAAGAACACAACCTTCTTCTTGAAGACCATCATGTACATGCCATGCACTTTAGAGAGCTTATCCTGCTTGCCTATGACTTCGAGCGCAGGGCGGATAGTCTCAGGATAATGCTGGTTGATACCTGAGAGCATGGTATCCGCATCCCCTTTGGCAACCATCATTGCCCCAAAATAATTGTTATTGGTTGTAATACGCCGCCGGGCACCTGACTGGGTCACTCCTTTACGTTGCCGTTTTGCCAGCAAGGTCTGAATATAATCATCGCACTTGTCACACTGTGTCGGGTTGATAATTTCAATGCCCTCGAGGTCAAGAAACATTTCTTGAGCGCGTTTTTTAATCGTTGTCTCATTGCCAAGCAAGATCGGATAAGCGATCTTTTCGGTCAAGAGAATCTGGGCAGCACGCAGAACCTTATCTTCTTCACCCTCAGGGAAGACAATACGTTTAGGGTTTGCCTTGGCCTTATTGATAAGCCCACGCATGATCTCCTTGGAGCGACCTTGCATCGCCTCTAGAGATTCCAAATATTTTTCCATGTTTTCAATAGGTCGTCTTGCAACTCCGGAATCCATAGCTGCCTGTGCGACAGCAGGTGCGACATGCAAAAGGACACGAGGATCAAACGGCTTAGGAATAATATATTCGCGACCAAACTGAATCAATTCCCCGCCGTAGGCCTTGCGTACAGAATCAGGGACATCAAGTTTGGCCAACTCGGCCAGAGCTTTCACCGCAGCCAGCTTCATTGCATCGTTAATGGCGCTGGCACTGGTGTCCAGTGCCCCCCTAAACAGAAAGGGGAAACACAGAACATTGTTCACCTGGTTTGCGTAATCAGAACGCCCAGTACCAATGATAACATCGCTACGCACAGCCTTGGCTTCGGGAGGGGTAATCTCAGGATCCGGGTTCGCCATAGCAAACACAATAGGATCAGCGGCCATAGACTTTAACATATCCTTGGTCAAGGCGCCTTTGGCCGATACACCAAAGAATATATCTGCGTCTACCATTGCATCTTCCAGGGTTCTGGCTGTGGTATCTGCGGCTAGGCGCTCTTTATACACGTTCATACCATTGGTACGCCCCTTGTAAATGACACCTTTGGTATCACATAAAATAACATTATCTTTTTGGATACCCATGCTGATTGCAAGGTTTGCGCATGCTATTCCGGCAGCTCCGGCACCATTGACAACCATCTTAACGTTTTCAACTTTTTTGCCGACAATCTCAAGGGCGTTCAGCATTCCCGCTGCAGCAATAATTGCCGTACCATGCTGATCATCATGGAAGACCGGAATGTCCATCAATTCCTTGAGGCGCTCTTCAATATAAAAACATTCGGGGCCTTTAATATCCTCCAAGTTGATACCGCCAAAGGTTGGCTCTAACAACTGAACCGTACGAATCAGCTCATCCGGATCCTGCGTGTCAACTTCAATATCAAAAACATCGATATCGGCAAAACTCTTGAACAAAACGCCTTTCCCTTCCATAACCGGTTTGCCGGCCAATGCTCCGATATTACCAAGACCAAGAACAGCCGTACCGTTGGAGACTACTGCGACCAGATTTCCTTTTGCGGTATATTTGTAGGCATCATCAGGATTTTTTTCAATTTCAAGACAGGGTTCAGCAACCCCGGGGCTATACGCTAGGGACAAATCACGACTGGTCGCGCAAGGCTTGGTAGTGATAACTTCGATTTTGCCTTTTCGGCCTGAACTGTGGTAATTGAGGGCATCTTCACGCATTGACATATGGGTCTCTCCTCCCGCAATGATAGTGAGTTGGCATACTGAACCTAATGACTTAACAGTATAGCGTTGTTTTTTTTAATAATTACGTGATCATAGTGCAGTAGACAGAAAAACTATATGCAGCGTTGAGTAATGTCAAGACTTAAGGTCTATAACAAAATGCTATCATATTGATTATTCAGCATCTTTCCATCATGGAAGGTATTTTTTAACTGAAAAGTATTTTTCAGCCAAAGGTTAAATTTACAATGTTATTTCTATTTTCTGAGCATTATTTAAAAAAGTGAGTACGTCATGTCGGCTAAGCAAAGCTACGATTATAAAATCGTAGGGATATTATCAGACACCCACCTCACGGATATGAAGGAATGTGCAAACTTAGCAGAAAAGCTGGTAACTGGCCCTTTTAATGGAGTTGATGCCATCCTGCATGCGGGAGATCATGTCTGTCCAGATCTTGCCGCCTGTTTTTATCCGATTCCTATGATTTCAGTTCGTGGCAACATGGATCATCGATTAATGGAACTTCCTCAATACCGTATATTAAATATTAATCGTTACAAGGTCGCTTTGATTCATGGATGGGGTAGTCCTGTAGGTCTTGAAGATCGTATTCTTTCCTTATTTGCCGGGCAATCCCTTGATGTGATAGTTTACGGGCACAGCCATATTCCGGTGTGTCATCACTGCAAAGGAACACTGATGTTCAACCCCGGAAGCCCCACAGACAAGCGTCATTCTCCAATTCACTCCGTTGGATTGATAGAATTCGGCTCAACAGTTCATGGCTATCATATAGATTTTAACACCTAAATGCGCTAAAGGACGGACTCTCAGTATGAAGGAAATTTTCCACCAGGGCGGTCCATTAATGTACCCGATCCTGTTATGTTCAATAATTGGTTGGGCTATATTTATGGAAAGGTTTTTTGCCTATTACAAGACGAAAAGACAATTAAGAAAACTGTACGTCCAGATTGTCCATTTGATTACTATCAACAAAGTTCAAGAAGCCTACAGTCTGTGCCAATCACGTCAGTCAGCCCTGGCCAGAATCCTGCACATGGTCTTAAGAAATCCCGATCGCGGTCGTAGTCACTTAAAGGGCATCGCAGAAGAGGTTGGTGAGAGAGAAGCTGTTTCGTTACAACGTTACCTGGGACTGCTTGGCACTATCGCGAATATTGCCCCCCTGATTGGCCTGCTGGGAACGGTATTAGGTATGATTGAAGCATTTAATGTCATCTCTCGCGAAGGGGTAGGATCTCCTGCGACATTGGGAGGAGGTATTTCACAGGCCTTGATTACAACGGCCGCCGGATTAACCGTAGCTGTCCCGATGATCCTTGTACATCGCTATTTATTAAGTCGTTCGGATCGACTGGTTCTCGATCTCGAAGAGGCAACGATGCACGTCATCGATCTGCTTGAAGGATAATCTGATTATGGGTTTTCGCAGAAAAATTCAGGAGTCTCCTAAAATTGATCTGACGCCAATGATTGACGTGGTGTTTCTCCTGCTTATTTTTTTCATGATCTCAACGACATTTGTCGAGCAGCCCGGTTTAAGTATCAAGCTTCCGACGTCAGGAGCGGAGCGTATTGAAAAGCAAAAGCTTGATCTGCATATCTATCTTACTTCAACCGGTGAGATATACCTGGACCGTGAACAGGTAACAACAGCTGCCTTGCAGGTTTATTTAGATAACATGAATCAGGATATCGTTAAGCATAGTTCTTTCATATTGATGGCCGATCAGGATGTGAAGCATGGACTGGTTGTGACAATAATGGATATGGCCAGATCGGCCGGGTTTACAAACCTTGCAATCGCTACAGATGCCAAAGGCATTAATTCATCAGATAAGGAGACGTCTAAATGAGTAGAACTGTCGCTATATTAACCGGGGGAGGGGATTGTCCTGGACTCAACGCAGTTATTCGTGCTGTTACTAAAACAGCAATCAACCAACAGGGCTGGAAGGTTATCGGTATCGAGGATGGTTTTGACGGACTGGTCGGGTCTCGTCGCTGGCGTGATATCAATTTATCTGACGTGCGCGGGCTGCTGGCCAGAGGAGGAACGATTCTGGGAACAAGCAATCGAGGAAATCCATTTAGTTACCCTGTAACTATTGATGGAAAAAATGAAGTAATGGACATCTCTGACCAGGTTATTAAAACCTTTTCGGATCTGGGCGCAGATGCTCTTATTGCTGTTGGTGGCGATGGAACGCTACGTATCGCTCTGGGGCTTGCGGAAAAAGGCCTCAACGTCGTAGGTGTCCCGAAAACTATTGATAATGATTTACGTGCCACGGATATTACCTTTGGCTACCGAACAGCTGTTAGTATTGTGACCGAGGCGCTCGACCGTCTGCATACTACCGCCGAGAGCCATCATCGTGCCATCGTCGTTGAGGTAATGGGGCGAGACGCCGGATGGATAGCTCTGGAATCTGGTATTGCCGGCTCTGCCGATGCCATCCTTATCCCTGAAATACCTTATTCAATTCAAAAATTGTGTGCGGCTATACAGAAACGCAGGGAACATGGCAGTAAATTTTCAATCATTGTGGTCGCTGAAGGTGCAGCCCCGCACGGCGGAGTTCAAAGCATCCAGGATATCTCTGTGGCCAACTTCGGAGCCGTCCGTCTTGGTGGTATAGCTCAAGAGGTTGCCAGCCAGATGTCTCACAGCATTGATATTGAAACCAGAGTCGTTACCTTGGGGCATCTGCAAAGGGGCGGATCTCCCGTTCCGTTTGACAGAATTCTGGCAACACGCTTCGGGGTAAAAGCTGTTGAACTTATTGCCAACCATAGCTACAACAAAATGGTCGCCTTAAAAGGCACAACCATAGAAAGTGTCAACTTACGTGATGCCGTATCACGACAAAACCTGGTTGATCCGGCAGGCGATCTGGTTGCTACCGCTGAAGCTTTGGGGATCTGCATGGGGAGATAAGGCTAAACCAGCCCTCCGCTACTAAAAGAGGGCTTGCTCAAATATTCGTTTGCGGTCTTATCAAATCTATTTAAGCTTATTTATAACCCGACTCCTGGTTAACAAGCATTTGTCACGTCCCGGACATTCTACAGCATCACAAGGATCAATGTGGATAATGACATCAGAACCAGGAATTTCTCTTTCGATCCGTTTCTCAAGACTATCAGTAAGTTTATGTGCTTCAGAAACGGTCATGTCTTTGCAGACTTCAAGATGAAAATCCATTATTTTTAACGATCCGGCCCGCCGGGTTCTTAAACCATGATAGCCGGACAGGGGACCATCGTGGCTGAGAATTAACTGATGAACATGATTCTGAATATCCTCTGGCAACTCTTGATCAAGCATGTCGGTAAGGCTTCGTTTTACAAGTTGAACAGCTTCATGAAGGATATATGAAGCAACTAGAATGGATAATGCCGAATCTAGCCAGTAAATCTTAAACCAACGAACAAACAATAAACCAGCCATCAAGCCCAGGTTGGTATAAATATCCATTCTGAAATGCAGGGAGTCGGCCTCAAGAGCCGTTGAGTCCGTCAGTTTGGCCACATTCGACAGATGGCGGGCAATAAACCAGGAGACTACGGAACTTAAAGCCAGAACTCCTATCCCCTGATTAAGGTTATTCAAGCGTTGCCCCTGATTTAAGCGTGTCACCGCTTCATAGACAACCCAGCCTCCGGAAGAAAAAATAACTAGTGCCTGGATCAGCGTTGCAAGAGTTTCAAATTTCCCATGCCCAAAAGGGTGCCTTTGATCGGGGGGTTGCTCCGCATGCCGAATAGCTGCAAAATTAACGCCTGACATCAGAATGTCCAGTAGTGAATCGATTGCTGAGGCCAGAACTGCCATCGAGCCACTGAAAAAGGCAATAATAAGTTTGATAATAGCCAGGGACAGTGCCCCGCACACAGAAAAAGTAGCCGCTCTGATCTTGATATTTTCAGATAAAACCATGTTTTTCCCCTTTATGAAACCGGGCATTCACTTTTCCAAACCATATACCCGTCATCTTCAAGGGTGAAAAAGGACTCTATGCGGTCCCGGAAATACATATGATCATTACAGACCTCAGAAATCGCCGTCAGTATTTCCTGCGAGATCAAAGCGTTGGTATGGCAATAAGAGTAAAACTGCTTCACACCGCTTAAAATAGGGGCCAATTCTTCCATAGCGGGTTCGATATTGTTAATTATATACCAGTATCCCCCAAAGCTACGTAACAGTTCCGGAGTGATATGGAAAATATTTCTTCGCTGACAATCGATCATATAATCGCGTAAAAAGTAGTCGGCACCGCGAGCCATACTGCCAGCAAGCAATGGTTCTGTTTCCTGTGATCCCACAAGATCTGCGTGAAACAGAATCAAAAGTTCATGACAAAGACGATCAACACGCCCCTCGTCTTCCAGACTGGCAATATTAAAGGTATCGATGTCGAACAGTTGCGTTGAAGATAGCATATAACCTCACTCCAGGCTCACCGCGATAAGAATCTGCGATTAATAGATAACAAACCAAAACTCTTAGCATTTCCATACCCATTTGGTCAAGGTTCCCAGGCGACTAATTTAACCTTGCTGGTTTACTTGTGTATGCTGCTTTGCTAGGATGCGTGATTTATATATCGTGAATACAGCTCTCCTGGAGAACGCAGGCAACGCAGGATTTCTTAATATGTCTACAGCAACACCATTAATGCGCCAATATCTTGAAATAAAATCTGATTATGCGGATTCCATCCTATTTTTCCGTCTTGGTGATTTTTATGAGATGTTTATGGACGATGCGATTGTCGCATCGCGTGTTTTAGGGATAACCCTTACGTCCAGAAACAAAGGGGATGCCGATGCAGTACCATTGTGTGGAATCCCCTACCATAGCAGCCAGGGATATATTGCCAAGTTGGTGTCTGAAGGGCACAAGGTTGCCATTTGCGAACAGGTTGAAGACCCTAAAACAGCAAAAGGCATCGTCAAAAGAGAGGTCGTTCGGGTTGTGACGCCGGGGTTGGTCACCGACACGGACATCCTTGAGCCGAAAGAGAATAATTTTCTGCTGGCGGTTACCCAGATTGGTGAGCTCTATGGTATTTCGCACGTCGACATAACCACCGGGGAATTTCGTGCTACTCAGGTTGATTCGCTCGAGCAGGTTGAAAGTGAAATAGGTTCCCTCAGACCACGTGAAATTCTCTTTGCCGACAGCGAAACCGGTCAATCGCTTAACAAGTTGATTGCGCCATTACTTGATGGAATCATGTGTAACCTGCTTCCCGACTGGGTTTATGAAACCGATTACGCCTATGAACAGTTACGCACCTTTTTCAATGTCCCGGGGTTACAGGCTCTCGGCTGCGAGAACCTTCCTGCAGCACAGTTAGCAGCGTCGGCAGTTTTGTATTACCTAAAACAGACCCAGAAAAGTGATTTGCAACACCTCCGTACTCTTGAAACATATTTCACTCAAAACTATATGTTGCTTGACGACAGCACCCGTCGCAACCTCGAACTTACAGCAACACTGCAGGACGGTAAGAAACGTGGATCATTGCTTGGGGTACTGGACCGCACGGTTACGGCTATGGGAGGCAGAACCCTGCGCCACTGGATTCACTACCCGTTAATCAACAAAGATCAGATTCTTGCCCGTCAGCAAGCCATAGCTGAACTGGTTGACCAGAGTCTGCTAAGGATTGATCTTCTCGAAGGTCTTGATGGCGTCTACGATCTGGAACGTTTAAACAGCAAAATTTCCATGGCAAGTGCCAATGCCAAAGATCTTGTCGCGTTGCGATCTTCTCTGCAACAATTACCGCAGATTGATGATCTGATGGCCTCACTGAATAGCAATTACGCAAAAGGTTTGCGCCAGAGACTTGACCTGCTTCCTGAACTCTGCCAGCTTCTGGAGAAGGCCATTGTCGATGATCCGCCCTTTGTCCTGCGTGATGGCGGACTGATTCGCGATCAGTTTCATCCTGAACTAGATGAATTACGCCTTATCAGCCGTGAAGGCAAAGGCTGGATCGCCCGGTTAGAACAGGAAGAACGCGAAAAAACCGGCATCAGCAGTCTGAAAGTTAAATACAATAAAGTCTTTGGATATTTTATTGAAATAACCAACCGCCATCTGGACCGGATCCCAGAAGAGTATCAACGTAAACAGACGTTGTCGAATGCCGAACGGTTTATTACACCACGCCTTAAGGAATATGAGGATAAGGTACTTGGTGCTGAAGATCGTATGGTTGAGCTGGAATTCAACCTGTTTCAGGAGGTACGCCTGAAAGCCGCGGCAGACTCCAAGAAGATTCAGCAGTGTGCTGAAGCGTTAGCTGAGATAGATTCATTGCTGGCACTTGCTGATCTGGCCCATGAGCGCAATTATGTCGCACCGGTTATCGACGAATCAGGTATCATCAAAATTGATGGTGGTCGCCACCCAGTGGTCGAAGGGATGCCTTTGAAAGAAGCCTTCGTCCCGAATGATACGCTTCTTGATCAGGACAAAAACCAGTTGTTGATAATTACAGGCCCCAACATGGCTGGAAAATCAACATTTATGCGTCAGGTTGCGCTGATCACCCTGATGGCGCAAATTGGTAGCTTTGTTCCCGCTGAAAACGCGCATATTGGCGTTGTTGACCGTATTTTCACTCGTGTTGGAGCCAGTGACAATCTCGCCAAAGGGCAGTCTACGTTTATGGTCGAAATGACCGAGACAGCGAACATCCTGCGCCATGCCACAGCAAACAGTCTGATTATTCTGGACGAGATTGGTCGGGGGACATCAACCTATGATGGTGTCAGCATTGCCTGGGCTGTCGCTGAATATCTTCATGATAATCCCAAGATTGCTGCAAAAACCTTGTTTGCCACCCACTACCACGAACTTACTGACTTGGCAATAACCCGCAATCGAGTTAAAAATTACAACGTCGCGGTCAAAGAATGGAATGATCAGATCATTTTTTTAAGAAAGATTATCACCGGTGGCGCCAGCCGTTCCTACGGTATTCAGGTTGGCCGATTGGCTGGCCTCCCGGACACGGTAATCGCCCGGGCCAAAGAGATTCTACGTAATCTTGAAAAGGGTGAGTTCGTTCGAGAAGGCGAACCCCGCATTGGTGAAAGCACAGAGAAACCAAAAAAAGCGACCAGCAATCAACTTTCATTATTTTCGACCGGAATTGAAGATGTTGTCAGGGCTCATCTTGAGCGTATTGATGTCAGTCAGACGACCCCACTTGAAGCGTTAAATATTCTGCATGAGCTAAAAAAGTTACTTTGATGAAATATTATAAAGTTATTCTGTCAATTGTCAGTTTACTGATCTGTTTACTCGCAGCAGGACCGGTGAACGCAGAATCGTATGATGCTCTTCGCAATGACTACCGGAAACTGGCCACTTCCGTATCGTTACAGAAACAGCGCCTCAATTGGGAGCGCTTGATTCGCCGTTTCTCCAGTTATATCCAGAGTCACCCGCAGGACCCGTCACTGGATAAAGCCCTGTATTTACTCGGCCGCACCTGGGATGGCTTATCAATGGCTTCTGGCCGCACTGATGACGCCCGTGAAACAGTTATAGCCTATAAACGGTTGATTCAGAGTTTTCCACACAGCTCTCTTGCTGATGATGCCCTGTTTCATGCTGGCAGAACCGCAGAAACCAGACTGCAGGATTTTCCTGCGGCGCAATCTTACTATCAGCAGATAGTGTCTTCCTATGCCTCAGGCGACATGGTCAGGCAGGCACAGAGTCGTATCAAGGCTCTGGGCCTTGAAGATTCTACCGTTCCTCCTGCCCCCGAAGCGCTAAATAAATATGCTGATGAGAGTGTTGGCTCTGCACCAACCTTGCAGAAAATTCGCTACTGGAGCGGCCCCGAATATACTCGCATCGTACTGGACCTTACGGCTCCGGTGGTCGCCAAGCCTGTCGTTCTGAATGGTGACAGTCCCCGTATCTTCTTCGATCTGATGTATACCCAAACAAGTCCGACTGTCGCTCCAGAGGTACCGATCAGGAATGGGCTGGTCAAGCAGGTCAGAACCGCTCAATACAGCGTTGACAAAACCCGCGTGGTTATAGACCTGAACAAACAAACAGAATATCGCCTTAATTTATTACAAAATCCTTACCGGGTAGTGATTGACGTACTCGGTTCATCAACTGCTGCAGGCATCAGTTCCAGTCAAAATGCGATTCCAGCGCCCGCCTCGCAAGATGATGACATTGCCAATATCTTAAATGATCAGGCCGATAAGATTCCTGTACTCCATGTGCCTCAGGAACAACATGATGAGGGGATACACCTGATCGTTGTTGATGCGGGCCATGGGGGCAAAGATCCTGGAGCAGTTGGCCCTGATAATGTTTTTGAAAAAGATGTCACCTTGGAACTGGCCAAGGCTGTCGCCGAAGAATTGCGCACACAGCTTAAAGTCAAAGTGTTACTGACCAGAACCGAGGACCGTTTTCTTGAACTTAAAGAACGTACCGCCTATGCCAATAAGGTCGGAGCAGACCTGTTTATCAGCTTGCATGCTAATGCGAGTAGAAATTCCAAGGCTTATGGAACTGAAACCTACTTTCTGAATCTGTCAAAAAACGACAAGGCTGCCGAGGTCGCAGCACGGGAAAACGGTACGTCAATGCAGGATGTGGGTAATCTCGAAGCGATCTTGTTCGACTTGATGGCAAATGCTAAAATCAACGAATCCAGTCGGCTAGCTGCGGAGGTCCAACAGGCATTGGTCAAGGGCTTGGAATCCAAGTACAGCAATATTCGTGACCTTGGAGTTAAACAGGGGCCTTTTCATGTATTACTCGGAGCGACTATGCCCTCTGTACTTGTGGAAGCTGCATTTATCAGCAACCCGCGCGAAGTTAAACGGCTTACTTCAAAATCATTTCAACAACGTGTTGCCTCTGGCATTGCCAACGGTGTGAAACACTATTCCGCTAGCTTAGATCAGGTTGCCAAACGATGACGATGACCACAACCAGTCAAATCTTAGAAAATGATCAGGATCAATTTCTTTTTGATCGGGTTTTAGACTTTGACAAACAAAGAAGTACAATTGTCGCTGCTGCAGGTGACTATCTTGCCAAGCAATTGACCCGTATCGCAAAGCTCAATGAGAGCGGATTCGGCGGACGTAAAATTGTAAATGAACTGACTAGGATTTATGATCAGCTAACAGTTGGGCTTTATCAGGCTTCAACTGTAGGCCTTGACCCCGGAGGTGTAAACGGTTGTGCACTGATCGCTCTTGGTGGCTACGGCCGGAGCGAGATGAGTCCTCGCTCGGACCTCGACCTGATGTTTTATTATACTCCGGAAGGAGCAGCTACCGCCAAGTCAATATCCGACCGTATGCTTTACATGTTATGGGATCTCAACCTGGATATCGGCTACAGTGTCCGTTCGGGAAGTAGTTGTATCGAAGAAGCCAAGGATAGTACCGTAAGAACATCCCTTCTGGACGGCCGTTTTCTGACCGGCAGTCAGACGGTCTTCCATAATTTCGTCGAAACGGTTATCCCCTATGTAATCAGCCATGATACTCAGAATTTCATTGTGGCTAAACTTGAGGAGAGAGAAGAAAGGAAACGCAAATACGGATCATCTGTCTATTTGCTTGAGCCAAACCTTAAAGAAGGGGAAGGAGGACTCAGGGAGTTGCAGGACGCGCTATGGATTGCCAGAGTCAAATTCAAAGCTGCCAATTTGCGTGATTTACTGATCAAAGGCATTGTCTCTGAGGAAGAAATTGACGAATATCAAAAGGCTCAGAATTACTTATGGAATATTCGTAATTTTCTACACTTCAACAATCAAAGAAAATCGGACCAACTAACTTTTGAATTACAGGAAAAGATAGCCAACTTTTTAGGCTATAGAAAAAACTCGTCCAGTTCTGCAGTAGAAAGCTTCATGCAGGACTATTATGCCAATGCTATTCGCATTGAACACCTGGCCTCAAAAATCATTTTAAATGCAACGCGCCGCAACCAGCCGAACGGCGTCTTCACCTTTCTGGGGCGACGCAATCTTGAGGATGGATTTTATATCATCCGTGGCGAGTTGCGCATAAAAGATGACAATTTGATCATTCAAGACCCAGCTCTTATGATGGTCGCCTTTGAGCTGACTCATAAGCAGGAAGCTGAAATGGCCGTTGAGCTCAAACTCCTGATACGCGAGAACCTTCATCTTATTAATGACAAGGTCAGGCGCTCAAAACGGATGAATGATTCCTTCATGGCGATCCTGCGCAAACCCAAAGGTGTTGGCCAAACTTTGCGTAAAATGCACCATCTGCATCTACTAAACGCATACATTCCTGAATTCAAGAATATTTATTGTAAGGTTCAATTTGATCTTTACCATATTTACACCGTCGACATTCACTCGCTGTTCGCCATTGAAGAAATGGAAAAATTATGGACAGGTGAATACGCCAAAGAGCATGAATTGCTTACCGATGTCGCTAACAATATAGAAAAAAGAGAGCTGCTGCTGCTGTCTATTCTGTTTCATGATATTGGCAAGGGGAGCGGCAAGGACCACAGCATTCGTGGTGCTGAGATGATTCCGACCATAGCTCGGCGCATGCGGCTTAATCGCGAAGACACGCAACGGCTGCAATTTCTGGTACTGCATCACTTGAAGATGGCACATATTTCTCAACGCCGCGATCTGCAGGACATGAACATGATCGCTCAATTTGCAGAACTGATGACCATGAGCGAGAATCTGCGCATGCTGTACCTGCTGACATTTGCAGATATCAAGGCTGTCGGCCCGGATGTCTGGACTGAATGGAAAGGGTCCCTACTGCAGGAACTCTATGAAAAAACCTATGACATTATAGAGAAAAAGGACTTTTATCAGGAGCAGCGTTCTGAAAAAGCACGTAATCGTAAACGTAAAGTTCGTGAGGCACTTCTGGGTGAATTTTCCGAGGCTACAGTAAATCGTGCGATTAACAGTCTCAATAATCGTTATTTAATGAGTTATCGGTCTAAGCAGATTATCCCTCACTTGCGCCTGGCCCTGAGCCGTGGCAAAGACTCTTTAGCTATGGACGTGCAGCATTACCATGATTCTAATTATACCGAATTGACCATCGCTACCATTGATAGTCCCGGACTCTTTTCCTATATAGCCGGTGTGCTTGCTTCCCATTCAATCAACATTTTGGGTGCCCAGATTCATACCAGAAAAACAGGTGCAGTTCTTGACATTTTGCAGGTAAACAATACCGTTGGAGAAGTTGTCGATAATGCTCAAAAATGGAAACGGGTTGAACGCGACCTGTCAGCGGTTATCGAAGGACGTGTCAAAGTAGAAGACCTGATTGCTAAATGCCATCAGCCTTCATACCTCACCATCAAACGTGATCGGCCCAAACGGCCCAATAAGGTTGAGCTCGACAATGAGGTTTCTGATAATTTTACCGTCCTGGATATCTATGCTACTGACAAAGTCGGTCTCCTCTACGAGATCACCAGAACATTAAAAGAGCTTGGCCTTTATATTGCCGTTTCCAAAATTGCGACAAAAGTCGATCAGGCGGCAGACGTCTTTTATGTTCAGGATATCTTTGGTCAGAAAATTACCAATCCGAAGAAAATCGAGGAGATAAAATCAGTGCTCCTTGAACGTTTAGGCTGATTACCTGGCATGAATGATCTTATCGATCGTTTTTTAAATTTTCTGACGGTGGAAAAAGGGCTTTCCCCAAACACCCTGAGTGCGTATGGTCGCGACCTGACAAATTACGCCGACTATCTGGAGGGACAATGTCATCTTTCAGGGGCAGCAGAGATCCAGCAGACGCACGTTATTGAATATTTGACCTTCTTGCAGAAAAAGAAGGCAATTTCTCCGCGCAGTCGGGCACGCGTGTTAAGTTCCATAAGAGGCTTTCATCGATTTCTGGTTAAGGAAAACCTTCTCATTGTGGACCCTTCGGCTCTAATCGAAACCCCTAAGATTTATCAACCCCTGCCAAAGCTGTTATCTCAGAGTGAAGTTGAATCTTTACTGACCGCACCACAAGGTTCAGGTCCTGCGGTTCAAAGAGACCGGGCCATGCTTGAAGTCCTGTACGCAACCGGCATGCGGGTATCGGAATTGGTCAATCTGAAGTTAAGTGACATCAAAGCCGATGTTGGGTGTATTACAACGCTAGGGAAGGGGGCAAAACAGCGTCTTATTCCTTTGGGGGAGGTCGCTCTCGAATTTTTACTTGATTATCTGCACGAGGGTAGATTAATTCTAAAAAAAGACAACAAGATCGATTTCGTATTTCTGAATCGCCACGGACTCAATATGAGTCGTCAGGGATTCTGGAAAAATTTACGCGCTTACGCATTAAAAGCCAGCATCAGTAAACCGGTCTACCCGCACATTCTGCGTCATTCTTTCGCGACCCACCTGCTTGAGAATGGTGCAGATTTGCGTTCGGTTCAAAGTATGCTGGGGCATGCAGATATTTCAACGACTCAGATATACACCCATGTTCTGCAAGAGCGTCTGAAAAAGATTCACACACAATTTCACCCGAGGGGTTAAAAGGTTGCAATAATGAAATATATTGTTCTTCTTGGTGATGGTATGTCCGATGAACCCAATACCGATTTAGGAGGGAAGACACCATTAGAAGTTGCTTTCACTCCCAATATGGACCGCCTGGCCCGGAGTGGCTTTCTTGGACTCGCTGCGACAGTTCCACCAGGGTATCATCCTGGAAGCGATGTCGCAAATCTATCAGTTTTTGGTTACAACCCCGAGGATTGCTATACCGGCAGATCGCCACTGGAAGCGGCCAGCATGGGAGTGGCTTTAGACCCTAACGATGTCGCTTTCCGACTTAACTTTGTCTGGCTTGAAGCTCATTTCGGTAAATTGTATATGGGTGACTTCTCAGCAGGGCACATCAGCACATCAGAAAGTTCAGAGCTTATTGCTACCCTACAGAAAGAACTGGGTGGTGATGAATTTATGTTTTACCCTGGCGTTTCATACCGTCACCTGCTGGTCTGGAAAAACGGCAAAGAACAACTGACATTTACCCCTCCACATGACATTTCAACCCTAAGTATCGAAGATTACTTACCCCAAGGGGAAGGCGCTGACGTTCTTTATGACCTGACTAATTCAGCCCAGATGCTGCTTCATGATCACCCCGTCAACAATCGCAGGGTTGCAGACCATAAGGTTCCTGCAAACTCTATCTGGCTGTGGGGGCACGGCAAAAAACCTTCGATGCAAACCTACAAGGAACTTTTTGGACTTAGCGGATCGGTTATCTCTGCAGTTGATTTAATTAAAGGGATCGGGGTAAATGCGGGGTTGGATATCATCGAGGTTCCCGGAGCAACCGGCTATATTGACACCAACTATAAAGGTAAAGCCGAATACGCAATTGCATCGTTGAAAGACAAAGATTTTGTCTACGTTCATGTTGAAGCTCCTGATGAAGCGGCCCACGGCGGACTGCTGCAAGAAAAGATTGGCGCCATAGAAAGTTTTGACAAAGAGGTTGTTGGGACTATTCTCGACAACCTTGATGAGATTGGTGATTGTCGAATTTTAATCACCCCTGATCACCCAACCCCGGTTGCAAAACGTACTCATACGGCAGCCCCCGTTCCCTATATTATTTTTGATTCTTCAAAAAAACAGAATAACAAGGACTGTTCTTACACTGAAAATTACGCCAAGCAGGCCTGCAACGATATTCTTCCCGGGTACAAACTGATGCAGGAGCTCTTAAAGCAATCATGACCAAACTCTACTTTGTTAAGCAGGAACGTCCGGAGAAGGCCCGGTTGCTATGCCAGCTTATCGAATCTTTTTTTAGTAGAAATGGCCAACGGATACTTGTTTATTTGCAGGAACCGGAGCAGGCTATTGCACTGGATCGGTTTTTATGGACCTGGGACAAAGCTTCATTTCTGCCGCATTGCTTTGACAGTGGGGCTATCGATTGTCATTCAGAGCCAATCGTCATTACCGCACAGGAAAATAATTGTAATGGAGCAACAACGTTGATCATGGGAAATCCCTGCTCCATTAATTTCATAAAGCATTTCAGTGAAGTCATCGATCTTGCAGAAATTTACGATGAGATTTTGGCGGATCAGTCCCGAGACAGGTTCAGGCACTATCGTGAATCCGGGTTTGCTCCGGAAATGTTACCCTTTATATTGTCCACCTGACTGCAATAACAGGAGTAGTTTTGAACAGAAATAATCTGGCCGTTGTCCTGGTTGAACCACGAGGAGCACGCAATATCGGGTCAACATGTCGAGCAATGCTTAATTTTGGTTTTACTGATTTACGCCTTGTTAACCCCCAAGTTGATCACTTATGTCGCGATGCGCAAATGATGGCTGTCAAGGCCACTGGTGTTTTGGAAAATGCCAAGATATTCAGTTCATTGGCCGGCGCCCTAAATGATTGTGTTGCCAGCTTCGGAACGACACGCCGTTTTGGACGTTACCGTGAAAACATGCTGCATCCGGAAGATGCCTCCGAGATAATTGTACCGGCCACAGAAGAAGGGACCGTCGCTCTTGTTTTTGGGCGAGAAGACAATGGTCTGCTGACCAATGAGCTTGATTTATGCCATCATTTTATTACCATCCCGACGTCCGACCAACAGCCTTCTATGAATCTGGCACAGGCAGTTGGTCTCTGCCTGTATGAAGTTATCAGGGTCAATGGTGTTATGCAGAAACAGACTTACGGTCGCAAGAGTCTGGCAACCAATGAGCAAATTGAGGGCATGTTTCAGCATATGCGCCAAACCTTGATCAACATTGGCTATTTGAACCCTCAAAACCCGGATCACATACTGCGCAGTTATCGGAGGATGCTTGGTCGTGCCGGGTTAAATGAAAAAGAAGTCAAAATTTTGAGGGGCCTGTTTAACCAGATCGACGTTTTTTCAGGCGCCAAACTTGCGAGAAAATAGTATGACTCTGATTCAGGAAGTAGCACTTGATAACACAATCGTCGTTCAGTTCTTTGACCAGTCAAATCGCTATTTTGGCGACTACAATAAGGTTTCCATTCTCGTTAAGGTCACATCTCTGAATGACAGGAACATCAGCTATCAGCAGGTCCTTGATCAAATGGCCGTTCCCACGCATAAAATAGACGCTGTAAGAAAGGCCATGATTGACAGTTATCTTGCTAACACAAAAGGGTACCTGGTTCAGCCCGATTTTTTAAGAAAAGCCCGATTACGCAACAATAATAAAGTTCTACCCAATCTTTATAGATATGAATAATAACCAGATTTTTCTTGCAAGCTTTAAATCGAAGTGCTATAAAAGTGCAGTTTTAAAGAAACATTGAAAAGTGAGCCCCATGGCTCGCTTTTTTTATTGCCTAGAGGTTGTATGGTTTCAGTAATAGAAAAAATTGCAGATCTTGTTCAGCCGGTACTTGAAGATTTAGGCCTTGAGCTGGTAGACCTTGAGTATAAGCGGGAGCCGCATGGCTGGACCTTGCGCTTTTTTCTCGACAAGGAAGGTGGCATCACCCTTGATAACTGTGCTGATGCTAGTCGTGAAATAAGTTCCTTGCTTGATGTTGAAGATGTTATTCCGACAGCATACAATCTTGAAGTGTCTTCTCCGGGAATCGAGCGTCCCCTTAAAACCAGGGAACATTTTCTGCGTTTTGTTGGCGAACAGATAAAGCTAAAAACCATCCTCCCTGTTGCTGTTGAAGACGGTAAAAAGGCGCAAAAAACGTTTATGGGTACCCTTGTAGACGTAACAGGCGACACCATTAAACTTCAATTGCAGGGCCGTGCAAAAGTCGAACTTGAATTGAATCTTGATCAAATAGAGAAGGCAAACCTGAAATTCGAATTTTAGGTTGAACAATTTTTCACATCCGGCAATCGTGTCGGCAAGCATTTAAAAGGGGATATACAGGATGGTGGGTAACCTCAATCACATCATCGATCAGGTTGTTAAGGATAAAGGCATAGATCGTCAAGTTCTTGTTGAAGCTCTAGAGTCTGCTGTCCTTTCTGCAGCTAATAAGAAATTCAGAAATACCAGAGATCTTGAAGCTCATTATAATGACGAAATCGGCGAAGTTGAGGTTTTTGAATTTGTTACTGTTGTAGATGAAGTTGTCGATTCTTACAAAGAAATTGATATCGAGGAAGCTCGCGAAGTCGATCCTGATGTCGAGATCGGCGATTCACTCGGGATGATGCTGGAAGCTGGTAGTTTTAGTAGGATTGCTGCACAAACAGCAAAGCAGGTCATCATTCAGAAAGTACGTGAAGCTGAACGTGAAGGCGTCTACAATGAATTCAAAGACCGTGTTGGTGAAATTGTTAATGGTATTGTAAGACGCTACGAACGTGGTGATTTGATTGTAGACCTTGGCCGTGCTGAGGCATTGTTGCCGAATCGTGAGCAGGTCCCGCGTGAGAACTATCGCCAGTCTGATCGTGTGCGTGCCTATATCTCCGAAGTTAAAATGTCTGCCAAGGGGCCTCAAATTATCCTGTCCCGTACCCATCCGGGTCTACTCATATCGCTGTTCAGCTCGGAAGTGCCAGAAATTGCTGAAGGGATTGTAGAGATCAAGGGGGCGGCCCGTGAGCCTGGCAGCCGTGCGAAAATTTCAGTTGTTTCTCATGATATTGATGTTGATCCCGTAGGAGCATGTGTTGGTATGCGTGGCTCCCGAGTTCAGAATGTTGTTACCGAACTGCGTGGCGAGCGTATCGATATCATTCCTTGGACTCCCGATCCAGCGCGTTATGCGTGTGCGGCTTTAGCTCCTGCTGAAGTGTCCAGGGTTTATGTCGATGAAGAAGGTCAATCAATGGAAATAATTGTTCCTGACGATCAACTTTCTTTAGCTATTGGTAAAAAAGGACAGAACGTACGCCTTGCTGCAAAACTGATTGGCTGGAAGATCGATATTAAAAGTGAGACAAGAGCTCAGGAGGAAGAGCAGGAAGAGGCCAAAGCGGCCGCCGCTCAGGCTGGAGACAATCAACCTGCTGACGACGAAAATGCTTCTGAACAGGAATAGTATTTAAGCATTATGGGTAAGGTTAAAGAAGGGGCGCAAAGGACATGCATTGCCTGTCGGGCAACGCTGGACAAGAACGAGCTGATCCGTTACGTTGTAGCTCCAGATGGTCAACTATTGGTCGACTACCGTCACAAGCTTCCAGGCAGAGGTGCTTATACCTGTTTAAATCCTGCCTGTTTAAAGAAAGCTGTTGATAAAAATGGATTCATGCGCAGTTTCCGTGGGCACTGCCTAAAAGCAGACTACTCAAGTCTTGAGTGGCAGCTGACTAATGCAATAATGAATCGGTTTGAAAGTTTGCTGGGCATGGCGCGTAAATCCGGAATCATTTCGTCCGGTAGTAACATGGTCATTGATCAGCTTCGCAAACCCCAGTGTGAATTCGGTCTTATTGTCATTGCCCAGGACATTTCTCCTGAAATTGGCAAGAAGGTTGAATCTGCTGCAATCCGTTTGCAGATACCGCATATGAGGGTGTTTAATAAAGACAAGATAGGGCAAATACTCGGCAAAGAGGAAAGAAGTGTTGTAGGCATTCTTTCAGGTAGTCTTGTCGATACAATGCTCAATGAATTATCTAGATACAGGCTACTGGTAAGGGAGAATTGATGGGCAAGGTAAGAGTCAGCGAACTCGCAAAAACTATGGGTCTTGATGTTAAAGATCTGATTAAGAAACTCTCCGATGCCGGCGTGACGGTCGATTCCGCGACGAGCATGCTGAGCGACGATGAGGTCAGAAGATTCGAATCTTCAAAAGATGCGTCTGGCGAGACGATTGAAGAGGCAAGAATCAAACCAGGTCTGATCAGAAGAAGAAAAACCGTAGTTCAGAAAGAGGAAGATACAGCAGAAGTTGAGGCTGCATCGGTACCCGAAGAGCCTTCTCTAGACGAGGTTTCCGGTGCCGCAGTAGTCGCCAGTGCTGACATGGATGAACCGTCTGTTGCAACCAAGCCGCCTGAAACTGAAACGACTCAAACAGTGACTCCAGCACCAGCAACCGAGGCCTCTGAGGAGCAGCCCCCCGCAACAGTTGTTGAGTCTGCTATTAGTGATGCCCCAGCCACTCCAGTATTTGACAAGCCTACAGTCGAAGTGCCGGAGGAGCCTAAAGAAATCGCCCAGAAAACAGAGATTGTTGCACCAGAGCCTGAGGTGCCAGCAACAACAGTTAAAGTGGCAGAGGTTAAAGCGCACGCTCCGTATACACCAAGAGCCAAAGCTCCGGACAAACCCAGAAAACAACCCGAGCAACATCATAGCCCGGCAAGAATCAATCCAGACAAACCGACTGGAGACAGAGCTAAGATTCTTGGCCGTGTTGAGTTGCCACAGCTGCAAAAACAATCACAACCTGCCGGTCGGCATTCAGAGCGTCCAGCACGGCCCAACCGCCCTGAACGTACCGAACGTACCGAGGCACCAAGACCAGCACGCAAACGTGTTGATGTTGCCCCGATTGCTCCGATTGAGCAGCCGCTGCCTGAAAAAGAAGGACGCACCAACAAAAAACGTAAAAAAGGTCGCCGCAATGATGAGACCTTTGATGAACAGGATGGGCGCGTATCAAGAAAAGGTCGTCGGGTCGAAGTTTTTGAACCCGGCCGCATGGGTTCAAAAAAGAAACGTGGCGGCAAACAGGGTAAACAAAGTAAAACTGTTGAGCCAACAATCACTAAAGCAATCAAGCGCATTATTCGTATCAGCGACTCTATTACTGTTGGTGAGTTGGCTAAGCGTATGGGCGTTAAAGCGAGTGAACTTATCGCTGAACTTATGCGTCAGGGGACCATGGTTACGATTAATCATCCTCTCGACTACGAATCAGCTGCCATACTTGCGGCTGAATTCAGTTACGAAGTCGAAAACGTTGCCTTCGATGAAGAGACTATTCTCGAAGTCGAATCTTCAACAGCCAGTGAGGACAGCTCCGGTCAATTGGAGATTCGTCCGCCAGTCGTCACCATCATGGGCCACGTTGACCATGGCAAAACAAGTCTTCTCGATGCAATTCGTGCCGCTAACGTCACCGCGGGTGAAGCTGGTGGTATTACTCAGCACATTGGTGCCTATGACGTCGAAATTGATGGCGGTAAAATTACCTTCCTCGACACCCCTGGACACGAAGCATTTACCGCGATGCGTGCCCGTGGTGCCGGCGTAACGGATATTGTTATCCTTGTTGTAGCAGCAGATGACGGCGTCATGCCTCAGACCAGAGAGGCTATCAACCACTCCAAAGCTGCCGGGGTGCCGATCATTGTTGCTATTAACAAGATCGACAAGCCTGATGCGAATCCGGACCGGGTCAAACAGGAGTTGACCGAGTATGAGCTGGTCCCTGAAGAGTGGGGTGGCGATACTATTTTCGTTGAAGTTTCGGCCAAACAACATCTTAATCTTGAATCTCTTCTTGAAATGATATTGTTACAGGCCGAAGTGCTTGAACTCAAAGCCAGCCCGGAAAAGCGCGCCAAAGGGTCCATCGTCGAGGCTCGCCTTGATAAAGGTCGTGGTCCCGTAGCGACCGTTCTGGTTCAAGACGGAACCCTGAAAATTGGCGACTCTATCGTTGCCGGGCTCCATTTTGGCCGAGTTCGCTCAATGACTGCAGCAAATGGTACTCAAGTGAAAGAAGCTGGACCGTCATTCCCTGTCGAAGTGACTGGTCTGGGTGGCGTGCCCGATGCCGGTGACACCTTTCACGCGGTTGAAAATGAGAAGGCGGCTAAAGACGTTTCGCAACACCGCCAGTCAAAGCAGCGAGAACTTGATCTTGCTAAAAGCAGTAAAGTTTCTCTTGACCAATTGTTTGCCAAGATGCAGGAAGGTACAGTTGAAGAACTGGCTGTCATCATCAAAGCTGATGTTCAGGGATCTGTCGAAGCTGTCAGAGATGCCTTGGAAAAACTTTCGACCGCTGCCTGTCGCTTGAATGTTATCCACACTGGTGTTGGCGGTGTATCGGAAAGTGATGTTACTCTGGCAACAGCGTCCAACGCTATTGTTCTTGGTTTTAACGTCAGACCGGAAGCCAAGGCACGGATCTTGGCAGAGACTGAAAAGGTTGATATTCGCCTGTACAGCGTCATTTACGATGCCGTCAATGACATCCGCGATGCTATGGAAGGCCTGCTGGCGCCGACCTTGAAGGAAAAAGAGCTTGGACACGTTGAGGTTCGCGATACCTTCCATGTTTCCAAGGTTGGTACGATTGCAGGTTGCTACGTTCTTGATGGTAAAATTATTCGTAACGCTCAGACACGTCTTGTCCGTGACAATGTCGTTATCTGGGAAGGTAAACTCAGCTCCCTTAAGCGCTTCAAGGATGACGTGCGTGAAGTTGCCACTGGATACGAGTGTGGTATCGGCCTTGAAAATTACAATGACATTAAGGTTGGTGACATTATCGAAGTCTTTGAGATGGAAGAGATCAAAACATCTCTTTAATTGTGAAGCGGTATGACGGTCGGAGTCATCATCATCGATATGCGGTTATTTGACTGTCACACCCGCAAACAAAAAAGATCTACCGTTGCCCGCATATTAAACCGAATAAGATCCAGACACCCTGTCTCTATTGCCGAAGTGGGGTGTCTGGATCTTTTGCAAAGAGCTGTTTTAGGCGGAAGCATGACTGCCAGTCACGATTCTGTTATTCTGGCCGTATTCGCACAGATTGAAGACGACATCTATCAGGCTGGGTTGGCTGAAATTATCAGCATTGATACTGATTTAATAAATTATGGAGATAAATAGGCTTTGAGTGGTTATCGCCCTGAAAAAGTTGCCGAACAGATTCTTAGAGAGTTGAGCCAGTTAATCATGTTTGGCCTCAAGGATCCACGGATATCCAGTGTCACTATAACTGATGTTAAGGTTGCACGAGACTTAAGCATAGCTAAGGTATTTTTTACTGTAACGGATGAGGCAGAGGAACGTAAAGATGCGGAACTGGGGTTGAAAAAGTCAGCGCCGTTTATGCGGCGTCAACTCAGCCAGATTATGCGCATGCGTTCAGTTCCGGATCTGCGCTTTCATTATGATGAGTCCATCGGTTATGGACAAAAAATTGAAGCACTTTTACGCCAGGTTAAGGATGACCTCGATGATCCTGCAGCAGATACGTCAACAGATTCAAAATAATCACAGTTTTCTTGTCGTTGCCCATGAAAATCCAGATGGCGATGCAATTGGGTCAACTTTGGGTTTAGCCCTTGCTCTGCGCGATATCGGCAAAGATGTTACCGCGTTCAACGTTGATGGCGTCCCTGACATAATGGGCTTTATTCCGGAAAATGATTTTCTGGTTAATGGCGTACCAACAGACAAAGTTTTCGATGTTTGCTTTGTCCTTGATTCTGGTGATCTGCGCCGGGCCGGAATTGATGTTAAGGCCATCGCGCAAACAGTTATTAATGTTGATCATCATCCGCACTCTGATTTTGGGGACATCTGCTATCTTGATACTGAAGCGAGCGCAACAGCTGTCATGATTTATCGCATTCTGGAAGCATGCGAATATGATATTTCAACTTCTGTTGCCAAATGCCTCTATCTCGGAATACTTTCCGATACGGGATCTTTCCGTTACTCGAGCGCCAATCCTGAAGCCTTTGATGTTTCCAGCAAGCTTGTCGAGCGTGGAGTTGATCCTTGGGAAATGGCCTGCAGCCTTTACGAAAGTTACCCACCGGAGCGGATGAAATTATTATCTCTTGTTCTCCCGTCGCTGGATATTTCACCCTGCGGTCGTTATGCTTCAATGGCTATGACACTCGAAGATTTGCGCCAATCGGGAGCAACCAGTGAGCATGCTGATGGCTTTGTTAATTATCCCCGTGCGATTCGGGGTGTTGAGGTTGCATTGTTTTTTAATCAGAAAGATGCTCAGACGTTTAAAGTCAGTTTTCGTTCCCGGGGAACCGTTGATGTTGGCACGCTATCGCGCGAGCTCGGTGGCGGTGGCCACCATAATGCTGCAGGAGCAACGCTCTCTGGCTCGCTTAAAACCACCAGGCGAACAGTCTACAGCCTCCTTGATAAGTTGTTAGCCTAATTTCACGTGCACGGATTACTTCTATTAAATAAATCTGGCGGTATGACATCGCATGATTGTGTGCGCCGCATTCGTCGTCTGTTTCATACTAAAAAGGTTGGTCACGCCGGAACGCTTGATCCTCTTGCAACTGGTGTTTTGCCTGTTGCGATTGGTGAGGGAACCAAGATTCTTCAATTTTTACTGGCGGAAAACAAATCATATCGGGCAGAGTTACTTTTGGGTGTGTCGACCACGACTCTCGACTCCGAGGGTGAGATTATTGCTCAGCAACCTGTTCCGTCGGATTTTCCCTCAGCTCTGCCTGGGATCTGTCGTGAATTTACCGGGCAGATCAAGCAAGTTCCTCCGATGTATTCTGCTTTAAAAAAGAATGGCATTCCCCTTTATAAATATGCGCGTCAGGGTATTGAAGTTGAACGAGAGGCTCGTGAGATTACCATTCATTGCCTCGATATAATTGCAATTCAAGAGAATAGGATTACCCTAGAGGTTGCATGTTCTAAAGGAACGTATATTCGCACCCTGGCCCAAGATATCGGTGATCGGCTTGGCTGCGGCGCGCACCTCACCGCGTTACAGAGACTTACCACTGGAAACTTTTCCCTAGCAGAATGCTTCACTTTGGAAGAACTCGAAGATGAGCAGGTGCGTCAACATGCATTGCTCTCATTAAGCACCGCTTTGCGAGATTATCCAACTGCCATGCTTGACACCGTTGCGATACAGCAATTATCTTTTGGGATACCTCCTGGGCTAGCCAACGTATCACTTTCTGATAACACTATTCAGGAAGGGGATCTGGTCAGGTTATGTGCAGCAGATGATCTTGCAGCTATGGCTTACTTTGCACCATCCCGCGCCAAAGAAAAACGGGGGGATTTCGAGCTGATCAGAGTCCTAGCAAAGACTAATTAATAGTAGTTTGATCTTTACATAAGTACTCTAACTATGGTAGAAATCGCAGCCTGAGATAATGATAAAACAGCCACGCCACTGGCTTTATCGATCACAAACAAAAGGAGAACACAGTGCTCGGCACAGAACGTAAACAAGAAATCATTGAACAGTACAAGCGTCATGAAGGTGATACCGGTTCACCAGAAGTTCAAATCGCTCTTCTGACCGAAAGAATCACCTACCTGACAGAGCATTTCAAGACCCACAAGAAAGACCATCACTCCCGTCGTGGTCTGTTGAAAATGGTTGGTCAGCGTCGGCGTTTGCTCGACTACCTGATTAAACAGGATGTTGAGCGTTACCGGACTATTATTAAAGCCCTCGGTATTCGTCGTTAATTTTGAGCAGCATGTTGGAATGTTCCGACATGCTGCTTTGTTTGTGCTAAGGAGGCTGTCCGGAGAGAAATCCCGACGAAAGTGGGGCTTTGTCTCGGGTCATCCTCCTAGCTTTTTTAAACCGGGTTCCAGACGGCTGGAGCTCACAATAAGGAGTATTTTATGGCCTATCAAAAGGTTGAAGTCGAATTTAACGGTCAACCATTAACCATAGAGACAGGTAAAGTTGCGCGCCAGGCAGATGGCGCTGTTGTTGTTACATACGGTGAAACAAAAATTTTATGTACTGCTGTCTCAGCAAAAAAAATGCGTGAAGGACAGGATTTCTTCCCCCTTACCGTTAACTATGCCGAAAAGTTTTATGCCAGTGGCAAAATTCCTGGCTCTTTCTTCCGTCGCGAACGCGGTGCGTCAGAGCGTGAAACACTTATCTCTCGCTTGATCGACCGTCCAATGCGCCCATTATTTCCCAAAGGGTACATGTTTGATACTCAGATCATGCCAACCGTTATTTCGGCAGATCTCATCAACGACCCAGATACATATGCTATGGTTGCCGCCTCGGCTTCCGTTGTTATTTCGGATATCCCCTTCGATGGACCAGTTGCCGGCATCCGTGTTGGTCGTGTCAATGGCGAACTCATTGCCAATCCGACCTTACAGCAGATGAAGGAGAGCGATGTTGAAATCGTCATTGCTGGGTCTAAAGACGCAGTCATGATGGTTGAGGGTGAAGCGGAATTTTTAACCGAAGATGAAATGCTAGATGCAATCTTCTTTGGCCATGAGGCATTGCAGCCTCTGCTTCAGGCTCAAGAAGAGCTGACTAAGCTGGTCGCCAACGCAAAACGTGAATTTAGCGTACCGGAAAAAGATGCAGCATTGGTAGCTCGCGTTACTGAGGTCGCTGAAACTGAGGTTGTCGCAGCAGTAAAGATTCGGGCCAAGCAGGATCGCTACGCAGCCCTTGCCGAGAATCGGCAGCGTGTTCAGGAGTTGCTTGCAACTGAATTTGAAGGGCGGGAAGAAGAAATCTCTGGCGCGTTAGGCAGCCTTGAAAAGATGGTTGTTCGCCGGATGGTAACACGCGATCGCGTCCGCATCGATGGCCGTGACATGGAAACTATCCGCCCCATTACCTGCGAGGTTGGCGTTCTGCCACGTGCCCATGGTAGTGCTCTGTTTACCCGCGGCGAAACTCAAGCGCTGGTGACCACAACCCTCGGTACATCCGTTGACGAACAACGTATGGATAATATTCAGGGCATGGAAATGAAAAAATTCATGCTTCACTACAATTTCCCCCCATTTTGTGTTGGTGAGACCAGCATGCGCTTGTTTCCGGGCCGCCGTGAGATTGGTCATGGTATGCTTGCAGAGCGAAGTGCAGCACAGGTTTTGCCTAAGCATGAAGACTTCCCATATACTATTCGTATCGTCTCCGATGTCCTTGAGTCGAATGGTTCATCATCCATGGCATCTGTCTGTGGCGCATCCCTGTCCCTGATGGATGCAGGTGTGCCAATCTCTGAACCCATTGCTGGTATTGCGATGGGACTGATCAAAGAAGGGGATGACATTGCCATCCTGTCCGACATCCTTGGAGATGAAGACCACCTCGGTGATATGGACTTCAAGGTTACCGGTACTGCAGAAGGCGTTACCGCCCTGCAGATGGATATCAAGATTTCAGGTGTTACCAAGGAAATCATGCAAAAAGCTTTACAGCAGGCTAAAGCTGGCCGGATTCATATCCTTGGAGAAATGGCCAAAGCAATTGCAGCCCCCCGCAAAGAGTTGTCTCAGCATGCGCCCCAGATCACCAGCATCAAGGTTAAGTCAGATCAGGTCCGCACTGTCATCGGTTCCGGAGGGAAAAACATCCGTGGAATTATCGAAGCTACCGGTTGTGCTATCGATATTCAGGATGATGGAACGATTAATATCGCATCCGCTGATGGGGCTGCGGCAAAACAGGCCATAAAAATGATTCGCGACCTCACCCAGGAAGCAGAGGTTGATAAGCTGTATATGGGTACCGTCAAAAAGATCATGGAATTTGGTGCTTTCGTAGAAATTTTCTCCGGGACTGATGGTCTTGTGCACGTTTCCGAGCTCGCCAATGAGCGCGTTCGTAATGTAACAGACGTCTTAAACGAAGGGGACCAGGTTCTGGTTAAATGTATCGGCATAGACCGCCAGGGAAAAATCAAGCTTTCGCGCAAAGCAGCCCTTGGAATGGAGTTGTCTGAAGACGAATAATCGCTTCATTATATAGTACAGATTTAAACAGCCGGCGTTAAGGTCTCTTTTCGCCGGCTGTTTAATAGAAGCGGAGACATCACATGGACCACCCTCTAATTCAGATTAAAAAGTTACACCCTGACGCAGAGATTCCTCAATACATGACAGAAATGGCTGCGGGCATGGACATTTGCGCGCTCATTGAGAAAGATCTGATCCTAAGACATGGTGAGCGCGCCCTTATCCCCACCGGGCTCGCCTTTGCCATTCCCAAAGGGTATGAAATTCAGGTGCGTCCGCGCTCGGGACTCGCCATAAAGCACGGGATTTCCTTAGTCAACAGCCCCGGCACAATAGATGCCGACTATCGAGGGGAAGTCTCGGTCATTATGATCAATTATGGTAAGGATGATTTTATTATTCGCTCAGGAGAGAGAATCGCCCAGTTGGTTGTTGCACCCGTATCACAGGCGACTCTTGAGGTTGTGGCAGACCTAAATGAAACGCCCCGAGGCAAAGGCGGATTTGGACACACCGGACAGTAACGAGGGACTATTATGACAAATGACCCTTCACAACTTATTGAATTTCCATGCCATTATCAGTTTAAGGCAGTTGGCATCTCAGGCGATGTTTTCCACAGGGACATAATTGCGGCTATTGAAAAACACGTTCCGGTGGGGCAAAATAACGTAAAACGCAGACCGAGTGGAAACGGCAACTACCAGGCAATTACCGTCTTTGTTGCCCTGCACAGCTATGAACAGTTGACAGCGATTTACGAAGCGATGAAACAGACCTCAGGCTTGAAAATGTTATTATGATAACTATCTGCTATTGATAGGGAGATTGCTATGCTTATTACTATTAATCCTGAAAACCCTCAGCCTCGCCTCATCCAACAGGTCGTAGAAACCCTTAGACAGGGCGGCGTTATTATTTACCCAACTGACACCACCTACGGTATCGGTTGTGACATCTATAATAAAAAAGCTATTAAAAAGATTTTTCAGATCAAGCAGCGCGACAGTAAAAAGCCTTTTTCATTTATCTGTTCAGATCTTGGGGAAATATCGAATTACGCCCAAGTCAGCAATTTTGCTTTTAAAATAATGAAACGTCACCTGCCTGGAGCCTATACATTTGTTCTCAATGCAACCAAAGTCGTTCCGGAGTCATTGAGCACTAAACAAAAAACCGTCGGCATCAGAATCCCGGCCAGTCCTATTTGCCAAGCTATTGTAAGAGAACTTGGTCACCCACTGGTTACCACAAGTGCAAATATCTCAGGGCAGGAAACACCTGAAGATCCCTATGAAATCAATGATCAACTTGGCAAATTAGTCGATTTGGTAATCGATGGGGGAATATCTATAAATGAAGCATCAACGGTTATTAGTCTATTGGATGATGAGATTGAGATTCTGCGCCAGGGAAGCGGTGATACCGCCTGGATAGAATAAAATCTGTTGGCGGGAGATATTATGAACCTCCCGCCACTTAAAGATTGCCGCTTTATATCAAACGGCTGAAATGACCTCTATTTGGTCAAAAGCCTCGTAATTTATCATTCTCAAGTAAAAGTCAGCTTCCTTTCAAGGTCCATAGAATTGGAAACACGCTTGGCTTCACGTACAGTAATGAGGCCCTTTTTGCATAGTTGAATCAAATGCTGATCCATGGTTTGCATCTGATATTGTGCGCTCCCTTTTTCAATATGCGCTCTGATATCATTCAGATTGCCTTCCCTGATACACGCTTGAATTGTTGTTGTGGTACGCATGACCTCCACCACCGGGATAACATTTTCACCATTTTTATCTTCTATCAAACGTAATGATACAATCGCGACAAGAATATCCGCTAACCGCTGCCTGATAATTTCTTGAGATTCTGGAGGGAAATGGCCAACAATGCGATTGATCGTAGACACAGCCCCTTGAGTATGCAGGGTCGAGAAAACAAGATGTCCGGTTTCGGAAGCTTTAATACATGCATCAATGGTTTCAACATCACGTAACTCCCCAACCATGATTGCATCTGGGTCCATGCGCAATGATGCCTTAAGTGCTGACCCAAAATCCTTTGTATCAATGCCAACTTCGCGCTGAATAATACAGCTTTTCTGTGACTTGAATAGAAATTCAATGGGATCTTCTATCGTGACAATATTATACGCGTACTTCTCATTAATATAGTTGATCATGGATGCCAGGGTGGTTGATTTACCATTACCGGTTGGACCAGTCACAAGAATCAGGCCATTTGGTGCTTTGACAATTTCAGCCAAAACAGCAGGCAGCTTAAGATCTGTAAATGTCCCTATTTCTGGTGGTATCACCCTCATGACAATACCGATATGCCCTCGTTGGCGAAAAAGACTGACCCGGAAGCGCCCTCCATTGGTTAATGCATAAGATGCATCAAATTCAGAGAAATCATCAGGTAAAGACCTCTTATTACGCTCCATAATGGTCGCTGCAATAAACTCCGTATCTTTAGGTGTAAGGTTTGGCAGTTTGCTGCGCAGCAATTGGCCATGCGCACGGAAAAATGGCGGATTATCAACTTCAAAATGTATATCTGAAACGCGTTTGGCAAAAGCGATTTCAAGAATTTGATTTAATGTTTTTATGTCCATGAAGGCTCCTCGAAATATAACGATTTGACCTAGCTGATATTTTTCCGCAGCAGAGCGTTTTCAATAGCCAGACCTGCTTGCCTCATAAAAATATGCAATAGATCCAGGGGAACCGAGATTGGATTATGTGAACCAAAATCAGCATATGTCAATGTTACCACGCGTCCACAGCTTTTCAGCGGTAAGAGCAGAATATGCTGGTCTAAAGGGGCTGTTATATCTGCATAAAATGAATCGGGAAAAGAACTTGGTGAGATTTCATCATAATAACAACTGTCCGCGTCAGTCATTCTTGCAAAGATATGATTATCCGGGATTGCCATACGTTTCCTCAATGGAGCCGCAACCTTTCGTTCTGCTCCCGGTAGCAACCCAATACTTCTTTCCATGATCAAACTGTCGCGGTCAATAACCAGGGTAAGAGCCCGTGAAAAAAATTCACTGACAAATTTAAGCACGAGTAAAGAGATATCAGGAGCTCTGGTCGTTTTGACAAGCCTGGTTAAATAACTTTTTAGTAGTGCAGATTGCGAATGAGATGCGTCATTGAAAAGATTTCGGATATAAAAGGTTAAAGCGCGAAGAAATCTCACTAGATCATCCGCCAATACGGTTTCGGAAGTATTCAGAAGCGGGTAGGGGATAACGGCACGACAACCACTATCGTAAGCACTAAGAGAAAAATCATACATTTCCGGAAGCGACAACTGCATCTGAGGAATAGTTGGATAAAGTTGCTTGATATGAGATCGTAGTGAGCCAATTTTTTCATGGCTAAAATCCGCATTGCGATCATCGGGAAGGCCTATTACCAGAATCGGATCATAACCTTTACTGAGAGCTCTGCTTAAATTCCCTTCAAGATCCTTAAAGGATGCAGGTGTGAACGTCAAAAGACCCTCCCGACGACATACGGTCATTACTGCATGCTGTAAAAATTGATCAGAACTATACAGAACGACAGCTTGAGAGGACATATTAAGCGGAGCAAGCTTTGGGTCTAAATGTTTGAACTCTGACAGAAAAGAGACCAACTTTTTTTGTTCTTCCTCAGCAATTGAAGGAAGAGCTTGAACAATAGATTCACGATGGATATCAAATGGATCGAAAGTATCGAGAACTTCAAACGACAGCGGTTTTTTTCTTTCCAATTGATCCAGGTCTGCCAAGCCCAGTATTTCTTCAGAAAGCTCCATGTCAGAAATACTGGTAACAGATATTGGTGAGCCCGGACTATTTAAGCCAGGAACCTCACCTTCAAACGGCTCATCAGATATTTCTATTTCTCCGGCATAGACTTTTTCATCAAAAATACGCAACGCATCCATCAGAACCATCTGTGTATCCAGATTAATATTCTGAAAATCCTTGGGTAGATACTTGTAGTCGTCAGGCATGACAATATCTTCAGTTTCCAGAGTAAAAATACCTCTGGTCCAGCTGATCATTTCAACAAGCGTCAATTCAATCAATGTTTCAAGGGCGTTATAAGCGTCATCTCTGGAAATTTCACATTGCTCATGCAATATACTGATAAGAGGGGCGGGGGTAAAATCTTGATCTTGCTGAGTAGCAAGGGCCTGATTGAGTTCAGACTCACTGATGATGCCCTTTTCAACCAGAATCTTACCGATTTTTAAATCTTCATTGGAATGGATCGCACTGACAATATAGCCATTATTAAAAATGAGTTGACCTTCACCCCGACGACTATAAACGGTCAGTATGCCGGATTTTCTTGTCGAATGAATCAATTGAATGACATCTACAATTGGTAAATTTTCAAGTTCTCCGGTTAATGGCATCGTGCACCTCATTCTGATGAAAGAGTAATAACTATCAGTTATCGTTAGAAACCATTAAACTCAATAACGATGAGATTTTCAAGTATTAAGTAGAAATAATACAACAGGACCGTTCTAAAATTATACTTTATCAGAAGAGTAATAATCAGTATCTCTTCAAAAAAATATACCCCTGATGGATAAAAAGCAGAAAAAACGACAAGTAAAAATAAAGAGCAAAGAGAATAGAAGGCGTATCCGATATACATATCGTCTAAAACAAAAAAAAACGCTCTGAATTTCTACAGAGCGTTCTAAATATATCTTGGTGCCGAAGGCGAGACTCGAACTCGCACGGGAATACTCCCACCACCCCCTCAAGATGGCGTGTCTACCAGTTCCACCACTTCGGCAATGCGGACGTATATATACTCAACACAGTCTCAGCTGTCAATAGAGAATTTCATTATTTTTGATCTGGCGTAACAGGTTGACTGGAAGCAGGTGCAGCGACTGAACTTGGCATAACTGTTTGAGAAGACGGAGAACTGTAAAGGTATGCCAATGACAAACTGGTGAGCATAAAGATAATTGCGGCGCCAGCAGTAACCTTGCTCATGAAGTTGCCACCTGTAGATCCAAACATTGCCTGACTGCCACCTGCACCAAACGATGCACCGGCCTGAGCCCCTTTGCCCATCTGGAGCAGAACAATAACGATCAGTGCGATTGATACAATGATGTGCAGTCCGATTAAAACTGTCAGCATGAGACATCTCCTTTTGATAAATTTAACCGCAGAAAACTATCATAGTTAGCAAAACTTGCATAGATCTTTATTTAAAAAAAGTACTGAAGACAAATTCTCCCTCACCCATAAAAAGTTCAAATTTTATCGCTTCATAAGAAATTCAAACCCTCATTGACAGATAATTGATATATTGAGAGATTAAGAGGCAACCGCAAGAGGAAGACCTTATGACAGGTGAGACTGTTCAATGACAAGCATGACACAACTTAACTTTAACGAAATTTATGATGGCCTGCCCGATGCACTGTTTATATCGGAATGCCTTTCCGATGGCAGACCAGGCGCTTATCTTAATGCCAATATGGCAGCTACAGATTTACTCGGATATACCTCTGCGGAACTAAGGTTACTATCGCCACGCAACATTAACCGAATTATCAAGGAAGAATCGCAAGCCTATGAAAAAATTGGCAACGAGCTAAATCTTCATGGGAAAGCCCTGTATCGAACAGACCTGTTAACAAAAGCAGGGGTATGGATTCATGTCGAAATGTCTTGCCGGAAGCAGACAATCAATGCCCATACATATTATTTCTGCCTGGCCAGAGACATTTCTGTCCGGGAAAAATATGAAGAAACTATAAAGGCCCTGGTACGTAGCACTGTGGGGCTGACGGGATATGAATGCCTGGACGAAATCGTAAAAAACTTATGCGCCTGGTTGGGAGCAGATGGAGCCTGCATCGGCAACTTTGCCGATTCCCATTTTTTTATTCGAGCATGTTATCACCACGATCAACATATCCCCAGTTTTAAAATATCTACCATAGGAACGCCGCTAAGAGATGTCGAACAAGGCCATTATGTCTTCTATGAAAATAATGCGTCCGTTTACTTTAGGAAACCGATCTTTGGAGTAATGCAGGACGTCAATTGTTTTATCGCAATGCCACTGATTGCCCACAATAATTCTGTGTTAGGAGCCGTGTGCTTATATTCAAAAAAAATGATCTACAAGAAGGAGCATATTGAAGAATTTTTGGCGATCATCTCTTCTCGTGCCGCTGCCGAGTGGGAGCGCTTGCATTTCATCAAAGAGCTTTCTCACAGTGAAGAAATGCTACGCATTCTGTTCAATTCAACAGCTGAAGCGATTGTCGGAATTAACCTTGAAGGAAGAATTGTTTTTTGTAACCCATCGACTCTAAAAATCCTTGGTGGTCGCAGTGAGAAAAACCTCCTGGGGCGGCAGCTCTATAATCTCACCCATGGTCTACCAGACTCACAAGACTTTGCCTGTCCATATATCACGGCAATAAGAGATGGTCGAAAGATTACTGATGAAGACAACTTTATCAATACTGATAAACAGTCAATACCGGTTGAATATTGGGGACATCCCATGCATCAGGACAGTCAACTTGTTGGCGCCGTCATCACATTTATCAATATTTCACGGCGCAAGGCCCTAGAGCAACAACTTCAACATTCACAGAAAATGGAAGCAATAGGGACCCTTACTGGCGGCATTGCCCATGATTTTAATAACATATTGACAGTAATCTCCGGCTACGTAGGCTTATTGGAAACTCAAACCGCCAACCAACCAAAAGTCCTACGGAAAATTCAAAAAATAGGTGCCGCTGCAGAAAGAGGGGCGCAGCTTACCAATGGCTTACTTGCCTATAGCCGAAAAAAAACAGGACACTCAACACCTGTTGACTTAAACCAGGTGGTTGCAAAGGTTCACGAAATCTTCATTAAGGCCATAGGAAACCGAATTGAGCATCATTTGAATCTCGCCCAAAATCAGATCATTGTCCTTGCCGACTCAGCTCAACTTGAACAAGTCCTGGTCAACCTTGCAACCAACGCAAGGGATGCTATGCCCAATGGCGGGCAGCTGACCATATCTACAGAAGTCAGTTTTATTGATAAATCGTTTTGTGAAGCAAATGGCTACGGCGTGCCTGGCGCATATGCGCAAATCAATGTTGAGGATAACGGTACCGGCATTCCCCTTGAAATCCGTCAACAGATATTTGATCCATTTTTCACAACCAAAGACACAGGAAAAGGCACTGGACTCGGTTTAGCTATGGCCTGGGGTATCATCAAGCAGCACAAGGGATATATTAAAGTAGAAAGCACCCTTGGCCACGGAAGCTGCTTCAGCATCTACCTACCGTTAACAGAAAAGCGCTTGCCTAATCCCACCCTGGAATTAGCGGGAGATCTTCCCGGTGGAAATGAAACTATCTTATTGGTAGAGGATGACCCTCTGGTTAGAGATTCAACTGAGAGCATTCTAACTGCAGTTGGATATTCAGTTCATACATGTAACTGTGCCGAAGCTGCACTGAATTATTTAGCATCAACCTCCGAGGCCATCGACATCATAGTATCGGATGTTGTAATGCCTGGGCTCAAAGGACCTGAATTTTATCACGCGCTCAGAAAGATCACTGAAGCGCCGGTTTTATTTATGAGCGGGTATACTTTTGACAGTTTACGCGAGCAGGGACTGCTTAATGAAGGGGTGCCGCTACTCAGCAAACCAGTCCAAGCCGTTGACTTATTGAAGACGATTCGCCTTCAGCTACAACCATGATGAACGCGATGTGACAGCTTTTTATTTTTATCCAGAAGAAGCGATCATATATCATCAATATAAATAATTAAATATTTCAGATTTTCTCCAACTATGAATTTATCCATATTTCACAATAATGCACGAATAGTTCTGCAACATATCGTTTTTAAAAAGTTCTTTCATTTACCACTTCTGACTAATTGCATCTCATATTAGGTTGACAATAAATACCTTTCATGATAAAACATCATTCTAAATAACAATGGAGTGTAATTATTATGATCAAAAAACTAATAGGGAGAAAGTTAAAATCGTCGCGCCTGAAACGGGACAAGACCATTCAGGAGCTCGCCGAAATGTCTCGGGTGTCGTCCAACATGATCTCGCGAATTGAGCGTGGACTCACCATACCGTCTGTCGAAATCCTAATGAAACTGGCCGATGCGCTGGGACTCAGCCTCAGCTATTTTGTCGAAGAGGCTGAAAAAGGCAGTACTGTAATTTTCACCAAAGAAGGACATGGCGAACCGGTTTTCTTTTTTGAAGATAAGCATCAGATTACCAGCCTCCTGCAAGGACTGAGGGATCCGGGCTTCTCCGTATTCATCGACACCCTCGAGCCACATTGCGATAGCGGGGAAGGGGGGATGGTGCATACCGGTGAAGAATTTGCGATGGTATTAGAAGGATCACTGTATTTTTGTGTTGATGGGGAAGACTACCTGTTGAAAAAAGGGGACTCAATCGGCTTCAAGGCCACCCTCCCGCACAGCTGGAGCAACAGGTCCAATGACCAGGCAAAGATCCTTTGGGTCGTTTCCCCGCCACCTAATGTTTGAGCTTTCAGTCGGGAGAATTTATAATCATGCAAGTAAAAAAAATCGTCGGTAAAAAACTTAAAGAGATTCGCTTGAAGCAGGACATGACTATTCAGGTACTGGCAGACAGATCTCAGGTATCTTCCAATATGATTTCGCGCATTGAACGAGGGCTGACAATTCCTTCGGTTGAAATCTTAATGCGCCTGGCAACTGTTTTTGACAAAAGCATTAATTATTTCGTTGAAGACGTATCGACTTCGCATGAGATTGTCCATACAAAGCCAGGGCAGCGCGACAAAACCGTTTACGACGACGACTTCAACATGCATACGGAATCATTTACATCTGGGCTTCGTGACCCGCAATTCATGTCCTTCTATTGTACAGTACAAAAAGGAGGGCAGAGCGGAAGGAAAAATATGTATCACCCAGGTGATGAGCTGATTTACATGCTTGAAGGACGTCTCAAAATGACCATCGTTGATGAAGTTTTCATACTTGAGACTGGGGATAGTCTATGCTTTAAATCTCACTTGCCCCATCGATGGGAGAATATCGGCGCTGAAGAGGCCAAAGTCATCTGGACACTTTCCCCCTTCACAATAATTTAATAGAGGCCAACTCATTGATTTTTTTGCACTATGGTTGACATGTAAAAGTCTTGATGTATAGTCTTTATTATTATAACTAACGGATTGCTTTAAAACCCATAACCGGCTAAAGCCTCAGGGGGCCCTACATGAACAAGTCAGAACTGATAGAGGCATTATCAATCCAGAAGAATCTGACCTATAAAAAATCAGAACAGATTGTTAATCTGATTTTTGATGGAATGTCTCAGGCGCTTATTGATAATGATCGGATTGAAATTCGCGGGTTTGGTAGTTTTATGGTAAAAGACTACAAAGCTTATATGGGCAGGAATCCAAAAACCGGCGAAATCATCCAGGTTGAAGAAAAGAAGCTGCCATTCTTTAAAGTTGGAAAAGAGTTAAGAGAGAGGGTCGACGAATAACGTTTTTTACGTCAAAAGGCTTGAAACCCATCCATTTGCATAATGGTTGGGTTTTTTTCTGAGTTCATACATTTCTTACAGGTTTAATAATGCTTCATAGCTATCAGGACATGCATCCACAACTGGACCCCTCTGTTTTTACTGTCAACTCAGCAGAAATTATTGGTGATGTTATTATCGGAAAACAATCCAGCATATGGTTTAACGTTGTCATTCGAGGGGATGTCAACTATATACGCATCGGCGACAGAACCAATGTACAAGACGGCACTGTCATTCATGTTGACCATGCACATTATCCCACTCATATAGGTGACGACGTTACAATTGGTCACAACGTAACGTTACACGGGTGTACGATCGGTAACCGTTGCCTTATTGGCATGGGAGCCGTCGTTATGGACAACGTTACCATCGAAGATGATTCAATGATAGCAGCCGGTGCACTCGTGAGCCCTGGAACAGTGGTCCCCGCAGGAACGCTTTTCATGGGATCCCCCGCAAAGCTCAAACGAAAACTAACACAAAAAGAGCTTGATCATCTCAAACAATCTGCCCTAAATTATATCCAATATGCGGAAAGCTACAGATAAAGATTAGGGACACGGAGCTTATTTAATTGAGTGATATTGACTTAACAGACCTGTCCGATAGCCCTTTATTTAAAGGGTTGGCTACCAAGGAAATCGAATATCTTAATTCGGTCTTTTCAATCAGAAAAATTGCTGAAGGCAAAACGGTATTCATTGAAAACATGTCAGGAGAAGCACTTTACCTGATTAAATCCGGAACAGTTCAAATTTCTCAGATGCTCGCCGAAACGGATGAGCAGATAATGGTTGTTCTTGGTGCAGGAGATATTTTCGGTGAATTGGCCATCATTGATGAGGGGCCGCGAGCGAGCACGGCCAGAATCGCAGAGAATGCTATTCTTTATGGCCTGGAACGAAAAACCTTTAATTCTCTTGCCAGTGAAAAACCCAGACTCGGCCTGCAGATTGCCATGAATATAATGAAAATTTTTATCGGTAAGATGCGCACGGCAAAGAAGGACTACAGAACCATGCTTCTGGCAACGTTAAATCGCTAAAATGACATAAATAAGTCTCCCAAGAGTATACTTATTCCAACGCGGAACACTATTAAAAAAGGCCAGTGTATTAACACTGGCCTTTTTTGGTTGAGAATTATGCCTATGCATTATAGTATTCGCGCAAAATTTACCATTATATCTGATGTTCTATTAGAATTCGGTTAGTCAAACATTTGTTTTTCATTAATTAAACGGAGAGAGCTCATGTCGGTATTGCTCAGTCAGAAACTGTTATTTGGCCTGCTTGGCGGTCTTGGAATGTTCCTTTTCGGAATGAAAATCATGTCCGAAGGACTGCAAAAGATCGCTGGCGACAAAATGCGAAAGATTCTGGCGGTACTGACCAACAATAGAATCATTGGCGCGCTGGTTGGCTTAGCGGTTACTGCCATCATACAATCATCAAGTGCAACAACAGTTATGGTTGTTGGCTTTGTTAACGCCGGACTATTGTCTCTGGTACAGTCGATTGGCGTCATACTTGGTGCCAATATCGGAACAACAATCACCGCTCAACTTATAGCATTTAAAATTACTAAATTCGCCTTGCCAGCTATTGGAATCGGTGCAGGGCTAAAGCTTTTTAGTCGTAACCGTAAATCCAGCTATACAGGTGAAATTATCCTCGGTTTCGGTCTACTTTTTTTTGGTCTCTCGACCATGAAAACAGCCTTTGATCCCCTGAAAACCAGCGAAGAATTTCGCCAACTATTTCTTCTTGTAGGTGATTACAAACTGCTTGGTGTTTTAATTGGCGCCCTATTGACGGTTATAGTCCAAAGCAGCAGTGCAACGATCGGCATTACCCTGGCATTAGCGAGTTCTGGACTGATCTCTTTTGAAGCCAGTGTCGCCTTAATTCTTGGTGAAAATATCGGTACCACTATAACTGCAAACCTGGCAGCTATCGGCACCAATGTAGCTGCCAAGCGTACCGCTTTTTCCCACTTTCTGTTCAATGCTATTGGCGTCGCTTACATGTTGATGCTGTTTCCACTGTTTTTAAAATTTATCTCTTCAATCACACCAGGTGATGCTGATTTTGTAATTCAAACCCAGGAGCAGGCTCAGCAATTTGCAGCAGCCATTGGAGACAAACCCTACATCGCTCGCCACATTGCCAACACACATACGCTCTTCAATATTATCAATACACTGGTTTTTCTACCCTTTATCGGTCTGTTGGCCAAATTATCAACAATGTTGATCCGAGGGGAACTGGATGTAGAGACTTTTCAGGTTAAATTTATTGACGACCGGGTCTTAAATACTCCGCCTGTTGCCATAGGCCAGGCACGGCGAGAGACCCGTCGCATGGCTCAGATCGCTCAGGAAATGGTCGATGAGACAATTCTTTTCCTTCAGGATGGGGATTATAAACGCATTCGTGGCTTAGAAAAAAAGGAAGAGCTTGTTGACATACTACAAAAAGAGATCATGGCCTTTCTGGTTAAATTATCACAAAAATCTATCTCTACCGAAACCTCTGAAACTATTGGCTCGCTCATGAATATGGTCAATGACCTCGAGCGAATCGGCGATCATTGTGAAAATTTATGGCAGCTCGGCAGCAGGAAGATTGAGGAGAAAATCAACTTCTCTGATCTCGGCGAAACGGAAATGACAGAGATTGCCAATAAGGCAAAAGAATTCCTATCATTCACAATTGAAGCCATGGATAAAGAAGACAAAACCATCGAAAAGCGTGCCATGGAGTATGAAGACGCTATCGATGATCTGGAAGAGCGTTTACGCATGAACCATATCTCGCGCCTCAACACCGGTGAATGTGCGGTACAACCCGGACTTGTATATATCGACATGCTGCATAGCTTCGAAAAAATAGGCGATCACACATTTAACGTTTCTGAAGCCGTTATTGGAAAAAAGTAAATGTTAGGAGCTATTGATGTCGGTAGCAATACTGTCAGACTTCTAATCGCAGACGAACAACACAGAACCCAGCTCTATCATCGCCAGGTAACGCGTCTTTCTGGGCAATTTTCCAATGGCTGCCTTAATCATGCCAGTATGGACAGAACCCTGGCGGCGTTGAAAGACTTCAGCCAAATAATGGCTGAGGCCAAGGTTACTTGTTATCGTGCGGTGGCAACCGAAGCGGTCAGAAGGGCAAAAAATAGCCAACAGTTCCTTGACTCAGTACATGACCAGACAGGAATCAGACTCGACGTTATTTCCGGTGACACCGAAGCAATGCTGACCACCAGCGGCGTCTTGTCCGTAATGGATCCCATGCCGCAAACGGCTATTATCATTGATATTGGCGGCGGAAGCACGGAATTGATCTGTATCCAAAATAAGCAGACAAAACTTCAACATAGTTATCCTTTAGGAGTGGTTAGACTTTGTGAGGAGTATGACAGTGCAGAAGCTTGTATAAATTTTATTGAAATGACAATGAACGACTTCGTCGAGCGGCTTACCAACGCAGGACTAGGTCATATGCGCTACGAATTAATCGGTACGGCAGGTACAGTGACAACGCTCTCTGCCATGCAACTTGGACTTACTGAGTACGATGTAGACCTTATTAATAATTCCGCCATATCAACCGGCTGGCTAAGCGAAATACACTCTTATATGCAGCCTCTTTCTATCACAGAGAGGGAACAACTCCTAGGAATGGAAGCGGGCAGGGGAGACCTTATTATTCCAGGCATGCAAATATTGCTAGCATTAGCCAATAAATTCAATCAGGAACACATTCGGGTTTCCGACTCAGGATTACTCGAAGGAATTATCGCGGACTTAAAACATTCCAACCAATAACAAAACACGGTAATTGTCCTTGACAAGCGACATTGAATAATTAATAATTCGCGGCGCTGTTAAGTTTAACGGGATGTGGCGCAGTCTGGTAGCGCACTTGACTGGGGGTCAAGGGGCCGTAGGTTCAAATCCTATCATCCCGACCATGTAAAAAGCCGACTTGAACAACAAGTCGGCTTTTTTATTGTCACCATGTATTTATCCATTTTTTCTAGCCTGTAATCCCAGGCTAGAGCTTTTGCTTGGAAAGCGGGAAGCCCAATCATTAAGATGTTTTCAGAAAGCTTATTTGCAGTCATCCAGAAAAAAACAGAAGGATTGCCATGTCTAAATGTTCTGATAAATTATTAAGCGTATCAGCATCGTGAATAGCTATCAGCCTCAAGGAGTTGAAATGTCCGATTACATTTACAACCTTTACGTCAATGGCAAACTAGTTGAATCTACAAATAGTCTTGAACAAGCCAAAGCTGTGTCATCTAAATATGCCGGAGGAGATCTGCGCATTGAAGGCATCGGTGGTCCTATCGGTAGCAATATTGTTAAGAATTATGTTTTTGATCGCATAGAAAAATCTTGGGTTGCAGAAAATCATTAACCTTTCTAAAACGGAATCGAACAGAGTTCCCGTTGTTCCTGAGTTAAACGAGACATGCCGTTTGTCATGATTTCGGCCATAGTTTCAGGGCCGTAATATTTAAAGAGAAAGGCCATGGACGGGGCGACTTGCTTGGTGAACAATTCTTTTATGTAATGCTTTAAGTCTTCCGTTGACGAGGCCGGCCACCAGCAACAAGAGAAGACCTGACCAACTCGATCGAGGCCCAAGGATGTTTCTCTTTGCGTAGCTCCTGAGAGATCAGCTTAATAGCTGCATCACGTTTAAGGCCACGAGCCATGTGACAGTCGTACAGGTTAACGACACGAGCATAGAAAAAAGCATCACGCTCTTTGAAGCGTTCGGCCTGAAGGATATCGTCGGCCTTATCTTTGTACCTGGCTAAACGGGTCTTGGCTCGGACAATGGTGGCTAGGTTTGTCAGTGAGTCTAAGACTAAGAGGAAGTCATGGACGAGATCATCCGGCAGCGTCAGGGAGACTTCAACCAGATCATCAGCAAGAGGGGTGACTTTAGGGTTAAGTTGGTGGTTGGAGAATGGCGAGGTCATCGAGAGACCCCACCACGGATTGACGTATATTTAACGTCGCATAATATATAGGTTTTTGAATGTCTCGTTTTTCTTTGATAATTCGTCAAAGAAGGAGAGAGGTTGACACATCCCCATATTACAAATATGATCACAAAAGAATCCCCTGATCCCCCGAAGGATGGTGGTATTCGACGAAGCTAAAGAGTTGGCGCTCTGCTGCTTCACCTTGTTTAAGCCTCTCGGAGTTGGCGCTCTGAGGGGCTTTCCTGTTCAAATTGTCATATACAAGATATGGTAATTGGCGTTACCTGTCCTTGTACCATTTATTGGTTGAGATCCTAGTATTAAACTGACCTACACGTCAACTCTCTTCCGATTCGTCGTAATAAGACTCCAATTTATCAGGGTCAACATTTTTGATCTTATGAACTAGATCACGAACCCTTGCGCCTAAAAACAAAACGCCCATCTTATCAAGAACTGCTACATCTTCCAGACCGATATCAAGGAGATTTGACATCATTCTTTGCTTTGAGATATCAAGCTTTTTAGCATACTTAGTAATCTTTTCGTTTTGCTCATCAGTTAAATAAATAGAAAATTGCTTCCTGTCAGCATGAGCCATAATATTTCCTCCATGTTGGAATATAAAAGTAGTACTACTTTTCTAGCACCATTGTCAAAGTAAAAAATTGAGATAAGCGCCCCAGTGTTACAGATCGGGGCTTATTACCGTCGTTCAGGATCGCTTCCAATCCCCACACGGGGACGTAACCCCGTGCGGGTCCCCAGTCGCTCGGCCTTGCGGGCCGCCTGACCTAAACGAAGGTAGCTACAAACTGTTGCGCGCCTGTCTCTCTTAGAGAAACAAATGGTTTTGCATGGCGTAGCGGAGCAGCAAATAACTAGCGGGATTGGTGAGCGGTGCGGTTAAAGCCGGTGCGGTGCGGGGTTAACCCGCAACCGCAACCGGCATTGTTCCGCACCATAAAAAAACCGGTAGTAGAGAGTCTACCGGTATGCATCGTTCTAGCAGCTGGAACTACAAGAACTGACAGTATGAGAAAGAGTAGGGGAGTGCAGTGTTAAGAAACCCTTGCGCGAGTGCCGTTCCCCTATAAACGGCAAATTGTTAGAATGGAATCGTACACATTTCTAGCTGCTCCTGAGTTAACCTGGATCTACCATTCATCATCATATCTTTCATCACTTGAGAAGGATAATAGCTTGCGAGCATTGCCAGAGTTGGAGCCATTTGTTTAGTGAACGATTTAAGTTTCTGTTCCATCGTAGGTTTCTGTTTTGGAACGGAAAGTTTTATCTTTTCAGCACTTTGCAGAAGATCGAGCCACCAAGAAGCGACCTTCCAGCGGCTTTTATTGCTATCAGTCTTCGAAGGCTTTAAGAAGTTGAGATAGCCTCGGAGAAGACCGCAGAAAATAGGGCCGATATCGAATTTTGCAGCATGGACCAACTGGGCGACACGATGAGCGTTTTCATGCCGATATTGACCTTCACAGCGGACCCAATGCCCATCTAGACCTTGCTCTGCAGCCTTATCATAAATACGATACTGAGTATCGCTCTTTGCTGATCCAAAATAAAAAGTTTCCCCAGTGACTTCACCGGTCGAGACTTTACCGCTTTCCATGTGACGATACTGTTTAGCCTTGCAGGAAGCAGCACCAGCACGAACAGCACGCTTAACGCGATTGAGGGTCAATTCGCCTGATACATCATCCAACGCAAGGTCGATCCGGGAAACCTTCCCATCATGGTGGAGGCACCAATGCAGAAAATCCAGAGGGCTATTCTCCATTTGCCGGAGGGCTTGACCGGAAAGAATAACGTGTACGCCCATACCTTCGGAGCCATCCATGAGAATCTCTGCTTTGCCGTAAATGATGCGGGTCAAATAACCATTCATGCCACGGGGAGCAGTACTGAATTTAGCCCCAGAGATACGGATATAATGCTTCAAGGAATGATATTTATTTTGCAATCGAAACTCGTCAGGAAGTGTCACTTCAAGCCAATCTATAACTATTCGATTTTGTTCAGGAATAGTAGCAATATCAAGGGTTGGTTCTGTATTTAGCGGGGGCGTGTTACAGGACGCCCCCGCAAGGATCGGAGCGGAGGAGTTCATGAGTTCCTCCGTTGACGAGGCCGGCCACCAGCAACAAGAGAAGACCTGACCAACTCGATCGAGGCCCAAGGATGTTTTTCTTTGCGTAGCTCCTTAGAGATCAGCTTGATAGCAGCATCACGTTTAAGGCCACGAGCCATGTGACAGTCGTACAGGTTAACGACACGAGCATAGAAAGCATCACGCTCTTTGAAGCGTTCGGCCTGAAGGATATCGTCGGCTTTATCTTTGTACCTGGCTAAACGGGTCTTGGCTCGAACAATGGTGGCGAGATTGGTCAGTGAGTCTAAGACTAAGAGGAAGTCATGAACGAGATCATCCGGAAGTGTCAGGGAGACTTCAACCAGATCATCAGCGAGAGGGGTAACTTTAGGGTTAAGTTGGTGGTTGGAGAGTGGCGAGGTCATCGAGAGACCCCACCAAGGATTGACGTATATTTAACGTCGCATAATATATATTATGTAAACTAATATTACCGTCCAGATTTGAGGTTTCCAAATGGTCCTTCTAACGGACGATCTCATATACCCCCTAGATAGATATCCCTTAAAAAGGTCAAGGGACAAGAATAATCTTTCCGTTTCCACCGGGTTCCATAACAAGCTTGTGAGCGTCTGCTGCTCGGGTCAATGGTAATTCCACACGAATAACCGGTTTAAAACGACCATCTGTAAGACCAGAATAAATTGCCGAATGGATCTGAAACAACTCAGCCCTGGAAGCATTAAAAGCAGCCATCCCTAGGATAGATGCATTTTTCCCCATCGTATCACGAGGATTTATTTCAATCGTGCCCCGATTCCCAATAACAACAATGCGACCGTGCCGGGCAATTACCTTCAGATCGTTATTCAGGTTAACATTAGCAAGCATTTCAAGAATAACATCTGGGCCACAATCACATGTCAGCTCACCCAGCGCATCCAGATAATTATTCTCATGGTGATTCAGAGCAGCAATGACTCCTTGTTCTTTGAGTAAACTTATACCTTGTTCAGTACCAGCGGTGCCGATAACGCGCATTCCGTATGACTTGGCGATCTGGATAGCAGCCAAGCCAACAGCGCCACTAGCACCATGAATAAGAATTGTTTCTCCTGGTTTCGCTTGTGCGCGGTAAATGAGCCCATAAAACGCTGTAGTGTAAGGAACGCCAACGGCAGCACCAGTGACAAATGAAACATTCTCTGGCAGCCTATAAACATGAGCTTGGTTGCAGACAAGTTCCTCTGCATAGGCACCAATATTCTGTCCAAAGACATACACGTGATCCCCGACTTTGTGATGTAGTACTCCAGAACCAACTTCAGAGATAATGCCAGCGGCATCATTTCCTGGGACATATGGAAGATCAGGCTTTAGCGGATAAATACCGGCTCTGATATATGTATCAACAGGATTAACCCCAACAGCCTTAACTTCAACCTTTACCTGATGCTCTAATGTATAAGGACTTGGCATTTCTACAGTTTTAAGTACTTGAGGTTCACCAAATTGTTCAACTTGAACAGCTCTCATATCAGCCTCCTGAAAGTTTGTCAGAGGTTTATCTTATCAGCCTATAGCGGCTAATTCCAGTCGTCCCCCCCATCTTCTAACCAATTCAGACCGGATAATTTGAGCTTCAGGAGTCTCTAGATTATCGCTTTTGGCAACATAGGCAAATGCTTCATTACGTGCGACTTCAAGAATTTGGAGATCTTTTACCAGGTTTGCAACCCTGAATTCGGGTAAGCCCGCTTGCCTTGTACCAAGAAAATCGCCAGGGCCACGTATTTCGAGGTCGGCCTCGGCAATTTTGAAACCATCGTTGGTCTGCACCATAACCTGAAGGCGACGGTCGGCGTCATGGCTGTAATTTTCAGAGGGAATCAAAATACAATAGCTCTGCTCTGCACCACGACCAACCCGACCACGCAACTGATGAAGCTGTGACAAACCGAAGCGGTCAGCATGTTCAATAACCATAACCGAAGCATTCGGGACATCAACACCGACTTCAATGACAGTTGTAGACACCAATAGCTGCAGCTCGCCGTGACGGAAAGCTTGCATAACAGCATCTTTTTGGGCAGATTTCATTTTTCCGTGGAGCAAACCGACACTTATATCGGGGAAAATATCATCCTGAAGCTGATCAGCAGCAACAGTTGCGGCCTGCAAGTCGCTTTTCTCCGATTCTTCGACAAGCGGATAGACAATATAAATTTGACGTCCCAGATCCAGCTGTTCCCGGATTAATTTATAGGCTTTACTGCGCTGACTGGTCTTATAGAGTTTTGTAGTTATCGGCCTACGCCCTGGTGGCAGTTCGTCAATAACCGATACAGAGAGATCACCATAAAGAGTCATGGACAGGGTCCTGGGGATTGGCGTTGCGGTCATAACCAGAATGTCTGGATTTTCACCTTTATGCTTCAGAATACTACGCTGTTTAACGCCAAATCTATGTTGTTCATCAATAATCCCAAGGCCAAGACGTTTAAACTCAACCGAATCCTGTAAAACAGCATGAGTTCCAACGATCAGATTAACACGCCCTTCAGCAATCCGATCAAGAGTGGTGCGCTTATTGCCTGCACTCATACTGCCCTGCAAAAGACAGGCAGTCAGCCCTAGAGGTTCGAGCCATTGGCAAAATGTTTTATAGTGTTGCTCTGCGAGAATCTCGGTAGGAGCCACAACAGCAACCTGAGCATCATTTTCAATGGCAATCAATGCTGCCATCATCGCGACAAGGGTCTTTCCACTGCCAACATCCCCTTGCAATAATCGATGCATAGGTTGAGGAGACATCATGTCCTGCTTGATATCACCTAACACGCGCCGTTGAGCCCCAGTCAGTTTGAATGGCAGAGATTTATATAAGGGAATTGTATATTTATGGGTAAAGGAAAAAGCTATACCGGTTTCCAGCTCCACCCCTGCCCTTTTTAAAGCTAAACCTAATTCCAGAAAAAAGAATTCATCGAAAACAATAGACTGACGGGCACGATCACGACCGCTAGCCAAACGTTCCAGATCAGAGTTTTCCTCTGGCCAATGGATAAACCTTAATGCTTGATCCAAAGGAAATAATTGATATTTTTCTAAAAGATATTCAGGAAGAAAGGTCGGAATATAGCGAACATAGTGATCGACCAGTTGAGACCACAGTTTACGAATTTGCTTCTGGGACAAGCCTTCCGTCGTGGGATATACAGGAAGAATTCGACCGAATTCAATTGGATTACTGGCGAGATACGTAGTGAGGTCCGCAGACGTGTTTATCAATTCCGCATCAGGATGATGAACTTCCCTCACCGTACTGAAGCGCTTGACCTCACCTATAAAAACCGCCTGCTGACCAATGGGAAATCGGCTTTCCAGCCAAGTCTTGCGGTAACGAAACCATTTAAGGGAAAGACGTCCGGTATCATCCCCGACGATCATTTCGTAAATTTTTTTTCGACTACGAGATGTCTGAATTTCACCAGAAGCGAGGACCGTAGCAAAAAAGACCTCCTGCTGTCCGGTGACAAGTTGACTTATTTTCTTGAGCTTGCGACGGTCTTCATAGCGAGAAGGCAGGTGATACAAAGCATCCTCAACTGTTTTAATACCAAGTCGCTGTAACTTTTCGAGGTTACGGGCACCGACCCCGCGCAGAGAAGAAATGTCCTGCTGAAGAAATTTTAAGCCAACAGTCTGACCCGATGAAACCATCGGCGATGATCAATCTTCCAGAGCGGCATTAAGGTCATCAAGAATCTGCTCAAGATTCAAACCATGAGCGCGTATCCCCTGAGCAAGGGATTCAGTCGATGCCCCTAAACAACCGACACAACCAAGATTATGGCGATCAAGAACTGCCGCAACCTTAGGGCTGATTTGGATTATTTCCTGAAAAGTCATATCTTTGGTAATTTTCTGAGCCATTTAAACCTCCGCGTAACTGCGTAGATACTTTATCGTTAAAATATTCACAAAACCCACGATAAATTGCAAGAAAAACGGGGCATCTTAAGCAAGACACCCCTGGTAAAGTGCTATTGTTTAATAGCTTTAGCTATATTCAATATCGGTAACTTCATAGACCTTAACACCTGAAGGAACCGCAATACGCACTTCTTCATCAACCTGATGGCCAATCAAAGCCTTCCCAACCGGAGAGGTGATGGAGATTTTACCAACCTTGATATCTGCTTCATCTTCACCAACGATCTGGTAGTTAAATTCTTTTTCAGTATCAACATCAAACAGAGTGACCTTGGCACCAAAAACGATTTTATCACTTTTAATAGTTTTCGGATCAATCACCTGTGCTAAGGCGATTTTATTATTGAGCTCCTGAATACGCCCTTCAACAAAAGCCTGACGGTCTTTAGCAGCATCATATTCAGCATTTTCGGACAAATCTCCATGACTGCGCGCTTCAGCAATATCCTGGACAACTTTCGGGCGCTCAACCCGAATAAGGTGTTTGAGTTCGTCCTGAAGCCGCTGATACCCTTCAGCAGTCATTGGAACAGAATTGCTCATACATCTCACTCCTTAAAAAAAACAGCGGGCGGGAAAACCCGCCCACTGGTATATGACTAATGAACTCGTTCTAAATCAAGAAACGCTATAATACTCTTGCAGCGGCTTGACGTCAAGCGTTTCCCTAAGCATGGCAAGAATGCCGTCGGTCACGGCTTTTATACCAGCGACAGTGGTATAATAAGCCACTTCGTTCATCAACGCCGAACGTCTGATTGAGTACGAATCAGTGACCGATTGTGCGCCAAGAGTGGTATTGAAAACCATACAGATTTCGCGGCTCTTGATAGCATCAACACAATGAGGGCGTCCTTCTTTCACCTTATTGATACGGTCAACAGGAATACCCTGCTCTGCCAGGTAAGATGCCGTACCTCCCGTTGCCACAACCGAGAAGCCGACACTGACAAGTTTTTTAATCGATTCAACAATATGAGCCTTATCTGTATCTTTAACACTGACAAAGATCTTGCCTTCCCGTGGCAGTTTGACATTAGCCCCAAGCTGGGCCTTGGCAAAAGCCTTCCCAAATTCAAAATCGATCCCCATAACTTCACCGGTCGATTTCATTTCAGGACCCAGCAGCGTATCGACACCAGGGAACTTAACAAACGGAAAAACAGCCTCTTTTATGGCAATATGCTCAGGGATAATATCACCACTGACACCCAATTCCGGTAAAGTTTTCCCGGCCATAACCTTTGCTGCAATCTGTGCCAGAGGGCGATTGGTCGCCTTGGAAACAAACGGCACTGTCCGGCTGGCACGTGGATTTACCTCAAGCAGATAAATGTCCCCACCCTTGACCGCATATTGAATATTCATCAGGCCAACAACCTGAAGCTCAAGAGCGAGTTCAATGGTCTGACGACGAATCTCCGCAATGATATCCTCGGGGAGCGAGTAAGGGGGCAATGAACAGGCCGAGTCACCTGAGTGGATACCTGCTTCTTCGATATGCTGCATGATGCCGCCAATCACAACGTTGGTACCATCTGCCAGAGCATCAACATCGACCTCAATAGCATCGATCAGGAACTTGTCAATCAGAACCGGATGCTCAGGAGATGCGTCAACCGCATATTTCATGTAATCGCGCAGTCGTTCAACGGTATATACGATCTCCATGGCACGCCCGCCAAGCACGTAAGAAGGACGCACAACAACCGGATAACCGATGCGCTCGGCAATTTTTTCCGCCTCATCATAGGCACGTGCAATACCATTTTCTGGCTGACGCAGGTTCAGTTTATTAAGCAGCGCCTGAAAACGCTCGCGGTCTTCGGCCCGGTCAATAGCATCCGGGGAGGTACCGATAATCGGAACCCCGGCTTTTTCCAGAGCAACGGCAAGCTTCAAAGGAGTTTGTCCGCCATATTGAACGATAACCCCAACCGGCTTTTCCGTTTCAACAATAGCGAGCACATCTTCAAACGTCAGAGGCTCAAAATATAAACGGTCCGACGTGTCATAGTCGGTAGAAACCGTTTCCGGATTACAGTTAACCATGATTGTTTCATAGCCGGCCTCTGACAGAGAAAAAGCGCCATGCACACAGCAATAGTCAAACTCAATCCCCTGACCGATTCGGTTTGGACCACCACCCAGGATCATAATTTTCTGACGATCAGTGGGAGCCGCTTCGCACTCTGACTCGTAAGTAGAATACAGGTACGGAGTATAGGCTTCGAATTCAGCGCCACAGGTATCAACCCGCTTATAAACAGGCAGAACATTCAGATCATGACGCAATTGCCGGACATCGTTTTCGGTAATCTTCCACAAAGTAGCAAGACGCCGGTCTGCGAACCCATAGCGCTTGGCTTCACGTAAAAGTTCCGCAAACGCTTCATCTTTACTAGCGAGCTTATCGCTATTGTCAACAAGTTCTGCTTCTTTGGTGACAATCTGTGCAATATTATTCAAGAACCAGGGGTCAATACCAGTCAGAGAATTAATTTCCTCAGTTGTCATGCCGGCCCGGAAAGCATCGGCCAGATACCACATACGTTCCCAGTTAGGAACATGCAGTTTTTCTTTAAGCAGACTAACCTCTGCTTCGGAAAGCTCCCGGCCATATTCGGCAGGAGAAGCAAACAGCCGACTTTCAAAACCATAGGAACCGATTTCGAGAGACCGCAACGCTTTTTGCAGACTTTCCTTAAAAGTTCTGCCAATAGCCATTGCTTCACCAACAGATTTCATCTGAGTCGTCAATGTCGCATCTGCCTGAGGGAATTTTTCAAAAGTAAAACGCGGAACCTTAGTCACCACATAATCGATGGTCGGTTCAAAAGAAGCCAGCGTCTCGCGGGTAATATCATTGGAAATTTCATCAAGCCGGTAGCCGACCGAAAGTTTGGCTGCAATTTTTGCAATCGGGAAGCCTGTTGCCTTTGACGCCAAGGCCGAAGAACGGGACACACGAGGATTCATTTCGATAACGACAAGACGGCCATCTTTGGGGTTGATCCCAAACTGAATATTTGACCCGCCGGTATCGACGCCGATTTCGCGGATGATTTTCAACGAAGCGTCCCGCAGAATCTGATATTCCTTGTCAGTGAGCGTCTGAGCCGGAGCAATAGTTATGGAATCCCCGGTATGAACCCCCATAGCATCGAAGTTCTCAATGGAACAGATAATGACAACATTATCGGCGGTATCCCGCATAACTTCGAGTTCGTACTCTTTCCAGCCGATAACAGACTCTTCAACCAGAATTTCGTTGGTCGGAGAAGCATCAATACCGGCAATCGCCATGCTCTCGTATTCTTCACGATTATAGGCAATGCCACCACCAGTTCCACCCAGAGTAAAAGAAGGCCTGATAATCGCAGGGAAACCGATATATTCAATGATTTCCATCGCTTCCTTATGACTATGAGCAAGGCCGGAACGTGGAACATTAACCCCTATCTTTTCCATTGCCTGTTTAAACAGTGTCCGATCTTCAGCCTTCTTAATCGGACCAAGTTTTGCACCGATTAATTCAACATTATACTCATCAAGCACCCCGGCCTCGGCAACAGCTACCGCAGTATTTAGCGCGGTCTGTCCCCCGAGAGTCGGCAACAACGCATCAGGACGCTCTTTGGCAATAATTTTGGTCAGGCTGTCAGGAGTAACTGGCTCGACGTAGGTCCGATCAGCAAAATCAGGATCGGTCATAATTGTGGCTGGATTGGAATTGAGTAAAACGACCTCGTACCCTTCTTCTTTCAAGGCCTTACAAGCCTGGGTACCGGAATAGTCAAACTCACACGCCTGGCCAATAACGATTGGCCCGGCACCAATAATCAAGATCTTTTTTATATCATCACGCTTAGGCATGGTTGTTCCTTTAAATTATTACGAATAGCACTAATTGGGTGAGAATTACTTTTTATTCTCAGCCATCATCTGAATGAAACGCTCAAAAAGGTACTTGGCATCATGCGGGCCAGGAGACGCTTCCGGGTGATATTGTACAGAGAATGCCGGCAAAGTTTTGTGCTGAATACCCTCAACTGTATCATCATTAAGGTTCACATGAGTAACACTCACCTGTTCAGGATCGAGACTTCCGGCATCCACAGCAAAACCATGATTCTGTGAAGTGATTTCCACCTGGGCACGCTTATGATCAAGAACCGGCTGATTGCCGCCCCGGTGACCAAACTTGAGTTTATAGGTTTTGGCGCCAAGTGCGATGGAGAGTAGCTGGTGGCCAAGACAGATTCCAAAAATAGGGACCCGCCCTAACAGTTGACGAATATTATCTTGAGCGTAAACCAACGGTTCGGGATCACCAGGGCCATTACTCAGGAACACACCATCAGGATTCATACTCAGCACTTCTTCAGAGCTGGTTGTCGCTGGCACAACGGTAACATCACACCCTGCAGACCTCAGATTCCGCAGGATATTGCGCTTGATTCCAAAGTCATAAGCAACAACCTTGTAAGGCTTGACAGTATCGGAACTATCTTTATAGCCCTCGCCTAGTTGCCACACCTCTTCAGTAGCATGATAGGACTCAGCGCAGGTGACTTCCTTGACCAGATCTCGACCGACAATTGAGGGAGCTTTTTGCGCTTTTTCGATCAGGCTGGCAGGATCGGTGTCAATCGAGGAGATAATGCCGGTCTGAGCTCCGGCAGTACGGATATGACGAACCAGCGCACGCGTATCAATCCCCTCAATCCCGACAATGCTATTTTGCTTTAAATAGTCATCCAGCGACATTTCGGACCGAAAGTTACTTGGAAACGGACAAGACTCCTTAACAACAAACCCGGACAAAAAGGGTTGGCTAGACTCGACATCTTCCGAATTAATTCCATAATTGCCAATCTGGGGATAGGTCATTGTGACAATTTCGCCATTATATGAAGGATCAGTCAAAATCTCCTGATATCCCGTCATACTCGTATTAAAGACAACCTCTCCCGCGACTTCTCCAACCGCACCAAGAGCTTTGCCAACAAAATACTTGCCATCTGCAAGCGCAAGAACTGCTTTCATTATTACCTCTATCTTTTAAGAATTAACTTAAATAAATAAGCGTCAAATTACTATATTTACGCTTCTTTTATGAATACCGTTTTCCCAGCAAGCAAAGTTTGTACAGCACAACCTCTGAAATTAAAGCCGACAAACGGGGTATTTTTACTCTTAGACTGCAAGGCACTGACGTCGAGAGACCATTCCAACTCAGGATCGATAATGGCAATATCCGCAACGGCTCCAACACCAAGGGAACCACGTTCAATACCGATAATTGCAGCAGGCTTACAGGTTAACAACGCTATTGCCTGGCTTAATGTAAGAACACCTTTAGCGACAAGTTCCAGGGTTAAGGGCAACAATGTTTCCAGCCCGATAATGCCGTTTAACGCGATGGGAAACTCAACATTTTTCTCATCATAGTGGTGAGGAGCATGATCCGTAGCAATTGCATCAATAGTACCATCAGCAAGGCCGGCGCAAACCGCGTCGACATCGGACTGGTGACGTAACGGCGGATTCATTTTCGCATTGGTATTGTAACCTTTTACGGCATCCTCTGACAAAGTAAAATGATGTGGAGTCGCCTCACAAGTCACGCGGACACCACGTTTTTTTGCCTGACGAACAAGCTCAATACTCCCTTTAGTCGAGACATGAGCAACATGAAGTCGTGCGCCAGTAAATTCTGCAAGCATCACATCACGAGCCACGGCCGCATCTTCTGCCACCCAGGGAATCCCCTTTAGCCCAAGCTCGGTGGCAACCTCACCTTCATTCATACAACCATCGCTAACAATGTCCAAAGCTTCACAGTGAGCAATAATCGGGGCATCGAAGGTGTCAGCGTATTCAAGAGCCCGACGCATCAACTCACCACTAAGAACCGGCTTCCCATCATCAGAAAAAGCAACACAACCGCCTGCTTTCAGCTCACCAATCTCAGCCAGGGTCTCCCCTTTCATCCCGTGACTAATGGCGCCGACAGGATAAACGTTTGCATAGCCTGCCTGACGAGCCTTATTGATAATATACTGGGTTACCGAAAGGTTATCATTGACAGGACTGGTATTCGGCATACACGCCAGCGAGGTTACTCCACCAGCGGCGGCGGCACGGGTTCCAGACACAATATCCTCTTTATACTCCTGTCCTGGATCACGCAAGTGGGTATGAATATCAACAAGCCCAGGAGTCACAAGCATACCCTTTGCATCAATAATTTCAACACAGTCGGCAGCAACGGCTTCTGCAACCTGGGTAATCACTCCATCTTCAATCAGGATATCCCGAACCGCATCCAGATTGTTTGCCGGATCAATGACGCGCCCTGCTTTGATTAAAATTTTCATTCTATCATCTCTCCCTGAAATCAGTTTTCCTGAAGTTTTTCGCCACCTGAAACCAGGTAGAGCAGAGCCATGCGAACGGCAACCCCGTTTTCAACCTGATCAAGAATTACGTTCTGCTCGCCATCAGCAACGGCGGACGACAATTCAACGCCACGATTAATCGGCCCTGGGTGCATGACAATTGCATCAGGCTTTGCCAATCGCAGGCGAGCCTCATTCAAACCAAAAAAACGGGCATATTCACGCGTTGAGGGTATTAAGGTTTTCCCCTGACGTTCACGCTGAATGCGCAGCATCATAACAACGTCCGCATCCATGACGGCATCATCAAAATTGTAAAAAACCTCACAGCCAAGCTTTTCAATACCTGGGGGAACCATGGTTTTAGGTCCAACAATGCGAACTGTAGCGCCAAGGGTCGTCAGACAGTAAATATTGGAACGCACAACGCGACTATGGGTGATATCTCCGGCAATGGTCACTGTGAGCCCGGCAATTTTCCCTTTATGCTGACGAATGGTAAAAGCATCAAGCAGGGCCTGACTGGGGTGTTCATGGGTACCGTCCCCGGCATTAACCACGGAACAACCAAGACGTTCGGCAAGATACTCGCAAGCACCGGAAGCACTATGCCGCATGACGATGATGTCAGGATGCATGGCTTCGATATTTTTGGCCGTATCCTCCAGAGTTTCACCTTTAACAACAGATGAAGAGGACGCACTGATATTAATCGTGTCAGCAGAAAGACGCTTGCCGGCAACTTCAAATGACGTGCGTGTTCTGGTACTTGCCTCGAAAAACAGGTTAACAATGGTCTTGCCCCGCAATGTAGGAACCTTTTTTATTTCACGGGTATTGATCTCTTTGAAACTTTCTGCTGTGTCCAGAATAAAAGTCAGGTTTTCAGCAGAAAGGCCCTTGATGCCAAGAATATGCTTTGGATTGAAAGACATTAAGCTACCTCCGGATCAGCGTCTGAGCAGATGAACAGAGCGTGGATATTTCTGCTCATCGAAATTAACTTTAATTTGTTCATTGCGGGCTGTTGGCAAATTCCTCCCGATATAATCAGGACGAATCGGTAACTCGCGGTGGCCACGATCGATCAAAGTAGCGAGTTGTATCGATTGGGGGCGACCAAGATCCATCAAAGCATCGAGTGCAGCGCGGATAGTGCGGCCAGTAAACAGTACATCGTCGACCAGGATCACCTTTTTGCCATTTAATGAAAACCGGATATCGGTCTGTCCGACCTCAAGGTTATTCCGTGACTTGATATCGTCTCGGTACATGGTGACATCAATCAGACCAAGAGGAATGTCTACCTCTTCAATTTCAGCAAGCTTTTTCTGCAGCAGACCAGCAAGATAAGCGCCACCGGTCCGGATACCAATCAGGACCAGCTCGTCAACGCCTTTATTCTTTTCCAGAATTTCATGAGCAATTCTCGTCAACGCCCTGCTGATTCCCTTCTCATCCAAGATTTCAATTGTTTCCGCAGCCACAAAAGCCTCCTTTGAAAATCGGACATAAAAAAACACCTATGCAAACGAATGCACAGGTGTCGTTGGTAGATTTATTTTGCGGGATTAACACGTATTCTCTCCCTTGTTGATCTCTCGGATCAATTTAAAGGGTTAAACAAAAATTAAAGGAGACTACCAAGTCTGAACCATGAAGTCAACTACAGATTAGTCGCCAGAATCTTAAATTTATTCGATGAGACGACCGATACGATCAAAGCGAATCTTATGCAACAAATCCCCCTCGCTATCCCACGACCAGTACTTAATAAACGCCAGGCCCTTGATCTTGGTTTCGTTCACAAAACCCCAGAAACGGCTGTCATAGGAATAATCTCGATTATCTCCCATAACAAAATAGTTATGTTCCGGAACCTTTATCGGGCCAAAGAAATCCCGCGGACTGGCAATTGCCGGCAGCAAATCGTTATCTTTATGTTGTTCCTGGGGGATATCATAAAGCTCGCCATTGACATAAACCTTTTTATTTTTTACCTCGATGACGTCACCTGGAGTTCCGATGACCCGCTTGATAAAATCACGCCTGTCAAAGTAAGACTTGCCGGCATCTTCAGGAAATTCAAAGACAATAACATCGCCTCGCTCAGGATGTCGGATGGTCAGATGACGCCCATCAACAAGAGGGATCTGGGTCCCGAAGATAAATTTATTAACCAGCAGATGATCACCGATCAACAGAGTATCCAACATCGATCCAGAAGGAATCTTAAAGGCCTGAAACAGAAAGGTACGGATAATCAGGGCAAGAACAACTGCCACAATGAGAGCTTCAGACCATTCACGATACCAGGGCTTCTTGGTTTTTAGCGATTTTTTCTTCGTAAAAATTCCCATTTGTCTACTCTTTAACCTTAAGTATGGCCAAAAACGCATCTTGGGGCAGCTCAACGCTGCCAACCTGTTTCATCCGTTTTTTACCGGCTTTCTGCTTCTCGAGCAGTTTTCGTTTACGTGTTATGTCTCCACCATAACATTTGGCGGTAACGTCCTTACGCAGTGCCTTGACAGTTGATCGAGCAATAATCTTATTACCAATAGCGGCCTGAATTGCAACCTCGTATTGTTGACGAGGGATAAATTCTTTCATTTTGCTGACCAGCTCACGACCTCGGAATTGTGCTTTGTCGTTGTGAACAATCAGCGACAAAGCATCAACAACATCTCCGTTGATAAGAACATTAAGACGCACAAGACGACTGGGTCTAAAATCAAGGTGTTCATAATCCAAAGAAGCGTAACCACGCGTAATTGATTTCAAACGGTCAAAAAAGTCGAGCACTATTTCATTAAGCGGCAGTTCAAAAACAACCATGACACGATTGGCCGTGAGATATTTAATTTCCCGCTGGACGCCTCGTTTTTCAATACACAGACTCAACACCGAACCAACATATTCATTGGGAACATGGATTGAAGCCACAACAAAAGGCTCTTCAATCGTCTGAATATTCTGAACGTCGGGGAGCATATTCGCGCTCTCAACTTTAAGATGCTCACCCTTGGTCGTCGTCACATGATAAACAACAGTCGGTGCAGTGGTAATCAGATCGACATCAAACTCACGCTCCAGACGCTCCTGGATAATCTCCATATGCAAAAGACCCAGGAAACCGCAACGGAACCCAAAACCAAGGGCTAGGGAGTTTTCCGGCTCAAAAGAGAATGCCGCATCATTAAGGCGCAATTTTTCCAGGGCATCACGCAGGGCGTCATAATCGCCCGAATCAATGGGATACAGCCCGGAAAAAACCATCGGCTTAACATCCTGATACCCTGGCAGGGCCACCTCGGCTGGAGCATGCAGATGGGTAATGGTATCACCAACTTTGGCATCCTCAACAACTTTGATCCCGGCGATCAGAAAACCAACTTCTCCAGCCGCCAATTGGGGCAGTTCAAGAGGTTGGGGACAAAAAGCTCCAACCTTCTGTACTTCATAGACCCCTTTGGTTGCCATCAATTTGATCTTATCTCCTTTTTTGACGGTTCCATCAACCACCCGTGTAAGCACCACAACCCCTTGATATGAATCGTACCAGGAATCGAAGGTTAATGCTTTTAACGGAGCATTAGGGTCACCGGCAGGCGCAGGTACCTTCTTGACAACAGCTTCGAGAATTTCATCAATCCCCAGGCCAGCTTTGGCACTGGCTAAAATAGCATCACTCGCATCCAGACCAATAATCTCTTCAATTTCAGCTTTAATCCGTTCAGGCTCAGCGCTTGGGAGATCTATTTTATTAATTACCGGAAAGACTTCCAGATCCTGATCAATCGCCATGTACACATTGGCCAGTGTCTGGGCTTCAACCCCCTGAGCCGCATCAACAACCAGCATGGCTCCTTCGCAGGCAGAAAGAGAGCGGCTGACCTCATAGGAAAAGTCAACATGCCCGGGGGTATCAATAAGATTTAGAATATAGTCCTGACCATCAGAGGCTTTATAAGGCAGGCGCACAGCCTGAGATTTAATGGTGATACCGCGTTCTCTTTCAAGCTCCATTTTATCCAGGTACTGATCAGAACGTTCGCGCTCACTCAATGCGCCTGTCTTTTCAAGAAGACGGTCGGCCAACGTGGACTTACCATGGTCAATATGAGCAATAATTGAAAAATTTCGGATATTTTTCTGATTCATAAATCTCGACTTCACACCTTTGCAAGTTGAATTTTTAACCGCCAATAATAGTCCCGATCGTTTTCATTTGTAAAGAATAAAGGAAAGCAAATATCACAGGCAAAACACGACAAAGCCATGTCGCCTTTCGTACTGCTTCATGAACGTTCTTCATTCGAGGAAAATGAATGCTGATTTTTTATCCACACAGGGACTCTACCCTTGTTCAGCCTACCACCTTATGCTATAAGGAAAATTTGGCATCTGCCACATTTCAGTTCATGACTAGGAATTTTATGGACCATACAGATCGTTCAAAAAATGAACCCATAGAGGTAATCTGTCCAATTTGTCGCGTCACAGAGATTATATATATTCCCGTAGAAGATCTACCCCTCTGCCCTAAATGCCAAGTCCAAATGTTAATATCAGAACTTCTTGATGAAGGTAAATCTTACTGAAAGTATTAACCGTCGACAGATATTTTTCGACACAACTCAAAGCCAACTTAACTACTGATGGAGGACCATGCAATGAAACTTGTTAAATCCGTATTTGCATTATTGTTCGTTCTTGCGCTGACATTTTCTGGCGTTGCAAGTGCAGACACTCTTGATGATATTCTTGAAAGAGGCAGCCTCAGAGTTGGCCTAGAACCTGGCTATATGCCATTTGAAATGACCAATCAACGCGGTGAAATTATTGGTTTCGACGTCGACATGGCCAAACGTATAGCGAAGGCAATGAATGTAAAACTTGAACTGGTCAGCACCGCCTGGGACGGAATCATTCCAGGCCTGCTTACTAAAAAATACGATATAATAATGAGCGGTATGACCTTGACTCAAGAAAGAAATTTACAGGTTAATTTTGCCAACCCCCCTCTTGTAGTTGGCCAATCCATTCTTCTTAAAAAAGAATTTGCTAACGAAGTTAAGTCCTACAAAGATCTCAACAATCCTAAATTCACCATTGCATCCAAACTCGGCACTACCGGTGAGCAGGCTGTCAAACGCTTGATCCCAAAAGCAAAATACGTCTCCTTTGAAACAGAGCAGGAAGGGGTTATGGATCTGATCAACGGCAAAGTGGATGCCTTTGTTTACGACCTGCCCTTCATGTCTATTGCTAATGCAGAAAAGAACAATGGCAGCCTTGTTTTTTTGAACGAACCATTCACCTATGAACCAGTAGGTTGGGCCGTTCGCCGTGGTAACGCTGACCTTGTCAACTGGCTCAACAATTTCTTAAACCAGATCAAGAATGACGGAACCTATGACAAAATTTATAAAAAATGGTTCCTCAGCGACGAATGGCTAAAGCAGGTTCAACACTAATTTCTTAACCATTGCGGGCTGCATTGATCAGCATTGATCAATGCAGCCCGTCTGATTTTCTGCAAGCTTGACAAAGAATCTTCAAACCCCAACAAGAGAAAGCCCCTTCAGGTGAAAAGAGAATATAACAATCTGCTCTGGAGATTATTGACGCTCCTGATCCTTATCGGTCTTGCTGGAGGTCTCTGGGCTGCCACAAAAAAGATTGACTACACTTGGCGCTGGAATCGAGTTCCTCAGTATTTCGTTTACCATCAGGAAAAAATCACAACGGTTCCATTTGATGGCCGCGTCGAAAAAATTTCCGTTACAAATGATAAAGCCACGGTTACCGTTCGCAGTGAAAATGACGAAGTAAAAGACTTCGTCGTTAAGCCACAGACTATTAAAGTCAGCGAGTATGATGATCTGTTTGAAGGTGATGCCATCGGTTCAACCTTCATATGGAAAGCAGGCCCGTTGGTACTCGGTCTATTGACAACATTGTGGTTGTCCGCTGCCGCGAGTATCGTCGGTCTGATTATTGGCTTGGTGACTGGACTGTGTCGGGTTTCAAGCAATATCACACTGCGCCAGCTGTCTATTCTTTATATAGAACTGATTCGTGGCACGCCGCTTTTGGTGCAGATTTTTATTTTCTATTTTTTCCTCGGTACGGTTCTCGATATCAGCCGTACTGTTGCAGGGATCAGTGCGCTTGCTGTTTTTGCCGGTGCCTATGTCGCCGAAATCATCAGAGCCGGAATCCAGTCTATCCCCAAAGGGCAGATGGAAGCAGCCCGGTCGCTGGGAATGAACGTTCCGCAAGCCATGATTCACATTATCCTGCCCCAGGCCTTTAAACGGACCCTGCCCCCGCTGGCCGGTCAGTTTATCAGCCTGATCAAAGATTCGTCTCTGGTATCAGTCATTGCCATCACCGATTTAACCAAAAGTGGTCGCGAAGTTATCACTTCCACCTTTGCTACCTTTGAGATCTGGTTTGTTGTTGCCCTACTGTATCTCATTCTAACCTTATCCCTGTCGCAAGTTATTGCCTGGGTTGAACGGAGGCTTGCAGTCAGTGATTAAAACAGTTGATTTAAAAAAAACCTTTATCGGTCGGGGCCAGACAGTTCACGCGGTTGATGGCGTTTCCGCCCACATTAAGTCGGGAGAAGTGGTTGTTATCATCGGTCCGTCAGGATCTGGGAAATCCACCTACCTACGCTGCCTGAATGGTCTTGAAACCTTCACCTCAGGGCACATTCATATTAATGGTGTCGACCTGGCTGATCGCAAAACCGACCTGAATAAAGTGCGTCGCGAGGTTGGCATGGTCTTTCAGCAGTTCAACCTGTTTCCCCATAAAACAGTACTGGAAAACCTTGTCCTGGCCCAGAGGGTTGTCCGTAAACGAACCCGCAGTGAAGCCGAAGCCAAAGGGAGAGAACTCCTAAAAAAGGTAGGAATCGCAGAAAAAGAAAAAGAATACCCCATTCGCCTTTCCGGCGGGCAGCAACAACGTGTCGCTATAGCCAGAGCGCTGGCCATGGATCCTCAGATCATGCTTTTTGATGAACCGACAAGTGCCCTTGATCCGGAAATGGTTGGTGAAGTTCTGGAAGTTATGAAACAGCTTGCGCGTGAAGGGATGACCATGGTGGTGGTCACCCATGAAATGGGTTTTGCCCGAGAAGTTGCTGACCGCGTCCTCTTCATGGACCATGGTCGACTGGTAGAAGAAGGCACTCCAGAACATTTCTTTACCAACCCGCGCGAAGAAAGAGCTCAAGCATTTCTAAAACAGGTGCTTTGATGTAAAGTCACAGCGCGAAACCTACAAGGGCACTGGCATATAATAGTGCCCTTTTCGTTTATCCACTACTCAGATTAATTTTTTCGTTCCGGGGTACCATGCGCAATCCAACCCACAATTTAAAGACTGGAGCAATAGCAGCCTGGCCTATCTGTCTTGGCTATTTTCCTATCGGTCTGGCCCTTGGAGTATTAGCTCAGCAGGCTGGAATTCCCTGGTGGGCAGTCGCCATGATGTCCGTTATTATTTTTGCCGGAAGCTCTCAGTTTATTTGCGTGTCTATGCTGGTTAGTGCCGCCTCACCGCTGGCAATTATCCTGACCACTTTTGTTGTAAATTTTCGGCATACCCTCATGAGTTCAGCCCTTGCGGTTCACCTTGCCAATGTTAATCGAAAATTTTTAGCCCTGTTTGCTTACGGTATTACTGATGAAAGCTTTGCTGTCAATATGGCTCTTTTTAAAGGTGGCACCTGGAATCGCTTTCAAGCATTAGCTGTCAATCATGTCGCCAACTTTGTTTGGATCTTATCTACCGTATCAGGAACATTGATCGGTCAATTTATCCCCAAAGGGGCATTTGGAATCGATTATGCTTTATACGCAATGTTCATTTGCCTGCTGGTCTTACAGGTTCACAGCCGTATTCATATCGTTACCGCCATTCTGAGTCTGTCCATTTCCGGAATTTGGTACTTGCTGATTCCGGGAGATTCATATATTGTCGGCGCCGCTGTGATATCGGCAACCCTTGGTTATGTTATCCAGAGAAGATACTGGAGGCTAAAATGACATTTGGCTCTTACCTGTACCTTTTTTTAGGTATGGGGCTGGTCACCTATCTTCCCAGAGCCTTGCCTCTTATCTATCTGGCACACAAACAACTGCCACAGTGGCTGACAGACTGGCTAAGCTTGATTCCGGTCGCTATATTAAGTGCGTTGCTGGCGCCTGCATTGTTCACGGATACGACATCACGAACGCTGGAGTTCGGCAAACCGGAACTGCTCGTTGCAATTCCAACATTACTATTTGCTATAAAAACCCGCAGCCTTGGGGGAACAGTCTTCATTGGCATGTTGCTTTATTGGCTGGCAGGCGTTATTTTACCCTAAATTGGAGCACTAATGAAACTTACAGGTAAACAGGTACGCTTTTTACGTGGGCTAGGTCATCACCTTAACCCGGTCGTTATGATTGGCAAAGAAGAAGTCAATCCGGCTGTTATTGCCGCAACGGAAGAAGCTTTAGATAGCCACGAACTGATTAAAGTCAGACTGCAGGAAGGGTGTCTTGGTGACCGCAAAGAGGTGGCCCAACAGCTGGCTGATAGCACTGGCGCACAGATTGCCCAAATCTTAGGCCGCACTTTTTTACTATACCGCCAGGCTGAAGAACCCCAAATCGTTCTGCCCGGCAAATAATGTCGTTAGTATACTGTTATGCCATGAAAGGTCAGGAGGAAGATGTTTTACTTCGATGACCAATGCGAGCCGCCAACGGCTTTTGAATTAAAGGATGTGCAGCAAAAGCTCAAAGCAGAAAAAAAACAGCAACTGATCTATAGTTGTCTGTCTGACCTGCTTCATGGTCTGTTATTCGGCGGGCTTTATTACTTTGACCTATTGTCAGGCCGAGCCACCCTCGCCGCTGTTATTTTTCCTTCTGCATGTGCCATAGCGTTAGCCAATTCGGTACACAAGCCACTCAGCATTTCGGATAAAGCATCAATCGGTGTAACAGCCATTGGGGTTATTTTGATTGATCTGCTGTTGTTGGTCTGGTGGATGAAACAACCCGTATACGCCAGCGCTGTCGCAGCATGTGCAGGAAGCTCAATCGTTCTCATCGGAGCAAACCTGGGCTGCAAAGTTAAGCAGGTCATCACTCACCTGGAAGATCTCAAACCGGTTCATGAAGACTGTCCAGCGAAACGGGAATTAACCAGTTTGACTGGTCGTTTCCCTGAAGTGGCGGCTTATCGTGAGCACGCCAGCCAGCTACTCAGGCCCAATCTGACTTACGGTGAATTAAAAGCGATTAGAAATTGGTGTCAGAAACACAGTGCAGACTGAATGATCAGTCTGCACTGCTGTATGGTTTATCCTGCAGGTAAAAAATCAATCGGATAATCGATGGTAACAACTGTTACCCCTTCTTTTTCTCCAAAGTTAAACCGTTTTATTCTGCCAATTATTTTTTCCACCAGCTCATCTGAACCCAAGCTTGTTGATTGTACCTCACAGAAAGAAACAGCACCATCAGGCAGTATTGAAAGGCGCACTAAAATTTTCCCCTGCAAAGTAGGATCACTACGTAACGCCGTGTTGTATATACGGTAAAGGGACGCTTTATAACGATCGAAAACAATCTGTATTTCTTCATCGGTCCTGGTAAAGGCCATATCATCACTTAAGGGCCGGCCAGATTCCTCAACCATATCGGCTAATGAACTCGACACTTTAGCTGTAGCAACCCCACCAATTTGTCCGGCACTACCACCGCCAGAGCCACTTCCTGATCCACCGTTTCCAATATCCCGACTGACCCCAAAGTTACTGATCCCCTCGCTAGCCCCTCCCTTGGCGTTTATTGAGACCAAGGAACGATGGGCTTGTGCACCTCCAGCGATGCCGGCTGAAAGTTTAGTAACTTTAGCCGAAGCTCCAAGTTTGGCCACAGGAACATCATCTATCAGGTCACTAAAGTTGCTCTTAAATGCAAGAACCCCAAGGGTATCAGCTTTACGTTTTGCCGGTTTGTTTCCTTTGCCCGTCTTTTCACGATTAGCATTAGCCTTCTTGGATGCTTTGACCTGTTTCTCTTTATTGGCCATGTCTGGTTCAGTAGCTACCTCCTTCACCTTTTTAGCCTTTGATTTCTGAGGCTTAGACTCTTCTAAAACCTTTGCAGGCGGAGGAGTATGATGTTCCTCTTTGAGTAACATAGCAAATCGCTCTGGTACATCAATGATAACGTTCTCGCGATCTGGAATCGGCAAATCGAAAATCGGAATCAGGCCGCCGAAAACTAAGCAGATCAGTAGCGCTACCGCGAGACAGCGATAAAGATAAGATTCGCTCTCCTTATCAACTGTCCATGGCATAATTATTTTTCGATAGGGCAGAGTTCTGATGTCTCGAACAACAACGAATTCTTCTAACCGCGCCTCTTCCTGATCATAAAGTTCATCGAGCTCCTGCTCCAGATAGCTTATGACTTTCTGATGACTGTTGATACGTTCTGTAGCTGCATGTCTTCGATTTAATAAAGCCTCACGCTGCTCCAAATAGTTCTTTAGAACAGAATCAACCCTGGTACGATGCTCAGCAAGGTTGATCTTTTTCTCAAGTCCTTGCCAGAACAGATGAATCGCATCAAGGTTATTAAGTTGATCCAATAAGTGGCAGATCTCCTGCAGAACCGAAAATTGTACCTGCTCCTTGGCCAAGGAATCAATTTCCGCCTCAACGGCACGCAGTTCCACCTCCAGAACAACAAGTTCTTCCTGTAACGGTCTAATTTGCTCCTCTAACCGTTCCACATCCTGCGTAAAAGTTGAATTTTCCACGACATATCCAATTAAGTATTAGCGGCTTTTTGGGTCACAGCTAAAGAGATCCTGCCGAAACCGGTTGCCGTACATGTTGACATGATTTTTTTAAGCACCCTGAACGGTATTGTCTTGTCAGCAAGGACCGTAACCTCTTTATTTTCAACAATCTCTTTTGTGCTGACACCGATAATATTCTGATCCAACTGTTCAAGCCGCTCTCTTAACTGAGGAATCTCATCAGTTTTAATATTGATGAGTTCTTCCATTTTTAATAGGGGATTACCCTGGACCAGAACATGTTCTGAGCTGACCAAAATAACCACTGTTTCCCGAGGCTTAGCTTCAACAACAGAGGTTGGTAAGTTAATCTGTTTTGGAGTTGACAACACCTCACTGGACGATGAATTAGCCAACAGGAAGAACACCAGAATTGTGAAAACATCCATTAATGAGGTCAGATTTAAACCAACCAGACGTTTACGATTACGCTCCATACGTCTAATTCTGCGGGTTCCCCTCATGGTGCATCTCCTATGGAAATAACTGGAAAAAGTTCAAGTTTTTGAGGTTCTGTTGCATCAGCAACAAGAATTTCTTTTTCCCTTAAGGTATCCATAACCTGAATCAACGTGTCATATTCAATATCCGGTTCCATCAGGACAGTCGCATCAGTTTTATCAGGATAGTCCGCCTTTAATCGTGTTAACATTTCTGACAGAGTTTCAAGATCATAATGATCTTCCTTAAAGGGTAATGCGGCAACGACCTGAATACCATTGCTCAGCTCCAGACCATTTTTACGGACAACAACTTCCACGGTATAAGCCGGCTTTGATGATCCGCTGCCGTCCCCATTGGTCGGCACACTCAATTCAAGAATAGTTACCCGTGAAAAAACGGCACTAATAAGCAGAAACGGAACCAGCACAACCATAAGATTTAAAAATGTTGTGATATCAAGCTCAGGAGCTTCTCTTAGAGTACGCCTGCGTTTACCTGTTCTTCGCCTCATGATCTACCCCAAGGAGTGCTGGCGTTTACTGAAAGTTGAAATACTGTTAAGGGCTTTAACCGATGCCATCTCCAGACTGTCAACAATTTGTCCGGTTGTAGAAGTCAATTTGGCATGGATCAGCAACAGTGGAATAGCGGCCATAAGACCGAATGCGGTAGTATTCATTGCCACAGAGATACTTGCTGAAAGTAAGTCAGCTTTTTCTGCCGGATTCGCGTTAGCCACTGCTGTAAAAGCCTCAATCAGACCCATAATAGTCCCTAAAAGCCCCAGAAGAGTTGCGATATTGGATAAAAGTCCGATATAAGGGGTTCTTTTCTCCAACTGAGGAATTATCTCCATCATGCCCTCTTCCATCGCTATTTCAATATCTTCACGTCGCTTAACCGCGCCCTGCCTGGCGAGTCCCAAGGACAGCATTTGTGCAATCGTAGATTTGTCCTTCTCGATCATTCCCATAACCGTATCAAATTCACCTTTACTCAAATGAGGTTGCAGTCTGTTCCACACCCTGGAATTTTCCTGCCGGGTTCTTGCCAGTTGCACCCAACGTTCGATAGAAATGGCCATCCCGATAGTAAAGACGAATAAAATTGGATACATAAACAATCCGCCTTTTTGAAAAAATCCAACAATTCCATAAACCGTTTCCATTTTATTTCCTCCCGTTGTTAATATTTTTACACTGATTAAAAAATTGCAATTGCCGGTTAAGCACATCCCGGTCAATTGGAGCTAAAGAATGATCAAAAGCTAGATCAAGGTGGACCTCAGAACCGAGCTCTGAGCCTTTCCAAGGCACAATATAGAGAGACTTGGGAGCTTCATCATTACCAACGATAGACATACCAGACAGTTCTTTAACTTGCGTTTCCCGACCTCCTTTTACATCAGTCACATTTTCATCGGCCCATAAAACATTAGGACACAACAACGCAATGCCCAACAGCGCCACACAGCAGAGCTTCCCCTCCCCCAAAAAATAACCCGTCATTATGTTTCCTTTATTCATGAGATCTGAGTTTTATTTCTGTCAGCCACATAGATAGCTCTTCATCATTAGTCCCGGTTAAATTTTGACAGTATTCAAAATGCTCCTGGGCACAGGAATTATCATTAAAATAGACATCACATAAGATTCCGAGATTTCGATGCAGGGGAATAAATTCCGGATAATCAACAAGAGCCTGTTCGAAGATATCCCTGGCACCTTGAAAATCACCTTGGCTCTTTTTCAGCAGAGCATATTCGTTACTTGCCACAGGGTGATTAGGAATCAGATCCAGAGCTGTAAGCAAATGATCCTGAACCTCTTGATCCATTGCAAGCTGCCGATAAGCTAAGGCAATATTGATATGCGGGTTGGCATAATTGGGATAGGTTTCAATAACATCCAGAAGCAGTTCTATCGCAACAGAGAAATGATCACTCCTTAGCGCGTTAATCGCCTCATTAAATTTAGCCTGAGTACCAGGATCAATTTCGCCACTGGGTTCGTGAATTTCAAAACCAACCCTCTGATCCTCAAAATGAACGACCGACAATGTATCAGCCGTAGCTTCAATATTGTTTACTGTTCCAACGTCCTGCTGAACTTGATTTTTGACAGTTACAGATCCTGCACAACCACCTAAAATAAGTGAACATAGCAGGATATGAAAGCAAACCTGTCCGCTAATAATTTTCATTTTCCCCCTCAATTGAAAGACCCGTCACTGCTTACGTTTTATACACGGCTTAAAGAACAGCAGAAGCCTCAGCCTTTAAACCTTCTTTTGCTTCAGAATCAGTTATATTTAGCTTGCCGTCTGGACGTTGCCCTGTCTCGTAACGAAAGCTTCCAAAATCTACAAGAGCATCGCTGTGCTGATCCCGTTTACCGTAGCGAGCAGGTAACAATTCAATCAACACCCCAAGGCTTTTCTCAACCCAAGGGTTAAACACTCCCATACCGATAAACTCCATATTACTCTGATGAACCACTATGGATTTCTCTTCAAATGGATATGCCTGCTCTTCCAGGGCCAGTTCGTATTCTTCCCGTTCCAAGTCATTAAGGTCTGTCGGTCTTTGCGATTTTACTAACGACGTATAAAAATTACGGTAGGTTTCAGCGAGATAATAGGTAGCAGCAGAAGAAACATCAGCTAATTCATAGTTCATCAGCCCTTCCAGTTGTCCAATCAATTCCCTCATTTTATTTTGTTTGAGTTGCAAGTTGTCTTTGACGGGAACAACAATCTGCAGGCCACAAAAGCGTACATAATCTTGTTCAGTCAGAGTCAATGCCGCATTTCCTGCCAGAAACCGGGAACGCTCAGTACGTACGTCACTATGCTCTGCATCAAGGGCAATAAGTGCACGCAAATGATTATAGTGAGTTTCGAGCTGTTCCTTCTTTTTATAGATAACACTCGCCTTGTGGTGCATCTCAATCAACACATCAAATGGTTCGCTGAAAGAGTCCAGATAACGGGTGTATACAGCAAGGCTTTTGTCATCATCGGGAATGGATTCATACAGTTCTGCCGCAACAAGTAAAGCCTCTTTGCGCACATCAGGATCATCTGATTCGTTTTCAATTCTTTCATATTCCTGCCCGGCCAACAGAGGCTGACCATCCTGTTGATAGACATAGGCCATTTTTTTCGTCACTTCAGGCTGCAATACATGGTTTGGATAATTCGCTCTGAAAAAACTGAGAACTTCAGCAGCTTTTTTCCAGTCAGCAATTTCAATAAGTGAAGCAGCGGCGTCATAATCAGCTGTCGCCCTAAGTTTTGAAGTAGCGGCCAATTCACCAACGCGCAAGAAATGAGTAGCGGCAGCCGCATAATCACCAGTGTCACGAGCAACAGAGCCCTGCTGGTAAATTGCCGCAGCCAGGTTATCAACCAATTCAGGGCGCGTATTATCCTCTTCAGCAGTCATAGTCAATACAGTGGCATAAGCATTTTCTGCATCCTCATATAAACCCAACTCATAGGCAGAGTGGGCAACAACCAGCCAGGCACCACGCACTACCTGCGCATCACAGTCAGAAAACTTATCAATCAACACACGCCCCTGCTCAAGAGAACGGTTAAACTCTTTCATGGCGTATAAATCATCAACAGCGGCACCTAAGACAACTGCGGCCTTTATATGCCCAGGGAATGTCTGCGCAAAACGTATAGACGACGAGATAGTCTTTTGTAAAATCTCCATATTTTCATCCTCAGAGATCTGCGCAATCTGCTGACGATAGGCAAAAACAGCTGCATAACCAGCCTGTGACGCTTTCGGATGTAAAGCATAATTATAAGCTGTTGCTTCGTATTCGACAGCGGCCTCATGATATGATTTATTTTCCAGCAATAATTCGGCAAGACTATAGTTTATTGCAGGAGATTCAAGGTCTTGAGGAAAAGCCGTTAAAAATTGGTGATACCAGTTTAACGCTTCATTCAGATTCAGTTTCCGGTCTTCCTTAAACTTTGGATTCTGATAAAGCGCATGATAATGCTGAGACAAATCTTTTAAATCAGATTTCAAATAAGCAACAACCTGAGGGCTGGCTTTGATATCGAAATATTTCCAGTACTCACCATTGACTCCATAACGGTGAGCAAACGTTTTTTTCCCATCCAATACCAGAGAAGGAAAGCCGCCTGCACTGTTAATTTCAATAACCCGAATGTGGAATAACGGTGCATCCTGGGTAAAAGGATTCCCTGCTATGAAAGCTTCATATGTTTCAACGGCATCTGCGTAGCGCCGTTTTTCATAAAAGTATTCAGCAAGGTTGCGATAGATATTGTTTTCATAGGAACGGTTCCCATGAGCCTGGAAGTAGTCCACCAAAGGTTCAGCCCCACCTAAATATGAGAAGCTCAGACTTATAACGCGAAAAGTATCGGCAATGCGCTTACGTTCCAGCTCATTCTCGCCCTGAAACAGATCGGTGCCGTTGTTGACATTATAATCAAGCAACGCAACAAAACGGTCTAATCCGTCCTCATACAGTTCTTGCTTATAATAAGTCCAACCCAATTTATAAAGCGCCCGAGGATAGTAAGCGGATGAGGGTCCAAGATTGACAACTTGCTGATAAGCCTCTTCAGCATCAAGGTACTTACGCCGCACAAATAAATATTCAGCACGTCTGAACTGGACCTCATCAAAAAAGCGCGAGTCCTGACAATCCAAAACAAAAGCATTCATAATGTCCATGGCAAGATCGACCTCGCCCATTTCTTCATAGGCTCTGGACATCTGATAAAGAACTTCATCTTTACGTTTATAGTCTGGATATTTAGTCAGCAAGTCTCGATATAATTTTATAGCTTCCTTTGCGCCTTGATTTTCCAACAAAAGCGTCTGACTGCTGGTAAGAGGTTCATTAATCGGTTCCTCAGCGTCTTCTCCTGGTAGTTCCCTTGCTATAGCTTCCGAGAGATGCTGGTCGCTGCTGCCAACATAGCCATACTCTCGTTCCAATTTTAAATCAGCCAGGCGTCTGGTAGCTTCTGGTACCAGCGGTGATTCATCCGATTCACGGAGAAATGATTCATAACCGTCAATAGCTTTTTCAAGACCGTTCGCGATAGGTTCAGGAGTTAAAGTGACCTTACTGTTTTCCAGATCCGCGATTGTGGCATCCCCATTCAACCGATCAGTGGTTGCCACACATGAGTTAAGCATTTGAAGAAACAAGCTTAATATAATAATTTTTAACAACTTCATCCGTTACTCCTGGGTTTGCTCTCGTGCTGCACGGTCATAGCTGTCTGCCATGGCAAAGCGCGCCCGGGTTTGAAACTGCCTGAGTCTTTCAAGGCGCTGTTCCAAAACAGCAGTGGTCATCTTTTCAAGTTGTAAACCTTGCAATAACATCACCTGATTGGTGCGTTTCAATTGTTCCGAAATGTTGCTATCCAGCTCTTCAAGACGATCACTGAAATGAAGGTAGCTAAGCGTTGCCGACTGCCGAAAGCGCAGATAGGCGCCATATTGTTGTTGAACCTTTATTAGCAAAGCTCTAAGATCCTGCAAATGCACATAAGCTTGAGACAGTCGCTCAGGAAATTCAATTTTCTGAGTATAAGAAAGAGCCCCTTCCAGACGTCCAACGCGCGCAAAATCTTTAGCGGGCAAGTCTAAATGTCCGCTATCCGACAATTTACGAATGGCCGAAAGCTGCTCAGTAGCAATTCGTTCCGCTGCCGTAGCCAGCAAACGATGATCAGGTACAACGAGTAATTTACGTAGGCTGTCATCAATAGCCTGGGACTGTTCAAGGTGTAAATTAAGACGAGATACAAGGGCGCTTAGTTGTTGGTCTGCAAAATCCAGAACCGGTTCATAGTATTCCTTACGCAAGGCGACAAGTTCTTTGAATGCTTCGACATCAAGCCGCCACGTCTCCAGCTTTCTGCGTAAGGAACTAAGATCAATATAATTCTGCAAAGCGCTGTTAAATGAATGTTCAGCCATCAAATCGACAAGATAATAGGTCTCAGGAGCATCCGGCCAATCGCGCAAGCGTACCAACCAATTTTTGTCCTGTATAATCTCGGGGCGATCCAATAACTCAAGTAATTTTCCATTATTTATGTTCGCAATTGAAGCCTGTAAACTCTCAACTTGCATGCTATACACATCCAAAGCGTGCCGATACTTATTAGCAGCAGTACTATAGATTCCCAGTTTGGCATAGGCATAAGGCAATGCAAGTAACGCCTCATGAACAGACTGATCCGTCTGTTGTTGTTCAGACAAACGAGTCCAGGGAACTAATGCTGCTGAAAAATCCTGAAGTTTAACGCTGGCCCATCCTGCGCCCAGAAGAGCACGATTAGCATAGGGGCTTTCAAGACGGACCTGTGAAAAGTGATCTTTCGCCATAGCATAATCGCCATTAGCCAAGGCATATTCACCGAGGACCTGATTTGCCTTATCCCTAACAACCATCAATAGCGGATCGCCGCTGCTCAGCTGACTGGTTAAGATCAGTTGTCTGATACCGGCATCAAAATGGCCCGCGCCAAGCAAAGCAATGCCCCGGTTATAGGAAGCAAAACCTAAAAACTCAGGATTACTCTGGTCAAGGCTATCAAAATAATTCACCGCATCATCATAGTTACCAAGGGACATAGCGATCTGCCCTTGTAACATGGCAGCACGCCCAGAAAGCCCACTTTCTTCTGAAGTCATTCTCGACAGACTGCCTTCAGCCTCCCTGAACTGACCTTTAATGAATTGTAATTTAGCTAAACGATACAGTGCATCGTCACGCTGAGCAGAATTTGTGGCATGGTCGATCAGACGCGTTAGTGCGTGGCTCGCCTGCTTATTGAGCCCATATGACAACTCAAAATCACCAAAAGCAAATTGTGCATCGTCAATATGCCGATAAAGGCTATCCAGGGAGGGATCATCCAGCTCAAAATGCTGAACCAACTCGTAATCGATTTGCGCGATGGCTGCGAACCAGTCATGCTGATTTCCCCGGTAAAAGGCACTGCGTAAAAACAGATCCCGATTATCAGCCGTCAGTTCATCCGTACCGGCATATACCGGGGGGGGATACGCTATTAATGCGAGAATAAAAACAATGACCATGCGCCTCATAACTATTTACCTGTCAGCCAGAATGATTCCGTCAGAGGAAAGAACCAATTCATAAAATATTGGCCCAACACCTTTTTTCAGTAAAAAACTGGCTTTTTTCTCGACCATGTCGCCAGACATATCTTTCCCTCGATACAATACCGAAAAGTCATGAACCCCAGTCGTCAGATTGCCTGTGTACAAACGCTGGGCACCTCCGTGCCGTAATGCATCAAGCTCTTTAAAAGAATAGAGGTGACGAACTGCCTCCAGGCCATCAACGTCCACATTCACGGAGTCAAGACGAAATTCAACATCCTTCTGAATCGAAAGAAAAACAGAAATTTGTGAGCTTGATGGAAAGAGAAGACGCTCTTCGAGGTCTTTCAATTGGACGGCGATATCTATAACGTCCACCTTAATGTCCTGAATCTGTTCATCAAGACCTTTAAACTGATCCTCTTGCTGTGCAGGACAATAAGAAGCAAGAACCCCTACCAATACCAAAGCCGCAAAAATATAAATTTTAATGAGTCTAAATTTCATTTATCTGTCCATCCTCTAGAAAAAAGAGATCACCATGAGGCTACAATCAAGGTTATAATTTTCCGATCACATTGATAAACAAGCCCTGATGTTTAAAATCAAGCTGGGTCAAATCGTCTGAAAAATCGGTAAAGTTATAGCCTCCGCCAACCTTGAGGTGATCACCGAAATGACGGTAAAAAGCAATCAGTGCACCACTACGGGTGTCTCCTGCATCAGGCAGATCCAACATTCTTAATTCAGCCATAGCATCCCAGCGTTTAATAAAGTGCCAATCAAGTCGTCCGATATAGAGCGAAGCGCAACTATCAAAATATTCAGGATCATCGGTATTAAGTGAAACCTGTCCGAGCCGATAAGCGTATTTACCACTGACAGACCAACGTTCAGTCAGGTCATAAGTGCCATCGATAGCTATGATATGACTGCGTTGAATGAAGTCCGTATCACTACCGCTTGCCGCTATGTCACGACCAGGAAGATTATAAAAATAGGTGTATTTAAACAGTAGATTCAAACGGTCATGACTGACCGGACGAAACGCATAGCCAAACACGGCTTCGGTATAATCACTGGCATAACGACTACCGAGAGAACTTTCACTTGTAGAATAATTGAACTTGGCAAAAATCCGCCAGGAAGGGTTTATCTGATACTTAAAGCTGTTTTTAAATAACCAACTGGTTCGTTCGCTGTAACTGGAGTCGTTTTGTTCAGTACTATCTACGCGATATTCAAGAGCAGAAAATACTGACAGATGCTCAAATCCATATCCGCCACTGACAGCCACAGCTCGACGTTCAACCTCGGCAGCGGTATCTGGATGTTTCAAGATGCCATAATCAGCACTGGCACCAAAATTTAACCTGTCATTTGGTGTCAGCGTTACACCAGCAGTGTGGATAAGGCCTGTCGGACGATCACCATGTTGATATTGTTCTTCAGCATAGAGACTGACACTATCCGAGTAGCGTGTATTGAAACCGGAGGTAAAACTGCCCTTACGTTCAAGGACACCATCACCATCACGCTCACTGTCGACAGTATAAGTGTTGTAAATAGTCGTTCGATCGCTATACAGGAACTCCGTCCCCAGACTTGCACCAACCCCAAGATCACCCGTTGAGACTTCGGAAGACAGCTTAAAACGCTCAGTCAAACGAATGCTACCACCCAGGCCAAAACGGCCATTATTATCGCGGTTACCGGATTTGCTTATGGTTTCCTGCCCGAAACCATAAGCTGACCAGTTCTCCTGCGAGTCATAAGCCAGTTTAACACCGATGTCGGTACGTTCGCCCTGTTCCTGGGTTTCAGGCACCACCAGAGAATGATCCGTACGTTTATCAAAACGAGCTCCGGATGACAGGGTCCACCGTTCACTCACCGCATAATCGACATTCAACTCAGCAGCATCGGTTTCCAATCCTAACTCATTATCGGCAACATCAATTTTCAGATTGGTATGCCACTTCTGACCTAAGGGTAAATTAATACTGCCCCCGTACTGATCCAGATCATTTTCGGTATATTTCCCCTGAGCAGAATATCCGGCATCCAGATGTTGATAATAATAAACTGTACGCCCGCGCATAGAAGAGAACAGGTCAGTAAAACCTAATGAGCCTTCCAACCGGTAACCACCGGCATTGACACCATCATCTGACAGCGCCTTTAACTGGTCAGCGGTGTAACCTCCGTCGTAAGACATCGTTGATCCTTCTGGTGGTCCGCTGGTTTGTGCAGCTTCCAGCTTCACCCAGGTGGCTGAGGTCGCCCTCAAGGTGATATCTCCGGCACCAAGAGAAGAGTCCACACTTTCCTCCTCCCCCCAGCTTCCAGTAGCACCAATTTTGACATGATCATTGAACCAATAATGTATGCGGCCACCGGACACCATACTGTCCAGCTCATCAAAGCCTGGGGTATATTCATAACGGGTCACCAAGTAAACAGGGTTACCGCTTAAAGAATTTGTCGAAACGATATAATTATCAGCAGCAGACGTGGGTAGTGTTTCCGTTAACAGGATGCGCCCCTGCAGGTAGTCAATATCGTAATCAACATCAGCGGTCAGGGACTTGGTCGCCAGAACGATACCTGAATCCTTGTCACGTATTTCGATGTGCAAACTTTCCGAGCCGGATAAGATATCCTGTTGCTGGAGGTAAAATAGCGATCCTCCTGTCCCTCTGAAGTCATCGCGAGCAGCAACAGTCCCAGGATCAGCACCAAAGCCATCTATGTATAAGCGTGGTTCTCCAAAAGTCGTTACGCCAAGACTTTGATGATGGAGATTTGCGCCGTACAATTGCCGGTTAATCTGTGCTAGATCAGTATCACTGTAGACAAGTTTGAAATTGCCCCACATCGCATAGGTATCATTCTTTTCGATACGGGTGTAAAACTTACCTTGGGTTGGAGCCATCTCGACGACTGTACTGTCATCCCCCAGAGTCGGATAGTGATAATCTGGGTCGATCCGGCGAAATTGAGCGTCTGAGGTTTTTTCCAGAAAATTGGAGAAGATTTCATCCAAAGGCCCCTCGCGGGTATCAGCACTCACCGTAAGACTCCAGCCATTTTCAAATTTCCCATGCGAATAAAAGGCTAATCTCCCCTGCAGGCTGAAATCTTCGCTATAGCGCGGGTTATCAGGATTAAGCAGTTTCGCTGGCCCATTAGTTTTATTAGCAGACGCAGTAATATCAGCCATACCGACGCTGAACCAATCGGAGTCTTTAAGCTCAAGATCTCGTAGATAAAGGTCACCGTTGCCTTCAGCATCCAATACGGCAACCTCGACTGTGTGGAGCCCTTCGGGAAGGATGGTTTCTGCTACAAATCGTCCATTATTATCAACAGGAACAGAAAAACCTGCCAACCAGACGTGATAACCCGGAGGAATATTCTCGCCGTTAACCGACACCGTACCTCCACGAATAGGGATAGTTTGAACACCCAAACGACTGGCACCATACCCGACCAATAGTTCAGTTTCTGGATCGGACTGGATAGAGTCAGCACCAATCTGATCAACAATCCATAAAGGCTGGGGGGTCGATTCATCATAATGCCCCTCAGTATCGTAAACACGAACAAGATATTTAAGGACTTCTCCAGGCGCGGAGAAGCTCGTAAAATTAGCACTCCACACACCGCGCCCGTCTTCATCCAGAGGGATAATCGCAAGAGGCTGGTCGGACTCAGCTTGTGTATCCTTGAAGATGCGGACTTCCCCATGTTCTATAAATGGCCGATAATTGGTATACATTTGAAAGGTGACACGGTTTTCTGCCAAGACTGTTTCTGGGTGATCGGCATATCGAATTGTCCGAGGCCAGGCGTTGATATTAAGGCGTGGTGAATTCGATAAACTATCATGCTTAAAATTGACATTTGCCTTACTTAAGGCAACATCAGTACAACGTTGAACATCAGCAGAGCTTTTACTGACATCAGCAACGGGTTCACCGTCAACCGTAATTCGCATGGTATTAAGAGCATACGGGTTGCTAATGGCGACTTCCCGCTTGAAAGGCGTTATCGACAATCCATCCAGATCATTCGAAGGCATAACAGCATCATAGATGGCTTGTACTACAACGCGCGAATCATCAGCCTCAATAAACCCGGTAGACACGACATCATCGGATTGAAGATATCCCTGGCCGTCAACTTCGGTCTGTTCTTTTGCCAACTGCAGTTGTTCTGCTACCATCAGGCGGACCCTGCTGGCCCGCGCTGTCGACCAACCAATGTCATCTCCATAAATGGCAGCATTACGCCGTGACAAAACACGATTGGCACTGTAACCGACAAAACGTAAACGAGGATTGACCTTGTCTTTAATCTCACTCAACAATTGGCGCATAAAAGCCAACTGCTTCTGACTGATAACCGGGTTACCGTGATCAAAGAAGATGGTTGGAGATGGTCCGCGATCGGATTGATAGATTTGTGTCCTAACTTCATAGTCAGGTTCTCCGGGGCAGATTTGCGGTTCATCTGGCAGAATCTGCAGAGGATCGTCGTACCAGAATTCTACATCTACACGACGATTTAATCTACGACTATGCAAAGTGTCGTTACTAACAAGAGGAGACTGGCCTCCCCTTCCCTCGCTTATGAAACGGATCGATTCATCGCCTATAGCGTCTGCAACGACACGTGCAACACGTCGCGAAATGGCTTTGGTAAAGGTTAGCTGATCCCCATAAATACGTTGTTCACGTGCGGGCAACAATTGATTATCGCCATAGGCAATGATTTTAATTACCAGATTCTGCTTATGACCGAGATTATTGCGTGCCTGGCTGACCTGTTTAATGAACTGAGGTGTAACATCAAGATCTTCAATATCGTAATGCAGTGGCCTAACCAGGTTTTTAACTACCGATCGGCGTATATGTCCCTCGTTATATTTAAACTGACAAACCGTCTCTGTCCGGCAAATTTTTACTCTAGATACATTTTTCGGCATGAAAACTTCTTCAGTGACAGCAATGTCAACCGGCACATCATACCAAAGCTGAACGACCACCCGACGGTTGGCTGCACGCCCATCTTCTGACGAATTCGAAGCAATGGGCTGAGTATCAGCAACCCCTTCAAAAGTGATAGCCTCTGGAGTAATAGATAGGCGTTCTTTACAGTAGGCAGCTACATTTCCAGCCCTTTCCCTGGATAAGCCGGTATTATCCTCGTACAATAACTGCAGATGGTCACTTAATGGACGTGAATCAGTATGCCCAATGAAATGCAGACGAACATTCTTCTGCTCCCTGACTCTATCCAGAGCATTTTCCAGTCGTACAACATAATCTGCGGGAATTTTGACATCACCATCTGAGAAATGAATGTCAGGCACAACATCCGTCACCTTGATGGTGCGATATTCCTTCTGAACAGATTCACTGGTCACCAACTCATCGCCCTGGTCTTCTACAATCCGGGAGGCATCAACCGACCAGGACGTAAGCGGTTCATCGACGGAAAGAAACCGCTCAGTAGCAGAGCCATAATCACGACTTTCAACCAATGTATCCTCTGCATACGCAGGCAAGGTCAAACTCGTGCAGAACAAACTGACTAGCAGTATGCATAAGTAAACGCATCTTTTCATTTATGGTATAGAGCCCCATACTGGAGCCCACCCCCCTAATGGCATTGTTAAACGTGGCAGATCTTAAAAAGGCTATTAAACACCACCAATTTCTAAGGTGGTGTACCTCGTCTCCAAAAAATTTCTGTTTCTATCATCAGATGGTAAGAACTTTCGTGCTTCGACCACTCTGACTCCAGCCGACTTTTAAACTTATCAAGTCGCTGGTTGACTAGGCTTTCCGAATCAACATCCCCTAAATATGCCAGACGCAAGACGGCAGGTGCCTGTTTCAAAATTGAGATCAATTCTTCTATCCGGGCTTGCCATTGCAACCTCAATTCAGTATCTCCGGCCTTGAATGCCTCGTCCGAGAGATCAAGCTGGACAACCCGGTGAAGAGTAGCAGCAAAATTAAATTTACCTGCTTTACCACGGGTTAAGCGCTGGACACGGGGATTTTCTGAGACGACCCGATAGCCGGTTGGCAAACTACGGTCATCGAGCTTCATAATAAAGTTACTGCCCCGATCCTGGTCTGGCACAGCAGCACAGGTCAGGTGATAACGCCCTTCGCTATCGGTAGTAATAACCAATCCTTGGGCAGTTGCAATACGAACGCCAGACAACCCACTTTCACCCAAATCCTGTACGCCATTGAGGTTACGATCATCGAATACTTTACCGATGATATCGGAACAATCAAAATCAGGATCAGGAATGACTTTAACCGTAGCAGTAGCCTCACCGGAGACAACCGTATCCAGGGTCGTATTCTCGACCCGCGCACGGTTGACATACTCCCCTTCACCAACCCCGGAGCCGACAATCAGCAACAATCTGATGACAATGGATTGATCAGCCATTAAATCGAGATCTGCCCAGGTCAGAGTCCGTCCAGAGCGCTCTGGTTCTGTAGCCACACCATCGATCTGGGCACTGCCTGAAACATATTTGAAACCTGCAGGAAACTGGTCAATGACTTGCAAACTCTCGAGGGCAACACCATAAATATTGGTAACGGTAATGGTGTAAGGCACCAGGCTGCCGCGAGAAACATTTTTCAAAGAGGCAACTTTACTGATGGCGACAGCACCATTCAGAACAGGATCAAGGGGAATCGGATTGTTAAATACCTGCCGATGACCTGGATCAAGAGAACCACCAACTCCAAGATTTAAATGATAAGTTGTTCCCGCGGCACCAGCACTGACCGACAAATCAGGAGCTTCTGAATCGACATTGATTTCACAATAATCACTGGTTGCAGGTATGGCGTCCTGACTGACATTGGCCGGACACGTGGTAACGTCGAAAGCTGCGGTTGACGCATTGGTATGAGCAGGGATGACCAAGGATTCTCCAGCCAGATAGCCGTTAGTAGGAGGTGTCACCTGGACAATGTAATTGCGTCCTGCCGGACAAGAAGAACCGAAGACCAGATCAAATTTATAGTATCCATTGACAGTGGTCAGCTGGTTATACTGAGCGGAATCAGCAAAACAATCACTCGGTAAGATTGTCTCCGTGTCCGGATTGATCAGGTTCACTGTTGAGCCACTGACAGGAGTACGTGCGATGGAATTGTAAATGATACCGTTAGGGGTTAATGGCATATTCAAATTTTGCAGATTACTTCCGGAATCAGCAGATATATAAGAGATGTGTTGCCTCCCGTTGGTAAACACAGAAGACGCCGTGCCGAGGGAGGCCGTGCGTAACCCGGAACCAGGAGCACTAAATACAATTTCATAGAGTCCGGCAGTATATGCGGTCGGAATTAAACCATTAAGCTGATAAGCACCATGTTCATCACTGGTCACCGATTTAATCAAGCCACCATCTAGATACAGGTCAACAGTCCAATCCTGCTGTGACAATTCAGTACCATCAAATAACTCATCAAAATCAGAATCATGCCAGATATTGCCGTTTAATGTTGCTGAACCAGGCGTCCCGCCAACATCAATGGATACACTGGCACTGGCCGTTTCGACAGGAGAGTTCCAATAAACCGTAGCAGTGTTGCTCAGAGTCGTCCCAAGAGCAACATCTCCCAATATGGAGACATGAAATGACAGAGTAAAAGAATCACCGACAGCAAGAGCACCGAAGCTATTAGAATAACCTGCGGTCAAGACCCCAGATGCATAACTTACACCTGTTAAACCACCATTTAAACGAGCACTGGTATTAACATAACTTAAAGAGCTGCCTATCAATGTGGACAGATCATCAACTACAGAGACATCGGTAGCAGCTATTGAACCCAAATTGGTAACAGTAATTGAATACTCAAGTTCGCTGCCAGGCGCTGCGGTTGCAGCATCGACCAGAGTAACTGTTTTGGTAATTCCAAGCCGCTGAACAGCACCGACCATGATATCTGTCGGCTGATAACCATTGCTTGAATCGCCGTCGGAATCCGTCAGCAGATCACCAGAATCTGAATTGGACAAGACCCCTTGATTGCGTATCAATGAACCTTCTGCAGCAGCTGCATCGACCAGCACTGTAAAGGTAACGGTAACAGAACTTCCAGCGCTTATGGTTCCCTGACTGCCAGCTCCAGCAGAAGTTAAAACAAATCCATCAATAAGCGGCAGATAGCCACTATCGACTTCGCTAGTACCGTCAACAGTAAAGTCTCCACTGACATAAGTAGTATAGGTCGGTACGCTATCGGTAAGGACAACCCCTGAGGCATCTTTGGCCCCGCTATTGGAAACCGTAATCGTGTAAGTCAAGGTATCGCCGGGGTCAACGATGCCAGTTGTTCCATTATCCGTTAAAAGAGTAACTGTTTTATAGGCGTAAAGTAGCGGTAAGTCACCAACAATACTACGTGTAGGATCGTTTTCAGCAGCGGTATCAGGATCATCCGAAAGTTGGGTGGGGACAACCCCACTCCCAACGCCTGAGGCATCAACTGAAGCCTGGTTCGAAATTATCAACCCAATCATGGCTCCTTCGTCGACCTGAACCTGAAAGGTAACCGTAGCAACGTTATTTAAGCTATTTGAAGCATCAGCAGGCATATCTCCACGGCTTAGGGAAACCGGCGAGGATAAGGCGAGACCACTGACAAGAGGACTCTCCCCCGCAATGTCCGCAACAGATATACCGTTTAAGGTTGTACTCCCTGAAACATAAGCGGTACTGCTGGGGATATAATCGGTAAGGATAACGTTTTCAGCATCTTCCGTACCGATATTTTTAATGGTGATCGTATATTGAATACGTTCGCCAGGAAGTAAAAATGTCGGGTTTTCGTCAATAAAGGTATCCGTTTTTTCAACCCTGAATTTAGGGGCGGAAGATATCAGCGTCTGAGTTGGATTTTCGGTACCGATAAGACTGCTGTCGTCAGAATCACTTAACTTGATTTGATAGCCATCAACATTGAGTTGAGCCTGATTCAATACAACCGTACCATCAGTAATAACGGCTTTTAAGTTAACATTAAAAACAATACTGGCATTACTGCCTGCAGGTAAATCCAATGCCACCTGGAGTAAGCCACTACCTTTACTGCCACCGGCACTGTCTGTCCCCGATGCGTCAGCTCCGCTGGGCAAACTTACAATGGTAAGGCTGTTAGCGGTAAAATATTGAGTATTACCACTATGTAAAGAGTCGAGATCGACGGAAATGGACAAATTGCTCAAATCAACTGTCGAGGTATTGGTCATGCTCAGAATATATTGAAGCTGATCTCCTGGTTCAGCCACATTGCCAGCAGATGACGTCGTGAGATTGACCACAGAAAGCTCAAAATCAATATCACTGACAATATCCTCAGTAGCATCATTAGCAGTGCTGGTATCTGGATCATCACTGCCAACATTGACAAAATTGCCACTGCCTGTTCCAGAACCGGAAAGGAACGCCTGATTACTGATAACCGTACCGCCTGACGCATCGGCATTCACAATAACATCAAAACTTACCGTCGCAGTATTGGGGGAATCTTCAACCAACATTATTCCGGGCTCAGTATTCCCCGGAACCGGTGCATGAATCAGCAGACCGCTGGTTAATGCCGAAGTACCACCAATATCGGCAACAACAGTTCCATTTAAAGTCGTCGATCCAGGAACATAGGTAGTATTGCCCGGAATACTATCGGTCAGAGTGACATCCGAAGCATCTTCACTACCAATATTCTGAACCCTCAGTTCATAATGAATTTGATCTCCTGGCATCAAAACCGATCCCGAATTAGTCAAATCTTCTGAACTTTTTGTAAACAACCACTCAGGACTTGAGGTTATCGTAATCTGAGTAGGATCACTGGAACCACTGACTTCAGGGTCATCGCTTAACACAGCTCCATAGCCCAAAATATACAATCCGGATTGACTGTAAACAATACTGCCATCAGCAATGACTGACGCCAAACGTGCGGTAAAAGTGATCGTCAGGGTATCACCCGGCAAAAGAGATATTTCATCGATATAGACGATACCGGTCTCATTCGGTCCCCCCTCAGGATCACTGTAATCAACACCAGATCCGGAAGGAAGATTAACCACCAATGAATTACGAAGAAACCTCGGATCTGCATTCAGTTCATCGATAACATTCTGCAGATAGAAATCTGCAACCGTCGCACTGATATTGTTGATTGTCATTGTGTAACGTAATACGTCACCAGGAGAAGCTTCTATAGCCGGAGACGCACCAGTGGTTTCATTAGCCACTGACATTTGAAATAAAACGTCAGGAACCAGCCCTACTTTAGAAGCAGTAACTGGACCAGCACAATAATCGTCAGGGGCGGTTGTGGAGGGGCAGCCAGCGCCAGTGCGCTCAAAAGGATCACTCCCTTCAAGAGAAGTCCAATCAGTCGTTACGGCATTTTTGATTGTTCCGCTCGGATCTGATATCCATTGGACCTGGGTCTGATAGGTAAGGACCAGGGTACTTCCACTAGGCAGATCCAAAGAGGAATCACCATTGTCGCGGCCCCAGAATAAAGGACCAACGGGGGCTCCAGCAGGAACACTGACAAATCCACTGACAGCCACACCGTCAATAACTGCTGAAGGACTAAAGGTCGGGGACAGAAACAATCCTGCTGGAAGCGTATCGACAATATTTATATCATAGGCTGTAGCTCCACTGCTGCCAACGTTGACGATGGTCAAACTATATTCAAGAGTATCGCCAGCTTCAGCAGTAGCATCTGCTGCTTTCCCCGACGTTACATTGATAACTGTCTTAGTCAAATGGATACGTGGTTCGGTAACCCCGATAGAGCCGGTTTCAAAACTCAGACTGGTGTCGGTATCAGTTTCTCCATTCAAATAGGTAACAGTTATACCATTGCGCAACAAATCGCCGGCATCAGTCACTAAATCATTATTGATTCTTGCGTAGAGGGTGATTTCGATCCGTGGGTTGACAGCATTGGCACTGCTGTCGTCCTCACTGTAAGTAACAATCTCCCCAATGTTCCATAGTGCCGTATCGCTGGTTTCGTCAGCTGGAACACTGTGAAAGTTGGAGCTGTCAGGGGCTTGTCCATTAACAGTCTGAATATCCTGAAAAGCATACCCAGTAACAAAACTGTTGTTATTCTCATAGATATAGGATAGTCCAGCAGAATTTAATATGTCGGCAATGCGCAGATCCTTAATGACTCCTTCTGGCAAGGTAATCTGTAAAGAAAACTGCTTATGCACCCCTATGGTTGGGTTGATGGACGGGGATAAATCAACTTTGAGTACAGTCGGATGAGATACCTTTAAAGCAAACGTGCAAGAACTTTCGTAATCATTGATGCTGTCGCCGACATGAGGCAGATTTCCGATTCTCATACCGGAAAGAGACCCCGCGCTACCAATCTGTCCAAGACTATTTAATGCCGAACTCGTATCGGGCAGTGACGTCCAAACCGCCTGCAAAGTATTACTCAGAGAATCGTCCGGTTCAACATCTGTGTTAATTGCAACAGCATAGGTAAAAGAATAACTGTCACCGACGGCTAGGCCACCAGGAGCTGAAAATTCAAAAACCGGCTGATTGGCCCCAAAGCTCACCAAATCGATATGGGTCGGTGTGTCGGTTCCGGCAATATTTCCAGCGTAGGTGAATCTGGTTGCATCAAGGTTGTCAAGAATCCGCAGGTTATAAGCAGGAGCACTGCCAACATTAGTTGCCGTCACAGTCACCCTTACAACATCTGCGGCATCGTGATCAACACTGTCAAATGATGCTGACAGTTCAATGAGCGGTTCCGTCGCTGTTATATCGGCGTGGGCAACATCAAAACTGACAGCGGCGCCTGTTTCGTCAACATAACTCACCGTAGTAATAGTCGAAGGATTTCCATTAGATAAAATATTGCCGTCATTATTGACATCAGCATTTAAGACCTGGGCAATAAAAGAGACCTGAAACTCAAAGCGATCGGAACTCCTGTTGGTAATTCGCTGGTCCCCAAACTCCCACCGCACTTCTCCAGCCAGACAAGAAGGGGTAATCGTCCCGCCGGGTTGAAAACCGGCACTTGCATAAGGAGGTGCATCAAGATTGATCGCAGGGGCTTCAGAGCAACGCATACCGGACGGTAATTGATCAACAATGGTCAGGCTGCGAAATAAGGCAACAGGCAGCAGGGTGGTAAGTTGATAATTAACTTCTTCACCGATTTTTATATGCTGAACACTGCCAGTACTGACCAGAGGGGTGCTGGCCGCAGCCGTAACCTCTTTCGGCTGCGTAGCGGCTGAAATCATCTGTACACGGGCAGCCGTAGTAGCGGCAGTATAAACCCGAGCACCGGTAAGCTCGCTGTTGCCTCCTTCAGGAGAAGTTTGTGCACCAGAAGTTCCAGCCAGAGAATCGTAGCTGGCGGAGACCTCGTTGATAAAAGTTTGTAACGGGGCCGCATCATCATCGAAGTCGACACGATAATAGAGCTCTACTGCCGCTCCTGGTTCTATTTTTTCAAGAGCAGGGCTGTTCTGATAGGAAAAAGTAAGAACTGCAGGAGTCCCATCGTCCGCAATATTATTCGTGATGACACCTTCACCATTACTATCCGCACTATCAACTGAGCTATCACCATCATTATCAAGGCCATCAGCTGTAAAAGGGATAACGTAGGCATAATCGCTGGCATCAAGGGCAGCGGTGACGGTCACATCATAGGCAGGTGCCCGCTGTACACCGCTACGCTGTTCTTCATTAATAACGGTAATACGGTAAATATACTGACTGTAGGCATCCCCTTCTGCCGTCACCGTTGTAAAATTGCTGCAAGAAGGTCCCGTTCCATACAAGGATTCATTACAGACCTCTTTAACCAACGTAATATAGGGGTCGGTCACGGTCAAATCGACGCGCCTTATTGCCTCATGGGGAAATCCAATGGTATTCGAATTTAAGGTGTAGGCTTCTATCAGCCCGGTATTTTCATTTTTGAATCGGGCATCAAAAGTTGCATCCAGAACATTGGCGCTCGTCTGGGCATGATAATTAGGTGCACTGCGAGAATCGATAGTTTTATTTAGAATACGGGTTTTAACATCGACTTCAAACCACTCATCCGGTGCTTCAATCCTTTGACTGTCAGGAACATTAAAGGTCCAGTCAAACTGACGTTCATCAGGAGCGGTTATGTCAGCCGGAGCAAGGACGACATCTTGAATCAGGCTGGTTGAAGCGACATAGGGATCCGCACTTGCCAGGTAGGCCTGTCCATCGGGAATCCGATCAATGATATTAATATTCTGAACAGAAATATATTCAAAGCCTGGGGTTTCAAAACCGAACCAGCCACCACCAAGGACATTAAAGTCACATTCTTCACCGATTTGCACTTCTTCATGACCATCGTTGTCAAAAGATGGCGGGTTGTTTTCACTACAGGTACCAACCTGAGTTTTTATCAGGTTGAACCCCATAACCCTGGCCCAGGTCGCATCCAGAGAATAATTATTAGCCGGGTCAGTTTCACCATCGGCGCGGGTTATAGGAGCCGGGACAGTTAAAGCAGTTCCGTCATACAAGGTCACCTCACCGATAACATCGGCACGTAGGGTCAAATCATCCAAGGCAATGGCGGCAGAATCGGTACTTTTCCTGGTTTCAAAAATAAAGCTGCGTGAGGAACCCGGACTGATAACACTACTGGAGGAGCATTCGTAAACAACAGCCGTAGCATGAATCTCTAGGGGATCAATCCAGACTTTGCGTGGATTTGGCTGCAACGGAGTTCCGCTTAAAACAATATGTGAACATTCGGCGGGGGGATTAACGACCTCAATCGTTGGACCAAAAGTGACATACAAATGATAGTCACTGGCATCATGCCCACCATTATTGGTAAGCACAATAGGCAGATTGACATGGGTAGCAGGATCATTGGAAAGAATAAATACGGCACCATCAATGGAAACATCCAGATCCTCAGGTCGAGCAGGAATAGAGTATCCGTTTGGATTACCATTACCATTACCAGTGAGATTAAAATTGTGTCGTGAATCGGAAGCACAAAAAGTATCGAATTGAACCTGGACCTCGTTGCTGACCGTTGCAATACCGTTTATACGGTTTGGATCGGTAGCCGTCACAGCATATTCTTCAGGATTGACATCAAGATCGGCTGAACGGTCATAATAATCTGAATCGATCAGCACAACCCGAAAGCGCACGGTTGCAATATCGCCGTGACGCAGCATATCAACCTGATCTGGATATAAGGGATGATGATCACCATTGCTGGTCAAATCAAAATCTGGTGCGGTATTATACAACAGGTTGGTATAATCGGGATTATTCCAAACCACTCTGCTAAGCCGTCCAGGATAGCTGCCAAAAGGTGAACTAACACTAAGCGTTGGAGCGAAGGTCGTATCAACAACATATTCCGCAGGCAGAATATCGGTGAGATGAATGTTCTTGACACTGCCGCCAGTATAGTTCCGAATCTGAATCGTCATCGTACCCCGGGCACCAACAGGTTGACTGGTGTTAACACCGGTCAGATAACGCCTGATTTCAAGCTCGCCGTAATTACCGTCATTATAACGGGTGTAAATATCGGCAGTTGCTTCAATTTCAGCAGAAGGGGTGAGGTAAGACGGATAAAAAATCCCCCCGGAAGGCGAATCGGACTGACAACCCCATTGCACATCATTGACCGTATTACGTTGATAACCGCTACAAGCCGCACCATTACTTACCTTGCCGACAACATAGACAGTGGCTCTATCACCGACTGGAATATCGATTTCTGTTGCCGAAACCGGAAAATTAGTAAGCTGAGAAGCCCCAAAAGGGGCCGTAATGTTAAAATCATGGATAGTGTTTGAGGCACTGTAACAATCAGCAGGTAGACCAATACCACTGACGCTGCCATCGTTGTTGGCAATCAGGTTGGCGGAAGCGGCAGTGGCACAAATGTAGTTGTTAATCATACTTGTGCCGGTAAGATAATCGTCAATACGAACATCCTGGGCGTCAGCAGTACCGTTGTTGATAATCCCTATACGCCACACCACATCATCATTATTGGTGGCAAAAACCGGATTACTTGCCCTCGATTCTCGCTGACCGGAATCATAGTTCCAACCGGTTTTTATAACACTTAATTCGGGTTCCTTCAGGGGAAGTTCAAGAGTAGTGGCACTCGCAGAAGAATTACTACAGCCGGAATCATTACTGAAGGCAATAGCGGCATTGATGGCCTTATTGCTGGACCATAAAGCTTCTGCGTTTGAAGCATTATTACTGGCCACGGCAACCCGAACGGTAAGCAGATTTGTGGCAGCACTATCTTCTCTGGCTGTCAGTTCAGCGAGAGCACTGATCTGACTTTGAGTGAAAGTCAGGACATTGTTATTAATGCCGGAAAGTGCCGGCGCAGAGCCTGCCTGCTCAAGACCGCCGTTATATGAGTAGGTAACGGAATCCGAAGGAAAGGACGTGTAACTAAGACCGCTGGAACCAAGGTCAATCGTCAGAACCATATCACTCATAGTCGCACCAGGGACCGGAGCCACCACAGGGTCGGGATCGATAAAGTAACTATAAGGATTGCGAATATTTACCGTGACATATCCATAGCCACACAGTTCACAGTAACTATAATCTGACGAGGTGTTAAAATTGACAAAGGAAAAGGAACTTTTTAACGTACATGACCCAGCTAAAGCAAAGCCTGCAGACAGTAGCAGAAAAAACAGAGCGATACCAAACCTCAGCACTGTCCTTTTTGCAGCGTTAAAAACCTGACCCCCTACTTCATTGACTCCTGAAGTTAAGGCACACCAGTTTAATGCAGACAACTTCCCCTCCCAAATGGATTGCGACATTAATGATCAAAATTGAATGAAGCGAAGACCGAGCTAAAGAAAGGAAATCACAAGAGAACCCAACTATTGCAGACCATGCTACACAACATAAACCGACAAACGCTAATAAACTATTGCACTAATTCATATGCTCCAAGATCGAAGCCATTGCCTTGGGGACGGACAGTTCCAGTAATATCATAGTCAGTAAAAGGCTGCTCAGACCCATTATCAACAGCAGAGGACTCGGGTAATAACGACAGATCAAAATCATCAAAACTGACAAAGTATGCATTGTACTGATCGGTCGTCGTCAATAAAAGGTTATGATCTACGCTAACGCCATCATCTGAAAGCACACTATTGGTAATGTTATTACAGATAAAACTATTGCTGATGGCACTTTCATCTTTTCCAAGAAAGATGGCAATTGTAGCGGGTACGCTATCGCTCGTGCTGAGGACGGTATTGTTAACAACTCTGGTGTCTGAAGCACCATAAAGAATAATACCTTCAGTATCGTCACTGATGATCACATTATTCTCTATCACCCATTCCGCATAGGGGCCATCATTACAGTTAATTCCGGTGAACTGCCCTGGAAAAGGATTGGTGCTGTCGGCATTACTGATGATCACATTGCCGCTAAGATGGACACGCTGCCGTGCCGTACCGCTGGTCCCGCTGGCCCAGGACTGAAATCCATCTGCGGAACGTCCATCAACATCATAACGATTACGCAATAGATTATTGACAAAATAAAGGTCGTCACCATGACCATGCATTCCGTCCCCGGAAATATTTGTCATCGAATTACCTTGAACAATGACCCAGTCAGCATCAACATAAATCCCGCCACTGGCATTGGATATATCGCTATTCCTGATAACAACATGACTGGATTTAATTATTTTGACACCAAGAGAGGCAGAAGTGAGCCAATCCTCGGCTTCCCACCCAGAGACATTTTCGCTTGTCATAATGGAGAAGTTATCGATGGTAATGTAACGAGATTCGTCTTCGATTCTAAGCATATGAAAAGAAGCAGGATACTCGGCATCCTGATCGGCGATGATGGTTAGCCCCTTAAACCGCCAATAAGAAGAGGCTCTAACCTTAAGGCGCCCGACAACAGCCTCTTCACCTTCGGGAACAATGACATTAATAAAATCCTGATTACAGTAAGCATTGAGTTCAACACTACCATGGTAACCGGACAGTAAAACCAGAGTGTCTCCTGGACGAACCGGAGCTGAAGCATTAAAGATGCGGGCATCCGAATCAGTACCATATACATAACCGGCTTCAATAACTGCCTGCAAAGAAGACCAGGGAGAAGACTCGCTACCATCGCCCTCCATGCTGCCGTTTACAGGATCAACATAAAACAGGTTTCCACTTAAACTGGCTTGATCAAGGTCAAAGGAATCGGGAAAAGGATAGGACATGATTTGATTGACTTCACCGTCAGCTACAGTAGCAACAGCGTCGGAGACATTGCCATTACCTGACGACCCAGAGCTACTGAACTGCTGACAACCAGCTAAAACAGCAACAAAAGCAACCAAAACAAACAGAGGATATAGTGTTCTTTTCATTTGTCCCCCCCCGAGGATTAGGCTTTACATTTTTTTTAAAAGTTAAAGAAATACTTTTAGACACTCTTGAAAACGACAAAACGTGAGGTTGTGACTTTTAATCATATTTTCAATTAAAGAGCAACACATAATCCAATTTTTTATTGAACATTGTTATATTTTTTAGCTCCTTAAGAAAAAAGGGATCAATTAATAGCACAATACTCAACGTTAACAATTTCCAATTCAATATCTCCCTGCGGGACCTTGATACTCACTACATCGCCCAGACGATGACCAAGTAAAGCCCTGCCCACCGGAGAAATCCAGCTGATAAGACCTTGTTCCGTATTGATTTCATCAACCCCTACGATTGAATAGACTCTCTCCTCCCCGTCTTCATTTTCTACCGTAACGGTACAGCCAAACAGAACGCGATCACCCGCCCTGCGTCCTTGCTCCACAGGATCGATAATATCCGCCAGCTCAAGGCGTTTTTGAATAAAACGAATACGTCCGTCAATCTGACGCAGACGTTTTTTACCATAGTGGTAATCAGCATTTTCCGAGCGATCACCATTTGACGCAGCCCAGGCCACGGTCTCGACCATGTGCGGACGTTCTTTATAAAGAAGATCCTTCAGCTCCTGTCGGAAGCGTTCAGCACATGACGGTGTCATATAAATTTTCTGGTCATTCATATAGATTCTCTACTTCATTTGCTGTTTCTTTAAAAAGATGCCAATATAGCCACAGCAACTCTTACTCTCAAGGGATTTATCAGCGCAATCACAACTTCATGCCTGCCAGCTCCCGAAACAATGGCTTTGAACAATTATCCAGCTATCAATGAAACACATACTGCTATAACATATTTCGCCATCCTCATCAGGAACAAAAAACAATTTCACCTTTTGGAAGTGCCATGCAACCTATCAAACTAGTTATTTTCGATTGTGACGGCGTCATTGTGGACAGCGAACCGCTCGCTGCTGAAGTTATCAGCGCTATGGCAAACGAATTAGGGATGAACATCTCGCCCCGGCAAGCTCAGGAACGTTTCAACGGACGCAAGATAGCAGAATGGATTGTCGAGCTTGAAGAGGAGATTAAAAAACCCCTTGCTGATTCGTTTATTCCTGAATTCAGGAAACGCTGCGAATATCGCTTCAAGCAGGACCTCGTACCGGTACCGGGAATCAGAGATTTTCTGGACCAACTATCAATCCCCTTTTGCATGGGCTCCAGCGGACCACTGGAAAAAATCAATGTCACCCTGACCACGACACAAATGATGCCGTACTTTGCCGGCAAGATATTCAGTGGCTATGAATTACAATGCTGGAAACCCGATCCCGGTCTTTTTCTACACGCCGCCAAGGCGTTTAATACACCGCCAGAGCAATGTGCCGTGGTCGAAGACAGCCTGGTCGGGGTAAAAGCTGGATTAGCGGCTGGCATGCATGTTTTTCATTATCAACCGGAAAATCCGGTTCAGGCCAGTACCGACAACCGCATAACCCGCTTCACACACATGTCTCAATTACCACAGCTCATGAAGCTGGACTAGCCGCTCAGGCGCGCTCAAAAGGTTCATATAAGCGCTTGTATTCATCCTGAGCATAACGATCCGTCATGCTGGCGATATAGTCGCAGACAACCCGCTCTGTTCCATGCACAGGAAAGCGTTCCTGGTATTTTCCCGGCAGCAGGGTGGGATGAGTCATATAATTTTCAAACAATAACGATAAAAACCGCTCTGCTTTCACCCGCATCCGTTCAACCTTGGGGTGTCGATAAAGACGCTTATAGAGGAACCTTTTCAGTTCTTTATTCAAGATCTTCATTTCATCACTGAATGAAACGAGGTTGGTCCGGAAATGTCGCACATCAGCAACGGTTTCAATCTGGTTTTTATGCAGGTTCTCTGTTGTTGTGGCAACAAGGTCCTGAATCAACTCGCCAATCAGGTAACTCACCGTTTGCAGTACATGGCGTTTTTCATCAAGACCAGGATATATGTTACCCACCCGTTCAAAAGTGCGTTGCCACAATTCAACGCCTGCCAGTTCACCCAACTGGATATAACCGGCTTTTAGACCATCGTCAATATCGTGATTATTATAGGCAATTTCATCGGTCAGATCGATCAACTGGGCTTCGAGTGTTGGTTTCAGCTCCGGCGCATAGTTTCCATAAGCAGAAACTGGCGCTTTATCATAATCAGATGAATGTTTAATGATCCCTTCCCGGACCTCCCAGCTCAGATTCAAGCCATCGAAGGTCGGGTACCTGTTTTCAAGCAATTCAACAATACGTAAAGACTGAAGATTATGTTCAAAACCGCCATGATCTTTCATCAAACGGTCCAGGACATCCTCTCCTGTATGGCCAAACGGCGTGTGCCCAAGATCATGAGCCAGCGCCAGCGCTTCGGACAGATCCTCATTTAATTTCATCTTTCGGGCAATCCCTCGCGAAATCTGGGCCACTTCAAGAGAGTGCGTCAGACGGGTCCGATAATAATCCCCTTCATGATTAACAAAAACCTGGGTTTTATATTCCATGCGGCGAAACGCCGCACAATGAATGATGCGATCACGGTCACGTTCAAAAACAAGTCGATCATCCTTATGAGGTTCGACATGCTGACGGCCCCTACTTTCACTGCTTTTAGCAGCATAAGACGCAAGATATTGTTCACACATTATTAGCCTCCTTATAGTCCTGCACGATCTCTGTTTAAACGCTTTGTTCTCGTAGCCCTTCAGGACAGGCCAAGGTATTCCACTCAGGCAAATTCTGATAAACGCTTAAATAATTTATATATGTGTTCGGTGCCATAGTATGTCACACTTCAATATTAATTGAGATTTCCTTTAAAAGTTCGAATAATTACTAGAAAAAACTTGCTCCGACAAAAGACACCTGATAAATCTTTTGTCCTTTAGACTTAAGACATTGAGATTACACAATGAGAATAATCAGCGGAAAAGCCAGGGGACGCCGGTTGGCAGAATTTTCCGGGATGGAAATCCGGCCGACTCCCGATCGCGTGCGCGAAGCACTATTCAGTATCCTGGTGAGCAGACTGAATGGTTTTTCAGATCTTAAAATTCTTGAACTCTTTGCCGGAAGTGGCGCACAGGCCCTGGAAGCCATCAGTCGCGGAGCAAAACAGGCCATATTAATCGATTCAGGCAACACTTCGGCGCGTCTTGTTCAGGACAATATTCGCCGCTGCCACTTTGAAGACCAGACTCACTTTATCCATCAGGATGTATTCAAAGCGTTACCCGCACTTACCGATAAAGCGCCTTTTGACCTGATTTTATTAGATCCCCCGTACAAAAAGAATCTCATCCCAAGAACCCTGGACTTAATTTCAGAATATGACATTTTGGCCAAGGATGGACTTATTTGTGTGGAAACCGACAAGAGCGAATCACTTGATGATATAAGTGATGTTTTTGAACTCATTGATGACAGAAACTACGGGTCAACACGTATTCGCCTGTATCAATCAGCCGGAGATTTTTAATGAACCAACATATTGCCATTTACCCCGGATCCTTCGACCCCTTTACCAATGGGCATCTGGATATAGTCAATCGCGGTCTGGAAATTTTTGACAAAATTATCATTGCGGTCGCACGTAACTCGGAAAAAAACAGTTTGTTCAGCATTGCCGAACGGAAAGATATGATAAATGCGCTGATCGCCGATAATCCCCGACTTGAAGTTGAAACCTTTGAAGGGCTGCTCGTTGATTATGCCGTTGCCAAAGAAGCAAGGGTCATCTTAAGAGGGCTGCGCGCCGTCAGTGACTTTGAATTTGAGTTCCAGATGGCCCAGATGAACCATAACGTTTGTGAAAAAGTTGAAACCCTGTTCATGATGACGTCACCGGAATGTGCCTATCTTAGCTCGTCAATCGTTAAAGAGGTCGGGCGCCTCAATGGCGACATCAGCAAATTTGTCCCCCCACTGGTCCGCGTAAAACTGCTTGAGAAATTTGGCTTCCTATAAGCCCTGTTCTGCCCATTTTTCCAACTGATCGGCAAGCTCAGCGAGCTTGCTGACAACCAGTTCTTCAATGAGCCTCCCCTTCTCTGGCGTTGCCTTTCCCGGATCGCCCCATACTCCGCCTGGCCAGAAGCGTTGTTTGTCCCTGACCAAAAGACCTTTAGGAAAGTTGGGACGTTCGGCCGGAGACATTCCTTTGACAAGGTCAGGATGAGAATAAAGCAGACGTGAGGTTTCAATCTCCCCGGCGTGGGCATCTCCAGCCGTTTCAATCAGATGACGTCCCGCTTCGTTCGCCAGCATGTATTCAGTCACGACTGCGATATTAACATCAGCATATTTTTGCAGCAGATCTTCCCCGGCATCGGTCAAGGTTGCCATATGAGTGCCGTCGGCATGCCCACTTAGCAGGATAAAGTTTCTCAGCCCCTGGCGGTAAAGAGCACTGACAATATCAACCGTCAACGCTTTCAGTGTCGCGGTAGAAATACTCAATGTTCCCGGATGGTTATGGGTTGAACGGCAAACGCCATAATGGATGGCGGGCGCGACAAAAATGCGCCGAAGCCTGGCCAATTGCCACGCTACACGAACGGCCTGAAGCGTATCCGTATCCAGAGGCAGATGCAGGCCATGTTCCTCAGTAGAACCGAAAGGCACAATCACAGTGCGGGTTTCTGCTAACCCGGCACTGAATTCGGTCATGGTAAGATCCTGAATAATCATAAACAAGGCCAACAAGCAGTAAGCTATAATGCACCGATAAATCGATGGGTTTGCGGGATGATACGCACATCGGAATAAATATCGGTCATAACGGCCTGCATTTCAAGCAAACGTTGCACAGAAACGGCGACCTTCCCACCCCGGGTAACCGGCTGCAGAACAACCGGAATAGAATGATCCTGACCCGCCACGACATCAGCGGTCAATTGCAATTCGAGATCTGAGGTGTCCTCACCGACAACGACCTTGACGTAACATTTTCTATTGCTGGCAACCTTAAGAAAATCACGATGCACCTGCCAGTCGGTCCGCTCACCCGTTTGAGAGTGCAGCTTGATGTCCATAGATATCCAGTCAACAAGATCAATGACGGCTTCCAGTTCATTCACCAAGGTACCGTTGGTCTCCAGGAAAATCGGCAGAAAACATCTTAAACCGGGCAGCCACTTTTGAAGGACATCGACATGCAACAGGGGCTCGCCACCGGTAATACTTAAAGAATGATGGGCCCCAGGTAACGCCTGGTACCATTTGGCAATCAGATCACGAACCTTGCTAAAACTGACCGGATTGCTGATTTCCTCCAGGTTACCACTGCCAGGAGCTGTCTCCACCTGGCAAAAGGGCTTTCGGGTGAAATCTGTGTCGCAGTAGTCGCAATTGAGATTACAGTCCGGAAAGCGTATAAATATCTGCCGGTATCCAAGCAGAAGACCTTCCCCCTGGACAGATGAAAAAATCTCAACCAGATCAGTCGCGGGTGTAGGTTGCATAGGCATTGTCAGATTCCCAGACAGTAACTTTTTCAACGTTGACCGGATAAGCGCTTAAGCGTTCGGACAAACTATCAAAAACAAAACGTGAAATGTGTTCAGAAGAAGGGCTTATCCCTTTAAACGCATCAAGTTCATTCAAATATTTATGATCAAGGTAATTCATGATCTCCTTGGTTTCACGTTTTAAAATTTTAAAATCGATACCAAGACCGGCCTGATCAAGTTCGATTGCGTTGACCGTAACCTCAACCTTCCAATTGTGGCCGTGCAAGTTTTCACAATCGCCCTGGTAATTCAGCAGGTTGTGGGCAGCAGCAAAATGGGTTTGGATTGTTAAATGATACATTAAAACCTCTTATTCATCTAAAAGAAAGAATCTTCTTCATTCTGGGGCGCTTGGCCACCATCAAGGGCATATTCTTCATCAGACCAGGCCGCCAGATCAATCAGACGACACTTTTCACTGCAGAACGGCCTGAACGCATTCCCCTGCCAAAAGGATTTTTTGCCACAACGGGGGCATTTGATCTCTAGGTTGCTCATCAGTTCACTATAAATGTTAATAATAAAGAAATAAACTCATCAAACTAATTTTATTTGTAGTCTAATTACCGGGCACGAATACTACCGCGAAAAACTGGTCAGCTCAAAGAAAAAATCTGCGATATTCCGTAGTTCAGAACAGTCTGATCTCAGTTTTAATAAAAATTAACCTACGTATTTAAAACCATCCCAAAAATAAGAAAAAAATAACTATTTTTCAAGTATTTATACCAGAAGAGCCATTGCCAATCGTGCGTCTTACGATAGAATGGTTCATATATGTATTCATATGAAAATTTATCAGAGGAGAGTACGTATGGAAGAGAAATTACAATTATCAAACAATGCGTTACAAAATCTTCCCGTTCATTTTCAAAGAAAAATAACCGCAGATGGTGATCGAAAAATAAGAGATTGTCATCACTGCCGCTTCTGTGACCAGGATGTGGATAGTTATCCGTGCGATCGTTGCCACACCAGACACTGAAAAACAACAAGGGGCTAGCAAAAAGCTAGCCCCTTGTCACTACAAATGAAGCAGCAATAGCCTGCTTTATCATTGTACAGAATCCCTCCCCCTATCCGGGCAGCATGGCTTGGTTTGGCTTGTTCGCCAGACAATAATTGATCTGTTACACAATTATAAAGCGGAGCCATTACTGACTCCGCTCAAAATTAACTATGGTGTTTCTAGAATGTTCTACGAATTATGCTTTTTTCCGCTTCCGAGCATAAAAACCGAGGCCTGCGAGCCCGCTACCAAGAAGCAGCAAGGTTGAAGGTTCCGGTACAGGATTGTTCGGCTGCAGCAAAATTGAGGTTTCAATCTTGAAGTTCGACTCTGAAGTATGGCGCTCAGCAAAGAACAGGTCAAAATCGTAATCCATACCTTGAGTCAGACCAAGCGTATCGAGAAGAACTGAGCCATTTGCAGCCCCATGTATGCCACCCAAATCAACAACCAGCTGATCATTGATAAAAACCCAGACATCATCATCACCAGTAAAGCTGAACAGCTCGCCGCCCTGATAGGTAAAAGCGGTGTGCAACTCGTAAGTGAAATGGTAATTGTGAGACCTTCCCTCATTGCCACCAAGAAGTCCATCTATCGGAAAAAAAGAATTGTCGGAGAAGGTATAGACATTAGGATCAGGAGTTATTGCGTTGTCGAGAATAATGGAATAATTCATTGTCCCTGAGTTTGCAGGGGTATTGTGATACCAATCGTAGAACGTTGCCGCACTTTGTATTGAATCATTCGCTATGCCGGACAGAACCGGAGTTCCATCAACACCAAGCGCAGGTAGAACGATTCCCGTGGTGAGGCCATTTATAGGTGCCTCAAAATCAGGATGAGCACTACTGAAATCACGAATTGTTCCCGTCAATGAAATGGTCGCAGAAACAGCCGGTAAACAACTCAAAAGGAAAAACACTGTTGTTAACAAAGATAAACGTTTCATAGCAGCCTCCAGTTAAGTGATTATTATCCAATCATCAAAGCAAGAGAGATGCCATATGAAATACTGCAAGTATTATCGAATTGTTACAAACACATAACAAAGTTTATGTTTTTGCTGTAAGGAATGCTGACACGATTTTTCCAATAAACAGCTAAAAATCAGCACATTGTCGAATTCCCTTACAAAAGAAGGAAGTACATCTGTAATATGACACCACTCACCCATCAATTGGTATTTTTCCCGGTCCCTACTTTGAGTAGAATTAAGATTTAAATACAAAAAATGCAATTTAACCGTTGCTTTTAGATAATAGAACATGGTACTAACGCTTAACTTTAAGAAAGTTTGTGTCAGATCCAAATCACGCAACAGGTTGACGATGGGTCAATCTAAGGGGAACACAGACCATCCAAGGTTTGTGTTTTTTATTTTGGGAAGTGAACAGGGTTGACCAAACACTATTTTCCTACAGGAAAACGGAGTAAGAAAAGATGGCAGAAGGTACAGTAAAGTGGTTTAACGATTCTAAAGGTTTTGGTTTTATTGAGCAGGATAACGGCGCTGACGTGTTCGTTCACTTCTCAGCTATTCAATCAGAAGGCTTCAAGTCTCTGGCTGAAGGTGACCGTGTAAGCTTTGACGTTGTTCAAGGCCAAAAAGGTCCTCAATCAGCTAACGTTTGTAAGCTTTAATCTATAAAGATTTACAGTACGGGAAAAGCCTCATATCGCAAGATATGAGGCTTTTTTATTTTCTATTGATACGATCTCCTGTATAAATTTCCCCTTGTGCCCCGCGTGCGACTGATTTACATATTGAAAACATGGAACAGTTACCGATTGATGCAATTTTAGACGACCTTAAAGGGCAACTCAGACAGCATCGCGCTGTGGTTCTCCAGGCCCCGCCTGGGGCCGGCAAGACAACCAGAGTACCTGTCAGTCTGTTAGCCGAAACGTGGCTAGGGCAAAAATCTATCCTGATGTTGCAACCGCGCCGTATGGCAGCCCGCCATGCCGCCGCCTTTATGTCAGCTCAGCTGAAAGAGCCCGTTGGACAGACCGTCGGTTACAGTGTTCGATTTGACAGCAAAAGAGGCAAAACAACTCGCATAGAAGTCGTTACCGAAGGCATTCTGACCCGTCGCCTACAAGCAGACCCGGAATTAAACGGCATCGGATTAGTCATATTTGACGAATTTCACGAGCGGAGCATTCATTCAGACCTGGCCTTAGCGTTATGCTGCGATATGCAGGCGGCTTTACGTGACGACCTGAAAATCCTGGTCATGTCTGCGACATTGGATGCCAAACCGTTAGCCACCCTGTTGAAAAATTGTCCCATTCTGACGAGTGAAGGGCGGAGTCACCCAGTTATTACACATTATTTACCCCAAGGTCCAAACAGCCATATCGCAGATAGTGTTGCCAATGGCATCATAATGGCCCTACAAAGAAACGAGGGGGACATTCTGGCGTTTCTTCCTGGCGCCAGAGAGATACGACTCTGCGCACAAAAACTGGACCAATTGACCGATGCCACTATTTGCCAACTATATGGAGCCCTCCCCTTTAAGACCCAGCAGCAGGCATTAACACCAGGCACCAGGCGCCGTGTTATCCTGGCGACAAATATTGCAGAAACAAGTCTGACTATAGAGGGGATAAGTACAGTCATTGACAGTGGCTGGGAGCGGCGGCCACGCTATGATGTCAGAACAGGGATTTCTAGACTCGAGTTAAAGCGAATCTCAGCCGCCAGTGCAGAACAGCGCAGAGGGCGGGCTGGGCGCCTCGGGCCGGGAACCTGCTATCGCCTCTGGAGTCAGGGGCAACAGGCCGAACTTCTGCCCCAGACACCGCCAGAGATACGTACCAGCGATCTGACTTCTTTGCTCCTCGAACTTGCGAACTGGGGTGAGAACGATCCGAGCCGCTTGATCTGGCTGGATCCACCTTCTCCTTCCCTGGTGAACGCAGGTAAAAAACTACTCCGTTGGATGGGGGCAATAGACAACCAGGGCCGGATTACTCCCCTTGGACAGCGCATGGTCAGACTGTCTCTCCCTCCACGCCTGGCCAGGCTCGTTGTGGCTGCTGACGATGACAACCTCGGTCCATTAGGTTGCGAACTGGCGGCATTACTAAGTGAACGCGACCGGCTTCCCTATACGTTTGCGCAAACAACGAGCAGTTGCGACCTTGAAATCCATTGGTCATTCTTTCAGAAAAATTCTACTTCACCTGGCGTTGAAACAGTGCAACGAATCATTGACGATTTAAAAAAGTCATTGCATGTTAGAGAAAGTACTGCCTGGCCGCAGAATCAGCAAAGAGTTAAGCTCTGGTTAGCGGTAGCCTACCCTGATCGTATTGCAAAGCAGCGAGAACCAGGGTCAAGGCGCTATATGCTAAGTGACGGTAGTGGTGCAACGCTATCTAACCGCAGTTCGCTGCAAACGCCTCCGTTCCTGATAGCACTGGAACTGCAGGATCGTCAGGGTGAAAAGGAGATTACCTTGGCCAGCAGTATAAATTTAGAATTGATTACTCAGACGTTTGAACAGTACATAGAGGAACAACGCTTGGTCCATTGGGACCAAGGTTCTGGATGCTTATTTGCACGGAAAGTCACCCGTTTTGGAGCCCTTCATCTGACCGAAAAACCGATAAAGGCAGATCCATATGAACAGACAGAGACAGTCCTGGCCGAAATTCGCAGGATTGGCCTGAATCAAATGAACTGGTCTTCCAACGCACGCCAATTCGCGGCCAGGGTACGTCTATGCCAGCAGCATGTCCCGGAACTAAAATGGCCCGATTTTTCCATTACCGGACTTGAAGAGAAGATGACGCACTGGCTCAGTCCTTTCCTTTCTGGAATTTCAGCTCGATCAGCATTGTTACAGCTTGATTTATTTCAACCTCTCCAAGCCTATTTACCGTGGGAGCTACAACAACATCTCGAAAGGTTAGTGCCTGAACGAATAGCCGTACCGAGCGGATCATGCGTCCGTATTGATTATACCAATGGTGAATCACCGCTTTTGGCCGTCAAGCTTCAGGAACTATTCGGCCTGGAACACAACCCAGAGATTACCAACGGAAAAGTTGCGTTGGCAATCCATATGCTGTCACCGGCAGGACGGTTATTAGCAATAACTCAGGATCTTCCTTATTTCTGGGACAACGTCTATCCGGAAATTCGCAAAGAAATGCAGGGCCGCTACCCAAAGCATCCATGGCCCGAAGATCCATGGAATGCTCGAGCCTCATCTAAAACGAAATCGAGAAAAGACTGTTAAAATCCCTGAACCTGGCAGGAAACACCTCATTAGGCAATCCCTTAAAAATCGACACAAACACTTAATGTTGAGCGAATGTAGGCACAACGCCCCGGATACCTATACATATCACTGATGTATAACGCACTGAACACAATTTAGAAAAGGGATAGGCTCAATTCCTCACATCCATCAATAGCATACGATCACATCCCATAAAATGTCGTGATTTATGACATTTCAATCTTGTAATGCAATCATTATTAGTTTAATGTAATGCTGGTTTTTAATTATAATCAATTGAAAAAACAACGTCGTAATTGGTCACGTCGCTTTGTATCTTTTCGTGATAAAAAAGCTTCAGGGTGAAGGCCAGACAGAATGCAAGGAGTATATGTCCATGAAACATATCGCAGTTGTCGTATTTTTACTTCTATCTGCAACAGTCAGTTTTGCTGAAAATGAAAAGGTAATCCTCACTACCCAGAACTGGGCTCCCTACCAGACCAACGAAAGTAATATCATTGACGGGTTTGCAGTCGCGGCAGTTTCGTGTGTTTTGGAAATAATGGAAAGACCCTTTGAAGTACAGGTCTATCCTTGGGAAAAATCACAGGAATTGGTCAAAGAAGATAAGGCTGCTGGTTTCTTTTCTGCTTCCCAGAATGCGAACCGGGATAAATTTGCCACCCTGTCATCTCCAATATCGGAATCGTCATGGACTTGGTATCTCTTAAAAGACTCAGAGCTTGATCCAAACACGACATCGTTTGTTGAATCAGCTCGGGTCACAGGTATCGCTGCCACAAACACGGTCGCTTGGCTCAAGTCAAAAAACTATAATATCACTATGGACAATATTACCGATACACATACACTGGTCAACGCTCTCGTTGAGAAAAAGGTTGATGCTATTTTTACCAATAGCCTCACCATGCGCGTAGCACTAGAGTCAATGCATTTGTCACCGGACTTATTTAAAAGTTATGTTAGTACAGTCAAACCGCTAGGGGTTTACTGGTCACATAATTTTTTACAAAGAAACCCGGATTTTCTTGAAAAATTCAACTCTCTTATCAGTATGTGCAGATAGTTTAATAACTTCGGGAAAATTTTTCTTAGCTCAATAAACGTTAAGACCTTCACTCATAGGTCTTAGATGTATTTATTCAACAGCCACAGATGCTAGGTGAACCTATGAAATTAATATTAATTACCCTGACCTTACTACTAACTGCCTCAATCTGTTTTGCAGAAACTCTTTCTGACGAAAAGATTATTCTTACCACCCAGGACTGGGCACCCTACCAGACCTATGAAAGCCATATTGTCGATGGTTTTGCTGTCGCTACTGTTTCCTGCATTATGGAGATGATGGATAAATCTTACGAGATGCGCGTTCTCCCTTGGAAAGAGGCACAAGAACAGGTTAAGGAGCAAAAAGCCCACGGCTTTTTCTCTGCATCCCAAAATGACAAAAGAGATGCCTATGCAACACTGTCCCAACCGATTGCAGACCAGCAGTGGAATTGGTATTTATTAAAAAGCAACCCACTGAACCCAAATGATCCATCATTTAAAGAAAAAGCAAAAGTCACGGGTATTGCGGGGAGCAATATGGTCACCTGGCTGAAGGACAATCAATATCACCTGACAGAAGACAATATCATCGATATGCATACGCTTGTGGAAGTACTCAGAGCTGGTAAGGTCGACGCAATTTATGCAAACAATCTGGCCATGCGTACTGCTGTTCAACTCATGAAATTATCGATGGATGACTTTACTTTAATTACGACCAAAGACAAACCGGTTGGCGTTTACTGGTCCAAAGACTTTCTCGCCAACCACCCAGACTTTCTTGAAAAGTTCAATTCTCTGATTAGCATGTGCCGCTAATTCCAAGTTACATATTTGAATAAAAAAGCCGGTTGAACGCCCGGCTTTTTTTATTATGACATCATGTCTTTCTGGCCATATTCATCAACAATATGCTGAAATATCATTTTAACGGCTGGGGCCATATACTGTGAATTGGATACGGAAAGACCAATAACACGGTATTCGCTTGGTTCAATCGGATAGACATCAACCGCGTGGTCAATATCGGCCATGACCAATTGCGGCATAATACAAATCCCCAAACCTCCTGCTACCATGGCGATAGTTGATAAGTCATCGACAACGTGACATCTCGAATGAATTTGTAATTGGTATTTCGAAAAGAAATTCTGGATATCCGCATCGCAACTTTCTCGCTGGGTAACAAAAGAATATTCCCGCAATTCCTCAGGAGAAACGCTCTTGCTGCTGCGCTGTGCCCTGAATCCCTTGGGACCGACACAAACCAGCGGATCGCGGTACAATGGCGTAATCGGCAGCCCGGCGGCACTGGAGACTGACAAAAAGCCAAGATCGACGACTCCGTTGCGGATCCATGCAGTCACATCATCATAAGTACCCTGATAAATCTCAATACTGATATTTGGATACCGTTCCCGGAAATTCTTAACAATAGCAGGTATCCACTGGACACAGACGCTGGAAAAACACCCAAGCTTGATCTCCCCCTGCTGCAGACCATTAAATTGAGATACCGCCTGTTGCAGGCTTTCCTCACTGTTCAGGACGGCGTTAATAAAGGGGAGCAAATGTTCACCGTAGCTGGTCAGGCTGACCCCTGCCTTGCTGCGGATCAGCAGACGGGAGCCGAGTTCCTTCTCCATTGATGAAATGGTATGGCTTACTGCGGAAGGGGTTAGGTTGAGCAGTTTAGCTGCCGCCTGGTAGCTACCCTGCTCAACCACAGTCTTAAAAACCTGATAGGCCAGTAGTGTCATATATATCTCTCCTGGAAGGAGAAATTATCAGACACGCGAGCATTTGAACAGTAAATCTTCCCAGCGCCGATCGACTTCCGCCTGGAATTGTGCGATTAATGCTTCGTTCCCCTTATTGAACATATGCTTGAAGCGTCCTTGAGTTTTGAGGAATTCTTCTACAGGCAGCTTGTTTTTGGGTTGATAGTTTAACGTCCACTGGCCATTTTCGACTTCAAATAACGGCCAGTAACAGGTTTCAACCGCCATCCTGCAGATCTGCATGATCTCGCCACTGTTGTAGCGCCATCCGCGAGGGCAAGGAGTCAGAACGTTGAGAAAGGCTGCGCCAGGGGTATAAATAGCTTTTTCTGATTTGACGTGAATATCTTTAAAATTGCCCATCGGTACGGTTTGGGCCACATAAGGAACATTGTGGTCGGCAATAATACTCGTCAAATCCTTACGATTTTGTGGCTTGCCAGTCGATACGCTACCGACCGGCGTTGTCGTTGTATCGGCACATGCAGGAGTCGCAGACGAGCGCTGCACACCGGTATTCATATAGGCACCATTATCGTAGCAGACATAAACCATATCGTGATTGCGTTCCATCGCTCCAGACAACGACTGGAAGCCAATATCATAGGTTCCGCCATCACCGCCAAAACTAATAAACTTGTAGTTGTCCTTGACTTTACCACGCTTTTTGAGGGCGGCGTATGCTGCCTCGACACCGCCGATGGTTGCTCCGGCGTTTTCAAAAGCATTATGAATAAAACTATCCTGCCACGCGGTGTATGGATACATAAAGGTCGAGACTTCAAGGCAACCGGTCGCGGTACCGATAACGGCACGATCTTCTTCTTTCAAGGCTCTTAATACCGCGCGTACAGCAATGGTCGCGCCACACCCAGCACACATCCGGTGTCCGGGAGCCAAACGTTCTGGTTTGGCCATAACTTCTTTAAAAATATAATGACTCATGGTGATCGGCCGTCTACTTTCGTAATCCAATATATTGATAATCAGCGACATTTTTATCATCACTAATCATCATCTCGAGTTCACTGAACACTTCGGCGGCCTGGTTGGTCGTGAAGTCCCGACCAGCCAGGCCGTAAAGGTAATTGCGTGTTTCAGTAAAAACCTTGTATTTAAATAAAGCGGCATTGACTTCCATTCCCAAAGGGCCGCCACCGCCACGATAAGATTCGGCGCGATCCATGATCGCCACAGCTTTACAATGTTTTAAGGCTTGTGCGATTTCTGCCTCGGGGAATGGCCGGTAGACCCGCAACTTCAACAAACCGACTTTTTCCCCCTGAGCACGTAGTTCGTCGATAGCATCTTTAGCTGTTCCGGCGGCTGATCCGATAATCACCATGGCGTAGTCCGCATCCGCAAGACAATATTCTTCAAAAAAGTCGTACTTACGACCGGATACAGAAGCATATTCATGTGCTACATCAAGAATTACCTGACGTGATTTTGCCATGGCAAGATCCTGATTCTTTTTAGCCTCCATAGCGTAATCGGAAATTGCATAAGGGCCAATAGCCAATGGTTTTCCGGAGTTGAGCAGGTATTGTTCTGGATCGTAATCACCAACAAATTCTTTAACCAGGTGATCTTCCAGCAACTCAATATTCTCTATGGCGTGACTGGTAATAAAACCATCCTGACAGATCATGATGGGTAACCGCACGTTTTTATGTTCGGCAATGCGAAAAGCCTGAACAAAATTATCGTAAGCTTCCTGGTTGTTTTCAGCGTAAATCTGAATCCATCCCGAATCACGCGCCCCCATGCTGTCGGAGTGATCACAGTTAATATTGATTGGTCCGGACAAAGTCCGGTTAACCAGAGCCAGAGCAATCGGCAGACGATTAGAAGCAGCGACATAAAGCTCCTCCCACATCAGCGCTAAACCGCAGGATGATGTCGCAGACAGGGTCCGCGCACCAGCGGCCGCAGCACCTACCGCAGCACTCATGGCTGAATGTTCGCTTTCAACCGGGATAAATTCAGTATCGATTTCACCGTTAGCAATGAAAGTTGCAACCTGTTCCGGAATTTCTGTCGACGGGGTAATCGGGAAAGCCGGCATAACATCCGGGTTAATCTGCTTAATTGCATAGGCAACGGCTTCATTGCCAGACATACGTTCGCGAATGCCCATAACTCAGCGTCCTTCCTTCATTTCAATCGCTCCGAAGGGGCAGACATTGGCACAAATTCCACAGCCCTTACAATAATTAAAATCAAAATCAGTCCGTTTACTTTCAATCACGGGAATACAGCTATCCGGACAGGTAGGCGTGCATAACAGGCATTGCTTGCAATTGCCTGCGAGAAAAACAGGAGTTGAAGTTCGCCAGTCTCCGGTATGAAATGCTTCAGAGGTGCCGCCTCCAACTACAGTCAGAGCTTCTGTCAACTGACCATGAGGCGTATGAATATTGATTTTACTGATGTCCGTACTCACGATCAGGCAACCTCCAGCTGCCGCGGAGCAACCTCGTCAAAAGTCATACGCAAAGCATTCATATTGCCTTCGACAACTTCAGGTTTGGTTGCAAATTTATGGAGGAAAGAGGATTCCATATCAGAGAGGAATTCATCACGTTCGATGATTCCACTTATAGCGACGACTGCTGCCAGCATGGGGGTATTGGGGAAGTTTTTACCCAGGGTTGCCTCAGAAATACGTCGTGCATCAACAGTAAACAGTTCTCCGGAAAAATTGCCGAGGATAGATCGGATTGATTTGGTATCGCTACTGGTATTAACGATAACCGCTCCACCCTTTTTCAAACCTGCTGTCACATCAACGGCTCCCAACAGGGTTTCGTCGACGACAACCACCAGGTCCGGTTCATAAATATGGGAATGGACACGAATGCATTTTTCACTGATCCGGTTAAAAGCGGTAATGGGAGCTCCCATCCGCTCAGGACCGTACTCCGGGAAACCCTGTACATATTTACCATTTTTGAAAGCGGCATCAGCAAGCAATAATGCTGCGGTTTTAGCCCCCTGCCCGCCACGACCGTGCCAACGTATTTCAATATTCTTGTTCACGCCAAAAGCTCCTTTTTGTAAAAAATTATCGGATATTAGCTCACGAAATGTCGAATGTAAATAATTTTGATGAAAGAATTTCACTCTACAGATGAAAGACACTCATGTTAAAAATGGTTACATGAGACGTGTTTTTGTTCCGATGGTGTAAATAAGATAATTTGATTTTTTTAGTACCTGATAAAACGATGAAGAGATACACTGCTGAACATTATTTTGTATGCGTTCAGATTGTTCTGAACAGCTAATGATCATTTGCTATGAATTGTAACAAGGTGTTGATATGGCGATAGCGATTGTGTTGATAGGTCCAATGGGTTGTGGTAAGACGACCGTGGGAAAGGAATTATCTGAAACGACCGGGTGGGAATTTATTGAAGGGGATGATTTTCACCCCGAGGCAAATGTCACCAAGATGGCGGCTGGCATACCATTGACCGATGAAGACCGGCGTCCCTGGTTGCTGGCATTACATGACTGTCTTGACAAAAAGTTGGCCAACGGTCAAACCTGCATTTTAGCCTGTTCTGCGCTAAAACAAGCGTACCGAGACCTATTAGGCGTCGATCAAAAGAGAATTATCAGTATTTACCTGCATGGGACACACGATATTATCAAACCTCGTCTGGGGTTGCGTAAACATCGCTATATGAATGACAGCCTGCTTGATAGTCAGATCGCAACACTTGAACAACCGACCGATGGAATACAGGTTGATATAAATAATTCCCCAAAACAGATTGTTGCTGAAATCTTGAGGCTGATACCTTCTCTGCCAGAAACTATGCTGAACACAACTGAATAAAATAAGCGACCTGCTTATCATACTGGTAAGCAGGTCGCTTATTCGTTCGGTTTTTTAAATAATTTATAGCTTCAGTGCCACTTCTCCATCGTAATGTTGAGCACGGACCTTGGCAACTTCACTGCTTTCAATATACTCTTCGAAATTCAACATCCGGTCAATGTACCCTCGGGGAGTGAATTCAATAATCCGGTTGGCAACAGTTTCCAGAATTTTCTGGTCATGACTGGTCAGCAATATGACATCAGAAAACGCAATCAGACCATTGTTCAGCGCCGTAATCGATTCCAGATCCAGGTGATTGGTCGGTTCGTCAAATACCAGGACATTGGCATTGGTGAGCATCATCTTCGCCAGCATGCAGCGCACACGTTCACCTCCAGACAGAACCGTCGCTTTCTTTCTGGCCTCATCACCGGAAAACAGCATCCGACCAAGGAATCCACGGGCGAAGCTCTCCCCTTCTGTTGGTGCAAACTGCAACAACCAGTCAATCAGGGTCAAGTCCTTGGTGAAATAGCCACTGTTATCAATAGGAAAAAAGGTTGGAGTGATGGTTACACCCCACCGGAAGGAGCCGCTATCTGGTTCGAGTTCCCCTGCCAGGATTTGAAACAGCGTAGTTTTGGTCAGACTGTCGCCACCGATAAAGGCAACTTTGTCCCCTTTATTCAAGGTCAGGCTGAAGTTATCCAGTACATTAACACCATCAATGTTTTTGCACAGGTCCTTGACCTCCAGAATAATATCACCGCAGGAGCGTTCCGGCCGAAAAGACACAAAAGGATACTTGCGCGAAGAAACCGGCATTTCTTCAATAGTTAGTTTTTCCAGCAATTTTTTCCTTGAGGTTGCTTGCTTGGCTTTAGACGCATTGGAGCTGAACCGCTGAATAAATTCCTTTAATTCGTTAGCCTTGTCAGCTGTTTTGCGATTTTCTTCCTGGCGTTGTTTTAAGGCCAGCTGACTGGCTTCATACCAGAAATCGTAATTGCCGACATAAACAGTAATCTTGCCGAAATCGATATCGGCAACGTGAGTACAGACCTGATTAAGAAAGTGTCGGTCGTGGGATACAACAATGACGGTATTCTGAAACCGTGACAAAAAATCTTCCAACCATTGGATAGATTTAAGATCGAGGTGGTTGGTTGGTTCATCAAGCAGCAAAATATCGGGATTGCCGAAAAGAGCCTGTGCCAGTAAAACGCGTACCTTTTCTCCACCTTCAAGATCTTTCATCGGCCGGTTCAGATAATCTTCAGTTATGCCGAGACCATTGAGTAATACCGCCGCTTCTGATTCAGCTTCATAACCATTCAGTTCTGCAAATTCAGCTTCCAGTTCTCCGGAGCGCACGCCATCCTCATCAGTAAATTCTGGTTTGGCATAAATGGCTTCACGTTCCTGCTTGACCTGAAACAAACGCTCATGACCCATCATGACTGTGTCGATGACACTGTGCTCATCAAACGCAAAGTGATCCTGACGCAGCATGGCGATGCGCTCGCCAGGGCCAACACTGACATCACCCTTATCTGCTTCTTTTTCACCTGCCATTATTTTCAGAAACGTTGATTTCCCAGCACCATTGGCGCCAATCAATCCATAGCAGTTGCCGGGAACGAATTTAATATTAACATCTTTGAAAATGACCCTTTTGCCATAAGAAAGGGCGATATTATTTGCACTGATCATTAGATTTGTTCCTTATTCCGGTTTTAACATTAAAAAACCACAGGAGAGTCCTGTGGTCAGTTGCGTACGCGGTTGTAACATTGGCAAGGGACAAACGCCAAACTATTTTTTGGTTTAACTAGCTGATAAGCAGAAATTATTTTTGGTTATCCCTTAAAAAAAGAGATAACCGAAGGGATAACATTTAATCAACGGATTAAGCTGAATTTGGTACGTTTTTCCAACTCGGGGTAAGCCACCTGCCCTTTTGAATTGTCGATACACTTAAGTAGCCATGCCATATTCCGACCGAGAATTCGCATCATCTGCAGGCCTTCAATATCCTGCGCCGCTTCGTCAGCTTTAGTTCCATGTATGGAGGTCCAGTAATGGGAAGAGACAATGGGCATCTGGGCAAAAGTGAAATATTTATTTAAACGATCAAATGATGCACTACTACCGGCACGGCGACTACTGGTAATGGCCGCAGCAGGTTTGAATGCATAGTTGTCAGCTTTAAGATAAAACACTCGGTCCAGAAATGCACAGCAGGACGCATTAGGGCCGGCAAAATAGACAGGAGATCCGACAATAAAACCATCAGCGTGCTTCAGAAGATCAATACATTCATTGACCTTATCATCTTTATAAACGCAATAGCCAGTCTGCGAGCAGACATTGCAGGCCTTGCAGCCTTTAATGCCTTCACTGCCGATATGCAGAATATCACTGCTGATACCATGTATTTTCAGTTCTGCCGCTATTTCTGACAATGCCGTATAGGTACACCCTTCTTCATGAGGGCTGCCGTTAACCATAAGAACGTTCATGTGCTTACTCCTTTATTGAAATCCTAATCGAATAAATATGGAATCAGCACCATCAATACCCTGATAAAGATGAATCGTCAACGTAAAGACGCGATCAGCAAATGCGCTAATCACCGACTGTTGGTGTCGTGATAAACGGCAATACGTGGGGAGCGTAAAATGATCAGCCCCCCCACTGTCTACCAATTTAATAATCAGCCGCCACCAATAATCGCGCCGGCAGCAAAGACGAGGGCTCCACCAAGAACAACCTGGAATGCGGCCCGCCAGAAAGGGGTTTCCATATATTTGTTTTGAATCCATGCAATGGTCCAAAGTTCGATAAAAACCAGGGCAAAAGCAATAAAGGTTGCCGTCCAGAAATGGGGAATCAGATAGGGGAAAGCATGACCGAGTCCACCAAGAGCCGTCATCACACCCGCAGACAGACCACGCTTAAATGGGCTGCCACGTCCCGACAGCTCGCCATCATCGGAAGCTGCTTCAGTAAACCCCATGGAAATACCGGCACCAATACTTGCCGCAAGCCCAACCAGAAAGGTGGTATGAGTGTTGTGGGTCGCAAATGCCGTCGCAAATATGGGAGCCAGGGTTGATACCGAACCATCCATCAAGCCCGCCAGACCAGGCTGCACCCAGGTCAATACAAACTGCCGATGAGCGTTACGATCTTCTTCGTGACGGTCTTCTTCACTCAGATGCTTATCTTCTAGTCCATTGGCAAGGTGGTTATGACCTGCTTCTGCAGCAGCAAGGTCGCCGAGCAATTTTCGCACATCGGCATCGCTGGTGCGTAATGCGGCCTTGCGATAAAACTGCTCGGCCTGACGTTCCATTTCACTGGCTTCCTGGCGGATACGGTCAAGCCCAAGATTTTCAATCAGCCAGACAGGTTTCCGTGCATAATATCCGGATACATGCTCACGCCTGATTAAAGGAATAACTTCACCAAAACGTTTTTTATGCGCATCTATCAAATGTCGCCGGTGGCTATCCTCCTCTTCAGCCATATCGTCGAAAATTTTAGCTGAAGCGGGGAACTCTTGGCGTAACCGTTCAGCATACTGTCGATAAATGCGTGCGTCATCTTCTTCATTGGAAATGGCCAGGGCCAGTATTTCCTGTTCTGACAAATCAGAAAAACGGCGTCGACCAGTTATAAAACCGGGAATCAATTTAATGGCCTCCTTGGCAAAGAATGACTTTGCCAACAATTTAACAATAATTCTCTTTTAAATCGGGGATCATTTAGTGCTTTTTATACAAGATAATGTAAAGCAACTAGCAATATATGGCAACTGAGCGGAGCAGACTAAAACTGGATTAATGAAAAAAATAGAGCCGCAGTCGAGGGAGGTAGTAACGACGTACGGCTCAAAAAAAGCTGTAAGGAGGTATGATGTTTCTTTCTTGTCAGCAGCCTGACTGCCACACCAGGAAGCTGATGGTTTAAACTATACCCGCTTATTCAATAAATTATACGTGCCGTCTTGCAAAAATATCACCCCATCGCCGCAGTGTTTGACTGTGCATATACACAACAGAACATCAAAGTAATAACTCGCCTTGCAATAGAGCAGAGAAACACTTTAACTTGATAATAAAGACCCGGCTGGATGTGAACCGTTAAACGGCATCAGGTTGCCCCACTTTAGGGACAGGATAAGGACAATGCTAGTGAGGGAACAAAGGTAATGTCGCTGACTGTCCCATCCCGTCAGGTAACAATCAGAGGATTCTCTCTTCCTGCCGCCATATCGAAAAGATTTCTTATTGTGTGTTCAGCCATACTGCGGACAACGTCATTAGAATAAAAAGCTGTGTGAGGAGACAGAATCACATTGGGAAAGGCTTTTAATTGAGCCATCTGCCGGTTGGCAATACACTCTCCCATGCGGTTGTGATAATAAAGACCATTTTCATCCTCAAGAACATCTAAAGCCGCACCAGAGACTTTACCGTTTTCCAAAGCCACAATCAGGGCATCCGTATCAATCAAAGGCCCTCGTGCGGTATTGACAACGACCACACCCTTTTTCATCTGATTAAAAGCGTGACTATTAAGCAAGTGAAAATTTGAGTCATCAGATGGAATATGCAAGGTGATGACATCAGATTCTTTAAATAGTTCATCAAGATCAACATAGTCACATAAACGCTCAAGCGCTGGATTTATGTAACAATCATAGGCCAAGACACGACAACCAAAGGATTGCAGATGGCGCACAACCGTGGCTCCGATCTGCCCGGTACCGATCACCCCTATGGTACAGGAACTGATATCACGGCCAACCTTTCCTTTTAGTGTGAAATTCTGTAACGCCGCCTGCTCGGTAATCTGCCGCATATTACGCAAACACATCATCATCAGCATAATCGCGTAATTAGCAACGGTCTGTGGCCCGTAGCTCACTTTACCGACCCGCATCCCGAGTCTCCTGGCAGCATCAAGATCAACATGATCAACACCGATGCTGCGGTTAAGAATAAAACGAACACCGAGAGAATGAAACTTTTCAAGCAGCGCTCGGTCAAGTCTGGTCGGGGTTGTGCTGATAGCGTCGAAACCAGCGGCCAGTTCTGCATTGTCAAAGTCAGGATAAGCACTGGTCGCAGCATAGGTAAAATCATTGATCTCTTGCAAAGAATCGAATTGTGCCTTTTCGTCAAAATCACGAAAACAATACAAAAACAATTTCATCGCTATATTCTCCATAATGCAGATAAGTGATTTTTTTTCGAAAGTAATAGAACTTTTAGACGAGCCTGTGAAGGTCGAATTAAACCAGAAATCTACATCATTCTGGCTATTAGTCAAGGCATCGGAAAACGTGTCAGACAGCAATAATCAAAATCAATAGCAGGAAACAGAAAATTATGACGGGAATGGCAATAATGCTAATGGCATAACAATAGACTGAAGACCAGTGCCATCTTTTCACAAATTGTCCAGGTAAGAAATAGCAGACTTCTCGAGAGTCAAGAAGCCTGCTATTCAAAATTGAGAGGCCCCACGGTACGGCGGATAAGCAATAAAGATTCTATATTTCAGCACTTACATTGAATGACTGTTTATCATACTGTGCTGACAGTCGGCCGTATCGTCAGCATCATGTTTTTTCAGCCAGGCAAACGCAGGAAACAGGACCACGCCTGAAAATACAAAGATCGCGAAAACGATATGAAAAAGCACGTCTAACATGTTTTTTTCTCCTCTACAAAGGTGAATGAGTTAAACAGTCATGACAGCTACCCAGAAGGAAAATCAGCAACCCGGAAGCACTGTCACATAACGCTGAACCCAACACTCAAGTGTTTGAGGTATTTCATATTGGGGTCTGGTATAAAACCGTGTGTATGTACCTATAGCCTGAACCTAATCGATAAAACAGGGGCAAATTCCTTAACGGGCGGTATTAAAGAGGTTAGCGGCAGATATTCGTCCATGAAAGGATTATTGTTGTTTTTCAATAGCTTCAGGATGTTTATATGCGCCATCCCTCAGCAAAGATTTCTTGCCTGGCTCAGGACATATAGCGCCTAATAGCTGCAATCAGAGGTAGATCAATGCGCCATATGGTATACAAACTGCCAGTTTAATCGCAAATCAGTAATTTTATCCTATATGTTAAATTATTATATTTTTCTTATTGAAAAAGTACCTGAAATTCATATTTCTTATTTGCCATGAGTTGACTTTTTTGGATCAATCCATTATCAATGTCGCACTCCTCATGAATGATATCAAAGATGATTTAATTCTTCGTAATCGAAATGCAGCGTCCGCACATAACGAATTTAGTTTATTTAGGGTGAAATAGAACATTAGTTTATCAATTAAAAGACTTAAACGACTTTTCCTGTCTACGATCTGCAGCACTCTGATATATCGAGATTAACTCATCGTCGATCAAATCATAGCACTAATATGATCCCAGCATGGTCAAGCAAAACACTTAACAGAAAACTAATATATATTGCTTTGAGTAAAACATTGCTTTTCTCGCAGGCAATCTATTCTTATTAATAGGACATACCATTTAGAGGATGGACATATGAGAAATAACGATTCAGAAAAGTTCGTCTCGCACAGGGAGAAAGACTTGGGGAGCAACCAGCCTTTGATGGAAAGAACCGGTATCAAAAAAGATACTTACCTTAATTGTTTTTGTCCCCATTGTGGAACCGCTTTAAACGAAAATGAAAAGGCAGTGTTTCGTATTGTCAATAAAAGGGGACAAGAAGGCATCAGTCGCGTTACTCCTTATCTGAATGTGCTCGATCGAGAAAGTACCATCAATGTCGCCGACGATGAAGAATTGTCCGATGTTCGCTGTCCACATTGCGACGAATCTCTTATCGAACCAGATCAGGTCTGCAAGTTTGATAATTGCAAAATGATCAAATTCAATATCTCAGTTTCAGACTCAATCAAACTGTCAATCACTCTTTGTGTTCTGAGAACCTGCCGCTGGTACACCATGAGTGAAGAGGATAACGAGCGGCTTATTTTAAGGGAAAGTCATGAATGGTAATAACAAGGGGCGCAAAAACTGGACCCTATCAATGACAATTGTTGTCGTCATTGCTGCAGCTGCTGCGGTAATTGGCTGTATAGGCGGACCACATACCAGCAATGCTGACCGTGTGTATCTTAATAGCTCTGCAGGAGCAGTCCTTTTTGATCATGGGGCTCATCAGGACAATATTGATGCCTGCGCCACGTGTCACCATGATCTGTACACTGGAAAGTTAGCAACAACCTGCACCGATTGTCATGACGAGAGCATGAAAGCTGAAGATTTTAAACATGCTGAGCTCAAGGATTTTCACCAGAGAGACTGTTCCCGGTGCCACGAGGCTTCGGAACCTCAAACTCAACCTTCATCCTGTCGAGACTGCCATGCCAAAAAACAGGAAAGTGAAGTACGTACCGAAACCTGTCAGCAGTGTCATGATGATTCATTCGAGCCTGGCATGATGGCTCATAACGACTATCTTCAGGTTGAGGATCACAGCTGCCTTGGTTGTCACAACCCAGTAACTGTTTCTGAAGCCTATCATACCAACTGCACTGGTTGTCACAGAACTATCGCTCCTGAAAAATTTGTTGACGAGAAAGACGCGCCAGTATGCAGAGCTTGTCATTTACGCTGAGGACGCTTGACTCATGAGTGGAATTTTTAATTTATTTAAGAAAAAATCGCCTCTGCCTCCTGTCACGTCATACGACCCGGAGATACGCCAGATTGATGATCCTGATTTTATAGTCCTGCCCTTGGAATACCCAGGGCAGGTTCATTACCAGCCGGTAGTTTCTGCTGGTGATATTGTGCATAAAGGGCAACCGGTCGCCAAATCCAGACTGGGGAATGCTGTGATTGCCAGCATCAGTGGTAAAGTACGTGGGGTTATTACGGTCTGGACTGCCCAATCTGTACATTCCCCGGCGATTATCATTGATCGCCTTGACACCGCAGAAAATCCGGTGCCTGACGCGTTTTCAGCCTCGGTTCCCGCCGGCAATCTTGAAGCGGCCATGATACGCATGCGCAGTGCCGGTGTTGCTCCACCATGGTCATTATCCGGTCGCGAGTGGAAAAACGAAGATATCGAAGAGCTACCCCGTATAAAAACTGTTATCATTTCAGGAATTCGTCAGGAAGATACCGTATTCACCTCTCAGCTGCTTATGGATCAGCAACGCGATAAAGTCGTTGAGGGGTTGAAGCGGGTCGCGACATTGATGCCTGGCGCCCGGGTTTGTATGACCGCACCGCAAGCGTATCAATCGTGGGCGGATGGACTGTTTGGAGATCTGGCAGAAATGCACTACTTGCCTGCCAGCTATTTTGGACGCATCGAGCGTGAGGTTGTCGCTACCATCCTCGGCACACGAATTCCCAATCGTGAGAGCTATCGCAAGCATGGCATAATTGTTCTTGATCTGGAATATCTCCTAGCGATCGTGGATGCCCTGAATGGCTCATCTGCATTAACCCACAAACATTTGACTATCAGTGGCTCAGATATCGAGAAACCCTTCACTGTACGTTTTCCGATCGGTTCTTCTCTAAAGCATATCCTGGCAAGTCAGGGTTTAAGTATTTCCGGCTATACCCGGCCTATCGTCGGTGGGCCGATGAAAGGTGTAGCACAATATTCCGACCAGACGCCAATGACCTATTACAACGGTATTCATCTTATTGCCGGAGATGTAGCTCCTTTTGATTCCATCGCGCCATGCATTAACTGCGGTCGCTGTACAAGAGCCTGCCCTGTCAATATTCAGGTTCATCTGGTCAACCGCATGATCGAATTCGGACAACTGGATGCAGCCCGTGAACATCACCCCGAAGCTTGTCACGAATGCGGGTTATGCGCCTATGGTTGCCCGGCAGAACGCCCCATTGTTCAGTTGTTAAATTTCTGTAACCACGACATGGTACATGGCGAGCGATTTACCTGGTCCGCCGGAGGAATGTCATGAATAAACTTGAATCACCGCAAAACCCGGTCATGGTGGAGAGTCATATGCTTGACGTCGCCGTCGGTCCTCACTATCGGTTAGGAACCGGTCTGGCTGGTATTTATCAACGCTGGGTGATTGCTCTGCTTCCAGCCATTATTGCCAGTATTTACTATTTTGGCACCTCCGCCCTGTATGTTTTCGGTTTATGTGTTTGTTTTTCTGTTGCATTTGATTTCATTGCTGAAAAGCTGGCACCATCCCGGGACCTTACCTCCAACTGGTCAAGTGTCAGTATGGCCCTGCTGTTGGCATTCATGCTTCCCTTGAATACCTCTTGGTGGATGATCATGGTCGGGTGCTTTTTCATGATTATCATTGGGAAAAAGTTTTTTGGCGGCGTTGGTGCCTATCCGGTTCAACCAGCGATTCTTGCAACAGCGATTCTGCAACTGTCTTGGCCCGCCCGCATGGACTACACTGCGGCACTGAAGGATTTCGACTGGACCGTCACCATGGTGGAGCCACTGCGCCTGGTCAAGTCTCTCGGCGCTGCTGCCGCGAACCAATATCAGCTCAGTGATTTGTTCGTTGGCTATCAGGTGGCAGGTACGGCGAATGGCATGGTTCTGTTCATTCTCCTTGGCGGGCTGTTTCTGCTCTTCACTCGCGAAATCCAGTGGCAAGCACCAGTGGGATTTCTGGTGGGACTACTGGCAACCGCATCATTGCTACATATGACCAATCCGGAAACCTATGCTTATCCGGTCTTTTACCTTCTTAGTGGCGGAACCGTGTTTATGGCACTGTTCCTGATAACCGACCATACAACATCTCCGGTCAACAAGATGCCACTCTTTTTATATGGCCTGCTGGCAGGAATTCTGTTGATTTTTATACGTTGCTATTCAATGCATGTCGATGGCATCGCCTATGCCGTCCTTCTGGCCAATCTCTGTGCCCCACTTATGGATATGATCAAACCGAAAGTCAAGGGAGGGCATTATGAAAACATCTGAAATTACCCGTATGGTTATTATCCTTTGTCTGATCGCCGGAGTCTGCGCCGCAGCCTTGGCTTCAGCCAATGTCATGTTGACACCAATGGTTGACAAACAGACCGATCTGTTCGTTCGCGGGCCTGCCCTTGAAAGACTGTTTGGCGTACCAGCCAAAGAGGTTCTCGGCAATAAGGTTACAATGACAACCCCTACCAGTGAGGTTCCGGTATTTTATCTTAAAGATGGTGATACGGTCACGACCCTTGCGGTTGAAACGACAACCAAAAGCTTCGGCGGTGACCTGACAATTATGATTGGCATCGATCTTGTGAATGGCAAACAGACCGGCATGGAGGTGGTTAGCCACAGCGATACGCCAGGTCTTGGGGCGCGTATTGAAGAACCTGGCTTTCGTCGTCAATGGAAAGGATTGTCACTGGATACCCCCATTGCTGTCACCGCTGATGGCGGAACCATTGATTCTATCAGTGGCGCGTCAACGACATCCCGGGCAGCGGTTAAAGGCACAAATAACGTGATGACCTTTATACGTGACAATAAAGATATCATTCTGCAGATGATCGCAAAGCAATAGAGGAAGGATAAGGTTATGGCAAATATCTATTTAGAAACCCTTACCGCAGGCTGGTGGAAACGGATTCCTCCGTTTCGTTTAGTCCTTGGCTTATGCCCTTCCCTCGCAGTTACCATGTCAGCTGAAACCGGTCTCGGTATGGGATTGGGTGTTGCTTTTGTTGTTATGCTGTCCAATGGTGCTATCTCCGCGCTTAGAAACATCATTCCATCGAAGGTGCGTATTGCCGCTTACATCGTCATTATTGCCACGCTGGTATCGATCGTTGAAATTCTGATGAAGGCATATTTTTTTCCATTGTCTCAGCAGTTAGGCATCTACATACCATTGATTGTTGTCAATTGTATCGTCCTTGGTCGAGCTGAAGGCTTTGCTGCAAAGAATCCACCCTTCCTGTCTATGATTGACGGGTTCAGTGTCGGCACCGGCTATGCGATGTCCTTAACTCTGGTTGGCTCGGTACGTGAGATTTTGGGCGCTGGAACCTGGTTTGGCATGCCTGTTTTTGGGCCTACCTTTGAACCGATGACGTTTTTCGTATCCGCACCAGGGGCTTTTGTGACCCTGGGGTCCTTGCTTGCACTTCAGAACCTCTACTCCCGCCTGCGCGGCGAGAAATTCATTCAGGGATAGAAGGTTAATATTATGGATTTGTTTATTCTGGCGATTTCTTCGACTTTCGTTAACAACATTCTTCTGGCCCAGTATCTCGGCAACTGTCCGTTCCTTGGCGTTTCTAAAAAGCTTGAAACGGCATTGGGGATGGCCATGGCCGTTGTTTTCGTCATTGTCATGTCGACCATTTGCACCTGGTCTGTACTAGTATTTGTCCTTAAACCATACGAACTTGAATATTTGCAGACCTTGAGTTTTATCCTGATTATTGCCTCACTGGTTCAGTTGGTAGAAATCATCCTCAAAAAACAGAGTCGTACGTTATACAACGCACTCGGTGTTTATCTGCCGCTGATTACGACCAACTGTGCGGTCATGGGTGTCGCCTTGCTGGTGGCAAAAAAGGAATATGGTTTTCTTGAAATGCTGGTGTTTGCAACCTTTAGTGCCATCGGTTACGGATTGGCTTTAATTTTGTTTGCGGGCATTCGTGAACGCCTGATGATTTCTGCAGTCCCCAAATCCCTACAGGGAACCTCCATCGCACTTATCACGGCCGGAATTATGGCCTTGGCGTTTATTGGTTTCCGAGGCATGGCTTAGTGCCGGTAAAGAAGGAGATTTATCGTGTTAGCTCCAATAATCCTGCTTGTTAGTATCGCTTTTGTTGCTTCCGTTATCTTGGGTATTGCGGCAAAAGTATTTTATGTTAAGGAAGACCCTCGTATAGAAGCTGTTACTGATCTGCTGCCCGGTGCGAACTGTGGGGGCTGCGGACAAGCCGGATGCAGTGCTTCGGCCGAAGCGATGGTTAAAAGGAAAATCCCTGTCAATGCCTGTGTTGTTGGAGGGACCGAAGTTGCCGAAAAAATTGGAGCGGCGCTGGGTTATGATGTTTCCGGTGCCGAACCGACTCTCGCCTGTTCCAGTTGCGAAGGGGGATTTCGTGCGGCCCAAAAATATCATTATTCCGGGCTACAAGACTGCCGGGCAGCATTACAACTCTATCACGGGCCGGTACGCTGCGAGAATGGCTGCCTTGGTCTTGGTTCTTGTTTACGGGCCTGTAAATTTGGCGCGATCTCAATGAGTAAAGAGACCGGTTTGCCGATTTTTGATCCGGAAAAATGTGTCGGCTGTGGTGCCTGTGTAGAAACCTGCCCTAAAGGGATTGTTAAATTGGTTGGCGAAACCACCAAAATCCTGCATTGGAACCAGTACACCAATTGTTTGTCACCCTGCCGTCAGCGCTGTCCGGCCCAGATCAATATTCCCAAATACCTCGGTCATGCCCGTAAAGGTGAATATGCGGCAGCGCTTCTGACCGTCAAGGATAACAATCCTTTACCGACAATGACCGGCCGTGTTTGCCCCGAACTCTGTGCGACGGAGTGCCGTAGAACGATTAATGACGACCCATTGGCAATAAATTCGGTTAAACGCTTCCTTGCCGATTGGGAGCGTGACACCGGAAAGCACCTTAAGGTGCCAGTTGCGGCCGATACAGGTAAAAGAATCGCCGTTGTCGGTGGTGGGCCATCGGGGCTGACTGCCTCGTATTACCTGCGTCGCCTTGGTCATCAGGTTGAAATCTTTGAACAGATGGAAAAGCTTGGCGGAATGCCACTGTACGGGATTCCGGAATATCGCCTCTCCGAAGAGCAGTTGAAATGGGACGTTGATGGTGTTCTTGAGCTTGGAGTCACTGCGCACACTGGCGTCAAACTTGGCGAAGACTTCACTATACGTTCATTAAAAGCAATGGGCTTTGACGCTGTTTATCTGGCCATCGGCTTGTGGACTGGTCGAATGCTTCCTTTTGAAGGAAAAGATCTTAACGGTGTTTGTAGTGGGATTGACTACCTACGCCGTTACCACACTGACGAAGAGCTGATCAAAGGAAAAAATGTTATTGTCATTGGTGCTGGCAACGTTGCCATGGACTGTGCCCGTTCGGCTCTGCGTTCAGACGCGGACAGCGTCAACCTGCTGTTCCGCTTCTCACGCGATCTGATGGAAGCCAATGCCCATGAAATCGTGGATGCGGAAAATGAGGGAGTCAAAATGCACTGCCTCGTTTCACCAATGAAGTTCATCGGTGAAAACGGCCAACTGACAGGCATCCAGGTTCAGGATGTGACCTTGAAAATGAACCCCGCGGGTCCCCCTGACTGTATTCCGGTTGACGGAACTGTCCGGGTCATTCCATGCGATACGGTCATTCTCGCCGTTGGCCAGGCTGCAGACCTTGATAAAATTGTCGAAGCGGATGGCCTGGAAAAAACCCGCTTTGGCACAATCGACGGCAATGAAGAAACCCTCGAAACGAATATTCCAGGCGTTTTCGCTGGCGGCGACTGTTTTTCCGGTCCACGTCTGCTTGTTGATGCTGTAGCCAGTGGTCGTTATGCCGCGCGCTCAATCCACTACTATGTCACGACCGGAGAGATCCCAGTCATTGAAGACAGACAGCGCGAAATGATTGCACCTTCACTGGTCGATTCGCTGCACAACGTTGAACCTCAGACCACTCGTGTGCATAAACCAATGCTCAGTGTCGAGGAACGTATCGGTACTTTCATCGAGGTCGAGGGGACGATAACAGAAGAGCAATGTCGAGCAGAAACCGAACGCTGCCTGAACTGTGGCATCTATTGTTATGATCAGGATGATCAGCCCCTTGATGCTCAACGCAAAGCGACATCATGTCCCAATGAACCACGTATTGTTGAAAAAGAACAAACCAAAGCGGCCTGATTTTTTTCAGCTTCAACATAAACGCCGGCAATTCATGCGAAGAATTGCCGGCGTTTTGATGACATCACTGCCTTGCTAAATGACGGATAGGATCAAATTACACTTTCCGTAAACGACAAAGCAACCAGGCCCGTTGCCAATCCCATTTTTTGGTCAATAATTCAGCCTTCAATTGAGCCTGTACGATTGTCTGGTCAGCACGAGTCAGTTTTTGACCAACGTAGAAGAGCCAACTGCCCTCAGATCCTTTCAACCACGGTGCTAACCATGCTTCAGTGATCGCTATGGACTCAGCGGTAACAAAATGATCCCATTCCACCACCTCGAAATGATTGAGCGCAGCGACATCCTCCGGTTTTGGCAAGACAACCTTTTCTGTATAGAATCGCTGCTCTCCAGCTTTAACCTGAGCATAAAGACTATCCTCAAGACGTTCTGCTAACAAATCACTCAGGCGACTGCCAACTCCTGGCAAGGGCTGGCAAAGCGTCAGGGTCCCTCCGGTAATGATACGTTCACCGAGGGTTTCGATGCTCGTTATTACCTGCTCCAAAGCACCATCTACGATAATATGTTCCCAGAAATGTCCCTGCCATTGTGGATCTTCTAACCATTTAGGGACCTTAAGACTCGCATCGATCAGTTGAGGCCTTTCAGCTTCAGGCAGGCTTTCCATGGAAAATTCGACCAGCTGCCTGAATTCCTGTCGCTCAACCAGGGCAGTCAAGCCACCTTCAGGGACCAAACGGAACAATTCCCAGAATAACTGGTTCCAGCGCAATGGTGCGAGAAGGATGCGATCATTGCGGCGTACCTGTAGACCTGAAAGAATCCTTTCAAGTAATTTTTTACGCGTAGCAGAATTCCCCTGAACCCGGCGAATCCAGCGCTCGCGCTCTTTATCCCCGGGACTGAAGGTTAACGTTTCAGGCTCTTCTTCAAGCATGCGGTCAAGTTGCTCTTCACGTTGGCGAAGGACCTGATGCTGGATCGTCCCTTCGTATCCCTGAGCGGTAGGTTGATAAAAAATGCGCCCTTTCAGTGCTTCAGGCAAATATTGCTGGGCCACCCAGTGTTCACGAAAAGCGTGGGGATAGCGATAGCCTTTGCCATGACCGAAGCTATGCTTATCGCGACTTGAATCACGCAAATGATTGGGAATTTGGACATCTTCCTTGGCGACGCTGTCCAGGGCATCAAAAAAAGCTAACGCTGAATTTGATTTAGGACAGGTGGCCAGGTACAGGGTCGCGTGAGCCAGATGATAATGTCCTTCGGGAAGACCAACCCGGTCATAAGCGGCTGCAGCCGCCTCGACAACACCAAGAGCGTAAGGGTCCGCCATGCCGACATCTTCACAGGCTGAAATAAGCATACGCCGGAAAATATAGCGCGGATCCTCCCCTGCCCTGACCATGCGCGCCATCCAATAGAGGGCCGCATCGGGGTCAGAGCCTCTTAATGACTTGATAAAAGCGCTGATGGTATCAAAATGATAATCACCTTCCTTATCATAGAGAACTGCTTTTTGCTGAATGCTCTCTTCGGCTGCGGCGAGGGTAATATGAATACGAGTACCGGGAGCGGGCGGAAAATGATCCGGAGTTGTCTCAATAGCCAATTGCAGAGCATTTAGCAAGGAGCGGGCATCACCGCCAGCAACCCTGACCAGATGATCGAGGGCGTCAGCATCAAATTCAACCTGCCAGTTGCCATAGCCGCGCACATTATCATTTAAAGTCTGAACAACAATCTGGCGCAAATCGTCTTCAGTCAGGCCTTTTAACTGGAACACCCGACTGCGGCTGACCAGCGCTTTATTAACCTCAAAATAGGGATTTTCAGTGGTCGCTCCGATCAGGACGATAGTCCCCTGCTCCACCCATGGTAACAGCGCGTCCTGTTGGGACTTATTCCAGCGATGGACTTCGTCAACAAACAGGATGGTGCGGCGTGAATACAGATCCTGTGCTTCCCGGGCTTCATCAATTGCTTCACGTAATTCTTTAACCCCGCTTAAAACGGCGTTCATGGAGACAAAACGGCTGGACGTACTATTGGCAATAACCCTGGCTAGGGTTGTCTTGCCAGTGCCCGGCGGACCGTAGAAAATCAGAGAAGAAAGCTGGTCGGCGCGGATCGCACGCCGCAACAAGCGCCCCTCACCAAGGATATGATCCTGTCCGACATATTCATCCAGAGTCCGGGGGCGCATCCGCGAGGCGAGGGGTTCTGCAACAGGCGAAGAGGTTTGGGAAAACAGGTCCATTAGGCATACTCAATCTGAGATTTGAAACGTCAATTTACCATCGCAAATAATTCATGGTGTATTTTATCAAAGGAACGACTTAGGAAACGGCTTATTTTAATCGAGCTCATGAGCAAGATTGTAATCTTTTGTGATCAATTCAAGGTGGCGTTGGGTCATATTAGCGTTGGTCAGGTAAACGTTGCGCACAACCTCATCCTCAATCTGCTCGGCATAGTGCCGCAACCGTTCCTCAAGAGCTCGCTCCCGCTTTATAGCAAAAGCCAGAACCTGTTCTTCATTAAACTCGCCCGGCATCGCCTCCTTCAGCTCCTGAAGCCAATCTGAATTTTCATCGGGCGGGATGGTTATCAAGTCGTCAAAGGGTGGCAAATCATCCCACCGGTACACATTATAAAAAGAACGAGCATGCTCACGTTCTTCCCGAGCCAATAATATAAAGGTTAAACGCGGTCGATCATTAAAGGTCCTGTCAGCGGCATAGCGATAAAAGTCCATGGCATTCTTTTCCGTCTGAATGGAATCTGTTATCGCCTGCTTAAGCTGCTCTTCATGGAGAATTTTTTCTTTTCTGCGCCACATAAACCACCTTTAATAACGAGGAATCTTACCCACATATAGCATTATAAAGCTCATTTATGCCAGAATCACAGTAATTGTTCCACCCACGATTAGACGAGCTTATCATCACATGGCTTTTATCAAACAGGAGAATATACAATGGAAAATCTTGTAGGTCAAAAAGCACCCGATTTTTCTTTGGCGGGGAGCGACGGAAAAACTCATTCTCTGCGCGACTACGCAGGAAAAACCATCGTCATCTATTTCTACCCCAGGGACAACACTCCAGGATGCACCAAGGAAGCCTGCTCCTTCCGAGATCTGCATGCAGAATTGCAAAATCTTGATGTTAGCGTTCTCGGCGTCAGCAAAGACTCCCTCGCTGCCCACGACAAATTCATTAGCGCCTTCGGCCTGCCTTTTGTACTGCTGTCAGATCCCGACACCAGCATGATGCAGGCTTACGGCGCTTTTGGTGAAAAGAAGATGTACGGAAAGGTGACCCAAGGCACCATCCGCTCTACTGTAGTTGTCGGACCTGATGGAATCGTACTCAAACACTGGACAGCAGTTAAAAAAGCCGAGACACATCCCCAAGACGTTCTCGACTTTCTTAAAGCAAATTAGGAAATTGTGCCTCTTATGGGTATAGCATTATTAACTCTCCAGAAGGGCTGCCGTAACAGTTGTCTTACTTGGCGCTGCCTCCTGTCTGTTCCGGGTGATAGTTCCATCGGCCTTACGCCAGAAAACACCAACCCCCATGAGCGTCATAGCGAAGGCAACTAAAGGACACAACCAATTGAGTATTGCATAGGGAGCATAACTAAAAGCACTGATCCCCAGGACTCCGTGCATATAGGCACCACAAGCAGTCCAGGGGATCAGTGCCGACGTCAGAGTACCACTATCTTCCAGGGTTCTGGACAACATGCGTGGTGCCAGTCCCATCTTTTCATAGGCTGGTTTAAAGGTGCGTCCGGGAACGATAATGCCAAGGAACTGATCCCCAAGCAGCACGTTACCGAGAAAACCCGACAGCAGGGTTGATCCGATCAGGGTGCTCGGCTTACGAATCAATCCGTGCATGGTGTTCAGGATACTGTCAAGAAAACCGCAACATTCCATGATCCCACCGAAAGAAAGAGCACAAATTATCAGGGAGATTGTCCACATCATGAGATCAAGACCACCACGCGACAATAATTTATCAACCACTGCCACTCCGGTTTCCGACTCAAATCCATAGTGAAGAATGCCCATTAACTTTGCAAAACCAACGCCCTGCAAACCGAGAGCGATAATACTTGCGACCACCACGGCAATAACCAGAGACGGAATTGCGGGGAGCTTTTTAGCCGCTGCAAACAAGACAAAAACTGGCGGTAGCAAAGTCAATAGGCCAAGAGAGTAGTTAGCGCTCAACGTTGTGCAAATCAGATTGATCTGTTCGGCTGTGGACAGACTGGCATCGAAACGCAGGCCCATAACCAGGTAAACCAGACTGACAACGATAAGAGTCGGGAAGGTTGTCCAGAGCATAGCACGAATATGATCAAACAGATCACTCCCTGCAATAGCCGGAGCAAGGTTCGTGGTATCGGAAAGAGGAGACATCTTATCACCAAAATAGGAGCCGGAGACAACGGCGCCAGCGGTCATCGGAGCCGGAATTCCCAAGGCTCCGCCGATCCCCATAAGGGCCAAGCCAACGGTACCGGCCGTCGTCCATGAAGATCCAGTCGCCAAAGCGACAATAGCGCATAAATACAGTGCAGCAACCATGAAAAATTTTGGCGAGAGCAATTTCAGACCGTAATAAATCAGCGTCGGAACCGTGCCAGAGGCGATCCAGCTACCGACCAGCAACCCCACCAGCATAAGAATAACAATGGGAATCAGTGCTGCTGTAATACCGGAGACGATCCCCTTTTCAATGTCGCGCCACGGCATTTTAACTATGAGGGTACCAGAACACGCGCAGATAGCCGCGGATATAATCATGGGAATATGGGCGTCGAGCCCAAGACCAATAACAGAGAAACCGATAGTAAAAGTACAGATCAGAAAAACAGCCAACGACAAAGCGAACGAAGGAGTCGGCTTCTCGCTTGTGAGTTGGGTTTTAACGGTTGACATGAAACTCTCCTTTGAGTTGTCACCTGTGGCAGTTAGATACAGGCTTTACAGACAGTGAGCAGGATTCTAAAATACACTCCGAATCATCAATAACACCCTTGTTATTGATGCCAAAATCCTGTTCAAGTATCAAAGCCCGATAGTCTAACCAGCCTGAACTTATGTAGCAACCATGTTTTTAAAAATTGTTGCGTCCACTAAAAAACTATTCAGGTTAGAAAAACTGGCAATTCAGGGATTGTTTGGTGTATAAAAACCACTTCGCTAAAATGAGACAAACACCCTGCACCAGCCTGACTCCTTTACCCAGTCCTTTGCTGCAACTCTGCAACGCCAAAAAGGTCCCGTAAGCAGTCTTATTACACCTGGCAAGATGACGAGGTCTGTCCGTTGCTGTGGTGGTCTCATTCATGGGTCCATGATTCAACGTTGAATTATTTGGGCTTATGCCTGCATAGCTATAATTTTCAATGGAGAAAAGGTCTAATGAAACGCATCGAAGCAATCATCAACGCCCTGGGATCATTTGCCTGGGGGCCGTGGATGCTGATCTTCCTGTTCGGCACCGGGGTCTATCTCACCATCGCCTTACGCGGTATCCAATTTAACAAACTGGTCTATTCCCTGTGGCTGGCCTTGGTGAAACGTAAGGAAAGTACTGATGAACCTGGTGATATCAGCCATTTCCAAGCCTTGATGACAGCCCTTTCCGCAACAGTTGGAACCGGAAATATCGCTGGTGTAGCTACGGCCCTGGCGACAGGTGGCCCCGGAGCGCTATTCTGGATGTGGCTTACAGGTCTGGTCGGTATGGCAACGAAATACAGTGAAGCGGTACTGGCGGTCAAATACCGCGAGCAGGATGAAAGAGGTGAAATGTGTGGTGGTCCAATGTACTACATCACCAAAGGGCTCGGCTGGAAATGGCTGGGAGTCGCCTTCGCCGTGTTTGCCGTCATGGCCTCCTTTGGTATTGGCAATATGGTCCAGGCCAATTCCGTCGCTGATGCCGTAGAAGCGTCCTTTGGCATAGCCCCTCATATAACCGGTCTGAGCCTCATGCTATTGACAGCCTTGGTTGTCCTGGGCGGTATCAAGAGCATCGGCCGCGTCACCAGTGTGATCGTCCCGGCTATGATCGTTTTTTATGTTGCCGGCAGCCTCTATATCATCGCTAACCACTTTACGGAGATTCCCGCCGCCCTGGCCCTGATCGTCCAGTCAGCCTTTACGCCCACCGCTGCCAGTGGAGGTTTTGCTGGTGCCGGCGTTATGCTCGCCATCAGAATGGGTGTTGCCAGGGGTGTCTTTTCCAATGAATCGGGCCTGGGGAGTGCTCCTATTGCGGCGGCGGCAGCGCAAACCCGTCATCCGGTCTCCCAAGCATTGGTCTCCATGACCCAAACCTTTATCGATACCATTATCGTCTGTACCATGACCGGTCTGGTTCTGATCTTAAGTGGCACATGGAACTCAGGAGCTAATGGAGCAGAACTAACGACTATAGCTTTTAACGCAGAAATGCCCTATGGCAACTATGTTGTTACCATAGGTTTGATTCTGTTTGCCTACTCCACAATCCTTGGCTGGTCCTATTATGGTGAGAAATCGATCGAATACCTGTTCGGACGCAGCATGGTCACGCCCTACCGTATTATCTTTGTTGCCATAGTCTTTTTCGGGGCGCAAATGAAACTCGATCTGGCCTGGGCCTTGTCCGATCTGTTTAATGGACTCATGGCCATTCCTAACCTTATCGGACTGATCTTCCTGTCCCCGGTAATTGTCAAAACGACCCGGGACTTCTTTAGCTCACAGAAAAATTAAAACCATATTGTTTCCCTAGATAAATCAAACCGCCAGCAGAGTCTGGCGGTTTGATTCCATAATGATCGGTTGCAAAAAAGGATCAGCCTATGAGGTCACCGCTGCCACTGTTGCAGGGTGGTGCGAATAGTTTCTAAATAACCCGGCATGCGTACAACTTCTTGATATCCAGGAACGGCTCCCACCCACTTGCCCAACCGGACATTCGGTTCCTGGGTGAGATAAAGGGTGGGCAACCCCATAAGCGCCGGGCCATCCATACCAGCCGTGGTTACACCAATCTGGCCCACTAAGCCGTAACGACATCGCATTTCTTCGAACAGTTGTAATTGAGCCCGACGCATATCCGGCCCCTGAAAAAGGGACTCTTTCCAGCACAGGGATAGATTTACGGCCCGCGATGCAATAAGGTCGGAAGGAACAGCATCACCGAAATAGATCGGAATGAGTCCGGCACTCAGCACCAAATCAGTCAGTTCGCGCAACTCAGTGAAGCAGGTATTACGCTTAGCATCGTGATCACCCGTTCGCACCCAAAGCAACACCTTCTGCTCGTGAAGCCCCCCCAACTTGTCAGAGATCCAGCCTTTTAAAGCCGCTGATGGCGCCTCATTACCAAGAAAAGAAGTACGCAGTTTGAACTGTGAACCTGCAGCATCGGCGTGAAACGCTTCGGCGATAATTTGCGTCAAATGCTTCGGACTCGCCGGGCGAGACCGATATGATCGCAGCGACGCTTCTAACCCGGCAGTACACAGGAAATGCCTGGCCTGCTGTTCCTGGACAGCGCCAGGTCGAATCTGGATGGTAAGCCCGGCAAACAGTGCCGCAGCCGCCAAGTACCAGCCTTCACCAAACGAGAAACCGGGATCGGCATGAAAGGTATATGAACAGTTACGCTCTGAAACGATGGCCCTGGCTGCATGTGCCGCAACTTCAGCCCTGCGGGCAATCGCTCTGGCTTTACCCGTATTAAGTTGACAGGCGAGGCGTGTGGCCTCTTCTGCTGCCCATTCTGCAGTGCAAACGATCTGCTCCACCCGCTGCCAGCCATCTTCACAGTCAGCTAATGTCGGCGCTCGCTGCGATCCGCGCGCAAGTTGGCCGGCACCATAGCGAGCATCTTCGGCTCGGGCTCCCTGGGCCTGGACCAACACCCATTGAAGCGCCGCAACGTCTTTACTGTCGACTGTGTTGTCAAGCGCCCCTTCAGCCAACAGAACAACATGCTCCAATCTGGAACGATAAACATCGCGCACGCCGGGCAGATGCAGCGTTCCCTGCAAAGCGGCTGCTTCAGAAAATTCACCAATGACCTCGCTTACCAGTTGCGCGCTATCTGTTATGTCAGATGTCAGGCTTGTCACAGTATCTTCTTCGACCATGTTTGCGGCGCAAGCGCTCCGTTAATTTCCAACGCGACATTATGTAAAAAAGGGCGTGGACCTGGCGATTTTATCCAATCGATCATAACCGCCAAGCCTTCTTCGAGTTTCACCTGTGGCTGGTAAGCGAGAAAACGCCTGGCTTTTTTGGCGCAGCAATTTGCAAAAGAAACCTCCTGACAGCTGCCCATCAGCTTGCCACATCCGCCCCCTCCCCGCACCCTTAACGAGTAGCCCAAACAGCCATTATGGGGGCGTAGTTTGTCATAAGTACCATGGAAAGACAAGACGACTAAGGTCACAGAATGTTTTGTCTCCAATCTCCCCCCCAAGGAACTGGACAAACCAGATAGCCACAAGCAACATGGCCAAAAGTAGATAATTTCAAGATAAATATCACCCGGTTTTGCCGGAGTATTATGAGCTACGATTTAAAAGGTTTGATTCATCCCTTCAGTACATTCAATATTTCGATCCTTAAAAAATACCCTGTTCACCCGCTTGTCTATCTCTTCCTATGAAAGAATTTCCCTTTAAATTTATGTGAAATGGGTTATGATTATACAAATCTAATGACGATCAAGGTGACGCTTATCCTAGAATGTTTTTCACAACAACAAGGGCAAATATGGAACTCAGATCCGTTCAGGACAAAGTTTGTAATTTCACCCTGATAGTCTTAGCCCTGTTTGCAATTCCGGCCTTAATTGCCAGTTTAGCGCGCATACCGACAATAGGCTGGAAGTGGGACATGGGGCTTCATGTCGTGTTTGTATCGCTGCTCTGGATTTTGCTTCTTTTCAGAAATTCCACCTCTTACCACCTTCGAGCAGGATATCTTATATTCATGCTAACAGCCGTCGGACTGGCGGGCTTGTCCACTCTCGGTATGATTTCGGGTGCTATTCCTTTTCTATCTATTACACCGACACTGGTTGTTATTTTTTTCAGATTTCGTATGGCCATTTTGTACATCGTCATTACTTTTGCGCTGGCAACATGGATCGCTTACGCTTTTGTCAATGGACAAATAGTTGGGAAAATAGATATTTTAGCGGTTTCTGTTAATCCTTTACAATGGTTAACATTTTTGTTGGCGCTGTTGGCCGCCTTTGCCACACCAGTTGGTGCGAACATGATGGTGAACACCCATTTGAGCAATGCGTTGTCCCAAGCCCAACAGAATAAGCGTGATCTTGAGCGCCAGGTTTTGGAGCGAACAAAAGAGTTGGAGAAGTTGTCAATTACGGACAAACTGACTGGATTGTTCAACCGAATGAAACTGGACAACACCCTACATCATGAAATAAAGCGCGCCAAACGTTATCATTCCAAATTCTCTGTCATCCTTTTTGATATCGATCATTTTAAAACAGTTAATGATAAATATGGCCATATGGTTGGGGATCAGGTCTTACAGCATATCGCAAAGATTCTTCAAGAAAATGTACGTGAAGCCGATACTGTTGGCCGATGGGGTGGAGAAGAGTTTCTAATCATCACGTTGGAAAATGATATAGAAAGCGCTGTGATTCTGGCCGAAAAGTTACGTTATGTTATCTCTGAATACTCATTCCCCAATGTCGGACAAAAAACGTGTAGCTTCGGTGTTGCGACTTGGCGGCCACAGGAACGGGAGGAAGAACTTCTGTCAAGAGCCGATGATGCCCTGTATAGAGCAAAGACCGAGGGGCGTAACAGGGTAATAGCAGCAAAACAAACTGTATAGAAACTAAATTATGTGCTGCGGTGCAATACCGTGATCCTTCAATCGCGGTCAGACGTCGATTCCTTCGCGGGAGTCCCGCAGCTCGTTTGGCGGCACGATGACCTCGATTCCGAGGTCCCGTACTGCGGCGAGCGTGCGTGAGGGTACCGTAATGTTCTCGAAGCGGGCGCAATACTCCATGGCTTCCATCAGGGTCATGGCATGCAGCAAATCGAGCATCGTGTCCACATCGGGCACAGCGGTCAGGTAGAGCGCGGGGATCTCATTTGCTGTGGCCTTCTGAATGTAGGCGGGGAGCACGGTCAAGCCATCGGGGTTGTAGAAGACACCGGTGTGATCGATGCGGGTGTCCTTGGTCCAGCCAACGAGAGAGACACCCATCTGCTGATCTGGGGAAAGCACGATACCTCCACCCTCCATGTCGCACAGGCGTTGCAGTTTTTCAAAGCCTTCGATGACAACGGACTTCTCCAGGGTTGGCATATCGCCGCCGTACGACAGAATCGTGGCATATCCCCGCTCAAAGACCTGCTCAAAGGCATGGTTATAATGTTCGTCAAAGCTCGCACCAGTATCGCTGATGACCGTGAACTCCCTCGGCCACGGTTCGGAGTCCGCAAGGACCTGCGTCATGACTGAAATATTCTCTGCGGGGGTTGTCGAAATAAAAATGTCGTAAACGTCTTCCACATCGCCGGGCCGTCCCACCACTGCTTGCTTCGCTTCCAGTTCGGCAAGCGCGTCACAGGTGATTTCCAGCACGTCAAAGAACATGCATTGGTAGAGCCAGGCAGCAATCTGCGGTGTGTACCACCCGTCCTTAATGGTGCTCAACCGGGTTTTTACAAGGCCGGGAACGGGAGGCTTACTGAAAATAAGAATAGCGTTGCGTCGTATGGTCATAACTGGAGTTCCGCAGCTTTCGTTTAGAATCGGGTGTTGTCGCGCACTGAGCCAGCCCTGGAGCGATGCCCGCAGTGTGTGCGCTTAGCTGGCTGATAATGGGTGCATCTTCAATGATAAGGATCAACGCATTGTTCATTTCATCTTTATAGTCTTTTCACATATCATTGGCAAGGCTTCGTTTTCTTAAGTACTTATTATTAAATAGTTTCTCTGACATTTCGGCATGGTGCACGTTCAATCTGAAGTATTACTATCATTGATAGACAACTGCACATCAGCAATTGATGTGTTACCCCCGAAAGCGCGATAAAGCATGGTTTCATTGACGAACTGCGCAAACCGACCAAGACCCAGGGTGGCTTCGCCAATGAAAACAGCTTGCTGAAGCTGCTTTACGCTGGCATACTCAAGGCCTCCGAGTGTTGAACACATCCGATTCAGAACTGGAATCTGACGCTGGCTCAGCTGACCATCCATTTTCCGGATCGGCTGGAAAAACACCTCAGCCTATGAACGTGACACAGAATTTTGAACACCCTCCAATATTTATTTAACAATGAACGACCGAATATGGCAAACGGTGGAATGACACCAAAACTGAAACTGGCCATGGCGGCCTGAACCCTACTTTTGAGCCCTGTTAAAAATGGGATGATTACCACTTTTCAAGGAACAATCAGAATCGAAGACAGCAACACCTTTCCAATATGTGGAAATCCAATGGTTATTAGAGCTGCAAAAGAGGAATTCATAAGGGAGGGCGGTTTTATGGCTGCACAAAATATCCTATATACAAAGGGACACGACAGGTATAGTTAAATAATCGATAAAAGCTACCCTAGGATCTACCCTAAGAATTTAAATAAGAATAGGTTTCTCATGAACATAACCGCGTTGTTGGGGCACTCTTTTGGAAAAATCAACAGAACATATATGTTTTGTGACTATGAAATAGAAAAAGAGCAGATGTTATTAAAGTGGGAGAATTAATTGACAAATACGCACAGGAGCTAAAACGAACCCCTCTACAAAGAAGAACTATTAATCCTTCTCTGTAGAGAGATTACAATAAAATCAGGCTTATTTTTTCTTACGTTTCAAAAAGCATAAACCTACTAATCCAGAGCCTAGCAGTAAAACTGTGGATGGTTCTGGAACAGGCTCTGGACCTACGACAGGAGGCGTAATGCTGCCAGTAGTATTAGTAAAAGAAAAACTCAGATCATTAAAAACAAATGGGCCATTGAAGAGATCCTCGAAACTTACTAAGGTAGCATTCCCAGCCCAACTTGTGTCTACACGTGCGTGTACATGGTTATCAGGATTACGGCTTGCATCACCAGTGTAGAAATCATACCCCGTGGGATTAACATGGATATAAAATACAAGCTCAGTTCCAATTGCAAATGACCCTAAATTATATGTAGTTCCGATTGGCGTAGCATGATTGTTAAATATAAATGCACCAATATTTGCTAAATACAAATCATTACTGTAACTCGCTGAATTACCTTGATATGTAGCAATTACATCTTCTGTAGAGGTTACGTAAACAGATAATCCCTCCCCCGTTGATGCGATAGGAAAGGCGAATGATTGAATTGGTATTAACAGAAGTAAAAATGAAAAAACAATTAAGTATTTGCAAATCCTAGTCATGAAACTCCTCCTTTAAAGTAATTAATCTCAGCTGTCATATTCATTCATACAAATATCATACCAAATGGAAAGCACACGAAATTATAGATATTTACAACATATGTCGAAAAATTCCTCACATATTGTAAAGAATTTCGACAACCTTAAGACGCATAATTTTATATCAATCTATTAACAATAAAATACGGGAGTTCCGGGGACGGTATGTAGATCTTTGACAAAGTCTTGTTGACTGATAGTCTTTTTCTTATGGCGAGGATAGCACGAGTTATTGCGCCCGGTTTGCCCCATCATGTAACGCAGCGAGGCAACCGGGGGCAGACTACATTTTTTTGCGAAGAGGATTATCAGATCTATATCGACCTGATGTCTCATTGGTGTGCTAAATACCATGTGGATATCTGGGCTTGGTGTCTCATGCCGAATCATGCTCATTTAATTGCTGTACCAACAGGTGAAACAGGTTGGCGGGGGCATCTGTGGCAAGAACACTTTGCTTCTTTCCCTATGGACGAAGCCTATCTGCTAGCCTCAGCGCGTCATCTATGAAGTAACAGGGTCAGCCCTTGACATGGGACAAATTTGAGGTGGCTCGCCTATTCCAAAGGGAGGGGGGACGAGATCCAGACCATTACGGATTGAATTAGCCGGAGCGCTCTATCACGTCCCGTCCCGAGGGAATGAGCGCAAGAAAATATTTGTTTCACAGCGGGATTACGCGCGGTTCAAGGAATATCTTGGGATTGCTTGCGAGCGCTTCGGCTGTGTGCTCCATGCTTACGTGCTGATGGGGAATCATTATCATCTACTGCTTGAAACGCGGGAAGCGAATCTTTCCAAGGTGATGCATTACCTGAACGGCTCGTACACCACCTACATCAACGTCAAGCTTAAGCGCAGTGGACATCTGTTCCAAGGGCGTTACAAATCGATTGTCGTGGACCGAGACAATTACCTGCTGGAACTCAGTCGCTATATTCATCTGAACCCCGTCATAGCTGGGATCAAGGAGCTACCTGAGGAGTATCCACACAGCAGCTATGGCAGTTACATCGGTCAAAGCGCAGACGATTTGGTCTGTCGGAAAGAGGTTCTGGCATTGTTGACAGACGACAGTACCAAAGCCGTTGGCAAATACCGCGAATATGTCGAATCGGCCCTTGAAGGGGGAACGGTGAGTCCCCTGGAAAAACTTTACGGTGGCTTCGTTTTGGGTAGAGAACATTTCGTCCGCGAGGTTTTACAGAGATTGTCCGCTGACCAGGTGGAGCGAGAAGACGTTTCGTATCGCAAGTCCTTGCAGGCCGGAAATCGGGTTGAGGATATTATCCGGCGAGTTTGTGCACACCACGGTTGCAGTCCGCAGGATTTGAACAAGAAAGAATATCGCCACGCACGAGATATGGCGATCTATCTGCTGAAACGGCAGACGGCTGCTGCCAACAGGGAGATCGGGGAAATGTTTGACGGCTTAAGTTTATTCGGCGGTTGCGAAAATATGCCAGCGATTTGGGAAGCGACTGCAGGATCACAGGGGACTGTCTCTCGCCTTGGAGGAATTGTCCCGAGTCAAGGGCTGACCCTTATGGCTTACAGCCACCCATGGCTTACACTAGTGATTTCAGATAGTTAGTCGGTCCTGAAAAAATCGAAATCGGCTCTCCCTCAAAGACAGGGGCAGTTAAATAATCCGACAGAAAAAAGGCATACCAAAGAATTTCGACATGCCCCATAAATTGATCAAATTTCCGACCAAAGAAAGAAGATCAATCTATGGATAGATTATTGACTGGACTGACTGATTTTTCAATTAAAAAGGTCCTCAGCTTACGACCGACTAAGCTTGAGGTTGCTTACAACAAGAGCACCTTATGCCCGAGGTGCGGAACAGCGGGAAAGCGCATCAAAGATAGTTTCTGGCGGGAAATTAGAAGCATTCCACAACAAGGAGCTCCCGTCACTCTTCTTGTCTATTGCCATAAATATCATTGCCAACACTGTGGGCGGTACTTTAATACCCGCATGAATGGCATTGGAAAGTGGAGTCGCTCAACTGAGCCTCTGAAGAATAACGTCTTTACTCGCTGTCGCAGGGGCTATTCCAACAAGGATGCGGCAGCGGAAAGTGGTGTCAGTGTCGCAACGATTGAAAGATACTACCATCAGCGTGTTGTGCATAAGATCAACCACCAGAAGAACCGTCAATGCCCGCGAATTATCGGTATCGATGAGCATCGATTCACTAAAAAGGTTGGTTTTGTGACGACCTTTTGCAATCTTGAAAAACACAGTGTATTTGATATCGTCCCTGGCCGCAGCGAACAAGAGCTACAGCCCTTTTTGCAATCATTAAAAGGCCGCAAACGCGTTGAAATGGTCTGCATGGATATGCATGCGCCTTATCGGGCCATGGTGAGACAGTGGTTTCCAAACGCGAAAATCGTGACGGACAGGTTTCATGTTATCAAACTGATCAATCAGCACTTTGCCAAAACGTGCAAGCTGATTGATGAAGAGAATCTTGCCTGGGGCCGAGGCGGGCTTATAAGAGCTATGTGCACGAAAAGAGAGTCGTTGTCGGAAAGAAAACAGCAAAAGCTTTTCCAGTATTTCGAGCAACAGCCCGTGATCAAAAACCTGTGGCTGTTTTGTCAGGATCTAGCGAATCTGTGTCGCAATAAAGGAAAAGACCCCAGCGCCTGTAGATCTCTTATTCGAGATTTATTAAACAAGATCGACATATTAAAGAGTAGTCCTTTTCGACCAATGCAAACATTGGGGAAAACGCTGACCAGCTGGTTAGAACCTATAGCCTGTATGTTTCGGTATTATCGGAGCAATGGAATTGTGGAAGGTTTTCACCGTAAGATGAAGTTGATTCAACGGCGAGCATACGGCTTTAGAAATTTTGAGAATTACAGGTTGCGCGTAAAGGTATTGTGCGGGTAGAAATTAGCAAATTTTATCAGATTTATGGCGGGATAAAATGACCTGCCCCTTTGTTTGGTGTAGACCCGATAAAATGACCTGCCCCTTTGTTTGGTGTAGACCCGTTAATCAATATAGAAAACAAAAAGCCCCGCAAATCCGAAGACTTACGGGGCGAAATTTGGAGCGGGAAACGGGATTCGAACCCGCGACTCTCAGCTTGGGAAGCTGATACTCTACCAACTGAGTTACTCCCGCATTGGTGGGCGCAGTATAGTAATCTCGCTTTCAAATTGTCAATCTATATTTTGCAGCCTGAGCCAATCTATAGCATCTTCCCTGGTTTGAATTTTACCGGTCATTTCAGCAGCTTTGAGCGCCGCCTGCAAAACACCGATATTCCGGCCCGCCTGGCTGCCTGCCAAAGCGATAATGTCATCCCCCGACAACAGATGAGGAACCTTGCCGAAACATTGAACGGCAGCAAAAGCATCGGCCAAATCCGCTATATCCTCAGGCGACACAGCACGCTGAGCATAATTCCACCAAACGAGTTTCTCCCCAGCGGCGGGTTGAACACGCTCGAAAACCAGGGCCTTTTGGCGCACAGACAAAGTGTGAACAGCAACTATTCCGGCACCTACAGAGATCTCTCCGCCTAATAGTTGACTGATCGATATCTGTCTCTTTTTGCTCAGTTTAAGCCGGTTGCGGACAATTGCTGTCACATCAGCGACCTCAAAGCGACTTAGAAGATAAGCCAGCACCAGTGCGAACGCATCAACCCCACTATAGGTATGGACGTAGTGATGAAAGTCCGCCACAGCTGCAGCCAGAGCCTCGGGAGCATCATGATACTCAGGGCACGCAAAAATACTTTCAAGCAAAGAACTTTCCACCAGAAGCCTGACCCCGGTCTGCACCTCATCTGACTCTAATATCGCTTCCAGTTCGGTCTGAATGCGTTCACCTGCGACAGGGGCAATTAAACCATGGTGGGTCTTCAGGCCTTGCAACACCTCTGGGTCAATGGTCAGCCCCAGGCTGACCATATGGCGAATCCCCTTCAGCATCCGCAACGGGTCCTGCACAAAAGACAGTTCATGGCACTGGCGTAAAACCCTGCCCTGCAGGTCCCTATACCCGTGCAAGGGATCAAGCAATTCCTGCCCCTGCCCTGCTGACTCTTTCAGCAAAGGAAAAGCGAGCGCATTCATGGTGAAATCGCGCAAGTGCAGATCTTCCACTATAGAAGCCGCTCGCAATGGGGAAAAATCGTAGGTATCGCCATGCGGAGTCACAACCCGGCTCTGACAGCGATCTTTATCGAGCCAGAACCAACTTCCCGATATGTTCCGCGCCCATGCCTTGGCAAGTGCTGTCGGGTCGTGATCACAGGCAATATCAATATCATCAGGAACCCGACCCAACAGCAGGTCACGGATAGAGCCGCCAACCAGCCAGAAGTGCCCGGCAGAGGTCATGCGGACAAAACTTTGCAGCAAGCTGTTGGTTTTGATGAAGTGAGTGATTTTTTGTGTCGGTTCCATCGCGGTCACAATAAAAAAGGTTTGCCGAAGCAAACCTGTAAAAAGAAATAAACCTTATTCATGGAAGAGGAAAGCCCGCTGGCATTAAGAAGATGTTTCTTCACTACTTTTATCAGCCGCGCCAGGGTCTTGATTTTGACTGTCAGTTTTTTTATTTTTGGCCTTATTGACCAAATACAGGATACCGAAGGTAACCGCCAGCACAATAACAGTGAACAGGATATCTGCAAAAGTAATGGATTCCATATGGGTAACCTCAATGTCTATCGATTCGTAACAGAGCGTCTTTTGCCAGTTGATGCTCGGGGTCCAGCAGTAAAGCACGGTCAAATGCATCCCTGGCCTCGGCCGTATTGTGGCATTTTTCGCGACAGATGCCGAGCAAATAATAAAACTCAGGGTTTGGCAGCTCATTCATCAACGAGCCGTCCCGAACAAGCAGCTCCATCAGACGCAGCGCCTCGCCATAGTGACCAGCTTCATAATAGGCAAGAGCATCTGCCACCGCACGCAGGCTGTCAACCAGTGGCGCAACAGGAATATCCCCAACGTCAATTTTGTTTAGAAAATACCTTAGCCTCGACGCGGTAGTCTGATCATCAAGGGCCTGAACGACAGACTGCCAATAAATCTTGGCCTGATGATAGCGCCCCTGAAGATAACAGACCTGACCCAGATAATTCAGGTTGGCAGAGTCTGTCGCATTGAGTTTGCGGGCGCGCTCAAAAAAGACGCGCGCCTGGTTAATATAGCTGTCAACGTCGGAAATGACTGAATAACACAAGGCAAGGTCATAACAGGCGACCCCGGTCTTGAACAACAAACCGAAGTTATCCGGTTCGGTATACAGCAGGATTTTCAGCAATGCCAGCTTACGCCGGGTCCCCTCAACGTCAGCCCCTTTGACATCGAGAACAATTAATTGGGCGGCGATATCACTGTATAAAAAAGGATAAGCCTGCTTCAGGATAGTCGCATACTCAGCGCCATGGTCACAATCGGGGTACTGACAAAGATACTCATACAGCCCATCGCCAATTGCTTTCAGGCCCGGCGTAGTAGCCGCGTTGAAGTCTTGAATTTTTATGGGAAGGGGAACTGAGGGAACCACCAAATCCGGCTCTTCCGGTCCGATGACCAAGGAATAACCGTCTTCAGGCAACCAGAAGCTGAACTCAGCAGGACTCTCCGTCAGGGTCTCAATCGTCATGAAATATGTCCGTTTCTGAAAGGTAACGTAACAAATATCATTAAAATTAACCCGTACCTCAATTTTCTGCAACAAGCCAAAACGTAAAAAGGATGAAGTTGGTAACTTCATCCTTTTCGTCGACACCCCTCAGGGCGACGTCAAACTATATACATGACTGTCATATTTCACATCAAATCAGTGTTCGCTTTGTTCGAATCCTGAAATGATGATTTTTAAAGAGTGGCTGGGGCGCCAGGATTCGAACCTGGGAATGCCGGAATCAAAATCCGGTGCCTTACCGCTTGGCGACGCCCCATCAAAAAGAGATGCACTTTCTAACAAAGAATAATGACCCCGTCAAGGGAAAATATAAACTTTTTTTCGTAAAAATTGAAAGACACGTAAAGTCGCAAACATACAACCGGCCCTGAACGCAATCTAGCGTATCAGGGCCGACAATATTCAGATATTACTCAGGTTATTACAGCACTGCCTTAATCGATTCACACAGACGATCAATATTTGCCGTGGTAATACCGGCAACATTGATGCGACCGGAATCGACAATGTAAATAGAAAATTCGTCACGCAGTCTCAGCACCTGCTCTTTGGTCAGCCCGGAGAAGCTGAACATGCCACGCTGTTCGATAATTGAGCTGAAGTCCCGATCCACCCCTTTGTCTTTGAGCGTTTTGACAAACAGATGGCGCATTTCATTAATACGATTACGAATAGCGGCCACTTCTTCAATCCACTGCGCCTTCAGATCTTTATCGCTGAGGATTGTCGCGACAATCTGCCCACCATGAGACGGCGGATTCGAATAAATGTAACGAATTCTCAGTTTGACCTGGCTCATGACAACAGCAGCCTGCTCTGCATTATCAGCCACCAGAGTCAACGCCCCGGTACGCTCGCGATACAGGCCAAAGTTCTTTGAATAGCTGGAGCAAACCAACATCTGCTTGACTTTTTTAGCCAGCTCAAGCAGACCCTGACGATCTTCGTCAATACCGTCGGCCAGACCATGATAAGCAAAGTCAACCAGTGGCAAAATGCCGCGCTCAGCAAGAACTTCACCAATTTTGGCCCACTGCTCAGGCGTCGGGTCGATCCCTGTCGGGTTATGGCAGCAGCCATGCAGAAGAACAACGTCTCCGGCCGGAATATTCTGGATCGAAGCAATCATGGCATCGAAATCGAGCCCATTGGTTTTGGCGTCACGGTAGGCATACTTTGCCGTAGCAACACCGGCAGCCTGGAAAATGGTATTGTGATTAGCCCAGGTCGGGTCACTCAACCAGACTTTGGCGCCGGGATGCAAGACTTTAAGGTAATCACCGGCAACCCGCAAAGCGCCGGTACCGCCAGGACACTGTGCCGTAGCAGCACGTTTGCTGGTGATGATTTCATGCCCTTCACCAAAGACGAGCTCCTGGGTCATGGCACAGTAGACAGGATCGCCGGTCATAGGCAGATAGCCTTTGGAATCTTCTTTGGCGAGAATCCGTTTTTCAGCTTCTTTGACAGAATCGAGAACCGGTGTTTTCCCGGTGTTATCCTGATAAACCCCAACCACAAGATTGATCTTTTCAGGATTAGTATCTGCTTTAAATAATTCACTCAAGCCAAGTATAGGATCGGATGGAGCAAGTTCGACCTTCTCAAACATAACAACAAAACCTTTCATTGAAATAGGAGTACTCGGCCCCGAAAACACCATATGGACAGAAGCGGCGTTACCTGTGCGGGGCCTGGAGAAAGCTGTCTTACGAGAAATCTTCTACCCTAAGCCCTTCCCCTTGTCAAATTCAAAAGACACCCTAAACTGCCGATATATTCCTTTTTTTTCAGACAGAATAGCATAACCGGAAAAATAATTCAGGCACCCCGCAGACGCGTCTTGGCGGAGTGCGCCAATGAGTAGAGAACTGGTACAACAATCAGGGTCAGCAGCGTTGCAAAGGCCAGTCCATAAATAACCGCCACCGCCATGGGGCCCCACCAGTCGGCCGACTCGCCACCGATCTCCCAGACAAAACTTTTGAAATTGAAGCTGACGCCCAGAGCCATAGGTAACAGACCGAGTATGGTCGTCGCTGCGGTCAGCATGACCGGCCTAAAACGCACGATTCCAGCGCGAATCAAGGCGCTTTTCACCTCCAACCCTTCTTTGATCAGCTGATTGATATAATCAATCAGCACGATCGCGTTATTAACCACCACACCGGCCAGTGAAATGATTCCGATACCGGTCATGATAATGCCGAAAGGCGTTGCCGTAATCATTAAACCAAGAAACACTCCGGTTAATGACAGAACAACTGAGCTCATAACGATCAGGGTCTGTAGAAACGAATTAAACTGGGTGATCAGAACCAGCATGATTAACAGGATGGCAGCAACAAACGCCTTCCCCAGAAAGGCAGAGGCTTTTTGCTGTTCTTCCTGCTCACCGGAATAATTCACCTGATAACCAGCCGGCAGGTGCAATCCGGCCAGACGCTTCTGTACATCAAGCAACACTTCGTTGCTGTTACGCCCATACGTATCGGCACTGATGGTAACAACCCGCTTCTGATCGATGTGGCGAATAGCCCCAAACCCGGCCGCAATACGGATACTGGCGACGGTCGACAGCGGCACAGGCGAACCATCGCCAGCAGGGATCAGAAGATTCTGAATATCCGCAACAGACTGGCGCCGGGCTTCCGGTAAGCGGGCAATAATATCGTACTCATCCTCACCCTCACGATAGACGCCAAGCTTGGTACCGCCAATAGCCGCCTTAACCATCTCAGAGATTTCAGCCGTGGATAACCCCAGCAGGCTGGCTTTTTCTCGATCGACATCGATCCTGATTTCCGGTTTAGCCTTGGCCAGATCATCCTTCAGGTCAACAAGGCCGGAAACATCTTTTATCCGCACCCGGGCGTCGTTGACCAGATCGGCCAGCACATCAATATCATCGCCACTGATCTCGACACTGACAGGAGGACCGGTCGGCGGCCCCTCTTCCTGCTTTTCAACCTTGAATTCAGCACCCGCCAAGGGGGCAACAGCCTTGCGCAGACGATCAAGAACGGTGCGGGAGTCCTCCTTACGGTCGTCACGTTCGTGAAAATCGAGGGTCACCTTGCTCAGGTTCGACTGCATGGCATTCCCCCCCTGGTCATTGCTGGACGTTCCGACCTCAGAAATGACAAAGCGAATATCCTTTTCCTCAAGGGCAAATTTTTCGACCACTTCAGCCAGCTCATTACTGGTCTGCAGATTGGTACCTTCAGGAGCTTTTATTTCAACGTAGGCGCGGTTGGGCTGAATATCAGGGAATAATTCGATGCCGTGCCCCAGGACAAAATAAAATGCGGATATACTAATCAACAGCACCACCGAAGCCAGCACCACCAAAAAACGATGATTAAGGGCAAACTCAAGCGAAGCACCATAAAACTTGATGACTCGGCTGGTATCACGATGCGCGTTCAGGTCCTTTTTGCTCAGGGACATAAAATGGCCACACATGGTCGGGTTAATGACCAGGGCGACAAAAAGGGAAGCCGTCAAGGTAATGATCAGGGTCTGGGGAAGAAACTTCATGAACTCCCCCATGATCCCGGGCCAGAAAATCATCGGGAAAAATGCACACAACGTCGTAACGGTCGAACTGATAACCGGCCAGCCGACCTCCCCGGCCGCGATTTTTGCGGCATCAATGCCACTGTGCCCTTCCTGCATATGACGGAAGGTGTTTTCGACAACGACAATGGCGTTATCGACAAGCATACCCAAGGCCAGAATCAGGCTGAACAGAACAACCATGTTCAAAGTCATTCCGAGCAATTGCAGCACGGCAAAGGAAATCAGCATGGAGAACGGAATAGCCAGAGCCACGAAGAAGGAGTTCCGAAACCCGAGAAACAGGAACAGGACCACAACAACCAGAATAAGACCGCTGATAATATTGTTTTCCAGCTCAGAAACCATGCGCCGGATATCTTTGGACTGATTAAGCGTAACGGCAAGATCGACCCCCGGCGGCAATTGATCCTGGGCAACGGCAAGCAGACCGAACACCTGGTCGGCAACGGAAATAATATTGGCCCCGGTGCGCTTTTTTATCGCCAGCGTGATGCTGCGTTCTCCATTGAGGCGGGAAATACTTTGGCGGTCCTCAAAAGTATCCACGATTTTGGCCACGTCTTTAAAATATATGGCCTTGCCATCGCGCTGAGTCAGAACCAGGTTATCTATTTCTGCCGGATCAGTGAATTCTCCCGGTACCCGCAGCAGGTATTTCCCGGAGCCAATATCAATACTGCCCCCAGGTATATTGACATTTTCCGCCCGGATCGAGCGTATCACTTCACTTAAAGGTATGCGATAGGCATAAAGACGATCAGGATCAAACTCGACCCGGACCTCACGCTCCCGTGCGCCACTGACAACAACATCAAGAACCCCGGAAATTTCTTCAATCCGATCTTCCAGTTCTTCCCCCACGGCCTTCAGCACCGTTTCAGAGACAGCCCCCGACACGGACACCATGAGAATGGGAAATTCAGACAGATTGATCTCCAGAATCGACGGATCATTTTCCAGATCGGTGGGCAGATCTCCCTTAGCCTGATCAACCTTGTCGCGAACCCGTTGCAGCGCATTGTCAATGTCAATATCGGGAACAAATTCGATGGTGATCATCGACGAGCCCTCGGCACTGACGGAGCGGATTTCTTCCACATCCTTGAGGCCCTTAAGCTTTCGCTCTATGGGGTGGGTGATCAAACTTTCGATATCGCCGGGAGAAACCCCCTCATAGGGGGTGACAACCAGCACATAAGGAATGGTGATGTCAGGAGTTGATTCACGGGGCAGGACAACATAACTGTAAATGCCAACGATCACGATGATAAGCATCAGGGCAAAAACAGTGCTACGCCGATCGATAGCAGCATTGGCAATGAGCATATCAGCGTCCTCTGACCACGATTGCAGTACCATCAACTAGCAACTGCTGCCCTTTAACAATGATATGTTGCCCCTCTTCAAGGCCATGCACAATGACGACCCGGTCGCCAATTGAAGCGCCTACCTGAACCTTGACCTCGCGAGCGACATCACCGTCCTGCACAAAAACAACCTTGTCCCCTTCCTTGTCAATAACGGCAAACAAAGGCGCGGAGAAAACAGACTTCAACTGGCGACGCACAAAACCTGCCCGCACGATCATCCCCGGTCGCAGCCTCATATCCTTGTTATCCAGAATAATACGGGTACGGTAGGTACGGGTTGCCTCATCAGCTGCATAGGCAATGTATTCAATCGTTCCGCGCAGAGTCTGGACCTCATCACTGAGGATTTCAGCGGGAACCAGATCCACCGCTTGCCCTTTATGCAGAAACGGAACATCTTTTTCCGGGACATTGGCAATGGCCTTCAATCTGTCAACCTGCACCAGCCTCAACAGTGGCTTGCCGCGTTCAATGAACTCACCGCGGTCAACATACAGGCGATCAACAATACCGCGCACCGGAGCTTTCGGTTTACTGTCGGCCATTTGAATACGTGTCGCCTGCAAGGCAGCTTCCGCAGCGGTCAGGCTGTTGTCAAGATCATCATACTCCTGCTGACTGACCAGCCCGTCGCGCAAAAGAGCCTGATAACGGCTTAACTTACTCTTCAAAACATCTACCGTACTCTGATCTTTACTGAGGAGACTTTTAATGGTTTTTGAATCGATATCAAGCAACGCGTCGCCAATGGCAACGGCATCCCCCTCTTCGTAATAGATTTTTTCAATGACCCCGGAAATCTCGGCGGCAATGGTCAGATCTTCCCAGGCTTCAAGACCGACGGGCAAGGTAAAGGATTCCTGCAGATCGCTTTTGACAACGCTCTCGACTTCTACCGGAATCTGCTTCGTAACTGGTGCTACAGGCACGATTTCCTCAGCCGAGTTTTCCTTGCAGCCGGCAATAAGGAGAAAATACAACAAGACAAAACCATATAAGATGATTTTTTGCATTTTATTCTTCAAAAGAAAACTCCTCTGGATCAGAAACCATAACCAGTTCATAACGTGAAAAAGTATCGCCCAGCGCCTGACTCATTCCGGCCAGGGCCTGCTGATATGCAGTCATGGCCTGAATACGGCCAATCCTGGCATTAACCATGCGTTCCTGGAAGGTAATCATACGAAACGTATTGGAAAGACCTTCACGAAGCTTGCGCTCTTCCTGCTGAAGGGACGTATTGGCCAAAGCGGAAAACTGACTGGAGATATCAAGCTGTTCTTTCGCCCGGGACACCAGAATCGCCTGTTTGGCGATCTCATCACTGATCTGCAGTTCAAGATCTTGCAAGGAATACTGGTAATTGCGCAACTGGTAACGGACCTGATTTGCTTTTGCGTTGGCTTCCCGACGCCCCAGGGGCATAGAAAAATTAAGTCCTATCTGCCATTGATAACCATCCGCCTTGCTTAAACTCTCTAATGAATCGCTGTATTGCCCCTGATAGCGACTGCCCGGGACATTACCCCGATCATCCCCAGCCAAACCATTCACCCCTGCCTTCAGATTTAAATCAAGTTGTGGGTTCAAGGCATTTTGCCGTGCCGCCAGGGCCAACCTGCTGTTTTCAACGTCCAACTCGGCAATCTGATATTCAAGGCGACGCACCCTGGCCGTTGCTGCCATCTGGTCCAGATCAGAATCATCAAAAGCTGCTGAATCGGCTTCCATAGTACCTAATTGTTCACTGAAAACACCTTCGGGAAGCTTGCTGTTAACTAAGCGGCGTAACGCTTCTCTCTGCAGTTCAAACTGCTGTCGGGACTGGGACAGACTTAACTCCCTGTCTGCAGCAGCGGTCTGAGCTTCCTGAACCTCGGTGATGGCCACCTGCCCCGCCGCGAACTTTTTCTGATTAGCGTCAACCAGACTTTGGGCCAGTTCAAGAGCCTCGCGACGTAGAGCAACCAGCTGCTGACTGGACAGGCAATTCCAATAGGTCGTTTCCAGATTAAGTAAATAGGCCTGAACCTTGACCAGGTAGGCCAGGGCACGTTGCCGTTCAGCGTTTTTGCTTTGCGACAGGGCGGTTGTATTAATGGCTGTCCCACGCCCCTTTAACAAGGGCTGATTCAGCTCAACGACAAAAGCCGTACGATAACGGTTATCGAGGTCATTACTGTAGTCATTATCGCTGATCCATTGCGATGACATGACCGCACTTATCTCCGCACCGGTCAGCAGCCGTTTTTTCAGCCCGAGCTCGCTATCAACCTGATCACTGGTCAACGCGCCGCTCGCGCCGGTAACAGACTCATAGGGGCTTGATTTTTTTTCATAACTGGTGGAGGCAAAGGCAGAACTGTCAAATTGAGATTCTTCTATAGTGCTCTGTTCCCTCTGCACCAAAACCTGCGCCTTCTCGATTTTTAACCCCAGATTATGCTCAAGCCCAAGCGCAGCCAAGCGCTTCATTTCTTCCGGCACAGAACCCGCATAAGCCGACACAGATAAACCGAGAAACAGAAAGCAGCCAAGGATAACCTTTTTCATATCTGTACACCCTCCAGTGCTTGCTTAAACAAGATTCTCAAGATATTTTCAGCTTCATCGGGCTTTGAGACATACCCTTTAAACCACCCGGTAACCATCCCCAGATAAAGGGAAAAAAAATGGACCGAAAGCATAAAGCGATCATGCCCTTCCCCAATTCGCCCTTGGTCCTGGGCATCTTTAAAAATGCTGTCCAGGATTTCAAAGTAACGCTGATCATGCTGTTGAGCCTGAGGACTATTGTGATTGGGAAAAATCATTTCCCGCATCATCTGTCGACCGAACTCCGGGTTTTGCGTGACAAAACAGAATTTCAGCATAAAAAATCGTACCAGTTTTTCCAGCACCGGACGCCCTTCGAGACTATCCTGTTTAAACTGCGAGAAAGCATCACTTAGCTGGTTATCACAGTAATAGAGAAATATTTCATCCTTATTAGCAAAATAGCCATAAATGGTAGCCTTGCCGATTCCGGCTTCCTTCGCGATATCTTCGATGCTGGTTGTTTCAAATCCTTTATCAGCGAACAAACGTACGGCTGCCGTATATATTGCCTGCCTGGTTTCGATCTTTTTCTGTTCCCGGATCCCTGCCATTAACTATCTCCATATATTCGAATCTGTTCGAGTTTATAGAATTATTTTTCATTGTCAATATTTTCGAATGCGTTCGAGTTTTAATGTAAAATATTTCCTGACCAGCTATTTTTTCACTAATAATGAGGCTGAAATAGGTTAAAATAACAAACCGACAAAAGGAGGATGCATGAAAAACAAGACAGATCGTCCGAAAGCAGATCTCAGAAAAAATCTCAGATCGCCACTGATCATTCAGAAAGTGCACATCGACAACGATCGTAAAGCCTTTTTTGGCTACACAAAGAATATCAGCAAGAGTGGCATGTTTATCGCGACAACCCAACAGGTCAATCCCGGGGACAGGATCGATCTTGAATTCAGCCTGCCCGCTCCCCTGCAAGGCACGGTGCGCTGCTGTTGTGAAGTTGTCTGGAAACGCCCCATGGGCTCCCACTTACCTTTTGAGCCCGGCATTGGGTTGAAATTTGTCGATATGGATGAAGAAATTTCGCTTGAAATTGACGAATGGATCAAAGAACAAGATACGAACAAAAAATAACCCGCCTGCTGGCATGGCAACAGGCGGGTCAAGATATCAAGCTAAAGCAGTGACTGCACGTTCAATGCGCTGCAGGACAACGTCTTTCCCAAGAACTTCAAGAACATGATAAATGCTTGGGCTTGCGGTACCGCCGGTGAGGGCGACCCGCAGAGGTTGGGCAATTTTACCGAATTTCAATTCAGTTTTTTCCATGATGGTCGCAAAAGCAACCTCTAAACCAGCCTCATCGAAACGCTCACACTTCTGGAGTTCATCAATCAATATGGTGAACAGATCTTTCTGATCCACCGTAAGGAACTTCGCCTTGGCCTTTTCCTCATAATCAATCGTATCAGCAAAATAGAAAGCAGCGGAATCAGCCATTTCAACCATTGTTGCGGCTCGTTCCTGAAGCGTTTTGACAACTGGGACCATATCCGGACCATTATTTACGTTAATCCCTTTTGCCTCCAAGAACGGAACCAAAAGTCTGGCCAGACGCTCAGCATCACCGGTTTTGATATAATGACTATTCAGCCACAACAGTTTTTCCGGATTAAACACACCAGCTGCACGACCGACATTTTCAAGGCTGAACTTCTCAATCAGGTCATCCATGCTGAATATTTCTTCGTCGCCACACGACCAGCCCAGACGGACCAGGTAATTGACCATGGCTTCAGGAAGATAGCCCATTTCCTGATAGGCCATAACTGACGTCGCCCCATGGCGCTTGGACAGACGCTTTTTATCTGCCCCCAAAATCATCGGCACGTGGGCAAATTCCGGAACCGAACAACCAAGAGCCTCGTAAAGCAGGATCTGGCGTGGAGTGTTGTTAACGTGGTCGTCGCCGCGGATGACAAGGGTGATCCCCATTTCAGCGTCATCAATAACGACAACCAGATTGTAGGTGGGAGTCCCGTCGGTCCGCTGAATAATAAGGTCGTCAAGTTCATCATGCCGGAACGTTATAGGCCCCTTGATCCGATCATTAAAAGTCGTCTCGTCACGATCAGTCGGCAACTTGAAACGCACAACATAGGGGGCATCGGGCTGATCAGTGCGGTGACGACAGGTCCCGTCATATTTTGGTTTGCGCCCTTCCTGCATAGCAGCTTCACGTTTGGCATCAAGCTCCTCAGGGGTGCAATAACAGCGATATGCTTTCCCCTCATCAACCAACTGCTGAACCTTCTGGCGATACAGATCAAAACGATCGGACTGATAAAACGGACCCTCGTCACAGGCCAGTCCAAGCCAGTCCATGGCCTGCAGAATTGCGTCTACCGATTCCTGGGTAGAACGTTCAACATCAGTATCCTCAATACGCAGGACAAAAGTCCCCTGCTGCTGCCTGGACAGCAGGTAATTAAACAAAGCCGTCCTGGCTCCGCCGATATGCAGATACCCGGTTGGACTCGGGGCGAAACGAACACGTAAATCAGACATACAAACTCCTAGCTATATACAGAAGGATCACTCAAGAACCAGTCCGGCATAACCAACGACACGACTATTGTCACCATTGACCAATCCGGAGTGGGCATAATCTACTAACGAACAGGATTGAGAGCCAAGCAAACGCGCGGCCTCCATAACAATAACAGCAGCATGAAATCCACACATACTGATGTGTTGTTCGACCACAACCTCATAAAGAGCCTGAGGATCATAATCAGTCATCGCTTTAATGGCAAGACGATCCAGCTTTTCATTATCTGCAGCTGGTAAAAAATGATTCATATCCGAACTGGCCAGTAACAGAACATCATCCTTGGCACAGCTGATCACAGTAGCCAGAGCTTTTGCAACGCCCATACACTGCCCAAAAGACAAAGAGCGCAGCGTAACCGGAAGAATTTCGATATCTGCCCGCAACCTTTGCAGAAATGGCAGCATGACTTCCAGGCTATGTTCATAAAGGTGCGCCTGCTGGTCATAAACAGCTGCGGTACAATGCTGCTTAAATGCAGTAGCAAGGACACCGCTGACCGGAACCTGGCCAAGCGGTGTAACCCAGGCATCAGCACTGCTGATCGAAATGGAAGGTCCGATACCATGGTGATTTGGACCAAGCAAAATCACCTGAGGCGGTATCCGTACCTGAGCGAGCACCTCACCGGCAAGATGGCCAGAGTAAACGTACCCGGCATGCGGGACAATGACCCCTCTGGCTGTCCTTCTATTTACAGTATTAGCGAGATATCCATCGACAACACGGGACAATTGCTCCGGCGCAGAGGGATAAAAACTCCCGGCGACAGCAGCTTCACGCAGCATGGCTGGCCTCCCTAAAGGTGTAAAATAATTTTCAGACCGATAATCATCAGTAACAGAGAGAATATTTTTACCAGTTTATCCTGACTGATCTTATTGGCAAGGATGACACCAAAGCGAGCAAAAACCATCGTCATTGGCGCTACGATAACAGCTACCAGGCCATTAACATAGCCAAAAGAAAAGGGCAGATCATGGATATGACCCTGACCGTACCAGACATACAGACACACAGCCACCAGCGAAGAGACAACAATCAAGGCACTGGAATTCCCCACTGCTACGCGGATCGGTATTTTCAAAACGACGTACATCAGGGGTACCGCGACCACCCCGCCACCGATACCAAAAAAAGCCGAAAAGAAACCGCCGATAGCACCAATAAGAATGAGTGACTTGCCGCTACAAACGGGCATATCTGTCGTGATCTGCTGACTATTATGACTGAAAAACAGCTTCAGGCTGACGGCAATCTGCATGACGCCAAAGGCAATTTTAAGCTTCTCTCCGGGCAATACCGCAGCAAGTGATGATCCTATAAATGAACCCAGTACTCCGCCAGCAATCAGATACAAGACTATTCCCCAGATAATATTGCCTCGTTTGCGATGCCCAAGGACACTGCTGACTGCAGTAGGAAAAACAATCGCCAGACTGGTGCCAAAGGCGCTATGAACAACAAGATCAGGAGGGAACCCGGCTTTAGGAAAGAGCCACAGAAACAATGGAACAAGGATAACCCCACCGCCAATGCCCAGCAGTCCAGCTGCAAAACCGGCACAAGCGCCTAGCAGCAGAGTCAAAGAAATCAGATAAGGAGAAAGCAGTTCCATGGAATCAGTCCAAAAAAAAATGCCAACCCATTAGGCTGGCATTATGTTTTTTTGTGGAGGCCCCGCCCAGATTCGAACTGGGGATAAAGGTGTTGCAGACCTCTGCCTTACCACTTGGCGACGGGGCCATATCTACGCCGTTTGGCGTGCGCATTGAAGTACCAAATCGGCACTGTAGTGTCAAGGATAAAAAACAGACACATTTTAATTTTATCGAAAATATTTATTTCTGTTCTTCCCAACTGACGCGATAGATAACATGAGCAGATTCATCACTGACATACAAAGCACCATCCTGACCTGCAACAATCTGGTGCGGTTCCCAGGTAAAATCCCCCTCACCATCGGCTTTAATGAATTCCAGAGGATCATTAAACCGGCTTCCTTCAACCGGAAAACGAATAATACGCCCCAAACGCTTGTTGTTTCCCTCAGTCAAAACAACATACAGACTGTTCTGGAACAGCGGCGGAGCGACAAGCCGATGTCCAAAAAACAAGCCGGACGGAACAGAACCGGCAGGAAGATCAATCGTACTGCCAAGCGTACTTGCGCAGCGAGCTTTGGTTCCCAGTCCGCTATCGGCGATTTGCTGGCCATAACAATATGGCCAGCCATAATCGCCGCCAGGCTGCAGCAGGTTAATTTCGTCCGGAGCCGCCTGCACACCGTTTCCAACCCGGCTGTTTTCGGTCGCCCACAATTGCTGGCCAGAGCCATCAGTAGTAAATCCACCGATATTGCGCAACCCTTTGGCATAAACATCAGACGCCCCGGTAATGGGATTTACTTTCAGAACCGTTCCCCGCCTGGAATCTTCCTCTTCACAGGCGTCACAGCGCGACCCGACACCGACGTAAAGAGCCCCGTTTTTATCAATAACCAGATAACGCCGCCAATGTCCACCGTCGTCAGGCAAGTCATCCAAAACAACCTCAACATGATCAGCGACCATGTCATGATCGCTATCGCTCACGGCAAGGATACGACCGGGTTCTGCAACATAAAGTGTCTGGTTATAATAAACCAAGCCGGAAGGCCTATCGAGCCCAACATGAAATAGTAGCGGTTGCAACGCGGCACCGCCATCAGCAGTCGCCGGTATAACATAAATCGCCCCCAGGTTCGGGATGCTGACAAACATGTGCCCTGAAGGGGTGAAGGTCATATCCGCTGGCGTGTTCGGCAGTTGAGCATATAAGGAGAAATGAAGATCGGCAAAAACTGCAAGATGACGATCCTGATTGAAAACCCCGCTGCGCATGCTCTCAGGTATTTCAATCGCAACGCGCCGCCCTTCTGCTGCGCTCTTTTGAAAACGTTCCCTGATTGCGGGAACACTCAGAGCCTGATCTGGAACCAGCTGATTCATGGTCAGCAACGCGAACAGCGCCGTGAAAGCTAAGGCCAGTGCGGCGATTTTTCCGCCCCCGCGCTTCCAGACCAGCCCAAGACCGATAGCAATCAGCAGTGTTGGTCCAAGAACATAAAATTTATAGCCAGAAGCCAGACTGTTTAAAAGAAAAGAGCCAAGCCAACCGGCAAACAAAAAGGCACAGCCGATACCAATATGAATACGCTGCTTCATATAATTCCCTTAAAAATCAACAGAACAATTCAAAAGGCCGGAACATCATTTACTTCAATAATAGCAGGATCTGATAAAGAGTTTCAAAAAGGAAAAATCCAGGCCGGTGACGCTTAAATAATATTTGATTGAAGCAGGTTAAAACGTGCGATCTTATCAGGCGCAGCATTCATGGCGACAGATGCGACATAGCCTGGAGCTACATAAAAATAGTGTTGAAAGGCATTTTCGGGCATTTGAGCGTCAGGTTCGATAAAACCACAACCCAGCATCTTCAGCCGGGCTTCTTTATTGGTCCAGAGTCGATAAAAACCACGGCGCTTACGGTGCGCCGGATAGTTATTCAAAATATCCTGTTCTGCCCTGTTGAAATACAGAGCTCCGATTCTTGGAAAATCCAAGCGATCTTTAATCCGCTCAATATCGATACCGACCATTGTACTGGCTACGGCGACTACACCGAATTGATCAGAATGGCTGACATTGAAGTACAACGGGAAGGGAGCATATGCAAGGCTTGGCTTTCCAGACAAGGTTACTTTAAAACAGATACTTGCAGGGTCTTTCTTAAGATAAAAACTTAGGATTTTCCGCAACAATCCACGGCTTAGCAGAAACTGATTCTGCTTATCAGGCATGACCAGTCGCGCCAAACGCTGTAATTCATCTGTCGACAGTAGCTGCCTGAAAAGCTGGTCATCATCAGGGCGGGATAAGGGGAATCTGAATATATGCAAAAACGAATCGGTGGCAGAAATCTCTATTGGAGAGGTTTTCCATAAAGACATCTTTAGTCCCTTTGGCTAAGCCACTTGCGCAACAGGTGCATGCCATCTTCAATCGAAACTCGTGGCTGGTAACCGAAATCATTTCTGGCTGCAGACAAATCAAACCAGTGAGCTGTGGACAGTTCCTCTGCAACAAACCTGGTCAGCCGCGGCTCCCCTTTCAGCCGCAATAACCGATAGACCACCTCCAGACATGCACCTATCGCATAGGCCGTTTTTGCAGGAAGAACTTTGTTTACGGGTCGTACCTCCCCGGCCGCCAGAATAGCATTGACAATATCCCAGAGAGGTCGAGGATCATTATTGGAGATAAAATAAGCTTTACCTGCAACGACAGAACCAATATCAAGGTGCTTGGCAGCATCGAGATGGGCCCAGGCGGCATTATCAATATAGACCGTATCAACCAGGGCATTTTTAGGCCCAATGCGTCGCAAAGCGCCAGCCCGGCCACGCTCAAGAATACGCGGAACCAGATGGTTGTCACCAGGACCCCAGATAAGATGTGGACGTAATGCGACTGTCGCCAGGTCATTGTCATTGGCGGCCAGAACAATTCGCTCTGCTTCAGCCTTGGTTTGCGGATAGTACGACAGGTAATGATCAGGGTACGGAACCGACTCGTCAACGCCTTCCATATCCTGGCCATTGAAAACGACACTGGGCGAGCTGGTAAACACCAACCGCCTGACACCAGCGTTACGACAAGCCTCGACAACATGCCTGGTCCCCATGACGTTGGGACGATAAAAATCATCCCAGTTCCCCCATACGCCTGCCTTGGCGGCCACGTGAAAAACCAGATCACAGCCGGAAACAGCACGGCTTACGGCTTCGAAATCATCTAGACTTCCGGAAACCTGCTCAACCCCCAGCTGTTCAAGGTCAAGATAGGTGTTGCGGGCCAGAGAGCGAACCTTATAACCATCGCCCAGAAGGCATCTGACAATGGCTCCGCCAAGAAAACCTCCGCCTCCGGTGACAAGAGCTTTCATGACAATTGCTCCTGCGCCCAGACTGCGAGTTTTTCACGGAAAATTTTAGCGTTATGCCGGATATCTACAGGAAAACTCTTATGAAACAAAAAGGTATTGATCGATTGGGTCAGCTCGTTTGATCTGGCCAGTTCGCTCAATTCGGCAACAAGCTGTTTTTTGTCAGCATTGTGTGCCTCTGAAGTCAGCTCAACACAGATAACCGGCAGGGTGTTGCCTCGCACCTGAATCCCGACCAGCGCGGATCTGAATACCGCTGGATGAGTATTGAACAACGCCTCACAGGGGATTGTAAACAGGCGCTGTTCTCCAACGTCAACCCGGTGGGCTTTACGTCCGCAAAACCAGATGCGGCCTTGTTCATCACGATAGCCCAGGTCACCCATACGATGATAAAAACGCCCGTCTCCAGAGCTGATTTTAGCCAATCGGGTCGATTCATCACGGTTAAAGTAACTGCGCGTCACCTGAGGACCCTGAACCACAATTTCACCAATCTCTCCATCTGTGACCTCAAGATCATCAGACCAGGTGTCAATCGCATTATCATCAATGGTGATTATTTTCAGTGTTATGCCTGCTACCGGCTTGCCAATGCATACCCCCTGCCCTTTATCGGTCAGAAAACGCGTCTCTTCCAGAATGGTTTGACTGCCAACCGAACAGACCGGCAAGGACTCTGTGGCACCATAGGGGGTGAATATCTGGACCCCTTCAGCAAGCATACTGGAAAAGCTTTCCAAAACCCCGGCCGGAACTGGAGCCCCAGCAGAGATAACCCGCTTGAGGCTGGGCAGCTTGATACCACCTGTCTGACCAAACGCGCCAACCCTGCGGATCAACGCCGGGGATCCGAACATGGTTGTGGCTTTAAAGCGTTGAATTGCCCCAATGATTTTTTCCGGATCAACACTCCCCGGGCGGGTAAAATCCATTTCAGGAATCACTGAAGTCATACCAAGAGCCGGGGCAAACAAGGCAAACAAGGGGAAGGTGGGCAAATCTATCTCTCCCGGCTCAATGGCGTACACCTGCTTGAGCGCTTCAACCTGGGCTGAAAAATTGCCATGGGTATAGACAGCCCCTTTAGGGACCCCGGTACTGCCACTGGTAAATAAAATGGCGGCAAGATCGTCTTCATCACTGGAAACCATCTGATAGGCTGTTGTGTTTGATTCACCGGCCAGCAAAGCAGCCAGACTTTTTCCACCCCAGAACCAGCGTCGCCCAACGGTTAACAAAGTCGTTATGCTTTGCTTCCCCCAGCCGAGCAGGATACGAGCAACATGTGCCTGAGGAATACCAATAAAAGCCTGTGGCTGAGCTTCGGCCAGACAAACCTTGAGATTCTTCACCCCCATGCCAGGGTCGATCAGAACCGGAACCGCGCCAACTTTAAACAAAGCAAAGGTCAGGGCAAAAAAATCGGGGCACGGCTTGACCATTAAAGCGCTTCGAACCCCTTTTCTTATGCCTATAGATTCGAGACCGTGCGCGATCTGATCGCTGCGCTGGTTCAGCTGATGGTAGGACAAGGTCAGATAGCATTTATCTGGACCTTCCCCTTGTAACGGGAAGTGGACAGCCGGGGTGTCAGGCTGAAGAGCGGCCATCTGCGGTAGATAAGCAGCGATGTTGAAATTCTGCCGCTCAGACATCGGATCAGGGCACCTGTTCCGCAAGCGGATTATTCTTGAGGAACTTCTCAATCAAAGGAATAATTTCTGAAGCGGCATCTTCAAGAATATAATGGCCGCAATCCGCAAAAGAATGGACTTCTGCCTGGGGCATATGGATTTGCCACTGTTTCAGAAAATGGCGATCAAAGACAAAATCTTTCTCCCCCCAGAAGATACTGGTCGGGAGGTCAGCATATCCGGACAAAGACGCTTCGGTCTGTTTAACCAGATCGTAACCGCTATCTCCTTCAGCCAGAGGAATATCCTGCACAAAGCGCAAGGTAGCAACGCGATGCTGCCAGTTGTCATAGGGGCTGCAGTAAAGCTTGCGCAGCTCAGCACTCATGCGTTTGCGCTTACAACCGACCCAGGCCGCGCCGCGGGCGAAGGCATTGACCCCCTGAATCAGAAATGCGCCGAATTGGGTATTACGACAGATTTTCAGAGCGAGAGGCAGCGGCTTGGACGCAGGGAGCGGAAACGCAGCCGTGTTCAGAACCACCAGACGCGCCAGGCGGCCCGGATTTAACGCAGCCCAGGCCATGCCGATCATACCGCCCCAGTCATGCACAACCAGCGTTACCTTTTTCGGTAAATCCAGGTGATTAATCAGGCGGTCAAGATCTGCGACCCGCTGAGACAGTGTGTAACGGTACCGGGAGTCCGCAGGTTTGTCAGACAACCCACAACCGATATGGTCCGGGACAATGGTGCGAAAGTCAGAGCGCAACGTTTTTACCAGGTTGCGGTAGTAAAACGACCAGGAAGGATTGCCATGCAGCATAATAACCGGATCCCCGGCACCTTCATCAAGGTAGTGGTACTTCAGCCCGTCCAGATCAAGAAAGTGACTCTCGAAAGGATATTCTCTGGCGAATAGCTGGTTACCTGTCACCATTGCACCGCCAACATCAGACAGTTCAAACCACTCCCGATCCCTAAGAAACCAACCAGGTTACCTGGACGAATCATATCCCGCTCCTTGGCAATAGCTGCCGTAATCGGCAGAGAAACAGTTCCCATATTGCCCAGGAACTCAAAAGTGGGAAAATCCTTGCCGGGATCGACCCCGATCGACTGCAGGATCAGACGCTGGTGAGCCTCACCCACCTGATGACAGATAACCCGATCAATCCGTTCACTGGTGATACCCAGTTCACGGGTGAATGCTTCCCAGGTTTTCTTACCAAGCTCAACGCCATACTTCATGACCGAAACAGCATCGGTATTCATAAACGGGGTATGAGTCCCATCCGCTTCACTTCTGATTCCCCAACGGCACAAGGCGTTGTGTTGAGGCTCGGCGATATTGACGCCTCCCAGCAAGCGTGGTTTACGAACCGGCGAGAAAGAGCCATCAGACAACAGGACTGCAGCGGCCCCGGAGCCACCGGTCAACGTAGCAAGCGAACGGGTAAACAGTTCCATGCTTGGGTTATCAAGCATTTGCTTGATCATGATCTCATTGATTTCGCGACTGCTTTCACAAGCGACAACCAGACCGCAGCGAATCTGTCCCAATTCAATCCGGTTGGCAATATCAAGAACTCCGTTAAGAACCCCGAGGCAGGCATTGGAGATATCGTAAACAGCAGCACTGCCCTGCACACCCAACTCCGCAGCGACATGGCAGGCAGTGGCAGGCTCAAAGTATTCCCGACAGACACCGGCATACACCACGGCACCGATATCTTCAGGAGCGATATTGCGTTCCTGCAAACATTTTTTAGCCGCGGCAATCGCACCATGAGATACCGGGGTTCCCGGTTTCCACCAGCGTCGTTCGCGGATGCCGGTCAAAGCTTCCAACTGCCCTGGTGCGATATGCAATTTTTCGTAAACCGGAGCAATACGCCCCTCGAGTTCACTTGAGGTCATTACGATTGGAGCTAATTCATAGCCCACAGATTCGAGGTAAACTTTTGAATATTTCATTAACCGTCAACTTGCCGTGTAAAAGGTTATCAGGATCTGTTTGGAACGCTCTTTTAGCATGAAAACCGTCGAAGGTGAAGTCACACTAACAGTTTTTTGCGAGATTATACATTTCAACTCAATGTAATCTCAGGGTAAAGTTTTTCATTTGATAGATGACTTTGCCATCGACCGCCAGATATCCGTCAGCCGTAATCAGCTGCTGTTCATCATCAATTGCTGTAACAACGGCCTCAATAACAACCTGATTATTGGCAGGAATCACCTGACCGCGATAGTTCCAGCTATGCTTCATGCCGCGCGCAATCGTTTCAAAACAGCTGTTCTCATCAACGCCCCAACGCTGCGCGGCAACCACTTTCAATAATTGCAGATAGGATTCCAACCCCAAAGATCCGGGGCAGACCGGATCCTGATAGAAGTGGGCCTTAAAGAACCATTCACCGGGATCAACCTGCTTGCTGCCACGGATATAGCCAAGCCCTTTGGGGCCTCCATCCGCGACAAACAGATCAATATGGTCAACCATGCGCATCTGGGGCGCAGGGAAAGGTCTTTCCTGCGGATATGGGAAGCTCTGTGCGCGGCTTGTTTCAGTGCTATGCGCCTGGTACAGCTGAGCGCCACGTACGCCAACCTGCTGGGCTAACGCTTCCTTGGAGAAGAAGCCAAAGACAGTGTCCCCCTGGTAAACGGGACCTTGCTGGTCACTCACCGTGAAATCATACCCTTGAATAATCATCCCGCCGCTGCTGGCCACCCGGGTGATGGTAACTGCAACCGACAGAGTACCGGTCTGTGGGGTTACGGCCCGTAGTTGAACAGCATTACCATCAAGGTTACGGAAACACAGATCAACCTCGCTGGTCAGCGCCGAACCGAGATAGGCTGCCAACCAGCCGCAGGGTTGCAGGCCGATCTCAAGCAGAACACTGAACGGCATTTCGGGCTGTCGCCCGGCCGCAAAATACCAGGCATCGACAGGCACATCATATTCGGAAACAACTGAGGCACCCTCAACCAGTTTCCATGGTTCACCGGAAAGCTCGACAATACGATCAAGAAACTGGAATGGAGGCCCCGGCAAACGGGCTATTTTACGGTCATGATCAAAAACCCGGTACGGCTCACCGAAAGCATCCGACGGATTACCGATGGCAAAAGCGGTGATTCTGTCGGTATCATAAAGAACCTTACGTTCTTTCTTAACCACAGCCGCTGAGGTCCGCCCCTGCCACAATGACTCGACCATGTGGCGATCCAAACCGGCTAAGCGGACCGACATATCGGGAATTTCAACAATAGGATGCCCATCGGCAAACATCAGGGCATCAACAATGGCAAACGGCTCCGGACCGTAGCCAAGCTCCTTGATACTTACCTGGTACGTCACCGTCCTGGTAGTTTCAGTGACCTGACCACGACATTTAAGCCCACTGGCGACGCCGGGCACCGGTTCACACCAGGTCTGCCCTTCTTCGCCGATCCACCCCATCCGCAGCAGGTAAATGCGCAGCGTATGCATACAGCATTCATACATGAGGGTGCCGGGCATAACCCGGTCATCGACAAAGTGACAGGTCAGGAACCAGTCCTTGGGGTCAATATCCATTTCAGCACTGATCTGCCCCAGTCCGTAACGCCCACCATGTGGATCAAGTCTGGTGACACGATCGACCAGTTTAAGCTTTCCGCCTGGCAAGGTATAGGGCTGCCGCAGAGCCAGTTGGTGAAAAAGCGGACCGAAGCAGCCGGCGATATCACCCGCGTAAAGAGCATTAACCTGAGCTTCATTGTATGCTTCGACCTGCAGGGGGACCAGCTCCTGCCAGTCTGCCGGAAGCTTCCCTGCTTTAGGCATCAGGTCCAGTTTGGTATGCACGATACCTTTACCGGCGGCAAGTTCTTCCGCGCTAAAGAATCCGGCACACCCCTTTTCCATAGACAGCAGCGGTTCTCCGTTAACCGTCCCTTCAAAATTGAAACGGAACAGATAGGTCTGATCCTGACGGAAGAAACGCTCGATTTTAATATCGTAGCGAATGACATCACCAGGTTGTGGCAGGCCCCGATGAAAGGTGACCACGGCATCAAGCAGACGATAGACCGCTTTCCCCTTCGTAATAAAATCGATCCCCAGGTAACCGGACAGGAACAGATCCGCCTGCCCTGCTTCGACGGCAACACAGGTCGGAATCCGGTTGCCATCAAGGTACCAGCGATCGCTGGTGACATCGTGCTCCGTTACCACCCGGCCATGAGTCAAAGAACGTGGCTCACCCTCGACAAGCATGATCCGGTCGACCAGCATCAGTGGTTCATCGGGCAGCCTGACCCGGGTCGGGAACTGATCAACCGGAGCGAATTCGGGTCCGAGCATTTTTCCAACCGAACCGATGGCAAATTCCATGCACATAGCGCGATCGAAAGCAACATCGGCACGCTTGACCTGAGGAGATTCTTGAATAAGCGGTGAAAGTGTTTCAGCGATGCCCAAACCGAGATCAGAATAATCCAGCCCGACCCCATCCATATTGTGCAGCAGTTGCATTTGCTGTTGAATATTAAGCGCCATCGCTTCTTCCATGGTCTTACTAAAAGCAAGGAATTCTTCATGGGCTAGTGCACTACTGGCTAAAGAATCCTGGAAATTCCTGATCAAGGATGATGTCCCGGTGTCGCTGAAGGTTGCGGTAACACCGGCAGGAGCAGAATGCTGCACAGAAGTTTGTTCCACGCGACCTTGTTCTTCGACTTTTGGCACTTTTGTTAAAGGAGTCACCTTCTTTATCCGTGGCAGCTGCGGAGCAAATTTATCACGATTAAGCCGAACATTAATCTGCCGTGCTTTGTCCTCAGTCCCACTGGCGTCATTTGTTGACAGCTTGCTGAACAGCGGCGCCAGGTCGACATTGACACCCTCAGCAAGGCAGTGGCCAAGCATACGCAGCAACTGACCGTACTGGCTGGCACCACGCGCGCAGAAAGAACGGGCAAGATGCGCCTTATCACCGAGAATACTTGTAATCATGCGGCTGCAGGAGTTCCCTGGCCCCACTTCAATAAACAGGCGCGCACCATCAGCGTACAACTGCTCGATAACGCGCGGATAATCGATAGTATCGAGGGCCTGGGCCAAAATGACATCGGCAGCGTTTTCAGGCGTCAGCGGGTATTTTTTACCAAGAGCACAGCTATAGTAATCGACCTGTTTTGGAGCCGTTACCGGAAACAGGTGCAAAGCGCGATACGCATCAGCAACCGCTTTGGTAACTTCACAATGAACGGTCGTCACGCCTTCAAGGGGGATAAAATGACAGCCTAAAGCAGCAATAACTTTTTCAACAGCCTGACGCTGCCCACCAATAACACATTCACGATAACTATTAACAATCAACAGATAAGCGCGTGGAATATCAACAATAACAGACCTGACTTGCTCCTCGGACGCATTGACTATACCAAGTGTCCAATCGACAGCTTCCCCCTGGGGCAGATTCCAGATACGTCGCGCTGCGCGGCACTCCCCACCAAGATCATGGGAAAACAGTGGCGATTTTTGCAGACGATTCAGCATGCCGTCACGATCGACCCAAGCCCCGCTTGAAAAGAGACCGGACGATTCTCCAAGGCTGTAGCCACTGATCATTTGCGGATGAATGTTAAACCGCCGCAGCAAATCATGCAGGGCGGTACACAAGGCAACGTGAGAGATAACCAGGGCATTATGGTCCCGTTGGATCTCCGGTTTCAGTTCCCCGTTCCAGAAATGCCACGGTTGATACTGGTTGGCAAGATAATCGCTGGTCTGTTCCTGGCGCTGATAAACCTCAGGCCACAATAGTGCCAATTCCTGCCCCATTCCGGCAAAATGATTACCCGAACCAGGAAAGATAAAAGCGGTTTTCCCGGCGTGTGCCAGAGGCTGCGGAGCATAAAAGATACGGTCCCGCATCGCAGGTGACAGTTGAAGACCACCAAAACTCCCAATAGCCTGGTCCGGGTGTTCGACCAGGGACTTTCTGGTAAAAGCCAACAGCTCATGCAATTCAGAATGCGTGGCAGCAACAAGACACACATGAAGTTTTGCCTGGACGGGACGCTTGACCCTTTGGTACCACCGGGAGGCTAATGCGGAAATGGGCAAGTCTGCCCCTGAGCCGCTGAAGTCAAGTAAAGCATCACAACGCTCAATAAGCTCGGCAGCATTTTGACCCTCCAGAACAAAAAGTCCCTCAGCGTGCGGAACAAACATATCAGGCGGCAAGGAGTCATGGTGTTCCCAGGCTTTACTTTCCTGCAGAAGAACCAGGGCGGCACTGCCATCGGGACCGCAGTCATAAACGAGCAGATGACGGTCACCTTCACATTTGTTGGTTAACCAGTATTGGGGAGACAATCCTCTCCGGTCCAAAGCAGAACCAGGAACAATTTTATGATATAGGGCAAAAGCTCCCTGTACAACAGCAAGCAGTCCAGCAACAGCACCAGAATCGCCGACAAAATAATCGGTCGTCTGCTTAATCGAAGCCGACCCAGTTGGCTCTTCAGACAGCAGCGAGGCCATGTCAGTAACGACCAGATCGGACGCCCTTCTGGAACGGATTATTGCTGAATGGCCAGTGACATTAACACCACTTGAGCGCTTAAAGGAGTCAAAACACTTGGTCGCCTGTTTCCTGAAACACTCAGAATCTCCTGCGCAGATAGAGGAATCGGTTCCACCAATAACAGCGTAAACACGGTCCTTGTCCTGAACGGCGTCTTCGAGACGTTTAAGGACCAAAGCAACAGCACCATCGGTCGGAACCGCGAGATTAGGCTCTTCACGGGTAAAGCGACTGGGGATAACGGACCGAAGATCGCTGCCAAAATCTACCGCACCGACAATAGCATGATTGATGCTGCCATCCTGCAGAGCATGCACACCAACCTCGAGCGCTTTCACGCCTGACGTTTCTTCGCAGGACAGTGTAAAGCTGGGTCCGCCGACTTTAAATTCTTTGGCAATGCGACTCGCCACAGTACTCCCCAGAGCCCCCATGGTTCGGTTAGCCGTCAGGGCCGGTCCGGCACTCTCTCTGAGCTGAGCAACCCACTGTTTAAGCTGTTCAGCATCTAGGTTGAATCCAAGTTCCTGTGCCCACAGTGGCGCGTACTTTTCGATCCCCCAGCGAAAACTGAAATTGGTTGCATTTAAATCGAGCCCACAACCGATATAAACCCCTGAAAAGAGCAGATCAGCCTTGTCGAGGTGAGCATCTTTGAGCGCCTGTGCGGCTACTTTCAACATCAGCAACTGGCGCGGCAACATCTCCTTTAACTCGAGAGGTGGAATCCTGAATTCACCGGGAGCAACCGTAACCGTGTCAATGGGATATCCCTGTGGTGACGAACCTGAATTATTCAGTTGTCCAAACCAGCGGCTATCCTCGGTTCCCCACCAATCATTAAGGTTCTCCGGCTTGCTATCATGGGGAGAACCAAACAGCTGACGTTTTATATCCATTGTGTTTTGCCATGGACCGGCGGACGCGGCAATGCCGACAATGGCCACAGGCTGTTGTCTTCCCGTGACGGAGGGATGCAAGCGAACAGGATTCTTTTTCAGGCTATTAGGGATATATTCTTCAAGTAAAAGATGAGCATTGATCCCGCCAAAGCCAAAAGCGCTGACAGCCGCGCGGCGCGGGGTGAGCGCATCCCGGCGCGGCCAGGGTTCCGGCCGGCTGAGAATACGAAACGGACTGGCATCCAGATGAATTCCGGACCCGGCCTGAGAATGATTCACGGTAGGCGGCAGGATTTCATGGTGAAACGACAAAACCGTTTTCAACAAGGCTGCAGATCCAGCAGCAGTAAGCAAATGTCCGATGTTGGCCTTAACAGAACCAAGGACACATTGTCCATAGCGCCAATCCTGTTGTTTCCAGACTTCCTGCAGGCTTTCAAATTCCACTTTGTCACCGACCGGTGTCCCCGTCGCATGACATTCAATCAGATCGACATCATCCGGCGTCCAGCCTGCTTGCCTATAAGCAGCACGCATGGCCCGTTGTTGTCCTTCAGAAGCCGGGGCAAGCAGGTTTCCGCCAATATCATTAGACAGACCAACGGCACGAATAATACCATAAATATGATCGCCATCGCGGACAGCATCTTCGGTCCGCTTCAGAAGAATCAATCCGCACCCTTCACCGACAACCAGGCCATTGCCATTTTTATCGAAAGGGGAACAAGTGCCGGTTGGTGAGACCGCATGCAACTGGGAAAAACCCATTTGGGTATAGAGCGAATCAGGCCGGGATAAACCACCTGCCAGCATCGCATCCGCCCTGCCGCAGATCAGTTCATCAATGGCCAGTTTAACGGCATAAAGAGAGGACGCGCAGGCGGCATCAACCGTAAAGCAAGTGCGTTCAAAGCCGATGGCTTTAGCCAATACCGCCGCAGGCAGGCCCGCAACATAGCGATTTATAGGCGCGACATCGGGTTCCGGGACACTCAGGGGTTTGGAACCCAACTGTTCAACAAACGTCTGGCCGAGAAAACACCGGGCCAAAGCAGAAGATTTTTCACTGGGCAAGGCAAGATTGCCGATGATAATCCCCGCCCGATCCCGTTTGAGCGCTTTACCCCGGACATCAGCCAAAGTCTGCTGCCCAACGCGCAACAGCAGTCGGAACATCGGGTCCAGACCACGCACAAAGTCAGGATCAAGGTCCAGCCCCGGAATGCTCGAGTCATCACCTTCTTCGGGTAAAAAGCAGGCTTTGCGGGAATAAACCTTATCGGCCTTTCCCGGTTGCGAATCATAAACAGCGTCAACATCAAGAAGCCACCTGCCGGCAGGTGGCTCTTGAGCGGTATTGACATTGTGAACAATATTATTCCAGTAGGTTTTCAGATCGGGGGAGTTGGGAAATTCCCCCCCGATACCAACAATTGCTACAGACTGTGCCGAAGTCATTATCAGGCAACTCCAGTCAATTTATTGCGCTGAAACGTCTTGTTCAAAGATGGATCGATGACACACTCATAATTATCCATCCGTGCGACCAGGGACCCGTCCTGAGAATCAACAAAGTCAATACGGGCATGGGCCCGGTGACTCGACTGCTCAGTAACCTTGATCCGGATTTCGACGCCATGCTGGGGGAACTGATCACGATATTGCCGATAACGATCCGCAAATACAGGTAGAGATCCCGCCTGGTACTGATCAAAACTCCATAGAATCAGAGACTGAAAACTGCTATCCAGAATCAAAGGATCGGCAAACCAGCTGCTGCGCAACGGCTGAGCAATCCACTCTGCCGGGCGAGGGGCAGCTGCGGCAATAATACTGATGCCCTGGGCCGAACAACCATGAACCTGCTTAATCCCCTGGAAATCACGTCCGTGGAACAGTTGGTCAAGCTGATAAATCGTTTCAGAAGGATGCCGGTAGGCGGTCAGGTCCATTTTCTCCATGGGACGTTGCTGAGCAGGCAATGCTTGAGCAAGCAGGATACGGGCCCGGGCATGAGGAACCGTGCGTCCGTCGCCAATAATTCCGGAAATTTCGACCGGGACAATATGAACGCCATCGCTCTTGATCGCCTTACCGGTCATAACCTGTAGAGTGTAGTTGCTGTCTGCGTCCAGAATGACGCCTTTAAGAACACGCAGGTCATTAAAGCCCTGAAAACGCAACCCCGGATTGTTGTGAATCGCTCCATGAGCCAGCCATTCAACGATTATGGCCATGGGCAAAACTGCTTTGCCATCAATAACATGGGACTTCAGAAACGGAAACTGATCAATGCACAGATCCAGATCAAAAGCCTTTGAAACATAAAGATTGGCCTGCGTTTCAACAGTTTCAGCAGTAGTGAGTTCACTGTCATCGCAGCCACTGATCACCAGTTCGACAGGACCGTTCAATGTTGCCAGTTCACGAACCAGGTATTCTGCACCAGCTTCAAGGTCGATAACATCAATCCCTTCGCGGGCAAAGACCTTTTTCAGTTCAGGCGTAACCATCCCGCCGTCCCAGGGGCCCCAGTTCAAGGACACAATACGGCAGTCCTTCAGCTCTTCAGCCTGCTGGACTGCAAATTTATTAAGAACTTCATTGGCCATGGCATAATCGATCTGACCAATACGCCCAAAGCGCCCTGTTGAAGAGGAAAACAGCGCCATGAATTTCAGTTCTTGAGGTTCGATATTTTCAAACAGGTGCCGCAAACCAACAATTTTTGTGTCATATACGTAATCAAATTGCTCGCTGGTTTTTTCCAGGATCAGTTTATCGGCAAGCACCCCGGCCCCGTGCACAAGCCCGCGTACTGGTCCATACTGCCTGCAGACTTCATTGATGACCGCCTTGCAGGCGTCGTTATCACGCAAATCAACGGAACGGTAAACGGGCGTTCCGCCGGCACGTAAAATACGATCAAGATTACTGCGAATTTCCCGTTCAGCACAGATACGCTGATAAGCAGAGGCAACGTCCTTTGGCTTAAGCGGTTGAGCAGCATTGTCAATAATCGCTTTTTTAATGGCTGCTTCATCCTTCAGCGAGGCGAGCCAGGCAGGCTCCTCACCGGGCAACGGACTCCTGCCAAGCAATAACAGCGTAGCCTGGGTGGCCCGGGCCAGCGCAACAGCGACTTCAGCTGTTACACCACGCGCTCCGCCACTGACAAGGATCAGATCATCACTGCCGAGTGGCAGGTCGTTTTCCACACGGGGCAGAGCCTCGCTGACCAGCTCAAGGGAGGTCAAACCCTGCGTGGTCACCCCGACCTCAAGGGGACCGCCAGATAACATCTCCTGAACCAGGGTTTCGGCGGTTGGCTGAATTTCCATACCGACAGCAATATCAAGAGCCTTGGAATGCAGGGCCGGCCATTCCAGCGCAGCCGTTTTACATAAGCCAGCCAAGCCACCGGATAGCGGATCACCAATCTGACGTTTTTGTTCGACACCGAAGGAGCCATTTATACGCGAGACGGTGGACAGAATGGCGCCCCCCTGCCCAGCTGCTGCATCCAAAGCAGGCAATACCTTCTGCAGCAGTCGAAAGGAATTCTTCAAAAAGCTGTCGTTCGTCCCTTTCAAGGGAGCCAGTAATACCAGTCCGGACAGATAGTCAGGAACTTCAAGCTCTTCAAGCTGAGAGACGTCAACCTTACGTGGAATCAACTGATGTCTGGTGAGTTGCTGGCAGACAGCATCACTAAGAGCGGAGCCATCATCGGTAATCCAGATCTGTGACCCGGGGGCAAATTGAAAATCTTTTTTGTCCCGCCTCTTGGGTAAAGTCACAGCTGACAGATACTGACGCTTGATCCCCTTCCCGGTAGCAGAAGCATGCGCTTTTTCATGCTCGGGGGAAGTTTCATTTCCTGAAACGCTGGACAGGAAATCGACAATCTGGACAACGGTCTGCAAAGTGCCAAGATGTTCCGGTTTAATCGCTGGAACCCCAGGAAGCTGCTCCTGCAGTGCAGAAAGGATTTCGACCCGCTTAATTGAATCAATCCCCAGATCACTGTCGAGAGCCATGCTCAGCTCCAGCATCTCCACCGGATAACCCGTTTTATCGGCGATGACATTCAACAAGGTTTGAGCGACCTGATCACGAGCGACCTGCCCCATTTGTGGGACAACCGGGGCTGCGGCAACCTCTTTTTTACCGGCACATAAATGATCGACAATCTGACCGAGAGTCTGTAGAACACCTAAATCTTCCGGCTTTACCGTCGGCAGTTCGGGTAGCTGCTCCTGCAGTGCAGAGAGGATCTCAACCCTCTTGATCGAATCGATGCCCAGATCACTGTCAAGGGCCATGCCAAGTTCCAGCATCTCCACCGGATAGCCGGTTTTATCCGCAATGACGTTGAGCAGTGTTGTTGTTACGGTATTTTGGCTAACTGCAGCGCTAGAAGCATAAACCACAGCGCCTGCCGTTTTAATGACAGCAAAAACGCCGGCACACAGATGATCGACAATCTGCCCCAGAGTTTGCAGCACACCAAGGTCTTCCGGTTTAACCGCAGGAAGTTCGGGCATCTGTTCCTGCAGTGCCGACAGTATTTCTACGCGCTTGATCGAATCGATCCCCAGATCGCTGTCAAGCGCCATGCCCAGTTCCAGCATCTCCACCGGATAACCGGTTTTCTCGGCGATAACACCAAGCAAAGTCGCAGTTACTGCGCTGCGATCAACACCGCCATTGTTAGCTGCAGGAGCACTGCTAACGGTAACAGGCGCAGTGGCGCATAGATGGTCGACGATTTGACCAAGGGTCTGCAACACGCCCAAATCTTCCGGTTTAACCGCAGGGAGTTCGGGCATCCGCTCCTGCAGCGCCGACAGTATTTCAACACGCTTGATGGAATCGATCCCCAGATCGCTGTCAAGCGCCATATCCAGTTCGAGCATCTCCTCCGGATAACCGGTTTTCTCAGCGATAACACCAAGCAGAGTTGCGCTTATTGCTGCACGGTCGCCTCCAGCATTGACTTGAACCGGCTCATATTGCTGAGCGGAATCACCAGGCAGTTCCCGTTCAATATGGGCAACGATTTGTCCGAGGGTCTGCAGACGCCCCAGGTCTTCCGGTTTAATTACGGGAGCCTGAGGTAATTTTTCCTGCAGGGCAGAGAGAATTTCAACCCGTTTGATCGAATCAATCCCCAGGTCGCTGTCAAGCGCCATATCCAGATCCAGCATCTCTTCCGGATAACCGGTCTTCTCGGCGATGATGGCAAGCAGTTTCGGGGCAACAGAAACAGATGGAGCGGTTACCGGCCGTGAGGAAGCAGGAGCAACCGGAACGGATTCAGGCTGAGACTTCACAGGGGCAGGAACTTGAAACGCTACACTCTGACTTTGATCTACTGCAGAATCAGCAACAGCTGGTATCGGAACCTGGACTGATTGGAAAGCATTCCCGGAAGAAGCGTCACCCTGCAGTAAAGCCTGCTGTTGCTGAATCAGCTGCATAAAACTCTGTGTCGCAGACTGTTGTCCGGCAAGAAACTGCTGGTGCAGCTTGGCCGTCTGATCCTGCAGGCTCTGCAGCGCCTGCATGCTTTGGGTCGTCATGCGCAACGCTTCATGTAAAGACGCCTTATTCGCCACCCCATCAGTCACCGGGGCAGTCGGAGCAACCGAAGTTCGTTGCACTGGAGCAATAGGAGTCGCACTCTCAACGGGCTTACCGTGCTGCTGCACCGCAGGGGTGACCGTAAGCTGTTGCGTCCGCGCCGGTCGTTTGGCCGGCTTTTTAAAATAGTTAGCGCCACAAAGCTCAACCACTATACCCGGCTTTTTCTTTGTATCGCTAACATGACGTGCGGCATAACCGCTATCCCAGGCGCCAAGATCAAGCGTGATCCCCAGTGCCGACAGCTTAGCCACCACCCGGGCCAGATCATGCATTGCAGAGCGACGACCATTAGATGAATCAAGAGCAATTGCCTCAAATACTTCACCATCCAAAATCGACTTGATCATACCGGACAGACGCGCACCTGGACCGATTTCGACAAAATAACGGGTCCCTGCAGCGTACATATTATGCACTTCTTTAACGAAGTCGACGGGGCTTGGCAGCTGTTGTGCCAACAGCTCAACCATGTCGGCCGGAGCTTTAGGATAGGCTTCTCCACTGGTATTGGAGAAGACGGTAGCCTGAGCAGCAGCAAAATCGGTTTGTTTTAAAGCAGCAGCAAAAGGTGCGGCCGCATCAGCAACCAGGGAACTATGGAAGGCAGCAGAAACCGTCAATTCCTTACAGGTGATCCCCCGTCCTTTTAACAGTTCAGCGGCCTTTTTGATTTCAGCAGTTGCCCCGGAGAGAACCCCCTGCACCGGAGTATTGCGATTAGCCAGTACGAGGTTGAGCCCTTCACCTTTGATCAGCGCTTCAATATCGGCCAAAGGCGCGGAAACCGCCAGCATACTGCCACGGTCACCATCTCCGGCAGCCATCAACTCACCACGCAATCTGGACAGCTTAAACAGGTCTGTGGCACTGATAACACCAGCCGCACACAATGCGGTCAATTCACCATAACTATGTCCGGCGAAAAACTCTGCCTGAAAACCTAAAGCCTTAAGGACCCGTAAAGCACCGAGGCTGACAGTACCTAATGCTGGTTGAGCATTCTCAGTTTTCTGCAGGTCGGCCACCGCGTCCTGTGCAGCATTGTCATGAAATTGAGGTCGCGGATAAAGCAGTTGGGCCAGCTTTCCACCCTGTTCATTGTCACCGCAGAAACACTGGTCAGCCGCGTTAAGAACTTCAGAAAATTGCGGAAAAGCCAGTGCCAGGTCCTTTAACATGCCCGGGTACTGGGCCCCCTGGCCAGGAAACAGAACAGCAACTTTACCTACTGCCCGCTGCCCCGAAAAACAGGTTCCATCAGGCATGTCCCAGGCATCGAGGTCCTGATTGCGCTCCAGCATCTTGACAACATTCTCAAATTGGCCTCTAACATCAGCCATAGATCTGTCAATGACCAGTACCAGGCGTTTTGCCGCACGGCAGTCAAAAGCCAGACGCAACTCATCAGCCGCAACCCTGATTGCATGCCAGGTTCCGGCAGCCGGAAACGCCTGGACGGCGACTTTTATAGTTGCGACATCCGCCCCACTGAAAGGCAGAATCTGAACACTGCCGTCCCAGTCGACCTCCTGCTTCTGTGCGACATGCTCTTCAAGCAGGCAGTGAAAATTACTGCCGCCAAAACCCAGAGCGCTGACACCCGCCCGGCGGGGGTGAGTAGAAGAAGCTGGCCAGGGCCGGCACTCCGTATTGACATAGAGCGGTGAGGTCGCGGACAAGAGGCTCTCGTGGGGCGTTGATACTTTAATGGTCGGTGGCAGAACCTTATGATACAGAGCCAGAGCAGCTTTGATCAAACCAGCCGATCCGGCAGCGGCCTTGGTGTGTCCGATCTGGGATTTCACCGACCCCAAAGCACACCAGGGCGATTCAGCCGGACCGAAGACATCCTGAATCGCTGATACTTCAATGGCATCACCAACTCGGGTTCCTGTGCCGTGCCCTTCAATCAATCCGACCGTACGCGGATCTACACCCGCTTGCTGATATGCACGCCGCAGCGCCTTTGCCTGCCCTTTGGCATCCGGTTCGTAAATGGCTGACCCTTTACCGTCACTTGAGGCCCCGACGCCTTTAATCACAGCATAAATCTTGTCACCGGCCAATTCTGCATCAGCCAGGCGCTTCAATACCACAACACCAAGCCCTTCCCCAAGGGTCGTACCATCAGAATCGGCGGAATAAGGACGTGCATGCCCTGAAGGAGATAACGCCGGGGTTTTACTGAAACAGGTATACATAAAGATATCGTTAAAGGTGTCAACACCACCAGTTATAACCATATCCGTCCGTCCGGCTGCCAGTTCCAGAGCAGCCAGGTTCAGGGCGCTCAGGGAACTGCCACAGGCTGCATCGACAACACAGTTGGTTCCACCCAGATTAAAATGTTTGCTGATACGCCCGGCGACCACATTCCCCAGCAAACCAGGAAATGAGTTCTCCTGCCAGGGGACGTACGAATCTGAAATGCGCTGCAATACATCGGCAGCGACATCAGCGGGCACACCAGCATCGGCCAGCGCTTCTTTCCAGCGCGGATGACCAAGCCTTGCGCCCAATGGGATAACCAGTTCCAGAGCACCGGTAACTCCAAGAATGACGCTGACCCGGTCCCGGTCAAATTCGCGCTCGTTTAAGTATCCGGAATCTTTCAGAGCCTGTTCGACAGTCAGAAGGCTGAGCAGTTGAGAGGTGTCAATCGCTTCAATAGCATTCGGCAAAATTCCATAATCCATGGGATTAAAAGCCACCGGCGACAGAAAACCGCCCATTTTTGCATAGACCTGGTCAGGAGCTTTCGGGTCCTGATTGTAATAGTCCTCAGACTTCCAGTGAGAATCAGGAACTTCAGTAATACTGTCTTTACCCGTTTTTATATTCGTCCAGAAAGTTCCGGCGTCAACCGCATCCGGAAACATACAACCGATACCGACGATGGCCAGAGGGACCGATTGGGCCTGTGGGTTCTTAACATCATTGTTATTCAACGGATAAACTCCTTGATCTTTGCTATCGGCAAAGGAGCAGTCAACTCAGCACCATAGTGACATGCAACCCCTTGTTGTTTCAATTGATTCTGACGCTGCAGAACAGCAGCGCCAAACAGGATATTATAAGCGGTTTCAGCAACGCGTCGCTGATCAGGAGCCTCCATAAACGACCCCTTGACCCATTCATTAAAAGCTCCCATGGCGGGTCCGCACCAGATCTGATAGTCGATTTTACGGCTCGCTTCGCCACGGTTTGCCCATACCGGGGACTGCCCAAGATACCAACGGAATACCAAAGCCATCTTATACTTTGGATCCGCCTCGGCCTTGGCAACCTGGCGAGGGTCACGAGTCAAGAAATACTGACGGGTCTGTTCCCAGATCGTGGTGAGAGGGGCACGAAAAAAAGTCTTTTCCAGCTTGTCACGCTCGTCGGCAGGAAGCTGCTCCATACTGTCGTAGGCGCGGTACAGGTCATATAGCTTATGAGCGCGAATGGAAAACATGGTGCCGCGCTTGACGACCTGAACCTTAACCCCCATTTCAAACATATCACCTGACGGGGCCATAGTAATATCCGCCTGCCGGGTTTCCGCCAACATCTGGCGCACTTCATCACAGGTCCCAGATTCAATACAGGCCTGATTAACTGTTCCGGTGACCAGGTAAGCGGCCCCCATGGCAAAAGCTGCGGCTGCAGATGCTGGAGTGGCAATACCTCCACCCAGACCGACACGTAGCGCCTGTGTATATTGGTATTGAGCCTGAAACTGTTCTTTCTGGGCCAGAATGGTCGGGAACAAAGACAGCGCCGGACGGTTATCCGTGTGCCCTCCGGAATCCGCCTCAACAGTAATATCCTGAGCAACCGGAATCTCGCGGGCCAAAACCGCCTGTTCAGCAGTCAGATGCCCTTCTTTGACCAGCTGCTGCAGGTATTTCTCCGGTGGCGGAGCCATAAATCGCGCGGCAATCTCCTCGCGGGAAATTTTCGCAATGATCTGGTTAGGGGTTACGATTCGGCCAGCCGCATCACGCCGGATACCGTGAGTCCGAAAGCGGATCAACGGCAAGGATAAAGCCAGAAAAGCTGAAGCTTCAATAAGATTAACACCATGCCGGATATAGAGTTCGACCAGAGCTGTTTCCAGGTCCGGTTCATTGGGACTATGGATCAGATTAAAACCGTAGCGAAACTGACTACGAAATGGCTCCAGCTGATTAATAGCACCTTCGACCTCTGCAAGAGGAAGTCCGGCCGCACCGAAAAAGCCCAACATACCATTTAGCCCCAACTCGCGGACAATAGCGACAGAACTGATCCCTTTGGCCATTGAGCCGCCGACATAGGCATACTTCAGGCCATAATCCCGGCAAAAATCAGTGTCACCGAGGCGTTCCAGAGGTACGGGAAAAACGATCCCCCTGAAATCAGTACCACCGTCAGGATCTCTGACGATGAAAGAGTTACTGGCATTGGCTAGAAAAACAGGCTTGCAAACATGGCGCAACTGAACAGCCAGATCCTGCTCCTGTGCAGCGATAGAATCCTGGTTTAGTACTGTCAATCTCTACTCCTAAAGTGACTCAAGAACAGCTTGAATTTCATCAACAATCTTTTTCGGTGTGGAAGCTCCTGCAGTAAGCCCGATTTTTTTATACTGGCGCAACCGGTCAAGAGGCAGCTCAGCCGCAGTTTCAACATGAATAGCCGGGGTGCCGTGAGCGGCAATAACTTCGGCGAGTCGTTTGGTATTGCTACTGTTGTAGCCACCAGCGACAATAAAAAACTCAACCTGCTCGGCCAGCTTAACAGCTTCCCCCTGACGCTTTTTAGTTGCATCACAGATAGTATATAAAACCGTTACGTCTGCCTGTGAATTCTGCTCAAAATAACGTCTTATCGCGTCAAAGGTATCACGGTCTTGGGTGGTCTGCGCAGCGAGGCAATAGCTCTGATTGATATCAAAGGGAAAATCGATTATTTTTTCAAAGGTGTCGAAAAGAAAAGCGGATCCAGCTGCGTAACTTAACAGACATTTTACTTCTGGGTGAGACTCCTCACCAAACAACAGCAAGGTTTTACCTTCCGCGGTGCTGTGTTCAATACGCACACATGCCTCTCGCACCTTCGGACAGGTCGCATCAACAACCTTGATCCCGCGCCCCAGTAAATCGTCGCGAACCTGCTTGGTAATCCCGTGAGCACGCACAACGACCGTTGCCCCCGGAGGAATCTCTTCAGGTGACGTCGCGGTGATTACGCCTTTTTGAGCGTATTCATTCACAACCTGTGGATTGTGAATAATTGAGCCGAAGATATAGATCTGCCCGCTGCCTGCAAGCTTATCAATAACTTCATCCAGCTTGCGTAAAGCGAGACTGACCCCCATACAAAAGCCAGCGCTACTAGCCCGCACATATTCCATGGAATAAACCTGAACCCTGAAATCTATTGATTTCACAAGGAAACAGCCACACTTCGCAGTAACACAAAAAAGGCAAATGGTAACGATGAAGACCTGGTACGGGTAAACAACTGTTAAGCCTTCAGTTTGATACCACCACAAAGAGCAAAGGGCTGTTTCCGGATAAAAACTGACTATTAGATAGAGACTATCCGACAATGTTATTAATCGATAATATTGGCATCAAAGTACTGAGTAACGCAAGAAGTTATAAAAAACCGTCAGCAATGTAAACAATTTTCCGATAATCGGGACCAATGGTATGGTTAAAGGCTTTCAGGAATATTAAATTACAGATTGCGCGTCATGGTATTTGTGCAGACAAAATTTGAGACAATTTGATCAGTTGGTTTTGAGGGCGAGGGATCATAAAGCCTGATCCTTTTTTGGCTGGACGGGAAGAAAAGCTAAAAATAACAAAATAGCCATTCGGTTACACCGAATGGCTATTCAAATGGAGCGGGAAACGAGATTCGAACTCGCGACGTCAACCTTGGCAAGGTTGCACTCTACCACTGAGTTATTCCCGCGAACTGATAACAGTCATTACCAGCGTTATACACATTTGCGACACAAAAGGACAAACCATAAATTCGACCTTTTGATTTAAAATGGAGCGGGAAACGAGATTCGAACTCGCGACGTCAACCTTGGCAAGGTTGCACTCTACCACTGAGTTATTCCCGCATTTTCTTTACAGCGTCGCCTGCTGTATATATTTTCATGACAAAAAAAACCGAACAACCTTCATTCGGTTTACATTTTAAAATGGAGCGGGAAACGAGATTCGAACTCGCGACGTCAACCTTGGCAAGGTTGCACTCTACCACTGAGTTATTCCCGCTCATGTGCCCGGCGTTGCGAGCGGATGTATGTATAGCAAAAGCTTTTGCAAAGTGTCAACGAAAAATTATTATTTCCCAGAAAAAGATTTTATCATTTAATATCAAGCAGTTACCTAACGAGCAAAGATCTTGAAGAATTTCAGAAAGTAATCAGCACCCGACCAAATGGTCAGAAACAGGGAAATATAATAAATAAAAATCCCCGCGTAGTGCATGGAAGCATGCAAAAAATCAAATTCGAGCCCGAAAAACCAGTAATAGCGATAATGGAGCAACAGACCGACAATAGCAATCATCTGAAAGATTGTCTTGTATTTACCAAGATTGCTGGCCGCAATAACGATACCCTCTGATGAAGCGATAGAACGGATACCGGAAACAATCAGTTCTCGGGCAAGGATAACAAACACAGTCCAGGCCGGAACACGATCCAGAGGAATCAACATAATCAGAGCGGCCATGACAATGAGCTTATCAGCCAGGGGGTCCAGAAATTTACCAAGAATCGTGACAATCTGCCAGCGCCGGGCAAGATAACCGTCAAGCCAGTCAGTGAGAGACGCAACAGTAAAAACGACAGCAGCCCAAAAACATGTCTCGCGCGACTCAAACAACAGCAGCAGAACAACAATCGGCACGGCGATGATACGCGACAAGGTTAATATATTGGGAAGATTAAGTAGTTCTTTAGCTCGACTCATCAGTTTCCACCTTCATTGCGTCGATAATAATCAAAATAACGCTTTACTTTAGTCACATAATTCTGTGTTTCAGCAAAGGGAGGGATTCCACCATACTTGCGCACGGCACTGGGCCCGGCGTTATAGGCCGCAAGAGCATAATCCAAATTACGATCAAAAGAATCAAGCATTTTTCTTAAATAATAGGCGCCGCCATGAATCGACTGTGACGGATCAAATGGGTTGCTCACGCCAACTTCACGTGCTGTTTCAGGCATCAACTGCATCAGTCCCTGCGCCCCCTTACGGGAAACGACTTTCGGATTGAAATCACTTTCGACTTTGATGACAGCTTTGATTAAAGCACGGTCCAGCTGAAAAGCTGAGGCACTATGAGCAATCAAGGACTCAATACTGTATTGACTCCCCTCATTACTGTAGAATCGGTAACTGGAAGATGTTGGCACATTGGTAAAGTGCACCCTCCCCTGCCGATCAACATAGCGGTAAATACCTGCCAGGCTCGAAGTCGGAAGAGCACATATAACCAATATAATGATGAGTTTTTTACATTTATCTCGCATGAAGATTATATTGCCTTCATTAGACGACAGTGTCAAGTTACATGTTTTCGCTGCAAATCGATAATCTCACAAGTAAAAATATTTTCGCCAGTCAACACAGACCGACCCTGGTCGGGGCAAAAAGATTACAAGCCGTGAGCTATTATCCTGCAAAGAATTCAATAATAAATCAGCTTCAAGCCTATAACTTGACATAAAGAATACCCGAGCAGATAATGCCCGCCATGCTATGCAATAATATAGATAATTTGTGTCCCTAAGATGAGGATTGTGAAATGCAGAAAACAACTGATTTTCTAATCATCGGCAGTGGCATTGCCGGTTTGACATATGCCCTGAAAGTAGCTGAACATGGAACGGTTGCCCTCGTTACCAAATGCAAGATTGACATCACGGCTACACAACTCGCTCAGGGTGGAATCGCATCAGTATTCAGTGATGAAGACAGCTATACAGCCCATACTGCTGACACTATGGAAGCCGGTGCCTGGCTGTCTGAGCCAGACGTGGTCAAGATGGTTGTCGAATCAGGGCCAGAAGCGATAAAAGACCTGATCGCTTGGGGCGTCAATTTCAGCAAAAACCAACTGGACGAATACGATCTGACACGCGAAGGCGGTCATAGCTACCGACGTATCCTTCACGCCAAAGATTCGACCGGCCGGGAAATAGAACGCGCCCTGGTTGAAGCGACACTGAAGCACCCGAATATTTCACTTTACCAGGATCATATTGCTATTGACCTGATCACCGAAAGAAAATTACTCCATCAACAGCCCGTGCAGGACCGTTGCCTGGGAGCTTATATTTTAAATAAAGAAACCGGAGAAGTTATCACCTTTGGAGCGCAGTTTACTGTGCTTGCAACCGGCGGGGCAGGAAAGGTCTATCTGTATACCTGCAATCCAGACATTGCTACAGGCGACGGAGTGGCAATCGGATGGCGAGCCGGTGCCGATGTTGCCAATATGGAATTTATGCAATTCCACCCGACCACCCTTTATCATCCCCATGCCAAATCTTTTCTGATTTCAGAAGCGGTGCGTGGTGAAGGTGCCATCCTTAAGAATTCCGAAGGGTATGCCTTTATGCCCGACTATCACAAACTGAAAGACCTGGCACCGCGCGATATCGTTGCCAGAGCCATTGATGCCGAGATGAAAAAATCTGGAGACGATTGCGTTTTCCTCGACATCACTCATAAAGGTGAAACCTTCATCAAAGATCATTTCCCGATGATCTACGAAACCTGCCTGAGCTACGGCATCGACATGACCAAAGAGCCGATCCCGGTTGTTCCAGCAACACATTACCTGTGCGGTGGGCTCAAAACCAACCTTGATGGGGAAACCAACATCTGCAACCTGTTTGCAATTGGTGAAGTCGCCTATACAGGCCTTCATGGGGCCAACCGTCTGGCCAGTAACAGCCTGCTTGAAGGGGTTGTGTTCGGTAAACGTGCGGCCGAAGTCTCTTTGACCCGACTACAAAACAACCAGCCACCCTATCCTGAGATTCCAGCCTGGGATTGTGGCAACGCCACTGACAGCGATGAAGAAGTCATAGTCGCCCATAACTGGGATGAAATCCGCCGCTGTATGTGGAGCTATGTCGGCATCGTCCGTACCGACAAGCGCCTGCAAAGGGCAATGAACCGAATCCTGCTTATCCAGCAGGAAATTGATGAGTATTACTGGAACTTTCTTATCACCCCGGATCTTATTGAACTACGTAACATTGCTACCGTAGCCAGACTCATTGTCCAAAGCGCCCTGTCCCGCCACGAAAGCCGGGGCCTGCATTATAATCTTGACCATCCAGAGCGCGATGATATCAATTTTCAGCACCCAACAGTGATAAAAGGGGCCACCCTGGATCAACATTAATTACCTGCGGCACACTTGGAATTATCGTCAACGGAAACTGAGCTTAAGGAGAATCAGGTGGATATTGACAACGTTCGCAAAAAGATCAATCAACTGGACGATGAACTGCTGCGAATATTTAACCAACGGGCAGCCCTGGCTCTAGAAATTGGTGAGCTAAAAAAACAACAAAACCTGCCGGTTTATGACCCAAGCCGTGAAAAATTAATCTTTGAGCGCATGCAGCAATTAAACCCGGGACCACTGGATAACGCTGCTGTCGTCAGACTGTTTGAGCGAGTTATAGATGAAAGCCGGAGCCTTGAGCACTCCCACAGCAAAGGAGGCCGGTAAATGTTGGTTATTATGAAGAAGTCTGCTGATGATGGCCAATTACAGGAAGTTAAACAGTACTTGGTAGATCAGGATTGTGACTTTCACCAATCAACCGGCGCCGACCGGATTATTATTGGTGTTGTTGGCGGGACAGATGCGGTAGAGCGAGAAGTACTGTTGGGCATGGGCGGGGTGCTGGATGTTTACAAGATTCCTAAAGAGGAATGAATAATTAATGGTGCAGCCATTTGCGATTCTGGCCTTCAGGCGGGTTTGAGCCGTCAGGCCGGCCTGTAGATCGCTGGAGGTAATCTGAACTAACGACGCTAGCACCAGAGTGTTTTTTAAAAGAGCAGTTTTCGGTTACCTTTTATTGCTCTGGATAAAAGGTAACTCGCCGGGCGGGGACGAACCCCCGTGACTTTAGTTTTGATTTTGAAATGTGCTAAAAGAATTAAAAAAACCCGACACTATGTGCCGGGCTTTTTTTCATCTCATGCAGATTTACAATTGTATTAACCAACAATTTCACTCTTGGTAAATACGGCGCGCAAAATCTGACCGGCACCCTCAATCGCCTCACGTGCCCCTTCCTCACGATCAACCAGAGTGACAATCCCGGCAACCACCAGACCTTCTTCCTGAGCACGCTCAACGGCTTTCATGGATGATCCTCCAGTGGTGGTAACATCCTCAACGATAACAACCCGGGACCCTGCTGGCAGGTTCTTACGCCCTTCGAGCCATTGACCAGTACCGTAACCTTTAGGTTCTTTACGGATCAGGAACGCATGGACATGAAAACCTTCCAGCTGCGCTGCAATTGAAGTTGCGGTAGCAATCGGGTCAGCGCCCATGGTCAAGCCGCCAACACCGATGATCTGATCGTCGATTTTCTTAATCTCGTTCCAGAAAGCCTGACCGGTCAACAGACCTCCGCGGGCATGCAAAGTGGTTTGCTTACCATCAAAGTAGAAGTTACTCTTACGTCCAGAAGCCAGAGTTACCTCGCGCTCTTCATAGGACATTGCGCGAATAATTTCTTTCAATTCATCCTTTACACTCATACCAATTCTCCTTGAATCTATTTAAAAAGTTTCAATTTAAATGTTTGATTTATCAGAATAGTCCTAACTGATTGTCTTCGGTCAAACGAGGAAACTTAACCGGATAGTTGCCACTGAAACAGGCTTCACAGAAACCAGACACCTTACCACCGGTATTCTCCAAAGCAGCATGTAGACCGTCAAGAGTCAGGTAACTCAAGCTATCAGCGGTAATATATCGAGCAATTTCATCAATGGTATGCGAAGCTGAAATCAGTTCTTTCCGTGAGGGCGTATCAATCCCGTAAAAACATGGGAAACTGGTTGGCGGACTGGAAATACGTACGTGGACTTCTTTGGCCCCGGCATTACGGATCATCTTGACAATTTTGCGTGACGTGGTTCCACGTACGATGGAGTCATCAACAACGACCACCCGCTTTCCTTCAATGATCTCTCTTACAGGATTCAGCTTCAGCTTGACACCAAAATGCCGAATCGATTGCTGAGGTTCGATAAAGGTACGCCCAACATAATGGTTGCGGATCAAGCCCAACTCAAACGGCAGGCCGGCCTCTTCGGCATAGCCCATGGCGGCAGGCATCCCGGAGTCGGGTACGGCCATGACCAGATCAGCGTCAACCGGGAACTGGCGCGCCAACTGACGACCAAATTCTTTACGCACCGGATACACCATACGGTCAAAAATACGGCTATCGGGACGGGCAAAATAGATGTATTCAAAAACACATGGGGTATGGCACGCGTCCTGATTAAAAGGAAATATGGATTTCATCCCCTTCTTATCGATAACAATCATTTCTCCCGGTTCTACTTCACGGATATACTCGGCTTCAATAAGATCAAAGGCACATGATTCGGAAGCTACAACATAGGCGCCATCGAGTTTACCAAGGCTTAGGGGGCGAAAGCCATTCGGATCACGCACGGCTATCATGCGTGTTTCAGTCAGAAAAACAACACTGTAAGCGCCTTTGACCTGATTCAGAGAGGTACACACCCGTTCAATGAGTGAGTCCGATTGGGTCCTGGCGATCAGGTGAACGATGGTTTCGGTATCGGCCGTGGTGGAAAAGATCGAACCTGACTGTTCAAGAGCGTTGCGGATCTCCTGAGCATTGACAAGGTTACCGTTATGAGCTACGGCAATGCTGCCACGGGAATAGTCGACCATAATCGGCTGGCAGTTTTTGAAATCATTGCCACCTGCAGTTGAATAGCGCACATGTCCAATAGCTGAGTCGCCTGGCAACTTGGCGAAAATGTCATCCTGCTTGAACACATCGGAAACAAGTCCCATGCCACGATGAGCCTTAAGATGCGTACCATCGGAAGCAACAATGCCACAACTTTCCTGACCGCGATGCTGTAGAGCATATAGCCCCAGATAAGTCAGATTTGCCGATTCTGGGTGACCAAAAATACCAAACACACCACATTCTTCATGTAACTTGTCAAACATAGGCCTTACGGCTCCTTCTCTGCGTTTTACAGCAGTTCTTTCTCGATAAATTGGACAGCATTTTGATACAGCCACAGCCCCATCCCCTCTTCGGGTAATTCTTCGCGTGTCCAGCGTGGATGGTGGGTTCGATGAATATAGGCTTCGGGGTGCGGCATCAGGCCGAATAACCGGCCGCTCGGATCACAGATACCGGCAATAGAATGAACACTGCCATTCGGATTGGCAGGATAGACCATGGTTGGACTAAGGGCACTATCTGCGTATTTCAGAACCGTCAAATGACGTTTTTCAAGTTCCTGTAACGTTGCATCATCAATGGTGACAAATTTCCCTTCCCCATGACGTACCGGCAGGTAGATAGATTCAATGCCCTTGGTATAAATGCATGGCGAGTCCTTGTCAGCGGTCAACCAACACCAACGATCTTCAAAACGACCGCCATCATTGTACGTCAGGGTACAATTTTGATTGAAAGTCCCGTCAAGGGATGGCAATAGCCCCATCTTGACAAGCAACTGGAACCCGTTACAGACCCCCATAACCAGCTTACCATCTGCAATAAAACGTTGCAGGTGCAGAGCCAGGGTCTCCTCAGAACCGGCAACAGCAGCATTCAACAGGCGATTGGCCCCGGCTTTGGCACTGCCCAAGTCATCACCATCGAGAAACCCACCGGCCAGATTCAGAAAATGGTAATTATCCAGTTGAACACGTCCGGCCAGCAATTCGGCGATATGGACGATATCGGCATCCGCTCCAGCGAGACGACAGGCATGAGCAACCTCACGCTCACAGTTGGTGCCATACCCGGCAATAACGATTGCTTTGACTTTTTTTGCCATGCTTACATCTCCCGCAACGGCGCTTGCCACGCCTCTTTCAGAGCTTCAAGGGACTCATTCACCAGAACCGTTCCCTGCAGCCCGGTAATCTTAAGTTGGGTATCAGCGCTGACCGTGCCAATCGCACAACAGCTTTGACCGGCAAACAGCTGTTCAAAAGCAGCCTGATTTTCAGTCCGAACCGTAACCAACAGACGACTTTGTGATTCAGAAAAGAGGATGCTGTCTTCACGACGAACACCGTCCACATCGACTTTGGCCAGGTCAATATCCAGGCCAAAACCACCAGCGAAGGCCGACTCAGCAAGAGCCACCCCAAGACCACCGTCGGAAAGATCATGACAGGACGCAATCAGCGCCTGCCTTTGAGCCTGGTTCAGGGTCCGGTAACGTTGCAACGCTTCGACCGCATTAACCTTGGGGACATTGCAACCCAGGGCACCATATTCCGCGTAGTATTCCGAGCCGCCAAGCTCATCGCGTGTGGTACCAAGCAAGTAAACCAGGTCTCCTGGACGCTTGACGTCCATTGATACCGATTGACGGACATCGTCAATTTTACCGATCACAGAAAAGAGTACCGTCGGTGGAATCGAAATCTTGCTCTCACCGATCTGGTAGTCGTTTTTCATCGAATCCTTACCGGAAATCAAGGGCACGCCGAAGGCAACACAGTAATCGTACAGCGCCTGATTGGCACGCACCAACTGAGCAGCCTTGTAGGCGCCATCAGGAGTTTTAGGGCTCTCAACCGGATCGCACCAGCAAAAGTTATCCAACCCGGCAACATGGTCAATATTGCCACCGACAGCAACATAGTTGCGCAAACCTTCATCAATGGCACAAGCCATCATATGGTAGGTGTCAATATCACTGTAACTCGGACAGATACCATGAGCCGTAACAACTCCCTCAAACGAATCGAGCAACGGCCTGAAAACAGCGGCATCAGAAGGACCGTCATTGGCAACCCCGACCAGTGGCTTAATAACCGTGCCAGCCTGGACCTCATGATCGTAACGTCTGACTACCGACTCCTTGGAGCAGATGTTGAGGCGGGATAGCATCTTGCGAATTTCAACTGCCAGATCCTGTGGTTGCATCAGAACCGGCTCTTCAATGCCTTTGGGCTGCCACTTGGCAGGCAGAACCATCTGCGGCAAGCCCTCATGCAGAAACTCCATGCTCAGGTAAGATACGGTTTTCCCCTCATAGAGGCAGTGGAAATAACCGGAGTCAGTGAAGATCCCCAGATCGGTGGCTTCTACATCCATCTCATCGGCCAGCTTGCAGAATTCCTCAAGCTTTTCCGGCGGCACGGCAAGAGTCATACGTTCCTGAGCTTCGGAAATCAGGATTTCCCAAGGGCGTAAACCAGGATATTTAAGTGGGGCACGGTCAAGATGCAACTCAAAACCACCGGTATCCTCACCCATTTCTCCAACAGAGGAAGACAACCCTCCAGCGCCGTTATCGGTAATGGAATTAAACAGGCCCCGATCTCGAGCAATAATCAGAAAATCGAACATTTTACGCTGAGTAATCGGATCCCCAATCTGAACGGCCGTCACCGGCGACCCTTCATGTAACTCTTCAGAGGAAAATGTTGCTCCATGGATACCGTCTTTACCGATACGCCCACCGGTCATGACAATATGATCACCGACCTGAACTTTCTTTTCGTGGCAGGGTTTCCCATTGAGCAACCGCGGCATAAAAGAAGCGGTACCGCAATATACCAGAGGCTTACCGGCAAAACGGTCGTCAAACTGAATCGAGCCGTTAACCGTCGGGATTCCACTCTTGTTGCCACCATGCTCAACACCTTCAACAACCCCTTCATAAATACGCCGAGGATGTAACAGGCGTGGTGGCAATTCCTTTTTCAGGAAGGGTGAAGCAAAGCAGAACACATCTGTATTGAAAATCAGGCGCGCGCCCATACCGGTTCCCATACCATCGCGATTGACGCCAACAATACCAGTCAGCGCGCCGCCGTAAGGATCCAGAGCGCTGGGGGAGTTGTGAGTCTCAACCTTGAAGACAACACTCCAGTCTTTATTGAATTCGATAACACCGGCATTGTCCTTAAACACCGAGAGGCAAAAATCCTTTTCGGCCAGATTTTCCCGCACCTTTTTGGTGGCACCGACAATGTAGGTTTTGAACAACGAGTTGATTTCCTGACGGTTGCCCTGCTCGTCCTCGTAATTAACCTTGGCCGAAAAAATCTTGTGCTTACAGTGTTCACTCCAGGTCTGAGCCAATGCCTCAAGTTCAACATCAGTCAGGCTGCTGCCCAGCCCGACTTTCTCTCGCTCAGCAATGACGGCAGGATCAGCGACATGCTTCTGAATGACCTTCATTTCTTCAAGCGAAAGAGCCAGCATCCCTTCACGGCTGATAGCCAGCAAATCATCATCACTGATAGCCATGTCAATGTGCGTAACGCTGGGCTCTGTATCACTAACGACCTTCGGCACCGTAACAGGCACACCGGTTTGCGGATCAAGTTCAGCAACACCCAAGATCGTCCAACGCTGGATCAAGCCGTTAGCAAGAAAATCACGGGCCACCTTTTCAGCCAGCGCCTTATCGGTCAGACCACTGAGCAGATACTGGGTTGAGGTATAAACCCCCTCACCGGCTTTAAATTTACGCCCGGTAATATATTGAATCGCCTCTTTGGCGGTTCTCCCTGTGTTGTCGGTAACTCCAGGACGAAAGCCAACTTCGATCAATATATCGAAATTGCTTGCCAGGGGTTTGTTGATGGCATATTCCTGAATGACCGGATCAGAAAAAGGCCCACCGGCAACTTTTATCAGTTCCTCTTCACTCAGTTCGGTATCAACAGTATAGACATCAAGGGTTCTGACAAGACTTAACCGCAGCCCGAGATGTTCCTGAATCTCACGTTTGACCCGCTCACCTCTGGCATCCTTGACACCATCCTTTAGGCCGACAACGATTCTAAAAGCCATGTAACGCTCCATCGTGTAACGATTTACAGTGTGGACTTAAGCTCCTTCGGCAAAAAAACAGGCGCTGACCTGATCCTGACAGCCCATGATGATTTGCGGCGAAAGCCCAAATGAGAATAATGTTTCAGTAAAAAAACGTTTAGCCAGATCCGGACAGTTATTTTCTTCACTCAAATGAGCAAGGAATAAAGCCTCCAGACCCGGCCAGGAAATATCACTTAACAGTTGCTTTGCCTCGCCATTGGACAAATGACCATGGCGACTGCGAATTCGGTGTTTCAAATGCCAGGGATAAGGCCCATCCTGGAGCATCTGCTCATCGTGATTTGCTTCAAGAACCAGTACACGACAATCCTTAAGCGCCTGAGCCGCCAACCTGGTGGGCATACCCAGATCGGTCGCAAAACCGATCTTCCCTTCGGAAGACGTAAAAGAAAATCCTACTGGGTTTATTGCATCATGAGTCGTTGAAAATGAAGAAATGGTCATTCCTCTCAGGTCGAAAGACTCTCCAGGTAAAAAATGATGCAATTTCTCAATACTACCAAGTTTCGGGATTGCAGCATAGGTTTGGCGATCAATATAAACCGGAAGATTATGACGACGAGCAAGCGGACCGATACCGCCGACATGATCATGATGTTCGTGTGTCACAAGAATAGCATGCAGGTCGTCACAACTTAATCCAACCGTTGCCAGTCTGCGTTCCGTCTCTTTACCGGACAACCCAGCATCAACCAACAGCCGACATTCATCCGCCTCAATCAATGCACAATTGCCACGGCTACCACTGGCCAGCAAACATACCCGCAAAATAAACGCCCTTTCGTCTTCTGAAAGCGTTGCCCTTATACCTAAATTATGACTTTGCTGCAAGAATAAAACTGCCGTCATTTAAGGAATTTGCATCGAAAAAGTGTTTTAGAAACATATATTTTCCAGGAATCTCGAATATGAGAATAACTTGCCACAATTAAATTTTGATATAGAATTTTTCTTTTGAATTAACAATCAAGACCGGGGGCGCGGTTTACGCCATGGAAAGGAGACCACCCTATGCCTCAAGTGTAGGCGGCTTGTTCAGGCGACTCATGTAACAGAAAAGAATAGGTTCGACTAAGCATCTGCAGAGAAATTGTTTTTGATAGATTATTTGGGTCCGTTTTTTCAGCGTTGGAAGCAATGAAACCGGCAGGTGGGGCTGGACCTGCCAGTATTGATCTTGATTTTATGCGCACTCAACACTTTCTACCACTTCTACTTTTTGTTAATATTCACACCAACAATCAAAGATAAAGGAGTTTCCATGTTCCAGAAACAAACTATTGAAGATATTCAGGTAACCGGAAAACGCGTTTTTTGCCGAGTAGACTTTAACGTACCCATAGACGCTACAGGTAAAATTACCGATGACACCCGCATCCGCGCTGCCCTGCCCACCATTAACTATCTGGTAGACAATGGCGCCAAAGTTATCCTGGCTTCCCACTTGGGCCGCCCCAAAGGGTCTCCCGATCCAGCTTACAGCCTCTGTCCCGTAGCAACATATCTAAGTGGCCTGATCAACCAGCAGGTTATCATGGCTCCTGACTGTATTGGCCCGAACATTGAGTTGCTAAGCCAACAGATGACCAACGGTTCAGTCATGTTACTGGAAAATGTCCGTTTTCATGCTGGCGAAACTAAAAATGACCCAGTATTTGCGCAGCAACTTGCCAACCTGGGTGACATTTACGTCAATGACGCTTTCGGCACTGCCCACCGTGCCCATGCCTCTACTGAAGGGGTAGCCCGTTTGCTTTCACCAGCCGTTGCCGGCTATCTCATGGAAAAAGAACTCAAATATCTGGGCAGTGCCCTTGCTGATCCCCAGCGACCATTCGTCGCCATTATCGGCGGCGCTAAAGTCAGCGACAAGATTACTGTCATTGAGAACCTGCTTGAAAAAGTAGATACCATAATGATCGGCGGTGGTATGGCCTATACTTTCCTGAAAGCACAAGGTCTCGAAATCGGCCAATCCCTTGTTGAGGAAGACCGCCTCGGCCTTGCTGCAGAACTGTTAACCAAAGCACAAAGCAAAAATGTTGAATTTTTACTCCCTACCGACCACCTGGTCGCTGAAAAATTTGCGGCAGACAGTCCTTTTAGTGTTGCCAGCAGTAATGCCTTCCCTGCTACCGGCATGGGACTGGATATTGGACCGGCAACTATAGAACTGTATGCAGCCAAGGCCAAAACGGCAAAAACTGTCGTCTGGAATGGTCCCATGGGGGTTTTTGAATTCGATGCTTTTGCAAAAGGTACTTTTGCCATTGCTGAAGCCCTGGCTGAGTCGGATTGCCTGTCAATTATTGGTGGCGGCGACTCAGTAGCAGCCGTCAACAAATCCAACTTGCAGGACAAAATGACCCACATCAGTACCGGCGGTGGGGCATCCCTGGAGTTTCTGGAAGGCAAAGAACTGCCCGGCGTAGTCGCCCTCTCAGATAAGTAATTCGGCTCATTAAGCTAATCATCCCTACAGAGCCAACCGTAACCAGCGCTCTGTAGGGAGCCCACTTTCTACCCATATTCAGGAGACGTTCCTATGCGCAGGCCACTCATTGCAGGAAACTGGAAGCTTAACAAAACCATAGCGGAAGCAAAGGAATTAGCTCGCGAGCTTGCCGAACAGGCAGGAACAATTAGCGATCGTGATATCGTTATTGCCCCCGTGTATACAGCATTAGCTTCTGTAGCAGAAAACGTATCAGGCTCCTCAATTCAGGTTGCAGCACAAAACTGCTATCCCCAACCAAACGGCGCTTATACCGGCGAAGTGTCTCCAGAGTTACTGAAAGATGCCGGGTGTCAATACATCATTATCGGCCATTCAGAAAGACGCCAAATCTTTGCTGAAACTGATGAATTTATTAACGCAAAAATTATCAAAATTCTCGAAAACGGCCTTAAACCGATTCTGTGTATCGGCGAAACACTTGAGGAACGTGAATCGGGTGACATGTTGGAAGTATTAACCACCCAGGTTAAAGGTGGGCTTGCAGGACTCTCTGAAAAACAGATGAAAGATATCGTCATTGCCTACGAACCCGTATGGGCCATCGGAACCGGAAAAACGGCGTCAGATGAGCAAGCCCAGGAAGCGCATTCTTTTATACGAGGGCTGGTACAGGGTTTATTCAATCCGGAAATCGCCCAAGGAATTCGAATTCTCTATGGCGGGAGCGTCAAACCGGACAATGTCGATGGTCTGATGGCTCAGGATGATATTGATGGCGCGCTTGTTGGTGGTGCCAGCCTGAAAGCTGCAGACTTTTTGCGAATTATAAATTTCAGCTAGGCGATACAAGCATATTGTAGAGATATGTGATTCCGTCCGTCAGTTGCAAAGCAGCATGGGCGGTCTGGTAAACAGGCAAAAGACAAAAAAGGCAGTCATCGACTGCCTTTTTTGTTTAACCTTCAATTTTAAAAAATTATGATTCTTTCAACATATACCCTTGACCACGTACCGTGTGGATCAGTTTCAGATCGTAATTTCTGTCGACCTTATTTCGCAGGTAATTGACATAAACGTCGATAATATTGGTAAAGGAATCAAAGGTATAATCCCAAACGTTTTCCGCAATCATTGAACGCGTCAATACCCGATTCGGGTTACGCATGAAGTATTCCATAAGGGCGTACTCTTTGGAGGTAAGATCAATTTCACTGTCGCCACGCCAGACCTTATGAGCAACCGGATCCAGCCGCAGATCAGCAAAGAAAATCTCTGCTCCGCGGTCTTTTGATCCACGGCGGATCAAAGCGCGGCAACGCGCTACCAGTTCAGCAAAAGCGAAAGGCTTCGCAAGATAGTCATCAGCGCCGGTATCAAGTCCACTAACTTTGTCATCAACCGAATCGCGTGCAGTCAAGCACAAAACCGGCGTGGTAACTTTTTGAGAACGAAGATCCTTAATAGCTGCGAGACCATCTTTTTTAGGTAGCATGACGTCCATCAGAATTAAATCATATGTTTTAGCGGTAGCTTTCGAGACCCCCTCTTCGCCATCGTATGCAACATCGACAGTAAACCCTTCCTCTTCTAGCCCCCGTTGAATAAAACTGGCAACTTTCTTTTCATCTTCTACAACGAGAATCTGCATTCAATGTCTCCTTTTTGTACTGACTTGAATCTGAGGTCTGAAAAATTAATGCTAATGATTAACTGAAAGATTATAATAATAAGACTCACATTAAATAAGACTAGCAGGAACTGCCGACATCCTCAAGATATAAATAGTTATATTAGCAATTTACATAAAATAGTTTGCAAATTTTAAGCATTTAAGGGTCTCTGCATCAGAACAGATAGTGAAACAACAAATCTATACGCCCCCTGAATACAAGTTTTTTCCCGGAATAGCGCATAATCTCTTTAACCTTGTCACGGTGACCAGGGCGATAACAGTGAATATGGCAATGCTTGCAAGATGACTTGTCGGGCAAGGGGCAGTGCAAGCGCCTGCCAATGGCATATTGAAGAAAATCGCGGCAATCGTCACAATATAGATACCTGGACTTCAGGATCGTTACACCTAGAGATTTTTTAATTTTCTCAGGATGGTGGTCACGACAATATAAAAAAGTAAACGAAGATAGTATTTTTATATCTTTCCGCTGTTTACGAGCTAATTTTAAATGATTAGATGAAGTATTATCCATGAAAAAGATCAAAACATAACTACGAAATAAAAACATTGATGCAGGTCAAATAAAATCATCAATAAATCCTCAAAGTCAAGATCGGCAGATCACAGCTCGCCCGCAGGGATAAGACCCTGCGAATATTGACCATCCCTTTCCACCAAAACCTAGTCATCCATCCCCAGCTCTGCCATATCGTACAAGCGATCAGCATCAAGCACCTCAACTGTCTTTCCTGAGACATTAACAATATTTTCATCTGCAAGCTTACGAAAGGTCCTTGATAAGGTCTCACTCGTTGTTCCCAGATTGGACGCGAGCTGAGCCTTGGAAAATGGCAATTGCAGACATTTCTTACTATCGCCTCCAAGACTAATTAGGAACCTGGCTAAACGGGCCGGGACATCACGGAAAGTCAGATCTTCAATCTGAACTGTGAACTGTCTTAAATATTTAGACAGGCCGGCAATCATATTAATTGCCAGCTGAGAATGCTCATGTAAAAGCTTAAGAAATTCATATTTGGGAAAAAACAAAAGCTCAGAAGCAGTCAACGTTTCGCCAAAAGCAGGAAAACAACCATCAGCAAAAATAGCAGCATCAGCAAAACTCTGCCCAGGCAAGACGACATGAAGTATCCTTTCCTTCCCATCAGGAGAAAGCTTGAAAACTTTAACCTTGCCTGAAACAACTACGTAAAAACCTGAGGCGCTCTCCCCTTCTTCAAAAAGAACTTCTCCACGTTCACAGCTACGCCGCTTAACCACCCCTGCAAGTAACTTCGCATCCGCTTCAGTTAAGCCAGAGAAAAGATGACACTGATGAATAATATTGTAGAAAGACACAATCGGCATCTCCATAAAAAGATGATGTAATGTTACTGTAAATAAGCGAACCTACTAAACAAAAAACAACATGAATAAAGCTAGCAGAGCATGGACTTAGCAACTTTACATTGATTTTAAAAGTATGATATAAAGCTCAGGGTTTTTAGAATAAGTAAAACTTTTTTATTTAATTTTTTTTCAAATGAAAAGTCTGCCACAATGATTAAGATCATAATTCTGTTTCTACAATTTATCCTTGTATGCCCGGTTTTGGCTCAAGAGGTTAATCTAACTTGGGACCCCAGCCCGTCTGATAATATCCGTGGCTACAAAGTCTATTACAGCCAGAAAAACATTAACACCCTTCCCCTCGACGGATATGAATCGAGCGACGGGCAATCTCCCATTGATGTTCAAGACAACCTGAGCACTACAGTTCACGGACTTGCTGACGATGGCATTTATTACTTCTCGGTAACAGCCTACGACAGTGAGGGAAATGAAAGTACCTACTCCAATATTGTCAGTAGCGGATGGGTTCCAACCCTGTACGAGCCCGCGAATCTTGATTCTCAGGTCTCGACACCTTTTTTCTTTTCATGGGAAACCGCACCAGCTGAATATGATGCAACTTACATCCTATTTTACGGCACAGATAAAAGCAGCGTCACCAGCGCAAAATTTATTCCGCCAATCAGCAAAAATCCACCAAAGGATTCCAATCCCAACCCGTTGCCAATATCGCCACTTATGAAGGTTGCGCTGATCATGACGGGCGCCATAATATTCGTGCAAGTTTCAGCTTTGCGTAAAGTTCGCCTGGTTTATACCGCAATCTTCTTTGGAACAATTTTAGCGGCTTGTACTGGTGGATCATCCGGCTCTGGAAACAGTACAACACCGGTTGACACCTCGGTTACCGGCACGATTTCAGTCCCGCTGACCTCTGTAGATATGGGCACAGCAACAACCTATCAGACATCCGAGTTAAACAGTGGAACAACCTATTACTGGAAAGTCGTCGCTGTAGACGAAGTCAACACGACCCTGGAGTATCAAAGCGAAGTTTATAGTTTCACCACTGCTGAATAAGAGAGACCCTGAACGAATCACATGACCAAGGGTAAAATACCCGTGGAGGAAACATCGTGCCTCACTTCAGCCTCAGATTGACTGAGAGAATGTAAACCAGAGGCATTGTCGGACGGAAATTGCCTATTCTGAAACCTGCAATCCGTGCTTTTTCATCAAATCATACATGGTTGGACGACTAACAGCCAGCTGTTCAGCTGCCTTCTGCACATTACCCTGCGTTCTTTCAAGAGTCGCTTGAAGGAGTCGATGCTCGACGTGGTAACGGGCCTCTTTCAATGTCAGGTTCTCATCGACCACAGTATCCGTGAACATCAAACTGGCCCTGCTGTTTTCCTTATCATTAGCCCCAGGAACAGCTTCCATACGTTCAGCAAACCCCAAATCCCACGCTTCAATGATGGGAGTTTCAGCCATAACAATGGCACGCTTTACTTTGTTCTCAAGTTCACGAACGTTGCCAGGCCAATCATAATCTTTCATGTACTGCAATGATTCCAGACTGAACCCACGAATTTTCTTACCAAATTCTTGAGAAAAGCGTTGCACAAACACATTGCCAAGCAATTCGATGTCGCCGCCCCGTTCCCGTAATGGTGGAAGATCAATGGTAATCACACCAATGCGGTAATAAAGATCTTCTCGGAAGCGGCCATCTTTAATTGACTTTTCGATATCAATATTGGTCGCGGCAATAATCCGTGTGTCAACAGCGATATTCTCACGGCCCCCGACCCGCTGCAGAACCTTCTCTTGCAGAAAACGCAGCAACTTAACCTGCAACAGGGCTGGCATTTCACCAATTTCGTCCAGGAACAACGTACCCTTATCAGCGTACTCAACCTTACCCTGCACACGATTTTGAGCGCCGGTAAACGCACCTTTTTCATGTCCGAACAGCTCTGACTCAAGCAGGTTTTCCGGAATAGCACCACAGTTGATGGCAATAAAATTATGCCCTTTACGAATCCCTTGCTGATGTATGGCCTGGGCAACAACCTCTTTCCCGGTGCCGCTTTCTCCCAAAATCAGAACCGGAACATTAACAGATGTCACCTTCTTAATCGTATCAAAGACTTTAAGCATCTGTGGGCATTGTCCAAAAATACCGCTGAAAGCCTTATTATCCCGGGTTGATTCGGCTTTTAATTGAAAGTTTTCACGCTCCAGTGCGGCGACATGAAAAGCTCGGCCAAGAATGATCTTCAGCTCTGCAAGATCGATTGGTTTATGGTAAAAATCATACGCGCCAAGATCAACAGCGGCCAAAGCATTGGCATGATCTTCATTGCCGGAAAGAACAATGATTTTTGTTTCTGGCCGCTTATTTAAAAGTAGTTCAAGGCAGCGCAAACCTTCGCTCGCCCCATCAATATCAGGAGGCAGACCCAGGTCAAGGGTAACGACGGCTGGTGCGTGCTTATCAAACAACTTAATTGCTTCATCAACGGATTCAGCAAGCAGGACCAGATAATCTTTAGCCAGTCCCCACTTCAGCTGTTTCCTGATTTCACTGCTGTCATCAATAATTAGTAGCTTTTCCAAAGCCAACGCCCCCGAGCAATCCAGTATGATTAATTAAATTATGCTTTCAAAGCCACAGATTAACACAGATTATCACAGATAGAAAACCAATCGTTCACGCCCCTTCGCCTCGTTCTCTCATGCCCGCAAAGAACGCCAAGCCAAATTATCATTTATTTCTCTGTGAACTTTACGATTTTAGCGAGAAACAAAAAATAGAATTTTATCAGTGTCAATCTGTGGCTAAAAGACTTATTCAGCCAATGGCAGCCGCAAAGTAAAAGTTGTCCCTTCACCTTCGGTACTTTCAACATCAATAGCCCCATTATGTGTTTCAATAATTTGCCGGCACTGGTATAAACCAATCCCGAAACCATGCTTTTTGGTTGTTTCAAACGGTTTAAACAATTTTGACTCAATAAAATTTCGAGACATGCCACACCCCTGATCAATCACGGCCACCAAGGCCATACCATCATGACAATGGCTTTTCACCCGTACCAGTTGATGGGGCCCAGCTTCTAAAGCGTTAACCAGCAGATTAAGCACCACTTTATAGATTTCTTCTTCATCACCAGCAACAGCTAGCAATTGTTCTTCAGCAACAAACTCAATACGTCCCGATGCGGTAGCAATAGCGTCCCTGACGACCTGATTAAGATCAATTTTGGTAATGGCCAGAGCTGGTTTTTCCTTGAGATTTTTAAGGCGGGTGATCAGTCCTTTCATGTTGGTTACGGTGTTTTCAACCGTTTCAAGCATGTCCTCCTGAAAATCGGGGTCCGAAATATAATCACGTGCATTTTCCAGCAGTAGCGACAAACCCGACACCTGATTCTTCAAATCATGCAGAACAAACGTTGAGACCTTGCCAATGGCAGCCATCTCACGGGAAGCGGTCAATTGATCGGATAGACGCATTGCCTGCAAAGTCGCAATAGACTGGCGCGCCAGCATTCGTAATAGATCATAATCTTCGTAAGTCAACTCTTCTGGGTTAATCTGTTCGGCAAGCAGAACAAAACCGACCAGTTCCTCATCGACAAACATGGGAACAATTAGAAATATATGCCCATCAACCAGAGAACGTAGCAGAGATTCTTCTAATTCAGGAACTTCATCACGCAGATTGAGCAACCAGTCCTTTTGCATCAGGAGTTTGATTAAAGGATCATCGGCAGGAAATGGTCGCCAGTCCCTAGCCATATTGAAAGCAGCTGAAAAAGCAAAGTTACCGGTTTCTGTATCCTTGAGATAAAGAATGGCGCCTTTGCAGGCAAGAGGCTCGCAGAACAGATCAAGAATGGCACGTTCCAAATCAGCAAGAGAGTCCCCCTGCCCTATTTTCGTAACAAAGCGCTCCCACAGTTCGCGATAATCATACTTACTTTGGTAAAAGTTTTTATGCAGAATGACCTTAATCTTGCGTCGCAAGCGTTCTGACAGAAATAAAGTGGCAAGAACAAGACTGGCCAGGGCGAGAATGCCGTAAAAAATCGAGTTGGCATTGGCGACGTTGAAATAACGTAACCCTTCACCAACAAGCCCAAGAATTATCAGGTAACCACCAACAATCAAAAGGACAAAGGAACGGTGAGCAATTCCCCGTGCCAAGGCCAAACGACCATTACCGTAGCGGAACAGGCGAGAGTAACAGGTAACAACCAAAGCGCAGCAGACAACCAGACTCCAGAAACCCGAATAGCGCAGGTCAATAGACCGATACAAAAGACTTTGACTGTAATACAAAGCACTTGCAGTCAACAGCATGCCACTGCCAAGGACTTCTAATTTAATTTCCCAGCGTTGTAAAGCGTGCAAGCCGGCAAAAGTCCGTTCCAGTTGTACCAGCCCAAAAACAAGAAACACCATGACCAATAAATAGACGGCAAAACCATGATCGGTTAGAAAATAGAGATGTTCCTCGTGTATATCCGGGGCAAAGACCAGTGTCGTCAGGGGAACGGAACATACATAACCGATAAGCCCTAGGGCTATAACAATGCTCACCCAAAAACCATAACCAAGATAAACCTTTGAATTATCGCGAAATATTGTTTTTGTGTAATAATAAAGGACAACTGCCAAGAAGACATCACTGATCAAACTCCACTTCAACCACAAACCCGGTTCTGAGCTACTGATCAGCAGTTGAATATCCAAAAAGGCCTGCCCTGTTAAAATCAACATGGACACAACTAAAAACAGGGTAGGAACCGAGTAAGGTTTTCGCCGGATAAAAAGGATAATCGCGGTGATCGGCGCGATAAGAATTAATAACCAGTGGAGAATAATCGGGAACATGTGTTGTCACCATGAAATGAGGGATTATCTTTTAGCCACGGGGCACGGAATTGCACTGATATGAACTGTCTCTCACTTGTTCGCTTTGCTCTCTCAAGAACGCGGAGGCGCTAAGAAAACTCTATAAAGAATGTATTTGCCAAGCGCTGCGCACTTTGTGATCTCCGCGAGAGACAAGCTCTCAGTCTTTTCATCAGTGCCAATCAGTGTTAATCCGTGGCTGATTAACGATTTGTTTGATCAACCCACGTTTTCACCTGCCGCGCATAATCTTCAAAATCGATCAGATGGTCAGTAGCAATCTTATAAACAATAAGCCAGTCAATTTTCTGATATTCATGCACTGCAATATTTCTGAAACCAACCGCTTTCGTCATACGTTCAAAAATGTTCGTATCAATAACCCCAACCTGACATAGCTTATCAAAACTTTCTGCCATCGTTGCCGGAGGAGTTACATCAAGGCGAGAGAGTAAATGAGCCGCGATGTCCACAGTCGCTTGTACAGCACGTTCAAGATTAACAGTAATAATATCCTGCAAATCATAATCGTCCATGAGTAAAGCGCTATCTGCAGGCACTTTCTCTCTGATACGCTGCAAACAACGCCTTAATGTTTCAAGTTTATTTAAAACAATCATTGGAGCCATTTTTCTATCCTCTGCTCAAGAATTCGCCGGACGTAGGGTTGCATGTCAGCATTATAGAACCACAATCGTTTTAAAAGCTCTGCATAAATTTCAGGCTCTTTATTTAACAAAATTTTAGCCTTACACAACGCTTCTTCCAATATAAGCCCGGAGGCTGAAGAGAGATCAATTAAATCGACCTCGCGCTTTAACTCGCGGGATAGATCTGTAGCTAAAGAGGTTCTAACTTCTATGCTCAATGAAGTACCTGCGGTCACAGCGACATCAACATCACTCGAAGCAGTAAGTCGATCTGCTGCTGCAGATCCAAATAAAGTACAGAACTTTATATCCGGATAATTTTTCAATACAGAAAGAATGACTTTTTCGATTGAAGGCATAAAAAAATTAACCTTTAGAAAGCAATTATCACAAATGAGCACGGCTATGCGCCGATAGAATCACAAACCTTATGTCTACGGAACGCACTGAAAACAAGGAAACTTAATATAACAATCTCTCGCCCGTTCTCTTTGCTCACTTCAGAATGCGGAGAAATTCATTTAAGAACATTAATAAACTCCGCACACTTTGCGATCTCTGCAAGAGATTAATTTTCTGCCTTTTATCAGTCCACATCCGTGCAAATCAGTGCCTGAGGTTTTATTCACTCTACCACGCAACTGACCGATATAACAGAAACAAATCAATCAGGAATAATGACCTCAATACCATCCGCAAGCTTAACCAGTTCTGCTTTAAGAGCTTCCTTAGGAAGCTGTTCTCCATGCACCAAGTAAATCATTTTAGGTTTACGTCGCGTACGTTTGACAAAATTGATCAAATTCTGCTGATCGGCATGAGCTGAATAACCGTGAATCGTGTGTATTCCCGCTTTTATTGAAAAGTGTTGGCCATCCAAATCAACATACCCACCGGTCGGTCCATATTTTTGAATATCTCGCCCGGCACTCCCGGCAGCCTGATAACCGACAAACAACACATCCGTACGACTATCACCCAGCAGATTTTTCAGGTAATTAACAATGCGGCCGCCACTGCACATCCCGCTACCAGCTATGACAATGCAGGGACGTGCTTTTTTTTTCAGATAATCAACCGTCTGAAGATGCTCCTGATGGGAAGAGATGGTCGTGATCTGTTCAAATGAAAGAGGATGCCGTCCATGCGACACCTTATATAATGCCTCAGCATCCCAATGCTTGCGTAATTTACGGTAAGTTTTAGTAAAGGCAGCAGCCAGAGGAGAATCGACCACCACGTCCAGATCAACCCATTTCAAATGAGCATCCAGGCTGAGCCTGCCATAGCGATGAATCAACTCCTCAATTTCATAGAGCAACTCCTGAGTCCGGCCAATACTAAAGGCAGGTATCAAAATAACACCTGAATTTTGGAAAGCCTTTTCGATGACATTTTTCAACAATTGCCTTCGTTCACGCCTTCCTTCATGGCAACGATCTCCATAAGTACTTTCCAAAACCAAAACATCAGCCCTGAATGGTGAGTGAGGAGCTGGCAGTAACGGAGCATATGGAGCACCTAGATCCCCGGAAAAGACATAGCGTTGCCCAAGTGTTTCACACTCAACATAAGCAGATCCAAGAATATGCCCTGCGGACTGCAGTTTGATCTGTAATTGCCCTGAAGTGAGAGGTATTGAGGTCCACGACTTATAAGGAACTGCCACAATAAGTTCTATTATTTTATTCAGGAATTGAGTAATCAAATGACTATTGCGCGTAAATCCAATTTTAAGGGCATCTTCAAGCATTAAAGGCAAAAGAACGGCAGAGGCCTCGGAACAATAGATCGGTCCGTTAAAACCGGCGGCAAGAAGGTACGGAATACGACCGACATGGTCGATATGAACGTGAGTAACAACAAGAGCACGAATATGAGCAACGGGAAAATCAATTTCCAAGTCAGCAGAATCGTCCCCCTGAGTAATGCCACAATCTATCAGAATTGAATTTTCAGAATTGATACATAGCTCATGACAAGAGCCCGTCACACCACGGGTAGCACCGTGAAAGATAATACCAGGATAAGTCATAGTCCCCCCTCAGAGACAATAAAATAATAACCTCTCGCCTGTTCGTTTTACTCACTCAAGAACGCAGAGGTCGCTAAGTTAAAGCTTAAAAACATACTATGAGTTATTATGAAGATTTTACTTCATTAATTTATATTGTTTTCGTAGACAAGTAGTCTGCTTTTCTCAGCGACCTTGGCGAACTCAGCGCGAGGCAAGCTTTTACTTAGGTAAAGAATCAGAGATAGCCGGTGCAAACGCCAGAATAAATGACTCCCCTATCTTGCGCGCTTTCTCTTCACTATCGCCAACAGGCACAGCAATCCGAATAAATGACGACTCGCGCCGATTTTTTAACAAGGAGTTTTTCGCCATAGAATACTTCAGTGCATACTCATTGGTCAGGTACTGGTCGCCAACCTGAAACCAATATAGAAACAATTGCTTGGAGATATCTTTCTGATACAGCGAACTAACGTAGGAAACCTTCGTACCATTGACATCAATGTGGTGAATAGATGAATGAACCGGATTCCAGCCACTGCCGGGCAGACACTGCTTGGGCGAATGGATCGGGCCACTGTCCGGACCACCGTCATGATATCCCAGGTACAGCCCAATCAAATCCCCATTTTCATCACGATAACTGCGGGACAGATAATCCGTAGGCAACAGGACCGCCAGCACCCGTTCATCAAACCGCGCCTCCCCAACCATAGCCCAGCCCTGAGATTGACGCGGAAACAAATCCAGTGGTTTGTTTACTGGCACGGAAGCTTCAGAACGAGTATGTACATAGAGGGCTGAAATACCAAGAATTACGAATATAACAATAAACCGCCAAGTTTTGATTTTGGACATATATATAACCTTTCCTCACGCCCATTCGCTAAGCTCATTAGAGACGCAAAGAACGCAGAGAAGACCCATTACAATGAATTCACTATTCAAGTAATGCCATTTTTTTAGAAGCGAATCACCAAAATTGATCAGCAACCCAAGTTTCTTACGGGAAAGAGATAAATACGTTAGTAACTGCTTTTTATGCACAGGTTTAACCAACTCGACCGATATCAGTTCTATGACCACAGAATCTTCAATAACCAGATCTGCCCTAACTCCATTTTCAATGACCAGGTCATCGTATTTGATTGAAATGGGCACCTGCCGTTTAACCTGAAGTTCAAGCTTTTACCTAATTAAGCACCTTCCGCATAACCCCACTGACCATAAACAACATCACCATCGCCAACAGGAATACTCCCATCCCGGCAAATTCATGAAAAAAACCTTCGGCTGCGGCAGCACCATAATACTGAGCCAAGTAACCAGTCACAATAACTCTGATCATGTTGGTCAGCACTGCAATTGGCACAGTCAACACCACTACTAAAGCCATAGCCAGTTTACGTTTTTGTGTGAGTACAGCCAAGGCAACCCCAAGAGCGAGTAACGACATCAGTGAGCGCAGTCCGCTGCAGGCATCAGCCACTTCGAGGACCGTGTTAGGGAACATAATGATATTCCCTTCCCTCAAGACAACAACTCCCATGAGCTTCAAAGATATGACGGAAAACTTGGCAACAAATAATTTAAGAGGAAATGCCATGGCGTCATAAACGATATACGGGAGAGGAATCATAAAAAACAGAAAACCGATCGGCAGCCATAAAGCTTTAAACCACTGCCAACCAAACAGAAACAACACTATTCCGGCCAAAATAAAAATACTTGAAGAACGTCGCAAATAAAATTCCTGGGCGGCAACACCTGCCAGAAGTGCGGCAATTCCAAATAAAATCAAAAGAAAACCGGAATTTGCAGGCTTGATCTGCAGCTTTGCCAGCACATCCTTTTTCTGCCAGATTAGATACGCAGATATAACTGGAACCAGAAATCCATGAGAATAGTTAGGATCGTCACTCCACTGCACTGACATATCGGTATAGATATTAAAATAGGTGCCAATTAACGCTGCAACGAGGATAAAACAGAAAAATATCTGCAACTTAGCATCCTTAGCAATAGGTGACATGAACCCTCCACGAATTTATCAAAATGTATCAACCTGGGTCTCATCTTAACAATAATCAGACTAGAAAGCGATCCCAACCATATTCTTTAAATATAATAGAAGCAACTTAATGACTGCAAGTAACGTCAGAATCTTTCACAGACAGCCAGTTGTTCGCAAGCATCGCAAACTTGCAACAAAAATATTTACAGGCCGCATTCATTTCTATCTATATAGCTTTTCTATCTTCAGATGTAATTTGATTTAGCCCTTTGGGTTGCTATCGAATATTCACTTTCGAGAAAGCCTTCAAGGTAAGGTCCGATATTCAATATGAATAATTTTCATTAACATTTATCTAAAAAGCGACTATCTGAGCAAAATCCTAACCACTACAACCTAATCGACACGACAATCTGTCGGAATTATTTACATAATTTCAAAAAAATCAAAATTTGTGCAAGTCTTCAGTAACTAACTATCAAATATAGCAAAATTTATTCGTTACTTACTTTTTCCAAATCATAACCCCAAAAGGTCTCATGTAAACAATTCCGACACATACAATTTTCACGATCATATCGTCATATAAAAAATGAAATTCCCATAAAATTAATTGCAACTTTTATCCATATTATCAAGGTGTTAGGTGATCAACAAAACAATGACCGCCACAGGACTAAAGGTTGGCCCACAAAATGCATCCCCAAATAGACAGATAAAGAGACAAACAATCCATCTTGGAACCATTCACGTCCCTTCGGGAGGAGGAAAAACAAATGAAATCAAAAGTTTTAGCATTATTATTTGCACTATGTCTCGTTGCCACCGGCGCTTTCGCGTCCACCTATACTATTAACGACAATTGGATCAACTGGCCGGGGTATTCTGCTCAAACGTATCAATCACAATTTGACACCGTGGGCAACCCACAGATTTCTTCAATGGACGTTGAAGTTAGTGATAGCGGTATCTTACAGAGCGTATCTATTTACATTACTAATCGTCTTCTGTTTGACACACTGTTTATCAACAGTTACACAATGACCGGAACAGGAACGGCTTGGGACAGTTGGGATTACGTTGCTGTAGAATCTGATATTTGGGACCCTATCGCAACTGGCGTATATGAAGTTGCGGCCGGATTTGACTATACATACTCAGCTAGTGGGCGTATCGGCAATCCTAACGGAATCGAATCTGATGATCTTAGTTTGGTTTCCGGACTCTTGTCTACATATGATGGCAGCGTTCTAACCTATGATCTATCTGCTCTAAACATTGATTTCTCTGAGGGTTTTGCAGTCGCGTATGCTCCCTATTGCGCTAATGATGTGATTGGCGGGGCACCGGTTCCAGAACCTGCTACAATGATTCTTCTTGGCGTTGGCCTAGTTGGTTTAGCAGTTTATCGTAGGAAATCTAGTTGCTAATAATTTTAGCAGCTCCTAAAAGAATGTAGTCTTCATAAGAAATAGCCCTGCTTATAGTCATAAGTGGGGCTTTTTCTATAAAAAAGAAATGGCGCAATCACATTAAAAAATATGAAGTCTAATTGATCGGCTTAAAAAGCGGAGGGGGCATGACTATTAAAACAACAATACTTTTACTGATAATTTCAGTGACGACTGGCATTGCGTATTCCAGCCCATTTCCCAATCAGAATTATTCAATTTATGACCAAGCCCTATCTTTAAAATTTGTACCAACAAACATACCTGATTCAGACACGATAAATATATACGAAATCTATCCAGATTATCCCTATCCTTATGGGGCTGGACTAAAAGCTGTTTCAGGCTCAGCTACCCTAGAATATAACACCACCTATTTCACAAAATACCAAAATACCATATGGTCAGATGGAGGATTTTACTATGAAGATGGTACTGGACCTAGCTCTGCTCCCTATTCTTTGAGTGCTAATTTTCACTTTATTCTAAATGATGGGACAGAATTTACTGCAACCACCTTCTGTGCAGCGTTTCAATCCGCACTAACAATAAATGAATCTGGCATCATTTTTAATTATACAAACCTATCATTTATTGAAAGCGAGCCGCTCCTGACTATTTTGGGCAACCTCAATAGCGTTGATAATCCAGGAGAAGTCGCCGTTTCTATCTGGAACAGAATTTATTCTGCAACAGGAACCTGGTTAATAACGGACGGCAATGTCCCCATACCCGAGCCCAAATCATTCGTTCTCTTTACAGCAAATATAGTCGGACTTTTATTCATTTTATTAAAACGACAGTATTTATAAAAAGAAGTACAAGAGGTAAGGAGCCATAAACGCTATACTAAACTTTTTTCTGTGAAAAAAGCCAAATACAGTGGGCTTCATTCTGTAAGCAAGACAGGTACGGTCAAACATACTTCGTAAGTGTTGCAGGCGTTCGCCTACGGCACTTACGAATATCTGCCTGAATAGGGCCGGCCCGGTTAATGTCAACAAAGATGTCGCCTGTTTTTTAACAATCAACGCTTGTTTTCAGGGTTTAACACAACCTCTTGTGGAGCCCCCCAGACTTTCATCGCCCTTGATCCCCAGCGCTCTGGATAAGCTGTCCGAGCTTGCTGCATGACAGCATTTCTGCGCTCAAAAATCGCCTTCGCTTCTCCACTTCGTAACTGTTTTGGCGTTACGTGGCCAATTGCCGAATGCAGGTGCTCGGTGTTGTAGATAACGTAAAATATTTTTCGCTTTTTTAAAAAGACACGGCAGTGTCCTAAATGTTTAGAATTGTATCGCCAAACACAAACTCTAGTCCAAAGGAGAACACTGCCGTGGAAAATGATTGTACACCAAAGCAAGATAAGATCATTCAACTGAATGAAGCTGCTGTCAAAAATCACTTGGGTCAAATCGTACGTAGTACCGTCGAGCAGACGTTGAATGACATGTTGGATGCAGAAGCCGATCGCTTATGCAATGCTGAGAAATACCAACGAAATGAGGCACGTACTGATACCAGGGCCGGGCATTATCAAAGGAAACTTCAAACGACGGCTGGTGAAGTCAATTTAAAGGTCCCTAAATTGAGGCAACAGACCTTTGAGACAGCGATCATTGAACGCTACAAACGTCGGGAAGCATCCGTTGAAGAAGCTTTGATCGAAATGTATTTAGCTGGCGTATCGGTTCGACGTGTCGAGGATATTACCGAAGCATTGTGGGGCACGAAAGTCAGTCCCGGAACGATCAGCAATCTGAATAAAAAAGTCTACACAAAGATCGAGCAATGGCGGAAGCAGCCCATTGGGGACGAATTTCCTTATGTTTATCTGGATGGTATCGTTCTAAAACGTTCCTGGGCCGGAGAAGTCAGCAACGTTTCTGTCCTGGTTGCGATCGGCGTTAACAGTGATGGCTATCGCAAGATTCTCGGTGTTGCTGAGGGACACAAAGAAGACAAGGCGGGTTGGTCTGGATTCCTGCGGCATTTGAAGGAGCGCGGCTTGCGCGGTGTTCGCCTGTTTATAACCGATGCCTGTATGGGGCTGGTAGAGTCATTGGCCGAATACTATCCGGAGACCAAATGGCAACGTTGTATGGTCCATTTTTACCGGAATGTGGTAAGCGTTCCGCGTAGCCCCAATTGACAGGTAGAGATTCGTAAATGTCGTAGGCGAACACCTACGACACTTACGATGCGCGTTTTAACATCCGTGTTTTCTCCCAGGCTGCTGGAGTGACCTGGTCAATGTCCTTAATTGTCATGTGGGGAAGACGTTCGAGAACGTCTTTGAGGTAGGTGTAGGGATCGATACCTTGAGTTTTACAGCTTTGCAAGATGCTATAGATGACAGCACTGCGCCATCCAGCATCTTCATCACCGATAAACAGCCAGTTTTTGCGACCAAGAGCAGCCGGACGGATGGCATTTTCAACAAGGTTGTTGTCGATTTCTACCTGACCTTGGTCAACGTAGACCTGAAGTCCTTCACGTTGACGCAGGGCATAGGCGATGGCCGTGCCGGTGATGGTCTTCGGTTTATAATTGCCGTTTTTGAGCATGCGATCAAAGACGACAAAAAGACGATCAAGGATCGGGCGACTTTGCCAGGTGCGAACGACGGCACGTAATGCAGGGCTGCCGTGTTGCTGACGCAGTCTGCTTTCAATGTGATAAAGCAGGCCGATCTGATGAAGAATCCAACGGTTACGGACCGTATGTTCTCCTGCTTCGAGAGCCTGATAAAAACGGCGGCGCACGTGTGCCCAGCAGTGCGCATGGGCAGGCACCTTAAAGTCGGCTGCGAGTTTGTCATAGGGCTTATATTCGTCAGTTTGAATGATGCAGTTAAAGTCAGCGGGCAACCAGCGTTGCAGATGGTCGTAGCCGCGTCCGGCAGCCCAGTGAAATACCGTATCACCGCGCGGGGCGTTACACACCCACAAGTAACCTTTGGATGTTTTACCCGGCTTTTTACTAAGAAAGCGCACTGGGGTTTCATCAAGTTGAACGTATCCGCTGGCCAACTGGTTTTCAAACATTCGCCGGGCTATGGGCTGTAACCATCCGGCAACAAGCTCAACGGCGCGACACAGAGTATTGCGGCCAAGGTGAACATCGTAACGTTGGCTGAAGATTTGTTCCTGCCGATAAAGGGGAAGATGATCTGCATATTTGCCGATGACGATATGGGCCAGAAGGCCGGGAGCCAAGAGACCACGCTCAAGAAGTTTTGGTGGCAGTGGAGCTGTGACAGGGACGGCATCGGGAGCGTTGCGCTTCACCCAGGTGCGGCGGATCTGTTTACGCAAGAAAAAACGCCCCGGCTCATAGTCGAGCTGCTCACTGACTTCTTGGCCAATGTGACGGTAGTGAGATGGATTCGCCTTGACGGCTTCAGGATCAAGAATCTCCTCGACAACAGGAAGGTCTTCGAGATAACGGGGCCGACGGGGTTGGCTCTTTCGGGCCTTTTTCACGGCTTGCGCTTCTGTCGGTGGTTCAGCGCAAGCCTGGGACTGCCCCGGCGTGTCGTCGTCGAACATCTCCAGTTGGTCGCTGGAAAGTTTTTCACTTTGACCGCCACCAAAGACCCGGCGGATCAAGGCGTCAACCTTCAGGCGCAGCAGATGATTTTCTTCGCGTAGCGACTCAATTTCTTGTTTTTGGCGGGCGATAGTGTCAGATTTCTTCATGCCCTAAAGATACAGGATTTCAGGTGTTTACGGAAGAAAAAAGACGAGTTTTTAGCATCTTTATAGAGACTACTCACGCTCGTACCAGGGACGCATTCTGGCTCCCTTGAGGTCGATGCCATCGGTCAGCAGGGCCAATGCTTCCGGGGTAAGTGATAGACGTTTTTGACCGGATTTTGATGGCCTTGGCCAACTGAACCGTCCTTGTTCAAGACGTTTGGCCGCAACCCATAATCCGGTACCGTCCCAGAACAGGAGCTTGAGACGATCATGCCGTTTATTGGTAAAGAGATAAAGAGCCCCCTGGTAAGGATCGCTGCCGAGATGTTCTTGAACAACAGCGGCCAGGCCGTTGAAACTTTTACGCATGTCTTGCGGTTCCAGGGCCACAAAGACTTTGAGAGCACCGGCAAAGCTTAACATGCACAATCCAGGTATTTCAGCAGGGCTGCGACCAGTGGGAACTGCTCCGGTCGGGTCACCGTGACGCTGGCACCGCCTGGCAGAGAGATGTTTAACCCGCTGGCTTCAGGATGGGGGCGACGAATTTCAACCTCTTCGAAAAAGTCAGTGGGCTTTGTGTCAACCGCTTGTCGTTGCTGTCTGCGTACCTTCCGCCAATGGGCGAAGGTTGTATAACGAATACCATGGAGCCGTGCAAAAGCGGCTCCACTCATGCTGGTTCGTTCAAATGCATCCAACCACGCATCACGTTGTTCCGGGCTGGTAGGCTCACGACGACCGAGGGTGTCTGTTTTGAGGATTGTCAGGTCTTTTGTAGGTGTCATAGGGCGAAGCCTACGACAGTTACGATATTTTCAACAAGTGAGGCATGGCGGAACGCTTACGGAATGTGTTCAATACTGTTCCAAGAAGACGGGTTAAAGACGTCGCGGCCATGCTGAAAGCGATCCATGCATCTGAAGACAAAGCTGCAGCCAAGGAAAAAGCTGAGCAGATCATTGAAAAGCTTGAAGCCTTACGTTTGAAAGAGGCCGCTCAGAAAGTTCGGGAGTCGATAGATGAAACTCTGACTTACTATAAATTTCCAAGGAGTCATCATAGTCGGATTCGCACCAACAATGCTCTTGAGCGTATTATGAAGGAAATCAGGCGCCGAACTAAGGTTGTCGGCGCATTCCCCGATGGTCATTCGGCATTAATGCTGTGTGCCGCAAGATTACGACATATTGCTGGAACAAAATGGGGGCAGAAGAAATATCTGAACATGGACTTACTCAGGGAACAGGATTTTGAGCAAATGATGGAGGCGGATGCAGGCTAACTAAAATCGGGCGCTGCCGAAAAAAGCGAAAGATTCTTTACACTACCCTGACAACCATTCTCTTGCGTGATCTAGATCACGAAAACGCAGTGGATAGCTCACCCGATATTTCAGTGTCTTAAAGAGTGATTCAATAAACGGGTTATCATTGCTCACGCGTGGTCGACTACGCGATATCTCGACATTCAGTTCTGTCAAAAGCGCCATCAGGCTAATGCCCTTCATTGGATGACCATTGTCGGAATGGAGAGCCCGCAAGACGGCTTTCTTGCCTTGTAATGTTCGCTCAAAAAGATCCCTGCTGTGATGCTCGCTTTCTTCTTCATGGACAGCCCAGCTAACGATCATTCTGTCGAAAATATCTATGATCACATAGGCATAAAAGAAAAGTCCTTTGACTGTTCTCGGCAGCCATGTGATATCCCAGCAATACACCTGATTCGGACCCGTTGCCACCTGTTCTGGAGGCTTGCGGCATCCGCTTTTGGGCTTGGTGTTACTCCGATGATGGATCAGGTCCTCGGCCTTCAAAACCCGGTAGAACGTGCTGACCGATGCCAGGTAAGTCCCTTCATTGAGAAGCAATGGAACAATTTCATGCGGGTTCAGATCCTGGAAACGTGCTGAGTTGCAGTGCTCTACAATGTCATTTCGGTGAGCCAGCGGAAGTTTTCTGGCGACTCTCTTAACGGAACCTTTTCTCTTGTCTTTGGTGCCACGGTATTTCCAGCGCTGCAGCGTACGAATCGAAATACCGACAACCCAACAGGCCTTACTGTAGCGAGCTCCGTTGCGACACGCTTCATCGATCAGGACAATGACTTCTCGCTTATGATCTTCAAGAATCAGTCGCCCTCGTGATCCCTCGTAAGGGTGTCCAGTTTTTTTTTGAGAATAAGCAGAGCGGCCGCTTCGGCGAGGGCTTTTTCCTTACGTTGCAGCTCTTTCTCCAGTTCCTTATTTTTCTTCTTGAGCTCACGGAGCTCTTGATCCTTTGGATCGGGTTTATTGGCCATAATTTCACGCAGCTCCTGGTCCCAGATGACGAGATGTTCCGAGTGGATTCCTCGCTCACGCAGAAAACGACCACGCTCGTCTTCAACCAAACCAGAAGCCTCAAGTAGAATTTGATACTTCTCTTTGGCTGTCATAAAACGAGGGCAACTTTCTGAGTTCACATCGTCAAAATTACCAGATTTATACTGCTTAATCCAATTTCTGATCGTTTGATCGTTGACACCGGTTTCTCGACTGACTTCCGGTATCCTTCGGTTCTCAGGTGGCAGAACTTTCTTCAGAATGCCGACCTTGACTGCTCGTGTGTATCTCATATGTCACCTCATCAGTTGAGGCGACATCTATGTTAAGACATAGGGGGCCTCACAGAAGCATCCTGAATCACTGACACATCAAACCCAACGACACCTTATTACAGATATTATTTTCTATAAAAAAACTTTAAAAAGTTTAGGATACCGGGATATGGGTCCAGCAGACAGAGATATGCACACCTCTTCACATGAAACAAACTTTTAGCCCACTGGAAAATACTAATTTTCCCCAAGCGAACACACCCAATTGTTCTGGAAAAACAACAATAGGCATCTGACAGAAAATCTATCCATGCAGCCGTCTTGCTGGATAGCGTTGTTTGCTTTTCCCCATTAACAAATAGTCCAAGCAATGGGCAACCAATATATGGACCTAATGAATATTGGACCCAGGGCCTGGCATTCATTTCAATCACATAATATTGGTTAGTGTCTAAATCTTTCAATATTTCAAGCTCGCCAATCCCATAGTAATCAATGACATCAAAAAAACGAGTGGCAACCTGCAAAGCTTCGGCATCATCAATGACCTCAACAAAACTACCAACACTACAAGCCTCAGGAAGTGGTCGAATTTTTTGTGCTGCGTATACATTGGAATCTCGCTTATTTCGCGAGACCCCAACAGAAATTTGAATTAAATTTTTGCCCAATAATGATTGAGTGATAATTGGTTCAACCCCAACAGCATCATATTGCGCTATTGTATTTAACAATTGCTTATAGTCATAAGCCTCAATAGCTTTAGGCACTAATTTTTTACTACTATGGGTTTCAGCAGGCCGGATCAACAAGGGATAGGAGAAGGTTTCTGGTGTCCCATTCTCAATATCTAACCGAGTGTATAATTGAGGAACGGGTATATTGTTCTGCAGACAAAACGATGAAAATTTTTGTTTTCCCAGACAAATCTCTAATATTTCATCAGATGCATGAAGTATCTTCTCGCATAGCTCATCAAGTTGTCCCCTATTATCAACTATGAACTTTATCCAAAAGTCACTTGTTGCCAGTAGCCATAATTTATGAACCTCTGCATGCTTCTTTAGAAGTGGGAAGACCTCTGTCGGTGCAGAAACAATTAGTGATGTAGCCAAACGTGAGGAACTAGCAATACCAGACACGGTGTCAAAAACTAATGGAGACATCTTAAGGCGATAAGCGTCGCGGACTACAGCCAACGCAGTTACACTACTTCCTAAAATCACTAGTCTGTTATTAAAAGAGGAAAATCCAGATAACATATAATAACCTTACAATTTCTTAAAGCGACGCCAGAACAAGCTTAATATCATCCTCGTCTTGATTTCCATCCATTGCCAATCGATTTAAATCGTAAGGCTTATTACTGACAGATAAATTGAATCCATGAATAAAATTAAAAGCCACATCATATCCTGCTTGTTGACACATTTTAATTGTATCATTGGTATAAGTATGACTCTTCCCTACAGGATAAGCGATACTAGCTACAGCATCAGATAATTGAGATTCAAGAATTTTCTTCGAATGAACAAGTTCATCCAATTGCTCCTCACAGGTTAAATGAGAAAGAAGACAGTGGCTGTGAGTATGTGAACCAATATCCATTCCAGAATTTTTCATCTCTAAAACTTGATCCCACGACATAAACAAGGATTGGGCTTTCTGCTCTGGCAATATACAATCAAGAGAATTGCGCAAACTATTGATTTTTTCAAAAATAGTCGTATTAGTATTACTTTTAACATGGCGTAAGACATCTCTGATCGTTTGAGATATATTCCCTCTATCGATAGAAATATCTGGACTCCCATCAAGAAAAGAAACTTGCTTCTTATTTGTATTCTTGACCATCCATGCAATCTCATCCCACCACGGGATAATATTACTATTAATATAAGATGTTGGAAGGAAAAAAACTGCAGAAGCCGACCATTCCTTTAATATAGGAAAAGCAACTTCATAATTGTCTATATACCCATCATCAAAAGTAATTAACCCTAAGGGCCTCTCCAGCACAGCATTACTATTAAGCAAATTAACAAGGGTAGGAATATTAATAAGCTCAAAGTTCTCTTTAATAAAACCAACCTGCCGCCTAAACATAGCAGCATCACAGGAAAAAACATTATCATCAAAATCATTGTGATCAATTTCACCTACTCGATGATAATTGAACACATAGAGCCCTGGCGATAATCTTTTCAATTTATAATCTAAATATCCTGAGTACTTAAAAATATGTTTTTTAATAAAATATTTCATTTTATCGCCATACAAAAAAGAGGCCTTTTATGACAAAAGGCCTCCTCTTAAAAGAGATCTAATTAATTCTAAGAACAGGTGGGATGACGTTTCCTCCACCAGAAACTTCAATCGTATATAAAGCGGTACCCGGATCACTTGAAAAGCTGATAACGCCAACTTTACCAGAGCTAAAAACCCCCAACTCAACGCCATTGCGACTAACAATGACCTTAGCATACGGCGGCAAATCACAAAGGTAATGGATTGTTGCGTCGGCGGTATAACTGGCGCCACCAGTTATATCTGCACCTTCTTCATCCGAAGAAAACATCGCAACAATAGATCCTATCAACGCCCCTCGCGTCTTCTCCCCTGCAATTAAGGATTGGGTCGTTTGTTTAACTCCCGATTCCGTGACCTGAATGACGTGTAAAAATTGATCGTACTGATTTCCCTCAACAGAGAGATGCGTATTCCACCAACTTTTAGGGGTATAGGAGGAGACCTGCTCCTCTTTTGATAATATGCCCGAAGGATAAAGCGCATTCACATAAACGGATGAATCACCAGAGGTGTATGAACTGGTTGTACCTGTTATTGTTGGCTCACCATAAAATTGTACGTACCACGCTTTTGTATCAGGACGGGATTCATGGCTTTTTGTCACATCGTAGATAATAAAAATGTTTGGTCGGACATAAAGCATAGAACGTTTAAACAGTTCAGCCTTATTTGTATATTGATAAAGCGAACCACTTGTTGGTGTTGTTATGTGACCACTCGCATATGCATAATCGGCTGCATTTATAGCTCTATCAATTGCAGTATCCTTTATACTATCTGGATCTGGTGAGTTATATTCCTGATCGGCAAAAACAATTGTAGATGTCATTTTGCTACGGTCGTCGTAGGTTATTCGCCCAATTAAAGGATCATCACCACGCGCAATATAGAACCCGCCATCATCATAGTTTTCGTGCGCCGCTTCACGTTTTGCCTCGATCCTGATCGCACCAAACACATCGGTATTTTGATTTGACCATCCTGAACGCATTGTAATCAAACCAGTTCCTGCAGCATGATAGAATGTAGCAAGGCCTGCAGCGTCTGGACTCTGTACTTTTGATGTTGGTTGTTTATACAGCCAGAGCAGGTTTTCCTCAGCATTCATTGCGCGCTGAGTATAGCCATTTTCAAGCAAGTATTTTGCTACACCGGTATATGCGTTAGAGGGATTCAGCTGCGCATTAATGCCATAAAAAGGTCCAAGAATGTAACCTAGATTGAAACCTAAACTATTTGAGTTCGTATCTCCCCATATAGGTATTTGAGTCAAATCAGGATAAAGGCGCTGTATATTATTGCTTAACAGTTCAAGAGGCCAATTGCCAAAATCCGATAAATCATTACCTGTGGCGGTAGCGTATGCAAGCACCCCCCGAGCAGAAAACTCATAGCCACCATAGTAACTCGCGCCTTCAGAAGAATCACCACCTGAAAGGCGAAGATCGCTAGTATAGGCATCAGCAGCCCTTTTTAATGGGTCTGAAACTAAATCTGACAATAGTGTGGCAGCATAGGCGTCATCTCCATATGTAGCCATTACAGCCATAATTTGGAAAGCAAGCTCGCCACCGAAAAAATTATTTCCTTCACTTTCGTACGCATACGCTTTTTGTGCATCCCCAGATGCTGAGGTACAAACATTATTGCCCGTACAATCACCATCGGTATCCTCGTAATAACGAGTTGTCCCAACAAGTACACCATTATTAAATTCTGATCTGACTCCCCTCATCCAGTCATACCAGCGGAAAAGCATATTGCGGATAATTTTCCTATCAGAATCCGACCAATAATCGTAAAGCCAATCATATGCCAATGCTACAGGGTATACGTTACGAGCAGGATATCCCAGTTTATAGCTATATGTACTTGAAAGGCCAAGTGCAGCAGCCTCACTATTATTGGTGGTGCTGTCGTAACTGCTTTCCCCATTTCTAATTGCCTGAAGGCCATTGTTGGCCTCGTCCCCAGCACTCATAGAACCTGCAATGCCATTGATGATAATTGCCCTTACATAATCAAAATAGGATTGAGCCTTTGCCGGGTTATCGTCTTCAAGCAGTTTAGCCGCAAGAGCAAACGACAGAATATATTGACGATACCCTGACATACGATATCCACCAATATAATCCGAACCTGAGGTTATGCTTCTATCCCATTTTGGCTGCTGAGCAAGCCCTAAATCATAGCCTTTATCTCCAAGATGAGTATCACACCATTTTTCCAGTTCGGACCACAAAGCCCCGTTACTTTCCTGAATAGCATCAAGCTCAGATAGCATGGTTGAAGTCAACCAAATCCGTGGATGGGCCCCATCAGGAAGATAGTCTGGGGGACCATATGCGGAAACAGAAAGAGGACAAAAGACACACAGACAAAAGAGGACTACTTTCGCAATGCTGATACTTTTCATTTAATTACTCCGTTCTCATATTGACGCTTTTATCTATTTTCAAGCTTACAACCAACATTAATAACTATCAATACTTCTAACATTAGGATTTCAACCCGTTAAAAGTATTAGCAAGCTTGCTGGTCAGGACTCTTCTGTCAAAGTTTTCAATTCCAGATTTTTCGGTCAACCCGACTTCAAAAGCAGCATCACACAAAGAGATTATCTGCTCCGTAATTGCGACAATATCATTAGGATCCACGACATAAAAACCGGTTATACTATTTGCAATCGATGCACATTCACCATCAGGAACTATGGCTAGAACTGCGGCCCTTGACACCATATATTCAAATATTTTACCTGGAATAATCTTATCCGCCCCAACACTTGCCGACAATGACAGGATGAGAATATCTGCGCGTTTCAGCCAATCAATAACCTCCGTATGGTCAATATACCCTACCAATTGAACAACATCCTGATACGGAAAATTAATAAGATACTCTTCTTCTTCAGGAACAATCCGGCCAATAACTGTAAATTTCACCGCTGTCTGCAAATGCGGATTCCCCGCCAAGGCCCTTTCTAATCCAGCGACAAAAGGTCGCAGTGACGTTGCGCTCCAGACGGTACCGGCATAAACAATGTTAATTGCTCCAGTCTCACGCTCACAACCTGATTTTTGAAATTCAGTAAAATCATCCCAATCAAAACCATTTGTTATTGTACATATCTCCTTCCCTGGATATTTTTGATTAAATGCTTTTTGATAACCCGGCGAAGCAACTGTCACGACATCAGAGTTTGTAATAACGTATTTCTCAAGTTTAGAATCGATCATCTTAATAAAATTGAACTTGGGTAAATTTTCCCAGTTGTTCCTTGAGAATGACCACTCATCCCTAAAATCTGTCACAACTGGAATATGAAACCGTTTCCCTATAAAAACCGCCATGACAAGCGTTGAAAAAGGCGGTCCGGAAGAGAAAATCACATCAACTTTATTGCACCTTAGATATTGATAAAGTTTCACAATAGTGAAAGGCCACCACAAAACCTGAGGGTCGGGGAGAAGAATTAAACGGGCCAGTTTTTTAAGATAGCTCTTTAGAACACCAATGACTGAGCGATTAACAATTTGAGATGAATTGGTGGCAATTTTCACCTGATAGGAAGGCTCTAGTGTCTTTGTTTTTATAATTTCAATACCTTCAGGGATGTCCTTCTCAAAAGAATTATCGAGTATAGGAACCGAAGGATTTGCAACGGTCACTACAACAGGTGTCCACCCAAAGGAGGGCAGATATTTAACAAACTTAATAATACGCTGAACACCTGCACCGCCAATTGGCGGAAATACATAACTGACAAAAAGGGCTTTTTTCATATCGTAACCCCCTTTATAAACTTTGCAGGAACACCACCAACCACCTCGTTATCAGATACGCTTTTGACTACGACGGCATTGGCCCCTACTATTGAATTGCTTCCGACCGTAAGACCACCAACAATTTTAGCTCCGGATCCTACAAATATATTGTTTCCAAGGGTTGGACTCTTACCCTTTTCTGCGCCAATAACAACACCACTTTCCAATACGATATCATCACCACCGACGACAGCAGAGTTAATAACTACCCCGACACTATGCAAGACAATAAAGCGTTTGCCAAAACGAGCATTAACGCCGATAACACAACCACATAAAATTGCATTTAATTTGTGTAGAAAAAAAGCAACGGGTTTCAATAATTGATATCGCTGACAGAAAGACATTGAACGGTAGAGCACCATACATAAGGTGGCATCACTGAGCCAGGCTCGCAATTGATACGCAATACTATTGTTACCATATAGCCACTGTGCCTTCGCCTGAACATCTTCAATAATCATAGGACACCCTCAGTCAGTGAAGCGGCAAATCAAGCCAGGTTATCTTTCATATATGTGAGATAGTTTTTTAAACCCGTTTTTGTAGAGACACGGCAAGTCCAACCGATCGACTTCAATTTTACGTTAGTGTATTGTCGGCCTTTCCAGATCGAAGCTGTCTTATAACGAGTAAAAACATCTGGCAATTGGCCATTTGAATATGAATGGTATTTCTCGCACAGCCAGGACAAAAATATCATCACATGATAATTAATAGGCAGACTGAAAACCTTACGAACAGTCTTCTTATATGCGCGGAGAAATTCTCTGGATGTCATCAAGTCATCATCTACAGCGTTATATACATCAAACTGAAAATCAGCCCCCTTTGAAACACAAACAAACGCATCGGCGCAGTTATCAACATAAGTCAGTGGCAATAGGTTTTTTCCACCCAGATGTAAAAACAACCCAAACAAATTCAATCCGACCCGCCCTGATATTCCAGTCAATCCTGGACCATATATTACACCTGGCCTTATGACAGCGACAGGGAGATGAAAACGCTCAAAATATTCGCGGACTAGTTTTTCCTGATATAATTTCGTTAAGGAATACGCATCTCGTTTAAGGGGCTCAGCCTCAAGACACGTATTCTCATCGATAATACTGTTATTCGGCAGGTTGGCAGTTCCATAGACCGAAAACGAACTGCAAAAGACAACTTTAATATCCCTTCCACTGCTGATAACCGCTTTCAATAAATGATCAGTCGCAACCGAACTATTTAAAAACATCTCAGCAGGGGCACCGCCAGTGGCAGCCGCAAGATGATAGATCATATCGACATCACACACAGCATCTGCACAATTTTGATCATTCAGCAAAGATCCACGCTGAATTTCAAGCCGATCAGAATACTGTATTTGCAGCTGGTTAAGTTCGTTTAAGTTTTTTGAGGAGCGTATAAAACATTTAATTTGATAATCCGTCAACTCAAGAGTCTTCTTTACAACTGCAAGCCCAAGAAAACCATTGCCACCGGTAATAAGAACTTTCATTGTCTTTCTCCTTGAACCTGAGGATAAATTTGTGAAAAAATTTCATCCATAATCCAGGCAATCCTCAACATGCTATGAGTTGAGATAGGCAAAGGACCGTCATTGGAGATACTTTCATAAAAGGCATGGATCAAATAGTTCATACCGGCAAAATAATGGTAATCATTCTTCAAGAATTTCTTAATGCTTTTCCAAGAAGATTTTCGGTAAGCCTTACCTTTACTAAAACCCGCGGCCAGACGTCCGATAGCACTGGGCAGAGTCACCCCCCTATCCACGATGCACGTCCTTGAGTTAATATCCATCTCAATAATATTTTTAGTTCCGTAAACACGAACAAATTGAGCAACAGGCTTTACGTTTGAAGTAAATGTCCCGTATGCCGAAACCCCATTACCTCTAATCATTACACGAAGTTCGTCAAAGAGATCATCCCGAACATCCCCGTAATGAACAGAAGGATCACTTCGCCATGCTTTCGCTATAACTTCAGGTTTATCCTCGACAATAAACTCGGTAATCTTGTTCAATAAATGATTCAAATTGTTCTGGAACAATTTACCGGGCAATCGATGAACCCAATGCTCGGGGCTGCCGAGTATAGCTTGTCCAAAAGGACCGGATAGGTTGTATCCAAACCAGCTTTCAACATGGACGGGATCGCCTAAAACACCCTTGGAAATCAATTCTCTCATTTCCAGAGCTGGTGGATCAAATTCACTGTTATGCCCTATTGTTATCTTCAGCCCAGCGGCCTCAACACAATCGATCAATTCCACAGAGTCTGCATAGTTGAGAGCCAAAGGCTTTTCGACGTACACATGACAACCTGCATCAACAGCCAGTTTGACAAGAGACAAATGAGAACTTGGCGGCGTACAAATATGTACAACATCAGGTTTTTCATTTTGAAGCATTTTTTTATAATCACAATAATGTGACTTAATGCCAAAGCGTAAAGCCAACTGTTCAGCCATAATTGGCTCGAGATCACAGACGGCAACTAATTCGGCACCATTTATTTTAGCAATTTCTCCGGCATGTCCGTCGGCGATTTGACCACACCCGACCAATGCAACCTTAATATTCATCAGACCCCCACAATCAATTTAAATTATATACTATTTTCAAAAGAATGAACTATCCTCTGGGCATTGGTCTCCCAACTATCAAAGACAGCACGTTTAGGACCAAAGCTGGCGCTAGAATGAAGGCAACGAAGTAAAGACTCAGCTAATGCCTCATTATCTCGCAAAGGAACGGTGACTAAGCGATCATCCATTTCAGCGATCTCGGGAACACCGCCAACAGCAGTCGCAACAACTGGCAAACCACAGCAAAGAGCTTCAAGAATAACATTTGGAACACCCTCCATATGACTTGGAAGGCATAAAAGACTGGCAACATTCATCCAGAGAGCAATTTTATCTGGTAGCTGCGGTGGAACAAATAATACTCGTGACGAAAAAGGACTTCTTTGAACCTGACTTTTAAGGGCCGCCAAGTCAGGCCCGCCACCAACGTAAACCAAATCGACATCGATACAGTCAGGTTGATTACATATCTTACTAAAAGCCTCGAAAAGATCAAAAACCCCTTTAGACCCTTTAATATTACCAACAAAAAGGAGAACTCTGCGGTCAATATGTGTATATTCTATACTCTCAGATGCAGAAGATCGCTCTATTTTACGAAAACAAGTCTTATCAATACCGTTATATAATACTTTCAATTTTCCAGGATTGGCTCCGAAAGATTCCAATTTGTCACGAAGAGCTTTACTGACACAAAAGACTGTAGAGGAATGAGCAACTGCCTTTAGGGCAAGTTTCCCAGAAAATGAGCTTGGATTTAAACAATTAACATCGCTTCCATGAACTTTGATGAAATGCTTGAGACCATAGCGTTGAGCTAACCGAGATACAGCCCAACTATCTGGATATAACCAAGTGGAAAACATAAGAGAATAACAACCGGACTTCAATAGTCGCCTTACACAATTAAAAACAGAAAGATAATAAAAAAAACCATTAAATTGTCTGAAAATTCCAGGAATATAAAAAAATGTTGGATGATAAATGATACTGGACTTAATATATTCAGTCTCTGGAACATTAAATTTAATTTTTTCTAAAAAAGAAACCGGCGCAATTATATCGACGTCATATACAGCTTTTAATGCGTTGACCTGCTGTAAATTGTAGGTTCCCTTACTTTTGAAATAAGAATTAGGGAAAATACTAGAAACAAAAAGCAACCTGTTTCGATTTGTCATCGTGTCAGAGCTCAGCATGAGAACCTGCAAGTGATTGATATAGAGAAAGATACCGACCAACAACTATGTCTAAGCTAAACTGTGAAATAATCTTTAAACGAGATTGTTTACCTACTTCGTCCAGAAGATATTTTTTTTCATCTGAAATACAACCTGATAAAACATTAGCAAGCTCAAGATGGTCATCGGATGGGACGAGAAATCCATCTTTTCCATCATCTATTATTTCACAATTTCCGCCAACTCTAGTGGCAACAACTGGAAGTTGACAACTCATCGCCTCCAGCAAAGTCAAAGAAATTCCTTCAGTAAAAGAAGGTAATACAAACAGATCAAAATGATTTAATATTTCAGGGATATCACGCCGCAACCCTAGAAATTCAACATGCTTTTCCAACACCAATTGCATAGATAGAGCATTCAAATTCTCTTTTAATGGTCCATCACCAACAATCTGAACTTTAAAATTAAGCTGATTGTCTTTTAACACTTTGGCAGCACGAAGCAAGCAGGCTTGATTCTTTTCAGGAGAAAGTCTTGCAACTGTACCGATGATAAAGGGTTCAGATTCTTGTCTAGCAGGACGAACCTGTGAACAAAACTTATTAGTGTCAATACCATTAAGGATTACAGATACTTTTTTTTCAGGAATCCTTAACTGTTCAACACATAGCCTTCGAATATCTTCCGACACAGTGACAATTTTATCAGTAAAAAGAGAAGATATCCGATCTAGATATTTCCGTTTCCCAAAATTAGACAGATTTCGTCCATGTTTTGTATGCACAACAGGCAACCCGCGTAATTTAGCAGCAATTGCCCCATAAAATTGCGGCCCTTGGTTATGGGTATGAACAATATCGACTTTTAAATCTGACATCAATTTCCATAAGGAATAAAATGTCCTGATGGAGGTCTTTTTAGGAACATCCAAAAAATAAGCACATCCATCAATATCGTCGAACAACTCTCCTTTGCCTGTTAAACAAGCGACATAATGATCAACTTGTGGCAAATTTTTTGTCAATTCAACAACAAAATTTTCCAGACCTCCCATTGCGAGGCTATTTACGACATGAAGAACTTTCATCAAATTCCTTCAATATGCGGTCAGCTATTTCAGTTATCGTTTCAGTAGGAGCATCAAACGTTTTAATAATTTTAGCAGGATTACCACCGACAACTGCGTAAGGGGGAACATCCTTAGTTACAACTGACCCTTGGGCAACAACAGCACAATCCCCTATAGTTACCCCCTTCAGTATACTTGATTTAGCCCCAATCCATACACCGTTGCCAATTACAACAGGTTTAGTTTCAGACAACTCCCAACCATTGCCCATACCTGGATAACCTTTACCTCCAGGAGCTACCGTTATGCGATGTCTAATCCAATTTTCTATTCCTAATGCATGGGTGTTGTTGTCAGTAATCAAACAACTGTGAGCAATTCCGGTAAAATCACCAATAGTTACTGAGCTGACACAATTAATAGATGAATTATCCTGCAGGACGCAATAATTCCCAATCGTTACATTTCCACCGCGTTTACAGGAGATATCACCTGTCAACCTGACATGATGACCTATTTGAATTGCCTGAGGATTACCGGACTCATTCCTAATGTATGCGCCACGTTCAGCCTCAAAATAATCACCAATTACCGCAACTTTATATAAATAAACATATAGTTTTTTTAAACTGTATTTTCTATACATTCCAAGGAGAAAGCCAATCATATGGTTGCTCCTTTTACTTTAGAAATAATATTCATAAACTTACCCCTATAAATTTTATCAACAAGAAAGAGATCAAATAAAAACGTGAGAATCATGGACACGCCTATCTTAAAAATTAGTGCCAAGTAGGAATATTGAAGGTCAAAACTATCAAAGCAATAGAATAGAATGATAATCGGCAGCAAGCTGACCCCTGGGATCAGTGTAGAGTTAATAAGACACTTCAGTATAGGAATGGAAAGAATCGACGATATATAAGCTAAAAGAAAAAGTGCAACACATATCGTAGGAATACTTGTTGCCCAAGCCACACCATAAACTCCATATATTTTTCCAAACCAGATACTTGAAACCAAATTGAAGATAGCCGCCACAAACATGACAATTGTTGGCCATTTCATTTTAGACACACCCATCAATACTGGAAAGGTTGTCCCACGCTGAACCAGAAAAAAAACATATCCAACAAGCAAGATAGATAAAACTTCATACATTTCTGGACGAAAGCTATCTTTCATCCAAAGTTGAATAAATTCACCACCATAGTAATATAAAAGCAGACAAATCGGGAATACCAGCAAACCAACCATTCGAGTCGAAGTTAAAAATACGGAACATATTTTTGAGTTATCTCCCAACGAATCAAGTTCACTCATCTGAGGCATCAAAACTTTTGAAACCCCAACGACCATCTGAGTCAAATATAATAAAATACTATTTGCAACACCAAACCAGACAACTGAGGTGACGGACACAACACTTGCCAGGACAAGGGCATCTGTCTGGAAACTAATGCGACTTGAAAGCTGCAAAAGTAAAACAAACCCGCTGTAGGAAAAAATATCCTTAAACATTTCACGGGTAGCTTTTTTAGGAAGCAGTTTTATTTTTGGGTACTTACGGCTAACGCAGAGATAAAAGCAAATCGATTGAATTATTGTGGATAAAAGCAGTAACGAGGCGACCCACAGCAGTCCACAATCGTTTGAAATCAACAGGAAAGAAAGAGCAACTCTCAGTATAGTGATGACATTTCTGACACCATTAATAAAGACAAATTCTCGTCTGGCATTAAGTACCCCTTCAACAGCCTCAAACACAAAACGTAAACCAACTTCCAAAGCCGCAATGATAAGACCTATTTTCGCATAATAAAGATATTCAAGGGGGATTTGGAAAAACCTGTCCAAGAATAATGAAATGGCTAATCCAAAAAAAACTGTTATCCCCGCCATCCAGATGAACAGAAACAGATTAGCACCTAAAACCTCATTCAATTTATCAAAGTCACCTTTTGCATAATACTTTGACACAAACCGAACATTTGCTAAAGGAACCCCCATCTGAATCAGTGAAAAATAACCGATTATAGATGAAATTAGAAGCCATACTCCATACTGCTCAGCGCCTAAAACATCAATATAGAAAGGATACAGAGCATAAACAGAAATGGCAGAAACAAAAATAAAAGACCAGTTTGCAATTATATTACGTAGCATATTTTAAACGAGTACCTTAACAACAATATTTATAAATATAATCTCTATAACAATCAGAGATAAAATAGATCTCCACTTAATCGGTGCCTGAAACGGATTGACAAAATATTGATTTAAATCAACGTCTCTAAATGTAGAAAAACGCACCATTAAAGCAATAATCAAGAAAGGCAAAAGAACATATGAACGACTCAAAAAAAATATTGCCGCCATCACACCTACTAAAGATGCAGAAAGCGCACAAGCTTGGCTACGATTCTGTTTTTCAATTTCTGAGGATAAGGCTTCACCAAGAAAACAATAATTTTTCGTCCATAATAGTGAGATATAAAACATACCAACAAAAAATATTGATCCCAACAACCCAAGTTCAGCCAGTACCAACATATAAGAATTGTGAGCCGTTAAATTATGATATTCAGTAAACATTCCCTGGCCGACTCCAAATAAAGGGCTACTTTTAAACATCTGGAACCCAGAATACCACGCCTCTATGCGCCCATAAGCAGACTCTTCACTCCCAGATAAGGAACCCATACGGCTCGGCCCAAAGACAACACCGATAACCGCCATTACACCGCCAATGATAACGCCCTTCAGAGACCGATATCGCAATACGAGATAAGCAAAAATACCAGCAGCAAGTGACAACATGGCTCCTCTTGAGTTGGTCCAATAAATACCGTAGAGAATCACAGGGAGAAGCAACGCACTGAGAAAAAATCTTTTCTGGAATACCCGATCAATTAAAACGGGAACAATTAAAACCAACGCCAACCCCAGATCATTCGGATCATTAAAAACTCCATACCAACGAATCCGGGTTACATAGATAGGGTTATTACTTTCATCATAACCAACGCGCTGATATAGCGGTTCTAGACCTCCGTATGCATGACCAGTGGTTACTTGCAAATAGCCTTGATAAGCCAGGAACGCTGTCAAAAAGATTAATAACAACAGAAAGCAGTTATATTTTTTATAGGTGTCTAGAGCATGTGCAAATAAAAAGTAACCAATAAAAACAGGGAAAAATTTGATTGCTCCATCAATCATCCCATGCAGATAACCATGAGTAATGTGAGACAAAAGGATAGCGCCAAAAAACCCCACCATGAAAATATCAGTATTGAAACTGAATAAACGAATTTTTCCATTGATGAAATTGATTACTAAAAGCAGGAAGGCGACCACACAAAGCACCACAAAAATTGGTATACCAACCATCCCTGGGACCCACTCAAAAGGCCGGATGTAATACATAACAAGATAAATGCAAGCGACAAAATAAAGCATAGTCAGAACTTCAGACTGTATGGAGCGTTATTATTAAGAGAAGAGTCTGTTCGTTGAATGGCCAATATAGTATTCACCATCTGGCGAGCGCTGACAAAATGTACCTGAGCACCGAGTGATTCGACATATTCCCGCATTCCAGAAAGAAGCCTTCTTCCTCCTCCATCATCAAAAAACATCTTAAGGTTATCTTCCTGCGTGCCGTGGGCATACAACTTGACAAAAACATGCTCGGAGGCACCTTTGACATGCACATGAGCGCGCATAAAATCATGAAACCGGGCTTTATTAATGGGCATTGACAACATGAGACCGCTATTTTCAATACGCGGGACAATACCCCACTTCCGGCGTCCCCAGGCAAACCCTAATGGTCCCTGTACCATTAAAAGACCCTTTTCGTTACCACCAACCTGCAAATCATCTCCAATCTCATGGGCTGCAGATTGCCCAGGAGTGGGTTTGACATAGTAAAGACTATTCACTTTGCGCGGCTGCGTCGGACTGGGAGCCGACGGAAAGGTCAGGTCTGCGTAGCATCCGGTTTCAAGTAGAATGGAGGTTTCGTCATCAACACCACACCAGCAACCGTCTGGCCGACAATTATTCAGGCACCAGTTCCCATGAATAAAGGCATAAGAGATTTTACCCGTGCGTTCATTCACCGGCAAAAGACCATGAACCTCGTGCAGCCGATGTTTGAAATCTAGCAGCGTATGTTTTAAATTCTCAGGATTATCATCATGATGATGTAAATGGATCTCAACCTCACCGTAGCCAGCATGACATAGCTTGGCCAGGGCATCGATATCATCCTTATTATATTCTTCTTCAGGGTAAAAAAAACTGTACGGCAGCCTGTTGCCAAAGGAATCTCTATTATCATCCGCAACCATGGGCCACTCATTCAACCAACGGTTCAACCTGGTCTTGGCGACCTGGTCTCCAGCACGATTCCAGTAGGGTTCAAAGTGATCACAGATACAGAAATAAACATGTTTAACCTGTGAACGTGACCCGTTAAGAGACAACAGGAGATCCCGTGCAAGATAGGACGGAACCCATTTCAGCGCGTCTTTAATCCTAGTCAGCATCAGTTATTGTTTACCTTTAAATGATTATTACTTAGCCACCCACCATGCTTTTTAAAATAATAAATCAGGCCGTAGAAATGACTGCGCGAAACCTTTGAAAACGGTTTTCGATGGGAAATTTGCTGGGTATTATGAAGAACCTTAAAATCAGGCCAATAAAGAATTTTCATACCACCCTTCCTAACCCTGACACAATAATCGAGATCTTCAGGCGCATAAAAGATTCTTTCGTCGAGATAACCAATATGGGAAGTCAAAGTCTTGGGAAAAAACCAACATGCGGAAATAGCGGTATCGATTGTCCGGGGAGAGTAGAAAGGAAAATCTTCGTAAAAATCATTATCATTAATCTTCAGGTTTCCAACAGCTTTAAGTATTTTCTTCAACTTAAGGACAAAAGTGGGAAATTTTTTAGCTGAATGCTGAATTGATCCATCGGGCAGAAGCAACTGCGGGGTCACCATGCCAAGGCTGGAATCATTGTCAAACAGCTTAAATAAGTCCCTGTAATTCCCTTGGCGTATTTCAGTGTCTGAATCGAGAACGCAAATATACTTTCCACGCGCTTTTTTAATCGCAATATTACGTGGATAAGTGGTCCCCTTGTTTTCCCCCAGATAAGTAACTTGAAACTTATCGCCAAGTTTTTTAGAGTAATGATCAAAAATATCGTGAGAAAGGTCTGTTGAGCCATTATCGGATATGAGAATTTCATAATCTATACCTTGTTCTTCACACGATCCAATAACAGTGTCAAAACAGGCATTTAAAAATTTTCTTGAATTCCATGTCAAAATGACAAAAGAAAGATCTATGCTTCCCATACTCCCCTTCTCCCCACAGGCCAGTCTCAGATTAAAATCAGACTAGAGCTCTGGCGATACTCCAGCATTACCAGAACCCTAGTTATCAATGCGGAACATCTGAGGATCTATAAGGACCAGTAAACCAGGCCGGCATTTTTAACATCAGCGGCAACCAATGCAGACTTAACGTCAATCAACACGCCATTTCCAGCACCGTTTGAACAAATAGATGCCATAGCTTCAAGAGTAATATTGTTAAAGGCAGCATGACTTACAGCATAAACGATGGCATCAACAGTCCCAACCGAGTCGATATCTGTCAACTCAAGACCATACTCATGCCGGGCTTCATCAGCATCAGCCATGGGATCATGGACCAGGACCTCAACACCGTAATCTTTTAATTCATCGACAATATCAATAACTTTTGTATTACGAATATCGGGAACATTCTCCTTGAAGGTCAGTCCTAATATCAGTACTCGAGATCCTTTAACAACCTTTCCGCTCCGAATCATCTGCTTAACGGTATTTTCAGCAACATACTTACCCATACCGTCATTAATTCGTCGACCGGCAAGAATAACCTGCGGAAGATAACCGATTTGCTCAGCTTTGTGGGTCAGATAATAAGGATCAACACCAATGCAGTGGCCGCCAACCAAACCAGGGGTGAATTTAAGGAAGTTCCACTTGGTTCCGGCTGCAGCAAGAACATCCATAGTTGGAATATCCATTTTATTGAAAATAATAGATAACTCATTGATTAAAGCAATATTCAGATCGCGCTGGGTATTCTCTATTACTTTGGCTGCTTCAGCAACCTTGATACTGGATGCCCTGTGAACTCCTGCCTTAACGACCAGTTCGTAGACACCAGCGACATTTTCCAGAGTCATTTCATCCATACCGGAGACAACTTTGGTAATTTTATCAACGGTGTGAATCTTGTCACCCGGATTGATTCGTTCCGGGGAATATCCAACTTTGAAATCAATTCCACATTTCAGCCCGGACTCTTTTTCAAGTATAGGCACGCAGATATCTTCGGTAACACCAGGATAGACCGTTGACTCATACACGATTGTCGCCCCTGGCTTGAGGTTTTGTCCTATTGTTGTGGACGCTTTTTCAACTGGCGTTAAATCGGGATTGTTATTCTGATCAATCGGTGTCGGAACAGTGACAATAACAAAATCAGCCTTTTTAAGAGCTATTGAATCCGCAGTATAGTGAATATTCGTTTCAGCCAGATCTTCGGAAGTCAGCTCACCAGTGGCATCGTGACCTTTTTTAAGCTGTTCGATTTTTCCCTGATGGATATCGAAACCAATAACGGGAAAGCTCCTGCCAAAAGCTGCTGCCAAAGGAAGACCGACATAACCTAAGCCTACGACAGCCAGAGTTGCTTCTTGTTTTAATAATTTTTCTGCTAGCACGTTAACCACCCTCAATAGTAAATTGAAATTATAAGTACTTTATTTATCAGCCACACAGATACACACAGATTTTCCCAGATAAAAGCCTATAAATATCTGTTTTTATTTATCTCTCTCGTTCGCTCTGCTCATTTAAACCCGAAGGTACACGAGAAATTTCCTTATTTTAATTTCCAACAAAAAGCTTCTGTTATCCAGTTTTACGGTCTAGGCGAGCTTTGCGTGAGGCAGCCTTTGCCCTAATGAGAAGCTATCTGTAAAATCCGTGGCCAATTAACCGTTTTTCTTCAGCACTTCAGTAAAATACAAAGGCCCTTGCTCCCCCTTACCCCCCTCTTTCAAAACAGCTGCACGCAGCCGCTCTATCTGTGCGGAGGTTTTCTTGAGTTGTTCCTCAATTTTGGCGAACTGACTGTGCTGTTGGTTGATCAAATATTCCAGGATACTCCCCTGACTTGATAACCTTTCGAGAATCGCTTCCTGCTCAGCCCGATTGGCGCTCAGTTTTGCAAAATTTTCTTCAATCCTGGCCAGCCTCTCATCATTGCCAACGAAAGTACCGCTTTGCAGAGTGGGGTGAACTATCGCAGAGGGACTTCCAAAGGAGAGTTCATTGATGGCATCATCAACTAGCTCAAGAGTGATGTCACGGGTTTCCTCAACAAAAGCAGATAGCAAAAGAAAATCACAAATCACATTAATAAGACGAGGAACGCCACCACTGAAATCGAATAAACGATCAAGAACACCTTCTGCAAAAGTAACGCAATCGCGATTACCAACGGTAGCGAGACGATGGAAAATATACTCTTCCATTTCTTCGCGATTTAAAGGACTGAGGTGGCAACTGATGCTTATCCGTTGGCGCAGTTGGCGCAGGGATGGCCGTGCAATAATCTCTTTAAGCTCAGGCTGTCCAACAAGGATGATCTGCACCAGTTTGAAATTGTCTGCTTCCAAGTTCGAAAGCAGACGGATTTCTTCCAACGCTTCTTCGGAAAGATTTTGTGCTTCGTCAATGATGATAATCGGCTGACGGCCATCACCACATTCAGCAAGCAAGAAATCATTCAAATCACTAAGTAGCTCGACCTTGCTGCGCCCTTCTACCCGTAGACCGAAATCCTCATTGATCATTGTGAGCAGCTGCGTACCATCAACGCTGGTGTTAAACACCATGGACAAGGTTACATCACCACTAATCTTATTGATAATGTCCCGCAGCAAAGTAGTTTTCCCAGAACCGACTTCGCCTGTCATGAGAGTAAAACCAGCATGTTCTTCGACACCATACTGGAGATAACTAAGCGCTTTTCGATGTCCTTTACTCAGATAAAGGAATTTTGGATTAGGCAATAATTCAAAAGGCTTGGCGTTCAGACCAAAAAAATCTGTGTACATAATTTTAAAACCGCACTGTTCCACTTAAAGTAACAACATTGTTTCGATAGTCATTAGTATCTATGTCAGAATTATTGACACGGTAGCGATAACCGCAAGAGACCAGAAAGCGCCGATAAGTGTAATCTAAAGATGTCCCCAAAGAATAGCGATAAACATCTTCATCACGAGCAAGCTCCTGATATTCGGCAAATTCGAGCTCACCGTTGGCATGAACTGTGAAATAATTCGACAATTGATCACTCATACCAAAACGCACACCATAGGCAGTATCCTGTCGATCAAGACGGATATAATCCGTTTTGGACCAGTAAAAATCGGCACTCCCGTCAATAGCGTCTTTTTTATAACCTAAGCCAGCAGTAACTTCATGAATTTTAGTCAATCCATTTGTCGCTGAAACAACAAAATCCTGTGACAGACTGAGGCGCAATAAAATTGCGGCCGTCATTTGGTAGTCTGCAGAAAAATTCCAGGTCATGGAATCAGTATCACCATCAATGTCATATTCTACAGTGCTGTAACCAAACTCACCCGATAGCGACATACGCTTTCCGAGCTGTTGGCGAACACCAACGGAATAATCATTTCGATCGAATTCATCTTCAGGAGCATCAGAAGCCATGACCCGGTAGGCATAGGACCCAAAGATGGTCGTTGCTGTTGATAAATTTTTCTCCAGAGAAACACGGCCGATGTGTTCCTGGGTGTCATCCCCGACAGGGTCTACCCAATCAACACGGTTGTAGGTATAACCCAGCACTAGGGTCAAGGTCTGACCGAGACTCTGACGATACTCTGGAGCAATCGAGGTTCGATAAACCGTTGAGCGATTAACCACATCATTATATTCAGCATAACGCTCACTGTCATCCAGCTGATCTCTTGTTATTCTTTCACTCAAGCGTAGAGTAAAGGGTCTTCCGCCAAACAGTAGAACCGATGCATTAGCACGCTGAATGTCTTTAAATTTATCCTGATTATCATCAGAATTATTTTTATAAATCTTATACCGCAAGGAATAGTCAATATTCGCATCAATAGAGCGATTATCATAAAGCAACCGAAACCCAGGGGAGATAATGGTAATCCAATCCTCCTGCTGATTATTTTCAGCCAGGTAGAGATTGTCATTATACTCTTCAGACACGCTAAACCGAGGATGAAACTCAAAAGCGGCGAAGGCAGTCTGCGCAACAGATCCAATAATAGCGGTAACAAAGAAACTGAGTATAAAAAGCTTACGAAAAGATAGCTTACCCATTGGAACTCCCATCAGTAATAGTAGTAATCCTGTTTCTTTATAAAAGTATGCGCATCATTATAAACTACTCCCAACAAATTCATTGCTTTAAATTCTTCAAGAGTTTTAAGCAAGGTCTTCTTGGAGGCCTTTCCCTCTCTGACAACGAACAAGGTTGAATCAACCATGGCCGCTAGTACCCCGGCATCAGAAAATGGGGAAGCCGGAGGGGTATCAAAAATAACATAACGATCATCGTAGCGTTGCTTCAACTCTCCAATGATATCTTTCATCCGGCGTGACGATAACAAGTCGAGCGGATCTCTGAGAGCTTCACCGGCAGGAAGGAATACCAGTTTTCCGATTCCGGTTTTGATTAAAGCCTTTTCCAACGGCAGATTATCCCTCAAGCAATGAACCAATCCACATTCAGGAGTAATGCCAAAATAGCGATGCAACGAAGGACGCCGCAAATCAGTATCAACCAGAAGAACGGTATGATCCTGCTCTTTAGCCAAAGCAATCGCCAGATTAAGGGAGGTCATTGACTTCCCTTCTTCACTAACCGTGCTGGTGACCAGCATAGTGTTAAGAGGTTTGTCGGAGCGTGTGAGAGCAATAATCGCGGAACGCAGTTTATTGTATTCTTCTGCAGCGATAGTTTTCTCTTCCTTTACCGTAGGGATAAGAGCATTTGTAATTTTAATAGGTGCAACACTAAGCAAAAATTCAGCCGCTTTAGCAACGGGAGTTTTCTGTTCGACACGGGCCTTTAACACGGATCTGTCCGGGTCAGCTTCAAGACCTGTAGTCATGGTACGTTTGCGATGTGCTGCTTTTTTTAATGCGTCTTCGATGCGGCTCATATAAAAACCTTTATTTTATAAAAATGACGTAAACAAAGACGCCGGAAAAACACACGAAATAGAGACTACTGGAGAAAAACAATAATACATTGCCGAGCCTACGTTTACGAATCACTTCGCCATCAACAATATTGGGCACAACGGCAAGCACGTCAAAACCATTGCTTTCCAGTACTTCAACATCACGAATTCTGGGGTCCAGATTTTCCAGCAGAAAAATTAACCCCATGCCACAAGCAAGGCCGCCGGCGATCGCGAGAATAAACATTTTTAGCATGTTAGGTGATACTGGAACCTTGGGTAAAACAGCAGGATCAACAATACGAAAAGTCGCTGCTTTGTTGCCAATCTCCATCTGCTTAGAAACCTCGGACTGGCTCATACGCCCTAGCAGTTCGTCATAAATCTTTTTGACTGAATCACGTTCCTGGACCAGCAGCCCAAGTTCCTTTCTTGCGGTAGGAACATCACGCAATTCATTCTCTTTTTTTGCAATAGATTTCTGCAAATTAAGCTTTTGCGCACCTAACGAAGAGAGTTCTGCATCAATCTGAAACAGTTGCCCCTGCAAATCCTGATACATGGGGTTTAAAGTTGTAAACTTGGTACTTTCAGCTTTCCGTTCCTGACTTTGTGGCTCTGTCATTTTCTGTTTCAGAGCTTCGATTTCAGCTTTCAGGCGCACAACCTCAGGATAATTATCGGTATAACGCAACAATAACGTCCCCAGCCTGTTCTCCATTTCGGAAAGACGGCTGTTCTCTTTTGCTTCGCTAACTGTATCAATTGTCTCGGGAATACTTTCTAACTGTTGCTTAACCTGACGCTTACGTGCCTGATAAGTCTCCTCAGAGAGCACAATCTGCTCGATCTGTTTTTCCAATTCCCGAATCTCGCCAAGTGTAGACTTTTCATCAACGCTAAAATAAATACCATTCTTGTTGCGGAATTCGATGATTTTATCTTCAGCAGCTTCAAGTTTGGCTTTAAAAACCTCTATCTGTTCAGACAAAAAACGGTTAGCTCCGTAGGTCTCTTCACGCTTGGCAGAGATGTTATCCTCAACGTACAGACCAACAAGAGTATTAATGTACTTCTGAGCAAAATCAGCGGATTTATCATCGATAGATACAGTAAACAATTCTTTGCCGCGAACGCGCAAATCCGTTCTATCGATGAGCTTTGAAATATACTCCTGCTGTTCGGCTATATCCTTTGTAAAAATAGGTGAGTTTACTTCTTCCAGAGTTTTGGTCACCAAGTCGCGGCTAAGGATAGCGTATTTGAGGACCCTGATCCGATCATCAATACTTGGAGTTACCGCAATCCCCTTAACCAGATTATCAATAACATTTCTTTCAATAAAAACCGTGGTGTCAGCCCGGTACTTTTTAGGAATAAAAAAACTACCCGCTCCAATCACAGTCATCACCAGAAGCGAAACAACACAAAAAAGCACACGATAACGGTACAGTGCGCGGATATAGCGAAAAAATTCCTTAAGGTTCTGCATTAAAAATCCTCAGAAAATACTTTCATCAACAATGATATAATCACCAGGAGCCAGATTGATATTCGTATCCATATCTTTACCCTTAACCAATTTCTCCAGATCGATTTTCTGCTTCTGCCTATTTTTGTCAATACGATACACGCTGCTCTGCTTAGCAAATTCTGTAAAGCCGCCTGCTGCCAAAATCGCATCCATGATCCTCATACCATCATAATACTGCAATGATTGAGGGGCCTTAACCGCCCCAAACACATAAACCTGATTAAGCAAATTGCTCGGAAGAAAGATGATATCTTCGGCCTGAAGGGTTAGATCCTGTGCCAAGTCCCCCTTATAATAAAGGGCGTAAAAATCAGTACTGATTTTCTTTTTATTGCGAAGAATATAAGCATTATGTAGATCGGCTGCTGTCAAGTTACCGATTTCACTCATCAGTTTTAGCAGAGAGGTCTCTTTCACCAGATCTACGCTGCGAGACAACAACCCTCCGGTAATATAGATGCGATTATTAACGATGCGCTCGACCGATACGGTCACAATGGGCTGCTTAACATATGACTTCATAGCATCAGCTAATTGCAGACTCAGTTTTTCCGGCGTGACACCTGCAGCGACAACATCACCGACAGCGGGCAAGGTAATTTTACCATCGGGTCGAACCGTGACCGTACGACTCATTTCAGGAATGCCCCACACGGCCACCTCAAGACCATCACCTTTTCCAATAATGTAATCAGCGGCACAAACCTGGAAAACCAGCAGAAATGAACATGAAAAAATAACAAAAAAACGTAGCATCAACGTCCTCCAAAACCGGAAGTTACAACCCGAATCGTATCGACAATAATTCTGAAATCGAGAAAAATAGAATAATTCTTAATATAAAAAAGGTCGTAACGCAGCTTTTCCAGAGCATCTTCGTCCGAGGCCCCATAAGGATAGCAGACCTGAGCCCATCCTGTAACACCAGGCTTGATAAAATGTCGGGTGGAATAAAAAGGGATCGTCTCTTTAAGCCTGTCGACAAAAGCCATACGCTCTGGCCGGGGACCGATGAAACTCATATCCCCTTTTAATACGTTATACAGCTGAGGAATCTCATCGATCCGGGTTTTGCGCATAAATTTACCCATACGTGTTACCCTGGGATCATCTTTTTCAGCCCAGACGGCACCTGTTCTTGCTTCGGCATCCTGACGCATAGTCCGGAACTTGTAGACAAAAAACTCAATTTCCCCTTCACCGACGCGCAACTGCTTAAAAAAGACAGGACCAGGCGAGTCGAGCTTGATCAATAAAGCTACAAATGGAAAAAAAGGTAACGTCAACAGCAGGCCGATGGTTGAGAAAAGAAGGTCATACAAGCGCTTATAACTACGCATAAATGGTGTCATACGGAACCCATCAGTATAAACGAAAGCACTGGGTTGCATATGCTCCACTAACAAACAGCCAGTTGCCCGTTCATAGAAAGTGGTTGCGTCAATAATATCGACACCACGCAATTTAGTGTGCATAAATTCCCGCAAAGGAAGATTACCACGCCGTTCCGATAAGGCAGTAATCAATCGCTGTGGCTTATAATTGGCGACGAGGTCTTCTATCTGAGAGATAGGACCAACGACAAGACTTTTATCGACTCTTGGCTGACTCTCAGTACAGGAGACAAAGCGTACAAAGCTATGAACATTATGATCATCGGGAATTGTATCGTAAATACGCTGAGCCAGATCGCCACAGCCAATAATCAGGGTTCGTGAAGCGAACTGAGAGGAACTGGCAAACCGGCAAACCAAACAGCGACTGGCCAATTGCAGCAACCAGAAACACAACAAAACGAGAAAAAGCAAACCACGCCCGAGATTCAGAGTCGGAGCCATAAAAAGAAAGGCTGATAGGAAGACAAAGATACTTAAAGCTACGGCTAGAGTGCGGTAAACAACGAATTTTTTAGCGAAAAATTTCCGCCATTCATACAGTTCAAAAAAGTAGCTGGCCGGCAAAAGAAACAGCAGGAGGACGAGCAGGCGCACTATATCGGGAGCACCATCAGCAGAAGCTCCCGTCCAAGCACCAAAACGTACAAGATTACCAACATGTAAACTCAAAAAGACCAGACAAACATCAAGGCAGAACAGTAAAAACTTTGGTCTAATCATCTCTGCCCTACTTTTTCAAAAGAGCTTGAGCAAGCTTTTTCTCCTGAGCTGTACCCTTTTCAATAACAGCCTCAAGAATTGGTTTAGCCTCAGCTTTACTGCCAGATCCCATAAGCGCTTGACCGTAATGGAGAGCAACCGTTGGGATATCTGACAACATTTCGTGGGCCTTGGCGAGCAACTTTACGGCGTCAGCATGTTTATCATTAAGTATCAACAGATAACCGAGAGTATCCATGATACGTGGATCACTCGGCTCAAGACGATAGGCCTTAAGCGCAAAATCCAAACCCTCTTTAACTTCACCAAAATTATCTGCCAACAGATAGGCAAGATTATTTAAGCCCGACACATTACGCTGATCGAGGCTGACAGCCTTGCGATACAAGTCAAGGGCTGCTGATTTATCTCCTGACTGCTCCTTTATATAGCCAAGAGCAACGTGAGCGGGTGCAAAACGCGGAGCTTTCTGGACGATGCGTTGATATAATTGTCCAGCCTGGGCACGATTACCATCGGCTTCGAGAATACGGGCCAATTGCATATCAAGACGCAATGTATCAGCGACGCGGCTCTGCCCCTGCTTCACAACGGTCTGAGCATCAGCCAACTTACGCTGACTGATCAGTAAGCCTGAAGACAAAAGATATGGATAATCGCGGTCACTATGCTGCTGTAAAAGCTCCTGAATCAACTTGTCAGCCTGCTCCGGTTGTTTCTTCATCAGGTAAAGTCGAACCAATGAGCTGTAGCCTTTCTCAGGGTCAACGGTAGCAAGCTTTTCGAAGGTCAGTTGAGCCTTATCCAGATCTTTTTTGCTTAAAGCAAGGCCACCCTGGAGTTCAAGCAACGCGACAGAGTCAGGGTAGCCCTGCAAACCCTTTTCAACCGTTGCGATAGCGTCATCGACTTTACTATCTTTAAGAAGATAACGAGCAAAGATATAATAGCCTTGTTCCTGTTTAGTATTTTCTATTGCTGCATAAGTGGCTGGAACTTGTGACTGGTCCCCTTGCAAGTTAAATACGGCAATTTTGCCCAACAGGGCCCGGATATTGTTAGCGTCAATACTTAAGATGCTGTCATATTGAGCAAGAGCATCAGCATACTTCGACTGAGAAGCATAGTAAGAAGCAAGGTTAAAAGCTGGAGTCAGGTACGCAGGATCAAGTTTGCGCGCTTTAAGCAATGCCTCGATTGCCGCTTTGTTCTTCTTCTGGGCAAAATAAGCAGCCGCAAGATAATTATTCAGCAGGGCATCTGTCTTTTCACCGGTCATACCATCTTGCAATGTTTTGATAGCATCAGAATAATTTTTCTGACGCATATAATGAGTAACAAGCATCAATCGGCTATTTAACACTTCAGGAGCCGCCTCAACAGCTTTGATCAGGTCTGCCTCACCAGCCGCCCCTTCGCCTTTCGCCAAATGAAACAGACCGCGCTTAAAGTGCGCGTCAGCAAGATTCGGGTCCAGCTCGGAGGCATTTTCAAGTTCAGCCATCCCCTTGTCATAATCCCCCTTGGCCAGATAAGCACTGCCTAAAATATTGTGCGCATAGGCGTTATCGGGTTCACTACGCAACACTTTCTGAATTTCAACAATTGCATCATCAATTCGCTTCTGTTTAAGAAGAGTCGTAGCGATCAAAATGCGACCGCGCTGAAATTCAGGATTGATATCGAGGGTCTTTTGAAACTGATTGAGAGCCAGTTCATACTGTTCAGACTGGTAGTAACATAGCCCACTGAAAAGATAAGCGAGAATGTGAGGCTGGTTTTTAATCGAAGACTCAAGAGCGATATTTGCCTCAGCAAATTTTCCCTGACGATAAAGCAGCATACCTTTCAAGCGTGCCGTCTCAGGACGATCGGCGAAATGCGTCTCCATATTAGCAAGGGTCCGTGACGCAGCTTCCATTTGGCCCAGGTCCATCTGCAAAACAGCAGACATATAATAAGCTTCTAGCTGCTTAGGATCTTTGTTGATGAGTTGTCTGTACACATCTAGCGCAGCTGCAGCTTCACCTCGCTTGGCGAGAACTGTACTTAATAGATAATAGGCCTGAGGCTCTGGAGACTCCTGAGAAATCGCTTTACGGAGCTGCGCCTCTGCATTGCCTACCTGACCCATAGCAAGGTAAACATGAGCAAGCCAGAAATATGCTTCATCGGATTGTGGGTTTTTACTTAGTGCTTTTAGCAATGAGGTTTCGGCATTAGGAAGATCTTTATTGATTGCGTAAGCACGCCCATAAAGAATAAGGGATTCAACCGTTTCGGCACTAGCGGAATGATAACTATCTAATTCGAGAAGGGCCTTTTCCCCAAGGTTCTGATTAATATAAACGGAAGCCAGATCAAGATGAGTTTGTGCTCGTGATGAATCCTGCAAAATAACTTTTTGATATTCCTTTTCAGCACGATCATACTGACCGCTTTTATTGTAGGCGTCTGCAAGGCCTATTCGCGCATTTAAATAGTTGGCATCTTTTTCCAGCGCGTTGCGATATAGAACTATCGAACCGCGAACGTTCCCGGAAGCAAGCAAGGAATCCCCTTCCTTAACCATTTCTTCTTTAGTTTGTCCGCCACAAGAAACAACAAACAACAACAGCATAAATATCAGATAACGCATAACCCCCACCTGTAAAAGAAAGTTATTAATATAAATATATTATGAATAAATCCTTGAAATCTTTAGCACGTACCGTGAGTTTAATGTGAAAGATAAACCATTAGCAAGTATGATATAAAAAATAAAGTAATTCTAGCAAAAAAGCGGGGGGGCATCTGCTCGCTCCCGCTATTTAAAACATCTATTCAGATCTGCTTACAGGTACCTTGAAAAATCACTAAAAACAAAAAAGGCCCTGCAAAGTTACACTCAGCAAGGCCTTAAAATTTACTGGTGCCGAAGGGGAGACTCGAACTCCCACGCGCCTACGCGCACTAGACCCTGAACCTAGCGTGTCTACCAATTCCACCACTTCGGCTTGAAGCGAGGACGTTTATAGCAAAAGGGTTTTGCCATTGCAACAAAAAATATTACTTTCTAAAAAAAACATTTATTCAATCCGCAAAGGCGCTACCAGCCTGACCTTGTAGTCTTTTACAAAGACCTGTCCGGGGAGGTTCCCCTTCTTTTTTTCAACATTTCTTACCCGAGCCTCAATAACTTCAACCTTATTGTCTGTTTTCGCCTTTGAATATCCGGCGGCAATACCTGCCGCGAACAGAATATCCTCTTCTTGGGCCTGTCCTCCCGCAGTTTTCAGCACCACATGTGAACCAGGAATTTTATGCGCATGAAACCAGAGGTCCCCCTCTTTAGCCATTCTGGTAGTCACCTGATCATTCTGGCGGTTATTGCGCCCCCAGATAATCATCAGCCCCGAAGGGCTTGTCGTTTCTCTAGGTTCGCTACTGATAGTTGTCCGTCTGGCGTTCAGACTGCCAGCATCTTTAAGCAATCCGATGTGGCGCAATTCTTCTGAAATGTCTTCAATGTCGGATTTATTTACAGCATCGTGCAATTGATAATCCAGTCCATTCAGCCACCTGAGTTCTGCCTCGGACTCTTCCAAACGCCGCAGGTTATGGTCCACACCACGACGATATTTCTTAAATATCTTAAAATATCGCTGTGCATTCGCCTGCCCATCCAGAACAGGGTCCAACTCAATGGTAATAGTTTGTGGCGGGTCACAGTAGTAATTATCCACAGCAACTGTAGCCATCCCTCTTTTGAGCTGATGCAAATTTGCAAGCAGCAGTTCACCGCGAATTTTGTATTCTTCGGAATTTTCCTGTAAGGCCAGGTCGTCTTCAATTCGAGACAAACGCTTGCCAATCTTCTGCTTCTGCTTTTTAACCAACTTAATTAAACGCTGATGAAGGTCCTGTCGTTCTTCAGAACGACCAACACCTCTCGATTCTGCATATTCATTATAGGGGAAATCACCATCGATCGGCTCATCAAGTTGTTGGTCAGAAACATTCGCCATTGCTCCTGACTCGGGAAACAGATAAGGCAAGCCGGCACGTACCTTGCGTCCCCCGCCGCAGCCAGGCTCAACCCGGTTTAGCGCATCGATAATGGTCTGGTCTTCTGTTGTCAGGATTAGATTAGGATGCTTCCCGGTGAGTTCTGCTATTAAAAAAACACTCCCCGCCTCTCCTTTACATCGAATACTCACTACGCGATCATCATTTTTAAGCGCAATACTGTCAATGTGTGTTACGCGCGACCGCAGCAACTGGCAAAACCTTGGCGGTCTGGCGGGGTTGATGAACTCACGATCCGTCAGGTGAAGACGACTTTTGCCAGGTTCTGCAGACAATAACAGGCGGAAGGTTGTCCGACCATTCCACACCTTAAAGATAATAACATGAGCATCAGGCTGATAAATTTTAGCAATTCTAGCCGGCAAAACACCTTCATTAAGCTCTTCGACAACTTTTTTGATGAGAGAGTATTCCATAATTTTGATTCACCTGGCTTAAACTCAACTGTTTAACTGCTATAGGGTATGGATTCCCGACTGAACCTTCGGAAAGGACTTAAGTATAAAGGTCTTCGCATCGAAAGAATTGATCATTTTCAACAGCTTCTCGTCTTTCGTGGACAACAGGCCCTTGATCATATCATCCTTTATCTGTGTTCATCCTTGGCAAATTATGCTGTTCTGATCACATCGTTTTACGGCATTCGAACTATCATGAACCATAGACTTTATAAACATATCTGCTAAAATTCTGCAAATTTTGATGACATTGTCCAGGAGGAATCAACATGCAAAATAATTGGAAAATTGAAACACAAGCTGTACAAGGCACTTACCAACCAGAAGCTGGAGAGCCACGCACTGCCCCCATTCACCAGAGTACGACATTCAGATATACAAGCGCTGCTCATATGGCCGAATTGTTTGACCTGGATTGCGCAGACCCTATGTATACTCGCCTGGGCAACCCGACCAGCAGCGTTTTTGAAGAGAAAATGGCCTTACTTGAGGGCGGCGTAGCGGCGCTGGCGACCTCTTCCGGGCAGGCAGCATCTACCCTGGCTATTCTCAATATTTGTCGCAGCGGTCAGCATGTTGTTGCAGCCAGCACCTTGTATGGAGGAACCTACTCCCTGTTTGCCAATACCTTTCCAAAACTAGGTATTGAAGTATCCTTCATTGACCCGAACTCACCTATCGAAGAAATGCAATCCGCTTTCAGACCCGATACCCGTTGTGTGTTTGCCGAAACCATAGGCAACCCGGGGCTCAATATTCTTGATTTCGATAAATTCAGCTCTTTGAGCAAAACCATGGGTGTACCCCTAATTATTGATAACACCCTCGCCTCACCTTATTTATGCCGCCCCATCGAACACGGTGCAGACATTGTCATTCATTCTGCTACCAAATACATCGATGGTCATGGAACCTGTGTTGGCGGCGTCATTATCGACAGCGGAAAATTCACATGGTCAGCCGAAAAATATCCGGAGTTGTGTGCACCCGACACCTCTTACCATGGTTTAAAATATGTCGAGAAGTTCGGCCCATTAGCCTACATAGTTAAAGCTCGCGCTCAATATATGCGCGATCTGGGTGTCACCCCGGCACCACAAAATACCTGGCTGATGAACCATGGCTTGATCACCCTGCACTTACGTATGGAACGTCACAGCAGCAATGCTTTGGCCCTGGCACAATTCCTGGAAAGTCATCCCCAGGTATCCTGGGTCAATTATCCCGGCCTTGAAAGTCATCCCAGTTACGACCTGGCCCATAAGTATCTCCCCCTTGGTTCCAGTGGCGTTTTAACCTTCGGTATCAAAGGCGGTCGTAACGCGGGAATGAAGTTCATGGAAGCCTGCCAGTTGATTGCCATGGTGGTCCATGTCGGCGATGCACGCTCCTGTGTCCTCCACCCGGCCAGCACCACCCACCGCCAACTGACCGAAGAGCAACAGATAGCCTCAGGCGTCAGTCCGGATCTGATCCGGCTATCAGTCGGAATTGAAAACATTGAGGATCTGATTGCTGATGTTGATCAAGCGTTGAAAGCTAGTTGTTAATTTTTTTTCAACGCATGACTACGGATTTTCGCTAAAAAAAATATTAACACTTTAGCACCGCAACAACATCTTCCCACGCTCATTCGCTCCGCTCACTAAAGTACGCAGAGATCGCCGAGGAAAATATGAAAGGTTTTTCTTTGCGTTCCCTGCGTACTTTGCGAGAGGGTTAATGTATGAGAGTTTTCGTATCCATCCCTGCTTAATTAAATATATTTTCCCATCACACCAAGTTTACCCCTTGCACATTCCTTCTCCAATTGCTATAGATAATCATTCTTTACCATTCTAGTAAATAATAGCAACCCGCTACACACGTAAGAAGGAGTGATTTATGCCAGATCCAAAACACTATCACGATGATACCCTGGCATTACATGCAGGCCAGGTTCCTGACCCAGCAACCAATTCCCGTGCCGTACCACTGTACCAAACCAGCTCATATACATTTAATTCAGCTGAACATGCAGCAAACCTGTTTGGTCTTAAAGAAATGGGAAATATTTATACCCGTCTGATGAACCCGACAACCGATGTCCTTGAGAAACGCCTGGCTGAACTTGATGGCGGCGTTGGAGCCCTGGCTCTAGCTTCCGGCTCAGCAGCCATCACCTTGGCCATCATGAATATCGCTCAATCTGGAGATAATATTGTCTCCAGCAGTTCACTTTATGGCGGCACCTACAACCTGTTCAACCATACCTTCAAACGGATGGGTATCAGTGTCAAGTTTGTCGACGCTAACAACCCTGACAATGTAGCAGCGGCCATAGACGACAACACCAAGGCGGTGTATCTAGAAACGATCGGCAATCCGAACAACAATGTCGTCGATTTCAAAGCGATTGCCGACATTGCCCATGCCAACCATATACCGCTGATCGTTGACAACACAGTCGCAACCCCCGTACTGTTCAAACCAATTAGCCATGGCGCTGATATCGTTTGTTATTCTTTGACTAAATTCATCGGCGGCCATGGCACAAGCATTGGCGGAGCAGTTGTTGATAGCGGCAATTTTGACTGGAGCAATGGTAAATTTCCCGAATTCACCACCCCTGATCCCAGCTACCACGGCCTGGTGTATCATGAAGCATTGGGCAATTTGGCTTATATCCTCAAAATGAGACTAACCCTGTTGCGCGATATGGGGCCATGCCTTTCGCCGTTCAATGCCTGGCAATTCCTGCAGGGGCTGGAAACCCTCCATGTCCGCATGCCACGCCATTGCGAAAATGCCCTCAAACTTGCAACCTACCTTGACAACCACGACCAGGTTGAATGGGTCAACTACCCTGGCCTTGAGTGTCACCGTGATTACCAGACGGCGCAGAACTATCTACCCAAAGGTCAAGGTGCGATTCTTTGCTTCGGCATCAAAGGCGGGCGTGAAGCTGGCATCAAGTTTATCGACAACGTCAAGTTAGCCAGTCATTTGGCCAATATCGGTGACGCCAAGACCCTGGTCATTCACCCATCCTCGACGACTCACTCTCAGTTGAGTGAAGAAGAACAACGTTCAGCCGGGGTTTCACCTGGAATGATTCGTGTTTCGGCAGGAATTGAGTACATTGATGATTTAATTGCTGATTTTGAGCAGGCTTTAACGTGTAGCAGCCAACCGTAAACATACAGAATGGATCAGCTATCAAGTTAGGACGATCCCCCTTCATTTATGTAGGGGGATTTTTTTGTAGCATATACTCTCTTAACCAGATAAAAAGACCTCTTACATTTTAACAATCAGGACTTACTAACGGAGCACAAGCCCTCCATATTTATAAAGGGGATAAGCACCTTGCCAACCATCACCCTTAAAGATGTTTCAGCGCATTACAATAAAAAACTTTGCCTGGAAAACATTTCCCTCTCTATTAAACCAGAACAATGCTGGGCTATCTTAGGACCGAATGGTAGTGGAAAATCTGCCCTTGGCCGGTTATTATGCCAGCAATTAACTCCCTCATCAGGCGATATGGAGTTAGAAAATACGACATTTGTTTCTTTTGAGTCAGTAAGTGAAGTCCTTGAACAGGAACAGTATAAGGACGATTCTGAATTTCTGGGCGGAGCTGACACCGGAACCCTGACTCGTGATTTTATTCTGGCGGGCAAGAATGCTTACAAACAGGAACTTGACGCCCTCGCCCTGAAGCTTAAATTTTCACATATTTTAGAGCGAGGAATTAAATTTCTCTCTACCGGGGAAATGAGAAAGGCCCTTATCTGCAAAGCCCTTCTGGACAGGCCTTCTCATATAGTTTTAGATGAACCATTTGATGGTCTTGACAGCGAGTCAAACGTTTCATTACAGATTCTGATCAAGGAGGTGTTAAAAGATGGTACAAATATCATTTTGCTCCTGAATCGCTTTAGCGAGGTACTGTCGGAAGTAACCTCCCTTGCGTATATGCAACAGGGAAAAATCGTGATTGCCGGAGACAAACAATCAGTCCGGGAATCAGTCACACTAAATAGATTAATATCCCTGCAGACCAGCATTCCCACCAAACTGCCCGACATGATTTATCCACGCGCAGGTATTGAAACCCACGCATCACCCATCGTCATGAAAAATATCTGCGTTTCCTATGTAGGAAAACCGATCCTGACAAACCTGAACTGGGAAGTAAAACCTGGAGAACATTGGATCATAACAGGCCCGAACGGATCAGGAAAGACAACCCTGCTAAACTTAATTTCTGGTGAAAACACACAATCTTACTCCAACGACATCCGACTTTTTGGACAACAAAAAGGGATGGGAGAGAGCATCTGGGACATCAAAAAGAGAATCGGTATCATCTCAACGGCATTCCAAAGGAGCTACCGGGTTTCCGGTACAGCATTAAGCGTTGTCGTTTCTGGTTTTTTTGATTCTGTCGGGATCTATCGTAAAGTTTCTAATGCTGAAAAAAACATTGCCCTTGAATGGCTGAATATTTTACAGATGCCAGACCTAGCAAATAAAGCATATCAAAAATTGTCCTTTGGCGAACAACGTCTGGTACTTCTAGCCCGCGCCATGATTAAACATCCCGAAATTTTGATTTTAGATGAACCATGCCAAGGCCTTGATGAAATTAACCGGGAAATGATTCTGCGCGTTATCGACATTTTAGCCAGCAAAGGCTCTACACAAATTCTTTATGTCACTCACGCACCACAAGATCGCATAAACTGTATCAACAATATTTTACACCTGATTCCATCCGACCAAGGAGGCTATACAGCTATCACCTCGCAATATGAGCAAAACAAGTTGTAAATTTTTTCGACAAATTCTAGAAACGCTTCTTAACTTGCCGAGATCGCACACTTATAGCGCAACGGCTTGATCTTTGCAGAATATTTGCAAGGGGGTTATAGTCTGACACAGCGAACAAAAGGAGCGAAATGTGCTGATATCCGTTATTTACCACGATGGCAAGCACGACATGGTCAAAGATTTTATCCTTAATCGACTGATTGAAGAAGAAAAAATAACAAAATTCAGGCGTAGCGATGGATGGGTCGACATAAAGACAGGGCCACTGCGTGGTATGGCTAAACATCGTAGTTATGCAGGCCCCGAAAGACGGACTAATCTACTTAAAATGGATCAGATTTTAGAAATGCATTAGCCTAAAGGCTATTCGATCCCATTCTAAAAACATCCATATCCAAGGCTCTGCTGTGTGGTGCGTCTGACACACCATAAATAGAGCCTTTATTGTTATTTCTACCGCAAATTGATTGCTAACTGTCCCAGCAATGTGAAGATTCTCTTTCTAATCCAATCTTACTGTGATATGTTTTCGCGCTATGCGAGAAACCGAACCCTTCCATATAGTCCTGATTGAGCCCGAGATCCCTCCTAACACAGGAAATATCGGACGTTTATGTGCAGCAACAGGGACACACTTACACCTGGTTGGAAAACTTGGTTTTTCCCTGGACGATAAGCACATGAAACGTGCAGGCCTAGATTATTGGCCCGAAGTAAAATTACACCTGTGGAAAAACTTGACTGAGCTTCAATCTGAATATCCGGAAGGACGCTTCTGGTACACGTCTAAAAAGGCAGTAAAGACTCATACGACTGCAGATTTTAAAGCTGGCGATTTTCTTGTATTCGGCAAAGAAACCAAAGGATTGCCCGACGACTTGATTGACGCCAACATTGATCAAACTCTAAGGATCCCCATCTTCAGCCCGGCAGTAAGAAGTCTGAACCTTGCCAATTCAGCAGCGATTATTCTTTATGAGGCTCTGCGTCAGACTGGACAGCTTGATTAACTGCTTTTTTTAGCCACTGATTTTCACAGATAAACGCTGACAAGATAAAAGATATTGGTTCACAAAAAATACAAAGTAGGGATTTTCAATACCAAAGATTAAGGCCTTTTTCCGTGGTCAAAAAAAACCGGGCCACAAAGGACCCGGTCGTGGTTGCTATTAATTTTATAAGACGTCAAACCATCCCGATCAGCTTACCACTCCGCTCCAGGAAGGCAGCCATGCGGTCTTTGTTGATCGCCTGATGAGACAACATGGCCAGGTCGTAAATCTGATCAATTAACATGTCCGCAGTTTCATTATCACCTTTTTCCTTGAGTTGCATTATTTTAGCTATGGCCGGGCTGGCAGTATTAACCATAAGAGTGTGCTCGGCAAACATATCGGGCATTTCGCCCCCCTGCCCCATATTCCGCATCATCTCTTTGAAACGCCGGGATTGCTCGTTCAACAGGATCATGCCTGGGACAGTATCATCCTTAAGGGCTTCGATGCGGATAAACAAGCCTTTGATATCCAAGTGATCCTTAAATGCTTGCTCAATCTTTTCTTCTTTGGTTTTGCCATCTTCTCCTGAAACGATCTTACTGGAAGAATCATCAGAGAGAAGATTCTCGGTAATATCAGAGTCAACCCGCTCAAATTTGACATCGCTGTTCTTCGATTCCAGAAACTGAATAAAGTGATTGTCAATAAGAGCATCAAGAATCAACGCTTCCATTCCCTGAGACTTGAATAGCTTCAGATATGTTGCCTGAGTTCCTTCATCATTGGCATAGTATACCTTGTTTTCGTGCTTTTCTTTGGCTCGCTCAAGATATTCAGGCAAAGTCGTATATTTAACTTCTGCCGTGGTGCGGTAGATAACCTTATCTTTAACCTTTTCGTAAAACTTATCTTCGCGCATCATGCCATATTTGACAAAGGTATGAATATCCTCCCAGATCGGGGCGAAGATGTCACGATCCTGCTTGGCGAGTTCAACAATCTTAGAAGCAACTCGACCGCTGATGACTTCACGAATCTTACGCACCTGAGGTTCATTCTGCAGGTAACTCCGCGATACATTCAATGGCAGATCAGGTGCGTCCAGACAGCCTTGCAGCGGGGTAAGGAACTCGGGGATCAATTCTGGAGTATTGTCGGAAACAAATACCTGATTACAGAACAGTTTGATATGACTCTTGGTCAGATCAAATTCGTTAGTCAGGCGTGGGAAGTAGACAATCCCCTTAAGATTAAATGGAAAATCGATATTCAGATGAATCCAGAAGAGAGGCTCATCCGAAAAAGGATAAAGCTTTTTATAGAATTCTTTGTACTCTTCGTCAGTAACTTCTGAAGCAGACTTGGTCCAGAGAGGATTTTTATCGTTAACCTCCTCACCCGCAAGATTGATGGATACAGGCAAAAAGTTACAGAATTTCTTGAGGGTTGTCTTGACAGTTTCAGCTTCCAGAAATTCTTTCTCTTCATCCATCAAGGTCAGGATAATATCGGTGCCCCGAGAATCTTTTTCTGTGACCTCAAGAGTAAAACTGGTTGTTCCATCGCAGCTCCAGTGAACGGCTTCTGCCCCGACCTGGTAAGACAGGGTTTTAATTTCGACAGACTTCGCCACCATAAAGCTGGAATAAAAACCTAAGCCAAAATGGCCGATAATCTGATTTTTATCTTCAAGATCCTTGAATTTCTCAATAAAATCCTCTGCAGATGAAAAAGCAACCTGGTTAATGTACTTTTTGACCTCATCAGCTGTCATCCCGATACCATTATCACTGATGGTAATAGTACCGGCGTCTTTATCAATAGCAATATCAACCTTATAATCGTCACTGATTTTCAGCCCTTCAATCAGGTTGATATTCTGCAATTTGTGGATAGCATCAACAGCGTTGGAAACCAGTTCACGTAGAAAAATTTCCTTTTCACTGTAAAGCCACTTCTTGATGATCGGAAAGATATTTTCCGTGTGAATGGAAATGTTTCCTTCTTCCCTTGTCACCTTGTCAGACATATGCAAATTCCTCCTAAATGTTTAATTTTGGTTGTTTTCGGAACCACTAAGGATAAAAACTGGAATACGGATTGTCAAGATCTATGGATGTAAACTTTTACGACAAAAAGCCCCCAACTACTCCGTTGAGGGCTTTGATAAGCAGACATTTCATGAATACTATTTACTTTTGACGGCGCCGGTAAAAGGCTAGACCGACTAAACCACCACCTAACAAAATGAAGGTAGCAGGCTCAGGAACCGGAGGAGGCTCATCTGTTGAATTCCACATCGAAAGGTGGGAAATACTAGGAATATTACCGCCACCATTACGAAGATGTTCAGTACTCCAATATCCAAAAGTTGAAGCCGGATCCAACCAATACACTGCAAACTCTGTAGAGGCTTTAACAGTGTAAAACTGGACAGGATCTTCAGTCGTCCATTCACCCGTCTTATTACCAGAGTAATAAGTAACCGCCATATCGGAACCAGTTGTAGCAGGAGCATCAAGCTTATCATAAAGATCGAACGTGCCGACATCAGGCTCGATCATTGTATTTATCAGCCCTACAAAGTCTGAAAGGTAGGGGCTAAGAGTTGTCGGGTTATCGTTCCCAGGAGTTACTGAGGTAAAAAGATAAGTGCCACTGTACACAGTCGCAGCATCACCACTGCTAATATAATATTCAACAGAACCAAAACTTAAGGCTAAAGCATTTGAAGCAATAAACAAAAAGCATGCGGTACAAAGGGTTAATATAAAAGTTTTCATTTGCAACCTCCTTTCTGAAGATCTGAAGAGTCTACATTATAAACACGCAAACTCTAGGCCAACAGAAAAGAATCCCTATCATTGCAATATGTTAAAATTCACGATGAAACAAATCAAGAAAGTCTATGTAAAATTTACCGACAATCAGTGTCTCCGCCAAAAGCCATTAGTGACTATTTTGCTTAGATATAATAAACGTTAATGAGACAAGGATATTTTTTTAATTTTCCGTCAAAAACAACCGCTCATAATAATCCTCAAGCGTTTTCAAATGCTTGGTCTCATCTGCCAACATCCGTTGAAACAAAGGAGCCATCGGTGCCCCTTCACACCCACTAATCAGAGCTTTATAAAAGTCGACCGCACCCTTTTCCAGATGGATTGCATAGGCAAGCGATTTCCTGGCGTCAGCTCCAGGTTCGATATCTTTCTGATCAAAAACATAATCCAGGTTCATAGTCGGCAATTCCTGGCTCAGAATTGCAGCATGATGATCATGCCCTTCCAGCAAAGCGAGTTCAATACGATGCTTATGCTCCAATTCTTCTTTTGCCGCATCGCGAAGTATTTCTTTAGCTTGTTTATCCTCGACCAACTGAATAGCACGAATATAATTACGGAAGCCACGTTCTTCCATAATGATGGCTTTTTCTAGAGCAACTTCCAGAGTGTAGCAGACTCCCTTTTTCAAACCCATTTCTTCTAAGTGGTCAGACATCGGCATCTCCTCTAATTCGGTTAAAAATTACATTACAGCCTAGCTTTTTATCAATAGATTACAATATAGCCATGCTTTTCTGCAATTCTTGATATTTCCAGGACATCCTGAATCTGATAACTCGAGCCATCCAGAACAAAAGTATAACCTCCGTTAGAATTTTCTTTGGCAAGACTGATCAGATATTCAAAACTGGCGGTTTTGATGGTTTCCATTGAGATAATCCTCTTTCAATTTGCCACAGACGGACACAGATTTACTCAGATAAATCCACAATCATTTTTGCCGGCATCAACAGGGTAAATCTGATTTAAAACGATTAAAGCCAGAAAAAAACACCGATATCACGGCAGTAAAGTCGAATACATCGCAAAAAAATTAGGCCAAAAACAAAAACATCTATTATTTTGACTATATTTTCCGTACCACGCATGCCCTGTGGACATTAAGTTTTTGACTTTTATCAGACCTTATCCTGTCGATCCTATCGACTCTTTTAAATCGAATTATATCTGCGTTCATCTATGTAAATCAGTGACTAACTTTTTATGCGTTTACAACAACTTAGCACACAATTAATTAACAAGTCACTCACCAATAATTTTCACCAGTACCCTTTTCTTCCGACGTCCGTCGAACTCTCCGTAAAACACCTGCTCCCAGGGACCGAAATCAAGCTTCCCATCTGTCACTGCAACAACAACATCGCGCCCCATTATTGAGCGCTTCAAATGCGCATCGCCATTGTCTTCCCCAGTATTATTGTGCCGATAAAGATGTAATGGTTCGTGAGGAGCCAACTCTTCGAGCCAGCGCTCAAAGTCCTGATGCAATCCCTTTTCATCATCATTAATGAACACCGACGCAGTAATATGCATAGCGTTGCACAGCAGTAAACCTTCCCGGATGCCACTGTCCTTGAGACAGTTTTCAATATTTCTGGTAATATTTATGAATCCACGCCGCGATGGGACATTTAAAAACAATTCTTTCCGGTATGATTTCATAAGCGGCATTCCTTCTTCAGGAACCAGATTAACGGCGTTTCCGATTTCCCTGTAAAATTATAATGATCATGGATTTCAATTACTGGTAAACCTATTGTAAAATATGAGAAATCAGGATTTTAAATGATTGACAAATCTTTGTAATTTCTATATATACATGCGCTGTTGTTGCGCGAGCAACAGATAAAACGTATGAAAAATAATATTATACACACCATATTCATCCCGGCACTCGTTATTTTTGTGCTGGTTCTGGCCAGCTGCACTGAAAGCTCTGCTCCTATTTACAAAGGTCCAGATATTCAGATTCTGGGGGAGCAGTCGGTGTCATCCCTGGAGATGCAATTCAAACGCTACGGCTATCACCTGGAAGATTTAAGCTCTGGTGTGCCCCCGATTATCTTGCGTAATCTACCTGAAGATCTTGGTGACGTCAGCTCAAGCAACAAACGCAAATCGGTATTCATCCGTGCGCTGCTCCCCATGGTACTGCTTGCCAATAATGAAATTCGCATTGAGCGCAGCATCCTGGAAAAAATCAAACGCAACTACTCCCTGTATAAGCACATCAGCGGCAGCCAGCAACATGCGTTGCGTTCCCTGGCAGAGCGATATCGCGTCAATATGGATAGAAACTCCCCTGAACAGATATTTAAGAAACTGGAAATGCGTATCGATACGGTTCCCCCTGATCTGGCTCTGGCTCAGGCGGCCAATGAGTCTGCCTGGGGAACCTCGAGATTTTCACGGGTCGCAAACAATCTTTTTGGTGAGTGGACCTATCAGCAGGGGCAAGGGATTGTCCCGACTGGACGCCCGGAAGGGCAAACCTACGAAATTGAAAAGTTCAATACGGTTTATGATTCAGTCAGATCATATCTGCACAACCTGAATACCCACAAAGCTTATCGGGAATTCCGACTGATCCGTTCTGAAATGCGTCAAGCTGGCGACACTCCAGACGGGATATCGTTATCGGAAGGGTTGCTGCGCTATTCAACGCGTGGGGAAGAATATATTAAAGAGATTCAAACAATGATTCGGCACAATAAATTTTTCCGCTATGCCTCCGCAAAACTGAGAAAAACCGCCGCCTGAACCTTCTGACGAGTTACAGAATCGATCCGAGCGCAACTAAATACAATTGTTGCCACCGAACCCGGGACCATCACCCTATTTGCAGCACATTATTTTCCGGCGGCATGGTCAGCATTGATCCATAAATGACTGAACCAGGACCATCCCCCCTGTTCATTACGAACCGTCAGTGTGTATTTATTGCGCCTGCCGGATAATGGTTTTTCCGCTTTAACACGAAACCAATGCGCTCCTTTATCGGCAGCAACATCCACCTGACAACCATTATCTCCCTGAACAAAACAGTTAACACCCCGAACCGTCTGAAGATCAGGTATTTTCAGCAGTAGTGTCGGCGGATTTATCGTGGTTATTACTGGAGAAGCCTCAGCCCCATCAGTGACAACCAGAGGCTTCATGTTTAATTTGCTGATAAAACCATCCAGGGTTGCAAACGGCCCCCCCATGGGAAAACGGGGCAGGACATAAAGATCAGTCGCTTCAGTTATAACCCCTGATTGCTGAGCAAAGGCTACATCAAACCCAGCATCCTTAACAATAGCAACGACTTCGGGCGAGTATTCTCCATAAGGATAAGCAAACAAACCAGGACCTGCCCCCAGGTGCATTTCAAGAGCATGTTGTGCGGTAGCAATATCGTGACTTATCCGCTGTTTCCATGTCTGATAAGTTTCGCCGCCAACAGCCTCAATCATATAGGGATGCGACGCGGTATGATTAGCAATGATTATGCCCCGCCTTTGAGCATCCTGTAGTTGGTCCCAGGACATATAACCGCGCTTACCGACCGCATCGGTGTTCACAAAAAGGCTGACAGGAAAACCATATTCTTCAATAATCGGTAGAGCAACATCATAAAAAGACGAATAACCATCATCAACCGACAGCGCCGCCGCATGTTCAGGTAATGCACGACCAGAATTTAACCGCTGAGAAAGGTTGTCCAAACCAATGACTTCAATGTTGTGAGTTTTTAAATATTCCAGCTGTTGCCTGAAAACAGAGGCTGCAATATTGGTCGAAGGATACCTCGATTCATCAAACCGATGATAAATGAAGGCATTTACCTGACCAGCAGCGACCGCACCACAGGACGCGAACAGCACTGACAACACCACACCGAAGATAAGGATATAATTTTCAACTCTCACTTTTTGCTTCTCTTACCTTATTACGCAGATAGCGGCGGATACTGTTACGCGCTTTGGGAGTGATAGCCCATTCCAGCCACTTGGGCAGTACCTCTGGCTTATCGGAAGTTTCAACTACAATTTGATCACCATCAAGCAGACGGTATTTTAGCTGACGCGTACGACCGTTAATAACACCACGGCGGGCATGCAACCCAAGGGAATCGTGGATATCAAAAGCAAAGTCAAGAACGCTGCTTCCTTCTGGAAGAATTCTGATTTCTCCCTGGGGGGTATATACCTGAATTGTTGCGGAAGCCAGCTTCAGCGATTCAGTGTCAAAAGCGGATTCCCCTTCCATGAGGCTCCTCATCAGGTCTCTGAAATTATCAAGACGAAAGGTGAAGCCGGGCGCAAGCACCCCGGACTCGTTAAAACGGGCCAATTTTCGAGTTGTAATTTCAACCCGCATTCTCAGCTCCCCGGCCTGAACGGTCGTTTTTAAGGCCTGATAGCCATATTTTGAGGTCATATTCAAGTGATCACGGAGTTTTCCAGGGATGGGCGGATATGAACTATGCAGAATACCGAGAAATAAGTAAGCATCCATCATACGATCAACCTGGACTTCCAAGGTGTACATGGTTGAAAAACCACGATTCATCCCCTGGGCAGCCGCAACAGAGAAGGATCGCCAGCGATCTTTCAGCAGCACTGAAATTTTCTGTTTTTCGCAGGAGCTATTTATATGAGCCTTAATTCGTCGTAAGAATTCCGAATGCTTATACTGCAGTTCTTCAATCCTAAGCTGATAATTTTTGGCCCGTTTCGGATAAAGAATTGAATAAGATAAAGATTCAAGTTCAGTCGCCACATAGCCCATCCCAAGATGCTGAGCCAATGGGACATAGACCATACGGGTTTCTTCTGCAATCAGTTTTTGCTTCTGAGGTGGCAGAGCCGAAATGGTCAACAGGTTATCGACACGATCCCAGAACTTAAGACAGAGGACACGCAAGTCTTTGATAGCTACCAGCAAAGTTTTCTTATAAGTCTCCTTCTTAAGGTCTTCCTTACTCATGATCTCAGAAGTGACTTTTGTCAACCCGTCGACAAGGTGAGCAACTTCACTGCCGTATTTTTTACGGACATCGGTCAAGGTGACCGGAGTATCTTCAACAACGTCATGCAACAATGCAGCAATGACAGACGGAAAATCCATCCAGTGGCGCGCGGCCAGATGTGTCACCCTCAGGGGATGGAAAATATAGGGCTCACCTGATTTACGCACCTGGCCTCGATGCGAAGTGCGGGCATCGGTCAAGGCTTGCTGAACCCGCTGCAGTTGGTGGTCCAACTCTTCTTCAGATAATTCTGCCGAATGATGCGTGACCAACAGCTCCATAATGTCGGTCATCAGCCGTTGTTCGGTTTTACTGTCATAATCCATCATAAAAAGCTACACCTACCCCGGAGGCCATGTCAGGTCTCGGCCGCCCAGCAGATGAAAGTGAAGATGCCACACGGTTTGCCCACCGGCAGCATTACAATTGTTAACGACTCGGAAACCATCTTCAGCACAACCACACTCGCGTGCCATCTGCCCAGCGACCTGGTATACGTGTCCAATCAAATTATTATCTTCAACAGATAAATCCAGGGTCGTAGAAATATGCTTTTTAGGAACAATCAATAAATGTACGGGAGCCTGTGGACTGATATCTTCAAAAACCACGACAAGGTCATCCTGGTAGCGCATTTTTGCTGGAATATCACCTGAGACAATTTTACAGAATAAACAACCCTTATTCATAACACCCTCAATACAAAACAGTCAGTAAAAACGTTTCACAACAGCGCCATGGTTTAACTCAACAATAATCACTATGACTTGCGAATTCAACAGGTCTTTACGAGGTGGATAAGAAATTCGACATTTCCTTTGGCACCCCGAATGGGGCTTTCAGTCAAACCAAGCACCTGACAATGAAGCGTTTTTGCTTCTTCGGCAATGCGCTCAACAACAGCCTGATGTAACAATTCATCCTTGACAATGCCGTTCTTCCCAACCTGCCCCTTGCCAACCTCAAACTGAGGTTTGATCAGAGCAACGATTTCACCCTGTCCAGTAATCAGATCAATGGTATTAGGCAAAACCTTGGCCAAGGATATAAACGAGGCATCAATAACCGCAAGAGAAGGCACTTCATCCAGCTCTGCAATAGAAAGGTAACGAATATTACACCGTTCCTTGTTTACGACACGCGGATCGTTCTGTAATTTCCATGCTAACTGTCCGTAGCCAACATCAATAGCATAAACCTTGGTGGCACCACGCTGCAGTAAACAATCAGTAAAGCCACCTGTAGAAGCACCGACATCGATGGCAACCCTCCCGCTGACATCAATAGTAAAGGTGTCTAAAGCTTTTGCGAGCTTTAATCCTCCACGCGATACAAACGGAAGGTCTTCACCCTTAAGACGAATTTCAGCATCGATCAGGACCTGGGCGCCTACCTTGTCAACCCGGTGGTCATCCACAACCACCTGCCCGGCAAGGATCATGGAACGCGCTCTGTCACGTGAGGCAACAAACCCTTTTTCGACCAGTAATTTATCAAGTCTTTCTTTCATTTTCACCTACCATGAATCTTAATAACATCACTATCCTAGCCGATAAAAATAAAAAAAGGGAGCAAAAGCTCCCCGTGAGAAAAATCTTTTCCGGAATACCGATCAACCAACAAAAAAATCTCGGTTTTCATTAAAAACACTGTCTATTTCATTAATAGCTTCGTCAACCTGATTTTCATCCAAACCAAGCGCCTGAGCGCCAAGACAGCCAAAAACATCAAGATCAGTGACAGGTTCGCGTTGCCCAAGGCCTAACCTCAGACAAATTTGACTGGAAAGGTTTACGGTAGCAGTTAAAGCAGAAACGGCTTTGACATCAAAATCGATTTCATCCTCATTGTCCATGATATTTAAATCTTCATGGTGCAATACGGCCATAACCAGCGAACGGGAGAAGTTCCATTTATCAAGAACGGCAGCCCCGACAACTGCATGAGAATAAGGGAAAAAACGCCCCTCCAATACCGAAGTATTAACACCTTCAGAATAGGCCGTCTCCACTAAAGTACGATACGCATTGGGATCACTGAAATTCATAACAACGAGACCCAGGTGGCGGAACAACCCAGCCAGAAAGGCTTCCTCCGGGTCAGCAGTAGAAAATTTACGGGCCAGGATACGGCTGCCGATGGCACATCCCATGGCATCTTCCCAGAGCATTTTTTCCAGCAATCCGTAAGTTTTATTCATTCCTTCAAGACTTGCAGCAAGCACAAGACTGCGCAGGGTACGCTCACCGACAATAGCGATAGCATGATCAAGTGTCTTGATCTGCCTTTTCATGCTGTAGAAAGAAGAATTTGCGACTTTTATGAGACGAGCAGAAACTGCAGGATCGCTCGAAATTGCATGGGCAACGTGATTATAATTGACGTTCGGATCCCCCAGCAGCTGAAGAACTTTTGTTGCGACTACCGGCATCGGTGGCAAATCGCGTATCGACCGGACAACAGTTTGAAAATCTGTAGGCATCTCAGCTCCTTAAATATCCATTATGATAATTGTTTAATTTTATCACAAAAGCACATTTCACCATATTAGAAAATTCAGGAATAATACATTTTTTAAGATCGGGAAAAAACCTTCTAAAGCATCAATGTTCTAGCGGATAATACTGAAAAGCCGAGCAAAAATAAGCGACAAAATGGCGATAGGCTGTCTTCAAATCAATTTCGTAACCAACCTGCTCTTTTAGCGAGGTAACAATTTCTTCAGGCCGGCCACACGGAACAATCATTCTAAATGTCGAAAGATCGTTATTAACATTTAACGCGATTCCGTGAAAAGAAACCCAACGCTTCAAACCAATACCGAAACTGCAGATTTTATTACCATTGACCCACACCCCAGGTTCTCCTGGCTTAAGGTAGCCTTCTATCCCAAAATCATCCAGCAGCCGAATGACAACATTCAAGAATGCGTTTGCATACAGTTTCAGATTCTTTTGTTTTAATTTCAATATCGGATATGCAACGAGTTGTCCCGGTTCATGAGCAGTTGCCAGCCCTCCCCTGTTCACTTGCTGCAAGCAGATTCCTTGTTGCTGGTAAAAATTTTCCGGAAAATGAAGATCATTTCGTGACCCGCGGCGCCCAAGCGTTATGGTGGGCGGATGTTGAACGAAAACCAGCCGATCCACCTCGCAACCAGATAGATGATTGGCAACAAGCTCATTTTGCCGGACCAGAGCTGCCTGGTAATCCAACATGCCCCAATCTTCAACTATTAAGGGAGTCAGACTCTCCCTGTCGGCTTGATTAACCATATTCGATCCTGATTTTCTATGTAGACTCAGAAATTGAAAAAACTCTATATAACCACAGAAAATTGTAGTTGGTGGGTTAGCGGTTGTCTAGCCAGGTATGGCACAAACAATTTATCCTCTGCTGATTTGGTTACTAAACGTAAGAAATCAGCAGAGGATAGGATGATAAGATGGCGACCCCGGGGGGATTTGAACCTCCGACCTTCACCTTAGGAGGGTGCCGCTCTATCCAGCTGAGCTACGGGGCCATGGGCACTGCTTATACCCCAGATGATGTCATTTGACAAGGCTTTCGTCCGCAAACAAAGCTTTTCCCCATCCAAGTTAAAATTTTAAAAGACTGAAGACCTTTCCGTCAGGCAGTTTACTGCGGCCATTTAGAAACTCCAGTTCTGCCATAAAAGCACATTCGAAGACTTCTGCTCCGAATTTTTCAACCAGCTCAACAACCGCCACCATAGTACCTCCGGTAGCCAGTAGATCATCAGCAATAATCACCTTATCACCAGGGTTGAATGCATCTTCATGAATCTCGAGGGTATCTTCACCATACTCCAGCTGATAACTGATGCTGCGGGTGTGATACGGGAGTTTGCCTGCCTTTCTGACCAGCGTTATTCCGGTGCCAAGCTTGTACGCCAGGGCTGCCCCCAGGATAAAGCCACGCGCTTCAATACCAACAATCTGATCAATTTTTTCCCCCACATAACGATGGGCCAACAGGTCCACCATACGATGAAAACTTTTTGCATCAGACAATAGCGTGGTGATATCTTTGAAGATGATTCCTTTTTTAGGAAAATCGGGAATATCCCGGATAATTTGCTTTAAATCTTCCATGACGGTTCTCCTGTAATTCATTAACCTGTTTGCAAATTTCTAACTGCCAAATCTTCAGATTGAAAACGAACCATTTTTAGTTGTGGCCAGAAAATCAATGTCTTGCGCGAAGGCCCAGTAATTAACGTCACACTGGCAAGACCTCAGATTGACAACACCACAGCGGAAAATAACTTTTCTTCAGATGAAATTTTAGTGTTTGCTTTCGTCGGGAAGGCGCTCCTGCACTGTTTTGCGCAATTTAGCAAGACTTTTCGCCTCGATCTGACGGATCCGTTCTCTGGTCACGCCAAACTTCTGCCCAATTGTATCAAGAGTTTCCGGTTCACGATCATCCAGACCGAATCGCATCGCCAGAATTTCCCGCTCATTGTCATTCAGATCATCCATCCATTCCATAACATGAGCAAAACGATCGAGGTCCTCTATCATACTGCCGGGATCAACCATGTTTTTATCTTCAATCGTATCGATAAGACTGTAATCCTCGTTGTCACCCATTGGATGCTCAATGGAAAATGTCTTTTTTACCAGCACCAGCATACGCCTGACGTTAGCCACATCTGTTCCCATTGCTTCGGCAATCTCTTCGGGTTCGGGATCACGCTTAAAACGATGTACAAGTTCGCGACTGACCTTTGTCAGTTTGTTAATATCATCAGCAACATGAACAGGCAGTCTTATTGTCCGGCTTTGATTAACCAGAGCCCGCTCGATAGACTGTCGGATCCACCAGGTGGCATAGGTGGAAAAACGACAACCTTTACTGACCTTGAACTTTTCAACAGCCTTAATTAAACCCATATTTCCTTCCTCTATCAGGTCAAGGAAGGGTAGGCCACGATTCATATAACGTTTGGCAATTTTTACCACCAGGCGCAGGTTAGACTCAATCATTCGGTCCCGTGCCGAGCTATCACCTTTGGCAATAAGACCGGCGAGATGCCTCTCGTCTTCTGCGGACAGCAACTTACTTCTCTGAATTTCCTTAAGATAAAGTTTGATCGCGTCAGCTGTGGCGTGGCTGTCTTCATCACTTTCATCTTTTGTGCTAGGGTCAATATCATCAGTCTCTAGTTCAACGGTAGAAAAGCCCTCAATATCTTCCTCATCTTCAGGCATTTCTAGCTGACTGCCCTCATCCAGTTCTTTGTCAAACTCGTCCATAGCACCCTCCCCGGCAGGTAAATGAGAGATTAAAGATCACAAAGTCATACTAGATAGCACCATGCTTCAAGGCAAGTACAAAAGAGGATCGACAGCGACCTTTCCTTTTCTTACCTCAAAATGAAGTCTCGCCGCCCCACCTCCGGGCGGAATACCAGACAGGGCGATTCGTTCCCCTTTACTGACAAAATCTCCCTGATTAACAAGGTTTTTGGTGTTAAAGCCATAAACAGTAAATAAATCATTTTCATGCTGCAAAATAACAAGAAAACCGTATCCCCTGACACCATCTCCACTAAAAATGACCCTTCCGGCATCTGCGGCAGTGACCGGCGAACCGGACCGCACTGCAATTTCTATCCCCTTTCCTCCTCCGCTATTCGCTTTGTCTCTGAACGTTCTGACAATTTTTCCTCTTAGTGGCCAGTTGAGCTTGTGAAGAGTAGCTGGCTTCGCAGCAGGCGCACTTGTTTTTCTTACAACAACAGAGGGGGTAACAGTTATTGTTTCACGTGGTAACTTTTTGGGCTCCGCAACGCTAGCACTCCGTTGCACTGGGGTAGGCTTTTGAGCTGATTTTGGGGACTTTTGGGCTATAGAAGGCTTCACGACGGAAACCGATTCAACCTGACTTGCACCGGGAATAAATAACCGCGTACCGATACGCAGTTGTGACGGGTCTGAGATCCCATTAACCCTGGCAAGATACTCTTCGTTAACCTGATAGGTGCGACTGATACGATATAACGTCTGCCCTTTAGTAACCGTATGATAGACACCAGTTTCACAACTGCAGAGTAGTGGGGCGAGAAATATGAGGATAAGAATAAAAGGAGAAACTCTCATAAATGCTTTCCAGTTAAGCCAGGCCATCAGCAGAACAATCCTTTGCCGTCCAGGCAATATGTACGGAACTGTCATTCATTAGCCATGATGTTTCTTAACTCCACCAACAGACGACCCTCTACCAAGGGAGGAACCCCAACCTGCATACCGATCTGCTTGATTACACCTCAATTACAAGGCAAAAACCTATACTATTTAACGGTTTCAGCCTTTCCCCAAAAGCCCATTTGGCCAAGTTTTCATCTGGAAACGGCCCTTTTCCGCTGTGGCGGTGTCAATCTGCGGGTTTTCTTGTGCGGCGTAAAGTACTACGCCTCCGCGCAACCCCTTGATTTTCTGGTCACAACGAAAAAATTCTCGTTTCCAATCTGAAAACTTAGCCGTTGCCCTTCGGAGTTTCCGGATGGCAACTAGCCTAATAACTTACAGACTACAATAACAACAATTATTAAAGCTAACACACCATAAGACAAAATATTAAAATATTTTTCGATATAAGTTCTAGCCTGCTGGCCATAATGGAAAAACAGGGTCGCTACCAGAAAGAAACGCAAACTGCGACTGATCAATGAAGCAAACACAAACACAATAAGATTGATATTGAAAACGCCAGCTGCAATGGTAAAGAGTTTATAGGGAAGTGGTGTAAAACCGGCAGCAAAAATTGTCCAGAAGCCATAATCAGCAAACAGCTGCCCAATGTAATCGAAATTTTGAGCATTCACACCGGGAACATATTGATAAAAATAGTCTTGCGCCAGTCCCCAGAAACCCCAACCAATAGAATAACCGAGAATCCCGCCAAAAACTGATCCTACAGATGCGACAAGTGCATAGCGATATGCACGATTTGGCCTGGACAGGGCCATTGCTATTAAAAGCACGTCAGGGGGAATGGGGAAAAAACTCGCCTCAGCAAGAGCAAGCAAACCAAGGGCGGGCACACTGTAGGCGGAATTTGCCCAGCCCAATATCCAATCATAAAGGCGTTTAATAAAATGCATATCAGAACGTATCTGTCGACCAGCCGCTCTGACCAATGAGAGGGACAAAGCGACAATCCATTAAAGATTCTTTGACATAGCCATGTTCAGTTCGAGTATAACGAACCAGCACTTGAGTATCACGATCACCGACGGGCATAACAAGTCTTCCTCCAATATCTAGTTGCTGAAGATACGCTTCAGGAACTTCAGGACCACCAGCAGCGACAAGAATACCGTCAAAAGGGGCCTGTTCTTTCCAACCGACCGTACCATCACCAATTTTGATATTGATATTATAGAGATTCAAATGATCAAGAATACGTCTGGCCCGGCTCGCCAATGACGCGATCCGCTCAACGGAATAGACACGCTTTGCCAGTTTGGCAAGAATAGCCGTCTGATATCCGGACCCGGTGCCGATCTCAAGAATACGTTCGGAGCCGTTAAGACCGAGAGCGGCCGTCATAACCGCTACGATGTAAGGCTGAGAAATAGTTTGTTTTTCGCCGATAGGCAACGAACCATCACCATAGGCGTGGCTATGAAGGCCTGGCTCAACAAAACAATGGCGAGGGACCTGAAGCATAGCCTGGATAACACGCTGATCTTCGACGCCACGTGCGATTATATGCTGTTCAACCATGCGCCGACGAGCTACGGCATAATCCATTAAGAAGCCTTTATCAGGGAATCGAGCCAACCTTGCAGAGAGCAATATGACTGTTCGTGGGTTAAATGAGTTCTCAGCGGCGAGACACTGACAAAACCACGCTGCAGAGCATGACTGTCTGTCCCCGGCTGGTCAATAGATGGTATTTCTGATCCGGCAATCCAATAATAAGTACGACCGCGAGGGTCTTTATTAGTCACAATCTGCTCAGTGTAGCGACGCCTTCCCTGTCTGGTCAGTTGCAGCCCCTTGCATTCTTTATGGGGAACATTGACATTTAAAAAAGTATCTGCTGGCAAGCCATCGGCGAGAATTTTTCTAGCTAACTTAAGGGCAACTTCTGCAGCAAATTCAAGTCCCTCAGGATGAGGGAGATGAGAATCATAGGACATAGCAAAAGCAGGAAGGCCCATAAGAGAAGCCTCTAAAGCAGCACTGACCGTACCGGAATAAGTAATATCATCACCGACATTACTGCCACGATTAATTCCCGAGACAACCAGATCTGGCTTTTCATTGATCAGACCGTGAATACCAAGATGAACACAATCAGTTGGAGTACCATCAATAGAGTAGACATCTGGCTTAAGTTGTTCAGCTCTCAACGGTCGTTCCAAGGTAAGAGCATGGCCAACTGCACTACGATTGCGGTCTGGGGCAACGACCACGACACGTCCGATAATGCTGAGTGTTGTAGCCAGAACCCGCAACCCTGGGGAGCGAATACCGTCATCGTTAGTCACCAGAATCAACACATAAGGCTCTTTAGCAAATCAGGAAAGGAGATGTTTACGGATGCGTAACAGATCAGCCTTGACCTCACGCAGCCGCTGCTCAGCTGTCGATTGTTCAGCGGGAAAAGGTAAGGCGGTCTGTTGACCAGAATCGAGATGGTGCTTGGCTCCGGCAATAGTGAAGCCCTGATGATAAAGCAGATCCTTTATCATCAGGGCAGTTTCGACGTCTTTGCGACGGTACAATCTCTGGTTAGTGCGACTTTTAACCGGCTTCAATGCTGAAAACTCAGTTTCCCAATAGCGCAGGACATGCGTTTTCACATCCAGTAAAGCCGCAACTTCACCTATTTTAAAATAAAGCTTATCAGGAATAGTTACCACCGCAGAACTCAACAATTATTCGTTAATGGCGGCTTTCAAAACCTGGCTGGGTTTGAATGTAAGAATTTTCCTTGCACAGATTTCGATTTCATTGCCAGTCTGAGGGTTCCGCCCACGGCGAGACGCCTTTTCTTTAACAACAAAGTTACCGAATCCGGCAATTTTGATTTTTTCGCCATTTTCAAGAGTGTTCTTCATAATATCAAAAACCATCTCAACAATGGCAGCTGATTCCTTTTTAGAAAAACCTGTTGTCAGGTATACGCTTTCAATAAGATCTGCTTTAGTCATATTTCCTCCCGCTGTGGCAGGTGTTTAATGTTCAACTATCTATTTGATTTTTCTGAATTCATACCATACAGAGGCGGTCTCTGCAAGGGCTATCAACGAATTTCTGCGCCTAATTGATGACAAAGGGAGCGGATCAATTTGTCATGCATTTTCACAACTTCATCTTCAGTGAGAGTCTTTTCCAGGTCACGGTAACGCACCCGGATTGCCAGACTCTTCTTACCAGCAGGAATTCCTTTGCCGGTATAAAGGTCAAACAGGGTTAGATCCTCAACCTCTTTTTTCATGCTTCGGTTTGCAATTTCAATAACTTGAGCTGCCGTAACAGAATCATCAAGCAATAGCGCCGTATCCCTGATAACATTGGGATACTTAGACAGAGGGGTAAACTTTTTAGTTTTATCTCCAGCCTCTATGAGATTTTCCACATTTATTTCGACAAGGTACACTGCTTGCTCGATATCGAATTTATGCAGAATCTCAGGATGAACCTCGCCAAGAAAGCCGAGAAGTCCGTGTTCTTTCGTTTCAATTGAGCAGGACTTACCGGGGTGCAGATAGGGAGGCGTAGCAAGATTAGCATAACTGACATGCTTAAGCCCTAAACAGTCAAGCAGATCCTCAACGATCCCTTTAGCATCGAAAAAATCGACGGGCTGATTATTTTGAGCCCATCCTTCTGGTTCACGCCGTCCAGAAATAGCAGCAACCAGAGTAAGTTGTTCATGACAACGACCTTCCTCCTCTTGCACTGGCAGGAACACCGGACGTACTTCGAACAGACGCAAATCTTGATTACGATAACTGAGATTTCTGGCCACCGACTCAAGCATGCTCGGCACAAGACTGGTACGCATTACCGCCTGATCCTCAGAAAGGGGATTAAGCAGTTTCACAGGCCGGGTCCGGGCATCATCGGCAGGCAAACCAAGGCGACCAAGAAGCTCCTGAGAGACGAAGGAGTAACTAATAGTCTCAGAGAACCCCTTGCCGGTAAAAATATCCTGAATCAAACTGGGCACCCGTTGTTGCGCAGGTGTCAATCCGGAATCGACTGTTCCGATCGGCATGGTGACAGGGATATTATCATAACCGAATAGTCGAGCAACTTCTTCAATTAGATCAACCTCACGTTCAAGATCAGGACGGAAACTGGGTGCTGTAACGCGTAGAAGATCAGGATTGTCAGTTTTCTCAACAGCAAGTCCAATTGAGGTGAGCAGACCGGCCACCTGGTCAGGAGATACCTGAGCATCAAGTAAAGCAATTGTTTTCTGCAGACTTAAAGACAACACCGGAGTTTTAAGCGGCTCTGGATAATTATCGATAATACCGGCAAGAACCTCTCCTTTTCCGAGGTCGGCCATAAGGGCAGCGGCACGATCAAGAGCGACAGGAATCATATCGATATCCGCGCCACGTTCAAAACGATGAGAAGACTCCGTATGCAGGCCATGACGTTTGCTGCTGCGACGGACCATAGTGGGCTTGAAATAAGCGGCCTCAAGAAGAATATCGCTGGTATCATCCTGAACTTCTGAATTCTGCCCTCCCATTATACCGGCCAGAGCGACTGGTTTCTGACCATCACAGATCATCAGATCCTCACTGGTCAGAGTCCGCTCCTGATCATCAAGAGTCTTGAATTTATAATTTTCAGAGGCATTGCGAACAACAATTCTCTGATCTGCCAGATAGCGATAATCAAAGGCATGCAGAGGATGACCTAATTCCATCATCACATAATTTGTAACATCGACAATGTTATTAATCGAACGCACCCCAACAGCTTCAAGCCTTCGCACCAGCCAGTCCGGTGAAGGAGCAATAGATATCCCCTTAATCATGCGCGCGGCGTAGCGTGGGCATCCATCACTATTTTCAACGAGGACACTCGCCTGACTTTTGATATCTACAGCCCCTTCACAAATGACAGGAGCAGGCAATTTCAGCGGTTTTCCACATAGTGCGGCAACTTCGCGGGCCACACCAACAACGCTGAGACAATCTGGACGATTCGGAGTTAAGCCGATTTCAATCCGAAAATCACGCAGTTTAAGAGCCTCAAAAACAGGAACACCAAGGGTTAGATCTTGAGACAGAATCATAATTCCGGCAGACTCAGCAGCAAGACCGAGTTCTTTTTCGGAACATAGCATCCCTTGTGATTCCTGACCCCGAATTTTGGATTTCTTGATTTTAAAATCCCCGGGGAGGATTGATCCAACCTGGGCAAAAGCGACATAATCACCGCTTTTATGATTTGTGGCTCCGCAGACAACCTGAATAATATCCTGACCATTATTAACCTGGCAAACCGTCAGGCGATCTGCGTCAGGGTGAGTTGCAACGGATTCAAGCTTGGCAACAACGACAGAATCAAGACCGCCGCCAATTTCTTCAAGAGAGTCAACCTCAAGACCAGCCATAGTCAGGCGATCACATAATTCCTGCGGGCTATATTCGAAATCAACAAAGTCTTTCAACCAATTATAAGTGACAATCATGTTAAAAATCCTCGATTCGAATTAAAACTGCTTTAAAAAGCGCAGGTCATTTTCAAAAAATAGACGTAAATCATTAACTCCATACTTGAGCATGGCGATACGTTCCAGCCCCATCCCGAAAGCGAAACCACTTAAATTTTCAGCATCATAGTTCACTGATGCAAAAACGGCCGGGTCAATCATTCCGCAACCGAGAATTTCCAGCCAGCCAGTGCCACCGCAGACACGGCACCCTTCTCCGCCGCAGATAACACAGGCGATATCGACTTCGGCACTCGGTTCTGTAAAAGGGAAAAATGACGGACGGAAACGTACATCAAGCCCGGCACCAAAAAATTCGTTGAGAAAATGGGTCAGCACCCCTTTCAGATCCCCAAAGGTAACTTTTTCATCGACCAGGAATCCTTCAATCTGATGGAACATCGGGCTGTGAGTCAAATCAGAATCACGGCGATAAACAGTACCTGGAGCCACAATGCGAATTGGTGGTTTTTGTTTTGCCATGGTCCGAATCTGGACCGGTGAGGTGTGAGTACGCAACACCAGGTCATCATCAAAGTAGAAGGTATCCTGCATATCGCGAGCGGGATGGTCCTTAGGCATGTTGAGTGCTTCAAAATTGTAGAAATCCTGCTCAATTTCCGGACCTTCCTCAACCGAAAATCCCAAACGCGCAAAAATATCAACAATTTCACGTTTAACCAGAGTAACCGGATGAAGGCTGCCACTAAACGGCTTGCGACCCGGAAGAGTCACATCGATTTTTTCATTGGCAAGGCGCGTTGCAAGCTCCTGGGTCTGTAAAGCATTTTGGCGAGCGCTAAAAGCTTCTTCAAAAAGATCTTTCAAGCCATTAACAAGGTTTCCGACCAGCGGTCGCTGTTCAGGAGCGAGATCCCTCATCCCCTTCATGATCTCAGTCAGAGCACCTTTTTTACCTAATACCTTAACACGAACATCCTGAAGTGATTTAAGATCCTCAGCAGCATTAAGATCACGAAGAGCTTCTTCTTGCAGTTGTTGTATACGATTTTCCATGATCAGTCCGTATTTATAAATCCCATTGAGGGAGAAAAACATTTACAAGAGTCCAATCAGACAACAAAAAAAAAGGAGATGAAGTAGCAACTCCATCTCCTTTTAAACAGTCAGACTTCGGCTACTGTAACTGTGCCTTCGCCGTTTCAACCACAGCAGTAAACCCTGCAGGATCGTTCACAGCAAGATCTGCCATGATTTTTCTGTCCAGTGCAACTTCAGCCTGTTTCAAACCATGAATGAGGCGACTGTAGGAGAGACCATTCTCACGTGCAGCAGCATTAATCCGAGCAATCCACAACGCCCGGAAATCCCGCTTTTTAACACGACGGTCGCGAAAAGCATAGTTTAAAGCGCGATCTACGGCTTCAGTAGCTGAACGGAATAACTTGCTCCGGGCACCACGATAACCTTTAGCAAGTTTTAAAACTTTATTACGGCGCTGTCTGGCTTTAAAGCCTCTTTTTACTCTTGGCATCTCACTTGCTCCTTCTTAAGATTAGTTAGTATTTCGGCTTTCGCCGTGGATGGATCTGCAGGGGGAGATGTCCCCACAGTTCACAACCTCTGTAACCGATGATTACAGATAAGGAATCAGTTGAGCAATGTTACGCTCGTCAACTTTAGCAACAACACAAGCCTGACGCAGATCACGCTTACGCTTGGTCGTTTTTTTGGTCAGAATGTGGCTGGTAAAAGCTTTGTTCCGACGGATCTTGCCAGTGCCGGTTTTGCGAAAACGCTTGGCCGCACCGCGGTTGGTTTTAATTTTAGGCATTTGGTCTCTCCTGTTTCGTTTTGATCTGTGAGGTTAACATCTTACTATTTTTTAAGTGGGCCGATCATCATCGTCATGAAGCGCCCCATCTTACTGGGTTGGGCTTCGACCTGACCGACGTCCTTAAGGGCTTCCACAACTTTTTCAAGCTGCATCGTCCCCTGTTCAGGGTGAGCATTTTCTCGCCCGCGGAACATGATGGTCAGTTTCACCTTATTACCTTCTTCAAGAAAACGCCGTGCATGCTTCATTTTGAACTGAAAATCATGCTCCTCGGTTTTAGGCCTCATCTTAACTTCTTTGATTTCGACCTTAACCTGCTTCTTTTTTGCTTCTGAAGCGCGTTTAGCCTGCTGGTATTTGTACTTCCCGTAGTCCATAATGCGGCAAACCGGCGGATCTGCCTGCGGGGAAACTTCTACCAGGTCAAGACCGGCACTTTCTGCTTTTGCCAGGGCATCATCAATGGCCAGGATACCTAACTGACCGCCCTCGTCATCAATAACCCGAACCTTACGGGCTGTGATGGCTTCATTTATGTTGGCTTCTTTAGCTATGGCTCTACTCCTATACGCTTTTTAGTTGATAAAATAAATTATGCGCAGCCGCGGCGATTACTTGTATTGCGCAGCCTGAGCTTTAACGAAATCAACAAAATTATCCACGCTCATGGCATCCAAAGAACTGCCATCCCTGAAGCGTGGAGATACGGTCTTCTCAGTAACTTCACGATCCCCAATAACGAGCATGTACGGGATTTTTCCAACTTGGGCTTCACGAATCTTGAATCCAAGTTTTTCATTACGCAAATCGAGCTCGACGCGCACGCCAGCCGCACGCAGCTGTTCAAAAACTTCCTGAGCGTAATCAGCCTGATTGTCTGTAACATTCAGAACGATCGCCTGAACCGGCGACAGCCAAAGAGGGAAGCTTCCGGCATAATGCTCAATCAACACACCTATAAAGCGTTCAATCGAGCCAACAATAACCCGATGCAGCATTACCGGCCTGTGTTTTTCACCATCAGAACCAATATAGTTCAGATCAAACCGCTCCGGCAGCGTAAAATCGCACTGAATTGTAGCACATTGCCATTCCCTGTCAAGCGCGTCCTTCAGCTTAACATCGATCTTCGGACCATAAAAAGCGCCATCCCCTTCATTAATTTCGTATACTTGCCCACTCCCCTCCAGGGCACTGCGCAGAGCATTGGTTGCCTGCTCCCAGTCAGCATCACTGCCAATCGATTTCTCCGGACGGGTCGACAACTCCATGGTGTATTCAAAACCAAAGATGCTGGCAACATCCTGGACAAAGCGCATAACCCCCTTCACTTCGCTGTCGATCTGATCGGGACGACAAATAATGTGCGCATCATCCTGGGTAAAACCACGGACCCGCAGTAAACCATGCAGGACACCAGATTTCTCATGCCGATGGACAGTGCCAAGCTCAAAGAAACGCACCGGCAAGTTACGGTAAGAACGAGGCTTCGATTTATAGATCAGCATATGGGCGAGGCAGTTCATCGGCTTGATGCCGTAACTCTGCTCATCAACCTCGGTAAAGTACATATTCTCGCGGTAATTCTCGTAATGCCCAGACATTTTCCACAGATCGGTCTTGAGAATCTGTGGGCCGACGACAATATCATAACCACGCTTAAGGTGCTCTTTACGCTCAAAATCTTCTATAATAGTGCGCAGCATAGCCCCTTTGGGATGCCATAACACCAGTCCGCCACCGGCATCTTCACTGAAAGAAAAAAGATCAAGCTCGCGACCAAGCTTACGATGATCACGTTTTTTCGCTTCTTCAAGCCTTTCCAGGTGCGCTTTCAAATCTTTCTTATTAAGGAACGCCGTCGCGTAGACACGCTGCAGCATAGCCCTTTTTTCATCACCCCGCCAATAGGCACCTGCCAGACTGGTCAATTTAAAAGCTTTATGTATACCAGTACGTGGAACATGGGGACCTCGACACAAATCAACAAAATCCCCCTGGCGATAGAGGGAAACGGTTTCGACATCGAGATCTTCAATCAGTTCAACCTTATAGGCCTCGCCCATGCCACGAAACATTTCAATGGCGGCACCACGACCAATAACCTCACGCGTTACTGGCAGGTCAGCCTTAACGAGCTCGGCCATTTTGGCTTCAATAACGGGGAAATCTTCAGGAACAAACTTTTTTGTTTGACTATAAAAATCATAGTAAAACCCATCTTTAATTGCCGGACCGATGGTCACCTGAACGGCATCACCATACAGCTCTTTAACCGCCTGCGCCATAAGGTGCGCACATGAGTGACGAACGATCTCAAGCGCCTCAGGCGAGCTCTGAGTTATAAGAGAAAGCTTTCCAGATACTTCGAGAGGTCGATTAATATCAATCAGCTCATCATTAAAACGCGCAGCGATTGACTGCCTGGCAAGCCCTTCACCAATACTGGCGGCTACATCGTAGGCTGTCGATCCACTCTCAACTTCTTTTTTTGAACCATCTGGAAGTTCAATCTCCAGTAAAGACATAAAGTTTCTCCCTAAACAAAAAAAGGCATCTTATCGATGCCTCGTACTCAGGACAGTATATTCAGGTTAGCCGCCGCTCTATGGTAGGCACGGGCGGGATTGAACCGCCGACCCCTACCGTGTCAAGGTAGTGCTCTCCCACTGAGCTACGTGCCTGCAACCAAACTGCGGCGTTCTTGTATCAAATAGACCCCTGCACTGTCAAGAACTTTCATCGCGCCCGACGGCAATCACGCCGTAAACACAATCAATATCGGAGCAGCAACAGGAGGGACTATTTACAATCTTGCCTGAATGTGAGGACAAAGTTAGAGTAAATCACTGTTTTCTGATAATATCAATAGCTTAGATAGAAGTTTTTTCGCTATCGACCGTGTTTTGTTTAGCAAAGCAGCCCCTTCGCCGACTGAACAGATCACATCATTTCCGATCCTAGTATTTTATGTTATGTTTGAAACTTTATTGAGGGGCAACCATCATTCTTTTTTTGGAGTCTTTAGCGTGCAGACTATTGATCAGCTTATCGCTTACAGCTGTCAGAAAAATGCAGACAACATAGCTTTTCAACATAAAATTAAATCCCAGTGGCGAACATTAACGTATCGCGACCTCTGGTCCAATGTTGAGAAAATTGCCAGCGGCATTCAGCACCTGGGCATAGCTCCCAGAACCCACATTGCCTTACTGGCCAGTTCATCACCACGTTGGGTGGCCGCTTATCTGGCGATTTTTAATGCCGGCTGCATTGCGGTACCCATCGATAAAGAACTTAAAGCGACAGAACTAAGGCACATACTGAATGACTCTGATGTCAAAGCGGTATTTGCCGGACAGAGTCAATTTGAAATTTTACTTGAGATTGTGGAGGATCTCCCGTCGCTCACACATACCATCCTGCTGGACACTCCACTTAGCGATTTAACTGGCAAAGGAGAACTGGCCGGTGCCCTTGAACAATTATCCTCCCTTTGGCACAAGCTGGTCGATGATCTCAGTATCCCCCGAGACAGGAGCGCTGAGATTGAAGAAGCCGTCCTGGTGGCACACGGACTGTTGACACGGGAAAGTTCACAACAAACCATCAAACCCCACAAGATTGATATCTTTTCCGAGACAGAGAAGACCCGGAACCGGCTCATCAAGGAAAATCGGCTGTTTTCCTACAAGGATATTTTCCGCTCAGAAAAACCGCTTCCGGCAGGAAATCAGCCTGACGCGACAGCTGTCATCCTTTACACTTCCGGGACGACAGGCAAAGCCAAAGGCGCGATGCTCAGTCACCGCAATATCGTCAGCAACATCGACGCTGCGATCAGCAGGTTTCGCCTTGACAGTTCCATACAGACCCTTTCATTTTTACCAATTAATCACGTTTTTGAGCAGGTATGCGGGATTCTACTGCCGCTATCGCTGGGGGGAAAGGTCACATTCGCAGAATCGATTAAAAAGTTGGGGGACAACCTCAATGAAATTCGCCCAACTTTCCTGCTTGCGGTTCCGGCTGTTTACCGCCTGCTCTACGAGCGAATCATTAAAAACATAGATTCCAAAAGAGCATCACGTCTGCTGTACCGATTTTCTCTTACCCGCAAACTGATCACCGGAAAGGTTCAGCAGGCTTTTGGTGAAAATACTACCTTCGTCAGCGGAGGGGCCGCATTGGACCCTGAGATCGCCGCGGGCTTCCAAACCCTGGGGCTACGCCTGCTGCAGGGCTATGGCATCACTGAAACATCACCGGTCATATCGGCCGAAAGTCCATTCAAAAGCAAGCCCGGCACCGTGGGACACGTTCTTGATGACATTGAAGTTAAAATTGCAGCGCCCAATGAGCACGGCGAAGGTGAAATTGTCGTCAAAGGACCCAATGTTATGCAGGGTTACTACAATAATCCACAGGCAACTGCGGAGGTCCTTAGAGACGGCTGGTACCACACGGGAGATTTGGGCCGCTTCGACGAAGAGGGGATGTTGGTTATCTGTGGCCGGGTGAAAAACCTTATTGTTACGCCTAACGGTAAAAATGTATACCCGGAAGAGATAGAAAATCAGCTGCTAAAAAGTCCTTACATTGCCGAGATCATGGTTTATGGTCACAAAGTCGGCCGCACTGCGGAAGAGGTTTACGCAGTTATATTTCCCAATGAAGAAGCCCTGTTTGCCCTGAGCAAGGAACGTTCTAGTGGCGCACTGTCAGCAGCCGAAATTGAAGACCTGATCCGCAAAGAAATCCAGATTTACGGTAAGGACTTAGCCGACTACAAACGCGTCAAGAAGTTTACCTTAAGAGAAGATGAATTCCCGAAGACAACAACCCGTAAAATAAAACGCTATATCGTCGAACCGGAAATTTCAACCAACTGACACTAAGATCGACCGTAAAAAAAGACCGCATAAATAAATGCGGTCTTTGGGGGAGATCCAACACAAAGACATCAATTAACCGAGTTCATTCTCAACGCGCATCAGGAAGGTTTCCTGAGTGACAATGTCCATCTGGTTGATTTCAGACAATGCCTTTACAACATCGGCCTCCAACGCACGATGAGTCATCAGCACGATAGGCACCGAATTCTCTTCATGTTCATCCGGCTGAATCATCGATTGAATGCTGATATTGTGCTGACCTAAGCAACCAGCAATTTTAGCCAGAACTCCGGAACGATCAACACAGGTAAAGCGCAGGTAATAATGGCTTTCAACCTCACTCATCTTTTTAATCGGTAAAGTTTTCACGGCATCCGAGCAATAGCCCATGATTGGCACACGCGATTTAATCCCTGCAGCTTGGTCCCGGCAAATTGACATAACATCGCCCATCACAGCGCTGGCAGTCGCATCCATACCTGCCCCGCTACCGTAAAGCATTGTCGGACCGACAAAATCTCCGGTCAGGCGCACGGCATTAAATACGCCATCAACCTCAGCAAGCTGATAATCTTCTGGGATCATGGTCGGATGAACTCTGACCTCTATCCCATTACCATCCATTTTGCCGATGGCAAGAAGTTTGATCTTGTAGCCCATCTGACGAGCGAATTGAATATCAATAGAGGATATTTTACTGATTCCTTCAGTATAGACCTGATCAAAATCGACTGTAGTGCCGAAACATAATGATGAGAGCAGCGAAAGCTTATGTGCAGTATCAATCCCTTCAACATCGAACGTAGGATCTGCTTCGGCATAGCCGAGGGCCTGGGCTTCCTTGAGTACGGGTTCGAAATCGCCCCCCTCTTCGGTCATTTTAGTCAGGATGAAGTTACACGTTCCGTTGAGAATTCCAAGGACAGAAACAAAGCGGTTAGCGCAGAGATTTTCCTTAATTGCCGAGATAATCGGAATCCCGCCGCCAACGGCAGCTTCAAACATAACCCCGACGCCTGATTTACTGGCCGCAGAGACGATTTCCTGACCATGCAGAGCCATTAAGGCCTTATTTGCTGTAACAATATGTTTTCCCTGGGCAATTGCCTTCAAAATAAAGGTTTTAGCTGGCTCATAGCCGCCGATGAGCTCAATAACAATGTCAATATCGGGGTTACTTATCACATCGTCAACATTAGTGGTAAGGACACCGGGGGCAAGAACAACGCCACGATCAGTAGTAATATCGAGATCACAGACTTTGACAAGCTCTACAGCGTAACCAAGACGTTCACGAATAACATCACTATTCTTCTGAAAAACTCTGATAACACCGGTCCCTATGGTACCAAAACCAAGCAGACCAACTTTAATCACACTCATAACACCCTCAATTCTCATTCAAAACAGTTTCATAGGGAACATTACTTGGATTTTTCAACACCCTGGGCAATCTTATCAAGCAGGCCATTAATAAATGAAGCCGACTCTTCAGTGCCATAGCGTTTGGCAATCTCGATCGCTTCATTAATAGTAACATTCACTGGGATTTCAGGATGATAGAGCAGCTCATATCCAGCCATACGCAATATGGACAGATCAACCGGGGTCATTCTGTCAACTGACCAGTTTTTAGCAACCTCTGCAATTTTACGGTCAATCACCGCACGGTACTCAACAACACCCTTAACCAGCGTCTCGGCAAAAAGCCGAGTTGACGACGCAAGTGGAGCATCGGCTGTTTCCAACGGTTCACCTAAAGCATCATCAGCAAAACGAAATTGGCTCCAGAAAGAATCGAGCACCTTACCCGGATCTACCTGATCGCGATCAACTTTAAGGGAATAAAGCATTTTAAGGGCACATTCGCGCCCAATCCGCCGATTGTATGGCATGTTTAACCTACTGCTCCGATAAGATTGACCATTTCAATTGCACTCATTGCCGCCTCAACACCCTTATTACCCGCTTTGGTTCCGGCACGCTCAATCGCCTGCTCGATCGAGTCAGTTGTCAGGACACCAAAAGCGATAGGGAGCCCGGACTCCATTGAAGCCGAGGCAATTCCTTTGGTCATTTCAGAGCTGACATATTCAAAATGCGGTGTGCCTCCTCTGATAACAGCGCCAAGACAGATAAGCGCATCGTACTTTCCAGAGTGTGCCATTTTTTTTGCCACCAACGGCAATTCGAAAGCACCCGGAACCTTAACCAAGGTAAGATTAGCATCCTCAGCGCCGTGTCGAACCAGTGTATCAACAGCACCCTCAACAAGACGATCACAAATAAAACTATTAAAACGGCTGACGATCAAACCAAAGCGATACCCCCTGGCTTCGAACGTACCTTCAATAATCTTCGGCATTTTTATCTCCTCTTTATATATTTCCAACTTTCAGAATGTTGAGTCAATCAGCGCAACAAAATAGGTCGACCTGCAAATTGGCAGACCATTCCAACAACTTGCTAGAGCTTGTCCAGCAGATGCCCCATTTTTTCACGCTTGGTCTTCAGATACTTCAGATTTGTAGTGTGTGGCGGCATCTCGATAGCGACACGCTCAACAATTTCCAAACCATACCCCTGAAGACCTACTATTTTTTTAGGATTATTTGTCATCAGACGTAATTTCTTGATCCCCAGTTCACTCAGGATCTGAGCCCCTAGCCCATAGTCACGCAGATCATCATCAAACCCGAGAGAATGGTTAGCTTCAACGGTATCCTGTCCCTGATCCTGTAAAGCATATGCTTTTATCTTGTTGACCAGACCAATACCGCGCCCTTCCTGACGCATATAGAGGACGACACCACTTCCCTCTTTGGAGATTTGGGCCATCGCGGCATGCAGTTGCTCACCACAGTCACAGCGCTGGGAGCCGAACACGTCACCAGTCAGACATTCAGAATGAACCCTGACCAGAACCGGCTTTTCAGGATCAATCTTCCCTTTGACCAAGGCGATATGCTGAGCGTGATCAACATCATTTTCATAAACAACAGCCCTGAAATCACCACCAAACGGGGTCGGCAGATGAGTTTCTGCGGCTCGACGCACCAACAACTCTTTGCGCATCCGGTAGGCGACAAGGTCCGCTATCGAAATAATTTTCAGATCATGCTTTTTAGCAAAGACCTCGAGCTGTGGCATACGCGCCATGGTTCCGTCATCATTCATGATTTCACAAATGACTCCGGCAGGCTTAAGACCAGCCAACCGCGCAAGATCGACTGACCCTTCTGTTTGCCCCGCACGAACCATCACACCACCATTACGGGCTCTTAGCGGAAACACATGCCCAGGTCTGGCCAGATCATGAGCCGTAGTTTCATCAGCGACTGCCACCAGAATAGTATGAGCCCGATCAGCGGCAGAAATGCCGGTTGTGACCCCGTGACGAGCCTCGATAGAAATGGTGAAAGCGGTACCAAAAGAGCTGCTGTTATCACTGACCATCAATGGGAGGTCTAGTTCATCAGCACGTTCTTCGGTGAGCGAGAGACAGATCAGTCCCCGACCCTCGCGAGCCATAAAATTTATAATTTCCGGAGTTGCCAGTTCGGCAGCAATGACCAAATCGCCTTCATTTTCACGATCTTCATCATCAACAAGAATAACCATTTTACCCTGACGGATATCTTCCAGAGCAGCTTCAATTTTTGCAATTGGCATCATTTTTTCCTTATAATCTTCCGAACTTTCTGAGTAGCTCGTGGGCTCGCCTTTAAAACCGGAAAACAGCCTGTACAAGGCGCAGAGCTTCCGGCAACATAATAATAAATATACAAATATCAGGGAACCAGGGGAACAGCATGTCCTGCAGTTCGGCATCCACGTAATGGGGTGTTATCTCACAGAAAGCCGTTTTTGGCAAGAAAGTCAAGGCTGACACCCCGAGATTCACCCTTGCCCCCCTGCCCTAATAACTTTTCGACATAGCGTCCGAGAATATCTGTTTCAATATTAACCTGTGCCCCTTCGCGCCGCTGCTGAAGTGTCGTCATAGCCAGAGAGTGAGGGATGACTGCCACCCCGAAAGAATCAGCGGATACGCTATTGACAGTAAGACTGATGCCATCAACGGCAATGGACCCTTTTTCCACGACATAGCGCATGGCATCCTGACCAACGGCAAACTCGAACCGGACGACGTTGCCATCATCGTAACGCTTACGCACCATGGCGATACAATCGATATGCCCGCTAACCAGGTGCCCACCGAGACGATCACACAATCGCAACGCCCGCTCAAGATTGACACTCTGACCAGATTGCAAATTCCCAAGAGTAGAACGCTCAAGGGTTTCCGGAGAAACATCAACGGCAAAGCTTTCATAATCCCATGAAACAACGGTAAGACAAACACCATTAACAGCAATGCTTTCACCGAGTTCAAGATCCTGCTTAACCAGTTCAGTGCGAATATGTAATTGCGCCGAGCTTGCCTGACGATCAATTTTTTTGATCGTCCCTAAAGCCTGGATTAATCCGGTAAACATGAATGTAAATCTCCTGTTATCAATAGATCGAGGCCAACCTGGCAGTAAGACAGATCTGACAGAGTCAAGGCATCAGTCATTTTGCTCTGCCCCGGACCAGAAAAAATTCCGTGACACGGTTGCCCACCAATCATCTTAGGGGCGATAAACAACATAAGCTGATCAATCAGTCCTGCTTCCAGTGCGGCGGTAGCCAGGGTTGCACCTCCTTCAAGGAGCAGCCTCTGAACATTGCGCCGGCCAAGCTCCCGCCAGACAGAGTGCAAATCCACCTTGTCATTAGCGCTATCTGGGGCATAAAAAATCTCGGCACCAAGCTGCTCCAGCTGCTGTCTTTTATCCATATCCTGACTGGCAGTTGCAATCAGGGTTCCTGCCGATGATTGCATGTTCAACATTTTAGAGGTCAGAGGCATGCGCAGCTGCCCATCAATAACAACCCGCAATGGATCCCGACCAGAACCTTCTTCAAGGCGGGTTGTCAGTAACGGGTCGTCATTTATTACAGTGTTAATACCCACCATAATCGCTTCAACCCGATCACGCAACTGATGGACGAGCTGGCGGCTCTGATCAGAAGACACCCAGCGCGAATCCCCACTACAAGTTGCCGTTGCACCATCAAGTGTTTGTGCCGACTTGTATATAGTAAACGGCAGCCCGGTAAGAATGTGTTTAGCAAACGGCGCGATCAGACGTCGGCACTCCTGCCCCAGAATGTCCGTCTCAACCAGAATTCCTGCATCTTTAAGTTTGGAGATACCACGTCCTGCGACCTGGGGATTAGGGTCAACAGTACCGATAAAAACCCTCTTCACACCAGCGTTAATAAGAGCATCTGCACAAGGTGGAGTTTTACCAAAATGCGAGCATGGTTCAAGCGTGACATAGACATCACTACCCGCAGCCCTACTTCCCGCCTCGCGCAAGGCAAATATTTCAGCGTGAGGCTGTCCGGCCTGCGGATGAAAACCTTTTCCGACGACTTCTCCCTGATTGACAATGACAGCACCCACGGCAGGATTTGGGCTGGTGCGGCCAAGCCCTAACCGGGCCTGATCCAGAGCAAGATTCATATAGGTTAATTTTATATCCATAACTAACCCTCATTTACAACAAAACCGGAACAACGCGAAGCTGTCCCGGCCTGAAAGCACTTGAACAATAGCTCATTTCGGATTTTTCAGAAGATCCGTCAACTCAGCCATAAATTCATTAATGTCCTTGAATTGCCGATAAACAGAAGCAAATCGAACATAGGCGACTTCGTCTGCATCATGAAGTACTTCCATGACAGCCTTGCCAATCAGACTGGAAGAAATTTCCTTGTCACCACATTCCTGAAACTTACGCTCGAGTTTATCAACCATCGCCTCGATATCTTCGACAGAAACAGGTCTTTTTTCACAAGCCCTCTGCATACCAGCGATAATTTTCGAGCGATCAAAGCTTTCGCGGCGCCCATCCTTCTTAATAACCCAAGGCAGAATTTCTTCTACGCGTTCATAGGTTGTAAAGCGCCTTTCGCAGGAAGGGCACTCACGTCTGCGGCGCACGTTGTTCCCTTCTTTCCCCAGACGGGAATCAACAACCCGTGTATCATTGAAACCACAGAATGGGCAATTCATAGGTCCTCGCTTTTTACGTAATGATGATACTTTATACCCGACTCACCAAGCATTTCGAGAGAGAGCTTATCGGGATAACCGCGTCCATAGACAACTTCAACAATGCCCGCATTGATCAACATCTTGCTGCAGATGATACAGGGAGAATCCGTACAGTAAACGGTTGCACCTGCGATATTAACCCCGTGTCTGGCCGCCTGGATAATCGCATTCTGCTCAGCATGCAACCCGCGACACAATTCATGTCGCTCTCCGGACGGTACTTTCAGCTGATCACGCAAGCAGCCAGTGACATCACAGTGGGTGATGCCACTGGGCACACCATTGTAACCACTAGCAAGAATATGCTTATCCTTAACGACAACCGCCCCGACCTGGCGCCTGGTGCAGGTAGAACGCGTGGCGACCAGCTGCGTAATTTCCATAAAGTATTCATTCCAGTCGGGGCGTTTCATAGGCCATCCTTACTTTATGCGATGTGCATAGAGAGGAAATTGCTGGCACAAGGCCTTAACTTCCGCCTTGATTTTCTCAAGCTCAGCGGCGTTATCCATATTATTAAGAGCCCGATCAATCCATTCGGCTACCTTAATCATTTCCGCTTCTTTCAAACCACGGGTAGTCGTTGCCGGGGTACCGATACGGATGCCACTGGTCACGAACGGTGATCTGGTATCAAATGGCACCGCATTTTTGTTCACAGTAATTCCCGCTTCTTCCAGAGCATTCTCAGCCATTTTCCCGGTAATATCAGTGCCAGTAAAGTCAACCAGCATCAGGTGATTATCAGTACCGCCGCTGACCAGTTTGTAGCCACGCTCAATTAACGCACCGGCCAGTACTTGAGCATTTTTAACCACCTGCTCAGCATATGCTTTAAAATCAGCCGAAAGAGCTTCTTTAAACGCAACGGCCTTGGCTGCAATGACATGCATCAACGGTCCACCCTGAATGCCGGGGAAAATATTACTGTTTAACTTTTTGGACCATTCTTCGGTACACATGATCATACCACCACGCGGACCACGTAGCGTTTTATGGGTGGTCGTAGTAACGAATTCAGCATAAGGGACTGGGTTCTCATGCACTCCCGCAGCAACAAGACCAGCAATATGAGCCATATCGACCATAACTACGGCGCCAACTTCATCAGCGATACGCCGAAACGCTTTAAAATCGATGGCGCGAGGATAAGCACTGGCACCGACAACAATAAGTTTAGGCTTATGTTCTTTGGCCAGACGCTCAACTTCCCCATAATCGATGGTTCCAGTTTCAGGATTCAATCCGTAAGGAATGACATTATAAAGTTTCCCGGAAAAGTTAACAGGGGAACCATGAGTCAAGTGACCGCCATGAGCAAGGTTCATACCAAGAACGGTATCCCCAGGTTCGCAGACGGCCATATAAACTGCCATATTGGCTTGAGAACCGGAATGAGGCTGCACATTAACATGTTCGGCGCCAAACAATTCTTTAGCACGGTCAATGGCCAACTGCTCAGCCTTATCCACAACCTGACAACCGCCATAGTAGCGCTTACCAGGATATCCTTCTGCGTATTTATTTGTCAGGACAGAGCCCTGTGCTTCAAGAACTGCTTCACTAACAAAGTTCTCCGAAGCGATAAATTCAAGATTATATTCCTGACGACGAGTCTCCTCATCGACAATAGCAGCGATTTCCGAATCAAAATTTTGCAAGTTCTGCATAGTATCAATTTCCTCCATTTACCTGACCTCTGAACCACACCGGTTCAGTTACGCAAAAAGAAAAACGGGGCAATATACCTGCCCCGTCTTGTTGTCCCTCTATAAGTGCCTAGCGTTCCAAAGCGGCTATTTTATCAAGACGATTCTGATGCCGTCCACCTTCGTAATCTGAATCGAGCCAGATTTCAACCAGTTTTATCCCGACATCCTTTGAAAGAATACGACCACCCATGACCAGGATATTCGCATTATTATGGGCACGAGACATCTGGGCGGTGAATTCATCATGCACCAGCGCTGCACGGATACCGGGAAACTTGTTGGCAGCAATCGACATACCAATGCCCGTACCACAAATGAGGATCCCTTCTTCTGCGTCACCACAAATGATCGCGTTGGCGACCTTAGCAGCGAAATCCGGGTAATCAACAGAAGCACTATCATTAGTACCGAGATCTTCGAATTGGACCCCTTTGTGGGTCAATAGTTCGCAGACCGCCTGTTTTAATTCAAGACCACCATGGTCACTGGCAATAACAATCATCACCTACCTCAGATAGATTTAAAGGCCAGAGTAGCATTAGTACCGCCAAAACCAAATGAGTTTGACAGCGCAACTTTAACCTGTGCCTCGCGAGCCTGGTTCGGAACATAATCCAGGTCACATTCTGGATCAGCTTCATGATAATTGATGGTTGGTGGAATAACTCCGTTTTTCATGGTCAAGGCGCAGAAAACCGCCTCCATTCCACCAGCAGCACCAAGTCCATGACCGGTCATACTTTTGGTCGAACTGATCATAACCTTTTTGGCGTGCTCACCAAGGACGGTTTTGATCGCCATGGTTTCATAAAGATCATTATAGTAGGTTGATGTACCGTGAGCATTAATATAATCAACCTGATCCGGATTAATACCGGAATTTTTCAAAGCCATGGCGATACAACGCGCAGCGCCTTCACCACCAGGAGCAGGAGTCGTCAAATGATATGCATCACTTGTCAGGCCATAACCGGCAACTTCACAGTAAATTTTTGCTCCGCGCTTTTTGGCACTCTCATATTCTTCAAGCATGACAATTCCGGCCCCTTCAGCCATAACAAAACCGTCACGCCCTTTATCAAAAGGACGGCTGGCAGTCAGGGGATCATCATTACGGGTAGACAATGCCTTCATAACATTAAAACCACCAATGCCTAGAGGGGTAATTGTCGATTCAGTTCCACCTGCAAACATGGCATCCGCATCTCCACGGGCAATCATATGATACGCATCACCAATGGAATGGGTTCCTGTTGCGCAAGCGGATACCGATGAAAGATTGGGTCCTTTTGCTCCATATTTCATAGAGATCTGGCCAGGAGCGAGGTTAATAATCAGCATCGGAATAAAGAACGGAGAGATACGCTTATAGCCACGCTCAAGCAGCACCTGATGATATTCTTCAATGGCTGGCAGTCCACCAAGACCGCTACCCACCAAGACACCGACACGTTCTGCGTTTTCATCAGTAATTTCAAGACCCGAATCTTTAAAAGCCATTTCGGCAGCAGCCAGACCATATTGAATAAAGAGATCCATTTTCTTGACCTCTTTTTTATCTATAAAGTCTTCTGCGACAAAGTCCTTAACTTCTCCGGCAATCTGGGTTGCCAGGTCAGAAGCATCAAAACGTGTGATCTTGTCAATCCCCGACTGGCCACTGGTAATAGCAGCCCAGTTCTTTTCTACACCGGTTCCCAACGCGGAAACGACACCAACTCCGGTGACCACAACTCTACGCATAAGTTTTCTCATCCTAATAATTTATACAAACACTGACTTAACATGTTTCAATTAACTGACAACGCTGTAAAAAACGGAACCGGAAGATTCCGGTTCCGTCAAATCCGTAATCAGGAAGCCTTGTTGATATATTCGATAGCATCCTTGACGGTCTGAATTTTTTCAGCATCTTCGTCAGAGATTTCAACATCAAACTCTTCTTCAAGAGCCATAACCAGCTCAACGGTGTCCAGAGAGTCGGCACCCAGATCGTCCATAAAAGAAGCGTCTTCAGTGACTTGATCCTCATCAACACCAAGTTGCTCAGCAACAATTTGTTTTACTCTTTCATCAATAGAAGCCATTCGCTTTCCTCCTCGTGTGTTATCTTGGCCTATCTCTATAAGCCAGTTTGTTTACATGTACATTCCGCCATTAACGGCAAGCACCTGACCGGTAATATAACCGGAGGTATCGGAAGCAAGGAACAGTACTGCATTTGCAATATCATCAGCACTTCCAAGTCTTTCCAATGGAATCTGAGCTGCCAGTTCCTGGCGTTTTTCCTCGGGCAACGCATCAGTCATATCGGTTGCGATAAAACCGGGCGCAACAGCGTTGACAGTAACGTTACGTTTGGCGAGTTCACGCGCATTAGATTTAGTCAGACCCATCAAACCGGCTTTGCTGGCACAATAATTTGCCTGACCAGCATTACCCATCTGTCCAACGACAGATGCAATATTGATAATACGACCGCTACGCTGCTTAGTCATCAGCTTCGCTACCGCCTTGGTACACAGGAAGGCACCTTTAAGGTTTACGGTAAGAACAGCGTCCCAGTCTTCATCTTTCATTCTTAATAACAGTGCATCCTTGGTGATGCCAGCATTATTAACCAGAATATCAATACGCTCGAAAGCCTCCTTTGCCGCGGCAACCATCTGCTCGACATCATCAGCCTTGGTGACATTCCCCTGCACTGCAATTGCTTCAGTTCCTGCAGCCTTCAATTCTGCAACAAAAGCTTCAGTCGCAGCAAGGTCCAGATCTACAGCCACAATCTTAGCTCCCTGAGCTGCAAGAGCCAAAGAAATGCTACGTCCAATTCCACGCGAAGCTCCGGTAATTAATGCTACTCTATCTTTAACCATACTTATCTCTCCTTGATGAAATAATAAACGTAATTACGGAATCTATTTCTTAAGATTTGACAAGCTAGCAAGATCGCAAATATTATCAAGTTCAGCACTACGATCAATGCGCTTAATCAGGCCAGAAAGAACCTTGCCCGGGCCAACCTCAACATAACGGCGAACCCCCAGCCCTTTCATCGCCTCAACAGACTCGTCCCACCGAACGGCGGCACAAACCTGTTCAACCAGTAGAGATTTTACTCTTTGCGCATCCTGATATGGTGCAGCTTCAACATTGCTGATCAGTGGAACGGCCATTGGGTTCACGCTAATATCAGCCAAAACTCCTGCAAGACGTTGTGCTGCAGGTTCCATCAAACTGGAATGAAACGGCGCACTAACCGGCAACAGCAAGGCACGCTTTGCGCCTGCTTCTTTAGCCAATTCAATAGCACGCTCCACCGCTCCGGTGTGACCGGCGATAACAATTTGACCAGGGCTGTTAAAGTTAGCCGGAGCAACAACTTCCCCCTGACAAGCCTGGGTACATAAAGTTTCAAGAGCGTCACGCTCAACACCCATTACAGCAGCCATGGCACCGGTTCCAACCGGCACGGCTTCCTGCATAAAGGTACCACGCAGATGAACGATTTTCACAGCATCAGCAAGTGACAGCGCACCAGTTGCAACCAGTGCAGAATATTCACCCAGAGAGTGACCTGCAACAAAAGACGGAGCTAAATCCGTTTCCTGCTGAAGAACACGCAGAGCTGCAATACTTGTGGTCAAAATAGCCGGCTGAGTATTTGCGGTTAACTTGAGATCGTCCTCAGGTCCATCAAAACACATAGCGGCAATATCATAACCAAGGGCTTCGTTCGCTTCAGCAAAGATATCTTTGGCAACGGTGAAGTTATCTGCCAGTTCCTTACCCATACCAGCAAACTGGGCACCCTGACCAGGAAATACGAATGCGATCATAATCTTTAAAACCTATATAAAAAGTTTTCAGTTACCAACGAATCAAAGACGATGCCCAGGTAAAACCACCACCAAACGCAGCAGTCAATATAAGGTCGCCCTCCTGGAATATTCCCTGCTGATTGGCTTCATCAAGAGCAATTGGAATAGTTGCACCAGATGTGTTGCCATATTTGTTTACATTGACAAAAGTTTGTTCGGGTGTAAGGTCAAGTCGCTTGGCTGTTGCTTCGAGAATACGTCGATTTGCCTGGTGCGGAATAAACAGCTTCAACTGCTCACTGGTAAAACCATTAGCATCAAGAGCTTCATTGGAGACATCCGCTAAAGAACGAACCGCAACCTTAAAAACCTCATTCCCCTGCATTTTCAGGTAAGGAAGCTTTTCACTGATCCCTTCCACTGAAGAAGGGTGCTTCGACCCGAAACCAGGTTGATAAAGCAGTTCGAGAAAATTACCATCAGAATGAAGGTGGCTGGACAAAATACCGGATTCCCCTTCTTGAGATTCTAGAACAACAGCACCAGCACCATCTCCAAACAGAACACAAGTATTCCGGTCGGTCCAGTCAACAATACGACTTAACGTTTCAGCGCCAATGACAATAGCCTTGGAACCTGGACGAGCGTTAATGTAATCGGCAGCAGCAGAAAGTGCATATAAGAAACCGCTGCACGCAGCAGACAGGTCATAAGCATAAGCGTTGCTTGCACCAAGGTTAGCCTGAACGATACAAGCGGTTGCAGGCCAGGGATAATCACCAGTAATGGTACCGACCACAATCAAGTCAATCTGATCCGGACTGACACCGGCCATAGCCATCGCTTTACGCGCTGCTTCAGTGGCCATATCCGAGGTAGACTGCCCTTCAGCAGCAATATGTCGCTCTTCAATACCAGTACGAGCAACAATCCAATCGTTAGTGGTATCGACAATTTTCTCTAAATCAAAATTGGTCAGGACCTTTTCAGGAAGATAGGACCCAGTTCCGATAATACGTGCTTTCATAGCTAGAGCTCCCAAAAGAAATTATAATAACGCAGCCAGGCGCTCTTCGAGGCGAATTTTAGCAAATTCGCCAGCTTGCCTGATAGCAATACTGATCGCTATCGGATCAGAGCTACCGTGGCAGACGATCCCCGTACCAGCTATTCCAAGCAAGGGAGCTCCACCATACTCGACAGGGTTAATACGTTTTTTAAAAGCGGCAAAAGCAGGCCGGCTGAGCAGATAACCAATTTTAGCCATGAACCTGCCTTCAATTTCAGCCTTAAGCATGGTGCTGATTGCAACGGCAAGTCCTTCGCTGACCTTCAGCAGGACGTTACCAACAAACCCATCACAAACAACAACATCCACCGACCCATTATAAACATCACCACCCTCAACATAGCCTACATAATTAAGCTGTGATTCTTTTAGTAGCAGATGCGCTTCCCGGGTCAGATCGTTGCCCTTCTTTTCTTCTTCGCCATTGGACAGCAGGCCAACCTTGGGACGGGACTTGCCAAACAGATGCTCAACGTAAACACTCCCCATTAATCCAAACTGATACAAATGGGTCGCTTTACAATCGACGTTGGCCCCCATATCCAGAACCATGGTCTGATCTTTCAGGTTCGGCAGACAGGTTCCTATAGCTGGGCGATCAATTCCTTTGACCCGTCCAAAAGCGAACATTCCGGCCGCCATAATCGCCCCTGAATTTCCGGCACTGACGACAGCGGAGGCGACACCACTTTTGGCAAGATTAAAGGCGACCCTAATTGAGGAGTCCTTTTTCTTGCGCACTGCATCTGATGCCGAATCATGCATACCAACAACTTCACTGGCATGGTGAATTTCAAGGTCAAGGCCAGCAGTATCATGCTTGGCCAGTTCTGCAGTTATCCGCTCAGTATCGCCAACCAGGATGACACTACATCCAAAGTTGCGACAAGCGGCAACGGCTCCCGCAACCTCAGCAACAGGTGAATTATCTCCGCCCATTGCATCAACGGCTATTTTCAGGGTCATATTCAACAACCGAAATTAGATTTCGTCGCTATTGATAATTTCTTTACCTTTATATGTTCCGCAATTGGAACAAACTCGGTGGGGCAATTTAGGCTCCTGACATTGAGGACATACAGAAATTCCAGGGGCAACAACGGCATCATGAGAACGACGCATATTCTTTTTTGATTTAGAAGTCTTTTTCTTTGGTACTGCCATGATATTCTCCTTGCAGCCAAGCAGGCGACCAGCTTGCTTAACGGGTTATAGTCTACCTATAAAAACAAATAACTAGACATAGTAAATTACATAATACTGCAGCGTTAGTGCTTATCTAACTTAAAACCGGCAAGCGCAGAAAATTTATTATTAAATACTTTTTTCTCACACTTGCAGCGCCCCAAGTTCAGATTCTGACCACACTCAGGGCATAATCCCCCGCAATCTTCACGACACAGTGGACTGATTGGCAAAGCCATAATCAACTGCTCCTGCAACGGATCGAGAAGATCTATAACTTCATCCTGGTAATGAATTAGCCCCAATTCATCGGAAGCGAGCTCAAGCTCTTCTACAGACTCCTGGTCCGGTTTCCTAGGCGTAAAGGTCAGGCTGAACCGATCCGCTATCGCCTCACTGAAGGGCTGCAGGCAACGACCACAAAACAGGGACACGCCTGCGTTAAGAAGACCATCGACCTCAACGAGTTGGCCGACACGCTGCAGGCGTAGATGAAAGTGTATTGGACCACTAAAAGCCGCACCACTCTCTTCCAGCAAAGTCTGCAGTTCAGGAAAATCCGCTACAGCGCAGTCATAATCCTGCACCAGCAGTCCCCCCTTAATGTCTTTCAACTCAATACGCACAAACGATCCCCTTCAGGGCGAATGAAACAGTATAAGGAGCCATCAAAACATGTCAAGAGAAAAGGGCACCTGCAACTGTTTAGAATGGCGCACTTTCTAGCCCATTCGATTAGGATTTGCAAGATTTTTTTTAAATGTGGTCAGGGTTACCCCTTAACTGGTATTTTCTATCTAAAGGCCAGGTCAGCAACAAAGACCATCCCTATCACCCCCAACTTGATGCAAAAGAGAGCTCAACCCCCATGGAAATGATCAAGAAAACAAAAGGCATTGACCGACTCCTAAACATTATGGCCAGGTTACGAGCCCAGGATGGCTGCAAATGGGATCGTCAGCAAAGCCCAAAAACCCTGAAATTATTCATCCTGGAAGAGGCTTACGAACTCCTGGATGCTATTGATAGTAATAGCCCAACCGACATTCGTGACGAAATGGGAGATCTTCTTCTCCAGATCGTTTTCCTATCTCAAATCTTTACAGAACGGGAGCTATTTAATTTCAATGACGTAGCCACAGCAATATCAGACAAAATGATCCGTCGCCACCCCCATGTATTCGGCTCAGAAAGGGATATAAATCAACATCAGCGATGGGAAGAGATTAAAAGCCAAGAAAGATCAGAACAGGGAAAAACCAGCCTGTTACGTAATCGCATCCCACTCACCCTCCCCGCTCTAAAAACCAGTGCAAAAATTATCAAGGCCAACCACCCCTCAACCCAAGACAGTATTTATGCCGAGCTACATGAAGCTCTGGATAGGCTCTGCAAACACACTCCGGACGAAAGCCCCGATCGGCCATTGGCACAATCCATCGCTGAAACCTTTTACTCATTGGCAAAACTTGCTAACATCAATCAGCTCGATCCGGAAGACATATTGCGGCAATTTAATAACCGCCAAATTGCATTAATTGACCATACAACTGAAAGCAAAACCTAAAAACAGCGGCAAACCTCGTGAAAAACATACAGTTTTTCAAGCAATCCACATCGCCTGTTGAAAACCTGTATAAAAGGTTGTGGATAGCTCACTTTGCCTTATAAAACTTGTATCGATGACCACGATGCCTATTTTTTATTCAATTTCATTGTCGCGTAATTTCAGCTACTTACAGATGTGGTTTTGATTTGCCTGAAATTACCAGGTGAAGGCTTCGTATTAATTTGTTTTTCTTCATAAAAGGTGTATACATGTTCATAAAGATACTGATTATCTTCACACTGGTACCATTGGTAGAGCTTTATATTCTTATCGAAGCCGGGCAACAGATCGGAATTTTTCCCACAATTGGCATGATCCTTCTGACCGGAATCGCCGGGGCATACTTGGCACGCAGCCAAGGATTTCAATTAATGCAACGCATTCAAGGCGACCTTGCCCAGGGACGCGTACCCACAGAAGAGATGATTGACGGAGGGATAATCCTCGCAGGAGGATTACTATTACTGACACCGGGTTTCTGTACCGACCTATTCGGTTTCTGTCTACTGACCCCGGCCACGCGTAAATACCTAAAAGGCTTGATCAAGATATGGCTACAACAAAAACTGGCTAAAGGCGAGATCCATATCTACCGGGGACACTGATCCCGTGAAAGGACATGCTCAAGCCGCAGATACGCCACACTGAAGTATCAAAAAACCGCCTATTTGGCGCTCCTACGCCCCTTTATCAGAGCCAGCCCTTTATGGATTTCTTCCACCTTTAACATATGACAGCAGACCAAAAATACTGCGATACCAGCAGCAACAGAACCTCCCAGACTGCACCACTTGAGGAAACCACGTCCCGACGTCTGCCAGTCAACCATTGCCAGTATCTCAACAACAACAAATCCCATAGCGATACAGGCCGGAACGACTTTAACAATTGGAAGCCAGAAGGTAGTCCGAATAAAAGGGCCTGTCTTTTTCTGCAACAGAAACACCAGCACAACAGCATTAAAAATCGAGGAAAGGGTTAAGCCGGCCGCTAACCCGGCAAATCCATACAAGTTCATGAGAATCAGCCCAGCAACAATATTAACAATCAATGTACCCAAAGACACGACAACCGGTGTCTTGGTATCTTTCAGTGCATAGAAAGTCTGGGCCGCAATACGACTAAAGCCAACAAACAGCAGGCCAGGAGCATAGCAGATAAGTGCTATAGCAGCATTATCAAGAGCAATACGATCAAAAGCGCCACCATAAAACAACAGAGCATATATTGGCTTAGCGCATAGCACCAATCCAGTAATCGCCGGCAGCGTAAACAGAGTTATCAGCGATAGAGAAAAAGCCAGAGAATCGCGTACCCCTTCCAAGTGGTTCTGAGCAACCTGCTTACTCATCATCGGCAGAACAGCCTGAGCTAACGAGACAATAAAGATCCCCTGAGGAAACTCAAAAAGGCGCTGCCCATAATAGAGATAAGAAACCGCCCCTTCGGGCAAAAAGGAGGCCATCAGGCGTGAGGCGATAATATTAATCTGATAAATGGCCACACCTGCAATCCCCGGCAACATTAACTTGGCTATTTTTTTTACCTTAGGATCGTTTCGGAAACCGAAATCAGGCTTCAGATAAATACGAAAGCGCAATAAAACAGGGACCTGTACCATTAACTGCACAAAGCCGCCAAGCAGAACCCCAACAGCCAAGGCATACACAGGCAAGCTGAAGAAACTGCGCAGAAAAAGAGCTGAAAAGATCATGCACAGATTCAAAAACAGGGGGGACAGTGACGGGTAAAAAAAGTGGCCACGGACATTCAGAATCCCTGTTATCAGAGCCAATACCGACACCAATCCAATATAAGGAAACATGAGTCGATTTAAAAAATCTGTCAGCTCAAGCTTGCCAGGGACAGAGGCAAAACCAAAACCGATAAAGTGGGTGATCAGTGGAGACAAAATAATCCCGCAACAGACAATAAGAACCATCACCAGTGATAGAGCCGTAAGACAGCGATTTGCCAGACGCTGAGCATCCCCTTCACCGTCACTATGGTACACATCCGAGAAAACTGGCACAAATGCCGCTGTTAAAGAACCTTCAGCAAAAAACCTGCGCAGCAAATTGGGGATAGTAAAAGCCATGAAAAATGCGTCCGTGACCAACCCGGCGCCAAAAAGACGGGCAACCAGGACATCCCTGACCAGGCCGGCGACGCGACTCATTAATGTGGCCACCGCCATGATGACTGTAGATAGACCGATAGATTTCCTTGTGGACATTATTACTTTTTAATCCTTCACATTAAGAAGCTAAACACCTGATTAAACGTATTTTTTAAATCAAGCATTGACATTTTCTAACTTGACAACAGGAAAGGATACCTATACTATCGCCAAGCTTTTCAGATAAATACTTATAAATCCCGTAAGGAGACCAATTCGTGGCCAATCACAAATCCGCGCTGAAGCGCAATAAACAAAATGCAGTACGCCAAGCACGCAACAACCACATTCGCTCAACCATGCGCACCCTGGTAAAAGGCGTCCGTGAAGCTGCCGCTGCAGGAGATAAAGAAGCTGCTGAAGCAGCTCTTAAAAAAGCTATCCCATACATCGATAAAACCGCCACCAAAGGGGTTATTCATAAAGCAACTGCAAGCCGTAAGATTTCCAGACTGTCAAAGCTGGTTAACAGCGTCGCCTAAATTAACTGGGGCGAATCTATTATCGGAATTCAAATAAGGGGCCACAAAGCCCCTTATTTATTTTTGATTCTAACCAGATTATGAATCAGCAGATCCAGCAAAGCATCAGCATTCGCACCACTCGATTTCATAGCCAGATCGGTATCAAGAAACAGCTGATGAGCACGCATGAAGTCAGTGCGTGAAAACCGGCCCGCCTGTTGAACCAAGCCTTCAACGACAAAATACGGAATACGTACCTGCGTAGCAATATCCCGGGCAGCGCAACACTGGGCACGCAACTCCCTAATCTTCCATAACTGCCTGAAATGCCGAGTCAAAAGACTTAAGATCTTGAGCGGAGGTTCTCCGGCGACAGATAGTCTGCCTACCATGCTGAGTGCGGCAGCTATGTCACCGCGCCCTACCGCATTGCCCAACTCAAAAACATTTTCAGCCCGACCACGCGAAACAACAGCACGCACATCCTTAACATCTATTAAGGTCGCTGAGCCTATGAAAGTCAGTAGCTTGTCAAGCTCAGAATGGACTTCATTCAAACCGATGCTGACCATAGAACAAAAAAGATTAAGCGCATCAGCCGATATCTCAATATTTTTTGCGGACAAGCGTTTTTTAAGGTAATTGGGCAAATCGCGTTCAGTCAGCGGTCTAAATTCAACCAACTCACCTTTTTTTTTGAACTGCTGAAAAAATTTTCTGCGGCTGTCAATCTTGTCGGCAACAAGCAACAGACATGTATCTGGAGCGGGATTATCAAGATAAGAGAGTAACTTTTCCTGCTCTGCAGCAGGAATCAAATGTGCGTCACGAATCGTCACAAGACGCCGTTGAGCAAACATCGGAAGCGTCAGCGCAGTATCAATGACCTGCTCGGCTCTCAGCTCCTTTCCTTGAAACAGGCTGTCATTGAAATCATCTTTTCCAGTGGGAAAAAGACACTGCCGCAACTCAACAGTAGCCTTGCGAACGAGAAAGGTCTCTTCACCATACAAACAGAGTAATGACGGAATCTGGTCTGACTTTAACTGCCGATAAAAGTCATCTACAGTCATGGTGCTGCCGACCTTCTTTTCTGCATCTGGAAAAGAATTTCAGCAGCAAGCCGCTGACATACTTCTGCGACGGCACCACGCTCACGATCACGTTGGACCATTTTGTCAGCTGATGTCACATAGGTTGCCCGCCACCCGATTGACTGCGACCACAGCACCGCACCATCAGCCACATTCGTCAGTGTCGCATTAATTGTCATTTCGATGCGATACTCAGCTATATCGTCGCTGCTGTCGTAGGAAACAGCCTGGCGCACATATTTACTGATCACCACGGACAATTGCGCGTCAGCCTGATCACCATTGCCAACCTCGGAATAATTCCGACAACGGGCCAACTCCTGACTGATCCGTGAAACAAGTTCCGTTTCAATATAAGGTTCGGTCGTCTGATTAACGATATAAGGAAGGTAAACATGTAAAGTCTGACCGGGCAACGAAGCGCTTTGCCCGGTCACATGGTAGCCACAACCACAAAGCAGACAGCTTAGCAATATGGTCAGGATAATCTTCATCAAGACACCACAATATTGATTAGTCGACCGGGTACGGTAATAATCTTGCGGACCTGTTTTCCCTCAATAAAACGCTGAACATTTTCCTCGGCGAGAGCAACCGCTTCGATAGCTTTATTATCTGCTTCAACAGGAACAGACACTTTACTGCGCACCTTTCCATTCACCTGAACAACCAAGGTGACTTCATCAGCAACCAGGGCACTTGCGTTCCAAGCCGGCCAACCGGCAGCTTCGATGCTCTCCCCATGCCCCAACTGCGTCCACAGCTCCTCACAAATATGTGGAACAAACGGATTCAGGAGACGAACGATAGCTTCCAGTGCTTCACGCAAGACCCCCGGATGGTCCTTGCTGTCATTAAATGAATATACCGCATTAACGAGTTCCATCACCGCAGCGATAGCGGTATTAAAATGGAACCGACCATCAACATCTTCAGTAACTTTTTTAATTGTCTGGTGGGTTTTTCTACGTAGATCAGCAGCACAGCCCTCTGCACTGACAGCGACATCAACCCCAGCAATCAGGTCAAGATTTTCAACAACAGCACGCCAGACACGATTAAGGAACCGTGAGCACCCTTCGACCCCTTGCTCATTCCACTCAAGATCCTTCTCTGGAGGAGCTGCAAACAAGGAAAAAAGGCGTGCCGTATCAGCACCATACTGGTCAATCAGCTGATTAGGATCGATAACATTTTTCTTTGATTTACTCATCTTTTCGGTACGACCGAAATCGACAGGTTTCCCACATTCTGTGCACTTGCCATCAACCACCTGTTCAGGATACAGCCAGCCATGCTCTTTGCAGCGCTGAGTTTCCTTACAAACCATTCCCTGAGTTAACAGATTGGTAAATGGCTCATCGACATCAATCATACCCAAATCACGAAGGATCTTGGTATAAAACCGGGCGTAAAGAAGGTGCATTACCGCATGCTCGATACCACCAATATACTGATCAACCGGCATCCAATAATTAGCAGCTTCCTTATCCAGCGGACCGGCAGCATAATCCGGGCACGCGTAACGAGCAAAATACCAGGAACTCTCTACAAAGGTATCAAAGGTATCGCTCTCACGTCGGGCATCTTTTCCACACTTGGGGCAAGATACCTTCATAAAAGCTTCGTGGCGCGCCAGCGGCGAACCACCTTCACCGGTCAAGGCGACATCGGTTGGGAGCGTTACCGGGAGGTCTGCTTCCGGAACGGGAACAGCACCACAGCTGTCACAGTAAATGATAGGAATTGGGGTCCCCCAATAGCGTTGCCGGGAAACACCCCAGTCCCGCAAACGGTAATTAACCGTTTTACGCCCTTCACCACGATCATCAAGATAAGCAGCGATCTTTTCTTTAGCCGACTCATTATCAACGCCATCAAAAGGCCCGGAAGCGATCAGCTCGCCCGCATCAGTAAATGCCGCCTCAAGATCTGCAGCATTCAGGGTTTCTCCGAGCGGCTGGATTACAACACGTATCGGCAGATCATATTTTTGTGCAAACTCAAAATCGCGCTGATCATGCGCAGGAACAGCCATGACGGCACCAGTCCCGTAATCCATAAGAACAAAATTTGCCAGGAACACAGGCACTTTATCGCCATTAACCGGGTTGATGCAGTAAGAACCGGTAAATACCCCTTTTTTCTCCAGATCTCCACTGGTTCTGGCCAACTTATCCTGGCGTTCTACTTCGGCGACAAATTGCTTAACCTCGCAGCGTTGCTCTTCTGTCACCAGAGCACTGACCATCGGGTGCTCTGGGGCAAGGCTCATGAAAGTGACCCCGTACAGCGTGTCGGGACGGGTTGTGAAAACTTTTATTCTCTGGGCGCTGCCATCAATAGGAAATTCAATCTCACAACCGTAGCTTTTACCAATCCAGTTCCGCTGCATCGCCAGAACACGCTCTGGCCAGCCATTTAACTTGTCCGCCCAATCCAGCAGCTCGTCAGCATAGTCAGTAATTTTAAAGAACCACTGTTCCAGCTGTTTCTGCTCCACTTCTTCATGACAACGCCAACAACAACCATCTTCAACCTGTTCATTAGCCAGCACTGTCTGACAGGTATCACACCAGTTAACATTTGAACCTTTTTTATAAGCCTGCCCTTTCTCAAACATTTTGAGAAAAACCAGCTGTTCCCACCGATAATAATCGGCATTGCAGGTCGCAAATTCGCGAGCCCAATCGTACGACAGACCAATGCGTTTCAGCTGGCGCCGCATACTGTCAATATTCTCATACGTCCATTTAGCCGGGTGCGTACCATGCTCTATAGCCGCGTTTTCAGCAGGCATACCAAAAGCATCCCATCCCATTGGATGCAGGACATTAAATCCCTGCATACGCTTAAAGCGAGCGACAACATCGCCAATGGCGTAATTACGTACATGCCCCATATGAATCCGGCCAGAAGGGTACGGAAACATTTCCAGCAGGTAATATTTCTCTTTATCAACATCTTCGCTAACGCGAAACGATTGCTTATCTTGCCAGTATTGCTGCCATCTGGCTTCAACTTCCTTAGGATTGTAATGATTTTCCATAAATCCTCCGTGACGCCCGCAAACGCCACTTTTAACGTAGATATGAAGATGGATTATATACACGAAAACCGGCACAGGCCGGTATCGTTAGAATCAAAGAGTTCAGGAGCGCAGGCACACCAAGGGACATTCGCTCTGAGACGGTATAAGTCGTTCAGAAGGATTACTTTGAACGATAGGTGATCCGTCCACGGGTCAGATCATAGGGTGACAATTCGACCGTAACCCGGTCTCCAGGCAGAATACGGATATAGTATTTGCGCATTTTCCCGGAGATATGTGCCAGCACGACATGATCATTATCAAGCTTGACCCGAAACATTGCATTCGGCAATGGCTCAACCACGGTCCCTTCTACTTCAATTGCCTCTTCTTTAGCCAACGTTGCCTCCTGAATTAAAAACAGTTTTTTTGTGAATGGCGTCTTATTGCATGTAAATTGCAGAGTGTCAAGCCCCTGAGGTTAAAGACTTTCAGGATTTAACAGACTCCGCACAATATTGACAAGCTCTGCCGTCTGTAACGGCTTCGTAATATATTCGTTGGCTCCAGCCTCTAGTGCCTTTTGCCTGGTCAGGTCTGACCCTTCAGTCGAAACGATAATAATAGGCAGTTTCAGATAGGTCGCATCGCGACGCAAAAGACTGATTAACTTCTCTCCCCTCATCAGAGGCATATTTAAATCGGTAATTAGCAAATCAAATTTATCTTCTGCCATCTTTTTAAGCGCAGTAACCCCGTCACTGACTTCTTCAAACTGCAAACCGGGAACCCTCTGTAGCGCCATAATAATAAATTGACGCATCATCGGTGAATCATCCGCAACTAAGATCCGGGCTGAATACATTCTGATATTTCCTTCAAACGTTATCTAGCTTCAGAAATCTTAAAACAGGCATGCCCACAAAATAAAAAATAGCCAACGACTTACATCGGCTATGATCTTTCATGAATGAATAATCTTAACAATATCCTTCACGAAATACCAGACAAAGAAAAGCCCGGGGATGAACCGGGCAAATCCGTAAAAACTATTTCAGACACGAAGCTCCTATTTAATATATGACTCGATCGTTTCCATTATCCGCGCCGATTTGAATGGTTTGGTAATATACTCATCCGCACCAACTTCGGCCCCCTTGGCAACATCTTCAGGAGTCTTACGCGCAGTCAGCAAAATGACAGGAATATGACGCGTGGCGGCAGAGGTCTTAATCCGTCGACAAACCTCGAAACCATCGAGTCCTGGCAACATAATATCGAGCAGGACCAGATCAGGAGGATCTTCAGCTATAGATTCTAACGCAGCGGGCCCGGTAACTGCGCCCCTGACCATGTAGCCCTTGGTTGTCAGCAGAATACTTTCCAGCTTCAACAGGCTTTCTTCGTCCTCAACAATAAGTATATTTTTCTGCATGCAGGTACCCTTCCTTGCTTAAAATAGTTACATATAACTATAACAGAAGATTCAGAAAAGTAGACCGCAGCAATTCAGTTTCCTTGCAACGCCTGTTCGATAGCCAGCCCAGCCTGAGCCAGAAACACATTGAAAGCATCGACCTTTGCAGTCGCAACCCCATCTGTGATCAGCTCTCCATAAAGCATGGCCACAACCTGGCCACTGTTCAGCAATGGAGCCAAATAGACCTTAGCAGAGGAATCCCCAAGCAAATTAAGCAGTTCAATCTCGGCACAACTGGTTCCGCTTGCCCCATAGTAAGGTTCCTTAGTCCTTATTACTTGAGAAAAAACGGAATCCGGCGTCACAGAAAGCTTCATCCGGCGCACCAAGTCATCAGCATTCAATCCCCCATTCCCCTCGAGACCGAACTGGCCGATACCGACAAGGTGATCTTCTCGCAGGTCGAAAACAACCGCGTGATTCATGATTTCACTGGCATAGCGCAGAATCAGCAGCACGACACCGCCACTGAATTCGGGATGCTCCAATTCAGCCAGCATACCACGCAACAGATCCAGGCCCTTGCTTGAGTGCCGCTCATCGATTTCCGCCAGTTCACGATCAAGGCTGGCTTCATCAAAAGTCTTCTGTTCAAGCTTTTTCTGCCCTTTTAACGCTAAACGCCTCGGGCTCATACCTTTTTCCAGCATCAGGTCGAGCGGGTTAAGACTGGCAGTGCCATACACGATTGGATCTTCAAGGGAAAAACGAAAGGTCCCGGTGCGTAAAGGGACAAAACTCAAGATAACCTTTTCAATCTGTCGGGCAATTACCTGCTCAATAGCGGCTGCGGGAATCTGGAACAAACCGCTGAGAATATCCCCAAGAGGTCGATGCTGTTTAAGTTGTCCCTGGTAGGCCAAGGCCTGTTCCAGTTGCTGCTCAGTAACCAGCTTATGATGTTTCAGCAACTGCCCCAATTCCTGGGGCAAGAGGTTAGATGTAGCGCGGACAATCTGTCCCTGTAAAAAAATAATACTACCGTTACGGTCTCCAGAAAGCAGATGTAAAGTCCCCGACTTCTTACTCAGACTCAGTACCTGAAGAATTTCACAGACACCAAGATCTTCAAGATATCCCTCAACGGTCATAATGCCGCCCCCCCCTTTTTTAGTCCTTATCTCCCCGACCCTTAAACTGTAGACGCAATGGCACCTGCTCAAAACTGAATTTTTCACGGAAACAATTAATAAGATAGCGCTGATACGAGAAATGAACGTCATCCGGTCGATTGGTAAACAGGGTAATCGTCGGTGGCCGTACAGCGTTCTGTGCCGCATAATAAAATTTGATGCGATGTCCATTGACCATGGAAGGTGGATGCTTGGCCACAAATTCTTCAAGGCCTCGATTCAGTTGCGGCGTCGGAATCCGCTTGTCGAACTCAGCCGCGACGGATTCAACCAGTGCCATAATTTTATTAATCCGTTGCCCGGTCAAAGCAGAAACGAACAGAACCGGCGCAAAAGGTAAAAATTTGAAGCGCCGTTTAATTTCTTCTATGAACTTACCCATCGTCTGGTTATCTTTTTCGGGAAGATCCCACTTGTTGACAATCAAAATTAGTGCCCGCCCTTTTTCATACGCATAGCCGGCAACAGCCAGATCCTGATCGGTAACGCCTTCTTCCGCGTCAATAACCATCAGCACAACGTGGGATCGATCCATAGCTTTAAGAGCGGTAATGGCGCTGTACTTTTCCAGAGCCTCATTAACCCGCCCTTTACGTCTGATCCCGGCCGTATCGATGAGCACATAGCGCTGGTCATTGTAGGTAAAAGGAGTGTCGATACTGTCCCTGGTCGTGCCAGCCTGCGGGTTGGCAACGACCCGTTCATAACCGAGCAGACGGTTGACCAGCGATGATTTCCCGACGTTTGGACGACCGACCAGAGAAAAGCGGATTTCATTACTTACATCGCTCTTGTGCTGGCCTTCTGGCAACAGATCCTGCACCGCGTCAATTAATTCCGTGATTCCCCGGCCATGTTCAGCAGACAACGTGTAAAAGGTCTCAATTCCCAGCCCGTAGAATTCACTGGCAGCCAACTCCATATTGTCGCCATCGACCTTGTTAACCACATACAATACAGGCTTATCCGTACGTCGCAGAAACTGGGCTATTTCGATATCTGACGGCGTAAGACCCGACCGTACATCCATCAGGTAAACAATGATATCAGCTTCATCGACGGCCATCTGTGATTGTTCACGCATCTGCGACAGCAGACGATCCTCACTGGCCGGCTCAAAACCACCTGTATCAACAAGCAGGAAAGGCTTGTCAAAACGGGTAATCTCAGCATAATGGCGATCTCTGGTAACACCGGGAAAATCTTCCACAATCGCCTTACGCTTACCGAGCAGACGATTAAACAAAGTCGATTTACCAACATTAGGCCGACCAACAATTGCAACTATTTTCAACATAATAGTTAAAGTACTTTCTAAAGAATTATTATTTTTGGCTATAGCCCAGCTCGCGCAGCATCCGCTCGCTCTGACTCCAATCTTTATCTACCCGGACAAAAAGTTCAAGGTAAACACGTGTCGCAAGAAGACGCTCGATATCCTTGCGGGCCTCTTCCCCCAGTTTACGGATCATCTGCCCGCCCTTACCGACAATTATCTTCTTATGGCTATCACGTTCAACGTGGACAGTAGCGTGAATGACAACGAGATTTTGCTGCGTTTTTTCTTCAAATGACTCAACCTTTACGCCAACGCCGTAAGGGATCTCCTCACTGGTACGACGCATGATTTTTTCCCGGACCATTTCCGCGACTATGAAGCGTTCAGGCTGATCAGTAAGAGCGTCCTCATCAAAATAGCGCGGGCCTTCGGGTAAGCGATTTTCAACTAGCCCCAAAAGGGTCTTGACCCCCTCGCCGTTACGTGCTGAAACCGGGATAATTTCTGCAAAAGCAAATTTTTGGCGATAAGTATCAATCAGCCCAAGTAGACTTTCTCGTTCGACCAGATCAACCTTATTAATCAATAGATATACCGGGACTTTCATACGACTGAGCATCTGTAGTACGAATTCGTCCCCAGGCCCCGGCTGACTTTGTGCCTCAACCAGAAAAAGGACAATATCAACATCGGCACAGGCATCGACAGCCTGATCAACCATAAACTTGTTCAGTTTGCTTTTAGCTTTATGAATACCGGGGGTGTCAACAAACAGCGCCTGTCCCCCACTATAATTATGAATCCCGAGTATTCTGTTTCTAGTGGTCTGGGGCTTATTGGAGGTAATTGCAATTTTCTGCCCCAGAATACGGTTCAACAATGTCGATTTTCCCACATTCGGACGCCCGACAATGGCGATAAAACCGGATTTGAATTTGCTATCTGTCATTTACTCAACTCTCTGACCAACTGATGGTCCAGGGCTGCAGCAGCAGCCTTTTGTTCTGCATTCTTTTTACTGCTACCAATTCCCTTGCCGAGCAATTTACCGGCAAAGCGCACTTCCATCGAAAAAACCCTGTCGTGATCGGGTCCACTAACCTGAGTTAGCTGATATTCAGGCAGTTGATTGTAGTGTGCCTGCAGCTTTTCCTGCAGACAGGTTTTATAATCACTTCCATAACGTTGCTGAGCCGACTCACTGACCGCAGCACTGAAGATTTTCTCCCCCACCTGACAGACGACCGCAAACCCGCCTTCAAGAAAAACAGCCCCCAGCAGAGCTTCCAGAGCATCAGAAAGCAAACTCGCCTTATCCCGTCCGCCGCTACGCTCCTCGCCTTTTCCCAGATTCAGTCCCTGACCAAGATTCATCTTGCGGGCTATTGTCGCCAACCCCTTTTCACTGACCACCTCAGCCCGGATACGAGTTAGACCACCTTCAGGAATATCAGGATAACAACGATACACCCATTCCGAAATAACAAGCTCAAGGACAGCGTCACCAAGAAATTCAAGACGCTCATTATGCGGAACATGTTCAGACTGTTCATTGCTGAACGACTTATGGGTCAGGGCCTGAACAGGTAAATTTTTATCGCGAAAACTGTACCCTATCGCATTTTCCAGATAATCAAGAAATTCAGACACCAATCCTCCGTTAATCGTTACACAATACAGTTGCATTACTGCTGCGGAGTATAGCCAAAAGACGCCGCCAGTTCAATTTCTTTGCCTTAAATCATCTGCAATAAAAGCCTTTATCCTTGATTATGCCCTTCAGGACTATCTATAATGGCAGATTATTTAACAGACAGGACTGATAATATCCGAGCAGAAACGATACATGGCCTTACACCTGCGGGTTTTAAAGCTGCCATCCGTGACACAGAATCATAGAAAAGTATACAGCATATGACTTTCGCATCTATTATCGGCCATGAACAGCAAAAAGACATTCTGCGCCGCGCCATAGCTCATAAAAGAATAGCCCACGCTTATTTGTTCGAAGGAGCTGACGGTATTGGCAAAAGGCTGATGGCCTTGGCCTTTGCACGGGTCCTGCTATGCGAGCGGCACAATGGCTGCGGAGAATGCCATGCCTGCCGTAAAGTTGACAACAATATTCATCCAGATGTGCATATTCTAGAAACCCTTGAGGCAACAATAAAGATTGACCAGGTCAGGGAGTTGCAGCAACAACTGATCTTAAAACCACTTGAAGGACAGTATAAGTTCTGCTTGATTGAAAATGCAGAAAAGTTTACCACCAACGCTGCCAATGCGCTTTTAAAAACGCTGGAAGAACCGCAACCGGATACCGTTATCATTCTCCTTTCGGGCCAACCCGAAAAATTGCTGACAACCATCCGCTCCCGGTGTCAACGCCTGCCATTTCGGCGCTTGCCTAAAAATCAGATTGAAGCGGTCCTCAGCAACCGACTGGAATTGGATGCCACACAAATTGCGATCCTGGCGGCCTTATCTGAGGGTAGTTTCAAAAAGGCGCTGGGAACCAAACAGAGTATTTATCTCGAAAAACGTCGAGAACTGATTCAAACCTTGTCAGGCCTTTCAGCAGGAAGTAATATTCCGACGTTAACATTTGCCGAAGAACTGGCCGCAGATAAAGACGACCTTGAAGACTACCTGGATATTTTCCAGGCCTTTTTTCGTGATATCATGCTGCTGCAGTATGGACGCCCGGACACCGATCTGGTTAACCTTGACCTGCAGGAACTCCTGCACCGTGAAGCCGCGAAACATTCGGAACAAAGCCTTCAGATTAAGCTGGACCAACTGAACAAGGCTCGCCACCACCTTCAGCGTAATGTCAATCGACAATTAGCGCTGGAAGTCATGCTCCTGAATATTGCTGCGGCATAAATATAAATACAAATACACTGAAGGACAAAGGTTTTATGGAACCTATTAAAATAGTCAGCATTTCGTTTCATTGTGCCGGGAAACTCTTCGATTTCGAAGTCAAGGAACTCGACCTCAAGCCGGGGGACAAAGTTGTCGTCGAGACCGAACGCGGCCGCGCTCTTGGAACTGTCATCACCCAACCACGGGATATAGCTCCTGAAGAAGCCCCCCCCAAGCTTAAGGCTGTCTTACGTATCGCCAATGAAAGTGATATGCAAATGGCGGACAATAACGGGTTGCGTGAACAGGAAGCCCTTAAGTTCTGCCAGCAAAAAGTTCAGCAACGTCATCTCGACATGAAATTAGTACGCGCCGAATATCTTTTTGACGGATCGAAAATTATTTTTTACTTTACCGCCGACGGCCGTATTGACTTCCGTGAACTGGTCAGGGACCTGGCCCAACATTATCGAACACGCATTGAGATGCGCCAGATTGGCGTTCGTGATGAAGCGAAATTGGTTGGAGGACTGGGAATCTGTGGCCGGGAACTATGCTGTGCATCACATTTGCGTGAATTTGCACCGGTTTCAGTAAAAATGGCTAAAGCCCAAGGGCTCGCCCTGAATCCAAGTAAAATTTCCGGTCAGTGCGGACGACTGTTATGCTGTTTAGCCTATGAGTATGAAACCTACAATGACCTGAAAAAAGCACTGCCCAAATGTGGCAAAAAGATTCAATTGAAAGACGGCAAAGCCGAAGTTGTCGCTCTTGACATCCTGGCACAAAAGGTCACCCTCGCCTGTCACGATGGCGAACGCTGCACCATGCATGTCAATGATTTACAGCAGGCTTCACAGCAGGCCGAAGGGACTCCTGAGCCGATGGCTGCCAAAGCACAGAACAAACCGCAGCCTGCACCCAGTACTGAAGCTACGCAGGCGCAACCCCAGAGGAGCAACAGTCGCAACAGCAGACGTCCCCCAAAACAGCAAAACCGTGAACAAACCGAGGACAGGCGACAACCTGAGACGCACCCCCGGGGGAAAACTCAGACTCCTGCAGAAACAGCAGATCCGGACACCAAGCCACAGCGCCGGCGCAAGAGACCGAGACGCCGTCCCCCCCGGCCTAAAGGGCCGGATGCAAATTCCTGATCTTGATGACATGTCATTCTTTTCGAATATAAAACGGGAGCATTAAACAATGGATAACAAGTTCTATATCACTACGCCAATTTACTATGTAAATGACGTTCCACACATTGGCCATGCCTATACAACACTGGCCTGTGACGTACTGGCCCGTTACAAGCGGGCCCGCGGCTTTGAAGTCGCGTTTCTGACCGGTACAGATGAACATGGCCAGAAAGTTGAAACCGCCGCCAAAGCCAATGGCGAAACGCCTCTGGAGCTTGCTGACCGGGTCGTTAAACGCTTTCAGGCATTATGGAAAAAACTGAATATATCCAACACTGATTTTATCAGGACCACCCAGGAGCGCCATAAACATACTGTACAGGAGCAATTTAAGTCGCTGCTGGCCAAAGATGATATTTACCTGGGTGAATATGAAGACTGGTACTGCACCCCGTGTGAAACCTTCTGGACCGAAACCCAGCTGCTTGATGGCAACTGCCCTGATTGTGGCCGTCCAACGACCAAGTTAAAAGAAGAGTCCTTCTTTTTCCGGATGAGTAAATATCAGGATCAGCTGTTGCAACATATCGAAGCAAACCCTGACTTCATTCAACCCAAATCACGGCGCAACGAAATCTTGAGTTTTGTCCGTGAGGGGCTGCGCGATTTATCGATTTCAAGAACATCCTTTTCCTGGGGAATTCCGACTCCGGGGAATGACAAGCACGTGATCTATGTATGGTTCGACGCCCTGACCAACTACATCTCGGCCCTTGGATATCCTGAGGACAAAGATGGCAACTTTAAAAAATTCTGGCCGGCGATTCACGTTATCGGCAAAGATATCCTGCGTTTTCATGCTGTCTACTGGCCAACCTTCCTGCTTTCCGCTGGATTGCCGTTGCCCAAAAAGGTATTTGCTCATGGCTGGTGGACTGTTGAAGGGCAAAAAATGAGTAAAAGCCTGCGTAACGTTGTCGAACCTAACATGCTCGTCGATAAATATGGTGTCGATGCGATCCGCTATTTCCTGCTCAGGGAAGTTCCTTTTGGCCTTGACGGCGATTTTTCACACAGCGCTCTGGTTCATCGCATCAACTCTGACCTGGCGAATGACCTGGGTAACCTTGTCAGCCGTTCAACGGCCATGCTTAACAAGTATTTTTCAGGGCTATTACCGAGTGCAGGTCCGGCGACTGACGGAGACCAGGCTTTTATCAACCTGTTTACCAGTAACGTTAACAGGGTTGATGAGCTGCTGAATGACCTCGCATTTAATAAGGCCTTGATGTGCATCTGGGAGCTGATTTCAGCCGGCAATAAATACATTGACGAAAACGCACCGTGGGCACTGGCTAAAGATCCTGAACAGCAGGATCGTCTCGCAACAGTTATGTACAACCTGCTCGAATCGATTCGTATCATCGCTCTGTTGGTCGCACCCTTTATGCCGGATACAGGTGCCCGTATTATCAGTATTCTGAATGGTGATGCGAACAACCTCTCGCTGATCGATCAGGATCAGTGGGGAGGCCTAATTCCTGGGATTGAGATTGAAAAAGCAGCCCCCCTTTTCCCGCGAATTGAAACCGAGTAAGATAAAGATTCAAATATAAATAACAGCTGGGGCGCTACGTGCGCCCCGCTTTTTTGGAGTTCAACATCCATGAATACTACAACACCTCTGCTGGTTGACAGTCATATACACCTCGACAGCGGCCAATATGAAAAGGATCTTGAAGACATTATCGCCAGAGCCCTGAAAAATGGCGTCAGCCATATGTTGACGATCGGCTGCGATCTTGAAAGTTCCCGGATCAGTGTCGCCCTAGCCCATCGATACGATCCTATTTATGCTGCTGTCGGTGTACACCCCCATGATGCCAGAGAAATCGACCCGGTGAACCTGGACCAGCTTGAACAGCTCCTGTCAGAACCAAAGGTTGTCGCTTTGGGCGAGATCGGCCTTGATTATTACCACAATCATTGCCCCCATGATATTCAGCAGAATGCTTTTCGCCAGCAGATTCGTCTGGCACGCAAAGCAAAAAAACCGCTGATTATCCATGACCGCGATGCGCATGAGGACCTGTTGCGTATCATGATTGAGGAGAACGCCGCCGAAGTCGGCGGCGTTGTTCATTGCTTCAGTGGCGATACGGATATGGCGCGTCGTTGCATTGAACTTGGCTTCTATATCAGTTTTACAGGCAATATAACCTATCCAAAAAATACCGAACTGCGGGAGGTCGTGAAGGCAATCTCCATCGACAAAATGCTGGTTGAAACCGATGGGCCTTACTTAAGCCCCCAACCCTATCGTGGCAAGCGCAATGAATCCGCCTATGTCCGTCATTGTGCCGAAGAAATTGCGACCATAAAAGGCTTGACCTTCGCCGATGTCGCACGGGTCACCAGCCGCAATTGTCATGACCTGTTCGGATTTGGCAATATCGATCAAAGTCATAAAATCGCTTATCAGATCCGCAATTCTTTGTACCTGAATGTGACAAACCGCTGCACTAACAGCTGTATCTTCTGCGCCAAATTTCACGATTTTGTCGTCAAGGGGCATGAACTGTACCTCGACCATGAACCGACTGCAGCAGAGGTCATCAGCGCCATCGGAGATCCCAGCACCTACGATGAAATCGTTTTCTGTGGCTACGGCGAACCGCTGTTACGTCTTGATCTGGTCAAGGAAGTGGCCACATGGTTAAAACAACACAACGCTAAAATACGGATCAATACTGATGGTCAGGCAAACTTGGTTCATAAACGCAACATTCTACCGGAACTGAAAGGATTGATCGATGCCCTGTCGGTCTCCCTCAATGCCGCCGATGCGACAACCTACCAGCACCTCTGTCAGTCAGATTTCGGTCCACAGGGGTATGATGCGCTTAAAGACTTTCTGCGTCTGGCACCCGATTATATCCCAGAAGTCGTCGCTTCCGCAGTGAGTTATCCGGGTATTGACATGACCGCCTGCCGGAAGGTTGCCGATGATCTTGGTGTTATTTTCAAAGAACGCGAATATAACGAACTTGGATGAACCTCAACCGTAAGGGGGATCAGTATGTCACAAACCTATGATTATGATCTGTTTGTTATCGGTGCCGGGTCCGGTGGTGCAAGAGCCGCTCGTATGGCTGCGACGTATGGCGTCAAGGTCGCGGTCGCGGAACAATCCAGGGCGGGCGGGACCTGCGTCAATTTAGGGTGCGTGCCCAAAAAACTGTATGTTCATGCTGCCGAATACGGTGCCGGGTTCAAACAATCCGAAGGGTTCGGCTGGCAGCCTGTAACTCCGGATTTTGACTGGGCCACATTGCGTGACAACAAATCAGCCCTCATTGCCAAATCAAATGACACTATCGCTGGCATGCTGACCAAAAGTGGTGTTGCCTACATCCACGGCAGGGCCTCCCTATGCGGGCCAAACCAGGTTAAGGTCGGGGATCAAACCTATACTGCCGAACGGATTCTGATCTGTGTTGGTGGAACCCCTCAATTTCCTTCCATTCCTGGACATGAACATATGCTGTCATCCGATCAGATCTTTGATCTTGCCAGACTGCCTAAACGCATGCTGATCATTGGCGGCGGGTATATTGCGACCGAGTTTGCGGGAATTTTCCATGGTCTTGGGGTTGAAGTGACACAAATATATCGCCGGGACCTGTTCCTGAGAGGGTTCGATGATGAAATCAGGGAATATGTTGCGACACACATGCGTCGTAAAGGAATCGACCTGCGTTTCAACTGTGATGCTGTCAAAGTTGAAGAGTCTGAAGGTCATGGCTATTGCGTCACCCTGAATGATGGATCGCAGCTGAGACCGGATCTTATCCTGGCTGCCACCGGACGGAAACCGAACATTGATGGACTGGGACTGGATAATGCAGACATCGCTGTTGTCAATGGAGCCATTGCCGTTGATGAGCACTACCAGACATCGACCCCTTCAGTGTATGCGTTGGGTGATGTCACAGACCGCATTCAGCTCACCCCGGTGGCCCTCGCCGAAGCGATGCACCTGGTTAAACACCTCTATCAGGGGGGAGCCCCCTCTCTTGACTATTCCTTAATTCCCACTGCAGTTTTCAGCCAGCCCAATATTGGCTGTGTCGGTCTGACTGAACAGCAGGCCTGTGATAAATATTCCAGGGTCGATATTTATACCAGTGAGTTTCGCTCACTTAAACACGCCTTGAGTAATAGTGGCGACCGCATTTTGATGAAGCTGATTGTTGATGCTGAAACAGACCGGGTGGTGGGAGCTCATATGGCGGGAGAAAATGCCGGTGAAATTATACAGGGTATCGCTATCGCCTTAAAGGCGGGGGCGACAAAAGCAATCTTTGATCAAACCATCGGTATTCATCCAACCAGCGCAGAAGAATTCGTGACCATGCGCAGTAAAACTCGTAGCCACGGTTAGGCTGGCAGCAACGCATGACTGGCGCTCCGGACATGCGTTGCTGTTTCCCTACTACTTACCAAAAAGTTTATTCAGGGTATTATCGAGCATTTCCTGAACACCCTCCTGAACAGAGTCATTCTTATTCAGCTGCTCAGACAAGTTATTCAGCACCTCCTGCTTGGCTTTATCTGCAACTTTTTGCTTGATAACAGCGGCATCCGGGCGAACTTTAAGGTCACCTAAGTAGCCTTGCACCTCTAAAGGAATCATCCCCCACCCCTGATCATCGATAAACATCGCCAAGGCGTCAGCAACGGCACCAGACCGCCTTAATACACGTGGAGCAACGCGCGTATCGAGTTTAAAATTCACGTAACTGCCCAAGTCAATAATACCCTGTGATGCGATGCGCAACTGGGATCCTTCGAGCTGACTGTTCTGATGGATAATGTTATTGGCAACCTGATATTGTCCGTGCAGGCTGCGAAACGTTACATCACGTAAACCGTCGCCACCGACAAAATCGGCAACACTGTCAATAACGGGAAAACCGCGCACAACACCATTATTAACCCGGACAGATCCCTGCATATTCAGAGCTTTCAACACACTGGTTTTACGGGTTCCATAACCGGAAAAAGTGGTATCCAAACGCATGGTTCCGGAGAGATGATAAATCCCGTTGGGATAGAGCCCTTCATACAGCGCTGACAAATCGATATCATCAAGCTGAACATCCCCGGAATAAGCTAGACCCGGAACCCCAAGGTTGAGATTACTCTCCCCTTTGATACGGCCATTGCCGAAATTGATGCTGATATTCTGTAGCCGCAGTCGATTATTATGAACCTGGGCATCGGCATAAACATGATCCAGGACCAGATTTCGGTATTTTACACTATTGGCTGTCAGGGAACCGACCAGATCCAAGGGGAGATCAAATGAACCAATTTCGCTCCCCGCTTCAGCATTTATACCCGTTGAAGAGGTGCCGGAAACATGAGCAGCACCAAGGACCTCATTACAATCAAAAACATCCGCAGCCAGAGTAAACGTCCCTTTAAAAATACCGCCTCCACCTTTACGTGCATCAACTCTCAACTGCAGGGTCTGATTCCCGTATGACAGCGAGAGGTCATCGGTTTTGAAGCTATCGTTAAGATAGCTGATCTCCCCAGCCAGACCAAGTCGCAGGTGTTCAGTACTGAGCTGGACATCATCCAGGCTTAGCTGGGCAGACCTGAATAATTTTCCTGGTTTATCCACACTCCCTTGCAGCGTAACGCGTCCGTCGACAATCCCAGCCAAGCTGTATTTCCGATAATCCCGCATCAGGCTGGCTGGCACGCTGTTCAGTACAGATCTGAGGTCCACTTTATTCAACCACAAAACCATATCCAGAACAGGACTTGGAGCGGCAAGATCGATATTGCCGTCAAGGGTCATTCCGATATCGGCCAGTTTGAGCAGCAGAGTCGCGATATTCAGCTGCCTGGTTCGACGGTCAAAGACAATCGAGTAATCAGCCGATACATCAATATCCTTTATTGCCACTCGCCTCAGGGCATGAGCTGAAAAATCAAAATCAGCAACTGATATTTTTCCTTTTGAGGACAGCTGACCCGGCTGAAAATCAGCTTCAACATTCAGGGTAAGCTTGCCAGCCCCCAGTTTACCGGGGAGAAGTTGACGATAATAAGGTGCCAGAGGGATCAGATCGAGAGACGACAAATGAACCAGAAGATCCCCGCTGTTAAGAGCAAAGTCATAGTGACCGGAAAGATCAAGCTGGGCATCATTAAAGCGTAGCGACAAATCAAACGGGAAAGCTTGTTCAAAATTCAGATCACGGACATTCAGGTTTAACTGGGACAACTTATAACGATAAGGCGTTTTAGAATTTTCCTTGGCATCAACGAACGACAGCGAGCCACCCTGGATAGTGACCTTCTTAACCAGGACACTGAACAACTCATTGGCGACTGCTACAGATTTATCGCGGTAGGAAGCACGCTTCTGTTGCTTGCTGTTGACTAAGTCACTGAAATTATACTGTCCATCAGACTGACGGAAGACTGAAACAGCAGGCTGGTCCAGTGCAACCTGGTTAACAACGAAGCGCCCGGTCAGTAACGGCCACCATTCATAATATAAATCAACCCGCCGAACTGTCAGAAAATCGTCGGCACTATCCTGCTGCTTGATGACAAGATCGTAAACGGTAATCCCGGAAAGCAGCCCGATCTCGACTTTGCCAAGGGCCACCTTGCGGTCAAGACTTGTTTCAAGAAGGGGAATCAGGTACTCGCGAACCCGTTGCGGAGTCATCTGTTTCTGAAGGTAAACTCCCCCACCGATCAACAGACCAATGACAACCAAAACAAACAAAATGATTTTAGACACGACAGACATCAGCTTCCCCCGCAAAGCAGAAATCATGAAAACACCGGGTGACAAGGTAATATCTTCGCATAATCACCGCATTGAGCAACATTTTTTTTAACTTCTTATATTTATTCGTTTATCAGGATCTGACGTGGTGTGATTTTTAATATTAAAACAATTTACTTTTCTAACAATCCACATTACTATCAAGTAAATTAACAATTTCAAATCTCAGGAGAGATGCCATGAAAAACACAAAAACCTCACTATTGCTCGACATCGGGTGGTGTGAGTGGGTGTCATTTCCGGCGCTAAAAATACCAGCTATTGAAGCCCAGGTCGTTATGGATTCCAAACAATCCATACTGAATATTTTCGATTTTTCAACCTTTAAAGAAGGGGAAGACCTGATTATCAGTTTCGGCATACACCCCATCCAGAACAATACTGATGTCGAAATATATTCAGTAACTCCCGTCAAGACAAGACGTCTTGTGTCCTTTGAAGACGGCAGTAGAGAATGGTGCTATGTCATCGAAACCGAAATGCGCATCGGATCATTGAAAAAAAATATTGAGCTGACTCTGGTACAACGCGAGGAATCGACCTTCCGCCTGCACCTTGCTCCACATATGATTAAAAGTTTAGTAAGGGTGAATCCTCACAAAAGTTATATGACCGGACAGATTTTAAAAAGCTTGTCATCTTCTACCCGTGCCTGAAGGATACCGGCACACCGGTGCCACCCCTTACGCCCCGCAGCTGAAGGAAGGTCAAAATAATTGCCTCCGGGTTAAAACAAGTTAGTTTTCGGGCAGCTCGTACCAACAGTCCAACAAAGGAAAATACAGAGCTGCCCTGACACAAACCTTCTCATCCAGAGCCTTGAACAGTTCAACGTAAATCTGCAACTGCGTCCGGTAACGGTCTGCTTCACGCGCCAAAAAACGTTCAAGAGATTCCTTATTTGCCGGTGAACTCGATTTATAATCAATTATCCAGCGTATTCCATCAGCGATAAAAGTGCGATCGATACTGGCATGGATCAACTGGCCATCAACAACTCCCGTCAAAGGATATTCGCTGGCATGACCAGCATGCGGAGCTAACAACCAGCGTCCTTTGGGGCTGGACAGGACCTTATCAACCGCCTGCTTTACCCGCTCGGCACTATTGGCAAGCTGAGTTTCCGCAACCCCCATCTGTCGCAAACGGGAAGTAATATGCTGCAGACCATGAACATCAATGTGCCTGGGCCAGTAGTCTAGACCGTACCGTGAAATCATTTCCAGCTGCTGATGAACAAGGGTTCCTACATGGCGAAAGGCGGGATTTTCCCAACCGCTGAACACCACGTCGTTCCCACCGTGGGTTCCTGATGCGGTTCCCCTGACCGTGCTGACCGGGATTGGCACGGCATGAACCTGGGGCAGTTGCCATCCCGCTGACAACCGCTTTAAGCTTGGTACAATCAATGAGTCAATGCTCTCGGTCGAAGTCTCATCATCCATCTTAAAAAAACATGAAACAACCGGCCATAATTTTTCCAGCAACGACCCGGAAGCAGGAGCAAGATGCCCATCGGAATTCGCTTTGGCATGACCGAGTAGATGCAGTCTTTTAACCGCTCTGGTAGTAGCAACATACAATAGACGCGAAGTTTCAAGTTCCTGCTTATAGTTCTCAAAGTCTGAGATCAATTGATAGAGCGGATCTTTTTCCTTACTGCCTCGCTCAGGTAACGGCGCTATCAGTAAACCATGCTCAGGGTGTTCAAACCAGCGTAACAGAGGCTGGTGGACACGGCCAACCGGGCGCCCTAAACCGGGAATAATCACCGTATCGAACTCAAGACCTTTGGCCTTGTGAATCGTCATAATTTCAAGCTTGCAGTCACTGGCTTCCGGATTGGAATAGATGTTTGCCAACCCCTTTTCAAGTTGATTAAGATCAGCAGTGGTACCGCCTTTATCAAGCTTCGACAGTAAACTGAAAACGAGTTCAATGTCGGGCAAAGAGGAAGAAGCGTAGCAGGCGGGTCCACCAATGGTCAGCCAGCATGACTCGACCAGTTCCCGTAACGAGATACTGCCGCAACGGGACAGAGCTGCTTTTAACACCGGCCAGACCCGGCTGATTCTATTCCGCCCATCTTCCGATAAGGAGGCGACCAGTTGTTGATCATCCAGCAAGACCGGAAGCGTCCTGTTTTTATATGCGCCAACCAGGCTATGCAGATCATTAAGAGTCAGGCCGCACCAGGGAGCTCTCAATACTGCCAGCCATGACAGTCGATCACCGCGATGCAACAGCGCTTTGGTCAGGTGGACCAAATCAAGGGTGGCCGGGCGAGCCCCCAGCAACTCAATATCCCGGGCCTGATAGGCCAACTTCTGCTCGTGCAGGAGCGGAAGAAGATGATTCAGATGGGTCCGCCCGCGCACCAGAACGGCAATCGACTGTTCAGGATCTTCTTCCTGCGCCTTGCGTATCAGATCAATAACCTTTAAAGCTTCTGCGCGATCATTCCTGCCCGCAAAAGGATGCACAGAACAGGCACTGCCTGAAAGGAGTGGCTTGACAGCCACGGCACGAGACAATGGGACAGCCCCGAGAATCTCGTCGGTCGTATCTGGAAACATCGTGGCAAAACTGTTATTGACCCATTCAACAATGCCTTGCTGAGAGCGGAAATTACACCTCAGGCGTAATGGCGTTAAGGGATGCTGCAGAGCACCAAAACGCCCCTTGAAACTGTGCAGAAACAGACCAACTTCGGCCTCGCGGAACAGGTAGATCGACTGCATCGGATCACCGACGAGAAAGAGAGTTCTGCCATCCCCGGCGGCCCAGCCTGAAGTCAGAGTTTCCAGTAACTGATATTGCAGGCGCGACGTGTCCTGAAATTCATCGATAAGAATATGCTGCAGGTCATGGTCAATTTTCAGCAGGAGATCGCTCGGGTCACTGGCATCCCCCAAGGCCGTATTCGCTTTAAGGGCAATCTCGGCAAAATCAGCTTCCCCTTCATTACGAAAAACCAGCCATAGTTGATACAGCAACAGCGGCAAAATGGTGATAAGCGCTTCGAACAGTTGCCATTGGCTGTCGCTGTAGCCGCGGGTCGGCAACTTACGCACCGCATCAAGCCGACGGATAAAGGTCTGATGGGGAGCTAACGCGTTCAGAACCTCGTCCATCTGGTCTTTACCGGCTTTAAATTCCTTACCGGCAGGAAACCCCTCATTTTTTGTCAGTCGCTGACGCAGTTCGCCTTTGGCAGTCAGTAACCAGTTTCCTAATCGGGCCCAGTCTCCCAGGTGCTGATAGGTCGCGGCGGGCATATTGTTCCAGTCGCGAAACCTTGAAAAATCCGACTCAGGAAGGTTATTAGCAGCAAAACGCGCCCCCCGTAGCAACTCGGTGGCAACTGCCTGGGGAAAAGCCTGCTGCAGTTCACGAATCTTTTCCGTGTACAACGCCTCCAGCGCCCGCTGCAGGTCCTCGTGACTGGTTCGATAATCTGAATGCAGAAAGCGTAACCATTGATCCCGCTTGCGCAACATATCAACCAGCATTCCTTGGACAACCGAGAGCTGATTATCGAGATGACGCAGGAGGATTTCGAGCTGCCTGCTCCCATCCCCACCCTGCTCGAGCTGCAGACACAACTGATCAACGGCTTTAACATACAGCGCATCAGCATCTTCTGCCATTTGCGGTAAACTGCCGAAGCGCGACAGCCAAGGCATTTTCCTTACCAATGCCGCATTAAAACTGTCGATGGTCTGAATCGCCAGCTGAGCAGGATTTTTAATAATGCTCTCCCCATGGCGCTGCAAAGCTTTGGCAGCCAGTCTCCAGGTGAGCGCATGATGCGGCACGTGCGGCTGTGGCTGGACCCTGGCACTGCGCAGCGCCTCGACCAGACGCTGGCGCATTTCCGCCGCCGCCTTATTGGTAAAGGTGATGGCAAGAATCTGCTGTGGCCGCTCAACCTGTCCCAGCAATCCCAGCATGCGCTGGATCAACAACTCGGTTTTTCCCGATCCGGCCGGGGCCTGGACAATGCAGGACCGGGAAGGATCAATGGCAGCAGCCCGCGCCTCTGCATCAGCAACAGGACGATTCAGTTCAACAGTCATTATCTTCCTCTGGCAACATGAGCGATTCCTGAATACGGCATAAACCTGCCAGGTCACAATACTGGCAGCTCAAGGCCGGATCAAAGGGGCGCACACTCGCTTCTCCGGCAACAAAGTCGTCGGCCAGCTGTCGGATCTGACGTTGCCAGAAAGCCAGCAACTGGCTCCAGTCAATAATCCCCGCCTCCTGACAGCATTTATTGGCGGTAATGTCCCCAACCTTGCCAAGCAAACCTTTATCCCGAACGATCCCCAGCAGACGGCAGGAACTCTTTCTGATCTGTGCGAAAACGATGCCAGCTGCAGGTTGATCCCCCTGGGCAACGGCATAGATGGGCAACTGGGGTTCGATTAACGGGTCACTGACCAGATCATCGGCCCGCAGCTGACCGCCGGTTTTATAGTCGATAATGATCCGCTGACCGTCTTCGAGTTCGTCGATGCGATCAACCTTAAGCCTGATTTGCAAAGGCCCTAGCTGTTCCGTATGCGTTGCCTCGGTTGCCACGACGCAAAACGGCGTGCGCTGCACCTCGACGCCCTGCAGCCATTCATCGATCAACTGCTTGATACGTTCACGCTCCAGAGTCTCCATAAGGGACGAGGGTCGGGGGCGGTCTTTATAAAACTGATCAAGAGCCTGATCAACCTGGCCCGCCACCAGTGCGGCACGGTCGGTATCATCCAGAGCAACCAGCCGTGCATGATTTGTCAGTTGTTTCCAGATCTTCTCCAGAGCCAGGTGCACCAGATCGCCCCGTTCCATGGCAGAGATCCCCGGCGTTGAGCTTTCCAGCCCACGGCTATGTAAGCGATGATGAACAAAGGCGCGAAACGGGCAATGGGCCTGGTCCTTCAGCAACCCGGTCCCACCTTCCACCAAGGCTGCTTCAAGGCGTGGCCCGTTGCGATCAGCAACGGTCTCCAGTTCGCCTTGGAAGGTCATGATGCGATGAAGCAGATCATGCCGTTCACTGAATTGCAGGTTAGCGCTGACGACGTCGTTCGGCAATAAAGGACTTGGCTGTAATTCAGTATCTCCATCAAATCTCGGATAACTAAGGACAACATCATCCGCAGCACCGACAAGACGATCGATAACCTGTTCAGCGTAGGCCAGCTCCCTTGCCGCATCGGCATGAGGCATGGCATGCGCAACCTGAAGCTGATAAGGGATAAATGGATTTGGCTGTGGGGCCGCCGGGAAAATTCGTTCCTCAAGCCCCATGACCCACAAATGATTAAACTGCAGCCCGGTCGATTCGAGCAATCCGACCACCTGAACCGGACCGGTCGGAGCTTCGACTTGAAATTCGGTGTCATGGGTCATGCGCAGCAGCAAAGATATCATTTTGGCACGACTGACCGGCTGCCCCAGAGTATCGAGCAGAGGTATCACCTCCAGAACGTTCTGCTGCCAGGATTTAATGGCCTGGTATTCACGGCTGATTATGGTTCTTTCCCCCGGCCAGCCAAGGTCATGCAGGTGATCGGCCAACAGCTCACACCAGACTCCCGGCAGACGTTTACCTGACAGTTTGGCGAAAGCAGAGAGCTTTTGCAGTATCAGGCTAAAGGACTCCAGCCCACAGGAGACAGCCAGAGTGGCAAGAGAATCAAGCTTAAAGCGATCCTGATTATAGCCTCGCAACCTGACTTCAAATACAGCCCTTAAATCACTCTCACTTTGTGACTTGCCCAGGTATGCACTACGCAATAGGAAGGAGATCTGTTCAAAAGAAAGATACGCCTCAACCCCCATCAGCTGTAAAGCAGCATGAATAACACCCTGCTCACTCAATGGTCCCCCAAGGGATAAACTGAAAACCGCGTCTTCATCATTCAGACGGACCGCACCGGCAGGATCAATCTGCGCCTTAAAAACCCGCTCAATTTCTTGTCGCCGCCGGGTCAGATCAGGGACAACGACACCGATGCCAATTTCCCCTTGCTCAAGGAGACCTCGCACCCAGCGCGCGGCGGATTCAACCTCACCGCTACGATCATTAGCCTCATAACTAGTAATACGACGACCCGGCTGTGAGGAGAAAGACACTTCGCGGCAATCACTGCCGCGTGCCAGCAGCAGATCCTGCAGTTTCTGCAACCCGGGCGGCAACTGATCAAAACCAGCCAGGCGAACACAAGCAGGTAACGGAAGCGCACCATCGGCCAGAGCGCCTCGCACCCGGGCAGGAACTGCGCTCTTATCAAACCACTGGTGATCAGCAAGAAACCCGTTAAATTGCTCATACCAGTTTTTAAATACAACCTGATCCTCAGTCAGAAAAGACGGTTCAAGCTCCAACTCGTATTCCGTCAGTAAGCGATAGGCCTGAATGGCTGTTTCTGCTGTTTTAGGGATTTGCAGCAACTCCATTCCAGCAGCAGCGGAAGAGCGTTCGATCAGCTGTTCCCATAAGTATTGCAGCTGTAATGAATTAAGCAGACGCCATTCTTCCCCCAATTCCACTAAACACTTCTGCAGCCAGGCTTCGTAACTAAGGAGCTGCGGAGCTTGCCAGGCGCCCTGTCCGGTGGCCAGCATATGCTGATCATAACAATCGCGCAGATAGCGATACAAACGGCGATTGGCGGTCAGAACCAGAGCGCCTCGACTCATGTCATCCATTAATTGACGATAGGCTGCCAGCACTTGAATATACTCCCCGGTGAAATACTAAATGCCGACCAGGTCGACACGACTGCCGTTGCGAGTCTGCTGAACATCGATACGCAACGGAATCTGTTCTTTAAGTTCGCTGACGTGAGAGATCAGACCAATAGTGCGCCCCGCGGCCTGCAGGTCAACCAGGGTACTGATGGCAAGATCAAGAGATTCACTATCGAGGCTGCCAAACCCCTCATCGATAAACAGGGTATCAAGACGGACACCTCCGGCATAGGCCTGAACCACCTCAGACAGGCCCAACGCCAGAGACAGCGCCGCCATAAAACTTTCACCACCGGACAGCGTCGCGACCGGTCTTACTTTTCCGGTATAGGCATCATCCACGATCAGTTCCAGGCCGGACGCCTTGTTCCCCTTACTGCGATCTTCCTTGCGCAGTAGACGATAGCGACCTTTGCTCATAGCGGCCAAGCGGTTACTTGCTTCGATCAGGACATCATCCAGCAGGACGCTCAGGACAAAGCGCTGCAGACTGACCTTCTGACCGGTTTGGCCACCAGCAACGTCACTCAAGGTTCCAATCACGGCATAAGCAGCATCGAGTTGATCAAGTCTGGCCTTATTCGCCTCGAGTTTCTGTAGGGTTGAATTCAGCTGTTTACAGCGACTATCCACCTGCTGCCAATTATCTTCGGCGCCAGACTTCCGCTGCTGCTCCTCGTTTAACACCTGCTCCAGAACAGCGACCTCAGGTCGCTCCAGACCTGTCAATTTATTCTCTAATTCACGCCGGGCACCAAGCAGCTGCTGAAGCTCTTCATTGAATCCCTCGATCTGATTTTGCATAGCAATCATGTCTTCTTCATGGCGCAGGGCTTTGAGATAGTCATTTTCATCATCAAAAGCGCTTTTTTCAAGGCCCTCACAACAAGCAGCAAGAGACTGCTGTTCTTCCTGACGCGCCTGTTGCAAGCGCTGCGCTGCATCCTTTTCAGCCGCGACTACCGCTTCCACCCCCGCATAAGCAACCCGGTGATTATTGCGAATCTGCTCAATCAGAAGCAGTTTTGCTGAAATATCCTGAGTGATTTTGCTCCGTCGCGTTTCAAGAGTCTCAAACTGATGAAAGTCAGTGGGCAGGTTTGTTTCCAGCAGTGCCCGCTCACGCACAGCACCGGCCAAGGTATCCCCCAGCTGTCTGGTATGCTCATCCAGACCAACACGGTCCAGTTGCTGAAGATGTATAACATCCTGCTGGTTACATGACCGAACCTGTTGCTCTCGGCTGGCTATTGAAGTCTTTAAGGCTGCTAGGGTTTGCTCAAGGTTCTGTCCCAGCTCTGTACCCAGCTCAAGAACCATGTCGGTCTGTTTTTTAACTTCAGTCCGTAATTCGACATAGCGTTCCCGTGTGCTTTTTAACTGCTCGTCCAAACCACCAAGAGCGTCTCGACACGCCTCCAGTTTTTGAAAATCCGGAAGCTCACCAGCCACAACCGCCGGCTGCGGATGACTGCAGCTCCCGCACACAGGACAAGCTTCCCCGGTTTTCAGCTCAGCAGCCAACAAGGCCGCCTGTCCCTGATGCCAGGCGAGCTCGAGACGTTTAGTTTCATCGCGTTTCAAAGCGAAGAGATCTGCTAATTTCCGGCCACTTAGCTCAACTTCCTTAAATTTTTCATTAAGGGTAAAGATGGTCTGTTGCTGCTTTACATAGTGGTCGATGCGGTCTAATTGTTCACGCTCGTCAAGTAGCTGACGATAATTACTGCACAGATCGACCTGCAGCTGCAGGTCAGTGCACTGCTGCCTGACCCTGCCGAGCTGCTCCAGCTGCATGCGGTATTGTTCCAGCTGCTGCAGTTCAATTTTATGCTCGTCACACTCCTGCTGCAACTCGGCCAGACGCTCCTGCTCCAGCTCCGCCGCCGCAAGGCGGGTTAGAGCACTGTGTCTGGAGGTATGACATTCCTCGAGTTTTTCCGAAGCGTCACGAACACCCTGTCGGGAACGATCCCGCTGCGTGAACAGCGGTGCCAACTTGGCCGCCCGCTGAGCTGCGATCAACCCTTGTTTAAGCAGGCCAATCGCCTCACGATTGGCATCAAGAGCAGTTAACCTGTCACTGAGTTGTGCGAGAAGATTAAAATCCTGATCAAGGCTTCGGCCGTTAGTCAGGTCCTGATGAGCCCTTAAAAAAGACGCTGCAGTTGCGTCCTTATACTGCTGAAGGACCTTCAGCTTTTCGTTAAGGTCTGCAAGCTCAAGCTTCAGCTCTTCAAGCCCCTGGCTATCTGTTGATTCAAGGATACCGTGCTGCTGCTGCAAAAAGGCGTCACGCTCACGCCGGATACCCGCCGCTTTTTCCTTTAACCGCTCTTCCAGTTTTTTATATATGCCGGTTTGAAACAGCTGACTGAAGATTTTTTCCCGCTGGGCCGATTCGGCCAGTAACAGCTGACGAAATTTCCCCTGTGGCAACACCATCACCTGGCGAAACTGATCGGCCGTCAGACCGGTCAACTCTTCTATCACCCGGGTTGCATCACTCACCTTGCTCCCCACCAGCAGTTTAGTCTCTCCATCAGGCAACAGTTCAGTCAGTTGTGCTTCAGGCTTTTGTTCGGTAAAGCCATCACCGCGACTTTTGGGGCGCGGTTGATCAGGAACCCGCCTGATTTCAAAGTGTCGATCATACAGAATAAATTCGAAAGAGATTTCACACAGGGTTTCAATGGGGGCCAGATCACAGCGCATCTGCCCCCCTTCACGGTCATCCCCCGTGGTTTTCCCATACAGGGCATAGCATATGGCATCGAGAATGGTCGTTTTTCCGGCTCCTGTCGGACCATTGATCAGAAATAACGGCGAACTGCCAAACTTTTTAAAATCGATCACCTCGCAACCGGGAAACGGGCCAAAGGCGGTCATGCTTAATTTGAGCGGGCGCATTTCAGACGTCCTCGCGATGCAGTTGTTCCAGCTCATCACGAATGATGTTCTGCTGTTCGGCCGTCAGCACATCCCCGGTGGTTTGCTGAAAAAAATCGGCAAACATAGCCAACTCACCACGCGCAAGCAGATCACGTTGACAACTGACCTGCTCCTGGCGCATCAGCCCCGGACGCTCAAGGTGCAGAACATTTGGGTATACGTCGCGTAATTTGTTCATAACATCGAGAATCGCGTGGGTGTCGGTCAGGCGAATCTGCAGGTAATCCTCACAGGCGGGGTCGCTCTTTCCGGCGCTGACCAATTGCTCAAGCGAACCCTCGATGGTGCGCATATTTTTTACTGATTTCAATGGGACACGTTCAAAGTTCTGAATAGCACCATAGACGATATCTATAACACTGACCGACTTATGCTGATGCTCTTCGGAGAAGGAATATTTCAATGGAGACCCAGAATAAACCACCTTGTTATCAAAACGCGCCTGTGGTCCGTGAAGGTGACCGAGAGCCGTATACGCGAAGGGAGAAAATATTTGCGGATCAACATATTCCAGACCGCCAAGAGACAGGGGACGTTCGGATTCTGAGCTTTCAGCGCCGGCAAGAAAACAATGAGCAACGGCGATAGCAGGTAAATCGCCATGACGAGCGGAAGCAATCATTGCAACCAGATGCTCCATCGCCTGCTGATGAGTCGTAACATCGACAGCATGTTGATAACGGACAGCGGCGGGATCAGTATAAGGTATGGGGTAAAAAGCCAGCTGATCGCCATCTCGCCCGCAAACAATGATTTCTTCCGGTTGGTCCCATAATTTACCCACAACATGCAGACCGGAGGCGGCCATCTGGCGCGCACCAAAATTTAAGCGATCTCCTCCATCATGATTCCCAGAAATAACAACAACCGGAACCCCAAGGTCACGGCACAGGGACGTCAGGGTATGATCAAGAACATCAATAGCAGCTGACGGTGGGACCGACCGGTCGTAGATATCACCGGCGATAACAACGACGTCAACCTCTCGCTCCCTGACAACAGCGACAATCTGGTCCAGAACAAGCTGCTGATCAGCAAGCAGGGACTGACCATAGAACTGCCGTCCCAGGTGCCAATCGGAGGTGTGTAAAATACGCATTTCAATTTCCGCTTGATAAGATTCAGTGCTGAAGCGCATCTGCATTCTTGTATTTAAGTACAGTTTTACATATACTTAGGAGCTAAACATAAAGTTTTTTGTTTATGACAGGACTCACCTTATAGTGCGAATCGACCATTCATCAGCGTCCGACCTGCTCAACCAGATTTCCTCACAAACAGGTCAAAAACAGGCAGCGACAGAGCAAGCCGAACGGGCACGTGCAAGTTACCGCTACAACCAGAATGCCGGATCTGCAGAGATTCTGGATGCTGAGTACGTTGACACTCCCACTCATCAAACTAAGGCAGCCATCAGTTCTGCCAAGCTTCATTCAAACCGTTTGGCTGCCGAATTGTATTTTTTGAACAATGAGGCAGCAGTGCAGCCGCAGGGGAAATCAGGTCCCGGCAATAGTCAGACCCAGCGCTATCAGAAAACAGCGGCGCCCCAAGTCCCCTCCCGTGGCACCTATCTTGACATTGTCGCCTGAATCGACCCGTTAGCCACGACCACACGACCCATATCTTTCGCAGTTTTTGCAGCCTTTTTAAAACTTTAATTCTTCAAGCGCTGCATAACCTGTTTGACATCCTGCCAGACGTCACGTTTTCCGGCAGGGTTTCTCAGCAGATAGGCGGGGTGGTAGGTCGGCATCAGGGGAATTCCCTGATATTCACGCCACTGACCTCTCAGACGCCCGATCGGCAGATCAGTCTGCAGCAAAGTATGCGCAGCAAAGCGTCCCAAAGTAATAATCAGGCGCGGTTTAATGATCGCCAGCTGGCGCTGTAAAAACTGCTCGCAAGCGGCAATTTCGTCCACCAAAGGATCTCTGTTTTTAGGTGGCCGGCATTTGATAACGTTACAGATATAGACATCGTCACGTTTGAGTCCCATGGCAAACAGTATTTTTTCCAGCAGTTGCCCAGCTTCTCCAACAAAGGGAAACCCACGTTTATCCTCTTCGCGGCCTGGTGCCTCGCCAACCAGAACCAGCTCAGCATGCGGATTCCCCTGACCAAAAACGATATTGGTCCGCTCCTGGCAAAGAGCACATTCCTGACACCCCTTCAGGCTGGCTTCCAGTTCGGGCAGTGTTTCCGGCCCTATACTTTTGACAAGCGTGCACGGCGCCGGGGTTTCGCGCCCCACCGTAAGTTCAGGAGCGCTGACCGGCTCAGCCTCAGCATACAGCGTAGAAAAACCCCAGTCTTGAAGCTGCTCCAACATAGCCTTGCCCTGGCGGACTATTCCATGGCATTCGTGATATAATTTCTCAGAAGACATCTTTTTTAACACCCGGGACACATCCCACTTCGGAAACGGCGTAACATGAGAATACTGCTACTGCTGATTATCATCATTATTCTTCCGGCTGACGCGTTCGCCTGGGGAGCTGGAGTGCACCTGAGTTTGGGATTACGTCTGTTAAAAACCACCGAACTCTTGCCCGGCTTTCTGCAAACCCTGCTCAGCAGCAACCCCTATGATTTTCTATATGGCTGTATTGCTGCCGATATTACCCTGGGCAAAAAATACACCCATCACCTGGAGCACTGCCACAACTGGCGGATCGGCCACAAAATCCTTGAGCGGGCTGAGAATATCAGCCCGGCAGCACAAGCGTGTGCTTACGGCTACCTTTCGCATCTGGCCGCCGACACCATCGCACACAATTACTTTGTCCCCTACAAACTCGCCATGACCTACAACAGTGTCCTGTTGAACCATGCCTACTGGGAAATCCGCGCTGATAGTGGGATCCAGAAAGCTACCTGGGCCGCCGCAAAAAAAATTGCCCACCGCGATAACCGAGCCCATGACAAAATGCTCAGTGAATCTTTATCTGATACTATATTTTCGTTCAGTACCAACAAGCAGATCTTTAACTCCATGATGCTGGTCAGTCGCTTGCGCCGCTGGCATAAAATTATTTTTGCCATGGCGAAACGTTCAAAATGGGAATTCGACAAGAGCGAACATCACGAGTATATGGCCATGAGTTTTGCGGCGGTCAGCGGCATTTTAAGCAATAGTGACAGCCCCTATTGGCAGGCCGACCCTACCGGCGAACGCGCCCTGAATGCCGCAGGGCTAATCCGCAAAAACCTTAATCTCCTCTGGCTGGACGGTAAATTACGTCAGGAGGACGCTGACCTGATCATCAGAGAACTGCGCCAGCGCTTTAAACTCGGCATCACTAATCCAGATGAGATTTTACCATTATTCACGGTTATATGATCAGTGCGCCTGCCCCTGGCGCAGCGACACCACCCGGTCGAGCAACTGTTCAGCCACAGCAGATTTGGCCATCAGGTCAAGCTCTTCGACACGCCCGTCAGCATAAAGGAAACGGACGATGTTGGTATCAACGTCAAAGCCGGCACCTTCTCTGCTGACGTCATTGGCAACGATCATATCAAGGTTTTTCCTTTTCAGTTTCTGATTCGCATGGTCGAGCAGATTTTCGGTTTCAGCTGCAAAACCTACTAGGATCTGCGAGGTTTTCAATTGCCCCAGTTCGGCCAGAATATCAGGATTATTTTCCAGGTTTAGAACGAGTTCATCTTCCTTCTTCTTGACCTTCTGGGAGGCGCGATCAGCAGGACGGTAATCAGCAACCGCAGCCGCTTTTATGACAACATCCATATCTGCCATGCGAGACACCACCTGCTCCCGCATCTGAGCGGCGCTGTTAACAGCAACGTAAGTGACGCCATAAGGGGCAGGCAGGTTGACCGGACCGCTGACAAGAGTCACCTCCGCGCCGCGCTGACAGGCGACCTGTGCAATGGCAAACCCCATTTTTCCGGAAGAGTAGTTACTGATGTAACGAACCGGATCAACCTCTTCCCTGGTCGGCCCTGCCGTGACAAGCATACGGATTCCCAGCAGGTCTTTTTGGGCCAGCAACACCTGGGCAGCGTTAAAGATAACTTCAGGATCAGGCAGTTTCCCCTTCCCTTCCCAGCCGCAAGCCAACATTCCGGAAGCGGGCTCCAGCACATGGTAGCCATGCTCTTTAAGCAGCTGCTCATTTTTCTGATAAAAGGGGTTCTCGTACATATTGGTATTCATGGCAGGAACCACCAGTACTGGAGCCTTGGTCGCCATAATACTGGTGGTCAGCAGATCATCCGCCAGTCCCTGCGCAACTTTAGCGATGAGATTGGCCGTTGCCGGAGCAAGAACAAACAGGTCGGCGCGATCCGCCAAGGAGATATGCCCTATTTCTCGCTCCTGATAAAGGTTGAACAGGTCCGTATGCACCGGGTTACCGGACAGAGTCTGAAAGGTCAACGGTGTGACAAATTCACAGGCATTTTTGGTCATAACAACCTGAACGTCAGCACCTGCCTTGGTCAGCAGACGCAACAGTTCGACAGCTTTGTAAACAGCAATACCGCCACTGACGCCGAGAACGATATGTTTCCCTTTCAACATGTTATCCCCTCATACCAAAAACGGATTATTCTGTTTTTCGTAACCAATAGTCGTCGCCGGCCCATGTCCCGGATACACCTTGGTATCATCCGGCAAGGTCAGCAATTGTTCTTTAATACTGGCGAGCAACAGTGAATAATCCCCTTCCGGCAGATCCGTGCGGCCAATCGACCCGGCAAACAGGGTATCGCCAACAAAAACATGCCCTGGCGTATACAGGCAGATTCCACCACGTGAATGTCCAGGAGTGTGCAGGACCCGTAGCGATACCTCGCCAGCGGTCAATTGTTCACGTCCGACCAGTTCCCGGGTCGGAGCCGGTGACGGGTTGGCACTGAGCCCGAAAATAGCTGCTGTTTCCCGGGCCTGAACCAGCAGACTGCTGTCATGACGATGCACCAGCAACGGTGCCCCGGTCTTTTCTGTAAGCTCTTTGTTCCCTCCGATATGATCAAAATGACCATGGGTATTGATGATCATTTCAACTTCCAGACCATGCTTATGGAGCAAAGCCATAATCTGGGGCACATTGCCACCCGGATCGATAATGATAGATTTTTTGGTTTTCTCGCAACCTAAGATATAACAATTCACATCGAGCGGGCCGCTCGGTAAGCTTTCTAAAATCACTTTGTATCCTCTTTTCTGGTCATTGATGCGAACAGGTCCAGATTCTTCTCTTTAAGCTGTTCTCCCAAAGTCGCGCCCAGCGGCTTGTTAAACGAATTCTTTTTCTTTTCAGCAGATTTTTGCGCCGGACGATAACTGATTGGCTCGAGCTTACTATCAGCAACCGGCGATTCAACAGAAGCACTGTCCGTATGTCCGGCTTTATAAAAATAACGATCGTACAAGCGGTGATAACCTGTCCAGTTGCCAGGATTATCCGGTTCTCTTTCTATATGGCTTAAAACACCATTGATCTTGGAGTCAAGGTCATCAATAAAGTTGAGAATCACCGCTTCCAGAAATTTGGGGCGTTTCGGCGAACCATATTCATATTGACCATGATGAGACAGCAGAAGGTGTTTAATCATCATCGACAGTTCATCCGGGAACCCGGCGATGTTGCGGACCCGGTCTTCGATCATCTGCACACCAATGATGATATGTCCCAGCAACTTGCCCTCATCGGTATAATCGAAAGAGCGGTTATAGGCCAATTCGGCAACCTTGCCGATGTCATGCAACAGAGCTCCACAGATTAACAGGTCACGATTAACCTTGGGATAACGCGTTGACACATCACAGGCTAACGCGGCAACGGCCAGGGAATGTTCAAGCAGTCCGCCCAGGTACACATGATGCATCCCTTTGGCCGCCGGAGCCTTGCTGTAGCGACTGAAAAAATCCGAATCATCAAAAAAGCTATGCAACAGCGCCGCGATATGACGATCAGTCAGGCTGTCCAGCAAAACATCAAGTTCAGCGCGCATGTCAGGGACAGTACGCTGTGAAACCGGAACGAAATCAGAAAGATCGACGGCGCTTTCCTCAAGGCGTGCCAGTTCCTGGATAACCAGCTGCAACTTACCCATATAGACACTCGCTTTACCACTGACCCGGACAAAATCGTTTTTAGCGAAAGCTTTCTCCAGGTATTCTACGTTATCCCAGACACGCCCTTCAACTTCCCCGGTGCGATCCATCAGTTTCAGCGTCATGTAAGGCTTGCCGTTTTTAGCCATGGCAACGGTCTTTTCCCGAACCAGGAAAATAGTGACAATCGGCTCACGCTCTCTAATCTGTTCTACGTAAATTTCTTTCAAAATATCCTCTATTTAAAGACTGTGAATAATAGAAACAGCGGTTTTAATACCATCGACGGCGGCACTCATTATACCACCGGCATAACCGGCACCTTCACCGGCAGGATATAATCCAGGCGTTGAAACGGACTCACCGCTCTTATCGCGGACAATACGCATTGGTGCCGAAGTTCTGGTTTCAACACCAATCAGGGTTGCTTCCCGGCTAACAAACCCATGCATTTTGTGCTCAAAATGGGGTAATGCCTGGCGAATCTCAGCCGCCACAAAAGCAGGCAAACATTGCTGCAGATCGGCATGCACGATGCCCGGACGGCAAGAAGAAGCGACCAGAGAACCTTGCCCAAACAAAAACTCAGTGACACTCTGGGCGGGAGCATGCCAGTCCCCTCCCCCGGCCACAAAGGCTGCATGTTCCCAACGGCGCTGAAACTGCATACCAGCACACACGTCAGAGCAAGCAAAATCAGCAGGAGTGACAGTAACGACCAAAGCGCTGTTGGAATACGGAGCATCACGCTTGTAGTCACTCATGCCGTTCACGACCAGATGCTGGTTTTCCGATGATGCATTAACCACCATCCCACCGGGACACATACAAAAGGAGTAAACCCCGCGACCGGTTTTCGGATTATTCCACGCCAACCGATAATCAGCCGCAGGCAACATGGCATGCTGGCGGATACCGTACTGAATTTCATTGATCAGTTCAAAGGGATGTTCAACCCGTAGCCCGACAGCAAAAGCTTTTGGTTCCAGCCTGACGTCAACCGCATTGAGCATCTCATAGGTATCCCGGGCACTGTGACCAGTGGCCAGAATCAGGCGCGCGCAGGTCATATGTTCGGTATCGTTCACAATTGCTCCGGTCAAGCGCCCTTGCTCAATTTCCAGGCGGCTTAACCGACAGTTGAAACGGATATCAACACCAAGATTTATCAAATGCTGACGCAACAGCAACAAAACTCCGCGCAGCCGGTCGGAGCCGATATGCGGCTTAGCCTGCCACAGGATCTCCTGCGGTGCGCCAAATTCCACCAGACGTTGCAGAACCGCCTGGATCAGAGGATCGCTTAGACGGCAGGTCAGTTTGCCATCGGAAAAGGTTCCAGCTCCCCCTTCACCAAACTGGATATTACTTTCCGGATTCAGCTCACCACCACCCCAAAAGGAACGGACATCGGCTAATCGTTCCGCCACCGGCTTGCCTCGCTCGACCAGGGTCACCCGTGCTCCGGATTCCGCCAGAGTTAGCGCGGCGAACAGCCCTGCCGGCCCCATCCCAACAATAACAACATGCTCCGCTGCTCCCAAACGGGGCACCACCAGTGGCGAAAAGGGTTCGACCTTACCAAGATTTTTTATCTGTGCATTGTCAGCAAGTACAGTATCTTCATCAGCACAACAGAACTCTACTGTATAAACTCTCAGCAGTTGGGCCTTTTTCCGGGCGTCAATGCCTTTACGAACGATCTTCCAACTGAGGATCTGATGTGGTTTTAGTCCGATACGCTGAGCGATTTTGACCGGGAGGAGGTCCTCCTCTTCGGTGAGGAGTAATGGAATTTCACGAAAATATAAGGCCATGACTAGTGTTCCGTAATCATTAACAGTGGCATTGTAACGACAAAACAAGCCCCCAACCCCTCAGTGTTATGGGCAACAACTGATCCACCATAGGCTTTGACAACCCGCCGGACCACCGACAGACCAAACCCGGTCCCTTTATCCTTGGTCGTAAAAAAGGGTTCAAAAATTTGAGTTTCAAGCCCCTGGGGAATCCCTTTTCCAGAATCCTGAACAACGAGACGCAGGCCGTTATCAGCTGCAGTGAGGGCGACCTTCAGCACACCACCGTCAGGCATCTCAAACAGTGCATTGCTGATCAGGTTGACAAAGACCTGTTCAAATTCATGCAGGTTGCCAATAAAGGAAGGACACTGATCGTCAATTTCAGCAAGCAGGGAAATATTCTGGGAACAGATGCGCGGTTGATAATCCTGCAAGACCTTGCGCAACAATTCCGACAAAGAAATTGGTTCACGCAAGGGCTGACGAGTCCCCCGAGAATCAAGCATCGTGCGCAGAATATTTTCAATACGCTCAACTTCGTCCGAAATCTTATCTATAAAATCTGATTGTTCTGCAGTCAAAGTATCATCTGATTTCAACAATTCCGCATATAGATTGATCGAGTTAAGGGGGTTGCGAATATCATGGGCCATGCCAGCAATCACATGGCCTAGCGTCGCAAGTTTCTCAGCCTGCACAATCTCCTTTTGCGCCCGTTCCAGTTCGAGACTTTTCTGCTTGACCCGCTGCTCGAGTTCACTGTTCCATTCTTTGATTTCGCGCTGCAACAGTTCGCGCTCTTTCATTAACGCTTTATTCTGCAGATCAAGATGACGGCGAGACAGAACAGACGCGATCCGTTCCTGCAGACTGTTCTTGGCAAATGGTTTCTGTATATAATCTGCGGCCCCCGCCTTCATGACTTCAACGGCGGTGTCTTCACTCCCTTTGCCGGTAAACATGATGACATAGGTTTCCGGATAGCGCAGGGTGATTTCACGCAGAGTATCAAGACCATTCAGTACCGGCATCATATAATCAAGGAGTACGATTGCTGGCTTATGTTGTGCGACCAGAGTAAGGCATTCCCGTCCGTCAGCAGCAGTAAACACTTCAAAGCCACGTTTTTTCAACAACAGGGAAGCCAGCTCGACAATGATTTTCTCATCATCAACTATCAGAATTTTTTCGCCGGGAAAGGGGTTCGGCTGCTGCATATTTTCATCCGTTTAACGCAAAAGAAAACAGCATACCTGCGACAATTCTGGAAGGCAAGTGATGACTCCGACACCAGGCATAAAAATAAGTAGCAACGGCAAGAAAATACGCCAAGGCACACCAGAAGCCTTGGCGTATAGACTGATTCAGGGGGAATTACCCATTAGGAAAGATCAGGCTTCATCTTTCCTGAGGCGCAGCAGGACTATTCAGCCTCTTCAAGGCGTACCGTCAACACCGGCAATGTTGACTTACGAACAACCTTTGCAGCAGTACTGCCAAACAGGACATGATCAAGACCGGTACGACCATGGGTCCCAAGGACAATGAGATCGGCTCCTTTTTCTACGCCTTGATTAATAATCTGTTCGTAAGGCATACCGGAAACAATGAAGCTTTCATAGTTGCTGAACTCACTAAGGTGCTGACGGCAGAAGCTTTCCATCATCTTATTGGCACCTTCTTCAATCTCTTCCTCAAGCTTTTCAAAGCTGATATGCGGCACGTAAAAACCGCGCAGGTCAACGGGTTCATTAATTACATGTAAAACAAGAAGCTTTGCTGCGTATTTTTTGGCAATACTCAGGGCATGCTGAAATGCATTATCCGAACTGTCTGAAAAATCGATAGCAACCAGAACTGTTGAAAAGTCTTTCATGAGAACCTCCTCTCTTGTTGGCTTGTCCGAGGCGCAGGGCTCACAATTCATGTCCATGTGCAGCCCCTGAGCGAGCAGGCAGCTCTGATAATTAAGAGCGTCTGTCTATTTTCAGTTTAACACCGAATGTTTTGCTGTCAAGCCAGCCAAAATCAGCTAACCTACCGATATTTCAACTACCTATATTTTTGAATTGAAGTGGAACGGAACGGGAATCATAGCCAGCAGGCAAATAATTGGCCGACGATGTCAATGGCTTTATGCTGGGCGCGCTCGGCTGAATCAAGCACATCCTGATGCGTTAATGGCTGAGAACATTTGCCCGCCGCCTGATTGGCGACAAAAGATAAGGTAATCAGATCTAAGTGAAGAGTTTTGGCAACAATCGCTTCAGGGACCGTCGACATTGATACAGCAGCACAGCCAATGACTTCCAGCATACGAATTTCAGCCGGAGTCTCATAGGTCGGCCCGGTTAACCAGGCCAGTGTACCCGTATGGAGAACAGTCCCGCTATTGTTGAGCAACCGGTCTCTAAGTTCCGCATAGAAATCGGTTCGATAAAGGTTATGCAGATCAGGAAAGCCTATGCTGTTTTGCCCGACAAAGGGATTAAGACCGGTGAGGTTGATATGATCTGAGACCAGCATAAAATCTCCGACATTCATCTGATCAGCAATACCACCAACGGCATTGGTCAGCAGCAGACGCTTGCAACCAAAGGCGGCAGCCAACCGGACCAGAGCCGTTACCTGCCAGGCGGAATACCCCTCGTAGACATGATAACGCCCAGAAAACAACAGCACATCATGACCGAACAGACGACCACTGTAAACAACACCTGCATGCCCGGCGACACCTGCCGGAACAAAACCGGGAAGATCGGCGTAAGAGACCGCAAGTGTATCCGTCAACTCATCGACAATACCGGAGAAGCCCGAACCCAGCACAACGGCGACGGCGGGGAAGCGCTCAGGAAAAGCCGCCCGCAGAGCCGCGGCAGCAGGTTCGATTTCGTCAAGGCATTCAACCATGAACAAGCTTCCTGACCCGTGAACGAAAATCGTCGGGATTAAAGGATTTGGTGGTGAAGTCGTTGGCGCCGGCTCTTATTGCTTTGGCAAAATCATCCTCTCGGCGGTGAATACCGCTGATACACAAAATCGGCAAATCAATAAACTGCGGTTGCTGACGAACCTTCTGGATAAATGCGTAACCGCTGACCTCTGGCAGGTTGACATCGACAATAATCAAATCAAAGCTCTGTGTGGTTATCGCCTGCCAAGCCTGTTGGGCATTTTCTGCCTCAACCAGCTGGTACTCCTGGCCAGAAAGAATATCAAAAATCAGTTCACGAAAAAACTGCGCATCATCCACAACCAGAATCGACTTGGCCGTTGCGCCACCCTCTCTGACCTGATGCGCTTCAGCAACAAAACGCTCATGGCATTTGGGGCAGGTGGCTGTAGCAGCCTTATTCGCTGCAGAAGGATCTTTAATCCGATAACGTGACTGGCATTGGGGGCACTGGATAATCATCTCGTCACAACACCTGCATCCGGTATCATTTCAGGACCTTTAACATATCACGAGCCTTCACTCCGATCTCTGAAACAGGTGCTCGGTTGATGATGGTCTGCAGCTGTTCACGAGCACCGGCAAGATCATTATTTTGGGCCAACAACACCGCAAACCGGTAGCGAGCATCAAGATACTGTGGCGCAAGATCAATGACCTTAGACAAGGCAATCTGCTCCTTATCCGACTGACCGGTCACCCGGTAAACTTCACTTTCGTAAAAGTAGGCGATGGCGTAACGCGGGGCCAGCCGTTCGGCTTCCTTGTATGCGGCAAGCGCTTGCGGGTAATTCTGTTTTTGAAAGTAGGCATACCCTTTCCCGGTCACAGCAATATGAACATTGAGAAACAGCAGATTGGCGGCAGCCTTGTCGAAATACTCAATGGCCTGATCCCACTGCTTCATATCCAGGTAAAGCGCTCCCAGATTGTTCTGATAGCGCGGATTGTCGGGAGACAGTGAAAGCGCTTTGAAATAATGGGTTTCTGCCTGATTATACGCATTTTTTTTCTGGTAAGCCTGTGCGAGGGCCACATGAATTTCACTGTTATCAGGATCCAGTTCGACAGCCGACAACAACTCCTTAAGAGCATAAGTGGGATTATTGTTCTGCAGATGTGCGGCTGCAAGCTTAAAATGCATATCAGCCTGAGCCTGGCGGGAATCCTTGCTCCCGTTTGTTGCCGGGGCACACCCCACCAGCACCACGAACAATACGATGCTGATCCATTGATAGATAAAACCCATGTTCCTCCTCCGGATGCTCACATCCCTGACAAAAAACGGCCTAAACTGGCCCGGCACTGTTTACGAATTTCTTGACTTCTGGCATCTTCAACAGGCGTGGCACTTTGCGGTGTTGCGTCGCTCAGTTTTTTGGGTAACTGGCTGATCGGTAACGAATTCCAGAACCTTTCCTTCTTCGCAGCCGGCATCAGATGAAAATCAGTTTCTCCAAGGACGAACCCCATAGACTCAACAAAATTGAGTCCATGCTGATAAACCTCAAGAGCCTGCGTAGACAGGACCTCACCGCCCTTGGGAACAAAAAACACTGAACACTCACTTTCTTTCAGATAAAACCCGATAACGATAAGGCTTTTGTCACCACTGCTGACCCAAACCAGATAAGCACTGCATAATTGTGGTGGAAATCCGGCAAAAGCCAACTGAACACTACTGGAGGCAGCATGCAGATGGGTCACTTTGGACGCTGATATCGACAGAGATTTCAAATTTTTATGTTGAACAAACACGATAGCAACCTCGTCCCGAAAACAATCAACACATTTAATCGATATCAGCAAATTCCGTTAACAACTTGATTTTGCGATAACGATCAGATATTTCCTGATGATCAATTTCTTTCAGCCGGTCAAGACTGAATTTTTCGACCGTAAAGGAGGCCATGACCGTCCCGAACACAGTCGCTTTACGCAAATTCGCCTCATCCAGATTCCGGGTAGCGGCAAGATAACCGATAAACCCGCCGGCAAAGGTATCACCGGCACCGGTCGGGTCAAAAACTTCTTCGAGGGGATAGGCAGGAGCACTGAACACCGATCCGTCACCGAACATCAGGACCCCGTACTCACCACGCTTCACCACCAGGGTCTTGGGCCCGAAGCTGCGGACGATTTGAGCTGCCTTCATCAAATTAGGTTCTTCTGCCAGCTGCCTGACTTCCGCTTCATTGATAACGAGAATATCAACCTTACCCAATGTTCTGATCAGTTCATCACGTTTTCCCGCTATCCAGAAGTTCATCGTATCACAAGCGACAAGCTTGGGATTATTGACCTGCCGCAAAACTTCAAGCTGCAGTTCCGGGTCTATATTGGCAAGGAAGACATATTCAGCGTCCCGATAGGCGTCAGGCAATTGGGGCTTGAACGATTCAAACACATTCAAATGTGTTTCCAGGGTGTGCGCCTCATTCAGATCGTATTCATAGCGCCCTTTCCACCTAAAAGTTTCACCTTTTGCAGTCTGTAGTCCGGTCAGATCAATATTACGACTGTTAAGAAAATCAAGATGCTGTTGCGGGAAGTCCTGACCAATAACAGCGACCAATTGAACATCGGTGAAAAAACTGGCCGAGGTCGAAAAATAACAGGCCGAACCGCCCAGAGCGTTATCAACCTCACCAAAGGGGGTGGTTATTGAATCAAAAGCGACACTGCCAACAACAAGAATACTCATATCATTCAATCCTTACGGGATACATATTTACCGATAATCGGCGCCAGAGCCTGCAGGGTTTCGGCAGGAATCAATTGATGATCGGTCATGATGGCATACTGCAAGGCCTGCGGGCAGCCGCAGGACCGGGTCTGGCGCTGCTCGACAATCTTTTTCGCCGCAGTTTTAATAATGTTCCGTGCGGTTGCAACATTTTGCTGAATAATCTGGATAACCGCCTCGACGGAGACATCATCATGCCCGTCATGCCAGCAGTCATAGTCTGTGGCAAGGGCAACTGTACCGTAGCAGATTTCGGCTTCACGGGCCAGACGTGCTTCAGGAATATTGGTCATGCCAATAATATCGACGCCCCATTTGCGGAAGATATTGGATTCGGCCCGAGTCGAAAAGTTGGGTCCTTCAATACAGACATAGGTCCCCCCCTTATGCACGGTTGCCCCTATCTCCTGAGCGGCGCTGAATAACAGGTTGGCCAGATCGTTGCAGACAGGATCGGCAAATTGCACATGACCAACCACACCATTGCCAAAAAATGTAGAGCCGCGCAGTCCTTTGGTACGATCAAAAAACTGATCAGGAATAACGATGTGTCCCGGCTCAATATCTTCGCGCATACTGCCTACCGCAGACACCGAGATAATCTGTTCAACACCAAGGGTTTTCATTCCGTAGATATTGGCGCGGTAATTGACCTCCGAGGGGAGCAGCCGGTGTCCGCGCCCATGGCGTGGCAAAAAGACCATTCTGGCACCATCAAGTCGTCCAGTGACATAGACATCGGACGGGGAGCCGAATGGCGTATCAACCGTAATTTTTTTAACGTCGGTCAAGCCTTCAATTTCGTAAAGGCCGCTGCCGCCAATCACACCAATGACCGGTTGGTTCATATCATAATCCTTTATCGATAAAGTGAGCTATTAATGTTTTTCAAGCTGCCCTTTAAGTTGGCCACAGGCAGCCGCAATATCCTGCCCTTTGCTCGCTCTTAAGGTTGCAACAATATTACGCTGCAACAGATAGGTCTGGAATTCTTTAACACTCTCCGGGGTCGGAGCCTTGAAGGAACTCCCCTCATGCTCGTTAAAAGCGATCAGATTCACTTTGCTGCGCACCCCATGTAACAGTTTGACGATCCGCTTTGCATCGGCAATAGAATCATTGACGCCCCCAATAAGAATATATTCAAAGGTGATCCGTTGCCTGGTCAGGTTGGCAAACTCACGACAGGCGGCCATTAACTCGGCAAGAGGATAACGCTTATTGACCGGCATCAGCTGATCCCGCAAGGTATCTGTGGTCGCATTAAGAGAAACAGCCAGATTGACTTTAATCTGTTCCGCCAAAGCCAAAATGCCCGGAACCAGTCCACACGTTGACAAGGTCACACGCCGGCTGCCAAAGCTCAGCCCATCATCAAGATAGAGAATCTTCAGTGCCTGAACGACATTATCGAGATTGTGCAGAGGCTCCCCCATACCCATCAAGACAATATTGGAAATGGGCGCATCTGCAAGCGCTGCACATACCTGGTTGACAATTTCGGCGGGCGACAAATTGCGTATCAACCCGAAAGTCCCCGTCATACAGAACTGGCAGCCCATGGCGCAACCGACCTGAGTTGAAATACACAGGGTCCCCCGTCCTTCCTCCATGGGAATGCGTACCGCCTCCACAGTTTCACCGTCGGCAAGGCGGAACAGATATTTCCTGGTGCCGTCACTGCTCTGCTGGACAGTCTCAGGGACACATTCAGAAACATAGGCACACTGTTCCAACTGACTACGAAAATCTTTTGCCAGATCGGTCATTTGCACAAAATCACTTACCCCGCGCTGATAAATCCAGCGCAGAATCTGCTTGGTGCGATACTTTTCTTTACCAAGACGGACTAAAAAGTCCTGCATTTCATCCTGGGTCAGACTTTTTAAGTCAATTTTGTCGGAATTCAAACAGACCTCGTTTCACATTCAATAAAAAAAACCCTCCGAAATTCTACCGAAGGGCCTTGTGATGTACAAGCTTTTAATCAAAAAATCAAAGCAATTCCAAACCATTAAAAAAATAGCCCAATTCAAAAGCCGCCGTCTCGGGCGCATCAGAACCGTGAGTCGCATTATTTCCAAGGGAGGTTCCGAACTCACGCCGCAAAGACCCTTCGGCAGCCTCAGCCGGATTAGTCGCACCCATCAGGTCGCGCCACTTGCGGATGGCTCCGTCAGCTTCAAGAGCCATGACCAGACACGGCCCACTGCTCATAAAATCGGTCAATTCACCAAAAAACGGCCGCTCTTTGTGAACCGCATAAAAGCCTTCAGCTTCAAACTTACTCATATAGAGTTTTTTCAGGCCAACAACCTTGAACCCTTCTTCGTAAATGCGGGCAAGTATTTTTCCGGCATGACCCGCGGCAAAAGCATCTGGTTTGATAATTGCAAAGGTTCTTTCCATGAGCAACTCTCCTTACTATGAAAAAATTCAAGATAAAGACACTAAAAACCAGAACGGACAAGTCATTGCCTTGCCAATTCTTGCAAAACCGGGAGAACCTGGCGTAATGCGTTGCCGCGATGACTGATCCGATTTTTTATGTCCAGCGAAAGTTCGGCCGTGGTCTTGCCATACTCAGGGACCAGAAACAGCGGATCATATCCAAAGCCGCCAGTTCCCCGCTCTTCCCTGAGCAACAGGCCGGAAATCTGCCCGTCAAAAGTCCGACAGGAACCATCAGGCTCCGCCAAGGCCATAACACAAATAAAAGCGGCTTTACGTTCGCTATCAGGAACAGCGTCCATCTCCTTAAGGAGTTTCCGGTTATTCGCCGTATCATCCCCTTGCACTCCAGCATAGCGCGCCGAATGAACCCCAGGCGCACCATCAAGAGCCTCTACCGCCAGGCCACTATCATCGGCAAGGGTTAATAAACCACTGAATGCAGCCATTTCCCTCGCCTTCTTACAGGCATTTTCAGTAAAAGTCTTACCGTCTTCAACAACTTCAGGAGGACTATCCAGGTCGTTCAAACCAACGATATCGATGCTGCAATCCGCGAGCAGAGCGCGAATTTCCTTCAGTTTACCGGCATTGCCGGTAGCAACCAGAAGTTTCATACGTTTAAGGCCCGCTGTTGCAATTCACGTAATTCACGACACCCTTTGAGAGCCAGGTCACGTAAGGCGTCTAGTTCTTCCATGGAAAAGGGAACTTCTTCCGCAGTCCCTTGAACTTCAACAAACCGACCATCTCCGGTTATGACAAAGTTCATATCGACATCGGCATTGGAATCTTCCCCATAATTCAGGTCAAGCAGCGGCACACCATTAACGATGCCAACACTGATGGCGGAGACACTGTCTTTCAGTGGCAAGCTTTTCAAAGTCCCTTTTTTGACCAACCCGGCCAGAGCATCATACAGTGCCACATAGGCACCGGTGATTGATGCAGTGCGGGTACCACCGTCAGCCTGAAGGACATCACAATCAATCTGGACCGTGATCTCGCCCAACGCTTCAAGATCAGTTATGGCCCGCAAAGACCGTCCGATCAGGCGCTGAATTTCCTGAGTCCGGCCAGTCAGCTTCCCTTTAGCAGCTTCACGCATAGAGCGGGAATGGGTCGCGCGAGGCAACATGCTATACTCTGCAGTCACCCAACCACGTCCCTCACCACGCATAAATGGCGGAACCCGCTCTTCCACCGAAGCATTGCACAGCACTTTCGTTTCGCCACAGCAAACCAGCACCGATCCTTCTGCATATTTGGTAAAGCCACGCTGAAATTCGATAGAGCGTAACTGGTCTGCGTTACGTCCATCATTGCGCACGCTATTATTTTCCTGATCCATTTTCCTGCTCCTTGATGCGGGTCGCGTATTGTTTGATACCAGTATAAACAGCCTCAACCAACTGGTTCTGATACTCTCCCCTTTGTAATTGTTCCAGATCCTGCGAATTACTCAGTTGACCAACTTCAATAAGTACAGTCGGAAGCTCACCTTGCCCTAAAGACAGACGCGATGAACGAAATATTCCATGCAGAAAAATCCCTTGCTGTTCCAAAGCAACAGCAACTTCTTCCGCCAGCAGCAAACTGTGATCAACCAGAGACTCAGCGGATTGAGAGCCTGTGCTGCCAGTTTGAAGCGGCCGGATAAACAGATTAACCCCCTTTATATTTTCTGAAAACGAGGCCCCGGCATGGATCAACACCCAGACATCGACGTCTTCTTTTGACGCCGCGTTAAACCTATCTTCCACGGAAAGATCGTAATCACCATCGCGGCTCAAGTACACCGGAATGCCAGATTGCATTTTTATCTGTTTCTCAAGCTTTTGAGCAATGCTGAGGGTTAACGTTTTTTCCTTAATCCCCGAAGTTCCAAGAACCCCTGTATCCAGACCACCGTGACCGGGATCTATAGCAACGGCCCGAATTAGTGGATCATTTGATTTGGGGGGTTTACGTCGCAACAGAAATGAAAATAACTTATCCATGGCTCCTTCATCATGCTGAGGAGCATTGTTGGTTTGGGGATTCAGATTGCGAAAAATAATGCTGCGCCCGGATAACTGAGCTAACTGGTTTTGTACGAAAGAATCTGTGATTCTGAGACGTCCATCGATAAAACGAGGCTTATCCTTGATCGGATAATAAACATCCCCCACTTTAACAAAACCGCTTGCAGGGGAAATCTCGGCCCAGCCACGTGTCGTTCTTATCCGATAAATATGCTTGATAGAATCCCAATGACCGCTTAAGCCTACGGCAGGCAAAACATCATCGATAGCAACATAGGCAATGCCATCCTGTTGGTAGACATCATCAAGCACTATCGCATCATGTCCCCGAATACCCAGCTCGACGGCAGCCATAGCCGTATGAATACTGCAAAGCAGACATATTATAGTTAAAAGTAAACGCATTGAATCTCCTGTCAAAGCCGATCGTTTATAGCTCACCCATTAACAATGTGTCAATCGGTCAACGTCCCGGCATCGTTTGCGATCAGTGGTTGCGGATGACATGTTGGAATATTCAGTGCGCTCAACATTTTTTCGGTCAAAAGCTGTTGCAGTTTTTTCTGATCTTCTAAGGCCGCCGACGTCTGCCGAATCTGCCCTCCGGCGATCATCCCATGCCCCCCCGCAGTACCGATCCCCTCGACCATTTTCTGGATAACAGAACCGAGACGCGCTTCAGCGTTAACAGTACGCATGGACAAGATCTCATCGCCGTTGAACCAGCCCATCCCCAGAACATACTCAATACCTTCCTGGCGCAACAGAAAATCGGCTAATTCAGCAACCAGGTCGGGACTTTCAACCTTTAACAGATTAAAGACCAATGCGTTACCATACAGACAGGCATTATCCAGGGCAGTGCGAAAAGCGGCAAAATAATTGCGTGACACGCGAGGGTGAATAATATCGTAAAGAATCCTGTTGTTTGATAAGGGCAGCAACTTCAGGTAGGCTTCCCGATCGGCCTTTGACCATTCTCGCCCCAGATCCTGCGTTTCTGACTTAATTGCATAAAATAGACTGGTTGCCAGGCGTGTATTGATAGATACCTGCAGCAGAGTAAGGTATTCGTACAAGATCGTTGCCGAAGCACCATAATGCTCCCTGATATCAACCCAGCAAACATCATTCAGATCACGTTTTGGCTGGTGATGATCGATAACCAAATGGACAGGATACCCCGTCGGAAAGGAATTATTCCCAGTCTGGGGCTGCGTATCAACCATACAGACAATGGCAAACTGATCAATCTTGACATCGGCAATGGGAACGAGAGGGATTTCAAGCAAATTGACCATATTCCGGTTCTCGCTACGTCCGATCACACCACCATAAGTCAATACCGCATCCTGACCAGTTTTCACCAGAAACAGATGCCTTAAGGCTACGGCAGAAGCGATAGAATCAGGATCCGGATTGTCATGGGTAACGATGAGTATTTTCCCGCGGCCCCTGGCCCATTCAACCAGATCAAACACCTGATGACCATTTTGACTGACCAATGGACATTCCTGTTCCGCCAGAGAGGGCTCTTCTTGAAGATTCATTAAAATCAAGACTCCTTAAAGGACATAAACCTGACTAACTGCCTTAAGCTCTGAATCAGAAAAAGACACTGCGGCATCATAGCAGCCTTGAGCGGTGGCGTCCATAATTCGCACGACATTACGATGATAGCCTAGTAAATTAAAATACTTAGTTCTTATTCAATGTGCTTTAGACGCATTTTACTGCGCCGCAACAAAAGACTGTTTCCAACAACAGAAACGCTGGAAAACGCCATGGCCAGGCCGGCAAACTCAGGTTTCAGATATAAACCGAACCAGGGGAAAAACAATCCTGCGGCAAGAGGAATCCCCAGCAGATTATAAAAGAATGCCCAGAACAGGTTCTGTTTAATTTTCAACAACGTCAGCCGGCCAAGAACAATCGCCCGGGCGATATCCGTCAGATTGTCGCCGACAATCACCAGATCCCCGGTCTCTTTGGCAACATCAGTCCCACTACCGATGGCAATGCCGATATCTGCCTGAGCTAGAGCAGGCGCATCATTAATCCCGTCTCCGACCATGCCAACCTTGTGGCCACGCTGTTGATAGCGTTTCACTACGTCCTGTTTATGCTCAGGAAGAACTTCAGCTTCAATCTTCTCTATTTTCAGCAGATCTGCAACCCTTGTTGCAGCTGAGCGACGATCACCACTGACCACAACCGGCTCAATCCCCAATCGCTGAATATACCCAACGAAGCCTGCGGCGTCACTTTTGATTTCATCAACAAGACAGATAATGCCCTGCAGCTTACCGGAAACAGCAGCAAAAATAGCAGAACTTCCGCCAGGCAGGTCAGGAAGATCTGCTACCTCCACCTTGATGCCTGATTTTTCAAGTAACGTCCGGTTACCACACAGGACGTCCACTCCATTGATCTTTCCAGTTAAACCGTGCCCACCACGTTCAATGACGGCAGAGGGAGGCGTAATGGCTAAACCGCGTTGTTGCGCTTCTGATACGATACTTTTGGCCAAGGGATGGGCGCTGGCAGATTCTAGTGATGCGGCCAGGGCAAACCACTCATCCAGAGGGAGATCGCCGACTTGAACAATCTCTTCACAGCGAAAGCGCCCATATGTCAGCGTACCGGTTTTATCGAGCAACAGAATATCCAATCCCGAAATCAGCTCAAGAGCAGTTGCTTTTTTAAATAATATTCCGAGTTCAAGCCCAACCGAACTACCGACCATAATAGCGGTCGGCGTCGCCAAACCCAAGGCACAGGGGCAAGCCACAACCACAACAGCAACCGCCATCTGAAAGGCAAAAAGGAAATCCCTGCCAGCAACAAGCCAGCCAGCAAATGTCAGACCGGAAAGAATAACCACGACAGGGACAAAAATTCCGGAAATTCGGTCAGCAAGGCGCTGGATCGGCGGTTTATCCCCCTGTGCATTTTCGACCATGCGAACAATCTGGGCCAGGACAGCTTGTTGACCGACACTGGTCGCCTTAATTAGCAACCTGCCACTGTGATTCATGGTTGCGCCGATAACCTTGGCTCCGATATCCTTGTGAACGGGTACCGACTCGCCAGTAATCATTGATTCATCTACAGCAGATTCTCCGGCAACGACCTCCCCATCTACCGGAATTTTTTCTCCTGGACGCACCACAACAACATCGCCGGGCTGCAACGTCTCAACATCAACCTGCTGTTCATTACCATCGGTCAATAGAATCGCCGTTGTCGGTTGCAGCTGCAGCAGATTTTTAAGTGCAGCACTGGCACGCCCTTTGGCTCTGGCTTCCAGCCATTTTCCAAAACGGATGAACAGGATCAGCATAGCGCTGGTTTCGAAAAAAACGCTGGCCCCGGCTCCGAGAAATCCACAGAACGCCAACACCGAATAGCCATAAGCAGCAGTAATTCCAAGCGCAACAAGAACATCCATATTTGCGCTACGATTGCGCAGAGACTTAAAGGCACTGCTGTAAAACCCAAGACCCGCTGTAAATTGAGAGACAGAGGCCAACAGGGCATTAACCGTTAACGTCGCTGCGCCAAACACAGGGAAATACATTAGCAGCATAATCGGCACGGCACATCCGGCCGCCAAGAATACCAGACGTTTTTCCAGCCCAGACCGGTCTTCAATCTGGTCACCTTCACGCACCGCCTTAAAACCAGCATTATCAACAGCCTGATAGATGTCACTCGCGGTAACAACACCCGGTGAAAAAACAACCTGGGCAGAATTAGTAGCAAGATTAACGGCCACGCTGCTGACACCGCTAAGTTGCCTGATCCTTTTTTCCACCGTTGCAACGCATGAAGCGCAATGCATTCCAGACACGGGAAAGCGAAGAATCTCAGTCTCATCAGCAAAGGGGAGAGAGCCCGTTCCGGATGCGGTTGAAACGTCAGCCCCAGCGACATCAGGAGCGGACCCGGAACAGCTGAAACCTGCCTCTACAAGACGATTAATGATGTCAGAAACGGGTGTTTCAGAGCAGGAGAAGACAATCTCGGCAGCGGCATCTGGCAAAGATACGGTAACACTGTCAACTTCAGGAAACTGTTCAATAATCTCGGTAACCCGGGCAACACATTTGGAACATTTCATTCCATAAACAGGGAGTGAATAATTATGCATTTTGATAACCTGTTATTCTCGGCAGTGGATAATCTCCGGCCCTTCGGCAAACACTTCCAATCCTTCAAGAATCCCCCAGGGGGAACTGTCAACAATGTGTACGGGAACCCCTAGTTCATTCTCAACATCACTGACGCTGACATCATCAAGAAACTCATCCGCTCCATTTCTGAGCATTACATCGGGGATAAACAGCCCATCCCCCAAATCAACGTTCCTGAGTTGACTGATCAGATCCTGTCCTGTTACCAGGCCTGAAACAGTTACTTCAGAACCGAAAAAGTCGTTAAGAACAGTAATAACCTGCAGGTTAACACCGGTCCGTAAAGTCATTCGTGAGGCAAAGGCCTGCAGCTCACCAGCGAAAGAAACGCCGCAAACCAATGAAATCAGGCCACCATCAAGTGGCTCAGCCTCCAGAAGCACTTCATCTGCCTGTTGCCTGAACTGGGCAATCATTCCGATACCATTTTCCAACTGATAAAAATCTTCATAGTGCCCAACATCCGGGACATCCCTTTTGGCTTTGAGATAAAATTCATCAGCGGCAAAAACGAACCGAGTCCCCAGTTTCGTTATAAAGCGCTGCTGATTGTCCTCAATGACATCCAGACAATCTCCGGCAGTAACCTCTGTAACCCTGTTAAGCTCAGGTAATTTCTGCCGATAGCGGGTCAGGCCAACCGGAACCACGGCCAGAGAAGCGACACCGGGAAACAGGGTGCCAAGATCTCTAATGGTCTGTTGAAGAGCCGTACCGTCATTTAACCCCGGACACAAAACAACTTGACAGTGGAGAACAATTCCCGCTTCTGTCAACCGCTTGATCACAGGCATAACATCAGGAGTTGAAACCCCAAGCAGCTGTTTCCTCAGGACATGGTCGGACGCGTGAACAGACACATACAAAGGAGACAGCTGCAGGTCAATTATACGCTGTACCTCCTCTTCAGTCAGATTCGTCAACGTGATATATGACCCATACAGATAAGAAAACCGGTAGTCTTCGTCTTTTATATAGAGGGTTTTACGCAGGCCCTTGGGCAACTGGTGAACAAAGCAAAACTGGCACTGGTTGCCACATTGTCGAGGCTGGGGATGTTCAACTTCGACACCAAAATCTTCTTCCTCATCCTTTTCAATACTCAGCTCCCAGATTTCCTCATCGTGTAATATTTCCAGGTTAAGCTGCTGACAATTGATACGAAGATGATAATCGAGAATGTCGGTAACGGGATGTCCGTTGATTGACAGAATTTTATCACCCGGGGTCAACCCCATCTCGGCTGCATAACTTCTTGAAGCGACTGTTTCTATTTTAATCATGGTATGCGTTTCCCGGCAGGATATCCCAAAATTCCCACCATAAGATCTTCCCTATTTCGCTACAATCACAACTTAAGATAGCCATTATAGCATTTCACGGAATTCAATAGCTAACAGGGCGACTAAAAAACAAACAGGGGGTAGCACTGTTCAGTACCACCCCCTGCCTGGATATCGTTTCGGATGAGGCTAATTTAATCACGCCCGCCATGCAGGCGGAAGGTTCCGTCCAGAGACGTAATCGTACTAACGGCATGCTTGTAAATCAGTATGTCCCCTTCACTCTCTGCAAGAATACAAAAACTGTCGAACGACTTAATATAACCAACAAAGGTTTCACCTGACATCATTACAATGGAAACTTTAACCCGCTCCTTGCGAGCTTGATTCAGATACTGGTCCTGAATATTAAATGGTGATTTAGGCATGTCCGCTCCTTTAACGAAGTATATAATTATCAATGGATTGTATCACTTTACCAGACTCATTTGTGGAATCAACCCAAATTATTTCAGGTTCAGTACGAAACCACGTTAACTGCCGTTTTGCGTAGTGTCTGGTGAACTTTTGCACATCTGAAACCATCTGTTCTGCAGAGATTTCGTCCTTTAAATAGCGTAAAACTTCTCTATAGCCAAGTGTTTGTAATGATTTTAGTGAAAAAGAATATTTATTGACCAACGCCTCAACTTCAGCCACTAAACCATCATCAAACATCTGCAGAGTCCGGGCATTTATTCTGGCAAACAACTCTTCCCGCGGATAATTGTAAGCAAATTTTATTACATCATAGTTTTGTTGCCCAAACTGATGCGCATCCTTAAGTTCAGACATCCGCTTCCCGGTTAATTGAAAGACCTCAAGAGCCCTGACAATACGCACCAAGTTATGCGGGTGGATCACTTCAGCAGCAAGCGGATCGATGCTTTGCAATTCCCGGAACAACGTCCCCGCCCCTTCATTCTGTTCCCGTTCATGCAGATGCTGCCGCAACGCATGATCGCCATGAGGCAAATCAGCCAATCCCCCAAGCAGAGCCCTTATATACAGGCCCGTACCACCGACAACACAAGGGATGCACCCTCTTGCTGTTATCTCCCCGATAAGCGGTCGAGCCTGATCAACAAATTCAGCAACAGAAAATTCCTGATCAGGATCAATCAGATCGATCATATGATGACGTACAGCCGCCTGTTCTTCTGCTGTCGCCTTTGCGGTACCGATGTCCATCAACCGATACACCTGCCGAGAATCCGCAGAGATCACCTCTATCGGAAATTTCTGAGCCAAACTCATGGCCAGGGAGGTTTTGCCTGAACCGGTCGGGCCACAGACAACAATAACTTTAGGCTTTTTAACTAGATGTCCCATCATGTCAATGACGCCTGAACATCCGTTCAACTTCAGCCAGACTCAAACGCTGCAAGACGGGTCGTCCGTGGGGACAATTTGCCTTAAAATCGATCGCGTCCAAGTCAGAAAATAGAGCTTTTATCTCTATGGTTGAAAGAGCCTGGTTGGCACGGATCACGCTGTGACAGGCCATCATGATAAGCACTTCATCAATCGAATCACGCAATTGGCCAGTTTTTCCGACTCGTTCAAGTTCAACAGCAACATCGATAACCAGCTTAACAGCAGACTGATGCCCGAGCAACTGCGGGACAGCCTTAAGAGCAAAAGAATTGCCGCCAAATGGTTCTATTTCAAAGCCGAGCATAAGCAACTCATCTGCCTGCTGGGCAAGTGCATTACTGCTGTTAAAATCAAGTTCAAGAATTTCAGGAAATAGCAACGCCTGGCTGGGAATTTTTCCGGCGCTATACGCGTTGCGCAATTTTTCAAAACCGACCCTTTCGTGGGCAGCATGCTGATCAATCAGGATCAGATCCTCGCGGTCTTGGCACAGGATATAGCTTTGATGATATTGCCCAATTATTTTAAGGCTACTGAAAAAGCCGACCGCTTCATCCACAGGAAGCCGTTCCTGCACAGCATCGTTGCCTGAATTAACAGAAACAGAAGGTTTCTGTCCCAAGGCATATGGATCGGGTGAAGGAACTGCAGGTACAGAATGAACCTGTGGAGCTGTCGTATAACTGAGCGTAAATTCTCCAACATGTTCCGCTAAAGACGCCGGTCCGTGAGAAGCCTCTGAAGAAAAAACCCTTGATACCTCAGATAACGGCTCCGGGGGCACATGAGATTGAGAGCCGGAATCAGATTCGGTCTCAGCAACCCAGGTCGCAGGTCGCAGGGTCTGCTGCAAAGTAACCGCAATAAAGTCATGCACTAACGACTGTTCACGAAACCGGACCTCATGCTTGGTTGGATGAACGTTAACATCAACTTTGCCGGGATCGATCTCAAGAAACAGCACGGCAACAGGGTATCGCCCTTTCATCAGCAGGTGACGGTAGCCTTCCATAACCGCGTGCTGCACAACACGATCACGAATGTAACGACCATTGATAAACGTATAGATATGTGATGGAGCAGAGCGATTGAGCTGTGGTTGGGAGATCAACCCGGTCAGTTTCAAATCACTATCTTCACTATCAACAGGAATAAGATCCTTAAGCAGGGATCGCCCCAGTAACGCGGCCACACGTTCTTTCAGCCCATTTTCACGACGCAACTCAAGAAGTATTCTATCATTATGCTTCAGACGGAAACTGATTCCCGGGTTTGCAAGAGCCTGTTTGGTCACAACATCTGCCGCATGTCCAAGCTCAGTCTCTTCTTTGCGCAAAAACTTTTTACGTGCCGGTAAATTAAAAAATAGGTTACGAACCTCAATCACAGTCCCCTTTGGCATACCAACTTCTTCAGCAGACTTTATTTTCCCGGCTTCAGCGTAGATCTGTTGCCCAAGACCATTTTCTGAATCGCAGGATTTCATTCTCAGCCTTGAAACAGACGCAATGGAAGCCAGGGCCTCACCACGAAAACCAAGGGTATGCAAAGCAAACAGATCTTCAGCCGTGTGTATTTTACTGGTCGCATGGCGCTCAAATGCCAGAAAAGCATCTTGTCGATTCATCCCGCACCCATTGTCCGAGATTCTGATGAGCCGTTTACCACCAGCTTCCAGCTCGACAAGAATATCATTGGCCCCGGCATCGAGAGAATTTTCCAGAAGTTCTTTGACAACCGAGGAAGGGCGTTCGACGACCTCACCGGCCGCAATCTGATTGCACAATGCTTCTGGTAAAATGTGAATTTTTGGATTCATGTCATCATTTTTACGTGAGAGATCAAAAAAAACAAAGCGAGCGGAATATGTTTCCGCTCGCCAGCACACCGTCCTTCATAGCTGAAACGAATTTATTTTTCCTGTATTTCGTCGAAAAATATTTCCAAGTCATCATCATCAACCGCGGCATCCACCCCGTCATCGTCACTCAGAACATCGGAAAAATCATTTTCCGCAATCTCCTGGGGAGGTGCAAGATCAAATTCCGGATCGAGCAGGCCAAGGTCCTCTGCGACATTACTGATGATGCCAGGCATAATGACTTCATCGCGACGCAGAAAAGCTTCAAACAAGGCATTATCGCAAAGCGTATTTATTAAGCGCGGCACCCCGCCGGAGTAGCGATGAATCAGTGGCAAACATTCAGGTGCAAACGGTGACTGCAAGGCACCACTGACATTAAGTCGATAACTTATATAGCGCTGCGAATCTTCGTAACTCAAAGGCTTTAGAGTATACTTAAAAGCCACTCTCTGGGCCAGAGGCTCATCAAGCTTCATGATATTGTTCAGCTCAGGAAGGCCAAAAAACACGATATTAAGGAGTTTCTTCCCAGGGATTTCAAGATTCAGAAGACCTCTGAACTCTTCCATCATTTCACGGGTCTGCAGCATTTGAGCCTCATCGATAAGAACGACGGCCTTACGCCCTTCTTTTTCGATCTCGATCAAACGCTCGTAGAGCTGTTTCAACATCTTCAACGGACTGAGATCTGGATTTTTGACTCCCAGCTGCATACAGATACGGGACAGAATCCACTCGGGAGTGACTGCCGAATGAATCATGACCAGCAATGAAGACTCGTATTTTTCAATCGGCAGATTATCCAGCATGCGCCTGGCTAGAGTCGTTTTCCCGGTGCCGACGCCTCCGACCAACACGGCCAAACCTTTGTCTGTATCTATGGAATATTTCAGACGCAGCAAAGCCTGATTGTGCTGATCACTGGCAAAATAGAATCTGTCATTTGGTGCGTTGGAAAAAGGCTCGCGGTCGAACTTAAAGTAGTCTGTGTAACCCATTCAAAACTCCGGAATAGCAGATCGCCAAGATTCATTTACAGGAAGGAGATACGCTCCTTGTTTGTTTCTGGCACTGAATTGTCCTCAGGAATACCCAGTGTTGTTTTTAAAAAATTAACCTTATCACGGATATCGCGGTAGTTGCTATCCTGTGAAAGAACATCTTGATAACTAATCAGTGCATCATTGATTCGTCCTGATCGCTCGTACAGAAGACCAAGCTCGTAACACAGGTTCATATGCTGGAGGTCTTCCAGGTAAGGGGAATCGAGAGCCTGTTGAAACATAATCTCAGCGTTGGGGAAATCCCCTTTATCCGCATAGCTCAGCCCCTTTAAAGTCTGACAATCGACATAGCGCTTGGGATCTTTTTCCGCTTTGGAAAATTCACTGATCGCATCATCAAGTAAACCCATCTCACGGTAAGCGATACCGAGATTATAATGCGATTCCATATCATCGGCGGCAATCTGCTCATCGACATCCGTTCTGAACACCTTACTTTCCGCAGAAGATTGGCCGCTGTGCTCCCCGGTAACATTGAAATCAAAATCATCAAAATCTTCAGAAAACAGATTTTGCATGGCATTGGAGCCCGAAACAGAGCTATCAGCTGCAGCGCTGGCATCCTGCTGTTTTTGGATTTCAGCAAGTTTGGCGAGGCACTCCTGGCTGTTGGGGGCGTAACCAAGTACAGTCTCACACAATTTACGCGCTTCCTCGAGCAACCCCTGCTGCAGATAAAACTCAGCCTCTTCAAGATCTGCCTGCAGATTGCCCGAGACGGGCTGAGCACCTGACGAAACCTCATCTTCTTCGTCAAATGCAAATAAAAAGTCATCGTCTTCAGCAGCATCACTGCCTGTTGAAAAATCGATATCATCATCGCCATGCAGCTCGATAACTGCTTCAGTTTCTGGTGCAGAGCTTTCAAGATCAGAATCAAAAGTCAGTTCAGTATCAAAAGATTCCAGCTCAAGATCGATTTCCTCTTCCTCCACGACAGGCACTGTGAAGCTTTCGTCCCCAGCTAAAAGATCAATATCATCACTGGCGATGTCATCATCAACAGAACCGAGTAAAGAATCAGAAATGGTCTGCTCCTCACCGTCGTCAGCAGAGCCATGTTCGACAACAGAAATGATGTCGAGCAATTTATCACTGTCACCAGTCAATTCGTAGATGGAGTCCAGGGTGTCCAGAACAACCCGGTTTGCATCAAGTTTTTCTTTGAGAATTTCATAATAATTCTTAAGACGCTGAAGGCCATCAGCCTTCAGAAAACCGTCCTTCCACTCTTCAAGCAAAGACAGCACACGCTCATACTGTCGAGCTCCGAACTCAACCTTTATAATTGCTTCACGAACATCAAGATCGGTAGGGTCAAGAGCGAGTAATTGCTGATTATAGTCGAGCGCTTTATCCCAGTCCTCCTGAGCAGTGTAACCTTTAGCGACCAGTCGCAACAGGTCAGGATCTTCAGGCTTGTCTTTAAGCAAACTCTCCACAATGATAACACCACGACCGTAATCTCCCTTTTGATAAAAAGCCTTGGCCAGCCCCATCTTAAGCTTTTTGTTATCCGGAAAATACGGCAGAAACATTTTGTAGAGTTTAAGAATTTTATCGAAATCACCTCTTTCGGTAAATATCTTCAGAACCGACTCTAATTCATCCAGACCATCTTCAAGGCGCTCATTAACCGCATAGACTTCGGCGAGCTTTACCCGCACATTGAGATTATTGATATCCAGCTCGGTCATTTTCTCGAGGGTTTTAATCTCATCGGCCACCATGCCATTACGTTCATAGTAGTCAACCAGCTTGCGGTATTCTGCCATGGCATCACCGATCAGGCCCTGCTTCTCATTCAGTTCGGCGAGTCGGTTCATCAAGGACACCTGACCAGGGTCAAGGCGTTGCATCTGCTTATAAATAGCAATTGCTTTCAGGTAGAAACCGTTACTTGAAAAATATTTAGCAACGGCTTCAAGATGTTCGTACGCTTCGGCATTTTTATTCGTGCGAACGTAGAGTTCCGCAAGTTTTTGGCGTGACCGGACATCAGCAGGATCAATTTCAACGATTTTAGCATAATCCTTGATAGCCTTAGGAATCTGCTTTTTCTTCAAATTTTTTTGTGCTGATTCTAATAATTTATCTTTATTCGTCGCCAAAGCAAAACTCCGGGAGATACGTAAAAAGAAGACAATTCGCCATTAAATTCGACTAAAGATACGCAAACGCACTGTATCTAAATAATAAAGGTCATCTTTTTAGTTCTGAAAAATTAATTCATTTATTGCTAAGTACTAAATATAGCACTGGTCTTAAGGAAAGTCTAATATTTAATCTTGTGTACCTTACTGTTTGAGCCGCTGAATCTCTGGCTCCGAGAGGAATCTATACTTGCCAATGGCCAGGTCACCGAGATCGAGAAAATCAATACGAATGCGCTTTAAGCGAACGACCGACAACCCGACACTTTCACACATTTTCCTCACCTGACGGTTTTTACCTTCACGAATCGTCAATTCAAACCAGCAGGAGGTACCAGCAGAGCGAATATGATCAACCTTGGCCGGAGCGGTCTTATAGCCATCAATCACAACCCCGCGACTTAACCTGGCCGCCATAGCTGACGAGAGAGTTCCTTGCACTTTAACCAGGTAGGTTTTACTGACGTGATGCCGTGGGTGGGTCAACCTCAACGACAATTCTCCATCATTGGTCAGCAATAGCAATCCTTCCGTGTTGAAATCAAGCCGTCCAACAGGATACAGGCGTTCTGGGATATCTGCGATCAGGTCCGTCACCAGGCGTCGTCCCTGCGGATCACTCAAGGTCGAAATATAACCCCGCGGCTTATTAAGAAGAATTGTTATCTTTTTTTCAGTGCCTAAAATTTGCCGCCCATCAACCTCTATCACGTCACGCGTGGGATCAGCTTTTTCACCAACAACAGCAACATGCCCGTTAACCGAGACCCGCCCTTCGGCAATCCAGTCTTCAGCCTGACGCCGGGAGGCCATGCCCGCCTGAGCTATTAACTTTTGTAAACGTTCTGCCATGAAACTACCCTTCTGATTGTGGTGGCAGGGGATCGGCCTCGACCAGCTCGGTATCGAGGCTGGCAAACTCTTTAAGAGTCGGCAGATCATTCAAATCTTTCAAACTGAAAAATTCCAGAAACTGGCGGCTGGTACCATACAGTAAAGGACGCCCCGGGACATCTTTTTTGCCCAAAATACGTAATAGATTTCTTTCCAGCAAAGCCTTAACCACTCCTCCGGAGTCAACACCACGCAAATACTCTATCTCGGCACGCGTGATGGGCTGTCGATAGGCTATAATCGCCAACGTTTCTAATGCAGCGGCAGAGAAACGAACACTTCGCTCCTTAGAAAGCTTACGCAAAGCCGGAGCGAAGTCAGGATCGGTCCGAAACTGATAACCACCGGCAACCTGATAAAGGCGAAAGCCCCTTTCTCCCTGGCTGTAATCATCAACAAGACCTGCGACAATCGGTCTTACTTCAGCCCTGGAGCATTCCATCAGCAGACATAGACGGTCGAGAGTCATGGGGCCATCTGAAGCAAAAATATAAGCCTCAACCAGTGCTTTGAGATTAGCCATAACCTAAACTCTCCTCTTCAGCAGACAGTCGTTCAATCATGCTGACATCTGCTTTAAGAACCAGCCAGATTGAACCGAACTCTGTGGCCTGGTCAATATCGACATAGCGCATTTTTACCAGTTCCAACATAGCCAGGAAAGTGACTATCATCTCATTTCTGGACGTATTGCTGCTGAAAAAATCATGAAAAGCGATCCGGTGCTTTTCCGCCAACTCGCGGGCGACTTTGCGGATATACTGGGCCACAGAAAGGGGCTCGCGGACAACCTCATGGAAAACCTCCCGTGGCCGATCTTGCAACACTTTCCGAAAGGCCTCTGCCAATTGATAAATACCAACCGTCAGATCTTCACCGCTTGCAGTCTCCATTTCAATGATTTCGGCAAGGGCACCTTCCCCCAGGAAAAAATCACGTTGCAGCTGGGGTAACTGTTCAAACAGGCTGGCAGCTTCTTTATAACGCTGATATTCAAGCAAACGACGGACTAATTCAGCGCGCGGGTCTTCCCCCTCTTCTTCTTCAAGATCTTCACTCGAAGGAAGCAGCATTCTTGATTTAATATGGGTCAAAGTAGCCGCCATAAGCAGAAACTCTCCCGCAACATCAAGATCGAGCTGCTTCATTTTTTCAATAACACTTAGATATTGTTCAGTTATTTCAACAATTCGGATATCATAGACATCCATTTCGTTTGATTTAATAAGGAGCAACAAAAGATCCAAAGGACCAGAAAAATTATCAATAAGGATCTCAATTGCCATGAATATCAGTGACCAAAAAGGAAATTCATCGCTTGCTGCACAATGTCGATCTGCGGACCGGACAGTAAAATCACCAGAAAATGGATAATGGGAGACAGAACAATTGACCAGATATCAGTCAGAAAAATCAACGCCATCAACAGAACAAAGCCGAACGGCTCAAGGCGGCTGATCAATACGGCCTGGCGTGGTGGCAATATACCAACCAGAATCCGACCACCATCAAGAGGAGGAATAGGAATCAGGTTAAAAATCCCCAGCAGCGTATTGATGTAAAGACTGAATGCCAGCATCATTTCGACTGGCCGTGAAAAAGAGTGATAACCGCTGGCAGCGCTGAGACCAGTATTGTCAAGTAGACCGAATCCGCGCAACAGCAGGGCCGAAGCAAGCGCCAGCAGGATATTGGCAACGGGGCCAGCCAAGGCTACCCAGATCATATCACGGTGAGGATGTCTGAAATTTCGTGGATTAACCGGAACTGGTCGCGCCCAGCCGAAGCCAATAATGAAGATAGCGAGGGTTCCAAGGGGATCAATATGCTTAAAAGGGTTCAAATTCAAACGGCCAAGCAGTCGGGCAGTAGGATCACCAAAACGCTCGGCAATATACCCATGCGCAACCTCATGCAGCATAACCGCCAACAACGCAGGGACCAGCATTATTGCAATTTTTGAAACAATATTTTCCATAAATCCATTTATATAAGAGGGGTTTCGTAGCCAGCCACAACCACAGGATGATTTTAGCCCTGCACAGTTTAATCAACTTAATTAAATCGGTCAACTCGACCTGGATTCAGGGTCCCGAAAACAGTTTCCTGACCAACTCCAGCTCATCGGCTTTGGTTTCCACAGCGCCATTGAGCCGTGCTTCAAGGAGAGCATCAAAGACCTCTCTGAAGCGGTATCCAGGACTCAGCCCAAGCGCAATCAGGTCCTTACCATCCAATAAAACCTTGGTATGTCTCAAAGTGTTAACGTAACGAGACACCCACTTTCTGACACTTTCATCAGGAGCCGCAGCCATTACAAACAGAAGAATTTCCAGTCGCAGACCAGAAAACCACTGAAACAGAGCACTATTACTGGGCTCTGCCAAGCTTTTTTTACGACAACCGAGCTGCTTCAGCAGAGCCAGGGCCCGCTCCCGTTGATCAACAAACAGAGCATAGTCACGCCCTTTGATACCCAGCCACTGAACTGTGCGCTTAACACTGGCCTCAGATTGACGGTTAAACAAGCACAGCATATAAAGCTGCCAGCGGTGGCATGTCTCCCCTGTATACAGGAGGTCGAACCAGTTACTTGCCCGCCCTGCAGCAATCAACAATTGGCGACAGGCCGGGTCGAATTTGATTTTTTTGTCGATATACTTAAGAAGATCAAACTGATGCAATCGTTCTAGTGCCGGCAGAATATGTACCTCACTTAGGATCAGTTCCAGTTCATTCAGAATCCGTGCCCCGCCCAGCCTCTTAACCAGATTCATGCGCACAGCACTTTTCATCAAGCGTTCAGTCTGGGCACCAATTTTGAAGCCAAGCCTCTGTTCAAAACGTACGGCACGGAACAATCGTGTCGGATCTTCAATGAAACTTAAATTATGCAGAACCCGGATAGCTTTGTCTTTCAGGTCCCTCTGCCCACCAAAAAAATCAAACATCTGCCCGTAGGAATCCTGGTTGAGGGCTATGGTCAGAGTGTTAATGGTAAAATCGCGCCGGGCCAGATCATGGCGAATCGATGCATATTCAATTTTAGGTAAGGCCGCTGGAGCCTCATAATATTCCAACCGGGCCGATGCGACATCAACCTTAAAACCGTCCGGAAAAACAATCACTGCCGTACCAAACTTTTCGTGGGGACGCACCCGACACATGAATATTTTTGCAAAAGACTGGGCAAATGCGATGCCATCCCCCTCAACGACAATATCGATATCAAGATTGGGCTGACGCAACAAAAGATCGCGAACAATCCCGCCAACCAAAAAGATTCTGCACTTCTGTCGATCAGCCACCTCCCCCAACTGACGGAGAATAATCTTTGCAGAATCTGGCAATTGGGAGCTCATGAATCGCTGTAGATTTTTACGTTTCAGGTCGCCACCACGTTTTTGCAGATATTCGCTGGGGCCGTCAGGCGACCCGTCCGGTCCAGCCAACAGATGTTTAAGCAAATCAGTCCTGGTAACGACACCAACCAGCGAACCAGCATCGATAACAGGTAAACACCGCTGGTTAAATTCGATTATAGCCTGCTTGAGCTCTACAAGAGAGGCCTCAGGGGTAACCGTCCTGAAATCACTATTCATAACTTCAGATACGTTAATCTTGGACAAACGGTGATAAATGGTTTTTTCAACAATCTGCCTGGTAACAATACCGACAACACTGCGGTCGGCATCGACAACCGGCACCGCATTAAAGTTAAACCGGGTCATCAGTTGCCTGGCGGCTTCGACGCTGTCCTGCTGCGCCAGGGTCATCACAGGGCTGGACATCAATCTGCGTGCAGAGACAGCAGACCGGACATGTTTTTCCAACAAGCTCTCGATACGGTCAAGAGCCTGGGCCAGTGGCATATCCCGAATGGTCGCAGAAGCCGCATAGGCATGGCCTCCCCCTCCTAGATCCTGAAACATTTCCCCAACATGCAATTCTGGCACACGCGAGCGACCGACGGCAAAGATACGGTCTTCCATGCGGACGACGACTATCAGAATATCAAGATTTTCAATATCTTTAAGCTTGTGAACCAGACTGGAAATATCCCCAACAAAATAGTCAACGGATGCGTGCGCTAGCGAGACGTCAACCCCGTTGACCAGTTTCTGACGGCAAGAGGTCAGCAGTTCGTTCAACAGCCTCACCTGTTCATGAGTCATTTCACGAACCAGAAAATCAGCGACCGTGTTAAGGTTCGCTCCGTGTTCCAGCAGAAAAGCAGCTGCCTGGTAATCCTCCGGCGTAGTACCGCTGAACAATAAATGCCCGGTATCTTCGAAGATACCGAGCATCATCATTGTTGCCTCTTCAGGATCGGGAACAATCCCCTGCTGTTGAAAAATTCCGGTCAGGATTGTTGTTGTAGCCCCAACATTCTGGATATTTTCAAGACTTCCATGCAACGTATTCGGATCTTCTGGATGATGATCGTAAATGTGAATTTCAAGCCCAGGCCTGTCAATAATATCCGCAAGAGCTCCAATGCGTCGGATGTTACGGACATCTACCAAAATCAGGCGCGTCACCTCCTCCAGGTTAATATCCTGAACACGTTTGATATTATAGGCGTAAAGCGTACTCTGGATGAGAAAATGACGCAAACCACGTTCATGCCCACCGGGAAAAACGAGGGCGGCCTCGGGATACAGTCGCCGGGCGGCAATCATAGAACCGAGGCAGTCAAAATCTGCATTCACATGAGTGGCAATAACGTCCATAGATCCATCATAACAGATAAATTACCGCTCAGTATTACACCTGAAGAGTTCCGATAATCTCGTTTATATCAGCAATCCCCTCTGCGAGACAAAAGTCCTCAAGTCCGCGAATAACTGTTTCCATTGCGTTGGGGTCAACAAAGTTGGCAGTACCAACCTGCACTGCCTTGGCGCCGACAATCAGGAATTCAAGAGCATCTTCAGCACAAGAGATCCCGCCGACGCCAATCACCGGGACTTTGACTGTCTGTACAACCTGATGCACAAGACGCACTGCAATAGGTCGGATCGCCGGCCCGGAAAGCCCCCCGATAGTGTTTGCCAGTGCCGGTTTCCGGGTTTTAATGTTGACGCTCATGCCGGTCAGAGTATTAATCAGACTCAAGGCATCAGCACCAGCTTCCTCCGCCGCCCTGGCCGTCACCCTGATATCCGTTACATTAGGGGTCAGCTTAACGATAAGGGGTTTACTGGTCCTTTTGCGAACGAGTGAAATAACATCATGTGCAGCTTTTGCTTCGGTCCCGAAAACGATACCACCATGTTTGACGTTCGGACAGGAAATATTCATTTCAAGGGCTGCAACCCCCTCAAGATCATCCAGCCGGGCCGCAATTTCTGCATACTCTTCCTGGGTATTACCAAAAAAATTGACAATAACGGGAGTATCCACACGGTTCAGGAACGGCATTTTATGCTTGATAAACACATCGATGCCAACATTCTGCAGGCCAATCGCGTTAAGCATGCCGCTAACCGTTTCACAAATACGTGGTGTTTTATTACCGGCTTTCGGGTTTAACGACAGACCTTTGGTGACAATTGCCCCCAGGCTATTGAGATCGAGATAAGGAGCATACTCTTCACCATAGCCAAAAGTACCGGAGGCAGGCATAACTGGGTTACGCAGTTTAAGACCGGCGATGTCGACTTCGAGGCTGGGCCGGGCAATTTTCTCTTTACGCTTGATCATGACCGTCCCCCTTCCTCATCATCACTCCAATCAAGCTGACCTGATTTAAAAACCGGCCCGGTTTTACAGGTGCAAAGATAACTGGGAGTTTCTTCGCTATGGCCGGCCCCTTTGACAACGCATCCCAGACAGGCCCCTACACCGCATGCCATCAGAGCTTCGAGTGACACCTGGAGCTGCACATTGTGACTTTTACAAATTTTTTCAACAGCTTTAATCATCGGCATCGGACCACAGGCGAAAACCGATTTATTTTGTGGTTCACAAAGCTTCTGCTCCAGCACCTGGGTCACCAGCCCGCGCTCACCGAGGCTGCCATCTTCAGTGGAGACATACGTTTCAACACCAAGGCGTTCAAATTCAGTCACGGTGATAATGTCATCGCGAGTACGTCCCCCCATTAGCAATCTCACCTTGGAGGTATCTACCAGCTTTTCAGCCAGCATATATAATGGCACCAGGCCAATTCCGCCGCCCACCAAAATTTTTTCCTCGGCAGGGTCACCGGGCTCAAATCCTTTGCCAAGAGGACCGAGCAGTTCGACCTGATCGCCCTGATGCAGACGCTGCATTATTTCGGTGCCGCTTCCAACGACCTTGTAAACAAGCTCAACAAATTCTTTGGGGGGCATGGTTTCGCAATCAGCAGGCATAAAACCTGTCCTAAATATCCCAAAAGGGCGCCTTAATAACGGCTGTTCAGATTTCTGCAGGCGAAACATGACAAACTGTCCAGGTTTGGCAAGTTTTGTATAATCCGGCGCAAGAATTCTCATCCGATAGTAACCTGGCGATATTTCCTGATTAGACAAAATCACCGTCTTGTGATTTTTCATTCATTTCTCCTTATGTTTTATAACAACACCCGCAATAACGACTACAGGGTGAAATCTTTCCCCATCAGGATGGCATCTTCACCATCACGATAATAGTGTTGCCTTATACCGATTTTTCGGAACCCGACTTTTTCATATAGTGCGATAGCACCACTATTTCCGGAACGGACTTCAAGAAAGGCACCGGTTAATTCTGACTGATCCGCCTGGCTAAAAGCAAATTCAAGCAAAGCTCTGGCGATGCCGCAGCGCTGCTTATTAACAGCTGTAGCCACATTGAGAATTTCTATTTCACCAGCGACATACCAATAGCATAAATAGCCACAAATGGTTGCATTTTCGACATAGCAAATAAAATTTGCGACAGGGTTTTCCAGTTCCTGAGCAAACATTTCATATGACCAGGGTTGGACGTAGCAGCTTTTTTCGATTAGCAGGATTTCATCAAGATCCAGCGAACCAACTTTACGAATTTTTTCAGTAGAGAGCTCAACCAACATCTTTTTTTTCGTGTTAAGATAGTTTATGTTTGTGGGATAAAATTCTTGCAGAAAATATCATATTTACCATCTCAAGATACAGAAAAAGCATCATAAGTTTCACACATTGATTGGCTTCAACGGTAAAAGAATCTGGATAATTCGACCGCAGGCCATCATCTTGCATTGACAACACAATGATGGCAGTGGTCTAATGCCGACCATTTTCACTGGTAAGGAGTCAGAACGTGAGCGATAAAACCCCAATTACATACAAAGATGCTGGTGTCGACATTGAGGCCGGAAACCACTTTGTCGACCTCATTAAGCCCATTGTTAAAAAAACCGCAAGGCCGGAAGTTCTTGCAGACATTGGCGGCTTCGGTGGGCTGTTCTCATTGAACAGCTCAAAATATCAGCGTCCGGTGCTGGTATCCGCAACAGACGGTGTAGGTACCAAGCTTAAACTGGCATTTCAGATGGATAAGCATGACACAGTCGGTATTGACCTGGTTGCCATGTGCGTTAACGACATTATCGTTCAGGGCGCAGAACCCCTGTTTTTCCTCGATTACCTGGCTACAGCAAAACTCTATCCTGAAAAAGCTGTTGAAATTGTCAAAGGGATTGCCGAAGGATGTAAACAGGCCAACTGCGCACTGTTGGGCGGAGAGACCGCCGAGATGCCTGGCATGTACCACAATGATGATTACGATCTGGCTGGTTTTTCGGTAGGCGTTGTAGATAATGATAAAATCATCGACGGGTCAACCATCACCAAAGGGGACCATATCATTGGGATTGCCTCGACCGGGCTCCATTCAAACGGTTTTTCTCTGGCTCGAAAGGTCTTCCTGGACGCCATGAAGCTTGACCTTCATGCGATTCCTGAAGGTTTCGACAAACCCCTCGGTGAAATCCTGCTGACCCCGACCCGCATTTACGTGAAGAGCATTCTTAACTTGATGCGAGACTTCCAGCTAAAAGGGATTGCCCACATTACCGGCGGCGGCTTGGTAGAAAATATTCCACGAGTCCTGCCTAAACACTGTAAAGCGGTTATCCATAAAGACAGTTGGGAAAAACCGGCTATCTTTGAAATGTTACGCGCCGGTGGCAATATTCCTGAAAACGAAATGTACCGGACCTTCAACTACGGCATCGGCATGGTTCTTATTGTCTCCCCTAAAGATAGCGAAGATATTATTGGCAGACTTGCCGGAATGGATGATGAAGCATATCTTATTGGTGAGATAGTTCCTTCAGAAGAAGCTGTTGTTGAACTTATTTAAAGAGTGAGCCATCAATATCATGCAGAAACTGAAAGTGGCAGTACTTGCGTCAGGTGGTGGAACGAACCTGCAGTCAATTATTGACCAGACCGCTGAGGGAAAACTGGACATTGAAATTGTTCTGGTCGTATCGAACAATCCAGGAGCCGGCGCCCTTGAACGTGCCCAAAAGGCAGGGATCCCTTTTGCGTGCATCGACCACAGACAATTCAGTTCGCGTGAGGAATTTGATCAGGAAATCGTTAAAACCCTGCACGCAGTCGGCACACAGCTTGTTGTCCTTGCCGGCTTTATGCGGATTATTACCGATGTTTTTCTTCAGGCTTATCCTATGAAAATCATCAATATTCATCCTTCGCTACTCCCGGCATTTCCCGGTTTGCGTGTCCACCGGAAAGCCATTGAATATGGAGCCCGCTTCAGTGGCTGTACAGTCCATTTTGTTGATGGTGGCGTTGATAGTGGACCGATTATAATTCAAGCTGTGGTGCCGATCCATGACGATGATAACGAGGATATTCTGGCCGCAAGAATTCTCGAACAAGAGCACATAGCCTACCCTCAGGCTATTCAGTGGATCGCCGAAGGGCGTGTTTTGATAGATGGTCGCAGAGTAACCATCAAAAACAGCAAGGAACTCCCCACGGCTGTCATCAATCCACCCCTTAACATCTGAAGCATAATTAGATATGAATACTGTCCTTGTCAGCAGTTGCCTGCTGGGAATCTGCAGCCGCTATGATGGCCGATATAAGCTCAACCAGAGCATTATTGACTACATCAGAGACAATCGACTGATCGCAGTACCTATTTGTCCAGAGCAACTCGGTGGTTTGCCAACGCCCAGAGCGAAAAGTTGGTTTACCCAGGGGGACGGGGACAGAGTATTGTCTGAAGCTGGATCTCTACATAACGAAATGGGAGAAGATGTCACCTTACGCTTTTTGACCGGCGCACAAGAAGCGTTAAAGATCGCACTTCTTTGTAATGCCAAAACAGCAATATTGCAGCAGCGTAGCCCTTCGTGTGGATTTGGCACTGTCTACTTGAATCATGAATTAATCCGGGGTAACGGCGTAACAGCTGCCTTGCTCAGCAGCCATGGCCTAACGGTCATCAGCGATGACAAGATAACCAAATAAAAGTCTTAAAATCATTTGCATCGTTCCAAAAAATGTGATAACAATGCGCGTTCGAAACTTTCAGGAGGATTGAAGAGATGTCAAAGCAATGTGAAGTCTGCGGGAAAAAGCCCGTTACCGGAAATAACGTCAGCCATGCTCACAACAAAACCCGTACGGTCTGGAGCCCTAACCTGCAGAAGGTCCGTGCTCTTCAGAATGGCTCTGTTAAAACAATCAAAGCATGTACCCGTTGTATCCGCGCTGGTAAAGTTCAGAAAGTCGTCTGATTTACCATCCGAGATCGATTAAAACAAAAGGGGATACTACTTCAAGTAGGTATCCCCTTTTTGTCGTTTATTAAAGGAAGCAAAACGTCTCAATTGACGTATCAACAATTATCCAAGATAAACAACCGTTTCAATTTCAAGTAAAGCCCCCTTCGGCAACCCAGCAACCTGAACCGTAGACCGAGCAGGAGCCGGTCCACTGAAAAAACGACCATAAATATTATTAACAGCCGAGAAATCGTTCAAATCCTGCATAAATATTGTCGTTTTAACCACCTTACCAAAATCAGCACCAGCAGCAGCGAGCACGGCACCAATATTCGTCATAACCTGCTCCGTCTGTTCAACGATTCCACCACTGACAATTTCACCGGTTTGGGGATCAAGCGGAATCTGCCCTGAACAGTATAGAAAATCACCAACTTTTACCGCCTGAGAATAAGGACCAATTGCTGCAGGAGCGCTACCGGTCGAAATAATATCAAGACTCATAAAGACCTCTTTTCCAATTTAGCAATAACCAACATGACGAATTGTCCACAGCAACACCAAATAGTAACGAATGAAAGCTCAAATCAATAACGATCTAGTTTCGCAAACGATCAACCCGGATAACTCCCTTCACTTTCTTGATTTCACGAACCACCCGGTTCAAGTGCTCAAGATTTTCAACATCAACCTCAAAAAGGTTCATCCCCTTACGGTCTCCCCGCGTATGGACCGTAGCATTGACAATATTGGCATCAGCATTACTTATTGCGGTCGAAATGCCAACCAGCATCCCCTTCTGATCATTACAGACGACCTGAATCTTGACCGGACGGGTCGTTTTCTTCTGCATATCCCATTCAACGTCAATACGACGATCCGGGTCACTGGCAAGCACCTGAGGGCAGTCTTTGGTATGTACCGTCAACCCCCTCCCCCGGGTGATAAAGCCTGCGACGGGCTCTCCCGGCAACGGGTTACAACAATTGGCAAAACGCACCATGACATTATCGACTCCACCGATAAGAATGGCACTCTGAGATTTACGGCGACTGAATTTTTCAAGCACCTTACCCAGCGGGCCGGATTTTGCGGCAGTTGTCTTTAACTCTTCTTTCGGAAGAATATGGGAAACCACCTGCCCCGCAGACAACTTTCCATAGCCAACCGCAGCAAACAGGTCATCAGAGGCCTTAAAACCCAAAGCCTGAATAGCCGCGCTAAAAGAGGGCAGCCCCATGGCACGTTTCATACTATACAGATACTTCCGCAGTTCTTTTTCGAGCAACTCCTTGCCGATCTGAATACTCTTTTCGCGTTGTTCAGCCTTGATCCACTGACGAATTTTATTTCTGGCCTTAGAGGTCTTGGCTATGGACAGCCAATCCTTACTGGGATTCTGATTCGCCGAGGTCAAAACCTCAATAATGTCTCCATTTTTAAGCTCGGTCTTAAGGGGACACAGTTTGCCGTTGATTCGCGCTCCGATACATTGACGTCCGACATCGGTATGAACAGCGAACGCAAAATCGATAGGTGATGACCCTGCCGGAAGCTCCTTGACATCGCCATCAGGGGTAAAGACATAGACTTCTTCAGGAAACAGGTTAATCGATTCCGGGCTTGCACCATCCCAGCTGGAGCTGACATCGCGCTGCCATTCAACAACCTGACGCAACCAGTTAAAACGCTGATCATCACGTCCGGAAACAGAAACAACTCCATTTTCCTTATACTTCCAGTGAGCCGCCACCCCTTCTTCAGCAATACGATGCATATCAAAGGTACGGATCTGCACCTCCATACGTTCCGCAAAAGGACCTATGACCGTCGTATGTAACGACTGGTACATGTTCGATTTGGGCATGGCAATATAATCTTTAAAACGACCCGGAATCGGTTTCCATGCCGAGTGAACAAGCCCCAGGACTTCATAACATTCACGCACAGATGCAACCAAAACCCTAAAAGCGATCAAATCATAGATCTGGTCGAGATCAACCCCGGTGCGCTCCATTTTGCGAAAAACAGAATAAAAATGCTTAGGCCGTCCTGAAACTTCTGCCCTAATCTGATTATCAACCAGAAGCTTTTCTATTTCATCTTTAACATTTGAGACATATTCGCTACGCTCTTCTTTATGCGCGCTGATACTCTCTTCAAGCTCTGCATATTTGTCAGGCTCCAAAACCTTAAGGGACAGGTCTTCCAGTTCACCCTTCAACCAACTGATACCAAGCCGATTGGCCAGAGGCGCATAAATTTCAAGAGTCTCCCGTGAATAGGCGACCCGTTGCGCTTCATCGAGATGAAAAACCGTCCGCATATCACTAAGGCGGTCCGCAAGATACACCAACACAACGCGCATATCCCTTGCCATAGCGATAAACATTTTGCGGAAACTCTCGACTTGCTGCTGATTACTTTGACGATAGGGAATACTACTGATTTTATTGCCGATTTCAATAAGATCAAGGACTTCACTACCAAAAACACTGGCAATATCCTCTTTACTGACCTTACCTGTAGTGAGGGTATCATGTAGAAGTCCCACCAGAATAGTCGCCTGATCGACCTTGAGCCTGACTAAAATCGATGCAACTTCAAAGGGATGCTGATGATAGTCGCGCCCATCCGGGGTTTTCTGCGCATGGTGGGCCCGCTGACAAAACTCACCTGCACACGCAAGGAGTGCAGTATCGACAGCAGGAAAATATTCACTTAATTGTTCACATATAGATTCAATAGTTATCATAGTCGCGGCCGGATCGACTCCGGTGTTGCGAGAGGGAAGCTGCTCACAGCCTGTTGGTGCAGAGCGGGCAGTCCGGAACATTCAGGACCGCCCAACTGAAATTAACGTCTGCGGACGGGAATGTCGAATTCAATCTGTTCAGCAGCAATTTCGCGTAGAGCCAGAACGACTTTTTTGTTTGACGATTTATTTTCAATAAGAGGCTCTGCCCCTTTGTACAACTGTTTTGATCTTTTAGCGGCGACCATTGCCAAAAGAAAACGGTTAGGAATAACTTCGAGACAATCTTCTACGGTAACACGAGCCATACTGACATTCTCCTCAGGAGTTAAATTCTTTAAGTAAATGAGAACAGCGATTGGCTTTCTGCCGTTCAGCACTGATAATAGCCATTAATGTCTGTTTTGCACTAGCAAAATCATCATTCACAACGAGATAATCATAATTATGAGCCTGAGCTATTTCTGCCCGGGCATTACATAAACGCCGCTGAATGACATCTTCACTATCAGTCCCACGCTCACGTAAACGCTTCTCCAATTCAATATAATCCGGGGGAAGGATAAAAATAAAGACACCACGCTTATAATTTTGACGTAATTGTTGAGCGCCCTGGCAATCAATATCAAGCAACAGATCAATTCCGCTGGCAGCAGCACTGTCAATGGTCTCAAGAGCGGTACCATAAAGATTACCATGAACTTCAGCCCACTCAGCAAATTCATTGCGACCGATCATCTGCCGAAAAATATCAATCCCGACAAAATGATAATCAACACCATCCTCTTCACCGGACCGTCGCTCACGGGTTGCAAAGGAGATTGACTGCCTCAAGTCAGCGACCGAGCTGATCAATTCCCGGCACAGAGAGGTCTTCCCTGCCCCAGAAGGAGCAGAAACAACAAACAGGACACCTTCACGCTTTGCGCCACCACTATTCAATGTTCTGTACCTGCTCACGAATTTTCTCAAGTTCAGATTTCAGTGCGACAACATGGCGTGTTAAAGTCGCATCATTGGATTTAGAGCCCATGGTATTAGCTTCACGATTAAGTTCCTGCACAAGAAAGTCCATCTGGCGCCCAACCGGTTCTTCTTCACTCAGCAACTCATTAAACTGCTGAAGGTGGCTCTTAAAGCGGGTAATTTCTTCACTGATATCGCAGCGATCAGCAAAAATAGCAATCTCCTGGGCAATCCTCTGCGGATCGCCACCACCATTATCCTGAAGTTTCGACAAACGTTCATGGAGCTTCTGCTGCCACTCCAAAGGAACACCGGGTGCGACATCTTCAATATTGTTCAGAATATCTACCAGAGCGACTAACCGCTGCTGAATATCAGCGGCCGTTGCATCGCCTTCGCAACGACGCATGGCAACAATCGCCGCAAGGGCATTATCAAGAGCTTCAAACAGACAGTCACGCATATCCTCGGCAGACAATTCAGTATCCTGAATTTGCAATACATCTTTCTGCGATGCCAAAAACTCTACCGAAACACTACCGGACAATCCACTAATCTCCTGCAACCGACCAAATGCAGCCATATAGGCCCGAGCCAGATCTTCGACAACTACCGGCACTGCGGTTAGACGTGAACTGTTATCCTGACTGATGAAAACATCAATTTTGCCACGTTTCAGTTGTTCCTGAACCCGTTTTTTCAACTCTGGCTCAAGGGCGGATAACAACCGCGGAGCCTTAACATTAATATCGCCATAACGGTGATTAACCGTTTTAATTTCTACAGAGAATTGCAGGCCTTCATGCTTTGCTTCTCCCCGGCCATACCCCGTCATACTTTTTATCATCGTCGGTCCCTTAATACATAAATTGAAAATTAAATAAAGTTCGACATTTTAACGAGAATATTTGGCACAGACAACGAAAAACCATCCCCGTATGCTACACATTATAAAAAGAGCGGTACCACGCCACAAAGCGTGCAACACCATCTTCGATGCTGGTAGACGGCTTAAATCCCACCGCATCCGTCAAAGCATCGACGTCCGCAAAAGTTGCCGGGACATCACCAGGCTGAATGGGCAGCATATTTTTCTGGGCGACCTTCCCCAGTTCCTTCTCCAGAACCTCAATAAGATACATCAGTTCGACAGGGTTATTATTTCCAATGTTATATAAACGATACGGGGCAGCGCTGGTGCCAGGATCAGGACAATCACCATTCCAATCACCATTTTCCAGCGCGACGCAGTCGAGGGTCCGCATGACACCTTCGACGATATCATCGATATAGGTAAAATCTCGCTTCATCTTCCCATAGTTAAAGACATCGATTGGTCTTCCCTCGAGGATGGCCTTAGCAAAAAGAAACAACGCCATGTCTGGCCGCCCCCAAGGACCATAAACGGTAAAAAAGCGCAACCCAGTGGTCGGCAAACGGTAAAGGTGGCTATAAGTATGAGCCATCAATTCGTTCGCTTTCTTGCTTGCGGCATAAAGAGAGACGGGGTGGTCGACATTGTGATGAACAGAGAAAGGCATTGCTGTATTGGCACCATAGACCGAGGAAGAAGATGCATACACCAGATGTTCAACTTCATTATGACGGCAACCTTCAAGAATATTCATAAATCCCTGAATATTACTATCAATATAAGCATGTGGATTGATCAGAGAATAACGAACACCTGCCTGGGCAGCCAAGTTCACAACCCGGTCAAACTTTTCTTTACGAAAAAGCTCGGCAATTCCCTCCCGATCTTCGAGATTCATCTGAACAAAGGTAAAGTGAGAATATTTCTGAAACTTCTCAAGACGGGCCTTTTTCAGATTGATATCATAATAATCATTAATATTATCGAGACCAACAACAGTGTCGCCCCGCTCAAGCAACTTAGTAGCCAGATGAAAACCGATAAACCCGGCAGCCCCAGTAACCAGAATTTTCATAAACGATCCTTATATCTTGTTAAAAAATAAAAACAGGAGAGGAAGGATTCTCTCCTGCTACAATATCCGCTCAAAGCACCTGTCAGTCATTTTTCTTGATCTAGAGAAAAACCAACCCACTTTTGAAGCAGATTCTAAACAATCAGAGAAATCTTTCCCCATGGGATTTCAGAAGTTGATTAGAATTACAATTGAAGTTCCAATTCCGATTCTTGAACAGTGAGACAGTCACAACACTTAAAGACGCGCGTATCATACCACCAAGGTTCATCCCCCCAATAGTTTTCATTACCGACACAATCAATAGTTTCTACGGACTTCAACTGCTTTGCTTCAGCACATTGGGAACAGTATACCCAAACTTTACCATCTACACAGGCCTGCAAAAATTCACCAGGGTTAGACATAGGCTATTCTTTGGAAATATTCTGAGTTTTCCCTTCAGCCCGAAGTTTCTTGACGGTACGTCCGGATATTCCCCAGCTGTCAGTTTCATGTTCTTTTATCATAACATGCGTTGACGCAGGATTCTTATGCAAAACCCTTACTAAAAGATCTGTAACGCCCTCGACCAGTTGGGCTTTTTGTTCATCAGTCGCCCCTTTGGTAATATTAACTTCAACAAATGGCATATAACTATCCCTTTCTGAGAAAACATGCGAAATTAATGATGACATAGTAGCGTTAACAGATAAGTTAATGCAACAGCATTAGCTATTGGAACTATAAACGATTTCCTGGAACACAAATAAAAAAGGCTTCGCAATTAAAAACTGCGAAGCCTTATCTCTTATTTTACCAAATCTATAGAATCAGAGCTTGGTAACGTTACTGGCCTGGGGGCCCTTTTGCCCTTCAACAACATCAAAGTTTACGCGCATTCCTTCAGCAAGAGACTTAAACCCGTCTCCAGAGATTGCTGAGAAATGAACAAACACATCTGGCCCGTTATCCTGCTCAATAAAACCAAAACCCTTAGAATCGTTGAACCACTTAACTGTACCTTCTGCCATCTTTCCATTCTCCTTGCTTGGTTCCCTACACGGGAGTTTACGTAGTGCAGATCCAGTTAACCGCTAGTCAATAAAAAGCCGCACAGGGCTGATTGATCCGTGCGGTCCTTAATGACTTTATCAGTAAAAACGTCGACACAAACTGGATCCGATGCCCCCCAAAAGTACCATAGCTTAATTAAAAAAGCAAGTCAATTCAGCCACAAAAAGGTGCTATTCAGAAAAGATTTTCCTTAAAAAATCCGGTACCTTAACTTTCCCTACACAAACTCCATTAACTACAGCTTACAAAAATCAAACAAAGTTTAATTATAGGCAACGACAAAACTTCCCGTGTAGCCGTTCTGTTCAAATGAGATAGCAGCCTGCTCTGCCTGGACGAGGGAGTTAAATTGGCCAACTCTAACACGATAGAAAATTTTATCATTAACTTGCGACATAACAACAGCCGAATAGCCATAACGATTTTTCATCTTCAAGGCAAGTGCATCAGCGTTTTCGCGACTAGAAAAGGCTCCGACCTGGATAGTAAAAGAGCCGGCATCATAGCTAGGAGGAGAGATAAATTCGCGATGCCCGTTAACTGTCTGCATATAACCAAGGGCCCTAACAACAACAGGGGCAGTTCCCTTTTCAACAATCCCTAGTTGCTGTGCCGCGCCAAAAGATAAATCTATAATGCGACCAGCGACAAAGGGTCCCCTGTCGTTGACCCTGACGACTATTTTCTTCCCGGTCTGCTGATGGGTCACTTCAACATAAACCCCGAGAGGAAGGGTCTTATGCGCAGCACTCAGACCGTACATATTATAGACTTCCCCATTACTGGTCTTACGCCCGTGAAATTTTTTGCCATACCAGCTGGCAACCCCACGTTCCTGAAATCCTTGATGCGTAGTCAGAGGATTATAGCGCTGGCCATCAACCTCATAGGGCCTCTGCCACCCAGGAAGCTCGCGGCCCTCTGGTGAATCGATGACCCGTGAAGAATGGCGTGTTCCCCCTACACAAGCATTCAACATAAGGGCTGCTACGCATACAAGAAAATAAGCTGTTCTATGACTCATAATAAAGCGTTGTTATTTCGGTTCTTCAACTTCGCTCATCGCCCTAAATCGCTGATATCGTTGTTCTATCAACCCCTCAGGAGAATATTCTTCAAGTTCGGCGAGATGCTTCAAAAGCACTTGTTTCAGGACAGCGGAGGCCTGATCATAATCAAGATGAGCTCCGCCAAGTGGCTCTGGCACAACTTCATCAATAACCGTTTTCAGGCTATCCACATCATGCGCCGTCAGCTTCAATGCTTCGGCTGCCTGAGGTCCCTTACTTCCATCAGACCACAAAATAGCAGCACACCCTTCCGGAGAAATAACCGAATAGACGGAATTTTCCATCATCAGAACGCGATTACCAACCGCAATGGCAAGAGCCCCACCAGAACCACCCTCACCTGTTATGGTTACGATAACAGGGACTTTCAACATAGCCATTTCCCGCAGATTGCGTGCAATAGCCTCAGCCTGTCCACGTTCCTCGGCACCAATACCGGGGAAGGCCCCCGGGGTATCCACGAAAGTAAAGATAGGGAGATTAAACTGATCTGCCATCTGCATAACCCTAAGAGCCTTGCGGTATCCTTCAGGATTAGGCATAGCAAAGTTACGCATCACCTTTTCTTTGGTGTTGCGCCCCTTCTGATGACCGATAACACAGCACGGCTTTCCGTCGATACGGGCGAACCCACAGACTAAAGCATGATCGTCCCGGAAGTTGCGATCGCCATGGACCTCAAACCAGTCGGTAAATATACGATCAATATAGTCCAGTGAATATGGTCGATTGGCGTGCCGGGCCAGTTGAGTACGTTGCCACCGGGTCAGGTTTGAATAAATTTCCTTCTTCAGCTTTTCTGCTTTCTTTTCAAGCTTTTTTATTTCGCTGGTAAAGTCGACACTATCCGTTGAATAGTCACGCAACTCTCCGATTTTGGCCTCGAGATCAGCGATAGGTTTTTCAAAATCGAGAAATTGATTCATTATATTCTCCTCCCTTGCGGGCGTCAGCTAAATAGCTTTTATTATCTTTATTTATGGCGACTGAATAAATTAATCATTTGCAGCCATAAGGTCAAGAACAAGCCTTATACAACCCAACAATCTACTCAAAATTCATAACATTATAGCCAAACAAAGCATGAGCATCAGCAACAGCTTCATCAGATGCAGCCATTTTGAGTTGTTCAGGCAACTTGATAATCGTTTCACTACGATTAGGAATTACAATATGTAACTGTACTTCACAATCACCACGGTAACGCTGAACGATTGATTTCAGCTGTCGCATCTGTATCTCTTCAAGACCTGGGGTTGATAAGCGAATGTGTACTTTTTGTGCGAGAGTCTGCTTGACCTCACTCAACAGAGCAACCTCGGTTGCCAGGATTTTACAAGCCTCCTCGCCAACATCGAGCTCACCACTGATCAATAACGGCTCCTCCCCTTTGAGGTATTCCATACCAGCGGCATAGACCTCGGGAAAAACAACAATTTCAACTGAGCCGCTCAGGTCTTCCAGGGTGACGAAAGCCATCCGGTCACCCTTTTTGGTCATTAATTCTTTAATGCCGGAAACGATGCCACAAACCCGTACCTTTTCCTTGTCAGAACGTTCGACAAGACCAGCTGTTTCGCATGTCGCGTAACGTTTAATAGCGTCGCTGTGTCTGGCCAGAGGGTGTCCGGATACGTAGAATCCCAGAGCATCCTTCTCGTGGCTCAAGAGAGTTTTTTCATCCCATTCAGGTATATCAGGCAGCACCCCATAGCCATTCCCACCGGCCGACACAATTTCACTGGTACCAAACAGGGAATCCTGCCCGGATTGCTGCTCTTTTTGTAACCGCTGACCAATCTCCATAGAGCTTTCAAGGGATTCAGAATACTGGGATCGCTTGCCTCCCAGTGAATCAAAGGCACCGCATTTGATCAGAGCTTCTACAACTTTTTTGTTAACCTTGCGCAGATCAACCCGTTCACAAAAATCCTGTAATGAGGCATAAGGGTCATCCTTACGAACATGGATAATTGATTCGAGGGCCGCCGCACCAACCCCCTTTACCGCTCCCAGGCCAAAGCGAATAGCACCATCAGAAACGGTGAAGGAGCGATCCGAAGCATTTATATCCGGGGGCTGAACTTCAATACCCATGGCCCGGACCTCACTGATATTCTTAATGACTTTATCAGTATTCTCCATATCCTCTGTCAGCAGAGCAGCCATAAACTCTACTGGATAGTGAGCTTTAAGATATGCCGTATGATAGGCGACCAGAGCATAAGCGGCAGAGTGAGATTTATTAAATCCGTAAGCCGCAAATTTTTCCATAAGGTCAAAAACCGCTTCAGCTTTTTTGTTATCAAGCTTGTTTTCTGCAGCCCCCGCCAGGAAGATTTTCTTCTGCTTGGCCATTTCCTCTGGCTTTTTCTTACCCATGGCCCGGCGCAGCAAATCAGCACCACCCAAACTGTAATTGGCCAGAGTCTGGGCGATAAGCATAACCTGTTCCTGATAAACAATAACCCCGTAGGTATCTTTTAGAATCGGCTCAAGTTGAGGAAAGTCATATTTAAATTCTTCAACACCATGCTTTCGCTTGATAAATGAATCCACCATCCCGGACCCCAAAGGACCCGGCCGATACAAAGCAACCATCGCGATAAGATCTTCAAAGCAACTTGGCTTCAACTTAACCAGATACTCTTTCATCCCGCTCGATTCAAGCTGAAAGACGCCTGTCGTCTCGCCGTGAGACAAAAGCTCATAAGTCGCCTTGTCGTCATCGGTAACCAGCTTCAAATCAAAATCAGGATTCTGCCCTTCCCGAATCAGGCGCACCGCATTCTCAATAACAGTCAGGGTCTTAAGTCCGAGAAAGTCAAACTTGACCAATCCGATCTGTTCAACATATTTCATCGGATACTGGGTAACCTGACCACCCGATTTGGGATCGACATAAAGGGGAACGTATTCCTGAAGCGGTTTTGGTGTAACCACAACCCCGGCAGCGTGGGTCGATGCGTGACGAGTCAGCCCCTCAAGAGCCAAGGCAATCTTGAGCAACTCTTTAACTTTGGCATCTTTATCGATCAGTTCTTTTAATTTAGGTTCCTGCTCGATCGCTTCTTTCAGGGTAATACCCAGGACATTAGGAACCAGCTTGGCAATCTTGTCGACATCACCGTAAGGAATATTCAGCGCCCGTCCGACATCACGCAACACTCCTTTGGCCAGCATGGTACCAAAAGTGATAATCTGCGCGACATTAGCTGCCCCGTATTTTTCACGAACATATTCAATAACTTTTTCACGCCCATAGATACAGAAGTCAACGTCGATATCAGGCATGGAGATACGTTCGGGGTTGAGGAAACGTTCAAACAGCAGGTTGTAGGGGATGGGATCAATATCGGTAATACGGATAGCGAAAGCAACCAAACTGCCCGCAGCAGATCCCCGGCCAGGACCTACAGGAATATTGTGGTCTTTCCCCCAGTTGATAAAATCGGCAACAATCAGAAAATAACCGGGGAAACCCATTTGTTTGATACAGTTCAGCTCGGTTTCAAGACGCTCATGATAAACCTTAACGTCCTCATCTGTCAGTGCCCTTAGTTTTCGGATCTCGTCCAGCCTGATTTCGAGACCTTCCCAACTCTGTTCTTCCAGAACATCGTCAAGAGATTTGTCGGCCGGTTTTTCATATTGAGGAAAATGGTAGGTATTAAAATCAAGTTCAAGATTACAACGTTCAGCAATCTGAAGGGTATTGGCGATGGCATCGGGTTGCTGCGGAAACAGGGCTTTCATTTCCTGGGCCGATTTAAAATAAAATTCCTCGTTAGGAAACCGCATCCGGTTTGGATCGTCCATAGTTTTACCGGTCTGAATACAGAGTAAAACTTCATGGGCAAAAGCGTCATCTTTAAGCAGATAATGACAGTCATTGGTTGCAACCAACGGCAGATCAAGAGCCGAAGCAATTTCGATCAACCCTTTGTTAGCTTTGGCCTGTTCGGGTAAATAGTTTTCCTGCAGCTCAATATAAAGGCGATCATTATCAAAAATCTGTGCCATTTCCCGAGCACGGAGCAAAGCTTCTTCAGGCTGATTCAGATTTATCAGAGTCGGCAATTCCCCGCCGAGGCAAGCACTTAAGGCAATTAAACCTTCATTGTGCTGAGCCAAAAGCTCCCAATCGATGCGCGGTTTATAATAAAACCCCTCACGATAAGCAGCGGATATAAGGCGACAGATATTCTGGTACCCCTTCAGGTTCATACAGAGCAAAACCAGATGGTAAGAAGCTTCCGAAGAACCCCTGGCATTCCCCTTAGTGAAACGTGACCCCGGAGCGACGTAAACCTCACAGCCAACGACCGGCTTAATTCCCGAAGCGATGGCCTTATCATAAAACTCAACAGCGCCAAACATGTTCCCATGATCCGTCATGGCGACCGCCGGCATATTGAATTCCTTGGCCCGCTTAATCAGATCTTTTATTTTAATAGCCCCGTCCAGGAGGCTGTATTGGGTATGCAGATGAAGGTGAACAAAATCAGCATGTTCCATAGAGAGGACGATCCTTGTAATAATATTTTAACGAGTAATTTCGAATAGATAAAAACATAACATTAGACGGAGCGCAAGTCTCCAATGGCATTTCATGAGCAGTTTCCGACAATCATTCTAGACTAGCATTGAGACATCTCTATGGTCAAGAAATGTCTATGCTGTCTATTTTGACAAAATCAGTTAATATTATGAACACAATCGTAAGCCAGAATAATTAACGCATCACAAACTGCGGAAAAACCGCTCTCTTTGTTAATAAACATTTGTACGGAGATGACGATGAGGATAGAAGCAGATCTTAAATTAGGCTTTAAAGATGTTCTGATTCGGCCAAAACGTTCCACGTTGAAAAGTCGGGCCCAGGTCAATCTAGACCGGTCATTCAGTTTTCTGCACAGTCAACGAACCTGGACCGGCGTGCCGATTATCGCAGCAAATATGGATACAGTAGGCACTTTTGAGCTCGCAGAAGTTCTTGCTGAATTCGGACTACTGACCGCTATTCACAAACATTATTCCATTGAGCAGTGGCAGCAGTTTTTGATGGATCGAGATCCACTCATTTTCAAACATATCATGGCAAGTACCGGTACCGCAGAGGCCGATTTCGAGCTGCTTAAACAGATTATCAGCGCCCACCCTCAGCTAGAATTCATCTGCATCGATGTCGCCAACGGTTATGCAGAAGCTTTTGTCGAATTTGTGCAACGTTGTCGTAACACATTTCCGACTCAGACAATCGTTGCCGGTAATGTCGTTACCGGAGAAATGGTTGAAGAGCTCATTCTTGCAGGTGCCGATATTGTCAAAGTTGGGATCGGGCCAGGATCGGTCTGTACCACCAGGGTAAAAACCGGGGTTGGCTATCCGCAACTGTCTGCCGTTATCGAATGTGCCGATGCTGCTCATGGTCTAGGGGGAAGAATCATTTCCGATGGTGGGTGTGTCGTACCCGGAGATGTATCGAAAGCCTTTGGTGGCGGGGCCGATTTCGTCATGCTTGGCGGTATGCTGGCTGGTCATGACGAAAGTGGCGGCCAACTGATAGAGCGGAACGGTCAACAATTCAAATTGTTCTACGGCATGAGTTCGGCTACCGCTATGGGCAAACACGCTGGTGGTGTTGCTGAATACCGCGCATCTGAAGGGAAGACTGTCGAGGTTCCTTACCGTGGAAAAGTTGCCGAAACGGTTAAGGACATTCTTGGTGGCATCCGTTCGACCTGCACTTATGTCGGTGCATCAGCATTGAAAGAGCTAACCAAGCGCACCACTTTCATACGTGTTCAGGAGCAGGAAAATAAGACCTTTTCATAATTTGTTTCAACCAGCGGCGACAAGACGTCAACTGGCAAAATTGACCTTGAAAACATGAACGTTTTTAACCGTCCACTAAACAACATGATAATTAACGATGATAAAAACCCAATCATGGTCAGAAACAAGGAAAATCAAAAATGGCACGAAACAGGCCAATTGAATACACTCTTCACCCATTAAGGGAAGAGCTTTACAATGAGCTGCACATCCGCCCTTTTTACCTGCTATCCAGCCCACAACAGGTTACCCATGTTGCCGGAAGCTGTAATAACCGGGAGGAATTGCTAAAATCTTACGAACTACTGTGCGATTTATGCCGCCGCTATGATGTCAATATCCCTACACAGCAGAGTATTAATTACCATGAAAGCTTTGGCGACTTCGCTGTTCATTGGGAACTACATGCAGAGTTTTATTCTTTTACTTTCATGCACCCGGTTATTTCTCCGGGGGATCCATTTGACTATACAGCTATCGACCTGCTTCCCGCTGACTGGGTCAGCAAACTCCCCGGTCAGATCCTGACTGCTTTTCACTGTGTTATTGATACAGGAGAGCTAAGTTACGACAGTACAAGTTTAAGCCGTTACTTTGAAGGACATCAGGTCATTGCCAGCAAGGTATTTTCCGGCAAAGCCCAAGTCTATACAGCGTTTAAACTTCATGGAGATCACTACGGACGTTTCATCGTCTGTCATGACAACCTTACCATATCCCAACTCGGGCAACTAAACCGCCGCCTGACCGATTTGGAAACATATCGTTTGCTGACCCTGATGGCATTACCAATTGCCAAAAAAATAGCTCCTCAGCTGCTTGATATGGACCGTCAACTGGCCGATATACTATCGGTTGTAACCGATCTAGATACCACTAAGAGCGAACGCAGTCTGCTAGAAACATTGTCAAGCATTGAAGCACAACTGGAAAGTTACCGAACCGAAACAAACCATCGTTTTTCAGCGACTCGCGCCTATTATCAATTGGTTAATGACCGCCTTGATGGCCTTAAAGAAGAGCAACTGGAGGGCTTCGCCTCCATGGGAGAATTTATTAAAAGGCGTCTGACGCCGGCCATACGAACCTGCGAATCCGTTCGAGACTGGATGGAAGATTTGTCACGCCGGATTGAGCGCGCCAGCGATCTGATGAGAACCAGGGTCAACCTGGTCCTGCAGGAGCAGAACCGCTCTCAGTTAACGGCAATGAATCGTCGCAGCAAATTACAGTTCCGCTTACAGGAAACTGTTGAGGGGCTGTCTATTGCGGCCATCAGCTACTACGCTGTAGGCTTGTTGAGTTATATTTTCAGTGGGCTTCCGTTAAAGGAACTGGGCGTAGACAAAAATAGGTTGCTCGCAACAGCCATCCCCTTTGTTATTGTCGTCATCTGGTTTACCACCAGACGCATCAAACGACGCCTTTTTAGAGATGATCGTGAAGAAAAGCAAACAGAAAATGAACAAATTTAGCCACTATTCAGATTAACAAGAAGAGCGGTCCACCAAAAGCAGGCCGCTCTTCTTGTTAGCCAATTCTAAAATTCCGGTAAAGGCGGTGGAGTCTGATCAAAAATCGTCTTAAACGTCCAGCTGATATCTTCACCGAGAGCATTGCCAACAGCATCGGTTAATGTTGACTTCAACACAACTTCATAGGTACTGAAAGGCAACAATGGCTCGGTCGGTGAAAAACTCAGTTGTTTCAGGGCAGAATCATAATAAAATTCACCGGCAACGGAACCGTTAGGCCCAATAAGGGTCAACACGTTATCTGCAAACTGAGCCGTATCCAGAGTTTCGTCAAAGCGTACCGTTACAATTGTTTCGATCGAACTTGCTGCATTTTCCTCAGGAGAAAAACTGACCACCTGGGGCGGAATCATATCCCATACCGCATTTTCTTGCTCAAGGCGCTGGGAATAAAGCGCCATCAACCGTTCATTGAGGGTTGTTACAGCGATACGGTTGTACAAATCAGAAACCAGATCACTGACATTAATCGTTGTCGCATAATTCCTCTCAGACTCAACAGCAGCTTTTACCAGGCTGGCATACTGCCTGATTTGGTCACTGATCATGAAGGACAATATTTCTGTTTCAGCTTTCGTTAAGCTGCGTCCGATATTTGCTTTAATATCGTTGCGCAATAGCCCCATCAGTCTGGCAACAGTCTGGGCAACACGATGAGTTCGTTTCTTCTCCAGCATTGAAGAAACGCTGGCACTGACATCATTAAGATAATTATCAAAAACGGAAATGTCATCAGCTATGCCCATAGAGGATTTAACCGCCAGAACCGCCTGCTGCAGGGAATATGACGGGTTTTTGTCCAGCTCATGGTTAACCAGAGTCGTTAGCGGCGAAACAAACTTCCAATGACCGGGAGGTGCTTCAAGGACATAGCTATCTTCAATAAACAAACCATTGTCCTGGTCAATGGTCTGTCCGGCAATGACATCGACAAGAACTGGGTAGATATCACCATCTCCGGCATTGACCGTCAAAGTATACGAGCCATCACTGCCGCTCATCGTCATGGGCTCGCCATCATCGTAACTGCGATTAAGATTACGATCCAGGAACACACGCGCATCAGCAAGGTACCCATCGGCTACGAAGCCACTGATACTTGACCCGGCAGCCGGAACTGTACCGGTAGGCACATCGGTCGAAGTTGTAGACTCGGACGAATCCGAACTACTCCCTCCCCCACCACTACAAGCGGTCATAGAAGCAATCAGAAGGCCCAGGACTATCGCTTTCATAATATGAATAATCAGTTCATGCGTTTTCATTTTCATCGCTCCTTTGCCTACTGTAATGGCTTCGGAATCAGCAGCGTTACTGGAGAGTCGGCAGGATTTATATAAACCCAGTAGCCAATCCATGGAATCAATTGTGCCGGAGTTGTACCGGAAGCGGTAGCGTATTCATTGATCCCGCCCCAATCTTCTCCAAGGTAAGAGTAGATACCATCGACAACAATATTATCATCAACAGCGTTCAACCAGGGGACGGCCACATTATTTCCAACCTGGACATCGATATCGGCCAGACTGACACGCCCACCATACGGGTTACCAATAAGATTCCAACCAGTTTCAACCGGGATTTCAACGACATCATCAGCAACGTCACCGTAACCGCGCAAGTCTGGAATCGAAGCATTAATGGCTCGTTTGATGACATAACCCTGCCCAACAGTAATCGGGCCAATTGAGTCCGCAAGTTTGTACTGATCACGATCCGGCAGGTAGGTTTGAACCTGCTTGTCGGCAAAAGCACCCAGGGAATCGAGGCCATAAGCATCAATATCAGCAGAAATAGCGACCACGTTACGCCCGTCGAGAAGTTCTACCTCTGGCCCGGTTAGAGCGTCCTGCTCCGGATAACGGGAAACTGTGTTTCCGGACAAATCTTCAGCAACAAAATAGAAGCTATGAGCATAAGCCGGTCCCAGACGTGTGATAACCGTATACTCAGCACCAGTTGCCAAAGTCCCGCTGCTCAGCTTCATGGTATATTTATAACCATCAAGCACCAGGTAAACATTGCGGGTATCGGCAGTAATATCGGTTGCGCGGAAGACGACGGAGAATTGGTAGTCGAGAGCAAGTTTCGGTGTGCCGTCGACATAATTATTACTGTCATCGCCACCATCAACACGATCCACACCAGGCAGACCTTCGACAATAGTATCAAGACTCAAGCCAACAGGGATCTCTGCAAATTCAGCGACCAATTCGTAGTTTTGTGAGATACCGGTAAGATCATAAGAGGTTACGGCACCGACCGATACACCGTTAACCAGCAGTTTACTGATGTAATAACCAGCCTGAGGCATCAGCTCGAAGCTCTGGTTGCTGCCGTATGCATGGTAACTATCGCCAGCAGGGGTAATGTAGCCACCCTCTTCAGCCACGGCATAAACCGTCCAGTCGCTGATGCTGCTATCGAGTGGAGCACTGTCATATTGATCAAGGATACCATCATTATCATCATCGGTATCAGCAACATTACCGATCCGATCACCATCAGTATCTTGCCATTCAGTACTGTCGTTGGGGAAGGCATCCTGACTGTCTGGGATACCGTCCTGATCAGTATCAACCGGAATGTAGGCCGCGACATTAATCGAGAAAGCGGTCAACGAAGATGTCAGGTTTCCATCGCTGACACTGATCACAATACCACCGAAGCTACCGGTCTGAGTTTCAGATGGGCTGCCATACAAATGTCCGGTGCTGGTATCGAAACTAGCCCAGGCAGGTTTGTTACTGATGGAAAAGGTCAACGTATCACCGTCGACATCAGACGCCAAAGGAGTAAACCCGTAGGAATAGGTCGCCATGACCGAGCTGTCTGGAGTACCGGTAATAACCGGAGCAGAGTTACTGAAGGTCACCGTCAGGGAAACGCTTTGAGAAGCACTGAGGCTGCCGTCACTCACGGAGAAGACAACCTGGTAATTACCGGCCTGTTCTGCTGACGGGGTCCAGTTAAAGACTGCGGAACCAGCGTTGAATGTGGCCCCAGAAGGTAAATTTGAAACATTGAAGCTCAATGAGTTATTATCCGGGTCCGAAGCACTGAGGCTGAGGCTGAAGGCGTTGTTCGCGAGAAGATTCTGTGCGCTTATCGCAGCCATCACTGGAGCTCGGTTCACATTAGTCACATTGATCGTCACCGTTTCACTATCAGACGCGCTGCCGTCACTCACTGTGAAAGTAACCGGATAGATACGGGTATTTTCTGTTTCTGCATACTCAGGAGTCCAGTTAAAGACCTGAGTTGAAGGGTTGAATGTCGCACCTGCGGGCAAGTTAGCAACGGCATAGGTCAGAGCATCGCCATCTGCATCGCTACCGCTCAGGGTGAAGCTTAAAGAAGAACCTTCAGCTACCGATTGAGTCCCGATTGTTGACAGAACAGGAGCCTGGTTAACATTGCCAACAACAATAGTCACGACCTCTGCATCAATTGCACTACCGTCACTGACCCTGAAAGTCACCTGATAAGTGCCTGCTGCGTCACTACCAGGAATCCATGAGAAATAGCGAGCAGCACTGTCAAAACGTGCACCATTCGGCAGGTTTTCAGCACTGAAAATCAGAGTATCATTGTCGCTATCGGTCGCACTGACGGAGAAGTTCAGTGCAGAACCTTCATCAACAGACTTGCTGCCGATGCTGGCCAGTACTGGAGCACGATTCACGTCATTAACAGTAATTGAAACTGTTTCGCTCGCAGAGTCAGTACCATCACTGACAGTAACAATCACAGAATAGGTACCGGCGGATAAATAGTCAGGGGTCCAGTTGAAGGAACCATTACTGAAGACTGCACCGAACGGAAGATTACTGGCGCTATAAGTCAAGACATCGCCATCAGCATCTGTTGCTGAAGCAGTGAAGGTTAGAGAAGCCCCTTCAGAAATAACTTTAGCACCGATATTACTGAGCACCGGTGCGTTATTGTCAGCTGGAGTCGATGGCGTTGCGCTGCTGGCAACAATATTTGAGTAGGTACTCTCGTTACCGGAAGCGTCGTAGGCAGTAACAGCAAAAAAGTAATCTTCGCCATCATCAAGCCCTGTAACCGTGTAGGTCAATACAGCGCCGACATCAATCGGGGAATCCCCCTCGATGGCGTCGATCCCTTCAAAGATGCCATTTGACTGGGTATCATAGTACACTTTATAGCCTGTAACTTGGCTAGGGCTAGCATCCCAGGACAACGTTACAGACTTGGCAAATGCCGGCATCACAGACAGGACAGTTAGCAGAGCCAACAGAAAACTTGTTTTCAAAAAATAACTTTTCATTTCCCCCGCATTCCTTTCTTTGGTCGAAACCAAAAATGCGCGCACTCCGCTGCCGGGAATGAGCGCATTTTAAAGAAACGGGGGTTGAGAAAAAAATGCAGCGCATTCTCTTCGGCAACCCGGCTGTCCTAAGATTGAGGACCCGTGGCTTTGCGTCATCAGATTTCTCTGATTTTGCCTTTTCGGAGATCTAGTTTTAATTTGTGCAGCAGCTTTTCATTGACCCACTGCAAAAAAATACCAACAAAAAAAGCACTTATTCCGTTGCCGAAATAAGTGCTCTCGAAATCATTCTCTCAAGAACTTAATATTTGTTCGGCAACCCGGCCATCCTAAGATTGAGGACCCGTGGCTTTGCGTCACCAAATTTCTTTGGTTTTGCCTTTTTCGATCAGCCAATTTCTTAGCTTGGTTTAATTTAATAAAAAACAGTCGAAAAATCAAGAAAAAAATAGAATTTTTTTGTTATCAATAATACCCATAAGTTACCCTAAAACAGGGACTTTAAAATGCTCTAGCATGGCAACAAGCTTAATGAGAGGCATACCAATCAGGGTATTATAATCGTTACCTTCCATACGTTCCATAAGAGCAATGCCAAGGCCTTCCACCTTAAATGATCCAGCGCAATCAAAAGGCTGCTCACGCGTCAAATAGGAATGAATTTGCGCCTCACTCAGATGGCGCAATTGTACAGAAAAGCTATCGTGATCAGCCTGAACTTCACCACTGCGACTGTCAATCACCGCCAGTCCAGTATAAAAAGTATGGGTACGCCCTGACATTTCACGCAGTTGCTGACATGCCCGCTGCATATTACCAGGCTTTCCAACCGGTCTTTCCCTTTGATCAACAAAAATCTGGTCAGATCCGATAATCAGCGCATCGGGAAATTGCTCAACCAGACTTTGCGCTTTTCCTAAAGCCAGATGCCGAACCAACAGTGCAGGTGCAACAGAAGAATCAATCTCCTCAACATAATCGGGGGCAGCTGATTCAAACGGCAGCTGCAACTGTTGCAACAGCTGTTTACGGTACGGGCTGGTGGATGCCAAAACAATTATTCTCATAGAAATATTCTTTTCAGCAGCCAGTCTAATTCCTAATAAAGGTCAACAAATCAAGCTGCGTGCTGCTCTCTTACTACCAATGAAGGGAAAGAGAATTGTTCGGAATAATGAGGAGTCGCCGAATAACGAACAGGACGGAAATCGGGCAAGACTTTTTTAACTTCATCAGCAAGAGCCGTTTTAAGAAGATCCGGATTCAGGCTTTCAGGAAGATTATCAACCTGCCCATCGTCATTCCAGATCGGTAAAATTTGAATCGCCCATTCGGTCCCGATACTGATCTCTGCCCAGAACTCCTTTTCATCGATTCCCAGAATACCGGATACCATACCGCTAAACGTCTTGTGACGATACTGAATTTCAGCATCACGTATATCAAAGTAGCAATTCTGGGCAAAATTTTGTTCATACGTCGGAAACCAGATCATGACAATCTCCTTTGCTTTGATTGAATAATGTCACTATCAACCAACAGCATGACAGAATATGTCACATAACAATTATTGCTGTTCCAACGCCAGCTGCAAACCTTCGACAAATCTATTTTTAAGAGTATCGGGTCTTAAAACCTTCACGTGAGGAATAAAGGAATATAACCAGGCCAGAATTTCCTTATCGCCACTCGCCTGAAAGCGTAACGTCACTCCCCCATTCTCAAGAATTTCAAGCTGCTGCTCAGGGTGCCAGATCCTTTCTGCAATCAGGTGAGCAATATCAGCAGCGAATTCGACCTCCAAATCAAAGACATCCCCCTCATCGATCAAACCAAAAGCGGTACCAGTCAATTGTTCAGCAGAATATTCATCGGGAACCTCAAATCGCTCTTTCGAAACGGTAAGAGAATGAACACGCTCAAGAGCAAAGAGCCTTAACCCCTGACGATTATGTGCGTAGCCACCAATATATAATCCGTTATTAAAAAATAGCAGCGTATATGGGTCAATCTGATAAACGGATGGTTCTCGCTGGGCGGGACGATAGACGATTTCACAGCGCAGTTGTTTCAACAATGCCTGGCGTAACTCTTTTAATAACTCGCTCTGACCTGAGTAATCTTTAAAACCACGAAACCGCGGAGAAGACGCCTCAGCTATGCGCTCTAGATGAGCCACACTGCGGGGAGGCAAGCTTGAGCGAATTTTTCCAAAAATAGCGTCAAGATCCTCCTGAAAAGGAGTTCCGTGAAGGAATGACAACTGCCCCCTGCTGAAGTAAAGGGTCATCAATTCCTCAAGGGTAAATGTTATAGGAGGAATTTTACTGTAACCGGATACAAAACCGTACAAAACATGACCGTCATCCTGCCGCTCACTCACCAATGGGTAGCCAGCATCAATAATCGCTTGAAGATCACGATAAATAGTCCGTCGGGTAACTTTACACTCTTCAACTAAGTCTTCGACAGTAGCCCCATAACGCGCCTCCAGGATACGGATGAGGTCGTGCAGACGTGCTGCCTGGCTGTATTTCTTGGAGATTCTACCCGCTGTACCCATGATATGAAAGACCCATCACCAAAAAGAAAACCCTTATTTAGCAAGATTACTGTCAAAAAAAAAGGGAGGTAAAAAATTACCTCCCTTTCTACAACATTATTTACTATCCAGTAAACTATGCTTTAAATTTCTTTCGCGCAACAGCAGCACCAACCAAACCCAGTCCAAGTAAAACGAAGGTAGATGGCTCAGGAACGGTACCTGCGTCAATAATCTCTTGGAGTTTACGATTTGCAAAGTCTGTCACGAATGTATCTATAACACTCTGATCAGTCGTATTGAAAAGATCTAAATCAAAAACTGTACCCCCATGACCGGTAATAAGACTCTCATAAGAAGGGATAGCGCCCCAATAGCTTGCCAGAACTCCATTCAACAAAGCTTTGGACTGGGTCAATAATGCATCAACCTGGGCTTTTGTATAAAAATTATCACCATTTGAGGGTTCATCTGTCAATATAATCAGATTTTTGACTGCACCGGTTCTATAGGTCAGCCCCGTATTTGTCAAAGAAAAACCGATAGCGTCGTAGCCAGGTTCAGTACCACCATTTGCCATTAAAGATTGAGCATCAGTAGCAAAAGTTGCTTCATCCGTGAAATCAGTCAACAACCTCGGGCCACCGTAATAAGGATTAGAATAACTACCACCATATCCAACTAAAGCATATTGAGCATCAACTCCGCCTGAGCTTAAAATATTTGCAAATGCACCAATATTGTTACGCAAATTTGTTTGAACAGTCCCCATACTTCCGGACTCGTCAACAATAAAAACAACATCAGCTGAAATTGCAAACGCCTGGGCACTCAGACCAAACGCCAACATAAGACCAACAAACATACTCACTAATAATTTTTTCATTTTTACCTCCTAAGACTGAATAAATTTCGGTTATCAGTGACATCCTGGACACACAACAATGCAACAAAAATGCCAACTAAAATTTAGCTTTAAACATCAATTATTTAAGTTTTCTCTTCAAGAATTTGTCTGCCAAATGTAAACATAGTCGACATTTCAGATACATTTACATTACATTGACTACATTTAAAAATACACTCAGCAATCCCCCCCCCAACAACTCTTGACTAAAAATACGAAACACAGAGAGAATAGAGGAAATATCAACTTACATTTCAATATTTAAGGGATTATTCTTGTGGATCTATTCAACTCTCATGAAACCATCATCATCCTTGACTTTGAAACAACTGGCATGTACCCGGACCGTGGCGATCGTGCCATTGAGGTTGGTGCTGTAAAGCTTGTCGACAATAAAATTGAAGAACGCTTTCAAAGTCTTATCAACCCAGGCTTTTTAGTTACTAAAGAAATAGAAAGCATCACCGGTATTACCAATCTGATGCTGCAGGATGCCCCCCCCGCAGAGAAAGTCATGGAAGACTTTGCCCGCTTTATCAGCAGTCATCCGCTTGTAGCACATAATGCTTCATTCGATATGAAATTTCTGGAATCGGAACTGAATCTGATTGACAAAAAACGCCCGTTAAACTTTGGTTGTACATTACAGCTGGCCAGACGCATTTATCCTGACGTCATCAACTACAAGCTTGAAACACTGGTCAAGTACAAACAGATACCTCAAAACGGTCAGTTCCATCGTGCTCTGGCAGATGCAGAAGTGACGGCCAAGCTCTGGACACACTTGGTTGATGACCTGAAGCAACATTTTGGCTTTGAGGATGTTACTTTTGAGACCATGAAGAAAATTGCCAAAATCAACAAAGACGATGCGACTGCGGAGCTCGCTAAACTGGCAGAAAAAAGCAGAATCAGTCAGGAAGGTGTCACGGGAAGCCTTTTTTAGACAGGAGAAGCATGATGAATATCAGTATTGAATTTTGTAATCAGTGAGGCTACCGCCCGCGTGCTGCCAGTCTGGCGGCTAAAATTGAGAAAGAGTTCTACCTTGAAGTTGAAAGGATTCCCTCCAGTGGTGGTGTTTTCGAGGTTGTTATTGACGGGGAACTGATTTATTCAAAAAAAGCGACAGGACAGTTTCCTGGTGAAGAGATAATTCTGGATATTATTCGGGCGCGTTGATTAATGAGCAGGTTATGCCTGCCGCCCGCTATCCGTTTTTCCCTGACTGTTCCTCCGCCAACTGCCAGAATGCTTGCACTACCGGCTTCTGTAGATTTTTTCGACTTGAACACAAGCCGACAATATATGGTTCCAGGGATGGGCCTTGTGGCAGCACCCGTACATCATCACGAAACGGGCTGCGTTCCAAGACCAGCTGTGGAACAATCCCGACCCCAACACCTAAATGAACCATCGGAATAATTGCCTCGTTTCCTGAGACCTCAGCACTGATATTCGGTGTGACCCGATTTTTCTTGAGCCATTGATCGAGTCTCCGCCGAGACAGACCGGATTCCGGCAAGACCAGCGGCAAAGAACGCAAATCCAGCGTGACATCATTCTGCAATAATTGATCGGCAAAAGAATGTGTCGCAATGAACACCAGGGGGGTTGTCATAATCGGTTGAAACACAATCCCAGAGCTGTGGCGATCTGGCAGTGCCGCAACAGCTATATCTATCTCCCCAGCTTCAACCTGCGCTACGGCCTTTTCAGCCGCACCGGTCCTTAAGTCAAGCTGAACCTCCGGATAAGTGGCACGATAAGCTTCCATGAGCGTGGGTAAAATGCTGTAAACGGCAGTAATCGATGCATAAAGGGATAAGGCTCCTGCAACCTGCTGAATGCCATTCAGTGAATTCTGAAAGCTAGTGTAGTCCTGTACTGCCTGGCGGGCATAGATTAAAAAGCGTTTTCCGGCCGGGGAAAGCAGGACCGTACGATTATCACGCATAAACAGTTCTTGGCCAATCTGCTCTTCAAGGCGTTGAATCGTGCGGGTTAAGGCAGATGGACTGAGATTACACATGTGACTGGCGCGACCGAAATGAAGCTGATCAGCAACAACCAAAAACACTTCCAATTCACGAATATCCATATATGCAACACCCCCTATTATTTCACTTTACGCAACACTATTTACACAATAAATCAATTTACGCAACAAACAATACAGGATAGATTACTCAGACACAATTTTTCGACTCTAAATCAGCTAGTTTGTCATTAAAAACTAAAGAGTTATTCAAAATTATTTCAAAGGAGAAAGCAGATGGGCCAAAATTATTTCAATTCCCTCCCCTTCCGCCGTCAGGTTCAGGAACTTGCTACCTGCCGTTTCATGGAAGCCTCTGAGTTTGCCAACGGTTGCGAATACGTTAAAGGGAAAAAAATCGTCATCGTTGGTTGTGGTGCCCAGGGCCTGAACCAGGGTCTCAACATGCGTGACAGCGGGCTGGATGTCTCCTATGCCCTGCGTGAAGCCGCTATCGCTGAGAAGCGTCAATCATATATCAATGCAACAGATAACGGTTTTAAAGTTGGCACCTACGCAGAAATGCTGCCTACCGCCGACATCGTTATGAACCTGGCTCCCGACAAGCAACATACGAATGTTGTTGAGACGGTTGTACCGCTCATGAAGCAAGGAGCAACGTTTTCCTACGCTCACGGCTTCAACATTGTTGAAGAAGGGACCGTCATTCGCGAAGACCTGACTGTCATCATGGTTGCACCTAAATGTCCGGGTACCGAAGTTCGCGAAGAATACAAGCGTGGTTTCGGCGTTCCGACCCTGATCGCTGTGCACGGCGAAAACGATCCTAACGGCGACGGCCTTGAGATTGCTAAAGCGCTCTGTTCAGCTCAGGGTGGCGATCGTGCCGGGGTTCTTGAGTCCTCCTTCATCGCGGAAGTGAAATCCGACCTGATGGGTGAGCAAACCATTCTGTGCGGCATGCTCCAAACCGGTTCTTTGCTCTGCTTTGATAAAATGGTCGCTGACGGTATTGACCCCAGTTGGGCATCAAAACTGGTTCAGCAAGGGTGGGAAACCATCACCGAAGCGCTTAAACAAGGTGGTATCACCAACATGATGGACCGTCTTTCCAACCCTGCCAAACTTGTTGCTTTCGACCTGGCCGAAGAGTTGAAAGACATTATGCAGCCTCTGTTTGAAAAACACATGGACGACATCCTGTCCGGTGAATTCTCCAGTACAATGATGGCTGACTGGGCCAATGACGACATCAAATTGCTGACCTGGCGTAAAGAAACGGCTGAAACCGCTTTCGAAAAGGCTGACTCCAAAGGTGACATCAGCGAACAGGAATTCTTCGATAAAGGAATCCTGATGGTTGCCATGGTTAAAGCTGGCGTCGAGCTGGCTTTTGAGACCATGGTTGAAGCAGGTATTGAGCCAGAATCTGCTTACTATGAGTCTCTTCACGAAACTCCGCTCATTGCCAACACCATCGCACGTAAAAAACTCTACGAAATGAACCGCGTTATTTCAGATACCGCTGAGTACGGTTGTTACCTTTTCAACCATGCCTGCCTGCCACTGCTGCAGGACTTCATGAGTAAAATTGATACAACACTCATCGGTAAAGGACTTGAACTGTCCGACACAGGTGTTGACAACCAGACGCTGGTTGCTATCAATGCTGAGATCCGTGAACACCTTGTTGAAGAAGTCGGTCAGGTTCTTCGTGCCTCCATGCAGGGCATGAAAGCCATCTAAACCACTATATTTTTTTACATTTGACCGCCCTGCTCTTCATTGCAGGGCGGTTTTTTATTGGACGTCCCCTCCCCTGCATTTAATCCAGCCTTCATACCTTTCATCCCTGATTAGAATGAAATCCATTTTCTTTTTTACCACCCCACTTGCAAACCTTACCATTATGGTGATATATATATTTTAACTGCTAGCAAAGGAGGGAAACATGAACGTTTCTGAGCCACCGCAGCACATACTGTCAACTATGGTATAAAGTGAGAACTATCTTATTACTAACTTTCACAATCATCCATCTGATAGGACAAAAAAGCTCCGACCCACATTCGGAGCTTTTTTGCATTCACGATTGCAATTAACCCGGAATCTGTAACTATTTAATATGCACTATTTATTGGACTGCCTGGAGCAAAGGAGCCCTGACGTGTCTTTGACATCTGCAAACACTGTAATACAACCATTTTCGGAATACCTTGAATCCTTCAAACACAAACTACATCAGCTCTTTCACCAACGAACCGATCTGAATGAGCTCAGTATCAAGCGCGGCATGCCACCGTTTGTGCTACGCGAGATCATGTCCTGCAACCCCCTGGCGACCTATATCCCAAAAGAATATGGCGGACGTGGTGGTTATATCAGTGAAGGATTGGCGATAACTGCGGCAGCGAGTTATGAATCCCTGCCGCTGTCACTCGGTTTCGGAATCAACTGGGCTCTGTTTCTGCAACCAGTTATAAAATATGCACAGGAAATTGCCAAGAAACCTGTTCTTGATGATTTTATTCACCAGCAGAAAATGGGTGGACTGATGATTACCGAACCTGGCCATGGCAGTGACGCACTGCATATGAAAACTGCCTATACCGAAGATGAGGAAAGTTACCACCTGCAAGGGACCAAGCACTGGGCGGGACTGACCGGCTGGGCCGATTATTGGCTGCTTACTGCCCGCAAACAGAACGAAACCGGTGAACTTGGCCGTGATATCGACTTCTTCATTTGTGATGTATCTGCCCCGAATCAGCAGATCGTTGTTGAAGAGTTTTATGAAAATCTGGGCATCTATCTGCTCCCCTACGGCCGCAACCGCATTAATGTCCAGATCCCTAAGGTTCAGAAACTCGTGCCCCACAGTAGTGGCATCAAAATGATGCTCGATCTGCTGCATCGCAGCCGCATGCAGTTTCCCGGCATGGGAATGGGCTTTATTCACCGTATGCTTGATGAAGCCGTCAGTCACTGCCGCAACAGATATGTCAGCGGTCGCAGCTTATTCAACTATGATCAGGTCCAGCAGCGCCTGTCTGCTTTGCAAGCAGCCTATACTGTAGCCAATGCCATGTGCCTGAACAGCAGCAAAAAAGCGGATCTGAGCAATGATCTCGCTTCTATCGGCCTGGAAGCAAACTCCGTCAAGACCTATCTGACGGATTTGATGCAGAATACGGCGCAATCCCTACTCCAACTGGTGGGCGCCCAGGGTTATCGACTCAATCATATCGCCGGGCGTGCCATCGTCGACAGCAGACCGTTTCAGATTTTTGAAGGGTCCAACGACATCCTTTACATTCAGATTGGGGAAGCTATCCAGAAACACATTCAAAGGGCCAAAGACAGCAATCTGTACAACCTGCTCTCCGACCTTGACCTGACGTCACTTGCTGCCGACCGCTTGAAGAAGTTTACCAATTTTGCCTTACAGCCTCAGTTACCACAACGTAAATTGAGTGAACTGGGTCAGATTTTCAGTCGAATTTCAGCCATGAACCTGGTCATAAAACTCGGAAACGAAAACTTCAATAGCGGCTTGATTAAAAGTTCCATCACCCATATTGAGCAGGAAATTTCTGCATTATTCGGACACTTTTCCCATCAGAATAATGAATCCTATATTGAACATCTTACAGAAGACAGTTCATGGCTGGCCTGCTCCAGCTAACACTATCTTGCCAATGAATTAAAACAGGCCGGTATCATGACGTGATACCGGCCTAAAGTATTAACTTTCGAATAATTATCTTCAACCTGATATAAAAAAGGTTAATCAACCCTGATAGGTCTTGATCAAACGATCAGTTGCTTTTGGATCGTTCTTATCAAATTCAAAAATAACGGTCTCTCCGTTAGGTCCGGCTCCCAGTAAAGTTTTGGTCAGAGGCAGGTGCGGATTTGCCTGAAACTTTTGATTGGTTTTCGCGCTGCCAATAACATAAATACGCCCATTGTACTTATAAACAAAATAATTATCGCCCTTGCTGGCAAGAAGAAATGGCGTGTGATTATAGGTTTCAATCAGGCGCTCTGTATAAGCGTCATCCTTTTTTACAATTTCAAAAGCAACCGTCTCACCATTGGGACCTGCACCAAGTATGGTTCTGGCATAGGGCATATTTGGTGATTTAGCAAACTTGGCGTTGCTCATTTCACTGCCCAGCACATAATGACGCCCCAAGTGCTGCCAGACAAAAAAGTTACCATCTTTTGATAGAATCTGCTTTGTAACAGATTCTTCCTTAGCGGACATACCACTGCAGCCGGCGATAAACATGACAGCAACGAGACACAGAAATACAATTTTTTTCATCACTAAACTCCTTGGATATAAATTAATTAATTAGTCACGGAGAATAGCCAGCGTTTTGTAAGCGCTGTATGATGAATAGTTTAGGATCAGGTTAGTAAGAGAAATTTTGTAACTACTCAGCAGCCCAATCAGACTGTATCCCAGCCAAAATGCGGCAGGATAGCCCCCCCATCAATAAGCAGGCTTCAACCTTTTCATCGCTTGAATCGCGCCGGCCTTTATTGTCATGACGTCACTGTTTAACAGCTCAACAATGACAGGCATCGAATCCGGGGCCATGCTAGCTAATGCAAACGATGCTGCAGAACGAATTTTCCAGTGACTATCTCCTAACTGCAATGCAATAAACTCAATATTCTCTGCCATCATCTCCTGAGACAAATACGATAAGAGGGCAACTTTTACGCGAAGATCAGGTTCTTCTTCATACATACCTTTGGCATCAAAAACGAGTTGCCCATAACTAACAGCAGCGGCGCGAACATCAGGGTGGGAATGGTTCAAATACTTTGTCAAAAGTGTCATTCTATCTTTATCAGGCAGGTCATCGACTGAAGCTTTTATAGCTTCAACCAACAGTTGACTATCATTCTCTTCGCACAGAACTTTTCGGATCAGCCATGCTTTGTTGGCATCCATATATTGTTGAACAACTTCCGAAAGTGCCCATTGTTTGATCTGCAATGGCAACTGATGCCAGCTTTCTACCAACGTCTCAAAGGATCCATCATCTTTAGCAAGTAGAATCTGGCGTGTTCGCCGTGGATATGGGCCCTGGAGCTCAGCGACCCACTCTTTTAAAGTGGACTGTGACAAAGGAGCGATATCCACCTGGTGATCACTACTCGCAGCAACACGGATGCCTAACTGCACCGGTAAGTTTTGACAGTCTGCTAAAAGGTTGGCCGCCGCTCGCGTACGTGTTTGATTTGCTGCGGTCATAATGACCGGGCCAAACAGGTCGATACGCTCGTCTGCTGGCAACCCGGACAGTTTCCGGGCTGTTAGCAGGATCACATTACTATTGTCTGTCGTTAAAAACTCTTCCGTAGCCAGATCATCCGCTCGCATATCGTTCATACTTAACAGAGCTTGGACATAATATGGCCGCAATTGGCTTTCTGTCGCTTCTTTACGCAATGCGAACAGTTCACCAAAAAGATCAACACCTTCTCGCGCGGCCAGATCCTGTACTTTTTCCGGCTGTTGCGCCGAAGCCTGCAGAATGGCCGCCCGCACACGAGGATCCCGATGTCTCAGGGAAGCAAGAAGATCGGCCGCAGTAGCTATGCTAATTTCCTGACTGGACATAACGTGCCTATTCTGAAAATTATCAAATAAATTTAACCGTGATCGTGTCCGGAGGCGCCTGCTTCGAATCATCCCAGCCTGTACCGCCAATCACATTGCTCATCGATGAGTCAAAATGGACACCCAGTGGATCGATATCAAATTCTTTATCAATAATATCCATCACATGTAGATCCCAGAATGGTGTGACGCCAAAAATCCAAAACAGGGAGATATGCCCCCATACCCCCAGGTCAGTTTCTGGAATTTCAAGAGTATGATTAAAATGCATACCGATACGGGCAGGGATTAACTCCTTCTGAGTGTCGTTATAACCGGTTATCGTCTTACCATCGAAAGACAGGTTGTCAAACACATTAACAACCCTTTCATCAGCATCGGCCGCATAAAGTTTGGTTATCTTGACCCGAACCGGGAAGGTCACATCGACCTGTGGCCCCACGGCAACCTGAACCACCTTGAGCTTGTCCAGCAAAGAGACAAAAAACTCCGCGAGTTCAACCAGCAAAGTCACAACCGCCGCTCCGGCCGGGGTCAGGCCGAGGGAAGCAACTTCAAGCCCGGATTCGGCAATAACGCGACCGATAGAAATCAGATCATAGCGCAAAGGAAGACTGGCGTCGATGAACACCCCCGAGGAGGAAGAGATGCCTGCCTTTTTATCCTCCATATGGTCAAGCCAGCCTTTAGGAATCACCTGTATTAATATTTTTAACTTTGGGATCAACCCGAGTAGGGCAACCATCGTATCAACACAGGCAGGAATCAGGTCAATCGGGATTGGCATACTGAAGGTTTCATAGTCGCCCCAATGACCGGAATGCCACTTCCAGTGAGAAAAGTAACCATCATGCCAGCGCCGAATGGAGTAAGTCAGGGTAATAACAAACTTTGCCCCTAGTAGCATGCCTCCCATGATCTCATCATCACCGATAGTCACGGTCATGGACGTACTGTCGATTTCCCCACTTTCAACAGGAATCTTAGCAGTCCATGAAGGCAGTACCAGCCCCGCCGTTAAATCGACGTTGATATTGAACTTGGCAGACAACCCAATATGGTTATCCTGATAAACATTGAGGATATCGGTATTTCTGTGAATGGACAGATCTGACGAGTCTGGGGCATGAGCCCCATAATAGGACAGGCTGCTGGTCAGACTGAGGGGATCACTGGTACCGATAAAGGTCTTCTCGATTTGATAGGCCATGAATGACTCCTGCTCTTAGCTGGGGATACCGACAACTAATGAGGTTGTGCCGTCTGCGAAGGTACAACAGAACACGAGCCGTCCGGCACTATCGACATGTTTCTTAGTGACGCCAAAGAGAGTCCGGACGACCGTTTCTCCTCCCGGGTCAAGAATGTTACCGCTGGAAAGAATCAACCTATGGGTAGAACCATCAAAAGCAAACAGGGTCCAATCTGCAGCGTCTGTCCTTGCTGAATAATAATAGGTTCCATCAGGCCCTACCGAACCGGTCCCAATATGCTGAATAATTCCAGCCTGGCTAGCGTCACCGGTCGTTAACAGAACTTGGGTATTTTTGACCAGGGACAGTTGATCGTTGTCACCCACTAACAGAGAATAGCTGTTGCCTTGAGCATCAATACGCGGCGCATATCCTGACTCGCCAAAAGCGGGTCCGCTACTGACTGATGCTGTTGGAGACGCACTGAGAAGGAGGTGATCGTTAGGCGCATTCACATGAGCAGTGAAATTGAAACTGGCTTTAGAAGCATCGCTGGTTGCTGATTCAGTTGCCTCAAGTAACGGAGCCGAAGCAAATGCCGTGGCACAAAAATCTCCGTTATCGTTGTGGTCAAGCAATCCAAATGATTTGACCATATAATCTGTTCCAGCCAAATAATCCCCGCGGGAGATTAAAATATTTGAACTATCCAGACTCCCCCGAGAAAAATGGACGAGACTATCCACATGAGTCGTCCCGTAAGGGGTCACAGGTACATGGTGAAAAGAAGCAATAATATTGGCGTTTTTTACTGATGCACAATAAAAGATCCCGGTGCTGGTTCTTTCATTGTTGTTAAATTTTTGACCGGCAATAAGCAGAGGTTCAAACCCTGCGGCGTTTTGTTCAAAGTACAACCCCGAACCAAAATGATCATCACTTGAATATTTGTGATTACCTTCAATTATTGCGGCAATATTGCCCATTTCGTCCACGTCATAATTTCGACAAAGACCCACTACCCGCTTATCTGGTAAAGTCGTTCCTGCCAGTAAAGCCGTGCGCTCCGAAACAATTTTTGGCTCATCCGCGCTGAAGTCCACTTCAAGCTGAAAGATGCCCCGTCTTTTAGACTTGTCTTCAGCATCAAAAGTTATAATTCCATTGTCGCAGATATAAGCCGAACCAAGAAATTCCTCTATTTTAAAGTTAGCTCCCCAGTAATCAACCGAATCAGAAAGAGTTTTTAAAGAATAAAAGGTGTAGCCATTTGGTAAAGAAGCACTGGAATCAGAATCAGACCCGCCACATCCCGTCAGAATAATACCGCCAAGAGCGATACCTGAAACTTTTATAAATTCTCGCCTGGTGAAATCAGCCATTTCCTCATCCTCCTTGGCATTGATAGGGATTCTGAACAAGATCAGCGCAGCATCCATCCGCCTGTACTCAATATAGAATTTTTTCCCATTTACTTAGATATATACAGCAAAATTAATATTGGCAAATGAAAAGATTCATATTTTAGACATTTGAGTAGCGAGCAACCAGAAGGGGCATGAGCATGGAATGACTTATTACTCCGGCAGAGCGAAAAATACTCTTGATCCCGAACTACAGTACAGAGATCAGACAGGCACAGGGTACATCCAGAATATCGACATGCAACCTATGAGAATTTAAGACAAACCCAGGAAATACACTATTTACACACGCAAAGGATATCCGAATTAAAAATAACTGGATAATCTAAAGGCTCCGAACAACGCGTGCCAGGCAGGAAACAATAAAAAGAGGAGGAAACCACAACCAGCCAGAAGCAGCCAGACACGTTCAAGGCGGGCCATTTCATTACGTATAGATTGATAATAGCAAAAGGGCTGGAACAGGCCAGGAGCCATGCCAAATAAAGCGGCACTGAACAAGCCGGCGTACATCGGATAGCCAACGTAATAATAATGCCCCTGCAGCATGTCAAACGGACAATGATGGCTTGGCATCTGATAGATGTACAGAGACAGAAAAGACACTATGCTGCCAAGTGAAACAAAAAATGTCAGCAGACTGACGATAAACAAAAGATGGCGCCAGATAGGTGCCTTGAAAAAGTAGCAGAGGCCAAGCAACAACAGATAGCCGAAAACACAGCCGCCAAACAACTGGACCGCCTGAGCTATTGGAAGTGACACCAGATCGCTGGCGACACTGTCTCCCTGACTGCTGAACAAAGAACCGCAACAGGACGTAATAACCTCTGGCTGAAGGCCCATGAAATAGCGCCACTGCAGATACAGATCAAAGCCGACCAGAGGGGTGATAAGCAGTACCGCTCTATACTTTACCTTAACCAGCGGGGTATCCTCGGTATTTTGATCAATCAGATTGATCAATACCCAGAAACCGCCGGCAAATAATAATAATCCTTTGATCAGCAAAACGAGCCAGCCAACAAGATTCGCGTTCAGCGAACCCGTAGCACACATGGCCCCGATAAACAGAGAGTGAATATCTTCGGCCGTCAGAATGAATAAAAAGACTGAAAGAATCTGGAAGGCAAAAGCATAATTCAGTAAGACTGAAACAAGCCAGGTTTTTCTCTCCAGAGACAGTTGCTGTTCAGTCGCGCTGTTAATATCCCAATAACGTAAAATTGATAACGCGACGCCACAGGCATAACACATGATCAAAAATATGATCAGGGAGCCACTCAGCAAGGCAAGAATACCGGGATGAAGTATCACGGGAACACATCCCCTACAACCCGACCAAATCGCAACTCAATAGTCCGTTTAATCAGCCCTGACCGACTGACAAAAGGGTCGTGTGTTGCGATAATCAGGGTTTTGCCATCATCACTTAGCTGCCGGAAAATCGCCAGCAGGTCATGCGCCAGTTCATTATCCAGGTGGGCCGTAGGTTCATCTGCGATAATAATGTCCGGCTGTGTCACTAAAGCCCTGGCAATAGCCACACGCTGCTGCTCCCCGCCACTGAGCAGTTTGACTTTTTTATCTGCCATATGACCGATGCCAAATCGTTCAAGAACTTCATGGGCCAAATTTTTCATCGTCTTGACCCGCATCGCAGTCGGGTAAAGAGGCAACATGACATTTTCTGTCACCGATACGTCGCGTAACAGGTTGTAGTGCTGGAACACAAACCCGAATGTTTCACGCCTGATTTTGGCCAAAAAGCGTTCGGGAAGTCGTGAGATGTGCCGTTCATGCAACCTGATTGACCCTGATGTCGGGCGTCCCATACAGCCGAGTAAACTGAGTAGCGTTGTTTTACCCGAACCACTGGGTCCGGTTAAAGCAACGACATCTCCCGCAGCAATATCCAGATTAATATTGTCCAAAGCAATCATTTCATCCGGTGCGTGCCGATTATAAATTTTACACACGTCCTTAACAGCGATGATCGGTGCCATATTACCCCCTCATAACCTGCTCCGGATCGGTCGTTGCGGTGCGCCAGGACGGCACCAGCGTACAGGCCAGATAAGGAACAATGGTTAAAACGGCCAGGACAAAAAGCTGATACATGTCAATATCCGGAGTCAGCCTGAAGTCGGGGAACAAAACCGACCAGCCTTTTAGCAGAGGCGTCAGCAACGGTGCACTGAAGACAAAAACATGAATCCACGCAACAATGATCCCGAGCAGAAACGCGGATAAAGAAATCACCAGACCTTCCCAGAATTTACTCAAGAGCACGTCAGAGGTCTCCCAACCCAAGGCTTTCAATATACCTATTTCCTGTTTTTCTTCGGCGCTGATACCGGTCGCCTTATCCCAGGCCAAAATGCAAAAAGCAATCAGCGCCGCCACTGAAACAACCAGCATCATGCCACTGCGCCAGTTAAACAGTGAATCATAGGTATGACGGATTTCATCTCTGGTTATCGGGCGACTACCCGGCAGGTGATAACTGATTTTTTTAGCCAGTGTTTTTACTTCTCGCGGGTTGTAAACCTCAACCGCCAGGTCTGTTGCCAAGTGGTCAGGAAGAGCAAAGAAATTGCGTAATGCCGCTTCTGTCAGAATAGCCAGGTCGTTGGTCAAAAGGCTGGAAGAGGCCGAAAAAGTTCCGGTAATTTTATATTCACGCCGTGCTTTGTGAGCATCTTCCAAGACCAGCAGGTCCCCGATTCCCGGCCCGAATGCGCTTATCACACCAGCTCCTATGGCACATTCATCATCGGCTTGTGGTAGCCTGCCATTTAACAATTCTAGCGTCTGGGATTGTCCCCGAATCCCCATCAGGGTCAGGTTCGCCTTGATCAAAGAGTCGTAATAATAGCCCCAGACGCGCGGGACAACTTTTTTAACCCCCGGAAGCCTTTCAATAATGGCCCCTGCCTGCGTCTCTATCAATTCATGACGGCCAGCCGCAACACGCTGAACGACTATTTCAGGCGCGGTTGCCAAGCTTCTTACTGCCTCCTGTTTCAGGGCATGGGTTAGCAAAAGAACCGAGCCAAGTGCGGCGATGGTAAATGCATACACCAACACCAGGGAAACGGTCTTGCCTTTACGCCGCATCAGGGCAGACAAGGTATATTCAAGAATTTTAAGATAGCGCAAAGTCATTCCCTTTTTTCGGCAGAATGAAGAACCTCAACACGCGCGGTAAATCCGCTCACCCGGGGAAGAATCAAAGAGCCGGTCGGGAAATGTTCAAAAGCAGCAGGAGAATCCTGGAAGGCAGAAAACAGATCGGCCTGAGTCGGATGCCGGGTATATCGTGCTTCACTGCAAAGGCTCAGATCGGTCAGTTGCAAAGTGGCGACAAGAAGCTGTTTGGCAGCCACATCGTCGTGACGGCTTGACTGTTGACAACTGAACAGGAGAAGACCGCCAAGACCAACCAACAGGCAACAGATCAATCCGCCCCACACACATGAACGCTTCATCAATCCCCCGGCAACACGTCTACAGACAGTTGTTCAAACGAGAGGATCTGCTTACCATTATGATCGAGCATAAAGGTTTCTGCATTCTGCTTCCCGGCAATCGGAATCAATTCCTTCCCCATCGGACCGTAAACATCACTGCCTGTCACATAATAAACTTCTGAGGCTGGCAGCAATTGAGTACGATAGTAATCTGTCACAAAAATGGCCTGAACCTGAGCGAGATCATCTGGCTGCAGATTAAAATAGTAACGAAACAGATCTTTGCAGCCATCGAAAAACAACTGCGTTCCGTCAGTTCTGACCAGCGTGGCAAGCCACTCCGGGTAGGGAGCAACAAACATGCCACAGACAGGACACCGATCCCTCTCTCCAGGTTGCCGCAGGGACTGGGCACCCAAAGGTGTTAGCAGGAAAAGTGTAAGAATAGCGCAGATAACAAGCGTTCTCAACATGACCAACAAGCCTCTACTTCCCCTTCATTTTCTTCATTTTCATAGCACGCATGTTCCTAATACGCTGGACATCTGCATACATGTCTTCGTAACTGGCCTTTAATGCCTGTTCAAAATCGATGATTTGCCCGCCATGTTCAGCAACAAATTTTTCAGCACTTTGAGGTGAAGCAAAAGCCCACTTGGCACGCGCTGTCATAACACCGGGCCTGTCACCACCGAGAACCCAACTGGCAGTCTGCGCATCAACCAATTTGCCACTGTTGAAATCAGCAACCATCAACTTAAGCGGAATGCGACTGATTGAGCTGGCGTATTCCAGCGCCATGCAATGCAAACTGCAGGTACCAACCTCACTCCCGTCTTTATAGCTGACCAGCATCCTGCTATGGCCAAATTTTAGTCGGTCCATGCCACAATACTGACAGCTTTTGTGGTCATGCTGATCAGGAAAAGTCTGTGCCCCGACAGGAGCAACCAGCACTAACACTATCAACAAAACCATGCTGAAACGGATATTTTTCATAGAGCCTCCTAACGTCAGGGATGAGAAAACAAAAAATATAAAGCTTGATGACAGCGTACTGTTTGAACTGAGCAATAAACTCTATAACTGTATAATAAAACCTGACTAATTCAACCGAAAGATGAGCTATAACCGAATAAAATCACTTATTTCATAGCAGAGAATCGTGTAGCACGACTCTCTTTTCCCGCACTAGCGACAATAATAAAAAGCAGGAAATTCTCTGATGCGAAAAGAACTCCCTGCTTTATGACAAACCATCCAAACGGAAATTGTCAGATCATCCGGTGCGTATAGCGGCCAAACCATTTCTGGGACGTGTCGCCATCAGGCAGCGCCCAAACCCACTTATGCAGCATCCATAATAATAAATTGTCCTGCAAGATGCGCCTCTTTTCCTGATCACTAAGACCTTCAGGACCACTGTTCAGGGCTTTACGCATCAATAAAAAGCGCTTATTGGCCGGGATTTTTGATCTGGTCATTCTGCCACGCAAACGGCGATGCAAAAGATTGATCTGAGGATTGAGAACCGCACGAACAAAACCGTCGGTAGTAAGCAACCGTAATGGGGTAATCGCCAAACCTAAATCACGTTGCTTATTGACCAGGGTCACAAGTTCACTCGGCGCAGAAATCTCCTCAGGTATCAATAATAATTTTGCCCGCCGTGCTTTCAGACCAATACTGCGTCTGCTGGTAATAACCGCAAGCGGAATTGCCAGTAACAAGGGGACAAGAACGGGAGCAAGCCACAAAAAAAACGTCTGGTTAATCAGCAGAACAACACTTCCCCACACCACAGAGATAAGCATGCAGGGATAAAAAGCCTGACTCGCTTCCCCCCAGCTAGTCGCTGCATCATCACGATTCTGAGGATTCCAGCCGGATTGTCTGCGCAACAGCATCATCAGCACGAAACGGGTGTGAAAAACCATCCGCACTGGGGCCAGAAATGCAGACACGACCATTTCCAGCAGCACACTGGCACACAGTGCAACCCCGCCCCCAAAGTGGAGAGTATTTCTTTGCAGGAAAATCACCACAATGGCGAAAACCTTGGGAAGAAACAGAAGGATTGCGGTAATCCCCAACAATACCGCCGGAGCATACGGGTCCCAGACCGGCCACTGTGGAAAAAGGCTGCGTCCGGCCGGAAAATAATCTGGTGGTGAAAATGCATTGGCAACGACAGAGACAGAAGAGAGAACCAGTAACAAAAACCACATCGCGGCCGAAACATAACTCATAATACCATTAACAAACAGCCAACGATGCGCAGCACTTAGGCCACCGGTGAAGATAAGGCGCACATGCTGAAGATTGCCACTGCACCAGCGCCGATCTCTTTTGAGTTCATCAAGCAGTGTCGGTGGGGGCTCTTCATAGGATCCATCAAGATCGTAAACCAGCCAGATACTCCACCCTGCCCTGCGCATCAGGGCCGACTCAACAAAATCGTGACTGAGGATATCCCCCCCCCAGGGAGCCTTGCCGGACAAACGCGGTAACCCGCAATGCTGCATAAACGGTTCAATGCGTAAAATGGCATTATGACCCCAGAAGCTACCATCCCCCTGTTGTAGCCAATGCAGGCCCGCAGCATAGACAGGGCCATAAGCGCGGCTGCAGAATTGTTGAATTCTGGCCAACAGGGTCTCTTTGCCCACGACTGCCGGAGGCGTCTGCAAGATACCGACCTGCGGATTGTTCTCCATCAGATGAACCATCTTCACCAGGGTTGGCCCAGACATAATACTATCAGCATCAAAAACAATCATGTAGCGATAGCTGGTACCAAAACGTCGGCAGAAATCAGCGATATTGCCACTTTTTCTTTTCAGATTCAGCCGCCTGCGCCGGTAGAAAAGGTTACCGGGATCCCCCAGATCGGTGCATAATTGCCGCCAGAAAACCTCTTCATTAATCCAGCTGTCTGGGTTTCGTGAATCACTTAACAAATAAAAATCGAACTGATCCATCTGACCGGTTTTTTTCAAAGATTGATAAACAGAGAACACGCCGGCACTGACCCGACGCATATCTTCACCGCAAATGGGGAAAAGAATAGCGGTACGGACCGACTTCGGAATAGAGATCTCAGTATCATTTATCGCTTTTGAGCTGAGGCTTCCCCCTTGCCCCTTAAGCAGCAGCACCGTACCAAACATGGCCACCCAAAAACCGACTGACACCCAGGCAAACAAAATACCGCTGATCAGCACCAGCAGCTTCTCCGTGTGAGTCGAACCGTGATATGGCAAAATGGTTGAAATACCCCAGGCGGCCACTATGGCCGGAGCAAATACCAGAAAGGCCAGCAGAATCCGGCGGAACAACGCTGGACGCTGCCAACTGTGCTTAAATGCTGAGCCCTGAGCCTCTGCTAACGGACTCAGTGACGCAGCAGGCATACTGGTACGCTTCATCTGTGGCAAGGCCTGAACCGGGTCTTGGGGGATCTCCATATTGATTCGCCTGCGTAGCCGCTGGAACGCTTTAGCATACACGGAAGTCAACTGAGGGCTTGCCTCACCACCGCTAATGACGCGAACCGTGTCGCTAACCATCTCAAGGCGCCGTAGCTCGGATACCGGCCAGCAACGCAAATAAGTTAAACAACGTTGGGTAAGATGATCAAATTCTTTGGCATTCGTTGCGGAAGAATCCCTTAAGGACTTCATAGCCCTGTCTTTCTGCTGATATTATAACTCCAGGTTTCAGAAACCACATCGGTAGCATTGTTGAGAAATGCCCTAACTTCAATAGGAGCACCATTATCGGGTAAAACCTTTTCAAGGGTTGATACCGGGCGGGCAATCAGTTCAAAGCTTAACCGCCATGAATGATCGTATTGATTTTTCTGCACCGTAACGTTCCGAATTGCCGCGCCATCACTGCAGTTCACATTGGCCGACAACGAAGTATCCGCAGCCAATGACTGTAAATTATGACCAGAAAAATCGACCACAAAACGCCGCACCATCCCCTCTTCAGAAAAACTCATGCGCGTTGCTGTAGCGCGTGCTGCCGGTGGTTCGAAACCTTCCCCCTGCCCCCAGCGCATGCGGTACGAAAACTCGCGGCTGTCACCAGCGCTCACGGGAGAATCAGACACCCAGAAGGCGACAATATTATCATGAATTTCGTCTTTGGTCGGAATCTGGACCAGTTCAACCTTGCCGGCCCCCCAGTCAGAGGTTGGTTCAATCCAAAGGCTGGGACGTTGATGGTAATTGGCTTCCAGGTCTTCATAGTCATGAAAATCACGATCGCGTTGTAAAAGACCGAACCCCTTGATACCGGTTCCAGAGAAACTGTTGACCTGAAGGTAGCGTGGATTGTTCAACGGACGCCACAGCCATTCACCATTATCGAAAAGAATCTGAAGTCCATCAGAATCATGAACTTCCGGTCGGAAATCATTTAAACCTGGCTTACGATTGTTCTCGCCAAAAAAATACATACTGGTCAAAGGTGCAATGCCAACCTTTTCGACGCTTTTCCTGAAAAACAGTCGGCTTCGAACATCAATATCGGTTTCCTTTCCGGGATTGGCAACAAACCGATAAGCCCCGGAAACACTCGGGCTGTCAAGCAAGGCATAAATCGTAATCCCCGTATCTTTCTGCTTGGGCTGAACGATCCAGAATTCACGAAACCATGGAAATTCTTCCCCTTTGGCAAGGGCCGTATTAAGGGCTAAGCCGCGGGCCGACAGGCCATACTGATCATCCGTTCCAACGGCACGCAGATAACTCCCCCCAAGAAAAACAAGAAATTCATCAAAATAATTTTTATTTTTCAAAGGATAGTGAACCCGGAATCCGGCTGCACCGATCTGTTCAGGAATCTGAGGAGCCAGAGGTAAACCACTGTAATCAAACCAGTCACGTTGAACCGGTAGTACTGTGATCTTCTGCTGATTGACAATATTGATTTTCACACTACGGTCGTAAACGAAACCGGGATGAAAAAACTGCAGATTAAAGAGTCTTTTCTGCCCCTTCCAATAGGCTTTTTCAGGCCGTTGTCGAATGCTTCGCCATTGATCATAACTTAAATTTTTAACGATATCAGATAGGCTGTCGGGTGGACTATACTCGCTTTGGGACAGTTTTTCCGCAATAGCTGATACTGCAGCGAAGTCGAAAACTTCCTGAGCAAAAGAACGTGATGGGTAAATAGTACAAACAACGAAAAAGATTCCCACAATGAGTCGGGAAAACCTAAAGCTTGCCATGAACAATGTCTCCTTTACATTTGATAGTGGACTGCTTGGCAGGCAATATTTTCAGCGTTAACGACCAATATTATCCGGGCTGAAAAATGTTACATTTACCTGTTTCGATATGAAATATCAATACTGATCAAAACCGCAGACCACCGATACCTGCTACAATTAAATTTTAATTAAAAAACTGGATGCACAAAATATACCTGATAAAATTCAAAATACTCTATTTTCCTGTATAAAAGATTTAGCGGTATGACCAGCGGGATTTGGCATACGATAAAATAGACATGTCGCTTTATAGCGATAGAGAAATTTGTTGTAACAATAGGTCACTTTTGTTGCAGATAATTCACACAAGCAAAAAGCTAAAAACAGAAACAGGGCAATCTGCGCTCCCCGCCACACACGAAAAAAGGCTGCCTCAAAAGAGGCAGCCCTTAGTAAAGCAACGACAAATCTCAGCACTTATTCCCACTCTATCGTTGCTGGTGGCTTACTGGAGATATCGTAAGTAACCCGATTAATTCCTTTAACTTCATTGATAATGCGATTACTGATACGCGCAAGATCAGCATAGGGCATGGGATACCAGCCGGCGGTCATAAAATCCTTGGTTTCGACCGCTCGCAAAGCGACAACATACTCATAAGTACGACCATCGCCCATAACTCCAACCGATTTGACCGGCAGAAAGACGGCAAAAGCCTGACTGATCTTATGATAGTGGCCAGTGCTGTAAAGCTCTTCGATATAAATCGCATCAGCCTGGCGGAGGATATCACAGTACTCCTCTTTAACTTCACCTAACACACGAACACCAAGACCAGGACCGGGGAACGGATGGCGCCAGACCATCTGGTGGGGCAAACCAAGTTCCTCGCCGATAGCCCGCACCTCATCCTTGAACAGTTCACGTAAGGGCTCAAGAAGTTTCAGCTTCATGTAGTCAGGAAGTCCGCCGACATTGTGATGACTCTTAATGTTATGGGCTTTTCCGGTTTTAGCTCCGGCAGATTCAATAACATCAGGATAAATGGTTCCCTGCGCCAAAAAAGTTGCTCCGCTGATCTTCTTTGATTCTTCTTCAAAAATATCAACAAACAGCTTGCCGATAATTTTACGTTTCTGTTCCGGGTCAGTGACACCGGCAAGATCATCATAAAAGCGTTGCTGAGCATTAACACGGGTCACCTTGACCCCCATATTCTGGGCAAAAGTGTCCATGACTTGATCGCCTTCATTCAACCGCAGCAGTCCGTTATCAACAAACACACAATGCAGTTGATCGCCGATAGCGCGATGGATTAAAGCTGCGGCAACAGAGGAATCGACCCCACCTGACAGACCAAGGATAACCTGCTCGCTGCCAACCGCTTCCTTAATGCGTGAGACTGCATCCTCAATAATTCGACCAGGAGTCCAGGAAGCTGAGCACTGACAGATCTTGCGGACAAAGGTTTCAACAAACAATGCGCCTTGTGGCGTATGGTTCACTTCAGGATGGAATTGAACTCCGTAAAGCTGGCGCTCAACATTCTGAATAGCGCAAACCGGAGCATTGGCGGTACAGGCGACAACCTCAAATCCATCAGGAACCTCTTCGACATGGTCACCATGGCTCATCCACACCGAACTTTTCCCGTTACTGAAAAAACCATCAAACAACGGGCCGGGTTGCCCCTGACTCAGCAGTTCAGCATGTCCATATTCGCGCTTACCGGCTGCAATGACTTTACCGCCAAAGTGACGACTCATCAGTTGCATACCATAACAGATACCCAGAACAGGAACGCCCAGTTCAAACAGCTCCTCGGCAATCTCAGGGGCACCATCTTCATAAACAGACTTTGGCCCACCGGAGAGAATAATTCCTTTGGCGCCAAAGGCCTTGATATCATCAAGAGCCATATCGAACGGGTGCAGTTCACAATAAACGTGACATTCACGCACCCGCCGGGCAATCAGTTGAGTATACTGTGATCCGAAGTCGAGGATCAGAATCTTTTCCTTATGAATGTCTTGCATCGATCAATTCCGTTCGATCCGATAATTAGGTGATTCCTGAGTAATGGTGACGTCATGAACATGGGATTCACGCAAACCAGCATTGGTAATGCGTACAAACTGTCCTCGTTCCTGCAGGTCTTTAATCGTTTTACAACCGGTATATCCCATACCGGAACGTAAACCGCCCATCAACTGATGAATATTGTCAGACAGAGAGCCACGATAAGGAACACGTCCTTCAATTCCTTCAGGAACCAGTTTGACATCTTCTTCATCACCCTGGAAATAGCGGTCCTTGCTCCCCTGTTTCATCGCACCGATACTCCCCATCCCACGGTAGGCTTTATAGGTTCTCCCCTGATAAAGAATTGTGTCCCCAGGAGATTCCTCTGTTCCGGCAAACAGCGACCCGATCATAATCACATCCGCACCGGCAGCAACTGCCTTTGGCAGGTCTCCGGAGAATTTAATACCGCCATCGGCAATCAACGGAATACCGGCAGCACGGGTCACTTTGGAAACCTGCTGAATGGCCGTAATTTGAGGAACACCGACCCCGGCAACAACACGGGTCGTGCAGATAGAGCCAGGCCCGATACCGACCTTTACCGCATCAACACCAGCATCAATCAAAGCCTGGGCAGCTGCAGCTGTCGCGATATTACCGGCCATCAGTTGCAGTGCCGGGTATTGCCTGCGAATTCGGGCCACAGCGTCGAGAACCCCCTGACTATGTCCATGAGCGGTGTCAATAACCAGCAGATCGACACCGGCACCAACCAATACTGCTGTACGCTCATCAAGATCAGCACCAACACCAACGGCGGCACCGACGCGCAGACGACCGAGGTCATCTTTACATGCATGGGGGTATTTACGAACTTTTTCAATATCCTTGATGGTAATCAGCCCTTTCAACACCCCGTTGGCGTCAACCACCAGCAGTTTTTCAATACGGTGTTTATGAAGATGATATTTTGCCTCCTCAAGAGTGGTTCCAGGAGGAACAGTGACCAACTTATCTTTGGTCATAACATTGGCAATGGGCTGATCAACATTCGTTTCAAAACGCAGATCACGATTGGTCATAATACCGACCAGCTTACCGTTTTTAGTCACCGGCACACCGGAAATCCGGTATTTTTCCATAACCTTTAGCGCTTCATAAATTTTCTGGTCAGGATCCATGGTAATCGGATCGACAATCATGCCACTTTCAGATTTCTTGACCTGATCCACTTCAGTCGCCTGAGCTTCAGGAGACATGTTCTTGTGAATTATCCCCAGCCCGCCTTCACGAGCCATACAGATTGCCGTACGGGATTCAGTTACGGTATCCATAGCAGCTGACAACAATGGAATATTCAGTTTGATCGTTCTGGTCAAATTGGTGGTCAGATCGACTTCCTTTGGCAGGACCAAAGAATGCTCAGGAACCAGAAGAACATCGTCAAAAGTTAATCCTATAGGAATTTCAGCGTCTTGCATGACTGCTCCTTATAATTTGGGAAGATAAATATATAACCGATGAATTTATCCAACAAGCACTGGCAAGTCAATCATTTACGGCGCTATTTCTAAAAGAAAAAGCGCCGTAACAATTACCCCCTGCGATATCACTTACCCTGCAACAGGTAAGCTTCGATAAATCCATCCAGGTCACCATCGAGAACCGCGTCGGTATTCCCGGTTTCATGCCCGGTTCGATGATCCTTGACCATGCGATATGGGTGAAGGACATAAGAACGGATCTGACTGCCCCAACCGATTTCCTTCTTATCTTCAGAAAATGCCGCTGCTTCAGCTTCTTTTTTCTGCCGCTCCATCTCATACAAGCGCGCTTTAAGCTGTTGCAAAGCCGTCGCCCGGTTACTGTGTTGGGAACGCTGATTTTGGCAGCTGACAACAATACCGGTCGGAATGTGGGTAATGCGGATAGCAGAGTCGGTTTTATTGATATGCTGACCACCGGCGCCGCTGGCCCGGAAGGTGTCCACCTTGATATCCTTATCCTCAATCTCAACTTCGATAGAATCATCAAGTTCAGGAAAAACAAAGACCGAGCAGAAAGACGTATGGCGTCTGGCATTTGAATCAAATGGAGAAATACGCACCAGTCGATGAATGCCGTTCTCAGATTTCAGATATCCGTAAGCGTAATCCCCTTCAACGGTAAAGGTCGCGCTCTTAAGACCGGCATCATCACCGGCCTGATATTCAGTAAACTCAGTTTTGAAACCCTTTTTTTCGCAGTAACGCAGATACATACGCAGCAACATATCAGCCCAGTCCTGGGCTTCCGTTCCTCCGGCACCGGCATTGATACTGAAGGTTGCATTACTGACATCGTGTTGACCAGACAACATCCGGGCAAATTCCATTTGCCCGATCACTTGTTCCAGATCAGGAAGAAGCGCATTGACCTCGGCAAGAGTATCTTCGTCCCTCCCCTCTTCGCCTAATTCAATCAGTACGCCGATATCATCAAGCTCGCGTCTGGCAGTGTTACAATCCTCCACGATTTTCTGCAGACGGGTTCTTTCCCTTAACAACTCCTGTGCAGCATCCCCCCGATTCCAGAAATCAGGTTGAGCTATTTCAGCTTCAAGCTCGGCTACCCGTTCTGTTTTGCCAGGGACGTCAAAGATACCTCCATAATTCCTGAAGTTTTTCCTGCAATTCTTTGACGGTCTCTTTTGGCTCACGAAACATTTGTTGCTCCTGTTTTTATGTTGGTAAAAATCACGTTGGTAAAAGTGGTTGGGCAGTATAGCTCAAGCGAACATGAAAAAATAGTCTTCAATCTCCAGAGTTTTTAGTTAGCAAGTCACAATTTATCCGTTGAAAGGGATGACTGGACGAACAAAAATAATTGATACAATATGTTTTGAGCGATATGGTTAGAACACCAAGATCCAGACAATGTCCGGGCGGTATCAGCAGATACGCCCTCATGACACTGTCACGATATCTCTTCACTCAATCTTTCAATTTTACCAGGTTAAATACATGTCAGGCACTACAGCGCGAACCCCCATCATTGGTTGGCTAATAGCAACCAGCTGTTTTCTATATATAATCTCCGTATTCACAACGCTGCCCATCATTGTTCCGTCAATTCTGGGATGGTCTGCTGTCCTGGTGTGCTGGCCGCAATTGGGCAAAACAGCGAAACAGCAGACACTGCTGCTGCTCGTCGCCGGCGTTATCCTGATTACTATTGCACTGAGCAAGGGAATAACCATCGACTGGCTGGGCATGTTGTCACGCAACATTCCTTTGGTAACAATGCTTGGGACCGTTTCTTTTTTATCCCTGGCCAATCCCACGGGGCATCAATCAAAGCTCCCCAGTGGGCGTAAAGGCATAACCTCTACAATCCTGACCTGTCACCTGCTGGGAGCTGTCATCAACCTGTCCATCATCTTTGTTGTCGGAGACCGACTGATGCGCTCCGGCCGCCTGACACCGGCTCAGGTCCAGCTGTGCATGCGCAGTTTCAGCACCGCTGCGTTCTGGTCACCTTTTTTTGTCGCCACGGGGGTAGCGCTAACATACGCCCCCGGAACAGAATGGCAAAAGACTGTCATTCCCGGTCTGATCCTGACAATTCCTATGTTTTTAATCACTTACTACGATGCGTATAAACTGGAAAAGGACGCCTTTGAAGGATACCCATTGACGGTTGAAAGTCTGATCATGCCAATGTTTCTGGCAATATTTGTCCTGATTGGTCACTGGGCCATACCGGACATCAGCATCCTGACCCTGATCAGTATTCTGGCGCCCGCAGGAGCCCAGGTCTTCATGAAAACCCGCTCTCGAGGACAGCAAACAGTTCGCTTTATCAGTGAAAAACTACCGAGTACATCCAGTCAGTACGCTCTGTTCCTGGTCGCTGGTGTTTTTTCCACCGGAATTTCCGCTATCATCAAGGCCTTCCCAGCAGCCCTGACCTTTGACATCAGCACTTTTAGTCCTTTAATGTTTATGTGTCTCAGCGGTATCATGTCTCTTTTATGTCTGATCGGTATCCACCCAGTGGTCAGCATTGCCTCGGTCAGTCCGTTTCTGGCACCGTTAAATGTCGACCCCAACCAATTGGCCTTTTTGTATCTTTTTGTCTGGGGCTTAGCCAATGGCTGCAGCCCCCTGTCAGGAATCGGACTGGCGATGGTCAGTCGTTACCACGCCGGCAATGCCCAGATTATAAAATTGCACTGGAAATATCTGATCTACTTGTGGCTATGTGCGGGACTGCTAAACGTGGTCTGGTTCGGCTAGCCAGTTTCATTGGGACACAGACTATTTGCCAAAAGGCAGCATCTGTCTACTGCTTTACTTCGCAAAAGGCTTGAAATCAGAGCAACTCGTGGTAACGAAAACAATCAGTCGTATGATCATTCACCAGACCGACGGACTGCATATAGGCATAACAAATAGTCGAGCCGACAAAACGGAAACCGAGTTTTTTCAAATCCTTACTGAGCATTCGTGACACAGGGGTTTCCGCTGGCACATCAGCAATTGAGGCCCAGCTATTCTGAATCGGTCTGCCATCAACATAGTTCCACAGGAAGTCGGCAAAAGAATCGTGTTTATCCAGAAAAGTCACCATTGCCCTGGCGTTACAAACAAAGGCATTGACTTTCAAACGATTCCGAATAATTCCGGGATCCTGCAGAAGCCGCGCAACATCATTCTCCGAATAACGTGCCATAGCGTGCCAGTCAAAGTTGGCGAAAACCTGCCGGTAATGAGCGCGCTTTTTAAGAACTGTCAACCAGCTTAGACCGGCCTGAGCCCCCTCAAGACAGAGCATTTCAAACAAGCGTTGATCATTATAGAGCGGAACACCCCACTCCTTGTCATGATAATCCACATATACAGGATCGTCGCTACACCAGGAACATCGGACCATAATCGTTACTCAGCTCTCCGGATATGAATTTCACGGGCCAGGGTATCGTCAATTGCAAACTGGGAATGTCCCACCTTGAAGATATAACTGGGAAATTTCTGCATCAACAGCAGTTGACTACCTGGCAGAACTCCCATACTCATAAGTTTCTGCATTTTTTTATCATCACTGGCGGACAGATAGGCAATTTCACCTGACTCTCCCGACTTGAGTTCGGTCAAGGCCACGATCCCCGGCTCCCCCTGCTGCCTTGCTACAACACAACATTCTCCGGGAGGAATGGGATTCCCATGGGGGCAAGTCGTTGGATGATTCAGCAGGGTACAGAGCTTACTGTCTACCCCCTGACGCAACAGATGTTCAAAAGCACACGCCTGTTCATTAGCTTCGTCACCTTCAATACCAAGAATATCCATAGTCAGACGCTCAGCAAGTCGATGTCGGCGCACCGTCAGCTTTGCTTCGTTATACCCTTCTTTACGCAGAAGGATTCGGTCGCTACGCAGTTCGACAAAAGCTTTTCCCAACAGTTCTTTCAATTCCTCCGACTCTGAAGTGACCTTTAATGTGTCGCAAAGAACTCCGACATCCTGTCCTTCAACGGTCAGGACCCAAAGGGTTTCAAGAATTTCTTCTGCTTTTTCTGACAGCCTATTCATTTTCAGATCCCTTCTCCTGTTTGCGCAGCAATCTGGATAAAAATTTCCCGGGTGCAGGATTGGCAAATCCACAGTAGGGACAGTGAATTTTTTTACAGCCCCCAAAACAGTGACCACACGATTTATGTCCATCAGGAGCACCAATATCATCGGGGATATCCTTATGGCAGAATCCGCATATCATGCAAGAAAACCCGTCGCTGCCAATAAACGATTGAGCAGCCACCCTGATGAAAATGCCAGCAATGTAACAAAAACAAAAATGCTCAAAGCAACCTTAGCCCCCCGTTCTCGTCCCATAACCAGGAATTGTGCGACACACGGGACGAAGAGGGTCAGAGTAACAGCTGCCACAGTCAATTGCGAAATATTCAACACCCCGGAAGTCTGCAGATCGTAAAGCCCGGCAGCACCAAAGTCACGCCGGAAAAAACCAAAGACAAAAGCGGTTGTCGCTTCTGCCGGTAACCCGATCATCTCAACAACGACAGACAGCGCATCGACCAGGGAAGCTAACAATCCTGTCATTTTACCAGCCCAGAGAATTACTGACGCAACCAAAAAAAGCGGCAATATTTCCAAAAAGTAACTCTGCATTCTGGTGAGGGTCTTAACCAGGACATTATGCAACTGAGGAAGTCTCAAAGGCGGTATTTCCATATAGAAGACAGGACTTTCGCCGGGTAACAGCTTTGACGCAATCAGACCGATGAGCAAGAAAATGAAAATCAGACATAACGACCAGACCAGTAATGCCTTAAAGGAAATCGACAACAAACCAAGGATAACACCAAGCTGGGCACTGCAGGGGATGGCCAGAGCCAGCAGCATAGTCGCGATAACGCGCTCTCTGGTGGTTTCCAGGGTACGGGTAACAAGAGTAGCCATGGTATCGCAGCCAAAACCGAGCACGATAGGAATAACGGCCCGTCCAGACAGTCCGATGTGTTTAAACAGACGATCAACCAGCAGCGCCAAGCGGGGGAAGTACCCTGTATCTTCCAGCAGCGAAAATACCAGGAAAAACGACCCGACAATGGGCAGGACTAAAGCAACCGCATAGCGGATCCCCAAGGTCCACAGCCCATATTCGCCAGCAACCAGCTCAAACAGCCAATTGGCACTTAGGTACTTCTGGGCCGCATGAATAACCGGAGGATTCAAATAGGTTTCAAACAGATGCCCCTCAAGAAAATCAACCAGAGTCCCGGCTCCAAATCCCCCCACAAATTTGAACAATCCAAAATAAACCACCAGCAGCAAAATAGGAGCACCGGTAATCGGGTTAACCATCCATCCCGATAATTTTTCACCGAAAGAGGCACTATTATGCGGTTCCTGAGTCAACACCCCAGAGAGCATCTGAGTACATACTTTGCGCCGCTCTAAACTGATCTGAAGATGCAGGTCTGCCCGCCGCCGGAACGAAATTTCACGTATTTTCTCACGCAGCAGAAAAAAGTCATCCGCACTTTCCCTGGTTTCGACGATCTGGGCCACCTCCTCGTCCCGCTGCAATAACAACATACATACAGCCCTGTTACTGAGGCGGTAATCCCCCTTGAGCAGTCTCACCAGCTGATGCAGATCATGCTCGAGATCATCAGCATAAACGAACGGTTTATGGGGAACCATGGCATAGGCCGCGATAGCAGCCTGCAATTCAGACAGCCCGACTTTTCGGCGCATGATCGCACCGATGACCGGTACTCCCAGTTTGTCCTGCATTTTTTCAAGGTCTATCTTAATACCAAGTCGTTCGGCCTCATCAAGGATGTTGACAACCAGGATGACCGGCAACCCGGCCTCGATAAGCTGCAATGTCATTGGCAACATGCGTTCAATATTGCGTGCATCAATGACATGAACAACCGCGTGTGGATCCTCTGTCAGGAGAATATGTCTGGCCACCCGCTCTTCCTCAGTGATCGGCATCATCGAATACATTCCGGGGGTATCCAGAATTTCATATTTCCGCTCTGCTATACTGCAGCTACCCCGCGACACTTCGACAGAAGTACCAGGGTAATTGGAGACGGTCGTGTAGGCACCGGTCAGAACATTGAAAAGGACACTTTTACCAACATTAGGATTACCAACCAGAACGATTTTGGGAATCAGGGATTGGGGCTCAGACATAAACAGTACAACTTTCCTGCGCTAGCATCAGCATAACAATAGATTAGCCCTTGGCGGAACACTTGGCACACACGCCATAGAGTTCATGACGGTGACATTCGATTTTAAAAGCGTAGCGTTTGCCTATTTCTTCCTGGATTACTTCAATGCGAGGCTCTTCAAACTCAATAATTTCACCGCAGCGGGTACAGACTAAATGGTCATGATGTTCTTCATGATCAACAGCCTCAAAACGTGCCTGACCATCGCCAAAATTCAGCTCCACTGCGATACCACACTCGGCAAACAGCTTTAAGGTCCGATGTACCGTTGCATATCCGATTTTCGGATTTTTCCTGCGTAATTTAAGGTAAAGTTCCTCCGTAGAATAATGGGATTTTGAGTTGAGAAATGTCTCCAGAATCATCATTCTCTGACTCGTATTTTTAAGACCTTTTTTACGCACATAGTCATTAAAAACAGCAACACTGTCCATTACTGATCCTCCCTGAAAAATTGCCTCTGCTCGGAAAATGGCCGCCCCTAAAACAAAAACGGGAATTCAACCTTCCATCGTTTCCAGAGGGCTGATGGATAATGAAAATTACTTTCAGAAAACTAGTAAAACAAGAGGTAAAGATCAAGCACAAACTGACAAAAGGTTGGTGTAATAGGGTCTTGGCGTCTCCCTTTCTGGATAGTTCTCCAGAAAGGGAGACGCTCCGGCCAAAAAGACTCGTCACACGGGCAGATACTGATACAGATAACCGGTAATGCGTGAGAGCAAGTCGAAAAAAAGTAGGACACCGGCAAGCATAAGCAGGACACCGGTGATTATTTCACTAACGCGAATATGTTTTTTGAAGCGGTTGAAAAATCCGAGAAACGCATGAAAAACAAGACCGGAAATAATAAATGGAAGGCCAAGCCCAATAGAATACACACTTAACAGTAACACTCCTTGCCCTGCTCCTCCGGAACTACTTGCAGCAATGGCCAGAATGGCCCCCAAAATTGGCCCGATGCATGGGGTCCAGCCTGCGGCAAAAGCAAGACCGACAAGAAAAGTTCCCAAAAAACCAGTTGGTTTATTACGCAGCTGAATACGTCGTTCTCCCAGCAAAACACCAAAATGAAACAGACCACTAAGATGCACCCCAAACAGGAAAATCAGCAAACCACCTATTTTTTGAATAATGCCAAGGCTTTCGCGCAAATAATTCTGGAAAGAAGCCGAGGCAAGTCCTGCCAGAGCCCCAAGCGCAATAAACACCAGAGAAAAACCGGCAACAAAAACAAGTGAATGGCACAAAACCGTCAACCTTATTTTGACACTCGGATGTTCATCTTTAAGCTGTCCGAAAGACAACCCCGAAATATAGGTCAGGTAGGAGGGTATCAGTGGCAAAACACAGGGGGAGAAATAGGATAACAATCCCGCTGAAAAAGCAATCCACAAGGTGATATCTGCACCAGAGTTCATACCCAATTATCCGTTGACCAGAAAATCGATGGTTTTGAAAGTAGGCCCGCGCATCCAGTCACGACCCCCGATAATTTTTTCAACCACGACACCATTTTTATCGATGATAAATGATTCGGGAAAACGGAACACCTTATAGGTGTTCTGAATCCTGGCATCCTCATCCAGAAGAATCGGAAAGCTGTAAGGGCTCTTCTGCAGAAACGAAGTAACGGCATCCTTGCCGTTTTCTTCAACATTAACCGCCAGCATCACCAGTCCTTTATCAGCAAAGGCTTTGTGCAAGGCTTCCATGGATGGCATCTCTTCGCGGCATGGAGGACACCAAGTCGCCCAAAAGTTCAGAATAACAACCTTCCCCCGATACTGCGACAAAGTAACCTTATCGCCATGGATATTAACGGTGCTGAAATCGGGAGCCACGCTACCTACCAGATCGGCAGCCTCAGACGAAATTTTTGAAGACGAGGTTTCTGCTGTATTGTCACACCCCACCAGCATCAGAAGAAACAACAAAAAAAACACAATGGGATAAGATCGATTAGTCAGCATATAATTCTAACAATCTCCTCTAGACAATTAAATTCAGTATAATTACGGAAGTTCTATCAAATAGGCGACGTTATCACGTACGACGGTGAACCGCAGCGGTTTTTGTCCGAGATACTCTTCCATAGTTTGCTCAAATTCGGCAAGTTTTTGAACGGACACATCCTCAATTTTGACAACCATGTCCCCGGCATTCAGACCAACCCGCTCTGCGGGCGAACCATTCAGAACCTCGTCTATCACCAAACCGCGTTGTCCCTGTCGAACCGAGAAACCAAAAGTTGAACGAGTATAGGCCATTTGATAACCGGCGGGCAAGGCTGTCAGTTCGGCCTTAAGTGATACGACCTTATCGCCGCGCAACACCGACAGCGGCAGGAGATCACCGGGAGTATAGGTCTGCAGTTCGGCATAATACTGGGCGACAGAAGCTAACGGGACCTCATCAATTGCCAGAATAACATCAGCGATCTGCAACCTGGCCTTTTGAGCCGGGCTATCAGGCTCAACATCCTCGACCAGAACCCCACTCTCACCATAAGACCGCACAAAGGCGCTACTGACTTCGCCTACCACGAGGCCCAAATAAGCATGCCTGACGCGACCATAGGCAATGAGATCATTAACGACCCGTTTGGCGGTATCGATAGGAATTGAAAATCCAATCCCCTGAGCCTGACGAGCTATCGCGGTATTTATTCCGATTAATTCACCGTTAATATTAATCAACGGGCCACCGGAGTTTCCAGGATTAATCAACGCATCCGTCTGAATAAATACAGATGTAAGCTGCTCACTCAATTGAACCCTGCGTTTGGTAGAACTGATTATACCAGTTGTAATGGAATGACCTAGACCCAGAGGATTACCTATGGCGATGACGGTTTCACCGAGCATCAGGTCATCGGATCGGGCCGGAGGTAAAAATGAATAGTCCCCCGGTTGAATAATCTTTAAAACCGCCAGATCAATACGACTATCCTGACCAATGAGCTGCGCTTCAAACTCCCGGCCACTACCAGTCATGGCCACAAAAATGCGCGACGCCTTATCGACAACATGAGCATTGGTTAAAATATGTCCGACTCTGTCTATGATAACACCGGACCCGAGGGATTCAGTCTTATAACTGCCCAAAGGCATCATCTCGTGAAAAAACTGGTCAAAGACAGAATCCCCAAACCCAAACAAAGACTGACTGCGCCTCTGCATAACCTTTTCAGTACGGATATTGACAACGGCATCCCGTGCACCAGCCACAGCTTTGACAACTGGAGAATTCCGGTCTGCCCCGCTGGCACCCGTGGCAATCAGGCATAAGACGATTATCAAAAACAGCTTTCGCACACTTTGCATGGCCAGGTCTCTGGATGAAATCGAAGTCATTATTGTACTCACATCGCTACGAATCTGAAACGTTTCTAATCACACCAATCATTTTACATATTCCACCAACCGCTGTCTATGTCACCATGATTGATGTAGATAAAGAGAAAATAAAAGCACAACAATCACGAACAAATCGTAGTGTGAGGTGAGCAACCCATAGTGTTACACCCTCAATGTATTATAATAATACAGGTATGCGAAACGACTCAAAGAACAACTATCACCAACAGAACCAGGCCAATCAATGGACAAAATCCCGAAAGAGGAACTGGAGACCCGCATGCACAGCACAACCAAGGGCAAAGACCGCTATACGTCATTCTTTATTGGAGATAAGTTTCAGGTCATGCCGCCAGGAGATACGCACCGCCTGGCAACGAAAATTCCTTTAATTATGGAACGAGGAGCTTTCGGCTCTGGAGAACATGAAACAACGCGCAATTGCATTGAAATTCTGGAACAGCTCCCGCTCTGCACTACGCCAAAAGTGCTTGATTTTGGCAGTGGTACAGGAATTCTATCAATTGCTGCCCTCAAACTGGGAGCCGATGAAGCTTGGTGCCTGGACATCGATGAAAAAGCGCTGGTCAGTTGTCAGGAAAACTGCCGTTTAAATCATGTCAGTCACCGGGTCCATCATTTTACCGGCTACCTGGAGCAGTTTAATGAAAGCGAATTTGACCTGCTGCTGGCCAACATCTATGGTGACATTCTATTGAACGCTGCCAACGATCTGGTCGCTCGTCTCAACAAAGGGGCGTGGCTGATTCTTTCTGGAATCCTGTGGGAAGATAATTACACAATACGTAGAAAATACCAAACGTTAGGATGCAAACTGATCAAGAACCACTTATTGAATGAATACAGCAGCATTCTGCTTCAAAAGATGTGATGTTTATGCCTGCCACAGGCAAACGCGATTGCGGCCATTGTTTTTAGCCCGGTAAAGAGCCTGATCCGCCCGGTTCACCAGCAACGATTTATCCTGCCCATCGTTCGCAAACGTTGCAATCCCCATAGAAATGGAAACCTTCAGCTGAAGCCCCTGCCAGATAATAGGTAAATACTCAATCTTAGTTCTAATACGTTCCGCTATCTCGGTAGCCACTCTCTGATCCGCCCCCTCCAGTAGAATCCGAAACTCCTCTCCTCCGGTCCTGGCAACCATATCAATGGTACGGATTTCATTGCGTAATGCGCTGGCCACATGTTTAAGAACCTGATCTCCACAGGGGTGCCCGTAACGGTCGTTCACTCCTTTAAAATGGTCAATATCACATGCGACAAGACTCAAATGTCCGGCATTTCTCTGGGCGCGTTCGTACATGGTATGAAAAGCCGTATTAAAAGCGCGTAAATTGGAAATACCGGTCAAAGCATCCTGAAGCGCCATACTGCGAATCTGGTCATGGGACAAGGCCAGATCAAGTTTAATAGCGAGTTGATCAGAAATAAGATCGAACAGATTCTTATAACGCTGCGTTAATTCACGACGTTCAAGCGAAGCAATGATAAGCACAAAGCGAACCGGTGTTTCGGGCTGTAAACAGGGGACCACCAGAAAAGATGTGAACTGTTTAAAAAAGCCTGCCGAACGGGGGTCTATTAAAGAAGATGAAAAACACCCATTTTCTGGAAAAGAGTGACGGTATTTTACCACCTGGTCAAAGACCGAATCGGCCAACGGAATCTGCAACGGCAGTGCATAAGAAATACATTCGCCAGACCAGCTTTCCAGGCAAATCACCTTTTCATGGACCGAGGCGATAGCACAGAAATCAACATGTGTGCTGTTTTTAATCGTTTGACTGATTGCCCGGTAAACGTCTTCAAGGCTTAAAGCCATATTCAGCTTGCGCAACCCATTGAAGGCGCGTTGCAAAACATCCCCTTCAATGTGCAGACGAACGTTATCGAAGTAGACTGAAAAAAAGTTCTGAATATTTGCAACACTCTGGTTGACGATAGCAAGCTCACTGTGCTGCCAAACATCTGAACTCATTCGATCAAGGCACAGTATCATAGCGGCCCCGGCCCCATTCGGCGGGATCCTGACCGCCAAAAAACCACCGCCATATAATAGGCTTTGATTCTTATAGTACGGAACGACCGGAGAGTTACGCCTATATGGTGTAACCGCTATCTGGGCCTGCAGCTTCAGACAACCGAGAATCCCGCTGCAACTTGCATAAGGTCCAGGTTCAAGAGGACGATTACAGGACGTTGCGTATGGATAATAATTGCATGCGGAAGAATCAGAAACCAGCAGGACAACGCCAGAAAGGCCCAGGGCCTGACCCAATAACGCCAAGCAATGTCCCAAGTGCTCCTGCAGCTTGGTTATGTGCTCACGGCACAACTCAGCGGCCAGCTCATCGCGGCGCAAGATATGTTTAAAGGGCAAGGCAGAAACATCATAGCTGGTTAAAACATCGCCAGGTTGTCTATTTTTCAGAAACATATCTACAAGGAACCCATAAGCAACAATTTGATCTGGCTATGATACGAATCTTGCCACCTTTTGAATATAAAAAAAGGCGGGTCGCAATGACCCGCCTGGAATAAATCAAAAGTGAAAAGAGATTATTTCGTTGTCGAAGGCATCATCGACTTGAGATATTCACGGTTCAACTTGGCAATAAATTTGACACTGATCCCTTTCGGGCAGGCAGCTTCACACTCATAATGGTTGGTACAGTTACCAAAACCTTCACTAAGGATTGCTTCGGTCATGGCCTGAACCCGACGACGAGCTTCTGGCTTGCCCTGCGGTAACGCAGCAAGTTGAGCGACCTTGGCACTGGTAAACAGCATGGCAGAACTGTTAGGACACGCAGCAACGCAAGCACCGCAACCAATACACTCAGCTGCGTCCATAGCATAATCAGCAGTCGGCTTTGGAATCAGCAGAGCATTACCATCAGCAACACCACCAGTATGACAGGAAGAATACCCTCCCGCCTGCATAATCACGTCAAGAGCGCTACGATCGACGATCAGGTCTTTCAGAACCGGGAAAGCACGAGCGCGCCATGGTTCAATAAAGATTTCATCGCCGTCTTTAAACTGACGCATATGCAGCTGACATACGGTAGTTTTTTCCTGATGCCCATGAGGACGACCGTTAATAACCTGTGAGCACATACCACAGATACCTTCACGGCAATCATGATCAAAAGCGATAGGATCCTTGCCGTGCTTGATCAAATCATCGTTAACTTCATCAAGCATCTCAAGAAAAGACTCATCCGGGCTGACGTCTTTTGCTTTATATGTTTCCAGCTTTCCTTTATCCTGTGGCCCCTTCTGGCGCCATACATGCAATGTAAGGTTCATTATTTGTAACTCCTCACGGCAAGTTTGACGTTTTCAAATTTCAAGGGTTCCTTATGCAGCTCGGGCTCTTTGCCAACTCCCTTGAATTCCCAGGCACCGACGTAACAGAAGTTCTCGTCGTCACGCATTGCCTCGCCGTCTTCAGTTTGATGCTCTGTACGGAAATGGCCACCACAGGACTCTTCACGATGCAAAGCGTCCTTAGTCATCATTTCAGCAAACTCGAGGAAATCTGCCAGGCGACCGGCATTTTCAAGCTGCTGATTAAGCTCACCAGCCTCACCGGTAACATTGACATTGTTCCAGAATTCTTCACGGATCTCTGGAATCCGCTTAAGAGCATGATTAAGGCTGGCGTCGTTTCTTGCCATACCGACGTCTTCCCACATAACGCTACCAAGCTCACGATGAAGTTCACCAACAGTCTTCTTACCCTTGATAGACAACATCTTGTCAATCTGAGCCTTAACTTCTTCTGCAGACTCTTTAAACGCCGCATGCTCAGTTGTTGTCAGACCAGGAGTAATCGATGCCATGTACTGGGCGATGGTGTAAGGAATAACGAAGTAACCATCAGCCAGACCCTGCATCAGAGCTGAGGCACCAAGGCGGTTTGCTCCGTGAACGGAGAAGTTCGCCTCACCCAGGACAAAGAGACCTGGGATATTACTCATGCAATGGTAATCAACCCACAGACCACCCATAGAGTAGTGAGGTGCAGGATAAATACGCATGGGCCGCTCGTAGCCATTTTCGTCAGTAATCTTCTCATACATGTCGAAAAGGTTTCCGTAGCGCTGCTGAATCATCGGCTGACCGACACGGTCGATGGATGCCTGGAAGTCAAGATAAACACCACGCTTGGTATCACCGACACCACGACCATCATCACACTGTTCCTTAGCGGCACGAGAAGCGATATCACGTGGCGCAAGGTTGCCGAAAGAAGGATACTTACGCTCGAGGTAGTAATCGCGATCAGCTTCTGCAATCTCAGAAGGGTGTTTACCGCAATCTTCTGCTTTTTTCGGTACCCATACGCGACCGTCATTACGTAATGATTCGGACATCAGGGTCAGTTTTGACTGCTTGTCACCGTGCTGAGGAATACAGGTCGGGTGAATCTGGGTGTAACATGGGTTAGCCATGTAAGCGCCTTTCTTGGTCGCCTTCCAGATTGCCGTAGCACTACATCCCATAGCGTTTGTTGACAGGTAAAAAACGTTGACGAAACCACCGGTAGCCAAGATAACTGCATCACCCCAGTAAGACTCGATCTCGCCGGTGATCAGGTTACGGCAGGTAATCCCCTTGGCAACGCCGTCAACAACGACAAGGTCGAGCATTTCACGGCGTGAGAACATTTTGACAGTCTTGTTCTGAATCTGACGTGAAAGAGCGGAATAGGCTCCGAGCAGCAACTGCTGACCGGTTTGACCACGAGCGTAAAAGGTCCGCGAAACTTGAGCGCCACCGAAAGAACGGTTATCCAGGTAGCCAGCATAATCGCGGGCAAAAGGAACACCTTGCGCAACACACTGGTCAATAATATTGTTGGAAACCTGGGCCAGACGCCAGACATCAGCCTCACGAGCACGGAAGTCGCCGCCTTTTACAGTATCGTAAAAAAGACGATAAATGCTGTCACCATCACTTGGATAGTTTTTAGCAGCATTGATACCACCCTGAGCAGCAATACTGTGGGCGCGACGTGGGCTGTCCTGATAACAGAAAGCCTCAACGTTGTAGCCAAGCTCACCAAGACTGGCAGCTGCAGCGCCACCGGCGAGACCGGTTCCAACGACAAGAATTTTGAATTTACGTTTATTAGCCGGATTAACCAGCTTCATATCAAAACGATGCTTATCCCATGAAGATTCAATGGGTCCTGTAGGTGCTTTTCCGTCAAGAATCACAATAAGCCCCCTATTTCACAATGCGAGCAAGAATGAACAAAGGAATGGCTATATATGCAAGCGCATAAACAATAGCCAGCAACTTGCCAATGATTCTAACCTTATCCTGGCTAGGACCAGTGCTCAGACCGAAAGTCTGAACCCAGCTGGAAACACCGTGAGCAAGATGGAAACCCAAAGCGATCATGCCGATGATATAGATGGCAGCAATAAATACTTTCTGGAAGCTCAGCACGACCATCGAAAAAACATCAGGACGCATAGCCGCATCAAGTGGCAGGTGATGCGCTGAGATCTCTGGATTTGTTACTTGAACCGTGAAATGAAGCAAATGATAAATCAGGAATACCAGAATAATCAGGCCTGTATAGATCATAGTTTTCGCAGAGAATGTCGTAACCAAGGTTTTCTGGATCGCGTAAGCCTCTGGAGTGGCAGCACGATTTTCCATGTAGAGCTGAATACCGAAAGTAATGTGCACAGCAAACAGGCACAACATGACCAGGCGGAAGACCCAGACCAGCGGCCCAAGATCATGGAGATGTTTCGCATAGGCATTAATACCATCAGCGCCAAGGAACACTGACAGGTTACCAAGAAGATGGACAGTGATAAACAAGACCAGCAACAAACCGGTCACTGCCATCAGCACCTTTCTTCCTACAGTACTTGTAAACAGATTCATAATTTCTATCCCTCGAGAATGTGAAGCGATTGTCAGTCAGGACTTCTCTCCCTAATTCAATTAATCAAACCAATTCAGAAAAAACGCGGCCCTGCCCTCCTTTCTTCCTGGAAACGAATCCTGAAACTTAAGCCAGTTAACCATGAACAGGATTCGCTTTGCGTATACAAGTGACAGCCTTTCGACGTCGAAATAAAGTAGACAATCGGTCAAATTAAGCGACCGCATGAACAAACCAAATCGTATACTGTATACTAAACCTTGTTATAAAATTAAACAAAAAAAACAATACATTCTAAAATTCTAATATCAAAATAATACTACAAATCAGGCTTTATCGGCGAATTTCCAAAAACAAAAATCTTTCTATTTCAGAAACATTTCAATTATTTCAATGCTTCAATTTTCGTCAGACTAGTTTTCAGAATGGCCATTTTCTCTTCCGCCGCCGACAGTTTGGCGCGATCTTTTTCCAAAACAGCTGCAGGAGCGTTATCGACAAAGTTTTTATTTGATAACTTCTTAGTGAAGAAATCGACATCCTTCTTTATCTTTTCGATTTCTTTTTTCAGGCGCGCCTCTTCTTCAGCGACATCTATCAAGCCAGCAAGGGGAAGCAGCACCTCAACATCACCAGCAACCTGAGTCGACACCTGTTTCGGGCGATCCATATCAACACCCATCTGCAGGTCTTCAACTCTGGCCAGCGAACAGATATAGTCACGACCCATTTCCACCGCAGCTAAAGCAGCTGAACTCTTACAGTCCAGAACAACAGTGATCTTCTTACCAGGCGGGACTTCCAACTCACCACGTACATTCCGAATCGCCTTAATGACAGCCATAACGGTTTCCATATGAGCGACTTTTTGGTCATCGGTAGGGCAGATTCCGGTTGTTGGATACTCAGCCCTTAAAAGGGTCGTCGCGTTTCTGTCACCTGGCAGAGCATGCCAGATCTCTTCAGTTACAAATGGCAATATCGGGTGCAACATCCGCAACAAACCTTCAAGAACCACAAACAGAACAGCCTGGGTTGTCTGACGCGCGTTGGCATCATCCCCATAAAGGCTGTCCTTGCTCAACTCGACAAACCAATCACAGAACTCATGCCATGTAAAGCTGTAAAGTAGGCTAGCGGCATCATTAAACTTGTAACCGGTCAGTGCAGCATTCACATCGTGCGCGGTAACAGCGTAACGGTAAAGAATCCAGTGATCTGCCGCCGACAGATTAAGGGCATCAAGTTCCATTTCCGGAGAAAAATCCTCCAGATTCATCAACGCAAAACGACTGGCATTCCATAGCTTGTTAACAAAATTCCGATAACCGCCGATCCGGTCGGTGGACAGTTTAATGTCACGCCCCATGGCAGCAAAAGCGCACAGGGTAAAGCGGAAAGCATCCGCACCGTATTCGTCAATGACGGTAAGGGGATCGATGACATTCCCCTTGCTTTTACTCATTTTCTGCCCTTGGGCATCACGCACCAGCGCGTGGATGTAAACTTCCTTGAAGGGCACCTCATCCATAAACTTCAGCCCCATCATCATCATGCGGGCAACCCAGAAAAAGAGGATATCAAATCCTGTCACCAAACAACTGGTCGGATAAAATTTGTGCAGTGCTGTGGTCTGATCCGGCCACCCCATGGTGGAAAAGGGCCACAACGCAGAGGAAAACCAAGTATCCAGCACATCTGTCTCTTGACGCAGATTGGCACTATTACAGTGTTTACACTGAGTCAGATCTTCGCGTGAGACACTGATCTCACCACAATCATCACAGAACCAGGCCGGAATCCGGTGTCCCCACCAGATCTGTCGACTGATGCACCAGTCCTGGATGTTATACATCCACTCGTAATAAGTCTTTTCCCACTGGACCGGAAGGATTCTGGTATTCTGTGATTCAACAGCCTTAATGGCTTCGGCGGCAAGAGGCTTGACCGCCACGTACCACTGTTTGCTCATATAAGGTTCAATAACCGTCTTGCAACGATAACATTCCCCTACCGAATTGCCATAATCTTCAATTTTTTCGAGCAGTCCTTGCGCCTGCAGGTCGGCGACAACGCGATCACGGGCAACATAGCGTTCCAGACCAACGTAAGCGCCGCCATTATCATTAATAACACCGCTTTCATCCAGAACATTGATAAAATCAAGGTCATGTCGTTTACCAATTTCAAAGTCGTTGAAATCGTGAGCAGGAGTGATTTTAACCGCACCACTACCAAACTCCTTATCGACATATTCATCACCGATAATTGGAATTTCACGTTGCACCAGCGGCAACAGGATTGTTTTTCCGATAAGATCTCGATAGCGTTCATCCTCTGGATGTACCGCAACAGCCGTATCACCCAGCATGGTTTCTGGACGCGTAGTCGCAACGATCAGGCATTTATCTGTTCCCTGAACAGGGTAACGCAGATGCCACAGACTCCCCTTCTTGTCATCATGCTCAACTTCAAGGTCGGAAAGAGCGGTATGACAACGAGGACACCAGTTGATAAGTCGATTATCACGATAAATCAGACCCTCATCATAAAGGCGCACAAAAACTTCACGAACAGCCTGGGACAGCCCCTCGTCCATCGTGAAACGCTCCCGCTCCCAGTCACATGATGCCCCTAAGCGCTTCAGCTGATTAATAATCTGTCCACCGGACTCTGACCGCCATTTCCACACGCGCTCGATAAACGCTTCACGTCCCAGATCGTGACGATCCTTCCCTTCGGCAGCCAGTTGCTTTTCAACGACATTCTGGGTCGCAATACCGGCATGATCGGTGCCCGGCATCCATAGCACTTCGTGACCGGTCATGCGCTTCCAGCGACACAGGATATCCTGCAAAGTATTATTCAGCGCATGCCCCATATGCAACACACCAGTGACATTTGGTGGTGGAATCACAATGGAGTAATGCGGCTTTTCCGAAGTCTCATCAGCGTGAAACACGCCACTCTTTTCCCAGACATCAAACCATTTCTGTTCAACCAGGGCGGGATCATACCCTTTTGGCAATTGTTCTTTCATGCTCAACCGTCCTTCAATATATTAAAGATAAGATTGGAAGATCATAAGAAAAATGAAAATATTCTGCGGGGACAATAAATTGGGGGAGCAAGGAAGTCAAGACTTCCCTGCTCCCCCTCAGAAGAGCAATATATGAGATATTGCGAATTTATTCCAACTCGCCAGTTATTTTTCTAATTTCTTCCCGGATCATAACCTCTGCGAGATCAGGAACAACCTCCCAAACAATTTTTTCAACCATGTCCCGGGCAAGATTTTCGATTAGCGGTCCTGCGACCCTGCCAACGATATCTTTTAACTCTTCAGAGCTCAGAGACCTTAACTGATCTTCGATTTGAGCGGTAGAATGCCCCGGATCTACAGCGCCTACAGCAACAGGCTCATCAGTCTGAACCTCTTCGGCAGTAGCTGGTGCGAACTCTTCAGTTTCAGCATCAACAACTGAATCAATAATGACGAAATCATCTTCGGAGTCACCCTCTGCAGAATCGTCGTCTTCAACAGTGTCAAGATTCAAAGGTTCATCCGTAAGATCGTCTCTGGACACATCAAATGCATCACCAGATTCGGCAACACCCAGGTCTTCTACGGCAAATTCGTCAGCATCAGTTTCCGTATCTGCAGTCTGCAGCAGCACAGCGTGATCAGTTGCCTCCTGAACAGCTTCAGATTGGTCGGAAACCCAAAAGTCTTCACCCGCATCAGAAAAGGCATCTTCAACTTCAGATGTGATTGTCTCAGGAATGTCTTCTACAATATCGGCCTCACTAAGATCAAGCACCTCTTCTTCCTCGGAAATAAACACTTCAGTAGAGGTCTGGTCATGTCCTGGCTGAGGTTCTGGCTCATGTGTGCCGAAAAACTCCGCAGTTGCCGTTACTGGTGCAAATTCATCAACATCTTCATCCTGCAGGAGCCCCTCTGGCTCATCCTGCAACAAATCGAGGGGTTCCTCTTCCTCAGTTACGTCATCCTGCAGCAAATCGAGGGGTTCTTCTTCCTCGGTTACGTCACCCTGCAGCAATTCGAGAGGCTCATCACCGTCATCTGACACCAGCTCAAGCGGCTCATCCGCACCCTCTTCCCGAGACAGGTTAAGAGCATCATCATTAAAAGATTCTTCCCCCGCAGACGACAGTGTAAACTCAGATGAAGAGTCGACATCAATGTTGCCTTCCTCGTCATCAAAAGCAGAAAAATCAATATTATCTGCGCTGACGTCTTCCGGATCGATGGAAGGCAAACCAGTTCCAGCAGAAACAGTTACATCACCATTATCATCAGAGAAATCGAGGTGAGCAGTATCCAGATCGTCATTTCCAGCGACACCAAAATCCGGTTCAGTTTCGGCATCGTCGGCAAAATCACGAGAGCCATCTCCACTAATCTCATCAGCTATGGCACCATCATCAGAAAAATCGGGGATAAACTCGTCCGAGTCCTGATCCGTAGCAAAAACATCGGCGGCAAAGGAATCTGTATCGGCGACCGAAGCAAGAGTGTCTTCACCAAGATCATCATCAAAGGATACGGATTCCCAGATATCTTCAGCGTCCTCCATCCCGTCTGAAGCGTGGTCTGCTGCAGAATCATCATCAACGGCAACAACAGGGCTGCTGCCAAGGTCTTTGACAAAAGCTGTAGCGTCAGACGCTTCCAAAGTTTCCATTCCAGCCATGACAAGAGGTTCAGCCTCGAGAAGCTGGGCAACTTTATCAAGCAACGCCTGGGACTCGAAAGGTTTCGTCAACCACCCATCGGCACAAACATCCTGAGCCTTGACCTCATCAAAGTGATCAAAAGCCCCAGGCAACAGCATTACCGCTGTCTTGCCAACAAACTGAGGCGCACTTTTGATTGCACGGCATAACTCAAAACCATCTTTTCCTGGCATAGAGATATCAGCAATAATCAGATCCGGAACTTCAGACTGAGCCATACTGAAGGCATCGTCACCATTATCTGCCATTGATAGCTGATAGTCTTCTGTGGCAAAGATGATACCAACAACCTTACGGATCGTTATACTATCATCAGCCAGCAGTATTTTTTTTGTCATTGATGCCTCCTTACAGCATCGGCTTCGGTCGCCTTGCGTCCCAAGCCCTGTATCATGTCCAAGACGAGATAATCGATATTAACAATATGAAAAGTGCTGTTTCTGTACACAAACGTTCCAGCGTTCCAGTGCTCCATTTCTTCACCGGCAGGGCTCATCCCCCCCTTGTCAACAGCCACGATTTGCCAAACCGTGTCCGCCGGGAGACAGATATTGCCATACTCACTGTCAATCACCAGACTATACGAATATTTGTAGCTGCTCTCCGCCCCACCTTCTTCGTGACCGACAAGAACACCGGCATGAAGTACAGGTATCAGAGTTTCAGCCATAACCACCACGCCGGCAATCTCGTGCGGCAACCGAGGCAACCGAAATAATGCCATATCCTGCCCGATATGTACCATCTGCTCAAGATGAAGGGCGAAATTTTTCCCCGCAAGGGTGAAGAGCACCACACGCTTCATTGTGTACCGACAACCGCACCATAAAAGTTTTCGGGATCAAATACAACATATGGCTTTTCTTCGATCAGTCTGATTTGAGAATAAAATCCCCCGACAAAAGGCTTTAAAAGAGCAGGAATTGCACAAGGCAGGAATCTTTCACGCGCAGTCAGTTCGTCAATTTTATCGACGGCAAGCGCCCAATTCCCCTCCGTACTGCGCAAAACGATGACCGTTTTCTCCCTGATTTTCCCAGCACTTGTTATATCTAGCAATCCTCCTGGATCAAACACAGGGATCAATGTGTTTCGAAATTCAATGGCAGCAACAATATTATTACGCAGGTCACTACGATTATAATCAAAGGCATCTCCGACGGAGCCAAGAACCTCCACAATATAGTGATATCCCAGCAGAAAACCGACCTCACCAATATGGAAGATTAACGATCTTTGCTCAATCCGAGCCATAGACCCTCGCTATGCAACCAGAACCATTTGATTTTCTTAAGAAACTTCCGAAAAAATTAGCATACAGACCAAAGGCTGTCAAGAGATTGTCAGTAAATTCCAATAAATAACTTCACATTATTAATTCGAGACAACGTCAGATATTACGCCACGGTTCTGGAAGAAACAGTTCTCGATAAAGAGACAAGGCAAAACGATCCGTCATACCAGCAATAAAATCGACAACCGAAACTTCTAATGGGTCATCGCCAAAGCGTTTTCCGCCACGAAGAACAAAACGATCTTCGTTACGAATAAAAAAGACATAAAGTTCCTGAAGAACATGGGCCGCTTTGTCAAACTCAGATTGGACACATTCGGCACGATAAACATGATCAAACAACCAGGATCTTAAATCACGAATGGCTTGATCCATATGCGGACTTAACCCAACCCTCAGACGCTCATGCATAACAGAAGCCGATATCAGGTCCCTTACCATCCGATCAATACGCACAGAATGGCGGTTGCCAAGAATCTGGCTGATATCACGGGGGACATCCGCCTCGGAAATAACCCGTCCCCGGATAGCGTCATCAAGATCATGGCTGACATAAGCAATAATATCAGCAAGCCTGACCACCTGCCCTTCAAGTGTCGTGGCACAATGCTCTGAGGATGGGGTGAGAAGTCCCCCCTGCCCTTTAGAGTGCCTGCGAATACCGTCACGTACCTCAAAGGTTAAGTTAAGCCCCCTGCCATCCCTCTCCAGTTTTTCGACAACCCGAAGGCTCTGGCGGACATGATGAAACCCCCCTGGAGTCAGACCGTTCAGTACCCGTTCCCCGGCATGCCCGAAAGGAGTATGTCCTAGATCATGACCAAGAGCAATAGCTTCCGTTAAATCTTCATTAAGGCGCAAGGCCCTTGCGATAGTACGAGCAACCTGAGAAACCTCAAGAGTATGTGTCAAACGGGTCCGGTAATGATCTCCCAGGGGCAGAAAAAAAACCTGCGTTTTGTATTTTAGCCTCCGAAAGGCTTTACAATGCAGAATTCGATCCCGGTCATGCTGAAAAACAGTTCTCAGCGTACAGACTTTTCCCGGATGTTCCCGCCCCCTACTATTAACACTGAAACAGGCGTCCGGAGACAGTATCTGCTGCTCAAACTGTTCGAGGGAATATTTAATACTCATGTTAAAACCTCATTAGACAAATAATTAGTGTCTATATTTAAAAGAGTCGTAATGTACTATAGATTAATGTTCTTATAACTATAATTTTATGCTCACTTGATGTTTATACTTGATTTACAATTATTTATTGATTATGAAGATAGCCCTTGTTTATCTGGAGGGGCATGGTACAGTTAATCAAGCCATTCAACCTACAGGAGGAAATATTATGGCAACAATCATGGAAATGGCAGCCGAAATTCTTAAGGCTCACGCAAGTACTACTCCCATGACCAAAGACGAACTTCTTGCAGAATTAAGCGAAGTTCACGCTGCGTTAACCAACCTTGAAAAGGGTGAAGTCATAGAGATCCGGGAGCAGGAAGAAGAAACCCCAGCGATCAGCAAGAAAAAAGCTTTTGGTAAAGATAAAATCTATTGCATGATCTGTGGGAAAGGCTTCAAAACCCTGTCAAGACACCTTAAGACCTCTCACGAGATGACTGCAAATGAATACCGTCAGCAATTTGATATTCCTCGCAGTCAGTCACTTGCCGCCAAGAACTACTCTGAAAGCCGTCGTCAAATGGCTGTAGATCGTGGTCTTGCAGACAATCTGGCCAAAGCACGCGCAGCTCGTAAAAAGTAACTTATTTAATTTTACGAATAATAGAAAAGGCGACTGAACAGTCGCCTTTTCTATTTAATACAGATTATTTTAATTCAAACGGTATCGAGCCAATTTCGTTCATATTCTCATCAAGTATAGCGACCCGCCACTGTCCGGACCATTGCGGCAAAAAGCGCTTCGAAGAATAGGTGCGCCAATCCGAAGACCGAACCTGCAAACGTACTCTTGCCATTTCCTGCCCCTGATAATACCAGACATGAGTGACAACTGTTTCCTTATCAGCACCGGTAATACGGGTGAAGCAAAACAATTTACCGTAATCTGCAGGAAAAACAACTTGCCTGTCTACCGGCATCTGATCAACCACCGCGGTCGTCATTGCAGAGTCAAATACAGTCAATTGAGCACCATAAACAGGCATACTGCAGATAAATAAAATGACAGAAAAAGCGATTATTTTGTTAATCATGATAATACCCCCTAGTAATTAAATAAAAGCTATCTCAGGAAATATTGGAAGAAATCAACCAAAAGCTCCCAGAAAACTCTTACCCGTGATCGAGTCAACACCAAAGTTAGCCGCTATTGTCGCTGCCACATCCGCAAAAGAGTCACGTGTACCAAGATTGCCACCATGACAGAATTTCGGACAGTAAGCCAGCAGCGGGACATATTCACGCGTATGATCCGTACCACAGGTGGTCGGATCACAGCCATGATCTGCGGTTATAAGTACGAGATCACGACGCCCTAAACATGCCAATAAGCGTGGCAACCAGCTATCAAACGATGATAAAGCCGCTGCGAATCCTGACGCATCAAGGCGATGACCATAAAGCATATCAAAATCGACAAGATTAACAAAAATCAATCCGGAAGACACGGAAGCCAGAACCTCCAGCGTCTTATCCATACCGTCACGATTGGAAACCGTTGAATGCGAATAGAGCAGCCCCTGCCCGGCAAACAGGTCAGCGACCTTCCCGACACTGCAGGTAACAATGCCAGCGGCCTTCAATGAATCGAGAATGGTCGGACAAGGCGGCTTACGTGGATAATCATGACGCCCGCTGGTACGATAAAAAGTATCAGCAGAATGCCCGAGAAAAGGTCTTGCTATGACCCGGCAAATACGATACGGGTCAAGAATTATTTCCATTTCACGGCACAGGCGATAGAGATCCTCAGGAGGAAGAATCTCTTCATGTGCAGCAATCTGAAAAACAGAATCAGTACTGGTATAAACGATCGGCCGCCTGGTCCGTAGATGTTCCTCACCAAGTTCCCGCAGGATTTCTGTACCGCTTGCAGCAATATTACCAAGAGGAGAGCATCCTGCAAGCGCTGAAAATTTTTCTATTATTTCTGCAGGGAAACCGTTACAGAAAGTTGCAAACGGCTCACTAAGAGTAACCCCGGCAAGTTCCCAGTGTCCAGTAACAGAATCTTTACCGCTACTGACTTCAGCCATTTTTCCGAACCACCCAGTCGGCTCAGCAACAGCAGCGACCCCTTCAAGGGGAACAATATTCCCCAACCCCAAGGCTTGCAAATTAGGCAGTGACAGACCACCATTAAAAGCGGCAACATGTTGCAGCGTTGCCGCGTCCTGGTCCTGATACTGCTGAGCATCGGGCAATGCACCAACCCCGACACCATCGAGGACAATCAGAATCACCCGATCAAACATACCGGGCATGCCATTCCTTCATAAGAGCTACTCCGGAACTCGTTCCGATACGATTAGCCCCGGCAGCGATAAACGTCTCACAATCCTGCAATGATCGAATACCTCCGGCGGCCTTAATCTTGATCCGGTCACCGACAACCAGTTTCAACAGTTCCACATCGGCTATGGTAGCACCGCCAGGGCCAAATCCTGTCGATGTCTTGACAAATGCTGCGCCGCTATCGATAACCAACTCGGCCGCCTGTCGTTTCTGTTCCGCTGACAGATAACAACACTCAATTATGACCTTGACTTTGGCACCCTTCGCCGCAACAACCACCTGAGCGATGTCATCCTTAACCATATCGCAGCGCCCTGAAAGCAGGTGGCCAATCTGCATAACCATATCAATTTCACTGGCACCAGCAGCAACCAGATCAGCGGTCTCCGCAACCTTTTGACTGGTGCTGTTGTAACCACAAGGAAACCCCACAACAGTACAAACGGCTATTTCCGAACCATACAGGCCGTTAACAGCCTCAGGAACAAATTGAGGCGGGACACATACGCTGGCAAACCCGTACTCAACAGCGTCCTCGCACAACTGCACAATCTGCTCGGTAGTCACTGTCGGGCTTAACAGCGTATGATCTATAAACTGTGCTGGACTCCTGTCAGGGCTGAACATTATGACCTGTAGTCGGCGTTGATTTTCACATAATCGTAGGTTAGATCAGAGGTGTAATAACTGAATTCGCCGGAGCCTAATCCAAGATCAACAGTTACAGTGAATTCATCCAGCTTCAAAACCTCTGTAGCCTGAGCTTCTAGTTCCTGGCCGGTTGACAATCCATGACGCGTCACTGCAACTTCATTGAAGTTGATAGCAATCAGGTTGGGATCTACATCAATCCCAGAGTAACCAACGGCAGCAATAATTCTTCCCCAGTTGGCATCTTCACCAAAAAATGCCGTCTTTACCAACGATGAGGTCGCTACCGAGCGTGCGGCAGTACGTGCGTCCTGTTCGGATATGGCACCGGTAATTCTGATTCTGACAAGCTTTGAAGCGCCCTCGCCATCACGGACAATCATTTTAGCCAGATCAAGAAGGACCCGTTGCAGATGGCAACGGAAAGTCTCAGCTTCAGGGGTACCCTCGACAATTTCATCATTCCCGGCGGCCCCATTAGCCAAAACCACAACCATGTCATTGGTAGACGTATCTCCATCAACCGTAATCGCATTAAAACTTCTGTCTACGGCCTGGCTTAACAGGTTCTGCAACAGTCCCTGTGCTATGTTGGCATCCGTCATAACAAACCCAAGCATGGTCGCCATGTTCGGATGAATCATTCCGGCACCCTTGGCAATGCCGAGCAACCTGTACTCCTGGTCACCCGCCTCTCGGGCTGAAGCCATTTTAGCGAATGCATCTGTTGTCATCATCGCCTTGGCCACGCTTCCCGGAGCATCATACTGCAACCCGTTGACCAGCTCGGCCATATGTTGTTCAAAAGGCGCCAATGGTAACTGGACACCGATAACCCCGGTAGAAGACACCGCAACCAGCTGCTCATCAATCCCGAGCTGGGATGCAACCAAAGCGGCCGTTTGTTGCGCTGCCATCAGCCCCTGCTCACCAGTGCAGGCGTTGGCATTGCCGCTATTGACCAAAATCGCCTGACAGACCCCTGATGCGATTTTCGGTTTTGAGATAATAAGAGGAGCCGCGATAACCTTATTCCGGGTAAAAACTCCGGCGCAACGAGCCGGAGCATCGGCAACAATAAGAGCAAGGTCAGCCTTACCCGATTTTTTAATGCCACTGACAATACCGGAAAAACGAAATCCGGCAGGAATTTCTTCATGATTCATAAACCACCTTTACATGCGTTATAGGTCTCTTCCGTGGGCAACAACAGCCCGAAACAGGTTCCTTCCTTGTCAGGCACATCTTCCAGATAAATCTGTCCAAGCATGCGATCCACTACAACTTTAGCTAAAGCCAGGCCGATACCGACGCCATGGGGTTTTTCGGTGTCAATATCACCCAGCTGGGTATAAGAGTTAAAAATGGTTTCATGTGCTTCAAGGGGTACTTTCAGGCCATCATTATAGACATGCAGACAGACATACTCGTTGCCTTCAAAAAACTGTCTCTCTGCAGAAACATTAATAATCCCGCCATCACGATTGAACTTAATGGCATTATCAATCAGACAGTTAAAAGCCATACTGAATTTTTCCTGGTCACCATAAACCTCGGGAAGATCTTCATCAATCTGAATATCAGGGTGTAGATCACGATCGTTCATTTTAGTCCGGTAGAGCTGAAAGGCATCAGCAATCGGCCAGGGAACACCGAAGGACTTCCAGCGCCAGACTTCTCGTTCAGATTCGATAGAAAACAACCGCAGCATTCCGGTAATCAGCCGTTCCAGCCGAACCCCTTCATCACGAACTTCTGCCAGGTTCTCTTTCAGTTCCTCTTCGCTGAGTTTGTTAAAAAACGACAAAGACAGGTCGACATAGCCCATTATGGATGTCAGAGGCGTTTTCAGTTCATGGGAAAGATTACATACCAACCGGGTCCTGGCCCTGTTCATCCGAACCAGGTCTTCATTGGTCCGTTCAAGCACCAGAGCCTGCTGTCTGAGGCTATTAATCAGTTCGAAGTTTTCCATCGCCAGAGCAACCTGATTGGCAATCGCAACCAACAGATTCTGATCTTCCAGGTCAAAGGACTCTCCAGTCTTTTTATTGTTGACGTTAATAACGCCAACCAGCTCATCCCGTACTGAAATTGGCACTGACAAGAGCGACTGGTTTTTATACTTGCCACCATGCTGATGACTGGTAAAGCGGCTGTCCAGATCGATATTAGGAACCAGAACCGGCTCTCCTGTAGCCATAACGTGACCGGAAATCCCCTCGCCGGAGGCCACTTTGGTCGTGGCAATGATATTCTCCGGCAAACCTGAAGCAGAGGCGATATGCAGGCAATCATCATCTTGCACCAGCATCAGCGAAGCGACCTCAACCTGAGCAGAGTGAACAATGGAGTCAAGAATCTGATCAAACAACTCCTGCAGATTGTTTCCGGAACTGGCTTTTTCACCGACCTGCTTGAGCAGAACCAGATCCGCCATGCGCCGTTGCGCCTCAAGACGGACCTGCTCCTGATGCAAGGCCTGATAATAGGCCGTAATCCCCTGGCGCGTAACCTCAAGAACCTCCTCGGCGGAAAATGGCTTAACCAGGAAGTCAAAAGCCCGTTCGCGCAACACCTGACGCGCGATATCAAAATCCTGCTGCCCGGAGATAATGATAACCTGAATTTCGGGTGTATGCTGCTTGATCATGCGCAACACCTCAACACCACTGATATCAGGCAAGGATACATCACAAAAAACCAGAGCAACGTTTTCCTGATCAAGAACCTGCGGCACAGACAAGCCGTTTTCAAGTCTCAAGATCGGATAGTCTTCGTCTTCAAGAATATCTTCAAGAAGATCAAGGACCAGAGGCACGTCATCGATCAGCAGTATAGATGTTTTTTTCTCTAAGCGTGTGTCTGTCATATCCCCCATTACCTTGGCCTTTTCAGCGACCACAGCACTTTTTATATTTCTGCCCACTGCCACAAGGACACGGATCATTGCGACCAATTTTATCATCATCTCGGGTTACCGGTGCTTTTACCGCATCGTCTCCCCCGACCCGATTTAAGGAAATCTGTTGTTTGCGCTGCTGCACTTCCATCTGATTAACATCTTCCTCACGGGCAAGCTGGATACGGAACAGTTTCTGAATGACTTCCGAACGGACCCGGTCCATCATCCCCATAAACAGGGCATAGGCTTCTCGCTTGTATTCTTCCTTGGGATTTTTCTGGCCATACCCACGCAGTCCGATCCCTTCCTTCAGGTGATCTACGGATAACAGATGGTCTTTCCACTGACTGTCTATGGTCTGCAACAGCAGAACCCTCATCAGCTGTTGCATGATCGGAACAGTGAAATCCTCTTCCTTTTCAGCCAGACGTTTCCTGGCTTTTTCTTTGAGCAACGTATTAAGCTCATCGTGACTGCATTTATTCCGGTTAACGGTGGACAGATCAGGAGTAAAATTGAACTGATGAATAAAATCCTCGCTGATCCGTATCCAGTCCCACAAGCTGGAATCGTTCTTGTCAGGACAAAAGGAGGCAATCATATCCTCAACCGTTTCGTCAATAATACCATGATAGGTTGCAACCAGGTCCTCCCCGGCAAGAACCTCACGCCGCTGGGTATAGATAACCTCCCGCTGGCGATTCATGACATCATCATACTCGATCAGATGCTTGCGGATATCAAAGTTATGGGCTTCCACCTTCTTCTGTGCATTCTCGATAGCCTTACTGATAATACCGTGCTCAATCGGCTCTCCCTCGGGAATTTTCAGTTTTTCCATAACGAAGGCCACTCGGTGTGAACCAAAAATACGCAACAGATCATCTTCAAGGCTTAAGTAGAAACGGCTTAACCCCGGATCCCCCTGGCGGCCGGAACGGCCACGCAGCTGATTATCTATACGGCGCGACTCATGGCGCTCAGTACCAAGGATATAAAGTCCTCCTAATTCAAGAACATCCTGTTTTTCCTGTTTGCAGCGTTGTTCATACTGGGGCAGCAGCTCAATAAAGCGACTTTCCGGATCCTCAGCCGTGGCCGCTTCGGCACGAGCCATCATTTCAGGATTTCCACCCAAAACAATATCGGTCCCACGGCCGGCCATATTAGTCGCTATAGTCACAGCCCCTTTACGCCCTGCCTGGGCGACGATGAATGCTTCACGCTCATGCTGTTTGGCATTGAGGACATGATGCGGAACACCACGTTTTTTCAGCAAGGCCGCCAGAACTTCCGACTTATCGATATTGATGGTACCGACCAGTACCGGTTGGCCTCTCTTGTGACATTCAACAATATCATCAATAACCGCCAGAAACTTTTCTTTTTCAGTTTTATAGATAACATCGGCCTGATCTTTGCGCTGCATTGGCCGGTTGGTCGGAATCACCGTGACATCAAGTTTGTAGATTTCACCGAACTCAGCAGCTTCCGTTTCAGCAGTACCAGTCATACCGGCAAGCTTGTCATACATACGGAAGTAATTCTGGAAGGTGATGGTTGCCAAAGTCTGGTTTTCACTGGCAATTTTAACCCCTTCCTTGGCTTCTACCGCCTGATGCAGACCATCGCTCCAGCGCCGCCCCGGCATCAGGCGTCCGGTAAATTCATCAACAATCTGGACTTCACCATCACTGACGACATAGTCAACGTCTTTTTTAAACAGCGCATGAGCCTTTAACGCCTGATTGACATGATGCAGAAGCACCATGTTTTTAGGTTCATACAGGTTATTGACATTCAGCAATTTCTCAACTTTGGCAACCCCATCTTCCGTAAGGGCCGCAGATTTTGCTTTTTCATCAACGGTAAAATCGCCTGTATGGTGTTTGGTCGACTGGCCGATTTTACCATCACGCTCTTCAATAATTTCGCCTTTTACCAGACGCGGAATAATCCGGTCGACCATGGTATAGAGCTCACTTGAAGCTTCGCTGGGACCGGAAATGATCAACGGCGTCCGCGCTTCGTCAATAAGAATGGAGTCGACCTCATCGACGATGGCATAATGCAGATCACGCTGAACATAATCATTTAGATCAAACTTCATATTATCGCGCAGATAATCGAAGCCAAACTCGTTATTGGTGCCGTAGGTAATATCACAGCCATATGCAACCTTACGCTGTTGATCAGTGAGACCATGGACAATGCAGTCAACGCTCAGACCAAGAAAACGATAGACATTCCCCATCCACTGTGCATCGCGGCTGGCCAGGTAATCGTTGACCGTAACGACATGAACCCCTTTCCCGACCAAAGCGTTCAGATAAATCGGCAAAGTCGCCATGAGGGTTTTCCCTTCACCGGTTTTCATTTCAGCGATTTTTCCGCTATGCAGAACAATGCCACCGATCAGCTGGACATCAAAATGGCGCATACCCAAAACGCGTTTACTCGCCTCCCTGACCACAGCAAAAGCCTCAGGCAGCAAATCATCAAGACCTTCACCCTGACTCAGGCGCTGCCTGAACTCATTGGTTTTAGCCTGCAACTGTGCATCATCCAGAGCTTCTAAAGCATTCTCATAGCTATTGATTTTTTCGACAACAGGCTGAACTTTTTTCAGATCCCGGTCATTCTTGGTGCCAATAATTTTTTGAAGCAGATTAAGCATCATCGTTAAATAAAACTCCAGACCTCAGAGAAATGATATTCTTTGGGACAAATGCAGTTAGAAGAAATAAACCTCGGACATACTGTGGCTGACGGTTGGAAACGAGTCGCTTAACCACAACATACCGGCCGAACAGTTGACGCGACATAGTAGCACATGCGGAGAACTCCCCACAAGCATTAATAATCAGACAAAACTCTTAAATTTTAGATAGTTGCAGCAGCTAAACTTGCCCCTATTAAAAATCGTTTTAAAAAACATCAAGAACGCAGGAAAGGAAGAAATGGCGAGACGTTACAACGTTTTCCGGGGATCGATAGGAACGCCATCAAGGCGTAATTCATAATGCAGATGTGGTCCAGTGGAGCGCCCGGTATTACCAACCAGAGCGATACGATCACCACGCCGGATACGCTGACCGCTCTCAACCAGAATTTTTGAGGTATGGCCAAAAATAGTCCGGTAGCCGTAACCATGATCGATAACGACGGTTTTACCGTAACTGGGAGAATACGATACGCGTGCGACAATACCGTCAGCAGTAGCATAAACCGGAGTTCCGGTATTGGCAGCGATATCCAGCCCTTCGTGCATCACTTTGCGCCCACTGAAAGGCGACACACGTTTACCAAAATAGGATGTCAGCCAGCCGCGGGTAGGCCAACCATGAGGAGTTGCGCGGCTCAAAGACACTTTATCATTAAGCAGGTTACGAACCTCTTCCTGATTTTGACGCCGTAGTTCAAGAACAATCTGCAGGTCACTGATCTGTCGCTCAATGCTGTCAGATGTCAGAGAAAGATCGGCCTCAGGCAACCCACCGATGGCAACCGGCAGCTCAATACGCTCCGTTTCGACTCCAGCAAGCTGCTTGAGCCTGGCCTCAGCCATAGCAAGGTCACGCACTTCTTCACTTAACCTGTTAAATTCTAAAGCATACCTCTCCAACTGCTGACGTTGCGTGTTATTTTCCGCCCGCAACGAAACGACATCCCGCAGAGCAGTTTCACGAACAAAGAAGCCGTAGCCCAGACAAATCAATGCAATGCATCCAGCCGCAAGAACTACAGCGCAAAACCACAGCCACCCAACGCTCACGCTAAACCTGACCGGCCGGGCACTTTCATCCGTAAAAAGAACTATGGAAAATTTTCTAGCCAACCGCTCAACCACTCTGTTTTCAGGAATCCCGCAAAGGCACAGTCGTTTTACTTTTCAGCAATCCAAGAACAAACCTGACATACGAACATTCACATTCAGCGAGACACGGGCGCAGTTCATTCTGATGCAGGCAATACCCTAAACATTCAGAGCTGCCAGTCAAAGAATTATCAAACATTGGCCCCTGATATAAATCAGCAAAAAAATGAACCCTGACAGATATAGTGCTGCCACATTTATGATTGAAGAGAAATAGCCCTTTAGAGAGCATCACAAAGTTAGGTTGGTAACCAAGCAATATGACCTCTTCATCATGAATAAAATCTTCCCGGGTCTGCCACTCGACACCACAATTTGAACACTTTTTAAAAGCATCAGACATCATAAACACGATCCTTCGGGAACAGAAAACCTGCCGAATGGTCTCAGGCCAAAGAAATGGCTAACGCATGTTCATCACAATCTGGGAATTTAACGCATTTAATACAATCTCCCCAAACTTTTTGTGGCAGCTCCGACTTTTCAATATCGACAAAACCAAGACGCTTAAAAAAACCGGGCTGATACGTTAAAGCAAAAACCCTTTTAAGCCCAAGCTCCCGCGCTTCATCAAGACAGGTAGAGACAATCTGCCTGCCGATACCGCGCCCCTGCTGCCCATCGGCAACAGCCAGAGAGCGGATTTCAGCAAGATCTTCCCAGCATATAGCCAAGGCGCCAATACCGAGTATCTCACCATTCTCCTCAAATACGTAAAAATCACGGATGGCATCGTAAATATCCGCCAATGAGCGCCCCAGCAACTGCCCTTCACGGGAAAAAGCGAGCAAAAGCTGATGGATATTTCTGGCGTCCGGGATTCTGGCATGACGTATCATTGTTACAATTCTTTCTGTTTCAAAAACGATAATCTGTGCACATCACTAAAGCACCTGGAGATCGACCAGAGCAGCGGAATTTTCGATGAGCTCGCGCGCGTGAATCAGCGTCTGTTCACCGACCTGAGCCCCTCCCAACATCCGCGCCATCTCACGAACACGCTGTTCACTGTCCAGTAAATTAAGCTGGGTTGCGGTCCGCCCATCAGACGCTTTTTTTGCCACGCGGTAATGCTGATTAGCAAATGCGGCAACCTGAGGCAAATGAGTTACACATAACACCTGTAACTCATGGCCTAACTGCGCAATTTTCTGACCAACAGCGGTCGCCGCCTCCCCGCCGATACCTGCATCCACCTCATCAAATACCAGGGTTCTGACACTATCCCCTTCAGGCGCACTGCGACGTAATGCCAGCATAATGCGAGACAGCTCACCACCAGATGCCACTTTAGCCAACGGCTGAGCTGGCTCTCCCGGATTTGCCGCCAGATAAAATTCACCTCTTTCCAGACCACATTCAGCAGGCTCTGGTAAAGAAGAAAATTCAACCGAAAAACGCGCTGCCCCCATTGCCAACTCGCCAAGTTCCTGCTCAACCAACTGACTCAGCCTAACAGCAGCCGCAGCACGGGCCTTACTCAGTTTTTGCCCGACAACGAGCAACTCCTTACGCGCAGCAACCAACTGCTGATCAAGCTCATCACGACGCTCTGCGGAAGCGTTCAGCAGGTCAAACTCGGCACCAACCTGATCGCGATACGCAATCAATTCATCCAAAGTCGGGGCATATTTCCTCTTCAGCGCGATCAATTGAGACAGCCTCTGCTCAACCAGTTCCTGGCGTGATGGTTCGAAATCGAGTCTATCAGAATAATCACGTAAAACGGAGGCCACATCTTCAAGGGCGTACAAACTTGACTGCAAGGTTTCAACCAGAGGGGTGAACGTCGCATCAACCGTCTGCAGATCCTCAAGGTCTTGAATAACTGTCGCCAACTTATCGCAAACAGCATGCGAGCCGTCATAGAGGATGTCATACCCGCCACGCGTTGCAGCGGTCAACTTCTCGGCATTCAGCAATAAGGAGCGTTCCTGCTCAAGCTCTTCGTCTTCACCGCTGCGCAGCCGTGCCTCATCCAGCTCCTTTTTCTGAAAAGCCAGCATATCAAGGCGCTGGCACCGCTCCCGTTCGGCAAGGTCGAGTTGCTTCAGGTCATGGCTTACCTGCTGGTAAGTCGCATAAACCTGTTGGTACTTCCGCACCTCGTCCTCCAGCCCACCAAAGGTATCCAGCATCTCCAGATGAGATTCAACCTGCTGCAGATTCTGGTGTTCATGCTGTCCATAGATATTGACCAGGCCAACAGTAAGTTCACGTAATTGACTTAAAGTAACCACCGAACCATTGATAAAGACGCGATTTTTACCCGAGCGTGAAACCAGACGCCGGACCAGTAAATCATCGCCGTCAGCCAGACCAGCGGCGGCAAGACGTAATTGCACGGACGGCGAGTCAGACAGGTTAAAAATAGCCTCAACGGAGGCTTCCTCGGTCCCGTTACGAATGACTTCACCCCGGGCACGCCCCCCCAGTAGCAAACTAACAGCATCGAGTATGATCGATTTACCGGCCCCGGTCTCACCGGTCAAAACATTAAATCCCCCGGCAAAGCAGACATGTAAATTCTCAATAATGGCGAAATTCTTAATTATCAGATCTGTCAGCATAGTGATAACATCATCAAATCAGCGAGAAACTCAATTAGCGCTCACCCCAACCAAGCTTAGTGCGCAAAATTTCATAATAGTCTTTAGTCGGACTACTGACCAGGAGAGCTCTTGCCGCAGAACGGCGCACTTCAACCCGGTCACCGGGCAACAGTTTACGCCCGACCTGGCCGTCGGCAGTAAAAAATACAACATCGTCCTCAAACTTCACTTCAATATCAATAACCGAATGACTTTTAACGACTATAGGCCGATTGGTCAGCATATGCGGGCAGATAGGCGCAATCAGCAAACTGTTGACCTCAGGATAAATGATTGGCCCACCGGCCGCAAGACTGTACCCGGTTGATCCTGTCGGGGTTGCGATGATCATACCATCGGCCTTATAGGTACAGAGATGCCGCCCGTCAATAGACGCATCCATATCGATGATTCGCGCCAGGGCCCCTTTATTAATAACGATATCATTCAGGACCGTATAAGTGCCGATCAACTGGTTTTTACGATAGATCAGAGAATCAAGCATCATCCGGTCAGAAATCTGATAATCACCGGCAACGATACGATCAAGCATGTCCGGCAGTTCATCCTTGGTAATCTCGGTTAAAAAACCAAGCCGGCCGAGGTTGACACCAACAATAGGAATCTGGCGCCCGGCAATCTGTCGAGCTACAGAAATGAGGGTACCATCACCGCCCAGAACAATAGCCAGATCAACCAGATCCGGTATTTCATCGCCGGCATAACCATTCACCTGCCCAATCAATTCCGCAACACTGTCTTCGAGCAACACCGTAATGTTGTCGCGATTCAACCGTTCACGAATCTCATAAACGATTTTTTCGACATCGGGATGATTTTTTTTGGCGTAAATACCTACTTTTTTCAACATTAGTCTGCCTGTTTACAATCAGTGCAGCAAAGCGACCGGCTACAGAAAGATAACTATGGGATGACGATGCTCAGACACTTATCATAAGAGCATTTTAAAGTCTATCGGGAATCAGAAACCAGAAAACCCCATAAACAATACAATTTACTAAGCAAACAAATCGTTCCAGCACATGCGCCAATACATAGACCAGCGAATTCCCGTCAGGCCAAAGATGCCAGGCAAAAGTGCGGAGGCGACGTTCTTCACGCCGCGCAAGCGCCTGCGTAAAGATACCGCACGAGTAGCGAAACAGAGCGATTTCTGCTCAAAAATCAGAACAGGAACCTACGCATACTCACATTCATCAACAACCCGACACCGATCATGGTTGTGACCATGCTGGTCCCGCCATAGGAAAAGAGCGGAAGCGGCACGCCAACAACGGGCAACAATCCGATAACCATGCCCAGATTGACAACAATATGCCAGAAGATCATGGCCGTTACACCAATCGCTAAAAACAAGCCGAAACGGTCACTAGCCCGGCGGGCGATATAAATCCCCCAGATCACCAGAAACAGATAGAGACACAACAAAACAACACACCCGGCAAAACCCCACTCTTCGGCAAACACGGAAAAAGCAAAATCGGTGTGCCTTTCGGGCAGAAAGGAGAGCTGCGACTGGGTTCCCTGGGCAAACCCTTTACCAAAAAAGCCGCCGCTGCCAACGGCGATCTTTGACTGGATAATGTGATAGCCACGCCCCAAAGGATCAGCTTCAGGGTTTAAAAAGGTCATAATCCGCGCCCGCTGATAGTCATGCAGGCCAAACCAGCCTCCGACGGCAACTAAAATACCAATAATTACGACAGCGATAATAGTGCCTCGTTTAAGCCCTGCAAACAACAGCATTGACCCAGCGATAAACACCACCATCGAGGCCGTCCCAAGATCAGGCTGTTTCAGGATAAGGACAACGGGAATCAATACCCACAATGCCGGCTTCCACAGCTCGAAGAGACCAAATCCTGCCGAGTTAGCCGTTTTACCTAGTATGCGGGCCAACAGCAGAATAATTGCGATTTTAATAACTTCACTGGGCTGCAGATTAAAAAATCCCAGGCTGATCCAGCGGGTGGCCCCCATGTTGGTTTTGCCCATCACTTCAACCACCGCCAGCAGCACAACGCTAAGAACATAAAAATGGATCGCGAAAAAATGCAGATGGCGATAGTCAAACATACACAACATTAAAGCAATGGAAACTCCGCCACAGAGCCAAATGATCTGTTTGATATAAATAGGAGAGCTGGTTTCGTTCCAGCTGGCGGTCGCACTGTAAAGATTCACAATTCCGATAGCTGCCAAAATGATTACGGTCAGCAGGAGAATCCAGTCAAAACTTGTCACCAATCGTCGATCAAACACTGCAGAACCCTCCTAAGGTTTCTGTTCTTCCGTTTTCAGCTGCATATAGCGATCAATTATGCCACGAGCAATCGGTCCTGCCGCCCGCCCGCCCGATTGCCCGTGTTCCACCACAACCGCAACCGCAATATCGGGATTATCAGCTGGAGCAAAGGCAACAAACAGGGCATGAGGCCGAAACTTATAAGGAATGTCTTCGTTAATCTCTTCTTCTTCCTCTTCATCAGATTTGCGTCGCACGACCTGTGACGTACCGGTTTTACCAGCCACCAAAACATTATCCAGATGCGCCGCCTTTCCGGTACCGCGGGGAGCGTTGACAACATCCACCATGCCCTTCTGAACAGCATCCCAGGCCGATTTAGGGTAATCCAGCTGGCGGGCCACCTGGGGCGATGACTCAAACAGCACCTTGCCGTTCCAGTCTTCAACCTTGCGAATAACCTGAGGGACAAAAACTTTCCCTTTATTGGCGATTGCCGCAGTCATCACTGCGAGCTGAAGGGGCGTTGACAGAACAAACCCCTGGCCGATAGAGGTAATAACCGTTTCGCCAGCGTACCAGGGCTTATTGTAGTTCTCGCGTTTCCACTGCTGGGATGGGACAACCCCGGACCGTTCACCCGGCAACGGATAACCGACCGGCGCCCCCAAACCAAATTCCTTGGCTGCCGCCGAGAGCTTATCGATACCGAGCTCAAGACCGATCTGATAGAACCAGACATCGCAACTCTCCCGCAGCGCCTTGTTCAGATCGGTTGGTCCATGACCATTTTTGCTCCAGCAACGGAAGCGGGCCCCGCCGATGACAAAATCGCCCCGGCAGTCAACCGTACGATGGGAACTGACGATACCTTCACGCAAAGCCGCTAGAGCAACGATCATTTTAAAAGTTGACCCAGGCGGATAAAGACCGCCAATCACTTTGTTCTGCAGCGGGTGGCGCGAATCAGAGGCCAGCGCCTTCCACTCATCCCCTGCTATGCCCCGGGCAAAGATACTTGGATTGAAGGTCGGTCGGCTGACCATGGCCAAAATATCTCCATTATGAATATCAATCGCCACAACCGCACCGGAAGCATCGCCAAAAGCCTCATCGGCAGCCTGTTGAAGATTCTGGTCAATCGTCAGATAGACCTTGTTACCAGGCAGTGGAGGGTCAACCTGAAGCTGGCGCAACAGCTTTCCCTGCACATCAACCTCAACCAGACGCCGCCCCTTGGTTCCACGCAAATAGGCTTCAAAACTCTTCTCCAGACCGGTTTTACCGATCAGGTCACCACCACGATAAGCATAGTCTTTTTGCTCTGCGAGTTCTTCTTCGGTTATTTCACCTAAATAACCGATCAGATGGGCTGCCGAACCATGATCCAGGTAGTCCCTGACCGGCTGGACTTCAGTGAGAACGCCAGGCAGATCAACACCGTGCTCCTGAATGCGTTCCATAACGTCCCAACTGACATCCGTAGCCAGGGTGACCGGTTGGTAAATAGGGAAATGACGCCCATTATTCCACCGTTTTTCCAGTTCAGAAACGTCAAGTCCAAGCAGGGTCGACAGCCGTTCCAGCAACTGGTCACGATCCTCAACATCTTGACGCATGACCGATATTTCAAAAGAAGGACGGTTTTCAACCAGGAGAACTTCATTGCGATCATAAACTGGACCACGCGGCGCGTTCAGGATCAGCACCCTGGTCCGATTACGGACGGAACGCTCCAACAGATCGTCATAGGAGATAACCTGCAGATACCATAAACGCGCAGCGAGCAGCAGAAAAACCAGGGTCACAGCTACGGAATAAAGCAGAAAGCGTCTTTGAACGGACGGCAGTTCGGTTAATTTTGGATCAATGCCCATGAAATCGACCCATGGAAAGCAACGCGCCCAAACCGACTCGGGAGCCGGTCAGCCACTGGATAAAATAGACAAGCATCATCATAAATGCGGCAAAGCCAAGATTCGTCACTAATTGCAAAGGGAGAGTCGGAATCAGGATAGCAACAACAGGTTCTGTCTCCGCAAATACTGTCATCAATACTCCGATCAAGGCATTTTCAATCAGAGTACCACCGGCAACAAGCAGGAGCAGTAACGGCGGACTTTCAATATTGAGCTGTTCCGATAAACCACGGGCCAGAAAAATAAGAAACAGATAAACCGTCACATAGAGGCCCAGGCTGGTACCGGAAAAGCTGTCCTGCAAAGCACCAAGCACCAATCCGGTAAGCAGTGCGGTAAAAAGGGGTTCACGCATCCCGGCGATAATCACCAGAACCATGATAAGGCTGGGTTGCCAGGAAGGAAATATGACCTTTATCAAGACACTGCTTTGCAACAGGATAAAGATAAAAGCAGTAAAAATGTAACAGCAAAAGGAGACCATCAATCTTCTCCGACAATAACCATAACTTCTTCAAGGTGCGAAAAATCGACCACGGTCTGAACCTTGACCTTCTGAAACAGGCCAAACTGATCTTTCTCAACCATCAGTACCCGCCCCAAAGGCAATCCTTTAGGGAACACACCCCCCATACCGGACGTGATCATCAGGTCACCGACCTCAATATCGTCCTGATTCAAGGCATACTCAACAGATAAGTCCTCACCCATTCCACGCGCGACCCCGCGAGTCCGGGTACGTTGAATCAAAGCTGCTATAGCCGACGAAGCATCCGTAATCAACAAAACCCGGGCGCTGTTCTGGGCAACCTTGATAACCCGGCCGACAACGCCTTGGGCCGCAACGACCGGCATGCCATGTCGCAACCCGGAGTTTAAGCCTTTATCAATAATAATAGTTCTCGCCCAGTTACTGATATCTTCGCCGATCACCTGAGCCGGTAACGCCGGCCTATCTAGATCATCAACAAAATCAAGCAGCTTACGCAGACGCTTGTTCTGTAAAGAGATCTCTTCAACTTCCTGCAGGCGAAAACGCAGCACAGCCACCTCATTTTTCAGAGCGTCATTTTCTTTTTTGGCATCGACAAGAAACAGGTAATGATTCCAAAGTCCGACAACACTTTTGTAAGAATCGTCAATAACGGTCTGAAAAGGTTCGGAAAAAGTCAGAACCGCCCGCTCAAAAAACGTGGTCGTCTGTTTGTTGCGCAAGTTATAGGAATATAGAAGAACTGAAGCTAACAGCACAATCACTGCCAGCAGGAATATGCGATAACGTCTGAGCAGTTGAAGCATTTTTTGCCCCATTGAGCCTGGCTGGCCAAATGACTAAAACACCCGTGGTACAGGAACGGAACAGGGAGGATCGCAAGACCCTCCCTGTCAAAAAACGAATCACTTTAGAAGCGGAACCATCAGGACGCGACAGCAACCTGACGCAGCAGGTCAAGCTGATCGAGCACCGTACCGGACCCCAACACCACACAAGACAGCGGATCTTCAGCAACAACAACCGGCAACCCGGTTTCCTGGCGCAACAGAACATCAAGATTCTTCAGATAGGCTCCGCCACCAGCCAGAACGATCCCTTTATCAACAATATCTGCAGCCAGTTCAGGAGGGGTTCTCTCCAACGCGATACGAACAGCCTCGACAATAGTGTTAATCGGTTCAGACATGGCCTCACGAATTTCATCCGACCCGACTTCCATCGTTTTTGGAATACCGCTAACCAGGTCACGCCCCTTGATTTCCATAGTCGTCTGCGTCTCGCCGGGAATCGCAAAAACACTACCGATCCCTATTTTGACACTTTCAGCAGTGCGCTCACCTATCAACAGATTATATTTGCGCTTCATATACTGGACGATCGCTTCATCGAGCTTGTCACCACCGACACGGACACTCTGCGCATAAACGATACCGGCAAGAGAGATAACCGCAACTTCAGTGGTACCACCACCGATATCAACGATCATGTTGCCAGAAGCTTCGGTAATTGGCAGCCCGGCTCCGATAGCAGCCGCCATGGGCTCCTCGATCAGGTAAACTTCACGTGCCCCGGCCGACTCGGCAGATTCACGGACTGCACGTTTTTCCACCTGCGTGATACCGGAAGGGACGCAGATAACAATTCGCGGGCGTACCAGGTTTTTCCGGTTATGAACCTTGCGAATAAAGTATCTGAGCATTTCTTCAGTATAGTCAAAATCAGCAATTACGCCGTCTTTCATCGGTCGGATCGCAACGATACTGCCAGGTGTACGACCCAGCATTTCTTTGGCGTCCTTCCCAACTGCCAGCACTTTACGCTGCCCGGCGGCACCTGTTTTAACGGCAACGACAGACGGCTCGCTGACCACGATACCTTTGCCTCGCATATAGACAAGGGTGTTGGCTGTTCCAAGATCAATCGCGAGATCATTGGAAAACATTCCCCAGATAGCGTTAAAAATATTCAGCATTATTCATATCCTGTAGAGAGATTTGATTAACATTCTCATTTTTTCAGAAACACCAGCAGAGCGTACGAAAAAACTTGGCCACTCTAACAAACAGTCACGACATTTAGCAACGATTTAATATACATGAAATAGCCAGACAGCTCAGCAAAAACTAGCCTCCGAACAATTGACAGATCTGCCAAATTACCCTTCAGGGCGTATTTTTATCATTGCTTTCCGGGGATAAAAATTGAAACCACACAGACAATCTTCTTTATTGAACGACCTATTCCAGAATTAAGATTATATATATTAAGCAGTTGCAACATCCACAAAGCACCGGCCCGAGGGGACTAAAAAAGGATTGCATTGCAATGAATTGCTGGTCTAACATGCGAGCCTGTTTTTTACCCAAAACTACAATAAAAAAAGAGGAGTATCGCTGCAATGCTTGACTTTGTCAGAACCAAGCAAAAATCGATCCTGATCAAAATAGCTTTTGGTTTGATCATCTTGAGTTTTGTTATTGGTTACACGATGTTGACCGCCCCAAAGGACCGCAACGGCCGACAAGCCAGTGATGTTGCTGCCACGGTAAATGACACCGAGATCAGTTACGCATCATTTCAGACGGCTTACAGTAATCTCTATAACCTTTATCAGAGCATCTATCAGGGCAACTTCAACGCGGTCCTGGAAAAGCAACTGAACCTGCCCCAGCAGGCCCTTCAACAACTTATTGAAGAGGAACTTCTGGTTCAACAGGCTGATGCCATGGATCTGGATGTCAGCGAAAAAGAGCTGGTTGACAGTATCGCCAAATATGAAGCATTCCAGATCAATGGCCAATTCAATCGCGATCGTTATCTGCAGGTGCTCAATTATCAGCGCATGACCCCCGAACAGTTTGAAAACGCCCAGCGTCGCCAACTGTTGACACAGAAAGTCCGTGATCAGTTGCAACAGGGAGCCATGATCGGTGACGCCGAACTTGAGCAGGCCTTTCACAATGAAAGCGACAAAATCAATCTTACCATCGCCTGGTTGACACCGGCGCTGGTCGAAACAAAGGTCAAAGTCGATTCCCAGGGGCTCAACGCTTTCTTTGAGAAAAACAAAGACAAATTTGAAGTGCCTGAGAGAATTGCCATCCGCTATCTGCAATTTGACCCGAACCGCTATAAAAACGAACTTCCCCCCTTTAGCGATGAAGAGGTCGAGCGTTTCTATCGTCGTAACCTTGACAAGTTTGAAATCAAGGAAGAGGTCAAAGCCGCCCACATTCTGTTGACAGTTGCCCAGGATGCTGACCAGCAAACCATTGACAAACGGCGCGAACTTGCTGAAGACCTGCTTAAGCAGCTGCGTGAAGGCGCAGATTTTGCCGCCATGGCAAAAGCCCACTCAGATGACAAGAGTAACGCTGACAAGGGTGGCGATCTTGGCACCTTTGGTCGCGGCATCATGGTTGGTGCCTTCGAAGACGCGGCCTTCGCTTTGAAGCCAGGCCAGCTAAGCGGCGTTGTTCGCACCCCCTTTGGTTTTCACATTATCAAGGTCAGCGAACATACCGAAGCAGGGGTAAAACCGCTGGTTGATGTTATCGATCAGGTCAAACAAGGGCTAACAACCGAAAAGGCCCAACAGCTTGCCTATGAAAAGGCCATGGATGCCTACAATATCAATCGCAAAACCGGAAACCTCGAAGCTGCAGCCTCCGCCAACAACCTGGGCATTAAAGAAACAGGCTTTTTTGCACTTGAAGATCCCATTGACGGTATCGGAAAAATCCTCGAAGTCAGCCAGGCCGCTTTTGCACTTAAAGCTGGCGAGTTAGCCCGCCCGATACAGACGGCCGAGGGAATTTTCCTGTTTGCCCTGAAAGACCGCAAGCCAAGCCACCTGCCGGAATTGGCCGAAGTAAAAAACAAAGTTGAGCAGGCTTATCGTAGCGAGCAGGCAGCCAGCCTGGCTAAAGAACTGGCTGAAAAATTACTTGCCGAGGCGAAACAACAAAAGAACCTTGAGAAAGCCGCCAAAGCGCTCAAAGTAGCAACGGAAGAAACCGGAGATTTCAGTCGCAGCTATGGGAACTTCATCCCCCGCGTCGGAGCAGTCACCGAGCTGGCCGATGTCGCTTTCACGTTAACATCTGACGATTCTGTGGCTCCAAAAGTCTATGAACTTGGCAACCGTTACTTGGTCGCCGGACTCAAAGAAGCCAAGCCGGCAGATTTCAAAATGGCCGACGAAGCCGCCATCACCCAACTTAAAGACCGTCTACTTGCCGAGAAGAAAACCCAGATGGTTAATAATAAAATCAACGATTTACTTCAGCAGGCTGACATCAATATTATGGTACCAGACCTGATCAGTGCTTTTAAAAGTGGGAGTAGCAAATCATGACACCTATCGTCACAGAAACCAATTGCCCAGGCCTGAAACTTATCAATCGCGGTAAAGTCAGGGATATTTACGACCTTGGCGAGCATCTGCTGATTGTTACCACGGACAGAATTTCCGCCTTCGATGTGATCATGAACGAAGGGATTCCACAAAAAGGATATGTCCTGACCCAGATTTCCAAATTCTGGTTTGAGCAGATGGCCGACCTTATTCCCAACCATCTGATCGCTACCGAGGTCGACGATTTCCCGGCCGTCACACACCAGTACCGCGATCAGCTTGAGGGGCGCAGTATGCTGACCCAAAAAGCCAGCCCCCTGCCTATCGAGTGCATCGTTCGCGGCTACATCTCTGGCAGCGGCTGGAAAGAATATCAGAAGCAGGGCTCAGTTTGCAGCATTCCACTGCCAGCAGGCCTGCTGCAAAGCGACAAGCTGCCACAGACTCTGTTTACACCATCGACCAAAGCGGATCTTGGTATGCACGACGAAAACATTTCCTTTGACAAGGCGGCCGAGCTGTGTGGCAGGGACCTCGCTCAGAAGGTATCCGATACCAGTATCCAAATTTATGAGCGGGCCCGCGATTTTGCAGCCACAAAGGGTATCATCATCGCCGACACCAAATTTGAATTCGGCATGTATAACGGTGAACTGATCTGGATTGACGAAGCACTCACCCCAGACTCCTCACGCTTCTGGCCTGCCGACGAGTATCAGCCCGGCGGCGCCCAACCCAGCTTTGACAAACAGTTCCTGCGCGACTACCTGGAAACCCTCGATTGGGGTAAAACCGCACCAGCTCCGAATCTGCCCGAGGAGATCGTGCGTAAAACAGGTGAAAAATACCTGGAAGCGCTTAAACGCCTTACGGCATAAACAATAGCGCTGCACAACCCATTTAAAATAATTAAAAGCGAACTGACTTACGGCAGTTCGCTTTTTTTATCCCCCCAACTTAATTACAACAATGTTTGCCAATCCTTTATTTTTATCCTATAGTCTTGTTAAAATACGTCATTAAATTATCTAAAAGATACACCAATTAACCAACTCCAAACTAGAACAATGGCACTATTGTAAGGAGTTACCATTAACATTCCACCTCTAAAATCGGAGCCTTGGCGGTTACGGCAATTATGAAACCTAGTTTTAAATACTGGATATTTCTTATTGCTATATACTTTGCGGTAACCAGCATTATCGCAGCCAGCCTCATTGGCGCCTGGGCCAGTCTGGACGAAGCACAACAACAGCTCCTCGGCACCATGATCAGCAAGCTGCTCCCCTTCCCCCTGCTGGGCACCATCACCATACTGTTTATTCTGGGGGCCCTTATCAATCTGCTATTCAATGATTATATCATCCCAACCTTAAAACTCGCTGAAAGCGCCAGAATCATCACGTCAGTCAATCCGGAACATCGAATCGAGCTTAAAAGTGCCTCGAAAGAAATAGAATACCTGTCACAGATTCTCAACCAGTCAGCCGATGCCTTCGCCGAACTCCAATGTGACGTTGCCGGCAAGATTGCCGTCGCCCAGGCCACCCTGAATGAAGAACGCACCCGCCTTGCGGCCCTTATGTCTGAACTTCCCCATGGTGTTATTGTCTGTAACGGCGACGGTCAGATTCTCCTCTATAATCAGCAGGCACAGCAGATCCTCACCAGCAAGGAGCAAGGTCATGCAGACCAGGGGATCCTGGGGCTGGGACGCTCAGTGTTCGGCATTCTCGACCGGGACCCTATTGTTCATGGTCTTGAAATGCTGCATAAATGTCATACGTCCGGTCGCTCAAAGCTGGTCAATAAAACGATGATGACCCTCCCAGGCGGTCTCTATCTGCGCGTCAATATGGCCCCCTTTTTTACAGAGCAGGATGGCCAGCGCAGTATTTCCGGTATCGTTTTGACCCTGGAGGACATGACCAGCCAGATTGAAGCAGACAAGCGCCGTGACACGCTCATTCAAACCCTGATTGAGGACCAGCAACAGTACCTGCAGAGCATCCGTTCAGCAATCAGTACCATCCTCAGCAAGCCGCAACTCAACAGCACAGAACTTGACTCCTATCGCCGCCAGATTGACAGCAGCTCACGTATTCTCCAGGAAAAAGCCAATGAGGCACGCAGCACCTATGCCTTGCACCAGTATGAACTTAACCGTAGCGAGCATGTTCTGGCCAATAACCTGCTTGACATTATCAGTCAGACGATAAGCGAGCGTACCCGCCTCATGGTGACCGCCACCGCACCTGCAGGGATCTGGTTGCAGATTGACAGTTATACCATTGTTCAGGCCCTGGTCTCTCTGGCTGATCAACTTGACCACCAGACCACTGTTAAAGAGTTAGTGATCACAGTGACCAGCGATGAACAGAACAACACCGAGATAACTTTCACGTGGCCGGACAGCCAGGTTGACAGCGAACTGCTACAAGACTGGAAAAGAACTCCATTGCTGACTGATGCAACGGGAAAACCTTTCAGCGTCAACGATCTGATCAGGCGTATGGATGGCAGCATCAGCCTTGTTGATGACGGCGAGCATAAAACCAAAGGTTTTGTTCTGGGTCTGCCACCTTTAGCCAAAGACCGCAGGGCCAGCCTGCAAAGTGAAATTGAGCACCGGCCGGTTTCGTACGAGTTCAACCTGTTTAGCCGGGCTAATCTGGATGAGCTTGGGGATATTCCACTTTCCCAGCTGACCTATGTCGTCTTTGACACGGAAACAACCGGCCTCAACCCCTCACAGGGAGACCAGATCATCCAACTGGGCGCCATACGGATCATTAACAGGCAACTGCTGTTCCACGAAACCATCGATCAGCTGATCGATCCGAAACGTTTCGTCCCGCCAGAATCTGTGGCTATTCATGGCATTGAACCGCGCCTGCTTAAAGGACAGCCAACCATCGACAAGGTCCTCCCCCACTTTCACCGCTTTGTCGACAACTCCGTCCTGGTCGCCCATAATGCCGCGTTCGACATGCGCTTTCTGGAATTGCAGGAACGCAAAACCGGACTGGTTTTCACCAACCCGGTTTTAGATACCTTACTGTTATCATCTATTGTTCATCCGAACCAGGATTCACATTCACTGGAAGAGCTTGCCGCCCGCCTGAGTGTGACGATCGTTGGCCGCCATACGGCTCTGGGAGATGCGATTGTGACTGGTGAAGTGCTTCTGAAACTGATACCACTACTCGAAGCGCAGGGAATCGTGACCCTGAACGAGGCACTGCATGCCTCGCTCTACTCCCCCTTTGCGAAATTTTCCTATTAGCTCCTATCGGCCCCCGGAAAAAAACCGCAGGATACTGGAAACACGCGCCGCGAGATCCGGCCGGAGCAAACGATAGCGTTGCAGGCTGCGCAACAGACGCGGAACCATGCGCCAGCCGCCAATAACAGCAATAATGGCGACCAGGACGGTTAACTCAACAATTCCCAAAGACAGCATATCTCAGCATTCCAGAATAATGGTCCCGGCGTCACCGGAACAGACCTCACCGACAACATAGGCCGGCACACCACGCTGCAGCATAGACTCCTGCAAGTGTAAACTCTTTTCCGGAGCAACCGCGATCAGCAAACCACCGGAGGTCTGGGGATCGCTAAGAATATCAAGAGCAACAGGATCACAGTCTTCCTGCCCCCGGACCGCCGAGAAATAGAATTTACGATTGCGATGGGCACCGACCGGAACCAGCCCCATTTCCGCCATATCCCTGGCCTGCGGATAAAGAGGCAACCGCTCAACGAATAGCTTAATCGCTACCTTACTGGCGCTGGCCATTTCAGAAGCATGCCCAGCCAGTCCGAAGCCGGTTATATCAGTGCAACCGGAAACCCCCACTGCCATCATCACTTCAGAAGCGTCGCGGTTGAGAGTCGCCATGCCGTCAATGGCCGCAGCCATATCCCTTTCGCTCAGCATCCCCCCCTTTAAAGCCGTGGTCAAAAAACCGGTGCCGAGCGGTTTGGTCAGAATCAGCTGGTCACCCGGCTGACAGCCACATGCCGTAACCATGAGCCCCGGATCCACCAGACCGGTAACACTTAACCCGTATTTCGGTTCTTCGTCCTCAATCGAATGCCCGCCAGCGATAACCGCACCCGCGGCCTGAACTCTTTCCGCCCCACCCTGCAGAATCTGCAGCAACACCTCAGGGTCAAGACAATTGACCGGAAAAGAGACCAGGTTCAGGGCCATAATCGGCCGCGCACCGACAGCATAAATATCGGACAAAGAATTAGCCGCGGCAATCTGCCCATAACGAAATGGGTCATCAACCACCGGGGTAAAAAAATCCACCGACTGAACCAGCGCCTGATTATCGCTTAAACGATAAATCGCGGAATCAGCAAAAGGGATTTCCTGGGACAACAGGTTAGGATTATGCGTTATCGGCAGCTGACTCAGTACCTGAGCCAGGGTCTCTGGACCAATTTTGGCCGCTCAACCAGAGCTGCGTGATAACGAAGTAAGTCTTTTCGTCACTTCAGTTCATCTTCCTTTAAGTTGGGTTATCGATACACCGTAAACAGACACATAATTCACGGTTCACAAATCATTTACACCGTTTCCGGCAATTGCCAGGCAACCCGCTGATCCCCACTGCGCCGGGTATATTTGCGGGCGTCAAAATATTCCAGCAGGGCCTGGGCCAATTTACGACCACTATTGATAAGATCGCGAAATTCCGCCAGGGTAAAAGCCTCCTGCTTAGCGAGCAGATCAACAAGACGCCGCTCAGCTTCGGCATAAACGGAATACGCCAGTGAATTTTCCTGGTTCAGGCGGACAATTTGCTCCTCCAGCGCTAAAAAAGTCAAATAGCTTTCCATATTGTCTACGGAGATGCCCAGCTGTAAGAATATTTCACGGTTACTTTTAACCGCAAACCCTTCCGCCTTAAACACTGCGACAATGCGCTCCAGATCAGCCTGTTCAACAGCGTTGGGCTGCGGCTGCCAATCCGGGGTCGCCAACAGATCGCCATGCTGCACGAGAACCCCGTTGTAGATGATATCCTGCAGCAACACATCAAAACTCTTAGCGGCCAGTTTGGCACTGAGGCGGGCCTGCAGCGTCGCTCGGGGCAGGCCATGCAACAGATGATTGCGGACCTGATAATCCTGAACAATTGCCGGTATCTGTTGTTTCCAGCTCCGGACCAGACCGGTGGTCACCCACTGATCGCCCAACAAGACAATTTCACCGGCATCCGATAACTGCTGCAACCCGGCCAGCAGCTGTTCGCGACTGGTTCCGGTGTGCTTTTCCAGATCCTTAACCCTGGCAACCTGCAGTTCTTCAAGCTTCTGCAACCAGAACCCCAGATCGCCGGAAGACAAATCGTGAAGACGTTTAATGACTTCGGGGTGGAAACGTTTATGCTTGTGCGGTTCACTATCAATAACAACGCCTCCGCCAATAGTCACCATAGGTGAATAGGAGCGAATTATAAAGCGATCACCACGATGAGCCAGCAACGGTTGATCGAGGGCCAGCTGAACATAAGCCTCCTGACCGGCTTCAAGCTCATCCCGATCCAACAGCACAACCCTGGCAACCGCCCTACCCGTCCCAAGGTGCAGATGAACCGGATCGCGAAACTTAACAGATCGTGGTGCCGTCGCCAACAGTCTGAGATGAGCATCAAGCCGCTCGGCAGGGCGATAAAGACCAGCCGTACCAATAACCGAACCACGCGGGACTTCTTCACGCGCGACTCCGGACAGATTAATGGCAACACGCTGCCCGGCAAAAGCCTTTTCCACAGTCTGGTCATGCACCTGCAGTTCTCGCACCCGTGCCGTAATGCCCGCAGGCAGAACTTCAAGAGCATCACCGTTATGAATCGTACCACTGTTCAAAGTCCCAGTGACCACGGTCCCAAAACCGCTGATACTGAAACAGCGATCAACCGGCAGACGTACCGCACCGCTGGCGTCCCGCGCCGATACCCGGGCCAACCGTTCGCGAATCACCTGCAGCAGATGATCAAGGCCAGTCCCGTTCAACGCAGAAACCCTGCAACAGGGTGCTTTAGCCAGAAAAGTTCCTGCCACCTGCTCCCGAATCTCTTCTTCGATAATATCCAGCCAATCCTCCTCAACCAGATCGGCCTTGGAAATAACCAGGATACCGTTACGGACCTGTAACAGTTCCATAATTTCGAGATGCTCACGGGTTTGAGGCATGACCCCTTCATTGGCATCAACCAGCAGCAAAACCAGGTCGATACCGGCAATACCGCTGAGCATCTGCGGAATAAATTTTTCATGCCCCGGGACATCCACGACGCCGGCAACCTGCCCATTTCCCAGGTCAAGGCGGGCAAAGCCCAACTCGATAGAAATGCCCCGTTGCTGTTCCTCACGCAAGCGATCAGTTTCAATACCGGTTAGAGCACGGATAAGCGCCGTTTTACCATGATCAACATGACCAGCCGTACCAATGATGTAATGCCCAGATGTATTCACAATCAAACGTCCCGCATGGCAGAGACCAGAATTTGTACCAGATTTTCTTCCTCTGCAGCAAAAACCGCGCGCAAATTAATCCATAATTGGTCGTTCTGTACCCGTGCCACAACAGCAGGAGTATAACTGCGCAGTCGGCGGCTCAACTCGGCAACACTCATAGCCAACGGCTTAATCACAACCGCCCAGTCGCTTAACTCCGTTAAAGGCATCGCGCCCCCGCCAACCCGCGAAATATCTTCACACAGTGTTATTTCCGCTGCCAATTGCAGAGCCCCAAGTTTGTCATATACCCGCTGACAGCGCTTAAGTTGCGCCTCCGGTTCAGCCGCAAACATCTGCAGCACCGGAATGTCCCGTAATGCTTGTTGCGGGTTCAGATATAAGTGCAGAGTTGCCTCAAGGGCTGCCAACGTCAATTTATCAATGCGCAACGCCCGCGCCAGTGGATGTTTGCGCATTTTGTCAAGCATCTCGGCCCGACCGACAATAATACCGGCCTGAGGTCCGCCCAGCAGCTTATCACCACTGAAAGTAATTACATCAACCCCCGCTTTCACGACTTCCGGAACCGTCGGCTCACGTTCCAGCCCATAACGGCTCAGGTCGAGCAGCAGCCCACTGCCAAGATCCTCCATCAACACTAGATTATGCTCCCTGGCTAAAGGAGCCAGCTCGCGCCCGGAGACTTCCTTGGTAAAACCGACAATCCGGTAATTGCTGGTGTGCACCTTCAGTAGAAGCGCAGTATTATCACCGATGGCCCCGACGTAATCGCGCAAATGGGTACGGTTAGACGTTCCCACCTCCCGCAATTGAACCCCGCCAGCGGCCATAACATCAGGAATCCTAAAGGCACCACCGATTTCGACCAGTTCCCCGCGCGAAACAATCGCTTCACGCCCCTGCCCTAAGGCAGTAAGAGCCAGCAGTACCGCACCGGAATTATTATTGACAACCAGAGCAGCTTCGGCCCCGCTTAGCTGGACCAACAGCTTTTCGACGTGACTGTAACGCTGCCCGCGTTCGCCGCTGGCAAGATCAAACTCCAGATTGGAATAACCGGCAGCAACATGCTCTATGGCCTGCAAGGCTTTGTGCGGCAAAGGCGCCCGGCCCAGGTTGGTATGCAGCAGTGTCCCGGTGGCATTAATGACCTTACGTAACGATGGCTGGATAAACAGACGGCAAGAGTTAACTGCACAGGCGGACAACGACTCGACCGACAACATATCCGGACCAACAGCCTCCCCCGCAAGGATACGCTGGCGCACCAGACCAACAGTGGCCTGGACTTCCTGAGCCAGCAAGTCTGCAGGCAACAGCCCGGCTAAGTCCTGCAACGCAGGCTCACGAAGAATCCGGTCAACAGCGGGAATAAGTCTCAGCAATTCCTGTTTTGCAGTCATTTATATTCCCCGTCGGCTGCTACAGTTGAAAGGAATAATCACAATCAGTGCGCAGAAGTTTAGCATGCCACCTGTCGTTTCAACAAGATATCTATATAAAGCAGTGAGCACAGGCAATTACGCACAAATCACCCAGAAATTTAAACGTTGCTAGTAAAAATGTAGCATCAAACAGAGATATGTTTTACACGAAGCCGGAATGAATATCTTTCAATTATTGCTGCGACACAAATTTTATCGAATTTTTCCTGTTGACACCCCCAGCTTTGGTTTGCTATAAATCGCCCACCTTGAAAGGGGCTGTAGCTCAGTTGGGAGAGCGCTTGAATGGCATTCAAGAGGTCCGCGGTTCGATCCCGCGTAGCTCCACCATAAAAATCAAGCACTTAGCGATTATCCGTTAAGTGCTTTTTTGATATCTAATGTACTGGGTGATACATTGGGTGATACTTTTTTTCTTCTTATGCTCCCTAAATTCATCCCCTCCCCTTTTCACCTATCACTTTCTTTTGCTTGTTACCTTAAATTAAAAAGTCATTTTTCAAACCTTGACGAGGCTGATATATCCAAGACGCTTTCCGCCTAATTCGTCTACTCAATCTGGTATGAATCCAGAAGGGGTTCAAGACCTAACGTCTATTAAACATATGGAAAACCGGAAGCAGTAAAAACGTTGATTCGTAGAGGATAACGTAAAATATTTTTCGCTTTTTTAAAAAGACACGGCAGTGTCCTAAATGTTTAGAATTGTATCGCCAAACACAAACTCTAGTCCAAAGGAGAACACTGCCGTGGAAAATGATTGTACACCAAAGCAAGATAAGATCATTCAACTGAATGAAGCTGCTGTCAAAAATCATTTGGGTCAAATCGTACGTAGTACCGTCGAGCAGACGTTGAATGACATGTTGGATGCAGAAGCCGATCGCTTATGCAATGCTGAGAAATACCAACGAAATGAGGCACGTACTGATACCAGGGCCGGGCATTATCAAAGGAAACTTCAAACGACGGCTGGTGAAGTCAATTTAAAGGTCCCTAAATTGAGGCAACAGACCTTTGAGACAGCGATCATTGAACGCTACAAACGTCGGGAAGCATCCGTTGAAGAAGCTTTGATCGAAATGTATTTAGCTGGTGTATCGGTTCGACGTGTCGAGGATATTACCGAAGCATTGTGGGGCACGAAAGTCAGTCCCGGAACGATCAGCAATCTGAATAAAAAAGTCTACACAAAGATCGAGCAATGGCGGAAGCAGCCCATTGGGGACGAATTTCCTTATGTTTATCTGGATGGTATCGTTCTAAAACGTTCCTGGGCCGGAGAAGTCAGCAACGTTTCTGTCCTGGTTGCGATCGGCGTTAACAGTGATGGCTATCGCAAGATTCTCGGTGTTGCTGAGGGACACAAAGAAGACAAGGCGGGTTGGTCTGGATTCCTGCGGCATTTGAAGGAGCGCGGCTTGCGCGGTGTTCGCCTGTTTATAACCGATGCCTGTATGGGGCTGGTAGAGTCATTGGCCGAATACTATCCGGAGACCAAATGGCAACGTTGTATGGTCCATTTTTACCGGAATGTGTTCAATACTGTTCCAAGAAGACGGGTTAAAGACGTCGCGGCCATGCTGAAAGCGATCCATGCATCTGAAGACAAAGCTGCAGCCAAGGAAAAAGCTGAGCAGATCATTGAAAAGCTTGAAGCCTTACGTTTGAAAGAGGCCGCTCAGAAAGTTCGGGAGTCGATAGATGAAACTCTGACTTACTATAAATTTCCAAGGAGTCATCATAGTCGGATTCGCACCAACAATGCTCTTGAGCGTATTATGAAGGAAATCAGGCGCCGAACTAAGGTTGTCGGCGCATTCCCCGATGGTCATTCGGCATTAATGCTGTGTGCCGCAAGATTACGACATATTGCTGGAACAAAATGGGGGCAGAAGAAATATCTGAACATGGACTTACTCAGGGAACAGGATTTTGAGCAAATGATGGAGGCGGATGCAGGCTAACTAAAATCGGGCGCTGCCGAAAAAAGCGAAAGATTCTTTACACTACCTCGTAGAGAGTTATTACGCGCTTGCCTGTCGGCAGTGGGCTCAACTCTATGAAGGACCCGTAAAATTGACAGATGGCTCTCGCTAACCCACACTTGGATCTTCGAAGGTCTGCCGCAGGTATCAACAACCTTTAAAACAGGAGCGATAAGTTAAATGCCAAAGCCTGCGCCTGGACCATAATTACTTCAAAAGTTCAAAATTTCGAAGCCAATTATCAAGGCCATCGACGCGCACAAAATGAGTAGGAATCAGATAAGGAGGGTTGCGCATCCACCAATATATATCAAGGCTAACATAAATTTCATGCGTAATAGGCAATAAGCCTTCCTGCGGTGATGGCCACCCAAGAAGGAGTCGAAGCTGATCAAGATGAGTGTTAAAAAAAAACCTCCGTCTTTCTATTTTAGTAAACTGCGATTTATGCGTGGGTGTTCCAAAAATGCGGTCCCTTAGACGCCTACCATCTTTTAAGCAGAAGACTGGTTGATTGTATTTACATTCTGCAATAAGCCACTGGTTCGTTTCTGGCCAGTAGGCTAGTCCATCAAAGTCACCAACATCTTCAAAGCTTTCGTTAGGAAAGCGGCGCATAAAATCTACCCCTCCAGCTACATAGGGCGTAGCACGAGAAAGGATTTCAGCAGTTTTTGTCTCTAGCCGCTTCTCCATACGGGACTTGATGCCTCGTACCACCTCTTTGACCTCCGGCCAATCAAAATCGGCGGGCATATAGCCACTAGCAAAAGTATTTTGCCATATTCTGGCCGCCCTTTCTGCAGAAGCAGCACCCCAGTGCATAATCCCATTTTTCCCTAAAATAACTGGCTTAATTGTAAACCGATCACCTCGCTTATTGTGTTCCCATATAGGAACATCGCCTTCATCTTGTGACTTTCCAAGTAAACGACGGATCTTTTTCGGATCAAGCGTTATTAAAGATAAAAGATGCTTTGACGCATCTCTATTTAGCTCACCAATGATCCCGACCAAAGTTTCACATACATTCTCAACAGAAGCTGAATACACAAAGGACAGATCTTCTGATTTTGTTGCAGATGGCCATCGAGAAAGGATTAACAGTCCTGAAATCAAGTCGTTTAGAGATACCCCAGTGTCATTTTTAAAAGCCTGCCCGAGCGCCTTCCATGTTGGATCTTCCGGTCGAATCGCTTTAACTTCATCATTAGGGTTTAATCCCATTCCTAGTTTAAAATCGGCTATCTCATTTGCAAATTCGGATTCACGGGCTTCATTCATATCTGAATAATAGATATGAGGAATAAAGAAGTTGTCAAGTTTCAATCCTGCAACATCAAGTCCATTATGCAAAACATCACTAGCATTAAAAAGAACCATAAGCCAATCAATACTGGCTATTAGTTGTATTGCCCTCTCATTTGTCACCTCTGTACTGCCCGAGGTTGGCATGCTGAGAGAGCATTCAAGCAGGTATCTGTAATTTCGGGAGTCCTTGACAAAATGATCATATGCTTCAGCTAGTCTCGCAGTACGATCATACTCTACCTCGTGCGATAAGCTCATATTGATTTTGATCTTCTCTCGGTCGTACTCTGCAATCAATTCATCCAATTGCCCTACACAAAAATAAATAAGATCATCGCGCTTCAAAATAGATATTTGGCTATGAATCAAATTTCTAAACTGATCTCTTGCCGGATCAATCAATTTTTTAGCTTCCGCGAGTTCATATTGTCCTTCATTTGCCCCCAGCGCTTTGAACGTAATGGCAAGATCACGTCTTGCAATCTTATAATGTTCAGGGTTGGGAACAAGAGGGCTAGCATACTGCGGAATATCCACTTCTCTATCCATAACCTTCATCATAAAGCGAGGTTTTCTAGAAGAAGTCTCTTCCAAAACAGGAAATAATTTAGAAAGGATAGGGATATCTACAATTGAAGAAGCCCCTTTAATCCATTCTGAAAGCACTTCAACCTCAAAAGTAGCATCAATCGCATTGGATAGACTCCGATGAACACGCTGAATATTTGCTTCGACGCTAATATGTAAAAATTTATGAGTAATATTTGAAAGGGTTTTCCAGCCTTCAAACAAGGAAGGTTTTGAGTTGATTGCACTCCCCTGAGAAGCAAGAGAATCCATTTGCACATAGCATGTCGTTAAAATCTGTCTATAATTATCAAATAAAGGCAAACTTGAAAGGATCGATTTTCTCTGATTAAGAGAATCAGCCAAGCAATGGATTAACAACTCAAGAACACGTCCGTCGTCAACTCCGATGGGCTGATTTCCAACCACCAATAGAAAATGAACCGTACATTTACCAATGACCGAACTCCAACATAATGCAGGAATATTTTTTGCTGTTAACTTGTAAAGTCCATATTCATCCTTCTCAGAAATCCAAGCAGTATTTTCCGGCTGTTCAGGAAAAGAAGGTGGGGCATTGTCCCAATATTCTTTTACCATGCGATATCGCCAAGATGTGCCCCAGTGTGGATCTAAAGTAATCATAGAGGGCGTCACGGCACCATCTACCAACAACGAATTGGAATCACGAAAGGCTGCAAAAAAATCAACCGGCCCTGCGAACCTACCAACTTGCTGGGCATTAGCATCTACAAACGCCCAATAGCGATCTAGCTCCTCAATATTCTTTGCAGAATCAAAAATCGTAATAAAGTCTGGAAAAGGCAAAATGCGAGCCTTCAATTTAGGAGGTTTTAGAAAACCAGTGACTGTCGAAACGTGCGAAAGCACCACAATGACAGCCAGTTGGTCAATGGTTGGCAAGGCTCCATTCGGTTTACGAATTTGTACCACCTCTTGACTAGCATTCAATCGCAATCCCCAGTCACCCGAACTAACAACTTGCCTCAAAATGCTCTCAAACCTCGGCATGCTGCTTAGATTATTTTTATCTAACGTTATGATCAAGTACGGATTTTCTCCGCTGAGAATCGCAGCAGAAAAAATGAATGGATGTTCCCCAAGACAGGAAATGATCTTAAAAGGGCCTTTAATAACGCGTTGGAACCGAGACGAAACAAAATCAGCTATCACCTCCTGCTTAACGACACCTTCTTTGTCTGCCCAATATTCGATAACATTGGATGCTGAATTTCTGGACGCCAATGGCAGGCAACAAGTATCCAAATCAACAAAGAAGGCAGGGAGCGCAGAGCCTTTCATTACAGCATCACCAAAATCATTATACTGGGCTGGGCTTGTCAAAGCCCCAAGCTTTATTATCAGACCCGGGCTTATCCCCGCAAAGGTATCTTGCCCTGCTAGGGAGATAAGAGCATCACGACAGGATTTCCAAAAAATTTCCGTTGGAATCTCAATATATCCAATTGGCAAGCGATCTAAATCGCCAGAAACATCCGGCTCAACGGACGTCAAAATGTGATCTTGTAATAGTAATGCAAGATGCATATCCTGACTTGCTTGAGTCCCAGAACCATGTATTAGATTAAACGCGGTAATAAAATCTGATATTCGCTCAACAACTCCTCCATAAAATATTTTCAGGAGCACTCCCTTTGACAAAAAACTCACTTCTCCCCAATCTTGCTCAGGCATGTAGTCTTCAAGCATAGGAAAGCTTGGCAATACTGCATATAATTGCTCAAGAAAATGTTTGAAATCTGAATATGTTTCTATTCTCTTTTCACCCTCAAAACTGTCCTTATTCATAGCAACGGAAATAGAGAAAGCAAGGATATGCTTAACCTGGCTAGATATATTAGGAAGCCAAAGATCTGAAATATTCAATGATGTGATTACGTCATAGGCTGAGTAATGAGCAAAAAGGGCTTTAATCTCATTACAGGCACGACAAAATTCTATTTCATGAGGTAGTAAAGTCTTCTTGGGCTTTTTCTGGGTAGCCCTACGTTCACGTTTCAGTCTAGATTTTTTCCCCATAAAATGCTCACTCTCTGGCAAATGAACCCTATGAAATTAATTATCACCCATGCAGATAGATCTCTTTTATCTCTACAATAACCTTAGTAGTTGTTCTTCTAAAACTACCACCTATTGACCAAAGAACCCGCAAAGCTTCTTGGTTTGAAGATAGAAAAATATAAAGGGCAATTCAAAAGTACAAAAGAGGGTGATTCGTTATGATAAGCCAGTACAGAACCCCTAATTCCCTTGACAGCCGCCATGGCCAAGGCTACGCTATCAACGTTGCAGCAAAATCTGCAACCGGGTTTCGCAGCCCGAATTAATCAACAGGCGGATACCGCCACTGATTGTTATAAATGACAGTATAGAACCGAAGGGGACGCTCTTAAATCATTATAGAACCGAAGGGGACGCTCTTAAATCATTGACTAACAAACCTTCTTCTGCTACTTTCCACAAATGCCACGTTCTGCCCGTATCGACATCCCGAATCTGTTACAGCACGTTATCTTCCGTGGGATTGAACGGCGGAATATTTTTGTCGATGATGACGATCGTCGCAATTTTGTTAATCGTTTTTCTGACCTGTTGCTTGCGACTGAAACGGATTGCCTGGCCTGGGCGCTTCTCGACAACCACGTCCATCTTTTATTCTGCCCACATTCGACTCCTCTGGCTAAATTCATGCGGCGACTCTTGACCGGTTACGCTGTCACCTTCAACCACCGGCATCAACGTTCCGGCCATCTTTTCCAGAATCGTTATAAATCGATTGTCTGTGACGAAGAAGAGTATCTGCTGGAACTGGTGCGTTACATCCACCTGAATCCGCTACGTGCAGGAATCATCTCAACCCTTGAAGAACTGGATCTTTATCCGTGGTGCGGACACTCTGTGTTGCTCGGTCAACGAACCCTGCCGGGACAAGTGACAACCGAAGTGCTGGCGCGGTTTGGTGAAACCATGAAAACTTCACGTCAAGGTTACTGTACTTTTGTTGCAGATGGCATCGCCATGGGGCACAGAAACGATCTAGTTGGTTCCGGCTCGCAGCGACGCCAGGCAGCGGCGGAACAACCGGAAGATAATTTTCGGGATGCGCGGGTCTTGGGGCGCGGAGATTTTGTTGAACAACTCCTGCAGCAAGTGGAAGAAAAACCGTCTGTTGCAGAACTCTCCTTGGACGAGATCGTTAAGCAGGTTTGTGCCAAAACTGGCCTGTCGATAACAGAGCTGACATCGCAGAGTCGCTCGCAACAGATTGCCAACACCAGAAGCATTATCTGCCATAAAGCCTTTGCAAGCGGTCATCGAGGTGTTGACATAGCACGACGCCTTGGTATTACTGGCTCTGGGGTCACGATTGCGGCAAGGCGCGGGAAAAAATTGCTGGCAGAGTATCCCGAACTGTAGACTGTGCTGTCATACACGATGAGTTAAGCTTTTAAGAGCGTCCCCTTTGTGGTACTTAGAGCGTCCCCTTTGTGGTACTAGTTTTACCCTGGCATTGACCGTATTCATATCGCCCGGAGAAGGCCAGAGTTGGGTTGCAGTTTCATTCGGATGACCGTGGCCAATTAATCTTGAATCTCTAGGGACAGGACTCGTCCAAGCATTACCGCTATAAAGCCTTTTAATTAATTTTCCTTCGACTCTTTCGGTCACTAATGAGAACTCAATATTCCTACCGTCCAAACGTCCTAAATCGTAGACATCTCCGAATCTCGCCATCCGGTCAGTAAGAGTTACACCTTTACTACCCGGCAGTGCTCCCGTTTCCATAAGTTCTGCCATAGACGAATGAGTGCTAAGACCTTCCGTTCTGTAGAAACCATTTGCATCCAGTTCTGTACGTCCAGATTGATTTAAAACATCGAAGTTTTTGTTTGGAACAACATAAAACTCTCAGCCACTATGAATTTCGTGCATACTCCTCGGAATAGACATGGTGAAAGTCATTCAAAAGTTCTACTGCATCACAAAGATTTCCGACCTGATAACCGCTCTTATTGATGTAGTCTTTAATAGATTCGTCTCCACTTTCGGCTGCTTGCACAGCTTGTTCCAGTGTAAACATGCACTCTTCATGATAATTTTTATCAGTAGCACTTACTGACACCATCAACTCAGCAGCCTCCTCCAAGGTTTGCTGATTAACTGTTGCCGAAAATAGTTGCAGCAGTGCTGATCGCCAATCAAAATCTTCACCTATCATTAATTATTTTCCTAAAATGGATGTGCCGTATGAATTAAGAAACTACCTTTACCATCGGGTATCAGGACTAAGTTCACGTTTGGCATGGATTGATTAATAGGAACAACTGGGCCACCCTTTGTTGTAACTTCATAACCTCGCCCTAAGTTACCCATACCCGGATTCGCTTCGAATGCTCGAGGAATTCCGGCTTTTGGGTTTGATGCTATCCAAGCATTTATTTCTTTTTGCTTAAGCGAAAATGTTTCAGAAATAGCTGACTCCATTTGCGCTCTGTCATTAAACGCCGTTCTTAACCCCGTACGGTTTTTTGCCACTAATTCATTTGCCACGCGGTCATAAATGTATTGGTCAGTTACATCTGGGCCATGTTTGAATAACGGGTGAGTTGGGTTGCTCAACTTTCCATTGAACTTAAGGACTTGATTTCCTTCTGTCGCCACTAAGCCACCCGGCTGTGACAACCTAGAAAGCACAGCTTCGTTGTCTGGAACCACCCTCTCACCGGAAGATGATACTACAGTCCCCCTCGAAAGTCCAAGCCCAGTTCTCAAACCACCAGCGGTCAACGCTGTGCCAACAACGTCATTTGTCTCAGCGGGCGTCTGAGAAAGTCGCATGCTGTAGGTACTTGCAAAGTCAGCTTGCTTAAATGCAGTAGCCTCTTGCAATACGTGATCGCCTCTTTCGGCCTCCGCAGGCTTAGCCATCACCGGTCTCTGACTCAGAGTCTTACGGCTGCCGCCTTCGACACTGTTCTCAAACCCTTGGTTGACCACCGTTTTGGCTGTGCTGCTTTGCAAAGAGCTCTGCTGGCTGTGGGTTTGTGGGACCATGTTTTTACTGTAAGCAGATGAGACTATTCCCTGCAGGTTTGCATATTGGTTTATTCCTGACAGGCTGGCGACCCAGCGGCCTTTTTGAGGATTGTTTGGGGAGTCAGGGTCCTGCTGCCAGTAGACGACCCCCAAGAAGGGGAGCTTCATAGAGTAGACGAGGCAGACTTCCATCTTGTCAATTTTTTTTAGCAGCTCATCAAGGCCCTGTTGATAATTGCGCCACTGCCAAGGAACAAATTCGTTTAGATTGTGAATGCTGGTAAAACCGCCACAATAGGCGTCACGGACATCGTTTTTAGCGAAAAAAGGATTGGAAATATACGGCAGGTCAGCAACCGTAATATCTCTGGCAGCAACAAGTTTCATCGGTATCCCCCCTCAAGGATAAAATAAGTTGCTATAAGAAATAACTATCTGGAAAGTTTTAATGAGAGGAGAGGATAGTGTTTTTTTAGCTTGAGTCAAGATGTTTAGCAAGAGTTTCAAGGGCGGCCTTCTTGGCTCGGTATGAAATTGTGGAATCCATCTGCAGAAAATCACATCAAAACCGCCGGGTCCCGGCCCGGCAGCCGGATTCATTTTTTCCAGCGATGAAAAAACGAATCAAAAAAATCTTTGAAGGTCAAGGTAACTGACGATAGCTGTGTTGGGCTACGGTTAAAGATTGCCAGGTGCAATTAACCGGCAGCCCACGCTGCTGTCGCAGCTAATGGGCAAGGGCGTCAGTTGGTGCGGAATGCCGTGGGATTATCGGTATTCGTTTTTAAAACCATTATCCATCAATAATGCGGTTCTGGCCATCAGGCGGGGGGTGAGCCGTCAGGCCGGCTGGTCAATTTCTGGCTGTTTCTTGAAAAACAACGACGCCCGAACACGGACATATTAAAAAGGGCTTTTTGTGCTTACTATTTTTAGCTTGATTGTGAAAAATAGTAAGGCGCAGTGCGGGGGCGCGACCCCGTGACTTTGCTTGTCTCATTCCATCAATAAAGTCTTAAGATCGCCAGGTCCCGGCCCGCCAGACGGCTTCATTTTTTCCAACGATGCTGACGCATCCATGGGCAGAGCCAAATTGAAAACAAGGAAAACAAGCCCCCCTATTTATCAGAAACCACATGCGCCCAGGATGGCGTTTATCTTATCGCCGTTGGTGCCTTTGAGATTAGTAGGCTTCCCTATGAGCCATTTAAAACAATCAGTTGCTCATGAGCAATTTCCAGTGTATCAACAGCTACTTCATTCGCATCTGATTTCAGATCTATTCCTGTAATTTTCGTGACCCAGGCATTATTCAGCTGCCACTGCATGGTTACTGCCCCTGCTTCATCCAGCAGTTTTATCAGCATTGTCCGTCGCTTGACAATGTTCATCTTGATCTCGTTCATCCATTCCCAGAAGTTGTTATCATTGACAAACACACCTCGTTTCATGGTGATATTATCGTACTTCAAAATTCCCGGCATTTTGATTGTAGACAATAAAGGACTGTCACCGGCCCGGTACTCTATAACCTGTACTTCCTGATCCAATCCAGAAACTTCCTGAAATGCGACACATTGAAGTTCATCTCCCAAATCCACTTCGAACCGGAATTTCGGCATGGGCCATATTGTCCCTTCCGCACTGCCATCATCGGCCATAATAGTTCCCCTTACATTAATTGCTTACTTTATACTCAGCGCCATTGCCCTGAATCCTGTTGAGTTCTCCGAAAAAGCCGCATAAAAAACGAATCAGCCGGATTTCGCCATTTCCTGCTCAAAACTAATGACAATAAACTCCGCCGGACGCACAACAGCCACCAAAACGGTTACTTTCAGAAATCCATTGAGAATATCTTCAGCGGTCATGGTGGAACCAAGGCCACATTCAACCTGAAACGCTTCCGAGGCGTTAGCCCCTTGCAGCCCGCCTTCCTTCCATACATCGGTTAAAAAACTGCTGATGGAACTCTTGATGGCAGCCCATGTATTGGTCGTGTTGGGCTCAAAGACATAAGCCCTTGCTGCCAGCTTTATAGACTGTTCAAGAAAGGTCATAGTACGGCGTACCGCAATGTAACGCCAATCCTGACTATTTCCATCCAGGGTTCTGGCTCCCCAGACAAGGATTCCCTGACCGTTGAAAAAACGAATGGCATTAACCGACTTTCCGGAAACAGCATCCACATTGAGATTCTCCTGCTGTGAGTCTGTCAGGCGGATAGGCAGGTGAGCCGCACCGACAATACTTGTATTGGCCGGAGCATGCCAAACTCCATTTTCATTATCATTTACCGTATAAACACCAGCCATACCGCCGCTGGGAGGCAGAATATTGACATCAGCCAACACATGCCTGACAATCTGGCTGTAGGTTTTTGAGGCGTTGAGAAGAGCTGAGTTAAGCTGCGAATTGGTCATTGGATTGGCAGGCGGACTCTCTATAAGGCTCAGAATCTTTTCAGCCACCGCATTGGGAGCGGCCGCCGGATTCAGCAAAGTACCCAATTGTTTGGTATCGCCTCCAAAAAGATTGGTAAAATTAATATCCGAACCCTGCATAATGGTTGTCCCGATAAAGGGATAATAAGCGGCTCCGAATTTCAGTCCGTTACTGCCGGTACCAGTTCGGAAAGCTTCAATGTCGTCGGGATACATAATCGGATCAGGTGCATTTCCCCCGATAATGTCAAACAAACACATCGCGGTCTGCATTTCTTCTGCCTGAAGCAGCATGGACTGCATCAAGGTCGCATTATCATCAACAGAAAGCAATGTCGCCTCAGGGCAGATATACATCGTCGGTTCCTGTTCATTCTTCAATAATTCCAGTCCACTTTTCAAATCCGCCAATTTGACATTCGGGTTTACAATCTGGGAACCCACATCCCCCGGTTTGCCGCTTGCCGCACCATAGGTCCCAACAGAAACGATATAACAGTCCCCTCCTCCATTCTGGTAAAAAAGCCGGATACTGTTGTACAGGTAATAGATCGTATTGGGATCGGGCACAATGGAATAATAGCTCCCTCCGATAAGCAGATAATTACCATTGTCAGGTTGTTCCTTTTGCTCGACAAGATAATACTCAGGACTGTATTGTACAGCAGGATCAGCCGGCGGAGCCGGATTGGCTTTCATATAGATCGCCTGAAATTCGGCAAAGGAAGTGATTTTTTGAGGCCGATTATAATAAGATTTTCCTTGGTATTCGGCTGTTGGCGTATAACCGATAAAAGCCGGCACAGCAGTGGCTATAGGTACTACCGAATTAGGGAATGCATTGATTTCAGCGATATACACTCCAGGTGTTTTTATATTGGCAGTTACCATATAATTTCCCCCTTTTTTTCAATAAAGAAAACATCAGTCCTCTTTCCGTAATCGATAAAGAGAAACCCATTGATATCCATGACTATCACTTGCCCTGGCAATAGAAGTGTTTCGGATCTCTACCGCAAATCTCCTTTTCAAATTGGTTTTACCGGAGATTCTGAAATGACTCAATTTATAATAGACATTCATTACTGATATCAGCTCACCTCCTTCTGCCAAGCAGGAAGAACTATGGAGGGGGCAAGGCGACGGTTGACATGTTGAGCGTTGGGGTTCATTGCAGAGTGACTTATTCTTCTATCGCCCCGACATCGGGAAATTCATCCCGCTTTTGTCCTAAAAAATCTCGGTTGTAAGAAATAAGTCCGGGAATAACCATATCGCCAGCATCAATAGCCGGGCTGTCTGTAACTAAAGCTCCAGGAACAATACCGCTTTCAATAGCGTCCAACACGCTTGTCTCAATCGGAGCATAGGGCAAGTCCGATACGGTGAATCCTGCATCATCGGCCAGTGTCAAATCAGAATTGCCGGTGTAATAAATGTTATTGTAGGCGAGCCTGTGGCTATCCAGGCTGAACCAAGGTGAAATCTGTGATTTGACTAGGATGTTATTGTAAAAATAATAATCAGTATGGTTACTGGCGGTCCACCATGTCTGAACGTAGTAACTGGTGCTATCGGGCGAGCCAAAGTTGGCTCCCAGCTCCCGCCCCCACTGACTGGTCCATTGATCATTTGGAGTATACAAAATGGTATTATGGCGGAAGACATGTCCTCGTTCAATAACTGCCCCCATAATGAACAAATACCCGTTAGAAGGGCCAAAGATATTGTTTTCCCAGACAACGTTATAGTACCCACTGTCTTTGACACTATCATCATTCAGCATAATGTCCATCGCTTCAACATGGTAGATCAAGTTGCCGCGAAAGGTAAAGTTCTCCAGTTTATTGGCATATATCTCAGGGTGGCTACTGGCAATTAAATAGAGCTGCATGCCGTCAACATGCTGGTTATATTCAGTAGCAAACGCATCAGTATCACTAACGCCGTCATCCAGGTCGTGGATAATGTTATTTTCAATCAGCCAGTTTGTACCGCCATGCACCTGTATGCCATCGTGAGTAATATGATGAATGTGATTCCCTTTAACAACAAAATCAGTTGTCATTCCGCTAATCCCTCGACCGGTACTAGTAACTTCGTTGTAGAGTAATTTGACATACTGGCCATTGCGAACACTGATACCGGTTTCATCCATATATTTGTGTTTTTCAGCATTGGTCATGGCTGAAAAATCACCCTTTTTGGATATCTTACAATTGCGAATTTCTACATAACGGCTGCCGGTAATAGTGACAGTGTCCGTAATTCTGAAGCCATCAATACGCAAGCGCAGGTTACTATTGTATATTCGATCAAAAGGAATAGATAACCAACCCCCTTCATCGGTTGAAGTTCCCAATTTGACATGATCCAAAGTCGGCTGTTGTCCATCCATAGCCTTCAGGGTCACCCAATCGGTAAATACTTCTGGGATCGGAACTGCTTTATCACTGGTGCTGGAATAGATGGCCCCAAAGGACAAGTCACCGTAATCACCATCGGCAACATATATGACTTCCCCCCCATGAGCCTGATTTAACGCGTACAAAACTGTGGCAAATGGGTAATTTTCACTACCATCATTCGTATCCGATCCGTTGCTGGCATCAACATAGTAGGCGACGGATCCGACTTCGTAGGCATATGCTGGATCATCTTTCAGGATGAGATCTTCTAAAGCGGCATAATCAATTGTTCCGGGATCATATCCGGGATCGCTTCCGGTCGTACTGTTGTGTGAACTTGAGCCGCCCTGACAACCGGGCAGACACAAAACGGCCAAAAATAATAGTAGATATACTGTTGTTCGCATAGGACCCCTCCTCATATTCCGTTAGTTTTATTGATTGGGTAAGAAAAATTCAATAAGAAAACATTATTTAATATTTTTTATCATATAATGGTATTTGCTTGCTACTTTTATGTGTGTTTTGGGGCTATTTTTCTATCTCTTCACACTTCCTAGCTAGTTGCCATCCGGAAACTCCGAAGGGTAACGGCTAAGTTTTAAGATTGGAAACGAGAAATTTTTCGTTGTGGCAAGGAAATCAGGGGGTTGCGCGGAGGCGTAGTACTTTACGCCGCACAAGAAAACCCGCAGATTGACACAGCCACAGCGGAAAAGGGCCGTTTCCGGATGAAAACTAGCTATGTTCTGAAAATCACAGGAATCAACATGGGCGCAAGAGATCTTTCACGAATAGAAGAGAGCCCTACCCCACCCCTGCGAATTATTCAATGGTGTTCCCTGAACCGATCCACTCTCGTTATAAAAGAGTCATTATTTTCTTTGGTTAGAAGCAAAACATTAATATTACCAATTCAGTAATATTTATTCTTTACAAGAGCATTCAAATAGTCTTAGAATGTTTTCATATTATCCGATAAGAGCAAAGCTGGAGCAATCCAGTGACGCAAAACTGCGGGTCCCTATGGGATAGCCGGGTTGCCGAAGATGACAAAGACTTTTCCAAGCCTCTCTTCGAAATCCGAAGAGAGGCTTTTTTGTTAAATCTCAATAAATATAGCGACTTGGTTGAAAACGTCACAAGACATGGGAAGAATTATTTAAAAGATAACAGGAGTCACGATGTTTAAAAATTTATCGATTGGAAAAAAACTCACACTGAGTTTCGGCTTGTTGCTGGTCCTGCTGTTAGGAGTCGGTTTGGTTGGTATCGGTAGTATTTCAACGTCTGTTGAAGGATTTTCCGAGTACCGAAATCTGGCTCGCGAGACGAATTATGTCGGCGGTATCGAGAGTAACATGCTCCATGTCCGTCTGGCAGCCAAAGACTATATTGCCTCCGGCTCTGAAGCTGAAAAAAAGGAGTTTTCTGAACGACTTGCCTTCACCAGAAAGCTTGTGGCCAATGCCGATCAAGAAATTATAGAACAAAGTCGAAAAACACAAATTCAAACGATTGCACAAGACCTTGACAGCTACGAAAGCGCCTTTCAAAAGGTGACCGTCTTAATGGCAAAAAAGGATCACCTGGTTAATGATATCCTTAATATCGAAGGTCCACGGTTAGAAAAAAACCTGACGGAGATTTTGTTTTCCGCTGAAAGAAGTGGCGCTATGGACTCCGCCTTTTATACGGGATTAGGGTTGCGGAATTTACTGCTGGCTCGTATCTATGTTGTTAAATTTCTCGAATCCAACGCGCCGGATGCTGCTAAGCGAGTGCAAACGGAAAAGGACTCTTTCCTAAGTCAGCTGAAAGCCCTGACTGAATACATCGCGGAGGGGGAACAGCGTGAGCTACTGAAACAAGCACAGAAAACACAAGAAGAATATTTTAGAACCTTTGACGAGGTTGTTGATACGATCAATGAGCGCAATGCGTTGATTTCCGGGACAATGGACAGGGTCGGGCCACGAGTCGCGGAAGCAGTTGAAACCCTTAAGCTTTCCATCAAAGAGCAACAGGATATCCTTGGCCCGCGGTTGCAGGCGGACAATAAACAGTCATCCCTTTTCGTCAAGGCTCTGACTGGTATTGCATTGGTCTTTGGAGTTCTTGTTACAATTATTCTGGTGCGCTCGATTTCCAGGCCTATCGTTCAAGGAGTCGCCATGGCTGGGGAAATAGCCAAAGGGGATTTTTCTCAAAGGCTGAAGTTGGAGCGCAAAGATGAAATTGGCAAACTGGCCTCGGCATTGGACGGGATGGCGGACAGCTTGCTTGCCAATGCGCAGGCGGCTGAGCAAATTGCGGCAGGAAATCTGAATGTCGATGTCAAGTTGGCCTCGGAGAAAGATGTCTTAGGGCAGGCACTCAGGACGATGGTCGTGAACCTGAACGATATTATGGCCCAACTGCAAACAGCCGGCGAGCAGATTGCATCGGGCAGCTTGCAAGTCGCGGATACAAGCCAGAGTCTTTCCCAGGGAGCAACCGAACAAGCCAGTTCGCTGGAGGAGATCTCCAGTTCGGTCCAAGAGATGAGCAATCAGACCAGTATTAACGCTGAAAACTCAAATCAAGCCAGCCAGCTTTCAGGAAAGGCAAAAACTTCTGCGCTGGCCGGAAGAAAACAGATGGAAGTCATGATTCAGGCAATGGGCGCAATTAATGCGTCGAGCCAAAATATCAGTAAAATCATCAAGGTTATCGATGAAATCGCTTTTCAGACCAACTTGCTGGCTCTTAATGCCGCAGTCGAAGCGGCCCGGGCCGGTCAGCACGGCAAAGGGTTCGCGGTAGTTGCCGAAGAGGTGCGTAATCTTGCCGCCCGCAGTGCCAAAGCTGCCGGGGAAACGGCCGAATTAATCGAAGCGTCAGTGACACAGGCGAAGAGCGGAGTCGCTATCGCTGAAAACACAGCAAAATCGTTAGAGGATATTTTAGAGAACGTCAGCAGGGTGAATGAACTGATTGAAGAGATTGCTCTCGCCACCAACGAACAGGCCCAGGGAATCGGTCAGATCAATGTTGGCCTGGGACAGGTCGATCAAGTCACTCAGCAAAACACAGCAAGTGCGGAAGAAAGCGCTGCCGCAGCGGAAGAACTCTCAAGCCAGGCCGAACAGATGAGGCAGCTGCTGCGAGGGTTCACCCTGCGCCAACAGGAGGAGATGGCGGTAATACCACTCCGCTATGACACTTTTAAACCTGAACCGGAACGACACTTAGCAGTCGTCGGATTCTGAGCCCCCCCCCTATTACGAAATAGAAATACCCATATCCGCACCTGCTTATGCACTTCTGAAGCGTTCTTCCAACAAAAACCCGTAATTTATTTACGGGTTTTTGTTTAGCTTTTGGATTTTGTATTTTTCAATTAACCACAAAGATAATTTAAACAGGCACCCTACCAAAAAGTCCGCACAAGCTTAGAAATTCAACAATGCAGTGGATTTTTGCGAAAGGTGGTATACTCTTTCATTAGAAAAGTGCTGACCGCTGAAAGCATTTATCTTTTAACATGAAATTGAAAATGCGAAAGGAAAACGCAATGATCACGAGAAGATTGTCGTTACTTCTGTTCCCCCTGCTACTCATCTTTGCCGGTTGTGCCCCTCCTATGCAGCCCCCTATGCAGCCGTTCAATGCACAAGCGTCCCCCCGCCAGGGACCGAATTATGAAACTAAAATCGATAACTTTGAAATAATTATCGATACGTCTTTAAGTATGGATGAAAATGCGCGAAACTTTTTAGCGGCCAGAGATATTGTCCGCCGCATCAATGAAGGGATTCCGGCCAACCTGAATTATACCGCTGGGCTTAGAAGTCTCGGTCACAGCAGTTTTCAAAGCAAGGCCCCGACAACGCTACTTTATGGCATGGACACATATCGCATGCAGGCTTTTCATAATGCTTTGAATTCCATCCATTATGTTGGCGGCGCATCACCGATGGCCACGACCATTGAGGCCGCCGGCGCAGATCTGGCAAAGCTTACCGGTAACTCAGCACTGATTATCGTCAGTGATGGTCTCCATATGGACACGGCCCCGGCGGCGGCACAACGCGTAAAAAGCATGATGGGCGACAAGCTGTGCATTTATACCATTACTGTCGGCAACATCATGAAAAGCGGCAAAACAACCATGAGCAAAATTGCCGCCGCTGGAGCCTGTGGTTTCGCTGTTTCAGCCCACGAGCTAAATACTGAAGCCTCAATGTCGGCCTTTATTCACAAGGTTTTTGTTTCTGAGGTCAAAGACAGTGATCAGGACGGTGTCCTGAATACCATGGATCAATGCCCCAACACACCTCAAGGAGTGACAGTTGATGTTAAAGGGTGTCCACTTGATGCCGACCAAGATGGCGTTCCGGATTATCTGGACAAATGCCCAAACACACCGGCCAACGTAAAAGTCGATGCAGCAGGCTGCCCCATGGATACGGATAAGGATGGTGTCGCTGACTACCTTGATCAATGCCCGGCAACCCCAGCCGGAGTTGTTGTCAATAGGGTTGGCTGCCCACTCGACTCTGACGCTGACGGTGTGCCTGATTACCTTGATAAATGTCCGGACACCCCGCAAGGCGCTCCGGTCGACAGCAACGGCTGCCCTCTTGATTCCGATAAAGACGGCGTTGCAGACTACCTTGACCAATGCCCCGCCACACCATCCGGAGTGTCTATCGACTCTGATGGCTGTCCAACCAGACTGACGCTGCGGATCAAATTTGACAATAACAGCAGCCTGGTTGCTCCAGAGTACCATGCTGAGCTGGCCACTGCCGCGCAGTGCATCAACGACTATCCGGGCAATGAAGTGTTAATCTACGGTCACACCGACAGTAAAGGTGCAGCGGAATACAATCAAAAACTTTCCGAAAAACGCGCTTCAGCGGTCAGGAACAGCCTGATTTCACAATTTGCTATCGCGGAGAAAAAACTGAAGATCCGCGGTTTCGGTGAAGACTTGCCGGTTGCTGACAATGAAACCAGCGAAGGTCGCGCCCTTAATCGTCGCGTTGAAGTTCTGTGCGGCGCTGCAAAGTAGTATTGTCGTGATTACCCGGAAACAGCATCAGAACCCTGATGATGCTTCCGGATTGCGCCTCTTAAAAAGAAAAGCACTTCACGCTTCGGCGCGAAGTGCTTGTAGTGGTCAACTAACTTCGGACACAGATTTAAGTTTTTCTTCGGCAGCTACCGGAGATAGCCCGCCATTCCATTTGTGAGGCCGAACGCGATTGTAGTATCCCATCAGATACGCTCCGATATCTTTTCGTGCCTCTGTTGTTGACCTATATCCCTCTGTGGGAACCCATTCATTTTTCAGACTTCGAAAAACACGCTCCATCGGAGCATTATCCCAGCAATTGCCTCGGCGGCTCATGCTTTGCCTCATCTTGTATCGCCACATCCGTTGCTGAAAGCCAACGCTGGCGTATTGACTTCCCTGATCTGAGTGAAAGATCACCTTGCGGGGCTTTCCTCGTGATTGCCAGGCCCTATCTAAAACTGCAATAACAAGCTCTTTGTCCATCGTCTCGGAAAGGTGCCATCCGATCACTCGTCGTGTGCACAGATCTAGGACGACAGCAAGATAAACCCAGCAATGACCTGCCCAAATATAGGTAATGTCTCCGCACCAGACCTGATCTGGTTTTGGGATATTGAAGTCTCTCTTGAGTCTATTTGGAATATTGGGACGTTCCTTTTTGTCTGTCTTGTACGGCTTGGGCTTGGGTTGCTTGCTGACCAGATCAGCTTCTTTCATCAAACTGCGAACCTTATGACGGCCGATCGTTTCTCCTTCTTGCTGAAGACGATCGGTTATGGTTCGACTTCCGGCAGACCCTCGGCTTTCATTGAACATCTCCTTACAACGAATTCGAAGGCATATGCGTTCGTTATCAATTCGCTTCTTTGCTTGAATATGGGAATAATATCCAGAGCGAGATACACCAAAAGCATGACAAAGAAGATTGACGTCGTCCTGCTCCCTTAACCGATCAATCAACGCAAATGTTGACCGTCTTCCGACATTAAGAGAGCAGTAGCCTTTTTTAGGATCGCCTTCTCCCTTTCCAGACGCTTAATCCGTTCCTCAAGTTCCTGAATCCGTCGCTGTTCTGGGGTCAATGCCGGAGAGACCGGGCTTATACCAGATTTTTCCGATTCCAGCTGTTTAACCCAACTTCTCATGGCCGTTTCGCTGACATTCATCGCTTCACAGGCTTCCTTGATGGAATAGCCCTGTTCGACAACCAGGTTTGCGGCCTCAAGCTTAAATTCGGGACTGAACGATTTTCCTTTACGACTCATGAACACCTCGCTTTCGTGCCAGAGTATAGTATAGCACGCACTTTGGTGTCCGAGATCATTGAACCACATCACCTTTTCTATATTAAAACTCTTTTTTTAAGTTCAGATCACTATTTTTTCGGTGGGAAAAACCCTTTCTTGAAAAAGCACATCTGCCGTTCCAGGGTAATCACTTTTTTAAACAGGTCTAGGACCAGAGCGCTATAATCAATCCTTATAGACGTCAGCTTTTTACACATGGCTTCTTTACTGGAAAAATCCGGGGCAGCACCGTTAAAGTGAGTATCTTCTATACGTCTGATCCTCTCTTTGACCTCATAGGTTGACGCGCTAAGGACAGACTCAATATCTGCCGCAATCTCACTGGTGACACCACGGGCAAGATCCTGATGTTTTTTACGATATTCATTCAAATCAATGATATCTGACATACAGTCTCCTTTCGCTTCCTATTAAAAACTACCACAATTTATATGAGTCACAATCAGGTCCGTTCCTGGCTTGTATCTATATATCAATAATGGCAGCAGATCCGCACGCTTTTTGAAGAAACGTAACATCCATATATCACTGAGAATTGAAGCCTGATACCTGTTATTTTCGACGTTCGCCAAGCATAACCATTAAAAACAATTGATCTCTCACCCTGATTGAATTAATATCACCTAATAGCGTTAAGCATCAATTTTCCACCCAAATTTCCACCGGAGGGGTTCCAAAGTAAAGCCATACAGTCCTCGCAAATCGGATGACATCCTTTTGCAAAATTACGTGGTCTCAGGCGGAAATAAAAAACAAGACACCAGAGTCAGCAACATATATTTGGACACGGATAATTGGACACAGCACTTGCTTATGAATCCGAACATAGCGACAAGCGGATTAATTTCCTGAGACCAGGTTAACGATTTGGCGAGAGGAATATGCAAAAAGCCCCCAATAGCTTAAGAGCTGTCTCATTTGCAACTATTGTCCTGGCATTGCTGCTCAGTGCTACTCTGGGCGCGAATTACTACTGCACAGGCATCATTGAAGAGAAAAGCCTGCAGCAGATTGAGACAGCCTTCGCCTTAGATCGTGATCGAATTGATCTCTACCTTAAACACATTCACATTGACTTGAACAGTGCAGCCAACCATCTCATTGTCAAAGCATTTTTCAACCAACGGTCAATAAGTGAACAGAACCACAACACCCAGATAAACGAACAGCTTGTTGTTATACGTCGAATCCTTGCCGATAAAGCCAACCATATTTTATCCCTTTACGACCTTAAGGTTCCGCCCCAGAACATTTCAACCAGCCTGGTTCTTTACGACCGACAGAACAGTCCGCTTGTCAGCTGGCCGAATTCCGATTTCAGCCAGGATAAACGTGCGATAAAGCGCGCCCGAAGCACTCCTGACAACAGTACGGTTGATCAGCGCCAGCTGTACCTGTATGCCCCGGTTAAAGACAATAACGATGAGCCCGGTTACCTGGTTGCCACGATCAACCTGGATTCCCTGGCCAAAGTATTGGAACGTCCCAACCACAGTCCCCTTGACAGTCGTCAGATAAAACCGCTCCAGTTGCTGCTGATTTCCAACACCACCTCTGTAAAAGAAGTCCTGCCTTATACCGACCTGACAGAGAAAACAGTGTATACCCTGGCCAGCTCTTTTAAGCAGGCTGAAGTACAACATGACGATTACCCACACCGTGCGGCTATATTTACCAATCCACTGAAAAATTATCCCCTGACTCTTATCCATGTGATGGACGCAGATAATCTGCTCAATGACAAAGCACCACTAATGCACTTCGCTACGGCCTCACTGTTGTCCATCATCATCATTGTAACCATGCTGCGTCTGGTCCGTTCTACCGCACGAAGCCAGGCGTTAAATGAAAGCCTTCAAACCCTTAAAGAGAATAAAAAGAAACTGCACCAGAAAAATGAAGAAATAAGGCTGATTATTGATGCGGCCAAACTCGGAACCTGGGTCAAAAACGCCAGTACCGGAGAATTCATTATCAATGAAGGCTGGGCGCAAATGCTGGGATTCAATAAAGATGAAATCATTCCCAATGTTGAATCGTGGGTAGAGCTGGTTCACCCGGATGACTGGCCCAGGGTTGAAGCTTTATGGGCAACCCATCTAAAAGGAGAAAGTGAGCGTTTTCGGGCAGATTATCGCCTGCGTCACAAACAGGGGCACTATATCTGGGTCCGCGATGCCGGCCAGGTCATCAGCCACACAGCCGATGGCAGCCCCCGGGAAATACTGGGCATCCACCTTGAAATCACGGCCCTGCAAAATGCCTTACGTGATGCACAGGAAGCACGACAGGAAGCTGATTCGGTTATTTCCAGCTTTCTGGATAGCTTATTGGTTGTCAACCAAGATCTCACGATTATGCGGGTCAATAAAGAAACATGCAGCCTGCTGGGATATCAGGATAACGCCATAATTGGTCAACCGGTAACCAATCTGTTTCAGGAAGATGCCGCGAGTGTCGCAAAATATTTTAGATTTTATCAACAGCCCGACTATAAACAGCAACAGGCACTGCGCAATATCGAACTGACGCTTAAAAAACACAGCGGAGAACAGCTTCCGGTATCCATCAACCTATCCGCCCTGCGCAATGATCATGATGAGATCATAGGCGTTGTCGCCGGTGCAAAGGATGTCTCGGCACTAAAAACTGCGCTGAATGAAGCTCAAGCCCATCGGCACTTCGTCGAAAATATTCTGCATATCATCCCCGGTGGTTTACTGGTCATTGATAATGCTGGCAACATATTGCAGCACAATCAAACCTTTGCCGTGCAGTTGGATCTTTGGAGCCGGGAATACGCCATGCCAACGGCCGAGTTGCGTGAGAACATTCTATCCAGCATCAAAGATAAGCTTTCCCTCCCCTCTCCGGTTGAATTTTCAATCGCCACACCGTGCGGAGAACTATTCATTGCTTTGCACGCCTCAGAAACCGAATTACAAGGCACGATCGGGAGAGTTTTATTTATTCACGACGTGACTGAACGGCACCATGCAGAAGCACAGCAGAAACTCCTTTCAACCGTGTTTGAACAAACCTCTGAAGGAATTCTGGTCTCGGCGACCAACGGTACCATTGAATTCGCCAACATCGCTATCTCCGCCATGTCCGGTTATCTTACGGAAGAGCTGATCGGCCAGGATATCTCTATCTTCAAAAGTGGTGCACACAGCGCAGATTTCTATAAAAACATCTGGGCGACCCTGAGAACCGAACGGGTCTGGAAAGGATCATTGACCAACCGTTCCAAACAGGGAGAATTCTTTGAAGTCGAACTCACCATCTCCCCGGTCCGGGACAAAAATAACAAGCTCACCCATTATGTCTCGCTGTGGCGTGATGTCCGCCAGGAACGGACCCTTCAGCAGCAACTGCTTCAGGCTCAGAAACTTGAATCGATCGGTCAGCTGGCGGCAGGAATCGCTCATGAAATTAATACTCCGATCCAGTATATTCAAAATAATCTGGCCTTTTTCCGCAACACCTATCAAAGCGTTGAACCCTTGATTGTTGCTTTGCGTCGCTGGCTCGCCGAACAGCAACCGGATGAGGGAGCCTGCATCCGGGACTTGCGCGATAAGGCATCCAGTATTGATTTTGATTTTATCCGTGAGGAAGTCCCGGAGGGTCTGGAAGATTCATTGACCGGAATTGAGCACGTCACCCGCATTGTTGCCGCGATGAAGGAATTCAGTCATCCCGGAAGTGGTACCAAGGAACCGGCACAATTGAATAAGCTGATTGACAATGCGCTTATCGTCACCCGTAACGAATGGAAATACTGTGCAACGGTCGATTTACAGCTGGAACCCGACCTGCCGTTATTCCTGTGCGACGCCAGTGCCTGGAGCCAGGTCCTGCTGAACCTGATTGTCAATGCGGCTGATGCCATTAAAGAAAAACAATCCGCCGGGGAGATGGGCAAAATTACCATTACCACCAAAGCCATATCCAGAAACACCCTGGAGTTGACAATTACAGACACCGGCAGTGGCATAGAGCAGGCCAACCTGCATAAAATATTCGACCTCTTTTTTACCACCAAAGGGGTCGGAAAAGGCTCAGGTCAGGGCTTGTCCATCGTTTATGATATTGTTGTCAATAAACATGGTGGGACAGTTCACTGCGACAGCGTTGTCGACGATCACACGACATTCACCATTCGCGTACCGACTGGTCAGGAGAAATGAGCCTTTATGAAAAAGATCGTTTTTGTTGATGATGACGCCAACCTGCTCAAGGGTTTAAAAAGAGGGCTTTATCCTTTACGCAGTGAATGGGCCATGTCTTTTTTCAATCATCCCCAGGAGGCTCTTGACTATATTGAGACAAATCCGATCGATGTCATCGTTTCCGATTTCAGGATGCCGCAGATAAGCGGCCACGAGCTCCTGTCGCGAATCCGCGCTAAACATCCCAAAACCATCCGAATTCTGCTGACTGGCCAGCCCGACAAAGAAACCTACGCAGAATCAATCAATATCTGTCATTATTTCCTCTGGAAACCACTAAAAATAGAGGTTCTGAAACCATTACTCGAACGTCTGCAGCAATTGTCGGGGATCTTGACCAAAGACAGCCTGATCGACACCATCAATGGCATGACGACCCTGCCCACCCTGCCGGAGAATTTTGTCCGCCTCACCGCGCAACTCGATCAGCCGGAAAGTGACTTCCAGCAGCTGGCCGAGATTATCCGCAATGATGTCAGCCTGACCATGCAGATCCTGAAGATGGTGAACTCTGCATTTATCGGACTGGTCCGCCAGATCAATTCCCTTGAAGAAGCCCTGCAATACCTCGGTATCAATACCCTGCGCGGATTGGTTTTGGCCCATACGATTTATGCCCTGCCCGCCAATCTGCCCGAGGCGGTGCGTGGCGAGATAGCAAAAATCTGGGAGCACAGTATTCTGACGGCACGCCTCGCCGAAGGACTGGTCAGAGATTCGGGTGATCCGACCCTTAAAGCCTATTGCACTATTGGCGGGATACTTCATGATATTGGGCGCTTTGTCATTATGACCAGCTTTCCGGATAAATATTGGGACATCCATAACATCATGGTGTCCCAGCAGAAAACCTATCATAGTGCTGAAGAACAGATCATGGGGGTCAACCACGCCGAGATAGGCGCTTACCTGGCAGCGCTGTGGGGTCTGCCACCACAGTTGGTCGAAGCAATCTATTTCCATCTGGATCCAGATACGATAAAATTCAACGCCAAACATAGCATCGCCACTGCGGTCTGGCATGCTAACCGCATTTGCCAAGGGCTTCTGGACAAGTCAGAACCAGAATATCAAGTGCTGAACTCACAACGCGACCTTAAGGCGTCCCTGGAGTTCTGCCGTCAGGTCAATGAATAGTCAACCTGAAGCAATGCGTTTCGAATACAGGAGCAATCCATGACTTCCAACTCTATCCTGTTTGTAGATGATGATCCCCTCGCTTTAGATGGTCTGAGACGGATGCTGCACCCCCTGTCCAAAACCTGGATGTTCTGCTATGCCCAAAATGCCGAACAAGCTCTCGAAGTCATAGCGAACGGCAACGTTGAAATCATCATTTCTGATGTCTACATGCCGGGAACCAGCGGCGTCGAGTTACTGGCCTTCATCAAACAGAAGTATCCTAAAATTGTACGGATTCTGATGACCGGAAAAGCTGACTTTAGCGCCAACAATGACAACAATGACATCTGTCAATATTTTCTATGGAAGCCAGTCCGGCTCTCGGCGATGAAAATTATTCTGCAGCTCCTGTCCAACCAGGAAGTGTCCGTGAAAAGAGATGACGCAGGTAAAACAGTTCTGCCGTCTGATCATGATGATAAAATCAGCTTCATCTGAGCGGAGGATCTAAGCCATGGGACAGGTTGATCTGAGATTTCTAGAACGCCAGTGGCAGGCCGGACGGCTGCAGTCAGGGTTTATCCTTGGCGTAACCCATCTTAAAGGGCGTAAGGGCTGCAACATCAACATACCCAAGGGGATTGCATATCTGCGCGCCTCAGCACGGCGAGGTTACCTGCGCTCAGCCATTTATCTGTCTTTTTATTTCGGCGGCATCTGGGGGCCAGTCACAGAACGTCGCGGCGCTGCGGCCCGCTACTGGGACCTGCGCTTGCGCCTGATCCTGAAACATCGGGGCAATCAGGGTGATATGTGGGCCAGAGAACAGTATCTTGGCCATCTGGAACTGCTACGTAACGGCGGCTTTTCCTGGCTGTCTGCCGATCTTGAAGATGGTGAAACGAACATTCCCGTGTGGGTAAAAAAAGCCCGCGCACACTTGCGCTTTAAACAGCAGCTTAAAGCACCATTCTAGGCAAAAAAAAGCCAGGGGTAATAATTTCCCCCTGGCACAGCTCTCCCAACGCTTTGCCAGTCTTCTGGACGACAGAACGTTGAGCGAGGACAGATCAGTTTCCAAGCATTTTACTCATGGCACTTTCTGCAGCCTTAATCAAAGGATAGCCCGCCGGTGACGCCGACATCAGGGGGTGGGATCCCACTTGAGCCGTCAGCAGTGAATTAACCGTCATCCGGGCTTGAATAATCAAACCGATCGTGTTGATCAACTCACCGGTTGACAAACCCCCATAAACCTCTCCACCAAGAATGACCCCGGATTCCTTACCGACCACCAGTTTGACAAACTGACTATGGGTATCAGCCAGGGTTCCCGGGTGGCGATCAATCCCCTCAAAAGCCCCAACGACATAATTGAAATGTTCGCGCGTGGCAACTTTTTCAGTCAGCCCGGCAACGCCAGCACCTGTGTCACCAACCGCAGTTGAAAAAATCGAGATAGTTCCATTAAAAGTTTTAATGGCGGACAGGTAAAATAAGTTCATGCCGGCAATCCGCCCTTCTGCACAGGCGGTTGACGCCAGCATCGTCGGGACGGCCTTGCGCGTGATAAAATCTCGCTTTTCGGCACAATCGCCAACAGCAAAAATATACGGATCCTCGGTACGCATATATTCATCAACCTTGATAAACCCTAAGGTGCTCAAAGGCAGGCCGGCCTTTTGTGCCAGGTCAACATTGGGACGGTAGCCCATGGCCAGCACCACTGCATCAGCTTTCAACGTCTGACCGTTGTTCAGTTCAACGCCACTGACGGCCTGGCTCCCCAAAATTTTCTGGACCCCAACGCCGGTCAGAACCTCAACACCACGTTCCTTAACCAGATCCTCAAAACGGACCGCCACATCCTCATCAAAGGCCATACCGAGAATATGGGGCAATTGTTCTACCAGCTGGACCTGTTTGCCCGCCTTGACCAGTTCGTCAGACACCTCGACGCCGATAAAACCGGCACCGATAACAACAACCTGCTGACAGCCGGACAGCGTCTCCAGCATGTGATCAAGGTAGTCCTTATCTTTAGGAACATAAAAGACCCGATCCAGGTCCTGCCCTGCAAGCCAGCCGGGCTTATGTGGTAATGAACCGGTTCCAAGCACCAGCTTGTCATAACAAATCTCACTGTCATCGGCCAGTAACACACGCCGATTCTCGCGGTCAATGCTGACGACTTCGTTATGTACCAGCGTAACACCTGCGCCTTCAAACATTTTGCCCACGGGCATGACATCTTTGTCGCTTGACCCGAGGGTACCGAAAATATATGGAATGCCGCAGGGAACCAGGGTCTGTGGCATACGCGTGACAACGGTGACGTCTTTATCTGGATAAACACGCTTGGCCGTAGTGGCCGCAACAAGGCCGGCAGCACTGCTGCCAATGACCAGAACATCAGTTTTCATCTGTTTATGACTCCTTTGAGGATGATATTTCAGACCCACTCAAAGTGGACCCGCAGTTAAAAATCACATCGGATTTTAAAAAACGCCTATTGAGGCTGTTGTTGTGCCAACAGTGGTTCAATCAGGTTGCGCATTATTGCTGCGGTCTGGGTTTCCGCAAACTGTTGTAGATAGGGGGTGCCATTGTCACCGGCAAAGGCTACCTGCGGATCCATGGGGATAGCCCCAAGCAGAGGGATATTCATATCAGCGGCAATCTTCGCTCCCCCGCCGGCAGGCAGGATATGACTGATATCACCACATTTCGGGCAGACGTAACCGCTCATATTTTCCACAATGCCCAGCACCGGAACCTGCAGTTGACGGCAGAAAGAGATGGATTTGCGCACATCGACTGCGGCGACTTTCTGCGGGGTCGTCACAATGACAGCACCGTCCATGGCACCGATAAGCTGGCAGAGGGACAAGGGCTCATCACCGGTCCCCGGCGGGGAATCGATGATCAGGTAGTCCAGATCCCCCCAGGCGACATCCTGCAGGAATTGCTTGATCACTGCCATTTTGCGGGGACCGCGCCAGATCACCGCGTCGTCAGGATTTTGCAGTAAAAAGCCCAGGGACATAACCTTCAGACCACCGACCGAGGCGGGTTGCAGACCGTCGCCATCTGCGTCGAGAGAGTAATTCTCACACCCCAGCATGGTCGGAATACTCGGCCCATGGATATCTGTGTCGAGCAAACCGACCTGGTGGCCCGCCAGAGCCAGAGCGGTGGCCAGGTTTACGGCGACAGTGCTTTTGCCGACGCCCCCCTTACCGGAAAAGACCGCCACCTTATGTTTGATGCGGGCCAGACGTTGCGCTAAAACATCCCCGTCAGGGCTGGGAGCTGCCACGGGCGGCGCATTTTTCAGATAATTTTCACACGCCTTACGCAAAGTGTCGTTAGCCAGAAAAGCACAATGTTCAAGCTCTTCCGGCAGGCCGGCCAGGGCCGCCAGCAATTCCTGAGGTCTGGTCGCAATAACCTGTGCGACGCTTTCCCCTTTGGCCAATACGGTCGCCATACTGCCACAGGCTAAAGAGGATCCACAGCCATCCGTAACAAAACTGGCTTCCGTCACCTGATTGTTGTGGATATTCACCCAGAACTCCATGGTATCGCCACAGGGTCCGGTCAGCCGGTAATGACCATTGTAGACGGGTAAAGGACCAAGATTACGCGGACGCGTTGCGTGATCCTGCGCAACGACCGAAAACATGTCATACTCAGATGCTTCCATAAACCAAACCTCCTGGCAGTGCACTGCTGCAGCGTCCCCACAGCAAATAAACCATCATAACGAGTTTTAAAGAATCTATCTGTTATGACTCAGCAAAAGACGGACCAATCGGGCACCAAGCGGAAAAACAGTTCCAAGCCATGAGAATTGTGTTATTTTTTACGCTATAAATAAGAAGATAAAAAAACAGTGGAGTAGCATGCCCGCTACTCCACTGCCATGACAAGAGTAGCAAATCAGCTACCCTGCAAAACAGCTGCGCTGAAGAGAAGGGCTCACAGTGACTCTTTGTGGCGTCCGTCGCGCCCGGGAAGATTAATCCCGAGCTTTTTGATTTTACGAAACAGCGTGGTTTTATGGATACCGAGCTCCCGGGCGGTCGCCAACCGGTTGTATTGATTCCGCTTCAGGGCTGCCTGAATCGCCTGCGAGTCAAGGGTGTCATGGGCCATGCGCATTGTTCCGTCCTGATGATCGGTGGCGGCAAACATCGTCAGTTCAGCAGGCAGATGGGCCATATCAATGGCAGCATCACCACAGAGGATAAAAGCTCTTTCAATAACGTTTTCAAGTTCACGGATGTTACCCGGCCAACGGTGCGCCATGAGCAGCGCCAGAGCCTCAGGGGAAATGCCCCGCACCTGCTTACCCTGCAACTTATTAAAGCGGGCAATAAACTGCTCAACCAGTAAAGGAATATCTTCCTTACGCTGGCGCAGCGGCGGCAGCTCAAGCTGCATAACATTGATCCGGTAATAAAGGTCTTCACGGAACATCTTTTTCCCGATCAAGGCCATCAGATCACGATTGGTGGCCACCACCACGCGAGCGTCGGTGGTTTCCGGGCGGTTGGACCCAAGCGGTTCAAAGGTGCGCTCCTGCAGGACCCGCAACAGCCGGACTTGCAAAGCGGAACTGATTTCACCGATCTCATCAAGAAAAATCGTCCCGCCGCGCGCCATGGCAAAGCGCCCCGGTTTATCTTTGAAAGCGCCGGTAAACGCCCCGGCTTTATAACCAAACAGCTCCGATTCCAGCAGGGTATCGGGCAAGGCGGCACAATTTAACGCCACAAAAGGTCCTTTGCGCGAACTCATGGAATGAATCGCACGAGCGACCAGTTCTTTGCCGGTCCCCGTTTCACCCAAGATCATCACCGTACTTGGACTGGCTGCAATGGCCGGTAATATTTCGAAAACGCGATGCATCTGCGGACTGCGGCTGATTAACTCGCCCAGACGATGACGTCCGGCCAGTTCCTGACGCAGCGCTTCGATTTCGGTCAAATCCCGAAACGTCTCGGCACCACCCATGATCTTCCCGTCACGATCTCTCAAAACTGCGGTTGAAACACTGATGGAAACGGGCTTGCCTTTGGCATTGATCATATAACCTGCTGTGCCGATCTGTGGCTTGCCACTCTCCAAGGTCTGACGCAACGGGCATTCGCCGTCACACATATTGGACCGGAAAACTTCCGCACAGCGCCTCCCGATGGCCTCGCTGCGCGGCACCCCGGTAATTTCCTCCGCAGCCCGGTTAAACGAGGTAATATGCCACTGGTTATCTACAGTGAAGACACCGTCGGAAATGCTTTCCAGAATCGTCTCGGTCACAGAACCGGCTTCAGCTCTCTTGCCCATACAGCAATCATCCTTTTCATCGGCAGCTCTTCAATACCCGTCACAGGTGCGTCTCTACCGAACGTCAACATAACAATGACAACACCTCTCTGGCAATGTTTTCATCGTCCCCTGCGACCGGTTTTATCGCACCAAATACCAGCATGAAAGGCAAAGTATCTTGACAGCCCGCACTCGCCATATTATCTTGCAAGCCCCTGAACTCACATAGTTTTTCAGCGCACCAAAACCACGTTTACTACCACCAAACAGTGGGTGTCATGCGGGGAATTGATGCTCATGGAATAGTGTCTTGTTTTTTGTAGCGCATAGCAATGGCTGCTTGCGGTGTTCATTATTTAATTTCAGGAGATCATGATTATGAAGAGATTGCTTGGTTGCCTCGTTGCCCTGCTAATTGTCGCATCCCTTCCGACAACCACTCTTGCGGCGAAAGTAAAATTTGGCCATATTGCGCCGACCTTTCACGGTATGTCAAAAGGGATCGATGCATTTGCTGATTACGTTCGCGAAAAGACCAACGGCAAAATCGACATTGCAACCTTTCCCCAGGGACAGCTTGGCAACGAACGCTCCATGGCATCCCAGGTTCAGTCCGGCAGCCTGCAGATTGCTGCTGTAACCACCGCAGTGCTGCAGAACTTTGTTCCCGAAGTCGCTATCCTTGATATGCCGTTCCTGTTCCCGAATCGTGCGACAGCTTACGCAGTGCTGGACGATCAGGCGGTAAAAGACAAAATTTTTTCTTACCTGCCGAAAAAAGGCTATGTCGGTATTGGTTGGGTCGAAAATGAGATTCGTGATTTTTCCAACACCAAGCGTCCGGTGCGTACCCCTGCCGACATCAAAGGTCTGAAAGTACGGGTTATGCAATCGCCTGCTTACCTCGATACCTTCAACCAACTGGGAGCATCAACCGTCGGCATTCCCTTTACCGAAGTCTACACCGCACTGCAGACTGGCACTATCGATGCCCAGGAAAATCCGCTGATGACTGCCGTACTGATGAAATTCCCGGAAGTCACCAAATATGTCACCAATACTCAGCATGCACTGACCGAATGTATTATCCTGGTCAATCCGGCCTTCTGGAACCGCCTAAGCCCCGAATATCAGCAGATCTTCCGTGACGCTGCCGATATCGCAATCAAGGTCAACCGCGAACGCAGCGCTGAGATCAAAAGGAACCTGCCGCAGCTCGGTATTTCCATCGAAGAATACTGCAAGCAGAAAGGTGTTGATATTGTCAATCTGACCGATGCCGAACGGGAAGAATTCCGTAAAGCCATGATTCCGGTGTGGGATAAGTACCGTGGCGTTATCGGTGACGATATATTCGATTTTATGCTTGCCAAAATCACCGAGCATAAGCAATAAATAGCACCCGTTTATTGCAGACACATAAGCGCCAGCGGCTTCACGCCGTTGGCGTCAATTACGTATACGATTCAATTTCATTGAGGGAGGGGTAATTCACCCCTCCCTTTGGCATGTTTGGCTGGAGCGGTAATGAAGCGCATTTTAACGATTCTCGCGAAAACCGAGGAACTAACCCTGAGCCTGACCTTTCTGAGTCTGGCTCTGGTCGCCGTTGTTCAGGTATTCTGTCGCTATGTCCTGGACATCAGCTTTACCTGGTTTGAAGAAGCCGGCCGTTATGTCGGTATTTTTGCCACCTTCCTCGGAGCCGGACTGGGCGTTAAATACGCCAGTCACTTTGCTATGGACCTGCTGGTCAGCAATGCAGCACCACAAGTACGACGTCTTCTGCAACTGCTGATCGGACTGCTGTGCGGCAGTGCGATGCTACTGCTTGCCTATCACGGTTTTGCGCTGGTTCAGAACAATTACACCTTCGGCAACACCTCAGCCGCCATGCAGATGCCCATGTATATCGCCTACCTGCCCATACCTTTTTTTGCCACGATTATGGCCCTGCGCTTTTATCGCATTGCGCTACTCGCGCTGCTTGGTAAATCCCCAGCCGGTGGAGGTCAGCCATCATGATGACCGCCATTATCTGCAGCTTTGCCACCCTGATGCTGGCCGGGGTACCACTAGCTTTCATGCTGGTCATTGTCACAATGCTGGCCCTGCATTTCTTTTCCTGGACGCCACTCCAGGCCGTTGTCGAGCAGCTGTTCAACTCCCTTGATTCTTTTGTCCTGCTCGCCATTCCGTTTTTCGTGCTGGCCGGGTCGATCATGACCAAAGGTGCCATTGCCAAGCGGCTGATTGCCTTCATCAACTCCCTGGTCGGCTGGATTCCGGGCGGACTGGGCATTTCCGGGGTGTTGGCCTGCATATTTTTTGCCGCCATCTCCGGTTCGGGCCCGGCGACTGTCGTCGCCATCGGCTCCATCATGGTTCCGGCCCTGATTCAGGCTGGCTACCATAAGCGCTTTGCCATTGGTCTGATCACCACCTCGGGCTCGCTTGGAATTGTCATCCCGCCATCGATTCCGATGATTCTTTATTGTTTGGTAATGAACGTTTCTGTTGCTGAAATGTTCATGGCCGGAATTCTGCCCGGCCTGCTCATCGGCACCGTCTTGATCGCCTACACCTATACCCGTGCCCGCAAGCATGGCTGGAAAATTGACCATAAGCCATCGTGGGCGGAAGTCGTAAAAACCGGCACGGAAGGATTCTGGGCCATCCTGCTGCCGGTCGTGGTCCTGGGGGGTATCTACTCAGGAATTTTCACCCCGACAGAAGCCGCCGCCATCAGCGTTGTCTACGCCCTGTTCGTCGAGCTGGTCATTTACCGTGAATGTACCATCTGGGAGATTCCCGGCATTTGTAAAGAATCATCCATTATGGCCTCGTGCCTGTTGTTCCTGCTCGCAGGAGCCATGACGTTCAACTGGCTGCTGACAGCGGAAGAGATTCCGGCCATGGTTGCCCGTCTGGTCATGGAGCACATCCACAGTCCCTGGCTGTTCCTGCTCGTCATCAACCTGTTCTTACTGGTCCTCGGCTGTTTCATGGACAGCGTCAGCGCCGTGCTGATTTTATCACCCCTGTTCCTTGATACCCTGACCGGCTATCATATCGATCTGGTCCATTTTGGCATTATCATGGTGCTGAATATTGAGTTCGGCATGCTGACCCCGCCGTTTGGACTCAACCTGTTCGTGTCCATGGGGGTTACCGGTGAAAACATGCGGACCGTGGTCAGGGGCGTGCTGCCGTTTTTGCTGCTGCTGATCAGCTGTCTGCTGCTGGTAACCTATATCCCAGACCTGTCGTTGCTGCTCCCCAGGCTGTTTTTGAGGTAAGATCGTCATGAAGATCGACATTCCCTGCCACCGTGACAAGGTCACCATTCGTTTTGATCAGGCGGCCAGTCCGCGCGTAAAAACCATAGCTACAGCCAATCATGCGGCACCAGTGATTGGCGCTGACGCCATCAGTGCGGCGCTGCAGTCCCCCATCGGCACGGCCCCGCTGGCCGACCTGGCCAGAGGGAAGCGATCAGCCTGTATTGTCATCTCCGATATCACCCGACCGGTCCCCAACAAGCTGCTGCTCCCCCCCATGCTGGCCACCCTTCAGGCCGCAGGCATTGCACACGAGGCGATAACCCTGCTCATCGCCACCGGTATGCACCGCCCCAACCTGGGGAACGAACTGGTCGAACTGGTCGGCGCTGAGATTGCGGCCAGCTACCGGATCATCAATCACGACTGTGAAGAGCGTACCACCTTGCGCCAGGTCATGACCATCGACGGTCATCCGATTGAGGTGAATCAGCACTACCTTGATGCGGACCTGAAAATTCTTACCGGGCTGATTGAGCCGCACCCGTTTGCCGGATTTTCCGGTGGCGGGAAGTCGATCCTGCCCGGTATCAGCAGTTTTGAATCGATGAAGTTCATGCACTCCTTTGCCCTGGTCGACCATCCTGATGTCGCCACGGCCAAGGTCACGCACAATCCTTTCCGTCATCACGTCGACAGTATTTGCGCCCAGGCCGGTGTTGATTTTATCGTCAATGTCATTGTCGACCACGCCAAACAACCGACCCATGTGTTTGCCGGTGATGTCATACAAGCGTTTAACGCCGGATGTCAGGTTGCCGAACACAATGCCGTCGTGCATGTCGGCAAACCGGCAGATCTGGTCATTACCAGTGGTGGCGGCTACCCTCTTGATGCCACCTTCTACCAGTCGACCAAAGGACTGATAGCAGCAGGGGAAATCGTCCGTCCCGGCGGCACCATTTTGCTCATATCCGGCAGCAGCGAAGGTCTCGGCAGTCAAAGCTACCGCAAAATCATCGCCAGCGCCAAAGGGTCACCAGCCGAATTTCGCAACATTTACAGTGATCCCGCCAATTTCGTGGTTGACCAGTGGGGAGCACAGGTCTATTTTCAAACCCTTGAACGGGCTGGTCGCATTCTGCTCTACTCACCAAATCTGAACCAGGAACAGGTCGATCCGTTTGGCATTACCCTGGTAACCAACCTGGATCAGACCCTGAGTGAACTGTGTGCTCAAAGTGACACCATTTACGTTGTCCCCGAAGGTCCCTACGTCGCCTCGGTACTTTAGTCTGGAGTATTAAGTATGTCCTTCCCCTACCGTGTTTCATTATTTCTGACCTGCTCTGCCGAAGCCCTCTATCCAGCCGTTGGCAAGGCCTGCGTTAAAGTTCTGGAAGCGGCCGGTTTTACCGTTGAATTCCGTCAGGATCAGACTTGCTGCGGCCAGAAATGGATCAATACCAACGAAACCAAGGAAGCCCGAATGATGGCCCGCCATTTTCTCAAGGTCTTTGAAAGTGCCGAGGTGATCGTCGCCCCCAGTTCTTCATGTGTCAATACCATCAGAAACAACTATCCTGATCTGTTTGTCGATGATCCGGAGCTGCACGGCCGCTTTGTCGCCATGGGGCAGAAAACCTATGAATTCTGCGAGTTCCTCGACAAAGCCGGAGTCCACGATCTGCCTACGCACCCGGCTCCGGTCAAGACGACCTATCATTCGACCTGTTCAACCCTGCGTGGTATCGGGCTGCGTGGCGTTGCCGAAAAATACCTGCGCCAGCTCCTCGGTGACAAATTCATTGAACTGCCCGATGCCGACACCTGCTGCGGCTTTGGTGGAACCTTCTCGGTCAAGCTGCCGGAAGTGTCAGGTCAGCTGCTCCAGGACAAACTGGACAATATTATCAGTACCGGAGCAGAAACCGTGACCGCCCTCGACTTAAGCTGTATGACTCACCTGGCAGGCGGGGCCAAAAAACAGGGGCACGCGCTACGTTTCGCCCACATTTCAGAGTTGATTGCCGAAGCCCTGGAAGGAGCGAAATAATGAAGAGATCAGTCATTCGTCATAACTTTCGTGACAGCAGCGCGCAAGCTATTCCCAACAAACGGCTGCAGGCTGCGGTGCGTAAAACAGCCGGCCTGTTGGCCCGCATGCGCGCCAATACCATCAGCACCAAACCAGGCTTTGAGGATCTGCGCGCCTGGGGCCGCTTCCGCAAGTTGCCGGTATCCGGCAACCTTGAACACTGGGCCGGAAAATTCAGCGCCAAGGTCGAAGCCCTTGGCGGCGTTGTACACCGCGCTAAAGACGCCACCGAAGCCGGACAGATTATTACTCAGATCGCCCGCAACCGCGGTATCCAGACGGCGGTCAAATCAAAATCGATGACCACGGAAGAGGTCGGCCTTAACCAGGTTCTGCAGGCCGTCGGTGTTGAAGTTACCGAGACCGATCTGGGTGAATTTATCATTCAGCTGGCCGGAGAGCATCCATCCCACATTCTGGCACCGGCCATTCACCGTAATCAGGATGAAGTACGCCACCTGTTTGCCGAAAAACTGGGAGCGCCGAACAATCTTGATGTTGAAGGAATGGTGCGCTTTGCCCGTAAGGTTCTGCGGCATCGTTTTCTGGACGCCGGTATGGGGATTACCGGCTGCAACTTTGCCGTGGCCGATACCGGGACCATCGCTCTGGTGACCAACGAGGGGAACGGCCGCATGTGCACCTCCCTCCCTCCGGTTCATGTCGCTCTGGTCGGCATGGAAAAGATTATACCGACCCTAGCCGACCTGCCCGACTTTCTGTCGTTGCTCACCTGTTCAGCCACTGGACAGCGGGCATCCAGCTATATCAGCATGACCACCGGACCACGGCGTCCCGGCGAAACAGAAGGCCCCGAAGAGCTGCACGTCGTCCTGCTGGATAATGGCCGGACCAGCATTTCGGCCAGCCCGTGGCGCGAAATTCTGCATTGCCTGCACTGTGGCAGCTGCCTTAACCATTGCCCGGTTTATAATGCGGTTGGTGGCCATGCCTATGAATCCCCCTATTCGGGCCCCATGGGGACAATCCTGTCATCACTGATCTGGGGGGATACCATCTACCCCGACCTGGCCAATGCCTGTACCCTGTGCGGTCGCTGTGCCGAGGTATGTGCCGTGAAAATTCCCCTGCCGGAATACCACCGCACGCTGCGTAACCGTAGCCAGCAACCGAACACTGCATCCACCCTTGCCGCGCGGATGGCCACCAAACCGTTTGCTTATCGGCGTGGGGTTCACAGTTTACGCCGTGTCCTGCGTGCCCAGACCATCGCAGGGATGCTGCCGAAATTGAACAAAAGCGCGGCCAACTGGTCAAGTTGCCGGGAACTTCCGGTACCAAAAAACGATCAGGATTTCCGTAGCTGGTGGCAACAACATCAACCCGAGCGCAAGGGGCCCAAGCTCAAACGCCTGGAAACCCCAGCGGAGCAAGCAACCACCAAGGCGGTCGCAGCTCCACCAGCGCCAAGCACTGAAGAGCTGTTTGCTCTCTATCAGCAGCGCGCCGGAGCTCTGGGCGTTGAAATCAAGGAAATCAGCCGTGCCAACCTGCCCCAACTGATCACCGACCTGTTGCAGGAAGAATCCGTCTCCTGCACCGCATTGCCGAGCCGGGGCTGGCCCCAGGACCTGCACGATCAGATCGCAACCATTCTGGATCAGGCCGATTGCCACGTCGCCGCAACCGAAGACAATGTTCACGGCACCGGCTGGCACATGGACGATCTGATCACCGCGCGTCTGGGTATCACCTACAGTCCTGCCTATATCGCGGAAACCGGATCGATGATCTTCCCCGCTGCGGCAGGCAAAGGGACCCTGGCCTCGTTACTGCCTGAGGTGCATGTCGGTATCAGTCCGGAGTCAGCACTGCTGGCGGATCTGAATACTTACTTCGCCCAGATGAAAGATCCGATGCCTTCGCGATTAACCCAGATCAGCGGACCAAGCCGCACTGGCGATATCGAAGGGACCATGACCGTCGGCGTCCATGGCCCACGGCGGGTAATCCACTGGATTTTGCGCGACTAACTATTCCCCCCCCCTCTCCCCACGGGGAGAGGGGGGGGGGTGCGCAACACCGGGTGAGGGGCAAGGTCTCACAACTCCCTCATCCGCCCGCTGGGCACCTTCTCCCAGAGGGAAAAGGAATTCTCATCCGGACACTTTTATCATTATGGCTACCTGGTATCTCTACAGCATCGCTGCGCTGTTGTTGCTCGGCAGTCAGCGCTTTCTTTACAAGGTTGCCGCCGAGCGCGGTTGCGGCTCGGTGCTGACAACGACCATCTTCATGGGGACCGTCACCCTGCTCAGCACCGTCACCTATGTCAGCAAGGCCACCGTCATCGTTAACCCCGGGGCGCTGATCCTCTGGTCACTGATCAACAGCACCACCTTTGCCGCGGCCACTATCTTTAATATTGAAGCCCTGAAACGCCTGCCGGCCAGCGTTACCTTCCCCCTGACCCGCCTGACCATGGTGCTGGTTATCCTGTTTTCCCTCAGCTATTTTGGCGACCATCTGCGTTCGATTCAATGGCTCGGTATGCTGTCGGCTTTCGCCGTTGTCGGGGTCTTGCTCAGTGAACTGCGCAGTCGGAAGATCAACGCCAGCCAGATGACCGGTTTATGGTTTGTCGCTGCCAACATCAGCTGCGCGGCCCTGTCCTCCATATCCTGTAAATTTGCCGCCATACAAACCGATAAAGCCGCCTTCATGGCACTGACTTACCTGCTGGCAACTGTTTTCTCTTTGGGGATTAACCTGCGTTGGAAAAAATCGCCGGGAGCTGGCAACAACAAAGCCGCACTCACATTGGGCCTGACCATGGGTGCGCTCAACTTTGTCGGTTTTTATGCCCTGCTCTGCGCCATGGAAACCGGTCCGCTGTCAGCCGTGATGCTGATCACCGGCATGCAGTTTATTATTGCCATTATCCTTTCGGTTATTCTGTACCGTGAACACTTGTCCAGGCCACGCATCGCCGCCATTGTACTGGCCCTGATTGCCGTAGCCCTGATGAAACAGTAGAGAGACTATGCCCGACAATAAAGAACAACAGACCTGGGATCAGCGCTGGCAGAAAAAGAGCTTCAGCGACGGCTGGCAGGTCGACAGCTGGTTGGCTGCTCACCGTCATATCCTTAGACAGGGCACCGCGCTTGACCTCGCCTGTGGGCGAGGACGTAATGCCTTGTTCCTGGCCGAGCATGGCTACCAGGTAACCGCCGTTGATTATTCCCGGGTGGCTTTGAATCAATTACAGGAAGAAGGGGCCAGGCGCGGGCTGAAACTGACCACCCGGCTGATTGACTTGGAGCAACAACCGGACCTCCCTGCGCAACAGTTTGACCTGGTGATCAACTTTTATTATATGCACCGCCCGCTGCTTCCATCGATGCAGAAACTGGTTAAACCGGGGGGGCTCATTATTATCCGCACCTTCAGTCACGCAGGTGATTTCGAGCCGTGCCGCCTCGCTCCGGCCATGGTTATGGAAACAGGAGCGCTGCGCCAGCTGTTCAACGGCTGGGAAATCCTTGTTTATGAAGAAGGCGTTGAAGCGTCGAAAAAGGGAGGATCGCTAGTCGGGATCATTGCCAGAAAACCACTCAATCTCAAACTGGAAGCTAACCAATGATTCGTCATCTGACCATGGCTATGGACAGCTTTGATCCTCTGGCCATCTATAACCATTTATGCCCCGGCGGACCCGGCTTTCTGGAAACGTTGAACCCGTTACCCAAAACCGGACGCTATTCCATCGTGCCACTGCGCACAACTGAACGCTACGTACTAGCAGCGGGCAAGCTGTTTTGCCTTGATGGAGATCTATACAGTGAGCTACCGGGCGATCCCTTCAGCATTCTTGAAGATATTCTGGCGGCGCAACATCAACAGGCTTCGCCGTCCCCTTTTCCCGGTGGTTTTTTCGGCTATTTCAGTTACGATCTGGCCGCCGCCATCGAACGCTTACCGCAGCGAGCGCGGCGCGATCTGCCAACTCCGGACCTGGACCTCTACTGGGTCGATGCCACGGCCGTTTACGATCATCAGCATAAGAACCTGATCATCGCTACCGTTGCTGATGATTTTGATCTGGAGGCAATGGCGGTACGGATCAAGCAGATCCAACCTGACGAAGCCCCTCTGCCCCTGCAAGTTGATATGCTGCCACAACCGATCATCAGTCAAGAAACCTTTATGGCGATGGTGGAACAGGGAAAAGAATATATTGCCGCCGGTGATATTTATCAGGTCAATCTGTCGTGCCGCTTTGATGGGCGCATCAGCGGTTCATCAACGCAACTCTACCGCCATTTGCGCGAGCTTAACCCCTCCCCCTTTGCCTGTTATCTGAACTTCCCCGGTCTGGAGATTATTTCCAGCTCCCCGGAACGACTGGTCTCCTTAAGTGAGGACGGCCTGGCCGAAACACGCCCCATCGCCGGCACCAGGCCACGCGGGTTTAGCCCACCTCAGGATCACCAGCTTGGCAAAGAGCTGCTCGGTCACCCCAAAGAGCGGGCCGAGCATATTATGCTCATCGACCTGGAGCGCAATGATCTGGGCAAAGTCTGTCAGGCCGGAAGCGTTGAAGTTGACGAGCTGATGGTTCTGGAGCGCTACTCCCACGTCACCCACATTGTCTCCAACGTCCGTGGCAGACTGAGAAACGACTGCGGCCCCTTCGGGCTGCTGCGGGCCACCTTCCCCGGCGGAACCATTACCGGGGTGCCCAAGAAGCGCTGCATGGAGATTATCGATGAACTGGAATCGGTCGGCCGTGGCAGCTATACCGGCAGTGCCGGCTATATCAGCGTGACCGGCGCCATGGACCTGAACATTCTGATTCGCAGCTTTCAACGTTTTAACCATATTCTGACCTACCAGACCGGCGCCGGAATTGTCGCTGACTCCATCCCCGAAAATGAATGGCATGAGTGTCTCGCCAAAGGGGAAGCCATGCGCACCGTTCTGGAACAGGTGAAAGGCTAACCTCATGCTGATCAACATTAATGGCCATTTTGTCGCCGACCACGAAGCCAACGTCTCTATCAGTGACGGCAGCGTACTGTTCGGTGAAACCCTTTTCGAAACCATGAAAGCCTATGGCACAACCATCATGCTGCAAAAGGAACACCTGGACCGTCTTGAGCAATCAGCCAAGGCCCTCAACTTCCCCTGCAATCGTGCTGCCATTGAAACCGCCCTGCAGCAGGTCTGCACAAAGATCACCTGCCCCTGTTCACGCCTGCGCCTGACCATCAGTCGCGGGGAATTTCACGGCCTTGAATATCCGGACGACAAGGAGGCCTGGTTCTGTATTACCGCCACCCCTTATCAGGAAACAAAAGACGGTAGGTGGCCCACGCCGGTCACCTGCGTCACCGCCCCCAACCACAGGGTCAACCCAACCAGCCACCTCCCGCAGATGAAGCGGGGGAATTATGCAGATTGCCTGTATGCGCGGCACTATGCCAGTGAGAACAAGGCTGATGAGGCCATCTTCGTTGATCACAATGGCCATGTTCTGGAGGGCGCCACCACCAACCTGTTTATCCGTAAAAACCGTACGCTGTTGACACCGCCATGCGGCAACCTGGTGCTGAACGGTATTGTCCGGCAAAAGCTGCTGCAGCTGATCCCACTGCTCGACATGCAGGTGGTCGAACAGGATATCACCCTTCAAGAGTTGCTGGATGCAGATGAGGCCTTTATCACCAACTCCCTGATCGGCGTCAGACCGATTGCCAGCCTTGACGGAACGCTACTGGCAGGAGCCGAAACCTGGCAAATGCTGTTGATCTTGTTGAAACAGTCGCTGCCTAAAGTCGATTAAATATGGCCTCAAAGTGATTTCTCTGTGATGCTACCCACTTCGACTCTGCCTTGGCAGCACAGATTGCTATTCTCGGTGGGTCGCCCGGCGTGATGATGGACGGCCAGATACTATTTTTTTTAGATGTGCAATGAATACAGGGTTGACAAACGGCTCTGCGTAACTATAATCAGCCCTCACGTGCCGAAGTGGTGGAATTGGTAGACACGACGGTCTCAAACACCGTTGCCGCAAGGTGTGCCGGTTCGACTCCGGCCTTCGGTACCATAAACAAAAAAACAGCCTCTGACTTGTCAGGGGCTTTTTTTTGTCTTTTTTTCTTGCTCCGCCCCTCAGTCGGGGGATGCCCCTTTAGCAGACATGGTTCCTGCCTGCACTTTTGGCCCGATATAACTGTTGATCAGCACGATTAAAAAGGTCATTGAAGGTCTCGCCTTTTATCAGCGTTGCGACTCCGAAGCTTGCAGTCACATTAATCCGTCCTTTTTCCAGAGAGATGGCTGTTTCCGCAATCGCTTTACGCAACTTTTCGGCAACAATCAATGCTGTTGAATGGGAAGCTTCCGGTAAAATAAGAATGAATTCGTCCCCACCATAGCGGCCCAGAGAGTCGTTTTCGCGAATATACTGTTTGCAGAGTTGGATCATGCCCATCAATACTTTATCGCCAGACTGATGTCCCCAAGTGTCATTGATATTTTTATAGTGATCAATATCAAAAATAAGAAGACTCATCTCCCGCTTGTAGCGCATAGCATATTCAAGTGCTTTCTCTCCAACCTCAATAATATTACGCCGGTTTTCTACACCTGTTAAAGCATCAGTCGTGGCCATGGTATGAAGTTTCTTCTCGAGGGTCTTCTCCTCTGTTACATCGGAAAGGATATAAATGATTCCGCCATTAAACTTATTGTTATTCGATATATGATTTCGTTTTATGTTGTAATAATGTTCTAGCCCATAATTATTAATGATAAATGTCTTATTCTCATTCAGAAGAGTAAAGAGATTCTCTTTTTTTCCTCTATTCTGGAGATAAATGTCATTAATATTGGTTCCAATTCGATAGTTTTCAATTTCCGGGAACATTGATTTTATTGACACATTGTAGTCAACCATTTTGTTCTCTGTATTTGTTACCAGAAGTCCATGGTCTAGGTTTTCAAAAATATGATCTCTTGCAACCGGAACAATTTCAAAGAGGGACAGGTGGAAAATCGCTATAGCTAAAATAGGACATGAGGCCCCAAATACAAGGGGATTGATATCTATATATTTAGGCGTCAGCTCGGCAATATATAAGACATAACCTAAGAATGGGAAAGTTGTTGCTAATATGATTAGCGAAACATTATTTCTATACTTTTTATTTTTAGCAAAGCGAAAAACACTATAAACCAAGGACATGAGAACAAGAATGATCTTATATGCCGAATCGATGTAATACCATGCCCCTTTTTTGAACTGCAGGATGGAACAACCGTCCTTAAAGATAAGGGATGGATCTATGTAAAATAAATTGTGCTTGAAAAGCGTTAAGTGCAAAAAGAAAGTACATAGCGGGATAATAAGCAAAAAAACCGCTAATTTAGAAGGAATGCTATTGGTATTGGTCAGATATTTCCGGACCAGAGAATAGAGAAAAAACGGAATAAACGGTATGCCAAGATATTGAATATCGGAAAAAAACAGGGCCGTGTGCAGATCTGCTGACGCTATTTCAAAAGCATACCCTACGGTATAAACAATCATTGCCAGCATCAAACACAAAAAAGAACTCCCCCCAACAGTTCTCCGTTGATGAAATGCGAGGGCAGTAAAAAAAATCTCAAAAGCGGCAATAACAAGCAGCAGAATAGAAAACGATGGCAGACTGTTTAAGTGCAATTCAAACATGAAGGTATATTTTCTTAACTATTAAGCTAGGTATCTTGATCATGGTTAGAGAACAAGCCGCGCAGGTTCCCCTCCCCAGGGCCTGTTCTTTGCCCGCAATAGGCCGTTCGCTTAAGGGTTCTCTAGGTCATTGAGTATATTTCTAATTTTTAACGTTAAAGAGGTCATGGAGATTGGTTTTTTAAGAATATTGATCCCCTGACTGACATTTCTTTTATTTGACAGAATATCCGCCGAATAGCCTGAGAGAAAAAGGACTTTCATCTCAGGCCTGATTGCTTCCAACTTTTTACTTAATTCCCAGCCATTCATTTCCGGCATGACAACATCGGTGACTAAAATGTGAATTGGCCCGGAATGAGTCTGAGCGATCGCAACAGCTCTTTCAGCATTACCTGCAGCTAAAACCTGGTAGCCGCACTGCGCGAGGATAGCAGACTCCATATTGAGGAGCATTTCTTCATCTTCCACGAGCAGAATCGTTTCATTGCCATGAAAAAAATGACTTCCTTCGTTATTTGGCACGGAAACCTTGACCGCCGTATTACGAGGGAAGAAAATGTCAAATGTTGTCCCTGCCCCTGGTTCACTGTGCACATCGATAAAGCCGTCATTCTGTTTCACGGCCCCGTATACCGTTGCGAGGCCCAATCCGGTTCCAGAGCCAACGCTCTTGGTGGTATAGAAGGGTTCAAATATATGAGCCAGAATCTCTTTCGTCATGCCACAGCCATTATCAGTGACAGCTATTTTGACATAGTGTCCCGGCATCACATCGAAGGCTTTAAATTTATCAGGAACTTCCTGAAAGCTGATATTTTCAGTTTCTATATAAATATTGCCGCTCCCATTGATCGCATCGCGAGCATTGACACATAAGTTGGCCAGGATCTGGTCAACCTGAGACGGATCGACATAGATCGGCCAAAGCTGAGGTGCTGGCGACCAAAACAATTTTATTTCTTCACCAATAAGCCGCTGCAGCATTTTCAGCATGCTTGGCACCGTTTCATTTAAATCAATCGACTGCGGAGAAATAGTCTGTTTGCGTGCAAAGGTTAATAATTGCTTGGTTAAGTCCGCTGAATGTCGGGCCGCTTTTTGTATTTCCTGTATATGAAAATCAAAGGGATTATCGCCCTGACCTTTTAGCCGCACCAACTCGCAGTGGCCAAGAATGACACCAAGCATATTATTAAAATCATGCGCGATACCACCGGCAAGCTGCCCGATGGATTCGATCTTGCGCGTCTGGTAAAGCTGGTTTTCCAATTCGCTCTTTTCTTCTTCGGCCTTTTTTAACGCTGTGATATCGCGACCGACTCCTAACACGCCGATAATACTCCCATCTGGAGCATACATAGGCACCTTGGTTGTCAGCATTAGAATTTTTTCACCAGTCACAGCAACAGTGAGCCATTCTTCGTTGGTCATCGGTTTGCTGGCCTGCATGGCAATCTTGTCGTTCTGCCGGAAAAAGTCTGCTAAATCCTTATCGACAAAATCATAATCGGTTTTCCCGATGATATCTTTAGCTCCATAGAGTTTTTCAAAATTGGCGTTACACGAAAGATAAACCCCATCACCATCCTTGAGCCAGATATAGTCCGGAATCGTATCCAACAGAGCCCGGAAACGATTTTCACTTTCCCTTAAAGTCGCCTCGACAGCCTTACGCTCGCTAAGGTTCCTGACAAAAGAGGTGTGATATATCTTGCCTTTATAGGAAAGAACGGTGGAATAGACCTCAACCGGAAAGGTTGTTCCATCTTTACGCTGATGCCTTGTTTCATGTTGAACTGTTTCGTTAATGGCCAATTTTCCCCATAACGATTGAAATGTTTCCTCGCTATAATCAGGATCAATATCCCATAAATACTTAGAAAGTAATTCTTCTCTGGAATAATTAAGGGAGTCGCAGGCGCTTTTATTGACATAGGCGAACTGTCCTGAATCCTTCAGCCAAAAAATGGCTTCTTTTGATGCTTCAATGGTTTGTTTGAAAAAATCACTTTCCATTTCAAACCAATCGATTGTTGATAGGTCTTTATCGGCCATAAAATCTCCGGATTAATGGAAAAATTGATTTTCAGGAAGAAAAAATGTCAAAACCATCACAGCACGGGTATTTAATCCACTCAAAATGCCGACCCTTCTCTTTTCCACAGTAGTGTCGCTAGATAATAACAGAATACCCATGATAGTAGCCCAACCATTAATTTTTTCCAAGGACACTGCGCATTAGAGCACACATTTAACGACAACAGCCCCTCTTCGCCACTGGCAATTCCTTCACGCTCAATCTGCGCGACTGCACCGATCGATCGCCCCGGCTCGGCACGTCGTCCGTGCCGGGGAATTTTTATGAACATTTTGTATTCCCCCTCAGCAAACTCAGTGTTACTATCGCGCCTTTGTTTTTTAGCCTGATGGCTTAATCATATCGTCATCAAACAAACAGGAAAGGATTCACAGCATGACAACTCCTCAAAGACGAGGACAATGGGCATCACGCCTGGGCTTTATTCTGGCTGCGGCGGGTAGCGCCATCGGCCTTGGTAATATCTGGAAGTTCCCCTATATCACCGGCCAGAACGGCGGTGGGGCTTTTGTAATCGTCTATCTTATCTGTATCGCTATTGTCGGCCTGCCGATCATGATTGCAGAGCTGATGATTGGCCGCCATACCCAAAAGGATGCCGTCGGCGCCTTTATTGCCCTGGAAGGCAAACGCTCCCCCTGGCAGCTGGTCGGCTGGGTCAGCGTTATTACCTCCTTTATTATTCTCTCCTACTACTCCGTCGTCGCCGGCTGGACTCTGGATTATGTCTGGCGGGCCATACAGGGTGCCTTTGTCGGCCAATCCCCGGAAACCATCGAGGGGATGTTCGGTGGCCTTATTGGTGACGGTTCGCGTCAGATTATCTGCCACTTCGGCTTTATTATTCTGACTCTGGCCATCGTTATTGGCGGTATCCAGAAAGGGATTGAGCGCTGGAGCAAAATCCTTATGCCATTACTGTTGTGCTTGCTGCTGCTGCTCTTCATTAACGGCATGCTCAGTGATGGCGCCGCTGAGGGGCTGCGGTTCATGTTTTACCCGGACTTCAGCAAATTAACGACGGCCTCAGTTCTGGAAGCCATGGGGCACTCCTTCTATACCCTCTCTCTGGGTATGGCGATCATGATTACTTATGGGTCTTACCTGCAGAAAGATACCAATCTGGTCGGAGTGAGTCTGCGGGTCGCCGGTCTCGACACCTTGATTGCGCTTATTTCCGGGCTGGCCATTTTCCCCATTGTTTTTGCTGTCGGGATGCATCCATCGGCGGGACCTGGACTGGTTTTCAAAACTATCCCGGTCGTTTTCTCCCAAATTCCAGGAGGCTATTTCCTCGCCATCCTGTTCTTCCTGCTGATTGCCTTTGCCGCCCTGACCAGTACCATTTCTCTGCTTGAAGCCCAGGTCGCCTATCTGATCGATGAGCGTGGCTGGGGCAGAAAACCGGCTACTGCTTTCCTGGCGTTGCTCTGTTTTATCGTCGGTATTCCGTCTGCTTTGTCCTACAACGTTCTTGGTGAGATGACATTCCTTGGTGAGCGGGCGTTTTTCGACAGTATCGACCTGATCGCCTCCAACTACCTGCTCCCCATTGCCGGACTGTTTATTGCTATTTATGTCGGTTGGTTCTGGAAAGGAACAGAGGAGAAAGCTGAACTGGTTTCGGGAAACTGTGGTTGGGTATTCCCGCTCTGGCATTTCACCATTCGCTTTATTTCTCCACTGGCAGTGGCGTTTGTGCTTTATGCCAAGGTGAAGGAGTCGGGGCTGTTTGCTTATATCGGGTCTTTGTTTGGCTAACAGTTGTGCGTGATGTTTTATGTTAAAAGGCCGTCATTGTCTGTTGTGCAGATGATGACGGCCTTTTGCGTTTATATCACAACAGTCAATACCAAAGTCACGGAGTTGCGAGGACAAACTCACAATAAGTGCTCTTGCCCGTTAGCTGCAAAGCAGCGTGGGCTGCCGGTTCATTCCACCTCGCAACGTTCAAACGTAGCCCAACACAGCTATCGTCAGTGTCCTTGACCTTCAAAGATCTTTTTGGTTCGTTTTTCCATCGCTGGGAAAAATGAACCCGGCTGCCGGGCCGGGACCCGGCGACTTTGTCTTTTATGATTTGAAAGAAACAAGCAAAGTCGCGGTGTTGCGCCCCCGCACTGCGCCTTACTATTTTTCACAATCAGGCTAAAAATAGTAAGCACAAAAAGCCCTCTTTAATATGTCCGTGTTCGGGCGTCGTTGTTTTTCAAGAAACAGCCAGAAATTGACCAGCCGGCCTGACGGCTCAAACCCGCCTAATGGCCAGAACCGCATTATTGATAGATGATGGGTTTAGTAGCGAAAATCGATAGAAACTCTATACTTCGTCTTCCAACTAACGCCTTTTGCCCGTTAGCTGCGAAGCAGCGTGGGCTGCCGGTTAAATTCACCCGGCAACGTTCAAACCTAGCCCAACACAGCTATCGTCAGTGTCCTTGACCTTCAAAGATCTTTTTGGTTCGTTTTTCCATCGCTGGGAAAAATGAACCCGGCTGCCGGGCCGGGACCCGGCGACCTTGTCTTTTATGATTTGAAAGAAACAAGCAAAGTCGCGGTGTTGCGCCCCCGCACTGCGCCTTACTATTTTTCACAATCAGGCTAAAAATAGTAAGCACAAAAAGCCCTCTTTAATATGTCCGCGTTCGGGCGTCGTTGGGCACCAAAAAGCTGCCAGCTTTTGACTGACCGGCCTGACGGCTCAAACCCGCCTGATGGCCAGAACCGCATTATTTATTGATGATGGGTTTAGTAGCGAAAATCGATAGAAACTCTATACTTCGTCTTCCAACTAACGTCCTTGCCCGTTAGCTGCGAAGCAGCGTGGGCTGCCGCTTAATTGCATCCTGCAACGTTCAACCGTAGCCCTTCACTGTTATCGTCAGTTACCTTGACCTTCAAAGATCTTTTTGGTTCGTTTTTCCATCGCTGGGAAAAATGAACCCGGCTGCCGGGCCGGGACCCGGCGACTTTGTCTTTTATAATTTAAATGAAACGAGCAAAGTCACAGGGCTGTGCCCCCCGCACTATTTACTCTCAATCTCATTCAACTTAATCCGCGCCTGCTCATTATCCGGATGCTCCTTAAGCTCCTGGACCAACTCATCAATCGCCCTATCCTTCATCCCCTTGCGGTCATATTCCATCGCCCGGTGGTACCGGGGAGAAGAGGTTTCCTTCTCTGCTTTTCTGGCCGCAAGATACTTTTTGTGTGCATCAGCATTGGTCCGGTCAATTTTGATCGCCATTTGATAAAAGAACAGCGCATCGTCAATTTCACCTTCATTGAAATAACCATCCCCCACTTTTACGGCATCATTGGAATCTTCAATATTCCAGCGCTTCATCCGCTCCCGTTCCCGCTGCTGAAGCTCAAAATCAAAATCCTTCAGTTTGATGATTTCGTCCGCGACACCTGACTGGTCGTGTTTGATGGTGATGTTCAGGTCCTCGGCGAATGCCGGAGCGGTTAACAGACTGAGAAGTATTAGAATTATAGATATTTTCATTATTTCCTCCAATTGAGCGTAACTTAAAATTTTTTGTACTGAAAATATTAGCCATTGTCTCGCCGCTAATTATAGCACCTAAGCAAACATAAGTGCGATTCTGATCCCACATAGATAGCACATCGCCAACATATTTAATTCGATAAATATAAATTTAATTTGACTTCAGCGGTGCATACATCTATCTTTTTATTTCGATACATATCGAATCAGGAGAACAACATGAACGCCGAACAAAGCATTGCCATTATGAAAGCCTTGGCCGACAAATCGCGGCTGGCTATTGTTAATTCGTTACTGGAGCGCCACCAATACGTTGAAGAGCTGGCTAAGCGACACGGCCTTGCGCCCTCAACGGTTTCTTTTCATCTGAAAAAACTGGAACAAGCCGGAATTATCCGGAGTAAAAAAGAGCAGTATTACGTCATGCTCGAAGCAAACAAAGAGCTGCTTGAAACCCCGCTCAAAGAGATTATTTCCGCAGTCCAGGGAGATAATAAACTGCAGCAGAAGCGCATTGATGAATACCGCAGCAAAGTCCTGAACAGTTTTTTCCGCCACGGAATTCTGGAAAAACTTCCGGCCCAGCATAAAAAACGCCTCATCGTTCTGGAACAGTTTGTCCAACGTTTTGAGCCAGGACGCCGTTATACAGAGAATGAAGTGACAGAACTGATCAGGCCGCTGTTCGACGATTACTGCACCATCCGGCGGCTGCTCATCGAAGAAAACATGCTACAGCGCGAAGCAACAACGTACTGGCGCGAAGCTGCCCCCAAGGAGGACCCAGAAGTGAAACAGACAAATGCCCCGTCTACCCATTCCCTATCACAGGCACAACGTGCAGAACTGAAGCGCCAATATATGGACAAGCCGCACATTATGGGAATTTTTCAGATCCGCAACCTAAGTAATGGCAAAATCTACATCGACAGCACCAGCAACCTTGAAACAGAAAGAAAAAGTCGAGAATTCCAGCTGAAGATGGGTAAAATTGTCTTTAATCGTGAATTGCAGGCAGAATTGCGCGAACAGGGTGCAGAAAATTTTGTTTTTGAAGTTCTGGACACGCTTAAAGTACAGGAACCTACGGGCCAGGCAGATCGCCAGCTCATGGCGCTGAAACTGCGCTGGCAGGAAAAGCTGCAACCATTTGACGAACGAGGATACAACAGCCGTAAAGGCTTTGAACGGGAAAAAAAGTCCACAATACCAGGCTGAAGCACAACCGCTTGACGACCTGACCGGAACTGACAGAACAGAGGTGGGGACGGTCAGGCTCTTGTGGACAAGGTGGAAGGGGATTTTCCCGTAAGCCTGATGTATTTGCAATCACTCTGTCCTCTTGGGCCACTACCAACTTCGCGTATTAACTGAACCCTTTTCAGTTTGCCCACCATCAACAAAATAGTCTATTCTCTCCAGGCACTAACATGGGATTGAAACACCAAACAAAGGGAAGTGAAGATGGGTTCATTGCAAGATCAACTGCTTAAAGCTGGCATGGTCAATAAAAAACAGGTCAAAAAAGCCGCTCACGATAAGCGCATGGAGCAGACAAAGAACAAGAAGGGTCAGAGCGCTAATGCTGATGCCGAAGCCAAAGCCCGCTTGAAAAAACAGCGTGAAGAGCAGGCCGCTGCTGATCGCCAGCGCAATATCGAGCGACAACAGCAGGATAAACTCAAAGCCGATCAAGCCGCAGCCAAGCAGTTAATCGCCAATAATTATCAGCCCTTAAAAGAGGGTGATGAACCCTACAACTACGTCGATGGCAAAAAGATCAAGCGCTTTTATGCAACCAAAGAGATCGCTGACAAGCTTGAGGCGGGAAAAATAGCCCTTGCCAGTCACCAGGACAAGCTGGTGCTGATCCCCGTGGATACAGCGCTCAAGGTCATGGAGCGTGATGAGAAGGCGGTGTTGATCTATAATGACCCTGCCACCGTCGTCGATTATCCGGAGGATTGGTAATCTTCTTCGCCTGTCCGGAGAGAGCCAGGCAAGGGTTTGAGATCAGCCCCAAAGCCAGAGATTCAATTGTCATTACAGAATTTTCCTTGGTCCGATCCGGATATCTTCGATAAAGGGCAAGACTTGCTTGCCATACTTTGATGTTGGATTGCAAGACGTGCCCCCCACGTCTTGCTTTCTAGATAAACTGTTTCAAGGCAGCTTCCAGGTCGCCGATAAGATCTTCCACATTTTCAATCCCGGTCGAATAACGGATCAGCCCCTCCGGTATTCCCAGGCGGGCACGTTCTTCAGGGGTACATTCGACGTGACTGCTGGTTGCGGGCGGGGCGACGATGGTTTCGACCGCTCCCAGATTGCCGGCGGCATGGGCAAAACGCAGCCGCGCGATGAACCTGCCGACAGCATCCAGGCTGTTCTCCTTGAGCATGAAGCTGAGGATGCCGCCGAACCCTTTCATCTGTCTGCGGGCGATGTCATGTCCGGGATGGGACGGAAGTCCAGGGTAATTCACCTGCTCAATGGCCGGATGCTGCTCCAGGAAGCGGGCAATCTGCAGCGCATTGCTGTTCTGGCGCTCGATGCGTAGAGCGAGGGTTTTCATTCCGCGCAGCAGCAGGTAAGCGGACATCGGCTCCAGGATGGCGCCATGGATTTCGCGGTAATGATAGATTTTTCCGATCAACTCCCTGCTGCCACAGGCAACGCCGCCGAGGGCATCGGCATGGCCACCGAGATATTTGGTGGCGCTGTGGACCACGACATCGGCACCCAGGGCGAGGGGATTCTGGTTGATCGGCGTTGCCGCAGTATTGTCAACCACAACCAAGGCGCCAACTGCATGGGCTGCTTGCGCCAGCTTGGCAATGTCGGTCACCTTGGTGGTCGGGTTGGTCGGGCTCTCCAGGTAGAGCAAACAGCACCCCTTGGCGATCTCCTCCTCTATCTGCTGCTCATCGAGAGTGTCGCATTGGCAGACCTCGATCCCGAACCTGGGCATGAATTCGGTGAAGATGGCGCTGGTTCCGCCATAGGTGTCTTTGACCGAAACGACCCGGTCGCCACTTGCCAGCAGTCCAAACAGGGTACTGCTAATGATTCCCATTCCGGAAGCGGCGCTGGTTGCGGCCTCGGCCCCTTCAAGAATACGGACCTTTTCCTCGAAGACCGCAACGGTCGGATTGCTGTTGCGGGTGTAGATATGCCCCTCTTTCCTTCCCGTAGCCACATCGAGCCATTCATCCATATCACTGAAGCCGAAAGCGGCACTGTGCACGACCGGAACCTGGGTTGCACCGAGTAGTAACTCTTCCTCACCGGCCCAGACCGCACGTGTCCCCTGACCAATTTTTCTGTCCATAACTATGTTTCTTCCTTTATCAAGGCTTCCCCGGTTCCGGAGTTGCACGTCCCCCATCCGCTCTTATTTGTACTCTGTATATTTCTTCGAACTGCCTTTGACCCTGTCCGCGGGATATTTAGCGCCGTTTTTCTCAATTTTCTTCTCAACGGCATCAGCAATGTCGACACCCAGTTTGTCTGCTAGACGAATCAGGTAAAGCTGTACATCAGCGATTTCCTCGGCAACAGCATTCAGTTGACTAGCGCTTAGATCATACGACTGTTCTTCAGTAAGCCATTGAAAGCATTCCACCAATTCTCCCGCCTCAACACTTAAGGCCATGGACAAATTTTTAGGCGAATGAAACTGCTCCCAATCGCGCGCGTCAGCGAATTCACGTAGTCGCTGACTGATTTCTTTTAAATTTAAGTTCTGCATAGCAACAAACCTATTGGAAATATGTGGCCGAAATAAAATCACTAGGGTCACGTCTTGCTTTGCCATACTTTAATTCTAGATTGCAAGACATGACCCCGCATATTTGCTTTCAACCGTTCACGGAAATATAATCAAATCAATCTCACGCGGAGACGCAAAGGGCGCAGAGAAAAGCAGCCACAGATTTTCACAGATCGGCACTGATTGAATGGCCTGATATAGTTCAGTTTTCTATCCGCGTTTATCTGTGTGCATCAGTGGCTAAAAACAGATTGAGGGTTATTTTCAAATATCATTTCGCCCTCAAAAACAGGCGTTTAAGACACAAACAACCGTCAAAAAAGAGAAATTTAGAAGGTTATTAGCCAAAATCATCTTTGAAGCGATCAATCTTATGCATACGCTCATGTAAAATAGTGACGATTCCGATTTTATGGTTACTCAAATATCGCCAGGAAACAAAGTGCTTTTCATACCTGAAGAAAAAGCCGTCCACTCCGAACTCGGCAGGAACCGGGCGGGAAATAATTTCCTGCGTACCCACTTTCGCAAAAACGTCAAACAGACCGATGATATAAGCTTCTGCCTGGGCCGCGCCCCATTCCTTCAGAGTATAGCGATAAATTTCATCAATTCTCAGCAAGGCACTCTGCTGAACCAGAAACCGGGCCATCAACCCTGTGCTTCCTGATTCCGCTTAATAACGTCTGCAGCGGTCAGCGGGCGATAAGTTTCCTCATCAGCAGAAAAAGCAAGCGTCAATTCCGCCTTGAGCCGTTCAAACATCTGTTGTTCTGTACGCTCTTTGTCGCGACGAATAAGGTCCCGGATATATTCACTCGTATTCTCATAGGAACCATTCTCACCAACGTTTTGAGCGACAAAGTCACTTAAAGGACCACTGAGACGAACCGTCATTGTCGTTTGTGCCATATTCGTATTCTCCTGAAGACAGTTTGTATCAAAATTATTCAATATTGACTACAGCGTCAAGTCTGCAGCCCAATTCCATTAAAATATGGGTAGAGCCTCGCCTTTCCGGTAACTGAAACAGAAGAATTAAAAACCTCTTTTACGACAAGTTAGAAAAACTGGCTAACCTCTCCGGCCAAAGCCCCAGGCAAGAGCTAGAAAAACTTTCAGGCGAGGATCAATGAGGATCAGACCATAACTTGTCCACGGAAAGGGAATCAAATCAATCTCACAAAGAGACGCAAAAGGCGCAGAGAAAAGCAGCCACAGATTTTCACAGATCGGCACTGATTGAATGGCCTGACATAGTTCTGTTTTCTATCCGCTATTATCTGTGTGCATCAGTGGCTAAAAACAGATTGAGGGTTATTCAAATATCGTTTCGAGCTCAAAAACAGGCTTTAGAAACACAAATAACCGTCAAAAAGAGAGATCAACAAACGATTACAGCAATTTCCCTTGGTCTGCCCCGGATAATTAAATATAAGGGGAACACAAACATAAATTTAGCAACTGGCATCAATCCTCAACAGATGTCATACTTCAAGCCCATCAAATAACTATTAAAATTATTAGTTATAGGAGTTCGGACATGCCGCCAGCCAATCCGCTTATCAGGGATATCAAAAAACAGCTCAGCACCCTCAAACGTGCCCGTCGTTTTGTCCCCTGGGGACAATCAAAATACCTGGCCCGTGAACTTGAAGAGCTTCTCAGCGATATCCGAGAACAGGTCGCTGATCCCCAAAGCGGAGCAACCCTGATTGCAGATTTCTTCACCACCGACCGCAGTGTCTTTGACCGATGTGACGATTCCAGCGGTACGGTCGGGGATGTCTATCGCTATTATGCGACAGACCTGTTCTGCGACTATGCCCGCCGTTGTGACGACAAAGAGTGGCTGGCAGCACTCGTCAGTAAAACCATCAGCGACGATGCCTATGGCGTCCGAGACAGTCTGCTTGATCATGCCGCCGACTATCTGGATACAACTACATGCCGCAACCTGATCGCCCGTTTCACCCGGCAAGCCGAAGAGCACACAGACGAATACCGCAGCCGCTCACATTACACCCTCGCCGCCACCCTGGCCCGCCAGATCAAAGATCCGCAGCTGTTTGAACAGATTGAACTGGCCAGTTGGGGCAAAGAACCAAGCTTAAGGGTCTGGCTCGATATCGCACGAGTCTATCTGGAATCCGGCCAGCCGCAGGTAGCCTGCGAGAAACTTCTTGGTCATCAGGAAAAAGACAGCCATTGGCGACATGACCGAGACAGACTGCTTCTAGACATCTGCCGCAAAACCGGAGACAAAAAACTTGAGACCGAAACCGCCTGGCGGCTGTTCCGCTTTCAGCGCGATGTCGCGGGCTTTACCACCCTGATTAAACTGATCGGCGAAGATCAAAAAGACCGGCTGCTGATGGAAGAGATTGACCTTATACAACAACAAACCACTCTCAATCTGACCGATCTGCGTTTTCTCATCCAGATGAAACAGTGGGAGGCAACAGAGAGCTACATCTTCAATCGTGCCGATCAGCTTAATGGCGACCACTATCACGCCCTGCCGAACCTGGCCGCAGACCTTGAGACGGTCGGCCGCTCTCTGTCCGCTACCCTCATCTACCGTGCCCTGCTTGATTCCATTCTTGCCAGAGCCCAGACCAAAACCTACGGTCACGGCGCGCGCTACCTGAAAAAGCTGGATCTGTTAAGCGACGTTATCAGCGATTGGCGGGGTTTCCAGCCACATAAGGATTACTTTGATGGTCTTAAGGCAAAACATGGGCGTAAGACCAGCTTTTGGGGGCGGTATGAATGACATTTAACAGTAAAATCACCAGGGGAACGTCTTGCTTTTCCACATTTTGATACTGGATTGCAAGACGTGACCCTGCATATGACCCCAGAGACGCGGTGGACGCAGAGAAAATCAGCCACAGATTTTCACAGATCAGCACTGATTGAATGGCCTGACCATGGTTCAGTTTTCTATCCGCGTTTATCTGTGTGCATCAGTGGCTAAAAACAGATTTACGTGCGAATGTGTTGAATCCTAGGGCGAACTAGTAAATATAGAGGTAAGATATAGAACGAATAAGTATACTGTCCAAGAACTCTCTGAGCATCATCATTTCTCATCGCATCTACCCCTAAGCCGCATCCAACTTTATACGGTAACAACAATACCCTCGAGTTCAGCCTTTGATAAAGTCTCGAGCAATATAACAGATTGTTTTTCTGAAGGGGGCCTTTTTGAATAGGCCGCCACCTTCAATATTTCCATTTCCATTGGAGATAAGATTCCTTTCTCCGTACACGCCTCAAGAACATAAACCCATTGATCGGAAGGTATCTGAGCAACTCGCACCTGAGCCATAATTCCATTATCTATTTTCTGAGCTTTGCTAGACTCTTTTGCTACCTCTTTGATTTCCCCAATTGAAACCAGTTCACTTATAAACTTCTTAGGAAGCAAGCTGTCCAATTCTGACAATTTGTCCTTTAGACGCGACCAGCAAGCGTCTTTTTTGCACCATTCAGAAATATTCGAAATACCTGCAGGTGGTACGGATATGTCATCCGAAACAAACTTTCCGATCATTTCCAATGAATCAACGGTAGCCGCTGAAACATCCTGATTTTTCCATATAGAAGCAAAGTCAGGAGAGAGGTTCTTTGCTCTGCAGTACTCAGAAAACATTGCTAATGTATAGGCAACGATATTCGCCCTATATCCACCTTGATACCAAGGCTGTGCGGAAACAAGCTTTTCAGTTCTCTTAAAGATAATTGCCCGGGCAATTGCACGCTTGAAATAGAACTCATTGAAGGAGTCTTGGGATTTTTCCCACGCCTTCCCTATTCTCTCTGCGTACTTTGCAAAGTTCTTCTGGGCACCAAGGTTCACGAACGTAGGCTTCTCATCCCAGACGTTTTCAAACTTGGCCAGATCGGTCTTAGTAAACATTCTGGACTTGGGGTTCTCCGCCTGAAACTTCTTACGTCCAGCCGGGGTCAGCTTGGATTGTGCATCAGCATATTGCCCACGAGCTCTTTCGTAGAACCACTTGGAATCTCTCAGAGCACCGGGCATCGGCGGAGCCCACAGTCTTCTGGAAAACTCTTCCATTCGTACATGAAAAGGATGATTTGAGAAGAAATCAGCGGCATTGACCTTATTTTGAGTATTCGCATATTCTGATATTCTTGGAACAACTTCTTCACTTTTCTCTTCATCGACAACTGAAAGTTTCATCTGAACAAACACTTGGTCAAGAGCTGCTTTATCCCTTTTATTTGTGTGAAACAACGATGCTGTCGTCTGGCCGCCATTGACTATCTGAAGGTCTCTTATTTGCTCAACAAACATTGCGCCTGAACTCACCCTCGTAATTACTTCCTTAGCCGTAGCTGTGATGCCGTTATTGTAGGCAAAGAACATCCCAGGGTCATTCATTATGGTTGCCCTGATGCCCTTATTAACATTCCCGCGAGCCTGTAAAAAACAACGCACATTCTGCTCGAGCAATCTTGCACCGTATTTCCCATACAGGTCAGACAAAACTGTGGCTGGCATGACAAGAAGATACGACTCATAGTCATCATTGTTGAGATGTGCAGGCAAGCATTGCAGCCCTCTCCCACATAATTGCTTCAGATCGACAACCAGATCTTCTTTAGCACCTCTAGACATCTGTTGCTTGTAAAAACGTGAAATGTCCCAGACGTGATAAGTCAGGTTCCAGTGTAGAAACTGGATATCTCCCAAGGCAACAGCACGGTCACTGAGCTTACGTTCAGAGATTAGGTAAAAGTTTACTTTTGAGTAGTTAGCACGGCGGTCGAAGATATCTCGTGACAAACCATATCCCTGAGAAGCCTCTTCCAAGCCGTTGAAAAGTCTCTTTTCAATACTGCCAGTAAAGAAATTTTCCAAGCGTTTGAATATACTTTTAACCTCTGTCATTGTAAGAGATTCAATCGAGTCTCTATTTTCAAAATCTAGGATAAAAAGATCGAGAGCAGACTCTTCCTCCTTAAACCAATATCCATCGACTCTCATCCCACCACGTGGAGGTTTATAATGACGGGGCTCAAAACCGTCTAAGACACCAGAACCTTCCAGCTCAGTTGTGAGATTCAACAGAAATTCTTCTTCCAGATAATCCTGACGTGCTTCAGATCCGGCAAGTGCACTCTGACGAATATCTTGAAAATAGTCCTCTAGAGTAAAATCGCTCATAGGTCCCCCTGCTACATCGGCGGTTCACATAAATAGCTTTCGATTGATTTGAGATCCAAGTCATATGTTACGCAGGACACACCGTCTTTCAGGTCCCCAGGTACGATTCGCGGGAAAGCTTCCGTTACCAGAAAACTTTTACATCGGGAAACAGTAAAGCTGGGAGAGTCATAGTCCTTGAGTTCAAGATACCCGGTTTTCAGCAACCGGGCTTCCAAGACATCAAGGTGGTCTGGATCGCTGATTGCGTCACGCACTGCCTCAACCTGTTGATTGAGTGAGAGCCCATTTTTACAATCATGAAATTCAGAAAGATATGTGACATGAAGGTATAGTTTATCAAGGTGCGTGAACAGCTGGTGTTCTGAAGAAATCTTAACCCGGTTTTTCTGTGTACCTGTTATAGATTTAACTTCAACGGCAAAATCACCAAACACAAAATCTTGAGGTTCCCCTAACGGCCCCTGCCACCCCTCTATAACGGCCAACTGTTCTTGGGTGCCAAGAAGGCCCTTCTGCAACAGAATCAATTCCGCAAACAGGCCTCTGACTTCTTGAGGAGTGAGAATATTCTTCTTCTTTCCCCTCAAGAACGCCTTCCATCGCTTCAACCTGTTATTGATAATTTCCAGTGCAACCTTCAGTACATGGACATCAGCAGTTCTATCAATCAGATCAAAGCAGAGCCGGTAAAATATGTCCGCATCCTCTTTATTCTGTAACTTGAGGCTGAAGAAATACTGAGAAGTTGATGGGTGCCATGTAATATCTGCCTTAACCCCCTGAAGATCTACCAACTTATTATCAAGAAAGTCTGTCAGCTCTTTTGTCAGCTCCAGAAAAAGCAGATAGCTCCCCTCAGAGTCTTTCGCCCAGAAATAACCATGCGGATGATTGGGGTCTATCCTCTGGATATTGTAACCCTTCTGAGGTGTCTGGATATCATACCAAGGAAGACTGTCAGTTGATTTCATAATCATCCTCCTCAAGCGGGGAGTCGGCAAGCATCCCCTCCAGCCAAACTGGATTTGCTACACATTCGATAGATCTGTAGCGACCGGTGAATGGAAAGCTGATTCCTATTGCAGGCATCATCTTCCCTAGGATTTCATTAGCACCATCGTCTTCGTCGACAAGATTAAGCAAATGGAGCATCAGTAAAGGTCTGCCCCTTACAGCTTCATAGCGGAAATGCCTGTCCGTTAACTCTTTGTCTTTATTTTTCACTGCAATATCTTGGGCAATTTTCTTTTCAATATCAGTTAAACCGATACTCTCAACATTCTTGCCTGAAACTCTTTGTCTACCGCCAACATGCCACCCATCCTCTGATTCTGTTTTCTTTATTCGATTATTTTCCTTACCCACCTGTCTTTTCTGCAACGCCATTGGCAATACAGGATGAGCGTGTTCCTCTCCAACCAAAGACACAAAAACAATATCCCAATATGGATAAGTATCTATTACCTCTCTTGCATAACTCGTAAACGCTTCTTTGTAGTCAATTTCACGATACTGAAGTGCTTTGTGGAAAATAAAACTATCAATAAAATCAATCGCATAGCCTGCGGGGACCTCCCTCCAAACGGTTCCCCTGTCCTCGGAAGTTCGTTTTGCTTTCTGTTCATTATTGAGAGTTTCATATAGTAAAGTCATGACCATAAGATTTTTAATTCTTGTGTCCTCTGACTTGGAAAGCATATGCGTTTCCCTAAGGACTCCATCGAAACTAACTTTGAGGGTAACTTTTTTAGCATGTCTCATTTTATTCAAGGCAGTTACTATTAAGGCATCAGGATGAGACCTAACATATAATCCAAATTCAACAGGCTTAAATCCATCACGTCTCATCTGCTTTACTTGCTGCCTGAGATCCTCTGAGACCTCTGCGATATGTGAATACCAACCTTGTGACTCTTCAGAAAGATACACCCTGCATAAATCCTCATATCCCGGCCGATAACCGAACCATCGACCCATCTGAAACAAAGTGTCATACATTTTTGTGTTTCTATACATGTAACTGACTGTCAAACCCTCAAGAGTCAGCCCACGTGACAGGCTGAGTCCACCAACCGCTAAAGCAGTGAGAGCATCACCATCCGCTTCATATTTTCCATAGTCTAGAGACTCATCAGACTTGCTGTTTACAAGATAGGTTTTAACTCCATCTGCAGCCTGATAAAGAGAGCCTTGAACCAACTCCCATGACTCGGGGCATTCTGCGTATTCAGAATCAAAGACTTCCTTTAAACCAGCCATGATCGGGCTGCGAAGTGCCTCGTGGACAGGCTTTTTATAGTTAGCAAGTATCGCGTCCTGAATCCCTGAAAGGTAGTGGGCAATATGTCCCCTAACTTCTCTCTGAATATCCACGAACCTAGACACATTAACCATCATTGTGCAGTGTTTATTGTCCTGCTTTCTGATGTTCCTGATTGTTTTGGCAATAAGGAATGTCTGAATAGCTTTTTTAGCCGTAGGAGGAATGTCAGGAACAGGATCATGTCTTTTGTGAGACAGAGGAAAACACTCTTCTGCATCATCAATAGTTCGAAGAACAGATTTTCTGATGCCATTGTCGAGGAAAACTTTGTCGGCACCAAAATAATTACTCGGGGCATCGAGGCAATAGATAAAGTCACTCGGAAAAAGGTCATCTCCCACCATTTCATCTTCATCTTTCGGATTAATGAAAATATTGGCAAAAGGAGTAGCCGTATATCCTACATAACAACTCTTATTGAACACCTTCAGAAGCTGTCTTATCCAAGCATTTGTCTGAGTCGGGTTGAGGTCTGCTTTATTTGTGTTAATAGATGCATTGTCTGCTTCATCATCAATCAGAAGCATCGGGATTTTAGAGATCTGGCCATTCTGATCAGCATTGAGATCTGTCAACCATTTGTAAAGACGCTTGAGGGTAGACACGTTCTTCTTAATAACCATGATGGCTGGCCGTCCAGCCTGCTCGTAAAGCTCAAGGTCATTCTGATGTACGCCTGCAGTTTTTTTATTGAAATCACTGGCCGTATTGGTCAGTGGAACAGGATCCCGCCTGGAGCGGTTTCTATTGCCGACCCCGACTCGCTCTGTCTTATCACCATCAGCAGACAAACCTACAAAACCTTCATCTATTCGAATCTGAGTCTGCTTCCTTAAATTATTGTGAATTCCTGCAATTACGATAATAAAGCGATAGCCAGCATCTGCTGCCTTGGATATCAGGCCGATATAGTTAGCCGTTTTACCTGACTGCACATGACCAACAACAAGCCCCCTCCGATCCCATTCCCCAAGAGTATCAGGGTCTTTCAACAGGCCAAGAATCCGATCGGTAACTTCCCCTAAAGAATAAAGAACCTTATCCCCCCACCCCTCAAGAAGAAGCTGCTCCCTGTATTCATTCCAGTAGCTCCATTCCAGACCTTCTTTTTGATTGATCCACTCTTCATCATGATCCGCCTCAGGATCAACGAGTGAAACACCTTCATCCATTGTTGTAACAAGTCTAGATTCAACCTTTCTGACCACTTCATAGATAACATCATCATCAAAACCATATGGAACACCAAGCTCCTTGACCTTCTGTTCAATCGCTGTTCTGTCAATTTCATCACCAAGGTTTTTACACATCAACAGCGCTATAACTTCAAAATCTTCCTTAAGCATTATATTTCCCCCCAACAAACTCATTAATAATTTCCGGATAATCAGAAAACGGCTTTACCGAACTGACAACGTCCCTGAAAGATTTTTCTGAAATGCCCTGAGTGACAGACAGAATACTCCAGACATCTTCCAGCCTTCTAATAATCTCATCTATTTCAACATCGGTTGTTTTTTCAAAATCCCGAGGGCTGACTGTGTAGTCAGCATAAATAGACTCAATAGGAAGCGAATCTTCGACAATAGAAAGGACCTCTTCTACTTTCCTGCGTTCATAATCCTCAAGTGACTCCTGTACGGAACTGATCACAGGATGTGCACGATCAAGAGAATATTCGATTACTCCCTGCCCTGCAGTTCTAACCCAGATCGGCTTCGGATTTCTGTCGTACAGCCTTTTCCCCTTCCCTTTGATTACACGTGTGCTGCCCTCTGCGATATTGCCAATTATCTTACGAATCTGTTCTCTTACCTGATGAGGAGGGTATGCTCTGGATTTTTTGATATCAATTGTCCAATGCTCATCCATAGTATTTGGAAAATCTATCTTTACCCTAGCAAGCTTGGTTGCCTCACCTTTGGGAATCAGACGGAACCAGTCACCCCAAGCCATCAACCTGCCATTCCTGTACACATAGACGCCCTGATTATTAAGAAAATCACTTCTGCTGTTATAGAAGTCCTTTTCTTTCTCAGATAATTTGCTGTGATGCGGCAGTATGAATGGTTGGATGACAACTTTCTCTCCATCAATTCGGATGACTTCCTGTCGAAGAGAGTCCGTTGCTTTATTAGAAATACAGAACGGATCAAAAGCCTCCAGCATGTGATAATTTATAAATATCTTAAGTTTTTTTCCTTTGATTTCACCAGATAGGTACCGGTGAAATACAAGTGAAAGATGTTTCGCTACTTCCCTGACTTTTTCATTTACCAGCTTCTCGTTAACAACCTCATTATCGCCTTCACACAATCGATCCAGATCCTGCCAGAGTACTAGTGTCCCATCGCCTACAAGTTTGTCTATATATGGAAGGTTTAAAATTTCACCATCATCCAGCACACAGATAATCCAGTCATCGCGTTCAGTAACCAGAGCTAGGTCCCATAAAGCAGCGGACCTCTTGCCATTCTTACAACTGACCACAGTTAGCTTGCTGCATTGCGAAAAAGAAGCGGTCTTCAATCCAAGACCAAACCGTCCGAGGTCATCTTTCGACCTTTTTTCACGCGGACTTCTGGAACCATGGCGCATGGCTACCTGTAGTTCCTCATCACTCATGCCTGATCCATCATCAACAATTGCCAGGCAAGCACCTGAACTGAGAACATCAGAATAGATATCAACCCGAGATGCTCCCGCAGTGATGCTGTTATCTATCAGATCAGCAACGGCAGCATCAAGAGAGTATCCCAAGTCCCTCATCGACTCGGATAATGCAGCTGCTCGTGGTGGTAGTGGCACTTCCCGCATTAAAAGCTCCATTCATTTTCTAAGAAATACACGTAAAGCATGCTCAATCTGCTCAGGTGATTTCGTTTCACACTCCCATACAGTCAGAACATTCCATCCCGCATCATAAAGCAGCCTTTCTTTCGTTTGATCTCTTTCAACATTCTGCCTGAATTTTTCCTCCCAGAATTCAACACGACTCTTGGGAGAGTAAGCGTTTTTACAACCTGTATGTCTATGCCAGTAGCACCCATGAACAAAAATGGCAGTCCGATATTTTTTGAGAACAATATCGGGACTGCCTGGGAGTTTTTTATCATGAAGTCTGAAGCGGTAACCTTTACGATGAAGAAAAGATCTCACACGCATTTCAGGAGTGGTATCCTTGGAACGAATTCTGGACATATTCCAGCTGCGTCGTTCTTTGGTTATCCTGTCAGCCATTGTTACCAAACGCCTCAACAAGCACTTTTTTAACAATCAGCGCAATTTTATTGGCCAGAAGTGGCGGAACAGCATTTCCAACCTGTATGTATTGTTCTGTCTTGTTTCCACAGAAAAAATAGTTATCCGGGAAAGTCTGAATACGAGCAGCCTCCCTGACAGTCAAACTCCTGCATTGAGATGGATCGGGGTGAATAAAATAATGACCGTCTTTTGAAATATGACAGGTTACTGTGGTTGCAGGCTTCCCTGTCACCTGAACCCTGAAGCGGTCATTAAAATCACCAGTGTCCCTATTTTTGTGATCCGGCTTAAGATCCTCCGGAAATTCAGCCATCCGTGGAGATATCCCTCTGGATTTGGCAAAACTGGCTGCATATATATATCTATGAAGATCGGAGACCATGTGCGTCCGTGCTAAATGATTATAAACACCGCCAATTCTAGAATCTTCATACCAACCTTCCAAAAATATGTCTGCAATCCGAGTCGGCGATTTCGTCACGAAGTTCCCCCCCATATCACTTGCAGGAATGCTGAGTTCCTTCAAAGCGTCCCAAAGCCGATCCATTGTTCTGTGGTCAGAGATCTTTACGATCTCGTTTCTCAGTTCTTTAATTCGAAAACTTTTTACTGCCCTTAACCATTCTTCCCCGGTAAAGTTCCCCCTGGAAATACCACTTCTTAAGGGAGGAAGAGTAAGAATTTTATAAAGACTTACCTGTTTTCTTTTTTGTAAAATTTCTGGAATAATCCCTTTTTCAACAATATCTTCTCTTACGCCAAGTAAAATAACTCTATGCCTCGCCTGCGGAATTCCATACTCTTCAGCCCTGATAATAAAGTCACGATCATCAAAAAGAGGATCACCGTTTTCATTGACTTCTTCGGCAGGAGCAACCAATGAAAATATTCTATACTTACAGCCATTACCGTTCATTGGACTTCTTAGATCATTAAGGATCTGTTTAAAAATAGGGCTCCCGCCTACCTTAGAGGTAAGAATCCCTTTAACATTTTCCATGACAAACACTGCCGGCTTGTGCTCACCAATAATTCGTAAATATTCCTGATAGAGAAAATGACGATGATCTTTTTCAGGAATATAATCTTTCTTTCCCTTATTGCGTGACCGTCCAGCCAGTGAGTATGCTTGGCAAGGAGGGCCTCCAATCAATACCCAATTCTTATTTCCATCAAGAGCAAGACTAATACGCTCGTCCAGTTTTTTATTAAAATCAGCATCATCTCGTAAAGTCTCGTGCCAAGCTTCATTTTCTGCAGAATCGGCCTGCTCCTTATATTTATCTATTAAAAACAATTCTTCGGGCTGTTTACCTTCTCTCAGAAATTGAAAATATTCTTCCGGAATTTCGTTATAAGGAAATTGACGGATAAAGCTCCGCAACCTTAAAGTCCTGTGTGCAAAAACTTCTTTTTCAACAGAAAGCCCAATCCTAAAAAACGGATTTCCCTCACGCCAACCAACTTGGCTGAATCCCTCACCTAATCCTCCCGGCCCTGCAAACAAATCAATAATAGGTATTCTCATTTTACTAACAGACTCTTCCCTTAAATCTAGCAGGCAATCAAAAGGGCTTTTATAGCATTTGCTGTAAGATTATTTCACCAAAATCGCAGTCAACCACATCTCCCCTACCCGATCCGGGCGCAGGTCTTCGCTCTGCCAGGTCGTATCGATCTGCAGCCCAGTTGCGGTTATAACATCTGCTAAGAGCTTTTCATTTAGGTTGGTAAAATGACGATCATTACGTTCGACCTGGTCATCACCATATTTGGGAAAACTAGGGACATCCATGATAAGTAAAGTCAAGGGGAAAGCGGAGGTTTCCCTTTACCTCGCGGGCCTACTCCCGGTGGCGACTCTGTTTTTCCTTGTCCTTTGCATCCTTCGATCTTTTTAATCTATTCTTTTGGTCCGCTAAATCAGCGACCAGACATCCATGTGCTGTCTCCGGGATATCATCCCTTCACAGAAGATTGAGTTTGGGCCAACCCGCCAGCCTTGAAACACTCCCAATGTCGTGCAGCGAAGCTCACGTAGTCCCTAGTCCGCAAGGCCCGGCGGGAAGATCGTTTGATGTAAAGAGTATCTGTTTTTCTCCAACTCAGGCGACCTGAGATTGTCTCTCCTCAAAAGCTGTACCACGTCGATCAACGGCCAACAGATATTCAACCAGCTTGCGTGCAACAGCTAAAGTGGCTCGGTTGCGATTGCCTTTGGTCAACTCTTTTTCATGCAATTCCGCCAGTTGAATATTCCATCGTGGGGCTAGCTTAGCGGCTTCAATGAGCATGGTCTGCAGGTGCTTGTTGCGTTTTTTGGAGAGTGGCCCTCGTTGATCTTTCCCGGCCGATTCCCGTTGTGCACTGCAGAGTCCGCAATAGCTGATGGCTTCCCGACTGGAGGGAAAGCGGGTTGGATCACCGATCTCCAACACCCAGGTCAAAGCCATAATTTCTCCAACCCCGGCAATGCTCATCAAAAGCTCAACTCTCTGCCGAATCAGTTCATTTTCCCGGAGAGTCCGAACCAATTTCTTCTGGATGGCGGTAAACAGCTCTAGATTACTGCGGCTCAGTTGTAACAGCTCTTTGACCGAATCGGGCACATCGCCTACCCGCTCCATCAGTTGATTGAAGTATTTGCTCCCATACAACCGTTTTTTGTCGTAGGTCGCGCCGACTTCCATCATTAATCCGGCCATTTTATTTTTCATTTGCACTGCCGTGCGGACCACCATATTCCGATAACGAAGAATACGCCGTAATTCCCGGAGCTCTTCGGACATCATGGTGCATTCGGGCAGAAGATTGACTCGTAGAAGATCCGCCAGCTTTTCAGCATCTGCCCGGTCATTTTTCTTCTTTGCCGCAGTAATCGCCTTGAGCATTTCCGGATGAGCAACCTTCAGCTCAATCGCGTGTGGTTTGAGAAAATCGTAAATCCAGCCAGTGAACAGTGTCGCTTCCATAGCCCCCATCCAGGGGCCAGGCAAGGCCGATAGCCACGTCCGAAGAGCCCTGCGCTCAGTTCCAACGATCCCTTGATCAATCATTTTGCCGCTCATGTTCTTGATGCAATAGGCGATGGTTTTCTTGTGGACGTCCAGGCCAATGTAGTGAATACTTTCCATGGAAGCCTCCTTTTGGGTCTGACTCGGGGCGATGAATTCGACCCCGCCTGTTCATATTATGAACTGTCCGCCATCTGGAGGCTTCCTCTTTCGTTACTTATGCATTCAAACACTTCCCAGTTTTTAACGCCTGGATCAGATCCATCACCGCCTGAAGCTTGCCTGACAATTCTTTATGACTTGGTCGTTTCATATTCGATTTTGCTTCTGGATATGGCCAAGCCACAAAACAAGTACGGTATCAATTGATTCCAAAGTCAACTAGCTCAGCATATATATTTACTCAAAGGACTTGGAAAAACTGTCAAAAGCATCTTGCAACAGTGGCAACTCTCGATCGACCAAGACCTTATCAGCCCCTGTGCTCTCGGCATCGTCACAAAGCAGATACTGTTTTTTCTCCGAACGAAGACAAACGACAAAAGTGTCTTTCAAAATAAGGAGTTTTTTCTCAGCAGCACTTTTATCGATATAAGTTATAACTCGCTGATAATCATCCGTCATATCAAGCTGCGAAAAAAGCTCGGCATAACTATTTATCCCAAGTGATTGCAAATTGAGAGTCGGGTCATCGTATTTTAAGTTCCCCAATATTTCTTCGTTGATCATGGGAAGTTTATTGAAAAATTCATCTCTCTCGACATCATCAACCCCACCTGTGAAGTACGCGCAGGAGGTGCAAAGCAGGAGAAAACTCAGAATAATTAGCTTGCCAAAAGGTTTCATGCGACCTCCCACTGAGCAGGGGTAAGCTCGATATTGTCATAGTCGGCGACAACACGTCCTGTATCCAGGCTATATGCGGGCAAATCGGCTTCAGTTAGTGCAGGACCTTGTTCGTAAACAAATGCCCAAGCCTTATCTATGAAAGCGAGCATCAATTTATCAAATCGAGGAAGGCAATCTTCAAAAAAGTGAACCCTATTTTTCCCAAGGAAATTAGCATCCCAAAATTTTGGCGATTCTAAGACAAGGTAGTCATCCTTTATTCCGTCAAGGTCCTTTATTTGCCGAAACACATATGGACGGGTTTCATCAAGATTACGAAGCCATGCTGGCCATTTCCCGGTTGATAAACAAAAAAGCCGTCCCATACCTTCAACCCACCCAGAAACTTCATTTGGAGCAACATCAATCCCATATATCGTATGGATCAGATCAGAGAAATATGTACATACAGATCCAGAATATGTTAACTGGTTAAAGCCCTTTATATAACTATCCTCTCTGGCATAACTCGCCTCTATTTCATGCCCACTGAGCTCAGTAAAAAATTTAAAAAGAAGAACATCAATCCCCATTTCTAAAGCTCGATGCTCTGCTTTATTATCCCCTTCATAACGACCTACCTTATCCATAACAAAGGGATGACAAACACCATCAGCAATAAGATGAGAGGCATAACCAACCATAAACCAAAAAAAAGCGTCGCATTCTCTTTTGTTCTCACCTGCCAACAACCGTTTCTGTACTTGATTTAACCCCAGCAAAGGCAAACGATTTGGCGATAAATCAGGATCTTGATTGGGATGGGTATAGTGGAACAAATTGGCAAGTTCACTATCCGAATCAAGGAAATCATCATCGACCAAACTTGCATACGGCAAATCAGGAGCTATGCTACCAATCTGAAAGTAACGTGCATTTTTCTTAAGTTGATACCGATACAGCCGATCATCTGGAATATCAAGATAACGGCTTAAAAGAATGTGCGAAATCCCGCTAGGCATTTTTCCCCCTAATATTTAAAAGAGTGGTACAAAATGAGAGACACTCCCCAGTTTTTAACGCCAGGATCAGATCCATCACCGCCAACAACATGCACACTTTATGGGGACTTTTGCGCCCGCCATTGGCGTTCATGTTCAGATGGCTGAACTTATCAATGTAATCCTCAAGCGCCATAAGCTCCTCATCAGCATTTAACCAAAATCGCATTCAACCACATCTCCCCTACCCGTTCAGGTCGCAGGTCTTCACTCTGCCAGGTCTTTTCGATCTGCAGGCCGGTTGCGGTTATAACATCTGCTAAGAGCTTTTCATTTAGATTGGTGAAACGACGATTATCTTGATGAGACTCGCCATCACCATATTTGAAGGAACAGTAGAAAGTTCCTGCTGGCACTAAAAACGTTGCCAGGTGTTTGAATGTTTCTGCCAACTGAGAAAACGGAACATGCAGCAGCGATGCGCAGGCCCAGATGGCGTCTATACTTTGCGGTTCAGTTCTAAAATCCGTAAAGGCACAGCACTTTACATCAAGACCGGTGTTTTCCCTTGCCAGTTGCACCAGTTGCTCACTGGCATCAAAAGCAACAACTTGAAACCCTATCCGGGAGAACGCCAAAGCGTCCCGGCCTGATCCGCAACCGGCATCAATAATGATACCCGCTGGCGGCAATTTTTTCAGAAATGGTGCGTAGATACTTTCCATATCAACCTGGAAAGTACTATCAAAGAATGCTTGGCCGTTTTGATCGTAATAGTTCATAACGGCCCGGATGTTTGAGGATGGGAAGATCTGAAGTGATGCTTGATACAGAACATATTTCCCCTCCAGATTTATGTCATATAAAAATCAATATGTAAAAATATCCTTCATATTTCATGAATTCAAGAGTTTTAATAAAAAAATTAGATTCCAATTTGCGACAGGCTGGCGGGCCGGGACCCGTCGGTCTTAGCGATTGGAATAAATCAAATCAGCCCCCAAAGACACTTGACACCATAAGAGACAGCAAGCGCCCAGCCAAAACTCATCAAGGTCCCGATGATGATATATTCAGCTTCCTTCTGCTGCCCCGAATCTTTAATTTCACCGAACCGTAAAATTGATTTAGCAGTTACCAAAAAACCCACCCCCTGGGGCTGTCCGACAAGAACTAACAAGAAGATCAAACCCCGTTCAAGCTGCCCGATTAAACGTCCGGCATTTGGCAATCCAGTCGGAGCGCCAAGGGCACCCTGAAACCCGGAAACAGCTTTCCCGACCCAGTAGCCCCCTACTTGAATCACCAGAAAAGCACCACTGAGCAGTAATAGACATTTGCTGTAAAACGGAAATACAGTTAACCAGAAAGGCTGTATCGTTGGTGGAACCCAATAGAACGCGATCAACAGAAGAATAAAAAAATGCGCAGACTGATCGGCCAAAAAGGCTTTAGCGCTATCATTGTTTGTCGCGATTTTAATACCATCAATTAAAAAATGGGAACAAAATACGCCAACAACAACCTGCCAGCACAGCCATGAACCACAGAGTAGATATGTTACGAAAGTAACAAGGAAAGCATGGATAAAAAGCACGCCAACATGTTTTTTATTGGCAACCATGAGATTGCTTTGCAAGCAAAAATCACCGAGCAAGTGCCCCGCAACCAAAGCTATTGCTATATTTAGAAATTGCACATCCCCCCCTCATTGCCTGACCTCAACGGCACAGCAATAACGCAACCCCAAGCGGTTGCATTCATCAATAGCAACCTTTCAAGGTTGCCAAGTGTTAAATTTATTCTCCTCAAAAAACCTCAAACCCTGCTCAACGGCAAAGAAGCCGGCCGCATCCAGGTTTTTGGCAATGGCCTGCCTGGACACTGTTTCAGGCCAGAGTCGGCTGATTTCTTCTTGGGTTTTATTCAAAATCCCCCATTTAACTGCCAGCGCCTGTTTACTGGTCCAGCCACCGGCCTGAAAACCAAGCAGAACAGCGATTGTCTGAAATGCCCTGCGCTGCAGATCTGTTCCCCATTCACTGGAAACATTTATGGCCATGGTCTCTTTTGCAGAAAGCTTATCCAAAGAGGCGCCTGACAATCTGTACGCTTCCCCATCGGCACCTCCTTGATCAGTTGAGGGAAGAAAACTGACAGTGCCTATCCCGATGGACAATCGCATATCAACCTTCTGCTTCGGAAGGATCGCTTTAAAGGCGGCACGGAAAAACAGTGCGACACGCAATGAGACAACTGGGTCAGAAAGCAAAAATTGAATACTGTCCCCCCGAAAGATAGAGAGATCCCCGACCTGAAACCCTGGGAAAAACTTGTAAACCTCTGCACCTACTTTCTGGATGGAATCATGCAGCAGATCGCGATTGCTATCATTAAATGCAGAAGAGTTGATCACATCTCCGGTAATTGCAGCATAATACTTGTGTGTGTCCAGAGCCAATATGCTACTCCTTTTTGGTTTTCACAGCTGATTATTGAATACTCAATTAAAGTACCTTTGTTTATCAATATTTTCAGCATTTAATTTTTCCTGCCGGAAGCGGTCACGCTTAGGTTTTGTTGTGATTTAAGAGGCAACCAGCAATTGAATGGCCGGCCTGACGGCTCAAACCCGCCTGATGGCCAGGACCGTATTATTTATTGATGGTGGGTTTAGGAGCGAAAATCGATAGAAACTCTATACTTCGTCTTCCAACTAACGTCCTTGCCCGTTAGCTGCGAAGCAGCGTGGGCTGCCGGTTCATTCCACCTCGCAACGTTCAAACGTAGCCCTTCACTGTTATCGTCAGTTACCTTGACCTTCAAAGATCTTTTTGGTTCGTTTTTCCATCGCTGGGAAAAATGAACCCGGCTGCCGGGCCGGGACCCGGCGGTCTTAAGACTTTATTGATGGAATGAGACAAACAAAGTCACGGGGTCGCGCCCCCGCACTGCGCCTTACTATTTTTCACAATCAAGCTAAAAATAGTAAGCACAAAAAGCCCTCTTTAATATGTCCGTGTTCGGGCGTCGTTGTGCGTCAAGAAGCAACCAGAAATTGACCAGCCGGCCTGACGGCTCAGATCACGCCTGATGGCCAGAACCGTATTATTTATTGATGATGGGTTTAGGAGCGAAAATCGATAGACCCACAGCAGTCCGCCAATCAACTAGCGCCTTTTGCCCGTTAGCTGCGACAGCAGCGTGGGCTGCCGCTTAATTGCATCCTGCAATGTTCAAACGTAGTCCAACACAGCTATCGTCAGTTACCTTGACCTTACAAGATCTTTTTGGTTCGTTTTTCCATCGCTGGGAAAAATGAACCCGGCTGCCGGGCCGGGACCCGGCGGTCTTAAAACTTTATTGATGGAATGAGACAAGCAAAGTCACGGGGTCGCGCCCCCGTACTGCGCCTTACTATTTTTCACAATCAAGCTAAAAATAGTAAGCACAAAAAGCCCTCTTTAATATGTCCGTGTTCGGGCGTCGTTGTTTTTCAAGAAACAGCCAGAAATTGAACAGCCGGCCTGACGGCTCAGATCACGCCTGATGGCCAGAACCGTATTATTTATTGATGATGGGTTTAGGAGCGAAAACCGATAGAAACTCTATGCTTCGTCTTCCAGCTAACGCCCTTGCCCATTAGCTGCGACAGCAGCGTGGGCTGCCGCTTAATTGTACATTCTGCAACGTTCAAACGTAGTCCAACACAGCTATCGTCAGTGTACTTGACCTTACAAGATCTTTTTGGTTCGTTTTTCCATCGCTGGGAAAAATGAACCCGGCTGCCGGGCCGGGACCCGGCGACTTTGTCTTTTATGATTTGAAAGAAACATGCAAAGTCGCGGTGTTGCGCCCCCGCACTGCGCCTTACTATTTTTCACAATCAAGCTAAAAATAGTAAGCACAAAAAGCCCTCTTTAATATGTCCGTGTTCGGGCGTCGTTGTGCGTCAAGAAGCAACCAGAAATTGACCAGCCGGCCTGACGGCTCAAACCCGCCTGATGGCCAGAACCGCATTATTGATAGATGATGGGTTTAGGAGCGAAAATCGATAGACCCACAGCAGTCCGCCAATCAGCTAACGCCTTTTGCCCGTTAGCTGCGAAGCAGCGTGGGCTGCCAGTTAGTTGCATCCTGCAACGTTCAAACGTAGCCCAACACAGCTATCGTCAGTTACCTTGACCTTACAAGATCTTTTTGGTTCGTTTTTCCATCGCTGGGAAAAATGAACCCGGCTGCCGGGCCGGGACCCGGCGACTTTGTCTTTTATGATTTGAAAGAAACAAGCAAAGTCGCGGTGTTGCGCCCCCGCACTGCGCCTTACTATTTTTCACAATCAGGCTAAAAATAGTAAGCACAAAAAGCCCTCTTTAATATGTCCGTGTTCGGGCGTCGTTGTTTTTCAAGAAACAGCCAGAAATTGACTGACCGGCCTGACGGCTCACCCCCGCCTGATGGCCAGAACCGTATTATTTATTGATGATGGGTTTAGGAGCGAAAATCGATAGACCCACAGCAGTCCGCCAATCAACTAGCGCCTTTTGCCCGTTAGCTGCGACAGCAGCGTGGGCTTCCGGTTCATTCCACCTCGCAACGTTGAAACGTAGTCCCACACGACTATCGTCAGTTACCTTGACCTTGCAAGATCTTTTTGGTTCGTTTTTCCATCGCTGGGAAAAATGAACCCGGCTGCCGGGCCGGGACCCGGTGGTTTTAAGACTTTATTGATGGAATGAGACAAGCAAAGTCACGGGGTCGCGCCCACGCACTGCGCCTTACTATTTTTCACAATCAGGCTAAAAATAGTAAGCACAAAAAGCCCTTTTCATATGTCCGTGTTCGGGCGTCGTTGTTCGTCAAGAGGCAACCAGCAATTGACTGACCGGCCTGACGGCTCAAACCCGCCTGATGGCCAGAACCGCATTATTGATGGATGATGGGTTTTAGTAGTGAAAAACAATACTGCCGGGCAAGGACCCGGCAGTATTGTTTTTTTAAACTAAGAAGAGAAGATGTGATGAGCGCAATCGCACACAGGAGAAATCAAAAACTCAAGGGTTAAGCGTATGATAATCCACATAACAATTCCGCCCGCGCTCTTTTGCCGCATACAGAGCCTCATCAGCCATCTCAATCAGCCTGACTGCTTTCAGCTCGCCATCAGGATCAATTGAAGCCGCCCCCTGGCTGACCGTCACATGGTCAAAAACCTCTGATTCATGATGCTCAATACGCAGCGCGGCGATAGCCTCTGCAATACGCTCGGCGACACAAATGGCCCCTTCTATCGGCGTTTCCGGCAGCAGCACAACAAATTCCTCACCGCCATACCTTGCGGCCAGATCGACTGGCCGTTTCACGGCAGACTGTAAGGCGGAAGCTACCTTGATAAGGCAATCATCCCCAGAGGAATGACCATAGTAATCATTATATTTTTTAAAGAAGTCGATATCGATCAGGACCAGCGACAGAGTCATTTTATTACGCTTATGGCGCAACCATTCGCGCTCAAAAGTTTCATTAAAAGAGCGCCGATTGGCAATCTGGGTCAGCCCGTCAATATTTGCTGCGGCAGCGAGTTTTTTATTCAACATTTCAAGCTGCTGCTCAGTCTGTTTACGAAAGGTGATATTTCTGAAATGACCAACGACAGCTTCGGTACCCACAATGGTGATCAGAGGAGAAGAGAGCAGACTGTAGTATTCACCATTAAAAAACAGCTCGATTTCATGCCTTTGCCGTTTTTTAATGTTTTTAAGGGGACAATCCTCCCCTTGACAACAGCTAAAATTGATCAGATCTGAGCAGCGCTGTCCGATAACCTCGAACTCATCTTTGCCCAGCAAATCCAGCATGGCCTGATTGGCGCGGATAACAATACCATCATCACGAACGGCCCAGATCGGATCAGCCGTTGCTGAAAGGATCTGATGCATTTCCAGACTTTCAAATTCAGCTGTCAACTGCTGGTTGCCGGCATCGCCAACCGCCTGTTCAAGAGCTTTGATCGTTTCTTCCTGCTCAAGCAGCATTTGCTTCATCTGCTCATATGCGTCTGGAAAAGTATCCTGTGAGTTCTCTTCAGAATTGAACTTTGTTCCCATCACCTCTGAACCCGTGGCAAAAATGTTAGCGCGTTGACATACGACAAAAACATTATTGGCTTAATCTAATTTCGTGTCAATATAGAATTCTAATTTTCACGTAAAGCTAAATATATCAAACACGGTAAATCCTTAATAAGATCCAAAGAATAAGAGTTGTTATGGTCCAGGGTAGCGAGTATGCGATCAGCGCGCCTGACAACGCAGATCGCGAAACCCGCTGTTTGAGTGATGTGGTATTCTTTAAGACAGATACAGCATTACACAACACCTGTTCCCCAGGAGTCAGGTCATGCTAAAACGCACTCTTTGGATCTGTGTTTTTATTATTGCCAGCGCGTCCTTGTGGTGGTGGATACAGCGGCCTAAGCCAGTCTATGTTCGCCTGTACAGCGTAGAGCGGGGCACCGTTGAGGCAACCGCCAGCAATACCCGGGCCGGTACGGTAACCGCGTGTCGGCGCGCCAAGCTCTCCCCTTCCATCAGTGGCCAGATCATTCGCCTCCCCTTCCACAAAGGGGCCCAGGTTAAACAGGGGGATACCCTGGTTGAGCTGTGGAATGACGATATCAAAGCCAACCGTGCCCTGACCGAAAAGGAACTGCAAGTCGCGCAAGCACAGGCTCAGGCAGCCTGTACTCTGGCGAGCCAGGCCAAGCGTGAAGCAACCCGCCAGAACAATCTGCTCCCGGAAGGGTTGGTCTCCGCCGAAAGCGCCGACAAAGCCCAGTCCCAGGCAATGAGCCAGCACGCCCAATGCCAGGCCAGTCAGGCCCAGGTCGCCATGACCAGGGCCCGTTTCGCCGTACTCGACGCTCAACTCGACCGCACCATCGTGCGCGCGCCGTTTAATGGCATCATCGCCGAGCTGAACGGTGAGTTGTTCGAGATTACCACCCCGTCGCCACCCGGCATCGCCACCCCACCGACTGTCGATCTGGTTGAATATGGCTGCATTTATGTTGAAGCCCCGATTGACGAAGTCGATGCAGCAGCCGTGCGTATTGACATGCCGGCCCGCGTCTCTCTGGATGCCTTTCGTGGTCAACTGCTTGAGGCCCGCGTCAGACGCATCGGCGCTTATGTCGAAGATAAAGAGAAACAGGCCCGTTTCGTTACCGTGGAACTGGCTTTGGTTGACACATCCGCCTCAACTGAGCTGCTTCCGGGCTATAGCGCCGATGCCGAAATCATTCTTGATCAGCGCACCAATGTCATACGCCTGCCCAGCGAAACTCTCATGGAAGATCATGCCGTACTGATCTTTGATCCCGCTACGGGGCTGATCTCAAGGCGCCCGGTCACCACAGGGCTGGCCAACTGGCGCTGGACCGAAGTGACGCAAGGGGTACAGCCAGGTGAGCGGATTGTGCTCAATTTTGATGACGAAGGTGTTGCGGCCGGCGTAACGGCCAAAGAAGCTGTGGCTGCGGCAGCCACTGACGGAGCGGGGCAATGATCGAGCTGAAGGATCTTTCCCGTTTTTACCGGGTCGGAGACAGCGATGTTCACGCCCTGGCCGAGGTTAATCTGCACATTGACGCAGGCGAGTATATTTCCCTGATGGGCCCGTCAGGTTCCGGCAAATCGACCCTACTGAATATCCTCGGTCTTCTTGATCGCCCGACGCTCGGCATTTATTCGCTTGAAGGGCATGACACGCAGAATCTGAATGAAGACCAGCGTGCCAGCCTGCGCAGCACCCGCATCGGGTTTGTTTTTCAGTCTTTTCACCTGCTGGCTCGCCTGTCGGCCTATGATAATGTCGCTCTGCCGCTGGTCCTGTCTGGGATATCGGCCAACGAACGCCGCGCTAAAGTGGAACAGGCCTTAATCTCCGTAGGTCTCAGCGAACGTGCCCATCACCGCCCCAACCAACTGTCCGGCGGGCAGTGCCAGCGGGTTGCCATAGCCCGCGCCACAGTACTGCGCCCGCCACTGCTGTTAGCGGACGAACCAACCGGCAACCTCGACAGCCGTTCAGGGGCAGAAGTTATTGACCTGCTCGAAAAGCTCAATACGGAAGGGATCACCCTGATTGTCGTTACTCATGACCCGGAGATCGGTGCGCGGGCACCACGCGCCATCAAGCTGCATGATGGCCGCATCACCGAGGATCGTCACCCATGATGCTCCTGCGTGACCACCTCGGTTTTGCCTGGCATTCACTGCTCAGTGCCAGGCTGCGGACCGCTCTGGTCATTCTGGCTGCGGCCATCGGTGTTATAGCAGTGGTTTTGCTGACCGCTCTTGGCGAGGGGGCCAGACAATATATTCTGAGTGAATTTTCTCAGCTGGGGAGCGACTTGTTGATTGTTCTGCCGGGAAAAACCGAGCGCAGCGGCGGTCCCCCCGGATTGATATTCGAAACAGAACGGGACCTCACCCTGCGTGATGTTGAAGCTCTGCGCCGCCTGCCCCATGTTGAGGCGGTGTCTCCGGTCTCGATCGGCATCATCGACATCAGTCACGCGTCACACACCCGCCAGACCACCCTGATCGGTTCCGATACCAGCCTGCAACAAACCCGAAATCTGTCTATAGGACGTGGCGAATTCTTGCCCCCCGGCGATCTGAACCAAGCGCAGGCCGTCACCGTCATCGGCACGACGCTGGCCCATGAGTTATTCAGGAACCAGTCCCCCTTGGGCCAGTGGCTGCGGCTCGGAGACCGGCGTTTCCGGGTTGTCGGCATTCTGGGTAAACAGGGCACTTCATTGGGGCAGAATCTTGATGAAGCGGCCATCATTCCGGTCGCCAGTGCCCAGGCCCTGTTTGACAACCCGGCCCTGTTCCGCATCCTGATCCAGGCTGACAGTCGCAACCACTTGCCTGGCGTCAAGGAAGCGGCACGACGGGTACTGATCGGCCTGCATCAGGGGGAAGAGGATTTCACCCTGGTCACGCAGGATGCGGTCCTGTCCACCTTTGATCAGATTTTCAGTGTCCTGACCTTGAGTGTGGCCGGCATTGCCGCGATCAGCCTGGTGGTCGCCGGAATCATTATCATGAACGTCATGCTGGTGAGCGTCAGTCAACGACGCAGTGAGGTTGGTCTGTTGATGGCACTCGGCGCACCACGAGTGGTTATCCTGCGCCTGTTTCTGCTCGAAGCCCTGCTGGTCAGTGCCCTTGGCGCCAGTGTCGGCACGCTTCTCGGTCGCGCTGGCGTCCTGCTCTTGGCCAGCATCTATCCCAGTTTTCCGGTCGTGACCCCGTTTTGGGCCTACCTTGCGGCGGCCGGAACCGCTTTTGGTGCAGGCTTGCTGTTCGGCTGGCTGCCGGCCCGCCGTGCGGCACGACTGGATCCGGTGCAGGCGTTAAAAGGAGCCTGACTATGCGCCCTGTCGACCTGAGCCGCTTCACCCTGCGTACCCTTGCCGCCGAACGACTGCGTTCGCTGCTGACCATGCTCGCCATTGCCGTCGGTATTGCAGCGGTGGTCATGCTTACCGGCCTGGGCGCCGGGCTGCAGCGTTATCTGGTCCACCAGTTTACCCAGTTCGGTACCCACCTGATTGCCATCGTTCCGGGCAAAGCCAATACCACCGGGTTTTCCATCAGCATTATTGACACGCAGCGACCGCTAACCCTGGAAGATGCCCAAAGTCTGAAAACCGTACCGGGAGTCGTCGCCATGACCCCGGTGGTCAGCGGCAACCTTACTGCTGAATATGCCGGACGCTCGCGCCGCACCCTGGCCATTGGCGCTGATTCAGGCGCTAGAAAAGTGTGGACCATGGACATGGCGCGGGGCAGATTTCTGCCGGAAGATGACCTGATTGCCCCGCGACCAGTGGTTATGCTCGGGCATACCCTGGCGCGCGCACTGTTTGACCAGGCCAACCCGCTGGGTAAAAAGGTCCGCATTGGTGGCCTCAGTTTTCGGGTCGTCGGCGTGCTGGCTCCTAAGGGGCAGATCCTCGGCTTCGATATTGACGACGCCGTTTACATTCCCACCGCCCTGGCCCTGCAGCTGTTCAACCGCGACGGTTTAATGGAGATCGACATTCTCTATGCACCCGAGCAGAGTTCCGCGACCATGGTCAAACGCTTATCGCGCCGCCTGAATGAGCGCCACGGATCGGAGGATTTCACCGTTGAATCACAGGACCAGATGCTCGCCTCACTGAACAAGGTCTTGAATATCCTGACTTTTGCCATTGGTGCCCTGGGTGGCATCGCCCTGTTCACCGGCGGGGTCGGCATCCTCACCTTGATGACCATCGCTATCGCCGAACGCCGAACCGAGATCGGGCTACTGACCGCCCTTGGTGCCACACCGGGGCTCATCCTGCAACTGTTCCTGGCCGAAGCAGCTATTCTTGGGGCGCTAGGGGGACTCACCGGTATGCTCTTAGGTCTGGCCGGGCTTGCCGCGCTGCACCTGGCGATCCCGGCGTTGCCGTTCATCCCGCGCCTGGAATACCTGCTCATTGCCGAAGGGCTGGCGATCCTCATCGGCCTGCTTGCCGGCGTGTGGCCAGCCTGGCGGGCGGCACGTCTTGACCCTATCGATGCCTTAAGATCTGAATAGGGTTATCGGTCAATACCTTCCTTTGTGTTGAATTAAAATCCAACCTATCACATACTGATCGGAATTCACTTATCAGCTCGACCCGGGGGGAAGGCAGATTCGTGGAGGGGGCGCTGCGTGAATATTGACGCACTTGGTATACTCAAGATCGTGCAGATGAATAGCATACTCACAACTTAACCGGCAAAGACATGAGCGCCTATGATCAAAACTATCAATATCGTCTATAACGATTATGCCGATCTGAGCGCCGTGAAGGATCAGGTGCTTTCTTACCCCCCGGACCAGGTTCTGATTCAGATCTTCAGTGGCGAACAGGATCAAGCTGTCGTTCTTGAGCTTGTCTCACACATCACCCAATGTTTTCCCGGCGTACCCCTGATCGGAACCAGCACCGCTGGTGAGATTATCGCTGCCCTCTCTCTGGACGGACAGATTCTGATCAGCATTTCGCTGTTTGAACACTCGCGTGTCTGCTCCCACCTTGTCACCCAAAATGATGATCTGGTGCGCGCCGGGCAGGACATCGGAGATACGCTGTGCCAGCCTGATACCAAAGCGCTTATCGTGCTCGGCTGCGGGCTCAAGAACAAGCACACAATCAATGGCGAACCACTGCTGGATGCCATCCATTCCCGCAGCGGTAGTGCCATCATTGCCGGCGGACAGGCTGGAGATAACGGTAAAGGCGCGATAACTTTTGTGTTCACTCAGCACGGACTGACCGAACACGGGGTTGCAACAGCATCATTATCCGGCAAGGCACTCAGAGCGGATAACGCCTACAACCTGAGCTGGGTTCCCATCGGCAAAAAACTGACCATCACCGAAGCCCAGGGACCGGTCGTCTATTCCATTGACGACATGTCCCCCTATGACATTTACGCCCACTATCTGGGGCAGGAAGTTGCTGACGGCCTGCCTTTGTCCGCTGCCGATTTTCCCCTGATTATCGAACGCGACGGTATTCCCATGGCGATCCATGCTACGGGCGTCAACGAGGATGGATCGTTTCATTATATCCACGACTTCTATCCCGGGGAACAGTTACGCTTCGGCTTCTGCCACGCCGGACTGCTGGCGATTGGCTCTCAGCTGATCAATGAAGAGGTGCGCGCCTACAATCCGCAATCGATTTTCATCTACTCCTGTGTCTCCCGGAAGTGGATCCTGGGCGCAGATATTACGGTGGAACTGTCATCGCTGGAAGACCTTGCACCGGCCTGCGGGTTCTTCTGCTACGGCGAATATTTCAGTCATAAATCCGGAAAGCCGTATTTCTTCAGCCAGACGATGACCGTTTTGTCCCTCTCCGAAGGAGATCCTGAAGCGGCATCAGACTCAGAAAAGTATGATCCCAAATTGGAAGAATCACGGCAGTTCCGTACCATGCGCGCCCTGCACCGCCTGATTGACACGTCAACGCGCGAAATCGAAACCATGAACCGGGAACTGGCCAAATTGGCCAGCAAAGATTCGCTGACCGGTCTGGTGAACCGGCGCCTTTTTGATGAAACCTTCACCAGTGAAATTAAACGTCAAAACCGGTCCGGGGCGCCGCTCTCGCTGTTTTTGGTGGACATAGATTACTTTAAACAATTCAATGACATCTATGGCCATTTACACGGAGATGACTGTCTTCGGGCCACAGCGCTGGTCTTTGCAAAAACACTTAAGCGCCCAACGGACACGGTCGCCCGCTATGGTGGTGAAGAATTTGTCTGTATCCTGCCGGCAACTGAGCATCAAGATGCCCTGGCACTGGCAGAACAGGTTCGGTGCGGGATTGAAACCCTGGCCTTTCCCCATAAAGGCTCGAAAGTTTCAGATCATGTGACTGTGAGTATCGGCGTATTGACCCTGACCGGTGCACAGGAAGTTCAAGCCGAAGAGCTGCTCAATGCATGTGACGCTCTGCTTTACAAAGCCAAAAACAATGGCAGAAACCGCATTGAAGGTGCGGTATTTCAAAACAATGCAAAGCAGGAATGACAGCTATTTGTTCTGCTTATACATCTCCAGAAAATACTTGGCATCATCGCCTCTCAGATTGGCCAGCAGCCCAAGCAGCCCGTCGGTTAAATAACGCGCGGCAATCCCTTTAGAGCGCAGGTAGGTCATGGCAATAATCGCCCGATCCTTATGCGGACAGGTGGTGACAATAATCTTGTCCGCAGGAAGTTCACCGAGACGCTCAGGAAGTGATGGAGCTGTTCAGAAAAGAGTTTGCCGGTGCGACACAGGTGACAGAAACACTGGAGCAGAATAAGTCATTCCAGCTGATTGATGCGCGTCCTGCCGTTAAGTTTGAAGAAGGCCACGTGCCGTCAATATTCCCAAGCCGCTTCTGCCTCAAAACCTGAATAAACTGGCCAAAGAGGGCCGCATCGCCCTCCACTGTGCAACTGGCAGCCGTGCCGGTGGTGCTTTCTATGCGATTCTGGATACCGACTATGGCAACAAAAGCAACCTGCAGTATCTGGACGCTACCATTATTGTGAAGGCTGATGGCAGCTATACCTTTGAGAAGAAACACTAAGTAAACTATGGCAAGCAGAGCGCCTCTGACGCACCAGAGGCGCTCTACTTGTCCGTTTAAAACATCTCTTTAACTAGTTAATACTATTAAGCATTCAGTAGCAACAACCCGTAAAGCCAGCAGCACAATAATTCTCCTCTACAGCCCTTTGCCCGTTAGCTGCGATAGCAGCGTGGGCTGCCAGTTAGTTGCACCCTGCAATGTTCAAACGTAGTCCAACACAGCTATCGTCAGTTACCTTGACCTTACAAGATCTTTTTGGTTCGTTTTTCCATCGCTGGGAAAAATGAACCCGGCTGCCGGGCCGGGACCCGGCGGTCTTAAGACTTTATTGATTGAAATGAAACAGTCAAAATCATATCAAAGTCGTGGGGTTGCGCCCCCACACTGTGCCTTACTATTTTTCACAATCAGGCTAAAAATAGTAAGCACAAAAAGCCCTTTTTATATGTCCGTGTTCGGGCGTCGTTGGACACAAAGAGACAACCAGCAATTAACCAGCCGGCCTGACGGCTCAAATCGCGCCTGATGGCCAGAACCGCATTATTTATTGATGATGGGTTAATAACGAAAACCGATAGACCCAGGACAGTATACCTATCAACAAGCACTCTTGCCCGTTAGCTGCGAAGCAGCGTGGGCTGCCGGTTAATTTCACCCTGTAACGTTGAAACGTAGTCCCATACACCTATCGTCAGTGTGTTTGACCTTCAAAGATCTTTTTGGTTCGTTTTTCCATCGCTGGGAAAAATGAACCCGGCTGCAGGGCCGGGACCCGGCGGTCTTGATGTTGTCTTGATGAATCAATAGAACCACACTGAAACGTCCAACCCACGCCCATTGCCGTTTTACCCTTGCATCCAACCCAAAAAACCACCTAAACTCCAGCGACACTTACCCAAAAAGGATTCACCACGCATGGCCGACCAACAAAACAAAGACCCGTTGCACGGTATCACCTTGGAACGCATTGTCACCGATCTTTCTGACTACTACGGCTGGGAAGAACTGGGGCAAATCATCCAGATCCGCTGTTTCAATAACGACCCATCGGTCAAATCAAGCCTGAAATTTCTGCGCCGTACCCCCTGGGCCAGGCGTCAGGTCGAAGATCTGTACATCGCCTTCCGCAATCACCCCGACTGATCATCAGCAGACCACCATGGCAGAACTGCAACTCTTCTGTGACGGTAGCGCCGACCCCACAACCGGTATCGGCTACGGCGCCTGCCTGCTGATCAGTTCGGACCAGACATCTCTAGAAGACATGATCAGTCAGATTCGCGTCAAACCTTTTGCGCAAACCACTGCGGCCCGACTGGAAATGCAGACTCTGCTCTGGGCACTACAGGAATTCGTTCCCCCTGGAGCCCAACTGACCATCCACTGCGATTCCCAAACCATCTGCGAACTGCCACAACGCCGCCGGAGTCTAGAGGAAAAACATTTTTGCTCACGCCTGGGGCGACCGCTGAATAATGCTGATCTCTATCGGGAATTTTTCGAGCAACTGGATAACTATCAGCTGGAGTTCTGTAAACGGTGCGGACACCTCCCAGCGGCGCAACGGACTTTGCCCGATCAGATCTTTCGCTTGGTTGATAAAGCGGCAAGAAGAGCGCTACGGGATGAACTGAAAATTAAATAGTGAATACTTAAAGACTTAAGTAACACGCAGCAACAGAAAGCCAAAAGTCACAATTCTCCCCTAATAAAACCTGCCCGTTAGCTGCGTCAGCAGCGTGGGCTGCCGGTTAATTTCACCCTGTAACGTTGAAACGTAGTCCCATACACCTATCGTCAGTGTGTTTGACCTTCAAAGATCTTTTTGGTTCGTTTTTCCATCGCTGGGAAAAATGAACCCGGCTGCCGGGCCGGGACCCGGCGACCTTAAGACTTTATTGATTGGAACGAAACGGTCAAAACCATATCAAAGTCACGGGGTCGCGCCCCCACACTGCGCCTTACTATTTTTCACAATCAGGCTAAAAATAGTAAGCACAAAAAGCCCTCTTTAATATGTCCGTGTTCGGGCGTCGTTGGGCACCAAGAGACAACCAGCAATTTACCAGCCGGCCTGACGGCTCACCCCCGCCTGATGGCCAGAACCGTATTATTTATTGATGATGGGTTTAGTAACGAAAACCGATAGACCCACGGCAGCCTGTCTCTCAACTAGCGCTCTTGCCCATTAGCTGCGACAGCAGCGTGGGCTGCCGGGCCGGGACCCGGCGACCCAGGCTTTTTTAATTTAAGTACCTATCGCAAACAATCAAGCCCCTCTTTTCAGAAGCCATCAGTCGTCCAACGCTCACAGAAATATTCACCACATGCTACCGATTCGCGCCCTTAGCGCAGGCAGCACCTCCTCTGTAAACCAGGGGTTCCTCTGCAACCATAAGGTGTTGCGTGGTGAGGGATGGGGTAAGGGGAAATATCCAGGTGCCCAGCGCTGCCAGCTGCGCACCGTTTCAGTCACGGAGCCAGGTACACCTGATAAATAGTTTTTCTGAGCATACTGGCCAATCAGCAGAGTCAATTCGATATCAGGCAATAACGCCAGCAGTTGCTGATGCCACGTTGGTGCACATTCAGGACGAGGCGGCAGATCACCGGACGATCCTTTGCCGGGATAACAGAAGCCCATGGGAACAATAGCAACCTGCTCGGGGTTGTAAAACCTGGACTTGTCCATGATCAGCCAGTCCCTGAGCCGCTCGCCACTCGGATCATTCCACGGCATTGAACTGTAATGAACTCTGGTCCCCGGTGCCTGTCCGATAATAAGCAAGCGCGCTCCGGTGCCGGCCTGCAGCACCGGATTGGCTCCTAAAGGCAAGGCGCTCTCACATTGTCGGCATTGGTGGACCTGCTGTAAAAGATGGGCTAAAGGCGTATGTTCCATATCGTTCCTTTTATAACAGGATACGCTGCCGTGCCAATCGAGATCTTCGCACCCTGGTAAATGTTCACCTGCGGAGATTTCATCTTATTCCGACCTCCACGCTTACCTCAAGTTCAGGCAACCACGCTTTGAACTGTTCGACATCATACGATTCGTTCCACAACATGAAACAAACACCTAACAAAATTTAAAACTACGTTATCTTCGATTGACAAGCGCTCACTAAGATTAATAATTAAAAAGCTTCATCTAAGCGATATGAATATAAACCATTATTTTTTAGATCAATTAGCATTCACAACCAATATTCACAGCCTCATGACGAGGCACTAAGGAGCTGCATAGAAAAACACACTATACCAGAAGAGGAGAGGTAAGATGAAAAGACGTTTCACTTTGCTGTTGCTGCTTGTCATTGCCGTCTCAACCCTGACCGCGTCTACCGCAGTTGCTGCTGAAAAACTGAAGTGGGCTCACGTGTACGAAGTCAGCCAGCCCTACCACAAGTGGGCCCTATGGGCTGCTGACGAGGTAAAAAAACGCTCTGGTGGAAAGTACGAAATCGAAGTATTCCCCGCCTCTTCCTTAGGCAAAGAAGTTGATATCAATGAGGGTCTGTCGTTAGGTACCGTTGATATCATTTACACCGGCAATCAGTTTGCCGGGCGGACCTTCGGCCCCATCTCCATTGCCGGTTATCCGTATGTGTTTCGCAGCCTTGATCACTGGAAAGCCTTCATGAAGAGCGATCTGTTCCGTGACCTGGCTTCCGGCTACGAAAAAGCATCGGGGCATAAAGTTGTCACCGCAACCTACTACGGCCAGCGCCACGTCACCTCGAAAAAAGAAGTCAGCACCCCTGCGGACATGAAGGGTCTGAAAATCCGCGTTCCAAATGCTCCTGCGTATACCATTTTTCCGAAAGCGACCGGTGCCAACCCGACCCCTATTGCCTTTGCTGAAGTCTACCTGGCCCTGCAACAGGGAACCGTTGACGCCCAGGAAAACCCTCTGCCCACCATTCAGGCTAAAAAGTTCTATGAAGTTCAGAAATACATCAACCTGACTGGCCATATCACCGACAGTCTGCTGCTGGTCATTGGTGGCCCACTGTGGGACCGCCTGAACGATACCGACCAGAAGTTGTTTTTTGACGTCCTGATGGAAGCTGCCAACAGCTGCACCGCTGAAGTTGAAGGAAAAGAAAAATCACTGGTCAGCTGGTTTGAACAACAGGGGAACATTGTCAATCAGAAAGTTGATGTTGCCGCTATGCAGAAAGCGACCGCTGCTTATTACGACAGTCACCCCAAAGAAGTGCCCTGGCCGAAAGATATCTGGGATCGTCTGCAGGCATTATAAGTTTCGGGATCTTTCCCGCCGTGGTGACTTCACCTGCGGGGCTGCGACAAGAAAAATTTGCTCGTTCCTAATCTGAAAAGCTGTAGCAGGGTGTTGGAACATTTTTCCGACGCCCTGTGCTGTTCACCTTAGGCAAGCAAGAGAGGACTTAAGATGACCGAGCCCGACAAAACCTCCTTTGATGCCAGTTCGCTGGATGATGAACTGGACGCTCCCATCGACTGGAAATCCTTCGGCATGGAGGACTATGTGGTTTTCATTGTTTTCTGGGTTCTGGCTCTGGATATCTTTATCCAGTTCTTTTCCCGTTATGTGCTTGATGATTCTATCGGCTGGACCGAAGAGATTGCCCGTTACCTGCTGATCTCCGTCGGATTTATCGGTTCGATTATGGCAGTGCGTAAAAATACCCACATCATGGTTGAATTCCTGTTTCGTTTCATTCCGCCAAAATTCGGGGCGTTCCTCACCTATTGTGCCGATGTCGGCCGTGTCGCCTTTTTTGGCGCGCTCGCCTACATCTGCTTTAAGCTGGCCGGCAAAACCCGCCAGATGATGGTTTCTATCGAATTTCCGAAAAGCGCCATGTACTACATGGTTGCTATCTGCCTGATAGCCATGACCATCAGGGCACTTCAGGTTCTGGTCAAACACATCCGCCAGGGTGGCAGTCGTATGAGCCTGGAACATGCTGAACATGTCCTTCACCCACCAACTGACTGACAGAAGGAGGAACCGGTGTCCAAACGTCCTGGCCTCAAATTTAATGCCTTCTTGATCGTTCTGGCTGCCCTGTGTACCATCGCCCTGGCATGTGCCGGAATGCCTATTGCTTTTCTGTTTGCCTCGGTCTTTCTGTTTCTGATCACCGGCGTCCCGGTCGCTCTGGCCCTGGGAGGCTCGTCCCTGCTGTTTGTCCTGGTGACCGGCAAGGTGCCTGATGTCGTCGTCGCCCACCGCATGATCAACGGCATTGACAGTTTTCCCCTATTGGCCGTCCCCTTTTTCATTCTGGCCGGATCTTTGATGAATGCCGTCGGCATCACCAACCGCATTTTTGCATTTGCCACCGCCTGTGTTGGCTGGATGCCCGGCGGACTTGGTCATGTCAATATCGGCGCATCAGTTATTTTTGCCGGCATGTCCGGTGCGGCGGTCGCTGATGCCGGTGGTCTGGGAACCATTGAGATTAAAGCGATGCGCGATGCCGGATACGATGTCGACTTTTCCGTCGGCGTCACTGCGGCCTCCTCAACCATCGGACCGATCATTCCTCCGTCACTACCGATGGTTATTTACGGCGTTATGGCCTCGGCGTCCATTGGCCAGCTGTTCGCGGCCGGCTTTGTTCCCGGCATTCTTATGGCCCTGGCCCTGATGGCCATGGTCTGGTGGTATTCGCGCCGCCGTAACTATCCGCGCGACGCATCATTCTCTTTTAAAGTTTTATGGGAGACCTTCAAGCGTGCCTTTATGTCCCTGATGACACCGGTCATTATTGTCGGAGGAATATTAAGTGGTGCGGTCACCCCCACCGAAGCAGCTGCCGCCGCTGTTGCCTGGGCACTGTTCCTGGGGCTGATCTGGTACCGTACCTTGAACTTGCGACGCTTTATCAAAGTATCGATGGAGACCATTGAAACAACCGCCATTATCCTGCTGATCGTTGCGGGGGCATCAATCTTTGCCTGGATTCTGACCAGTAACCGGGTGACGGAACATTTTGTCAACATGGTCACGTCCCTGACCGACAATCCGATCCTGGTGTTACTGATCCTCAACGTGATCCTGTTTATCGTCGGCTTCTTCATGGAAACCATTGCCGCCATCACCATTCTGGTTCCGGTTATGCTGCCGGTTGCCACCCAGGTCGGTATCGACCCGGTTCACTTTGGTGTTATCATCGTCCTGAATCTGATGATCGGGCTGCTGACCCCGCCAGTCGGGATGGTCCTTTACGTGCTGTCACGGGTTTCCGGTGTTCCTTTTGAACGCTGTACCAGAGCAACAATGCCGTTTCTGATCCCGCTGGTGCTGGTCTTACTGCTGATTACTTTTATTCCACAGTTCTCTATGTGGCTGCCCAACCTGATCTATCGTTAGAGTTTAACTTTCTAGCAGGGAATCCAGGATAAATGGTCCCTGCCCGACTGTAGAGGAATCACATGTCAAAACCCCAGATCATACGTCTTCACAGTACAGACAATGTGGTTGTTGCCACCGACGCCCTAAGCGCTGGAACCCTGGTCACAGCAGAGCAGGTCACGACTCTGAACGACATCCCGGCTGGACATAAACTGGCAACCCGAGCTATTGCCGCCGGAGAAGCCATTTACAAATACAGCCAGGTGATCGGCTTCGCCAGTACAGCGATAGCACCGGGAGCCCATGTTCATGTCCACAACTGTGAGGTGCATGATTTTAAACGCGATTATGAGGTCGCAACAGACTTACGCCATCTGTCGGTGCTGCCACCTGAACAACGCGCCACGTTTCAGGGCATAGTAAGATCCGATGGGAGGGTTGCCACACGTAACTATATTGGTGTGCTGTCAACCGTCAACTGCTCCGCGACGGTCTGTCGCCGCATAGCAGCTCATTTCACTAACGACAGTCTGGCTGCTTTTCCAAATATCGACGGAATTGTTCCCCTGGTGCACAACACCGGCTGTGCCATGGCCAACAGTGGTGATGGTTATGACACGATCATGCGCACCTTCAGGGGCTACCTGCAGCATCCCAATTTTTTCGGGGTTGTGCTGGTTGGGCTGGGTTGCGAGGTTTTTCAGCTTAAAAATGTCCTTGAATCTCTAGAACAAAATGGCACTCCACTGATTCGTCACCTGAACATCCAGGATAGCGGCGGAACCAGTAAAGCGATTGCTGCAGGTATTGACTGCATCAAGGCAATGCTGCCGACAGCCAACGCGATTCAGCGCCAATCGGTCGCGGCCAGTCACTTAAAAGTAGCCCTGCAATGCGGTGGCAGCGACGCCTATTCCGGCATAACCGCCAACCCGGCCATGGGTGCAGCTGCGGACCTGGTCGTGCGCCATGGTGGAACGGCCATTCTGGCCGAGACATCGGAAATCTACGGCGCTGAGCACTTGCTCACCCGCCGTGCCGTCACCCCTGAGGTCGCTGCAAAGCTGATTGAACGGATTCACTGGTGGGAAGATTACACCAAGCGCAACGGCGGCGAGATGAATAACAACCCCTCTCCCGGCAACAAGGCCGGAGGGCTGACGACGATTCTGGAGAAATCCCTGGGGGCGGTCTCCAAAGGAGGAACATCGGATCTGGTCGATGTCGTCCACTACGCCGAACCGATTACAACCAGCGGCCTGGTTCTGATGGACAGCCCCGGTTACGATCCCTGCTCCATCACCGGCGAAGTTGCCAGCGGTGCCAATGTTGTCTGCTTCTCCACCGGCGCCGGTTCCGCTTTCGGCTGTAAACCAACCCCGTCCATCAAACTAAGTTCCAACAGCCGCACCTTCAACCTGATGGAAGAAGATATGGATATCAACTGCGGCACCATGATCGATTCCGGGGTTTCCCTTGAGGCCATGGGTGAGGAGATTTTTGAGTATATTCTGGCAACGGCTTCGGGGCAAAAGACCAAAAGTGAGTTGCTTGGGATTGGGGATTCTGAGTTTGTGCCATGGTATATCGGGGCGGTCATGTAGCCGTTTTCCTTTTTCAATCATCTTAAAACTGGCGGGCCCCTGCCCCCTCAGCGACAGTCACTATTGCCAGCAATACAAAACCCTTCACGGAAATAGTCATTCAGGCTTTGTGCGGTTAGGGCTTTATCCCAATGCCCTTTGCGCTGTTGTTTGAGAACAGCAAGCAGATCGGGAATTTCGTCAGCGGCCACCGGGATCTCGCTGCTATAACCCATATCATTCAGAAACGTCCCGATACTTCGATCGGGGTCAACATAGTGACGCAATTCAAGCACAGAGGTGGTATCTTCGCTGACATCAGCAAACTCGGCAAAGTCGGTGCGCGCACCGGAAATATCAAACCACTGATCATCGCTCTTGGCGAAATAGTAATAGTTATCACCAAAATCCTGAGTTTGCGGAATCATGCTGTAGCTGACCAGTCGCCCACGTGTATTTGTCAGAGCGGCGATTTCATTGTTACGCAGCGTAATGCGGTCCATGGCACCATTGACATCACCATCAGAAAAAGACATCAGGCTTCCCTCGCTGACAATGTTGTAAGCAATATTGTCACTGAACAGGGTATCCGTTGTGTGACCGACAACGTTGAAACCATACGTATTGGTGTAAACACCTGCCTCACCCCAGCTTGTCAACAAGTTGCCGGACACCAGCCCAGTCCGCCAGTCGTTCACATCAATTCCCCAGCCGAGTGTCCGGTTGGTCGGGAAGCTGCGCCCAATGGCGGTCATGACGTTATTGACCACAACAATATTATCCCAGCGTGGCCCATTATTCTGATCCGAGTTCCCGCCCAGACTGATACCGATTTCTCCCTCGGCGTAGAAGTTGTTTTCGACAAGAATATTTTGCGCAGCGATCTTGTTGATCCCGTCACTGGTGTTGGAGGTAAACTTGTTTTGGATACTGGAGGAACGCAGAAAAATATTGTTGCGCATAATGGTATTTCTGGTCCCGGAAAAGTAGGTATTGTGGTTAAACATGGTGGCCATTCCTTGAGCCTGGGCATTGGATTGCCCCTGCTTATACCAACCATTATGATCAAAGATATTCTCTTCAACCAGTATGGAAATCAGATTGGAATACAGCCCTTGAGAATGGGATGAGGTTGAGTAGTTATTATTAAAGATATTCCGCCTGACAATAATATCAGGGATGTCCAACATGTTCCCTTTATCATCGAAGGCCCAGCTTTGAATCGCATTACCACCAAACCATTCAAACCAGCAGTCCTCAATCAGTATCCCACCGACATTAGAATACACTGTCGCACCAATGCCACTGCTGTTGGAAACATGATCAAAACCGACGAACTGGCTTGATCCGGGATTGCGCTCATCATCACAAAGGTGCAGACCGACGACAGCAATATAACCACTCTTATTCATAACCAAACCGGCATTTAACACCAGTGGTCGTGGGCTGGAAAGATCACCATAGGCACCAAGAACCTGTCGTTCCCTAGCTGACCGCCCCTTGCGGACCAGGCTGATATCGGTATCCAGAGACCAGCTGTCTCCTCGCTTTAATAAGACGTAATCAGGATACCCTTCACGCATTTGGGCCACAGCCGCAGCGATTGAGCTGTAAGCCATGACGCGTCCCTCAGGATGAAACACATCCGCACCAATAACAGCATCATCAGGAGCATAGATAACCGCATTGGCATCGTCGCCTTCACTGCTGGAAACATAGATAATTCGGGAATCGACAGAGGGAGTCAGAAGCGACCAGCCATCGGCATCCTGTGCCGGTAAACTGAACTGGTCTAACCAGTCAACAGCATAAGCATCAACACTGCTGGCCAACACAAAAATAGTCCGCACAGCACTGACTGTATGGCCATCACTATCGCTCACCTCATAAGTAACGGAATAGGAACCGGCTGTTGCCGTATCGACAGTTGATGTCGTCAAGATAGCACTTGTCAGATCGCCATCTTCATCATCTTGCGCCGTCGCCCCGTCATCAACGTAACTGCTGCCGACATTGACGGTCACAATAGCATTGCCGTTCAAAGTAATGATCGGATCATGACTACCCGTCCCAGACGCACCTGAACCACCCCCACTGCAGGAGCATAAGCCAAGGAGAAAACCGACAACTATAAAGCGCAATAAAACAGACATAGATACACCTCTCTTTTCATTTAACAGGGACCCCTGCAGAGTCAAAAACGATCAACAGATGAAGATAGAATGGCACGACGAAGAGAAAGGATGATGATGGGATGCATAACTCAAGATATAAAGCCAATCGAAGAGCCCCCCTTCTCTACGAGAGATTAATCCTGCACCCGACCCAACAATTAATCAAGAATAATCATCGTCACAAAACTTCACAAACATTTAAAATTCTTAAATTCCCCACATTTAAGAACAACCAGAGGTTTAGAAAAAATATAACTGATTATTATATTTATTTTTTTTCATAATCAAAAATAGTCACTCAATTACAGCAAGATAGACACTCTCAAAACAATCTGAAAACATAATTTTGCTCGCCAAATCTCTAAAATGCTCAATCCGCAGCCAAACCGCTCATTTCCATATATGGACAGGCCAATTCCAAACCATTGTTTCGACTCAGCAGAACAGGCCTATCTACTTGATTTAGAACGACTTTTTTTCACGAATCGCTATTGCATTTTTTTCCTCGGCAGGCATACAATCCCATTATTGGAGCTGAGTTCAACAGAAACAACGGGATACTATTTCCCTGCTTTCTGTTGCTGCAGATATTGTTCAACATCACAAAGTCATTGAGAAAGTAAAACCATGAAAAAGAAAATTGCAGAAGGTAAAGCGTTAGGCCTGAAATACGAAATTTTTGATAACTCCGGCATTATCGATCATATCGAGTTCAGTGAAGATATGATCTACATTGCTCCGAACAGTGGTCGCCATATCCGGGTTCCGGAACTGGACCACTACCCTTTTCATATGAATCGTCAGCAGAAATTGCAGCTGCAAGGGGAACAGGACAAAATTGAACTGCACGACATGGACGCGATCGGAAACAATGGTCAGAAGTTGACACTATTCCTGCTGACCCATGGTAAAAACCACCGGGGGTCCTATTTCAGTTCCCTGAACCACAACACCCGGCAAACAACGACCAATAGCAGCTCAATGCGGGCCCAACTCTACCCATGGGTCACGGTCTGGAGCCTGTTCTTCGTTGCCATGGTGGCATTTTTCTACAATATTAGTGGTGTTCAGCACAGACAGGTACATGAAGCGATTATGCTGACTCTGTATCTGGCGCCCGCCATTATGCTGCCATTGTTTATAGTCGGTAGCGGCATCGGCTATTTGCGTTCACTGCTGGTCAAACGCAACAGTGCGTTTAAAAATTACGCTTCAGCACTCAGTCAAAAGTTGCATATCAAAAACGCAGAACTGGCCTAGTTTAAAGTGCGACATGTCGGTGAGCTTTGCCTGGCAGAACTCACCGACACATCGGCCGTTACCAACTTAAAACAGTGAATAAACAAAAACACTAAGTTACAAACACCCAAATTGCGGTGTCGTGCCCTAAACCGGCTGGCGGGCCGTGACCCGCCGAGGTTTTAGGTTTTTATTGAAACACTCCAAAAGTGCTGACTCCACAATTGTTGCCGGTTTAATTAATGACAAATTGACACTCTCCTTCACATCGTCTACAAAAAAACGAAGGAGAATTCCCATGCAATCTTTCCAGTTCTTCAGCCCCGCGGTGCTCGACTTTGGTCCCGGCCATATTGCCCATTTACCGCGGCACATTCTCAGTTTTGGACGATCAATCCTGGTCCTGAAAGGGACGAAGTCTCTGGAACGATCCGGCCATTGGCAAACCATCTGCCAGAGTTTCAAAGACAACAATATTGACTGGTCCATCGCAACTATCAGCGGCGAGCCGTCCCCTGCAACGGTTGATGCAATTGTTAATAACTACCGGGACCAGTTGCCCGACTGCGTCGTAAGCATCGGAGGAGGCAGTGTTATTGATACCGGTAAAGCGGTCGCTGCCATACTGACCATGCCCGGATCGGTCAAGGATTACCTTGAAAAGGTTGGGCATAAGACACCGGAACCGAGACGGATTCCGTTCATTGCCGTACCAACAACTTCAGGTACAGGCAGCGAAGCGACAAAAAATGCCGTGCTGTCTGAAATCGGCCCCCAGGGGTTCAAAGCCTCCCTTCGTCACGACAGCTATATTCCGGAGATCGCACTGATCGATCCCGAGCTGATGGTTCATTGTCCCGCACAGGTGACCGCGGCCGCGGGGATGGATGCCTTATCTCAGCTGTTGGAATCCTATTTTTCTACTGTGGCAACACCATTGACCGACGCCCTTGCGCTCAGTGGCCTGGAGCGTTTGTCCCGTTCATTTCCCGCAGTGTGCAATAGTATGGCGAATAATGTCGACTGCCGCGCCGATATGGCCTATGCCGCATACGTATCTGGTCTGACCCTGGCCAATGCCGGTCTGGGGACAGTCCATGGCGTGGCCGGAGTGTTCGGAGGGTACCATTCCCTGCCCCATGGAGAAATTTGCGGGGTTCTGCTGGCTCCAATGATGAAAATGACTCTTGATAAATTGGACAACAGTGACCCCGCTCTTGAAAAAATGAGCCACGCAGCCTCTCTGTTAACCAAGCACCACTACAAAAAGGCCAGGGAGGGTGCTGTTGCCCTGATCAATCACCTTGAGTGGTTACAGCGTGAAACAGTTCTGAATCAATTTAAAGGTATCAATCTAACCGATGAAGATATAATGATAATTGCTGAGGAATCTGGTAATAAGAACAACCCGGCCCGCTTATCTGCAGAGGATCTGAAAACGGTTCTTAAAGGGTGCGTAACGTCGTAGCAAAGACCTAACTTTTCCCCTAGAGACGCATGTCAACCGCAGGTAACGCCCCAGCAAAAGACCTGAGGACCGTCAACCGATGAGAGGACCCTGCTTGCCTATGTGCTGCGGGCGATACGTGCTCTGCTGGTAAACGCTATGGCTGTTGATCTTTATTGACCAAAACCTTGACCGTTGCCGGGCTTATCCTTTCAACATCGACATCGGGCGGTAATACCAACTGCGAACTGTTTAATGGATACGTCTGGCGCCCCAGGCCAGTAAGTGTGCCATCCAGGGAGATCACCAGAGATTCCTTCTTGAGATTGAACAGTTCCCTGCGCTCAGCGCGTAAAACCACTTCAGCAACAGGTGGCGAGACAGAATCAAAGCTAAACCCTGCCGGGACATTCTGAACGTCGATTGGAACCTCAAAGACATTTGTAACCACTGCGGACCCTGGAACCAGAAATACCCAGAAAATTGCCGTGACAACAAGCGAAACAACCATCCGCAAAGTCAGACGCAACCAAGAACGCCACGCCGCCCGGTGACTTCTTTTGGCTTCCAGATCCCCGCTATAATCAGTCAGTTCCTGTTTGAGGGTCGTACGATCAACAATTCGCGTTAACTCCCCTTCGTAGGCAATAGAAATCGCGCCACTTTCCTCGGAAACGACCAGGATCAGGGCGTCACATTTTTCAGCCAGGCCAAGCGCAGCCGCATGACGCGTACCTTTCTGGTTCAGTGGCTCGTCCCGCTCGGTCAGGGGCAAGCGGCTGCCAAAGCGTTCCACCCGGTCGCCACGCATAACGACGGCCCCATCATGACCTGGAGAACCCGGATCAAACAAACTTAGAAGCAATGGCCTGCTAACCTGCCCGTTGAGTAAAAACCCTTCGGTAATCAGAGGATCCAGAGCTATTTCTCCCGGCAGGACAATCAATGCCCCCCAACTGCGCTCAGAAAGCTCGTAGAGCAGATTGATAAGCAGTTCGGTACTTTCTTTGGACCTTGATGCCGGTTTTCTCCACCAGCGGAAGATAACGGCTCCCAAATCATCCAGGACCCGTCTGATTTCCTGTTGATAGATGACGACGACAATCAGGATAACCACAACAGACAGCCCCTGCAGAACCCGAACCGTCAAGGTGAACTCCAGCTGATTGGCCAGCAGCAGCACCAACCCGTAACTGACCAGTCCGGCCCCAAGTTTCCAGGTTCGACGCGAACGGAAAATGGTCAGCAGAAACCAGATAATTGCGGAAGAGCACAAGATATCGAGTATATCGAAAAAGCTGATTTCCCTTAACAAGGCAATATAATCCAAAAACATAGACTGGAACCCTTTTCATTTTGAACAAGAAAGATTTTAATGAATTTTATGAGCTCGACAAGAATACGTCAAAGGCAGAGAATAAAAAACTCTTCTTCTCTGAATAAGGGAAAAAATAGACGAGCGCGACATATCCCCCCCCTGGGGAGCAGGACCCTTATATTCTGCTCTGGGAGCGCAATTCGCCACCAGGAGAAAATGGTGAAATCCATATCGTGGGACACCAGCCAACCCAGGGGAAACCATGCTTTGAACCAGGGCGCATCAATGTTGATACCGGCGCGGTTTATGGCTATTCACTGACCGTCTGTAATGTGTTGACCCACCAGATCTGGCAGGACGAATAACCTCTGCAAGGGCGCGGAAAAGGTCCAAAGTAAGCAATAACGACAGAGGGACAACGCGAACAGCGCTGAAGAGAGGAAAAAAAACAGCTAGCAGTTCCCGCCATCAATCAATTCTTTACACGATTTGATACAATTACGCCCTGCCTGTTTAGCAAAATACAGGGCCTTATCGGCCACACCGAGAAGCTGCGCGGGTGAAGAGATATCAGGCAGCAAACTGGCAACACCAAGACTGACCGTCACCTGAATGGCCCCTAGCCCTTCAGCTTCAGCCGTGGTTAACAATTCGCTGGCAGCAACTTTGCACCGCAGTTTTTCAGCCAGTGCCAGAGCGGCATCAAGAGGAGTGTGCGGTAGTAACAAACCCAGCTCTTCGCCACCATAGCGGCACAGGACATCAGATTCCCGCAGACTGATTTTGATGCGTTCCGCGAAACGTCGAAGGACCAGGTCCCCAATCTGGTGCCCCCAATGATCATTTATGCGTTTAAAATGATCAACATCGATCATAATCATTGAGAATGGCTCGTTATAGCGCTTAGAACGACTGAATTCTTCATGAAGTCGGCGGTCAAAATAACGACGATTATAAACTCCGGTCAGAGAATCGGTGGAGTTTTCCTGCTCCAGAATAAAAATTCGACGAAAATTTTTAGCCGTCTGCAGCGAGAGCAAACACACCAGGAAAACGAAGACGGCTCCCCAAAAGAAAACAACCGGAACCAGGAGATCTTCGAAGTGGCGATAGATACCACCGTAACAGACATAATAATAAGAATAACCGATAATAAAAAAACAGATCAGGTAGATTAAAGCGCGCCATAAATTGCGGATGCGACCATGAGGAATTGAAGCGATTGTTTTGCGAATTGGCCATAGAGAAGCAGACAGCAGCAGAATGCCCATAATGAGGAGGAAGTTTTTCAGCAATTCCATTCATCAACTCCCAATATTCAAAATCAATTAAATAATAATTAATCGTAACACATCCTTTGAATACTCAAAGAACAACAATAAAGATTTCAAATATTAAAGAATTAAACCATCCTGACGCAACGCCGCCATGATAGCGCTGATAGCAGTGCTTCGATTCATCGTATAAAAATGAAGTCCGGCAACACCATATTGCAGCAACTCTTTACACTGCTTGAGGGCAAAAGCAATTCCAAACTGCTGCGCGGTGTCCGCGTCAGCGTCACGCAAGCCACGTTGAAGCTCCTTGGGAATAGAAGCTCCACACATAACTGATAGCCTTTGTGTTAACTCCAAAGAATAGACCGGCATAATCCCGGGAATAATGGGAACCGTTATCCCGCAGCTCCGGCACTGCTCAACAAACCGGAAAAAGAACTCATTGTCATGAAAATATTGGGTCAGGATGTAATCCCCGCCGCTTTCAACCTTTTGCTGCAGATACTCTATATCACGCTCGTAACTCGGGGCCGAAACATGCCCCTCAGGATAACCGGCACATCCGATAGTAAAATCGTAGCGTTCACGGATAAAGGCGATCAGATCGCTAGCATAGGGAAAGCCTTGCGGATGAAAAGCAAAAGAACCATCTTTAGCAGCATCGCCACGGACCACGAATATATTTTTCACCCCCAGGTCCTGATACTGATCTAGAATCTGACACAGATCTTCCGGACCAAGACCTGCTCCAGCAAGGTGCGCAACCGTCGGAACGTCAGTATCGGTCAGCAACTGCTTTACAGTCTGGTAAGTCCCAACCTTCGTCGAGCCGCCGGCACCAAAAGTCACCGTAAAGAAATCGGGTTTCTGCTGGCACAGACATGAGACAACTGCAGAAAAAGTTGTCAGGTGATCGGCGCTCCGTGGCGGGAAAAATTCCATGGAGATAAAAGGATTCTGAGTCGCAATAATATCAGGAATGATCATTGGTAATAATTCTCACCTCAGAAAATAAGAAAAAGCGTCTTCAAATACACTGTATAAGGACAGGTGACGACAGAGCAGAACAGCTTTTCCGCAACACAAATAGCCTCAAATCTCCCCAGCCGCAGCGTAAGCGGTTTTTGAAATCTGCTTTCAATGAGTTAGCATTCTAACATTATAAACAGGACAACTCTCTTTATCCAGAAACAAAACACTGGTATATTAAAAATGGCAAATAATTATCCACTAACAGCATAGTCTTTTTACCACATGCAAAAAACTTCATATTTAACATATATTCGAAACACATCTGACCAAGCATGTTCAGATGGCAACGATGACAGACTCTATGACAGAGGAGATCACAACCATGATTGTCCCAGCAAAAACCAACCCGAAGTGGGCAGCTATCGTTACCGGTCAGCAAACCTATGCCCTGAAATTTCTCGCCGCTAAGATTATGCTCGGCAGGCTGATCCGGTCGGCCAATGATCCGCAGGCCATTGCTGCAGCTATTGATGAGTTACATACCCTGTATTCACAGAACATTGCGGTTCCATCAGCCAAAGAAGACATGAAAACAATTTTCGGATAGGAGATATATATAATGCAACAATCACTTGTTAACTGCGCAACGGCAGCAGACCTTATTAAAGCCGGAAAAACACTTCTGATTGCCGGAGACGACAACCTGCTTCAACAACTCCCCCAAGGAAATTGGATTGGCGGGACCATTCCTTACTTTGTTGGCCCCGAAGCGGGTGGCGAGACAACTAAAGAAAAAATCTTCGTGACCGACATTTCTGCCATTTCGGCAAAAACGTCGATCAAAGCCTACTCAAAGGACTCTCTGGGTACGGTCTATTCAGATTCGGGGGCCACAGGATTCAGTTTTATTAATATTCCAGCTTCAAGTACTGCCCATACATCTTTTGCGCTAAATGCACCAAACTACAAAAACTTTGGCTGTCAGCCGTTACTGGGCTGGATTTCCGGTGTCCACCTTGACGATCTCGGCCAGCAACAGCCAAAAGTGTATAACGGTGAAAACGGTTCCAGCTATACCGATAATGCGATTGTCATGCATGTGCAACTGCCACAGGGGAAAGCGGCCGACGTCGGTATTATCAATCTGTTTGAGCAAGGTGATGGCGACACCCTGACCTTTGAAAAGGACGGCTTCAGCTGCACTGATGTAATGATCGATGGCGTCAGGGAAAATTTTTCCGACTACCTGACAAAAAATAGCATTGATACCAAGTTACCCCTGGTTGCAGACTACTACGGTGCTCTGGTGAACATCAGCTTTCAGGATGTTACTCCTGGTGGTGATGTGCTTTTCTATGCACCCGTTTTCAGCGGTGTCCGTTACAAAGTCGCAAGGCCAGTCACAGATTACGCCGCCGACTTTGCCAAGCAACTGAAAGAAAATCACTTGAGTGGACAAAGTGTTGCGTTCTCATGCAACTGCATTCTGAACTATCTGTACTCCAATCTTGAAGGAAACAAAACAGCAGATTTTGTCGGCCCCATAACATTCGGTGAAATTGCTTATCAGTTGTTGAACCAGACCCTGGTTTATCTGCAGATCAACGACGCCTGCTAGGCTCAGCGTCACTTTCAACACACTTCAGGTCCTGCGCCTTTGTGCAGGGCCTGTTCTTTGCCAACATCATGAAGAACTCTCTTTGTTACATCACGACATTCGGTCCCCCCTTTTTCGATTTTTCTTCCCCTGTCAATGAGAATAAAATAGCCTCTTCGCCCCCGATGACAGAGATAAATCAAAACCTCCACCAAACACGCAACTATTTGCTAGATTATTGTCTAGATAATTTCGTATAGTACGCGTTTGGTTTAATTTTGAGAGTGATTTTTTTTGGGGGGGAAGCGAGTTCTGGCCATTTTGAATTTGCCAGTTTTTTTTAAGAAAGGTTCTAAAAAATGGGGATTAAATTATTAATTATCGGCGCCGGCGGTGTCAGCCAAGTAACTACCTGGAAATGCGCCATGCTTCCTGAAGTATTTACAGAAATCACCCTAGCCAGTCGAACGAAATCAAAGTGTGACCATATCGCCAGTCTTCTGCCGCGAAAAATCAATACAGCTCAGGTCGATGCTGATAACATCGCAGAAACAGTTGAACTGATCAACAACGTTAAACCTGATTTATTAATCAATCTTGCTTTACCTTATCAGGATTTGAATTTGATGGAAGCCTGCCTGGCGACCGGAGTGAACTACCTGGATACAGCCAATTACGAGCCACCGGACACGGCTCATTTTGAATACAAATGGCAGTGGGCTTATCACGACAGGTTCAAGGAAAAAGGTCTCATGGCACTGCTTGGCAGCGGTTTTGACCCTGGTGTTACCAGTGTTATGACCATGTATGCATTGAAGCATCATTTCGATGAAATTCATGAACTTGACATTATCGATTGTAATGCCGGAAGCCACGGCCTGCCTTTTGCCACCAATTTCAATCCAGAAATCAATATTCGAGAAGTAACGGCCAAAGGACGCTACTGGGAAAATGGCCAATGGGTTGAAATTGAGCCAATGTCGGTAAAACAGGAATACACCATGCCCGAAGACCTGGGCACCCTGGATATCTACCTGATGTACCATGAAGAACTTGAATCTCTGGTCAAATTTGTTCCGGGTTTACGCAAGGCCCGTTTTTGGATGAGTTTTTCCCAAAACTATCTCAAACACCTTGAGGTGTTGCAAAATGTTGGCATGACCGGTATTGAACCCATTGAATTTAACGGTCAGAGCATTATTCCCCTCCAGTTCCTGAAAGCGCTGCTTCCCGATCCAGGATCATTGGGCCCTAAAACCAAAGGGCATACCTGCATTGGCGTCGTCGTCTCGGGAATCAAAGATGGAAAACCACGGAAATACTTTGTCTATAATATCTCCGATCACCAGGCCTGTTTTGCTGAAGTTCAATCCCAGGCGATCTCCTATACTGCCGGCGTACCTGCCGTTGTTGGCGCGAAACAGATCGCCGATGGCGCCTGGACAGGGGCGGGAGTGTTTAACGTTGAACAATTTGATCCTGATCCTTTTATGGCAGATTTAAATCGTCTTGGCCTGCCCTGGAAGGAAGTTTTTATCAATGGTTTTGATTGAAAACCGAGCATGAGCACCTCTGGGCCTGCCTCAACAGCAGGCCCAGCTACTACACAGAAAGATTAAGTAAATAGCAATGGATAAACAACTCGCCGTTAAAATCGATTTGCAGAACATTAAAAGTCCGGCTTTTGTCGTCTTTGAGGAAGCGCTTAAACATAACCTGGCTATTTTGCAACAAGTCATGGACCGGTCCGGAGCCAAAATTCTGCTGGCCCAAAAAGCCTTCAGTATGCACCGCTGCTTTCCTTTGTTAAGTCAAACCCTCAAAGGGACATGTTCGAGTGGCCCCCATGAAGCGATGCTGGCGCGCGAATTATTCCCCGGAGAGGTCCACGTATTTGCCACCGCGTTTGGCGAAGAGGATATTCGAGAAGTCGCGCCGATCAGCGATCACCTGGTCTTCAATTCATTTTCCCAATGGCGGAAATTCGGGGCCCTGGCCAAAGAACTGAACCCGAAGCTTGAATTTGGCCTGCGCTGCAACCCGGAATGGAGTGAGACGACTGTAGAAATTTACGATCCGTGCGCCCGTGGTTCCCGGTTGGGGATAACGGCTGATAAATTTGAATCGGACTATTTAAAAGGAATAAGTGGGCTTCATTTTCACACCCTTTGCCAAGACGACAGCGATTCTCTGGAGCGCACTCTGGCCGCTTTTGAAAAAAACTTTGGCCCATACCTTGATCAGTTGTCCTGGGTCAATTTCGGCGGGGGACACCACATAACACGTCCGGGCTATGATATTAACAGACTGGTTCAGCTGATAACTGATTTCCGAAACCGCCACCCGCATCTGACCGTTTATCTGGAACCCGGTGAGGCCGTTGCCCTTAATGCCGGGGTGTTAGTAGCACGTGTACTCGATATCACGCTCAACCACGACGTTCAGAATGCCATCCTCAATGTTTCAGCAACGGATCATATGCCCGACGTCCTGGAAATGCCGTATCGCCCAGAGATCATTGGCGCCGGGCTGCCAGGAGAAAAAACCTACACTTACCGCCTGGGTGGACTTTCATGCCTGGCAGGAGACGTAATCGGGGATTATTCCTTTGACCGCCCGCTGAACGAAGGGGACCATCTGATTTTTCTCGATATGGCCATTTACTCGATGGTTAAGACCAATACCTTCAACGGGGTCAAATTGCCATCGATCTATTATGCTCAAACCAATGGCAACATAGAACTGGTCAAGTCATTTGGTTACGAGGATTTCAAAAACAGACTCTCCTAGAACCTCTTTAAGGGCGACAACTACGAAACCCGTTGTCGCCCTTATACGCTTCTGCCTCCTGAATCTGAAAAATAAAAGCTTATCTCTTCAAAGCTACTGAAGCGGCCTCAAATCCCAGCGCCAGAGCGGCATAAACTCTCGCAGCGGCTTCAACCTCAGCAAAGCTGGTCTGTTCTTCAGCCGTGTGGGCGGTTTCCAGCGAACCGGGACCCAGAATAAGTGGTTTGCTGCCAGCCCGATAAAACAGGTTACCATCTGAATGGGACCGAAACGGTACAAATTCCAAAGGCAGATTCATGCGCGGGAAGACATCTTCAAGAGTATACGCCAGGGGGTTTTTGCGCGGCAGCTGATACCCTCCCGATTCAAAGGCAAAGGAGACGTCAAGATGCAGGTCCTTGATCGTGGCACGAGTTTTCTCGAAAATCTTTTCCAGTTTCAAACGGATCAGGACGGGATCTGTTTCGGGGGGCAAATGCAGATCAATCATGGTCTCACACCGATCAGGAACAACAAAACCAGCCCGGGAAGAGCTCATTTCTCGAATGGAATAGACCAGTTTGTCTTCGTCATCCTGTTTAGAAATGGCAGCTCTTTCAATTTGCAGCAGAACCCGCAGCATCGATTCGATGGCATTGTGCCCCAATTCCGGCAAAGACGAATGGATACGCCGCCCCTGGGTTGTCAATCCCACCTCCATATAACCGAAATGGCAAAAGGCCGGTAGCATCGAAGTCGGTTCACCGATGACCACCCAAGGAGGGCATTCGTTCTCCAAAAAGCGCATACTGCCGTCACCGTTCTCTTCTTCCCCGACAACCAGCAACAACCCGACTGAGGGACGTTGATCTTCAGGCAGTGTCGCCAGGGACAACCAGGCCTCGACCATGGCAGCACACCCCCCTTTCATGTCGGCACTGCCAAGCCCCCGCACAATCCCCCATTCCTCAACAGCAGCATATTTATCGATATCCCAGGCGGTTACTGTGTCGACGTGGCCGACAAAAAACAGTTGCGTCGGTTCTGCTCCCATCCGTGCGACCAGATTGAAGCGCTCTTCTTCAACCTCCTGACGTTGCACCGAGATGCCTGCTGTCGCCAGAATTTCTTCTAGGTAAAGCTGGATATCCTCCTCTTTTCCAGAGGGGGAATAGATATCAATCATTTCGATCAGCATGCGCTGCAAACGCGGTACATCAATGGCGTTCCAGACCTGTTCCAATGAGCCTTTCATGATTTAGCCCGCTTCCGTTTTTTGGATTTTTTCGACATATTCAAGGTCATATAAACATGCTGCTGGATATTGTCAAAGCCCTGTTTTTTGAAAAAATTTATCCCCTGTTTATTATCGGCGTCAGTATCAATCAACATCATCCTGACTCCCTGTTCGGTCATGCGTTCTTTAATGGCGTTGAATAACTCGGCACCGACTCCGCTTTTATGCAAACCGGGCTGGACACCAATCCAGACCAGATAGCCATATTTCCACGAAGAATGATGTTTTTCTACCGTGGTGCCGAGGGCAAACCCACATACCTTGCCGTCCAGTTCCGCAACCAGGCACAGCTCACTGTCGGAATTGAACATGGTAGTAATTTCGTACTCATCCCAGGTTCGATACATACTGGGTGAAAAGTCGGAGGTGAAGAGTTGTTCTCCCAGGTGAAAAACTCTTGCCAGGTCATCAATAGTCATTGTTCGGATTTCAAGTGAGTCTTTAATGTTATCTTTTGGCATGGGTCCTCTTATTAAATTAAACAGTTCAAAAACCTACAAGCTCTGCCATCCAGCGCAGGATAAAGGCTGGCATTGGTATTGGGCTCGTGTTTTATGTTTCTGAATATTATCGCGAAACGGGCAAACAAGCAACTTGTCGGAAAGGCCGAAACAAGAGCTCCCCTTCGCCTATATAACTGCCGATAATTAAAAATGTTCCAAACTTCCGAACAACATGTTAAATGCTGATTATTGAACGAGTCGAAGTAAGGTGATCCCATTAACATCATCCATTCTTCTGACAAAGACCTAAAGTGGATGTTGCGATCTTTGATCCCCCTGAGAAGCGCTGACATGCGCGTTATCGAAGAAATATCGAGGTCATATTCATGACGGCATTACTGCTTTACAAAATCAGCATCACGATGTTGGCAGTTCTCGGACTGTCATTCATTGCCGAGAAATTCAGTACCAGACTGGCAGGACTGTTATCGGGCTATCCCATAGGCACCGCGATAATTCTGCATTTTTACGGTCTTGAATATGGCTCCCAGTTCGCCGCAGACTCGGCAATATTCAATCTCTGCGGGCTGCTTGCAACACAGTGCTTTGCTTACACCTATTACCGAATGACACAGAGAAATGCATCTTTGGTGGTGACCTCTATGACGGCTATTGCCGGGTATTTTGTGCCGGCCTTCGTGGTTAGTCAAACAAATCCGACCAGGCTGACCGCTCTGATCCTCGCCATAACCGCTACGATACTATTTTGCATCCTGTTTCGTGGGATCAAGGTCACACAGACCGTTGTTTCTCAGGCCTGGTCTGTCCGTATGGTAACCGGAAGACTGATATTCACAGCGTCACTCGTTCTTTTCGTGACTGAGATTGCGTTTATCCTGGGTCCTGGTTGGGCCGGGATCTTTTCTGCGTTCCCTGTAGCTCTTTTCCCACTGGTGTTCCTGTTACATCGGAAGCATGGACCTGAGACGGCACAAATTCTCCTTAAAAATTTCCCCTACGGACTGTGGTCCGTAATCGCCTACTCCCTGACGGTATCCTTGGCCTATCCTCGATACGGTGTAATTCGGGGAACGTTAATCGGGTTTGCAGTTGCGACCGCGGTATTGACGATTATAGGGATGAAACCTTTACTCGCATATTTGAAAGGCAGTGGGCAAAGGGCAACGTGAATGGCTTCTTATTGAATAGGCATGCTCAATGCTCAGAAGGATTGAATGAATCACGCCGGGTTCTCGGAGACCATTTCGTTTGAGTACGACCGCTTCGCGTGACTCTTCCAACCGACAGGATTCCATCGGTTTCCCATTGAGATATCTCAGGAGCTAAACCTTTATTATTGGCCATGAAACGAAAAACAGCCATACGCGGGGAGCATTCTCCCTGCGGCTTCAATATCCGTCGGTGACCCGCGCTCTGATTTAAGAACGGCATCTCCTGCTTGGATCTATGCCCTCCCTATTCTCAACCTGCGCTCCCTCCCCCCGGAATATTTTACTAAAAATGATGAATCACCCTTGCCACAGGGTCCAGGGCAGATCATTTTTATCCGTACTGCAGGTAAACTTTGCCTGGCATTTCAGACACTGGTAATCCTGTTCTTCGTATCCTCGAGAACCAGCCCCGACAAAAATCCGGGCTTCATCGATTTTTCTCAACAGTTCGTGGGGTTTGGTACGGTTTTTTTTATCCGCCAAGTCTTTACATTGTTCGCAAATGGCCATTGTAAATTATTCCTTTTGGATGGGTTCATCCCGCAAAGGGATTCATACATTAACAGTTTATTTACAACGCATTATCTTGACGCCATCCTCAAAGAGTATCTCAACCTTTTGAGAACCAAGGACACGCTGTACTTGGCCAAGACCAAAAACCGGGTGATCTACAATAGTTTTGCTTTTATATGTCTCGGCCATGGAATAATGGAGAGCTTTAGTGCGGTCCATGCTTTGACTCAAAGTCTCCCATTGTTTGCGCTGAGTTGCATTTTGGCTCCGTCTGGCTTCTGTGTTTTTAATGAGCAACCTTTCTTCAACCGTTTTCTGAACCGCTGGTGGCCGATATTTGCGCTGATGATTACAAAGGGTGCATTGAACTTTATCTGCATGACCATCCTTCATAGAGAGGATTTCATGGTCTCGATTTTTACGACAGCGGGGACAACGAACTTCAATTTGGCTACCAACCGATAAAGCGGTTTTAGACACAGCATAACTCCTTTTGCTGAAACAGCAGCAAATGTCCAATAAAAACCAGGGAGATAGCCGGAGTCTACAGGGCAAGTGATAGAAATTTCGCATCTTGATATCTAGATACGATTGAAACATTCAGCACGCCAATCCGTAAAAATATCTCCGAAAGAAGTGAAGAATGGGAAATGCAAGAGAGGAATGTCGAGGGATATTTGATATATACTACATGGAGTCGAGAACAAAAGATACCAGATAAAAATTAGAGAAAAGGCTTATTGTTTACATTTTGGCACCCAAGTTAAAGGCTTCCGGACCACAAGAATCCAAGCAAATTTTGTTGAATTACGCTCTCAAAACTAAACCGAATACAATTCTTTTTATTTTATAAGCATTTAAAGGTTGCTATTTCTGAGTTGATCATGTTAGGCTTCAACAACTTAAGAAAGTTTGTGTAGTTTTTCTGCCGCCCAGATTGAAAAGTATCGATTTGGGTTGAAACCACAGGCCCTATTGGGCATGTGGTTTTTTCGTTTCTGCAGAATATATTTACACAACAAATCAGGTTCCTTAAGGAACATGGAGAAAAGAATGGCAGAAGGTACAGTGAAGTGGTTTAACGATTCAAAGGGCTTTGGTTTTATCGAACAGGATAATGGAGCTGACGTATTCGTTCACTTTTCCCAAATTCAGGGTGACGGGTTTAAATCTCTCGGTGAAGGCGACCGCGTAAGCTTTGAGGTTACCCAGGGCCAAAAAGGCCCCCAATCAGCAAACGTGCGTAAGATTTAACCCAGGATTTGTTGATTTCAAAAAAGGTCTCGTATTTATTGCGAGGCCTTTTTTTATTCGCATTGTATTCACCTCAGTGCTCATCTCCCCGCCTGGCAATGGCTAAAAAACAAATCAAAAGGATCGTCGAATGGCAAGAAAAACAAATTACGGATTTGAAAAACGGCAAAAAGAAATAGCCAAAAAAGCCAAAAAGGAAGAGAAAAAAAATCGCAAAAATGAACAGGGCTTACAACCTTCTGAGCCTGAAGATACTGAGCAAACCTAAATAAAATCAATATGTCTTGCATTTAAAGAACAGGTTCTTTATTATGCATTAATTCTCGGTGCCCATCGGTCGGCACGTAAGTGTTCCTGGTAGTTTCTTTTAGCGATTCCCCTGACACCCTCAAGAATTTCCAGCCTACAGACCGTTCCTTTGTTGACTCATCGGATGGGCCGGTTCCACTTTCGGAGTTCATATTCATTCATGACTTTTAACGACCTCGGTCTCTCGACCGAACTGCTTCGTGCTGTATCCGAACAAGGCTACAGCAAACCTACCCCTATCCAAACCCAGGCGATCCCCGTTGTGCTCAATGGTGGCGATCTCCTGGCTGCGGCCCAGACAGGCACCGGCAAAACAGCAGGATTTACCTTGCCGCTACTGCAACGTTTAGAGGCGACTCAGCCTGTCAAAAGCAAGCGTCCGGTACGTGCGTTAATCCTTACCCCAACCCGGGAACTTGCAGCTCAGGTTGGTGAAAATGTGTGTGCTTACAGCAAATATTTACCGCTACGGTCAACGATCATTTTTGGTGGGGTCGGCATCCGTCCACAGATCAAGATCCTCAATAAAGGTGTCGATATCCTGGTCGCAACTCCGGGACGGCTGCTGGATCACATCAATCAAAAAACTCTGGATTTAAGCCAGATTGAAATTCTAGTACTGGATGAGGCCGACCGGATGCTCGACATGGGATTTATCCGTGATATCAGAAAAATACTGGCACTGCTGCCAAAACAACGCCAGACCCTGCTATTTTCTGCCACGTTCTCAAGCGCAATAAAGCAACTGGCCGATAGGCTGCTCAATAAGCCTTCAGTGGTTGAAGTTTCGCGTCAGAATACCACGGCCGAAGGAGTAAGCCAGTCTGTCCATCTGGTCGAGAAGGCGCAAAAACGCGCCCTGCTCTCCCAGTTGATTACAACCAATAACTGGAATCAGGTTCTGGTCTTCACCCGCACCAAACACGGCGCAAACCGCCTGGCTGAACAACTTGGCAAGGATGGGATCAGCAGCACTGCGATTCACGGCAATAAAAGCCAGGGCGCGCGCACCAAAGCTCTTGATGATTTTAAAAAAGGCACCGTGCGGGTTCTGGTTGCCACCGATATCGCTGCGCGTGGCATTGATATCGAACAACTCCCTCAGGTGGTAAACTTCGAGTTACCCAATGTCTCCGAGGACTATGTCCACCGTATCGGCCGTACTGGTCGTGCGGGGTGCAAAGGAGAAGCCATTTCTCTGGTCTCAGGTGATGAACAGAAGTTGCTGAATGATATTGAAAAACTGCTGAAGCGTCCGTTGCCAAGAATAACGATCCCCGGGTTTGTCTCCGCATCGAGCCAGGTTGCAGAGCCGGCCCGAGCTGAAAAGTCCGCCCCCACCGGTAAAAAAGATCGTAGAAACCGTAAGCCGGGAAGCCCCAAGTCGCTGGGGAACCGCAACAACCGTAACCAGCGGAATCAGCGTTATAAAGGGAATAAACCTGCAGATATTCAAGTGTCCACCGCCAACGGATAACGAACCGGGACCAATCGGGCTTTCATTCATTATTGCAGACGTCTAGTTCGCCTGGCAAAAAAACTGGCAAAACGGCAAAGCCGCCGGAGTGTTTCCTACGGCTTTGCTCCTCTTATCCGGTAAGAACTTACAAAATTTTATGGGCAATACTATCTTTATTACGATTTTTCACGGTATCCATTAATTCATCTACCGTTTTGATTGCGTTATGAACGTCTTTGAGCAACGTCTCAAATGTAACAACGCCCATACGAAACTCACTGGCCAGCTATAACTTTATTTGTGGGCCCTCTGCAACTCTTCAACCTCAATAGTTTGGATCATAGAGGAATGATTAACGACTACTTTGAATTCAATAAACGAGCAGCCTCTTTTGCGTGGTAGGTAATTATTACATCTGCACCAGCCCGCTTCATGGCAAGAAGGCTTTCCATCATAGCAAGATTTCCATCAATCCACCCTTTTTCGGCAGCAGCTTTGAGCATGGAATATTCGCCTGAGACATTGTACGTAACAAGTGGGAGATGAAACTGCTCTTTTAGGTCACGTAAAATATCGAGATATGCCAAAGCAGGCTTCACCATGAGAAAATCAGCACACTCATCAACATCAAGGGCCGCCTCCCTCAAGGCTTCCCGGCGGTTGGCCGAGTCCATCTGATAAGAACTTCTATCACCGAACTGGGGCGTACTATCCGCAGCATGGCGAAAGGGGCCATAAAATGCACTGGAATACTTCACGGCATAACTCATGATCGGCGCATTCTGATAGCCATACCGGTCCAGGCATTGGCGAATAGAGGCAACCCTTCCATCCATCATATCCGATGGAGCAACAATATCCGCTCCGGCCTGAACATGGGATAAGGCTGTTGCGCTGAGCAATTCCAAAGTGACGTCATTATCAACCTGATTACCTTTCAAGATGCCGCAATGACCATGGGAGGTGTATTCACATAAGCAGACGTCAGTCACTATCAGCAATTCGGGAACCACTGCTTTTATGGCCCGAATAGTTTCCTGAACAATCCCGTTTTCGGCATAAGCTCCCCTGCCGAGAGAATCTTTCTCTTCCGGGATGCCGAACAAAATCACGCCTGGAATACCAAGCTCATTTACCTCTTTTGCCTCTGCAACAACATGCTCAATGGACTGTTGGAAGATTCCTGGCATCGATGGAACTTCTATCCTGACATCTTTCCCAAAGATTGCGAAGAGCGGATAGATCAGATCGTCCGTACGCAAGTGCGTTTCCCGCACCATATTTCTAAGAAATTTATTTTGACGTAAACGACGCGGCCTAGATTCAGGAAACTTCATATAATCACTCCTGTCCGTTTTAGAATCTTTGCAGAGATGAGAATTTCTTTTTTTTCAAACAACCACAATCACAACACTGATTCCTTTCCGTAATCATATGAAATGGGGGAACAATCCACTTAGAGCCTTATTCTCTCGGTTAATGAGGCCGACACAGGGGCTCTGCCCTGCGCCGGCAATCAGTTAGCCCACCTCGTGCTACCGAAGTTGAAAAACTTTAAAACATTCCATTAACTGGCAGTAAGTCCACCATCGACAAATATGGTCTGCCCTGTCACAAAAGATGCTGCATCTGATGCCATAAACACCGTCGCACCGACCATATCTTCAGCTTCACCAATGCGGCCAAGAGGGACAATAGACCGGTATTTTTCCGCTAATTCAGGGTTGTTTTTGATATGCACCGTCCCCGGAGTAATAACTAATGCCGGTCCCAGCGCATTGACCCGGATATTGTATGGTGCAAACTCAATCGCCAGCGCTTTGGTCATTAACTCTACAGCACCTTTTGTTGCACAATAAGCGGAGTTACCACCTCCGTAACCACGAATTCCACGCACCGATGACAGATTGATAATGCTGCCACCACCCTGTTCTTTCATTATCTTGCCAAATTTTTTACAAGCCACCATCGTCCCTTTGACATTGACGGAAAAGATGGTGTCAAAGTCTTCCATCGGGTATTCGAAGGCGCTGTTTTTAATGTTCAAACCGCTGGCATTGACGAGGATATCAATACGACCAAAGGTCTGTTCAGAAAAGGAAACCAGTTCATCCATACTTTTTTCACTGGAAACATCAACCACACAGACATCAACAGGGTTGCTTGTGGCCATCTTGATTCCCTGCGCGGTTTCTTCCAAGGCTTTGATGTTCCGACTAGCCAGAATCAGTCTGGCTCCCGCCTCACTCATTCCAAGGGCAATACCTTGACCAATTCCTCCAGCGCCACCAATGACAACTGCATTTTTACCTTCAAGACTGAAAATATTTTTCTTAATCATTTTTTTCCCCACTGTCAGGCATATATTAACCGATTCCCAATATTTCGCGCGCTTCATCCGGTGTCGCCGGCTCTTTACCAAGTTCACGCGCAATCCGCACGGCTCGCTGTACCAGTTCAACGTTCGTGGCCAGTCGCCCTTTGCTGTAATAGATGTTGTCTTCCAAACCTACACGGATACCACCGCCCATGATCATTGCCATGGTTGACATGGGGTTCTGAGCAGGACCAATATTGGTGCTATTGAAATATGCACCGTCCGGCATATGATCCAGTAAAGTCGTGAGAATCTTTGGCGTTGAATCGCAGGCTCCCTGATAGCGCATACCAAGCACCAGATTGATATAAAAAGGGGGCTTGACCAGACCTTTTTTGATCAGGTCATTGACTTCACGGAACATGGCCAGGTTGTAAATTTCCATTTCCGGCTTGATCCCTTTATCCATCATGCGCTGCAGATAATACTCAATTTCATCCGGCATGTTGGACCAGGCAACCCCTTTATACTGACCACTGGTGCGCATCATGGTACCCATGTTTAACGAGGCCAGTTCAGGCTCCGCATCGAGGCATTCAATGCGCTGTTCCTGGGTCAGATTAGGTCCGCCACCAGTGCTGAACTGAATGACCAGATCGGTCTTGGCGCGGATACCATCTTTGATCTGTTTAAAGATGACCGGATCAGAGGTATTCTGACCATCTTTATCACGCGCATGAATATGAACAACAGCAGCACCCGCTTCACGACATTCTTCGGCCGATTTGATGATTTCTTCAGGCTGCTCAGGCACGTTTGGATTCATCGCTTTGGTTACCAGAGCGCCGGTCTGGGCTACGGTAATAATCACTTTATCTTTCGGTAGTTTTGCGTACATATCTATCTCCTTAACAAATGGTGATTTATGGACATTTGTGCCTCAATCTCTAGCGTCCCCAACCGGTTTAGTTTCACGCCCGGCCAAAAGAATCCGTATCAGACTATCATCGCGATCAGCAAGAATCTCAACTGGGGCCTTCTGAGTGTAGTCGTAGAAACCGCGGCCGGTTTTAAAACCCAGATCTCCAGCATCAACAAGATCAAGTAAGCTTTTGGGACTATTATCAATAGGAGGTTCTAAATAATCAGGATTTTTTAGATTCCCAGCACTAAGATCAAGACCGGTAAAATCATAACGCTGCACCAGGCCAAGGACCATCATCCGGGGCGCAATACTCGCTTTGACGGCTTTATCCAGATCGGCCGCCGTCATATAACCATTATCGAGCAGGAAGAAAATCTCCCGGCCAAGAATGCGTAGAATCCTGTTGATGGCAAAGCCAGGCACGAAACGATTCATAACTATTGGTGTCTTCCCGACTTTCTCAAGTAAACTTTTGACACACTCAACAGTTTCGCGGCTCGATTTTTCACCTTTGACTATTTCTACCAGAGGAATAATGTGGGGTGGCGCAAACCAGTGGCTGATGACCGTTTGTTCTTGTCGTGCGGGAGGAACGACCTCGAAGATATTTAAATAGGACGTATTGCTGGCAAAAATCGTGTCAGCAGAACAATACTCATCCAATTTTACGAAAACCTCTTGTTTGATTTCCTTCTTTTCAAATACACATTCGGTAACCAGCTCAACCCCTTTTACGGCGTGTTCCAAGTCATCGAAACAAAGAATTCGGTTAATTATCCTTTCTCTTTCATCTCTTTGACTTAAACCGTGTTTTTCCAGAGTTTCAAGATTGGCCCGAACCAGCCCATGAGCAGCCGCAAGAGCCCGGGAATTAATATCGTAAAGATGGACTTCAAAGCCAGCTTGCGCGAAAGATTGAGCAATTCCGACGCCCATGGTCCCGGCCCCCAAAACGGCGATGGTGTTGATCTCAGAAGTGTTCATTGTTTTCACCTACAACCTTTCAGGGGGTAACGATAAACACCAAAGATTCACAGGCTTTGTGACCAAGCAGTGTCACTTCACGCTTTTCACCAGGAGCGATGTAAATCATATCCCCAGTCTCCAGAATGTGTTCTTCACTGTCACCAGTGACTTTCATGCTCCCACTGACAATGTAGTAAATTCGTTCCTTTGGAGAAGAACACAATTCCGCCCCGCCATCTGGTAAGAAAATCGAATAATTGACCGTAACTCGCTCAGTATCAGCTTCAGTAATTTTCTGAAGACCAAAGACACCACTATGCTTAGGTGCGTCATATATCTGTCCCTGATCTGCTTTGACTGTTATCATTGGTTCCTCTTTTCTAGATTTGATAAAATCTGACAACAAAAATTCACAACCTTAAAACGATCTTTAAGTATTCAAATCTTTTATAAAAAGAATTTATCCAACCATTTTGTTGATGACTAATACAACTTTCCACCAAGTCCATATCTTTTGGTTATGGAAATTATCTACATATTTTTCAATATGTTACGGATCGGCGCTGGATAAAACACAGGGCATTGAGTTTGACAGGCAACAAGAGGCAGTCTTTAAAAAGGAAGAAAGCAAAATGGCCCCACAGGGGCCATAGGGAAAACAACCCAAAAGAATTCCTTCTTACGGAAATAACCTTTTGGGTTGGGAACAATTAGCAGAGAGATCTACTCAAGTACAATGTCTGCTTCAGTGAACTGCTGAATATCCTCCAAGGAGGAGCCGGGCATGATCTCTTTTAGTTCAAGCCCTTTGTCTGTCACTTCAAAAACGGCCTTTTCGGTAATGATCATGTCGACGCATGTCACCCCGGTCAGCGGCAGGGTGCACTGCTTCATGATCTTGGGAGTCCCTTTTGCCGTATGCTGCATGGCGACAATGACCTTCTTGGCTCCGGCCACCAGATCCATCGCTCCTCCCATCCCCGGCACCATTTTACCCGGCACAACGTGACTGGCGATATTCCCCTGCTGGTCGACCTGCAGGGCTCCTAAAATCGTCACATCAACATGACCGCCACGGATGATGGCGAAGGAGGTGGCGCTGTCAAAGAAGCTCGCTCCGGTCAGGATATGTACGTGCTGGTTACCGGCATTGATGATGTCGCTGTCTTCTTCTCCGGGCGCGCATAGGGGACCCATCCCGAGGATACCGTTTTCGGCATGCAGGGTGATGTGCACCCCGTCCGGGACATAGTTGGAAACCAGGGTCGGCAGTCCGATGCCCAGGTTGATCACGTCGCCGTCTTGCAGTTCCTGCGCGGCGCGTTTGGCAATGATCTCTTTATCGCTCAGCTCAGCCATGGAGGACCTCCTGCAGTTTCTCTTCAGCTATCCGGTATTGTGGCTCCGACAGCACGACGGCATCGACAAACACTCCGGGGGTCATGATCTGTTCGGGGCCAAGCTCTCCCACTTCGACGATCTTGTCCGCTTCGACGATGACGTAATCGGCTGCCATCGCCATGACGAGGCTGAAGTTTTTGGAGGTGCCACGGTAAAAGACGTTTCCGGCCCGATCGCAGATGGTCCCTTTGATGATGGCGACATCGGCATGCAGCGGCAGTTCCAGCAAATACTCTGTGCCGCCCACGGTCAGTTTCTGTTTCCCCTTTTCAACTTCGGTCCCGATTCCCGTCGGGGTCAGAACGCCGCCGAGACCGGCCCCCCCGCAGCGGATCCGCTCGGCCAGGGTGCCTTGCGGTACCAGTTCAACCTCCATCTCCCCGGCATTCATCTGAGCGCCCGATTCGGGATTGAGACCAATATGGGAGGCATAGAGTTTTTTTACCCGCTTGTTGCCGATCAACTTCCCCGTGGCGACACCCGGTACGGCGGTGTCGGTGGAGATCAGGGTGATGTCGCTAATCCCCTGTTCGACCATGGCGTCGATAATGGTTTCGGGGCTTTTGACCCCCATAAAACCATTACTCATGATGGTCATGCCGCTTTTGATATGCGTCATGGCCTCGACGATTGTCACTTCTTTGTTCATGATGATCTCCCTTAGCGTTCTACGCACATGGCGATGCCCATGCCGCCACCAATACACAAGGTCGCCAGACCTTTCTTGGCATCGCGCTTTTGCATTTCGTACAGCAGCGTGGTCAGGATCCGGGCTCCGGAGGCCCCGATGGGATGGCCAAGGGCGATGGCGCCGCCATTGACGTTGGTGATGGCCGGATCAAGCTCCAGTTCTTTCATCACCGACAACGACTGGGCAGCAAAGGCTTCGTTGGCTTCGATCAGGTCGAGATCACCCACCGTCCAACCGGCTTTTTTCAGGGCCAGCCGCGTCGCTTCGACCGGGCCGATCCCCATGATGGCCGGATCACAACCATGCCAGCCGTAGGAGACGATCCGCGCCAGGGGTGTCAGGTTTTTTGCGCTGACGGCGTCCGCTCCGGCAACAACGATGGCGGCCGCGCCGTCATTGACACCGGAGGCATTCCCGGCGGTAACGGTGCCGTCTTTTTTAAAGGCGGGACGCAGTTTGCCGAGGGATGCAGCGGTTGTACCGAAACGGGGGAATTCATCCGTATCAAAAACAACAGGATCGCCTTTACGCTGCGGAATCTGCACCGGCACGATCTCGTCTTTGAACCGACCCGCCGTAATGGCCGCTTCGGCCCGTTGCTGGCTGAGCGCCGAAAAAGCATCCTGATCTTCACGGCTTAAGGCGTACTTTTCTGCCAGGTTCTCGGCGGTGATCCCCATATGGTAGTGATTGAAGATATCCGTCAGCCCGTCATGAACCATGGAGTCGACAATCTCGCCATTCCCCATGCGGTAACCGTTACGGGCTTTGGGCAGCAGGTAGTTCGCCATGCTCATATTCTCGCTACCACCAGCAACAACAAGTCTTGAGTCTCCCGCGGCAATGGCCTGCGCCGCGGCAGCAACCGTGCGCAAACCGGAGCCACAGACCATATTCAGGGTCTGGGCACACTTGTCCTGCGGGATGCCTGCCGCAATCAGCACCTGACGGGCAACATTCTGACCACTGCCGGATTGCAGCACACAGCCCATAATAACTTCATCGACGGCATCGGCAGCAACACCGGAACGTTTTAATGCTTCCACAACAGCGGTCTTGCCTAACTCCACGGAACTCATTCCAGCCAAAGAACCGCTAAAATTTCCAACTGCGGTCCGTACAGCTCCAACGATATAGATATCTTTCATACACCCATCCACTTATTTTAAGATCTCTCTATGTAAGATTCATTTTTATGCCCCTGTGAATATTAAAGAATTGACTTTCTCGGCGCTAATACAAGTTTTCTCCAAATCCATAACTTTTTGTTATATACTACTGAATGTTTATTATTTTAGCTACTTACCAAAAACACAAGGTTGTTTATATGCAGTCACGTATCTTGAAACACTTTTTGGCGGTTGCTGAACACCATAACGTAACAGCTGCAGCCGATGCATTGCACATTAGCCAACCAGCTCTAACCAAAAGTATTAAGCAACTTGAAAAAGATATTGGTGTTCCTCTTTTTGAACGGCATCAGAAAGGGGTCATCCTGACCCTGGAAGGAGAAGCTCTTGCCCGGCGGGCGCGTTTGATGGATTTGGAGTATCGTCACGCTCTTGCTGAAATCAAAGCCATTCAGACCGGAATTGCCGGGATCTTGAGGATCGCAGCAGGCCCCGTTTGGATGACAACTATTCTACCTCCGGTTTTAGCTAAGTTTCACAGCCAGTACCCTAATATCCATATTAAATTGGAGCTAGGAGTCATTGATACTATTCAATCGGGGTTACTTGAGGGGAAAATCGACCTGGCTTGTACGAGTCTGGACTTTTCCGGTCATTCTGAAATCGTGACTGAAAACTTAATCAATATTCAGCATGTTGTTGTTGCCTCAGTAAATCACCCCTTAGCGCAGCAGGAAACCGTCAGCGCCGAGGAGCTCAAAGCTTATCCCTGGGTTGTCCTGACCAAAGACAATGTTGGCGACCGCAGAATCAGATCTTTCTTTTCTGCTAACGGACTTGAGCCTCCGAACCTGGCAATTGAGACAAATCCGATAGCCATGATGAAAATTCTTAGTACCGGAAAATTTCTAGCGCACATACCTGAACGTATGCTAGAAGACGCGGCAAAATTTGACATAGCCCAAATTCCTCACAAAGGAACCTTTTGGGATTCTTCCGCTGGTATCTCTTATCGTCTCACGCCCTATCCTAAACGGATGGTAGAAAGCTTTATCGGCATTCTCAGAGAATATCTTCTTGATGAAAGTGATTCACCAGCAAAAACATAACCGGTGAATCCCATAAGTATATTGTTCAAAGGCAACGTTCTTCCGCTGGCGTTACGGTTAGGCCAATTAGCCTTGTTTTTTCTTAACAGGTCGTCTCCAAGACAGCAGCCATCCCCATACCTCCAGCAATACAGAGGGTGGCCAGGCCTATATTCAAATGCCGTTTACGCATCTCATGGATTAAGCTCACCATAATCCGGCTACCAGAAGAACCAATCGGATGACCTAGAGCAATGGCTCCTCCATTGACATTAATGATATCCATTTTATGATCGAGACCGAGTTCTCGGATGCAGCCAAGAGACTGGGCTGCGAAGGCCTCATTAAGCTCAATAAGTTCGACATCATCCAGGCTAAGTCCAGCCATCTGTAGAGCCTTTCTGGTGGCCGGAACGGGACCTATCCCCATATAACGTGGGTCAACACCAGCGGCGGCAATGGCACGAACTTTGGCCAGCGGCTTCATGCCGAGCGCAGCGGCTTTGTCCGCAGCCATCATCAATAAAATGGAAGCGCCATCGTTACGGCCGGAGGCATTGCCCGCTGTGACACAACCATCCTTTTTAAACGCTGGTTTCAACTTAGCCAGGGCCGCCAGAGATGAAAGCCTAGGAAATTCGTCGGTGTCGAAAATAACAGAATCCTGCTTGCGGCCTTGAGGCACGCTAAGAGGAATGATTTCATCCTTAAAACGCCCATCGGCAATTGCTTTCGCTGCTCGCTCTTGCGACAGCACTGCAAAGGCATCCTGATCTTCCCGGGAAATGCCCATCTTCTCGGCGACATTCTCCGCCGTCATCCCCATATTGAATCGACCATAAAGGTCCTGCGGCTGCGATGTGAATTGCGCCTCGGTCAGGCAATCCTTAAATTCGGTACTGCCGGTGCCCACTCCCCACCGGGCATTGCTTAAATAAAAAATGCCATTGGTCATATGCTCGGTACCGCCGGCAAGGACAACATCATTCTGTCCAACCATAATGGAGTTGGCGGCATTGTTGGCAGCCAGCATGCCGGAAGCACAAGCACACATAACGGTATTGGCAGGCGTCTCTTCAGGAATACCAGCGCGTAAAGCCGCAACACGCGCGATATTGGAGCTATCGGAAGACTGACGGCACTGCCCAATAACAACTTCGTCGATTTCTTTTGGGTCTAAACCACTGCGCTCAAGTGCCCCCTTCATAACGGCAAGAGCAAGGTCTTCCGCCTGCAGTGGTTTGAGTGTTCCCCCGAATTTACCTACCGCAGTACGGCAGGCCTCTACTATGACAACATTACGCATATGGATTGATTCCTTAAACGTTCCTGAACAAAATAGGCCGGAGCGCCCACCCGGAACAGAGAGGGCGCTCCGACAAATAGATCAATTTAAAAGATTGGCGGAACACCTTCGTCACCACAAAAGCAGATGTTTTTGACATTGGTGTAATACTGCATCGCAAGTTTATGAATCTCTCTACCGATACCGGATTTTTTATAGCCACCAAAAGGATTTCCTGGTGTTGAGGTCAGGTAATCATTAACCCAGACCGTACCAGCGTCCAAAGCACGTGAAACCCTCATGGCACGACTAAGATTTGTTGTCCAAACCCCGGCTCCAAGCCCATAATCTGAATCATTAGCCATTTTAATGACGTCTTCTTCTGTTTTAAACTTCAGCACAGTCAAAACAGGTCCAAAGATTTCCTCACGTGCAATTCGCATGGTATTATCCACATCGGCAAAAATGGTCGGAGCAATAAAATAACCTTTATCATAATCGCCACCCGTTAAGCGCTTACCACCACATACCAACCTTGCCCCCTCGCTTTTACCGATTTCAATATACTCGAGAACACTCTTCATTTGACCTTCATTAACCGCTGGTCCCATTTGAGTCTCGTATTTAGTTGGATCGCCAACAGTGATCGATTCGAACTTTTCCTTTAATTTTTCCAAAAAGGAATCATAGATGCTCTCATGCACAAAAAGACGAGAGCCAGCGACACACACTTCACCATTGGAGGCCAAAACCCCTAGGATAGAAAGCTGTAAAGCGCGATCCAACTGGGCATCTTCGAAAATAATATTTGCCGATTTTCCACCCAGCTCCAAAGTACAGGGGACAATGTTTCTTCCCGCAACTTCGCCAATATGACTTCCGACTTCTGTCGATCCGGTAAATGAAAACTTAGAAATGCCGGGGTGGTGCAGCATGGGTTCACCTACGGCGCTGCCAATGAGAACATTCAGTACCCCGGCAGGAATGACATCCTTCCACAATCTGGCCAATTCAAGGATTACCAGAGGAGCCGCGGTTGCCGGCTTAATGATGACACAATTCCCAGTTGCCAGTGCTGGAGCCAGTTTCCAGGACAGCAGCATGGCCGGTGCATTCCATGGCAAAATCAGGCCGACAACGCCGAGAGGTTCGCGCACGACTGCGGAAATGCTGCCATTATCATGGCTTACAAGAATATCATCTTCGGCAATAATCGCCGCTGCAAAGTAACGATACATGGAACTGCACATACCCATTTGCATTGTTGCTTCTCCAATGGGTTTGCCAACGTCGCGCGCCTCAATTTCTGCCAGAAAAGAAGCATTCGCATCCACGATATCAGCCATCTCGTTCAGTACTTTTGCTCTATAGGCTTTGGTCGTCTTTCGCCATTCTTTTAATGCATTTTGAGAGCTGGTGACGGCATCCTCCAAACAGTCAACATCCGCGGTCATCAGCTGGGCCAAAAGTTCGCCATTTGTGGGGTTATAATCGGAAATAATTTTTTCTGTCGTTTTTTCGACAAATGATCCGTTAATGAAAGATCCATACGTACTGAGCAATTCCATGTTTTCTCCTATCCATATAAAAAATTTTAACTCTGGATCATGGCGACAACTATGTCATCGGCCATCCCCTTTATTTGTAGTCGTCGTAGGCTGAACTCAGTATATACGAGGCGGCAGCTTCATCAATTTCAACCGGGCAATTGAATCTCAGAGGGTGATTAGCTGTATACGCAGCACCTTTAGAAACAATGACATTTCTGTCAAATTCACACTCTTCGAGACTTTTGACGCCAACTCTTTTCATGAGATTGCGGCAAGCATCAGCCGTTTTTTTGCCAATCTCTTCTGGGGTTTCGTTGCCGGACAGATCAACTCCCAAAGCTTCACCGATAAGTTTTACCTTCTCCGGTACCTTGGTTGCGACGAGCTGCAGGACAGAAGGAGTGACCCAGGCACAATTGAGGCCATGAGGTGTGTGGTAGTTGGCCGCAATTGAGTCGGCACTTGCATGTCCGATATGAACATCAGTAATGGAAAAAGCGATCCCTGCCCAGTTTGCGGCCAGACTCATTTCTGTGCGGGCTTCGATATTGTTTCCATCGGCATAGGCGACAGGAAGATATTTGGCGATACGTTTTATAGCCTCAATCGCCAAGACCTCGGAATAAGGGTTACCGTTATTAGCAGTAATCGCCTCCGCTGCGTGAGCAAAAGCATCGAGGCCAGTGTTGGCCGTGACTCCAGCCGGCGCACTCTTGCTCAGCTCGGGATCAACAATAGCAAGAGTTCCAGAGGTGAAAATTGGTATTTTGGCATTGATATCAACATAGGAAACAATACACATCCGAGTCACTTCGCTACCGGTACCGGAGGAAGTCGGAACCAGAATAACCGGTACCCCACCAGCCAGAGTGAACGGAGGACCATCGGTATTAAGATGTTGACGAATCGGAAAATCATGCTTTTGCAAAATTGAAATAGCTTTTGCTGTGTCCATACTTGAGCCACCGCCAATCCCGACAACACAATCAATTTCAGCTTCTCTGGCAGCCAGCCCCATCTCATCCAGCATGGTATCTGGTGGATCGGCCATAACATTATCGAAAACCAGATACTCAATATCCGCATCCTGTAAAACTTTTTCAACCTGCCCACTGATCCCCGCTTTTTTTACGCCATCATCGAAAACGCAAAGAATCTTTTTGCAACCAAGTTTGTTGATCTCTTCATCCAATTTTTTGATCGCACCAACACCAAATATGACAGGAGGAGTTTGGGCATATTCAAATATGGTCATTTTTAACATCTCCAATTAATGATTATTTTGAAATTTACGCTCATCACCATGAATCAATTATTTATGCTTAAACAGCTCTTCCTCGGTCATATAATCTCGGTTATACTTTCTGACATTCAAAACTTTAATCAGCACAATATTGATCAGGAGAAAGACGACAAACACCATGTAAGCACCCCGTAGACTTCCACCTATCTTTAATGCCAGTGCATTGATTATATAGTTACTGAATAGGACAGCACTCATAATCGGGAAATATACTGAATAGACCTTTGCGAACCCATGACGCCCAAAGACTGAGGCAGGTAAGGAAATAATGAAGTTTGCAGCGGCCCCAATAGCCACACCAATCATGGGAACGGAAATAAGAACCCCCATTTTGGTATCGGTAATATTGACCAGTAAGGCAAGCATATACCAGCCAAGGAACAGCATTATCGATCTTTTGACGCCATATTTCTGATCGATCCAACCAAACAGGTAACTTCCTGCGACACCGATAACGGCGCAGACGGTCATCAGCTTGACACAAAACGCAATATCAAAACCAATCCCACTGTTGCGTACCACGAGTTGACTCATAACACCGGTTGTCACCAGTTGATTCAAACCAACAATGATCGAACAAAGCCAAAGCTCTTTTGTTTTCAGAAGTTTAGAAACTGTCCAGCCATAATCCTCATCTTCCACCTCTGCCGTAAAATATTCTTTTTCATATACTTCTTTGGTCACATTGTCCGGCAACATCCCTCTATCCTGAGGCATGTTCCGGATAAATATCAGACCGAATATCCCCAGGATAACAGCAAGAACGGATGCCATACTCATTCCGGACTGATAGCCATATGCGCCGATTAAAAAAGCTATAAGAGGCACATAAAAAGCTGAGCCCATATTGTGACCCATCGTCGTAAAGCCGTTGACTAACCCCTTCTTTTTGGGAAACCACTGCGCGACCAAGGCTCCTCCAGCAATATAGGATGCGCCGTTGATAAAACTGACGACACAGATCATTGAGATGGTATAGCCGACAAGGCTGGTTGCATGGCCCCAGAAATAGTATGAGATTCCTGAGCCAATCAGGCAGACTCCGGAAATGATCCTGGCTCCAAACCTGATGTTTAACCGGCCAATAACAAAGTAGGCTATCAGCCCGGCAAAACCTGCGATGGCAGAAACACCCAGAACGGCTGAGTATTCAATACCAGAAGCCTTGGAAAATGCAGGCGCAACGATATTCAACCCGTCGATGGAAAAACCGATAAGCAGGAAAAACATCGCTGTGCAATAGAAAATAATCAACCAACCCTTAGAAAAATTAATCTTTGTATTCTCACTCTGAAGTTGAGCATTATGTTCAAGCAATTCCTGCTCTTCAACCTCGTCAACTTCCTCTATAACAATTTTTTGCGCGCTATCCATAACTATCTCCTTCGAGCCAATAAGCTCGGTTTCGATTTCTCAATAACGAACGACATAGACGAACGATGAGGCTTCCACTTAGAAATAAAGTGTGAGATCAACAGAAACGGTAGTTTGTTTATCATCCCTTCCGTTTCCAAAGGCATTCACACCATCATTATGGGTTTGCCAGTCATAGCGAATTTCAGGGCGAATCAAAATGTTTGGATGGGCATCCCATTGAACACCTGCGGTAACCGCGTTGAAATCTCCTGGCGTGGAGGCTACGGGAAATAAAGCCACATTTTTGCGATCTCTGAAATGCTCGCCCCTGATTGCGTAGCGAAGAGTTTTACTGTGATCATAGACAACCTGCAGGTATGCTCCCATATACGATCCCCCTTCATAGTAGGGGCCCGTTAACGCATCGATAGTGTCGGCACGTCCATCGGCATGCTGTTTACCGTAAACGACCTCGGCAGTTGTGGTGAGTTTAGAGACAGGGTGCATAGTTAAAGACAGAGAATGGTGCTCACGCAGCTGTCCACGAGGAGAAATTACCCTTGATGTCGGCATCTGAGGTTCTGATATTTTATTCAGATCATTCTGTTCATTGCCAACCATAAAACTGTAATCCAGCCAGGTCGACATATCAGAACTGCGCCAGCGTAAAGCTCCGATAAAACTCTTATCATCATTATTGTCCTGCCAATTCTGACGACCATTCACAACCCCAAACTCACCTGCTAGCATTCCAAAACCATTTTCCATGAGCTTCGCCGAAAGAAGAGCGCCTGTAACCTGGTCCGGCTGCGAGAGAAAAGTGTAGGTATGTGAGTAAAAAACATTTGGCGAAGGGCGCCAACTAGAGGGAATCTCATGCCCCACGCCGCTACCAAACCGTCCTACAGTGAGAGCCATCCCCTTGTACAAGGGCGCATAAATCTGTACAAAGGCCTGAGGCATAGCCAAATAATTCTGTCTATTACTTCCAACAACCACGCCATCAGGAGTTTTGTTTGCTGCCCAGTCATCATCAAACCCAAAACTTTGAGCGGGTAACGCATCTCGGCCATAAAGAACCTCGGTCCAAAATCCCCAGGAAAATTCTTCTGGTTTTGGCCCTGGCAAGGGAGTTGCCCTGGGAATAATACTTGATTTGATAGGACGGTTCAGTGCAACAATGAACGAATTAAATTGCAGCTGTTCGTCGGAAGGCCCGGCTACAGGGTGATTTGAACTTCCACCTGCTGACTCTGAATGTGTGCTGGTGTCATTTTTGGAGTATCCGACCTTCAAATAACCAAAGGCCTTGACTCCAAGAGTATCTTCCAAAAAATGACCAAACAGAGAAAACGGCTCCGGGGAAGCTGAATCTTCATTATTCTGACAAAAAGAAAATGATGAGGTAAAGAGTAATAACCCCACGAATAGAAATGTTATCTTTTTCACCCTAAAGTCTCCCTTGTCTATAAGGAAAAGGCTAATGGATTCATTCTTAAGGTCACATTCTGTCGCCATGTAAAGAATTGGCCTCTCAAAAACGGCCAAACACAGAAGCATGGTCAAAGGAGAATCCGACCTAGCGACTCTTGCCCTACTTTTGCATGAAGTAAGGCCTTTCTTTTTACCTCGAGGTAGAAAACAGTTCTGTCTTCTTGTTGTCGGACTATATAGAAAGGCAAATTACCCGACCAATACATATTTGCCTGTTTTCCATGCCTTATAGTTATGGCAAAATAACTACTTGATTTAAATGGTATTATCACCATAACTAAGACAGAAATTGATAATTCGGGTAAAAATATAATAGAATTTTATGGAGCCTGGCATGCCAAGAAAAAGTGGCGATTATTTATGCTTGATCAGGAACAGGAGAGATTCTCCAGAAAGGGAAAACGGCTTGCAGTGACACTGTACACATCCCAGAAGGCCGGTATATTTCAAATACTACGAACTATGCCCAGCCAAGAAAAGCTCCCAGAGAAAAGGGGAAAAAGGTTACAAAAGCACCTATTTATTTAATAGGCACTATATAGTTTTTAGGAAGTTATATATTCAACAGGCCAGATCGTGCTTGGAGCACGATCTGACTATAATTTTTTCACTGTCAACGGGCTTTTAAGCAATCATAGACCTTCGAAACGGAAAGACTGATCAGGATCTACAATAGCGATAACGCGTACGATACAACCCTCACCACCAACAAAGCGCCACGGGAACGCCGCAAAAAAGCACCGTTTTCCGGTAACCTTATCAAGGTCACCACCGATATTCTCAATACCAGGAATACCACCACCGACCATTAGATTTTTGTGCGCATCTTCCCAAAGCGGGAAATCCTCTTTCGCATCACGTCCGGTTTCAGCTTTGTACTCATCAATCAAATGAGGATGGGTGGGGCCTAAGCCGTGATCAACCAGCTTGGTCGCCAGTGGGTGGTCGTTAGCCTGATGTCCATAACCAACAAGTTTAACTTTTTTATCGACCAGCCACTGCGCCCCCGCCCCGCTGATACCACATCCATGACCAAAATACTCATCGCAATCAGCCCATTTATGATGAAATCCGGTATTGATCATAACGATGTCACCCGGCTGAATCTGAGGTTGTGCAGCTTCAAGGTCTTCCGGCGTAATGACACCCCACTTCCCTTTGGGTATAGAGACTGCGACTCCGGTGCCACAAAGTTGCCACAATGGAAATCCGGTAATATCCGGCGTGTTTTCAGTCACATGCAGTGGGGCATCCATATGGGTACCACGGTGCATAATACCCTCCCACTTCACCTCATAGACACCATCCCTGGCGTGAAACTTGTTAATATCAATGTCAACCCCCGGAGAAGAGGGCCACTCCGGCATGAACTGCTCAAAAGTATGACTTAAATTGTATATTTCAAGGCTCATTTTATTTCCCTTTAGATTGTGATTTTATTTACCGGGATCAATACGGCAGGTGCCCGTAGGATCAACCATTGCAACCAAGCGGACAGGACAAGCATCCCCTTTTTTGAATTTCCATGGGGCTGCGATAAAGGTCGCTCTTTTGCCAAGCAGCTGATCAACATCACCACCAACTTGTTCGATAGTCGGGATTTCAGCACCAAGAAGGACTTTGTGTGCAGCGTTCCACTCACCATGCTCCACTTTAGGGTCCATACCGGTCGCTTCAGTGTAGGAATGTGCCAGACGCTTCATGGTCGGACCACCGCGGTGAGGGCCAAGAGAGGTCGCCAGAGGGTGGTCAATCTGTTGGGTATCAACGGCAACAACCTTACATTCCATTTCGACCAGATACTCTGCCGCAGCCTTAGAAAGTCCAGGGCTTTCACCAAAATATTCGAGAGAATCTGAATATTTATGGTGCCATCCAGTAACGATAACGACGAAATCACCCTTTCGGATCCCCGGCGTTGCCGCATTGAGATCTTCTGCAGTAATAACCTCATAAGATCCTTTTGGTATGCTCAAAATAACTCCATTCCCGAAGAAACGATCCTCAGGAATCTCAGAGAGATCCTTTCCTCGTTGAATCAGATTTATTGGAGCATTCATGTGGGTACCAGTATGCATGACGGTGTTGATTTTCCACGCCAAAACACCATGCTGGGCATGTTTTACTGCACGGTGCATAATCACATCTGCCTGGCCAGGATAAGAAGGCACCCCATGCCCCCAAGGATGGCTGAGTTCAAAAAACTGTAATCCAGTGACTGGATCGGATACTGTACGCATAAGCATTCCCTCTCTTCATCTTTTTTCCATTGTTAACATCTCTGTTTTCTTCTCAGAATATAGAGAGGGTGATACCGATAAGCTAATATATGTTCTCGCTAAATCCATAACTTTTGGTTATTTCTGCAATGGATCAACCGGAGCCTAGACTTTAACCCTCTTTACAATTTCAATTCAGCACTACTAGTTAAGTGCATCCAGCATAAGAGATGCTCTTGACTTCAGATCTCCGGTCAAAAATCTCTTACGCATCTATCTCATGGAATTTGAATCAAAAATTGGTTACTTTTGGGCACTGCTTAATAAGCTTCACTGCCTGGCAGGTCAGATTCCGCCTATTCATGGGGGGATGGATTTAAAGGACGAGTAACGCGTTCAAGAGTCCCACAAAATATCTTCGCCCAGATTACCGGTCAAGGCTACCGCAACCACCTGACTTAAAATGGCAGCCCGATACGGCTTACGGATAAATCCGGTCAGCTGGTTGGCGCGCAGATCTGCAATTTCTTCTCTTCGGGTAAAACCCGAGGACAGAACAATACGGACATCAGGTTGAATCTGTTTCATTTGGTAGAAACAGTCACGCCCACTCATTTCCGGCATGATCATATCAAGCAGAACGAGGTCAATGTCCTCATGATGATCACGAAACAGCTCAATGGCAGCTTTACCGTTATCTGCGGATAACACCTGGTAGCCCAATTCAATGAGAATCGCAGTGGCGGTAACCCGCATCACCCCTTCATCATCAACAACCAGAATTTTACCTGCCCCCGACAACGGTTTGAGCACGGAGGGCTTGGATGTTATCGATACTTGGGAAATCGGCAGGAAAACAGTAAATACGGTCCCCACACCGGGATCACTGTTGACCGAAACCTCACCCATATGAGATTGAACGGTTCCCAACACCTCTGCCAGGCCAAGTCCGGTGCCGCTGCCCTGCGGTTTCGTGGTAAAAAAGGGCTCAAATATATGAGGCATATTTTCGCGAGCGATGCCACACCCGGTATCACGGATTTCGACCTCAAGGAAAGTGCCTGGTTCAATAGGAAAAGAGCTCGCACGGCAGTATTGACTGTCAAGCTCAGTAACCCTGGTTGTCACTGTCAGGTCACCACCGGCAGGCATGGCTTGGGCGGCATTAATCAGCAGGTTGAGAAAAACATTTTCCAGCTGGGTAAAATCTCCGATGACCCGGCTCGATGCCGTATGGATCTGGCGTACAATCCGAATCCGAGGATCAATCGTCCGTTCCAGCAATTCCAGGGCGCTGCGCAAAGACAGATCGGCATCGACAGGAGTTGAGCTGATATTCTGTTTACGGGCAAAAGCTAATAGTTTCGAGGTCAGTCCTGCAGCCCTTTCACCGGCGCTGATAATCATATCCACGTATTTTTCAGACTGCTGGCTGCTCGGTCGCATCTTAAGCAGCTCGGCCGCCCCCAAAATTCCACCAATCATATTATTGAAATCATGGGCAACCCCACCTGCTAACTGACCGATGGTTTCCATTTTGCGATTCTGAAACAGTTGTTCCTGCAGCGCCCTTTCCTCGGTAACGTCACGAAATACCCAGACAGCTCCAGTCACCCGTTCGCCCTCGAAATGGATTGGAGCCACCGAGTCGGCCACCAGCCGTTCCTGATGATCTCGCGAAACAACCAACACATCCTTCTCAATGTTATGAGGAGAAGTCCCGATTTCACGAATGGTGGACAGCAGGGACTGGTGCGTTTTCGGATCGACGATCACCAGAACATTCTCCAGCGGTTGGTCGATAGCTTCTGCTTTAGACCAACCGGTCAACGCCTCTGCGACCGGATTGAAATGGACAATATGGTGATTCTCATCAGTGGCAATGACCGCATCGCCAATGGAATTAAGAATTGTCTGCAGATTCTTTTCATTGCTCTTAAGCGACTCAATTGTATCGACAATAGCCGCCTGCATTTGATTGAAATGATCTGCCAAATGACCGATTTCGTCATGGCGTTCAACGTGAATTTTTTTATCCAGGTTTCCCCGGGCCATCTCGGCAGAAATATCTGTCAGTTGTCTGATGGGATACAGCTGACGCCTGATCAGCCAGAGTAAAATACAGACAACCACAAGGGTGATCGAGCCGCAGACAACGACTAAAGCATGGGTGAGTTGATAGATGATCTGATTTCGGACAACATCTGGAATCAGGTACCCTACTTTCCAGCGCCAAGGGGCAAAGGTTTGAAAATGGCACCAAATCCGCTGCCCATCCTGTTGCAGAAGATCAACACTACCCGCTTCCCCAGTCTGCAATTGAGCAGCCAGTGTTTCAGGCGCCACCGGAAAGGATGTGGCATTTGCAGGTAACAGCAGCTCACCATCAGAATTCATGATGAAGACCGTCGCTCCCGATTTAGCAAATTGACGGTAGGAACTGCGCAACTGACGCAATGTCGACTGCTGAAAATCCTCTTCGTAAATAGCGACCATTCCGGTTTTTTGTAGACGCTCGTACTTATTATCAATAGCCCGCAGAATGATCTCTATCTTTTCCCCATATTCGCTGGTCTGACTGCGGGTAATAACCGTAGACATATTATGCTCAACGATCAAAATGACCAGAATCGTGGTCAGCATAAAACTGAAAAATATCAGCAATGGCAGTTTCACCTGCATTGAGTTGATCTGCATTATCAGCTCACTCAGAAGTAAAGGTTGCACGCTCAATAAGATCGATGGGGAATTTGATCTTCAACCGCCTGGCCAGTTCCATGTTCAGTATAATCCGCGCTCTTTTATTGGTCGTCAGCGAAATATCCGCAGGCGCTGTGCCTGCCACAATCTTCATAGCTGTCCGTGCTGCCCATTCCCCCTGCTCTTCCGGCCGGTTTGCAAGGGTGATGAGACTATACCGGGCCATCCAGTCATCCCAGTTACCGCTTGGTACCTGGGTATTTTCCAGAATAAAGCGATATGCCGTATCGGCGTCCCAACCCGCAATTGAGCTGCTGTTGCCCAGAAGAATCATATCAGCATCCTGCTGCAAGTTTCGATATTCCTGTTGCCACTCGTTAAAGTCTTTGACAAAGACCTTTTTCAGTTTCAGGTGAAATCGTTCTTCATAAAAGCTCGCTTCTTTTCTGGCGGAAAGATCATCCCCTTTGATAAAAGCGATGCGCTCACCAGCCGAGTAGATCCTTAACTGTTTCAACAACTGATCAATAAGCTGCACTTCCACCATTCCGGTCACATTGGCAGCAGGAAAGCCATACTCCGTTGCGCTCCAGTTAACCCCACAGAAAACAAAGGGGAGCCGTTTATTCAGATAATAAGGGACAATCAAATACTTGGAGGCGTTGTCATCAGAAGCGATAACAACCTCGGGCTGCCATTCTTCAATAAGGTCTCTAGCCTGCCGGGCAACCTCCTTTTTCCAGGCTTCGGAAGGTTTGCGCTTGGTATCCATGTGAAACGATCTCAACTCAACATCAGAGAAATCGGCCAGGACAGCCTGAATCCCTCTGAAAATACCGTTACTCCACGGGTAGGCCCCATCATAAGAATCGACGTAGAGAATTTTATGGTTCTGGTTCTGTCCAGCCGATGCGAAAACACAGGAACAGGTTACAAGCAGAGTAAGAACAACCAACCCCATCAGACGAAGTTGCATAGCGATTCTCCTGGCACTGCGACTCAAAAAACCGCCATCCCTGCCTGTTGACAGGTAGAGAGGATGGTCATTAATTGAGAAAATTCAGGACACCATTTTTACTCTTTCTAATGCTAAAGCATATCATTTAAGTGTACGAAAAGTAGTGAATTATTCAAGCGACCATCAGTAGTCAAAAAATTTATGGCTGGAACAGCGATACGACCCAGGGAAACCGGTTTTACAATATGCAGAAAATCTGGCAACCCGCCGGAGAAACTGATTCAAAACATATTGAGCCTTCCAACCATAAGGAGCGAGAAGTTCGAGACGGCTTAAATTTCGTGAGACTGGCCAAAAACCATATTAAGAATTTGCCTGGCCGTTTCTTCTACCGATTTGTTGGTCGTATCAACAACATGCCACTTTTTATTTTTTTTAACCAGTTCATGAACCATTTCCATCTCGTTGAAGATATGTCTTAAATCAGTATAGGTACTATTCTGGGTCTGATAATGCTTGACCCGTGCATTGCGGATCTTCTGCAGGACCTCAGAATCCATAATCAGACAGACAACCCGATTCGGATCGGCCAGGAAAACTTCGTCAGGGATGGGGACTTCCAGCATCAGGGGGATATTAACGACTTTATAACCCAGCTGAGCCAGCATGTATGAAGTTGGCGTTTTAGACGTTCTTGACAGGCCCAGAATGATAATATCAGCCTCAAATATCTTGTTTACATCCTGGCCATCGTCGTACTTCATGGTAAATTCAATGGCGTCAATCCGTTCAAAATATTTACTGTCGACCTGACGCAGCAGGTTGGCACTCTCTTTTGGGACAAGATCTAAATATTTCGACAACTTGTCAATCGGCGGGCCAAGGATATCATGATACATCAACCCCATTTCACGACAGATATCCCGCACCTGATCACGAATCTCATGCTTGACAATGGTAAAGGCAACAAAAGCATCGGCCTCCCGGGCCTGATCAAGGATAATTTTGATGCGGTCGATATTGTCCATGCGCGAGAACACCCGCATCACCGAGGTGGGTACATCAAACTGAATCAGACTGGCCTTGATCACATTGAGCGCACTCTGCCCAATTCCGTCTGAAATGATAAATACCTTTTTCTGGCTCAGATCCTTCACTTCGCTCATTTCGTAGCACCGTTTTTTGAGGTTGTCGTCGCTTAATAAAAAATAATCGTTAAGTATTCATACACTGAACCATACTGCTTCCGCAAGCACTCTGCTTGCAGACCAGCCATCGCAAAAAAAACGACAGGCAGGTTTCGAGGCGATTGACGCAAGATTCATCTTCAACGTTAAATACCTCTGCATCTTGCGCTCTTCATCGTGCACCACTACCGCTAATCAGACACTCAATCCCATACTCTGGCTTGGGCAGATAAACACGATCAAGGTCCAGGCGAATCCTGACACGGGGGCCACAGACAAGCAAAACCGCTGACTTGTTTTGAACACTGCATAATCATTTTTATAGAGAAAACAAAATCACTGAGAAAGGGCCACACTATGAGCCTGTGTTGGCGTATAGAGGGAAAATTCTTTAAATTCGTTGATAAAATGAGCCTGGTCGTAGTATCCCGCATCAAGAGCCAAATCCGCAAAGTTTAAATTGTGCGTTTGAGAACGCAATCTGTTGAAACAACGTTGAAAGCGCACAATCCGTAAAAACAGTTTCGGTGCAATACCAACATGTTTTTTGAAACAACTATTGATATAGCGAGTTGAATAGCCGGTCTCTTCCTCTAGCTCTTGAATGCGGATGTCTCCATTGCATTCATTGATTTTCTTCAGGATAAAACTGACTAATGCTGAAGAAGAAAGCTGTTCTTCACTGTTACGATGAAATTGTTCGAAGAGCTGCACCCTTTCGTCAAAAGAATTAGCAGAGCAGATCCTTTCAGCTAACCCATCAGCCTTTTTTTGAACATCGCTCAGGATTATTTCCTTTTCGGTAAATTGATCCATCGGACACCCCAACAACTGATTAGCCATACCCGGATAAAAACGTGCTCCGAAATAAAGGTCACCTTTGGCAAACTCGATCCTTTTACCTTTTTTGACTGAGCCGCAGATCAAAGCCTGGGGTTTAGACGAAGAGCAGTGGAAGACGATGTCGATGCTACCATCGGGGACAGCAACGATAGATTCCTTCGATTCAGGAGAGATAACAAAGCTATAGTACTGAGCGAGTTGTTGTTGCCTTGCTGACAGTCGCGACACGTAATTTTTTGTTGTCAGCTCAAAAAATGGCTGTGCTGGTCGATAATTTTTTACATTGCCCATATAATGTCTCCATCTCTTGCCCGGATAGATAGGCAAGTTTTATGCCTATTTTCAGCATATCAGGCAACCTTCTGATTCTATTGGAGTTTCATGAAAAACCAGTCATCACTGCTTAGTAGGTAATCATTTTATGCATATGATTTGTCCTTATCGTGCCTATTTTTTAAACAAAAGCATACAAGTACACATCCATCTAAAACATCCCTTTTTTGCGTCCACCAAGTCACTGTTCCGTTTTTTCCAATACTCAATCTTCATCTCCGTATTTCAATGGCCGAGTAAAAACGGGATTCAAGGACCAGAATCCTTATTATGACCCGAGCACGAGTAATTTTTGGGTCATTACAAAAAACAGAATAATGCTGCGTCAACGATATGGACTGCAGTTGCTCCGCAAAGGTGCGGTAAGTCAAGAAACATGAATTTGATCTTATTCACCATTAAGGAGCAGAGTATGGATCTGAAAAAACATCTTGAAAGTGGGGTTGTCGGTTTTCCCACAGCCCTCGCTAGTACCGTTGGTCTGATCATGGCCAGCCCGGTTATCCTGACCGTGACCACCGGTTTCAGTCTTGGTGGTTCAACCTTTGTTGTCGCGGTGCTTATCGCCCTGGTAATGCTACTGTGCCAAGCGATGACCTTTTCGGAAGCGGCCGCCATCATCCCTACGTCCGGCTCAGTTTACGATTATATTTCCTGCGGTTTAGGGCGCTTTTTTGGAATTACCGGGACCATCACTGCTTATGTCCTGGTGCATGCCTTTGCCGGTACGGCAGAAACGATCCTCAGCGGTATTATGGCTACGGTCAATTTTGAAGCCTTACACAATACCTTGGAAGCGACAGGAACCGAGTGGCTGGTTGGAGTCGGACTCGTCATCATTTTCGCTATTCTGAATTTTTTTGGTATCAGCGTTTTCAGTAAGGCCGAGGTCATTTTGACCTTTGGGATGTTTAGTACCCTGCTGATTTTTGGCATCTGCGGTCTGATCAAAGCGCCATTAGTACCCCTTGAAGGAATCTTCGGGGCATCCATGGTCGGCTCAGACTTAAATACCATGCTGTCCTTTGTCGGCATGGCGATGTTCATGTTTGTCGGGGCCGAATTCGTTACCCCTTTGGCCCCTGAGCTGAAGGATTCCGCACGCAATATTCCTAAAGCCATGTTTATTGGTTTATCTGGAGTATGTGTCTGTATGCTTATTTACGGTACCGCCGTCAGCCGGCAGGTCATCAATATTCCCCTCGACCCACAAGGAACTGTTCACCTCCTTGAGACGCCTAACGCTATTCCGATGTTTGCTAATCAAGTGATGGGACCATTTGGTAAAATCTGGATCGGAATCGGTTTTTTGTTTGCCGGTGCAGCTACCATCAACACGTTGATGGCGGGATTGCCACGCATTCTTTACGGCATGGCGGTTGATGGCGCTTTGCCGCGGATTTTTACCTACCTTCATCCCCGCTTCAAAAGCCCGGTTGCCGGAATTATCGTTGCAGCACTGATACCCTGCGGCCATGCCTGGTATCTCAAGGGTAACCTCGATCAAATCCTCCACCTGATTCTGGCAGCTGTCTGTTCCTGGGGGGTGGCGTATCTGCTTGTGACCCTGTCTGTCGTCGTATTACGCTTCAGACGCCCTGACCTCCCCCGCGCTTATCGCTCTCCATGGTTTCCCATTCCGCAGCTGGTTTCTTCCCTGGGGATTGTTATCGCCATCTGCTATATCGCCCCTCCGGGCATGGATGCTATGGAGGTCTATATTCCATTCGGGATCATGCTTGCCTTGACCGCTTTGTATGCCTTGGTCTGGACCCTGCTGGTACAGAAGGTTAATCCGTTTCAACCGGTTTCTATTGAATTACTTCTCGATGAAGAGTTTGGTCGCATGGGAACCCACATTATCGATCTGGATGACAGTAGTGATGACCTCAGCAATGCCTGTGAAGCTGTTTAATCATTTATGGAATCGGCATCCCCGGAGCTACATTCCCGGAGCTCTTCTGCAACGTGTCTGCCGAGATCTTAGCGGGCGCTTCAGCGTTGTCAGTCATAGCAATGGTGTGATCGAGCTGGCCGAGCAGCAGGGACGCTTTAACTGCAGCCTGAGGGAACGGGTTGAGGCTCACTTTATGATGCATGTTGCTGCGGTCAGAATATCCTGTGAAATTCCGGGACAAGAGCCACATCAAAACGGTCGTGTGATGATCGCAAATAGTGGCTGGTTACGCAGTCGCGGGGTGCGCTGTCGCACTGATCAGGCCTCTGGTCAGTCGCTGCAGCCCCTGTGTCTGGCCCTGGAACAGGATAAGAATCTGGCGGTGGCCCTGAATGGTCTGCATTTTCGGTATTGTGAAATAACCGCGACAGAACAGGGATGGCGGCTGCAGCTGGAACCTTATGCGGGCAGTGAAGTCGAGAACCGCCTGCCGGCATTTCGCCGTTACCTGAAACTTGAGCAGCAACAGGTCGAATACCTCGTTCTGGCTCTGCTGGCGTTCAGGCGGGTTCTGTCACATCACTAACAATGAAAACTCACTATCTATTGGCAATGAATCACATTGTCAACAAGGAGAATAGAATGAAAACGTTAACAATGAGACTGGTTTTACTCCTGATGTTTCTGGGCGCGACCAACGCTGGCGCCGTTATGGTCGATTTTTACGATAATGCCTTGCCTCCGCAAGGTGTTTATGGCCTGTTCTATGGCAATTATTATCATGCTGATCAGTTTACCGATGGTGATGGTCATAAAGCGGTTTCCGCAGATTTGACCGCTTCTGTCGCCATTGCCCGGGTGGTTGGGTACAAAACCCTGGGTAATATCCCCTTCGCTTTTCAGGCGATTCTGCCCTTTGGCGAACTCAAAGAAACGAAACTGTTCAAGGAATCATCCTCAGGAATCGGAGATCTGGCCTTTGGTCCCGCGATTTTTCTGTATCACAATGATGACACTCGGACTTATCTGTCTTACTGGTTTTATGTCATGGCTCCCACCGGTGAATGGGATAAGGAGCAGAGTATCAATTTAGGCGGCCACCACTGGTATTTTGAGCATCAATTGGCTTTGAACAAACAGTTTGGCTCTCTGGTTTATGATATGAATCTGAATTATTATCAGCATAGAGAAGAAAGTGACACCAAGACGTCAAATCCAGATCGAATTGAGGTTGAAGCGAGTATGGGCTATCAACTGACAGAAAAACTTACACTTGGACTTAACGGTGGTTTTTATCGTGATCTCGGGAAAATTAAAGCTCAGGGTAATAAAGTCGCCGATAGTCAGGCCGAACGCTGGCAGATCGGACCATCGTTAGGATATATGTTCAATGACCGCCTCGGGCTCAACTTGCGCTGGACTCACGACATAAAAGCAATCAATGATACTCGCGGCGACGATGTGTGGCTGCGCTTGGGTTATTCCTTTTAAACGCATTCATTTCATTGCTGCTAACTCGAAAAACAGCGCTGTCTTCATCGATGGCGCTGTTTTTTTGTCTCTAATCTACCCAGAGTAATGCTTTCAGGATAAGACCGTTCCGATTTTTCCAATCTTATTTTTCCTGCTGCTCTTAACATCCAGAATCATAGTGATAGGAGCTTGGCTTCTGGGAGCATGGCCAAAGAAGGCATCCCGACCAAGCGTGACCGTTATCTTCATATTCCGGCTTATTCCTATCCCACACCGTTTAACGTCGGTAACTATTCCGCAATGGCGCGGTAACGCACAGTGTGTGCAGCACATTTTAAAGCCATGGCGGGTGGTGACAGCGACTGTCAACCAGACCTATCTGAACATTCTCTTAAACAGTGATGGTTCATAAGAAGATCTTCCGGACATGGCACAGATTGGCGGCATTGAACTTGTTTTGCTTTTAATGCCCATCTTGGTTAAGGAGATTTTTTATGCAAAGAGCAAATTTTTCCTCGGAATCACCCCTTGAGGATGTTGTCGGCTATTCACGGATGGTCAAAGTCGGCAACCAGATTCATATCGGCGGTACGACGGCGATAAAGGCGGACGGATCGGTTTTTGGTCTGACGCCCTATGACCAGAGCCATTATATTTTTAGTAAGTTCATCGAACTGCTTAAACGGGCGGGGGCAGAAGCCAAAGATGTTTATAAAATCAAGGCTTATGTCACTGATATGGCCTATGCCCGCGAAGTTGCTGACGCATTCAGTGAGTTTTTCAAGGACGTTCGACCTTTGTTCACCATGGTTGAAACTCCGAAGCTCAACCGGCCAAGCCAGCTGGTAGAGATTGAGCTCGAAGCCATGATCGGCTGTGAATGTCTGAGTTGAAAAGTAAAAGTTAAAGGAGAAATCTGATGAATACCCAAATTGATTTTCTTTATCTCAGCGAGCCGGACATGATCAAGGCCGGAGTGACTGATATGCCCGGCTGTGTCAACACCATGGAAGAAATGTTCCGCCTGTTAAAATCAGGCGATTTCCGCATGGGCGGACCCGAGAATAATTCTCACGGGGTCATGATGATGTTCCCCGAAGAAAGTCCGTTTCCCAACATGCCGCTTAACGGTCCTGACCGGCGCTTTATGGCCATGCCAGCCTACCTCGGTGGACGGTTCGATATGGTCGGCATGAAGTGGTACGGTTCAAACACTGAAAACAAGGAAAAAAATCTGCCTCGTTCAGTATTGATGCTGACTCTCAACTGCAAGAACACCGGAGCACCACTGGCCTATATGTCGGCAAATATTCTAAGCGCTTACCGCACCGGAGCGGTTCCCGGGGTTGGCATCAAGTACTTTGCCAAGGCCGATGCCAAGGTTGTCGGAGTGGTTGGTCCTGGAGTCATGAGCAAGACCGCCCTTTCTTCGACCCTGGCGGTGAGACCGGATATTGAGAAGGTCAAGATCAAAGGACGCAGCCAGAAGTCCATTGACAGCTTTATCGCCTATGCCAAAGAGAATCATCCATCGATCAAAGAATACGAAATCGTAGACAGTATCGAAGCTGCTGTTCGCGATGCTGATATCGTCCATATCGCGACCTCCTCACCGACCGGTGATGTCAGCGAATATCCATACGTTAACGAACAATGGATCAAGCCGGGTGCAGTCATCTGCTGTCCCGCCGCGGCCCGTTTTGATGATGATTTCATCCTCAACCGGGCGCGTAATGTCGCTGACTACGTCGGACTTTACGAGGCCTGGGCCGAAGAGATGCCTTACCCCGCCTATCACACGATTCCGATTCCGGCGGTTCACTGCATGGACCTGATGGCTGACGGTATTATGCAGCGTGAAGACCTGATCGACCTTGGTGACGTCCTGACCGGAAAGGTTCCTGCTCGGACCAGCGACGCTGAGATCATTATCTATTCTGTTGGTGGCCTCCCCATCGAAGATGTTGCCTGGGGGACCGAAGTTTATCGCAATGCCCTGGAAAAAGGGATCGGTACCAAGTTGAACCTGTGGGAGAAACCCTACCTGGCCTAAGAGCAGAAGATGGGATTGAAGCGCAAGAGTGGGTCCCGTTGTTTGCAAGGAGTTACAGATGTTGAAAAGGTTGCACGAAAACAGACCTGGAGGTGCACGGGTCACGATCACCTTTGAGGGACAGCAGCTGAATGTTCCGGCAGGAGAAACCGTTATTGCCGCGGTTATGGCCGCTGGAGCAGGCTATAACCGAACCACGCCAATCAGTGGTGAGCATCGTTCGGGCTACTGTCACATGGGCGTCTGCTTTGAGTGTCTTATGGAAATTGACGGCATTCCTAATCAACAGGCCTGCACGATCCAGGTTCGCGAGGGCATGGTTGTCAATCGCCAGCAGGGAGTGAAAGAACTGAGCAATGGATAATATTTACGACTTAGTTGTTGTTGGTGCAGGCCCCGGTGGGCTCGCGGCAGCCGTCACTGCCGACAAATTGGGACTCTCAACCCTGCTGGTCGATGAACAGCCGGAACCCGGCGGGCAGATCTATCGGGCAATAGAGAGAAGCCTCCCGGAAAACTCCCATGTTCTTGGCAAGGACTACTTTGCCGGTAAACCTCTGGTCGACTCTTTCCGTGCCTCTGGTGTGACGTATCTGCCGAATACCAGCGTCTGGAATATTGAGAATTCTTTCAATATTGACCTGCTGTCTTCAGCAGGATCAAGGCGTGTGGGCGGGCGGCAGCTGCTCTTCAGTACTGGAGCGACAGAACGACCAGTGCCCATTCCTAACTGGACTCTACCTGGGGTAATGGGTGCGGCAGCGGCCGATATTCTGTTCAAATCTTCGGACATGGTTCCTGAAGGGCCGGTTGTTCTGGCTGGTAGCGGTCCACTGTTGTTGCTGGTTGCCTGTCACCTTGTTGACAACGGGGTCAAGATTGCGGCTATGGTCGAAACAGCCGGGTTACGGGATTATTTGGGGGCAATTCCTTTTCTGCCCGGGGCATTGCGCCGTAGCAGCTACCTGGTGAAGGGGTTGCAGATGCGCCTGAAGGTACGACGCGCCAAAGTGCCGCTGTACATCGGCTGTCGAGACCTGGCTGTCATCGGCAAGGGCCGGGCAGAAGGCTTGCGCTTTACTTGTCGCGGCAAACAACATGACGTTGCGGCAGCAACCGTCCTGCTCCATGAAGGAGTCGTTCCAAACCTGCGTCTTTCCCAACTGCTTAACTGTGAACACGAATGGTACGAGCCGCAGCGTTACTGGCGACCGGTCCTGGATCCCTGGGGACGCACCAGCGTGCCGGGAGTTTCGGTTGCCGGCGATGCCGGTGGTATTGGCGGCGGACCGATGGCGGCTTACGCTGGCCATCTGGCCGCTATCGATATGGCCTGGCAGCTGCAGAAGATCAGTGCGGCAGAGCGCGATCATCTCGCTGCGCTGTATCGTAAAAAAGCCCATCGGGACATGTTGATCCGCCCCTTTCTCGACCACGTCTTTCCACCAAGCCGTCAGGCTCTGGTCCCTCCGGATGACACGACCCTTGTCTGTCGTTGTGAAGAACTGACGGCCGGGCAGATCCGCGAAGCCATCGCCCAGGGAGCACGTCACCCCGCCCAGATCAAGGGGCAAACGCGTTCCGGAATGGGCCCCTGCCAGGGACGCATGTGCGCAGCCACCGTTGCCGAAATTATCGCCGATAGCTGTGATCTTGATATGCCCCAGGTTGGTTCGCTGCGAGTCAGAGCCCCTTTGACGCCGTTAAGCATAGAGCAGATGGCAACCCTGGAATTATGACGCCAGGATAACCTAAATAGTTGCCATCCGGAAACTCCGCAGAGCAACGGCTAAGTTTTCAGATTGGAAACGAGCAATTTTTCGTTGTGGCAAGGAAATCAAGGGGGTGCGCGGAGGCGTAGTACTTTACGCCGCACAAGAAAACCCGCAGATTGACGCCGCCACAGCGGAAAAGGGCCGTTTCCGGCTGAAAACCAAATAGCAGTGGCAGAAACGTAGAAATAAACTCGATTCAGGCAGTCAAATGTAAAGACAGAAACCGCTATAGGACCACCTGGATGACTGCAGAAAATGAGGCCAAATGAAGACAAGTGCAGATGTAATTATTGTAGGGGGCGGTATTATCGGTTGTGCGACCGCCTACTATTTAGCGAAAAAAGGAAAAACGGTCATTGTCCTCGAAAAAGGTAAGGTGATCGGATATGGCGGATCGTCCCGTAACGGTGGTGGAGTGCGCCAGTCTGGCCGAGATAAAAGGGAACTGCCGCTGGCTATGTATGGGGTTCAAAACCTCTGGCCGCATCTTTCGGAAGAGTTGGGAACAGACGTCGAATATTACCAGCAAGGAAATCTGCGGCTGGGGAAAACTGCTGAACACCTTAAGATACTTCAGGGGCTTACCGCTAGCGCCGTTTCTTTGGGCCTTGATGTGAAGATGGTCAACCGTGAAGAAGTCAGAGAGATATGTCCGTACCTGTCCGATGAAGTGATTGGGGCCAGTTGGTGCCAGAGCGATGGTCACGCCAACCCCTTGCTGACAACCATGGCATTTTACAATAAGGCGAGCCAATTGGGGGTTCGCTTTCTTACCGGGCAAAATGTCCTTTCGATAAAAATGGTTGGCGGCCGAGCCAGAAAAATCGTGACCGCTTGTGGTGAGTATGAAGCAGAAAAAATCGTCCTTGCAGCAGGCTATGAAAGTCGCGCTATCTCACAAAGTGTTGGCATTGACGTACCGATGAAAACAGTTGCTCTGGACACCCTGATCACCGATGCACAGCCGCCCATGTTTTATCAGATGCTTGGTACCGCCAAGGCTGATTTTTACGGTCATCAGACGACCCATGGTTCCTTTGTTTTTGGTGGGGGAACACCTCTTGATTCCGCCAGTATTTGCGCTAATGCAGATCACCCTCCAGTCGCCGCTACGGCGGCAACCTGCAAAGGGATTCTCGGTTATATACCGGCTTTGAAACACGCAAAGGTGGTGCGCAGCTGGGTTGGCTTACTTGATGTGTGCGAAGATAAAGTCCCTGTCCTCAGTCCCGTTGATGACGTTCCCGGTTTGATTCTGGCCTGTGGCTTTTCAGGCCATGGCTTCGGCATTGCGCCTGCCGTGGGGACTGTCCTGGCGCAATTGTCCTGTGATGAGGTTCCCACCATAGATATCAGCGAACTCGGGTATGAACGCTTTAGCGCAAATGCCCAGTTCAATGTCTGAACATAAGTTGCTTTAGAAGCGCATGATGTCTTCTCTGGGCTGTCACTGATGAATATATCCTGACAGCCATTTTCTTAACGCTGATCCCAATAAGGAATAAATTTATGAGTTTCGTTTTCGATATTCCCTCAACTCTCTTTTTCGGTGAAAACAGCAGCAACAAATGTGGCGAACTGCTCAACAACTTTGGAGCCAGAAATGTGCTGCTGGTTTGCGACCAGGCGATGGTTTCTTTGGGAATGGCCGCTAAGCTGACGGCCATTCTGGAGGCAGCCGATCTTGAGCATGTGACCTTTGCCGATGTTGAACCTAACCCGACGGATGAACTGGTTCATAGAGCGGCAAACTTTGCTGCCGATCACAAGGTCGATGCCCTGCTCGCTATCGGAGGTGGTAGCGTTATCGACTGTGCTAAGGCCGTTAATATCCTACTGACCAATGGTGGAAAGATATCGGATTATGAGGGCGTGAATAAGGTTGCTAAGCCAACCTTGCCCCTGGTTATGGTTCCGACCACTGCCGGAACTGGCAGCGAGGTTACCTCTGTGACCGTTGTTACGGACACCCGACGTCATAAAAAAATGGTTATCGCCGGGCAGTTCGTCGGTGGCAGGATCGCAGTCTGTGATCCTATGCTGACAGTAAAGCTGCCGGCCGCAATCACGTCCTCAACGGGTATGGACGCCTTGACCCATGCCATTGAAGCTTATATCTCAACCCTGGCCTCGCCGGTGACTGATGGCATCGCTCTTGATGCCATCGTCCTGATCATGGGCAGCCTTGAGCAGGCGGTTGCTGACGGTGATATAAAATCCCGCTCCGATATGATGCTGGGAAGCTTTATGGCCGGAATGGCCTTTAATTCAGCACTACTGGGCTTGGTTCATTCCTTGGCCCACCCTTTGAGCGCTCACTATAACATCCCCCATGGGGTCGCCAATGCGGTCTTTTTGCCCCATGTTATAAACTATAATCTGGGTAGCTTCGATTCCAAACTCAAGGCACTGGCCTCCGCAATGGGGATTGATGGTGAGCAATCTGATCTCGGTGACAGGATTGTCTCCCGTTTACAGCAACTCGCAACAACCATCGGCATTCCACAACTCAAGGATTTAGGTGTTCCGGAGACCGATTTTTCGATGTTAGCGGAAGAAGCCATGCTTGAAATGAGCACCATGACCAATCCCAAACAGCCAACGGTTGCCGAACTGGTGGACTTACTTAAAACCGCTTACGCTTGAAATGCTCTCCCTAGAGAAAGAAAAAGGATTCTCAAGGTGCTGATCGTGAAGAGCTGTCCGTAAAAGGATACGGACTTAAATCTGGTGTCGAGGAACTATGGCACTCTATTGATGGTTTCTACAGTGAGTTTAACAATCTGCCCTTTACAGTTAAAACCGATCTGTTCATCCCAAGTGGTGGGCATCCAGAAACTTCTTCTGACAGTGTCTGTCCGATCAGATACAGACTTCGACACATTTTCCAACACGTTTGATAGACTTATAGCAATGCAACCCCGGAAACAGCCATAATGAGTTTTCATCCTCACCTCAAAAATTCTTCCAATCTGAAAACTCGCATGTCGCCCTCCGCCGGATGGTACCCAAATAGTCACAAAAGGAGTCAAGTTATGAGTGATGGCGGTCAATGCCCAGTCACAGGGCAAAAAAGTAGCCAGGTTGCCGGAAGCGGCACCTCAAACAGGGACTGGTGGCCCAACCAGATTAATCTTCATATTCTCCATCAGCATTCTCCTCTTTCCAACCCCATGGAAGAGGATTTCGACTATGCCTCAGCATTCAACAGCCTTGATCTCAATGCCATCAAACAGGACCTGTATCGTTTGATGACCGATTCTCAACCCTGGTGGCCCGCCGATTACGGTCACTATGGCGGCCTGATGATCCGCATGGCCTGGCACAGTGCCGGCACCTATCGGATGGGGGATGGTCGCGGTGGCGCAGGTACGGGCAATCAGCGCTTCGCCCCGCTCAACAGTTGGCCTGACAATGTCAACCTGGACAAGGCACGCCGCCTGTTATGGCCGATCAAACAAAAATACGGCAAGAAAATTTCCTGGGCCGACTTGATGATTCTGGCCGGCAACTGTGCTCTGGAATCGATGGGCTTCAAAACCTTCGGCTTTGCAGGCGGACGCGAAGACATCTGGGAACCGGAAGAGGATATATACTGGGGAGCTGAAAAAGAGTGGCTGGCCACCAGTGATAAGCCGGACAGCCGCTACCGCGGCGAACGCAACCTGGAAAATCCCCTTGCCGCAGTACAGATGGGGCTGATTTATGTCAATCCCGAAGGTCCCGACGGCACCCCCGATCCAGTCGCTTCCGGGCACGATGTGCGGGAAACCTTCGCCCGCATGGCCATGAACGATGAAGAAACCGTCGCCCTGATTGCTGGCGGTCATACTTTTGGTAAATGCCACGGTGCCGGTGATGCCACCCATGTTGGCCCGGAACCCGAAGCGGCAGGCATGGAAGAACAGGGGCTTGGCTGGAAAAGCAATTTTGGTTCAGGAAAAGCGGGCGATACCATATCCAGCGGTATCGAAGGCGCCTGGAAACCCAATCCGACCAAATGGGATATGGGTTATCTGAAAGTTCTCTTCAAATATGAGTGGGAACTGGTCAAAAGTCCGGCCGGTGCCCATCAGTGGCTGGCTAAAAACGTCGCCGATGAAGATATGGTGGTTGATGCCCATGATCCGTCCCAAACACACCGGCCGATGATGACAACAGCGGACCTGTCCCTGAAGTTCGACCCAGTGTACGCACCTATCGCCCAACGTTACCTGGATAATCCGGATGAATTTGCTGATGCCTTTGCTCGCGCCTGGTTCAAACTGACTCATCGGGATATGGGACCAAAAGCGCGTTATCTAGGAAGTGAAGTCCCGCAGGAAGATCTGATCTGGCAGGATCCTATTCCACCAGTCACTTACATACAGATTGATAGCACGGATATCAGAACGCTGAAAAATACCATCGTGGATGCCGGAATCGGCGTTTCTCAGCTGGTTGCCACCGCCTGGGCATCCGCCTCAACGTTCCGCGGATCCGATATGCGCGGAGGAGCCAACGGAGCACGTATCCGCCTGGCACCGCAGAACAGCTGGGCGGTCAATCAGCCCAGGCAGCTACAGGATGTGCTGCATAAACTGGAAAAGATACAAACAGAATTCAACAGTGCACAAACTGTCGACAAGCAGGTTTCCCTGGCCGACCTGATTGTCCTGGGCGGCTGTGCCGCCATTGAACAGGCTGCTGCAAACGCAGGAAGTACAATTACAGTCCCATTTGCGCCCGGACGGACGGATGCGACCGCAGAGCAGACCGATATTGAATCATTCGCGGTTCTGGAGCCCGTTGCTGACGGTTTCCGCAACTATCAAAAAAGCCGTTTTTCCGTGACTGCTGAAGAACTGCTGATAGACAGGGCTCAGTTGTTAACCTTAACCGCCCCTGAGATGACCGTCTTGCTGGGAGGTCTGCGGAGCATAAACATTAACGTTGACGGTAGCACCCATGGTGTCTTCACCAAAACACCGGGGGTTTTAAGTAACGATTTTTTTGTCAACCTGCTGGATATGAAAACGCAGTGGCGACCAACCTCGGAAGCTCGCGATCTGTATGAAGGCTACGACAGGGAGAGTGGTCAGTTAAAATGGACCGCAACACGCGTCGATTTAGTGTTCGGGTCAAATTCTCAACTCCGTGCTATTGCTGAAGTGTATGGCTGTGAAGACGCGCGGGACAAATTTCTAACCGACTTTGTTGCCGCCTGGAATAAAGTCATGAATCTGGATCGTTTTGACTTACGCTGACAACACAAACGCCCCGGTAAAAGCGCTACCGGGGCGTTATCATTTTGTTTAAGCAACAAGCCTTACTGAATGTACTCATCAATCAACTTGATCAACTTGGCGACCTCGGGTTTAGCCGCATAATTATCGGCACCAACGGAGTCACACTTTACTTCCATCGGTGGATTGATCAGGGATGAAAACAGCACGACTGGCAGATGCTTATACCCCAATCCCTCTTTGACTTTGCGGCACAATGTCAGACCATCCATCTTGGGCATCTCGATATCACTGATAACCATGCGCAAATAATTGCGAATATCGACCTGTTCAGCATCGGCCTGCTGCTTCAGCTCAAGGATCCTCTGATAGCACTTTTCCCCGTCTACAAACACTTCAAGGCGGTTAAAACCCGCCTCCTTTAAGACCTTTTCCAGTCCCGACCGGATGATCGTCGAATCTTCAGCCATCAGAATTTTGGCATTGTCCCGATTATGCAAAGGGGCATCAGACGATTCAGCGGCTGGTCCAGCCTGCTTCCCATCCAGGACGGAATCGGGATCGAGTTCACCGACGATATGTTCGAGATCCAGCAGCAGAACTTCATGGTCACCAACATGGATACTGCCGGTAAAACGCGGTTCAAACTTGGCCAGAATCGGCGCGATAGGTTCAACGTTACTCCATGAGATCCGGTGAATCTGGTTCACACCATCGACTTTGAAACCATTAGTGCGGTGATTGAATTCACAGACCATGACAACCGGTCTCTGGGTTTCAAGGGTAGCCGGCTGATGGCGCTGCTTAAGGTGTTTTTTAAGATCTATAAGAGGGATAGTATCACCGCGCAGCAGCAAGGTCCCCATCATTGACGGATGACTGTCCGGAATAACCGTCAGGTTTGATTCATCAAAAGAAATAATTTCTTTAAGCTTCTGAACATTAATACCAAGAGGTTGAGATCCAACATAAAACTCAATGATCTCTAACTCATTGGTTCCGCTTTCAAGAAGTATCTCTTGTTTGGTCTGTTCTGCCATTATGAACCTCCAGGATTGGATTGCCGCGAATCCTTAAAATTATCAGCAAATAATTAATCAAGTATAATACTTTATCAAAAGAATTCAACATTGAAGGCAACAAACCAGTATTTTTCTCAAAAATATGAAAATTGCGGCCCATCAACAAGGGAACCGGCAGCCATGACGGGATACTGGTATCAACACCATACGTAATGGACTGCTCATCAACAAACGAGCCATAAATGCTATTGGAATCCGGAGCCAGCACAAAATTGTCCGCGGCAACACTGACAACCGTTCCACTGACCTTCTCAGCTTCTTTTTGCTCACTATAGGCCTGCACATCTTGCCGAGGCCAGCCAACAACGGTCATCACAAGTTCCAGATCACTCAGAGTTAAGTGGATCTGCAATAACTGCCAACTGGCACACTATCCTCAAAGATCAGGGGCAAAAGATAAAAAAGTTTCTTCGAACACAAAATGCTAACAAACGGTTGGCAAATTTATGTGGTATAAATGCTAAATTGTGTAATTATCATTCACAAGAATTCGCATTTAGCAGACAAGCCCAAAACTGTCTCTGCTTTCACATTGTTGGTAAGGAGATTCTACGTGAAGGAGTTCACTATTTATCAAGGCGGCAACTGGATTCAAGCACCAAAAGTCAAGAAAGTGCTCAAATCTTCCTGCTTTGTAGGGGGCGCGCAAAAAATTTCGGTCATCATGCCAGACAGGTTTGTCGAAATCATTGAAATCGAGGAAGAGGATATTAACATAATGACCCTTTAATATCAAAAATCACCGCCTGAAGACAGCTGAACGGCCTCAGGATTCCTGATAATAGGGCGACATAAGCCTCGTCCAGATAAAGCAAAGCTCCAGAATACGATCTTTTATCCTGGAGCTTGCCTTTAGTCTTATCACCCGGATAAGCGAGATTTAATAATTAAACGTAGGATCCAACACCTTCAGACTTGAATAAGCTCATTTAATCGCTTCTCTACCTGATCAGCTTCACTGTCGCGATGCTCCTGACGCATTTTCTTTTCCAGTTCCTCCAGATGTTTTCTGATTTCTGGAATAATCTCCTGACGCATTTTTTTCTGAACCTCGGCTCCAGACTTCTGAAATTCAGCAATAAATTGGTCAATATTGCTCTGCAGCTTATCCAGTTCCCGCTGCGCTGTACCAAAACGCCAGGATTCCTGTAACTCATTAAGGGAACGTCCAATCTCACTGACAGCTTCATCCAGCCCGGCACTGATTTCGTTTACGCCCTGAACAAAAGCCTGCTTCATTTTATCAAAGCGCATCTGAAGCTCATTTGATGCAGTACTGCCCGATTGCTGCAGTCGAGACAGAATCTCGCCGACAAGTCCACGCCGTTCCCCTTTGACGATACTGCCACTCTCAAGCAACTTACCGCCAGTCCGTGATCGCTCAATGACAATCGCTGCTTCCTCCCGATTCAGAGGATCAGTGCTCAACAGGAAATGGGTATACTCTGTGATCTCATTTTTATAATCCGGATCAATTTCAATTTTGACCAGATAGTCGTCCTTGTCGCTGGAAACGATCCTTTCGATATGCCCGATACGGGTATATTCCAGGTAAACAGAATTGTCTGGCCGCAGATCACCAAGGGATGCATAGCGGACGGCAAGATCAAGGGGCGTTTCACGACAGCCGCAAAGCAGCATCACGACAAAACCCAAAACTATAAAAAACGACACCCGCAACCTTTTCATTTATTTCACTCCATAAAGGCAAATAGTTCTCCAGATATCAAACCAATCATAATACTTGAATGCTAATAAAAACAGTCAATAACAGGTAAAAAAAAAGCCCGCCATATACAGCGGGCCTTTCCTCTATGAATTCAGTTTGTTTTATTTCTGCCCCATAACAGAAAACAAACCAGCCATTGGGCTGCCTTCAACAGCAAGAACTGTTGGTTTACCCTGGGCGGCATTAAGACAAGACCGCATCAGCCATTCTTTCGGGACAACGTTAGTCCAGAGTTCAAAAGCTTTTTCACCTTGAGCCGCCAACATTCCCAGACCGCCGGTTGCCATATGTCCATGGCGCTTGGCAGATTCAACAAAGGGAGTTTCTTCAGCGGTACAGACCATATCGAAAACCTTGGCATCGGTCGGCAACGCTTGCCAGGGAAAATCGACAAAACGCTCCCCCTTTAACCCGACAGAAGTCGAGTTAATCAACAGATCAGCATTTTTCAGACCTTTAGCCAGCTCAATTGGAGCGAGAGAATAGACATGGAAAGCAGTCTGTGGAAACACTTCGGCAAATTCCGCCGCCAACCCCTGAGCCCTTTCAATGTTACGATTTGCAATACCCAGCTCTTTTGCTCCCCCCTCACACAAGGACACAATACCGGCGCGGCTGGCGCCACCAGCCCCAAGCATCATCACCTTTTTACCCTCAGGGTTAAAATCCAGGTCAACTTCAAGGGTTTTACTGACACCATAAACATCAGTATTATAGCCGGTCAGTTTACCATCGCGATTAACGATAGTATTAACCGCACCGATCAACCGGGCCGCTTCATCAAGCGCATCGAGATGAGGGAGAACAACCTCTTTCAAAGGTATTGTCAGATTGACACCCCAAATATCAAAAAGACGAATGGCAGCAACCGCCTCGCCGATTCTCTCTTTAGGCACCCGGCATGCACCATATACAGAATTGATCCCTGCTTCCTTGAGGGCGGCATTTTGCATCACCGGAGACAAGGAATGAGCAATCGGATCACCAAAGACCAACATGACTCTTGTACCTGCTTTTTTCACGACATTACCTTTTCATGACCATTCAATTCATAAAAAAAACTGCATCCACTTTGATCCAGCGTCACTAAAACAGCTGAAAAATATTTTCCCTTTATAGTGTTTACGACTGTGGAATGCTAATTTTTCTACAATAGACGAAGGCAAAACACAACATCCACATTGTAAAAAGCCCGGAAAGCTGTCGATTTTAAAAAAGATGAAAAGATTGATCGATATGGCTTAACCTAAAACAGGATTTATTTTTACAGAGTGGAATAACGGCTAAAAAAAGACCTTTTCCGCAAAACGACAATGACCCGTTAACAGAATATAAAATCTCGTTATATCTGATAATTTTTACCTTGCTAACCAACCCAATAAATACTATTTTACCCCATGTCACAGACAGCTTTTCTTAAGCTGTCTAACCGCTACGCTCAACCTCACCCACCGCAACGCCCCTTTTATTGCAACGTAATACGCCTGATTGAGGCCAGTCGTCCATTTGATTCCCAGGGACAGGTCTTCTACCAATGGCACACACACAGTTAAGGAGGGTCTAAATGCAATCTTCAGCTATCGCAAAAACAGCCACACTCAGCGGTGAAATGAAAAGACGTCTGACCGGAATGCTTCTCGGCTTGGCGGTAATTTTCTATTTCATCAACAGTACACCACCAGAAGGTCTGAGCATTACCGCCTGGCGCACCATCGGGGTAACAGCCATGATGGGCATCTGGTGGATGCTCGAAGCAATTCCTATTTCAGCAACCGCGTTTTTACCACTCGTTATGTTCCCGATGCTGGGCATCCAATCGGCCAAAACTGTCGCTCCCAACTATTCAGGAGACCTGATCTTCCTGTTTATGGGCGGCTTTGTTATTGCGATTGCCATGGAGAACTGGAATCTGCACCGGCGTATTTCCATGACCATCCTTAAGATTTCCGGAGCCAGACCATCACGTCTGATCCTGGGCTTTATGGCTGCGACGGGGTTCCTTTCGGCCTGGATGTCAAACACAGCCTGCGCCACCATGATGATGCCAATCGGCATGTCAATTATAAGTCTGCTGCGCTCAGAAACGGCTGACCACAACAGCGAAACGGATATCAAGAATTTCGGTATCTGCATCATGCTTGGAATTGCCTTTGCAGCCTCCATTGGCGGGTTGATGACACCCATAGGAACGCCCCCTAACGCCGTCCTGGTTGGCCAGATGTCACAAATTTCAGGCATCGATATTGGCTTTGGCCGCTTTATGCTGATTGGAGTTCCGATCGGTGTTTTACTGATGACTATCACCTGGCAATTGCTGACACGCTTTTTCTTTCCGGTGAAAAACCTGAAACTGGAGCAGGCTGTTGCCGTTGTTGATGAAGAACTTGGCAAGCTTGGCAAACTGAGCCGTGGTGAAATCCTGGTGTTGATTATATTCACCCTGACCGCTTGCGCCTGGATGTTTCGTGGCAGCCTTACCGGTATTATCGGCACGATTAATGTCGGTGGTATCGATATGAAGGCAAGCAGTGTCATCCGCGATTCAACCATCGCCATGGCGGCAGCCGTGCTGATGTTCATGGTACCGGTCAGCTTTACCAACAGCACCTTTGTTGTTGACAACAGCATCTTTAAAAAGATCCCCTGGGACGTTCTGGTTCTGGTTGGCGGCGGGCTGGCTTTAGGAGCAGCGTTGAACTCTTCAGGAGTTTCTCAGTTCGTTGCGGTAAAAATGGAGTCGGTTTCGACCATGAGCACAATCATGATCATCGGCATCTGCTCATCAGTCGTCATGCTGATCACCCAGTTCGCATCCAACACCGCAACCGCCAACACCTTTGTGCCTCTTGGTATTTCTATCGCGGTTGGAGTTGGGCAGCACCCGCTGATGATTGCCGTCCCAATGGCTATTGGCGCCGGTTTGGCATTCTCCTTGCCGGTATCCACCCCGCCGAATGCCATCGTTTTCGGGTCCGGTCTGATCAGGATTCCGGATATGTTCAAAGTAGGAATTCTTGCCAACTTCATTGGCATCGGTATCGCCATTGCGGTTATGTACGTAATGCTCCCCTTCGCTTTTCACGTTCAGAAAGGGGTTATGCCTGCCGTACCTAAAGTGGTCAAAATGAAAGAAGCGGTTCTTAGAAGTACCCTGCATACAGACGATCAGGAGGTCCTGTTGGGAGCTTTACATAAATCATTTCCTGATGTTTCGGTAGAGACGCTACGAGAGATGATCAAAACAAATTAGGCAACCAGGTGTTTGTTTGCCCTCCGCTGAATCGCGGAGGGCAAACAAACACCTGCTATTTTTCAGGATGACGTTTCAGACTTTCCGGAGCGTAAATCCCCATATAAATCACCAGGCCACTGGCCAATGCTCCCAACGCCAAAGAGCTGCCAGCAAGTCCACAAACCCCCATCAAGCCGGTGACAAACAGCGGTCCTCCGGTAAAACCAAGATCACAGACAAAACGCCAGACACCTAAAAACTGGCCGCGGCTTTTTTCCGGTGCCAGATCAGAGCCGATCGACATGATAACTCCAGTGGCAAGACCGTTCCCCAAAGCCATCAGCAGAATTCCCGCCACGTACCCTTCCAGAGAGGGAAACAACACCAGAATGACCAGACTGAAAGCCATGAACAGGGTGCCGGGTATCAAGGTATTCTTGCGCCCCCAGCGGTCCATTATGTATCCCCCGGGAAGAAACATGACAAATTCAAGAATCGTTGTCATTGAGGCGAAAAAACCAATTTGAGCCGCTGACAGCGCAATGGCGTTTCCAAACAGGGTAATCAGCAACGGGCTGGCCCCGCGCATACACATCAGGCCGATTGCTCCCGCACCAGAGGTTGAAAAGACGGCCCTATTCGCTTTTATCGTGGCGATAAAGGCATGTGATTGTGCGGTTTCCCCTTCCGGAGCCAGGTTATTATCGCAGTAAACAAAAATTGTCAGTGCAGAAAGAAGAGACAATAACGCCAGAAGGTACAATGCAGGGACAAACCCGTACCAGGTTGCGATCAGCCCTCCTCCCAATGGACCAAGGATACCACCTATACGTTGCAGACTCGCCATGGAGGCGATAACTCGCCCCCGTTCATGCGCTTCACATTTTTCGCCCACATAAGATAGCCGGGCGAGCATCATCACGGCAAAAGCAGCTCCGGAAATCAGTGCGGCCCCGACAAACATGCCCCGCTGCTCAAATAACGCAAACAGGATAAGGGCTAACCCGGCCATTAGATGCCCTGTGATCATCCCCCATTTGTCACCGATTTTAGAGACCAGAAAACCACCAGGGACGTCAGCACACAGCATACCTATCCCCCTGATACTGATGATCAATCCAGCCAGGGTCGGGCCATACCCCTGGTTGATCACGTACAAAGGCAACAAAACCAGTGAGGCACGTAAACTGATAAAAGATAAAAGCGTTGGTAAAAAGACCGGGAATAAAAGCTGGCGGAAAGTTTGACCAATTGACATGTGACAATCTCGATAATTATGAAATCCGAAAGAGTGCCGTACAGAAAATTAAAGCGTATTTGGTACAACAAAAATGAAACGATCGCCGGACTCACATAATGAGCCAATGACTAAATTTCATTCTTGTGAAAAACATCAAAAAAAACAACGCTGTCATCACTTATATGACCACATTTTTCACAGCGTTCTTCCAACTTTAAATTGGTTTTACGACAAATTGCGCACCACTCATAAATCAAACGATACTCACCTCTGCCAACATATTTTTTGAACCGACTGTGATGTTGCCCACGCATACGTCCATCAGCATCGTCAGGATGGTTTAAAATCCGGTCAATAGCCTGCCAGATCCGTTTAAAACCACCCGAATCATGTTTTTTGATTTTTTCGAGTTTCGCTTCAAAACAAGCGGTAGGATGGTAGGTATAAGGTGGCATCAGTTAACTCGTTTCCTCTCCCCAAGGCGGGGAGAAAACCTCTCCAAAGACACCATCGGTACAGTGACGGTTAAAAGCAGGAAAAAGACTCATTATCCTACCGCTTTTTGATCATTATGTCTGTAACCTTTTTAGTTTTGGCATGCTCCTTTCCGCCAGCTTTCAGGAAGGGGAAAACCATGACCATCACTTACCGGACTGTCCACCTGAAAACTTCCAGCAACAGCTTGCACAACGATGTAATAAAGAGGGTCCTGAGACAGATTTCGCCAACAACGTATACCAGCAGGATCAATGCGCAACACGGTTCCTTCTGTAACCTCAACGGACTGGTCATCGATCAGGAACTCGCCTTTGCCAGCGATAAAAATATAGACTTCCTCGTGGCGATCATGATTATGTGCAAACGGCATTGAGCATCCGGCGGCCAGTTTGTTGATTGAAATCTCAGCACTGGTTAACTGAAGATTCTGGCGTAAAAAGACTTTCCCTTCTACCGGTGACGCCAGAGCGGGATGCTCAAACCGATAAGAGTCCAAAGTCTCAAGCGGACCCAAATTGATGGCCGAAAAATTACGACCCTGAAATGATGAAATAGCCGACATTGTCATGCTCCTTTTGTAAGAGATATAGTGACTTTTATTTTTAAAGTCTCTATATCTAAGCACACTGCCTTGCAAAATGCAAGTCCGTGCGTCTATAGTGACAGAATGACTGAAAACATGACGACCATACCTTTTCGCTCCAGCTGCCCTGTAGCCTGTCTGCTTGACATTATTGGCGATAAGTGGACTCTGCTCATTATCCGGGATCTGTTCCTGAACAAGCACCGTTTTGGCGAGTTCAGCGACTCACCGGAACGGATTCCGACCAATCTCCTAGCCGAACGGCTAAAGCGTCTGGAAGCAGCCGGTTTGATCTGCAAAGAGCTTTACCAGCTCAAGCCCCCGCGGGCGGAATATTTTTTAACCCGCAAAGGAGCTGACCTTGGTCAGGTTCTTGCGGCCATGCGTAACTGGTCGCAGCAGCATATTGAAGGTGTTCAGGTACCGGAAATCACTTGCCCCCCTGAAATTCGCGACTGACCTTCTACAGAAGGTCTCAGCAAAGGAGTCTTTTAAGTGAAGCAACAACAGATCTTTCGTTCCTGCCATGTATTTGAAACCTTCATGCCACTACAAAACAATGAAAGCATGATGGTTGATACTCTGGAAGAATTGGCCAAGCTCAATATTTACCAGGCAATAGAAACGGGCTTTTTCTTTGAAGCTGACAATCAGAAACGGGTAAAGACTTTTTGCGAAAATAACAATTGGGAACTCACCATGTGGGCAACGCCTGCTCTTCTGGCCGAGCAATTGAATCTGAGTTCACTGGATGATGCACTGCGCGAGAAATCGGTCGCTCGTACCATTGAGTTTCTGGACATCGCCAAAGTATGCGGTGCTGATAAAATTGGTTTGCCCAGTGGTGACTATCCAGGAGATGAGCACTGCGAAACAGCCAAGGCAGCCCTGTATGATTCATTAAAACGAATCGCTACCGTCGCCCTGGCAACTCAACCCGACTTGCAGATTCTGCTCGAACCACTGGATCGCTACGCCCATAAAAAACAACTCATTGGACCGATCGCCGAAGCGGTTGAATGGTTTGCGCCTCTACATGCAGAATGTCCTAATATGTTCTTGCACTGGGACAGTGCCCACGAAGCCCTTGGTGGTATCGACCTGATTGAATCGCTACGTCTGGCCAAACCATACCTGTCTCAATTTCACCTCTGCAACGCTGTCGTTGACGCCAACCATCCGATGTACGGCGATTGGCACATGGATGTCGGCCAACCACCGGAGTTTAAATCACCAGGCTACCTGACCCCGGAACTGGGCGCAAAGATCCTGAAAGAAGTTGCCTCATGGCCGGTCACCGAAGGCTGCAAAGCCACCTTTGTCGCTCTTGAAATGCGGTCTCACATGGGGGATGACATGTGGCATAAAGAAGAAACAGCCAGACGCTTTTTGTCCCGCTGTTTTGAACTGGCTGGGCTTTAAACTGAACACTTTAAAAAAAGATCCCGCGTCTTAGACAGCAGGATCTTTTTTTTAGCCTGGACCTCTGTGCGGGCAGAGGTTAAAAACACTCTTCCAGAATTTGTTGCACCTCTGCCGTGGTCAGTTGCTTATAACCATTTGGCCGCAGGATTGTTGATTCGGCAATTTTGGGAAGCATGTCTCTGGTTGCTCCCAGTTCCTTAATTGACAGCACAACATGACACTCTTTAAGAAAGCCTTCCATAGCATCAAGACCTTCTCTGGCAATCTCGTCAGCACTCTTGCCTGCGGCGGAAACACCCCATACTTCAGTGGCAAAGCGTACAAATTTGGCCAGGCCACCCGTATAGATATGCCGATAATAGGGTAGTGAAATAGCGGCAAGTCCCATCCCGTGGGCACAATCGGTATAAGCCCCCAGTTGATGTTCAATCATATGGACCTGCCAGTCCTGCTGTTTCGACAGCCCGGTCATCGTGTTTAATGCCAGGGTCGCATTCCACATCAGGTTACTGCGCGACTCATAATCTTCAGGATGTTTAAGAGCCATACGGACATTGTCTATCGAAGACTTCAAAAGACTCTCAATCAGGTAGTCGGTCGTATTATTATCGGCACCTGAGAAATACTGCTCCATCAAGTGGGACATAGTATCAAAAACACCACTGACCATCTGATATTCGGATACCGAATAAGTATATTCAGGATTCAATATAGAGAACTGCGGATAGAGCTGCGGTGGAAAAACTCTTCCTGCTTTAATCTTTTTATCCTCATGGGTAATCACCGAGCCACCATTCATTTCCGAACCAGTCCCCACCATAGTCAGAATTGACGCAACAGGAACAACTTTGTTGTCAACCCGCTTCTGCTTCAGCCAGTATTTTTCAAAGGGCTCTTCCTCACAATAAGCAGAAACGGCAATCCCTTTGGCACAGTCAATAACCGACCCACCACCGACAGCTAAAATAAGGCTGACATCATGCTTGCGAACCAGCTTTACCCCTTCCATCATCTTGGCATAGGTGGGGTTGGGCATAACTCCTGACAACTCAACGATTGTCTTGCCATATTTTTTCAGGATGGCAACAACCTGATCGTAGAGCCCAATGGTCTTGATGGAGTTTTTTCCATAGGTCAGCAAAATGGTATCACCATAATTCTCCAGCTCTGTTTCAAGCTTGGCGAGAGACTGCTTTCCAAAATAAATTTTTGTCGGATTGTAATAAGTAAAATCGAACAACATAGCTAAGTATCCTCTCTGAATTCACGCCCCTATCAGGCAAGCGAATATGTCGAATGAGGCTTCAGTATAAACGAACTGGCTGATAATTTCAGAAGACTTGTGAAAAAAATAGAACTGTCTCAGTGAGAATATGACCACTTGATTGTATCCTGTGGTGACAGAACTATAACAGTGCCTTTACCGCTGAACCACTCGGTTGAAGCAGTGCGGTATTTAACAGATCTTTGGCCATAAGGCTGTCAATTTGACGTAACGCTTCTTTTTGTGCAGGAATCTGTGCAGCGCTCATACTCAGTTTGGTTAAACCAAGCCCGACAAGCAGTGCGGCAGCATCAGTAAGACCGGCAAATGCCCCGCACATACCGACTTCGATTCCGGCTTTCCGACCTGCAGCAACGGTCTGCTGAATCATTCTCAGGACTGCCGGGGCATAAGGATCGGGCAGATCGGCAACCCGAGGATTACCCCGATCGGCAGCCATCACGTATTGAGACAGATCATTGGTGCCAAGACTGAAAAAATCCGCAACGTCTGCAAGCTGATCGGCAATCGCCACAGCCGCCGGAACTTCGATCATGACCCCGAGTTGAATATTCTGGTTATAAGAATGACCTGCCTGATCCAGCTGTTGCATCGCTTCATTAACCAGCTCTGTCGCGTGCTGAAATTCGGTTACAGAGCTGATCATCGGGAACATGATTTTTATCTGTGTCTGATGCGAAGCTCTCAGTATAGAGCGTAACTGCCTTAAGAACAGATCTTTATGGGCCAAGGACAAACGGATGCCGCGTAGCCCGAGAAAAGGATTGTCCTCCGGCTCGGAAAATATATAGGGAACAGGCTTATCTCCGCCGACGTCCAGGGTACGTATAATGACCGGTTTCTCGCCCATAGCCTCGGCAACGCTCCGGTAAATCTGGTATTGCTCATCCTCATCCGGTTCAGAGTTGCGATCCAGGAACAGAAATTCAGTACGGAACAAGCCAACCCCTTCGGCACCACTCGCCAAAGCGGACTGAACATCCTGGCTGCTGCCAATATTGGCTACGACACTGATTTCAACACCGTCAGTCGTAACCGCAACCCGCTGACTGCCCAGCAACTGCTCTTCCCGACGTTGCAGCCAGGTCCGTTGTTGCTCTTCATAGCGAGCAAGAGTGTCAGTATCCGGACAACTCCACAAACGTCCGGTCTCGGCATCAACAATCACCGGATCACCACTTTTGACCGATGCTAGTGCGTCCCGAACCCCAACCAGGGTCGGAATACCGCGAGAAGCAGCAATGATCGCCGCATGGGAGGTCACCCCACCTTCACTCAGACACAAACCAAGGACCTGCTCCTGGGGTAGTTCTGCCACCACAGACGGGGACAGATCACGGGCCAGAACAACGACAGGCTCCAGAGCGTCAAAAACAGGCCGAGTTTCAAAGCCAAGCTGTTGCAGAACACGAGTTCGGACATCATAAACATCGCTGGCCCGGCCCCGCAGATAATCATCAGCAACCGCCTCATAAGTTGCCGCAACGTCCTCGATGGCACGGCTCCAGGCATATTCAGCGCACTGCTGCTCATTTTCAATGGTCGCAACAGTTTTATTGATGGTCTGCTCATCTTCGAGCAGCAATTTGTGGAAGGTAAAAATCTCCGCCTGCTCTGCCCCGGCCATGCTTTGAGCGACCAGCTTTAACTTATCTGCACCACGGATGGCAGCCGCAAGCGCCTGCTGAAAGCGCAGAATTTCAGCCGCAGGATCAGTAATTTTTCGCGGTTCAACCACGACTGAAGGTCCCAGATATACCCAGGCCGGTCCGATGGCGATACCGGGACAAACAACGCGACCGGTCAGGCCGTCTTCAGTTACCGACTCAGCCGTGGCGGTCGGCAACGCGGACTCACTCTCCAGACTTTCACCAAAGTTATCCCGATAGAGTTGCTGCATTGCCGTGCGTGCCGCCTCAGCATCGTCCCCGGAAAAAGTCAGTACAACCTGTTCCCCACAACGAACCCCAAGAGTTGCAACCTGATTGATACTCTTGGCATTGACCTGTTTATCGCCCTTGGCTAAAGAAATCTGCGCATTAAATGAACCAGCACAGCTGACCAGACGCGCTGCCGGACGGGCATGCAGCCCATTAACGTTTTTAATGACCAACTCAAGCCCGATGCCATCAGTGGGGGACTCAAAATCATCGTCAACACAAGCGGTTTGATCGTCAAGTTGGGCAGCCTTTACACTCAGAGCACTTTTCGCCTCTGCCGCAACCGTTTCAAGATCAGCACCCAGCGAAGCCTGTATCGCTGCAGAAAGAGTCCCTTCAACAATGGGGGCCGAGCTCAGTCGCACCTGCTGACGGATCTCGTCTTCGATAAAATCCAAGGCCGTTTCCGCGCTCATGATCGCGCTGCCAAGGTCCATCAGCACCAGCACCCCATCACCGTCGGCAACCCGGGTTATAGCTTCCATGACCTGCATCGGATCAGTACCGATCGGACTTTCGGGATCACCGGTTCCGCCGATAAAAGCAATCCGGTCAAGATCCGGAACCATCTGCGCGACCAGTTCCTGCAGCCCGGAGACCAGAACCCTGCTGTGGGAAACAACAACAAGACCAACCATAATGTCCCTTAACCTTTTAAAACATCTGCCAGGGCGTTCAGCATAAGCCAGGACGATGTCGCCCCCGGATCCTGATGACCGATACTTCGTTCACCAAGGTAACTGGCTCGCCCTTTTTTAGCCTGCATCGGAATGGTCGCCTGCAGAGCGGTTTTGCCCACCTCGACACTGGCAACCAGAGCACCATGAAGATCCTGATCGGCTAAAGACTGCTCAAAACAATTCACCACGGGTTGCCAGACATCGTACATGGTTTTATCCCCCAGGTTCGGTTTACCACGCTGAACAATACCTTCACAGCCGGAACGAAGCAGAGACAGCAGGTCATGACTGTCCAGCTCTTCCTTGGCAGCCAAAGCCATACCGGCACGCATGAAAAAGGTTCCGTACAAAGGACCACTGGCGCCCCCGACACTGGACATCAACGTCATACCGGTGGTTTTAAGAATGGTCCCGATATCGCCCTGGGCAAGCTTTGGCAACTGTTCCCGAACCTTGGCAAAACCACGATTCATATTGCTGCCGTGATCACCATCGCCGATCGCAGCGTCAAGATCAATCAGCAACTCTTTATTTGCAGCCATAACATCAGCGACCATGGCCAGCCAGTCGATAATCTGCTGTTTCGTAACAACCATCTGTTGGGTCCTCCAAGATCGGTAGCGCCGCAGCCGCTACCAAGGTTAATCTGTTCTGAATCCGTGACTTCAGTTGCCGTCCCCCAGCCTGAAGAACGGCAACTCGAGCATGCTTACATTCCCCAGCGTAACCCCGGCGTATTGACCGGGGCATCCCAGAATTTGAGAATTTCTTCATCAACTTTAAGCAGCGTAATGGAAACACCCTGCATTTCCAGCGCTGTAATGTAGGGCCCTACCAGGTTACGGACAATTCTTATATCTTTATCAGCACAGACTTTGTTCAGGCGTCGGTACACCGTGTAAAGCTCAGACAAAGGAGTGCCCCCCATACTGTTGACAAAAGCTATGACACTTTCCCCACTGTTGAGATCTTCATCAACCAGCTGTTTTTCTTCCCATTGACCAGCGCTGCCATCCCACTCGCGCACGGTACGGCTGTACCCTTTGTCGGCAAGAATGTGCTGAGCCAGAATATCGGTAATCTCATCCGCGCTCTTCATCGTACTGCGCTCAATCCCCGGCTCACCGTGGATACCTATACCAATTTCAATTTCATCTTCAGCCAGGGTAAAGTTCGGCTTTCCTGCCGCTGGCACCGTACAGGGTGTCAGGGCCATCCCCATCGAACGTCCATTGAGATTAACTTTGCGCGCCAGATCGGCACATTGTTCCAGGGAATACCCGGCTTCAGCTGCAGCTCCGACAATTTTTTCCACCAGGACAGTCGTTCCTACACCACGACGGCCCGCAGTATAGAGGCTATCTTTTACAGCGACATCGTCATCAATCAGAATACTTTGTACCGGAATACCTTCCGCCGCAACCAGTTCCGCCGCGGTTTCAAAGTTCATGACATCGCCCGTGTAGTTCTTGACCAGAAACAGGACCCCTTTAGGCCCAGCAATAGCTTTTGCACATTCGTACATCTGATCGGGGGTTGGTGAGGTAAAGACTTCACCGGGACAGGCGCCATCTAACATTCCGGTGCCGACATAGCCACCATGCATCGGCTCATGGCCACTGCCCCCGCCGGAAATGATGACAACCTTGTCGGCCTTTTGCGCCCGGCAAATATAGTGAGGAGCAATATTGACCTGCAATTCAGGATGAGCCGCCGCCATCCCTTCCAGCTGTTCGACAACCACCTGCTCGGTATCATTGACCAGTTTTTTCATGCTTCGTCCTCCCGTTAAGTTAATGCCAACCTGAAAAATGTGACTATTTTCGGTACCGCACCATTTGTACGTTTTCGAACATAACATGACAAAAAAAATCGTAATTTGGTTTCATTTTGAAACACTTTATTGAATTTAGTTTCATATTGAATGATTAGCGTTGGCGATAGTGCTTTACCGAAATGTCCATATCTTTAAGGCGACGCCACAGCGTTGTGCGACTGAGGCCAAGCATATCGGCCATAGCACCAACTTTGCCTCCCGTCAGCCAGGCAGCCCGCTTAATCGCTTCGCGCTGCGCCTCACGCGCAGACAATACCTGATGGGCCGGGGCCGGAATGTCAAACAGCCGCCTGCTGCGCACGGCATCAGGCAGGTCGTCAGGCGTAATTATCCCGCCTTGGCACTGTCCGGCTGCCTGCTCTAAGGCAATTTCAAGTTCTCGCAAATTTCCCGGCCAATGGTAGGTTTCAAGGATTTTCAGACAAGCGTCATTTAGCCCCAGCTCAAGGCCACGCTGCTGCCCCAGCCGCTCCAGGCAGCGCTGCGCAGCAAAGCGAATATCTTCGGGGCGTTCCCGCAAAGCCGCCACCACGATGGAAAAGACAAAAAAGGTATAATAAAGGCGGCGACTGAAAGTCCCTTCTGCAACCATTTTTTCCAGATCTGCCGAAGTCAGCGCAATAATGCGAACATCAACAGCAATCGGCTCATGACTCCTAAGACGTAGCACCGTGCCGTTTTCGATCAGGTGAACCAGAGCAGACTGCATCTCCCGTGACAAAGCCTCAACCCGATCCAGTAACAAAGTCCCACCATCGGCAAGTTCAAATTTACTGGGCTGCCCGGGGCTGTCTTTACCACTCCCACTACCAATCAGTTCGGCAGCCATCAATTCCAGAGGAATCGCGTTGCAGTTGATGGCAACAAAAGGTTTCCCCGCCCGTGGCCCTTCATTGTGGATGGCCTGGGCCAGCTGAATACGCCCGACACCATCGTCACCGCGCAACAGAACAGGAGCCATACTGTCAGCGGCCGAACGCGCCTGCCTGACCACCCGCTTCATGGCCGCAGATTTGACCGGCAGATCATTAAAACTGATACGCGCCTGGGTTCCGGTCTGAAAATTCACCAGACGTCTGACATCAGCAATCGCTCTCAAAACCAACAGAAAAGCACCCCCCTGCCCGGCATCAACCTGGAACGGTTGCAATGACACCAGTGCCGGGACATGCCGCGAGCCGACAGCAAAAGTCGTTTCCACATCGGTCAGAACCTGGCTGTGCTCCCAGGCCTGGCGAACGACTTCAGGAAGATGCATAACCGCACCAACCCAGGTCCCCTGTACAACCGGAATCGATAACCCCAGCAGGTTGGAGGCCTTGGCATTGATATGGGTCACAATACCTTCATGGTTCCAGACGATAATCCCATCTGCAATGGAACCAAGGATAGCGTTCATTTCAATCAGACGGGACGTTGATTCATCCAGGCAATGTTGTGCCTGCATACTGTTTTCCAACGCCTTGGCCACCGTCATGATCATGGACAGAGCATGACGGGTAATATCCTGAACCGGGGTAATCAGGGCGATAACAGCAATAATCCGCCCATTGATGTCATGAACCGGCGCTGCCGTCGTTGCCAGGCTATGCATGGTACTGTAAAAGTGCTCGGCACCAATGACCTGAGTGGGAGCGGCATGCTCAAGACACAAAGCCACGGCATTGGTTCCGGCCTGATGTTCATCCCAGCAGGTTCCGGCCCGTACCCCGAGGCGAGCCACATGAAAAATCATATCATGATCACCTATAACATGGATAAACCCGGCATCGCCATCGGCCAGAGCAAGGACCGACTTGGTTCCCTCAAGATACTGATGACAATCTTCCAGGTGGCTTAGACCATCATTAATCAGAAATTCACGATTTTTCTTGGCTAGGGCAGAAGTATCGCGGGAAGAAACATTGCGGGTTCCGGCAGACGTTCTCCCCTGCCCCAAAAGGCAACGCTGCCAGGAATGCAGAACGGCCGGATCAATGCTCATGGACGGACATGGAGGCTCTGCGTCGCGCACAACCCGTTTCCAGCAGTCATAGATATGATTGAGCTCAAAAGGGTAACCGTTTGGCAACATATTCAGTATCCACCACAGGTAAGAGAGCCTCCAGGTGGGCAACCCCACCGGGATAGACAGGTTATAACAACTGATTACAGAGTTATATCAGAGTTGAAAAGGACATTATCGTAAAAAACACCAACGCCCTCATTGCTGACCAGCAAGAGGGCGTGACGGATTGGAATAATAACGTTCAAAGCGACTGACCCTGTTTATTGCAGCCGATCCCCGCCAACAGGCGTTTCCATAAACTGTTTAATCTGAGACAGACTGTCATAATTGCCCAGTGCCCACATCAGTTTCATAACCAGGGCTTCACTATTCATATCCCCGGCATAAATTACATTGTGTCGCGCCAGATCCTGACCAACCTGATAGATACCCAGATCTACCCCTTCTTCAAGACATTGAGTGGCAATGACAACGGCAATACCCGCTTCAATTAACTGCTGAATCCCATCGAGCAGGTGCCCGGGAATGCCACCAATACCAAAACCTTCAATCACCAACCCGCGATAATTCTGGCGGATCAGATCAAAGATATCGGCACGGACACAGGGGGATATTTTGAGCAGAAACACATCCGGGCAAAAGCGATCCAGAAGTTGCGGGAGGGAGGCCTGTTGGCTGACCTGCGGCAAAGGTTCCGGGTAACGGATTTTTCCGCAAGTGATTTCTGCCACCAAAGGAGCATTAACGCTGGCAAAAGCATCCATACTGTGGGTCTTGACTTTAATGGCACGTGTGCCGTTGATGACCTTGCCATTAAAAACCACATAAATTCCAGCCTGCCCCTCAAGAACAAAACGCAGCGCGTCCGACAGATTTTGCCGGGCATCGGTATGCGGCGCTTCCATAGCCAGTTGCGACCCGGTCAGCACAACAGGTTTACCTATATGCGGCAGCATATAAGTCAATGCCGCAGAGGTATACCCCATAGTATCTGTACCGTGGGTCACGACAAAACCATCATAATCACAATAATGATCAAAGATCGCCCGGGCAATCTGCGCCATGTTCTGAGGCGTCATATTGGTACTGTCAATGGTCATTAATGACAGTGATTGCAAATGACACAAACTGCGCATTTCCGGCACACAGGCAAGTAGACTGTCAGCATCGGCAACCGGGGCAAGACCTGCTTCTGTTGTGCTGCAGGCAATCGTACCGCCAGTGGCAATAAGCAGTATTTTCTTCATTGCTCTGTTCCTTTATTTGATGTGCCCCGCACGATACGTCTGCGGGGCACATCGCGGATAACGGGTTTCACGCAGCCTGACGATATTCAACCTCGGTTTCAGCGACTCCACCAGATTGATTACGCCACATGAAACGGTTGCTAAAGCCAAAGAAAATCGTCACAGCGATACAGCTGTAGGATAACCACATATAAGGGAGGTATTCGAGGGTTGCGACCCCCAGGATACCAGCCATGTAAATACCGTTGTCACTCCACGGCACCATACCCGAAGTCAGCGTGCCACCAAACTCGGTGTTACGTGACAAAACCCGCCGGTGGTAACCAAGCTCATCATATTTGGCAGCCATAATTTTGGGGGTCAGAATCAGGGATACGTACATGGCACTACCGAACAGGTTGCCGAGAAAACCAACAATAATTGTGGTTATTGTCAGGGAACCGCCCCCCTTGATCATTTTCTCGATCTTCTGTGCCAACACTTTAAGCACACCGATCTGATCCAACAGTCCACCAAAACCAAGACCGAAAATGATGATACCGACGGACCAGAGCATGGAGTTCATGCCCCCGCGACTGAGAATGTTGTCGATAAAGACCAGACCGGTGTCTTTGGGAATCTGACTCCAGGCGGTGCTGATTGCGGCCACCGGAGACAAACCCTGAAACACGATCCCCCAGACAATACCTATCACTGCGCCAAAAGTAATTACCGGGATCGAAGGTTTGCGCATGGCCAGTAAGGCAACGACAAAAACCATGGGTAGCAGGCAGAGGGGTGATACATAAAACATGTTATCAATAGCCCCCAAAACCCTGTCAATCTGACCCAGATCAGCATGTCCGCTTCCTACCGTAAAGCCAGCCACGGTAAAGGCGATGGCGGCCAGAATGTAGCCAATGACCGAACCGGGAAGCATCCCCTTGATATGGTCCATGACATCAATGCCGGACATGGATGCGGTCAATATCGTACTGTCAGATAAGGGAGATAATTTATCGCCGAAATAAGCTCCCGACAGAACCGCACCGGCGGTCAAAGGCGCAGGGATCCCAAGGCCGGCACCGATCCCCATCATGGCAATCCCGGCAGTACCTGCCGTGCCCCATGACGTTCCGGTCGCGATGGACGTCAATGAACAGATAATCAGAGTCGCGAGCAGAAAGATGGATGGATGGATCACTTTCAGACCATAGTAAATCAGACTCGGGACGACTCCACCGGAAATCCAGGTTCCCACCAAAGCGCCAACCGCCAGCAGGATAATGATCGCGTCCATGCCATTACTGATCCCGCTGGTCAGGGCTTTTTCCATGCTGCGATAGTCGTGGCCAACCATACGGCCAACGGCAAAAGCCAGAAACCAACCGGCAAAAATAGCCAGATGAATTTCAATACCAAGCCCGGTAAAAGCAAAAGCCAGGGCCAGGAATCCTCCCAACACCAGAAAGACCTGCCACATGGCTGGCATCCGGGGCTGTTGTTGTACGGGTGTCGCGGTGGTCATAAGTATCTCCTCTTGTAGTTGCGGATAATTTTCCCAGTGGCAGGTATTATCCGGTTCAATATAGGCGGGTGCCCTAAGCCAGGCACCCGCTGAAGGTCTGGTCAGGGGTGAGCCATCTTCTCGGCGGTCAGCAACTCATCCAGCCGTTCTTTGCTGAGCAGGTTGTGCTCAAGAACCAGCTCATAAACTGAACGCTCCGTTTCCAGCGCTTCTTTGGCGATGGCAGAAGAGTTTTCATAACCGATAAAGGGATTCAGCGCGGTCACCAGCCCAATGCTGCTCTCAACCATGTCGCGACAGCGCTGGCGATTGGCGGTAATGCCAGAAATACATTTTTCGTTAAGCACAGTGCAGGCGCGGCCAAGCAGTTCGAGGGACTGAAACAGGTTATAAGCGATCACCGGTTCCATAACGTTCAGTTCCAACTGACCGTTTTCCGATGCCATGGTGATGGTCAGATCGGCGCCAATAACCTGGTAGGCAATCTGGTTGACGACCTCTGGAATAACCGGATTGACCTTACCCGGCATGATGGAGGACCCGGGTTGCAGGCGTGGTAAATTGATTTCATTAAGACCGGCGCGCGGCCCGGACGATAACAGGCGCAGATCACTGCAGATCTTGGATAATTTGACGGCGAACCGCTTTAACACGCCGGATATCTGCATATAGGCACCGGTATCCCAGGTGGCTTCAACCAGATTCGCAGAGGTTTCCAGCGGAATTCCTGTCAGAGTCCGCAACTGTTCCGTAACAATCCGGGTATACCCGGACGGAGCATTGATTCCGGTACCAATGGCCGTAGCACCAAGGTTGATTTCATGGACCAGATTATGGGTTTCGTGTAAACGGGAGATATCTTCACCTATAGTTGTTGCGTAAGCGGAAAACTCCTGCCCCAGAGTCATAGGGACAGCATCTTGTAGCTGGGTCCTTCCCATTTTTATGACGTCGGCAAATTCAAGGCTCTTAGCGGCGAAGCCCTGTTGCAATTTGCGCATCTTTTTCATCAGTTTTTTGATTTCAGCATGCAATGCCAGGCGAAAAGCGGTCGGGTAGACATCATTAGTCGATTGGGAACAATTGACATGGTTATTAGGGTGGCAGAACTGATACTCCCCTTTACTGTGCCCCATCAGTTCAAGGGCACGATTGGCGATCACTTCATTGGCGTTCATGTTGGTCGAGGTCCCTGCCCCACCCTGAAACACATCAACCACAAAATGCTCATGCAGCTCACCGGCAATGATCTCGTCACAGGCGACACAGATATGTTTTGCCAAGTCACCGGACAATTGCCCCAGCTCCAGGTTGGCAAGGGCCGCGGCCTTTTTAACGAAAGCCAGAGCACGGATTAATTCTGGGGTTTTACCGATAGGAATACCGGTAATCGGGAAATTCTCCAACGCCCTCAGGGTCTGGATACCGTAGTAGCAGTGTGCCGGAACTTCTTTGTCGCCAATCAGGTCATGCTCAAGCCGTTGTTGATCTGCCATCTCGAATGCTCTCCTCTTTCGCACTGGGAAAATGCCATCGGCGACACGTGCCGCCTGATGGCTGACATTCCGGCTCCGGATCAGGAAACCGGACACACCGTTATAGAGCAAGGTAGATGCCAGGCCAGAAAAGAGTTAATAAACGGCTGAAATATAAGAAAAAAACAACAACACAGAAAGGCAGAAACAGCGCAAAGGGGGGTATAACCTGAGCAGGCAAATAATGCTACCAAAGGACGATTTGCTATTGCATAACAGTAACTTATGGAATTATCCCGAAGGTTATAGCACCCCTTCAGGTTATAGGGGCTGAACGCCCACCTCAGTGAGCGATTTCAGATGGCTAGAAAAATATTATCGTCTCTAAAAAGAAAAGAGTTTCAGTGGTTTGGCAGGAAAAGGCTTAGTCTCTGCCAAGTTTTTTCAGACGCTTGCTTAAGGCCGGTTGAGAGATTCCCAACAGCCTGCAAGCGATCGACTGATTCCCCTGAGCACGCTCCATCGCTTCAAGCACCAGGACATCCGCTATCTGGTCAAGAGGTGGCAGTTGTGCAGACGGGAGAAAGATACTGGAACGTTGTTCAGCCAGGGGCAACGCCACATCCATATGCATCCCCTTTTTGAACTGCGCCATGGACAGCATCATCTCTTTATGCAGGCTCATGGCATCAAAAACCATCCCCCGCAGTTCTCGGATATTCCCGGGAAAGTGATAGCTTGCCAGCAATACTGGTAATTCTTTGGGAACGGTGGGTTTTTTCTTGCCAAATTCGGTTGCGGCCAGGTCAAGAAAATGATCCAGCAACAGCGGAATATCCTCTTTGCGCTCCCGAAGGGGGGGGATTTCCACCTGGTGCGTGCGTAGTCGATAGTAGAGATCTTTACGGAATTCACCGGCCGCGTGACGTTTGCGTAAATCCTGATGGGTTGCAATAATAATGCGCGCCTTCATCTTCTTCGGCTTGTCACTACCAAGAGGGAAGTACTCCCCTTCCTGCAATAGACGCAACAGTTTGATCTGCGACGCCAGGCTCAAATCACCAATCTCATCCAGAAACAGGGTACCACCGGCAGCCTCCTCAACCATGCCGCGTCGCGCGTCGCGAGCGCCGGTAAATGCGCCCCGCACATGACCAAACAGGGTATCGGCAAACACGTTGTCATCAAGACCAGCGACATTAACCGAAACCAACGGACCGGAACGTGCGCTTAAGCGGTGAGCCGCCTGGGCGAACAGCTCCTTACCAACGCCGCTTTCCCCGGTGATAAGAATCGGCAGGCTGCTTTGCGCCACCGCTTCCAGATATTGAAATACGCTACGCATCCCTTTGTTGCAGGTGATGATAGTGCTAAACGCTTCGGGATGTTCAAGACGATCCCGAAGAAAGGTTTCGCGCATCTGTTGATTTTCGCGCTGTAACTCCAGCATACGGATCGCGCGCTCGACCCCGCTGACCAGGCGATCCGTTTCCTCGGTTTTAACGAAATAATCAAAGGCCCCCTGCTTCAGACAGGAAACAGCGGTCTCAACCTGGTTAAGGCCACTGACGACAATGACCATCACTTCAGGATAGTGTTCAACAATCTGTGGCAATAGCGCTTCACCGGAGATATGTGGCATCGTCAGATCAAGAAGCACCAGACCGATATCATGACTCGCCAATAACGCCATAACATTGCGACTGTCTTCGCAGCGTAGAATATTATTAATGCGCCCGGTACGTTCCAGGGTCAGGCTCATGCTGCGCAGAAATGAGGCTTCATCGTCGACCAGCAAAATGGAAAAAGAGGGAGTCAGGGGCGCAACCATCGATAAGCTCCTTAAACACTCACGGGAAGGGTTAATGCCGCAACCGTTCCGCAGCCGGGCTCTGAGGTAAAGACCAAGGATCCACCATGTTGTTGAACAATTGTTGCTGAAACAGACAACCCCAATCCCGTACCACCACATTCACGCTTGGTGGTGAAAAACGGATCGGTAACACGGGCTAAATGCTCCGCATCAATCCCCACCCCCTGATCCTGGACCTCAATACAAACCTCGCCAGTTTCCGCGATAAAACTGGTAACAACGGTAATACTGCATTCAGCATCAGGTAAAGCTTGGCAGGCATTAAGCAGCAGGTTAACAACAACCTGTTCGATGCGTTGCCGTTGTCCGTTAACTGCCGGCAGATCGGCCGCATAGTGCTGTTGAAAGTGGCGGGTCGCTTTGTTCAGTGAATTTTCAACCAGACGCACCGCTGTTTGCACGATATCATTAATATCAAGGTGCTGAAAATCGGCCGCAGGTTCAGGGCGGGCAAAATCCTTCAGATCGTCAACAATCCGCTTGATCCGCCTCGCCGCATCAAACATTTCTTCGTGAAGAGAGGGTAATTCTTCGCGCATGCGGGAATAATCGATACCAGCAAGGCTGTAATCCCCGTGGTTCTGATAATACTCTTCAAGAATTTCAGAACTGTCCTCATGCGCAGCCATGACAATCGGCATGTTCATCAGGATTAAACTGTTGGGGTTGTTGATTTCATGAGCAACACCGCTGACCAGGATCCCCAGAGACGCCAACTTGTCAGCCTGGATCAGCTGTTGCTGATGCTGCTGCAGTTCACTGGAACGACGCTCGACTTCCTTTTTAAGTGTCCGGTTCCAGAACATGATGATAGCAAAGATGAACAATGCTCCGCCAACAATCCCTGCCAGGACCGGCGCCATCTTGCGCCAGGGAAACCCATCAGTTGTTTCCAGCGGCCCGAGCCATTTATCATACAATTGCTGATAACGCCCGGTGTTCTTCAGGATCGCCAGCCCCTCGCTGAAAATAGCCAGGAGTTCGGCGTTCCCTTTGCGTACTGCATAACAGTAATGCTGGGCAGGAAACGGACTGCCAACCGGCCGAATATTTGATAGCCCCAGCTCCTTGCCCAGATATAAACCGGGCAGATTGCCGACCAGGGCATAGTCGTGCTGCCCGGAGGCCAACAGCCGTAAAGCCGCCGCATGGGTATCAACCAGAAACAGTTTGGCATCCAGCTTTTTCTCCAGCAACTGGTCGTGGCGAATCCCCCCTTTTTGCACAATCAGTTCTTTCCCGGCCAGTTGCTGCAGCGAGGTGATTGCTGAAACACTGCGGGGATGGGCATCTTTTCTGGCAAAAACGGACTCGTGAACAATGGTATGGGGGGGAGAAAAATCGTAATCACGGCTGCGCCCTTCTGAGTAGACCATCCCCTGCAGAATATCGATCTTTCCAACATCCAGATCGTGACGGACATGATCCCAGGTATCCATTTGAAAGGTGACGGAGATCCCCATAACTTCAGCAATCGCACGGGTCAGATCAACATTGAATCCTGCAGGCTGCTGGTTTTCGTCCAAAAACTCATAGGGAGGATAATTATGGTCACCGCCAACGACAACAGCGACAGGATTGACAGGTGCCGGGTCCGCAGCCCATAGTGCGGACCCGGAGAAGCCGAGACTACAGACGATCCCAAGCAGTACTGACCGTAAAAACTTCGCCCAAAATTGGATTATTCTTTCCATGGTTTGCTCTCCCTTGAGCAAATACTCATGCTCTATGCACCGGATAGCAGAAGAATTTAGCATACCGTGTTTTGAGATCCAGTTTTTTTTCAGATCTAAAGTAGCGCCGGTCAACAGAACGCAAAAAAAATTGGTCACCCTGCGTATGTGCGGATAACTGAAAATGTATTTGTCCGCACACACCCGTTTCAAGACCTGCAATAATCGTTACGCCCTTCCACTAATCCCATGAAAAAGCGGGGATATCATCCCCTCCCCGGCTTATAGAAACAATATCGAGCTGCTTTTTCGCGACACACGGCGCAGCATTCTCGGTATACAAAACCAGGCGCAAAGACTTGAACAGAGTGGAGTATTCGCTGAAATGAGCATCGGGGCAAGCGGCCTGCAGTAAAGGTTTCAGTCGTGTTTTGGAGACAGTACCCCAAACAGTTGGATAATCGGCACTATTTTCGATTGCAGCCGCCAGTGGCAAAAAATCTGTATCATACAAGGGTAAGTGAGATACTGAACAGACCAGCTTTTCAGGCTGCAATCCGGAGGAATCGAAGGTCAACATATCCTTGATTTTACCCCAAATGCTGTTGTCTTTCGGATAAGGCTTGGGACGATCCCAGATTTCCAGCGCGGCTATTTCGAGTTTGATCTTAATGGGAAACAAAGTCTGGCTTTGTATTTTAAAATAAAGTTGACTATGTTCCAGACTGATCTGACTGAGCTCTGCCGCAAGAGGCGGAACATCCAGCGCATCAAATTCGCGTCTGCGCTCATTGACCGTGTCGTAGACCTCAAGATCAATGCAGTTGAGATTGCCGCACTCTCCATCCTGTCTTGCCAGATTATTTCCTGTTACGGTCAGGATCTGTCCGGGACGTATCTGAGACTCGTTATAGATGGGATCCTGTGCATACAGATTGCCGCCAATATGATATTTAACCGTGATTCGCAGTTGACCGGGCACAAAACTCATGTTCCCGGTATTTTTTACCCTAATCCGCCAGCTCCCCTGCCCCAGGTAAACTTTTTCCAGCAGCTCCGTTCCCCAATAGGCTGGCACAATCTCGGTTCCCTTCAGTTTATCAACTAAGGGATTGATATCCTTTTCAATGGCTGTAATTTGTGAAATTTTCCCGGTAATAGTGGGTCCTGCAATCGCAGATACGACCGACAGCAGTGTCATGGCCAGCAGCAGATACAAACTCTTCATCATTTTCCCCCTGTTTACAATAGGCAGTTATAGAAATATGCACAGTCCTTTGATAATCAGCCCTATTGCCGACGTACCAGTTGCCGCGATTTCTACAGTGAAATAATAGCCAATTTGTGATTTTTAACCACGCTTATGTAATTTGATTGAGCCAATACACAGTGAAGGTATGTTCATATTAACGTTTATTGTGCTCTTTTCTGCCGTCATCTTTACCCGCCGGAAAGACATCTCTTACAATGTATTTATAGATGGAAGTTACCAGATTGGAAACAGGTGATTTTCCCTTGTGTCCAGAAAATCAAGGGTTTGCACGGAGACCAGATTGAAGGCACTACAGCGGAAAAGATCCATTTCCGGATCTGGACCACACACCCATTGGCCTGACATGGAGGAGCTTATGTCGTTGTGGAGAAAAAGTTTTTTTCTATTGACCCTGTTGCTATCTGGCTGCATGCAGGACCAAAGCCGGTCAATTGCCGCTAACATCAGTGAAAAGAACAACGCTTCTGAAATTGCCGTCTTTGCCGGAGGCTGTTTCTGGTGCACTGAATCTGACTTCGAAAAAGTTCCGGGAGTGTCTGCGGTCATATCAGGATACACCGGAGGGGCAGAAGTCAATCCAACCTATGAAGAAGTTTCCGCCCATAAAACTGGCCATGTTGAGGCGGTGAAAGTGACTTTTGATCCAACCCAGGTCAGTTACGGCCAATTAGTCGAATGGTTCTGGCGCCATATTGATCCCACCGACAGGGGGGGGCAGTTTGTCGATCGGGGCACACAATATCGTAGCGTCATTTTTTACGCCAACGCGGAACAGAAAATGATTGCGGAAAAATCAAAAAAACGGTTAGCACAGAGCGGACGCTTTACAGCCCCTATTGTGACAGAGCTGCTGCCGTTGGGACCGTTTTATGCGGCGGAGGACTATCATCAGGATTATTACAAAGAAAACCCCCTGCGCTACAACTGGTATCGCCATGGCTCGGGACGTGACCAGTTCCTTGAGAAAAAATGGCAAAAGCAGGAGTTGACCTTTGACGCTATTCTTTCTGAATTTCCGGAGCTGAATCCACAGCGCCCGGCAGCGACGCAGAATAAGGACCAAAAACCTATGACAGAGCAAAAGTACACCATCCCCAGCGATGCGGAACTGAAGAAAAAGCTCACTCCCATGCAATATGACGTAACTCAGCACGAAGGGACAGAACCTCCCTTCAACAACACCTACTGGGATAACCATGAAGCCGGAATCTATGTTGACGTCGTGTCCGGGGAACCACTTTTCAGTTCCCTTGACAAGTATGATTCCGGCACTGGTTGGCCAAGCTTCAGCAAACCCCTGGTGGCAGAAAACATTGTCACCAGAACCGACAACCGCCTATTCATGTCCCGTACCGAAGTGCGCAGCAAACATGCCAACTCGCATCTTGGCCATGTGTTTGATGATGGACCGCAACCGACCGGTCTACGCTACTGCATGAACTCAGCATCACTACGCTTTATCCCGTTAGCCAACCTTGAAAAGGAGGGCTATGGTGAATATGCAAAACTGTTTAAATGAATAGTTCGTGCTGAGAAATGAAGATTGACGTTACGCTCAGAAAAAAGAGGACACCTTTTTTCTGAGCGTAGCAGGATGATGTGCCGCTCAGGTTAAAGTATGAAGACGCCTTAAAGACTACGCATGATCAAATCAAACAGCCCTGACAAAAAGGCCATGTCAGTAACCACAACAGCAGAAAGTCCCATCAAAGCAATTTTAATATGCTCTGTGCCGACTGATTCGCCTGAGCCTGCATAGCGATACCGGCTTTCTCAATAATAGTGTTCCGGGTCAGGGCCGATATTTCCTTGGCCATATCCGCATCAGCAATCCGTGACTTTGCTCCTGCAGTGTTTTGCGCAACATTGCTGAGATTATCCAGCGAGGACTCGAATTGACTCTGAACAGCTCCCAGATCGCCACGCATGGAGGAAACTTGGCTGAGCGCGTCATAGATACTGGACAGTGATGCCTGCGCTCCTTCTTGACTTAAAATATCAAGGTCTGCGGTTCCCAGGTCATCTTGAGCAGCTCCGGGAATCTGTACATTAATCAAATCACCAGCTTCGGTACCAACCTGAAAACTTACACCGGAGCCAGCCATATCGCCATTGAGGAGATTCTGATCATTAAAAGTCGTCGTTCCAGCAATCCGATCGAGTTCCGACTGCAACTGGGAAAATTCCGCGTTCATTGAAGCACGGTCGCTACGATTATAAATACCGTTCCCTGATTGCAGCGACAACTCTCGCATGCGCTGCAGAATTGAGGTACTCTCACCAAGGGCGCTATCCGCCGTCTGCACCATGGAAACACCGTCGGTCACATTGCGCATCGCCTGATTTAATCCAAGAAACTGAGAATTAAAGCGGTCCGAGATTGCCAAACCGGCAACATCATCCTTGGCACTATTAATGCGCTTGCCTGAGGAGATTCGCTCCATTGCATTTTCTTGACTCTGCTGCGCTTTAGCCAGACTGGTTGTATTTAACGTGGACCCACCGATAGACATAGCCATTAAACACCTCCCAAAGGTTACTCAGAGGCAGAGAGAGAGGATTTTCCGAGTCTATTTATTGGAATATTCTTACAATTCATAATATTTTACATCCTCTGCCGGTGTCAAGCAAGGGAACATCTTGAAAAATAGGGTCAAATCGGTAAAAAGAGAAAGCCGTCCGTAACCCTGCAGGAAGCTATTTTCAAGTTGTCCTACCTACCCACAAGGTGATGAATTCGGGTCAACCACCTTGCCTGGATTCAGCAGATTGTTTGGGTCCAGGCACCCTTTTATCGCTTGCATCATGGCATATTCAACAGGGTCCTTGGTGCGCCGCAGTTCGGCACGCCGCAGTTGCCCAACACCATGTTCAGCAGCAATTGAGCCACCGAAGCACCGCACCAGATCATGAATCATCCGGTTCATCTCTTCCCAACGATCTAAAAATTCCTGAGGATCTGCCCCCGGAGGCTGAGTCAGGTTAAAGTGAACGTTGCCATCACCGGCATGACCAAATCCGCAGACCTGAACTCCGGGTATCTGCGCTTCGACCATTCGGGTGGCCTGCGTCATAAACTCGGCGATATCATTCAGCGGCACGGAAATATCGTGTTTAATTGAAGCTCCCCGCACTTTTTGAGCAGCATTGATGGCCCTGCGCACCGCCCACAGCTGTTCCGATTCCTCCTGATCCTGCGCAATTCGGGTCGGATAGGGCAAGGAATCAAACAACTGCCTTAATGAAGTTTTCAGATCCATCTCGGGATCAGTCGCGTTCAACTCGACCAGGCCATACCAGCCATGCCGCTGCGGAAAAGGGTCTTTAATCGCAGAGTCATATTCGAGCACCATGTCGACGGCAAAACGCGGGATAATTTCAAAGCCACTTAAGTGATCATTAAAACGCTGACGAATGTGGGTAAACGTTTCCATCATGACGTAAATGTCCGGTACCGCGACCATCCCTGTCACCTGTACCTGCGGGGCAGAAAACAGTTTCACCGTGGCTGCGGTAATAATACCTAGGGTCCCTTCGGCACCGATAAACAGCTGCTTCAAATCATAGCCGGCATTGTCTTTACGCAACGCCCGTAAGCCGTTCCAGATCTCGCCCGAAGGCAGGACGACCTCGAGTCCTAAAACCTGCTCCCTGGCGGTGCCATAACGCAGAACATTGATGCCACCCAGATTTGTCGACAGATTGCCCCCGAGCTGACAATCCTTCTCAGACGGACTGCTCAACGTAAACAGTAATCCTTCGGCGCTGGCCACTTGCTGCAAAGTCTTTAAAATACAGCCCGCCTCAACCGTCATGGTTCCGCCGACTCGGTCCAGTTCCCTCACCCTGTTCATCCGTCCCAGGTTCAAAAGAATGCCACCATCAGGAACAGCGCCGCCGCATAGCCCGGTATTGCCGGATTGCGGAGTTATCGGCTGATTGTATTTATTGCAGCACTCTACCACCGCCGCGACTTCTGCCGTTGTTGCCGGCCTGACAACAGCAACGCAATGACCATGGTAAAGCCCTCTTTTTTCTTCCAGAAACGGGGCTTGCTCGGCATCACCAAGCAGCAAACCTTCTGCGTCGACAATTGCCGCCAACTCTTCGATAAAACCATTGTCCATGAAAACTGTCTTCCTTCTTTAGCTTATAAACGCTGAATGAACGTCCTTCGGTTGCCGATCAGCAAAAATCTGCTGCGCACATCATTATATCGGTTAAGAAACATCAGAAAAAAGAGGATAGGAATTTTTAAGGAGGGGAGCAATAGGAGTAATCTTATGATCGATGAAAGCCGCTAGCTCTTCACACACACTATTTTCCAGCAGACTGAACCCTGGGTACAATGCAACCTCTTCCGACCTTGTTACAAATCGGCCAGACGTGTTTCCAAACCTTTTCAAGGTAAACGAATCATAGGCTTTGCATAATTTAATACTATTGGCTCGTTTTTTTGAGGGTTCAGACCTTGACTTTTCCATGCCTCGCGATAATACACGATAAGGCAGATATTACTGGACCGTCTCTCTTAATTGTTTCATCTCGCTGCCGACCAGCCCAACGATTTCACTGGAAACTGCAAGAATTTCGTTTCTGCTAAAACCAATATTTTTCAATTCTTTATATAAGGCCTTTGCAAGAATCCTGGACGCTCTGGGCGTATCTTTAACCTGAAGCGCTTTTTTCTTCCAGTCTTGAGTACCTGTTTCCTGTATAGCCATGCTGTCCTCCGCTGCGCCTAATGTTATCTTTAGGCACAAATAAAGAGCAAAGGATATGCCATTAACTGTTTGAGAAATCTAAAATAAGTGCCAACGTGCCAATTACTTTACAGAAATGATCCTTAATTGAACATTTCTTTGTCAGCTGATCGGAATTCCAGTGTAGCACTTTAGCCTCAGTAAGACCGCAGCGAAAGCCCCACTTCAGAAGGTTATTCAACAGATCGTAGTTAGACATGAAAAATCCAGATATCCGCTGAATTCACAAAAGTTGCCTCAACTCAGAAACAAACTGCTCTATCTCCTCAAGGGTATTGTAATAATGCAGCGAAGCTCGCAACAATGGTGGAGAAGGGAGAGTCCTTGAGCTGACCGGGTTCGCAGAGAACGTTACGGTCGAGGTGTTAATGTTCCGGCGGGCGAGCTGTTGCTGCAACTGCTCTGCTGACACCTGAGCACAGGAAAAAGTGACTATAGCACATTGCTCACTCCCCCGGTCAGTAAGGGTCACGCCATCGATCTGGTCTAATTTCTGCCGCAATGTCGCCGCCAGCATTCTGACCCGCTCGTTAATCTCCTCAAGGCCCCAGGCCAGAGCATAGTCGATTGCAGCACCTAAGGCGAGTTGCGCAGCATAGTTACGCTCCCAGCATTCAAAGCGTTTTGCATCCTTACGCAGTTGGTAGCTTTGGGTCGAAAGCAACTCTGCAGCGTGATGGTTGAGCTGGCTCGGTTCGAGTTGCTCGAGCAATGTACGACGAACATAGAGAAAACCCGTGCCTCGCGGTCCACGCAGGAATTTGCGGCCGGTGCCACACAAGAGGTCGCAGCCGAGTTGCTCGACATCGACCGGCATCTGGCCAAGGGCCTGACACGCATCCAGCAGATAGGGAATGCCCGCATCTTTTGCAACTTTCCCAACCGCGGCAGCAGGATTGATCAGACCACCACCGGAAGGAACCTGAGTCAGACAGATCAGTTTGACGCGACTGTCGATCTGATTTTTCAGACTGTTGACGTCGATCTGGCCTGACGGGTCATCCGGTACAAAGGTGATTTCAACTCCGACACGCCTGGCTTGTTGCAACATGGCGATCAAACTACTTCCATATTCGGCGCTACTGGCCAGGATCCGGTCACCGGGTTGAAAATTGAAGGCATAAAAGGCAGCGTTCCAGGCCCGAGTGGCACTGTCAGAAAAGGCGATTTCATCTGCAGAGCAGTTGAGAAGCTGCGCAGCTGCGGTATAAAAATGCTCCAACTCCGCAGCTCGCTGCGCCATGACTTCATAACCGCCCTGCTCTTCCTCCTCATGTAAATAAGAGTAGAAAACGTCTGTCACCGGAGCCGGGGGTAAAGACGCCCCGGCATTGTTGAAATGGATGCGCCCTTCACAACCGCGGGTTTCACGCCGCGCACGTTCAACATCAAAAGACAGCATCAGGAATACCTCTCCCAGATAGTCACCTGTGAAATCGTGTGTTGAAATTTACGTGCCGTTTCGCGGATCACGAACTCCACATCGTGAGGTTCTTCAAGCAAACGGAAATGGCTGCCAAGTTGCTCATTGAGACCATCCAGAGTACTGAATGGCTCACCGGCGATGCGGATTCCGCCCAGCCAGTTTTCCTTTTTGGTAAACTCTTCCAGCCACGTATAGGGCGAAGCGATGACCAGCAGTCCCCCAGGTCGCATCCGCTCATGAATAGAGGCCAGGAACTGCGCCGGATCATAGAGCCGATCAAGCAGGTTTCCTGCCAGAACCAGGTCGTAGTCTTTAAACTGCGGCTTCAGGTTATGCGCGTCCCCTTGCAAAAACTCAATTTTGCCATCATGCCCGGCGAGACCCAAATCACTCAGTCGCACCTCGTGAAAGGAGACGATCTCACCTTCTTCCGGTAGCTGGTAATGGGCAACGCCCTTTTCTTGCAACTGGTGGGCAATACGAATAAAGCGCGCTGAGAAGTCGATACCTGTGACAACATCAAAATATTTGGCCAATTCGAAACTGGCCCGACCGACCGCGCAGCCAAGATCAAGGGCACGAGCTTTGGGTCGATCTGCCATGGCTTTGAGACTGATTTTCACCAACTGCGCCGGAAAGTTTGCCACACTGAATTTTTCCGGTCCAAAATGAGCATCGCAATACTGGGCCACGGAATCGTCCGTTTCGTACATCGCTTCTATGGTTTCCAATTCCTGCTCGGCGGCAACATAGCGGAACCCGGCATGCTGGAAGAAGTGCCTGCGAAACGCGTAACGTGAATCTCTGGTGGCCTCGTTGCCGGTGGATATCCACGCCCCCCCTTTGATCAAATTGTGCTGGGTATCAAATGTAGGGGTGGAAAAATCGTCATACCATGGGTGGACTTCAAACCCCGTAAAACCGCTGATCGGTGTCTCGGTCCACTGCCAGACATTACCGATCAGATCATAGAAATCACCAAAAGAAAAATGGTTCACCGGACAGGAAGAGGCCCAGAATTCGAGGTTAATATTCCCTGGCGCTCGTTCCCAGTAGGGCTGATCAGGGATATCATGCAGATCATGCAGCCGGTGCCATTCGTCCTCGGTAGGCAAACGGATCGGCAGGCCACACTCCCCGGCCTTCCAGTTGCAGAAAGCTTTGGCTTCAAGGTAGTTCACCTCAACCGGCCAGTCCCAGGGCATGGGGATTTCCTGGGCCATGGTCCGCAAGCGATAACCGGAGCCATCCTTGACCCAGAAAAGTGGCTGTTCTGCCTTACTGAACTCCAGCCAACGCCTGCCCTCATCAGGCCACCAACGGCCATTTTGATAACCGCCTGCCACAACAAACTGCTTGAACTCCTGATTTGAAACCAGGTATTTAGCGGCCTGAAAATCATCCACATGAAACTGATGGTGACCATATTCATTATCCCAGCCATAAAGTGCATGGTCTTTCTTTTTGCCGAGAATGACGTTGCCACCAGCAACGGGCAGAAGCTGATTGTGCGGGGCTGGTCCCGTTTCTTCGCAAATTTTCCAGAGCGGCAACGGACGCACGTGATCAAGAGGTAAACGACGAATAATCACGGAAGATGTTTCCAGGTGGATGCGCGAATGTTCGATCCCCATCATGATGGCCCAAAAAGGGTTCTCCCAATCGATAGGCAATGAAAGAGGAAGTGTCTTGATCACCTGATCAACAAGAGCACGCACCTGGTCTCGGTAGGCCTTGACTTCGGCGACACTTGGCCAATCATAGTTTTCATCGTTCAGATCGTCCCATGACATCTCATCAACACCGATGGCAAACATCGCCTCGTAGTGAGGATTAATGCGCTTTTCAATGATTTTGGCGACGACCAGCTTGTTAATGTAAAAAACCGCCGTATGCCCCAAATAAAAGATTAGCGGGTGGCGTAGCGGCTCTGCACGCAGATAGAACGCATCATCATGAGCAAGAGTGTCGTAAAGCTGTTCATCGATCGAGAAAGACTTGTGAAAATAATCAAGTATTTCTAAACGCTTATCCTCTACTGACCCTTCATTGAGGAGAAGGGTACGAGTATTACGCAGATTCATAAATTTTTTCCCTTTACCTGATTATGACGAATTAGCTGTCTCATTATAACAAAGCCACAGACACTTACGGATGATCTGAATGGGTTCACAGACTTAAACGTTTTAAAAAAGAAAAACGAAATTTCTGCTAAATAATTTTGATTTAAGTATTATTACATGATGTCTATGAACGATACCACTATGGGCAAGGCCATATTTCTCATTGACACGGCTCCGGAAACGACTGCAACGGAAACGACAGAAAAGTCACTTTTATGAAAAATCATTTCCCTTTCCGCTTAGGCACAACCTGCTTCATTCTTAACGAAGATATGCTGACCAATATCCATTTCCTCAAGAGTAAGGTTGATCACATTGAATTATTCACTTACGAAAACGGAGCCATTGCCACGCCCTCCGAAACCAGCCTAACCATCGAGCTTTTGGACATTGCCGACGAGTTTGATCTGACTTATTCGGTGCATCTACCCATTGGACTCAAGCTCGGAAGTCCGGATAACAATAAGCGCAAAGAAGGAGTTGACGCCGTTCTGCGTGCCATCGATGCAACACTCTCGCTTAAGCCATTAGCCTGGGATCTCCACCTTGAACAGAACTACATGAACCAGCCCCCTGATGCCTCATGGCAGGATGCCTGTATCTTGTCTCTGGAAGAATTAAAAATGAATGGTGCTGATCCGTCCCGCATAGGGATAGAAACTCTCGGGTTCGCCTATGAACCGATCGTACCAATCCTCGATCAGACTGGTTTTGCCGTCACACTCGATATGGGACATGTCTGGTTCGGAGCCTTAAACGAAGATTATTATCTGGAAGAGATCCTGCCCCGGGCCGTGAGTTTTCATCTTCATGGGTTTAGTGAGCAGCAGGATCATAAAGGTCTGCACCTGATTGATTGCAAGAGTTTGCAGCGTTTTTTGACAGCTCTCGATGCACGCTCTTCCACCGAAAAAATCCCTGTTTCACTGGAAATTTTCAGTCAATGCTGTCTGGAAAAGTCTTTAAACGCTTTAGCCAGAGTCACAGGACCCGTATAGTAGTATTGCGGGTCACAGAACAGTAAAAAGCCCTCCCCTCTTGATCCGGGAAATCTTTCGGAGATACAATTACTTGGCATTCAGATGGAGCTTATTAACAAGAGTCCCTGACCAAAAGGAGCCATAAAATGTCAACGATCCCAGCGCCGCCGTACCGTGAAATTCCCCAGGAAGCTTTTGATTGGTATGATGAATATGCCCACGGTATTATTGACCGCCGTGAGTTCATGCAGAGGCTGGCCACCCTTGCGGCCGTTGGTTTCAGCATGAGCATGCTCACCTCGGCGCTGCTTCCCGACTATGCTCTCGCCGAGCAGGTTAATTTTAATGACTCGACCATCAAAGCCAACTACATGAAATTCGAGTCACCCAAGGGGCATGGCACAGGCCAGGGATATCTGGTCACTCCGAAAGAGATAAGCGCACCATTACCAACCGTGCTGGTAATTCATGAAAACCGTGGTCTCAATCCCTACATCAAGGATGTCGCCCGGCGCCTGGCAAAACAAGGATTCATCGCCTTTGCACCGGATATTCTTTATCCGCTGGGGGGCTATCCCGGCAATGATGATGACGGGCGGGCACTGCAGGCCAGTATGGATAAAGCCAAAATTGAGGAAGATTTCATCGCTGCGGCTCGTTTTATCAAGAAGCATCCCCAGGGGAACGGTAAACTTGGTGCGGTCGGATTCTGCTTTGGAGGCTATATTGTCAACATGCTGGCGGCCACGATTCCGGAAGACCTTAATGCAGGGGTCCCCTTCTATGGAACGCCCGCAGCAGAAGCGCTACGACCACAGGTTAAAGGACCGCTCCTCATGCATTTTGCCGAGCTGGATAAACGGGTTAATGCCACCTGGCCGGATTACGAAGCACTGCTTAAAGCCAATAATGTTCCCTACGAAGCCTTTATCTACCCCGACGTGAACCACGGTTTTCACAATGATTCCACGGGACGCTATAACAAAGTCGCAGCTGAGCTGGCCTGGAACCGGACACTGGATTTTTTCAAAAAACAGCTGATTTCGCAATAAATCATAATCATAAGGTTGCTATTAAGGGCGCTTTAGAGCCCTTAATAGCAACTGATCTTTTTCACAAGCAGACTTCAGAGTCTATTTTCCTACATCACAGACATCTTTAACCCGCCGGTCATTTGCCCCTGTTTCGTTGTCGGCAATGGGATGCTCTTAGCCAAAACCTTGGGCCTTAAGCCGTGTTGAGGCAATTCGGAAGTTATCAACCTTGGCCAAGTCCGCCCACCCCCGTTACCCACGTCCTACCTGAAGCAAGAGGTTCTAAGAACAGCTGCGGCAACTTTCCGCGCCCAACCCCCTTAACAGACCAACAAGTATAGGAAAATGTTTTTCATTCAGCCCTCCCCTTTAGATTGAGTTTTTAGTTTTTTAAAAGAGACTGCCTATGCCAAGAATTTTGAATGCTTTGTAAAGGGTCCCTTCCTTCTTGAATTCAATAAGAGAACATCAGTACCGCTTTCTACATCTAAGCAATGATATTCAAGAAATTATTTCTTGACTTAAATGATGCGTATATATATTTTCCCTTCAACTCTTACTTTATCTATTTGGTGAACAATATGGAGACAAAAAAACGCAGCATTATGAAGGCCATTTCCTGGCGCTTTATTGCCACTATCATCACATCGCTATTGGTACTGCTATTAACCGGCGAGGGGACGTTTGCCGCCACCATCGGTTTGGCAGATACATCGCTGAAATTTTTTATTTATTTCGCACATGAACGGATGTGGAATCGTATTCGCTATGGTCTTGAAGAGAAACAACCCGAATACATGATTTAACAATATCGGAACATGGAGCAACAAACGTATGAGAGATCTCGCATTATTATCTGCCACTGACACGCCAGAAGAAATCTTCGCGGCCGGACGGACCGCAGCGGGCCAAGATATCAGACTGGCGTGTTCATTCAGTATTGAAGACGTTGTCATCATCGATCTTCTCCGTAAACAACACGACCGGTTTTCAGTTTTTGCCATCGACACAGGCCGGCTGCCCGAAGAAACCTATGTCGTCGCCGAAGCGTTGAGCATGAAGTACCAACTCAAAATTGACTGGTATTTCCCTCAGAGAGACGCGGTTGAAAAATTGGCAAGTGACAAGGGATTGTTTTCTTTTCAAGAGAGCCTGAGCAAGCGCAAAGAATGTTGCGCCATTCGCAAGGTTGAGCCGTTAAGCAGGGCTCTGGCAGGGGCTGACGGATGGATAACAGGGATGCGCCGCAGTCAAAGTGTTACCCGCAATGAACTGCAACCGCTTGAGATCGATAAGGTTAACGGTGGGCTGATCAAGATAAACCCTCTGACATTCTGGAGCAGTGATCAGGTCTGGGATTATGCCAGAAAGCGGCAGTTGCCAATCAACCAACTCTATAAGCAGGGATATCTGTCGATCGGATGTGCCCCCTGTACCCGCCCTGTCCGTGAAGGAGAATCGGAACGTTCCGGACGCTGGTGGTGGGAAAATCCGGAACATCGTGAGTGTGGTTTGCACCGTCGTTAATCAGATCTTAAGGAGGAGTTGTTTATGATGTCATCAGTCAATAATTCTGTTACTGGCGAAGCGGCTGCAGCGACGGTACAGCTGACCCACTTACGTCAACTGGAAGCCGAAAGCATTCATATTATCCGTGAGGTGGCTGCCGAGTTTCAAAATCCGGTCATGCTCTATTCCATCGGCAAAGATTCCGCCGTAATGTTGCATCTGGCCCGCAAAGCCTTTTACCCGGCACGACCTCCCTTTCCGCTTCTTCATGTCGACACCACTTGGAAGTTTCGTGAAATGATTGAGTTTCGCGATCACATAGTAGGTGAGTACGGTTTTGATTTATTGGTTCATATCAATGAAGACGGTGTTCGCAGGGGAATCAACCCCTTTGCCCATGGTTCAGGACATTATACCGATATCATGAAGACCGAAGGGCTCAAACAGGCGCTCGATAAATACGGTTTTGATGCAGCTTTTGGCGGCGCTCGCCGCGACGAAGAGAAATCGCGGGCCAAGGAACGCATCTTTTCTTTTCGCAACAAGAGCCATCGTTGGGATCCCAAAAACCAGCGCCCTGAGTTGTGGAATATCTATAACACCCGGGTCCAGAAAGGGGAAAGTATTCGCACTTTTCCACTGTCCAACTGGACAGAGCTTGATATCTGGCAATACATCTACCTGGAGAAGATTCCGATCGTGCCACTTTACTACGCCAAAGAACGGCCGGTGGTCGAACGGGACGGAATGCTGATCATGGTCGATGATGAGCGTTTGCCCCTACGTCCCGGAGAACAGATCCAACAGCGTTCGGTGCGCTTCAGAACCCTGGGCTGCTACCCCCTGACCGGGGCGGTGGAATCTACGGCAGCAACTCTGCCGGAGATCATTCAGGAGATGCTGCTGACCCGCAGCAGTGAACGCCAAGGCCGCCTGATCGATCATGATCAGGCGGGCTCCATGGAAAAGAAAAAACAAGAAGGTTACTTCTGATCAATAAAAAGGATTAAGGTTTATGGCTCACCAATCAGACATGATTGCTGAAGATATTCATGCGTACCTGAAACATCAGGAGGAAAAATCGCTGCTGCGCTTTATCACCTGTGGCAGTGTCGATGACGGAAAAAGCACCCTGATCGGCCGGTTGCTGTGGGATTCGAAAATGATTTTCGAGGATCAACTGGCCGCGATTGAAGCTGACAGTAAAAAGGTGGGGACCCAGAATGGCAACGTTGATTACGCCTTACTCCTCGATGGCCTGCAGGCCGAGCGCGAGCAGGGAATTACCATTGACGTAGCCTATCGTTTCTTCTCTACGGACCGACGCAAGTTCATCGTCGCCGACACGCCGGGTCATGAACAGTACACACGTAACATGGTCACCGGTGCTTCAACCGCCCAACTGGCTATCATATTGGTCGATGCCCGCAAAGGACTGCAGGTTCAAAGTCGGCGCCACAGCTTCCTCGCTTCACTGCTCGGCATTCGCCATATCGTCCTGGCTGTTAACAAAATGGACCTGGTCGACTACAGCGCTTCCCGCTTCGAGCTGATTCGTAAAGAATACCAACAGTTTGTCGCTCGCCTGGGTTTTGAGCAGATTACCGCTATTCCTCTTTCCGCTCTGAACGGGGAAAATGTCATCGAAAGCAGCAATAAGACCCCCTGGTACCATGGCCCATCGCTACTTGAGTTTCTGGAAACTGTCCAGGTCAGTGACGATGCAGCAGTGCAGCCCTTTCGCATGCGCGTTCAGTGGGTCAATCGGCCCAACCATGAATTCCGCGGTTTCTGTGGAACCATAAGTTCTGGGACCCTGCATCCTGGGGATGAAATCGTGGTCAGTGGCTCCGGAATCACTAGCCGGGTTGAGCGGATCGTCACCTTTGATGGTGATCTCACCCAGGCGGTTGCCGGACAAGCCGTTACCCTGACTTTAAGCGATGAGATCGACATCAGTCGTGGTGATCTGCTGGCAACACCGGGGCACTTGCCTCACCACAGCGATCATTACCAAGCCAGGCTGGCCTGGCTGCATGAACAGCCGCTGCAGTTGGGGCATAGCTATCTACTCAAAGCCGGTGCGGCAACGGTACCGGTTCGAATTGAACACCTGTGTTCCAAGGACAACATCAACAGTCTTAAACAGGAAAGTGGTCAGACCCTTACAATGAACGAGGTCGGCAGTTGTGTGTTGGCACTCGACCGTGAGCTGTCCTGTGACAGCTACATAGCCAACCGTGCCAGTGGCAATTTTATCCTCATCGACCGTTTGACCAACGCCACCCTGGCAGCAGGGATGATCGACAAACCATTGGATCGGCTTCAACATGATCGGAAGGAAGCGATCAGCACTGCCGAACGTGCCCTCAAAAAGGGGCAGCAGGCGAAGATTCTTTGGTTTAACGGACTAGCGCCAGCCCAGGTTGCCGCCATCGAAGCGGCTTTACACGCCTACGGACTACACACTCACCTGCTTGAAAGTAACAGCATGGCAGAGCTGAACCGAGATATTGGGGATTTACAAAAGAACAGTAACGAGATCTGGCGCCGGGCTTTGGCCGTTGCAGAGATCTGTGCCCAGGCTGGCCTTATCGTTCTGGTTGCCGCAGAGGTTCCTCTCCCGGCACAAGTCTCCAGCACTGAGCGTGTGGTTGCCGTTAAGGCAACACCTGATGCTGAGCCGCAGGAACTGGTGTCGCAGGTGTTGCAGAGCCAACGGTTATGATTCGTTACATTTTATCAGGGTTTTACAACCCCTTCTTAAAGTCGTCCCAGGGACACAGAAAGTAGAAAGAGAATATGTCTATCGATTTCCAGAAACTACGCCTTTTGGGGATTTATCAACAGAAAAATCCTGAGGATCTGATGGTGAGGGTCAAGATCCCGGGTGGGCTGCTGTCCGCTGTGCAGGCGCGTGAAATTGCGGCTATCAGTGACAATTACGGCCGCGGAGTTCTGCACCTGACCAGTCGTGGCAGCTTTGAGTTTCACTATCTCAGAGTGGAACAGCTGGATGCTGTTCTGGCCCGCCTTAACAATGTCGGTCTGACCACTAAAGGAGCCTGTGGCGGCGCTGTTCGAGGGATATCATGCAGTACCACTTTTGCACCAGGATATGGCCGAGTCCAGTATCTGGCCGAACGGCTGAACCAGCATTTTGCCGGCAATCCCAGTTTTGAAAGGCTACCGAAGAAATTCAAAATCTCCGTCGAGGCGACGTATCAAGGAGGGCGGCATCTGATACAGGATTTAGGCATCGTTCTGACCGCTGCTGGCCAAGAACCGCTTTATGATATCTGGTGCGCCGGGGGGCTGGGACGAGAACCACAGCCCGGCTTCCTGCTTGAAGAAAACGTTCCGGAACCCCATGTGCTGAAACTCATCGAAGCTGTCGTTCAAGTCTATCGGGACAATACGCCGCCACCGAAACGGCTTAAACACCTTCTCAACAGTATCGGAGAGGCAGAGTTTCGTCGGTTATTAGCGCTGGAGCTAAACCAACGCCCACGGCCCAGCTTACCAGAGGTTGATTTAGCCCGGCTTGAGGATGATGTAGAATTTATTGAAATTCCGTTTTTTGGCGGTCAGCTACCGGCAGCAAAGCTCAGCGAGTTGGCTGATCTGGCTGAGCGCTTCAGTGCCGGACGCCTGGCAACAACGACGAATCAGAATATTGCTCTGCCGATCACTGACCACTCTTATGGCGATACGCTAAGGTTAGAGCTGGCAGCAAAAAACTTCGCGGCACAGGAGACTTTTGCCGCTCGCCTGCGTACCTGCCCAGGCAGTCATGAATGTAAAATGGGCCTGGCCGCGACACGGGAACTGGGAATGCTCCTCAAGGAGACACTTTCGCCGACCGCCAAGGAGCAAAGCTGGGCGATCTCAGGTTGTCCCAACAGCTGCTCGCAGCCCCAACTGTCCGCTTACGGGATTGTTACTGTGAAACAACAAAAAACCGAGGATGGTACACGTATTCCGCTTTTCGATCTCTATCAGCGAAGCAGCGAAAAGCTCGGTCAGCCGATTAAACAAAATCTGACAAAGGACAAACTGCTGGCTGCAGTTCGCGACCTGGAATAAGCGATGACAAGCTTGCCCATACGGTTAAAAAATCCACGGATACGGCTCACTGGTGAAGGGGCGGTCGCTCTGCATAAAGCACAGGTTCTCTGTGCTCATCAGATTAACGTTGACGTGCTTACAGCAGACTACCAAGATAATTATGACCATAGATACCGTTGATCTCACGTTAGAAAAATGCCCCCTCACCCTGCTAAGAGCAGCTGAAGCTCTGGCCCCACTGAAACCTGGGCAATCACTTGATATTCTCGTCAAGGGGGAGGAACCCGTCCGTGACATGACCGTGAGCCTTAAAAATGAAGGGCACTCCGTAATTAGCGTCGTTACCGAGGGAGATTGCGTTCACCGCATCAGGATTTGCCGCGGTGTGATTACCGACTGATTGTTTCTATGTAGAAGGACAATATTCATGGACAATACAGACATGACTCTTTACCCGCCAACATTTCAAGCGTGGCAGCCCACCGATCCAGAGCATGCCGTTGCCGTCCTGATGAGTGGCGGCGTGGATTCCAGTGTAACTGCTATGCTGCTGCGCGATGAGGGATGGGATGTTGCAGGGTTTACCATGAAAATCCCCATGGCCGAGAAATGTGTTCATCCCAGTCCCTGTTGTGGATCGGAAGCGGCCTTCGTCTGTAAAGATTTGGGCATTCCCCATTATTTTATCGACACTGAGCATGTATTTGAACGCGAAATCATCGAACCGTTCCGTCAGGATTACGCTCAAGGCCGCACGCCAAGCCCCTGTATCGACTGTAATACCCGCCTCAAGTTCGGCCAGGTCTGGGACCTGCTGGAAAAATCATTTGGCGTCCAGTATGTCGCCACGGGGCACTACGCAAAGGTGACCAATCCCTCGGCAGGATCATACCTTGTTATGGGAGATGACAAGAACCGCGACCAGAGCTATTTTCTCTATGGCATTTCACGCTTACGTCTACCAAAATTATTACTCCCGATGGGAACCTTGCAAAAAGATGATGTCCGCCATAAGGCCAGTGCCAATTCGCTGAGAACGTCTAAACGTCCCGATTCGATGGAACTTTGCTTTGCCGGCGAGGGCGACTATCGCAATGCGCTTGGGGATTCTCTGGCTCCTTCGGGACCAATTGTTGACACGGAGGGCAGAAAACTCGGCGAGCATAAAGGACTCCATAACTATACACTTGGACAACGCCGTGGCCTCGGTGTTTCCGGAGATGAACCTTTATACGTGCTATCTATGGAGGCGGCCAAAAACAAGTTGATCGTTGGTCCACGCGAAGCCCTGTTCATCAAAACCGTACACATAGAAAGTTTGAATATCCTTCAGCCTGACTCCTTCCAGCATGGCCATCAGGCTTTTGCCAAGGTCCGTTCGACCATGCCTCCGGCCCCTTGTATTATTGATAAGCAAAAGGGAGATGCGGTGAAAATAATTTTTGAGGCTCCAGTACTGACACCAGCCCCCGGCCAGCATGTGGTTCTCTATGATGATCGGCAACGAGTGATTGCTGGGGGCAAAGTTGTGATGACAGAAACGGAGTGAGTTGAAAACAAGGTATTAAACTATTTAGGCTATGACAGCCCAGCGCCACCATCCGACCTGCTTTATGCCAGCAGTTCACATTTACATGCGGAAAACACACTTAAGAATAATACTAATTATTCTTAAGTTACAGGACTCAAGTCAGCAATATTTTTCCGGGCCAACCCATTGCGCGACAGAATACCGATCGCCATGCGCCCAGCCGATCGGCAAGCAATTCTCTATCGCCTGCAAATCGCTATCACTCAACGTTATCTCTGCTCCAGCGGCCAATTCTTCCAGATGAGACACGGATCGGGTGCCAGGAATGGGTAAAATGTGTTCCCCCTGGTGCAAAAGCCAGGCAATGGCAAGAGAGGCGGTCTTGTATCCCATCTCCTTGGCGAGTGAGCGGAAGCGGTCTGTCGCAGTGATGTTATGGTCGTAATTGGGCTTTAGAAATCTTGGATTGTCTTTGAGAAAGTCGATCGATTGACTTTTTTCAAAGGAATGCGGATCATCGGTCAGCAAACTGCGCCCGACCGGGCTGAACGCCACCAGTGAAGTGCCAAGTTCTTTGGTTCTCTGCACCAGTCCCATTTCCACAAAACGTGTCGAAAGCGAATATTCAGACTGGACAGCGCCGACAGGGTGAATAGCCGCCGCTAACTGAAGCGACGCTGGAGCAATTTCAGAAAAGCCGAATTGTTTGATCTTCCCGGCGGTAACAAATTTAGCCAGCGTCCCGGTGACGTCTTCAATCGGGCACTGCGGATCCCGCCGATGGATATAAAAGAGTTCGATTTGCTCAACACCCAGGCGCTGTAAGGATTTATCCAGCTCCGCCTGCAGGTAACTGAAGCTGTTATCATAATGTCTGCGACCATCTTTATCGCGCTTTATACCCGCTTTGGTTGCTATCTTGAACAAATCATTTTTGCTGCGTCCCTGAGCTTTCAGGAAGGAGCCGATACGCTCCTCTGACACCCCAAGGCCATAGACGTTTGCAGTATCAATATGATCAATGCCAAGATCCAATGCCTTGCGCAATATGGCGTGTGATTTATCGGTGTCAGTCGGCCCGTAAAAGTCAGAAAACGACATGCCGCCGATGCCGATCGCAGAGACAGTGGTTCCAATATTTCCTAGATTTCGTGTTTTCATCGTTTGCAATTACTCCCTGTTCGACATATATCCTGCAGATGTATGCGCTAGGTGTTTGCATGACCGGGAACTCCGAAAGGAGTCTTTTCTGCCGTATCGCGCCTCTAGCATAATTCCGGAAGACGCTTATATTAGCGCCTGAATCACCAACGAAATGCCTTTTGCGAAAATCGAGGTCATCATTAGAGACAACCTATGCAAATGGCACAAGCAACGCAGAAGACCTCACTAATGCTATGAATATAGCGCAAAAGGCACTCCAAATTAAAGAATCTAAGCCCGCTGAATCTTGGAGACACCACAAAAAAAGCTAAAAATGCTTTCTCCTGCCACGCTAATATTTAGTGTCGAAGTACAAACACTCAGCCCCAAGCAAACAAGACAGGGTGTCTCAGAAGATGTAAACAAGTAGTAACAAATGAGAATTTTAGCTTAGTAGTCTATTCCATGCTCGTTCATCTTTCGATAGAGAGTAGCCCTGCTGATCTTTAACAACTTAGCAGCCTTCGTTTTGTAGCCTTTCGCTTCCTCCAGAGCATTGAGAATCATGTTTTTTTCATCTAGCGAATCCTGCGGAATATTCTCAGACACTTCTTTGGGAATGGTAGAGCTAGTGATAATTGAAGACCCTTCCATTAAACAGGAAGACTCTATTATATGTTCAAGTTCTCTGACATTACCGGGCCAATCATATGTGAGAAGTATCGACTTCACTTCATCAGATATGTCCAGTATATTTTTATGCATTTTCTTGTTGAATCTATTTATAAACGCGTAGGCAATAGGAAGAATATCATCCCTTCTTTCTCTAAGGGGGGGGACTGAAAGGGTAACGACTTTAAGTCTATAATAAAGGTCTTCCCGAAATTGGCCTTTGTCCACTAAATCTTTAAGATCTCTATTTGTTGCAGCAATGATGCGCACATCAACCTTGACCGGTTTGTTTTTACCGATGACCTCAATTTCTTTTTCTTGAAGGACTCTAAGAAGTTTAACTTGAACACTAGCACTGATGTCTCCTATTTCATCAAGGAAAATAGTTCCACCATTAGCCGCTTCAAACTTTCCAATTTTATCTTTATAGGCCCCCGTAAAGGCGCCTTTCTCATGGCCAAATAACTCACTTTCAAGGAGGTTCTCTGGAATAGCTGAACAGTTAAGCTTAATGAATGGCTTGTTTTTTCTAACACCGGAATCATGTATGCCACAGGCAACAAGCTCTTTCCCCGTGCCACTTTCCCCTAAGATCAATACCGTAGAGTCGACATTTGCCAAAGAGGTCATTGAAGAATATAACGCCTGCATTTTTTCATTAGAGCCAATAATGTTGATAAATTTTGAGCATTCAAAATTTTTATTTAAATCCTCTTCAATTGCTACGACCGCCAAAGTCCCAAATTCAATATTTTCACTGCTAAGCAAAGGAGTAATACTTATTTTTAGAGAAACAGGCTTATTATCAAGGACGTATTCGACCCTGGCAGCATCAATTTCTCTTTTATTCTTACCGGCATTCTTCACTAAGAGTGATAATTTCGAAGCAAAAAAATCATTAATGCTCTGAATCGGTTTCCCGATATTATCTGGAACCAGCTTGAATAATTTTTCTGCAGCACTGTTATAACCGCCAAGGCTGCCATTACTTTCGATGGATATTATTCCTTCAGAGACACTTTTTATTATCGCTTCCATCTGGCTGACATATTTTTCCGTTTCAGTTTTTATTGCCATTTTGCTGAGTTCTTCATTTCTATTTTTCTTATCAGTAATATCGATACCTAAAAATATGAAACCGGATAACCCATGAAGAGAATAACTAAGAGTATTTATTTGCCAACTATAATAGTTGATTTGCCCACTAATACTAAAATGCGTATCAATTTCTACAGCATCTTGTGAAACTTTTTGGGTAAGTTGGGAAGACACTGAAGCAACGTCAGTCCTGAGGTAGGTAAAGACACTTTCGCCGTATTGACAATTAAGCAGAGAAAAGGCCTTTTTATTAAATTCAGTAATTTCGAACTTTTCATTTGTTAAGATAATGAGAGAACCTGTGTTTTGAAACAAAATGCTGTAGATATTTTCCCGGGAGGTTAATTCGATTTCAGCTTTTCTCGTTGAAGTAATGTCACTGAACACCCCGCGAACACCATAAAAAACACCCTTGGAAAAATAACCTTTACAAACATTATGGAGCCACCTGACAGATCCATCTTTTGTTATTATCCTTATTTCTGTTTCACAATATTCTTCCTTCATCCTGACAGTTCTTTCAGACCTAAGCCATTTTTCACGATCTTCAGGATAAATTAACTTTTCATAAAAATTTGGATAATCAGACAACTCTTCTTTAGAGTAACCGGACATCTTCATTGCTGCAGGAGATATGTAAATCAAATGGCCATTGTTATCAATCCAATAAATCCAGTCTTTTGAAAAATCGCATACTGTCTGAAATATTTCATTTTTTCTCTTCAGTTCATTTTTCTTTTGATCTATTTCTGCAAGAAGACTATTAAAAGCATTAGCAATCTCCATAATTTCATCATTAGAATCTACCTGTATTTTTGCAAGACATTCATTATCACTCAGCAATCCATGTACTTGTGACTTTAGAGACAGGATAGGTCTTACGAGTCTGTTAATTATAAAGTTTAAAATTATAAATACAATAACTGCTCCTGATATGATAAATAATATCAGGGTATTTTCAGCTCTAATAATATGTTTAAATATAATTTTTGATTTATAATTTGCTATAACAATCCATCTTGAAATTGGAACTTTACAAAAAGATGATTGGATTATCTCATTATTATTTTCATATTCAATGCTACCAGACTCTTCATTAAGCATTCTCTCCAATATTTGATTGGAGCTGAGGTCAATTTTACTGACAATCTTATTCTCATCTGAATGCATTACTACGTTTGACTGTGAATCTACAATGAATATGTATCCATTATCGTTAAGATATGTGAATTTTTCATTATTAAATAAATTTTCATTATAAAGGTTTACCGCTCCTGACACAAAACCTATTAATGTTCCATCCCTAATTACCGGTGCAGAAATAACTATCATGGGATCTTTAAGTTTTGTACTTGCTGTAGCTTTAAGGGGAGCAGAAATATAGAGTCGATGAGTTTCTGAAGGAACAGCTATATAATCGCGCCATGCAAAACTCATCATTACACGCTCGGGACTATTATCTCCAGATTCAGCCAAGAGCTGCCCATTTTTATTAAAAATCAGAATGTTGTCATCAAAAACAGAAGTCAAAGCAATATGGCTTTTAATATAGTCACTCGCTTTGACAGGACTGTCGAATATCTCTTTGTCAATTGTATCTGCAGAAGAAGTAAGTACGTTTGTCAAAATAACAAGTTTGGTATTAATTTCATCCGCTAGCTTTGAAACCAGTAATAACTGCTGCGCCTGAACAGTCCTGATAGCATTATACTTAAAATAAGATATCCCAAAATAGCTAAACGCAGGAAAAATAAGGAAGAATATTAACAAAACACTAAAAACAACCTTAGTCTTAAGACTTTTAAATTTCAAAATATCTAATCCTCTTTAAGGCAAATATCTAACTTCGCACTATGCTTTTACCATAACTTGAAGTTAGAAGCGCTTTATGATGACTCTCAGTTATTTTCTTTATGGTTCAATATTTCATTAGCAGGTAGCGACAGACTAAAGGATCAGGAGGGATTGCGAAACCGCAATCCCTCCTGATCCTTTTTCTCGGCAAAACAATCCGCTTCAACCGGTTCCAATTCTTCATCTTACGTCAAAGATGTCTCCTACCCCTCTAAAACAAAAAGTCTGAAACAGAACTGGTGAAACAAGGTGTCTCACAAACACACGCACAAGCATAGTCCAGATATCGATACGAAGCAAAAAATTCTTATAATAACAATACTTAAGACAAGCAAAACCATTGGCATACATATTGATATCAGAACCGGAAGACACGGGTCAAAGATAAATTTTGATCTTTTGTTACTTACTTTTTTTAGGAGGAATCAATGAGGTTACTGAAGAAAATCGGGATTGTATGTGCACTGCTTGCATTCTGTTGTACGAATGCTTCTGCAGTACAAAAATTATCTGCTGACATTATCGTTGTTGGTGGGGGCTTTTCAGGACTCTCGGCCGCACTGGCCGCAGCCAACGGTGGAGCTTCTGTTATTGTTTTTGAAAAACTTCCAGGTCTAGGAGGAGCCGGAAACTTTCCAGAGGGATCAACAGGTGTGGGAACAAGGATGCAGGAACGTGCTGGTTATAAATCGAGCGTTCAAGAAGTTTTCGATGCCGCAATTGATTTCCATCACTGGAGAGCAAACGCAGCCGTATTAAAAGAGCTTTTGGCGAACTCTGGTGAATCTATCGACATGATTGAAGATATGGGCGTCGAATTTAAGGGAATTAAGACCATGTTCCCAGAGGATAAATCGTTTCATGTATGGCATTGTTACAAAGAACACGGCGCCAGCGTTGTGAGATTTATGCAGAAACAGATTTATGAGAAGGGTGGAAAAATCCTACTTGAAACTCCTGTAACCAAATTGATGACAGATAGTTCAGGCCGTGTTACGGGAGTTTACGCTGAAAATTCTGTTTATGGGGAGAAGTACGAAGCCACAGCCAAGGGGGGCGTCATCCTAGCTACCGGTGGTTTTGCCGCCAATAAAAAAATGGTTCAGGAGTATATTTCCGATAGCAGTGCAAAAGGAATTTTTGAACCTATTTTCCTGCGCGGCCCAGTACTCGACGGCCGCGAAGGAGACGGCATTGTCATGGCTGAAGAGGTTGGTGCTGGCCTTGCCGGCATGCAAACCGTTGCCGGGAATGCACCGTATCTGCATGACCAGAAAAATCCTCTTATCAGACAGTTTAACGGTGCCGATTCCCTCAAGCAAACAAGAGCCGCTCTCAGCCAACCATTTCTTTGGGTAAATCAGTCAGGAAATCGGTTCTATAATGAATCACAAGGATCAAGCTTCACCAATGTCTACAATGCAATGACTGCTAATGGTGGAGTTATGTACAACATCTTTGATGAAAACATGAAACAAAGAATGATAAACCAGGGACCTCTGATTCCATTCAATGCGATCGTTGTCGTTGGTCAAAAAATGCCGGACCTTGATAAAGGAATTCAGGATGGCATTGAAGGCGGATACGCCTTTAAAGCCGATACCCTGGAAGAGCTTGCTAAAAAAATCAATGTTGATCCTGCCCATCTGAAAAACAGCGTGTCAAATGTTAATGAATTTGCCGCCAATAAAAATGATTCTGAGTGGGGCCGCAACCCAGATCATTTGATTCCATTCCAGAGCCATGGCCCATACTATGCGCTGAAAGGAATTCGTGCCTTTTTCCTCACCCTTGGTGGCATCAAGGTCAACACTGACTTTCAAGCGTTGACCGACAATGGCATGCCGATTAAAGGCCTATACGTTGCCGGACAAGATATGGGTGGACTATATGACAGCTCCTATGACTTGCTCGTTGAGGGATCTGCTAGCGGATTTGCCTTAACCTCAGGAAGATTAGCGGCAAAGAACATCATTAAAAATGAGCTGGGAAAATAAAGGAGCGACAGATGAATATTAAGCAATTCACCCTTACGAAAATTACCTTAGCCGCATGTTTGATTTTCATATTTTCAGGTACTTCATTCGCTGCCACGAATAAGATCGTTTCGACCTTGAAGCACAAGGATGCTGGGATCTCCTGCGTCGATTGCCACGGAAAAGGAACTCCGAAGAAAATGCCTCACCACTCAGTCTGCATTGAGTGTCATGATTCCGGCAATGGGTATTATACCGGCGAAATGAGAACCTATAAAAATGACGGCAAAGATCGCCAATTCAACGTTCATGACTCACATCAAGGCAAAGTAAGATGTACTGTCTGCCACACGGTACACAAAAAACCGGAAAGCACTATGCTTTGCAACTCCTGTCATCAAATTGATGTTGAAGTCAAGTAGGCCGCTACCAAGATAACATATTGCTTGTGATGAAATACAATGACCTCTTTTTGTGGCCGCCGCTTTGGCGGCCACAGTATTTACAACACAGCTGGTGCAGAAACCAAAGCAACAACATGAACAGGTGCAAAATTGCCGTAACAAAGTTCCCCCAGATAAAGAGCTATTGGTCCAACACGAAGCTGAGTCGCTGCCTGTCTGTAAAATAGACACCTTTTAGCAGGAAATATCATGGAAGCGAAATCTACATGGCTATCAGACAACGACAACTGTTTCACCGACTTTTCCTGATCAATTTTTTGATCACATTCGGTTTTGCAGTCTGCGATACATTTTTCCCGCTGTTCTGTCAGGACCTAGGCGCCAAGGGAATTTTGCTGGGGGTGGCAGTGAGTGGTTATGCTTTTGCCAAAATAGTTCTCAGCCCCGTAATGGGAAAATTGGGAGACAGGCTGGGATGCAAGATTCTGATCCGATATAGCCTTGCTCTTTATATGCTGATATCCTGCTCCTATTTATTGATTGATAATCCTCTACAGATTGTTATCGCCCGACTACTCCAAGGCGTTGGGTATGCAATGTTTCGTCCAGCGGTCCAATCCTTTCTTGCGGCACAGATTACTCCTCAACACCGTGGCACCTCCATGGGAACTTTCGACATTTCATTTTATGCAGCCTGTTGTATCGGTCCCATTATCGGGGGAGCCGTTAAGAACAAGTGGGGATTCCAAGGACTGTTTGTCATTTTGACTTTATGCTGCGTTGCCGCGTTTGTGATAGCATTACAGAGCCTGTCTCTTGCTGCGGAAAAAAAGAAACCATATAAAGCAACTCCCACATCCTTTACTATTGCGACCCTGCTGTCTCTGGACCCGAGAGATGGAACATTCCGTGGCTTATTAGCTTATATATTGGGCAAGGGGTTCGGCATTGCAACCTGTGCTACTTTTTTACCCATCATGCTGACTTCAAGAACAGGCATAAACAGTCTTCAGATAGGCATAGTCACGGCATCGGCTACCCTGGTAATGACTGTATTGCTGCGTCCCATGGGCAAAATCACAGATCGCCTATCCTATTCAATATTGGTTGCTCTGGGAGGAATCATTGTCCCTCTTTTGTACTTGTTGCTACCGATTGCCGAGAGCTTTGGCAGCGTTCTTGTATTAACTCTTCTTATAGGAGTTTTCAGCTCCATCTCTCAACCCGCAGTCAGTGCCTTACTGATCGCAGAGGGGCAACGCCTCGGAATGAGCAGCATCCTTGGTATTTTTAATGCTTTTTTAAATTTAGGATTCGCCCTCGGCCCATTAATTGGCTCTGTATTGTTATCGACCTCAGGGATTCAAAGCATCTTTCTTGTCATGAGTATTGTTGGCCTGTCGACATCTGCAATTTTTATCTGGCAGTTGAATGTATCGTCAGCATTCGAAAACAACCTCATTGAGAACTTGACAAAAACAAACCTTTAATACTTAAGACGAAAAGCCCGACAGAGTCACTGATGTTTCACAGTTTGATCAATAAAAACAATGGCCTGGAGCCCACGTGTGTCACATTGAATTCGCCAAAACCACACATTAAAAACAAGAAGTTCCAAGCCATGGCACATTGTGGCACTGTTCTTTCTCAAATTGTACGAATTTTCCCGAGACATGAATTTCAGGCTTTGGCGAACAAACATCACGCCGGTCAGAAATTCCGCTCGTTTTCCCGTTGGGTTCAATTTGTCGCCCTGTTGACAGTCCAATTGACCGGCCGCAACAGTCTACGGGATATTACGGATAATATCGCAGCTCAAGGCGCCAAGCGCTACCACCTTGGTGTCAGGCCATTCAGCCGGGCAACCTGGGACAGAGCGAATGAAACACAGCCTCATCAGATCTACGAGGCCTTATTTCAGCAGTTACTGGCTCGCAGCCAGAGTTGCGCACCGCGAAAGCGGTTCAAGTTTAAACAGAAGCTTTTTCTCCTGGATGCATCAATGATTGACCTGACGCGGTCCCTGTTTCCCTGGGCAAAGTACCGCAAGGAGAAAGGAGCCGGGAAAACCCAGGAGTGCAATGAGATCAGAAAATTCAGTTGCAAGGCATCGACGGCGTATACCGTAAGGTCGTGTATCTGGATGCTGAGACCAACATCACTCACGAATTTGTGTCCAACGCACTGGATATTCCGGCGACAACGGTCTCTGAATGGTACAAAGAGTGCTGGCATTCCTGAAGTTCCAGTCGAAGGTCGGACGCTCCATGCAGCAGATGTTACGAATATTACAGCTAAACTTGTTTGAACGACGCGCTTTCAAAGAGCTATTTTTGCCGCAAAACCAAAAATATCGTTATGCGACAGACAGTTATCACTTATTTGAAACGATGAGACCGCAGTGATAGTATTTTATTTTAAACAACACCAACCCCAATTCGTGGCAATACCACGTTATTGACAAATGCTTACCGCCATCTGGAAGAGATGATTGACTTCAATGAATCCCGTTCAATATTATGCAGATAAATCGTGACAATGAAATAACAACAATGCTTCCCGCAGCAACGCTCTAAGCTCTGTCGTGGGGCGCTGTCTATTCTTAGAAGATTTAACCGTGGCGCGATTCATTTGTCTCTGGCTGACATGGCGAAACAGATGTGATTTTACAAAGGCACCATTTTAAGGCTATTGCAAAATCTGCCGGAGCCTTGGTCGTTTCGGGTAACAGCAGTCGCTTTGACACGGCAGCAAGATAGGGATCGTTACGCATTGCCCAGCAAGAAATTATTAAACAGGGACTACGCTTTACACCAATCTACCAGCATAAGTAGGACATAAAGGAGCATCAATGTTTAGCAGTCACAGCGAAGAAGGTTACAAGCTCGCGATTGAGAAAATTGAAATGAAAACCCTGGTCCATGGCGATAAAACCCTGATGAGCGAGTTCCGTCTGCAACAGGGCGCCCTGCTGCCAAGCCATAGTCACCCCCACGAACAGACCGGATATCTGGTCAGTGGCCATATGCTGCTGACTATCGGTGGCCAGACTTTTACCGTCAAGCCCGGCGATAGCTGGTGTATCCCCGGAGAGGTTGAACACAAAGCCGAGGTACTGGCAGACTCAGTTGCGATTGAAGTTTTCGCCCCGTTAAGAGAGGATTACCTGCCCTGAACCAGAACCATTCCAACCTGACGAAAATCATGCTGGTCGGGCTGCTTTCCGCGTTATTTTTCAGCAGTACCTTTATTCTTAACAGAGCGATCAGTTTAAGTGGAGGGCACTGGTTCTGGACAGCGTCCCTGCGTTACCTGTGGATGGCAGGCCTGCTTGTCGGCTGGTTGATCGTCTCCGGTAAAGGAGCGCTACTTGTCGGCACCTTAAGATTATTTTTCAGACACTGGGTCTTCTGGTGTCTGACCGGCGGCATAGGATTTGGCGTCTTTTACTCTCTGATCAGCTTCAGTGCCACTTTTGCTCCGGGCTGGGTCGTTGCAACGACTTGGCAGATGACCATTCTGGCGACCCCAGCCGTATTGCTTCTGTTTGGCAAAAAAGTGCCGTTGCGGGCCATCGCCTACACCCTGGTGATCTTTGCCGGCATTATCGCCGTCAATCTTGGACAGGCCAATCAGGTTACGGTCCGGGAGTTACTCCTTGGCGGGGTTCCAGTACTGATCGCGGCCATTGCCTACCCACTGGGCAATCAGATGCTGTGGGAAGCTCAACGACAGGGGAACCGTCTGTTACCTGCGGTCAGAAATGAACTGCTTGATAATCCATTTATACGCATCCTGTTACTAACCCTGGGCACAGCGCCATTCTGGATCATTTTATATCTGTGCGTTCAGCCACCGGCCCCATCCCCTGGGCAATGGGTCAGCACCTTTCAGGTTGCCATCTTTTCGGGAGTTATCGCCACAACTCTGTTTTTGCAAGCCCGTCATCTGGCTGAAAACTCTTATCAACTTGCAGCCGTCGACTCCTTACAGTCCTGTGAGGTACTGTTTTCATTACTCGGTGAGCTCATTCTTCTGGGTGGGGCGCTACCGACCATCACTAGCGGCATCGGCATTATTCTGACCTTGGCCGGGTTGACTCTCTACATAAAAGCACAATCGGTCGCTCAATAGCGGGTTGCCATCCGGAACCTCAGAACCCTGCCTTGCGCAGAGTCCGCAACAACTCCGTATGAAGGTCCAGTAATAACGGCCTGATTGCGTTCATATCCCGCACCGACCAAACCGGTGACGCCATTCCTTGTGCATACAGCCTATCACCATTCTGCTCCGATGAGAGCAAAGTCACATTCCAAAATGTCGTTTCAATGACCTCATTGTCGGCCCTGACCTTCATCATAAAGGAAACCTTCCAACCTGACTTTGTCAAACAGCTGATAAAGGAACAGGGATAATCGATCTGGCCATTACCGACCACCACCGCAGCGCGATAATCCTCATCCACGATCGGCTTTGCCATCACCGCAAAATTTTCTTCCATCCAGACCTTCGTCCCGCCAAACAGCTGCTCACGGGTCTGTCCGGGAACTTCACCACTGGCCGAGATGGTTTTATCAGAATTGGCAATCCGGGTAAAACTCCCTGTACAGCCAAACAGGAACAACAGGAGAAGAAACAGCACAACAACTCGTAGCATAACGATACTACCCCCCGAATCAATAATGGTTGAAATAACAGCTCATACTAAAGATAGTATACTCGGCAAACCGGGTCCTGTCCTCATAGAAAATGTATAACTCAAGTAAATCTATCAAGTTAGATAAAAACAATTGTACTTTTAGAGGTTGGCCAAATCCGTTAAGTTCTGCTATAAAGCACATTTTACCGGCATTAAGTAGTGTACAGACAGTTACCTGTGTAATAATCCAGACGGGTAGCGTCAGATTCACGCCAAGAGAGACCCCCATCATGTGGATACAGCCAATTCTGGGACTTTTCGGTTTTATTGCGATGGCCTGGCTCCTCAGCGAGAACCGGCGCCTGTTCCCACTCAGGATAGCCATCAGCGGAGTTGTCCTACAGCTGTTCCTGGCATTGATACTGCTCAGGATTCCAGTTCTTAGCAATCTGTTTTTCAACCTGAATCGCCTGGTTCTGACCTTGCAAAAGGCGACGGAAGCAGGAACATCGATGATTTTTGGTTACCTCGGCGGTGCCCCCCTACCCTTTAGTGAAGCGTTTCCGGGGGCAGCATATATTCTTGCCTTTCGTGGTTTGCCGCTGGTGCTGTTAGTGAGCGCCCTATCGTCGCTGCTGTTCTACTGGAAAATACTGCCGGCTGTCGTGCGCATATTTGCCTGGATCTTTTCCCGCAGCATGCGCCTGGGTGGAGCAGAAAGTCTGGGCATTACCGCGAATATTTTTGTTGGCATGGTCGAATCACCTCTAATTATCCGCCCGTACCTGGCAACGATGACCCGCAGTGAACTGTTTTCCTTGATGACCTGTGGCATGGCTACCATTGCCGGCACCGTAATGGTTCTTTACGCCAGCATTCTCAGCCCCTTGCTGCCCGATATCATGGGACATATTTTGACGGCATCCCTGATCAGTGCTCCGGCAGCGGTTGTCATTGCCAAAATCATGGTACCCGAAACGGGACAGGCGACCCAGGGGAACCTCAGCCTCGACTCGGACACGCGCAGCAGCATTGACGCTATTGCCAAGGGAACAACCCTGGGGATCGAACTGCTGATCAATATTATGGCCATGATTATCGTCATGGTTGCACTGGTATTTATCTGCAATACCCTGCTGGCGCTGCTTCCCGGAACGGAAGAGCCGTTGACTTTACAACAGATTTTCGGCTTCATTCTGGCTCCGCTTACCTGGCTCATCGGCATCCCCTGGCAAGAAACCCAGGCAGCCGGAGCGCTGTTCGGGACAAAAACAGTCATCAACGAATTTATTGCGTACCTGGACATGGCACAATTGACCCCGGGGACCTTGAGTCAGCGCAGCCTGTATATTATGAGCTACGCCTTATGTGGGTTTGCCAACCCAGGCAGTCTGGGGATTATGATTGGTGGCATGAGCGCCATGGTCCCACAAAGACGTCATGAGATTATAACCCTTGGGCTACGCTCCCTGCTTGCTGGAACTCTTGCCACCAGTATGACAGCAGCGGTTGCGGCACTGCTGATCTGACTAATTTTAATGATCTTTCCAAATCCGGGAATGAAGGCTTGAATTAACCTGCTTCCCTTTGTAATATCCCGGTTGGTTCCATAAATGATAAGAAGATACGCCAAGGAGAACAGAATGAAATGTTTCGCCCCGATAATTTTTATTATCTGCTTTATCGCTGTCACAACCACACCGGGCTGGGCCGACACCCGCTATGTTGCAGATACTCTTGTTATAACAGTCAGAACGGGTCAAGGGACCAACTACCAGATTATTGAAACGCTTAAGACAGGAACCAAAGTTCAGGTTCTTGAAGAGGGGGATACCTACCTTAAAGTTCGCACCCCTAAAGGGAACGAAGGTTACGCGTTAACTCAATATATTTCATCAGCTCTCCCCAAATCAGTGCAGATTGAACAGTTAAAAGCGCAGATCAGCTCACTACAGGGAGAATTGGCCAAGCAGCAGGAAGTTGCTCAAACCAAGATGGCTGAAGCGAGCTCCAGTGAAGAGGAAAAGTCCTCCCTGTCAACTCAACTTGAAGCCACCCGTAAAAGCTTGCACAAGGTCCAGGACGATTACGAGCTGTTGTTGAAAAATTCTCAAAATGTCATTTCCCTGAGTGAGGAGAATGAAGCACTGATAGAGCAAAACAAACAGCTCAACAATGAACTGCTTATTTTGCGCGAAGAAAACAGTGACTTTCACCGCTCAAACATGATTCAGTGGTTTTTAGCAGGTGGTGGAGTATTCTTTTTTGGCTGGCTGATCGGAAAGATCTCACGTAAAAAACAACGAGGCTTTTCTCGTTTCTGACGGATTCTGCATTTATCCAAAATATCATCAGGCTCTGAATCTCATACCAGATTTAGAGCCTGTTTTTTTATTTTTACTACCTGATATTGCTCAAAATCCCTGGTATAAATAAAAAGGTATCAACATTTTATACAAACTATGCAACACTCTTTGGCTCCTGCAACTTCAATTGAAAACATTTATCTCCCTGAGTAGTAATTTTACGCTTTGGGGGTGAACCTTACGGCTAAGGGTTACCAGCATGTCCGCCTCGAAACCATCCATCTTATTTGTTGAGAAAAGCTCTGACGTCTGCCAGGCAATACACGCTCTGCTGTGTGATGAAGCGTGGACAATTATTTTTGCCAATAGCACAATCAATGCGCTTGAAGTTTTGAAGGATCAAAGCATTGATCTGATTGTTACGGATACGGACCTCGAAGATGGCCATGGTATCGAGTTACTGACGACGGTCAAACAGCACTTTTCAACTGTAACCAGAATTATCCTTACCGCCTTTAATTCCCAGGATACGGTTATCAAAGCACTCGCTGAAGGCATTGCCCAGCAACTGATCGCCATACCATGGGTTGACCAGGAATTCAAAGAGGTTATCCGAAGCGCTATCCGTCAGACAGAGCAGCAGAAGAAACACAGTCCAGAGTTTCAACAACTGATCAATTCAATACCGTTATTGCCCTCATTACCGGAAAGCTATAACAATGTCCGCTCCTGTATCACCGCCGATGATGTTGATGTTGAAAAAATGGCGCAGTATATCGGTCAAGACGTGTCATTGACCAGCATTCTGTTGCGGTGGGCCAATTCGGCGTTATTTGGCCAACGCTTTCAGGTTGATACGATCAAAAAAGCAATTATCGTTCTCGGAACAGATATCGTTGAAAATCTCATCTTGTCTGAAGCGGTCAACCGGGCCATCTCTGACAAAGTGATCAAAGTTAAAGGCTTTGATTTCAAACGTTTCCAGAAACATTCAATGGCCTCGGCGTGTCTGAGCAGGCTACTGATAAAAACAGTCTATCCTGCGGATACTATGCGCCATGATCGAGCGTTTGTAGCCGGGTTGCTCCACGATATGGGGAAGCTGGTGACTGCATCTTTCTTTGCGGATAAATTTGAGCATGCGATCATGGCATCCAAACTGAATAAAATCCCGCTAGAGACTGCCGAGCGTAATCAGTACAACACCGATCATGCCGAACTGGGTGGATTCCTGGCTGAATGGTGGGCGCTGCCACCTTTTATTGTCAATGCTATTTATTGGCACCATGCTCCGCAAAACACGCCAATGGAGCAGGATATTATCAGTGCGACATTCGCAGCAAATCTGCTCAGCTACAACTTCAACTATGGCTCTAACGGGGATTCTGTCATACGGCAAATTCCCACAGATATCGTCAATAAGTTTTTCATTACTGAAGAAGCTGTTGAAATTCTCCGTATGGAAACAGAAAAAATTATCCACTCCCTGGTCAGCTAGACGCTGTCATCTGTCCATACAGCTCCAAAAATCTAAAGCAGTCCGGCCGAGAGCTTATTTCCTGTCGGACTTTGTTTTTGTCAGCGCAATTGTCGGCCAGGATCTTCTCCGTCACGCCCCAATAAAAAGTTAGCAATTCCCTGGCAGCATGGCCAGGCTTGCACCTATTTCGATGCTATGCTATCAATAGCTGACAACTTCAGTATTATTTCATAAAAGCACCAAAATGGATTTATTATGAATATCGATCAGATGAAAATCGTTCTGAAAGAAATCTTGACGAAAACAGACTTAACTCCCTGTGTCGTAGGGCATCGTGGCGTCGGCAAAACGGCCGGGATCATCCAAACCTGTCGTGATCTCGGCAAGGCATATATACCACTGCGTCTTGGGCAGATGGAAGTTGGAGACCTGGTTGGCATTCCCTATCGCGATGGTGACGTCATGCACTGGTCACGCCCCTGTTGGTGGCCGACCCATGATGCCGCATCTACAGTCATTCACTGTGATGAACTCAACCGCGCCCAGCAGGAAGACACTCTACAGGCCATTTTTCAATTTGTGGAACCCCCCGCAGAAGGGCAGCAACGAGCACTTCATACCCATAAACTTTCACCTCAGCATCGGGTTGTAGTCGCCATCAATCCTCCTGACGGAACTTATCAGGTCGCCCCCCTTGACCGGGCACTACTAGACCGGATGGTTGTCATTATGGTTGAAACCGATGCGCAATGCTGGTCGCGCCATGCGTCACAGGAAAACTATGACACGATGGTCCGCCAGTTTATTACGGCCAACGAACAGTTCCTGTCCTTAAACAACCCCCCTATGGATATGCAGATTGAGCCCTCAGAACGGTCTTGGGAAATGGTCAGCACCCTGCGCCAGCAGTGCCGTTTTCCCAAGGAACTGGAAATGGAAGTTTATAGTGGTGTGATTGGACGTGAAGCAGCAGTCAGTTTCCTGCAATGGTGTGCTGAACAGCACGACAGACATCTTCAGGCAACCGACATTCTGAACAACTGGGCACAGGTTGCAGATCAGGCACAGGGACAAAGGGATGACATTCAAGCGGCGACCATGCATGACCTGATCCATGTCCTGCAGCAGAATCCGGAACTTAACCCAGCCCGTCAGGACAACCTGGTCGCCTACATAGATATTCTCCCGCGCGACATGCGCTTCGGCCTGGTGAAAGCCCTGCTCCGCATCCCTGCTGTTGCAAATATCCTTTGTCAGGATAAATACGATGACACTATACTCGACACCATCCGTCACATCAGCCAGGATGTCGCCTGATCCATTGCGGCTTCTACAGAATACAGTTGTCCAGCTGCTAAAACACCGGCCTTTTTACGGTCACTTTTTGCTGCAGTTTCGCCGTCGGACAATGTCAACAGAACAGGCCCTGGCGGTTACAATATGTGACGGCACTCCGACCCTGTTCATTAATCCGGCCCGGTATGCGTTGTTCAGCGATGCCGAACGGGTTGCCATGCTTGAGCATCTGGTAAAGCATGTTCTGCATCTTCACCCCAGTCGACGCAAAGAGAGGCAGCAGTGGGCCTGGGATCTAGCCTGTGACCTTGCCATTAATCCAAGCATTGACAATCTGCCACCAGAAGCCCCTCAGCCATCGAAATTCAAGTTCCCTTCAGGGCTTGCCGCCGAAGAATATTATCAACGCCTGACACTTATGCCGGTTCTTGGGAAACTGAAAAAAGCTGGTCATGGAAACAATCAGACGATGACTGACATGGGGCAAAAATCGACAGGCCAACTGACGCAAGCCTCGCAGCAGTTCCAGCCTGTTGATGACCATAGTTACTGGCAGGAAGCTGATCGGACCCCCCTGGCGCTGGCTGAGCAAGTCGTCAGGCAAATGGTCCAAAGTGCTTGGAAAAAATGTCATCAAGAGCTTGAAGCAGACCTGAAAAATCTACTTGCTCAGTATTTGGCTCCCCCTAAAATTCCCTGGCAGCAGATTCTCAGACAATTTATTGGCACCGCCGGCAGGGTTGGGGCAACGACAACCTGGACTCGCCCCCATCGCCGTTTCGGGCAGAGGACTCCAGGTCATCGCAAGCAACAATATTTGAATCTGCTGGTGGCGATAGATGTCAGCGATTCAACCGATACGCAGACGCTAAGAGAAGCATTTGCCTGTGAACTTATGCACATCACCAGGGCACGGCAGAGCAGAATCACAGTGCTTTACTGTGGCAGCCGTATTCAGAAAATAGAATCATTCACAGGATCCCCTCAGATCATCGAGGTGTTTCGCGGGGGTGGCTATACCGATTTTCGGCCAGCGTTCGACTACGCAAGCCACCAGAATCCCCGTCCAGGAGCCATCATCTATCTGACCGACGGCTATGGAACTGCCCCCGAAACCTGCGACATCCCTACCCTATGGGTACTCTCCCCTGATGGGCAGAAACCAGCGACCTGGGGTGTGGAGCTGTTTCTTGCCCCCCCTGATTCGCCCAGGAACATCAGGATAATAGGCCAGAATCGACATAATGACGGGAGACAAATTGATGCCTGAACAGCTACCCATGTCTGAAGAATCATTCACTGAATATCTTGAAAACCTTGGAGCAAAGGTCCGCAGCAGGTCGGGCCGCAATGAATATTATGGCTCACCGCGCGACTTTTCATTTGAGGTCCGCGCCGTATTCATAAACAGTCTGGCCTTGCAGATCACCGCTCGCCAGTATAATTATCGTGATCCATGGGAAACCAGTGGTCGGGTTAATGATCTGGTTGACCTGACCCTGCTTTACGATGGGAAGTATAGCGCGTTACCTCATGGTTATCGTTATTTTCAGGGGACCGATACTGAAGAAAATGTAGATTTTCAGCAATTTTCTGAAATTGTTGCCGAAATCATTAGCGTTAATCCAAAACTTTTCACCCTGCAAAAACTAACTGGTGATTTGTGATATGCTTAAAAAAACCATCGCCCTGAAGAAATTAAATTTGACTAATAAGGTTTCTATCTGCATAATATCATGAGAAAAACTACAAAATTAGACATATATGCGTCGATAGAGGCTTAACGGTTTAGGACCGCGACAGCCTTTGACTTAACTCATACAACCAGGTCACGCACCTCTCGGTGGTGGCAAAGGCTATTATTCATGGAACCTCGCAAAAGCCCGGTTATCCTGACCATTGATGACGAAGAGGATATCCGAGACAGCTTCCGGCTGTTTTTAGAAGATTTCGACTTTCAGGTTCTCGAAGCTGAAAACGGTCGTGACGGGCTGGAAATTTTCCATCGAGAGAAACCAGATCTAGTCCTTTGTGACTTGCGGATGCCGGAAGTTGACGGTCTCGAAGTTCTTGAACATATTAAAAATGCTTCACCAGACACTCCCATCGTCGTTGTCTCCGGTACTGGTATTATCGGCGATGCGATTGAAGCGATTCATAAAGGAGCTTGGAACTATCTGCTTAAGCCGATTCAGGACATGTCGGTACTGCTCCATGCCATTAATCAAGCCATTGAACGGTCTCGCCTGATCGTAGAAAACCGTATATACCAGGAGAACCTCGAGGAGGAAGTCACCAAACGGACCGAGGCCCTGCAAAAAGCGGTTAAAGATCTTAATCAGTCGCACCTCAACCTCAAACTCAGCGAAGAGAAATACCGCTCTATATTTGAAAACCTCCAGGACGTTTATCTTGAAATCGATATGGAAGGGAAAATACTTGAAATAAGTCCATCCATATCCAAAATATCGTCCTACAATCGCCTTGACATTCTGAATAAAAATATCAGCAGCCTGTTTCCAGACAGCCTGCAAAGAGAGTATCTGTTCCGCCGGTTACGGGCGGAGGATCGGCTGACTGATTTTGAAATAGAGCTGAACGACAAAAATGGTCACCGCATCCCCTGTTCACTTAATGCCACCTTCCAGCAGGAACTGGTAAAGGGAGCAAATATAATCTGTGGCACATTGCGCGACGTTACAGAGCGCAAACAGGCTGAAGAACAAATTGAATATCTGGCCTACTACGATGCGCTTACGGATCTTCCTAACCGTAGACTACTGCTGAATCGTCTGGAACAGATTATCAGCCGGGTCCGGCGCTACGGTCACTTCGGCGCCATGCTTTATCTGGACCTGGATCGTTTCAAGAATATCAATGATTCTTTGGGACACCCCATCGGAGATGCCCTGCTTAAAGAGGTTGCCCGCCGTCTGAACCTTGGTTTAAGAACAGAGGATACGGTTTCGCGCCTCGGTGGTGATGAATTTGTTGTATTATTAAGCGATCTGGGAGATGACGAATCCATCGCGATCGCCATGGCCCAAAGCAAGGCAGAGCAGATTAAAGCCAACCTGGCGGAAGTCTATAGAATTTCCGGTCACGAATTACACATATCACCAAGCATTGGTGTCGCTATGTTCCCGTGTGAAGAGATGACACCGCAACAGGGAGAATCGGGAATAGATATTCTGCGTTACGCAGATACCGCAATGTACCGGGCTAAAGAGGATGGCCGCGACACCATCAGATTCTTCCTGCCAAGTATGCAGCAGGCAGCCGATTCGCGGCTGGCGATTGAAAAAGAATTGCGCTACGCACTGGAACGAGGCCAGTTGAGCCTATTCTTCCAGCCGCAGGTCAACAGTAACGGCAACATTGTCGGCGCAGAGACTCTGATCCGCTGGAATCATCCCGAAAAAGGATTCATCTCGCCTGCCGTATTTATCCCGGTAGCTGAGGTCACCGGACTGATTCTGCCTATCGGTGAATGGGTTTTAAAAACGGCCTGTCAGCAGCTGAAGATTTGGAGCGACAGGGGTCACAGCATACATCATCTGGCCGTCAACGTCAGTCCACGCCAATTCCGCCAGCCAAATTTCATCAGCCAGGTCAAACAGATTCTGAGTGATACCGGCGCCGACCCCGGCCAGCTGGGGCTGGAATTGACCGAGGGCATGGTGATTGACAATATCGTTGATACCATTGAAAAAATGCGGGGACTGAAAGATCTTGGCATTGAGCTGTCGATTGATGACTTTGGAACTGGCTATTCGTCCTTGGCCTATCTAAAAAAAATGCCCCTCGATATTCTGAAGATCGACCAGTCCTTTGTGCGTGATATAGAAAACGATGTTAATGACGCAGCAATTGTCGACACCATCATCTCTATGGCAAAACACCTTGACCTCAAGGTTATCGCAGAAGGTGTCGAAACCCAGTATGAGCTGAATTTTCTGGAAGAAAAAGGGTGTACTATCTATCAGGGTTACCTGTTCAGCAAGCCGTTACCAGAGCATGAATTTAGCAGGCTGCTGCAGAACGGCACATCATTTTCCACATTTGACGCTTGAATTTAAAAGCCGGATCACGGCATTATAGGCAACTAGTAGCCATCCGGAAATTCTGGATGGCTACTTGCTATCTGCCCTAATCACCTGCTGATTATGGTCAATGACGTTACTTTCATTGAGAAATAATAAGGAGTCTAACATGAGCACCCAACCAACCGTACGCGTGCAAACCAACAAAGGAACCATTGTTATTGAGCTTGATGCGGAAAAAGCCCCAATTAGCACTGAGAACTTTTTGTCTTATGCACGAGACGGTTTTTATGAGCAGACTATCTTCCACCGGGTTATTCCCAACTTTATGATCCAGGGGGGTGGATTCACCGCAGAGATGGCACAAAAGAAACCAAGTGGCCAAATTAAAAATGAAGCATCTAACGGTCTAAAAAACGTTCGAGGTTCGATTGCCATGGCACGCACCCAGGTGGTTGACAGTGCAACATGCCAATTCTTTATCAACCTGGTTGACAACAACTTCCTTGATCACCAGGGCACCAGTCCAAATCAATATGGTTATGCTGTGTTTGGCCAGGTCACTGAAGGAATGGAGATTGTCGATGAGATTGCCAAAGTTCCAACTGGCATGCATATGCATCATCAGGACGTTCCGAAAGAGCTTATCCTGATCGAGAAGGTCACCGTCGACGAGTAATTATCAGAGTTACGGGCAAAGAGGACTGAAAGCATGCTTCAAGTTCCTTTGCCCGTACCATTTTTAACAATCAGCAAATCGCAAAACTACCGCAGCAACCAGGACAATAGCAGCATCTTCTTCCGTTATGCCATGGCTACTCATCCCCCCAGTCCCTGCCTATCCAGGCGCTCGAGCGCTTCACGAATAAATTGAAGATGATGCTGAGGACAAAAAACACCGCCGGTAAACTGCCCCCCTTGATGCTTTTCTTCGTCTATTGTTTTTTCACCACAACCTTAGGAGCCCACCTCAAGCGGTTGAAGATCAGTCCCCCCTCAGAAGAATGAGTAACATCGCGGCAATCCCTGCTAACAATGTTGCTACAGTCCAAGTCGTGTCAAATTCAAAGCAATTGAAGCTGATCACATCCGCAAAAAGTCGTTCATATGCCAGAGCTTGTTAAAAAAGTGAGCATAAAAAATTGCATGAACAAATTTACGAAACAAACTCTAGGTCAGATGACAAAACCTGTTTACCCATGCTATATAATGCCACTTTTCAGATATTATCCGGCAACATGCTGGCAACGGATACGGATACGGATACGGATACGGATAATTATGATCCAAACAGGCCAGCAAACTAAAAGGACTTAAGTATGGACCTTACAGCTCTTGCAGGCATAGCCGTGGCACTGGCGATGGATGCGTTTGCCGTAGCATTAGCCGCAGGACTTACACTACCCAAACTGACCGGAAGGCACCTGTTTCGCTTTGGTTTTCACTTTGGTCTGTTTCAGGCCCTTATGCCAATTCTAGGCTGGCTTGCGGGAATCGGCCTGCGAGAGAAAATTGAAGCGTTTGATCACTGGGTGGCCTTTACCCTGCTTTTTTGTGTTGGAGCAAAAATGTTGAAAGATGCCTTGACACATGATGAAAACAATGAAGCGAGCGGAGACCCCACGCGCGGCATATCCCTGGTCATGTTAAGCATCGCCACCAGCATTGACGCTTTGGCTATCGGACTGAGTCTGGCCTTACTGGGGATTGTTATCTGGACCCCAGCCATAGTGATTGGACTTACAGCCTGTGTTCTGACCCTGGCGGGTATGTTACTAGGACGCCGACTTGGTGCCGCATGGGGGACCAGAGTGGAGGTGTTCGGCGGGTTACTGCTGATCGGCATTGGCGTCAAAATATTACTTGAGCACACTCTTTTCCCATAACCTGTTACTGTTTAACCACACGTTCACCAGATGAGCTGCTATAAGGATTTTTGATCATGATAAAAACAACTTCCTCCCTTCGTCTGCCTGCAGAATGGGAACCACAGGACGCTGTCATACTGGCCTGGCCCCACAGCGCTACGGACTGGGCCGATTTATTGCCCGAAGTCGATGCTACCTATTGTGCACTGACCAGGGAGCTGGTCAACTGGACCCGCGTTATTATTGTCACACCGGAACCAGAACAAGTCAGACAAAAGCTATCGGACGCATCCATTGGGACTGAAAACATTCATCTTTTCAATATCCCAACCAACGACACCTGGGCGCGGGACTTTGGACCTATAACTATTGAGGTAGAGCAAAAACCGACGCTGCTTGACTTTGGCTTTAATGGCTGGGGGCTTAAATTTGCAGCAGATCATGATAATCAAATCAGCAAGAAACTGCATGCTGCCGGCGTCTTTGGTACAACCCCAATGCAGACAAAAGGCCTGATCCTTGAAGGAGGGAGTATTGAAAGTGACGGGAACGGGACCTTGTTAACCACCAGTGAGTGCCTACTTAATCCTAATCGCAATCCCCATCTTTCACAGCAAGATCTTACTGATCTTCTGCGCCGTGACTTGGGTTGTGATCACATCCTGTGGCTTGATCATGGCTATCTGGCTGGCGATGATACCGACTCACATATCGACACCCTGGCCCGATTGTGCCCGAACAACACCATTGTCTATGTTGAATGTACTACTCCTGAGGACGAGCATTATCCGGCCCTGCAGCGTATGAAGAAGCAGTTGCAGACGTTCACAAACCGAGAGGGGAAGCCCTACAGGTTGCTACCCCTGCCATGGCCACAGCCCTGTTTTGAAGGTGAAGACCGGTTACCGGCAACCTATGCAAACTACCTGGTGACCAACGGAGCGGTTCTGGTGCCCACCTATAATGACCCGGCCGATAAAAATGCTCTCGCCGCTATCGCGGCAGCCTACCCAGAGCGTAAAATCATAGGGATAGACTGCCGCCCTTTGATCAAACAGCATGGATCGCTCCACTGCATCACCATGCAAATCCCTCAAGGAGTCTTACCATGAAGGAACTGACCGTAGGTATTGTGCAACAGAGCTGTAGCGTCGATCGGGCTGCCAATATCGAAAAAAGTTGTGCCGCGATAAGACGTGCAGCCGCCCGCGGAGCACAACTGATCGCCCTGCAGGAACTGCACTGCGGCCTTTATTTCTGCCAGACCGAGAACCCTGATTTATGTGACCAGGCGGAACCGATTCCAGGGCCGGCAACAGAACAGTTTGGTCAATTGGCCAGGGAACTCGGGATCGTGCTGATTCTCTCTCTGTTTGAGAAAAGAGCTCCAGGTCTTTATCACAATACTGCAGTTGTGCTTGAAAAGGATGGTTCGGTTGCCGGTATTTATCGGAAGATGCATATTCCGGACGATCCCGGATATTATGAAAAGTTCTATTTCACCCCAGGAGATCTTGGTTTTGAGCCGGTAAAAACCTCGCTGGGCACTCTGGGAGTGCTGGTCTGCTGGGATCAATGGTACCCGGAAGCAGCACGACTGATGGCCCTGGCCGGTGCCGATATTCTTATCTATCCAACGGCTATCGGTTTTGATCCTGCGGATACTCAGAAAGAGCAGCAACGCCAGCAAGACGCCTGGATCACCATCCAGCGCAGTCATGCCATCGCCAACGGGCTCCCGGTTCTTGCTATCAACCGGGTTGGTTATGAACCTGACCCGAGCCACCAGACCGCCGGAGCTCAGTTTTGGGGCAACAGTTTTATTGCCGACCCACAGGGTGAGGTACTCGCCCAGGCAGGCTCAAGTGAAGAAACAGAAATTGTGCTTACTTTGAATTTAGGCCAGGCGGAAAAAACGCGGCGCATCTGGCCGTTTTTAAGAGATCGGCGCATTGATGCCTATCAAGACATAACTAAGCGATTTAGAGATTAAACAACGCAATAAAAACGCCGGGTTGCTATAGAAGCAACCCGGCGTTTTCGTTTTAAAGGCCAGCTCTTTCACGCAGAGAATCAACCCGATCGGTCACTTCCCAGGTAAAGCCCGGCAATTCACGACCAAAATGGCCATAGGCTGCGGTCTGACGATAGATCGGCTTGAGCAGGTCAAGTTGCTCAATAATAGCGGAAGGCCGCATATCGAACTCTTCACGTACGATTTCAGCAATACGGTTGGATGGAATCACACCGGTACCGAAGGTATTGATCATAATGGAAACCGGATCGGCAACGCCGATGGCATAGGCAACCTGAACCTCACATTTGGTAGCCAGTCCTGCGGCAACAAGGTTTTTGGCTACGTAACGAGCCATGTAAGAAGCGCTACGGTCAACTTTTGAGGGGTCTTTACCACTGAATGCGCCACCGCCATGAGAACCTTGTCCACCGTAGGTATCAACAATGATTTTCCGACCGGTCAAGCCACAGTCCCCCATCGGTCCACCAACAACAAAACGGCCCGTTGGGTTGATCAGGAAGCGGGTTTTATCATCAAGCAACTCAGCAGGCATGGTCGCTTTGATAACTTCTTCAATAATGGCCTCTTTCAATACGTCATAACTGACTTCAGGCGTATGCTGAGAAGAAATAACTATCGTATCAATACGAGTTGGCTTGTCATCAATATACTGGATTGAGACCTGCGACTTGCTATCCGGGCGCAGAAAGCTCAGCTGGCCACTTTTTCGCACATCGGCCAGACGCTTGGTCAGACGATGTGCAAAAGTGATCGGCATCGGCATCAGTTCAGGGGTCTCATCACAGGCGAAACCAAACATCAATCCCTGGTCTCCGGCCCCTTGTTCTTTAAACATCCCCTCTCCGGCAGTAACCCCCTGGGAGATATCGGGAGACTGCTGATCAATAGAGGTCATAACTGCGCATGTATTGTAATCAAACCCCATAGCAGAATCACAATAACCGATATCCTTGATGGTGTTACGTACAATCGCCGGCAAATCAGCATAAGCGGTGGTAGTAATCTCGCCGGCGATAAAGGCCATACCGGTGGTTACCAGGGTCTCGCAGGCAACACGTGCCGTCGGATCCTGTCCAAGAATCGCATCAAGTACGGCATCTGAAATCTGATCCGCAACCTTATCAGGGTGCCCCTCACTTACGGATTCAGAAGTAAATAAAAAATCGGTCATGGCCATGATAAAAGTCCTCCATAACGAGTTATTTGAACGTTAACAAACGGGTGATTCTATTTGCCTAACAGCACCTAGTCAATCTCTTTTACGGATTTCTATCCGAAAACAGGTCTCATACACCCCCAACTGGCAAAGCGGCATCAGATGATCGGCTGAGCAAAAATTTCCGGGAGCCGTTTGCGCATTTCATCATCAATCATTCCGGAAATTTCCTTACAGGTCGACAAGGTCAGCAGACCTTCAATAAAACGTTTGCCATCGCTTTTTGAAATATGCCTCATCACTCTCTTAACGCGTGGCACACAGACCGGATTCATCGATAATTCATGGAAACCAAATCCCGCCAGCACCATGGCATAAAGAGGATCTCCGGCCATTTCACCACACATGGATACCTCAATACCGGCATTATTTGCCGCATCGCAGGTCAGCTGCAGAGCCCTTAACACAGCAGGGTGCAGAGGATCATAGAGATAGGCGACATACTCATTGCCACGATCAACCGCCAAACAGTACTGAATCAGATCATTGGTGCCAATGGAAAAGAAATCGACTTCCTTGGCCAGCAGTGGAGCGATCAACACTGCGGACGGGGTTTCAATCATGATACCTATCTTGATATCAGAATGATACGCGATCCCCTCCTGATCCAATTCTTCGGCAACATCGTGCAGCACGCGTTTACAGGCACGAATTTCGGCTACACCGCTGATCATGGGAAACATGATACGACACTGCCCAAAACAGGAAGCCCTGAGCATAGCCCGCAGTTGCTGGCGGAACAGGGTCAGCTCGCGCAGCGAAAAGCGAATAGCGCGCAACCCCATGGCGGGATTATCTTCTTCGGCCAAGTTCAGCTCAGGAACAAATTTATCGCCACCGATATCAAGGGTTCTCAGGGTTACCGGGTGATGAGGGAAGGCTTTAATGACCTTGCTGTAAACCTCGAATTGTTCCTCTTCTGAAGGAGGTGTGCTACGCCCCAAATAAAGAAATTCGGTCCGGAACAAGCCTATTCCTTCAGCACCGTGCTTTATGACCAGTTCCAGCTCGGATGGCAACTCTATATTTCCACGCAATGCTATTCGGATTCGATCGGTTGTCAGTGTCGGCAGGTCACGGTACCGCTCCAGATCCCGTTCAAGAAGCTCATAGGTCCTTTTACGCTGGCGATACTCCTCCAGAGTATTATGCGTCGGGTTCAGGACAACTACGCCGGTGGACCCATCAATAATGATCGACATGCGATCATTGACCAGCTGAGTGACGTTTTCAAGCCCGACGACGGCAGGGATATCAAGTGAACGCGCCAGGATTGCTGTGTGAGAAGTCCGCCCCCCCTTATTAGTCAGAAAACCGAGAATCTGCGAACGGTCAAGCTGCATGGTTTCCGCAGGGGACAAATCATGAGCGACAATCACTGACTGGTGTTCAACCATCGTCACTGAACGCTCACTGGCTCCGGTCAGAATGCGGATCAGCCGTTCACCGACAGCATCGACATCAGAACGACGCTCACGCAGATACTCGTCCTCAATTTCATTAAACAGGTTGCGCAGTTTCTCTAAAATGTAAGACAAAGCGGAAACCGCGCAGAGCTGATCCCGAATGGCTTTTTCCGTTCCCTTGATGAGCATATCATCATCAAGAATCAGCAGGTGGGTATCGAGGATATACAGGTGCTCCTGCAAATGGTCCTGATTGGAGACCGTCTGCTTGATCGCCTGCAGCTGTTCTTTTGCCAGTTTAACGGCCTGATGAAAACGCTCCAGTTCTGCAGCGACCTCATCGGCTTCGATGGTTTCATGATCTACGACCGGGCGTTGGTCGAGAAGAAAAACCTCACCAATACCAATCCCCGGAGAAACACCGATACCTACGAGATATGTATCCGGTTCTACCTTAATCTTCCCCAAATCCGTCCTCAATCAAATCCGCAATTGTTATCATCGCCAAATCCTCATCTGCACCACTGACATCAACACTGATATCAGTTCCCTGCGGCGCAGCCAGGAGCAAAATTCCCATAATACTTTTCCCGTTAACTTCAACATCGTCCTTTTTCAGGACAACTTCTGAAGTAAATTTATTTGCGGTCTGCACCAGCTGAGCCGCTGCCCTCGCATGCAACCCGAGCCTGTTCTTTATTGTAAAGTTCCGACTTTGCATTCTATCCTCTAAACGTTTAACAATTGAGTCAGATCGACCCAAAATAATCCAAGTAATAAAATCACCAGTGTAACAATCGAGATCAGCCAGGAAGCGGATATCCCTTTGCGAGCGACGTAGCTCAGCGCCGCCACAGGAATGATCGTAAAAAAACCGAACCATTCCGTAAGACCGTGATGGTTGACGTGAGCAAAAACCATGAAAGCACTCAGGCCACCAAGAATGATAATCGCAGTTTCTTTCGTATGAACCGCCCAATCGGGCAAGCGATTCTGCTGAATAAATTCAACGGATTTCAAACCCTGGCGATAACCTCGCAGAAAAAAAACACCACGAAACCAGAGGGGCACAACATTGAAGAAGGCTAAAAATACCAAAGGGGTCCACAGCAACCCTTTTATAGCAAAGAACAATCCGATGCCAGCGGCCAGAGGTCGCATCCCCCCCCAAAACAAAGCATCACCTATAGCCGCGTAAGGCGCTGCGACAATTTCTTTAAAATCATCAACATCAACCGGCGGGGTATTCCCCTTTGCCAATTCTTCTTCAAGCCTTAACACCGCCCCTGCTACTAACGGAGTCAGGTACGGATGAGTATTGAAATAACCAACATAACGGCGAGATACGTCGAGCAACTGCTGCCCGCTGTATAATTTTTTAAGCCCAGGCAACAATGCATAAAAAAAACCCAGGCCCTGATGCCTTTCATAGTTCCAGCTGGACTGAAGCAACAGGAGCCGTAGCCAGATATGCAATTTTGTTATTGGCGTAATAACCATAGCTAAACCAGCCACAACAACAGAAATGCCATACCGAAGGCAGCACTGAACAGAGTCAGAGCACGGCTGACATTGATGGTTCCCAAAATAACCGCAATACCAACCAGGGGCAAGGCCAACATCAACCAGGGGCTGGAGCTGACAAGCACAGCCTGAAAGGGTGGCCACAGAAGCGGAATCATCAGTAGTCCACCGCCAATAACAACCAGATACGTACAAACAATCGCAATGCTAAAATCCAGAAGACCGCGCAGATGCTGCAGTTCTGCCTGACGTAAAGCTCCCCGTTCAATCATTTCTTCAGCGGTTCTCGGCAGCCGGTTATTAAACTGCCGCGCATAATGATCAAAATATTGACCTATTTTGCCAAACGGTAAACATACCAATAAACACAATACGACGATGGCTATTCCCGCGTCGGGGTACTCTGCGGAAAAAAAGACGGAAAGAACGGCAGCAGCCACGGCAACCTGGGTATCATCAGGGGGAACTGCTGCTCCAACCGGCAAGCGCGCCAACCAGAGTAGCTCAAGCATGATGCCGACCTGCAAACCTAGTTCAGGGGCTCCCAACAGCCAGGCCGTCAGTGGCGCGGCGACAAGCGGCCGCGAAAGCATGATCTGCATGACAGCAATACGATCAAGTCCACAGATGAGGCTGGCCAGTCCTCCTAACAGAACGCTTTCAAACAATCATCCTACCCCTTTGCCAATGGGACCAGCTTACGCCAAGGTCGGGCATTATCCGCGGGAATACAGCGCGCAGAGATATCAACACCATGCCGATCAAGATATTCAAGATCTTCAACATCCGCAGGATCAAGAAAAACCGTACAGCACAATTGCGCTTTGCCTCTTTCCGCATGCAGGTTGCCCAAATTCAGCTGGGCAAATTCAAGCCCGAGACGAAAGGCCTTCAGTGCATCTGTGGTGGTCCCGAAAAGCAGCAGAATTTTAGAATTCTGATACTGACCGTCCTTAAGCAGACTGGCAATCTGTTCAACGCGACCGATTTCAACCTTCATGCGACTCGGGACAGAAGCCTGCATCATCATTTTTTTAAGAGGATTACCGGCAATATCATCATTGGCAACCAGAATACAGTCAGCCTGGAGAAAAGGCACCCAGGATTCCAATACCTGACCGTGTATTAATCTGTTGTCGACACGTGTTAACACAAGGGACATAAAACGCCTCAAATTTCTGTCAGTTTATCTTAGCAGCTCACTCGGGCGGATAATTGCCTCTTTAGCGTAATCCTTTAGAAACGACGCTAATTCTGAAAGCCCTTTATTAAGCCTGCCACTTGCACACTTCAATACCATAGGCAGATTCACGCCAGTGATAATTTCAACCTGTCCACTAGACAGAAACTCAACACTGAGATTGGTCGGCGTACCACCGAATAAATCGGTCAGAATGATAACCCCGTCCTCATCGACGCCTGCTGCAGCGACAGCCGCACGCAGCTCCTTCACTGCAGCATCAGGCGACATCTGGCGATCAATATTTACACTGGCGGTTTTTTCCAGGGGACCAATGATCATCTCAGCAGAGAGAACCAGTTCTGCAGCGAGTCTGCCATGAGAAATAATAACCAGACCAATCATTCATCAACCCTTTGCGATATCCCGATGCTGAACACGCATCTCAACGCGCGAGGCAGGGAAGTTATTGTGCAAATACTCAACAATCGACACACTGCGATGTCTTCCACCGGTACAACCAATTGCAATCGTTAAATAACTCTTCCCCTCATTATGATAATGAGGAATGAGAAATTCCAGTAATTGTTTCAGATGACCAAGAAATTCCTGGCACACAGGCTGCCCAAGTACGTATTCACGCAGAACAGGATCGCACCCGGTCAAAGGACGTAAGTGATCAATATAGTGCGGATTTGGCAAAAAACGAACATCAAAAACCAGATCGGCAGCCGGTGGCACTCCATAGCGATAACCAAAGGACTCAAGATTGACAATCAAGGCGGATTGCTGATCTTCACCCAACCAGGTCAGCATCGAATTTTTAAGTTGCAGGGTGGTCAGATTACTGCTGTCGATAATTTGGGTCGCGCTTTCACGTAACAGGCGCAACTGCTGGCGTTCACGCTGGATACCGTCCATAACTGAATCAGAAAGAGCCAGGGGATGCAGGCGGCGGGTCTCTGAATAACGCCGTAGCAAAACATCATCAGCGGCCTCAATAAACAGGATATCGAGACGGTAACCTGCATGGCGTAAACTGTCAAACGTCCCCCCCTGATCGACCAGAAACCCGCGATTCCGGACATCAATGACAACAGCGACATTGGCCTTGTCCTGTAACCCCTCTTCAGCACGCCGGACAAAGTCTGGCAGCATGACCAGAGGTAGGTTATCAACAACGAAGAAGCCCTGATCCTCGAGGGCTCGAGCTGCTGTAGACTTGCCGGAACCGGACAAACCGGTAATAACGAGAAGACGGCTGATCATTCGAGATCATCTCCAATAATCGTATGAGAATGAAGCTGTGCGGCCTCGGCCATACGTCGTTCAAGGAGCTCCTGAAATTCGCGGGCACTGTGGTAACCCATTTCTTTCAGTAACTGGTTACGAGCTGCAACCTCGACAATGGAGCTGATATTGCGCCCTGGAGCGACGGGCACCCTGACAAATGGCAACTCTACACCATGCAGGTTGAATGTCATATCATCGACCCCAAGGCGGTCATAGGTTTCCTGCTCATTCCAGGCGACCAGCTCAACAACCAGATCAATTTTTTTTCGTTCCCGAATAGCAGCGACCCCAAAAAGATGCTTCAGATTGATAATACCCAGGCCACGGATCTCCATATGATGATGGAGCAGATCCATCCCCTCCCCAAAGACGACTGACGGTAGCTTAAAGCGCACTTTAACGATATCATCGGCCACTAGCCGGTGACCACGGAGAATCAATTCCAAAGCACACTCACTCTTTCCAACCCCGCTTTTCCCCTGAATCAGGACCCCCATGCCAAGGACATCAACAAGAACTCCATGAAGTGTTGATGTCGGCAACAGACGTTCCTCAAGGAAGCGGGTGATCAGCGAAATAAAATGAGAACTGAGATGGCTGGTTCTTAGCAGAGGGGTATTACCACGGTTGGCAGACTCAATAAGATAAGCAGGAACAACCTGATTCTTGGTCACAATCAGGCAGGACAGGTCCCGCTGGCAAAGTTGCTCGACTTGTTCTCTAGCCTTTTCTTCCGGCATGCCGGCTAAAAAACTTAATTCCGTGGCCCCGAGAATTTGCGCCCTGTCGGCATGCAGACTGTCAATATACCCGGCCAAGGCCAGGCCGGGCTTCTGAATTCTAGGAACAGAAATACACTTGTTCAGCCCATCGGCTCCGGCAAGCAGTTCGAGATCAAGCCCGGCTTCCGTTTCGTCTAGAATTTCCTGTATGGAGAGCTTCGGCATAAAATCCCTCGTGCTTATACACCACTATTCGCCTATAAAGAGCGGACATGAGGGGCTACCCCTCCTCATCAACGATAATCTGATAAATATCCTTGGCATCGCCAGCGTCAATCAGCTGTTTGCGTACAGTTGAATCTTTCAACAACTTGGAAATACGGGCTAAGGTTTTCAGGTGGACACCAACCGATTCTTCGGGTGCAACCAAAAGAAAGAACAAGAAAGCGGGCTGGCCATCCATTGATTCAAAATCAACCCCCCCCCGACTCCGTCCGAACGCCAATTTCAACTCAGGCAATCCTGGTAATTTGCCATGAGGAATTGCGACGCCATCTCCAATTCCTGTACTGCCTAGTTTTTCACGTTCTTGCAACACGGCGATGACTGCGTCACGGTCAAGACCGGGTTCACAGACTATCAAGGCATCGGTCAACTCTGCCAAAGCAGCACTTTTATCTTTTGCGCTCAGATCGGCAACGATTGCTTCAGGATTCAATAATTCAGAAATTTTCATAACAAGTTTCTTTATTAGCAAGAGAAGGCTCGGGCCTGTCCCGGCCAAATACCGGAACAGGCCCGTTAACACCCGTATATAATTAACTTCCCTGAGGGACGATTAAACCGTAATTACCGTCCTTACGGCGATAAACAACATTCATTTCTTCCGAGCGGTCATCGGTAAATACCAGAAAGTCTTTATTCAGCAGGTCCATCTGCATAACCGCTTCTTCTACAGACATCGGTTTAACAAAGAAGGAATGACTACGGATGATCTCGGGACTCTCGTGCCCCTCATCAACACTGACTGCCGAAAGAACGGTCTTGGCCACCAACCGCTGGCTCGTCGTGGTCCCTTTGTGTTGTTTCAGTTTTTCTTTATAGCGTTTCAGCTGACGTTCAATTTTATCAACCATCAGATCGATGGCTGCATACATATCATCTTTTTCCTCCATGCTCTTCATCGTCAGACCTTTGGCAACCATGGTCACTTCAGCACGGTGGTTTATTTTCTTTTGAACTGATAACACAACCTGAGCGTCGATCGGCTCATCAATATACTTTTTTACGCGAGCGAGTTTTTCTTCGACATAACTGCGCACGGCGTCACTGCTTTCCATATGACGGAAGGTAACGGTTATTTGCATAAGCAGCCTCCTTGCAAGAACAGGTTCTGGTATAGAACCTGGGTTAATTGTAATTATAACGCAGAATTAGGCGTCATACACCCCTTTAAGTAACTTTTTCAGAACAGACGCTTGCGCTCAGTTGAAGATCCGAGACCAAGCATCTCGCGATATTTGGTAACCGTCCGGCGCGCAATATTAATATCCTGCTCCTTGAGAAGTGCCACTATTTTCTGATCGGAATAAGGTTTTTTCGGATCTTCCCCACCGATTATTTCCTTAATCCGGCTTTTGACACTCTCAGAGGCAACAGCATCACCATCTGCTGTATTGATACCACTGTTAAAAAAGAATTTCAGCTCAAACAGCCCCTGAGGGGTCTGCACATATTTATTGGTGGTTACACGGCTGACGGTCGATTCGTGCATTTCAATGTCTTCGGCGACATCCCGCAACACCAAGGGTTTCAGGTGTTCAATACCGTAATCAAAGAAATCGCGCTGAAATTTGACAATACTTTTTGTCACCTTATAAATTGTTCGCTGGCGCTGATGAATGCTCTTGATCAACCAGACCGCACTGCGCATTTTATCCTGAATGTATTCCCCCGCCTTTTTATCCACGCTGGAACTGTTACTTAAGGCATTGCGATAAAAAGAATTGATGCGCAGATTAGGCAAACCTTCATCATTTTGCGTCACAACATACTCATCGCCGACTTTGTGGACAAAAATATCCGGAGATATGTAGTGTATGTCTTCTTCATTATAAGCCCGCCCGGGACGCGGATCCAGTTCTGAAATCAGCTTGGCAGCAGTCAGTACTTCCTCAAGAGACACCTTTAGCATTTTTGCGATAACTGGATATTTACGCCCTTCAAGTTCGGCAAGACAGTTATTCAGAATATCAGCAGCCAGAGACTCATCGAGATCAACCCGCTCAAGCTGAAGAATCAGACATTCCTGGAGATCGCGACAGGCAACTCCGGCCGGATCAAATTGCTGCACTTTGTAGAGCACCACCTCAACAAATTCAGGCTCCAGTTGGGTGATTTCGACAATTTCTTCAATACTGGATTTAAGATACCCGGACTCATCAAGGTTACCGATAATCTCAGTGGCAACAACAAGTTCTTCTTCAGTAAAGGAAGAGAGACTCAACTGCCACATCAAATGATCGTAAAGACTGTTCTTCTTGGTCAGAAGACTTTCATATGATGGACGCTCTTCAAGGTCTTCATAACTGTCCCGACTGTCACTGCTGGACAAACTGTACCCTTCCAGATACGTCTGCCAATCAATATCGCCCATCCCTTCATCTTCACCTTTGATTTCCTGCTCTGGCGAAGATTCATAAGATTCAGGCGTTTCATCAGTCAAAGACACATCTTCACGCTCTTCTTTGGTATCCTGACCTTCCTCGAGCAAAGGATTTTCAGCCAATTCCTGATTAACGACATCGACCAGCTCCATACGCGATAGCTGTAACAACTTAATCGCCTGCTGCAGTTGCGGTGTCATTACCAGCTGTTGGCTGAGTTTAACCTGTAAGCGAAGATCTAGAGCCATAGTCTTGTTCTAATCCAGTCAAAAGTTAGTAGGCAAGAAACAACAATAGCAGAGCCAGATACCCAACTATCAATTAAAGTCTAAATTTATCTCCAAGGTAAATCTCGCGTGCCACGGGGCTTTCAGCGATAGCCTCAGGGGTGCCATACTCCAGAACCCGTCCCTGATTGAGAATATACGCCTGATCACATACACCCAGGGTTTCACGGACATTGTGGTCAGAAATCAGGATCCCGATGCCGCGGGCCTTGAGCTGTTTTATGATATTTTGAATATCGATAACAGCAATAGGGTCAATACCGGCAAACGGTTCGTCCAACAACAGAAAATCAGGATTCAGGACCAGTGACCTGGCAATCTCAACCCGGCGCCTCTCCCCCCCGGAAAGTGCATAGCCTTTTGAGTCGCGAATATGGGCAATATTCAGATCGACTAGCAGCTCTTCAAGACGCTGCTTTTCATCGACCGAGCTTAACCCAAGAGTCTCAATAATAGCCAGCAGGTTTTCAGCAACTGTCAGTTTACGAAAAATGGACGCTTCTTGCGGCAGATACGAAATACCGGCCCTGGCACGTTGATACATGGGAACAGCGGTAATCTCTTCGTCATCAAGGAACACCCCCCCCTTATCGGGCTGGGCGAGTCCGACAACCATATAAAAGCTGGTTGTCTTGCCGGCCCCATTAGGACCAAGCAGGCCAATAACTTGGCCGGAACACACCTTAAGACTCACACCGCAAACGACCTGACGTTTGCCATAGCTCTTTTCTAAATCAATCGCTTGAAGTTGACGGCTCACTGCCCTGATGGCCCCTTTTGTGGCGGAAGAATGGTCGCTTTGACCCGACCGTCTCCCGAACTCTTCACAACGCTGGTATTGTTCACCAGATCAAAAACGATCTCTTCACCGGCAACCTGATTCGCCCCCTGCTGCAACAGTGCATGCCCCCGCAAGACCAACTGCTGGTCAGCCTGGCTGAAAACTGCATAATCTGCCTGAGCCTGACGGTCCAATTGAACAACCCGTACCTGGCCGTCGGCTTCGAGGCGAACAATCTGATTCTGCTTGTCATTATAAAAAACCGTGAGCCGGTCGGCATTCAGCTGAAACTCATTTTGCCGGGCTACGACCTGACCGGAGAACACCGTTTTCCGATCATTCTGAAAAACTTCAAGCTTCTGCGAAGAGATTTCCAGGGGTTCACTGAAATTCATCCCCGCCAATGGTTGCGCAGCATGACCTGGCGTAACCATCAATCCGCCCAAAAGAATTAATAAACAAAACACATAACGCATGGGAATCTACCTGTCTGTCTGCGGCTCCAAATGAGCCCGGACCTGCTCCTTGATCAGCAGGGAACCTTCCGCAATATTCAGCAGTAAACCACGACCCGCTAGCGACATTTGAGACGATTTATATGCTACCGGACCATCCGAGCTGAATTGCCTCAGTGCCTGATCATAAACGAGACGGTCAAGAGTTAACTGATCATGCCGGTCCGTCGTGATCAGGACATCATCCCAGATTTCTATCCGATTACGGCTCTGATCAAACGTGCCATGCCTTGCTGAGAGCACAATCTCAGAAAAAGATCCGGCTTTAAAAAACTTCAACCTGATGTTTGACAACTGAGCAAGACCCGCCTGGCGCTGATATTCTGCCTCATCGGCATCAAGGACCCATTGCCGAATACCGTTTTCATTGTGGGAATAATGTAGATTGGTCAACGCGACATCAACATTGTCCGGCAACGATTCCACAACTTCGGCAAGCGGCTGTTCAAGGGTATGCCTGGTAATAACAACAGCAAGAAGGACAACCGTTATTATTATGAATATGCCGAGGACATGCTTAGCTTTCAACGGTACGGGCTCCCGGCCTTAAAACAACAGATATACACGTCAATCGACGAAATAGCGCTGTGTCAAAGCATCCCACTGTTGCTGAGCCCGCAGCAGCAGGTCGCAGATTTCCCTAACCGCGCCACGCCCGCCCGGACGCTTACAGACATAATCAACCAGCGGCAATAGATCAGGGACAGCATCAGCAACAGTCGCGCTGAAACCTACCCGCCGCAGGATCGGCAGATCAACCAGGTCATCGCCGACATAAGCGACCTCGTGATCAGCCAGACCAAATTCCTGCAAAACCTGTCCATATGGCTCAAGCTTGGTCAAAGCCCCCTGGAACAGAGCATCGAAACCAAGCTCCTCGGCACGGCGTTGAACCACCGCAGAGGAACGCCCGGTGATAACACCGACCTTAATCCCAGCCCTCTGAAGCATTTTCAGGCCATGACCGTCCTTGACGTCAAAAGCCTTCATCTCGTTGCCCTCGTTGTCATAGATGATCCGCCCATCGGTCAGCACCCCGTCAACATCGAGCAACAGCATTTTAATGGCCGCCAGCTTCTTATCCATCAGACAACTCCCGACTTCAACAGATCGTGCAAGTGGATGATTCCAACCGGAACGACCTGGTCTTCATCTGCAAATACAAACAGAGAAGTAATCGAATGAGACTCCATGACCTGAACCGCCTTGGCGGCCAGATTACGCTGCAAAATCCGTTTTGGTGAACGGGACATAACCTTACTGATCGGCAGCTCCAGACTGCTGAGCCCCTGTTCCATCAAACGCCGCAAATCCCCGTCGGTAAATACGCCGCTTAAACCACCCTGAGCATCGACAACACCAGTAACCCCCAGCTGCTTACTGGTGATTTCAAAAAGTGCTTCCCGAACCAGAGTCGCCTCCGAAACCAGAGGAATTTCATCCGCACCATGCATCAGATCCTCGACTCGTAGCAGCAACTTTTTGCCAAGGGATCCTCCAGGATGAAACATGGCAAAATCTTCAGCCTTAAAACCACGTTGGTCAAGCAAGGCAACCGCAACAGCATCCCCCATAGCCAGGGTTGCAGTAGTACTCGCTGTTGGCGCCAATCCCAGAGGGCAAGCCTCTTCCTCAACGTGAACGTTCAAATGCACATCGCCGGCAACACCCAAGGTACTCTTCGGATTGCCCGACATGGTAATCAACGGCAATCCCATGCGTTTGATAACCGGCAAAATCCGGCAGACCTCTTCAGTTTCCCCGGAATAAGAAACAGCGATGACCACATCCCCCTTGGACAGCATGCCAAGATCACCATGAATCCCTTCGGCAGGATGCAGGAAAAACGTCGGGGTCCCGGTTGAAGCCATCGTCGCTGCGATTTTCTGGCAGATCAGTCCGGACTTACCCATGCCGGTCACAACAACTTTGCCACGACACTGGAGAATTATCTGAACGGCTTTTTCAAACTTTTCATCAATGCGGTCCTGAAGCGCCAACACTGCGTCAGCTTCAATCTGAAGTACCTTTTTTGCGGTATCTATCATGAAATGAAACCTCACGCTGACTGTTTGAAAATAGCATCAAAGGCCAGAATTTGCTCAAGCATGGCCCTGACCTGGCCGAGCGGCAATGAATTCGGGCCATCACACAGTGCATGCTCAGGATCTTCGTGAACTTCCCAGAACAGGCCATCAATACCGGTTGCTGCGGCAGCACGAGACAAGGCCCCTACATACTGGCGCTGACCGGCTGAAGAACCGCCGGCGCCACCAGGTAATTGCACCGAGTGGGTTGCATCAAAAATAACCGGATATCCCATCTCACGCATAATCACCAGGGCGCGCATATCAGTCACCAGGTTGTTATAGCCAAAGGAAACACCGCGCTCTGTCAACAGGATATTCTCATTACCGGTACTTTCAAGCTTACCAATGCCATGCTGAATATCCCAAGGAGCAAGAAACTGCCCCTTTTTGACATTAATCGTTTTGCCGCTCTCGCCAGCAGCAACCAGAAGATCTGTCTGACGAGATAAAAACGCAGGAATCTGTATAATATCCAGAACCTCAGCAGCGGGTTTAATCTGTGAGATGTCATGAACATCAGAAATAACCGGCAAGTTAAACTCGTCCTTGACGCGTTGCAGAATACGCAGCCCCTCATCAATTCCGGGGCCACGGAAAGACGTGACAGAGGTACGGTTGGCTTTATCATAAGAAGATTTAAAAACCAGTTCACAGCCAACCGCACTGGTGATTTCTTTCAGTGCTTCGGCGGTGCGCATAACCAGCGCTTCACTCTCAATAGCACAAGGTCCAGCAATCAGGACCAACTGTTTAGAGCCACCAAAAGTAACAGGTCCGACATTTACCTGCTTCATCAGTTATTCTCCTGAGCCTGTTTCAGACAAGCACCGACAAAAGATTCAAATAAAGGGTGCGGGTCCATCGGTCGAGACTTAAACTCAGGGTGGAACTGGCACCCTAAAAACCATGGATGATCAGCCAGTTCAACAATCTCTACAAGATCCGCCTCAGGGTTGATCCCGGAAAAGACAAGACCACAGTCTGACAACTTCTTCAAGTAAGCATTATTGAACTCAAACCGGTGGCGATGCCGCTCTGAAATACGATCAGTACCGTAAATCCGGCGCGCCAGAGTGTCGGCTTTCAGCTCGCACGGGTAGGCCCCCAGTCGCATGGTCCCCCCCTTACTCTTGATTTTTTTCTGTTCTTCCATGATGTGAATGACCGGATTCTTGGCTTCTTCATGGAATTCAGAAGAATGAGCGTCGTCAATTTTACACACGTGGCGGGAATACTCGACAACAGTCATCTGCATTCCCAGGCAGATGCCAAAAAACGGAATATTGTTTTCACGAGCATAACGTATCGCACCAATCTTGCCCTCACTGCCGCGCTCGCCGAAGCCACCAGGAACCAGGATACCGTCGACATCGTTAAATGAATCGCTGACGCCGTGCCGCTCAAGAGCCTCTGAATCGATATACTTGAGTTTAACCTTACAGTTATTGGCAATCCCCCCGTGAATAAGAGCTTCGGACAACGATTTATAGCTTTCCGTCAGATCAACATACTTGCCGACAATGGCAATGGTCGTCTCACCTGCAGGCTGCTTGACCCGCTCAACAATGCGCTCCCACGCTGACAGGTCAGGTTCCTTGGTCCAGATATTGAGATAACTGATGATACGCTCATCCAACCCCTGGTCATGATACGCCTTGGGACATTCATAGATAGAATCAACATCACGGGCCGTAATAACAGCATCTTCCGGAACGTTGCAGAACAGAGCGATTTTAGCTTTCATATCGCGAGGGATTTCTCGATCACAACGACACAGCAAAATGTCCGGTTGGATACCGATTTCACGCAGTTCCTTAACGCTGTGCTGGGTTGGCTTGGTTTTCAACTCGCCGGCAGTCGGAATATAAGGGACCAGGGTGAGATGGATAAAAAGAACATTCTCACGGCCACGATCGACCCGAAACTGGCGGATGGCTTCGAGAAACGGCAAAGACTCAATATCGCCGACAGTTCCACCAACCTCGACAATTGCCAGATCAACCCCTTTGGCGTTCTCAAGAATCTTCTGCTTTATCTCATTGGTGATATGAGGAATAACCTGAACGGTACCACCCAAATAATCACCGCGCCGTTCTTTACGGATAACGGAATCATACACCTGGCCGGTCGTAAAGTTAGACTTGCGCGACAAGCGAGCCGTGGTGTAGCGCTCGTAGTGACCAAGGTCAAGGTCAGTCTCGGCACCATCGTCGGTCACAAAAACTTCCCCATGCTGGAAAGGACTCATCGTTCCCGGGTCAACATTAATGTAGGGATCCATCTTCTGCATAGAAACACGCAACCCCCGGGCTTCCATCAACGCTCCAATAGAAGCTGCTGACAAACCCTTTCCCAAGGAAGACACGACACCACCGGTTACAAAGAGAAACTTTGTTTTCATCTACTTATTTCCGTTCCTGACTGAATGATTATATTTCAACACTACTGTTCACAATTTAAAGGCTGATTCTACACGTATTCATCAGGGATGAAAACCCTGAATGCAAAAAACTGTCCACCCTGAACAAATACGTGCAACAGCTCTTAATTAATACTATTTCCATTCTTCCAGCAGACGTTCGACGCGCACCAGATCCTCTGGCGTATCAACCCCGTGACAGCTGAAGCCTGTTTCCGCAACATACAATCGGATGCCACGCTCAAGAGCCCGCAACTGCTCAAGGTTCTCAAGCGACTCAAGGGGCGTTTTGGGCCAGGTTGGATAATCGAGCAACAATTGGCGCCGATAAACATACAGACCGATGTGGCGCAAATACTGGCTGGAGGGCAGAGATTCGAACAACTGGTTCCGGTCCAGATCGCGTGGCCATGGAATAGGCGCCCGGGAAAAATACAAGGCAAAATTATTCAGATCCCGAACCACCTTGACAACGTTCGGATTATAAAAATCATTGATAGCATCTATTTTTGCAGCAACGGTCCCCATCTGAATCGAGGCATCGGCCAACAAGGGTGCAACAGCTTCATCAACCATCCGCGGGTCGACCAGAGGCTCATCCCCCTGCACATTGACAATCAGATCGGCGTCGATCCGGGAAGCAACTTCGGCCAGGCGGTCCGTTCCAGTAGGGTGATCATCCCGGGTCATGAAGGCTTCACCACCAAACCCAGCAACCACGTCAAAAATACGTTGGTCATCAGTAGCAACAATCACCTGCCCGATACCTTCAGCCCGGGAGACCCGTTCACAGACATGCTGAATCATCGGCTTACCGGCAAGCAGGGCCAGAGGTTTACCTGGGAATCGTGTTGATGCAAAACGTGCCGGAATAATCGCTGTTGCTTTTGCCATAGGTTACCCTTTCATCGCGCACAAAGAGCAGATATTTGCGCGAATCGGTCCGGTTGTCAACGCTCAATTGGATATTTAAAATCGTTCCCGCAGCAAACACGGCTCGGAAGCTGTTTCATTTTCAGACCAACCTCCAGCCACCGGCTGTCAAGCGTCAGATTTATCGCTGTCACAGAACAACCGAGCAATCCGTTTACACACCGAATAAATACGCTTCAGCTGGTCTGCGAGTTCAAATTCTACCTGCAAAAGAACCAAGCGTTCAGCCGGACTTTTTGCCAGACTTGAAGCCTGATGCCGAAAAGTTTTATTCGCGGCAGATTCGATCTGATCACGCATGGCCAACACCTGACGTGCTACTCCACCGTCATTGTCGACAGCGGCCCGGGTGGCCATTTTAACAGCCGAATATACCCGCCCATAAAGCATTTCGAGCAATTCCCGCATCGCCGCACTGGGTAATAACTGTTGTTCAGCCATACGAGTTCCGAGCTTGGCGATCTCCCCCTCAAAGATATCGCCTATCCCTTCAAGCAATTCCACGACCTGCAATAATTGGTAGTATTCTCTGATTTCCGCATCACTCAGCTCTCGCTTACCAATGGCGTTCAAATACTGCATGATAGCGGTATACAGAGCGTCAACAGCATCATCATCCCTTCTTACGGCATGAAACGCCCGCGGATCTGGTGTTTCGAGCAGAGGTTTCACCTTGAGCATAATCAGTAAAACCTGTTCCCCGAGACGACCGAGTTCCAGGCGCACCATTCCCAGAGCAGCAGAAGGAGTATCCAACAACTGCGGTTCCAGAAACTGAGGAGCCCAAGGCTGTTGAGCTGTCTTTGCCGCCGGAGGAACCAACCATAGCACCAAACGCTCCAGCAAAGGAGTGAAGCCGATAAAAAGTGCCGTATTGATGACATTGAACAAGGTATTGGCGTTAGCGATCTGCCGCGGAGCAGCAGCAGCCAGTTTAGCGGCGCCGCTGAGCTCTGGGTAAGCAGGAGAAACGACAGCAGCCAGGTCGGCAAGCTCACTGATGAACGGAACCCAAAGAGCAACACCAATAAGATTGAAGACAACATGAACGGCTGCAGCCCGCAATGCCACCCGTGGCCGCCCGATGGTCGCCAGAAGCGCGGTAACACAGGTGCCTATATTCGCTCCCAAAGCGATCGTTACTCCGGTAATCAGCGGCATAACACCCTGGCTGGCCAACATAATAACAATACCCGTGGTTGCTGCAGACGATTGGATCAGGGCGGTCAAAACTGCACCAATCAGCAATCCCCATAACGGATTTCGCACCTCTGCCATCAGCCGAATAAACGGCTGAAAGTCGCGTAACGGAGCCATCGCGTCACTCATGACGTTCATGCCCAGAAAGATCATCCCCAGCCCGAGCAAAATCCCGCCAAAGCTTTTAACATCGTCGCGCCGACACAGTTGCACAACAAGATAACCGCAAGCAACAAATCCCAAGGCCAGATGGGTCACCTTAAAAGCAATAATCTGGGCCGTAACTGTGGAGCCGATATTGGCCCCCATAATTACACCAATGGCCTGATTTAGAGTCATCAACTGCGCACTGACAAAGCCGACGACCAAAACAGTGGTAATAGAAGATGATTGAATGACACCAGTCGACACAGCCCCGACCAGAGCCCCCATAAAGCGATTGGCTGTCAAGCGCGTCAGAATGAGCTGCAGTTGCCTTCCGGCAGCAGCCTTAAGCGCATCGGTCAGATACCCCATTCCAAGTAAAAATAATGCCAGCCCACCACCAACCGCCATCCCCATGTTCCACCAACTGACAAAAACGGCAGAATCAGAAGCCCAGCTACGGGTTCCCACCAAGACCAGGCCGGTTAAAAGCAAACCGGCAGTTCTTATTTTCAGAACATCTTTACCCACCAACACACCTGTTCACTCATAAGGCGAGACAAATATTAAAGACTACAAACAGTATAGATCAGAAGTCGAAAAAAATGCAGCAAGGACAGCTTATTTCACCGAACGACAACGCCATAGCATCGCCAGCCCGAAAACCAATGTAACCGCAAGGCAGCCCCAGGCAAAAACATCACCGAAACGGGTATAGAAGGAAGAACCGGCCCCCATCCCGACGGTCCCGTTGAGCACACTGTCGGTAAACAAAGAGCTGGCCTGGACCACGTGCCCAGAAGGAGATATAAAGGCGGAGATTCCGGTATTGGCGGCCCGCGCCAGCCAGACGCGGTTTTCTATAGCGCGAAAGCGCGCCATAGCAAGATGTTGATAGGGAGCCGCAGAACGGCCAAACCAGGCATCATTGGTCAGATTGACCAGCAGACCGCTCCCCCCGGCGACATAGGCACGGGCCAACTCAGGAAAGATAACTTCGTAACAGATCAACACCCCAAGATATTGCCCCGCAACCGGCAAAGATCTGACATGACCGGACGAAAAATCACCAACCCCCACCACCAGTTTATCAATAAAAGACAGTAATCCGGCCAACGGCACATATTCACCGAACGGGACAAGGTGAATCTTGTCTGAGCGTCCGGCAATCTTACCATCACGGTTCAGGAGATAGGCGCTATTGAAATATCGGAGAGTTTCAGCCGAAGAGCCTTCATAAGCCGGGCTGCCAATCAGATAAAAAGCGCCCGTCTGTTGAGGTAATTTCCGCACCTGCGCGGCAAGCCGACTGTTGTCCTGAAGATAAAAGGGGGTCGCTGCTTCGGGCCAGACAATCAGATCGGGTCTGTGCTCAGCCCCACGGTGAGAAAGAGAGATATATTTATCCACATTGGCGGCACGAAATGCGGGGTCCCACTTCTGATGCTGATCGATATTCCCCTGAATCAGAGCCACATCAAGCTGTTTGGTTCTGGTATCCAGATCTTCGCTCAGACGATAGATTCCGTAGCCAATATGGCTGATCGACATGAGAGTGACAGCAACTCCACCAAGCCAGGCCATTTTGCTACAAGGGGCTTTTAGCACTCCTGCCAAAGCACAATTAACGGCAACCAACAGAAAAGAGACGCCATAAACCCCAGTTACATCTGCGCTCTGGATCGCCTGAGGGAAGCCTGCCTGCGAATATCCCAGCAGCGCCCAGGGGAATCCGGTTAGCACAACACCACGTAAATATTCCGCGCCAACCCAGAAAAACGGCACCATGACCAAAGCAGGGATGTTTAGCAACCGCTGGCCGCGACAGGCCAGCAAGGTAACAGAACCGAAGTACAATGAGAGATAGGCAATCAGGAAAATATAGGCAATTACAGAATAGACGGCAGCCAGACCGCCATAAGTGGTCATAACGATATTCAGCCAGTAGAGTACACTGGCGAAAAAGGTAAATCCGCAAGTAAAACCCGAGGCAAAGGGGCGCTGCTCGGCAACCAGAAGCAATGGAACCAGTGCCACCCAGGCAAGGAGAGGGCAATCAAAAAGAGGAAAGGCCAGCCCCAGCAGCACCCCGGAAAGGGCTGACCAGAGAATGGCCTTATCAATGTTCGGCATTCTAAGATTCATCGCTGGCGGGGTCATGTACCTGAAGCGGGAAAATACGGATCTTTCGCACGGCACGTTCATTCCCCTGCTCTATCCGCATATCAAAAACCCCGACCCGAATGCGTTCTCCAGTTGCGGGAACCCGACCATACTGCTCAACAATATACCCCCCGACGGTATCAAACTTTTCCCGAGCCACCTCAATATCAAAGTGTTCTTCAAACTCTTCAATCCCCAGGCGCCCATCAACAACGACAGATCCGTCGGCGTCCTCAACCAGCCAGTCTTCCTCGATGTCGTATTCATCCTGGATATCGCCGACAATCTCCTCGATAAGATCCTCAATAGTGATCAACCCAGAGGTTCCGCCATATTCATCGATAACAATAGCAATATGAACACGCGTTTCGCGAAATTCTCTGAGCAAATCACTGACGAGTTTGGATTCAGGAACCAGATAGGGAGGGCGCAGGACCTCAGAGAGGGCAATATCATCAATTGGCCGCCCCCAAAAACGCAGCAGGTCTTTGGCATAGACCAGTCCGATAATATTATCGATATTCCCCTTATAGACCGGAATGCGGGAATGCCCGGATTCAAGGATTGCGGTTAATGCATGGTTGAGTGGTGCGTCAGCATCAATACAGACAATATCCGTTCGGGGAACCATAATTTCCCGCAGAATCGTTTCATCCAACTCCAGAATAGACTGGAGCATGTCCCCCTCTTCCTCATCAATGATCCCTTGCTGTTCTGAGGCATCAATAAACTCGTGAAGATCTTCTTCAGTATGAGCCTGCGGGCGCTGCACCAAACGACGCGATAAGCGTGTCAGCCAACCGGCAGGCTCCTGCGAGTGTTCCGTATCCACGGTTATGTAAATCTCCTGTTGTTGTTAAGTACGGGGTATCAGGACAGAGGAAAAGTATCCTCGACAATGGCAAAAATTTCTCGCTCCCGGGCTTCCATTTCCTCAGCATCAGCAACACTGCCTCGCTCATGGTCGTAACCAAGCAGATGCAGAATGCCGTGAAGCAGCAGAAACCAGAGTTCATGCTCAAAAGAGATACCGGCCTCGGCGGCATCTGATGCCGTGCGTTCAGCCGAGATAATAACATCTCCCAGCAGATTCGGATTGACTCCGCCCCCCTCCCCTTCCTGCATGGCAAAGGATATCACATTTGTCGGACGGTCACGCTGCAGATAATCCCGGTTAATATCCTGAATACCATCATTATCCACAATAAGAATAGATAGTTCGGCCTTAGGAAATCCCGAGACGTCTAAGATCTTCTGGGCTACTTTCCGTAGCAGGCGCTTCTGAATCTTGTATCTGGTCTGCTGGTTTTCGATCTGAATTCGCACTCTTAATCCTTGCTTTTTCTTTAACCTGAGTTTTTTCAGCACTCTCGTTTTTCTCCCGGACGATATGCACCGGCTCCGGATAGTCAACCCGGTGGTGAAACGAACTGGACAATACACGATTGAAGCTTTTCGCAATCAGGTTAAGATCCTTAAGGGTCAGATCACATTCATTGAGCTGACCATCGATAAAAATATTATTGATCAATTTCTGCACCATCCCCTGAATTCGTGCGGGGGTCGGATCGGTCAATGTCCGACTGGCCGCTTCAATCGCGTCAGCAAGCATAATCAGAGCAGCTTCCCGTGTTTGCGGCTTCGGCCCGTGATAGCGGTAATCCCGCTCAGAAACCTGATGAACTTCCGGGTCCGACTGACTTTTGGCCCGGTCGTAAAAAAACTTGATCAGGGTCGTACCGTGGTGCTGCTGGATGATATCGATCAACTCTGATCCTAACTTATGCTCCCGCGCCAGCTCAACGCCATCCTTGACGTGAGACGTGAGGATCAACGCACTCATTGAGGGCGCCAGCTTGTCATGCTTATTACGCTGTCCCCCAGAATTTTCAATAAAATAAAGCGGCTTTTTTATTTTCCCGATATCATGATAGTAGGCAGCGACCCTGGACAGTAACGGGTTTGCGTTAATCGCTTCAGCGGCTGATTCTGCCAGGTTCCCAACCAGAATGGAATGATGATAGGTTCCGGGAGCTTCCATCATCAACTGCCTCAAAATAGGCGAATTCATATTGGCAAGTTCCAGCAGCTTGATATCGGTCGTATATTTGAATAACAGTTCTACCAGAGGAATCGTACCATTGACCAAAACAGCACTGAACATCCCCCCGAGAAAAGCAAACCCAATCTTCCACAACAGCAGCAACTCAAAACTGTGCCCGGCCAAAAAATGGGTTCCCACAACCAGGGCCATATTCGTCAGGCCGATCCACAAACCGGCACGATACAAGGTGGTCCGCTGCTGACAGTGACGAACGCCATGCGCGCCGATCAGGCTGCCGGTCAAAACAAACAGCACCATCATCAGGCTATTGCCAAAGATAACACCGGTCATGAGGGTAAAACATAAGGAAAATAGCAGCGCCGTTTCCGAATTCAGAACGATGCGCACCAGCATGGCGCCGGCAGCAAAGGGAATTGCATAAAAATAGGCTGAAGAATCCAGATAGGCAAAGGTATTGCCCATACCCGCCGCAATAAAAATTGATATTTTTATCAGGATAAATAAGGAGATAAAAACGATGGACAGAAACAGCAAATCGCGGGAATCAGGCCGATATTTACTGATATTGGTTTTACCAAACAGATTCACCACAAACAGCAGCAGCATTGTCGATAAAAACAGCCCTGCAATCGTCTGAAAATTTCGGTTATCGCGGCCGGAATCACGAATCGCCTTCAATTTCATGATCTGATCAGCGGTCACACGTTCACCTTCGCGAACAATCATCTCCCCTTTTTTTATCTGAAATAAAACCGGGGTAATCTGTTCCCGTGCTTCCTGACGCCGCTGTTCGGTGGCTTCAGCGTTATAGACCAGATTTGGACGCAACTGCTGCTGCACGACTTTCAGCAACATCGCCCGTTGCGCTTCGGAGATCTCAAGCAACGCCAGTTGGCGCTGAGCTTCGGCCAGGGAGTCATTAAGACTGGTCACGCGATCGAGCACTTGCGAGGATAATTCCGTACCGGCATTGCGGTCAAACAGCATCAAACCTTTTTGCCGTTGCTCCTGAAAGTTCTGAAGATTGGCAACCACAGGATGAGCAAACACCGACTGGAGCAGATCACCCGCGGCTACAGGAAGATCCTGCTCAAGGGGCAAACTGAGTAGCGGTTGATATTCCTCAGGAGTCAGAGGTACGCCAAAATCCGATTCCAGCCGAGGCAAGAACTCGGTCAGATTGACCGGATCAGGATTTTCCTGACGTTGCAAGAGAAGGGTAAGACCATCTTTGATACGCTTAATCGCCTGCCTTCCGGCAGTCACGTCATAATCATAAACCAGCGGCACAGCATTGGCGGCTTCTTCGCGCTTGGCTTTGGTCAGAGGGACATCTTCAACCAACAGATCACGCGGCGACTTGATATCGCGCGAAGCGATATCACCCGGCTCATGATAATCCGGAATCAGGCCGCCCTTTGGCACGACAATTAAGGTCAATAACACAGCGACGGCAAGCAGCAACCAGCCCGCCAACTGTCCTCGCCCGTTTGAACTTGCTTCATAGCCGAAAAAGTTTGCTCTGCCACGCAGCAACTTAATCTTGTCTTCTTTTGTCATATACTCTCTGTCAGCGCCTTTCGCGTGTTACCCTCGGGCTCTGTGCCCCTGTCCATGATCACGCAGATCAGCCCGTTGATAGGCCTGCACAATCGCCTGGACAATCGGATGCCGAACGACATCAGCGTCACTGAAGTGGGTAAAGGCTATTCCGGGCACCCCCACCAGAACATCGATGGCATTCAGCAGTCCCGACTTGCTTTCACGCGGTAAGTCTATCTGAGTTACATCCCCGGTAATGACAGCACAACTGCCAAAGCCAAGGCGAGTTAAAAACATTTTCATTTGTTCTACGGTGGTATTTTGGGCCTCATCAAGAATCACAAAAGCATTATTCAGGGTTCGTCCCCGCATAAAAGCCAATGGCGCAACCTCAACGATGCCGGTTTCGACAAGATTCTTGGCCTTATCAAAATCGACCATATCGTAAAGAGCATCATAAAGTGGTCGCAAATAAGGATTTACCTTTTCAGCCAGATCACCAGGCAGGAAGCCAAGTTTTTCGCCAGCTTCAACCGCCGGTCTGACCAGCATGATGCGGCTGACCTCTTTGCGCATCAGCGCCGCAACACCCATGGCCATGGCCAGATAGGTTTTCCCCGTCCCGGCCGGCCCTATGCCGAACACGACATTATTTTGCCGAATTTGATCAATATAGTGCTTTTGCGCCAGACTCTTGGGCGCAATCATCTTGTTGCGTGCGGATACAAATACCGTATCGAAAAAAATATCTTTTAAACAGGAACTGGAATCGGCGGATAGAATACGGATGGCATAATCAATATCGGTAGGGTATATAGGCATCCCGTCACGCAGCAATGCGCACAACTCCTCAAATAGCCGCATACCGATCTCAATCTGCGATTGTTCACCGGTCAGGGTCAAACTGGTCCCCTGGCTACCAAGGCGGATGCCCAATTTTTTTTCAATGAGCTTAAGATGTTTATTCTGCTGGCCAAACAACTGAACGGCTAGAGCCGCATCGCCAACGTCAAATCGTTCGCGCGCGCTCATCTGCAGTCTGTAAATAGTATCTTCATAGATTTGAGAATCTAGCACCATTAGGTAGTGAATGCAATAGTTTGTCGCAGAGCCCTGAATCCGGGCTACAGCACGACCGAAAATCCTGTTATACTTACCCTTTCCAAGCAAGACGAACTGTTTATGTTACCAGGCAGGCACGATGACAAAACCAATGCCAGACACAGAGAAACCTCTGATAATAACTTTCCTGCAAAGGCTCAATATCGCCCGGCGGCACCTGTCTATCTACCCGCCAGAGCATCCGGCAATACGCGAAAGTATTGGCAAAACACTAACCTTATTGCAAGATTTTTTTCTTTCCGCAGCGACCGTCACTATCGGCATTGCTCCGGCAGCAATGTATTATGAACAGATCAAATTTGACAATGAAGATCAGGCTGTCGCAGATTTCTGCCATTTTTTCTCCGGTCTTGGCGTAGCAACCGTCAGCTTTCTGCCCGGTATCAGCGCTGATGAATTGATTCGTTTTATCCACCTGCTACGCAGTGACCGGAATCAGATTGAAGCCTTTGGTGGTTTCCCCTTGCTCCTTGAGGAACAAAGAATTCAGCATATTCAGGTCATTGCCGTAGATTATGAAGCCTTTCAAGCAAAAGCCCTTGGCTCAGCCCCGCCCTCAAGCAGTCCAGACCTATGGGAAAACTTCCTGTTCGGGTTGAATCGGGGGATTCTCGATTTTGATGTTGAGGACGAACAGAACTTAACCAATTTCGCCCAAATGCTGAATAGCGCCCACACCAACGCAACAATTCCAGATCGCAACTATCAACACAAATTATCCGAATTCATCGATAACAGCTTGTATTACAATCATTCACAGGCATTGCAGAAGCAGGCGGGGACCCGCCTCAACCATTTATTGCAGCAGCTCAGCAATGAAGCCCGTGAATTTTTCTTAAGCAATATTCTCCAGTCACTGAATAAGAACCCCGAACCGGCGGAAAATATTCTTTCCGAGATTTCCCCGCATTTTTTTGACGACTCCCTTGTCTCCTTAAGTCGCGCCAAAAATCACATATCGACACGGCTGGTGAACTTACTCGAATTGTTTTCAACCAATACACAGAAGTCACCCGGAAAAGGCCATGATTCTAATAATTTTGCCCCTGATGTGATGAAAGCTCGGCTCGACGAACTGTTTCGCGAAGAACAGCAGGAAGCCTACCTGCCCAATCAATATCAGACCGCCCTGGCCGATATTTTTACTGATAAAATTGCTGCGGACCTGATTCCGGATGAGGTGCAAACAGAGTTGCGTCAACTGATTGAACACCAAGCGGTTGAACAGCATTTGTCCCCAATTATCCTCAAACTGCTTGAATCCCCCCTCACCAGGGACGTTGAATCTGCCATTCAGGAGCAACTTCTCGAGTTGACCAAATTCTATTTGGATACCGGGCATTTCAGAATGCTGAAAAACATTTTTCTCAGTTGGCATCAGCATCTCAATAGTGGCTTTGCGCATCTGGATATATTTGCGGATAAAGTTATTGCGACACATTCACAGAAATCGTTTATCACCGAGATTCTCGATGGTTTTGACATCTGGGAACACCATAAACACGCCGACCTGATCGCCTACATTGAGACTGTCGGAGAACCTTATATTGCGCCAATCATTGAACGGCTCGGGGCAGCCCCCAATAAGGCAGACCGGTTGATGTGGCTGCAGATTCTTAAGAAAATCAGCGCCAATACACAACAGGCCATCATTGAGGCATTGGCCGATGACCGCTGGTACCTGGTCCGAAACCTGTTGTCTGTCCTGGGTGGGACCCCCAATCCCCAGACCCTGAAAGCCAGCCTGCCCTTCTGCAACCATGATCATCCCATGGTCAGGATAGAAGCGATCAGCAACCTGCTGATGTCCAACCCCGCAACAGGCAACCGCTACCTGATACAGGAACTGCAGAATACCGATCCGGTCGCTAAAGACGCAGCGCTAAGAGTAGCAGCCTTAAGCAAAGATCCCGCTGTTATACAGTTTTTACACACAGTTGTTCAGACGCAGGCAGCGTCGGAAGAAGAACTTCAGCAGCAAATCACGGCGATACAAAGCCTGGGCCATATTGCTGCCCCCGAAACCCTGGTCATCTTTCGCCGCCTGCTGATGAAAAAAGGCCTGTTCATATCGTCAAAGATGAAATCATTACATCAGGAAATGCTTAAAGCCTTGCCGAATTTTTCAGGACCTGTTGCGGAAAAACTGATTTCCGAACTGCATAACAGCAAGCACAAAACCCAATTACTGACCGTCTTCAGTAATGCCAAAGGGGCTACACATGAAATCCACTGAACAGTCCCCCATCTATAATTTCATTCGCCTGTTGATGACAGCTGCGGCAAATGCGGCACTTTATGACATCAATCACCGCCAGGTATTACGTTTCAACAAGCAGGCCATGCAGGGCCTTGAACAATTAACAGGAGCAGGAGATGACCTGATCCTGAGACTCATCAATGGACAGCTGATCTACAACAACAAACCACTGATAACGACATTAACCGCTTCTCGATTGATTTCTTCCTTTTCACAAAGAGGAATCAGTTATCTAAAAATCGAAAGAGGCATCTACACAGAAGAACTTCTCAACCTGATTCAGATTCTCAGTCAGTCTCAGCACAATGAAACAGCCATTTATGACAGCAAACATATTCATTTTGGCCAGGTTGAGGTACGCTATCGTCAGTCTGGTGCTGAGCAAGGGGCGTTGTTAGGGCTGGCAGAGATTTCAGCTGTTGAGCCCAGTCAGATTAATGATCTTTACCAGCATATCCAGAATAGGGAAAAAATCGATTTATCAGGGATTTCAGACATTGTCGCCAGCTTTATCCATTCTTTCAAAAAGCAAGGCAATGCCTTTCTGGCTCTGGCACCGCTGCGAGCCATTAACGAATATACCTATACCCACTCAACCAATATCTGCCTGCTCAATCTGGCACAGGCCAAGGCCCTGGGAATTGAGGGACAATTACTCAATGATATCGGAATCGCTGCCATGCTTCACGATGTCGGGAAGATGTTCATTTCTCCGTCAATTCTGACCAAAACCGCGGCACTGAATGAAGAAGAATGGAACACGATGAAACAACATCCACGCTTGGGGGCAGAGTATCTGCTGACCGTTCCGGACGTACCCAAACTCGCAGTCATCACAGCATTTGAGCATCATATGCGCTATGATCTGGCCGGATATCCCGAAGTCAAGCCGTCGTGGAAACAGCATTTCTGCTCTTACATGACTGCAATTTCAGATACCTACGATGCCATGCGAACCCATCGATCCTACGAGGAAGCATTGGATCTGAACCAGATTATCCAGATCATGCACAACCTGGCCGGGAACAAACTGCACCCCCAACTGACCTATAACTTTTTAACAATCCTCCGGCAACTCGAAGGGCCAGCAGTTTCTTGAACGAGCTTGGCGATAAAGAGGGAAAACAAGATAAACACTCCCTCGTTATTCCAACAACCTGCTGACAGTGATTCAAAGAGGACATGGTCAAGAAACATCTCTTTGGGGGAAGCAGGGTTCACCCTGAGCGCCCCTTAATTCTTCAATTCGAACTCTAACAATCTCACCTGTTGCAGGAAACTGAGCAGCAATGTTATACATCCTTGAGCAAAAATTCTAACTACCTGATGATTACAGGTTTATTCTCATACATCAAAGGACAGACATGAGCGAGGACACAAAAAAAATCATCTATTCCATGATGAAGGTCAGCAAAACGTACAATAAGCAGACCATCATCAAAGACATTTCCCTGTCGTACTTTTACGGAGCCAAAATTGGCGTGCTGGGTCTGAACGGATCAGGCAAATCAACCCTGCTGAAAATCATGGCCGGGGTTGATAAAGAGTTTAACGGTGAAGCCGTTTTGTCAGAGGGTTACAGTGTTGGCTATCTGGAACAGGAGCCACAACTCGATGACAGCAAAACCGTGCGCGAAGTGGTTAAAGAGGGGGTACAGGAAATCGTCGACCTGCTGGCGGAATTTGAAGAGATCAATAACGCCTTCGCCGACCCGGACTGCGATATGGACAAACTCCTGGCCCGCCAGGCTGCCGTTCAAGATCAGTTGGACGCCGCCGATGCCTGGGAACTTGATTCACGCCTTGAGCTAGCCGAAGAAGCACTACGCTGCCCGGCACCCGAGACTCCGATCAAAAACCTTTCCGGTGGTGAAAAACGCCGCGTAGCATTGTGTCGCCTGCTGCTCAGGAAACCTGATATTCTCCTGCTCGACGAACCGACCAACCACCTGGATGCGGAAACCGTTGCCTGGCTTGAGCAACACCTGCAGCGTTATCAGGGTACCGTTATCGCAGTTACCCACGATCGCTATTTCCTGGATAATGTCGCTGGCTGGATTCTCGAACTGGATCGTGGCCACGGGATACCATGGAAAGGCAATTATTCAAGCTGGCTGGAACAGAAACAGGAACGCCTGCGTAAAGAAGAGAAGGCCGAAAGCAAACGCCAACAGACCCTGCAACGCGAGCTCGAATGGATCCGCATGTCACCCAAGGGTCGCCATGCCAAATCCCAGGCGCGGATCAACTCCTATGAAAAACTTCTGGGTAACGAAGGGCTGGCCAAGGAGAAAACCCTCGAACTGTTTATTCCACCAGGGCCTCGATTGGGCAATATAGTAGTTGAAGCCAAAGATGTCAGCAAAGGATTCGGTGAGCGGTTACTCATCGACAACCTCAGTTTCAACCTGCCCGCAGGGGGGATCGTTGGTGTCATCGGTCCTAACGGTGCCGGTAAATCGACCCTGTTCAAAATGATCATCGGACAGGAGCAGGCCGACGCAGGCAGCTTCAAAGTTGGCGAAACCGTTCAGCTTGGTTACGTCGATCAGGGACGTGATCTTGATCCGAACAAAACCATATGGGAAGAGGTCAGTGGAGGTCATGACAACTTCATGATGGGCGGCCAATCAGTCAATTCACGGGCCTATGTGGCGCGCTTTAACTTTTCCGGTTCAGATCAGCAGAAGAAGGTCGGCGTTCTGTCCGGTGGTGAACGCAACCGGGTTCATCTGGCCAAAATGTTACGCGAAGAAGCCAACGTGCTGCTGCTTGACGAGCCCACCAACGACCTGGATGTCAATACCTTACGGGCGCTTGAGGAAGGTCTGGAAAACTTTGGCGGCTGTGCCGTGGTGATCAGCCACGATCGCTGGTTCCTGGACCGGATCGCCACTCATATGCTCGCCTTTGAAGGAGACTCCCAGGTGGTCTGGTTCGAAGGTAACTATTCAGAATATGAAGAAGACCGCAAGCGGCGTTTGGGGCGCGAAGCCGATCAACCACACCGGATCCGCTACCGGTCATTAACCAGACAATAACTGCAAACCTCAATACATCCCACACCCAGCACTTTCACCTTCTCGGGAAGGAGGGAGTGCTGGGTGTGGTTGAACGAGCAAAAAAGCCCCTAGGAGAGGGCTAAATGAGCAGGCAGAATTTTACCGTCAGGACTGACATAACGCACCTCACAGCACAGCTCAAAGCCAATTTTATCCATCACTCTGGCCCGGATGTGGGCAATCAGCTCTAAAACATCCGCCGAAGAAGCCCGCTCGACATTGACGATAAAATTTGCATGATGAGGTGACACTTCCGCTCCCCCACAACGCGTCCCTTTAAGCCCACACTCTTCAATAATTTTTCCAGGGGGACCGACACTGGCATGCATTTCAGCCGTACTTAAAAATACAGAACCACAGTTCGGCAACTTGCGCGGAAATTTATGGCGACGGTTGTGCAGATCACTAAGCATGGCACGCCGGATCTCCAGGCTGTCTCCTTTGGCACAGAACAGTTCGGCACCGGTGACCACGCAACCAGTCCCCTGCAAGGCACTATGCCGATAAGCAAAGCAACACTCGTCCTTATTCAATCGCTGCAGCTCTCCAGCCGCGCTGACACAGGTCACACTGACCACGTTTTCCCCGATGCCATGGCGCTGACTCCCCCCGTTCATCATAATCAGCCCGCCCAGGGTACCGGGAATCCCGATGCAGTGCTCAAGACCAGTCAAACCTGCAGCCATCGATTTTCTGGCCAATTGCGGAACCCACACTCCTCCTCCGGCCACAATAGATCCTTCTGTAATAGCCAGCTGATTCATCCGCGTACCAATCTTCACCACGATGCCATGAACACCACGATCATCAAACAGCAGATTGCTCCCCTGCCCGATTACAACAAGAGGAATGCGATGCTGCCAGGCAAACAGAACCAGCTGCCGAACCTGTTCCTCACCAGAGGGTTCAACCAGAGCAGCAGCCGGCCCGCCAATTTTCCAGGTATTATGGTTGGCCAGCGATTCGTTGAGATAAACCGTCCCGACATTGAGGGCAGATAACTGGGCCAGAAGACCGGATAAATGGAGAGAGGACTCAGCCATTGGTCTGTTCCCCTGCTTGGTGAAAATCGATAATCTGAAGTTGCAGGGACCGTTCGCCGCGCCACTCATTAATCCCCGGACGAAACAGCAGATCAAGACGGCCGGAGCATTCAGCCATCCGCTCAGCCATGCCGAAGGCAATCGCTGGCATAAAACTGTCTTCCTGCTCAACATCAAATTTAAGATGTTTGTCACCCACGACCCGGCAGTTATAAACCCGGCAGTCGCGTCCGATAAAGGTCGGCAACGGATTGCCAGCACCATAAGGATTCAGCTGATCTATCTGCTCCTGTACGTCAAGACTCAGGGAGGACAGAGAGATTTCGCCATCATGATTTAAAGTCGGCTGCAAATTTGTTTTTGAAAGACTCGTACGCGCCACAGTCTCAAAAGCAGACCGGAAAGATTCGAGTGCTTCTTCAGCAATGGTCAACCCAGCTGCCATAGCATGACCACCGAAGCCTCGCAACAGATCACTGCATTGACCGAGCGCATCATGAAGATGAAATCCGCTGATCGAGCGGGCAGACCCCTTCCCTTCACCATGTTCCAGGGCAATCATGACAACAGGCCGATGGTAGCGTTCAACCAGCCGACTGGCGACAATCCCAATAACACCAGCGTGCCAGTTTTCTTTGGCAAGCACGATACTGTATAGATCGTTATCAAGGCCGTTTTCAACCATGGCGATCGCCTCCTGTAAGGTCTGCTGTTCAACAACCTGACGATCGCGATTGCAATTATCCAGGAATTCGGCCAGCTCAGATGCGGCATTGACCTCACGGTTCAACAGCAACTCGACCCCCATTGCGGCATCCTCAAGACGTCCGGCGGCATTAAGCCGCGGAGCCAGACGAAACCCCACAACACCACTGTTCACTTCCTTGACCTGGGCGACTTTTTTAAGTTCAGTAATTCCGGGACGCACCGACTTCTCGAGTAATTGCAGCCCCTGCTTAACCAGAATCCGGTTCACACCACTCAGCGGTACAATATCAGCAATTGTCCCCAGGGCGACCAGGTCCAGGACAAAGCGCACGTCAGGTTCAGAGCGCTCAGTGAAATATCCTATAGAACGTAATGATCTGCGCAGGCCCAGAATCAGAAAAAAAGCCACGCCGACACCGGCAAGATTGGGCCAGGGGAAGCGGTTCTCTGCTAAATGCGGATTTATCAAAGCATAACAACGAGGCAATGTTTCAGGTGGCTGGTGATGATCGGTGACAATAAGATCAAGACCAAGCATACTGGCAACCTCGGCCTCTTGGTGTGCCGATACGCCACAATCAACCGAAACGATAACCGTGCACCCCTGCCGATGGGCATCGCGGATAGCATCCTCAGACAGCCCATAACCATCAACCAGCCGCAAGGGAATATGGTAAACGACCTTAGCTCCGAAAGCGCTGAGCATTTCAACCAGCAGACTGCAGCCGGTTATGCCATCGACGTCGTAATCGCCATGGACAGCTATTTTTTCTCCCCTCTGCAGAGCCTTGACAAGCCGCTCACAGGCGCGCTCCATATCAGGAAGCAACGCAGGATCGGGAAGATCGGCCAGACGCGAAGAAAGAAAGGTGCGTGCCGCCTCGACTGACTGAATTCCACGTAGCCACAACAAGCGGCCAACAATGTCAGAAACATTCAGATCGCGGGCAAAGCCGTATAGTTCGGTGTCAGAAGGGAGTGCGCTGCGCAACTGCCAATTACGTAAAACAACAGGTTCCATAGTACGATCCAAACCGGTGTTCATCTCATTATGACGTTTTCCGGTTGTTATTGAGGGGCAGTGGGATTCGGATGATTTTTTAGAAATTCAATTTCTCTACGAACCTGATCAGCACCGGGTGCTGACGGGTTGATGGCCAACAATTTTTCCCAGGCCGTTACAGCCTGAGGAAAATCTTTCAAATCATAACGATAAACAATTCCCAGGTTATATAGACTTTGCTGATGACTCGGCACAAGTTCAGAAGCTTTTTTAAAATTGGCAATGGCTTTGTCATACCAGCCGACACGACGAAACATGACCCCCTGATCGGTCAGGATATCAGCATCCTTGTCATCCAGCTCCAGGGCTTTTTGATAAGCATCGATCGCCTTCATCGGCTGATCAGAATCAAAATAATTGTGACCAAGCTGAACCCAGGCATTGCGGTTACCCGGTTCCTTGGTGACAATGTCTTCGAGCATGGATATTTTTTGCTGGTAGTTGACAACCGCCGGTGGCGAAGTCTGGACACCAGAAGTAGGTGATGCGCTATCCTTACGCCAGTTTGAGTAGATAACGCCAAGCAGAATCCCAATTACCAGAACAATTACAGTTAATGCTGCGGTTTCTTTTTTCATCATCTAACCTTTACCGAAAAAGAATTGCAGGCATCATGCTGATGATGCCTGCAATAAATGAGTAATTGAAAAATTGTAACCGTTGGCTGCTCTTCTGGTAAAGAACCATGCAGCTATTTTTTTAATGCGAACTTCTTTTGTTGCCAAAGAATCAGAATCGGGCTGGCGACAAAAATGGAGGAGTAGGTACCAACCACAACCCCGACCAGCATCGCAAAAGCAAAATTATGAATAACCCCGCCGCCAAGAACAAACAAGGCTGCAACAACCAGCAATGTTGTTCCGGAAGTTAAAATAGTCCGGGACAACGTCTCATTGATACTGCGGTTGACAACAAAGGAAAATGATTCCTTGTTATGCTTGCCAAGGTTTTCCCGAATACGGTCGTAAACAATAATGGTGTCGTTAAGGGAGTAGCCGATAATGGCCAGAAAAGCGGCAATAATCGGTAAATCGATCTCTTTTCCAAACACGCTAAAGGCGCCCAGGGTAATCAAGACATCGTGAACGAGGGCCACAATCGCACCCACGGCAAAACGGAATTCAAAACGCCAGGAGATATAGATCAGGATACCGAGCATGGCGTACAGAATAGCCTGAAGTCCCTTACTCCGCAGGTCCTTACCCACCTGAGGTCCAACCATTTCGACCCGGCGAATGGTGACCTTCCCTTTTTCGTAGGTCTTTTCCAATGCGTTCTGAATCTGGACAGAAAGCCCCTGAAGTTCTCCCGAGGTTTTTTCAACACGAATCAGAAATTCATTCTGCTCTTCACCAAAGCTCTGGACAATCGGCGAACCAAGATCCAGATCTTTCAAGGCAGTCTTAATACTGGCAGCATCAGTACCATCGGTGAACTGAACCTGGACCAGCGTCCCCCCGGAAAAGTCGATCCCATAATCAGGACCTCCTTTTACCAACAAGGAAACTAAACCGACAACAATCAGGACAATGGAAACCACAAAAGCAAGTTTCCGCTTGCCGACAAAATCAAAATTAGTATCCGGCTTGATCAGCTGCATGCCGTTAAGCCTCCTCTTATATACTCAGCCGCTTGATGTCGCGGCCTTTCAGGTAAAGGTCAAAAATAACTCTGGAGACAAAGATTGCCGTAAACAATGAAGCGACAATACCGATTGACAAGGTAACAGCAAAACCACGAACCGGCCCGGTCCCGAACTGGAACAGTACCAGCGCCGCTAGCAACGTCGTCAGGTTGGCGTCAATGATGGTCAAAAACGCCTTACTGTAACCGGAATCAAGAGCAAGCTTAGGTGCCCGCCCCAGGCGAATCTCTTCACGGATGCGTTCAAAAATCAGGACGTTCGCATCAACCGCCATACCAACGGTCAAAACGATACCAGCAAGACCCGGCAGGGTCAGGGTTGCACCAAACATGGACAACATTGCCGTGATAAAAACGATATTCAGGATCAGAGCAATAACTGCGACAACACCAGAAAGCTGGTAGTAGATAATCATCGCAATGACAACAAGCAGAGCACCGACCCAGATCGACCTGATCCCCCGGTCAATTGAATCCTGCCCTAAAGACGGTCCTACCGTACGGTTTTCAAGAATCTTAACCGGAGCAGGCAGGGACCCGGCACGCAGAACGATCGCCAGATCGGTTGCTTCCTGAGACGTGAAGGATCCGGAAATCTGGGCACTGCCGCCGGAGATCCGTTCACGAATGACAGGTGCCGAATAAATCGTATCGTCAAGTACAATAGCCATCCGCTTGCCAACATTAGCCGCTGTGATCTGATCAAAGCGCTTGGCCCCCACCGCATTAAAATCGATGGCGACATAAGGCTCATTGAATCTGGTATCGATACGGACATTGGCATCGGCCAGAAGATCACCGGTCAGAACCGTTTTATCATGAACGACCAGTGGTGTTTCAGCAACGCTGCCCGTCTTTTTATTGACGTTGCGCTCATAAAGAAGTTGAGTACCCGGAGCAAGCTTACCAGCCACGGCATCCTGGACATTGGCATTTTCGTCGACCAGTTTAAACTCAAGTCGTGCGGTTTTACCGAGCAGAGCAATAGCGCGATCAGGATCTTCCACCCCTGGCAACTGGATAAGGATGCGATTATCGCTCTGACGCTGCAGCGTCGGCTCACTGACCCCGAACTGGTCAACCCGGTTGCGCATGGTTTCAAGGGCCTGGCGTACCGCGTAATCTTCAATATTACTGATTTCGTTATCGCTCAACCGGTAATGCTTCTCAATGTAGCCACCGGCTCCGTTGAATGTTTCCGCCTCAAGAGCAGGATAATCCTCGGCGAACAGGGCATCAACCTTAGCCCCTTCTTCAGCATCATAAACCAGCACGACGACACGGTCTCCCTGGCGCCGTTCGATACGCTTGAAAACAATGTCTTTTTCACGTAGCTGAGCCTCGGCCTGATCAATAATCGTATCGATGCGGCTTTCTACGGCTTTTTCAACATCGACCCCCAGTACAAGGTGCATCCCGCCCTGAAGGTCCAGCCCGAGCTGAATCGGACCAAAAGTGTTGGTCCACCATTGTGGCAACTGTCCGCGCATCAGTGTCGGGGCGATGGCAAAAACTGACAGTAGCAGGCAGAGGATAACGAGAACGCCCCTGAATTTTAGACTATTGGACATCTGTGTTGTATCTCCCTATATACGCAAGAAACATCGGAAGGTAGAATCGACAACATAAATCAGGATTTTTTGACTTCGCTGATGGAAGAACGGTTCATCTTGATTTTAACACCTGTGGCCACTTCGAGAGTGATGGTCAGGTCGTCAACATTGGCAATCTTGCCGTGAATACCGCCAGCCGTGACGATAGTATCACCAGATTTAACATTGCCAATCAGTTCTTTATGTTGCTTAGCACGTTTTTGCTGGGGACGGATGAGTAAGAAGTAAAAAATGGCAAACATCGCCACCAGCATAATAATACCCTCGTAACCACTTTGACCCTGTGCTGCGCCAGCTCCCGCCATTGCAAATGCTTGTGTTGCCATAAAAGCCTCCCTAAGGTTTGAAATATAATGAACGAATAGTTTTTTTCGCAAACCCTTTTATTGTCGTTTACGATAAAAATCCTCTTTAAATTGAGCGAAAGAACCAAGTTCAATTGAACGCCTGATGGTTGCCATCAGGTGCTGATAATAGTGCAGATTATGATGGGTGTTAAGTACCGACGCAAGGATCTCATTGCTGGTATACAGATGGCGCAGGTAGGCACGGCTGTAATTCCGGCAGACATAACAATCACAATCCGGATCAATCGGTGAGCTATCGTCACGATACTGCGCCTGCTTGATACTGATCTTCCCGAAGCTGGTAAACAGGACGCCGTTACGGGCATTACGGGTCGGCATAACACAATCGAACATGTCGCACCCTCGGGAAACACCTTCTACAAGATTTTCCGGAGTACCGACACCCATGACATAGCGTGGTTTATCTGTCGGCAGTAAGGGGAGAGAATGCTCCATGATATCGTACATAAGGGCTGTCTCCTCGCCGACGGACAAACCACCGAGAGCGTAGCCTTCGAAACCGATTTCCTGCAGTTGTTCAGCGCTCCGGCTACGCAGGTCAAGTTCCATCCCCCCCTGAACAATGCCGAATAAAGCCGCTTCAGAACCGGCGGGAATCACGTCCCGACAGCGTTTGGCCCAGCGCATGGAGCGGTTCGTTGAGTCTTGAACATAATGACGGTCGGCCGGATGCGGGATACATTCGTCAAACACCATAACGATATCCGACCCCAGAGCCAGCTGGATATCCATGGACAGCTCGGGTGTCAACATATGATAGCTGCCATCAATATGAGACTGAAAAGAAGCCCCCTCTTCATTGATCTTGCGTAGTTCTCCCAGGCTGAACACCTGAAACCCGCCACTGTCAGTAAGAATCGGCCGATCCCAGTTCATAAATTTGTGGAGTCCACCTAACTGGTGTACCAACTGATGCCCGGGGCGCAGGTAAAGGTGATAGGTATTGGCCAGAATGATCTGAGCCCCAAGGTCTTTAAGCGCTTCGGGCAAGACCCCTTTAACGGTCCCTAGGGTCCCGACTGGCATAAAGGCCGGAGTATCAATAGGCCCGCGGGCCGTGGTTATGACGCCACGCCGAGCCTGACAGGTCAGATCAGTATGAAGAAGTGTATAACTGAAACAGGACAATGTTTTACCCGTGTATCACAGAATAAGCATACAATCACCATAACTGAAGAAACGATATTCGTTTGCTACAGCCTGGCGATATGCAGACAGAATAAAATTTTTACCGGCAAAAGCTGATACTAACATCAACAATGTCGATTTAGGCAAATGAAAATTTGTTACCAATCCATCAACAATTTTAAACGGGTAACCGGGATAGATAAAAATATCACTGTCCCCTGACCCGCCTTGCAACTGGCCGGACGCAGCTGCAGCCGTCTCCAGCGCCCTGGCACTAGTGGTCCCCAGGGCAATCACGCGTCCTCCCCGCTGACGGGCCTGATTCACCAGTGCGGCAGTGGTTTCCGGAACATGGTAAAGTTCAGAGTGCATCTTATGTTCAAGAATATTATCAACTCTGACCGGCAAAAAAGTTCCCAACCCGACATGCAGGGTTAAAGGGGCGATGATAACGCCAGCAGCCTGCAACTTAGCCAAGACCTCTTTGGTAAAATGAAGTCCGGCGGTCGGTGCGGCAACGGCGCCTTTTTCCCGGGCAAATACCGTCTGGTAACGCTGGCGATCAACACTGGCATCAGGCCGTTTGATATAAGGAGGCAAAGGCAGATGCCCGATTTTTTCAATCTGTTCAAGAAAATCACCAACCGCCATAAACTTGACCCGACGGTATGGCGCTGCAGCTTCATCAAGCACTTCAGCGCTAAGATCGGCCGAAATCCGGACGACTGTTCCCGGACGGATCGTTTTAGAGCTTTTCGTCAGACACAGCCAGATTTCATCAGTGCATCCAACCTCTCGGCGAACCAAAAATATCTCAACCTTTCCGCCGGTCGTTTTAGCACCCAGCAAGCGTGCCGGGATGACCTTGGTATCGTTACATACCAGCACGTCCCCCGACCGAAAATAATCTGAGATAGTGCGGAAATCGGTATCAATAACCTGCTGATCCTGTCGATCAAGAACCATCATTCTGGCCCCATCTCGGCAAGCCGTTGGCTCCTGGGCAATTAAATGTTCCGGCAGGTCATAATCAAAATCGCTTAACTGCATCTGGTCTTTCCATCTCCCTCAAACAGCGCTCTAGAAGATCACAGAAGACCTCCAATGTCAAATATTTTACTCTGCCGAAGGTAAGCGCTCTCCCCCCTGAAAAGCCCCTTGGTATGCGGCATTTATCATGCTAATCTTTCCTCGCACGACGCATCAGAAACCGGAGACCAAGATGATCAGAAAAACGGATATACTCCTTGATATTCTCGACCGTCATCCACGGACCCTGGAGGTCGTCAGAGACATTGAGGCGGAAATTGGAAGTTGTGTCTGCTGCGAAATGCTCTTTGCCAGCATTGAAGAGATCGGGCAGCGTTACCACCTTGATCCGGCAACCCTGCTGCAACGCCTCAATGCCTCAACTTCGTCTTATTGAGACCCCTCATAAAGAATCTTCCAATTATTATCATCCTTAACCAGATACAAACGTTTCCGCATATCGCCATTATAGTTATTGGATCGGTAATGCTGGACAAAGTTTGCGACAACCATGGGAGGCTGCGTTACAGCACGCGGATAAGCAAGAAGAGATAAATCCGTAATGTCTATTTTCTGAAATGTTTTGCTGGCAAAAACCTGTTTTTTATATTCTTTCCAACTCCCCAGCTCATATTGATCGCTCCAGAAACGGTCCGAATAAAACTGCAGGTAGTTCCCGATATCGGAACTTTCCCAGCGCTGGCGCCAGGTTTCAAGGGCAGCCTGAATCTCAATATTTTGGTTCAGCCATTGCTGACGGGACACCCAGTCCACCTTATTACTGATAATAACGGGAGTCCTTCCAACCTCTACATATTGCGTAATTTCGTCAAATTCATCGTTGGTTAAGACGACGCACCCTTCACTATCTAAGGGAGGGCGGCTGTATAATGACTTGTCGGTGCCATGCAACCAGATGCCGCGACCGGTTTTTTTCAACCGCAGATCAAGCTCATTCGGATAATTAACCGGAAAGGCTCCTACACCATAAAGAGGCGGCAACTGCTCATCAGCAAGATAACTGGTGACAAAATAGACGCCGTTGGGAGTCTTCAGATCACCCTCCGTCTCCTTATCTCCAGAAACCTTACCCAGAACGATATAGAAGTGATCAACCAGAGTCGGTGGCAAACCAGTTCCGGAGTTGTAAAAGACATAGAGTCGGTTTTTACTTTTATCCACGACCAACGCATAGCGGGTTTCAGTGCTTAAAGATAGAAGCGCTTCAGGCACCGCACGATTACCCACTAAAGACAGATAACCCTGCAAGCGAGCTATTGCTTCACTCTGCAATTGATCCATTTGCTGCTTATACGACCCATCAAGTACCGTTCCGAGACGATCGGCCCGTAACGGCTCAAAACGCCCATAACGTGCAATAAGCAAGTCTCCCAGAACCAGATGAGCCAACTGAAAACTGGGTGCCCGATCGACCAGATCGGTCAGTTCGTCGATGGCGGCTGGTAATGCCCCCTTTTGAAACAGAAGCAACCCCTTGAGCAAACGTGCTTCAAAATCATTGGGATTTTCATCAAGACGGGCATTAAGAGGGTCGATTTCGGGATCACCAGGAAGCTCACCAGTGACAGGCTGGCTCGCCTTCAGAAGAGCAAGCTGAATATCCGCCGATGAAGCCTGAGGCAACAATGCCCCCACCTTAACGGCACTGAAACCGATGGCAGCGATCAGAAAAATAGAAAACAACAGGCGCCTGGGCTTCAACGCACAATCTCCAGAGCATACTCACGGATGATCTTAAGAACATCACCATCAACAACCAGAACAAACTGTTTACGCGTTATATCGCTGTAGCGTTGGCTATTATAAGACTGCAGAACGTCTACAACATATTCACCATCAGCCTCTTTCTGAATCTGATATTCAGACAGGCTGATCTCAATAGCGCCAGGGGCCTGAAGCCGCCGACGCCGCTGAGCTTCCCAGGCGCTCCGCGCAAGCCCTCCAGAGGGCTCAAAGCGGTCGCTGTAACATGCTAAATAGCGTTCCACATTATGTGCAGCCCAGGAGGCCGCCCAATTCTCAAGAAATTCCTGGATTTGATACGATTCGAAAACAGGTGCTTCAGCGACTTCGGAGGTCGCACTAGCGGAAGGTTGCTCGGTAGCAGACGGGGCATCAGGAGATGAGGCCGTTTCCATATCTTTAGCGACATCAGCAAGCGGCTTATTCTCAATCTGGGGCGCAGCACTATCTGTACCAGCCCCCCCTGAAACTGTCTGCTGCTCAGCATCTAAAGACGGCTCTAGAATGCGGTCAGCATCCTCAGATACAGCTACGGAGGGCAAAGTAGCAGCATCGTCCTTGCGTTTCAGAAGCAGTAAACCCTGGCTTGAAAACACCTGAATCGGCAGTTTTTTCTCCGAAGCATTCAACTGCAATGCCTTGCCATAAGACTCACGCGCCATTTCAGCGTAAACAGCACCAAGATTCTGATGAAGCGTAGCATACTCCGAATTCGTAGCAAGTCCGCGTTCAAGCAATATCCGTGCTTGCTCAAGATCACCCCGGGCGGCGTATACCGCAGCCAGGTTATTGTAAGCACGAGGATCTTGGGGAAACTCCCCAACCAAGACATTCAGGTCCTGTTTAGCGCGCTCAAAGTCATGGTCCTGCCACGCCTTAAGCGCCCCATCCAGACGGTTGACATCTAGCACCATCCCTCCGCCCGCCGGTTTGACCGTGGACCGGGCATCAAGATAATAGGAATAGCCAAGAAAGGCAGACATTCCGACAATAATACCCACCAGAAACAGAATAAAATAGCGCCTGCCCTCACCAGTTTTCGCCCGATGCTCATCTCTGCCCGGGGCAGCAACAACTTCTGGCTTGCCTGCCGAAGCCAAGGGCTCAGGTTCAGAAAAGTCAAATTTCTGTTCCTTAAGTAAAGCTTCAACTTTGGATGAAATGGAAGACAACGTCGAAGAACCGGCTTCTGCTTCAGTGGCACTATCAGCAGAAAAATCTGCTATTGATTCCGCTTCCGGGCCCTGGCAGTGAACCTGAACAAATTCCTTATCAGCAAGCAAACGAGTCATCCCACTCAAGACTTCCTCGGCGGTGCTGCGCTGGGAAGGGATCAGCTTGACCATAGCTGACAGAAGATCAGCACATTTCAGGAACGGTTCCGGCAGTGCAGGGAAATCCCCCTCCAAGTGCCTGGTTGCGATGGAAAAGTTGTTTTTTCCATGATAAGGCGGATGTCCGCTCAGCAGACGGTATAAAATGCAGCCCAGATTGTAAATATCAGAAGCAGGTGTTGCAACCTCTCCCCTGACCTGTTCAGGACTGCAGTAGCGAGGGTCGACACCGCTGATATAATCGAGAACGAACAACTGAGACAAAGCAAAGTCACATAAGAGCGGCTGTTTGTCCTCATTCACCACAATAAGGGGAGGTGTCAGATTGCCATGGCAAACGCCATGGGCATGAGCAACGGAAAGGTTTTCAACAATGGCGCGAAGCAGCCCAAGGACATCACCGACAGTACCCGGCATTGCGACAAAGTCGTACAAGGGCACGCCATCACATAAAGGCAATAAGCACGCAACGCGTTCCTGATAATAGCCGGCATCAATGATGGTGGCGACCCCGGGCAGTTCAAGCTGAGCGAGTGTTTCAGCCCGTTCAAAAAAGCCAGTGGCCCCTTTAACTGCCAGACGTGCATGAGGATGCGCCAGCAGCAACCGACAGATGCCATGATCAGGACAACTGACCCGATAAGAAACAAATCCGTCATTACTGGACAGTTCTTCAACAATTTGACAGCTCTGTAGATTCTGTCGGAACTTGGACATAAACACCACCACAAATCAAATCAAGAACGAATCTTAACGGGGTAGAGTACTCTATTTCCGGCCTAAGGGAAAGTCGGTAAAATCCCCAAACCAAGCAATTCATCAAAGCCACACATGATATTCATATTCTGGACCGCTTGACCAGATGCGCCCTTGACCAGATTATCAATAACACTGACAACAATCACCCGCTGAGTCCTCTGATCGTAAACAAGACCGATATCACACAGATTGGTTCCTTGTACGTAAGCAATATTAGGCAGCTCCCCGCCAGGCATAATCCGTATGCAGGGGTCTCCGGCATAACGGTCCCGATAGAGCTTAAGCAGTGCATCTGTGCTGGTAACGTCAGTCACCTTGGCGTAACAGGTTGACAACATACCGCGGTTTATTGGTAACAAATGGGGTGTAAAATTAACCAGTACCGGGGCGCCGAAAACACTGGACAATTCCTGCTCAATTTCAGGAGTATGTCGATGGTTGGCGACACCATAGGCCTTAAATCCCTCATTAACCTCACAAAACAGGCTCCCCTGTTTCGCACCGCGTCCGGCACCGCTGGTTCCCGATTTACTATCAATGATAAGTGTTTCAGGATCGATCAGTTTCTGCTCGAGAAGCGGCAGCAGACCAAGAATAACTGTCGTAGGATAGCACCCAGGATTGGCTACCAAACGGGCGCTCTCTATCGCAGAACGATACCGTTCGGGCAATCCGTAAACAGCTTCAGCCAACAAAGCAGGACTGGTATGCTCCTGATACCATTTTTCATAGACATCTTTATCACGCAGCCGATAATCCGCAGACAGATCAACAACCTTACAGCCCGCAGCCAGAAAATCTGGAATGACTTCCATGGCAGATTTATGCGGTAACGCTGTAAATACGAGATCCGACTTGGCTGCAATAGCCTGAACATCCAATACTTCACAGACCAGATCGCAGAATCCGCTTAACGAAGGGAACGCCTTGCTGATTGGGGCCCCCTCATGCTGCCTCGATGTCACACTGACGATATTAACCTGCGGATGATTAACCAGGAGCCTCAGCAGTTCAACCCCGGTATACCCACTTGCGCCGATAACTGAAACATTGATCATAATAATCTCCGCATACTTCGAAAAGATGGCCAAGCTGCCAGGGATCAATAACAGATCCAAAACTGGCGCTGAACAGACCCCAAATTACACCTGAAGATAAAAAAAGGGAAACCCTTGCGGATTTCCCTTTTGATAAACCTGTGTACAAACAGAAATTGTCGAAACAATTAACGTTTGGAGAACTGGAAACTCCGGCGAGCAGCTGCACGACCGTATTTCTTACGTTCTTTAACACGGCTGTCACGAGTAATGAAACCCGCTTTTTTCAGAACCGCACGCAATTCCGGATCAACCTCAAGCAAGGCCTTGGTAATACCGTGCTTGATAGCACCAGCCTGACCGGAAGCACCACCACCAGCAACATTAACAAAAATGTCAAATTTGCCGGAGTTATTGGTCAATTCCAAAGGCTGGCGGACAACCATCTTGGAGGTTTCACGGCCAAAAAAGACATCCAGAGGACGCTTATTGACAACAATTTCACCTGAACCTGGTTTCAACCAGACACGGGCGATCGAGGTTTTTCTTTTGCCAGTGGCATAAAACTTCTGCTCAGCCATCTAAATATCTCCCTGATTAAAACTTCAGTTCTTTAGGTTGCTGGGCGGCATGAGGATGTTCGCCTCCGGCATAAACCTTAAGTTTACTAAACATTTTACGACCCAGCTTATTCTTGGGCAGCATTCCTTTAACAGCAGCCTGAATCAGCATTTCCGGCTTTTTATCAAGCAACTTCTCAGCGGTAATCTCGCGAATCCCACCTGGAAACCCGGTATGACGATAGTACTTCTTATCAGCCAGTTTGTTACCGGTCAGCTTGAGTTTGTCGGCATTGACAACGATAACAAAATCACCGGTGTCAACACTTGGGGTGTAAATTGCCTTATGCTTGCCACGCAAAACACGGGCGATTTCAGTCGCTGCTCGACCGAGAACAACATCCTCCAGATCGACAACAAACCAGTCTCTTACAACTTCATGCTCTTTAGCGACTTGAGTACTCATCGCATTCCTCTCCAAACATCTATCTCTAAAGGGTTGTGGGGCTCACAAAGCGGTAAACTTATCTGACAAAGACCTATCTGTCAAGACATTTTCTCAACAAATTTTCCCGCCTTTCGTCAGGCCAATATTTCCCCCCTCACCCCGCCATCGATTTCAGTAAAAAACCTTGATTAGACATAGCCCATGGGCCGGAGCGGTCAATGCGGGACGGACTGACCCGGGTCGGGAAAGCAGTGTGGCAACATCCTCTGCGGAGCGTTTGCCGAGACCGACCTCCACCAGAGTACCAACCATCATCCGTACCATATTTTTGAGAAAACCGCTACCATGAACATCAATCTGGACCACCTGGCCAAGCACGCGTATGTCGACTCCGAAAACAGTCCGCACTGTAGTTTTGGCCGCGCAACCGGTGGTGCGAAATGAAGCGTAATCGTGTTCACCGACAAAGAACTCCGCTGCAGTTCGCATCATGTCAAGGTCCAAGGCTTTCTTGACATGCCAGGCCTGCCCGCGCTCCAACGGTGAACGTACCGCCGCAGATAAAATCTGATAGCGATACAGCTTGCCGGTTGAAGAAAAACGTGCATGAAAATCAGGGGCTGCAATGCGCGCATCCTGCACAGCAATATCGTCAGGCAGATACCTGTTCAAACCATCCCGCCATGCCGTCAGCGGCAGACCAGCGTCAGTATCGAAATGGCAGACCATCCCCCGGGCGTGGACTCCTGCGTCAGTACGTCCAGAAGAATGCAGACGCAGAAAAGAGCCACTCAACCTTTCAACGGCTTCCTCAATACGTTGCTGGACCGAGATTCCGTTAGGCTGGCATTGCCAGCCGACATAGGCACTGCCATCATAGGACACGGTTAAAACAATCCTGGGCATCAATTACACCCGCCACATCAGAAACACAACCAACAAGCCACCAAACAGGACAACCAGCGACCTGACACCAACAGGACGTACGGCAACGCCACGATCAAAAGACGGATCTGCCGCTTCACGAGCAACAATATCGCAGGCAAGCTGATCACCCTGGTCCAGAAGTTTCATCAAAACCAGCTCCAGCTGTTCAGACCAAACGCGTAACCTGGCCAGCACTGGCAATCCGGAGCGTCCCTTGCGTGGTTTTAACGCAAGAAGTTCAGCCTTCAACAGAGGGAAAAAATACAACACTAGTGTACACATGGCCCCGATTTCGTGAACCGGTACTTTCACTATCCGCAGCGGAGACAAAACACTGGTCAATGCAGAACTGAGATCCTCCGCGCTTGTCGTCAGCGAAACCAACAACGAAATAAGCACGGCCAGCACAATCTGGGCGTCGACACACAGACCATTCACCAGACCATCAAGGCTCAGCCAGCGCACCCCGAACAGCGTCTGTCCGGGAGTAAAAAAAAGATGCAGCAGTAAAGAAAACAGCAACAACCATTTAAGCAGCCGGAATATTCGCCACACATGCACAACCGACTGCCTGGCAAGCAGAGCACCAACAGCCCAGATTCCGGCGATCAAACCGAGTCGCAGTGGCGCCAGGCTTGAAAACAAACAGCCCACCAGAGCGCCCGCAAGGATCAACTTGACACGGGGATCTAAACGATGCAGGAAGGAATCTCCCCCCTGAAATAAAAGCTGTGTTTTTTGCATAATCTGCAGTCAGAAAAGGGAGCCCGCAGGCTCCCTTTAAGATTGGTCAGGGTTATCGCTTGGCATTAAGCCAGGCGGGCAATAATCGCGTCACCCATTTCACGGGTATTAACCTTCTTTTCCCCTGCGACACCTTGGAAAATATCAATGGTGCGGTAGCCTTCATTCAGGACCCCCTCAACCGCAGCATTAATCGCATCAGCCGCGGCATCCATATTGAAAGAGTAACGCAGCATCATCGCCATGGACAGAATCTGGGCAATAGGGTTGGCAATCCCCTGCCCGGCGATATCAGGAGCACTGCCACCGGATGGTTCATACATCCCGAAGCTGCCTTCAGCCAGCGATGCCGATGGCAACATGCCAAGAGAGCCGGTCAGCATAGCGGCTTCATCAGAAATGATATCGCCGAACATGTTGCCACACAGCAGAACATCAAACTGTTTTGGCCAGCGCACCAATTGCATTGCGGCATTATCCACGTACATATGGGTCAGTTCGATATCCTGATACTCCATAGCAACGCGGTTTACGACTTCGCGCCACAGGATCGACGTTGACAAGACATTGGCCTTGTCAACGGAACAGACTTTCTTGTTTCTCTTACGCGCAGCCTCAAAGGCGATACGAGCAATGCGCTCAACCTCTGCCTCAGAGTACTTCATGGTGTCGAAACCGGTTCTTTCAGCCCCCTCGCCTTCGATCCCCTTGGGTTCGGCGAAATAAATATCACCCGTCAGTTCACGGACCACCAGGAGGTCGAAACCGCCTTCAACAACTTCAGGCTTCAGACTTGACGCACCGGTCAGAGCCGGAAACACAATGGCCGGACGAAAGTTGCAAAAAAGGCCAAAAATCTTGCGCAGAGGAAGAAGAGCGCCACGCTCTGGCTGTTCTTTAGGCGGCAGCTTTTCCCATTTAGGCCCACCAACACTACCAAACAGAATGGCATCGGAGTTCTTGCAGATCTCCACTGTTGTATCGGGAAGCGCCTTACCCTCATTATCAATTCCAGCACCACCGACATTACCAAAGAGTCTCTCAAACTTGACGCCATACTTACCTTCAACAGCATCAAGAACCTTTAATGCCTCTGCCATGACTTCTGGACCGATGCCATCCCCCGGTAAAACTGCAATTTTATGTTTATTTGCCATGCTGTGTGACTCTCCTGTCTGGATAGTTATCATCAAAATAGCTTTTGTTTATAAAAATGGCCAAAATATAGGAAGGGGTCATTTTTTTGTCAAACCATTTTTACTCACCTGAATACTGACAACAGCATCCCGACTGTGCTAAGGTTTTGACTTGTTTATTCTTTTAACCCTAAGGAGTCCATTTATGCGGAAAACGCTATTATCTTTAGTCTTCCTAGCCTTATTTATAGGCTCCGGAGTCTCGGCGGCCACGGAGAATCCACAACTTCTGGACAAGGAGGCCGTTATTAAAATTCTCAGTGGCATTCAGGGGGACGTCGAGTCTGTGGCCGCAACAGACATTCCCGGAATATTGCAGGTCAACATGAAGATGCAGGGGAAAATCTATCCGCTTTACATCGATTCCACCGGAACCTATCTGTTCAGCGGCAACATCATCCTGATTAAAAACCGGGTCAACCTGACTGAAGAAGCTTACAAAGCACTCAACCCTGTCGATGTATCGGCCATTCCTCTGGACGATGCTCTCACCCTCGGTGCGGCGGACAACAAGCGGCCAATAATCGTCTTTACTGATCCGCATTGTCCTTATTGCAGCAAACTACACCAGGTACTGCATGAAGCCGTTGACAAAGACCCGTCGTTGACCTTCAAGATAAAGATTTCACCATTTAAGCAAAGCTCAAAAGAAATTTCCCGGACCATTGTCTGCAACCAGTCAATGGAACAGCTGGAGCTTGCCTTTGCCGGGAAATCCCTGCCCGAGCCAACCTGTCAGACAGACGCGCCGGAAAAAAATGTGCAACTCGCCCAGCAACTTGGGATTCGTGGTACTCCAACCATGATTATGCCAAACGGCCAGATCGTTCCCGGGTACCGACCGCTGGATGTATTGCTTGAGGAAATCAATAAAAGCAAATAGAGCGAACCTGCCTAACAGCAGGTTCGCGTGATCTTAAAACAGTAACTTAGTGATCTGAAAATCACCGGTTCCTATACCGGTGATTTTCAGTATCTGGCATCTGCAAACTCGACCCAGCCGCCAGCCTCGACCAGAGCCTTGTCAAAAGCGGAAATATTAAAGCTGAACGTTTTTGTCTCCGAGCCTGCAGTTGCGGAGACATTCTGCAGATCAAGATCAACAGAAATCACCACAGCCCCCTGCTCCTGCAGGGAGATCAGAGCATCAATATCGGCCTTTGGCAATTCAATGGCAAGCATTCCGCAGTTGAACATATTCTGACGGAAAATACGGGCGTAACTTTCGGCGATAATCGTATGCACGTCGTTCACCTCAAACACCCACGGGGCATGTTCGCGCGAAGAACCACAACCGAAGTTCTCACGGGAAATAACCACGGTAGCTTCTTGAAGCTTATTCCCTTTAGGGTCAAACCCTTCAAGTTTCAGATCTTCAAGGATATACGGACGCAACGCCTCTTTAGTGACCTCGGTCAAATACTTGGCCGGAATGATTTCATCGGTATTGATATCGGAGCGGTCAAGAAAAATGGCCGTTCCACCAAATTTTTTCTGCATGATTAAACTCCTGAACTAAGCGAGGGTTCTGGCATCGGTGATAACACCGGTGATGGCACTTGCCGCAGCGGTTGCCGGGCTCATCAGATGAACCATGCCACCCTTACCCATCCGCCCGTTAAAATTACGGTTACTGGTCGAAGCACAAACTTCACCTTCTGCGAGAACCCCGTTACTCATCCCCAGACAGGCACCACAGGTGGGATTGGTAACACAGAAGCCAGCATCCATAAAAATCTGAATCAGCCCTTCAGCCAGAGCATCATTAAAGATCTTCGGTGTCGCCGGTGAAACAATGGCACGCACGGAATCAGCAATTTTACGCCCTTTGAGGATTTCAGCCGCCTGGCGCAGATCTTCAATCCGTCCGTTGGTGCAGGTTCCGATATAGATCTGATCCACCCGGGTCCCGGCCAGGTCCTTAACGGCTTTGACGCAATCAGGCTTGTAGTCAAAAGTGGCCTGAGGCTCGAGATTCGTCACATCAATATCGAGCACTTTGGCATAGACTGCGTCGTCGTCAGAAACCCACTGCTGATAGTCGGCCAAAGCAGCTGCTTTGTCGGCGTAATCGTCCTTGATGAAATCCCACAAATAGTCAACGGTCACCATGTCCGGCATACAGATACCGGAAGTTCCACCTGCCTCAATGGCCATATTACAGAGCGTCATCCGGGCTTCCATACTCATGGCATCAACAACCGGACCTCTGAACTCAATAACATGATCAGTGGCACCATTCATGCCCAGTTGGGCAATGACATGAAGAATGACATCTTTGGCATAAACCCCTGTGGCCAGACGGCCGGTCAGATTGACCTTTATGGAAGCGGGTTCACGGAAAGCGCAAACCCCTTTGAGAATACCCACTTCGAGATCAGTGGTTCCGACACCTGCCGCAAAAGCCCCGAAGGCCCCGTGGGTACAGGTGTGGCTGTCCCCCATAATGACCGTGAACCCAGGGCGGATATAACCCTTTTCCGGGAAAATAGCATGACACACCCCATTACGACCGACATCAAAAAAGTCAGGAATTTCGTGCCGCCGAGCCCAATCCCGCAGGATTTTGGCCTGGGTTGCGGTCTTGGAATCTTTCGCCGGAGTAACGTGATCAATGACAACCTTGATCTTGTCCTTGTCAAAGACCCTGTCCTTGTCACGCCAGACCAGATCGGCAATAGCGACCGGGGTGGTAATTTCGTGACACAAAACCCGATCGAGATCGAGAACTTTTGTGCCGGCAAAGGGTTCGTCACGCAAATGACTGTCAAAAATTTTTTCAGCTAATGTCCTGCCCATGAAATCTCCTGTCTATATTATCTGTACCATTCTCAGATCTGAGGATTGGTTTTAACCGGTTTGTTGACAATTTTATTCAATGCGTTGATATAAGCTTTGGCACTGGCCACAACAATATCAGGGTGCGCACCCTGGCCAATTACTTCGCGGCCCTCTTCAGCCTGAAGACGTACGGTACACTCTCCCTGGGCATCGGTCCCGCCGGTAATTGCGCCAACGGAAAAGGTCAACAGTGGCGCCTTGCTTTTGGTCAGCTTCTTAATCGCCTTGAATGTCGCATCAACAGGACCATCCCCCATGACAGCGGTTTTCTTCACCTTGCCGTCGACTTCCATTTCAACAGTCGCGGTCGGCGCTGCAAAAGATCCGGAACTGACGTTCATCTGCAACAGCTTATAAACCTCGGGGACCCGCAGCACTTCATCTGCAACAATGGCATCGAGATCTTCATCGAAGATAGCTTTTTTCATATCCGCCAAAGCTTTGAAGCGCACGAAGGCCTTCTCACTCTCTTCCCGGGACAGATCGTACCCGAGCTGGGAGAGGCGATCGATAAAAGCATGGCGCCCGGAATGTTTGCCGAGGACCAGCTTGTTTTGATTAAGGCCAACGGACTCTGGGGTCATAATCTCATAGGTTGACTTATCCATCAGGACACCATGCTGATGGATCCCGGCTTCATGGGCAAAAGCATTGGCGCCGACAATTGCCTTGTTCGGCTGGATGAGCAACCCAGTAATAGTGGAAAGTAACTTACTGGCCGGGGTAATGTGCTCAGTCTGGACATCTGTAACAAACGGCAGGATGTCATGTCTTGTTTTCAACGCCATGACAATCTCTTCCAGCGAACAGTTCCCGGCCCGTTCGCCAATACCGTTAATAGTGCACTCAACCTGACGCGCGCCAGCCTGAACCGCCGCCAGCGAGTTGGCCACAGCCAACCCCAGGTCATTGTGACAGTGTACCGAAATGATAGCTTTATCAATATTGCTGACGTTCTCTTTCAGGTAGGAGATGATGGTCGCGTACTCCGACGGAATCGTATAACCAACCGTATCGGGAATATTGACAGTTGTCGCGCCAGCAGCAATAACCGCCTCGACGACCTGAGCCAAAAACGGTAACCGCGTACGGGTAGCATCTTCGGGCGAGAATTCAACATTCGGCGTATAACCGGCAGCCCGTTTCACGGCAGCAACGGCAGCATCCAGAACCTGTTGCTCACTCATTTTGAGCTTATACTTCATATGAATATCACTGGTCGCAATAAAGGTATGGATTCTGGCCCGCTCACCGGCATATTTCAAAGCTTCCCAGGCCCGGTCGATATCCATATTATTGGCGCGGGACAACCCTGCGATCTGACATCCTTTTATCGTTTGCGCGATACGCCTTACAGCTTCGAAATCACCCTCGGAGGCGATGGGAAAGCCTGCTTCCATAACATCAACATTAAGGCGCTCCAACTGACTGGCAATGCGCAGTTTTTCTTCAATATTCATGCTTGCGCCCGGAGACTGTTCTCCGTCACGCAATGTCGTATCAAAAACAATAACTTTATCCTGGCTCATATAAGGCTCCTTTGGCTCAGCCCCAGCTAGCAAAGACCGGGGCAGTTCGTAACGATTGTTTGGGTCAACTGGTATTGCGTCAGCAGGTCACTTAGGTCAGAGTCCACGACAGAACCACCCCCTTTCATGATGTTTAAACAAAAAAAGCTCCCGCCCTGTAAAAACAGGGGCGAGAGCTTTAAACTTCGCGGTACCACCCTGGTTCGCTTCGAAATAAAACCCGAAGCCTTCTTTGTCCCTTTACGCAGGATCACGACCAAGGCTAACCATGCGGCTTCACCCTGACAGCTCCGAGGCGAGTTCAGCATCCTCCGTACCGGTTTGCAGCAACCACCGGCTCTCTGAAACGGATGAGAAAACCTACTACTCCTCTTCAACGCTTTTATCTGGAGAATCGATTGAAACCGAAACGCTCAATCAAGTCAAGTTATTTTAACGTTTTGTTGTCAGTTCGGTTCACCTGATCCGGCACAGGTCTTACTCCGACGATGATTCCGTTTCTTTTTGCAGTCCCAGCCGCTTTCTACTAAAGAAATACCCGACAGGCCCGGAAATAAGGTAGGCCATACCGATCAGGAACAACATAATTTCAGGCTTGGCGACAATGACAATCAATAAAATAATCGCCAGGACCAGCATAATGAATGGTTGCCGCTTAAATAACTCAGGGTCCTTTAAGGACAGATACTTAATGTTGCAGACCATCAGAAACGCCAGCAAAAACACCAAAAAAACCATCGACACCATTTTGATGGTACCAGTGCCACCCAGTTCATAAAACAGAAGAACACAGGTCGCGACGATACAAGCTGCCGCCGGAATTGGCATCCCGATAAAACGGCGCGATTCAACCGTTGCCACCTGGACATTAAAGCGTGCCAGACGAAGGGCGCCACAAATCACGTACAGAAATGCCGCCAACCAGCCAAGCTTGCCAAAGGGGCGCAACGCCCATTCATAGAGAAGCACTCCCGGCGCGACACCAAAGGAAATAACATCGGCCAGAGAATCAAGCTCAACCCCGAACTTGCTGGCGGTACCAGTCAGCCTGGCGACCTTCCCGTCAAGGCCATCAAAAACGGCAGCCAGCATAATAAACCACGCCGCCTTCTGGTACTCTCCACTGGTAGAAGCGATAATGACATAAAAGCCAGCAAAAATTCCAGCAGCAGTAATCAGGTTTGGCAATAGATACACGCCCTTACGGACGTTTTCACGTTTTTCTTTGCGTAAAGATTCGTCTTCGATCACGGTAATGTTCCTAAAATAGTTTCGCCAGCTACAGTCCGCTCACCTAGTGTGATCGTAACATCACTATGCTTGGGAAAATAGATATCAACCCGGGAACCAAAGCGGATAAGGCCATAACGCTCCCCGCACCGCAAAACATCGCCAATCACCGGGTAGGTAACAATGCGCCGAGCAATGAGGCCGGCAATCTGGACAAACAGGATGCGAGTACCAGCCTCTGTTTCCAGCAGAATACCGGACTGCTCATTACGATCGCTCGCCTTATCATAAGAAGCATTGATAAAGTCACCCTTCTGGTAGTACATATCAACCACTTTCCCGTTGCAGGGGACACGGTTGACATGGACATTGAATACCGACATAAAAATACTGACTTTAGTGACCCGCTGCTTAAAAAAACGCTCTTCTTCCACCTCTCCGACAAAAATGACCTTACCATCCGCCGGAGCAACAACCAGCTTCTCCCCGGCAGGCACGGTCCGTTCAGGATTACGAAAGAAATAAACACTGAAGAGCGTCAGCAGTAACAGTATGATCGTAAGAAAGGACCAGTCGAGTAAAGCAAAGACGAGGGTCACAAATCCGAACAGGGCAATAAAAGGATATCCTTCTTTAGCAATTGGCTGGTTTTCATTCTTCATTTATTATCTCCATTTTATCTGGCCTTTTCAGCCAGCAACTCCCTTGGCGCCACGACCGATAACGACAGGCCCGGAGCGGACCACTTCCTTAATCCCCATGGGGCGCAAGAGCTCAAGAATACCATCAACCTTTTTCGGGCTTCCCGTCATTTCAATCGTATACGATTTAGGAGTAACATCAATAACTTTGGCGCGAAAGATATCAACAATGCGCAAAGCTTCTGCCCTGGTATCAGCTTCAGTGGCAACTTTTATCAGTGCCAGCTCCCTTTCAATAAACTCCCCTCCGGTAAAATCAACGACCTTAATTGTAGATATCAGCTTATTCAGCTGTTTGGTGATCTGCTCAATAATGCGGTCATCACCATGAGTAACAATCGTCATGCGGGATATCTCTGGATCGAGAGTCGGAGCAACGGAAAGACTTTCGATATTGAACCCACGCCCCGAAAAAAGGCTCGATATACGCGACAGTACGCCAAACTCATTTTCAACCAATACAGAAATTGTGTGTTTCATCTCAAACCTTCCACTTCGGTTACTGTGTCACATACACAAAACAATTATTAGGATGCGAGAACCATTTCATGGATAGCCTTACCTGCCGGCACCATGGGCAACACGTTTTCTTCACGGCACACCTTAAAATTCATCAGAACCGGACCAGGAATTTCAAGGGCTTTTCTGATGACATCTTCTACCTCGTCGACCCGGGAAGCCTGCAGACCAGTTGCACCATATGCTTCTGCCAGCTTGATGAAATCAATGGGAACCTCCATGGGGGTCTGACTATAACGCTGCTCAAAAAACATCTGCTGCCACTGCCGGACCATGCCCAGATAATTGTTGTTGAGTATAGCGATCTTGACTGGCAATTTATACTGAACCAGGGTTGCCAGCTCCTGCGAATTCATCTGAAATGAACCGTCTCCGGAGATGTCGATAACCTGCCGGTCAGGGCAGGCAACCTGCGCCCCCAAGGCGGCAGGCAGGCCAAACCCCATGGTTCCCAGGCCGCCGGAGGTCAAAAAGGTCCGCGGTCTGGTAAAACTGAAAAATTGTGCAGTCCACATCTGATGCTGGCCAACTTCAGTCGTGATAATCGCATCGTCCGCTGTCAGTTCACGAATCCTTTCAATAACAAATTGCGGTTTAATTTCTTCCTTGGATTGCTGGTACCACATGGGATGAGCATTTTTCCACTCGGCGATCGTCTCTCTCCAGGGCTGGCAGGCGTCAACCATGTCCTCCAGCAGTTCAGGCTTCTGATTAAGATGACCGGTTAGTTTACTGAGAACGTCTTTTAAATCTCCGACGATAGGCAGATCAACGGCAACATTTTTATGAATTGAAGTCGGATCAATATCGACATGAATAATCTTGGCTTTTTCGGCAAAACAGTCGATGCGCCCGGTGACACGATCGTCAAAACGGGAGCCGACGGCAATCAGCAGATCACACTCGGCGACCGACATATTAGCATAGAAGGTTCCGTGCATGCCAAGCATGCCAAGTGCCAACGGGTGCCGCTGCGGAAAGCCGGACATGGCCATCAGGGTCGTCGTAACCGGAATCTGGGTCTGTTCAGCAAGCTTGAGCAGCTCATCGTTGGCAGCAGAGAGATTGATACCACCACCGATATACAACAACGGCTTGCGCGCGGCCAGAATCATCTTGGCCGCCTTTTCAATCTGGCGGAAATTGCCGCTATAGGTCGGCTTATACCCCCTCAGACTGACGCGATCCGGATAGGAAAATTTATATTTGGCAATCTGGATATCTTTTGGCAAATCGATCAGAACTGGACCGGGCCGCCCGGTTCTTGCGATATAAAACGCTTCCTTGACAGTTCTGGCCAAGTCGCGGACATCCTTGATCAGAAAATTATGCTTGGTGCAGGTACGGGTCATGCCACAGATATCCGCTTCCTGAAAAGCATCATTACCTATCAAGGGCGTTGGAACCTGGCCGGTGACAACAACCATGGGAATCGAATCCATATAAGCTGTCGCAATTCCGGTAATTGTATTGGTCGCACCGGGCCCACTGGTTGCTATGGCAACCCCGACCTTGCCCGTACTGCGAGCATACCCGTCCGCCGCATGAACAGCCGCCTGCTCGTGACGAGTCAGGATATGTTTGATCGAAGAGTCGTAAAGATCATCATAAATGTTAATGACGGCACCACCAGGGTAACCAAATACCGTATCCACCCCTTCAAGTTTCAAACATTCAAGCAATATTTGCGATCCGGTCAATTCCATGTGATCCTCCTCATAGCAATTTCCACCAGGAATCGTCCTGCAAACAAACGATATCAACATTGAAATCACTAGTGTATGTTTCTAAGAACAGCGGCTGAGCACCATTGTTCTGCTAAATATAATAAGCATGACAGTCTCGACAACTCACACATAGTTGTCAAGCGTTAGATTACAGTCGACATCGTTTTGCGGTTTAGCAACCGACATTTGAAACACCTATATAAAAAAGGACCTTAGCTCGCGCGCCAAAGTCCTTTTCTGAACAACTATGAAAAAAATGCAAACCTAGACAGTCACAGACTGCATAATCCTTTTCATCTCGTCTTTCCCGACGAGCTTCATTTTTTTGACCTTATTTTTTTCGAGTTCTTCCTGCGGGGTAAGAAAGACTTTTTTGTCGTATTCGGAGAGTTGTTTTTCAAAGAGACTGTGTTCTTCATAAAGCATGCGGAAACGGGAGTTGTTTTCGATAAGGGTTTCTAAAAGATTTTGTTCAATGTCCATTGGCACCTCCGCGATGTGCATAGGGGTTATGTCCCTGATCTCAAATCATCTCTGAAAAATTGCCTTTCTTGAAAAACTTATATCCAGTACAGAATATGGGCCTCTGCCAGGTAAGTATATTCCTGGCAGAAAAGATCATTGTCAGGCCAGGGACGCTACCATGATTAATCAGAATCAATTTCTGAATCACCTGCTTTCAATTAAACAAATCCGAAGCGTCTTGTCAACTGCTTAACGCCACCTCAACTGATCGCACTTCTAGCTGGCAGATTCAACTCAGCATCAGATGGCCGAATGTAAAGAGGCACAATGCCAGAAGCATCGCAAACCTCGCCCACCAGAAAACCCCGGTAGGCCAGCCACGCTACCTGTCCGGCACGCCTCTGGTTATTTGGAGGAGGAGCAATGATCGCATTGGCACCAAGTTCGGCCCGAATCAGTTCTTGGTAAACCGGCACGCCATCACCAACAAAACCAACCGGGGCAGAAAACTCCTTCAGTAAGAGCCCTGGAGCAATAACCCGTGGTTCGCTGGCCGCCACTGGCCCCTGCGGACCAACGGAAAACAGTTGGGTGTAAACTTCCTTTTTTCGTGCATCGAGGAAAGCACAAACGGGATACTGATCAGAGACCATGCCAAGAGCACTCACTTCCAAAGCGGACACGCTGGCAACAGGCTTATTGAACGTCTGAGCCAGGCCTTTGATCGTTGCCAAACCGATGCGCAGGCCAGTAAATGAACCGGGTCCGACAACAACTGCAAACAGATCGATATCAGCTAAGGCCCAACCGGCCTGATCCAGTAACATATCCACCTGTTGCAAAAGCTTCTCGCTGTGTGTGCTGCGTACATTCAGCAACGTTTCAGCAACCAGGGTCTCGCCAGCAGCCAGGGCAACACTCCCTGCTAAGGAAGCTGTATCAACAGCAAGGATCTTGGTTTGTTCAGGCATTTCAGTTATCCCCACAAGCGCATAATATCATTATAAAAAGCCAGCACCATAAGCATCAACAGCATGGCCATACCAACCTGCTGGGCCAATTCCCGCGCCCGTACGGAAAGAGGTCGACGGATCAATAGCTCAATTGTATAGAAAAGGATATGACCACCATCCAGAATCGGAATCGGTAACAAATTCAGTATTCCCAGCTGAATGGAGATAAAAGCCAGAACCGAGATAATTGCAGCAAGATCAGTCTGTGCGGCCTGCCCGGCGATCTGAACAACGGTAATCGGGCCACCAATATTTTTGGTTGATACGTTACCGGTAAACAACTTCTGTACAAAAACTACGGTCAGATCAATAAGCTCCCAGGTTCTATGCGCACCTTCTTTGACTGCGTTAAAGAAAGTAAAGCGCTTTAACTGAGAGCTTTGCAGCGGAGCAATTCCAAGCAGAAAATCACCATTTTCTTCACGCTGCTCTGGTATCAGTTCAACAGTGGTTTGCTGATTATCCCGCTCAACGACAACAGAAACCGTCTGATGGCCATAGCCCTGAACCATACCCTTCAGATCGTACCAGGAATGGACCGGCTGCCCTGCGATAGACACAATAAGATCATTTTTCTTAAGTCCGGCTTTAGCGGCGGGCATGTCTGCAGCCACACCCCCGATACGCGCTTCCTGGCGGGGCAACAGACCCAGGGCCTGCATTCCTTCCAGACTGTCATTCTCAGCAGCTATAGTCAGAGCCTGCGCCACCTCATTGCGTTGGATCGAAAAAGACAGTGCGGCACCGGCCTGTCCGACAAACACTTTATTGGTCGTATTCCAGCTACTGACATTCATGCCGTTAACGCTGGTAATACAATCTCCGGCCTGAAAACCAGCCTGCTCTGCGGCACTGCCTGGTACAACATATCCGATACAGGCGGGCTCATCAAAATATGTCGGCAACTGTACTCCGACCATATAGGAAATCGGCAGAATCAACAGCGGTAAAATCAGATTCATCAGCGGACCGGCCAGAACGATGGCAAGTCGACTGGCAACTGGTTTATGAGCAAATGAGCGCCGCTGTTCATCTGGAGTAAGTTCCGCTTCTTCGCCGTCTTCTCCACTCCCTTCACCCAGCATCTGAACATAACCACCCAGAGGGATAATACAGATCTGGTATTCTGTTTCACCACGCTTACGGGACATTAATTTAGGCCCAAAGCCAAGCGAGAACTTGAGAACTTTTACACCACTCATTTTGGCAACAATGAAATGGCCGAGTTCATGAACAAAAACCAACACACCCAACATCAGGATGCCGGCAATAACTGTCGTCATTATTTTCCTCCGCCAAGAATTTGTTTGGCTTCGTGGCGCCCCCATAGATCAGCCTGAAGTATCCGGTCCAAATTACCCGTCTGCTCAGTACTGTGGCGAGCCATTACCTTTTCAATTAATTCTGCAATACCAAGAAAACCGATCTGTTTTTTCAGAAATGCATCGACCGCTATTTCATTTGCTGCATTCATTACCGCCGGCAAGGTCCCCCCGGCCGTGATGGCAGCATAAGCTAACCTGAGGCATGGAAACTTATTCAGGTCAGGTTCAGAAAAGGTTAAACTCCCTTGCCGACACAGGTCAAGCGGCGGCTGTTTGAGGGGTAAACGTTGCGGCCATGACAAGGCATAGCCGATAGGAGTTTTCATATCGGGAATACCTAACTGGGCAATCAAGGCACCATCATGATATTCAACCAGGGAATGAACAATACTTTCAGGGTGCACATGAACAGCAATCTTTTCAGCGGGCACATCAAACAACCAGCGGGCTTCGATGATTTCAAGCCCCTTGTTCATCATCGTAGCTGAATCGACACTGATTTTACGCCCCATATTCCAGTTTGGGTGAGCAAGGGCTTCAGCGGGAGAGATGTCTGCAAAACGGGACCGATCCCAATCGCGAAAAGGGCCCCCGGAAGCGGTCAAAATCAGACGCCGTACATCCTCGTTACGATGCCCCTGCAAGGACTGAAAAATGGCGGAATGCTCGCTGTCCACCGGGATCAGTGTGACGTTACGACGCGCGACTTCTGCCATGATCAGAGCACCTGCCATGACCAGTGTTTCTTTATTCGCCAGGGCAACATCTTTACCAGCTTTAATCGCAGCCATGGTCGGAATCAGCCCCGCAGCTCCGACGATAGCCGCCACGACCATATCCACAGCAACGGTCACACAAGCAATCATTCCGGTAACCCCAGAGTGAACTTCAATATCGAGATGAGCAAGCCGGGAACGAAGAATCTCGGCATCTGCGTCGCGAATAACGGCAACATGGCGCGGGTGAAATTCATCGATCTGCTGAAGTAACAGTTCGATATTGTGCCCTGCCGCAAGTGAGGTTATCTGATACTGATCGGGAAAAGCCCGGACGATGTCAAGAGTACTGGTGCCGATTGAGCCGGTAGATCCAAGCAAAGCCAGTTTTTTCAAGTGGTGCTAGCCTCCGTAACAATAGACAGCGATATAATAGACCAGAGGAAACACAAATAAGAGACTATCCAGCCGATCAAGTAAACCACCATGTCCGGGGATCAGCGTTCCGCTATCTTTAACACCACACGATCTCTTGAGCAAAGACTCGAACAGATCACCGATTTGCCCGAACACACTGATAACCACAGCGACCAGAAATCCATCAAAGAATCCGATTTCCGGCATAAACAACAGCATTGCCAGATAAACACCGATGACAGCCCCGAAAATCCCTCCAACGGCGCCCTCAACGCTTTTATTCGGGCTGACAAGGGGATACAGTTTACGACGTCCCAATTTACGTCCGACAAAATAAGCCATTGAATCACAGGCCATCACAGCAATCAGCAACAGGAAAATCCATTGTTTCCCGAGCGGCAAGGTCCGCAGCAGATAGGCATGACCGAGCAGAAAAGGCAGATAGATCCAACCACTTAACAGCCAACCCAAATCTTTGCCAACAGCGGGGATAGATTTAAGGCGGAACAGAAATGAAACCGACAGGCAAAGGTAGGCAACTGTGAACAGAGGCAAGAGAAGATCAGCTCTTTGCCCGAGCAACAATGGAACAACAACGGTTCCGGTCAGAGCGGCAAACCACTGTTCAATCCGGCGTTCAGTACCAAGGGCCATACGGTTATATTCGAGCAGACTCAGACCTAAAACAGCGGTCACGAAGATTCCGAACCAGAATGGACTAGCAAAACCCAGAATAATTATCAGTACGGGTAACAGACACAGAGCTGTGATTATTCGCTGTTTAATAACAATTCTCCCTTGGAATCAGAATTATTCCTGATGACACTGATCATCCGTCAGACCAAACCGGCGCCGGCGTTGATGAAAATCGCACAGGGCCGCGTGCAGGTCTTTTCTGGAAAAATCAGGCCACAGGACGTCAGTGAAGTAAAGTTCAGCATAAGCCAATTGCCACAACATAAAATTACTGATACGCACTTCCCCACTGGTTCGGATTAGCAGATCCAGGTCAGGAAGCCCTTTCGAGTCAAGACATGCTGAAAAATAGTCTTCTGTGATTTGTTCTTTCGTCAGGGAACCATCGCACAAAGAATCAGATAAGGAGCGGATCGTTCTAATTATCTCATCCCGCGCCCCATAAGATAAAGCCAGGACCAGGGTCATGCCGGTGCCGGCAGCGGTTTCGGCCTGAACCGAAGCCAACGAGTTCTGGACGGGTTCCGGCATTTTTGAGACATCCCCAATAACACGGAAGCGCATCCCTTTCTCGAGCATGTGCTTACGTTGCGAGGCCAGGAACTCAACCAGCAGACACATGAGAGCATTGATCTCTTCCTGAGGCCGCCCCCAGTTTTCGGAGCTGAAAGCATAAAGAGTCAATGCCTCAACGCCAATACGCTGGCATTCCTCAACGATATCAAGGACAGTCTCGACACCGCGTTGGTGACCAACAATCCTGGGAAGTCCACGTTGCGTTGCCCAGCGACCGTTGCCATCCATAATAATCGCTAAATGACGAACGGGTTGGATCACTTGAAGGGATTGATTATCTTGCATCGATGAAGCATCTCGTAGTAAAGCGAAAAAGACTGATAAACCGTAGCCAAAGTAGTGTTCGTTAATAAAAAAAGGGCGCATCAAACGCCCTTTGATAGAATAACTAATTTGCGAAATTAATCAACAATTGCGTTAACGGGGCAACTGTCTACGCACGCACGGCACTCACTGCATTCATCAGTGATGCGATAGATCTCACCCTGCTCAACAATTGCGCCAAGGGGGCACCCATCAACACACGTTCCACACCCGATACATTCTTCATTAATTCTTAATGCCATCTGAACACTCCCTCTCCTGCGCTGAAACCCCAGATTTATGGAACTAAATTTCCATAATCTCCTGTTCTTTGTTCTGTACGACGGAGTCGGTAAGATTGACAAATTCATCTGTGACCTGCTGAACGTCCTTTTCACTGCGCTTTAAATCGTCTTCCGTAATTTCCTTCTCTTTCTCAAGCATCTTAAGAGTCTCATTGGCATCACGGCGCGCGTTTCGAATAGAAATTTTAGCCTCTTCCCCCATTCGTTTAACAATTTTAGCCATCTCCCGCCGACGCTCTTCGGTCAAAGCAGGAACCGGCAAACGAATAATCTGCCCATCTGAGGAGGGAGTCAAACCGATATCAGACTTAAAAATCGCTTTTTCGATCTCTGGAATCAGATTTTTTTCCCACGGTTGTACCGTAATCAGGCGCGGCTCAGGAGCAGACAGAGAAGCAACTTGCGACAGGGGGGTCGGCACGCCATAGTATTCAACGCGGACATCATCCAGCAGTGAAACACTGGCACGCCCGGTACGGACTTTTGCCATATCCTTTTTCAGTGCCTTGACAGCCTTATCCATTGCATCGCGTGCTTCTTGTAATACTTCTTTAGTCATTTCCTTCACCTCCATTGACAATTGTTCCGATATTTTCTCCCAGAACAACTTTTTTGATATTACCCCGTTCAGTCATATCAAAAATAATCATCGGCAGGTTATTATCCATGCACAGAGACGTTGCTGTGGCATCCATGACCTGCAAACCTCGCTGGAGAACTTCAAGATAGGTCAGTGTCGGTAACTTAACCGCATCCCGATCCTTTTTCGGATCTGCAGAGTAAACGCCATCAACCTTAGTCGCCTTAATAATAACTTCGGCGTTAATTTCCATGGCCCGCAAGCTGGCAGCGGTATCCGTGGTGAAATATGGATTACCCGTCCCTGCGCTGAAAATAACAACCCGCCCTTTTTCAAGATGACGTACTGCACGACGGCGAATATATGGCTCGGCAATCTGCTGCATTTCAATCGCCGACTGAACCCGGGTGTCAACATCCAGTTTCTCAAGCGCATCCTGCATAGCCAGACTGTTCATAACAGTAGCCAGCATCCCCATATAATCGGCACTGGCGCGATCCATCCCTTTAGAGGACGCCGCCAGACCACGGAAAATATTACCGCCACCAATAACCAGGGCCACTTCCACACCCAGCGCAACAACATCTTTAATTTCACCAGCAATACTGCTGATCACATGAGGATCAATACCGAAGCCCTGATCACCGGCCAGGGCTTCGCCACTTAACTTCAACAATATTCTTCGGTATTTGACCGTAGCCACAGGAACTCCTGTCTGGAATACTATTTGGTTGCCACCAAAACATCCGTGGTCAACATCAAAGTTCTTTTGAATGGAAACGTGAATTTTACGTTGTACAAACTCGCGGGCCTGCGTGAAGGCACGGAATGTTCACACCACACTGACAAGCCCGCAAATTGAATTACCAAGAACTGGAACGAAAGAAAATTACTTACTCAAAGCAGCAACTTCAGCTGCGAAGTCATCTTCTTTTTTCTCAATCCCTTCACCCAGCTGGAAACGAACAAAGCTGTTCAGGGTAATGGTGGTGCCCAATTCCTTTGCCAAAGCCTCGACAACTTTACCAACTTTTTGATCGGGATCAATAACAAATGCCTGCTCAAGCAGACAAACTTCACCGAAGAATTTATTGACCTGACCGGTAATAATCTTGTCGACAATATTTTCAGGCTTGCCGCTCTCCAGAGCCTTAACCCGCATAATCTCTTTTTCTTTTTCGACAACTTCAGCTGGTACAGCCTCACGGTTCAGATACTGTGGGGCAGCGGCGGCAACGTGCATAGCGATCTGCTTGCCAAGCTCTTCAACCTTGCCATCCGTAGAGGGAGTCTTGAACTCAACCAGAACGCCAATCTTGCCGGCACCATGAACGTAAGAAGCAACGACGCCTTCACCAGCATCGATGCGAACCAGACGACGCAGGCTCATATTTTCACCAATGGTAGCAATTTGGTGGGTCAACTCTTCGCCAACATTACGTCCGGTACCGGGATAAGAAAGCTCTTTAAGAGCTTCAACATCGGCAACATCATTAGCAAGAGCAACGGCACTGGTTGTTTCAACAAAGGACTGGAAAGCGTCGTTTTTGGCAACAAAGTCAGTCTCTGCATTGACTTCGAGAGCAACACCGACACAGCCTTCAGAAACAGCGGCAACAGCACCTTCAGCGGCAACACGACCTGATTTCTTGGCGGCAGCAGCCAGACCTTTTTTACGCAGGAAGTCGACAGCGTCCTCCATATTTCCACCAGTCTCGCTCAATGCCTTTTTACAATCCATCATTCCTGCTCCGGTTTTTTTACGCAACTCGGAGACCATTGCTGCAGTAATACTCACGTTTTCCTCCATTTATTAAGCGGATATGTTCCGCGCGCTTGTCTGTTAAAACCAACGGCCGGACCTGAGCCCGGCCGCAGGCCATCTTACGTAGAACTAAAAGAAGTTTGACGATAAAATCGAATTATTCTTCTTCTGCGGCCGCCTCAGCAGCAACCTCAGTCACTTCTGCTTCATCACTGCCTTCGGCCTCGGTCTGTTTGGCATCTTTGCGCAGCTGAGCACCCTCAGTACAGGCCTCTGACATTTTTGAGGCAAACAGGCGGATGGCGCGAATAGCATCATCATTACCCGGGATAACAAAATCGATATTGTCAGGGTCGCAGTTGGTATCAACGATCGCAACAACCGGAATACCCAGTTTATTGGCTTCCTGAACGGCAATCGCTTCTTTTTTAGGGTCGATGATAAACACTGCGCCTGGCAGCTTGGTCATATTTTTGATACCACCAAGGTTTTTCTCCAGTTTTTCACGCTCGCGCTCGATTTGCAGAGCTTCTTTTTTGGTGTACTGATCAATCGTGCCGTCAGCGTTCATGGCCTCGATCTTTTTAAGGCGGTCAATACTGGCTTTAATGGTAGTGAAGTTGGTCAGCATTCCACCGAGCCAACGATTATTAACATAGTACTGCCCGGCACGCTCGGATTCCTCGCGGATGGCATCCTGAGCCTGTTTTTTGGTACCAACAAAAAGGACCTTTTCGCCACGAGCAACGGTGTCCTGGATGAACTGGTAAGCAGATTTGAACTGGCGCACAGTTTTCTGCAGGTCGACAATATAAATGCCGTTACGAGCGCCGAAAATGTAAGGCTTCATTTTTGGGTTCCAACGCTTGGTCTGATGACCGAAATGAACCCCGGCTTCGAGCATTTGCTTCATGGTGATTTGTGCCATTTTACTTCTCCTGAAATTTGGTTTAATTCCTCCACCCCGGTCGACAGGGCCAGAACCCGCCAACGGGCAGGAACCATTCTGGCCTCTTTCGAGGTGTGTGAAATGGGTTAACTGCGGATCTATAACATTTGTCCGACTTGATAATCAAGGGAAAAACAGAAAAAAATTACCCCCAAAAGTGCCGCCAGAGATACTCTTTTTGCCTTAAAAACACGAGTTCCCTCCCACGTTCAATCCCCTTACGCCGACAGGAAGACAGAAACCCGGACCTAGCCCAGCAAGAATTATTTACTTATACGGCCTGCTTGTATTACGATGCGCGCCTATGTCTACCAAACGTATAAATCGCTATATATTGAGTGAAATTACCGGGCCTGCAGTGCTGAGCCTGCTGATCTTCACGTTTGTCCTGCTGATGGGGCGGATTCCTCGCTTGACTGAACTGGTCATCAACAAAGGGGTTCCGATCTTGGAAATCGTCAAATTGTTCGGCTTCATGTTGCCAACCTTTCTGACGATCACAGTCCCGCTCTCATTTTTGCTTGCCATTCTGCTGGCATTTGGTCGTTTATCTGCCGATAGTGAGTACATCGCCCTGAAAGCCTCGGGCATCAGCCTCTATTCGCTATTGAAGCCCGTTGTTATCCTGGCCCTTGTCTTTGCTCTGCTTACCGGGCTTATGACCAATTTTATCGGCCCGGCCTGTAAAACGGCTTTTCGCGCCAAGCTGTTTGCGATTGCCTCCAGTGCCGGAAGCTTTGAAGTAACGCCAGGGGTTTTCAATGATCGTTTCGACGGCCTGGTTCTCCTCGCCCAGGGTGTCGATGAGCAACGAGGCGTGATGCAGGATATTTTTATTGCGGATGAAAGAGAAGGCGAGCAGCCGTCCACAATTACCGCACGCGAAGGGCAGATTATCAGCAATCCTGGCGCCTTGTCGCTAACCCTGCGGCTACGCGATGGGACTATTCACCGCTCATCACAGACCAAGGGGAATCAGACTTACCAGATTGTTCGTTTTGCCACTTATGATGTCGGTCTTGATATCGGGGGCCAATTAACCGAAAAAAAACGTAGCGTTTCGCGTAGCGAATTAACCTGGACCGCGCTCAACAACGCGTTAACTTCCGCACGTACAGAACGTTCAAAATTGCGCCTTGAGATTGAACTGCATGAACGCATCGTCATCGCCTTCGCCCCCCTGGTTCTGGTTCTGGTTGGAGCCCCGCTGGGGCTGCAGTCACAACGTTCCGGCAAAGGGGCAGGCTTTTCCTTGGCCCTGGTTGTCTTCCTTGTTTATTACGTGCTTCTGAGCCTGGCTGGAACCATTGCCGAAAAAGGGATCATTCCGGCCGGAATTATCCTCTGGCTGCCCAACGTCTGCTTTTTTGCCATAGGGGTTATCTTTTTGCGACGCACCGCAAAAGAACAACCATTCAAACTGTTTTCCAAGCTGGCCCGAATGCCGTTCAGGCTCAACCGTCATCCCCGATCAAAAGAGGGGCGTTAGATGAAGACCCTCAATCGTTTTTTACTTGCGCATTATGTGCGCATCCTGTCTTTGTGTACGATGGCGTTCATCGGCATCTACCTGCTCATCGATTTTTTCGAAAAAGTTGACGATTTCATTGATCATCATGCCGTAGCAGCAGACTATCTGTCTTATCTCGTCAACAGCATTCCATTTATTTTTGTACAGATTCTGCCCCTGGCGATACTAGCATCGATGGTCTTGACCCTGGGTGGACTGGGGCGTAGTAACGAGCTGACCGCCATGCGCGCCTGCGGAGTCAGCATCTGGCACATAACCCGCCCGCTGTTACTGTTTATCTGCAGCCTGTCAATCCTATTGTTGCTACTCAGCGAACTGATCGTCCCGGTCAACACCCAGAACCTGAATGATCTCCTTGAAGTTAAACTGAAGGGGAAGTTCAAAAACGAGTTGATAAGCCATGAAATCTGGTATCGGGCAACCAACCGGCTGATCAATATCAAAGTCGCAACTCCGAAGCAACGGAAACTGGAAGGAATCAGAATTTACCGCCTCAACGGACACCATATGATTGTTGAGCGCATTGACGCTGGCGTGGCAATTTTCAGCAACGGAGACTGGAGCGCACCAAGCGCAAGCATCAGGACATTTGATGACAGGACTGGAGACTTGCTGGAAAAAAAAGAGCTCACTGATGTGCCATTGATGCTGAACAAACAACCTGAAGATTTTGCTGCACGCGACAGTGTCAACAATGAGCTGACCTTTATGCAGCTGTGGGAGATGAGTCATAAACTGGAACGGGAAGGCTATCCGTCAACTCATCAGCGTGTCGATATGCATGCCCGCCTGGCCAGTCCCTTCACCTGTCTGATTATGGGTTTTTTAGGAATTCCTTTTGCGCTGCAACGCGGTCGCAACAGTAATATAGCTCTTGGTATAGGCATCAGTCTGGCAATCGGGGTCGGTTATTTTATCCTGCAATCCCTGCTCAGAGCCTTTGGCTATTCTGGCGCCCTCCCCCCTATCGTTTCTGCCTGGGCCGCAAACCTGGTGTTTCTGCTGTTGGGAATCTGGCTACTCTTAAACAGCAAAGACTGAAAATCCAACAGACCGGCAAAACAAAAAGCCCACCTTGCAAAGGGGGGCTTTTTGTTTTACGAATCGGCGATTTCAAGACCAATTAATAGCGATAAGTATCAGGCTTGAATGGACCGGAAACCGGCACCCCCAGGTACTTGGACTGATCATCGGTCAGCACAGTCAGCTTAGCGCCAAGCTTATCAAGGTGGAGCCGAGCCACTTTTTCATCCAGAGCCTTCGGCAGAACATAAACCTTGTTTTCATAGTTCTCGCCACGACAGAACAACTCGATTTGCGCCATGACCTGGTTGGTGAAAGAATTTGACATAACAAAGCTTGGATGACCGGTCGCACAACCAAGATTGAGCAGCCGCCCTTCAGCAAGAATAATTATGCCATGCCCGTCAGGGAAAACCCAACGGTCAACCTGAGGCTTGATATTCTCCTTAACGACCGAGGCGTCACGTTCGAGAGCACTCATTTCGATTTCATTGTCAAAATGGCCAATATTACCGACAATCGCGTTATTTTTCATCAAACGCATATGCTCATAGGTAATAACGTTTTTATTGCCAGTCGTCGTGACATAAAGATCGGCATAATCAAGAACATCCTCAACCCGCTTCACTTCATACCCTTCCATCAGTGCCTGCAACGCACAGATCGGGTCAATTTCCGTCACGATAACCCGAGCCCCCTGGCCGCGTAATGACTGACAACAGCCCTTACCGACATCACCATAGCCACACACTACGGCAACCTTGCCAGACAGCATCACGTCCGTTGCACGCATGATTCCGTCAACCAGCGAATGACGACAGCCATAAACGTTGTCAAATTTCGACTTGGTAACCGAGTCGTTAACATTCATCGCCGGAAACAGCAGGCTCCCTTCCTTTTCCATTTGGTAAAGCCTGTGAACTCCGGTGGTGGTTTCCTCGGTAACCCCTTTGATGGCGGCAGCAGTCTGGATCCATTTACCCGGATTAGCATCAATAGATTGTCCCAGAGCCTTGACCAATTCACGCCAATCCTCGGGATCATCCGCACTAACCACAGGGACTCCCCCTTTCTGCCATTCGTTTCCTTTCAGAACGAACAGGGTTGCGTCACCGCCATCATCCAGAATCATATTGGGGAATTCGCCGTCCGGCCAGTTCAAAGCCTGCTCGGTACACCACCAGTATTCGGCCAGGGTCTCCCCCTTCCAGGCATAAACAGGAACTCCGGCAGGAGCATCGACAGTACCTTCAGGGCCAACCGCAACAGCCGCGGCAGCATGATCCTGAGTGGAAAAAATATTACATGAGCACCAACGAACCTCAGCGCCAAGGGCAACCAGTGTTTCAATCAGAACGGCGGTCTGTATAGTCATATGCAGAGACCCGGAAATCTTGGCCCCCCGCAGAGGAAATTGCCCGTCATATTCCTGCCGCAAGGCCATTAATCCCGGCATTTCTACCTGAGCAAGAAGGATCTCTTTACGACCCCATTCGGCAAGGCTTAAATCCTTGACTTTAAAATCACTAAACGTTGACACGATGAACGATCTCCTTGGTTAGTTGCCATCCGAAAAACCGGATAACAATGCGTAAGTTTTCAGATTGGAAACGAGCATGTTTCCGGAAGAAAACCAGTTAGGCCATAAATGGCGATAAAGTCTTATACATTAAATACGAAGCCGTACACAACCTGACTATTCTAACTGTGTTGCCGGCGATTCTCAAGCTTCGAAAGGATAAAGACAGCAACATAAAACCATCCCCTTAGCAGCAGTGTGGCGCAAAACCGACCGCCCCTGTTGTTTGTCAAAACATTAAAAACAGGTTCGCAACAGCAGGTCACCGGGGCGCTGATCTGATGCGGAGATTGATGCCGCAGGTAGGCGATGAAGGTATCGACACAAAAAAACAATTGCCAGGCGTGACGACGCACATAAGCACCGGCCTGGGACCAGATCTGCCTTCGTTCAGTCTCCGGAAGTTGCTTCAAAAGCTTCTTCACCAGCAAAAAAAAGGGCAAAACCTGGAGTTTGCAAGCTGAGTTCTGGAGCCGATAAACATTGGGGGCCTGCTGAAAAAACATATCCCACCCAATACTGCGAAAGCACATGATCAAAGCCCCGAGCAACTGCCGCTGCCACAGGCCTTCCGTTTCAAAACGGCGCGCCGAGGTGCCCACTGTGCCGGGCAAAACCATCCAGCGGCACACGTGACGGACACGTTCAGCATATTCCGTATCTTCCATAACCGGAAGACGAAAATCAAAAGAGCCGACCCGGCTAAAGAGGTCTCGATGCAGTAAAAATCCCTGATCGCCATGAATCGTCTCAGCACGGTTGGTTGCCGACTTTGCTTCATAAAAATAATAGGCAAAAGAACGAAATGAGTTGGTGCGCCGGAACGTTAAAGGGAAATGTCCGGCGACCGGAGGGGACGTTCTTTTCACGACATCCAGAGCGGTGCGCAGGGCCAATACATCGTCAAAGCGACTATCGACATGCAATAATAGAAACCATTCTCCATAAGCAGCAGCAACTCCGGTATTTAACTGCCGACCTCGCCCTTTGTCACTGGATATTATTCTTATGCAATCAGAATGCTGATCATGCAACCATTCCAGAGTTCCATCACGGGAACCACCATCGACAATTATAATTTCAAAGCACACCTCTTGCTGCAGAAGTATTCCTGCTAAAAATTCTGGCAACTCATCAATTTCATCCAAAACCGGAATGATTATGCTCAGTTCGGGGTGTAATAGCGCCCCACCAGAGTGAGGGCTCATGGAAAAATAACTTTCAAAAAATTCATCATATGATATAAGTAACCCTGCAATTCTGCAACGAAGTCCCTCTCCATATGCGGGACACTAACCTTTTGTATCAAATAAGACAAGGGAGTAAAAGATGAGTGAAATTATTGACATCTACGCTCGCGAAATTCTCGATTCACGCGGCAATCCAACAGTAGAAGTCGAAGTAGCATTGGAATCAGGTGTCATGGGCCGTGCTGCGGTTCCAAGTGGCGCTTCCACCGGTGAGCGTGAAGCCCTGGAGCTGCGCGATGGTGATAAAAGCCGTTACCTTGGTAAAGGTGTTCTTAAAGCCGTGGAGCACGTCAACGAAATCATCGCTGCAGAACTGATCGGCTGGGAAGCCAGTGACCAGATCGGCATTGACAAAAAGTTGCTCGAACTCGACGGTACCGACTTCAAAACCAAGCTCGGCGCCAACGCCCTGCTCGGTGTGTCCATGGCCTGCGCCAAAGCCGCCGCCGAAGATGCCGGATTGCCGTTGTACCAGTACATTGGCGGCGCCAATGCCAAGGAACTGCCTCTGCCGATGATGAACATCCTCAACGGTGGCGAGCACGCCGACAACAACGTCGACATTCAGGAATTCATGATCATGCCCGCCGGTGCCAGCAGCTTCAAAGAAGCCCTGCGCATGGGTGCCGAGATCTTCCATAACCTCAAAAAAGTCCTCTCGGCCAAGGGCTACAACACCGCCGTTGGTGATGAGGGTGGTTTCGCCCCGGACCTGAAGAGCAACGAAGAAGCGCTGCAGGTGATCGTTGAGGCGATTGAAGCCGCTGGCTACAAAGCTGGTGAAGATGTTCTGCTGGCTCTGGACGTCGCCTCTTCCGAGCTGTACAAAGACGGCAAATACGTACTTGAAAACGAAGCACAGCCCGTGAAAACCGCAGCTGAGATGGTTGCCTTCTACGAAGACCTGGTCAGCCGCTATCCGATCATTTCCATCGAAGACGGCATGGCCGAAAACGACTGGGACGGCTGGAAACTGATGACCGAGAAGCTCGGCGACAAAATTCAGATCGTCGGTGATGACCTGTTCGTCACCAACACCAAGATCCTCAAAGAAGGGATCGCCAAAGGGATCGCCAACTCGATCCTGATCAAGGTCAACCAGATCGGCACCCTGACCGAAACTCTGGAAGCGATTGAAATGGCCAAACGTGCCGGTTACACCGCAGTTGTGTCTCACCGCAGTGGTGAAACCGAAGACACCACCATCGCCGACCTGGCCGTTGCCACCAACGCCGGCCAGATCAAGACCGGTTCGCTGTGTCGCAGTGACCGGGTTGCCAAGTACAACCAGCTGCTACGCATTGAAGACGAACTGGACAGCACTGCCGTCTTCTGCGGCAAAGATGTCTTCTATAACCTGCGTTAAGCGGTCGATATCAGACCTAAAAAAGGTGGCTCACATGAGCCACCTTTTTTATATTCAGCAATCAGCTATACATAAAGACGATATGAACTACCGTCTTTTTCTCTCTTTATTTCGCCATCATCAGACATTTTCTTTAACAGCTGCTGAACCTGTTTGGTATTCCCTTCAGTGATCCGGGCATACAATTCTGTCTGTTTTATCCCTGGGTTCGCTTTAATAAGCGCGATGATTTCATTATCCGCTTCTGGTGAATTATCACTATTAATACTACTTTTTACTGCGTCAACAGCATGAAGGGTAACTGGCTTGGGTTCAGGATTTTTACTCTGGCAGAACTCTTCCTTTTCCTTCTGCTGCTCTTCAAGAATTTCTTTTTCGATGGTCCTGAGATTCTGGTACATGTAAAAAACCGCTCCAAGCATAAGCAGAAACACAATAAACCAAAACATAAAGCCTCCATTGATTAAAGAATTAAATGAACCAAAAAGAGAATGAAGTATAACAGGCCATACCCCAAGTATCCTTATTTATTATGAAGATAGCAACCGGTATTGGCCAGAGCCAAAAGCGGCGCTCTTGCCCAGGTTAAAGAGTTGTCCGAGGTTGAGCAAATAAAAAAGGTCTGTTGAACCACACCTTAATAACTCCAGACGACCAAGAACGCCTCCTATTTTTTGCTGTTTGAACGCCCCCTGTAATCGTCGCCAATCCTGCCATCTGAGCTTATTGAGACCAGGGCCAACTACACTCAACAGAGCATCAAGTTCCCATTGATCATAGTCGATGTCAATATGGCAATGATAAGCCAGCAGGGATGAGACCCTTCTGACCAGAGCGTCTACAAAGGTTGCAACATCCGGTCGAAATACAGGCTTACCCGCTTTCTGCAGTCTTAACGGACTATATACCTCAACAATCAGCTGTTCTCCCTGCGGAGCCAGATTGTCCAGCCACCATTGAAAATCACAAACAGGACTATGCATCAACAGCTCATCACTTTCTTTAACAGTAAGATTCTCAACTTCACCGTTGGCATTTTCCACCAGGATAACGTTGACTGCATAGTGGCCGCTCCCACAATATACCCCCCGCGTACCAAGAATTCGCAGCAGAGTTAAGAAATCAGCCGCGTTAGCGATAGCATCACCAATAAACAACGCCGTAAGGGTCATGGAATCCCCAGGTCGAAAACTTTGCGCCTGCAGACAGTCAAAAGACAAAACAACTCCCGGGGGAGGACTTTTGACCTGGGTTCGCAATAATTGCGCAGCCGGCAACGGGGGGGAAAGCAGCTGTTCTAACCGGGACAGTAAAGCTCCCTCCCCCTGTTCTTTCAGTCCTTTTAGGGCAGCAAAAAACTCCCGGCGCAATTGCAGCAATGCCCCCTGCGGCAGCGTCACCGGCCTCAGGAATTCAAGCTGAAAGTGACAGCGCAGGTAGGCAGCTTGGCGTAATTGTGGCAGTATGTCGGAAAAGTATGACATCAGTTCACCGATTTCATTGCGCCAAACCTTGATTTTCTGCTACAAGTCTAGCGATTGATCGAAATTGCCTGAACACAAGAAAGGATAAGGATGTTTCAATTTACCCTGTTGAATGAAGATAGTAACACGAGGGCCCGCAGAGGACGACTCGAAACGCCCCATGGCGTTATTGAGACCCCCATTTTTATGCCGGTTGGCACCCATGGTGCCCTGAAAGCCATGACCCCGGCGCAGGTTGAAGAAACTGAAGCGCAGATCATCCTTTCCAATACCTATCACCTGCATCTGAAACCGGGTGAAGCCCTGGTCAAAAAAGCTGGTGGCTTGCACAAATTCATGAACTGGAACAAACCGATTTTAACGGACAGCGGAGGTTTTCAGGTTTTTTCTTTGCCCAAGAAAAGAATCGGCGAAGACGGCGTTCATTTCCGACATGAAGTAACCGGTGAAGAAATATTCCTCGGTCCCAAAGAAGCCATGCAGATTGAAAACGATCTGGGCGCGGATATTATCATGGCCTTTGATGAGTGTATTCCCTACCCGGCAACCCATGATTACGCCGCCAAATCGATCAAGAAAACCCTGCGTTGGGCAGAGAGCTGCCTGAAACATCATTCCCGCAGCCAGGACCAGGCACTGTTCGGCATCGTCCAGGGGAGTGTTTACGAGGACCTGCGCCGCATTTGCGCCGAAGAGCTGACAGCCATGGACTTCCCCGGTTATGCTATCGGCGGCGTCAGTGTTGGTGAAGGTCTCGATCTCCTGAAAAAAGTGGTTGAATATACCGAACCCTTCATGCCCAAGAACAAACCTCGCTACCTGATGGGCGTCGGACTGCCAGAGGATATTCTTGAGTCCATCGAGCGTGGTATGGATATGTTCGACTGTGTTATACCAACCCGCTATGCCCGAAGTGCGACACTATTCACCAAAAGGGGTAAAATCCGGTTGACCAACCGCAACTTCCGCCGCGACTTTTTCCCGGTCGATGCGTCCTGCGACTGTTATTGCTGCCGCAATTTCACCCGCGCGTACATGCACCACTTGTACAATGCCAACGAAATACTCTCAGCGACTCTGGCTGCAATCCACAATGTCCGCTTTTACCTCAATATGGTTGCAGAGGCCCGCACAGCAATTGAAAATAACAACTATAAGGAGTTCAAAAAAGAATTCCTCGGCAATTACCTGGCGGGCAAATAAGCTATTCAGGAGCCCAGGCTCCGATTCAAATAGGTACTGTAATCTTTCAGCTGCGGAGCATACTCTTCATTCATCAGTGGCGAAGAGATCATGAAATCCGCAGTTGAACGGTTACATGCGGTCGGCACATTGTAAAGAACCGAAATTCTCAGCAAGGCCTTGATATCGACCTCATGGGGCTGAGGTTCCATCGGATCCCAGAGAAAGATCAGCATATCTATTTGACCATCACAAATCAGAGCCCCCAGTTGCTGATCCCCCCCCAAAGGGCCTGACTTTAATTTCGTAATAGAAATCCCTGCAAACTCTTCGGCAGGAAGAATCTCCTGCAAAGCCGCTTCAACCAAACGTCCGGTCGTCCCGGTTGAATACAGGGTGTGCGTTTTCAGCACATGAGCGTTATGTTTTACCCACTCAATAAGATCCAGCTTTCTGTTATCATGAGCGACAAGCGCAACCGTTTTTGACTTTTCCATCGATATCCTCGTTTTTATTCAGAAAGTTTCAATGAACTTAGCATACAGGAAGGTGCCAGAAATGCCTAACGAAATGAATATGCGCTAATCATCCTGGAGTCCAGTCACCTCACCATCGCTATAATGAGAGGAAGGCTTCACCTGACACACCAACAAGTCCTATTGTCTCAGGGGATCTGAAAGGCAACGATAACCGGCGGACGGTCATAGGTTCCGACCTGACCAGCCTTGGACAGAGTCAGGTAAAGAACCCCATGCTCTTCATCAAAGGTGCCACCAATGATGGCATGCCTACCGTTATCATCAAAGGGAACCGACCAGGAACCATAGGCATACGGTGTGACATCATAGGGATGTTCAGCAACCAGAATTTCGCGCACATCAAAAAACCAGTAGTAATTGTAATAGTCATCTGCGGCATAAGCACAATGGCCGCCACACAGATTGCCGTTATCCTGGGTGATCTTATAGCCGATCCCACTGTTAATCCCACCGGAAGAACCAAATACAGCAAAGGTACTGGTCCCGGGGACAATAAAACCATACACCCCATTAGACAGGTAGTTCCACAGATCTGAAGCGCCACCTTCTTCGTTCACCAGGGCATCTTCCGAAAGATAATGACCAGAGCCATAGGCATAATTTAAAAACGGTGTGGTCGCAACCGTGCCGTTACTGCCGGCAGAAGCCGTGAGCATGGCCTGGGGATCGAAGGTAAACAGAGTTGGGCCAACACTGTAACGACTGATAATAGAATAGACTGATGACCAGCCGGTCAGATAGTTCGCCCCAAAACTGACCTGCCATTCGGCAGGAATCGGGGCCATGTAACCACCGGCCCGGGCTGCGCCTTCCAGCTCGAAATAACCTTCGATTGCCGAATTGGACAGATCGTTACCCTCTGTCGCAACCAGAGTCGTATCTTTATTGTCTCCCGGCGCATCATACCAGTTTTCGGCGTTGACAATCAGTTGCCCGTCAAGGTAGAGCATGCCGGTTACGCGATTCAAGGCCTCGGGGTTTCCCTCGGCGGGAAGTTCCAACAACGAAATAAAATCCTGCAGTGGAGCATCTGCGACATTGAGCTCAAGCAGATCATCACTAAGACTCAGTTCTGGAATTGCAAATTCAGCAATAGCATGATGATGATCGTGTCCGGCAAAAAAAATGGAGTGGTGATCCGGATTATAGGCCAATGGACCAATGGCATAGTCGACACTTGAAACACCATAGGTCCCGCCCGGCAGTCGGAAAGCCCCCAGATAGGAAAAATCTTCAATCTGGACCAGCTCACTATCAGCAGTAGCGGAAGCCCCTGTTGCGGAATGAGAACCGGAGTCTCCACAGGAGCACAGTACCAACAGAGGAGATGACAACAGCAAAAACATCAGACTCTGACGGTAGATACTTTTCATTTTTCAAAAATCCTTCCAAGAAGACTCAGTTCAATGCAGTAATTCAGAGTTACGCCTGAGTAAACTGCTCTATCAAACTATCAAGTTTGGTCAGCAACGCCTGATTATCGTTACTCGGCTGTTTGGAAAGCTGGTCACTAAAATCCGGCAATCGGTACAAGAATGCACCAATCTGATCCGGTGTTGGGGTGGGGGCACGCATACCACAACCCATTTGCTCAAGGAAAACCGCATTAATTTCCTGCTCGAACTGTCCTGCCATCGGTAACGCCAGATAAGGTTTGCCCAGGGCCAGCGCTTCCGTCATCAGGGTGAATCCAGCAGTGGCCATAACCGCCTTGCAGTTCGCAAGATCGGTCAGAAAACCGTCCTTACTTGGGACTTTGAAATGCAGATTTCCCCGTTCCCCGCAATCACCTTGGCCGTAAATGATAAACCGCTCGCGGGGAAACCGATCAAGCAGCTCAATAAAACCTTCATAACCACTGGTTAGGTATACCAGAACAGCATCGCCACAGGTTGGATTAAGCGCTGTCACCTCTTTGCGTAACAGAGGCGGAAACAAAAAGGTGTGAGCGTTTTTGACCGCGCCAAGACAAAACGTGGTCACCAGAGACACGTCAGGCTTGGGCACCATGGCGCGAATTACACTGACGGTCACATCGCGGTTGAATTTCAGCTCCGCCGGACACTCATATTCCATGTAGCGTAAGCGATGCTGATTATCGAGACTGATCAATGGCAGATCGTAATGCTGGGCAAGGTAAGCAGTGAGAGGTTCAAAATCAGTTAAAACCAACTGAGGATCGAACTGCTTGAAAATGGTTTTCCGTAATTCTTGCAACACACTGATCCCTTGCGGAATTTTCTGCAGATTATTCAGCAGGGTTGGCAGGGGCGCAACCTTGTTGTTACGGCTGACAATATGCAGTCCGACACTGGCAAATACATCAAAATCAGCACTTAAGTTTTGATACCCGCGATCATATGTGATCACCTTAACTTCATGCCCCTGCTGTTCCAGATGCTCAAGAACCACCCGTGCCCTCGATGAGTGTCCGGAGCCTTCGCCTGACACTCCATAAATAATGCGTGCCATCAGTTACCTCCTGAAGCAAGATTTTTCCGGACCAGCAGAACGTGCCATTTAGGTCGCTTCCAGCTGTCACGAAAGACCTCTATGGTTGCAGTTTCACTGTTCCCCTGCAACTCATTCCCATCAATAAACTGCACGAGATCAAACTGCTGTTCAGCCTTACCAAACTGTTCATCAAACTGTTTGGCAAACACGTTGGCCGGAGTAATAAGATGCCCAAGATGATTTTGCAGCGGCAGCTTCAACCCCCGCTTTTCCGGGCTGTCCAGATAAGCCTTGACCACCAGTTCCGTACAAACAAGGCTTGCATCACTATTGAAGTCAAAAGCGTAATCATAAGGACGCCCCTGATATCGCATGGCACTGACCACGGCAGCCGCCCGATCAGCCGCACTTAGCCGCGGACGCAGAATTGCGATGGAATCACAGCCTGCAGAGTGTTCAAGTGACGTCAGAGACACACCAGCTGCAATGGATTCGATCACCTCAGGCGACTTTCCATCAACATAGGGTTGGGATAAACGAGGTGCAACATCGGGGTAACGTTTGCCGATCAGTTCGTCGATAGAACTTACGCCCTGATCAGCCAGCCAGCCTGCAACATCAGGCACACCTGAGAATGCCGCACGCTGCTCAGGCGTACCAATATAAATAGCGGCATGAGTCCAGAATCCTGGAATACCCAAGTTCGTCATATACCATTCACGACGCTCCAGCAGAATATCACCAGGTTCAAGAAGGGTTCTCATGTCGGCGATCTGCTCAGCCTTGATCAATGGCCGATCAAGGCGCCAGACCTTGGTGTTCCCCATCCAGTTAGCGACCCTTTTCTGCACAGGGAACCAGGCTTTACTGCCAGTCTGCTTGAGGATTTCCAGACCGTTTTTCAGCGTTAATCTGGGCCCTTCCCCTTGCCCCGATTTCAGAATAAGGCCGCAATCTTCATCAGCCCAGGCAACCAGTTGTTCATCAGAGCTCTCGCCATAGTAACGAGCCACAGCTTCCTGAGCCGTAAAACGTCCGGCCTTAATCAGATTGAGATACTGATATTTGAATTCGTCATACAACTGCGCTTGCAGGCCAAGCTGCTCGTCAGCTTCATTCAAAATAACAGGAACAGCCCGGTAACGCTCCAGAGCCGGAATCAGTTCAAGCGCCATGCGATATTGCGTCAGAAAAATGCTGCGGCGCAGAAAAAAGATCCGTTTGTGTTCAGACCCATCACCAAGATCTGCCAATTGCGCTAATGATTGATCAAGGCGGTCCAGGGCAACATAGGTATCGCAGACAGAAAACCAATATGATTTCAGCCGGTAACGTACTTCAGGCTGCAGAAAATATGCGCCTTCTGGCTCAGCCTTGGGCAGTACAGAGCCAGACAGTGAGCTTTCATCACGATAGGCTTCCAAAGTATGGCGTAGCACATAAACCATTTGTTGTATCTGTGATAAATCACTGGAATAGTTCGGCAATCGAGCCACGGCGTTCCCCTCCAAGACAGATAACATAAACATAAATAGACAAAATACAGCGAGACAATAGCGTAATAGAGTCCCAGACAAAAAAGCCCCTCCTTATTGCGATTAAATTCTTCACATTTTTAGAAACATCCAGTAAACGCTTAGGCAACCCGGTCAAACAGACCACTGAAATATCGATTATCCAAAGCACTTCACCTATCATCTTCCGACAGAGCACGTCTTTTCATAAAACGCCCTGTTTATCAAAGTACATATTCAGCTGCGTAATAAGATTAACGACTTCAGGCTGTAATTGCTGCAGTACTATCGTGGTGGCATTAAGATCCTCTATCAAAGCTGCTTTTTCAGCACCTTCAGCTAAACCGATAGAGAGGGCCAGATCATAGAGTTTTTCACTTTGCTCTGCGGCAGCAGATAGCTCTTCATGACAATTGTCTGTCAGTTTTGCCCCACAGCTAGTTTCGAATGAGGTCGTTGCTGGCTTACTCAGCTTCTCACATTACGACAACATACACACAGAATCTTACAGATTTATGATTTTCCAATCGTTTTTTTAACAGTCGTGCTCAAAAATCTGTGTCATTTCACTATTATCTACAGAACGAAAGGAATGACACATGACACAATGCAAAATCTCCTTCGATAAAAGTTTAAAACAAACGCAGCTCACAAAAATTTCATGGCTAGCAACGAAGCAAAATCCAAGCAAAAAACAATATATATAATTTTCATAGAGTTACAAACCGACCGTTTCCACAAAGCCATCAATGTAAATTTATCGACATAAGATTTTCAATTTTCGAATTGAGCCATTAAAAATAGCCATGCCCCATCAAGGACTGCCGAAGGACTTTTGGGTGTGCTGGTTCGATTCCGGCCTTCGTACCTTTTGTTTTTCGGGTCGATTTCCAAATCCCCCTGTCCATCCAAATATAGATATCCCCCAATGATTGTGCTATCTTGGAATACAATACCGAACTGGTTATCATCCGGAAACGTTGGATGGAAACTAACTGAGGTGTCCCTTCCCGGGTCGCCGACAGAATAAGGGCAAATGAATAACAATCACTCATCCCGTACACGAGTCACTGAGGTTCTGCACAACCTCTTCGTATTGAGCAAACACCTGAGTCTCCACGACGAGAAAAATGCCATCGTCCAAGAGGCGACAGACAAACTGGTGAAGCTACTGACAGAATGCTTCCATCAGGACATCATCATTCAGGTCAGCGTAGCAAAGTACAGTTTCTTATTCAAAGGGGAACCGCTGAGCCCGCAGAACAAGCTCTTTATCGACTTTGCTTTTTGCATGTTTCAGCACGGCATCGCCACCTTCAGCCTGACTCCGGACCTGACGATCAAAGAACTCTACGCGTTCTTGCATCTGCTCATGGAAAAACCCTCCGAAACCTGGGATCAAGGCGGTATTCGCGCCTGCCTGGAGCAGCTCGAAATCACCGGGGTGCAGGTCACGGAAATGTCCCGCGAGGATTTCAATCTTCTGGAAGGGCATAAAGACAGCCGACTGTTTGAACATATCCAATCAGCAAACGAATTCTGGCAGCAGTTTGCCCGGGCGCTGCTGTCCGTGTTGGCAGAGGACAGCGAGGAAGAGATTGACAGCGACACCATCTCTCCAGCCGAGCTGGCGGAAAAGATATCCGCCCTGCTCAAGCTCGGAGAGGAGGACCATCGCAACGCCAGACAAAAACGCCTATCACAGCTTGTGAACCAATCGGTCAGCGCCGCCCAGTCACAAAAGGTTCAGAGCGAAAAAGCAGCGACCTACCTGAAACTGGCCAGCTTTATCGGCCATCTTGATCAAAAGACCAGAAAGAGTCTCCTGGCCGGGGTCTGCAATCTGCAACTGCTGAAAAACAATGCCGAATTGTTCTTCAACGGCTTCTCAGACGATGCAATTCTGGACGCCTTCCAGCAGGTTTCTCGGCATAACAGCCATGCTTCACCGATCGTCATGTCGCTTATCTCAAAACTCGCCGGCTCCAGGAACCTGGCAGCAGCAGAGGAACTTGCCGTCGTTCAGGCAACCCGTGAAGAACGGATCAAGCAGACCAAAGAACTTCTTCTTGGCGACCAATTCGATAAATACGTCCCATCACGTTACCAGAAGACGCTCCGGCAGATTCTCTCCAGTGAACAGATTCCTCAAGCGCTCAGTTCGCATTTGCAAAAGCTGAAAACCGACCTGGAAGATGTCCGGATTGAGGAGCAGATTGCCAATATCGCTTTATACATTCTGGAACACAGCGCGGACCAGACGCACCTTAGCGTACTACACAAACAGCTCGCAGAAGCCATCAGTTTTTTCCTTGCGTCAGCCGATTATTGCAGTCTGGTTAACCTGTGCCACCGTTTCTTAGCGGGCAAAAGCGCAGACGAAATCGCCACGCTGGCCAACCTGCTTCCGAGCACCTTCTACTCTCAAGCTCTTAAAGACGCAGCGCGGTTAGGAAAAAATTGCCACCCGCTGCTCAATGAACTGATCGGCCTATTCGGACCGGTGTTCGTCCCCCATCTGCTGGAAGCAGTCAACATTGAAGCAGACCGGGCTGCGCGGTTGTTGTTCCTGAACAACCTGCGAAAAATCGGGACATCGGTGGACAACATATCGGAATTAATCAGCCCTTACCTTGCTGACCGGCGCTGGTATGTCCTTCGCAACATGCTGTTTCTGCTGGGAAGTCTGGGCAACAAGAAAGACCTGCCGCAGATCAGGCCATTTCGTGAGCACAAACATCACCGCGTCCGCCAGGAAGCGTTAAAAACATGTCTGTTACTCAAAGACGTATCGTCCTTGAAGCAGCTTGAGAAAAACCTGTCTTCTGCAAATCACGAGGATGTCATGTATGCGATTTCTCTTCTTGGACTGGTTCACATACCGGAACTGATTAATAAGCTGCTGATATTACTAAAAAAGGAACAACTCTTTAAATTTGATTTTGAAGTCAAAAAAGCCGTGGTCCACAGCCTCGGCAAACACCGGGAAGAACGCGCTCTGGCAATTTTTGCTAAAATACTTAAAAATAAAAAACTTTTGCATGCGCGGACCTACAATCAACTGAAACTGGAAATTGTCAAAGCCTTGCAAAACTATTCCGCCGAGCAGGCAATGCCACTGCTGAAGCAACAGATTGAGGAAGGAACAGGAGACGCAAAATTGCAGGCGAAACAAGTCATGCACAAACTGTCGGGACGGAGTGAAGCATGAGTCAACCACTGGATCGCTATTCCCTCGAAAATGCCCTGCAACAGATGTCGTCCATCCTGGCGACCGCGGCCCTTTATTCCATCGAGCATAATCGGGCCACACTGCTGCTGCCGCGATTTCAGGATACCCTGTCTTCACTCCTGAACAGCCAGCAGGAATTAACCTTTCTCAGCATCAAAAAAGACCTGCTTTACGACGGCAAGCCGTTGCCAAGTACCCCGCATACCAAACGCATTGCCAGCAGGCTGCAGTCTCGAAACATAGAATTCATCAGTTTTCTCCAAGGGATAACCCCTGCTGAAATCATCTTGTTTTTCCAGGTCGCTCTCGGCGTTGCTGAGGTAAAGGCCCTTGACCTGAATGCACCGCATATTCGCTGTGGACTCATCGATATTCAGACCAACATCGATGCGCCACGCCCGATTGCGCGGTTTGAAGACCTGTCTCCGGAAGAACTGCAGAGCCTGGAAGACTTTTATGCCAGTCTCAGCAACAAGGATGAGTGCAATATCAAGGAAACCACACAGATCGTAGCCGGTTTCGTCGCTGCATTCCAGCAGCAGGCCAATCCCCTTCTGGCTCTGGTGCCCTTGCGCATGGAAGACGAATATTCCTTTACCCATTCCCTGAACGTCGCCATTCTCAACATCGCCCAGGGGATGACCCTCGGCCTGGACGAAGACCTGCTGCGCGATGTCGGCATTGCCGGGATGCTGCACGATGCCGGAAAAACTTTCATTGATAAGGAAATCATTGGCAAATCCGGTCAGCTCACCGAAGAAGAATTCGAACAAATAAGCCAGCACCCGTCCCGTGGTGCACAATACCTGATGAACCAGGATAGAATCCCCAAACTGGCCATTCTCGCCGCTTTTGAACACCACATGCGCTATGACCTGACCGGTTATCCCCAAATGCCGAAGGGCTGGAAGACCAATGTCTGCAGTCAGATAACCATGATCTCAGACATCTTTGACGCCCTGCGGACCCGGCGGTCCTACAAAGAACCTTGGGACTTGCCAAAAATCTGCGGCCTGCTGCTGGATAGCGCCGGCACCCAGCTCAACCCTTACCTGGTCATGAATTTTTTGAAACTGCTGGAAAAAATGGGAGAAAATGTTCTGCTCAGCGGTATCTCCTTAAGTGAAGGAGCACCGGAATTGACGGATGAGGAGCTGGCGAACCGGCAGGTGCGTGAATGAGGTTATTGCTTGATGAGGTGGAGATGCTGAGAGGCTCAAGTGGAGCATGTTGTGACTGGCGAAGATGCGCAAGGTGATGACGGGGGCATCGATGGTATCATCGAGCAAGAGTTCCTGATCATTGACGCTGCGCAGGCGATTCTGAGCGGCTTCAAGGGCGTCATCGGCGCTGCTGACCTTGATTGTCGTTCGAGAACGTCCTTGAGGTAGGTGTAGGGATCGATACCTTGAATTTTACAGCTTTGCAAGATGCTATAGATGACAGCACTGCGCCATCCGGCATCTTCATCACCGATAAACAGTCAGTTCTTGCGACCAATATCAGCCGGACGGATGGCATTTTCGACAAGGCTGTTGTCGATCTCTACCGGCCCCTGATCAACGTAGACTTGAAGTCCCTCGCGTTGACGCAGGGCATAGGCGATGGCTGTGCCGGTGATGGTCTTCGGTTTATAGGTGCCGCTTCTGAGCATGTGATCAAAGACGACCAAAAGGCGATCAAGGATCGGGGACTTTACCAGGCGCGCACGACAGCACGTAATGCAGGGCTGACGTGTTGCTTGCGCAGTCGGCTTTAGATGATCGGCATATTTGCCGATGACGATATAGGCTAAAAGTCCGAGAGCCTGGAGGCCACGCTCAAAAAGTATGGGTGGCAGAGGAGCGGTGACAGGGATGGTATCGGGAGCGTTGCGTTTCACCCAAGTGCGGCGTATCTGTTCACGCAGGAAAAAACGCCCCGGCTCATAGTCGAGCTGCTCACTGACTTCTTGGCCAATCTGACGGTAATGCAATGGATTCGCCTTAACGGCTTCAGGATCAAGGATCTCCTCGACAACAGGAAGGTTTTCGGGATAAAGGGGCCAACGGGGTTGGCTCTTTCGGGCCTTTTTCACGGCTTGCGCTTCTGTCGTTTTTTCAGCGCAAGCCTGGGTCTTCCCCGGTGCGTCGTCGTCGAACATCTCCAGTTGGTTGCTGGGAAGTTTTTCACTTTGACCGCCACCAAACATACGGCGGACCAGAGCATCAACATTCAAACGCAGCAGGTGGTTTTCTTCGCGTAGCGACTGAATTTCTTGTTTTTGACGAATGATAGTATCAGACTTTTTTATGACTTAAAGATGCAGAATTTCAGGAAGTTCTGGAAGAAAAAAGAAAGATTTTCAGCACCTTTTGGACGGCTATTCACGCTCGTACCAGGGCCGCATTCTAGCCCCCTTAAGGTCAATGCCGTCTGTCAGCAGGGCTGCGACCAGTGGGAAAACTGCTCCGGCCGGGTCACCGTGACGTTGGCACCGCCTGGCAGAGAGATGTTTAACCCGCTTGCTTCAGGATGGGGGCGACGATCTTTAACCTCTTCGAAAAATTCAGTGGGCTTTGTTTCAACCTCTTATCGTTGCTGTCTGCTTACCTTCCGCCAATGGGCAAAGGTTGTATAACGAATACCATGGAGCCGTGCAAAAGCGGCTCCGCTCATGCTGGTGCGTTCAAATTCATCCAGCCACGCATCACGTTGTTCCGGGCTGGGAGGCTCACGACGACCGAGGGTATCGGTCTTGAGAATTGTCAGGTCATTTGTAGATGTCATAGGGCGAAGCCTACGACATCTACGATATGTTCAACAAGTGAGGCTTGGCGGAACGTTTACAACTTGGCTACGTTAAATAAAAGTCAAAAAAATTCTGAATTTTAACTTTCCCCGGCAGTATTTGAGTTATTATTTAGTGGCACGGGGCCAACCTTAAAGTTCAGTAAACAGGTCGATCACTGTGGCATTTTAACAAAAGTTACCAAAGCGCAGTTGTTTGGTTGTGACTCTCTGAAAATGGAGGCCAAATGAAGCAAATCAACAAGTGGTCGCTACTGGTGCTCTTGGTGTTGTTCTGTTCGGGGCTAGGATCATCAACGGTAGCTGCTGGTACTGTGAAAATCGGCGGGACAGGCTTCGCTCTCGAAATAATGCGCATCCTGGCCGGAAGCTATCAACAAAGTCACCCCGAAGTGGCAGTCGTTGTTTTCCCTAGTCTGGGAAGCAGCGGCGGAATCAAGGCTCTCATGGCGGGCGAGCTGGATATTGCACTCAGCAGCCGTCCCCTGCACGAAAAAGAGAAGCGCCTGTCCTTGCAGGAATTAGCGTTCTGCAAGACGCCCTTTGTCTTTGTAGTCAACTCCCAGGTGAAAGAGACATCCCTTTCCATCGAAAAACTGGAAAGGATTTATGGGGGGAAAATCCTGTCATGGTCAGATGGTTCAAGACTCCGTTTGGTGATTCGTCCGAAAAAGGAGACGGATACACATATCGTCATGGGGCTGTCACCGACCATGAAGATAGCAGTTGATGACGCCAGGATCCGTCAAGGGATGATTCTGGAGATTACGGACCAGAATAATCTCGATGCCCTGGAGAAAATTCCCGGGGCACTGGGAACCGCTACTCTTAACCAAATATTAAGTGAACAACGACAGCTAAATATCCTGGCCTTGAACGGATTGATTCCATCGGTTGGAAAACTACGCGAAGGCTCATATCCTTTGAGTAAAACACTCTATTTGGTGACAGGGCAGACAACCTCCCCGGCGGCTCGGCAATTCCTGGACTACATCACTTCGGACCAGGTTGAAAAAATACTATCCAAGTATGGTAATCTGCGATTGACTGAGAATGGTCAGTCCAAACATGCGAAATAAACTAACAATCACCAAGATAAGCACCTGGCTGGCGGGAGTGGTGGCACTGCTGGTGATGTGTCTTCCCCCCTTAAGCTACGGGATTTTTTCTTACCAGTACCTTCAGGGCAGTGTAACCACCGAAGCGGAGATCAACAGTCGCATAATCACCAATTTCATCAATGCCAATCCGCTCCTTTGGCAATATGAGCAGTTGCGTCTGGAAGAACTATTGGCAAGACGCCCTGATTCAGGCGAAAGAGAATCTCGTCGCTTGGTGGATCTTCGGGGACGATTGATCGCGGCCAGTGAGAGCCCCCTGCCGTCACCGTTGTTCAAAAAGACCTATGAAGTAATGGACGCTGGACAGGCTGTAGCCAGGTTAGAGATTGCTCGTTCCCTACAGCCCCTGCTGCTGAAAACCGGAGTTGCTGCCCTGATTGGATTGTTCCTGGGGGGCGCGTTGTTTATCCCTCTTCGCATACTGCCAATTCGCGCCTTGAAAAAAGCGGAGAAGGAACGGGAACAATACTTTAGCTTCTTCAAAATTTCTGGAGATTTGATGTGCATAGCCGGTCCTAATGGCTCCTTCCTGAAGACAAATCCTGCTTTCAAAAAGACTCTTGGTTATTCCGAAGAAGATCTTATTTCAAAACCCATCCTAGAATTTGTCCATCCCGACGACCGGCAGGTCGCTCTTGACGAAATTAAAAGACAACAGCGAAGAGGGAGTACAGACAGTATTAAAATCCGTTGCCGGTGCAAGGACGGTTCAATAAAGTGGCTTTCGTGGCGGATCAATGTTGGCAAGGAGGATAGGATTATCTATGCAACTGCCCGGGACATCACGGAAAAGAAAAAGGCGGAAGAAGCGTTGATGCATCGCGAAGCGCAGCTTCGAACCATATTCGAAACATCGCGGGCCGGGATCATTATGGTGGGGCCTCAGGGGACGATCTTGCTTGCTAATAATAGCATGGCCGAGATGTTTGGTGTTTCCCTTAATAAGTTGATTGGTAGCCCCTATACTGACTACCTTCACCCTGATGAGAGGAGACCCGGCGAAAACCTCATGTCCAAGTTGATCCAGGGTGAAATGCAGGAGGTCTCGGTTGAACGCCTTTACATCCGGGCCGACGGAAGTAATTTCTGGGGATTTCTGTCAGCAAAACGCATGGAAAACCATGATGGTTCCCTAAATGCATTGGTCGGAATCATTGCCGACATCACCGAGCAGAAAACACTTCGGGAACAACTCTCCCATGCCCAGAAAATCGAATCGATTGGGCTATTAGCCGGAGGAGTTGCCCACGATTTCAACAACATGCTGGGGGTAATCCTCGGTCATACTGAATTGGCGTTGATGAAAGCGAAGCCATCAAACCCCTTTATCCCGAACTTAGAGGAAATCCGCACCGCAGCCAAACATTCCGCCGACTTGACTCGTCAACTGCTGACTTTTGCTCGCAAACAGATTATCTCTCCCAAAATACTTGACCTGAATGAAACTGTGGCGGGGATGCTCAAAATGCTGCAGCGGCTGATCGGCGAGAATATCCACCTTTCCTGGAACCCAGCAAGCAGCCTCTGGCCGGTCAAAATAGACCCTTCACAGTTAGACCAGATCCTGGCTAATCTGTGTGTCAATTCCCGTGATGCGATTGGTGGCATTGGGAATATAGTGATTGAAACGCAAAACTGCACATTTAACGAGAGCGACCTGAAAAATTATCCCGAGGCTCTCCCCGGAGACTATGTGCAGCTTTCCGTCTCCGATGATGGGCATGGGATGAACAAAATAACGCTGTCCCAAATCTTTGAGCCATTTTTCACCACCAAAGAGTTCGGTCAGGGAACGGGGCTTGGCCTCTCTACTGTTTTCGGAGCAGTCAAACAGAATGACGGCTTTATAGAGGTATCAAGTGAACCGGGACTGGGAACAACATTCCATATATACCTGCCGCGAAAACAAACAACAGCAGTCGCAACCACGAAGACAAGCATAGAACCTCCTCGCCCGGGGAACGAAACCGTTTTGCTTGTTGAAGATGACCCGATGCTGCTAACACTGATAAATAGCGTGCTTGAAGAATGCGGCTACACGGTCCTCTCTGCCGCGTCCACCGAACTTGCCATTTCTTTGGCTAAAGAAAAAGAAGGCCCTATTCATCTACTGCTTTCCGATTTGATCATGCCCGCGATGAACGGTAAAGATTTACGAGACATATTGCAGATCATCCGGCCCGAGATAAAGGTGATCTTTATGTCGGGTTATACGGCCGATATCATCGCCAGACAGGGTGTGATCGAAAAGGGAGTTCATTTTCTACAAAAGCCATTCTCGTTTGATGCATTGACGGCCAAGGTGAGAGAGGTACTGGATGCGGCTTCCTAGAAGCGGGGATTGTCATATTCCGCATGGGTCACAATATAAACTTCTGATTTCTGAAAAGATCACAGCCATAATCCTTAGCTTGTGGCCTCCAATACCATTGACATACCACTTGTCTTAAGATTTAAAAAGCCCCCGCCACCATTCTCCTGTCACCATTGGTTTGCGATTGTGTGACTAGAGCTTGAAACTGACCTCGGTCGTCAATAGCGGACACCAAAATATTAAGCGACTAGCCGTTTTTTGAAATATTGTTGTTCATAGGCTGTCTGGCCAACCTCTGTAACCATTTTTACGGATTCGTTACGAAACTCTTTCGAATAACGACCATTAGATCTTTTTGACATTGTGACACCTCCATTCGGGAATGATTGTAAACTTTGGTGTCCGATATTTTCAACTTAGCTCACCGCTTTATAATTAAGAAGCATATCCATATCAAACCAATGGATAATAACGGCAGAGGAACACATAAAATAGACATATAACAATCTTCCAACTTCCATTTCATCATAATCAGAAGAAAAAAAACTAATACAGGATGAAACCAGAAGAGGCTGCGAATCACTCTATTAGGCCAACTCATATCAAGAGTGGCGCCTGGCAAACAAGCAAATATGACTCCAGCGTAAGTAATCATCCCAACTAAAAAAGTCAAAAGAACAGATAAGATAAAGATTAAATGAGCCACAATAATTCCAAAGCGATTTCTTAAACTGTTGAGTCGTCAAGATTTAGCCGTGAATTTCTCCAAACAAATCGAAACACAGTATATTTCGTTCTTCACCGCAGAGCCTGAAGGTCTTGAGAAATCGAGGGGGCTCCCTTCAGGCTCTGCGGATCAGAGGGGATGACGCAGGCTTGCTTTTCCTGGGCATCAGAATTTAATATTTGAACCGGTAGTCATCAGATTCAGCTTGGGGCCGCGCTTAATGCGGGTTGGGCGGAAATCGTTGATATGGGCGTTGGTCAAATCAACTTTTCCGTCGAGGGTAACATTGTCCCAGACGACAGTGTCGGCTTTGAAGTTTTCTCCATCAATCTCACCAATGATAGAATTTTGCACAAGCAGTTCCTCGACAAAACCGTCCCACAGAGGGAAATCATGGATCATGCAATCGATCAGTGAAACATATGGCAAATTGGCCTCACTCAGCGAGAAGAGATAAAATTCTACCCCCCTTGCATAAACTTTCGGAATGATAGAATCAGAAAACGCAGTTTTTAACGTTCCCCCTTCAATACTGACAAGCCCTGCCTTAATTTCCGCCAGCGATAACCCGCGCCACATATCAACATCCTCTATCCTAATGCTCTCCATGGTTGCACCATTGAAGCGTACCGGTCCTTCCCCCTGTTTCACACGACGCAGAGTGACGGTGGAGAAAAGACCTCGCCCAAAATCTACTTCATCGAGATAACTATCCTCAACTATCATGCTATTAGGCTGTTTCATTCCAGACAATCCAACCCCATCCAATGTACACTTACGAAATACCATAGGGATGCTCGACCATGCCAACGATGTTCTTTCTTCAAGAGTACTGTTTTCAATAACAAGCTCATTGCCTGTTACCTGAATCCGTGAGTAAACAAACTTAAAACTGTTTTCGATCTTTGACAATCAGCTGATTTTACAGTGCTTTTCTGCTATTCTTGAATCGCATCGAATTTCACCCAAGGAGTTTTGGTTGTGACATTTCCCCGGTTCAAACTTGAGCAGTCGAAGCAGGAATTTTACACCTCTCAGTCTGGCCTGGCTCTGGTCGGTGTGGCATTGAATCGCTATACCTCGCTGGCTTCGCGGGTCGATAAAGCGGCTCCCAAACGGGGAATCGCCACGTCCGATGTCCTGCGCAGCTATCTGGGCCTGCTCTGTCAGGGTAAAAGCGATTTTGCCGCTATCCATCCGTTTTTTGAGGACGATGAGTTTTTTCGGACCTCGTTGGGGCTAACCAAAACGCCCTCACAGGAAACATTGCGGCAGCGTCTCGATCAGTTCGCCGAGGTCTTGCGGATCATCGTCGACTTCTGTTCGGTGGAGTTTCTCAAGAAAGCCAAGGCACAACTCTCGCCATTGTCCACTGGGCATATGCCTCTTGATCTGGATGTTTTCACTCTCGACAACTCGGACACCAAGAAAGAGGGTGTCTCCTACACGTATCGAGGCTTTAACGGTTACGCCCCTCTTGGTGTCTGGCTGGGACAGGAAGGCTGGTGTTTGGAGATCGAACAGCGTCCCGGTTCCCAGCATGCTCAGGAAGGATTCATCCCTCTGCTGTTACGGGCCTTGCACAAAGCCCGTCAGCTAACCGACGCCCCACTGCTGGTGCGACTGGACAGCGCCCATGATGCCCTGGCAACTTTGATCGCCCTGAAAGAGCAGAAGGCCGACTTCATCATCAAATGGAATCCGCGCAAGACTGATGTTCCAATCAAGGCCACGGAAATCTTTGCTCATGGGAAAATGGTTAAAGACGCCAAAGACGAGCGTATCGCCATCATGACGGAAACCGTCGAACGGACCTACAAAGATGACGATGGCAACGACAGAACCATCAAAGTGCGTCGCGTACTGCGTGCCTCAGAGCGCTGGTTTGACCGGAATGGGCCGCTTCTGGTTCCCAATATCGAGATCGAGGGCTGGTGGACCAGTCTCTCCAGCAACAAGGAGACGATCATCGAACTCTACAAGGGGCATGCCCTGTGCGAACAGTATCACTCCGAACTCAAGACCGACCTGGATCTGGAGCGGCTGCCATCCGGCAAGTTTGCCACCAACGCCTTGGTGATGAGCTGCGCCGGACTGGCCTACAATTTACTACGGGCTGTCGGCCAGGTCGGCCTGATGGACAAAAAACAGGCCCGTCGAGCCAAACAGCGCCGGCGTCTCAAAACCGTCTTGCAAGACTTGATGTACTTTGCCGCCCGGTTTCTTCGTCACGCCCATGGTTTGGCGCTGCGGTTCAGCTGCCATGTCCACAGACAGGCACAGGCGTTCATCAAGACCTATGAGCATTTTGCCTATGACTGATACCTGATTGCATCAAGACAGTGTTGAAAAATCTCGCGCCCAGGGACGTGACCGATCATGCATACCCGCAATCTGCCAAGGAGTGAGAAAAACGAAAAATTCAATCAGCTGAATTGTCAAAGAGCATGGCCGCCCAGGCAAATCTAAGTCAACCCGTCCGGCCTTGATAGCAAATCGGCTGCGAAAGTGAGTTCGCAGCCGAACAGAAGAGGTGCTGTTTGGCTACCTCACGGATTCAGGTTTCATTGACCTGAATCCGTGAGGTAACAAACTTAAAACTGTTTTCGATCTTTGACAATCAGCTGATTTTACAGTGCTTTTCTGCTATTCTTGAATCGCATCGAATTTCACCCAAGGAGTTTTGGTTGTGACATTTCCCCGGTTCAAGCTTGAGCAGTCAAAGCAGGAATTTTACACCTCTCAGTCTGGCCTGGCTCTGGTCGGTGTGGCATTGAATCGCTATACCTCGCTGGCTTCGCGGGTCGATAAAGCGGCTCCCAAACGGGGAATCGCCACGTCCGATGTCCTGCGCAGCTATCTGGGTCTGCTCTGTCAGGGTAAAAGCGATTTTGCCGCTATCCATCCTTTTTTTGAGGACGATGAGTTTTTTCGGACCTCGTTGGGGCTAACCAAAACGCCCTCACAGGAAACATTGCGGCAGCGTCTCGATCAGTTCGCCGAGGTCTTGCGGATCATCGTCGACTTCTGTTCGGTGGAGTTTCTCAAGAAAGCCAAGGCACAACTCTCGCCATTGTCCACTGGGCATATGCCTCTTGATCTGGATGTTTTCACTCTCGACAACTCGGACACCAAGAAAGAGGGTGTCTCCTACACGTATCGAGGCTTTAACGGTTACGCCCCTCTTGGTGTCTGGCTGGGACTGGAAGGCTGGTGTTTGGAGATCGAACAGCGTCCCGGTTCCCAGCATGCTCAGGAAGGATTTATCCCTCTGCTGTTACGGGCCTTGCACAAAGCCCATCAGCTAACCGACGCCCCACTGCTGGTGCGACTGGACAGCGCCCATGATGCCCTGGCGACATTGATCGCCCTGAAAGAGCAGAAGGCCGACTTCATCATCAAATGGAATCCGCGCAACACCGATGTTCCGATCAAAGCCACGGAAATCTTTGCCCACGGCAAGCTGGTGAAAGACACCAAGGACGAACGGATCGCCATCATGACGGAAACGGTTGAACGAACCTACAACGATGGCGAGGGCAAAGACAAAACCATCAAGGTACGTCGTGTTCTGCGTGCCTCTGAGCGCTGGTTTGATCGAAACGGTCCACTTCTGGTTCCCGATATCGAGATTGAAGGCTGGTGGACCAGTCTCTCCAGCAACAAGGAGACGATCATCGAACTCTACAAGGGGCATGCCCTGTGCGAGCAGTATCATTCCGAACTCAAGACCGACCTGGATCTGGAGCGGCTGCCATCGGGCAAGCTTGCGACCAACGCTCTGGTGATGAGCTGTGCCGGGCTGGCGTACAATCTGTTGCGGGCCATCGGCCAGGTCGGTCTGATGGACAAAAAACAGGCCCGTCGAGCCAAACAGCGTCGGCGCCTCAAAACCGTACTGCAGGATTTGATGTACTTCGCTGCCCGATTTCTTCGTCACGCCCATGGCTTGATGCTGCGATTCAGTTGCCATGCGATCAGGCAGGCACAGGCTTTCATCAAGACCTATGAGCATTTTGCCTATGACTAATGTCGAAACGCATCAGTACAGTGCTGAAAAATACCGCGGCCAAGGACGTGCACAGTCACGCACGTCCTCAATTTACAAAGGAGCAAGACGAACGAAAAAATAATCAGCTGAATTGTCAAAGAACGTAGCTACCTGTGCTCATCGGAGTAGATCAGGTCAGCTTTGAATCAAAATTGACTGCGAAAATGGGTTCGCAGGCAAAGCGTGAAAGTGCCGACTGGCTACCTCACGGATTCAGGTTGAAATTAATAAATTTACAATTTCTAAATTCTACATCTCTATAGTCTGATTTATTTGAAGAAACATTATTAAATATTACCCCTTCAAAAAATGCCCCATTAAAAATAACACCATCAATATCTAAATTTTCTATTTTAATACTTTCCAATTTTACATTTGGATGCATTGCAGTGTATTCATTGATTTTATCTACATCTTTTATTAATTCAGACCAGCCAGTCTGAAAATCACCGACATCCGAAGACATTGCAAAACACTCCACGGGCATTAGCAAAACAACGAAAACTATGCAAATGCATCGAGCTCTCATCAGAACTTCAGGTTCGACCCAGTCGTGATCAAATTCAGTTTTGGTCCACGTTTCAACCGGGTAGGACGGAAGTCTTCAATTTTGGCGTTGGAAAAATCGATTTTGCCATCCAGGGTGACGCTGTCCCAGACAACTGTGTCGCCTTTGAAGTTTTTGCCGTTGGCGATGTTGATCGACGAATCCATAATGGAAAATTCGATAATCGTTGAATCCCACAGTGCCAGATCGAGCAGTTCACAGTGGTTCATACTGACAGAAGGCATAACGGCTTCACTGAAGTCGATATTGACCAGGTACACGTCCCGGGCAACAACCTTTGCGATGGTCGACCCTTCAAATGCTGCTCCAAAACGACCGTTAACGATCTTCACCAATTTGACTTTGCTGTAGGCGATTCCGACCCCTCTGGTCAGATCAACATCATCAAATTCAAGCGTATCAGCAGTTATCGAATTAAACCTGATGGGTCCTTCACCCTGCTTGACGCGACGGAAGGTTATAGAAGAAAAAAGGCCTCTGCTGAAATCAACTTCATCTAAAACACTATCTTCAATAGTCATGCTATTAGGTTGCTTCATTCCAGACAAACCAACGCCATCAAGTGTACATTTCCGAAACAACATTGGAATGCTTGACCAGGCTAACGAAGTTTTTTCTTCAAGCATACTCTCCTCCACAACAAGTTCGTTTCCTGTCAATTCTTTTAATCGAGTATCTGCAAATTTACACCTCTTGAAACGTACGTTAACCATCGCACTACCACCGAACTCCACACCATAAAATGTGCAGTTTTCAAACAAAACATCTGTCAAAGTACTGTTCCAGTTTTTTGTGTTGATAAATTTGCAGTTTTTAAAGATTGTTTTTGTGAAATAGGTTTCTTCGAGGCTTGTATTTTGCCATTCAACCCCATCGAATGTGGCGTCTGTAAAAATTGCACCATCAAGTATTTTGTCTTCAACCTTTAAATTACGCAACTCAACGGAAGTATTCTTTGCGTACTCGTTGAGTTTTTCAATATTATTTGACAGCTCTTCCCATTTTTTTTCAAAGTCATTCTTGAATATTGTCATCGCATATCCTGAGACATTAAAAGTTAAAATGAATATTAATATGGTTGATATAAAGAAATATTGTTTATATAAATTCATTTTTTCATTTTCTTAAGTTTATATCCATATTCTGAATAATTTGTTTCGGCTCTCCAGTCAAAGCTTGGTATTTCACCGTCTTTCATATGTCTCCTAATTGAAAAATCTTCCAACTTATTAGAGTCTCTTCTCTTGATCAGCTTCTCAATTTCAGAGTCTGTATGCAAATACTCATAATCTAAACCTGTTCTCAACGCGATTTTTTTCATGCCATCTTCATAGACTTTATTGTACAGTTCTACCTGTATATTCCAGGAAGAGTCAAAATCATAATTTTTGAATCCCGCCAATGAACTGATTATTCCCCCATTAAACTTAATGGAAACAAAGGTTATGGAAGTAGATGAACTTTTATTCGGTTTCATTTTGTCGGCCAGGGTATTTGAAAATTTAAATCGCAGGGATTTTCCATGCAATGTTGCTTTTGATTGATCTGGAGGTTTTGCACCAAAATCACCGACTGAATACAGGGAGATGCTTTCAATCAGTGCCTCTTTGGCAGCATCGCTTAAATCCGGATGAATTTTCTCCCAGTAGGGTTTCATCTCAAAGGTTCCATCAGAGCCAACAGCGCGGAAATACTCCCAGAATCCGCCACCCATAATGTCAATATAGTCACAGGCAACACAAAAGCGGGGCTTCGCTGAATCCCGTTTACTGGTAATAACCTCAATGGTCTCATTGCCATTTAGGATGATTCGACTGCCCGACGGGGTTTCCATCCCTTGGCAACTCATTTCCCCGGTATGGTTCTGCTTGGGAACCGGCCCAGTACTGGCCGAAACCAGCAGCTTGGTTTTGCCTGCCCAATTACCACTCGTCAATGAGGTTCTTTGGTCAGGATATTCAGCTGTAATTTTCAGGGTCTTGCGTCCTATTATATTCGATTCGTAGCTGTCGCAGCGGTACAAACCTACCCGGTGGGAATGGCCGGACAGGGTGTAATCGAAATGATTTTCACCGATCCATTCGCCGTACAGCGTTGCCCGGCCATCGCGAACCGAGCCATGATCGTAGGATGAATAGGTTTCGAAGAAATCGTTGCCGTTGATCTCGCCCTGTTCGGCCAGTGGGCATTCCAGGGCGTAATTGGCCTGCGTGAAGTGGCTCAACAGAATTCGGGTTTCTTCCTTACTGTCCAGACTGTCCTTGTTGATGAAAGACTCTTTCATCCGAATTTGGTCATCGTTGACACTCTCCGTCGCTCTCGGCAATGTACCACCGTTACTAGCCGGCAGGACCGTGATGTTGACCAGTTTTTCCCCATCCCCCCAGCCCAAGCCGATGAGACACTGGTCAGCAAAGCGCATCGCATAGTCGGTTAGCGGCGTAAAGACGTTGTAGAACCAGTCGAAATTTTTGGCATTAAAGTTGGCCTGGCCGATATAGGTATTGGTCAGTTCCGATGCTGCACTGTTCACAACGCCGGGAACCAGAATCTTATAAGCGGGACCATACATGAGGATCGCTTCGTAAAAGGTCAGGTTGTGGTCGAGGGGGATTCCGTCATTAGGCCGGAAAGAACCCACACGTGGCGAAATGCCATAAGGATATTCGTAAGCCTCATGGTTACCAGTAACAATAAAAATTGGTTTTCCGTAGGTCTTATAAAAGTGACAAATGATACTGTAAACCGCGAGGCCGTCAATACCGCAGGGGATTCTGCCATTTTGGGCCTTGACCTCTTTGATGCTGTCAACATAAAGGGTTTCCCATAACTGTCCTGTGGTGGCGTTGTTTGCAAGTTTAGCCGGATCAAAGTTATGCATGTGGTCGTAGAGATCACCGGTGATGACGACGGCATCGACTTCATTTTCGCCTTGACCAAACTGCTCAAGCAGGTTGAACAGGTTGTCGATATTATTATTGACCAATGTTCCAATGAGTGGAGACACATTGCTGTCCGTACCGGGGATGACGGTGGCTTTTTTCCCTTTGTACAGATGCTGTTTTGCCGAGACATGAATATCGCTCAGATGTCCGAGGTTCAGTTTTCTCTTGTCTGCGGGCAGCACATATACCGGATGCCGGGTCTGGATTGGCGTATCCGGATCAAACGCGGTAAAATCAACGCCCTCCTCCGTCACCTTGAACGCATGTAGTGGCGCTTTTTCTTCACAGTACTCATAGTAGCGGGATTGGAAATAGTCACGGGTCAAACGATCCTGAATATCGAGATACTTTTCCTGGGAATCCCCTTCCTTTGGCTCCAGATTAGTCAGCAGCCAGAAACAATCGTACATCTTTCCTGCGGTTAACGTGGCCTGATCAAGGTCGATCTGAAAAAGATGCCTGATGCCATCGTTGAAGAAAAACCTGTGCCAGAAGCCGTGACGCTCACCACCTTCATTGTAACCGACGAAATCGTTTTTTAGGCTATCGCGCAGATTGGCAAAATGCTGACCTTCGGCATTTTCCAGACGCTCGTCCAATTCGCCCAGATAAGTAACGCTGATGTGTTCCTTAGTGACTATCTTCTTCAGCGAGACCTCGTCGGCTTGTTCCAGGTTCTTTTTTAGCGTATTGGCCTGATCCCAGAGCAAAATTTTCAGATGCTGCATAATCAGGTCGGCAATATTGCTGCCCCCTTTGGCCAGTTTGTGATCATCCTGGCCATTGCCATTCATGAATTCCTTTTTGAAGGTTTGATCGGTCACGATAAACAGGCTGACCGGTTTGCCTGGCTCGACGACCAGCGGTGCCCCCAAGGATGGATGCAGGATCACTGCCGGTATCATTTTTAGCTGGCAGCCTACAGTGATTTTCCCGGCAGTAAATTTTTGTTTGATTTTCTGAATAGCTGGATTCTCAGATTGATTCGGTTCCATGATACGGCTCTATTCTAATCAAGATGAATCGGCATGTTCTCAATGCCGAATTCATAATATTCGCGGATTCTGACGCCTTTGACCACAACGGTGTGACTATCAATCACGCCACTACGCTCATCACCACAGTCACTGGTGAATTCCCAGCGAAGACCTTTGAGTTCTTCAAAGTGGCCGGGTAGTTGATTCATGTAGTTGTCAGTAATATTTATGGTCAGATCGAAAGGTTCATCAACTTGCCTTGTGGTCGCCTGGTCTATTAATTCCGTTATCCCAATGGCCGCCGTCGCCGCCACACCACTGGCCAAGCTGACACTCGGCGGGCTGGTGACGTCCATGTTGATCGTGCCGCTCATGCTGACGGTTCCGGCAAAGTTGACGTTGGTGCCGAACAGGGTGATGTTGCCGGATGGGTCCATTTTGATGCCTCCACCGGCCTGGCCGATGCAGATATCACCTCCACCGTCACCTTGTATTTTGATGGCGCCGCTGGTATCGAGGATCATGCTGCCGCTGTTGATATTGATAGCCGCGGAGCTGCCATCTACCTTGATGTTCATGGCTTCGCGGATATCGATACGCATATCGTTACCGGCTTCAAACTCGGTATTTTCACCCGCCTCAAGCTGGATATTGTTGGCACCGCGCAGCAGCACGTCGGTAGCCGACTGGTGGTGGATTTCGGCACTGTTGGTGATGGTCTGGTGACGGTCTTCCACCACCTGGATGCGGTTATTGCCGACGGTTTCGGTCAGGGTATCACCACTGGTGGTGTTCAGGGTCTGTTTGGCGTAGAACGCAGCCAGGCCCTGCTCTGTAGCCAGGCGGATCAGGTGTTCGGCCTTGCTGGCGTTGAGGTGCAGCATATTGTGACCGGCGAAGGTGCGCAAGGTGATGATGGGTGCGTCGATGGTATCATCGAGCAAGAGTTCCTGATCATTGGCGCTGCGCAGACGATTCTGGGCGGCATTGCTGGCGCTGACCGGGGACGGGGTTTCCGGGTTGGGCAGGCTGCCGATAATAACCGGGCGGTCGGGATCGCCGTTCAGGCAACTGACCAGAATTTCAGCACCATCCTGCAGCGGGGTGTGGAAGCCGGGCTGATGGCCGTTTCCGGTGCCGCCATAGGGTTGCAGGCGCCGCGTGAAGATGCTGTTCTGGGCGAAGGGTTTTGTCAGGCTGTCGTTATGCTGACGGTAACGGGTCCGTCCGGCGCTGTCCAGTTGGGCTGTTGGGTCTTTGCTTTCTATGCGTGCGGTTACCGCCAGGGGCACTTTGGGGCGTTTGCTTTCAGGCACCCGGTAAGGTGTTTCGCGCGGCACCAAAACCACCGCGTTGCTGTAGGGGCAATCACTGTCGCCACCCAGGCCGAGGCCGGCATATTGATGGAGTTTATGGGTCATTCCGGTGATCAGGTAATCGCCACTGATGCCGCTGCCAAAACGGTCCGCGTCAATGCGCACGATGCGCCCGACACGCAGATCGACGGCATGGCTGGTGATGGTCAGTTTCTGCTGTTGCGCTGCCCCGATATGGGCCAACAACTCGGTCGCCGCACTGGCTTCATCGGTACTGGTCACACCGCGCCCAGTGCGGACCAAGGTGGTCCCATAAGCGGATTTGCCAGCGCCTGGCAGCTGGCGCTCGCTGAGCAGGGCCTGTCCCGGTGCTGATTCAGCGACGTCGTGGACCAGATAGCAGTCACTGACCAGCTGCGCCCCCAGTTCCATGGTCAGCACATCGTTGTCAGTGGCATCATGGTCCAGCCCGGCATTGGCCCGATACTCAAGCGCCGGACGCGCCAGCGGTCGGCAATGGCTGGCCGTGTCGGCAAAATGGAGCACTTCCTGTTCGTCACTGGCCGCTGACCAGAACAGGATGCCGTGCCGACTGCATAAGCGGGCGAGAAAATCAAAGTCGCTTTCGCCAGCCTGCAGGGTGGTCGGCCGGGCCGGGTAACTCTGTCCCCAGTCACAGAACAGGGCATTGTCATCAAGCCCATGGCGGTTGCACAGCCGTTGAATAATCTCAGGCAGGCTGTGATCGAGCAGCAGACGGGTATCGCTCACCTGCTGCAAACGGTACAGATGTGAACTGACTTCAAGACGCCACAGCTGCCGCTGATCGGGCAGGCCCATAACATGAGCAACCTGAGTGACCAGACCGAAGACGGTGCGCTGCTGACCGCTGGTCGCCAACATCGACAGGCGAACGCCGCTGCCCAACTGGTTGGTGAGCGACTGATAACCGGGCACGACGAGTTCAAGGGCAAAAGAAAACGGGCGGTTAAAGGCTTCCTGCCCGGTCACAGATACGACGGCATAATCAGCACCACCGACCCGGACGGTCAGGCGTGACTGAGCAGCAGATATTGACAAGGGTCCCCCTCCTTGTGAAAAACTGGTAAATAAATCAAACGTTGAAAAGTGAAAATAATGCAGAAAATAATTAGACTAAAACAATAAAGGAAGGCTCATTATGAATTTTCCCTTATAAAATATTTTTATTTATTTTTCTGTTGTCTACGACTCTGCAGATACCATATTTTATGCATCAGTTTTACCACTGATAGCAATTATTTTTTTCATTTTTTTAACTTGACACTGGCCGACAAAATATTCAATACATATAGGCCAACTGCAATAAGGAAGTTTCCTGCTACTTAATCTTCAAGATACTTTCTGCAAAGTCAATAACTTATATTTATTAAAGTAACAACACTACACCATTGAAAATTACTACATAGCTGGCGTACCTGTATATGGTCGCCTCATTTGTTGTCGTTTTTGGTATTCGGGGGGGATACCATGGTCGCTTCATTATCCAATTCTGTTTGCAAAACAATACCCACAGAGTCCATATCTGGTAAACGCAGGGCTTCGTCACGCGTTATTGTCAACGGTTTAATTAAACTCGTTGACGGACAAAAAAGCTTTGCCAACGAGTTTGGCTTGCCTTTTAACCGTGTCTTTCGCCACTCTGCGGAGGTCCTTCGCAATAACGACACCAGACAAGTCATTAAAAACTGGCTGCGTGATGATCAGCATGGTGCAACCCACCTCAGTGCCTTGCTCAGTGACATTATTGAGCACAATCTGGCTCTGTGTGCAGCTCTTGATGGTATAGCTGCCGAGACCCTCGAACAGCTCAGTCCACTGACAACCCGTTCCCATTGCTCCAAACTGTTTGGCCGCCCAATATTTATCTGGCGTACCTTCAAGAAGCGTCTTTGCGCTTTCCTGACCAATGACTATCTGCGCCATCAACAACTCGTTGTCGCTGGCTTCAGTAAAGCCTACGACCAACAGCGCGGCAAACGCTTGCAGCATTCTTCTAGACAATAGAATCGCCAGCCCCCTATTCACATTAAAAAGGATCTTTACGATGAGAATGAACAGTTCATTTTTCACTATCGCGGTTGTTTCATTTTGCCTGTTATCCCTGACCGGATGTTCAGCGCCACAAGTCAAAATTGATCTGGCATCGACAGCAACCCTTAATCTGAATCAAGCCAAAGAACCTCTGCCGGTAGTAATCAATATCTACCAACTCAGCGACAAAAAGACCTTTGAAGAAGCCAGTTTTGAGGAATTGTGGAAATCCGACCTGACCGTTTTAAGAGATACGTTACTGCGTAAAGAATCGCTGACCCTGGACCCGGCGTCTGAGAAAAAAATCATTATCGAAAAAAATGAAAAGGCCAAATATGTCGGCATTATGGCGGCGTTTCACCAGCAACCGGATGAATCCTGGAAAGTTATCAGAGATGTCGATCGATCCTTTTTATGGATCGACCTATCAACAACTATTAAAGCCCTATTAAAAGAGCACCATATTGACATCGAAGAATGACAGAAAACCATTTTGTAAACCGCGTGGTAACGACAACACATAAAAGATAAACATATGAAAAAAATCGTCTGGGCCGAAGGAATTTTCCTTGGCCAACAACATTTCCAGGCCTGGGACCAGCAACTGGAGCACAATCAGCGGCAGCGTCAATGCATCGGATCTCCCTTCGAATGGGGAATTATTTCCATGAGTGTTGACCATGAAGCTCTGGCTATGGGGCGCTTCCGTTTGCTCCAGATCCGTGCTCTGTTTCAGGATGGTCGCTTTGTCGAGAAGCGCAGCAGCGACGATCATGAACTGGCTTGCGAATTGTTATCGCCAGGGGGAGATCCCTTGGCGGTCTATCTGGCAGTGCCGGCGAACCAGCATGTTGCCGGAATAAGTGGCTATCCTCAGCGCGGCCAAATGAGTGGTTGGATTGCAGACTATAGCACCCTCGAAGATCTTTATGACGGCAACCGGGTCAAAGAGGTATTGCTGGCCAGACCGAACCTGATGCTGATGACCGACCAGCAGGCTCTCAGCTCATTTTTACACATTAAAATCGCTGAAGTCGTCCATCAGGGAGATAACCGTTATCAATTGGCCACTCGTTTCGTACCACCAACCTGCCGGATCGCCGCCTCACCAACCCTGGTTCAGGAACTGGAAAGAATTATTGACACCCTGAATGCCAAACGCAAACAGATCGAAGCAGCACGTAAAGACTGTGACGGTGGAGTCAGTGCTTTTGCTGAACGGGATCCGAACAACCATGCCCTGCTACGCAATCTGAACACTTTTATTCCACAACTGCGCCACCTGCAGAGCTGGCCAGACCTGCACCCGGAACAGCTGTACCGCGAACTGTGCCTGATTGCCGGAGCCTTCTGTACCTTTCAGGACAAGACCTCCATCGACAACATCCCCAGTTATGACCATAGCGACCTGACCCGGGTGTTTTCCGCCCTGAACAGTATGCTCAGCGTGCTCCTCGAATTGAAGACCAAGACCCGCACAACCAGTCTTGAACTGATACAGGAAAGCCCCAGTCTGCTCTATTGCAGCGGCATTGGCAAAGAACGCCTGACCCGGGAAACCTTCTTCCTGGAAGTCCTCTTTGACGACGACGACCCGAACTGGATCGTCGATTTTGCCCGCCAGGTCAAGGTTGCTGCCCATACCAACGTGACCATGGTGGTCAATGCCGCGCTGCCTGGCGTTAAGCTGGTTCATACCCAGCGTCCCCCAGCTAAAATGTCGACCCGCAGTGGTTGTGAATACTTTAGGCTGGAAGCGCGCGGGGACTTTTGGGAATCGATTACCAAGGAAGAGGCTTTAGCTATTTATCGCCCCTCTGTATTTAACAACGCCGATATAAAAATCGTCACGGTGGAGGAGTAAGGACACAATGACAACACCTGCTGCAAACTATTTCAATTCTATCCTGCACTGTTGTGAACCGCTGTTTGCCCTGGCGGCTCCGTTGTCCGACGACCGCAAAGCCAGCAAGCTGCCAGCCGACTTTCGCGAACAGATTCTCAACGAATTGACGGCCATCGACAAGCGAGGCTTTGACCTGCAGATTGGCATGGTCGAGCTGAAAGATGCCAAATATGCCCTGACTGCCTTTATCGATGAGTTGGTCCTTAATTCATCGTGGCCCCAGCGCGAAGAATGGATGGCGCGCCCGCTACAGCTTGAATTCTTTGGCGAGCATACCGCCGGGGAGGGCTTTTTCACCCGCCTGGCCACCCTGCGTCAGGGGGGGGAAGAGAACGTCAATCTGCTGGAAGTCTTTTACTACTGTCTGCAGCTTGGCTTTGAAGGGGTATATCGCATCAAGGGGATTGAACACTTGATGGCTCTGCAGGTCGACCTGCGCGCCCAGATTGACGGTTACCGTGGCCCGATGGATCACGCCCTGGCCAACAGTGGTCGCCCGACCCATGCTCTGATCAACCAGGTGCGGCGCCAGGTTCCTTACTGGGTGATCGCGGTGGTCACCATTGCCGTCGTATTTTTCACCTACATCGGCTATGCGGTTTTTTCCAGTAAGCTGGCCGAAGCAAGTATCAGCAAGGTTGATACAGCCCGGGAAGTCATTCTGAAAAGTACCGCGCTGCAGCCCTGAGCAATTAACCAATACAGAGACGAACGAAAGCCATAAACCATGCAGAATATACTCATATTTTTACAGGCATATCTCCTTGGTCGAGTCGGGTCACGCATTATCGGCCTGATGTTGATCCTATCGCTGATCTGGTGGGCCGGCCCCTATGTCGGGCTGACCGATGCCCAGGTACGTATCTACAGTATCTGCGGAGTTCTGTTCGTCTTTGCCCTGTTCTGGCTGGTACGCTACCTGATCGTAAAGAAGCGCTCGAACCTGTTCCGCAAAGACCTGGACCAGGTTTCCGACCAGGATCAGTCGCGACAACTGGAAATTGAAGAGTTACGCAACAAAATGAATGAGGCCATCGCCTCCCTGAAATCCTCGGAACTGGGCGCCCAACATCGCGGCAACGCAGCCCTCTACGCCCTACCCTGGTTCATGATCATTGGTCCGTCGGCAGCGGGTAAAACCACCCTGTTACGCAATTCGGGGCTGAATTTCCCTTATGCCCATGATAGCGACATCGATATTCGCGGTTTCGGCGGCACTCGTAACTGTGATTGGTGGTTCTCCAACGACGCCGTCCTGCTGGACACTGCCGGACGCTACACCACCGAACAGGATGATCACCATGAATGGCTGGAATTCCTTGCCCTGCTGCGCAAACACCGCCGCCAACAGCCTCTCAACGGTGCTATCGTCGCCATCAGTATTGCCGATCTGCTGACAGCCGACAGCAAAGGGGTGGACCGCCATGTCAAAATCATCCGCGACCGTATTGACGAACTGATCAACCGCCTCGGGTGCGTATTTCCTATTTACATCGTCTTTACCAAATGTGACCTGCTGTACGGCTTCTCAGCTTTTTTCGCTGATCTTGATGAACAAGAACGGGAACAGGTGTGGGGCATGTGGCTGGGGCACAACAGTGCGGAAACCATCAGCAGCGCGTTTAGCAGTGGCATCGACAAGCTCTACCAGCGCCTGTGCGAGATCCGTTTGCACAAGCTGTCCATGGTCCGCAAGGCGGAAACCAAAAGCGAGCTGTTCAATTTCCCCGGCCAGTTTGAAGCGGGCAAGCACCTGCTGTGCGACTTTATCGAGCGCCTGACCAAGGAGAATCCCTATCAGGACACCCCGAATTTCTGCGGGATTTACCTGACCAGCGCCACCCAGGAAGGCACCCCGATCCAGAAGATCCTCGGCCAGATCCGCCAGGCCTTTGGGTATGTGGATGAAGACCCGGCGGCAGCCCTGCCAGAACCGGTCAGCTTCTTTGTCAAAGACGTTTTCAAAGAGGTCATCTTCCCCAACTCCAAGGATGTCAACCGCACCCGCCGTTGGGGGATCATCAACCGCACCCTGAAAACAGCCAGTATCCTGTGCAGCCTGGCCATCATGGTCGGCGCATTCCTGATGCTAAGCACCAGCCTGACCATGAACAGCCTACTGCTGAACAATGGCAGCTCCGCAGCCGAAGGACTGGCTTCCCTGGTCAGTAGTAGCCAGCAGACCAATATTGCGGTACAGCTCGACGCTTTCGACAGCGCCCTCAAGCACTACCAGACCCTGCTGGCCAATGAAAAGAAGCGCCCGCTGGTAATGACCCTCGGCGTTTACGAAGGGGATAAGCAGTTGCCGGGTTTCCACAAGCTGCTCATCAACGCCTTTGAACAGATCCTCTTTGCCCCGGCCTTCAGCGACCTGGAAAATCAACTGAGAAAGTTCAATAGTGCCTGGGCCGCTGCTCCGGTCAAAAAGCAGGATGCCATGCGCGAGGAGTATTATCAGGTGCTCAAAACCTACCAGATGCTGATCCACCCGGAGCATCTGGACAACAGCTATGTCATGGCAGGACTCAACACCTTTATCTCCCAGCGTTTTAACGGTCAGAACCCCAACCAGGGGTACAGCGCAGAGCGCCAACAGATGGTCCAGGCCCTGGCCAACATGTATCTCGACCAGATGCGCCTTGATCCCCAGGATGGTGACTTCATTGCCGTCCAGGAAGCCGACAACGCGTTATTGAAAGTCGCCCAGAAAAATCTTAAATCACTACCCGACTCGAAACGCCTCTATGTGCAATTACGCAACACTGCTGCCAAAGACCATGAGCCGAAAAAGCTGACCGATCTGCTCGGCGCCACAGCTGGCGGAACTCTGACAAACACGGCAACCATCCCCTACATCTATACCGCTGACGGTTGGTACCAGTACATGAAACCAGGGATGAAAGAACTGATTCACACCGCCTGCCTGGGGGACTGGGTCACCGGTTTTGACAACAGCAGCAATACTGCCAATGCCGAAACCGTGGATGAAAAACTGGTTCAGGAAATTGAACATGATATCCGCAAGCTGTATTTCAAGGACTATGCGGAAACCTGGTTGCAGTTACTCGAAAATGTCAGCCTGGCCAATTTCGGATCGGTTGAAAACTCATCTGAAAAACTGCTCCTGCTAGCTCGTACTGACGGTCCAATTGCCGGGCTGTTCCAGGCTATTTCAGCCAATATCAATATCGGTGAGATAACCCCGCTTCCCGGTGAGCTCCCCCAGGGGAACAACCGCATTGCTGAACTGGAAGCGCCGTTGCGTGATTTGCGCAAGCTCGCCACTCCGGCCGAAAACATGACCACCAGCCTGCTTATCAACCAGTACCTGCTGGCCCTGACCTCGGCCCAGGCCGATCTGGAACAGCTGGCGGCAGCAGTCGATCAGCAGCAGCAGGCCTATGATTACAGCAGTGCCATCCTCGGCGGTAACGGGGCCTCAGATTCCGAACTTTACAAATGCTGGCTGACGACCAAAAGCCTCACCAATGGGCTCAATGCACGCACCCGCAAGGCGGCATCCCGGCTGCTGACCACACCGCTGGGCTACGCCTGGCAGGCCATCATCAAGCAGACCCGCAATTACCTGCAGAACCAGTGGAATACCGCCGTCTACAGTAGCTACCAGAAGAAGATCGCCGGAAAATTCCCCTTTGACCGCCAGGGATCCGATGCCTCTCTGACTGACATTACTGATTTTTTCCGTGGTGAGGACGGCATCATCTGGAACTTCACCAATAACCAGCTCAAGCCGTTTATCCGCAAACAGGGAAACAGCTGGAAGAACCAGACCTGGCTCGGGCAGGGGCCAAGGATTTCGGATCAGTTTCTCGCGGCCCTGCCTAAAGCGGCTGAAATCAGTGCAGGCCTGTTAAGACAAGGACAACCAAACGTCAACTTTTCCATTTATCCAATTCCCAGCAGCGGCCTGCGTGTCGTTCGTTTTGAGGCCAATGGTCAAAAAATGATCTATCAGAATGAACCTCAGGAATGGAAACATTTCAGCTGGCCAGGGACCAGCCAGAATCCGGCTGCAACGATCAGCTGTATGACCAGTGGGAACCAATCACAGATGGGGCTTGATTTTGCTGGTGAATGGAGCCTGTTTCACCTGCTCGACAAAGCGGAAATCACCCCCGAAGACAACCAATATCTGGTGTCGTGGACCCTGGAAACAGAATTTAACCAGCAAGCAGTTATTCGCTTCAAGTTACGCCCAGATCGTCAGAACAATGCTTTCAGTCGTGATCTGTTCAATAACTTTCAACTGCCGGAAAAAATTTATTAACGGACCAGTCCATGTTGCGATTTTTTGAAAAAGTATTGTCCCCCTCAACGCACGATGCACGACTTAAAGTCAGTGGATTCGGCAAGTTTCCTAACCATGGCGACTTTGTGCGTTACAACCTGGCCAGTCGTGAAACGACAGCCTTTGAGAAATGGTTGCAGGAAGGGGTCAGCTGTATCACCCGCAAATATCCCAAGGGGTGGCCCGATCTGTACCGTGGGTTCCCCTGTCATAACTTCGTCATGACAGGGTCAGAGCAGGAGCATAACCTGATTGGAACCCTCGTTGGTAGTCGTGACAAAAGTGGTCGGACTTATCCCTTTGCAACGCTAGCACTGGTCAATGGCGCGATTTTTCACAATCACCGGGCCTCATTACCCCTGACCTGCGGTCACTATTTCAAAGGAGCCAAACAGCTTGTCGCATCACTCGACAGCGTCGCTTCCGCAAAAGTCATGGGCGAACGCCTGGAAAAACTGTCGGGACATTTCCAGGTACCCGCAGAACGGGACCTGTTGGAACAACGCATCAAAACCCTGAGTGAACACACCATGCAGGAGTACTGGAACGGACTGTCGGAAGTCCCTTTGTCCGATGACCGCGAACGTCTGTTTTTTGCCTTGTTCGATTTTTTACGCACCGTGAGCAAACGGGGTGCCAGCAAGACCCACTGGGGGGTCAGACTTCCCTTGCCCGGTACGGCAGAAGCGCTCCCCTTCGTGGTGTTCTGGGTCCAGATGATAGAAGCCATTCTGGAAAATCGTTTCTGGCGTTCTCACTATTTCTGGACTGATGCAGTGTCCAGCCAGGCAAACTATCTGACCCTGTTTTTTCGGCCACTACCACCATCGCATCTGCTCTCATTGCTGGATGTAAACAGTACGGATAACGTCATCTTCGATGTCCTTAAAGAAAGCAGCAACCTGCCAAATTTTACCAGCAATATCGATCTACGTCGGCTACTGGAGAAAGACGCGACTCCCATGGTGGATGTTCTCTACCGTATCGGTCGCCGGGAGATTCTGCTATGAGCAGCTGCGCTGTGATTGATACGGCAGCATTCGGAATTCCCATTAACGGGATGAGTCCGTGTGGCGACGACCCGCGCTACCTCGATGAGTTCCTGTTTCTCAAGGAAGAGCTGGATAAACTGTCGGACACCGATTATGAACAGGTCTATCGACTCAGTGCCCAGTTACTGACAGAAAGCTGCAAAGACCTGCGCATTGCCGCCTATCACTTACTATCCAGTGTTTATCTGCATGGAGCCGAAGGGCTGCACCAGGGCCTGAAGGGCTATCGATTGCTCCTCTGCAACTTCTGGACGGACTGTCATCCCGTGCGTGACAATGCCCGGCTCGCAGCCCTGGCACTGCTCAACACACCGCGTTTGATCGCTTTTGCCGAACAGCACAACAGTGAGTTGAACTGCACCATGCTGGCAAGCCTCCAAAGTGAAACAGAACAGATCAATACCTTCCTGCTGGACACTCTGGGGGATGAAGCACCACGCCTGAGCGGATTGGCCAGTTGGCTCAGCAAACAGGAAAAATTTCTGCCCAGTGAGCCACAAGCTGCGACCGCTGCACCCGTTGCCCAACCAGAATCCGCTACAGCGGTTTCCGCATCAGTAGCGACTCTGCAGCCGCTTGCCAGCATTGGCTCAAGCCGCGACCTCGATAACGAAACCCGCAAACTGCACACCTATCTGTGTGACAACAAGGAACTTTATCAGGCGATGTCCTTGTCTCGTGCCATGCTCTGGGGAGGCAGCACGTTTCCACCCCATACGAACCACCAAACCCGTGTTCCACCCCCACGCCAGAGTGCCTGGGCAGAGCTGAGCAACCTGGCTGCGGATAAGGATTTCCAACTCGCCTTGCAGCTCAGTGAAAAAGTATTTTTCGAGCCAGGGTTTCGTTACAACCTGGCGCTACAGCAATTTGTCTGGCAACACGCCCAAAAGCATGGGCGGCAAGACATGGCCACCTTGGTTGAAACAACGACGCGCAATTATCTGGCCCGTTTTCCAGACCTGCCAGAACTGTGCTACGCCGATGGCTCACCGTTCTGTAATGCTGAAACGGCCTTGTGGCTTGAAGATCTGAACCGTACCCAACCCCAGTCAGGAGAATTGGCTCCGGAGCCGGCGACCACGGACAGCGCTGAGATCAGCCAGATGATCGGCTTAGCCCTGCAGGCGGCACGGGAAAAGAAATTATCAGAGGCCCTGACCATCCTGCGCGAGTGTCCACGTCAGTCTGCTTTTGACCGGGTTCACCTGCAATTGGCCGAAGCCCAGGCCTGCCATACTGCCGGCAAGAACCAGTTGGCCGAAGTCGTTCTTGACGAGCTCTACCAGTATGTCAGCCGGCACACGCTTGAAACCTGGCAACCGCGCCTGCTGATGGCCGTTATCGAACTGCGTAGCAAGATTATTATGACCTTGCTTAAAAGCGCCCAAAATGAAGCCAAAGAGCTCCTGATGACCACTTTGGACGACCTGCAACGCGTTGCTTGCCGGATCGACCTGGTCACCGCCAGTCAGTTTTTTAAATGAAAATCTTTCAGCAATGACACCAGATAACCCAAGGAGAAAATCATGAGTGACAGTTTTCAGAAAGAAATTCCCAAAGCGCGCATCAACCTGTCCCTGAATGTCGAGACCGGCGGCAACCGCAAAAAGCTTGAACTGCCCCTAAAAATGCTGGTCATGGGCGATTTCAGCAATGGCAAGACGAAAGGAAAAATCGTTGATCGTGAACGGATCAACATTAACAAGAATAATTTTGAAGCGGTCATGAAAGACCTTACTCCCGGCACCCGCTTTGAGGTTCCAAACAAACTGGCCAAAGACGGCAGTGATATCAGCGTTAACTTGTCCTTTGAATCGATGAAAGATTTCCGCCCAGATCACGTCGCCCAACAGATTCCGGAATTGCACAGTTTGATGGCGATGCGCAACCTGTTGAAAGACCTGAAATCGAATCTGCTGGACAATGCCAAATTCCGTAAAGAACTGGAGCGCATCGTGGCCAACCAGCCACAGCTGGAGGGGCTCAAACAGCAGCTCGAATCCCTGTTGGTCGATTCCGATGAAACATCAAGCATGGACATCCGCAGTTTCTAAGCGGGCATCAAGGAGATAACAAGCTATGAGCAGTTCACCTGCCACCGCTGGCCAAGCAGCCAGCAAACAGACAGTTTATGAAGAGAACAATTCCTATGCCCGCTTGTGTGAACTGGTGGACATTCAGCCGATGCAGGAATCAATAACCCTGAAAAGCTTTGCCGACGCTTCAAGGATGGCCGATATCAGCCTTCAGGAACGCCTGACCGCTGGTATTCAGGTATTTCTCGACCTGACCACGCGAAACAATTCACAAATTGAAAAGATCGACAAAGTTTTGCTCGATCAGTATATCGCGCAGATCGATCAGACCATCAGCGAACAGCTTGACGCGGTTCTTCACCATCCGTCGTTCCAGAGTGTGGAGAGTTCCTGGCGCGGCCTGCAGATGATGATTGAGCGCTGCGATTTCCGCCGCAATACCAAGGTTGAGATTCTCGACTGTACCAAAGAGGACCTGCGCGATGACTTTGAAGAAGCGCCCGAGGTAATCCAGACCGGGCTCTACCAGCATGTCTATGTCAACGAATACGATACCCCCGGTGGCGAACCTTTTGCCACCATTGTCGGTAACTATGAATTTGATAATTCCGCTCAGGATATTGCCCTGCTGCGCGATGTGTCCAAGGTCTCCGCCAGTGCCCATTGTCCGTTTCTGGCCTCGGTGGGAGCGCGCTTCTTCGGCAAGAAGAACGTCGATGAAATCGCTCAGATCAACGACCTCACCAACTACATGGAGAAGGCCGAATATACCCGCTGGAAAAGCTTCCGCGCTACCGAGGATGCACGCTACATCGGCCTGCTGACCCCACGCGTGCTGCTGCGTCTGCCTTATGGTCAAGACAGTTCGCCGGTGCGCACATTTAATTACGAGGAGGATATCTCCACTTCCGACCAAGACAAATACCTGTTCGGCAACCCGGTGTTCGCCTTTGCCGGCAACATTGCCAAAAGCTTTGCCGAAAACGGCTGGGCGGTCAACATCCGTGGTCCCGAGGCCGGCGGCAAAGTAGAAAACCTGCCAATTCATCTGCACGACGACGGCAAAGGGATGCAGATGAAAATGCCGACCGAGATGCTGATCTCTGAAACCCGTGAACTGGAGATGGCCAGTCTTGGCTTTATTCCGCTGAGTTATTACAAAAATAGTGACTACGCCTGCTTCTTTTCAGCCAACTCGGTCCAGAAACCGAGCGAGTATGCTGACAGCGACGCTAACGCCAACAGCATGATCAATGCCCGCCTCCCCTATATCTTTCTGGTATCGCGGCTGGCCCATTACCTGAAAGTGCTGCAACGGGAGAATATCGGTTCATCAAAAAGTCGTCAGTACCTGGAAAATGAACTGAACGCGTGGCTACAGACCCTGGTAACAAAAATGAAAGACCCTGAACCTGAACTGATTGCGACCCATCCATTGCGGGATGGCAAAGTCACTGTTTATGAGATTCCGGAAAACCCAGGCTACTACAGGGTGGACCTGGCTGCGCAACCGCACTTCCAGATCGAAGGCGTGGATGTTCAGCTGAATCTTGTTGCGCAAATGCCCCGGGAAAAAGGCTAATGGAGCACCTTGGGGCGTCTACACCGGTGCTGACTGACAGCACCTTAACCACCTAACCCCACAAGAATAAGGAGGGGAAACACATGGCAATACCTGGTTATATGACTATCCTTGACGATCAAGGAACCAAAATCGAAGGTCCGGTTAAAGTCGCCGGCCGCGAAGGGACCCTGGAAATTCTCGGTTTTGATCACGAACTGCGGATTCCAACTGACAGTGATACTGGAAGCCTGACAGGTACCCGTAAACATGAGCCTTTCGTTTTTCTGAAAGCCTTTGATAACGCGACTCCGTATCTCTACAAAGCGTGTAGCAATGGCCAGACCCTGAAGAAAATCGAGCTCAAATGGTATCGCATCAACGATACCGGTTCTGAAGAAGAGTACTTCTCTCATACCCTGGAGAACGTAAAGATCACTTCAGTAAAACCAACCATGCACAATGTCAAGGATCTAGACAAGGAGCGTTATCCGCACCTTGAGGAAGTGTCCTGTCGTTACGCCAAGATTACCTGGGCCTACACCGACGGCAACATCTCCTTCTCCGACTCCTGGACCGAAGGACGCTAAGTCGTTACTGACTTAGCAGTGCCGTGTGGTTAACGGACCGCTCACGGCACACTCTGGGTGCCCCGGAAATTCCGGGGCACCTTTTCACCAGCAACGCAACAGACACTGACTATGGCACAGACAATTTTAGACATATTAACCGGTACGGACGAGCTGCCGAGAGCTGGACACAACGCCATCGAGCAGGAAAAAACCAGTATCTGCAATCACCTGCACAGGCTCCTTAACAGCCGCTGTGAATCGTTAACCCACCGCCCCGATTTTGGTATGCCGGATATCGCCGAGCTGTACCTGGGCATGCCCTACAGCAGTGAAGCACTGATGATCACCATGAGCTATGCAGTGGAACAGTTTGAACCGCGGCTGCGCCGCCCCAAGATCCGCGAATTTGATATTAAACCGGGCCAGGGGCAGATCCACTACGAACTGACCGGCACCACCATGAGCGGACAGGCCCTGCGTTTTATCGTCTCCTGCTGCCGCAGTGGCAATGTCGAGATCAGAACCAGCGAAGAGTATTTCTCTCATGTCCACCTACTTTGATCATGAGATGCGCCTGCTGCGCGAAACCGCCCAGGAATTTGCCCGCGCCTTTCCGGAAAAAGCACGCCACCTGAATCTGCAGGATGTCAAGGACCACGATCCTTATGTTGAGCGCCTGCTCGAAGGTATGGCTTTTTTGACTGCTGAGGTCAAACAGCGTATCGATGACGATATCCCGGAGTTTTCCGAAACCCTGCTGGCCCATATCCGCCCCTACTTTCTGCGCCCTTTTCCGTCCTGCACCATCATGCAGTACACGCCACGCGCCGGGCAGGTCAAGCAGACCACGACGATTCCCAAAGGGACTCTGACCAGCGGTATCGCCGTCACAATTCCCGAGCAGGAACACCACCCTTTCAGTGAACGGGTGCAGTGTAAATTCCGTACCACAAGCGTCACTGAAATTCAGCCATTGCGCCTCTCTGAGGTCCGCGCCAGTGGTGAGAATCTGGACGGCCAGGCCCTGCGCCTGCTGTTTCAGTTTGACCATGATGTCGATCCGCGCCAACTCGATCTGACACGACTGAAGATCTTTCTGCACGGCGACGCAGTGTCGACCCTGGAACTGTTTCGCATCCTCACCGCAGAGGTCAAGCACGTCGATATCGAATTTCCCGGTCGCGTGATGCGCCCGCATAGACTTGGCAGTCAGAACTGTATTCGCCCTTGTCACCTGGGGAAGGAAGATCTGCTGCTGCCTGCCAGCGGTCGCGGCTTTCTCGGATTTCATCTGCTGCAGGATTATTTCTGTTTTCGGGAAAAGTACCATTTTATTGCCGTATCAGGCTTTGACCTGCTGGCCTGGCCGGACAAATGCTGTGAATTTGAATTGGTCATCCACCTCAACAAACCGATCCAGGACGAGCTGCGGCTGTCGAAGAACAATTTCCAGCTCCACTGCGCCCCGGCCATCAACCTGTTTGAAGAAACCAGTGAACCGATCCGCGTCGATCACCGCCGCAACGAATACCATGTTATCGCCGATAACAATTCACCCCGCGGCGTGGTCGTCTACCAGGTCAACCGAGCTACCGGTGCTCGCCGCAACGATGGCCAGAAATACGCGTATCAGCCCCTGCACCGCTTTAATCACCTCGATCGCAGCCAGCGCTACTTTCACGCCAGTTACCGCCAGCGTGAAGGACTGGGACCGATGACCTACCTGCGCCTTGGCGGTGCCATCAGCGACAGCGAGGAGGTCCTGTCCTGCGACATCACCGTGTGCAACGGCAACCTGCCGCGCCGCAGCCTCAAGGTTGGTGAGATCAATGCCCCGGACCATGACTTTCCGCCAACCATCGTCTCCCGCAATCTGATCCGCCCAAGTCGCATGCTCCTGCCCCCTGAGCGCAGCGATTTCCGCCTGGCCCTGGTGACCCACCTGACGGTCAGCTACAACAGTATCACCAGCCTTAATCAGCTGCAGCAGCTGCTGTCCCTGTATGACTGGAGTGAGCAGAAACAGTCGGAGAAGCGTATCAAAGGGATCACCGCCATCAGTCAGCATCCTCTCTCCAAGGTAAGCCGCGGGGCCTTGCTGTGCGGCGTCGACATGCACCTGGAGATGGAAGAAAGAGCCTTCCTCAGCGAGGCTGATGCATACATGTTCACCACCGTACTGCATCATTTTTTCAGAACCTATGTGGCCGTTAACACTTTTGTTCAAACCGGCTTGCAACTGAGCCCTTCCAAGGCAGAGTATTTATGGGAACCTATACTCGGGGAAAACTTCCTCATCTGACCGACGACATCCTCGCCAGTAATACCGCCTACGAAGCGTTTCCGGCAGTGGCGCTGTTGGAAACCTCCCTGGGGCTCGACGGCGGGGATGATGTCAGCTTTCAGCGTCTGATTAATCTGGCCCCAGCGGCTGAGATCTCCTTCCCTGCTGGGGAGTTGCGCCGCTGCACAATCGATGATCAGGGGCGTTTCCGGCTTGAGCTCAACCTGCTCGGCCTATACGGGGTCGACTCCCCTCTGCCCCAGTACTTTAACGATATCACCAGTCGCGACGGCGATGGGCGGGACGAGCTGCGCGCTTTCCTGGAAATGTTCAATAAACGTCTTTACGCCCTCTGCTACCTGGCCTGGAAAAAGTTCAACCGTTACTCCGCCAGCGCCGATCAGCCGAGTATCTACAGTCGTTATCTGTATGCCCTGTCAGGGGGAGCCCAACAGCACGGACGCTTCGATTATGCTGGCGTGCTCGGCAGCCGCATCAAAAGCGCTCAGGGGCTGTCCGCCACCTTGGAAGACTTCCTCGGCTACCCGGTCGCCACCCAGGAGAATGTCCCGGTATGGATCACCTTGGACAAGCCCGACAGCCTAGGGAATGAGCTGCACCTGGGTGACAACACCATCCTCGGCAGCCGCATTATGGATGTCTCGAGCAAAATCATCATTCATATTGGTCCGCTGCCGATCAGCGCCGCGACCAAGCTGCTGCCAGGCCATCAACTGGCGTTCCAACTGGCTAAACTGGTGCGCGAATACCTGGAACCGGCGATCAGCTATGAAATTAATTTTCAGGTCACTGCAGGGCCGAACTATCAGTCATGCCTGGGTACCGAATCAGCAATTCTTGGCTGGACCAGTTGTCTGGGACAGCCGGGTCCACAAGCAAACCGTATCCGTCTGACTGACCAGGCGGCCGAAGCGCAATCACCAGAAACACACGTTCCAGCCGCCTTTAAAATTGCGGCCTGATCGTTATGAGAGGGGAATATGAGTCCACTAAAGTTAAAAGCATTACTTGACAAATTGAATCCATACTGCATTGAAAACCTTGAAAACGCTGCTGGCTTTGCAGGTACCCGCGGACACTACGAGGTGACCATTGAGCACTTGCTGATCAAAATGCTGGAACAAGGGGAAGGCGATCTGGAGGGTCTGCTGCGCCATTTTGCTGTCAACCTCGACCACTTTTGGCACGCCCTGCTTGAGCAGCTGGAACGTCTGCGCTCCGATAACCAGAGCAAACCCGCCTTTTCCCTACAGCTGGCCCAGTGGTTTGAAAAAGCCTGGACCATCGCCTCTCTACGCGGCGAGGAAACGGCAGTGCGCAGTGGGATACTGCTTGAAGCCCTGCTGGAAATGGCACCATTGTTGCCCGGACGCGCCTGGGGCCTATTGGCCCATATCAGCCAGGAACAGGTTATTGCCTTGTACCCGGAGCTCAACAAGATATCAGTGGAAGGACCGCAGCCTACCCACGCCAGGCACCAGCCAACCCCATCACGCCCGAGCACCAGCGACAGCTCCACTGGCGATGGAGCCACCCCTAACCTTGATGCTTATACCGATGATTTTACCGCCCGTGCCCGCCAGGGGAACATCGACCCGGTGCTGGGGCGCAACGATGAAATCCGCCAGATGATCGACATTCTCACCAGGCGCCGCAAAAACAACCCGATCCTGGTCGGAGAACCCGGGGTCGGCAAGTCCGCGGTGGTTGAAGGGCTGGCCCTGCGTATTGCCGAAGGGAACGTCCCCGACGCCCTCAACGGGGTGCGTCTGGTGTGTCTCGACCTTGGATTGCTGCAGGCCGGAGCCGGAGTTAAAGGTGAGTTTGAAAAACGCCTGAAAGCCGTTATTGATGAGATACGGAACAGCCCAACCCCGATCATTCTGTTCATTGACGAGGCCCACACCCTGATCGGTGCCGGTGGCGATGCCGGCCAGGGGGACGCCGCCAACCTGCTCAAACCGGCCCTGGCGCGGGGAGAATTACGCACCCTGGCCGCTACCACCTGGAGTGAATACAAAAAATACTTTGAGCGCGACGCCGCCCTGGAACGACGCTTCCAGATGGTCAAGATTGATGAACCGGCTATTGAAACCGCCATCGTCATGCTTAACGGCTTAAAGCAACGCTACCAGGAACATCACCAGGTGTTGATCACCGATGAAGCGGTGACTGCCGCCGTTAACCTGTCCAGTCGCTATATCAATGGTCGCTTCCTGCCTGACAAAGCCATCGATCTGCTCGATACCGCTGCCGCCCGGGTCGCCATGGGGCAGGCTGCCACCCCGGCTGCCCTGGATTGCGTGCGCGAACAGCTGAGCTTTATCGAACGTCGCCAGAAATATCTCAATGAAGAACGTGACCAGGGGTTGCCCGTTGACCAGGAGCGACTTGACCTCTTAGAAGAACAACGCGTTGCTACGCTGCAGGAGATTATCGACCTGGAACTACGCTGGCAAACCGAAGTCGCTATGGTCAAGCAACTGCAGCACCAGCGCGCCACCAAAGGAGACAATCAGCAGCTGATCAAACTGCAGCAGGATCTTAAGGAACTCCAAGAGGAGATCCCCCTGGTCCAGGCTGAAGTGAATGCCGACACCATCGCCCAGGTAGTGGCCGACTGGACCGGGGTTCCCCTCGGCCGCATGGTGAAAAATGAGCTGAGCAGCCTGATCGAATTCGAAGACCGCATCAGCCAGAGAATTATCGGCCAGTATCCGGCCCTTAATGCCATCGGGCAGACCATCCGGGCCGCCAAAAGCGGGCTTCAGACCAGTGACGGGCCAGTCGGCGTATTCCTGCTTACCGGTCCCAGCGGGGTCGGGAAGACCGAAACGGCACGAGCCATCGCTGACACTCTGTTTGGTGGTGAGCGCTTTATGGTCACCATTAACATGAGTGAATATCAGGAAGCTCATACGGTTTCTCAGCTGAAAGGCTCCCCTCCCGGTTACGTTGGTTACGGGGAAGGCGGCGTTCTGACCGAAGCCGTTCGGCAACGTCCCTACTCGGTAATTCTCCTTGACGAAGTTGAAAAAGCCCACCCGGACGTCCTCAACCTGTTTTACCAGGTTTTTGATCGCGGTTTTATGCGCGACGGCGAAGGGCGCGAGATCGACTTTAAAAATACAATCATTCTCATGACCAGCAATTTGGGCTCTGAGGCCTTGTTTGATCTATTTGATGACACCAAAAACGAGGACAAACCGGAGGAAATAAATCCTGAGATCGATATCAACACCAACAGCGAAACCCTTCCCAGGGAAAAGACCGATGCCGAAGGCAGCCGCCCTGATCCGACCTTTACCGACATGGTCAACGCCGTACGCCCTGAACTGCAGCATCACTTTGCCGCAGCCCTGCTGGCGCGCATTCAGGTTGTTCCCCTGGCTCCCCTCGATCAATCCGTGATGCATCAGATCATTCTGACCAAGCTTGACAAGGTTGCCGAACGCCTGGCTGCGGCTCATGACATCACCCTGCGCTGCACTGATGAGGTCGTTGATCACTTGCTGCAGCGCTGTCAACGGCCTGAATCGGGAGCCCGCACCATCAACAGCCTTATCGAACAACAACTGTTACCTGGAATTTCACGCAGTCTACTGAAGTTCATGGCACAGGAGGATATGCCGCAGTTAATCAGCCTGGAGATTGATGAACAGCAGGAGTTGAGCTGTACCTTCTGTGATCTTGAAGCACCAGACGCTGAGCTTGAAACCTTAGCAAGCGTTGACTAACAGGAGCCTATCATGCCTTTTTTCAGCAACACTGCTCTGAACTACTCCGCTGCCAGCAGCCACTATGGATTGAACATTAAAAGTGTCCCCAATGACACCTTTACGGTCAGCGGCTTCAGAGGCTTTGAGCATGGTTTGTCGATGGATTACCAGTTCGACATCAGCCTGGTTAGCAGTGCGGAACTGCCCCCTTTGACAGTGATTGGCAACAACGCCACCCTGAGCATCAACTGGGGCAGCCAAACCCTGTACCTGCATGGAATCGTCAGTGACTTCTATCGCATCGCGGCCACCCAGAACGACATGACCTACCGGGCCATCGTACGTTCACCGCTCTATCCACTGCACAAAAACGTTAACAATCGGGTCTTTGTTAATCTGAGCACCCCGGCAATTGTCACCAGTATCCTGACCAGCGTCGGCCTCAGCAATGAACAGTTTGAGCTCGACTTGACAGAGGTTTATGAGCCTCACGAATTTATCGTTCAGTATCAGGAGAGTGATTACGACTTCATCTGTCGTCTACTGGCCCGTGCCGGCATCTTTTTCACCTTTGAAAGTGATGAGAAACAGACTCTGGTTAAATTTGCCGATGACAGCACCAAACGCCCCCAGATGCCCGAATTGCCCTTATTGGATTATCATCCACAAAGTGGCACAGCTCGCCAGCAGGAAAGTGTTTACCGGCTGTCTCCCCAGGCACATTTGTTACCGGCTCAGGTCCGCGTCAGTGACTACAACGACCAGACCCCCAGTACCCGTCTGGAAGTCACCCGGACCAGTGAGTCCAGTAACAGTTACGGAGAAGAAGCCATTTATGGCGATCATTTTCTTACACTCGATGAAGGTAAACAGGTCGCCGCGTTCCGCATTCAGTCCCTCGATGTCAGGCGTGCCGCGGTTATTGCCGAAACCGATTGCCGTGGCATTCGCCCCGGCTACCTTTTGACCATCGGCAATCACCCGGACAACAGCCTCAATGGCCAATATCTGGTTGTAGCCATGACACACCAGGCTGATCAGGCCGGCGGCCTGGCCTTCAGCGGTGAAGAGCAAGGCCCAACCTACAGCAACCGCCTGACCCTGATCAGGGCCACCACCCCTTATCGTCCTGAGATTCCACCAACACCACAGATCCTTGGCCTGTTCAGCGCCCGCATTGAAAGTAAAGGCGGAGATTATGCTTATCTCGATGATCAGGGGCGTTACCATTTACGTACCGACTTTGATCGCGGTGAAGCGGCGGTGGCCCAGGCCAGTCATCCGGTACGCATGATGCAGCCCTACGGAGGTAAGGAATACGGTATGCACTTTCCGCTACATGCTGGTACCGAAGTCGCCCTGACCTGTGTCAATGGAGACCTGAATCGTCCGATTATTCTGGGCGTGCTGCCCAACCCCGACACCGACAGCGTGGTCACCGCCGACAACCGTACCCAGAATATCATCCGTACGGCCAGTGGTAACGAACTGTGCATGGATGACCGGATTGATCAGGAGAAGATTGATCTGTTTACCGCCGAGCAGAAGAACATCCTGACTCTTGATGCCACCAAAGACGCCCATAAGGTGCGCCTGGCCACAGAGGAAGGGAAAATGGAGATCTATGCCAAACAGACCATACTCATTGAGTCGGGGGACAGTCAGAATGTTCAGGTCGGTAAAGACCATATCGTTAGCGTGGAAAACGCCCAGCAACTGATGACCCGCAACAAGGAAATCAGCCTGCAGGCCGCCACCGATATTCAATTCAAAGCGGATCAGCATATTCAGTTTGATGCGGAAAACCAAAGCATCAGTATGACAACAGGAAAAAACATGGTTATTGATGTCGCCAACAATCTGTCCACTGAGGTGCGCAACAGTGACATGACCGTCAAGGTCAGCAGCGGTCAATTCAGCCTCAAGGCGGCCAAGAACATCAGCCTGCTTGGTCAGGGGGGCGGCCCAATCACCATTTCTCAGGGCAGCGGTACTCTTCAGATTGATACCAGTGGCAACCTGACCATCAAGGGTCCGCAGATCAATATTAATGGAGACACTATTAACCTTAAAGGTAGCAGCATTGGTGGTAACTAGTGGGCATCACCATACCCATTTTCGGAGGGGAGAGAAAACATCTCCCAAACAACAAACAACAAACAACAAACAACAAACAACAAACAACACGTTAAGGAGATTTACATGTTAGGCAAACTGAAAAAAATGGCTGCTCAGGCAGTTGACAATGGTATGGCAGAAAAAGCCATCGACAAACTGTGTCCAGAGCTTAAACCCCATATTGAAAAGCTGACATCCTTCAGTGTCACAGAGCTGACCTGTAACGATACGTTTACTGCCAAATTTATCAAACCTGCTCAAATAGCTCTGGTCGCATCCACTTACGGAGCAACTAAATTGATCCCCGGTTTTGATGATCGCTTTACAGCTGCCATGCTACATACCCGTGATGAACTTTGCCTGATCGATACGGACAACAATAAAGTCGCCTTGACTACCGATGCTATACAGCGGCTGCCGCAGGTGCTTCAAGAGGGCTTCAAAAAAAGCGCCTGATCACGACCAAACAATGTCCCGGTTTTTTAGAACCGGGACATCACAAAAAAGGCTTGAAAGTTTATGTTAGCAAAGACAACCCAACTTTATTCCGCTGCGAACCTGCAGCAACAAGGGGTGGCCCTTGTCACCGAGGCAGTAGACGGCCTGGCTTACCGAGTTAGTTTGGACGGGGAGAATCTGACTGTCAGTGGTCACTTAAGTCAGGTAGACTTCCTGCAATGTGGCGATCTTGTCCTGGTTTCAACATCGCGCAGTAAGGTAATCATCATCGGCCGATTACGTACTCAAGGCGAGCAACCACAACCGTTGGCAACCGAAATTCCTGAACAGCTCCAGTTAGAGGCCCAGCAGAGCATATGTCTGAAAACAGCCAACAGCCGCATCGAAATTCATGGCGACGGGAAAATCCTGCTTAACGGTCGCCAGATCATGCAGCAGGCTGATGGGCCGGTCAAACTACAAGGTGCGACGATTGAGTTGAACTAAAAATATGCCCGCACTTAAACTTGATATTCATCAGACCGCAGCCCGGTCTCTTTATGAACAGCGCTGTCTGTATCTGAAAGCGCCCCTGATCACAGGCCACCTGCTGCACATCACCGAACTGGATATGATGCGTCACATTGAGGTCCTGCGCCACTGCCAGAACAGCTGGCCAAAGGTACAGACCCCCGCCGACGTGTTTGTACAGGCCATCGGTCAACCCGCCACACAGCGCGATTCCACCTGGTTGACCAGCCTGCTGCAGGAACCAGGCCCGCTCCAAGAGGCCGCCATCGATGCACTGTGCTGGCAGCCGGACTTACTGGCGACAGCCGATTTGGTCGAGCTTTACCAGCAACGCGCTGGGCTACGCTCCCAACTGTTTGACCTGTGGCGCCACCGCCGCGATCAGATTCCTGCCGGGCTAACTTCGGCTGCCGAACTTCGCAGCCAGAATATTGAGTTGCAAACCCGGGCCCTGCGTTATGCAGCCAGCCGCAAGGAAATTGGTCAAGAGCTGTTCATCCCCTATTTCCGCGACCTGAACAATGTAACAGCGGAGCGCCAAATTTCAGGAAAGTTACTCGCAACCGCCCTGTGGGGCTCCCTGCTGCGTGGCACTGGTCACCTGTATGAACCCCTGTGGCGCGGCATTGAGCGGGAACGGGAGCCCGACGCCCTGTACCGCCTGCTGCGCATTGGAGCCCTGCTCGCCACCCCGCAATTACCTGATGTTATTCGTCAGTACGCCAAAGAGCAGCCGGCAAAGGCCGCCGAGCTGCTGGCTCTGCACGGGACCAAATCAGCCATCGATACCCTCGCCGATCTGAGTCCGCCACCTGACGTCGAAACTGATTTTCAGGCGGCCTGGTTGTGGATCAGTGGCGAGTACCTGCACGTAGAACCGCGCCTGCAGCTGGTCGGCAAACAAGAGTCCACTCCAGTCACCAGTGCCCAGAACTGGTGGAAGCAACAGCGAGCCACGCTGGAAGGAGAACAACGCCTGCTGTTCGGACTCCCTCTAAGTCTTGAACGGGTCAGAACCCTGGCCTGCCAATGGGCAGGGCGTTACAGTATCAATCTGCTGGATCTGCTTGCCTATCTGCAGAAGCAACCGGTCACCGCAACCGAGCGAATACCGTTACGCACCAAACAACAGTTATTAACGAAATCAGGAGGTCTGACATGATTCAGCTCGACAATCAGACCACCTGGAGCGCCGCTCTCTATCCGGGCTGGAGCCGTCAGGGGCAGCGTCAACAAACCTTAGTCGTAAAAATTAGCTTCCAATTTGACGAACATGGCCAGCTCACCCCTATAGAGCTACCCATTGTCGAAACAGACGAATACCGCGGGGCACCGGAAACCTCCAGCCTCAGCGCGGTGACGGAAATCGTCCCCTTTAAACAGGGGGGGGAGCTCTATCTCTACGGCAGTGCCCAGCCGGGCACCAGTACCACTGGCAGCGTACAGGTCGCAGTCGGCCTGCGCTATGACAACAATAAATACTGGTCCAAGGAACTAAGAGCCTTTGGTCCCCGCCACTGGGAACGCAAATTTTTTGCCCTGATCCCCAGTGCTCCGCAACCACTATCTGAAGCGCTGGAGCTCACCTATGAGCATGCCTTTGGCGGCAGTGATCCCCAGCATGAGGATGACTACTATCTGCCCAACCCAGCCGGCTGTGGTTTCAGCCTGCGTGGTCTGCGCAGCAAAGGGCTGGAGCTCCCCCAACTGGAGCAACCGCCCCACTTTATCAACAGCCCGGCCAGCCGTGTGAAGCCCGCCGGCTTTGCCCCCCTGCCCCGACACTGGGCACCACGCAGCGATGTTAAAATCAACATTGATCAGCAAGGGATTGCTAACGGCACCTGTCCTTTCGCCGGAGAGCAGCCCGCTGAACTGTATAACTGTGCTCCCGTTGATCAGCGCTTTGCGACCTCCTTCTTCGGCCCATTAACTATCAAGCTGTCTGGTCTGGTCGCCTCAGCCAGGCGCGACCTGCTCATCGATGTTCCCCTGCAGCAGCCCCAAGCCAACGTGCAGCTTGGTAACAAGCGCAGCACTGTGGAACTGAACTGTGACACCCTGATCATCAACAGCGATGAGCGCACCCTGGCGCTGATTTACCGGGGCGCCATCATCACCGATCCGGACCCCGAGCCTAACGGCTGGTTGACCCTGAGCGATGCCAATAATGTGGAAAATGAAGAGACCGTGGCCAGCAAACCAAGACTGGAGCAAGCATCATGAGTACCCCTCAGCAACCCGAACAATTGGTTATCAGCGCTGCTGCGGTCAACGGCGTCTACGGCAATCACCCTGCGGCTCTGTTAGGTGGCATAAGCACGCGTCTGAACTGTCGCAATAAAGTTCCCAACCTGCAGGTCAACGGCCCCGATCAGACTGTTGAAACAGCCTACTGGGCGGCGAGTGAAGAGTTACCAGCGGAAATCCCTGCCGACCTGCGTTTACGGCTACTGTGCCAGGGTGCTCTGGAAACCCTGCGTGCCCCGACGAAACCTGCAGCCACCCTGATCGTCAATTTATTGCCCGAAGAAACGTTCCTCCATGATGAGCTGCTGTTTCGCAATAGCCTTATCAGCGTCTTTCCGGACTGTGAGGCGACAAGCCTGCGCCAGTATGTGGTTGACCAGTCCGCAACGGCCATTCTGGCTCAGGTGCTTGATGATTTCCGCCAGGGTCCCTGGCAGCAGATGATCTTCGGCAGTAGCGATTGCCTGATCGCGCCCACTACCCTCCTCAACGCCATGCAAAACCGCACCTGTTGCAGTGACCAGAACCCCGACCGCCGTTTATTAGGTGAAGGTGCAGCCTACCTGCTCATCGACAAAGTCACCAAAGTCACCGCAGGGCAAATCGTTATCAGTGGCCTGGCCCACCAGGAGGAGCCAAATCATGGACAAGCAGCCACTAAGACAACCAGCGCCCTGGCCAACTGCATTCAAACCAGCCTGAACAACAGCGGCCTGAACAGCAGTCAACTGGAAGGCATCATCAGTGGTTATGTACCCAACCTGCCCGGCGCCTTGGAATGGCACCAGACTGAGCGTATTCTGTGGCCTGAGACCAGCCGCCGGCCAGCCACAGTAGAAGAGCTCAACCCACAGCTTGGCTGTGGCGATTGTGGTAGCGCCGCCCTGCCCTTGGCCTTGGCCCTGGCCTACTCCCGCTTTTCCTTTACCTATATCCCTGTCACCACCCTTATGGTTTGCAGCATCAGTCCCCAGCCATATCGTGGTGCCATTTGCCTGCAGCGCGTCTGCAGGTGACACGCAGGGCGTTGCAACGCAAAGCCCTCGGTCCGCGTTGCAATGTTCTGCCAAATGAAATGTCTTCGATTAACAACCGCCACACAGACGTTCATTAAAGGGATAATGGAGCTGTGACCACTATTGACAGTGCCAGGCCAAGGTCAGTCAACCTTTAGTTCCCATCCACCTATGACAATATTGCCCGTAGAAGATATTACCAGCAGAGTCTTCGTCTACGGCAACCCCATCTGTCCCCCAAATTCCATTTTTTCGAAATATACCAGTGATGAGCCAAGCAACAGCGAAGCAACAAAAAAGCATACCATTCTCCCAAAAACTGAATTTATCAGCACTCTTCAGCAATGCCGCCGCACGGACTTGAAAAGGCAACCGGACGGGACGGCTTAGCACGAACCTATATCCGGAGCCGAACCGCATTCCTCAGGAAAGGAACCGGATTAGTTATTTTTACAATAAACGGCTATGATGAATTTTCCGAGAACCTTGGTATCCACATAAAAAGAAGAAGAAACAAGAGAAAAGGCTTGACAGTTGACAAAATAAACACAAAAATACCGGACAAATAAAACAAAAAAAGTAATAATTATCAGACAAACTTTTCCCTGCCACGGATATGGTTTCAGCAAATATCGGAAAGGAGAGAAATTATAACTTGCATCCTCAATTATGACCGCTTTGGTCATTATTTAGTGCTTATTTTTTCTGACTCTTATTTCATCATGTAATGCCTTTGTGGGACCTGAGCGCCTGAATGAACACTATCATTTAAATCAAAAGGAGATGTGACAATGAAGAGGATTGGAAGGGTTGTGCTGTTTTTGGTTGTTGTATTGTCCATGGTCATTGCGTTGGCCGGTACGTCCTTTGCGGAGGAATACAATTATGGTATCCGTGTGCGCGGTCTTGCGGTCCTGCCAGACGCTAAAGCCGACAGTGACCTCAGCAGTTTAGGTATTGATGTTTCGGATGATCTTACCCCTGAACTTGATCTTGAATATTTCTTTACACCTTATCTTTCCACTGAGCTGATTCTTGGGGTGACTAAGCATGATATCACGTCCAATGGTTCATATATTGGCTCCACGTGGTTGCTCCCGCCGACATTGACCCTGAAATACCATTTTCTCGCTGAATCAACCATCAGCCCTTATCTGGGAGCAGGGTTGAATTACGTGATTCCCTTCGACGAGCAGCTTAATGGCGCAAATGACTTCAGCATTGACGCGAGTTTCGGTTGGGCGGCCCAAGCCGGATTTGATTGGGCATTGGGAGACAGCTGGTATGCGAACGTCGATTTTAAATATCTGAGTGTTGAAACTGAAATGAAAATAGGCGGGGAAAAGTACGATCTCGATCTGAATCCTATCCTAATCGGTCTAGGGATTGGTTATCGGTTCTAATTTTTCCTGGCGCCCCTGGTCTGGTAGTATCTCTATATCCCCAGCTAATGCTGGGGATTTTTTATTAGACTAATCTCCGACTTGCATCACATCAGAAGAAGGACCGACAGTAGCATTTCACAGAACATGGACGACCAAGAACATGTGTCTGCCAAAGCCCTCTCTGCTACCATAAGCAGTAATGTCTTCTGGATCAAGGCGATCTAAAACCTAAATGATTATGGGCAAGAACGATCTGTCCAAATTCTGAATTGGTTAGGCGTGCAATCATAGGACACGAAGCGGCAAAGATGAAAAATAAACGCCTATCTCGAATCTCCGACAATGTGGTGAAGTTACCAACCCCTTTAGTGATTATGACATCTGCTATATCAAAATACTTTTGAAACATAGCCGTAGTCTCCTCCATTATAATTCCGGGATAGACGCTTCCAGAGGAAAGAACATTAGCAACCTGATCAAGGCCAACAGTGATTGCATCCTGCAGAAGTGCATCATTAACGATCGGCTTATGTCTGACAACACAAGTGATTTCCAGTTGAGGAAAATGGCGATCCAACTCTTCAACAAATAAGCGATCCAGAACAATTTCCCCAGCGTTATCACAAATATAAAGAAGATTTTTAGCAGCAATAAGACGCTCGTACAGGGTATCAAAATGATAAACACTAAATCTTCGCTGCGGCAAAGTCCGTAAAGCATCCTGGACATTCAAAAAATTTGGACAAAGACCACCAACGTCAATCATATTTGCTGACGCAACGAGCTGCAAAGCCATAGACAAAGGAGATTCTGCCCCTTGAATCAAGCCAGACAGGGATTTCTGGTGTTTTAAAACGGTTTCGTTGGTTTGTTGTTTTAGCTGGGCGTAGGGATCAAAATTTTCATCTAAGTCCATCAAAGATAAGGCAATATTTGTTGCAAAGCGAACTAACTGTACAGTCGTGATGGAATGACCATGCGTTCTGAGCAGCTCACGCATGACTTGCTCAATACAACAACGCTGAACTTCAAACGGCATATCAAGCAAATCAGCCAAATAGTCTATATGTCGGAAAATACACTCGTAACACTGAACATCTATTTGTCTTGCGCAGTCCATTTGCCCCCTCCGGCTGACCTAAGCGAAAACTGTTACCGCATTTTTTATCTAAAAAACCAATAAAACGCAAAAAAGCCCTGTCTTGTGACCAAGACAGGGCTCGAAATAATTTCGGCGGCGACCTACTTTCCCACATAGTCTCCCATGCAGTATCATCGGCGCGGTAGGACTTAACTTCTGTGTTCGGGATGAGAACAGGTGTGACCCCTACGCTATAGCCACCGAAAACCGTAAAACTGGTTTTCAATCGCATTGACTGATTTAATTAAGCGATATGCGTAAAACTTATGGGGGGTTGGGGGAACTGATGTTCCCCCGTCCCTATAAAAAACTGTAAATGGTCAAGCCTCACGGTCAATTAGTACCGGTAAGCTGAACACATTACTGTGCTTACACATCCGGCCTATCAACGTTGTCGTCTCCAACGGACCTTTAGGGGGGCAAACCCCCAGGGAGATCTCGTCTTGAGGTGGGCTTCCCGCTTAGATGCTTTCAGCGGTTATCCTTTCCGAACGTAGCTACCCTGCGATGCCACTGGCGTGACAACAGGAACACTAGTGGTTCGTCCATTCCGGTCCTCTCGTACTAGGAACAGATCCTCTCAAATCTCCTACGCCCACGGCAGATAGGGACCAAACTGTCTCACGACGTTTTAAACCCAGCTCGCGTACCACTTTAATTGGCGAACAGCCAAACCCTTGGGACCGACTTCAGCCCCAGGATGTGATGAGCCGACATCGAGGTGCCAAACCTCCCCGTCGATGTGAACTCTTGGGGGAGATAAGCCTGTTATCCCCGGAGTACCTTTTATCCGTTGAGCGATGGCCCTTCCATACAGAACCACCGGATCACTAAGACCTGCTTTCGCACCTGCTCGACGTGTATGTCTTGCAGTCAAGCTCCCTTATGCCTTTGCACTCTTCGGCTGGTTTCCAATCAGCCTGAGGGAACCTTCGCGCGCCTCCGTTACAATTTAGGAGGCGACCGCCCCAGTCAAACTACCCACCAGGCAGTGTCCCCGACCCGGATAACGGGTCTAGGTTAGATATCCAGAAGAACAAGGGTGGTATTTCAAGGACGACTCCACCGACACTGGCGTGCCAGCTTCAAAGTCTCCCACCTATCCTACACATGCTGTCCCGAATATCACTGCCAAGCTATAGTAAAGGTTCACGGGGTCTTTCCGTCTTGCCGCGGGTACTCGGCATCTTCACCGAGAATTCAATTTCGCTGAGTCCCTGGTTGAGACAGTGCGGAAGTCGTTACGCCATTCGTGCAGGTCGGAACTTACCCGACAAGGAATTTCGCTACCTTAGGACCGTTATAGTTACGGCCGCCGTTTACCGGGGCTTCGGTTCAATGCTTCGCTTGCGCTAACACATCCCCTTAACCTTCCGGCACCGGGCAGGCGTCACACCCTATACGTCCTCTTACGAGTTTGCAGAGTGCTGTGTTTTTAGTAAACAGTCGCTACCGCCATTTCTCTGCGACCCCCTTCAGCTCGGGGAGTAAATCCCTTCACCTAATGGAGGCACACCTTCTCCCGAAGTTACGGTGTTATTTTGCCGAGTTCCTTAACCAGAGTTATCTCAATCACCTTGGCATATTCTGCCCGCCCACCTGAGTCGGTTTACGGTACGGTCTCATATAACCTGAAGCTTAGAGGCTTTTCTTGGAAGCATGGGATCAATCACTTTATGAGCTTAAAGCTCTCGTCATCACGTCTCGACGTTGTATGGGAAAGCGGATTTGCCTACCTTCCCCGTCTACTCGTTTAAACCGGGACGTCCAACACCCGGATGACCTACCCTTCTCCGTCCCCTCATCGCAGTTATAAGAGGTACAGGAATATTAACCTGTTTCCCATCGACTACGGCTTTCGCCCTCGCCTTAGGGGCCGACTAACCCTTCGCAGATTACCTTTACAAAGGAAACCTTGGGCTTACGGTGTGTGGGTTTCTCACCCACATTTTCGCTACTCATGTCAGCATAAGCTCTTGTAGTTCCTCCAGCCGTCCTTACGGTCGACCTTCAGCGGTTGCTACAATGCTCCCCTACCACTTGTCCTAAAGGACAAATCCGCAGCTTCGGTACTGTGCTTGAGCCCCGTTACATTTTAGGCGCAGGCCCACTCGACCAGTGAGCTATTACGCTTTCTTTAAAGGGTGGCTGCTTCTAAGCCAACCTCCTGGTTGTTTATGCATTCCCACAACCTTTCCCACTTAGCACAGATTTAGGGACCTTAGCTGGCGATCTGGGTTGTTTCCCTTTTGACTACGGACCTTATCACCCGCAGTCTGACTCCCGTACAGACGTTCCCGGCATTCGGAGTTTGATTAGGTTTGGTACCCTGGTGAGGGCCCTAGCCCATTCAGTGCTCTACCTCCGGGACGATTCATACGAGGCTATACCTAAATATATTTCGGGGAGAACCAGCTATCTCCGAGTTTGATTAGCCTTTCACTCCTATCCACAGGTCATCCCCTCAGTTTTCAACCTAAGTGGGTTCGGGCCTCCACGAAGTGTTACCTTCGCTTCACCCTGCCCATGGATAGATCACTCGGTTTCGGGTCTACTCCCAGCAACTAAAGCGCCCTATTCAGACTCGCTTTCGCTACGGCTACACCTAATCGGCTTAACCTCGCTGCTGAGCGTAACTCGCTGACTCATTATGCAAAAGGCACGCTGTCACACCTGCTATACATGGTGCTCCAACTGCTTGTAGGCATACGGTTTCAGGGTCTATTTCACTCTCCTCATCGGAGTTCTTTTCACCTTTCCCTCACGGTACTATGCGCTATCGGTCATCGGGGAGTATTTAGCCTTGGAAGATGGTCCTCCCAGCTTCCCACAGGATTTCACGTGTCCCGTGGTACTCGGGGACTCCCTAGGGTGGATCTTGGTTTCATATACGGGGCTATCACCCACTATGGCGGCACTTTCCAGAGCCTTCTACTACCAATCACCAATCCCACGTCGGGGCCCCACAACCCCAGAACAACCGTAGTCGTTCTGGTTTGGGCTAATCCGCGTTCGCTCGCCGCTACTGACGGAATCTCAATTGATTTCTTCTCCTACAGGTACTTAGATGTTTCAGTTCCCTGCGTTCGCTTCCATACACCTATGTATTCAGTGCAGGATGACAAGGTATAAACCTTGACGGGTTTCCCCATTCGGAAATCTCCGGGTTAATGCCTGTTTAGCGGCTCACCGAAGCTTATCGCAGCTTACCACGTCCTTCATCGCCTCCCGATACCAAGGCATCCGCCGTACGCCCTTAGTAGCTTGACCATTACAGTCTTTATCTAACTAAGTTCTACGTTTACCTTTTTGTATCTATCGCTTTGCTAACATATGCGCTTCATCACAAACGCGCACATGTCTTTTCTAAATCTATCAGTCTATGCAATTGTCAAAGATCGAATAAAATCGTTACGAATTGGTGGAGGTGAACGGGATCGAACCGATGACCTCCTGCTTGCAAGGCAGGCGCTCTCCCAACTGAGCTACACCCCCGAAATGATCTGGTGGGCCAGGGAGGACTTGAACCTCCGACCTCACGATTATCAGTCGTGTGCTCTAGCCAGCTGAGCTACTAGCCCACATCCACACTCTTCGTATAAATTCGATTTCAAAGAACACAAAACCTCCATAACAGAGGCCCTGGTCTCTCAAAACTAAAT